>NZ_LMBW01000009.1:203794-203891 GCF_001439915.1 Fredinandcohnia humi | reverse complement strand
ACATGCTCACCCTATTTCACACCATGCGTGTACCGCTAGACACCTCTTGCGGGACATGCTCACCCTATTTCACAGCAAGCGTGTACCGCTAGACACT
>NZ_LMBW01000009.1:203612-203765 GCF_001439915.1 Fredinandcohnia humi | reverse complement strand
ACATGCTCACCCTATTTCACACCAAGCATGTACCGCTAGACACTTCTTGCGGCACATGCTCACCCTATTTCACACCAAGCATGTACCGCTAGACTCCTCTTGCGGTACATGCTCACCCTATTTCACACCATGCGTGTACCGCTAGATCCTTCA
>NZ_LMBW01000009.1:130138-203592 GCF_001439915.1 Fredinandcohnia humi | reverse complement strand
TGTACCGCTAGACACTTCTTGCGGCACATGCTCACCCTATTTCACACCAAGCGTGTACCGCTAGACACCTCTTGCGGAACATGCTCACCCTATTTCACACCAAGCATGTACGGCTAGACACTTCATGCGGCACATGCTCTCCCTATTTCAAACCATGCGTGTACCGCTAGACACTTCTTGCGGTACATGCTCTCCCTATTTCACACCAAGCGTGTACCGCTAGATCCTTCATGCGGCACATGCTCACCCTATTTCACACCAAGCGTGTACCGCTAGACACCTCATGCGGCACATGCTCACCCTATTTCACACCAAGCCTGTACCGCTAGAACCTTGTCAAAACCTTAGAGTGTCAATTTTTATAGACAAACCAAAAAAAGCCCCACCCAGGGACTTTTTTTCTACAACTTTACTGATTTCACGTTATACACCGGTTTTTCAAACCAGCTGGTGGCGATTTGTTGGAAAATTTCTTTTTCACCTGTTGTGAGGAACAGGTGATTCCTTTTCCTTGACTTTTTGTTTAATAATCCACTATAGAACAATATGGTGCTGACTTCGCGGGCGGTTTCGGCGCCGGAATCGATGAGCATGATTCTTTCTCCAAGATTAGCTTGGATGGTAGCGCGAAGGAGTGGATAATGGGTACAGCCAAGAATCAAAGTGTCGATTTCTTTGCCTTTTAAAACTTCTAGGGATTCGGCTACAATTTGTTCCGCCTTGGGGCCAACAAACTCCCCTGCCTCGACAATTGGAACAAATCGGGGGCATGCAAGACTTTCGACATTTATTTGATTATTAATTGATCTTAGTGCATCTTCATAGGCGCCACTTTCGATTGTGTTAACTGTTCCAATGACACCAACATAATTATTTTTTGTAACCTTCAATGCAGTCCTTGCTCCAGGGGAGACTACGCCGATGACCGGGATGGAAAGCTCGGCTTGGATTTCGTCCAATACAAGGGCGGTTGCCGTATTGCAGGCGATGACAAGCATTTTAATGTCATGTGACAATAAATAGTTCGTCAGCTCCCAAGTGAACTGACGAACTTCTTCCGCAGGTCTTGGCCCATACGGACACCTTGCGTTATCACCTAAATAGATGATTTCTTCATTTGGTAATTGTCTAATTATTTCCCGAGCAACGGTTAAACCGCCCACCCCGGAATCAATAACTCCGATTGGTCTTTTCAAACGTTTCGCCTCATTCTACTCGCATTTCTTGATGTAATTTTCTAAGACTTTTTTCTAGTTGGGGTACTTCTTCATCGGAAAAATTTCCCATGATTTCATGTAAATATTCTTGTCTTTTTTTAATAACTTCCTCGATGATGCGTTCCCCTTCTTCAAGTAAATGAATTCGAACGACACGACGATCTTTTGGGTCTTTTACACGCATGACAAGATTATTTTTTTCCATTCGATCCACAAGATCGGTTGTTGTGCTGCATGCTAAATACATTTTATTTGATAATTCACCAATTGTCATGTCTCCATGTTCAAGCAACCACTGAAGGGCGATAAATTGTGGTGTTGTTATTGTGAAGTTACTTAAGATTTCACGGCCTTTTTGTTTGATTATGCCAGAAATAAAACGAAGAGATTTTTCAATATCTGCGATTATTTGGGAGTCTTTCGTTTCATTGCTTTCTTGAACAGTCATTACATCCTCTCCTAGTAAGGTTTTTAGTGTAAAATCTAACTGTTTTTTCTCTCGTCTCAGTTAGTGAATTATGTAATCCATAGGGTCTTTTTCATTTCAGGAAAAAACTATATTATTCTTATTTTCTACTTTTTTCACGCAAAAAGCAAGTTCAAGTATTTAGAATACGAAGTTAAATAAGTAACCGGCTACCTTACTTGTGTAAAGTGTAGCCGGTAATACTTAAAGTTCAAGTTCTCCCATACGAAGGAGCTCTACAACTGCTTGAGAACGCCCCTTAACTCCCAGCTTCTGCATCGCATTCGAAATGTGGTTACGAACTGTTTTTTCGCTAATGAATAATTCATTTGCGATATCTTTCGTTGTTTTATCTTGAACTAGTAATTCAAAAACTTCTCTCTCTCTTTTTGTTAGTAGCGGTTTTGGTTGAAAATCTTTCTCCTTCAAGTATTGTAACCCTCCTTGCTAAGGTTCGAGCTGAACTACTGGATGGGTATATATTTAGTCACCATATAGTATGAGAAGGAGAGTGTTGCTGTGACTGTTAAAAGGTTGATATGTAGACTTTTTTACGTCCATTTTTTAGAGTAGTGGTATTTTCCTCCACTTTGCTCATACAATATAAGTTAGATGCTTTTTTAACATATGCTTCAACTCATCAGACCATGGTTCCCCTTTTCCCGTTCGCTTGGACATTTGAACTAATGTACCCCTGCCGACAAAACAAATGGATCCCTCTTTGTCCTTTGCCATATAATGAATATCCATTGAGGAATTACCAAGCTGATTTATTTTAACATACAGCCTTAGTTGTTCTCCGAAAAAGACTTGTTTCAAATAATCACATTGTTGGTTTGCAACCACTGGGATTGCATCGCTGGATTTGTCTGTCCATTTTTGCATAAACCCTAGTTGGTTAAAATATTGAATTCTTGCTTCCTCAAAGTAAGTAAAGGGTACGGTGTTATTTAGATGTCCAAACATATCCGTTTCGGAAAAGCGTACTTGAATCGGTTGGAAAAAATCAAATGTATTCTCCCATGTCTTAATATCATCGATATAGGTAATATGTTTCATTCCAATAGCTCCCTTACATAAGATTATTCATGTCATGGTAAAGTGGTGCCTTCTTCCAATGGGAAAAGGAAGATTTTTCACGACTTATGAAAAGTTTACCCTTTCACTAAGTATCTCCTCATAAAAAAGCACTCCTCCATTTACATGAAGGAGTGCGCTTCTCTATTAGACTTGGTCACTACCAAACATATTTCTAAACGCTTGGATTGAAGTGTCTCTGTTTAGAGCTGCAATTGAAGTTGTGAGTGGAATACCTTTTGGACAAGACTGAACACAGTTTTGTGAGTTACCACAGTTTGCAAGGCCTCCATCTCCCATTATTGTTTCTAAACGTTCTCCTTTATTCATTGCACCAGTTGGGTGAGCATTGAATAAACGAACTTGCGACAATGGAGCTGGACCGATGAATTCGGATTTGCTATTTACATTCGGACATGCTTCAAGACATACACCACATGTCATACATTTTGATAATTCATATGCCCATTGACGTTTCTTCTCTGGCATACGAGGCCCAGGTCCCAAATCGTATGTTCCATCGATTGGGATCCAAGCTTTTACTTTCTTCAATGAATCGAACATTCTGCTGCGGTCAATTTGCAGGTCACGCACGATTGGGAATGTCTTCATTGGTTCAAGTTTGATTGGCTGTTCAAGTTGGTCAATAAGAGCGGAACAAGATTGACGCGGCTTGCCATTGATAACCATTGAACAAGCACCGCAAACCTCTTCCAAACAGTTCATATCCCAAGTAATTGGGGCCACTTTGTTTCCATTAATATCCACAGGATTACGACGGAATTCCATTAAAGCAGAAATTACATTCATATTCTTACGGTATGGAACCTTAAATTTAATCACATAAGAATCGGAATCTGGAGTATCCTGACGAGTAACATGAAATTCGACTGTTTTTTCACTCATCTTACTTTTCCTCCTTATTCTTAGTGTAGTCACGTTCACGTGGTGTAATTAATGAAGTGTCTACCTCTTCATAGTGGAATGCAGGCGCTGTTTCTTTACCAGTAAACTTAGCCATCGTTGTTTTTAAGAATTCCTCGTCATTACGTTTAGGGAAATCTGGCTTATAGTGCGCTCCACGGCTTTCGTTTCGGTTATATGCACCAATAGTAATGACACGTGCAAGCTGAAGCATATTTTGTAATTGACGAGTAAATGTCGCACCTTGGTTGCTCCATTTAGAAGTGTCATTGATATTAATGTTCCGATAACGCTCCAACAACTCTTGAATTTTTTCGTCTGTCTTTAATAACTTGTCATTGTAACGAACAACTGTTACGTTATCAGTCATCCATTCACCAAGCTCTTTATGAAGGATGTATGCATTCTCAGTACCATTCATTGACATAATGTTATCCCATTTTTCTTGCTCTTGTTTTACATGGCTATCGAAAACAGTTGAAGAAATGGAATCTGTGCCCTTCTTAAGTCCCTTGATGTAATGAACAGCATTAGGACCAGCAACCATACCACCGAAGATAGCCGATAATAATGAGTTTGCACCTAAGCGGTTTGCACCATGCTGTGAGAAATCACATTCTCCAGCTGCAAATAATCCAGGGATGTTCGTTTGTTGATGATCGTCAACCCATAATCCGCCCATTGAGTAGTGAACAGCAGGGAAGATTTTCATTGGGACTTTACGTGGATCGTCACCCATGAATTTTTCATAGATTTCAATAATTCCACCTAATTTAATATCAAGTTCTTTTGGATCTTTATGAGAAAGATCTAGATAAACCATGTTTTCACCGTTGATACCTAGCTTCATATCTACACACACATTGAAAATTTCACGTGTTGCAATATCACGTGGAACTAAGTTTCCGTATGCAGGATATCTTTCTTCCAGGAAGTACCAAGGCTTACCATCTTTGTACGTCCATACTCGTCCACCTTCACCACGAGCAGATTCACTCATTAGGCGAAGTTTGTCATCTCCAGGAATAGCTGTTGGATGGATTTGAATGAACTCACCGTTTGCATAATATGCACCCTGTTGGTACACAATTGACGCTGCAGAACCAGTGTTAATAACTGAGTTTGTTGTCTTACCAAAGATAATTCCAGGACCACCAGATGCCATAATTACAGCATCAGCAGGGAATGATTGAATTTCCATTGAATGAAGGTTTTGGCCAACGATACCACGACAAACCCCTTCATCGTCTTGAATGACTCCCAGGAATTCCCAACCTTCATACTTTGTAACAAGACCTGCTACTTCGTGACGACGAACCTGCTCATCTAAAGCATAAAGCAATTGCTGACCGGTTGTAGCACCAGCAAATGCGGTACGGTGATGTTGAGTTCCTCCGAAACGACGGAAATCAAGTAAACCTTCAGGTGTACGGTTAAACATTACACCCATACGGTCCATTAAGTGAATAATACCTGGTGCAGCATCACACATTGCCTTAACTGGCTTTTGGTTTGCCAGGAAATCTCCACCATATACTGTATCGTCAAAGTGGATCCACGGAGAATCCCCTTCACCTTTTGTATTAACCGCACCGTTAATCCCGCCTTGTGCACAAACAGAGTGAGATCGTTTTACAGGTACGAGTGAAAATAAATCAACTTGTGTTCCTTCTTCAGCAGCCTTGATGGTAGCCATTAAACCAGCTAATCCACCACCAACTACGATAACTTTTCCTTGACTCAAAATACTCACTCCCCAATAAGAGATCGTTCAACCTGTAATAAAACTGTGAACGATCCAATTTTCAAAAACTTAAACGAATGCAAAAATAGTAGAAATACCCACGTATGATAATGCAATAAAAATAATGATTGTTACATATGATGCAATTTGTTGAGAGCGAGGAGTTGTAGTTAGCCCCCAACTAACAGCGAATGACCACAGCCCATTTGAGAAATGGAAAATGGTTGAGATTACACCAACGAGATAGAAAACAATCATTGCTGGTGAGCTAAAGATCTCTGCCATCATATTAAAGTCAACTGCTACCCCGAAAGCTGCTTGAATACGCGTTTGCCATACATGCCATGCTAAGAAAATTAGAGTAATGATTCCGGATATACGCTGTAAGAAGAACATCCAGTTACGGAAAAAGCCGTATCTACTCACATTGTTCTTTGCAGTAAAGGCAATATATAGACCGTAAATCGCGTGAAATAATAATGGTAGATAGATAATAAAAATTTCTAGAAAAATTCTGAATGGGAGATTCCCCATAAAACCAGCAGCACTGTTAAATGCATCTGCTCCTCTTGTTGCAAAGTTATTCACCACTAAGTGTTGAATTAGGAATACCCCTACAGGAATTACACCTAATAATGAATGAAGCCTGCGATTAAAAAACTCACGATTACCAGCCATACTTTACCCCCCTTAATAATAAACCGCACCTTCTTAGGTACTCCTTTTAATTCATCATCCTGCAGAATTATATATTAGGACGAAAATAAAAACTGACAATTGAAAACCTTTGCAGTAAACTACAAATTTACTTTTTTCATAGATAAAAAGACAAATGTAGCCACAATTTTCTTTTATCAGTATAATGTAACAAATACATTTTACTCCCATAAAGCAAGAGCGTCAAGGAAACATGTCCACAATTTATTCATGAATCTGATAATAATTAGACACTTTTGTTAGGATCTGGCTGAAATCCAAATCGATTCAATATGACAAAAAGAAACAAAAAAATTCATGTGTTTCTTCCCCCCAATAGTTTATAATAATGAATGGAGAAAGAGGGGAATACAGTGAAGAACATGAACATTAATGAACAAAATGTTATTTCAAGTGAACAGACCGTTTCTGTTTTTGGCTATGAACTCATACGTGAAATTTTAATTCCCGATTTACTTGGAAAAGAAACTCCCCAGATTTTGTACTGGGCTGGAAAAAATCTTGCCCGTAAATTTCCCTTACCAACGATTGAAGAAATGATTTCGTTTTTTCATGATGCTGGATGGGGAGACCTAAAGATAGAACGTTCGGATAAGAACTCCATCGAATTTCATTTAGATGGTAATATTGTGTCTTCTCGTTTTAAACGAAAAGATATTTGTACATTCCAACTTGAATCCGGTTTTCTTGCTCAACAAATTCAACAACAGAAAAATCGAATCACTGAAAGCTTTGAACAACAAAAACGACGAGCGCAAAAAATCATATTTACGGTAAAATGGGACCCAAAAGACATTACCGAAGAATAAAGTCTGCACAATTTGTGCAGTTTTTTTATATAGAAAAGGGCGCCCAAGGTCTTATAATCCCCTTTGGACTACCCTTCTTTAAATTATAGTTTAACCTTTGCTTTTTCTTCTTCAACTGCTGCTAAGTTAAATGAATCATGTAAAGCCTCAACCGCACGAACCATACTTCCTTGTTCAACAACGGTGGAAACTTTGATTTCAGATGTACTTACCATTTTTACTTCAATGTTTTCTTGTGCTAGCACTTGGAACATATCGGCCGCAACACCTGGATTTGAAACCATTCCAGACCCTACAATCGAAACCTTCGCTAACCCATCCTCATGCTGGATACTCTCATATTTTAAGATATCCTTGTTATTTTCTAAAACAGCAAGAGTGTCCCGTAAGTCAGGTGTTTTTACTGAAAATGAAATATTTGTATGATTTTCATCAGTCATGTTTTGTATGATGATATCTACGTTAAGACCATTCCTTGCGAGTGTGCCAAAGATGGTTGATAGTGTGTGTAATTCATTTGGCAATCCAGATACTGTTACCCTTGTAATCTGGTCCTCAAAAGCAATTCCCCTAACAACAAGACTCTTTTCCATTGAAACTTCCTCCTCAATAATGGTTCCATTTTCTAGCTCGATGCTTGAACGAACTTCAAGCGGCATTTCAAAGTTTTTTGCAAATTCTACTGCTCGCGGGTGAAGTACACCAGCACCTAGGTTTGCAAGCTCTAGCATTTCGTCATAGGAAATGGAATGAAGCTTACGTGCAGATGGAACGACGCGAGGGTCTGTCGTATATACACCCGTTACATCTGTGTAGATATCACATTTATCCGCATTCAATGCGGCTGCAAGTGCAACTGCAGTTGTATCAGACCCCCCCCGTCCGAGAGTCGTTATATCTCCGGAACTACTGATTCCCTGGAATCCTGCTACGACAACGATTTTCCCTTCTTTTAAGCTATTGTTTACTCTTGAAATTTGAATATTTTCAATGCGGGCATTGCTATGTATAGACTCCGTTTCAATACCAGCCTGCCAGCCTGTATAAGATACGGATTCAAAGCCCTTTTCCTGTAGTGCCATGGATAAAAGCGCGATTGTTACTTGTTCGCCTGTACTTAACAACATATCCATCTCTCGTTTACTTGGCGAGCTTGTAATATCATTTGCTAGGCTTACAAGATGATCCGTTGTTTTGCCCATTGCTGATACAACCACTACAACTTGGTTTCCTGATTTCACTTCCTGAATAACGCGATTTGCAACATTTTTAATTTTATCCGGTGACCCTACTGAGGTGCCTCCAAACTTTTGTACGATGATCCCCATATCAATAACAGCTCCTTTAATTAATCAAATGCGCCTTGGCGTATTTGCGCCCAGATTTCTTTAGGCCCACACGAGGTGGGTCACAAAGACGTTGCCACAGGAAGTAGCGTTCTTAGTCTTTGATCCTTCGCTCGAAAAATTTCCTCTAAGAAATCTGTGGCATCCGCCGGAGGCTTTTATTTTATTCAGCTAGGTTAGCCCTAGCTGAATAAAATAAAAAACAGCAATGAGAGAATCTCTCATTGCTGTGATATACGTAAGCTAACAACGTGTCACATCGTGAGATAGCTCTCCAAGATTAATTCATCTTGACAATCTTACGTCTCTTAAACATAAGACCAGCAAAAAAAGGTATGAGACCTTTGTTCACTTCGGCGAACTTTCCTTTCAGCAATGATCACAAGGGCTCATTCCCCCTCCAATTGCATACTGATAAAGCTCGCGCCTCTATCATCACTTCAACGTAATGAAGTGTAATATAATATTAGTTAGGATTATATCAGAGTATTTTCAAAATAGCAACGACTATTCTTTTAATTTTTCAAAGATGGCTTCAGCAGTAGGACGGGGAATATTGGCTTGTTGGATTTCCTCAATACTCGCTTCCTTCAACTTTTTGATAGAACCAAAATGCTTTAGTAGTGTTTTCTTCCGTTTTTCACCGACTCCGGGAATATCATCAAGTACAGATTGAAAAGCACTTTTTCCGCGAACTTGACGATGGAAGGTAATGGCAAAACGGTGCACTTCGTCTTGTATCCGTTGAAGAAGATAAAACTCCTGGCTATTTCTTGGCAGTTGCACAATTTCAGGTGCGTCCCCAATCAGCAGCTCTGAAGTCCTATGCTTATCATCCTTCGCAAGCCCTGCTAACGGGATTTCTAAACCTAACTCATTTTCAAGAATATCCCTTACTGCAGCAAGATGTCCTTTTCCTCCGTCAATGATGATAAGATCCGGTAATGGAAGGTTGTCTTTAAGAGCACGACTATATCTTCTCCGCACAACCTCTCTCATCGATTCATAATCATCAGGACCTTGAACGGATTTAATTTTATATTTTCTATATTCCTTTTTATCTGGTTTTCCGTCAGTAAACACAATCATAGCAGAAACAGGATCTGTTCCCTGGATATTTGAGTTATCAAATGCTTCTATCCGATGGGGGGTGTATATTCCCATTCTTTGACCCAAGTTTTCAACTGCCTTGATTGTCCGCTCTTCATCACGCTCAATCAGAGAAAATTTTTCTGTTAGCGCGATTTTGGCATTTTTCGTTGCCAGGTCCACCAGTTGTTTTTTCTTCCCTCGACTAGGTTGTTGAACGTTTACCTCTAGTAATTGCTCTGCTATTTCATGGTCAATTGAACTAGGAACTAGCACTTCCTTTGGTTTAAAATGATTCTCTTTCAAGTAGAATTGTCCAAGGTAAGTCAGGAAATCTTGTTCTGGCTCATTGTAAAATGGAAATAATGAAACATCCCGCTCTATTAATTTACCTTGACGAATGAAAAAGACTTGTACACACATCCAGCCTTTATCATAGGAATAACCGAATACATCACGGTCGATAAAATCGTTCATGGTCATCTTCTGTTTTTCCATCGTTGTTTCAATATTTGTGATTTGATCACGGAACTCTTTCGCTCTCTCGAAATCCAGTTCTTCCGAAGCCTTTAACATTTTTTCAGTTAATTCGGCTTTAATTTCTTTATATCCGCCATTAAGAAAGCGAGTGATGTCATCTACCATTTTTTTATTTGTTTCATCGGGTATTTCGTTCACACAAGGTGCGAGACATTGACCGATATGATAATACAAACAAACTTTATCTGGTATAGATGAACATTTTCGTAAAGGATAAATCCGGTCTAATAGTTTTTTTGTTTCGGTTGCTGCTTGGACATTCGGGTACGGTCCAAAATATTTACCTTTGTCCTTCTTAACTTTTCGTGTAATCAATAAACGAGGATGTTTTTCAGCGGTGATTTTAATAAAAGGATATGTCTTGTCATCCTTTAGCATGATATTATATTTCGGATCATGCTTTTTAATTAAGTTTATTTCTAATAGTAAAGCTTCAATATTTGAAGATGTTACGATATATTCAAAATCCTCAATCTCATTTACAAGTCTCAATGTTTTACCATCATGCGACCCTGTAAAATAAGACCGAACACGGTTCTTTAACACTTTTGCTTTTCCCACATAAATAATGGTCCCTTGCCTGTCTTTCATTAAATAACAACCAGGCTGGTCGGGTAATATCGCTAATTTTTCTTTAAGATGATCGTGCATATTCACCCACTCCATCTGTTCTAAAATGCAAAGTACGCATTTGCTTCTTATTATGCATACCTTATATTGTAACATTTTTACGAAGGATGTGTTATGTGAAAAAAAGGAATTCCGCTGTTAAAAAAGAGCAAACAAAAACAGCCGCGGACGGCTGTCTTTTTGTTAATTAATAATGGTTAGCGAGTTTTCCAGCTAATGCTTCTTTTGGTTGGTAGCCCACTACTTTATCTACAACTTCACCATTCTTGAATACAAGTAAAGTTGGGATGCTCATTACGCCAAACTTAGCTGCAGTTTCTTGGTTATCATCTACATCAAGTTTCACAATTTTTACTTTGTCTCCAATTTCAGTATCTAATTCTTCTAATACTGGAGCAATCATCTTACAAGGTCCACACCAAGGTGCCCAAAAATCTGCTAAAACTAAACCATCCTTTGTTTCTGTGTCAAAATTTTGGTCTGTAACGTTTGTTATAGCCATTTTAACTCCTCCTAAATATGTTACAACTTTGAAATTCTACCAAGAGTATACCACCTGGAATGTCATTTTACGAATAATTTGCTTCAAAATAATCAGGTAAATAAATCAGAAGTAATAGGTTAGACATTATATTTCATACATAATCATCTTCCCCATTTTTTTAACGTGATATGTATAGATATAAAAGAGTAGTTGGACATCTTCAGCCAAAGGTCCTGTGTTTTTCTCAGCAAATAGAAAAAGACGCCCTAAAAGGACGTCTTTTTTGCGTATTGCGGCGAGAGACAGCACTCCACATAGTGCCTTGCCAAAAGGCGTGTCAACTCGACTTATGCAAATCAGCTCATCGCATGAATTAGTATACCATACTTTTTGTCAAAGGTGTAATGGAAAAAATCTCTATAAATTAAGCAGCTGTCGGCTAGCTTCATTACCGATTATGCATTTATTTTTAATTTCTTAAACTCGTCAGTAAGCATTGGAACTACTTCAAAAAGGTCCCCAACGATTCCATAGTCCGCAACCTTGAAGATGTTTGCTTCCGGATCTTTGTTGATCGCAACGATTACTTTAGAGTTTGACATTCCGGCTAAGTGCTGGATTGCTCCTGAGATACCACAAGCGATATACAGATCAGGTGTAACGACCTTACCAGTTTGACCAATTTGAAGGGAGTAGTCACAGTAATCCGCATCACATGCACCGCGAGAAGCACCTACTGCTCCACCTAGAACAGTCGCTAATTCTTTTAATGGTTCAAAACCGTCAGCACTTTTCACTCCACGTCCACCCGCAATAACAACCTTCGCTTCGGACAAATCAACACCTTCTGACGCCTTTCGCACAATTTCCTTTACAATTGTACGTAAATCTTTGATGTCAACGGATAGAGAGGTAACATCTCCAGAACGTGATTCGTCTTTTTCAAGTGGGGTAATATTGTTTGGACGAACACTTGCAATCATTAATCCGTCCGTTACAATTTTCTTTTCAAATGCCTTACCTGAATAGATTGGGCGGGTAAAGACAATGTTTCCACCTGCAATTTCAATAGCTGTGACATCTGAGATTAATCCCGAATTAAGCTTTCCTGCAATTTTTGGTGATAGGTCTTTTCCTAATGAAGTATGTCCAAATACTAAAGCTTCAGGTGATTCGGCATCAATGACAGCTAGTAAAGCTTGTGAAAAACCGTCGGGAGTATATGCGCCTAATTTTGCATCCTCCACTGTTATAACCCTATCTGCACCATAATGGATTAATTCTTTTGCTAATAGGCTTATAGAGTCTCCAACTAAAACTGCAACTACTTCGCCGCCTTCCGCCACTGTTTTACCGGCCGCAATTGCTTCAAAAGATACGTTTCGTAATGCACCATCTCGTGCTTCCCCTAGAACTATAACTTTTCTTGACATTATGCGTAACCCCCTAGATTAGTTAAGTGAAATTTTGAAATCGCATACAAAAACATCTGCAAAGGTTATACAACCTTTGCTTCGTTATGAAGAAGTGATACTAGTTCTTTGACCTGAGCTTCTAACTCACCTTCAAGTACTCTACCAGCTTCCTTTTTAGGTGGAAGATAGATTTCAATTGTTTTTGTTTTTGCTTCTACATCATCTTCATCCAGATCTAAATCGTCTAACTCAAGCTCATCAAGCGGCTTTTTCTTCGCCTTCATAATTCCAGGTAAAGATGGGTAGCGCGGCTCATTCAAACCTTGTTGACATGTAACAAGTACTGGTAATGAAGTCTCAATAACCTCGGAGTCGCCTTCTACGTCTCTAACTACTGTTACTTTTGAACCGTCAACTTCAAGTTTTGTAATAGTCGTTACATAAGGAATATCTAAAATTCCAGCAACACGTGGACCGACCTGACCTGAACCTCCGTCGATTGCAACGTTTCCAGCTAAAATGATATCGGCATCCTTATCTTTTAAGTATTCTGCTAATATTTTTGCAGTTGTATATTGATCTCCATCTTCAAGATCATCTTCGGTATTAATAATGACGGCTTTATCTGCACCCATTGCTAATGCTGTGCGCAATTCTTTATCGACTTCATCAGTCGTAGCAACGGTTACAACAGTTACTTCTCCACGGTTTGCATCACGAAGCCTGATTGCTTCTTCAACCGCATATTCGTCATACGGGTTAATTATAAATTCAGCACCATCTTCACTGATTTGTCCATTGTTTACAACGATTTTTTCTTCCGTATCAAATGTTCTCTTCAAAATAACAAAGATGTTCATGTGTTTCCCTCCTAAGGTTTTGTGCTATATTTTGGAAAAATCAACCTTAATAATCTCATTTATTTTCTTAAAAACTTGTAATCTATTATTCCCCTTTAAACGTGGGCTGACGTTTTTCAATGAAAGCAGATATTCCCTCTTGCCCATCCCGTGAGACGAACATTTCACCGAATAATACAGCTTCCCGCTTAACCGTTGCTTCATATTGTTCATTCTTCATTGAATTTAATAATTCAATTGTTGCTTTTATCGATACGGGGCTTTTTTGGGCAATCTTGTTAGCAATCGCCATCGTTTCCTCATGAAGATTCTCTTCCGGGAAAGCCTGATTTGCCAATCCATACTGGACAGCCTCGACACCGCTAATCGGGTCACTTGTCCACAGCATTTGAGCAGCCTTAGCAATTCCCACGTAGCGTGGTAAGCGTGCTGTACCCGCAAATCCCGGAATAAGTCCAAGCTGCAGCTCAGGTAACCCAAGCTTTGCCTTTTCACTTACAAGCCGGAAGTGACATGCCATCGCAAGCTCTAGACCCCCGCCTAGGGCTGCTCCGTGAATACTTGCAATAATCGGTTTTGGAAATCTTTCCATTCTTTCAAATAAGCTTTGACCCTTTCTCGCAAGATTTGAAAATTCTTCACCAGAGTTGATTGTTGTAAACTCTTTTATATCGGCCCCGGCAGAGAAGAATCGTCCTTCCCCATGGATAACCAAAACTCGTACGGCATCATTAGTCTCGATTGTCTCTAGCAAACTTGCAAGCTCTTTCAAAACAGTTGATGATAATGCATTTGCTGGAGGACGATTAAAGGCAATAGTGGCGATATACTCTTCTATTTTCACCTTAAAAAACTCCATCTGCATCCCTCCTCATATGTATGTACACACCCCTAGTATTATGCTAGAGGTGTGTCTTCCCACAACCATTTACTATTAAGGCATGAATCTCTTTTGCCAAAGCTGACAAATCATACTTTTGTTCGTTCATGACCCATGTAGTTGCCGTTTCATCGATCGAGCCAAAGATCATTTGTCTTGCTAACCGGACATCAAGGTTTGGATTAAAATCACCGTTTTCTTTGCCAAATTTGATAATGGATTCGATTGTTCGTAAATATCCTTTTAGGACCTCATTAATTCGGTGACGTAATTCCTTATTTGATTGTCTTAATTCAAGCTGTGTAACGATCGCAAGGTGATGATCGGCAGATAATAGTTCAAAGTGTTTTTCTACCAATGTTAATAACTTCTCCGCCGCGGTCGATTTTCCTGCTATTTCAGCTTCAATTTTTTCAATGAACTCTCCCATTTTTTCGTGGAATAGTGACACAAGAATATCCTCTTTATTTTTAAAATAAAGATAGATTGTCCCGTCTGCCACGCCTGCTTGTTTAGCAATTCGAGAAACTTGGGATTGATGATATCCATTTTCCGCAATGACAACTACTGCCGCGTCTATGATTTGCTTATATTTTGGTTTTGTATTTTTCAAGATCTTACTTCCTTTCAGAAAAAAATGAATGAATAGTCATTCATATTTCTATGATAAAACGTAATATAAAAACTGTCAAGATTATCTTATTAAATATGACATGTTTTATATTTGCTCTTTTTATGGGGTAAAGAAAAAAGAGCCTTAGGCACGCGTCTTCGGCTCATCACTTATCTAATGTTTTATACATAGATGTCTTTAGAGCTGATCGATCCTAATTCTTAATTGATTTTTGTTAGTCTTTCCTTTTCTTCTTCCACCAATACTCGACGCAGTACTTTTCCTACAATTGTTTTAGGTAATTCCTTTTTAAATTCATACACTCTTGGAACTTTATAGGCTGCTAGATGTTTACGGCAATGAGTATCAAGTTCCTCCTCAGTACAATGCTGACCTTCCTTTAAAACAACATATGCCTTTACCGTTTCACCACGATATGGATCAGGAATTCCTGCTACAACAGCCTCTTGAATCTTTTCATGTTCAAAAAGGACCTCTTCCACTTCTCTTGGGTAAATATTAAATCCACCCGCAATGATCATATCCTTTTTACGATCGACGACATAGAAATATCCGTCCTCATCCATATAGCCCAAGTCACCAGTTAATAACCAGCCATCCCGGAATGTATTTTGAGTCTCCTCTGGATTATTCCAATATCCTCCCATAACCTGAGGACCTTTTACTGCAATTTCCCCAATTTCTCCAAATCCGACAGGCTCACCTGTTTCCATTGATAGCACGGCTGCATCTGTGTCTGGCCACGGTAACCCAATGCTGCCATTTACACGATGTCCCCAAAGTAAATTCGCATGTGTAACAGGGGAGGCTTCCGATAAACCATAGCCTTCTACAAGCTTTCCACCAGTTACTTTTTCAAATTGTTCCTGAATTTCAAGTGGCAATGCTGCTGAACCACTAATACAGGAATCGATTGAAGAAAGATCGTATTTATTAAGATCAGGATGATTCAATAACCCAATGTACATGGTTGGTGCCCCGGGGAATATTGTAGGTCTTTGTTTATGAATCGTTTTTAATGTGTCTTCTACATTGAATTTTGGCAAGAGAATCATTTTTGAAGCCATCATAATCGAGAGATTTAACACTGTGGTCATTCCGTATACATGGAAAAATGGCAGAATCGCCAATACGGACTCTTCTCCTTTTTTACTTTTATACATCCATTTCGAACACATAATTGTATTTGCCACTAAATTTCGATGTGTTAACATTACGCCCTTTGGAAAGCCTGTTGTTCCTCCGGTATATTGTAACAATGCCAGATCTTCTTCAGGATCTATCTCAATATCGATTTCTTTTGCTTCCGAATTCTTACTAATTTCCCTTAGTAAGTGGTTTGTTCCCCCGTGTTCGACCTTAACTACGAGACCATATTGTTTCTTTTGAATGAAAGGATAGATCAAATTTTTTGGGAAGGGTAGATAATCCTTAATTTCCGTAACAATGATGTGTTTCAATTGTGTTAGCGCTTTCACTTTTGAGACGCGCGGAAAAAGGATATCCAATGTTATGATTGCTTTTGAACCTGAATCATTTAGTTGATATTCAAGTTCCCTTTCGGTATACAATGGGTTTGTCTGGACAACGATTGCACCAGAAAATAGAACACCGTAATAGGCAATTACACCCTGTGGACAATTTGGCAGCATGATGGCAATACGGTCTCCTTTTTGAATGCCTTGTTCCATTAAATAGTTTGCAAGCTTCAAAGATTCTTCGTATACTTGCGAAAAAGTTAATTCTTTTCCTTGAAAATGAACTGCAGTCTTCCCGGGAAATTCTTTTGCTGTTCGACTCAAATATGCTTGAATCGGAATGCTCTCGTATTCAAGTTCATGTGGAATTTCCTCTGGATAATTAGCTAACCACGGCCTTTCTAGCTCCATCTTATAACCTCCCTTATAAACTTTTAATCGGGAATACGAAGACGTATTCAGAATCCGGTTTGAATTTTCAAACCACTTATATTCATTATAGTATAATGAATATTCCGTGACAATTACATTCATGAATTGATGTTGCTCTTTACGTCTTATTTATGAAAAATAAATAGGGCTGATGGTTAATCCAATCAGCCCCTAAGCCTATAAAACGAGATATATTATTCCGATGATAACAAATATTCCACTTACAACTAACAAAATTTTCGCTAGCTTTTCCATATTAAAAACCACCATTTCCAATCCCAGCGCCGATTACATAAGAGAGGCCCACGGATATAATCATGGATATGAGCCCTACTGCGCGATTATCTTGTTGTATTTCAACATCGATGTTGAACTTTGGCGTTAAAAATTCAAAAATAAAGTAGCCAATCAACAGGAGGAAGAATCCAAATACACCCCAGCCGATCATGACGAATAGTGAATCATGATTTTGGATGGAATAGCGGAATATATTTGCGATTCCAAAGATTTTCCCTCCGGTTGCCATTGCAACTGATAAGTTACCCTTTTGGATTTCTTCCCAATTTTTATATTTGGTGACCAATTCAAATATAGCCATAAACAGAACCATACACAGTATAACGACACTGTAGTTAGCAGCTGTTAACACATATTCATTATCCCAAAATTGATCCATTTTCTTCTCTCCCTATTAGAGATTATCCTTGATTTATTNTCAAATACGCCTTGGCGTATTTGCGCCCGATTTTTTTAGGCCCACACGAGGTGGGTCACAAAGACGTTGCCACAGGATGTGGCGATCTTAGTCTTTGATCTTATGCTAGAAAAACTTCCATTAAAAAATCGTGGCATCCGCCGGAGGCTTTAACTTTATTCTGTTGGGGTTTGAAACCCCGACTGAATAAAGTTATAGTTCTACAACAGTGACACCTGTTCCACCTTCTCCTGCTTCCCCAAATCTTGCAGATTTTACGGAGCGGTGATTTTTCAGGTATTCTTGGACCCCCTGCCTTAGGGCACCTGTTCCTTTTCCATGGATAATGGATACCCGTGGATAGCCCGCTAGTAATGCATCATCAATGTATTTTTCCACTTTAACGAGTGCATTCTCATAACGTTCACCACGTAAGTCAAGCTCTAGACTCACATGGTAGTCCTTTCCTCTTACTGTCGCAAGCGGCTTTGTTTCCACTGGTTTCGGACTGCTTACAAACTCGAGATCTTTTTCTTTTACCTTCATTTTTAAAATCCCGATTTGAACCTGCCATTCAGTATTTCCTGCCTTTTCGATTAGATGCCCCTTTTGATTCAGGCTAATCACCTTCACTTCGTCACCAGGGACAAGTTTCCTCTTTGTGTTCTTAGAGACAGATTGTTTATTCGTTTTTTCTGTAAGTTTCGGAACAGCATTTTCCAAGCGTTTTTTTGCATCAATTAATTGATGTTCTTTCACATGGGAATGTTGCTCGAGCTTCATTTTACGTAAATCGCGAATGACTTCCTCTGCTTCAGCTTTTGCATGATTGATCGTTTCAGCTGCTTTACGTTCTGCTTTTTCGTATAGTTTGTCACGCTGTTCATTAAATTCGATGAGTTGCTCTTGAAGATGCTTATGAAGTTTTTCTGATTGTCTGCGGATATCTTCCGCCTCATCAAGCTCCTGCTTAGCATCTTTTTTACTCTTTTCCAGAGAGGCAATCATATTTTCAACTGTGTTCGTTTCAGAGCTAATATGACTTTTCGCTAGGTTAATTATTGAATCTGAAAGTCCAAGTCGTTTCGAAATTTCGAATGCATTACTTCGTCCTGGAACCCCAATTAATAGCTTATACGTCGGGCTTAATGTTTCAATATCGAATTCGACACTTGCATTAACGACCCCTTCACGGTTGTACCCATATGCTTTAAGTTCCGGATAATGGGTTGTTGCCATTACCCTGGCACCTCGGCTATAGACTTCATCAAGAATCGAGATTGCAAGTGCAGCCCCTTCCTGCGGATCGGTTCCTGCCCCCAATTCATCAAAAAGAACTAAACTATTTTCATCGACCCGTTTTAAAATATCTACAATATTCACCATATGGGATGAAAATGTACTTAAGCTTTGTTCAATGGATTGTTCGTCACCGATATCGGCATATACGGATTCAAAAACAGCAATCTCAGATTCTTCCTGTGCCGGAATTTGCAGACCTGATTGTGCCATTATCGTTAATAAACCGATTGTTTTTAATGTGACGGTTTTTCCACCTGTATTTGGACCTGTTATTACGATAGAAGTATAGTCCTTCCCAAGCTCAATATCATTTGGAACTACTTCTTGTGGATCGATCAAAGGGTGGCGTCCTTTTTTAATGAAAACATAGCCATTTCCATTTATTTTCGGTTTCGAGCCTTTTACCTTTTTACTGTAACCTGCTTTTGTGAACATGAAATCAAGCTCACCAAGGGTTTCCACATTTTGATAAAGCGATTCGCTTTGCGCTGCTACTTCATTTGATAGTTCGAATAAAATCCGATCGATTTCTTGTTTTTCTTTTACCTTTGCCTCTTGCAATATATTATTAGCCTCGACCACTGATTGTGGTTCAGTAAATAGCGTTGCACCAGATGATGATTGGTCATGAACAATTCCGCCATATGTTCCACGGTATTCTTGTTTAACTGGAATCACATATCGATCATTTCGAATCGTAATAATGGCGTCCGAAAGTGTTTTCGCGGCGGATGATGAACGAATAATATGCTCAAGCTTTTCCCTAATTCTTGCTTCGCTGCTGCGGAGTTGTTGTCGGATTCCACGCAATTTGTCACTTGCACCATCCATGACAACTCCATTATCATCAATACAGTTATTTATTTTTTGCTCAAGCTCGATTAAGGGAGTTATGCTTGTAACTATTTCCCCCAGTATCGGCAGATGAATATCATCCTCAATCATGCCCTCTATAAATTTCTTCATTTGACGACCGGCATAAATGGTACCTGCAACATCTAAAAGCTCCATTGTATTAAGAGCTCCACCTATGCTAGCACGCTTGATGGAGGCTCTAATATCGGTTAATCCTCCTAGCGGAACATTTCCTTTTAAACGCAATACCTTTGCCGCTTCATCTGTTTGCTCCTGTAGAAAAATAACCTCCTCTACATTTGTGGACGGGATCATTTTTTCTACCTTTTCCCTTCCCAAAGAGGATGAGACATGCTGTTTTAGCTGCTCTTTTACTTTATCAAACTCCAGTACCTTTAAAACTCGTGGTTGCATGCTGTAACTCCCTTCTTGCTCAGACTGCCTAAACATCAAATGCGCCTTGGCGTATTTGCGCCCGGTTTTTTTAGGCCCACACGAGGTGGGTCACAAAGACGTTGCCACAGGAAGTGGCGCACTTAGTCTTTGATCTTATGCCCGAAAAGTTTCCTCTGAAAAATCGTGGCATCCGCCGGAGGCTTTAACTTTATACAGCGGAAGTGGGCTTCTGCTGTACAAAGTTATAAATTCCGTTTTAGATAGGTGATTAGTTCATCCTTATCCCATGTATTTATGACATTCTCCTTTTTAATCCAACCTTTTATTGCAGCGGAGATGCCATATTCCATATCCTCTAGCATGTCGAAATTATGGGCATCCGTGTTAATGACTAGTTTTACGCCCTTCTCTTGTGCCTTTTTAATATATTCTGAAGAAAGATCCAATCTATTCAAATTCGCATTTAATTCTAACGCAGTATTCGTTTCTTTAGCTAATTCAATTAACATATCCACATCTACGTCATACCCTTTTCTGCGCCCTAATATCCTACCTGTAGGGTGTGCGATGATATCTACATGTAGATTTTCTAAAGCTATTTTCAACCGTTTCATGATTTTCTCTCTTGGCTGAGAGAAGCTTGAATGAATCGAAGCAATCACAACATCAACGTCCCTGATAATTTCATCGTCATAATCAAGTCTGCCATCAGGCAGGATATCCATTTCAACACCAGTAAATATTGTAAAATCATCATATTTTTCATTTAGTCTTTTAATTTCAATATGTTGTTCTAGTAAACGCTCTGCTGTAAGTCCGTTTGCAACACGTAAATATTGTGAATGGTCAGTAATTGCCATATAACGATACCCTTTTTTCCTGCATGCTTCAACCATCTCTTCAATGGTGAAGGCTCCATCACTCCACGATGTATGCATATGGAGGTCTCCTTTTATATCTTCAAGCTTAATATGTTCAACTTCCTTATGAAATGCATCTACCTCCGAACCATCCTCCCTAAGTTCTGGAGGAATAAAGGCAAGGCCAAAATATTGATAGAATTCTTCTTCAGTTTCAAAGGTTTTTACTTTACCTGTTTCACTATTTTCAACACCATACTCACTAATTTTTTCACCACGTTCTTTCGCTAATTGCCTCATTCTCACATTATGCTCTTTGCTTCCAGTAAAATGGTGAAGGGTAGTCGCATATTCATGTGGTTTCACAAGACGAAAATCAACCGAAATATCGTAGCTATACGATAGTTGAACAGAAACCTTTGTATCGCCACTTGCAATAATTCCATTAATACCGTTTAGCTGTAAAAGCTGTTCTCGCACTTTCTCAGGTTCGTTAGTCGCAATAATAAAATCAAGGTCCTTGATTGTTTCTCTCATACGGCGAAGGCTTCCCGCTCGAGAGAATGTAAGGATACCCTCCATCTCAGTTAATTGTTTTTCGATTTCTTCAGCTAGCGCTAACATCAAAGCAATCGGCAAGCGATCTGGCCGTTTGCCATATTCCTTGATTGCAGCGAGTATTTTTTCTTCTGTTTTCACCCCGAAACCTGCTAGATTTTGAATTTTTTCATTTTCGCATGCTTGTTTTAGCATTTCCATATCTTCAATACCTAGTTCCTGATAGAGCTTGGCTATTTTTTTGCCACCAAGTCCAGGCAGATTTAGCAATGGAATAAGTCCTTCTGGTACATTTTCTTTTAGCTCAATTAGTACGTTTGATTCGCCGGTCTCTATGTATTGGTTTATGACTGCTGCTGTTCCTTTTCCTATGCCTGGAAGAGTTGTGAAGTCATCAATTGTCGACAGGCTTCGGTCATCATTTTCGAGGGCTCCTGCTGCTTTTCGAAAGGCTGATATTTTAAATGGGTTATCCCCTTTTAGTTCCATATAAATTGCAATTGTTTCTAAAAGACGGATTACATCTTTTTTATTGATTGTCATTTTTACCACCTACCTATATTCCATACGATTTACTATCCAAAATGATACAGATTTTTTTCAAAAAAGTCACTTTTTGTGGGTGAATTGCCTTGTTCCACAAAAAAAACTTCCCCGCTAAGAGAAGTTAAATCCACATGTCCTTGATTTTTCCGGTAAAGAACGGTGTGTGCTGGACGATCATTTTGGCCATAAATGAATCATTGAGATTAGACTGAACGATCTCTACTGGAAGAAGTGCTCCGATATAAAGCACGATGAATACAATTAAATACACCTCAACAAAGCCTAGTAGACCTCCAGCCCATCCATTGATTTGTTTTAAAATTGGTAGATTTGCAAGGAAATCTAGCATTGATCCAATAATTTGCCACAGGAATTTTGTTGCAAAGAAAATAATTGCAAAGGCAATCGCCCGATAATAAGCTGTCTCTAAATTCGTACCTTCAAATAAAAACTTCATGGTATCGGCATCACCGAATGTGGGATATGGAATCCATAATATTAATTTTGGCATAAGTTCATCATAATAGAGGTATGCAACGATAAATGCAACAATAAATCCAGTAAGATGAACGATTTGTAGGATAAAACCTCTTCTTAAACCAATTAAAAATCCCATTAAAAGGATGATTATTAAGACTAAATCGAACATATCACGTCAATCCTTTTCATTTTTTGCTTGTTCTACATGTTTTTCAAGCTGTTCATAATCTTCTTTTAGCTTTAAATGTTCATGAACAATATTAACGGCTGTTAATACTGCAAGTTTATTAATATCAAGTGTCGGATTTTTACCGCTAATTTCTCTCATTTTATCATCGACAATTGAGGCCACAAGGCGTATATGGCTTGTGCTCTCAGAACCGATAATCGAATATTGCTGTCCATATATATCTACAGTTGTTCTTGTTTTTTGTGGCTGTGACAAGTAGTTGGCCTCCATTCTAGTCAATCCTACAGATAATAATACCATGAACACGATATGTATGGAAAGAAATCTCAACAAACGTTATGATAGATAATGAAGAAACTTTAATGAGTGAGGATTTAACCCCACTCATTAAAGTTAGCCTCCGGCGGATGCCACGATTTTTCAAAGGAAACTTNAGACTAAGAACGCCACATCCTGTGGCAACGTCTTTGTGACCCACATCGTGTGGGCCTAAAAAAATCGGGCGCAAATAACGCCAAGGCGCCATTTGATTCCAATCATGCAAGGGGGAAGTTAATTTTGTCAAATACTGTCTTAAAGTGTACCCCCGGTACCATTGAAAAAATGAAGTTACATTATAAAAGTCACTTTTCCGAAAAGATCCCGCAGGGTGGAGTATTTGTTGCCAAACTTCCAAGCTGTACAATTACAGCCTATAAGTCCGGGAAAGTGTTGTTTCAAGGAAATAGTGCTGCAGGTGAAGCAGCAAACTGGGGTAATACAGAAGCTCCAACTAAAACGACAACTCCAAAGAAACCAGTTGCAAAAAATAGTGGTTTACCACCCAATATCGGAACATTATCGATGGTTGGTTCTGATGAGGTTGGGACCGGTGATTATTTTGGTCCGATGACAGTCGTTGCCGCATATGTTTCTAATGATAAGTTTGCTTTACTGAAGGAACTTGGGGTTAAAGATTCCAAGGATTTAAATGATAAACAAATTTGTGAGATCGCAGAATCGATCATTCATGTAATACCGTACAGCCTGTTAGTTTTACATAATGAAAAATACAATGAGCTTCAGGCAAAAGGTATGACCCAGGGTAAAATGAAGGCATTGTTACATAACCAAGCAATTGGGCATGTTCTTAAAAAAATTGCCCCCACTATTCCGGATGGTATTTTAATCGATCAATTTGCTGTTCCTGATGTGTATTTTAGACATCTTTCAGGTCAAAAGGAAGTCATTAAGGATCAAGTGTATTTCAGTACGAAAGCAGAAGGCGTCCACCTATCAGTCGCAGCAGCTTCAATCATCGCAAGATATGCATTTGTTAAGGAATTTGATAAATTAAGTGAAAAGGCTGGTTTAGAGTTAAAGAAAGGCGCCGGAGCGCAGGTTGATGCAGTTGCGGCTAAGCTAATCAAAAAACAAGGAATAGGAGCGCTACGCAGCTTTACAAAGTTTCATTTTGCAAATACAGAAAAAGCTAAAAAAATAGCTGGGGTATAAAAAATAGAGTGGGCCACTTTGGACCCACTCTATTTTTATTATGAACGCAATGTTGCATTGAATTTTTCAGCGACTGCTTTTAGTACTTTATCATGTGCTTTTGTTACTTCTTCTTCTGTTAGAGTGCGTTCTGGATCATAATACTTAATTGAGTATGCAACTGATTTTTTACCAGGCTCCATGCGCTCTCCTTCATATAAATCAAAAATTGTAACATCACGAAGCAACTTACCACCCGCATCAATAATGACTTGTTTCATATCACCGGCGGCAACCGACTTATCCACAACAAGTGCAATATCACGAGTCATTGATGGGAATCGTGGAATTGGTTGATAAAGTATTTCATCTACATCGGCTTCTAAAATATCTTTTAAAGATAACTCAACCACAAAGGTTGGCGTTAAATCCAATTCTTTTTGTACATGTGGATGTATTTGACCAATAAATCCAATTTCCTTGTTATCTAATAACACCGTAGCCGTACGACCAGGATGCATATCTACTACTCTCGCTTGCAGGAATGAAGTTCTATTTTCAAGACCAAGCTTTTCAAACAGTCCTTCTACAATTCCTTTTACAACATAGAAATCGACCGGTTTTTTCTCGCCTTGCCATGTTGGTGATAACCATGATCCTGTTAGGGCAATCGCCAAGTGTTCCTTTTCCTCCGGAAGTTCTTGGTTTGGTCGAGTAATGAATACTGAACTTGTTTCGTATGTTGCTACACTATCAATTTGACGAGCAAGGTCATGTGAAACGACCTCTAATAAATGCGGAAGAAGGCTTAATCTTAAAAGGCTGCGCTCCTCACTCATTGGCATAGCTAGTCGAATTGGTTCACTTCGCTCAAGCGCGTATTTATTTATTTTTTCAGCACTTGTTAGTGAATAGGTGATGCTTTGGTAAAGACCCACACCCTCTAGAAACCTTCTAACTAAACGGCGTTTTGCTTGATAATCCGATAATCTGCCTGGTTTTGATTCCCCTACTGGAAGCGTTGTTGGTAATGCATCATACCCATAAATCCTAGCAACTTCCTCAATTAAATCCTCTTCAATTGTTATGTCAGGCCTGCGTGTAGGTACATTGACGTGGAATGTGTTATTATCTACCGTAAACGGGAATTGTAGGTTTGTGAAAATCTCTTCTACTTTTTCTTTAGTAATTTCAGTTCCCAATACTTTGTTGATTCTTTCAAGTGATACAGAAACATTTATTGGCTGGATTGTAAGAGTGTCAACAGCCACAACTCCTTCAAGAACAACACCACCTGCAAGCTCTGCCATTAAATCGGCCGCACGGTCCGCTGCTTCACGCGTACGATTTGGATCGATTCCTTTTTCAAATCGTGCACTTGCCTCACTGCGTAGACCGTGATCCTTGGATGACTTACGAATTGTGCTGCCTGTAAAATAAGCAGACTCGATTAATACAGTTGAAGTGTCATTTTTCACTTCAGAATTTGCTCCACCCATAACTCCGGCAAGGGCAACTGGATCTGTACCATTCGTGATCACAAGGTGTTCCTCGGTTAATGTACGCTCTGCGTTATCTAATGTAGTAATCTTTTCACCATTGTTCGCACGTCTTATTAGAATTTCTTTAGAACCTAGACGATCATAGTCAAACGCATGTAAAGGTTGACCATATTCTAATAAAATATAATTTGTAATATCGACAACATTATTATGCGGGCGGATTCCTTCAGCCATCAGGCGTGTTTGAAGCCATAATGGTGATGGGCCAATTTTTACATTTTTCACTACTCGTGCGACATATAATGGATTGTCTTCCTTCGCTTCTACTGAAATCGAAATATAATCTTCTGCTTTTTCCGCTGAGGTTTCCACTTTCGGTTGTGGAAGTTTTACGTCTTTTCCTAAAATAGCCGCAACCTCGTAAGCAACCCCCATCATGCTCATGCAATCAGCACGATTTGGTGTTAATCCTAGCTCAAGAACCTTATCGTCAAGGTTTAATTCTGTAATCGCATCTGAACCCGGTTCAACATCATGCGGGAAGACAAAAATTCCTTCAGCGTATTCTTTGGAAACAAGCTTTGATTCAATACCAAGCTCTTGAAGAGAACAAATCATACCATTTGATTCTTCACCACGAAGCTTTGCCTTTTTGATTTTAAAATTGCCAGGTAATACAGCCCCTACTTTTGCTACTACAACCTTTTGCCCCTTCGCAACGTTCGGCGCACCGCAAATAATTTGAACTGGCTCACCTTCTCCTACATCAACAAGGCATTTATTTAATTTATCGGCATTGGGATGTTGCTCGCATTCAAGAACATGGCCAACAACGATTCCACTAATGCCTTCTCCTAAATGATCAACACCTTCTACTTCAATGCCACTTCTAGTAATTTTCTCTGCTAACTCTTCTGCAGTTACTCCTGATAAATCAACGTATTCCTGTAACCATTTATATGAAACAAACATTATTTTTCTCCCTCCTTAAGCCCGGTTAAATTGTTTGATGAAACGATTATCATTTGTGTACAAATGACGAATATCATCAATTCCATATTTCAACATCGCAATACGCTCTGGGCCCATACCGAATGCGAATCCTGTATATTTCTTAGAATCAAAGCCAGACATTTCAAGTACGTTTGGATGAACCATACCGGCACCTAAAATTTCAATCCAGCCTGTTTTTTTACATACATTACACCCGTCTCCGCCACACTTAAAGCATGAGATGTCCATCTCTACGGAAGGCTCAGTGAATGGGAAGAAGCTTGGACGCAGACGAATTTCACGGTCGTCACCAAACATCTTTTTCGCAAATGTATTGAGAGTACCCTTAAGGTCACTCATACGGATGTTTTCATCGACAACCAATCCTTCGATTTGCGTGAATTGGTGAGAGTGTGTCGCATCATCATTATCACGGCGGTACACCTTACCCGGACAGATGATTTTTACAGGCCCTTTACCTTCATGTTTTTCCATTGTTCTCGCTTGAACTGGAGAAGTCTGCGTCCGAAGAAGAATATCCTCGGTGATGTAAAATGAATCCTGCATATCCCTTGCAGGGTGGTCTTTCGGTAAATTTAAGGCTTCGAAATTGTAATAATCCTTCTCTACTTCAGGTCCTTCGGCAATTGAATAGCCCATCCCAAGGAAAAGATCTTCAATTTCCTCAATTACCTTTGTGAGTGGGTGAGGCCCTCCAACATTAACAGGTCTACCAGGAAGCGTGACATCGATTGTTTCAGAAGCCAGTTTTCTTTCGACTTCTTCTTTTTCAAGTAGTTCTTGTTTTGCAGTTAATTTTTCAGTGATTTGCTCTCTGACTTCATTGACAAGGGCCCCCATTTTTGGACGCTCCTCAGCAGAAAGCTTGCCCATTCCTCTTAATACTTCTGTGATCGGTCCTTTTTTACCTAAATAAGCAACACGAATATCATTTAATTCTTTAAGATTCGCTGCAGCTTCTACTTTTGCAAGAGCTTCTTCTTTCAGCTCAAGTAATCTTTCTTGCATTGTTGTTCCTCCTTATTTGGACAAAATAAAAAACCTCAATCCCAATAAAGGGACGAGGTTTAGATTCGCGGTACCACCCTTGTTAACAATTACAAATCATAATTGTTCACTTCGTTTCGATAACGGCCAATGCCGGTACACCTTTACGTTTTTTGGATAAAACGGTCCAAGTGCCAACTCAAGAGGTGAATTCACTTTCTTCTACTATAAAAATGCTTGCAGTCGAGGCATTTTCTCCCTAAATAGTGAGTGGAAAGCTACTGATCTCTATCACTGTTTTTACTATATGTAAAGCATATAAAGTATATTATACGTATCTTCGATTTGCAAATCAAACCCAATTTTTATTTCCCATCTAACTAACTAATTAAAATTGGTCTTGCTTAATCGCTTTTAATATTTGTGACCACCCGGGAATTAATAAAAAAAGCAATAGCATAGAGGAGCCGACTACAAGTAGCTTAGCAGTGACTGCCGTTTTCTCAAAGAATATGTTTATGTTCAAAATTAACATACTAGAGAGTATTACAACCCCAATAATCAATCCAGTTAATTTTTCTCTATGCATAAAAATCACCGCCTTATCTAACTCATTACAACAAGATGATCCTATTCTTGAGCAAAAATCTTTGTTCGAGAATTGCGCCCTATTCTTGAAAAGTGCCTCAGAATAGCTTATCAATGAAAAACCTCCATTAATTAGATAAGGATTTATTATTCTTAATGGAAAAAAAGTAAAAAATTCCACCGATCATCCAAATAGGTTCCCAAAAAGCTAACCTCCAAATCGTTGCATATGAGCCCAAATCAAAATCAAAAATATTAAACGTACTTAATGTAATTGTGACGAAATTAAGAAATCCATATAAGAACAATAATGCCCCTATAATTTTCGCAACGTAATAAAGAATTTTCATCATTATATGATTACTCCATCGAATAAGAAGCATCAAAAATAATATTAACCCCAAAAATTTAATAAAACCGGTAAGCCAAACAATCCTAATGAACGAGGGAGAAGGGTTTAGGGACATCTCATAAATAGCTCCTCCTAGAGATCTAGCACCCAATAAACCACCCATTGCCCAATAAAAGCTTATACCCGAAAAAAGAATAGTCCAAACAATTCCTAAAGCTATGAACCAATAATTCCTCTGCATTGGAAAACACTCCTCTATGTGATTTAACTCCGGCCTTTAAGAAAAGGAAGGTATAGAATAAAAAACATAATCAGGGCGACGATTTCCAAAGATAAGATATACCATGGGTATGGCCCAAGAAAGTCGATTAGGCTTGGGTTTATTGGTTTTCGTGCAAGAAACATGTAGTTTCCACCAGTTACTTTGTTGACGAATAAGACAATTAAAGCAATCACGTTTAAAGCAGCAAATGCCTTCCAAATAGATTTTAAAGTCGGTCTATCATTCTCATACCAAATCATGTACAAGCTTGCTAGAATAATCGCGATATGAGCGAGAAAGAAGTGAAAATAACGATAATGCGGAAAATCATAGGCTAGTTCTGGGGTTAGCATTGCTTGAAGTGCGCCACCGATTCCTAAGAAATACGTTATTTCGAATAGAAAATAGCTTCGGGTTAAAAGCATGATAATGCTCAAAATTAAAGAAATCGAACAAAGCTGAAATGGTAAGGAATCAACCGGATCCCAGACTCCTGTATATACGTACCAAATGTAAAGGGATAGTTCGCTCATTAACAAAATTATTGCCAATGTATTGCGAATGACCGATTTCCTTTTTGAGAGTCTAACTCTGAAAAGAAATAAAAGAACACCCAAGAATATAAGTAGGCCCAGCATCACAACATGTGAAAAAGTTAACCAATGAAACGGTTCACCAACTATTGACCCTCCGAAATAGTTGTTTATAACCCCGCACCCCCTACCCTAATTTATTTAAGACAAATTGTTTGTTGAAAATTACAATATATTTTGAAATCTTTATGTTCAGTGTATAATTAATTTAGTAAATAAGAAAGGATGAATTAAATGAATAAAAGAGAAGAATTAAAACGAATTATTGATAATTTACCTGAAGAAAAACTTCCTGACCCGGTAGAATTTTTGAAATCATTAATTCCAGAAGATGATGAGTTATTAACAGAAGAGGAACTAAAGGAAATTGAAAAATCTAGGGAGAGAATTAAAAATGGTGAATATGTTACATTAGACGAATTAATTAAAGAATTAGACGAGGATTACAAATAATGTATACCTTATTAGTTGATAAAAATATTGAAAAATTCATAAAGAAACTTGATAAAAATACACGATTAAGAATTAAAGATGCATTATTAGAAATACAAGAAACACCATTTTCTGCTTCTAACGTTAAAAAGCTATCAAATTTTAATTTATATAGAAAACGGGTTGGAGACTTAAGGATTATATATGAAATAGTTGAGGGAAAGTTAATCGTGCATGTTATTAAAATAGGATATCGAGGCGATATTTATAAACGCAGCTAATCGCTTACCCATCGCCCCTACCTGTGAAGTTCTTTACACCAACTGATAAAGTAAAATCCCCGCTGCTACAGCCACATTTAATGATTCACTTTTTCCGTAGATTGGAATATATAGATTTTGATCTGTTTTCTCTAGTAATTCCGGATGCACTCCATTCCCTTCATTTCCAACAATTAATGCAAAAGACTCTCCAATAATAGCTTGTTTATAGTCAACTGCATTTTTTAAAGATGTTCCGTAAACTTTTATTCGATCTTGCTTAAGCTGATCAATCGTTTCATGTAAATTTGCTTTTACAATAGGTATATGAAAAATAGATCCCTGTGTAGAACGAATCACCTTGGAATTGTAGACATCTACGCTTCCATCACCAATAATCACAGCGTCTATACCTGCTGCATCTGCAGTACGAATCATTGTTCCTAGATTTCCAGGATCCTGGACCGCATCAATTAACAATAATTTAGAAAAGTTTCCCGCTTCTTTTGTAGAATATTGTTTGCAAATTGCAGCGACCCCCTGAGATGTGTCTGTATCGCTTATTTCTTTCATAATTTTTTCCGTCACAATCGTGATAGACAGATTGTCTACATCCCAGCTTGAAGGAATGTCTATAGCTTCACTTACAATTAACTCTTGAATGTTTACATCACTTTTCAAAGCTTCTTCTACTAAATGAAAACCTTCAATCATCAAAGTTCCTGTATTGTCTCGTTCCTTTTTCGTATGCAGCTTTTTCCATTGTTTTATTTGAGGATTTTTATTAGATTCAATTCGTTTCAACGTACTAATTGCTCCTTTTTATTGATTCTTTTTCCATTATATCCTAAGAATGATACATATTAAAACGTAATATCGTAAATCATACTAAAGAAAAAGTTACATAGGAAAGGTGTGCATGTGAATGAATTTGAATTTACGACATGCTGTTAAGCATAATGTCACTGGAAATTCCCAGGCTGAATTACAGGATACAATAGTAGACGCAATCCAAAGTGGAGAAGAAAAAATGCTTCCTGGGCTAGGTGTATTGTTTGAAGTTATTTGGCAAAATGCGAGCCAAGAGGACAAACAAGAAATGCTTGCTACTTTAGAGCAAGGATTAAAGCAATAATAGGTAAAGCCGATGACAAAAATCATCGGCTTTTAACTTTATTCAGCAGAAATTCTGGCTGAATAAAGTTAAAGCCTCCGGCGGATGCCACGATTTTTCAGAGGAAACTTTTCGAGCAAAGGATCAAAGACAAAGAACGCCACGTCCTGTGGCAACGTCTTTGTGACCCACGTCGTGTGGTCCTAAAAAAATCGGGCGCATATACGCCAAGGCGTATTTGAATATCAATCGAATTTAATTTTATTCACAGCTTCTTGATCCAAACGTTTGATTACTTCCGCAATAAGCTTCACTGCATTTTCATAATCATCGCGGTGAAGAATACCAGCATGTGAATGAATATAGCGAGTTGCAATTGTAATCGCTAAAGCTGGAACACCCTCTAAGGTAATGTGGATTGATCCAGCATCCGTTCCACCACCGGCAATTGCATCAAATTGGTATGGAATGCTTAGCTCATCTGCTACTCCAACAACAAAGTCACGTAAGCCTTTGTGGGAAACCATGGAAGCATCATATAAAATGATTTGGGGTCCATCTCCCATTTTGCTTAGTGCTTCTTTTTCTGAGATTCCAGGTGTATCACCTGCAATTCCAACATCAACCGCAATTGCAAGATCAGGCTTAATCATCGTTGCAGCCGTTTTAGCGCCACGAAGACCCACTTCCTCTTGAACAGAACCAACGCCATAGACAACGTTTGGATGATCTTCATTCTTCAAATATTTTAAAACATCAATTGCAATTGCACAGCCAATACGGTTATCCCACGCTTTTGCAAGCAGCATTTTTTCATTATTCATGACTGTGAATTCGAAATACGGAACGACTTGGTCACCCGGTTTCACTCCAAATTCAAGTGCTTGCTCCCTGCTTGATGCGCCAATATCAATGAACATATCCTTGATATCAACCGGCTTCTTACGTGCATCGGCAGATAAAATATGGGGGGGTTTTGAACCAATTACACCCGTAATATCCCCTTTACTAGTAACAACAGTTACTCGTTGTGCAAGCATAACCTGTGACCACCAGCCACCAACGGTTTGAAAACGCAAAAATCCTTTTTCATCAATTTGTGTTACCATGAATCCAACTTCGTCTAAATGTCCAGAAATCATGATTTTCGGTCCTGCTTCATTGCCTTCTTTTTTCGCAATCAAGCTTCCTAGTCCATCATACGAAATTTCATCAGAATATGGGGTTATGTATTTTTTCATGACCTCACGAGGCTCTCGTTCATTACCTGGAATACCTTTTGCGTCGGTAAGATCTTTTAGCATCGCCAATGTTTCATCAAGCTTTGTCATTTATAAATCACCTAACTTTCATTAATTTGACCATTTCATTATACAGAAAATAGTGGCAATTGGGCAATTGTAGTCTCTTTCATTTCGTCCCACTCGACCCAAATCCACCTTCTCCTCTTTCAGAAGCAGCCACTTCCACAACTTGTAGCAAATTAACCTGAGCGACCTGTGCAATGACCATTTGTGCGATACGCATCTGTTTTTCCACTACAAAGTCTTCTTTTCCATGATTAATGAGTATGACCGCAACTTCCCCACGGTAGCCTTCATCAATGGTTCCAGGACTATTTAAGACTGTTACTGAATGTTTAAGCGCTAATCCGCTTCTAGGGCGCACTTGTGCTTCTGTTCCCGAAGGCAGCTCCAACTTGATCCCCGTTTTGATTAATTCAGCCTCACCTGGTTTAATTATTTTTTCTTCGGCGGAAAATAAATCTAAACCTGCATCACCCGGATTTGCTTGCAACGGAAGCCTTGCATCCTTGTTTAGCAGCATTATTTTTAAGTTGTATGTCATAGTAAAAAATCCTCCTCTAGAAAAAAATTATAACAAATTTAAAAGAACTTGAAACCTTTTGTGGATGTTAATCGTATATGTTGGCAGATTGAAAATGGAGGGAGTCCTCTTATGTTTGTCCTATTTATTCGTTTTGCTATCATACTTTTAATCATCTTTTTACTATATCGGATTTTTAAGTATGTTTTGAATCCAAAGAGAAAGCTTGAGCTAGCTCATGAAAAACGAGAATTCTACTGGCTTGATGATCAAGCGAATGTCCATAAAAACTTTTTTTTAACGTATAAGGGAGTTTTATTTGAAGGGGAAAAATATTTAGGTTCTACGAACAAATCATTTGAGGTTGTCTCCATCTTTGTATGGGCCAAGACTGACAATCTTAAGGGATTAACCTATACAGATTTCCAATACATTGAACGTAGAATTAAAGAAATTTATCCACATGCAAAAATGGATTGGAAGAGTCCAATAAAAGAATTACTAAAAGAAAACAGTCGTGAGCGATAACTCACGACTGTTTTTTATTGATAGGACCTACTTGGTTTAAAAAATTCATGCCATTTAATAATAACTTGTTTTTCTCTTAGTAAATAGAACAGAAGAGTAAGTGCAAGGAGAATCGCAAGAATGACAGTTGTAGAGAATTCACGGATAAATTGACCAAAAACGGTGTAAAGGAGGGCTACTGGGATATTTGTATAAAAGGAGCCTTTGGCATATTCCCGAAAATTTCTTGTAACATCCATGATGCATAAGGATAAAAGATGGAAATTTATAAAAGGAATCAGACGTAAGATTGCAATTTGCCCTACGGTAAAATTCACTTTGTCACCCAACCACTTTTGCTTGAGTGTATTAATTTTTATGGCAAGTCTCGGAACCTGCCGATATAAAAAATAAAAAAGAATGCTAAGCATGGTTAATCCTAGTATGGAATAAATTGTGCCAAAAACGGACCCGAATAAAATACCCCCGACAATACATATGACTGGTACAGGTATGAAAAAGAAAGGACGAATAAGGTGTATCCCTATAAAAATAATGGGGGCAAGCAGTCCAGTGGATTCAATAAAAACAAACAGCAGTGTCATCGTATCATCCAAATGTACAACTCACCTCTTTCTCTAGGATCCTTAAAGAAAAGCTTAATGCGCCCTGTCTGAGGAACATCGACTAACTACCGCCACGTCCTGTAGCGAACGTCGATGTCAGCACTTCCTGTGCAAGTCAAGCATAAGACAAGCGCCGACAGAAGGTGCCTTTTGCCTTCCGAAGCGATTGGCTAGACCAGAGAGCCGATGGCGCCTGAAACTAGACAACTAAAAGTGCTATTTAAACATATACAATCGTACAAGTAGTTATGACAGGTTAAGAGAAATATATATGTAGAGAGCGGTTGTAAGTACTGTGAGAGTTGGAAGCAAAATAACAAATTGCCTATGCTTTGTTTTATGCCGAAATTGCTTCATTCCAAAAGTTGCTCCAAGGGCTCCACCTAAAATGGCCACGAGCCAAATGTGTTTTTCGGAAATGCGCCATTTATTGGTTTTTGCTCTATTTTTGTCAACGTACATGAGTAAGAAGCCATAAACGTTTAAGATTATATAGATTATTAGAATTGGGTACATTTTGGAAACCACCTTTTACTATCAAAATTACGGATTATGGCCGTTATTTCATTTCTATGGTCGTTAGCTAGTTATTAGTCATTTGAATATTGAAACACACAAAAAAGGTTACTCTCATTTTACAATGGAGTAACCTTTTTACCTAGTCTAAATTATTTCAAGTTACTTTTTGCAACAGTTGCTAATTCTGCAAATGCTTTTTCGTCGCTAACAGCTAGATCAGCAAGCATTTTACGGTTTACTTCGATACCAGCTAGCTTAAGTCCGTGCATTAAACGGCTATAAGATAGACCATTCATACGTGCAGCTGCGTTGATACGAGTAATCCATAGCTTACGGAAGTCGCGTTTCTTTTGACGACGGTCACGGTAAGCATACATTAATGATTTCATTACTTGTTGGTTTGCAACTTTATATAAAGTGTGTTTGGAACCGAAATAACCTTTTGCTAATTTTAATACCTTTTTACGACGTTTGCGTGTAACAGTACCGCCTTTTACTCTTGGCATTTTGTTAACCTCCTAAGACTTTCCCTGATTATTTAATGTTGTCTAACATGTGGCGAATACGCTTGAAATCGCCTTTGCTAACTAAAGTAGCTTTACGAAGCTTACGCTTTTGCTTTTGAGATTTATTTCCGAATAAGTGGCTTGTATATGCATGTGAACGTTTAAGTTTACCAGATCCTGTTTTCTTAAAACGCTTTGCAGTACCACGATGTGTTTTCATTTTTGGCATAGGGAGTTCCTCCTCATATCATTACTTTTCAATTTTAGGTGCTAGTACTAAAAACATGCTTCTTCCATCCATTTTTGGATGTGATTCAACAGTAGAAACTTCAGCACAAGCGGCAGAAAAACGATTTAAAACACGTTGACCGATTTCTTTATGTGTAATCGCACGACCTTTAAAGCGAATCGATGCTTTAACTTTGTCACCTTTTTCAAGGAATTTAATTGCGTTGCGAAGCTTTGTATTAAAATCATGCTCATCAATTGTTGGACTAAGTCTAACTTCCTTGAGATTAATAACCTTTTGATTTTTACGAGCTTCTTTATCCTTCTTCTGTTGCTCAAAACGGAATTTACCGTAGTCCATAATACGACATACAGGTGGTTTCGCATTTGGAGCAACCAATACAAGATCAAGATTTGCTCTAGCAGCAATTTCTAATGCTTCAATTTTGGATTTAATTCCTAACTGATCACCATTCGAACCAATCAAACGAACCTCACGGGCACGAATGCCCTCGTTTACCATCATGTCTTTGCTAATAATTAGCCACCTCCAAGGTTTTTTAAAGAATGCCTCGTTTGAAATCTTGCGCATTTTACAGATTTGAGACAAACAAAAAAGTGTGAATGTATACACACCCACACTACTACAATTCATTCACACAATAATGATTAATGAACGTAAGACCTACCAACTGCAATTTGCGTCAATCAGGTGAGAAGCGGGTGCCTCTTCTTTCTCAAACAAGTATTCAATTACCTTCAAAAGTATAACATCTACGATGATATCTGTCAAATAGTGATGCTAGAACAACACAACGAAATTTATTCTAGCATGCACTTGAATCTTTGACAAGTCCTTTTTTATTTTTTAACTTCCTGCAGGATAGCTGCAAGGAAAGTTTCAAACGACATTGTATCCGATTTTTGTTCGCCATATTTGCGGACATTTACAGCATTTTCATTAATTTCATTGTCCCCTACAACAAGCATAAATGGAACTTTTTGCATTTGCGCCTCACGAATTTTATAGCCGATTTTCTCATCGCGATCATCTATTTCTACACGTAGTCCCTCTGCTTGAAGTTTCTCCTGTACACTCTTCGCATATTCTAAATGAGCATCTGGAGAAACAGGGATCACCTGAACTTGAACGGGTGCTAACCAAGTTGGAAATGCGCCTTTGTATTCTTCAATTAAATAAGCAACAAAACGTTCCATAGTGGATACTACACCACGGTGAATAACAACCGGACGATGGTGTTTTCCATCTTCACCGATATAAGTTAAATCAAAGCGCTCAGGTAGTAAGAAGTCAAGCTGGACAGTTGAAAGTGTTTCATCTTTTCCAAGGGCTGTACGAACTTGAACATCAAGCTTTGGACCATAGAATGCTGCTTCGCCTTCTGCCTCGAAATAATCAAGTCCTAGGTCATCCATCGCGGCTTTTAACATCGTTTGTGCTTTTTCCCACATGGCATCATCGTCGAAATATTTTTCAGTATCAGCTGGATCGCGGTAAGATAGACGGAAGCTGTAGTCCTTAATATCAAAGTCTTTATAAACTTCTAAAATAAGATTTACAACGCGTTTAAATTCTTCCTGAATTTGGTCTGGACGTACGAAGATATGTGCATCATTAAGAGTCATCCCTCTTACACGTTGGAGACCAGATAATGCTCCACTCATTTCATAACGGTGCATTGTTCCTAATTCAGCAATACGAATCGGAAGCTTGCGATAGCTATGAATGCCATTTTTATAGATCATCATGTGATGCGGGCAGTTCATAGGACGAAGCACAAGCTCTTCATTATCCATCTCCATTACCGGGAACATGTCATCTTGATAATGATCCCAGTGACCTGAAGTTTTATAAAGATCGACATTTGCAAGTACAGGTGTATATACATGGTCATAGCCTAGTCGTACTTCTTTATCCACAATATAGCGTTCGATTACACGACGAATAGTTGCACCTTTTGGAAGCCATAGCGGCAAGCCCTGACCAACTTTTTGTGAGTTCGTAAACAAGCTTAGCTCTTTACCTAATTTACGATGGTCACGTTCTTTTGCCTCTTCAAGAAAATGAAGATATTCATCTAGGTCCGCTTTTTTGAAGAAAGCTGTACCATAAATACGTTGAAGCATTTTGTTGTCGCTATCCCCGCGCCAGTATGCACCGGCAATACTTAACAGCTTAAATTCTTTAATTTTTCCTGTTGAAGGAACATGGACACCGCGGCAAAGATCAAAGAATTCGCCTTGTTCGTAGATGGTTAATGTATCTCCTTCAGGGATATCTTGAATCAACTCAAGCTTAAGCTCATCACCAATTTCTTCGTATCGACGAAGCGCCTCATCTCGCGAAACCTCAACACGGTGAATTTCAAGATTTTCATTTACAATTCTCTTCATTTCTTTTTCAATTATAGGCAAATCTTCAGGTGTTAATGACTTTTCCATATCAATATCATAGTAGAATCCATTTTCAATAACAGGGCCCACACCTAGCTTAACGTCTTTGTAAAGACGCTTAATTGCTTGAGCCATTAAGTGAGCTGTACTGTGTCGCATGATTTCTAATGCTGCATCAGTATCTTGGGTAATGATTGCCAGTTCACCATCTTCGTGAATTTCAGTTCTCAAATCGATTTCCTTGCCGTTAAATTTACCAGCAAATGATTTTTTCTTTAATCCTGGGCTGATTGAACCTGCAATTTCTTCTGTTGTTGTTCCTTTAGGAAACTCCTTCACTGCTCCATCTGGGAATGTAATTTTTACTACATCTGACATCAGTTTCAACTCCTTTAATTTAAAAGCGCAAGGCGCCTGTAGCTAGATATAAAAAAAGCTAGAAAAATAAAAAACCCGTCCCTAAAAAAAGGGACGAGTATTATTATCGTGGTTCCACCCAAGTTCCCATGTCAGACCTAAGTCTTTCCATGGCTCAAGAAATAAATAACGGTTAACCCGTCAGTAATTACAGCTTTGAAAAACAAAGGTTCACTACTGAAGTTTAGAGGTGGTAAACGTATCATTCGTGTTAGGAAGCTTTCAGCCTTGTCTTCCCTCTCTGAGTACCGTAATTATACGATCGTGTCCTCATCATGACTTTTTACATATAAATATAATATGTGTAATTATAGTCTTATTTAAAAGTTAAATCAAGGGCACATCAACTATTTATATTTTTTTTGCTTTCAGACGTCTATTTTCAAAGGATTTCTTCGTATAAATCGTGACATTCTCTAAAAAAATATTGTGAATGGTTTGGATCATTCCATTATCAATCTGATCCGTGTAAATAGAGATTGATTTTGGTGCAATCGATACTAAAGGTGCCAAAACGGCAGAATCAATGTACATCGGCTGATGCAAAATTAATTTTCGGTCGATAAACTTAAAAAGGTCATCTCGCTTTATTTCTGTAAACGTATCATTATAAAAATAAAATTGTTCATCATGTAAAATATGTAATTGGTCAAGCTTTGGTTCCCGCTTTTCCCGAAATTCCCGTAATCCTTGGATAAAAGTTTGATACTCCTGCTCGAGTTTGTACTCGTCAATTGCTGCCTCTACAATTTCTAATAATGCCTCATTATACAAGCGCATACGAAATTTTATAAACGATTCAAATGAAAAAGAAATTGGAACATTTAGAAATTTGTGGAGCGCTTCCGCTATCAGTTGCTCCCGTGGAACGACATCCTGTACCTCAGGTATATCAGGGTTATTCCCATCCATTAATGCCTTTGTAATTTCTAAAATTTGTTTTTTCTCTTCATAATCGTTAAAGTAAAATAAGTCTTCAATAAGATCGAGAATCCAATTGTCCTCTTTATTTTTGATAATATATTCGGTCATAGCCGGAATAATCACGACCTGAATAGCGTATTGTATTTTTTCTAATACGAAAACTGACACCACATTTTCTTCCTCTTTTACAACCTTTATGTAATCTATAGAAAGAGCTTTTACCTTTCGAACTAAGCCCTTATACATTTTTTGTGCATCTGTCATTTCTTGAAAATGCATTTCAATCAAACTAGTCCCCCCCTAATAGCCAATACCATTACCCTGTTAAATGTATATGGTACATGGGACAACTTTAGAATAAAAAAATGGCTATCCCTTTTTAGAAATAGCCATTTCGATTAATAGCGAAGGTTTTTGCCTTTTAGTTCAACCGGTTTCGCTAAATATTTTATTCGTTCCATAATTCGAGCCGCTTTTACTTTTTCCTCTTCACCACGTTGTGTGTATGATAAGTGGTGTTCCAGACCTTTGAAGTCAAAATTCGAGGTGAAAAAGGTAGGCAGGTTTTCAAGCATACGATATTGTAGAATACTTCCTAGAATATCGTCACGCATCCAGCTGGACATGGATTCTGCACCAATATCATCAAGCATTAAAACAGGTACCGTTTTAACCGCATCAATTTTTGAGTTAATGGATTGATCCTGTAAGGAACCCTTCAATTCCCTCATAAACTCGGGAACATACACGAGCATTGATGCTACCTTTTTTTGTGCCAAACCATTTGCAAGTGCTCCTAAAAAATAGGTTTTGCCAACTCCAAATGAACCGTACAAATATAGTCCTTGCATCCGTTTACCTGGTTCATAATGATTAAGAAATTCCTGAATTAATAATATCGCATCAGAACGTCCTTCATCAAAATTTAGGGATTCAAGGGATGCTTCAAGAATATCCTTAGGAACATACATACTTTTGATTAATGATTTATATTTGACCTGTTCATCATGCATAACCTTTTTCGGACATCTTTCATAGCTTAAATCAATTGAATTTCCTTTAAGTTCGAGATGAGGATGGTATCCCTGCAGCATGTTTTTACATGACCCAAGGCTCTCACATTTCGTACATTCCTTGCTTTGGTTAATATACTCGTACAGTTTTACAAGATTTTTATTGATCGTATCATTTGAGATCTCATCTTGATGGGCATTAATAAAATCCCTTACCTCTGGATCATTCAACACTTCATGCTTGATTTGTTCATATCGCTGTTGAAAGCCAGTATTATTAGATAGTTTTTTTAAAGAATCCTGAATCGGTTTCATGTCCTCACCCCCACCCTATTTGTTATTTTTTTTCAATCTTTCCTCAAATAAACGCTTCTTTTCCTCAAACGAAGGATCATGCGGTACTTCCTGTTTAGGCGTTTCTATTTGTTTCCCTTCATCTTCTTGCTTTAACCAATCAGGCAGTAATTCTTTGCGTATCGGCTGCCTTTTATATTTATTTACCTTCTTATCTGCGGTCCAATTATGCTTTTTAGCTGTTTCCATTGCGTCCTTAACTGTCTTAATATCCAAACGTGCCCAGTTGCTCGCGATGGTTTCAATATAGGACTTAGTTAGTCTCATATCTGATTTTAACATGACATAATATAACAGTACATTCACAACACCTGGAAGAAGATTTTGTCGGAACATGACATCTTCAATAATTTTTAATTCCGAGACAGACGGCTGTGCTCCCCCAGAAACATCAATTAGGAACTCTTTTGGTGAGATTCTTTCAAGCTTTTGAATTAATTCCTCTTCTTTTGTTTTTGGAATTTTATTTACCATCGTTTGATTTGTCAGTGGTTGAACTTTTTCAGTAAGGGCAGGTAATTCATTGCCGGTTTCAAATTGATACCAATCCCTTGAAGCCCTTCTTAATTTTTCAACATCAACTTTTTCACTTGGGTCAAGGGCACTCATGACAATCCCTTGCATTTCAATTGGATCGATTCCGTAGAGGAAGCTAAGCTTTGTGATCGCCTCTTTCACCCTAGGGGTAATCGATTTTTTCGGTATCATCACTTCGGAAATTCCCGCAAAAAACAAATCGAAATTAAAGTTTTCATTTTCAATGAAAAGCTTTTTCTCCTCACTTCGATCCATAAATTCTGTATTTTCATCCCGTTCAAGATTCTGATTCATTTCATCACTAATCGTGGAAATCATTTTTGAAACCTTGATTGATTCAAATACTTCACTAAAAGCTTTGGTAATTGGTTTGTACGAATCTATATCTAGTTCACTATCAGAAAAAAACTGCTTTAATTTAAAAAACTTACCCTTACCAAGCCTGTTGTATAAGTAAACATTAAGAACACCATCCGTAAAAAAAGCTTTTGGCGAAAGGGGGGCTTGTAGTTCATAGATAAAACTTCTTGAATCCTCATCAGATTTTACAAATGTTTTTAATAGACCAATGCCTTCAAGCTTTAATCGTTCTTGATAAATTTCCTCCAGATTCGTTTGAAGAAGCGCCATTAACGTATAATGGGTACTTTCCTCACTCCAAAGTCGGTTTTGCTCCATTTCACTCCACATGGTCATATAAAGACTGTAGGCTTTCATTCCAATTAGAGGTTGGTATAGCAATGATACAATTTTCCGATCATAGTCATGCAAAAGGTCTGCAGCATGAACCATATAGCGATCAACTGGTACTATTTCCTTCCAATGCTCCATTTCATCAAGGCCTTCCTTTTCTAAAGATAAGAAAATTTAAATTTCTTTATATAGTTTCCGATCTCTAGCTCCAGGTGCCATCGGCTCGAGGTCTTAAGCCAATCGCTTCGGAAGGTAAAAGGCACCTTCTGTCAGCGCTTATCTTAAGCTTGTCGCCTCTGCCAGGACGGCAAGTATTCCAGTGTTAGGCACAGGACGTGCCTGCCCTTAGCTGGAATTGGGGCACCTTGCGCTTTTCGTTTAAAAAAAGAGCTTAAAAAGATTCTTAAGCCCTTAGCGTTCCCGTTTAATTAATTCCTTTAATTCATCAATAAATACATTTATATCTTTAAACTGACGGTATACAGATGCAAAGCGAACATATGCCACTTCATCCACTTTCGCCAAATGATTCATTACATACTCACCAATCGTATCGCTTTTCACTTCTGCAATTCCCTGACTGCGGAGTTCCTTTTCGACTTCATGCGCGATATCCTCTAATTGTTTTAAGGAGACCGGACGTTTTTCACATGCTTTAATAAGCCCTCGCAGCATCTTTTCTCTGCTGAATTCTTCGCGTGTTCCTTCTTTTTTAACCACAATTAAAGGAATTTCTTCCACCTTTTCAAATGTTGTAAAACGATATTGGCATTTTTCACATTCACGTCTTCTACGGATTGAGCGACTATCATCAACTGGACGTGAATCCAACACTCTTGTTCCGTTATGATGACAAGTAGGGCATCTCATTGCAAACAACTCCCTTCCGAAGAGATCTCTATGTTTTCATCTTATAAGAAAGTTTTTTGTAGGACAAGGGTTTTTACTCAAAAACTGTGCTTACGATTCTTTCTTTCCGATAAGCGGCAGCTCTTTATCTAGGTGCTGGTATAAATTTGTAATTACCTTTCGGCTATAGCCAAAGTCGATTGGAAGCAATACTGTTTCTGACGATACTGCAAAGTCAATTGCTGTTTCAAAGGGTCTAACGGAGACGATAGTTGCTACAACAAAGGCTTTTCTTCCTTTTTTGATTGAGATGCTCATTTCTCCTCGTTCTTCTGACACAGAGTTAATATGGTAACCATCTAATTTGTTAATAATCTTTTTTACTGCTTCAATTGCTTTTTTGTTTGTTGTTTTATAATAATGACTTCTTAATAGCTCGTCCGAATGCTTGTCTCTTGTTTCACTGTGATTAGAAAAAAACGTTTGCAATCCCATATGTTCCACTCCTTATTTGAATTTGGATGTATATATCATCACAAAATAGGTTCAAAATGTAAAAAAAGAGGTGTAGTTATACACCTCTTACTATTTTAGATGATTCTTATATATTTTTAAAGTACTTTAACTTGTGCCGGCCTTACTTGTACTGAACCCATTCCACGGGGGAGTTCAATGTTCTCGCGTGTTTGTGCACCCAGTGCCTCCGCAATATAGTCTGCTGCAATATTCGGATCTAAATCTCCACATGTGTAAACATCAATACTTGCGTATCCATGTTCAGGAAAACTGTGGATTGTTAGATGTGATTCCGAAATGATTACAACACCACTTACTCCCTGTGGAGCAAATTTGTGAAATGCAACTTCACGAATTTCTGCACCTGATTTAAGTGCTGCCTGAACAAAAGTTTCTTCAATACCTTGCATGTCGTTTAATTTTTCAAAATCGCAACCCCATAATTCAGAGATTACATGACGTCCCATTGTTTCCATCATTTAGTTGTTCCCCCTCTTACAATAATTTCGGTGAGTTCTCCGCGTAAAGCATGAGCATAACTACCACGGGGGAAAGTTAGTCCAAAGAGGTCCTAACCCTTTAAGTAGCTACAAAAGCATAAGCTTTTAAGAAGTTCACGAAAACTAGTATACTTTGTTTAAATACTTTTAGCAATAACTTTCCCATTAAAAAATAAAACCTTCCCAGAATTTGGGAAGGTTTTCACGTTAGCCTACTTTTACTTCTGTTTTTTGGATGATTTTTGCGCCTACATATTTAACCAAATCTACAACTCTGCAAGAATATCCCCATTCATTATCATACCAAGCTAATATTTTTACCTTACGCTCTCCAATGACCATCGTAGATAGTCCGTCAATAATGGATGAATGTGGATTTGTATTGAAATCAACAGAAACCAGTGGCTCATCCGTAAAATCCAATACCCCTTTTAATGCCCCAACAGAAGCAGTAATAAAGGCTTCGTTAATTTCTTCAACCGTTACATCTCGTTCAATATCTACAACCAAATCAACCAACGATACATTTGGAGTTGGGACGCGAAGTGACATTCCATGCAATTTTCCTTTCAGTTCCGGCAATACAAGTGACAACGCTTTTGCCGCTCCAGTTGAAGTTGGAATAATAGATTGCGCACAAGCTCTTGCTCTTCGTAAATCCTTATGTGGATTATCAATATTTTTTTGATCATTTGTATACGCATGAATCGTTGTCATTAAACCATTTACAATTCCAAACTGCTCATTTAACACCTTCGCAACTGGTGCTAAGCAATTTGTTGTACAAGATGCATTTGAAATAATCGCATGTTTGTCGGGATCATACTTGTCTTCATTAACACCCATTACGATTGTAATATCTTCATCCTTACCAGGCGCTGTTAGAATAACCTTTTTCGCACCAGCTTGTAAATGCAAGTTCGCTTTTTCCTTTGAATTAAACTTTCCTGTAGCCTCAATCACAATATCTATATTTAATCTTTTCCAAGGAAGCTCTAAAGGGTCGCGGGAGCTTAGAAGTTGAACGCGCTTTCCATTCACCACTAAAGAGTCGTCCTCAGGAATGATTTCAGCATCGAACTTTCCATGGTTTGTATCATATTTTATGAGATGTGCCAGTGTTTCAGCAGGGTAGCTTGCATTGATTGCAACTATTTCTAATGAATCATCCATAATTGCATTTCTAAATACCATTCTTCCAATACGGCCAAATCCATTAATTGCGATTCTTGGCTTCATTACAACCCCTCCAGGATATATGTTATACTTTTCAACCTCAATATTTACAATTAGTATAACACATTAAGTTAGATATGTAACATTTTTATTCTGTTTTTTATAAAAATGGTTATTTATATAGCCTTAGAATATTTCACATCTATTTTTATGCATGTAAAAAGGCATCTCAGCGATTTGAGACACCTCGTTTTTTTACCTTATAACCCCTTATTTTGAATACCCCATTGTTTACAAATTTCATGAAACTGATGCTTTGTAGCCTCAATCATTCCATTATTATCAATTACTGCATCTGCAAGTTGTATTTTGTCCTTAAGCCGCATTTGTGATTGAATCCTATCTTCTGCATCCTTTTTGTTAAGATTATTGCGATTCATGAGGCGCATTAACTGTGTCTCATAATCAACATAAACAAGGAGAGTTCGATCGACTAATGAAGTTAATTTACTCTCAAACAACAATGGTATATCCAATACAATTGTTTCTTCACCGTTTTTAATATAGTTTTCCTTTTCTTTTAGCATTTGTTTACGAACGGCTGGGTGAACAATTGAATTTAATGTAAGACGTTTTTCTTCACTGGAAAAGATGACCGCTCCTAGCTTCGGACGGTCAATCGTCTCGTCGGGTAATAAAATATCCTCACCGAAAGAGTGAACAATTTGTTCGTATGCCTCTTCGCCAACCTCAACAACTTTACGTGCAATAACGTCTGCATCAATTACTACAATTCCAGCTTCTTTAAACATCTGTGATACTGTACTTTTCCCACTTGCTATTCCACCAGTCAATCCGATTGTTAATGCCACGTATTTTATCTCCCCTTTAGAATTTCCATATCCCAATTAAAATCAGTAAGACTCCTGGTAAAAATGTAAATTTTTGTATCCATCTTTTTTTTGAAAAAACGGAACCACTTTTAATTCCGGTATAAACAAAAAGTGAGCTCATCAAGGCAACCAAAAAAGCCATTATCCACGGAGAAAAGCCTAATAAAGCAGCACCGATTCCTGCACCGAAAGCATCAAGCGAAAGGGCAAGACCAAGTAAAAATGCTTCAAGGCCGGTAATGGTTCCTGATTTGTCAAGATCGGCAACCATGGGTTTCCTTAAAATATTGATAACAAGCCCAAGTGATTTTATTTCAACATTAACTAGCAGTTTTTCTTCATTTAGTTCAGGCTCTGGGGATGATGGACGAAAAAACTGAAACAATACCCAAACACCAATTAATACGAGTACGATACCACCAAGCCTGTCGGCGATTACCGGTGATACAAAGAGTGCAATTGATTTACCTAACCCCATGGAAGCCGCCATAGTTACGGCCGAACAGCAGGCTATTGTAATGATTGATTTAAATGGTATTTTCATTTTTCTCATACCGTATGTGAAACCAACACTAAAACTATCCAAGCTAACTGCAAATGCTAATAAAACGAGTGAAGCGAACTGGGACATCTTGTAGAGTCTCCTTCCTATCGATATAAGATAAGTATATGGAGGGAGCCCATTTAATGTGAAATAATTGAAAAGCGCAAGCGCCTTGANGACTAACTACTGCCACGTCCTGTGGCAAACGTCGATGTCAGCACTTCCTGTGCAAGTCCGACAAGCACAAGACGAGCTGGCAAAAGGCGCGTTCTTTGACCTTCTTGACAGATTGGCTTGTGACCTCGAGGGGCTAGGCGCTGGAGCTAGACACCAAAAACTATGTACGAAATTTTATAGCTTTCCTATCCAGTTCATTTCTTCTTATTCTTCTGGCATTTGGGGCAGTAGTGGGTGCCTCTTCCGCCGACAACTGTTTTTTCTATTTCTGTGCCACAACTTTGGCATGCTTTTCCGTTTTGACCATAAACAAATAACTGCAATTGGAACATCCCAATCTCACCTTGAGTGTTGACATAAGAGCGGATTGTGCTGCCACCTTTTTCAACTGCCTCATTCAATGTTTGGATGATTTCATGGTGAAGTTTCTTCATTTCCTTTTTAGTCAGGGAATTTGCTTCACGTTCTGGATAAATCCCCGCCCTAAACAATGCCTCATCTACATAAATATTCCCAAGGCCAACGACATTTTTTTGATCTAGCAGTGCAACTTTTATTTTTCGATTCGTCTTTGACAGCTTTTCTTCTAAATATTTAAGTGTAAATTCTTGCGAAAAAGGTTCAGGACCTAATTGGGATAAAGGAAGACTCCCCTCTTCATCCCCTTTACTAAATAAATGCATCGTTCCAAATTTCCGAACATCCCGATAACGAAGCTCGGTCCCATCTGTAAAAGCAAATAAAACATGGGTATGTTTATCATATGGTTCATCTTTATCATAGAGACCATATCTCCCTTCCATACGTAAATGTGAAACCATCACATAATCATCTAATATAAACTTTAAAAACTTGCCTCTTCTATCCACATCATGAATGGTTTGTCCGCAAAGAGCATCACAAAACTGTTCTGGCTCTTCTGGTTTTTTGATGATTTTTGGCCACAGCACCTTCACATGATTGATCGTCTTTCCATTTACAAGCTGGGTTAATGTTCGTCTAACGGTTTCGACCTCTGGTAATTCCGGCATACGATCACTCCTTATCTACTTCGCATCATACCAGGTCTTTCCGTACGCATAATCGACTTTTAATGGTACTTTTAAAGAAATGGCATTCTCCATTACTTCCGGTATAATCTTTTTTAAAATCTCAATTTCTTCTTCTGGAGCCTCAAAAATTAATTCGTCATGTACTTGTAAAAGCAGTTTTGCTTGAAGCTTTTCTTCTTTTAATCTTGCCGCCATATCAATCATTGCTTTCTTGATGATATCAGCTGCACTTCCTTGAATAGGGGTATTCATTGCGGTTCTTTCAGCAAAACTGCGAACATTAAAATTACGAGCCGTAATTTCAGGGATATATCTTCTTCTTTGAAGAAGGGTTGATACATATCCTTTTTGTCTGACATCCTCAACAATATCTTCCATGTATTCTTTAACACCAGGGAAGCTTGCAAAATAGCGTTCAATAAAATGTCCCGCTTCCTTCCTAGTAATTCCAAGGTTCTGAGACAATCCAAAATCACTAATTCCGTACACGATTCCGAAGTTAACAGCCTTTGCCTGACGACGCATATTGGAGGTAACCTCGTCTTCCATTACATGGAACACATCCATCGCAGTCTTTGTGTGAATATCCAGATCATTCTTAAAGGCTTGGATTAGATTTTCATCATTCGCAATATGCGCGAGTACCCTTAGTTCAATTTGTGAATAGTCCGCGGCAAACATAAACCAATCTTTTTTAGAAGGAACAAAAGCTTGTCTTATTTTTCGTCCTTCCTCCAAGCGAATTGGAATGTTTTGCAGGTTCGGGTCTGTTGAACTTAGTCTTCCAGTTTGTGTTAAGGCTTGCTGGAATCTGGTATGAACCTTGCATGTATCTTCATGAACAACCTTTAATAAACCTTCAATATAGGTTGATTGTAACTTTCCAACTTGTCGATAATGTAAAATATATTCTATGATTTCATGTTCCTTAGCAAGCTTTTCAAGAATATCAGCAGAAGTCGAATAGCCTGTTTTCGTTTTCTTGTAAACGGTAAGCTGTAGCTTTTCAAAAAGAATGACACCAAGCTGTTTTGGTGAGTTAATGTTAAACTCCTCTCCAGCCAGCTCATAAATCTTTTGTTCAAGCTCTTGAAGATGTTCCTTTAATTCCTCACCCATTGCTTTTAAACGTTCAACATCGACCTTGACCCCTGTTGCTTCCATTTCCGCTAATATAAGTGATAATGGCATTTCTAAATCAACGAAAAGCTTATATTGTTCATTTTCCTGTAGTTCCTTTAGGTAAATGTCCTGTAGTTTTTTGAGAGCAACTGCCTTCCTCACGATATGCTCTGAAAGAATTTCTTCATCTGGAATTCTTTGTTTCGCTCCCCTTCCGTACACTACTTCATCAGATTGTACATCTGTTATACCCTTTAATTTGGCCACGACTGCAACATCTTCAGTCGAGTCAGATGGATTTAAAATATAGGAGGCAATTAAACCATCAAAATCAATTCCCTGTAAATCAATTCCTTTCCACCTCAAAGCAACAATGGATTTTTTTGCGTCAAACACTGTTTTCTTTTTCTCTTTATCGGTAGCCCATTTTTGAAAAGCCTTTGATTCGAGTGCAAGCTTTGTTGGAATATAAAAATTCCCATTTTCATTTGAGATCGCAATTCCTTGGATGTCCGCTTTATGGTAGCTTTCATTAAGCACTTCCACAATTAAAGAAGATTCAGCTGTTAGCATATTCTCGGTAATCTTTTCAACAATTTTAAAAGAAATCTCTTCCAATGGCTTGTCTTCTATTTTCTCGTTTCCCTCTACTTTATCGAGCAATGAATTAAACCCAAGTTCTTTGAAAAGCTTAATCACTTGGTCACCGTCATACCCGTTATACTCAAGCTCGGAAATCCCAATTTCAATTGGTGTTTCACGATAGATTGTAGCAAGCTTCTTACTCATTATTGCTTGGTCTTTATTTTCTTCTAGCTTTTCTTTCAGCTTCTTCCCGCTCACCTTATCTATTGAGTTAAGCAAATCCTCCAAGGTATTGAACTCTTGTAATAATTTCAGGGCTGTTTTTTCACCAACCCCAGGGACACCTGGAATATTATCAGAGCTATCTCCCATAAGTCCTTTCATATCGATAATTCGATCTGGCGTGATTCCCCATTTTTCTTTTATGAAATCAGGCGTGTATGAATCAACATCAGTAATTCCTTTTTTCGTAATATCTACCGTAACATGGTCAGAAGCTAGCTGTGTTAAGTCTTTATCCCCAGAAATAATTTTAACCTCAAAGCCTTCTTTTTCAGCCTGAAGCGATAATGTACCAATAATATCATCGGCTTCATAGTTTTCTAATTCATATCTGGCAATCTTGTAAGCATCAAGGAGCTCTCGTAAAAATGGAAACTGCTCCGAAAGCTCTGGTGGGGTTTTTTGTCGCCCGCCTTTATATTCACTATACGTACTATGTCTAAAAGTAGTTTTTCCTGCATCAAAGGCTACTAAAATATGTGATGGTTTTTCCTGTTCAAGTATTCGGTTCAGAATCATCGTAAAGCCATAAATTGAATTCGTGTGTACACCTTTATCATTATTTAAAAGTGGCAAAGCAAAGAATGCCCGATATGCAATACTATTTCCATCCACTAAAACAATCTTTTTATTCAAGAAAAATCCTTCCCTTCTCTAGAAAAGCGCAAGGGNAGGAACATCGACTAACTACCGCCACGTCCTGTGGCGAACGTCGATGTCAGCACTTCCTGTGCAAGTCAAGCATAAGACGACCCCAACCTTCCGAAGCGATTGGCTTATGACCTCGAGCCGATGGCCCCTGGAGCTAGACATCAAAAACTATGTCAAATCTTTATTTCTTACCCATAATAAATAGCCGTCATTTCCTACTGTTCATTTTAGCATGTCGTGAACAGAATGAAAAATAACGGCTATCTCTAGATTTAAGTGTTATTCAATGTATCCCATTAACAATCTTGCGTATGGAGAATCTGCAGGTAAAATAATAACTGTTTCTCCATCAATTGTAGTTTTATAGGATTCTAATGTACGGAACAGGTTGTAGAACTCTGGGTCTTTTGAGAAGGCCTCATTGTAAATACGGGCCGCTTCTCCTTCCCCCTCGCTTCGAATAACTTCCGCATCAGCTTGTGCTTTAGCAATGATTTCTTTTACTTCCCTATCAGTTTCTGCCTCGATTTTATTTTTTTCAGCATCCCCTTCTGAAAGGTAGTTTTGCGCTGTTGATTCACGTTCAGATATCATTCTTGTATATACGGATTGTTCGTTTTCAGATGGTAAATCTGTACGCTTCATACGAATGTCCGTTACAACAATTCCATATTTATCTTCCTCAAGGTTTTTATTTACAATTTCTGTGATTCGGTCATTAAGGCTTCCACGTTCTGATTTCTCATCGTTAATAATTTCATCATAATTTAATTGCCCGAGCTCTGTTCGAATGGCTGAATAGACGAACTCATCTAGCTTTGCCTCTGCATTTATGACGTTTCTAGTTGTGGAAATCATTTGTTTTGGATTTTCAATTCGCCAAATCGCATAATTATCAATCATCATTCGCTTCTTGTCTTTCGTATTAATTTCTGCTTCTTGAACATCATAAATCATTTGATATTTTGGTAATGTTTCAACAGACTGAATAAATGGAATCTTATAGGATAGACCAGGTTCTTCAACAATTCGAACAACTTCACCGAATTGACGAACTACTTTGTATTCCCCTTCCCGGACAATAAATATATTCACTAGGATAATTCCGATTAGGATCAGTACAATCAGGATGGCGATTCCGCCTTTTGTGTATTTACTAAATTTGGAGTTCCCTCTTTGTTCATTGAAATCAACTACATTTTCACTCATTAGTTGCCACTCCCTTCTGTTTTTACAGGAGGTGCCTGTGTTTCACTTCCACTTGGACGAATCGGCAAGTATTTCATTGTATTGCCATCATCCTTCATAATATAAATTTCTGTGTTTGGCAAAACCTCATCCAATGTTTCAAGAATCAGTCGTTTTCTTGTAATCTCTGGGTTTTTTACATACTCATTATATAATGCATTAAATGTCGCTATGTCCCCACGTGCAATTTCGGTACGGGCTGCTTTATCCCCATTTGCACGAGAAATAAGTGCATCCTTTTCCCCTTTAGCTTCATTCATTTTTTGGTTACGGTATTTGGTTGCTTCATTTATTTTTGTGTTTCTTGTTTCACGGGCATCGGTAACATTTGTAAATGCCTTACGAACTTCATCGTTTGGTAATTCAACATCTTGTAACTTAACAGCCGTAACTGAAATTCCAATATCATATTTTTCTAGAAGAGCAGCTAATAAATCCCTTACCTCTGCTTCGATTTCTGCCTTACCAGATGTTAGGGCATCATCAATTTTTGAACTTCCGATAATACTTCTTAGTGATGCGGAAGTAGAATTATATAAAATTTGCTCCGGATCCTCTGAATTAAATAAGAATTTTGAAGGATCGGTAATTTGCCATTGTACAACCAAATCCGCAAGAACGATATTTTCATCTCCGGTTATCATTTTCGTGTCCTTTGGAACATCGGTTATTTCGCCGTTCTTTTGGTCATAACCAAACTGTAAACTGTAATTTGTCTTTGGTAGTTTTTCTACATCTTGGATTGGCCATGGCATTTTAAAATGAAGCCCTGGCTCTGTAATTCCTTCATCTGCTTTCCCAAAAGTTAAAATAATTGCTTGCTCTGATTCATCGACGGTATACCAGGATGTAAATCCAACTACACCTAAAATCAGAACGAGCACACTTAGTCCAACAATAGTATAAATTTGTTTCAAACTAACCATGCTTTCCCCCCTCAATTTATATCTACATAGTTTTATACGATTATATTGCAAAAAGGTTTCAGATTTATTTTATCAAATACGCCTTGGCGTATTTGCGCCCAGATTTTTAGGCCCACACGATGTGGGTCATGAAGACGTTGCCACAGTAGGTGGCGTCTTTAGTCTTCGATCTTACCGCTCGAAAAGTTACCTTTGAAAATCTGTAGCATCCGCCGGAGGCATTTTTTTAACTTTATTCAGCCTAAGGCTGAATAAAGTTAAAAAAAGAGACAAGGATATTAAATCCTTGTCAAAAAGTTTGGCCTTCGAAAATGAAGGGGTTCTCATAAACATCATACGTTTTTAATGTTAAGAGAGTTTGTTTCCATTGTAAACATTTTGTAAATAAGGACAATTTATATGGATGAAATTTTCTTTTTCAAACGAAACGTAAAAGTAGTCCCTTCTCCTACTTTACTGCTTACTTGAACAACCCCATCATGCGCTTCAATGATATGCTTTACAATTGCAAGACCTAAACCTGTGCCACCGGAATTTCTGCTTCTCGCCCTATCCACACGATAAAATCTTTCAAAAATTCGTGGAAGTTCGTTTTCCTCAATTCCAATCCCGGTATCGATAATTTCAATTTGAACAAATTCCTCTTGAGTTATTGCCTTCACCGAAACCTTGGCTTCATGTGGAGAATATGTCAAACTGTTATTGATAACATTGATAAAAACCTGCTTTAACCGGTCAATATCTCCTTCAATTTCTGTTGTTTCATCATCTACAATAAGCTCCAATCGAATATCTCTTTCAACTGCTTTTGCTCTTAGCATTTGTATACTATTTTCAAGAAGTTCCTTCACATTGACACACGATAGATTTAGTGAAAAACCTTTATTCTCTATTTTCGATAAATCTAATAAATCTTGAATGAGCACTTGGAGTCGATCACTTTCATTTAAAATGATTGATAAAAACTCTTGTAAAGCTTCACGATCATTCAAGGCACCATCGATTAAGGTTTCAGCAAAGCCTTTAATGGATGTAATCGGTGTACGAAGTTCATGGGAAACATTAGCAACAAAGTCCTTACGAATCTGTTCAAGCCTTTTCAAATCTGAAATATCGTGAAAGACTAGAACAACACCCCTCCATTCCACATTTGCTCCTAATATTGGCGTAGCGTACACCTCAAGATCCTTTTGTTCGTTTCCAATCATCAGGTGGATTGGTCTACGTAATTTTCGCTCGGTCATAAAAATTTCTTCTATCAATTTAACAATTTCTTTTTGAGTAAAAGCTTTATAATAAAGCTGCCCCATTAATTCGTCTTGCTCAATTTTGAATAATTCATTGATCGACCGATTGAAAATACTAATATATCCTTTGCTGTCGATAAACAAAAGACCGCTCCCCATGTTTTCAATCAAGGTATGTAATCGGTCATGCTGCATTTCATAGGATTTGGTCATTTCTTCAATATTTCTTGCAACAATATTGATCGATTGTCCAAGTAACCCAGCAGCACTTATATCATCTTCATAGGTTCTTGCCCGATATTCTCCCTTTGCAAGCTCTTTAACTGCTTTTGTTGCAGCATCAATTGGTTTTGTATAGGTGGTCGTGATTCTTATAATTAGTGAAAGAATAATAACCAATGCGATTCCCAGACATACCGTAAGAGCAATCCAGACCTGTTGGACCGTTTTTTCTACAGAGGTTCCATGCATTGCACTATTGGTGATGAGACTACTAATAAATTGCCCCAACATAAAACCCATACATATAAAAACAAGTATGATTAAAAAAACAATCGCAAATAGAAGTCTAGAGTGAAATTTATTCATAGTGTTTTGGTCCTTCAAGCTTATAGCCTAATCCCCTTACCGTTTTGATAATAGTTGGCTTTTTAGAATCTTTTTCGACCTTTTCTCGTAAATGACTGATATGAACATCCACAATTCTTGTATCACCGGCAAAATCATAATTCCAGACCGCACTTAAAAGTTGATCCCGGGTTAGAACCCTTCCTTTATTCTTTGCTAAATAACCAAGGAGTTCAAATTCTTTCGGAGTAAGATCAAGTACTTCTTCATTAAAATAAGCTTCATAATTTTCAGGTAAAATCCTTAATGGTCCAATCACAATTTGTTGAGCTACTGTAGTGTCTTCTAAGTTGGCTTCTTTTTTACTGGTTCTTCTAAGTATTGCCTTCACACGTGCCACTACTTCTCTGGGGCTAAATGGTTTTGTCATATAGTCGTCAGCCCCTAGCTCCAAACCTAAAACCTTATCAAATTCGTCATCCTTTGCAGTCAGCATTAGGATTGGGATATCTACTTTATTTTGGCGAAGCTGTTTGCATACTTCGATCCCATCCATTTTCGGCAGCATTAAGTCGAGAACGATCATTTGTGGTCTTTCTGCTAAGGCCTTCCCTAAGCCTTCTTCTCCGTCCATAGCAGTAATAACCTCAAAGCCTGCCTGTTGTAAGTTATACTGAAGTAATGTAATGATCGACTGTTCATCCTCCACAACCAATACTTTATTGTTCATTCTCTTCCTCCATCAAAAAAGATAAACCCCATCATTATTTTTCTCTATATAAAATCATTATAGAATAACCTTTTTGAACTTGCCATGAAAATGAAAAAAGAGAGGCTAGGCTCTCTAAAAATAAGTGTTCAAAAAGGAGGATGAAAAGGACCAAGAAGTTCGAGGCGGCGCAGTTTTGAGTAGCGGAACGTATGTAGTTGATACGTGAGCAACGGAAAAACAAGCCAACGAAGAAATTCGATGTGTCATTTTCACCGGACTTTTTGAACGTCCTTAAAAATTCTCCAATATTTTACCTTCCATTGGGACCAATCGATGGGGAGGACAAACGATTAATCTGCCTTTAATTGCCCTTGATTCATCTTCATCCAATGCAGTAACTGAAATCTCAACAGTATGGTCATTAATATTAACTTTAGTAACCTCAAATAGAAATTGAACGGTGTCGTAATGGTACAAAGGCTGTAAAAATTCAATTTCCTGTTTTAAAATATGGCTGCCCGGGCCAGGTAAATACTTTGATACAGCCGCTGATATAATCCCTGTCAGCATCACTGTGGGAACAATTGGCTTCTTAAAAGGAGTTTGTGATGCGTAATCATGTTGAATATAAAGTGGATTCGCATCATTCGTCAAACCTAAGTATAAAAGTAAATCTTTATCTTCGATTTTCTCAGTCAGAGTTAATTTTTCACCAACGGTCATTTCATCGATCATTTTGCCTAGTTTTCTCTTTTTCCCTAATAACATGAAAAAGGTCGCACCTCCATTAAAGTGAAAACGATTACAAGATAATGCACAAAAAATTCGGGGATGACCCCGAATCTTTTTTTAATTAGGCAAGGATATTCATGACGTTTTTTACGGAATCCGCAGATTTTGCAAGTTCTGCTTTTTCCTGTTCTGTCAGTTCAAGTTCTATGATTTTTTCAATACCATTTGCACCTAGAATTGTTGGAACTCCAAGGTAAATTCCAGTGAAGCCATATTCACCTTCTAGATATGCAACTGCAGGTAGGACACGACGCTGGTCTTTTAAAATAGCTTCAACCATTTCCACTAAGGAAGCTGCAGGTGCATAGTATGCACTTCCATTTCCTAATAGGTTGACAATTTCACCGCCACCCTTACGTGTACGTTCAACGATAGCGTCTAAGCGATCTTTTGGAATTAATGTTTCGAGTGGAATGCCTCCTGCATAGGAGTATCGGACAAGCGGCACCATATCGTCACCATGACCGCCTAGGACAAATCCAGTAATATCTTTTACTGATAAATTAAGTTCCTGGGCAATAAATGTACGGAATCGAGCAGTGTCAAGTACGCCTGATTGGCCAATAACACGGTTTTTCGGGAACCCTGATTCCTGGAACACTGTATATGTCATAGCGTCAACTGGATTTGTTAACACAATGATATAGCTATTTGGAGAATGTTTTACAATTTCCTGGGCAACACTTTTCATGATTTTTTGGTTTGTTTGAACAAGATCATCACGACTCATACCAGGTTTACGAGCAATTCCTGCTGTAATAACAACGATGTCAGAATCAGCTGTATCTTCATAATTTGATGTTCCAGTAATGTTTGCATCAAACCCTTGAACAGGACTTGCTTCCAGCATATCTAGAGCTTTCCCTTTTGTTGGGTTCTCCATTTGCGGGATATCAACTAAAACGACGTCTCCTAATTCCTTTTGAGCAAGTAGAAAAGCTGTTGTTGCACCAGTAAATCCACTACCAATGACTGAGATTTTTTTGCGTTTAAATTGACTCATAATATATCCTCCCAATTCATATAAGTAACTACCCCTAAGGGCAGTTACTTATATTTATGATTAGCCTAAGTTTTTGATTAGTTCATTAGCAAACGCTGAACATTTTACTTCTGTAGCGCCTTCCATTAGACGAGCGAAGTCGTATGTTACAACTTTAGATTCAATTGTTTTTTCCATTGAATTCATGATTAGGTTTGCTGCTTCACTCCAACCAAGGTGTTCAAGCATTAATACACCAGATAATAGAATAGAGGATGGGTTAACTTTGTCTAAACCAGCATATTTAGGTGCAGTTCCGTGTGTAGCTTCGAAAATTGCATGTCCAGTTTCATAGTTTATATTTGCTCCAGGTGCAATTCCAATTCCACCAACTTGTGCAGCTAATGCATCAGAAATGTAATCACCGTTTAAGTTCATTGTAGCTACAACATCAAATTCACGAGGACGAGTTAAGATTTGTTGTAAGAAGATATCGGCAATTGAATCTTTTACAATGATCTTACCTGCAGCTTCAGCATCAGCTTGAGCCTTATTAGCTGCATCTTTACCCTCTTCTTCAACAATGCGGTCATATTGAGCCCAAGTGAATACTTTATCGCCAAATTCTTGTTCAGCAAGCTCATAACCCCAGTTTTTGAAAGCTCCTTCAGTAAACTTCATGATGTTTCCTTTGTGAACTAGAGTTAAAGACTTACGACCTTGTTCAATTGCATAGTTAATAGCAGCACGTACAAGACGCTTTGTTCCTTCTTCAGAAACAGGCTTGATACCAATACCAGAAGTTTCCGGGAAACGGATTTTATTAACACCTAGTTCATTTTGAAGGAAGCTGATAAGCTTTTGAACCTCTTCAGAACCTTGTGCATATTCAATTCCTGCATAAATATCTTCAGTGTTTTCACGGAAGATCACCATATCTGTATCTTCTGGACGCTTAACTGGTGAAGGTACACCTGTAAAATAACGTACCGGGCGAAGACAAGTAAATAGGTCTAGTTCTTGACGTAATGCTACGTTTAATGAACGGATACCACCACCAACTGGTGTAGTAAGAGGTCCTTTAATAGCAATTATGTACTCGCGAATAAGATCTAAGGTTTCTGCTGGTAACCATTCGCCTGTTTGGTTAAAAGCTTTTTCCCCTGCTAATACTTCTTTCCAAACAATTGATTTTTCGCCGTTGTATGCTTTTTCAACAGCCGCTTCTAATACTCGTGATGCTGCAGCCCAAATATCTGGACCCGTTCCATCACCTTCAATAAATGGAATAATTGGATTGTTTGGTACGTTTAGTACACCATTTGATACTGTAATTTTTTCTGCCACTAGTATTACCTCCTAAAATTCATAGAAGTATTCCAAGAGAATTTCCTCATGAAATACTTCTCCATTTTAATATATTTAATTAGATTATCAAATACGCCAAGGCGTATTTGCGCCCAGATTTTTTCGAGCTTGCTCGAAAACTTACCTTTGAAAATCTGTGGCATCCGCCGGAGGCTTAACTTTATTCAGCTTTGCTGAATAAAGTTAACCTCTTTGTTCGATTGGAACGTATTGTTGCATTCCTGGACCGGTGTAATCAGCACGTGGACGGATTAAACGGTTGTTATCATATTGCTCTAGAATATGGGCTAACCAACCTGATACACGGCTTACTGCAAAGATAGGTGTAAATAAATCATGATCAATACCTAAGCTATGGTATACAGATGCTGAGTAGAAGTCAACATTTGGCGGTAATGGTTTTTCACTTGTAACAATTGCCTCAATCTTTGTTGACATCTCATACCATTTTGTTTCGCCGGTAATAGTTGTCAATTTCTGAGACATCGCTTTCAAGTGTTTAGCGCGCGGGTCACCTTTACGGTATACTCTGTGCCCAAATCCCATGATTTTTTCCTTGTTCGCTAATTTTGTTTTAATGTAATTTTCAACATTATCAACTTCCCCGATTTCAGAAAGCATTTTCATAACTGCTTCATTTGCACCACCGTGAAGCGGACCTTTTAATGCTCCAATCGCAGCAGTAACACCTGAATAAATATCGGAAAGTGTTGCAACGCAGACACGAGCTGTGAAAGTCGATGCATTCAGTTCGTGGTCAGCATGTAGAACTAATGCTTTATTGAATGCTTCTTCTGCAATCTCGCTTGGCTCTTGACCGCTAAGCATATATAGGAAATTGCCTGCAAAGCTTAGATCAGTGCGTGGAGCAACTGGCTCTAATCCTTTACGAACACGAGAAAAAGCGGTAACAATTGTAGGTAATTTTGCTTGTAGGCGAATTGCCTTTTGATAATTTACCTCCGGATCCATAACATCTGCATCATCATCATATAGACCTAGAAGTGAAACAGCTGATCGTAGGGCCGCCATTGGATGAACCTTATCGATTGGGTAAGTTTTGAAATGATTTAATACTTCTTGAGGTAGACTTGCATTTTCGGCAAGCTGCTGTTTTAATTCAGCCAATTCCTCTTTATTTGGAAGTTTGCGATGCCATAATAGGTAGACAACTTCTTCAAAGCTTGCATTTTCCGCTAATTCATCAATATCGAATCCTGCATACGTTAATGTGTCATCAATAATTGAACTGACTGAAGATGTTGTTGCTACAATTCCTTCAAGACCCTTTGTTGCTGTCATAAGACCCTCTCCTTTTTTCAAATTCCCCTACCCCCTTAAAAGAGGTAAAATGAGCGCATGCTCAAATTTTGAGTATACGTTAAGTACCTTCATTTCGTGAAGTAAATGCTTTCATTTTTTCAAAAAACATACTATGCCACAAATATCAAAATAATATTGTGACAATTAAAAGTATTGGCAAGTGCTATGTAGAAAAGTTGTAACTCTTAACTCTATTATAATAAAAAATCAGACTTTTGTGAATCAAAAGAGACTAATTTTCCTAACAAACTATTATCACACAAAAATATTTTTACTAGGTTTATCAATAACAGAGCCGAATACTTAAATAAACAATCTAAAATGGATTTATCTATTTTTGGGGTATTTTGCAATTTGTTCACGAAATTTTTTCACTCGCTCTTACGTATAATATCATATTTACAATTTTTTCTCCATAATTGGAAACTTTATTGTTCATTTCTTCGTATTTACTTTTAAAGTTTTCAAAGTGATTGTAAAATATTATGTAAGAATTACTTAGGGAGGAAAAAGTTTGAACATTCATTATTTATACGGTTTTCTTCGATTTCTGTTGGTTATTGCATTGGTAGTTATTGGTTTCGTATTGTTTTATTTTCTTTTTAGACTTACCTATCCATTCATTTTTGCTTTGTTAATAGCTTTCCTCATTAACCCTCTAGTCAATTTTTTAGAGCGTAAAGGAAGGATGCCACGGGGATTATCCGTATTTTTGGGAATCTTCATAGTGTTTGGGATTGTCACGGGTTTCCTTACATTATTAATTGCTGAAATTATTTCAGGAGCAAACTATTTGGCAAAAGAGGTTCCGCAGCATTTTGAAACGCTAGTAGTTTATTTTGAAGATTTAATAGTTGGTCAAATTATTCCTTTGTATGAGAGAGTAATAAGCATGTTCGATAATTTGGATCAAGGCCAACAACAAACCATAATGGATAATGTAAGCAATGTAGGTACTACCATTGCAACGAATGTCGGGGAGTTTGTAAAAGCATTCTTGGAATACATCCCCAAATTTCTTGGATGGCTGCCGAATGCAGCGACCGTTATCGTATTTTCACTGCTTGCAACATTTTTCATTAGCAAGGATTGGAATAAATTTGTTATTATGGGACGAAAATTTATCCCTGTTAAAGCCAGAACAAGTGGAAAATCAGTGTTTGTTGAATTAAAAAAAGCGTTATTTGGATTCCTTAAGGCTCAGGCTACCCTGATTTCTATAACAGCAGGAATCGTGTTGGTTGGTTTATTAATTTTACGGGTTGATTACGCAATTACAATCGCATTGTTAATCGGACTAGTTGACCTTCTTCCGTATTTAGGTACAGGGCTTGTGTTCGTACCGTGGATCATATATTCCGCATTTAGTGGGGAAATGCCACTAGCAATCGGCCTTGGTATTTTATATATTGTGGTGATTGTACAACGTCAAGTCATGGAGCCTAAGATTATCTCTTCTAGTATTGGATTAGATCCTCTGGCAACTTTGATCTCGCTTTTTGTTGGGTTTCAATTGTTTGGGTTTATTGGACTGATTATCGGACCAGTCATTTTAGTAATCATCAGAACCTTATATACAACAGGTGTATTTCAGGATGTATGGTGGTTTATTATTGGAAAAGAGGTAAAATAAAAAGCCATTGCAATGGCTTTTTATTTTACCAACGGCGTATAACTGTAAATTGTCCTCTATCCATTCTTCGCCTAATCCAGTTTACAATAAACGGTTTGATATAGTTTCGTGTTGCAGGAATAAGTAGTAGAAGTCCCGTCAGATCGCTAATATAGCCTGGGATTAAAAGCAAGACAGCACCGATTAGAATGCAAATCCCATCCAAAATTGCTTCGCCGGGAACCTGTCCATAACTCATTTGTTGTTGGGCGCGTTTAAGCGTTTCTAGTCCTTGTTTCTTCGCAAGCCACGCTCCAATTACTCCTGTTAGAATAATTAAAAGCAATGTGATTGGGATTCCAAGGGTCTTACCTGAAAAAATAAGGACACTTATTTCAAGTGCCGGTACAATTATGATCAATGCTAGTAAAACTCTCATATAGTCCTCCTCTAAAATGAAGGCTTTTCTTCTATTATACGATTCCTGATCTCAAAAAAGTAGTCGAACTTTAGAAAAGTGCAAGACGCCCCAATTCCGGCTAAGGGCAGGCACGTCCTGTGCCTAACGCCGGAATCCTTGCCGTCCTGGCAGAGGCGACAAGCATAAGAGAAGCGCTGACAGAAGGTGCAGTTTACCTTCCGAAGCGATTAGCTAGACCAGAGAGCCGATGGCGCCTGAAACTAGACAATAATAAAGAAAAAAAGAGAAGGTTTCCCTTCTCTCATTTATAGAACATTTGCATGTCCTTCGTATATCACTCCACGAGCTGAATCAACAGTAATATCCTGTCCATCTTTTAATAATGATGTTGCATTTTCAACTCCGACTATGACAGGAATACCAATGCTTAATCCTACTACGGCTGCATGGCTGGTTAAACCGCCTTCCTCCGTAATTAATGCAGAGGCTTGCTCAATGTATTTTACCATATCACGATCGGTTGCAGGTGTTACTAGGATTGCTCCATCATACATTTTTGCTTCTGCTTCTTCACTGGTATGTGCTACTACAACTTTTCCAAATGCTGATTTTCTGCCGATTCCCTGTCCATTTACTATTGTGTTTCCAACAACATGAATCTTCATAATATTAGTTGTTCCACATTCTCCTACAGGTACACCAGCAGTAATGACAACTAAATCACCGGGTTTGATAATACCGGTACTTAATGCGACATCAACTGAGTTATCTAGCATTTCATCTGTCGATTTTGCCACATTTCCTGTTTGTGGGTATACACCCCAAACAAGTGAAAGTTTTCTAGTTGTTGATTCATTTGCTGTTACAGCAATGATTGGTGCCTTTGGACGATATTTTGAAATCATTCTTGCTGTATGTCCGCTTTCAGTAGGTGTTACAATTGCAGAAGCATCTAGGTTAAGTGCAGTATGGGCAACTGATTGACCAATTGCATCTGTAATCGTAATGCCAGCGATTCTGCTTCGTTGTGACAAAATTTCACGATGAACTAAAGCCTCTTCAGCACGGGAGGCAATATTATGCATCGTTTGAACCGCCTCAATCGGGTATGCACCAGCTGCTGTTTCACCTGATAGCATAATTGCATCAGTACCGTCAAAAATCGCATTCGCAACGTCACTAGCTTCTGCACGGGTTGGTCTAGGATTACGTTGCATGGAGTCAAGCATTTGAGTTGCCGTAATAACCGGTTTACCAGCCGCATTACATTTCTTGATTAATTCCTTTTGAACGAGCGGCACTTCTTCGGCAGGAATTTCAACACCTAAGTCTCCACGAGCTACCATCAGTCCATCTGATACTTCAAGGATTTCATCGATATTATCGACACCCTCTTGGTTTTCAATTTTTGGAATGATATGAATGCCTTTACCATTATTTTCTTCAAGCAATTCTCTTATTTCTAAAACGTCCGAGGCACGGCGAACAAAGGATGCAGCGATATAATCGACCTCTTGTTGGATACCGAAAACGATATCCTGTGCATCTTTTTCAGTGATACCTGGCAGTTTCACACTAACACCCGGTACGTTTACACCCTTTTTATTTTTTAAAGTTCCACTATTTAAAACTTTTGTCAGAATTTCTTGTTTCAGTTGATTAATTTCTACTACTTCTAATCCAATTAATCCATCATCTAATAGAATTCTGGAGCCTGGATGGACATCCCGGGTAAGGCCAGGATATGTAATTGAAAACTTTTCCGGTGTACCAATTACTTCTTCCATGGAAACAATGATAGTTGAACCCTCGACTAATTCAATGGCCCCATTTTCCATTGTATTCGTACGGATTTCCGGTCCTTTTGTATCCAATAAAATGGCAATATTCTTACCAGTTATTTTAGCAGTTTCACGGATATTTTTAATACGTGCACCATGCTCTTCAAAGTCACCATGTGAAAAATTCAATCTTGCAACATTCATTCCGGCATTTGCTAATGCAACAAGTTTTTCGATACTTTCACTAGCCGGTCCTATCGTACATACTATTTTAGTTTTTCTCATAACATTTCCTCCTCTATAATCGCCAATGAGCGACTACCAACACTTCCACAATGGATTATACCGAAGTCTTAACTAAATTGATAGCTCTTGGGCAAGGTTATACATTTTTTCGTCAATTGTATGTTTACGATCTAAGATTTCCATAATATCGTGGTCTACTAATTGGTTTTGTTGAATTCCGACTACTCGTCCGCCTTTTCCTTCAAGTAAAAGCTCAACAGCTTTTGCTCCAAGACGGCTAGCCAATACTCGGTCTGTGGCAGTTGGAGAACCACCACGTTGAATATGTCCAAGCACACTCACTCTTGTTTCAAAATTAGTCGCATCTTGAATCTTTTTCCCAATTTCTACACCGCTGCCTACACCTTCAGCTACAACAATAATACTATGTTTCTTACCACGGTCATGGCCACGGTTAAGCTTAGCACAAACCTCATTCATATCGTGATCTTCTTCTGGAATTAAGATCGTTTCAGCACCGCCAGCCAATCCAGCCCATAATGCGAGATCCCCAGCATGTCTACCCATTACTTCAATTACATATGTGCGTTCATGTGAAGTTGCCGTATCTCTAATTTTATCAATTGCATCAATTACTGTATTTAATGCGGTATCAAAACCGATTGTAAAATCAGTACCCGGGATGTCGTTATCGATTGTACCCGGAACACCCACACACGGAAAACCCAGTTCTGTTAATTTTTGAGCACCACGGTATGAACCGTCTCCACCTATTACAACTAAGCCTTCGATCCCTAACTTTTCTAGTTGTTCCATTCCTTGTTTACGGCCTTCTTCGGTCTTGAATTCCTTACAGCGTGCCGTATAAAGCATTGTACCGCCACGATGAATAATATCTCCGACTGATCCAATTTCTAATTTTTTGATTTGCCCGCTAATAAGCCCAGCATATCCCTGGTAAATTCCATATACTTCTACGTTATGATAGATCGCTTTACGTACAACAGCACGAATTGCAGCGTTCATTCCAGGAGAATCCCCACCGCTAGTTAAAACACCTATTCTTTTCATTTTTCCACCTCTATGTAAAAAATAATCTGAATTCTTTTATTCATTTATTCATTTGCCTATATTATTCTTTCGCAATATGTATAAAATAACACTAATATATAAGTAAAACAACCAAGATATCTTAAAAAATGTGAAATCGTGTCGAAAAATCACGAAATAGAAATATAAGGAATCGTGCACGGAGGGAAATTTCGAATATAAGGCACAATTATATATTTTGCCCGTATAAGACAAAGTAAAACGTGCTCTAAACATTGTGTTAGATGCACGTCTACTCTTTAACTGAACCCCGATAAAGTGAAACTTCAATCAGTGGGGGTTTACTTCATCCCCCCTGATTGTTAGTTGAACCAATCGGGCTTTTACAGGCAGTTAGTTTCCCACTAGTGGGGGACTTACTGCCTGTTAAAGCGGGATAAACTCTTCTTCAGCTATTTTAAATTGACCTATCTGTTTATATTTTTGATAGCGTTGCTGAATTAATTCATCGTTGTTTAATTTGCGCAATTTTTTTAATGATTTTAAGAGAACTGTATCAATGGAGGCTGCTTGTTCCGCAACATCCTTATGAGCGCCACCCCTAACTTCAGGGATGATTTCATCTACAATTCCAAGTTCTTTTAAGTCTGGTGCCGTAATTTTCATGGATTCTGCAGCTTTTTTAGCAAGTCCTGCATCCTTCCATAATAATGCAGCTGCACCTTCTGGTGAAATAACAGAGTACGTAGAGTTTTCAAGCATATGGATGTGATTTCCAACACCTAAGGCCAGGGCACCACCACTTCCGCCTTCTCCAATAACGATACAAATAACAGGAACAGTTAAACCAGCCATTTCAAAAAGGTTTTTTGCAATAGCCTCACTTTGTCCACGTTCTTCTGCTGCTTTACCTGGATATGCACCCTTCGTATCAATGAAGCATATAATTGGACGGCTAAATTTTTCAGCCTGCTTCATTAAGCGAAGTGCCTTACGATACCCTTCAGGATGTGGCATACCAAAGTTTCTTCTAATATTTTCTTTCGTATCCTTACCACGTTGGTGACCAATAACGGTTACCGGTAATCCATGATACTTGGCAATCCCGCCAACAATGGCAGCATCGTCACCATAAAACCGATCACCATGACACTCGAAAAAATTTGTAAAAATACGTTCAATATAATCAAGGGTTGTCGGTCGCTCTTGATGACGAGCTATTTGCACACGGTCCCAAGGTTTCAAATGACTAAAGATGTCAGTCTCCAGTTTTTGAAGTCTTGATTCAAGCTTGGAAATTTCATCAGAGAGGTCAACATTCGAGTTACTCGTAAATTCTTTTAGCTCAGCAATCTTTTTTTTCAATTCCACGACTGGTTTCTCAAATTCTAGTTCGCCTACCAATTAACCGCACCCCCGTTCATATGAATGTCTACTATATTTGCCAATGTGTCCTTTAAATCATGCCGGTGGATAACAGCATCTAATTGACCATGTTTTAATAGAAACTCAGCTGTTTGGAAATCTTCAGGAAGGTCTTCGCGAATGGTTTGCTCAATGATCCTTCTACCAGCGAAACCAATTAAAGCACCAGGTTCTGCAAAATTAAAGTCTCCTAAGGATGCAAAACTTGCGGATACCCCACCAGTAGTTGGGTGAGTCATAATCGAAATAATCAGCCCGCCTTGGTCACTAAAGAGCTTTAATGCCGAACTTGTTTTTGCCATTTGCATTAAACTAAGCACGCCTTCTTGCATTCTTGCTCCACCAGAAGCCGTGAAAATGAGAAATGGAACTTTTTCCTCCATCGCTTTTTCAATGGCTCTTGTAATCTTTTCACCGACAACGGAACCCATACTTCCCATTCGGAAGCTTGAATCCATTATCGCTAAAATCATCCGATTACCTTCAATCGAACCTTCACCCGTTACGACGGCTTCATTAATACCTGTTTTAGCTTGGTCTTTCTTCAACTTTTCAAGATAATCCGGGAATCCAAGTGGATTTTCAGATATCATGTCATGATCGAACTCAATGAAAGATCCTTCGTCAAGTAAGCTCTCGACCCTTTCATAAGCAGTCATTTGATAATGATAGCCACAGTTCATACAAACCTTATCGTTTTTCATTAATTCCTTTGTATACATGATTTTTTTACAGTTTGGACATTTGCTCATAATTCCCTCTGGAACATCTTGTCGCGCCTGCTCTGAGGGGATTGAAGCATATTTTTTCTTCTTTACAAAAAAGTCTTTTAACAAAATAAACCTCCTCACACATTTCAATAGAAATGGCTTTCGTATATAACATTATTCAGCAGAGACTGAATAATGTTATTTAGCCTCCGGCGGATGCCACAGATTTTCAAAGGAAATTTTTCGAGCTAGCTCGAAAAAATCTGGGCACAAATACGGCATGGCGTATTTGATATTTATCGCCTTAATGATCATGTTTTTAAGACAAAAAGTTGTGTAACGAAAAAAAGGAAAATCTCTATCTTCCTTCGTTGCCAAAAAAGCATGTACTTATACTTTACTGAATGTCTTCTTTATTTTTTGTAGGAATATGTCAAAAGAAATTAGACAAATTTCTACAGTGTGATTTTTTTATAGGCAGATAATGCTTTTGCCACATCTCTTTTACTAAGTGCGTCAACTAACTCATTAAAAAACATTGGAAAGTCCATCATCTTGAATGATGGACCTAATTTGTTTCACAATTTCTCTGTAACCCTTAGAATTTTGGGGTGTCACAATAACTCTTCCAATCCCTTATTCAATGATTGCTAAACGTCGTGTTTTCTCAGCAACTTCTTCTGGATTTACAGTGATTCTTGCGACCCCTGTTTCCATGGCAGCTTTTGCAACACTTGCTGCAACTGCAGGAGCAACACGTGGGTCAAATGGTGCAGGTATGACATACTCAGGTCGAAGTTCCTCCGGAGATATCAATGAAGCAATTGCTTCTACAGCCGCTATTTTCATTTGTTCATTAATATGAGTGGCTCTCGCATCTAAAGCCCCTCTAAAAATCCCTGGGAATGCAAGTACGTTATTTACTTGGTTTGGAAAATCAGATCTTCCTGTTCCAACAACCTTAGCCCCTGCTTCCAATGCTATATCAGGCATGATTTCAGGATTAGGATTTGCCATAGCAAATATAATAGCGTCCTGATTCATCGTTTTTACCATGTCAGCTGTTAATGCCCCTTCAGCGGACACACCGATAAAGACATCTGCATCTATAACAACATCTGCAAGAGAGCCTTCTAAGCGATTACGATTTGTATATTTTGCTACTTCTGCTTTTATATCATTCATACCAAAGGTACGACCCTCATAAATCGCTCCTCTTGAGTCACACATAATGATGTCGCGGACCCCATAACGGTATAAGAGCTTTATAATTGCAATACCGGCAGCACCCGCACCGTTTGCAACAACTTTTATTTCCGACATTTTCTTGCCAACAAGCTTTAATGCATTCACTAGTCCAGCTACTGTAACAATTGCGGTACCGTGTTGGTCATCATGAAAAACCGGAATATTGGCTTCTTTTTTAAGACGTTCCTCAATGACAAAGCAATTCGGTGCTGCGATATCCTCCAAATTGACTCCGCCAAAAGTAGGCTCTAATAATTTTACAGTTTCCACAATCTTGTCAATATCTGTTGTGTTTAAACAAATTGGAAATGCATCTACACCCGCAAAGCTCTTAAATAATACAGCCTTTCCTTCCATTACAGGAAGAGCAGCCTCCGGACCTATATTTCCTAAGCCAAGCACTGCTGTCCCATCGGAAACAACAGCAACCATATTCCCCTTCATTGTGTATTCATACACTTTGGACTTATCATCGTAAATAGCCTTACATGGTTCGGCTACACCCGGTGAGTACGCTAAACTTAAATCCTTTGCATTTTTCACTGGAATTTTTGATTTTGTTTCAAGCTTTCCCTTATGAATTTGATGAATATGTAGAGCTTCTTCTCTTAGAGTCATTTCCCTTTTTTCACTCCTTGTTATAAAGAAAACTTGGCAGTTAAAACGTGTCCAACATTTTCATGAAAACTAGTAAAATAGAATTTCAGGATCAAAGACTAAGAACGCACGGCCTGATGTCTTCGTCTTTGTGACCCACATCGTGTGGGCCTAAAAATAAGTGGTATCGCCGCTTTTCTTTTCTATTACAATATAACATATATGCTGTTCCTGTAAAGGGTTTGTTATTGAAACACCACATTTTGTGGACCCAATAATTCCTTAATTTCTATTAAAAATTTCGGATTGGGGGTGACCCAAAGATCCGTTTGTAATTGGATCGTTTTTTGAGACTTCTGGTAATAGAGAACAACGGGTGTTTCCCCTGGGTATTTTTTCAGCAATTCTTTTAGATTGATAAAAACTTGATCTGCTTGTTGGTTATTTTCCATTCTGATAAATAATTTCTTTTCTTCTTCCGGTATATCCACTTTATCAGGCAATTCCTGAGCTTGATTGATAATGAGCTGCAGTTGATTATTCCGGTTTTCAACCTTCCCTTTCACTATTAATAAAGCCTCATTTTTTAAAAGCTTTGCCGACTGAGTATACGTTCTAGGAAAGGCAACACCATCTATTTCACCTGATTCATCACCTAACGTTAAAAAGGCCATTACTTCACCTTTTTTTGTGCGGATTGTTCTCTCTTTTGTGATGAACCCGCCAATCACTACATTCTGATGGAGATAATGGGAAGCCTCCGAAATCGCTATCGCTCCGTTTTTCTTTAAATATGTCGAATACGATGTGATTGGATGACTCGATAAGTAAAAACCGAGCGCTTCTTTTTCAAAGCGAAGTTTTTCCATTTCCTTAAATGGTTCAACTTCAACATATTTTGGTTTAAGTCCAAAATCATCCTCAAAAAACATTTCAACTTGATTTTCATCATCCTTGGGTCGAACGAGTTCTGCATGTTCGAGTGCAACGTCTAGGGTTGCTAAAAGGGTTGCCCGATGTTCCCCAAATTCATCAAAAGCCCCTGAACAAATTAACGCTTCTAAAGTACGACGATTAATACTTCTCATCGAGGTTCTGACGCAAAAATCAAATAGGTCTGCAAATGGTTTAACCTTTCTTGTTTCGATAATCTCCTTTAGCGCTGCAACCCCTACACTTTTTATTCCCGCTAAACTAAATCGAATCGCCTTTTTCTCTACAATAAATGGATAATAGCTCTTATTAATAGATGGGGACAGAATTGTAATCCCCTTTTGTTTTGACTCACGAATATATTGTCCAAGCTTGTCATCGTTACCAATGACACTTGTGAGTAATGCAGCCATAAAATAGAGCGGATAGTTTGCCTTTAAATAGGCGAGTTGATATGCAATCATACTGTAGGCAACCGCATGGCTACGGTTAAAGCCATAGTTAGCAAATCTAACAATTAAATCGTAAATCTCATTTGCTGTTTTTTCGGTATAGCCCTTACTCATACTGCCTTGAATAAAATGCTGCCGCTCCTTATCAAGAACCTCTTTCTTCTTTTTACTTACCGCCCTTCTTAAAAGGTCAGCCTCACCAAGACTAAATCCGGCCATTTTTGAAGCAATTTGCATAATTTGTTCCTGATAGACAATAACCCCGTTTGTCATTTGTAGAATCGGTTCAAGGTCAGGATGCGGGTAATGAATCGTTTCTTTTTTATGTTTTCGTGCGATATACAATGGGATATTTTCCATTGGCCCTGGCCTATACAAAGCATTTACCGCAACAATGTCTTCTAGGACATTTGGCTGCAGCCTTACTAAAACACTTCTCATCCCACTTGACTCTAGCTGGAAAACCCCTGTTGTATCTCCTTTACTTAACAAGGTAAATGTTTTTTGATCATTTAATGGAATGGTCGAAAGGTCAATACTCTTTCCTGTGCCTCGCTTGATCATGGACCCAATATTATCGATAAGTGTTAAATTTCTGAGTCCGAGAAAATCCATTTTTAAAAGGCCGATTTCCTCAAGGATATCCATCGGGAATTGCGTCAAATAAACGTCATTATGCCCCTCTTGAATGGCGATTAAATCCGTCAATGGTTGTTCACTAATGACAACTCCAGCAGCATGTGTGGAAGTATGTCTTGGAAGACCCTCAATTTTTTTCGCTGTTTCAAAGATTTTACGTCCGATTTCGATGTTTTGAATATATTCCCGTAATCCCTGTGATTCTTCATACGCTTGTTGCAAAGTAATTCCAAGCTTACTTGGAACTTGTTTAGCAAGGAAGTCGGCTTCTTTTGGAGAGATTCCCATCACTCTTCCAACATCCCGAAGTGCAGCTCTTGCCGCCAATGTACCAAATGTAATTATTTGTGCGACATGAAGTCTGCCATATTTTTTCGAAACATATTCAATCATTTCATCTCGACGGTTATCAGGAAAGTCAATATCAATATCAGGCATTGATATTCTTTCGGGGTTTAAGAATCGTTCAAATAATAATCGATGTTCCAGCGGATCAACATCAGTAATGTATAGAACATAAGCGACCAATGACCCAGCTGCTGAACCCCTTCCTGGCCCCGTCACAATGCCGTTCTCATGGGCATATTTCATAAAATCCCAAACAATTAAAAAATAATCACTAAAGTTCATTTTTTTGATGACTTCAAGCTCATACTGGAGGCGTTCCAACTGTTCATCTGTAGGGTTTTGGTACCTTTCCTGCAGTCCTTTAAGACAGATTCGCGATAAATAATCCTCTGCAGATTCATGATCCGGAACAGGATATTTCGGTAATGCAAATTTCCCTAATTCAATGTCGACATTACAAAGACGCGCAATTTGTAATGTGTTTTCAAGAACCTCTGGCACATCAGAAAAAAGCTCAGTCATTTGTGATGGAGACTTTAAATAATATTCCTTGCTTGGAAGGATGACACGGTCTTCTTCTGAAAGCTTAGTCCCATTTTTAATCGATAGTAAGCATTCGTGTGCAAACGAATCCGCATGCTCTATGTATTGAACATGGTTTGTGGCAACCAATGGAATCTTTAGTTCTGCACCCACTTTGAAAAGTTGGGTGTTCATTTCAACATTCTCGCGCAAGCCATGGTTTTGCACGGATAAATAAAAGCTTTCTTGTTCAAAAATTTGTTTGTAGGAATTGGCTCGCTTCAAGGCTTCCTCGTAATTTCCATTCTTTAGACTTTGCTCAATGTCCCCGTTCGGGCCAGGTGATATACCGATTAATCCTTCGCGATATTGTGATAACCATCTTCTAGGGATTCCATCCTTCGATTTGGTCTGAATGGCACTGCTAATTTTTAATAGATTTTGATATCCTTTGTTGTTTTTCGCAAGTAATACTACAGGGTAAGCAGTTTGATCCTCTTGAACTGACAGCACTGTGGCAGTCATGCCTATGATTGGCTTGATTCCATGCTTCCTGCATTCTTTATAAAAAGCGATTGCACCATACATCACATTTTCATCGGTTAACGCTAATGCCTTAAATTCTAGGCTGCTCGCTTTTTCAACTAAGGCCTCAACCTTTGCAGCACTTGATAAAAGGCTGTAGGCGCTTTGAACCTGAAGATGAACAAAAGGCATTGAAATCACACCTTCCTCAAAATATATTTTCGTCCTATTCTATCTATCAATTATAGTCCTATTCACGAAACAAGCAAAACAAAACCTCATACCGGTCATACCGGCAAGGGTTTGTCCATATACATATAGTAAAACGCTTCGTTAAACTTAACAATTCAAAAAGAGGGTGTCTAAATGGAAATAAAAGACGCATTTATGCCAGCATTTATTCATAGCTTCTTTATTGCTCTCGGGGTCCTTTTAGGCGGATCGCTAATCGGTGGGGTGGGTGCCTTTATTTCGGGTCAAGCACCTTTATCTGAAATCTATTCAGTAGCCAGCAAGTTGAAGATATGGGCACTTGTTGCTGCAATTGGTGGAACATTCGATACTTTTTACAGCTTTGAAAAAGGGATTTTTCTTGGCCAGACAAAGGATGTCTTTAAACAATTTCTTCTAATTGTATCAGCAATGGGAGGAGCACAGTTCGGCTGGAGAATTATTGAGTGGTTTACTCAGGAGCATATCACCTAATGAGAGTCGCGCCTTATCATCAAAAACCTGGCTGGCAACGATTTTTCGCAGGAATTGTGATTGGTGCCTTAATCAGTTGGTTTGTATTCCTGTTTCAGTTTGGGGTGTTGCAAGACAAACAGATTCAAAAAATATCGGAACAGGAAAATGATATTATTGATCTTAAAAAAAGTAATGATATTCTAATTGATGATGCAAAAAAGTTGAACGAAGAAAACAAAAACAAGCTCAAAATCCAAGATTTCGATATCGTATTTGCAAACCGAAAAAATGTCAATCTTAGTTCACTAGATCTCCATATTCTAAAAAATTCAGTGACTGAGGTCCTTAATTCCTTAATTGGGCAGGATATTCAAACTCTCTCAAAAAACAAAGAGCTTCTTTTTAGGGCAATTGAAAATAGAGATTTCGAATTGGATGATAAAAAGTATAAACTCAAAATACACACCGTCTTTGTTGATACCACACTTGAAATTTCACTAAATATTGAACTTGTAAAATAATGTAGCCTCCTATATGGAGGCTTTTCCTTTTAAAAAAGTGAAACTTTTGTTACGGTTTAAAAGATCAAAGACTAAGTACGCCACTTCCTGTGGCAACGTCTTTGTGACCCACATACTGGGCCTAAATCTTTAGAAAATTTGAAAATTATATAGCATTTTTAAGTGAAAATGAAATAAAATAAAGGTAACACGTACAAGGAGGGAAAATATGTATATTAACCGCAGAAAACTATTAAATGAAAAAATGGCTCATATAAAGAATGGGTACTCAGCATACGCAGAATCTCCGGATGTTATATATGCCATAAAGAAAGAAATACAAGCATTAAACCTTGATGTACTTGAAGAGGTAACGGATATGGGATCGTGGTTCATCCCAGTAAAGGTAGAAAGCTAAAAAAGTCGCACGCAAATAGAGCGACTTTATTTTTTTAAGGGATGTTCAAAAATCGGCCGAAA
>NZ_LMBW01000009.1:1223-130115 GCF_001439915.1 Fredinandcohnia humi | reverse complement strand
TTCTCCGTTCCTCACGTNATTAACTGCATACGCTCCGGTACTCAAAGCTGCACCGCCTTGAAATTTCGACGCACAGGATGTGCTAGTGTCGACAATGCCACAGGACGTGGCGTTCTTGTCGAACCGGTCCTTTTCACCCTGCATTTTGAACACGGATTTTTAATTTCCCATTTTACAAACATCACGCAAATCAGCGATGACCTGATCTACCTCTTCCCAAGAATAGATAGTGGCTCCTGATGCAAGTGGATGCCCACCACCATGATATTTTTTTGCAACTCCGTTAATTACTGGCCCTTTTGAGCGTAAGCGAACACGAATTTGATCCTTTTCCTCAACGAAAAACGCCCATGTCTTAATATTTTCGATATTTCCTAGGTTACTTACGAGCTGCGATGCTTCTGAAGACGTTACCTTGTATTGTTTCAGATTATCGTTCGTAATTACCATCCAGCCAACACCATCTTCGGTAACCCTATAATTCTGATAGACATGGCCACTCAGACGTGCTACATTTTCCTTTGTTTTATACAATTTCTCGTAAACTTGTGGAAATTGAAAGCCATATTCGATTAATTCTCCTGCATATGTAAATGTCTTTGGATTTGTATTTGGAAACAAAAATCGTCCAGTATCACCGACAATTCCAGCAAATAGAAGTTTTGCAGCTTCCTTTGTAAGTGTAAATCCTTGATTTTTCCCTTGCAGGTAAAGCTCATAAATCATTTCGCTGCAGGAGCTCGCATTTGTATCAACCCATAAGAAATCTCCATAAGGATCTTCATTCGGATGGTGATCAATTTTGATTAACTTTTTGCCACGATTGTAACGCGCATCTGAAATCCTGCCCTGATTTGCAGTGTCGCAAACAATCACCAATGCATCTTCAAACATTTCATCGGAAATCTGGTCCATTTTCTTTAGAAAGAGTAATGATGGTTCATCCTCGCCGACGACAAATACATTTTTAGTGGGAAAGGAGGCTTTTAGGATTTCCGCTAATCCACATTGTGAACCATAGGCATCTGGGTCTGGCCTTACATGGCGATGAATGATAATTGTTTCAAATTCAGTAATTGTTTTAAAAATCGCTTGTATCATGTCATTTCTCCTTTACATCCCGATTTCTTCACATTCTATTCACTAGTATTTTGAATGGATTCTAGTTACAATAGGAATAGCAATCTAGAATTGGAGGAAGCTTCTTGTGAATATACTTGTGATGTTAATCATTTTTGCACTTGGTTTTTATTTATATTATAAAACAAAATACTTCCGTTCAAAACGTCCTATTGAAAAACAATGGCTTTCAGCAAAGTCTAGTATAGCACTTGGACTATTTGTTGGTCTTTTTGGTTTAAATTCATTTTTTGTTCATCCTTCTACCATTTCATACGTCATTGGTACCATCCTTATATTAGTTGGCGGTGGTAGTGTGTGGGCAGGATTCCGTGCCTATAAGCATTACCTTCCATTTGTGGTTAAAGAAGCTGAGCAACAGGGGTAATGAAAAGAGACGCGTTAAAGCGTCTCTTTTTTTGTCTTTTGTCTAGCGCAAGCAGCCTAGCCCCTCGAGGTCACAAGTCAATCGCTTCTGAAGGCAAAATGCGCCTTCAGAAGCGTTCGTCTTGTGCTATGCCTGACTTGCACAGGATGTGCTGACGTTTACGTTTGCCACAGGACGTGGCAGTTTTTAGTAAACGTTCAACCTCAAGGCGCTTGCGCTTTTCTAATTTATCTCTCTATTAATTGGGCCATCATCATTGCCTTTCCAACTACGATTCCGCCGCTGAAAACTTCAACATCAACCTTACCAAATCGTCTTCCCACCTCTAAAACTCTAGGGTGAATTTCCATGGTACTTTCTAGTTGAACAGGCTTCATAAAATAAACCGTCATATTTTCAATAACAAGATCACCTTTTTTAAAGGATTTGAGTACTCTATTGGCTGCCTCAGTGACAATCGTAGTAAACACACCATAGGAAATCGTTCCCAAGTAATTTGTCATTTGCGGAGTTACTTCACATTGATAAATAGACTCTCCATCAGCAGAAATATCCACTAGTTGATTTGTGACAATATCATCAATCGTTTCCCCTACCTGTGGTTGACGACCAATCATCTGAAGTGCTTTTAAAACATCCTGACGACTAATGATTCCTTGTAATCGATTGGATTGATCCACGACCGGGAGCATTTCAATTCCTTCCCACACCATCATATGGGAGACAGATGCAACAGAAGTTTTTCCATTCACAGTCATTGGATGTTTTGTCATCACTTTTTCAATGAGGATATTTGGGTCCTGTCCCATAATGTCCTTTGCAGTCACCATTCCAACGACCTTTGATTGATTATCAATTACGGGATAACGTCCATGTCCTGTTTCAGTATTATGTTCATACCATTTCTCAACCTTTTCTGAAAGGTGAAGGCTTACTGTCTCTGTTTTCGAGGTTAAAATATCCTCAACCAACACAATCTCCTTTTTTATCAGTTGATCATAGATTGCACGGTTAATCATTGTTGCAACCGTAAAGGTGTCATAGCTGCTTGATATGATTGGCAGTTGCAGCTCATCAGCAAGCTTTTTTACATGATCATCCGTGTCAAACCCACCCGTAATTAAGACAGCGGCGCCTGCATTTAAAGCATATTCATGTGCCTTTGTGCGGTTACCAACAATCAATAGGTTTCCAGCACCCGTATATCGCATCATTGCCTCAAGCTTCATCGCACCAATTACAAATTTATTTAACGTTTTATGTAGACCGGCTTTCCCTCCAAGCACTTGTCCATCGACAATGTTGACAACTTCCGCGAAGGTCAGCTTTTCAATGTTTTCTTTCTTCTTTCGTTCAATTCGAATCGTTCCTACACGTTCGATGGTGCTAACATACCCTTTATTTTCCGCTTCTTTGATTGCACGGTAAGCGGTACCCTCACTCACCTTCATATCCTTCGCAATTTGTCGAACAGAAATTTTCTCACCAATCGGAAGTGTGTCAATATGCTGTAAAATTTGCTCATGCTTCGTCGCCAAGCTCTTCACCCTCTATTATCATTCTTTGTCTATTTCCGATATTTACTTATCTCCATTATAGGGGTGAAGCGCGTTTTATACAATTTTAACAAATCAAATACGGCTTGGCGTATTTGCGCTCAGATTTTAGGCCCACATGAAGTGGGGTCATAAAGACGTTGCCACAGGATGTGGCGTTTTTAGTCTTTGATCTTACAACTCGAAAATTTCCTTTAAAAATCTGTGGCATCCGCCGGAGGCCGACTAACTTTATTCAGTCTTCTGCTGAATAAAGTTAGTATTGACGCATTTTTTTGCGTTTTTTTGCCAATGCAACTTGCGGGTTTGTCATTTTTTGAGCAGATCTCGGATTATACAATAAACCAATGAGATTTCCACTGACCACAATCAAAGCAAAAACTAGCCAGGAAATCGCAAAAATGCCCTCTAAGCCTCCCGCTCCAATCGCTAGTCGCGGTACCCCAAAATAAAGTAAAACACCACAAAGCAATAAACATAGTAATAATCTATTTTGCATTACCATTACCTCCTTTATCTATGCTTGTATCATTCTATGAAGCAAGCATTAAAAAAAGACGCGAAACCTCACGTCTTTGCTACTTTTATAATTCAATTGCGTCTCCTGCCACCAAAACTTTCCCCTCAGCAGACGTAAGTCTTGAGACAAACTCATTTGCATCCTGCCTGATAACAGGAAAAGTATTATAGTGAATGGGCACAACTGTTTTTGCCTTTACCCACTCGGCTGCTATTAAAGCATCATCTGGCCCCATTGTGAAATTATCCCCAATAGGCAGGAAGGCAACATCAATGTCATTAAGTTCACCGATTAATTTCATGTCATAAAATAATGCCGTGTCCCCTGCATGATAAATTGTCTTTCCTTCCGCGGTAAATAGGATTCCGCCAGGCATTCCTGTATAGATAAACTCCTGCTTCTCGGGAATTTCTACACTTGAACCATGGAATGCCAGAGTGTATTTTACTTTTCCAAAATCAAATTGGTGAGCACCACCAATATGCATTGGATGTACATTAACCCCCTGCCATCCTAAATAGACTGCAAGTTCATTTGGTGCTACCACTAAGCTTGAATTGCGCTTAGCTAGGTCTACAGTATCCCCAACATGATCCCCGTGCCCATGTGTAAGTAAAATGACATCGACTTTTTCTTCGGTAGCGTTTAAGTCTGTAAGCGGATTGCCTGTAATAAATGGGTCGATAATAATTGTCTTTCCGCCAGTTTCAATTTTTACAACAGAATGTCCATGATACGATACCTTCATATGTATCTCCCCTTTTTGCATAATTGTATGTAACCTTACTATATATCTTCTTTTCAGTTGCCTACTTTCCTTCTTTTTTATGCCCTTTTCTTGCGTAAAACAAACCTTTTTTAAAAATGAAGAACCACATCACGAGAGTTTACTTTTTTTATTGGAATTGCTACTCTTAACTTATCTTTCAAAAGGATGTGTCATATATGAATCAACGATTACAACAGCTTTCTAGTTGGTTGAAGGAAAAGGACATTACATGCAGTTTCATTACCTCTACCCCAAATGTATTTTACTTAACAAATTTTTATACGGAGCCACATGAACGACTTCTTGGTTTATTCGTTTTTCAAGACGATGAGCCCATCTTAATTTGTCCTAATATGGAGCTTTCCCAAGCACGAAACGCTGGCTGGCAATATGAGATCATCGGATATAGTGATACTGATAATCCTTGGGAGCTTATCCAAAAGTCCCTTTCAAAACGTGATGTAACTGTTTCTGCATTAGCTATCGAAAAAGAGCACATAACCGTTGATCGGTTTGAGCAGATCCAAAAATTATTTCCATCCACTTCTTTCTTTTCTGCGGAGGAAAAATTACATACATTACGTATGATTAAAGAAGAAAACGAGGTTTCCATTCTCAAAGAAGCAGCAAAGCTTGCTGATTATGGAGTGGAAGTCGGCGTCCAAGCAATCGCTGAGGGAAAAACAGAATTAGATGTATTTGCAACAATTGAATTTGAATTAAAGAAAAAGGGAATCCGCCAAATGTCCTTCGACACAATGGTATTAACAGGGCTAAAAACAGCTGCACCACACGGAAAACCGGGTCTCGAGCCAATCAAAAAAGGAGATTTTGTCCTTTTTGATTTAGGTGTTGTTCTTGATGGATATTGCTCAGATATTACAAGAACTGTCGCATTTGGAGAGATTTCGGATCAACAACGTGAGGTTTATGACACCGTATTAAAGGCTCAATTAGCAGCCGTGGATACATGTAAACCAGGAACAAGAGTTGGAGATATCGACGTGTCCGCACGTACCATTATTACGAATACTGGCTATGGCGAATATTTTACCCATCGAATTGGTCATGGGCTAGGAATTGATGTTCACGAATTTCCATCCATGAATGAAACCAATGATATGCTTTTACAAAAGGGAATGGTCTTCACCATTGAACCGGGAATTTATGTCCCGGAAATTGGCGGCGTACGAATTGAGGATGATATGATCATCACAGCTGATGGAGCTGAAACACTAACTAATTTTCCAAAAGAACTTATTACGAAATAAATTAAAAGGACCCCTTGAGGTCCTTTTTCTAGCTCCGGCGCCTAGCCCCTCGAGGTCACAAGCCAATCGCTTCTGAAGGCAAAAAACGCCTTCTGTCAGCGCTCGTCTTGTGCTTGTCGGGGCTGGGCAAGGCGCTTGCGCTTTTATCAGTTAACTGCATTTTCTTCCTCTTCCTCAAATTTTGAGCATAGGTATTCAAAGAGCTTATGGTTAAATTTATCCTGATTACGCACATAATCAAATAAAATATCATATTGCTCTTTATTATTCTGTAAACCATTCAACACTTTGAAAAATAATTCGCTTTGTTCAGAAATGGTATCGACGATTTCCTGATCTTTTTCGTCTTTTTTTTCAAAGTGTTTTGAAATGGATTCATTTTTCAACTCATGATTTTTTAAGGAAGCAATGATTTGGTCAAATTGTTCCTTCACCAGATCCATATTCTCAGAAACCTTGTTGTTAAAGATTTCCTGATTTCGAACAATTCGTCCTAGAATCTCAAGCTGGTCTTTATTTTCCACTTGCTGCTCGGCTGCTGTCACATTGTATTTTTCCTGTTTCCTCATAAAGCCAACTAATACCTCCAATAGGTTTTTCTGTTCACCCATTCTCTTTGAAAGCTTTTCATCCTTCTCCATTTGTTTCTGTTCTTGATTAAAAAATTGATGCTGTAATCCCTTTTGTTCCTCCGCTATTTTTTTGATTAGCCCTTCATTGCTCGTTATATATTCTTTAATGGTTTCATTGTATTTTTCCTGGAGTTTTATATGCTCAGATACAAAATTTGAATAATAGGTTGATTGATTCAGATTTTTCGGTGCGGAAGTCGTCGGTGGTCGGTGAACAAGTCTGGCTAATGATTCATTATAAAAAACCGATGAACCCATACTTGGCACTCCTTTTCTATTTAGTAGACGAATGTCTTACTACAAACTTTTCTTTATCATATTTTTATGCGTAAAAAATGGTGACAATGATTATATAGAAGAAAAACACACAATATTGTTATATAATCAAAAAAGTTCAATGTTTCTACAAGTTTATTTTTCTTGTTACCTAATATTCAGTGCTATAATAACAGGAGAAAGACCATTTCTAATTTTAGGGGGCATTAAAATGCTAGTTACCTATAAAAAAGTACTTGTTGCTGTTGACGGTTCTAAGGAAGCAGAATGGGCTTTTAAAAAAGCTATCGATATTTGTAAGCGGTATCATGCGGAACTCATTATTACTCATGTGATTGACTTAAAACAATTTGCCGCAATAGGCGCATACCATCAGAACCTATCAGAGCAATCTGAAAACTTCGGAAAAGAATTACTTAATCGGTATGAGCAAATTGCCGAAGATTCCGGTATTGAAGATATAGAAACCATTCTGGATTTCGGATCTCCTAAAATAAAAATTGCAAAAGAAATCGCACCAAAGCATCATGTTGATTTAATCATTTGTGGTGCTACTGGTCTTAACGCTGTCGAACGTTTCCTTTTGGGCAGTGTTTCTGAAAACATCACACGCTATGCAAAATGTGATGTTATGGTCGTAAGAACGGAAAAGGACCTTTAAACAAACAAAAAAATCGTGAATAATCACGATTTTTTTGTTTGTTTAATTTTCTGTAAAACCTTGTATACTTCATCAAATCCTGTTCCTCCTGCACTCTTTCGACGAGCTACAGCAGTTGCAGGTAATAATACTTCATAAATATCGTCTTCAAAGAGGGCCGATGACTCTTTAAACACTTCAAGTGGCAAATCACCCAAGAAAATACCACGTTCAATACAAGTTAACACTAACTTTCCAACCACTTCATGGGCATCTCTAAATGGAAGTCCCTTTGATGCTAAATAATCAGCAAGCTCGGTTGCGTTGGAAAAATCCTTTTTAACAGCTGCTGCCATCACTTCCGTCTTCACATTCATAGTTGACACCATTCCTGCAAATATCTTCAAGGATCCTTTTATCGTCTTCACTGTATCAAACATGCCCTCTTTATCCTCTTGCATATCTTTGTTATACGCAAGTGGGGTCCCTTTAAGGACAGTTAATAAACCGAAAAGGTTTCCATATACCCTTCCTGTTTTACCACGGATTAACTCTGCCATATCTGGGTTCTTTTTTTGTGGCATAATACTGCTTCCCGTTGCAAAAGCATCATCCATTTCAATAAAGTTAAATTCCTGAGAGGACCATAGAATTAACTCTTCGCAAAAACGCGAAAGATGCATCATAATCATCGAGCTATTGCTTAAAAATTCAACGATAAAATCCCGGTCACTTACAGCATCAATACTATTTTCATAGATTTTTTCAAAGCCTAAAAGCCCTGCACTATAGTAACGGTCGATAGGAAAGGTAGTACCGGCCAAGGCACCAGCTCCTAATGGAGACATATTAATTCTTTTTAAGGAGTCTGTTAAACGTTCCTTATCACGTTCAAGCATCCAATAATAAGCCAATAAATGATGGGCAAACGAAATAGGCTGCGCTCTCTGTAAATGTGTATATCCAGGTGCTATCGTTTCAACATGTTGTTCCGCCTGATTCACGATTGCGCCCTGTAGTTCCTCAACAAATTCAATGATTTCATCCACTTGTTGTCGTAAATATAAATGCATATCTGTTGCAACTTGGTCATTTCTGCTTCTCCCTGTATGAAGCTTACCACCAACCTGCCCAATCTCATCGATCAGCATTTTTTCGATATTTAAGTGAATATCTTCATTTGCAACAGAATATTCCAATTCACCGTTTTTTGCTTTTTCTAATAAGTTAAGCAGCCCGGACTTAATGGTATCTGCTTCTTCCATAGAAACGATTCCGCATTTACCAAGCATTGTCACATGGGCAATACTTCCTTCAAGATCTTCCTTCACCAGTTCCTGATCAAAGGGGATAGATGCACCAAACTCATCTACCCACCCCTCAGCACTTTTGGTGAATCTTCCTCCCCAAAGCTTTTTCATACTCCTACCTTCTTACCCTTGTTTACGATGCTATTCACCTTTGTTGGTAAGCCCCATAATGAAATGAAACCAACCGCTGCTTGATGATCGAATTCATCATCTGAAGTATATGTCGCAAGCTTTTCATCGTACAATGAATTTTCTGATTTTCGACCTTCGACAATAGCATGACCTTTAAAGAGTTTTACGCGAACTGTTCCATTTACATTCTTTTGTGTTTCTTTTAAGAAACCAAGTAATGCATCCTTTAATGGTGAGAACCAAAGTCCATTGTAAATTAATTCAGTAAGTTTTTGCTCGATGACTGGTTTGAAATGTGCCACTTCTTTTACAAGTGTAAGGTCTTCTAGTTCCTTATGTGCTGTAATTAAGACAATAGCACCAGGACACTCATAAATTTCACGAGATTTAATCCCAACTAGGCGGTTTTCCACATGGTCGATACGACCTACCCCGTGTTTACCAGCAATTTGGTTTAATTCAAGAATTAATTCAGCTAATGTATAGTGCTGACCATTAATTGTTTTTGGTACACCTTGTTCAAAATCAATTTCAATAATGTCGGGTGTATTTGGAGTTTCTTCAAGAGCTGCTGTTAATTCATATGCATCCGCAGGTGGTGAAGCCCATGGATCTTCTAAAATTCCACATTCATTACTGCGTCCCCATAGGTTTTGGTCAATTGAGAATGGGCTATCTAAATTAATTGGAATCGGAATATTATGCTGTTTTGCATATTCGATTTCTTCCTCACGTGACCAGCCCCATTCACGAACAGGTGCTAAAACTTCAAGATCTGGATTTAATGCTTTAATTGAAACCTCAAAACGAACCTGGTCATTTCCTTTCCCGGTACAGCCGTGTGCAACTGCAACTGCATTTTCTTGTTCGGCTACTTCAACTAGCTTTTTCGCGATTAGAGGACGAGATAATGCAGACACTAACGGATATTTTCCTTCATAAAGTGTATGTGCTTGTAAAGCTGCAAGTGCAAAATCATTTGCAAACTCTTCCTTCGCATCAATGACGTATGAAGATACAGCTCCAACTGTAATTGCTTTTTCTTTAATAAACGCTAAGTCTTTTCCTTCACCTACATCCAAACAGCAAGCAACAACTTCATATCCTTGCTCCTGTAACCATTTAACGGCAACGCTTGTATCAAGACCACCCGAATATGCTAAAACAACTTTCTTTTGGCTCATGTTGTATCTCCCTTTCGAATAATAATTCATATAGTTTTATATTTATACATTTATAATGTATTACTTTAGCAACTCTTTCTACCTTTTTCAAGAGTAAAGTGAAGAAAAATTTAAAAAACTTTTTTCATAGATAATAAACTAGGAGTATTGTAGAATAGGAGCAAGACCTGCTAGGGGTGGTTTTAATGGGTGATTATTTTCATTTTGATGAACGGCTTGGGATTTTTCTTCCTTATTTAGAAAAAATGTGGGAGGAATACCAAGAGGGAACACAGCAGTATATATTATTCCAATGGGAAAAAATCAGGGGACATATCCCTGATCGCATTGCAGAAATTGAAATCGTTATTAATAAAAAACAAGAACAGCTTGGTAATGAGCTTAACTTCGAACGTTCCTGTGAACTAAACAACGAAATTTCAGAATGTGCCTCCATCATCAATGACTTATGGATTTGGTACAGGATGAATCAAGGAATATCACATAAAATACATCAATGAGAAAAGGTCTAATCATTTGAAGGATTAGACCTTTTTTATATCTTTTTTTATTTCACTGACAACATGACCAAGTTCCGGCAGAATTAATTTATTCATTGCAAGCTTCACAGCTCCAGAAGAACCTGGTGTCGAAAAAATCGCCGTATCATTACTGACACCCGCTATTGCTCTTGAAAGAATGGCTGCTGAGCCTATATCCTCTGTATAGCTAAGCATTCGAAACAATTCCCCGAACCCGACTATTTCTTTATCTACTAATTTTGAAACGACCTCAATCGTAACATCACGTTTTGCAATGCCAGTTCCTCCATTTGTCAGAACAACATCAATTTCTTCGTGATCACAGCCTTCTCGTATTGCTTTTTCAATAGAGACTTCTTCGTCCTTCACAATTTTATAATCTAGAACTTTAAAGCCATTCTCTTCAAGAAGTGCAATCATTAGTTGACCACTTTTATCTGTTTGTTCTGTTCTCGTATCGCTTATCGTAATGACTTGACATGTGACAGAGGACGGTGTTGCTTGCTTATGTTCATGAACACTCATATCTTATGACTCCTTTTCCATCAAAAAGCGAAAACGGTAATAATTATGGGCAAAATCACTGACCTGTCTTGTTAATTGGTAATTCATACCCGCACCAATTGCCATACTGATAAGTGGAATCCCTTGAATCATACGCTTCCTTAGTACTGAGATTGCGACTGCTTTTACAATATGCTTAAGTGGCAACTCTAGCCAGGTTTCATCGGTTAGCTCATCTGATCCATTGTAAAAATATTGGTTCAGATTGGACACGTCCGCATCTTGGGTTATGGCATCCCATCCTTGATAGCGCATGCGCTTAGGCAATGTAGCAGCATGAAATACCTTTAAAGATGTCATCATTTCATAGGGTGTATTAACTTCATATCCATACGTCATCGCAATTAATTGGACAACACGAAGATTAAGGATCGTAATCACAGGTATATCCGTTCCAAGCAGCAGTAGTCCACCGGTACCGGACAAGCCTCCGTGTGCAAATGAATAAAGGCGATGCTTTGCTATCTGATTTTCAGTTAGGTATGATAGTTCGTCAATTGTGAGTTCTTTTAAATCAGTTATTTCGTTGATTTCATGGTTGAAAATTCGTGCCGAACCGATTAGCCGTTCCCTTGCGTCCACTTGAAATTGAGAGCCTTGAAGTATCGCATGTAAATGAAATAGCCAACTATCTAGTTTTGAAAAGAACTCGATCCGAATATTCTCTGGAATGAGACGTAACGAGTTTTCAAGCCATTTGTCATAGGTCATTTCAAAATCAGTCTGTTCATGGTGCATTTGGTCTGACCATTTTTCAATTTCGGTTAAAACTTGCAGCTCCCGTTCTGTAAACCCCATATTCATCCTCCGTTTCCAACTTTAACTACGATTATTATAACATAAAGGAATATAGTTAATAAAAAGGACAAACCCATTAAGAGTTTGTCCATCAACCTTTATTTTGTTAAACGCATGACATCGCGTGCAATCATTACTTCTTCATTCGTTGGTATGATAATAACTTTTACTGGTGAATGTGGGTAGTTCACAAAAGCTTCCTTCCCTCTCACCTTGTTTAAAGCTGGGTCCCAATAGACACCCATGAATTCTAAACCTGTTAATACTCTTGCACGGATGGTGTCACTGTTTTCACCAATTCCTGCTGTAAAGATGATTGCGTCTATACCATGCATACGAGCTGCGTATGAGCCAATGTATTTGTGGATTCTACTTCCAAATACGTCAAGAGCTAATTGTGCACGGATGTTTCCTTCATCTGCTTGCTCCTGAATATCACGAAGATCACTTGAGAATCCGGAAACACCAAGCATTCCACTTTCTTTGTTTAACACATCTAACACTTCGTCAGCTGACTTCCCTGTTTTTTCCATAATAAATGGAATTAATGCAGGGTCAATATTACCGGAACGTGTTCCCATTGTAACACCAGCAAGCGGTGTAAAGCCCATCGATGTATCGATGGATTTTCCGCCTTCAATTGCAGCAATACTTGCACCATTGCCAAGGTGACATGATAATAGGCGAAGCTCTTCTAAAGGTCTGCCTAGAAGCTCAGCGGCACGTTGTGATACATATTTATGGGATGTTCCGTGGAACCCATATTTTCTAATCCCATAGTCTTTATAATAATGATATGGAAGACTGTATAAAAACGACTTTTCAGGCATTGTTTGATGGAAAGCTGTATCAAATACAGCTATAGCCGGAACATTTGGCAATACTTCCTGAAAGGCTTTGATTCCCGTAACATTGGCTGGGTTATGCAAAGGTGCCAACTCGGATAGTCTGTCTATTTCTGTTAAAACCTCATTTGTAATGACAACTGAATCAGCAAATGCTTCTCCGCCGTGTACAACCCGATGCCCGATTCCTTCAATTTCATCTAAGGATTTAATGATCCCATATTCAGTCAGCTTATCTAGTAGTATTTTTACTGCAACCCCATGGTCTGGAATTACAGTTTCAGTTGTTTGTTTTTCATCGTTAACATAGATTGTATAAATAGCTTTATCAAGACCAATTCGTTCAAAAATCCCCTTTGTAATAACTTCCTCGCTTGGCATTTCAAATAGTTGAAATTTCAGTGAAGAACTTCCTGCATTTATGGCAATGATTTTAGACATAACGTCCGCTCCTTTGTTTAAATCACTTTTATATGTAAATTTTCGTTCTACATTATTCTATGCAAAACGACACGGTTTCATAGATGCCTTATTCATTTAAACATCGGTACGAAAACTTTTCAAGGAGTATGCTAATTTGGTACCGTTTTCGCCCTAAAGTTCCTATATTCAGATAACAGAAAGCGTCCCCAATCAAGAAAAGCGCAAGCGCCTTGACTTTGAACGTTTACTAAAAACTGCCACGTCCTGTGGCAAACGTAAACGTCAGCACATCCTGTGCAAGTCCGAAAAGCATAAGACGAGCGCTGACAGAAGGTGCTTTTTACCTTCCGAAGCGATTGGCTTATGACCTCGAGCCGATGGTGCCTGGAACTAGACAACAAAAAAAGAGACCCAATCGGATCTCCCTTTCATCAATTATTGATTGATTTCAAGTTTCTCTTGCTTAAACCAATCATCAATTTGTTTAATAATTCCTGTCATGGCAGTCTGATTTGAAAACTTTGGCAGGTTGGCAAGTAAGGCTTGCTTTGGTGCTTTCACTTCAGGTCCTTTTTTCTGGATAATAAAAATGCTTTTTGCTGCCTTTTCATTTTTAAACAAGGATAAAGGCAGCTGAATCATTCCTTGGATTACAGCGTGCTCTTTAAGAAATGGATTTAATTCCTTTGCGAACTCACTCGTAAATAAATGATTTGGCACTAAGAAAAATAAATAGCCGCCCGCTGTTGTATATTTAAGGCTTTGTTCAATAAAAAGATGGTGGGCATAAGAATGACCTTCTTTAGCGTGAAGTTCAAAGCTAGCTGCCCCTATATCATTCGGATAATAACCGACAGGCAAATCACTGACAACTATGTCCATTGGTTCTATGTATAGCGGCTCTAGACTATCTTGGTTATAGAATTGAATGGAATGTTGCTGTAGGTTTGCACTAATATATGCCACTTTGATTAAAAGGTCATCAACATCAATCCCATACGCTTCGATTTCCTTTGATTGATTTTGATTAAGTACAGTTGTCAAAAGATTTGCCGTTCCAACAGCCGGGTCAAAGATACTGAATCCTTTCCAGCCTTCGGTAAATTTTGAGACAAGGTATCCCACAAAGATGGAAACAGCATCTGGTGTCATTTCATGATTCGGCTGGGTCGCCTCCCTCATTCCTTTTAAGGCGGCAAGCTGGTAGGCCTTACGGATTTCTTCAGCTGAGCATTGACCTAGGTTCACATGGGTGTATTCTTTTTGGATACGCTTTTTCGATAGTTCACTAATTTCTTCCTGCAGGATGGTGTTTTGGAAGAGGTTTTCTCCTGTTTCTGCGACTGCTTCCAGGTACGTACATGATAATTCATCTTGAAGAATGGTTGCTGTATTGTCGATAACGGTGAATAGTTTTTCAACTGCAGATATTTGTACCATAGTTATAACTCCTTTTTCGAATCTCNCTTGGCGTATTTGCGCCCGATTTTTTTAGGCCCACACGAGGTGGGTCACAAAGACGTTGCCACAGGAAGTGGCGTTCCTAGTCTTTGATCTTAAACTCGAAAAGCTTCCTCTGAAAAATCGTGGCATCCGCCGGAGGCTTTAACTTTATTCAGTTTGCTGAAAAAAGTTAATATCCCTATATTGTAAAAGAAATTTCTTTCTTGTTCAATACGGTAAAAAAAGAACCCCAATCTTGATTGGGATCCCTGTATTCTACTATTATTGTCTAGCTCCAGCGCCTAGCCCCTCGAGGTCATAAGCCAATCCGTCAAGAAGGATAAACTACATCCTTCCCGCCGGCTTTTCTTATGCTTGTCGGACTTGCACAGGAGGTGCTGACATCGACGTTTGCCACAGGACGTGGCAGTAGTTAGTCGATGTTCCTCTTGCAAGGCGCTTGCGCTTTTCGATTTTATTTAGCTGCTTTTGATGCCTCTAGTGCTGCTTCATAGTTTGGATGGTTTGTTGCTTCGCTTACATATTCAACATATGTAACAGTGTCATTGCTGTCTACAACGAATACGGCACGAGCTAATAAGCGTAGTTCTTGAATAGCTACACCAAATGCTTCTCCGAAAGAAAGATCACGATGGTCTGAAAGAGTTTGAACATTTTCAATACCGTTTGCACCACACCAACGCGCTTGTGCAAATGGCAAATCAACACTTACTGTTAAGATTTTAACATTACCTAAACCAGCAGCTGCTTCGTTAAAACGACGAGTTTGTGCATCACATACACCTGTATCAAGTGATGGAACAACACTTATTAAACGAACAGAACCCTTTGAATCTGCAAGTGTTACCGGTGATAAATCATTAGCTAATACAGTAAAATCAGGAGCTTTGTCCCCAACCTTTACTTCATTCCCCAATAAAGTGACTGGATTGTTTTTAAATGTGATAGTTGCCATTTTTCCAAAATCCTCCTTAAATTTATATCTACAGTGTAAATGATATCTTTAATTCCATAGGATTGCAATGAATTAGAATGGAATAAGCAATCAAAAAAGAGTCAACTGTAAGACAGCTAACTCCATCAATTCTTATATATCGAAATCCTGTTGTTTCTGTTGGTTTTGTTGGTTTTGATTTTGCTTATCTTGACTACTCTTTTTTAACATTTGTTGAATTTTTTCCACTGCTTGTGGAGCAAGCTCAATCATTTTTTCAAATAAATGAGTGCTTTCATCAAGATGAAGCATTTTAACACCATTTGCACTAACAATTAAAAAAGCGATTGGTGTAATCGAAACTCCACCACCACTTCCTCCACCGAACGGTAGCTTGGATCCTTGTTGTTGCTGTTGGTCTCCGCCACCGCCGCTATCTTTTCCACCTTCACTTTGTCCCTTGAATTCACTACCCCCTGCAGCAAATCCAAAGCCAACTTTTGAGACCGTTAAAATCACGCTCCCATCAGGTGTTTCAACAGGGTCCCCGATAATTGTATTCACATCAATCATTTGTTTTAAATTTTCCATTGCGGTTTTCATTAAGCCTTGTATTGGATGATCAGACATCATACATTCCTCCTGACATTTCACACTGATTTTTTATCTGAATCGGCATTGTTAAGCTTTGAAAGGGACTTAGACTTAAATTTTGGTAAGCTCCCTCGCCACCTTTTCATCACCTTGATTCCTGCCACAATAGCATACCCGATTCGAAATTGAATCATGCATCTTAGCTTTGTTTCGGATACAGCTACCTGAAATGACGGTGTTATTGAATAATCAGGATACGTTTTCAGGTTGAAATACTGACTAATCACCCCAACAATTGTCCCTTTGATGGACCAACCAAGTCCAGTTATAATCCCCGTATGGGCAGCATCTCCAATCCCAATATGAGAATGCCACTCGAATTTTGATACTGAAATTTTCTTTAAAAAATGTTTGAGTATCGGTACCAGATCGATCACCCGATAAAGGATTTCTTTTGAATCGTGGATACTATCCATTAAATTATGAAAAGAGAATTTCACTGTTTTCTTTTTCTCATCTGAGGCTATATTTGCTTTTTTTTCCTTTTTGAACACAATGCTTGGTGTTTCTTCGTCAATTGCAACCATCGGGACATTAATGGTATATCTTATCAGTCCAAACCAAATGCTGAACTTTATTTTAATATGGTCATCGTCCTGTGAGTGATTTACATCTATAAAAATCGTTAGCCTAGTTACCACAATGAGAAGGATAAGAAGGACCAGGAATAATAATATGAATAATAGCCATTTCATAACACTCACACCCTTTCAATGTTTCATTATCACCTACCAGATAACAAAAAATACATTAAAAGGAATTGTGTGGTATAAAAAAAGAATGCCCAAGTGGGCACCCTTATTTTGACGCATGGATAACAGTTGTATCAGACAAAAGATCATGAATTCCTTGTTTTTTTGGAAGAAATGCAACGATTATATAGCCGATGAAAAAAAGTTTTGAGATATACCGGCCAATAAACTCCCTAAAGAGAACCGTCATCCAAGTTAGTGGTTGTCCTTCAAGTGAAACAACCTTAATCCCAAACACCATTTTCCCTAATGTTTGGTTAAAAAACTTTGTCATCAACACAAAATATAAATAAAAGACAAGAGCGGTTGCAATGGATGCCCCACTAAATAAATGACTTTCAGTTAATGGTATGTCTAGCGCCCTAAAGGCTGGATAGATCAAGATACGATTCATGCTCCCAATTACTACTAAGTCTAATAAATATGCCCAAAACCGCATCCAAAAGCCTGCATAGCGCGGCATGCCTTGAACAACGGGTGGAGCAGTTTGATCGTCCGGAACATGATTACTTCCCTGGATTCCCTCATGTATAAGATCCATATTCAATTAGTCCCTCCTATTCTGCGTATAAATACATCATTCTAGGTGAATTTGGCTGTGATAATAGATGAACCAAAGTTGCCATTTCGATGTCATCACTAAACATTTTTTTCGCACTCATTGAAAAGAGGGATCCAAAACCAAAATTAGTTTCATATTCCACAACTTTAATATTTCCAAGTTCGTAATCCTGTTTCATGGCTTCAACCGTATCCTCAAAGTACCCTAATTCATCGATTAGATGATTTTCCTTTGCTTGTCTGCCATCATAGATTCGTCCGTCTGCAATACTGCGTACCTCTGACTCAGACATATTCCGCCCCTCTGCAATTACATCGACAAATCCCTGATAAGCATTATTGACCATCGTTTGCATAATGTTTCTTTCTTCTTCTGTCATCTCCCTGCTTGGGGACATGATATCTTTGTATGGACCGCTTTTGATTGTTTCAAATTTCACACCATATTTTTCGGCTAGACCACTATAATTAATCCCTTGCATGATAACCCCAAGTGAACCTGTCATGGTGTCAGGTGTAGCAAATATTTTGTCTGCCGGTGCTGAAATATAGTACCCGCCAGAAGCTGCCATAGCCCCCATTGAAACATAAATTGGTTTTTCCGTTTTTTCTTTAAGGTCTGTTATTTTTTTATGTATTTCCGCACTTTCTACAACCCCGCCGCCTGGTGAATTAACTTTAAGAATAATTCCCTTCACGGTTTTATCCTTTTCCGCTTTTTCAATCATTTTTAAGAAGGTTTTATGTTGATAACCGGCTGTTTGGAAGAAGGAAGTCACGTCCTCACCTGTATCCTGAATCACACCATTAACAGCTAAAACGAGAATCTTATCCATTCCTTTCCCTTCGATTACCACATTTTCTACGAAATCTTCATTTGAAGCCGCTAGAAAGTCTTCTGAAATACTACTGAAGTTTTTCGAGGCTAGATTTGTTGCGAAATTAAAAAAGATCGAAAATACAAATATGACTGCAGCAATTCCTAGTGCTGCCCACCGTTTCCCATTCATTTCTTTTCCTCCTGGATTACTATTTAAAAAAACGTTCAAAAATTAATACGAATCAAATCTAAAATAGTTTCATTTTATTGATAAACTAAATTATAGGGTTCATAATATCTTTAATTGTATAACCTATTTATATTCATTTTAAAATCAGTAGGAGGGTATTTATATGGAACGCCGTAATCTCTATTTCTTTTATCGAAAAGAAGATAAACTCATTGAATATGTTGAAAAATTAAATCGATTAGCAGAAGAACATCAATTTACAGTTGTGGATGATTCTAAAAACGCAAACATCATTGTTAGCATCGGAGGAGACGGTGCTTTCCTACAGGCAGTTCGGCAAACAAAATTTCGCCAGGACTGTCTATATGTCGGGATTTCAACAACTGGTGCTTTAAACCTCTATTGTGATTTCCATGCTGATGAAATTGACAAAATGGTTGAAGCCATGCTGAATGAAAAAATGGAGGTTCGCCGATACCCAATCATTGAGGTGAAGGTGGATAATAACCCATCCTTTTATTGTTTGAATGAATTCTCGATTCGTTCTGCCATCATAAAAACCTTAGATCTAGAAGTCTATATTGATGATTTACATTTTGAAACATTCCGCGGAGATGGGATGATTATTTCAACCCCAACAGGTAGTACGGCATATAATAAATCGCTTAGAGGCGCTGTCGTAGATCCATTGCTTCCTTGTATGCAGGTTACGGAGATGGCATCATTAAATACGAACCATTTTCGGACGCTAGATTCACCGTTTATTTTAAGTGGAACAAGAAAATTAACATTGCGAGATATACAGGATGGAAATGATTTCCCAATCCTTGGAATGGACAATGAAGCCCTCAGCATCCGCAATGTAAAGCAAATGGATATACAGTTAAGTGATAAAAGAATTAAAACGGTGAAATTAAAAGATAATTCTTTCTGGGAAAAGGTAAAAAGAACATTTTTATAGGAAAAGCTTAGGGCGCTCAGCCTTAGGCGACCAGCACAAGAAAAGCGCTGACAGAAAGCGCTTTTTGCCTTCAGAAGCGATCGGCTTGTGACCTCGAGCCGATGGCGCTTGAAGCTAGACATCGAAAAAACGTTTTAAGACCAAGCTGCTGCAAGCCTTGCTCTTTTGTTTATCGTTCATACATCACCGTATCATCAACAACAGTCATCATCACATTTGTATGCGGAATTTCATCTTCATGGATATGAAAAAGATCTTTTTCAAGAATGGTAAAATCAGCTTTAAACCCTGGTGCAATTTTCCCCATACAATCTTCTTTTCCAATTGCATAGGCACTTCCCGTTGTAAATAACTGTACAGCCTCATAAACAGAGATTCTTTGTTCGGGCATGAATATCTCTTCTTCCCCTGGTTTCTTTCTGGTAACTGCTGCATGAATCCCAAGAAGGGGATCAATGGGTTCAATCGGTGCATCTGACCCTCCTGCACAATGAAGACCAGCGTGCAGTAACGTCCTCCACGCATAACAATATTCCATCCTCATTTCACCAATTTTTTCAACCACCCATGGAAAATCTGAAACGACAAATCTTGGCTGGATATCAAGAATGGCCGATAATTGTTTAGCTCTTTCGATTAGCTCTTTCCGTAAAATTTGAGCATGAATGAGACGATCTCGCTGATTTCGTAATGGTGGAAATTCTTCAATTGCATCCAACACATATTCAAATGCGAGGTCTCCTATCGCATGAACGGCAACTGGCATCTTATAGCGTCTAGCTTTTTGAACAAGTTCTTTCAACTCTTCTAATGAATGGATTGCTACACCGAAGTTAGTAGGTGAATCATGATACGGATAACTTAATAATGCGGTTCTTCCACCAAGAGAACCATCAGCAAAAATTTTCATAGCACCAAATTCCAGAAAATCTCCACCTTGTCCAAAAGAATAGCCTAACCGATGCATGTCATCGACGGCCTCATGGTGAACTAATAAATTTGTTCTAAATTTTAGACCATCCTCATTGATTATTTTTTGAAATCCTCGAAATGTGCGCATAAATCCTCCATAATAATTCATATCCTCTGTATGCCCGCCAACAAGTCCTTTGTGCAGGCAATCTTCGATGGATAAACGAAGGGCATTTTGAATGTAATCTTCCGTTACGCCTGGAATTACTGTTTTTACAAGCTCCTGTGCTTGGTCCAGTAAATACCCTGTAGCATGTCCATTTGTATCTCTTACAATAACCCCGCCTTCAGGGTTGGGCATATCATCCGTGATACCCGCTAATTTCAGTGCCTTTGTATTCACAACAACAGCGTGCCGGCAAATTCTTTTTAACATAAGCGGATTATTGGGTGATAGTTGATCTAGTTCATTTCGGTGAAAAATCTTTCGGTCTGGAAGTTGATTTTCATTCCACCCTTCGCCTATTATCCATTCACCCGCTGGCTTATCTTTTATATATTCTTGGATGGCCGTAAAAATTTCCCCGGAGGATGTCATCTCGGAAAAATCAAGCTTTATCAATTTTTCACCATGACCAATGAGATGCATATGGCTATCAACAAACCCTGGAAACATCGTATTTCCTTTTAAATCGATAACCTTTGTAATTCGATTTTTATATCGATTATCTAAATCATCCTTCGAACCTGTGGCAACAATGGTGCCATCTTCCACAAAGATTGATTCAACCTTATCATTTTCCCGCTCCATCGTGTAAATTTGTCCGCCCGTCCATAAAGTCCCCATCATCACACCTACTTCTACGATTAATTAAGAATGCTTTAACACGAAAAAGCAGGTAGTAAAATTACTATCTGCTTTTTCTGTTCATTATGCCTTTGTCCTTGCTGTTTCTGCCTGTCTAAGCTCAATTCTTCTAATTTTCCCAGAAGTTGTCTTCGGCAGATCACTTACAAATTCTATTTTTCTTGGATATTTATAAGGTGCTGTCGTTTGTTTTACAAAATCCTGAAGGTCCTTGACTAACTCCTCATTAGAAGCTACGCCTTCACGTAATACAACAAATGCTTTAACAATATTTCCTCGAACCTCATCAGGGCTTGCTACAACCGCACACTCCTTCACAGATGGGTGCTTGACAAGGGCATCCTCAACTTCAAATGGCCCAATCGTGTAGCCTGAACTTATGATAATATCATCGGAGCGCCCTTCAAACCAGAAATAACCATCCTCGTCCTTTTTCGCCTTGTCTCCAGTAATATAATAATCTCCCCTGTATTGCATAGCTGTTCTTTCAGGGTCCTTGTAATATTCTTTAAACAGGGCTGGTGTGTCTACATGAACACCGATATCGCCTACTTCACCCACCGCACAAGGCTTTCCATGCTCATCGACAATTTCAACATGATTGCCTGGTGTTGGCTTGCCCATTGAGCCAGGTTTAATCGTCATTCCTTTTAATACCCCTACTAATAACGTATTTTCTGTTTGTCCATATCCATCACGAACTTCTACGTTAAATTCTCTTTTGAATGTATCAATTACTTCGCGATTTAAAGGTTCGCCCGCTGAAACAGCACTATGTAAATCAGGCAGTGCGTAATCGGATAGATTTTCAACCTTTGCCATGATACGATATTCGGTTGGTGTACAACATAAGACATTGATTTTATATGAACGTAGTAATTCCAAATATTTATTTGGATCAAATTTGCCGGAATAGACGAATCCAGTTGCACCACTACCTAGAACTGAAAGGAAGGGGCTCCAAATCCATTTTTGCCAGCCAGGACCAGCTGTAGCCCAAACTGTATCGGATTCACTGATGCTTAACCAGTATGGTGCTGCTGTTTTTAAATGTGCATATGCCCATCCATGTGTATGAACAACACCCTTAGGATTTGCAGTTGTCCCAGAGGTGTAGGATAAAAATGCCATGTCATCCTTACTTGTTTCGACTGCATCTAGTTTGTCAGATTGATCTTTCATTTTCTCTTCTAAGGAAACCCAACCATCTACTTTTCCGCCAATTACAAACTTATGAATATGGTCGATATTCTCGATGGATAAAAATTGCTCACAATATGGGTGGTAGCTAATAATTGCATTAACGTCTCCATGAATGATTCTGTATTGAAGATCTTTCGCACGAAGCATTTCAGAGCTTGGGATGACAACTAATCCGGCTTTTAATGCGCCTAAATAAACCATATATGCTTCTACTAAACGAGGAATGATGACTAATACTTTGTCACCTTTGTTTAGGCCATTATTTATAAACGTGTTTCCAATTTGATTTACATGTTTGAAGAGGTCCTCGTATGTAATTTCTTGTTTGTTCCCCAGCTCATCTTCCCATTTCAGGGCAATCTTCTCAGGGCCATTTGCGTATTTTTCAATTTCTTGAACCAGGTTATACTTTGCAGGTGCAAGCAAATCTTCTCTTTTCACGATAATTCCTCCTCCGTTTTTGATAATCTAATTATATAAATATTATAATCCATTTTGAAGGGATTTTGTGAAATTTTTATGACCTGGTAATAACATCTGATTCTAACGGATGTTTTTGCATTCAAAAAGGACGAGCGTGAGCCCGTCCTTGTAGCCATTTATATATATTTTTTAGAAGTTTCCTCCGCCCATATGTGATTGAGCGTATGATACTAAACGCTTAGTGATTTCTCCACCAACAGATCCGTTAGCACGAGAAGTTGTATCAGCACCAAGGTTTACACCAAATTCAGATGCGATTTCGACTTTCATTTGATCGATAGCTTGTTGAGCACCAGCTACTAGAAGTTGATTGCTGTTGTTGCTTGCCATGTGACTTCACCTCCTTGTGAGTATAGAATGTGTAAAACACGAGAGCACAATACATCTATACCACTGGTAAATGTTCACAACAGAAGAATGATTTTCTATTAGAAAAGGTCTTCAATTTCTTCTGTTTTTGAGCCATCTATGGTGAGGATTTCGGTTTCATTAACTGCCTTTTCAAGCAAGCTTTCAAAATCAGTATAACTTTCATAATGAGTTACTTTTTCTAATCTTGGTCTTGTTTTTGGGGCTGCAGGTGTAAAAATGGTACAGCAGTCCTCAAATGGTCGAATCGAAATATCATGTGTCTTGATTTTCTTTGCCATATCAATAATATAAAACTTATCTTCTGTTACAAGCGGTCGAATAATCGGTGTATTTGTGACATTGTTTATCACATGCATACTTTCCAATGTTTGACTTGCCACTTGTCCAAGACTTTCTCCAGTTACAATTGCTAGGGCATTCCGTCTTCTTCTTATCTCGTCGGTGATTCGAAGCATCATCCGTCTAGTAGAAATCAACGTATAATTTTCCGGAATTTGACTCACGATCGTTGTCTGAATCTCAGTAAATGGCACGATATGAAGCTTAATTGTTCCGCCAAAATCAGTAAGCTGCTGCGCGAGGTCAATCACCTTTTGGCGTGCACGTTCACTTGTATATGGAGGACTATGAAAATGCACCGCTTCAATCGTTAATCCCCTTTTCATTGCTAAATAGCCGGCAACAGGACTATCAAAGCCCCCTGAAAGCATAAGCATTGCCTTCCCGCTTGATCCGACTGGAAGTCCGCCTAAGCCTTTCTCATCCTTAAAGGTAATATAAGTTGCCTCCCTACGAACTTCAACACGCATGTTGATATCAGGAGTGTGCACATTCACATAGATTCCCCGGGTATTCTTTAATATATGTGACCCTAATTCATCATTTAACTGATTGGAATCAAGCGGGAAACTTTTATCAGATCTTTTTGTTGATATTTTGAATGATTTTCCTTCATGCTCCAAATGTTGAATGGCTGCTAGAACGCCCTCTTTAATATGTTCAATTTCACTTACAACCTTAAGCGCTAAACTAAATGACTGAATCCCAATGATATTTTTGAGTACTTCCACAATTTCCTCATGGGGTTCTCCATTTAGCTTGATATAAATACGGTCTCTTGTTTTTTCGAACTTAAGACCCTTGAATTTCGTTAGTTTTTTTGCAATCGTATTTAAAAGTTTATTTATGAACAAATTACGATTTCGGCCTTTTGTTGTGATTTCGCCAAATCGTATCAATATGTGATCATATTCCATTTCTTTCCCCCATTACATGTTGTAATTTCTTTATTGCATTTTCGATAGCACTGATTAAAATTGGAACTTCTTCTACTTGATTTTCATGGGAAAGGCTGATTCGAATTGAGCTATTCGCCTGTCCTTCAGGCACTCCCATTGCAAGCAACGTTTTACTTGGTTCATTGTTTTTTGATGAACATGCAGAGGTAGTCGAAACATAAATTTCATTTTCCTCCAATAGATGTACAAATACCTCAGGCTTTAACCCATCGATTGAAAAGTTAATAATATGTGGAGCACTGCTTTCCTCAGGTGTGTGAATCTTAACTCCATTTATTTTCAACAATTTTTCGACAATCGCTTTTTTTAGACAAATAAGATGTTTGATATTTTTATCTTTTTTCTCCATCGTTAACCTTAATGCTTTTGCAAGGGCAACAGATCCGGCTACATTCTGTGTACCTGCCCTTTTTTGCATTTCTTGGTCCCCACCAGTGATTAAGGATTTAATTCGCATACCTTGGCGGACGAAAAGCACCCCAGTTCCTTTAAGTCCATTAAACTTGTGCCCTGAAATCGTACATAAATCAAGTTTCGCGTGATTAAAATCTAAATGTGTTTTACCTATTCCCTGTACATGGTCAACATGATAAATAATCTTTGGATACTTTTCCAAAAGCTTGCCTATTTCCTCAATGGGCTGGATTGTTCCAACCTCATTATTCACATGAATAATTGAAACTAAAATCGTATCTTCACGAATGGTATTTTTTAAGTGTTCAATCGATACGACACCATTTTCGTCCACTGGAAGATAGGTTATTTCAAACCCAAGGTCTGTTAATTGCTTACAGGCTTCACTTACTGAAGGATGTTCAATTGATGTCGTAATAATATGTTTGCCTCGATTTTTATATTGTAAAGCAATCCCCTTAATTGCAAGATTATTCCCTTCTGACCCACCTGAGGTAAAGATAATCTCCTGTGGTTTTACATGTAAAAGGGATGCAATTTGTGCCCGGGACTGACTTAAAAGCTTCTCAGCTTGTCCCCCAATTCCATGCAAGGAAGAAGGATTTCCAAAATAGGTAGTCGCGACTTTTATATACGAATCTAAACATTCATCAAATGGTTTGGTCGTTGCACTATTATCTAAATAAATCATCTAATTTCCCCTATTACGCATTATTTGCATCAAAATCATACCACAAATTGATCAAATTAAAAAAGCAAAGGACCCCCAATGAGGTCCTTTATTCATTCGCTATCGTTTTCAAGTAATACTTCAATCTTCTTCAGTGCTCCCGGATCCACATCCTCAATTGCAGTTGCTGCCTGCTCTAGTGCAAGTGCATACTCAAAATTTCTAAATGAATTTTCAGCTTCAAGTAAACTTAACGCTATTTTTGGATTTCGGCTACGATATCGGTTTCCATATTGAATGACCTTTTCTGCGAGATACACTTGTTCTATCATTTCTTCTGTATTCTTATGTGTTTGCGAAATTAAATCAAGGGCATTTTGTAGGGCTTGATTCACCGTATTCATATTTAATGGTTTTTCCTCAAGCGTTGACATCACTTGTGTCAGCGATAATTTTGCTTCGGACATAAGCTCAGAATATTTAATTGGCAGCCCAGGGATATTACTTTTTGAAATGATGCGCTTTGCATCTGCAAGCTGTTTCTTCATTTCCAAAATTTGTTCTCTTGCATGTAGTTCATCCTTACGAAGGGTTTTTAGCATTTCTGTGTATTGTAAATGCTCCTCCTTCACATCTTGGATTTTCCCGTAACTCTCTTCAAGTTCTTTTCTAATTAAAGAATACGCAGCTTGGTCCTCATCAAGCTTTGCTTGTATCGAAACGTATTGTTTCACAAGTTGCTTAATTTGTTTCACGATACTACGGTGGCGCTCAAGATCATGGTCATTTACATGATAGCTTTGCTGCACAAATGATGTTTCTTCCTCTGTGCTCTTACTGCCTTCAATCAGGTCTTCGAGATCCTGTTCAATTTTTTCAACCTCGTTTTTAACAAACTGATTAGCCTTTACTTCCGCTTCAAGTAAATCATAGATTGTATCAAGTGATTCTCGTGTTTCATCCAACCCTTTTTTTGTTTCCTCAAGCTTAAGCTCCTCAATGAAAGAAATATACTGGGCTAGTTGCCCCCTCATGCTTTCAATTTCCTTTTCAATTTGATGATGTTCAAGAGAATAGCCTTCCTGTTCCATTTGACTATATCCATCTGAAACATCATTTAATTGGTTTGGAATCACACTTTGGCATTCATGCAGCAAATGAGGGATTTCGTCCATCTGTTGCTTCGTAACGGTAAGGGCATCCTTGATGAGGAGTACGATTTCTCTTGCTTCAAAATAATTCCCGTTCGTGGTAGCTTCTTCAAATTCCTTAAATTTCCCATAAATACCTTCTAAATTCGTTTCGAGCTGTTTTTCTGCACAACCGAAAGTATGTCGGTGCGCAAGTAAATTCTTTTTCAACTCACGATATAATTGATTAAATTCATCGACCTCTACACGATTTTTTTCTTCACTGCCAACTAATTCCTTAAGTTCATCCAAAATGATTGCTATATTGCTTTCAGCATCATTTAAAATCGATTCGATCCCGTCGAGTACCCGTTTCGCTTTTCCAAACCGATATTTATCTGCCATGTCTTCAGCATCAAATAATAATTCCTCGACATCTGGAAGTGCAACAGTTACAATTTCATCCCACTGTTTTCGCCAGCGTTCAAATAATTCCTCCGTTTGCCCTGTCATGTTCAGATCTTTTACCTTTGCTATTTCATCGGTAACCGGTCGATTCATCATATCTATCTTCCAAGCTTCTAGCCTATCAACATCTTTATAAATCTTTTTTCTCGAATAAAACCCAAAAATGGCAACTACACCTACTACTACGATTATGCCGATTATGATTTCCATAATTTGGCCCCCTTGCTCCCACAATCAATCTCGTTTTCAGACATTTATGTATTTTCATTATCATTTTTATAATAAATTGTATTGAAATGTTTTTTTAATGTATTTATGATACCATGTAAACGACAATTTTTGACTAAAACTTTTAAAATTTTTTACAAATTTTATAGAAAATGAGGGATTTGTCGATGAAAGCAGATGGTCATATCCATTCACCCTTTTGTCCACATGGTACAAAAGATGCATTTGAGGACTATATTGCACAAGCAAGGCAATTAGGTTTTGATGAAATTTCATTCACAGAGCATGCTCCACTACCAGCACAATTTGTCGATCCCACACCCGGGAAGGATAGTGGAATGGACGCAAATGAACTAGAAAGTTATTTTGCTGTTTTAACAGACCTTCAAAAAAAGTTTGCAGCTGAGATTAAAATTAATATCGGATTAGAGGTTGACTATATTGAGGGATATGAAGAGGATACAAAAGGCTTTTTAAACGAGTATGGTCGATATTTGAATGATAGTATTTTATCTGTTCATTTCCTTAAAAATCAAAATCGGTATTATTGTCTCGATTATAGTCCAGATACATTCGCAACTATGATACAAGACTACTCATCGGTAGAGGCTGTATATGCAGCATATTATGATACATTGCTATGTTCAGTCACATCTGACCTTGGTCCTTATAAGCCCAAAAGAATCGGGCATATGACGCTTGTTCATAAGTTTCAAAGAAAATTCCCTGCATCAAAAAATTTCAATCATAAAATAAACAGAATACTAGACAAGATGGCTGACCTTGGGCTTTCCTTGGACTATAACGGAGCTGGGATAAATAAGCCTCTTTGTCGTGAGGTATATCCTCCTGAACAAATCATTAGGGAGGCCATAAAACGAAAAATCCCTCTTGTCTATGGTTCCGATGCCCACAGCAAAAAGGATTTAAATCAAGGGTTTGATGATTTATATAAAGATGCGGTTCTTGTTTCACCGACTAAATAGTAACAGGGAATAGAGTCACTTTGTTTTTTACCGTATGTGGTTGTCTACAGATCATTGTGTTAATCCATTTCTCAATTTCATGGCAATATTGTTCACTAACATACAGCTCATAAGGCATTAAATGCAGCACCTCTGACATATATTGAGGATGTAAATATGGCATCGATAGCATCCCCTTTAATTGCATGATGGCATAAGGAATCGGAATCAGGGAAAATTCCTGTTGTTTCATACCCGTTTCAAAAATAGCTTGAAAATAATATTTTTCCTTCGCCATATAGGTGGTCATAATTTCACGAATCAATGTAGTATCAAATGTAATTTCCCTTTGGACAAATCGTGATAAGTGGCGATTGTCCTTTTGGTAGTCCATAATGCCTCTGATCGCTAGCAATAGACATTCTCTTGCGGTTCTATTATCCAATTCAATATAGGCATGTTCAACAAATGTCAAATATCCTTCTAAGTAGGAGGAAACTAGATACTCAAGTAAACCTTCCTTATTCCCAAAATAGTAGGAGATATTGGCAACATTACAATTTGCTTTTTTCGCAATTTCACGAACTGACGTACCATCAAAGCCCTTTGTATTAAATAAAAAAATGGAAGAATCAATAATTTTTTGTTTCATGTTTTTATTTTTCATTATCAACCCACCTTACCCTTAATATTGTATAGATTTCGCTAAGAATAGGCGGATTCCTTTAAGACTTTATCGACAAGTCACGCGTTATAAGTTATTATTTGATATAATTTATGTAGGAATTACTCAAATGGAGGGGAACAATCATGTTTCATGTCGAACAATATAAAGGCAATAAAGCAGAAGGCTATCAACTGGTAACAAAACAGCTTCAGGCTTTACTAGAAGATGAACCAGACCAAATTGCAAACCTGGCTAATGCTTCAGCATTACTTAACCAATTTTTAGATACTATCAATTGGGTTGGTTTTTATGTAAAAAAAGATAATGAGTTAATTCTAGGACCTTTCCAGGGGTTACCTGCATGTGTACGAATTCCAATGGGACGTGGAGTTTGTGGCACTTCTGCACAAAATCAAAAGACTGAAAGAGTTGCTGATGTTAATCTTTTCCCTGGGCATATTGCATGTGACAGTGCTTCTCAATCAGAAATTGTTGTTCCCATTATGAAGAATGGTGAAGTTTTTGGTGTGTTAGATATCGACAGTCCGATCAAGGAACGATTTGATGAAGTGGATCAAAAATGCTTAGAGGAATTTGTGAAGGTATTAGAAAAACATATATAGAAAAATAGAGCCAGTGGGATTCTAATTTCCACTGGCTTTCTAATCAAATGCGCTTTGGCGTATTTGCGCTCGATTTTTTTCGAGCAAGCTCGAAAAATTTCCTTTTAAAAATCGTGGCATCCGCCGGAGGCTTTAACTTTATTCAGTCATGGATTGAACCGAAACTAAATTATATGCCTATTTTCATCCCACAACTTAAAGAAGTGGTGGAAAAACGCTGAATAAAGTTAATCATTTAATGCTTGATGTAAATCTTCCCAAATATCCTCCCATGCCTCTAGTCCAACCGAAAGTCTAATTAACTGATCGGTTATTCCCATTTTCAATCGTGCTTCCTCTGGAACAACTGCGTGTGTCATAGTTGCGGGGTGCTGGATAAGAGTTTCTGTGTCACCAAGACTTACGGCAATTTTTATTAACTTCAGTCGATTCAGAATGTTTTGAGCATCCTTCTTTGAACCTTTGATTGTAAAAGAAATTAATCCGCCAGGCTTACACATTTGCTTTTTCATAATTTCATAGCCTGGGTTTTCAAAGTCTCCAGGGTAAAAAGTTTGCTCCACATTTTTATGTTCTTTTAATAAAGAGGCAATTTTTTCCGTATTGTCACAGTGGCGATCCATTCGAACAGGAAGCGTTTTTAACCCACGTAGTAAAAGCCAAGCATCGAATGGAGACATAATCCCGCCTATATCCTTTTTTGTTGTCATTGTTACTTGTTGGATGAAGTCCTTCTTTCCAATAACAAGTCCAGCGATCGCATCACCATGTCCTCCGATATACTTTGTCGCACTGTGAATCACAATATCGCAACCTAATTTAATTGGCTGCTGCAAATACGGTGAACAGAAGGTATTGTCAACAACCACTGGGATATGATGTTGCTTAGCAATTTTAACTACTTTTTGTAAATCAATTAGTTTCATAGTTGGATTAATTGGTGTCTCGATGTAGATTAGCTTTGTATTTGAAGTTATTTTGGATAGAATTTCTTCCTCATCGTCCATATCACTTAAATCATGATTGATATTATACTTCTCCTTCATCATTTGAAGAAGCCCAAAAGTGCATCCATAAAGCCCTTGTGAACAAAGGATATGATCACCAGATTTTGTTAAGGCCATTAGCACAGCAGATACTGCAGCCATTCCCGACCCAAATGAGAGTCCCGCTTCCCCACCTTCCAAAATGGCAATTCTTTCTTCTAAAAGCTTTACCGTCGGATTGCCTAGCCGTGAATATATATACCCTTCCTCCGTACCCGCAAAACGTGCTTCGCCTTGTTCTGCGGATTCAAAAGTAAAGGTTGAAGTTTGGTAAAGTGGCGGTGTTAAGCTCCCATTGGGGGAAGTTGAACCGCCACCATGGATTGCTAATGTATCAAAATTTTTACTTTCATTGTTCATGTTCCATTATCCCCCTTAAGACTTACATTTCTATAAATAGCATATGCCAGGCAGATGTATTTTGAAAGCGCTTTCTATTTTCGTAGAGGTTTACTAGGTTTTGTTCGTATTAGAGACAAAAAGAAAAGACATCCAATTAAGAATGTCCTTTGATCACCTTATTCTCACTTGCAATGACCTGATTTTTTCCTGATTGTTTAGCAACATATAAAGCATTGTCTGCACGGTGGAAAAGGCTTTGGAATGTTTCTTTGCATTCCTTGTTCCATGTTGCAACACCACATGAAATCGTTACTTTTGGATTTGATTGCTGTTCAACTCTTTTCCCAAGTCGCTCAGCAACAGCAATTCCTGAAGTTAAACCCACTCTTGGTAAATAAATTGCCAGCTCTTCCCCGCCCCAACGAGCTCCAATATCATGATCGCGGATATTTTCCTTAATCAGATTGGCAATTTGAACGAGCGCTTCATCCCCTACTTGGTGACCGTACGTGTCATTGATTCCTTTGAAATCATCAATATCAATTAATATAAATGTACCAAAAGCATCTGTTTCCAATGATTCCTGCACACAATCCTCTAAGTGATTACGTGAATAAAGCTTTGTTAAATAATCTGTAATCACTAGCTTCTCTAGTTCCTCCCGAAGAATTGAATTTGTAAAAGCCAAGGACGAATGGTGAATTAATGATTGAAGCAGCTTAAATTTATCGAAAGAAAAGAAATACGGTAATTCATGCAGAACAATTGCAACACCCAAGACTTCATCGCGTTGGACCATCGGAACGGACATCATGGAACGATTATAGGATCCACTAAATGCTGGGTCTACCTGTAAATCCCCAATGAATAGAGACTCTTTTTCTGATAAGATCCGGTCAAGGCTATATACAACATATGGCTCCCCATGCCCTTCTTCAAAAAAAGGAGTACTCCCAGGAAGTACCTCTATCTGCTCATTCGTTTGTAAAAAGAAACCTACCTCTTTGGCACCAAAGGAGTTCCTTATTTGAGATGACATGAATGTCAATGTATCTGTTAATCGCAAATTTGAATTTAACTTATGTGATGTTTCATTAATTAATTGAAGATCCGCAATTAATTGCTTTGATTGTTGGTAAAGCTGGGCATTTTCGAATGCATGTCCAGCCGTATTTGCCAATAACTCAATGAATTGAATTTCCGATTCGGGTAATTCCAACACATAATGAGCATTGATTTGCAAAACCCCATAAACTCCCTGACGTCCTTTTAGCGGAGCATAAATAATGGACATGTTATTAGCAGCCGAATGTTCAAGCTGCAACTTTCCAGTTACAAACGCTTGCATAACAGACGAGTTTTCGCCATGTTCATATTCTTTTATATCCTTAATTGGAATAACTTTATGTCTCGTATTATCATGTGCAAGAAATAAGGTATATGTAAAAGATGGGTACACATCCTGTAATGTATTTATAACCTCTTCAAGCACAGCATCTATGTCCATTGTTGAATGAAACTTCGAGGTTACTCTAAATAGTTGCTCATATCTTAATTCTTCATTTGGAAATTTCACGATTAATCACCCATCTGACATTTGTACTTAATACATTCATTATAATAGATATTGCATGAAAAATGTCTTATTATATGTTAAAAAATCCAAAATTATTACAATAATCTCGGTTAAAATAGGAATTTCACCAAAATATATGAGATTTTTGCTTTTTAACTTGTATATTTTAAGAAAACTTGACTTCCTATTCTAAAAATCATATAATGATCGTTGTGTAAAATAGCGCAGCAAATGTGAGTAGGTTTTTGTTTTATTTTGTTCCTCTGATGGGTTTTGGCCCATAGATGGTGTATCACGTAACTCTTGGCTGCTAGGGCGAAGGTACATGAAAACAAAATAGGCAAGAACATCTAGCACATCTGTTTTTATTTTACAACAAAATAAAAACATTGAAGGAGGAGTCATTCATGGCTCGTTATACTGGTCCAAGCTGGAAATTATCCCGTCGTCTTGGAATCTCATTAAGTGGTACTGGTAAAGAATTAGAAAAGCGTCCTTACGCTCCTGGACAACATGGTCCAAACCAACGCAAGAAGCTTTCTGAATATGGTTTACAATTACAAGAAAAGCAAAAGCTTCGTCATATGTATGGTATGAATGAACGTCAATTCTACAATACATTTGTAAATGCAAGCAAAATGCAAGGGGTTCTTGGTGAAAACTTCATGATTCTTCTTGAATCACGTTTAGATAACCTAGTTTACCGTCTTGGCCTTGCACGCACTCGTCGTGCAGCTCGTCAATTAGTTAACCATGGTCATATTCTTGTTGATGGAAAGCGTGTTGATATTCCATCTTATCGTGTAAGACCTGGTCAAGCGATTGCGGTTCGTGAAAAATCACGTAGCCTTGTTACAATCAAAGAAGCAATCGAAGGTACTAACTTCGTACCAGAATATTTAACTTTTGATGCTGATAAATTAGAAGGAACTTTCACTCGTTTACCAGAGCGTTCTGAATTACCAGCTGAAATTAACGAAGCATTCATCGTTGAATTCTACTCTCGTTAATTAATATGCTTTGTAAATAGCATATTCAAAAACCCTAGAAACCTTGATGCATCAATGGTTCTAGGGTTTTTTATTTGTATAAATCATTTAAGAATCGCTTTCGTTAACCTTTACTCTTTCCTTTCCCATCATGAAAATGACAACTAGGGATAATAAGATAGGGATTAAGGCGATAAAAAATATAATTGTGATAGAGTCTGAAAGAGAATAAATTATTTTATCCAAAATAAAGCTAGGAATCTTCGCACGTTCACTTGCCTCAAAGATTTGTCTCGAATCCTCAATATTACCTAATGCTTTGCCGCTGTCCATTCCTTTAAAAGCATCTGTTAAATTCTGTGTAAATACCTTGTTTTGAATGGTTCCGAATACAGTAATTCCTATAGTCATTCCAAATGATCGCAAAAATGAGTTCGTTGAATTAGCTGTCCCTCTAAAATGCGGTTCGAGATTGTGAACAGAAGCTGTGGGCAATAGTGAAAATGAAAAGCCCATTCCAAAGCCAACTATAATCATATAAATTGTCATGATTCCTCTAGCCGTGTCAGGTGTTAATGTGCTAAGAGAATACATACCAAAAAAGTATGATATAACGGATATAATCATTAGATTACGAAAGCTTGTTTTCGTTTGAAAAATCCCTCCAATCGCACTTCCAGCTACGGATCCCAGCATCATCGGCATCAGAATTAAACCCGCATTTGTAGCTGATCCACCGTACACCGCTTGAACAAAAATCGGGATAAAAACCGTCAAAATAATAAATGTTCCACCATATAAAAAGGCCAGAATTTGTGAAGTGGCAAATAGCCGTCTTTTAAATAGCCAAAAAGGCAAAATCGGTTCCTTTGCCTTAAGCTCAAAAAGGATAAAAGCAATAAAACATACTGTAAATCCAGTAAGTAAACTAATAACCTGAACCGAATCCCAAGTGTATTTCTTTCCACCTAATTCTAATGCGAACATTAAACATATAATTGCAGTAACGAGTGTAATTGCCCCGCCCCAGTCAATTTTCTGATTTTCAAGCTGTGACGATTCCTTATAATAACGAACGATTAGAAATAGCGATAGCAGTCCAATCGGAATATTTACATAAAATACCCAATGCCAGCTAATATATTCAGTTATATAAGCGCCTAGTAACGGACCTAGTACGCTTGATGCCCCAAAGACCGCACCAAGCAGACCTGTCATTTTTCCGCGCTTTTCTGGTGGAAAAATATCAAAGACAATTGTGAAGGCGATTGGCATTAACGCACCTCCCCCAATACCTTGAATAGCCCTATAAACACTTAACTGAACCATACTTTGAGAAATCCCACAAAGTGCCGACCCAATTAAAAAGACAACTAATCCGAATATAAAAAATCGCTTACGTCCAAACATATCTGATAATTTACCAAATATCGGCATTCCAGCCATTACCGCAACCATATATGCAGATGTCACCCAAACAAATTTATCAAAGTCACCAAGGTCTGAAACAATCGTACCCATTGCTGTTGCCACAATTGTATTATCCATAGCTGACATGAGAATACCTAGTAATAAGCCCGTCACAACAAATTTAATATTGCTTTCCTTTGAAATCATAAATGTTTCCCCCAAATGATAAACAATTAATATATTGCTTTGTTATTATATTTTGTTACCCAGTCCATTATAATGATAAAACTGCATATCTCATATAAAAAATTAAGGGAAAACCCTTTCCATGAAAAAAAATGAAGGTGCTCCCGTAGGAACACCTTTACATATTTAGTATTTAATTAAGAAATATTTTTTCTTACCGCGGCGGATTACTGTAAATTGACCTTCGATTCGATGTTGCTCATCAAGAACCGCATCAACCTCTTGGATTCTTTCACCATTTACATATATGGCCCCATTTCCAATATCCTCACGCGCCTGACGCTTCGATGGAGATATTTTACTCATGACTAATATATCAACTAAACTAACTTCTAACTCTCCATCAAATTCATAAGAAGGAACATCCTTAAAGCCTTGCATAATCTCCTCGGCACTTAATTCACTAATCGAACCACTGAACAATGCTGCAGAAATCTTCACCGCTTGCTCAAGTGCAGCCTCTCCGTGAACTAATTTCGTAACCTCATCTGCCAACGTCTTTTGTGCCAAACGTTTTTCAGGGGCATTTTGGATTTCAGTTTCAAGGTTTCCAATTTCCTCTTTTGAAAGGAATGTAAAGTATTTCAAATAACGAACAACATCACGGTCATCCGTATTGATCCAGAATTGATAAAATTCATATGGTGATGTTTTTTCTTTATCTAACCAAATCGTTCCACCTTCTGTTTTACCGAACTTTGTCCCATCAGACTTTGTTACAAGTGGAATAGTTAGACCAAATGCTTTTGCATCCTCGACTGTCTTACGGATTAATTCTAAGCCCGCCGTGATATTTCCCCATTGGTCACTTCCGCCAATTTGGAGTCGGCAACTTTCATTTTCATACAGCTTTAAAAAGTCGTAGGATTGTAAAATCATATAACTAAACTCTGTAAATGATATACCGGCATCTAAACGTGATTGGACTGAGTCTTTAGCTAGCATGTAATTGAGCCCAAAACTCTTTCCGATATCACGCAAGAAAGTGATTAAGTCTAAGCTTCCAATCCAATCATAGTTATTCGCAATTTCAGCTGGATTTCCTTCTGCTTCAAAATCCAAAAAGCGAGAAAGTTGTTCCTTAATGCTATTGCTATATTGCACGACAACCTCTTGCGGATTCAATGTTCTTTCCGCTTTTTTACCGCTTGGATCACCGATAAGTCCAGTAGCTCCCCCAACTAAAGCAATCGGTTGGTGTCCAGCCAATTGGAATCTTCTCAATGTCAAAATCCCTACTAAATGCCCGATATGTAAGCTATCTGCTGTTGGATCAAATCCACAATACAATTTAATCTTTTCATTCGCTAATATATTCTGTAAGCCTTCTTCATCCGTTACTTGATTTATTAGACCCCGATAGGTCAAATCCCGAATAACATCCATTACATTTCAAGTCTCCTTTTAACCACATAATAAGGCTTTTCTATCACATTACGTCTGATTTTGTCAAATTAAATACTGGAAATTCACAAAAAAATACTAAAATTACTATGGTATATGCTATAATAAACATGGATTTTTAGGGGGATGATTATGAATTTTAATAAATCACAGATAGTTGAAAAAATTAACTCTTTTTGGCAAAGAGCCACATCGAATAAAGTAATTAAAGCTATAACTGGCAAGAAAACGCGTAAAGGTGTAAGAGTTACATACGGTGTTTTATGGAATTTATTTTTACTTTTCTTTATCATTGCGATACTTGGACTTGGCTTTGCCGGAGGAGCAGGTGCTGGATACTTTGCATCCCTTGTAAAGGATGAACCTGTTCGGAGCTATGATAGTTTACAGAAAGATATTTATAATTATGAAGAAAATACAGAGGTGTACTTTGCGAACGAAGTCTATCTTGGCCAATTACGGGCTGATCTTCAACGTGAAGAGGTATCACTTAATGATATTTCCCAATATATCAAGGATGCTGTAATTGCAACCGAAGACCAGTACTTCTACAAGCATGATGGAGTCGTTCCAAAATCAATTTTACGTGCTATCGTTCAGGATGTAACAAGTTCACCGATCCAAACTGGGGGAAGTACGCTAACACAGCAATTGATTAAGAACCAAATTCTATCAAATGAGGTTTCATTTGATAGAAAGGCTAAGGAAATCCTAATCGCTTTAAGACTGGAAAAGTTTTTTGATAAAGACGAAATTCTTGAAGCATATTTAAATATTATTCCTTATGGCCGTAATTCATCAGGCCGAAATATTGCCGGGGTTCAAACAGCAGCACATGGAATTTTCGGAGTAGACGCAAAGGATTTAAGCCTGCCACAGGCGGCTTTTATCGCTGGTCTACCTCAAAACCCATATGTGTATACTCCATTCTCCAATAAGGGTGGAATGGTCAAAGAAAACTTGGAACCTGGTATCAACCGAATGAAAACGGTCCTGGAGCGCATGTTTACAGGTGGATTCATCACAGAGAAGCAATATGAGGAAGCACTCGCGTATGATGTTCGTGCCAACCTAGCCCCACCTAACTCAGAACCTACTGAAAATTATCCGTGGTTAACTGTTGAAATAGAAAAACGTGCCACTGACATTTTGATGAAAAAATTGGCTATGGACGATGGGTACGAGGAAAAAGACCTTGAAGAAAACGAAGACTTACAAGATCACTATGAGGTAATTGCTGATAAAAACCTACGTCAAAATGGATATAAAATATATACCACGATTGACAAGGAAGTTTACGATGTCATGCAGGAGGCCGTAAAAAACTTTGAATATTTCGGACCTGATAAACAAACAAAAGCGAAAGATCCAGAAACAAATGAAGATGTATTCGTCATGGAACCAGAAGAGCTTGGCTCGGTACTTATTGAAAATAAGACTGGACGAATAATCAGCTTCGTGGGAGGGCGTGATTTCGAGCGGGAACAAACAAACCATGCTTTTAATCCTGCTAAACGTCCGAATGGATCCACAATGAAACCATTGTTAGCTTACGCCCCAGCAATGGAATTAGGGCTGGTACAACCGGGTAGCGTGATTGCCGATGTGAAATTTACGTACGGGAATTACACCCCGCAAAACTTTGGCGGTCCAAATGACTTTGATGGTTTAATGTCTGCAAGGCATGCTTTAAAATTATCAAGGAATATTCCTGCACTTAAAACGTATTTAAAGGCTTTTGATCATCGCCCAGTTACATTTTTAGAAAAAATGGGCTACACTACGTTAGACGAGAGAGACTACCAAGGTCTATCAGTTTCTATTGGTGGTATGACGAACGGTGTTTCAGTTGAAGAGAATGTAAATGCGTATACTACATTTGCTAATGAGGGTAAGTTTATTGATGGATATATGATTGATAAGATTGTTACGAACGATGGTGAAGTCGTGTATGAACATGAATCGACACCTGTAGAAGTATTTTCACCACAAACGGCGTATTTAACAATCGATATGATGCGTGATGTCATAAATGGCGGTACTGCTGCATCGCTTAAAGGTTACTTAAAGTTTAATGCAGACTGGGCCGGTAAAACAGGTACTACAAATAACTCGGAGGATATATGGTTTGTGGCGACAAACCCTAATGTAACCTTTGGAACCTGGATTGGGTATGATACGCCTAAGTCTGTCGATAAACATAAGGGGCTTTCTAATTCTAGAAGAAATATTCTTCTATGGGCTCATCAGATGAATGCTGTATATGATATAAAACCAGAGCTTGTAAAGCCAACAGAGAACTTTAAAATGCCTGGTGGAATTGTTTCACGTTCCTACTGTGGTATTTCAGGCCTGCTTCCATCTGATTTATGTCGAGAAGCTGGTCTCGTTCAATCAGACATTTTTAACGCAAAATTTGTACCAACGAAGGTTGATGACAATCTTGTCAAAGGTAAGTATATAGAAGTAAATGGCAAAGCCTATCGTGTTCCAGCAAGTGCTCCACAGGAATTTGTTCAAGAAGGTGTTATGATTAAGAAGGAGTTTTTAGCAGAACATGGCTTAAAGGATTCAAGAGCAATTGAACAACTGCTTCCTAATAACAGCCGTTGGAAGAACCTAGTTATTACGGAAACGGATGAGCTTAAAGACAATGGCTCTGTTCCTTCCCAAGTACAAGGTGCTTCGGTTTCTTCTGGCATATTGAAATGGGCAAAACATGAACACAATGATGTTATTGGTTATCGAATCTATGGCGCTGCTAATTTTACAGCGGATTTCAAGAAGATTGGAAGTATACCTGCTACAAAGGATTTACAATTTAATGTTGGGAACGCCGTTGCAGCCTATTATGTTACTGCCGTTGATGTCACTGGTCAAGAAACACCACTTGCAAATTCAGCTTTAATCAAGAGTGGCGACTATAAACCAGAACCAGAAATTGTAACTCCTCCGCCAACACCTCCAGCAGAGGGAGGAAATAATAATGGTAACAGTGATCAAAATGGAAATGATAATGGTGGTAATTAAAGAATAGGAAAAGAGGTGATCCATTGGATCACCTCTTTTTTTTATGTCTAGCTCCAGGCGCCATCGGCTCGAGGTCACAAGCCAATCGCTTCTGAAGGAAAGAGCGCCTTCTGTCAGCGCTTTTCTTTTAATCTTCCATTGTGGAAAGGTCGCCTGTTGGCAAATCAAGCTCCCACGCTTTAAGAACACGTCTCATGATTTTTCCGCTGCGAGTTTTTGGAAGTTTTTCCTTGAATTCAATTTCACGCGGTGCAGCATGTGCAGCTAATCCCTTTTTCACAAAATCTCTAATTTCCTCTTTTAATTCATCCGTTGCTTCATAGCCATCAATTAACGCAACGAAAGCCTTGATGATTTCTCCACGTACAGGATCTGGCTTTCCAATCACCCCAGCCTCTGCGATTGCAGGGTGTTCAACGAGTTTACTTTCAACTTCAAATGGTCCTACGCGTTCACCAGACGTCATGATGACATCATCCACACGGCCTTGGAACCAGAAATAACCATCCTCGTCCATATAGGCTGAATCCCCTGATACATACCAATCACCTGGCATAAAATAAGATTCATATTTGGCCGGATTGTTCCAAATTTGATACATCATGGATGGCCAGCCTTTTTTAATCGCTAAGTTCCCCATCCGATTTGGCGGGAGTTCATTGCCTTGGTCATCGACAATGGCGGCCTTTATCCCCGGGAATGGTTTACCCATTGAGCCTGGCTTAATTTCCATACAAGCGTAATTAGAAATCAACTGAGCGCCTGTTTCTGTCATCCACCAGTTATCGTGTATGCGCAAATTAAAGACCTTAACTCCCCAACGGACAACCTCAGGGTTTAGCGGTTCACCAACACTTAATACATGTCTTAATGAACGTAAATCAAATTCTTTTACTATTTCGTCTCCGGCACCCATTAACATTCTAAATGCTGTTGGCGCACTATACCAAACTGTAATTCCATAATCCTCAATGGTTTGGTACCAGTTTTCCGGTCTAAAGCGCCCTCCTACGATAACGTTAGATGCTCCATTTAGCCATGGACCGAAAATACCATATGAGGTACCTGTTACCCAACCAGGGTCAGCGGTACACCAATAGATGTCATCCTCTTTTAAATCAAGAATCCATTTTGCTGTTTGGTATTGTTGAATCATCGCATTATGAACATGTAAGACTCCCTTTGGCTTACCTGTTGAACCGGAAGTATAGTGTAAGAGCATACCATCCGTTTTTTCAACCCATTCAATTTCTAACTCTTTACTTGCTGTTTTTAACCGGCCAAGAAAATCAATAATCGGCCCAGCCTCTGTTACATTTTCCCCAACTAAGACAATATGCTTTAATGCAGGTAAATCATTAAAAGGAACCCGATCTACTAAATCTGGAGTAGTGACAATTACCTTCGCTTCACTGTCCGCCAAACGATCACGTACAGCGCCTTCCATGAATGCTTCAAATAAAGGACCAACGATTGCTCCTAATTTAATAGCCCCTAATACTGCAAAATACAATTCAGGAGAACGTGGCATAAACACAAATACGCGGTCCCCTTTTTCAACATCGGTAGCTTGTTTTAAGACGTTTGCGGCACGGTTTGTATATTCTTTCATTTCTTTAAACGTATACTTCTCATCACGAACTGGATCACGATAATAAAGGGCAATTTTATTTTTCCTCACACCCTCAGCATGGCGGTCAATCGCTTCATAGGCAATATTAACCCTACCTGTTTCAGACCAGGAAAAATTTGATTCTACCTCCGCCCAATCAAAATTCGCATATGCATCATCATAATCTTTTAAATTATAATTTCCTTTTGTCACTGGTAGCGCTTCCGTTTTCACTCTACATTTCCCCTTTATGTAAGTTATTTACTATTCTATTATAAAATAAAACTTACCTTTTCTCAATTTTTTAAATTTTTTATATATAATATTTTTATATAAAATTGTATAATTAATGTAAAAGAGTCTGTAACCGCTTCATTTTTGCTAGTTTCATGTATAATGGTAATGACTAAGATTGGTGGTGACATTGTGGAGCATAAGAAAACATATAATGCTAAGGAACTAAAGACCCCTAATGGTACGCTCATTATTGAAGGTCCCATTTCTGGACAGGCCCTAGCAAGCTATGAATTTCACGAGGATCTGGTAGCTTTTCGACCTCCAAACCAACAACATAAAGCATTGATTGAAATTGCTGATCTACCTGAAGGAAGAATCATTATCGCAAGAGAGCATAATACCGTTGTTGGGTATGTTACATATCTATATCCAGACCCGCTTGAACGTTGGTCTGAGGGAAAAATAGAGAATTTAATAGAATTAGGTGCGATTGAAGTAATTCCAAAGTTTCGCGGCAGTCGGGTTGGAAAAAATCTACTAATTGTTTCAATGATGGATGATTGGATGGAGGACTATCTGATCATAACTACAGAATATTATTGGCACTGGGACTTAAAAGGCACAGGTCTTAATGTTTGGGAGTATCGAAAGGTAATGGAAAAAATGATGAGTGCTGGCGGACTTGAATGGTTTGCGACGGACGACCCTGAAATTAGTTCACATCCAGCCAATTGTTTAATGGCCCGTATTGGAAAACGGGTCAATCAGGATACTGTTGAAAGGTTTGATAGGTTACGATTTATGAATCGATTCATGTATTAAGTGGATAAGGGAGGGGGATATACATGATTATTGAAGAAATTATGAAAAAAAATGTAACAACTTTATCGGCTGATGATACTATTTCAACTGCGATAAAATTAATGGACGAAAAAAAGATTCGTCATATTCCCATCATTGATCCAAATCAACATGTGATTGGGCTGATTAGTGACCGCGATATTCGTGATGCAAAGCCCTCCATCCTAGACTTTACTAACGAAGAAAAAACCCTTGAATCACCAGTTAAAGAGATTATGGTAAAAGATGTGATAACTGGTCATCCTCTCGATTTTGTTGAAGAAATCAGCGCTGTCCTTTCCCAACATCGGATTGGCTGTCTACCGATTGAATCTAATGGAAAATTAGTTGGAATCATCACGGAAACGGACCTCCTTCATACCTTTGCACAATTAACTGGTGCAAACCAACCTGGCTCCCAACTAGAAATTAAGGTTCCTAATCGGGCAGGTACGCTAGCAGAGGTTGTCAATGTCATTAAAAATCATAATGTGAATATTCACAGTGTCCTTGTGTATCCTGACAAGGATGTCCAATATAAAATTATTGTGATACGAGTTCAAACAATGAATCCGAATAAAATCATTACAAATCTTAAAAATGAAGGCTACACTGTGATGTGGCCGTTATTTCCAGGACTCTAATTATGACGAAAGAATCTGTTTTTGTCTATTCGGATCAATTGTTAAAATATCGTTTTAGTCAAGACCACCCCTTTAATCAAACGAGGGTAAAGCTTACATATGATCTGCTCAAAAGTCTGAACTTAATAAATGACTCAGATGTAATACCACCTAGAATTGCAACCGATGAAGAATTGAAGCTTGTTCATGACCCCAAATTCATCGAAGCAGTAAAGTTAGCTGGAGAAGGAAAACTCCCCGCAGAAGTAGGACATAGCTATGGAATCGGCACTGAGGATACCCCTATTTTCCCGGGGATGCACGAAGCAAGTGCCTTACTGGTTGGCGCTACCCTCTCTGCAGTTGATCATGTAATGTCTGGCAAGTCAAAGCACGCGCTTAATCTTGGCGGCGGATTACACCATGGATTCCGAGGGAAAGCCTCCGGATTTTGTGTGTACAATGACAGTGCTGTTGCAATTCGCTATATGCAAAAGAAATATAATGTAAAAGTACTTTATGTTGATACAGATGCTCATCATGGGGATGGTGTTCAATGGACATTTTATGATGATCCTGGCGTATGTACACTTTCCATTCATGAGACAGGAAGATATCTCTTTCCTGGTACAGGAAACGTGACTGAGAGAGGCTCAGGCACAGGATATGGTTATTCCTTCAATATCCCATTGGATGCATTTACGGAAGATGAATCATGGTTACACGCCTACACTACAGCTTTTACAGAGGTAACAGAATTTTTCAAACCTGATGTTATCTTTACGCAAAATGGTGTGGACTCCCACTATTATGATCCATTAACCCATTTGTCGGCCACAATGAAAATCTATCGGGAAATTCCTAAGCTTGCCCACAAGCTTGCTCATCAATATTGTGATGGACGCTGGATTGCAGTTGGTGGTGGCGGGTATGATATTTGGAGAGTCGTACCAAGAGCGTGGTCTCTAATTTGGCTTGAAATGATTGAAAAATCAGAGTTAAGTGGTCCCCTTCCAATAGATTGGATCAATAAATGGCAGCCAAAATCAAAATTTACTCTTCCGGCATTCTGGGATGATGAACCAGATATTTATCCACCTATCCCTAGAAAAGCAGAAATTGAGGAAAAAAATGCTTTAACTGTAACAAAAACTCTTTATCAGATACGGCAAAAATAAGAAAAGCGCAAGGCGCCCGCCTATCAGCGACAAGCATAAGACGAGCGCTGACAGAAGGTGCATTTTACCTTCCGAAGCGATTGGCTAGACCATAGAGCCGATGGCGCCTGGAGCTAGACATCGAAAGAAGAAAACACGGCACATTAGCCGTGTTTTTCCTTCTTATTCTTTTGTAGATTTTCTAAATTCAATACGGTGTGGTAACACCACGATTTGTTCATCTACATTTTCTTTGTTCATGAGCTTCGTTAATAATCTCATGGCTACCGCACCGATGTCATACATTGGTTGAACAACCGAGGTAAGCTGTGGTCGCACCATCATGGCTAAACGTGTATTATCAAAGCCAATCACTTCTAAATCATTAGGAATCGAGTAGCCTAGATCCTGCGCACTATGGATAACACCTAATGCCATTTCATCTGTACCCACAAATATAGCTGTTGGCTTCTCAGCTAGTTCATGTATTTTTTCGAAACCTTCAATACCTGAATCATAGGTGTAATCACCTTCGATTACATATTCTTCATTGTAAGAAAGACCGGCATCCTCAATTGCACGTTTATAACCAGCAAGTTTCTCTTCACCGTTAATTGGTTCATTCAATAGCCCGCTAACAAATGCTATTTTCTTATGACCTCTTTTAGTTAATTCAATAACCGCATCATATGATGCCTGCTCAACATCAATTGTAACGGCTGGGACCGAATTTGTTCTTTCTACTGAGGCAGCTAATACAATCGGCACAGGAGATTTTCCGAATTCCTCGACATGTTCTTCTGTAACATTTCCGCTCATAAAGACAATACCATCAACCTGCTTACCAAGCATTGTATTTAAAAGGTGAAATTCTTTATCCTTGTTTTGGTCCGAGTTGCTAAGGATAATATTGTATTTATACATTGTCGCAATATCTTCAATTCCACGTGCTAGTTCAGAATAAAAAATATTTGAGATATCTGGAATGATTACTCCGACTGTTGTTGTTTTCTTACTAGCTAATCCTCGAGCCACAGCATTTGGGCGATAGCCTAATCGTTCAATCACTTCTTGTACTTTTTTTCGGGTGGTTGGTTTTACATTTGGGTTACCATTTACAACACGAGATACGGTTGCCATTGATACATTGGCTTCCCTCGCTACATCATAGATTGTCACATTCATTGACAGCACTCCTTATTTCAAGTTACCACTTATATGTTAGTATGAACTATTTTATACAAACAAATGTCATGTTTGCTTACTTTATGTAGATTATCATACGCTACTTCGTTTATTTGGGCAATTACTTTGTGCAATTCTTAACAAATTCGAAACAAAACACCCAAAAAACCTCCTACTATAATAGTAGGAGGTTTAAATGAAAAGTCAAATGCGCCTTGGCGTATTTGCGCCCAGATTTTTTTCAAGCATGCTTGAAAAACTTCCTCTAAAAATCTGAGGCATCCGCCGGAGGCTTTAACTTAATTTAGTTGGGGTCTTTACCACAACTGAATTAAGTTATACACGAACTGCTAGTGATGCTTTAAGTTCCGTAATCCATTTTTCAAATTGATCAAAATCCATTTGCTGTGCTGAATCTGATAGAGCAACTGCTGGATCTGGATGAACCTCCGCCATGACACCATCTGCTCCAATTGCAAGAGCCGCTTTTGCAGTTGGCAATAATAAATCACGACGTCCAGTTGAGTGTGTTACGTCAACAAATACTGGTAAGTGTGTTTCCTGTTTTAAAATTGGAACCGCAGAAATATCTAATGTATTACGAGTAGCTCTTTCGTACGTACGGATTCCTCTTTCACAAAGAATGATTTGGTCATTTCCTTGAGAAATGATATATTCTGCCGCATTTACGAACTCATCAATCGTTGCAGCTATTCCACGTTTCAATAATACAGGCTTTTTAACTGAACCTGCTGCTTTTAATAATTCAAAGTTCTGCATGTTACGTGCACCGATTTGAATGACATCAATGTAATCGCAAGCAACTTCAATGTCCGCTGGATTTACAATTTCACTAATAACAGCCATATCAGTTTCATCCGCAACACGTTTTAAGATTTTTAATCCTTCAAGCCCTAATCCTTGGAAGTCATATGGTGAAGTTCTTGGCTTAAATGCACCACCACGAAGCAAACGTAAGCCATACTTCTTCGCTTCCTGTGCAACTGCTACTGTTTGCTCATAGCTTTCAACTGCACAAGGTCCAACGATAAATTGCTGTGTACCATTACCGATTTTTACACCCTTCACATCTACAATTGTATCTTCAGGCTTTTTCTTACGTGAAACAAGAAGAGCTTTGCGATGATCATCTTCCTGTATCTCTAGACCTGCTTTAAAGATTTCTTTGAAGATATGTTGTATTGTTGATGTTTCAAAAGGTCCTTCATTATGTTCCAAAATGTTATTTAACATTGTTCTCTCGCGAACTGGATCATAGCGATTAACACCTTGTGTTTCCTTTACCTTCCCAATCTCTTGAACCAATTTACCGCGTTCACTAATAAGTTTAAGAATTTCAAGATTAATTTCTTCCACTCTTTCGCGAAGATTATCTAGTTCTACTGCTTTACTCATCACACTCTTCCTTTCTCCCATAAGCTTTAAGTCGCAATCTAATTGAAAATATGATACATTTCAAGTAATTAGAATTCATTATAATCGAAATCGTTCAATCTGTCACTAACTTTTTTACCACTTAAACGCTTTTAAGTGGTAAAGTATTTTTATAATTCTTGTAAATATAGGTGAATACATAATGGAAAAAAATCCATCAATTTTTGCACTTGATATTGGGACACGTTCTGTAGTCGGACTTATTGTTAATAAAACGGGTCCTTCCTATAAAATAATCGATATTGTAATCCGTGAACATAAGGAAAGAGCCATGGTCGATGGGCAAATTCACGATGTTATTGCTGTCTCTAATGTAATACGTGAAATAAAAGAAATACTAGAGGTAAAGCATGGTAAATTAACAAGTGCTGCTGTTGCCGCTGCTGGTAGAGCTTTAAAAACGGAACGTTCTAGTGAATCAATTCAGATTTCTTCAAAGCCTTTGATTCAAAAAGAAGATATTTTGCATGTAGAGTTAAGCGCTGTGCAAAAAGCACAATATGCGTTAGCCGAAAAAAATCAATCAGAGAAAAGCTATGATTACTACTGCGTTGGCTACTCGGTTATCCATTATTTTTTAGACAAGCAGGAAATAGGAAGTTTAATCGACCAACAAGGTAATGAAGCAAGTGTTGAGATCATCTCGACTTTCCTTCCCAAGGTCGTTGTCGAATCATTAATATCTGCCTTGCATCGAGCAGACCTTGATATGCAGGCCTTGACCCTTGAGCCTATTGCCGCCATTAATGTGCTCATTCCACAATCGATGAGGAGATTAAACGTGGCGTTAGTTGATATTGGTGCAGGTACCTCTGATATAGCCATTTCAGATGAAGGAACCGTCATTGCTTATGGAATGGTGCCCATTGCTGGAGATGAAATTACGGAAGCAATTAGTGACCAGCTTCTCCTCGATTTTCCACTGGCAGAACAAGCAAAACGTGATTTATTAGCTAACGATACCATTCAAGTTGTCGACATTCTTGGCTTTGAAACCGAAATCAACAGGCAAGAAGTAATTGATCAAATTTCTAGCTCGATTGATAGATTAGCAGAATCGATTCGGGATGAAATAATGCATTTAAATAAAAACAAATCACCTAAGGCTGTCATGCTCGTTGGTGGAGGCAGCTTAACTCCGGAACTTTCAAAACGGCTTGCATATTCCCTAGGTTTACCTGAAAATCGTGTTGCTATTCGCGGTATTGATGCCATTAATCAGGTGGAAATGACTGAGGGTATCCAAAAAGGACCTGAACTCGTAACACCAATTGGTATAGCTGTTGCATCGGGTCAAACACCTGTTCACTATGTTAATGTGACAGTCAATCAAAAACCAGTGAGACTTTTTGAAATGAAACGTCTTACTGTTGGAGATAGCATGCTAGCATCTGGAATAAAGCTGCATAAGCTTTATGGAAAACCCGGACTGGCGATGATAGTGAAGGTAAACCAACAGTCCATCACAATTCCCGGTGGCCACGGGGAATCACCAGTCCTTCTAAAAAACGGTAAGCCGTGTTCATTTGAGGATGAAGTTTTAACTGGTGACGATATCACAGTTAGCAAAGGTAAAGACGGTACAAAAGCAACTGTGATGATTAAAGACCTAATAGACGAATTCCCTCAAAAAAGGATCTACATGAATGGCGAAGAAATGGTTATTACAGCTACTATTAAGCAAAATCATCAACTTACTAGTCCAGAAAGCTTTGTACATGACCATGATGAGATTTCATTTTATTTTCCGGAAACAATCGAAGAAATGATCCGAACAAGCACTTATCCATTCCGGAATGAATGGTTAAATGAATTTACGATTTCTTTAAACGAACAAAACATCAAGCTAGAACAATTTTCAAGCAAATTAATGAGGAATGGAGCTAAGGTTTCCATACTTTCCCCTGTTATGGATCAGGATTCGTTTGAATTGAAGCCGTGGACAGCCCCAACATTAATGCTTTTTGCAGAAACACAAAAAATTCAAATGGACTATTCCATTCAAGTATTCTTTGAGGAGAAAATGATATCCCTTAGTAGACCACTTCATGAATTTTATCGAAATGGGGAGATTCTCCATGAAGATGATCTTCTTAACCATGGTGATAAACTTCAAATGACAACAAAAGAAGTGGAACCATTTATTTTCCAGGATTTATTTCGCTTTGTTGATATCCAATTGCCTTTAGTTTCGGCAGGAAGGTTTATGCTCTTAAAAAATGGTGAAGAATGCACATTTTATGACATTCTATCCCCTGGTGATCATGTAGACATCAGTTGGCCAGAAAATTAATATAAAAACGTAGGAAAATCCATGGCTTACACAACCATGGACTCATTTTTTCGATGTCTAGTTCTAGGCGCCATCGGCGACAAGCAAAGCGGGCGCCTTGCACTATTCTTATTCCCCTGCAGCGACTAGAGATTCTTTTGTAATACTTCTATGTGAGGCATTCCATTTAACCTTGCCATCCTCAAAAAGAAGTGCCTGTGGTGATTCATGTTTAATGTCAAAGTGTTCCGTGATGTGGTTGGAAAGTTCTTTTGCTCCTTGTACATAAAGATAATAAGTTGGTACAGTCTCATGTTCTGCTGTAAATTGCTCATACTCATCAAATGCAGCTTTACTGATTGGACATGTTAGACTGTGCTTAATTAAAATAAATTTATTTTCTTTTTCAAGGACATGGCTAAATTCCTCGATTGTTTCAATCTTTGTTTTCCCCATGTTTTTATCTCTCCTATTACGTTGTTTGTGTATTTTTTTCAACCTCTGTTAACGCTTGCTGTGCTTCTGCAAGCTTTTCTTGGAACAACTGTTCATTTTCCGCATGTTCTTGATTTGTTTCTTCTTTCACTGCTTCGGGTTCCTGACTTTCTAGCCCTTCCTCAGGCTCATTTTGCCCAGCGGGTGCTTTAAAGTCTTTTACTTTAGTTAAAATTTGATTGGACTGCTCTGAAATTGTTTTTGATAGTGTATTTGTTTTTTCCTTTACAACAGATGCTTGCTCATTAAGCTGACTGCGTAGTTCTTGTCCTGTTTTTGGTGTTAAAAATAACGCTGTTGCAGCACCAACCGCTGCACCAACAATGGTTCCAAGAATAAAGTTTGAACCGCTATTATTTTTTCCCATTGTAATCCCCTTTCTTAATCTTAATCAAATGCGCCTTGGCGTATTTGCGCCCGATTTTTTTCGAGCTTGCTCGAAAAGCTTCCTCTGAAAAATCGTGGCATCCGCCGGAGGCTTAACTTTATTCAGACAAAGTTTGAACCGAACACTAAATTATATATTGTAAATGCATCAATTCACCACTTAAAAAGTAGGTTTTTTGCTGAATAAAGTTATGGGTTGTCTTGCTTTTGTTTCTTATCTTTCCATTTATCCCAAATCTCTATTACAGCATTTCCTACTTGAACGACCTGTGAGATTTTGGTTTTGTTTTTTTCCAATTGTACGGCAACCTCTTCGGTTACGTTTCCAACTGATTTGTTGAAGCGTTGCAACGAAGTTCCGACATCCTTAACAGCGTCAACTACTGAATTAAGACTTTCTGACTTCTGCTGAATATCTTCTGCAAGCTGATTTGTTTTATGCAACAGTGCCGTCGTTTCACTCGTGACACCATCCATCTGTTTTTCCAACCCTGATAAGGTTCCCGCCACATTGTCCAAAGTTATTTGAAGTGAACGAAGCGTTCTTGAGAGATAAATAACTAAAATTAAAAATGCCACTGCAATGACTGCAACACTTATGTAAACGATAAGAATCATCCTGATGCACCTCCCTATATCTTTCTTACCCGATTTTACCAATATTAATCATATACCTCTATTATTTAACTTTCGACATTTTCTATTGAATTCCTTCACAGATTTTCGCTTCTATTTATTTAGTAAACAAAATTATCTTATTGGGTTACAATAAGATGGTACATAATCAAATAGGATTTGGAGGCAAAAATTCATGAAAGATCCACGTATTGAAACACTCGCGCGAAATTTAATTAATTATTCTATACGCCTCGGGGAAGGTGAAAAAGTACTCATTGAAAACTTTGGTTTACAACGTGAACTCGTGATTGCATTAATTAATGAAGCATATAAGGCAGGCGGGTACCCATTTGTATCATTAAAGGACCATCAAGTTGACCGTGCCCTATTACTGGGAGCACAGGAAAAGCAATTTGAAATGAAAGCGGATTTCGAAGCGAAAGTTATGAGTAAGATGGATGCATATATCGGCTTACGTTCTGGCGATAACATCAATGAATTTGCGGATATACCAGATGATAAAATGAAGATTGAAGGAAATACAGTCGGTAAAAAAGTGCATCGTGAAATTCGTGTTCCCAAGACAAAATGGGTGGTTCTTCGTTATCCAAATTCCTCAATGGCACAGCTTGCTAAAATGAGCACAGAAGCGTTTGAAGAATTTTATTTTAATGTGTGTAATCTAGACTACGGGAAAATGAGCAATGCAATGGATGCCCTTGTTCAACTTATGGACAAGACAGATAAGGTTCGGCTAACTGGTCCAGGTACTGACCTTACCTTCTCGATTAAAGGTATCAAAGCAATCAAATGTGCGGGTGAAATGAATATTCCAGATGGTGAGGTATATACTGCACCTGTTCGTGATTCCATCAATGGTACCCTTACCTATAATACACCATCACCCTATCAAGGTTTTACGTTTGAAAATGTGTCACTTACTTTCAAAGATGGAAAAATTGTTGAGGCGACATCGAATGATATAGAGCGTATAAATAAGATTCTTGATACTGATGAAGGGGCACGTTATATCGGTGAGTTTGCAATTGGAGTAAATCCATATATCCAACATCCAATGCAAGACATTCTATTTGATGAAAAAATCGATGGTAGTTTCCATTTTACACCTGGACAAGCTTATGAGGATGCCTATAACGGAAATAACTCAAATATCCACTGGGATATGGTTAATATCCAGCGTCCTGAATATGGCGGTGGAGAAATCTATTTTGATGATGTCCTGATCCGTAAAGATGGTCGTTTCGTTATCCCTGAACTCGAACCATTAAATCCAGAAAACCTTAAATAATACAGAAATGCGCAAGCGCCTTGAAGGAGGAACATCGACTAACTACTGCCACGTCCTGTGGCAAACGTCGATGTCAGCACGTCCTGTGCAAGTCCGACAAGCATATGAAAAGCCGGCGAGATGGATGCACTTTATCCTTCTTGACGGATTGGCTAGACCAAAGAGGGGCTAGGCGCTGGAGCTGGACAATGAAAAAAAGACCTTTGCGATTCCATTCGCAAAGGTCTTTTTTTTGTCGTATCAGACAAGTGCTTTTTCGTATGCATCTTGAAATTTTTGAATATCGCCTGCTCCCATAAAAATCAACACACCGTTCTCATGTTGTTTAAGTATAGAAGTATTGTCCTCTTTAATCAATTCAGCTCCAGGGATTTTACCTTGCAGGTCTGCGATGGAAAGTTCCCCTCTATTTTCACGTGCTGAGCCAAAAATATCACAAAGATAGACTTGATCCGCCTTTTCCAAGCTCGCAGCAAAGTCATCTAAAAATGTCTGTGTTCGTGTAAATGTATGGGGTTGGAAAATCGCCACTATTTCACGTTCAGGGTATTTTTGCCTTGCTGCCTCAATGGTTGCATTGATTTCTGTTGGGTGATGGGCATAATCATCAATTAAGATTTGGTTTCCAACCTGCTTCTCAGAGAATCTCCGCTTCACACCCTGGAAGCTCAATAAACGGTCTTGAATAATGGACACATCAATATTTTCATATTGGCAAAGTGTAATCACACCTAAAGCATTCAATACATTATGGTTTCCGTATCCATGAATTGAAAATGTAGCAAAAAAGGTATTACGAACAAACACATCGAAGGTCGTGCCTTCTGTACTTTTGTTAATATTACGTGCCTGGAAATCATTTTCTTCACCAAAACCATAAAAAACAACAGGAACCTTTGCCTGGATGCTTTGAAGATATTCGTCATCCCCACAAGCAATAATCCCTTTTTTCACCTGAAGCGCCATTTCTTGAAAGGCATTAAATACATCTTCAACGTTTGCAAAATAATCTGGATGATCAAAATCAATATTTGTCATAACGCAATAATCAGGGTGATAGCTTAAGAAATGTCGTCTGTATTCACACGCTTCAAACACAAAGTTTTTATTATTATCAGATCCCATCCCACTTCCATCACCGATTAAATAAGAAGTAGGCTCTGCCCCTTGCAAGACATGTGCGAGTAAACCCGTCGTCGATGTTTTTCCATGGGAGCCCGTTACAGCAACGCTCGTATACTTTTGCATAAATTCACCTAGGAAACGGTGATATCGAATAACAGGTAGCTCCATTTCATTCGCTTTTGCTATTTCTTCATGAGTATCAGGATAGGCATTACCGGCAATAACCGTCAGACCTTCATGAATATTGTCCTTATCAAAGGGCAAAATTTTTATTCCTCGTTCCTCTAAAGGCTTTTGTGTGAAATAAAATTTTTCATGGTCAGACCCTTGGACTTCATAATTCATATCATGAAGTATCTGTGCCAATGAACTCATGCCAGTACCTTTGATTCCAACGAAGTGGTAAACTGTCATATAAAGAACCTCCAACAATGTCTATCTGTAAGACAGTATATGAAATTCATCTAGTTTTGATAATTGTACCCATGATTTCTGAGATTGGTGCTAATGAATTTTTATGTATATATACAATCATCTCACATTTTTTCATTATAGCACTAATCAATGGTGAAGACCATTACGAAAAAATGACTAGAAATCCGTCGAAATTGTGTAGTATGTCCCATTAAGAAAGTAATGGTATTGGGATAAGTTACCCTTATTATGAACGGAGGACCTTAGAATTAACCTTTTGCTGCACTGATTTTTGTGAAGCTCATCTGGATGTCTAGGTCTTTTTAATCAAAAACAAAAAGGCTGATAACAAAAAATGATCAGCCCTTTATCAAATGCGCCTTGGCGTATTTGCGCCCAGATTTTTTCGAGCGTGCTCGAAAGTTTCCTTTTAAAATCTGTGGCATCCGCCGGAGGCTTTACATTTATTCAGCAGAGGTTTTAGTTCTGCTGAATAAATGTAAGTTCTACTAATTCCTCTTCCGTTATTAAAACTTCACGTGGTTTACTGCCACGCGATTCAGAGATAATTCCCTGTTCCTCCATCATATCGATAAGACGAGCTGCACGATTATAGCCAATTCTAAAACGTCGTTGTACACTTGAAGTAGATGCCCCTCCATGTTCTAAAACAAACTCACATGCTTCCAAAAATAACTCATCCTCATCATTTGAAATGGAAGCCTTCTTTAAAAGGTCGTCTTGCTCGAACATATAGCTTGGTTTCATTTCGGCTTTTACAAAATCAACAACGGCTTCAATTTCATCATCAGAAACAAAATTCCCTTGGACACGGAATGGCTTCGATGAGCCATTCTCAAGGAAGAGCATATCCCCTCTGCCAAGTAGCTTTTCTGCCCCGCTTGAATCAATGATTGTTCTCGAATCAACCTGTGATGACACTGAAAATGCGATACGAGTTGGAATATTTGCTTTGATTAATCCTGTGATGACATCAACCGATGGTCGTTGCGTTGCAAGAATTAAATGGATTCCGCACGCTCTTGCTTTCTGAGCAATTCGACAGATTGAATCTTCCACTTCCCCCGGTGCCACCATCATTAAATCAGCAAGTTCATCGATGATAATGACGAGATAAGGAAGCTTTCCACTTTTTTCATCATGCTTTTTCACCATTTCATTGTATCTGCCAATGTCACGAACACCCGTATGGGCAAATAATTCATATCTTCTTTCCATTTCCTCAACAGACCACTTAAGGGCAGCCGTTGCGGCCTTTGCATCGGTAATGACAGGACTTACAAGATGAGGGATATGATTATATGGTGCTAGCTCCACCATTTTTGGATCAATCAGGAGCAGCTTTACTTCATCTGGAGAAGCCTTATAAAGTAAGCTAACAAGCATTGCATTTATACATACACTCTTACCAGAGCCAGTCGCACCGGCGATTAAACCATGTGGCATCTTTTGCAAATCTGTAACAATCGGCTTACCCGAAATATCAAGGCCCATCGCTACGGTTAATGGTGATTTATTCGTTATAAATTCTGAACTTTGGATAATTTCCTTTAAAAGTACAGGTTTGCTTTTTTTATTTGGCACTTCAATTCCAATTGTATTTTTTCCTGGAATTGGCGCTTCAATACGAATATCCTTAGCAGCCAAGCTTAATTTTATATCATCTGATAGATTTGTAATTTTATTTACTTTCACGCCAGGTTCAGGATGTACTTCAAATCTAGTAACAGCCGGCCCCTGTGTTACATTCACGACTTTTGCATGAACTTTGAAATTTCGTAGAGTTAGATCAAGGGTATTTCGCTGTTCTAGAAGCCATTGACTGTCATCGTGCAGCTGGGCGGGTGGTGCATTTAAATAAGTAAGATCAGGAAACGAATATCCAGTGAGTTCTTCCCCGGCTTCCAGATGCATGTCTAATTCTTGCTGCTTCGGTTGTTTAGGTGTCTCCTGTACTATCGGTTGTTCCTGTTTTCTTTCAGATTCAAGCGGTAATTTAGGAGCCGGCTGACTTACTTGTCTTGTTTCATTTTGTGACAATTTTTGTTTATCCTTTTTAAACATTAAAACATTAAAAGGAATATTGGACCTTCTTCGCTCCGTACTTGTCTGTTCTGATTTCTGTATCTGTTCTACCTGTGGAACAGCCGCCTCAACAGATTCTTCATTTACTTCCGTTTCAGGCTCAACACTGACTTCTACAGGATCCATTTCGACAGCAGGTTGAATTGGTTCTTCCTTAACTAATTCTTCTTCCCTGATTAACTGATTCGCAATGCCTTCAACCTTTTCCTGTTTTATTTCATCTGAAACAACATGTGATGTCGGTTCGACTTGCTCAGTTACTAGAATAGTAGGGGCAACCTCATCTTGTGCTTCTTTCCATGCCCTAGCAATTGATTCTGTATCCGTGATAGGTGTTGAAGGAAGTTCAAACTCAATAATTTCATGAGGCTGCGGCTTACCTAGACCATATACTGGGGAAGGCGTTTCAGTCGGGCGAAAAGGTTGTTTCTCTTGTAACTTAACAGCGGGTTTAGGATTTGAACTCTTTGTTGGCTGTGTCGTTCTTGGTTGCTGAGTTCTTCTTGGTTGTACCTTTTCTGTTTTTCCGATTTCTTGATCTGGAATGATCGGAAATCGAAATTTCCCTTTTGGGTATTCATATGTAACTCTCGCCTCAATATGTTTGTTTTGTCGGATTTGAGTCGTTTTTATTTCAATTGGATCATCATCGTCCGTCTGTAAAAAATGCAGTAATTTTTTTATCCAATTCACAACTATCACTCTTCCATAATCAAATACGCCTCGGCGTATTTGCGCCCGATTTTTTTCGAGCTTGCCTCGAAAAACTTCCTTTGAAAAATCGTGGCATCCGCCGGAGGCTTTAACTTTATTCGGCAGAAGTGTGAGCCTTCTGCTGAATAAAGTTAATTCTATTTCCTATTGTAACAAAAAAGCCGCTAGTTTTCCTAGCGACTTTTGGGTATATTTAATTTCTTGGTCGATTTTTTCCGAGGATAAAAATAGGTTCAAGTTCACCATCTTCATATAGGAATGATAGTGCCGTAATGGGCACACGTCCACTTGCAAAAAAGCTCATTGTCATTTGTGCAAGAATGTCATATCCTGTTTCATTTTGTATATCGACGATAATCAGGACATCCTGATGCGGAACAGCCACAGCCATTGTTCCTTTCATTTGCTGGCTCATTTTTTGTAGAAATGCATCATTCAAAATACGACTAGCATCATAACCGTCATTTTTATTGATAAAATAAAAGGTATTACCTGCAACTTCATCGGTTTTATACGAAACATCCAGTGAACGAAGGTTGAACCTTGCAATTTCGCGAATCCGTTCAAATTTCCAATGCTCTCTTTCAAGCAACCTCTGGTCAATCAAACGGTAAGTGGTTCCTAAATCGAGCGCATAATAAATTCTTGTTTCTGCTGTATGGTCATCGTATACCAGGTCTTCGCCATCATTTGATTGAGTTGGGAACGAGGTTGAACGAATAACAGGAAAAATATTTTTTTCTTTTCCATCAAGTTCCGGTTCACGATTCATAACCGTTAAGGATTCTTCGATATAATAAATGACTTCATCGAGACTTGCAGGACCCTCTTCCATATATTTCGCAACAATCCCCGGAAGTGTTACAGTTGTTCCTTTTTTCGTTTCCTTGTCCTCGATACGTAATGTATCCTTTTCACGATCAAAGGAAAAATGCCAGTTATGCTTTGAAAGTTTATCTTGAATGATTTTCTTTAATTTGTTTGAGTCCATTTTCCTGCTATTTTTTGAATTCATAGTTTCTATCCCCTCTCTTTTCTTTGTTAAGATAAGAAAGTATAAATTTTTCATATAGTTTTAATGTCCAGCTCCAGGCGCCATCGGCTCGAGTCATAAGCCAATCACTTCGGAAGGTAAAAGGCACCTTCTGTCAGCGCTCGTCTTATGCTTATCACCGATAGGCGGGCGCCCTGCGCTTTTCCTATTAAGAGAGACCATTAATGAATTGTTCAATCTCTTCCTTCGTTTTACGGTCTTTACTTACAAAGCGACCCGTTTCTTTTCCATCCTTATATGCCACAAAGCTAGGAATCCCAAAAACATTTAAAGTCGCACATAAATCGATAAATTCATCACGGTCCACATAGTAAAATGTATAGTCAGCGTAGGAGCTTTCAATTTCAGGTAAGATTGGATCGATGAAACGGCAATCTGGACACCAATCCGCTGAAAACATTAGAATGTTCTTTCCGTTTCGGATAATCTCTTGATATTGATCTATATGTTCAAGTTTCTTCATGTTCATAACCTCCAAATTCCGTATGCACTTATTATCGTATATTCTTTTACCAAAAACAATTAAAAGCCCCTAGCAAATAGCGGGGCTTTGACTTTGACCTTAGCTTAAATTTAATACTGAACGGATGAAACGATTTTCATCATTTCTGAAGCACTTTCCGACATCTCGCCAAGCTTCACTTCTGTTGTCATTTTTATACCGCCAATACCAACAGATACAAGGTATTGCTTGTCCTCAATTTCAAATGCTTTTACATATCCAAATCGTTCTTTATCTGTATAGGATTGGTCGACTGCAAACTCCTTCTCATCGATTGCCTTATACATGACATCACTGGTCTGTTCTTCATTTGGATTCACAAATAAAATAAAGGTTTGATTTCCTTTTTGAAGGATAATGTTATTTTCATCCTTCTTTTCTATTTTCATAGAAGATGGTAAATAAAAGGATATTTCTCCATTTTCACTATTTGTTTTTTCAGGTTTGGCGTTAAACACCGTTTCAACAGATGTAACCGTTTCCTTAGATACATCTTCAACTGATGCACAACCTGACAAAAGTCCTACTAGTAACAGTAAGGTTAGAAAAAGGACCTTCCCACGTTTCATATTCTCTCACCCCTAAAAAGGTAGTTTTATCTCTATTTTCTATAATAAACCTATTAATTTCTTGGTTGCAAGACTAAACTTCTAATTTTAAGCAATATGTAATAAGTACCATTTTAAATCTGGGAATTTTCATGCGTTTTTCTTGTATGTATATTGACCGACTAGGAGTTTTACAACATGGGTAAACATGTCTTTCCGGTTAACATAATGATTAGTAAAGATGCCGATTGCACCTTCATTGCTACGTATGTCTTTTTGCTTTGTGAATTGCTCCATAACGTCCCCAAGCTCGATACCTTTTCTTAATTCGCCGGCAATTTCATCAGGAAGAAGGATTCTCGCTCCACCTGCAATGATTGGTTCATTGTTCTTGTCAACAATCGCACCCCAATTACATAAAAACATGCCAAACTCAGTTTCAACAACGCCACCCTCAAGACCAATCCCGAGGTCAGCACCAACATGCTCGAGCGCAGCTTTAGCACGATTAATTGCACCTCGAATTGTTTCCTCATCTGAAAAAGGCTGAGCAGATACACCTGAGGATACGGATGAAGGCAAAAAATTTGCTTCAACGCCATCAAATCCATTTATAATTGCATCTACTTTTGCAGGATTTTTCGTACCAATTGCGATTTTTAACATGCTTAACCACCTCAAATTTAAAAATTTGCAAAACGAATGCTCGGCAAATGCCGAGCACGTTATCTTACCCATTTTGACGAATGGAATCTACGGTTGTACGGTCTGATGACTTTACAAGAGTGACAAGTAATTCTTTTGCAGCTGCATAATCGTCAACATGAATAATTGAAGCATGTGTATGGATATAACGAGAACAAATCCCAATAACTGCTGATGGAACCCCTTCATTTGAAAGGTGAACTTGCCCCGCATCTGTTCCACCTTGAGACACAAAATATTGATACTTGATGTTTTTTGTTTCTGCTGTATCTAAAATAAATTCACGCATGCCACGATGTGTAACCATCGTGCGGTCAAAAATACGAAGTAATGCACCGTGTCCAAGCTTTCCAAATGCATTTTTATCACCAGACATATCGTTAGCTGGGCTTGCATCAAGTGCATAGAAAATATCCGGTTTAATCATTGCAGCAGAAGTTCGCGCCCCTCTTAAACCAACTTCTTCCTGTACAGTTGCTCCAGAATAAAGAATATTCGGTAGTGGGGTGCCTTGTAATTCCTTAAGTAACTCGATAGAAAGACCACAGCCATAGCGGTTATCCCATGCTTTAGCTAAGATTTTCTTTTCATTTGCCATTGGTGTAAATGGACAAATCGGTACAACTTGTTGGCCAGGCTTAATTCCGATACGGATCGCATCCTCACGGTCATCGGCGCCAATATCAATTAACATATTTTTAATATCCATTGGTTTATTGCGTTGGCTCTCTTCTAAAAGATGTGGCGGAATTGATCCGATTACTCCGATAACAGGTCCATTATCTGTAATAATTTGAACTCGTTGTGCTAGAAGCACCTGACTCCACCAGCCGCCAAGTGTCTGGAAACGAAGCATTCCATTATCTGTGATCGAAGTTATTAAGAATCCAACTTCATCCATATGGCCGGCAACCATGACAGTTGGGCCACTCGTATCACTGCGACGTACACCAAAAATACTACCTAATCCATCTTGTACAACCTCATCTGAGTATTTTTCAAGCTCAGAGCGCATAAACTTTCTTACCTGGTGTTCGTTTCCTGAAGCTCCTGGAAGCTCAGTTAATGTTTTAAATAGCTCTAGTGTATCCTGTTTCAATGTCATTCTCCTTCCGAGTTAAAAACGTCCCGTTTTTATGTTTGATTCTATTATGTACATTATTTAGTATATCGAAATTGTTTTTTTGTTACCATAGCGAAAATAGCGATTTTCAGAAAATCTAGTTATACTTGTAGTATGAATTAGTTCGTTTAGGAGGGATTAGATGAGCTGGAATAAGTTTTTACTTGGTTTTGGTGTCGGTTTTGCAAGTGCTCTTCTGTTAAAAGAAGCACTAAGTGATACAACGATTCCCGGTGACAAGGCTTTAAAATTAGCAAAAGACGCATTCAAAAAAAATGGCCCCATTGATGGGTCCTGGATTCAAATGAATCCAGAGGACTACTCAAAGTCGGGAATCCAGTATCAAGTATACAAAGGCGGCATTTCACGCAAAAAAAATCAAGTAAGCCACCAATATGAATTCGTTATGGATGCAAAAACAGGATCTATTTTGGAGGTAACCCCATTATAAGGCATGTCTATGTCTAGCTCCAGGCGCCATCGGCTCGAGGTCACAAGCCAATCACTTCGGAAGGCAAACAGCGCCTTCTGTCAGCGCTTTTCTTGTGCTTACTTGCACAGGAAGTGCTGACATCGACGTTCGCCACAGGACGTGGCGGTAGTTAGTCGATGTTCCTCAATCCGGGCGCCTTGCGCTTTTCTATTCACGGATTCTTTTTTAAGGAATCAATTATTTCTCCTGCTTGATTCCATTTAATTGCTCGATAATAAGCATCATGATAGAACGTATACCACGCTTCTTTTTCGAGACCTTCACCCATCCATTTTTGTTTTTGTTCAATTGATTTCATTGGATAGTCATCATACGCCATTACCCATAGCACATTTTGATGGGCATGAGTTGGCATAATATCAGCCATATGAATCGCCCGTTCATTTTGGCTTTCAACTACGATGATGGAATGACCATCACTATGCCCGCCTGTATGTATCATCGTAATTCCTTCGACAACATCAAGCTTTTCCCTGAACGTCTTTACTTGATTTTCAACTGCTTCCCAATTATCCTTCCAGTATGTCGATTTCGAACGGATATTAGGATTACGCATTTCTTCCCATTCCACATCAGACACATAAATGGTCGCGTTCTCAAAGGTTGGAACCAATTTTCCATTCTCCCATTTTGTAAGACCACATGCATGATCAAAGTGAAGATGGGTCATCAGGACAATATCGATATCGTGCGTTGAAAGTCCTAGTTCTGCCAATGAACGGTCTATCGAAGATTCCTCAACAACCCCAAAATTGCGTTTTAGTTTATCAGTTAGCTTCTCATTGCCAATTCCGGATTCGATTAAAATATTTTTCTTGCCTGCTTTGACAAGAATTGGATCTGTAGGACACTCTATTTGATTTTTTTCATTATGTGGATATTTTTTTGACCATAATGGTTTCGGGACAACACCAAACATAGCCCCTCCATCTAAATTTGTTACTCCGCCATTCAGCCATGTAAGTGTAATATCACCAATTGTAAGTTGCTCCATTCTTTCCCTCCCCCTCTAAATCATGATGCCTTCATTTTATCATTTCAAGAAAATTTATAAAACAAAAAAACCCATAAACCAGTTGGTCTATGGGAAAGGTTCGGATTACTTATTTTGATATCGAACTTCGGATCGATAAATAGGATGCCCCATCTCGGAGAATTTTTCTTCATACTCCGTCATGATATTTCCTTCAAAATCAGATTTATGCAAGTCAAGACTTACAAATGTTAAAAGGAGACCGTATTCCGAAAAACTTTGCAGCGAAAATTCAAATAACCCTCGATTATCGGTCTTAAAATGGATTTCACCCTCGTCACCTAAAATGTCCTCATACATTTTTAAAAATGTTTTGTAGGTCAAGCGACGTTTTTCATGACGCGTCTTTGGCCAAGGATCACTAAAATTAAGATAAACGCGGTCTATTTCACCTTTTTCAAAATAGTCCCTAAGGTTTACTGCATTTTGATTTAATAATTTGAGATTCGGAATTTCTGCCTCAATAACACGGTCTAAAGCAGCGACGATTACACTTTCATATACTTCAATCCCAATATAGTTGATATCAGGATGAGCTTTTGCCATTTCTGTAACAAATCTGCCTTTTCCAGTTCCTACTTCTATATGAATCGGATTATCATTTCCAAAAATATGATTCCAGTTCCCTTTATGTTCAACTGGATTTTCGATTACGTAATGTGGGTACGACGCTAATTTATCCTTCGCCCACGGTTTATTGCGCAAACGCATGATTGCCACCTCATTTAATTTGTATCGCACAAAAGAATAACATGTCCTTCCTATTCGTGCAAGGATTAATTATACCCAAAAAGAAACCCACCAATTGGTGAGTTTCCAGTTATACATCGTATAAAAAAGGGTGATTCATGGAAATGTAGTATATAGACAACATCAAAAAGGAAGTGTTCTTAATGCCTCTAAATCATACACACCAAATGGATATGTTAAAGGATATCTTATCCAATCATCAAATGGATTGCTGCGGTACTGTTTCTGAATGCGAGCAATTAGGCAGATTAATTCAATCGCTTATTGCCAATCCGAATATTGACCAAAGTGTAAAACAGGTTTTAACCGATGTCTATTCTTATAGTCAACAAGGACAATATACCCAACAGCTTGATAATCATATCGAATCGCATCAAAATCAAATTGGCCAGTGGATATCCGATATTGACCAATACTCATAATAGCTTTTCTAAATATTGCTGCCAATGAAGAACTTCTTTATCCTTATTTTTTAACCGATACCAACCTAACAGATTTAGTGATTGTGCAACCACATACCATTTCATACGAAGAAGTAAATGATCCGTTACTTCCATTCCGTAAAGACTGATCCATTTTGGCCAGTCTTCTTTTTTTATATACCAATGTAAAAGCATACCAATATCGACTGCAGGATCTGCAATCATTGCTCCATCCCAATCAATTAAGTATAACTCTTCATCATCTGATAATAACCAATTATTATGATTGACATCTGAATGGCAAACAACGCTTTGGTTTGTTTTGACATTGTCCTGTTCCTGCTTTAAGAACCTAATTGCTTTGTTTACAATTTCAACATTCAGTAAATCAGGAGGTAATTTGCGGACAACATCTTGCAACACATCCCTAGCTTCTATAGGCTTCTTTCCTATACGTCTGAGCATTTCTAAAAGTTCATTTGATTGGTGAATTTTTTTAAGTAAACCTGCTACATTTTCACCATTCATGTCAACTGGCTTTAGTTCCCTGCCGCTCAGCCATTGTTGTGCAGTCACAACATCGCCATTTTCCAAACGCTTCGTCCAAATTAGCTTTGGGACAATACCCTCTGCGGAAAGGACGGCGAGAAATGGGGATGAATTTTTTTTTAGAAATATCTTTTTATCATTTAATTGGGCAAAATACGCGTCACCCGTTGAACCACCCGCTGGGGAGAAATCCCACTCGTTGCCTAATACGTATGTAAGCCAGTTTATCTCCAATTTCAACACAACATTTCCTAAAAAATATAAATAAGACAGAAAAGCGTAAGACGCCTGCTAATCGGCGACAAGCACAAGAGAAGCGCTGACAGAAGGCGCTTTTTGCCTTCCGAAGCGATTGGCTTGTGACCTCGAGCCGATGGCGTCTGAAGCTAGACATTACAAAAGCACAAATGCCTTGATCAGGCCCCTGAAGCTAGACATAAAAAAATGACAGCTATTGATGATCTATATAACAATAGCTATCTTATTAAATTTTAGCCTTCATTTACAATTAAAGTCAAGAAAAAGTAACATTTTGGTCCTGAAAAATAGGAAAAAGAACACTGGAAAATGATACCGGTTAGGCTTATTTTACCAGAACGGGGAGTTTTCGATGTTGGACCTCCACCTGTACAGGAATTTGTCCAATTAATTCGCCATCTGCATGGACTAACATTTTCTCTTTAGATTCTACCCTGATTTTTGCACCTTTATGTTGGGCAATTTCTTTAAATTTTGTATGGGCTCCGAAAAACACAGTTGCAAAGATGAATAAGAGCTTTATTCTTGAAAGATTATGTACGACCGTAATATCAAAGAAACCATCTGTTGCTTTTGCTTTTGGGGCAATCTTCATCCCTCCCCCATAAAAAGGTTGATTTGATACTGTTACGAACCAAACATTCACATAGTGATAGTCTTTTCCATCTATATGTAACGAAACATTCGTAAGGCGATAGGTAAAGAGAAGGCGAATAAGCGCGCCAGCATACGCTAACGACCCCAAATGAATTTTATTTAAATACTTTTTCATTTTCGATTCATTTGTTAGCTTCGAAACCGCTGCATCAAAGCCTGTACCTAAGCTACTCACAAAATAGGAACTAGTTGATTTGCCACGAACCTTACATTTTCCGATGTCAAATAATTTCCCCTTACCTCCCTTGTTCCGTAAAATAAAGGAAAGTGCATCTAATGGCGACTTTGGAACGTTAAATCCTCTTGAAAAATCATTTCCAGACCCTGCAGGGATACAACCCACTTTAATCTTTGGGTAATACACCATGCCATTGACAACCTCATTCATCGTTCCATCCCCGCCAACAGCGATTACGGCCTCTACCTTGTCTTCAAACATAGAACCAATTTGGCGCGCCAATTCCCCTGCATGATTTGGGTATTGTGTGAAGAATGAGCGATAGTGGATTTCTTTTTGTTCAAGCTCTTGCTTAAGCTTGTTCCAAACCTTTAATCCCTTTCCGTTTCCGGCCTTTTGATTCACAATAAAAATTAATAGTTTCATAGTTTATCCTCTAAAGAATACGACATTCATGCTTTAATAGTATTTTATTATTACCAAGAAGGCAATATAAAGAAAAGTGCAAGACGCCCCAATTCCAGCTAAAGGCAGGCACGTCCTGTGCCTAACGCTGGAATCCTTGCCGTCCTGGCAGAGGCGACAAGCATAAGACGAGCCCAACCTTCCAAGCGATTGGCTTAGACCAGAGAGCCGTTGGCGTCTGGAACTAGACATGAAAAAAAGGATGCTTAAGCACCCTAGTCCATTCTACGAACACAAACAGTCTGACAGTATTGCAGCAAAGCATTGCCTGCTTTTAATTGCATATGTTTTAATGGAGAACTCATATTTCGTAATGAAGAAAACCACTCATCATAATTTCTCTTTTCCACTAATTCTACATCATAAGGTACAAGAGGAAAATCAAAATAACCTGTTCGATTCAAAACCACTTTTCGAACGGGCAGCTCGATCCCATACAGTGAATAAATCGTTCGGACAATCCCATCCATGCGATCAAGTTCAATCATCGGGGATAACACTTTTTTATCATGGCGCCCGCTTTTTTCAGTCCAAAACCGTTCATTTGAACCTAAAAACACACTGTTTTCTTCACCTTCAAGGATGGTGATCAGCCAGGTTGTTGTGGGGCTAATGATAATGATTTCCACTTCAACAGGTGCTTTTTTTAATTTGAAGATGGGTCTATATAGGACAAAGTATGTGTCTGGGAACCGTTGAAGAAAGTATTTTAAATCCGGATCATTGTAAAATTCCTTATCGACATACGATTTTTCACGTACCGTAGAACTTGCCCACTTTATCTGAAACTCAAAAATTTGATCAAGAAATTGTTGCTTCTCTATCTTTGTCTTAACCCATTGTTGCTTTTTTTGGCGGATAAATTGTCCCGGATACCGAAACATATCAACCTCGTATCTAGAAACATAATCCTGCAGTTTGATTAATTGTCCCAACTTTATTACACCTCTTAAGAAAAGCGCAAGGANCCCGGATTGAGGAACATCGACTAACTACCGCCACGTCCTGTGGCGAACGTCGATGTCAGCACTTCCTGTGCAAGTCATGCACAAGACAAGCGCCTTCAGAAGCGATTGACTTGTGACCTCGAGCCGATGGCTCCTGGAGCTAGACATATTCCTATAGATAAAAAGAAACCAACGCTGGCAACATAATCGACGTATATACGGCACTTAAGATCATCGCAATCGAGCTTATCGCTCCTTCGTTTGTCCCTATTTCCAATGCCCTTGATGTACCAATTCCATGTGAAGCGGTCCCAAACCCTAAACCAATTCCCACAAAGTGATCGACCTTCACCATTTTTAAGAGTAATGGACCAAACATGGCACCCGAAATTCCAGCAATCATGACGTATACGGCTGCAAGCGAGGGAATCCCGCCTGTTACACTCGCAATATCCATTGCAACGGGTGTCGTAACCGATTTTGGAGCAAGCGAAAGCATGATTTCAGGATCTATTGCTAATACTTTTGAAAAATAAAGCCCTGTCGCAATCCCAGTTGTCGAACCTACAAGAACACCTATTATGACTGGCACGAAAAATTCTTTTAGCGATTTGCGATTTTGATATAAAGGGTAGGCCAATGCCACAACAGCAGGGCCCAGAAGTTCATCAATCCATTTTCCACCCAACATATAAGTATCATATGGTATGGAGAAAATGAGTAAGAAAATAAGGATGACACATGTAGTCGTCGCAATAGGCACAAGTAATGGGTGAGTTATTCGTTTATACAGCCTTGTCATCAATAAGAATATAACAATCGTAAAGACGATTGAAGCAATTGTAAAAACAATATTCATGCCCCATAGCCCTCCCCGATATCCTTGTGTTGCTTTTTCCTGGTCGCTATTTTCTCACCAACTATACCCGAAATAAGCATGACAATAAATGTGCTCACTAACACAAGGGCTACCGTAATAATGCCTTTCCCATTAAAAAAGGATAAGTAATCCATAATTCCGACAGTTGCCGGCACAAAAAGAAGAGCTAGAATGCTGAGCAAAAATTGGGCTCCGTACTCTAGCCATTTTTCCTTAATTACCTTTGTTTGCAACAATACAAATAACAAAATCATCCCAATAATACTTCCGGGAATGGACGTGTGTAATAGCCCCTGTATCAACGTCCCCAGCCAAAAGATCAGATATAAAATGGCGATTTGAATACAAATCTTAACATATCTCATCAGAAATTCCCCTTCTTAGCCCAATGAAAAAATAGATAGAGGCTGATATTTTGGCGTTCGGTTCATATGGGTTTGATAAAGCACGAAATGCTCCGCTTTAAAGTTTGATTTGTCCTCTTTGGGTTGTACGATTTCCTTAAATGGATTTTCTGAATTCCATTTTCTCGCCATCGTAATATGTGGAGTAAATGTCCGCTTATCAAGTGAAAAGCCCAAATCTGTACATGCTTGATAAACATCTTTTTGCAGTGCACGTAATAACTCGCTTTCCTCTACTCCCGCCCATAAAATACGTGGCGAATCTGATTTTCCAAAGATGCCTAATCCATTTAATTGAAGAGTAAGGTTTTCGTGTTTCTCAGCAATTTCGGGCATTTCTTTTTTGATTGCCGTTAGCTGTTTAAAGGATGCCTGCCCTCCCAAAAAGGCAAGTGTGATATGTAAATCCTCGGGATGGACCCAGGACTTAAACGCTAGCCGTGGCTCAAGCATTTCCCGCCATTTCGATAATAATTCTTTTGTCTCAGCCGGAAGTGCCAGTGCAAGAAAATAATGGGTTTGATGCTCCATTTGAAAGCCCCTTTTTTTGAAATGATTTATTTTTTATTTTAGCAAACTTACGGATAAAGGGAAACAGAGGGAGTTTTATCGACGTTAGAAAATTTCGCATCATAAAAGCCCGCCATCGACGGCGGGCCACAAACTTCCTATTTTTTATTTCGCCAATTCGTATATTGCCTGAGCGTAGATAGCGGTTGCTTTCACTAGGTCATCCACTAAAATATATTCATCCTTTTGGTGGGCAACATCAGGCCGTCCTGGGAACAATGGTCCAAAGGCTACGCCTGCTTCTAAGGATCTTGCATATGTACCTCCACCTATTGAAACTAACATAGCGTCTTCACCTGTCTGTTCTTCATATACTTTTTTTAGTGTTTGAATCAATGGGTGATTCTTATCCACATGGTGTGGTGCAGAATTACTGTAATTTGCAAGTTCGAAGCCCATTTTCTCACATACAGCCTCAAGCTTCTTCTTTGTACCATCCATATCATTCGTTACAGGATAACGCAGGTTTAAACCAAGTCTTCCACCTTCAGAAGCAGTGTACAACAGCTTCCCAACATTGATGGTTAAGTCTCCTGTGATATCGTCACTATAGGCAACACCTAAACCTCTTCCCCTGGAATCCCCTACAAAATACTGATTCACGATATTTAAATAATGCTTTGCTTTTTCATCTAAAGAATACCCTTGTAAAAAGGATGCTAAATACAGGCCAGCATTTTTTCCATGGTCTGGCTCCATTCCGTGCGCTGATAGACCCTCTAACTGAAAAATAACGGTGTCCTCATCACAAATGCCTCGTCCCATTAATGAGTTCTTGTTTAAAAACTCCTGAAATTCATTGACCATTTCAAGTAAATTGCCATTACCTTCAAGCTTCGCCTCGGCAAAATCCGGAACCATATTATAGCGACGCCCCGAACTGAATGACTCTAAACGAAGCCCAGCATTTGATGAAGCTTGAGATTTTTGTACAAGGTCAAAATCTGCAATTCCTTTTTCAGCATAAATGATTGGAAAATCTGCATCAGGCGCAAAGCCCATTGTCGGCATTTCTTCGTGTTTGAAATAATGGTCAACACAACGCCAATCACTCTCTTCATCTGTTCCAATAATCATTCGAACACGCTTAGATAAAGGAAGGTTTAATTCCTTAATTATTTTCATCGCGTAATAGGCTGCCATTGTTGGTCCTTTATCGTCCAATGAACCTCTTGCAATCATTTTTCCATCGCGTATTTCAGCACCATATGGATCACTGGACCAGCCATCCCCTTCAGGAACTACATCAATATGACATAAAATCCCGATTAATTCATCTCCTGAGCCCATTTCAAGATGTCCAGCATATCCATCAAGATTTTTAGAGGTAAAGCCATCCTCACTGCCTTTATCTAATAAATAATGCAAGGCCTCATCAATTCCAGCTCCAAACGGTGCAGTTGGAGTTCCATTTTCTTCATCAAGGACACTTTTTATTCTCAAAAAATCCTGGGTATCCTTAATAAGTTGATCTTTTCGTTTTGCTACTTCTTCTAGCCAATTGATCTGTTCCATCTGAATTCTCCTTACAATATGATCAAAATTAGTACTAATCCTACAATTGATAGTACAGGAAGCGAAATGAAATTCACAATATAGTGTTCCGCCTGAACACGAATAATATCATCTTTTCTTACGTTGATGATAAAATGGTTCGAAACAATCCGTTTATATACAATCTTTACCCATATTCTTAGAATGATTATAAAGCCAAAAAAGAGTAAACATTTGATCCAAATTGGCGGAATGATAAGCATGGCCACCGTTGTAGTACTTGTGATTTGAATACATTGCAATACGTAAGTCCTGTTCCTAAAAAATGCTTTTATACATAATTCTTGTAAGCTTTTCCGGCGGTTGCGATTTTTATAAATTCGTTTTGATTTTCGAAAGAACAGCGGATTGCGCTTCCTTTGACTTGGTACTTTTTCGACGTATTCCGAAAAGAGAAAAATCGATTTAATATACTTAAGTTTTTCTTGTTTGTCTACATAAACATCGTTAGAAAATGTGGTAAGCCTGTTTATCCTGCTAGAGGAATTCAATAAAAATAAGAACCATTGAAAAAGACTGATTAACAATAAAATGAAAACAGACGTATCAAGTGTCCAGATTACAAGTGTTAGAGAGAAAGCTCCTAATGCACCGAAAAGTAAAATTGTGTAAAGGCCCTTTTTCCATGTTGAATCAATACCATCTAAGTACTGTTTCCATCCAAGAATGAGTGCCTTTAAGCTAATAAAATAAAAGGTTATTATAAGGAGTTCTACCCAAGATAGATGGAAATGATTAAATAATAAGGGTGCCAATATAACAACAAAAATCAGTATTCCTACACTATATCCGGACACATATAGATTCCTTGTCCATTTTTTTAACGCTATAATAATTGGGCGTTTTTGTAATAAAAATAATTGGTCCGCTTCCTCCAAAAATGTCCGAATGCGGCCCTGCCAACAAAACAGATAAAGTAAGATTAATATAAATAAAAAAGGGAAATGATTAAGCCACCCTGGAATTTCAGACCACCATGTATAATACTGGTAACCACCAATTGCGATAGCAGGAATGAATAAATATAGAAAAATCGTCCAGTCTACAACACTACGGAATACTCCCCACTGATACACTATTTCCTTACGAAGACGGGTAGCAAATAGATTTTTATTCATTGGATGTCTTATACTGCACGATTTTATTAAAACAAAAGAGGAGCGAGCCTTCATGTAGATTGGCTTTTGTTCGGATGTCGTCAAGATTTCCCATAGCCTTCAGCCTTCCTCCTGCCACTAATAGGAACCGGTCACATACCTTTTCAGCAGTATCCAGGACATGTGTACTCATCAAGATTCCCGCACCACGCTGTTTCTCCAATTCGATAAGCGTTAAAAAATCCTGCATCGCCATCGGGTCTAATCCGACAAATGGTTCATCAATAATATAAATATCGGGTTTTATGAGAAAAGCTGTAATGAGCATGACCTTTTGCTGCATGCCTTTGGAAAATGTACTTGGAAGCTTATGAATCACTTTTTCCATATGGAAGAGCTTAACTAGTCTCATTGCCCTTTCATTAAAGTGAGCGTCTTCAATCTCCATCACTCCTGCCGCCAAATCGAGATGCTCCCATAAAGTCAGTTCATCATAAAAAATCGGTCTTTCAGGAATATATGCATATGTATGGTTGTTGATAAAATCAATTTTCCCACTGGAATTTTCTAATAATCCGAGAATCGTTTTGATTGTTGTACTTTTCCCGGCACCATTTGGCCCGATAAGCCCAACGATTTCACCACGGTTGATTGAAAAAGATAGATCCTCTACAATCTTATTATTTTCTTCATAGCCTGAATTCTGTATCGTGACTTCCAATAATCTCTGTTCCATAAATAATCCCCCCACCATTACATACGAGTATTTCGGATAAAAGTTTCTCAACTTTGAACAAGCTTTACCAAAATGTAATAAAAATGTAAAAAACAGAATAGTAGAAATAATTTATGATAATAATAGAAACAGATGAAAATTTTTTGATAATTTATGCAGAAATAGTCATACTATTCAGATACCACTATATATATATAGCAAACGCACCTGTAAAGGAATGAGGTGATATGGGACATATATAGGAGATTGTTTGCTTGAAATAAGAAAATCTGTTGAAAATCGTTATTTTTGGATATCAATTAAGGTACGACTGAGGCATGTTGATCATGTACAAAAATGATAAGGAGTGGTTTTTTGAAGCCTTCAACAAACCGTATGTTAACTCGTATCAAATCAGTCTACATGTTTATTAACGAAAATGGGACTGTAACAACACAGGAGCTTGTGGATGAATTTGGAATTACATCACGAACCATTCAGCGTGATTTGAATGTGTTAGCATATAATGATTTGGTTCGCAGCCCTAGCCGAGGAAAATGGACAATCACAAAGAAGAAAGTCAAAATATCGTAGTACGAAACTAGGGGCGCATGAAGAAGGTAGCAAACAACTTCGCATTAGAGGGCCTTTTCATACAGATACATATGGAGAAACTAGATTCTGATGAAAGAGGGGCTGTCACATTAGACAGCCCTTGTTACTATTTTTTATAACTTTTTAATAGCATAACCTCTTCATCTGTGAGTTCGCGATACTCACCAAGCTCAAGTGTTTCATCTAGCGGCAATGGCCCCATTTTAATTCTTTTCAAATAGACGACACGCTTTCCTACAGCTTCAAACATCCGTTTTACTTGATGGAACTTTCCTTCCTCGATGATGACTTCAATCTCGGAACGTAAGCCACTGCTTATAATTGATAAAACAGCTGGCATGGTTTCATATCCATCTTCAAGGGTAACCCCGTTTCGAAATGCTTCCACATCCTCTAGAGTTACCTCACCCTCTATGATGGCTAAATACGTTTTCGGAACATGTTTTTTCGGGGATAGCAATTGATGTGCAAGTTGCCCATCATTCGTTAAGAGCAACAACCCTTCAGTATCTTTGTCCAATCGCCCCACAGGAAAAGGATTGTAGGTCGTATCATCCGTTTCCAACAAATCTAAGACTGTATCATGAAGATCATCCTCAGTTGCGGAAATGACCCCTTGGGGTTTATTTAACATTAAGTAAATAAATTCCTTGTATTCAATCACTTCACCATAAACGGTGACTGTATCTGACTCGACTTTTACATGCTTACCAGAATCTTTGACCGGCATGCCATTAATTTGAACGGATCCTGATTTCAATAAGCTTTTAACCTCTTTTCGACTTCCAAAGCCTCGATTGGCAAGTAATTTATCAATTCGCAAGAAAAAAACCTCCTTTACTTGTGCGAATACCCATCTTTATTACAATAGGCGTTTTATTCATTGCACAAACGCCCGTATTACATACACTGTTAATGTAATTTTTAAAAAGATAAGGAGCGATACCACTATGTATTATTATGATTATGATTATCGTCAACAACCCCAGGGCTTCTTCCCTGGCATTCCGGGATTCCCTGGAGGAGGCGGTGGAAATGTAGACCGCCGTATTGAACGTCTTGAACGCCAAATGCAAAGACTAGAAAATCAAATTAATCGTTTGGACCGCCGTGTAGACCGCATTGAGCGCCGTTTAGGCTTCAGTACTTTCCAAGGCTAACCCAAAGAGAACCTTCTAACTCCCGGGAATAACCGTCCTCACACAAACTAGAATCTGACAACTCTCACGGCTAAAGCCGTGGGGTTCTTTGGGTTAGTGGAAACTTGCCACCAACAGCACACTTCTTAGGGCGACCTGATCAACCTTGCGATTGAGGTTGCCATCCCTACACTATTGCGCTTTTCCAAAGAAGTTCGTGGGGCTAGAACGTATAGTTCGGTGCTACTCCGATTAGCCAATAAAGACCGTTCGTGCGCTTACGACACCCACTCCATTATTAAAGTCGGCAACTTTGTCATTCCGACTGGTCTGTATTAAGCGACATACCAACGCATTTGCTTGTTACGGTGTTGTTGAATTCTAGCAACTTCTTGATGATGCAGTGCGACGAAGTTCTGCCACCCTCGGTTGCACAAGTCCACGTCTACGGCATCTAGGGTATCGACGGTGTTTCCGATTAGGAAAGCACTATATAGATCACGTTGAATGCGTTCACCTAGAATACACTCATTCCAACGTTCACTTAAATCCTTCTTATTGTATTCGCCAGTCACATGATTGAACTGGCTTGCTTTGACTTCTGCAGTGTTGATTTTCTTAATCTTTCTTCCTTGATAGTTTAATTTTCGGTCAATTATCTCAATCAACATGGCAGGCGCTCGGTTGGCAATTACCTTACCGTAGCGCTTTTTCTTGTTGATTTTGTCATTTTTTTTGTTGCGAGTTGTCTTCTTGGTTCGCTTTTGAAGGCCTTGTACGCGCATGGTTTCTACACGAATCTCTGAACCTAGCGAGAGAACATGGTTAGCGAGGATTTCATGCGATTGTTTTCGTTTCACCACGATCTTTCGATGTAGGTCTTTGCGGATTGTCTTTAATCGAAGATAGCGTTTCGAAAAGCGCCATTCTAACTTCACACCACGCTTAATTGTCCTGTCTTCGTTGTAGTTCTCTGGATTGGTTGCCCGTTTGCTTCTGTCCATCGCCCGCTCAATTCTGCGAATTTTCTTACCATCTACTACGCATTCGGGTGCTAATTCATGAAGTTCAACTGTCTTCTCACTAGAAATAGCGAACGTACTTGTTCCAATATCAAGTCCGACACGTTTTGTTTCATCACCTGAAATTTTACGGTTTTTCTTCCATGATTTATCTGGCGGAAAACCTTCTTGTACGAGTTGAGCAAAATAGCGAATCTCACCACGGATTTCCCTAACGATCACACGTACATATTTAGTTCGATCACATAAGGCAACCTGTGCGTAGCGGTCGTTCCGTTTAACAATAAGCGGTACTTTAATTGCTCCTTTTTTTGGCTGGGAAATAGGATTTTTCTTTGAAACCAGTGTCTGCTCGCCCCAAAGGATATACCCATCTTCAAAGCGCAAACCGGTCGTATTTAATTTGTTTTCGATTGAGAAATCATCCGACCAACGTTTAAAGTTTACTTTATTTGCTTGGCGATAATGGACTTTTTCAACCGCATTGAAAGCCCTTGTTGCGAGCTTTTGTGCTTCAAGCGAGCCGATATTCTTGGCGAATTTTGCTTGGATGGGGGCTACAAAAGCATGGAGTTGATATTCTGAATAACCATAGATTTGTTCAATCGTATGAATTTCATCGGTGAGTCGTTTAAATTTACGCATAATTTCTTTCTCTTCTGCTGTCCGCTTATTCGCCTTCTTAGCTTTGGCATTGTGGTATTTAGCTGAACTGGCTTGTTTTTCCTTTACGGTCATTCGATAGGTTTTATCCGCAATGACAGCACTCAATCGTTTTTGAGCTTCCCCAAGGCAGGCATTGTAGATATGCTTCCCGATACGCATCTTCTTGTCTAAAACCTTGCGGTCACGGGCAGTTGTTCGCATTTCTAGTTCAAGTACATAACTAGGTTTCATATCTTTCCTTGCCATCGGGTCTACCCCTTTCTAATGTTTTCATAGTATTGCTTAATCTTTTAACTGAATACATTCCCCAAAGAATGATGATTTATCTATGGTAGCGATGCCAACATACGAAGTGAATGTTGAAGAAGACTTGCCAGCATCATAATATTTTGATAACTCTTCATAATCACATTATAATAAATAGATCATGCGTTCGCAACTATATCATGAACAATTAGACAAAAAAATTGAACGCGAAACTGATAGATTTCAGCTTCCGACACCCCGCAATGGGGTGCCCAACACCGAACTCACTATCATCCCACCCATAAAGAAGTGGGCTTTCTCGTTCGTAAGTTCTGTAAGTATCTAAAAAAAGGCTGTCACTTACTGCACAGCCTTTTTCCTATTTTTTGATAAAAGTGCAAATCGATTGCCAAGCAGGGCCTCCAGTAAGCGTGAACGATATGCTAAATACAGGTAAGAAACAGCACCAACAGCAACCCCTGCTAAAAGTACAAGGATTGATTGCATTCTTCCATTCTCGTAACCAACGACATATGATAATAACCATTCGATTAACAAAATCACCAATGCCATCATTGTCGCAAAAATCGCCATTAATAGTGTTCTTCTTGCAAACAATGAATACCTATATCCTGCATGTCTTGAAATCATCCAGAAGCAATAGGCAATTGCTACTGTGTATCCCAAGGCTGTTGAAAGAACCGAACCAATTTCTCCAAACCAAGTGATAAACGGACTATTGAAACTGATTTTGAGGATGAGTCCCATAAACAAACTGACAACCGCAAATTTTTGCTTATTAATCCCTTGTAAAATAGCTGCAGAAATCGAATAAAAAGAGAACAGGATCGCAACGGGTGCATACCATCTTAAAATTCGGCCACCCGCCTCACTCATTTCAAATAAGGCATTAAAGGTGGGGTAAGCCAAGACGGACAAACCAACAACTGCAGGTAAAACCAACAGAACACAAATTTGAAAGGTCTTATCAATTTGGCTATTAAGTAGTTTAAAATCCCTTGATGTAAAAGAATTGGTAATCGTTGGAACGAGTGTTAAACTAAATGCAGTTGCCAAGGAAACAGGAATCATGACTAATTTCGGAACCATAAACGTTACATATGAAAATAATCCCTCAGATACATCCTTATCAACTCCGTTTCCAATCATTGTCCGGTTAAAGGTTAGTTGGTCAACGTATTGATAAAGAGGAATCGAAAGCCCCACAAGGACAAATGGCCCTGCATAGGAAAATAGCTCCTTGAACATTTCCTTTGTTGTCATTTCGGTTTGTGGTCGACTTTTTGTGAGCATTTCATTTAAATATGGTCTTCGCTTAAACCAATACCAAAGGAGTACAGCAAGTCCACCTAGGGCTCCAATAAAAGCACCAAAAGTGGCTAAACCAACTGCAAATACCCTTTCGCCATCCATCACCCTCATCACAATAAAGGTTGCAGAAAGAACAAATAGGATACGTACGATTTGTTCAACAACCTGTGAAACAGCAGTCGGCCCCATTGATTGGTGCCCCTGGAAAAAGCCTCGTTGAATACTCATAATCGGAACAACAAGTAATGCAAAACTCACCATTCGAATGACATATGTAACATCTTCGACGGTATTCGTTGCATCTTCTCCACCAAGAACAATTGGCGCAAGAATCGGTGCAATTAAGTTAAGGATGATAAAGCCTATTAGACCGGTAAGCCCCATTACAATTAGCCCAGATCTATACATCCTCATACCGGTATGATAATCGCCTAATGAATTATATTTCGAAACAAATTTTGATACAGCAGCCGGAATTCCCGCTGTTGATATAAATAAGAAGATTGTATATTGTGCATACCCATAAGAATAAAGGGCAGAACCAATATCTCCAACTAAATAAACGAATGGAAAGACATAAATCATTCCAAGTACTCGAGAAATATATGTAGCTAGGGTTAAGACGAACGTCCCACGCAGTAATTTCGAATCTGACATATAAAATCCCCAATCTTAATTTTTGAAGACGAACTAATCAAGTTTATCATATTTATAAAAATTATTAACCTAAAATTATTGGTCAGTTTCATGACTTGTTGGCGTATTTTGCTGCATCATGTATAGTTTAGACTTGTTAGATTTGAAATTCAACGTTATTGTACGCACTGTTCCCATGATATGATGTAGGTAAGGAAACAATAGGAGTGTGGAAAGCCATGAATCATATTATTTTGTTTGATGGCATTTGTAATTTTTGCAATAGCAGTGTGCAATTTATCCTGAAAAGAGATTTGAAACAACGATACCATTTTGCCTCTCTTCAAAGTGAAGCAGGAAAAGCATTATTGAAAAAACATCGTATTCCTGAGGACATTAATAGTTTCGTATTAATTGAAGACGATTGTTATTTTACAAAATCAAGTGCTGCACTTCGGGTTTGTCGTAATCTCAAAGGTCCTGTTCGACTACTTGTGATTTTCACAATCGTGCCGGCACCCATTCGTGATATATTTTATCATGTAATTGCCCATAATCGTTATAAATGGTTTGGAAAGCAGGAAAGCTGCATGCTTCCTTCTCCAGAGGTTCGAAAGCGGTTTTTAGACTGAGATAAGGAGTGTTTGATTTGCAGTATGATGTAATTGTAATTGGAGGAGGACCTTCGGGCTTAATGGCTGCGATAGCCGCCGGCGAGCAAGGCGCGAAGGTGCTTCTTTTAGATAAAGGGAATAAGCTTGGAAGAAAGCTTGCCATTTCAGGTGGAGGGCGCTGCAATGTCACTAACAGGCTTCCAATCGATGAAATCATTAAGCATATTCCAGGGAATGGCCGCTTTTTATTTAGTGCATTTTCTGTATTCAATAATGAAGATATTATCGCGTTTTTTGAACAGTTAGGGATTCAATTAAAAGAGGAAGATCATGGCAGGATGTTTCCCACGACGAATAAGGCCCAGTCTGTTGTTGATGCATTATTAAATCGACTTGAGTCGTTACATGTACATATTGAAACAAATACACCAGTGTCTAGGCTTGAATATAAAGATGGACATGTTGCTGGTGTTCATTTGAAAAATGGCGAATACATAGAGGCTAGATGTATTGTTGTTGGAGTCGGTGGTAAATCCGTCCCACAGACAGGTTCGACCGGAGACGGCTATGCTTGGGCTGAGGCAGCAGGTCATACGATCACAGATCTATTTCCAACTGAAGTTCCCGTTACATCCGATGAGGAATTTATCAAAAACAAGACTTTACAGGGGCTAGCACTACGGGATGTTGCTGTTAGTGTCCTAAATCCAAAGGGTAAAACAGTAATCACCCATCAAATGGACATGCTGTTCACTCATTTTGGCATTTCAGGACCAGCAGTTTTACGCTGCAGCCAATTTGTTGTAAAAACGATGAAGAAGTTTAAAATTGACCGTGTCGTCATGAGTATCGATGCTCTTCCATCAATGAACGAGGAGCAAATCTTTCAGCAAATTTTAAAACAAGCAAAAGATGAACCAAAGAAAGCTTTAAAAAATATCTTAAAAGGGGTTTTACCAGAAAGATACCTTTTGTTCTTATTAGAAAAAAATGAAATCGACCCGCAGGTAACCATTGCAAATCTGTCCCATGACAGCATTCGTGCCTTTGCTAAGGATTGCAAACAATTTCAGTTCACAGTTAACGGGACACTGCCAATTGAAAAAGCATTTGTAACAGGTGGCGGGGTCTCAATAAAAGAAATTCATCCAAAGGAAATGGAATCAAAGTTCATGACGGGACTCTTTTTCTGCGGAGAAATCCTTGATATTCATGGATATACGGGCGGCTATAATATCACATCCGCCCTTGTCACCGGTCGATTAGCCGGTGAAAATGCTGGAAAGCAAGCAACCACCATACGAAACTAAAATAAAGCCTAACTCACTTTCAATTTGTGGGTTAGGCTCTATATACAATCATGGCTGAGAAACAAAATATTTGGTCATCCCCTTGATCACAGGAAACCCCGACCTGAAATTTGACTTCAATAATATCTTGTTCATCCACTTTTTCAAAAAAACGATTCATCTTATGCTCTAAATCCTCTTCATGTTCTTCATCAAAAACCTTCACTTTTAACGCCATAAACTCCACCTCCATCACTAGTATTGACAGAGTTTTAGAATGTTAAGCTTATAATCTAGGTTTTTAGTGAATTTCCTTTCTTTCAAACAAACCTGTAAATAAAAAGCAGGTTATGAAAGCTACTAACGATACTATGAAGGCCATTGCAAGTCCGATAAACGCCATGAATGTATCATCACTCGGAAATTGTGGTTCAAGTGTAACAATCATGTAGGTGAAAACAAGTGTGAGTATTAAGTAAAAGCTGCTGCCGATAAACCCTCTTAATATCCGCCCCTTTTTATTACCATCCCATGCATTCAAAATAATAATCCAGGAAACCAAACTTACAATAACTGCTCCCACCATAATCAACAAATGAATGTAAGGGATCGTAAGGAAGCCCAGTCCATAAAGTATTAATAAAGTCATACCAAACAAAAGTCCGTTTAAAACAAATAAAAATATACCGCTTAGCCATGGGTTTTGGAACCAATCATAGTTTGATAGTTTTTTAACTAAACGATTATTAGGTCCTATAAAATTAACTAGTTTCTTTCGATTAACACCCACAATCATTAATAAAAATATACCAAGCAATAAAAAAAATATCATTTTTTTCCTCCTAAAAGCCCCGTGATTTCTTGTTATCATTTTAACAAAATATTTATCGTTTAACAATATAATGTTATTGTATTTGAGCGCATTATTGTTGTTTTGTAGAAAGTTTTATAAATCAAAAACGTGAATTCATAAAGAATTCACGCAAAGCCTGTTCGGATTATCTATATTTATTTCATTTCACCAGTCCAATTCATCATCCCGCCAACCATATTTATAACCTTATATCCCTGGTCATTGAGATATGCACAGACATTGTAGCTTCTTCCACCAGAGCGGCAGATAATAATATATTCAGTATCTTTATCAAAATAAGCGAGGTTATCTGGAATTTCCATCATTTTAATATGCTTTGCACTAGGGATCATGCCCCCTGCTACTTCTTCATCCTCACGAACATCAACAAGCTCTAATTTTTCACCATTCTCAAGCTTCTGCTTTAGTTCCTCGGTTGTGATTTCTTCAAACATCGAATCATCCTTTCCATTTCCTATCCTGAACATTATATCAAAGCTAAAGTAGCTAACAAAATTTTACGCAACCTTTCTAAACTAGAATTTCATTTTCAAAAAGAGTATGATTTAAATAGCTGAAAAAGAGGGGGAAAAAGACATTGACTTATCCAAATACTAACGAAACGATTCAACTCATAAAAGAACTCGTTTCGATTCCAAGTCCATCTGGTAACACAAATGAAGTCATTACATACGTAGAAAAGCTTCTTAAAGAGGTAAATGTTGATACATACCGAAATCGCAAAGGCGGCCTCATCGCTACCATCCCTGGAAAAGATAATCTTAAGCACCGTATGCTTACTGCCCACGTCGACACATTGGGGGCGATTGTAAAAGAAATCAAACCTAGTGGTCGATTAAAGCTTGATTTAATTGGCGGCTTTAAATATAACTCTATTGAAGGTGAATATTGCCGAATTGAAACCTCAACTGGAAAGTTCTATACTGGTACAATCCTTATGCATCAGCAATCCGTCCATGTCTATAAAGATGCTGGAAAAGCGGAGCGTAACCAAGAAAATATGGAGGTCCGGATTGATGAAACAGTAAAAAATGCAGATGAGGTTCGGGCTCTTGGAATTGAGGTTGGTGACTTTGTTTCGTTTGATCCACGGGTAGAGGTTACAGGAAACGGCTTTATTAAGTCCCGCCATTTAGATGACAAAGCGAGTGTTGGAATACTTCTTCAATTGATTAAACAAATCAAAGCTGAAAACATAGAGCTTCCATATACAACTCATTTCTTAATTTCAAATAACGAGGAAATCGGATATGGTGGTAACTCCAATATCACACCTGAAACTGTGGAATATTTGGCAGTGGATATGGGCGCAATGGGTGATGGCCAAGCAACAGATGAATATACAGTTTCGATTTGTGTGAAGGATGCGAGCGGACCATATCACTATGCTTTCCGCAAAAAGCTTGTCCAGCTTGCTGAAAAACATGAGATTGGTTATAAACTAGACATCTATCCTTATTATGGTTCTGATGCATCGGCAGCGATTCGTTCTGGACATGATATTATTCACGGATTAATCGGTCCTGGAATTGACTCTTCTCATGCATTTGAGCGTACACATAAAGATTCAATCGAAAATACGACAAAATTAATTTATCATTATCTTCAGTCTGAAATGGTTGAATAACTTTTTAAGGGTACTCCAAAGGGGTATCCTATTTTTGTGAAGAAAAGATTCCCTAGCGTTCGTTTTTTTGTTAGTGACAGTATTTTTAAAATAGCGACAGTAAATTTAAATTAGTGACAGTATTTTCAGGATAGTGACAGTATTCCGAGAATAGTTTGAAATAACTAATCAAAAAAAATAGCCCCCACAATATGTGAGGGGCTACATTTACTAGTTAGCTACGATATTTACAAGCTTTCCTGGTACCGCAATAACCTTACGTACCGTTTTACCTTCGATTTGTTCCTTGATTGGGTCTGCACCCATTGCAATTTTTTCGAGTACCTCTTTTGTTGCATCTGCCGGAACATGAAGCTTCGCTTTTACTTTTCCGTTCACTTGAATAACAATCTCAATTTCTGCTTCAACTAATTTTGCTTCATCAAATGCCGGCCATGATTCATAAGCAATTGATCCTGTATTACCAAGCTTCTCCCAAAGCTCTTCAGCAAGATGTGGAGCAACTGGGGAAAGAAGTTTTACAAAACCTTCAATGAATGTCTTTGGTAATTCAGCTGCTTTGTATGCATCATTGATGAATACCATTAATTGTGAAATTGCGGTGTTAAAGTGCAATGCTTCGTAATCCTCTGTCACTTTTTTGACAGTTTGGTGATAGACGCGCTCAAGTGAAGCATCAGTTGAATCAGCTTTTACCTTTGGTGATAGGTTACCATTGTCATCGGCAAGTAAGCGCCAAATTCGATCCAAGAAACGGCGAGAACCATCAAGCCCATTTGTTGACCAGGCGATGGAAGCATCTAATGGTCCCATGAACATTTCATATAAACGAAGAGTATCTGCACCATGAGATTCAATAATGTCGTCAGGATTTACAACATTTCCTTTTGACTTACTCATTTTTTCATTTCCTTCACCAAGAATCATACCTTGGTTGAAAAGCTTTTGGAATGGTTCTTTCGTTGTTACAACACCAATATCATATAGTACCTTGTGCCAGAATCTTGCATATAGCAAGTGTAGGACCGCATGCTCTGCTCCGCCGATGTAAATATCAACTGGCAACCATTCTTTTAATTTTTCAGGGTCCGCCAATGCTTGATCGTTATGTGGATCAATATAACGTAAGTAGTACCAGCAGCTACCTGCCCATTGTGGCATGGTATTTGTCTCACGACGTCCTTTTTTGCCGGTCTTCTCGTCAACCACATTTACCCATTCGGTGATATTTGCAAGTGGTGATTCACCGGTTCCAGAAGGTTTGATTTCCTTCGTTTTTGGAAGCATAAGTGGAAGCTCTTCCACTGGAACGGTAGTCATTGTTCCATCTTCCCATTGGATAATTGGAATCGGTTCACCCCAATAGCGTTGACGGCTAAATAGCCAGTCGCGCAGCTTATAGGTAATTTCCTTTTTACCAATCTGATTTTCCTCTAGCCATGCAATCATTTTCGTAATTGCTTCTTCTTTATTTAATCCATCTAAAAAGTCAGAATTCACATGCTCACCGTCGCCAGTATATGCTTCTTTTGAAACATCCCCACCAGCAACTACCTCTTTAATTGGTAATTCAAATTTGACAGCAAATTCATAGTCGCGCTCATCATGCGCTGGAACTGCCATAATCGCACCGGTTCCATAGCTCATTAGGACATAATCAGCAATCCAAATTGGCATTTTCTCTTGGTTTACAGGATTAATGGCATAGGCACCTGTGAATACACCTGTTTTATCTTTTGCTAAATCTGTACGTTCAAGATCGCTCTTACTCTTCATTTTATCTACATAAGCATGAACTTCTTCTTTTTGTTCAGAAGTTGTGATTTTATCAACAAATGGGTGCTCAGGAGCAAGTACAGCGTAAGTAGCACCAAATAATGTATCCGGACGAGTTGTAAATACAGTGAACGTTTCATCGTGACCATCAATTTTGAAGGTTACATGCGCTCCTTCAGAACGACCAATCCAGTTGCGCTGCATTTCTTTTAAGCTTTCTGGCCAGTCAAGTTCTTCTAAATCCTCAAGCAAACGTTCAGCATAGGCTGTTATTTTTAATACCCACTGTCTCATTGGGCGTCTTTCAACAGGGTGCCCCCCACGTTCACTCTTTCCATCAATGACTTCTTCATTGGCAAGCACAGTTCCTAATGCTGGACACCAGTTAACAGGAATTTCATCCACATATGCCAAACCTTTTTCAAATAGCTTTGTGAAAATCCATTGTGTCCATTTATAGTATTCAGGATCTGTAGTGTTCACTTCACGATCCCAATCATATGAAAATCCGAGTTCCTTAATTTGACGACGGAATGTATTGATATTTTTCTCGGTAAATTCAGCAGGGTCATTTCCAGTATCTAATGCATATTGCTCAGCTGGCAACCCGAATGCATCCCATCCCATTGGATGAAGAACGTTGTATCCTTGCATTCGCTTCATTCTTGCTAAAATGTCTGTAGCGGTATAACCTTCAGGGTGACCGACGTGAAGTCCAGCACCAGATGGATATGGAAACATGTCTAACGCATAAAACTTACGCTTCCCTTTGTCTTCAGTTGTCTTAAATGTTTTGTTCTGCTCCCAGTGCTGCTGCCACTTTTTCTCGATCTTTTGATGATTAAAACTCATAAGACTGCCTCCTTAATCGATTACAAATCCTTAAAAACCTATAAAAAAACAAAAAACCCCTAATCCCAAAAGGGACGAGAGGATATGTATTCTTCCCGCGGTACCACCCACATTAGTGACAAATTGCTCACTCACTTCATTCATCCTTAACGCGGACTAAAGACGATAAACACTAGTTTGCTTTTCGCATTTCATGCTTATTACTCAAAGGCGAGTTCATGTTCATCAACGATTGACTTGCACCACCCGTCAACTCTCTAACACGTGTGTAGAACATTACTACTCCTTCTCAACGCTTCATTATTTATGATTATATTCAGTATTGTATAGAATTTGTGCAGGAACTTCAAGTAAAATAGGAAAAATTGGGCTTTTCCTCCACCATTATCCCCACATTAGCTTTTCCTATACAATATCTAACATGCCCTCCTTAAGTACGAAAAAACAGTTCTTTGGAACAACCATTTCGTAGGAAAAAACGGCCAAATTCGTGAAGGTTTTTTGTCTAAAAACCGTGATTTGAAAGCGATTAAACCCTTACCACTATTGGAACGTTGCTTATATGCTCATTTTTTCACAAACTGTACACAGATTACCTTCAAAAACGTGATTTATATCACGTTTGAGGAGCCCTCCTCCGAATATGATGTAAGTGTAGAAAGTAATTAAAACAATTATCCAAGGGGGTAATATTCATGAACAAACAAATTAAATTGCTAATTGCGTCATTAGTTGGAACTTCAATTGTTTTATCAGGATGTGGAAATCAAGAGGCAGTGTCAGAGAAACAAGTAGAAACCCAAACAGCTCCTGCAGAGTCAAACAGTGGTGAAGTCATTGCACCGCACAAGGACCTTAACCAAGAACCTGTTCCATTAAAAGTTGAAAGAGTTTCAGAAAATGTGGTAAACGTTGAAATGACAGCACAGATCACTGACATTGAAATTGACAAAGGCTATACCTACAAAGCTTGGACCTTTAATGGTGAAGCACCAGGACCTGTCGTAGTTGTAAATGAAGGTGACACAATTAACTTCACACTTAAAAACATGGACCCTGCTGTTCCACACAGCATGGACTTCCACGCTGTACACGCATCACCGTCAAAGGATTTCATTGATGTAATGCCTGATGAGAGTGGAACATTCTCTTATCCAGCAAACAAACCGGGAGTTTTCATGTATCACTGTGGTACAAAACCTGTGCTATCACATATTGCAAACGGCATGCACGGAACCATTATTGTAAAACCGAAAGATGGTTATCCAACAGATAATGAGATTGATAGAGAATACCTTCTCATTCAAAACGAATGGTATAAATACAATGATTTAGATGACATGACAAACGGTGTACCTAGCCAAGTCGTATTTTCAACAAAAGCTCTAAATGATGGCGACTTAAATACAAACGGTGATACTTTCTCCTTAAAAGAAACACCACTACTTGCAAAAGTGGGCGACAAAGTTAGACTTTACATTAACAACGTAGGTCCAAATGAAGTGAGCTCTTTCCACGTAGTTGGTACAATATTTGACGACGTGTATATCGACGGTAACCCATACAATCATATGGAAGGACTACAAACAGTTATGCTTCCCGCAAGCGGTGGAGCAGTTGTAGAATTCACGGTAATGAAAGAAGGAACATACACAATCGTTACCCATCAATTTAATCACGTTCAAAAAGGAGCAGCAGCATTGTTAAAGGTAACTGCTGATGGAAAAGATGACAAAAGTACTGCTGCTGGACATTAAAAAAGACCAAATAAAAAAGTACACAAGCGGCACTCCTTTATAAGGTCAACAAAAAAGTCTAAATAAATTTTAACATAAAAATAGAAAAAAAGCAGAAAAAGAATCTCATTATCCCTGAGATTCTTTTTCTAAAAATACATAACAACGAATTTTACACTTTTCGTTTGTTTGCTTAAGCTGAGCCTAAATACGTTTTTACCAAACCATCATCCTTTAATAAATCTCGTGATTCTCCGTGTAACTTCACCTCTCCTGCTTGTAAAACATAGGCACGGTCAGATATAGCTAAAGCAGCCATGGCTAATTGCTCAACAACCACAACTGTCTTGCCAGATTTCTTCAACTCTAACAACGTGTCGAATATCTGTTTTACAAATATAGGTGACAAACCCATGGATGGCTCATCAAGAAGAACCAATTCAGGATCAGACATAAGCGCTCTGGATACAGCTAGCATCTGTTGCTCTCCGCCACTTAATGTACCAGCATGCTGTTTTCTTCTCTCCTTTAATCTCGGAAATCTTTCGTATTCTCTTTCGATTAGCTCTTGAATTTTTTGTTTCTCTTTTTTTATTGTAAATGCGCCTAGAATTAGATTATCCTCTACTGACTGATCACCAAAGACCTGACGACCTTGAGGGACATGGGATATACCGTACCCTAAAATTTTATGAGCAGGAATACCTGTAATCACATTATCCTTATATAGGACCTTCCCCCCCTTCACCTTCATCAACCCCGTAATCGCCTTCAATAGCGTCGTTTTCCCAGCCCCATTAGGACCAATAACGGCTACGATTTCACCTTCATTTACTTCCATTGAAACATTGTGTAATGCGGATGCATGCCCATAACTAACTGATAGATCTTGTACCTGCAACAAGCTGGTTCACCTCTTCCCCCCCAAGATAGGCATCAATTACTCTTGGATCGTTTTGAATCGTTTCCGGATTTCCCTCACAGATTTTCTTTCCGAAATCTAGAACTGTTATATAATCACAAATATTCATGACAATATCCATATGATGTTCCACCAAAATAATCGACAATCCTGCTTCCTTCAGACGTTGGATCACATCCATGATTTTTTCAATTTCTTTTGGACTTGCCCCAGCTGCCGGTTCATCTAGAATAAGTAAAGCTGGTTTTAAAGCTAGCCCTCTAGCTATTTCAACTAATCGCTGTTCTCCATAAGGGAAGTCAGACGCTTTCTCATGGGCTCTTTTTTCTAAACCAACAATTCGTAATAGATCATAGGCTTTTTGTGCATAGCATTGCTCTTCATTCGATACTTGACCTAGATACAATAGATTTTTTAGGAATCCTGTTTTGAAGTGGCGATGAAAACCAACCATGACGTTTTGTAAAACGCTCATGTCTTCAAACAACTGCAGGTTTTGGAAGGTTCTCGTAATTCCTTCTTGCGCTATGCGATGGGGAGCATATTTTGTAATGTTCTTTCCTTTCCACAGAAGGTTTCCACCAGTCGGCATATAGACTCCACTTAGGATGTTAACTGTGGTGCTTTTCCCTGACCCGTTTGGACCAATAATTCCGTGAACAGTTCCACCCAAAACCTCTATTTCAATTTCATCAATCGCTTTTAATCCACCGAAATACATCGAAATTTTATTAAGTTCCAAAACCTTGCCATTAATCCCTTCAGGTAAATCTATTGTTGCCTCCCGTCCATCATGTAAGATTCCTAATTTAGTATTGACTTTTTTACTAGAAAACTTTTTAAAGTAAGAAAGATTGGTGAAGGCACCCACAATTCCATCAGGTAAAAGGATAAGTGCGATTAATAGGATTCCACCAAAAATCATTAAGTGATAATCGACAAAGTCGTGCAGGAATTGCGGTAACCCAACAATAATCGCTGTACCTATAATAGGACCCAACTTTGTTCCCGATCCTCCGATAATAACTGCAATAAGGAACATAATGGATAAATTCAAATCAAATGTTGTACTGCTAATAAACTGATTTTGAAAAGCGAACAGCCCTCCGCCCATACCTGCTAAAAAAGCAGAAACAGAGAAAACGAGTATTTTCCAGTTTCGAACATTAATCCCTAGCACCTCTGAAGCAACCTCACTATTTCCAAAAGCAGTAAAGGTCCTTCCAAAACGACCTCTAAATACATTCGTTGCGCCGGCTGTAATTAATATAGCTAAAAGACCAATAAACCACATATATTGAATGGGTCCAAGCTCGAGCCCGAACAAGGAGGGTTGTGAAGTTCTGTATCCTGCAGGTCCGCCCGTAACCCCTACCCAGCGGTTAGCTATAATACTAACCAATTCCCCAAACGCAATGGTTACCATAGCTAGATAAGGACCTTTTGCTCGTAAGGACAAAAGAGCAACAATTGCTCCAAATAAAGCAGCTATTAAGCCGGAGATCACAATACTTACGAAGAAATTCAAACCTACTTTCATGGTAAGGATTACTGATAAATAGGCTCCAATCGCATAAAATCCGACATGTCCCAAGGAAAGCTGATTGGAGAGTCCAACAAGTAGATTTAACCCAACGATGACAATGTAGGTAATCAGAAATGTCTGGGCTACATGAATGGTATGAGCATTGTTAAAAACCCATGGAAACGCATATAAAAGGACGAGTGGGATCAAAATTTGATAAATCCACCATTTTGCTTTTATCATATTAAAACTTCTCCTTTACTCGTTTTCCAAATAATCCTTGTGGGAGGACTGCTAATATGACAAGAATTAAAAAGAACGCAGCAGCTTCTTTCATGGATGTACTATATAAAGTAAAGAGATTTTCTAATACTCCTAATAAAAGGCCTCCGATAAAAATGCCTCGCGGATTCTCGATGCCACCAATAATTGCAACCGCAAATGCTTTTAATCCCAGGAAAAGACCAATAAATGCACCTGGTTGTACCATCGGACCGACTAAGACTCCACCTACTCCTGCTAGGATCCCTGCAATTATAAAAGCAATGGAAGCCATTAATCGAGGATTGATTCCCATTAATGAAGCAGCCTCTCTATTAAAGGCAACCGCTTCAAGCGCCTTACCAAATAATGATTTCTTTAAGAAGGCGTATAGGAGTAACATAATAACTGCAGCACCAACCAGTACAAATATTTCATGATAGCGGATTTTAAATAGACCTATATCTAAAATAGCGCGTCCAAATGGAGATGGAGCCATCAAAACCTCTCTACCCCAGATAAGCATAGCTACGTTTCTTACAATCATAGCAACGGCCACGGTACTTAAAATCCAACCAATCGAATGCCAACTTTTTAACGGACGGATCGCGACTTGTTCCAATGCCCAACCAGCCATCCCTAATAAGACGATAACCAATAGTAATGATGCTATAAAGGCAATCCAAACACCACCACCAGAGGCAGTTATGGTCGTAAAGGTGGATAGTCCTATAAGTGAACCAAGCATGACCAAGTCACCTTGACCAAAGTTCATCGTTTTAGTCGTTATAAATGTAATATAGTAGCCCTGGGCTATTATCGCATAAATGCTTCCATACACTAACCCATTAATAATGGCTTTTAATATATCCATTAATTCCAAAGCAAACGCCCCCTTGTGATAAGGTACAAAATACAAGCAATGGTGAAAAGGGAAATCTTCATACGGACTTACCCTTTTCACCCAAATAAAAGGTTTATTATTAAATGAATTCTTTACGAAGTTTTCGATGTCTAGCTCCAGGCGCCATCGGCTCGAGGTCATAAGCCAATCGCTTCGGAAGGTAAAAGGCACCTTCTGTCAGCGCTCGTCTTAAGCTTGTCGCCTCTGCCAGGACGGCAAGGATTCCAGCGTTAGGCACAGGACGTGCCTCCACTTAGCTGGAATTGGGGCGCCTAGCGCTTTTATTAATCTGCTGAAACAATTTGTAAATCGTCGTTATATGTGCCAATGAACACTTCGTCAATACCAAATGCTTCATGGTTATCCTTGGTGAAAGGTGTTGATTTAATTGCGGTTACACCTTCAAAGTCCGTGAATGATTCAATTTGGTCACGAATTTTCTCACTATCTAAGCCAACCTTTTTTATTGCATCTAAGATAAGTTTTGCACTGTCATATCCTTGTGCCGTAGCAATGGGGAACACATCTTCACCATACGTTGCCATTACTTTCTCATGGAATTTTTTAGCTACTTCATTTTGATCGATCGTATATGACTGTACAAAAAATAGATCATCCTTCACAAGATCTCCAACTAGCTTTAAAACAGTAGGGTCACCTGTAGCCCAAGTCGCGTAAATAGGGGCATCTAAACCTTCATTGAAACGAGCTTCAAGTAACTTTGCTGACTGTGGTGCAAGCCCGTAGAAGATAACTGCCTCCACCCCTGCATTATTCATTTCACGAATAGAAGGTTCGAGATTCAATTCCTTTGGATCAAAGGCTGATATGACTGTCGGTTCCATATTGTAGGTTTCCTTCATTTGCTTCACAATGTCTTCCCTGCCGCCTTGCCCGTACCCTTCCGTATCATGGATGACACCAAGTTTCGTTAGTCCTTGTTTATCGATAAGCTCTTTTAAAATAGCGGACACTTGAACCCCATCAAGTGGAGCCACGCGGAAAATATAGTTTTTATCTTTACCTTTATACTCTTGTGTGATTTGTGTCCCCGTAGCTACTGGTACTACTTCAGGAATTTTTGCCTCTTGAGTAAATGGAATGTGAGCCATGGCATTCCCAGAGTTAGCAGGTCCAACTAAGGCTACAATGTTATCTTGATTAATTAATTTTTGAACAATCTCGACGGATTTTTCCGGTTTAGCCTCATCGTCATATAGGACTAGATTTGCATGTTGTCCTTCGAAGCCCCCATCATCGTTAAACTCTTTAACGGCTAGCTCCACACCTCTTTTTACTCCTTCACCAAATAAAGCTGTTCCACCCGTCATCGAAATAGCTAAACCTACGTTGAAGGTTTCCTTACTTGGTGAATCCCCAGAATCACTTTCACCTGTTGAATTTGTTTCCTGGATCTTTGGACTACAACCTACTAAAATTGTAAATAAAACAAGAAAACCCACTAGAAAGATTACACCTGATTTTTTCAAACGAATTCCCTCCCTTTTTAATAAACCTTAAGAATGAAACTGCCCTGTTTTCTTATTGGACTGTGTAGCCACCATCAATAACAATCGACTGTCCAGTAATAGCTTTTGCTTTTTCACTTGCTAAGAAAATGGCGTAATCAGAGATTTCTTTGACATGTAATAGGCGCTTCTGTGGCACCAACGGATAAATGACTTCTTCAAGTACATTTTCTATCTCTACATTTCTTGTATTTGCCAGGTCAGTTAATTGATTTCTTACGAGTGGAGTATCTGCATAACCAGGACAAATGGCGTTAACGGTGATTCCGTATTCTGCTCCTTCTAATGCCGCTACCTTAGTCAAACCATTTACTCCATGTTTCGCACTATTGTAAGCTGCCTTCCCTGCAAACCCCACTAAACCATTAATTGAGGACATATTTATTACACGGCCAAATCCCTGTTTTTTCATGAAAGGAAATACATGCTTTGTAGCAATAAATGGTCCTGTTAGCATCACCTTAATCAGTAACTCGAAGCGATCAGTAGGAAAATCCTCAATGGCCGATACGTGCTGTAATCCTGCATTATTGATTAGAACATCAATCCTTCCATACGTAGTAACGGTATGATTTAATGAAGATATGATTTCTTGTTCTTTGGTTACATCACAACCAATCCCCATGACTTCTAATCCATCCTTCTTCATGGACCCTGCCATTTCTTTTGCTGCTTCTTCATTTAGATCACTAATCACAACTTTTGCACCTTCGTTAGCAAATGCTTGGGCTAAATCTAGACCTATTCCACTAGCCCCACCCGTAATGAAGACGACTTTATTTTCAAATGCTTTTTCTTTATTTTGATCCAAAACACTACTCCCCCCTTTCGATATAATTTCAACCTATTTACCATCTAAGCAAAATTCGTGCCAACTTTTCGAGGGGATCTCTGAACACCTTGTATATCTCCCATTTCTTTATTTTTAACTTTTATATTTTTCCCTATTTTCAATTAATTGTGATCAAAAATTCGGGAATTATGAAAAAATAACCAAAAATACTGTTGCAAAATCGCAACGTGATTTTCGGTTAATCTACTACACTCCTCATAGACAGTTGTTTTGGCAAGCACTTACACACTGTCTCAATAATGCGACGCGTCTCGTTGTTGCAACACTAATGAAGATTTAACAAACCATATTTCTCCATCTTTCGATATAAGCTAGCTCTATGTATGCCAAGCATTTCTGCTGCTTCAGACCGATTCCCTTCACTGGCCTTTAATGCCCGGATAATTGCCACTTTTTCAGCCCTTTCCACCTGTTCTTCAAGAGAAAAGGATGAATCATCTGTATGCCTTTTTACATGGTCTACTAAATAAGCGGGAAGATGCTCTAAACGGATTTCCGGACCATTATCTGCGATATGAAGCGCACGCTCAATGATATTTTGCATTTCTCTCACGTTACCCGTCCACTGATAACGATAAAATATTTCTTCTACCTTCGGGTGAAAGCCACTTATACTTTTACCAAGCTCGGTATTTAATTGCCCCAAAATTAGCTGTGCTGTAGTAATAATATCTTTGCCCCGCTCCCTCAAAGGCGGAATCATAATATGAATCACATTTAGGCGGTAATAAAGGTCTTCTCGGAACTCCCCTGTTTTAACCATTTCCTCTAACGGACGATTTGTTGCTGAAATTAACCTGATATCAACCTGATTCGTTTGACTGCCGCCAATTCGTTGAATTTCTTTTTCCTGTAAGACCCGTAATAGCTTTACCTGCATATCGAGAGGCATATCGCCGACTTCATCGAGGAATAATGTTCCACCCTGGGCTTGCTCAATCTTTCCAGGTCTTCCGCCCTTTTTTGCTCCTGAAAATGCCCCCTCCTCATAACCAAAGAGCTCAGATTCTAATAAATTAGCTGGTATCGCGGCACAATTAAGGCAGATAAGCGGTCCCTTGGTACGGTTACTTGCTTCATGAATGGCATGAGCAAATAATTCCTTTCCTGTTCCACTTTCTCCACGAATCAATACCGTCGAACGACTAGCGGCCACTTTCAATGCTAACTCCTTTACCTCTTTCATTCGCTCATGCTCACCTATAATCTGGTCAAACGAATATTTGGATCCTTGCACTTTTTTCAATTCCGGTTTATAAAATTCCAGTTTACTTTCGGCTACATTTAGGCGCTGAACCAACGATTTTAACTCGTTAATATCCGTATATAATACCTTGCCTACAGCCCCAACAACCTTCCCCTCTTTCCAAATAGGGGTACGCATGACAATAATACTTTTATCCTTTACGATCATAAATGAGCCAATTTCTGATTGTCCCGTTTCAACAACGATATGCATACGTGAATTTTCAATGACTTCTTTGACATGCTTTCCAATCACATCCTGAACTTTAACACCGAGGAACTCACAGTAAGTTTGATTCATCATTGTGATTAGCCCTTGTCTATCAATCATGATAACGCCGTCATATAACAGTTCGATAATTTCCTTTAATTGTTCTACCTCTTTTTCCCTTTGATCAAGCAGATCAAGGGTATGTTTTAATTGATTAATCACGCCTAACCTCCCCTTTAGATCTCTATCAAAAATTTGTTTGGTCCATACTTATTCGACAAATACCAGAATCTTCCTTCAAAAATCTCTGTAGGAAGTTAAAAAAAAGACCTAATACATTAACTCTGTATCAGGCCTTCGCACTTAGTAAGACATTATTTTTTTCTTTAAGTTTTTTATCATAGATGATAGTTGTAAAGATTGAAACAATTAATAATCCTGCTAGAACCGTAAATAACATGCTCATTCCCCATAGATCGACAAGCAATCCACCAAGGACAGGTCCGATCATTCTTCCGCCGGTTGCAGTACTATTCACAATTCCCTGATAAAATCCTTCTCTTCCTTTAGGTGCAAGATCATTTGCGATTGTTGGAACAGCTGGCCAAACAAACATTTCACCGATTGTTAAAATAATCATCGCAACTAAAAACCCTCTAAACGAGACTGCCGTCGAGACTATTAAAAAAGAACAAATAAAAATAAGAACTCCAACGATGATTTGTTTTTTCAAGGATTTTGCAAAGTATTTGATCACCATGTTCAGTAATGGCTGACCGAGAACAATTAAGCCACCATTCACTGTCCATAATAAGCTATATTGCTTTAATGTTATTCCGATGTCCTGTGTGTAGCTTGAAATTGTTGCCTGCCATTGCACATAGGCCACCCAACATAAAGCATAGCCGATACAAAGAATGAACAAAGCGGTTAATTTGGAGTGGTTTTTTACTGTTTTAGATTGCTCCACCAGACTCGATTGGCTTGCCTTTTCGGCATGGATTCCACGATAACCAAATAATGCCACCAGGAAGAACAAGACATACATGAATGTATTTGCCATAAAGATATAATCAAATGAGTAGGATGCAACAAATCCACCAAGACCCGAGCCTATCGCCACACCCAGGTTCTGTGCGATATAGACGGCATTAAATGATCTTCTTCCGCCTTCTGGCCAAACGGCGCCTGCCATAGCGAACATAGCTGGAAACACCATCCCAGTGCCTAGGCCGATTATCGTAAGAAAAATAACATAATGGGGCCAACCATGATAGAAGGTCAATCCTGTAAGTGCCACTAACGAAATCAGGATTCCTGTCAGAATCGACTTGTAGCCGCCAATTTTATCAAATAGGACACCGCCCACTAAATTTCCAATGACGGTCGCACCCGCATTAACCATTAACACAAGACCTGCAACAGATAACGATTTCCCTAGATGGCCATGAATATAAATGGCGTTTAATGGCCATAAAAAAGATGAACCAGTCACATTAATAATCATTCCAACGATGATCATCCACAGAGCTTTGGGCATTACGGGCACCTCCCTTTTCCATTTCTTTTGCATACCAAAAACATTCTAATCCTTTACATTTGGATAATCAATTTAAAAAAGTATTCGGATAAAATGGACAAGTAAAAGTATGGGTTGGGGTACATGCTTAAGTGATTTGAGTGGGAGCATGCACCGCTAGAGCCGTCTTACGGTACACGCTTTGGCGAATTTTATACGAGGGTGTATCGCTAGAACCGTCTTACGGTACACGCTTTGGCGAATTTTTTGCGAGCATGTACCGCTAGAGCCGACTTACGGTACACGCTTTGGCGAATTTTTTGCGAGCATGTACCGCTAGAACCGTCTTACGGTACACGCTTTGGCGAATTTTTTGCGAGCGTGTACCGCTAGAACCGTCTTACGGTACACGCTTTGGCGAATTTTATGCGAGGGTGTATCGCTAGAACCGTCTTACGGTACACGCTTTGGCGAATTTTTTGCGAGCGTGTACCGCTAGAGCCGTCTTACGGTACACGCTTAAATGAATTTTGTACGAGCGTGTACCGCTAGAACCGTCTTCTTACGGTACACGCTTTGGCGAATTTTATGCGAGCATGTACCGCTAGAATCGTCTTACGGTACACGCTTAAGTGAATTTTATGCGAGCATGTACCGCTAGAACCGTCTTACGGTACACGCTTAAGAGAATTGAGTGTACCGCAAGGACAGAACCAATGCTTAAGCGAAAAATAGACTCAAAAAAAAAAACCGACAAGCGAGATTCCACTTGTCGGTTCAATGTTTATTCAGGATGCTGTTTTGATTTTACGGGCTGGCCTTTTTCTAGGTATTTTTGTTTTGATTTTTTTACCGGATCGAAATCCTGTCCGAATTCCACATCATTGCTGTTTACACCATTTTTCGTTTTTTGCTCAGGATTGTTTTGATCTGAACGCTTTTTCATAACCTCATCCCCTACATCTTATACTCTTGAATGATGTTCGCATCCAAAATCATATCATTTTGGAGTTGTTGCAATTGTAGTCTCATCCTGTGTAATTGCTCACGTTGCTGCCCATTACAGCTCGTAGCCAGCTTTGCCAATTCATTTGTGACTTCCTCCAATTGCAATTGGGCATTCGTATACTCGTTTTCATTATAAGCTTCCTGTCTTCTGGCAGTGGTTATTTGTTCTTGGCCATTACGAAGAGAATCCTCACAGCGCTGCAAAAATGCCTCAACCGATTGTCGAGTAGCCATTTTTCCCCCTCCTACATTCCAAAATGAGAAAAGATTTCTCCTTTATAGTGTGTTCATCCTCGATTTCTTCTTTCAACAAAGATATTTCCATTTTGTGAGGCCAAGACGATGCCACAGGAAGTTGATCTTTCATTTTTACCATTTGAGTTACTGGAAGCACACATGCTACAATTCATTGTAGGTATTTTTTCAAAGTTAGGAGGGGCAAAACAAATGCCTCAAATGAATCCATTTCCATACACAAATGATAATAAACGATATCATACATGGAATTACCACTTACGACATACATTTGGCCATAAAGTGTTTAAGGTTGCGCTTGATGGAGGGTTTGACTGCCCAAATCGAGATGGTACAGTTGCACATGGCGGCTGTACATTTTGCAGTGTTTCAGGCTCTGGCGACTTTGCTGGAAACCGAGCTGACGATATTCTTACACAGTTCCACACCATTAAAAATAAAATGCATGAAAAATGGAAGGACGGTAAATACATGGCGTATTTCCAAGCCTTCACAAATACACATGCACCTGTAGAGGTGTTGCGCGAACGATTTGAGCCCGTTTTAAATCAGGATGGGGTTATCGGCATTTCGATTGCAACAAGACCTGACTGCCTCCCAGATGACGTTGTCGAATATTTAGCTGAGCTTAATGAAAGGACCTACCTTTGGGTTGAGCTTGGCTTGCAGACCGTACATGAAAAAACGGCACAACTCATCAATCGTGCTCATGACTTTCAGTGCTATATTGATGGAGTCACTAAGCTTCGTAAACATAATATTCGCATTTGCTCCCATATTATAAATGGACTTCCACAGGAAACACCAGAGATGATGATGGAAACAGCACGCCAGGTTGCAAAACTTGATGTACAAGGAATAAAAATTCATTTGCTTCATTTATTAAAAGGAACGCCGATGGTAAAGCAATATGAAAAAGGGCTTTTGGAATTTCTCTCATTTGATGAATATGTACAATTAGTTTGTGACCAGCTTGAAATTTTACCCCCGGAAATGATAGTTCACCGCATTACAGGGGATGGTCCCATCGATTTAATGGTAGGACCGATGTGGAGTGTTAACAAATGGGAGGTACTGAATACAATTGATGATGAATTAAAACGTCGTGACAGTTATCAAGGAAAATATGACCAAAAGGTTGCGGAAAACGTATGAAAATAGATCGAATTCTTCCATTTGCGCGGAAGCTTCTCCAACTGGCTATTCATGAAGGAGATTATGCCGTTGATGCTACAATCGGAAATGGTCATGACACTGCAATGCTTGCTTCATTAGTTGGTGAAAGTGGACATGTATTCGGCTATGATATTCAAACAGAAGCGATTGAAAATACGACTTCTCGTCTAAAAGAGCAAGGGTTATTTGATCGTGTTAGTCTGTTTCAAGAAAGTCATAATCAACTTATAAAAACGATTCCAATTGAAGCCCATGGCATAATTGCAGGTGCCATCTTTAATTTGGGATACCTGCCTGGTGGAAATAAGGAAATCGTGACAAAGCCTGATTCCACAATTGAAGCGGTTGAGCAATTACTATCACTGATGAAGCCTGAGGGTGTTATTGTCCTTGTTGTGTACCATGGACATGAAGAAGGAGCAATCGAACGAGATCGATTATTAGAGTTTTGTTCAACACTTGATCAAAATCGTGCTCATGTTTTAATGTACCGATTTATGAACCAAATGAATCATCCGCCTTTTATTATTGCCATTGAAAAAAGATAGAGCCCAGACTGTTGAAAAACGCTCGCATACTTTGTTGCTTGCCTCCCTCATCCGCTCATGAAGACCAACTTCTATTCGCGTCTTTGCTCAGCTGCGCGCCTAGTCTACAAGCGTTTTCAAGACAGTTTGGGAGAGTTTTATCACAGTTTCCCTTGAAAAAATAAAGATAGAGCTCCAAATGCTCTATCTTTTTCCTATCCAAATACATGTTGAAATCTGCGGTAAGCACGTCCATTCACATAAAAGAAAAAGGATGTTTTTCCGCCAAGTCTAATCATTTTCTTTGCAATTTTTAAGACACTGCGCTGCGTTCGAACCTTTTCATCTGATAAATAGAGACCTAACAAGCCACGATTAATCATTCGATGGAATTTTTCATTTGGCAATCCAGTTGTATGCCGATCCGCTTCCGTAATAAAATGCTTAAGGCGATCAACAAGCTCGTTTTCATGTGGATAATAAAAACAGAAATTCAAGTCCCCACCCTGCCGGTCCTCTTCTTGATCGATGAAATAATCAAGAAGGATATGGAGGCCTTGGATGTACGGAAAATACCCATTTCGAACTTTAACCGCAATTTCTTCTTTGAATTCCTCATGAAACGCATAAGCAACTAAACAAAAAATGCCTAATGTTGACCCTGAGCAGGCGGAGAATTCATACCATTCCATGCTTGGAAGATGATCTTGATGGCTTTTAAACCAGTTCTCGAGCCTTGGTACACGCTCTTCAATTTTTACATGCTTATGTATTTGCAAATCACAATAATAGCTTGCTAACTCCTGTAAATAATCAGCGATTTTATCATAATGATTGATGTTTTGAAGGACATCCTGGCACGTCTTGACTAGGCTTTCTAAGTAGCCGCCATCATCCTGTTCATCCCGATATTGATAATAATTTTTGGTTGGCTGCCCTGGCCGTAGTGCATCTGGCATGGAATCATGAAGGGAACGGAAATCGACAGGGTCCAATGAGGTACTTCGATCACAAAGATTATCCAGATAATCACTAATCGTTTGATAAGCAACAATAAAACGGATGCATTCCTCCATTTTCCCTTCCGATAATAAGGCAAGGATGGATCCGCCTTCACAGTGAAACGTTTTTGAATGAATACTAGCCAAGGCCTGTTTCCGAAGTTCTTCGTTGGGAATCCCCTCAGCTTTCTTTTTCCAAACCGCTAATTCACGATGTACAATCGGAAATACCTCACGATACACTTTCTTCATTAAACTTATTGGTTGTGTTGGTACCAAAGATATCACCTCATTAGAAAAGCGCAAGGCGCCCGGATTGAGGAACATCGACTAACTACCGCCACGTCCTGTGGCGAACGTCGATGTAAGCACTTCCTGTGCAAGTCAAGCATAAGACGACCCCAACCTTCCGAAGCGATTGGCTTATGACCTCGAGCCGATGGCGCCTGGAGCTAAACATTTAATATTCCAACTATATTGATTTACGTAAATTGTGAAAGTTGATACACTTACCTTAAATGATTTTTTTGTCAATATCAAACATTTAGAAAGGATGTACCAGTTATGATTTATCCATACAAAGGGAAATATCCTGAAATTGCGGACTCTGTATTCATTGCTGACTATGCGACAGTGACAGGTGACGTTAAAATCGGAGAGGAAACAAATATATGGTTTAATACTGTTATTCGTGGTGATGTAGCACCGACTATTATCGGAAAAAGAGTGAGCATCCAGGACAATTCGACCTTGCATCAAAGCCCAAACAATCCTTTAATAGTCGAGGATGATGTCACAATTGGACATCAGGTTATCCTACATAGCTCCATTATTCGGAAAAATGCCCTGATAGGGATGGGGTCGATTATTCTTGATGGTGCAGAAATTGGTGAAGGTGCCTTTATCGGTGCTGGAAGTCTAGTGTCTCCAGGTAAAGAAATCCCACCGAACACCCTTGCCTTCGGTCGACCTGCTAAAGTGATCCGTGAACTTAACGAAGAAGATAAAAAAGACATGGCCAGAATTCGCCGTGAATATGTGGAAAAAGGGCAGCATTATAAAGAAGAAAAGCGCAAGCGCCTTGATCAGCCTCAGGCATAGCATAAGACGGGACGGCGAGAAGGATGCCTTTTATCCTTCTTGACGGATTGGCTTATGACCTCGAGGGGCTAGGCTGCTTGCGCTAGACATCGAAAAAAAAATTATACACAAAAAGCTCGTCAAACCGGCGAGCTTTTTCTATCTTATTTTGCAGCTTCTGTTTTAAGTGTTTCGGCTTTGTCAGTACGCTCCCATGGTAAATCAAGATCGTTTCTGCCGAAATGACCATATGCAGCGGTTTGCTTATAAATTGGGCGACGAAGGTCCAACATATTAATAATACCAGCTGGACGTAAATCAAAATGATTGCGAACCAATTCTACAAGTACATCCTCAGATACTGTTCCAGTACCAAAAGTGTCAACAGAAATAGAAACCGGCTGTGCAACACCAATTGCATATGCAAGCTGAACTTCACATTTATCAGCTAATCCAGCAGCAACGATATTTTTCGCAACATAGCGTGCCGCATATGCTGCAGAGCGGTCAACCTTTGTTGGATCCTTACCCGAGAATGCGCCACCGCCATGGCGTGCATAACCACCGTATGTATCAACAATGATTTTACGGCCAGTTAAGCCTGCATCTCCTTGTGGACCGCCAATGACAAAACGGCCAGTAGGATTAATAAAGTATTTCGTATTTTCATCAATTAGTTCACTTGGAACAACTGGATTGATTACATGTTCTTTCAGATTTCGTTGAATTTGTTCTAATGAGATCTCGTGGTGGTGCTGGGTCGAAATAACGATTGTGTCGATGCGGACAGGATTGTTATTCTCATCATATTCAACAGTAACCTGAGTTTTTCCATCTGGACGTAAATATGGAAGAATCTCATCCTTACGAACTCTCGTTAAACGGCGTGCAAGCTTATGGGCTAATGAAATTGGCAGAGGCATTAACTCTTTTGTTTCATTACAAGCATAACCAAACATTAATCCTTGATCACCGGCACCAATGGCTTCGATTTGCTCATCTGACATTTGACCTTCACGAGATTCTAATGCTTGGTCAACCCCCATTGCAATGTCTGGTGATTGCTCATCAATAGAAGTTAATACAGCACATGTTTCGTAATCAAATCCGTATTTCGCACGAGTATAGCCAATCCCTTTAATCGTTTCACGGACAATCTTTGGGATATCTACATAGGTAGAGGTGGTAATTTCCCCAGCAACAAGTACAAGACCTGTTGTAACAGAAGTTTCACACGCTACGCGTGCATTTGCATCATTTGCTAAAATGGCATCTAAAATAGAATCTGAAATTTGGTCACAGATTTTATCTGGATGTCCTTCCGTAACAGACTCAGAAGTAAATAAACGGCGTCTAGTTGTCACAAACGCTTCCTCCTTTTCGGATTCAGAATTCAAAGATCACACTTAGAATCCTGACATTCATTGATACGGTACTCATTCCCTTAGTATTGTTACCCTCACGATTTTCTATCCTGTATTGATAAAACGAACAGTAATACAGCATAAGATGCTAGTTTTCTATGGTGAACACAAATTAACGTTAGGTAACATAACATCCTTAAAAGAAATAAAAAAACCTTTCCCACTTTTTCGAGGAAAGGTATTGTCGTTGATCTCGCCTTTCACTCTTATCGATCAAGGTCATGCCTCGCTCAGGTTAGCACCTTATCACTTTTAACAAATGGGAGACCTACATTTAGATAGGATTTACAACACTCATTTGCTATGTAAGAAAAGTGATGGTTGCCGGGTTTCATTGGGCCTGTCCCTCCGCCAGCTCGGGATAAGAGAGTATCCGTTCAATGAATTATCATATCGTAGTCATCCATTTCATGTCAACCAAATTTCGAAAAAAAGTGACGGCGATGTGTGTCATACTTATTTCACAAAACCGACAAATAATAAAAATGAATGGATTATAAGCGACCATTTTAAAAATCTGCACGCACTTTTTAAAGATTGTTACGTAAAATACGTTAAATAGTATAGACTATTTTCATCAATGTGTTATACTAATTGTAAATTTTAGATTATTTATAATATAAAAAATAAAAATTTTGATAAAGGATGATTTTACATGAATTCAGTTGAAGTTTCAAATGAGCAGCTAGTAGAATTAGTGAATGGAAAAAATGCGCACCATAACCTATCTGTTCCTATTTTAGTTGAAAAAGTACTCGCTAGACAAGAGGGAATCCTTACTTCGACTGGGGCTGTATGCGCAACAACCGGGAAATACACAGGAAGATCACCTGAAGACAAATACATCGTAGAAGAAGCATCTACCAAAGATAGAATTGATTGGGGCAAGGTGAATAAACCAATCTCTGAATCTGTATTTGAAAACCTTTACACAAAGGTCCTTTCATACTTAAAAGAAAAAGATGAAGTTTTTGTATTTAATGGGTATGCGGGTGCTGATAAAAAAGTCCGTATGCCAATTCAAGTAATTAACGAATATGCATGGCATAATCTATTTTCCCAACAAATGTTTGTTCGACCAACTGAAGCGGATTTAAAAACACATCAACCAGAATTTACTGTCATCAGTGCACCAAATTTCAAGGCAGACCCAAAGGTGGATGGAACACGTTCTGAAACTTTCATCATTATTTCCTTCGAAAAACGAACAGTTTTAATTGGAGGAACTGAGTATGCTGGTGAAATCAAAAAATCGATTTTCTCTGTGATGAACTATGTATTGCCTGAACAAAATATTCTTTCCATGCATTGCTCCTCAAATGTAGGTCAAGAAGGGGATGTTGCGCTTTTCTTTGGTCTATCTGGAACAGGAAAAACAACTCTTTCTGCTGATCCAAAACGTCGTCTGATTGGGGATGACGAGCATGGTTGGGCTAGCTCTGGCGTGTTCAATATTGAAGGTGGCTGCTATGCTAAAACGATTAATCTCTCACGTGAGAAGGAGCCACAAATTTTTGATGCGATTCGCTTTGGCTCTGTTTTAGAAAATGTGATTGTAGATGAAGAATCAAGAATGGCAGATTATGATGACAGTTCTCTAACTGAAAATACAAGGGCTGCCTATCAAATTGATAATATTGATAATATTATTGTGCCTAGCATTGCAGGTCACCCGAATACAATCGTATTCCTAACAGCAGATGCTTTCGGTGTGCTCCCTCCAATTAGCAAGCTGACAAAAGAACAAGCCATGTACCATTTCTTAAGTGGCTACACAAGTAAGCTTGCAGGAACAGAGCGTGGAGTTACAGCACCGGAAGCAACTTTCTCAACTTGCTTTGGCTCTCCTTTCCTGCCCCTTGCTGCAACTGAGTATGCAGAAATGCTGGGAAGAAAAATTGACGAGCACAATGTTGAGGTATTCCTAGTGAACACTGGCTGGACTGGCGGAGAATACGGCGTTGGAAGCCGAATGAAGCTATCTTACACACGTGCAATGGTTCAAGCTGCTTTAGAAGGTGAATTAACCAATGCTGAAACCGTGAAAAATGATATTTTCGGCTTAGAAATTCCAATTCACATTCCAGGTGTTCCTGATGATGTGCTACAGCCTGCAAAAACATGGGCAGACCAAAGTACGTACTATGTAAAAGCTAAAGAATTGGCTGTAAAATTCAAAGAAAACTTCAAAAAGTTCTCCAATGTGCCAAAGGAAATTGAATTATTGGGCGGACCTAGAATCTAATTGAAATCTATTTGCAAAAGCTCGGGGGGGAAATCATCCCTCGAGCTTTTTCGTATTCGACTCTCTTGTTTTCATCCATTCCGTTAATCTGCTCACTGTTTCCCGATTTTCAGGGGGCGGAAAATAATGTGTGAAATTTGGAAAATACCAACTCTCCACCTCTTTTTCAAGTTCCCTCACTCTTTTTTCTAAACGATAGGCGTGTTCAACCGAGACATTATGATCCTTTTCCCCGTGAATAATGAGCAATGGGGCTTCAAGTTTCTCAATTTCATACAAAGGGGTTCTCCATTTATATCGTTCTGGATATTTAGTAGGAGTCCCTCCAATCACCCGCTTCATCATTCTCCGCATATCATTGCGTTCCACGTACGTTAAGCTTAGATCACTTACGCCTCCCCATGTAACGACAGAACAAATCTGGGGCTGATATATCGCGGTAAGAAGGGCCATTACCCCTCCCCGTGAAAAACCAAAGACATGAATCCGAGTTGGATTCACTTTTTCATGTTCCTCCAACACTTTAACCGCAGAGAACGCATCATATCTGTCATGTCCGGCGAAATCCTCGTTCCCCTCTCCCCCTTGATTTCCCCGATAAAAAGGTGCCATCACCACAAAGCCCTCTGAGGCAAATTGAATGATCCGGCCAATTCGAACCTTACCCACATTTTTAATCCCACCGCGTAAATATAAAAAGCCATCGTACAATCCGTCTTCCTTTGGTTCAGCAAGATACCCTTTTATTTTTAATCCTTTACTCAAATATGTTATTAAATAAAGATTAATTTTGGGATTAGGTGACGGGAATCTTTGCTTTTCAATAATTGTGCCATCCACCATTTTATCTACCTTCTCTACAACATTATTTTCAAAAAATTTTATCTTAACCTCTTCATAAAAAGAAAAAATAGGCATTCACACATTTTTGTCACGTTTCATAATCTATCTTAGAAATGATTATAGCAGACAGATCATCTGTCAAGGAGGAATGAATAATGCGTCGTATTTTTGCCAGCCTTTTTGCATTACTGCTTATTATTCCATTAGCTGCTTGTAATAATGACCAGGTGGAAAAAATCCGAATTGCCGAAGTAACACGTTCAGTGTTTTACGCGCCACAGTATGTAGCCATTGCGGAAGGTTTTTTTGAAGAAGAAGGCTTAGAAATTGAACTGACAACCGTACCAGGTGGAGACAAAACTATGACTGCGTTAATTTCTGGTGGTGCCGATGTGGCCTTAGTTGGTTCTGAAACATCTATTTATGTTGAAGCACAAGGCTCAACCGACCCTGTTATTAACTTTGCCGCCCTTACGCAAACGGACGGTACGTTTTTAGTCGCAAGAGAAAATATTGAAAACTTTAGCTGGGACCAAGTTAAAGATCGTACATTCCTTGGCCAACGAAAAGGCGGAATGCCACAAATGGTTGGGGAATTTGTATTAAAGAAGAACGATATTGACCCACATGGTGATTTAAATCTCATTCAAAACATTGACTTTGCGAATATTTCCAGTGCTTTTGCATCAGGTACAGGTGAATTCGTCCAGTTATTTGAACCAACTGCTAGTTTATTTGAAAAAGAAGGTCGTGGTTATATTGTCGCTTCCTTCGGTGAAGAATCTGGCAAGGTACCATATACGACGTTTATGACAAAGCAAAGCTTTATTGATGACAATAGTGGTACTGTTGAAAAATTCACGCGTGCGGTCTATAAGGCACAGCAATGGGTAGATTCTCATAGCCCAGAAGAAATTGCAAATTCAGTGCAAGAATTCTTCCCAGATACACCACTTGATTTAACTACTTCCTCCATTGAACGTTACAAGAACCAAGGGTCATATGCAACAAACCCTGTTCTTTCAGAGGAAGCTTGGAATAATCTGCAGGACATCATGGATGAAGCTGGTGAACTTCCAAAGAGAATTGATTACAACACACTTGTTAACACAAGTATCGCTGAAAAAGTTTCCAAATAGGAGTGTTACTATGAAGTTTTTGTCACTAAAAGATATACACCATATTTATTTTACAAAGGATTCTTCAACGACTGCACTCGAGGACATTTCACTCACCATCGAGGAAGGGGAGTTCATCTCCCTCCTCGGTCCTAGTGGGTGTGGTAAAACCACTTTACTCTCCATCATTGCCGGATTATTAAAACCGACATATGGCGAGGTTTTAATCGAAGGGAAAACGATTGAGAAGGCAAAATCGGATATTGGGTATATGCTGCAGCAGGACTATTTGTTTCCGTGGAAGACCATTGAGGAGAACATTTTTGTTGGGTTACAAATCATGAATCAAGAAACAGAACAAACAAGAAAAACCACATTAGCCTTACTTGAGGAAATTGGATTAAAAGGGGTAGAAAAAGCGTACCCAAAACAGCTTTCAGGTGGGATGAGACAAAGAGCTGCTTTAGTTCGAACCCTTGCGACAAACCCGAAAATCCTTCTACTCGATGAACCTTTCTCCGCTTTAGACTTTCAAACAAAGCTTAAATTAGAGGATCTAGTTTCAGATACTTTAAAGGAATATCAAAAAACCGCCATCCTTGTCACACATGATATTGGCGAGGCCATTGCAATGAGCGACCGAATTTATCTCCTTTCAAAAAGCCCGGGAAAAATTGCAAAAATATTTGATCTCCCAAAAAACTTGCGGAACGCGGCCCCATTTGATGTCAGACAGCACCCAGAGTATTCGGACATTTTTCAGCAAATATGGGAGGAGTTAGATAAACTTGAAACAAAACATGACCATTAAAGACTTGCATAAAAATTACTTGCAATCGATTAAAACAGAGAAAAAACTGGTTCGTTTTTATCAACTCTTGATTTTCATCGTCTTTTTTGGAATATGGGAGATTGCGAGTCGCAGCCACTGGATTGACCCTTTAATTTTTAGTGCCCCATCAAAAATTTGGACTCTCTTTTTAGATAAAATGAATGATGGAACATTGTTAAATCATCTTGCAGTTACTTTGTTTGAAACGGTTCTTGGCTTTATTTTAGGAACGGTCATGGGAGCTTTGATTGCGGCGATCTTATGGTGGTCTGAGCGTCTATCGAATATCCTTGATCCGTATTTAGTTGTTCTCAATGCGATGCCAAAGGTTGCACTAGGACCCATCTTAATTGTCGCATTAGGAACAGGTTATATTTCAATCATTGCGATGGGGGCTATTATTTCCATCATTATTACAACGATTGTCGTCTACACCTCGTTTAAGGAAGTGGACTCTAACTACATTAAAGTCTTGTTGACTTTTGGAGCAAATCGGAAACAAATTTTCCGCAATGCCATACTTCCCTCATCTTTTCCGGCGATCATTTCCACTTTAAAAGTAAATGTTGGATTATCATGGGTCGGGGTTATTGTTGGAGAATTTCTAGTTTCTAAGCAAGGCTTAGGGTATTTAATTATCTACGGATTCCAAGTGTTCAATTTCACATTGATCTTCCTAAGCTTATTATTAATTGCCATCTGTGCGACACTTATGTACCAAGGCGTCGAGTTCCTTGAAAGAAAGCTCATAAAGGACTCGAAATAAAAAGCTCTTCTAGTGGATTGCTAGAGAGCTTTCTTCGTTTTTAGATATTTTTTTACATAATCCAGTGCTTGGGTAAGGACATCATCCTTCATAATAAAACTATAGCGGCGATCAGATTTAACTGTATCTAAAGGAATTTCCTTTAACAGAACTGGACCTTTTGTTTCAAAATAATCCTTCTTCTTAAGAAGGGTTTCAATTTCGGCAAAATAAATATTTTTAATAATGGTTTTCCCTTTTCCTATGACCTTATATTGTCCGATATACTCAAGTTCTGAAACCTTGGCTCCCGTCTCCTCCATCACCTCACGTACAGCCGCAACATCTGGTGTTTCACCAATTTCTACCTTCCCACCCGGGAATTCAAGCCCGCGTTCAGAATGATTGGTTAACAGCCACTGGTCCTCATACCGACAGATTACCCAAACGTGCTTAGGGTGAGTGGAAAAAGGATCCGGAGTAAACGATAAATTCACTTCATTATGATACATATCATGAAAAACAATCATATTATCTTGTCTCCATTTTGTTTTTGTTTTTTTTATTATCATAACATAAAGTGAATCTTCAATCAGCGGGGGTGTCTTTCCCCCACTGATTGTTAGATGAGGCCCACACGATGTGGGTCACAAAGACGTTGCCACAGGAAGTGGCGTACTTAGTCTTTGTTCTTAATTTTCGGGCTTTTGCGGGATAAAAACAAGCCGCTTCATGTAGAAGTGGCTTAATCGATTGTACGTAATACATCAAGTATTCCTTCTGATTGAATGAAGTCCTTTGCTTCTTGATCTCCTAGTTGATAGATTTTTTGATAAATCTGCAGCATATTTGTGTCATATTTATCATTGGATGAATCATAATGGTACTCGACAAAAGGTACATGTGCACGTAAAAAGTTTTCGATCTCATTTGAATAGTTCGATTCAAACAGGTTTCTTAATTGACGAACTTCTTCATCGGTTGCTTCAATTTTGTACTCCCACGTAGACCCAGACCTCACTTGAGAAATTTCGCCACTTCCAATAGCGATATAATAGGTTTTCCTTGGCTGTTGTTCCAATATCTTTCACTCCTAACAGTGATTTGCATATTTTTAGCTTTTTCCTCATATGCAAAAAATATGCATTTTGTGCGAAAACGGATCTACTGCCTATTTTCAATCCATTAGTATCATTTGAACCAATCCCCCATATACTAATTCCCAAGAAACCTTGTTATTACAGCAAATAAAGGGGAAACATTTATGAAAATAATTGATGAAATTTATGAAATGTATCGAAATAAATTAACAGGTGACGAAGAAGATGCAGACATTATTGCTTTCTCCGTGCTTGAACAATTTGACCGTCAGGATCTGATTGATCTATTAAGTGAATTACCTGATCAAGAATTACGTAATTTAGTTGGATTTTATATGATTGAGAACTTAAAAGCGAAAATGGCCCGCGATGGGATCGGCCAATCAAAGATGATGACTGTCGATGAGTTGAGGAATATACATTAGATAAGGGTTATTTTATAAAATAATTATGGTCTATCAGCGATATTTTAATTCTATCAAACGTTAGTTCCTTTCTATCGGCGTTAATTTAATTCTATCGACGATAATTGGATTCTATCGGCGTTATTTCATTTCTATCAATTTTAGACACATAAAAAGGATTGTCCTTTTTCGAACAATCCTTTAAGATTAAAGCTTACTAACAATTCGTAATGCGTCCTCAATTGACTCCCGATTGACATCATAATGCGTCGTAAACCGCACGAGTTTAGGTCCAAAAGTTGAAACCAATACTCCATGCTCTTTTAATAAGGCAGCATACTGACTAGAGGTTAAACCCCTTTCACTTACACTGACTAAAATAATATTCGTATCAACCTGATTAACGACGTTCAATCCATTCATATTGCCAAGGGCTTCTGCTAAAAACGTAGCATTCTCATGATCGATTGAAAGACGATCAACCATTGTCCTTAACGCGACAAGTCCTGGTGCTGCAATAATCCCAGCTTGTCTCAAACCGCCGCCAAGACGCTTTCTCCACTTTCTTGCTTGTTTAATAAATTCCTCACTACCAGCGATAATCGAACCAACTGGAGCACCTAACCCTTTTGATAAACAAAATTGTACGGAATCAGTAAACTGGGCAATATCTTTAACTGGACGTCCAAGAGCCACTGCTGCGTTAAACAAACGCGCGCCGTCTAAATGGACAGGAATCTGATTTGCTGTTGCTATTCTTTTAATGGCTTCCATATTTTCAAGTGGAATGACCGCTCCTCCCGCTCGATTATGTGTATTTTCAATACAAATCAAGCCGGTTTCGGGGTTATGTACATCTTCACCTTGAATAGCCGCCTCTACCTCAGCAGGATCCATGGCTCCTCTGTTTCCCTTAATCGTTCTAGGTTGAACTCCTGCAAATGCAGAGATAGCCGCACCTTCGTAATTAAAAATATGCGAGTCATGCTCAACAATAATTTCATTTCCACTTCTTGTGTGAGTCAGCACGGCAATTTGATTTCCTTGTGTTCCACTTGTAACAAACATTGCCGCTTCCTTCCCAAGCATTTCAGCGGCTGTTCGCTCAAGCATATTCACTGTTGGATCTTCCTGATAAACATCATCCCCAACCTCAGCTTCATAGGCTGCTTTTCTCATTTCAGCTGTTGGTTTCGTAACAGTATCACTTCGTAAATCGATCATTTTTTCTCCCCCTTACTCTAAAAATAGTACAAAACCCCTCTTTCGACAAGAAAGAAGGGTCCATAATTTTTTTTATTTTCCTAAGAAGGATTGAAGCATCCAAATATGTTTTTCAAGTGTTTGGTGAATGGCAAGCAGCATATCGCCAGTTGTTTCGTCATCCGCATCTGAAGCTACCTTCATGCCTTCTTTTAACTCCCCGGTTAGAATGGAAAAATCATTTGAAATATTCGCGACCATTTCTTCCGCATTTTCATTTCCGTTTGCTTCTTGAATCGAAGACATTTCAAGAATTTCCTTCATGGTTGCGACAGGTTGTCCACTAATAGCAAGAAGACGTTCCGCTAATTCATCAATATGAACAGCTGCCTCATTATACAATTCCTCAAATTTTACATGTAGGGTGAAAAATTGAGATCCCTTCACAAACCAATGGTAATTATGTAGCTTAATGTAAAGTACACTCCAGTTAGCAACTTGCTTATTTACGATTTCGATTAATTGTGTTGACATTAATAATCTCCTCCTTATCGTTAACATACCCCCTTTATATCACAGTGAAACATACTTTTTTTGATTGTTATTAACAAATTTCTTACTTTTAAAATTTTAAATGTATATCAATACCTTCTCCTTTCGTACCATGTTAAAATTAAAGGTGAAAAAGAGGGGGTTGCTATGCTTACGGTATTAATTATTTCGATTATCATTGTGTTTGTGGTCATATTATTAGCTGTTGTTACAACATCAAAAGCCTATCAGTACAAACATTCAGTAGATGACTTAGAAGAAAATCCACATTTAAATCATCTTGAAAATAAGGAGAATTCAGATGGAAAATAAAATTCTTCAGGATTTAGCTAATGATTGGTTAATTGAGGCTACTATAGATTCCATCCAAGAAAAATATGAAAAAGAAGAGCTAACTGCCAAACAGTTAGTTCTTATGTATTTACATAGAATTTCAAGCTATGATTCAGTATTAAAATCAATTATTGAGATCAACCCAGATGCCCTCCATATCGCAATGATGTTGGATGCGGAACGAAAGGAAATCGGTCCCCGTGGTCCGCTTCACGGCATTCCTGTTTTACTTAAAGATAATGTAGATACAAATGATAAGATGCACACATCAGCCGGTTCACTTGCATTAGCGGAGTCATATGCGCCTGAGGATTCATATGTTGCTTATTTTTTGAGAGAGGCTGGTGCGATTATTTTAGGTAAAACGAATATGACTGAATGGGCAAATTTTATGACGGAAGGAATGCCTAGTGGTTACAGTTCACGCGGTGGTCAAACATTAAACCCTTATGGACCAGGTAAATTTGATGTTGGTGGTTCAAGCGCTGGTTCGGGTTCTGCCATTGCCGCGAATTTTGCCGTCGTAGCCGTCGGTACAGAAACATCAGGCTCGATATTAAGTCCTTCAAGTCAAAACTCACTTGTTGGTATTAAGCCGACAGTTGGATTAGTAAGTCGCGCGGGGATTATTCCGATTGCCCATACACAAGATACAGCAGGTCCAATGGCTCGTACAGTGAAGGACGCTGCTTACCTGTTATCAGCAATAGCTGAAGTCGACAAACGCGACCCAATCACTTATACGAGTAGAACATTATCCTCTACTGAATTTACACAATATTTAGATGTTGACGGTTTAAAAGGTGCACGGATTGGTATTGCAAGAGAGGTTTATTTTGGCTACCTTAGTGACGAAAAAAGAGCAGTCATGGATTATGCTGTTAAGAAGCTTGAAGAACTTGGGGCAACTGTCGTTGAAGATGTAAAAATTCCTTCTTCGAAAAATAAGTGGAGCTATGATGTATTGACTTACGAATTCAAAGTAGACCTTAACGCTTATTTACGTAAATTAGACCCATCGGTAAAAGTCCGCAATTTAACTGACCTTATCAAATTTAATAAAGAAAATGAAGAAAAAATGCTAAAATATGGCCAAATCATTTTAGAAGAGGCAGAAAAAACGAGTGGAACTTTGACAGAAAAAATGTATCTTGAGGCACTCGAAAATGACCATTATCATTCGACAGACAATGGAATTGATTATGTTTTAAAAGAGCATCAATTAGATGCAATTGTATTTCCTAATAATGTGGGAGCAGGGATTCCAGCTAAGGCTGGTTATCCATCAATTACAGTTCCTGCTGGGTACACACCTGAAGGCGAACCGGTTGGAATTACGTTTACCGGAACCGCATTTTCCGAACCAACTTTGATTAAATTAGCTTATTCATTTGAGCAAGGAACAAAATATCGAATTCCACCTAAACAGTAAAACCTCAGTCTTAGGGGCTGAGGTCCTTTTTTTATGTCTAGCTCCAGGCGCCATCGGCTCGAGGTCACAAGCCAATCGCTTCTGAAGGCAAAAAGCGCCTTCTGTCAGCGCCNCTTGCACAGGAAGTGCTGACATCGACGTTCGCCACAGGACGTGGCGGTAGTTAGTCGATGTTCCTCAATCCAGGCGCCTTTCGCATTTCTATTTAACCAAAAACTTTATGAAGATCCTCTTTTGATTGTGATAACCAGAAACGCATGAGGCGTTTTGCACCTTCCAAATCATGAAGCTTTGCTTGCCCGCATTGTGTTTCATTTGCTGCTGGAATTTCCGTAATTTCTACCGCACTTTGCATTGTAGCTTCAAGTAAATCAATGATTTCAGAAACAGTTGGCTCACCACTTACAACTAAGTAATAGCCTGTTTGGCATCCCATTGGAGAAATATCAATAATGTCAAAATGGTCATACTTCTCACAATACTCACGAAGATTGAAAGCCAATAAATGTTCAAGTGTATGAATGACGTCTGGCTTCATGGCTTGTTTGTTTGGCTGACAAAAGCGAATATCAAATTTATTTACAAAACCATCTGTCCCAACCTTATGGACACCACAATGTCTTACATATGGAGCTTTTACTGCATTATGATCTAGTTCAAAACTTTCTACTGATGGCATTCCCTTCACTCCCTACATTTTTCTCTCTATCTATCATACCGCTAATTCCGATTTTTTTCATCAATTTAATTTGGATTAAATGTCAAAAGATGCTTTTTCCCAACTACCTATAGTATAGTATTAGATACCTAAACTAAATAAGGGAAGTAGAAAAAATTGCTTCAAGCACTATTTATAGGAATCATTCGTTTTTATCGAAAATTTATATCACCCTTAAAGCCACCAACCTGTCGCTTTTATCCAACGTGTTCACAATATGGACTTGAAGCGATTAAACGCTTTGGTGCAATCAAAGGTGGCTGGCTAACCATTAAACGCATATTAAAATGTCATCCCCTTCATCCAGGCGGGATTGATTTTGTTCCGGAAAAAAAGGAAGGTAAGCATCACCATTGATGCCAGCCTTCCTTTTTTCATTACCTATATCCATTAATAACGACATCCAGTTTACCTGTTTCAGGATCCATAACCAGACCGTGAACAGGAAGAGCCTTTGGAAGGAGTGGATGATTTTCGACCATTTCAACACTATGACGGACACTTTCCTCTACGCTGCTAAAACCTTGAAACCATTCTTCAAGATTAATCCCTGAATACTTTAATGTATCAATTTTCCCTTGAGTAACGCCTCTGTCTTTGATTTTATGTAAAATTGAATCGGCATTAAGTGCACTCATACCGCAATCATGGTGACCAACAATGCAAATTTCATCTGCATTTAAATCATATACAGCAATTAAAATACTTCTCATCACACTTCCAAACGGATGTGAAACAATTGCGCCTGCAACCTTCAAAATTTTCACATCTCCATTTTTCATATTCATTGCTTTTGGTAATAACTCAATGAGTCGTGTATCCATACAAGTAACGATTACCATTCTTTTATTTGGCAGCTTAGTTGTTTGATATTTTTCATATTCTTTTGTTTCGACAAATTCTTTATTGAAATCCAAGATTGTATCCAATTGAGACATTTTATCACCTTTTTCTTTTATTTCATTTTATCTTACCAAAAATAGGTCTGTATTCATACATTTTAAATAATTGGTCAACTAATTTTCAAGCAGGCTGAGATACTAAAAAAGACATGAACTATTTGTAAAAAGTTTTTTTGTTCTCAAATCGTAATAATTACGATATAATATGAAAGGATTTTAAACTGTTGCTTTTATAGTGCTTGAGAGGAGACAATTCATGAAAAAAACAAGCAAATATCTTATGCTCCTGATATTAATTAGCCTACTTTCAGCTTGCGGGGCAGATCAAAAAAATAGTGCAAATGAAGAAGGCAAGCTATCCGTTTATACAACTGTATTTCCTATAACAGACTTCGCACAAAAAATAGGCGGCGAAGATGTTTCAGTGAAAAGTGTATACCCACCTGGAGCAGATGCCCATTCATTTGAGCCGACTCCAAGGGACATGAAGGATATCGCGAGTGCAGATGCATTTATATATACAGGTGTTGGTGTAGAGGGCTTTGTTACAACAGCCCAAAAAACACTTAAAAACGAAAAAGTCGTATTAATTGAAGCAGGAGCTGGAATTGAGTTTTTACACACGGAAGACAATGACCATCACGATGATGAACACGAGCATGGTGATATCGACCCACATATTTGGTTGGACCCTATCTTTTCCATTCAAATAGCTTCAACTATTAAAAATGCGTTAACTGACCTTAATCCTTCAGGTAAGGATAAGTACGAAGAAAATTTCAAGAATTTAAAGGAACAATTAGAAGCATTAAATACTGAATTTATGGAAGTTGCCAACTCCGCCAAGCAAAAGGAAATTTTGGTAGCCCATTCTGCCTATGGCTATTGGGAGGATCGGTATGGGATCAAGCAAATTAGTATTACCGGGTATTCCCCAACGAATGAACCATCACAAAAAGAACTTAAAAACATTATTGATATAGCTAAAGAACACAATCTTAAATATATACTGTTTGAACAAAATATATCATCAAAAATAGCCGAAACGGTACAAAAGGAAACAGGTACAAAAAGCCTAACCCTGCACAATTTAGAAGCTGTAACAAAACAAGAAATTGAAAACAATGAGGATTATTTTAGCTTAATGAGGAAAAATCTGGATACATTAAAAAAGGCATTAAATTAACTACCTCTCTTGGGATATGTTGCTTGTTATCCGCGCACTCTGACTTGGAGAAAATAAAGGATGCTAGACCACATACCAAAGAAAGAGGTGTAGTACTTTGGCACAAGACGTATTATGCGAAGTCAATAATTGTCATTATTGGGCACAGGGGAATAAATGCAGCGCTGAATCCATCTATGTCGTAAGCCATACAGGAAAAACGGCATCAGAACAAACAGAAACTGATTGTAAAACCTTCGTTCAAGAAGGCGGAATATAATAATCTTTATCAAGGCAGCTGATCACTCAGCTGTCTTTTTTAGGTCCACAGGAAGTGAGTCACAAAGACGTTGCCACTTAGTCTTTGATCTTATAAAACATTTTCTGTCGAATTTTTTGAATTAAAATAATTGACAAAATTAAAAAATGAACATATGATACTTTTAAAAGTTGCACAAAGGAAACATTTATTCAGATAGACAAAAACAAATAGAAAGATCAGCTTGAGAGGAGAATAAGCGATGTATGATAATTTATTATTCGCTTTTGGCTTAACCCTGCTTGCCGGCCTTGCAACCGGTATCGGTAGTTTAATATCCCTGTTCACATCAAGAACAAACACGAAATTTCTGTCCTGGACACTCGGTTTCTCTGCAGGAGTCATGATCTATGTATCCATGATTGAAATCTTCGTCAAAGCAAAAGATGCCTTAACATCCGAATTAGGAAATCAAATGGGAAACTGGATGACAGTAATAGGCTTCTTTGGAGGAATGCTTTTAATTGCGATAATTGATAAGTTTGTGCCTGAAAGCAGTAACCCCCACGAGGTAAAAAAAGTGGAGGACATGAATCTTGCCTCACCAAAAGTCGACGATCCTGCATTATTAAAAATGGGAACATTCACGGCACTCGCGATCGGGATTCATAATTTTCCTGAAGGCATTGCTACCTTTACCTCAGCGCTTCAAGACCCAGGGCTTGGAATCGCCATTGCCATCGCAGTAGCGATACACAATATACCAGAAGGCATTGCGGTTGCCGTTCCGATTTATTTTGCAACTGGAGACAAAAAAAGAGCTTTTAAGCTCTCTTTCCTATCCGGTTTAGCTGAACCTGTCGGGGCAATAGTGGCGTTTGTGATTTTACTGCCATTCTTAAACGATGTCATGTTCGGTATTATTTTCGCAGCGGTGGCAGGGATTATGGTATTTATTTCACTTGATGAATTACTTCCAGCATCCAAACGTTATGACAGTGGTCACTTATCCATCTACGGCTTAATTGCCGGCATGGCCGTAATGGCCTTAAGTCTCTTATTGTTCATATAAACTGTTGAAAAAAGCGCATTGCCGTGGGCCCACACGATATGGGTCACAAAGACGAAGACATCAGGACGCGGCGTTCTTAGTCTTTGATCCTAAGCTCGAAAGACCTTTTTCTGTTTGGTTATTTGATGAATCCATTCCCGATCGACCTGAAATCCTATTCCAGGTCGATCGGGTACGGCAATGCAGCCATTTTCAACCATAACTTCTGGAATGATGACATCCTTCGTCCAATATCGTGAGGATGCCGAAATATCTCCGGGCATTGTAAAATTAGGAAGGCTAGCTAAGGCAATATTATGGGACCTTGAAATTCCAGTTTCAAGCATTCCTCCACACCATACTGGAATATCATGTGATTGACAAATATCATGAATTCTTATTGCCTCTGTGATTCCGCCTACGCGGCCAATCTTAATATTGATGACCCGACAACTCCCCATTTCAATTGCCTTTCTTGCATCCTCAGCTGACGTAATACTTTCATCTAAACAAATCGGTGTTGAAAGTTCTCTTTGCAGTTTCGCATGGTCAAAGATATCATCCTCCGCTAATGGCTGTTCAATCATCATTAACTCAAATTCATCCAAGGCTTGAAGTTTGTCGAAATCCTTTAAGGTATAGGCTGAATTAGCATCCACCATTAACGGCAAGGTTGGGAACTCCTGTCTAATTTGTTTGAGAAGATCATAATCCTCTCCAGGCTTGATTTTTATTTTGATACGTTTATAGCCTGATTTCACATGTTCCTTCATTTTATGTAAAACCTGATCAATGGAATCAATGCTTACGACCACGCCTGAATCAATATGATCCCTGGTGCCCCCTAATGCTTTAGACAGCGAGATTCCTTGTTTTTTTGAATAGATATCCCAGATGGCCATATCAAGACTGGCCTTAGCCATATGGTTTCGTTTTACAAATTGAAGGCTCTTCCGTAGTTGTTCAGGGTGGTCATATTCTTCTTTTAAAATGTTCGGCACTAAATAATCCTCAAGCATATGCCAGCATGTTTTTATCGTTTCTTCGGTATACCATGGAGAAGAAAAAGCAACAACCTCTCCCCAGCCGACAACACCATCCACTTCCTCTACTTCAACGAGAATACTCTCTCTTCTGTCAACCTTCCCTATACCTGTTACAAATGGTGAAAGCAAGTTTTGTTCAATAAGATGGAGTGTAACCTTTTTTACCTTAATCATTGTTTTCATCCTTTAATAACCCAATTAATTTACGGCGCATTAGCTTATTTGAGGCATTGCGAGGAAGAAAATCGACAAAATGAATGGATTTGGGAACCTTATAGTGTGCAAGCTTTTTATAACAAAAAGCAATAATTTCATCATCAGTTACAATGCTTCCTTCTTCTTTTCTCACAAAAGCAGCGGGCACTTGTCCCCATTGTTCATCATCCACGCCTGTTACACCCGCTTCTAAAATACCCGGATGTGCCAATAGAACCGCTTCAAGTTCAGCAGGGTAAATATTCTCTCCCCCTGAAATAATCAAATCAGAGCGGCGATCCATTACAAATAGGAAGCCTTCCTCGTCCAAATATCCCATATCACCTGTATATAGCCACCCATCAACAATGGACGTTTTCGTGTCATCCATTCGATTTAAATATCCCTTCGTTACATTGGGTCCTTTTACGACAATTTCACCTACATCATTTGGGTTCGCAAGCATACCATCTTTTTCAATTTTAATTTCTACAGGAAAAAGCGGCTTTCCCGCTGAACCAAGCTTTGAAATACTATATTCAGGTGCCAATGTGACAACCTGAGAAGCAGTCTCCGTCATCCCATAGGTTTGGAAAACAGGTATATGACGTGCCAGGCAATCCTCTAATAAAGGTTTTGGCGCTGGTCCCCCTCCAAGCAGCATACCTCTAAAACTATTCGGATAGCTTTGGTCTCCCAATTCATCAACCATTCGTTTAAGCATGACACTTACAAGTGACATAATAGTTACACCTTGATTCATAATGGCATCATTGGCCCTTTTCGGATCAAAACTTTCATGGATGACAGCCGGAATCCCATAAATGATACTTTTATACAAAATGGATAAGCCACTGATATGAAACATTGGAACCGAAAGCAGCCAACAATCATCTTGATATAAACCTAAATTCAGACTGGAACCAATCGCACTCCACCAGTGATTTCCATATGTATGAATGACCCCCTTTGGGTTTCCAGTCGTACCCGATGTATACATGATTGTGTCTGCTTGGTCCAGTGAAAAGTATCCCTGGATAGCACAATCTTTCTCGGGAAGCTCCTGCAGTTCTTTTAATCTTATTATTTCGTTGTTAAAATGAATGACCTTTTCAAGAAGATCATCTTCAGTTAGTACTATTTTAGAGCCAGAATCTTTTAGTTGAAACTCCAACTCGCTGCTTGATAGTTTTATATTTAACAATACCGTTACCGCACCAATATAGTTTAGGGCATGAATGAGCTCGACCATCTCAATCCTATTCTTCATGAGAACGGAGACCACATCATCCTCTTGAATCCCTGCAAAAGTAAGTTGATTCGCTTTTTTTACTACATTTTGATGTAAGGTTAAAAATGAAATCTCTTCATTTTCTGTTTTAAGCGCAATTCGATTAGGTGTTAAAAAAGCACGTTGCTTAAGCCAATTAGGTATTTCTGTTGAATTCATTGTTCAAATCTCCTAGTTGTAAACTATAATGCAAAAACAGCTTGATGAAGTTCTCATCAAGCTGAAAATCGCTAAATCAAATGCGCCTTGGCGTATGCGCCCAGATTTTTTAGGCCCGCACGAGGTAGGTCACAAAGACGTTGCCACAAGATGTGGCGCTCTTAGTCTTTGATCTTACGCTCGAAAAACTTCCTTGAAATCTGTGGCATCCGCCGGAGGCTTTAAGTTTATTCAGTGGGGTTCAAATCCCACTGAATAAACTTAAGGGAAACGAGGGAATTGCTTAAAGTCTGGCTTACGCTTTTCTTTAAACGCGTCACGGCCTTCCTTCGCTTCATCTGTTGTGTAATAAAGAAGTGTAGCATCGCCGGCCATTTGTTGAAGACCTGCTAAGCCGTCTGTATCAGCATTCATTGCTGCTTTTAAGAAACGAAGTGCTGTTGGGCTCTTTTCAAGAATTTCTTCACACCACTTAATTGTTTCTTCTTCAAGCTGTGCTAAAGGAACAACTGTATTCACAAGACCCATGTCTAATGCTTCCTCAGCATTGTATTGACGACATAAGAACCAGATTTCACGGGCTTTTTTATGACCAATGATGCGCGCAAGATATCCAGAACCATATCCTGCATCAAAGCTTCCTACCTTTGGACCGGTTTGTCCAAAAATTGCATTATCCGCAGCAATTGTTAAGTCACAAACAACATGTAACACATGTCCTCCACCAATTGCATAGCCTGAAACCATTGCGATAACTGGCTTTGGAATAACACGAATTAGTCGTTGTAAATCAAGAACATTTAATCGTGGAATTTGGTCATCGCCAACATAACCACCATGTCCTCTCACCTTTTGGTCACCACCGGAACAGAATGCCTCATCTCCTGCACCAGCAAGAACGATCACCCCGATGTTTGAATCATCTCTTGCGTAAGCAAAAGCATCAATCATTTCTGCCACTGTTTTCGGTGTAAAGGCGTTCCTGACATGTGGACGGTTTATGGTAATTTTTGCGATGCCATTGTATGTTTCATATAAGATCTCATCATACTTGCGTTCTGCAACCCATTCAACTGCAGCCATTAGCTTGTCCTCCTTTATGTATGTTTGTATATATATTTGATCATTTAAAGGATGTTCAAAAAATCACCAAATGATAAGCTTCAAATCTCGGCGTCACTCGGTCTTTCAGGTCCTCACATATTAAATACATACGCTCCGGTCCTCAAGCCGCGAGTTCCTTGATCTTTTCGCTTCTGATTCGTCGATTTTTTGAACTTTCATATTGAAAAATGATCAGAAACAAACTCAATTATTATTTTACCAAAAAAATGCGGTTGTTCCACATGAATTGCATGTCCGGCTTGTACTACTTTTTCCACTTTTGCTTTTTGAATGCTTAAGCCCATCTCTTCAGCAAGTTTACAAAACTTTTGGTCAAGTTCTCCGCAAAGCAATAAAGTTGGAAGTTTAATCTCATCTAGCCTATCCCAGTATGAGGGTTGAACACCTGTACCCATTCCTTTTAAGCTATTTGCTAGCCCGAGAGGATTGTTTTCAAGACGTTGTTTGCGAATTTCTAGTTGTTTCTTCTTCGGTAGTGCTTTTTGTGAAGAAAAGAGTGGGATGTTCTCCCAATAATCAATGAACTTTTTAATTCCTTCTTGTTCGATTCGATCAGCTATTTGTTTATCGGATTTTCTGCGGGCTGCTCGTTCTTCATCTGTTTTTAGCCCTGGTGAGCTGCTTTCCAATATCAGGCTGGCAACTCTACTTGGATAGAGAATGGCAGTTGCTATAGCCACTCTTCCCCCCATTGAATAACCGGCAATATGTGCTTTTGGAATTTCCAAGGTATCTAATATATGTATAATATCATAAGCAACCTTATCAATTTGATATCTTGCAACATCATCTGGACAATCTGATGCCCCATGACCGATTATGTCGATCAGAACACATTGAAAATGATGTTTTAGTATGTCAGTCGTTTGATTCCAAGTTATCAAGCTCCCTGTAAAACCATGAAGCAATACAATTGGTGATCCCTCACCAACTACTTTGACATGATAGGTACTCCCACTCGACAATATAAACATGTTTAATGTTCCCTTTTAAGTGTTTCCCTTATTTCCTGGGAAACATTATTCCACATATTTCGATGAATCATGACATTCTCATGTCGGTCTGTTTTTACCTCAACTACATGCAATCCTTTTTCTTCAAATGAAGCAGTGATTGCTTTACGGAACTCTGACCAGTCCTTAATACTTGTAAAATTCCCGCCATACATTTTTACTGCATGTTCATAATCGAGACCAATTGGGGTTCCGAAGAGAGTTTCAAAATGCTTTTCTTCCTGTGATTGTGGCAAGAAAGAAAAAATACCGCCACCATCATTATTGATTAAAACGATCGTGATATTCAATTGGTGATGTTTTGCAGCCAATAGTCCATTCAAATCATGATAGAAAGACAAGTCGCCTATAACTAAAACGGTATGCTCATTTTGAGAGCTAATGCCCATGGCAGTCGAAACAAGCCCATCAATTCCATTTGCACCACGGTTACCTAAGACATGTATCGACTTCTCATTAGTCATGAAGAAAGTGTCTAGATCACGTATTGGCATACTATTTCCGACAAATAAGGTGGAACCAGCTGGTAGTATTTCTTGAAGTTCTGTAAATACTTTTCCTTCAAATAAGGTACCTTCCTTATCGACCATAATTACATTTTCTTTTACAAGATTATTTATTTTTATCCAGTTGTTCACCCAACTAGAATCATCTTGTTTTTCTGTTCGGTTAATAATCATCTTACAAAATTCAATTTCATCGCAATAAACCATATCGGTTCCTGATAAGGTTGGATCTCTCCATCCGCCATCCCCATCTACAATGAGTTGAGTTGTATTCTTATATTTTTGGATATATTGCAGAAGTGCCTTTGAAACAGGCATCGCTCCAAAACGAATAATGATATCTGGTGAAAATGCTTCTTGAAAGCTTTCATCACGTAAAAAAGCATCATACCCATCTACAATATGTGTTTTCGAATGTTCACCACTTCTTAGCTGTGATAATGGATCAGCTAGAACTGGAAACTGAAGGGTTTCTGCTAAGCTTGCTACGGCATGTCCAAACTCTTCATCATAATGAGAACCGCAAACAATAATCCCCTTCTTTTTACCGCTAACTAATTCACTAATTAGCTGAACTTGCTCTTCATCCATTTTCGGGTTTCCAACGACAACATTTACATTTTTACGAAGGTTTTCATTTGTTCCCCACAAGTTTTCCAAACCTAGGTTAGGTAGAAGCGGCTCACGGAAAGGAAAATTCAAATGAACGGGTCCTGCAGATGCAGTTAATGCAGTGCCTGCAGCCCTTCCTGCCATTGTTCGAACATATGATAACATTTGTTCTGATTCCTCCGGCAGTGCCATTTCGACAAACCATTTCGCATGGTTACCGTATAACTGGTTTTGATTAATAGCTTGCGGTGCACCTACATCCCTCAACTCATGTGGCCGATCCGCTGTTAACACAATAAGTGGAACCCTTGAATAATAGGCCTCCACAATTGCGGGAAAATAATTCGCTGCTGCTGTACCTGAAGTACATAGAATCGCAACAGGTTTTTTCATCGCTTTAGCCACTCCAAGCGCATAAAACGCAGACGAACGTTCATCAATATTGATTGTGACATTCATGTTAGGGTGTTCAGCCATTAAAATCGCCATTGGGGTCGAGCGTGAACCTGGACTTACAACGGCCTCTGTAACCCCCACTCGCACCAATTCATCAACAAATGATGCTACATACCGAGTTAATGCTAGATTATTCATTGTCAAAGCCTCCTAATGCAGATAGCATCGGTCTAAACTTAATCATTGTTTCTGTATATTCGCTTTCTGGTTCCGAATCTTCGACAATTCCACAACCTGCAAATAAGGATGCATTGCTTCCATTTAATAAACCAGAGCGAATCGCAACGGCAAATTCCCCATTATCATTCGTATCTAACCAGCCCACTGGACTACCGTACCAACCGCGATCAAGAATTTCAAGCTCACGAATAATTTCAAATGCTTTTTGTTTAGGTTGACCTCCAAGGGCAGGTGTCGGGTGTAAACGATTCACAACAGTAAGCAATGATACGTTATCCTTTGCCACACCCTTTACAGGTGTATATAAATGCTGAATATCCCGCATTTTTAAAATACCAGGATGTGTTGGTGAAGAGATACTTGTGCAAGACTCTTTCATTGCATTTTTAATCATCTGGACGACGACGTCATGCTCGTGTAGATTTTTCCGGTCACTTAGTAATTCATTGGCTAATTGCTCATCCTCGGAGGGTGTCTCGCCGCGGCGAATTGAACCTGCAAGGCAAGTAGTTAAGAATTCCTTCGCCTTTTTCTTGATAAGTCGCTCTGGAGATGCTCCGATAAAGCATGAATTTTTATATTCAATTGCAAATAAATAACTCATTGGTTGCTCTTCTTTTAGGCGCGCTAACACAGCATCTGCTTCAATCGTATCGTCAAAATGCAATTTAATTTCACGCGCTAATACAACCTTTTCAACCTCACCGGACTGTACCTTTTTGGTTGCATTGCGAACCGATTCCATCCATTCCTGAGGTTGAACCTCCTCTTTTGTAAACGAAGTGATCTTTTGAAATTTATAACCCTCATCAAGCAGTCCTTCCAATTGCTCAAAAACAGATTCATCGAAAGATGTACCTGTCGGCTCACAAAGAATATTCGTTGTTATATAAGTTCTTCCCTTATAAGAAGAAAGCATGATTGCAGGCAAGACAAATTTTGCATCATCGAAATGATCCCACAGTTCAGTTCTCTTTTTTAGTGGATCAAATGAAAACCCGCCCATTAAAATAGGACCAGTTGAATAAGGTGCAAAATCGTCAACAATGGTTGTGTGTTGAACGAGTTTTTTCCACATCTTTTCAATTGTCTCAAAACGTTCCGTAGACCCGTTATCGCTAATTGTATAGGCTTCCCCAAGTCCAACTATAATTGTATCATTTGTAGGATTTGACCAGAAACAACGCGTTTCAAAAGGTTCCCTTTTTCCAAGCGAAAAGAACAATAGGGGGTCTATGTTCTTGATTTCTTTTACCTGACTTATAAGAACAGGCATAGAAAGCTCCTTTGAACGGTTAATTCCTTTAGCTATGTACTCATTCAAACCTTTTTGGTGTATCATTGCCAACTTTTATCCCCCCGAAATATATTACATGATCATTTTATATAGAAATAATAAATATTACTTATAGTATATCATTTCAACAAACTTGATTCTACCATACCTAACCATACACTGACCACTTCCCCACTTCCTTATTAAGAGAAAGAATGAATATGTCTCTTTTGTAACATTAAACCATTGACAGTACTTGTCCAATTCACTAAACTGTACTTTGGATATACAGAGCTTTTTCGTGAGAGGAGAAGTCTTATGCAAACAGAACTTCAGTCAAATCGGAAATTAACTAAAAAGCCTTCCAGCGGGTTTCAGGTATGGTGGAGACTTATGCGTCCACATACACTCACTGCATCATTTGTGCCAGTCATTTTAGGGACCGTTCTTGCACTGTTAGAAACATCGATAAATATGGGTCTATTCTTAACAATGTTACTCGCTTGTCTTCTTATTCAAGCAGCAACTAATATGATAAATGAATATTTCGATTACAAACGCGGTCTTGATACTGCTGAATCTGTCGGAATTGGCGGTACAATTGTTAGAGATGGAGTAAAGCCAAAGGTTATTTTAAACCTTGCCTTCACCTTCTTTGGAATTGCCACATTATTAGGTGTGTATATTTGTATGAATAGCAGTTGGTGGCTGGCATTGGTTGGTACTCTTTGTATGTCAGTGGGTTATTTATATACTGGAGGTCCACTTCCAATTTCATCTACACCATTTGGAGAGCTAGCAGCTGGCTTCTTTATGGGCATGATTATTATTTTAATATCATTTTTTATCCAAACTGGTACAGTTACGACAACAAGTGTTTTAATTTCGCTACCGATTATGATTCTTGTTGGTGCAATCAACATGTCAAACAATATTCGTGATTTGGATGGCGATAAAAAGAACGGACGTCGCACTTTACCGATTTTATTGGGAAGAGCCAATTCGATAAGGTTCTTAGCAGGATTGTTTATTATTTCGTATATTTGGATCATCGTTTTAGCATTTATCGGGATTGCCTCATTTTGGAGCCTGCTTGTATTAGTGAGTGTTCCAAAAGCTGTTAAAGCAGTAAAAGGGTTTATAGGTAAATCAGAACCCATTCAAATGATGCCTGCAATGAAGGCAACTGCACAGACAAATACATTTTTTGGATTCCTTTTATCTATTGGAATCTTTATCGGCTATATCCTTTAAAACACGATTTTAGATCGTGTTTTTTTCTGTTCTCATACATGCACTTTTTTACAATTATGATTTTCGTGTTTATGTAAATAATACATAACAAGATTCGTTATGAAATGATTATGGAAGGAGTGCTTTCTATGTTAACAAACGAGCAATTATCAACCTTCCGTTCACAGTTGATAAACGCAAAAAAAGGGGTCGAAGAACAATTAGATGATGGGGATCATTTTGATTTAGAACAAGGGCATTGGCACGAATCAATGGGGGAATTGTCCCTATATGATAACCACCCCGCCGACCAAGGAACAGCTTTATATGAACGTGAGAAAGATATTGCCCTTAATGAACATATTGAACAACAATTAAAAGACATTGAATACGCACTACAGGCAATGGATGAGGGTCGATATGGAAAGTGTGAAAAATGCGGAAAAGACATTCCAGTTGACCGCCTTGATGCGATTCCGACCACAACTTTTTGTGTCGAGCACAGCGCTGATCAGGTTGTTTCTCATGATCGACCTATTGAAGAAGAGATATTAAAGCCGCCATTCGGGAAGTTTTTTGATGAGGAAGACAATGTCGTTTTTGATGCCGAGGATTCCTGGCAGGATGTAGCAAGATATGGAACATCTGATTCCCCTTCGGATTTTACGGATGCAGTGGATAGCTATAATGAAGCATTTATCGAAGCAGATGAATATGTTGGATATGTCGAGGCTTACGAAAACTTTGTGGGAACCGATATTGAAGGAAAAGAAATTATCATCTTTCCAAATAACCAGCATGAACAATATGAGGATGCTTTAGACGAGGAAGGCTTAATGACGATGTTCGGCGACCTACCGCCTTATGAAAAGGACCCCTATACGGAGGATGAAGCTGAGGATTAATGTAGAAGCAGTGGAAGGACTTCCACTGCTTTATATGTTACTTTGCAGGATATAAAACAAGCTTAAAACCATTCTTCTCATATTTCTCTTTTTCGGTATAGGTGATATGGTATTTACCTGTTGTCCAATCGGAAATTTGATCATGATAAAATGAACTTAATACATGGCCTGATTGTCCTGGGCCAACGACATTATAGCTTTCATTCATGTTTGCTAGATCAATGACTGACCTCCAAGCGGCTCCATGAGTAATTGCGCCTGTATTGTGATTAAAGCTTACAGCTGCAACTGTTATCCCACTTCCACCCATAGGTACAGTTTCATTATTGTTAAATAAATAGTTTAAAGGTGATATTGCGGATAATGGGTGATTAAACGGAACCTGATGAAATTCACCCCAAGACCATTTACTTGGATTGTCCCCTTGTTTTTCAGCGGCAAAATCTACCGCTCTTTTAAAGGATTCAACTGTTACCTTCTTTAAACCGCCTGCCTCAGATATCCAAATTCCTTCATGTCCATTTTTGGCATCACGAATCATTTGATCTACGATTTGGGATTTTCCTTCAAATAATGTATCAATTTCCTTTGGAAAGGACTCCTCAAACAGCACATTTGCAAATTCACCCATCCAACTATGGAAGACTAAAGGTTCTCCATCTTCAATTCGGTCAACAAAATCCCAATCCTTAAACTCCTCCATTACCGTTTTATCAATTTCTCTAAGCTGTTCTTCATTGTTCGATAATACATCTAGGAAAATTGGAACAAACTCCTCTGCCTGTAAATTATGTTGATCAAATTGGAGTTGCAGCATATCATCTGCTGTTAACACTTTCTTACTAGATAATACATTTCGAATCCGTTCCTGGCGATAAGGTTGTGCCCACGTATTTGTTAGATGGTATGGATATTCATCCGATACAATTTTATTATTTGCCGTAGAGATAAATCCTTCCTCCGGATTTACAATCGTAGGCAATTCATCCCATGGTATATACCCCTCCCATTCATATTCATCCGTCCATCCCGGAACAGGAACAGAACTATCGCCCTTTTTTCGAATTGGGATTAATCCATTTGCTCGATATGCAATCGTTCCATCTGTGGCCGCAAAGACAAAGTTTTGGGCTGGAGTATGGAAATATGTAAGGGCCTCTTTTAATTCATCCCAATTTCTTGCCTTATTAAACATCAGTACGGCCTCTAGCTCGGTGGAAGCATCAAGCGCAGTCCATCTTAAAGCTAAAGCGGTTTCCTCTTTGTGATCATGGGTAAATTCGGAAATAATCGGTCCATGTCTTGTAACCTGAACCTGATAAGGGATTGCTTCTCCATCCTTTACTTCTATTGTTTCCTCAACAATTTTTGCATCCTCCCATTCCCCCATGTACTCAAACTGATTTGGATTTTCAGGATTCCTTTTTTCAATATATAAATCCTGGACATCGGGGCCAACATTCGTAACTCCCCAGGCAATTTGTTCATTACGTCCTACTATAATACCTGGTACACCAGCAAAAATAACACCACTTGCATTTACTTCATCATTTTGCAAATGAGTTTCATACCAAATCGATGGTGTCGCTAATGCTAGATGCGGATCATTCGCTAGAATGGGCATTCCTGATTCTGATTTCTCACCACCAATTACCCAGTTATTACTCCCATTAAATTCGTTTGGGAATGGGGCTTGTGCAATACTTTTAGAAATATCAATGGGGTTGTCTTTCATCGCTTGAATAACGGTTGCACCATCATCGGGATATGTAGGAAATAATTCTAGTAATTTTTCTTCTGAAACATGTTGAGCCATATAGTATCGAAATGCTTGCCCTTTATAATGTCCGCCTAAATCATAGGCCATGTATTTTCCAATCGTAAGAGAATCAATTGGACTCCACATGTACGGCTCATATCCAGCAAGTGAAAACTCTACTGGCAAAGTATTCTTTTCTATGGCTTCCTTAATAAAAGCATTTACACCATCTGCATAAAATTGGAGCACATTTTTTGCTTCATTAGAGTAAATCTCGTATGAAGCTTCAGCAGCCCTTCGTAAACCAAGTGTTCTAAAATATTTATCTTGGTCAACGAGAGAAGCACCAATCACTTCACTAAGCTCTCCAGAAGCCTGTCTTCTGCTTAAATCCATCTGAAATAGGCGATCCTGTGCAGTAACATACCCTTGCGCGAAATACAAATCATGTGTGTTTTTTGCTACAATATGCGGGACCCCGTTTTGATCGCGGATAATTTCAACCTCTTCGGTTACACCAACTACTTGAATCTTTCCTTCAATAACCGGTAAGCTTTTTCTCAAAATTAAATAGCCTGCTACAATACTTGCTATAAGAAGGAGTAAGATAAAGATTCCTATAAAAAAAACAACTCTCCAACGTTTATTCCTTGGCCATAACTGTCTTTTTACAACGACTTCCGATCCCATATAATCCCCCTTTCCATACCATTTTAAGAAAATTCTAAATACATTATAGTACTCCTACCGAAATTTGTCATTGAATTCTCTGAGTAAAATTAACATTTTTTTCATAAAGAATATTTAAAGGAAGATCAGGAAGGATAATAAATGGAGGTGTAGAAAGATGAGACGAAAAAAAGAGGTTGAGGATTTCAACGGGGAAGCTCCATTATTTGATGCACCAGACGACAAAATCCTTGCTTTTGATATGTTCCGCGGAATATCTCCTGGTATCTTTTCGGATGTTGATTTAGACAACCCGGCACAAAAAATTGAGGAAGATATCATCCCCCAAGATTAGTACACCTGGCAACAGGTGTTTTTTTCTTTTTTAAGAAGAATTAGGCAAAACAAAAAACGCCATGAGAAATTCTCATAACGCTTGATGACCCGTACGGGATTCGAACCCGTGTTACCGCCGTGAAAGGGCGGTGTCTTAACCGCTTGACCAACGGGCCATAACATATGAATTTATTAAAATCGTCNGATTTGAACCCTCGCGCCGCTTACGCGACCTACACCCTTAGCAGGGGCGCCTCTTCAGCCACTTGAGTACTTCCCCAATT
>NZ_LMBW01000009.1:766-1206 GCF_001439915.1 Fredinandcohnia humi | reverse complement strand
GGCTCCGCAGGTAGGACTCGAACCTACGACCGATCGGTTAACAGCCGATAGCTCTACCACTGAGCTACTGCGGAATAGTAATNNTGGGCCTAAATGGACTCGAACCATCGACCTCACGCTTATCAGGCGTGCGCTCTAACCAGCTGAGCTATAGGCCCATTAAGGTAAAAATTGGAGCGGGTGATGAGAATCGAACTCACAACATCAGCTTGGAAGGCTGAGGTTTTACCACTAAACTACACCCGCAAATGCAAATTATATGGGGCGGATGATGGGAATCGAACCCACGAATGTCGGAACCACAATCCGATGCGTTAACCACTTCGCCACAACCGCCATAAACTTTTATAAAATTAATAANGTGGCTCAGGACGGAATCGAACCGCCGACACAAGGATTTTCAGTCCTTTGCTCTACCGACTGAGCTACTGAGCCACAAC
>NZ_LMBW01000008.1:212797-222358 GCF_001439915.1 Fredinandcohnia humi | reverse complement strand
TTCAAATGAATATTTAGCCATAGAAAAACTGCACCTCCAATTGTTAGGTAGTGTCCAACAATTGGGGTGCAGTTCAAATCTAAGCGTTTTTATTTTGGAGAAATTAGTCTCTAAAAATAATTAATAAGTATTTGGGTTGACAAGAAGATAATTCTCGTGTAATATTTGTCTTGAAGTTAAGATAAATATCACAAAGATAAAGAGATTAAAGGTATTTTACAAAAATATCCTTTAATATAAAAAGGAGAGTAATCATGGGTTTATTAGATAAACTTTTTGGTAATCAACAAAAGGAGGAAGAAACAATGTCAAACGAAAAATTAAACATTGGTATTATTTTAGGTAGTACACGTGAAGGACGCGTAAGTCCACAAGTAGGAGCATGGGTAAAAGAAATCGCTGATAAGCGTGGAGATGCTAACTATGAAATCGTAGATATCGCAGACTTCAAATTACCATTCCTAGGTGAAGCAGATGCACCTGGAATCGCTACTTGGAACGAAAAATTAGCTAGCCTTGATGGATTTGTATTCATCGTTCAAGAATATAACCACTCTATCAGTGCTTCATTGAAAAATGCGTTAGACCTAGCTCGTGAAGCATGGAATAACAAAGCTGCTGGTATCGTAAGCTACGGTTCAGTTGGTGGAGCACGTGCTGCTGAACACCTACGTGGAATCATGGGTGAATTAATGATCGCAGATGTTCGTACACATCCAGCACTTTCTTTATTCACTGACTTCGAAAACGGAGCAGATTTCAAACCACAAGATCTACACCTAGACAACGTTAACCTAATGTTAGACCAAGTAGTATCTTGGAGCGGAGCATTAAAAACAGTTCGTTAATTATACAAAAAAACAGGATGGAACCCTAAATGGGCCATCCTGTTTTTATTTTAGTCTAATTGTGGTGGGATATTCGTCTTCTGCGACGAGAAATGCTTCGCTGTGGCGAAGATATGCGTTATTTCGTCGATATATGCGCCTGCGGAGCAAGATATGCGTTATTTCGTCGATATATGCGTCGGCGGAGCAAGATATGCGTCATTTCGTCGATATATGCTTCGCTGGAGCAAGATATGCGTCGATTCGTCGATATATGCGTCACCGGAGCAAAATTTGCGTCTACGCAGATCTACACACACTACACATGCGTCCTCCGCGCAAAATCCACAAAACGGAATTTGTCCGGACGGTGGCGAGACTCGGTGTACTGAAATAAACTAGCATTATCTAAATACACGAAGTTTTTGATGACCACGACATTATGAAAACCATCTAAATCAAGGAGTTTTCGGTCCTCATCGGTGGGATCCACAACCGTGATTTCTTTCTTGGCAAAACTTATGGTAAGCTGCAATTCGTTTTCCAAATACGCATAAATCGAATCCTCACAAATCTCCTTTGTAAGCTCGGGCACGTATTTTCGCGAAATAAAATCCTTGTCCAAAATGATTTTTTCGCCGCCCATTTCCCTTGTGCGCACTACCTTCCATATCTGATCTTTACTGGAAAGCTGAAGCTGCTGTTTAATAAACGTATCCGGTTTTCCGACCGTCAACTCGTGGACGTTTGTCTGCGGCTTATCTTCCATTTTCTCTGCAAGTTCTTTAAAACTCACAAGACCGGAAACCGGAAAATCAAACTTATTCACATCAATGACAATTGAGCCCTTACCCTTCATCTTTTGAATATACCCCTTTTGTGAAAGAAGGTTCAGTGCTTTACGAATTGTTTCGCGCGAGGTATTGTATGTGTCCTTTAATTCATTTTCGGAAGGGAGAAGGCTATTCGCCTTAATGTTACCGCTTTTAATTTCATCTACTAAATCGCTATAGATTGTTAGATACTTGTTGTTCATGGAGAATCCCCAATCAATGTTTAAATATTTTAAATTCTATTTTACCGCTTTAACGTCAAAAAAGGGAGAGGAATATTTTTCCTCTCCCTTCTACATTACTTTTTCCCGAAAGAAATTTTTCCAACATTTGCTTTTGCGAAGATCACTGTTAAGACAAATGGAACGACAATCGCTACAAGCATTGAAATTGTAAACATCAACCAATAGCCAGCCTGGATGGATAAAATACCAGGTAGTCCACCAACCCCGATTGAGTTTGCCATTACACCGCTACCCACTGAGATAATCGCCGCAACCATGGAACCAAGCATCGCAGCTAAGAATGGGAAGCCATATTTTAAGTTAATACCGAACATCGCAGGCTCTGTTACACCGAGGTAACAAGAAATACATGCTGGGATGGAAACTTGTTTTTCCTCTTCATTTTTACGATTAATGAAAATCATCGCAAGAACCGCAGAACCTTGAGCAATATTTGATAATGCAATCATCGGCCATAGGTTCGTTCCGTCAAACTCACTCATTAATTGAAGGTCGATCGCATTTGTCATATGGTGTAAACCAGTGATAACAAGTGGTGCATAAGCAAATCCAAAGATTGCCGCAAATAACCAACCAAATGCGGAGGTTAAGCTTGTGTACACAACATCAGAAATCCAAGAACCAATGGTCCAACCGAGTGGCCCAAGAATGGTGTGCGCAATGATAACCGTAGGAATTAATGCGAAAAATGGAACAATTATCATCGAAATGGCGTTCGGTGAAATCTTACGTAACCAACGCTCTAAATAAACAAGTACGAAACCGGCTAAGATCGCAGGGATAACCTGTGCCTGATACCCAATCATTTCAATTTGGAAGAAGCCGAAATCCCAAAAAGGAATATCCGATCCACCCGCAACCCCGTAAGCGTTCAGTAATTGTGGAGAGACAAGTGTAATCCCCAGCACAATCCCAAGGACTTGTGAAGTCCCCATCTTACGAGTAATGGACCATGTGATTGCCACCGGCAGGAAGTGGAAGACCGCTTCACCAATTAACCAAAGGAATGAATGAACTCCTGCCCAAAATTGAGAAATATCAACAATTGTTTTTGTTTCATTTTCGAAAAATTTAATGTCCCCAATGACATTTCGGAAACCTAAAATTAGACCCCCAACGACAAGGGCTGGAATAATTGGTGTAAAAATGTCCGCTAAATGACCCATCATTCGTTGCAGCCAGTTCATATTTTGTTTAGCTGCAACCTTCGCTTCATCCTTACTTGATTCTTCAACACCAGCGTGCTTCACGAATTCATTATAAAAAGAAGCAACTTCATTTCCGACAATCACCTGGAATTGACCAGCCTGTGTGAATGTTCCCTTAACAAGCCCAATTCCTTCAATTTTTTCTATATCTGCATCTTTCGGATCGTTTAGAACGAAGCGCATTCTTGTCGCACAATGTGTAACAGCTGCGATATTTTCCTTACCACCAATGTGGTCAAGCAATTCCTTCGCAGGATCTGTATACTTACTCATTGATTTTTCCCCCTTACTTTGCAGGATGTAAGAGACATCCTGTATATACATGTTATGATTACGGTTTCAGTTTAACCTGTATATACAAGTATGTCAATTATTTTTTCTCACCATTTTTTAAGCTTTACAAATAAAGGATTTTTATGCCAAACCACCCTAAGTATAACTTCCCATCCATCGCAAAAAATAACCTGAAAAACTAAACGTGAATGGAGTGTAAAAATGAAGGCTGTTACGTATCAAAATCCATATAAGGTTGATGTAAAGGAAGTCGATGATCCCAAAATCATAAAAAGGGATGATGTCATTGTCCGCATCACCTCAAGTGCAATTTGTGGCTCTGACCTCCATCTTTATCAAGGAAATATTCCACTACCAGATGGCTATGTGATTGGACATGAGCCGATGGGGATTGTCGAGGAGGTTGGTCCCGAAGTCACTCACGTTAAAAAAGGCGATCGGGTTGTAATTCCTTTCACTGTTGCATGTGGCACATGTTACTACTGTGAACATGAGCTAGAAAGCCAATGTGACAATGCGAATCCACATTATGACTCAGGTGGCTATTTTGGCTACTCTGAAAAATATGGTGACCACCCAGGTGGCCAAGCGGAATACCTACGGGTTCCATTCGGTAACTTTACCCCTTTTAAAATACCAGAGTCGTGCGAATTAGAGGACGAGGCGTTGCTGTTTCTAAGCGATGTTCTTCCAACCGCCTACTGGAGTGTGGTGAATGCCGGCGTGAAAGAAGGGGACACGGTTATTATCCTTGGATGTGGCCCAATCGGTTTAATGGCACAAAAATTTGCCTGGATGAAAGGAGCAAAACGCGTCATCGCCGTCGACTATATCGGTTATCGAATGGACCATGCCAAAGCGACAAATAAAGTTGAGGTTTATGATTTTACTAAGAATGATGATATGGGCGAACATCTAAAGGAAATCACAAGTGGCGGGGCGGATGTTGTCATTGATTGTGTAGGAATGGATGGGAAAAAATCACCGCTCGAGTTTATCGAACAAAAGCTAAAGTTGCAGGGTGGAACCCTTGGCCCGATTCAAATTTCAACAAAGGCCGTTCGAAAAGGCGGTACGGTTCAACTGACTGGAGTGTACGGTGCGAACTATAATATGTTCCCACTTGGTGCCTTTTTCGCCCGAAACATTACCTTAAAAATGGGCCAAGCCCCAGTTGTTCATTTCATGCCAGAGTTGTATAAAAAAATCGTCAACAAGGAATTTGATCCAACTGATATCATCACTCACAAACTATCCCTTGATGAAGCAAGTCACGGCTACAAAATCTTCAACGGGCGTGAAGATGATTGCATAAAGGTAGTCTTAAAACCATAAAGAACATCTCGACAAGTGCCGCACTTGTCGATTTTTTATTTTCCGAAAGTATAGACAATTTAGTAGAATGAAATCAATAGGGGGGATTTCAGTGGATAAGAAAAATCTAGAGTTGGCGATTCAACTTCGCCATGAATTACATGCACATCCTGAATTGTCATACCAGGAAGTGTGGACGAAACAGCATTTAATCAATTTCATAAAAAAACATACAACGAACTTAGTAATCATCGACAAGGGGAAATATTTTTATGCGAAATATATGGCGGGTGGGGATAAGCCAACTATTGCATTTAGAGCGGATTTTGATGCTCTCCCGATTCCTGAAACAATTTACCTTCCGTGGAAATCTACTGTTCCGGGTGTTTCTCATAAATGTGGCCATGACGGACATTCTGCTACTCTCGCTGGATTTGCGCTTGAAGTGGACCAAATGGGTGCGGATAGAAATATCATCTTCCTCTTCCAGCATGCAGAGGAAACAGGACAAGGTGCCATTGAGTGCGCTGAAGTAATAAATGAAGAACAAATCGATGAAATCTATGGCTATCATAATATGTCAGGGATTGAGTTCAATGCTGTGCATGTAATTGATGGTACAGCCCATTGTGCCTCAAAAGGGATGTCCATAGAAATGATTGGTTCATCTGCTCACGCCAGTCAGCCAGAGGATGGGGTCAATCCTTCTTTTGCAATTGCTAGAATCATAGAGACTCTACCCGATTTAACCGCTCAAGATAAATACGAAGGTCTCGTTCTATGCACGATTGTCCAGGTCGATATTGGTTCAGAGAATTATGGGATTGCAGCCCATAAAGGTGTCCTACGTTTAACAATCCGTGCTGAAAAAGAAGCGGAATTAAACACGCTTCAACAAAGGGTTGAAAATCTTGCCTTAAAACTAGGGAGTGAGCAAGGCATTAAGGAACATTTTTGCTACCAGGACGAATTTCCGGAAACCGTCAATCATAAGGATTCAGTTGATAAAGTGCGCCAAGTTGCAGTCGACAAAGGATTTCCATTGCGTGAACTAACTTCGCCATATCGTGCATCAGAAGACTATGGACACTATTTAAAACATGTAAAAGGTGCCTATTTTTATATTGGAAACGGTGAAAAGTATCCGCAAATTCACACCTATGAATATGACTTCCAAGACGAAATCATTGAAACTGGGGTAGAAATGTTTAAAGGACTTGCGGGGATGGAGTATTGAAACTTTTCCAAGGCCTATTTGTATGACAAAAGGCATTAACTCTCGAAAGATTAATGCCTTTGGGGATTTGCCAATATTACTTATCAGGAGCCGGTGAAATTATAGTTTCATTAAATCAGCGTTTAATTTCTTTGCTTGATTTTTGAAGTAAAGATAAAAGGCGGTCCAAAAGATTGCATAGACAATTATGGCGATGATGAGCGTTAATAAAACTCCTTTGATTGTAAACGGAATCCATCCAATCGTAAGTGCCAAAATTAGGTAAAGGATCAGTACAGTAAAAAAGTGAAGAATCGTTTGCTGATAAAGTTTCAATTGTCTAATTTCAAAGTACGAAGGGGCGACTGTAAAAAACCATCCGCAAAGAATAGAACCGATGGAGTTCTTGAAAAAAAATCTCCCTTCTATCATTTCGAAACCACCAAACAAGTATAATAAATTGGTGCCAAGCACCGCGACAAAGCTGCCGAAGAAAATCCCTAGCAAACTACGAAATAATATTTTTTTCATAATTATTTCCTCCTATTTAATTTTAATGCTGCTTTTATCACCGGTACATACGTGCGGGACACATATTCTTTTTTTCCGGATTTGAAATATACACATAGTGTCCCATTGAATGACGCTTCAAAACGGTTTAATTCATGCAAATTGGCAATCACCGATTTAGACAGGCGGATAAATTTAGAAGAAGGAAGCAAATCCTCGAGCTCATATAACTTTTCTTTTAAAATAAAAGAATCTGTCTCTGTTACGGCGGCAACCTGTTCGTTGTCGGTATGAAAATAGTGAATATCATCTGGTTTTAGAATATGCTGCATTGCACCCTTTCTTCCAATGATAAACTGGTGCTCTCTTTCGTGAATAAAGTCAATTAGATCCTTAATGTTTTCATCTAAATTTGGGGCTTCGATGGTAACCCTTGCTTCGTTAAACGCTTTATCAATATTCAGGAATAGCTTCAAATTTCAGACACCTCATTTCGAATATAAAGTATAATCGTTCCTACTCTTGATATCCTTCTTATTCCATTACCCCCTCGTATTGTTTTTCTATTTCCATTTTATTGGGAATTCCCTTCTGTGTCTGGAAAATTCAGGTAAGTGGTAGATAATTGACGGTAAGCTGCTGAAAGTAACTAGTCATATCACTTTTTTTATACACTATATTGAGTAATGTTTATTTACTTTGAGATATTTCGATGACTCTTTTTAAAATAGAATCCTAGAAGGGAATTCTTTCAACCTTGTAGAATCTCTAGAAAAAGGGGTGCTTTTTTATGAAAAAAATATTACTAGCCATTTATGATTCTTTTTCAGAGTTTGAGATAACTGTGGCAACGGCGATGATGAGAGGAACCCACCAGATCGTAACAGTTGCGGATTCACTCAAAACGATTACAGGTGAATCAGGGCTTCAATTTGTGCCTCATTTTATGTATCAGCAGTTAGATCCGATGGAATATGAGGGGATTATCATTCCAGGGGGCGACTTAATCAACATTAAGGACACGGAAGAACTGTTTCAACTCACAAAAATTTTTTACCAACATAATAAACTAACTGCAGCCATTTGCAGTGGTACATATGTGTTAGCAAGAGCGGGGGTACTAGAGGACAAACCATATACTGTCACTCTTCATCAAGAGCAACGCAAATTCCTAGGTTGTTTTGAAGAGGAACATTTCCGGTATGAGCCGGTTGTGGAGACTGGAAATCTGATCACTGCACAGGGGCATGCCTATGTTGAGTTTGCACTTGCCATTGCTGAACAGCTTGGTGCACTAAACCATCCCGAATTCACGAGAGAGTTTTATAAGGGAGAACGGAATCGGTTGATGGAAAGATGATGTGACCTAGTATCCGCATATCTTCTCTTCCAGTATAGTAGAATGAAAGGTAGAAAGGGGAAAAAGCCATGACAATCGCAATCAAGAATTTTTCAATCGGATTACCTAAAAAAATGTCGTACGGAAAAAATGAGGGAATGATAACAGGGATTTGTAAACAGGCAGTAGAAGAGGCTTTTTTGACAAAAGACGGATTCCGTGGGGATGGGGTTGCCGATTTAAAACATCATGGTGGTCCTGACCGTGCTGTTTGTATATATCCATATGAACATTATTCAAAGTGGGAAAGTGAATTTTTAGTTCAGTTTTCTCTTCCGACTTTTGGGGAGAACTTAACCCTTACGAATATGGAAGAGAAAGACGTATGTATCGGCGATGTTTATCGGGTTGGGGAAGCGGTCATTCAAATCACCCAAGGTCGAATTCCATGCAGCACTATAACGAATAGGACCAACAACCCATTTCTTTTAAAATTAATGGTCCAAACCGGATTTACTGGATACTTGGGGCGTGTTTTAAAAGAAGGAGTGGTACGAAAGGATTCTATCATTTCATTAGAGGAGCGAAATCCACATCAGGTCTCGATCCTTGAGGCGAATGAAATCTATTTTAAAAGACCAAGGGATATTGAGGGGATACAAAAGATTCTGGCTGTTGAAGAATTGGCAGATGAGTGGAAGGACATGTTAAATGAGCGATTAACGAGACTAGAAGCTCGCCACTAATTTTTTGAAACCTTTTGTGGGAAAATTCGTAAAAAGGGTAACAAGCTAATTCGGGGAGTGGAAAAGGTGAAAAACATTTACTGTGAAAAATGTTCGGCAGAAATTACGGATAAAAGCAATCTTGTTATCACAACGTATTTCCTCACTGTCAAGACATATCATGATAGTTGTTATTCAAAAACGTTAAAAAGCTGGGAAACGTTATTCTTGGGAAATGAGCCAATAAACGGAACGTCAGGAAATGTTAAAGCAATCCTTGCATTTGTCTTAGCTATGATTCTAATTCTAGGTCCTTATGCGCTTCTTGGGGTTGTTGTCTTATACATTCCACTTATGAGGTTATATGCTTGGTACTCAATTGAACGGCAGTTAGAGTAGCATCGGGTGTTAATGCCCTTTTTGGAGGTATAGTTTGATGAAGTATAAAAAGACCGCGGTCATTATAGGGATTATGATTATTTCTGGTTTATTACTATTAAAAAAAGATTTGTGGGAGAAGAATGAGGATTTACTTCGAGAACAAATCTTATCATTTGGACAATCTGTTAAAACAATTGACTTAACCGAAGTCACCCCTTTCGAATGGGATACGGTCTATTCCTTCAGCCCGTACACCCCTAAGGAAAAAATTTATGAAACCGTGGGCTACAAATGGGATCGCATTCAGGAAACCGTGAATGAGGGAATGAATCAAATGGTGTTTCTAAAGGATGGAAAAGTAATTTGCTATCTATATGGATACCCGACTAATAATGGATATGGCATTTTCTATTCAGGAGAGACTCTCTCTGAGTATGCAACTGTTTTAAATGTAGACGATGACCTTACTTTTCAGGTTGAGAGGGAAGAGAAAGTTGTTTATTTAATTAAAGACTAATAGTTTGCTAGGGATGAAGAGGGAAACCTTCGTTCCGGTTAGGACAAATCCTCTTCATAGGCGGGATGAAGACTCGAATTAGGCAACTTGCTTGTAATAAGAGTCTTTATGAGGTCGAAGAAGACTCGAACGAGCTGCCAACTTGGTGGAAT
>NZ_LMBW01000008.1:186-212734 GCF_001439915.1 Fredinandcohnia humi | reverse complement strand
AGACTCGAATCAGACCTGTGGCTCGTCGAAAAGGTCTTCATAAGCGTGATGAAGACTCGAATCAGACCTGTGGCTCGCCGAAAAGGTCTTCATAAGCGTGATGAAGACTCGAATCAGATCTGTGGCTCGTCGAAAAGGTCTTCATAAGCGTGATGAAGACTCGAATCGAACTCGTGGCTCGTCGAAAAGGTCTTCATAAGCGTGATGAAGACTCAAATCGAACTCGTGGATCGTTTAAAAGGTCTTCATAAGGTCGATGAGAACCGGAACGAGTTACCCTGTCCGGTAAACAGTCCTTCATCCCAACTTGTTTCCCAAGATCACTCATGAAAAAGGTGCCCACATGCGAAGATTGCTAGAATCACTTTTATTTTTACCCATATCTATTCATAAAAAGAAGCTCCAAGCGAAACTCTCCGGAAAAACAATCCTTATCACTGGCGCGAGTTCGGGTATTGGCAAGGAAGTAGCCCATCAACTTGCGGGCATTGATTGTCATCTTATCCTTGTCGCGAGAAGGGGCGAACTGCTCAAAAGTATCAAAAATGAAATTGAAAAGCAGACCGCTAGAGTCAGCATTTTTCAGGCAGATCTTAGAAAAGAGGACGAACTCAACAACTTTTTAGCCTTTTTACACAATCAACAAAATCTAGATATCTTCATCAACAACGCCGGCCTCTCCATAAGGCGGTCCATCTATGAATCCCTTGAGCGATATCATGACTTCACTAGGACGATGGCGATAAACTATTTTGCGCCTGTTAGTATATTGTTATCCATCATTCCATTACTTCAAAAAAGCCAGGGACAGATTATCAATGTGTCGACCATCAACGCTAGATTAGCGCCGGTTCTCTATTTTGCAGCGTATCAGGCGTCTAAATCAGCTTTTGATGCGTGGCTGAGATCGGTTTCGCCCGAATTAAAGAAAATCGCAACAACTTCTATTTACCTACCATTAGTAAGGACCCCGATGATTGAACCGACGGCTGGGTATCGCAATGTGCCTTCAATGTCTCCACAGCATGCTGCGAAAATGATTTGTAAATCAATGTACACCCGTAAGAAAAAATACCAACCGTGGTGGCTGATCCTAGGACAACTAGTATCCATTTTTCGAATGAATTTAGGAGATTTTTCAAAGAAGGGGAAGCAAAATGATTAAACTATTTTATGTGTTATATAAAATAAAATTGCTTTCTCCAATCGGGTTGTACCGCTTATTCATGTCTGTTTTTAAATGCGGAATCAATTTGATGACACTCTTACATTTTGCGGAAAAAAAGTTTGCCAACCAAATTGCGCTCGTGGACGACGATGAATCACTTACTTATAAACAGTTGCTAGAACAGTCAACAAAGGTTGCGCAAACTTTAGTAGAAAAAGCCCAACTACAAAGCGGACAGAAAGTAGGCGTTTTATGCAGAAATCACGCTTCACTCGTAAAAACGATTTTTGCTTTGTCTAGAGTGGGGGCTGACCTCTATCTATTAAATACAGAAATTAGCAAGCAACAGTTCGATGCTTTCAATGAGCGACACAATTTCGACCTCATTATCTATGATGCCGAATTATGCCCCATCATTCAAAACTATTCCAAACAAAAGATTCTAAGCTATCATCAGGACTATCCAGCCATCAGTAATTTCCTGAAATCCAAGGCAAATCAAGTAACCTTGCCACGTACAACAAAAGGTGAGATCGTCCTACAAACAAGCGGTACAACGGGAATGTCCAAAGATGCGGCACATAAACCGTCACTTTTTCATTATTTAAATCCATTTGTCTCGTTTATTAAAAGATTGCGGATTTTAGATTATCAAAATGCATATATTGCCACACCGATTTATCATGGATATGGGATTGCTGTTTTGCTTTTATTTATTCCATTAGGGAAGAAGGTTGTGATTACAAGCGGGTTCAATGCACAAAAAGCTTGTGAACTCATTCAACATCATCAAATCGAGGTTGTCACCGTTGTCCCATTAATGCTGCAAAAAATGCTGCAAACGAACCAGGAATATTTAAAAACGCTCAAATGTATCGCATCAGGTGGGGCAAAGCTTCCAACAAAGCTTGTTGAGGAGACGTTCCAAAAAATTGGCCCCGTTCTACACAATCTGTATGGAACCTCAGAAACAGGTTTGAATTTTATCGCCACCCCACATGACTTAATGTACTCGCCAAGAACCATCGGTAAAAAGATTACTGGACTCAAAATAAGTATTTTAGATCGAAATATAAATGAAGTTACACCCGGTACCATCGGTCAGCTTTGTATGAAAAATGACTGGTCCATCCTTAAAGATACTTGGTTTGAAACGGGCGATGCGGGTTATCAGGACGAAAATGGTTATTATTTTTTATATGGGAGAATGGATGATATGGTCATTTCAGGTGGGGAAAACGTATACCCAATTGAGGTTGAGCAAGTCCTAATTCAGCACCCCAAAATTCTTGACGTTGCGATTATCGGAATCAACGATGACCAATTTGGCCAATGCCTAAAAGCTTTCGTTGTCTCCGAGAAAAATTCAAGCCTGACAGAAAAAGAATTACTAGAATGGCTGCGTCCTAGGTTAGCCAGATTCCAACTACCAAAAGAATTCTCGATGCTGGACCATCTGCCTTACACTCCACTAGGCAAGCTTGATAAAAAGCAGTTAAAAAAGAATTTCGTTTTGTAGGTTTTTTCGTGAATCGACAGTGCTTTATTTGTATTTTTTATTTTTTGAATATGTCTGTTTTTTTGCAATTTATGAATCTAATTATCAAGTTCAGCTCCATTCGTTGTTGACTGAACTAATAAAAAGCTTCTCCATCAACATTAAAATATTTACATAAGGTTATATAAATTAATTAGAAGAATATATAGAAATAACCAAATTATCATGTTCTAACTTCAATTTTCCAGCTGGAGCCTGAATGTATCTCCCTTTTTTTTCGAAAGAGCAAAGATTAACATGAGATGACAAGTTCTAACCCAAAGGTAAAAAAAATTATAAGGAGGTAATCCAGGTGAAAGCAGCTATTTATACGACCTATGGCCCCCCTGAAGTAATGGAGATAAAGGAAGTCGAACAGCCATCCATCAAGGATGATGATAGAGTGCTGATTAGAGTGCACAGTGCGTCGGTCAATGCATTAGACTATTTGTACCGAAAAGGCTATTTGCCTACAAGGTTAGATAATGGACTAACAAAACCTAAAAATTCCATACTGGGTATAGAATGTTGCGGGTACGATTGAGGCGGTAGGTAAAAACGTACACAGATTTAAGGTAGGTGATCATGTTTTCGGGAGTTGTTTCGGATCCCATTCTGAATATGTATCACCAAGTGAGAATTTCCTGAGTCATAAGCCGAAAAACGTAACTTTTGAGGAGGCTGCAGCTATACCATGTGCTGCCCAAACTGCGCTACAAGCATTGCGAGATGTAGCACAGGTAAAGGAAGGACAAAGAGTCTTAATATATGGCGCTTCAGGCGGGGTAGGGCACTTTGCTGTTCAACTTGCAAAATACTTTGGGGCTGAGGTAACTGCTGTTTGTAGTACCCCCAATCTTGATTGGGTTAAGGAACTGGGGGCCCATTACGTTCTTGATTATACCAAGGGAGATTTCGCTGATAATGGAAATAAGTACGATGTTATTCTGGATGCAGTTGGAAAGCGGACTTTTTTCAGTTGTTTACGCTCTTTAACCGAGAAGGGTGTTTATATTACAGAACATCTATTTTACCCTAAATACCACCCGGTTCAATTAATGATAAGTTCATTAATAGGTCGCAAGAAAGCAAAGATTCATCTTGCGAAACCAAATAATAAAGATCTGGATTTTTTATGTTGTCTTGTGGAGGAAGAAAAATTAAGACCCGTTATTGAGAAATGCTTCCCTTTGGAACAGATTGTAAAGGCTCACCAGCACATTGAGAGTGGACGTACAAAGGGTAAGATTGTTCTTAAAATATAAATAGAATAATACATAACTGATATGCTGACCCATTGAAGGTAACACTTTTTAGTTGAACTCCCTATTCAACAAATGGGGTAGGGTTAACTAGTTAGTGAAGACATGTATTTAAATAATCGGGTACTTTTCTTGAAGAAGGAGAAGTACCCTTTTTGTTGAAGTTATAAGTAAATCGATTATTCCTTTTTGGTGATTTGGGAAATAGGGTAAGAATCAGTGCTTTTTATAAAAACGGATGAATGACAAATATGTGAGATGCCCATTAATGTATGTTGGGACATAGAAATAAACCAATGGCTTTTTCTGGAATGAAGAATTTGTTAAATTTTGGGGGATTCTAGATGAAGAATAAAAATAACCTGAAAGCAATTAACTGGATTATTTTCATATTAGTTGTATTGACGGCGGTCATTACTGCATACATCACACTATATGACCTATACAATTCACCTGACTTTGGTGAAGATGCACAGTTACGAGCGGGATTCAGGTGGGGGTCACTGCATATTATTATCTCAATTGCCATACTAATTATTTCTGCTTTTTTAGCAATCGGTTGGAAAAGATCCTTTCCGTATAACGTTCCTGTAGCTATCATTTTGGTTGGTTTTTGTTATATATTATTTTTTCTTACATTTACAATTGGATGGGTCGGTATGCAAGGTATGCTTGGCTTCTTTATTGCATTCCTAATAGGGATGATTTTAATAATTTCTTATTGTATTTCTTTTCTAATTGAACGTCGCAATACCACAGATAAAAGATAATTACAGCTTTAATCTAAATAAATGAGGGAGTGAAATATGGAAAATAACGTTTTTGAACAGATGGCAAAAAGATATGATACAGAAGATAGAATTGAAATAGCTAAAGTTATCGTGAAGGAAGTAAGACCAGAATTACGAAATAGTGAATCAAAATCTTTAATTGACTATGGGAGCGGAACTGGTCTAATTAGTTTAGAATTAACAGACTTAGTAGATTCTATTTTGTTGGTAGATTCATCGAAGCAAATGTTGAAAGTTGCGGAAGTTAAAATTTCTCATAAAGGAATTACCAATTCAAAAGTACTGTTTTCGGACTTTACTCAAGAAACGCCTGAACTTAAGGCTGACATCGTTTTACTGTCGCTAGTCCTTCTTCATATTCCCGATACTAATAAAATCTTACAAGTATTGTTCAATCTTTTAAATCATGGTGGTAAGCTAATTATTGTTGAATTTGACAAAAACGATAAAATAAGTCATCCAAAAGTTCATAACGGTTTTTCGCATGAGGAACTGAAGAAAGGATTATCTGAAGTTGGATTTAAATCAGTAGAAGTTAAGACATTCTATCATGGAAATCGTATTTTTATGAACCAAGATGCCTCAATGTTTATTTCCAGTTGTATAAAGTGATAAAGTGTGTTGATCCAAGAAGGATTAATGCCCCATTTTGTTGAAGTTATTTAACGGACCAGAATAGTGGAATTGGCAGGAATTATTTGAAGAACAATTGAGAATTAAGATACCCTGGGGAACAAGAATTAGACATAAATGAGGAGATATCAATGAGAAAATTTATTGATGATTTAGCTGGGGCAATCTACGATGTCTTGAAATTTATCATTAAAAGTATATGTTACGTTTTGGCAGGAATGTTACTTGTGGGAGTGCCACTTTATCTAATTGCATTTGCATTTAGCTTATTTAATTAAACGGGTGCTGAGTATTTCGCTTCTAGTCGGATTAAAGGAAACTTCACTTTGATTTTCTAAATAAAACGATTGGTTGCTATTCTTCAAGAAGGGGAATAGCTTTTTTTAATTTATTTTTCGTATTTGTTGTTTTGAACATTTTCAATTTCACTATTTCTGCTTATTATAGCCAAAAGGCATTTAAACAATGGGATGCATATGTCAGGCTAACCACTCCTAATGGCTATATAAGTGAAACAGTTGATTCAAAAGGGTTTTTGGGAGGAATAAGCAATTATAAAGTTTCAAAAGACATGAAATTTAAATCGCTCGTCATCGAACAAAAGCAATATTCATTTGGTCTAATTCCATCTGTTTTGATGTCAAGAGGTTCAGGTGGCAGTATAGGGGTCACAGGAGAGGATTGGCACTTTAGATATAAAGAAAACAGTTGGAGGGAAATAAACAGCAAATCTTAGAAATTATGAAAGAGCCTATTATTAAAGCAGCATCTTTAGGGGGAATCATTGATAACTATTAATATTATAATTGAATATAAAAAAAGCGCAGGAGGATTAAATAATGGACAATCCAGTTATATCTTCTGAAAGACTAATTTTAAGAAGAATGACTAAAGATGATACTAGAAATTTGTTGGAAATCTTTTCAGATCCAGTAGCAATGGAGTATTATCCTTCAACCAAAGACGAAAGTGAAACAATGGAATGGATTAAATGGACCCAAAAAAATTATGATGAATATGGGGTAGGTTTGTGGATAGTAGAAGATAAAGTAACTAGGGAATTTCTTGGACAATGCGGAATTGTACCTCAGGAAGTAGATGGTGTAATGGAGATGGAGATAGGTTATTTATTTGCTCGCCGTGCTTGGGGGAAAGGATATGCAACAGAAGCAGCTTTAGCTTGTAAGCATTACGGGTTTGAACAATTAAAATTTAGCAGGATAGTCTCATTGCCCGATGTAAACAATATTCCTTCAACTAAAGTAGCAGAACGAATTGGTATGCAGGTGATGAAAACGATAAACAAATGGGGAAAAGAAGTGTATGTCTACTCCGTGTCTATATAAAATCAATGGTTAAATTGAAGGGATTATACCAAAATTTTCTTTAGTCAAGTAGAGGCTGTCCCATAAGTTAATTTTGACACTGGCACAGCCCCGGTTTGTTTTGTTTTATTCCGTTCGTATGTATTGTTTACCTTAGGATTATTTTGCCTTATTAGCTTCCAATTTCACCGTTTTCCTACTCCCAATTAGATACACTAACAAAATAATTATCATAAAAGCTGCAGAATAACTAAAAGTCATGCCGTACCCAACACTTTTAGCTAAAAACCCAAGACCTACTGATCCAATAGCTAGACCAGCATCTATAAAAATAAGGAGCATAGAATTGGCTGTTGCTTTTTTCTCGGGTGGAACAAGAGTTAATGCCCAAGCTTGGATAATTGGATGGATTATCGCAAATGCGATTCCAAATAATACCCCTGAAACCCAAACCATCCACATAGTAGTAGAAAAGCCTAATAAGATTAAACCTCCGGTCCCTGAAATAGCCGCTGGAATAATAAGGATTCTGTGACCGAATCTATCGAAAATTTTACCAGAGAAAGATCGAACTAATACCATTGCAATTCCTTGTGCGATAAAAAACTGCGAAATCTTTCCGCCAACATTAATTTCTTTTCCAAACGCCCCCATAAAGTTGACTGTCCCTGCAATTGTAATATAATTTAATGAAACCAGAATACATGGAAGAAGGACACGCTTATCGAACATGTACTTATAGAAAGGTTCTTTGTTTGTTTCCTTTGAACTTTCCTTTTCTTCTATAACCGTATTTTTTGTGAAAAAACTGCACAAAAATGAAAAAGACATAAGACCCAGAGTTAACATCATCATGGACTGGAATGAAAACTTTGCAAGATAAGATATTGCAATTAGTGGCCCCATTGTCGTTCCAACGCTTGTAGACATTGCGAAAAATACAATGCCCTCACCTAACCGAGATTTAGGAACAATATTACTTGACATCGTAAAGACTAAAATCGTAAGCATACTAAATCCAATACCTTGAAGTGCTCTAATGAATATTAAAAATCCGATAGAGTCGTTTACAAAAGTAAGACCGATTGTCCCCAAAAAATAAAGGAGGGAAATAATAAGGAGCAATTTCATATTTACTTTTTGGATAATGACACTTGCAAAGAAGCGCGTAATTAGTGATGCTACCATTAAAGTTGTGGTCATGATTCCTGCAATTGCGGGATTATCACTAATAGTTGATACAAAAATGGGGAAACCTGCTGTAATCATATAAAATGAAGCGAACATAACTAAAGACAATAAAATAATAATTACATATTGGTTTGTCCATAGTTTACCTTTTTTCTTACCCATGGTATAAGACCGCCTTTCAAGGCTATTTCTAAAATATGTGATGATTTATACGTGACATAATTATTCTTCTCTTATTTTTTAAAATATATTTAGAGTTATTTCCAAAAAAAGCAATTAATAATAAAATATCCTTTGTAATAGATTCTATGGACTTAATAAAGAGGCGGGATTTGATTGAAAAAAGGTGTAATCAGACCTATCGTTATTTGTATATTTAAGAGAAACGACTCCATCCTTGTAGCCTAGGGGTATGACTCCGTAAAAAAGGAATACTATTATCGACCAATCGGGGGAGGAATTGAATTTGGGGAATCAAGCTCTACAGCTTTAATTCGAGAAGTCAAAGAAGAAATACAGGCAGACATCACGGAGATAAAATATTTAGGAACACTAGAAAATATATTTACATACAAAGGTGATACGGGCATGAATTGGTTATGGTATACGATGCTACATTTGTTGATAATTCCTTCTATCAGTCTGATTTGTTAGAAGGCGTTGAAGACGATGGATCGATATTTAAGATCTATTGGAAGCCATTAAGCGAGTTTCAAAATGGTAAGTTACGTCTTGTTCCTAAAAGTTTAATAGAGCTTATTAGTGTCTAAGCATATGAAATTTTGAAAAAACGGAGGGGCAAATGGATAATCCCAAGTTCGATGAATTTATTAAAATTACAAAAAAACTAAATGATATTGATATTATTCCATTGTTAATGGGATCTGTTGGTTTAGAGGTCATTACCGAAAAGAGTTGGTATGCTCAAGACCTAGATATTCATGTACCTGGTGATGAAAGAGGGTGGGAAGTGCCACCCGAATTATCTATATATAACTGGAGTGAGATTGTGAAAATCATGCTTTGGATGCAATATAGTCTTATTGATTTGCATGAACATGAGTTTTCAAATGGGGCATTATCAGTTGAGTTTGGTATTATCGACACTTTACCGAACTTCGCGGGGGTACGATTAAAGGATTTAGAAATTCATCAAATGGAAGACGTAAAATATTATTTACCCAATCCTGCTCAATATTTATGTATCTACGAGGCTTCATCTAAAGACAGTTATCGAGCAGATCAAAATAACAATAAAGATAGTAGAAAAATAGAATTCTTAAGAAGTATTCTTCTTAAATAGACTAGTAGGGGGTGCAACTAATTAAAAAAAGATAGACAGAGTGGAGGAAGAGATCATGGAACAATGGCTTAATCTGCAAACACTTATATGGCTATTTCCAATTATATTTGTTCTTCATGATTCGGAAGAAATCATTATGATTGAAAAGTGGTTGGATAAGAACTCAAATGCTATTTATGACAAGTTGCCGAAAAAAATTGCCGATAAAGTTATAAAACAATTTTCAATGTCGACGGCACAATTTTCAGTCGCAGTATTAGTTATTTTTGTATTTGTTAGCAGTTCAACTTATATGGCAAGTCAATATATTAATCATGGTCCACTCGGCAATATTTATTTTTTTACGGTAATAATAATGATTTTCTTTCTACATGTATTTACTCATGTGGGCCAGGCTATTTTTCTTCATTCCATTACACCTGGCGTAATAACATCAATAGTTGTAGTCCTTCCTTACAGCATCATATTGCTTAATTCATTATTTGAAAATCAAGTCATAACTTGGAATACTATATATGCCAGCATACCTTTTATGTTCTTAATTTTCCCTGTTATATTTTTTGCCCACTGGATTGGAAAAAAGGTAATATAAAACTTCTTATGCTTATTGAACAAACGCTGCAGGTTAGTTTAAGGCTGTTTTCGTAAACTTTGTTGCTTTAGTGAGTAAGTAATTATGTTATACTATTTGAATTAGACAATAAATTCAGAATTAACAAATAACATAATAGAGAGGGATGAAGATACTTTGAAGGGAAAATATGGACTGTTATCTTTTATTTTAGCCATAGCAGGGATTTTGCTATTTTTCTTGAGTTCTCAAGGGAGTAATGGAGTTTTCAACCCTTATTTCTTCACAGGGCTAGCTACTTGGATAACAAGTTTTATGTTAGGCGTTAAAGGAGTCAAAATAAAAGAAAGTGGTTCCTTAAAATATGTTGGAATGGGAATGATTTCGCTAAGTGTTATAGGCTATGGATTGTTAATAGTCATAATTGGCTCTCATGGGTTCGGAGCATAAAAAGTATTCTTGTACAGAGCATCAGTCTTAAAGGGTGATGTTTTGGTACATCCAACACGTCAACAACTTCCATTATTTGTTTCAATTGCAGCTTTATTGGTGGGTATTGTTAAAAAGTCCTGGGTAGTCTTACTGATTAGTACGATTACATTCATACCGATAGCATATTATTTTTCAGGGGCAAATAATGCTTGGAAATATGTTGGTTTGACTCCAGGCATACTTCTTGTTCTAACGATATTTATTTGGTTCATAAGTAAGAAAGAAACAAGGCCAATTAAAGGGTATATCTGAAGCGATTGTTTCAACGGGAACAGTCGCTTTTTTAATAAAGCACCAGGTTAGGGTAAGAATAAATGTCATAACAAAATTATTTATAGGAGAGTTAATGTTTTGCAAAAATTATTTGTACTAATCATATTTTTTGTATCTCTTTTATCTGCGTGCCAAACGAATAAGAATGACTTAGTGTTTGTTGGCGAAAGTGAAAATTGGTTAGCAGAAGTAACCGTTCATCAAACTAATGGAGAAGAAACATATCAAATTCAGCTTAATAACAAAGGGAATAACATAGGGGAAATTGACACTTTTCGTTATTATGTGGAATCAAAAAATATCGGAGTAGTAGATTTTGGTGCGAATGACGCTACACTAGATCAAGAAGGCGGATATCACAATAAATCATTACGTGTTAATAGTCCTTCTACGAATGCATAAGATGAGTTAGTGAATGGAACGATACAAGTGAAAGTTTTGATTTAAGGTACAAGTGATGATTTGTGAATAGTTATACTTAAAGTTATGGGTACGTTGATCCAAGAAGGATTAATGCACCTTTATGTTGAAGTTCTTCAACTAACGGTACTGGTTAGCTCAACAAGAAAGTTAAAATAGGGTACCGTTTCCAAATGGTTATGATAGTATAAATTTAATTCATTTAGTTGAGGTGATTATAGTTGAGTAAAGTTGAGCAGAGTACAAAGTTAGATTTAGAACGAATAATTTTTATTGGTAGAACCTATCAAGAGTATATGGATATGTTTTTACTTTCCGAAAAAGAATTACAAGGAAAGAAAATACTTGATTGCCCAGCAGGCATGTTCATTTACTGCTGTCGGTAATAAATTAGGTTTAGATATAACAGCTTGTGATATTGCATATTATCATTCGGGTGAGGACTTAAAAAATAAAGGTCTTCAGGATATTGAACATACGATGGAAAATATGGAAAAAGCTAAAATCAATTATAAATGGGAGTATTTCAATGATATAGAAGCTCTTAGAACACATAGTTTAAGTGCATTGCATGATTGTTCTAATGATATGAAGAAATCAAGTGAACGGTACATTCCTGTCACTTTGCCTTCTTTACCCTTTATGAATTCAGAATTTGACCTTCTTCTATCTGCACATTTTCTATTTATGTATGCAGATAGATTAGAATATCAATTTCACATTGAAACGCTAAAAGAGTTATTAAGGGTTACGAAAGAAGAAATTCGTATCTTTCCTTTAGTTGATTTAGAAGGAAAGCGATATGAGCATTTAGATAAAATTAAAAGTTATCTTACTGATAATGGTTGTACAGTCGAAGAAGTCAAAGTACCATATGAATTTCAAACAAATGCTAATTCAATGTTAAAAATTAAAAAGGTTAGTAATTAAATAATGCAGCGTTGAGTGTTGTCCCTTTTTAGTAATTCTTGTTTCACAAACGGGTGAGTTAGTATAATAAATCAATTCAGAATCCACTTCTAATTATCAGTTTGTTGCATAGATATATAGCAATTTAGAAGATTGGAGGACAGGTTGTGGAATTCCTTGGTTCCGTAATACCGATTGTTATTCCTTTTGTAATATTAATTTGTATAATAGGCTTCACAAGTGAGGCTATAAAACGAAAAGGTTAAAATAATTGTTACTTTGTTAACGGGTGCGGTAATCCAATAGAGGATTATAGCTTATTTTTGTTGAATTTATTCTACTAATGTTGCAGTTTACTTGAAGAAGGAATTCAAGAATAGATAACAATAATAAAACCTTAGGGAGTGAGCAATCGATGACAAATAATAAAACTGTTGGTTCTAAAAGTATTCCTTTTAGATTGATAGAACATAATGAAGAAACAAATAATTTATTTATTGTCTTACCAGGGGCTGGCTACACAACGCAGCATCCTTTGTTACACTTTACAACAGGGTTATTTTCCAATAAAGGTTTTGATGTATTACATATTAATTATTCATTTAATAGGCAAGAGATGTCTGCTCTTAGTGAAGTGGATTTCGCAAGAGATGTACAACATGCAATAGACAACGCAACCAAGAACAAGAAATACAGTAATTATTATGTTGTGGCTAAATCAATAGGAACCATTGCTCTAAGTTATCTGCTTAATAATCCAATGTTGAAAGATGCAAAATTAGTATGGTTGACTCCATTACTGCAAAGAGAAGACGTATTTAGCGCAATGGTCAATAGTGATCATAAGGGACTTTGTATAATAGGAGATAGGGATAGTTGTTTTATTCTAGAACGCTTTGAAAAATTGAAAAATAATCAAAATCTTGTATTAAAAGTGATTGATGGTGGAAACCACAGTTTAGAGCTTGAAGGAGCGCCAATAAAATCTATTGAACTGTTAAAAAATATTATTTCTGATATTGATGAGTTTTAATATTTTGGTAAAGGGAGTGTAGTTATGAAAGCGATTATTTTTGATTTTGATGGTACTCTTGCTGATACTTTGCCAGTTTGTTTCTATGCGTTTCAATCCGTATTTACGGAATTTGACAACAAAGAGGTTACTCCAGATGAAATAAAGGCTATGTTTGGTCCGTCTGAGACTGGAATCATCAGAGAAAATCTGATGGACTCAAATCATGATAAAGCAATTGAATTATATTATGAAAAATATAGTGAAAAGCATCGAGATCTCGTTCTTGAGAATAAGGAGATTAACGATTTGCTTCTACTTTTAAAAAGGGAAGGTTATAAATTGGGGATTGTAACAGGAAAAGCCAGCAGAAGTCTACTTATCTCATTAGATTGCCTTAATATGAATGACTTATTTGATGTGATCATTACTGGTGATGATGTTACTATACCCAAACCTCATCCTGAGGGAATAAACAAGGCATTGGCACAGCTTAACATAAAAAACACTGATGCTATTTTTTTAGGAGATAGCGACGCTGACATTCTGGCTGGTAAACAAGCTAACGTACATACAATCGGAGTACAGTGGTTGCCAAATTATCAGACATTAGAGTTTAGTGTTCAACCAGATCAAAGGTTAAGTAAAGTAAATGAATTCATAGAATTACTTAAAAAATTACAGGTATGAACAGTAGTAAAGTATGTAATTATTTTAGCCTTATTCAAGTAACTGATGCTGTAAACTGAATATATTTAGGGGAACAATATGAAGAAGCCAATATTAATTACGTCAATTTTAGCATTCAGTCTTATGTTGGCAGGATGTAATTCTATTCAAGAACATAAGGCTGAAAGCATTATTAAGAATTATTATCAAGCCATTATAGATGAAGATTACGAGGAAGCGTTTGAACAATTATATTTGTATGATTATGATAGTGAAAATGAATATAGTAAATTGTCCGAAGGAACAACACTATCAGATAAGGATGCAAAGGACTTTTATTTAAAGAAAACAGAAGTCTTAAATAAGCAAAAATATAAAATAAAAAACTTTGAGTTTGTAGAAGTTGAATATGAAGACGGACACTCATTTTGGCATCATATTAAACTTGAAGTAGAAAAGAATGGGAAGAAATACGAATGGAACGAGGTTGCACATCTCTATGACGGGAAATTATTGATTGGTGAAAAAAATGACCCATATGTGAATTATCGAGATGGGAAAATGAATTTTGATATTGAGAAAGAAGCAGAAAAGGACGGTATTTAATGTATTGAGTTAACGGATGCATTACTGGAACAATGGTAATGCTTTTTTTCTTCAAAAAAAGAACAATTGTGTTGAATAAAAGGATTTTTGGATATTAAGTCGAATCTTTTATAAGAAGCATGAATGTTTGGAGGTTGCTGATTTGTTACTTTATTTTTGATATATCATCTGCTTACTAATTAAAATGAAATTTAGGAGATGATATATGATGATATACAAAAATTGTCTTAATGACATTTCGTCAGATATGTTGAAAGGTTTTTTTGTGGATTGGCCCAATCCTCCAAGTCCACAAACTCACTTAAAACTATTAAAAAACAGTAATAAGGTAGTCATTGCGTTAGATGAAAATACTAATCAAGTAGTTGGATTTATAACTGCAATCAGCGATGGGATTCTATCTGCCTATATTCCGCTCCTTGAAGTTTTGCCAGAGTATAAAAATAAAGGCATCGGCAAGGAACTAGTAAAACGAATGTTAAACGAACTTGATGATATTTATATGATTGATTTATGTTGTGACGATGACTTAGTCCCTTATTATGAGAAGTTTGGGATGCTAAAATCAAATGGAATGCTCGTAAGAAATTACGAAATGCAGTCTGGTATTTCAAATAATATAATATCCAAGTTTTTTTCTGCTAAATAATTTCATTAAAACTCAACTGTGATACTGTTTTCAAGCTTCTCTACATGATCTGAATTACTTAAGCCGCTTCGGTGGCTTTTTTTATGTAGTACAGAGTCTATGAATTTAATTTTAAGTGGAGGGGCATTTAATTGAGAAAAGGTGTAATTAGACCACATCGTAATTTGTATATTTAAGAAAAATGATTCCATCCTTGTAGCTGAGGCTATGACTCCGTAAAAATGGATTATTATTATCGACCAATTGGAGGAGGAATTGAATTTGGGGAATCAGGCTCATCGGCTTTAATTAGAGAGATCCAAGAAGAAATAAAGGCAGACATAACTGACATAAAATATCTAGGGACAATTGAAAACATATTTACCTACAACGGTGATACTGGGCATGAATTGGTTATGGTATACGATGCTACATTTGTTAATAAATCTTTCTATCAGACTGAATTCCTTGAAGGCGTAGAAGACGATGGATCGACGTTTAAATTATTTTGGAAGCCTTTAAGTGGATTTCAAAATGGTAGGTTACGCCTTGATCCTAAAAGTTTATTAGAACTTATTAAGGTGGTATAGTAATGAACCAACACAACCTAAAAATAACTCGGTATAATCCTACATACGCTGTCCAAACAGTGGAAATGTGGCGAGAGAGTAAGGAACGGGCTATTGGTCAGAAAGAAATTCATAACTTTGAAAATCATATCTATTTTTTGAATCATATTTTATCTGAACAGTATCGAATAGATCTAGCATTAATTGATGACAAAGTAATTGGAATGATAGCCTATAATGAAACGGAGATAAGCCAATTTTATATTCATGTTGATTATCAAGGGATCGGAATAGGTCAAACATTACTTGAAAAGGTAAAAGAGCAATCAAGTGGGAGAATTACATTATATACATTTGAAGTAAATAAAAATGCACAACGATTTTATGAAAAGAATGGATTTAAAGTCATTAGTAGAGGACACGAAAATGAAGAAAATTTACCTGATATTCAATATGAATGGAAACTGTGAATATTTTAATTAAAGGTAAAATGGTTAATCACCAAGCATTATGATTAACCATCACCAAATCATGTGAGTTTTTTATACATCAAAATATGTGGACCAATAGGTGGATAATCAAAAACTTCGCCATGTGGAACAAAACCTAATTTACTATAATATTCTTGTACCGTGGTTCTACCTTTACACCATAAAAAGGATACTCCTCTTTCTTTTATTCTATTTTCAGCATAGTTAACAATTGCTCTTCCTGCACCTAGCTTTCGATACTCTTCTAGAGTCGCCATTTGCCTTAAGCGATACTGTTTTTTTATAGGGAAATCAGAATTCGTATCAATAACAAAAGATGCAACGCTTATGAGGTTTTTCTTATAAAATGCTCCAACATGGAATGCATGATCCTCATGATCTGAATCATACATGGAGTCTTCTATTAATTGATTTGGACGTAATACAGCATGTCTTAGATGGTAAGTCAATTCTGGTTCGATTGTTCTAACTTCTAACATTGTAACTTCTCCAATCTTCGAGTTTAATATTTCATTAAATAATTCTCTTACAATTCTATATATCCTGCTAAACCAAATTTAACAAAGTTATTTATTACTAAAATGAGTACAAAAAAGGACAGATATCTTATAAAAAGATCTGTCCTTTTGCTTGATTCATTCTTTAGCTAACATTGGTCCACCCTGTTTTGGGGCTTTCAAATTGTAGATTGGTAGGATAGCGAGCATACCGAAAACAAATAAAATGGCCGCTAATTCGAACATAATAACGATTGAAAATGACTCCTTTAAAATACCTGCAATGCTCATCGTTAATACCATGGAGCCTGTGAATAAAGGACTTAGTGTGCCGTTCACTCTTCCAATAAATTCAGCCTTTGTATTTTGAAGAATCAACGTATTAATCCCAATTTGAATGCAAGGGAAGAATAGGCCATTAAAGAATTCAGCTCCTAGTGTAAGCGATAAATTGGTTGAAAAGCCAACGACACCCATGCCAATGGCACTGGCTAACATGCCAATCATTAATAGCCTTTGTGGAGGTACTGCTTTTGAAAATAGTACAGAAACTGCGCCACCAATAATCATACCGATTCCGTTAGCCATTAACAGCCATTGTAAATTCTCTTTCGCTAATACTAAACGCTCTGTTACAAGAAAGATCGTTAATGGTTGAATTAATCCAATTGCTAGGCCGGCTGCCATGAAACATAGGCCAAGCAATTTTAGTTCCTTTTTGGCAAGAACATACCGAATTCCACTTTTCATTTCTTCAAGCAAAGTAGACCCCTTTTTTTCCTTTTCCATCGAGTGGTCAGCGGGAATAAATGCGAGCATTGCCGCAGAAAGTAAGAACGCTACTCCTGTAATTGCAATAGCTACATCGATTCCAAATTGCTGAAACACAAAGGTTCCAAGCACTGGTCCAAAAACCATGAACACCGCGAAAATCGTTTGGTAAATAGACATAGCTTGTTGGATGAGTTCCTCATTTAGATGCATCTTGAATAATTTCATCCCAGAAGGCTGAGAAAACTGTGATAAAATGGCTGAGATTAAAGTAGCAAAAAAGATAATTTTCCACGATCCGACTACAAGGGTAATTAATACGACAAACACGGAAACGGCACTTAATATATCGCACCAAATCATGGTTCGTTTTGGCCGCCAGCGATCAGCAAAGGTTCCGCCAATAAAGGAGAAGATGAAAATAGGTACAAACTCAGCAACTGAAATCATTGAAACTGCAAAGGCATCCCCATTTGTTTTTTCCATTACAAATAAAAGAACAGCAAAATTCCGAATCCAAATCCCGACTTGGAGAAATAGGGCGGAAAGGAAAATGGCTTGAACAAAACGATTTTTTAATAACGTTGACATCATATTCCTCATTTCTGATTGTAAATTTCACGTAAAAGCACACAAAAATTCCCATCCGTCATTGTTGGATGGGAATCCTAAAAAACCACAGGAAAAGACATAGCACACAACTACGCTATTGCAACGATCTTCTTTTACCTATTAAAATATACACTAATCCCATTCAAATATGACTTCGTATTTTACGAATGTACGTATGAAACCAGGATTAGTAGATCATCGCCCTATGGTCACCCTCTCGTATAGTAGTATAAATATCTTACCTCATGATTATTAGGTTTATCAAGTATTTATTTTGTCGAAGTTCCTTTAGTGTAAAAGCAAGGTTGTGGTACTATCAAAGTATCTTACATGGATATGTTTTTAGGCATTCTATATTTAGGTGGGGGATTATGTCAAAAAAAATATACACTATAATTTCGATTGGAATTTTAACTTTTTTTCTATTTTCAATGAAGATAATATCTGATTTTGTCTTTACTCTTATTTTTCTTCCGACTGGATTATTGATGTTATATTATGGGTTTAAGGAATTTAGAGATGTTTTAAAAGACGAACAAAAATAATTAGCGATAGTAAAAAACAACAAAGTTTATGAAAAGCCTTTTAAAAAGTCAAAGGGGAGTATCTTATGTGTAGAAACATACGAACATTATTTAATTTTGACCCATCAGCTACCGATGAAGAGATTCATGCAGCATCAGTACAGTACGTTAAAAAGATAACAGGATTTAACAAACCATCAAAGATTAATGAAGAGGCATTTAATCGAGCTATCAATGAGATAGCTATGGTTACTAAAAATTTATTGAACACGTTGGAGACCAGTGCGGAGCCACGTAATCGTGAGGTAGAAGCTGAGCGTGCACGGATCCGGTCAGCTAAAAGATTTGGTCTAAATTAATCCTTTCACACCACAAGCAAACCCTCCTACGTTTAAGGAGGGTAGCTCATTAAAACATATCCGGATACAGTAGCACCATGGCATCAGAAATCGTATCTGCCATCTCTCGTGCCTCTTTTTCAATCTTGTCATACACGTCAATGTCCTTCTGGAAATCTTTGTTCATCATAGTGACGGCTTCTTGTTTTGTTAGGTCTAGGTGTACATAGAACATTTGTCTTACAGCTTCTTCCGATAAAAATGGATTCCCGCCACTTAAGAACTTCGCAATCTGATCCGCATTCTGATACCACTTTTTCTCAGCAGTCTTGGCTGCTTGTTGGTCACCAGCTAAGGATGCTTTGACAAGTTCGGCTGCAAGTAATAAATGTTGCATGATTAAATTTCCATACGTTGTTGCGGCCGTGTCACCATATAATCGACGAACCATATTCCCCATATCTGTTGCGTTCCTTAGTAGCCTTTTAAGAACAAATTCGATGTCAGGCAGTTTGAAAATAAGGCTAATTATCGCCATCCTTGTCCACGCAACATGCTCTTCCCAAAGGCTGCGCATGTCGTTTCGATAATCCACCTCAGCCTGGCTAATGCAACGACCTTTTTTAAAATGGGAATACGGAATCTTAATATGCTCCCCAACCCGTAAAAAATAAGGGTTTACTCCCGGATTAGCTTCGAAAATCTCTTCTGCCGTTGTCTTGTATGCTTGCACCAACTGCCAAAGGCTATCTCCCGGTTGGATGGAATGTGTATAAAAACGATTCAATGCTGAACACTCCTTTTAAATAAAACAGTTTAGATGTTTACTAGGATATTCAAAGTGTGCCAAGTGGGTGAATGTCTGATAAAATTAATAGTTTTAAAAAAGGGGATTGGTTAAATTTGGAGAACTAAATATACAAAGACTTTTGAGGAGGAAAGTAGATGAATAGATTAAACATCATCACACTTGGCACAAAGGACATTGTGAAGTCGCATGAGTTTTTCAAAAAGCTTGGATTCGATACGTCCATTCGAGGTTCTGAATCAAATCCAGCGATTATCTTTTTCAGAAATGAAGGAACGAAAATTGCACTTTATCCAATCGATGAATTAGCATTGGATGTAAATGAAGAAAATCCACCTAAGATTGGCACTGGATTTCCAGGGATCACCCTCGCGTATAATGCAAAATCGATGGACGAAGTGGATGAGGTATTAAAAAGGGCTGAGATGGCGGGAGCAAAAATTCAAAAAGCACCCAAAAAGACTGATTGGGGTGGCTATGGGGGCTATTTTACGGACCTAGATGGCTACTATTGGGAAGTGGCCTACGGAGAATCGTGGGAATTCGATGAATCTAATATGTTAGTGATTGAGGATCAGTAGGAGGAATCGGGTCCTGAATCAAATCATAAATGTTATGAGGATAACCGCCACTGATAGAAGTTTCACTTTATCCCCATTATGTTTTCACTTTTTATATTTTCCAAGTGGAGGAAGTTAGTTTAAAATTAGAACTGCAGGGTATATTTAATTGGAAGATAACAAATTCCAGAAGGGAAGTTGAAAATATGTTTAGTCAAGTAGGTCAAATAATGTTGTATGTCAATAATCAAGATGAGGCTTTGAGTTTTTGGACAGAAAAATTGGGTTTTACGGTCGTTGCTGAAGAAGATAATGGTCAAATGAGATGGATCGAGATTGCTCCGAAAAATGGCGCAGAAACAAGCATTATTCTGCACAACAAGGAATTCGTTGAAAAAATGTCGCCTGGATTAAATCTTGGTACACCTTCATTAATGTTTTTTACGGAGAACCTTGATCAATTACATAGTGATTTATCAAACAAAAATGTGACGGTTGGAGAAATTGTAACTATGCCTTCAGGTAAAGTATTTAACTTTGCTGATCATGAAGAAAATTACTTTGCAGTTACCGAGAAAAAATAAATTACATTTAATAATACAAACGAATACCATTTATGTAACGGTTCGGTTTAAGAGTAAAAAGCATAAAATAACAAACCTTTTAGCAGTCCAATTAGCATATAAATTGGATTGCTTATTTTTGTTGGTTTGAACAATGTTTAAGTACTAAAGAATTTGAGGATAGTTGAAGAAGGAATTATCTCCAAACAAGAAGGAAAGATTATAATATGTATGAATTTATATAGGGGTGAGTGATACTCTGTCTCTATATCAGGAGGTTATTAGGTATGTCTAGAGAGTTATGGTTGAACCTACCAGTACGTGAACCAGAACGGGCAAAGGCATTTTATACCCAACTCGGTTTTCGGTTGAATGAGCAGTATGTGAGTCAAGATGGCTCATTCAGTTTGAATGTCGGCGATAATCATGTTGTTTTAATGCTCTTCCCGGAATCCGCGTTCCGCGGTTTTGCGGGTAATGCGGTTGCGGATTCGTGGCAGGGCACTGAAGTGTTATTCTCTCTGGGTGCAAACTCCAGTGATGAAGTTGATGGGTTCGCCTTGAAAGCCGAACGAGCCGGTGGCACTGTAATTAGCAAGCCGGGTGAAAAAGGTGGCTGGATGTACGGCTGCGTTTTTGCCGATCCGGACGGACATCGGTGGAACGTGGTGTATATGGATATGAGCAAAATGCCTCAAGGCTAAGAAATGATCCACCATTTTGTGAAAGAGTATAATCCTTCAATTCCATAAAGAATTGCTTAGACTTTACCAAATGGTATTTAGCAAAGAATAACAAGGATTCCAATTATTTGTGGTATCCTTGTTTTACAAGTATAGATTTAATTTTCCACTTCACCAGCTTATAACTGTGTGAAGCAATTCAATAGCATTCGAAACTAAACGGAACGACAAGTTGAAAAATCGAAAATTTCCCTCTTTATCTTTCTGCTTACATATGTTAGAATGCTATTATACAAACTTAATATGAAAAAAGTACTTGGAGGAGTCTGTCACCAAGGGATATCTATGTCCTTTGGTAACAGGCTCTTTTTGCGTTTAAGGTCATAAAAAATAAAGGAAAGGTGGAATTTCATGTTTATTCTTCAATTAGCTCTCATTATTATTGCCGCTAAACTGGCAGGTGCACTAAGCGTAAGATTTGGTCAACCTTCTGTCCTGGGAGAAATCATTGTAGGGGTCTTACTAGGGCCATCTGTTTTTGGATTAATCGAAGCAACAGATACCCTAGCCACATTTAGTACAATTGGTGTTATTTTGTTGATGTTTATCGCCGGTCTAGAAACGGACTTGGGTGAATTTAAAAAAGCTGGTAAATCATCAACCTTTGTAGGTTTTGGTGGCATTTTTGTTCCATTATTTTTGGGATACTTTGCAGGGGTCATGATGGATTTATCAAACTTGCAATCTTGGTTTTTGGGCGTCATGTTTTCCGCGACAAGTGTAAGTATCTCCGTTCAGGCTCTTAAAGAAATGAATCACTTAAAGACACCGGAAGGAACGACTATCCTTGGAGCGGCCGTACTCGACGATGTTGTGGTAATGATTATCTTAGCATTCTTAATGAGCTTTGCTGGGGGAGATGTATCATTAACAGCATTGGTTATTAAGAAGGCATTGTTCTTTGTATTTGCTATTTTAGTTGCTTGGAAAGTAGTTCCTTGGCTAATGAATAAACTGACAAAACTACCAGTAAGTGAGGCGGTCATTTCAGCCGCATTAATTATTTGTTTTGTTTATGCATATGTAGCTGAGTATACGGGCGTTGCAAATATTATTGGAGCATATATCGCTGGTATCGCGATTGGCTTAACTAATTTCAAGCATGTCGTTTTTGAAAAAATTGAATCGATAAGTTACTCCATCTTTGTTCCGGTATTCTTTGCCTACATTGGTATTTCAGCCGTATTTACTGGAATTCTAGATAACTTAGGTTTGATTATTGCACTTAGTATCTTTGCTATTTTAACCAAATTTATTGGAGCAGGAGCGGGTGCGAAACTCTCTGGATTTAATTGGAATAGTTCTATGGGAATCGGCTCCGCCATGGTTTCCCGTGGAGAGGTTGCGTTAATTGTTGCATCAATGGGAATCGCATCAAATCTAATAACTCCAGACTTGTACGCAACAATGATTGTGGTTGTTATTATAACAACGGTGGTTACGCCTCCGATGATGAAGGTATTTTTTAAATCAACAAATATGAAAGTTGAATCAAGAGCTAGACGATCAATTAGCTAGGGCGGCATTCTATTGAATGCTGCTTTTTTTAGTAGTACGAAAGCAAAGCTAAAGACTAAACATACTAAATTCCATGATTGTCCCTTTCTAATTATGCTTGTTTAACATACTTTATATCAAATTCATTATTTGATTGGAGGCTCTTATGTTAAATAAAATTAAAATTTTCAACTTTCAAGTAAACGGAATGACGCAAAATTCAAACATTAATTTCGGGAAAACACTTCAAAATAGTCATACTGCTAACATAAAATTATATGGTGCTAATTTTTCAATGGGAGATTTTTCACCGACTTATTCCCTGAATATTCCGAATGTACAAGATTCCGATATAAGTGATCAAGATCAGATCGAAAATCCATCATCACCAAACCAATAACCAATGATGGTTCATTTTTATATTCTTAGAACTGTCTAAGGATTGACAAGCATTTGTGTTGTAGAAAAAGGTTGCTATAGCAGCCTTTTTCTCATTTAGTTAACATGTTAATGAAAAAAGGATCAAAGTGAAGTATTTATTTTTTTGGCACACATTTGGAATATTATGTTAGTATTAACCTATAAAGGTTTCATGCTAAAGAGACGGCTAGCATTATAATGAAAACCCCAGTTTTTTGATATTATTTTTTGAGAGGGCTTACTTCAATGTTGAACATAAATCGATTAAAAAATATAACAGGCATAAACCTTACTTTCATCGTAACTAGTATTCTTTGGTTAAAGACGGTGGTTGTTTGTTTTGTCGGCTTTAATCTTAGCATTCAATCATTTTTTGATATCGTGTTAATCCTGACAAGTTCAATTGGATCCCTTTTATTCGTAATGGGATTTAGTTTTTATTTTGGTGAAAAAATAAATAGATTGATATTGTTTGGACTGTTATTTATTGGGACTGGTGTTCTTTATGGGGATCTCCTCTATTATCGTTTCTATATAGATTTTGTGACGATACCCATTCTTTTTCAGTTTAATAATGTTGGTGGCCTGAGTGCCAGTACAATTGAGTTGATGAGCCCGTGGGATCCCTTTTTATTTATTGATTTATTTATCGTAGGATGGCTGCTTTTAAAAACAAAGTCCACCCTTACCGTTCGAAAACAATCGAAAAGAAAATATCTTGCAGTTGCTTCCGGTCTTGTCGTTTTGACCATTTGCTTTGGTTTGATAAAATCGGTTCATCTTTTTTCGCAAAGTTATGACAGGGAACAAATGGTGAGATCGTTGGGTCCGCTAAATTATCATGTATATGATATTGGTTTAGGTCTTAAGTCACCTCTAGAATTACTACTTGTAACTGAGGCAGATGCCGTTGCATTGGAGGAGAATTTACAACAAAAGGATTACGAAAGAACGGAGTTATTCGGAATCGCAAAAGGTAAAAATATCGTCTTATTCACTTTGGAATCGACCCAGGACTTTGTGATCAATCAAAGTGTTAATGGAGAAGAAGTGACACCATTTTTAAATGAATTAATTAAAGAAAGTTTTTACTTTAATCAAATTTATGATCAAACAGCACAGGGAAAAACATCCGATGCAGAATTTATGATTGATACAAGTCTTTATCCATTAGCAAGCGGTTCTGTTTTTGTAAGGAGACCAGAAAATACCTATTATAGCCTTCCTCATATATTAAAGGAACATGATCAATATTATGCAGCAACCTTTCATGGGAATGTAAGCACGTTTTGGAACCGAGATGTCATGTACAAAGCACTCGGCTACAACGAATTTTTTTCAAAGGATAATTACTCTGTAACGGAAGATAACTCGGTTAACTATGGATTAAAGGATATCCCATTTTTTACACAGTCGGTCGATTATTTAAAGGACTTACCTGAGCCGTATTATGCGAAATTCCTAACCTTGACGAATCATTTTCCTTTCTTATTGGATGAGGAAGATATGTTTATTGATCCGGCAGATACTGACGAGGATGTCGTGAATCGCTACGTTACAACCGTTCGTTATCTGGACAAATCGCTTGAAGTATTTTTTGAAAAGTTAAAGGTGGAAGGTATGTACGTGGATACTGTGTTTGTGCTGGTTGGTGACCATTATGGTATTTCTGAAAAATATGAAGGTGGTTTGAATGAGTTACTAGATGAAGAGGATACTCTTATCAATCAAGTAAAACATCAACAAATACCGCTGATTATCCATGTTCCTGGACAAGAAGGAGAAACCATCGCCACACAAGGCGGAGAAATTGACATACGTCCAACTCTTCTTCATCTTCTTGGAATTAAAATTGATGATCGTTATTCATTTGGCCATAATCTTTTTACACGAAATAGCGACCATCCGGTTATTTTTCGAGATGGTAGTTTTATTTCGGAAAACTATATATATAAGAATAATAGTTGTTATGGAAAGCAAGATGGGCAAGCAGTAGACCCTCAGCAATGTGAACCCTATTTGGACGTGGTAAGACAAGAACTAACACTATCGGACAATATCATTTTTGGGGATGTATTAAGGTTTATCGATGAAGGATACGAAAAATAATGAAGAAAAGGTGAGGTATGTTAAGTATAGTCAGTATCGTCATTGGGTATATATTTGGTTGCATCCATGGTTCAGCCATTGTTGGCAAGCTTAAGAGGGTTAACATTAAGGAAAGTGGTGTTAAGAATGCAGGTGCCTCTAACACCACGATTGTTTTAGGGTGGAAGTATGGAATTACCGTAGCCTTAATTGACATAGGAAAAGGTGTAGCCCCGGTTTTACTTTTGAAAAATTGGTTAAGCAGCTATTCCCTTGATGAGCGAACATTTTATTTTCTCATCTTTTTAAATGGGGCATTTGTCATTATCGGTCATATTTTTCCGGTTACAATGAAATTTAATGGAGGAAAAGGGACAGCTTCAATGATAGGGGTTGTATTTGCAATCGATTGGAGGGTCGGGTTAATCGGTTTTGCAATTCTAATCATTATTTCACTTATTAGCGATTACCTTCCAATTGGTGTCCTTGTGATGTATCTAACCTGGGTATTTCTTACCTTTTTATTTGGTTACCCAATGTATGCAATCCTTATTACTTTCGTCTTAACGGTGCTGTGTATCTATAAACATCTGGAAAATTGGAGACGCATCCAAAATAAAACAGAAACCAGGATTTCAAGTATGCTCAAATTTCGAGCGTAAAAACGTTCACGTTTGGTTTCGAAATAGGAGGTGCTTATGTGGAAAAAAAGATCGATTATACAATACAGCCCCCAGAAAATTTTGAGGAATTAATAAAATTATATGAAGCATTAGGATGGAATTCATTAAAATTAAGTGCGAATGATTTAGAAAGAATGTGTAAACAGAGTTGGTATGCAGTCTATGCTTTTGATGGGCAACAACTAGTAGGGATGGGACGAGTCATCTCTGATGGCGTTATTACTGGGATCATATGTGGGGTGGGTGTTCTGCCAAGTTATCAATCCAAAGGAATTGGTAAGGACATAGTAAACCGAATCGTCAAATATTGTGAGCAAAATAAAGTGATACCCCAACTTATGTGTGTAGAAAGTTTGGAGCCCTATTATAAAGAATTAGGATTTACGAAATTTTCTATAGGAATGACGAAAAATATCAAGCGGTAATATTCGAGGGAGATGTACGAATTTAAGTTTCAAAGTTCCAAATGAAGTGGAAGCATACAAAAGGAGAGCAAGCGATAACAAGATAAAACTTAGAATGAGCCAAACTCAGGTTTGGCTCATTAAGATTGTTTAATCACTAGGACTTGTTTTGCCGCTATATTTATGTGAATGAGGATGAGAGCCGTTAACAGTGGTTACACCATGAAATTTGTGATAATGCCCTCCTTCAGGCAATGGGATAGCAGGACCCGTGACTCCTCTAATTTCATGTTTATGCCCATCATTGAAGGAAGTAACCGTAAAATAATGATGTGTATGAGGTACTCCAGTTGGGGCTGGTTCAGTTCTTCCTGCATATCGATGTTCATGTCCAGCATTAAAAGAGGTTACTCCCGAGAAATGATGTCTATGAACAGGTTTGCCGTCCCATGAGGTAAGATACAAAACATGTGAATGTTCGCCGTGTTGATTTGAACTTGATTCGACAATATAACCTGTCACCGGTATTTCCATAAGTGTTTTCCACCTTTCTTTTTGTAATTTTGAAGAAAAATAACTTCAAAATTTAATGTTTCCTCACAAATACATATGGCCTATTTTTTAATTTAGACCAATGAGTCTCAAAGTCTTAGAAAAGAAAGCTAATTGCTTTTTTCGAAGGATCGTAAAGAAAATATTAGTATCCTCTAACAAATGCAGTTCCTACAATAATCCGTTTTAGAGTTGTAATAACTGGGTTGACCACACTTCATTGTGTATCAACAACTACAAGAATGAGTGGGAACTTGGGTTTTGAAACATACCTGATTTCTGATGCAACAGCAGCCTTCGGTATGAAGGACCAAAGTGGTACATATGATGATGCAACGACAATTCATAATATATCTCTAGCTACATTACACGAAGAATTTGCAACAATATTGACAACAGAGCAACTAATAAACCATTTCATTAATTAAGATTATTGAACTGGAGATTTTCAATAGTAGCGATAATCCAAGCATTAAGGATTAACGCTATTTTTTGTAGTTAGTTTACTTAACTTTTATACAAATTTACATTCTAATAACCTATTTAACATGGTATCAAGTTATTCTAAAGAAAAGCGTAAGGAGGGAATAAGATGAAGGTAGAACTTCATTGTCATACGAATATTTCCGATTGTCCACTCTCTATTGAGGAAGTCATTTCATTAGCAATTCAGGAAGATGTTACACATTTAGCCATTACAAATCATGATACAACTCTAGGACTACAGCATGCAATTGAGGTTGGTAAAAGCAATGGAATCGAAATTATTCCAGGTATTGAGGTTTCAGGCTATGATTTCGAACGTGGCAGACGTGTGCACATATTGGGATATTATATTGAACCAGGTCATGAAGCCATCGAGTTCATTTGTCAACCGTTAATCATTCAACGACATATGGCTTCGAAGGAAATGGTCGAGCGCATTATTGATGCTGGCTATGATATTACATGGGAACGCTGCTTGGAAATTGCTCAGGGAGGTACAGGTGTGTTCAAGCAGCATATCATGCAAGCTTTAATTGAAGCGAACTATACCGACTCCATATACGGCGACCTTTATAAGAAGCTTTTTAATCGTGGGCAAAGTGGAGAGGAACCAGGTATCGCTTTTATTCCGATGAAATATATCGATGCCAAAGTGGCGATACAAATTATTCGTGATGCAGGAGGAGTGCCTGTTCTCGCTCATCCTGGTCAATATGGAAATTTTGAAATGGTGCCAGAATTAGTTGAAGCGGGGTTACAGGGGATCGAGGTTTGGCATCCGCTTCATCATGAAGAGCACGAGGAAAGGGCAAAAATGCTTGCTGACACATATAACCTTATCAAAACTGGTGGATCTGATTTTCACGGGGCATACGGGGAAAAGCGAGTACGACTCGGAAGCAAAAGCCCGGGTGCTGAAACGCTTGTTGATATATTGCGCTTAAAAAAGCAAGGTGTAACACCCGAGGTGCAGTCTTAATCGTTTAATTCATACTAAGGAGTTCTAAACTAGATTTCTTGGTTTTGAAAGGAGCAATCTAGATGTTTGAAAAAACAGTACTGGTTGACAAACTGATTTTAGATATTCGTCAGGGGTTATATAAGCCAAATGACAAGCTTCCGTCAGAGAATGAGCTAGCAGACCAGTATAAAGTGCCAAGAATGGTTGTCCGAAAGGCATATGAACGCTTGCAGGAGCTTGGTTATATTTTTTCAAAGCAAGGAAAAGGAAGCTATGTTCAAAATCAAAAGCTGCAAATTCCACTTATTTTAACTGGAGATGTAAGCTTTAGCGAAAAAATGAGAGAGCTGAAATATGATTATAATACAATTAATCTTTCATGCGAAAAAATAGAATACGATTCCTCCATTTATCACGCTTTACAAGTTTGCAATGGAGATTCGGTATATAAGATTAGCAGGTTGAGAATTGTTGAAGATTGCCCGATTGCGGTTCACACTTCCTACTTGGCCCAATCCGTGTTTGAAAATATTAATCGGGATGGAAGTGGAATCACCTCTATTTTTAATTATTATCACCAACAGGGCTATTCAGAGTTCGAGCCATGTAGGAGTCAATTAAGTGTTATGTTTCCAAATGAACGGGAGCGGGAGATATTAAAATGTCCAAGCTTAGTACCACTTTTGCTTGTTGAATCTGGATGTGCAGATAAGAAGACAGGTACGATGCTTGAATATTCAAAGATCATTTATAGAAATGATTGTTTCACTTATGTGATATAGAAATGAGTATGGGTCACCCTATGGTGGCTCTTTTTTATGCAATCGAACGTTCTTTACAATAACAAAACAAACTTCACCTTTCTTTAACGTTCACCCACTTGGCAACAAGGTAGATTAATAGGTGTAGTTGAAAGAAAGGTGGTGGCCTTTGTATGAAGAGAAGACGAAGAACAGAAATTTTGATTAATGGCACTTGCGACCTAGCGGAGGTTTTCGCGAAGTCTATTCTGAATCACTATGAGGTGAACGTGATTCAAGAGCCAGAAAATAGCTTGGTTATGGTAAAAATGCGTGAAACGTCAAAAAAAAGCTTGTTTTATCCAGGAGAGGTATTCGTGACCGAATCCAAGGTACAGATTCAAGACAATATTGGAATTGGCATTGTATGGGGCGATCAGCCAGAACTTGCCTATCAGCTTGCAATCATTGATGCAGCTTTTATAGCGAGACTACCGGAAACAATCGAATGGATTGATAGGCTTTTACAAGAGGAGAAAAAACTTCAGGCGAACGAAGCATCCGTTAACCACTCGATTTTAAAAACAAAAGTAAACTTTGAAACGATGGATATATAGGAGGTAGAAATAGTGGAGCTAGATATTGTTCATGATCTTCAGGCAGTGTACCGAAAAATGGTGGATTCCACCTCGAGACCAGGTCTTATTTCTAATCTACAAAGAGAAGCGGAACTCCTTGAGGCTGACATTCAACCAGACTGCACTGCGTTACTCATAGTAGCACTCACATTACTTGATCAAGAAGTGTCATTTAAGGTTGTTTCTAAAAATGAAGAAACGGTTTCTACAATCATCAATCAATTTACATACGCAAAGCCTACCGACATCGAAGAGGCTGATTATATTTTCGTATTGAAGGACGCAATGACCTCTCTGAAAGAGGTACTCGCGAAAGCAAAGCCCGGTACATTAAAAAATCCACAGCACTCTGCGACAATCTTCATTGAAGCGGAGAAGGTATCGAGTGGTGGACCCTTACAATTAACAGGACCTGGCATTGAGTCAACCGTGTCAGTTGAAATTGTCACACAAGGTGACTGGATTGAAAGTCGTCAAGAAAAAAATAAAGAATATCCGCTCGGTGTTGATTTGATGTTTATTGATGGAGCACATCGGCTTTTATCATTACCAAGAACGACACAAATTATCGAAAATAGGGTGATGATCTAATGGGATATGTGGCAGTTAAGGGTGGAACACAGGCGATCGAAGAATCGATTAAGCGTCTTACCTATGAAAGAACGCAAAAGGGAATAACGTTGGAAGTAGAAAAAATTAAAGCTGGAATGCGAGGTTTAATTGACCAGGTGATGTCTGAAAGCAGTTTATATGATGAAACATTGGCAGCCTTGGCAATCAAGCAAGCAGAAGGAAATCCAGAAGAAGCGGTGTTTTTATTAAGAGCATTTCGCTCAACTGTTCCACGTAAGCATTATTCGAGAGTGATAGAGTCTGAAGAAATGAAAATCGAAAGAAGAATTTCATCAAGCTTTAAAGACATTCCAGGTGGGCAAATCCTAGGAGCGACCACAGATTACACTCATCGTCTACTTGATTTCAAATTAATGAATGAAACTGATCATAGCATTCAGGAGTGGCTTTCGGAGTATGAACTAGAGAACAGGCTGGAATATGAGGAGAACGCACAGCTAAAATTACCAAAGGTACTCGATTATTTACGTAAGGAAGGCTTAATTCCTCCTTGTGAAATCAATGACAAAGAGCCAGACGATGTAACGCGCGAAAGTCTTGAATTCCCATCAAGTCGAAGCCAGCGACTGCAAATCTTAACAAGGGGAGAAACCGGAGCGGTAACTTCTTTCGCTTATGCGGTTATTAGGGGTTATGGGGCTTTGCATCCTACAGTTGGTGAGCTACGCGTTGGAATGCTGCCAGTGACAATTGATCATCCAATCCAGCAGGGGAATGAGGACGATGCGTACTATATTGGCGAAATCAAGGTAACCGAAGCGGAAATGCTTATGCCAGTAACGGTTGAAAAAGAATATGGGAAAAAGGAAATCGAGTTTGAGATTGGGTATGGTCTTTGCTTTGGTCAAAATGAAACAAAGGCAATTGCGATGGGAATTATAGATAACAGTCTCGAGCATCCAAACCTTGAATTTCCGAGTCATAATGAGGAATTCGTTTTATTCCATATTGATTCTGTTGAATCGACAGGCTTTATTTCGCATTTGAAAATGCCTCATTATGTCACGTTCCAATCGAAGCTTGATAGCGTAAGGAAAACGAAGCAAAAGGAAAGGAAAGAGGTGAACAGTTGATGAATGTTACGTATAATTTTGCATTCTTTGATGAAGGCTCAAAACGCGAAATCAGAAGAGCCACTTTAAAGGCAATTGCTGTCCCTGGTTACCAAGTTCCATTTGCATCAAGGGAAATGCCAATTGGTCGCGGTTGGGGGACGGGTGGTTTGCAACTAACTCTTTCGCTAATTGGAAAATCGGATGTCCTAAAAGTCATTGACCAGGGTTCAGATGAGTCAGTGAATGCAATCAATATTAAAAAGCTTGTGGCTGATACAACCGGTGTGAGGACGACTGAACATACACATGAAGCGACCCTTATTCAATCAAGACATAGAATCCCGGAGGTTCCACTGACAAAGGATCAAATTCTTGTCTTACAGGTGCCGCTACCAGAACCGCTCCGCTACTATGAGCCAAGTGAAAATGAAACGAAAAAACTCCATGCGGAAAAAGAATATAGTGGAGCATGGCTCATGCTATTTGAACAGATTATGAAATACGAAAGTATGACGACAGACGCGGACCACCCAGTGCTTGTACATGATCGGTATGTAATGGCACCTAGTCCAATTCCGCGCTTTGATAATCCAAAAATGAATGAAAGTGAAGCCCTCATTTTATTAGGGGCTGGTCGTGAAAAAAAGGTGTATGCTGTCCCGCCATTTACAAAGGTTGTTTCTCTCGACTTTGAGGATTATCCGTTTCAACTGGAGTCCTTTTACGGGAAGCATTGTAGACTATGTGGATCAACCGATGTGTTTTTAGATGAACTGGTTGATGAGATGACGAATGAAACAGTCTATCAATGCAATGACTCAAGCTATTGTCTTGAAAAACTAAATGAACCAGTTGGAGTGAAGTAAATGACTGAATTTGAAATGCCGGTCCTATCGGTAAGACATCTAAATAAACAATTTGGTCCTGGATGTGTGCATTGCCAAGCCACCAATTCTACGTCTTTAATGAAAAATTATTGTCAAATTTGCGGTACCGTGTATGCATGTCGTGATGTTTCGTTTGATGTTTTTGCCGGAGAAGTGCTTGGTATTGTTGGAGAAAGCGGCAGCGGGAAATCGACATTAATGCAATGCCTTTACTTTGACCAGGATGTAACAAGTGGCGAGGCCTATATTGCTACTTATGAAAATGGTGAGAGGAATTTGTTTGAGGAATCCTCCCAGCAACAGCGCTATATTCGAAACCATGTTATGGGCAAGGTGTATCAAAATCCGATTCTTGGATTGAAAATGAATTTTTCTTCTATCGGCAATATCGCGGAGAAGTTGATTGCCGCTGGTAGTTATCATGTTGGCAGGATGGAAGATAGAGGAACAGAACTACTAGATAAGGTGAATATCCCGATACATCGTCGGAAAGAGGAGCCCAAAAAATTCTCTGGGGGAATGCAGCAGCGTGTCCAAATCGCGAAAGCATTGTCCAACAACCCTCCGTTGCTTTTATTAGACGAAGTTACGACAGGTTTGGATTTGTCTGTCCAAGCAAGCGTACTTGATTTAATAAAAGGTTTGCAGCGTGAACTGAACATTAGTATTGTACTAGTTTCACATGATTTAGGTGTAATTCGGATGCTTGCCGACCGAACAATGGTAATGCTTGAGGGAAGAGTGATTGAGCAAGGATTAACCGATCAAATTCTCGAGGACCCACAGCATGCATATACACAACAACTTGTTCATTCATTGCTGTAAAACGTATTGGGCGGATGTATCATATTCGTCATATCAACCGCATTCCGTTACAAAGACATTTCCATTCATACACGAGGAGGAAGTAGTTTGTTTGTCATTACAAATGGAAAATTAATCACCGAGGAAGCTGTATTGCAAGGCTATGACCTTTTTATCAAAGAGGATCGAATTGAAAGAATTGCACCAAAGGGTGGGATTAAATTTGAAGAACAGATGGAAATTATTGATGCTGCGGGAGGCTATGTAACCCCTGGCTTTATTGATATTCATTCCGACTACATTGAGCATATGGCGGCACCTAGACCAACCTCACTAATAAATTTTGATTTAAGCTTACGGGAGACAGAAAAGGAACTGATTGCACACGGAATTACAACGATGTTCCACTCCCTTTCTTTATATAAAGGATCGGATTACTCCTATAAACCTATACGTGAACCAGAAAATGTCCAGAAATTCATTGATCTCATTGACGATACGCATAACACGAAGCATCTGGTACGCCACAGGTTCCATGCAAGATATGAGATTGATAATGTGGAAGACATTGAAAATCTAAAAAACTACATAAAAGAAGATAAAGTGCACTTAGTGTCTTTTATGGACCATACGCCTGGACAGGGACAATACCGCCATTTGGAAATTTGGCGAAATACAGTGAAAAGCTATAACAATATGAGCGACGCTTCTATTGATGTACTGATTAAAAAGCACGAGACAAAAGAGAAGCTGTCGATTGAGGATATACAGGAAATTGCGGAGCTTGCTCACGAACATCATATCGCAGTTGCTTCACATGATGACGATACGGTTGAAAAACTTGAACTCGTGCAAAGCTTTGGAACAACGATTAGCGAATTCCCAATTACGATGGAGGTTGCACGTCGGGCAAAGGAGCTTGGAATGTACACGATTGCCGGTGCACCAAACGTACTTTTAGGGGGATCCCATAGTGGAAATTTGGCGGCAGCTGAAGCTATACAAAATGAGGTTATTGATATTTTATGCAGTGATTATTATCCTGCAGCCATGCTTCATTCGATTTTTGCATTAGTGGAACAGTATGGTCAAAGCTTGGTGGAGATGGTAAAGCTAATTACCATAAACCCAGCAAAAGCGGTCAAAATGGATCATGAAATCGGCTCAATTTGTGAAGGGAAAAAGGCTGATTTACTAATTATTGAAAAAATCACTGGTGATTTCCCGGTCATTACGAGTGTCTTTGTGGACGGTAAGCTGATTCAGAAGACAAATTATCGCGTGTAGTAGCAACAACCATAGAAAGCAGGTGTTTAAATGGAGACGCTTCTAGAGATTAAAGATCTAACAAAATCCTTTCATCTTTATCATGTAGGAAAGCATATCCGTGCGGTTGAAAACGTGGGGATTCAATTGAAGGATGGAGAGTTTGTTGGAATCACGGGTAAAAGTGGCAGTGGAAAGTCAACGATTTTAAAATGCATTTACGGGACCTATCGGACTCAGCAGGGAAGTATTTTTTATCACTCAAAAAGGTTCGGTCCGATAAACCTAGCGGAAGCGACAAATCGGCAAATGCTTTATTTACGTAAGCATGAAATTGGCTATGTGTCGCAATTTTTAAATGTCATGCCAAGGACAACAGCAAGGCAGCTGGTGAAGCAGGCTATTCTTGAAATGGGAGACGACCATGAATTGGCGGAGAGGGAAACGGAAAACATTCTTTCCCATTTTGAATTGGATCCTGAGCTATGGGACAGCTATCCAACTACTTTTTCAGGTGGAGAAAAGCTACGCCTGAACATTGCACGTGCGATGGTCAAGAAACCAAGGCTTCTCTTATTAGATGAGCCAACTGCAAGTCTTGATCATAACTCAAAAATCAAGGTAAAGCTTTTGATTGAACAGTTAATGAAGGAAGGCACAACAATGCTTGGGATTTTTCATGATCTTGAGTTCATGAATGATTTATGTGACCGCGAATATAACATGCAAAATGGAGTTTTTTCTCCTGTTGCAAGTTTTACGAAATCTTTATAAACTCTAATACTCTATTAACGATAGCTTTATATTAAGCAGATATAGTAGTGAGCAAGAGTTGTTTTTCAAAAAATTAAGACATTGTGAGGAGATTTCAAATGAAGAAGATTTTGTTGTTCTTAGTAGTTGTAGCAATGGCAGTTGTATTTGCAGGTTGTTCATCTTCCGCAAGTTCAAAAGAAAAATTAACAATCGCTTGGCTTCCAAATGAATCCGGAGCAGATCTTACAGAAGCACGTGATGAAATCGGGAAATTAATCGAAGAGAAGACTGGGAAAAAAGTAGAGCACCAAACAACCACAGATTACATCGTAGCAATTGAAGCAATCGCTAATGGAAATGCAGACATGGCTTTTCTTGGAGCACAAGGCTACATTGAGGCACACAATAAAAATGACAAGGTTCTTCCACTAGTTGTTCCAACAGGTGCATCTGGAACACTTGAGGACGCAGTTTATTATAGTTGGTTATCCGTTGTAAAGGACAATGCCGATGAATATAAGAATGGTGGAGAGTTCGCCATTGATAATATTCAAGGAAAGAAATTCTCATTTGTGTCAAATAGCTCTACATCAGGATTTAAAGTCCCATCGAATGGAATTGTTAATTACTTTACCGAAAAAAGTGAGTTTAAGGAATTAACTGCAGAAGATTTACTTGAAGGTGGAAGTGATAAGTTCTTTAGCGAAGTTTTATATGGTGGATCTCACCAAGGTTCAGCAGTAAACCTTTTATCGGGTAAAGCGGATGTAGCAGCATTCTGTGACACATGTGTAAATAATTATGTTGAATTAGCCGAAGGTGATGAAAATCGTCCAGGTGCAATTTACCGTGTACAGGATAATGCAGCAGAGCCATTTAATACGGTTACTGGGAAAGAATTTACTTTAATCTCTGTTACGCCAGTTTTAAATGCACCATTTGTTATTAACTCAAAAAGCGTTGATGAAGAGCTTCAAAAACAACTGCTTGAAATCATGACATCTAATGATATTGCAAATAACGAAAAAATATTCGTACCTGAGGGTTCTGAGTTTTCTGGCCTGTTTAAGAAATCAGCAGATGAGCGTTTAGTAGAAGTAGAGGATGCTTGGTTTAATCCAATTCGTGAGCTTTCAAAATAAAGACTCTGTGAATAATAGATAAGGAGAGGTTAGCAATGACAGCCTTACTGCAAGTGAATCAAGTATCTAAACAATTCGGCAGTGATACAAGGGCATTATCAGATGTTACCTTCTCCGTAAAAGAGGGAGAGTTTGTTTCAATCATTGGTCCATCTGGAGCAGGGAAATCAACTCTCCTTCGCTGTATCAATCGAATGATCGATGCATCGAGCGGAGAAATCATGTATGATAATCGAAATGTAATGAAATTAAGGAAGAAAGAGCTAAAAGTCATTCGTACACAGATTGGAATGATATTCCAACACTATAATTTAGTCAATCGCTTGAGTGTAATAGAAAACACGCTTCATGGTAATCTAGGGAAAAAATCTACCATCGCAGGTGTTCTGGGACTCTACACCCAAGAAGAGAAAGAACATGCGAATCATATTTTATCTGTACTCGGCCTTGAAGATTTCATTTATAAGAGGGCTGATCAGCTAAGTGGTGGTCAAAAACAGCGTGTCGGGATTGCCCGTGCTTTGATTCAAAATCCAAAGATGATGCTTTGTGACGAGCCTATTGCTTCTCTTGATCCTAACTCAGCAAAAACAATAATGGATCATTTGAAAAATATTTCGACTACAATGGGCATTACCGTTCTTGTCAACCTCCACCAAGTCGATGTCGCGTTAAAGTATTCGGATAAAATTATTGGCATTAACAGCGGTAAGGTTGTCTTTGAAGGTTCTCCTAAAACCATTACAAAAGAAGACATTCAGCTGATTTACGGATCTGAAGCGGATGAGCTGATTTTTGATCTAGGAGGCATCCATGCAAGCTAATTATTTTGCAAAAAAAAGACGAAATTCGCTCTCATTTATAGTATTCTTAGGCATCGTCACATTCTTGGCTATTTTAATTACAGAGTACAATATCGTAAAAGGTTTTACTTCCCTTCCAAGGGCAATAGAGTGGGCATTAGGAAATTTTTATCCGACAATCGCTTCATTGTCAAAGCTTCCTGATATTGTAGACAAGCTAATCGAAACATTACTCGTCTCCGTCGCTGCTACAACCGTCGGTGCAGTGTTTGCCATCCTGTTTGCGATTATGGGTTCAAATACAACGAAAGTAAATGGCTTTTTGGGGGGCATAAGCCGAGGTGTTGCGACCGTTTTTCGTAATATTGATGTGGCCGCTTGGGCAATGATTCTCCTTTTTTCGTTTGGACAAAGCTCACTGACTGGGTACTTTGCCTTGTTTTTTGGTTCGTTCGGATTTTTAACGAGAGCGTTTGTTGAAACGATTGATGAGGTTAGTGGTGGTTCGGTCGAAGCATTACAAGCAACTGGTGCCAGTTATTTTTCGATCATCTTTCAATCTGTAATACCGTCAAGCCTTCCACAAATGATAAGTTGGGTATTATTTATGATTGAGACGAATATTCGAAGTGCAACGTTAATTGGCTTATTAACAGGTTCGGGAATCGGATTTACGTTTAATTTGTATTATAAAAGCTTGAATTACGATATTGCATCCCTTGTTGTTATTGTGATTTTGGTGGCGATTTTAATGATCGAGACAATCTCAAATTATGTAAGGAGGGTGATTCTGTAATGGAGATAAATGAGCGCTTGAAAAAAGTAGAGCCATCCCTTAAACGGATACAGAGTGCATACCCTCGTAAGCATATTAAAATCAAAACAATGACAAAATCAGCGATTGTGACGAGGATGACGCTTTTAGTGCTTTCTCTTTTAACGGTATACGCATTTTTTAGCTTTGATTATAAGGAGCTAGATTTTATACAGGCTGTACAGGATACGCTTGTAAATTTGAAATCGATGTTTTTGGAGCCACATTTTAACCATTTCACTTTTTTCCATGCATTCTACCAAGTCTTTGTAACACTTGGCTTAGCTTTTCTTACGACCTTATTCGGTGCGGTCATTGCTGTACTATTAGGTTTGCTTGCGGCAGAAAATCTAACTTCTAAGCGAGTATCTTCGGTAATTAAGAGTGCAGTCGCCATTATCCGTGCGATTCCGACCGTATTATGGGTTTTAATTTTTGCGGTTGCAGCTGGCCTTGGAAGTGTAGCAGCCGTCATTGGTATGACTTTTCACTCTGTCAGTTACTTAGTAAAAGCATATTCAGAGTCGTTTGAGGAACTGGACAAAGGGGTAATCGAGGCTCTTCAAGCAAGTGGCGCTAGCTGGTGGCAGATTATTTTTCAAGCTGTGATCCCATCCTCCCTCACCTATATGATATCCTGGACTTTCCTGCGTTTTGAAATTAACTTCGCAGTCGCCGTTGCCATGGGAGCTGCAGCGGGTGCAGGTGGAATCGGATTTGACATGTTTATGGCCAGTAATTTCTACCTTGATATAAGAGAAATTGGTACAATTACCTACTTCATCTTAGCTGTTGCTATCCTTCTCGAAGTGATTTCAACTAAATTTAAAAAGTATTTGAAGGTAGGAAACTAAAGCATGCAGAGGAGATTCTGCATGCTTTTTTTCGGCTTTGTGTGATTATCCCTTTTGCCTATCCAGTAAATATTGATCGTGTAAGCCCGTCCGTTCAATAAAATTGCTTTGTAAATAGTTGTCCAAATTGAGGTGCTTCACAACACGATTTAAACTGTCCTCAGTTTCCCAATAAACTTCATTTAATCTGTACACTAAGTTTACTTAACTTTAACATGCAGATGATATGATTGGTTTATCAACGAATGAGGAGGCATTTTAAATGAATGTGCGTGCAATATTTATTGATATGGATGGTACACTGCTAACAGCCTCAAATAATATTTCCCGCCGGAATTTAGAAGCCATTTATAGGCTTATTAATCAGGGAGTAAAGGTTTTTCTAGCCACAGGCCGACACTATGAAGTGACCGCTCCCTACCATAAAGAAATTGGATTGAGAACTCCAATGATCTGTTTGAATGGCGCTGCTATTCACGATTCAATAACGGGAAAAGCGATACAAAGGAGAACCATCCGATTAAACGAAGAGCGATTTCACCATCTGACCACCGTAAATCCTTGTAATGTTTTAGTGCATACAGCAAATGGGCTGTATTGTAAGGAAACAGATGAAGAAATCGATTATTGGACAGAAGTTGGGCAAATTCCGCCTCGATATATTGGGGATTTAAGACAAGCTAATTATCAAGATGTTCTTAAATATAGTGTTCGAACAGGTACAGCGAGTCCTGAGTTATCTGCTTTATTTAAAAAGGAAGCAGAAGTCATCGATTGGAATGACGGGTTTGAGTTACTTGCTCCTAATGTTTCTAAATGGTCTGCTATAAAAAGCTTACTCCGCGCATATCATATTAGCCCAAATGAAGCAGTAGCCATTGGAGATGGTCCCAATGATATCGAAATGCTTCGTCATGCCGGTACAGGTGTGGCAATGGGGAACGCAAATGAAGATGTTAAAGCAGCAGCTGATTTTGTTACAGGGCACCACCAAAAAGATGGATTGGCTGAGTTTATCGAGCGTTATCTCTGTAAACCTCTTGAACCATATGCCTTGTAAGCTTTAAGAAAATATCGTAATCAAGGCTGTTATTTTTGCTATCCTTTTTCTAGGTTAAAACTAAATACACATTACATGGGACCATATAAGTCGAACCTTGATATGGTTTTTTCTTTTATATTTTTATACTTAAAAATTTGGAGGTTAATTAAAATGGGGAAGAAAATTTCCGATTCTGATAACAAGAAAAACAATAAAAAAGGCGATAAAGATTTTACGGATACAAATTGGTTTCTTTTTATTTGTATAGGAATCGGAGGTTTAGTTTCGGTTTTTATTATTAAATAGTTAGTAATGATGAACTTGTGCTTTAATTCAATAAACTGATTAATAGAAAAATGTAAAAAGGAATAAAAAGATTCCTTTCCTTATAAATTAATATTTCACGCCAACCACTCGAATTCTTTTATAATCTGCTGTCCAATTTTTTTCCGAGAATAAAATTTCTTTTAAATTCTTTTCAACGTTTAAAATGATTTGATTTTTTGTATGTTCAGGGATACCTTCGAAAAGTTGGCTACCAAACATGTTAATCCAGTTTTTTAATCCATTTTCTCCATCCAATAGAGTTGGTCGATCATAGTGCTGAGCGATAGTCACTCGAAATCCTGCTGCTTCCATTAAGGTCGAATACTCCGCAATGCTTGGATAAAACCAAGGAAATTGAGCCTTTCTAAATTCGAATCCTGCCGCCTCTATTTGGTAAGTGATTTCATTCGTAATCGTTTGAACATTTCCTTTTCCTCCAAATTCAGCAACAAACCTTCCCCCTTTTTTTAAACTCCGATAAATACTTTGTAATGCTTGGCTAGCTGGCTGTACCCAATGGAGTGTTGCATTTGAGAATACCGCATCAAATTCGTTATAAAAGTCCAAGTTTGTAGCATCCTGAACCTTAAACGGTATATCTGGATATTTTCGAATTGCTTGCTCGATCATATTTTCGGATTTGTCGACACCTACAATCTCTACACCATTTTTAAATATTGCATGTGTCAAATCCCCTGTCCCGCATCCAAGATCAAGAATTTTATCACCTTTCTTTGGCCCTAATAGTTCGACCAAACTATTCCCATATTTTGAAACAAAAGAGTGCTTCGAATCATATAAATTCGCATCCCAATTGTCATATGTAGTATGAAATGTCCCCATGCCAACACTTCCCTTTATTAGAATGATGAATCTAAATATTAATTAAATTATAAGGAAATGGAAGAATAATAGATATTAAGATTATGTAAAAAAGGCGTTTCCTATATGTAAACGATTAGACGTTTCATAGAACCACTAAATTAGTGAGTTTAATTTATTTTTTTACTCTTTTTAAATAAATTCCCTTTTTAGTGGGAAATGTAAGAGAGATAAAAAAATGGATAGGGTGATTATAATGAAATCTTGTAGAACAATAAAAATCGTCATGATGTCAATGGTACTCCTTATTTTAGGTGCATGTGGTGGTGGAAATAATAATGGTACCGGTGGAGGGTTAGGAGGTAGTGTTGTAATTGATGGATCAGGAACCGTTTTTCCGTTAATGTCAAAGCTCGCCGAAGATTACATGATAAATGAACAGGAGAACGTGTCTGTTGAAGTAAGTCGAGCTGGGACAAGCGCTGGCTTTAAAAAGTTCCTGGTTGAGGGTGGCGGTACAGATTTCAATGATGCCTCCCGAAAAATAAAAGAGGATGAGTTAACTAAAGCTGAGCAACTAGGAATAAAAGTTAAGGAATTAAAAGTTGCTCTAGATGGCATAACGATTGTCGTTAATAAGGAAAATGATTGGGCAACAGAGCTTTCACAACAGGAAGTCGTTGATATATTCCTTGAGAGCGCTGGCAAGAAGAATTGGTCAGATGTTCGAGAAGGCTTCCCTAACGAGCCGATAAAAACATATGGTCCAAACGAAAACCATGGTACATACGAATTCTTTTGGGAAACCATAATGAAAGAGCAGGACCTCGTCAAAAATATTAATCTTCAGCAGGATTATGCGACCTTAGTGGACCTTGTATCAAAAGATAGAAATGCGGTTGCGTTTTTTGGATATGGCTACTATGCAAGTAACACTGATAAATTAAATGCGATAAAAATTGATTTTGGAAATGGTCCGGTAGAACCTACTCTTGACACGATTAAAGAAGACGGTGCATACGCCCCATTTACTCGTCCCGTATTTACCTATTTAAACGAGGGAATGGCCCAAGAGAAACCACAGGTTCTAGACTTTGCCATCTATGCTATGAAGAGTGCAGAAACAGCTGCAGCAGAAACAGGTTTTGCACCATTACCAGCAGAGGAACTTCAGGCATCTGTTGATTATTTGGAAGGCTTAAAACAACAGTAATCAGCTAGAACGAGTTTTCTTTTTATATCTAAGGGTGAAAGGGAGGTAAGGAAATGGGAGAACAAAAGGATTTAAAGGTAAGAGAGATGATTCAAGAAAATCAGAAAACAGTAAGCTTTAACAGTGTAACAGAAAAGTTTATGCCTAGGTTTTTGTTTATTATCGCAATCATCTCCATTCTTACGACAATTGGAATCCTATTTACTTTATTAAGAGAAGCGGTTTATTTTTTTAGAGATGTGCCCTTCCTTGATTTCTTTACGGGGACCGAATTAAAACCACTAGGTGCTAATGCGAAATTTGGGATTTTACCATTACTAACTGGTACCGTTATTTCCACAACGATTGCCATGCTAGTTTCAATACCAATTGGGATCATGTCGGCTATGTATTTAAGCGAATATGCGTCAGAAAAGGTTAGAAGAACATTAAAACCACTGTTGGAGATTTTAGCAGGAATACCGACCATTGTGTACGGTTTCTTTGCATTTACCTTTGTGACTCCTTTATTACAATCGTTTATTCCTGGATTAGAACCGACAAATATTCTTAGTCCAGGGATTGTAATGGGGGTCATGATTATCCCGATGATTGCATCACTCTCTGAAGATGCTATGAGTTCTGTTCCGAATGCAATGAGAGAGGGGGCATTGGCCCTGGGTGCGACAAAGCTTGAGGTAACATGGAGAGTTGTAATCCCAGCAGCTATTTCTGGAATTACCGCATCCTTTGTACTTGGGATTTCCAGGGCGATTGGTGAAACCATGATTGTAACAATTGCAAGTGGAAGCTCTAAAAATTTCACATTTGATGTTACGCAATCGATGCAAACAATGACTGCTTATATCGTTGAGGTAACAGGTGGAGAGGCAGCAGCTGGTTCAACTTTATACTATAGCTTATATGCTGTTGCGATAACATTATTTGTATTTACGTTGATTATGAATCTCATTGCCCAATATATATCCAAGAGATTTAGGGAGGTTTATTAATCGTGAAATATGTAGATGCAAACCAAGTACAGAAAATGATGGGTGCTCGATTATTAACGAATCGAATTACGAAAGTCATGTTCCTTTTATCCACATTAATAGGACTAGTTGTTTTAATTACGTTGTTTTACCAGGTATTATCCGATGGGCTTGGCTATATTAATATTGATTTTCTAACCAATAAATTATCCACAGCTCCAGAAAGAGCGGGGATCATGGGTGCTATATTAGGAACCGTGTGGTTGATGGTTGTCGTTGCCCCAGTAACCATGTTCCTTGGAATTGGTACAGCGATTTACTTAGAAGAGTACGCGACAAAAGGACGATTGCAATCCTTTATTCAAACAAATATTTCAAATTTAGCGGGTGTTCCTTCTATTGTTTTCGGTATTCTTGGGATGACTGTCTTTGTAAGAACAATGGGTCTTGGCAATATTGTACTTGCTGGTGGTCTTACGATGTCACTACTGGTACTTCCTATCGTAGTGGTGGCGAGCCAAGAAGCACTCCGGGCAGTTCCCCAATTTTTACGTGAAGCGTCTTATGGAATGGGGGCAACGAAATGGCAAACCATAAAGAAGGTTGTACTTCCTGCTGCAATACCGGGAATCCTAACCGGTGTTATTTTAGCTTTGTCTCGCGCAGTCGGTGAAACTGCTCCCCTAGTTGTAATTGGAATCCCGGCGCTGTTAATTCCATTTCCTAATTCTATTTTTGACAAATTCACCGTTTTACCAATGCAGATTTACTATTGGACGTTAGACTCAGCTTTAGTGGCGGAATATGCAAATTTAGCAGCTGCAACAATTGTAATCCTACTTCTTATACTCTTGATAATGAACTCTATTGCAGTGGTCATCCGAAATAAATTTCAAAAAAGGTATTAACCTACCTACTGGAGGAAAAATCAAATGCCAGTTGAAACTGAAAATAAACAGAAGTTTGTACAAGGAATCAATAAGAAATCTGAGTCGACGAGTATTAATAAGAAGATTGTTTATGATACGAAAAATTTAAACTTATGGTATGGAGAAAATCAGGCCTTGAAGGAAATTAACCTCCAAATTGCAGAAAATGAAGTTACGGCGATTATTGGTCCCTCAGGGTGTGGGAAATCTACGTACATTAAAACACTAAACAGAATGGTTGAATTAATACCCATTGTTCGTACTTCTGGTGAAATTCTATACCGAGGAAAAAATATTTTTAACAAATCCTATCCAGTTGAGGCATTAAGAACGAATGTGGGCATGGTGTTTCAGAAACCGAATCCTTTTCCAAAATCGATTTATGAAAATATTGCATATGGTCCCCGAATTCATGGGATACGTAATAAGAAAGTGTTGGATGAAATTGTAGAAAAAAGCCTGCGCGGAGCTGCAATTTGGGATGAGGTTAAAGATCGTTTGAAAGAAAATGCTTATGGAATGTCTGGGGGTCAACAACAGCGTCTATGTATTGCGAGATGTTTGGCGATTGAACCTGATGTCATATTAATGGACGAACCAACCTCAGCGCTTGATCCTATCTCTACTTTAAAAGTAGAGGATTTGATACAAGAACTGAAAAAGAATTACAGCATCATCATTGTGACTCATAATATGCAACAAGCTGCGAGAATCTCAGAAAAAACAGCATTTTTCTTAAGTGGAGAAGTGATTGAGTATACAGATACAAGCAAAATGTTTTCAAACCCTGATAAAAAGGAAACAGAGGATTATATCACTGGCCGATTTGGCTAAAAATAGGGGGTGATTGCGATGATGATACGAGCGACATTTCAAGCAGAGCTTAACGAGCTAAAAGAAATGATCATACAATTAGGCAGTCAAGCACAAGAAGCAGTCGGTCAATCCATTGAGGCCTTAAAGAATCAGGACATTGACAAAGCATTAAAAATTATTGAAAATGACACTCGGCTAAATTTATTGGAAGAAGAAATCAATGATAAAGCTATTTTGTTAATTGCACAGCAAGCACCAGTAGCTATTGATCTTAGAAGAGTCGTTGTTGCGATTAAAATTTCCTCGGACCTTGAAAGAGTTGGGGATTTAGCAGTGAATATTGCTAAATCAGTTATCCGAATTGGAACTGAAAAATTGATTAAACCAATCGAAGATATACCACGAATGGCAGAGGTAGCCAATAAAATGGTCGCTGATTCTCTTAGGGCGTATAACGAGGAAGATGTAGAACTCGCAAAAAATGTTGCAAAGGTCGATGACGAAGTAGATGAAGCATATGGAAGACTGATTAAGGAATTATTAGAGCTAATGACCCAAAAGCCTGAATCTATTTCACAAATTTCCCAATTGTCTTTCATTTGCAGAAATGTAGAAAGGGTGGCGGACCACTCCACTAACATTTCAGAAAGTATCCTATATTTAATAAAAGGGAAAAGATATGATTTAAACCAATAATTTTAAGAACAGAATGGAGGAACTACAATGAAGGACAGGAAATCTGAAGCTGAATCAGCTAATATAAAAATTAACCAAATACTAAGAGGAGAAGACGATAACAATTCCTTTGACGTCGATTCTCTCATAAATAATAATAACACTGCACTTGTCTTGGAAAACCAGGAAACAGAAAATGAATAGTATGGAATGGAAAAAATGCTTGGGCTATTCAAGCATTTTTTGCATTTCAGTAAATTCTCCAACGTAAAAAATGTAATAAGCATTTGTTGGTTTGTGGGAAAACTACTTTTTAATATGTTTAAATTGTATTAGTTTATTTAGATGGCGTCAAAAATACTTTAAGATATTGAATGAAGAAGAAAATAAGAGTAATGGTAGAATTGAGAAGTATTGAACTTTATATATGTACTAGTTGGTTAAACTAATAGGGTAATAACATTTAGGAAGGAAGTACAAAGTTATGGATTTTGAAACAGTTATGCAAGAGCTTGAAGCCCTGGGTAAGGAACGAATGAAAAAAATGTACATGTCCAATGGTGCACACGAACCATTTTTTGGTGTGGCTACAGGTGCGATGAAACCAATTGCCAAGAAAATAAAAATAAATCAGCCTTTAGCGGAAGAGCTTTATGCCACGGGTAACTACGATGCCATGTACTTTGCAGGCATTATTGCGGATCCAAAAGCCATGACGGAGTCGGATTTTGATCGTTGGATAGACGGGGCGTATTTTTATATGCTTTCCGACTATGTGGTCGCAGTAACTTTATCCGAATCGGACATTGCACAAGACATTGCTGATAAATGGATTGCAAGTGGTGATGAGCTAAGAATGTCGGCGGGATGGAGTTGCTACTGCTGGCTTTTAGGAAATCGCAAAGACCATGAATTTTCCGAAAGCAAGATTTCCAGTATGCTTGATCTTGTGAAGAATACGATCCATGATTCACCAGAACGAACAAAATCCGCTATGAATAATTTTCTTTACACAGTTGGAATTTCATATGTACCGCTTCATGAAAAAGCAGTTGAGACTGCAACGGAAGTTGGTATTGTTGAAGTCAAACGGGAAAAGAAAAAAAGCAGTCTCCTCAATTCTTACGAAAGTATTCAAAAAGAATTGGATAGAGGGAAGCTTGGATTCAAACGAAAATATGTAAGATGTTAAAAATAGCTTTTCATTGGGGTGTTGATCTAAAGAAGATTAACGCCCCTTTTTGCTGAAGTTATGGAACTAACGATAAAAAACTTAAACACACGGGAATTTCAAAAGACGACTAGTTAATTGGTCGTCTTTTCTCTTTACAAAATATTAATATTACGTTTGGAATATTATGTTAGAATTTTAGTATATAGATCTAATATTACTAGAATACCGGAAGAAGGTGAAAACGACTAATGCCAGAACATAGAAATGATTCATTTCGTGATATGACTATAAAAGATAAAATGGGAACAGTTGTCGGAATAGCACTTCTCATTATAGTGGTGGTCGGCTTTCTATTTGGGTTTTACTTCTTTGGAATGGTAGGGGTTTTTAAACTGCTTGGAGTTCAATATACATCAATCTGGTCATTGGTTATTTTTGTCATCAGTTTCTTTATACTAGGTGTCATTGTAGAATTGTTCTTCAATGCAATTTTCAAATTGTCAGTCCGAAACATTACAGGAAAAGTAAAGGTGTTTTTAATTCAAATCAGTTTTGAAGGCATGTCGAAGTTTCTAGTTCTTTTTGTAGTGGATGAGTTTATGAAAAGTATAACACTTTCTTTGGGAACGGAGATTTTGATTGCATTAGTATTTGCCGTACTAGAATCTGTATTTGAAGATAACGATAAAAATGCCAAGATTAATTGACTTTTTTATATTTTCTTTTTTGAAGATGGTAATATGAGATAAAAGGAGGTTATCTTATGGTAATTCAATCAAATATGACTTCAAAATCTATAACCGAAGTGTGGGAAGATACAGTTCAGGTTTTTCAAAAATACAATGTTACAATTACAAATAAAACTTTAAAAGAATTAGTTACAGATTAACTGAATTAAATAGTGTAGTAGGTAGTTCCACTGCAACTTGTATCGAAGGTGGCTGACAAATGCCATCTAAAAGGGAGTAGGTTACTCCTTTGATACATATTTCAATCAAATAAAAGGTTTCGGTCACATTAATAAAGAATTTTTTAACCGGAGAATTTCCGGCCAAATTGGGAATTAGCCATATTTCCTTAATAATAAGGGGGGGATTTCCGTTTATTTTACCCAAATCTTTTGATTTTGTCTTATTTAGGACCGTTAATCGGAAAATCTCCGCTTATATCCGCATCTAAAGCATCCCCTATATACATTAGCAGGAAATTCTCCGCCTATGAATTCACACACCTACACGAAATCGATAAGGAGAATTCGGAAATGGTTTGCAAACTTCATAATCCACAATCCGAAAAATTACAATTAATAGCAAAAATAGCAAGGTATAAACCCCTGCTATTTCTAATATTTTTTAATCCCTCTAGCCTTACAAATTGTCCTACACAAAGGGAACGACTCAAAACCATCTACTTATTTTTAATTTTTACATATAACTCATCGTATTTATTTGCTAATGTAAAATCTAAATCTGTTAAACCCCTTGCATGCCAAGAGGTAATTTTTACAGAGATAAGCTATAATCGATGGAGATAAAGGGATGATGTTTCATTTGTTCCGACACGTGGGCAACTTGTTTAACAAATTCGATACCATTTAAATATTCCTTAAATCGATACTTCCGCTCAATCCACTTTCCATCAATCAGCTTCCAGTTTGGGTTTTCTGTGAGTTTATTTTGGATGGCTTCACTATTTAGTTTTTCCATGATCATTTCCCCCTTTGTTATTTTTATGTGAATCATGGAACAATTTCAAATATAGTTCCCTGGTTTAAATCGGTCACATTCATAGAGCCATACACGCCTAAGTATAATCTTGTCTGGTCAAGATTCGTTCCCAGACTCATATAATAAGCTGATTGATCCCCAAAATTATAATCGGTTTCAATCACACTAAAATCACTTAGTTTACAATCGGGTCTTAACCTTGTATAAGCTAAAGCTCCTCTAACCGGAGATAGAGACTCCTCTTTCCGAGCAGCGTCGGTAAATACAACACTTCCTGTTAAAGCGGGGATTCCTTTTCCCATATATGGATGAACGCCCGTAAGTGCAGTTCCCGCTAATTTTTCAGGGCGGGGATCCTCATGGTAATAACTAGTTAAAGGTGGAATCCGCTTCACCGAGGTTTGAATAGCCTCATTGTAATAAGCCATCACTTTTTCATCTAAACTCTGACTTTCAGCACAGCGATTGATAGTCGAAGTAGGAAAAGCACCTTCCCACCCGCGCCAACCAAAATTAATAAACCCTTCTTGGTTGGTGAGACTTGTGGACAGTTCCCTTGTACCATTTGGGACGATGTACCTGTCCCTGTGACCAACAAGCTGTGTAACCGGTATTGGTTTATATTGAACAAATGAAAAAATCGACTCTGCCATATCCTGTCCGACATTTCCTACATATTTAATGTACTGATTATAATATCTTTGAAAGGAAATCCCTGGTATGTTGCGCACCCCTTTGGCGATGACCGTAAGTGTTTCCTGAATAGGTACAGGTAGTTCATTAAAACGTGTGACTACAGGTGGATTATTGATTGGTGTATGTAGCCCTATATCAATCTCAATGATTTTACCCGCGATTTCCATCTCGTCCTGGCTTAAATTAAACGGATCATAGCCTAAACCGCCATCTCCAGTGGTTAAAACAAGTTTTCCAGTTTCAGGAGAAAAATTTAAGCTGTTCACACCATTATGATTAAAAAAGGGCCTTCTTACATTTAGTAATGTCCGCCTTTTCTGAGGCTGACCATTCGTTTGTACAATCCATTCTTCAACTGTATCGATATGATCAAATCGAGTCTCTCTATTTGTCCACTTTAAATTTAATGTTTTTGGATCACACGGGTTAGGTTTAAAAGATTCGGACGGAGCAACTGGACCTTGTGAACCAGCTACTGAGTAATGTAGATAAAACAAGCCGCTTTCATGAAATTTGGGATGAAACGCTAGTCCTACCAATCCCCTCTCATCATAACCACCAGGACCGCCAAGTTTTAGAATTCGTGTGCGAATATCTAAAAAAACCCGAATATCTGAATTTCCTATGTAAAAGATTTCACCGACCTGAGTTGCAATAAATAATCTTTCAATGGAGTCCCCCGGAAGTATAGCTGTTTTCAAAACAGTGGGTAAATTGACCCGATTTAAAATGGGACGTAAACCAACCTTAACTTGTCTCAACATACAATTCACCCCTTCTCATTGCTTTTTATATCAGAATATGAGTAGAACGGTTCTAATAGTACCTATAAGGGAAGTGGAATCTTCAATGCATTAGTAAAATAACAAGCATAAATTCCATTCTCGCTGCATTTACCTATTATGGGGGGAGTCCAGATGAGGTCATTTTTCAAAAAAGTTACATACAGTGTTTGTGGAGATGAGCTAGTCCCATCTATTGAAAATTATTCTAAGACTATGAGGATAGCCGTTGGTGCCTTGTTAGGTTCAATTGCCGTTATTTTCCAGTCTGCAGGGATTTTTACTGGTATTGGTTATATTCTCAGCATGATGACCACGGGTCCTCTTGTGCTTGCGAGCCTAATGTCACTCAGAATAGGTGTGATGACATATTTCGTAACTATATTTCTATTAGCAATGCTCCAACCAAGTGAGCTATTGGTGTTTATTTTTACTACAGGATTATTAGGACTCAGCCTAGGCATCGGTCTTAAGTATTTAAAGAAAAGCCTATTGATTATTCTTTTTGCAGCTATATGTTTGACTCTAGGTATAGGCTTTTTATTATATGTTTTAAAATTTCCAATACTGGGACCGTCGATAACATCTCATTTTAATAGTATGGTTCTTTTAGGGATATTTGCATTTTCATTCTTGTATAGTTGGATTTGGAAGAAAGTAAGTATCTCTGCTTTTAAAGGACTCAATAAAATTTTTTCTAGACGATAGTGGGACGGGGGTGCCTTGTCCCCATATCCCAAATCAAGGCTTGGCTCCAACGCAAATATGTAAGATTCTAAAACTTGTTTCCCATCGGGTGTCGATCTAAGAAGGATTGGCGCTCTTTTTTTATTGATGATGATCCAGCAGCGATTCTTGACAATTGTGACTCCAGTGGCAAAAGTACAACCAATTTGCACAATTTTCATGGTATACTAGTTCAGCTTACTTATCATAGATTTTTTACCGTTATTTCGGATGTACACCTACAGATTTTAGAAAAAGAACAAGGAGAGAATATTCATGACGGCGAAAGACATCGCAGCATTGTTTGGATTGGCTGCTTTATGGGGGGCATCATTTTTATTTATTCGGATAGCATCTCCTGAAATCGGTCCATTTCTAACGATTCAAGGGCGTGTAACCATAGCAGCAGCTGCATTATTGATTTATATTTTTATAATTGGGCAATCAACTGGATGGGGGAAACGTTGGAAACAATATTTGATTATCGGAGCACTTAATGCCGCGATTCCATTTACACTGATTGCTATGGCATCACTTCACCTGAACGCTTCAATGCTGGCCATTATTAATTCCATGACACCGCTATTTACTGCTCTTGTTGTTTGGGGCTGGATGAAAGAAAAATTAAGCACGCAAAAGTGGGTTGGTATTTTCGTTGGCATCTTTGGAGTGATCATTCTAGTTGGTTGGAGTCCCGTATCATTTACAACAGAAGTGAATATTGCTATTGTGCTCTCTATCCTTTCAACTGTATCTTATGGATTTGCTGGCGTTTATGCAAAAAAGGCATTTGATAGTGTACCACCATTCTCTGTTGCTTTTGGACAACAAATGGGTGCAACCCTACTACTTATTCCTTTTACCTTATTCAATTTGCCGAAATCAACATCGGTTTTTACACCAATCGTTGGATTATCCGTCTTGAGTTTAGCACTTTTTTGTACTGCCATTGGGTATCTCCTATATTTTTACTTAATAACAAGTGTAGGTCCCACTAAAACATTAAGCGTGACGTTCATGATTCCTCTGTTTGGTTTGATATGGGGAGCTGTTTTTCTTAATGAACATATTACTATAGGAATGATCGCTGGTCTTTTTGTTATTTTAAGCAGTATCTTCTTGATTTCAGATATAAAAGATAAACAAATAAAGAAAAAAGCAGCATAGTTGAGATCATACAAAATTTCACCCATTTTTGGATAGAGGCAAGTTAACCTCTATAATGAGCAAAAAGAGAAAAGGCATCCCAAAAGATCTATTTGGGGTGCTTTTTGAAAATGAACTGAGGAGAGAAGTTTAAATGGAAATATATCAAGCTACCATTGAAGATTTAGAAGGAGTATCGAATTTATTTAATCTGTACCGTATGTATTATCAACAAACATCAGATCTAGAAGGTGCAAAAACTTACATAAAAAAACGTTTAGAAAGCAAGGATTCTGTAATATTTGTTGTTAAAGATAATCAAAAGTATGTAGGATTTACTCAACTTTATCCAACATATTCATCATTATCCATGAAACGAGTATGGATATTAAATGACTTGTATGTAGGTGAAGAAGCTAGAAACCAGGGAATAGGGGAAATGCTCTTACATAAAGCAAAAGATTTTGCTATTAAAACTGGCGCCAAAAGTATTAGTTTGGAAACAACACCAGATAACTACATCGCTCAAAAGCTATATGAAAAAAATGGATTCAAAAAGGATTCTCAATTTTATCATTATGACCTAGATTTAGCTGAATAGCCTTTAAATGTTAATACAACTATTCAATGCCATACTACAAGAAGGAAGTGTGGCATGGCTATTCTTATTGAATGTGTTAATTTAAGTAGTACCTGAACAACCTTTTCAGTTTAATATGAGATAAGTTTGTTCCATTGAGTAGAAAGGATAGTTATTGCTTCTTCTAAATACAAAAAAAGATATGGGGAGACGAATGGTGAAAATTAATTATTCGCTTGTTGATGTGTTTTCGGAAGGAAAATATACAGGGAATCCACTTGCGGTTTTTAAAAACGCTGGAAATATTTCTGAACGGGAAATGCAGCAAATAGCTAAAGAAATCAATTATTCCGAAACTACTTTTATCTTGTCTGATTTAAAGAATGATGGTGGTTTTGATGTTCGTATTTTTACACCGAATGAAGAGATCCCTTTTGCTGGTCATCCTACTTTAGGAACCGCATTTGTTATTCAAAACGAAGTATTAGAGGAACCTTTGGAAAAACTTATTCTAAATTATAAAGCGGGTCAAATACCAGTTACGTTTGATAATCGTGAAGAAATTCTATGGATGAAACAAAACGAACCTATTTTTGGTCAAATTTTAGATACAAAAATAGTTTCTGATGTTTTAAACTTGGATTGTGAGTACATAGAAGATAGGTTTCCTATCCAAGAGGTATCGACTGGGCTTCCAGTGATTGTTGTCCCTTTAATATCGTTAGAGGCAGTAAAGAAAGTAAACATAAATAAAGAAAAATATTTTAAATTAATTGAACATACGGATGCAAAAGCTATTCTGGTTTTTTCCCCAGAAGCCTATCATCCGGAAAATGATTTAAATGTTAGAGACTTTGCGGAATACTATGGTATTCCCGAAGACGCCGCTACGGGTAGTTCCAATGGATGTTTAGCCGCTTACCTAGTTAAATACCAATATTTCAATAAAAGTGATATTAACATAAGGGTAGAACAGGGATATGAAATTAAAAGACCTTCATTATTATATTTAAAAGCGGATGAAAATCACGGGAAAATTAACGTTTATGTAGGAGGTAAAGTAGTAAAAATTGCTCAAGGTGAATGGTTTTTATAAAACCATTCTTTATTAAAAAAACAGGTACAAGAATTCAAAAGGCGTTCACTTCAAAATCGAAATGGAATTGTGGCTAGCTATGATTATATGAAGTTATTAAGTGACAAATAGGGGGGAATACGGTAATGATTGAACTAAAATACTTTGAACGTTCTGATTTCAGACAACTCATTGATTGGATTGATACACCCCAATTTCTGCTCCAGTGGGGAGGCACTGCATTCGAGTATCCTCTCACAGAAAATCAATTAGATAAATATAAGGAGAATGCTAACGGCAATAAATCAGAAACATTAATTTATAAAATAATAGATAAAGAAACCGGAAACACTATTGGACATATCTCTTTGGGGAAAATTGACAGGAGAAACAAATCGGCAAGAGTAGGAAAAGTTTTAATTGGTGATAAAAACTCAAGAGGCAAAGGAATCGGACAACAAATGATTAAGGAAGTTCTTATAATTGCATTTGAAGAGCTTCAATTACATAGGGTTAGTCTAGGGGTCTTTGACTTTAATAGTTCTGCTATTGCATGTTATGAGAAAGCTGGATTTATCAAAGAGGGTTTACTAAGGGAAACAGGAAAAAATGGTGAAGAATACTGGAGTTTTTGGGAAATGAGTATTTTAGAGAATGAATGGTTACAAATAAACAATGCTTAGGCTATTATATTTGTTTTAACGACACGCTAATTTGAGCGAAAATCCCGAATTAAGTATAAGTTATCTGATAAATAATTGTTTTTGAGGTGGGAAACTATGAAAATATATCAAGCAACAATTGAAGATTTAGAAGGAGTGTCAAATTTATTTAATATGTATCGGATGTTTTATCAACAAGAATCCGATTTAGAAGGTGCTAAGACTTACATAAAAGAACGTATAGAAGGTAAGGAGTCTGTTATATTTATTGTAAAAGACGAACAAAACTATGTCGGCTTTACTCAGCTATATCCTACATTTTCATCTATTTCAATGAAAAGTGCCTGGATTTTAAATGATTTATATGTTGATTCAAAAGCGAGAAAGCATGGAGTAGGAGAAATGCTCTTACAGAAAGCAAAAGAATACGCTATTGAAACAGGTGCTAAAAGCCTTAGTCTCAGCACAGCACCAGATAACTATTCTGCTCAACGATTATATGAAAAAAGTGGATACGAAAGGGATACTCAATTTTTTCATTATGAATTAGATTTAGCTGAATAACCTTAATTGCTTCTTCAACTTTCGGATTCAAAAGTAAAATAAGGGACCATAATTAAGATTGTCTTTTTTTCTTAAATATAAGGAAGGAATTTGACTTGTTTTGTGGAATATAACCATTAAAACAACTTTACTTAGAGAACTGATGAGAAGGTGAAAAAGTGGTTGAAAAGAGAAGTGAGATTTGGGAATGGATTAAAGCCCTCTTTATTGCAATCGTAGTAGCTTTTATTGTTCGTGCGTTTTTCTTTACTCCTGTTGTAGTAGAAGGTGCCTCCATGCAGCCTACCTTGCATGACCAAAATCGAATGATTGTAACGAAAATAGGTGAACCGAAAAGATTCGATGTTATTGTCTTTCATGCTACTGGTGAAAAAGACTTTATTAAAAGAGTGATTGGTTTACCAGGAGATCATATTGAATATAAAAATGATACGTTGTACATAAACGGAGAACCTTACGATGAACCCTATTTAGACAAAAGTAAACAAGAGGTAAAAGATGGTCCACTCACGTATTCATTTACATTACGGGAAACTCCGATTGGTAGTGATGTAGTTCCAGAAGGACATTTGTTTGTTATGGGTGATAATCGGCGAAATAGTATGGACAGTCGTCATATTGGAGCGATTCCAATTGAAAAAATAGTTGGAAAAACCAATATTGTGGTTTGGCCGATTAAAGAAATAAAAATAGTTGATAAGTAAGTCCAAAAAGGTGCCCTTCAGTAGCACCTTTTTTTGGTTGTGGTATAGTGATGTATTTTCCAGTAAATTGAAACCTTCTTCTTATGAATTCGTATAATCATGTAAGATGAACTAAAGGGGCGGATTTAGTGGAAGCGATTTTTTCAAACCTCGCTGATCTATTTGGTGCTATTGCTTTGGCTCAGGATAAAAGAAGAGCAAGAAAGAGAAAATGATGGAAGAACATTTTGTAACGAACCGGGGTGATTACCATGTTAACTAAAATTAAAGCGTTACCTGAAAAGAAGGCATTTTTAATTGGCTTTTCAATAATCATAATCAGTCCTATATTTTTATTTCTTGTTTCACTTTTGAGCCCAATTGGTAATTGGCCGATTATGATTATGCAAGGTATCATATGGGGTTTTGCTACCCTATTTATACTAAGTGTTTCTGACAAAAGGCATTCGCGGACGAAGTAAAGCCTTATTCAGATGGTCAAATTTATGGAAGAAAAAGCACCTAAACGGTGGTGATTTCATTTGAGGAAATTTTCGATTGTTAATCAAGTCGAACGATCCATAAAGGTTGAGGCTGAAGAAAATCCAGAACTCAAGCGTATGTTCAAGGAAAGTATGGAACAGTACGTAAATGGACAGGGCATGACTACATCAGAACTTTTAAAATCGCTTTCCGAAAAGGATTTTAAATAGAAAAATGGGTACCGAATCGGAGCTCACTGCGATTAATCAACAAAAATTTAAAAATGCTTTGTGAAGCATTGAAAAACTGAACCAAATTCGTTTTAGGAAAAAGTCTGACAAGGAGTGTTATGTTAAATGAGTTTATTGGAGCGGATTGATACAATTTGTTTAACCGTTAGCGATGTTGAAAAAGCAAGTAATTGGTATCAAGAAGTTTTAGGGCTTAGCGAATCTTATAAAGGTGATCATTATCGGATTTTGAGTATAGGGAACAGTGGTGTGCCTTTAACGATTGAGGAGGGGAAGGTAAACCCAAATAGTCAAGTTTACCCTATTTTTTACTCGAAAAATATTGAAGAAGTTTATAAGTTGTTAAAAGAAAAAAGTGTTAAAGTTAGTAAATTACAAAATGACGGAGTTAATCACTTTTTTGATTTATATGACCAAGATGGTAATAGGTTGCAAGTTTGCTATTGGAAGTAAGACTTGTGGAATCGTAATTGGTATGAACAGTAAAAATAATCTTGTTACCAATAGAAACTAAGTTTGAGCTTTCTTTTAATTTTTGAATAACCAGGGGGAATACTGCGCAATTAATTGGTCCAACGAAACTTTCAAATTGGTTGCCGGCACATTCGATTGAATGGTATGAACAGATTAGTGAACTTCGTGGTAAATACATATATTCTTGGAACTTTACACTGACAGAGCCAAATGGAGAATCCATCTTTGAAAAAGAAGTAACTCAAATGATAGAGAATAAAAAAGTATTAGATGTGGGATGTAGGCACGGAGAATTTACATGTTAATGTAGTTTAGTAGCTAAAAAAATTATTGACTTTGATGTAACCTACCAATTCATACAAGCTGCATGTAAGAATAAAGGGCCGTAGTCCGAGGGGAATATACCACAAAGGCGGGGTTTATTGATAATGTTGATGATCGTGGGAAGAGATACGCTAATGAGGTCGAGGTTGAAGGAGAAGTGTTTAACTCGAAAAAAATCAAAAGAAAGCATGAGGGGCGTTATATTACCTTTGAATATTTACCCGATACAAAATTAATAGTTTCATATGAATTAAATGAGTGAAGGTAGAGCATAATTTAAAAATACTTCATGATCGATTTAAAAAAAGGATTAATGTTTCACACTAACCCAATCAAAAGATATACCGCTGTTCCCCAGATAAAGATGGCAGAGAATCTGTTGAACATCGTCATTAAAACCCCTGTTCCATCTATTTTTTTCATGATCGCACCTGCTAGCGTTAAGCCAAAAAACCACATCCAGGATACGATAATACAAGCTACCGTAAATAAGATTTGTTCTGTTCCAACATATTTTAATGCACTTGTTCCAATTACGCCGACTATATCTAAAATGGCATGAGGATTTAATAAAGAAACGGATGAAGCGAAAATGATTTGTTGTCGGATTGGCAAAGCTTTATTCGTGTGATTTGTTGCGGGTTCTGTTCGCCAAATCGCGTATCCCATGTAAGCCAAAAACAATATGCCAACAACCATTAGACTAATCCGTAGCCATTCAAACTGTAGAACGATCACGGATAAACCAAATACAGCTAAAAGAATTAGCAGTGTATCGCAAATTGCAGCTGTAATAGTCGCGGGAAATGCCCGTAGTAATTTAGGTTGTGTTGCTCCTTGAGAAAAAACAAATACATTCTGCACACCTAAAGGTAAAATAAGACCAAATGCTAAGATAATTCCATGTAGGATGGCTTCCATTTACTCAACTCCCTTTCAAATACTATCTTACTATGATAAAACTAAAAGAAAACAACCAATTGGATGGGATTTTATCCACCCAATTTAAGAGGGGATTTATTTGAAGTGGAAACCAAATCGTCATTCACATTTGACCATTCAAGAGCAAATTAAAGATTGGCTAAAATCTCATATAGAAAGCGGGGATTGGACTGTTGGCACAAAGATTCCAACACAACGCAAACTTGCGTCTCAATTTAATGTGAATCGAAGCACAGTTCAATTTGCACTTGATGAATTAAAAGCAGAAGGGTTACTCGAATCAAAAATGGGATCAGGTGTATTTGTGGCCAATAATTCGTGGAATATTCTTTTGGACAGATCTCAACCAAATTGGAAGCAACATATTGAAACTAGTATTCATAAACCAAACTACCACACCATTCAACTCATCAATGAATATGAGCAATATGAACATATTATCCGTCTTGGAACCGGTGAATTATCGCCAGAATTACTCCCAATAAAAGAAATTGAACAATCATTAAAGGATATTTCCCTTGATGCAAGGTCAATCGGCTATTCATCCCCACAAGGAAATGAAAAACTTAGGAAAATACTATGTGATTATTTACAAAAACGAGGCATCCAAACCGTGCCTGAGAACATTCTGATTGTTTCTGGTGCTCTTCAAGCACTTCAATTGATTGCAGTCGGTTTATTAGAAGAAGGATCTGTGGTTTTCCACGAGCACCCATCCTATTTAAGTTCTGTTCATCCATTTCAATCTGCTGGAATGCAGATGATTTCAGTTACACGTAATTCAACTCTGATTGACAATTTGAGAGCATTTAAAAGGAAAAGACAATCTTTATTTTACTGTGTACCAACATTACATAATCCAACGGGGTACAATTGGTCGATAGAAGAAAAAGAAAATTTATATCACGCATGTAATGAACTACAGATACCCATTATTGAAGATGATGTTTACCATGAATTGTTATTCGATAGTACTTCATTAGCTATAAAATCTTTTGATACATCGGGACAAGTACTTTATATCGGGAGTGTATCTAAAACGCTAAGTCCGGGGCTACGTATCGGATGGGTTGTCGCACCTTCACCTGTAATTGAGAGACTAGCTGATATTAAAATGCAAACTGATTATGGGTCTAGCGCCTTATCTCAAGAGATCGTCGCCCACTGGATTTCAACAGGATTATATGAAAATCACTTAAATAATCTTCGCGAACAATTAAAAAGAAGGGCTACATTCGTTGAAAATATACTAGAACAACAATTTAATAAAATTGCAACATGGAAAAAGCCAGAGGGTGGTTTTTACATTTGGCTAAGATTCAATAAACCTATTGTAAATAAGGCGCTATTTCTAAACTTACTTAAACAAAATCTTTTAATCAACCCTGGTTATATTTACGATCCAAGAGACCTACATCATGTGCGTCTTTCATATGCTTATGCTTCATTAGAAGAATTGAAACTAGGATTAACTTACTTAATAGAACTAAGTCGGCACTCATTCTGAAGAAGTCAGATTGGGTAGAGGCTCTACTTAAATTATTTATATTTTCTAGCCTTAAAAATTAATGATAATTAAATTTTTGTACATTATTTTTTATTTCTTGAGTAAACTTTCAACAAAAGATAGTTTAAAGTAAGACAGCATGAGGAAGGAAGACAACATGGATAAACGTATTTATTTTTTAATGATCATAGCCTTTATAATTGGGATGGTTGAACTGATCATTAGCGGGATTTTAGATTTAATTGCAGAGGATTTACAAGTAAGCCTTGGACAAGTCGGATTGCTAATCACTGTTTTTGCTGTCATTTTTGCTGTGGCATCACCCATTTTACTTGTCGTGACAGCTAAAATAGAAAGAAAACGACTCACATTGGTTTGTTTATACATATTTTTAATTGGTTGCATCGTAACCGTATTTGCACCAAGTTTTTCTATTTTGTTTTTAGGAAGAATTATTTTAGCGTTAAGTGGAGCGCTATTAATCATATTGTGTTTAGTTATGGCTCCTAGCTTAGTAGGGGAACAGTATAAAGGCAGGGCGATTGGGATTGTATCTATGGGGGTAAGTGCCTCATTAGTTTTAGGGGTACCAATCGGGCTTATCATGGGAGATAGTTTTGGCTGGCGGGCACCATTTGTACTTATAACCGTATTGACGGCATTATCCATTATTGGCGTTCATTTATTTATGGGGCGTATAGAACCAAAACCACAAATTCCGTTGAGGCAACAACTTACAGCATTTAAAAATCAGAAAATCACATTAGGTTTAACAACAACATTCCTATATATGACAGGTCATACTGTGATGTATGCCTATTTTAAGCCATATTTAGAAGCAACCACTGATTTTAATGCAACCTGGATTAGTGTAATCTATTTCATTTTTGGATTTGCAGCAGTATGCGGTGGAGGTCTTGGAGGTGTACTGGCAGATATAATCGGCTCAAGAAAAACGATGGTTATTTCTTTAGTCGTTTTTAGTGCTTTATTCTTTGTATTTCCATACACAACAAATTTCAATCCAGTATTTTTCACCATCTTAATCATATGGGGGATTCTCAGCTGGGCGATTTCTCCGGCCATGCAATCCTATTTGATTGAGATTGCACCTGAATCTTCGGAAATTCAGCAAAGCTTAAATAACTCATCTCTTCATTTAGGTGTTGCTGTCGGTTCAGTGATTGGAGCGGGAATAGTAGATACACTTTCAATTACAGTTAATCCTTTTGCAGCCGGAATTTTCATCATTTTATCATTAATTACAGTAGTAAAATCTGTTAGAAGCAAGCAAAAGAATACTTATAAAACAAGGAGCGCAATTTGAGTTGCGCTCTTTTTCTATAAAAGAAGGATTTTCTAAAAGGTCAGAAGAATAAAGAAATATATACTAAATCTTAGAAGATGGGGATGTCAATTAGAACAAAATAATAGGCTGCAATCTTATGGGGTTCAGTGGTTGGTAGAAAAAAAGAAAACTTCTTTTTCCATCTTAATTATAATCATGGCTCTTATGATCATTTTACTTACAATTTTTTCTTGGTGATGTAAGCCAACAGCGTTTTTTACAGAAACAAATGAACGGGCTGCAATTTTTGAGGAACGCATTATAAAGAAAGACTGGAAGTCAAACTGGCCATTGATAAAAGTGCAGCACGTATAAACCATGTTAAACAACTGGTACATTTCTTTTGATAGGGGAGGGTAAATCTTGGGCACAAACCCTAAATTGCCATTAGCGCTTGAGGAAAAAGGAAAACTTAGAAAAGCTAAAGTAAAAATCGGAGAGATATACAAGCTAAGTACCGCTGAAATTAGACAGATTTTAGATGTTCCAGAAGATAGGGCTCGGCTTATTAAGGGTTTAGCGGAATTCCAAACCGTTCCATCAATTGGATTTGAATTAGCTTCTAAACTCGTAAACCATTTACATATAATTTCATTGCAAGATATCAAACAAAAAGATGGGGCCGCCCTTTTTGACTTGTTGGAGAAGAAATTAGGTGTTTGGACGGATAGTTGTGTAGAAGATCAATTGCGCTGTGTGATTAACTTTGCTAATGACCCGAATAGTAATAGGCAATGGTTTGATTTTACAGATGAAAGAAAACAATATCGTCAAATGTTTGGTTACCCAAAAGACAGACCACAAAAAGCTTGGTATGACTAAGGGAAAAGAGGGGAATCAATCTATGAAATTATCAAATATCAACATTCCAGAACTTATGGAGCATTATCATGTACCTGGTTTAAGCATTGCACTAATTGAAAAAGGTCAAGTAAGTGCAATAGCGAACTCTGGCGTTATACAGACAGGTTCCGCTAAAAATGTAGACGGAAATTCCATATTTAATGCTTGTTCAATCAGCAAGTTTCTTACTGGAATGGTAGTTGTAAACTTAACCGAACAAGGCCTTCTTGAGTTGGATGAGGATGTGAACATAAAACTAGAATCTTGGAAAATACCTGAAAATGAATACACAAAAAATAAAAAGGTTACTTTACGAAACTTGCTTAGCCATCAGTCCGGAATAATAGATCCTAAACATAGTTTCACTGAGCTAAAATCGAGCATAGGTATGCCTTCAATGTCAGACCTATTAAATGGAAAAACACCCTATTGCCCCGAACCTATTCAAGTAAAATATGAACCTGAAAGCGAATTTCATTATTCGGATGCAGGCTTTTGTGTGATTCAACAGCTCATAGAGGATGTTACTAAAAAGTCATATAAGCATGTTGTGAACGAACTAATATTCAAACCATTAGAAATGGAAAATAGCCTATTTGTTACGCAAATTATAAGAAATGAAAACCATTCTAGCGGACATAACAAAAATGGAGAAGCCGTTACTGGAAACTATCCGATCTATCCTTACCCTGCAGCTTCAGGTTTATGGACTACTACTGCAGATTTAGCCCGATTGGTAATTGAATTAATGAATGCCTTAAAAGGTGAAAGTAAAATTGGTATTTCTGAAGGTAAAGCAAAGGAAATGATAAGTCCACAACGAGGTAAAAATTGGAGCGGGTTAGGAGTGTTTTTAAACGGGGAAGGAACAAGGCTTGAAATTTCCTCACTTGGATGGGGAGTAGGGTTTCAATGTATGATGGTGGCATATCCATATAGGGAGACCGGTGCGGTGATCATGACAAACGCTGAATTAGGCGTTCATCAAATGGAAGGGATTATCGGTGAAATATACAGATCCCTAGAATTATAACAAGATAACTGGAGGCTCCAGAAAATGAAAGTGTTATCCGTTAAACAAAATCCCGAATATATGAAAAGAGCAATAACCTATTTTCAAAGAAAATGGGCAAGTGAACAAAGCATGAAGGTTTATGAAGATTGTATACAACATTGTATTACGAGCCATAATCCATTGCCCCAATGGTACCTCATGATGGATGGTGATAAAATAACTGGCTGTGCAGGGCTTATTACAAATGATTTCATTAGCCGGATGGACCTGTATCCATGGGTGTGTGCGGTATACATTGAAGAGGAATACAGAGGAAACGATTATGGCTCACTTTTAATTGAGCAAGCCAAAAAAGATGCAAAGGAAGGTGGTTTTTCGAACCTATACCTTTGTACCGATCATATTGGATTATATGAAAAATATGGGTTCAAGCATATTGGTACAGGCTATCATCCGTGGGGTGCGAGTTCACGCATATATGAAATAGCCTTATGTTTAAATTAAATAAATGAGTGAGGTATTCCTGATGCCAATAAAAATAAAGAAAAAAGATTATTTAATAGCGATTTCAGTTTTAATCATATATACAGGAATCGGGTACCTTTTTAATATTGACGTACTAAAGATTTTTATAATTAAAACAGACGGATTTAGTATTAGTATTTTAGGTGTTGTAATTTGTATACTAACTATCATTGTTATAGAGAAGATCTGTAGAAAAAAATCCAGCGGATATTAGTCCAATCTCAGGCAACTATTAATACGGATAATGCCTCGAAAGGAGAATGCCAGTTGAGTGAATGGAATGAACTTATCCAAGATTCGCAAGAAAGATGGGAAAAGAATGCGGAACATTGGGATGATTATATGGGGAAAGAGAGCAATCGATTTCATCGAGAACTGATTCGTCCTTATACTGAGATGCTATTAAATATAAAAGAGGGTCAGAGCCTTTTAGATATTGCGTGTGGCAATGGGAACTTTTCAAAGAGATTAGCAGAATTAGGAGCAAATGTTGTTGCCATTGATTACTCCGCAAAAATGATTGAACGGGCAAAAATTAGAACGAAAGAATACACAAATCAAATTGATTATAAAGTTATTGATGCCACAAGTTATGAGCAATTGTCTGAACTAGGTATAGAAAAATTTGATAGCGCTGTTGCAAATATGGCCTTAATGGATATTGCGGACATCAGTCCATTAGTAAAGTCCCTACATAAAATGATAAAGTCCAATGGAATTTTTGTTTTTTCCATCACACATCCTTGCTTTCAACCACCTGGTGTTCGAAAAATCACGGAAACGGAAGACAGGAATGGAAATGTAGTCACCACGAACAGCATCCTTTTATCAAAATATCTCACTCCAGAGCCTTATAAAGCGATTGGAATTAAAGGTCAAACCACCCCACATCTGATGTTTCATCGCCCATTATCGTATTATCTGAATCTATTTTCTAAATCCAATTTTGTGTTGGACGGTATGGAAGAGCCGAGCTTCCAAACAGAAAGTAACAAGTTTGAGTGGAATGAGATTCCACCTGTCCTTATTTTACGGTTTCGGAAAGTGGCGTAGCGGATTTGGGACAGTGGACCTGTCCCAGCGTCCCATAGATCAGCTAACATTTTCCGTTTCTATGAAAAGTGTGGTTTTGGGGTAAAGAACCTAACTCAAAATGGTACTTGTGCATATTACGGGTATATACATGCAAGTACGATAGACCAACCTATACAAAGAAAAAAGAACCATTTATTAGGACTGTTGTAGAAAAAGCCAGGAAGGAACTATATAGTCCATAATCATCGCTTGGTCTAGCGACAAGTTCACAACTACCTGCTGCTACAGTAGCTATATTACGTTAGGAAGTTTTTCATAAATAAAACAGAATGGAGTAATATATGGTAATTTTAATAAGTGCCGTAAGTAGTACAGGTAAAACCTTGATGGCTCAAAAGTTACTAGAAAAATATCATATTTCTTATCTTTCTATAGACCATATAAAAATGGGCTTGTACAGAGGTGTTAAGAATTGTGGATTCACACCACTAGATAGTACCGAAGTCATTGGGGATAAACTATGGCCAATATTAAAAGGGATTATTATGACAAATATCGAGAATGAACAACATATCATTATTGAAGGATGCTATATATTACCTCACTATATGAAGGATTTTGGCATCAATTATTCAGAAAAAATTATTCCAGTATTCTTAGGTTTTTCGATGAATTATATTCTAGAAAACTTCGAAACCAGAATAGTGAAACATAGGAATGCTATTGAACTGCGTAATTGGCCTGAAGAAAGAACGATAAAAGAACTAATCAAGGAACATAGAGAGTTTAAAGCACAGTGTATACAAGCAGGTGTTAGGTATTTTGAAATCGAAAACGACTATGACAAAGAAATATCGAATGTTTATGACTATATAGAGGCAGAAAAACGCAGAATCGATCATATATAAATTTTGGATCTCAATTATAGTTATTGATGTAACGGGTTACGACAGTTGTAGATTACATTTGTTGGTCAACCAAAGGTTTGAAGGTGTGAACTATAGATTTTTTCTTTTAATATAGGAAGGTCGTGAAATTAATTTGAGTGGTTATAAAGCAATGCTATTTGATTTGGACGATACAATATTAAATAGGGATATGGCAGTAGATAAGTTGTTTTTAATTATTTTAGAAAAATGTTATGAGGATGTTAAGGATTCAGTAAAGGACAAAATGTTACAGAAATTCAAAGAATTAGATAATAGAGGCTATGGCGTTGGTGATAAAACAAACGTTTTGGAATCATTTTTTGATGATTTTCCACCAAAATATAGAATGCACCGCAATGGCATTCAAGATTTTTGGAATCATCATTTTCCCCTCTGTTTTTCTATGGACCCAACTATTTTAAAAATCGTAAATGCTATAAAGATGAAAGTTAAAGTTGCAATTATAACCAACGGCTCCACTCAGAGGCAAAAAGATAAAATAATGAACACGAATTTAAACAGTTGTTTTGATCTAATCATTATTTCTGAAGAAGTGGGATTTAGTAAACCTGACAAACGCATCTTTGAATTAGCATTAAATAAGCTTAATGTGGAACCGGAAGCCGCATTATTTGTTGGAGATAACATAGAAAAGGATATTGGTGGATGTCAAAATGCAAATATAAAAGGCATATGGTATAACCCACATAGGGTTAAAAATGGTACCGAAATAAAACCATATGCCGAGATCGATTCTTTTGATAGATTATTAAGTTATTTTACATAATGCCTTGGAATCAGTATTCCTAACGATAAATTGTTTCAAGGCTTGGGGCTGCGAAGATTAACGATTATAATGGGGGTATAGATGTTAGGAGGAGAATACAATGTACATAACTGATGAAGCAAAGCAATTGTTGGAAAAATCAGGTGCAGTGGGAATTCGTCTATACACCGCACCGAGCGGCAATGATGGACCACAAATTGCACTTGCAATAGATGAGCCACATGAATTTGACCGTGTTCAAACGATTAAAGGAATTAAAGTAGCATTCGATCCGAGTGTAACAGGAACCGAAATCTTAACGTTAGACAAAGAAGAAAATGAAAAGGGTGTTGGACTAGTTTTAACAAGCCCTGGAAGCTATTCGTAAAAGGAGGAACAAAAAATGCCCCTTAAAAAGATTACACCTGAAGAGTTATTTCAGAAAATGAGAACACAAGAAAAGGTCACCCTTTTAGACATAAGAGCTGAGGATAAGTACAATGAATTTCATATAGAAGGTCCCACTATCGAAAATCAAAACATACATAAAACCGACATTTTTAAACTAAATGAAGATAAAAATGATTCTATTGATTCCTTGCCAAAAGACAATGAAATAATCGTGACGTGCACGACGGGAAATTCTGCGACTAAGTGTGCAAACATCCTTTCCAGTCAGGAATATGAGGTTGCTGTTTTAGAGGGCGGAATCACAGCATGGAAGGAATACTTAAAAATAAAATAATGAACAACAGGGTGATTGCTGATGGTAGGCAATTGCCTTTTTCAATAACTGAAACTTTATCTGAAAATGGGGGTCTAATTATAGGGGTGGTTCATTTGGAGAAAATAGGATTATTAATTTTCTTATTTTGTTTTTTGGTAGGATGTAATCAAACGGTTACAGTTTCGATAAGCGAAAAACCTGATGCTGAAGAGGCTTTGCGGCTGGATACCAAAGCCGATATTTTTCAATGGGATGGCAGCATTTATCAAACAATCATTGATTGGGTAGATGAACTCGAACTAACTGTAAATGAACAAATTGGTGAGATACAATTTAATGCAACGAAAGCAGAGGATTTTAAGGATGGTGCAGCGAATCTTTTACCAATAGGCGCACAAATTTTTACCACAAATGAGGGTAACGGGATATTAATTGTGAAATATAAAAATGAAGTGAAATATTATTTAGCCCTCACTGAAGGTTAAGTAAATCCCTCATGATTGATTAATAGAATCATATAATTATACGACAAGTTCTCCTGTTTTTAAGTCATGCATCAAAGGGGAGATGGCAAAATGAGTTACGAGATGCGGATTGCGACAATGCTGGCCGACCAGGTCGATCGTTTTATTCGATTCGTTCAAGAAAACTATGATAATAAGCATAAAAGCTACGTGGAAAATCCCGATAAATGGTATCAGGTCAAACTATTAATTGAAGAATTTAAGTTCCAGCTTAACGCAACTGAGCTAAGAAGAATCAACCGATTTTCCTGGAATGAAAAATACACGTATCTATTAGTTAATGATATTAAAAAGGGATTGGACGTTATTGGGGAATATGTGGAGCGGAACTACAACGAGTTATTTATCATAACAGGTAGACTACACACATTACGGAGCCTCTGTTCTTCGTTGTTAAAGGGGGAAGGGACATAAAACAGGCTATCATTTTCATATTGATGCTGTTTGTGATTTCTGGTTGTTCAGGTACTATTGGCACCGAAGAAAAATACATAAAAATTCAAAAGCGTATAGGCTATGAAAATACGTACCAGGATTTCAAGGAAATAACGGAAAACGAGCAAGTTCAAAAGGTGAAAACAATTTTAGATAAAGCAGATTGGGAAAAAGCAAAGGTCGAAATGTCACGTGATCCAGATTATCAATTTATTTTTCAATTTAAAAATCCTAATACCGAGGCAAAAGCAGTGGTACATATGCTTTGGCTAAATAAATACAGTCTGGAATTAGTTAGAGGCAGCCATGAGTACGTTCATCTAAATGAGGAAGACTCAGAGGTGTTACTTGAAATATTAGTTGGGGAAATAAATGATAAATAAGGAGTGCTTTCATGACTTATCACATACGTGTAAGAGCAGGTGCAGTTCTATTGAACTCCCAACATTGAAATGCATGATTTTATATTCACCATAACCAAAAAGGTTATGGTGATTTTTATTTTTAGGAATCAAAAAGGATTAATAACCATTAATGTTGAAATAGATTACTAGCAGTTTTTTTAACGGAGGAATTTCAAATGTATTCATATACAATCTGTTTTATCAAACAAGGAAACAAAATACTATTACTAAATAGAGAGTTCCCTGAGTGGATGGGAATCTGGAATGGTGTTGGAGGTAAGTTAGAGGATGGTGAGACTCCGTTTGAATGTAATCTTCGAGAAATTCGGGAGGAAACGGGTATTGAGATGAAGCCGGAAAACGTTTGGCACAAGGGTAACATTACCTGGACGAATCCAACACATTCTTATTTTGACGGTATGTATGTTTTTGTCGCAGAGCTGCCAGAGGCTTATGAATACCATACACCACTCAAAACGGATGAAGGTATTTTAGATTGGAAAGATTTATCCTGGATTTTGCATCCGAAAAATGTAGGGTTAGCGAATTTGAAACACTATTTGCATGAAATTTTAAACGATGAAACGAACTATGAACATCGATTTATTTATGATAGTGACGATGTCGTGGATTTCTCCCAAGTACCCTTGGTTGAACAAGTTCTAAATAAATGATTTCAGAGGGAAGCGCTAATCAATTGATTAACGCTTTTTTAGGTGAACAGAAAAGGTTAAAGGAAAAATCCTGTCGATTGTAGAATATACATAACATGGCAGGTGGTTTATTCTGGAAAACACAACTCCGAAGCGAATCCATATTATCGGTTCCGTTGGCAGCGGAAAGACAACGTAAGCAAAACAGCTATCTTCGAGGCTTAGCATCCCTTTTTACGAATTGGATAATGTTGTCTGGAAAAGGGATGGGTCTGGAGATATAAGGAGAACTGAAGAAGAGAGAGAAGATTATCTTGATACGATTCTTCAATCTGAATCTTGGATCATTGAAGGTGTTCATAACGAAGAATGGGTTTCGAGTAGTTTCCAACACGCTGATTTGATTATCTTTTTAGATCCAAGTTATCCAACCCGAAAATATCGCATAATGAAAAGGTTTTTAAAACAAAAACTTCGATTAAAGCATTCAAACTACAAACCAACATGGAAAATATTCTTAAAAATGTTCAAATGGAACCGCCATTTTGAAGAGGTGGGGAAACCAAATTTATTAAATAGTTATAGAGTATATAGTGACAAAATAATAATCATTAAATGCAGGAATCCATTAAAAACACACCTTAAATACTGATTCCCCCCGAAAGTTCGAATGAAATTATTGAAAGTATGATTTTTCATTTGGGAGGAACTTGATATGCCGGATATTTACAGACTCACTTTTGAAAATGAAAAATTAACTGAAGTAAATCGAGTCTGGCAAGGATAAGGAGGAGATGGCATGTTTGATCTGATTTCTGCCGTTTTAAATATAGTTTTATTCGTACTAATCATCTATTTAATTTCACGGGTCGCCCATTTTATGAAGAATGTAACAGGTAAACTCAATGAACTGGATAGAAAGATAGAAGAGATAAAGGGGTCAATGGACAAGGATGATTAGGGGGTGAGTTGCGACCTTGAAAAACTTATTATTTGGTTTTCTCCTTTTGGCACTCTTAACAGGGTGTTCCTCTGATTTAGGAAAAGTTGTCGCAAGTGAAAAGACAGCCCCGTCTGATCTTGGTGAGGGAGGAATAGTACATAAAGTCACGAATGCAGAACAACTAGCCGGGGCTTGGGAATACTTTTCTATGATGAAGAAACCCCCTAAAGGGGATTTCGACACGTCTGATTATTATTTTGTAAGTATGAGAGAATCGAGCAGTTGTCCTTTTAAATTAAAGGATGTAACCGCCAATGATGAAAAAGAGGAAATTAATTTTTATTTTAGAGTAAAAGGCGGCTCATGTACGGCTGATGCAACACCTAGAACTTTTGTGATTGAAGTAGACAAAAATGCAACGACTGGTCTAGAAAATGCGATTATAATCTTTTTGGAAGCCGAGTGATAGGAATGACCGAAAAAATTTGGGATAAGGTGGGGGAAGTCAATGTTAAGACTAAAACCATTGGATGAAAAGGATTATGAATTAATACAAGAAGCAGAAAAGGTAATTGAAAAAAATTATAGATATGGTCGACATCATATTGGCGCTGCAGTTCGTACAACATCTGGAAATGTGTATGCCGCTGTACATCTGGAAGCCAATGTTGGAAGAATAGCCGTTTGCGGAGAAGCAATGGCGATGGGAAAATCCATCTCTGAAGGAGATCATGAATTTGAAACAATCGTAGCCGTCGCACACCCTCATCCCCATGAAAATATTGAAAAATGCTGGGTGGTCGCCCCTTGTGGGATGTGCCGAGAACTCGTAAGCGATTACGGAAAAGAAACCGATGTGATCATTTCATTTAACGGAGAATTGGTGAAATGCAATGTGATGCAGCTGTTGCCTGAAAAATATGGAAGTGTACTCTAATTATACCGAAAGAAATAAGCACCTAAGGAGGTCTATTTGTGGAGGATAAAGATAACAAACCACCTAAAAGTAATAAACAAAAAAGCAAAAATGCCCTTTTTTGGGACCTGTTTTTTACAGGCGGTGTATTTTCATTTGAGAAAGAATGGAAAAAATCAAAGAGCCCCTTGCACACATTTCTTTTATTCTTCGTACCTATCTTAGGAGCGGGTGTAATCGTACTATTAGCAGTAATAGCGAGTAAACTAATTGAATAGTACTTTACTAATGCGAAAGGAGCTAGCTATATGCCTACTTGTCAGAATTGTAATGAACAATGGAGTTGGAAACAAGCCTTCAAAAAATCTTTTTTGCATTTGGAAATGCAATGAATTGCCCCTATTGTGGGGAAAAACAATACATTTCCTCCCGTACTAGAAAGAGATCCGCTGCTGTGAGTTTTATAGCCCCACTCTTTATAATTTTGAATCTTATTTTGATGCTCCTCTTGTCATTTTTTGTGTAATGCTAGGTTTGCTTGCGCTCTTTGTAATGATTTACCCTTTTTACCTTGAACTTTTAAATAAAGAAGAGCCTTTATTCTAGTACGATAGTTGGAGTGAAAATTAAGTAAGCTCCAAATAAGTTTTCTTAGTAAACAAAACCATCAATTTTTAGCAATAATAGCATGCAATATCTTTCATTCATGCACCACTTTTGGTATAATAATTCTGAATATTATCAATTTTAAAATATAAAAAAGGGGGTCTGTAGAATGAAGAAATTTGGTCTTTGGTCTGTACTTGTTTTATTGGTGTTATTCGTTAGTGCATGTGGTGGAGGTTCAGAAACAAGTGGTGACGGAATTAGTGAGGATGGAACCTTAACAATAGGCAAAACCGGCCTTTACAAAACCACAAAAGGTGATTTTGAAATAACGTTAGACAACGTTAAGTATGAATCAGGTGGAGATGGCGAAAAGGCTCTGAGAGGTACATACGTTGTTGCGAGCGCAACCGTAACAAGCAGATCATCAACAGTGGTAAAAGTAGAAGATGTTTTAGCATTTAAAATCTTTGTGGACGATGTCGTCAACTGGAACAATGTAACACCAGGAAAGGAATTCAGTTTTGGCAGCCAAATTTCAGGGGAAATCAAGGAAGGTGATTCCGTTACGGGTGAAATTATATTTGATGCCAGGGATTCTGAAACGTATACCATTTTGCTAGGTGGAAAAACAGACCCTAACAAACTTGAATGGGGCCTAACTACAGACGATTTTCAATAAGAACTTATATATATAACTTGAATCCACTCATACCTTTTGGGAGTGGATTTTATTTTGCTAACGGGACAGTTCAATTGAAGAAGGAATATTGGCTTATAATCAAGAATAGATAACAATAAAACTTTAGGGAGTGAGAAAAGGGTGACTAATAATAAAATTATTGGTTCTAAAAGTATTCCTTTTAGATTGATAGAACAAAATAAAGAAACAAATAACTTAGTAATTGTTTTACCTGGGGCGGGTTACACAACACAAGCTCCATTGTTACACTTTACAACAGGGTTATTCTACAATAAAGGTTTTGATGTATTGCACATTAACTATACATTTAGTAGGCAAGAGATGTCTGCTCTAAATGAGAGGGACTTCGCAAGAGATGTACAACTTGCAATTGACAATGCAATCAAGGACAGGAAATACAGTAATTATTATGTAGTGGCTAAATCAATCGGAACAAAAGCTTTGAATTATTTGCTCGATAATACAATGTTGATAGATGCAAAAGTAGTATGGTTAACTCCAATTCTTCAAAATGACGACGTATTTAACGCAATGGTTAACAGCGATAATAAAGGACTTTGTATAATTGGTGATAAAGATAGCTGTTTTATAGTGGAACGCTTTGAAAAATTGAAAAATAATCAAAATCTTATATTAAAAGTGGTTGACGGTGGAAATCACAGTTTAGAGCTTGATAAAGACCCAATAAAATCTATTGAAATTTTAAAAAGTGTAATTTCTGATATTGATCAGTTTTAATCATGAAACGATAGGAAGGATAATTTGAAAAAAGGATATATAATTCTTACATTGTTAATCAGCCTTGGATTTGCAACCATCGCATTAGCGATAACAGAACGCAATGAACCTATGGCAACAGGAAAACCCTTGATTATTGCACACCGTGGAGCAAATGATCGGTTTCCTGAACATACATTAATGGCCTATAAAATTGCTTCTAAAGATGGGGTTGATTATTTAGAAATTGATCTCCGTATGTCTAAAGATGGCGAGCTTGTAGCCATGCATGATGAAACCATCAATCGAACGACGAATGGAAAGGGTAGGGTCTCCGATTATACGTTGGAGGAATTGAAAAAATTCAATATGGTGTCGACTTTGGATCATAAAATCGTAGCAGAGGAAATACCGAGTTTGCGAGAAATTTTTGATTCCTTTTCGAACACGGAAAATTTTTATATCGAAACGAGACCCGTGAATCATCAGTTGGTCATGGAGGAGAAAGTAATTGAACTTTTAAAAGAATATCATTTACTTAATGATCAAAGGGTGGTCCTTCAGTCCTTCTCTACTAAAAGCTTGGAAAAGATAAAATCGATAGCCCCGAATATTCCACTTACACTTTTATTTAAAAAAGGGAAATTTGATCTAAATAAGGCTATTTCATTAAACTTTCCAATTGTAGGTATAGAATCTAGCGATGTCACCCATCGGATTGTAGAGAAGTTGCACAACAACGGGATAAAAGTGCATGTTTATTTTACGAATAAGAAGACGCAAAAAAAAGAACAAACACGGATGAAAGAATTCCAAGTAGATGGCTATTTCACAGATTATATACTTTATACGAAGGAATTATGATGGGACAACCGCTACCGTTTCCAATTGTTCGTGAGCGTTAATCAAAGGATTGGCGCGAAGATATTTATTTCAATAGGGGGAGAGATATAGTGCTCGTTAGAGAAATCACACCTGCAGATGCGGGGGAATTTGTTAAGCTCACCCAGCAGGTTGAAAATACTTCAGAATATATGCTTTGGGAAGCGGGAGAAAGGAAAGCAAGCCCCGACCAGCAACGAAAAATGATAGAAAAAATCGGGACAAATGAGAACTCGACGATACTTGTTGCAGAAGAAGAAAATAAACTAATTGGTTTCTTAATGGCTATTGGCGGCAATGCCAGAAGAAATAAACATTCGGTGTACCTGGTTATTGGAATCTTGCAGAATTTTAGGGGTAAAAGGATAGGTACAAAATTATTCGAAGAACTGGAAAAATGGGCCACAACCCATCAAATCCATCGTTTGGAATTAACCGTAGTGACTCAAAATGCTGCCGGTTTATCTTTGTATAAAAAGAAAGGATTTGAAATCGAAGGCACCAAAAGACATTCCCTGTTAATCGATGGTGAGTTTGTTGATGAATACTACATGTCAAGGCTTTTATAAATAGTAAGGTGTGATCATCCAAAGAAGGAATCACGCCTTTTTTGTGGAATTAAACATAGAAACGCAAAGGTCCTTAAAGGGGAGAGTTAACGTGTTGAAAATAGAATATCAATTAGCTGAATTTACTTTGATGCATGATAAATTTATCATCGATTGGAACAAAGCAATGGTGACAGGAGAAACATCTGCTTTGGAAAGAATGGCAGAAGGCTATTATGTTACTTTTTTTTATGGTTCGAATGAAAAACCCATGCTATTTGGTAGGGAAGAAGCGATTAGCGGCATGCGGGAATCCGTTAAGCAGTTGATTGGAGCACAAAAGAAATTCAAAAATCGTGTCATTCGTTTGAAGGATTCCGAGAATGCCGCTGTCTTCTACGAACTGTTAATTGTAAAGGATGAAAAGGTGATAGCAAGACTCTTCACAATTGAAACTTGGCAGCTTACATATGGAAAGTGGTTGCTCGTGAGGGAAGTAGAAGAACCGATTTGTTCTTAAAACGGAGAACGTACTTGGAGCAATACCTAATTAATAAAAAGAGAAGGTATTATTAAAGTGTTAGTCCAAAGGATTAACGCTTGTTTTTTTTTTAGATACCTTAAGCCAAATGAGACCTTCGATTGTCTAATAGGTGTAGAACGAAAAGAGAAAGGGTGAATTCGTTGATTCGCTTAGTGAAAAAAGCGCAGAAAGGGAATGACAAAGCCTTTTTGAAGCTATTCCAGCAATTTGAAGAGGATATCTATCGGATGGCTTTTGTATATGTGAAAAATAAAGATGATGCATTGGACGTTGTTCAGGAAGTTGCTTACCAGTCATTTAAAAAAATCGATACACTTAAAAACCCGGAGTATTTCAAAACATGGCTAATGAAGATTACAATCAACTACGCTATCAACATCCTCCGAAAAAACAAAAAGGTTGTTCAACTTAAGCCTGATTTTGAGGTGTTCATCGGGACGGAGGATAAAGATTTGCTGCTCACCATCTCATTAAAAGAGTTAATCGATGTGTTGCAGGAGGATGAGAAAAGCGTGATATTACTTAGGTTTTACCATGACCGAACTTTAAAAGAAATCTCGGAAATCTTAGATATTCCCCTTGGAACGGCAAAGTCGATTTTATACCGCGCCCTACATAAACTCCGTAAAAATTTTAAGGAGGCTGGTAATGATGAATAAACTAAAACAGGAATTAGCCAATATCAACATACCCGAAGAACTTCATAAGGTAAGTAGAATCGGTGTAAAAAGAGCAAAGTCAGAAATGGAAGGGAAAATCAAGAAATACGTAAGAAAACGGTTAGCGGTCAGTGCTTTAGCGGTGGCAATTATCGTTCCAACAAGTGCATTTGCTTATCAAACATTCCTTCCGGATGAGCTTTACGGATCATTCGAAAATCTGAAAAAACATATTGGGAGTGTAACAATGGAGAGCTACATGCTCCTTGACGCAAAATTAGCACAAGCGAAAGGAGACATGGAACAAGAGGAATACGCTCATTTTAAAGAGCTGGCAAAAGTAATTACAACATCTAAGCTCGAGTATGGAAATCGATATGGACACATCGATTACTCTCAAATTCCATCTGACCAATTAGATGAAATTAAAAAAGCAATGTTTGAAATTCAGCCCTATTTCGATAAATTAAATAATCAACCCTCTAGTAAAGAAGTGTTAACACCAGCACAGTATGAGGAATATATTCATGCACTTATAACTTACGAACAAATCATGGCCAAAAGTGGTATAAACGATTTGAATGATATTGAAAAAATTCCAGCAGAATTACAAGGCGAATTTACGAAAGCACAAGCCGTTCTCATGTATGTAAATGACATACAAATAGGTGAGTAGATAAATAGTACTTCTACTTCAGGAGACTTTTTCACATATTTTGAACAAGTGGTTCTGAAGAATTTCGTAAGCGTTGATCGACAATAAGATCATCGCTTCTTTTTTATGGAAAAAAACAAAAAACTGAAACTTCTGTTAATATCATGCGTAAATGTATAATGAAGGGAGTGGGTTCTTTGAAAAAATATATGATTCTTGTTTTTTTAGTGTTAGTTATCGAGTTAAGCGTGCTTTATGGTATATCGCTGTTTTTTGATACAAACCTCGTCAACACCATGTTCCTTGGCTCCTGTATCTTCACCATTTTTGCATTTTTAATAAGTTCCACTGGGGATGTTCTATCGAAAAGTGGTCAAGTAGCCGTTTTTGATATGCTACTGGGGAGCTACAAACCGCAGCACGAGAAAATGACCTTAAAAATAAGTCCTTTTTTGGTTGGTTCTATCCTCTGTTTTGGAATGTATTTTGTTTTGTATTATTTAGGTTTATTAAATTAATGGAGAACTAATATGAAAAAAATTATTTGTTTAACAATCGTATTTTTATTGCTAAATACAACCACTACGGGCGCTCTTAGCTGGGCGTATTTCTTTGTTGTACATGATGGAAAAGTTTATGAGGTTAAAGAAGAAATAGTACTCAAGCATACCGAGTTAGAAAACATGATTGGAAAAGTGGAAACACAAGCGGATGAGTATAGCGGTGACTATTACGGAAATGCATCAAACTACTATGAGAGTGGAACTCGATATTTTAAAATTGAGGGGATTCAGGTTAATGAAGCTATTGCAGTGGAAACGGAAGATGACCACTATGTCAAGGCAGTCTATGTCCACGATGCTCCCTCAATGAATAGAAATATATTCAAAAGCCGTAATTTCTGGGTGGTCATTGGGATTTCTATCGTTGTATTAGTCGGAACACTGTGTTAAGCTCAAAACAAAGGTAATTTTTGGATGGAGCGGATGAAATTTGACATTTATCGAAAAAATAAATCACATATTACCTAGAAAACTACTTACAGCTTCGATCACAGGTGCCCTATTTGCGGTCCTACTTGGTTTATTTGTTCCAAGCCCATTTGGGAGTGAAATTAACTCCATAAAAGACTATTTTTGGAATTTTACAGGATCAGTGCCATTCTACCTCATATACAGCTTTCCAGTCATCTTCGTTTACGGAACGGTAACATCAATCATTAGCGACTTTCTATCAGGACTCATTGCGAAAAACACGATGAAACGAACGGAGACTTATCTGTCCCTCATCTTTCATTTACTATTCGGTTCCATCCTCCAATGGGTTAGTCTAAGCGCAGCTATCCTGTATTTTATACTAGACCGCATTTTGCAAAACAAGAAGAATCGATATAAATGGAGTCAAGCCTTTATGAGCCTTGCCATTCCATTTCTCACTTGGATCCTATTTATGGGAATCATCTGGATTGTGAATTTCCTCTATGATGGTGCTGACTATATTGTTTACTAATAATCAATTGGATATGTAGGTAAATGGAGGCAATAAAAATGGGTCCTTTCATTGCACTTTTTATTATTGTATTAGCTGTTTTTGCCGACTATTTTTGGTTGGATGTGGATAAGAAACGATGGGGATGGATGAAAAACTGGTCAAAGCTCAACAAAGGGTTATTTTTTTCGGGATTTATCATCGTAACGGTATTGATTTACTTGGGACTAAGCATCAAATATTTTAACTAACTTGCCGCTCTTTTTGGTAATTACATCCCTTTTAAAATTGAAAGGATAGCACTTCTATTAAGGGAAAATCTATGATTAGTGACATTTTAGACGACATTCTTAGTCACGATAGGAGCGAAATGAATGGAAACAATTTGGCTAGAATATGCTTGGGCTTTATTAATTTTAATCGGCTTGGAAGGATTGTTATCAGCTGACAATGCCCTTGTACTAGCAGTTATAGCCAGACATTTACCAGAAGATCAGAAAAAAAGAGCGATAAATTATGGAATCATAATGGCCTTTGTGTTCCGGTTTGGTGCACTTTTCGCCATATCATTTATCGCAAACGTGTGGCAAATACAGGCGATAGGTGCGCTCTATCTCCTTTTCCTAGGGTTAAAGCATGTGATACAGGCAAAATTCGGAAAAGACAATAAAAATATCCATGAGGATGAAGAGAAGGAAGCAGCCGGTAAAGGTTTTTGGCCGACAACAGGGAAAATCGCCTTAGCTGACCTTGCTTTTGCGATTGATTCAATTTTAGCTGCAGTTGCTATTGCTCTTGGTCTTCCAGATTCACCACTAGGCAATTTCGGTGGAATGGATGGCGGACAATTCATCGTTGTTGTTCTCGGAGGTATTGCTGGCCTAATCCTAATTAAGTTTGCAGCAACCTGGTTTGTGCAGCTTCTTGAAAAACGTCCCGCACTCGAAACAACAGCTTATGCCATTGTGGCCTGGGTCGGTGTCAAACTTGCTGTTATTACCCTTGCTCATAAGGATATTGGTTTCTTAGATCCACATTTTCCTCATAGTACCGGGTGGTCTCTTATTTTCTATGGAGTGTTAGTCGGTATTGCTCTATTCGGTTGGTTTGCACCAAGTAATAAGAAATAGCCAAAAAATAAAGGTACTTTTCTTTATTAGAGAAAAGTACCCTTTTTCTAAAAAGGAAGGGGGAATTGGATTGCACCAAGTATTAAGAAAATCATCAACAGATAAGTCCATAATGGGCGTTTGCGGTGGTATCGCAGAGTATTTCGGTATCTCATCTTTTGCGGTAAGACTCATCCTTATTCTTTTATCCCCTGCGAATCTGTTAATCTATATTATTCTTGCGAGTACGATGTCAGAGAGTCCCAAGTCTCTTTATTAATTTTAAATAGGAAAAGGGAGTGTGAATCAAGTTGTTGGAAGTATACGAAAAAGACAATGTTACTTGTGTTGAGATGGAGGTTCCGAATATACCAAATTTATTTTTCTTTGTAACGGATGGAATGCTTGTTGATACAGGTGCCCAAACCTATGAAACTGGAATTATTCCTTTTTTAAAAGAGGCCTCATTTGATGTAGTTGCCTTAACGCATAGTCATGAAGACCACAGCGGGACAGCTCCGTGGATTCAAAACAATTTAGACATCCCCATTTATATATCGCCACTCGGTATCGACATCTGCACACAACCAGCACCGTATCCAAAATATCGGCAGGAAATTTGGGGAAAACGACGGGAATTTAAACCACTTCCGATTTTAGATACCATTCATTCCCGGAAAAAGGAGTGGAAAGTATTACATACGCCAGGCCATGCAGATGACCATATTGCACTATTGGATGAAGAAACGGGAACCCTGTTTTCAGGTGATTTGTATGTATCCCCAAAAACAAAAGTCATCATGAGCTCTGAATCGATTCCTGAAATTATGGATTCCATCCGACTGGTCCTCACGCATGACTTCGGCACAATGTTTTGCTGTCATGCCGGATACATACAAGATGGGAAAAGGAAAATGCAACAAAAATTAGAGTATCTTGAAAATCTTTGCGGCGAAGTGAAAAATCTTGATGAAAAAGGATTCTCCTTAGAAGAAATTGATCAAAAGATATTCCGAAAAAAATACCCAATTACGTTTGTATCAGAAGGCGAGTGGGACTCCCTACATCTAATCACTTCGATTATCGGTGCTGACAAAAATACTTCAAGTGAATAGTTGCTATATTGGCAAGAGACCCTATTCAGGTCTCACCCTTGCTTTACAAAAATCTGCTAAATTATTAAGAACAAATTCACCAGTCTGTTTTGTTGAACTTTTAAAAAGTTTATCGATGATATTCATAACAGGTCGATAATACTTGGTCTGAGACTCTTGCTCGACCAAGGTGTGTTCACCCTGCTGCTGCAAGTGGTACGAAAAAGTCATGAAATAGGTTTGTGATTCAAGTTCGAACGCGAAGAAGGCGGGTCTGGTGACTTTCTTATTTCTTCCCTGTAACGAAACATGTTCCGTACCTTCCTCTGCCGTCAGTTGAAAGGAAGCCCCTGTCTTCGTCTCTTCATTTGGGTTAGAATAACGAATAGAAGTTACGTTCGGAAACCATTTTTCACGACAACCAGCGGTTGCAATGCAGTCAAATACATCTGTAATTGGAGCCTCAATAACGATTGATTGTTTCATTATAAATTACCTCATATCATTTAATAGATTAAACATAGCAGAAAAGGTGATGTTTGTGGAAAGAATTTTTGGTCTGGAACCTGTCGCCGGTGAAGACGTAAGGGTTTTGATTCTTGGCTCAATGCCAAGTGTAGAATCACTGGGGAAACAAGAGTACTACGGCAACAAACGCAATCATTTTTGGAAAATCATGTTCATGCTTTTTGATCAAAGCGAACTAACAAACTACGGGGATAGGATTTCTTTTTTAAAAGAAAAAAATATTGCCCTCTGGGATGTGTTGTATAGCTGCATACGGGAAGGCAGTTTGGATTCGAATATAAAAAATGAAGAGCCGAACGAAATTGAGGATTGTGTTAAAAATAATCCTGGCCTTCGCTTAATCGTTTGTAATGGAACAAAATCATATAAAAGTTATCAAAAATACATTGGACTCAATCGCTTTCCAGGAGTTGAGGTCATTAAGCTTCCGTCCACGAGCCCTGTTCCCGGCAAATACAACAAAACTCTTGAAGGCAAGCTCCAAGAGTGGAAAATCATCAAAGAATATCTATAACACCTTTTCGATGTCCTCTTCAATTTTAGCCGGCTCAGTTTGTGGGGCATATCGTTCCACAACCTGACCATTACGGTCTATTAAAAACTTAGTAAAGTTCCATTTAATCGCTTTCGACAATACTCCTTTTTGTTCGTCCTTTAAAAATTGAAACAACGGGTCTGCATTGTCACCGTTGACTTCAATTTTTGCAAACATCGGGAACGTCACACCATAATTCGTTTCACAAAAAGAGGTAGTCTCCTCGATTTTTTCGAATTCCTGATTTCCAAATTGCGCACATGGGAACCCAAGAACAACCAAGCCATCCATTTGATACTTTTCATAAAGCCCCTGCAATCCCTTGAATTGCGGCGTAAATCCACATTTGCTTGCTGTGTTGACAATTAAAAGTGGTTTCCCTTCATATTCCTTCAGTGACTTCATTTCCCCACTCGCCATTTTTACATCAAAATTATACACACTTGCCATGTTTCTCACTCCCTTATGTACGGATTATCCCAATCGTAATTGATGTAAGTTTAAGATTCAAGTTTGGACTACTTTTTCAACAGCCTTTCATGTAATATTCAGTAGAGAGGAAATCTTTTGAAAATGAGGGTATCTAAATGAAGAAGTTAATAAAATGGAAGTTTCCCGCATTACTTTTAACCGGGTTGGGATTATCCTCTTTGGGGGATTTTATATATCTAGTTGCTATTAATCTTTTGGTTTTAAAAATGACAGGCTCAGCAGCGGCAGTCGCTGCTCTGTGGGTAGTCGGCCCCATCACATCCATCCTAGTAAATGGGTGGTCTGGGAGTATCATCGACCGTTCGAACAAAAAGAAAATCATGATCATCACCGATATCGTTCGAGCCATTGCGGTTGCCATCATCCCACTACTTCCAAGTATCTGGATGATCTATGCTTTGTTATTTATCATAAGTGTTGCCAAATCCTTTTTTAACCCGACATCAACTACTTATATAACAGCCCTTATTCCAAAGGATCAGCGAAAAACCTTTAATTCGATTAGAAGCTTGGTCTCTTCAGGTGCATTTATTACAGGCCCAGCCATCGCGGGTATGTTTTTTATGATTGGTAGTCTTGAAATAGCCATCTATAGCAATGCAATTTCTTTTGTCATTTCAGCGATTCTCATCGTATTTTTGCCAAATATCGATAGCAAAGAAAAGCATTCAGCCGAAAAGCTTCAATTCAAAAATTTACAAGAAGATTGGCGAGTGGTCATCCGCTTTGGAAAAAAGGCGGCGTATGTGATGATGATATACTCAAGCTTTATCATATTTGATATTTTTACAATGGCGATGGATTCCCAGGAGGTTGTTTTTACGCAAAGGGTGATTGGTCTAACTGAGGTGGAGTATAGTTTTCTAATAAGCGTGACTGGGATTGGCTATGCTGCTGGAGGTTTATTAGTTATTTTTATTTCAAGATTTCTTTCGGTTCGCGCTCTTATTGGAATTGGACTCTTTATGCTTGCAGCGGGTTATTTAATATATTCCTTGTCATCTTCCTTTGCAATGGCCGCGACTGGTTTTATCATTTTAGGCTTCTTTTTTGCCTTTTCAAATACAGGCTTTAACACCTTTTACCAAAACAATGTACCTGTGGAAATTATGGGGCGTGTCACAAGTATTGTAAGTGTACTGCAGAGTGCGGTGTCTGTTATTTTCTTGTTATTTATTGGAATCATGGGTGACATACTGCCATTGAGATACACAATTGTCACATTATCTGTAATTAGCGTAGTGCTTGCTGTTTTTGTGATTGTTCTCGTATCTCAGCCAACGAAAAAAGTGTATTTTACAGAGGAAAAAGTGGTGGAAGTTTAGGTAGTAGGATTGAGAAAATCTCAAAAAAGCTGCGACACAAAAAGTCGCAGCCCTCATTCCTGTACTATCTCAATTTTACTCGCCTTTGCCTGTGCTGGTGCCGACTCTGCGATGCCACCCTCAACCACGATCTTTACCTTTTGACCAACCTCAAGCTTTGAAATGACCGAATGATTGACAGAACTAACACTGAAGAAAGTACTTGAATAGTAGTATTCATCATGGATTTCCTGTTCTGTTTTCGTTTCAAATTCTTCTTCTGTTACTTTTTCATTTACTAAAATTCGCTCTCCAACCTCAAGAACATAACCTGTTACGGTCAGTTCGGCAACATCACCATTTTGACCACTCGTACCACAACCGACCAGCAGCAAAATGAAAAGAAAAACACTCCGCTTCATAAGGTCACCTCATTGGATTTGGCGTGAATTACGTTCAAAAGGTTACGAACAAAAAATATTGAATGAAATTTTGTATAATTATGGTAGAATATTCAAAAAGAAAGACTGTTTTCGTAAACTTTGTTGTTTTTTTATCGTTGATTTCCGCTTCAGGTGGACGCTTTTTCGCGGGCGTGGCTGGAGCCTCCTCGTCGCTATCGCTACTGCGGGGTCTCAAGTCTCACGCTTTTCCCGCAGGAGTCGCCAACTTACGGTCCAATCAACTAGGTTTGCACTTTATATCTGAAAGCAACAAACTTTTAGAAAAGAGCCAAAAGAAAAGAGGAAACACTATGAAATTTGTACATATCTTTGGTCCACAAGCGGTTGGGAAAATGACGGTTGGGCAGGAATTAGCAAAAATAACAGATTTAAAGCTTTTTCATAACCATATGACAATCGACTTAGTCAGTCACTTTTTTGACTACAGTACAAAAGAAGGGAAACGGCTAGTCAAATTGTTTCGTCAGGAAATCTTTGATGAGGTTTCCAAAAGTGATCTGTACGGCATGATTTTTACTTACGTCTGGATGTTTAACCTCGAATCAGATTGGGAGTATGTGAAGGAACTTTCTGACCTCTTTGAATCAAGAGGGGCCACTGTTTACTATGTGGAACTTGAGGCAGACTTGGAAGAAAGACTTGAAAGAAATAAAACGCCAAATCGACTGGAACACAAACCAAAGAAACGCGACATCGAATGGTCTGAAAATGATATAAAACAAACAATGGAAAAGCATCGCTTAAATTCATATGAAGGTGAAATAACGTTCGAAAACTACCTGAGGATAGACAATACAAACCTAAGCGCTGAAGAAGTTGCCAAAATGATCAAGGACAAATTTCAATTATAAAACGCTTGGAACCCCCCCTCCAAGCGTTGCTTACCTTATTTTAACTCATCACGAAGCAGCCCAAATCTACTCTCCAGTTCATGTGTAAAATGTTCACGCGCATGTTTTGCATCCATGTCTGGTGATGCAATAAACATGGGCTCACCGAAGATCAGTTTTGCCTTTTTAAACTTCATTAATTCCTTAACTGTATTTGGCCCAATATACACAGCCGGAACAACGGGAACCTTGCTGCGTTGTGCAATCGTAATCGCTCCCTGCTTAAGCGCTGATTGCTCATTCGTACGTGTTCCGCTTGGAAAAATTCCAACAACCTCACCCTTTGAGAGCAACCTAGATGGAACTTTTAAAACACTTGGACCTGGGTTGTTACGGTCAACCGGAAAGGCATTCAGTTTTGATAAAAAGCCACCAAGTAGTTTGTTCGTAAACAATTCCTTTTTTGCCATATAATGAATTTGCCGTGGGAGCAATGATACACCTAGCCACAAAATATCGATATAACCTGTGTGAGTACAAGCAATAACATAGGCACCATCCTTTGGTAGCTTCTCTTTGTTATAAACCTTAATTCCACCTGTTGCTGTAAGAATGCCTTTTAAAATAGATGCAATAAAATGATACACGTTGATTTACCCCTTTTAAAAAACTCTTTAACTAGTAAAATTATAGCATGAAATGATGGGTCAAAAATACCAATAAAGCGAGGTGTCACATGAAAAAGATCATGGTTATCGGAATTTCCTCTGGTGTTGGAAAATCAACTTTCGCAAGGCAATTAGGAAAAAAACTCGAAATCGATGTGTATCACCTGGACAGCTACTTTTGGAAACCAGGCTGGGTTGAAGCATCACATGAAGAGTTTAAAACCGCCCAAGAGGAAATCCTCACAAAAGGCAGCTGGATTATCGACGGAAATTATAGTGGCACCTTTGATCTTCGTGCAAAGAAAGCTGACACCATCATCTATCTCGAACTACCTAGATATCAGTGCCTCTACCGGGTGCTAAAACGTTATGTTCAACACATCGGAAAAAAGCGTCCAGATCTTGGCTGTACTGAAAAATAGATTGGGAGTTTATCAAATTCATCTGGACGACCTACAAGCCAAGAATCCATAAAATGCGGGAAAGACTTAACCGATTTTCTAAAGACAAAACAGTGATTATCCTACGTGGAAAAAAAGAAATTGATGACTATATAAGTAATCTATGAAAATTAAGGAGGCAGCAGAATGAACAAAGCAGCCGAGCACTATTGGGATGAATTTTGGGAAGGAAAAGAAAAGCCACAATCAGTTGATGCGTGGCAATTCGGAGATGACCCTGACCACCTTGTGCAATTCGTGATTGCTGGAATCAAGACAGCTACATGCTCTGGATATGTTTTTTATGAACTTGAAAACGCGCCACTTCCAAAGGTGGACGATTATAGCATTCTTTTAAATAGTAAGGATGAACCAGTAGCGATCATTAAAACGGTTGAGGTAACGATTCAACCAATGAACGAGGTTCCTGAAGAATTCGCGATTGCTGAAGGAGAGGGGGATCGAACCTACCAGTATTGGAATGACGTACATATTAAGTTCTTTACAGAAGAGCTAAAGAAGATTGGTCAAGAATTCACAGAAGATATGTTGCTTGTCTGTGAGAGATTCGAATTAATTGATGTGAAATAAAAAAACACCCAGTTGGGTGCTTCATTCAGATAATTTTCGATTCATCCTTTGGAGCTTCAAGTTTCATCAGTTCAAGTTCTGCACGCATTTTTTCAGTTTCAAGCAAATAATTTTCATGCTTTAATTTTTCAAGCTCCAATTCACCTTGAATCATTTTATGTTTATACTTCGATTGAGTTTGAAAGTGGCTTGTAACAATCGCAACAAGTGGAATCGAAAATACCATCACAACCGCAATAATACCCGTCATCTTATGACCTCCTTACAAAATAAACCAGTTTCTTCATATATAATTCATTATACCAAATATACGGAAAAATAAGCGATTTGGTTTCAAAATATGTAACCTTTTTTTGAAGGTTTCGTCAATTTAGTAAAAGCGCACAAATGGAGGACACATAGTGAAAAAATGGATGCTTGTACTTTTATTGGGAATATTGATGACTCTTGCAGGTTGTGGTGGGAGTACGTCAAGTAAGCTTACCGGAAGCAAACCACCTGAAACGTATATTCAAATTGGGAATGACACATATCCAACGACACTTGGCACCTATTGCTGGAGCAATAATTTTAAAGGCGTTTGTGTTGATACAGCAGGTCCAGAAGCGCTTTTAGAAGGAAAAGATCCGATTGTTGTGCAGCCTGGTGAAGAAATTTCATTCGTGATGGATTATAAACCATTGCCAAATGAAGTACATGTGGCATATTACACCGGTGACAAAGAAACCGAAATGAAAGTTGAAAATCATCGCTTCACAGCACCCGAGGAGAAAGGCGTGTATTACTATTCCTATGGGGTTTGGTGGATGGATGAAAATGAGGAGAATGTATCAAACGGAGACGCATTTTATGCCTTTGCGCTAGAGGTAAAATAGGAGGACGTTATGAAAATTAGAAAAGCAATGTTAGCTGATGCAAAAGGCATCGCCAAAGTACATGTCGATAGCTGGCGAACGACCTATTCCGGAATTGTTCCTGATGAATTTCTCCAGCAATTGTCCTATGAATCCAGGGAAAATATGTGGAAAAGAGGAATCCCGAACGGACATATTTTTGTAGCGGAAAATGAAAAAGGAGAAATCTTTGGATTTGCCTGTGGTGGAAAAGAGCGCAGCGGGAATTATGAATATTATCAGGGTGAGCTCTACGCCATCTATATTTTAAAAGAATATCAAGGACAAGGCTTGGGCAAAAAGTTAATAGTACCTGTTGTAAAACAACTTTTAGACAAGAATATAAACACAATGCTAGTATTAGTATTAGAAGAAAACAAATCCTGTCTTTTTTATGAAGCACTTGGGGCGCGCAAATTAGATAAAGTAGAAGATGAAATCGGAGGAAAAACTCTGATAGAAGCAGTATACGGATGGGATAATCTGAAAGCAAGCTTCAACACGATGTTCTAAAATAGGAGGCACAACATGCTCGCAATTCTTACCAAAAACGAACCAAATTACATAGCAACCTTCGAACACCTGTATCTCCACTCAATTGATGAAGTTTGGGCGATGCTAACCGACAACGATAAACTGCCCACATGGTTTCCAGAATTAAAAGTCGATGAACTTCGTAAGGGAGGTCGCATCCTTTTCGATATGGGAAATGGAACCTTCGAGGATATGACGATCACTGACTTTAACGATCACTCTGTATTAGAATTCACTTGGGCAGATGACAGTGTTCGCTTTGAGCTTACTTCTGACCAGGAGGGATGTAAGCTGCTTTTAATTGAAACAATCACAAAGCTTACTGACCATACACCAAGAGATTTAGCGGGTTGGCATGTATGTCTTGATGTTATCGGCATTTTACTGGATGGTAACCAGGTGGAAAACCGTAAGCAAATGTGGGAACCTCTGTATGAACAATACGTCCAAGCTGTCAATCATTTAGCCAAATAATGTGAAAGAAGCCAGTCCACTAAAAGGATATGGCTTCTTTTTTAGGGTTGGAAAAGAATTGAAGGAATATGATGACATTTCGCGAATTAATACATAACGCACTAGAGAAATGGAGAGTAGTACCTATGGCATTTGTTTTTATCGCCATCATAGTCGGAATCGTAAGCTTGACTATTTTTAAAATCATCCGAAAGAAAAAACTGCCTAGTAAAAACTTCACACCGTTTGATGATATAACCGAGGGAAGAACGGAAGAGTAAGAATGAATTCAAAAGGTGGAGATCCTAAAATGAAACAAACACTCCTACGCGTGGGAACTACCTATCTACCAGTTACGAATGTTCAGAATTCAGCCACCTGGTACACAGAAATCCTTGGTGCTACGCTAAATTATATGGACCAGGACAAAGCAATTCTTGATTTGGCAGATCAAAGTTTTTTCATTGTCGCTGCGCTAGAAGGACAAAGCTCAAACTTCATTGATGCAAAAGGGCATGAACGATTTTCGTTAACCTTTGAGGTTGATGGTTTACAAGCTTTAGAGAACTTACATAAAGAATTCAAAGAACATCAAATCATGGTTGGGGAAATCGAAGACCGTGGCCATGCTGGGAAAAACTTTGTGTTTAGGGATCCGGATGGCAATCGATTCGACGTCTGGAGCGAGCTTAGTCCAACTTTTAAAAAGAGGAGATAAGAGAATGCAAGCGTTATTAGTGATTGATGTCCAAAACGGAATTGTAAATTTTAAAGATTTTAATGAGGAACTTACTAAAATTCAACAGATCATTCAGGATTTCAAAGCGAAAAAGCTGCCGGTCGTCATGGTAAGACATTTTGACGAAGTGGAGGAAAGCCCGCTATATCGGGGATCTGAAGGTTCTGAACTCCATGAATCAGTCAGGGAGTTGGCTGACCATGTAGTTGAAAAAACAACACCAAGTTCATTTTTCAAAACTAATCTTGCTTCTCTTTTAGAGGGGCTAGGTGTTAAACAGGTTTTCATTACAGGCTTTAATACTGAGTTCTGCTGCATGTTCACCGCGATTTCAGCTTTCGACCGAGGATATGATGTTACCTTTATTGAGGATGCGACTGGGACAACAAACGATGGCGAAACATATGAGATGAATGACCTTGATATTAGAGACTTTGTAGGAACTGCTCTGCACTGGTCAGATGTGATTGAAGTACTAGATTTTGAAGAATATCAGGAGATGTACCAAAAATGAAGCTAGCCTTACAGTTACGAAAAGAAGGTCAACTTAAAGAATCGAACGAACGATTTTTGAGGTTAGTAAAGGAGTCACCTGAGGACCCACAGTTAAATTACCAACTTGCTTGGAGCTTTGATGTACTGGGTTTGGAGGCAGAAGCAGTCGCTTTTTATGAAAAATCAATTACATCAGGTTTACAGGGCAAGGATTTGGAAGGGGCATTATTGGGTTTGGGCAGCGCCTATCGGGCCCTCAGCGAATATGAAAAGTCCGAGGCAACTCTTTTAAAAGGGATAGAGCTATTCCCTGAAAATCACGCGATGAAGGCTTTTTACGCAATGGTACTCTATAATCTTGGCCGACATCAGGAGGCGATGGCATTTCTTTTAAAAGGTTTAGCCGTGACCTCAAGTGATCCGTCCATTCAAGCGTACAAACGCGCCATCGAATTTTACTCTGACAAGTTAGATGAAGTTTGGAAATAACATAACCCTCCAAGCCGGAGGGTTACACTTCTATAATAAACGGCAGAATCATCGGCTTTCGTTTTGTTTGCGAGAATAAATATTGCCCAACTGCCTTTTTAATCTCCTTTTTCATCGCATTCCACTGGTACTTGTTTTCACTTTGAAGTTCAAGAATCGCCTTTTTTACAACCCGGTTTGTCCCTCGTAAAAGCTCTTCAGAATCCCGGTTAAACACAAAACCGCGCGTAATCGTATCCGGACCCGACAGGATTTTCTGATCTTTCTTACTCAGCGTGACGACAACGACAACCATTCCATCCTCGGAAAGCTGCTTCCGATCACGTAAAATAATATCACCGACATCGCCGACACCAATCCCATCCACATATGTATCGCCGGAAGGAATTTTCCGAGTTTGACGCGCCTCCGAATTTTTTACATCAACCACATCACCATTTTGAATGATAAAAACATTTTCAGCTTCCACTCCAACAGACACCGCAAGTAACTTATGTTGATGAAGCATCCGATATTCCCCGTGAATTGGGATAAAGTAAGTCGGTTTCATTAAAGTCAACATCAGTTTGAGGTCTTCCTGGAACCCATGTCCTGAAACATGCATTCCAGTCGCGCTGCCTCCATATAAAACAACCGCCCCAAGCTGAAATAAATTATCGATGATACGAGACACATTTTTTTCATTGCCAGGAATCGGTCCGGCCGCTAATATCACTGTATCTTCAGGTAGGATCTGTACATCACGATAGCTAGCATTGGAAAGACGCGCGAGCGCAGCCAGCGGTTCCCCCTGACTTCCTGTACATAAAATACACACTTTTTCAGGTGCGAGATTGTTAACCTCTTGCGCATCGATCAGCATGCCATCTGGAATGTGGAGATAGCCGCGCTCGACTGCAATACCCACGACATTCACCATACTTCTTCCAAGCAGCGCAAGCTTTCGATTTGTCGCCATCGCTGCTTCAACAACCTGCTGAACCCGACTAATATTAGAAGCAAACGTTGACACAAACACTTTTCTGGTTGCTTTCATAAAAGCTTCCTCAATCACGTGCCCAACTTTTAACTCTGTTGGCGTTGAACCAGGGCGCTCCGCATTCGTACTTTCCGATAATAAAACAAGCACACCCTCACGCCCAATTTCAGCCATCCGATGAATGTCCGAATGCTGATCGTTTACTGGTGTCAAATCAAACTTGAAATCTCCGGTATGAACAATCTTACCTTCAGGCGTATCAAACACAATTCCGAGGCAATCCGGAATACTATGATTTACTTTAAAAAAGGAAACCTTTATTTTTCCGAATTCAAGCTTAGAGTCCGCATCAATCGGGATTAGCTTGGTATTTGCAAGTAGACGATGTTCGGTCAGCTTCAATTCAATTAAACCAAGCGTAAACCGAGTCGCATATATCGGCACATTAAGCTTTTTAAGAAAATAAGGAATCCCGCCAATATGGTCCTCATGCCCATGTGTAATCAGCATCCCACGAATTTTCTCCTGATTCTCCTCCAAATAGGTCAGGTCCGGTATTATTAAATCAATTCCAAGCAAACTCTCATCCGGAAACTTCCCCCCACAATCAATCACTAAAATATCATCTTCATACTGCACCACATACATATTTTTCCCAATTTCATTAATCCCACCAAGTGCAAAAATAGACAATAAGTTCTCCAACAAACTCGCCTCCTACATCTTGAATCGTGACCTTAGTTTTACCAAAAGTGGTTGGATTTATTTACATTGGTGGTTATTGGCTAACGGCCATAAAAACTAAATTATTGGCCATAACTAATTTTTATTAGCCGTAAAATTTAGCTATTAGCCATTAAAAATTTCTATTAGCCATAAATTGGCCAAAGCAAAAGTTTCACAATTTTGTAGAAGGATGTTATTAGATAATGTCGAAAAAATTTAGTATCAAACATAAAGGAGTCATGATAAATGATAAAAAAGGAACTAAAAATCCCTATGCGAATAAAAAAACTAGGGGCATTGTTAAAAAGATTGTCGGAAACTTATCCTAAGTTTAAAGAAAATAGTGATGAATATCATCGAAGGATGTCGGGGTATCGCGGTGAGCAATCTTTACAATATTATTTAACCTTTTTGAAAGAAAATAACTACTTTATTTTCCACAATCTTCGTCTTCCAGATATCTCCGGTAAGCATTTTTTTGAAATAGACATACTTCTAATTAGTCCCACATTCATATTAATTATCGACGCAAAACATTATCGAGGAGAACTATATTTTGACGGCAAGTTTGATCAATTAATTCAAATCTACACTGATACGAAGAAATCTTATCCATGTCCTGTTGCACAAATCACTAGACATCAACATCAGCTTAAAAGACTTCTGGAAACCTTCAAAATTCCCTCCATCCCGATTGAAACTCTAGTAATTTTTACAAATCCAAATTCCATTATTAACGCAAGTACAGACTTTAAACACTATAATAAAGTAATTAAAAGCCCAAGTTTTATCCAAAAGATTGAGTTATTTGAGAAAAGAAACCGGGAAGAAGTGTTGGATCGGAAGCATTTGCTAAAGCTTAGTAGAATCCTATTAAAGCTGCACACACCCCATGATCAAGATATACTAGCGCAATTTAATATAAAACAAGACGATTTAATCAAAGGTGTGAGGTGCCCCAAATGCAACAAGATACCAATGAAACGTACACCAAGATCATGGCATTGTGCTCATTGTAGTTATGTTTCCAAGATTGCATACCTAAAATCAATTGCAGATTACTCATTTTTAATTGGGAATACCATTACAAATCAAAAACTATGTGACTTTTTAAGATTATCCTCCCGAACAGGTGCAAAAACAATATTCAAGACCCTACATTTAGAGCATAAAGGAGATTTGAAGAGCAGAATTTATATATTACCTAAAAATATAGAGAGTTTCCTAATGAAATATGAATGAAGTTTCGTGCTATTTTGCATTTATGGTCAATAAAGAATATTTATGGTCAATAATAAGATTTTTTGGTCAATAATCAAAATATATGGCCAATAATTAAATATTATGGTCAATAGAAATTCAAATAGAACCTAGCAAAATCTACAAGTATGCTAATCGCTCCAACCACAACGATTTTATCGTATCACTATCAGGATGAGCATGATGATAAAAAAATTGAAAACATTCGAATCAAAAAGATTGAAAGTGGAGCAAAAACATTAAATCCACTAGGTGGTGGTTCTGGAGAAGGACTTGGCGGGATGCAAATGGTAAAAGAAACATTTATCTCCATTTATTTTGATCAGCCAAAGGAGTTAAACATACATTTTGGGGCAGTCTCATACTTTAAGGAATCTCCCCAAAACGTCACGATTGATATAACAAAGGATATGCCACAAACCTTTGAATACTTGAATAATAAAATCAAAATTGAAGAAGTTGAATTTGGAGAAACGATTAAAATTCATATGACAGAAGAATTCTCAAAGAATCGTAATTATGAATTGCTTAAGTACGATATTCATATTGAAAATGAAGAATGTTGTTTCGGATCCACGATTAATGGGGACGGATTTATTATTGATAAATTTGGTGAAAAATACGATGCTGAGGAATTCTATCGCATGTCAGAATTAGAACAGCCACGTATTTTTACAACTAGCCATAATATTGAACTATTTAGCAATAAAGTAGAGAACTTGATTTTGAAAATTGAGGGCTACACGACCACTACCTTCATCGATAAGACAATTAATGTTACATTAGTATAATAAAGACAGTCGGGGACGTCTAGGTTTCCCTTCTGTTTTTTATTCTTAGCAGGAATCCCCGTCCAACGTCTTGAATTAATAATTAATGTCAATCCTACTACTATCAAGGAGGCCAAAATAATGTACGAATTAAAAACAAAAGAAAACGATACAAGTGTTATTGAATTCATTGAAAAAGTCGACAACCTGAAAAAGAAAGAGGATGCTTACAAACTTTTGGATATTTTTACAGAAACGTCTGGGTACCCAGCAAAAATGTGGGGGCCGAGCATTATTGGGTTTGGTTCTTACCATTACAAATATGCCACCGGCCATGAGGGCGATGCGCCACTTGTTGGATTTTCCCCACGTAAGGCAAAAATTAGTTTGTATTTTGCACCTGGCGACGAGAAGCGTAAGGAGCTGCTCGAAAGGTTCGGCAAACATACAACCGGAAAAGCCTGTGTTTACATCAACAAAATTGCGGATATCGATGTAGAGGTGCTGAAAGAGCTTATTAACCAATCCATCAAATTCTTACGAGAGACATATCCTGCAGAATAAGCAAAACTTATGCAAATACATAATTTTAATCAAATTTAGTTAACCCCTAAAATAGAGTACGATGAAAGTATCATACTAAAGAGGGGGATTAACGTGACTTTTACAATTAAAGCAATTGACCATATCCAGATTGCTGCGCCAAAAGGAAGCGAGGACCAAGCGCGTCACTTTTACGTCAAAATTTTAGGCTTCAAAGAGGTCGAAAAGCCTGAGACTCTAAGTAAAAATGGCGGTGTTTGGTTTGCATATGGATCTGTGCAAATTCATATCGGCATCGAGGAACCATTCGTGCCTGCCAAAAAAGCACATCCAGCATTTGAAATTCAGAACCTTGAATCTTTAAAACAGCATCTTCTAAACAACAACTTGAACGTAATCGAGGATTACAACCTCCTAGGTGCAAATCGCTTTTATTCGAATGACCCGTTTGGGAATCGGATGGAATTTTTAGAATGGAAGAATGCATGAACATTGAACCGATTGCCTACAATATGGCTAATGTAGAAAATTGCCAATGTTGGAGGTGTTCAGTTTGTCGAAGGATACAAAAGAAGAAAGTATTGAAATTTTTTCAAATGAGGCACTTCGTGGAAAGCCCTATCTCGATATCGATCGCGTCATTACTGAAGGAGTATCAGCTTTTGCTGAGAAAGAAACGAAGACTAAGAGTGTGTAGAGGCTTGAAGCCTCTTTTTTCTTTGCTTAAAAAAATTGCCCCTCCAAAATCGAGGGGCAGCTCTCTAGCGTCCCAGATAGGAATCGAACCTACGACCTACAGCTTAGGAGGCTGTCGCTCTATCCTACTGAGCTACTGGGACATGATGAAATTGTCAATCCACTATAGAAAATAATTATAGAATTAAAATGCATCAATGGTCAAGACTTATGAGCAAATAAAAAATCCACTCCCCATACGGAAAATGGATTGACTGTAAATTGGAAAAGCCACAATTGCCGTAATACCCTAAGAAAGTTTAAAACCACCACTCCTCAAAGTGGGTGTTTGCAGAAACTTTCCTGTATGTCCTTCATGTCGCCATGGACGAAGGCCTGTCATTCAAGCTTCAATGTTAAACTCCCTATTTCAGCTCAAAGGTTAAACTTTATTATGATTACGTACAATGTAGCTTGTATCTGTATACTACATGATTGAAACCACGAAATCAAATGTAAAAATAATCCAAAATGTAGAACTGTGTCATAGGATTTTTCGGATAATATGGAGTCACGCCTCAAACGTTGACGATAAAGCAATCATTCAAGTCGATTTCGAAGATTTTTGTCGAAAAATATTTCGGGAGCATACATTTTCTGAATACATCCGGTTCTCTTGCAAGATACTAGAAAAAAAGTGCAGAGGAGTTAGGAAATGAATTCCAGCAATGAACAACTTACTTCAGCGGAAATGGGTAAGCTTTGGGCGGTTTATATGGGGAACTCAATGGCCGTTTGCGTGTTAACCTATTATCAAAAACATTGTCAGGACTCTGACATCAAGGAAATCCTTGAAAAAGCCGAAGGCATCAGTAAAAATATCATTGCGGATATTACGAAGATATTCAATAAAGAAAATTTCCCTATTCCATTAGGGTTCGATGTAAAAAAAGATGTAAACATAGATGCCCCAAGATTGTTTGCAGATGAATTTTATCTTCATTATTTAAAATATACGGCGAAAGCAGGGCTAAGTCTTTATTCGACAGCGATCCCAATGATGATACGGCAAGACGTAAGAGATACTGTAATAAAATTTGATTTGGATACAATTAATTTTTTAGTTAAATTAAATCAAACATTAGAAAAAAAGGGCTATTTAACGAAAGCACCAGCCATTCCAATCCCAAAAGAAGTGAGTTTTGTAGAAAAACAAAGCTATCTAGCTGGATTTTTTGGCGATATCAGACCGCTTCATGCCTTGGAGATTGCTCACCTCCAAGATAATCTTGAAAACAATGTGGCAAGTAAAGCATTATTGATGGGATTCAGCCAAGTGGCGAATCATAAAAAGGTGAAGGAATTTATGCTCCGTGGCAAGGAAATTACAATGGATCATATTAAAGATTGTACTGCAAAGCTTCACCAAGATAGTTTACCTGGTCATCCAATACTCGATGATTTGGTGGAGGCATCAACGATTCCACCCTTTTCGGATAAATTAATGATTTTTCATAAAATCGATATGTTCTCGATGAAAATTCGGTCATATGCCAATGCGATTTCCCTAAATGGTAGACGAGACATTGGATTGATGTTTGGCAAATTCATCCTTGATGTTGGAAGATATGTGGAAGATGGAGCCAATATCATGATCGATGAGAGATGGTTTGAGAAACCACCACATGCAGTTGACAGGAATGCACTTGTAAATGATAAATAACGGAAAAAGTCAGGCGATGATTGCCTGGCTTTTCGTAATTTATAAAAGGATTTTAACAGTTATTATCGAATTACATATAAATCTTATCATTTTCGAAAAAGGGGGAAGATAAAATGTCAGATACACATTTATTTTTGTTTGGGGGAGGGCCTCCTTTTAATGAAAAATTAGGTGAAAAATTTACGGATTTGGCAGGCGAAAGGGCTGCTAAGATTGCGATTTTATTTCTTGAGCTTCCAGGCTGGCAGGAATATATGCCACAATATACGAAGGTTTTAGAGGACCATGGTGTGCGAGATTTTTATTATTTTGCACTTTCGGAAAATCCAACTCAAGAACAACTGGCTGAGCTTGAAACATGCACAGGGGTTATAATTGGTGGGGGAGTAACTGAGCTTTATCGCATTTATATTGTCGATACTCCAGTCGCAAATATTATTCGAAATAAGTTTCATGAAGGCGTTCCGGTAGCAGGCTTTTCCGCAGGTGCATTGGTTTCTTGTGAGCATTGTGTCATTTCTCCAAAGGACACGTCACAGAAACATCAGCTATATTTGCAGGGCCTAAGCTTGATCAAAAATTGCGTCATATCCGTACACTTCTCAGAATGGGACGAGGAGAGGAACCTTATAGCAGCAATTTCTAAATTGAATGTTCCCGGCTATGGAATCGATGAAAACTCAGGTGTTTATTTTAAAAGTGAACAGCTGATTGAGCATGAAGGAAGCGAGCTTCATTTCTTTGATTAGACAAGCGGTTGGAGCAATAGTCTATAAGGATGATCAATTTTTGCTCGTACATAAAACAAAAATTAACACTCGATCTGGTTCCGAAAAAATAGCAGGTGAGTGGGATTTCATCAAGGGTGGAATTGAAGATAGTGACGAGTCACCTCGACATGCGATGCTCCGGGAACTAAAAGAAGAAACCGGTTCAACTGATTTTATGCTTATCAAGCAGTTCGATGAAAAAATACGCTTTGAATTTCCAGAAAAAATGAAAAATAAAATTGGATTTGATGGCCAGGAGACTACCATGTTTTTGGTTGAATTAACAGGTGATATCGAGGACTTAATGCCATTGGATGAAGAAATTGCGGAACTTCAGTTTTTGGCAAAAATTGAGGTTCTGGGCAAACTTACTCATGAAGATACCCTTAGCTTTTTTATGAAAAATCTGTCTTAACTAAGCACAAAATGACAGGCTAGAAAAGCGTGTAGTAGATAGAATTGAGGTAAGGAGTGAGGGGAATGAGCTGGCTAGAATCATTACAAAATGCAATTGATTATATGGAAGACCATTTGCTTGAGGATGTGTCAATTGAGGAAATTGCAGGGCATGCGAATGCGTCCCAGTTTCATTTTCAACGCACGTTTTCGATTTTAACAGATATCACTGTGGGTGATTACCTCCGTCGTCGCCGGTTAACACTAGCAGCTGAAGAATTATTGAAAACAGAAACAAAGATTATTGATCTAGCCTACAAATATGGCTACGACACTCCCGAGGCTTTCACAAAAGCTTTTCGGAAACAGCATGGTGTAACCCCAAGCGATGTCCGAAAGGGGATTGGAAGGCTGCAATCATATAGCCGCCTGGTCATCCAGGTGAGTTTGAAAGGAGCAGATCCAGTGAAGTATCGAATTGTTGAGAAGGAAGGATTTAAAGCAGTAGGAGTGAAGCGCAATTTTTCATGTGAGAATGATGAGCATCTCCGTAGTATTCCAAAGTTATGGGAGGAAGTGAATTCGGACGGTACCTGTGATGCATTGATTCCACTGAATAATGGAGAAATCAATGGGATTTTGGGAGTCTGCGTTAGTGAGCCAAACGTCAGAGCAATTGATTATTGGGTGGCGGTGGAAAACGCAGATGGCGTATCAGGGAAGTTTGACATTCTAGACATACCAGCGTCAAAATGGGCAGTATTCGAGGTAAATGGTGCGATGCCACACGCGATGCAAGACGCATGGAAAAAAATCTACTCAGAATGGTTTCCATCAAGCGGATATAAGTATGGCGGTACAGCTGAGTTCGAACTGTACCCAGCTGGAAACGCATATGAACCTAATTATTACTCGGAAATCTGGATACCGGTGAAGTAATTTGCGAGCCCCAGGGATGTTCCTTGGGGCTTTGTTATTTCGATTAGTTTGGGGTATTTTCGTTAGTGACAGTATTTTTGGGATAGTGACAGTATTTCTGATATAGCGACAGTAAATCGGTGATTAGTGGCAGTAACTAAAAAGGTTGAGAGCTGATATGCTAAGTGATTGCAAAAATTCCAGTCCTGTGGGACAACTTTTAGCCAATTATCAAAAAATATTGCTGATAAATGAGATATATAGCCAACTAATTAGCTTTTCCGCCAACATTTTGAATTTATGGTAGATAGGAAAATTGGTCTATTGTTTTTATTTTGAATCTATGGTTTTTAGCCTAATCCCAAGCATGTCTATTGGTCCAATACACCTAAATATGAAGGATTTAAACTAGATTTATCGAAATGTAAGTTAATGCAAATTTTTCAAGGAGATAGAGGACATGAACACACCACTTTTTAAGGGGATGGAAGGTGTTTTTATTCCTGTTAAAGACCCTGAATTGTCAGCAAAATGGTATGAAGAAATACTTGGTATTAAACCATTTTACATTGAAGAAGAAGCTGCTGTTATGAAGATTGGAGAACGATCCCAAACGGTTGTATGCCTAGTTTAAACATTAAATCATCAACCTATGAAATTCCCAGAAAATAATTTTGGGGTGGGGAAATATTATAATTTTATTCCTACGGATATAGAAGAAAGCCACAAACTATTAATCCAAAAGAAGGTAAAAGTAAACCCAATAGGTGGGGAAGGTAACACCAAATTTTTTACATTCTATGACCCAGATGATAATCCCTTAGGAGTTTGCCAATAGAATTATTTTTTATGTTTTGAAAAATCACAAAGTAGTGGGAGGGAAAATGATGGATTGTAAAAAGCTTAAGAAGGTATTTAAAGTTGTAGGTTTAAAAGGAACTGGAGCTTTTGTCGATTACGGGATAGAAGTTCCAAAACTTGCACAGCAATTAATATCTCGAAAAAATGAAATTAAGAACCATACCGATATTGAAATAGCCCTTTTTGAACCTAAGAGAGATAATAATCATCTAGAAGGACATTTTTATGTAGCGTTAATTGTGAATGACAATCTGGCTGAAGTGCCCATTGGAATGGAGTACATCGAAAATGCACAAGAATATGCATCAATAAGGGGAGGCATAAATAATCTTGCCAACCTCCATCAGCATTTATTGAAATGGACAGAGGAGCAAGGCTATAAAAGAAACCTAGAGTCTTATATTATAGAGACTTATCATCAAATGATGAATGGCGAGGAAGAAGTAGAGATTTATTTACCGATTCATGATAGTAGTTTAAAAGAGTTAATGTGAAATTAGTTCTCAGAAAATATTACTAAGAATGCCTAGGTCATAGGTTGGGGTAAATTAGCTGCTAGGAGGATGTTTATGGTATATATCGCCCTGCTACGAGGCATTAATGTGGGTGGAAAAAACAAAATCGACATGAAGCTGCTTAAACAAACCTTTGAACAAGTCGGGGTGAATGATGTGGTGACGTACATCAACACAGGTAATATAATTTTTTCAAAAATTGACACATCACAGGTTGAACTATCACGTATTTTGGAAGAAGCGATACATAATGATTTTGGATTGCAAATTAAGGTAGTAGTACGTAGTGTTGATGATGTCAGAAGAATCATCAACGCTATTCCAGAAACATGGAAAAATGACAATGAAATGAAAAGTGATGTCATGTTTTTATGGGATGAAATTGATGATGAATCAGTACTTGAGAATCTAGAAATTAAACCAAATATTGATACAGTGAAATATATACCAGGTGCGATTCTATGGTCAGTTGACAAGAAAAATGTATCCAAAAGCGGAATGTCTAAGATTATTGGATCAAAGATATACAAACAGATTACTGTAAGGAATGTCAACACTGCCCGTAAGATATACGAACTTATGCAAACTCACAGCAGATAGTTCTTTTGAATCTTAAAAATAGGCTCTTTTCTAAAAGATTGTTGCTTTCAGATATAAAGTGCAAGCCTAGTTGATTGGAGCGTAAGGTGGCGACTCCTGCGGGAAAAGCGTGAGACTTGAGACCCCGCAGAAGCGATAGCGACGAGTAGGCTCAAGCCACGCCCGCTGAAAGCGTCCGCCTGAAGCGGAAATCAAAGATAAAAAAACAACAAAGTTTACGAAAACAGTCTAAAAAATAAGACCCTTCGATTTAGAATAATCAAGGGTCTAGAAAACATCTAATTATGCGCCTTTTCTAAAGCCAGCTTTATACCAAAACCGATCAGTATGGTACCTGTGATTCCCTCAATCATATTTTGTGTTTTAGGTTTTTTCATAAATGCACTAATCTGGTTAATTAAATAGACATAAAGTACAAACCATATGGCAGTTAGTACGGTATAAGTGATGCCCATTAGAAGAAATGGTAAAAAGGTATTGCTTCCAGGGTCAACGAATTGAGGCAAAAAGGTTAGGAAAAAGACAGCAACCTTAGGATTTAGAATATTGGTAAGGAAACCTTGTTTAAAACAAGATGTGTTTACAAACTGGCTTTTTGTGCTCATCTCAACACTTGCTGCTACTTCCTTTTTTCGTAAACCCCATAATGTCTTAACACCCAGATAGATTAAGTACACAGCACCGACGTATTTGAAGACAGAAAATAGTAATGCAGATTTCACAATAATGGCTGAAAGTCCAAATACAGCAGCAGAAGTGTGGATAATAAGGGCGCAACAAGTACCTAAAGCTGTTTTCAGCCCCCCGATTTTCCCGACGGTGACCGTATTTCTCGTAGCAATAGCCGTATCGGGACCGGGTAAAATAATGAGAAGAATACACATAAGAACAAACAAGTAAAAGTTTTCCACTTCATATCACCCTCTGATTTTAATAAGTTCTGAATATGTTATTCTTACATTATATTTTAATCGTGTTATTAATTGAACATTAACTTTTATCGATGTTTGTGAGAACATAAGAGTCAAAAAAACAAGGTCCGTCCTGTTTATTCAAGACAAACCTTGCTTCATCCGCGTTGTTTTTTATTCTCCGCAATTGATTGTTTAATCAACGCCTTGCAGCACATGACAATCCCGGTCAGAAATGCGGTTACGGTATAGCCAAATGACAAGTAAAAAAAGCAAAACAGGGTTGAGGCAAACAACCAAATCAACCAAAAGAGTAACTCTTTATTCATGAGAGGAGTTCACTTTCTCGGCGTCAATGATATGTTCACTGATCACTTTTGCCAGCGCCTCAACGGTATTTTTTAATTCCTTCATATCGTTATCTACTCCACCAACCTCGATTAGAATGGAGTTTTTCGCCAAATCTTGATTGTACACTCCGTTCCCTTGATCCAGTCCCTTCGCAACCACACCCCGGCTGATTCCCGGAAACTGCGATTCGATTGACTTATATAGAGACTCGGCTAGTACATAACTTTGCTCAAAATTGCTGCTCGCTTTTCCGACGACAAAAAATACCCTTGCATACGGCTTATTATTAATGGTAACTGTTGAACCATCTTTTCGAACACTGTCACGGTGAAGATCGATCAAAAAGTCGATATTGGAGTCACTTGCCATTGCAGATTGGACGATCCCGCGTGATACCGCATATGATTGGGTGGTTCCCCAGCCTTTTTTCTTTAATTCTTGTCCGATATTTGTTTGATCTACAATCGTACTCACTCCGTTTTTTTCTAGTTCCTTTCCAAGTAGGTCGCCCACAAGAGTAATGTTTGTTTTAGAATCAACTGCTTTATCCATATCGGGATCGCCAGTAAGCCCCAGAAGAGGCAAGTACGATTCAAAACTATGTGAGTGATAAACGAGCACCTTTTTATCGGTTGCAAAATTGACTGGAGGTGTTTTTGGCTCCTCCTTATTAAGTTCTTCCAATTCCTTTTGAGCCAATTCCCTTTCCTGAAGTAAATCATCTAAAGGTGGGGCTGATTCGTACGGAAGGGTGGTGAAATCTGTGCCCTCTCCGGAAACCAGAATTTCAGTATGGTACATTGATAATCCAGGTAATTCATATCCGAAAAAGCTTCTTAAATCACCGTACTTTAATTGAAGGGTTGATTCGACAAAAATTTTCGTGAATGATTCCTGTTCAACATCAGAGGTCTGTCCAAAATAAGCATTCTCAAATTCAAGCAATTGAACAAAAAACTCCGTCGGAAATGTTTTAATATTAATATCGAATTCTCGAAAATTAATCCATTCTTTTTTGATAGAGGATATACTTGAAGCAGCTGTAAAACATATGAGTACCGTAAAGATAAACATAAAGGCAATCCTAGTAATAAAAACCTGCCCATTTTCATAAGTTTTCATGATATCCGTCCTTTATTCCTTTTGGACATATATATATGAAAAATAGTACGAAAATAGAATGCAAATTAAAAAAAGCATGGCGCACCATGCTTAAACTATTTGTTATTCTAGTGTCCTCCACTATTCCCAAAATTACTGCCCCTCACATCTGCAATATTTTCAATCGCAATCAATGCACTGGGATCAATGTCTTCGACAATCGATCTTAACGTGGAGAGTTCAATCCGGCTAACAATTGTATAAATAATCTTTTTAGGTTCATTTGAAAAGACACCTTCACCATGAATAAAGGTAAGCCCACGACCAAGATCTGTAGTCAATTTCCTTGCAAGTTCATCAGGCATATCTGAAATAATCGTCACAGATTTCAATTCTTCCAAACCTTCAACCACAATATCAATCATTTTAAAAGCGATGTAATAGGTAATAATCGAATACATAGCGGTTTCCCAGCTGAACACGAGTAAGGCTGCCAGAATAAAAATAAACACATTCATGATCATCACAATTTGCCCAACAGATACAGGTCGATTCTTGCTTACTATAATAGCTAAAATTTCTGTGCCATCCAAGGCACCACCGGTCCGAATGACCAAACCGACACCTGTTCCTAAAATGACAGCCCCAATAATGGTTGCTAAAAATAAATCATTTGTTACTGGCTCCAAATGATGCAAATAAGCGGTAAAGGCTGATAAAACGACAACACCATATAACGTATGAAGTGTAAACTTGATTCCCATTTTTCGATAACCGATAAGCAGGAATGGAATGTTTAAAACAATAAGAAATACACTCATTGGAACACCGAAGATCTCTGCGGCGATGATGGAAAGACCAATAACCCCGCCATCCAAAATATTATTAGGAACTAAAAACAATTCAAGCCCAAAGCCGGCAAAAATTGCTCCAAGGGTAATGATAATGAGTTGTTTCACTTCAGCTAATACAGGATTCTTCTTTTTTACCACAAAAACCAAGCCTTTCAATTTCAAGATAGAATTTCCTTTTTAATATTACCATAACTCATGGATTAGCTTACAATTAAATAAGGAAATTAATACCTTTTTGTGAAAAATAGTGATAAGTTACTTGCTCATTGGATTGGGATTAAAGTAGTAAATGTTTTATAATGGAATTTATAAGGGCTTATAAGAATTTCAATTATAGGGAGGGGATTTTCAATGGCTAAACCGCAGGAACAGAACACATTGACCTACGCCAAATACTTAAAACTCGATGAAGAAATTCAATATGAAGTAATAAACGGGCAAATCTTTAATATGTCTCCATCACCTAATGTTAAGCATCAGTCAATTGCTATGGAATTGTCCACGGAATTCAATCTTTATTTGAGAAAAAAACAGTGTAGAGTTTTGGCTGCAATCGATGTTTGCCTAAGTGGTGAGGAAGATCCCTCTAAAATAACAGAGTGGGTTAAACCGGATTTAATTATTATTTGTGATAAAAATAAAATCCACAAAAGTTTTATTTCAGGCGCACCTGACCTTATCGTTGAAATATTATCAAAGTCAACCGCGAAAATTGATAAAATGATTAAGTTTAATCGCTATCAAAAAGCGGGTGTGAAAGAATACTGGATTGTGGACCCTACTCACGAAACCATAGATGTGTACGTATTGAATGATGAATTCTATAAACATATAGGAACTTACGCAAATCACGATTTTGTCAATGTAAATCTATTTGATGACTTTTCGATAAATCTAAAAAATATTTTTCTGGAGGATTTTTAGATAAATGGGAGGCAAAGTGATATTAACTAAAAAATTGGCCCAAACCTTAGAAATATCTGAAATCGAGGTGTTGAAATCAAGACTAACAGCGATACAAGCAATCGAAGGAAATCTGATGGGGGTCGAAATCAAATATTTTGGAAATGCTACAGCTTTTTCTGTTAAGAACATTCCAGGTCCCTCATTCAACACGGTAAAGGGATTATCAGATGGCGATGAAAAATACATTGAACCCATCATCCACTTTTACAAACAAAAGGATATCCCAGTTCGACTTGAATTGACACCCGGGCATATTTCTTCAGATTTGCTTACATACTTAAGTAATGCTGGTTTTTATCAACATGACTTTCACACAACCCTCTACTCAGAACTATCTCCACAACACGAAACCAGCATCCATCCAAAAATCAAAGTACGTGAGTTACATAAAAATGAATTTGATCTGTTCGCTGAAATCTATACAAAGGGTTTTGGGATGCCCGCCTTTTTAAAAAATGGGGTCGCCCAAAACAATCAAATTCTTAACGACAATGAGAATTGGACGTTTTATCTCGCAAGTATTGAAGATAAACCAGCGGGGATTGGAGTTTTATTTACAAAGAACGGCATTGGAACCCTTGCTGCCGCAACAACCTTGCCGGAATTTCGTAATCAGGGTATTCAAACTGCATTAATTAAGTTACGAATGCAAACAGCGTTGGAACAAGAATGTAAATTGATTATTGGTCAGGCAACGTTTGGCTCGGTCAGTCAAAATAACATGGAACGGGCAGGTATGAGAATAGGGTATACAAAGGCAATTTGGACGATGAAATAAGGGAGAGTTGAAAATGGCAAAAATAGTAGGCTTTGAAATTAGCAGTCAAGATCCTGAAAAAGCAGTTCAGTTTTATTCTACCGTTTTTGGATGGGAAATGGGGAAACCGAATTGGGGATTTTGGCCCGTAAAAAGCACGAGCCCAGTGGAAATTCAAGGCGGAATAAGCAAAGGACCACATGATTATCCGCATGGAACAAGGATTCAAATTGAGGTGGATTCCATTGACGATACAATCGAAAAAGCAGTAGTGAATGGAGCAATGATAGTCCGTGAAAAGATGGAGTTTGATGAGTTTTACTTGGCATATTTAGTCGATCCTACTGGAGTGGGGTTTGGTCTTGTTGAGAGAAAATAAGGAGGACTTATATATGGTTAATAACGATTCAACTCAAAGATTTGAGATTGTACATAAAGAAGGTAGTTTGTCAGGTTGTAAAGTATTAGTAGATAAGGAGGCAGGAGTTCATTATTTATTTAGTTGGGATGGCTAAGCTGGAGGATTGACTCCATTATTAGATAAGGATGGAAAGCCAGTAGTTAAAAAGATATAAATAATGTGCCGCAATACATTAGCCCTTGCTATTATATTGCGGCACATTTCATTATTTTTCATTTTTGCTAAAATAGGAAACACATAATCCAGTTTCGCGAGTAATCACAAAAGTTACCTTTCAATCTTTCGAAAATATCCATTCAAATACTTCTTATTCTGGGTCTGAATTAAAGACACTAGGAATATAGTTGTCGTTCTTGTTATATAGGGGTGGAAAGCCCCGATGATCCTTGAGTTTATGCAACTTCCATAAAAGTACTAGAAACACAATCTCCATGATAAAACCTAAAGGGATCGTAAAGAATAGGTACCCTAATTTAGCATTGCTGGAAAGATTCATTGCAAATGTATGGGACAGCGAGATAAGAAGCATGACGGTCATGTAAATTTTAAATGTTTGGGAGCATCTTCGAATTAAAAATTTATCCCCGGTTGGCGTAACAAATTCCATGATTAAACGAAAAATAAAAAACACCAAGACCAATCTTGAAATTTCAAGGATAAATGAATAGATATCCAAAAGAGCCATAGTTGCAAATGATCCGAATTCATTTACATTTTGTTGTATAAAAACAGTCGGAATACTGAAAATCATAAGCCCGATCAAAAGCTTTTTTAGCTTGCTCCCGATTCGATTTTCTGGCGGCAATGCCGCAATTCCCGAATAAATCAAATAATAGCCAACCGGTTCTGGCAAAATATCGATGACAAACAAATGAATTTCTAAAAGGATAAAAATATAACCCCAGAATATTCGCTTGAAGTTCATTAGCTTTCACCGTCCTTTTTGGCTATGATTCGATTAATGGTCTTTTGGTCTAAGTTGGGATGGTCAATTATTGGAATCCTATTTACAAACTCTTCTCCTGACTCCGTTTTTCCAATCAATTTTACGCTAAATTCGAAATAGCTCTCACGTGTTGGATTAAATTGCATCATGACCGGCATCCCTTCATTTTGTTCCAACTTAAAGGGAAGTATGTCATTCATTAGTAAAATGCCGGGTCGAGCGCTCCACTCTTCATCACGCTTTTCGTTATACCAAACTGGAAAGCTACCACCAGTCCTTTTTTTGTTTAACACACGTAATTTTTCTTGATCTAGATTCACTTTTATCAGGATATCGTCGGATAGTTCCTTGGCAAAAGGAATCTCCACTTTCTGAATGGTGATTGGCTGTAAGGCTACCATCGATTGCTCTGCAAAATGCTGATTGCTTCCATAACTCATTCGGCTCTCTAGCACATTTGGAGTTTCCTCTCTTTTATTAAGAATGACTTCGCCGATATCGGCCTGAACCGTTTTACCATTTGAAAAATGAACCTCTATATCCGAAAACGATAAAGGACCGTCACCCTCATACTCACCCGGTATTGTAAGATGAAGTGCTTTTAAATAATGGTGAGTGTATTCATTTTCAAATTGAGGTTCCTGCGAATCCCACATAAAAAAGTTGTTGTTTGAAGCGGGATAAGCCTCGATTCCATCAATATTTACATACATAACTGTCGACGTGTCCGACTTATTCGTTAAGTAATACAATGTAAGTGCCGTCTCGTCATCTTCATACATGGTTAGTTCATAAAAATGGTCCAAAAATATTGGGGCATCCAACTGCTTTGAATGAAAATACAAATAATTTCCGACATAACTAAGGATAATAGCCAAAATACTCACCCAAAATATTTTACCCTTCAAATAAACCCCCTCTTTCTAAAAAATCTCTAAACCTATTTTACCATCTGTGGATGGAAAGTTTTTAATTAATTACAATCTTTTGGAAACGTGTGATAATGGAGTAAAAGAATGTCTATTTTTAACAAGGAGAAAAGGGGGCAATGCGCCAATGTATTACGATAGCATTAGTACCGTCATTTATATGTTTCTTATTTTGTGGGTTGTGTTTCTTGTTTTTCAACGGGTAAATAACCGATATCCAAAGAGCAATCCATGGAAAAAGGATATCATCCTAACGTTTATACAAGCTCTGGTCATCACACTTTTGCTTCCATTTATCATGATGTTCATTAAATACATAAAAGGATGGGAATAAGGTCATTTTCTTCAACAATATCTGGGACTTTGGAAAAGAACCAATTCCAAAAGAAGAAATTATCAAAATCGCAGAGTCATTTAGGTTTTATGAGAAATAAAACACGGAATAGGGGGATGATTTTTTGTATTTACTATTAGTGGCATTGTATGCGATTGGTATCGGAGCATTAGGGTGTGCTATCTTTATGTTCTTTGTCAGGATGGAGAAGAAGAAGGCACTTATCCTTGCACTTATTGGATTATTGATCATTGTGGGTACAATGGTATCCAATATGCTTCGTCCGTCCTATGAAAAAGAAAGTTCGATTTTGGTTGAAGAAACAGCAGTTACAAACGAAAAAAATAGTGATGGTCTTTATGTGTGTAAAGTCAATGATCCATATACAATGTTCCAGTATTTTGACGAAAGTTAAGAAAAAACAGAAGAATTTTGTTCGCAGTTTAAAACAGGTGAAAGGTATGACATAAAATACCACTTTAAATCAGGGCCGTATACCATTTTAGAGGTCAAATAAAAAGTAAGAATTGTCATTAAAAAGGCATTTGGATCCGATGTCCAAATGCCCTTTTTCCTTATTACAACTCCCAAGTAAACCATCTTCCATGTCCTTCAGTTTTTCCGACTATATTTTTATATTCTTTCCCATCTAGATAATAATCCAGATGGAGGTCGCGGTCTTGAATATTGTTATATAGATGAAAAATCTCGCGTTCGGATCCAATTTGTGAAATCTGTTCAAGTAATCTCGTTTTGACTTCCGATGGCATTTGATTCGCCACATGTGTGTGAAATACGCAAATTGCGTACTCTTTTGGAATTTCTTCTGACAACTCAGAAAGAAGTTCAACCCCATTCCCCTCAATCAATCGTAATTCATTTGCCTTTACATATTCCGTCGCCTTTTCAAATAATTCGCGTCTCTCATGATGTTCTGGCCAAATAAGAGCTTTTAGCCAAAGTTCATTTTCATCATCCTTTAAATCGATAGGATGAAGGTCGATTCCAATACGTGTAGACACTGGTGGAATATAGTCTTGTAGATTAGGTGTTTTATCACCTCGTACCTCAGCTGTAATATGTAAAGTTGCATCCTTATTTCCGTAAACTTCAGTCGTCCCATATGAATAGCTATATTGATCCCATAACAGCTGCAACCCGGCACTTGTCCCAATTTCAATCAATGCTAATGGTTTTCGAACAACATCATAGATATATTGAAATGCAGGATAAAGATAGGAACAACGTCTAACCTCATTTGTTTGAACCAATTTTTCCTGTAAAAGCGTGGTGATCTCATCAGAAAATTGACCACAAAACTCCTTAAAAGGGAAAAAGGATTCCTCCACTTTCCGTGGATTCCTAGAAATACTTGGGTAAAAATCCCGAAGATGATGGTCCTTTCCTTTTAATAAAAGATAATGAACAGCCCCAAACAGTAGGTTGGATGAAGGTTGGCCTTCGGGTGCATTTGATGCTAGCTCAAGAATTTCATTATCCTCCGCAATTTTTAAAGAAAGAAATTCATATAATCTACTTGAGCCCTTGCACTCGGTCATGGCGAAGTTTTGAAACTTAATAGACTGATTGCTTTTCATATTTTTCCTCCTAAAAATATTTTTCGAACTTAACCCTCAAAAAAGGATAAGCCCACCCGAATCATATACTGAAAGGTTTGGTGGGATACATGAATGAACATGCTATTAAGTTTAGCTATGATGAAATCGACCAACTTATTGAAGCGATGGATAAGGATGTTTGGAAAGATATAAAATGGAAATTTGTGACCGAAGAAGAAATGGAATCTTTATTAAGTAACCCCCTAGCCTAGTAGCTTAGGGGATTTTATTTTTTAAAAAGAAACCGGTTCCCACACCAGTTTTCCTGCTTCAATTACCTTTATTAGTTCATTTTCATCAAGTATAAAATACTTATTGTCATCTATTCGGATATCTTCCTCTGAAAAGGTTAGGGTATGCTGCCCATCGTTTGTGTAAATTGTCATAATGAAATCTAGTCCCGGCATTGCTGAATTTGACTTTTTAAGTTCCATATCTGAAGGCAGGGTTGAAAACTTGTTAATGGTGTTTTCATCAATTATTGTTGCCTGCTTGTGTGAATATTCCTGATTTTCATCGCTTACTGTATGCAAAATTTCAATTTTAGAGATTTCCTCGCTATTTAACATTTCATTAAATTCCGCACCAAAAGTGGTCAGATTTATTTTTCCATCTACAAAAAAGGTACCCCAGGTGACCACGACTCCTATTACAAGTAGTAAAAGGGTTAACCGATATTTTTTTCCCTCTACATATTTCCATTCCATGAAAGCTTGGAATCCCCAATGCATGAATAGCACCAAAATTACTAACCATTTAAAGGTATGGGTATCCTTATAATTGATCATAAAAATACCAATTAGAGCAGAAATTAAAATGATAATGCTCCCCACCCGATATATCACACTACCATCTGACTCCATGACGTTATATCCAGGTTCCAATCTTTTTCCTACTAACCTATCAATGACACCAAGAAGAAATAACAACAATACCAAAATGTACAACATACAATTACCCCCCAGTAAAAACAGGATCTTTAGTCCATTATATGGGTGGGTGGTTAAATATTCCAGAAAAAATTAAGCGTAATTTTTGTACAAATCTCCCTAACATGTCAAACTAAAATGGAATAGGTAAGACTAAGAAGATATGAATAAGGAGTGGACGAAATGAGTTCCCTTTTTAAAAGAGATATAAAGGATCATTGGTATGTTAAATACAACAATAATGGCAACCCACATGTTCAACAAGGATTTGTGTTGCCTCCAAATCGATTTGAAGATTTTGATCCGTTTCTAATTATGGCGGAGGATTGGTACAAGCATGGAGCATTTCCAGACCATCCACACCGGGGATTTCAAACGATTACGTATGTTATCGACGGACGATTAGAGCACATTGATAACCATGGCGGCAATTCTATTTTAGAAGCTGGGGACGTCCAGTATATGAATGCCGGAAGCGGTGCGAGACATGCAGAGGAGCCAGTTGATGAAGACATCGCACATACACTTCAGCTTTGGTTGAACCTGCCACATTCCTTAAAAAATACGAAAACATCTTATCAAAATGTGTACGTGGAAGATGTGCCGGTTGTGCAAGTCGAAGGTGGGGAATTGAAGGTATACTCCGGTGATGTTGCAGGTGTTAGAGGACCAATGAACAGCTTAGTACCAATAACAATGACTGAGATTTCTCTTGCAAAAGGAGCAAGCTACAAACACATTTTACCTGAAAATCATAATGCATTTGTTTACGTGCTTTCTGGTGAGTTAGAGCTTGGTGAAGGTAAGACAAGCTTGAAAAAAACAGGGGTTGCAACCCTTACTTTCAACGAAAATGGTGATAACAAAAGCGAGTTTACATTGCAGGCAAAAAGTCGTGCAAAGATACTTGTCTTATCTGGGGTTCCACTAAGGGAAGAGATTGTTGCATATGGTCCATTTGTCATGAACTCAATGGAAGAGGTTCAACAAGCATATCGGGATTTCCATGCAGGAAAATTTGGCCCACCGGCAGAATAAAAGGAGATAACCAATAATGGCTAAGGAAGTAATTGTCTACACGACAAATGATTGTGTTGAATGTACCTTTGTAAAAAAGGTGCTTACTGAAAATGGGATTCCGTTTGATATTCGAAACATTGCGGACAACGAAGTCTTTCAAAAAGAAGTGGAACGCTTCGGCTTCTTAGGTGTACCTGTAACAGTAGTGGGAGATCGTGCAGTTAAAGGTTTTACTCCTGAACTAATTGAGTTATTGGAACCATTGAAAAAGTCTTGATTGCAGTGGTTAGGTAAAAATGGAAAAGTTGGGGAATCCTAGATAACACTCACATTAAAAAAAGATGTGAATAAAATATTGAACCAATCTTAATGGGTGAACTTATGGAGAAAATCAAAAGCTGGGCAAAGAAATTAAAAAGACAAATATTCATATTGTATTTTGCATATAAGGATGAACGAGTACCTTGGTATGCGAAACTTTTTTCGGCTGGAGTGGTGGCTTATACATTCAGCCCCATCGACCTTATACCTGATTTCATTCCAATCCTTGGATACCTTGATGAGGTCATTCTTGTCCCAATTGGAATCATGTTTGCAATGAAAATGATCCCAAAGGCTGTTTTAGCGGACTGTGAGGTTAAAGCAGAAGAATTAATGAAAAACGGCAAGCCGAAAAATTGGGTGGCTGGGTCGCTTATTATTCTACTCTGGATGTTCCTTTTCATCTGGATTGCCATTAAAGCCTATCAATATTTTCTATGAACCTGCATTTCAAAGCAAATGCGGGTTTTCTTTTTGAAGCAAATACGGATAGGAAAGCTTTATAACCGACAGAAGAAGAATAATGGTGACAAGGCAGAATTATCAACGCTGGAGATGACCGTCAACAGCTAAAAGAGCGCTCCCACTTATCAAATTATTATGATTAATTTTGCCCCAACTTGATGTTTATGCTGTTTTTACGTGTTATAATAATTTAAAGTGGAAATAAAGAGAGAAAGTTTATTAGTCTTATCTTATTGCATTCACAAAAACAAAGCGGGGTTGTCGGAACCCTTAGACCCACTAGATAACTACTCACTTTTAACTGGCTTTTAAATAGCCTATAATTATACTATCGAAATATTATTCTATAGAAAAATGCCATCCTGATATGGCCAATATTGAGACGAGAAAGAGATTGTCCGAGATTGGTGAGCCTGATTTTTGTGACCGCCTTCATCTTTTTTGTCCAAATTTTAAAAGAAAAGGTTGATAAAAATGAGCAACATAGAAACCAAAACAGATGTCATTCTAATCGGTGCTGGTATTATGAGTGCGACATTAGGTACGCTCTTGAAGGAACTAGTGCCTGAATGGAACATTACCGTTTTTGAAAAACTCGACAAACCAGGAGAGGAAAGCTCTCATGAATTAAATAACGCTGGGACAGGGCATGCTGCACTGTGCGAGCTTAACTACACCGTTGAAAAGCCCGACGGAACATTAGATATTACAAAAGCAATCAAAGTGAACGAACAATTCCAGGTTTCCAAGCAATTTTGGGCATATCTTGTGAAAAACAATTTAATTCTCAACCCACAGGATTTTATCATGCCACTGCCACATATAAGTATGGTGCAAGGTGAAAAAGACGTTGATTTTTTAAAGAAACGTTTTGAAGCGCTAACAAATAATCTATTGTTTAAGGGGATGGAATATTCCGATGACCCTTCAAAATTAATGGAATGGATACCACTTATTGTGAAGGATCGCACATCCACTGAGCCAATCGCAGCAACAAAAGCGGACACAGGAACGGATGTTAACTTCGGAAACTTAACACGTATGTTATTTGACCACTTAAAGAATAAAAATGTCAAAATTAATTACAACCACAGTGTTAAAGATGTAAAACGCTCAAGCGACGGTTTATGGGATTTAAAGGTGAAAAATCTCGGTAGCGGTGCGGTAGAACACCATAAGGCAAAATTTGTCTTCATCGGAGGCGGAGGGGGAAGTCTTCATTTACTCCAAAAATCCGGTATCCCTGAAGGAAGACATATTGGTGGATTCCCAGTAAGCGGAATTTTCATGGTATGTAATAATCCTGAAGTCATTGAAAAACATCATGCCAAAGTGTACGGAAAAGCAAAGGTTGGTGCGCCACCGATGTCTGTTCCGCATCTTGACACAAGATACATCGATAACAAAAAATCCTTGCTGTTTGGACCATTTGCAGGCTTCTCTCCGAAGTTCCTAAAAACGGGTTCTAACATGGATCTAATCACATCTGTAAAGCATGATAATCTATTAACAATGTTAGCTGCTGGTGCAAAAGAAATGGCACTAACAAAATACTTGATTCAACAAGTGATGTTAACAAAAGAACAGCGCCTAGAGGAACTGCGTGAATTCATCCCGAACGCTAAAAGTGAAGATTGGGATTTAGTGGTGGCTGGTCAACGTGTTCAGGTAATCAAAGACACCGAAGCAGGGGGCAAAGGAACGCTTCAATTCGGTACTGAAGTTATAACTGCTGCAGATGGCTCAATTGCAGCCTTACTAGGTGCATCACCAGGTGCATCAACCGCTGTTCATGTTATGCTTGAAGTGATCAAAAAGTGCTTCCCGGAACATATGTTAGAATGGGAAGAAAAAATCAAAGACATGATTCCTTCATATGGGTTATCCCTCATGGAACACCCGGAACTTCTGGCGAAAATCCAGGCTTCAACAGGCCAAGCCCTTGGCCTTCTTGAAAAAGAAGTGAAGGAAGAAAAGGAACTCGTCCTGAATTAATAGAATACTAGAATAAAAGAACCTTCAATCTCGTTTGGGATTGGAGGTTTTTAAATTAGTTGAGGTGTACATTTTTAAGGAAACTAAATCATACAGATGAAAAAATCGTGGAGTTATTAGATAATATAAAAAAGGAACTCAAAACTAATGAATATATTCAATGATTAATTGGAAATCTCTTTGGTAAGAACTAGGGGAAAGATGGGCTTCTAAAAACTTTTTATGGAGATGTTGTAAATGGAGTTTTGGAAAGAAGTTTTAAATAATATTAGTGAAAATCTTTCTAAACCAAGTTTTGAGACTTGGTTAGCAAACACTACAGCAGAATGTAAAGACGACGTTGTTTTTGTAAAAGCTAAAAATGATTTTCAAGCTGATTGGCTGGATTCTCGCTATAAGTCGTTGATTTCCAAAACAGTAGAGGAAGTAGTAGGTAAAAGGATGGAAATTGTAATTACTAGTGAAGAATCAGGAGTAGAACCAGACCAATTTCAAAAAAGCACAGCTAGAAACGGGTACGAGGAGTTAATTGTAGCACAACAACAAAAGATTAATGAGTTAGAAGAAAGGATCTATCGCTTAGAAAAAACATTGGTTTAAGATAATGGCTATTCAATGCGTTGGGGGTCAAGTAAGATAACAGAATTGGGACGTGGTTTAGATTTTTCATGCAATTTTCTTTTTTATACTAGCAGGAATTGCCGAAATCGGTGGAGGTTATTTGATCTGGCTTTGGCTGAGGGAGGGTAAGCCTTATTATTGGGGAATTGGTGGAGGATTTGCGTTAGCTTTATATGGAGTGATTGCTACCTTTCAAACCTTCCCATCATTCGGAAGAGTATATGCTGCCTATGGTGGGGTTTTTATTGTTCTTTCAGTCCTATGGGGCTGGGGGATTGATAAAAAAACACCCGATCTATACGATTGGCTAGGTGCAGGAATTTGTATAATAGGTGTTTCAGTCATGTTATTTGCACCGAGGCAATAGGGGTAAGGCGCTGGGCTATGAAAGGATCAGCGCCTTTTTTCGTTTATTCGTTTTCGTTTTTTTAGTGACGCTTTTTATGAAAATAACACCTGCGATTAAGGCTAGCAAATTTAATGAATCACCGAAATTTATCGTAAAATTAATGTTGTTATTCACATTTGTAAAGTTTCTGTTATCGGACCTGGCCTCCGAAACTTTCTCATTGTTCTCCAAAATAATCCCTCCAATTTACCTCAAGGACTAGTTGTCCACATTCAAATATATGAACGAGTAAATTCAAGTATGCAACTTAAAGCAATTGAACACTATTTTTTGAAGGGATTAGAAAGGTTTTCCAGAATATATAGGGAAGAATGAAAGATTATCGCCTTATTTTCAACAAAAGGGGGGAATTAGACATGATTGGTTTACTGAATATAGGTAGTCTCGTCCTTGGGCTTATTGCTTGGATACTTCCAGGTGTTAATCTTATGCGAAGTGAAAAGACAGGCGATAAAAATTGGGTCACTCTTTCCATCATTAGTCTTAGTGCCTGTGCGATTTCACTATTTTTTCAGATGTATTATAACTACCATCTTGTAAAGATTGAGGATTGGTCTGCTCTTATGGACACAACGGGTGCTGTATTGTTTGCTGCTATTATGCTACTCAGTGTTACCATCATATTAAATGCAATTACTTTGATTGTATATCGTGGCAGATGAGACAGCAATAAATGTGCAGATGAAGACCAAAATAATATATAATCATCTTAATGTAATAGGAATTGGGAAGGTTATTCAATGGAATTATATACACTTAAAAAACAGTTTAAAGGATATAAAAGGGGAACACAGTTTTACCTGATTGCTGAATCAGAGTTTATTGGAGTTAAGGAATTTGTATTGAGAACGATAGATTTAAAGGATAGTATTTCACTTACAGAAAGTGAATTTCTTACATATTTTACGTTGATAAAAAGACGCGATGGGATGGGGTACGACGTATGAGAGAGTACATCTACATATTAAAATTAATTCCTCGGTTACATGTTGAACAAAATTGGACGGAAGAAGAAAATGATATAGTAAGAGCCCATTTTATAAGATTGAAAAAATTATGTGATGAAGGAAAAGTAATTCTAGCTGGTAAAACAGACAGGGAAGATGAGAAAGGTTTTGGAATCGTTATTTTTAAAGAAGAAAACGATGAAAAGGCAGATGCATTTATGAAAGAAGATCCAACAGTTAAGCTGGGACTTATGACAGCCGAGGTTTTTCCTTATCGAATAGCATTGTCAAAGATAGATTAATATTTTTTTCAAAAAACAAGAACATATCAAATGAATATGTTCTTGTTTTTGTGTGGTGTTTTTAGAAGGTGTTGTTAAAAGTTAACAAAAGAAGCAAGCACCTACAATGATTAATAAGATAAACAGCACAACAATTAATACAAAGGAATTATTGTGGCAAGGCACTGGACAACCATATCCATATCCATAACCATAGCTAGGTTCAGCGCATTCATAGCTAGGTGCAGCGTATTCATAGCTAGGGGCCATAAAAGTTGGGTGTGGCGCTGGGGCTACGTAAGGACTTTGGAAAGATGCCGCATTAACATTATTAAGATTTAACTCCATGTTCATTCTCCTTTTCTTTATAGTGTAGATTCCCTACAGTATACTCACCTAGTTTCAAATTGCCACGTCTTGACAAGAAAATGGGTAATTGCCCCAGGCGCTTTTTGGACCTAGTATAGATGCTTATTTTCGATAAAGAAGGACGGAAGATAATGTAATATTTTGGTATCGATGTGTGGTAAAATCGATATAAAGAAAAATCAGTATTTTTCGTAAACATGGGGGATCAATTTTATGGAGGAAGATAAAAAAGTTTCGTATATTAGTATGTTTTTTGGTGGAATTGGAACCATTTTTGTTTTATTTGCTGTAGTTGAACTATATAAAATCGGTGGATCTACAACGGGATATTTTCTCGCATTTTTTGGTTTCTTGCTTACTGTTAATTACATCAATTATTTAGAAGCAAAAGCAGGCGTAAGTAAAAAAGCAACATGGACGAGGGCGATACTTTCGATAATCACCGTTTTTATCGTTTTATATTTTCTGGACTTTTAATCCGTTAGCATATCAATGGAGAATTGAGGTAGAACAATTTTGAAATACGAAATTATACTATTCGATGTTGATGATACATTATTTGACTTCAATATCTCAGAAGAAAATGCATTAAGCAAAGCATTCCAAGAGTTTGAATTACCTAAGGGATTGGCGGATTATTACAGCAGTTACAAAGAAATCAGCAAGGAATTATGGCGTGAATTAGAACAGGGAATGATGACTTTACCCGAATTAGGAGTGGTTCGATTTAACCGCCTCTTCCTTGAGCATAAGTTAGATATAAAAGCAGAAAAATTCAACAGCATGTATCTCAAATATTTAGGAAAAGAGGTCCATCCCATAAAGGGATCCGAAGAATTATGTCATCAGCTTAGTGGCTATCGCCTTGCCGTAATTACAAATGGATACAAGGATGTACAGAAGGCAAGAATTGCGAGTTCTTCCCTTTGCAATACCTTTGAACTCCTTATTACTTCTGAGGAGGCGGGGGCTCAAAAGCCGTCACAAGAAATTTTTGATTTTGCATTTTCTAGGCTTCAGATTATGGATAAATCAAAAGTTTTGATTGTGGGTGATTCTTTAACCTCCGACATTCAAGGGGGAATAAATTACGGGATTGATACATGCTGGTTCAATCGACATCGAAAAAAGAACGATTCAGGAATTCAGCCAACCTATGAAATTAGCGAACTAACAGAGCTTATTAAGGTATTAAACTCATAACCTGGTGAAAAATGGGGATTCCCGAACAACTAGATATGAAAAAAATGCGAAACCATAACCAGTTTGGACGTATATTTTAGTAAGGTCACCATAACAAGGGGGGGGCGGCTTTGACTGATATTATCTTCTATTTTACCTTAATGATTCCATTATACGCAGTGCTGATTTGGACCTATTTTTATCCGGAGGAAAGTATGTTATTAGGGCAAAGATGGATGTATAAAGAAGAACCCGAGTTTTCTGATCACGCAATCCGCTATACGAAATTTGGGGCAATTGTAGGGGTTTTTCTTATAACGATGGTATTTGCTCTCTATGTGATTGATCATTTCATGATTCGACTTCTCATTATTTTAGGTTTCGTTTCTTTTGTAATAATCGGTGGTTACATATTGCTTACTAAATATTTGGACACTTAGAAAATTAATTGGAAAAGAACGAAAAAATTATCATTTTTTGTAAGGAGTTTTTGTATAATGTATTTATGCACTAGGGCATCTGTGGTGCTTCCTTTTTAGTCAAAATTGGAGGGGACTTATTAATGGAGAATGAGGTTTTTGTAGATAAAGAAAAACAAGAAAATCCGAAAGTGAAGATAGAACGGAAAGAAGGGGAACCGACTGCAGCCTTTAAAGGGGCTTCGTGGGCAGCGTTGTTAGTTGGTGCTTCCGCTTATCTAATCGGTTTGTTTAATGCGGCAATGGAACTAAATGAAAAAGGATATTATTTTGCTATTTTAATTTTCGGTCTCTATTCAGCCGTATCTTTGCAAAAAGCAGTTAGGGATAAAGAAGAGGGAATTCCAGTTACAAGTATCTATTATGGAATTAGCTGGGTTGCCCTTATTGTGTCGATTTCGTTAATGGGCATCGGTTTATACAACGCAGGAAGTATCGTGTTAAGTGAAAAAGGATTTTACGGAATGGCTTTTGTACTTAGTGTATTTGCAGCCATTACCGTTCAAAAGAACATTCGTGATACACAAAAGGCAAGAGAAAGAGATTAAGAGTAAAAAAGGATCATCCAAATCTAAAAGGGATGGTCCTTTTATGAATTAAGTTTTTTTTCGCTTCCATAACAGGAATGGAACCCAACTTAATAATATAAGTAGAAGAATGGAAATGGAAGTTATGAACACGGTATCTGTCATAAGGATATCGGTGTAATCTGAAAAATCCATTTCTTTGGCATAGACCTGATACGGGTTATCGACATTGTAGATGATCGGCATTTCCTCTGAATATTTCTTATATGTATGCCAGGTAACTCCTTTTACAATAAACATGCTGTCCTGATTCTCAGGTTTATACATCATAGTGACGTAATACTCAGTACTGTCGTATGTTGAGGTACCTCGTTCAAAACCATGTTCCATAATAAGAGCAGTTGTTTCAGCATGATTTTTTCCGTAATATTTTTCATACCCATTTTCAAATGCTGATTTTGTATTGGTCGCAAGAAAGAGAAGGATTGAGCCAATTAAGCCACCAAATACTAAAAGGTAAATAATAAAACCAGCAAATTTATCAAGGGATAATCGACTTGAGATGGTAGCGAACAATTCCAATAGAACTTTAATTTTGAAAAGCCAATACAAAATATAGCCGATTGGATATAGACTAAAAATAGTTAAGAGGATATAAAACCAACGGACTTCCTCTTTTAGTAGTGTCTCTGTGTAAAATTTTCCGTCTACTTCATAGCCGGGAATCGTATCTCCAACGTTCACCTGCTCAAATAAATCCCGACTGATCGTAATCATCGAATCATTATGTTTTGTGGGGATACTACTTTCAGGTAAAGTCCCGATTTGGACGGAATATATAGGACCTTCCAATAGACGGTTTACCACATACTTGCGCCAAACCCTTCCCTCGACGCGATTTTGTTCTGCTTCCTCTAGGAACGCTCTATGCTCCTGAAGGTTATCGTAAATCGTAAAACTAATAAAAATAAATGCCGCAAATGCTAGTAGTTTTGACCAACTCAGTTTCTTCAATAATAAACATCCTTATCATTCATTATTCATTAAGTATATGAAACTATATTAATGAATATAAAGGGACTAAAGTACCGTGGTTCTTTTTATCTAAATTGATTGCGGATTGAATTTTTCTAATAGTGAATGGAAGTATTGTGTTAAGATTGGTTCAAAATGGAATGAATCGAAATTCGAGGTGTTTTATGAGAAAAATATTATTTTTCTTTTTAGCGATTGGAATTTTAATATCATTTTTTGGGCTCCTACCTTTTGTTTTTGACTATCCGTTTAGTGACGGCCCTAATTCTGGACCACGGAATTATTGGGAACTTATATTAATGATTTCTTATGAGGGTAAGGGGAAATATTTAATTGTCGGGGTTTTATTACTTGCACTAACGATACCCGCAATTTTTAAACTGAATCGAAAGTAGATTAAGGCTAAGTATTAGAGCTGATATATAGACGGAAAAATTCCGCTTATCTAGTAATAATTTTAAAAAAGGCTTAAATAGACGGAAGAATTCCGTCTATTATCTTAAAATGGGCAAATATGAGGGGTTTTTCAATGCGGAACCGGAAAAACTCCCCTTATTTACTTCGAAACTAGCTCCATTCTAAATTTAACCGGAAAATCTCCGTTTACTTTACTTTTCCTGGATTGAACTTAATTTGCATTGCTTCGGCCATTAATACAGGTAGGTCTATGTTTTCGTGTAATCCGTTAAATAAGTGAGACCCTGGTCCGAATGCATATACAGGAACGTCTACACCAGTGTGAGCTGTAGTTGTCCACCCAACGACTGCATGTTTAGAAACGACTTTGTTAATAGCCATCGATGGCGTTTTCGTAGATTTAATTTGCTCAACTTCTGCATCTGTTAAATCAAGGCTTGTGTAATGCTTAACAATATCTTTTACATTACTGCGGTCAGTGTTCAATTTGCTTTCCATGAAATCACCAGTAGCGGAAACATTACGTAATAGTTCTATATTTGCGTCTTGCTTATCGTAACCACCGACCGACATCCCGCCATTATCATGGTCACCAGCAATAACCACCAATGTTTTACCATCATTCTTTGCGAATTCGACTACTTTTTCTACAGCAAGCTCAAATGCTTCACTGTCCTTCATTGCCCATGCTGGATCATTATCATGACCCGCCCAATCAATTTGGCTGCCTTCAACCATTAAGAAGAAACCGTCTTTATTCATTTTTAGCACATTGATTGCTGACACTGCCATTTCTGCAAGGCTTGGTTCATTGGTTTCGTCACGATCTAATTCAGGTGCCATGCCTTCTTTGGCGAATAGCCCGATAAGCTTATCCGCTTTTTTTACATTTTTAAGCTCTTCTTGATTTGTCACATATTGATAACCATTTTCTTCTGCCTTCTTCAGTAAGGATTTAGGGAAATATTTTTTTCCTCCTCCAAGAAGAACATCGACATCATTTTCAAGCATCTGTATTGCAATTTCCGCTTCACTTGAACGTGAAGCAACATGAGAAGCAAAAACAGCTGGAGTTGCATATGTAATTGTAGAAGTCGCGACCAAACCTGATGATTTTCCATTTTCTTTAGAGGCTTCAAGAATGGTTTTCAGTTTTTTACCATCTGGAGATGTACTGATCATCCCATTATTTGTTTTGACTCCAGTTGCCATTGCAGTACCTGCTGCTGCTGAGTCTGTTACCTTTGAGTTAGCAGAATAGGTACGATGCATTCCAACTAACAATGGATCTAATACAGTTTTTTTACCTTTATACCATCTGTAGTTGGTAGCATAAGAAGTAGAGTAGCCATCTGGAATCATAAAAATGATATTTTTTGCTATACGATTATTGGCATTTTGATCATTTGGTTTCGCATCTACTATGGGAACCGAACTTCCCCAAATGGTTCCAAGCGCAAGTAAAGTTACAACGGCAAAAGAGATAAGTTTCTTTTTCATGATTAATCCCATTCCTCCTAAAGTGTTGTTATTTCCAAGAAATAAATAGCTATTTATGCGTAATATTATCTGCAAACTTTTAAAAAATAGGTACATTTGATAAAAAAGGTTATTGTTATTTTTGGGATTGAAAAATTTGGATTACTCTATGATAATGGAAATGTTGTGTAAAAATGGTTTTATAGAACGATATAGTGCAAAGATAAAGGTAAGTTCTTAGAAATACTGGGGGATCATCTATGAGAAAGTTGTTTATTTATACCGGGGTTGCTGCAGTCCTTTTGTATGCAGCCATGTGGTTTCTTTATTATTTTGATGTTATTAACTCTTTATGGTTAATTGGGATTTTATTAGGTGAATTACTTGTTCTACTAATTGTGTTGATCCTGTTACGAAAAGAGAAACAGGATTTAAAAATAATCAGAAACACAGTAATTCTATTAATGTGTATTTTTGTTTTGGAATTGGAATTAGTAAACTATGAATCCCTTACTTATCGTGTTAGTTTGGTGGCAGAACCTATTGAAGCGGTTGATAATTCTGGGATCCACCTAATGGTAGTAAAATCTTTTGATCTCGAATATCTAAAGGATGAGAAACTCATCGTTGAAAGTTTTGAAAATGAAAATCAGGAAGTCCTTAAATTACAAAAATTCGATAATGAGAGTCGATATAAAAGTAAAAATGTCCAGCTTTTAAATTGGATAACCAAAAAGGAAGATGATTTTTCAATCATGAGGAAAAACATACAAAATTATCTTTCAGGGGACACGAAAAGTATTGATCCGTTTTTAAAGCGGGATGATATCTCAGGTGATAGTGTCGGGTTAGGATTGGCGATATCGGCAAAAATTGCAGACGGGAAGTTAAAAAATAATAAAACAATTGGTATAACAGGTGCACTGGATGCATCAGGAAATGTATTACCAATTGGAATGGTCGAAGAAAAGATTAGGATTGCGGAGAAAAAATCATATCCCTATATCATTGTTCCTAGAGGAAATGCCAAAGAAGCTAGGGAAGTTAAACAATCCATGGATCTGAAAATAGAAATATTTGATGTTACCCATATTGACCAAGCGCTTTCACTTATAAAAAAGTTAAATACGGAAAGTTGAGAACTATAGATTGGAGATTTCATTTTAGTGCACTTTGTTTAAAAGTGTTTTAGGAATATTGTAAATACTAGCGAATAAACGTTATATTACGAGCCTTCCCACTCTTTTTCGTTAAGGTGCTGATTTCTTGAAAAGAAATAAGAATATTCATGTAGCAATTTTGTTGCTGATTTTGATACTCATCATATTGATTATCCATGTAATTCTCCATGTGAATGTGTATATTGTTTACAGCGCAAGCCTGGGTACAATCTTTATGATTGGTCTCATTATTTTTCTTATTATCTTACTGATTTTAAAAACATAAAAGGACAGAGAATGTGTTAATCGATGCAGGATTAACACTTTTTTTGTTGAATCAAACATAATATGAAATATGACGGTGTTGTAAAAATAGGAGGTTATGATGTCATTACTATTTTGGCCATTCATGATTGCTTCACTTATACTTTCGATTTTAGCGATATGTGTAAAAAAGCCAATCTTTCTCGTAATATCTTCAATACTTTTTGTACCTCTGTCATTATATCTTGCAGCTTCACCACGTTTTGAAATCTGGGGACTCATTTTTCCATTTTTTTATATTGGGGCTGCAATGTCACTTGCTAAAAAAATATTATGGCTATCCATTTTGCTCGTTGCGCCGAATTTTATTTTGATTGGCTGGATTGGATTTGCTGTAAAGAATCATTAGATTTGAGGAGTGTCTTATTATGGAAATAAAATTAGTAATCTTACAAACAGAAGAAATCAATGAAATGAAGAGGTTCTATGTGGATATATTTGGTTTTCCTTTACTGAAAGAGGATAAAAACAGTTTCCGGATCGCAGTGGGCTCTAGCGAGTTAGAATTCACATCGGAAAACGTAGAAGGTAATCCCTATTATCACTTTGCATTTAATATTCCGTCAAACCTGTTTCGTGAAGCGAAGTCATGGGTCAAAGAGAAGGTAAAATTAAGTGTCGAGGATGGAGAAGATGAAGCCTATTTTTCATTTTTTTCTGCATATGCCCTTTATTTTTATGATCCCTCGGGGAATATTGTAGAGTTCATTTCAAGAGAAGCCTCTGAAGAAGGAACACAGCCATTCTCAATAGAAAGTGTTTTAAATATTAGTGAAATTGGTCTTACTGTAGATGATGCTATTGCCGCTGGAACAAAATTAAAAGAGATAGGGATTAACGTCCGGGACAATGATCCATTAAGCCAAACATCCCTTAATTTTATGGGGGAGAAATCAAAAGGAATTTTCATCATACTCAATCAGCCAGGGCGAAGATGGATTTTTTCTGATAAAATATCCGCCATCTATCCCCTTGAAATTCAGACAACAGATGGCAGTAAAATTGTAGTCAATAACGATCACCTTCTAGAAATTTTTAAAGATTGATTACAGATGAGTAAAAAAGGCGTTAAATCAAAAGATTAACGGTTTTTTTAGATTTCATATCCTTCAAAAATTTAGTTAACACTATAATCAAAGTGAAATAAACTCTTGACTATAAGGAAAAATTTTTGGTAAAGTTACAAACAGACCGGTTGGTATGGTGGAGGTGTACTACGGTATGGATACAAAATCGCTGATCATTGAAATCGCGACAAAGCTATTCCAACAAAAAGGATATATGGGTGTGGGCTTAAGTGAAATTTTAAAAGCATGCAATATTTCAAAAGGTTCTCTGTATCATCACTTCCCAAATGGAAAAGAAGAATTACTAGTTGCCTGTCTGCAATCCTTGAATGAAGTGATTACACTGGATATTGAAAATATTTTTGATCAGCACCCGACCACAAAAGAAGCTACTCAAGCCATGATTGAGAAATTAATCGTTCATTTTGAAACGGAAGGAACGATTGTCGGATACACGTTTAGCAGTATCGTCAGCGAAATGGCTTCACTAAGTGAACCCGTTCGTAATGCCTGTTCCCTCTTATATTCAAAGATGCAACGGATTTATTCAAACAAATTAGTAGCAGATGGGTTTTCGACAGAAACAGCTCATTCTATCGCTCTTACAATGGTGGCTACAATTGAAGGTGGCATGTTGCTTTGTTTAACTCAAAATGCAAGTGATCCACTAAAAACCATTTCTTTAGTATTACCAAACATATTGCAGGAGTTTAAAAAAGAATAATATGGTTTTTGAAAAACGGCTAATTCCTATTTTTCATGAGCATTGCTCAAGAAAAGAGGGGGTTGGCCTTTATTATGCAAAAAAATAGACCAAAACTGGTCGAATCAAAGAAAAAGGAGATTTTTATTTTTATGAATACACTACAAGTTAAGAATCCTAAGGCAATGGCATTTATCTTAATGCTTGGTACTTTTATTGGATTATTTGGTGAAACAGCATTAAACATGGCTTTAACAAATATTATGGGCGAGTTTTCAATCAAAGCGCCTATTGCCCAGTGGCTAACAACAGGATATTTATTAGTATTAGCTATTTTAGTGCCAATTTCAGCACTTTTAATGAAATGGTTTAGCACAAGACAATTAGTTATCGGGGGACTCATTCTCTCGCTGTTAGGAACGATTTTAGCAGCATTGTCTATAGATTTTACGATGTTATTAATTGGCCGTATCGTTCAAGCAATGGGAACAGGTATTTTAATACCAGTTATGGTGAGTGTTCTTTTACTTATATTCCCGGTTCATAAACGTGGTGTTGTAATGGGGGTTATGGGTCTAGTTATTACATTGGGTCCAGCCTTAGGACCAACACTTTCGGGGGTCATTATTAGTACGTTGGGCTGGCCGTATATTTTCTGGATTAGCGCGATTTTATATGTGTTATTGTCACTTTTTGCAGTATTAAAAATAGAAAATGTTTCGGAAATTACGAAACCGAAAATTGACATTTTATCAGTTGCTTCCTCAACAATTGGTTTTGGTGGATTAATTTATGCGTTGGCAACGATGGCAGAAGCATCTATTTCATCTCCTAAAGTATGGGGACCTTTACTTGTAGGGGTTATCGCACTCGTCTTATTTGGTGTTCGTCAAATGAAAATGGCTCAGCCAATGGTTAATTTACGTGTGTTCAAGTATCCAATGTTCACATTAGGAACTGCAATGATGTTTCTTGGTATTTTAATGATTTTAGCAACTGGGATCCTATTACCAATGTATTTGAAAGATGCTTTATTATTAAGTGCTGCGGCGGCTGGTTTGTTATTACTTCCTGGTAATGCTGTCAATGTAATTATGTCACCGATTGTTGGAGGTCTATTTGATAAATTAGGACCACGTATTTTTGTAATCTTTGGTTCTATAGTTATCTTGATTTCGAGTGTAATGTTTATGACTGTTATTTCGGCAACAACACCTGCTTGGCAGATCATAGTAGCATTTATGATTTTCTTCTTTGGGTTAACGATGGTAATGATGCCATCACAAACCAATGCGCTTAATCAACTGCCACGTGAGCTATATGCAGATGGATCAGCGGCTATGAATACTCTGAATCAGGTGGCCGGAGCAGCAGGTACAGCCATTGCGATTACCATATTTACAGCTGGTCAAGGCAGTTACGTAATCGATACCCCCACTGCTTCCGAGCCAGAAATCTTAGCTGCAGGTATCAAATATGCCTTCTACTTTATTACTGGGATTTCGGTTATTACATTGATCTTGTCTTTATTTGTAAAAAAGGCAACCGATGGTAAAGAAAAATCAGCTTCAACTGTTAAAGCAACAGAACTTGTTCAAAACTAGTAGAATTGCCACTTAATCTACCATTCCCAAGAAACCATTCGAAAAGGCACATCTTTGCGAATGGTTTTCTTTTTTATAATAGTAGAATTTTCACCGTTACTATCGCCATGTCGTAAAGGAATTTGACAAATTTGTGGAGGGAAAGGTCAGAAAAGACAATAATGAACATTGGTGGTTTCAGACGAGAATTCTATCGAGGAAGATGGAATTTGTCGAAAAAGTTTTGGATAGAATTGTAGATTGATTTGCGACCAAAGCCCTGTTACCATATTATTGGGTATAGACCTAATTTGAAACAAGGAGCCATTTTCCATGATTATTCAATTCATTCGTTATAGATAGAAATGGGTATAGACGATTCTTTGACCCCACTTTTTTTGAAAAGTTGGTGAGGGTTTATTTGTCTATGCCTTTTTCATTTCCAAAAACGAATGAATGAGGTGGCTTTCTTGTTACAACAGAATAAAAGAATACAAAGTGCAAGATATGTGAATAAATTCAAATCGATGTTTGCTTGTCCGATTTGCCATTCGCCATTAAAGGTTATGGAGTCTAAAAGCTTAATCTGCATCAATCATCATACGTTTGACTTTACGAAGCAGGGCTATATCAATTTTACAAACCGCCCGGTAAATACAAAGTATAATAAGGAACTTTTTGAAGCAAGAAGAAATCTTATTGTTGATGGTTTTTTCAAGCCACTAAGTCGTGAAATTGCACGCATAATCAATGCACATTCAGGAAATACAATATCTATTCTTGACACGGGATGTGGTGAAGGCTCGCACCTGTATAATATTTGTGGGATAATAGATAAAGATGTTGTTGGAGTAGGAATTGATATTTCTAAGGAAGGAATTCGATCAGCTTCTAAAAGTTACAATGATAAGATTTGGGCGGTAGCAGACCTTGCAAATACACCATTTCAGGATGAAACGTTTGATGTCATACTCAATATTTTGTCTCCATCAAACTATACTGAATTTAATAGACTACTGAAAACAAATGGTGCCGTCATTAAAATCGTTCCTCAAAGTGGTTATTTGAAGGAGTTACGAGAACGAATTTTTGAAAACCGTCCCTATTCTAATGTGGATACAATAAAAAAATTTCACGAGAATTTTCAATTTGTTGAAAGTAAAAGGCTAACATACACCAAGAGACTTGAAAAATCCTCCATTAACTGGTTGGTTCAAATGACGCCTATGACATGGTCGAAAAAAGAAAAAGTATCTCAATTAATAAATGAGGAATCGGCTCAAATTACGATTGATTTAGATATATTAATTGGTAAAAATAATATCTAACTTTATTAAACAAAGGGGCTGTCTGATAAGTCCCAATAAACAAGGCAAGGGGGGAAAACGAGTCGTTTTTTACCCTTGCCTTTTCTTTGAAAGCAGCTGGCAATGCCTGTAACCTTGTTGATTGTAGCGGAAGGTACGAGACTCCTGCGGGAAAAGCGTGGCCAGGGGAGACCCCGCAGGAGCTTGCGACGAGGAGGCTCCCGGACCGCCCGCGGAAAGCGAGTACCTGCAGCGGAAAACAACACACCGTTTTATCTACTAAAAATATATACTTGGGGGTAACTGCCGTTGAGTATGGAAATGAATATCAGTTGACCAAATAAAACTTGGTTGTTATCATTTAATTATCGTTTAGTAAACTTTGTTTCTTATTAGAAAACCTTTTTACATCATACGATTTACTATAGAAGGTGAAAACATGAATCTACAGACAGATGTTTGCATTGTTGGCGGAGGTCCTGCGGGTGCTTTGCTTGGCTATTTATTAGCCGAAAAAGGGATTTCTACCATTGTTGTTGAGCGTACTTCAGGAAACGACCGTGAATTTAGAGGTGAGCACATCAATGCAGAGACCGAAGCGATTTTAAAAGAACATCATCTTTTCGATAAAATAGAAGCACTTGGTTTGTTAAAAATGAAGAAGGTTGAATATCTTTACGACAGAACTATTGTAAAATCAATCACTCCAACAGTAGACGATCACGTTGGAATCCATATTCCTCAACCGCATATTTTAACAGCTATTTCAAACGAAGCGGATCAATTTCCGAATTATCAGTTGCTTTTAAACACAACTGTCACTGGGTTAGTTCAGGATGAAAAAGGCAACTACACGGGTGTAAAATCAAAACAAAATGGCCAAGAAATCAATATCTCAAGCCAGGTCGTCGTCGGCACGGATGGTCGTTATTCGACTGTTCGAAGACTTGCGGGCATTGCGGCTACTGAGGAAACACACGGTTATGATGTGCTTTGGGCTAAAATCCCTGCACCTGCTGATTGGGAGCCTTCAACAAAAATGGTTCTTGTCAATGGCCATCAACTCGCATTGTTCACGCAAACAGGCGGGATGATTCAAATTGGCTGGAATATTGAAGAAGGCACATTTCCCTCTATACGGAAGCAACCACTTAAACCATTTTTGGAACCACTTTTAACAAGTTTTCCAGAATTAGAGCCGATTGTTCATGAGCACATTCAATCCTGGAAAAACTTTGTTTGCTTAAAAGTGTTCAGTTCAAATGCAGAAACCTGGGTGAAAGATGGTCTTGTCATCCTAGGAGATGCTGCTCATACTATGACGCCAACGGCTGCAATCGGAATTAATTGTGCAATAAAGGATGCCTATGTTTTGGCACCTATTCTTGAGAAAGCTTTACTCGATGGAGACGTAAGTGAAGCAAGATTAAAAGAATTCGAGATAGCAAGACGAGCTGAAATCGAACAACAACAAGAAATGCAATTCAAAAAAGAAGAATCATTTAAAGACAATTTTTTAGAAGTAGTTGGGTATTAAAAAGTATGCAGATTTCAAGCTGCATGCTTTTTTTTGTATGCTAAAAACCATAGGCTTGAGAATAAAAACCATAGGCGCAGCATTAAAAACCATAGACTACTCCCACCAAGCCCAATTTCCATTAAAAGAAAGGATTTTCCCCATCCGTACCGAATAAAAACTATAGGAACCATGAAAACAGGGGGAATACAATGAATCTAGTCAAAATAAAAGGGGAAAAAGTAACGTTATGTCAAGTCGAAAAAGATGATTTACCTACACTTTGGGAGATGCGCTATGGTGACCCGAATCCGGAATGGAAACAATGGGATGCGCCCTATTTCACCCATACGTACATGATAAAGAAACGTATTTAAAAAAGACCGAACACCAACTTGCCATGCAACACTATCCGATAGATCAAATGATTATTGAAGCTGATGGTCAAATCATTGGAACGGTCATTTTTTACTGGGAGAGCGAAGCAACTAGATGGCTTGAAATGGGGATAGTCATCTATCTTCCTGAATATTGGGGCGATGGCTACGGAACGGAAACCATTAAGCTATGGATTGACTATTTATTTGAAACAATCCCTTACATCGAAAGGGTAGGATACACCACCTGGTCTGGAAATCACCGCATGATCAAGGTCGGCCAAAAACTAGGCATGACACTTGAAGCACGTATGAGAAAATGCCGGTATTATAACGGTATTTACTATGATTCGATTCGTATGGGACTACTTCGGGAAGAATGGGAAAAAATGAATTAGTATGTTAAACCTGCATTTCATCGTGAAATGCAGGTTTTTTAAATGGAAGGGATTTGCTAACGCCGATAGAAAGGGATTATCGTCGGGGAACGAAAATAACGCCGATTGAATCGAATTATCGCCGATAGAAAAAAATAACCGCGAAAAAACTAAATTTTCGCCGATAGACCTCGAAAGAGAATTAATTTCCAATTATTATTGACACCTTTCATAGCGTATTATAGTATTATGTATGAACATATGCTCATATAGGTAAGGCGGTTTTGCTTCTTCATATCATTATGATTAATAGTAAGTATCAAAAAGTGCCCCCATTAAGAAAGAAGGTTTAAAAATTGGAACAAAAAGATCATTCTTTTTTATCTCAAGTAACAATTGACGAAGCGTCACGGATTTTTAAAGCGCTTGCTGATCCGACACGCATAAAAATACTTTATTTACTATCACAGGAGGAATGCTCGGTCAACCATATCGCAGAGGTTCTCGAAATGTCACAATCAGCTGTATCCCATCAACTCAGCCTACTGAGAAATTTACGCTTAGTGACATACCAACGCGAAGGAAACACTTTCCTTTATACATATGATGATGAACATGTCATAACATTGCTGCACCAGGTTATTCATCATATTGAACATGAATAGGAGGGGAAAATGATGGGACATCACCATCACCACCATCATCACGGACATGACCATCATGGTCACCATCATCACCATCATTTCGATGAAGTGAGAGAAGGTAACAAAAAGGGCTTATTCATTGCTTTGATTATTACTACCGGAATTATGCTGCTTGAATTTTTCGGCGGACTTATCACAAATAGCTTAGCCTTACTTTCCGACTCAGGTCATATGCTGAGTGACGCAAGTTCGCTGTTATTAAGCTTAATTGCTTTTTGGTTTGCAACAAGACCTGCATCACCAAAGAAAACCTATGGATTTTATCGGTTTGAAATTTTGGCTGCGCTTTTTAATGCAGTTACGTTGTTTGTCATTGCGGGCTTTATCGTGTATGAGGCATTTCAACGCTTTTTTGAACCACCAACAGTTGCAAGCGGGACAATGATGATTATTGCTAGTATTGGGCTTTTGGCGAATTTGCTAAGTGCCTGGTCATTGATTAGTAAAGGCGATGTCAAAAATAACGTCAACCTTCGCAGTGCATACTTACATGTTCTAGGAGATGCTTTAGGTTCAGTGGGGGCGATAATCGCAGGCTTCTTGATGCTGCTCTTTGAATGGTATATTGCGGACCCAATTATTTCTGTTGTGGTAGCAATCCTGATTTTAAAAAGTGCTTGGGGTGTTTTGACGCATTCAATTCACATCCTCATGGAAGGCACACCGATTACAATTAGCCAAAAAGAAGTCAAAGCTGCACTGGAGGAAATTAACGGAGTGATCGATGTTCATGATCTCCATATTTGGACGATTACATCGGGCATGGATTCGCTCACCTGTCATATTTTAATTAAAGACGACCACGATAGTCAGGAAATTTTACAGCAAGCAATTGATAAAATACGTGACAAATTCAAAATTGAACACACCACGATTCAAATTGAAAAGTCAGCAATCGAGCATGGAGAAATGAAGGTATAGAATTTTCATAGGGGCTTCCAATCTTGGGGGTTCCTTCTTTTAAAAACCGATACTTGTGTTGTAAAATGATAGTAAGTAAGGTTTCAATAGTAGGAGTTGGAAACATGAGGGTTCTAGTTATAGAAGATAATGAAAGTGTTTGTTCAATGATTGAGATGTTTTTTTCAAAGGAAGGCATCGAAGGAGAGTTTGTCCATGACGGTCTAAAGGGCTATAACCGTTTTAAAGAGGAAAATTGGGATTTACTCATTGTCGACTGGATGCTGCCCGGGATGGATGGGGTGACCATCTGCCGAAAAATTCGTGAGGAGAAAAGCAGCGTTCCGATTATCATGCTGACAGCAAAGGATAGTGAATCTGATCAGGTATTGGGACTTGAGATGGGAGCGGATGACTATGTTACAAAGCCATTTAGCCCACTTGCCTTGATGGCGCGGATTAAGGCAGTTACCCGTCGTTATAATAATACGAATACAGATGAAGTTGAAGCTGATACCCTTCAAACCGAACATTTTAAAATCAACAAGAATACACGGGAAGTCCTCTTAAATGGGACATCCATTACCAATTTAACACCAAAGGAATTTGATTTATTGTATTATTTTGCGCAGCATCCGAAGCAGGTGTTTTCAAGGGAACAGTTATTGGATCGTGTGTGGGGCTACCAGTTTTATGGGGATGAGCGCACAGTGGACGTACATATAAAAAGGCTTCGTAAAAAACTAGGTACGGCAAACCAGCCTTTTTTCCATACAGTATGGGGTGTTGGCTACAAATTCGATGAGTCTGTTGAGGCCGAAAAATGAAATTCAGGTACATGTTCCAGCAGCTTTTTAGTCACATAAGTGTGATTGTGGTTGCGTTTATTATTTTAAGTATTGTATTCGCACATTACGTTGGGAACCTTGTCTTTGAGGAAAAAGTCGATGAATTAACTACATATGGTGAGAATATTGTTAGCGATATTGGTCGCACATCGAATGTCGATGCATTAATTCGTCAATACTCAAACATGTTAGGTGAACGAAATATTTATTTCACAGTTTTTGATGAAAATGGAGTCAGCTTAAATGCTGTCGGCGGATTTGTCCCGCAAGTGGAATTAAGAAAGAAAGAATGGGATAAGGTCCGCAGTGGCCATATTGTGTCAGTCAAACAGGATTATAAGCGTTTTGAGCAGGAAGTGACGTTCATTGTAATGCCTTATATGCTTGGTCAAACCTTTGTCGGCGGGGTCCTTCTAGCGTCACCAATCAGCGGAACACAGGAAATGATACATGATATCAACCAGTATTTGTTTTACACAATGTTTTTGGCACTGGCTGTTGCTCTTTTAATGAGCTGGATTTTGTCAACTATTCATGTGAAGCGCATTAAACGGTTACGGAAAGCAACCTCGATGATTTCCACAGGTGATTTTTCTGTAAAATTGCCTTCATCCGATTTTGATGAAATAGGTGAGCTATCCAATGATTTTAATGAGATGGCGCTACGTTTGCAGAAATCGATGGAGGAAATCGAAAGCCTTGAGAGTCGAAGGCGGAAATTCATGGCGGATGTTTCCCATGAAATGCGGACACCACTCACAACGATTAGTGGTGTCATTGAAGGCTTGAAAAATGACTTGATTCCTGAAGACGAAAAGGCAAAGGGTGTTCAATTAGTAAGCCAGGAGACGAAGCGCCTTATTCGCCTTGTGAATGAAAACCTCGACTATGAAAAAATTCGATCTAATCAAGTGACACTGCAAAAAGAAACGATTGAATTAATCGAAGTGCTGGAGGTTGTAAAAGATACACTTGAGCCGCAGGCGGATGAAAAAAATGATCAACTAATCGTTGAAGCTTCTAAAAATGTAACGATTACAGCTGATTACGATCGCTTGATTCAAATTTTAATTAACATTATAAAGAACAGTATTCAGTTTACTGAAAACGGCATAATTTGGATTCGTGGCAAAGAAGAAGAGAACGAAACAGTCATTGAAATCGAAGATACTGGAGTTGGAATTGATCCAGCAGAAGTCGAGAACATCTGGCATCGTTTTTATAAGGCCGATGTCTCACGAACCGGAACTCCATTTGGTCAATTCGGTCTAGGACTCTCCATTGTAAAACAGCTCGTTCAGCTTCATAACGGAAAAATTGAAGTGTCAAGTGAAAAAGGAAAAGGAACCAAGTTTGAAATTCGAATTCCAATTGAGTAAATCTTTAGGTGGATTTTCTTCAAATTTTTCCATGTCTTTTCAAGGTTTGTTAATATTTTGTTCATAATTTTTGTCTATGATAAATACATGGAGTTAGTTAAGGAGGAATTCATAATGGAAAACGAAAAACGTTTTGATGAATTTAACGATAAAGAAGATCAACCTAACGACCTAGAAAATAGTGAAAATCAAACTGAGGGATTTCATTCTGAACAGGAAGAGATGAAACTAGAGCCTGTGGAAGAGCAAGTGCCAGCTGAGCCAGTCGAAGCAGAAACGATTCAGCAATCGGCGATTACCAACGAAACGACTCTTCGCTCATCGAAGCCAAAAGAGAAAAAGTCAAATGGGAAAATGAAAGGCTTTCTATCCATGGTTTCCGCTGGTGTCCTTGGTTCGGCATTAACACTTGGAATCGCACCACATATTGACGGATTGCAAGGATATTTCAATTCGGATACGCCTGCAACAGAACAGAACACAGAAGTAATTGAAGCTTCAGGTCCCGTAAAAATCCAACCAACTGCAGTAAATGACACTACATCTTCTGTTGCGGATATGGTTGAAGATGCATCAAAGGGGATTGTTGGTGTTACAAGTATGCAAGCTCAACAAAATCCGTTTAATAGAAGTAACTCACAAAGTGTCCCAAGTGGAACAGGTTCCGGGGTTATTTTCCAAAAGGATGGCGATAAAGCCTATATTGTTACAAATAACCACGTAATCGAAAATGCAAATGAAGTGGAAATTTCACTTTATAATGGTGAAAAAACAATGGCAAAGTTGATTGGAACAGATCCATTAACCGATTTAGCCGTTTTAGAAATAGATTCTAAAAACGTCGAGGCTGTTCTGCAGTTCGGTGATTCTGAGACACTAAGACCTGGTGACCAGGTGTTTGCAATTGGAAACCCACTTGGACTCGATTTATCAAGAACAGTTACATCAGGGATTGTAAGTGCAAAGGATCGCAGCATTTCCGTTGATACCTCTGCAGGTAGCTGGGAACTAAACGTTATTCAGACTGATGCTGCCATTAACCCTGGTAACAGCGGTGGTGCCCTATTAAATACCGGGGGGCAAGTCATTGGAATTAACAGCTTAAAAATCGCGAATAGCGGTGTAGAGGGATTAGGCTTTGCTATCCCTAGTAATGATGTTGTGCCGATTATTAATAATTTAATTGAAAAAGGTAAAATTGAGCGTCCATTTATCGGCATCGGTTTAGCGGACCTTGCGGAGATTCCACGAATGTATTATGCTGACCTTCCTGAAAATATAAAAGAAGGAGTCATCGTAACAAGTGTTGCACAGAACTCTGCAGCCGAAAAAGCGGGCTTGAAAATGACCGATGTCATCGTGAAAATCAATGACACTGAGGTTAAAAGCTCAATGGAACTTCGAAAATACTTATATTCAAAAGTAAAAATTGGCGATGAAATTGAATTAAGCTTCTACCGCGGCGACAAACTTGAAACAGCCAAATTAACTTTAACAAGCAATAATACCGGAATTGAATAATTGAAATAAAGGGCCCAAACCGGGAATGGTTTGGGTCTATTTTGCGCAGGGAATAGTTCCGACATTTTTTTCTTCTACCGACAACATTTCCCGGGAAACGACAGCAATTTTTAAAATAGTTAGAAATTTTGTATTCCTTTTGGTTTCTTTATAAGTTATGACTTACACGAATATAAATAAGGGTATAAATAGCACTTGACATTCTTCAAAAAAATAAAATTATCCATGTTTTTTTAGTTCAATAGTATGATATGATAGTATATGTCATCAAAAGGCCTTTCATTCTTAGTGCTATTAAGAATGAAAAGGGGATTTTTGATTTGAAGAAACGAACATGGACATATGAGGAAATAGAGTTTTTGAAAGATAATGTAGGTCGTATGAAGATCTCTACGATTGCGACGCACCTAAATAGAACGGAAACGGCAGTTGAGTTAAAGATTAAGAGATTAGGGCTTTCGAACACGAAATCCTTCACCGGCCAGTTGACGATGCATGAATTAGCAACTCTATTAAAAATTGATCCCAAGTCTGTGAAGCTATGGATTGACAACCATGGACTTAAGTACACAAAAAAAGCAACACGAAACACACGAAAGTTTTACTTTATTAAACCTGAGGATTTTTGGGGTTGGGCAAAGAACAATAAAGATCGAATTGACTTCTCGAAAATTGAAAAAAATGCAATCGTTCCTGAACCTAGTTGGGTTGAAGGGGAACGTTCTAAGCAAAAGAGGGTCAATTACCGCTCATGGACAACCGTTGAAATTCATTCCATGATCGAACTTGTCGCAACAGGCACACCATTTTCCGATATTGGAAAAAGGTTAAACCGCAGCCCAATTAGCATTCAACGTAAATATCAGCGCATGAGTAAAGCCATTAGATAGACAACATAGATAACCTGCATGGATAAACGACCAAACTATACAAAAGGCAAAATTGTTGAAAAACGATGACGCAAAGCCACGGGCCTAAGGAGAATTCTCTATGGTGGCCGGGTTGCTATAGAATGGAAGGGTCCTTTAATTGATGACAAAAAAATGGGAGAAACTAGTCGGAAAACTAGCTTCTCCCGTTTTCTTTTTGTGAATTATTTGTCTAGTGACTTTCTATCTATTGCTTTAACGCCGTTCATAATTTGTACTGCAAAACCGACACAAATCATAATAATACTAAAAGTAAGAAAATATGCTACAAACATGAACCTTCACCTCATTATTATTATTTCTATTTCTACTTTTAGTATAGTGGGAACCTGTACTGCAGGATGTGATTTCTATCACAGATTTGCCTCTTTTTAAAGATTTTCCCACAGTAAAATTGGAATCAATTCACGTTGTAGTTCGCTTTTGAATATGATATATTTTTTTAGAAAGAATTTGTGATAACGGAAGGAAAATTTACATGAGTTATATAGATGAAGTTCAAAAACGAAGAACATTTGCCATCATCTCACACCCGGACGCCGGGAAAACCACAATGACAGAAAAACTTTTATTTTTTGGAAATGTCATTCGTGAAACGGGAACGGTAAAAGGAAAAAAATCAGGGAAATTTGCAGCATCCGACTGGATGGAAATCGAAAAGCAACGTGGAATCTCGGTTACATCAAGTGTTATGAGTTTTCCATATGAAAACTTCTACGTCAATATTTTGGATACACCAGGACACGAGGATTTCAGTGAGGACACCTATCGTACGTTAACTGCCGTGGACAGTGTTGTGATGATCATCGACTCCACAAAGGGAGTTGAGCCACAAACGATTAAGCTTTTTAAAGTTTGTCGCATGAGAGGAATTCCGATTTTTACATTCATTAATAAGCTTGACCGTGAAGGTAAGGATCCACTTGATCTTTTGGCGGAAATTGAAGAGGTTCTTGGCATTGAGTCCTATCCAATGAACTGGCCAGTTGGCATGGGCAAACGATTTTTAGGGATTGTCGATCGTTATAATAATCGATTTGTCCACTTCACAGGAAATGAAGATGAAAAAATCATTCCATTACAGGAGCTAGAGGACGGCAAGCATCCAGCCATTACAGATACCCCAGTCTATGATAGTACACAAGACGAATTACTCTTATTAGACGAAGCAGGAAACAATTTTGATGTTGAGCGTGTAGCCAAGGGTGATCTTACACCTGTATTCTTTGGTAGTGCATTAGCAAACTTTGGTGTGGAAACATTTTTTAATACATTTTTACAATTTGCTTCAGAACCAAAGCCGCGTAAAACAAATCTTGGCTTAGTTCCGCCAGAGGACGAATTGTTCTCCGGGTATATTTTTAAAATCCAAGCGAACATGAATACGAAGCACCGCGACCGGATTGCATTCCTGCGTGTCTGCTCTGGAAAATTTGAACGGGGAATGAGCGTCAACATCACCCGCACCGGTAAAGCGATAAAGTTAAATCAAACTCAGCAATTTATGGCGGCAAGCCGTGAGACAGTTGATGAGGCATATCCTGGTGATATTATCGGAATTTATGACCCGAACGTGTACCAAATCGGTGATACATTGGTTGCTGGTAAAGAAGATATGCATTATCAGGAGCTACCTGTGTTCCCACCTGAAATGTATCGTAAGGTTCGCGTGAAGAACGTAATGAAGGCGAAGCAATTTAGAAAAGGAATTGAACAGCTCGTTCAAGAAGGAGCAATTCAATTATTCCGACAAGAATCAAATGAAGAGTTCATTCTTGGTGCGGTTGGTCAGCTCCAATATGATGTGTTCGAATATCGATTAGAGGCAGAATACAATGTCGCTGTCGAATTCACTACCCTTGGAACCAGAATCCCAAGATGGATTGCTAACAAGGATGTGAACACACGTCTATTTGATTCAAGAAGTTTACTTGTTCGGGACCGTAATGAACGCTATGTCGTTTTATTTGAAAATGACTTTACGTATCGCTATTTCCAGGATAAGAATAAGGATATCGAGCTTGTTGACTTATTTGAAAGCAACGATTATAAGGGTGTGTAAAACACAACAAGTAAAACGCTCAGAACCTTTTCTGGGCGTTCATGTTTATGTAGAAAGGATTAGGTATGAACACGAATTCGTTTCGACAAATTTATTGCCGAGCAGAAGGAACGTATTGCTGAGGTGAAGGAGAAATTGGCCGGTCAGGAACCAGTGGATGTACTAATATACGATAGTCGCGGAAACGGGGTATTCACATCGGGCGGAACCAATTTTGAAACGTAATTGATTGAGCTTGCCGGTGGACGAAATACTTTTGAAATATGTTTATATTGAAAGGATACAATTTTAATGTTATTAAAACTATTGCTGGCGCTCATCCTTCCAGGCATGCTCGTCGTTTTCTTTACAAGGGTAACCTATAATTACTATGTGGGCCTGCTTCTAGCGGTTGCCCTTATCGCCTCATCCATTTACAAAGGATACGCGGGTTCCATTTTTATCATTATTGCTGATCTCATTTCGCTCGCAGTGGGATTCCTGTATGCAAGAAATATGGGGGAAAGAACGAAGAAATAAAAGCCATGTAACTATACTGGCTTTATTTTTTTGAAAACAAATCGAATATCAGTTCGTATTTTTGTTTGTTTTTGGTCAGTTTGTGGTACAATGTTTCTATCGAGAAAAAGTCAGTGAAAAAACACATAAAGTGAAACTTCATTCAGTGGGGGTTTTCTTCATCCCCCACTGAATGCTAGTTGAACCAATCGGGCTTTTACTGGCAGTTGATCCCCAAGGGGGGCTTACTGCCAGTTAATGAGGGATAAATCAGTTCGAATAAATCACCAATCAAATAGATGGGAGGAACGCAAATGAAAGATCAATTTGAATTAGTCTCCAAGTACTCACCGCAGGGTGACCAACCAAAAGCAATCAAGGAGCTTATCGAGGGAATCAAGGCGGGGAAAAAGTATCAGACCTTATTAGGTGCGACTGGAACTGGAAAAACCTTCACCATATCAAACGTTATAAAAGAACTCAATCGGCCAACCCTTATTATTGCACATAATAAAACATTGGCTGGTCAGCTTTATAGTGAGTTTAAAGAGTTCTTTCCTAATAATGCAGTCGAATACTTTGTCAGTTATTATGATTACTTCCAACCTGAGGCCTATGTGCCGTCTTCAGATACATATATCGAAAAAGACTCAAGTGTCAATGATGAAATTGATAAATTACGCCACTCCGCAACATCTTCGCTTTTTGAACGACGTGACGTCATTATCATTGCCAGTGTATCATGCATCTATGGTTTGGGTTCTCCAGAGGAATACAGGGAACTCGTTGTTTCCCTCCGTACGGGAATGGAAATTGAGCGCAATGAGCTTTTACATAAGTTAGTGGATGTTCAATATGAGAGAAATGACATCGACTTCCGTCGCGGAACCTTCAGGGTAAGGGGAGATGTAGTTGAAATTTTTCCCGCCTCACGTGATGAGCACTGTATTCGCGTGGAGTTTTTTGGTGATGAAATTGACCGGATTCGGGAAGTTGATGCCTTAACTGGTGAGATCCTAGGTGAACGTGAGCATGTCGCGATTTTCCCGGCATCCCACTTCGTAACCCGTGATGAAAAAATGCAAATTGCGATAAAAAATATAGAGGCAGAGCTTGAGGCACGCTTAGCGGAATATCATGAAAATGGGCAAATTCTTCAAGCGCAAAGACTTGAGCAAAGGACCAATTATGACCTTGAAATGATGCGTGAAATGGGCTTTTGCTCAGGAATAGAGAACTATTCACGTCATCTAACCCTACGACCGCCGGGTTCAACCCCATACACATTAATGGATTATTTTCCAGAAGATTTGTTAATTGTTGTCGATGAGTCCCATGTAACATTGCCGCAAATTCGTGGAATGTTTAATGGCGACCAAGCGAGAAAACAAGTATTGGTAGATCACGGATTCCGACTACCGTCAGCATTGGATAACCGTCCATTGCGATTTTCAGAATTTGAAGAGCATATCAATCAAATCATTAATGTTTCGGCTACACCTGGACCATACGAAATTGAGCATACCGCTGAAATGGTTGAACAAATCATTCGTCCAACTGGACTACTTGATCCGATTATTGATGTTCGACCAATTCAAGGTCAAATAGATGATTTAGTAGATGAAATCCAAGACCGCGTGAACAAAAATGAGCGTGTTCTTGTGACAACTTTAACGAAAAAAATGTCAGAGGATTTAACGGACTACCTTAAGGATATTGGAATTAAGGTGAATTATTTACACTCAGAAATTAAAACCCTTGAGCGGATCGAAATCATTCGCGATCTTCGAATGGGTAAATATGATGTCCTTGTAGGAATCAACTTACTCCGAGAAGGATTAGATATTCCGGAGGTTTCTCTTGTTGCCATTCTTGATGCCGATAAGGAAGGGTTCCTCCGATCCGAACGGTCGCTTATTCAGACAAGTGGTCGGGCAGCCAGAAATGCGAACGGACGAGTCATCATGTATGCCGATAAGATCACGAAATCAATGGAAATCGCAATTAATGAAACAAAACGACGTCGTGAGATTCAAGAGGAATATAACAAAAAGCATGGCATCACGCCACAAACAATCCAAAAAGAAATACGGGATGTCATTCGAGCTACGGTGGCAGCAGAAGATACGGAAAGCTATGAAGCAGCACCTAAGTTAACAGGATTATCGAAAAAAGAACGTGAAAAAGTAATTGCTGAAATGGAAAAAGAAATGAAAGAAGCTGCAAAAGCACTTAATTTTGAACGTGCAGCAGAACTACGTGATTTAATTTTGGAGTTAAAAGCGGAAGGATGACATAAAACATGGCATTAGATAAAATCGTTGTGAAAGGTGCAAGGGCGAATAATTTAAAGAATATAGACATAACGATCCCAAGAGATAAATTGGTTGTGGTTACGGGTCTCTCTGGCTCAGGTAAGTCTTCCCTTGCGTTTGACACCATTTATGCGGAAGGACAACGACGCTATGTCGAATCCCTCTCTGCATACGCACGTCAATTTTTAGGTCAAATGGATAAACCCGATGTTGATTCAATCGAAGGACTTTCACCTGCGATCTCAATTGACCAAAAAACAACAAGTCGTAACCCAAGGTCAACCGTTGGAACAGTTACGGAGATATATGATTATTTACGTTTATTATTTGCGCGCGTTGGTAAACCAATTTGTCCAAATCATGGCATCGAAATTACCTCACAAACCATTGAGCAAATGGTGGATCGGATTTTAGAATACCCTGAACGTACGAAACTTCAAGTACTTGCCCCTGTAATATCGGGACGCAAGGGAGCCCATGTGAAAGTATTAGAGGATATTAAAAAACAAGGGTATGTCAGAATTCGTGTTGACGGGGAAATGCTAGATCTATCTGATGATATTGAACTTGAAAAAAATAAAAAGCATTCAATCGAGGTTGTTGTTGACCGTATTGTGATAAAAGAGGGTGTATCTTCAAGGCTAGCTGACTCACTTGAAGCGGCACTTCGTCTTGGCGAAGGAAGGGTCATCATTGATGTTATGGGGGAAGAGGAGCTCTTGTTTAGTGAGCTTCATTCCTGCCCGATTTGTGGCTTTTCAATTGGTGAACTTGAACCAAGAATGTTCTCATTCAATAGTCCATTCGGGGCCTGCCCTGATTGTGATGGCTTAGGAAATAAACTTGAAGTTGACCCGGATCTTGTCATCCCAAATTGGGACTTATCACTTCGAAAGCATGCCATTGCACCTTGGGAGCCAACAAGCTCACAATATTACCCGCAATTGCTTGAAGCCGTCTGCAACCATTACGGTATCGATATGGATATGCCAGTAAAGGATATACCGAAGCATTTAATGGATAAGATTTTATATGGTAGTGATGGTGAGGAAATCTTTTTCCATTATGAAAATGATTGGGGTCAGGTTCGCGAAAATAATATTCAGTTTGAAGGCGTTCTTCGAAATGTGGAAAGACGCTACAAAGAAACAAGCTCCGATTATATTCGTGAGCAAATGGAGAAATACATGGGTGAAAAGCCTTGCCCTTCCTGTAAAGGTCACCGACTAAAAAGGGAAAGCCTAGCAGTTCTGATATCTGGAAAACATATTTCGAATATTACTGAGCTTTCAATTAATGAGTCTCTTACGTTCTTCATAAATATTGAACTTTCTGAAAAGGATATGCAGATTGCTAATCTTATTTTTCGAGAAATAAAGGAACGACTTGGGTTCCTAGTCAATGTGGGCCTTGATTATTTGATGTTAAGCCGTGCAGCAGGGACATTATCAGGTGGTGAGGCCCAACGGATTCGCCTTGCTACCCAGATTGGTTCCCGTTTAACCGGCGTTCTTTATATTTTAGACGAGCCATCGATTGGTCTGCACCAACGGGACAATGACCGACTCATTGATACATTAAAAACGATGAGAGATATTGGAAACACGTTAATTGTAGTCGAGCATGATGAGGATACAATGCTTGCGGCTGATTACTTAATCGATATTGGTCCAGGGGCAGGAACCCATGGAGGAGAAATCATTTCAGCAGGAACCCCAAAAGAAGTGATGGAGGATCCGAATTCCTTAACAGGTCAATACCTATCAGGTAAAAAGTTCATTCCACTACCGGTAGAAAGAAGGAAACCAGATGGTCGCTATATCGAAGTTGTCGGGGCGAAGGAGAACAATCTGAAGAACGTAACAGTGAAGTTTCCGCTTGGTATGTTCGTTGCGGTTACAGGTGTATCGGGTTCAGGTAAAAGTACATTAGTGAATGAGATTCTTCATAAATCTCTTGCCCAAAAGCTAAACCGTGCAAAAAGCAAGCCAGGTGAACACAAAACAATTAAGGGCCTTGAGCATCTAGAAAAGGTGATTGATATCGATCAGTCTCCTATTGGTAGGACACCACGTTCGAATCCGGCAACCTATACAGGTGTGTTTGACGATGTTCGCGACTTGTTTGCAAATACAAATGAAGCAAAGGTAAGAGGCTACAAAAAGGGACGTTTTAGTTTCAATGTCAAAGGTGGTCGCTGTGAAGCCTGCCGTGGTGACGGAATTATAAAAATTGAAATGCATTTCCTGCCAGATGTCTATGTACCATGTGAAGTTTGTCATGGGAAACGTTATAACCGTGAAACATTAGAAGTAAAATATAAAGATAAAAATATTTCAGATATATTGGATATGACGGTTGAAGAGGCAGTTTCCTTTTTTGAAAATATCCCACGCATCAAACGGAAAATAGAGACTATATATGATGTTGGGTTAGGTTATATCAAATTAGGACAACCAGCTACAACTTTGTCTGGTGGAGAAGCACAGCGCGTGAAGCTTGCATCTGAATTACATCGCCGTTCTAACGGAAAGTCATTTTATATTTTAGACGAACCGACAACTGGTCTACATGTGGATGACATCTCAAGACTACTAAAGGTATTGCAGCGTCTTGTGGAAAATGGTGATACAGTCCTGGTTATCGAGCATAATATCGATGTGGTAAAAACAGCAGATTATATCGTTGACCTTGGACCTGAGGGTGGAGACAAAGGCGGTACCATCGTGGGAACAGGTACACCAGAAGAAATTGCAAAAATCAAAGCCTCCCACACCGGCCACTACCTAAAACCAGTCCTTGAACGGGACCGCCAACGGATGAAAGAATTGATCAAAGAAAAAGAAACAGTTACTAAATAAACTCAAAATCCCGGTATGCGGAAGAAGCAGATCGGGATTTTTAAAATGCAAATGTACATTTGTGTTCGGAAAATTATGGTATCCTATTAAAAGAATTTAATTGATAGGTGGTACATATGAAAGAAAAAGCTCAGAAAAAACTTTTTGGCCTTTGGACGGGTGAATTAGCGGCGGCCATTCTATTCCCAATCCTATGGTTATTGTATATTCCAACATTCAAATGGTCTAACCATTATCTAACCACATTTCCACATTTATTAGCTTTTTGTATTCTAGAATTCATCCTTTTTCAAGGAAGCTTTTATTGGTACCTGAAGTGGAAACAAGTTAAACAAGGGAAGAGTTCTACTTTAACTAACAAACAACTCACGTCTTTTCGTTTCTTCAAGATAAGTAATCTTGTATTACTTGTGATTGGTATCCCCGTCCTTGTCTACCAAGCTACTTTTTCGAAAGGACTATATTGGTACCTATTCTTATACGGATTTGCCATTATTGAATATATTAACTACTATCACATTCGCCTATCTTATATGAGTGTGGAAGAAATAAGAGAATTCAACCGTCAAAAAGGTTTTCGCCGATCAATTCTCGCACGGGAGTTAGGGAAAAAGTAAGCATGAGATAGTTCCTGTTGTACTAACAAATGTGTAAAAATTATTGGTGTATAGGCTAATTAGGAATATTTGCGTTGGAAGAGGCATAAGGTTCACCAAATCATTACCAAAGAGTTCAAAAATGAAAATCATGATTCGAATGATTGAAATTTTGTTGGGATTCATTTTTTTGGGAGCTGGTTTAAATGGGTATGCTGTATTATTTGGATTTGAGCCGATTGCCCCAACGAGTCCAGCTGCAATGGAATTTTTGGGAGATGGCTATTTATTAGCAATGGAAAAAGCATCGAAATCATTGCAGGAATCCTATTGATTATTCGTAGGTATGTACCGTTGGCCATTGTTGTTTTAGCAGGATTAATCGTCAATATTTTAGCCTTTCATATTTTTGTAGATTCAAAGTTGTTATTATTGGCTATTGTAATTACCATATTCGAAGGAATTTTAATCTGGCACTATCGTGAAAACTTTGGAGGACTGTTAGAAAATAAGTCTAAAAAATAAGAACCATTTAGGGGACCAAGAGGACGATTCTCATGGTCCCTAACTTACGTAACTTTCCCATAATAATTGTCAAAAGATACAGTAAACCCGTCCCTAGGGTTATACTGCCATCTAAGCCTCCAGACTTATTTTTATTAAATGTTGAAACCATTTTTGTATAGGTTTCGTATATAGAGTTATAAAGGGGAGATGTAGAGTGAATACGGATAAATTAATTGCAGCGTTGTGTTACTTCAGTATTTTCTTTGCGGGGTTTATTTTACCAATTGTTGTTTATCTTCTTGTACAAAATCCAGCGGTTAAAAAGCATGCCTTGCATGCGTTGATTTCACATATTATTCCAGCAGCGACAATCGTTTTTATCATCATTCCGTTTTTCTTTATATGGTCAGTGGAGATATTTGCAGCAGCCATGGTACTCGTATTTATCCTTTTAGCCATTATTAACATTGGAATTGTGATTTGGAACATCGTAAAAGGAATTCAAGTATTAGCTCACGAAGAATTTTAAGGAGGAATTTATTCATGAAAGAGGAACAAAAGCGAATTTTAAAGCTAGTTGAAGAAGGAAAACTGTCAGCGGAGGAAGCGATCGTTCTTATTGAAAAACTTCATTCGGTTGAAGAAACGCAGGACCCGGCACAAGAAATTAAGACAGAGCTTTCGACCCAGGTTCAGTACGAGCAATCCCGGCAGCAACACCAGGACTCGTATGAAAATAAAGGCTCAGCAAAACATAAATTTATGGACTTTATCGACACCGCTCTGAAAAAAATTAAGGACCTTGATCTCGACTTTAATTTTGGGACTGCCGTCGATGTGAAACACATTTTTCAACACAAAGACGTATACATTACAAAGCTTGACCTAGATGTTTCAAACGGTAGTATCACGATTATTCCGTGGGAAGAGCGGGATGTACGTGTTGAATGTGAAGCAAAAGTGTACAACATTGAAAATCAGGAACGAGCGCGAAAAGTATTTTTAGAGGATGTCCTATTTTCAATTGAAAATGGTGCACTTCGACTATCAATTCAGAAAAAGCAAATGAAGGTTCATGCGAAAATCTATGTTCCACAGGAAAACTACGAAAACATTAAGGCTCGCATGTTTAACGGACCGATTACCGGGGAAAATTTACGAGTAAAGGAATTCCGCGCAAAAACAGCAAATGGCGCCATTACCATCACTAACTTCGATACCGATTCAGTTGAAGTTGAAACGGCAAATGGTCACATTAATGCAAATCAGATCACGAGTAAGGATTTTGAAGCTGAAACCATTAATGGTACAGTAACGACAACAGGTCTTTTTGAAAAAGTAGATCTCCAAAGCTTTAACGGAAATATCACATGTGAACTTCAAGGAGATACTTGTCACACAGCCTATGTAAAAACCACAACGGGCGGCATTGATATGTTTATTGCGAAAGATTACCAGGTCGATGGTGAATTAAAATCAAATCTCGGTAATTTCAAGTCAGAGCTTCCAATGATGTCAATCATTGAGGAGAAAAATGAGGTTGTTCAGAAGTCACTTCGCTTTAAGGCAAATGAAGAAAAAGCGCAAAAACTTCATCTGTTTGCCGAAACGAAAACAGGATCGATTACTATTAAACCACTTTGAGGTGTTGACTATGAAAAAGAAATTATACCGCTCCACCCAGAATAGAATGCTAGGAGGAGTGCTCGGAGGACTTGCGGATTACACTGGAATTGATGCATCACTTTTGCGTATTCTTACGGTAGTCGGATTCATCGTGGGTGTGGGTTCGCTAGGTCTCATTTATCTCGTTTGGATATTTATTGTGCCGAATGAAGGAGATTATAGATAATGAGGTGGCTTGCTAGCATTATTGTCAATAGCATCGTACTAATGGTTGTCGCAGGCTATGTTGACACCTTTCATCTGGAAGGTGTTGGCGCAGCGATCATAGCCAGTATCATCCTGTCGATTTTAAATGTAATCGTCAAACCCATACTCATACTCTTAACCTTACCTGTAACGGTTCTATCATTAGGTTTATTTTTGTTCGTCATCAATGCCATTACCTTAATGCTGACACAATCCCTAATGGGGGACTCTTTCGTCATCGAAGGCTTTGGTACCGCAATACTAGCAGCAGTCGTAATATCCATCCTAAACCTATTGATTCAGAAAGTAATCGTCGAACCCCTTCAGGAAAAAAAGAAGAAATAATGGTAAATGCCTATCACATTGGTAGGCATTTTTTTTGGAGGAAATCATGTTTTAGCCTAAGCAGGATTAGCATCGTTTTTGTCGAAAGTATAGTCAAAATAGATAAAGGAGTCCTCAAAATGTTCCCAACACTAGAAACCGAAAGACTAAGATTAAGAGAAATCGTACATAGTGATGTTCAAGAAATTTTTGACTGCTTTTCAAATCAAGATGTAACACGTTACTATGGTCAGGATCCTATAACTGAACTAAAACAAGCGGAGCAGTTTATTGAATTCTTTGCAAAAAACTATAAAGAAAAACGTGGTATCAGATGGGGGATAGAATTAAAGGAAAGGGAAGGGCTCATAGGCACAATTGGTTTTAATGCCTGGTCTCCTAATCATAAGAGAGCAGAAGTTGGGTACGAACTTAATCCACTATTCTGGCGTAAAGGCTACGCAACCGAGGCTATACCCAAGGTAATCTCATATGGTTTTAACGAACTTGGTTTAACTCGTATTGGTGCAGTTGTATTTCTTGAGAATGCTGCATCCAATGATTTATTAATAAAGCTTGGTTTCGAAAAAGAAGGTATCTTAAAAAATTATATGTACCAAAACGGCGTTGCGTATGATACAAATGTTTACTCATTGTTGAAGTGATGTTACTCAGAGACATTCTGGGAGTGGAATGACTTTGAGAGAGTTTATCACGGTCAAAACCCTGGACCAACCAAAACAATTTGTCCCTGAAACAGCTTCTCAAAGACAAACAAATTAACAATCCTCTAGAAATTGTCTCCGAGACTGCCTCTCAGGGACAAATCCAATTAGTTTAGCAAGCAAACTGTCTTTGAGACCACCTTTCAGAGACACTTCGCCAGTAAAATAAAACCGAATTGTCTCTGACAAAGCTTCTCAGAGACAAATCTCCAAGGCAAAATCGATAAAACGTACCTGATTCAACTTCTCTAAGAACCAAACCAAAATACTCGATAAACCTACCTTGACACAACTTCCTCGGAAACAATTTAGATAGACGAATAAGTGAATTTGTCCTCGCCTCCACTCGACCATTCCCACAAAAAACAACTCCCCCAACATTCTTCCCTACTTTTAATAAGAAAAGTTTTGGCGTTACAGAGAAAAATGCTAAAATAGGAGAATGAGTTCTAATAATACATTTTGAAGAATAGCAGACCCGACGAAGTAAGGAAAGGCGGGGCTTTTAAAATAAATTAGCAAACAAAAAACTACATGAATCACAATCAAGGAGGAACGGCCGTGGCAAAAGTTAGCACAAAGGATTTAATAGAGAAATTTAAATTAGAGTTGGTTAGCGGGGAAGAGGGAATCAATCGTCCAATTACTACAAGCGATATATCAAGACCTGGCATCGAGCTTGCTGGATTTTTTAATTACTATCCGGCAGAGCGGATTCAACTTTTAGGAAAAACAGAGTTGACCTTTTTTGATAAATTGCCACATGACGAAAAAGTGTATCGGATGGAGAAGCTTTGTACAGACATTACGCCTGCGATCATTATCTCCCGTGATATGGAAGTGCCTCCCGAGTTAATTGAGGCTTCTGAACGTGAATCTGTACCGGTGATTAAGTCGGCCAGTAAGACAACGAGACTTTCAAGTCGAATAACGAACTTCTTAGAAAGCAAGCTTGCGCCAACAACTGCGATCCATGGTGTTCTTGTTGACATATACGGTGTAGGGGTGTTAATCATGGGTAAAAGTGGTGTTGGTAAAAGTGAAACAGCACTTGAGCTTGTAAAAAGAGGGCACCGTCTTGTTGCAGATGATTGTGTAGAAATTCGTCAGGAAGATGAAGACACACTTATTGGAAGTGCGCCGGAGCTAATCGAGCATCTCCTTGAAATCCGCGGTCTTGGCATCATCAACGTGATGACCCTATTTGGTGCAGGAGCCATCCGCAATTTTAAACGGATTACTTTAGTCATAAACCTTGAGCTTTGGGATCAGACAAAACAATATGATCGACTTGGGCTTGATGAAGAAAAAATGAAAATCATTGATACTGAATTGACTAAATATACAATTCCTGTTCGACCAGGTCGAAACCTTGCCGTTATCATTGAAGTGGCAGCAATGAATTACCGTCTAAAACGAATGGGCTTAAACGCAGCACAGGATTTTACAAATCGCCTTTCAAGTGCAATTGAATATGGGGAACACGACGACATGTAAAAAAAACGATAAGTAGGGAGTTGAGAAAATGGATCGAAATATACAACCATTAGACCCAACATTTTTAGAACTGGGCGCACTGCGGATTCAATGGTATGGACTTATTATCGGGCTGGGAACCATGCTTGCCCTTTATCTTGCCATTAAGGAATCAGAACGTAGAGGCATGCATAAGGATACATTTATGGACCTCATGCTGTTCGCGGTTCCGATTGCCATTATCAGTGCAAGAATTTATTACGTTATTTTTAAATGGGATTATTATTCGCTAAATCCATCTAAAATCATTGCGATTTGGGAGGGTGGAATTGCGATTCATGGTGCCCTAATCGGTTCGGTTGTGACAGCAATCGTGTTTGCAAGAGTAAAAGGCTTGTCCTTCTGGAAAATTGCCGACATTGCAGCTCCAAGTATTATTTTGGGTCAAGCGATTGGTCGTTGGGGAAATTTCATGAACCAAGAAGCACATGGCGGACCAATTGCGGAAGGAAATATCCAAACCTTCTATAATGTACTTCCAGACTTTATAATGGATCAAATGTATATAGAAGGCGTGTACTACCATCCCACTTTTTTATATGAATCAATTTGGAGTATAGTTGGTTTTGTTTTATTGCTAATGCTTCGAAAGGTCAATCTTAGACGCGGGGAAATGTTCCTCACTTATATCATCTGGTATTCTATTGGCCGCTACTTCATTGAAGGCCTGCGTACTGACAGCTTAATGCTTGGGGATATACGAGTGGCACAGTTGATTTCAGTTATGTCAATTGTTGGAGCACTAATTGTACTTATTTATCGAAGAAAAAAAGGTTATTCAAACGAGAGATATTTAGAACAATAAAGATAAAGGGAGAGGAAAAACTTGCTAGAAATGATCAAGAGAGGCTTCATAGTGGGATTAAAGACTACTTGGACATTGGGGAAAGTAATTTTTCCTGTCACCCTGCTTGTTACGTTGCTTCAGCATACACCAGTGCTAGATTGGGTGATTCAGTGGATTGCACCCATCATGGGCTGGTTTGGTCTATCAGGTGATGCGGCAATTCCACTTGTATTAGGTAACTTTTTGAACCTTTATGCAGGAATTGGTGCGATTTTAACTTTGGATTTGACTGTAAAAGAAGTGTTTATTTTAGCGGTCATGCTATCATTCTCACATAATATGATTATCGAGTCTACCGTTGCAGCAAAGGTAGGAATGAAAATTTGGATCATTGTCGTAGTGAGACTAGGACTTGCATTTATCTCTGCATTTGTTATCAATCTAATTTGGAATGGCGGTAGTGAACTAGCAAAATATGGATTTGTGTCAGGTACAGGGGAACAGATTTCAGGCTGGGGCAGCATCCTTTTAAATGGGATTGAAAAAGCATCATTTGGGATTCTGCAATTAGCCCTCATTGTCATACCACTTATGGTTGTGATACAAATATTAAAAGAATTAAAATGGTTGGAAGTTTTTTCAAGGTGGATGACTCCAGTAACAAAGGCACTTGGAATGAAGGAAAATACATCAACAACCTTGGCATCAGGTATTTTGTTCGGCTTAGCTTTTGGAGCAGGTGTAATGATTCAAGCAGTAAAAGAGGATAATGTAAGTAAGAAGGATTTAACGCTGGCATTTATTTTCTTAGTATCCTGTCACGCAGTTGTTGAGGATACACTTATTTTCATCCCACTTGGCATACCTGTACTACCATTACTTTTAATCCGCCTCATAACAGCGACCGTTTTAACAATGGTGGTTGCATTTATCTGGAAACGTGTCGAGCAAAATAAAAGAAAGGAACCTATCTATGGCAATTAATACACTTTTATTCGATCTAGACGGAACATTAATTGATACAAATGAACTGATCTTGCAATCTTTTTCACACACCTTTGAAAAATATATCCCGGAACGTCGCTTCACCAGGGAGGAAATTCTGCCATTCAATGGTCCAACCTTACTTGAATCTTTTTCTTCAGTAGACCCGGACCGTGCAGAGGAAATGATTGCAGAATATCGTAAATTCAACCATGAAAAGCATGACGAACTAGTTACCGAGTTTCCTGGTGTGTTTGATACCATCAAAACACTTAAGGAAAAAGGGTATAAAATTGGTGTTGTCACAACTAAAATAAAAAATACAGTTAACATGGGATTAAAACTTACAAAACTTGATCAATTCTTCGATGTCGTGGTGACTTTGGATGATGTCGAGAATCCAAAACCAGACGCAGAACCGGTGTTATTGGCACTAAAACTGTTGGGTTCTACACCTGAAGAAGCCATCATGGTTGGCGATAATTATCAAGACATTGTATCTGGAAAAAATGCAGGCACAAAGACTGCAGGAGTTGCATGGTCTCATAAAGGAAAAGACTTCTTATTGGAATACAAACCTGATTTTATGCTCGAAACGATGGGCGACCTATTGGATATTGTTTCAGACAAAGTTAAAGGATGAAAAAAGAGTGAAACGACGAACCACACGTTATTTTGTTTCGGGTCCGAATTCGCTTTGGCAAATCTATAAAACCGTTTCTTTTTGGAAGGTTGTAAAAAACTTTATCATTATTCAGGTGGCGCGCTATACGCCGTTTTTAGGAATGAAAAATTGGCTATATCGGACCTTTTTAAAGATGAAGGTTGGGGAAAAAACTGCATTTGCCCTCATGGTAGTACCAGATACAATGTTCCCTGAAAAAATCAGTGTCGGGAGCAACACAGTGATTGGCTTTAATACAACGATATTGGCTCATGAATACTTGATTAAGGAATACAGACTGGGCGACGTTAAAATTGGCAGCGAGGTTATGATCGGGGCCAATTCAACAATCTTACCAGGCGTGGAAATTGGGGATGGGGCCATTGTGTCAGCCGGCACACTCGTCCATAGGGATGTCCCAGCCGGCAGCTTTGTCGGCGGAAACCCGATGCAAGTGATTTTTACAAAAGAACAACGGGAACAACGAGAGCAACAAGAAAAGGAATCAGGTCGGTAAAAAAAGACTTGTTTGCCTTATGTAAATGCCCATCAGCCTAAAATTTGATGGGTATTTTTTATGGGGAAAATTGTATCTTATTAAATCGTCCTCTGGGTTAATATGTTAAAATACAAGGAAAGAAAAATGACCATAGACTGGGAGGCTCAACAATTGACAAGGTTGCTGGTAATTAGTGATATTCATGGTTGTTTACCCCACTTTAATGCATTATTAAAAAAAGCAAATTATCGACCACAAGCGGACAAACTTATTTTACTTGGCGACTATGTAGACCGCGGTCCAAGCAGTAAGGGGGTAATAGAAAAAGTATTGGACTTGGTTGAAAAGGGAAATGTAATTGCATTAAGAGGGAATCATGACCAACGACTTCTAGATTTAATCATGACAAGAAAATCAGAATTATATGACCGATTTTTGAAATACGGCGGGCTTGAGACTCTGGAAAGCTACTATCCAAATGTTAAGAAGGAATCGATTGACCATGTATTAGACATCTTAATAGACAAATATAGTCATCACATTGAATTCTTAAAAGAAATGCCTCTTTATCACGAAGAAGAACATTTTATTTTTGTGCACGCTGGTATTAATCCCAAAATTAAAAAATTGGAAAATCAATCTCCACTGGATCTAGTAAACATCAGAAAATCGTTTATAAATAGCGAGCATCATTTTAATAAAAAGGTTGTATTTGGCCACACCAGAACATATGAAATTCATCAGTCCAATGAGATTTGGTTTTCCGAAAATAAAATAGGAATTGATGGAGGATGTGTGTTTGGTCAACAATTAAATTGTCTTGAAATAGTAAATTCAACGATTTCTAATCAATACAAGGTCAATTACAACGATGTAAAATAAAAGGGGGAACTTTTCTTGCAAAATATTGGAGCAATCATTTTAGCGGCAGGTCAATCAAGTAGATTCGGCCAGGTGAAACAGCTTGTTCATTTGGGTAACAAACCGCTTTTCCTTTATTCAGTTGAATTGGCACTGGAATTAAATTTGAAACCCATTATCATAGTCGGAAATGAAAAAACAAATGAGATAAACAAGATCGTTTCCAACTTAAAAGTGACATATATTGAAAACAAAAATTATCAGAAAGGCATGTCAACCTCGTTGAGGGAGGGGATAATGGCACTTAAGATTAAAAAGCCAAGACCAAAAGCAGTAATGGTATTTTTAGCTGATCAACCTTTTATTCCTATAGATGTATTAAGAAAAGTCTATGAAACTTACGAAATGCAATATGCTAAAGGAATTAGAATTGTCCGTCCAAGTTATCAGGGGGAAATAGGTCATCCTGTGCTTTTTGATTCATCCGTTTTTAATGATCTTACCAAGATAGAAGGGGACCAGGGGGCACGAAAAATAATCAAATCAAATTCTGAAATTGTAGCAGTCATTGACTTTAAATTGAAGGAATGGAATCTTGATATTGATAAGCCAGAGGATTATGAGCATGCTGAACAATATCTTAAGAATTGCGGAAATAGGGTAAAGGATTTATAAAAAAAGTAAATAATCGATTATTTATTATAAATTTTTATTTACAAACGAAATGTAAGCGTCTATAATATGAATTGTTAGATAAATATGAATGTTTTAAAGTTTATATTTTTTTAAATTAAAAATAATCGATTATTTATTATTTTTAATTTGTTTGGGTTCTGATATCTGACTTTAGCTGTAGGAGGTTTGAAGATGATTATTTGGTTTAATGATCCCAGAGGAGAAGATCTGCAACTTACCGGAGGAAAAGGAGCTAGTTTATCAAAAATGGCTCGGGCAGAGTTACCAATTCCGGAAGGGTTTGTCGTATCAACTGAGGCTTATTTAACTGCACTGGCAGAAACAGGAGTAGACAAGCTCATTGAAAATGAATTGAAAAATTTAAACTTACAGAATGAAGACGCTGCCAAAAAAGCATCATCAGTGATTCGTTCAGCAATCGAATCATTAAAGATACCTGCATCATTAGAGTTAGAAATTGTTTCATCCTATGAAAGACTATGTCCAGATCATGGACCGGTTGCAGTTCGTTCAAGTGCAACTGCAGAAGATTTGCCGGAAGCAAGCTTCGCCGGTCAACAGGAAACGTATTTGGGAGTTGTTCATGCAGAGAAAGTGTTACACCGTGTAAAATGTTGCTGGGCTTCTTGCTTTACAGATCGGGCGATTTCTTACCGAGTTCGCCATAATATTAAGCATGATGAGGTTGCAAGTGCGGTAGTTATTCAAAAATTAGTCGATGCCGACAAAGCAGGTGTTATGTTTACCATTAATCCGGTAACAAAGGGCGATGAAGTTATTATCGAAGCTTGTTGGGGATTAGGAGAAGCCCTAGTATCTGGGGAGGTAACACCTGACCAGTATACGGTCGAGAAGCATACAAACAGACTGTTGATGGCAAACGTATTACCCAAAACCTTTATGATTGTTCGTAGTGAAAATGAAGTTAAACAAAAACCTGTGCCGCCTTACAAGGTTCGTGCGCAAGTTTTAAATAATAATGAATTAAATCGATTGAACAAGGTAGCATCAAATCTTGAAGACTTTTTTGGGTCTCCCCAAGATGTGGAATGGGCAATTAAATTAGGGAAGGTTTATCTCCTTCAAAGTCGCCCGATTACAACAATTTAAAGGAAGTGTTTTAAATGGAATGGCTTGAAGCAACTAAAGAGTCCCCGCTAAAAAAAACGGTTTTAAGGGACCATGTGAAAAACTTTATATTAGAAGCGATTATAAATGGAAACTTAAAACCGGGTGACCGTATTATTGAAACGCAAATTGCGAAGACATTGGGGATTAGCCAAGGACCAGTTCGCGAAGCATTACGGGAACTTGAAAAAACGGGGGTACTTCATTCAGAGCCGTATCGGGGTTCTTTTGTAAAGGAACTATCTGAAAAAGAAATAACTGAGCGTTCCATTGTTCGAGCCTCTTTAGAGGAAACTGCCATTCGATTGGCAATAGCAAGGGTTACAGAGAACGATATTACCCAGTTAAAAGAGATTATTAATGAAATGGTAAATGCAGCTAAAGCTGGTGATGAGCCTAAATCAACGGGGTTTAATGTTGAATTTCATCGTAAAATTATGGAATTATCAGGAAATGAGTTTTTATTAGCCATGTGGGAGGATATTCACCCAAGTACGTGGACAACAATTACAACTCATGTTGTGAAAAAAGAGTTAGTGGAATTGGCGGAAAGACATAATGAAGTTTTAGATTCTATCATCTTGGGAGACCCGGATATAGCCGTTAAAGTTATTCGCCAACATATAGTTGAGCTAACCTCTACTATTTCTTAAACCCGGCATTTTGGCCATTAGGCCGTTTGCATATAATTTTACTTATTTTAGGGGGAATCTGAATGGCAGTACGAGTGAATTCAAGGGAAATTTTGGGTCAATTTTTGGGAAATGAAAATTTTCCGATTAAATGGAAAAACGAAAGTGACAAAGATGAATTTTGGTGGTTCGATGATCTCCACGTTCCTCGCCCAGTATCTCCATTATATTTTGACATCGGTGGCTGGTGGGGTGAGACATGTGAGTACATGTTCCGTCGTTTCGGTGTACCATTCGGGAAGGAGTGGAACGCATCAAATGTAAACGGTTACCTATATACATCTGTGAAACGAAGGGATCCTGAGGAAGAAGAAAGATTAGGCCCATATTTCGGAATGATGCTTCCAATCTATGCAACTCGTTTCATAGGCTGGTGGGAAGATCGGTATCTTCCAGAGATTAAGAAGAATCTAGAATACTTAGATCATTTTCCTTATGAAAATTCTAGTATTCCTGAAATGATGGTCCTATTTGAAGATGCGATTGACATCCAGGAAAGACATTTCCGAATTCATTGGATTTTAAATTTGGCACAATTTGCTGCACACCAACAATTCTCTGACATTGCGGTTGAGGTTGCCGGCGAAGATGCTGGTCAGTTTGTTGGGAAGGTTCTCGTATCTATTAAAGATAAAAATTGGGAATCATCAAAAGAATTATATGATATTAAGGAAAAAGTTAAAGCTGATTCAGAGCTGAAAGCTATATTTTCAGAGCAAGATACGATTGAAAATATCCAAGCTGAATTAGTGAAATCAGATAAAGGACAGGCCATCTTGGATGAAATTAATAGATATAAAGATGAGTATGGATACAAGGCGATCTTTACTCATGAATATATTTATGAACTTTGGAAAGAAAACCCTGCCCCGATTTATGAAACATTGCGTAATTATATAGATTCAGATTACGACTATTACCAAGATAATAAGAAGGTAGCAGTAGAGCAGGAGTTAGCAATTAATGAATTACGAACCCGTATTCAAAATGAGGATGACCTTAAGAAGTTCAATGACGCACTTGAATTAGCGTTAGCAATGAACCCATTAACACCGGACCACCATTTTTACATCGACCAAGGCACATATGCTCGTATGAGAATCGCAATTAAGGAAATCGGTAAGAAATTTGTAAACCGTGGGGATCTCGATGATTCAGAAGATATCTTCTATCTTGTGTATGACGAAATTCGCCATTTAGCAGCGGTACCTGATGCGTTTGATGCAAAAGCACTTGTGGCACAGCGCAGACAGGAACAGGATGAGGCACAAGCAGTTAGTCCTCGTGATTGGGTCGGAACAGCTGATCATTGGTCTTTAAATGAACAAGTTTATGCGGGAGTTTGGGGATATCCGGAACGATTTGAACTATCAAAAACAAAAGATCAGGAAACTGATGAAGTGAAAGGTCTAGCTGCTTCAAGCGGGGTGGTAGAAGGGGTAGCACGTTATATTAGTAGTCCAGACGATTTTGAAAAGCTTCAACAAGGGGAAATTCTAGTATGCAGAATGACGAATCCTGCATGGACATTATTATTCAGTAAAATTTCCGGTCTAGTAACTGATTCTGGCGGAATTCTTTCTCACCCGGCAGTGATTGCAAGAGAATATGGAGTTCCAGCGGTTACAAGTACACTGGATGGAACGACCAAAATTAAATCAGGTCAAAGAATCCGTGTAGACGGAAGCAGTGGTGTGGTTACAATTCTCGAGTAACTTTTTAAAGATGCTGGGTCGTTGCCGCGACTCAGTATCTGTTTCACCACACACCAGTGCTCCCGACTAATAAGTATAATGGTATATTAAAAAATTAACAAGGGAGGCGCATTTTAGATGTCACGTCAAATTATAGATTTAAGTTTAACGATCGGTCCAGATATGCAAACGTTCCCTAGAGTCGCTAAACCAATTATTGCCCAAGTCGAAAGTCATGCTGAATTTGCGAATAATATTGGTGCTACCAAGTATGGAGAAGAATGGTTAACAGCCCACTGCGTAATTGTTCAAGGAGACCATATTGGTACACATATGGATTCACTTCGCCATATGAGAGCCGATGGCCCTGGGGCTGAAGGTATACCAGTTGAGTATTGCTTTGGGGACGGAGTTCGATTAGATTTTCGTCATAAAGAGCCGGGGAGTTTAATCACTGTTGAGGATATTAAGCAAGCGGAGAAAGAAATTGACTATGAAATTAAAGAAAGAGACATTGTTCTGATTTGGACTGGCGCAGGTGCTTACAACCAGGAAGAACGCTACCATCGCGATTTCGCGGGTATGAGTTCCGAAGCAACGATTTATTTAATCGAAAAAGGAGTTAAAGTTATGGGGTGTGATGCTCCTACATTTGATCCGCCTGTATGGTCGATGTTTGAAAAGAAGCTTTTTTGGGAAGCACATAAAGTTATGCTAACACATGAATATTACCATCTTGAAAATATGATGAACTTTGAAGACATCCCCAAGTCACATGGATTCTTATTATCTGTTCTGCCAATCAAATGGCAAGGTGCAACAGGAGCAGCCGTCCGTGCCGTTGCCATTATCGAAGAATAGTAAGTTTGAAGTATTAAATGGGAGGAAGAACGATGAAAATTGAACACTCTATTCAATTAACCGCAGAACGAGATGTTGTATGGGATTGGGTAACTACTATCGAACGTGTTGCTGAATGCATTCCTGGTGTTGAGAATATGAAGGTTATCGAAATCAATAAACATTACAGTGCATTGGCAACTGATAGAGTCGGACCATTTAAAGTTTCTTTTCCTATGGAATTATCATTAGAAGAAGCAGAACTCCCATTAATGAAAATTAAAGCATGGGGTCAAGATAAAATCACAAAAACACATGTTCAATTAGAAATGTTTGTTGAGGTTAATGAAAATGGCTCGGAAGGCTCTGAGCTTAGCTTAAAAGTGGATTTACAGATGAAAGGAAAGCTTGCAACACTTGGCCAGGGATTGGTCAATCGCAAGTTTACTGAAAAGGTTGAGGATTTTGCGAAAAATCTAACCGCTGTACTCGAGGGAGGCCAACAAAATGCTTCAGCCCTTTAGCCTAATTAAAGCAAAAAGTATCGATGATGCAGTCGAAATAAAGGCTAAATTAGGAGAAGAAGCTGCATTTTATGCTGGAGGTACAGAATTATTACAGGTTTTAAAAGAAGGAATGCTTGAATACGAAAATTTAATAAGTTTACGTTCATTGTTTGAACTAAATTTCATTGAAATAGATGAAGAGAATAAGAGATTAAAAATCGGCGCATTATCAACACATGCCGAAATTGCAAACTCGCCAATTGTCCAAAAATATCAACCTACTTTGGCACAATTAGAGAATAATATAGGAAATATCCGAATTCGAACTGCTGGAACGATTGGTGGAAACCTTGCGTTCGCAGAACCAAGATCAGACCCTGGTGCATACTTAGTCGCAGCTGAGGGTGAAATAAATACAATTTCAGCAAGAGGCACTAGAAAAATACCAATGAGTGATTTTTGGTTGGGACCGTTTGAAACTGCGCTAGAGGAAGGCGAAATGATTACTTCCATTGAGATTCCTTTTTTAAGTGAACATACTGGATCGTCCTATCGTAAATTTTCAATTGTTGAGTTTCCAATGGCAGGTACTGCAGCCATCTTGCGTTTAGATCCGAATCTGGATGTAATTATTGATTCAAAAATCGTTGTCGCGGCTACGAACCCAATCCCTACCCACTTAACTACGATGGAAGCTTTATTAGCAGGAAAAAGCATTGAAGTAGTTGAAAAGGAAATCGATTGGTGGGTAGAAGGGATAACTCCAGAAATGGATGCGGTTGATGACATTGATGGAAGTGCTGAATATAAAACACATGTAGTTGCCTCACTATTAAGAGAGGCTGTACAGGAAGCCTTTATCAAAGGAAAGGAGGGATAGACTCATGAAAAAGCACAATATAACGAGCAGTGTTAATGAAGAGCAGATAAATATTGATGTAAATGCATCCGACTTATTAATCGATGTACTAAGGGATAAAGGGTTAATCAGCATTAAATTAGCTTGTGATATGCAAGTATGCGGGGCTTGTACCGTTTTAATGGATGGTCAACCATTTAGTTCATGTACGACATTAGCAATCGAAATGGACGGAAAAGAAATTTTAACAACCGAAGGATTAGCAGATGGTGAAAACCTTCACGTCATCCAACAAGCATTTATAGATAAGGGTGCACTTCAATGTGGATTTTGTACATCTGGAATGATGCTATCCTCCCTTTCATTACTAAAGGAAAATCCAAACCCTTCTGAGGAAGAAATTAAGCACTATCTACATGGAAATATATGTAGATGTACAGGTTATTCTACAATTGTCGAGGCAGTCCAACATGCAGCAGCCAAGCAACAGCAGGAAGGAGTAAAGATTTATGATTAAATCTGGGGTTCCGAATGCTGTATCAGGTACGGGTCGAAGGATTCCACGGAAGGATTATCGTGCAAGGGTGACAGCAAAGCTCCCTTTTCCAAGTGATATACGTGTTGATGGAATGCTTGAATCATCTATTGTCAGGAGCCCGTTTGCACATGCAGAAATAGAATCAATTGATATCACAGATGCGATGGATGTGCCTGGTGTTATTTGTGTGCTAACCCAAGATGATTTAAAAGAGTTAGATCCTTATTATGGACCTGTTTTTCGGGACCAACCTGTACTTGCCATTGATCGAGTGCGCTACGAAGGCGAGCCAGTGGCGGCTGTGGTAGCAATTGATAAAAAGTCAGCTTATATGGCTGCTAGTTTAATAGACGTTTCCTATAAACCACTCCCGGTAATTGATACTATTGAGACTGCTTTAGATCCGGATGCACCTAAGGTTCAAACAGAAACATTAAAAGGTGGTCACTATAGTAAAGTTATCACAAACACTGATCCGAGCAATTCATCAAATATTGCTTATAAGTTTGATTATGACCGAGGGGACGTTTCTGCTGCATTCGAGGCTGCTGATTATGTCATTGATAACGAATACCATGTACCAATCATACATCACTTCCCGCTTGAACCCATTCATACTGTTGCGCAATATGATGAATCTGGGATTACAGTATGGACTGGAACCCAAACAGCCGCGGTAGTGAGACAGGACCTAGCCTTGATTTTTGGTTTGCCGCAAGCAAAGGTTCGTGTCATTTCAATCCCAATGGGTGGTTCATTTGGAGCTAAAGCCTTTACTAAAATTGAGCCTTTAGCAGCTGTACTAGCCAAGAAGGCTGGCAGGCCGGTAAGAGTTGCCTTATCGATGCAAGAAACAGCTAGGACAATACGTAGAGCAGGCGCTAGAGTTAAAATTAAAAGCGGTGTAACGAAAGACGGAGCGATTGTTGCAAGGTCGGTGAATATAGATTATCAAATCGGTGCTTATGCGGATTGTGGACCTCGTGTTGCTCAAAAAGGCGGATATGTTTCAGCAGGCCCGTATCGTATACCCAATTTGGAAATTCACTCTCGGGCGATCTATTCAAATACACCACCAAGCGGTGCATATCGGGGGTTTGGGGTGCCACAGGCAACATGGGCTTATGAACAACACACTGATGAAATTGCGAAAACAATTAATATGGACCCAGTTGAATTCCGTTTGAAAAATTTGTTAGAACGTGGAGAGCTATATGCAGATGGTGATACTCCTATGGATTCGGATCTGGCTCTTGTTTTAAAGGATTTAACAAATGAACTTGGTTGGAAACACCCGCTAAAACCTTGGAGGGGAAGAGGTGTTGCTGTTTCCTTTAAACCTAGTCAAGCTCCGTCTGAATCTACCGCAATTGCAAGATTGCATGGAGATGGGAGTGTTTCAATTTTAATGGGAACGGCTGAAATGGGGCAAGGTTCTTTAAGCGTCATGGCACAAATTGCCGCGGAAGAATTACATATTTCTCTAAACCATGTTTTTGTCACACACCCTGATACGGCAATGGTTCCATTTGACTCTACCACAACAGCGAGCCGGTCTACGGTTGCAATGGGAAGTGCAGTGCAGGATGCGGCAAAAAAAATCAAAGAGAAATTGGTGAAACGCGCAGCCGTGTTGTTACATGTTTCGGTTGATGAAATTACCATTGAAAATGGAATGATAAATGCACGAGAGCAGCAATTAGCAATTTCAGAAGTACTCATGCAGACGAAACAACAATATGGAATTGAAATTTGCGAAGTGGGTCAATTTCTTTTAACACCTACGAAAGCACCTCTAGGTGGATCAACACCATTTTGGGAGCCTTGTTGGGTTGCTACGGAAGTGGAAGTAGATCCTGCAACAGGACGTGTGAAAATTATAAAACTATTAACAGCGGTTGATGCAGGTAAGGCAATAAATCTCCAGCAGGTTGAAGGACAAGATATTGGTTCATCAATGCAAGGGATTGGAGCTGCACTATATGAACAGATGATCTTCGAGGATGGAGTACTAAGCAATCCATCATTGGTTCAATATCGTGTACCTCTTTTCAATGACCTTCCGGATGATTTCCGTTCCCATGTTATAGAAAACGGGGATGGTCCAGGTCCATTTGGGGCGAAGGGTGTTGGCGAGGGCGGCTTAATGGGGGTGCCGGCAGCTGTCGGAAATGCAGTTGCGCAAGCAATTGGGATATCTATAAATCAGCTCCCACTAACCCCTGAAAGAGTTTGGAGGGCGATTAGAGACAGAGGTGATTTAGAATGACACTCTATGTTCATTTTGTCAGACACGGGGAAGTTGCTTCTCATCAAGGCGATGTTGCAATTACCGAGGATGGAGCTAAATTTGCTCGAAAAATAGGAGCTTCATTAGGTGAAAAAATAATGAATCGTGAGAAGGTAACATTTCTTTATGCCTCAACGAATCGAACACGTCAAACAGCTGAAATGCTACGTCATGGAATTCTTGTTAAGCTTCAGGAACGTGAATTTGAGGATGTTGTTTTATCAGAACCTATGGTAGAAGATGCCATACGGAACCCGGACATCTATTTGGGAGGGTTACGGGTAGAAATGGTTTCAACTCCTGAAGCGTTAGCGGAACAAACCAAATCGGTTGGATTACATGTTAATCATGTAAAAAAAGTTCCCTTTTGGCCTCAGTTTTGGGAAAGTCCAGACCGGATAGGATACTGGCTAGGCCTTGATAACCCACCAGGAGAAAATACATTAACTGTTGCTCGCCGATTGATGAAATTTGCTGAAAGCCTGGAGACTTTACCTGGTGAAGAAACCCGCCGATTTATTTGTGTTACACATTCACCTGTATTACGAGCGTTTTTAAACACTTATTTGCTAAAGAAGGATCTTGGGGAGCCAGAATACTGTGAATCGATTGATATGATCTATGAATCTGACGGCTCTTGTACAATTCATTATCGTGATTTCATAAAAACAACAAATATCTATCAAACTATTTAGGAGGAATTAAAATGATCGTATTAGTAGCAAAATATCATTGTAAACCAGGTAAAGGGGACGAAGTACAACAGTATCTTAATGACATGAAACCACTAGTTGAAGAATATGAAAAAGGTTGTCCTGTATATTATGCAAATCGTTCTCAAGATAATCCGGATCTATTCTTATTATATGAGCAATATGTTGATCAAGCTGCATTAGAAGGACATCGGGAAACACCACATTTCCAAGAAATTATTGAAGGAAAGATTATCCCACTATTAGAAAAGCGTGAACGTGAGGTTTATAACTTAGTAGAGTAGATATTAATTAGGAGGTGATTACATGAAGCTAATCTCATATCAGATTCCGACAGTCGAAGGTCCGAAAGTAAGAATTGGGGCAGTTGATGGTTCTCTAGCAGTTGACTTAACTGGAGCATATCGATTGTATTTACTAGCAAAAGGATTACCCAATAATGCCGCATTAAGAATAAGCTCTGCACTTTTGCCAAATGAAATGGTTGCATTTATTGAAAATGATGAAGCAGGTATGGATGCAGCTCAAACAGCTCTTTCTAGGGCAATCGAACGTGGTGATGAGGTGGGACCAGAAGGAGAACGAATTATTCTTCCACTTGATGAAATTAAACTTCTTCCACCGGTCATGAATCCACCGATGCTTAGAGATTTCATGGCTTTTGAAACGCATTTAAAAAATATCTATCCAAGATTAGGTCGTGAAATTCCACCAGAATGGTATGAAATGCCGGCCTATTATAAAGGTAATCCAAGCAGTTTATCTACCCACGGCGATGAAATTCCAATGCCATCACATGCAACAGAAATGGATTTTGAATTTGAACTCGGAATTATTGTTGGACGTGGCGGTAAAAATATTCAACGTGAAAATGCAATGAACCATGTGTTTGGCTTAACAATCTATAACGATTTTAGTGCAAGACAAATTCAATCTAAAGAACTTGCTATTGGGTTAGGGCCTGCAAAGGCAAAGGACTTTACAAAAGGTCATACATTAGGACCGTGGATTGTAACAATGGATGAAATTAAAGATGTTTATAATTTAGCAATGAAAGCAAAAGTAAATGATGAAGTATGGTGTGATGACAATTCAGGCAGTATTCATTGGAAGTTTGAGGATTTAATTGCCCATGCTTCATGGGAAGAATACCTGCAATCTGGGGAAGTGTTGGGAACTGGAACGATTGGATGGGGCTCTGGTCATGAACGCGGGCAATATTTATACCCTGGAGATCGAGTTGAATTAGAGGTTGAAGGTATTGGTACTTTAATAAATACGATTGCAGCAAGTGAAGAATAAGGGAAATTAGAAAATTGGTCCATTTTAGACGTTTGTCCATAGATGGACCAATTTATTTTAATGATAACTTTATTGGTTTCGGAGGTGGCATTTTATGCGAAATTTGATTCTAGGATTAGAAAAATGTTTAGCCGAAAAGAAAACTGCAGTTATTGCCACTATTATCAAAACGGAAGGCTCCACGTATCAACCGGTTGGAACACGTTGTTTAATTATGGTTGATGGTCAAATTGAAGGACTTGTAAGTGGTGGGTGTGTAGAAAGCGATTTAATCGAAAGAGTATCTGGCATAATTGAAAACTATCATTCTGAAACATTATATTATGATTTTCGCTCAGAATTTGATCTCCTATGGGGAATGGGGCTAGGGTGTGACGGCGCGGTAGAGATTTTTCTGCAGCCATTTGATCCTATACACCACCTTAAGGATGCAGAAGAGATGTATAACTTCATGAAACAAAGTGACCAAACCGAGGAAAGTTACCAAATTGCGACAGTGATTCAATCCTCTAATGAAAGTCATTGTCCCGTAGGAATGATGAAGATTTTACCTCCATTAGATGAAGTTCAACTGAAAAAATCAATGCTTTGCGAAATCACAATTAATGGGACTCAAACGCTCAGTTTTATCGAAAAAGTAGAACCCCGGCCACATGTTACGATTTTCGGAGCAGGACCCGATGTAGTACCTGTTGTCAAACAATTATCCAATATAAATTGGAAAACAACAATCGTTGACCATCGCCCGCAATATGCGACATCCATTCATTTTCCTGAAGCAAATGAAGTCATACTTACCACCAGAAACGGTTATGAATCTGTGAAAATAAAGAAGAATACATTTGTCATTATTATGACCCATAATTTCGAAGTCGACGTAAGTATCTTACGGGGATTATACAAGGAAAATGTTCAGTACATTGGCATATTAGGTGCGCACAGACGAATTTATAAGATCATGGGTGAGTTAAAGGATTCCGAAATGAACATATTTACGGCAAGTAAAGTCCATTCACCAATAGGTCTCGACATCGGGGCACAGTCACCAGAAGAAATCGCGCTTAGCATCGTTTCTGAATTGCTCGCTTTCAAAAATAATAGGAATGCAAGTCGTAGGGTTGTAACTACGATTGAAAATATACCATTATTACAAAGGTGTTAGGAATGGTCGGAATAGTACGGGATAGTCATAGTCTTTATGATTTTATGTTTATAGGTGATTTACAAACACAGTGGGAGGAATAGAAAGTGGAGAAACATAAATTATACATTGATGGTCAGTGGGTTGAAGCAGAAGAATATCAAGAATTACGTTCCCCTTATAATCAAGAGCCAGTTGCCCAAATTCCTTTAGCAAATAAAAATCATGTTGAGCAGGCAATTAAAAGTGCACAAAAGGCAACTAAAATGATGAAAAGCTTAAGTGCTGCCGAACGATCTGAAATTTTGGAGAAGGTATCTCAAATAATATCAGAAAGAAAAGAAGAATGTGCATTGATTTTAGCAACTGAAAATGCCAAACCTTTAAAGGCTGCAAGAGCGGAAATAGCACGGACAATTGAGACCTATAAATTTGCAGCAGAGGAAGCGAAACGTTTACACGGTGAAACAGTACCATTAGATGCAGCAAAAGGAGGCAAGAATCGCTTTGGCTATGTAAAGAAAGAGCCTCTGGGCGTTATTGCAGCGATTACTCCATTTAATTTTCCATTTAATTTAACAGCGCATAAATTAGGACCTGCATTTGCAGCGGGAAACACAGTCGTTCTTAAACCTGCATCTCAGACTCCCTTAAGTGGTTTTATGACGGCTAAAATTTTTGAAGAAGCAGGGCTCCCAGCGGGTGCATTAAACGTGGTCACGGGTAGAGGAGGAGTAATCGGTGATTTACTAGTTACCGATCCTCGTATCAAAATGGTTACTTTTACGGGAAGTGTGCCAGTGGGATTAGGTATTAAAGAAAAGGCAGGGTTAAAACGTGTAACCTTAGAATTGGGATCCAACGCAGGTGTTATTGTTGAAGATGCTGAAGATTTGGATGCAGTTGCAGCACGTTGTGTGGAAGGTTCATTTAATTTTTCTGGTCAAGTATGTATCTCTGTCCAAAGAATCTTTGTGAATGAGAATCTATTTGATGCATTTATTGCAAAAATGACGACACACGCAAATAATTTGGTAATTGGCGATCCAAAATCAGATGATACAGATATTTCTGCTTTAATTAATCCAGGTGAAACAGATCGGATTGAAAGTTGGATAAAAGAAGCTGAAAACAGCGGAGCAACAGTAGCCTACGGCGGAAAGCGAGTAGGAAGTGCATTTGAGCCAACCATTATCGTAAACGGCGGTAAAAACTTATCGATCTCATGTAATGAAGTATTTGGTCCAATCGTTGTAGTAAATCCATATAAAACATGGGACGAAGCGATACATTTAGTGAATGATTCAGAATATGGTTTACAAGCTGGAGTTTATACAACGAATCTCCAAAAAGCCTTTGATGCGGTAGAACGGTTAGAGGTTGGCGGGGTAATCATTAATGATATACCTTCTTTCCGTGTAGATAATATGCCATATGGCGGTGTGAAAAATAGCGGTATTGGAAAAGAAGGCATAAAATATTCAGTTGAAGAAATGACAGAATCAAAATTCGTCTCTTTCAAGTTATAACCCAAAATATTGGATGCTTTGTGTAAAACCAAATGAACGAAGTAACCTAGTTCTTAACGTATTTAGTTTAGTGAATTGTTTTTTATCAAAAATTGATTCATTTTACATTTATTCTATAATCTTAATCATATAAAAAAGCTTATGTCTTATAGTAAAATCTATACGACATAAGCTTTTTTGTACTCTGATAAAGTGAAACTTCAATCTGTGGGGTTTTACTGCCCGTTAATGCGGGATAAAAGTTTGGTTGTGTATTTTATTAAAATGTCATTTATTTTTCTAATCGTGAAGGAAGATTAATCAACCAGAGTATTTCTTTGCAGTCTGTACACGTAAAGATGCTCTTCGAACTAGCGAAAAATAGGAAAGTAGAGCTAGTAAGCTTGTCGATAAAATTACAACCCCCATAGGAATGGCTGAATATTCTCCCGCCAGCCCAACAAGCGGAGAAGTTAATGAACCAAGAACAAATGGTAGTAAACCTAATAATGCGGATGCACTTCCGGCAATATGTCCTTGAGCCTCAATGGCTAACGCGAAGGAAGTTGTTGAAATAATACCAATAGAACACACTAAAAAGAAAATCGGAATCGCAACTGCTAGAAGTGATGCTTTTAACAAAAGAGCTGCTAGTAAACAAGCACCCGCTGTAGTAGATAGAAATAAACCGAGTTTCAAGAAAGTTTTCTCTGGGATGATATCTGATAAACGGCCAACTGACTGTGTTCCAATAATTAAAGCCAGACCATTTACCCCAAATAACAAACTAAATATTTGAGGGGACACCCCATAAATATTCTGATAAACAAAAGGAATACCAGATACATAAGCAAATATTCCCGCAATGATAAAGCCTTGTGTAAGTGCATAACCGAGAAACTCTCGGTTTTTGAAGAGTGAACCAAAATTCTTTAATATTTGTGCTAAATTACTTGGTACGCGTTTTTCCACCGGCAAAGATTCTTCAAGATTAAAGGTAATGGTTAGAAACAACACCAAGCCCACAACTGCTAATACAATAAAAACACCGTTCCAGTCAGTAAATGTAAGTACACCGCCACCAACAATTGGCGCGACAATAGGGCCAAGGTTACCAACCAACATTAATAATGAGAAAAATTTGGTTAATTCCCTTCCACTATAGATATCCCGAACAATAGCTCTAGAAATAACAAGGCCACCCGCTGCTGCAAATCCTTGTAGAAAGCGACCTACAATAAATAGATAAATAGATGGGGCAAAAGCGCAAATGATGGAAGCAATCAAATACATGATAAGAAAAATAAGCAATGGCTTTCGTCGACCTAGTACATCACTCATTGGACCAATAAATAATTGCCCTAATCCTAGTCCTAGCAAGCATGTCGTTAAACTGATTTGGACTAGTGATGCAGTCGTTTCATAATCCTCCACAATCGTAGGAAATGATGGTAAATACATATCAATCGTGAATGGTCCTAGGAGTCCGAGTGAGCCTAAAAGTAATGCAAGTTGCAAACGTTTCGTCCCTGTAGGTTTATTCATGTTGTACTCGCCTTTCTGCATGGTCATTAGGACACGAAAAATATCCCACCGCACACTATGTACTTTTTCCTTATAATAACAAGCGACTGATTTACACGTCAATTTTTTGAGCCTTCAAATAACTTCAGAACATTAGTTTCACTTTATGGTTATTCCTTGTTTCCTCCTGCGCCAATCCTCCATTTTGTACCATTCCATCTTTTACCTCTCTTCTTCCTCCCTTGCTTACAACTTTTCGTCGGATTATCCACATTATTCACACAATCCACAATCTTATTATGGAGTTATCAACAACACCCACAGTATCCACAACGTTATTTTTTTATCCACAAAATCCACATTGTCCCCACTCAACCTAAACTAACTAAATTCTGACTTTTCCGTTGACGGATGTTTTGGATAGGTGTAATATATACTTTATCTCGGTAGTATATTAGCGAACTAAAGTAAAATGAAATTTTGTGAAAAGTATGAGAAAATATAGATATAAAAACTTTGGTGGTGACGAAAATCATGTTTATGTTTGAAAAACCTTTAGGGATGAGGGACACATTACCTGCTTTATATGAAGCGAAAAAGAAAATCCGCGATGCCATGTCTTCTCAAATTGAAAGCTGGGGCTATCAATTTATTGAAACGCCAACGCTTGAATACTATGAAACAATCGGTGAGGCGTCGGCAATCCTCGACCGTCAACTATTTAAATTATTGGATTCACAGGGACATACACTCGTCCTTCGTCCTGATATGACAGCTCCTATTGCCCGAGTCGCAGCGTCCCGTTTATATAAAGGGGAATATCCACTACGTATTGCATACTCGGCAAATGTGTTCCGGGCGCAGCAGCATGAGGGTGGAAGACCTGCAGAATTCGAGCAAATTGGAATTGAATTTATTGACGATAACTCGACAAGTGCAGATGCAGAGGTTATTTCCCTGATGATTGCAGCACTTAAGCAAGCGGGACTTACCAATTTTACCGTGCCGATTGGCCATATTGGCTATGTAAAGGCATTGTTTATGGAGATTGTCGGAAATGATGCAAGAGCCGATGTCCTTCAACGCTATTTATATGAAAAAAATTATGTAGGCTACAGAGAGCATGTAAAAAAACTGCCGCTCTCTTCAATTGATAAACAGCGTTTGCTTTCGCTTTTACAATTAAGAGGAAATGAAACGAAAATTGCAAAAGCAAAAGAACTAGTCGAATGTGAAGAAGGAAAAAAGGCAGCCGAAGAGCTTGACATGCTGTGGAAAAAGTTAGAGGCATTCGGAGTAACGGAGCATATTAAAATTGACTTCAATCTTGTCAGCCATATGAGCTATTACACAGGCATTCTTTTCGAAATTTACGCGGAGAATGTTGGCTTTTTAGTTGGAAATGGTGGCCGTTATGATCATTTATTTGAAAAATTTGATCGTCCTGCACCCGCAACTGGTTTTGGAATTCGTATTGACCGTCTTCTTGAAGCACTTGATCTACCCCAGGATGAGCCTGAAATTCATTGTGTGATCTTTAGCGCGGAACAACGAGAAGAAGCCATCCGTTTTGCAATGAGTAAACGGGATCAGGGTGAGCGAGTCATTCTACAAGATATTGCCGGAATCAAGGATGTTGATGCGTGCACAAACGCATTTGCGGATACGACCTTTTTCTTAGGAACTGCAAAGAAGGAGGATGCTTAAATGAACGACAAACTAACAATAGCGATGCCGAAGGGCCGAATATTTGAAGAAGCGGCACAGCTTTTACAAAAAGCAGGCTATAAACTTCCGCCTGAATTTGAGGATTCTCGAAAATTGATTATTGATGTTCCTGATGAGCCATTTCGATTCATGCTAGCAAAGCCAATGGATGTGACCACTTATGTGGAGCATGGTGTGGCAGACCTTGGGATTGCCGGGAAAGACGTGATGCTTGAGGAAGAGCGTGACGTATATGAAGTGCTTGATTTGCAAATTAGCCAATGTTATCTTGCTGTTGCGGGGCTTCCGGATGTTAAGGTAAAGGGTCCGGTAACGAAAATAGCTACAAAATACCCAAACATTGCATCCAGTTATTATCGCGAAAATGGCGAACAAGTGGAAATTATTAAATTGAACGGTTCCATCGAGCTTGCTCCTTTAATTGGATTGGCTGACCGAATAGTGGATATCGTATCAACAGGACGAACTTTAAAGGAAAACGGGTTAGTTGAGCTTGAACATATTGCGGACATTACCTCACGCCTGATCGTGAATCCTGTGAGCTATCGCTTAAAGGATCAGCAAATCGACGAAATTGTGGAGCGTCTTTCAAAAGTCGTATAACTTTATTCAGCATTTATCTACGGGTCCATGTAAATTGTATTATAAAATGCAGTGTACTTACCCAAGATTGGGCTGAATAAAGTTAAGCCTCCGGCGGATGCCACAGATTTTCAAAGGAAGTTTTTCGCGCAGGCACGAAAAAATCTGGGCGCAAATACGCCAAGGCGTATTTGATTAAGTTAGAAAGGACCGAGCGTAGCATGCGAATTGAACGTGTAACCAATACCGTATCACTGAAGCGGACAATTGATAGCGGGACTGAGGAACAGAGAAAAACAGTCTTAGAAATACTTTCAGAAGTTCAAAAAAAAGGGGATAACGCCCTTCGTACCTATACTGAAAAATTTGATGGGGTTTTCCTGGATGAGTTAAAAGTCACTGAGTCAGACATCAAGGAAGCCTATCAAAAATTAGATGAGAATCTTGTACCAATCATTAAAGAAGCAGCAGAAAATATCAGGGATTATCATCGTCGGCAGGTTAGGCAATCTTGGATGACGATGAAGGATAATGGTACGATTCTTGGTCAAAAAATCACCCCACTTGATGCAGTTGGTGTCTATGTGCCTGGCGGGAAAGCGGCCTATCCATCATCCGTACTAATGAATGTCATACCTGCACAGGTTGCAGGTGTCGAGCGAATTGTGATGGTATCACCACCTGGGAAGGATGGAACGATCCCAGCGGGTGTATTAGTCGCAGCTGATATCCTAGGTGTGAAGGAAATCTATAAGGTTGGCGGTGCACAGGCAGTTGGAGCATTAGCATTTGGAACGAAAACCATCAAGCCTGTTGATAAAATTGTCGGACCTGGAAATATTTTTGTTGCACTTGCAAAGCGTGAAGTTTACGGAAACGTCGATATCGATATGATCGCTGGACCGAGTGAAATCGTTGTGCTGGCAGATGAAACAGCTCTTGCGAATGAGGTTGCAGCGGATTTATTGTCCCAAGCCGAGCACGATGAGCGGGCCTCAAGTATTCTCGTAACAACATCTATGGAACTGGCTGAAGCAGTCTCTGAAGAAGTTGAAAAACAATTATCGGTTCTACCTCGTGAAGCGATTGCTAGAGCTTCCATCAACGATTTTGGTGCCATTTACGTCACAGCGGATCTAGCTGAAGCCATTAAAATGGTAAACGAGCTTGCACCAGAGCATCTAGAGATCATGACGAAGAATCCAATGGAACAGGTTGGAAAAATCAAGCACGCTGGTGCGATCTTTATCGGTCGTTATAGCTCAGAGCCTGTCGGTGACTACTTTGCCGGGCCAAACCATGTCCTTCCGACAAATGGAACAGCAAGATTCTCTAGCCCACTAAGTGTGGATGATTTTACGAAAAAATCAAGTATTATCTCTTACACCAAACAAGCAATCGAAGAAAACGGTCCGAAAATTGCCGCCTTTGCAAGACTAGAAGGCTTGGAAGCACATGCAAGAGCTATTGAGGAACGATTAAAATAATTCACAAAACTCCAGTTTTGGTTGTGGGTTATGTGGATAAAAATCAATGGACCTTAGCAATACCAAGGGTTTTATCAGTAATTAAAATTGTGGATAACGGTAGGTGTAATCATGACTAGACAAGCAAAAGTTGAACGTAAAACAAATGAAACAGATATAAAACTAGATTTTTCAGTAGATGGAGAAGGAATCTCGAATCTTGATACGGGTGTTCCATTCATGTCCCACATGCTCGACCTTTTTACAAAGCACGGTCAATTTAACCTCACAGTTGATGCTAAAGGTGATACTGAAATTGACGATCACCACACAACAGAGGACATCGGAATCTGTTTAGGACAGGCATTACGTGAAGCCCTTGGCGATAAAAAAGGAATCAAGCGCTACGGAAATGCATTTGTTCCAATGGATGAAGCACTTGCACAGGTTGTCATTGACCTTGGAAATCGCCCGCATTTTGAATTAAAAGCGGATTTCCCAAGCTCCCGTGTTGGTACATTCGATACGGAACTTGTGCATGAATTTTTATGGAAGCTTGCATTGGAGGCAAGAATCAACCTCCACGTCATTGTTCATTACGGTCACAACACCCACCACATGATCGAGGCGATTTTTAAAGCATTAGGTCGTGCATTAGATGAGGCAACGATAGTCGACCCGCGAGTTAAGGGGGTCCCATCAACGAAAGGGATGTTGTAGATGATCGGCATAATCGATTATGGCATGGGGAACTTATATAGCGTTTCTAAGGCGCTTGAGAGGATGGACCATGTATACTTCATTTCAAGCTTACCGGACGAACTGGCGAAAGCAGACGGTCTGATTTTACCTGGTGTTGGTTCCTTCAAGGATGCGATGGGTATTTTACATGAAAAAGGGTTAGTCACTTTTATAAAAGAATCCATCGCAAAAGGGACACCGCTCCTTGGAATTTGTCTTGGAATGCAGCTATTGTTTGAAGAAAGCGAAGAAAATGGACTCACCCAAGGTCTTGGGTTGTTAAAAGGAAGGATCACGAAAATCCCGGGTGTAACCGCAAGTGGCGAAACCTATAAGGTGCCACATATGGGTTGGAATGACCTTGAACTAAAAAATGCTTCCCCACTCTTACAAAAGATTGAGGCTGGACATGTCTATTTCGTTCACTCCTATTATGCGACAACGAACAATAAGAATGTGCTAGCCAGCAGTTCCTATGATGTTGAAGTTCCAGCAGTTGTCGGGAAAGGGAATGTATTTGGAACCCAGTTTCATCCCGAAAAAAGCAGCGACTTAGGGTTAAAAATACTCCAAAACTTCGCTGCAATCGTAGAAAAGAAGGTGACATTATGAGTACTTTTACAATTTACCCTGCAATCGATATGCGTGGCGGCAAATGCGTTCGATTGCTTCAAGGGGATTATAACAAGGAAACAGTGTATGGTGATTCTCCATTTGATATGGCAAAAGCATTTGCTGACGCTGGAGCGGAGTGGATCCACATGGTGGATTTAGATGGGGCAAAAGCAGGAAAACGCGTTAATGACAACTACGTGATTGAGGTTGCAAACAAGCTCTCTGCGAAAGTTCAAATCGGCGGTGGCATTCGAACAGAAGAGGATGTTGCCTACTATATTGAAAATGGTGTTGACCGTGTGATTTTGGGAAGTGCCGCAATCTCAAATCCCGATTTCGTAAAGGACATGCTTAAAAAATACAAAGAAAAAATCGCAATTGGCATTGATGCGAAAGATGGATATGTGGCAACGGAAGGATGGTTAAACACTTCGTCAGTAAAAGCGACTGATTTAGGTGTTGAGCTTGCAAAAGCGGGAGCGCAAACGTTTATTTTTACAGATATCGCAACCGATGGCATGCTGAGTGGTCCAAATATTGACGCAGTTGCGACACTTGCTACTATCACAGGAAAACAAGTAATTGCATCTGGTGGAGTCAGTTCAATCAAGGACTTAAAAGCACTAAGCAAGCTTGCCGACCAGGGGGTTTCTGGGGCAATTGTCGGAAAAGCGATTTACACCAATCAATTTACTGTCCAAGAGGCGCTGGAAGAGGTGAAAGGCTGATGATCACAAAACGAATCATTCCATGTTTGGACGTAAAGGACGGTCGTGTAGTAAAAGGAATTCAGTTTGTCGGGCTTCGTGATGCAGGTGATCCTGTTGAACTCGCAAAATATTACGATTCCGAGGGTGCAGATGAACTCGTGTTTTTAGATATTTCAGCATCTCATGAAGGTCGTAAAACAATGGTTGAGGTTGTCGAACAAGTCGCAGCAGAGCTTGCGATTCCTTTTACAGTTGGAGGCGGAATTAATTCTTTAGAGGATATGAAAAAAATCCTTCGTGCCGGTGCCGACAAGGTTTCACTGAATACGGCAGCCGTTACCAATCCTGACCTCATCAAAGAAGGGGCAGACTTCTTTGGCTCTCAATGCATCGTTGTTGCAATTGATGCGAAATATGATGAGGAATTGGAGAGCTGGCGAGTATATACACATGGTGGGCGCAAAGCAACCGATTGGGAGGTTGTCGCTTGGGCACAGGAAGCAATTAAACGCGGTGCTGGCGAGATTTTATTGACGAGCATGGACGATGATGGCAGTAAGGATGGCTTCAATCTTGGATTAACGAGACGAGTAAGTGAGGCTGTTACCGTTCCTGTCATCGCTTCAGGCGGTGCTGGAAATGCGCAGCATTTTGTGGAAGCCTTCACTGAAGGCAAGGCGGACGCCGCGCTAGCCGCAAGCATTTTTCACTACAAAGAAACATCTGTTAAAGAGGTTAAAAACGTTTTAAAAGAGAAAGGGGTCAATGTCCGATGAACATACCAGACATAAAATTCGACGAAAAGGGACTTGCTCCAGCTATTGTTCAGGATGCAGTAAGCAAAGAGGTTTTAACGCTTGCGTATATGAATGAAGAATCTTTCCGCAAATCCATTGAAACACGTGAAACGTGGTTTTATAGCCGCTCTCGCGAGGAGCTTTGGCACAAGGGAGAAACCTCTGGAAATACACAAAAAATTGTCGATATAAAATATGATTGTGACAAAGATGCAATTCTTGTTTTAGTTGAGCCAGCAGGACCTGCATGCCACACTGGCAGCTATTCTTGCTTTAGTGAATCCATAATTGGCGAAGCAAAAGAAGCCACATCTGACCGCTTTGCAATCCTTAATGAACTTGAAAAAGTAATTGCAGAGCGTGAGGCAGAAATGCCTGAGGGAGCCTATACGACATACTTATTTACTGAAGGGGTTGACAAAATCCTCAAAAAAGTCGGCGAGGAAGCTTCGGAGGTTATCATTGCAGCAAAAAACCGAGACCACGAAGAATTAAAATGGGAAGCCGCAGACCTCATTTTTCACTTGCTCGTCCTCCTTCGTGAACAAAAGCTTCCACTTGATGACGTATTGTCTGTTTTACAAAAAAGAAGATAATGATAACTGGGGTGCTTATCCACATTGAGCACCCTTTTATAATCCCTTATTTTCCTGGAATCCGAATCATTTATCCACGATATCCACATTACCCACAACACATTCGTTTTTTTTTGTATATGTTGTCTAAACTCAGTATCCACGCTAACTTATTCACATAAAAGGAAAACTTGTCCACATTATTCACAATACCCACAAAATACCAGGGATAATTTCTCGAAAATAATTTACTTTCAACCAAGCATCCCTATGTGCAACAGGTTTTATGTGTTATACTACGTTGGGAAATAATTTTTATTTAGAGATGTATTTTGGAGGACCCTGATGGAAAAACAAAACATAAAAGAAAGACAGCATGCATCAAAGGTAATTCCGTTTATCCAGACGGGAGAATATTATTTTAAAAAAGGATTAAAGGCGTATCGCCAGCATGATATATATAAATCGATTAAACATTTTAAGCGAGCAATTGAACTTGAACCGAAAGAGCCGATGTTTTTATGTCAACTATCGGTTGCTTTAACGGAAATCGGTGACTATGTTCTATCCAATCAATATCTTACGAAAATAATGGATGATCCAAATTTCGATATGCCTGAGTGCTTTTATTTTATGGCCAATAATTATGCACATCTAGGCTTATTCCAAGAATCTGGAAAACATGCAGAATGGTATTTAGAGCGTGAACCCGATGGCGACTTTGCGGAGGATGCCGAGGACTTGCTTGACTTATTGCGCCTTGAAGACGTTGACTTTGATGATCCAACAAACCAGCAGGATGAACTCATCGTGATGCAGGAACAAGCGCGCGAGTACCTTGAAACAGGACGATTGGACGAAGCTGTAACCCTTTTAAAGGAAATCATTCGTGAGTATCCGGAATTTTGGTCTGCCTATAATAATTTGGCACTTGCCTATTTTTATTCAGGAGATGTGGAAAATGCATCAAAGATTCTTGATGAGGTTTTAAGCAAAAACCCTGGGAATCTTCATGCACTTTGCAATTCCCTTGTTTTTTTATATTATCAACGTAAGAATCAGCAGGTAAAAGAGCTGACAAAACGATTATCACTCATTCATCCGATGCTGTTTGAGCATCGTTATAAGCTTGGTGCGACTTTTGGGTTAATCGGGCATCATTACCTTGCATATAAATGGTTGCGAAATCTGCAGCGCAGCGGGTTTGAAGGGGATGAAACCTTCTATTACTGGCTTTCCTATTCTGCTTTTTTTACAGAGCATCATGATGTTGCCCAAAATGCGTGGAAACGAGTGCTAGAAGAAAATCCAAATAAAAAGGGTTCAGCACCATGGGAATCTGATCGCACAAAGCCGATAAGTGATGTACTTGACCGCTGGTTGACAGGTGATTTTATTGAGGAACGCTTATATGGTTTGTTTTTAGCGAGCAAAACAAATTCATCCTTGTCACGTAAGGATTTAAAGCATATTCAGTTTCATGCGACGCTTGAACAGGAATTTGCAAACTATGTGTTTACAAAAAAGAAAAAAACAGAAAAAATTCCGTCTTATATCATTGATGGATACAAGATTGCAGACACTTTATTTACAAAAAATAAACATGATGATTCTGCAAATGAAGAGCTTTATTTAACATGGTTGATGATTTACGATGAGGCAGTTAAGCGTCAATTCAATGTATCTAATTGGCAGGCATGGGCTGCTGCAACGGAATACATTTGGCGTAATCATCAAGGACGGACCATTACACAAAAACAAGTTGCGGACAAATATAAAATTTCGAAAGCAACTGTTATGAAATATGTAAAATTTGTTAAAGAACTCCTACACTGAGCATATTAATAGCGGATTTTGTCAGGATTTTATAGGATAGGGGTAGGAGATACTAAACGATATAATTTTACTTATTTGAAGTAAGGAGAGACGAAAAAAATGACGGAAGAAAAAGTTTATGATGTCATTATTATCGGTGCCGGTCCAGCAGGAATGACTGCTGCCGTATATACATCTCGTGCAAACCTATCAACCTTAATGATAGAGCGCGGTATACCCGGCGGACAAATGGCAAACACTGAGGAAGTTGAAAACTACCCGGGCTTTGATCATATTTTAGGACCTGAGTTATCCACAAAAATGTTCGAGCATGCGAAAAAATTCGGTGCAGAATATGCGTATGGTGATATAAAGGAAGTCATCGATGGTGAAGAATATAAAACTGTAGTTGCAGGTAGCAAAGAATTTAAAGCACGTGCTGTGATCATCTCAACGGGTGCGGAGTATAAGAAAATTGGTGTACCTGGTGAAAAAGAACTTGGCGGCCGCGGTGTTTCTTACTGTGCAGTATGTGACGGTGCGTTCTTTAAAAACAGAGAGCTTGTTGTTATTGGCGGGGGAGACTCCGCGGTTGAGGAAGGCGTGTACTTAACTCGTTTTGCCTCTAAGGTAACAATCGTTCACCGCCGTGACGAGCTGCGTGCGCAAAAGATTCTTCAACAACGTGCGTTTGATAACGAAAAAGTGGATTTCATCTGGAATCACACAGTTAAAGAAATTCACGAAAAAGACGGCAAGGTTGGTAGCCTAACGCTTGTAAATACACAAACAGGTGAAGAAATGGTATTTGGCGCGGATGGCGTATTCGTATACGTTGGTATGCTTCCACTTTCAAAACCATTTGAAGCTCTAGGCATCACAAACGAAAATGGTTATATCGAAACAAATGAAAAAATGGAAACAAAAGTACCTGGCATCTTTGCAGCAGGCGATATCCGTGAAAAGTCACTTCGCCAAATTGTAACAGCAACAGGCGACGGAAGCATCGCTGCTCAAACAGCCCAACATTATATCGAAGAACTATTAGAAAAAATAAAAGCATAAATACCGAAAACACCTCTGAACATCTTAGTTTGGAGGTGTTTTTTTTATTTTTTAAAAAATCTTTGGCACAGTATTTGCATAATAAATTAACGAAAGATTTAGTCATTGAGGGAGAACGCAGCACTATTCGAAGGGGGATTGCGGGTTGTACGCAGATATTATTATAAAAGGAAATGCGATTTTTACAGGGAATGAGTCTAGTCCGATTAAAGGAACAGTTGTTATCAAAGACGATAGAATCCTTGGTGTGGGAAATATTGAAAACGACAACGATTATATGGGGCCACACACAAAGGTCATTCATGCGGAGGATAAGCTTGTTTTACCTGGCTTTCATGATTTCCATCTGCATCTTGTATTAGGAAGTATGTTTAGCGAATTCACCACACTTACAGAATGTTCCTCAGAAGAAGTGGCTGCTCAAAAAATCAATCAATATGCACAAGAGAATCCAAATGAACCTTGGGTATTAGGATTTGGTTGGCATCATGTACGGTGGCCAGGGAAACAAACGCCAACCCGTCATTCTCTTGACCGCATCATATCAGATCGCCCGGTGTTTCTGTTAAATGAGGAGGGACATAGTGCATGGGTGAACACAAAGGCTCTTACACTTTTAAACATAACAAATGATACACCAGATCCACCATTTGGTTTGATAGAAAGAGACAAGAATGGAGAGCCAACTGGATTTTTATATGAAACTGCTGTAAAGCTTGTTGCTGAAAAAGCCTATCAATTCTCAGAAGAAAAACAGCGTAGCATGATGGATGCCTTCCTGATAAAAGCAGCATCATTTGGAATTACTTCGGTGAGTGATATGCTTCCATTGCCTGGCTTTGAGTTAGGTACTCCATCTTTTTATGCGACATACGAAAAAGAGGGGAAATTAACAACAAGAATCCACTTTTTATCTGCTCTTGATGGGGACCTGTCAAAGGCAAAATCTTATCGTGAACTGTATCAATCCAATAAGTTACAGTTTTCTGGGTTAAAACAATTTATTGATGGTGTTCCAAATACGTATACGGGTTATTTAATTGAGCCATATTCAGACCGACCTGATACAAGAGGCGGCATATTGTTTGAAGAAGAAACGTATATGAAATGGATAAAGGAAGCCGATAAGGAAGGATTTCGGATTCGACTGCACGCTTGTGGGGATGGAGCAGTTCGATTTGGACTGGATTGCTATGAAGCAGCACAGAAGCGAAATGGAAAGCGAGATTCTAGACATACGATTGAGCATATTGAGGTTATTCACCCGGATGATATAGACCGTTTTGAGGAGCTCCATGTCATTGCATCGATACAACCTGAGCATATGAGTGCTGAATCAATGGAAGGGCATACATATCTTGATCGACTTGGACCAGAACGTTCTCGTTATACATGGCCAATTGGGTCGTTGAAAAGAAGTGGTGCACCCATAGCTTTTAGCAGTGACTATCCGGTTGTGGATATGAACCCAATGATTGAAATCTACCGTGCTGTAACAAGAAGAAATGCAGACGGAACACCAGAAGATGGTTGGAATCCACAAGAAAAAATAACACTAGCGGAAGCTCTACAGTTTTATACAAAGGCACCTGCCTATGGAAATTTCCGCGAGGATGACCTAGGAACTTTAGAGGTTGGAAAAAAGGCAGATGTAGCTATTCTGGATAGAAATCTATTTTCAGTAGATGTAAATGAGGTTTTGGAGGCAAAGGTTGACATAACAATTATGGATGGAAAAATCATTTATACGCGTGAACAAACAAAAAAGCTTGAAGGGGCAATGTAAATGGATAAGAAAATGAAACTAGTCGCAATTGCATTGGTGTTAATAATGACTACATTTTTATCCGCGTGTGGGGGAAGTGAAGCAGGAGGAGCAAAGCAAAAGGATGAGAAGGTACTAAATTTATTTAACTGGGCGGAATATCTACCACAAGAAGTAATCAAGCAATTTGAAAAGGAAACAGGAATAAAGGTAAATTATGACGCGTACTCAAGTAACGAGGAAATGATGGCGAAATTACAAGCAGGCAATACACAATATGACATCGCTGTAGCAACTACATTTTTCGTTGATATTCTATTAAAACAAGACTTAATTCAAAAGATAAATAAAGAAAATATCCCCAATGTCAAAAACTTAGAGCCTAAGTTTACGTCAGCCGAATTCGATAAAGAGGGGGACTATTTCATTCCTTATCTATGGGGTTCAGGTGTTTTATTTCAGAATACCGACCTCGTTGATTTTGAAATAAAAGGATATAAGGATCTGTTTAGACCTGAGTTAAAGGATAAGATTGTTTTGCCAGATGACCAGCGTGGAATTATTGGGTTAGCGCTACAAATGCTTGGCTATTCCATCAATACCACTGATGAAAAAGAATTAGAAGAAGCAAAAGAAAAGCTTTTAGAGCTTCGTCCGAATATAAGGGCCTTTAATACAGAACCGAAAACAATGATGATTGCTGGGGATGTTGCGGCAGGAATGGCTTGGACAGCTGAAGTATTTAATGCACAGAAAGAAAATCCAGCCATTGTTCCGATTATTCCGGAAGAAGGCCTCATGGTTTTCCATGATAATTTTGTCATTCCAAAAGGTGCACCACATCTTGCAAATGCGGAAAAATTTATTGATTTCTTACTTCGCCCTGAAATCAGTAAAATCATTTCGACAACATATCCGTACGGAAATCCAAACTCTGAAGCATACAAACTACTTCCGGAGGATTTAAAAAATAATAAAGTCGTATATCCAGATCTCGGCGAAGTTACAAATGTTCAACAGGCACTTGATATTGGGGAAGCAACACAACTGTACGACCGTATTTATAGTGAATTAAAAGCTGGTAACTAAAGTGGAAATGGTGGATTCGTATAAACGGGTCCGCCATTTTGGCATGTTTTTTGCATATAAAACTTACAAAGATACCAACGAGGGGGAGGATAATGTAATGTCGGTTAACATGGTAGAGTTACGTAATATTAACAAACAATTCGGGGAAACGAAGGTTGTTCAGGATGTATCATTACATGTAAAAGAGGGGGAGTTTTTAACATTACTAGGACCAAGTGGATGCGGAAAAACAACAACACTCCGGATGATAGCTGGATTTGAACAACCAACCTCTGGAAGCGTTTTATTAGATGGTAAACAAGTAGAAGGAATTCCTGCAAATAAACGTAATGTAAATACCGTTTTTCAAAGCTACGCACTTTTTCCACATATGAATATTTTTGATAACGTGGCATTTGGCCTTAAAATGAGGGGTGCAGATAAGCGTGTCATCAAAGAGAAGGTATCGAAAATGCTAGAGCTTGTTCGATTACAGGGCTATGAGACGAGAACCCCGGCCCAGCTTAGCGGCGGTCAAAAGCAACGGATTGCGATTGCCCGAGCGTTAATTAACAATCCAAAAGTTATTTTATTAGATGAACCACTGGGAGCGTTAGACCTCAAATTACGAAAACAAATGCAGGTTGAATTAAAACATCTTCAACAACAGCTTAAAATCACTTTTATTTATGTTACACATGATCAGGAAGAGGCTCTCACGATGTCGGACAGGATTGCGGTTATGAATAATGGATTCATCGAGCAGCTAGGTTCACCAACCGATATATATGAAAAACCACAAACGAAGTTTGTAGCTGATTTTATCGGGGAAACGAATCTATTTGAAGGTGAAATATCTAGGGTGGATAACAGTTATGCCTATTTAGATTTTGGTGGCAAGGAAATTGAAGTAAAGAACGAGGGCTTAAGGGTTGGGGAAAAAGTATTTGTGACGATTCGTCCCGAGCGCATTAAAATCGTTGGGGATCAATCTCCGAAAACGAATGCTGTAAAATTAAAGGGAAGGTTTAAGGAACTTATTTATGTCGGTTCTGTTTCAAAAATGGTCGTTTTACTTGAAAATGGGAAGGAAGTTGTTGTAAATGAACAAGCAGCAGGCTCCGAAACGCATGACTACATAAATAAGGACATCTATTTAACTTGGGGAGTGGACCATGGGGTTGTGATGAAGGAATAAGAAAAAGAGCTTGGATATTTTCCAAGCTCTTTTCAATTCCTATCCATTTTTCCTCATTAGCAACCGTTCACCTACAATGACGATTCCGAGGGTTACTACGAGCATTAATGTGGATAAGGCGTTAATTTCAGGTGTTACCCCGTATCGAACCATCGAGAATATCTGTAATGGCAGTGTTGTACTTCCTGGACCAGCGACGAAGAAACTTACGATTACATCATCCAAAGAAATTGTAAATGACAGCAGCGCACTTGCTACAATTGCGGGACCTATTATCGGCAAGGTAATCAGTCGAAAGGTTTGCCATTCACTTGCCCCTAAATCCATGGCTGCCTCTTCCACTGAACGATCAAACCCTTTCAAACGAGCTCTTACCACGACGACAACATAAGGAATACAAAAAGTAATATGAGAAATAATGAGTGTCCAGATTCCCAATGGCATTTTTACCATTGAAAAGAAGGCAAGTAATGAAATCCCCATAACAATCTCCGACATTACGAGGGGAATATAAAGCATTCCATCTAATGCTGATTTCCCTTTGAAGTGATATTTGTACATCCCTACAGATACAAGGGTCCCTAAAATGGTTGATGCAATGGTAGAGACAATTGCTACTATAATCGTAATTTTGGCTGCTTCTAATACGGCTGTATTTGACCAAAGCTTTGCATACCACTCAAACGTAAATCCTGTCCAAACAGCATTAAGCTTTGATTTATTAAAAGAAAATAATATCAAAATAAGAATGGGTAGATACAAAAATGAATAAATAAGGGCGCCATATATGATTGACGACCATTTAGTAAACCTTGAATTCACCTTACATCACCCCCAAATCATCTTTATTTCCTTTAGAAATACGTAAATATACAGCTATTAAAATCATGGTTAAAATAACTAAGATAACAGACGATGCTGCTCCAAATGGCCAGTCTCTTGCTGTGAGGAACTGGTTCTTGATGAGGTTACCAATCATCATCGTCTTTGCTCCGCCCATTAGGTCAGGAATAAAAAAGAGCCCTAGAGTTGGAATAAAAACAAGTAACGAGCCAGCAACGATACCTGGCATTGTTAAAGGTAATGTAATTTTCATAAAGGTTTGCCAGCCTTTTGCCCCTAAATCACTGGCAGCTTCTAGATATGATTTATCAAGCTTCTCAATTGAAGCGTACAACGGGAGTACCATAAATGGAAATAATGTGTACACGAGTCCGATTAAAATGGCACCACTATTATAAAGTAACGTAAGTGGTTCTGAAATCAGACCGATACTCATTAAGAGTTGGTTAATAACGCCTTCGGTACGAAGCAAAATAATCCATGCATATGTACGAATTAGCGAGTTCGTCCAAAAAGGAATAATCACGAGAAACAATAAAAATGTTCGATACTTAGGGGAAGAACGTGCAATCAAATACGCAAAAGGATATCCAAAAATAATACAAATAACGGTGGTTGCTGTTGCCATCAAAATCGACATGAGAAGAATATTCAAATATAGCGAATCAAAGAATCGCGCGTAATTTTGTAATGTAAAAATGTATTCAATTCCACCATACGTACCCCTTGTCATGAAGCTGACAACAAGAATTAAAACAATCGGTATAAATAAAAATGCAATCATCCAGAAAGTAACTGGAGAAATCATCCAGATGGCACCAGTGCTCTTTATCCTCCTTTTTTTCGGTCGTTTTGTCTGCAATATGACCGGTTGATTTGTAGATAACTCTTCTTTGTTCATCCTCGACCCCTCCTGCAATAAAAGCGATTACATTTTAAATATGCAAGATTCATTCCAACTTCAAAATAACTGAAATAAAAAAATAGTAGGAAAACCCAAGTGAAAGTTATGCACATGTGAATAACTTATTCATTTTTGCATAATGCCTTTCCACATCGATATGTCTATTTAAAATTCAATTATAAATTTTTATGAGCATTTTAACTTGGTACGATACTTGCATTATTTATTACGTAGGAATAAACGGAAACATGTAGGAGAGTGGAGATTTTGAAACAACTTTCAATGTGGGAAGCAACTTCAAATGAGAAAAAACAACGTTCATCCTTATCCGGTAACAAAGAGTGTGATGTAGTCGTTGTAGGAGGAGGGTTTACAGGGCTATCAACAGCCTATCATTTGCAAAAGAAAAACATCAAAACAATTGTACTTGAAAAAGGATCTCTCGGGAGCGGCGCAAGTGGTCGAAATGGCGGTCAAATTTTAACAGGCTTCATTGATTCCATGAGCTCACTAGCAAAGAGAAAAGGCTTGGATACGGCGAGGCAAATGCTCCAAATGTCTCTGGATTCGATTGATTTAATTGAACGGATTAGTAAGGAAAATGAAATAGCATGTTCATTTAATCGCTCCGGTCATCTCTATGCGGCCTATAAGCCAACACATATCGACTGGTTAAAGGAAGAACAGGAGGTGCTAGAACGAGATTTTAACTATAAGGTTCAGGTTATTGAAAAGAAAGATTTACAAGCTGAAATAAAGTCTGATTTTTATCATGGTGGTTGCATTGATGAAAACAGTGCAATCTATCACCCTTTCAACTATGTGCTTGGATTAGCGGAATCGGTAGAAAAACTTGGAGGCACCATCTATGAAAACTCTGAAGCAACTCAAATCATTAAAGCTCCAAATCGTAAGGTCATCATTGAAACCCCAGAGGGAAGAGTTACTGCAGATCATTTAGTAATCGTTACAAATGCCTATTCAGGAAACCTGCATAAAACCATTTCGCGAAGCATTATCCCAGTTGAAAGCATTATGATTGCTACTGAACAATTGCCAGAAGAGCTCGTTTCATCATTAATCCCAAAAGATAGAGCGGTCTATGATACGAAGCACATGCTTTATTACTTCAGAAGAACCCCTGACAATCGAATGGCATTTGGGGGATCTGGCAGATCGTTAAGTGGTGATACAGCCCCACTTTATCAAAAGCTAAAAGAGGGGATGGACACGGTTTTTCCAGAGCTTAAAAAGTATAAGGCTGAATTTTGCTGGAGCGGGAAGGTTGGATTTACGAGAGAAATGCTCCCGTACATTGGTCAGCTTGAGGATGGGACGCACTTTGCTTTTGGCTATGCGGGGCATGGTGCAGCCATGTCGACATTAATGGGCAATCTGCTTGCAGAAAATATCCTCTCTGAAAACAATGGCAAAAACCCTTTTGAAAAAAATGATTTGCGACCAATCCCGTTTTATAGCCAGCATGGGAAAGTAGTTGGGCTAATGAAGTATTATTTTAAAGTTAAAGACGCCATCTCATAAATAGGATTCAACCCAAATTCCACTAACCATCACGTCATACGGGACATCGGAGTATCGTCAAATGGAGACGGTCTTTTCTGTCATTATGAATCTATTAAAACGAACCATGCAACTTTGCATAGGATAGCATTCGATTAATAGGTATTTCCAAGTGTAGAAACCTAAAATTCAATGAGGAGTGGAACAATGCTATATATAAACGGAGTATGGAAGAAATCAAATTCAGGTAAAACTCTACAGGTAATGAATCCGGCAACATCTGAACAAATTCAGGAGGTTGCCTTTGGAGGAACTGAAGAAACAAAAGAAGCAATTGCCGCAGCAGCTGCAGCATTTCCTGCATGGAAAAGGACAACCGGGAAGGAACGAGGTCAGTACCTTGAAAAAGTTGCGGCTCTGTTACGAGAAAAAACAGACGAAATTGCTGTCGTAATGACGTCTGAAATGGGTAAACCAATCCCTGAGGCCATCCGTGAAATTGGCATTGCGATCGACTATGTTGACTGGTATGCCGAAGAGGCAAAACGAATATATGGGGAAACACTTACCCCTTCCCACCCTGATAAACATTTAATGGTTTTACGTGAACCAGTAGGTGTGACAGCAGCCATCACACCATGGAATTTTCCAATTGCAATGATTACACGAAAGCTTGCTCCTGCATTGGCTGCTGGATGCACGGTGATCTTAAAACCGGCTTCAGCAACACCGCTAACCGCGATTAAAGTCTTTGAATGTTTTCATGAAGCTGAGTTACCTCAAGGGGTAGTTAGTTTAGTCATTGGCTCTGCTTCCGAAATTGCGGCTGAAATGACAAGCAATCCTAACGTAAAAAAAATTACCTTTACAGGTTCAACTGAGGTTGGGAAAAAATTGATCCAAGATTCTGCAGCACAGCTTAAAAGGGTATCCATGGAATTAGGTGGTCATGCTCCTTTTATCGTGTTTGAGGATGCGGATTTGGATTTAGCTGTTGAGGGAATTATGCTAACTAAGTTTAAGAATTGTGGGCAAACATGTATCAGTACAAACCGTATCTATGTGGCGGAAAAGATTGCGGAGCAATTTAGCCAAAAGCTTGCTGATCGAGTGAGCAAGCTTTCGATTGGAAATGGCTTGGAGGAAGGTATTGATGTTGGTCCTCTGATTGATAGGAAAGCATTGGAAAAGGTTGAGGAGCATGTGCAGGATGCACTTTCACATAACGGGAAACTCCTTTGTGGTGGAAAGCAAGCTATGATGGAGGGATTAAAAGGCAGTTTTTATGAACCTACGGTAATCGCAAATGCCAATGAAAATATGAAAATACTCACCGAAGAAACATTTGGTCCAGTCGCTCCGATTATTCCTTTTGCGTCTGAAAAAGAAGTAATCGGAAAGGTAAATCATAGACAATATGGGTTGGCTTCATATTGCTACACAAAGGATTTAAGTCGAGCAATGAGGATTATGCGTGAACTTGACTATGGAATTGTTGGCATTAATGATCCAACTCCTATCGTGGCACAGGCTCCTTTTGGTGGAATGAAGGAAAGTGGCATCGGAAGGGAAGGTGGAAAATACGGATTAGAGGAGTACTTGGAGGAAAAATTTGTTTCCATACAAATATAAATACATTTGTAATTTTGTTAATTACCTTTCCAGGTGGTATGTTACTTGCATTCAAAATTAGGAGTTTTAATAATTTGAAAGTGTAACTAGGAGGAGAAGGGGTTATGAAAAAAATAACAGTATTCATTCTGACATTCTTTTTAATAATTGGACTTGTAGCTTGTTCGTCAGACACTTCCTCAAATCAGGACGACACAGGTTCTGATGGGGAGCAGAAATTAGCTAAAGAACTAAAAGTGTTTAACTGGGGTGATTATCTACCTGATTCAGTTATTAAGGGATTCGAAGAAAAATATGGTGTTGATGTCATTTATGATCCATATAGCTCTAATGCTGAAATGCTTACAAAGCTAAAAAGTGGAGCAGTAAAATACGATATCGTTGTTCCAACCGATTATATTGCTGCGCGAATGATTAGTCAGGACTTATTAGCAGAGTTAAACATGGATAATATACCCAATTTCAAAAATATAGCTGAACCATTCCATGAGAGAGATTTTGATCCTGAAAATAAATATACTGTTCCATATCTATATGGAAGTATTGGATTGGCTTTTAATAAAGCTAAAACCTCAAATGTTACGGGCTGGAAGGATCTTTGGAATCCTAATAATGCCGGTCATGTCCTATTATCAGATGTCGGAAGAGAAGCAGTAGCGATTGCTTTACAGAAGGAAGGATTAAGTGTTAATGATGCAAGTGATAAGAGCTTAGCAAAGGCAAAAGCAGCTTTAGAAGAGTTGGATCCGAACGTTTTCCTATACGATAGTGAACCGGCGGACGACCTTGCTGGTGACCAGGTATGGATAGCTGCTGCATACTCTGGGGCAGTTGCAAAGGCTATGAAAACAAATAAGGATTTAGATTTTATTTTGCCGGAAGAGGGCGGAGTTCTTTGGATGGATAACTTAGCTATTCCGAAGATAAGTGAAAACAAATACACGGCTGAAGTTTTTATCAATTATTTGTTAGAGCCAGAAGTTAGTAAATTACTAACAGATGAAATCCCATACAGTAATCCAAATAGCAAGGCTGTTGAATTAATGACTGATGAGGAAAAAAATAACCCAGCTTCATACCCACCAAATGAATCCTTAAAGAATGCAGAATGGTTTGAAGATCTTGGACCAGATTTACCTAAGGTTGATCGCGTATGGCGTGAGGTAATAGGCCAGTAGTTGTGGTTGCTTGCTAAATGAAATTCTGCGATTTCCATGCTTTTAGGCGAGGGAAGAGCTAAAGTGCTATAAAAAAACAAAGTGGCTAAATAGCCACTTTGTCTTTAAAACATGATGATAGGGAGGGGATTAATTGCGAAAAAACACAAGAAGAATATTATTCGTTTGGACCATACTTGTTTTCCTGTTTTTTTATATCCCTATTATCGTTTTAATGGGATATTCCTTTAATGATTCTGAAATTAGTACAGTATGGCAAGGTTTTACCTTCGATTGGTATTCCAAATTAATCCACAATAAAGGGATTATAACATCTTTAAAAAATAGTGTTATCGTGGCTATCGTATCAACACTGTTTTCCTTGATTATTGGAACAGCAGCTGCCTTAGCTCTTAATCGTTACAATTTTCCAGGCAAGAAATTTATTGATCTGCTCTTTTATATCCCAATTGTCATTCCACCTATTATTATTGGAGTCTCTTTACTTGCCTTGTTTGCTAGATTTAAAATCACTCTTGGCCTGGGAACTGTTATTCCAGGGCATATCGTCATGACAACCTCTTTTGTAACTTTATTAGTTATGGCTAGATTACAAGGGTTTGACCGCTCTTTGGAGGACGCAGCAAGAGATTTAGGGGCAAATGGATGGCAAACATTCCGGAGAATAACCTTACCACTCATTTTTCCGAGCTTATTAGCAGGTGCTTTATTAAGTTTTACTATATCCATGGATGAATTTGTGATTGCGTTTTTTACCACAGGACCGGGTTCAAGCACTTTGCCTGTTAGGATTTACTCTATGGTTCGTACAGGTGTTACACCAGAAATTAATGCGTTGTCGACTGTTATGATTCTCGTTACAATTCTCCTTGTTTTCTTAGGCGAAAAGTGGAGGGGATCCTTAGGGAAATAAAGGGTGTTGTAAGAAGGAGTGTGATTTAATGACGCAAAAAAAGAGAATAGCAGCACTGCTTTTATTACCTAGTCTTTTACTTTTCATTATCTTTCTCATTATTCCAATAATCATGATCTTAGTAATCAGTTTTACTACAAGTGATGGGTACGGAGGAATAATCTATGAGTTTTCACTTACTTCCTATAAAGAAGCATTAGATTCCTTGTATAGGAGTATATTCTGGCGTTCGGTTGTTTGGGCATTTTATATAACGATTGCTTGTTTACTCATTGGATATCCATTCGCATACTATTTATCACACACAAAGAAATACAAGAATTTTCTATTGTTTTTAGTAATCATACCTTTTTGGACGAATCTTCTAGTAAGAACATATGCATGGGTAATTTTATTGAGAAATGATGGTATCATCAACTCCTTCTTACAGGCCATAGGTTTAATTGAAGGACCAATTCCAATGATATATACTCCATTTGCAATATTAATAGGTTTAATATATGGTTTTTTACCATTCATGGTTTTGCCCTTATATACATCAATTGAAAAATTAGATCGAACCTATCTTGAAGCTGCAGAAGACCTTGGTGCATCACCTTTTAAAGCCTTGTTTAAAGTGACCATCCCACTCACTATGCCAGGTATATTGGCCGGATGCTTTATTACTTTTATTCCAGCACTTGGAATATTTGTAGTACCGGATCTGCTGGGAGGCAGCCGTGAGATAATGATTGGAAATATTATTAGAGATGACTTTCAGGTTAACATGAACTGGCAGTTAGGTTCAGCGGTTTCAATCTTAATAATGGTAGCCGTACTACTTTTTGTTTTCATCTTTTTAAAAATGTCCAAAGATGAAAAGGTCTTTTAAAAAAATTATCCGAGTAGTGGTGCGAGTTATTTTTAAAAAGAAAGCAGAGCCTGTTTCTAATTAAAAATGCATATAATCCAGTAAGAAAATATTTTTATACAAAAGAAAGGAATGTGAGGATGTTAAAAAAACTTTATCTGTCAGGTACGCCAAGCCAGATTGGTGAATCACATGGGAGTCAAGGAAAAGCTGAAGTGTTGCAAAGTCTTGAAACATATGAAGCTCTTTTTTACGGATATAGTAAAATTAGCTGGAAACAAGCAAGGGAAGCAGCTTTAGAGCATGCATCGGCTATTGAAAAATACAATCTTGCTTTTATAGAAGAAATGGAAGGTGTTGCGAAAGGGGCAGGTGTCAGCTTTGAAGATATACTAGTCTTAAACACGAGAAGTGAAATAGCTTTAACGGGAAGAAAATCTTTTTCCGACGGGTGTACAGCAATTGCAATAACTCACCCGTTATCACGCGATACAATTATTGGTCAAAATTGGGATTGGAAAAAGTCTCAAACGAAAAGTCTTCTACTTTTGGAAATTAAACAAGAAGGAAAACCGACAATTAAAATGGTAACAGAAGGAGGGATCATCGGAAAAATTGGATATAATACTGCTGGTTTAGGTGTTTGTTTAAATGCACTTTTGACCAACCGTAAATCGAACAAAATCCCCATTCATTTAGGACTCAGAAGTATCCTGAATTCGCATTCACTCCATGAAGCAATCTCAAAAATAAATCACGGTCAAATGGCGTCAGCTGCTAACTTTCTTATAGCAAGTCATGAAGGTGATAAGGAATCGATGGCAGCAAACATCGAGGTTTCACCATTTGTAATTGATATGTTCGCAGGCATAGATGGTACTGTGGTTCATACAAATCACATTTGTTCAACTGAATTAAAAAAACATCTACAAGATATGAATGAATTCATTTTTGAGGACTCTATGATACGAAAAAACAGAGCGGAACAGCTGATTCGCGCTTATTCCAAAGCGGGAATAGAAGTAAATGAACAAAGTTTTAAGGAATGGTTCTCAGACACGTTTAATTGTCCAAATTCAATCAATCATCATGTTAATCAAAATGCACCTGAGCATCGCCAAATGGAAACCGTTTTTTCAATCATCATGAATTTAACAAAACAAAAAATGCTACTTTGTGTTGGTAAGCCAACTGTTGACAGGTATATAGAAGTTTAAAAAGTTGTATATCTAAAAATAAAAAATTTATTACTTGGAAAGGGTAGATATTTGTGCCAACCATCGATCTTTCGAAATTTGAGAAAAAGATCATTTTAAGAAATATAAAACACGAGGATATTGATGAAATTATAAGTCTGTCAAAAATTTGTTTCCCCAATATGGAGCATTGGGAACGTGATGAATTAGAAAGTCATCTCTCTATTTTTCCAGAAGGTCAGTTTTGCGTAGAGTATGACGGGAAAATAATTGGTTCCTGCTCAAGCTTGATTGTTGAATTTGATGAATATGACGATAAGCATACCTTCAATGAAATTAGCGGCAATTCCTATATCCGAAACCATGATCCACATGGGAAAAACCTTTATGGCATTGATGTGATGGTCCACCCGGATTATCGGAGGATGAAAATTGGACGTCGACTTTATGAGGCACGTAGGAAGCTAACTCAAGCACTTAACTTAGAGAGTATCATCATTGGAGGGAGAATCTCAAACTATCATAAATATGCCGATAAAATGCCAGCTAGGGAATATGTAGAACAGGTTATGCAGCAGAATCTATATGATCCTGCACTTACATTCCAAATGATGAATGGATTTGTCTTAAAACGGGTCAATTCCAATTATCTATCTGATAAAGCTTCCTTGGGCAATGCAACGCTAATGGAATGGAATAATCCGGACTATCTTCCAAGGAAAACGAGGCGTATCTATACAAGGGCACTCCCCGTACGCATCTCTGTAATTCAATACATGATGAAGAAAATTAAATCATTTGAAGAATTTGAAACACAATGTGAATACTTTATCGATGCAAGCTCTAATTTTCATTCAGACTTTGCGGTATTTCCAGAAACGTTTACAATGCAGCTTTTATCCTTTATCAAAGAACAGGTCCCAAGTAAACAGATTAAAAAGGTTGCAGAGTATACGGAAGAGTATATAAACCTATTTTCAATGCTCGCAGTTAAATACAATATAAATATTGTTGGCGGTTCTCATTTTGTTGAAGAAGGCAATGCACTTTATAATGTTGCCTATTTGTTTAGACGCGATGGAACAATCGATAAACAATATAAACTTCATATAACCCCTGATGAAAGAAGATGGTGGGGAGTTCAACCAGGAAATGATGTTCACGTGTTTGATACGGACTGTGGAAAAATCTCGATCCTTATTAGCTATGACATTCAATTTCCAGAACTTGCTCGAATTGCGGTAGATAAGGGGGCTCAAATTATTTTTACTCCATTTAGCACAGAAGACCAGCAAGGCTATTTAAGAGTGCGCTATTGTTCACAAGCGCGTGCCGTTGAAAATCAGGTATATACTGTGATTGCAGGAACGGTTGGGAACCTTTCGCATGTTCCGCATATGGATGTTCAATATGCACAGTCTGGTATTTTTTCACCGTCTGATTTTACATTCTCTAGTAATGGAATCGTTGGTGAATGTAATCCAAATATCGAAACAATCGTTGTCGGTGAAGTTGACCTTGAAAGCCTGCGCCGAAACCGCAAAAATGGTACGGAAACACCGCTTAAGGATCGCCGGAATGATTACTACCAAATCATTACAAAAGATACAAAGTCCCGGAAAAAGGTAATACCAGTCGATTGAAAAAGGAATTGGCATATAACTTGCAAGATTAATAGAAAAGTTACATTTCTATTTTCTTAAAAAGGGGAGAGTGTTAGATGCCATTTAAAAGGAAATTTGGTATGTCCGTTTTTGTGATTCTGTTTTTTGCTTCCATGTTGCTAACAGCTTGTGGTGGAGATAAAGCGGGAGGAAAATCTGATGGAAAGGTCCTGAATGTTTTTAACTGGTCTGAATACTTGCCAACGAGTGTAATCAAGCAATTCGAGCAAGAAACAGGTATTAAAGTGAACTATGATACGTATTCCTCCAATGAGGAAATGTTGGCAAAACTACAGGCTGGGAATACGGGCTACGATCTTGCAATTGCCTCAACCTATTTTATAGAGATTATGAGAAATCAAGAAATGCTCGTAAAACTAAATAAAGAAAAGATTCCTAATATCAAAAATATCGGTGATAGTTTTCTAGGAACAAAAGCAGACCCTAATGATGAATTTTCTGTTCCGTATATGTGGGGGAAAGCAGTTATCGCCTATAATGAGGATTTAGTTGACAAAGAAATTAAAGGGTATGCTGATTTGTTTGACCCGGAGTTTAAGGATAATCTTGTTGTCCTGGATGATGTCCGTTTGATCGTTGGAAATATGCTGGCCCTGTTAGGATACTCGCAAAATAGTACAGATGAAAAAGAGCTCGAGGAAGCAAAGCAAAAACTACTTGATCTTAAACCAAATATTAAGGCATATGACAGTGATAGTCCAAAGACGCTCCTTGTGAGTGGTGAAGTAAAAGCTGGAATTGTGTGGGGGGCAGAAGCTACCCTTGCGGCAAGAGAAAATCCAGCGATTAAGACTGTGTTCCCTGAAGAAGGTATGAATCTGTGGCAGGATAACTTTGTCATTCCAAAGGATGCCCCACATAAGGAAAATGCCGAAAAATTCATTGATTTCATCTTACGTCCAGAAATCAGTAAGGAAATCTCAATGGAATATCCATACGGAAATCCAAATGTGGAGGCTTTAAAACTATTACCTGATGATATAAGGAAATCACTTGAGGTACCTGAAGAAATACTTGCCAAAGGCGAATACAATATTGATGTCGGTGAAGCCACTCAGCTATATGATCGAATTTGGTCTGAAGTTAAAAATTAATGATCAGCCTTCTATCCATGTTGGATAGGGGGATTTTTTTCGCTTGGAAGTTATGCACATGTGAATAACTTATTCAATATTGCATTCCACGTTAAAAATAATCGTGGAGGCAGTGGAAGGGAGTAACTATAAACTTGGCACACATTTTGCATAATACATAGTTGAGAATAACTAAAGGGGAGGATGGAAATGCAGAAGCTAAAGATGTTTATTAATGGGGAATGGGTCGATGCCCAAAGTGGAAAGACCCGTTCAATCGTAAATCCTGCAAATGGAAAAATCATAGCGGAGGCAGCAGAAGGAGATGTTGAGGACGCCGGGATTGCTATAGATGTAGCACGACATGCATTCGATTCAGGAAAATGGTCCGATTTGTCAGCGGCAGAACGGGCATCCTACCTATTTAAAATTGCAGATAAACTTGAAGAACGTGCTGATGAGATAAGCAAACTCGAAACAGAGGATAATGGAAAACCACTTAGGGAAACGGAGTTTGACGTGGCAGATGCTGTTGCCTGTTTTCGCTATTATGCCGGTTTAGCTACAAAGCCGGACGGTCAAACCTATCATGTGGCAGATCCAATGCAGGCAATGGTTGTTCGTGAACCGGTTGGTGTGTGCGGATTAATTGTTCCTTGGAACTACCCGCTTCTTATGGGAGTATGGAAAATCGCACCTGCACTTGCTGCGGGAAATACAATTGTATTCAAGCCATCTGAGGTTACCCCGGTTACTTCCGTTAAGCTGTTTGGGATCATTCAGGAGGTCGGAATCCCTGCTGGGGTTGCAAATATGGTAATGGGACCTGGATCGACAGTCGGAAATGAAATGGCAGAAAGCCATAAGGTAGATAAAGTCTCATTTACAGGTGGAACAGCAACAGGCCGTAGCATTATGAAAGCAGCATCTGGCAATATTAAGAAGATTTCATTAGAACTAGGTGGTAAATCTCCGAATATTGTATTTGCTGATGCTGATTTTGATACAGCAATTGATTATGCCTTATTTGGGATTTTCTCAAATGCAGGGCAGGTTTGTTCAGCAGGGTCAAGGCTGTTAGTAGAAGAAAGCATTCATGATAGGTTTATTGATAGATTAGTAGAAAGAGCGAAGAAAATCCGGGTTGGTCCTGGGGATGATCCAAATACAGAAATGGGCTCTCTTGTTAGTCAACAGCATATGGAAAAGGTACTGTCCTATATCGAAATTGGCAAACAGGAAGGAGCTAAGCTTGCTTGTGGAGGTAACAGAATCACAACGAATGGGCTTGAAAATGGATATTTTGTGGAGCCAACGATATTTATGGATACAACACCAGATATGAGAATCGTCCAGGAAGAAATTTTTGGACCTGTACTGGTCGTTCAAAAATTTAAAGATGAGGCGGAAGCCATCAAACTTGCGAATAACACTGCATACGGGCTTGCTGCAGGGGTGTTTACACAGGATGGTGCAAAGGCGCTTCGTGTCATTAAAAAAATTCGCGCAGGTATTACTTGGATCAACACCTATCATCCAACCTATAATGAAGCGCCATGGGGTGGCTATAAACAAAGTGGGATTGGACGTGGGTTAGGAACCTTTGGATATGAAGAGTTTACAGAAGTAAAGCAAATTAATATAAACCTACAGGTCGAACCATCAGGTTGGTTCGAAAACTAAACGAAGGAGTGAAAAAATGACTATAAATACAACAAATAAAGAGCTGGAAAAAAAGGATTATACTGAAGTTAACGATTATATCAAAAAGGTATTATCAATCATTGAAAAGGAACAAATTACGAAGGAAGAGGCTGAATGGATTACCCGTGAAACAGTTCATGGTTTTAGGGATCATGTAAACCCTGGGTTTTTAGATTACCGTAAATCGGTAACAAAGGATAAACAATTCGCCGCTGTTGAATGGTCCGATTCAGGCTCCTGCTTTAAGGATGTGAATGGCAAGGAATATATTGATTGCTTAGGCGGCTTTGGCATCTATAATGTTGGTCACAGAAATCCGAAGGTTGTAAAAGCTGTTACTGATCAGTTAAAGCGACAAGCTCTTCATAGTCAGGATTTGCTTGACCCGCTTCGTGCAATGCTCGCTAAAATATTGGCTGAGATTACACCCGGTGACCTAAAATACTCCTTCTTTGTGAATAGTGGAACGGAAAGCGTCGAAGCGGCTCTGAAGCTAGCAAAAATGCATAGTGACAGAACAACCTTCATTGCGACTACAAGAGCATTCCACGGTAAAAGCCTTGGTTCTCTTTCTGCAACGGCAAAGGGAGTCTTCAGAAAACCGTTCCTTCCCATGATACAAGGCTTCCGCCATGTCCCATTTGGCGATATTGAAACGATGAGGAGAACGTTTGAGTCAAGTGCCCTGGTCGGTGAAGATGTAAATGCTGTAATCCTGGAGCCTATTCAAGGCGAAGGCGGGGTCATTCTTCCACCAGAAGGCTATCTGCAACAGGTTCGTGAACTTTGTGATGAATTTGGGGCTTTACTCATTTTTGATGAAGTTCAAACAGGTATGGGGCGCACAGGTACAATGTTCGCAGCTGAAGGCTACGGTGTTGTGCCAGATATTCTTTGTCTCGCAAAAGCATTCGGTGGAGGTGTGATGCCAGCTGGTGCAGTGGTAGCTACCGAGGAAGTATTTAAATGCTTATTCCCTAATCCTTTCATGCATACTACCACTTTCGGTGGAAATCCATTAGCATGTGCGGCGGCGATTGCTACAATTGATGTATTAATTGAGGATAAACTTCCACAGCGTGCGGCTGAAGTCGGAGAATATATGCTTGGAAAGCTGCAAGAAGTAGGGGATGAATTCCCTGAGTTAGTATTAGATATTCGTGGTAAAGGATTGTTAATCGGTGTTGAGTTCCATACGGATGAGATTGGTTATGAGGTTTCAAAAGGACTATTTGATAATGGCGTGCTTGTAGCAGGAACCTTGGTGAATTCTAAAACTTTCAGAATTGAGCCACCACTAACCATCGGTATTGAAGAGGTAGAACAGGTAATAGCAACTTTTAAACAAGTATTGGAAAATCTGGGTAACAAATAGAATGTAAGTGCCCTGGGAGTAACATCCTGGGGCGTTTTTGACGTTTATGGACTAAAAAAACCGATAAGGCTCTTTCGCCTTATCGGTTCTAGTCTTGTAATCATTTCAACACCCTTTTTAACAGTTCACCATAGCTATCAGGTCGTCGATCCCGATGGAACTGGAGAAGGTTTCGAGCCTTTGTGATTTCATGTAAACCAATCTCGGCTAGGATGATTTCATCCTCTTTTGTTTCCGCCTCTTTTAAAACTGTGCCCCAGGGATTGCTAATAAAGCTGCGTCCGTAAAAATCCATATGACCTTCTTTGCTATATTCTCGCCCCACGCGATTCACCGCAGCTATGAAAATATTATTGTGAATACCATGTGCCCGAATGGCATCCATCCATGTTTGAGAAGTATCAAGATCAGGGTTATCAGGCTCGGAGCCAATTGCCGAAGGGTAGAAAATAACATCTGCCCCTTTTAACGCTAAAATTCGTGATGGCTCGGGAAACCATTCATCCCAACAAATGAGAACGCCAATGGTTCCATATTTTGTTTCAAAAACGGGATAACCCGAATCCCCTTCTGTAAAATAGTATTTTTCAATATATTGAGGACCTTCAGGGATATGATGTTTTCGGTATTTTCCTAGATTTGTTCCATCCGCATCGAAAACAACGACCGAATTAAAATAAACGCCATCCATCACATACTCGTACAAAGAGACAATCAGGACGACATCTAGCTCTTTCGCAAGGTCCTGCATTTGATTGCTTACCGGACCTGGAATGGGTTCTGCCCACTCATATTTATTGACATCAATGGTTTGTGGAAAATACGTACCTGTAAAAAGCTCTTGGGTACAGATGATCTTTGCTCCTTGCTTTGCAGCGTTTCGTATCATCTCTATAGCTTTCTCTAGATTTGTTTGTCTGTCGTCCGAGCAGCTATGCTGTATCAAAGCGATATTTAGTTTACCTCGATTCATGTTTACACTTCCTTTCGTTTTCGGACTAGAGTGGTAACTGTTGGGTAATACAATGAATATTCCCGCCACCTAGCGCAATTTCTCTTGTGTTCACTTGAACAACCTCTCGATCTGGAAAAAGAGCTTCAAATTGACGATGCGCTATTGAATCATATGGATCCCCGAACCCTGGGATAATGACCCCGCCATTGCATAAATAACTATTAATATACGTACAGGCAAGTTTCGTACCTGGTTTACGCCCGTAGCTGTGACGCGCAACGTCAATTCCCTCACTTTCCTTATCTGTTATTTCAATTTGGGTAGGGATTTGGACCTTATGAATCTTAAACTTTCTCCCCTTCGCATCTGTTGCATTTTTTAATTGGTTATAGCATTCAGATAAAATGTCATATTGTGGATCTTCTTTCTCATCCGTCCAACTCATGGCAACTTCACCTGGACGTAAGAAAAAGACTACTTCATCTACATGTCCATCCGTTTCGTCGAAAAGCATTCCATTTTTAAGCCAAATAACCGTATCCACATTTAAATATTCTTTTAAACGATATTCGACATCTGCCTTAGATAAATGAGGATTTCGATTTTTATTTAAGAGACATTGTTCAGTTGTAATAAGTGTTCCTTCCCCATCGACAGTAATTGAACCACCTTCAAGGATAAAATCCTGCGCATCATAGCGATTGATTTGGTCAATTTCTAACACTTTTTGCTTCACTAAGTTGTCTAAATTCCATGGAAAATAAAGTCCGTTTTCAAGTCCGCCCCAGGCGTTAAAACCCCAGTCAATTCCTCGGATTTCACCGGTATCATTTTTAACGTAGGTTGGCCCGATATCCCTCATCCAAGCATCATTGGAGGAAATCTCAACAACCCGGATGGAGCGGGGCAGTATTTCTCGTACATGCTCATATTGGTTTGCGGAAACACCTATTGTGACAGGTTCAAATTTCGAAATCGCCATTGCCACCTCGGCAAAGGCTTTTTGAGCGGGCTTTGCACCTAATCTCCAGGTATCCGTTCGTTCCGGCCAGAGCATCCAAGTTCCCTTATGTGGCTCAAATTCTCCAGGCATTCTAAAGCCGTCATGGCGTGGGGTACATGTTAATTTTTCAACCATTGCATTTCCTCCAGTAAACTTGTGGTTGCTTATATTTTTCAAATAATCGCCTCCATTTGAAATCTTTATCTTAGAGTGATGCAAAATTCATACCAACTTGTGTCTTTCAATTGAGTGAAAAGAAAAAATAGGAAGCTATGAAAAAGTGAATAAACTATGCATCAATGAATAGATGTACTTTTCCATGAATACCACTAGAAAGCGAGAAGGAAGCAATTTGAATTGGCACATAATTTGCAACTAAACCTCTAAAAGAAGGAGGTGGATAAGTGGAGCATGACGAAATAATAACGAGCCCCTACCATGGAATTATTAAAGAAGTCATCATAAAAGAAAAAGAGAAAATAAGTGAGTGGGAACCACTCTTTGTGATTCAAACCTTAAATGGAGAGGATAGGGTGATCACGGTTGGGATCAGAGGGAGTGTTCAATCAATCGAAGTCCAGGAAGGGGATGAGGTTATTCCGGGAATGGTCCTCACTTATGTAAAAGACGATTCATACATTGGGTCTCATTGAGAAGATTTATTCTTCTCTTTTTTTTATTTTTAGATTTATTTAAAAATTCTTTATACTTGGTGGTATAATGGTGTCATGTAAAAAAAGGGGGACAGTCGTTCATGTTTTCAATTGATCAAAAAATGATTAAACCGTTGGTAGTAATTGATATCGAATCACTTGAAGAAGAGCTTGAGTCGTTTCGTTTAGGCAAAACTCAAGAACCCTACCTTTTTATTAGGAATCAACAAAAAATCATTGGCTATGTCCCGATGAAGATATTTCCATCAAATGAAGGAGAGGATGCAAAAGTCAAAGAAAAAATAATAAGGGAAAAATTAGTCCCGATCGAGAAAATCTCGCAATTTACTAAAAAGGTTTCCCTGCCTGTCATCTTTCAAATCATTGGTGAACCCTTTGCACTGGTAAAGGATGACACCGGGGAAATTAGTGGATACATAGTGAGAGAAGATCTATTAGCAGAATTATTCCGCCAAGGTAATCAGAATATTGATTTATTGAAGGTTATCCTAACATCAATTCCAATGGGAATATTCGTTGTGGATCGTGAAAGGAATATTGTCTCCTACAATGAATCGGCCCTACAAATGATAAAAATGACTACAAAAAATGTGCTACACACACCCGCAGAAAAAATCTTCGCAAAAGAACACATCGATAGCGTATTTCGAACAGGATCCACCGTATTAAATCAGCTTCACATCACGACAACAATGAGTGTTTTAGTTGATTACAGTCCAATCTATACTCCAGAGAAACAGGTTGATGGGATGGTCATTATTGTTCAAGACCTACCCATGGTTGAAGAAATGGCAAATGAAATTGAATATATTAAGGATTTAAACCATGATATGCAAGCAGTCCTTTCTAGTGTTTATGATGAAATCTTAGTGGTAAATGCGAAGGGTGAATTGATTCGATTCAGTGATACAGAAATTTCTCAATTCTGGGGAGTGGAATTAAAAAGCCTTCTAGGAAAAAACATAATCGAACTTGAACAGAAAGGTTTATTTACACCTTCGGTTACAAGATTAGTTCTGGAGCAAAAAAAGAAAATTTCGGTTGTCCAAGAGACGAAAGCAGGGAAAAGGATTCTGGCTGTTGGAAAGCCAGTATTTGATCAAAACGGTGAACTTATTCGAATCATCATTGCCTCTCGAGATATTACAGAAGCAACAAAGCTTAAAAAAGAACTTCGTCATATGAAGGAAATCTCCAATCAGTATAAGCGAGAATTGGATGATATGAAGACGAAGGATTTATTTTACAAAAAGCTTATTTATTGTAGTCCAAAAATGGAAGAAATCATGACACAGGTTAAAAAGATTGCTGATTTTTCCTCAACTGTCTTGATAAACGGGGAATCCGGCGTTGGGAAAGAGGTCATCGCACAAGCTATTCACCAATTAGGAAGACGTTCGAAAAAACCATTTCTTAAGCTAAATTGTGGAGCAATCCCGGAAACCTTACTTGAAAGTGAACTATTTGGCTATAGTAAGGGTGCCTTTACAGGCGCAGAAAGAAATGGCAAGGAAGGTTATTTTAAGCAAGCAGATGGTGGGGTCCTTTTTCTTGATGAGATAGGCGAAATGCCGTTGCATTTACAGGTCAAATTACTCCGTGTTCTGCAGGAGCAAGAGGTAATCCCAATTGGAAGCACAAAGTCAATTAAAATAGACGTTCAAATTGTTGCAGCTACGAATAAAAACCTTGAAAAAATGGTCGAAAATCGGGAATTTAGGGAGGATTTATTTTATCGATTAAATGTCATTCCAATCCATATTCCGCCATTACGAGAGAGACCAGAGGATATTCCATTGCTGGCCTTTCATTTCGTCCAACAAATGAATGAACGCTATAATAAAAACTATCATTTAACACCTGACGCTTTGAATCTATTAGAGGTGCATTCATGGCCAGGGAATATTCGGGAACTTCAAAATATGATAGAGCGTCTCGTTGTATCTGCAGATGAAGAAGCCATAGATGCCGAGTTTGTCAATCGATACCTTGTCTTAGGGAGAGACATGAAGAATTCAAGACCTATTGTAACGAAAATATTGCCGCTTCAGGAAGCATTAGAATCCGTTGAGGAGCAGCTTATTTTACTTGCCATAAAGCAATACAAAACGACAACCAAGGCTGCAAAAGCACTCGGGATAAGCCAATCCTCTGTTAGCAGGAAATATCAAAAAATTTTAGCAGAACAGCATGGAAATATTGAAAATGTGTACTAAAGAAAAAACTATTGGTTCGTTCCTGAATCAATAGTTTTTAACTTTATTCAGCAGAAGTCCCCTACATATATAAGTGGGGGGTGAATGCAAATAGAGTATTCAATTCAGTCGGGGTTCAAACTTGACTGAAATTAAGGAACTCAGACTAAGAACGCCACTTCCTGTGGCAACGTCTGAGTGACCCACATCGTGTGGGCCCAAAGCCTCCGGCGGATGCCACAGATTTTCAAAGGAAATTTTTCGAGCTAACTCAAAAAAATCTGGGCACAAATACGCCAAGGCGCATTTGATCCTTTTAAATTGGCATAAATATTGCATTGAAGAATATTACAAAGTCTATGAAAGGATGATGTAATATGGGTTACGCTTCAATCAAAACAAATCTACCTGGAAATAAATCGAAGGAATTAATGGAACGAAGAGAGAAGGCTGTTCCAAAAGGAGTAAGCTATGGAGCACCCCTTTTTGCTCAGTCCGCTGAAGGGGCTCTTATAAAAGACGTGGATGGAAACACATTTATTGATTTCGTTGGTGCGATTGGAACAATTAATGTGGGACATTGTCATCCTAAAGTAAAGCAGGCACTGCACGAACAGGTCGATCAATTCATTCATACAGGCTTTAATATTATGATGTACGAGGCTTATATTGAGCTTGCGGAAAGGCTAGCTCGAATTGCTCCCGGAAATCATGAAAAAAAGGTATTACTCCAAAATAGCGGTGCAGAAGCAGTTGAAAATGCTGTTAAGATTGCACGGAAATATACGAAGAGACAAGGTATTGTTTCGTTTTCGAAGGGCTTCCATGGTAGAACATTACTAACAATGACAATGACGAGCAAGGTAAAGCCTTATAAGTTTGAATTTGGACCATTTGCACCTGAGGTTTATAAAGCTCCATATCCATACCACTATCGTCGTCCGCAAGGGTTAACGGTTGAACAGTATGAAGAATATATGGTGGAGGAATTTCGAAACTTTTTAATTACCGAAGTAGCCCCTGAAACAATCGCAGCTGTTGTTATGGAGCCAATCCAGGGTGAAGGCGGTTTTATCATACCAGGCAAACATTTCGTTCAAGGAGTCTATCAAGCTTGTAAAGAATACGGTATTTTATTCATTGCTGATGAAATTCAAACTGGATTTGCGAGAACAGGAAGTTATTTTGCGATGGAACATTTTGGTGTCGTGCCTGACCTCATTACCGTTTCGAAATCATTAGGTGCTGGTGTGCCAATTAGTGGAGTGATTGGCCGGAAAGAAATAATGGATCAATCTGAACCTGGTGAACTAGGTGGTACATATAGTGGAAGTCCGCTTGGTTGCAGGGCGGCATTAGCAGTACTTGATATTATGGAAGAAGAGCAACTTAATGAACGTGCTAAAAAAATTGGAAATAGGGTTATGGAAAAATTTGAACAGTTGTATGAAAGCTATGAATGTATCGGTGATATTCGTGGACTTGGTGCCATGTGTGCAATGGAAATTGTTGAGGATCGAAAAACAAAAATGCCATCTAAAAAGCTTACAAATGAAATTATTCAGGAAGCAAATAAACGTGGACTGCTTTTATTAAGTGCAGGTGTTTATGGAAATGTCATCCGTCTCCTAATGCCGATCGTAATCACCGATGAACAGTTAGAAGAGGGATTGGAAATTTTAAAACAATCCATAGAAACAGTTGAGCAACGTAGAAGCTTACTAGTGAGATAGAGCAAAGGGGGAGGATTTTTCATGCCGACACATTTTATGTATATTAACGGGGAACAGGTAGATAGCGACACAAAAGAAACTATAGAAGTAATCAACCCAGCTACGAATCAGGTAATTGCTTCCGTGCCAAAGGGGGGAATGGCCGAAGCGAAGAGAGCAGTTGATGCCGCTCATACTGCTTTTAAAGAGTGGTCTAAAAAAACGGCAATCGAACGGGGTCAATTACTCATGAAATGGTTTCAATTAATTGACGAAAATAAAGAGGAGTTAGGTCGATTAATGACACAGGAACAAGGGAAGCCATTGAAAGAGGCAGTTGGTGAAATCGCCTATGCTAACAGCTTTATTTCTTGGTATGCAGAAGAAGGAAAAAGAATTTATGGTGAAACAATTCCGGCATCCCATCCGAATAAACGAATTTTAGTTCACAAGCAACCAGTAGGGGTCATTGCTGCAATCACTCCATGGAACTTTCCGGCTGCCATGATTACACGAAAGGTTGGTCCAGCACTTGCAGCAGGTTGCACAGCTGTCGTTAAGCCTGCTTCTCAAACACCACTAACCGCGATACGGCTTGCTGAACTTGCAGGTGAAGCAGGTATTCCAAAAGGTGTTATTAATGTCGTTACCGGCAATGCTAGGGCAATTGGAGATGCTTGGTTAGAAGATAGCCGTGTTCGAAAAATTACGTTTACGGGCTCAACTGAAATTGGAAAGGTGTTAATGAAGGGAGCTGCGGATACAGTTAAAAAAATTTCCCTCGAGCTTGGAGGCCACGCGCCATTTATTGTGATGGATGACGCTGATCTTGATAAAGCGGTTGATGGTGTGATTGGCTCAAAATTCCGAAATGCTGGTCAAACGTGTATTTGCACAAATCGTATTTATGTTCATGAGTCTATTGGCGATGTCTTTCAAGAGAAATTTCAAAAAGCCGTTACACAGCTAAAGGTTGGAGACGGTCTTGAGGAAGGTACAGATATTGGACCATTAATTGATGAAGCAGCATTAGAAAAAGTGACTGAACATATTGAGGATGCTGTTTCAAAAGGTGCAACTATCCTTCATGGAGGAAATAGAATTGAAGGTAGTGAAGGGTATTACTATGAACCTACTGTTCTTACAAATGTCTCAGATGCTATGATTTGTATGCAGGAGGAGACATTTGGCCCATTAGCTCCTGTTACGACCTTTAGAACGGAAGAAGAGGTAATTGAGCGGGCAAACAACTCTCCGTATGGGTTAGCTGCGTATGTGTTTACCGAAAATATCGGCAAAGCGATTCGCATTAGTGAACAGCTTGAGTATGGGATTGTTGGTTTAAATGATGGACTGCCATCTGTGGCTCAAGCCCCATTCGGCGGCTTTAAAGAAAGCGGGCTTGGAAGAGAAGGCGGACACTACGGAATTGATGAATACATCGAAGTTAAATATATCTCGATTGCATTTTAAATAAAAACAGCCCTACTCAAGAAAGAGTAGGGTTGTATTTTTCCCGTTTTTTTGTGGTGCCCCTTTTTACACGCACTTTTCAACCCTAAAGATAGCGTGATGCAGCATTTCAATCATAAGCTCTACTTCCTCTTTTTTAATGCATAGTGGCGGTGCAAAGACGAGGGTGTCCATCCCATCAAATACGACAGATCTGCAGATTAGGCCGATTTTAGCAGCCTCATTCACAATTCTAGGCGCAAGAGGTCCTTTTACATGCTGCGGCATATTGATTTCAACAGCGCCCATGAGCCCTAATGCACGTACATGGCTGACGAGACTGGATTCACTCTGAATCCACGAAAAGCCATTAAGCATTTTGGCCCCCATTTTCGCGGAATTCTCAATTAACCCCTCATTTTCTACAATCTCTATATTTTTCAGCGCAACTGCGCAAGCCATCGGATGGCCACTGTACGTATATCCGTGTAAAAGTGTTCCGGTAGAAAGCTCCTTTAAATCTTCAAAAATAGCTTCAGAAAGGACAACTCCCCCTAATTGCGCATATCCACTTGTTACCCCTTTGGCAAAACACATCATGTCAGGCGCGACCCCATAGTGATCAACTCCAAAGTATTTACCAGTTCGACCAAATCCGGTTATCACTTCATCGGTAATCCATAAAATATTATTTTCATCGCAAAGTTCCCGAACTTCTTTAAAATAGCAATCTGGTGCAATATGAACACCGCCCGACCCTTGAACTGGCTCTGCGACAAATGCCGCAATCGTTTCCGGTCCCTCAGCCTCAATCGTTCTTCGTAAATCCTCAGCCGACAAATTATCCGTATAATAAAAATCTGGAGCTAGTGAATTAGTAAAATCTCTGAATGGCTTCAAGCCAGTTGCACTCGTTGAGCCCATTGCAACGCCATGATAGGACCTTTTTCGAGAGATGATTTTCTTTTTCAGAGGCTTGTCGCGTAGAATCCAATAATGCCGGGCTAATTTATATGCTGTATCATTTGCTTCCGAGCCACCTGATGTAAAAAAAGTAGTCGATAAGTTTCCTGGCGAAATTTCCGCAAGCTTTGCTGCCAAGCGAATTGCAGGTTCATTACTAAATGTCGCAAAGCAAGAACTAAATGCGAGTTTGTTCATTTGCTCCATTGCCGCTTGTCCCAATTCCTTCCGACCGTGTCCAATATTGACATTCCATAAAGAGGACATGCCATCAAGCACACGTTTCCCATTCACATCCTCAAGAAATACACCATCTCCTTTTGTGAAAATAAACGCAGGACCCAGATCTTGCTGTTGCTGAATCGGTGAGGTTGGATGTAAAAAGTGTTTCTGGTCAAGCTCCATCAATTCCTGGCGTATCATCAATTTCTCGTTCATTTCATTCCTCCTTCGCTCATTTAGCTGTAACTAAAATATATGCGTAAAGTTCAAGCTTTTGAACAAAGAATCGGGAATAGAACTAGTCCCACGCGCGATTATTTCGCCCTTGTAAAGGACAGCCTCGAAATCGTAATTATGTTTTAACTCTCCTGTAACACGGATGAAATATATATTGAGTATTATAAGAGTAGTAATTGACCCCCTTTTTATAAAATAGATTTTTTTGGGCACGGGTACATCCCCTGTGCCCCCTTTTTTTGCCCCTTTTTGTTTTCAAAAGCCCAAACCTTTCATAATAAAAACATGTAAATCTTGTTCGTTGTGACTACCTGTCAGAAATAGTATAATAATAACCATAAGATTGCTTACAATGGAAAGGCACCGTGCAAACCGACTTGAGGTGAAAGATCGTGCAAAGAGTTACAAATTGCGTAGTACGCAAAGACAATAAAGTATTGCTTTTACAAAAGCCACGCCGCGGATGGTGGGTTGCTCCTGGAGGAAAAATGGAGCCAGGTGAATCGATCCGCGACTCCTGTATCCGTGAATACCGTGAGGAAACGGGATTATATCTTAAAAATCCAGATATTAAAGGGATTTTTACATTTATAATTAAAGAAGGCGACAAGGTAACATCTGAATGGATGATGTTTTCTTTTTTAGCAACCGATTTTGAAGGTGAAAATGTTGATGAATCCGAAGAGGGAATCCTGAAATGGCAGGAGATAAAGGATATACCAAACCTTCCAATGGCCCCTGGTGATTATCATATTTTGGATTACGTATTAAAAGGTTCCGGGGTTATTTACGGAACATTTACATATACACCCGATTTTCAATTACTTTCATACCGATTAGATCCTAGTTAACTTTATTCAGTCAAGGTTCAACTTCGACTGAAATTAAGGAACTCAGACTAAGAGCGCCACATCCTGTGGCAACGTCTGAGTGACCCACATCGTGTGGGCCCAAAGCCTCCGGCGGATGCCACAGATTTTTAGAGGAAACTANAGATCAAAGACTAAGAACGCCACATCCTGTGGCAACGTCTTTGTGACCCACATCGTGTGGGCCTAAAAAATCTGGGCGCATATACGCCAAGGCGCATTTGATTATAGGGAGGCAGGCAAAACGATGAGTGTTGGTTTAACAAATGAAATACAATTGACTATAATAACGGGAATGTCAGGTGCTGGTAAAACAGTTGCCATTCAAAGCTTTGAGGATTTAGGGTATTTTTGCGTAGATAATCTTCCTCCTACATTGCTTCCGAAATTTCTTGAGTTGATGAAGGAATCTGGCGGAAAAATGCATAAAGTTGCTCTTGTCATGGATCTAAGGGGCCGTGAATTTTTCGATAGCTTATTCGCATCCCTTGATGAACTCTCAGAGGTTTCATGGATTTCACCTCAAATCTTATTCCTTGATGCGAAGGATACTACACTTGTAACGCGCTATAAGGAAACAAGACGTTCACATCCTCTAGCTCCAACAGGTTCTCCACTTGAAGGCATCCAGGCTGAGCGGGAAATCCTTGAGGAATTGAAAGGAAGAGCCCAGTATATCTATGACACATCGGATTTGAAACCAAGGGAACTACGCGAGAAAATTTTAAAGCAGTTCGTATCACAATCAAGACCTACATTTTCAGTCAACGTCATGTCGTTTGGTTTTAAGTATGGCATCCCTATTGATGCAGATCTTGTGTTTGATGTGCGTTTTCTTCCAAATCCACATTATATCGAGGCGATGAGACCAAGGACCGGGCTTGATGAGGATGTATCAAGCTATGTTCTAAAATGGACTGAAACCCAGAAGTTTATTGAAAAGGTAACCGACCTACTTGCATTTATGCTCCCGCAATACAAGCGTGAAGGAAAAAGCCAGCTTGTGATTGCAATTGGTTGTACGGGCGGACAGCACCGTTCGGTTACACTTGCAGAATATATCGCAAATCATTTCAAGGATGACTATCAAACCCATGTTTCTCACCGCGATATTGAGAGGAGAAAGGAACGAAAGTAATGACCAATCCAAAACAGCCCAAGATAGTCATCATTGGTGGGGGAACTGGCCTTTCCGTACTTTTACGAGGGTTAAAATATCAGCCTGTTGATATTACAGCAATTGTGACGGTTGCGGATGATGGGGGATCCTCAGGACGACTTCGCGATGAGATGGATATTCCGCCACCCGGTGATATTCGAAATGTATTAGCAGCCCTATCAGATGTGGAGCCTTTGATTGAGGATTTGTTCCAGCATAGGTTTGCAGGTGGAAATGGCTTATCGGGTCATTCACTTGGAAACTTGATTCTTGCGGCAATGACAACGATAACTGGCGATTTTGTTCACGCAGTTGGTGAAATGAGTAAAGTTCTAAAAGTTAGAGGAAAAGTTCTTCCAGCAGCGAATAAAAGTGTCATTTTAAATGCTGAAATGGAGGATGGCACTGTTGTAACGGGCGAGTCCAAAATTCCCTACTCCGGTAAAAAGATTAAGCGTGTCTTCCTATCACCAGATGATGTGGAGCCATTAAATGAATCCATTGAAAAAATCCAAGAGGCTGATATGATTATTATTGGTCCTGGGAGTCTTTACACAAGCATTTTGCCAAATTTGCTTGTACCGAAAATCGGCGAAGAGGTCGTCAAAGCGAAGGCAAAAAAGGTGTATATTTGTAACGTGATGACACAGGCCGGCGAAACCTTGAACTATGCAGCAAGCGACCATGTGCAGGCCATCAATGATCATATGGGCTTAAAGTTCATTGATACGATTTTGGTCAATGATGGCGATATTCCTGACAGCATCAAGGAAAAATATGCAAAAGAGCTGGCAAAACCTGTTGTGTACGACTTAGAAAGACTTTCTACTTTAGGTTTATCGATCATTAATGATAAAATTATCGCATACGACAACGATGTAATCAGACATGATACAACAAAAGTAGCAAATCTATTATATAATATGCTTGTAGAAGATAAAAAAGGGTGATTGAAAAATCACCTTCATGATTAAAAGGAGGGTGGAACCTGTGTCATTTGCATCAGAGACGAAAAAAGAACTGACAAACCTAGACATCAAAGATTGCTGCGCAAAAGCCGAGCTTTCTGCTTTGATCCGAATGAATGGCGCACTTTCCTTCTCCAACCAAAAAATAGTGGTTGATATCCAAACAGAGAACGCCGCTATCGCGAGAAGAATTTATACATTACTGAAAAAATGCTATAATGTTGGTGTTGAGCTCCTCGTTCGTAAAAAAATGAGACTCAAGAAGAACAATGTATATATAGTTAGACTGATTGAGGACGCAAAGGATATTTTAGAAGACTTAAAGATTTTTGACGGCTTCACCTTACGAAAAGAGATTTCCTCCGAATTAGTTGCGAAGAAGTGCTGCAAACGCTCCTATTTACGCGGGGCTTTTTTAGCAGGGGGCTCAGTTAACAACCCTGAAACTTCCTCGTACCATCTTGAGATTTTTTCATTATATAAAGATCATAATGATTCTCTTTGTGAATTAATGAACGTTTTTGATCTCAATGCTAAAACATTAGAACGAAAAAAAGGCTTCATTACGTATTTAAAAGAAGCGGAAAAAATCACGGAATTACTCAATGTTATTGGTGCCCATCAGGCATTACTTCGATTTGAGGATGTACGAATTGTTCGAGATATGCGAAATTCAGTGAACCGTCTTGTGAATTGCGAAACGGCAAATTTAAATAAAACAATTGGTGCTTCCATTCGGCAAGTGGAAAATATCCGATACATTGATGAAACGGTCGGACTTGGCATTTTACCTGATAAGTTAAGAGAAATTGCCGAGCTTCGCGTTGCCTACCAGGATGTCACTCTAAAAGAGTTAGGCGAAATGGTAACATCAGGACAGATTAGCAAATCGGGGATTAACCACCGGCTTCGAAAAATCGATGAAATTGCCGATAAGCTTCGTGCTGGCCAATTCATCAAGTGAGCATTTTGCTCACAAGAAAGAAAGTAAAGCGTTCTCATTTTGAAACCTTTTGGGTTTGGTATACGTATTAATAGGAATTTACATTTAATCAAATGCGCTTTGCGCATTTGCCGCCCAGATTTTTAGGCCTACACGAGGTGGGTCACAAAGACGTTGCCACAGGAAGTGGTGTTCTTAGTCTTTGATCCTATGCTCGAAAATTTTCCGTTGAAAATCTGTGGCATCCGCCGGAGGCTTAATTTTAATTTATTCAGCCTCTGCTGAAAAAAATAAAATTACACAACATAAGAATTTACACAAAATTTGAGGAGGAAGAAAAAAATGGTTGAAAGACATGTTGAGGTTGCATTAAGAACGGGATTACAAGCACGCCCAGCAGCAATGTTTGTCCAGGAAGCAAATAAATTTTCCGCGGACATCTTTTTAGAAAAGGATGGGAAAAAGGTTAACGCAAAAAGCATCATGGGTTTAATGAGCTTAGCGGTTGGCTCCGGTGCAACAGTAACCTTAATCGCAGACGGACACGATGAAGAAGCTGCGATTGAAGCATTAACTGTATTTGTTCAAAAAGAAGCATAAAAAAATCCTCTCACGACGTGATGTGAGAGGATTTTTTACATTCTTATTTAGTGTTATCTTGCGGATACATAACCTTGTCGATTAATCCATACTCCAAAGCTCTTTCTGCAGTCATGAAGTTGTCACGGTCTGTATCGCGACCAATAACTTCAACAGGTTGACCAGTACGTTCTGATAAAATATTATTTAGCTTTTCGCGTAAGAAAAGAATACGCTTAGCCGCGATTTCAATTTCAGTTGCTTGCCCTTGGGCACCACCTAGTGGTTGGTGAATCATTACTTCACTATTTGGAAGCGCAAAACGCTTGCCTTTTTCCCCAGCAGCAAGTAAGAAAGCACCCATTGATGCAGCCATACCAATACAAATCGTTGAAACCATTGGCTTAATGAACTGCATAGTGTCATAAATAGCCATACCAGCCGTAATTGAACCACCTGGGCTGTTGATGTATATAGAAATATCTTTTTCAGGGTCTTCAGCTGCTAAGAACAATAACTGAGACACGATTGAGTTTGCAACATTATCATCAATCGCACTTCCAAGCATGATAATGCGGTCTTTTAATAAACGTGAGTAGATATCATAGGCGCGCTCTCCACGGTTTGTTTGCTCAATAACTGTAGGGATTAAATTCATATTACTTCCTCCTTGAAACAAAATTAAAAGCTTTGTTATGTATTTCCATAATACAATTAAGGTCAGTAAAGGTCAAACATTTCGCTTTACTAAATTATTGTATTCTACAAACTATTATCACATACCTTTTTAAGTACGTAAAAACAAAATTTCATACGTATTCCATCTTACCCGATTTGTGGTGATTTAAACATACATCTTGCAATCAAATGGGTTCTATCCTATAATGATGAGTGCAGTTCTTCTAAGACATGCCCTCGTAGTGTAGTGGATAGCACAAGAGATTCCGGTTCTCTTATCGTGGGTTCGAATCCTGCCGAGGGCGCTACAAAAAAACTGACCAGAGAATTATTTCTGGTCAGTTTTTGTTTTCTNGTATCGTACCCTCGTTGTCTTAGAAACGAGTCAAAAGGGAACGCAAACGAAGTAATCGTACCCTCGTTGTCTTAGAATCGAGTAAAAAGGGAACGCAAACGAAG
>NZ_LMBW01000008.1:0-161 GCF_001439915.1 Fredinandcohnia humi | reverse complement strand
TAATCGTACCCTCGTTGGCTCAGAAACGAGTAAAAAGGGAACGCAAACGAAGTAATCGTACCCTCGTTGGCTTAGAATCGAATAAAAAGGGAACGCAAACGAAGTAATCGTACCCTCGTTGTCTTAGAAACGAGTCAAAAGGGAACGCAAACGAAGTAATC
>NZ_LMBW01000007.1:210177-239211 GCF_001439915.1 Fredinandcohnia humi | reverse complement strand
TTCAAATGAATATTTAGCCATAGAAAAACTGCACCTCCAATTGTTAGGTAGTGTCCAACAATTGGGGTGCAGTTCAATTCTAGTCTGGGCGTTTTTTCACCTCGTCGACCAAACCCGTTAATATATTGAAGTCGCCTTTTTATTTTTTTAAAAATCAGTGAACTTTATGATCATCTCATTCGTATTATCTGCAGAAAATATATGATAACGATAAGAATGAGGGTGTTAAGAATGACAGTGTTTTTTATTTTTTGGATAGCTGCATCAATTGGGGCAATCGTCGTCACTCCGTTTCAATTTAAAATGTTGAAAGGAAAAATTGAAGAAGATGCTAAAAAGAATCCAACTAAAAAGATTCCTCCCACTCCTGTACTTGTTTTAATTAGTATTGTTCAAAGTGTTGTGCTATTAGGCGTCTCTGCATTTATTGGAACGTGGTTGGCTCCAAAGGTTGACCTACATTGGTGGTTAATTGATCAGTGGTTGAATGGTACACCGGTTCCATATTCGATTCCAGGGACAATTCTACTAAGCATTATTCTTGGTGCCATTGCAGGAATGATTATCATCGGATTAGACCTTCTATTTATGAAAAGAATGCCCAAAATCGATCTGGATGAGCCCTCAAGGTTTCAGTCGTTTTTAGCTTCGTTTTACGGTGGAATCTCGGAGGAAGTTTTAACGCGCTTATTCTTAATGACAGCAGTGGTGTATGTATCAAGCATATTAGGTTTAGGGAATGCTTCCTATTGGATTGGCATCCTTTTTGCCGCAATTTTATTTGGAGTAGGACATTTGCCGGCTGCTTTTGCGCTTTTCGGGAAAACAAAGCTTGTTTTATGGCGTACAGTATTACTTAATGCAATCCCAGGTATTCTGTTTGGATATTTGTATAGGAAGTATGGAATTGAAATCGCAATGATTGCTCACTTTACAGGCGATATATGTTTACATGTCATTTTTGGACCGATTGTTAGAAAAAAACAAAAAATATAAATAAAAAATGCGTTCCGTAATAAAATAGGGACGCATTTTTCATACATTTTATTTTTTATAAAGATCAACAACCAGACTAGCTTTTACTCGTCGGCTGATTTTCAACATCCCTATTTTTTGTACCTTTACTTATATAAGGTTTTGCATTCTTTTTTTTGTTTGCACTAGCTTGCCAACGATTCCACCCCTTCTTGTCTGTTCCTCTCCCTGTTCCACCTTTTCCTTTAGCTTTACTCACGAAATCACCCCATTAATATTCTGGATTGAGTTACCTATCTGGTTAGTTTTATTCTTTTACAAGGTTATTAACCAAGCATATTGCAATAACATAGACACAATCAATATAAAATTTGGCTTTTTTACTTGTTTTTATATTAACTTTTCTCTATGTAGGGGGCTGCTTAATCTTTCTTGGGCTTTTTTTAAGATTCCTACACAGAAATTTATTGGAACTAATACAATACAATAAAGATGTTTTTTGGAGGGATCACTACGATGTATTATTATGAACCTTGGATGATGCGCTCAATGCCGGTCGGAAGCAATCATAACAAAAATAAAGTGAAGGTCAATGGAGAAGGAATTGTTACAGCAGCACCGACTTCATCAACCATTACACTGGGTATCATAACCGAAGGCAGCACGGTTTCAGTTGCTCAAAATGAAAATAATCAAATTACCAATAAGGTCATTCAATCACTCAGCGGATTAGGAATACCCAATGAAAATATCAAAACGTCAGATTTTCGAATTGAAATCCTGTACGATTACGAAAATTCAAAGCAGACTGTGAGAGGATATAGGGTTGTTCACATGCTGCAAATTTCAGATGTAAATATAGAAGCAACCGGTAGCGTGGTTGATACCGCTGTGCAGAATGGCGCTAATACGGTTACAAGCATTGAATTTACTGTTTCGAATCCTCAGGTTTATTATGCAAAGGCGCTTGAAAATGCTATTATGGATGCTCAGCGCAAAGCCCGTACAATCGCCAAACAATTAGGGGTTCAGCTTCAAAAAATCCCGCTTCATATCCAGGAACTATCGCAACAATCTCCCCCAATCCCATTCCAAACTGCGATGTTTGCCAAAAGTGAAGCCGCAACACCGATTCAGCCAGGGGAATTAACGATAACCGCTAGGATTGAAGCAACATTTGCTTATTCATTTTAGGTTTTTGAAAAAGGAATTATTTTCTTAAAATCAAAATAGTGAACTGCACCCCAATAGGTGCAGCTTTTTTATGTCTTTTTACAAAACCTCATTAACCTCAAGTTAAAGTAATTACTTCATATTTAGAGGCTAATTCAATAAAGTGGGCCATTCCGCTTATCTTCCCGGCTGCAAGTTGATCATTTAGCTCATAATAGTCAACACATGTTTTACAAGCAAGAACATCAACACCCTTTTCTTCCAGTTCTTTTAATTGGAGTGAAACAAACGAATTTTCCGTTAAAGTATACACCCCCCGGTTCATACAAAAAACCGCTACAGGCAGTTCTTCTTTTTGTTTCAGAATGGTGAAGAAGGTTTCTAATATCCCTTCGCCTAGTTCTTTTTCTCCTTTGCCAAGCTGATCGGAAGAAAGTAAAATGACTTTATTTTTCAATTTTTTCCACCTCACTGATTTACTAATTTTAATGTTAGCATATTTGAAGCATGAACCAATAATGATACCAATTAAAATTTTTAATTACAGAAAAAAGAAATATCGATCATGAATTCGCAATATATTGGATAGGGGCTTGCTTTTTTGACTATTTAATTTGGGAGGGGAAGAAAATAGAATGAAAACCAGCAAAACATTTATCTTAGCCTATTCTGCAATGGGAATCGCACTAAACGTTGTATTGGGTACAGTGGTCTCTTGGATGAAAATTCCACTGTTGTTTCTTGATACGATTGGGACAGTGTTGATTTCCGTTTTATTTGGTCCTTGGTGGGGAGTCTTAACCGGGGGTTTAACGAATGTCGTATTAGGAGCAACAACGGGTGCCTCCGCTATTTTCTTTGGTCTTGTCAATATTGCCATTGCATTAGTAGTTGGGTTTATAGCCAGAAGGTTTGACTTTAGAAAATGGTACGTTGCTATTTCAGCGGGAATTCTTGTATCGATCATAGCCCCTTTAATAGGCACTCCAATTGCTGTCGCGGTCTATGGAGGACTTAATGGGAGTGGGATGGATTTGATTGTTTTGTGGCTAAGAGCATCTGGTGAAAGTGTGTTTGCTTCAACCTTTATCTCAAGAATTACGGGGAACTTTGTCGATAAGATTATCACTTGTATGCTGGTCATGTTTTTAATAGTACGTCTTCCAAATTTTATAAAAATAATGAGTAAGGGGAAGAATCATGCAGCGTAGTAAAAAAATTTTACTAGTTTCTCATTGTATCTTAAATCAGAATACGGTGATTGAAAACGAAGCAAGAGCAAAAGGAGCGAGTATGTCTGCTGTAGAATGGGCAATGAAGGAAGGATTTGGATTTTTGCAGCTCCCCTGCCCTGAATTCACATTTCTTGGATTATGCCGACCATCCATGACGTACGAGCAATACAATACCCCTGAATATAGGAAACATTGCAAAGAAATCCTGGAACCCGTCCTTACCCAAGCAAAAGAGTACGTAAAAAATGGCTACGAAATAGCAGGTATATTAGGAATTCAAAGCAGTCCCTCATGCGACCCTTCAAGGGGCATATTCATGGAAGAGTTGAATGCCTTGTTTGCAGAAAATGAGATTAATTTGAAAACGCTATGGTATTTGCCTAATAATAGTAATCCCATTTTTAATGGTAATTTACATTATATTAAAGAGAAATGAATGAACTAAGGATCAGACCCAAAAAGAAGTAACTACTTAGATCCTGGGAGAGGATAAGCAGTTACTTCTTTTTGTTTGCAACGACCAACATGACTACAATTGGAACTTAATTATTCTAAACCTTTTTATTCTTCCCAATCATAATTGTTACTTGTGCCACCGTGATCGGCAATGAGGACTTTTTCCTGTAGGCAAGGTATTTGGACACCCATGTAACATTATATTTTTCCTTGAATTTTCGTAAGCCCTGAAAATGATAGAACACTTGGCCATGCAAATAAATTTGGGCCGCTACCTTTTCACTAAAAAATGAAAATTTAGAAAGCCCAACATTGGAAAGTGGAGCCATTCCTAAATTAAATTGGTTATACCCTTCATCCTTAGCCCATTCAAATAACGAAAGAAAGATAAAATCCATTGTTCCTGAGGGGGCACTAGGTAGGAAGCGCATTAAGTCCACGGAAATGGTTTGACCATTATCATAAACAGGCATTAAGCTAGCAAATCCAATAACTTCCCCATCCCTATTTTTTAAAATGGCTATTTCAGATCGATTCAGATACGCTTCATCGAAATAACCGAGTGAAAATCCCTTTTCCCTTCTCCCTCCAAGCCACTCATTTGATACTATTTTAAGCTTTTGAAGCAAATCATCACCAAATGGCGGTTTCATAATTTCAAAAATAAAATCATCCCGCTCAAATTTATTTTTGATGGCCCTCATCGCCTTCATTTTTTTACCGGTGAGAGAGAAACTCCCTAAATCGACAAATGCCTCCTCCCCCAGTTTAAAAAAGTCAAAACCATTTTCATGAAGAATGGGAAGCATTTCATTACTACTCTCATAAAAAATAGGCGTATACCCATATAAATCTGAAATGGTTAGGAACTCTTCAATTGCATGTGGAAATTCTGATTTCGCTCCGGTAAGATCACCTAGCACCACAATCTTGTCCGCATAAACTTGGAAAGGAAATAAAACATTTTCTTTACTATTCCAGAAAACATACTTATCGTGCAAAAAGATTAAATGGGTTAGCACATTTCCCTTATATTTATGAATGTGTTCGTAAATTTTTCCCTCCTGGTTTTTCGATGACTCCATTCTCCATTTCTGAGATTTTCCGATAAAAATCCCAATCCCAAAAATAAAGATGGCTATTATCAGCCCAATGAACGCACTATAAAACAAGTCGTGATAATCAGTAATGATATATGGTAAAAACTTTGCGGGAATACTGATCTTCGATGTAGGCAAATTAGAATACCCGATCAAAAGATACATAAAAATAATGACCAGAATGACGAAAATATCAAAAGCCATCTTCCCCCAAGTCAAAACATAGCTTTCTCGATAGAAACGAGTCTTCGACAATCGAAGCACCAAAGCAACTATGAGTAAAAAGATGGCTTCTTCATAGTCAAATCCTTTGGAAAGCGAAAATAAGGCAGCAAAGGAAAGGGCTACAATTGTTAGAACATAAGCGCGTTTTACTTTGTATTGAATTCCCCTTGATAACCCAAGCAGAAGCAAGCCAGTTGCAACGGAAAGTTGATGAGATAAACTAATAATAGGAAGAGAAAAAATGTCTTCAGCAATTTTTAACCTTCCAATAATGCCAGGCGAAGCTGCAGAAAGAAGTAGAATTAAACCGGAAACAAAGATCAAAATTGTTAACACCAAATGGCTGATACGCTGAATAAATATGTTTGGCAAATTGCCCCAACCTTTATTCCACTTTCCCCAATAGGTTTTAATAAAAAGGAAAGCGCCTGCAAGAAATGGAATAATTAAGTAGCCTATGCGATATAGGAGAAGAAGCACAACAACTTTCTCATCCAATACCCCTAAATAATCTGTTCCCCAAATGAACACGAGATCAAAGGATCCGAGACCCCCTGGGATCAGGCTCACAATTCCAGCGCATGATGCAACGGTATAAATCGCAAATAAATCTCCAATAGGAATGGAAATCCTCATAACAACATTCAAAAGACATAAAACCAAAAAGATAGCTGACCATTCCAGAATCGAAACAAAAATAAGGAAAAACTTCATTTTTAGTGTGATGGATGGATCAGGATCCTTTTTGTGTCTCCATAAAGTAATGATCATAAAAATGGGGAGATACAATGCAACAACAATAAGAGCCAAATAAAGCCATTTAGTATGTACTAAAAGAGGAATATTTCTATACCCCACAAGCGTAATCCAGGAAAGGAAGGATATACCGGTAAGGAAATATAAAGAAACAAAGGTAATCGTTTTTAATAACTTCCCCTTCTCAAACTCCTCATTTTGATAGAAATAAGTTCTAAGCATGACACCAAAAATGCCACCAAAACCAATCAAATTTGAAAAGGAATTAACAATTAGTGATTGCTTAACAAACTGTTTTTTTGGTATTTTAATTTCCAATATTTTGGTGATAACTGCATCATATAAAAACATTGGTGAAATTGCTCCAATGGTAACTAGAAGGACAATGATGAGTATCGCTATCGGAATTTGACTGATTACATGCTGGAGCAATTGAATGTCGAGTCCCATTACGAATTTTTTTATTTCCATTGTTGCAAGGGCTAATAGTATAAGAGGAAATACAATTTTCAAAAATTGAACTGTTTTTTCTTTTAAATAATGTTTACTCAACTTGAATATCCCTCCCCTAATACTATTTTTAACGATTTGCCAATTTTAATAAAAAATCTTAAATCACAATAAGTGAATCGTACTTTTCACATTGGCTTTTGTCAATAAAGTAACCACAAAATGGGTGTTTTATAAATAGACCGTTTTTTAAAAAATTGTTGTTTTTGTATATTTTTTATGTTTTAGTTAGGAATAAACGAATGTTCAGAACAAAAAGAAATTCATAAAGTATTATTAAAATATTCTAATTAACTTATTCTACGAATTTAAATGTGGCATAATAGACCTTGTTGAGAAAACGATGAAAGTGGGTATTATTTTGACAGTCATTCAAAATATCATTGATTTCATCCTGCATATTGATGAACATCTAGTTGAAATCATCAAAAACTTTGGCGGATGGTCATATGGAATTTTATTTTTAATCGTATTTGTGGAAACAGGAATTGTGATTTTCCCTTTCTTGCCGGGAGATTCCTTACTGTTTGCGAGTGGTGCTCTTGCCGCGATGGGTGCATTTAACATTGTTCTATTATTCATTGTCTTTTTTATCGCTGCAGTACTTGGGGACACGGTGAACTATCATATCGGTAAAAAAGTGGGGACAACCCTCTCAGGCGGAAGTTTTATGGAGAGATTGATTAACCAAGAAAAAATGACGAAAGCGGAGGATTTCTTTAATAGGCATGGAGGAAAAACGATTGTAATCGCCCGTTTTATGCCGTTTATCCGCACATTCATTCCTTTTGTTGCTGGGGCGAGCCAGATGAACTACCGCTACTTCTTGATTTATAATGTCGTAGGTGCCGCATTATGGGTAGGCATCTGTACGATCTTAGGCTATTTTTTTGGCAATATACCAATTGTCAAAGACAATTTTTCGACGGTTCTCTTAGCCATTATCTTCATTTCTGTGCTGCCAGCCATTATTGGCGTGATTCGGGGTCAATTGAAAAAAGGATGACGGTTCTAAAACAGCACCATTCCACTTAGATTGGGAGGTGCTGTTTGATTATATGTAGTGTTTGTTGCCATTACTTTGGTGTAATTTTACAAATAACTCTCTTCATGCCTCAATTTTAATTTCCACCAATAAACATCTTAATATCATCCGATAAAGTGGCGGTATTCCATGGATGCCAAAAATAGGTGTATCCATCGAACAGCAAGCTATATTTATTGGCAATTGGTTCATCTGTATAAAAAATCATTTCGTAAAAAATAGGATCTCCTTTTTCTGTGTTGGGCTGGAAATTGGGATTTGTTTCACTATTTTCTAATAGTTGAAGGAAGCTCTTAACCTCTTCGTTCTTTGTCAATTTAGAAACCTGTTTGTTTCCTTCTGGTGTATAAGCTTGATAGATCACAATTCTCTCAACTTTTTCGAGAGGCATATCTTTAAAATGCCATTGATATTCCATATCATCTTTTAAAAAATAGACTTTGTATCCATTTATGGAGTGAGGATCCTTAACGGCTATTAAATTAGGTTGCTCCTTAATCTTAAAAATCTCAGTTCCCTTCTCATGGAAAGCGGCATCGCCATCTCTAATTTTATATTTCGGGTTTGTTACATTGTCCGCCACTTTAAATTTAACCGTCCCTATCTTTTCTCCTACATAGCGATTATCAGCTAAAACCCCAGAATGGATTCCATTGTACTCTTTTCCGTCCCATTTAATAAAATCAACCCACTCAATTATGCTATGACCATCAAATGGTGTTGACCGGCAACCCGTTACTAATAGCAAAATAAAAACAAAAATTAACATACTCCGCTTCTTAATTGACATCGACCCCCTTATCTATTAGGACGAAAATTCTGGGAACTTGTTTCATGTAGTTTTAGATTAAAGGAAAACAATTCCAATGATGACGAAAAGTTAAAATTTACTAATGCCTTTCTGAAGGTCAACAAACGTAATCACACTCAAAAACAAAGAAGATTCCTCACAGGCATCAATCCAATGTAATACGCCCGGATGTGGATCCTTTTTCACGAGTTCTGAAATTACATTGGTATCTAATAGATAACTCATAATTCAATCTCTCGTGCTTGATCAGCACTTCTTTCTAAATCAAGTTCTATATCGTGCAAAGGTGATTCCTTAAAGAAATCCGTGAGTCGGGTTTTGAGTTTGGTCAATTGCTGATATTCATCCAATGACAAAATAACAGCAGCAGGCTTGCCCCCCACACTAATAAATTGTGGTCCTTCATCCGTTGCTTTTTTAACTAAGTGACTTAGTCGATTTTTTTCATCTTGCATTTGCCATTGCATATTCATCGTAGTTCCCTCCATTCATCCAGACTGTCAAGTTAGATTTATTTTAGCACAACTACATGCCTATAGACGTCTAGTTTCCAAATCTATACAAAATGCCTATAATAATAAGAAGAAGATTAAACCCTTTCTTTATGAAGCAACTCTTACTAATGGGATGATCATACATTTTTACGAAGATGATGATTCGGGTTCTGGTAAAATAACTACTGCATTTCCTAAATATCAGAATTTGGAGATGGTCTAAAAATGAGCAGAACATACAAAGTAAAAAATACTAATGCTGGGATTCTATATTTGGAGATGCCAGAGGAATTATCAATACTAGAGGATTTTATGATTATTGACCTCAATTTAAATAATGTGCAAGAGTATATTGAAAAAATTGAAAAAGCAATGAGTCATAGCAGCACTGAAGAGATATCGGGAAACACAACAGCCTTGAGTATTAATAGTGATAAAACAACAGTATACAATATGGCTATAAATCAAGAGTGTACAGTGGATACCAAAGAATTTAAAGAATTGATATCTTTATATGTAAAGGAAAGCATTCAATACAGCATAGAAAAAAATATTCAACAGTTACAAAAGTTACTGGAGAAAACTAAAGAAGCAGGAAGTCTTGCAGATATTTTAAAATTAAAACAAGATTTACAGCAAAATAAGGTTATCTAATTTACATTTATTTCCGAAGATCCATTAACTGTTGTTTGTGTCGTAACCTGAAAAAGATTTTTACACCATTCTTTCGTGTTAAGCAATTCTACGTATAATTGCGTACCATCTTCTCGTTCAATCAATAATTTATCCCGTAATATTTTCGCTGAATCATAAATGCTTTTACCCTCAATTAATGTGAGGATTCTCTTAAATTCTATATCAGTTATTGGTTGTCCATTAAGTTTATGTTCATTGAATATATTCAGTTGCTGCTTAAAATTGGCTAATAACGCGTCATAGTCAGCATCTTAACCGCTTTGTAGGCCAAATTAACCAGTTGTCTATGTAAGTTTTTTTCTAGATCTGCTTCAGGTTGGTATGCCATATTGGAAACCTCCTTCATCCCTTACCCTTATTATATAATGAAAATCGAACAACAAGGTTTCGTTTTCAAAAGAATTTACAGATATTGTTTTGGGGAAAACGGATTTTCTTGGTCTGCCACCATGGAGAAAAACAAAAATAGATGGTCTACATGGACATCCAAAAGACGAGAATGGAAAATAAAAGGGAGATTCACGGGTAATTAGTAGTGGGTTTTTCGAACACAGAAAAGTTTATCTTTTTTGCCTTGAATGCTTAAAGTATTCATTATTGCAAACTGTTTTATCAACCGATAAAGAATAATACACAATAACGCTAACGTGAACATAGCAAGGCAAATACAAATTGGCAAAAGAATGTAAAATTGGGTTTGATGTCGAACATACTGGGGCCAGGCCCAAATGTATATTTTTCAACTCAGATGCTTAACCAATGGTCATCCACAATCGCGCCCTTTTCTTGAAGAAAACAAATTAGTCATACTAGCCCCTAGCAGATGGTTTTATACTTGCTATAACAAAGGACACCACTGAAAAAGCAATCAAAAGGAAAGACCAAGCTGCATAAACTAGACCTTCAAATCCTATAATATTTGCAGAATCAATATAAAATAAAATAACCACTGCAGCTATAACCGTCAGAATCCCTGGAATTAAACGTATAAATAAGGAAAGACCCATCCTTTTAAACCACCACGTGACCAATAATATAACTATCCCTGGTATAAGTGCCACAAGTAATAATCCCAAAGGCATCATCGGTAATCCCCCTTTACTTCCTTTTATATACTATTCAAACTGAATAGCATCGTTACATTTAGAAAGGAAAGATTTAATAGGGCTCTAGCTATTTTGATAGAGCCATTTTTAACTGAATTTTATCTTCTAGCTATCATCTCGATTTCAACCTGTGCACCAAGAGGTAGCGATGACACGCCAATAGTTGTACGAGCAGGATATGGCTCAGAAAACTGTTTAGAATAAACTTCATTCATCGCTGTGAAATTATTCATATTAGTTAAGAATACATTCACTTTTTCAACATTATCAGGAGTTAAACCCGCTGCTTCCAATACATTGAAAAGATTCTTAAAACATTGATTTGTCTGTTCAACAATATCACCTTCTACAAGTTTTCCAGTCTGTGAGTCTACTGGGGTTTGCCCAGATAAAAATATTAAATCCCCTGCTTCAATTGCATGTGAGTAAGGACCAACAGAAACCGCTCCAGATGCACTAAAAGCCTTTCTTGACATTTAAAATTCCTCCTTTTGATATGAAGAAAAACTTAGATATATGACGATATTGTATGATATATGGAATATAATTTATACTTGGTTCCTTTATTAAATGCGTTCCGAAGTGCCCGAAGATGTTTCTGTTAATTATCAAATTCATTCTTACGGTCTTTGAAAAAGTCATAGAAAAATCGTACATTTTCAAGTTCAGTCCATTTATGTGTTCTCAAAAGGGGAGCATCGAGATTATAAATCTTGGCATCTAGTGTCCCCAACATGAATGGAGAATGTGTCGCTATAATAAACTGACAGTTAAAAAATCTGGCGAGTTTATTGATTTCTTCCGCCAACTTAATTTGGTTTGTAGGTGAAAGAGATGTTTCAGGTTCATCGAGAAGGTATAATCCATTTGGAGCAAGATATTCATCAAAAATCTGGATGGATGTCTCTCCATTAGAATACTTCTCATTGGCAAACTTCATAATCTCGATTTGTTTGTACATCTGTGAAGAATGTTTCAACTTTTCCAATTGCTCTTTGGTATACCCCAATTTAGAGTGTTGGTACAGATAACCTTCCTTAAGTACAGTCTCCTGCTGAATCTTCTTGATCTCATATAAAATATCTTCACTTTTGATGTACATACTATTATGCGGTATAAGATCTGATTCCCCGTCACTCCTATTTTCACCTAGTCGGTATGAACAATCCAATATGTAATCTAAAGGGTAATTGTTATATCCGTTATTTGTAAGATTCTCAGCCCCTGAAATATTCAGCTTGTTTGCTATTAAATTTAACAGCGTGGACTTGCCGGAACCGTTGTTACCATACAAAACTGTAATATTATTAAAAACAAAAACTTCTCCGGTTATTTTTCTAAACACATTGTATGGATAGGCATTTGGATTCTTGACTGACTGAGGGGAAAGTTTAAAGCTTTTTAAATATATCATAAGGGGAAACCTTCCTTTGGAAAAATTAATAGCTATAAGTAATACTATCATCATTTTACCACGTTCATAATACTCCCTTATTATATACTGAAAATTGAACAATAAGGTTTCGTTTTAAAAAGAAAATAAATAGGTGGGAATGCACTTAGGGAAAATATGTTAATATTGATTTGTTAAAACCAATTTTTTGAAAAAATAAAGGTGATTCCCATGAAAAAAGTGAAACTTCAATTCCCGATCATTATTTTACTATGCATTGCTATCATCATTGCTTTTGAGTTGACAAACAACGATGACGAAAAATGGAGTACTCCAGAGCCAGTTGAACCAGTAAAATTAGATATAAACCATAAATTGCCCTACACAGTACAAGTACAAGAGAGTGATCAAACACCAGATATCATTGCATACCGTATCATGTTTGACTTCATGAAAAGTCTAGAGAGTGAAGGAACGACTGACGGCGCGAGCTTTACTAGATTTACTAAGTTATCAGGAGATGAAAATTCTTTTGTAGTTGCGGTTGTTTTTAATGTTTACTTACCTGAAAGAGAACAAATAATCGATTACGAATGGGGAGAGGCGCAGGAGAATGGAGTCGTGCCTAATATTGTTTGGAAACTAACAATAAATAAGGTTGAAAACCTAACGTACACATTATCAAATATTGAAAGAACAAGTGATACCCAAATTGGGTTACCACCTGTTGATTCGTTGGAAGAGTATCGTAAAAATGCTGGAATAGAGGAACCCTCGGACAACATTCATTACGAGATTAAGGATGAAACGCTAAGGGTCACTTATGATAATAGACAAAACTGGAAGGTTGTTCCTGTTGAATTCACAGATTTAATGCTTGAGGGGTATAGTTCAAATTTAGTAGATGGAACTTGTGTGATTACACCAAAGAAAACAGCGTTTGTACTCGAGGAATATGCAGGATATGATTCAAAACTTCGAGTTATGATTAGCGAAGATCAAGGAGAATCTTGGAATGACGTGTTGGTTTCAGATCAGCTACCAGCATCGCGGTTACTAAAAATAGGGTTCACGTCAGAACAGGATGGGTATCTCATCTATACAGGTGATAAAACGATGAGCAGTGAAGCACATATTATCTTTAAAACCAATGATGGTGGCGGGTCATGGTATGACGTCGGATCGGTGGATGGCACCTATCGGTTAGTAACAGATGGAGGGTTTATTGACGACCAATTAGGGTTTATGTCCTTTGGCGAGCTTCGCTATGAATCACAACCTCCCGTTCCGCATTTTTACCGTACCGGCGATGGTGGATTGAACTGGGAGCGCGCCCTGATTCCGATACCTGAAGAGTATCTAGGCTACTTCACCATAGCCGAGATTCCAACCTTTCAAGGAACGGAAGGAACCTTGCTTGTGAAACAAGGTCCAGATGGTGATTATTTGGGTGGAAAGGTATTAGCAAAGTTTCATTCACAGGATCAAGGAAAAACATGGTCTTTTGCAGGATTAGTCGATCCTGATGGGGTGCTTCGACCATGATAAGAATAAATTTAGGAGGACATATGATGGATAACCAATATTTTGTAGGTTGGGGTACGCTGGCTTTGATAAATGCTGCACTTGCACAAGGTAAGAACAGGAGGGGATTGAACTGGTTTTTGCTTTCTCTTCTGTTAGGCCCATTGACAACACTAATCCTGCTGTTTGTTGAAAAAAGAGGATAGTTAAATAAAGTTTTAGTGCGTTTCCTCAAGATGGAGATCGCACTATAATAAGGGATTGTTAATGAAAAAACGCTGTTGATTAATTTCAACAGCGTTTTCTAAGTAATTTAGGGAAAGTCAGGGTATTCATGTATCTTTATAGATCAGAAATCATTCCGCCATCTACTACAAATTGAGCTCCTGTTGAATAGCTAGAATCATCAGAAGCAAGGTATATAACTAAATTTGACACCTCTTCTACTTCTGCTCTTCTTCTTAGTGGAATATCTTGTTCAAGTTGCTTGAGATATTCTTCAACATCTGGTTGGTCAGCCATTGGTGTTTTGATAATTCCTGGATGTACAGAATTTACACGGATGTTAAATTGTCCAAGCTCAGTAGCCGCACCTTTAGTCATGCCAGTTACAGCATGTTTAGAAGCACTATAAGCAATAGCCGTTGGTGCACTCACCAAACCATCTACAGATGAAATATTAACAATAGAACCCACACCGGCTTTTTTCATAGAAGGCACTACTTTTTGCATTCCCAAGAATACACCAAGCTCATCTACTTTAAATGTTAATTCGAAGTCTTTTACAGTTAGTTCTTCTAATGTTTTGAAGATACCAATTCCTGCGTTGTTTACTAACACATTGATAGAACCAAATTTTTCTTCTGTTTTTGCTACAACTTCTATCCAATTCTCTTCACTAGCAACATCTAGTTTAAGGGCAATAGCATTTTCCCCTAATTCATCGGCTAGTTTTTGTGCACCCTCCAAGTTAAGGTCAGTAATTGCTACTTTTGCGCCTTCTTCCACGAATTTACGAGCATGCATAGCACCCATACCTTGTGCTGCCCCTGTAATAATCGCTACTTTACCTTCTAGTTTACCCACGACGCATTCCTCCATTTTTTTTAAAGATGACATTTACAACTCTAGGGTAAAAATCAACTTACTTATCTACATCACAACTATTATTTGTCAACGGAGATTCTTTATTCTTTTTTTAATCTGCTATTATCCAAGTAGGATTATCGTTTATCTTTGTTGAAGTTATTACCTAACGGCGCAGGATATCAATATATTTGGAGGTTATTGAATGAAAAGAGTTGTCATCGTTTCACTTACTATTTGCTTATTTTTAATAGGTGGATTTGTGATTATTAGTAGTGATTTTCTGAATACAGATAAAGATACTCTCAAATACGAAGGGTGGATTTACTCCAATATTACGGAACTTGATTGGTTTGAAAAAGAAAAAAATAACTATCAGATAGGAGATAAAATTGGAGAAATTAAAAGAACTTCAAAGTCTTCCCTTTTGTTGTGGAGTTTTTCATCAACAAAATTAGCCAAGGGAACTGTTTTATATAATACTATTGGTACAAAAGAAGGAATAACACCACTAATCATTTTAGCTGAAACAGAAAATGGGGAAATTTTTTATTATAGATGGCTGCCTAAAGAGTAATCAATGATTTAGTTCACCTTTTTCAATCATTTCTAATACTTCAGCAGTAGTAAAAACAATTCCTTCTAAAATATCCTTATTTGCTCGCATCAGCTTTTGTTTTAATTCAGGATCATTTGTAATGTCTTCCTTTACTGTTGAATCTGATTCTTCAATAGCTGATAAATAATATCTCTTTCCATCAATTTCAAAAACTGAATCACCTTCTCGGATTATTTCTTTCATTACTTCAGCAGCATATCCATTTAACTTTTTCATCAATATTCATCTCCAATCGTTTATTCTTATTTTAGTTATACTGTATGTAGGTTAACGTGGATAGGGCAAGGGCATTCAGGAAGTCTTGCCGTTAACTTAGGTGGGATCTCCCATCTTTTATAAGGCTGCTTTCTACAGAATTGCGTTTTATTTTTTGGAATTGCGTTTTAGCGGCTCGGTATTGCGCTTTATTTACAGGAATTGCGCTATATCACCTCGGTATTGCGCTATCCCAAAAGATTGTTGTTACCGTAATAGGTGACAAGCCGTTCTTAGACATAAAAATGCACCCTATTGGAATGCATTTTGGAACATATTTTTCTATTATATTTACCATTTAGTCAATCTCAATTAAGTCCCATGATGTAATGATTCCTAATGGTTTTTCATCAATTTGACCATTTTCAGTTATAATAACAGCCTCCAGTTTCTTCCCATGGGCATGCCGTTTTTCAAACATTTCTTCCACTTCAAATATATCTCGGTCATTATTGACGAAATCAATGAGATGTTTTGTTTCGTAAGGAATAACTTCCCCCACTCGAATATTGGCTAAATCAATGACATCGTTGGATATGTGCTTTGCCATCCATTTTAAAACGGCACCGGATGTTAAAATTCCCACACATGAGCCATCTTTATAGATTGGAAATTTTGTATACGTATTATTATGAATCGCAAGGATCACGTCTTTTACGGAAGAGTGATAATTAAAATAGACAACCGGATTACTAGAAATAGAAAATGCTGTAACCGCTTTTCCAAAAGCTCTGCAATTTCTTCAATTCTTTCAACCACATCTTGATGCGGCTCTGCAATATAAAAATCAGCCTTTAATTTTTCATGAACAATGGCATTTCGAAGCTTTGCAAATTGGAAGAGTTCATCCTTATAAGACCGGATAATGGCATGTCTTTTTGCACCATGCGCGACCAATTGACTAAAAGTATCGCCATGGATATTCTTGACCATTTTACTTAATGCTTTATGAATTCGATTGAAGGCTATCTCAAAACGTTCCGATAAATCTATTTCAACAGTTTCCACTTTATAAAACCCTCCTACTCATCTATTATTATATTTTAAAAATGAGTAGAGTTGGAGAAAAATTGCACAAAATAATCGATCAATACTAGATGGAATGAAAATTGGAGAAATCATAATAGTCCTATGTCTTTGAGGAATAATAAATTAAAAAGGGAAAAAAGCGAGGTATTTTATGAAAAAAATTGTAATGCTTTTCCTATGTCTTCTTATATTAATTCTTCCATCACAAGTGTTTGCTCAGCGAAAAGTACCTATTTTAGTCTATCATTCGATTGATGAATATACTGGGATGGGTTCTAAGGAGCTATATGTAACACCGGAAAATTTTGAGAAACAAATGATTTATCTAAAGGATCATGGCTATACATTATTAACTTTTGATCGATGGCAGGACATAAATAAAGTAAACAAGCCAATTTTCATTACCTTTGATGATGGGTACAAAAACAATCTGAATGCATTTGGTATCTTTCAAAGACTGAAAAATGAACGTTTTAAACCAACTGGTACCATTTTTGTTATTTCTGACTTTATCGGTCGCTCCAACCGATTATCGAAATCGGATATAAAAATGATGTCAGATTCGGGGATCATCTCCGTACAGTCTCATACTGCTACACATCCGGATTTATCGAAAATAAAAAATTATGAATATGAACTGAATGGGTCCAAAGATAAAATTCAAAAAATAACGGGCAAACCCGTTATTGCTCTTGCGTATCCATACGGAAGCTTCAATAACAAGGTCATTAAAGAAACGAAGAAATACTATTTGTTTGGACTTACGACAACTCCTAAAGTTTTTTCTGAAAAGGGCATAAAAGACGAACTCTATCTTTTACCACGGATCTATATCAAGTATTCAACTACTCTTGATGAATTTGCAAAGATCGTTGAGGGAAAATGATGGCGATTACTATATTGGTAAAGGGTTCCGTTTTAACGCAAAAATAAAATAAGTTGAGATTTTCCGGTTTAGATGCAGAATGGAGCTCGTTTCGGGGTAAATAAGGGGAGGTTTTCCGACTATGAAAAGCAAAATCCCCCATTTTCACGTTTTTCGAGTCAATAGCCGAAATCTCTCCGTCTATTTTAGTTTTTTTAACAATAATTACTAATTGAGCGGAATTTTTCCATCTATTTATCAGCTCTGGTGCTTAACCCGATCCCCCAACAATAAAGTGCTGGCCCCTTGATCCTAGATGCAGGAATCTGCAGTTCTTTAACGACCAGGCATTTAAAAATCAATAAAAATGGTACATTACAGTTTGTACAATAGCAAAGGCACCACTAGATAATCTCACTAGATGTGCCTTTTTTATACACAAACATCGATTGTCTCGTGTAAGATGCTACAGCTTTTTAATGAATGTCTTGAATGACTTTTTCCAGGAATTCACCCATTCGCTTAACGGCCTGCTCTGAAAAATCAAAACTGACCCCAGTTTCTTTATAAATAGCTGCGATGGATTGAGTGTAGTCCGCACTTGCACCTTTTTTAAAGGACCCGACAGCTTGCTCTGGGTTTTCCCGATAATTCTCAAGTAATTGTAGAGCACCCAGCATCGAGATGGAGTACTCAATATTATAGAAAGGTACTTCGAAAAAGTGAAGGGTGCCAGCCCAACTCATCCCAATTTCTTCCTCCATCCCAGTAGTATCAACAGGGTTTAAGCCATAACGTTTTGAGATTTCAAAGAATTTTTCATCACGCTCTTTGGCTGTGTGGTTAGGGTTCGTATACATCCAATGCTGGAAGAGATCCCCTGACAATGGGCCATATAACATTGTAAATGCCCGTCTTAACTCTTCACGCTGTGCGCTCTTAAAGTCTTCTTCTTCTGGATAAAAACGATCCAGCTTATCCAATAAGAGTAATTCCATCCCATGGGAATACAGTTCAGCAACTTCCATACGTAGTTGGAAGTCATCAATTGGACCATGCTCAGAAAACTGGAGGTATCCATTCACCGCATGGCCCATTTCATGAATTAATGCGATCAAAGAGAAAAAGGATGGACTAAAGTTCGCAAAAACAAAGGTATCCCCTGAAACAGGTAAACCGGTACAGAAACCACCTGGGCTTTTTCCTTTTCGATCTCCAAGATCAAGTAACCCATGCTCTCTCATGTAATCGAAACGGTCTGCAAAATATGGGTCGGTCTTCCCTAATATCTCAGAAATGCCATCCATAAGAGTAGACACCTCGGAGTATGGTGGTTTTTTCATTAATTTAGCGGTGTTGTCCCAAGGGCGATAAGTGTCAACACCAAGCTTAGCCTTAAATACATCCGCTAAGCGATTCCAAGCCGGGATTATATGTTTCTCTACATTTTCATGAAAGTCATAACAATCTTGGACACTATATTCACGATTTTTGACCACAAACATATAATCACGATAATTTTCAAAGCCTGCATTTAAAGCAATTTGATGGCGTAGTTGGACGAGCTCGTCCATGATGGCATCCATATCAGCCTTAATTTGACGAAAGGCAGAACCCATTTTGTTATACGCTTTTTCTCTAACTGCTCGGTCTAGATGATCAAGTTGGGATTGGATAAACGGAAAAGGCTTTTCCTCCCCTTCCCATTCAACTGTTAAGCCTCCCATAATTTCATTATACCTAGTAGCGAGCTCTTGTTCTCTAACCATTAATGGAATGTTTTCTTCCCTGAACAGTTTTACTTTGGACTCGCGAACTTGTCGCATTAAGCCGTAACGTTTTTCATCTAATTGATTGAAATAAGGAGACTTACAGCATTTTTCATTCAGTTTTGCTTCATATTTCATTAATAGTGGTTGAATGACTCGCTGATCGTGAAGATACGTCGACTTAATTTCTGCATCCTCTGTGTTTCGGTAGAAGTCGACTTGGTGACCTGTTAGCGCCTCCTCGATTTTAATCATTAAATTCCTTTCATCTGTTAACCACTTTTCTAGATCAGAAACAGACTCGATTGGAACCTCAAGTAAACTTTGAATTTGAGCTTCTACCCCTTCTACATCTTGTAAATCAATTAATTCTTGATAATAATTATGACGTACATCCTGTGTCATGAATAACTCCCCTTCCCCTTTTTAATTATATCTATTACTATAGTATTGAAACCTAGTACGTAAAGTATAGTGCGCAATGATCCGAGACGGATTATCGCTTATTTTTTTTGGAAATTAACTATGGATATTTTATATAACACAATAAAAGAACGCTCTGAGATTTTTTTTCATCCCTGAGCGCTTGCTTGTTGATAATCTGATTTTCTAAATCTAGTGATTGGTTGTAGGTCTTATTTTTTGGCCTCTTTATCTACCACTAATTCAAAATATAATTGCCGTAGGATATAGGTTTTGTATGTTTCTAGCTTTTTACGTTCAATTGGATGCTGATGAATTCCTTTTTCTTTTAATTCTCTAACATACCAACCCTTTGATCCTGGATAAGCCATTTTCGATTCCCCCTCATTTTTTCCGCTTGTCCTAAATGTATGCTTGGAAGGGGGAAAGAATGACTGAAGGATTCTATGAATTTTTTTAAATACGTTTGTAACCTTTTGCAAACCACTGCGTCTAATTCTAAGAAGTTTTCATTTCTCTCTTGCCTCTAATTACTCTCTCAAAATTAGAGGCATTTTTTTCACTCGTTTTCCCTATCATTTATATATTGTAAAAAACCTCCAAGGGCTCCTAGAGGTTTTTTACATTGTATAAACCGTTACAATCTTGCAAAAGGTAATTTATAGGGGTGATTGTGTGAAAAAGGGGACACTCAGTTGGATTCTAACTGGACTTGTGATTGCTTTTTTTCTATGCTCATATTTTTACTTTAGCAATGACATTATCGTTAAATTTATCAGTGGATTTTGGGACTAAAGCTTGTTGAAAAGCTTGTCCTTGTCATTCCATTTTAAAAAGGAACAAAAATCTTCTTTAGTTAGTACGAATGCCGTGCTAATTCGGACTGACAGGACCTCGAACATCCTACGCTGAGTCCGAATGCCATGCCGATTCAGACTGACATGCCGATTCAGACTGACATGACCTGGAACTTCCCCGCTGAGTCCAAATGTCGTGCTGATTCGGACTGGCAGGGCCTTGAACTTCCCCGCTGAGTCTGAAAGCCTTGCTAATTCGGACAGACAGGACCTCGAACATCCTACGCTGAGTCCGAATGCCATTCTGATTCGGACAGACAGGACCTGTAACATCTTCCGCTAAGTCCAAATGTCGTGCTGATTCGGACTAAAATAAAGCCTTTCATCGATGAAAGGCTTTTGTTTTTTACAATTCCTCTAATTCAGTTACTGGAACCGTATTTTTTTCGTGTTCCTGGCCTCTTAGATGTACCGTGCACATATTTCCTTGTTCATCGCAGCTGTCAATCCATACTGAGGTTTCTTGATAATGAACGGTTACTTCATTCGAAGATGATAAAATTTGCTTTGCTCTACGAATATCCATTTTCTTTCACTCCCAATTTTGTTTTTACCCTTCTATAGCTTTTCGAATATATAGGAATTTTATGCAAAAATAGTAAGGTTTTGTACACACTATAAAGGAAGTACCAAGTAAGAGGAGTAAAAACGATGAAGCTTAATGAAAATGAGAAAAAGTCACTTAGTGATTCCATCGATAAATTAAATGAAGGCTTAGATTTCGTCATTCAGCTCTACAACGAGGCAGAAGAGGATAAACCATTAATCCAATTTGATGATGAGGTCATTGAGTCCATCGAAAAAGCCAAGAAAACCTTCGGGGATGAAGAGATTACTCGAAGAATTAACACCATTATTAAAGAGATATTTGCCTTCCTGCCAAAAGATGAAAAAAAATAAAATCATGCAAGCATCATCTTTTCCAAAGGAGTGGTTTAGTTGATATCAAGTATTTTGGCTTCTTTTTTTAAGCGTTTTTTGATTGCGAAGCTCATTGGAATTGTTTTATTGGTCATCATTATTTTTGGCGCGATTATTCACTTAATCGAACCAGAAAACTTTCCAACTATTTTTGATGGAGTGTGGTGGGCAATTGTCACCGCAGCAACTGTCGGATATGGTGATTATGCGCCAACCTCCTTTTTCGGAAGAATTGTTGGGATGTTCCTTATCTTTATCGGCGCTGGGATTGTAACCAGATACTTTGCTGCGATTTCGACCTCAACGTTCGTTACGCAAAATGCTTATCTTGAGGGAACTTCCGGATTTCATGGTAAAAAACATATTGTTATCATCGGTTGGAATGAACGTGTAAGGGAAACCATTTCTTTTCTTAAAACTCCTGGATCAGTCATGGAAATTCTGTTAATCGATGATTCATTAGATAAAAACCCGATGCCCGGAAATCATTTTCATTTTATTAAAGGTGATCCCACCCGTGATGAGACTCTAAAACAAGCTAATATTCATGATGCGGAAATGGTTCTCGTGACGGCTGACCAAGGGAAAGATGAAGTACATGCCGATATGATTTCAATCCTTACCTTATTGGCTATAAAAGGGCTAAATCCTACCGTATATACGATTGTGGAAATACTGAATACTCACCAGATCCAAAATGCGAAGCGAGGTGGTGCGGATGAAATTATCCAAACGAACCGAATTTCAAGTTTAGTGATGGTGAATAGTATTTTATCCCACGGAGTGTCGGATGCATTACTTTCCATGTTAGTGGATTTAAAAGGGGGGAAACTGCAATTCTTGGATGCTACCTTTGATTTAATTGGGATGACGTTCCAAAAAGCGAGCGAAACCTTATTAAAAGAAGGAAAGATTTTAATCGGGATCAAACGTAATGTTGAGATCACGATTAATCCCCCACTATCTCTAGAAATACGCAAGAATGATCAAATTTTGATTTTAAAAAGCTAAAAGGGATTCCCGATAACAGGAATCCCCTTCTTTTAATCAAATGCGCCTTGGCGTATTTGCGCCCGATTTTTTTAGGCCCACATGAGGTGGGTCACAAAGACGTTGCCACAGGACGTCGCGCTCTTAGTCTTTGAACACCTAATGTTCGAAAAATTTCATTTAAAAAATCGTGGCATCCGCCGGAGGCCTAACTTTATTCAGTAGAAATCGGGGATTTCTGCTGAATGAAGTTATAAACGTTTTTCTAATTCAGCTTTCTTTTCTTCGTAACCAGGCTTGCCTAGTAATGCAAACATATTAACTTTGTATGCTTCAACACCTGGTTGGTCGAATGGGTTAACGCCTAGTAAATAGCCGCTCATTGCACATGCTTTTTCAAAGAAATACACAAGGTATCCAAATGAATACTCGTCCATTTCTGGTACATTCACAATTAGATTTGGTACGCCACCATCTGTATGAGCAAGCATTGTACCTTCAAATGCTTTTGTATTAACAAATTCAACCGTTTTTCCAGCTAAATAGTTTAACCCATCTAAATCATTATCTTCCGCTTCAACGATTAACTCATGACGAGACTTTTCAATGTTAATCACTGTTTCAAATAAATCACGTCGGCCTTCTTGGACATATTGTCCAAGTGAGTGTAGATCTGTTGAGAAGTTTGCAGATGATGGGTAAATTCCCTTTTGATCTTTTCCTTCACTTTCCCCGAATAATTGCTTCCACCATTCAGAGAAATATTGAAGACCTGGCTCATAATTGATGAGCATTTCGATTGTTTTCCCTTTGTTGTATAGGGCATTACGCACTGCCGCATATTGGTAAGCCGGGTTTTCTTCAAGCTCTGATTTAGAAAAATCAACACTTGCTGCCTGGGCACCCTTCATCATTTCCTCAATATTAGCACCAGTCACAGCGATTGGAAGTAAACCAACTGCAGTTAATACAGAATATCGGCCTCCCACATCATCTGGAATCACAAATGTTTCGTAGCCTTCTTCGGTTGCCAATGTTTTCAATGCACCACGTGCTTTATCGGTTGTTGCAAAAATACGACCGCGAGCTTCTTCTTTTCCGTATTTTTCAATTAACATCTTTCGGAAGATACGGAATGCAAGTGCTGGTTCAGTCGTTGTACCGGATTTAGAAATGACGTTGATTGAATAGTCTTTTCCTTCTAGTAAATCCATTAGATCTCTCATATAAGTTGAGCTAATGTTATTTCCTACAAATACGATTTGTGGTGTTTTGCGTTGTTCCTTTGATAACGCGTTGTAGAAGGAGTGGTTTAACCAGTCGATTGCAGCTTTTGCACCTAGATATGAACCACCGATACCAATTACAAGTAAGATATCAGAATCTGATTTGATTTTTTCTGCACTTTTTTGAATGCGTGAAAATTCTTCCTTATCATAATCAGAAGGAAGATCGACCCATCCTAAGAAATCGCTACCTGCGCCAGTTTGTTCATGTATGGAATGGTGAGCGACCTTTACCGCATCACGTAGATATGTAATTTCATGTTCTCCAAAAAAAGTTAAAGCTTTCGAATAATCAAAACGAACATGTGTCATTTGCTATACCTCCACCCTTGTATTTTCAAAGCCTCTTTTCACTGTACCCAAACTTTTCCGTAAAATCAATATAGCCGACTTAGTGTAAGCGCAACCATGTAGAACTTTTTTAAATTTGATTCTTTTTGTTGGATTATGCGCTGTAGTTGCTCGGTATTGCGCTTTATTTTCCGGAATTGCGCTTTAGTAGCTGCAGGAATTGCACTTTCTTTTCCAGAATTGCGCTTTAGCTCCTCAGATTTGAAGAGTGCCGAAAACTAGCTAAAAAGGCCCATACAAATAGTATGATCCTTTTTGCGGGAATATAAGAATCTTTTTTAAAGAGATGCTCGTAAAATCTCCAGGGAATCTTGTTTACCCAGTACTTTGAAGCGACCAAACTCTCCATACACGACTGTTTTTTCGGCCATACGTTCAAGATTTTCTTCGCCAATACCGTAATCCGCGAGTTTCGAAGGTGCCCCGATGCTGTTCCAGAATTCTCGAAGCTTCTCGATTCCTTCAAGAGCCACTTCCCGATCTGTTTTTCCTTCTGTATCAACATCAAAGACACGAACTGCCAATTGCTTGAAACGGCCAACATTTGCATCTAAGACATGCTTCATCCAATTTGGGAAGATAATCGCGAGGCCGCCGCCATGAGGGATATCATAGACAGCCGACACCGCATGCTCGATATTGTGCGTGGCCCAATCTCCGCTATATCCCATGTTTAACATTCGATTTAATGCAAGTGTCCCATTAAGCATAATGGTTGCTCTGTAGTCATAGTTTTGAAGATCGTTGATTAACTTTGGTGCAGTTTCAATAACCGTACATAAAATCGATTCACACCACTGGTCTTGTGTTAATGTATTTGGTACATGATGGAAATAATGCTCTAACACATGTGACATCATATCCACCATTCCATATACGGTTTGATCCTTTGGTAATGAAAATGTAATTTCTGGATCTAAAATAGAGAATTTAGGAAACACCGCTGGGCTTCCCCAACCGTATTTTTCATTGGTTTCCCAATTTGTAATAACGGAGCTTGGGTTCATTTCTGAACCAGTTGCAGCAATTGTCAACACTGTTCCTAATGGTAGAGCATCCGTCGCAACTGCTTTACGTGTCATGAAATCCCACACATCTCCATCGTATTTTGCGCCTGCTGCGATTGCTTTTGTACAATCAATGACACTGCCGCCACCAACAGCCAGGATAAATTCAATTCCTTTGTCTTGGCAAATCTTGATCCCTTTTCGGACAGTTGATAATCGTGGATTGGGTTCGACCCCAGGAAGTTCGTGAACCTCTTCACCAATTTCTGTTAATAGAGCGATTACTTGGTCATACAATCCATTTCTTTTAATGCTACCCCCACCATACACAAGCAGCACTTTTTTACCATATTGCGGAACTTCATTTTTCAGTTCTTGTACCTGGCCTTTTCCGAATATAAGCTTCGTTGGGTTGTAATATGTAAAGTTTTCCATCATAACTCGCCTCCTAATACTACTATATTTTATAAATAGGCTTATCCCATACATGTAAAAAAAAGAGGCAATTTAATATCGCCTCTTTTCGCATTGTTGTTTTTAGTTAAAATTAGATTGTTCAATCCACTCTTCAAGCTTATCTTTTAAAGTGTTGAAGCCTTGTGTATCTGAATTAGCTTGTTGTGCTTGCGCTGGACGCTTTTTAGGTTTTGCTGTTCTTTGTGCTGCTGCTGGCTTTTCTGGTGCCTCTTGTGTTGCACGAATAGATAGGCCGATTTTTCCTGCTGCTTCATCAATTGACAAAACTTTAACTTCTACTTCGTCGCCAACCTTAACATGCTCGTTAATATCTTTAACGAAGCCATGAGTTACTTCTGAAATATGAACTAAACCTTGTGTATTTTCATCTAAGGCAACGAATGCACCATAAGGTTGCACTCCGGTAATTTTACCTTTAATTACACTTCCTACTTCAATTTTTTCTGTCATAATACCCAACTCCTAAAACTTTAGTTTATTCACCTTTATATACGCAATAAACAATTATAACACAAATTGATCAGATATTCAAAAAAGTATCTTTTCACATTATTTAGAGTTACCATTATGGGATGAAATTATGAAGCAGGGAATAATTATCATTTTTAAGAGAAGAAAGATTGTTTGCGGTGTTTAAAAAAGAAGCTGATGGGTATGCTAGTTTCAAAGGCTTTCTAGTATTCCCCTTTTGTATGCAGGACAAAACCAAACCGGTTTTGTCCATTTTTTGTATTACAGAAGATTATTATTTTTTAGGAATCGTCCCATACGTTTTACTGCTTCTTGAAGTTGTTCTAGGGATGATGCATAGGAGCATCGAATATAGCCTTCGCCACTTTCACCAAATACATTCCCGGGAACGACCGCCACTTTTTCCTCCATCAGTAAACGATGTGCAAATTCCTCAGATGTTAGACCTGTTTCTTTAATTGACGGAAAAGCGTAAAAAGCGCCACCTGGCATATGGCAAGATAAGCCAATTTCTTGTAAAGAGGATACGAAAAAGTTCCTGCGCTGGCGATAGCTTTTTCTCATATACTCCACATCCGAAAGGCCATTTCGGAGAGCTTCGATTGCCCCGTATTGAGCCATTGTTGAAGCACACATCATCGTATATTGGTGTATTTTTAACATTGCCTCAGATATTTCTCTTGGAGCCGCAGAATATCCCAAGCGCCACCCTGTCATCGCAAAGCCTTTTGAAAATCCGGAAACAAGGATTGTACGTTCAAACATTCCAGGGATGCTTGAAAAGCTCGTATATTTGCCTTCATAGGAAAGCTCTGCATAGATTTCATCTGAAATCACAATCAAATCGTGTTTTTCAACGATTTTTGCAATTGCTTCAAGCTCTTCCTTCTTAAGCATTGTACCTGTTGGATTATTTGGAGAACAAATAATAATCGCTTTTGTACGGTCTGTAACAACTTTTTCAATTTCTTCAGGCTGTAATTTAAACTCATTTTCAGCCTTCGTATGAACAGGCACCGGGATTCCCCCAGCAAGTGAAACGATTGGACTATAGGCAACAAAGGTTGGTTCCACAATGATAACCTCATCACCCGGGTCAACAAGCGCCCGAATGGCTAAATCAATTGCTTGGCTACCGCCGACGGTGACAATGATCTCATTATCTGGTGAATATTCCACACCAAAGGACCTATGTAAATAAGCCGAAATTTCCTGTCTTAATTCCAGCAGTCCTGCGTTACCCGTATACGAGGTAATCCCCGCTTCAATGGATTGGATGCTTGCTTCCCTGATTGACCAAGGTGTTACAAAATCAGGTTCACCCACACCTAAAGAAATGACCCCCTCCATTGTTACCGCTAAATCAAAGAACCGGCGGATTCCTGATGGTTTTAATTCTTGTACTTTTTTGGAGAGGTATTGGGATGTCATGGTGTCACCACAATCCGTTTATCATCTTCGCCTTGGTCAAATATAGTTCCATCATGTTTGTATTTTTTCAAAATAAAATGGGTTGTTGTCGATAGAACTGAATCCAGTGTAGACAGTTTTTCAGAAACGAAGGATCCAACCTCTGACATCGTTTTTCCTTCGATCACGACTGACAAGTCATATGCACCAGACATTAAATAAACAGATCTTACTTCCTTAAAATGATAGATACGCTTGGCAATTTCATCAAAGCCAACGCCTTTTTTCGGGGTTACCTTCACATCAATCATCGCCGTCACACCTTCGTGACCTGCAACTTTCTTCCAGTCAACGATTGTGTTATATTCAACAATAATCTTAAGTTCTTCCAGCTTACGAATAATACCATCGACTTCTTCAACACTCTTGCCAACTAATTTCGCGATTGTTTCTACAGGAAGTCGTCCATTATTTTCAATAATCTCAAGTATCTCAATTTCATTTTCCTGTAATTGCATAAAGGTCACTCCTAGTATTTTTGAAATGATTTTTGTCATTTATTATATCAGATAAATGAACTGTATATTGAAAAACTTTTTATTCATTCAAAACTTTATGAGTTTTTCTTAACCCTTGGGAAAAAATAGGGATAAATCTCTTAATAGGATGTGGATTTTCCATCAATGGATACTATACAAATAAAAGGAATTAACCTACATTATGAGTTATACCAGCACGATGAAAAGAAACCGGTTCTCGTATTGTTGCATGGTTTTTTATCATCATCGTTCAGTTTTCGAAGGCTGATTCCATTGTTAACAAAAGACTTTACCATTCTATCAGTAGACCTGCCGCCATTTGGAAAAAGTGAAAAATCAACAAGGTTTACATACTCTTTTTCAAATATAGCATTGGTAATTAGTGAATTAATTCGTTCTTTCCATTTCTCAAAAATCAATTTAGTAGGCCATTCGATGGGTGGTCAAATTTGTTTATACATTGCAAAACAAACACCGAATTTGGTGGATAAATTAGTATTGCTGTGCAGCTCTGGCTATATGAAAAGGATGCCGAAGTCCTTAATTTATTCTTCCTATCTTCCCTATTTTCATTTTATAGTGAAGAAAAAGCTTGCGAAACAGGGTGTACTGCATAACCTACGAAATGTCGTTCACAATCATGATCTCATTGATCAAGAAATGATTGACGGGTATACAGAGCCCTTCCTGGATAATCGGATTTTTATGGGGTTAACAAGGATGATTCGTCATCGCGAGGGTGATTTACCGTCTGAGGAATTGAAACAAATCAACCATCCTGCTTTGTTAATTTGGGGTGAAAAAGATCGGGTTGTTCCGATTTCTGTCGGAAGAAAGCTTCATCAAGATTTACCTAATTCTACGTTTATTTCGATTAAGAACACAGGTCATTTGGTTCCCGAAGAATGTCCGGAAAAGGTTTATGAGTATATATCGGATTTCATCTAGCTTAGGTTGTAGGGAGGGCAAGTGGGACATTCAGACTCGCTTGGGGCTTTTCGCGGGGTTCCTTTCTGAATCGGTGGCTTATTGGGACTCTCCTGACTGGTTTCTTGGGGTTCCTGTCTGAATCAGCACCTCATTCGGACTCTCCTGACTGGTTTCTTGGGGTTCCTGTCTGAATCAGCACCTCATTCGGACTCACCTTACTGGTTTTTTGGGGTTCCTGTCTGAATCAGCA
>NZ_LMBW01000007.1:209931-210150 GCF_001439915.1 Fredinandcohnia humi | reverse complement strand
CTGAATCAGCACCTCATTCGGACTCACCTGACTGGTTTCTTGAGATTTCTGTCTGAATCAGTGGCTTATTGGGACTCTCCTGATTAGTTTCATGAGGTTCCTGTCCCAATCAGCGCCTCATTCGGACTCGACTGACTGGTTTCTTGAGGCTTCTGTCCCAATCAGCGCCTCATTCGGACTCACCTGACTGGTTTCTTGAGGTTCCTGTCCCAATCAGCG
>NZ_LMBW01000007.1:191135-209926 GCF_001439915.1 Fredinandcohnia humi | reverse complement strand
TCGGACTCACCTTACTGGTTTCTTGGGGTTCCTGTCTGAATCAGCACCTCATTCGGACTCACCTGACTGGTTTCTTGGGGTTCCTGTCTGAATCAGCACCTCATTCGGACTCACCTTACTAGTTTCTTAANCTGAATCAGCACCTCATTCGGACTCACCTGACTGGTTTCTTGAGATTTCTGTCTGAATCAGTGGCTTATTGGGACTCACCTGATTAGTTTCATGAGGTTCCTGTCCCAATCAGCGCCACATTCAGACTCGCCTGACTGGTTTCTCGAGGTTCCTGTCTGAATCAGCGCCTCATGGGGACTCACCCGACTGAGTTTACGCGCTTCTGGTCCAACGTAAAAAAGATGGGTTGCCCCATCTTTTTTATAGTTCACATGTCGCGTTATTTTGAATGGTTAGTAGTTTACGTGCCAAGTTCTCACATTCTTTAAGCGGAATAATTTCCTCAAAGGAGAATTCGAAAATAGACTGGATTTTTCTCGCCAATTTTCCAGGGTCATCTAATTGATGAGCCGCCTGCAATACATCTACTGCTTCCGTTTCATAAAAGCCGGTCCCATATCCGAGTGGATCCCATTCTTGAAGCAGGATCATGATTTGTAAATTTGCTTGTTGATTTTCCATATGATCACCTAAAGCTTATTTCATATTATTATTTTTGTCTTGATTCAAAAGTTGCTTTTCAAGCTCTTCAGCTTTCGCTTGTTCTTTTTTTGAATGCTTGATAATTAAGCGAAACACGAAAATCGCTATAATTATGCAAATCACTAGTTTTATTGCAGCAGGAATATATTCTGATTTATCCTCAGGAAAATATAGAAAAAGATTCAATACTGGTAACAGCAGCATTTCTTCACACCTTTCGACCAAAACTATAACCATTATTATAGCACAAACGGTTGAAGGTATTATAGATGCTTGTTCGATTCTGGTCAGTTATAATGGAGAGAGTTTGAAAATCAAGAGAGGAGTGATTGTGATGGCTGATGAATACAAAGTTGGTGACATTGTAACAGGGATTTATAAGACGGGTAAATATATTGGCGAAATTACAGCCATTAAGCCTGAGCACTATCTTGTAAAGGTAAAAGCTGTCCTAAAGCATCCAATGCAAGGAGATATTCATTCACCGAAGGATGTAAATGTGCCGTTTTTTCAAGAGCGACGTGCGCTTGCTTTTAATGAGCAGACCAATGTACCCAAAAAAATGGTTCGCGCATTTTCAGATGACGTTCCGGAATATAAGGCTTCTTTAAAGGAAGCTGTGGAAAAAACGAAAAACGACCTGGAAACAGAAGGCACGGAATGGGCACAGCGTAGCTTGGAGCTCATGAAAGTGTTAGAAATGGATTACTTTAAATAACAATTGAAAACCTACGGAAGTCCCTTATCCGTAGGTTTTTATTTTAATCAAATTNCGCCTTGGCGTATTTGCGCCCAGATTTTTTAGGCCCACACGAGGTGGGTCACAAAGACGTTGCCACAGGAAGTGGCGCTCTTAGTCTTTGACCCTTTGCTCGAAAAGTTTCCATTGAAAATCTGTGGCATCCGCCGGAGGCTTTAACTTTATTCAGCCATAGCTGAATAAAGTTAGACTCGCTTTGCGCCCACATAATACTTAGACCAATACGAATTATCCATTGAAACAACCGCAATTCCCTTTGAGGTTGTGGCAGATATAAATTCGTTGTTGCCTACATAAAAACCGACATGGGAGACCTGGCCTGTATTATTGACCGCAAAGAACACAAGATCACCTGGCTGCAAATTCGATTTTGATACTGAAGTCCCCATTGTGTAATAGCCAGCTGATGTATTCCGCGGTATGTTGATTCCATGCTTATTATGCATAAAGGAAACAAAGCCTGAACAATCAAATCCAGCCGTCGTTGTTCCACCCCAACGATACGGGATTCCGATAAAATGAAAACTATCCGAAACCAAGTCTTTGAGAACCTGCTCCCTATTTGATTCAGCCTGCGCATTTTTAGTGACTTTTAGAACTTGTCCTATTGAAAGGGTGTCGCTTGTAAGATTATTGTTATTTTTAAGTTCAGTTACACTCATATTATAAGTTCGTGCTATGCCATATAAGGTGTCGCCAGCTTTAACAGTATAGGTAGCACCTGCTACATTTTGAGATGGAGCCACTTGTGTACTTCCTAGCTGCAATGTCTGGCCAACATAGATCATCGATGAGGTGAGATGATTATTTTTCATGATTTGGTCAACGGTTGTGTTTGCTCGCTGGGCAATCGAATATAAAGAATCACCAGGTTGAACGGTATAGGTTAACGCCTGTATTTGTGCGGATTTTGGTGCAGTACCGATTATTTTTAAGGTTTGCCCCACTTGAATTGTATTTGAAGTAAGATTATTTAATTGCTTTAATTGATCTACACTCATGTTATACGAGTTTGCAATGGAGTAAAGTGTGTCGCCACGGGTTACCGTATATGTTGCAGTCGTTTTAGGCGGCGGCGCCTCACTTACAACAAGTGTCTGCCCTGGGTAGATCATATCCCCAGTAAGATGGTTTAGCTGTTTTATTTCGGAGATGGAAAGATTATATTGTTTGGCAATTCCATATAATGTATCTCCACTTGCAACTGTATGATTAGCTTTCGTTTGGGTACTAGCTTGATCATTACTCGCTGCTTCTGCAGTAGATGAGTGATGTCCTCCCACTAATGACACAGTTGCAATGACGATTGTCCCCATCATGACTTTTACGATATTTGGATTTATGGTAGGGACCTTTTCTTTTAGGTAGATTCGAATGCTTTCGTTAAAATAAAGCTTTTTTCCTTGTTCCTGCATACCGAGTTCACTTGAAAATTCCTGTAACCCGGGATCGATATATAAGTAAATTGTTTGTGGGTTTTCAATTTTATGACCTATAAACAAAGAGCACCCCTCCTTTTCCAATTAGGATATCCTATCGGGATGCGATTCATTTTCCAAATCAATTGTAAAAATTCGACAGTGTGTTACTGATCAAAATAAAAACCAATCCACTTTTTAAGCGAATTGGTTTTTATAATGCATATTTATTTAAGACTTTTGAGAAATCAACACGATCACCGATTGTGGTTGGCTCTGGTTTTGCTAAATAGCGTTTATCACTTTCAACTAGCTTGAATATATTAAAGGTTGTAAGTGCATCATCAAGGGCACAATGGTGTTTGCCTGTCCCCTCTTTGCCATATTCCTGAACGGCCTTCCAAAGACCTGTCTGATTTTGGTCTCCGAAAAAACGTTTATATTCCATCGACAAATCCCTTTGTTTTCCTTTAAAAGGAAACGGGATCCCGGCCCTTTGACAATTGTGACGAAGGACCTTCATATCCATATTCCCCCATGTGATAATGGTACTTGAGGATGTTTTTTCATATTCAGAAAGCTTGTTCACTAGATCATGAAACGAAATCCCGCCATTGACTTGCGCTTGAGATATGTTTAAAAAGGATTTGCACCGTTCTGTTAGAGTAGGAAATTTCATTGGTTGTACATAGGATGAATACTGTTCTATTATTTTCTGATTCTTCACAGATGCAAGACCAACTTCGATGATTTCGGGGTAAAATCCTTGTGGGTTGCTTTTTCCCTTGGGCATTGTAAATTCAAAGTCAATGAACAAATATTGTTGATGCTGATTATCCACACCTAAACCTCCTTTGTCATGTTACTTAACCAAAGAAAAAAGATTCTTTTTTAAAAAATTTACCGAGCATTTGCTGATGATCATCCGAAATAAGGACGAACATCGTTTTTACTATTATAACATGATTGCCCACATTTTTCAGAATTTATTTATAATATATATGCTTTTTATGCCTTATCCAACTTGCAGCGTAAAACAGATGGCAAATGCCGTCTGTTTTTCTATATAATAAGAGAACAGTAATCCTTTGAGAGAGTGTTTTTATGAGAAAACAAACAGGGTATTTCATTACCTTTATTCTTTTTGTATTGTTTCTGTTTATGTTATTCCTTGTTTATGGCGAGTTGAAGGTTACAAAAAGCTTCACCGCTGTACTGGATGAAGAAATTCCGATCAATGATGTTGTGTTGACACAAACAAGCTATATAAAGGATGGCACCGGAAATGTGATTTCGGAGATCCGCCATAGTGAAAATCGAACCATACTTCCAGCTGAAGAAATTCCGCAAATTGTAAAGGATTTGTTTATTACCATTGAGGATCAGCATTTTTATGAACATGCAGGGTTTGATATTTCCGGAATCGGGAGGGCTGCTCTTATCAATCTTAAAAATGACTCGATTGATCAGGGTGGCAGTACAATCACACAGCAGCTTGCACGGAATCTCTATTTATCAAACGAAAAAACCTATAACCGTAAATTAAGTGAACTCTTGTATTCGTATCAATTGGAACGAACCCTTACGAAAGAGGAAATTTTAACCTTGTACATGAATGCCATTTATTTTCAAAACGGGGCATATGGTATTGAAACGGCATCCCAGCTTTATTTTAACCAGTCTATTAAGGATGCGACACTAGCGAAAATTGCGTTTTTATGTGCAATCCCAAATAATCCTTCCCTCTACAATCCAATTACGAAGTTTTCGAATACGAAGGAACGGCAAGAACGTATTTTGGAAGGTTTAGTAGAGGCAGGTAAAATTACAACCGAAGAATTTGAAAGTGCCATACAGGAACCGATTGAGCTTGCGATAAGGGAGAGTATCGACCAGTATCCGGACTATACAACCTATATTTATCATGAATTTGAAGAATTAATAGCTGAAAAAGAAGGCTTTAATGCAAGGTTAAATAAAGCTTCAGATAGTGAAAAAGAGGAACTTCGCAACGGCGTGAATCAAAAAGTAAAAGAGGTTCTCAAGTCTGGCATCATCATTGAAACGGCATTAAACCCGACTATTCAAGAAAAGGCTGTTGAGTCTGTGGGACGATATGTATCAAATAATAATGTCCAAGGTGCAGCTGCGGTTATCGGCAATACGACCAATCAAATTGTCGCTCTTGTTGGCGGAAAAAACTATGAAAAATTTTCGTTTCAACGGGCTTTTCAAGCCTTTCGACAACCTGGTTCCGTGATTAAACCCTTGCTTGTTTATGCGCCTTATTTTGATCAAACCGGTGCCTCCATTTCACAAACGGTTAATGCTAATGCCTATTGTAAAAATGGCTATTGCCCGCAAAACTATGGGGGCGGGCAATATGGAAATGTCAGCCTACGAACCGCCTTTAAGTATTCCTATAACACTCCTGCTGTTCGATTATTTGAAAAAATCGGGATTGAACATGCGTTTTCCTATGTAGACAAGCTTCATTTTTCGAATGTGGTGAAAGAAGACCATAATTTGCCAGCAGCCATAGGTGGATTTACATATGGAATGTCACCATTGGAGATGACAAATGCCTTTGCGACATTTGCTAACAAAGGGCAATTTATTCAAGCGCGTGCGATTATAAGGGTGACTGATTTACAAGGAAATCTCCTTTATGAATGGGATGAACAACCTGAAGTGGTGTGGAGTGATTCAGCTAATCAAAAGGTAAGGATATTACTTGAGGATGTTGTTCAATCGGGAACTGGTAAAGAAGCTTATTTTTCAAGCAGCTATATTGGCGGAAAGACTGGAACAACGAATGATATAAAAGACCTTTGGTTTATCGGGCTCACAGATCAATATACCGCTGGTGTGTGGGTTGGAAATGATCAAAACAAAAGCATTCACTATATGGAATCACGACACCCACAAATGAAGATTTGGAAGGATATTATGAAAGCGAGCCAATGATGAGTGGCTCGCTTTTTATATGGGAAGACTTGCGATTAAACTGTTGTATAGCTGAATGCAAATATAGGTTACCGTCATAAAAAAGGTAAACCAGCTAAGTGTATGAAAAAAGACGAGTCCAATTAATCCCCCAAAGGTTAATGTGTCCTGAATTTTATAAACGAAAAAAATAAAATAGCCAAGTGTTGCTAATAAGAGTACACTCACAATCCCGTAAAAGGATTGGACAAACGCTAATGAAAGTGTCCCTCCTCCCAGATAGAAAAAAGATCCCGCTCGTATTTTCGGCAGGCTTTCTCCCTTGCTATCCTTCGTGAAAAACAAAAGCGAAAGCTCGAGTAACGTGTTGGCAATTAATTTTAAAGCAGCAAACACCATGAAATAGATTAAAAAAAACACAAAGAAAATCGCAAAATTAATCCAAGTCGGCGAGAAAAACTCCTGCATGCCGCGATAAATGCCAATTTGTTTTAACAACACCAATGTTTTCAATTCAGTCAGTATCGCCAATGAGACACTAAATAGGATGATAGAAATGAGCGGAAAATAGCTTGTAAAATATGTATTTTTCATTTCGATTCCTCTAATTTTCTGTATTATTATTGTTCAAAAAGGAGGATGAAGAGGACCGGGTCGACAAGAACGCCACGGCCTCATGTCTTGTCGACACTAGCACATCCTGTGCGTCGAAATTTCAAGGCGGCGCAGCTTTGAGTACCGGAGCGTATGCAGTTAATACGTGAGGAACGGAGAAGCAAGCCAACGAGCTTCCACAGGATGTGGTGACTTCGACGTTCGACACAGGACGTGTCGGTAGTTAGTCGAAGTTCCCCTATCGACGCGTCATATTCACCGCACTTTTTGAACCTCCTCTATAAATACCTTTTTCGATTTTAACATACTTTTTTAGTAGTAAATCCCTTTTTTGAAAATACATATAGATTAAAGGCTACTACCTGAGGGAAAGAGGGATTCTATGAAAAAAGGGTTCTTGTTTATGTTGCTCGTGTGTTGTTTGGCATTTTTCACTTTCTTAAGTTTTGCAAGTGCTTCAGAAAAATCTGATTTTACAAAAGCAGTTAACGGAAAATTACAGGAAATCAATTATTATGCTGACGGCTCTGCAAAAGCAGTCAAAACGATTTCAAAGGAAGCTGAAATCACAAAGGTTCTCACAGTTGATGACCCGGAGACGAAGGAAAACGAAGAGGAAATCGAAACGTATAAGGCAAATGTCGTTGTGGGGCATGTGTCATACAAATTAAAACGTGACAGCATTTTTTATATCCAGAAGCATGAATTTTTTTATTATGATGTCGACAATCAGGAATTTCTAATGCTTGGAAATTTTCCTGAAGATCAAGAAATTAATTCCCTTTTCATGGATTATATGGATGCAGGCTATAAGGCCGGGATCACATTACTATCAAACTTAGTGTTCAGTCTATTTGTTATCCTTGCCATTCTTGTCGTGCCTGTATTAGTCATGGTGTTCCATAACAAAGCTATCCCGGTTCCAATGAAACGAAATAATAGCGTGATGTAGGATGAGTGCTTTTCCTCATCCTTTTTTATTTAGATCAATCAATTCGAATATACTCGCGCGGCTTGAATTTTGGATCATTTTTTATTTTCCCCGTCTGTGAAGTATCGAATGTTTGTATTTTTAATTGTTGCTGATTTTCCACATGGCTTTCTCCATATTCTCGCATCGTTAGTTCATGGATGACCCATGTTCCGATAAACAGGAAGGCAAAAATAGCGATTGCCACAATTCCTTTTTTTGTGTTCACAGACTTCACCTCTTGCTAACAAGCATTCGTTTTAATAGGACTTTTTATACAATTGATACTACTTCATTTATATCCAATCATATCCCGCCTATATCGAAAAAGAAGAGTATATCATTATAGATACTCATCTTTTTCTAGTATAAGATTTAATGGAGTAACCATTTTTGAATGTAAGGGAGAGAAAGTTTTGTACAAACCCATCGTGATCGTTACCGGTGCTTCGAGTGGATTTGGACTATTAAGTTCAATCGAATTTTTGAAAAAAGGAGCCTTTGTTGTTGCGACAATGAGGGATTTACAAAAGAAAGAACAGATACTGCGCAAATTAAATACTCCGGCCTTAGAAGAGAATCTTCTTTTTTGTCAATTGGATGTGACTGATGCTGATTCATTGTATGTTTTTCAATCAACACTTCAAAACCTTGGTCGGGTTGACATTTTACTAAATAATGCTGGATTTGCTACAGGTGGATTCGCTGAGGAAATTTCACTAGTTGAATATAGGGCTCAATTTGAAACAAATTTTTTCGGGTTGATTGAGGTAACGAAACTTGTTCTGCCATATATGAGACAGCAACGGTCCGGTAAAATCATTAATTTAAGCAGTATTAGTGGTCAAATTGGATTCCCAGGCATTTCTCCATACGTTGCGTCAAAATACGCCTTGGAAGGCTGGTCTGAATCATTACGGCTTGAGGTAAGGCCATTTGGGATCGATGTAGCTCTTATTCAACCAGGCTCGTTTCAAACAAATATTTGGAACAGCGGAAAAAAGATAGCAGAAAAGTCGACACTTTCTACATCCCCCTATCATGAAATGATGAAAAAGATTGAAGCAAGACTTGAAAACGGTCAAGCATCCTACGGTGACCCGATTGAGGTTGCTAAATTCATCGTAGATCTTGCAGCAAAGCCTACCTTAACTAAGCTACGCTACCCGGTAGGAAAAGGTACAAGATTGTCCATTTTCCTTAAAAATTCACTTCCTTGGAGGATGTGGGAGAATATTGTTTTAAGGATGTTAGGTATTGATAGGAAGCGGGACTAATGTACCCATTCAAATGCACCTTATCAAAGAATAAACATAAACTGTAAGGGAATTTTGATAAGGGAGGTGTAGCCTTGTACTATCATCCGTTTGTCTATGGACATCAAGGACCACCAAGGACTGTTTTGTATCCAGGCTATTATTCAAACATTACAAGACATTCCGTATTTCCTGACCAAGGGGCGTATTACTCATACCCATATAATCGAAAATTACCCGAAGTTGACCCGACTTTATTCAATGAATCGGCAATAGAAATGAGAATGCTTATGAGGGATGCAAGCCTAATACTTGCTAAATTAGCTGATTCAAGGGAGTTTGCGAAAAAGGTAATGGCTGCTGCACAAGCATCAAATGATGAGGAAGTACAAAAGCTGCTGAATTCAACAGGAATCAAGTCGAAGGTTCACACAACCTTTAATCCGGATGGAATTAATTTTAAATTATCGGCAGGTATTGGGGGCACTAAAGCCAGTCAGTTAACAATTGCATTGAGATGGCGGTAAATTTATTCAGTAGGGGCTCACCCCTATTGTATAAATTTACCAGCCTCCGGCGGATGCCACAGATTTTCAAAGGAAACTTTTCGAGCATAGGATCAAAGACTAAGAGCTCCACTTCCTGTGGCAACGTCTTTGTGACCCACATCACGTGGGCCTAAAAAATCTGGGCGCTAATACGCTAAGGCGTATTTGATTAAATGCAAGAACGGTGGTAAAAATTTGCCTATCGTTCTTTTTTTGTTTAAAGAATGAAATTTATTCGGTTTAGACATGATAAAAACACGAGGAGGTAAAATCAATGTATGATAGAGATAGAGACACACTAAGACATATACAAAGCAAAGAAGAACGGCTCGTGAATCAGCTTGATCCTGAGCTTGACCTTCGAAATATAAATTTCGCGACTGGCGAAAATGAATATTTAAATGAACGCTACGACGATTTTTCCATCGACCACTAACGTAATACAAGGAGGAAGTTAAATGGCTAAGAATGAAAAACTTAACGAAGAAGCAGCTATGAACAATAACTTAACTTCATCCACATATTCGAAAAGCAAAACGGCAAGTAAGAAGAAGAAAAATGGGGCTAAGTAGGTTAGCCCCTTTTCTAGTTAGATTCATTCGTAATTTCTTTTAACCTGTTATAGGCTTCCCCTTCATCGAAAGAAGAATACCACCTAAAATTGGAATCATCTAAAATACGATAATGTTGACTAATCATATTTTGTTGAAGGCGAAACCTTCCTTCTTTTACGAGATCCTTCCACCAGACCTTACCACCCATGGTGCGTTCTTTCGCACGATCAATCCCATTTCGTCCGATGATTTCAATGACATCAACGGGGTCACCCCCTAAAGTTGTTTGGATAATTTCACTATCGCGAAATAATGCACATACAGCTACGATACACATCCACCCTGCTTGAATTCTTCCTTTTTCAATTTGCACTAACGTCTTTTTCGATATCCCCAAAATTTCAGCCATTTTATCCTGTGTATAACCTTTTTCAGTCCGGATTAGCTTCAGTTTTTCAGACATTATTTGGGTCAATTGTTCTTTATCCATACAGATCACCTATTTATCATTAGAGAAAGCTAAAAACCTTAGTGTAATTTTACACTAAGGCTTTACATTTCGCAAATTTATGGACGACGCAAATATCCGTGAAACCGACCTAACCTAATTGATCAATTTCAACCCGCTTATAAAAATGATGATCCCAATGGCAGTTTGCAGTGGTTTCATCGGAACTTTTGCTGACAATGTGCTTCCAATCAGCACCCCAGGAATCGAACCACAAAGTAAATTCGTGACTAAGAGAAAGTCAACATTCCCAAACCCTATGTGAAAAAAACTGCTCACTGTGACTAAAATAAACGCATGTGCGATGTCAGTTCCAACCAGTTCAGACGCTCGTAATTGATAAAATAACAGCATCGCAAGTGCAAAAAGCGAGCCAGAACCAACCGATGTTAATCCGACAATAAAACCAAGGAGTGCCCCTAATAGGATCGTGGCTTTTACTTTATCCTCTATCGGCTTTATACTGTAGGAACTTTGTGAAAAACGTGAACTGAACAATGTCTTTATGACGGTTGCGATGGCCACCATCATCAGTACATAACCGAGGGCATGCTTCACAATTTCTCCTTGCAGGAATTTATCTCCCCCAACAAAATGTAAAGTAGAAACCGCTATAATTGCACTAGGAACACTGCCTAAGGCCAAATATTTCACAAGTTTAAAATTTATTGTTTTCTGCCGAAAATGCTGAACTGAACCAAAAAATTTCGTGATGGAGTTATAGACAAAATCTGTTCCGACCGCAAGAAGCGGATTGACGCCAATCAAGATTAAAAAAGGGGTTAATAATGCCGCTCCACCTACGCCCGTTAATCCGACCAAAAAACCGACAAATAGGCCCATTAATACAATTCCAATACTCATTCCGACCGCTCCCAACATTTTCGGATATGGGCATTATATTTATAGGACATCTCTTTTGACACATTTTTCTTGCAATGGACAGCAAACATATTTTTTAACTATAACAATTACTAAAATTTATGGTAGGTTCGAACCAAAAAAGGAAATCATTTATAAATATTTTATCGAGGTCCCTGAATTCATATGACTCAAAAGTTGTATCTTTTTCTTTGTTAACTCGTTTTAAATTTATGTTGACATATAATGATTCTTGTTTTACGATTTTGTTAACTACAAACACATGGAGGTTAACACAAGATGACAGCAGTTTCGAAACCACGAATGCGAGCAATAGAAATTACTTACGTCGGGATGTTTGCAGCCCTTATGGCAATCGGTGCAAATATTACATCAATGTTGCCGTTTTTACAGGTTGCTGGGGTTCCACTGACCATGCAGTCCTTTTTTGCCGTATTAGCAGGGCTTTTACTCGGGAGCAGGCTAGGTGCGATTTCAATGATTGTGTATATGTTAATTGGGATTGCAGGAGCACCTGTTTTTTCAGGCTTTGAAGCAGGTTTTACCCCGTTCATTGGAAGTACGGGTGGATTTATTTTATCATTTATTGCAACAGCATATTTCGCTGGTAAAGTAGTTGAACATGCAAAGGGTACACCAACATTAAAAACATTCATGATTGCTGCATTTATTGGTCTCTTCATGAACTATTTTATCGGCACAAACTATATGTACTTTGCTTTAAACTTTTGGTTAGAGGTTAAAATGAGCTACGGAGCAGCTTGGACAGTTATGGCTTGGTTTATTGTGAAGGATCTTGCTTTTACTATTTTCGCCGCCCTTATCTCACCAAGAATTTATCGAGCAGTTACAAGAGATTCCGTCAATTATATTTCAACAAAGGCTTCTTAAAAAAATGAAACCTCCTCCACGATTTTTCGTAGGGGAGGTTTTCTATAGAATAATGGCTACTATCCAGCCGAAAATGATGAGTGGAATGTTATAGTGTAAAAATGTCGTTACACAAGTATCCCAAATATAATTATGCTGACCATCGACATTTAGTCCTGCAGTCGGACCAAGAGTACTATCTGAAGCTGGGGACCGAGCATCACCTAATGCTGCTGCCGTACCAACAATGGCAATTGTCGCCATTGGACTAAAGCTTGGCTCTAAGCATAAAGGAACAAAAATCGTTGCGATGATTGGGATCTTTGAAAAGGATGAACCAATTCATAAGGTAATTAGAAGATGACAATTAACATCATGAAAGCAGCTTGTGATTGATTTCCATTGATTAAGACTGCTGACTGCTTAACAAGTTCTTCTACATCTCCTGTTGCGTTAATAACAGCTGCAAACCCAGAGGCTGTAATCATAACAAAACCAATGATAGCCATCATTTTCATTCCGCCAGTAATCACTTCGTCAGCTTGACTGACTTTCATGGAGCCGCTAAAATAAAGAACTGCAATTCCGGCTAATGCTCCAAAAATCATCCCACTACATCAAATACTTGAGAAAGTGTTAACTGTACATCTATGTAGCAAGTACCGCTATAAGAGCGAAGGTTAGACTCTTTTCGTATACGTTGTTGTTTTCGAACTCGCCCCATTTGCTATTTCGATGTTTTTATATTTTTTAGGCTTACGGTAGGAAACAAAGATCGCGAAAAGTAAACCAGCGATCTTCCCGACTGTTGGAATCACATCGCAACTGGAATATCTCTTTTTGCCACCTCTAATCCACTATCTAGCATATACTGCTGAAGCAGCCCATGGAAGATTTCTCCGAACCCCATAGGCAGGCAATATAGGGTGCTGTTAATCCAAATGTAATAACAGTAGCGATTAGTCGACGATCGATTTCAAGTTCATTAAAAACCTTTAATAAAGGTGGAATAAAAAATAGGTATAAATGCAATGTAGTTTTGCAGTTGCTATTTCAAAAACAGGATTACCAGACGCAATGGTTGACCTTGCCATCAAAATGGTTGGGCAACAGGGAGATAGTAAACGTAAAACTTATTCCAAAGTTTTTCATCATATTGATCATTTTAATGATCTCTATTTCATCACAAAAACCTAGTACAAGTAAGGCATAGCTTAATGCCACAGTTGCATTACCGCCTAATCCTTCGGTAAAGGTGGAAACAGTCGTTGCGATGTCAAGACAACCTGTAAGCCCACCAACAATCGCCCCCATGGCAAGAGCAACCACAACATTTATACGTAATAAACTTAAAATTAGCATGACAAGAACGGCTATAACAACTGCATTCATAATGAAAACTCCATCTAGTGTTAGTTTGTTTCACTTTCGCTTTAGTTTGTTAAATTGGTAGAGAGCTAAAACATCAAATTAAAATATCATAGGTCCCAAGAACTCGTCAATGGAATTTTTTGTTTTTAGCATGGATCAAAAAAAGAAGCCTACCCAACGGCAGACTTCCTAGTAATTATTCTTTTGTTTCTCCAAATCTTTCTACTAACGTTGCAAGCGTGCGGGCCATAACCCCGGTTGCACCCGCTGGTCCTAGATTGTGAGCGGATGTAGTTGTTGCTGTTCCCGCTATATCTAGGTGAACCCAAGGTGTATTCTCTGCGAATTCACCAAGGAAGGTACCTGCAAAAATCGCATGCCCATCACGTCCTGGTGAATTGTTTAAGTCCGCTACCAGACTCTTTCGAACACGCTTCTTGTGGTTTTCTGTAAGTGGCAGGCGCCAGATTGGTTCGCCGGCTTCTAATGAAGCTTCCAATACTTCTTCAAAAAAAGCTTCATTATTTGTCATTGCACCAGTTATATCATTTCCTAGAGCTATAATCACTCCACCAGTTAATGTTGCCACATCGACTAAATAGGAAGCACCGTGGAACTTCGCATAAGTAATCGCATCTGCTAACGCAAGGCGACCTTCTGCATCCGTGTTTAGGATTTCGATGGTTTTGCCATTCATCGATGTAACCACATCGTCTGGCTTAAATGCCTCACCACTGATCATATTGTCGGTTGATGGAATGACTGCGACCACATTCTTTTCAGGTCGTAACTCACCAATAATCTCCATCGCACCTAATACGGCAGCTGCTCCCCCCATATCTGATTTCATACCTACAATACCGTCTTTTGGCTTAATCGAATACCCGCCTGTATCGAAGGTAATCCCTTTTCCGACAAGACCGATGACATCCTCCCAGTTTTCTTTCCCTTGATATTTAAGGACAATCATTTTTGGGGGCTCGACAGAACCTTTATTTACCGCTAAAAGAGCGCCCATTCCGAGCTTTTCCATCTCTTCTTTTTCGAGGATTTCTACCTCAAACTCATATTTCGTTCCTAGTTCAATGGCATAATTTGCTAGATCTGTAGCAGTTAGCATATTCCCTGGCAGATTTACAAGAGTCCTTGCAGAATTTGTCCCTTGTCCATAGGCATATCCCACGGTTAAACTAGCTTCAATCTCATCTGCATCAGCATCTGTATACACGACCACATCTTCCATTTTCTTTTCTGGTTCATTCGATTTTTGTTTATAATCTGCAAATTTATAGGTAGACATTGCAAGTGCTTCTCCGAATGCATGAGCAACATCATGAGCCTCTAGACCTTCTGTGGCAAAGGAATCTAGTCCAATTGCAAAGCTTTCTATTTTTGCTTCAGCGATTGTTTTAATAGCCTTTCCGAACGCTTCTCTAAGAGACTCAAAAGATTGCTTGTCTTCCTTTCCAAGCCCAAGAAAATAGACTCGTTTTATAGGAGCTTTTCCCAATGTATGTATTTTAGATACGATATTTTGTTTCGTTGATATGTCGCCTTCTTTTAATAGCACTGTAATTTGACCATCTACTAATGTATCTAATTCATGTGCAATCCCAGTTGTCTTTTGATTTTTAGCATATAAACCAATTAGTATTGCTTCATGTCCATCTTGTATGTTACCTTCATTTCTAACCGTAAACATTTAGACACCTCCAACTTATTTTACCTTTTAATTATATACTTCGAGACACTAAATTTCATCTTTCAACTGTTGGAGTAGAATTTCGTTTTGCAGGCTAACGTAAATTCTTTTATAATGTTAGTTAGCAATGCAATCATATCTAATAAGATTTCCAGGAATTCAATTTTCGGGAATGATGAAAATAGATAAAAGTGCATTTTGACGAGAGGACTGTTTACATGGAGCTTTTTACGAATTTCCCCCTTTGGGCTGCACTGGCTGCCATTGGATTTGCGCAGTTTGTTAAGGTCCCACTACATTTTATTGTGACCAAAAAAGTGGATTGGTCCCTAATTACGAGTACTGGTGGTATGCCAAGCTCCCATTCAGCTGCTGTAACAGCTTTAACAACCGGGATAGCCCTTGAGCAAGGGGTTGGTTCTCCTTTTTTTGCGATTTCTACTGTATTTGCCGTCATCGTCATGTTTGACGCTTCTGGCGTTCGCAGACATGCTGGTGAACAGGCTACAGTTCTTAACCAGCTTGTTGCTGATTTCCAAAAATTTGCTGAAGATGCAAAGCTATGGCCAAAGCTTGATATGGATGGAAAACGGCGTGAGTTGAAAGAGCTTTTAGGGCATAAGCCGATCGAAGTATTTTTTGGCGGTTTAACCGGGATTTTATTAACTTTTATTCTTAATATTCTGTAAGAAAAGCGCAAGGCGCCTGGAANAGGAACATCGACTAACTACCGCCACGTCCTGTGGCGAACGTCGATGTCAGCACTTCCTGTGCAAGTCAAGCATAAGAAAAGCGCTGACAGAACGCGCTCTTTGCCTTCAGAAGCGAATGGCTTGTGACCTCGAGCCGATGGCGCCTGGAGCTAGACATAAAAAACAAAAAGGGCCAATCAACTAAGATTAGCCCTTTAACTTTTTTCACCTAAAATTTGTTGACGGAATACCTGCATTGACTTATCCTCATTCATTGTAGCAATCTCTTCTTCAGATATTTTACCGTCTCCCATTTTGATCACATAGACATCGAGGGTTTTCTTCCCCCATTTGTTATAGACATCATGAACTGTTTCATAATACAAATCAATTTTATTTCCTTTAATGGCTCCGCCTTTGTCAGCAACCACACCATACCCATAATCAGGGATAAATAGGATGGTTCCAATCGGGAAGACATTCAAATCGGCTGCAATTGTAGAATACAGGTCGCGCTTTACCTTTACACCGGAGTAGGTGACCCCGTACGATGGGTGATTTTCATCTTTACCTGTTGATTCAATCCCCGCCGTGTATCCAGTCGCAACAACTGATGTTGTCGGATATTTTGAAAAGTCAATCGCTTCTTCGATTGGCGATGTACTTTTTACTGCTGAAGCCTCTACGCTCCTTTTCCCATTTACAAAAAACATAAATTTCGAGGCTAGTCCTACACTTTTAATGACAACTGTTTGCGAATTCTTTTTTATTTGGTCGCTTGCCCAGTTTGTAAGGTCTTTGGTCTGCACGCCTGAAAAAGATTGGAACGTAGTAAATAGTGCAAGCACAACTAACATGGTCATTGCACTTCTTCTCAAAATTGTGTTTAAATGAAACACACTTTCCACTCCTCTCACGACTCTATTTCTTTCCAATACGGATAGAAATTATTCGTTTATGGGTGGAAATTAATTCTAAATGCAAAAAAACGTAAGGATTCTATCACAAAATCCCTACGTTTCTTCTTACAACAATTATATGGAAAAGGCGTTCTAGAACATTCTGTATCCTTTTGTTCGAAGAAGCTTAATGACTACTCCAGATAAAATCGCGCCAGCAAGACCGCTTAGTAGTATCGTAATATCTAAAGGAGCTAAAGTCATGATGCTATTACCTAAAGAACGAAATGCATTCCCGGGTGATTTGAAATAATCGAGAAAGGAAACGTCTTGAATAATGGCTATGGCAACAATTGGGTAGATAATAGCCATGATCCATGACATCCGTAAAAGCATGTTAAGAATGAATCCAATTCCAAAAAATAATACAAAAAATAAGAGCATCGAAATTAATAAAATCGGTAAAAAACTGAGTGACATGGCCACTCACCTCCTAATACAAATGCGCAAGCGCCTAAAGCGGATCATCGACTAACTACTGCCACGTCCTGTGGCAAACGTCGATGTCAGCACTTCCTGTGCAAGTCTNAAGCACAAGACAAGATGGCTAGAAGGTTGTTCTTTGACCTTCTTGACAGATTGGCTTGTGACCTCGAGGGGCTAGGCTGCTTGCGCTAGACGGACAAATCCCTTCCTAGTGTACTAAAGGGATAGAACGTAAGTCAATTGATTTTACTTTGAATAAGTGGCTAAAAAGTGAAAAAGGAATGCGGGTCTCCCCACATCCCTGTTTGACAATTTTATAAGAACTTTAATTTACCTTTTTTCAGAACAAGTGATGGACCACCCACGACGAAGAGGGCACGGTTATCGATTACTTTCTTCATGAAGGCTGCTTTTGAACCCCAAATCTTTCTGCCAAACACAACTCCGATCCCATCATGCTCACCAAGTGAACATACGGTTCCTTTGTTGTCGAATGCAAATTCACCAAGCTCACCTTGTCCACGAACAAGAACTGCGATGTTTTTCGCCACTAAAGCACCTTGTTGCATGGCAATTTGTGCAGTTGGAGGATATGGACGATTGATTTCTTCGTTAATGAATAATGAGCTATCCCCAGCAAAGAAAATATTGTCATGTCCTGGAGCGCGAAGCTGTTTGTCAACCTTCACACGTCCACGCATTGCTTCAATACCAGATGCTTCGATTACGCTGTTTCCGCGGACACCTGCTGCCCAAACGACAGTACCCGCTTTAATTTCTTCAGTAACATCATCTTTACCAACGATGATTCCTTCTGGTGTTCCTTCTTTGATTGCCGTACCAATTTTAAATTCCACACCTTTTTTCTCTAGGTGGTTTACCGCATATTCAACTAATTCAGGGTCGAAGCCTGGTAATGCATTTGGTGCAGCCTCAACACAGATAATTTTTACTTTATTTTGATCAACATCATAATCACGGCAAAGTTCAGGTACGCGGTTAACTAGTTCTCCTAAGAACTCGATTCCAGTAAATCCTGCTCCACCAACAACAATGGTAAGACGGCTATCGTCTTTTTCTTCTTCTGTATTATAAGTTGCAAATTGATATTCAATATGTTCCTTAATTTGACGAGCTGTATTTACGTTTGAAATCGTAAATGCGTATTCTTTCAAGCCTTTAATTCCAAATGTCTCAGATTCTCCGCCCAATGCAACAACTAAATAATCATATTCAACCTGTGAATCATCTTCAAGGATTACACGTTTTCCTTCAGTGTCAATCTTTGCTACAGAGCCTTTAACAAATTTTACTTTATGTCCGCTTATTATGTCTTCAACTTGATAACGTACTTGATCAGCTTGTAAAGTACCTGCTGAAGCTTCATGTAACCAAGTGGTTTCATAGTGGTAATCGTTTTTATTAACAAGTGTAATTTCAGCTTCATTTACACCTAATGTTTTTTGTAGGTTAACAACTGTAGTTAATCCACCATATCCTGCACCTAAAACGACGATTTTTGGTTTTCTCACTGTATCACGCCCACCTTTTCTTTTTTTGCAGTAAAAAGAGGATGTTCGAAAAGTCCGGTANATGACACATCGAATTTCTTCGTTGGCTTGCTTTTCCGTTGCTCACGTATTAACTGCATACGTTCCGC
>NZ_LMBW01000007.1:148736-191127 GCF_001439915.1 Fredinandcohnia humi | reverse complement strand
GCTGCGCCGCCTCGAACTTTCGACGCACAGGATGTGCTAGTGTCGACAATGCCACAGGACGTGGCGTTTTTGTCGACCTGGTCCTTTTTATCCTCCTTTTCGAATTTTCTTTTAAGACCTTACTCCTATTTTCAACTACAAACTCTAATTTTATTGATGAAATAGTTTGTGATATCTTTCACTTAAGATACCATGACTGGACATAAAAAATTGCGACATTTGTCAAAAAATTTTACTATTTAATATCCATATTCTATAATAGGACTTTTATATTGATATTTCAAGTACTTAAAGAGCATTTTTAAGCTTAAGATTATTAAAAATACAATCGTTTTTTACGTTTGTAAGAAAAATGTCAATTCATCGACCATTAGTTGTCACATTTGGTCCATAAAAAAAGTCAGGCTTGAGTAAGCCCAACTTTTTGTATTAGCAATTTTCAGGTGTTCCAACCTTGGTTGCCGTACGGAAGGATGAACCACAACCGCAGGATGCAATGGCATTTGGATTATCGATGGTAAATCCGCCGCCCATGAGTGATTGTTTAAAGTCTATTTTTACACCGGTTAAAATCGGAGCATCTTCTTTATTAATGATAATTTTAATCCCATGCTGTATGTCATGAAGATCAGCCTCGCTCGCTTCTGTTTCAAAGCCCATTCCGTAAGACAGTCCACTACAACCGCCGCCTTTAACAGCAACACGTAAGAATGATCCTTCTTCTTCATTTTGTTTCATCATATCTTTAATTTGAAAAGCTCCTGCTTCAGAAATAGTAACGACATGATTAGTCACGTTTGTAACCTCCTTTTATTTTAGGTTATTACTATAAGTATAATGTTAAATCGAATTTGATACAAATAATCCGTTCTTTGTATATTTTTCATTTTCTTTACGTATAAGATACTTTTTTTTGACTAGAATGAGATTATCCCCCGTTTTTTTAGAAACTCTTCATTACTTAATGAAGAGTTTTCTTTTTGTCTAAAAAAGAAAAAAGCAGTATGTTGGCTGCTTTTTCTTCGGAATATATATAATGTTAGAACATTGGGTTTTCTTCTAAATAGGCATAGATATTTGCAACCAGCTCTTCAGCTGTTTCACCAGTAACTACATCCCCATTTACAAGAGCATATAATGACCGGGAGCATTGTCCGCAATAGCTTAGACATCCATACTCGATCACATCAAGATTAGGATCCTGTTCGAGGATTTCCTTTGCTTTCTGAGAGCCACTTGCCAAATTACTAACACAAAATTCAATGATAGGATTCACTGGTTGATCACCTCACTACAAAAGGATGTTCAAAAAAGTCCGGTGAAAATGACACATCGAATTTCTTCGTTGGTTTGTTTTTCCGTTGCTCACGTATCAACTACATACGTTCCGCTACTCAAAACTGCACCGCCTCGATCTTTCGACGCACAGGATGTGCTAGTGTCGGCAATGCCACAGGACGTGGCGTTTTTGACGACGTGGTCCTTTTCATCCTCGTTTTTGAACCCTTATTCAACTACCTATCGTACTCTCTTTTTTTTCATTCGTCAATTTTACCGTTATCAGTTGTTATTTTGTCACATTTTCGCTATACTTTTAGTGTCTTTGAAAAGGATTACGGATCAGTTATATACTGAAAGAAGGTTTGAAAACGTTTCAACTAGAGAGAGGAACAAAAAGGGGATAATCACCATGAAAAATCTTGTTATACTTGGCGGTGGGTATGGTGGAATGCGAATTTTACTTCGTTTGCTGCCAAATCAATTACCTGAGGATATTCAAATCACCTTACTTGATCGAGTACCTTATCATAGCTTAAAAACCGAATTTTACGCGCTTGCAGCAGGCACTATTTCCGATTCACATGTTCGTGTAACATTTCCGGAACATCCCCGTTTGCACGTAAAATATGGGGAAGTTACAGGCGTCGATATAAATGAAAAGCTGATTCACATTAAAGATGAAGAATCGATTATGTATGATGATTTAGTGATTGGATTAGGCTGTGAGGATAAATATCACAATGTCCCTGGTGCGAAGGAATTCACCTGCAGCATCCAGTCGATTGACAATGCGAGGGAAACCAACCAAAGGCTCAATAATCTTCCGGCGGGTGCAACTGTTTCAATCGTAGGGGCTGGTCTAAGTGGGGTCGAGCTAGCAAGTGAACTTCATGAAAGCAGACCGGACCTGCAAATAAAGATTTTTGATAGAGGAAATCATATCCTTTCCGCTTTCCCGGAAAAATTGAGTGTGTATGTTGAAAACTGGTTTGATAAAAACGAAATTGAAATTATTAATAACTCGAATATTACAAGAGTTGAAGAAAACGTCCTATTTAATAACGACCAACCAGTTCAAAGTGATGTTGTTGTTTGGACGGCTGGTATTCAACCAAATAAAGTCATTCGTGACTTGGATGTTGAAAAAGACGGCGGTGGTCGTGTGGTTTTAACTACGCAACACAATTTGCCAAATGATGAACATGTCTATGTCGTTGGAGACTGTGCAAGTTTGCCACATGCACCAAGTGCCCAGCTTGCGGAAGGCCAGGCGGAACAAATTGTTCAGGTTCTGTTAAAACGCTGGAAGGGTGAAGCCCCGCCAACAGAGTTTCCGAAAATCAAACTAAAAGGTGTACTTGGTTCCTTAGGTAAAAAAGAAGGATTCGGTTTAGTAGCTGAACATCCACTCACAGGACGCGTGCCACGGATGCTAAAATCTGGAGTATTGTGGATGTACAAGTATCATAATGGATGATAAAACAATGCACGGATTGTCGTAAAGACTTCCGTGCCTTTTCATTTTAATTATTCAGCTGCCTTGTACCCGTACTTCTCCATTTCAGCATAGATTGTTTTAAGTTTTGGACTGCCCTCTCCGACAATGGCTCCTTCTAGCACAACGACAGGATAAAACATGTCTTCCTCAATGACACGACGAGCAAATGACTTTTTTTCTTTGTCCCCAGGAGGATCAAAAATATCTACATGTGTAATGTCGAAGGGTTGGTTTGGAAACTTTCTGCCCACTGCTGCTTCAAGCCACTCATAGGTCTCCTTTGAAGAAGGAAGATTCACACAGCTAGGGCAAAGTACTTCTGCACCGTATACACAGATTTCAACCTTTTTCTTTTCCATTTCTTGCTTGCCTCCCCAAACGTTTCTTTTTTCATTTTACTAAAAATCTGATAAAATAGACACTGAAAGTAATAATGTAAAATAACACTGATTTTCTCAATTGGAAAAATGCTTCTCTCGTTTTAATAGATTTTTTCCGGTAAACAGATTATAATAATTATAAAGGTATGATGAAAGGAGTTAATCGTAATGGATATTATAGAACAAGTACAAGAAGTATTAGATAAACTTCGTCCATTTTTACTTCGTGATGGCGGAGACTGTGATTTAGTTGATGTTGAAGATGGTGTTGTTAAGCTTCGTTTATTAGGTGCTTGTGGTACCTGCCCAAGCTCCACAATCACACTAAAAGCTGGTATTGAACGTGCATTATTAGAAGAAGTACCAGGAATAGTTGAAGTTGAACAAGTATTCTAATGAATATATAAATTGTAATGCCTCAATTTTTTGAGGCATTTTTTTATGCTTAAAATGGCTAGTGACAGTATTTTGGGATTAGTGGCAGTATTTTCGATTTAGTGACAGTATTTCAGAATTAGTGACAGTATCCGAACCCCAAAAAAGCGAAACCAGCCAGGTTTCGCTTCTTTTATTCATGCAACGTAAGTGAAGTTAGCGTACTGCCGTTTTTCTCAATCGATACTTCTTCCACCTGATACTTTTCAAAAACAAGGGAAAGATCCGCTTTTAGCTGACTGCCTCGTCCACTTTCAGTAAAGCAAATCACTGTTGGTCCCGCTCCACTAATCGCTACCCCAAATGCACCTGCCCTCTTAGCAACTCGATGAATGCTGTTGAACTCAGGAATGAGCTTTGCACGATAGTGCTGATGGAATAGATCCAGCTCCATCATTTTCCCCATTAACCCAAGGTTCTTTGTTAAAAGGGCTGCGACCATCACATTGCTGATAGAACTTGCTTTTACAGCTTCCTGATAGGACAATTCGTTTGGCAAAACATTACGAGCATCCTTTGTTTTTAGTTCATAAGGAGGTATAACAACCACCATATCGAAAGAAAGATCATTCACATGAATAAGATCAGTGTCCTCGCTACCACGATGACTGCCAATGACTAAGCCCCCATATAAGGATGCCCCTACATTATCAGGATGTCCCTCAAAATCACATGCCAATTCAAGCTTTTGTTGATTCGTTAATTGAAGATGACAAAGCTCATTTACAAGCTCAATTGCCGCGATAATAGCTGCTGCACTGCTCCCAAGACCTCTTGCTAAGGGAATATTGCTGTGAACACAGACCTTACAAGGGGGTAGCTCACATGAGAAAATGTGGGCTACCTTTGCTGCTATTTGATAGATAAAATTTTCTTTATCTGTTGGCGTATCGGCTATTTCCTCGGATTGTGGAACAAACTCCCACTGATCGTTTGGTTCGACCTGAAGAGTTAAATAGCGATTGACCGCCAACCCCAATGAATCAAATCCAGGCCCAAGGTTTGCTGAGCTCGCTGGTACCTTTATTTGAAAAGCTTGATCAGACTTCATGTAAAACGGCTCCTCTAATATGATCGTAAACAGCCTTTTCATCGTTAGGCAATACAACAGGCTTGACTGAAGTCGCTTCAATTGCGATGTTTGGATCCTTTAATCCATTTCCTGTTAGAATAGCAACCACACGGCTGCCTTTTTTAATTTCACCACTGCGTACCTGCTTGATGACACCAGCGATAGATGCACATGAACCTGGTTCTGCAAACACGCCTTCTTTTCGTGCTAGTAATTGATAGGCTTCCAGGATTTCAGCATCTGATACTTCATCAATTTTACCGTTTGATTCACTAGCAGCTGCAACGGCTTTATCCCAGCTTGCAGGGTTCCCGATTCGAATCGCAGTCGCAACTGTCTCAGGATCTTCAATGACTTTATTTTTAACAATTGCTGCTGCGCCTTCTGCTTCAAATCCACGCATTTCAGGAAGACCTGTGTTATGACGCTCATGATATTCTTTAAATCCTTTCCAGTATGCTGTAATATTCCCAGCATTTCCGACCGGAATTGCTAATACATCAGGAGCCCCATCCATCTGCACACAGACTTCAAATGCTGCTGTTTTTTGACCTTCAATTCGATATGGATTTACAGAATTTACGAGAGTAATGGGTGCAGTTTCACTAATATTACGAACCATCTGTAAGGCATGGTCGAAGTTACCTTCAATCGAAATTATTTCAGCACCATACATGACAGCTTGCGCTAATTTACCCATCGCAATTTTACCTTCAGGAATCACGACGATACAGCGAAGACCAGCACGTGCTGCATAGGCGGCAGCTGCTGCTGAAGTATTTCCAGTAGATGCACAGATAATTGTGTCACTGCCTGCTTCAATCGCTTTCGCAACAGCCATGACCATTCCTCGGTCCTTAAAGGAACCTGTTGGGTTAGCCCCTTCTACTTTTACATATAAATCAACACCAAGATCCTCAGAAATGGAATGAAGCGGAATTAATGGTGTATTTCCTTCATTCAATGAAAGCATTGGAGTATTTGAATTTACCGGTAAATATTCGCGAAATTGTTGTAATAATCCTTGCCATCTCATGCTAAGTTTCCTCCTTCAACTCGATAAGAGCTTTTAACTTCTTGGATAATTTGTAAATCTCTAAGCTGGATTAAAATTTCCTCGTAGTCTCGTAATGATGCTTGATGAGTCACAAGAACAATTTCAGCTAAATCCTTATTTTTTAACGGCAATTGAAGAATTTTCTCAAAGCTCACACCGCGTTCAGAGAACAAGGATGTAATTTTTGCAAATGCGCCTACTTGATCCTTAACGTGAATTCGCAGGAAGTATTTTGAGAAAATCTCAGAGTCATCTTTTAATTTCTTCTCATATTGTGGTGAAACCGCACTAAGGCCATTCACTCCAAGCCTCATATTTTTCATAACAGCTACTAAATCTGAGACAATTGAAGTGGCAGTTGGTAAGCTGCCTGCTCCTGGTCCATAGAACATTGTTTCCCCGACTGCTTCTCCATACACATATACCGCATTAAATTCATCATTTACGCCAGCAAGTGGATGTGATTCTGGAAGCAGTGTTGGTTGAACACCTACCTCAACCTTTTCACCCTTACGATGTGCAGTACCGATTAATTTAAGCACATAGCCTAAACGTTTACTATATTCAATATCATCGCTTGTTACAGAAGAAATGCCTTGAACGCGAACATCTTTAAGTTCGATATTCATGGAGTATCCTAATGAAGCTAGGATTGCCATCTTTCTAGCTGCATCAAGACCTTCAACATCTGCTGTTGGATCTGCTTCAGCATAACCAAGCTCCTGCGCTTCCTTCAATACCTCTTCATAGGCACTGCCAAACTTGCTCATCTTTGTTAAAATAAAGTTCGTTGTTCCGTTCACGATTCCCATCATTTTAATGATACGGTCCGACGCAAAGCCGTCCACTAAACCGCGAAGGATTGGAATTCCACCAGCAACACTTGCTTCGTAGAACAAATCACAACCATTTTCACTTGCCACATTTAATAGTTCCGGGCCATGTAAAGCCATTAAATCTTTATTAGCCGTTACGACATGTTTTTTATTACGTAGAGATTGAAGAACTAGCTCTTTTGTATCCTCCACTCCACCCATTACCTCAATGACAACATCAATTTCTGGGTCCTCAATTACTTCCTTCACATTTGTTGTCAACAGGGAAGGTTCAATTTCTACAGGTCGTTGTTTATGAACATCTTGAACTAATATCTTTTTTACTTCTATTGGGCAACCAACTTGGTGCATTAATTTATCTTGATGATTTTTTAGAATCGTCACAACACCACTACCAACCGTACCTAATCCTAATAATCCCACTGAAATATTTTTCATTTTTATACCGCCCCTCTTGTATTCCTCAGAAATACATTTGTCCTTCTATAAAAGACATTATAGTATTGATAATCTACTTTTACAAGCATTTTTTTCGAACTTTTTGGCTGAAAACGCTTAACACACTGATATAAAAGGAAAGATTTTTTAAAAATTTTTATTTTGAATAAATTCCAACTAAAAAAAAGAACACCTTCAAATGCGAAGGTGCCCTGAGAAAAGATTAATTTACTGACAGTCCCCACCCTTTGTTGATTAATGTCTTTGGTTGTTTGTGCTTCAGAACAAGTTCAATGTTCTTGCAGCATAGCTCCATCATCGCTGCTCGTGTTTCAATACTGGAGGAGCCAATATGAGGCAACCCAACGACATTTGGCAAAGTCAATAATGGATGATTGGCTTCTACAGGCTCCTTTGCAAAAACGTCTAAGCCTGCTGCGGCGATTTCACCAGCGAGCAAAGCCTGATATAATGCGTCTTCATCAACGACTGGTCCTCTTGATACATTAATGAAAACGGCAGACTTTTTCATTTTCCTAAAGCTTTCCTGATTAAATAATCCTTTTGTTTCCTCTGTTAATGGCGTTAAACACACGATAAAATCAGCAGTCTCGATTAATTCATCAAGGGCTGCGTAGGAAGCACCAATACGTTCCTCTGCAACGACATTCCGAGAACGATTATGATAGAGAATATCCATTTCAAAGCCAGTGGCACGCTTTGCGACCGCTTCCCCAATTTTCCCCATTCCAACAATTCCAATTGTTTTATGATGAACATCGTAACCAGCAAGTAATAACGGGCTCCAGCTCTTCCACTTGCCATTTTTAACAAATTCAGCTGCTTCGACAACCCTTCTTGCTGTTGCGAGCAACAATGCAAAGGTTAAATCAGCTGTTGTGTCCGTTAAGACATCTGGTGTGTTACATACAGCAATCCCCTTTTGATTCGCATATTCTACATCAATATTGTCAAAACCAACAGCAAGGTTAGCGATTACTTTTAATTTTGGTGCTGCATCAAGAAGTTCTTTATCAATCTTTTCAGACAGCATGGTTAAGATAGCATCTGCCTTTTTAGCTTCTTCAAGAAGCACTTCCCTTGGAACGCACCTTTCTTCCTCATTCCAAATATGTACTTCTGCTATTTCCCGTAGTGGCCGAATTATTTCTTCGGATAGTTTTCTTGTAATAAAAACATAAGGCTTTGTCATTTTATACCTCTTATAATGATTTGTTAATGTCCTGTTTCCATAGTACCATAGTTTTTTAATTTTGAAGCCAACCAATGTTCGGAATCGTTAGTCTTTTTTCATCCACTCCTACACTTGATAAAAAGGTGGCTAAAAAGCGCTCATGATCACTAGATTGGTTCAGCAGTGATTCCAATCTTTGTACTTGTCTTTCCTTTTTTGTTTCTGACCCTGTCATATAATACCCTTCAACACATTCGAAAAAATGAAGTGGAAACAATAGCCTTGCATATAATAGTCTCCACGAAAAGGGGGAAAGTGGACTTACGCGCTCATACTCCTTCAAAAAGTGGATGATTTGTCCATTTCGCCCTCTATCCCCTCTCGCATATTGATCACGGATAAATTCAGCCAAGTCCCTTGTGTAATGGTCAAACACCCATTCTGTTGGGAGCTTCGTAAATGATTCTTTGTCCCATGAATTTTCTGTGAAACGGTGATGGCAAATCGTAGCTGAATCGATTGCCGATGGTGTCTCATCCATTTCGGTATCAACCAGATATTGAATCGCATTTTCCGTTAACCCGATATAATATGGAAAAGCCTCAACAAACAATGTTTCGAAACGGTTTTCAGGATGCTGCTTTACTTTTTCCTTCCAGAACAGCTCCATTTGATCCAGCCTTTTTTCCCATAGGAATTTCCATTGTCCAATTCGATTAACCCTATTGACCTGATATGGGAAGCTTCTGCCGCGTTTATGAAAACGCGCTAATTCATACCCTAACGTATTCGTGACCCGATGGCTATAAACAGGACATCTAATGATAACAACCTGTTCATCATTCATAATTGTGCTTAATTTTCCATCTGTTGTAGGTAAAATTGATCCTACACGAATATCCCCTTTTTGAATTATAAAATCGCTAAGATGTTTTAATTCAAATAACTCTTCTTGTTCCAAATTTGGTGTTGGCACAATACAATATACTATATTTCGATAGATGATTGCATCATAGCCAAATGCCTTTACTGACCGATCCACCTTTAATTTATATTGTTCAAAAAGTGTATCTTTCATAACTCATCACCTCTCGCACATACTATGTAAAATGTAATTTGTCTATTTAAAACATCTATATGAAACAAAACGCCATTACTTGTGGTAAACTAGAAAATATTAGCAAAATAATTTTAATTATAAGAAATTAGGTGAACATCATGGGCGAAGTAAATAAAATGAACGAGATTGAACGAACCGCCAGAAAATGGTTGGAGGATAGAGGCGTCACCATTCAGGATATTGCTGAACTGGTTTACTATTTACAAAGCAAATATCATCCAGATTTAAAAATGGAGGATTGTGTGCATAATGTAGACCGCGTTCTAACAAAACGTGAAATTCAAAACGCTGTGTTAACAGGGATTCAATTAGACATCCTTGCTGAAAAAGGCTTACTCGAGGAGCCGCTCCTTTCAACCATTAAGGTAGATGAGGGACTTTATGGTGTTGATGAAATCCTTGCTTTTTCAATTGTGAATGTATATGGCTCAATCGGCTTTACGAATTACGGATACATTGATAAGAAAAAACCCGGTATCTTAGAAAGGCTAAATGATAAATCAACTGGGGAAGTTCACACATTTTTAGATGATATTGTGGGAGCAATCGCAGCGGCTGCATCAAGCCGATTAGCACATAGAGCGGCAAATACTGAATAAAAAGAAAAGCGCAATGCGCCTGCCAATCGGCGACAAGCACAAGACAAGCGCTGACAAGAAGGCGCATTTTGCCTTCAGAAGCGATTGGCTTGTGACCTCGAGCCAATGGCGCCTGGAGCTAGACAAGTGGAAAAAGACCAAATCGCATATGATTTGGTCTTTATTAATTGGATAAGAATGGTATACTGTACAATCTGCTTCGTCCGGGGTGTATGGGAGATGGACTTATTTTTTAAAGTTTTGGCGCTTTTCTTCGTTTTTTGGGCATTATTTATCATCGTTCCTTTTAAAAAAGAATTCGCGAATCTTGATGGTCAAGTGCTACATAGAGTTATCGTGAATCGATGGACCAGACGACTAAAAACGTTTACCATTTTGACTGTAATTGGAGGCATATGTGCATTGGTTGGATTTATTTTATCCATATAAAAAAACGCTCAAATGAGCGTTTTTTTATATTTTCTCCATCCATTCCTTTAAGCTGTTAATCGCATAAGTAGGTTGGCGGTCATATCCCTTTAAAAGTTCAGTCGTAGTAACGCCAGTATGAACAAGAAGGGTATCAATTCCTGCGTTCATCCCTGCCATGATGTCCGTGTCATAATAATCACCAATCATTAATGTATCTTCTTTCGCAATCCCTAATTTCTTTTGCGCTTGCTCCATAATCACTTTTTCCGGCTTCCCGATAAAAATGGGTTGGACTGTAGTCGAAACTGTCACAACTGAAGTTAGAGAACCATTACCTGGTAAAAGTCCTCTTTCAGTTGGAATCGAAATATCACCATTTGTTGAAATAAAAGTTGCCCCGTTACGAACAGCCAGACAAGCTAGCGCAAATTTTTCATATGAAACAGAACGGTCAATTCCGACAACAACAAAGTCTGGATTCTCTTCCTGTATGGTAAAGCCCTTTTCCTGTAATGCTTGGCGAATCCCTTCCTCACCAATCACATAAGCAGTATCACCCTGCTTTAAGTCATACATATAATTTGCAGTCGCTTGGCTTGTTGTGAATACCTGATCCTCCGTACAAGCAATATCAAAATCGCGCAGCTTTGCCGCAACCTGTTCCGGTGTTCTTGATGAATTATTGGTTACAAATAAGTATGGGATTTGCTTTTCATTAAGGGCATTTACGAAATCACATGCTTCATGAATACGCTCTGAGCCGCGATACATCGTACCATCTAAATCAATTAAGTATCCTTCATATGTTTTCACTGCTTTTATCACCTTTTAGTTGAATATTTTTTAGTTTTTAAATGCGGAAACTGGTCCTAATTCATTTAATAGATAGGTTCTAACAGATTCCGGGAAGCTTTTTAGGCTTTCTTTATTTTTTTGAAAACTTGAAATTAGTTCCTCATGATTGATTTCAAGATAATCCTGAACGATCACTTTTCGGAAACGAACCATTTCTTTTAGATCATTTGCAGCCTGAGTCGTAACGACTTTTTCATCCTCGAGAATATCGATTATATCCTCATAACTTCCTGGGTCACGCATAATGAAGCCATCAATCATTGAATTCCCTACATCTAAAATCGCCTCAATTAAAAGCTGGGAAATACGCTCTAATGCTTTCTTTCCAAGCGTGCTTGTCCAATTTGCTTCAGCTTCTAACAAACCTACATTTTCTTCGTAAAAAAGAAGGGTCTTCTCAATCTTTTCTCGGTCAACAAAATACACAGTATCACCTTCTATATATATTCCTTTTGACTATCCCCTATTATTTTACCATAATGCTCAATATCATTCATGGTATGCCTATAAATCAAATCCGCCTTGGCGTATTTGCGCCCAGATTTTTTAAGCCCACACGATGTGGGTTACAAAGACGTTGTCACAGGAAGTGGCGTTTTAAGTCTTTGATCTTACTGCTCGAAAAGTTACCTATGAAAATCTGTGGCATCCGCCGGAGGCTTTAAGTTTATTCAGCAGGGGTCCGAGCCTCTGCCGGATAAACTTAATAATTCATTTTCTATTTGGTATACCTTTGTTATGATATGGTTAATGACTGTTTTAAAAAGGAGAATCCATTATGTCTGAACGTTTTTTCTTATATGATGATACGATTGACACACAAACACGCTTTGTTAGCTTTATGGGGGAAAACCAGCGCTATGATTTAGCGATTGTTCGATCTGACCGCTATTACGGAAAGCACGTTGTGTTAAATATTTTGAGTAATCGGTTTGCCATTATTGGCAGAGACGATCTAGATGAGCCTGGTTATATCGAACATGCCTTCCAATTATCAGAGGAAGAAGCGGAGGAATTACTTTCTTTTCTGTATGAAATTGTCTAACATATTTGTGCAATCCTGCGAAAACACTAAAGGTAAGAAGTGAGGTGTTTTACAGTGGCGGAAAAAGATAAGGAAGAAATAAGATTTACCGATTTTTCAACTGTGGAGACGATGAGGAACTTTTTAAACTTTGAAGAATTTCCTGAGGGTCCTACTGGTTCTCCACGTGGTGAGGACGCGCCTGTCGAGAATAAGAGCACGCCATGGGAGGAAGGTCAGCGATATTATACACCGTATAATTATGAATTTAAGTCCCTTCACGAAGACTTACCTCGGCAATTCCCAGGAGCCCATCATACACATGATGAAGATGATTAAAAAACAAAAAGCGCAAGCGCCTTACTCAGTCCTGACAAGCATAAGACAAGACGGTGAGAAGGTTGCTCTTTAACCTTCTTGACGGATTGGCTTATGACCTCGAGGGGCTAGGCGCTGAAGCTGGACTTAATTTAAAAAAGTACAGGTGATTTAAGCCTGTACTTTATTTTTTACCTTTTTAAGAACAAAATAGGCACAACCAAAATTACAATATTCGTACAAATACTCGGAAAGGGTACTGATTTTTGTATCAAAGGATGCTTTTGGGTTTTTATCATCAAAGAATCCTCTTAAACGAAGCTGTTCGTATCCCCAGTCTCCAACTATATAATCGTATTTTGCAAGGATGTCGCTATATCTCGCCCGAAAGGTCTCTTCATTAAATCCATCTTTAAGCTCTTCGACAAGCTCATATGTACTGTTATTTATGCTAATCACTTTCATTCACACCCCTTAGAGGATGTTCAAAAAGTGCGGTGAATTTGACCATAGAGGAACTTCGACTAAATGCCGACACGTCCTGTGTCGAACGTCGAAGTCACCACATCCTGTCGAAGCGCGTTGGCTTGCTTCTCCGTTCCTCACGTATTAACTGCATACGCCCCGGTATTCAAAGCTGCACCGCCTTGAACTTTCGACGCACAGGATGTGCTAGTGTCGACAATGCCACAGGACGTGGCGTTCTTGTCGACCCGGTCCTCTTCATCCTCCTTTTTGAACACGCACTATCTATTTCCATTATAGCCAATCAACCCATCAATTACTATGCGAATTTTTTGTTGAAATGGTCAACCTACAACTGAGGGGGTGTCGAGATTGAAAAAATACACAATCATCTCAGGTCTAATTGCTTTAACAGCTTTAACAGGCTGTGGTGCTTCTAACGACAATGCAGGGGTTTATCATAAAAGTGGTAATACAATAAATCGGATTGATCAAAATGAGCTATACAATAAAAATAGTGTTAAAAACAATGGCAAGGAAATGACGAACTTTGGCTATGTTCGTCACCAGAAAAATCCAGTTCCTGGTGGTGCAAATGTTTACAGTAATATGCCAGCGATGGATCGGGAAAAAATAGCGGATTTGATTAGTAAAATCTGTACAACCATCCCGAATGTGAACGATGTCGGGACACTTGTTACGGATGAAGAGGTCCTTGTTGCGTATGATACGAATTCAAAGGATCGTAACTTAACGGCAGACCAAGTAAAACGTGCTGCCCTTTCTGTTGTCCCTAGGTATTTTCATGCGTACGTTTCTGACGATCCAGACATGATGAGACAAATCGAACGGTTCGGTACACTTGATTCAGACAGCCGTAATGTTGACCAAATCATTACATCGACCATCCAACAAATGATTAAATCTCCTCAAGGCTATAAGGTAAGTGATGGGGAAAATGAAAATGGGGAAATGGAAGGTGGATTAAACCCTGAATATGAGCGCAAGGCAAGGGAAAATCAAAACTTCCTTAAAAACCCAAGTTCTGGTAATAAGGGCACAAATGTACATGATACCGGAACACGCGGAACAATTAATTCTGACTTGAACCGAGATACAGGAAACGGCCGTACGCTCAATTACGACCGGGGTCAACATATAAATAATCCACTCCAAAAAGGGAATGGTGGTTAAAATAAAAAAAAGGGGGAGTCCCCCCTTTTTTATGCTTGTTTAAGTTGTTGATTTGCTTTTGCAGCATTCACTTGCTCATCTGCGTGGTAAGAGGAACGTACAAGCGGACCAGCTTCACAATGGCTGAAGCCCTTACTTAATGCAATCTCTTTTAATTCAGCAAACTCATCTGGATGATAGTATTTTTCAACTTTTAAGTGCTTTTTGGATGGTTGCAGGTATTGACCAATTGTCATAATATCCACATTATTTGCACGAAGGTCGTCCATTGTTTCAATGATTTCTTCCTTCGTTTCACCAAGACCAATCATGATACTTGATTTTGTTGGGATGTCTGGATTCATTTCTTTTCCACGACGTAAGAATTCAAGGGAACGATCATATTTTGCTCTTGCACGAACGCGGTCAGATAAACGGCGAACAGTTTCGATATTATGGTTTAGAATATCTGGCTTCGCATCCATTAACATTTCTAAGTTTTCGTAGACGCCACCCATATCAGATGGTAATACTTCAATTGAAGTAAATGGATTTTTCCTGCGAATTGCACGAACGGTTTCAGCAAAGACCGCTGCTCCTCCGTCCTTCAAGTCATCGCGGGCAACAGCTGTCACAACGACATGCTTTAATCCCATGATTGCCACAGAATCGGCTACGCGCTCCGGCTCTTTCCAATCCAATTCATTTGGAAGTCCAGTCTTAACTGCACAAAATCGACAAGCACGCGTACAAGTATCTCCAAGAATCATAAATGTAGCTGTCTTACGAACAGCCCAACATTCATGTATATTAGGACATTTTGCTTCCTCACAAACGGTATGTAATTGCTTTTCCCTCATGATTTTCTTTAAGCCTGTGTAGTTTTCATTTGTATTCAGCTTTATTTTAAGCCATTCGGGCTTTCGAAGATATTCCTGTTTTTTTGACATACTTCATCACTCCATTGCAAAGGCTATCCCTATTATACTCTTTACATATAAAAGAATCCAAGTATTAGCATAAGGCTTCCAACAATTAGTTATTATGAAAATAAGATGATTTACCAAACTAACAGGGAAGAGTATATAAGATAACATATATTTCGTCATTATATTGAACATAGATATCTTAAGCAATCAAGTAGTTTTTTGTGAAAGGAGATTTTTGTGCGTGAACAAAATATTAGGAATAGTTGTTGTTATTTGTTTAGTTTTTACCGGATTTCCATTGGCGTCAAATGCAGAAGAAGTTCAGCAAAATATTTTTGCGGAACGAATGAATCTTTATACTAAAATGGAGACTGTAACCCAAATTCCATGGTACTACTACGCAGCAATTGATCAATATGAAAGAAGTATTCGTCGTGCCCGTAAGGATATCCCAAAGGAAACCGGTTTGATTGGAATTTATATAAAGCCCGAGATTTGGGCCGGTGCTCTAAATCCAAATCTAAATGATACAAACCCTTACAGTATTCAGCTTTTTGGAGGAGCAGGTCTAGATGGCAATGCAGATGGTGTTGCTGACCAGACAAATGATGAAGATATCTTATTTACGATGTCAGAGCAAATTTTAGCATACGGGACAGACCCCGATAATTTTAAAATTGGTTTGTGGAACTATTACAAACGCGATAAATCGGTTTCCCTTATCATGGGAATTGCTAAAATCTATTCAACGTATGGAACTCTCGATTTAGATAAACATGCCTTTCCGGTCCCGCTTGGCTATAATCACACCTATAAAAACACGTGGGGAGATGCGCGAGGTTGGGGTGGTCGGAGAATGCATGAAGGTACGGATATTTTTGCGAGCTACGGCACACCGGTTCGTGCAACCTCATATGGAGTAATTGAAATGAAGGGGTGGAACCGTTTTGGCGGGTGGCGCATCGGAATCCGCGATGTCAATAATACGTATCACTACTTTGCACATCTTAACGGATTTACAAAGGATATTGCAATCGGACAGGTTGTCGAGCCTGGCAAGATAATTGGCTCAGTTGGAAGTTCTGGATATGGACCACCAGGAACAGCCGGAAAATTCCCGCCACATCTACATTATGGAATGTACAAGGACAACGGATTTACAGAATGGTCCTTTGACCCATATCCGCATCTTAGGGCTTGGGAAAGGACTGAAAGAAAATCAAGGAAACGGTAGTATATAAAAGGCTGCAGTAGATTTGTCTACCGCAGCCTTTTTCCGTTCTATTTTTTGACCCTCTTTTATCTATTCCGCTTGTTTTGCTTGTTTTGCCTTTATAACAGCATACGCGATACTTGCTGCCAGGCCTCCCCACAAAATAACCATTCCAATAATCATCATTGCAATTGCTCCACCGGTCATAGTCCAACCCCCTTGTCGTTACTAGAAGAATACTTCTCTTCCAACGTTGCACGACTCCACTTTTTGAGTGAAAATACTATTCCGAGTACAATTACCCCAACAGCAATAAATACACCTGGGAAAAGAATAAATGAAGTGGCATAGCCTTCATAGTTTCCAGATTCAAAATCGAATTGCTGTAAAATATTTTGCTTTAATAAGTCAAATAACATGTATCCTAAAACGAGTGGTGTAACAATTCCTAAACAGATCTTCCACCATCCACCTGCACGGATATCTGAAACAGCATTAGCATGTGCTTGTAAAGGATTCATTTGTCTGAAGACCCATGCAATTAGAATGACTTCAACTAATCCGGCAACTGCAATACCGAATTGGTTGACGAAGTAGTCAACAACATCTAGGAAGTATAAGCCTCCCTTTGTTGAATACAGGATTGAAATAAGGGATGCTAATCCAGCACCGTATATAACAGATTTGTTACGGCTAATCTTAAATTTGTCTTGAACTGCTGCAATAAATACCTCACAGATTGAAATGAGCGAGGTTAAACCGGCAAATATTAAGGATAAAAAGAATAATGCTCCAAAAAATTCACCAAACGGCATTTGGTTGATAATTTGCGGGAAGACCGCAAACGCAAGACCAACACCCGCGGTTGCCACTTTGTCTACAGGTACCCCTGCCTGTGATGCCATGAAGCCTAAAGCAGCAAATACTCCAATACCTGCCAATAATTCGAAACCCGAGTTTGCAAAACCAGTAATAAATGCGTTGTTCACTACATCGGACTTCTTTGGTAAATAACTTGCATAAGTAATCATAATAGCAAAACCAATTGATAAGCTAAAGAAAATATGTCCGTATGCGGCAACCCAAACTTTACCGTCCATAATTGCATCCCAGTTTGGTTGGAAGAATGCATTTAAACCGGCAGCTGCTCCATCAAGTGTAACTGCACGAATTACAATAATTGTAAAGATAACGCACAGCGTTGGGATAAAGATTTTGTTCGCCTTTTCTATCCCCTTTTTAACGCCTTTAAATAAAATAAATAATGTAATCGCCCAAACAATAACTAAAGGTACAAAAACCCCAAGCACTGGTGCTCCAACGTCTCCAGGAGTATCTGCTAGGTGAAGATATTTGCCAAATAGAAATCCTTGAGTATCCTCCCCCCAAGCCTTATTCAACGAAAAGAATGTATAGGAAAATGCCCATGCGATAATGACTGCATAATAGGTTGCAATGACAAAAGAAATGAATACTTGCCACCAGCCAAGCCATTCCATTTTTTTATTTAAACGGAAAAGTGACAAAGGTGCTGATCCTCTGAATTTTTGTCCGATGGTGAATTCGAGAATAAGGATTGGTATTCCGGCTGTTAAAATTGCAAATAGGTATGGAAGAAAGAAGGCGCCTCCTCCATTGTCATAAGCAACATATGGAAATCTCCATATATTACCTAGACCAATCGCTGAACCAATAGCAGCCATTACGAAACCTGCCCGCGTCCCCCACTGTGGACGATTATCCATAAATAAACCTCCTCTTTTCCACTTTAGCCTGTTAATGCGGTAGTTCTTTATAACTAGACCGAAGTTAGAAATTTTAATATATTCAGATTATTACATAATCTATCTAATAGTATAGCCAGTCATTATTCTTCTGTCAAAAGGTTATTTTAAGGTTCAGAATATATTATATAAAAAAGAGACAAAGGTTCTATTTCCCTTGTCTCTTACATACTATCTAAGATTAACTTGTAACATTTGAATAGTAACTCTATGCTTTTTGTCTGCTTTTCACTGTGATAACAAAAATAACAAATAATACTAATGTAGAAAGTAATCCTAATGCCGTACTGTCGGTTAGCCCTAGTACGATATAGCCAATTCCAGCAATAACTGCAGAAATAATGGCATATGGAAGCTGTGTCATGACGTGATCAATATGATGACTTCCCGCTCCTGTTGAAGATAGGATTGTTGTATCTGATATTGGTGAGCAGTGGTCACCAAATACGGAACCTGCCAATACAGCAGCTAATGCCGGCAGCAATAAATTAATATCTGCCGCTGCTGCAATATCACCTGCGATTGGAAGCATCATCCCAAAAGTTCCCCAAGACGTTCCAGTAGCAAACGCCATAAAGCCTGCGACAACAAAAAGGATTACTGGTAAAAAGGCAACATTTACATTCCATTCTTCTACCTTCCAAGCTAAATAAGTTCCTGTTTCAAGCTGTCCGATTAAATCAATAATCACCCATGCAAACAAAAGAATATAGACAGCTGGAAGCATAGATTTGATCCCTTCAATCATTCCCTTTGGCAGAAGATTTACGTTTACTACACGTTTAGCATAGGCCTGGATAAAGAATAAAATAAGTGTAACGATAATCCCAAGTAGTCCGCCGTACAAAAGAGAGGCTGTTACATCTGTGTTTTCAAATATAGAAAAAATGGTTACATTTCCTTTTGTGGCTCTATAGCCTGTCCAAAAAATAGAACCGACAGTTCCTACAATTAACGCAATAATCGGCCATACCAAATCTCCAACTGAACCTTTTTTACATTGAGGTAAGTCCTGTTTTAATTCACCAAGAACCGGTTTACTTGGATCGGTAACCTCGCCTGTTTTCATTGCCCGATTTTCGTGAACCTTCATACTTCCAATATTTAAATTAAAGACTGCAACTGCAATAACCATCAATAATGCGATAATGACATATAAATTCATCGGAATGATTTGCATGAATGCTGAAAGTGGTGAATACTCCGTTACACCGTGGGCTGCTAAAATGGGCGCAAGAATCGCGATGATATATGCTCCCCAGCTTGATATAGGTGAAACGACACAGACAGGTGCTGATGTTGAATCAATAATATAAGCAAGCTTGGCACGCGATACTTTATTACGGTCTGTAAGTGGTCTGCTTATTTGTCCAACTGCTAACGCATTAAAATAATCGTCAATAAAAATAATGATACCTAAAACAGCAGCTAGAAGCTGTGCACCTGTTCTTGTTTTAACCTTTGTTTGGGCCCATTCCCCAAAAGCACGACTGCCACCGGAGATGGATATAAAGGCTGTTATCATTCCTAAGAGGAATAAAAATAAGACGATATAAACATTCCCTGTATTGAGTGACCCCTCAGATACAAAGATTCCTTTAATACTTGTCCAAATTGTGAGAACAATGTCTTGCAGCCAAGCTCCGACTCCTTCACTTTTTAGGATCTTTGCGTGTAAAACGACTGCAGCCGACAAAATTCCGACTCCTAGTGAAAGGAGAACTCGACGGGTTAAGACAACCATAAGAAGAGCAATAATTGGTGGGATAATCGAAAAAATAGTTCCAGACATGATGTGTTCCTCCAAGATTGATTTTTCATGGAGGGCTGGTCGTACGTGGTGAAAGAAGATACTCTTTTTTATAATTCCTGTTCAAAAAGTCGACGAATCAGAAGCAAGAAGGTCAAGGAACTCGGGGCTCGAGGACCGGAGCGTATGTATTTAATACGCGAGGACCGGAGAGACCGAGTGACGCCGAGATTCGAAGCTTATCATTTGGTGACTTTTTGAACATCCTTTATAAACAAAAAGAGAGTAATGATAGAAAATAACTATCATTACTCCTGGTAATGTTATGTTATCCTCCATCACGATCAGTAGCCCTCCATTATAGATATAATTCTATAATGACAGTGTTACCCTTTTTCAAGGCAACCCCAACAAAAAGAACGTTGACAAGTTCATTTTTGCTTCGGCGAAAAGTCCTTTCGACTATGATCCACGTTGTCATCCTCACATAGTTTACTCTTATTTTCCGCACCTCTACCTCATCGATCCGATAAGGTGGTATATTCATTTTTTGATTCCATAATGAAGTATAGTTCATTACACTCTATAAATCAACTATTCTAGTATAGTATATTTTGGCATCCAGCTCCAGTGCCTAGCCCTTCGAGGTCACAAGCCCATCTGTCAAGATGGTCAAAGTGCAACCTTCTAGCCAGCTCGTCTTGTGCTAGTCTGACTTGCACAGGAAGTGCTGACATCGACGTTTGCCACAGGACGTGGCAGAAGTTAGTCGATGTTCCATTGTCAAGAAACTTCCGCTTTTGTTCTTAATTAGAAGGGAATTCAATAGAAGGTGAAGATTCTCCGCCATTGTTATAGAAGTCTGGAACATCGTGTAAAATATTTTGATTGATAACAGGAATAATGGTTTGAATTTCAATCTCACCTGTTGAAAATGGTAAAATAACCTGCATGGTCACTGTTGCCAAAACATTGTATTGAAACCAGCCATTATTAATTCCCCATTCGTCAATTCTTCCTTGTGGCGTTGTTTCTCCAAAACCGACCATATGAAACCGAATCGGAATTTCCGGACCTAAGTTACCTAAGATGGCATTATTTGTAGCTTCTCCTAGGGGAACTTTAAAGACAAATCCTGTTTGCCCTGTCGCTTGATCCTTTTCAACTTCTAAATCAGGGTATTCTAGTTTATTAATGTCTCCTTCTTGCACGTATTTCAAATATTTCTCAATATTTCCAAGGGTCTTTGTAGCCATTTTGTTAACTACCTGAGTGTTATAACTAATTACCTTCCCAGTTTCATCTGTTTGAACAATACTTAATTCTTCTTGGATCAATTCTTCCTCATTTATTTGTTGGTTAATTGCATTTTTGATAACAGTAGCAGCAACCTTCTTTGTTTCATTTTTGGCATATGCCATAAGTGCAGGTTCAATCGCTTTATTAACGAGAAATACACCAATTAACGTCGAGAAGATAAAAAAGACAAATGTTAATAAAAAGACGTAACGAAAAGGCAAAGGTCCTTTCCTTCTTGGTTGTAGGCGACGTCTGAATTTTGCCAAACGAAAATCCCCCCTTACATGCTATATGTATGCAAGTAAGGGGGGATGTACGATAATTATTTTAACTTTATTCAGCAGCAGTACTGCCTGAATAAAGTTAAAGCCTCCGGCGGATGCAACGATTTTTCAATTGAAGTTTTTCGAGCTTAAGATCAAAGACTAAGAACGCCAACTTCCTGTGGCAACGTCTTTGTGACCCACTTCCTGGGGCCTAAAAAAATCGGGCGCAAATACGCCAAGGCGCATTTGATTTCGACAAAAATTCGGTGGAGACCACTTTTTTATATTGAATACCTGCCCTGTGCGGCATGTGTATCAGATCATTTTTAATAAGGCGTCTTTGCCTTTCATTCCAATGGTTATGCCTCGGTTCTCTGCTTCGTATGTGATTGATTCAAGAGGGGCATCCAGTAATTGCTCGATTGTACGAACACCAACAGCCCGACCAGCAATTATGCCCCGTTCTTTAAGTTTTGCATTTAATAGGGCAACGTCGAGAGCACCACACATAATATAGCCATTTTCATTTGTAACTGCCATAAAATTCGTCTTAGGCAGTTTAACAGTAATGGCTGTAAATTGATGATTATCAATTAATATTGGTGTCATTGAGACCATTCCTAGCACACTCCTTTCTTTACTAATTTATGAATAAGGAAAGGTAATTGTGTAAGAAATGGGTCGTTGTCATAAACCTATCTTTTGCGTACATCTTATGACTAGAAATCCTTAGTTCTTTTACCGATTGACTTTATTTTTTCAGCTAATAGATCACGTAAGAATTCTGGCATATAATATTTTTTATCCGTTGCATCCCGTATGGCAGGAAACAGTAATCCGAACGTGAACATATCAATGGTTGCAATTGAATATGTTTTATCTGGATCAAGCTGTTCACCATTGATTTTTATATCCGTTATATGGTTTTCTCCATCTGATAGCTCTCTCGTATCAAGCTCTACACCGTCATACACCATTTTCCCCATTACTTTTCCACGGAAGCCTAGACCTTTAATTCTGAGGTTTTCCATTTCCTCTGTGTTCGCCTCTAAAATAATTTCCTTCAGTTCATCGCCTTTTAGCCATACCTTACAAGGATTGATGGGATGCGGGCAGATTTGATGCAGGTCTTCTCTAGTTACTTTGCCGATTGGAAGCGAATCAAGCAACAGCCCCGCATTGACCATAGATAGGTCTCCATCACACCATTCGCGAAGCACCTCAGCTAATAGTGTAGATAAAGAGGTTTCAGCAAACCAGTCACTAATGAGTGGTTCCTCTATTTCTGCAATAATATCGTCTTTTAATATTTGGGTACTTTCCAATAGGTAGCGTGAAAGGATTTCATTCGTTTCTTTGCTTTCTGGAAGTGATTTAGTTGGGATGACATTTGCTGTACTTTCGATAAGCTTCTTTTGTTCGGTATCAATTTTAAGAGTGACATGACCGATGTAATTCCCGTATTTTTGCGCACAGCACAGCAGTGTATTGTTTATTCGTTTCCCGTTTTCTAAAAGGTGATGTGTATGCCCGCCAAGAAGAACGTCGACTTCCGGGAAGTCTCTTGCGATTTGTTCATCTTCATTAATTCCTAGATGAGACATCAACAGAATCATGTCTGTTTTATTTTTTAGTTCAGCAATTGTCTCCCTTAAGACAGCAAGTGCGTCCTTCATATTCCAGCCTAGTAGCTTATACAAGCCAATATAATGTACGGTTACACCGATAATTCCAATTTTAAAACCGCTTGGTAAGACGTGAATGTTATAGGGTTGAGTCCAATTTGGCCGGTTTCCATTTCGGTCAAAAAGATTTGCAAGCAATACCTTAAATTCCGCTTCTTCATATAAGGTATCAAGATGTTCATAGGACATCGTAATCCCCTCATTGTTTCCGATTGTTGCATAATCATATTGGAGCTGGTTTAAAAGCTTAACATTCGTTTTTCCATAGGAAGCTTCTGAAATCGGGTGAAAACGATCAATATGGTCTCCAATATCGATTAATAGCATTTCTTCATTGTTTTGTTGGTGAAGCCGTCTCATCTCTGTTATATATTTGGTGATTTTCGGCCATCGGTCAAAATGGCTATGGAGATCGTTTGTATGATAAATATGTACCGTTTCAACCAATCCCTTCACCTCCATTCATGTTACTTTTTATTATTAAGTATAACCCTTGGAACATTTTTCCCCAAATTTAAAATACACTATGCGGCTCGAACCGCATAGTGTATTTTTTAACTAAGACATTCAATTTTCTTAGTACGAATTAACTTTTTACCAATTCATTCAATCCCAGAAAATCCAACGCATTTTGTCCAAGCATTAATTTTGCATCCTCTTCTGAAAGATCCTCAAGGCTGTCAATAACCTTTCCAACTGGCATTTCGCGTAGTAAGAATGGATAATCAGATCCGGCAATAATTTGCTTTGCTCCAAAACGTTCAATCATAAATTTCAAATTATCTGGATCGTAAACGAGTGAATCGTAATACAGTTTTTTCGCATAGAAGCTTGGAGGTTTTTCTGTATTCCGGGTATCTGGCCAGACCTCCCAGCCTTTATCCATTCTTGGAAGAATATATGGGAGTGACCCGCCTCCATGTGCAAAGCAAACTTTAAGATTTGGCAGCTTATCTAGCATCCCGCTCATAATGATGCTTCCTGCAGCTAGCGCAGTTTCTGACGGCATTCCGACTGTATACATTGAATTGAAACGTTGCAGCCTTTCTCTTCCTAGAGTCGCCCACGGGTGAACAAAAAGCGGAACATTCATTTCTGCTGCTGCTTCAAAAAAAGGGTATAGGGAATCATCATCTAAATTCTGTCCGTTTACATTGGAACCGATCTGAATCCCTTTAAGCCCGAGCACATTAACTGCTCTTTCCATCTCGGCTATCGCCTGCTTCACATCCTGCAACGGTACCGTGCCCATTCCAATAAATCGATCTGGATACTTGTTCACCACTGAAGCGATAAAATCGTTCTGTGACTGGGCAAGCTCCAACCCGGCCTGTGAATCCGACCAATAGGAGAAGGTAACCGGAATAGGTGACAGCACATGAATATCCACACCTTCCTTATCCATATCTTCAATCCGCTTTTGGGGATCCCATGCCTGATCGGTTATCTTCCTGAATGTTTTACCTTGCATCTTAATTTCAGCACCACAGCTGCAGGTCATTTGAAGTGCCGGAAACCTGTCATCTCCATATTTTGCTGCCAGGTCGGGAAAATCTTCGGAAATGATGTGTGTATGAAAATCAACACGTAACTTTTTTGCCAAAGCTAAAAACCTCCTTTCTTAAAATCAACTGAACTAGTATTCTAGTACTTTATTTCTTTATTTCTGTACCATATGTCAAATAGCTTTGTGGTGGTGTGCTTCCCCACATATCAAGCCCAAACTGCCCCGTTCCTGATTGCCACTCAATCGGCTCCCAGTCTGGTGCAAAAATAAGCATTCCACCTGTCCACAGTTCAACACGGTTGCCAGAAGGCTCAAAAGCATATAGGAATTGTGCCCCGCTTGTACCATGTTTTCCTGGTCCCCACTCGATTTTAATGTCATTTTCAGCCATGATATTCAGTGCACGAAGCAATTCATCTGGTGAATCTAAGAAATACGCAACATGATGGAGAAGTGCTCCTGATTGATTACTGTTTCTCATGAGTGCAATTTCATGTGCAATATTTGTTTTGCTCAGCCAAGAGCCAAGACGAACATCGACTTCATTTTGGATATAGTAACGATGATGGATTCCAAGGAAATTTGTCCACCATTCCTGTTCTTTTGCAACATCATTCACCATCACATTCACATGGTCAAAGCGGCGTGGTGCTGCCCCTTTTCCACTGTATTTCATTGGATGACTTGGTAATTTGGAAGCTGTTAGTGGGTTGGAGTACTTTTCCATTTCCCAGTAGAGCTCAACAGGAATTCCTGCTGGGCTGTGGAATTTAATTGCATCACCCTGTCCAAGTTCAGTACCGCCTTCAATCCACTCATAGTTTGTTCCTGATTCTTTTAACGTTTTTTCGAATGCATACAGCGATTTTTCTGAGTTCACTCGCCAGCCGAAGTGATCTAATCCAGATGTTTCAGACCTATTGAGTACCAACGTGTGATGATCCCAATCCTGCCATGCGCGTAAATAAACCTTGTCTTTTTCTTCCGCGGATACATGCAGTCCTAGAACCTCTGTAAAAAACCATGTTGATCTTTCCAGATTAGTCACATTGATGGATGCATGACCAATGTGGGCAACATTCGATAATTTCAAATCTAATTCAGTAAGTTCTACCTCTTTTTGTTTTGCGTTTGATAAAGTCATTTCTACAAACCTCCAATATTTATTTTCTTTTTGAAATAATCATTTTAAAATAAGTCTACCTATTTGGAAGCTAGGAAACTCCCAAATATTTATGCTGAACATCCTTATTTTCTAACAATTCATCTGGTGTACCGTTCCAAACAATCGTACCCTTGTTCATGATTAAGATTTCATCCGCTACCTGGCAGGCAAGTGAAATATTTTGCTCAACCATTAATATTGAAAGACCGGTCTCTTTCAGCTTTACAACGATCTCACCCACTTGGTCAATAATAACCGGGGCGAGTCCTTCAGATGGCTCATCCATTAACAGAAACTGCGGATTAGTCATCAATGCCCGGCCGATTGCCAGCATTTGCTGCTGTCCGCCAGATAGCTGCGTACCCATATTATTTTCGCGTTCCTTAAGAATTGGGAATAGCTCATAAACCTTGTCGATATCCCAGTTTACCGCTTGACTATTTCCTTTTCTTTTCTGAGCAGGCATCATTAAGTTTTCTCTAATAGTAAGGGAAGGAAATATTCTTCTTCCTTGTGGTACTAAGCCAATACCCCGACGAGAAATTTGGTGTGTTGGTAAAGCTTGTACTTGTTTATCATTAAAAGTGATGGTACCGAGTTTTGATTTGACCAGACCCGATATCGTATGAATCGTTGTTGTTTTTCCAGCTCCATTTCGTCCCAATAGTGCGACACATTTCCCTTGCGGAACGGTAAATGTAACCCCCTGAAGGATATGACTTGTACCATAGTAGGAATGAACATCTTGTAACTCAAGCATGTTTTTTCGCACCTCCACCGAAGTAAATTTCCTTTACCATATCACTATTTCTAACTTCTTCTGGAGCACCAGTTAAAATTGGCTCACCATGGTGAAGAACGGTAATTCGATCAGCAATTGCAAAGACTACATCCATATCATGTTCAATTACAACTAACGCCATGGAGCGCGGAAGTCTTTGAATCATCTCAGAAGTTTGAGTTGTTTCTGCCGGAGACATTCCAGATGTTGGTTCATCTAATAAAAGAAGCTTAGGTTTACTAGCCATCGCCAAGAGGACTTCTAGTAAACGTTGTTCCCCATAGGATAGATTATTTATTTTCACATCACGGCGATGGGTAATCTTCCACTCTTCTAAAATCTCATTTGTTTCTTTTTTTACGTCAGAACGACTTGTTAGAGAAAACCATACGTCATGACGGTATTTTTTCTTGGCTGTTAAGGCAAGATGAATATTTTCCTCTACCGTTAAATCACCAAATAAATTATTCTTTTGAAATGTTCGGGACATCCCTAAATGAACTAATCTATGCGCAGGAAGATTTGTAATATTTTTCCCTTCAAAATGCACCGTTCCCGAAGTAATAGGAAGATGGTTTGTTATCGAATTAAAAAGAGTCGTTTTCCCGGCACCATTTGGACCAATAATAACATGGCGTTCGCCTGGCTGTACTTCCAAAGATACATCATGTAGTACTTGAAGGGTTCCAAATGATTTATTTATTTTATCTACTTTTAGTAAGCTCAACTGATAACCTCCTCCTTTTCGGGTTGATTAGTAGAGGACACCTTATTATTTTTGTGTTTTCTTTTAAAAATCATATCGATCCCTAATTTAAACCACTGAATGACTCCGCCTTTTCCAAGGAGGACAAGGAAGATGAGAATGGCACCCAAAATCAATGGCCATCTTTCCGTATAGGTACTGATAAAGTTTTGCAGGAAGATGAATACACCCGCTCCAATGGCAGGTCCAAGCAATGTACCTACGCCCCCGATGATAACCATAATCATTACTTGACCAGAGAACAGCCAACCTGATAACTCTGGAGAGACGAAAACGTTATAAAAGGAATATAGTGAACCAGCAAACCCCGCTAATGCTCCTGAAAGGGTATAGGCTAATAGTTTATACACACGTACGTCATAGCCAAGTGCACTCATACGACCTTCATTTTCCTTGACGCCTTTCGTAATTTTCCCTGCTGGAGATTCCACGAATAATCTTAATAATATAAAGACAGCGACAAAAATAATTCCCATCACATAATACATGGTTCGCGGATCAAATATGTCACCAAATCCTAGATTCATAATAGCGGAAACGGACATCCCATCCGCCCCACCTGTCAAATCCTTCATTTGCCAGAATAGAGTAAATATCAATTGGCTAAAGGCAAGTGTAATCATAAGAAAGTAGAATTGGGAGGTACGGATAAATACTGCCCCAGTAATGAGTGCAAGTAATCCAGCAATCACAACCGCTATAATAATAATTAAATACGTATTAGTCACAAACTGCCCGATTATTGCAACAGAATAGGCACCAATTCCAAAAAAGGCAGCATGACCTAGCGAATCTAAACCAGCATAGCCCATAATTAAGCCCAAACTCATGGCGAACATGGCCATGATGAAAATTTCAGTTGTTAAATTCGTTCCGAAATCAGAAAGTACTTGCGGTACTACGAAAACGACGAGGAGAAGCAAAACAGCATAAAGAATATTTTTTTTCAATTATGCCACCTCTCTTCCAAATAGACCTTGAGGGCGAATGATTAAAATAACCATCATGATTAAGAATACAATGAGCATGGATAGTGATGGGAACCATACTTTACCGAATATTTCCAATACCCCAATAATTAAAGCGCCAATAAACGATCCCTTCCATGAACCTAATCCACCTATTACAACAACGATTAAGGATGTGACAAGGATCTCAGCGTCCATTCCTGTATACATACCTAAGAGTGGCCCACCTAATACTCCACTAAATCCAGCTAAAGCTGCTCCAAAGATAAATACGCCTGTAAATACAACTCCTACATTAATACCAAGAGCACCGACCATTGCACGGTCATCTACCCCTGCACGAATGACTGCCCCTATACGTGTCTTCGCTTCTAAATACCATAGTAAAACAGCTAATAAACAACCAACAAATACGACAAATAAACGAAATACTGGGAATGCCATATCCCCAATTGGGATGGACATATCAAGTATTGCAGGTGCTGGAATCAATTGCATTTCTGTTCCCCAAATCCATTTGACAGAGTCAGCAATAACAAGCATTAAACCAAATGTTAGCAACACTTGTTGCAGCACTTTACCATAAACACGTTTGATTAATACTTTTTCAAGGATAATACCAAATATCCCTACTGAAATCGCGGATAATAGTAGTGCAAACCAAAAGTTGATCCCATTGCTAATAAAGGTAAAGGCTAAATAGGATCCTAGCATGAACAGTGCTCCATGAGATAGATTGACAACATTCATTACTCCTAGAATAATCGTTAGCCCTGCTGCAATCATAAAGTACAACATTCCATATGCAATGCCCGTTATAAGTTGAACGAGAATTATATCCAAGGACTCTCCCCTCTCTTCCTTTTTAATATGTATAAGAGGATGTTCAAAAAGTCCGGTAAAAATGACACATCGAATTTCTACGTTGGCTTGCTTTTCCGTTCCTCACGTATTAACACCATACGCTCCGCTACTCAAAGCCGCGCCGCCTCGAACTTCTTGGTCCTTTTTATCCTCCTTTTTGAACACACACTATAGTAATCAGTCTTTTAATGAATAAATGGGGTTGTCTTTATGGACAGCCCCATTTATTTAGTTAATCAGAACCTTTTAGTAACCATTATTCAAATGGTGATTTTTCTGGCATTGTTACTTTTTCTTTTGTTTCAACGATTTCAGGTACAAGTTTGCCGTCCTTCACAACGTTTTTCGTGATATAGAAGTTTTGAATTACGTTATGCGTTTTTTCATCAATTGTAACTGGTCCACGTGGACTATCATAAGAAATACCTGGTAATTCTTTGATTACTTTTTCTGCTTCCACGCCACCTGCTGCAGTTAGAGCTTTGTCAAGAATTGTTGCTGAGTCATATCCATTAACAGAGAACGTATTTGGAAGCTTTCCGTATTTCTTTTCATAACCTTCAACAAATTTTTTGTTTAAATCATTTTCCAACCATGGTGAGTATACAGTTCCAGCAAGAAATCCTTCCGAACCATCTCCAGTTGGCTCTAACATTAGTAAATCACCAAATTCTAATGTTCCAGACATTGGAATTTTATCCTTTAAACCAAATTCTTCGTATTGTTGAATATAACGAATTCCGTCACTACCAGCAAAGAAAGAGTAGATTACATCTGGCTTTATGCTAGATGCTTCTTGTAAATAAGTGGAGAAGTCATTTGTTCCTAATTTCGGATAAAGTTCTTTTAATACAGTACCGCCAGCTTCTTCATAGGCAGCCTTAAAGGATCTTAATACTTCGATACCAGCTGGGAAATCAGAACCCATAATAACTGCATTTTTACCAATATTCTCTGCTACATACTCTGCAAGAGGATGTCCATTTTGCCAGTTAGACCAAGAAACACGGTATACATAATCACTCTTTTTACTCCAATTTAGATCGTCTGCTGCTGCGTTTGGTACGATCATCGGAATTTTATCTTTATTTACTTCATCACGTAATGCAAGAGCGATAGAAGAGTTAGTAGGACCAACTAGAAGATCTACTTTTTCACTGTGAACCAATTGTCGATATTTTCTTAAACCAACTTGAGGATTTCCTTCGTCATCTTCAAATTTAAGTTCTACATTTTTACCGCCTAATTTCCCATCATGTTCTTCTAAATAAAGTTCGAATCCTTGTTTAATACCTTCAGATAATGGAGCCAATGGACCTGTAAAGGATAGGACAAATCCAATTTTAATCGTTTCGCCTTCTGCCGATTGAGGTTTTTCCCCAGTTGTGGTAGATTTTTGTTTTTCTCCTTGGCAGCCTGCAACAAAAATCACCATTGCTAAAAGAAGCATGTACATTAATTTCCATTTTGATTTCATTTTCTTTTTCCCCATTTTTATTTCCCCCTTTTGTCATTAAAAATTGGCTATCATTTCATAACCACAATTTATAAAGCGCTTACTTTTTATGTAATTTAACAAACCCCCTCCTTTTTCGACACTTTTTCAAAATGTTCTAAGTTTTCTATCTGTCTCGATAGTAATATGACTTTGTTTCAACTGCAACACCCATGTTCCGCTATACGCAACTTATTAAAGTTTTTTAAAAAATTTTTAAAAAATCACCTAACAGGAAAAAGCCAAATCCCTCTGTGTGGAACAAAGAACCATTAATTTCCGAATACTGGTTGGAAACGCTATCATTTATTATATTTAAGTGATAGAATATTTGGAAGATAATCAAAATTAAACTAAAACGTAATGATAGTTCCTCTACATGGAACTATCAACGAAAGGGGATTGGAAAATGTCTACGAAAAATAATAATCCACAAATTCTTTCATCAGTCAGTAATGCACTTCGTATTCTTAAAAGTTTTTCTACTTTTGAACCAACTCAAAAAGTGAGTGACCTCTCCGAATCTCTCGGTTTATCAAAAAGTACAGTAAGCCGTTTGCTTTCTACACTTGCTCATGAGGGTTTTGTAATAAAAGAGAAAAAGACTGGTAAGTACAAACTTGGACTTTCAGTATTAACATTGGGCGGGATTGTTACAAATCACCTAGAAATCCATAAAGAAGCGGCACCACTTCTCCATGAGTTAGTGAATGATACCGGTGAAACTGCTCATTTATCGATTCTAGATGGACTGCATACAATCTATATTCATAAGGAGGATTGCAGCCATCCTGTTCGCATCCTCACGCATCTGGGGAGAAAAAACCCGACATATTGCACAAGTTCCGGAAAAGTTCTGCTTGCTTTTGATGAAAATAATCTTATTGAAAAGGTAATTGAAAAAGGGTTGCATGCCTATACAAGCAAAAGCATTACAGATCCCGACGAATTACGAAAAGAACTAGAGTTAGTCCGTGAAAGAGGGTATGCAATCAGTACCGAGGAATTAACAGAAGGGACAAGATCGGTTTCAGCACCTATTCGTGATCACACAGGGAAGGTGGTCTCTGCCATAAATATCGTCGGTCCTCTCCAGCGCATACCAGATTATAAGGTACCGGATATCGCTAAAAAGGTTACGAACGCAGGGAAAGAAGCTTCTGAAAGGTTAGGGTATGATAAGAGGTTACTGGTGGTTAGGTGAAGGGAATAACAAAATAATCGATGAAAAAAAATAACTCGTTTGAGACACTCTCAAACGAGTTATTGCATGTGTTCATATTAGCCGATGGACCCTTCCATCTCGAACTTGATCAATCTATTCATTTCTACTGCGTATTCCATTGGAAGCTCTTTTGTAAATGGCTCGATGAAGCCCATTACGATCATTTCAGTCGCTTCTTGTTCTGAAATACCACGGCTCATTAGATAGAATAATTGTTCTTCAGATACTTTTGATACCTTTGCTTCGTGCTCTAATGAGATATTGTCATTTAGGATTTCATTATATGGAATAGTATCAGATGTTGATTGATTATCCATAATTAAAGTATCACATTCGATATTTGAACGTGCACCATCAGCTCTACGTCCAAAGTGTACAATACCACGGTATGTTACTTTACCACCGTGTTTTGATATGGATTTCGAAACGATTGATGATGTTGTATTTGGCGCAAGGTGAGTCATTTTCGCACCTGCATCCTGGTGCTGACCTTTACCTGCGATTGCGATTGAAAGTGTCATACCACGAGCACCTTCACCTTTAAGGATACAAGCCGGGTATTTCATTGTTAATTTAGAACCGATGTTACCATCGACCCATTCCATCGTACCATTTTCTTCAACAACAGTACGTTTTGTAACTAAGTTGTAAACATTGTTAGCCCAGTTTTGTATTGTTGTATAACGGCAATATGCATCTTTTTTAACGATAATTTCAACTACTGCAGAGTGAAGTGAGTTTGTAGTATATACGGGTGCTGTACAACCTTCAACATAGTGTACGCTTGCACCTTCATCAACAATGATTAATGTACGTTCAAATTGCCCCATGTTTTCAGAGTTGATACGGAAGTAAGCTTGAAGCGGTGTATCAACCTTAACACCTGGTGGTACATAGATGAATGATCCACCAGACCAAACAGCTGAGTTCAAAGCAGCAAACTTGTTATCAGTTGGAGGAATAACTTTTGCCCAGTGCTCACGGAAAATGTCTTCATTTTCTTTAAGAGCTGAATCTGTATCCTTAAATACGATTCCTAAATCTGTAAGTTCTTCCTTCATATTATGGTATACAACCTCTGATTCGTACTGTGCAGAAACACCAGCAAGGTATTTTTGTTCAGCTTCTGGAATACCTAATTTATCAAATGTAGCTTTGATTTCTTCAGGTACTTCATCCCAAGACTTTTCTGACTTCTCAGATGGTTTTACGTAATACGTAATCTCATCAAAGTTTAAGCTGTTTAAGTCTCCACCCCATTGTGGCATTGGCATTTTATAGAAATGCTCTAATGACTTAAGACGGAAATCTAACATCCACTGAGGTTCTTCCTTCATACGAGAGATTTCTTCAACAATCTCTTTTGTTAAACCACGTTCTGAACGGAAGATTGAAACGTCTTTATCTGCAAAGCCATATTTGTAATCGCCAATTTCAGGCATTTTCTTTGCCATTCTTCCTTCACTCCATTCTTATTTAAAAGAGTTCATTCCAAAACAAATCACTCACGACTCATTTTGATCGTTCTTAAATCCCTTCTCCATTGCTTTCCAAGCTAATGTTGCACATTTGATTCGTGCTGGAAACTTTGAAACACCTTGAAGTGCTTCAATGTCTCCTAAATCAATGCTATCATCATATTCTTTTCCTAGCATCATTTCTGAGAAGATTTGTGACATTTTTAATGCATCTTCAATATTTTTTCCTTTAATCGCTTGAGTCATCATCGATGCGGATGACATTGAGATGGAACAACCTTCACCGTCGTATTTTGCGTCTTGAACGACCCCATCATCCACTTTTAAAGTGAGACGAATGCGGTCTCCACAGGTTGGGTTATTCATATCGATCGTTAACGCACCATCTTGAATAACTCCGCGATTTCTTGGCTTTTTATAATGATCCATTATCACCTGTCGGTACAAGGTATCAAGGTTAATTTTAGAATCCATTGCTGAAATACTCCTTTGTTTTTATGAGTCCTTCAACTAGTTTATCAATTTCTTCCTCCGTATTATAGAGGTAAAAACTTGCACGAGCTGTAGCTGAAACCTTCAACCATTTCATCAAAGGCTGTGCACAGTGGTGACCTGCTCTTACAGCGATACCATCTGCATCTAAGACTGTTGCAACATCATGCGGATGGACATCCTCAATATTGAAGGTTACGAGTCCGGCACGATGTTTAGGCCCATAAATCGTAAGACCTTCGACTTGTGACAATCGTTCCATCGCATAATTTGCAAGCTTATGTTCATGCTCAAGGATTTGATCAAGACCAACATCCTCTAAAAAGTCAATTGCAGCACCTAATCCAATGGCTCCAGCGATAATTGGTGTTCCAGCTTCAAACTTCCAAGGAAGCTCTTTCCATGTTGATTCGTAAAGGTCGACGAAATCAATCATTTCACCACCAGTTTCAACTGGCTCCATTTTTTTAAGTAATGCTTTCCTTCCGTATAATACACCGATACCAGTTGGCCCACACATTTTATGACCTGAAAAAGCAAGGAAATCACAATCAAGATCTTTCACGTCAATTTTCATATGTGGAGCAGCTTGTGCGCCATCAACAACCATAACGGCTCCGTTGCGATGTGCAATTTCGGTAATTTCTTTAATTGGGTTGATTGTGCCTAGGACATTAGAAACCATCATTACTGAAACAATTTTTGTTTGATTTGTTACAGTAGCTTCAACATCCTTAAGGTCAATCGAACCATCCTCCTGCAGAGGTATATATTTCAATTTCGCACCAGTACGTTTTGCAATTTGCTGCCAAGGAATAATGTTGGCATGGTGCTCCATATAGGTAATGACAATTTCATCGCCTTCCCCGAGATTATCACGCCCATAACTTTCTGCAATCATATTGATTGCAGTCGTTGTTCCCCGGGTAAAAATAATCTCTTGAATGGAGGAGGCACTAATGAATTTACGAACCTTCTCACGAGCATTTTCATAAGCATCAGTAGCTTTTGTACCAAGGGTATGAACCCCTCTGTGTACATTTGAATTATATTCTCGATAGTAGCGATCAAGCGTTTCGATAACAGTTACAGGTTTTTGAGATGTAGCGGCACTGTCCAGATAGACAAGCGGTTTTCCATTTACCTCTTGATCTAAGATAGGAAACATCGAACGAATATCATGGATATTCATTATCTTACTTTCCTTTCGATTAGCTCAACAAGTTGCTTTTTAACACCCTCTATTGGAAGTTGATTAACAACTGGTGCAAGGAATCCATGAATAACTAAGCGCTCCGCTTCCTTCAACGGAATACCGCGGCTCATTAAATAATATAATTGAACTGGGTCAACCTTACCAACTGATGCAGCGTGACCTGCTGTTACGTCATCTTCGTCAATAAGTAAAATTGGGTTTGCATCTCCACGAGCTTTTTCGCTAAGCATTAATACTCTTGATTCTTGTTCCGCATTTGATTTGGAAGCGCCATGTTCAATATGACCAATACCATTAAAGATTGAACTTGCACTGTCCTTCATTACACCATGTTTTAAAATATAACCTTCTGAGTTTTTACCATAGTGAGTGATTCTTGTCGTAAAGTTTTGCTTTTGTTCACCACGGCCGACAACGACTGTCTTCGAATTTGCAATTGAACCATCACCAACTAAGTTCGTGATGTTTTCAGAGATTGTATCTCCATCATTCATTAGTCCAAGAGCCCATTCAATTTTACTATCACGGCCAATTACGCCACGACGAGTTACATAAGTTGTATTCCCTGTTGCTAAGGCATCTACAGCACCATATGTTACCTTCGCATTGCTGCCTGTAATAACCTCAGACACAATATTGACAACCGTATTTGCAGCGTCTGTTGTTGAAATATAGTTTTCAACATAAGTAACAGAACTATTATCTTCCGCGACAACAATTACATGGTTAAAAGTAGCTGCTTCACCATTTTCTTGAATAAATACAGCATGAAGTGGAACCGATACTTCAACATTTTTAGGAACATATACGAATGCTCCGCCATTTAAGAGTGCAGCGTGTAATGCAGTTAGACGATTTTCGTCAACCTTAACAGCTTCAGTCATAAAATATTTTTGAAGAAGGTCACCATGTTCACGAGCAGCTGTATGAATATCCGTAAAAATAACTCCACTTGCTTTCACTTCTTCAGTAAGAGAAATAAAGGCTGGTGTATTATTGCGTTGAATATAGATATTTTTATCATCTTCAACTCGAATTAATGATCTGATTTCTTCAGGTAATTCGACAATTGACTGATATGGAGTACTTTCTACAACATGGTTTGCAAATTGTGTAAAGTTCCATTTGTCAATTTTTGTTTTATCTGGTCTTGGCATTGGAAGGTCTTCTGCTTTTTCAAGAGCGTGTAAGCGAAGATCCTGCAGCCAACTCGGTTCACCAAGAGTAGACGAAAAACCTCTGACATAATCTTTATCAAATGGTAATTTCGTATCGATTGTCATAATAATCCTCCTAACGCTTACGCTTCTTGATCTACAGTTTCATCTTCAATTCCTAGTTCTTGTTTGATCCAATCATATCCTTCTGCTTCTAGACGTTGTGCAAGCTCTGGACCACCAGATTTTACAATACGTCCTTGCATCATAACGTGTACCTTATCTGGTGTAATATAGTTAAGTAAGCGTTGGTAGTGAGTGATGATTAAGCAACCAAACTCTTCTCCGCGCATTTTATTGATTCCATTAGAAACTACTTTCAATGCATCAATGTCAAGTCCTGAGTCAATCTCATCAAGGATTGCAATCTTAGGCTCAATCATCATTAATTGCAGGATTTCATTACGTTTCTTTTCCCCGCCCGAGAAGCCTTCGTTAAGATAACGTTGAGCCATATCCGGATCCATTTCTAACAAGTCCATGCTTTTATCCATTGTACGGATAAATTTCATTAGTGGGATTTCATCCCCTTCCGCGCGGCGTGCATTAATCGCAGAACGAAGGAATTCAGCATTTGTAACACCACTAATTTCACTTGGATATTGCATAGCTAAGAAAAGACCAGCGCGTGCACGCTCATCAACTTCCATTTCTAAAACATCTTCACCATCTAAAGTAACGCTACCACTTGTAACCTCATATTTAGGATGACCCATGATTGCAGATGATAACGTTGATTTACCTGTACCATTTGGTCCCATGATTGCGTGAATTTCTCCGCCTTTTATTTCAAGGTTTACTCCCTTTAAAATCTCCTTGCCTTCGATTTCGACATGAAGATCTTTAATTACTAAAGTAGATCCTGCCATAACTACTACCTCCATTAGACAAAAAATATTTTGTATAGTATTGACAAATTAAGTCAAAACTTTATTCTCATTTTATTCTCATTACAATCTTATAACAAATTCAAAGTGATATCAACCTTTACACATTGCTAATGGGAATACATTTTTGACAATGTGATGAATGAGTACTAACTGTGAATTTTGATCATTTTTTGAGAATGGTGTTAAGGTGTTTTTTCTTTAAAACTTGTCCATCACTAAGATACCATAGATTTATAAGATATGTAAGGAAGAAGGGGATGAACGCTTTTTTATAGTCTTCTTCCCTTGATTTATCTTTCACACATTTCATTAATTCATTCCATATGAAAAACCCAGCTTAGCGCTGAGTCTCTCATACGAAACGATATCTATTTATATATGAATTCTTTGACCTATTTGAGCAACAATCATTCGCTCTTGTTTATATTCTTGTTCACGGTTTTTCTCAACCCGCAAACGTTCTCTGAACTTTCGACAGTAATCCTCATAGCCAATCCCATGTGCCTGATGCATCGCCTTTTCCATTTCGCCCGTATAATTTAAACGGATTCGATTGATAATGAACCAATCCCTTCAGTTTTTTGTGTGCTTTCTTACCACAGTTTAATGGTAGCATCATCTGCTTTTTGCCTCAACGGCGGGATTTCCTGATTTATCAAGCTACCTTTTCTTATTTGGCTCTGACAGCAACCAGAGGAACATGGGATATACAATTAAAGCCATTTCCTTAGTTTTCCTCGCGAATATTCAGGAAATGAAAGAAGCTTACCAATTGGCAAGCTTCTTTTTTTATTGTCTAGCTCCAGGCGCCATCGACTCGAGGTCATAAGCCAATCGCTTCGGAAGGTAAAATACACCTTCTGTCAGCGCTCACCTTATGCTGGTCGCCTCTGCCAGGACGGCAAGGATTCCAGCGTTAGGCACAGGACGTGCCTGACCTTAGCTGGAATTGGGGCGCCTTGCGCTTTTCTTAATTATTTAACTGTTGTAACAGCACCAGCATATTTTTCTTCGATGAATTTCTGAATTGCTTCAGATTTTAATACTTCAACTAATGCCTTAATTTCTTCGCGGTCTTCGTCACCCTTATTAATAACGATTAAGTTTGCAGGAACGACATCTTCACCTTCAAAGGCAATTCCGTCCTCTGCAATATTGACGCCACCTTCAAGGGCATAGTTTGTGTTGATTACAACCGCATCTCCTTCCCCATTTTGAAACGCAGACGCAAGCAGCTTCGCTTCAATTAAATTAGAGAAGTCAAGATTTTTCGGATTTTCAACGATATCTTCCACTCTAGCTTGGTCACCAACGCCCTCTTTTAATTTGATAATACCTTCTTTTTCAAAAATAGGTAAAATACGGCCGTGGTCACTGAATGAGTTACTCATAATGATTTTCGCTCCATCTGGAAGCTCTTGTAAACTCTTGTATTCTTTTGAATAAATTCCGATCGGCTCTTTGTGAATTTCGCCAACACTAACAAAATCGAAATTTGGGTTATCCTTTAATTGTAAAGCTAAATAACCTGGTGTTTGGAAATAGTTTGCATCAATTTCTTTTCCGTGAAGTGCTACGTTCGGTAAAATGTAGTCTGTAAATACTTCAATTTCAAGGTCAATTCCTTTTTCTTTTAATAAAGGCTTTGCTTCCTCAAGTACTTCTGCATGGGGAACGGCAGATGCGCCCACCACTAGTTTTTTATTTCCTTCTGTTGCTTGTTTTTCACCTTCACCTGCATCATCATTTGATCCACAAGCAGCCAACGCAAATATTGAAAGTAGTCCGATTAATAGTACAGAAATAAATTTTTTCATTTGTTGTTCCTCCTGTTATCTCTTGTCTGTATGTTTTGTAAAGTAATCCCCAATAATTTGAATAATAAATACTAAAATTACAATCGCAATAGTTGTAATAAATGTAATAATTGGCTTACCGCCTTGGAAACCGTATAAATAGGCAAAATGCCCTAAACCACCTGCTCCAATAACACCAGCCATTGCTGTAAAACCTACCAACGAGATGGCAGTTACGGTGATTCCTGATATTAGAGCTGGTAAAGATTCAGGTATTAACACCTTAAAAATGATTGATGTGTTTGTAGCTCCCATTGAATGGGAAGCTTCAATAACGCCTTTATCAATTTCGCGTAATGCAATTTCAACCATTCTTGCATAAAATGGTGCCGACCCAATGATAAGGGATGGCAATGCAGCGTTTGGTCCAAGCATTGACCCCATTACAATTTTCGTAAAAGGAATTAATAGGACAATTAGGATAATAAACGGTACAGAACGAAAAATATTAACAAGTGCAGAAACTATTCGATTGAGCGGCGAATTTTCCCATGCATTCCCTTTATCTGTTAAAAAGAGAACTAAGCCTAAAAATAGACCAATGATAAAAGTCGCAAGTACTGATATTGCGGTCATATATAAGGTTTCTAAGGTGGCTTCCCAAAGATTACCCCAGTTTAACGCTTGATAATCATTAACTTGTTTTTCCCAATTTAGAAGGGCTTGGAATTGTTCAAGCATTTTCAATCACCTCAGCTTCTACTCGTTGCTGTCGAATATAATCGATGGCTGAAGTGATTTCATTCTTATCACCAGCGAGATGAATAAACAATGTTCCATAAGGCCCATTTTGGGTTTGTGAAATCTTACCTTGTAAAATATTCACTTCTACGTTAAAGTCTCGGATTAAATGGGTGATTAATGGTTTCCCTGCATCGTTACCAATGAAAGTAAGCTGGACTACTTTTCCATTTGGATAAATCTCAAGTAAATGCTCAACAGTTTCTTTTGTTTCTTCAGGCTCTGTTACTTGTTGCACAAAGCGTTTTGTAATAGTTGCTTGAGGCTTTTTAAATACATCAAGAACCCGGCCTTGTTCAACAATCTTTCCGTTTTCCATAACGGCGACACGATGACAGATTTTACGTATCACATGCATTTCATGGGTAATTAACACAATGGTTAAACCCAAACGTTCATTGATATCCACAAGCAAATCCAAAATTGAGTCAGTTGTTTGTGGGTCTAGTGCAGAAGTTGCCTCATCACAAAGTAAGACCTTAGGGTTGTTTGCAAGCGCCCGTGCGATCCCTACCCTTTGCTTTTGACCGCCACTGAGTTGTGAAGGATACGCATCTTCTCTTCCTTCTAAACCAACTAGCTTAATAAGCTCTATAACTCGTTCTTCCCGTTTGGCTTTTGGAACTTTTGCGATTTCAAGTGGAAACGAAATATTTTCTCTCACTGTTCGCGACCAAAGAAGGTTAAAGTGCTGAAAGATCATGCTTATTTCTTTCCGTGCTTCGCGTAAGGCTTTTCCTTTAATGGAAGTAATATCATGGCCGGCAACTGAAATTGTTCCTTCAGTCGGCGTTTCGAGTCCATTCAGTAAACGAATGAGTGAGCTTTTCCCAGCACCACTGTAACCGATGATTCCAAAGATTTCACCTTCATTGATCTCCAAATCAATATCGTTAACAGCTGTTACAGAATTTGTTTTCGTTATATAAATTTTTTTAACATTTTTTAGTGTTATCACGTAGTCACACCTTCTATCCAAAGAAAACTTTGCTTAGTTTATGCGATATAGTAAAAAATAAAAAGCCTTTCTGCAATTAAAAGAGCAGAAAGGCACAATTCAGTGATTCCTTTCTCTCATCTTCCAAAGCGTTTGCTTTGTGTGAATTGGCACCTTTTCAACTGATGTTGACGGTTGCTGGGTTTCATCGGGCACATCCCTCCACCACTCTAAATAAGAGTAATCATATTTATTTACTTTTTATCGTACTAAACAACTTGAGAGTTATCTTATCACCTCGAAGGTAAGGTGTCAATGGAAAAAATGTGACTAATGTACTAAAGCAAAATTTATTTAACTGTCGGCACAGACGAAACAGAACTTGCACCATTTGCTACTTTAATGGCTTGCTCTAGATCCTCTAAAATATCTTCAATATTTTCAATACCAACAGATAAGCGTACTAAGTCTTCAGTAACACCAGACAACTTTAAATCTTCCGGACTTAATTGTTGGTGTGTAGTACTTGCTGGGTGAATAATTAGACTTTTTGCATCACCGACGTTTGCAACATGTGACCAAAGCTCAACGTTATTGATAAGCTTTTCACCAGCTTCTCTTCCACCTTTAATTCCGAATATAATTACTGCGCCCGCACCTTTTGGCAGGTATTTATCGGCTAATTGTTTGTTAGGATGATCATCTTCACCTGGATACAATACCCATTCAACCCCAGGATGGTTTTTAAGATATGAAACTACTAGTTTCGTATTAGCAATATGTTCCTTCATACGAACATGTAATGTTTCCAATCCTAACGTGAATTGGAATGCATTATAAGGGCTTAATGCCGGGCCTAAATCACGGAGAAGTTGAACTCTAGCTTTAATGATAAATGCTACAGGTCCCAATGCATCAGCATAAACTAAATTATGGTAGCTTGAGTCAGGCGTAGTAAATCCCGGGAATTTAGGTGAATTCCAATCAAATTTACCACCATCTACAATAATTCCACCCATTGTTGTTCCATTACCCAGTAACCATTTTGTCGCTGAGTGAACAACGATGTCAGCTCCATGCTCAATTGGTTTGCAAAGATAAGGTGTAGCAAATGTGTTGTCAATAATTAACGGAATCCCTGCTTCATGAGCAATATTTGCAACAGCTTCAATATCAAGGATATCTAAGCTTGGGTTTCCGATTGTTTCAGCAAAAATCGCCTTTGTATTAGGTGTAATTGCTTGACGGAAGTTTTCCGGGTTAGTTGGTTCAACGAAATGTGTCCTGATTCCATAATTAGGAAGAGTGTTTGCAAATAGATTAAAAGTCCCACCATAAAGTGTAGAAGCAGATACGATCTCATCTCCAGCTCCAGCTATGTTAAGGATTGAAGTCGCAATGGCTGACATTCCACTAGCAACTGCTAACGCCCCAACTCCACCTTCAAGTTGTGCTACTCTTTCTTCAAATACAGTAGTTGTTGGGTTATGAATACGTGTATAAATATAACCATTTTCTTTTAAGCCAAATAGATTTGCTGCATGTTCGGTTGTGTTGAATTTGTATGCGTTTGATTGATAGATTGGTACTGCTCTTGCACCGGTTACTGGATCTGCTTCAAGTCCCCCATGCACCGCGATTGTTTCTGGTCTATAGTTTTTTTGTTTTTCACTCATTTGAACCTCTCCCTTTGTTTATTTGATTTGTAAA
>NZ_LMBW01000007.1:0-148708 GCF_001439915.1 Fredinandcohnia humi | reverse complement strand
GCGTATTTGCGCNTAGGCCCACACGAGGTGGGTCACAAAGACGTTGCCACAGGAAGTGGCGTTCTTAGTCTTTGATCTTATGCTCGAAAATTTTCCTTTGAAAATCTGTGGCATCCGCCGGAGGCTTTAATTTTATTCAGCCGGTATCTGAACCTTTTCTAAATGGTGACTCTTATTGCATTCTTCCAATCTAATAGTTTCATCGAGCTGAATAAAATTAAAAAACCTCTTCGATAAGAAGAGGTGTATGTACGGATTCTCTTCTTATCTTTCAGACAATAAATGTCTGTGGATTTAGCACCGTGAAAATTACCGGTTGCCGGGCTTCATAGGGCCATTCCCTCCGCCACTCTTGATAAGATTATCGATATGAAGTTATTAGAAGCTTTAATTGATTAATATAATCCTATCCCTTTTTCTATAACAAGTCAATATGAATTTTTAGAAAAAATAAGGAATTCGAAATTTCGTGTTTTATTGGCAATTCGACAGCTTAACAGGAACAAATTCACGGTAATCCGTACCTTTTTCCTAGGAAATATGTCGCATTATGAAATTTTTGCTAGTGGTTTTTCCTCATTTCGAAAGGATTTCCTACTGAAAACAAGTAGGAAATAAAGTGATCCAATCAAATACAAGACAGACGTTATTGTAAATACATATGCATAACCCCAATACGCGCCATGCAGCATCACAATTGAAGTCGAAACTGGCCCCATTAATGCCCATCCTAACGAGAAAACCATTTGATTCACTGAATTGGCAAGACCCTTCATCGAATCGTTTACACGTCCCATAACTAGAGATGCTTGGATTGGGTTCCCCGCATTCATTAGCGCTTGCCTAAATAAAAATGCAATGGCAGCAATGTAAAGATTTTCAGTATACCCTGTGAGTAAAAGGAAGGGCAGCGATGATAATTGTAAATAAACGACAGCGCGGACCTCTCCCACCTTACTAACAATGTAGGGACCAATAATCATTGCAATTGCTGTTGCTGCTTGCCCCAATGAGAGAATTAAACCGATTATTGTATTACTAGCTAGAAAGCGATCTGCAAAATACAGATTCAGATAAGGAATGACTAACCCAGACCCGAACCCAATAATCATCTGTGCAAAGGCAAACATGGCAATTAGTTTAATTTGCGATTTATTTGCTGATAATTTTTGCCCAAAGGATTCTACTGTTTTGATTTCCGGTTGTTTTCGACTTTGTTCATTCATTTTAAGGATTGGCAGAATTCCTGCTACATAGATGATCGTTGCTATTAAAAGCGTGATTCTAACACTCCAGAGTCCACTCATCTGAAAAATAAATTGGAATGCGTCAGACAATGCCCCACCTGCAATGTTTCCAACAACCTGCGCAACCATCATGATTGCAGAATGAAAACTAAAGAGATAAACCCGTTGTTTAGTGGTTGAGTTTTCTGCTAACCACGGAACACCGGAAACCTGAATAAAAGCAGTCGACAAGCCAGTTAAAAATGCTGTCGCTATAAGCAACTGTTCAACATCTAATATACTTCTAGCAAAAAAGGCTATGGTTGAAACGGCAACACCAAGTAACATTACTTTTTTTCTGCCAAACTTATCACTCATTAGACCTGCGGGTACTAGAATAATAGCCGATGCCAAAGCTGTCATGGCAATGATTGTTCCATTTGTTTGGTCAGAGTAGCCCAGTTCTCGTACATAGAAGTTATAGATGATAGTGAACATACCCATGCCTAGCTGTGTAAAAATAGTCGCTAGAATAAATAGTTTAATATTTCGATTGTATGATTTATATTGTGTTTTCCACCCGGTGAATATACTGCTCATATGTACTCCTAATGATGATGTATCTATTTCGATTCCCTAAATATCATACAACTTTTCACAAAAATTGCAATAAAAAAAACGCCAAGGTTCTGGCGTTGCTCAGTCTTTTGATAGTATTTCAAGTAAATAAGGAACTGAGTGGAAAGCATAATATTTCTTAGTCGCTTTCCCGTCCTTCACATGCATCAAACAAGGGACACTCTCGATTTCCCATTCGATTGCTTTCCCGGGTAAATAATTCAGATCGCTTTTTCCGATGGTTACGTTTGGAAGTAATTCATCTACTACCATAATCATTTTTGATGCCACTTGGCAGGTTCCACACATCGGCGTATATAAATAAAGCCAAAACTCATCAGAATTCGCGAATTGAGAGTCAATTTCATGTTCTTTCCATTCTTGCATATCTACTACAACCCTTTGTTTTGTTAATTGTGTTTTATTGTATCATGATTTTAGAAAAAACATATGGGATACGCTTTGCTTACGACAATAAAAATTCTGTGTGAACATCAATATTTGCTGAAAGAAGTACTGTAGCAATATGCTGTTCAGGGGCTGTCGCAACCTCGCGATAGGTTTTATCGATAAATAGATGCCGTGCTTCAGGAAACTCGCGTTTAAACTGTTTTCTTAGCTTATCACCTGCTCTGTCAGCATCCACCAAAATATAAACATCTTTATTAAATAACTGTTCAATTAATTCATCAAGCTTCGAAAAACTTATCGTTCCATTTGTACAAATGATTTCAACAGGTTCATTCACAACTGTTTCTACCTTCTTTTTATCTGTTCTTCCCTCAACAATGATTACTTTTTCTATATCATCAAAAGCCACCATTTCATCACCTTACTTCTAGTGTACATTTTTTGCGCTAAATCACTCTATTCGATGTGTACAACTACTTTTCCTTCATTTTATAGAGAAGAGTATGTTTTGGTGAATTCTTTACGCTGCTAAGTTAAAAAAAGGCAGTGGAAAAATCACCACTGCCAAGCCCCGTATCCTATTTTTATGGTTTCCCAAACATGAAAAACTAACCAAAAAAGAACCATTAATAGGGGAATTCCTACATGGTTCTTTAGATCAAATTCGCCTTGGCGTATTTGCGCCCGATTTTTTAGGCCCACAGGAAGTGGGTCACAAAGACGTTGCCACAGGAAGTGGCGTTCTTAGTCTTTGATCTTAAGCTCAAAAATTTCCTTTGAAAAATCGTGGCATCCGCCGGAGGCTTTAACTTTCTATTAGTTTGGGGTTGAACCCCAACTAATAGAAGTTAATTAATCTTCTTTTATCATTTCTCCGTACTGCTCTGCTGTCATTAGATTTTCAATATCTCCAGCATTTGCAGGTTCAACAACGACCATCCATGCTTTTTCATATGGAGATTCGTTGACGAATTCTGGGCTGTCATCAAGGTCTTCGTTAATCTCAACAACTTTACCACTGATTGGTGCATAAAGCTCAGATACAGTTTTAACAGACTCAACACTTCCAAATGGCTCGTCGGCTTTAATTTCGTCGCCAACTTCTGGAAGTTCAACGAATACGATATCGCCTAATTCAGATTGTGCAAAATCTGTGATTCCGATACGTACATTAGCGCCTTCGACTTTCACCCATTCGTGTTCTTCAGAATAACGTAATTCTTTAGGTGTGTTCATTTTGTACCCTCCATTAATTCTATTTTATGAAATAGGTTTTCCTCATTCCGCCTGAGTTTTCCCAAACAAAATGTTTATGTAAAAGTCCTATCATGTAATAGGTCCTTCATCCGAATTTACTTTGCCCAAGTTTCCTCAAACTTCGCTTCATTAAATCCAACGGTTACCTTGTTGCCATCCGTAGTGAGTGGTCGCTTAATTAGCATTCCATTAGATGCAAGCAGGTCAAGCAACTCATCCTCAGACGCAGAACCCACTTTATCCTTCAACCCAAGTTCGCGGTATTTTTGACCACTTGTATTAAAGAATTTCTTTAATTCTAATCCACTATTTTGGTACATTTCTTTTAATTGCTCTTTTGAAGGTGGATTCTCTACAATATGTATTTCCTCAAAAGCAACTTGATGTTCCTCAAGCCATTTTTTCGCTTTTCGACAGGTTCCACATTTTGGATACCAATAAAATGTTAATACCATCTTCTCACCACCTTAAATCGTTTACCAAGAAATATTTTAACATATTAGATTTTGAAACAAAAATCTAGAACACTGAATAATTTCGACTTATTTCCAGTTTATCCTGCAAAGAAAAGAAAAACCTTTCATTTTTGAACAGAAAAAACCCCTATTAAATAGGAGCTTCTTCCAAGGTTTCTGTTACACCGTGTATTTTTCAGCCTCAATTAGAGCTGCTGCAATTTCACGTTTCTTCGCAATCACATTTACAGGGGTAAAGCGAGTTAATTTTCGCAATGCCGATGTCATCATGCGTAATACATCGCCTTCTTCTGTTGCAACAAGTGTTTCTTTTGCATGTGCTTCGATTTCATTGAATGCTTCTTGAACAAATACCTGTGTATACAAGATCTTTTGCTGATTCTTCTCTTCACCCGTTTTGTTAATTGCTTTCTCTGTACGAAGAAGCACTGATTCCATCGCATAAATATTTGCTGCGATATCTGCAATATTTGCAAGGATCTCTTGTTCTTTTTCAAGCTTTGGTCCGAATTTTTGTGCAGCAAGACCTGCAATCATTAATCCTACCTTTTTCGCATTTCGAACCAAGTATTTCTCTTGTTCGAGAACGCCTTCACCTACTTCTTCAGGCATTAGCATCATAAGCTCTTCTTGAAGTTGTGTTGCTTTTTCAAGTAATGGTAATTCTCCCTTTAATGCCTTACGAAGGAATGTTCCAGGTACTAATAAGCGGTTAATTTCGTTTGTTCCCTCAAAAATTCGGTTAATCCGTGAATCACGGTATGCTCTTTCGATTTCATATTCCTGCATAAATCCATATCCACCATGGATTTGAACGCCTTCATCCACAACATAATCTAATACTTCTGTGTTGAAGAATTTATTGATTGAGCATTCAATTGCATATTCAGCGATTGATTTTGCTACTTCCTTGCCATCCTTCACTTCTTCTTCTGATAATTGGCCCATACGGTCTTCGAAATAACCGACTGTACGGTACACACTGGATTCAGCAGCGTAAATTTTTGCTGCCATGTTCGCCAATTTTTCTTGAATTAAACCAAATTTTGAAATTGGTGTTTTGAATTGCTGACGCTGGTTTGCATATTTTACTGCAAGTTCGAATGCGCTCTTAGCTCCACCAACCGCACCTACACCTAGCTTATAACGACCAATGTTTAGAATGTTAAAAGCGATAACGTGACCTCTGCCAACTTCACCTAAAAGATTTTCGACTGGTACTTGTGCATCTTCAAGAATTAATGTACGTGTAGAGGAACTCTTGATTCCCATTTTCTTTTCTTCTGCACCTGTTGATACTCCAGGAAACTCGCGCTCAACAATAAAGGCAGAGAATTTATCGCCATCAATTTTTGCATAGACAATAAACACGTCTGCAAAGCCTGCGTTTGTAATCCATTGCTTTTCACCATTTAGGACGTAATGAGTTCCTTCTGTATTTAATTTAGCAGTTGTTTTTGCACCTAGTGCATCGGAACCTGAATCTGGCTCTGTTAATGCATAGGCTGCAAGCAGTTCACCATTTGCTAGTTTAGGAAGGTATTTATGTTTTTGCTCTTCGTTCCCAAAAAGAACAATTGGGAGGGAGCCAATTCCAACATGTGCTCCGTGAGAAATGGAGAAGCCGCCTGCTCTTGCCATTTTTTCCGCAATTAATGCAGAGCTTACTTTGTCTAGTCCAAGTCCACCATACTCCTCTGGCACATCTACTCCTAAAAGTCCAAGATCTCCTGCACTTTTTAATAATTTTACAGAGCGATCAAATTCATGGTTTTCAAGATGCTCAACTTGAGGTAGAACCTCGTTTGCTATATAGTCCTCTGTTGTTTTTGCAATCATCTTATGTTCATCTGTGTAATCTTCCGGTGTGAAGACACGGTCTGCTTCAAGATCTTCGATTAAAAAGCCTCCACCTAAAACAACTTTATCAGTTGCATTTGACATATTGTTTCCCCCTATTATTCAATATTTTCGGAGGCTAACCAATACGGTTAGCCAATCTATGTCTAGCTTANCCATCGGCTCGAGGTCATAAGCCAATCGCTTCGGAAGGTAAAATGCACCTTCTGTCAGCGCTCGTCTTATGCTTGTCTCCGATAGGCAGGCGCCTTACGCTTTTCTCATAATAACTCAAATACTCCGGCTGCTCCCATACCGCCGCCGATACACATTGTTACAACACCAAATTGTACGTTACGGCGCTTCATTTCATGCATTAATGTTAGTGTTAGTTTCGATCCTGTGCATCCAAGCGGATGTCCGAGGGCAATTGCACCGCCATTTACATTTACTTTTTCTTCATCAAGTCCTAGAGCACGAATAACCTGAAGAGATTGCGATGCAAAGGCCTCGTTTAATTCAAATAATCCTATATCAGAAAGCTCAAGCGTTGCCATTTTAAGGGCTTTTGGAATGGCAGCTACTGGTCCGATTCCCATGACTTCGGGTGGTACCCCTGCTACTGCAAATGATCTAAATTTCACGAATGGAGTTAAGCCTAAGCTTTTCGCTTTTTCACGGTCCATCACCATTACTGCTGCGGCACCATCACTCGTTTGTGAGGCATTTCCTGCTGTAACGGAACCAGTTACTGAGAATGCGGGTCTTAATTTCGCTAATACTTCAAGATTCGTATCTTCACGGACACCTTCATCCTGTGCGAATTGGATATGCTTTTCAACCAATTTATTGTTTACATCGACGTGACGAAGAGTGACGTCGACGGGTACAATCTCATCCGAAAACTTTCCGGCTTTAATTGCTGCGGCAGCTTTTTGGTGACTTCTGACTGCAAAAGCATCTTGGTCTTCACGGCTAATCCCATACTTAACTGCAACTTGCTCAGCAGTGTGACCCATTCCCATATAATATTCAGGTGCTGTTTCCGCAAGCTTTGCATTTGGTCGGACCACATGGCCCATCATTGGTACTAGACTCATCGATTCTGCTCCGCCCGCAATTGCTGTATCAGAATGGCCGAGCATAATTTTCTCGGCTGCATAGGCAATTGATTGGAGTCCAGAAGAACAATAACGATTCACGGTAATGGCAGGAACTGTATGCGAAAGTCCTGCTAACGCACCTATATTTCGTGCCATGTTTAAGCCTTGTTCAGCCTCGGGCATTGCACATCCAATGATTAAATCATCAATATTACCTTCATAATTTCCTGCACGCTTTACTGTTTCTTTAACAACTAGTGCCCCTAAATCATCTGGTCTTACATGTGCAAGTGTGCCTTTTTTCGCTTTTCCAACCGGGGTTCTCGCGCCGGCAACGATGACTGCTTCTCTCAACAAAATCCCTCCTAACTTTTTAACAGACAGGAGATTGAACATTTCATCTCCTTCGATCATGTATGTTTAATTACGCAATGGTTTTCCTTTTACAAGCATGTGTTGCATTCTTTGCTGTGTCTTTGGTTCACCGACAAGACTTAGGAACGCTTCACGCTCTAGATTTAATAAGTATTGCTCATCTACTTCAGTACCATATGGAACATTACCACCTGCTATTACCCATGCAAGCTTCTTCGCAATCTTCAGGTCATGGTCGGAGATGTAGCCAGAATATTTCATTGCCTGTGCCCCTAAAAGCAGGGTAGCATAACCTGTTTCACCAACCACCGGCACCTTCTTCCTTACAGGTGCTTTATAACCTTGTGCGGATAATGCCAGTACAGATTGTTTTGCATCATGGATCAGATGGTCACTATTGAAGCTAACACCGTCTTCTTTTGTTAAGAAGTTATTGGTTCTGGCCTCTTCAGCCGAAGTTGAGACCTTCGCCATTGCGATCGTTTCGAATACTTTATTTGCGACATTTTGAAGATTAACTTCAACTCCTGTCTGCATTCCTTGAAGATGGTTCAGATACAGCTCTTTGTTACCACCGCCACCTGGGATTACACCAACCCCAACTTCAACTAACCCCATGTACGTTTCACTTGAAGCTTGAACCTTCGCTGCAGGTAAACAGATTTCTGCACCGCCACCAAGAGTCATTCCAAACGGTGCTACCACTACTGGTTTTACACTGTACTTGATATTCATCATTGCTTGTTGAAAATTGCGTACGACTAGGTCGATGTCATAGAAATTGTCATCCTGTGCTTCCATTAAAATCATCGCTAGGTTTGCACCGACACAGAAGTTTTTCGCTTGGTTTCCAATGACTAGGCCTTTGTAGTTTTTCGCCACCTCTTCAAGTGAGTGATTAATCATCTGAATAATGTCGAAACCGATTGCATTATTCGGTGATGTGAATTCCAATAATGCGACATCGTCTCCTAAATCTATTAAACTAGCGCCGCTGTTTTTCTTAATGACGCCATTTGTCTCTTTCAACGTTTTAATATGAATGTTCTTCGGATTTACTTTAACGGCTTTGTATTTGCCATTTTGATAATAAGAAACAGAGCCGTTTTCATTTTTATAAAAGGAGGTATTTCCGTTTGCAAGCATCTCTTTAATCCATGTAGGTACAACAGAGCCTTCTGCTTCCATCTTCTTCACAGAATTTTCAAGACCGATTGCATCCCACATTTCAAATGGACCTAAACGCCAGCCAAAGCCCCACTTCATCGCCTCATCAATGGCGACAATATCATCCGCAATTTCTCCTAGAAGATTAGCAGAATAGATGAGGGCTGGACTTGTGATATTCCATAAAAGCTTTCCAGCGCGATCTTCTGCGTATAAAAGGGTTTTTAGCTTATTGGCCGTGCCTTTTACTTGTTTTATGGATGCTGTAACTGGTGTTTGAAGCTTCTTGCGCTCTTGGTATTCAAGGATTTCCGGGTTTAATTCAAGGATTTCCTTGCCTTTTTTCAGGAAAAATCCTTGACCTGTTTTACTTCCTAGCCACCCTTTTTCCTGCATTTTCTTCATGAAATCCGGAATATTGAAAACTTCTTTTTCGTCTCCTTCTACCTGCTCATACACATTGTTTGCAACGTGAATAAATGTATCAAGTCCAACAACATCAAGGGTACGGAAGGTTGCACTCTTCGGTCGGCCAATCATTGGACCAGTAACTGAGTCTACTTCACCGATGCTGTATCCGCCTTTAAGCATTTCACGAACGGTTACAAGCAGTCCATACGTTCCAATACGATTTGCGATAAAGTTTGGTGTATCCTTTGCTTGGACGACACCTTTACCTAGTACGTCCTCACCAAACTTCTTCATAAAAGAAAGTACTTCTGGGCTTGTGTTTTTTGTCGGAATCACTTCAAGCAACTTTAAATAACGTGGTGGATTGAAGAAGTGTGTTCCTAAAAAGTGCTTTTGAAAATCGTCTGAACGCCCTTCAGCCATTGCTTCAACAGAAATACCTGATGTATTGGAACTTACGATGCTGCCCGGCTTCCTTACCTCATCGATTTGACTAAAAACCTTTTTCTTAACGTCAAGGTTTTCAACAACCACTTCAATAATCCAATCCACTTCTGCAAGCTTTGCCAAATCATCTTCAAAGTTCCCAGTTGTGATTAAAGCAAGATTTTCCTTAGCAGTAAGTGGTGCTGGCTTTTGTTTTAACAATTTTTGGACCGCTGAATTACTTAATCGATTCCGGACTTCTTTATCCTTGATTGTAGGCCCTTTCTTTTTTTCTACTTCTAAAAGTTCACGAGGTACAATATCTAATAGTAAGGTAGGTATTCCGATGTTTGCTAAATGTGCCGCTATACCTGAGCCCATAACCCCCGAACCAAGAACTGCAGCCCTTTTAATGCTTTGGATCATTCACAGTTTCCCCCTTTGATTATCATTTGAATGAACACTCATTCATTTTTGCTCCAAAAAAAATAGTTCTATTCAATTCTACCCCTTGGATTTTTGAACATCCAAAGGAATGAGTTCCTTTATATCTTAATATAAATCAAAATTTAAATTTTCGCAATATATTCAAGAAACAAATTTTCTATTTCTTTTTAATTCGCATTGAAAAAAGTGAATCAGGTGATTCTATAAAATGGAGGTGACAATCAAATGGCTAAAGTTGATAAAAATCCATCTAAACGTGCTGTAAGTGCAGCAAGTGTAAAAGGAAATGCAGGGCCTGATTCCAGAGCAAAATTCGGGAAAACTGGGTCCACAAACCAACAATACGGTGCTCATAATACTGGCGGAGAAGAATAAATAGAATTGTGCATGTTCTAGGGGATAAATCTTGATGAAGGACTTTTCGGTGTGAATTTCTAGGTGTTGGGGTCTTCAGGACCGCGATGAAGACCTTTTCGATCATTATCCAACGGCGTTTGGGCCTTCATCACCTCGATGAAGACCTTTTCGATCATTATCCAACGGCGTTTGGGCCTTCATCACCTCGATGAAGGCCTTTTCGATTCAAATCCAACGGCGTTTCGGTTCTCATGACCGCTATGAAGACCTTTTCTATCCGAATCTAAAAGCGTTTCGGTTCTCATGATTGCCGAATCTAAAGACGTTTCGTCTACATAATTTAGTCAAAGTTCGTTCAACCAAAAAGCAGCGCGAGAAAGACATCATTTCCTCTTACTGCTTTACTATTTTCAAACAATCTACTTCCCAAATACACCTTTCAAAACGAAAGCTACGTTTGCTGGACGTTCTGCCAGACGTCGCATGAAATACCCATACCAGTCAGTTCCATATGGCACATACACGCGCATCGTATAGCCTTCTTTAACAAGCTCCTCATGGCGTTCCGTACGAATTCCATAAAGCATTTGGAATTCAAATTGGTCATGACTGATATTATGCTCTTTCACTAATTCTTTCGTATATTGGATCATCGCCTCATCATGTGAGGCGACTGCTGTATAGTTTCCATTTAACAAATGCATTTTGACGATTTTCTTAAAGTTCTCATCCACATCCTTCTTTTCAGGGAATGCCACTTCAGGTGACTCTTTATAGGCACCTTTAACGAGGCGAAGATTTGGATGATACTCATCAAGGTCCTCAATATCTTTGACAGTACGATATAAATAGGCTTGAATAACCGTACCTACATTGTCGTATTCTTTTCGAAGCTCTTTAAAGATTGCAATTGTCTTCTCACATCTGGAGTAATCCTCCATGTCGATCGTAACGAATACATTGTTTTCTTTTGCAGCATCAAGAATTCTGCGCATATTATTCATCACGACCTCATCTGAAATATCCAATCCCATTGAGGTCATTTTTAAAGAAAGCTGTGCATTTAACTTTTCCCGTCCAATTGCTTTTATTGCCTCAATTGAACCGTTGGCCATAAGATTTGCTTCATCGATAGTATCGACAAACTCTCCAAGATAATCAATGGTGACTGCAAGACCCATTGCATTTAGTTCTTTAATTTTTTTTACGGCTAAATCAATGGTTTCTCCAGCAACAAACCTTGCTGCACCAAAACGCAAACCATATTTCCTCGCTAGATTTGTAAACGCTTTATTTTTCGATAAAAACAAAAAGAAATTTCGTAAAACTTGTTCCATTCCAAGTTCCCCCTCGAAACGTACTCTAGTTGCAATTCTCTCAATCTACCAAATTCTCATATATTTTATCACGTTTATTTTGCTTTGAATATAGACGTAAAAAAAAATTGTTAAACGCTTACATTAAGTATTGTATGCATTGCATACAAAAACGTTTTGTTGGCAAGCTAATATTGAAAAATTAGATAAGGAGGCTTCAACATGCAACAACAGCAATCACAACAGCAGCAACCTTTTTATACACCCAAGGGACAACAATTGGCACAGGCACCAGACATCATTTCAACCAAAGATTTATCGTATTTAACCGATATGTTGTCCTGGAATCTTCTAGCATTAAAAAAGGCACACTTCTTTGCAAGTCAATGCAAGATGACTGAAATCTCACAGGCAATTGAAAAATCATGCCAGATGCACCAGCGCCACTACCAGCAAATTTTAAATCATATGCAAAAGCATACAGGTCAACAGCCACAACAACCAAATCAAGGCCAAATTCAAAGCCAGCAAATGCAATAGAAAGGAGTTACATAATGAATCAACAAATGAATCAACAAATGAATCAGCAAATGCAAAATCAAAACCAAGTGAAAAGCCCAAAAACAACTGTTCCAAAAACACCACAAATGAATGATCGCGATTTTATCAATGACATGCTAGCAACGGAAAAATATATGACGGCTGCTTATAGCACTGCCCTAAATGAGATGAGTCATGAGGGATTATATGAAGATATCCGTTCCATTTTTAATGAAACGCAGGATTGCCAAAGGGAACTCTATAATCTCATGTTTAAGAATGGCTGGTATAAGCTTGAGGAAGCAGAAACACAAAAGGTTCAACAAAAGCTACAACAGTTTTATAACTATACAACAACACAATTTCCGGACAATAATACGGTCCAATAACAACAAAAGAGATGAAGCCCTTTACAGGTGCCTCATCTCTTATTTGTTTTTGAACGATGCTCTACATTTAAGTTTTTGATTTCTGCAATGATTTCCTTGATGCCTTCTTTTGCATCTGGATATGTTTCATTCCAGTGCTTAGCAAGCGGTGGCATTGATTTTGAAATATGCATATAGAGCGACCAAAGCTTTACTTTTTCCTTTAGTTCCGGTGAGCTTTCACCAAGTAATAGCTCTGTGTACTTTTCTAGCAATCCATCAACTTGTTCTTCTATTTTTTGATTCATCGGACTTATCTCCTATATTACAATTTAGCGGACATGTTTTGCAGCGGTCTTCCGTACTCGTTGTCTTATAGTAAAGACAGCATGTTTTCCTTGTTCGGATGTTTTGGTCGTATTCCGGGCGATATACCTTTACCCCAAAATTACGTGACAAAGGGTTGAATCCAATCGACCCGAATAGACCCCCTTCTGCTTTCTTGACGAGATACTCAAAGTCACCCTGGATAATCTTTCGTTTATCATCATACTTTGGATTTGCCAACACAGATTCATAGAGCCAATACACATAAATGGCAACATTTTCCCAAAGAACCTTTTTTGATAGTCCTGAATGTTTTGTAATCGTCATTAGGACTTCATGGATATGATCATGAAAAATAGCATGTATTGTTTCCTCTCGCCATTTATCTCGAGAATCGGCAGGCGCTGGCACGGCCTTAAGGTCGGAAAAATAGAACTTCGGATTCCAATACCAAATTTTCTCCTCATCACTTGTTTCCAAGGAGATGTTGGACAATGATACATTTAGTCGTTTGTTTAAGACCGTCATCGCAAACAAATTAAGGACCGCAAAAAATCCATACCGCTTCATGAACATCGATGCTGCTACTCGTTTATCTGGTACTGAAATCCTACGCCCGACATTATCCAAATACAGCTTTATTTTTTCTTCTTCAAAAAGCTCTGTCATTGGACTTGATAGGCTTGATAGGAATTGCCTGTCACTGAAACGAAATTCCTTTAATTGTTCGATTTCCGTTTTTAAAAGAAGGTTGGACATCGCTATACTCCTATCTTGTTCAGAATACGTCTTCCCTTGCCATGCGGAATGCATAACGGTGTGCCGAACAACGGATCAACCGTAACTTCACAATCCATCCCAAACACATCTTTTACAAGGCTGCCATTAACGACAAGTTCAGGTTTTCCCTGCCCATAAATTTGTTTGTCTTTTATCGCTACAATATGATGAGCATAGCGGCAAGCTAAATTTAAATCATGTAAAACCATGATAATCGTTCGGTTTTCAGTTTCGTTCAGTTCAAATAGAAGGTCTAGAATCTCGATTTGATGTGTCATATCAAGATAGGTGGTAGGTTCGTCAAGTAAAATAATATCGGTTTGCTGCGCAAGTGTCATTGCAATCCAAGCACGTTGACGTTGGCCACCTGAAAGGGAATCGACAGTACGTTCAGCGAAATCCGTCATATTCGTAGCTTCTAAGGCATGGTTGACCATTGTTTCATCCTCTTCTGTCCATTGCTTGATCCAGTTTTGGTAAGGGTAACGACCTTGTTTAACCAACTGGAGGACGGTTAAGCCTTCAGGAGCAGTTGGCCCTTGGGGAAGAATGGCAAGCTTTCTCGCTACTTCTTTTGTCGGAAGTTTTGCGATTCTCTCCCCTTCCAGGAGAATCGCTCCTTGTTTTGGCTTTAAAAGTCTAGCTAAAGAACGAAGCAAGGTTGATTTTCCACAACCATTTCCACCGATAAAAACAGTGATTTCACCTTTTGGAATTTCAAGATGTAAGTTCTCGATGATAATGGAGTCACCGTACGATAGTGTTAAGTTTTCGGTTTTCAACGCATTCACCAAATACACCCCCTTACAATTTTCAACTATTTCTACTCTTGTAAAGCAAATAGATAAAATATGGTGCTCCAATTGCGGCAGTTAACACTCCAGCCGGAACTTCAGTTGGTGAAAATACGGTTCTGCCAATTAAATCGGCTAGCATTACAAGAATTCCACCTAATAGAGCGGCTGTTGGCAGCAATGCTCCGAAGGCTGAACCAACTAATCTCCGTGCCATATGTGGTGCCATCAATCCAACAAAACCAATCCCGCCAGCAAAAGCAACAGCACTGCCTGTTAATGCAGTACTTACTAGTAATAAAAGAAATCTTTGCTTCTGAACAGCACTTCCAACACCAGTTGCTAGCTCTTCTCCCAGCTCCTGAATGTTTAAGTTTCGTGCGAGCATAAAGCAGACGATCAATAAAATGATGACAACTGGACTTAGGATTTGTACATTTGCCCATGTTGACCCATTCACCGTTCCGGTAATCCAAATATTTGCTTGACTTGCTTGATAAATTGGTCCCATTACCATAAATGCTGATGTTAAAGCTTGTGTGAGGGCAGAAATCCCGATTCCGATTAATACAAGGCGAATCGGTGAAACACCATTTTTCCAAGCCAATACATACACTAAAAAAGCGACGACAGCTGCCCCAATAAATGCAGCGACTGGCATCCATTTAATACTAACTGTTAAGGCATTACTTGAATTTGAGAAAAAGGCTAAAAAAGCAACAACTGCAACAGACGCACCACCTGTAAGACCTAAAATATCTGGTGAGGCAAGCGGATTTCGTATAATTCCTTGGAGAATACTCCCTGCAGCTGCGAGTGCCATTCCTACTAAAAAGGCAATGATAATGCGTGGTAGACGAAACGATGTAACGACCAATTGCTCCATTCGCGTACCATAGCCAAACAATGTTTTTATAACTGTTATAGGATCTATCTTCATTTCACCTAGCCCGATGCTTACTAAAAACAAGACAAGTGCGACCGCTACTAAAATAGAAAATGTCCTAAGTGCTTGATGATCAATTAAAAAAGAGATAGTCCCCTTTTTCCCCATACGAAAGGCTCTATATTTACTCATGCTTTACGAAACCCCTTTCTCGCCACATAAATAAAGAAAGGTGTTCCAATGATTGCAGTCATAACACCTACTGGCACCTCTTCTGGCATGACAATATACCGGGCTGAGATATCGGCCAATAGCAGTAAAACTCCGCCAAGAATTCCGCTAAATGGAAGAATCCAGCGGTGGTCAATGCCAACTAAAGCGCGCGAAAGATGTGGAATGACAATCCCGATAAATCCAATTGGTCCTGCAACAGCAACTGCTCCACCAGCTAAGAGGATGATTGTAATAGCTGTTAAAAGCTTAACAGTTCCTGTTCGCTGTCCAAGTCCTTTTGCTACATCTTCACCCATTGTCAGGATATTGATTTTATTCGCTAATAGAAGTGATACGACCCATGCTATCCCCAAATATGGAAGGACACTCGTTAGCATTTCAAGCTTTCTTCCTTGGATTGAGCCAGCAAGCCAAAATAATACTTGATCTAGCGCCATCTCATCAATGACAAGCAACCCCTGTGTAAAGGAAGAAAACATCGCAGCCATTGCCGCTCCTGCTAATGTTAATTTCATTGGAGTGAGACCTTCCCGGCCAAGTGAACCGATAAAATAGACAATAAACGCAGCAACCGCTGCTCCTAAAAAAGCAACCCAGGTAAAGGCTTGCAATGAGTTTATTGAGAATATGGAAACAGCGACGACAATAAAAAAACCCGCTCCTGCATTGACCCCAAAAATCCCGGGTGATGCTAATGGATTCTTCGTTAAAGCCTGCATGAGTGCTCCAGCTATTGCCAAGCTTGCTCCAACTGCTGCAGCAATGAGTGCGCGCGGCAGTCGAATTGTTTCAATAATAATATGTTCATTTGAGCCATTATAAGCAGTGAATGTTTCGTAAGCCATTTTCCAAGATGTATCTGTGTATCCATACACAATGCTCGCGCACATTGAAAAAAGCAATACTAAAATTCCAATAATAAGCCCGGTAAATTTAGCTTGATTTGATTTCAAAATCATTATATTTAAAACTCCTTGAATAGTAGAAAGACATGTATGACAATTATAAAACATGTTTATGTTAATAATATGCTTTGCTTTTCTTCCGCCTTCTTATACATAGCAAAAAGGACGTCAAAATTAGTAAGTATTTCTCTTTTAGTCTATTGGAATTGAGAATGATTGTCAACGGAATGAAAATCATTCTCAATTTTATATTGACTAAAAATTCAAATCACCTTATCATCATAAGTGTAAATGAAAACCATTATCAATTAACAGGAGGATATAAAATGAATTTTAGGAATAATGCTTTTCTTACATTTCTTACGCTAGCTGTATTTTCACTCGTATTAGCTGCTTGTGGCGCTGCAGATAATACTGACAAGAATGAGGTAATTGAAAGTCCAAATACATACACAGTTGAACATGCCATGGGTTCAACACCAATTAATAAAGATCCTAAAAAAATTGTCGTATTAACTAACGAAGGAACGGAGGCTTTGCTAGCAATGGGCGTTAAGCCTATAGGAGCGGTTCGTTCTTGGATTGGTGACCCTTGGTACGCACATATCAAGGATCAAATGGAAGGTGTAGAGGTTGTTGGTGAAGAAAGTACCGTCAACATCGAAGCAATTGCTGCCCTTGAGCCGGATCTCATTATCGGCAACAAAATGCGCCAAGAAAATATTTATGAGCAGTTAAAAGCAATTGCACCTACTGTTTTTGCTGAGGATTTACGCGGGGATTGGCAAAAGAACTTTACACTTTATTCAAAAGCAATCAATAAGGAAGATGAAGGAAAAAAGGTTCTTGCTGAGTTTGAAGACCACTTAAATAAAGTAAAAGAGAACATCAATACTGATACAGAGGTATCCGTCGTCCGTTTTATGGAAGGCAGAACTCGGATTTATTATACCGACACCTTCTCAGGTGTGATTTTTGATAAATTAGGCTTAAAGCGTCCAGAGCAGCAGGTCGAACTATTTGCCCAAGATCAAAATGATCAATTTGTACGTGAAGTCGACCAAGAGAAAATTCCGCTCATGGACGGAGACGTTATTTTCTACTTCACATATGAAACGGGGAATGGCGAGGCAACCCAGGTTGAGGAAGAATGGATTAACAATCCATTATGGAAAGGGTTAAGTGCTGTGAAGGAAGGCAATGTTCACAAGGTAAGTGACCCTATCTGGAATACTGCAGGTGGCGTCCTAGCGGCAAACCTCATGCTTGATGATATTGAAAAATACTTAGCAAAATAAAAATTGAGCTCCCGCCATTTTCGGTGGGAGCCTTTTATTACTTTTATATATTTCGAAGTTTTTCTAGAATAACCTGTGCCTCATATCCACCCTTAAATGTATATAATTGGCTTTCTTTTCCGGCAATAGCAGCTACGAGATGATCAATGAGTGTGGTGGTTTCTTCCTTTTCCATTTCGATTGGCAGAATCTCTTCACCTAGCTTACCACCTTCAAGTTTACCCCAATCTACTAGTGAAAGGGTTCCATCTGTCCCATAAGCCGTGTAAGCGATTCGCTCCGTTCCGGCAATTTGACTCATTCCATTGATTAATATTGGTGTTCCATCTTCTAATTCTAACGTAGCAATAACCCCGGTTTCACATTTGCTAGTGTCTTCAGGGAGCTCCAACCAGCTATTTAAATACGCAATAGAACCAAAGATTCGTTGTGTTAATTGAATAAAATGAACTCCTACCTCCAACACAAAACCACCTTGTTCACGGCCTGCTACCCAATCGTTCTGCTGCCATAAACGTGGCCAATTAGGGAAGTTCATGGAAAGCTCAAGCTTACGTAAATTTCCTATGTATCCCTCTTTAATCATCCGATCAAAAGTATTTGCGGGGTTACTGTAGTTAAGTGGGAAATTCATAGCATGAATGATTCCAGCTTGCTCAGCTTTTTCGAACATTTCCTTAGCCTCTTCAACCGAATTCGCTAGAGGTTTTTCACATAACACATGAATCCCTTTTTCAATGACAGCCATGGTAACGGCATGATGAAATTTTGGTGGGACAGCTACATAGACCAGGTCCAACTCCTCTTTTGCCAACATGTCCTTATGGTTATCATACCAGTTGATTCTACCTAGCTTTTCCGCCATCTTTGTGGCACGCTCTTTATCCATATCAACTACTGCTGTGACAACTGTCTGTTTATTTGCATTAAAACCTTGGATTAATCTTTCCCCAATTGCCCCAAGACCGATTACTCCTACTCTTACTTGTTCCATCTATATCTCTCCTCCTTACTTCCCATTATAATTCCGACTCTTAAAATCGTCTATTATGCCTTAAAAAATTGCCCCTACTTAATTGCGCTTTAGATGGTACGAATTGTGTTTTATTTTGAATAATTGCGCTTTAGCAAAAATCCCCATCCGCTCGGATGGGGGATTCCAATTCTTATACGAATGATTTTACATCATATACATGACCATTGATTAATTCTTGATTAAAGATCAGGTCCAGGATTACACCCGCAACGAAGTCAGGCGATCTTAGCATGCCTTTCTCATTGAATTCAATGAATTGCTCAACATCTGAGAAATCCTCTTTCTTTGTTTTTCTAATTACCTCTTGCATTTCCGTGTCCATGACACCTGGTGAAAATGAAATCACGGAAACCGGATTCTCTACAGATTGCTGTTCAAAGGCAACCGATTTTGTGAACATATCAATTCCTGCTTTAGACGAAGAATACGCTGTCCAGCCATGTCTAGCGCGGTTTGCAGCACCCGAAGAAATATTCACAATCACTTTTTTCGTCGCAAACGATGCCGTATGACGAATGAAATAGGAGCTTAAGAGCATGGGTGCCAACAGATTAACATGAATACTTTCCGTTAGTTCTCTTGGACTTGCCTTTCCAATCGGCTTAATCGGATCAATCGTTCCCGCATTGTTCACTAAGTAAATTCCTTCTGCGTTTGAGAAATCAATAGAAGAAAAAATGCGTTCCATTACTTTTTCAATCTCTTCTGTTTTATGAAGGTCGCAGGAAAAGTAATATAGATTGATTCCTTTTTCAAACGCCATTTCTTTTAATTCATTGTTTTGTTTCCTTGAGATACAAAATAAGGTATGATTCTTGTCCATAATTTGTTTTACGATGGATTCTCCCAATCCCCTAGATGTACCCGTAATAATAAAATATTTCAAATAAGACACTCCCAATAGACTTTTATCTTTTTCAACTTAAAAAAAGTATATCATACCCCATTGAACACTTGTTGAATGAAAAAAAAGCAAATTGTACTTTACCATTTTATTCAGTAATTCCCGTCTCAATTAGTTTTACCTTAGCATGAACTGCTATTTCTATATTCGGATATTCAAATTGCCATTTTTCAAAATCCAAACCACGTACTGAATGTCTAGCCATATACCCAATCCCTACTGGGTCAATATTTTTTTTCTGAAAATGTTTTAGCATTTCTTCTGATTTTTCCTTAATGATGCTTTCGAGTTGAGTGATAATCTGTTTGGTTACTTCTGGAGTTGCTTTTTGCCCGGAAAACTCACTTAATATCCCCTCAAACTTAATTGTAATGTTTACCTGTGGTTTCCCATGCACATTTTCCACCTTTATTTTCCTTTTTGTTTTAATTCGTTTTACGGACGCATACTCATCCGTATCCTTTAATCGTAATGTATAAGACCCCTCACCATAATTTTCGACCATGGCTTTAAAAAAGAACAAATTTTCTTCTTTAATTTTCGATATCATCGTTCCATTCTGAAACAAAGCTAAGCCCGTAATTTCCATCTTCTCTCCGATTAATTTTAATGTGGGAAGATAGGGGTCCATCCCTTCCATATAATGCAAATATAAAAAGGTATGAAGATCAGACTTTGGAACATCTTGTTTTTGGATATTATGTTCTAAAATCGTGGAAATATATTCCCCTGTTCCCCTGTTCCCTAAGTTTTTTTCTAATACATCCCTTGTCTTACCCTCAACAATACCCAAATACACTTTTGCCCCAACACTTGCATCACGTTGAAGGGCATCAATATACCTTAAAATGCCATTCTTAGCTAACTCATCTTCATATATAGCAACTCGTAGACCACCTGTTACCAATGGGTCCGCCGATTGTTTTTGTAAAACATTGATTATTTCTTTTGCTAAGACTGATTCGTCAGAAAAACTAGCATTGTCGATACTTTTATCCGCATGGAATACAGGGATAGCAGCTGTACCTCTAATTTTTTGTCCTTCAGCACGATCAAAGCCAATAGCTGAAACGACATTAACCTCATCAATGATTTCTTCGGATACCCTACCATATACAATCGTTAAGACTAAAACGGCTGCTAACACAATTCCTGTTAGGATCTTTTTCATTTATTCTTCCTCACTTTACGAATGACTAGTGTGAGTACAAAAAGGCTAGGAATATATATATAAATAAAACAAAAGCCAGAAATTGACATATAATTGTTAAGCATGTCTAATTGAGTGCGTGTCTTAAAAAAACTACATGTCACCCAAACTACTGGTAAAATCAAAAGTAGCGCTTTTCGTTGTTGAACGGAAAACACCTTTTTAATACCTCTGCTTGCACCCCAGATTGTAATACAGATATTTGGAAGGATGATTAAAAACCAAGAAGCAACTCCAATATATTCAAACCTTTCCACAAAAGGCATCACAATTGTTTTAAACATCGATAAAGTTGCCCAAATATGTTTATCGAGCTGACCAGAACTAAAGAACATAATGGCTGTAATGATCGATATTAAATATAAAACTGTCGTAGCTAAGACCCCAAGATGGGCCCATTTCTGAGAGCTTTTAGGGTTTTTAATAAAAGGATAAAAGAGTAACAACATTTCAAAACCCATAATGCTCAGGGTCATGTCCTTTGTTGCTTTTGCAATGTCTGTAAATGAATGATTTAAGATGGGTAGTAAGTTTCGTCCATGTGCAAATTCTAAAGGAAAAAAAACTAGTAGAAGAATATAGACCGGTAAGACAACGCTAAAAAAGCTAATTCCGGTAACCGTTCTAAAACCACCTAAAATAATATAGTACGTGAGTACCAATGCAAAAAAACCAAATACCCAGCCATTTAACTCTGGAAACATCCAAACCTGAACAACCTCAATATAGGTACGTAAAACAGTGATTGCCAGCCCCATAAGATAAACGACAAATAATAGGCTAAGAAAACCTCCAACCCATTTCCCGAAAACCTCTTTATGAACTTCGATTATATCCCCTTTTGAATCATTTACTATTTTATACATCATCCATACAATAACGTGTACCGCTGCTCCTGCTAGAATAACGGCGATCCAACTGTCATGCCCTGCTGATTTTGCAATGATTCGTTGGAAACCAAGTATTCCTACTCCTACCTGCATGGAATGAATTAAGAAAAATACAAAAAAAGGAGACACTAAAAATGATTCTTTGATCCTTTCCATAGTTGCAACTCCTTGGATTTTCGGCTACTCGTCAATATCCTTTTTCTTCTTCGCATTCTTTTGGTTAAAACGAATTGTATCCTTTGGACGAACATACATTGGACGCTTTGCTAGCTCAGAAAATGGTAGCCGCACAAATGCATCCTTTAAATCCCTTACCCGCAATGGGTATATGGGTTCTAAAAAGGGGCGTCCTAAGGAAGTTAATTGAATTAAATGTGTTAGTAGAAAACAGAAACACATCACAATACCTAATAGTCCCCAAAGCTGGGCTAAAAGCAGAAATGGAAACCGTATTAACCTGATGGTGTTACCCATTGTATAAACAGGTGTTGTAAAAGAAGCTAAGGCAGCTAAGGCAATCATAATCAACAATACATTACTTGTAAGTCCGGCTTCAACAGAAGCAGTTCCAATTACGATACCACCCACGATACCGATTGTTTGACCAACCTTGGCGGGTAGCCTTGCTCCAGCCTCACGCAGCAACTCAATGGTTATTTCCAAAAAGACGGCCTCTAATATCGGCGGCAATGGGACCTCACGTCTTGAGATTACAAGGGTTGCAAGTAAATCTCGAGGAATTAATTCATGATGATAGGTAAGCACAGCTACATAAATGGGTGTGATTAATACGGAAAAGATGACTGAAAAAAGCCGTAGCATCCGAACAAATGACCCAATGTACCAATTCATGAAATAGTCTTCAAACGATGAAAAGAACTCAACAAGTGTTGTTGGTGCTATAATCGCTTGGGGCGACCCTTCCGAAAGCACCACTACTTTTCCCTCCACTAATACGGAAGCAGTACGGTCAGGACGCTCCGTTTCAAGCACTTGTGGAAATGGAGAGTTCGTATTATCAGCAATGATTTCCGAAATAAAAGAAGTATCATTAATCGAATCAAACTCGATATCATGGAGCCGTTGTAAAATGGTTTGTACATTTTCTTTTTCCACAATATCTTCTATATAAAGGACGGCTACCTTAGTCCTTGATAATTTTCCTACAGTTAGTTCTTTCACACGTAATTCAGGTACTGGCAATCGTTTTCGAATTAAATTCAAATTGGTATCGAGTGATTCGACAAATGCCTCTTTCGGACCATTTACACTGAATTCCACTTCAGGCGTACTAACCGATCTTTTTTCAAATTTCACTGCATCTATTAGGGCACAATAGCCGTCATGCTTGTGAAATTGAATCATGATACTACCTTGCAAAATTTTATTTTCTATCTCTTCTACCTTATTTGTAATAACAATCTCCTTATTTGGAAGAACTCCTTTAAGGTTTTGGACCGAATATATTTTTGAATAAAGCAAATAAGGTAGGATCTGTTCATTGAGGGTTTGTGAATCTATAATGTTGCGCTGATAACAAACCCAAAAAGGGCGAATGGCTTGGTTATTAAAGCGGCAAATAAAGTCCGATGATTTTCGGAAGGTCTGATAAATTTCCTCAGTTAATCGAGGTTTTTTAAGTTCTTTTTTAAACCAATTTGCCATAACTATCCCCCTTTGTTTTTACAGTTTCACTTTTTCTACATCTCCCTCCTGTTAATTATTCCTTGAAATGCATGGAATTTATGCATAGAACTTCTATTTTACATTGAAATTATTGGAATAAAATTGAGGCATGAAACTGGGTGTTCAGCAGGATAATAAGAAAAAGTGTGATTGAGGTGATCCTAATGTGGAATAAAAAAAGAATTGCTATTGTGGCGTTAGCCATTACAATTGGACTAACACTATTTGTTTCTTTTTCATACTTTAATAATGAGGATAAGACTCGTCCAAAATCGTATTCTTCTCCTAACAGTTCTGTACGATTAAAAAATGAAGCGATTGATACGTCTCCTCAAATTATGAATGTGGACTCGATTCAACTATATAATAATGTTCAAAAACAATTGGACAACCATAAAGAAATTGATGTGATTGACCATAATGGTAAAGACAAAAGCCATTACCATCACCATCAGGTCATTGTTGATTTTAAAAACCATCTAACACAAGATGAAATTAAACAAATCGAAAAAGATATACAAGGAAAACTTTTACGAAAACTTGATTCATCTTATATTTTTGAATCAGACAATATGAAGACTCCGGATATGATTTCGTATTTCGAAAAAAATAAAAATGTAGAATTTGCCGAACCGAATTATATTTTAATGCAAAACCAACAGCATCCGAATGACCTGCTTTACAATGATTTTCAATGGAATTTACGAATGATTGATTCAGAAAACGGTTGGGGAATTACTCAAGGGTCGGATAAGGTAAAAATTGCAATTGTCGATACCGGTGTGGACCTTGATCATCCCGACCTCGTTAATCGAATTGAAGGTGGCTATAACGTTCTTAAGGACAATAATGTTCCAGATGATGACAATGGACATGGTACCCATGTTGCTGGAATTATTGCTTCGCAAACAAACAATCACGAAGGAACAGCAGGAATCACATGGTTTAACCCAATCATGCCGGTTAAAGTTATGGGCTCGGATGGATATGGCTCCACCTTTGATATTGCCCGTGGCATTATTTGGGCAACCGATCATGGAGCCGATGTCATCAACCTAAGTCTTGGTAATTATCAGGGCTCAAAGATGTTAAAACAAGCAGTTGATTATGCATACCGACACGACGTGGTAATGGTTGCGGCATCAGGAAATGATAATTCAAGCCAGCCAAGCTACCCATCGGCATATCCGCAAGTATTAAGTGTTGCGGCCGTTGACTTAAACGGGGACAAAGCAGATTTTTCGAATTACGGTGATTATATCGATGTAGCTGCACCGGGTGTGACAATACCAAGTACCTACATTGATGAACAATATGCTGCATTATCTGGGACATCAATGGCAGCCCCACATGTAGCAGCTCTTGCGGGTTTAATGCGTTCGATTAACCCCAACCTTTCAAATAAGGAAATTATCGAGATTATTAAAGGGACCAGCTTGGACCTTGGACAAGCAGGGAAGGATATCTATTTTGGTGAGGGACTCATTGATATTGTCCAAGCGCTTGGTCAAGCAAAACAAGGCGTCAAAACGAAGTAAAAAGTGGGTAGTCCCCACTTTTTTTCTTTTTCAAATTCATATTCCATTTGATTATGGAAAGGATAAAAAATGAACTTGGCAAATGGAAGTTTTCGTTACTGGAGGAAGGAAATTGTCTAAAACTGGAACTCTACAACGAAGTGAGTATCGTCTTATCATCGCAGCAATTTTACTCATTGTCATTTTTATATCTCCGTATTTTATTCTTGGAGAAAATGCTCATATACGAGTTCATGACAATTTAGATTCAAATCTTGCCTGGTACAAAGTTCTTGCCGGGAGCAATCAAATGCTTGGACCAGTTGATTCGACCATCCCCCAAATTATCAATGGCAAGCTTCAAAGAGGTGCATTTGGTACCGAATTTAGCGGAATTGTTTGGTTACATGTCTTTTTTTCACCGATGGTTGCCTATGGTTTAAGCCAATTTATCACAAGGATTTTCGCATTTCTTGGGATGTATTTGTTATTAAAAAAACATTTTCTTACCCGTAATGAATGGTCGTGGATTCGGGTTGGGGTTTCATTAGCTTTTGCTCTGACACCTTTTTGGCCGTCGGGAATGCTGAGTACACTTGGGATGCCGCTTGCACTTTGGGCACTGCTCAATATCCGTACAGGTGAGAGGTCATGGGTGAATTGGTTAACACTGACCTTACTCCCGCTCTATGCGAGCATCGTCCTTGGTTTTTTCTTTTTTGTAAGCGCAATGGGGATCTTGTGGATTGTCGATTTTTTTCGCGGTAAGGGATGGAACCTTCGCTTTTTATGGGCACTTATTTATTTTACATTGATTTTTATGGTGGTTGAATACCGACTTGTATACTCGTTTCTTTTTATGGACGAACCAAACAGTCGCGATGAATATTTTCATGCACGATTATCATTCCTTGATGCCTTACAACTTTCCTTAAAAAATTATGTTCTAGGCCATACCCATGTAATGAGTGTTCATGGCATGATTATTTTGCCTGTTACCTTACTTGCCTTGAATATTGTGCTGATAAAAAAGCAATGGAAACAGGAGAGGGTTTTTATTTTCTTACATATCCTTAATGCGACTTTGTCGATCTGGTATGCATTTTGGTTTTATAAAGGCTGGGTTCCTTTAACGGAACGGTTTCATTTTCTAGATACCTTTAATTTTGCAAGATACCATTTTCTGAGGCCAATGGTTATATACGTTTTATTTGCCCTTTCGTTAAAAATCTTGTGGGAGTACAGAACTGGCTGGAAGCAAGCAAGTATCGTATTCCTAGCTGCACAATTAGTGATTGTGGCCAGTTTTAATGAGGAATTCGTCTATAAAAAGAAGCCTTCTTTTCAGCAGTTTTTTGCAGAGAAACAATTCGAGAATATCAAAACCTATATCGGAATGCCACAAGAGGCATACCGTGTTGCCAGTATCGGCCTCCATCCTGCCATCGCTCAATTTAACGGATTTTACACTCTCGACACATATAATAATTATTATCCCCTTTCCTATAAGTATCAGTTTCGTGAAATCATCGCGAAAGAATTAGATAAGGATCAAGAATTACGCGAATACTTCGATGAATGGGGTGGCCGGTGCTATATCTTTTTAGACGAACTTGGCAAGCATTATATGTTCAAAAAGACCTCAAAAAAAGAAATTAAGAAAATGGAACTGAATATGGAAGCATTTTACAAAATGGGAGGAAGGTATATTTTTTCGTCCTTGCCCATCAAAAATGCAGGGAAAAAGGATCTCGTACTTGAGGAAACCTTCGATTCACCAGAATCAGCATGGAAGATTTATGTATACCGGGTTTCGATTATGCATGAAATGTGAGCGAGAGTTGAAAAGCTAAGGTTCGCGTCATGGGCAAGTTTTTTTGGGACACTCCAGCGTAAAACATATGGGTTTATGTCCGAATCAAGGGCTCTTTTGGACTCTATAGGCGAAAAATGAAAGCGGTCTGTCCGAATCAAGGACTTTTTCGGACTCAACAAGCTAAAAAACTATGCACTCCGTCCGAATCAAGGGCTCTTTCGGACTCAAACAGGCTAAAAAACTACGCACTCCGTCCGAATCGAGGGCTCTTTCGGACCCAACAGGCTAAAAAAGTTTGCACTCTGTCCGAATCAAGGACTTTTTCGGACTCAACAGGCTAAAAAACTATGCACTCCGTCCGAATCGAGGGCTCTTTCGGACCCAACAGGCTAAAAAACTATGCACTCTGGCCGAATCAAGGACTTTTTCGGACTCAACAAGCTAAAAAAGTATGCACTCTGTCCGAATCAAAGGCTCTTTCGGACTCAACAAGCTAAAAACGAATGCGGTCTGTCCGAATCAAGGCCTATTTCAGACTCAACAGGCTAAAAAGTATGCGGTTTGTCTGAATCAGGGACTCTTTCGGACCCAACGAGCTAAAAAATAAGACTTGTGTCCAAATCTAATTCCTTTACTTGTTTTTACGTTAATTTCATTAAAAAATACGTCTGGGGGGATTCAACATGAATGCACCATTACTTACCATCGTCGTCCCTTGCTACAATGAAGAAGAAGTTCTTCCGGAAACGATGAAGCAGCTTTGTGCCCTTTTGGATGAGCTTAATACGGACAATCTCATTTCAGAAAAAAGCAAACTCCTATTTGTCGATGATGGCAGCAAGGATCAGACCTGGTCCATTATTTATAAAAAAGGACTGGAGGACACTAAGATTAAAGGGCTAAAGCTTGCTCGAAATGTAGGGCACCAAAATGCTTTACTGGCTGGACTATTTGCTGCAAAACGGCATTCTGATTGCCTTGTTTCAATTGACGCCGATTTGCAGGATGATATAACGGTCATTCGCGAATTTATGAACAGTTATTCGAAAGGGTTTGACGTCGTATATGGTGTCCGCAAAGAGCGCAAGACAGATACCTTTTTCAAAAAACATACAGCACAAAGCTTTTATAAATTGATGCAATTTATGGGTGTGAACTTAGTTTATAATCATGCTGATTTCCGCTTAATGAGCAGACGAGCAGTTGAAGCACTTGAACAATTTAATGAGAGCAATCTTTTTTTACGCGGGGTTGTACCTCTTGTTGGCTTTCAGTCAACGTCTGTTTTTTACGATAGAAAGGAACGATTGGCGGGAGAAACAAAATACCCCTTACGGAAAATGCTTTCGTTTGCCCTTGATGGCGTTACATCCTTTAGTGTTACACCGATTCGCTTCATTTCCTTGATCGGGTTTCTCTCCTTTTTTGTCAGCCTTCTATTCGGAGGATACTTTTTTTATTTAAAATTTAGTGGACAAACCCAGACAGGATGGACATCACTAATTGCGTCGATTTGGTTAATTGGTGGGCTCCAGTTGATTGCTTTGGGTTTTATCGGGGAATATATCGGAAAAATCTATAAGGAATCAAAGCGGCGGCCGAAGTTTGTTGTTGATATAGACACATATAATCTTGGTTTTCCTGAAGAAGAGTCTTTTGCTCCGAAAGAGGGTGAAATCCTGATTGATTACAACCCACTTTCTGAAACCAACTAATACATTTATTCGCTTTTTGCTTGTCGGGGTAATGAACACATTAGTTGGACTCTCAAGTATTTATTTGTTGCTGCAGGTGGTCGGTCTCTCCTATTGGATTTCGACCTTTCTTGGCAATTCGATTGGCGCTGCAGTGAGTTATATGTTGAACAGACAATTCACTTTCGCCAGTAAAGGATCGTTTGGCAGAAGTATTCCATTGTTTGTCGCGGTGATTTTAGGCTGCTATTTTCTTTCTTTTTCGTTGAGTAAAATCATGGCAGGTTTCCTTTTTATCGGATACACAAACGAGATTGCCGTTTTATTAGGGACAGGCCTTTATACATTTATGAACTATCTTGGCCAAAAATATATTGTGTTTCCACAAAAAAAGCACTTTGGTTAAGTGCTTTTCATGGTTTTTGTTATTTTTTGAAGGAAGACCAAACCTACACCTATAAATACGACCATAAGGATGGCCGGTAATCGATTCTTTTTAGCGAGTTCATCCGGATTGGTATCGGCACGAGTCCCCATCGCTTCCTTTGGAATATCCATTTTGAGATGTTTCGTCGCAAGTTGACGACCATCATCTCCAAGAACCTGAAGGACGCCTTTGTCAGTCATTGCGATTTGAACATTTTCATTTTTCTTTTGTGTGTATTGAAGTGAATGGTTCAGATGATAGCTTTCATTCTCTTCACCGTAAAATTTTTGGCTTGCCGCCACCTCTGTTACTTCAAAATTCCCAAAGCCATAATCTAAAAGCGAAACTGTATCTTCATACGCATATTCCTTACGGTACGCCTTTAAAACAATGGCAATCAAAGATAGATCTCCTTGTTCCGCAGATGTTGAAAGGGTGTGACTTGATTCTTCAACAAATCCAGTTTTCCCGCCTGTGATCCCTTCATAAGGGATTTCCCCTCTAAGCAATAAATGGTGGCTAAAAAGGGTTGTATCCCATGATTCTCCGTTCCATGCTAATTCCTTTGTCCCAAAAATCTCACGAAAAACAGGATTTTTTAACGCATATTTCGTAATCAAAGCTAGGTCATATGCGGATGTGTAATGATTTTCATCAAAGAGACCGTGCGGGTTTGTAAAGTGAGTCTGTTCGACACCAATTTTTTCTTTTAAATATTTATTCAGTGAATCTGTAAAGGACTCAATACTTCCATTTAGATGCTCGGCAATCGCAACTCCGGCATCGTTTCCGGAATTAATTAGTAAGCCTTGAAGAAGATGTTCTAGGGTGACCTGTTCCCCTTCTTCTAGGTAAACGCGCGTACCACCCGTTTCATACGCATTTGCACTTACCGATACGACATCATCTACATTTCCTTTTTCGATTGCATAAATGGCGGTTGCCATTTTCGTTAAACTTGCCGGGTACATTTTTGTATGACTATTTTTCTCATATAGGATTGAACCAGTATTTGCATCCAATAAAATGACTGCATCACTCTTAATCTCAGGTGCCCCAATTGCTCCAGCACCCTCTGCATGCGCTTGAAAAGGCGAAAGTGAAGTCATCAGAAATACTAGAATCAAAACCAAAAAAGTGCGCTTCATTTCACTTCTCCCTTTAGGACATATGGACTTACTCCCTTGTCCAAGCTGTGTTTTTTATACGAATACTTACGGACAAGGTATGAGTTCCCTCGTCCACGATTTTACAATTACAGATATTCGTATGTCAAATTGGTTTTCCGACGGGGACAGAGAAAAGCGCGAGGCTTTTTTATCTAGAACAGAGAAAAGACGTTGGCGTGATGATTGACCAAACGTCTTTTTTATATTACTTATGGTAGGTGTAAATGGAACTCCATTCGTGGATAATATTTGTTGCCAAGAGTGCTTTTTCTGCATATTTTTCAGCATTTTTCATGAGTTCTTTTTCAACTAACTGACCTTCAAAGTCGGGATTCACCTTGTAATACATAAAGGTGTTTGTTTCGGATTGACGAAACCGGACAAATGCTACAAAATCCTTCTTTTTATAGACGGAATAAAAGTAATCAGCGGACTCTCTAAATAACTCAAAATCCGTCCAATTCTTGACCTTGTATCCTTCTGCTTCTGTCATCGGGACAAGGTGCAAATCTATTTTAACATCCGTAAAAATGTCTGTAACCTTGAAATGCTCCACTACAATAATGGTATCCTCATTAAGCTCAAAACCATCACTTTTTAATGGCTTATCCCAGCTAAAAATATGGTCCCGGGTAAATTCATCCAAAGTGGAATTTTCACCTTTGGCAATTCGTTCTCCCACTTCACCTTGAATTTCGCCAAATCGAATTTCGTAAAAATCGGTGATTTGGAGGTTTGCTTTATGCTCATTCCGCTTTGTAACAACCTGAATGATATCGCCTTTTTCGCTTTTTTCTTCGTTCGGCAATTGATCATACCAAACCTTTGGAGTACAGGTGACCGTCTTCACACCTCGTAGTACTTCTTCTAGCAGTCTTTCATCATATTCGTCTCGACCCCAAAAATCGATTCGTTTCATTCAAATCACCTCTTCCCACTCTTTAAATTATAAAGGGGGGATTTGATATAAACAACCAAAAACTCATAAGCACTGTAGTTACTGGGCTAATTTTCCTAACTCACGCATTACATAAATGGTTTTAAACTACTTATACTACAAAATGAAATGTTAAGAATGGAGATGAAACTGTTGGGTAGAACAAAACGTGGCAATGCAAATGCGCAACGAAATAATAATGTGAAAAAGGGAAATAGAATCAGCTCGGAGCTTGTTGAATTTGCATCCTATACTGAAGTAGAAGCAGAAAAACAAAACGTTCAAAAGAAGAAAAAGAAATAAGGATACCCCTGGAAATTTATGTTTCCAGGGGATTTCTTTTGGATAAACGTTATCACGCAATTATCCCAAAATATAACGCAATTACGCAAAATAAAGCGCAATTCTACCAAATTAAAGCACAATCAGACCAAAAATCCCATTTTTAGAATTGTTTTTTATACCATTCAGCTGCTGCTGCAACCTCTGTACCTGTTAGCATATGTCCATTATTTTCCCAGTGAACCTCGACATTCGCATTTGCTTTTTGTAAAAGGTCTTGAAGATCAACAGTTTCCTGTGCAGGACAGATTGGGTCATTTTTACCCGCAGTAATAAGGACCGGTGTCCCCGTTAAATCAGGCAACTCAATTCCTCGTCTTGGCACCATTGGATGGTGAAGGATAGCTCCTTTTATTGCATCCTTATAATGGAACAATAGGCTGCCAGCAATATTGGCTCCATTTGAATATCCAATTGCTACGATATTATTTCGATCGAATGAATATTTTATTGCTGCTTCATCAAGAAACTCATTTAATTCCTTTGTTCGGAAAATAAGATCCTCAACATCAAAGACACCTTCAGCTAAGCGGCGGAAAAAGCGCGGCATCCCATTTTCGGATACATTTCCACGGACACTTAATACAGAAGCGTCTTTGTCAATATGTGGGGCCAACGGCAATAAATCAGATTCAGTTCCCCCTGTTCCATGTAATAACAGAAGGGTTGGTTTTGTTTTATCTTTACCTTCTTTGAAAATGTGCTTCATTCTATTTCCCTCCAAAACAAATACTCGTTCTAGTATTTCCTGCCTAATCTAAAACAATAGATTTAAATCAAATACGCCTTGGCGTATTTGCGCCCGATTTTTTTAGGCCCACAGGAAGTGGGTCACAAAGACGTTGCCACAGGAAGTGGCGTTCTTAGTCTTTGATCTTAAGCTCGAAAAACTTCCTTTGAAAAATCGTGGCATCCGCCGGAGGCTTTCACTTGATTCATCAGAAGTGTTTGACTTCTGATGAATCAAGTGAAAATATCTTAATTTCAAGATAATATACTGTTAGCCATTTGTCAAATGTCATATAACAAGGACAAGTCTCATATCCTTTTATATACGTTTTTAGGAGGGGCAGTATGAGTCGAAAAATTATTTTTGTATTTGTTTTACTCGTGTTTTTACTAGGATGCACTTCAAATTCAAAGACAGCGTTGGAACTGTACAGCACCCTTGATCAAGATCTCACTCAGAAGGATCAGGCCTTATTAGATAGCCTGGAAAGTCATGTACAAAAATTTATCCAACTTAATAAGGAACTGGACATGCTTTTGGACGAAATGAAAAAAGATGATGAACTTGAGGCTGCCATTGAATCGATGCAAATCGCGAATGAAGAGGCAATGTACATTTTTAACTTAATTGAGCTTGATGAACAACCTGCTAACCAAAATTTACATGCACTAAGGCTCCATGTTCAAACCTCGATTGAAAAATACATGGAAGCCATGAATTTGCTACTTGAAGGGATTTCTATTGGTGATTCAAACAAGACGGATAAGGCTTACGACGAAATGCAAGGGATTAATGAGGATTTTGATAAATTGTATCGTTCAATGAATCGCTAAATGGGTTTGGGCAATTGCGATGAAAAAGAATAGAAATCGATATTTAACCTATACTACCCTATATGAACATTTGAGGAGGTGACCTCATGGATAAGCATAATGTCCGCTTATCTAGTGCCGAAATCGGTGGTTTATGGACAACTTTCATTCAGGGGAGTATGACTGTTTGTTTGATCAAATATTTCCTTCACCATTTACGTGATGAGGAAATTAAACCTATTTTGAAAGAGTCCTATCAAATATATAGTGGCCAAATAAAAGAAATAAAGCGGATTTTTTCAGAGGAGAAAATCCCGATACCTGACGAATTTACAGATGACGACCTTAATCTGTCCGCCCCACCACTGTTTTACGATCCATTTGCTCTCACATTTGTTTATGCGATGAGCCGAATGAACATGATTAACTTTAGTTTCATTACATCAAATACGGCTAGAGAAGATGTTCGGGCATTTTTTTCAAATTGCCTATCAGATTCATTAACCCAATATAATGAGTCCGTACGGTTAATGCTTGAAAAAGGACTCTATGACCGGCCTCCAATGGTAGTCTACCCTTCAAAAAATGAGTATATAGAAAAGAAGACATACCTAACAAAGTTAATTGGTGAAAAAAGACCATTAAATGTGATGGAAATCACGGATATGTTTTTTAACCTCGAACGTAATTATTTCGCGATTGTCCTTTGCACCGGCTTCCTACAGGTTACAAAAGACAAGGAAATCTTTGGGTTTATTAAAGATGGTAAAAATATTTCAGAGAAGCAAATTACTTTTTTAAATGACATCTTAAAAGAAGAAAATCTTATGGGGACGGTTTCCATTCCAATGGAGGTTACAGGGGCGACTGTTTCGCCTTTTTCAGATAAGCTCATTGTTTCACTATTTACTGCACTCAACGGAATCGACATTACTCTAATTAGCCATGCCCAGGCATTCTCAATGAGGGCAGATTTGGTCGCTTTTTACACAAAAACGATCGCTGAGATTTTCCTTTACTCTGCAAAAGGGTTCAATATACTTGTCAACCGCAGATGGCTTCAAGAGCCTCCAGGTGCAGTTGATCGAATTAAATTACAAAAACATCATAGGTAAACGACGCGCTTAAGAGGCACGTCGTTTTTTTTTTTCACATCTTTTTGAAACCTTTTTCCTTCTATTTCCGTAAATACAGTAATTCCAAATTTGGAATGGTTTAAGAAAAAACCAGATTGCCTACTATGTACTGTATAGTATAATCAAAAAGAAACATTTTTACGAGGGGGAAACCATCTTATGAAACGTACAGGGGAAATTGTATTAACGGTTATTGGAGCTTGTTTTTTTGCATTAATAAGTTTTTTTGGGTTTATGTTTATTGGCCTTAGTGGCGATAATGGTTTTACGCAGGATATGGAGAACATTATTGTTGCTGAAGATCCATCTCTACAAGGAACAGATTTAGCTTTCCTTTCTGATATGGTGTCAGCTGGTGGCTGGTATTTCATCATTGTCGGGATTCTTGCTATTATTCTTGGAATTGTATCACTCATTCTTTTAAAAGGAGATAAACATCCAAAAGCTGCTGGTATTATTCTAATTGTTGTAGCTGTACTTAGTGCACTTGCAACGATCTTAATCTCAATCATTTCAAGTATCCTTTATTTAATCGCAGGTATCCTTTGCCTCGTTCGAAAGCAAAAAGAAACATTTAATCCTGAATACTAAAATAAAGCTTGAAGGTTTATCCTTCAAGCTTTTTATATTATCTATTTGTTAGTGCCTGGCTAAATCGTTTCAAGCCTTCTTCCAATATTGACCTTGGACAGGCAATGTTTATTCTGGTGAAGCCTTCTCCTTCTTTTCCAAAAATATAACCCTCATCAAATGCGACTTTCCCTTGTTTTTGGATGACATGTTCTAGGTCTTTAGCTTCCAATCCAAGTGCACGGCAATCAAGCCACACAAGATAGGTTGCTTCAGGCTCAATCACTTTTACCTCAGGAATATTGGACTTGATAAACTCTTTTAGAAATTCAAGATTTTCTTTTAAATAGACGAGGAGCTGGTCAAGCCATTCATCACCTTCCTCGTAGGCCGAAATTAGTGCAGATACCCCAAATGTATTGGTCATGCCGATAAAACGATCCTCGATTGCTTTATTAAAGCTTTCACGGAGTTCTTTGTTCGGAATAATGATATTAGATGTTTGCAGACCTGCAAGATTAAAGGTTTTACTGGGTGCCGTGCACGTAATCGAATTTTGGGCAAATTCCTCAGAAATTGATGCAAATGGAGTATGAACATTTCCTTCATATAGAAGGTCAGAATGAATATCATCTGAAACAACAAGTATTTTGTGCTTCAAACAAATTTCACCTAGTTTTGTCAGTTCTTCCTTTGACCAAACACGTCCTACGGGATTATGCGGATTTGAGATAATCATCATTTTTACAGACGGATCAAGCTTTTTCTCAAGGTCATCAAAATCCATGTAATAACGTCCCTCTTCAAATCGTAACGGATTATTGACAATTTCCCGGGCATTCTTTTCAATCACACTCATAAACGGATAATAAACAGGTTGCTGAATCAAAATTTTATCGCCCGGTTTTGTAAAGTTTTGGACGAGAATTCCAAGTGCTGGTACGACACCAGGAGTAAAACAAATCCATTCCTTTTCAATTGTCCAATTATGGCGGCGCTCCATCCATCCCACTGTTGCCTCATAATAGGAATCTGGTCTTATCGTATACCCATAAATTCCGTGCTCCACTCTCTTTTGTAGAGCCTCAATGACTGGCTGCGGGACTTTAAAATCCATGTCAGCGACCCACATCGGAAGTATTTCCTTGTCACCAAATAAATTTTCGACCTCGTCCCACTTCACTGAATTCGTCTGTAATCGATTAATCGATTCATTAAAATTATACTTCAAGAGCCAACCCCTCCAATTAGTATAGACTTTTAATTGCTACATTTTCAGGAAGCTTAAATGGATTTTCTTTGTTGATATGATCGTAAAACATAATTCCGTTCAGATGATCGATTTCATGTTGGAAAACAACGGAAGCATACCCTTTTAAGCGTAGTGAAACCTCTTGTCCGTTTATATCGGATGCTTTTATTTTGATTTTTTCATATCTCGGAACATAGCCCTCTACTGGTCGATCCACTGAAAGACATCCTTCCCCTTCCGGCAAATAAGTCATCGAAACAGAATGGCTGATAATTTTCGGATTGACTAGATAATACTCATATAATTTGTCATCAAAGTCCGTAAAATATGTGACAAACATTCGTTTAGTAAGACCGACTTGGTTAGCAGATAAACCAACTCCCGGACGTAACCCGAACTTTTTCGCGAGGACTGGATCCTGGCTATTTTTTACATAATTCATCATGCTAATGAGGGATTCCTTGTCTTCTTCCGAAAGTGGGATAGGAACCTCCTCCGTTTTCTTGGCTAAAATCGGATGTCCCTCACGAACAATATCCTTCATCGTAAGTATGTAATCAGATTTGTAGTACATTTTTTTCATCTACCTTTTCTCTTTTTTCATGTATTTATCTTATCTTTCATTAAAGTTTATGTCCATTGATATACAGTTTTTTCACATTACCTCTGATGTATTCTTCAATATAAAAAAATGCCACCAAAGACTTGTGGCACTTCATATTGTTGCATTTTTTAATAATGAACTAAAAACTTCACTACTCATTGTTTTGTAGCCTTCACCTGTCAAATGAATGCCATCATCACTGATAAAGTCATTTAAGTCCCCTGAATGTTTCATAGCTGACCGCACATCAATCTTTCGGACATTTAATTGCCCAGCCAAGCTATTCAAGCTGCGATTATAAAGGCCGTGCCAATGCTCAATTCCACCTTGAAGACTAATCCAATGGCTGATTGAGCTTCCATACGTTTTTGCAAGCATCCGATAATATCGAACGGGGTCAAGGGGCGGCAATGTCATCAAAATAGGCGTGCTATTTGTTTCTTGTATTTTATAAATCATTAGTTTTAGGTTTTCAATATAGCGTTCGATCGGGACAATTGGTTGATGACGGGCTTCAGGGTTTTCAGCCACTTCATCCCATTTAAAATTACAGTCATTGCCGCCAATATTAATAATGACGTAATCTGGATGTTCGGCAATTACATCCTTCTCAACACGTGACAATAACAAATCGGAATTATCATTAAAGACACCTTTATTAATAACAGTGAAATGATCGGAAGCGAATTGCTGTAAAAATGCTGGATAATTCTCTTTTAAGATTCGCATGCGACCTTTCACAAAAGATACACCTCTCGTTAAACTATCACCAAAACAAACAATTTTCATATTTATCACCGCTTATCTAATTTTTATTCACATTACCACTATATGTGGTTTTCGTTACTACATATAATCATATACGCATTACACTATGTAGTCAAGGTTTACTTACTGGTGGTTTTAGGGTAAACTTAGTAACAAATAATATCGAAAAAATGAGGTTGTTACAGTGGAGATTGAGAGGGATTTACTTAACGTTTTAAAAATGGATAAAAATATTTTTTTAGAGGATATTCCACAAATTGATTTATATATGGACCAAGTCATTCAACTCTTTGAAAATACATTTAACTCTGCTAAGAGAAATGAGGATGAAAAGATCCTCACGAAAACAATGATCAACAATTACGCCAAAGGTAAGCTATTGGTCCCGATAAAAAATAAAAAATATTCTAGAAGCCATTTGATTTTATTAAGCATGATATATCAACTAAAAAGTGGTCTATCAATCAATGATATTAAGGCAACACTTGATGGTGTAAATGATAGGATCATGAATGATGAGGAGTTCCACCTCGAGAAATTTTACGGAAGCTATCTTGCTTTATATAAAAAAAATACGGCCGAATTTAAAGAGGATATTGATATAAAAATGAAGGATGTAGCGGAAGAAATGGGTTCTGCCGAGGATGAACAACTAAAAAGGGTGCTTTTAATTCTATCCTTTATAACAGTTAGTCAATTTTATCGTCGTGCTGCGGAAACATTGGTTGATGAGTTAATAACTGAACAAGATGAAAAAAAAGAAAAGTGATTGGCTCACTTTTCTTTTACCGCTATTTCACACTATTAATTAACTCATTCATCATTTCTTTATCCATCGGCCCCACGATTTTTTTACGGATAATGCCCTTTGAATCAATTAAATAGCTTGTCGGAATGGCATAGGCCTGATAAATTTGTCCGATATCCCCTTGCTCATCAAGCATGACTGGAAATGTTAGCTCGTACTCTTCTACAAACTTTGTCACATCTGAACTTTTTTTCTCCGCGGTTGTTAAATTTACGGATAAAAGTACTGCATTGGATTCTCTATTTTCTACATAAAATTCCTGCATATGAGGCATTTCTGCTTTACAGGGTGGGCACCAGCTCGCCCAAAAGTTTAAAATAACTCTCTTCCCCCTAAACGCTGAAAGCTTTATTTCTTCCCCGCTTATTGTTTTTAGGGTAAAATCAGGAGCTATTTGACCTTCGGAAATTCCAACTTTATGATTTACTGTTGCTACCTCTTCATTTTGGGTTGCGAAAGAAAGGTTGCTATTGACTGTCCACACGATAAGCCCCGTCAAACCAACGATAAGTGCCGCCTTTTTAAACAAATGAAACACTTCCTTTTTCTGTTGTCCTCTATAATAGAATGTCAACAATAAAAGAAAGAATGCACTCATTGATTTTATAAAATGAAGGACAATGTGATCTTGAAGCCAAAATAAGGTTAGTAAATCAAAGATCATCATGGTTGCGAAGACTACTAGTAGAATCGATTGAATCAGAATAGATCCATCAACCGCCTTCTTTTTGAAGTGATACAGGAAGTAAAGTAGTGTGATTATGACTGCTATCACTAATCCTTTAGTACCTCCAGTAAAGTACAACAAGGACATTGGACTTTTTAAAACGAGTTTTGGTTCTAGAATTAATAAACTTCCTTTCCACGATAGAAAACCGATGAAAATTGCGTTAGTGAGTAGGTTTAGTACGGCTTTGGTTATGTCTTTCGATTGTGTTTTAGCAAACCATACACGTGCAACAAGAAGGCCTGCAATTATTCCAATTCCAAGGATGACCCATTTTGTCATGATGGCTAATGAGCCAATTTGTATGAAATGCATGCTGTACCTCCGTCTGTATTAGTACCATCATTATACTATAATGGGATATTTGTTTACGGAAAATCGATTAGTGACAGTAATTTTTGGATAGTGACAGTATTTTATAAATAGTGACAGTATTCTCCAGATAGTGACAGTATTTTGGGAATAGTGACAGTAAACTTCATTCAAAAACAAATAATCGCTAAAAAACAATGAGGCCCCTACAATGGAGCCTCATTTTCATTAATTTGTTGGTCGTTTGAACGGCCACCAGTTTGCAATACCAAAGTTTTTGACCATCACTGGAATAAATAATGGCAATATCACAAATGCGTACAGCATGAGGCCGACGAGTGTGATTGACGCAATTTGGAGCAAGGATAGCATTCCAGAAGGCATCATTGCGGCAAATGTCCCTCCAAGAATGATGGCAGCTGAAATAATAACAGTTCCCATCTTCTTCATCGAAAGAAGCATTGCATCTGCCACCGAGATATCGCGGAATTCGTTAAAGCGGTCCATTAAGAAGATACTATAGTCAACCCCGAGCGCAACGAGGATAACAAATCCAAAGAATGGAACTGCCCAGCTAATACCGGTAAGCCCTAGAATATTTACAAAAATCACTTCATTGATCGCCATCGATGTGTAATAGGTTAAAATCAATGAACCAATGATATAGATTGGCATGATTAACGAACGGAACAAGAAAATTAAAATTAGCGAGATCCCAATAAGCATCAAGACAATTGTTCGAGAATAATCCTGTTCAGACATTGTGCTTAAATCTGTATTTGTGCTTGTGATACCGCCTAGGGCGACATCCGCATTTTCAAGCTTTGTACCCTTCGTTGCACGTTCAACTGCCGCATTGATTTCATCGATTTGAGCCATCGCTTCGTTTGAATAGGGGTTTGCCTCAAATATGACATCAAATGTCATGATTTTGCGGTCTTTAGACATGTATACATCTAGGACCTGCGCGAAATCCTCACTTTCAAGCACTTCTTCCGGCATGTAAAAAGCATTTAATTCCTCAGATTTAGATAGGTCAGATAGATATTCTTGTGCAGATCCTAACCCATCTGAAACCTGTCCAAGCCCCTCCGCACTTTGGGTAAGTCCATCTGCTAATTGCGTGATTTGACCACCGAGACTTCCAAAGCCATCAAGAAGCTGCTTTTGGCCATCATTAATGCCCGTTAAACCATTTGTAATTTGTGGCATTCCTTGAACAATTTGTCCTTGGCCTTTTGCAGCTTCGGCTAGCCCTCCTTGTAGCTCTTTTAGGCCTTCAACCAGTTGGTCTAGCCCTGGTGGAAGTGCTGCTTGTTCTTTCAGTAATTGTTCAAAGCCTGCATTAGCTTCTATCAATCCATTATTTGCCTCTGAAAGATATCCATTTATTGTCTTTATACCACCAGATAATGCTGGGATTCCTTGTTGTAATTGCTGAATACTATCTTTCATCCCACCGTAAAATGGATCTTCTGTAACCCCTAGGTTTCTACCCTCAAAATCCTCGAAACCTTGTTTAGTAAAATGATTCAATTGAGTTGATAGCTCATCTAATTGAGAAGCCACCCCCGAGTATTGATCAAGTAAGGAAGCAATTCCACCTTGAGTTTCTTTATACCCAACTAATAGATTCGTATTATAGTATTTTAATAATTCCTCCGCTCCGGCTTTTGCCTTATTAACCTCGGCAATCATCGTATCGATTCCAGCTGTACCACTACGGAGACCAGATTCAATATCCGAAAGACCAGTTTGGATCTTAGTTAAGTTTGATTTGACCGTATTTGTACCTGTGATTAAGTCACCGATGCCATCTGTAGCCGTTTTAAGCTCAGGCTCTGATTTTGCAAGCTCACTACCTGCTTCCTCTAGGCCATCCTTAATTTGAGTGAGTCCATCTTTTCCTTCTCCAAGACCTTCTTCAAGTGTTTTTGCTTGGTTAGCAACAAATAAATCATCAATTAGTGCGCCAGTTGGTCTAGTGACTGAGCGGACTGTGTCAACTAAGTCTACATTTTCAACTTCTTGGCTGATTTTTTCTGCTAGTTCAATATATTCGGTGGAATCCATTGCCTCATCATTTTTCACAACGATTTGGGTTGGCATCGATTCACCAGGTCCGAAGCTTCCTGCAATCGCGTCGAAGGCTTTAATCGAATTCACATCTCCACTTAATTCCTCTAAGGAATTATAGGAAAGATCGCCATCATACACAAATAAAAATGGAGCAACGATTGCCGCTACAACTAATAGAGAAAGGAGTGGGCGACGTAATGAAAATCGACCAGCAATTGCCCAAATTTTGCTGTCCGCATGTTCCAAATTCTTTTTAGATGGCCAGAATAATTTTTTCCCTAATACGGCCATAAAGAATGGAACAACCGTGAATAAGGCACCTAATAATAGTGCTACCCCTACAGCTACCGCAACAGCAGATTGATATAAAATAAATTGTGAAAAGCCAATGGCAGCAAAGCCAATCATTACCGCAATCCCGCTAAAAAGAACGGTGCGCCCTGCATTTTTGTACGTTTCAATAATCGCTTCTGTTAAACTCTCACGATGTGAAAGCTCCTCTTTAAAACGACTTAGCAGCAAGATACAGTAGTCTGTACCGATTCCAAACATGATGGCAACTAAGAAAATCTGCGTATATGTTGAAATCGGAAAATCGAATTTATCAACCAACATCGAAACAATCGATTGTGCTGCAAGATAGGAAAGTCCAACGGTTACAAGTGGAATAATAGGTGCAATTAAGGATCTAAACACAAGTAAAAGAACGACAAGAATAAAGGCAACGGTAATACCTTCAGTCTTTTTCAAGCCTTCTTGTGAACTTGTCATTAGGTCTTCAGTAATAAGCCATGCACTGGTGTAATAGTGGTCTACTTTTACATCTTCAATTGCTTGATATAGGGCATCCGAAACCTCTTTTGGCTCGCGATCATTCCAGCTTACTGTTACGGAAGCAAGGATTGATTTCCCATCCTCGGAAACCAGCTGTTCTTTTAATGTTTCTTCGTTAAAATGAGTCAGGATTTCGGTAATGCCAATTTCATCTTTCTTCTCTTCAAGAAGTCGGATTGCTTTTTCTGCTTCCTTGATTTCGTCTTCTGTAAGCTTTTTTTCATCGTGGAACACAAGTGCTACCTGAGTTTCATTCCCTCCGCCCTCCTGGGACTGGGCATCGTTTAAAATTTTTCCAGCAATGGAGGATGAGTATTCATCCGGAACGGTAATCTGGCCCTTTTCACGGACAAGGTCCGCCATATTTGGAGCGACAAGAAATAATCCCGCTACGACAACAATCCATGCAATAAGGACAAACCATTTCCGTTTAATGATAAAATTCATACTTAATCCACCACCTAATTATTTTTTATTTGTTTTAGGATTCCATTTAGTTTTTCATAGGTTTTAAGAAATTGAACAATTTCTTCTTCTGAAAATTCACCAATGATAGACTCGACAAGCTTATGAACCCGCTCCTCTGTCTTTGAAAATAGTACATTTCCTTTGTCTGACAATGTTAAGTAAACAAGTCGCCGATCATTTTCATCACGCGTTCGTTGAATCAAGCCTTTTTCGAAAAGGCGATTAATGATGGCCGTGATGGCGCTTTTTTTCACATCAAAAACCTCTGCAAGTTCTGTAGATGTACACGAGCCTACCTTATTTATGTAGCGAAGTGTATAATGCTGATCATTTGTAAGATCGCTTCCGATTTGTTCCTTCACAAGCGACTCTGCAATTGTATTTACTGAAAATGAAACGTCTAAATATAAATCAACTAATTCCTTAATGTTTGTTTTCGCCATTTATATAAATCACCTCAAAAAAAATATTAGTTAAACTATTTAACTATTAACAATGTTAACTATAGTTCGCAACCTATAAAAAGTCAATAAAAAACACCCCTCTTTAGGAAGAGAGATGTCGATTTTTTTCCTTTATTCAAATACTTCAATATCCTTTAACACTATATCTGTATCCCGTTCAAATGAAACATAATACTTTACATACCCGTTATCATCTTTTACATATTCGGCATTAGGGTCATCCATGATGTTCCCGTTAATGGTGACATATTCATAGGAATAGTTATTATCGTTGAGAACCTTTTGAATGACTTGGGACTCCGTTAGGACATCTTCCTTTGTGGATTTGGTTGAATCCAACACAATATATATCCCTATTGGTTTTTCAAGCTTCATGTCTTTGGTCCATGTTGTATTCGTGTCATAATCACCTTTTTGAACCTCTAAAGAAACATCAATTCCTTTCACAGTCGGAACTGATTGCTTCAACAGAGCTGTTATTTCTGTTTGGGCTTCTGCACTTAATTTTCCCATTAAAGGTTCATCTAAATTCTCTGTGTAAATGGAGTCTAAAAGCACATAAGGTTTCAAAAATCCTCTAACATTAAATTCATACGTCTTGGGTCCGTTCTCAGTTGGAGGAGGAGCGCCAATTTCAATAACATTAAAATCATATGTTTTAAATTTAAAATTATAGAATCCTTTTTCAATTCGGAACTCGCGGGACGGATAGGTCTCCTCTAAATAATGTTCTAAAACCTTTGTCGAATAAAATTTGTTCACCGGATTTCCATTAAATTCGTTATAGATGAATAGAACGAACAAAACAAGCACCCCAAGAATCACGCTATAAATTACTTTTCGCTTCTTCATTGATCCTCACCATTCCTTATTTTCAGATATAAAAATCCAATCATGCTGCCAATGAAGGCAAACACAAAATGAATCAAGGTTACCAGTATGGAGCCCATAACAGATTGCATTAAAAACTGACCAAAGGTAACGGTGTCACTTATGTCCCCTTTCATAAAGTCGCCAAGATTACCACCCAGTGACCAAATAAAGATTGGAATAAACGAGATATAAAAGACAATTTTCATATCTTTGTAAAATAGATAGGTTAGCAATCCAAGTACCGCATACCATAAAATAAAACCAAAACTTTCATTGAGCATGGATGTTTGAATAGCAAGAAAAAAGGATAGCCCTACAAAAATGAGTTGATAAAGCGCAAGTCTTCGTTTGATGTTTGTGATCATTTTATCGTGCTTAATAGTAGAATCAATTTCTTCCTTTTCAAGCGGTGTCGCTGCTTGGTCTACGAGCTTTTGAAGTTCTTTGTTAGCTTGTATCTGTTCCTCTAGCCAGGTGGTCGTTTCTGTACTTAGCAGTCCCTCATTGTATAGTGGGAGCAAATCTTCGATGATTGCCTGTTTATGTTTATCCATGATATCCCTCCATTTCCTTATGAAGCTTAAGTTTTGCCCGATGAAATGTTACTCTCGCGAAGTTTTCACTTTTTCCAAGCAAGCTTCCAATCTCTTTGAACGATAACTCCCCGTAGATTCTTAATGTAACGACTTCTTTTGATCCTTCATCTAACTGATTGAGATACCCAATTAGATTTTGTTTCACTTCTTTTTTTAGTACTTCCTCTTCCGGTGTAGTCGATTCCCCTGTTTCTTTTTTGAGTGACTCGTTTAACTGGGTCTTATATTTTTTTGAGCGATAATGCTTCAACAGTCGATTTTTTGCAATGGAGAATAACCACGTCTGGATTGTTGATTGCTGTGAAAAGGTATGCATGCTTTTCAGCGCTTCATAAAAAACCTCTTGTGTTAAGTCCTCCGCAATCTCCTTGCTAGAGGTCTTGATAAAGAAAAACGCATATATTCGTGGTCGTATTTCCTTATATAGCTCCTCTAGCCCCATTTTCCTCTCCCAATCTGTTTGATTTTTGTTTGTTCAATGTATTAGTACCTTGAGTTTTATTTTCGTTACAAAGTTATGTAAATTATCTTATTTCCAAAAGCTTAATCCAGGGTTCGTTTTCTGTAAATGTAAACGTTAAAAAAAATGCCTATTTCTAGGCATTTTTTAATTGACTTCTCGCAGTCCTTTTCCATCGAGGATTTCCTTGACCCCTTCTTCACATACGCCATAGGAACGCCATGAACAAGATTCACAAACCGTTTGAATATCCGATGGGATGACATGCTTTTGGATTCGTAATTCGATGTCTTCCCATCTTAAAATTTGTCCAATTCTTAGTCCCATTTTTTCTAGAATGATAGCATCCCGATCATAGATGGAGGCGTCTTGGCAGTGATATTTGCCGTTATTCGGGTATTTTTCGCATAAATGATCTGGGCCTTTCACAATCTGAACAAGTGTTTTCGGATTCATTCTAAGGGTTTGGTGAACAATCGTCATATTTTCCACGTATTCTTGGGAATAGCCCATTCCTCGGTAGCCCAAAAGGCAAAATAAATGATGACCGCGCAGCTTGTACATTTTCATACCCCCAGTCACTTTACTGTTAACTTTAAAATAAAATAAGTTCACATATATTTTATCTCATTATTTATAACATTGAAACAAAAACCACATGCACAAAATCAAAATTAGTAATCTACCAAACGGATAAATATGGTATAGTTTAACAAAGATTTATTAATATCATGTCATGGGGTATGGATCTAGGGGTAAGTTTTGCTTCTTCCTATTACCCTGCTTCTGGCATTACCCTTGTCATTCCATCAAATCAGTTATATGGACCACATGATGTAACTGATGTTTTTGAGGAGAATATGTGATAAAAAATGAGGTCAGGAGTAAGGTCCTGGCCTCATTTGTTTTAAATAGTAGTCTCGGTCGTCTTCATCGTTGTCATTAATTTCTTTTTTCAAAGTTGTTCCGTAGTCTATTCCTCTTCAATTTCTTCCTTTGCAGATCTTGGTCGTCTTCCCCAAAAGAATTCCCACGGATCTCTCCGTTGAACTACCTGTTCCTCTTGAGTTTCCTTTTCATTGTTTTCAGCCAAAACCGACACCTCCTAAATGAATGATCATATATATCCTATTCAAGGCGTTGGTCTTTAGTTTGGGAGTTTGCCCATATATAATGAAATAATTCATGATAGAAGTCTAAGGCTAAACCATGTATACTGAAGTTGTAAATATTTTGATGAGGTGATGGAGATGGCAAAATCAAATGCTCGGAAAAAGCGCGAGAAGCTTGTGCGTGAAGGAAAACGAAATCCGGAAAATGGAAGAAGCCCATTTGCAATAATGGATATGCAAACAAGAATGACAAAAACGAAGAAGGATCACTTATACCGTTCCAAATATAAGAACCAATCATTCACTGATGGAAATGATGGTTCTTTTTGTTTTTGTGGGTGATTGCGTCTGCGTTATTTGGGTCCTATCGGTTTTATTTTGATTCTATCGACTTTAACCAAAAATCGATTTTTACCCAATAAAAAAAAAACACTGACACCAAAGCGCCAGCATTTTTTTCCCCTATGATAAAATCCTTTTTTCTCCCTCAATTTCCTGGATAGGAGCAATGTTTTGTGAGAATTCCATCGTTCCGATATACTCTCCATCCTCATCTCGTACGGCAAAGTATCGGATATACACGTATTTACCTTTTACTTTGATCCAGAAGTCTTCTGTATCTTTTTTTCCTGTTTTGAAATCTTCGAGTAATTCTTCGACAACGTGAACACTTCTTGGAGGGTGACAGTTTTGAACCGTCCTCCCAATCACTGCTTTTGTTCTAGCAAAAATACGTTCTTTCCCTTTGCTGAAATAGCGGACGACGTCATCCTTATCAATAAACGTAATATCCACCGGTAAATGGTTTAAAAGTAATTCAAGTTGTTTTAAGGATAGGATACCTGTTTCCATCTTTATAAACCCTTTAGTTGTGATTTGTTCATCAACAATCACATTTCGCTCAGGTTTCCAATCATCGGGTGAAATCAAACAGAATCCAATTTCATCACTTTCATTGGCTATTTTCATCCACTCATCTTCTGTGAGATTATTTAATGACATTGGAAAAAGGATATTTTCCTCCCGATAGATCATTTCATTTACTTGATCAATAAAAAAGTTGACGACCTCAACGACTGGCTGTTGATTGCCATCGTAATCTGACAGCATTTTTTTCGTATCCTTAATCGCATCTTGGATAAAATCATCAATTTTCCACATCATATTCGTTGGTCCATATATTCCGTACTTTTCCAGATATGGAAAAAGGAGCTGTTCTTTTCGTTCATAATGCTTTCCTATATCCAATAAAAGGTTGCAATCTTCGAGTAATTTCAAACGATGTTCTTCATGATCATCCTGTTCAAAATCTTGCAAATGCGGCTTAATCTTATCGTTTACTAGCTTTTCCAGTTCTCTATTTTCAAGCTTAAACGTATGCACTGGGTGCCCAGGTTGCTCCTCTGGATGAGTAGCCAACGTTTTTTCTATTAAATCCTTAAAAATCTCCCGATGCTGTAAACAAATTTCCGTTGCATCATGAGCCTCAAGGTTCATATCTTCCATAATCGCATGTTGAAACCTGGAGATTTCCCCAATCGTAATATACCCAACTTTATCTATTAATCGCGATTTTATCTCTTCTACGGATTTTCCATTATGTAAATCCATAAAGCTTTGTTTTATAATGGCTTCTCTCTCGGAATTACTCATTTTATTTTGTTCTCGGTTATTAATAAGTTCACTCACGGAAAATTCCCCTTTCAAACTAAAATTCACTTGTTACGTATGAAAATAACATAGTTGAAGGAAAAGTTTCGTGATGCGAATCACAGTGAAAAAAAGTAAAGACCCACGTCAAGTGAGTCTAAGGTTTTGGATATTGATACTCCAATTCATCTTTATCTGGATTATAGTCGACGATGAGGTTATGACCATTGAAAAACCAAACATCGTCCTCTTCGACGTAGAACTCGATATCATCGACTTTTTGACTTGTGTGAATTTGGATTGGTTCATCATGAGTTGAAAAAGCAAGTGAATACTTTTCCTGTACGGGGCTAGTTCCGTAAAACGTCGGATAGAATCGAACGGTATCCCCTTTTTTTACACTTATGTCTTCTTTAAACCATTTTAAAGCTGCATCGCTTATTGTCATTGTCATTTCCATATGTATTTGAAACCTCCCTAGGCGTTCTTCTGATAGTGTTCTTCTGATATTTTGTGCATTAATATAAACATTATTAACTTAATACTACTATAGTTTCCATGGATTCTAAAACGAAAGGTTTGTGAACTATTTCTCAAACTAGCCATACAAAAAAATGCACGCAGGTCATGGACGACTGCGTGCACTCACTTTTCAGCTTATAAAAGGACAAATACGATTGTAGCACCTACAATAATGGCTATGCTCACGATCTTTCCCCAAACGGGAAATTTGTCCTTGCTATTTTGATTGACCTTGTTCTCTTGATCCTCAACTACCTTCCGATACTCAGGACTGCATACCCCCATTAGGATACCTTCTTGTAGTTAGAAATATCAACTTCAAGTGGGATATTTGCAGCACGAGCTTTTTTAGCTTGTCGGAAGAATAATGCTACAAGGATGATCGTTCCTGCAAAACCGCCGTACCATGAAATATTCATTGGTAAACGGAATCCGATTTGCGCATTTAAGATATACGTGATTACCATACAAAGCATGAATACACCTGGAACTAATGAGATCCAGTAGTTCTTTTTCGCAATGTATAGATACATTGCCCCTACGAATAAGGCAATAACAGCGGTTGCTTGGTTCGCCCAGCTAAAGTATCTCCAAAGAATGTTGAAATCAATTTGAGTAAGAACAACTGAGATTGCGAATAATGGAATAGCAATCCATAGACGACTTGACATTGTCTTTTGAGCCATTTTTAAATATTCAGCAATAATCATACGTGCACTACGGAATGCAGTATCACCAGAAGTGATTGGTAATACAATAACTCCTAACACTGCAAGTGTTCCACCAATAGCACCTAGCATCGTAGTAGAAACTTCACTTACAATTGCTCCTGGTCCACCAGCTGCAAGAAGTTCTTGTAAGCCGCCGTAACCATCAAATAGGCTCATTGCCGCAGCAGCCCAAATCATAGCTATAATACCTTCAGCAATCATCATACCGTAGAAAATTTTACGACCTTGACCTTCTTTTTGTGTTGTACGTGAAATAATTGGTGTTTGTGTTGCATGGAATCCAGATAAAGCACCACAAGTAATCGTAAAGAACAATAATGGAAAGATTGGTGCGTTAGCAGGATGGAAATTTGATAAAGAAATTTCGGGAATCGGCGCGCCCTTCAGGATTAAAGCACCGCCAACCCCTACAGCACTTATTAAAAGGACTGCTCCAAAGTATGGATATAGACGACCAATAATTTTATCAACTGGTAATAAAGTAGCCGCGATATAGTAGATGAAAATAACTACAATTAAAATTCCAATCGCAACTTTTCCGTCCATTAATAGGTATAGAAGATCAGCTGGAGTTCTAACGAAAACAGTACCAACTAATAGTAGAAGTAATACTGCAAATGCGTTGACCACGTGTTTCATAGCTTTACCTAAAAACTTAGTAGCAAGCTCAGGTAAGTGGGCCCCTTTGTTACGGATTGAAATCATACCTGTTAAATAGTCATGAACCGCACCCGCGAAAATACATCCAACAACAATCCAAATGAATGCGACTGGTCCGTAAAGAGCTCCCATAATGGGTCCGAATACAGGTCCAGTACCCGCAATATTTAGTAGCTGAATCAATGAATTTTTCTTTGTGCTCATTGGAATATAGTCGACGCCGTCAGCATCAACATAAGCTGGAGTTGCACGTTCTTCCTTAACGCCGAATACTTTTTCAACGTATTTACCATACGTAAAGTATCCAAGGATTAACAAAGCAATACTCGCTATAAATGTAATCATGATCTTTCCCCCTAATCCCTTTTTAAAATCAAATATGAATGCGTTTACACTCATTATAGTAGAAGATTCGAAAAATAGGAGATTTTGAGATTGAAAGGTAGAAATTTGACAATAACGTGTCAAAATTGTGAACTAAAACGCAAAATTTCTACCCTTTCATTTTAGATCTCTAAATTAGCGCGTAATGCTTTTACATAATTTCGGCTTACCGAGAGCTGTTCGTCCCTTCCTTCAATCTCCAATTGATAGGCACCGTTAAACCAAGGCGTAAGCCTGGTGACATATTTTAAATTAACGAGGAAGCTTTTATGAATGCGGAAGAAGCCGAATGATTCGAGCCTGCTTTCTAAATCCTTAAGCTGTGTTTTTGAGTCATATTCTCCCATCTTCGTCAGAAGCTTTGTTACTTTCTCATCCCTGGAAATATATAAAATATCCTTTGGTTCAAGATAAATAATCTCCCCACTTGAATCAATTGCCAATTTCCCTGTTTGTTTTCCTTTTTCCTTTTCTTCAGGTGTATGAAGATGATGTTCAATTCGAGTAACCGTTTCCTTAAGCTGTTCCTCATCAAACGGCTTTAATAAGTAGTCAATCGCATTAAAACGAAATGCTTCAACGGCAAATTCCGGATAAGCCGTTGCAAATACAATCAGTGGCGGCTTTTTCAATTCTAACAGAGCTTTTGCAGCATCCATCCCATTCACTTTTGGCATTTCTACATCTAAAAAAACGACATCCGGCTGGAGTTGGATCGCCTTTAAAATGGCAGACTCCCCTGAATCAGCCTCTCCGACTATTTGAACAGCTGGATATGTCTCCAATAGATGAGATAGTTCATCACGACTATATAGTTCATCATCGACAATAAGGGTTTTAATTTTTGAATCCATTTAAATAGCCTCCGATAGCGGAATTGAAAAAGCAATCTCCGTTCCTTTGTTTTCTTCACTTTTAATGGCTAAAGCAGACTTTTCCCCAAAATGCATGGTAAGTCTTCGATTGACGTTATATAAAGCGACACCGCTGCCTTTTTCTGATTTGATAGGGGTAATGCAAATTTCCCTAGCACGTTCTTCATTCATTCCCATTCCATTATCCTCTACCTTAACATACACACAGTCATTCTCTTTTTGAATCGAAATCATCACGTAAAAATCCCCATCACGATTCTTCATTCCATGTTTGATGGCATTCTCAACAATCGGTTGGAGGGTCAGAGGCGGGATATACTGATACAAAGCCGCTTCCTCAATCTTATAAAATACTTTCAGCTTATCTACAAATCTAGTTCCTTCTATTTCTAAATAGGCTTTCACTTGCCTGAGCTCCTGTTCCAGGGTTGTTAGGTTTTGTGTTGTTACAGATAGGTTTTGTCGTAAGAAATGTGATAGGGAAACAAGTAGTTTCCTAGCTTTTGTTGGATCTCTTCTGACTAAAGAAAGAATTGTGTTCAGGGTGTTAAAAAGAAAATGTGGACTAATTTGGGCTTGAAGCACCTTTATTTCCGCTTCTTTTGCAAGCTGAAACGCTTTATCAGCCTCCGCAATTTCAAGCTGATTACTTAAAAGGGAGCTCAAACCTGAAATTAGTTCTGTGACTACAGGGGTAATTTCTTTTTCAGAACGAAAATAGAATTTTAGCGTGCCAATCGTTTCTTCCCTACGTTTTAAAGGAGCAATCACTACCGCACCAAGTGGGCAATCCTCATCTCGGCATTGAATCATCTTTTTGTTGGCGATTACAATTTTCCCATTATGAATAACATCTTGGGTGATTTGAGTTTGGATTGGACTTTGTGAACGATGATGGTTATGTCCTAGGCCAACATGCGCCAGAATTTCATTTGTGTTTGTCATCGCCACTGCTGTTGCTTGGATTTCGTCCTGAATAATATGACAAACGGCTTGTGCCGTTTCACGATTCAACCCGTTTCGTAAATAGGCAAGCGTCTTGTCCGCAATGCGAAGGGTTTTCTGAGCCTGAACCGCACCGGCTCGTTCCCCCTCATTGATTACACTCTTAATAATCATCAGGAAAAGGGCGCATCCAAGTCCATTTGCGACAATCATCGGAATCCCAATGATCTCCACTAATGCCCACGCCTTTTCAAAGGGATGTGAGAATAGTAAAATAACAAGCATTTGAAGTGCTTCTGCCGAGGCCGCAATGATAAATGCAGTACTTAGTTTCACATGCTTATTTTTCTTATAAAAATAACCAGAAATAAAGCCTGCGATAATGGATGCAAAGCCACAGGAAAAAGCAGTAAACCCACCAAGCGTAAAACGATGAATGCCAGCAATAAGCCCCGCACCTAAACCAACCTTGTAACCACCAAGCAGGCCTGCTAGTACCACACCAATTACGCGCGAATTTGCTAAAGCTTCGTCAGATGTTAAACCAGCTGCCCAACGGTCAAATTGCAGACTCTCTGTATTAAGGCTAAGTCCCGTATACGTACCAATGATTCCAAAGAAACCAAAGAAGACGATGGCCACGAGCTTTTGCCGCCGATTCAACTCATCCTGGTACATCATCCCTCTGAAAAATTTCAATCTCGTTAAAATAAAAGCGATTGCAACAATAATGCCTAACCGCTCTAACATTGTAATTAAAAGTTCGAACATAGACATGCTCCTTTTTTGGGAAGTACTTAATGTACCCGATTGCAAATGGGAATCTAGTCTAAAAATACTATATATCTGTATTGTAACAGGATTTTTGAGGTTCTGGGTAGTTTTTTAAGGGAAAGGGATGGTAGAAGATTGGTAGAATGGAGAAGAAAAACAAAACAAACACACATATAAAATGTTAATTTATTTCTGTTTTGTTATAATATATATTTAACTTATTCTGGTATTTTTGTTATTTTTTAATAAATATTACTTTTGAATCTAAAAAGCCAGCCGGGAGCTGACTTTTTAATTACGAAACTGCGCTAAGGCCTGTTCTATCACTCGTATATTTTTCAAGGATTCTTCAGCGCTGTATATTGGCTGCTGATTGGAAAGTACACATTCCGCAAAATGCTCGACCTGTAGCTTGTATTGGTCACCTTGAACCATTTCCTCACGATGTCCAGCTTCAGCGCTTACTACTAGCACGCCATTTCCATCTTCATTGTCCGGACGGAATGCATGCTTGGCTAAAATAGAACCTTTCGTGCCGACAACTTCATATTGTGCCTTAAATGGCTGTTCGAAACTGCAATCAAAGTTCGCAATTACTCCCCTTTCAAACTTTAACGTACCCGCTGACGTCGTATCAACGCCAAGAGTCGGATGAATATTTGCAGTTGCTGTCACTTCAACCGGTTCCTCACCCGTGATTAAGCGACTCGCATGAATGCAGTAGCAGCCGACATCATACAACGCACCACCGCCGAGATCCTTTCGAAGTCTGATATTTTCAGATTGAAAATCAAGGGAGAAAGAGAACGCCGAACGAATTAGCTTCACATCGCCAATTTCACCAGAGGCAATGATCTCCTTCACGCGGTTGTGTTGTGGGTGGAATTGGTACATGAATGCTTCCATAAAAATGACACTGTTTTCTTTAAAAAATACTGCCATCTCCTCTACGTCTTTTGATGTCAATGCAGCTGGCTTTTCACAAAGGACATGCTTACCATACTTTGCAGCCTCAAGCGCCCATTGTTTATGTAACTGATTTGGAAGTGGTATGTACACCGCATCAATTTCCGGGTCTTTCAATAATTCTGTGTATGACTCATAATGTTTTGATATGCCAAGTTCAGCAGCAAAATTCTTCGCCTTCCCACTTTCACTCGCAATAGCCACGACCTCTGCATTATGTGAGCGCGCCATCGCTGGAATTAATGTATTTCTCGCAATTTTCGCAGTTGACAAAACACCAAAACGAACCTTTTTCATCTGAAATCCTCCTTTATGTTTAGTCACTCAACAAATCAATAATCTCCTACTTATGGGGAGGTGAAAGGGCTTTATTTTCTACACTAAAAATTTCAGTTTGTAGTCACAATTTTGAGTTTTATATTATTCTCTTCTAATTGTCTTCTTGAAAATTGATCAATCTTTGAGTCGGTAATAATTGTATCTACATCAGAAAGCAATGAGATTTGAGAGAAAGCGCGTGCTCCAAACTTGCTAGAATCTACCATCATGATAGTTTCATCTGCTATCTGCATCATTTTTCCTTTTAATAAGGCTTGAAGCTCATTAGAATCACTTAATCCACTTTCAAGATGTACACCTTTACAAGAAAGGAATGCTTTGTTGACATGATATAATCCAAGGGATCTTTCAGCAAGTGGTCCTACATATGACAAAGAACTAGACAGTAATTGTCCACCAGTAGAAATAACTTTTACTTGATCTTTCTTGCTAAGTTCTATTGCTACTTTAATGGAATTGGTAACAACGGTTAACGGTATATCAGGTAACTCTTTGGCAACATACCATGCTGTAGAACTTGCATCCAATATAATTTGGTCGCCCTGCCTAATGTATTGGACCGCTTCCTCTGCAATTGCCTTCTTCTCAGCAACATTTGTAATTTCTCTTTCTGAATAGGAAGGTTCATGCTCATACTTCTCAATACTTACAGCACCGCCATGACTCCTTGTTAGTTGATTTTCCTTCTCCAATTTCTCAAGATCCCGCCGTATTGTCTCTTCTGTTACTTTGAATATCTTACTAAGTTCTGAAACACGTATACTTAAACGTTCATTAACTATATCTACAATTTTTCTTTGTCTTTCTGCTACCAGCATTGTAAATCACGCCTTCCCATTCATAAAAAGTGAATTTATCTTTGTTTCTTTTTATTTGTGTGGTTTTTCAAAAAATAATATACCATATTTCTTGAAAAACAAAAAGTATTTTAGCTATTTAAAGACTATTTTTGTAAAGTAACCGCGTGATTTTCAATTTGAGAATATTTTATTTGCTTTAATCGTTTCATAACGTTATTTTCCCCACGTCCGAAATAGTCTTGCAGCTTAATATACTCTTTATATAACTCCTCGTAAATCAACACATTTTCCTTTATAGGCTTATACGAATCTTCCTTTAATTTTGGCATTATTTTTGCTGCAGCGTCGATTGTATCAAAGCCGCCATTCTCCTTTCCAGCTGCAACCGCTCCATACATCGCCGCTCCAATTGCCGGGGTAATTGTCGAGTCAGATATTTTAATTTCCATATTTGTTACATCTGCGTAAATTTGCATAAGTAACTTATTTCGATGTGGAAGACCGCCACAAGCATATAACTGATTAATTTCTATACCATTGTTTCGAAACGTATCTACGATAGTTCTCGTACCAAAAGCGGTAGATTCCAATAATGCTCGGTATACTTCTTCAGGTCTTGTCGATAAAGTTAGACCAACCAAAACACCAGAAAGGTCGGAGTCCACTAAGGGTGTTCGGTTTCCGTTATGCCAATCTAATGCAATTAAGCCACTTTCACCAACCCTAAGCTCTTCTGCCTTTTCCTCTAAAATTTGATGAATTGATTTATTTAGACGTTTTGCTTCCTCGATAATATACGTAGGTACATGATTATCCACAAACCACGCAAAGATATCACCAACAGCTACCTGCCCCGCTTCATATGCATATAACCCGGGGATGATTCCATCCTCAACTACACCACTTATACCTGCGACATAAACCTCCCTATCACTTAGAAGTAAATGACAGGTAGATGTTCCCATTACCATCACCATTTTTCCCGGATCGGTGACACCGGTTCCCGGAACACCCGCATGAGCATCTATGATTCCAGTTGCAACTGCGATCCCCTCAGGTAAACCCATTAATTCTGCCATTTCTGATGTCAGATTTCCTGCTTTAGTTCCTGAAGCTACTACATCTCCACTAAGCTTGGTACTGTAAATGTCAGTCATTCTAGTATCTAGCAAACTCAAAAACTCAGATGATAGATAGCCTTTTTCTTTGTGCCAAGTCCCTTTATATCCGGCTGCACAGCTGTTTCTTTTAATAGCCCCAGTCATTTTTGATGTAATCCAATCAGATGCTTCTAAAAAATATTCAGCTTCAGTAAAAATGTCCGGTGATTCATTTAATATTTGCCAAACCTTTGGAATCATCCATTCTGACGAAATTTTATCTCCGTAACGATGAATCCATTCTTCACCACGGTCTAAAGCTAACTCATTCATTTTATTTGCCTCTTCTTGCGCAGCATGGTGTTTCCAAAGCTTCACCCAAGCATGAGGATTGTTTTTAAATTCTTGCTTTAAGCATAGGGGTACCAAATTTTGATCTGTTGGTAATATTGTACAGGCAGTAAAATCAATTCCTATCCCTATTACATTTTCAGGTTTTATTCCTGATTGATTTATTACTTCAGGTACAGATGACGATAGGACTAGCAAATAATCATTCGGATTTTGTAATGCAAAATCGAGATCTAGCTTTATTGATGAATTAGGTAGTACCTTATCTATGACTCCGTCCTTATACATAGTGACATGTGTAGAAACTACTTTTCCTGTAGATACTTCTACAAGGACGACCCTTCCAGACTCTGTACCATAATCAACTCCAATTACATAAGCCTCTTTCAATTTCATAACCTCATTTCTCAAATGTTTTATCCCTAATTCGTAGGTTATAAAAGCCCCTGAATTAGTAATTCAGGGGCTTTTTATTTGTTATATTAACGATATAAAGGTCCAAAATTAGTGCACGCTCTAAAATCAGCACCTTCTAAATCATTTGTGCCAAACATTCCCCAAGTACTAGGTCTAAAAATACGCTCTTCTGGTACATTATGCATGTTTACAGGAATTCTCAGCATTGAAGCAAGTGTAATAAGTTCATCACCAATATGACCGTAGCTCATCCCACAGTGATTTGCCCCCCAGCTATTCATAACTGAGTACACATCCTTAAATGTACCTTTACCAGTTAAGTTTGGTACAAACCAAGTGGTTGGCCAAGTAGGGTCTGTGCGGTTATCAAGCTTATCATGCACATCTTCAGGAAGCTCTGCCGTATAGCCTTCTGCAATTTGCAGCACAGGTCCAAGACCTTTCACTATGTTTATTCTAGCAATTGTTACAGGCATTCCGCCTTTCGTTAAGAAATCACTAGAATATCCACCACCTCGGAAATAACCAGTTGATGACGGTCTCCATAACGTTGCGTCTAAACATTTATTTGCTTCTTCGTCCGTGATTTTCCAGAATGGTTTCATTACCGGTTTGCCATTGGATGTTTGTTCCCCAGTCCCATCTAGAGCTGCTGGCCCTGAATTAAGCAAATGAATAAAACCGTTTTCTGCTAACCCTTCAGGTCGATATCCAGTTACCCGCTCAACCGCATCCGGGCTCCAGTAGGTTCGAACATCAGCAAAAACTTGGGCAGTGTTTGTTAATAAATGACCAAAAAGCATCGTTACCCCGTTTAAGCTATCATTTTCAGTTGCTAAAAGGTACGGTGGCCGAATTCCATTCCAATCAAATGATGAATTTAAAATTGCCTCCATAAAGTCACCATTTGGCAAATGGTCAGTCCATTGTCGTTGACCTTGGAATCCTCCAACAATCGCATTATGTCCCATTGCTTCTTCCCCGAAGCCCATTTCTGCCAATTTCGGATTTCCAATCATCAAGTCTCTTGCAATCAAGGCCATTTTAACGCTTATTTCCCAATCGGAATCTTTTTGTTCTCTTGTTCTTTGCATATCCTCTGGATTGTTATCAGGGCCTTCCTTACAATTTTCTTTAACCCAGCTTAATGCCCTTTCAAATTCCTCATGATCATAAATTTTCTTATCAAAACGTCTAATAAATTCTGTGCTATCAATATATTCATTTCTCATACCAAGATAGTCCTGGAAAAAGCTTTCGTTAACCATACTTCCAGCTATCCCCATGGATACACTGCCCATTGAAAGATAAGACTTTCCTTTTATTGTCGCTACAACCAGGCCAGCCTTTGCAAATGTAAGAAGTTTTTCCTTTACATCCTCTGGAATCGTCGTGTCACCAACGTCTTGAACATCTTTTCCATAAATACCAAAGGCAGGGATCCCTTTTTGATTATGTGCAGCGAGAACGGCAGCAAGGTAGACTGCCCCAGGACGCTCCGTTCCATTAAATCCCCAAACTGCTTTAGGAATTTCAGGAGTCATATCCATTGTTTCCGAACCATAGCACCAACAAGGAGTAACAGTAATAGATACACCAACTCCTTCTCTTGCGAATTTTTCCGCAGCTTGGGCAGCTTCTGCAACTCCTCCTATGCATGTATCAGCAACCACGCACTCAACCGGCTCCCCATTATAATGTTTTAAATTCTCTGATAGAAAAGCTTCTACTAGCTTGGCTAAATTCATTGTTGTTTCTTCTAATGACTCACGAACACCATTTCTTCTTCCATCTACTGTAGGTCTAATTCCGATTTTTGGTAACTGTCCGTAGTATCTGTTTTTAATTGTTTTCATTTTAATGTCTCCTTTACAAAAGTATCTTATTATTTTAAAGAGTGTAAAAAGCGACCATATGCATCTTCCCACTCCAATTGATTTTCAGGTTCATAAATCTTTAAAGGAAATGATCGTTCCACAATATTCCGTGCCTCTTGTAAATCCTTGATTTCTCCAAGTGATATCCATTGAGATAAGGAATTACCAATTGCACTAGCCTCTATTGGTCCTGCAACAACACATCGATTTGTTGCATTTGCAGTAAATTGACAGAGGAACTGATTTTGTATTCCCCCACCACCCATATGAATAACTTCAATTTTCTTTCCAGTTAACTTTTCTAATCTATCAATTACCCATCGGTACTTCAAAGATAAACTTTCTAATATACAGCGTAAGAAGTCACCTTCTGTTTCGGGTAGTGGTTGCCCATTTCTCTGACAGAAATCTCTAATCCGTTTCGGCATATTTAATGGATTAAAGAAATCAGGAGCATCAGGGTCAATATAACTTCGAAACGGTTTTGCACTACGAATTAATTCGGCTTCTTCATCATATGAGAAACGCTTTCCTTCTTTCATCCAGGCTGCCCTACATTCCTGAATAAGCCATAGACCCATAATATTTTTTTGAAGACGGTACTCACCATCAGCAGTACCTTCATTTGTGAAACCCCACTTCAATGCCATTTCGCTCACAACCGGCTCATGTACTTGGACTCCCAACAATGTCCAGGTTCCACAACTGGCAAAGACCGAATTTTCTTCTTTAATCGGTAAGGAGGCTAGGGCACATGCTGTATCATGGCCTGTTCCAGCTATAATTTTTACAGGCGACATGCCTATCTCTTGATTAAGAGAATCGAGTGTAGATCCAATGATTGTTCCACTTTCAACTATATTGGCCATAATATTCGTTGGTAAATTTAATCTATTTAATAGAGAATGATCCCATGTGCGCTGTTTCGGATTATACATTGAAGTAGTTGTACTTATTGTATACTCGTTCACTTTAACTCCTGAAAATAAATAGCTAACTAAATTAGGAGTCATAAGCAAAGTTTCAGCTTTCTCCAACAATTCAGGATTGTTTCTCTGAATAGCATACAGTTGACAAATTGTGTTTATTGCAGCTGGCTCAACACCAGTGCGGTGAAAAATTTCTTCCTTAGATACCTTTTCATATATCTCTTCTAAACTATTGGATGTTTGAGGATCTCTATACGAATAAGGATTACCTAATAACTCACCTGATGGGGCTATTAACCCAAAATCTACTCCCCACGTGTCAATCGACAAACTCTCTATCGTCCTATAACCCTTTTGAGCACTTTTTACCATGCCATTTTTCATTTCCTGATAAATTCTAAGAATATCCCAATAATAATGACCGGTTACGTGGACTGGGTAATTTGAGAATCGATGTATTTCTTCTAGGTGTAGATTTTCCCCATCAAAGTTGCTAACCATTAGCCGGCCATTTGATGCACCTAAATCAAAAGCCCATACACTCTTCATTTGCTCACACCCTTTTTTATTGCAACTTACTTTGAATCCTTCAATAGCTCTGATCTATACTTTTCAGACGATAGATTTCTTAAAGCTTGGCATTCCTCTTCAGTTAAAATTCTTGGTACACCAACAGTTGATGCAATTGTATACACCTTTGCAGATTCTTCTATGATCTGCATAAAAAAGTATGCTTCTTTCATTGTTTTCCCAACTGTAAGCACTCCATGGTTTCTCATCACGATAACATCTGTCTCCTGAATGACTTCAGCAACTGCATCTGCTAAAACTTCTGTTGTTGGAATCAAATATTCAAGATAAGATACGTTTCGAATCATTGCGGGAAAATCCGGAAAAAGATTTGGAATACTATGTCCTGTAGAAGATACACCTACTGAATAACTAGGATGAGCATGGAGTACTGCTGTTATGTCAGGTCGCTTACGATAACATTCAAGATGCATTAAGACTTCAGAAGAAGGCTTCAAATTATCCAAAACCTCTCCTGTCTCAATATCTACACGCACCCATTGATTATCTTGTACTTCCTGTAAATCAAAACCGCTTGGGGAAATATACATTATTCTTCCGTCTCGCATGCTTAAATTTCCACCCGCACCCACAACTAGACCTGTTCTTACAATTTTATCGGCATAAAGTTTTAAATCACTAATTGCAGTCGACAATTCTTTCACCCCAATGTTAGTTTTATATAAAATTTTAATAGTGAAAATACATTTGAACTAGATTACAATCATTTATGTATAATAATTAGGTTTATACTGGGAGGATACCCTATATTAGAGCATCCTCCATTTTTTTATTCGTAAATTACAGCCTGAATTTCTTCGTCATCAATATTCGATTTGTCATAATAGAAGAAACCAGTATCAATGTTCTTTTCAACTTCTTTTCCATTGAGAGCATCCACTGCTGCTTTTACAGTCTCATAACCAATGCCAATCGGATTTTGTGTTATTGCTCCAGCCATTAAACCACTTTTAATTGCATCAATTTGTTGTTTTCCAGAGTCAAATCCGATGATCACTACGTCCTTTTTATTCATTTCTGATACTGCATTAACGACACCAATTGCTGAACCTTCATTTGTTCCGAAAATTCCCTTAAGGTTTGGATGTGCTTGCATGATTGCCTTGGCAGCATCAGTGGATTTTAAATGGTCTCCCCCACCGTACTGAATATCGACAATTTTAATATCAGGATATTTTTCTTCAATTTGATTTTTGAAACCATCACGACGTTCAATTCCTGTTTTACTTACCTGATCATGAGCGACAATCGCAATTTCACCTTTTCCACCAATTAGTTCAGCCATTTTATCGGCAGCGAGTGCAGCAGCTGCAATGCTATCAGTTGCCGCAGTTGCTAGAGGTACATCCCCTTCAACACCTGAGTCAAAAGCAATTACTGGAATATCATTTCCTTTAGCCTCATCTAAAAGCGGAAGGGCGACTTGACTATCTAAAGCTGCAAACCCAATGGCGTCTGGCTTTTTATCCAAAGCTGCACGAAGCATTTCAATTTGTTTGTCTACTTGGGACTCACTCTCAGGCCCTTCAAAAGTGATTGTTACATCAAACTCCTCTGCAGCTTGTTCAGCACCTTGTTTTACTGCTTGCCAAAACTGATGCTGAAACCCTTTTGAAACAATTGCTACGTAAGGTTTTCCATCTTTCTTTACATCTTCATTAGAATTACTGTTTGAGTCTGTTTTGTCTGATGAACAGCCAGTTAATGCTAGTGATAAAGTAAGCATCGCCCCTAGAAAAATTCCTGCTAGTTTTTTCATTTGGTTTTCCCCCTAATAAATTTTTATATTATTCTCTTAAAAGAGATTAATACCAGCCAATTATTTTGACTTTTTATTACGCATGACGTCTGCATAGACTGCGACTAAGATTACTGCTCCTACTACTACTGTCTGCCATTCTTGGGGTACAGATAAGATTCGAAGACCGTTCGTAAGAACACTCATAATTAATGCTCCAATGACAGTTCCTAAAATGGTTCCCTTTCCACCACTTAATGAGGTACCACCAATTACAACAGCTGCGATCGCTTCCAATTCATAACCCTGACCTAAAGCAGGCTGTGCTGAATTTAAGCGAGAGGCCATCACTAGCCCGGCTACTCCCGTAAATATTCCCGCAATTACATAAATAATGATTTTCCACTTATTCACATTAACACCTGATAGTCTTGTAGATTCCTCATTGCTTCCAATCGCAAATGTATATCTTCCTATAACAGTCTTATTTAAAAGAATAGCTCCAATAATTGCCATTAAAAAGAAAATAATTACTGCATTTGGAATTCCTGGAATTATGTTTCCCATCGCAATCTTTGTAAACGCCGGATATTCAGTGAAATAAATTGGTGCAGCCCCAGATATTACTAGAGCTAGACCCTTGGCAATCATCATCATAGCAAGTGTAGCAATAAATGGTGGAATCTCCATTTTTGCAATTACTAAACCAGCAATATAACCCGCAAGCGCCCCGGTTAAAATTCCCCCAATAACTCCAACAATAATGGGAAGCCCCATACTTGAAATAAAGACCCCTGTCATGACAGAACATAATGTCATAACTGTTCCAACCGATAAATCAATGCCACTTGTAATAATGATGAAGGTTGCGCCTAATGCTAGAATTCCTATTACTGAAGTTGAGAGCAATATTCCGATGATATTTTCAAATTGAAAGAAATTTGGCGATGCTAATGAAAAAAAGATTACAAGAACAATTAAACTAGCAAAAGCTAGGAACTGCTGAATTGCATTTGATTTTAATTTTAAATTTTTCTTTTCGTTTAAGACAACTTGTGAACTCATATTTTCACTCTCCTCTATAGAAAAAACTTGATTCATTTATCTAGCTAACGGCACGCTTAGTTGCGAGATTCATAATTATCTCTTGATTTACATTTTCATCGTTGATCAGTTCCCCAGTGATTCTTCCTTCACACATAACCATAATCCTATGGCTCATTCTGAGTATTTCTGGAAGTTCAGAAGAAATCATAATGATTGATTTTCCTTGTGCAGCTAATGTATTTAGTAGTTTATAAATTTCATCCTTTGCGCCAATATCGATTCCACGGGTAGGTTCATCAAAAATTAATATTTCAGAATCCCTTGTTAACCACTTTCCAATTACAACCTTTTGTTGATTTCCACCAGAAAGGTTTTTAACTATTTGGTTTTCTGATGGTGTTTTAATTCTTAATAGTTCTATCATTTCAGTCGCTTGACCACTAATTTTTGATCCATTCATAAATCCGATATTTACAAAGTCCTTCATTGATGCAATCGCAACATTAGCTTTTACATCCATTTCAAGCATTAAACCAAATTGTTTTCGATCTTCAGAAAGGTAACCAATACCATTTTGTACAGCATCGACCGGGCTTTTAATTTTAACCTTTTGGCCTTTGATAAAAATTTCACCTGATTCTATTTTGTCTGCCCCAAATATTGCTCGAGCCACTTCGGTCCTTCCCGCACCCATTAATCCTGCAAAACCAAGTATTTCACCTTTTCGAAGTTCAAAGCTCACATCTTTAATCATTGAGCCTCTATTTAAGTTTTTTACTTCAAGGATTTTTTCTGTGTTTTCTTCTTGTATTACTGGTTTTTGATTTTGATTGATTTCTCTTCCAACCATCATCGAAATAATTAGGTCAATGCTTACACCCTTTGTTTGAACAGTTCCGATATAAGTTCCATCTCTCATTACCGTTACCCGGTCTGTGATTTTCTTCAATTCTTCCATTCGATGTGAAATATAAATTATTCCTACCCCGTCACTGCGCAGTTTTCGAATCATTGTAAATAACGAGTCAATTTCAGAATCAGTTAAAGCTGCTGTCGGCTCATCCATAACTAAAACTTTTGAATCAAATGAAAGTGCCTTTGCAATTTCAACCATTTGTTGCCTGGCTACCGATAAATTTTCAACCTTATCACGAGGGTTTAAATCAATATGTAAACGATCAAAAAGACTTTGGGTCATACTATTAAGCTTCTTTTCATCTAAGAACAAATTAAAACCTATTTTTGGTTCCCTTCCTATATAAATATTTTGAGCCACAGTAAGGTTCGGGGCTAAATTAAGTTCCTGATGAATAATACTAATGCCTAAATTTTGTGCTGCCTTGGTGTCTGGGACGGTTATTTCTTCCCCTTTGTAAATAATTGATCCTTCATCTTTTTGATAAATGCCCGTTAAAATCTTCATTAGAGTAGATTTTCCTGCACCGTTTTCTCCTAAAAGAGCATGAACTTCACCACTTTTTAGTTCAAAGTTAACATTCGACAGTGCTTGTACTCCAGGAAAAGCTTTACTGATTCCCTGCATTTTAAGAATTAGATCCTCCATAATACCACCTGCTCCTTATTATAGTGCAATCGCTTACAAAACACAAAATTCAATCAACAACTAAAACGGACATAAACAAACACTCAAATACCTTTATTTATTTTGATTTTAATTTAAAAGCAGAACATAATCAAGGAATTTTTAAAAAAATTCAATTTATTACTATAAATGCATATTATGGTATCTTATATTGTGATTAAATAGTTTTCATAGAATCTAATTTTATAAACAACTAGTAAGTCATTCATCAACAACTACACCTTTTTTAAGAATAATATTTGCATAAAGAGCACTTTCACCTGTTGCAACTATAGCATAGGCGTCTTTCGATCTTTCATAAAACTCAAATCGCTCTACCATTTCAAAGGAACTATGGTTTTGATTATACTTTTGTATGGTTTCACTAAAGTCCTCCCAAATAGACGGAATGGTGGGGTCACCTTCCACAACTTTCATTAATGTAACAGGTTTTTCACTATATGAATCTAATGGAAATAACTTCAAAATGGCCTCTAACAATTCGGAAACACTATGCCCATCACATCTTACTAATGTTGACGCACAAGAAGCAGCCGGAAAATTTCCATCTGCTAAAACAATTTCATCACCGTGCCCCATTTCCATCAAGACCTTCATAAGGTCTGGACTAATAATTTTTGGAATTCCTTTTAACATGTTCTCATCCCTTTCAAAATACTTATGATTTTTTGTAATACTTCAAATACTAATCTCAGCGCTATTAAAACAATAAATTTTCACTTAAATTAGTTTGATAGCATTATGGAGGACTTCATCTAATTTCTTATCAACCTATACCGCATGAATGTTCACTGCACTAATCGTTTTTATAAAGCATAAGGGGCTAATGCCCCCCTTTTTTGTTATCTTGTAAATGCCGCTGGTACGCCCCCATCAACAGTTAACATACAACCCGTTGTTTTGTCTGATTTTGATGATGCGAAGAATGCAATTGCTTCCGCAATATCAGCTGGATAGATGTTTACTAATAAGGTTGTACGTTTTCGATAGTGCTCTTCTAATTGATCTGGGTGAATTCCGTATGCTGCAGCACGTTCCACACGCCATCTTGAACCCCAAATAGCTGATCCTTGAAGAACAGCGTCTGGTAGAACAGAGTTGACACGAATGCCATATTCTCCACCTTCTGTAGCAATACAACGTGCAAGATGTGTTTCTAGTGCCTTTACTGAGCTATAAGCAGCTGCATTTTTACCTGCATATACGGAGTTTTTAGATCCAACGAATACCATGTTTCCACCAGTACCCTGTTGCTTCATTTGCTTGAAGGCTTCACGAGCAACTAAGAAATAACCAGTTCCTAATACATTCATGTTTAGATTCCACTCTTGAAGAGTTGTTTCATCAATTGGACTTGATGTTGCAAGACCTGCATTGTTAACAATTGTATCGACACCCCCAAAGTGTAGTGCTGCTTGATCAAATGCTGCTTGAACCATTTCTTCTTTTGTTACGTCCATTTTTACTGCAAGTGCACGATTTGCACCAAATGTTTCGTTAATTTCTGCAGCCACTTTTTCTGCACCTTCAAGATTTAGGTCAGCTAGAACAACATGTGCACCTTCAGATACTAGGCGGCGAGCAGTTTCGCTTCCAATACCACCAGCACCACCAGTGATGAATGCTACCTTTCTTGAAAATTCAGCTTCAGCTGGAGCAAGAGTTAATTTATATAATTCTAATGGCCAGTACTCCACGTTATAGGATTCATTTTCACTTAATGAAACAAAGTTTCCTAGAGTAGTAGAGCCCTTCATAACTGCGATTGCACGATGGTATAGTGCACCACTAACTCTTGAGTTGTTAACATCCTTACCTGTGTTCACCATTCCTAATCCAGGAATTAAGATTACTCTTGGTGCAGGCTCATTCATTTTATCGCCTTCGTTTTTATTACGCTCAAAGTATTGTTTATATGAAGCCTTAAAGCTTTCAACTCCCTCTTTGATAGCAGAGATTAGGTCTTCAACATCTTTAGTCTGTGGATCCCATTCAACATAAAGTGGTGTCATTTTTGTATGAACAAGGTGGTCTGGACAAGCCGCACCGATTTGTGAAAGCTCTGGTGCATTGTGGCTGTTCACAAATTGAAGTACATCCTCACCACGGTCATACGTTAATAGCATTTTCTTTTCTTCACTTACAGCTCCACGAATTACTGGCATCACTTTTGCTAGAATACTAGTTGCTTCTTCTTCAGAGAGAACTTCATATTTTTGACCGCCAAATAAAGATGCTTCATCCACCTTAGCGCTGATATAGCTTTCTGCTTCGTTAATGATTTCAATTGTTTTTGCATAGCTTTCATCAGAAGTTTCTCCCCATGTTACAAGTCCATGCTTTTCCATTAAAACGAGTTCAGCATTTGGATTATTTTTTACACCTTCAGCAATCATTTTTGAAAGTGTGAAACCTGGACGTACATATGGAACCCAAACAAAACGATTTCCAAAAATCTCTTCGGCAATTTGCTTCCCATTGTCTGCACAGCAAATGCTGATAATTGCGTCCGGATGAGTGTGGTCTACATGTTTGAATGGTAGGAACGCATGCAATAATGTTTCAATTGATGCTCTTGGATGTTTGCTGTCAATCATACAATGTGAAAGGTACTCAACCATATCCTTATCAGACATTTCATCACGTTCGATTAAAGGAAGGATGTCGACTAAACGTAACCCAGTGAAATTATGCGCTTTCATTGAAGCAAGGTCAGAACCACTTCCTTTTACCCACATAACTTCAACATCACGGCCACGGAAATCCTTCTCCATTGTTTTCATGGATGTATTTCCTCCGCCCCAATTACATACGGCACGTTCAGATCCGATTAAATTTGAACGATATACTAATTCCTCGACGCCTTTTTCAAGCTGTGATGCTTTATTTGAATCCCAATAACTTTGTACCATTTGAATCCCTCCGTTTTTTAACTTTTGTTTTATTATAATATATATTTGTTTATTTTTGAATATAAAATTTTTGTGTTTGTTTATATTTGTTTCTACCTAAAAAAAGAACCTACCTAATCATAGGTAGATTCTTGATCCGAAATTGTTATATGTGAGTAAGTCATTTGTATTAACAACCACAATTATCTGGTTTATCCATTAATGCAATATCGACCTCACCAATTTTTTTTACTTCAAATCCATTCTTTTTAAATTCTTCATAATCAAATGCTTCTAACTCATCACACGCGAGTTTATGAAACTCATAAAAATTTGGCCACCATTCGTAACCATCTCCCAAATTATTGTTTAAGAAAGCATCTGCAATATCTTTTCCCATCTGAGGGGCTACATAAAATGCTCCCATTGCTAGAACATTTACTCCATTTCCAGTAACTGCGCGTAAAGCAGCAGGTACACTTTCCACAACTCCGGAGTGTACTCCTGGACATTTACTTGCTGCGATATGAATTCCCATTCCTGTGCCACAAAATAATAAAGCCTTTTCAAATTCACCTTCAGAAATTTTTGCTCCTACCTTCAATCCGATCCTATGAAACATTTCTGGATCCTCTTCATCCGCAGTTTTAACTCCGATATCTGTTACATTCCACCCCTTGGTTGTTAAATAATCAACAACCACTTCCTTTAATGGAAATCCTGCAAAATCTGCCCCTACTAACACATGCTTATCTTTTGTTGATTTCATCAATATCTCTCCCTTAATCTAGATATCTCTTAAATACATAGATAATAAATACAATATTTAATTAAATAGTGCTTTTTATTTTTTTAAATAGTGTATTAAATTCACCCAAAACTTAGAATAATTTTCCCAGTTTAAAAACTCCAATGACCCCCAATGAGGGGCGCAGTCACTAGCAAAGGCTGCTGTTTTTCCTTCAAAATACTTTCCAAGTATGAGAATAGGGTCATTATCATTCCTTAGTAACTCAAGAGTATTCTCTTTTGCTTTTAACTTATTATATCCGAGTAGTTGAGGCCACTCTTCAAATTCTTCAATTATTGGGTGTTTTTGTGATGGAATAGGCGTAAAACCTTCAGGAACTTCAACTCGATCATCGTTATCTAATAATTCAACTGGCAATACTTCAGCTAATGGTGAATTTTTGTAATTTGCTTTACCTTCAATTCCTGAAAATGATAAATAACCACCTATCATTAATAATCCACCACCTTGTTTTACAAAGTCACGAATTAACTTTAGGCTATTTGGTAAAATCTCCATTTGGTAGAATGTCTTATTTTGAAGCAAAAATGTATTCGCTCCGACATCACTAATAACTACTCCATCATATTTAAGGAGTTCATCAATAGTTTGTGGAAATTTAAATTGGATTTCATGAGAGGGCATATATGTTACCTCAATCCCTTCTTCCATTAAACATTCCAACAGATATGTTGCCCCTTCCTCGTATTTAGTTGAAGTAAAACTATCATATCCTTTTGTATGTATCATATGAACTACCCATGATTCTCCGATAAACAATAATTTCACTACAATTCACTCCTCGTATAATATTTGATAGATTTATATTGTTCTTGTTCAAGAATTTACCATACTATGACTATTTTCAAAGCAAACCCTGTTAAAGGTCACTCACATGAGTAACCTCGGTCGTTTTCTATTTAATGTTGCTTTAACAATCTAATTTGCTCTCTTTTATGAATATAGTAATTAAAAACCAAGACTAGAATGAGAACTCCTCCCCAAATGATATCCCGATAAAAATTACTTACATTTTGGAACATATTTAGACCTGATGATAAAAATTGTAGAATAATTACCGCAACTACAACACCCTGAACATTACCAGACCCACCTTTTGGATTAATCCCACCAAGAACGGCAATCAATACACATTGAAGGGTATATTCCGCTCCATAATCAGCGTTAACTGAATTTGAACGTGCCATCATTATTAATCCTGCTATGGAAGATAGTGCGCCAGAGATCATATACGTGCGTAAAATAATCCTTGTATTACTTAGCCCCGAAAGATGAGAGGCCTTTTCGTTTGTACCATATAAATATAATTGTAATCCGAACTTTGTTTTACTTAAAATAAATCCAGTGATAACTGCAAATAAGGCAAATAGAATTAGAGGAAGTGGTATAATACCAAAAATATTAGAATTTCCTATTTTCGAATAAATAATTGGTAGTCCACTTATTGATCTTCCTTCTGTAAATACAATTGCAATTCCGGAAAATAATTGGTATGTACCTAACGTTGCTAAAATAGCTGAAATTCTAAATTTAGAGATCAGTATTCCATTAATTGCGCCAGCTAACATACCAACAAAAACAGCAATAATTACAGCAACTATCATCATTTCAATAGAATAAATCTGTGAAGCCCCTTGTGGTATGGTGGCAATTAAAAACTTTGCAGCAATAATTGCTGATAAGTTTGCAATTGCGACTACTGAAAGATCTATTCCACCTGTAATCATGGTTACGCTAATTGCTATAGCTAACAGTCCATATTCAGGGAATTGTTTTGCCATTGAAATAAAATTATCGCCTCTTAGAAATAGGTCAGGTTTAAGTACAGATATTAGAACAAAAACAAAAACCATCATTAAGAAGAGTCGAAATAGGTTTTTATCCTTATTAATAAACTCATTCAAAGACATATTAAATGTTTGCTTTTGCTTTACTAGGTTCGGCATAAACTAAACACTTCCTTGCGCTTCTTTTTGAATATTTGTTACGCGTTTTTTGGACTTCATCACCTGGTAGGCTGAAATTCCTGTTCCAATTATTATAATTGCTCCTGTGAAGATTCTTTGCCAATAAGTTGGAATACCAATTAGGATTAAACTGTTTGACATGATTGTCATTAGTATGACCCCTAACATTGTTCCGGTAAGTGTTCCCGTACCGCCGGTCAATCTAGCTCCCCCTAAAACTACTGCAGCAATAACAGTAAGTTCCATACCTAGCATACTCGTTGGCTTAGCTGTCAACATCATAGATGCCTGTGCAACACCAGTTATACCTGAAAGAACCCCGACAAAACAGTAAACAAAAAAGTGAATAGCAAATACATTAAATCCAGCACGTTGAGCTGATATTTCGTCCCCACCGACAGCATATATTCCTCGACCAAGCATCGTATATTTCATTATAAAAAATGCGACTAAAAGTAAACCAATTAATAACAATACAGTAATAGGCATGTCTGAACTAATACCTAACTGTTCATTATTAGCTGTAAATAACTTCGCTTTTCCATGGTCTAGCATAGGCTGGGGTATATTAATCTGAGACGCAGCCAACGGCCCAAGCATGATTCCTGTAAATAAACTTGTAGTTCCTAGAGTGACAATAAGTGTTTGAAATTTGAATTTCGCTATTAATATCGCATTAATTGCACCTAGCAATAATCCAAATATCCCTGCAATAGCATAAATTAACCAAACACTACCTTGGTAATCCATTTGAAGGAATATAAGGGTTGTTGCATACATCGATAGTGAAGCTAATGCTGGGAAGGAAACATCAATCCCACCCGAAATCAACACCATATAGCACCCAATTGCAAACATTCCCGGAATAATCATTGACCGTACAAGATCAACCAGGTTATTGCCTGTAAGAAATTGACCACTCCGAATTTCAACTAGAGCAACTAAAAGTATTATTGTAATCAAAATATAGAATTCTGTTTTTTTTGTTACTTTTTTGAGATTCATCATTTTACACCCCTGTCTAACTTATACTAGTTGACAATTCAGCGAGCTGCTTTTCATTTGTATCAAGAGCATTTAAAGTTCGAGCAACTTTTCCTTCCTTCATTACTAATATTCGATTGCAGTTTTGTAGTATTTCAGGTAAATCATCTGAAATGATAATAACGGCAAGTCCTCTTTCGGCTAATTCTCTTATTCTATTATGAATATCATATTTTGATCCAATGTCTACTCCTACTGTAGGTCCGTTAAGAATTAGAACTGAAAGATTAGTTGCTAACCATCTAGCAAGGACAACTTTTTGTTGGTTTCCACCTGAAAGTGTCTGCACAGGCCTAATAGCATTATTGGTTCTAACAGAAAGATCATTTATCCATTTCTCAATTTCAGAATCAATATCTTTATTTCTTAAAATACCAATTTTGGACGAAAGCTCGTCCAGCTTGGACACCGCAATATTATTAGTAATAGACTGACTTAAAAATAAACCTTCTGTCAGTCTATCCGGTGGAACGTAACCTATTCCACTTTTTATAGCATCTTTTACATTTTTGAATTTTACGTGTTTACCATTAATCTTTATCTCCCCAAATTTAGGAGAGTGTATCCCAAATAACGTTTGAACTAATTCGTTACGCCCTGAACCAAGAAGACCTGTAATACCCAATATTTCGCCTTTTTTTAATTCAAATGAGACATCTTCAAAAGCACGAGTTAGAGATAAATTATTCACTTCTAAAACAGGTTCATCACTAATATTTTTTGGCTGATAATATTCTGGTGTGAATTCTCTTCCCGTCATATAATAAGCAAATTTCATGTTATCAAGCTCAATCGTTTTCCCGGTGTTTATTCGTTCACCACTTCGCATGATCGTATAGCTTTCCGATATTTCAAATACCTCGTCAAGCTTATGAGAAACAAAAAGGATTGCAATACCCTGGTTTTGAAGGTTTTTTATTACCTGAAAAAGAGCTTGAACTTCTTTTTTATTTAATGACGTAGTTGGTTCATCCATAATAATTAGTTTTGCATCATTTAAAAGAGCCCTACAAATAGCAATTAACTGTTTATCTGCTACCGAGAGATTTTCAACGACCTCATCAAGATCAACCTTAAAATCTATTTTACTTACCGCTTCCTCAGCTATTTTTCGGAACCGCTTATAATTTACTAGTTTTCGTTTATTCATAAGCTCCATATTTAGAGCTAAATTTTCCATAACCGTTAAATTTGGAAATATTGAAAAGTCCTGATAGATTACCTGTACACCTTGAAGTATCGCATCCATTGGGGTAATTTCTGAAAACCTTCTACCATTGAATTCAAGACTACCTTCATCGGCTTTATAGAATCCAGAAATAATTTTAATTAATGTTGATTTTCCGCAACCATTTTCTCCGGCAAGACAATGAATCTCACCTTTTTTTATTTCCAAATTTACTCCTTTTAAAGCCTTTACCCCTCCAAATGCCTTCTTGATATTTTCGACTTTAAGAATGAAATCCGTCATTTCAGTTCGTCCTTTCAGCTTTCTAATATTAAATTTCTCTGATTAGGTTCAAGCCTGAAATTTCAACTAATACAAGGGAGACTTGATTCGTCCCCCTTGCCGTTATTTTAGAAAAATTTAAAACCCAAACGAATCCACGTTATCTTTATTAACCTCGATCCAACCTTCACCGTATAATACTTTATCTGAGCCCTCAACAAATTGCATCTTGTCATAACCCGGAACACCTAGGTCTAATCCATTTTCAATTTGCTCTCCTCGAAGAATTTTAGTTGCCAATGTAAGCATTGCATACCCTGCATCTTTTGGATCCCATAGAGTTGCTGTACTCATAGAGTCATTTTTTAGATATTGTTTTACTTCATTGGGCATACCAGTTCCAGCTGTGAATTTTTTGCCAACTAAACCAAGCTCCTCGTATGCTTTTGCAATACCTGGACCGTCATATGACCCAGTTCCCATGATTCCTTTTAAATCCGGATACTTTTTCAAAAGCTCCTTTGCTCTTTCATATGAACGTTCTTGATTGTCTTCTGACTCTACACGTGGTTCTTTTTCAAGTAATGTCATATTAGGGTACTTCTGCTTTTGCCATGCAACAGCTGCATCTGCCCATTCATTATGGGATGCATTTGTTACGTGACCAACCATAGTGGTATACAAACCTTCTTCCCCCATAGCCTTAGCAAGATTATCCATAATAAATGCTCCATAACCTTTGTTATCAAACGCTTCAATATCATACATTGTGTTCTGTTGAGTCGAGCCTTCGTGTGTTACAACAACAATTCCTTTATCTATCGCTTCTCCCAGAACAGGTTCTAATGCTGCTGGATCTACTGGAACAACTGCTAATGCATCAACCCCTTGAGCAATAAGGTCTTGAATTACTTGCACTTGCATTGCTGCGTCGGTTTTAGCAGGACCTTTTTGGAATACATTTATACCAGTATCTTTTGCATATTGCTTTACGCCTTCTTCCATACGAACAAACCAAGCATTCGTACTATCTTTAGGAACTAGTGCAATTGTCCAATCCTTTTCATCTTTTTCAGATTTACCTGAAGATTGGCCGGAAGAATCACTACTACTGCTGTTATTATTTCCGTTACTACTGCTACTGCATGCCGCAAATACTAGTACAATACAAGAAAGTAGCATCAAAACTGATAAAAATTTCTTCATTTTTTTACCCCCAATTTTAATTTGTTTTATCACAAAGTCTTTCGACGATGGACCAAAATTAATTATGTACATTCAATGAAGTAATTTTTTTAGTTCTTTAAGTTTTTAGTTTCTTAGTTTTCCATCTTGTGTTTTGAACTCCATTTGATAGCCAATTATCGAATGGTTGCGCTTTCAACGAGTATAATACAAACAGTCTATTCAATATTTTTTTGAATTCTATATTTCATATAAAATTTTTTTCCAATAAACTATCATTGGGTCCAAAAAATAATGATCCATTAATTTCCTTCCAGCTATCCAACAATAATTCCGACTTTTGGTGTTTCCATCCCGAATTAACCCTCTTAACAACATTTTCCCATTTAGGAATGCCACTCGTTCCATCAATACTTTCAACATTATGTGCACCAACAGCAACAGCCATTTTTATACATTCTTCTATTGTTAAACCTTTCAATATTCCTGAAAGAAATCCTGCAATTGTGCAATCACCGGCACCAGTTGTACCTGAGACCCCTACTTCAAAGCAAGGAATTAATAGCTCTCTATTAGTCCATTTCTCAATATTGTGTAGGTCACAATTTCCAAGATTTTCTAAACGTGTTTTTTCGGATGTAGTTTTTATATAAAGTCCTTGATCACCAAGTTTTAAAACAACAATTGCTGTCCCCATACCTAATAACTCGTCAGATAGCTCAGATAATAGTGATCCATTTAATTGTTTACATACTTCTCCATCAAAACTAGCTAGTTGTTCAAACTTTTCTCGATTAACCATATATAAAGCTTCTTCAATACTTGGTAAAAAAATATCAACAAACGGTAAAACTTCTGTTAATATACTTTTCCAATTAACATTACCTGCAGCTGAATTAGGGTCTGGTTTAGACAAATCTAAAGAAGTTGTTAACCCTTGTTCTTTTACATTCTTAAAAATTTGAACTAATTGTTCACCATTCTTTTCATACATGTTTTTCATAAGAGGAGGGTATCCAAAATGAAATAGTTTTGCACCTTCAAGTTGATGTTTGTTTATATCATTCACATTAAAAGTATCATTCGTACCAGGATAGTGCATAAAAAATCGGTCTGAATTCTCGGGACTAATAACGATACTATATGAGCTATACTCTCCTTCTTTAACAATCATACCTTCTACTAACGATTTATCATGTTTTCTAAAAACATCTAGAATGATGTCTCCCCAATTATCGTCCCCGACCTTACCCATCAGTCTGGTTGGAATTCCTAATCTTTGAAGTGCAATCCCTGTATTCGAAACAGCTCCTCCAGTAGTTAATAATGACTGACCAATATTTACTAACCGCCCTGGTTGAAACAGATTTTCAGGTCGGTTAGTTTTTAGGTTGGGAATAATATCTAGACATAGATGTCCTGCTACAATAACGTCAAACTGTTTTTGCAATAGACTCACTCCTAGATATAGAAACGGTATTTCCTGTACGATTAGATGCTAATGCAGCAGTAAAAATTTCATGAGTAACTTCTGCCTCAAATGGCGTTGCGCATTGTAGAGGTAAATTTGCAGTTCCATTAACAATCTCATCACAAAAAGATGCCCACATTTGCAATATTGAATCACTAAATCCAAATTCGAAAATGTTACCCGTAATCGTTGGGTAAGCAGATTGATTTGGGACATCGACTACATGCCATGCTTGTTCGCTACCAGGAGTGTATGGTAAATACGAAAGCTTTTTAGGATTATTAGTACTAAACTCTGCTGAAAACTCCGTACCATTTACTTTTATATACCATGTATTTGCATGTCCTGGAGCAATTCGCTTCATAGACAATACCATTGGAAATTCTTGTTTATCAGTATATACTTCACAAGCTAAAATTGCATTGTCCCAGGTCTCACAAGACTGCATAATTCCGTTTCGATCTGGACGCTCCTTTATAACTTTTGATAATAGGGATCTAACATTTTTGGGCTTCCACCCAAATCTTAATGGTAAGTGAAGAACGTGCAAACCTAGATCACCCATACAACCATATTCACCATTTGTTTTAATTTGGCGCTTCCAATTAATTTCTTTATTAGGATTCAAATCACTACTATGCCAAAAGCCCGCTTCAACCTCTATGATTTTTCCAAATTTATTCTCTCGAATCCATTGGCCAAGTTGAAACGCTCCTGGGTAGAACGGGAATTCTGAAGAACATCTTACAATCACATCAGGGTTATTCTCTAATTCTTTCATAATTCTTGAATTTGCTTCTCTATCGATTCCAAATGGTTTTTCACCTAATAAATGTTTGCCAGACCTTATAATATCTATATAAATATCTGCATGTAGGTTATGTGGAACAGCACAATAGATTGCATCAATTTCTGGATCTTCAAGAAGTTCACGGTAATTAGAAGTAGATTTCAATACGCTAGGAACATGTCTTTCAAACCATTTAACTGCCTCCACGTTTGTATCACAAACTGCTATTATGCGAGGTTCAAAATTCACACCCTGAAGATGACACCATCTTGCTGCTGCACTCGCAAACTCTTTACCCATTAATCCACAACCAATTACACCAAATCTAATAATGTTTCTGTTCATAGTACTAATTCTCCATTTAAAATTGTCATTGCCTCCTCGACAGAAGCATTATCATGAACGATTGACATAAAAGCTTGTGTCATAAGGTCTGGGGTAGCATGTTGAACAACATTTCTACCGTAAACAATACCCTTTGCCCCCTGTTGCATTAAGTCATAGGTGCGTTGTAAAATTTCTCGGTCAGGTGCTTTTCCGCCTCCCCTTGTAAGTACCGGCTTACCTGAGGCTACCTCAATAACCTTGTGATATTCATCGATATCGTCACATGGGTCTGCTTTAATAATATCTGCACCTAACTCTACTGCTTGACGGACTAAAGGAACTATTTTATCAATATCGCCATCTACCATATATCCCCCTTGCTTTTCATTTGGAAGCATTACAAGAGGTTCTACCATTAATGGCATTCCATATTTTTCACATTCTGGTTTAAGCTTTGTTACATTGATTAAACATTGATGATGTACTTCAGGATGGTTAGGAATCATAAATAAATTTACTACTACGCATGAAGCATCTAATGCGAGTGCTTGTTCCACTGGCCTGTCAATTAGTTGACTGAATAAATGTGAAGGCAACTTATTGCCATAAACGTTCGCAACATCAGTCCGTAATACTAGTGATGGTTTATCCTTTCCAGGAATCTCCTGAAGTAATTTAGCCTGACCAGGACCCAATTGAATAGCATCGGGATTTGCATTTACAATTTTTTCGATTGCTTCTTTCATATTTCGAATACCAGACAAAAATGAAACTTCGTTAAAAAAACCATGATCAATAGCCACATCAAAACATTTTCCATCAGCTGCAAATAGACGGTTAAATCTTGCTTGAACAGACATCAACTATTCCTCCAATATATTATTTTTAAACTATTAATTATGCATTTTGTTTTTGATTTGTAATAAAACCGTATTTCTCTTGCATTTTTTTTATAAATTCAACACTTTGGTTTATGTTTGTTTCCTCATTTGGGGCAAGTTTTCTCCAAATAAACGTTCGAATATCTGGTGAATAATCACAGAATGATTCTAGTGAAACCCACCCTTTATAATTTATCTCTGCTAATGCTTTAAAAATATCATCCCAATTAATGTGGCCAGATCCTGGAATTCCACGATCATTTTCGCATAGATGGTAGAGTAATAGATCATCACCAGCTAGTTTAGTTGCTTCATAAAATGATTTTTCCTCTACATTCATATGGAATGTATCTAAGTGAATCCCTACATTCGTCTCCCCAATTAGTCTGATTAATTCAACCGCTTGTTCACAAGTGTTAATTAAACTACTTTCAAACCGAGTTACTGGTTCTATACCGATTCTTATTCCAAATTTTTGGGCATATTGTGCCACTTCTCGAAGACCGTTAGCAACTTGTTCCCAAATCCTTTGATCTGGTTTTTCCGGGAACGGATTAGCATGTTGAGAGAAAATCACACCCGACAAACTTTTTGAACCGATTTGATATGTAACATCAATACAGTCTTTTAAATATTGAATACCATTTTTCAATACCTCTGGATCCTTACTAGTAAGATCAGTCTCCGCCGTAAGGACTGTTGATGTACAAACATCGATTCCAACCTCATCAAGACGTTTTTTTATCGCAGCTGGGTCAGTCTCCTTTAAGTTCATAAGAGGTATTTCGATGAAATCTAATCCTAATTCCTTAAACTTATCAATTACCCAAAGTGTATCCTTGTTCCAAGTAGTACTTACTACAAAAGCATGAGCTCCTATTTTCATTGATAAAACCTCCATTTTGTTTATTTAATTTAAGAAGTAACACCAAAATCTCCTTTTATAATAAATACTTAGGTTTGGTTGAAAACGTCTACACTTTTTTAAAGCGCTTAATCGAAGCTTATTTGAACTTTCATAATATCGGGAGCTTTTCCTTTAGCAAAGAATTCAGGAACTTCATCCAATTTAATAACCTCTGATATTAATTGTTCTGTATTAAAGCGTTTTGCTGCCATCCAATTCATAGCAGCTTTAAAAGTATGGTTTACCGCCATTGATCCAACCAATTTCCAATCCATATGGTAAATATCAAAAGGGCTTATTTGTATAGTCGTACCTTCTGGGGCAACACCGAACTGTAGATGGGTACCCTTTGGTGCTAAATATTGATATTCCGACTCTATTACAGAAGGTATTCCGGTGGCGTCAACTACTATATCAAATCCGTTGTGTTTATTTCTATTAGCCAATTGAGTTGGTACATCTTTAGTTAAATAAGTGTGTGTTGCACCATTTTTTCTTGCAAGATCCAATTTATTTTGCGCAACATCTACCACAGCTAATTCTCCAGCACCCGCATGTGTTAAAGCTTGAATTAAAAGTTGACCCATACTTCCTGCCCCAAATAAAAGAACACTTTGACCAACTTTCAAGTCTAATTGATTCATTCCATGTACTACACATGCAACCGGTTCAATAAACGCTCCCTCTGAATATGGCATTTCATTAGGCATCCGAAATACCGTATTTTCCGGAACCCGTACATATTCCGCCATTGCACCATTTTCCGTATCTCCAGTAGCTTTCCACTCAACGCAATGATTCCCTCTACCACTTAGACAGTAGTCGCATTTACCACAGAACAATGAGGGGTCCACTGCTACTCTGTCACCTATATTAAACTGAGTTACCCCTTCTCCTATTTCATGAACTACACCCGAAAATTCATGTCCGGGTATTAGGGGATAGTTTGGCATAAACGTTCCATTATAAATATGAATATCCGTCCCACATATCCCACAAGCCTTCACTTTAACTGTAATCTCATTTTTTCCTGGTTTTGGATATGGAACTTCTTTTATCACTGCTTTTTTAGGTTCTTCCATTACTAAAGCTTTCATCATCATATATGTATGTCCTCCCTATAAGTTTATTAAGAACTTATAACCCTAGTAAACTACTCAAATACTACATGAGCTTTTGCCTTTCTTCTTGCCCCTTCTTTAAATACCCATTGTTGGGCTTCTTCAAGTGTTAATCTATCTCCTAATAGCAAATCCGGATTAACCATCCTTGTATTTAATAGGGCGAGTGAGCGATCTAATGTGTTCGGCCCAACATAGCTTGCTATTATTTGTAATTCTTTTCTAAACATTGCTTCTGGTTTTATTGTCACAGTATCCTCAGGGTTCATTACTCCATACAAAAGTAATTTCCCCCCCTTAGCTAATGCATTAAATGCTGGTAAAAAAGCAGTTGGGGAACCGGATGCCTCGATTGCTAGATCAACTTCTAAATTATTCATTGCTTCTTCTTGTGACATAACCATTGTCGCCCCTGCTTTTAAAGCAAGTTGTCGATGGTCTTCATGATGGCTAATTCCAATAATTGTACTTTGGCCCATTGCCTTAAGACATTGAATCATCATGATCCCTGCTGTACCAAGTCCCCAAACTGCAGTTTTATCTCCAGCTTGTGGATTAGCGCGATCTAATGCATGAACAACACAGGATAAAGGTTCACCCAAAATTGCATGAAGTGGAGAAAGCCCATCAGGAAGAGGTGATACTAATTCAGATGGCACAGAAACATATGATGCTAAACCTCCATCACGTGTAACACCTACCGCTTGAGCATTTATACACATATTTGGTCTACCTGCTCGGCATTGCTCACAGCTGTGACAAGAAAGATTTGGATCTACACAAACCTGCATTCCTATTTGTAAATGTGAAACACCTTCACCAACTTCTGTAATAGTTCCAGCTAATTCATGTCCCAAGACAATATTTTTGGTAGCTTGATAACTTCCATCAGCAATATGTCGATCTGTTCCACAAAGTCCAGCCGTAGCTACTTTTATAAGAACCTCTCCATCTTTTACTTTAGGAATCTCGCGTTCAACAACTCTTACATCACCGGGACCAAAATATACAAGCGCTTTCATTTATATCCCTCCATTTATTAATTTTTCAATCTAGAAATCATAAAATTACTATACTCTTGAGGTCGTTTTAATATTTAAGATAAATACATTGAGGAAAATCATAAAGCTTTATGAAAATTCATAAGAGGACTGATAAACACAAGTAGAAGTTTTTGTAGGTAATTAAAATGTAAAAAATCCATTGTTAACCCAATATTATATTATGTTAATTCATAACATTTATTATTATTTTATAACACAAATTATACAAAGCATTTAATAAAATGTCTATATATTTATTTAAATTTTTTGAATATAGAAAAAGAAGGACATTTCACATAAATTCCTTCTTCCTCTTTTTTTACGGCACTAAGATATCGACACCTATATTATTACACAATTGTAAAATCTCATTATTAGGTTGGTTTCCAGTAATTAAACGATCGATTCCATCTAACGATACAAAGGATGCAAAAGATTCAACACCGAATTTACTTGAATCAATAACAACATTTACCTCTTTAGATTGTTGAATAGCTATTTTTTTTATTTGAATTTCAAAAACATTTGAATTACTTAATCCAGCATTTACACTAAAACCCGTAGCACCAATAAAAGCACGGTCAAATGCCATATTTCTTAAGTTCTCCTCTGCTATAGGGCCTACTAAGGAAATAGAACTCTCTAGTAGTTGACCTCCTAAAAGGATTGTAGAAATACTCTTTTCTTGGAGCTCTAGTGCAATTTGCGGGGAATTTGTTACAACTGTATTAACCGATTTCGGAGTAAGATATCGTGCAATTTGGACAGTTGTTGTGCCTGAATCGATAAAAACGGCCTCCCCTTCTTTGATTAAGGATGCTGCTATCTTTCCAATTTTCATTTTTTCTTCAATCATAAGATTGGACCTATCTTTTAAGGTTAAATCCTTAATATGTGAAATTATAGCCCCACCAAAAGTTCTTCTTACAAGTCCACTATTTTCCATTTTTTCGATATCTCGTCTAATTGTCATCTCTGTTACACCGAATATTTTACTCAATTCGTTAAACTTTACTTCATTACCACTAGATAGGATATTCAATATTTCTTTTTGTCGCTCTGATGCCTGTAACTTTTCTCCCTGTTCAGATGAAGCATGACTCTTCAACTTACATCCCCCCTAACATTAAGTAATTATATACATGTTATTTTTTAACCTAAGATGTTATACTTTAACAATAGTATATTATAATTAGTCACATAAGTAAATCTAAATATTTAAATTTATTTCTGCTTTTTCACTTAAAAAAGTGCCACTTCATATAAAGAAGTAGCACTTTTTATTTTATTACCAACAATTTTAAACGCAATGTTAATACAAACCAATATTTTTTATAAATCTTCCACTAAAATATAAGTCGCTTTAACCGGTCCATGAACCCCCACAACCAAATTCATCTCAATATCAGCAGAGTTACTTGGTCCTGTGATAAAGTTAATGGCAGAAGGAATCTGCTCTCCTTTTTTGACTTTTTCGCGGAGGAGTTTGGCCGCTTGGGTCATCCGTGGGACAATCGTGCTTTTCGGGACGATTACGATTGAGTGAGTTGGCAAGAAGCTGATGGTTCTTCCACGATTCGGACCACTGTATAGCACAACTGTACCAGATTCTGCTAATGTGATTTCGCTGATCGTAATTCCAATATTGGCTTGTTCTGCCTTTGTGATGTTTTCTTTTCCTATTTCAGGATTCCATTCAAATACTTCCTCCTGCTCAAAAGGTAGTTTTTCCTTTAATAATGGCTGAAGCCCAAATTGTTCGAAGCGTTCGTCCTTCCAGGTGACGATTGGGCCACTTCCGAATTCTTTGATTTTCTTTTCTAGGTCTTCCGAAAGTTTTGATTTTGACGTCATGATGAGTTCCGTATGGATTTTTGTGCATTGAAGTTTTAATACTTCGACTAACTCATCAACGGTTGCATCCTTTAACACTTCTACCTGTGGGTTATGCTTCCACACAGGTGGTGTTAAGGTTGTTTTTCTCTCACGACCAAGCTGTTTCGCAATTTGGTCGAGGAAGGCGTCTCGTTTTTGGATGGTTCCCTTCATTACTCTTCGCCTCCTTTTTCTCGGTTGTAAAACCAATCTCTAAATCTTTCTTTGTTAGGTGCAGGGAAGTCGCGTACATCGGTCCATTCCTTTAGCATGCCGACTCCCTTTGTAATTTTGTCACCATGAGTAATTGGCTTCGTTAACATTGGTGCGAGTTTTGACCCCATTTGGTAAAGTGATGGTGAAGAAGCTCCAAAACCAAATGCCTTCATTAATAGTTTTTCAGAAACAGGTGCACGTCCTTCCCGCTCCACAATAACCTCACGATGTTTATGAATCAATTGATGAAGTGGGATCTTTACTGGACAAGCATCTGTACAAGCGCCACAGAGGGTTGATGCATATGGTAATTCCTTGTGATCATCATAGCCTCCGAGCAAAGGCGTTAATACAACTCCAATTGGACCTGGATAAATTGATCCATAGGAATGACCGCCAACATGACGATAAACAGGGCAAACATTAATACAAGCCGCACAACGAATACATTGTAAAACGGATTGGAATTCCGTTCCTAGAATATTTGAACGTCCATTGTCTACAATCACAAGATGAAAATCTTCTGGTCCATCGACATCGCCTTCTTCGCGGGGACCTGTTAATGTTGTGATATAACTGGTTAATTTTTGACCGACAGCACTTCTTGTTAACATTCCAACAAGTACTTCCATTTCTTCAAAGGTAGGAACTAGGCGCTCCATCCCCATTACAACAACCTGTGTTTTTGGAAGGGCAGCGACAAGATCGGCATTCCCTTCGTTTGTTACGAGAGTAATCGAACCAGTTTCTGCAACTGCAAAGTTACATCCCGTAATCCCCATATCTGCTTGTAAAAACTCTTGGCGCAATGATTCTCTTGCAAATAAAGCAAGTTCTTCAGGTTTTTCCGAATTCTTATAGTCCATTTTGTTCGCAAATACATCGCGAATTTGTTCTTTGTTTTTATGCAAAGCCGGTACAACGATATGGGATGGTGGATCTTGATCATCCATTTGCAGGATGTATTCACCAAGGTCTGTTTCAATGACTCGGCAACCCGCTTCCTCAAGCTTTTGATTTAAGCTAATTTCTTCCGTCACCATTGATTTTGCTTTAACAATATTTTTCGCTTCTTTCTTTTTCGCAAGATCACTGATGTATGTACTAGCTTCTTCTGCTGTTTGAGCAAAGAATACATGTCCGCCTCGGTTTGAAACCTGTTCACTTAATTGATAAAGGTAATAATCTAAATTTTCGAGGACATGCTGACGGATTTCCTCCCCATGGTTGCGCCATTCCTCCCAGTTCCCCAATTCATCTGTAACCGTTTGCTTTCTACCTTGAATGGTCTCCTGGGCTTTTGATACCGCACCTCTCATGAAGGTGTTTTGAACTTCCTTCTCGACACGTGACTTAAACTTTTCGTTGCTTGTTTTTAGTGCCACTATTTCTCCCCTCCTCTAGTTTCGATAGTTTAATACTTCTGCGATATGTAAGACTTCTATTGGTTTACCTTGTCTGTTAATTCTTCCGCCAATATTCATGAGGCAGCCCCCGTCTGCTCCAATAAGATAGTCGGCTTCTGTCGTTTCAACACATTGTACTTTTTCATCCACCATTTTTTCTGAGATTTGCCCCATTTTTACAGAGAAGGTTCCACCGAAGCCACAGCAATTCTCCTTACCTGGAAGCTCAACATATTCAACACCGTCAATATTTTTTAAAAGTTTAATAGGTGGTTCCTTTACTCCTAAAAGTCGCGTCATATGACAGGATGTATGAAAGGTTACCTTTCCTTTGAAAGTTGAACCAACATCTGTAATGCCTAAAACTTCAACAATGAATTGAGTGAGTTCGTATGTTTTCTTTGCAAGTTCGATTGCTTTTGGTTCCCATACAGGATCTCCTTTAAAAATATCCTTGTATTCGTGGAACATATTTGCACAGGATCCTGATGGACATACAATGTACTCCGCATTTTCAAAGGTTTCTATCATTTTTTTCATTGCTTTTTTCGTTTCTTCTACATATCCACTATTATACGCAGGCTGTCCGCAGCAAACCTGATCTCGCGGAAACTCCACTTCGCAGCCAAGATGCTCTAATAGCTCAACCGTTGCTTTCCCCACATTTGTTTGAAACATGTCAACAAGACAGGTAGCAAATAAAGTGACTTTCATTTTGGTTTTCCCCCTTAAGTAAAACGAATGAACAGGTCATCTGATGACATTATCATTAAAATCAATGTTACTACTTTTTTTCATGTTATGGAAGGTTATTTTTGAGTTTCTTCAAAAAAGGTCTCTAATGTTTCCTCAACATTGTTAAGATGTAATAGCAATGCACTTCTTGCTGCTTCTTCATTTCCCGCTACAATTGCTTCATAGATTGCAAGATGTTCATTGTATAATCGCTCTGTCGACTTTTCTTTCGAAAATAAGGTGATTCTTCTTGTTTCCTTCATCGTTTCCTGCATAAGGTCGGACACTTGCAATAACAATTTCGTTAACATTGGATTTTGAGTAGCTTCTGAAATAGCAAGATGAAACTGGAGGTCTGAGGTTTCACCTAACTCTTCATTTCCTAGTGCTCCTTTCATGCCATTCAATGCCGCTTCCATCTTTAAGAGATTATCAGAATTGTGCTTTTTTGCTGCAGTTGCGGCTGCCCCGGTTTCAATAATTTTTCGTACTTCTAGAAGATGCTTGACATCCTGTTGATTCATCAACATAGCTTTTGCGATTTGAAAATTGAGATCTTCTGCTTCGAATTCCTTTACATACGTTCCTTCTCCTTGACGCATTTCAATTAGGCCCATAGCTTTTAGCGCAGTTAATGCTTCGCGGATTGCGGAACGTCCGACCTGAAAGTTTTCCGCAAGCTGTTGAACGGATTCAAGCTTTGTTCCAGGTTTTAACTTCCCTGAACTAATAGCTTCCTGTAATGTATCGGCAACCTCTTCATAAATTTTTTTCGGTTTGATTTTTTTGTATTCCATGGATGGTCCTCCATTTTGTTTAGTTCAATTTGATTATACTTTGATTCAGATTAAAATGGAAAAAAGAATGCGTAAAAAAAGAAAGCAAGCTTAACGCTTTTGCTTTCTTTTCATTGTTTATCTCACTGTCTTCAAAGCCTTACCCCAAGTCACTACTTGGTCTAACATCATTTTAACATTATCAAGGTGTATAGCCTGTGGTTTAAAATCTGTACCGTTTTCAAAGTCTGTGAATAGAGATAATGTTGGATGTGTGCGAACATCAGCTATCATTAATTCTCCACAAACTCCACGTACATGTTCTGCGGCACGTGCACCACCAGTTGACCCATAGCTTACGATTCCAGCTGATTTGTTATTCCAAGCATCACGTGCTAGGTCAAATGCATTTTTTAAAGATGCTGACATACTGTGATTGTATTCTTGTACTATAAAAACAAACCCATCCAGATTAGCTAGCTTCTCATTCCATTTTGCGATTCCTGGTGCATCTGCTACTCCTAAAAATGGCAGGTCATAGTCCTTTATATCCACAATCTCGTAATTTGCATTTCCATGTTGGTCGGCAATACCTTTCACCCATTCGCCAACCTGCGGGCTGACGCGTCCTTCACGGGTACTTCCTAAAATAATCCCAATGTTTAATTTTTCTTCAGTCATTTTTGTTTCCTCCGTTGCTGTATTTTTTCCAAACAACTTGTCTAAAAAGCCCATACTTAACACCACCTCTGTAGTTAAGAAAAGCATTACTATGTTAATTTCCCAATAATAGATAGACTTTATACTCACATTTTTATGTGGGGTTCAGAATTCTTTGTAAAAATTGTTTCGTCCGCTCTTCTTTCGGATTTTTCAGTACTTCATCAGGATTTCCCTGCTCGACGATGTACCCTCCATCCATAAACAGAACTTTATTAGAGACTTCACCCGCAAATTGAATTTCATGAGTCACGATGATCATCGTCCAGTTTTCATTGGCTAAATCCTTCATTACCTTTAAAACTTCACCAATTAGTTCAGGGTCTAATGCGGAAGTTGGTTCATCGAATAAGAGCAATTCAGGTTTCAGCGCTAATGCTCTTGCAATACCTACCCGCTGCTGCTGTCCTCCTGAAAGCTGGTGAGGATATAAATCCATTTTCTCCTTCAACCCGACTTTTTCTAGCAGTTCTTCTGCTTCATTTTTTGCTTCGGTTTTATTTCGTTTTTGAACAATCACTGGTCCCTCCATTACATTTTGAAGGGCTGTTTTATGAGGAAAAAGGTTATAGGATTGAAAAACCATTCCGGATCTTCTACATAACCTAGTAATGTACTTTTTACCTATTTTCTCTGAAAAATTAAGTGAAAATCCATCTTCGAACTGAAATAGTCCTTTATCCGGTTGTTCCAGTCCATTAAAACAGCGAAGCATTGTTGTTTTCCCGGAACCGGATGGACCAATAATGGAGACGACTTCCCCTTTTCCAACATCGATATCAATGTTTTTTAACACTTCATTTTCACCAAAAGATTTCGCTAAACCTTTAACGGATAAAAACATACCCTCACCTCTTTACCTTGCCACATATCGATTCAGTTTTCGTTCCAATGCTGCCTGAACAAGAGATAAAAAGAAACAAATGACCCAATAGATTAAAGCGGCTTCAATATATAATAGAAGGAAATCATATGTCCTTGCCGCAATCTCCTGTGCCTTTCGGAATAACTCAGCAACCAATACCAGTGAAGCAAGGGATGTATCTTTTACAAGACTGATAAATGAATTGGACAACGGAGGTACAGAAACCCTTGCAGCTTGTGGAAGAATGATCCGCCTTAATGCCGTCCATCTTGTCATCCCAATGGTAAATGCGGCTTCCCATTGCCCCTTTGGAATCGATAATATAGACGCACGAATAATTTCAGAAGCATAGGCGCCGACATTTAAAATAAAAGCAATAGCCGCACTAGGGAAAGGATCAATATTCACCCCGAGATTGGGTAAGCCGTAGAAAATAATAAATAATTGCACAAGCAATGGCGTTCCTCGAATCGCGGAAACATAAATAATAGCTGGCGCCTGAATGAGTCGTGATTTTGACAATCTCATCATCGCGGTTAGCAACGCAAGGATAAGTCCGCCAATAAAAGCAATAAGTGTGAGTGGAATGGTATATTGAATTGCTCCCGAAACCATGGGAGGAATGGAGTTCATAAATAACTCCCATCCCTCCATATTTGCAGTAATCGTTAACAGAAGGCTATTTTGTAGAAACATCTTCACCAAACCATTCTTGAGAGATTTTTGCTAAGGTCCCATCATCCCTCATTGCAGCCAATTGTTCATTAATTGCCTTTACCAAATCCTCATTCCCTTTATTAAAAGTAAACGCCATCTCTGATACGTCATCTGAACTAGCTGCAATTTTGATACTCGTATCGCCCTTCGATTTTATATAATCAAGAACCGCAAGCTTATCATTAACGGTAGCTTCTGCACGTCCTTGCTTAATCAGTTCAATCGACTGTGCAAGACCCTCTACACCTACAATTTCGGCACCATTTTCTTGGGCGATCGCACCGTAATTACTCGTCAAGGATTGTGCAGCTTTTTTATCTTTTAAGTCTTCAAATGTTGTAATGTCACTATTATCCTTTGGTACGACTAGGACAGCCGAGGAGTATGTATACGGCTCAGAGAACTCATAATTGGCTAGACGGTCCTCATTAATCCCCACTTGATTTGCAATTAAATCAAATCGTTTTGAATTGAGACCAGCAAACATGGAATCCCATTGTGTTTCCATGAATTCCACTTTAAGGTCCATACGTTTGGCGACTTCTTTAATTACTTCCACATCATAGCCTGTTAATTTATCCTCTTCATTGTGGAAGGTATAAGGTGCATACGTACCTTCTGTTCCAACAGTTAAAACGCCCTTGTCCTTGATTTCATCGAATAAAGCTCCTGTCTGATTATTATTTGCTTTATTACCTGCATTGTTTTCTTGATCTGTTCCACCGCATCCTGCTAGGATAAAGGCAAATGTAAGTAATATCGAAATAAGAAAAATTTGTTTCTTCATTTTGTAACCCCCTGTAAATTAAATGCTTGTTCCTTCTTAGTTGTAGATTTTACAAGTTCACCTATTCTCATTCACAGGGTTGACAGCATAATAAAAGACCGTCACAACGGACAGTCCGGTTAAAACTATGATATATAAAATATTATAGGTCTAATTTATCACTGCATCCTATGGTAGAATTGGTGTGAAGGAGGTGGTTTATGTGGATGGCCCAATGAAGAATGCAGCAGAAAACTTAAAGAAAAAAAATCCCTTACTAGAAATGGCAGATGAAGCGCAGAAAGATGCAGTTTACACCCCTAGGGATTTGTCGGTAAATCATGATCACTATCTATACGGAAATGAGAAAAAGTAAGACGCACCCATTCCACAATTCCCACTTTCAGCGTATTGTTTAATTTTTGTTGGATCAATGAACTTTTTTTACTTATATGTGAAAGGGTTTTACTTTTTTTATAAAAAAGAAGCCAGCTTCTCCGCTGACTATCGCGCAATGATTAAAAATAAAGCGCAATTACAGTGGGCTATCGCGCAATAATCAAAAATAAAGCGCATTTCCGCTCGGCTATCGTGCAATTCTAAGATGTAAGGGAAAGGGACCACTAATTTAGTGGTCCCGGATTTTCCGTTCGTCCTGTTTATTCTATAATTTAGATGGTACTAAGTCCTTGTTTACAATGTGTACTGTTTTAGTAAATCGTAAATTTCGATCGTTTCCATTTATCATCATCGAGTGGGTTGTTAATTTGTTTTGATCTCGTTTAATTCCATTTAACAACATATTACTTGTAATTCCTGTTGCTACAAATGCGCAATCATTGTTTGTCACTAATTGGTCGAGTGTCAATGCTTTATTTACATCATCAATCCCCATACTTTTGCATCTTATAATTTCTTCGTCCGTTCTAGGAAGAAGGCGTGCTTGCATGTCTCCACCTAAACCTTTTATACCAACCGCCGCAAGAACGCCCTCAGGAGCCCCTCCTATACCAACAAATAAATCAATTTGCATAGAATCAATACAAGTCGAAATCGCTGGAATGACATCCCCATCTTTAAATAAATACGTTTTTGCGCCTACTCCCCGTACAGTCTCAATCCAATCTTTGTGTCTGTCACGGTCCTGAATAATGACGGTTAACTCATGTACCTTTTTTCCTGACGCTTTTGCAACCGCATACAAGTTTTCCTCAAGAGTTGCAGTAATATTTATTTTTCCCGCTGCCTTCGGTCCTGTTGCGATTTTTTCCATGTACATATCGGGAGCATGTAGTAAGGTACCCTTTGGAGCAGCAGCAATAACGGCAATGGCATCATTTTGACCCTTTGACGTGGAGGTTGTTCCATCGATCGGATCTACTGCGATATCAACCCTTTTTCCTGTACCGGTTCCCACTTTTTCTCCAATATAGAGCATTGGTGCTTCGTCAATTTCCCCTTCACCAATTACCACAACTCCGGCCATTTCAAGTTGATTGAGCATAGCCCTCATGGAATTCGTTGCAGCTCTGTCGGCTTCTATTTTGTTTCCGCTTCCAACCCAAGGCAATGAAGAAATTGCAGCAGATTCCGTTACACGTAAAAAATCATAGATTAATTGATTCATTGGAGATCACTCCTTAATTAAAGCTTTTCGCCTAGATTTTTTCGTAATCGGATTAGCTGCAAGAATTTGTAGAGATTTCTTTACTAATTTCTGTGAAATATTCTTTCTCTTTCTCAACAATTTTATCGACTTTACGTTGAGAGCCACCCGCCCAATGGGAATGTAGGTATGCAGCAACAACTTTTTTCGTTGCCTCTGGTCCGATAATTTGAGAACCAATTGTAATAATTTGCGCATCATTACTTAATTGGGCTCTTTCTGCGGAATATACATCGTGCGTAAGAGCAGCACGAATTCCAGGATATTTATTCGCTGCAATACTCATTCCTATTCCCGTACCACAAAGTAAAATTCCTCGTGTCACCTCACCATTACTTACACCTGCAGCTACCTTAAAAGCAACATCTGGATAATCGACCGAATCCTTTGAAAAGCAGCCATAGTCCTCTACCTCATGACCTAATTCCTCAACATAACTTTTTACGGTTTCTTTTAAATCAAAAGCGTTGTTATCGCATCCAATTCCTATTTTCACTTTCGAATCCCCTTTCGTTTGCTCACATGAAGTCATTTATTATTATTACTATACTGTTATTCTATTATATTTACTTTCCTTTTTCAATATTTATTTTCGTTTATTTTTGTTTTGTGTTTTACCTAAATACCATTTTTTCAATAAACAAAACCCTTGCCTTCTATATAAATATTGATTAAACTTTAAATATGATATTATTTAGGAAACCTTACTATTTTGCTTTTTAATTATTTTTTATTTTTATTTCCATTCAAATGAGGGGTAATCATGAATAAATTATTTGCGACTGAAAGAAGACAATTAATATTAAATATACTCGAGGAAAAAAAACGAGTAACAGTTAAGGATTTGGCAAGGGATGTAAACGTTTCCGAAGCTACCTTAAGAACCGATCTAAATTTGTTGGAGGAAGAAGGTCTGTTGACCCGTACACACGGGGGAGCTGTTTTAAATGAGGATCTATCATCTGCAAAGGTGAGCTTTTCCGAACGTGAGAAGAAAAATCCTGATTCCAAAAACATCATTGCACAAAAAGCAATTAATCTTATCCACCAAAAGGATTGTATCTTATTAGATGCTAGTACGACAGCCCTTGCATTAGCTAGATTAATAAGGGAATCTACGCTAAATATCACAGTTGTGACAAATGGAATCTCTGCGGCAGTTGAATTGAAGGAAAATCCCGGAGTAAATGTTATTTTAGTTGGCGGCATGGCAAGAATGGGCTCAATGGCGCTTGAAGGCTTATTAGGTACGAATGTTTTAAATAAAATCAACATTGACACCATGTTTACATCAGCTAGAGGTTTTTCGATCGAAGAGGGACTGACAGACTTTAACGTATACGAAGTAGAATTAAAAAGGGTTATGGCTAATAAGGCAGACAAAATAGTCGCATTATTAGACCATTCAAAAATGGAAACAAGCTCCATCGCGACCTTTGCAACCTGTGACCAGGTTGATGCCATCATTTGTGATCAGGAGTTGGATGCCAGCTTCCTAAAAGAGTTAACCAAACAAAATATTAAAGTTCTATAAGATGCGAAAAGGATACTCACTTAGAGTATCCTTTATTAATTATATAAATGCTTTTCAAGCTGGTGGAGAAGAATTGTAAATGACTCCATATTCCATGCGGTTCTTCCTACAAATAGACCGTTAACATCTTTATGATCTATGTATTCTAGAAAGTTTTCCAGGTTGACACTTCCACCGTACAATAACGGAATATCTTGGCCGTATTCCGGAAACATTTTTACTAATGTATCCCGTAAGAAGGCATGGATTTCCCCGACATACCCAGCGTCTGCAGGAATACCATTTTCTCCAATTGCCCAAACAGGCTCATAAGCAACAAGAACCTGTTTAGCCTGATCTTCTGTAAGTCCTTTTAAACAAACCTTCAGCTGAGCAGCGAGAACTTCTTGTGAAATCATATTATTCTTTTGTTCGATGTTTTCACCAATACAAACCAAAGGCTTCATTCCATATTTTAAGGCAGCATGCACTTTTTTATTGATATCAGCATCATTTTCATTAAAATATTGTCTTCGCTCTGAGTGACCTAGTTCAACTAAATCTAGGCCAATCTCGTCCAGCATCTTTGGCGCAATTTCCCCAGTATATGCTCCAGTATCCTCCCAGTGCATATTTTGTGCCCCAAGCTTGATCCTAGAGTCAGATACTTCCTTTTTAATATCTACTAATGCTGTGTGAGAAGGAATAATAAATAACTCTATATTTGAAGTAAGTTCATTTGCAATTTGCTTAAGTTCCTTTGTATAAGAAACACCTTCAGCAATTGTTTTTGTCATTTTCCAATTCGTGCCGATCCAAACCTTATTCATTATCTTGACCATCTACCCATTCCTTCATTGATTTGAAGATAATCGAAACGGTAGTGGCGCCCGCGTCCTGGTTTCCGATTGCTCTTTCACCCAACGATTTTGCGCGGCCAAATTTCGCAATATAATCCTTTGATGCTTCCACACCCTCAACAGCAGCTGTTTCAGCTTTGCGAAGCCCTTCTATAAGGCTATCATTTGCTGCGGCACTTGCTTTTAAAGCTTCAACAGCAGGCTGGAATGCATCAATCATCGTTTTATCTCCGAGTTCAGCCTTACCACGTTGTTTGATTGCGTTTAATGCTTTTTCATAAATCTCAGCTAACGATGCTAGGTCTAGGGCTTCCTTGGGATCAAGCCCTTTGATTCCGCCAACAAACATCGTTCCGAAAATAATTCCTGACGCCCCTCCCATCGAGGAAATCATCGACATCCCAATCGTTTTAAACACATCATTTACTGTTGTAAATTCATTTACTTTTAGATTTTCCTCAGCTTTAGTAAAACCAACTGACATTCCGATGCCATGGTCACCATCACCGATTGCACTATCGATTTTAGTTAATAAAGGTTTGCTTTCTACAACCTTTTCACCAACATATAAAAACATTTCCTTCACTTGGGTTGGGTTTAGAGCATTGAGTGTTTGTGTAGACATTATCTGACTCCTCCTTTAACTTTCTCTGCTTTGTTGTAATATGGTGAATGTGCGGGAGCATTATATAACTCTTTTAATTCATCATCTAATTTTAGGAATGTGATCGAAAAGCCGCCCATTTCTTGTGTTGTGCAGTAGCTATTTACATCCATATCATAAACAGCAATACCTTTTCCCTTCAAAATTTGGGCCACTCTGCGGTTCACAATCAATAATTCTAGCAATGTTGTAGAGCCTAAACCGTTTACATAAACAGCCACTTCATCCCCAGCTTGAATCTTACTTTCTACTAATAATGTTTCTAGTAATTCATCGGTTAACTTATCTGCTGGCATTAGTTTAGTACGTTTAATCCCCTGTTCACCATGAATTCCCATTCCTAGTTCAATTTCATCATCACCTAATATAAATGGCGGTTCCGTTTCCCCTGGAATGGAGCCCGGTGATGTTGCCACACCAATGGAAAATGTTTGATCTGCGCACTTTTGAGTTACACGTGTTACTTCCTCTAATGACCAGCCTTTTTCAGAAGCCGCACCTGCAATTTTAATGACAAATACGTCACCCGCAATTCCCCTGCGGTCAGCTTTGCGCTCTTCTGGTGCTGACGCAACATCATCTGCTACTAAAACAGTTCTTGTTTGAATATCCTCAAAGTCCAGGAGTTCTGCCGCCATATCGAAGTTAAGAACGTCACCGGCGTAATTTCCATAGACGAATAGAACGCCTTTACCTTGATCAACTGCTTTTGCAACATCCTGAACCGTATTTGGTGTTGGTGCAGCGAATACGTTTCCAATTGCGACACCATCAGCAAGTCCTTCCCCGACAAAGCCAAGGAATAATGGTTCATGTCCACTTCCTCCACCTGTAACAACCGCAACCTTGTCCTTCATATCTTTACGGATGATTCCGTTTACATTTTCTACTTTAATTAATGATTCTTTATATGCATACATATAGCCTTCAATTGCCTCTTGAACGACATGACTAGGATTGTTGATGATCTTTTTCATAGTTGTCCCCCCTGTTAAATAATATATAAAATTATAAAACTATTTTATTTATTTTTATTTACTTTCATTTACTATTTTAATCTTTTATTTAAGCGGTGTCAATTTACAAATTGATAATTGATTGTGAAAATAAGCTTAATAGAAAAGGAGTACCTCTTAGTCAATTTATTGATTGACCAGGTACCCCTCCTTTTTTAAAAATAAATATTATTTGTATCCATTGTTGATTAGTTTGATTCCTAGTTTTAGTGCTTCTTCAAATGCGCTTGGATCAACGATACCTTTGCCTGCAATATCAAATGCTGTACCATGTGCAGGTGTTGTGATTACAATTGGTAGGCCTCCACTAATGGTGACACCTTTATTAAAGCCCAATGTTTTCATACCAATCTGTGCTTGGTCATGGTACATACCTAATAGACAGTTGTAGTTTTCCTTTTTCAAACGAAGGAAAATTGTATCTGCCGAGAAAGGTCCATGTGCATTTACACCTTGGCTTTTCGCTTCTTCAACTGCAGGTGAGATGATTTCATTTTCCTCATCACCTAACAATCCATTATCACCAGCGTGTGGGTTTAAACCAGCAATCGCAATTTTCGGCTTAATCCCCGCTTTTGAAACGATTTTATCTGCAAAAAGAATGCTGTTTAACACATTTTCTTTTGTGATATTTTCGGCAACTTCCTTTAATGGAATATGGGATGTCACACGAGTGAACCATACATCATCCATTACGTTTACTTCCATGAATCCAGATTCAAGGCCAAAAACAGACGCTACTAAATGGATATCATCTTTATAGGTGTAGCCTCCTTGATATAGCCCGCTTTTGTTCATTGGTCCATAGGTAAGACCATCTATTTTTTCTTGTTTTGCTAGTTCTAATGCAAAGACTAGATTGTCTCCAGCTGCCTTACCAGACTCCGAGCTTAGTACACCCATTTCGATTTCAGCCGGATCTGTATTGTTTGTATCGATTAGCCATACTGATGCGGTTTCGGGGTTCACTTCATCAATGCTTTCTACTTTTTGATAGCTTAACTCTTGACCAGCTATGCTTGCCCCTCGAATAAAGATACGTTCATCTCCAACTAAAACCCATGTTGCGGATTCCCGTATTTCTTTGTTTGCTAACGATTTTGCGACTACCTCAGGTCCTACACCTGCAGCATCTCCATATAATAGTCCAATTGTTGGTTTATTCATTCTAGTTCCTCCTTAGGTGATTAAGTTTTCGTGCTAACAGAAGGTTTTTCTATTCAGCAAAAATTCGAATTGTTTATGCCGTTGGATTTATTGTATTATTTTTGTTTTTCTTCCGCTTTTTCAGATAGTCAGTGACTAATGGGAAGAATAACATCAGTATTGATACGACAATTAATGTCACACTTATTGGTCTTGTAAGGAAAATTGAGTAATCACCATCAGCCATTTGAACGGCACGTCTGAACTGACTTTCAGCAATTGGTCCTAATACAACACCTAAAATAATTGTTGCTAATGGGAATCTGAATTTTTCAAGGAAATATCCAATAACACCAAATATCGCCATGATCGTAATATCAAAAAAACTGTTTCTTAATGTATAAGTTCCGATAACACATAAAACCACAATTAAAGGACCTAAAAATGAATAAGGAATTCTTATTATTTGCTCAAATAGTTTGATAAAAGGTTTTGAAACAAACAACATTAGTAAATTTGAAATTAACAATCCCGCGAAAATTGTATACATTAATTCAGGGTTTGTTTTAAATAACATTGGCCCCGGTTGCATTCCGTGTAATACGAATGCTCCAATCAGTATTGCTGCTGTTGCTCCACCTGGTATTCCTAGAGAAAGTAGCGGTACTAATGTACCCATACCTGCCGCATTACTAGCTGCTTCTGATGCTGCAACTCCTTTTGGATTTCCTTTTCCAAATGTTTCTTTTTCCTCGTCTTTTGACCATCTAACCGTTTCGCTATAAGCTAACATTGCTGCAGTCGTTGCCCCTACACCTGGCAGGATCCCAATAAACATCCCAATTAGGGATGAACCAGCTATTGTGCCGCTTATTTTCTTAAAGATTTCTTTTTCAAATATTTTTGTCTTGACTACCTTAATTGCTTTTTCAAGTGCATGAGATTCGGTGCTTTTCTTTATAAATTCAGATAATGCAAAAAGTCCAGTGATTACTGGAATTAATTGAATTCCGGAAGTAAGAGAAGGTAAGTTAAATGTATATCGTAACGTTCCTGTTAAAGAATCCATACCAATCGTTGCAATCATTAAACCGAAAAGGACTCCAATTAATCCTTTGAAAATATCTTTTCCGCTCAAGGAAGCTACAACTGTCAGACCCATGAAGGCCAAAGCAAAATATTCCGGTGATGAAAAAGATAGTGCTACATTCGCAAGTAATGGTGTTAAGGTAATTAAGCAAAATACCCCAAACAATCCAGCAATAACGGATGTTAATATCGTAACTCCTAAAGCTCGTCCAGCATATCCCTGTTGCGCCATGGGGTAACCATCATAAGTTGTAAATACTGCTTCCGGTGTTCCAGGTGTGCGTAGCAGTATCGAACCGAAAGCCCCAGATAAGGCCGTAACAGAATAAATACCTGTAAGTAAGATAAATGCAGCGGCTGGCTCAAACGAATAGGTGACGGGTATTAAAATAACAATTAACATGGTTCCACTTATTCCAGGTATAGCCCCGCCTATATAGCCAATAATAATTGAAAGAAATAACATTAATAGATTCATTGGGTCAGTAACTACATTCATTAACCCTATCCATAATAACTCTAACATATTCTCCCCCCTGACTTGACTGTTGATGAAAAAACGTTTTTTAAACTAAAGACTATCATTTATAAAAAATCACGGTATGATCTCAACTTAATAAAATAGTAGACTGAACGCTCTAAATATACTCACTCCACGCGGCAAAGGAACGCTAAGAAGAATGGAGAAAAGTCCCACAAATAAAGCAGTTAGTATGACTGATGTCAGGATTATAACGAGTTTTTTCTTTGCGCCCATTAATTGAGTCATAAGATATAAAAATAAAATGGATGATATGATAAATCCAAAAAAGTATAAACACATCGAATAAAGAATGATTGATGCAATCGACACTAAACTCATCGGTATATTAAAAAACTTTATTTCCGGTTCTTCTGTTTCGTCCGTTTTTTCTGCATGAACAGCAGATGCCTTTTTGGAATTAATAAATGTTTTTATAATTCCCATAATCGCTATAACCAACATTAAGATTAATATAATGGAAGGCCAAAATTTAGGTCCCAAAATGGTAGTTTTATTTGCGGAATAAATTTGTGTAGTTGACATCAAATAAAAACTAGAAAATGCAATCACAATGCCATAAAATATATAATCTTTTTTCTGAGCTGTCACAGTTTCTCCCTCCCTGTATAGCTAAATCTCGGCAGGAGGAAATCTACTCCTACCGATTTTGATTACTGCTGAAGTTTTTCCATAATTACTTTATATTTTTCAATCAATTCTTCAGTTCTCTTTGTGAAATCTTCAGAATTTAACCAGGCTTCTCTTAAGTGCAGATAATTATCTTCTGCGTATTTTTGATATTCTTCTGAATCATAAACCTTCTTCATAGCTTCTTCTAAGGCCTTAATAATTTCCGGATCTGTGCCATTTTTAACATAGAAACCGCGTTCATTACCGTCCGTTAAATCCCACCCTAATTCAACAGTTGTTGGAACATCAGGGAAAGCTTCCAATCTTTCATCTGCAAATACGACAAGTGGAATAATGGAGCCATCCTCAGCTAGTGATTTGGTAGGACCAAATTCATCAACCATGGCTTCTAAGTGGCCACCTAGTACTCCAGCGTGCATCTCACCTGATCCTTCCATTGGAACAAAGTTCAAATTCACATCAGCTGCTTCACCTAGCATAAATACAGTCAATTCATCCATACCTAAAGAACCAGTACCACCTACAGTAACCTTTCCTGGATTATCTTTAACAGCTTTCATAAATTCATCAACCGATTTATATTTATCTTTTTTTACCCATAATGCATACGTATCCCATTGGAAACGAGCAATTGGAGTGAAGTCATTCAATCCATGTGTATTTGTGCCAGCTGCAGTTGTGATCGGAAATGCAGCATCCCCAATCAATGTATAGCCATCAGCAGGTGCATTAAACGCATTTTGTGCTGCAACAACCCCAGCCCCACCTTCTTGGTTTACAACGTTGATATTTACACCTAAAGAACCTTCTAGTTGCTTTGCAACTTGTCTTGCAAATGTATCAGTACCTCCACCAGCACCATGTCCTACAAGTATTTCAATATTTCTTTTTGGATAATCGCTACCTGACTTACTATCTCCACCCTCAGATGAAGAACCACCTGATTCTTTTGAACCTCCGCCGCTACATGCAGCTAAAAGCATTACAAGTCCAAGTAGTAAAATCCCAATAATATTAAATTTTCTTTTCATTTTCGTTTTTCCCCCTTTATTTGGTATAAATGTTCACAAGACCTTCGCTTCAAATACTTGTTAACCGTTCTTGTTGGAAGCTTCCACCTCCCCAAATAGAATAAAATATTGGTTGTTTCATATTTTCATAGTTCTTCTGTAATCTTCACGTGAATGTGTGATTAGTAGCACCCATTTTTACCCTTGCGTTATTGGTTCCAATTGGGCTTGTACATAATTCCCTACATCTACGATAACACTGTGCGGGTCTATTGCTGCCTCTTCAGTCTCTTCCTCAACCATAATCCATCCGTTATAATTGGATTTATAGAGAATTTCTGCAATTGCCGGAAAATCGATATCACCAGTGCCCATTTTTCTCCACTCAAAAGTATTCGAGCAATCCTTAATATGCACATGTTTTATAATAGAAAGATTATCTCTAATTATTTCAACAGGATTCATTCCACCTGCCATAATATGACCGGCGTCTGGTGTATACCCAAGGTATCTTCTATCGATTAGTTCAAACATGACATCATAATCTTCTTTTATTCTGAAATAAGAGGTTCTTGGTGATGCAGGATGGAAGGAAGCTAGTACGCCATTTTCATGTGCACGTTTCCCGAGTGCATTCACACAATTGATAATTTCCTGTTGTCTTTTAAATAAATGTTCTCTGTTCGGACCAACCCTTGCTGGAACATTCATGACAGCACCCGGGAAGTGTTTCAAGTAATTTATGTAAAAATCCGCATGTGCTTTTTCTTCAATCGATTCATTCTCTCCTGCCCATGTAAACGGAACAGTTAATGCCGCCAATTCTAATTCTCTCTTTGTCAGTTCTTCTTTAAGTTTTTCAGGTTGATTTTTATATCTTCCTAAAAGTGCGACCTGTACATCTATTCCTTTAAATCCCGCTTCTTTAACGGTATCCATGATTTGATCAAGATAATCACACTCTTTATCATAATCAAGTTCCCATGTTGATCCATGGCATCCAAACTTTATTGACACTTCAATTCCACCCCTTATATACTAGTAATATCTGAAAGTTATTAATAGTTCAACTGCAAACGTTTCCAACCTCTTTTTTTCTTAATTTTATCATTTATTTTCACTTTGTCAATAAAAAATAACAATAAACAAAAATATATCGATAGTATTCATTGGTTATCAATAATCCATTGAATGTAAATGAAAGTAAATTGATAGTTACATAAAAAAATCCGTCGTATTAGACGGATACCCTTCATTTATGAATAGATTTTCGCTTTTTTATCAATTCTGCACAAATACTTACCGCAATTTCCTCCGACCCCTCAGCAAAAATATCCATACCTACCGGAGAATGAACCCAATCCGGGATTGGCTCTGGGTCTAGTAAACGTGCTGTTCGTTTTCTTGGTCCTAGGATGCCAAGATAATGAACAGACTTTTTTACAAAATGCTTCAAAACTGCTTGATCCCATTGAAAATTATGTGTCATGATTAAAACAAAGTTATTTTGCAGGATCTCATTTTGTTGTAGGAAGACATGGGGATGTTCTACGATGTGTTTGTCAGCAGTTGGGAAGTTTTCCGGTTTGCATCTCTGGCTTCTTGGGTCAATAATAATAATCGAAAAGTCCAGCTTTGCAGCTAATTCCACAACTGGTTCAACATCGATGCCCGCACCAAATACGTAAAGCTTTTCCTTCGGCTGATACAGTTCCATCACGATTTTGCCATTATCTTCTACCTTATTTATAACCGTTTTATTACCAAGTGACATAAATGTATTCACATATGAAATAAGGGACTTATCCGCATTTTCTGGACAATGTAGAAACTCACTGTCATCACTAATATATACCCGTTCTTTTTGCTTGAGTTGTAGAAATGAAATAACATGCTGTCCTGATTTAAGCTTTTGATTGATTTTCTCCCATACTGAGTCCCATCCTGTTTCTTCTATATATACATAGATGATTCCGTTACACCCTGCTCCTTGACCCCAACCTAGGTCATTTTCAGATTTCATATCATAGGTAACGATTTTAGATTGTTTTGTTTCCAGTACTTCCTTTGCATGGTGGGTGAGATCTTCTTCCAAGCAACCGCCACTAATCATTCCAAATGTGGTTCCATTTTCATCAATCAGCATTTTTGCACCTTCACGCCGATAGGCTGAACCTTCAACCTTAATAACCGTTGCCATTGCGAACTTTTGCGTTTTTCTTTCTTTTAAAATCTGTATGATTCTATTTATATCGTTCAATTCACCTTCACCTTCCACCTTTGCCTAAAGTAACCGAAATTGTCGGTAGGGGTATCCATTGACCTCTATATTGTTTAAAATTGGGGATAAATAAATTGATTTTAAGGAAACTACTAATGATTGATTTTACTTGAAAGGAGTAACCAGATGAACACATATCAACAATCAGAAAACCAAAGCTTCCAGCAACAACAAATGGCGCAGCAACAGCAGCAATTACAAGAGAGTCAACCACAATTAGAACAGCTTTTTAAAGAGCAAAAGAAACAAGCCTTACAGGCGATGCTGCAGGCCGAACAAACCTTACAGCAAAGTGCGACCATGAACAATATACAGTCCATGCAGCAAGCACAACAAAATCTACAGCAAGCCACACAGCTTTTAAACCAGATGCAAGGGGTGGCAGTGACACATTCAACAACTGCAAAGCAGCAGCAACTTGAGCAGGTTCAACAACAAATTGAACAAGCATCGCAAGCACTTGGTTTGATTGAGTCACTTAATGAAGGAAATAACAGCTTTAAAAAAGGTTAACTAAATCTTAGAGAATTCCTATGTTGGTGGATCAGGTTAAGCACCCGAGCTGATAAGGGACAAAGGGACAGGTCCATCGTCCCACTTCAAAATAACGGTGGGACGTGGTACCTGTCCCTGTGACCCAGCTACTGGATTCCCTTTTGTAGCACTGTTTTAACAGCATCCTTTATTTCTTGGTAACCTGTACATCTGCAAAGATTGGATGCCATCCATTCATCTATGACCGCGTCGTTTGCATTTGGATGTTTTGAGGCTAATGCATGGCAATTTAAAATAAAGCCTGGTGTGCAATATCCACATTGGATCGCCCATTTTTCGACAAATGTTTGTTTAATCGGCGAATTCTCTAAACCTTCGATTGTTGTTATCGGTTGATTCAAGGCTTCCATCGTTAAACAAAGACAGGAATGCATGGGTTCCCCGTCAACGAGTACCGTACATGCCCCGCAATCCCCATTTTCACATCCGTTTTTCGTGCCGCTTAACCCTAATTGTTCCCTGATTGTATGTAGTAGTGTATCAGCTGAGCGTACCATGACATCCTTGGTTTCCCCATTCACATGGAGACTTACGACCGTTTTTGAAGAACCGTTCGAGATCATGCATTTCCCTCCTTCAAAGCTTCGATAACATCCTCCAGCATATTCCCTAAAACAAATTGCCTATATTCTGCGGACCCTTCAAAATCATCGACGATCCCTGAAGGAAGTTTCTTCATTGCCTCTGTAATTCGACCTTCTACAGCTATGTTCTCATCATTTAATGCATTCTCAAATTTAGATGAACGAAATGGATATTCACAAACACCGCTAATGGCTGCTCTAATCTGATTACCTTTTTTAAGCGCTGAAACGGAAGCAATTGGATACCCTATTTTAGATAACCTTGTTTTTTTAAGGCTGATGAAAGGGTAATCTAGATACTCTTTATCAATCATAATTTGTACGAGAAATTGGCCATTTTTTAATCCTGTTTGATTGTTGAATATTTCCTTTAGAGGAATAACTTCTTCCCCATCCTTGCTCGCAATTTTCGCTTTAGCATCTAAAATAAGAAGCGGTAATACCCCTTCCCGATACTTAAGCTGGCTGAAAAGATTGCCTCCGATTGTGATTTTGTTTCTTGATGTATGGTCTGCAATTTGCTTGACTGACTCACCTAAAAGTGGAAATATTCCTGAATCCGATATTTTATTCAGTGGAACAGCAGCCCCAATGACTAATTCATTCCCCTGGATTTCCAAAACAAGACATTCTGGAATTCCTTTCATATCAATAATGGCATCGGTTGTTATTTTATTTATACGAGCAAACGTGATAAATTCAGTCCCGCCACTGATAAACATTGCCTTTTGACCCCGGTCGGTAACTGTTTGATAAACGTGAACAACTTCTTCGATAGTGGATGGTTTATAGTATTCAAAGTCAAATGGGATCACCCGCTCTCCCCCTTTTTTGTCTTCCAAATGAACTCGGGTGTGAGAGGCAATTGGTTTAACTCCACTTTTGCTGCATTCGAAAGAGCATTTGCAAGTGCGGATGGGACACCGATTACGCCATATTCTCCAATCCCGCGTGCACCATACGGACCATCAGCGGCTGGAGATTCGATAAAATCAATAAGGTATTCGGTCGGTTGTTCGCCAAACCTCAGCATTTGATAGGTACGCAATTGCGGATTCTGAACAATACCCTCCTCATTAAAAATAAAGGATTCACTGCTGGCAAAGCTTAAACCTAAATACATACCGCCTCTCATTTGTTGGGTAGCCATTGCGGGATTAATAATCGTCCCGCCATCCAAAACAGTGACGGCTTTTAAAATTTTGTACGTATAATCCCTTTTATCCCATTCAACCTCAACCGCCTGTACGCCAACTGACCACCAAGGTCCAGGTTTTCCAAAGCCGGTTTCTTTATCCATCGGCGTTAAATGTCTTTGAATATATTTTCCGTGACCCACAATTTGTCCTTCAACCGAATGGCCATTAGGAAATTTGTAACCAAGGGCAAGATCCTCTATTTTAACCCCATATTCAGGGTTGGGCTTTAAATAGACACGGCCTCCGCCCAATTCTAAATCCTCTACCGAACATTGTAGGGCAATGGATGCTGTTTTTTTCAATTGGGAAATCGCATCATCCGCAGCAGCCATAACGGCCCGTCCAGCCAAGAATGTTGTGCTACTAGCAACAGTCCTCCATTGGTGTGGGTCATATTGTGTATTGACTTCCATCGTCACATGAATTTTATTGACATCTATTTGTAGCTTTTCGGCAAGAATTTGTGCCAGAGTTGTTTTCGTGCCTTGTCCTAATTCAATTGCAGCACAATTTAAATTCACACTACCATCCGGTTCAAATGTAAGAATCGCCCCCGATTGGGCATTAGTTGCTGTTGTCGACGTTTTCCAAAACAAACTGATTCCCTTTGAAATTACTTTGTTTCCGGTCTCTTCCGAGTTTTCATTCCATTTTATTAATTCCTTCGCTCGATCAAGGCATTTTTTCGCATCCCCGATATTATTCGCTGTAATAACGGCCTGTGTTGGCGAAGTATCACCTGGTTGTATTGCATTGATCATTCTGAGTTCGGTTGGGTCCATATTTAACTTCTTTGCCAGCTGGTCCATCGTACGTTCAACTGCAAAAGTAAGCTCCGGATGCCCGTATCCTCGGAAAGACGTGGCAAATGGATGATTCGTATACATACAATACGAATCACACCATACATTCGGAACATGATAGGGCCCCGTACAATCAAGTGCAGCCGCACGAGTTACACCTGCAGCTTGATCAGAATAGGCGCCTGAATCTATCAAAAAGGTATACTGTCCTGCTAAAATTTTACCTTGTTTATCAACCCCTAGTCCGATAGTTGCTTCGATGCCAATATGACAGGGAGCTGTGATCAAATCCTCTTCACGCTCAAAATCCAATTTCACCATTTTACCGCCAACTGCTTTAGAAGCTAAGTATGCAAGCGGCTCCAATTGCACAGTCCCCTTACCGCCAAAGGCCCCGCCAACCATTGGAGCATGGACGATGACATTACCTACTTCTATGTTAAAAAATTGGTTCAATACTTTTTTGATAGTATAGGGCGATTGAGTTGAAGAATGAACAATCACTTTGCCCGCCGGGTTAATTTCCACTCTTGTACAGCGAGTTTCCAAGGCAGCATGATCAGATAAATTAAATGAGTATGTAGCTTTTATCGTTTCAGCACAGTTATTCCAGGCAGCAATATAATCACCTTTGCGAATTTTAATATGGCTTGCAATATTTGAACCCGAGACTGGATACACATTGCTGATTAATTTTTTATATTGTCCTGCATGTTCGTGAACCAGGGTAGTTTTATTTTGGAAAGCATCCCTAACTGAATTAACGACAGGCAATTGTTCATATTCCACCTTGACCATAGTTGTTGCCTTTTTAGCTTGATGTTCATGGTCGGCTACGATAATCGCAATTGGTTCGCCGTAATATCTCACTTTTTCTAATGCCAATGGGGGACGGTCGGCTAAAATCGGACCAATATGGTAGGGAAATATTTCACCTGTTATAATGGCTCGGACACCTTGTACCTTCCAAGCTTCCGTACTATCAATTGACTTAATTTTGGCGTGTGCGTATTGGCTTGTGACTAATCTTGCATGTAGCATACTGGGCATTGTAAAATCACCAGTGTATTGGACAACCCCTGCTGCTTTTTCCACCGTATCAATTCTCGGGATTGCTTTTCCAACCGATGACCTTATCGTATTAGTCATCATGAACGCCTCCTATTTTATATAAATTTTATGGCTTTCCCTTGTTTTTTGCTTAATGTGCCACGATGATCATCGTATTTGCATCTACTTCATGAGCGGATGCATCCAGTGTTTTTTCTAAGGTTGAGCTTGTTTTTTGAAGTTCCGCCGCATCGTTTGCGACAAAAACAGGTGCCCCACCAGCATGTACATTCTCGGGTTTTATCGTGATGATCGCGATGATTTTAGTTGGTTGTTCCATTCATAAGTCTCCTCATTATTTTTTTCCTTTATCCGATTGATTTGGGAGGCGCATCGCACTATCAAGAACAGGTACATGTTTTAGCACTTCTTTAATTTGGGCAAAGTCCTTTTCCCTCGGTAAAAAAAACAAGGCAATTCTGCCATCTTCCATATCCCTTTTTGAAAGCGGAATGAAATCGGGTTCACCTGAGTCTAGGTAGGAACCAAGGACATTTGCAATATGATGTAACATTGCCTGTCTTTGCCCCAGATGTGTAAGGGTTACGATACTATTTTCATTGTTGGGTGTAATGATGGCTCCTACCGCTTTTTCCTGAATGACCTTACGACTTTCCTCTAGTCCCACATTTTTAATATGAATATCACTAACATAAAGATTGGGACCCTCAAACCGAATTTCACCCTCTGAAATCTCAGCCATTTGGACTAACAATTTCCCCTTAATTCTTGTCTTCACAATAAAAACAAGGATTAGTCCGACGATAATTCCCAACCAAATCTTGTAGATGGCAACTAATGTGGCAACCATAGCCGCAAACATGACAATATAATTCCGTCCTTCAAATGCTTGGGCCATTCCCTCAATAAATGCTTCGCCTCTTTTCACCAATTCCTTGTTATCAATTTTTTCAAGAGTTTCTCTTTCCATCTTCCGAACCTCGCGAAATTGTGTTGCCGCAAGCCCCAAGAAGGTAACAGCTGCCCAATCTGACTCTAAAACCGAAGGAATAGCCACAGACCCAATAAAGGCAGCTATGAAACCGAATGACAGGTGAATGATTCTTCCAGTTGGGTATGTAGGGTATTGTCTAAAATCAGTGCGCATTAAGATAAAGCGCGCGACAAATCCCAGTAAGGTGCCTACTACAACAGGCCATAAATACTTATCCATTTGGTAACCCCCGAAGTTTAATTACTAATTGTTAAAATAAGGATGAAGATATTGTTAGCGTAACCAATCCAAAAATATTTATGATTAACGAATTTAAGTAAAAAAAGAAAGCACAAACTTCCTATATAGGAAATTCATGCTTTCGTTATTTACTGTATAGTTTAATATGAAAAAGAATCTACTAGATTCAGTAGACTACTTTCTAACTAAAGTTTCAAACCACGCCTGACAATGTTACGAATGGGTTCTTCGGTGGTTGTTATGATGTTCACATTTGAAAAGTTCTGTTGAATTCTTTGGTGAACTTGATTTTTTATGTAGTCGTTATTTTGGAAAACGCCACCTTGTAAAATTAAATCAAATTCGTCCTGCTGAATGTTAGCATTTTCAATTGCAGTTTTTACGAGAAGTAATAGTTCCTCTACTGCGCCGTCTAGGATCTGTTTACTTACTGCGTCACCTAAACAAAAAGCCTTATCTACCACGGCTGCAAGAGCTCCCACATCATCAACAGAATAAGATTCACTATATGCCCAATTATAAAGATCTTCTATTTTAGTAAACTTGAATTTCTCTAATATAAGCTTTGCCAACAGTGTGCTTTCTCCACGACCATCCTGCATTTTTAGAACAGATTTAATGGCTTGTTTGCCAATCCAAAACCCACTTCCTTCATCACCGAATCGATGACCCCAACCTCCGGAACGAAAAATTCGTTCGTGACCATCATGTGCAAAGACGATGGAGCCTGTTCCAGCGATTAAGAGGATACCAGCTTTATCCCCAGTTGTACCCAATAGAGCAGAAAGGCAATCATTTTCTACTATTAAATTACTACTCTTAATCGACAAGTCCTTAACTACTTGCTGAACAACATCTTCTACTTGTTTTTCATCATTTTCGGTATCAATTCCGGCAAGGGCAAATACGCACTTTTTTATATAGACCGAATTACCTGTATCAATCCCTGCATCCTTAAAGGCAGCAAGAATAGCTTTTTCTAAAGCATCTTTGGCTTCGCTGGCTCCTACTACATGATAATTCGTGGCCCCATCCTTTCCTTCACCAAGAATCGTTCCATTTGCATCGACAAGCACCGCAAGTGTTTTTGTTCCACCACCATCAACTGCAAGCAGTTCGATGGAGTTCCTATTCATTAGCTCCAGTCCATTCTATAATGACACCTGAAACCTTTTCAGCGGAATTGTTGAGATGTGCCTGTTTTTCGTTTAACCAGCCTGAAAGTTCTTCTTGTTCAGTTAAGCGTTTGTTGATGGTCTTTTCCATTCTACTTGGGCTAGGTCCACCCTCTAAGTCGCGGATTTGTATAAAATACTCTGGACTTAATGCTAAAGCCAACTCTTCTTCGGTTAATGCAGATTCCTTGCCGACAACCTTTTTGGACTGATCATTTAAGAGCTCTAATGTTAGTGATTCCAATGACGTTTTACCGGAAGCGGTAAGTTCTTTCACTGTCGAGCTTACTACATGATGAGCCTGACGAAAGGATAGTCCATCCTTGCGTACGATTGTATCCGCTAATTCCGTTACGTTCGCAAAGCTTTCCTTTGCTCGTTTTAGAAGGGTTTCTTTATTTACTTCCATTGTAAGTAAGACAGAAGTTAGTAATTCATAAATGCCGCCTAATTTTTCGATGGCTTTCCAAATGTATGGCTGCATGTCATCTTCTGTATCGACAATATCTCCAAATGGAGTATTATGAACCATTAATAACACGGTTTGACAATCACCCGCGACACTTGATAGAAGTGCTCGCATGTGTTCAATAGAAACAGGATTTCGTTTCTGCGGCATGATGGAGCTGATTTGTACATATGGTGCGGAAAGTAGGAATGCACCAAATTCCTGCGTTCCCCATAATAAGAAGTCTTGCATGGATCTTCCAAGATTCAATGCTGATAATTGAACAGCTGTAGCCGTTTCTGCTATATAGTCGGCACCCGACACAGCATCCCACGCATTATCAATCATTTCCTCAAAGCCAAGTAAGTCCTTAATAAGTTCTCTATTAATCGGAAAACCAGACGTTGTAAGTGCGGCTGCCCCCATACTGCTACGATTTACCGTTTTGTAAGCCGCTTGTAGTCGAACAATATCACGGGTAAGCATATCGGTCATCGCATTTAAATAATGGGCGAGAGTTGTGGGTTGCGCCTGTTGCGTATGTGTGTACCCAATCATAATCGTTTCTTTGTGTTCATCTGTCATTTCAACGAGAGCCTCGCGAAGCTTTATAGCCTTTTCTATTAATGGAAGAAGCTTTTTACGTAATGTCATCCGATAAATGGCAATTCCCATATCATTACGGCTCCGGGCTATATGAAGGTTTCCTGCAATATCGCCCGCATCCTCTATTAACGCATGCTCCACTTCAAAAAATAAATCCTCAAATTCACCGGTGTAGCTTCTCGCTTGAATTTCATCCTGATCAAGTTGAGAAACAGCCTTCGCGATTTTTTTTGCCTCATCTTTACCAACAAGCCCTTGTTCTACTAACATAATCAAATGGGCATTATGGATTTCGATCATTGAATCAAGTAATTCGCGTTTTGCCTCATCATAGGCTGGTTCAAGTACCAGTGACGTATATGTTTTGGAAGGAAAGGCTTTGCCTTCTTTTTTGATAATCTGTTCTCTAAGTGAGTTTTTCATTCTAGTCAATCCTTTCTGTCTTCTGAAAGCCAATTTTTGATTAACTGGTTCATGTTCGAAGCTGCCTTTTCCACAATTTGCTTTCCTTTTTCATAGGAGGTTTGCTGAATAAGTCCTGTATAGCCGTCCCAAGCCATAGGCGTTCCTTCCACAAGGACATATGGCATTGACGAAAGTGGAGTTACCTCTTTAAATTCTGGATCCCCCTCTTGTACATGCACCAAATCTGGACGAAATGCTTTTACCGCGGACATTTCATACGGGCCACCATGACCTCTACCTTTTGTCCCTACAAATCCAATTTCTTCGGCAGCATCGACGGCAACCATTTGCCACCAATTGATTAACAAGATGCTTGAGTCCGTTTGTTTGCCAGTCACATATTCCGCTACTGTTCGAGAAACCCCCATATTGGCATCATGAGCATTTAACAGAATGATCTTTTTAATACCTTGGTTGATAATCCCCATTGTAATATCGATTAAGTATTCTGTGATGATATTAGGTCGAATCGGAATCGTCCCTTGATATTTAGATGTTTTTCCGGGACAGGCTGTGTAGGGAACCGTTGGCAAAACGGCCCCACCTAAATCAGCATCAATCAAATCTGCAAATCCATCTGCAAGGATAATGTCCGTTCCTAAAGGAGAATGCGGCCCGTGGTACTCAAAGCTCCCTAGAGGAACAACCGCAAACGTAGCCTGCTCCAATGTCTTCAAGTCCCTACCGTGAATGTCACACGCCTTCATATATATCCTCCTCCTTAGATTGCGGCTCCTGCTTTTCCATCCGTAATCTTTTGCGAAATAAATAGAACAGTAATGATTAGAATGATTTGTAGTACGCCATACGCACAAGCTGTTCCAAATTGGAAGGCATACATTTTTTGGAATATGGCAACCGACAATGGCATGGTTGACGTGCTATAGATTAATATGGAGGCAACGAATTCACCTAATCCTTGAACTAACGCAAGCAACGTACCAGCGAGAATGCCTGAGAAAGCCATTGGAACAACGACCCTTCTGAATGAGTACCACCAGTTAGCCCCTAAGCTTCGCGCAGCTTCCTCTACTGATTCATCCATTTGCATTAAGGCTGCAGAGGTTGAACGGAAAATCAGGGGTAAGTGACGGACAAAATAAGCCAGTGGTAAAATCCAGAAGGTGCCGATTAAGACTTGGTTAAAGCTGAATACATTTGGTTCACTGAATGCTGCAATTAAGTTAACAGCTACAACTGTTCCAGGTAATGCCCATGGAACCATGATTAAAATATCAAGCAAGGCTTTCCCTTTGAACCTTGTACGAACCATCGCATATGCTGCCGCAACACCAAAGAGGATATTTCCTGCTGTTGCCACAAAACTCATCTGTAAACTGTTCCAAATTGGACGCCATGTCCGTTCATCTGTAAATAAATCAATATAATGCTGAAAGGTGTATGCGGTCGGGATAATTTGTATCGTCCATTCCCCGTCCACAGAGAAAGATATAAGTATCAGAACAAGGATTGGAAGCATTAAAATAATAACGCCAACAAACGATAGGAACATCGATACGTATTTTATTAAAGGAGACCGTAATTCGGTTCTATGTACACTGATCCCTTTACTTTGGTTTTGGAAGTTACGTCTGCCTTGGTACCATCTCATTAAAATTAAGAAAGAAATAGAAACAACGGAAAGGATTGTTGACTGTGTTGCTGCCATATCTAAATTTCCATTTGTACGAGATAAATAGATCTGCATCGTCATTGTTCTTTCCACACCGAACATTAATGGTGCTGTATAAGAAGCCATTGAAATCATAAATACAAGTAACGAAGAAGCTACGAGTGATGGAGTCAGCATCGGCAGGATGACTTTCCTCCAAATGCGAATTCTTCCAGATCCAAGGCTTGTTGCTGCTTCCTCTAATGATGGATCCAATCCTTTAATGGCAGCTGCAGCAGTTAAATAAAAATAGGTATACATGGTGAATGTGTGAACCACGATAACCCCTAAGACTCCTTTTAAGGAAAATAGAACCTTTTCTAGGTTAAATAATGCTTGAAAAGCTCTTGGAATAATTCCACTTTCCCCATAAAGAAAAGTAAACGACAATACCCCTACAAGCGGTGGTAATGCCATCGGAACAAGGATTAATACAGAAAGAAGTTTTCTGCCTGGAAATTCGTAGCGTTCCATTAAAAATGCCATTGTTACACCAACAATTGCACATGTAATCACACTTATAACAGATATATATATACTTGTCCAAAGCGCCTCTAGGTTTGCTGTACTTGTTAACCCAAAGAAGCGTTGGTAATTTTCAAGATTTACGCCTTCTTCACCAACTACAGATTGAATAAAGGTTTGATAAAACGGATAAATAACATACGCTAAAAGCACTAAAAATAATGGAGAAATTAAAATATACACAAAATATTTCGAACGGGTCAGACGTGCCCACCAGTCCTCTTGCACAACAGTACTTTGATTCGCACTCATTCTTTCACCTCCTATTCGCCAATCAAGTAGATTCCATTTTCAGGTACGTGAAGGGTAATGGAATCACCGCGATTTAGGATTTGATTTCCTTTATTAATAATCATGACCTTCATGATGTTCGAGCCTACTTTTACTACATAATTGATGCTGACCCCTGTAAATTCAACGAGCTGAACCGTTCCTGTAAGTTGGTTTACGCCTGGTCCTTCATATACTGTTTCTGGACGAATTGAGCATTTAATTTTTTCACCTATAGCTAGTTTCTTACCATTTGAAGATTTTTTCATATAACCTGTTATAAATACATTTTCCTCCAATTTTACCCTAACCAAATCGCCATTGATTTCGACAACTTCCCCATCCAAAATATTGGATTCCCCAATGAAAGAAGCTACAAAGTGGTTGGAGGGACGATTGTAGATTTCTTGAGGAGTTCCAATTTGCTGAACAACTCCATCTTTCATAACCATGATTCGATCAGACATCGTCATTGCTTCAGTTTGGTCATGAGTAACATAGATTGTTGTTACACCTAATTCAACTTGAAGTCTCTTTATCTCAATTCTCGTTTCCTCACGAAGCTTTGCATCTAGGTTTGATAGCGGTTCGTCAAGAAGAAGAATATCCGGTTCAATGACAAGAGCACGTGCCAACGCAACACGCTGTTGCTGTCCACCCGATAGCTCGTTGATTTTACGAGTGCCATATTGATCAAGGTGAACAAGCTTTTGGGCGTTTTCCACCTTTTCTTTAATAACGGCTTTAGGTAACTTACGTACTTCAAGACCAAATGCTATGTTTTCAAAAACGGTCATATGTGGAAATAATGCGTAGTTTTGGAACACCATTCCAATGTTGCGTTTGTTAGGTTGAAGGGTTGTTACATCTTTATTATCAAACAGGATTTTCCCCTTAGTTGGAAAATAGAATCCTGCTATCATCCGTAATGTTGTTGTTTTGCCACATCCTGATGGACCTAAAAATGTAAAAAACTCACCAGGCTTTACGTCTATATCTACATCTTCTACTCCTTTTTCTTTACCAAACATTTTACTAACAGAATCAAGTCTTACATTTTTCACATTCAAACACCTCGCTGTAAATAGAGTGAAACCACAAACCTTTAAAAAGGGGGTGAAAACTTCTTCACCCCCTTTTAATCAAATGCGCCTTGGCGTATTTGCGCCCAGATTTTTAGTCCCACACGATGTGGGTCATAAAGACGTTGCCACAGGATGTGGCGTTTTTAGTCTTTGATCTTACTGCTCGAAAAACTTCCTCTAAAAATCTGTGGCATCCACCGGAGGCTTTAACTTTATTCAGTGAATAAAGTTAAAAGCTATTAATTTTTACCTTTGATATTTTCATCCCAATGCTGCATCCACTCAGCTTCTTTTTCAGCCATTACTCCCCAATCAAGATCTAATGACTTCAGTTCAAGTTCCTTATACCAATCCGGCATTGTAGCCTTGTCAATATCTGTACGAGTTGGAATTTGGTATAAATCTTCAGCTAAAGTTGTACGTGTTTCTGGGTCAAACAAGAACTCATAGAATAATTTTGCGTTTTCAAGGTTCTTCGCATTCTTTACAAGACCAACAGCATCAACTAGGATTGGTGCACCACTTTCTGGATACACAAAATCAAATGGTTGGTTATGCTGATTTTTTTGGATTAAAATATCTTGAAGGTTCCAAAGCGAAATGGATCCTTCTTGACGAGCAAGCTTTAAGTATAGATTAGTAGGATCTTGCGCATATTCTTTTGTATTCGCATCTAGCTTTGCAAGCCACTCATATCCGGAGTCAGGATTATCTGCACCTTGTTCATGAATCATTGCCGAGTAAATGGTTCTCATCGTTCCTGATGCTAATACACCACGAATAATGATTTCATCCTTCCATTTTGGATCTAAAAGGTCATCCCAATCCTGGGGAGCTTCTTCTTTAGAAAGCATGTCAGAGTTAATCATGATTACCTCTGGTAATAGCATTTCACCATACCAACGGCCTTGCGCATCCTTATGTTCAGGAAGAATGCTATCATCAAAACTTGGCTTAAATGGTTCAAGTAGATCTTCATCTCCTGCAGTCATGAATGCAGATTGTGTTCCCCCCCACCAGAAGTCAGCTTGTGGATTTGCCTTCTCTCCACGCGCACGTTCAAGAATCTGTTGAGCACCCATTGTTAACACATCAACCTGAACATCTGGGTACTTTTCATTAAACATCTCAACAACTTGATCCACAATCGTTTGGTCTCGAGCTGTATAAACTACTAGTTTACCACTTGCTTCAGCTGTTTCCTCAGTCTTTCCTTCTTTACTATCGCCGCTTGGTTTCTCTTTTTCTTCAGTGGAAGAACTACCGGAACATGCTGATACAAAAAGCATCAATGCAGCAATCAAAAGAACTAAAAAATGTTTCTTTTTAAACATAAGAATCCCCCTTAACGTTTTTTATTTATTCAAAAGCAGGACATATTGACCTACTAAAGAACCGAATAGAATAATAGCTTGCTATTTTCGTTATAAAAATGTGGAGATAAATCTTCAGACATTTGCTATTTTTGCTAATTTAAAATGCTGTCATGCTCACGAAGGAAAAGCGAAATAGCTCCTAGTACTCCCGCATTTTCACCTAATTGCGACATTTGTAATTCAACTGAACTTGGAAGATACCGTTGAACAATAAGCCGTAATTTTGGAAGAATGTAATCGAATGACTTCATAACCCCGCCATCCAAGATGATAATTTCAGGATTTAACAGTGTTGCAGCATTGATGATTCCATATGCAAGATGTTCAATAGCTTCATCGACAACAGTTTGTGCAATTTCATCACCTGCCTTTGCTAATGAAAAAGCCTGCTCTCCTGTGATTTCGGAATTCATTGCCTCTTTATACATGGGATGGTCCTTGTTTTGCAGGATTAGCTTTGTTATCTTTTCTCCAATCGCTTTTCCTCCCGCAACACTCTCGAGATACCCATAGCGGTGAAACGTAGGTTTGAATTCATTTTTCATATCGTTTTTATCAGTGACGATATATCCGAATTCACCTGCAGCATTGGAAAATCCTCGATATAATTGATTTTGGATAATGATTCCACTTCCAATTCCAGTGCCTACAGCAATAAATAAAACATTTTCTTTGTTTTTCGCGTTACCCAACCATTGTTCACCAAGAACAGCTACATTCACATCATTATCCACATAGACCGGATACGAAAAGTATTGTTCTGCCTCCATCAAAAGCGGATAACGAACCCAATTTAAGCTTGGTGCTTCCACGATAACGCCTGAAGCTGATTCTGTAATGCCTGGCACGCCAATTCCCATTCCCAATATCAAATTTGGATCTAGCTGACTCATTAGAATCAATTCTTGAACTTCTTTATATATTTGTTTGACTAAGCCACTTTCTAAATACTTTTTTGTGATAAAGTTTGTCGAACAAATTATCTTTCCATTTAGGTCGGAAATCATAATTCTTACCTTAGTTCCACCAATGTCCGTTCCAATCACATAGGCAGCATTTTCATTAAAATAAAGATGAATCGGCCTTCTTCCCCCCTGTGAGGAGGATTCACCATTTCCCTTTTCATGAATCCAATTCTCGCGAACTAGTTCATCAACTAATAAGGAAACGGTTGGCTTACTAATATTTAGTTTTTCAGATATTTCCGCCCTTGAAATTGGCTGATAAAATCTCACACATTGAAGGACCATTTTTTTATTATTGATTCTTACTTGAAGATGGGAGGGTTGTCTAGACATAGCATCACGGCCTTATTTCTTTTGGTTAGTTAGTAATCTTAACTAATTTATTTCCACTATATAGCAAATTGATACCGTTTACAACACTAAATATTTTAAAAAATATATTAATTTACCGTGATGTATAAAGTTGCTAATTCTTCCTACTAAATCAACACCTTGTCCAAAACTATATACCTCCTACAATAGACCCAAAACTAAATAGCAAATAGTTATTTGGTAATATTTACAATATTCAGATAGGATATATAATTCATATTGAAAGGTACTATCTTCAGTTAGTTAGTTATCATTACTAACCAAAGTACAAATAGGGAAGGAGAGTTTTATTGATTTTTCAATCCGAAAATGAAAGGGGTTACAAAAATGAAGAAATTTCTTTATTTATTAATGTCCATCCTATTAGTTGTTTCATTATTCCCACCCATTAGTCTAGCACAAGAAAAAAATGCAGCCGATGTTGAGCTTTGGAATGTCGTTAAGCCTTTAGATACCACAGTTACTTTCCTAAACACAGGTGCACATCCAGACGATGAACGTAGTGATTTTCTTGCTTATTTATCACGGGGGTTAGGTGTTAAAACAGCTAGTTTGATTGCCAACCGTGGTGAAGGTGGTCAAAATGCCATCGGAAATGAATTAGGCAATGCACTTGGAATTATCCGCTCCAATGAAATGATAGAAGCAGCAAAGGTAAATGGCGTTAAAGCCTATCACTTGAGTGAAACAACCTCTGATGCAATCTATGATTTTGGCTTTTCAAAATCACCGGACGAAACTCTTGAAAAATGGGGAGAGGAAGTCACATACGAGCGTCTAATCAAATTTATAAGAACCTATCAACCAGATATTTTAATGCCTTCCTTCCTAAATGTTGCTAGTCAACACGGACACCACAGAGCCATCAATGTATTATCAGTAAAGGCTTTTGAAGATGCTGCAGATCCTTCCGTTTTTCCTGAACAATTAGAAAATGGCTTGGAGCCTTGGCAGGTTAAAAAGCTTTACTTGCCAGTGTCAGCAAAAGATGCAACAACATCGATTGAAATTGGTGATTATGATTCTATCTATGGAATGAGCTATCCACAGCTTGGCGAAGCTTCTCGGTATTTACATAAAAGCCAAGGTATGGGTAATGACATTCCTGTTGCACCTAGACAAACACATCTTCAATTAGCGAAATCAGCAGTCGATGCGGAATCATCTGATCTTTTCGCAGGAATTCCTTATGATTTCCACGCTTGGGCAGATATTGTTCCTGTTAAAAATGTAAGTCAGCAACTAGATTCATTACAAAAGAAGCTAGAAGAAATTATAGAGCTTTACCCAAATCGTGAGAAGATTTTACCCGAGTCTCAAAAGGCTTTACGTGATGTTCAAAAGTTAATTTCAAGTACAAAATCAAGTAAGCTAGATAAGGCGATTAAAAATGACCTTCTTCATAAGCTTGAGCTAAAGGATGCTCAGCTTAAACAAGTAAGCCTAGTGTCTTCAAACATTAAAGTTGATATCAAGATTGGTTCTTATGTATTAACACAAGGTGAACAAACGAAAGTAGATGTTACTGTTACGAATAACGGAAAACAAAAAATACAACATATTGAGGCGGCTTTACTTACTCCAGAAAACTGGAAGCATGAAGGTGCTAGTCAGTTAAAGCATTTAAAACCAGGTGAATCAAAGACTGTAAGTTTCAATGTAACCGTTCCAGCAGATGCAGTGTATTTTCAACCATATGATCACGCTGTGATTCAAGCACAGTTAACATTTAAGGAAAACGGTGTTGAAACAACATCCGTTATCGGTTTAGATAATACTGTAAGTGTGCTTCCTGAATTAAGTGTTACACCCAACCCTGTGAACATTACGGTTAATACAGCGAATGTACAGGATCAAATTCCAGTCAATGTAAAAGTAAAGAATTATGTGGATGGTGCTAAAAATGCAAAGGTTTCTCTAGACTTACCAGAAGGTTGGACGAGTGAACCTGTAGTTGCAGATGCAAACTTTACGAAAAGATTTGAAGAACAAGAAGTATCCTTCAAATTAGTTCCTCCTGCAACAGTGGCGGAAGGTAATTTTACAATTGCAGCCGTTGCCCAAATGGACGGAAAGTCATTCAACACGACCGTACAGGAAATCAAATATGAGCATATTAATGACTCTTACTTCCTGACACCAGCCGCAATTAACGGCGTTGCTTTTGAATTATTAAAACCGGATAATCTAAAAGTTGGCTATATCGATAGTGGCTTTGACACAATTGCCGATTCTTTGATAAATGCAGGGTTTGATATTACAAAGCTAACTCCGGAAGGTTTAGCAAGTGGAGATCTTTCACAATACGATACAATCGTTACTGGTATTAGAGCAACTCTTGGTAGAGAAGATCTATTAGCTAATAATGATAGATTAAAAGAATATGTTAAAAACGGCGGACATTTGGTCATGCAGTACGTTACCGCGGCAGATCCATGGGATGCTGGGTCAACACCACCATATCCTTTAGAAATTGGTTCGCCATCAATTGAGTGGCGTGTAACCGATGAAAATGCAAAAGTTACTGTGACACAACCAGAGCATGCACTCTTTAATTTCCCTAACAAGATCACCGACAAGGACTGGGAAAATTGGGTACAAGAAAGAGGTCTCTATTTCCCAATGAACTGGGATGAGCGCTACGAAACATTCGTTTCCATGGCAGACCCTAACGAGGAACCATTCACAAGTGGAATCCTAATGGCAGAATACGGTGAAGGAACTTATCTTTACACTAACCTCGTATTCTATCGCCAGATCGGTGCCCAAGTACCAGGGGGATATCGTATTTTTGCGAACTTGATTAGTTACGGAGCAAATAATTAGTAGATTTAGTAACCAAAAACACCAAAAACGCCAAACCCTAAGTTTGAGGGTTTGGCGTTCTTAGTTCTTTAAAAACGGAGTCAGTTTATCTAGTGCATCCTGGAGTTTTTTACTATTCTTCCCGTACATTTCTTTTGCGGGTTTGGAATTAGTCTGAAGGGCAAACAATTCTAAATCTGCCTGACATTTTTTGATTGTTGCAAGAAGTAATGGTTTTTCTTGTGGGGATGGGACCTTGATCTTATCATCAAATAGATCGACAGTCAGTTGTCCATACGTATCTACCTGTCCTAGGAACACATTTTCAATGCTAACTCCTATTTTATCGAGTTCTGTTTCAAGCCAATCCTGACTATTTCCCGATGATGACAATGGTTCATGCATGATTTCCCCGTCCATAATGACCGTTTGCGACGCTTTTACCTTTGCTACAGCAAGATTGAGGACTTTTGCTGTTACTGGTTGATTTTCCTTTTTTAACAATACGCTTAAGTTTCCATCTGTTTCTAATACGGCGAACTCAACATCTGCTACCTGAAAGACATCCTTATGTCGTAGTTTGGCTAGTAATTCATCAATTGTATATTTTTCTTTTTTTAAATTATCTTCCATTACCTTTCCATCTTGAATAAAAACAGTTCCTTTTCCTTCCGCAAAGTCCCTTACTGTTTTACTTTTTAATGAAAGGATGCCCACTAAAAAGGGTATAGCGAACCAAACGCCCATGCCTATTAAGCCATGACTGATATGTCGATCAAGTCCTGTGGAGACCTCCGCGGCAATACTACCTATTGTAATTCCAGTAACATATTCGAAAAAGGATAGCTGAGAAATTTGCTTCTTCCCCAACCATTTGGTGAAAAAAAATAATACGATAAGCAACACTATTGATCGTACGGCAATACTTAACCAATCTGGCATATGATTAACTCCTTACAAATGTAATCAAAAACCTTTATATTGATATTCCTCCCGCTCAATCTCACCGACTCGGAGTTTTAAGTCATTTTTTATTTCATCCATGATCATCATGGTTTCATGAAAAGCTCGTTTCGCCTGTGTATCTTGCGTGCGTAATGCCAGGCTTGAAAGCTGAGCTTCAATACTTTTGATACTTGAAAGACATTGTTTCACTTGAGAGCCAACAGTCACATTAAATTCTCCTTATCCTTTTGGTTTAAAAAGTAACGCTCCTATCATGCCAAAAATAATCGCTGCTGATATACCAGCACTTGTCACTTCAAACATTCCGGTTACCACACCAACCAAACCATGCTTTTCTCCTTCGGCCATTGCACCATGCACAAGTGAATTTCCGAAGCTTGTAATCGGAACAGTTGCTCCAGCACCAGCAAAGTCGATAAACGGTTCATATAAACCAAACCCGTCCAAAAGCGCTCCAATCACCACAAATGTACTTAATGTATGGGCAGGAGTAAGCTTAAAAACATCAAACATAATTTGACCAATCACACAAATAAGTCCACCTATGACAAAAGCCCAAAAGAAAATCATGACTGCCCTTCACCTCCATTTTCGATTGATACTGCGTGAGCAATGCAGGGAATTGATTCTTTTTGCTGAAACGAAAGAGGAGAAAGCAAGGCACCCGTTGCAACGACCAAGACCCGATTTAGTTCCCCTTTTTTCATCCGATTTAAAATATGTCCGTAAACAACTGTTGCCGAACACCCCGCACCACTGGCACCTGCTAATACTGGCTGCCCTTCACGATAGATGAGCAGACCACAATCCTGATAATTTTCTTCCTTAATGGGTGTGCCATGTTTTTTAAATAAATCAAGGGATACCTCGCGGCCAATATGACCTAAATCTCCTGTCACAATCAAGTCATAATAAGATGGGTCTACATTCCGTTCTTTTAAATGGGCCTCTATGGTATCAACAGCGGCAGGAGCCATTGCGCCCCCCATATTTAATGGGTCAGTCAACCCCATATCCACAATTCTCCCAATGGTTGCTGATGTTACACGCGGACCTGTTCCTGACGAGCTTAGTAATGCTACACCTGCACCAGTAACCGTCCATTGTGCGGTTGGAGGTTTTTGACCACCATACTCTGTTGGGTAGCGAAATTGCTTCTCGACAGCTGCATTATGACTAGAGGCACCCGTTAAAATGTATTTCGCACCATTATAATTTACTAAAAAAGCAGATAGGGCTAATCCTTCCATTGAGGTCGAGCAAGCCCCAAATAGCCCCAGATATGGGCTACCTAATGTTCTCGTCGCAAAGCTTGTAGGGGTAATTTGATTGATTAAATCGCCGCCAAGGAAAAACTGTATCTGCTCCTTTTGCAGATTGGCTTTTTCCATTGCTTTTTGACACGCTTCCTCTAGCATAACTGTATGTGCCTTTTCAAATGAATCTTGATTTAGCCATATTTCACCATGGAGCAAATCAAAATCCCGTGCAAGATTCCCTTTAGCTTCAAATGGTCCAACCACTGTTCCAGTTGAAATAATGACGGGTTTTTGATCAAATATCCAAGTCCGATGACCAGTCAGCATTACAGTCCCCCCCACGTAATAAGAATTGTCTTAATGATCGCGATAATAAAGGCCGAAAAAACGCCAAACATAATGACTGAACCTGCTAATTTGAACATATTACCGCCAACACCTAGTACAAAACCCTCTGTACGATGCTCAATCGCTGCAGAAATGACCGCATTTCCGAACCCTGTCACTGGAACAGCGGTGCCAGCACCCCCGAATTGTGCAAGACGATCGTAAACTCCAAACCCCGTTAACAGCATGGAAATGAAAATTAAGGTTGCAACCGTTGGATTTCCGGCGGTTTGTTCTGTAAAATCAAAAAAATATATGTAAAAGGTCTGAATCGCCTGTCCAATCAGACAGATAATGCCACCCGTTATAAACGCTTTGACACAGTTCTTAAATAAGGGTCTTTTTGTCTCTCGTTGATTTTCAAATGCTTGATATTCTTGTTGCACTGGGGTTAATTTTTTCTTTTTTTTATTCGCCATATGCTACCCTCACTTAGTGCCTCATGCTTCTTCTTTCATAAGACTTTTAATTTTAGCCAATTCTTTTTTTAGTTCTTTTTCCCCAGTTTTGCCTTTCTCAAGCTTCCTCTCCAATTTATCCAATTCGAGAAATATTTTTTGATCGGTTGATACCTGAACTTTTTGGTCTGGATATTCCTTTTTTAACTCCTCTTTAACAGCCTTTTCGATAGTCGATAGTTTAAATCTGTCCTTTTGAGGTACCTTTATGGCAACTAGGAGCTCTTTATCCGTATTAACTCCTCTTACACCAGTAATATCGTCCCTTTTAATCAATAGCTCTTCCGCATGGTTAGCCATAGATTGATTCATCGACTTTTCCGCACTGATTTTGGTTATCGATATGCTTTGGCTTTTAACAGAATCCATGTCTTCCTTACATCCAGCTAATAATCCAATTGCTAAAAATAAAAAAACACCACATCGCAAGAAATACCTTTTCCTATTCATATCTGCCAATCCCATCCCTTTTTGCGTTTCAATTGGAGAAAAGGTTGGTCTGGAAAACCAACCTTGACATAAAATGTTATTCTTGTTGATATTGTGGTTCTTCTGAATCTAATTCTTGCAAACGCGGATTAAGACTATCCACGATCATTTGAGTTTGTTGTGCGGCATTTTGAAACAATTGTTTTGCTTGTTGATTTTGAGTTTGAAGTGAAAATTGTTCAAGGCTTGCTTGTGCACTTTTCAAACCTGCTACCGTTTGTTTAACCTGACCTTTAACTGTCATTACCTTACCTCCACATTTTTGTTTTTTCCTAAACATCCATAGAATTGGTAAAAGGGCTTTAATTTATGAAAACCAATTTTTTACAAATAAAAAAATAAAGACCCAAGTCGTTTTTTGAACTTGGGTCAACTTTATTGGGTTTTTTCCATTTACTTTGAAAGTGGAATATTTAAAATGTCTTCCTTCGAGCCATCTTTGGCGGAATACACAAATAGCTCAATTCTTATTTCATTTTTGGATTGAGAAATTACCTTTTTATCAATTGGGATGTCAAAGTCACCCCAGGAAGGTGCACCCACTGTTTGATAGTGGTCTTCAAGCAGCTTTTCTTCACCATCATAAAGGGCATAGTCAAACACCCCCTCAAAAACTTGAGCTTTACCGGTGATTTTTATTTCATTATCTGTCTCAGAAACTTTTACATCTTTAAATATTTTATTGTGATATACTTTTTCCTCATTAGTCGGAGCTACATCATTTTCCGTACCTTGTTCCGTTTCATCCACTTCATTATTTTCTTCTTCCTGAACTGGTTCATTATTATTGTTTTCGGCTGGCTTATTTACTTGCCCATTATCTTCATTTTGTGTTTGATCGTTTTGGTTACAGGACATTAAAATGGTCGCAATGCTTACTATGGTAATAAATAAAATGATTTTTTTCATCAGATTACCTCCCTATCAGAATGAAAGCTCTTTTACTATTTTGCTTAAATGAAGGTAAAAAATACCTAGAAATAGCTTAAACGGCATTGGGATTACTTTATCAAACGAAATCTTAATTTCAAAATACGAATACGTGGGTAAATCGTCTAGTCATAGGACAAACGCGGAGCATACGATGAAATTGTGTTTAACAATTAGGTTAAAAAATATGTCTGGGAGCTGAAAATGAATGGATGTAGTAGAAGAAAGGGAGTACCGTGAAGAGTTGTTGGATTGGTGTACTGACATTTATCAACACTGGGAAAGAATGAAACCACGGTTTTCGAAATTATTTGATTTGAAAAGTTTAGAGGAATGGGAAGAATCATGCCGTGGATTGAAGGAAAAATTACAGGCAGATATAAAAGCAGATCTTGATGAATATCATACAGCAAAAAATTTATATGAACAGTGGGAACTCTTATATCGTGAATCCATTAATGATCAAGAAAAAGTTACATCGGATGCAAAAGAGATGACTGATGAGCCCAATATCGAAATAGAATTGTCAGCCCAGGAACGGGAAATAACAGAAGACGAAAAAGTCAATATGACGATAACAATGGAAATACCGATAGTGGAATTCAGAAAAATTTTACTGGAACATAAAAAGGATTTAGTAAGCTGGGGTTCTACCAGTATTAGCTCCATATAAAACGTTAGACTTGGTATCCCGGTTTATCTCAGGATTATAGAGATAAAACCGAGATATATTTGATTCCATTTTAATTACAAGAGGGGTCTTCATTTCTCAAGACGCTTGCTGGTGATTTCCTTTGATACTTAGATAAGATGACTCCTCCTACGATAAAAAGTGAACCTGCGATTTCTGCACCAGTAATGGGTTTTGATAATACGAGTAAGCCCATGATCATAGCCACAAAGGGTTCCAAATTTGATAATACGGAGGCCTTCGAGGCATCGACATATCGAATATTTTGATTCCAAATCAGATTCGCCAAACCATGGACTACGACGGCGGTACCAATCAACAAAGCCCAATCAGACAAGCTCGAACTTATTCGTAAGGGTGAGTCTAGGACAAAGGCAAATGGAATTGCCACAATAAGACCTACTATATTTGAATATAACGTAATTGCCATTGGGTCTATTCTGTTAGCTAGAAGCCTTGTCATAATAATCATAATCGCAAATGTTACCATCGTGACCACAATCCATAACAAGCCCTTATCTACTTCTATGGATGATAAAGTTCCTTTTGTTACAACAAAGTAAATACCAATAATCGCCACAATTGATCCTATTAACATGCGTATAGTTAATCTTTCTTTTAAAAATATAGCTGCTAACACACTCGTTAAAATAGGGGTCGTTGCTAAAATTAACGCAGATGTTGTCGGATCGGCTGTTTGCAATCCTTTAAAAAAGGACCATTGGTTAATGAATACACCAAGAACTCCTAAAAAAATAACGGAAAGAAAATCCGATTTATTTAATGAGGTAAAATTTTTTTTGAGTAATGATAATCCGATTAAAAAAACAACAATAAACAAGAGTCTTAACATTGTCAGGAGGGCTGGCGAAAAATCCAACACCAAGATTTTTCCAAATATAAAATTGCTGCCCCATACCACTACACAAAAAGTTAGCCAAGAATAAGCTTTTAACATCAATTACACCATCCGGGGTTCAAATATGGTTCCGCCTACCATCTACAATCTGTTTATTCTACCCCTGGAAACCAGCCTGGTCTGTTCATAATCACTTGCCAAAGAGGATCTGGAATATCAAGATGTTGTTGGGTACCTTTGTTTATTTTTGTTACGATTTCAGCTTCCCTGCCTTCTTGCACTTTTTCCACCCAGTCGGGGTCAATAATGAGTTCACGGCCCAGGGCAATTAACGGGATTCCCGATTGCTTGGCTTTTATTGCATCATCCGCTGTATAAATAGAACCAACGCCGATTACTGGAACTCGATTCCCTACACGCTCTTGAATAATTTCAACACGTGAACGTGTATCCTCTACACCACGTCTTGGAGTAGACCAGAAGTCTTGCAAAGAAACATGCAAATAATCAAGGCCTTTATCTGCTAACGCATCAACTAATGTTAAAGTGTCTGCCATTGTAATTCCAGGCGTTTCGGGCTCCTCAGGAGAAAATCGATACCCCACAACAAATGGCTCCTTCGCATTTTCTGCAACCACTTTTTTCACTTCATCTACAACAGCCAACGGAAAGGAGAGACGTTTTTCTAGACTACCTCCCCATTGATCTTCACGACGGTTAGTTTGCGGGGAAAAAAACTGCTGAATCAAATAACCATTGGCTCCATGAATCTCAACACCATCATACCCTGCTGCAATCGCACGGCGTGTAGTTTCCCCAAAATCACGAATGATGGATTTTACTTCCTTTTCGGTTAATTCACGTGGAACTTGTTTCCCTTCTGCAGGAACTGAACTTGCACTGACAATCTCACCGTGCGGCACCAATTCGGGAGGAACCTGACGCCCACCATGAAAGATTTGTAGGATAGCTTTTGCACCTTGCTCTTTAATAGCTGTTGCTATTTTCCGCAAACTTGGAATAAATTCATCACGGTCCCCACCAAATTCACCATGAAATCCTTGCCCATTTTCGGTGACATATGTACAAGCAGTGATAACCATGCCCACTCCACTCGAACGTCGCTCATAATACGTTACTTCCGCATCTGTTACTGTGCCGTCCGGATTTGATGAGTAATTAGTCATTGGTGCCATCACAATTCGATTTTTCAATTGAACACCGTTAGGTAAGCTAAACGGCTCAAATAATGGTAGATATTTTGAATTTGCCATGTTGATATTTCCTCCGTTTATAAAATTTATATGTTTTGTTCTCTTCTTGTTTAGGGATTGTTCGGCCATTTCAAGGCCTTTAAATGCAACTATATAAAAAGCTAATTCCCTTCTTTAGGAGTTAGCTTATCGGTTATTTCTCATACTAAACTTCTAGCAGTGCACTTGCAAATCATCTGATTCCTTCATGGATGTTTTTTATTTTCTATCGCAAATCGAACACAATTCCTGTTTGAATCCCTTTTGAAAATCGAAGCATAAATAACGCTCCTAAAAGGAAGCCTTACATGACATTTACATAAAAAGATTGTGGTACCTTTTAGACAAATCTAAAAATAAATAGACCAAATAAAAAAGAAGCAAGAGAAACGAAACCCCCCCCTTGCTTCAAGTTTTTTTCTATACCTTTATTTCCAAATTTGTTTATTAAGAGTAAAAAATCCTTCTAAATACAGTGCACTTTCGTTTTCTAAAATAAATATCCTTTTCCTTCCCAATCATTTTTTACGTTTTTTGTATAACTTCATCTGCAACATATCGATTACGTCCAGCACCAACACCTGCTATTATCATTAATATTGTAATAATGCTGAAAATGATTAAAGGCGTTAACCATGAATGTGTATAATCAAATAGAAAGCCAACTAGGGCAGGACCAATAGCAGCTAATAAATATCCGACGGACTGTGCCATTCCAGATAAATTTGCGGCTTGTCGTGGGTTTTTTGTTCGTAGCCCAATCATAGTGAGTACTAAGCTAATACTTGCGCCTTGGGCTGATCCAATACAGATGATGGAGAAGATCAGAAGTCCGTTTGTTTGTACAAATAGAAGCCCCATAACCCCAGCAAAGTAAACAAGGCCAATTATAAACACAATCAACTTTTGGCTTTTAAAGCGGTTCGCAATGACAGGTGCCAAAAAGGTCGTTGGTAGACCAACTAATTGCATTAACGAAACCATCCAGCCCGCCATCGATAACTGCATTCCCTTACTTTCTAAAATTTCCGGCAACCATGCTACAGTACAATAAAATAAAAACGATTGTAATCCCATAAACAAAGTTACTTGCCAGGCAATTGGTGATCGCCACATTGATCTATTTGAGGATTGATTACTATAAGAATCCGTTGCTTTATTGATGTTGCGTAATTGAGGTAGCCACATAATCATGGCGATAACTGCGACCAATGCCCAAGAGGCTAATGCCCATCTCCAACCTAAAGATAGCCCCTTAGCTAATGGGATACTGAATCCTGATCCGATGGCAGCGAAGGTATTCATGGATGTTGTATAAATACTTGTAATGATTCCAACTTTTAAAGGGAAATGAAGCTTTACAATACTTGGGATGAGGACGTTTCCAATTGCTACACCAACACCTACTAGTATTGTTCCAAAAAAGAGCATAGACGTATTTCCTAATGATCGAGTGATAATACCAATACATAAGACCAATAACCCTAGAAAAATAGTTCTCTCATTTCCTACTAGATGTCCAATTTTGGGGGCTAGAATTGAAAGGATCGCAAAGGAGATTAATGGAAGAGTTGTTATAAAACCTGCTATTCCATTAGAAATCCCTAAATCCGAACGAATTAAATCGATAATTGGCCCGACTGATGTAATGGCTGGCCGCAAATTAAAAGCGACGAAAATAATCCCTAGTATTAATATCACATTAGGGATGTTTCTTATTTTTTTTGAACCCATTGTACACTCTCCATTTCCACAATAAAAAGGATTTTTTGCGTTTTAAACAAGCACTGATTAATCTTATCCCTTTTATTGGAATCTGGAAACCCCTTCAACCTGATTCTTTTTATAATGTAGGATGTGTATACACCCTAAATTAAAAGGGACAGGCATTGTCCCAATTGGGTCAACGAACCTGTCCCCGCGTCCCTAACAACGCTAAGTTCACTTATATTAGTAAGCAGTCCAGCCACCGTCTGCTGTGATTACTTGGCCGTTTACAAAGCTAGAGTCATCGGAACCTAGGAATAAAGCAACAGATGCGATTTCTTCAGATTCTCCACTGCGTGGATTATTTTGTGCTCCACTCATTGCTCGCTCCATTCCAAACTTACTTGGATTATCCATAGTTGTTCCAATATTTGTGTTTACACCACCTGGTGCAATCGCATTACAGCGTATACCTTCCATTGCATATTGGAAACCAACATTTTTAGTTAATCCAATAACAGCGTGTTTTGATGCAGTATAAGCCGCACCAGCACGAGAACCATAAAGACCTCCAATAGATGCATTATTTATAATGACACCGCTCTTCTTCTCTAAAAAGATTGGTAATGCTTTACGGATTGCCCGCATGGTCCCAGTTGTATTTACTGCAAAAAGTCTTTCCCATAATTCATCTGTAACTTCTTTAGCAGGGATAAAATTATCCATAATCCCTGCATTATTCACCAGAATATCTAAAGTACCGTATTTTTCAACTGCTGTATCTATCATCTTTTGAACATCTGCTTCTAAGGCAACATTGGTAACAATAGGAGTTGCTTCTCCACCTGCTTGAACGATTTCATCGGTTACAGCTTTTACACTTTCTTCATTAATATCAGCGACAACTACTTTGGCACCCTCTATAGCGTAGAGCAAAGCTATTGCTTTTCCCATACCTGAACCTGCTCCAGTTACAACTGCTACTTTATTTTCTAATTTCATTAAAAGCACCTCCGAAAGTATATTGTTCTAACACCTTAATAATAATAAATCGTCTATTGTTCAATGACTCACAAATTCAATTCACAAACTTGTTAAGTATTAACGAACTGATTGAGAACCCTTTAGAACACCTATTGACAAAAGGTATTAAATAGTATATTCAGTTTCATTACTTAATAACGGTGGAAAAAAGCTATTCCAATTGGGTTTTCCCCCCTTGGAATAGCTTCTTTTATAAGCAAATTCTTTTCATATATAAACTATATTATTTGGCAAATGTAGCTGGCATTACCACAGCGACTACTTCCCCACGCGCACAAAGTGTATCCCCCGCATATACTTCTGTTTCCACTTTCCACTTCTTTGGATGGATTTCTGTAACCTTCCCAATTGCTTTTAAGGGTACATCTTGTGGTGTTGGTTTAACGAAATCTACATGTAATGAAGCAGTTACAAATCTAGGTGGTTCCAAACCCTCCCCTACTTCATGTCCATTCTTACGGTGTAGTGCTAACGAGGCCGAACCCGTTCCGTGACAATCAATTAATGATGCGATTAAGCCACCATAAACAAAGCCCGGAATCGCTGTATGTTCTGGCCTTGGCATGTAAATGGTTATGGTCCGTTCCCCTTGCCAGCCTGTTCGAAAATGATGGCCGTCTTCATTTAACCTTCCACATCCATAACAACACGCAAAATCATCTGGATATTCATCTTGAATTGCCTGCAATATAGACTCTTCCATCGGAACTCCTCCTTTTTTCTTTATTATAAGGCACACTATCATCTTATATAATAAATCCCAATACACTATTCTTCCCGAAAAACAGGAAATAGACAGACTCACGTAGCGCTCTTTGAACCTCCGACATCGCGCAGCAGACGTTTGAGGATTTTGCCGCTGGCGTTTCGCGGCAATTCGTCCACGAACGCTACCCTCTTTGGCACCTTGTAGCTGGCTAAATTGTTCCTGACATGCTGAAGGATTTCCTCCTCAGACACTGGAGCTTTGATGACAACATAGACAGTGACTGCCTCGATCCACTTTTCATCTGGTATTCCGACAGCTGCGACTTCAGTGACCTGGGGCAACTCGTAGATGCAGTCCTCTATCTGGCGGGAGGCCACCAGCACACCGCCAGTGTTGATAACATCCTTTACCCGATCGATTACCTCAATGTAACCGTTCTCATCCCGCGTCACAAGATCTCCAGAGTGGAACCAACCCCCAGCGAACGTCTTGGCTGTGGCTTCACTTTTGTTCCAGTAGCCTAGACATAGCTGTGGGGAACGGTACACAATTTCGCCTAGTTCGCCAGGGGGCACGCAATTACCTTCGTCATCCACGACGCGCGCCTCAACGAAAAGCATTGTTCTTCCTGCGGAACCGGGGTGGTCCGCATGCTCCTCAGGACGCAGGACCGTACAGGCAGGTCCCATCTCGGACTGACCGAACACATTGTAGAAACCGAGCCCTGGCAGACACTTCTGCAGTCGTTCGAGTATTGGCCCAGGCATGATCGAGGCTCCATAATAGGCCTTCCGAAGTTTCCCGAGATCCCGGGATGTCAGGTCAATGTGATTTGCGATTGAAACCCAAACAGTGGGAGCGGCGAAGAACGATGTGATTGCGTACCGTTCAATGGTTTCAAGCACCAGGCTCGGGGGCAGGAAGTACCTTGTTCCAGCCACCCACCAACAATGCCGGCAGCATGAAAACATGCATCTGCGCAGAGTGGTAGAGGGGCAGACAGTGGAGCGCACGATCTGATTCCTTGATGTCCAAATCATGGATGCAACTCATGTAATGGTGCATCAAAGCACGATGCGTCATGATAGCACCCTTTGGGTCCGAAGTGGTGCCCGAGGTGTAGAGTAACTGAGCGACATCATTGTCCTCGACATCGAACTCATCATCTTCCACAGGACGGTCGTCGTTACTGAAAGCCCACTCCAAGATTTCGTTCTCAAATATTAGCACCTGCCGATGGCTGTTCGACTTAGTCTGGGAGATTGCATTGGCGAGGTCTCGGTCAGCAATTACAAACGTTGGATCGGAATCTCCGAGAATGTAGTCGAGTTCCCCGGCTCGAAGCTGGAAGTTCACCGGAACGTGAATGGCTCCAATACGTGCTGTGGCCAGAAACAGTAGAACGTACAGATCGGAGTTTTTAGCGTAGGAGGCGACTCTATCTCCCTTTTTCACCCCCTGTTCACGCAGTTTTCGTGCAATACGCGTGACCGCCATTTCGAGTTCGCGGTAACTCCACTCCCTGTCACCGAACACAAGGGCAGTCTTATGTGGGACCCGTACGGCTGTACGATGGACGGCCTCGGCTATGGTGTTTGTTCTCAAATTGACCTCAATCCTTTCACGTCTATTTCAATAAACGTAGTTAATATTCCAAAAATAAAGAACATTCAACCTGAATATAAGCCTACTCCTGCTAATCTGTCAATATATTTATAGAGCGTTTTCATTTAATGAAGATAAAAAAGAAACCGTAGTATTCGGACCCTTGAAAACTATAATACTGTTACTCCTCGTAACGGAAAATATAGTCCCGTAATAATACAAAACGAAAATTTCATTTGAAGAATTCTTTTTTGAAATGTAAATCGTGCTCAAATTAGAAACTATGAAGGTATAAGAACGGAATTAATTATATATGAGGGACTTAAATGGCGAATTATTTAACTAAAACAATTCTTTACATGTATGTAATACTTTTGATAAGTCATGTTCATTAAGTGTTCCTAATCTACTAATTAGTTCGGAACCATGTATTGATATTATTTTGGAAGTGCGTGCAACTGAAGGTTTTAATAAACCCGCTTCTTCCCAATACTCAAGAACAACATCATATTTGTTTCTAGGTAAATGGCTAGTTACAGGAGCGATAATGACATCGATATCTAGTGCCATTTCATTAGCTACAATAATAACAGGTAGCCGTTTGAATTGATGTTTATCCTTAAAATATACATTTGCCAACCAAACATCCCCCTGTTTCATCTTACTTTTCATTATATATATCATCCTCCTCGTTATCCCACCAAGAATAATAATCATTTAAAACAATAGCATCCTTAGTCATATATTTTTCTTTTATTTTTTCTAGAACCTTTTGACGCTCTTTCTCACTTAATGTCTCAAGATCCTCAAATATCCTGTCAGCTTTTGACATATTTTCACCTCCATTTAAATCTTACCACAATTATAGATTATTTTTTACTTTTCTTCCATAGCGCAGGTATTGTATTTTTTTGAGTAGACAGGTATGTAAAAAGGAGCGATCAATCCATTAAAGAATTCTTTTTTGAAATGTAAAACGGACCCACCATAATCGGTGAGTCCGTGTCTATTTTGTATTAACCACCAAGTATATGTATTTGGTGGAGACGGTGGGAGTTGAACCCACGTCCAAAGATATTGGCACTTAAGCATCTACGAGTGTAGTCGATATATTAGCGATTCGCTAACTTTTCAGCCTATCGACAGGCTTCCAAGCAGCTAGTCTGGTTGTTCTCTTCCTTTGTCCTCAGACGGCGAACTCCGGCGTAGCCCACTTAAAGTGAGTCCCTGATCCTACCACATGGGCGATGGAGGGAGGAACCGCTATAGTCTGTTATTAAGCAGCTAAAGCGAAGTTGTTGTTTTCTTTGCCAGTTATAGGCGTTGACGTTTTAACGAGGCCGATCCCCTCGACTCGCAACTTAAGCTCAAACTACCCCTGTCGAATCCGTAGCGTCCCCATTATAAAATGATAATGATAAACTTAATCACCAGTTATCTGGGTGTTTCGGATGAAGTGTTTTTGCTCTTGTTGACTATTCAATTGTCAACTACATGTCTTATTATAACATATGGAACTGCAATTTCAATTGTAAGTTATTGTAAGTACGGAAAATTACATCTTCTGTCTTTCACGGAAGGCACGTTCAATATCACGTTTTGCTTCCTTTTGCTTCAGATCTTCACGTTTGTCATACTTTTTCTTACCTTTACCAAGACCTAATAATAGCTTTGCATAGCCATTTTTCAAGTAAATCTTGATTGGGACAAGGGCATAGCCTTCTTCTTTTGTTAGACCGATTAGCTTGCTGATTTCTTTTTTATGAAGAAGCAGCTTTCTTGTACGAAGTGGATCATGATTATATCGGTTACCTTGTTCATAAGGGCTAATATGCAAGTTATAGAGAAACATTTCCCCGTTATGAACACGTGCATATGAATCCTTCAGGTTTGCACGCCCATTACGAAGGGACTTGATTTCCGTACCTTGAAGGACAATGCCTGTTTCATAGGTTTCTTCAATAAAATAATCATGATTTGCTTTTTTGTTTTGTGCGATTACCTTGCCTGCACCTTTTGGCATATTCATTTCCCCCTTAAGACGGTACCTCTTATTTTAGCAAAAATTGGACAACATCACAAGGAAAGGCTTATTAATTACAAGGTAAACTTGATTCTTGGCTGCTATTAACAAACCAAGAAATGATGGTCAAGCTGTCTCATACGTTTTGCGATTGAATTTACTTTAACAAAGATTCAACAGCGTACTCATTCGAAACATCTATAAATTCTTTTTATATCTTTTCGGAGTGGTCATAAGGTAAACCTGGCCAATCCATTCAAAAAAATGCCGCTGGTTGACTTGATATTGTCCAAGACTTGTTAGTTCGGGATGGAACAAATACAAAATACAATCACCAACTGAAAACCACCATATGTATTTATCTTTTCTTAGGACAATGAGGCAAGAGGTTGACCCGTTAACTTTCCGGCATGAATCTAAGAATTCGCGATCCTGAAAAATTTTAAGGATCGTCTCTTCAATATTCTTAAAGGATTCTTTGGGTGACCCTGATAACAAAGATTTTATAGAGCCTTTTCGCTTCGTGAATTCCTGTAAAATCAATACAGCACTTTCAGCGGTATGGTGTGCATCAAGAAAAATCACAAACTCCCAGTCCTTCGATTCATTCTGCCATACTAAACAGCCATCTTCGTTTTTCGTTTGTCCTGCTGCAGAGTTTCCGCCAAACCGACCTATCATTATGTTCCCTTGTTGTTGAACAGATAATGTATCAATAAAATGATTCTGTGAACCAACCCAATGAAAATCACTCATTGCATGTTCTCCAAAGCAGCTTTTAGTCTTCTACAAACCTGTACAATCTGTTCATTATTCCCCATTGGTGCTTTTGGCCAATCATATACAGCACCTGGTCCCCAAAACTCTTTTGGTGTATTGGGATACCGTGGCACGACATGCATATGAAGATGAGGAACCGCATCTCCTGAAACAAAAGAATAAATATGTTCCGCTTTTTCTGATTCCTTTAGGGCTTTACTCACCCTTGCCATAATCATACCAAAAGCCTTCGCTTCCGCCATTGTCATATCAGCAAGACCAGGAGCATGTCTTTTTAAATCAATCATGATATGCCCTAAATAGCTATTTTCTCCATTATGATCAATATGTCCTACGTATACATACTCGTCTTCATAAATCGTTTCCCCTGCTGTTTGAATCAAACCATTGTGCTTTTTACAAATAAAACAATCCTCCATCCCACTTTCCCCCTTTGTGATTTCCCACAAATATAATTCATTCAGATTAATATTGGAATATTTTTCATATAAAAAGATCTAGTATGGGTTCTCCGATAATGGTTTTTTCCATAAAAAAGAGCTCTCGAACAAAAAAACGAGTAACTCAATTAAATCTTGGTTCCTTGGTGGAGCTAATTTTAAAGTCCCCTTTATTATCTTAAAAATTAACGGGAATTTTTTTTGGATTAATGAGCAACTTAAATGAAGGAAAGGAGTGATTAGGGATGACTGTTCAAACACAAATGCAAACGGCTATTGCTTCCGCACAAAGCGTAGAGGCAAGCCTGATGCAATTTGCCTTAGAAACACAGAACCAAGAAGCGAAGCAAACGTTTCAACAATTAGCACAGCAACAAAAAACCATTGTCACGCAATTGGAAGGTCGATATCAGCAGATCATACAGGAAGAACCACAATTTAATCAATAGCAATATTCATCATTTCAGTTTTTAACCCAAGATAAGCCTTGTCTTGGGTTCTTATTTCTATAAAAAAATAAATGGAATCGTGTTGATTGTTATACACAGCCATGCTGAAAAATGCTGAAGTCACCGTTCCATACATTGACCTGTATCATCCTAAATCAGAAAAAAATGAAATTAAAGTAAAATAAGAAAAGAAAGGGGTTTTAAAAATGGAGTTAGAATTTTGGTCTGGAGCAAAAGATTTACCCATTTGGGGCTTTTTAATACGCGCATTCATTGTCTATCTCTATGTTTTTATCGTTATAAAAGTATTAGGTCAACGTTCGATTGGGACGATTAATCCCTTAGATTTTCTATTTGGAATCATCATCGGTGATGTCATCGGTAATCCTCTATCTTCGGGAGAAATTCCTTTAGCTGGACCACTTGCCGCCGCAACTTTAATTACTGTATTACATTTAGGTTTATCTTATATTGCGCTAAAAACGCCACGTTTTCGTCGCATTATAGAGGATGAACCGCTCATTCTCATTAAAAATGGTCAAATACTGAAAAAGCAATTAAGAAAGACTAAATTAACAGTTGAATCTTTACTTATGGATGTAAGGTTAAGAGGTACTTCCGATTTAAATCAGATTGATTATGCTGTTTTGGAATCAAACGGACAGATAAGTGTTATTAGAAAAAGTAATGAAGATATGTTAACACCTAAGACTTTAAATTTACCCCCACAACCTCCAAAAGGCTATCCTAGTGTCTTGATTTTAGATGGGAAGGTAGTCCATAAAAATTTAGAAAAAGTAGGAACGATTAACTGGTTGAAGGAGAAAATAGCCGAACTAGGCTTTAAAAATATTGATGAGATCTTCCTACTAACTATAGATGAAGGTGGACAATTTTATTATAGTAAAATGTAAGCCTCATTTTTCTTTTTCATGTTTTCACAATGGGAAATGACTATTATGTTAAATGACCGAAAAGGGTGAGTTCGGATGACTGTACAAACACAAATGCAAAGAACTATTGCTTCGGCCCAAAGTGTAGAGGCTAGCTTAATGCAATTTTCAATAGAAACGCAAAATCAACAAGCAAAGCAAATGTTTCAGCAATTATCACAGCAACAAAAAAATATTATTAATCTACTTGAAGGGCGCTACCACCAAATTTTAGAAGAGGAGCCGTAATTCAATCGTAAATCTATTTGTATGAACAAAATCGCTAACGTCTTTTAATTACGTCCCAAGTATGGATTAATCACTTGGGACTTCTTTCGTCCTCTACTTTATCCTCCCTGGTAAACAATAAAAAAAGCACCCCACATTAGTGGAGCACTCTCGATTATCTTTTCTTTTTCCGTTTCTTGCTTTTCTGCGGTGGCACATTATCATAGATCTTCTTTTTCTTGCGGGGCTTGCGTGTTGACCACTCACCCTCGTTGTTTTTCTGCTTCGTTTTATCATCATTATCATTTGTTTTGCGACGGTTACTTCTTTTTTCGGACCTGATGATTTGCGGCTTATCCTTTGAGAGCTTGCGGCGGCTGCCTTTCATGCCGACTACCTCAAAGTCAACAGAGCGCTCATCCTTATTTACACTAATCACGCGAACCGTAATTTCATCGCCGATACGGAATACATTCCCTGTACGTTCGCCAATCATTGCATAGCTTCGCTCATCATAGCGGTAATAATCATCCGTGAGATAACTGACGTGAACAAGTCCTTCAATTGTGTTTGGTAGCTCAACGAACATTCCAAAGTTTGTCACAGAGCTAATGATGCCATCGTATTCCTCGCCGATTTTATCCATCATATACTCCGCTTTTTTCATGCTATCTGTTTCCCGCTCAGCTTCAACCGCACGGCGTTCCATATTGGAGGAATGCTCAGCAATTTCCGCTAATCTTTCCTTCCATTTATCCTGGGTCGCATTATCAAGCTTTCCTTGGATTAAATAGGTTCGGATTAATCGATGAACGATTAAGTCTGGATAACGTCGAATTGGAGACGTGAAATGCGTGTAAAAATCGGTTGATAAACCGAAGTGTCCGACACTTTCCGGATCATATTTCGCTTGTTTCATCGAACGTAGCATGACAGTTGAAATTACCATTTCCTCAGGCTTTCCTTGAACGGCTTCGATAACCTCCTGTAACGCACGTGGATGAATCGAATTTCCGGCTCCCCTCACAAGATAGCCAAAGTTCGTAATAAATTCTAAGAATCGTCTTAGTTTTTCTTCATTTGGATCCTCGTGAATACGGTAAATAAACGGCACATTCATCCAATGGAAATGCTCAGCGACAGTTTCGTTTGCTAGTAGCATGAACTCCTCAATTAAACGTTCTCCAACAGAGCGCTCCCGTAAGACGACATCATACGGTGCACCTTCTTCATCGACAAGAACCTTTGCTTCTTTAAAATCAAAGTCGATCGCGCCACGCTTCATTCGTTTTTCACGTAGGATCGCAGCGAGCTGTTCCATATTTTCAAACATAGGAACAAGCGGCTCATAACGTGAACGTAATTCTTGGTCTTTATCGACAAGAATACTGTTGACATCAGAATATGTCATTCTTTCTGTGGTTTTTATTACACTTTGAAAAATCTCATGCTTAACAACGGCACCATTCCTGTCAACTTCCATCTCACATGACAGGGTTAAACGGTCAACCTTAGGATTTAAAGAGCAAATCCCATTAGAAAGGCGGTGTGGAATCATCGGAATCACCCGATCCACAAGATAAATACTTGTTCCGCGGTCACTTGCTTCCTTATCAATAGGAGAACCCTCTGTAACATAATGTGTAACGTCCGCAATATGTACTCCAAGTTTGTAGTTCCCATTTTCAAGCTTCGTAACTGTTACTGCGTCATCCAAGTCTTTTGCATCCGCACCGTCAATTGTCACGATTACTTCATTTCGTAAGTCGCGTCGGTCCTCGAGATCACTTGGATCGATGGAATCAGGTGTTTTATTCGCCTGCCCCAATACATCTCCTGGAAACTCTTGTGGAAGTCCGTGCTTATGAATGACAGAAAGAATATCAATTCCAGGATCATTCTTATGACCCAAAATTTGGATAACTTCCCCCTCTGCACTCATCCGACCTTCGGGATACGTAACAAGCTTGACGACAACCTTATGTCCTTCAATCGCACCATTCGACGCTTGTTTTGGAATAAAAATATCATTGGCGATTTTTTTATCATCCGGTATGACGAAACCAAAACTTTTGCTTTCGGTATATGTACCTACAATTGTTTTTATGCCATGTTCAATAATTCGAACAACTGTACCTTCCTTGCGTTGACCGGAAGATTCTGAGTTAATCCGAACAAGCACGGTATCCCCATGCATGGCATTTTTTAATTCAGTCGGCGGAATAAATACATCGTCCATTGTTTTATCTTCTGGTACGACAAATGCAAAGCCCTTCGCATGCCCTGTGACTGTTCCGCGAACAAGGTTCATTTTTTCCGGAAGACCGTAGCGATTACTGCGTGTTCGAACGACTAATCCCTGTTCCTCCATCACCACAAGGGCTTTTACAAAATCCTTAAAATCCTCCGATCCTGAGATTCCAAAGGCTGCCTCAAGTTCCTGAACAGTTAGGGGTTTGTATGCTTCTTCCTTCATAAAATCTAATAATGTATGAATATGTTTTTGGATTTCCTGTTCCATTTTTCTGTCCCTCCCGTTACCAATCTAACTGCTCTAAAAATGCATATACATCCTCATGCAGCTGGTCACGTTCTTTGTCTAGGGTAATGACATGTCCTGATTCCTCGTACCATTTGATCTTCTTAAAATCATTTTCAACCGCTTCGTAAATGATATTCGCACTATCCGGATTTATCATTTTGTCATGGCGTGCCTGTGCGACAAAAGTCGGAGAATATATCATATCGACATTGTCACGTACTTCCGCGATTAGGCTCTGCAGTGCTTTTAAAGTATTCATCGGGGTTTTCTTGAATTCCTCGATTTCCTTGTCGATTTGCTCAGATGATTTCCCCTCAAATCGCTTGTACTCCTGTGCAAATTCAACAACACCCCGATACATGACTTCTTCACTCTTGAGATACATAGGCGCACACATTGTCACAATCCCTATTATAGGTACAGTGTAACCCAATTTAAGGGAAAATACCCCTCCAAGTGATAATCCAGCTACTGCGATTTTTTCATATCCTTTGTCTTTTAAAAATTGATAGGCATTCATGACGTCCTCCCACCAATCTTCAGGACCGGTATGAACCAATTCTTCCGGCGGGACACCATGGCCTTTGTAAACGGGTGCATGACAGGTGTAGCCTTTTTTCTCAAGGAATCTACCCAGCATCCGTACATCCGCAGAATTCCCAGTGAATCCATGCAGTAATAAAACTGCCTTTTCTCCACCTTCAAAAAAGAAAGGTTGAGGTAATTTGATCTTCATTTTGTAAAACTCCTTTGTGGCTTATCATTTATGTCTTATTTTGTGCTTTTTCACGGTATTCTACTATCGTACCGGAAATACTGTTTTGTGCGCAATAAAAAAGGCTAGACATCTACTTGTCTAACCAGCTTTTTGACTATTTTAAAGTTCAAAGTATGATACAGCAACTGTAAGAACAAAGAATAATACCGCGAGGACCACTGTAACACGATGTAAAACTGCGTCAAGGCCACGAGCCTTTTGCTTTCCGAATAACTGCTCGGCACCACCAGAGATAGCCCCTGATAAACCTGCACTTTTACCGGATTGTAATAAAACAACTACTATTAAGCCAATACATACGATTACTAATAATGTAACAAGAACTCCGTGTAACATCTAAAACGACACCTCCTGAACAAGAACGCATATGACGGTAAGTTAAATGTACCATAAAAGTACCATGTGGACAATACTGCATTTTCTGATATCAGTGGGTTATTCCTGTTTTTGAATTTCCAATGATTCATTTCATTAATTCTCATTTAATCGACCATATTAAGATTGACTACATCGAAAGGGATGATGCTAAGTGGTCAATTTAGATTTTGATGCGTTTGTGAAAGAGCAGAAAAAGCACAAAACGAATTATTTGGGTGAAAATACGCAACAGGATAAACAAAAGAAGGAGCAGTTGAAAAAAGAGAAGTAGCTTTTGCTCGCGGATTTGCGTCTGGGCCGTGGGATTTGCGTCCACTCTGGGATATTTGCGTCGAATTCAACAAATTTGCGTCAGTTCCAGGATTTATGCGTCGGTTCCAACATATTTGCGTTCGCTCTATGTTTTGCGTCCAAGCCCGCGATTTCTACACAAAAAAACGACAAGCACCCACGCTTGTCGTTTTTCTTTTATCTAATTAACCTTTTAGGTTATAGAATGATGCTAAACCGTTGTATTGAGCTGTTTCACCAAGATTGTCTTCGATACGTAGTAATTGGTTGTATTTAGCAACACGGTCCGTACGTGATGGTGCACCAGTCTTGATTTGGCCAGCGTTTGTTGCAACTGCGATGTCAGCGATTGTGCTGTCTTCTGTTTCACCAGAACGGTGGGAGATGACTGCTGTGTAGCCAGCGCGTTTTGCCATTTCGATTGCGTCGAAAGTTTCAGTTAATGTACCGATTTGGTTTACTTTGATAAGGATTGAGTTTGCAATGCCTCTTTCAATACCTTCAGCAAGCTTCTTCGTATTTGTTACGAAAAGGTCGTCCCCAACTAATTGAACTTTTTTACCTAGACGCTCAGTTAGAAGTTTGTGGCCTTCCCAGTCGTTTTCGTCTAAACCATCTTCAATTGAGATGATTGGGTATTTTGAAACAAGGTCTTCGTAGAATGCAACCATTTCTTCAGAAGAAAGAACTTTACCTTCTCCTTTAAGATGGTATTTACCGTCTTCTTTGTTGTAGAACTCAGAAGATGCAGCATCCATTGCAAGACGTACTTGTTCACCTGGCTTGTAACCAGCTTTTTCGATTGCTTCTACGATTGTTTGTAGAGCTTCTTCGTTTGAGCCAAGGTTTGGAGCGAATCCACCTTCGTCCCCAACAGCTGTGTTTAAGCCTTTTGCATGTAATACTGCTTTAAGGTTATGGAAAATTTCTGCGCCCATACGTAGTGCTTCTTTGAAGTTTTCTGCACCAACAGGCATAACCATGAATTCTTGGATATCAACGTTGTTGTCAGCATGCTCTCCACCGTTGATGATGTTCATCATTGGTACTGGAAGAGTTTTTGAATTGAAGCCACCTAGGTATTGGTATAAAGGAACTTCTAGGAAGTCAGCCGCTGCACGTGCTGCTGCCATCGATACACCTAGAATTGCGTTTGCACCTAATTTGCCTTTATTTTCTGTTCCATCAAGCTCGATTAATGCTTTGTCGATTGCCACTTGATCAGTTACATCGAAACCGATCATTTCTGCAGCAATGATTTCATTAACGTTGTTTACTGCAGTTTGTACACCTTTTCCAAGGTAACGGCTCTTGTCGCCATCACGAAGTTCAACTGCTTCATATTCACCAGTTGAAGCACCACTTGGTACTAATGCGCGGCCAAATGCACCGGATTCTGTATATACTTCAACCTCAACTGTAGGATTTCCACGAGAATCTAATACTTCACGAGCGTATACATCTACGATAATTGACATTAAAAATCTCTCCTTTTTTAATAAGTTTGTTTATTTAATTAAGCTGTTTCCAGTCATTTCTGCTGATTTTTCTACTCCTAGTAAGTCTAGCATAGTTGGTGCAAGGTCTCCAAGCTTTCCATCTTCACGTAAGGTTAATCCTTCTTTTGTGACAATGACTGGTACTGGGTTTGTTGTGTGTGCGGTCATCGGTTGTCCTTCAAGGGTAACAACTTCGTCAGAGTTACCATGGTCAGCTGTGATGATTGCTGTCCCGCCTTTTGCAAGAATCGCATCGACAATTTCGCCTAAGCATTCATCAACTACTTCAATTGCTTTAATGGTCGGCTCAAGCATTCCTGAGTGACCAACCATATCCGGATTTGCGAAGTTTAATAAAATGGCATCTTGCTTATCTTCCGCAATCTCCTTCAGCAATGCATCCTTAACTTCGTAAGCACTCATTTCAGGCTTAAGGTCATAGGTTGCAACTTTTGGTGAGTTAATTAAAATCCGAGTTTCTCCAGGGAATTCCTGTTCACGGCCACCACTCATAAAGAAGGTAACATGAGGATATTTTTCAGTTTCCGCTATGCGAAGCTGTTTTAATCCATTTTGTGATAGAACTTCTCCCAATGTATTATCAAGATTTGTTGGCTTGAATGCCACATATCCGTCCACACTTTCACTGAAGTGAGTCAAGCACACAAAGAATAAATGTTTCGGATGCTTGGATCCACGGTCAAATGAACGGAAATCGTCATTTGTGAATGTGTTTGAAATTTGGATTGCACGGTCAGGCCTGAAATTATAAAAGATTACAGCATCATTGTCTTGAATCGTTGCAACGGGTGAACCATCTTCTTTTACCATAACAGATGGTAAAACGAATTCATCGTAAATGCCGTTTGCATAGGAATCATCGACAAGATCGAATGCATTTTTATATGTAGGACCTTCCCCGTAAACCATCGAACGATATGATTTTTCGACACGCTCCCAACGCTTGTCACGGTCCATTGAATAATAACGGCCAGACAAGGTTGCGATTTCACCAACACCGTATTCCTTCATTTTTTCATCAAGCTGTTCTAGATAGATTTTGGCGGTTTGAGGACCCACATCTCTTCCATCTAAAAAGCCGTGAATATACACTTTTTCCACACTTTCTGATGCAGCAAGCTTCAACAATGCAAAAAGGTGTTCAATGTGACTGTGTACACCGCCATCAGATAATAATCCGAACAGGTGTAGCGCTGTTCCATGTTCCTTTGCATGCTTCATGGCAGCAAGGAAGGTTTCATTTTGTTCAAATTCATGATCACGGATTGCCACATTTACACGGGTTAAGCTTTGATAGACAACCCGGCCTGCGCCGATATTTAAGTGTCCAACCTCTGAATTCCCCATTTGGCCTTCTGGTAAACCAACTGCCTCGCCACTTGCTTGTAAGGTAGCGTGCGGGTATTGGTTCCAGAAGCGGTCAAAGTTTGGTTTGTGAGCTTGTGCAACTGCATTTCCTTTTACTTCATCGCGAAATGCAAATCCATCTAAAATAATCAGTGCAACTGGTGATTTACTCATTGCTACCTGCCTCCAAAAGCTTAACGAAAGAGGAAGCATCAAGACTTGCTCCACCAACTAGAGCACCATCGATATCTGATTGTGTCATGTATTCTTTAATGTTTTCTGGCTTTACGCTGCCGCCGTATTGGATACGAACAGCATCTGCCACATCTTGTGAAAATTGCTTTGCAACCACGTTACGGATGTGTGCACAAGTCTCGTTAGCTTCCCCGGCAGATGAGGATTTTCCTGTTCCGATTGCCCAGATTGGCTCATAAGCAATAACCACTTTTTTAGCCTCTTCGGCTGTTAAACCCGCTAATCCTTTTTGGATTTGTGTTCCGACAAGGTCATTTGTTTGACCTGCTTCACGCTGCTCTAATGTTTCACCACAGCATACGATTGGAATTAATCCATGAGCAAATGCTGCAAGTGTTTTTTGGTTCACTGTTTCATCTGTTTCCGCAAACATTTCACGGCGCTCAGAGTGACCAAGGATAACATAGTCAACACCAAGATCTTTTAATGCAACTGGGCTGATTTCACCTGTAAATGCTCCGCTCTCTTTAAAATGCATGTTTTGAGCACCGATTTTAAGGTCAGAGTTTCCTTCTTTTACGTTTGCAACAAGGCGCTCTAAAAATAGTGCTGGTGCACAAACAACTGAATCAACCTTTTCCGGTGATGGAATTTGACCTTTGATTTCTTCTACAAATTGTACGGATTCAGAAAGAACCTTATTCATTTTCCAGTTTCCTGCAATAATTGGCTTTCTCATGTTTCACCATCCCTTTCGAATAGAAAAGTGCAAGGCGCACGTCTATCGGCGACAAGCATAAGACAAGCGCTGACAGAAGGTACTCTTTACCTTCCAAAGCGATTGACTTAGACCATAGAGCCGATGGCGCCTGGAACTAGACATTGAAGTCTAGATGTAAATTTTTATTTATCGTTAAGTAATTCGACTCCTGGAAGCACTTTACCTTCCATGAATTCTAATGATGCTCCGCCACCAGTTGAGATGTGGCTCATTTTATCAGCAAGACCGAATTTTTCAACTGCTGCTGCAGAGTCGCCGCCACCGATAACAGAGTATGTGTCAGTTGCATCAGCTAAAGCTTGACCAACAGCTTTTGTTCCGTTAGCGAATGCATCTAATTCGAATACACCCATCGGTCCGTTCCAAATCACAAGCTTCGATTTTAAGATAACTTCTCTGTAAATTTCAGCAGTCTTTGGCCCGATATCGAGTGCTTCCCAATCACTTGGTATTTCATCGATAGGAACGATTTTTGTGTTTGCATCATTCGAGAAGTCGTCTGCTACTTTTACATCAACAGGCATATAGAAGTTTACGCCCTTTTCCTTCGCTTTGTTCATGAATTGATTAGCAAGATCAATCTTGTCTTCCTCTAAAAGAGATTTACCAATTTCATGTCCTTGTGCTTTTACGAATGTATAAGCTAGCCCTCCGCCAATGATTAAGTTATCCACTTTTTCTAAGAGGTTTTCGATGACACCGATTTTGTCCTTAACCTTTGCTCCACCGATAATCGCTGTGAAAGGTCGTTCTGGATTTGATAGTGCTTTGCCTAGAACTTCAAGTTCTTTTTCCATTAAGAAACCTGCAACAGCTGGTATGTGTTCAGCGATTCCGGCTGTAGAAGCATGGGCACGGTGTGCGGCACCGAATGCATCGTTTACGAATACATCAGCAAGTGCAGCAAATTGTTTTGCAAGCTCTGAATCATTTTTTTCTTCACCAGGGTAGAAACGCACGTTTTCAAGTAAAAGAACATCGCCTTCGTTCAGTTCTGAGATGGCTTGTTCAACCTCTGGACCGTACGCCTCATTTGTTTTGCGAACCTCGATTCCTAAATGCTCACCAAGACGCTTTGCAACTGGATCTAAGCGGAGTTCATCAACCGCTTTGCCTTTTGGACGACCAAGGTGGCTCGCTAAAATGACCTTTGCTCCTTCTTTACGAAGGTACTCGATTGTTGGTAATGCTGCACGAATCCGAGTTTCGTCAGTAACCTTACCATCTTGCATGGGAACGTTAAAATCCACTCGACAGAACACTCGCTTGCCTTTCACATCAATATCTCTAACTGATTTCTTATTCATTTCGGAAGGCCTCCGTTCTATGTAATTTAGTCCTGTACCACTAAGTTGGCATCAGGCTTAGTCAAAACTGACATCAAAAAGGGAAGGGAGCATTCCCTTCCCTTCACAAGTTCTATTATCGTGATTGCAACGGGTTTACCCCGCTGAATAAAATTATAGACCTTTTGACGCGATGTAATCTACAAGGTCAACTACGCGGTGAGAATATCCACTTTCGTTGTCATACCAAGAAATTACTTTAACCATGTTGCCTTCCATTACCATTGTTGAAAGTGCATCAATAGTTGATGAATTTGCATTGCCATTGTAGTCAGAAGATACAAGTGGCTCTTCACTGTAGCCCATAATTCCGTTTAATTCATTTTCAGAAGCCTTACGTAGTGCTGCGTTAATTTCTTCAACAGTTACGTCTTTTTCTAACTCAGCAACTAAGTCAACTAGTGACACGTTTGGAGTTGGAACACGCATAGCCCCACCATTTAATTTACCTTTTAGTTCAGGTAATACTAGAGAAACAGCTTTTGCTGCACCAGTAGTTGTTGGAATGATGTTTTCAGCTGCTGCACGAGCACGACGGTAGTCTTTATGTGGTAAATCAAGAATTTGTTGGTCATTTGTGTATGAGTGAATAGTTGTCATCATACCACGCTTAATTCCAAAGTTCTCATGTAAAACTTTTGCATATGGAGCCAAGCAGTTTGTTGTACAAGAAGCATTTGAAATTACGTTGTGGCTTGCTGCATCATATTTTTCATGGTTAACACCCATAACGATTGTGATGTCTTCATCAGTTGCAGGAGCAGAAATAATTACTTTCTTTGCACCAGCTTCTAAATGTTTCGCTGCGTCAGAACGCTTTGTGAAACGACCAGTCGATTCAATAACTACTTCAACACCTAGGTCTCCCCAAGCTAGTTGTGCTGGGTCGCGTTCCGCTTTAACGATGATTTCTTTTCCATCTACAACAATATTATTTCCATTAACAGATACTTCTGCAGCAAGAACACCGTGAACTGTGTCATACTTTAATAGATGTGCTAACATATTTGCATCTGTTAAATCGTTTACTGCTACAATTTCAACATTCGGATTGTTTAATGCCGCACGTAATACGTTACGACCAATACGTCCAAAACCATTAATTCCCACTTTTACTGCCATTTTGATTTCCTCCTTTTGTATGTGAAACCTAAAAAAATAATATATAAGGGTTACCCCTTTATTAACTCTTTTGCCGCACCTTCATCTGTTATTAACAGAGTTTCCGGTGCTTGCTTTAAGTATGCTTTGATGGCGATTGCCTTCGAAGCTCCACCAGCCACTGCAATCACATCATGGATTGCTGAAAGTCCTTCTAGCTGGATTCCAATTGTTTGAACCCGATGGACGACTTTCCCATCTTCGTCAAAATAATACCCAAAAGCTTCTGCGACCGCATGAGATTCAATGATTTTTTTCATATCCTCTTCGTCTGTCTTGCGCCGCTTTGCCATTGTAATAGCGTCTCCTATTCCGTGGACTACCATACTTGATGACTTTATCAAATTCAGGACATCTCGAATCGATGGTTCCGCCACAAAGGAATGGTACGCTTCATTGCTTACAACATCCGGTACATGAAGAAGTCGGTAATCCCCAGAGGCCTTTTCAGCCATCTTCGCGCAAATCGTGTTTGCTTGATTCTCTACTCGTTCACCTAAACCACCTCTTGCTGGAACGAATAAAATGCTTCGCCCTTTCGAATCCGGGGTCATCATTTCCGCTACTTCAACAAGTGTTGTACCACCAGTAACTGCGACGATATTTTCTCCAAAAAGCCTTTGTTTTATTCTTGAAACGCAAGCTCTTCCCATTTCTTTTTTCACCCAAGGAGTAGTGTCACTGTCGCCTGAAACGACAATCACTTCTTTTATATTTAACTTCTCCTTCAGTTTCGATTCTAAAACCTTTAAACCTAAAACTTCCTTCATGACATCCTCAAGGTCTTTTAAAAGCTCTGCGCCCTCTTTCGTCAAGCTCATACCAGCCGTGCTAAAGTCCACGAGGTTTTGTTTTTTTAAAAACTCAACTTCTCCGCGGAGGACACGTTCACTATGACCAAGACTCGTTGAAAGATTCCTTCTACCAATTGGCTGCATTAGTCGTATGTATTTGAGGATCCCATGGCGTTTTTGCATAACCTCGAGTAGATCGGGTAATAATTTTTGTTGTACCTCAATGATTGAACTCATTTTTTCATTTCCCCTTTTTACCATAAGGGACTACTTTCGTCCCGGTGTGACATATTATGTCCCACTTACAGTAAAAAAAAACAACTCATATCGTCGTGCTACATTTATATAGTAACAATACTTTTAAAAGAATGCAATAAATAAAGTGAAACTTCCTTCATTTTGGGATTTCTAAATCCCCAAATGATGGTTAGTTGAACCAATCGGGCTTTTACGGGCAGTTGATTCCTACTTTTTTCCACATTGATTATACTAAGTTTTGATGTGGGAGTCTTACTGCCCGTTAATGCGGGGAAAACTGCCTATTTTTTAGGCAGTTGGGGTAAAATGTTATCATTTTGCTAAATGATTCAAGTAATCTCGGATCGTTTCTTTATGGATAATCCCATATTCCACTTCGTTTCCAGCAATTTCGATAACTGGAATCATGATTTGATATTTTTCTAAAAGTTCGTCATTTTTATAAATATCAATTTCGTGAAGAGTTAAGGGGTAATCCTTGCTTAGTTCCTCAATCACTTTTTTTGCTTTCGTACAAAGTGAGCAATTTTCCTTTGAATACATCGTTACTTGAATGCGATTCAATCTGTTACACTTCCAATCTACTTGCAATACCGTTTTCTTTTCGTTGAAGACGGAATTTTTAATTGGTCACGGTATTTTGCAATTGTTCGTCTCGAAACAAGAATACCATGCTCCCCTTCAAGTATACTGACAATTTCTTGGTCTGACAAAGGCTTTTGTTTATTTTCCTCTTCAATCATCTGCTTCATGACATTTTTCACTTGTGTCGATGAAGTATCGGCTTCCCCCGTTGTTTGGATATTCCGGCTGAAGAAGTACTTCATTTCAAAAATTCCAAATGGAGTTTGCACAAATTTATCCTTTACTGCGCGACTTACCGTGGATTCATGGATTTCCAGGGCATCCGCAACTTCACTCATGATCATTGGTTTTAAAAGAGCAGGCCCATTTATAAAAAAGTCCAATTGACGATTAATGATTTCATTCATGACATTTTGCAGTGTCAGTTTGCGTTGCTCCAAACTTCTCATAATCCATTGGCATTGATCTACTTTTTCCTGTAGGTAGGATTTTGTTTGTGAATCTTTATCCTCCAAAAAACGGTTGTAGTATTGAAGGTTCAGCGAAACCTTTGGCAAGTAGGAATCTTGCATACTCATTGTGACCATACCGTTTTCAACCTGAATATCGAAATCAGGAACGATGTAATGCGCTTCCCCGCCATGAAAGGCAGCGCCTGGTCTTGGTTGAAGCATTTGGATAAAATCAAATACCTGTTGAATATCAAAAAGCTGTACATTTAAATCCTTCGCAATTTCCTTCCAGGACTTTTCCGCGAATCGTTCAAAATGGTCATGTATGATGATTTCCGCTAAGCTGTTTCGGTTCGGGAGTGCCTGCAATTGCAGGAAAAGACACTCCTGCAAATTCCTTGCCCCTACCCCAATCGGATCTAAGCTTTGTATAAAAAGAATCGCATTTTCTACAGTATCTGTATCAGTATTGAGATCTCTCGCGATTTCATCTGCAGGAAAATACAAGTAGCCATTGCTGTCTAGCAGCTGGATGATATATTCAATTGTCCGTTTTTTCTTGTTGTTTAGCCTCATATATGAAAGTTGAGTAAGTAAATGCTCATATAAAGTTGTTTCTTTTTTACCAATATAGTCGATTGGATTTGTATACGTATCTTTTGTGACCTTCATTTTTTTAGGTCGCCCGAAATCCGTTGGTTTTACATCAAGCAGGGGATTTTCTAGTGTTTGTTCTTCTAGGAATTTAGTCAAATCCAAAGAAGAGTATTGTAAAAGAGTAATAGCCTGCGTTAATTCCTTTGTCATGACTAGCTTCAACGATTGCTGTTGAAAAAGCCCAGTTTGCATATTCACTCAAGATTTCTCCCTTCCTTTGAATTGTTTTCAAAAATTGGAAGCGTTTACTTTTTGTTTGTCAATTTGACTATTTTTATTGATTAAATGGATTATGATTTATTTTATCTTATTTCTATCGTATCGAAAAAGGTGAATTTTAGCACGCATTTTTATTCATTTTTTGAAAGAATCTATTTTAAAGAGGTGATTATTGTTGAAAAAGAATGAAATCATGTACACAGGCCCGGTCACTGGGACAGTAGCCGAGGCGAAAAAAAGCAAAAATGAAGAAGAGTTTGCAGTTGAGTTTGATCCCATCCAAACAATGTGGGACGTCAATCCGGTTGACGTGGATGTGTATGATGGGACATTGGGGTATAAGGATAATTAAGTGGTTCTGAGGGGTTAAGGGAGTGCTGAACTGTGATGCGGATGCTCTTTCGTTCCATTTTTGTTCGATTTTGGAATAGTGAGGGTACGATTACTTCGTTTGCGTTCCCTTTTGACTCGTTTCTAAGACAACGAGGGTACGATTACTTCGTTTGCGT
>NZ_LMBW01000006.1:66896-297922 GCF_001439915.1 Fredinandcohnia humi | reverse complement strand
AAAAATTCGCTCGACTTGCATGTATTAGGCACGCCGCCAGCGTTCATCCTGAGCCAGGATCAAACTCTCCAATAAGAATATTGATTGCTCAATAGTTTGTTATCTTTGATTAAACGTTGACGCTTGTATTGTGTTCAGTTTTCAAAGAACTTTTTAATCCGCCGCTCAAAAGCGACTTTATAAATATAACACTTAACAATCTTTTATGTCAACAACTTTTTTCGAAACAATTATCTCTCTTAAAGTTGCGACTTTAACAATCACGTTGTCGTGATGACTTAATCTATATTATCAGCCCCACGTTCTTTTTTCAATACTTTTAACCACGGTAATTAATGGTAAAAAAGAGACCCATCCAAATCAGGACGAATCTCTTCTATATAAATAATTATTGTATTTGATAACGTAAAACAGGTTTTCTTGCTGCTAGTGTTTCATCTAGTCGACTAATAACTGTTGTGTGCGGTGCTTCTTGAACGATTTCTGGATTTTCTTCGGCTTCTTTCGCAATTTGAATCATGGCTTCAATGAAATCATCCAGTGTTTCTTTTGATTCTGTTTCAGTTGGTTCAATCATCATACATTCCTCGACATTTAGTGGGAAGTAGATGGTTGGCGGATGATAGCCAAAATCGAGTAATCGTTTTGCGATATCTAATGCACGAACACCTAGTTTCTTTTGACGTCTACCTGATAGTACGAACTCATGCTTACAGTGCCTATCATATGGCAGGTCAAAATATGGTTCTAGACGACGCATCATGTAGTTTGCATTAATAACGGCTTTTTCAGTTACTGCTTTTAGACCATCCGGGCCCATTGAACGAATATACGTATAGGCACGAACATTGATTCCAAAGTTTCCATAGTAAGGTTTTACTCTTCCAATTGATTGTGGACGATTGTAGTCAAAGTGATAGCCTTCATCTGTTCTAACAAGCACTGGTTTTGGCAGGAATGGAATTAAATCTTCCTTTACTCCAACAGGGCCTGAACCTGGACCGCCACCACCATGTGGACCAGTAAAGGTTTTGTGCAAGTTTAAGTGAACTACATCAAACCCCATGTCTCCAGGGCGAGCCTTACTTAATACCGCATTCAGGTTCGCACCGTCATAATATACTTTACCGCCTGCAGAGTGGATGATTTCTGTCATTTCTAGGATGTTTTCTTCAAACAGACCTAGAGTATTCGGATTTGTTAACATCAATGCAGCAGTATCTGGTCCAACTACCCGGCGTAAATCCTCTAAATCTACTAGTCCGTCTTCACCAGATTTTACTGTAATTGTTTCAAATCCTGCTACCGTTGCTGATGCTGGGTTAGTACCATGTGCCGAGTCAGGAACGATTACTTTCGTACGGGCAGTATCGTTGTTTGCTTCGTGATACGAACGGATCATCATTAATCCAGTCCACTCACCATGTGCACCCGCTGCTGGTTGAAGGGTTACTTCATCCATTCCCGTAATTTCTTTTAGATGCTCTTGCAGGTCATACATTAATTCCAACGCACCTTGAACTGTACTTTCGTCCTGTAATGGATGGATATGAGCGAAACCATTATAGCGAGCTACATTTTCATTAATTTTTGGATTGTACTTCATCGTACATGACCCTAATGGATAAAATCCTGAATCTACCCCATGATTTCGTTTTGACAACGCGGTATAATGGCGCATAATATCCAATTCTGATACTTCTGGTAGTTCCGGTTCCTCTACACGAAGATAGTCACTTGGGATCATTTCATCAATATTTACCTCAGGTACGTCTAATTCAGGCAAACTATAACCAATTCGCCCTGCCTTTGAAAGTTCAAAAATTAATGGTTGATCATGTTTATTCATGGCTATCCCCCAATTCTTTTACAAGAGTATCAATCTCTTCTTTTGTACGAAGCTCGGTTACTGCCACTAGCATATACCCATCAAGTTCTGGGTAATCACGGCCCAAATCGTATCCACCGATCATTCCATTTTTTATTAAACGAGCATTAACCTCTTTTACTGGTTTACCTACTTTTACAACAAATTCATTAAAGAATGGCCCTTCGAATGGGATTTCGAAACCATTTGCTTTAAATTGCTGCTTTGCATAATAGGCTTTTTGAATATTTTGGGTTGAAATTTCTTTTACACCTTTTTTACCTAATGCTGTCATCGCAACAGATGCTGCTAATGCATTTAAGGCTTGGTTTGAACAAATATTTGATGTCGCCTTGTCACGACGAATATGTTGTTCACGTGCTTGAAGTGTTAATACAAAGCCGCGTTTTCCTTGTTCATCAACTGTTTGACCAACTAGACGGCCTGGAACTTTACGCATTAATTTTGTTGTAACAGCGAAATATCCACAGTGAGGACCACCAAATGCTGCTGGAATTCCGAATGGTTGCGCATCCCCGACAACGATATCAGCACCGAATTTTCCAGGAGGTGTTAATGAACCTAGAGCTAATGGATTACTTGATACAACAAACATGCTTTTACCTGTATGAGCGACTGCCTCAATTTCTTTTAATGGCTCAATTTGACCAAAGAAGTTAGGATATTGAACAATGACACATGCTACATCGTTATCCATTAAAGACTTTAGTGCATCAACATCTGTTACACCTTTCTTTACTGGAACTTCAACAACTTCAATGTATTGACCCTTCGCATAGGTTTCAAGTACAAGTCTAGATTCTGGGTGAACTGTCCCTGAAACGAGTACTTTTTTATTTTTTGTATGACCGGATGCTAGCATGGCTGCTTCCGCTAGAGCAGTTCCACCATCATACATTGAAGAGTTTGCTACATCCATTCCTGTTAGCTCACAAATCATGGTTTGGAATTCGAAAATCGCTTGTAGCTCACCTTGGGAAATTTCAGGTTGGTATGGTGTGTATGCTGTATAAAATTCCGAACGTGAAAGTACATGATCAACAATAACCGGCATGTAATGATCGTACACACCTGCTCCCAAAAATGAAGCATTATGGCGTAAATCTGCATTTTTTGCAGCAAGCACAGAAAGTTCCTTCATTAGAGCAGGCTCTGACTTCGCCTTTTTAATTGTATATTCGCCTTTAAATCGAACACTTTCCGGAATATCACTAAAAAGCTCATCGACTGTAGATACGCCGATTGCTTGAAGCATTTCGTTTTGATCCTGTTCCGTCATTGGTAAATAACGATGTTTCATGAATGTACCCCTTTCCCACAATTCCATTTATTTTTTAGGACGCTTATAAAAAGGTGTTGCCACCACAACTGCTTTAAGACGTTTTTTACGAACTTGAACTTCAACTTCTTTTCCTAGTTCGGCATGCTCGGATTTAATAAGAACTAAACCAATGTTTTTTTGAAGGGTTGGTGATTGTGTCCCTGTTGTCACTTCGCCCACTTGCTCTTCACCTACATATACTTCATAGCCATGACGCGGAATTCCCTTATCAACCATTTCGATTCCGACGATTTTTCGAGGAGCTCCCTCTTCTTTTTGCTGCTTTAATACTGCTTTCCCGAAAAAGTCAGCTTCCTTATTCGGTTTCACCGCAAAGCCGATTCCAGCTTCGATTGGCGTGATATCTTTGGATAGTTCTTGTCCATAAAGAGCAAGATTTGCTTCAAAGCGCAATGTGTCACGCGCACCTAATCCACATGGTAAAACTCCTTCTGGTTCACCAGCTTCTAAAATGGCGTTCCAAAGGTAAGGAGTGTCTTCAGCTTGGCAATATACTTCAAAGCCATCTTCACCTGTATAACCAGTTCTTGAAACAAGTGTTTTCTTACCTGCAATTTCAATCTCGTCTTGGAATTTAAAAAACTTTATTTCACTTAATTTTATATTTGTTAGCTTCTGTAAAACAGCTTCAGCTAGTGGGCCTTGAAGGGCAATTTGTCCCATCTCGTTTGAAATATTCACCACTTCCACATCACCAAAGACATGCTGCTTTAACCAATCAAAGTCTTTGTCCGTGTTTGAAGCATTTACAACTAGTAGATAATCATTATCCGATTTTTTATAAATAAGTAAGTCATCAATCGTTCCGCCGTCTTCATAGCACATAGCGGTGTACTGCGTTGCGCCATCCTTTAAAAGCGATACATCATTTGTCATCATTTTTTGGAGATAGGCTAAGCTGTCTTTACCCTTTACATCGATTTCACCCATGTGGGAGACATCAAAGAGACCTGCTTTGGTGCGAACGGCTTCATGTTCTTCTTTTATACTTGAGAATTGGACAGGAAGATCCCAGCCACCAAAATCAATTGTTTTGGCACCACGCTTTTGATACTCCTGAAATAATGGTGTTCGTTTTAATTCAGACAACATAATTCCCCCTTAACAATATCTTCATAAAAATGCTGCTTGGTTTTTCGCATACCGATGATAAAAGACGCAAAAAAGGACAGAATGACTCCACGGTTTTGTGAAGTCTCTGTCCTTGCACCTGAAAGTTTACCTATATATTTATATAGGCTTTCCCCTTTGGTGGCCATAAGAAATTTGACCCGCGTGCAATCGACACGGTTACCTACTTCCAAATCTAGTGGCTCTCTCCAGAGTTGCGTCGAACAAGAGTCTTTTTGCCTGAGAGATTCGCAATTGTCTTGCTTGCTCCTTCGGCGCTACAAAATGTAGTCTCTCCCCTTGCTGTCATCCGCGGTTTTCATATTTTTCATTTTTTTGGTAATACTAACGAAACGAATATGGAAATTTATCCAATGTAAGCCCAAAAGCTTATTTTCCATCAAATCAAGTTGGTTGCAAACCCTTCTATCAAGCAAGAAGAAGCGTTTTCCAACTACCTACATCCTACCATCATCCAGCGATTTGGGCAATATATTATTTTCTTAACATTAAATTGTTTTTAAAAAGAAATGTTCGTGTTTTACTAAAAGATTACTTTCTTCTATATTAATACTCAACTAAGAAAGGACTGTGAATATATGAATGTCGATTTTGAATTTGATCAGTCGTGGCAAGGTGACTTTTTGCAAAGAATTGACGAAGACGGTCCTTGGGCGAACTGGGAGCTATACAAGCTTGCATATGAAGTAGAAAAACACCAGTCGATCCCTGAATTCGAAGGTCTTCAGGCACCTAAGCATTTACCACAGTTAACACCACTTCCACACCAGCTTGAAGTTGCAAGGCAAGTGGTTGAAAAAATGAACGGAAAAGCGATTTTGGCAGATGAGGTTGGGCTTGGAAAAACTATTGAGGCGGGACTAATTTTAAAAGAATATATGATTCGCGGACTTGTGAAAAAAGTATTGATTCTCGTGCCAGCTTCCCTTGTATCCCAATGGGCTTCAGAATTAAATCAAAAGTTTTATATACCCGCTGTCCAGCAGAAAAAGAGCTATATGTGGGAGCAATACGATGTCATTGTTTCTTCAATCGATACCGCAAAAAGAAGCCCACATCGGGAAATTGTCTATGAGCAGGATTACGATTTAATCATTATCGACGAGGCTCATAAGCTAAAAAACAATAAAACGAAAAACTATGAATTTGTTCAAAACTTAAAAAAGAAGTTTTGTTTACTATTAACGGCAACCCCGATTCAAAACCGAATTGATGAGATTTTTAATCTTGTGTCATTGCTTAAGCCAGGACATTTAGGGAATCAGGAAAATTTCGAGGAATTATTCGGGAAAAGAAGTAGCTCTATCGATGATCACGAGCATTTGAAGGAACTGGTCAATAAAGTGATGATTCGAAATCGCCGTGATGACACGGGAATTGAATGGACAAAACGGAAGGTTGAAACCATTCCGATTGAGTTCTCAGAAACTGAACAGGAACTATACGATGCGATATCTGCCTATCGGTCTAGTTTTTCAGGCTTTGCGTCGAGTATGTTTTCGATTCTAACTTTGCAAAGAGAAGCTTGCAGCAGTCGTGAGGCCGTCTATTTTACATTGAAAAAGATGCTTGAGAAGAAAAATGAGGATGCAAGTAGCACGACCCCCAATGATATGGTATTGTGGCTCATGAAGAAGGTCGAACAGGTCACGCAAAATTCAAAGGCTGAAAAAGCGGTTGAACTCATTAAGCAAATTGATGATAAAGTAATTATTTTTACCGAATATCGTGCGACTCAAATGTATTTGCAATGGTTCCTGAAGCAAAATGGAATTTCTTCGGTTCCATTTAGAGGCGGATTTAAGCGCGGGAAAAAGGATTGGATGAGAGAATTATTTAAAGGAAAATTCCAGGTGTTGATTGCAACTGAAGCTGGCGGCGAAGGGATTAACCTGCAATTTTGTAACCATATTATCAACTATGACCTTCCTTGGAATCCGATGAGGCTCGAGCAGCGCATTGGGCGTATTCATCGCCTAGGCCAGGAAAAAGATGTTCATATTTATAATTTCGCGACGAAGAACACGGTTGAAGAACATATTTTAAAGCTATTATATGAAAAAATTAATCTGTTTGAGCGCGTCATTGGACAGTTGGATGAAATCTTAACAAGACTCGATCTTGGAAATATTGAAGACCATATTCAGGACATTATGCTACGGTCACGAAGCGAGGGTGAAATGAAAATTAAGATGGAGAACTTAACTTCGATTATAAGTTTCGAAGAACAAACCGGAGGTGAGCAGCGTGCAGCAACAGGAAATCGTTAATTTTCTAGAAAAATATTTTGTTTCAAACCATTGTGAAATTCTTGAACGAAATCCAGGAAATATGACGGTTCAATTAACGATTGATTTGGATAAGCAACTCATGAATCGCCCCTTTTATTGGACATATGTTGAAAAAACAGGTGGAGAACCGAATCCGATGAAGCTAACGTTAATTACAGACCGGGACCAAACACCTGAAGATGTAAAAGGGGACTTTATCCATTTCGGGGCTCCCCGCTTGCATCAAATGTTTGAATCAACCAAAAAGCTAGCAAGCTACATTCGGTTGTATCAGCAAACACCACCCGGCGCCCAAGGAAACACACCCCTTTACCCATGGCTCGGGTTAAATGTGAAGGTTTCGTATAAGAGTGACCGCAAACGTGATGTGTTAATGTCGCTTGGATTGCAGCTTATTAACGGAATCATTGTTGAGGATTTTCAGGAGAAGATTGAAAAGCTACCGCTTACTCCGAAAATACCAGATTTAACGTATACGATGTCATCGTTGGTTAAACCGCAAAGTGGTGTCAATCGACTTCAGCAATATGTAAAAGGTTTTGTGGAAACCCAGGATCATGCATGGGCAGATGAAGCAAGGCTGCGTTGGAATGAGGATTTGGCCCTTTTAGACGCATTTTATGAAGGAATTGAGGAAAAACCAGAGAGCTACGAAATCGAAAAAGAAGCACTTAAAGACCAATACGAACCAAAAGTTCTTGTCGAAATCATTAATGGCGGGTTGTTTTATCTTTGTCAAAATGCGATGTGAAATAGGCCTATCCTATTTTTCACTGAGGGTTTTTTATCACCAATTTTCGTTTCAACAAAAAATCTTTTCTCCATTAGGACTATTATTATTTAATTTCTGCCTGTTCTGTCGGAATGGGAATTGTATTCGGACTCGCTACGGAACTTCTACTTTGATCTGTCTGAATGAGCTTAACTTTTGGACACTGTACTGGAAGCTCTTCCGTGGACTGTCCAAATGAACCTTGCATTCAGACTCACTATCGGCAGTTGTACATTGGTCTGTCCAAATGAGCTTGACTTTTGGACACTGTACTGAATGTTCTTCCTTGGACTGTCCAAATGAACCTTGCATTTAGACTAGCTACCAGCACTTCTACATTGGTCTGTCCGAATGACTCTTGAATTCGGACTTTCAAGCGGAAGTTCTACTTTTTTCTGTCCAAATAAGCCTCCAAAATTGGTTGTCATTCTGGCCTCGTTTATATGACTATGATTCTGTTTATTCCACCAAGGATAAGTTATAATAGGAAGCAAAAGGAGATGATAATTTGGCAACGAAAAGAGAAGATGTTTACAAATTAATTGAAGCAGTACCAGATGAAAAACTATCTGAGCTTGTCAAAATGATTAAACTTTTAACAATGCCTGAGGATGAGCCTACAAAAACAGAAATCAAAGCAATTTCGGTATCTCGTTCAGAATATGAAAATGGGGAGACCTATTCTTATACAATTGACGAATTACGTAAGGAGTTTTTAGACAATGAGTAATTATAAACTAGAGCTATCTAAATCCTCCAAAAAATTCCTAGATAAGAGTGATAAAGTACCTCTTCTACCCACCGTTTCATTAACTACAAAGAATCTAAATCTCCTCTGATTTTTTATTTAATTCCGATTTCATAAAACTTAATAAAGGACAAGAAAAAACCATTATGGAACTGAAGTATAACCAAAAATTCTTGTCGAAATCATTAATGGCGGTTTGTTTTATCTTTGTCAAAATACAATGTAATATTGGCCTATCCTCATTTTTGGAGGTAGGTTACATTTTTTTGAGGGTAATTTCTAAAAAATCGTTCGACAAATAACTTACATTTATTTGGTAATTTTACAAAAAACCGCACGAGAATATTGTTATGTATTAACCCCTATTTCCTTCCAGTTAACAAGTCATAGGTCTTTTTCCTTATTCTTCGAGTTTCTTCTACACGAATAGTGAAAATAAGCCATTTTTTATTTGGTGAGACAATCCGTTGTTTATCTTTTATAAATATTTTGACATCGACAGTTTTTTACAGAAAGTTTTATTTTTATGTTTTATACTTCTAAATGTAATACTAAGGTTCTATACATAAATGGACTATCGTTTTAAGTCAGTCAGCTGAGGTTCGAACAGACAAAGGCAAACCTATTGAAAAATAGGGACGCAAAGTCACAGGTCTAAGGTTGGAGATTTCAATTATGACGGCTGGACTGCCTGGAATACTATTGTATTTTGGGAGGGTATTGGAAAGTATGATGAAAGTAGAAAACGAAACACTTGATCAGGAATGGGTAGACCTAATATTAGAAGCACTAGATATGGGGATTAGTGTGAATGAAATCAAAACTTTCTTTGCAGAAAAAGCTGATGGACTTGACTCAATAATTGGATAGCGAACGGCAAAACCCACCCAAACATAGAAATTATATTTCCTTGTTAACTTTTTGTGACAAATCGTTCGTCATACAAAACAAACCTCCTCATTTTATGTTATAATCATAAATGGAGGAAGGTGGATTTTATGATTGGTCAACGTATCAAACAATACCGATTGCAAAGAAAATTATCCTTATCTGAATTAGCTGAAAGAGCTGGGGTTGCAAAATCATATTTAAGTTCTATCGAACGCAACCTTCAATCAAATCCTTCTATTCAATTTTTAGAGAAAATCTCTGCGGTCCTTGGGGTATCAGTGAATACTCTACTCCATGAAGAGGATCACGAAGTTCAAATAGAAGATCTTGATTCTGATTGGGCCCAACTTGTACAAGAAGCAATGAAATCCGGAGTTTCAAAGGATGAATTTAAGGCATTCTTAGAATTTAACAAATGGAAAAATACCAACAAATAAAAAAGCGCTTCAGGAGGGTGAAAAATTCATCTCTTGAAGGGCTTTTTTATTTCCCTTTTAAAGTTAAGAGATTAATTTCCGGTGTATTAAATAAACGAAACTTCAATAATGGTAAAGCATCACTGCTCCCTAATCCTGTACTAACATATTGCTTAGTTCCCTGATACTCCCACAGCCCTTTTACCCGATCCAGCGGTGGAAAAAGGCCATTCCTTCTGTACCATGGATCCGGGATGAAAATAGCCCCAATTATAGGGATACGTATTTGCCCCCCATGATAATGACCAGCGATAATGAGATCAAAATCACGCCACTTGGTTGCAGGGTCATTCTGAATAAAATTAATTCTTGGATCTGGTACAGGATAATGATTTAATGCGATTACGATGTCCTTATCCACTATTGTTTTATATGTTTCTTGTAATGTTGACCATTGATCCCGTATATAATACACATACCAGGGTTCAAACTGATAACTAGGATATATAACTCCAGCTATCTGTTGTTCCGGGTTTTTGGTGATTGATAATTCAAAGTTAACGAAATGGACAGCATTTCCACCCATTTCAATCTTTGCACTGGTTTCTAATAAATAAACACCTCTTGCCTCCATCCCTTGAATAAATTCACCTTTTTGTAATTCCCCCTCAAATTGGTAACTATTAGGATCGGTATTTCCTGGGACAAACCAAGCATTCTCCTTATTTTTAATCCCTTCTAGTAGTTGATAAAGGCTGTCTACATTTTCACTTTCCGGATGATCAAGCATATCCCCAGTAAAAACAATTGCGTCATAATCCAGTCCATTAATTTTGTTCACTAATTTGCTTTGGGATGAACCAAATTCTTTTTCATGAAGATCACTAATTTGCAGAATCCGAAAGTTTTCTATGGACTTTGGTAGGTCTTTCATAAAGATGTCTTGCTCAACAACTATAAATCGGTGATTATCCCAAACGATAAATACTATGGATATCAAAATAATTAGGAACAATCCGAAAATTACTTTTTTTTTCTTCAAAGTAATGCCTCCAATTGATGGTGTAACAGCGTACCAAGATAGTTTTCGTAAAATTGCTCATACTATCACTAAACGTTGCAGCTCCCCAACTTTCAAAATGGCGGTCGGTTAACTTTCTTCCTGCTCCACATTTATTGAACTAAACTTTTGCTTGTTCCAAAAGAGTAATCATTAATTCAGAATTGGGATAGTCCATTTCATCAAATTGTTTAATAACCTTTTGAACATCATAAGAAACCCTTACAATTGTAGATTCGTAGTCATCTTCCCCAATGTCAATGAGTGCATAAGAAGATTTATTTTGTCCATCGAAGGGCAGTCCAACACTTCCTGTGTTTATTATGCATTTACCGTTTATGAATCTAATAAATGGTTTGTGAATATGAGCATAGATGTAAATATCTGCCTCTTTCTTCATTAGTTTTTCTACAATCGTTTCGTCTTTATCATCGGGCTTAACAATTTCAAACAGGCTATCAGGTGTTGCATGAAATGCGTGGATGTTTACCCCATTATGTTGAAAATTAAGTTCGGTCGGGAGATTTTTTAAATAGTCAATCGCTTCGTCATCAAGTTTTGAAAAAGACCACTCTCTCTCCTTTTTCATTATTTCTAACGCCGCATCTGGTACTTCTCCTTCATCTACACCGCGAACTACCCACTCATCAGCATTTCCTTTTAGTACATCTGTAGTTATTTTCCTTACTAATTCCAAAGAACGCTTTGGTTCAGGACCTCTAAAGCAAAAGTCCCCTAAAACAGCGATTTTGTCAACATTTCTACTTTGAATATCGTTCAATACTGCATCTAGAGCTAATGCGTTTCCATGAATATCAGAAATAAACGCAAGTCTCATGGTTAGAACCTCTTTTCTAAAAATCTTTTTCCCTAACTTTTTATAAAAGATTAATTGCTGAACATTTGGTTATTTTTATTAATATCATTTGATTTTAAGTTTAGAGTTGCATTGTACAAAATATTATCTTTAATGAGGAAAGACGATGCTCCAACACCACCATTAACCGTATCGATTCCCATTCTTGTTATGTTAGAGGATATTTTATTTCCCTCTGCAGTTGCCCCCATAACTTTTGTTGGATTATGCGCAGAAGCATCCCGCCCTATTTGAATAATGGGATAATCTTCCCTTTCATTCACGATAGAATTAAATGTATTATTTAGAATACTAATTTTTTTAGCTTCCATAGCTAAAATGATTTGACTGGTTATACTTTCATCATTATCAAAGGATGAATGTTGAAAAGTTGCTTCTGTTTCCTGGTTATAAGTATAAAATGTTGTGTTTATAAATTTGCATTTATGAAAATTAATTCTACCCGGAATATTTAGTGCAAACTCTCCCACATTTGTAGAGCAGTTAGTATATGTACCTGATGCTATGCTCATTTCAGGAGTGTGATTAAAGTTTACATGATCATACACGCTTTCATTGTTACCGTCTCCACTAAATACATTATTTCCTTGTAGTGTTATGTTTGTCATGTGAATTGGCTCGCCATAAACAGTAATACCACCAGAGGTTGTTTGTTGTTCCGTTGACTTAAGCATTATATTAGAAGCCTTGATTCCACCTTCTTCCGTTTGGGTGAAACCCAAGCTGGAATCTACCCCGTCAACACCATCTACAACCACAGCCGAACCACCTTCGAAACTCGCTGAACTAGAGATTAATTTATTACCAAGGAATTTAGTATTGCCCCAAGTTATAAAGTTAGTGTGGTCGAACTCGTTGTTGGTAACATCGGCACCATAGTATGCTGGATTAATCGAGAAACCGATACCATTTGTTACATTTGGTCCAAAATAGTTTTCTTCAACCCTAGCATTTCCACCATAAGAAAAAACCATATGAATCTTGTTGTTCAAGAATTGATTTCCTTTTACAAGAGTGTTAATGGCAGGGAAAAAACCCGGTTCAATATCAATTCCGCTTTCGGGTGCAGTTCCGTTTGTATTGTGAATTTTGTTATTTATGATCTTTATATCATCAGAAGCGCCAACTGTAATACCTTGTCGGCGATTATAACCAATATCACAATTTTTAATTGTCATATTTTTTGTAATTGCCACTGTCATCCTATTTACTTGTACATCCTGGACAGTATCACTATTGAAAACAACCCTGAAATAGTCTGCGTCATCGGGAACGTCGGAAAATCCCCATGTAGAATTAAAATGTTGATCCTTATCCGATTTGATAAAACTACCATCCTTACGATAAAAGAAGATATCGTAATTTTCTTCAACTCCGTTAGGAATCCACATCATTACATTTCGATAATGCGGATTGCTATAAATAGGATTGTTGAAATTCTCTACATCATAGTTATTTGAGCGAATTTTTCCTTTTTGAAATACAGGTTTACCTTCATCATTTATTCCGCCTAACTCTAGATCATCTTCGGTAATATATTCCCCGTATATCGTTGCACCACCAATTTCAATTCCGTCCCCAGTGAACTTTTCGATTTTCACTCCATCAATGATGATATTACTTGCTCCTTTTGTATTAATTCCATTTCCCCATTCATGTGTTCCTTCTGTATATTCTCCTTTTTGGGAATAATCATGGGTTTCTCTATCTCCCCTTATTGTTCCCCCCTTTATTGTCACATTGTCGACTTCGGAATCAAGAAACAGGGTAGAGTATATTTCAAAACCGTTTGTTTCTTTTTGGATAACGGCATTTCCGTCGAGTAGGAATGTCATATTTGAAACCATATTGATTCTAGCGTCTGGATCATCCTCCGATTTTCCTTTTGAAACTAAATAGTTCCCTGCTGGGACATAAAACGTTGTAAATCCTTCACTTTGTGCCCATTTCAATGCTTCGTTTATTCCATTTGTTGTTTCATTAGGATGGGTACCGTCATTGTATATACCCCATTTAGTCAACTCAAGTTCGTATATACTCTCACCATCTATTACAGGATTCGAATTCTCTATAGGTCTTTGATTTGTAATTTGTTTCTGAACCGGTATTGTTTCCGATGTCTCTGCTATGGATGCGTCCTTATGTAATACTAATACAATGGCTATAAGAAAAAGAATCACTCCAAAAATAGAGGCTACTAAAAGTGGGGGATTTCTCCGCTTTTTCATGTAATCATTCCTTTATGGTTTACATTTACTCGCTCACTTTCTATTGGATTATTTTCAATATTTATGTATATTAACTTCGGTAGATTTTTTAATAATCTGAGGTCAGAAATATTGTTATTACTTAAATTTATCCTTTCCAAATTCAAGAAATACTCTAGCCCATCCAAATTAGAAATGTCTTTATTGCTTAAATTTAATTCCTTTATTTTTAGTAATTCTGAGATTTTTACCCACTTATCGGATGGGTTTGAAATTTTCTCCCTAACGCAGATTTCAAAATTCGGATCGATAAAAGTTGCGATTCCGGCTATTTCTGAAGTTGTATAAAACTCCAAATCATGTTTTCTTGCTTCATCAATAATTGTCTGAATGATCTTGGGTGATACTCTCCAAGTTCCCCACTTCATAGCCTTTTCTCCCTTGCCAAGAGCAGCACTCAAGTCTTCAGGCAAAATTGAGTGGCAAGTTAAAATCAAATTTTTACCTGTTTTTTTTGTCATTCTCATTATTTTCTTAAGATAATATAGATTACACGAGTAATAACTATCTAAACAAATAGAGGGGGTAAATCCCACGTGATTAAAATCTGTTAAGTTATCATTTGACAAATGCCCTCTTGCTATTTTGAAATACTTTGGAATTATCTTATTTATAATGTGCCTATTATGCTTAAAATGTGGGAATGCAAAGGAAACTGGCTTTTTGAATTTTTCCTTTGTTATAGAATGGGATTGCTTTTCAATCCAATTAAAAAGTGTTTCTATTTCATCTTCAATCCATTTATCGTAACCATATTTAGCTGAATAATCAGTAGCTCTCTGGTGTTTATAACCATGATGGGCAATTTCATGACCGCTTGCTTGCAATTCCAATAACTGGTCTATTTCTTTCTGATTATGCTCTCTATTTCCCTCTAATGGATGAACTCCATTTATATTAAATGTTACTTTGATATCGTAAAACCCAAACATATCTTTTCCATACATATACCAATCATTTACTCTATAGCTGTCATCGAAAGAAAATGCAATTCCTGGTTTGTCAATAAATGGAATTAACTTAATATTTTTATCATTATAATTGTCTTGGTTATCTAATTGCTTGACCATATTTCTATATAGATTACTCCAATACCTCAATTGATAATATCTTTTTTTAAGGAATTTAATAATATTAATGAACCTCCCATTCATCCTCGTACTAATTTAATTCTTTCTTTCCATAGGGCCTTTTTAATCAAAAGATTCATTTTGTATTTCATCTTTTGTAAAATAGTATAGAAAATATGGGATACTACTATAATTATCAATGTAAGTAAAAGGTTAAAAGCAAAATATTGTCTTAACCATTCAGTATTAAAAAAATGAAGACCTAGAACAAACAAACTAATAAAAAGAAGATGTGTCACATATATGCCAAAAATATGCTTACTGAAACTAGTCATCCAAGTTGGACCAACAATATTTCTGTTTTTGATCAACAGCAAAAATAAACTGATTGTTAGAGGAATTGTTGACAAATAATATCCTATTCCGCCTTTGGTTCCATCAAACAATAGAACTGTTATCAAACTTTCAATGATTTGAATGATGGATGAAAGTATTATTAGAAAGAGAAAAATTGTTGATTTTATTGCAGAGATTTTTTGTTTGACCATTTCAAAATTAAAAGCTATGAAACAACCTAACGTTACATAAAATAATCCAAAAAATAGCGCATCCCTTGTTTCTATTGGTAGGTGAAAAATGCCTGAATACGTTTGGCCAAAAAGTCCAAACATATTGAGTATAAAACTGATAAACAGTAAGAAGTGTAACTTCTTAAATTTAATAAATAAAAATAATATAATGATTGACCAAATAAGAGCAGTTAAGAACCATAAATGATATGATGTATTTCCCATTCCATAATATAGTACGTTTATTTTTGGAAGTGTTGTCAAATATGTAAACATCGCAGTTTTAACATCGTGCCCCAAATAGTAAGCCGTTATTATCCTTATTAAAAAATCATAAATCATGTAAAATAAATACCAACAAACAAAGAATCGAATTAATCTTAAAATATAGGCTTTAAAATAATTTTCTTGGTCTATATGACTTCTAATTTTTTTCCCAAATAAAAAACCAGATACTATAAAGAAAAAAGGGATAACGAATCTCGGGAAGGCATATAACCATATATTCGAACCTTCGATCACATTTCCATCAAAAGAAATAGTATGAAAAAATACAACAATAAATATAGCAATGCATTTCATAGAATCTATAGACTGAATTCTCTCCAAATATCCGACCTTCCTCCATTTTTAATTATTGAATTATCATTATTTTTTCATTGAGGTACTGTTCTACCAGAGCTTCATAATTAACTTTATTGGAGAGAATTAGTTCGATTGCCTCGCGTACTGCCCCATTCCCACCTGTAAAATTAGATACAAAGTTTACTGCACTCTTTACGTATTCCGAAGCATCTTTAGGAGCGGCAGAAAAGCCAACAGATCTTATTATTGGTAAATCATTAATATCATCACCCATATAAAATACATTTTGTAAATCAATATCAAGTGTTGTAACAATTTCATGTAAAACATCTTCTTTATTTATAATACCTTGGTATAAAAAGTCAATTTGCAGTTCTTTTGATCGAACCTCTACAGATCTCGATTTTCTTCCAGTAATAATGGCAACCTTTATCCCTTGGAATCTTGCCAAACTAATACCCATACCATCTTTCACATGAAAGCTTTTATATTCAACACCGTCAGATCCAATCAATAATTTTCCATCGGTTAGAACTCCATCAACATCCAAAACTATCAATTTAATTTCTGATGTTTTTTTCATGTTAAAATCCCAATTTCGTAATGTCATGTAAATGGATCATTGCAATTGGTTCGTTTGCATCATTTACTACAGGTAATACATTTATCTTAAAATTTTCCATCCTGTTCAATGCCTCTGCAGCTAATGAAGATTGTGTTATAGTGATTGGGTTTCTGTTATATAACTTTTCGACGGAAAGATCCAAAAAGTTATTAATTCCAGTTAATGATCTTCGGATATCCCCATCGGTTAAAATACCAATTAGCTTACCACTGTCATCTATTATGCTGGTCGCCCCTAGGCCTGATTTGGTCATATTAAAAATGACATCTCTAACCGTACTTGATTTTTTCATTGTTGGATTTTTTTTGGTAATCCCTGTAATAGTATCAACAGTTAGTAGTAATCTCTTGCCAAGGGAACCGCCTGGATGGTAAACCGCAAAATCATTTGACGAAAAATTCCGAGCCTTTAATAAAGCTATTGCAATAGCATCACCTAATGTAAGCATTAATGTTGTACTTGTAGTTGGGACAACCCCTAAAGGACATGCCTCCTTCACCTTACCTATACAAATAATTTGATCAGCCAGATTTGCTAATGTTGATTGTTCATTCCCTACAAACGCCATAAGCTTTGCTCCTATACGCTTAATAGACGGAATGATACTAATTATCTCATCTGATTCTCCACTATTTGAAAGTGCGAGTACAATATCGGAATTAGTAACCATGCCAAGGTCACCATGAAGCCCCTCAGAAGGATGTAGGAACAAAGATGGTGTTCCTGTGCTTGCAAATGTAGCCGCTATTTTTCGAGCGATAATTCCTGATTTTCCAACCCCTGTTACAACTATTCGACCATTGCATTCTAGTATCAGCTCCGTTATTTGAGCCATATCTTGATTAACATCTTTTATTAATGTCAATATAGCTTGTGCTTCTTGTTCTAGAACTTCTTTAATGGTGGTAAGGTGCTTATCCATTGTTAATAAGTTTTTCACCATTTATATCCCCTTTCTACTCTCACTTTCCTTTAATTATTTGATCGATTTCCTTTATAGGTTTAAGAAACTCCTCAAGTTCATCCAGTTTTATCATGTTTGGACCATCTGATAAAGCATTTTCCGGGTCAGGATGAACCTCCAAAAATAAGGCATCAATACCGACTGCTGCAGCTGCCCTAGAAAGATACGGGACGAACTCTCTTTTTCCATCTGTACTTGTTCCCAAACCACCTGGTATTTGCACACTATGTGTTGCATCGAAAACAGCAGGTACATCAAATCCCCTCATTGTAGGTAGAGAGCGCATGTCTACAACTAAATTGTTATAACCAAACGAGGTACCTCTTTCAGTCAATAGAATTTTATCGTTACCTGATTCCTTCACTTTCACTACTACATTCTTCATATCCCATGGAGCTAAAAACTGCCCCTTTTTGATGTTAATAATTTTGTTTGTTTTTGCAGCATTGACTAATAAATCTGTCTGTCTGCATAAGAAAGCAGGAATTTGAATAATGTCAACTACTTCACCAACTATTTCTGCTTGATTTGCTTCATGAATATCTGTTGTTACCGGAATTTTAAAATCATTTTTAGCTTTTTTAAGTATTTCTAATCCCTTATTAATTCCAAGTCCTCTTTCTGAGTAAATAGAGGATCGATTTGCTTTATCATAAGAAGCTTTGAATACAAATGGAATAGAAAGTTTTTCAGTAATTTCTTTTATAACGCTAGCTGTTTCCATGACAAGTTTTTCACTTTCGATCATACAAGGTCCCGCAATTAGAACAAACGGACGGTTACCACCAAATATTATGTTTTCTTGCAATTTTACTTCTTTTACCATTATTTCAACTCCAATTTATTATTCTAAATTTCAATTGCCCGTTTATTATTTTGTATAATATGTAAGGCAAATTCGTAATCTTCTTTTGTGTCAATATCAATTGCTTCGATATCATCTAATTCCTGAAAATATGGGGAATACCCTATTCTTCTTCCAGATTCAAGATAGTGTTGCTTCTCAAAAATATAGAATCCACTTGTTTCGATAAATATTGGTTCTATATCTTGGGTTCTTGGAATATTATTAGATTCATAGTTTAGCGTTTGTCCCTTGTACCAAATAAAAGTCTGCTTTTTTTGAACACTTAATGCGGAGTCATACTCGCCACTTAAGACTTTCGTTAATGCATTTTCAACTGACTTTTGAGTCATAAAGGGTGAAGTCGTATGTGCAAGTATATAAATATCGCTGTCAACGGTATTTATAAAAGATTCATATATTTCATTTCCTTTTATCGTGTCTCCATCTAGACGACTATTTCTTTTTATAAATTTAACCCCGTTCGGTAAATAATTGATAACCTTTTCATCGCTACAAAAAACACAAACTTCATCAATTTTTTCAATCCCTAATAAATTGTTGAATACATACCAACTTAATGGTTGATCGCCAAGTGGAAGTATATTTTTATTTGCTAATCTTTGGCTATTTAATTTAATCGGGACAAAGGCTACTACCTTATTCATCATTATTCATCCTTTGATAATATAGTATTTTCATAAAAGTAATTCTTTATCAAGAACAATTTGCGCAAAAAAACTATTTTAACACTCTTCTACCCATTGCACTTAGTATTTTAATAAATAAATTAAAGGATTTGTTCCCTTCTGCATGAATTATTCTTTTATAAAAAAAGGATTTGATTGAGCGGTTATACAATTCATATTTTACATTAAACTTTTCGATAGTACCCCATTCATGTTTATGCTTTTCATCCCCTCTTAGAAAGTCCACCACATCGTAACCCTCTTTGCATGCCTCAAGAATGATATAATAATTCAAAAGGTTACCTACCGAGTAATTTCTAAATTTGATATTGAAGGCTGGCAGATAAAGATATATCTTTTTTCCGTCTGACATTCCAAATTCAACAGCTAAAATTTCATTATTATGACTTAAGTAAGCTAGGAATAATAAATTGCTTTTAAAAAGATTTTTAGCTGCAAGCATGGCGTGTTCTCTTTCCTCTAACTGTAGGAATTTACTTGGCGTGTCCGTCTTTGCCCATCGCTCACAATGCAATTCAAAAAACTTATTCATTACGGGTACTATTTCTTGTTCTGTTATGACCTTAGAATACGTAAGTGTTCCCTTTTTATTTAACTTTCTTTCTTTACTGAGTATTTTTTTCAAAAGTGATTCATCTAGTTTATGTTTTACTTCCTCGACATCATTATTAAGTACAAGAAACGGACAACTATCGGCCTTTTTCCTCTCTATTAAAGAACGATTCTTTTCAAATTGATTATTTAAATAATTGGCAAAGGATGAGTCTCCAGGTACATCTCCCCATTTTATACAATCCCAACTCAATTTATCATCATAAATCTTCTTTAAAACAAAACTAAGGAGTTCCTCTGGTGAATATTCCTTTGATAGAATCGGGATTAAATAATCTGAAGTCTCAGAACCAATTGGTTTTAAAATACGAAACCCAAACCTTGCAAATCTAATCGGTAATATATAAAGAGGGATTATCCCAATTGTCTTGTTCTTATCTTTTATTTCTATAATATAAGGAGTAATCTGTATTTGCTTACTTCTAATGTCCCACCAACTTTTAATCCAATTAATATCTTGAAAGATTGTTATTTCACGAAATTGATCTTTTAATATTTCCCACTTCGGTAATATTTTCTCTAGAGAATCTATTTGTTTATGTATGAGTACTTCCAAAGCATCCACCCCTTTAAAAATTACTAACATAGATAATTGTTCTTTAAAAAGAACAATTAATAAAATTAAAATAACACCTTTTTATAATAGTGTCAATTAATTAATTAAATAATTTAAAAACCAATAACATTAAATAATAACGGACGTGGATTTCGAAATTAATAAAAAACAATATTTAAGACACACCATCTTTATTTACTTGTTAAGATATTATATTCAACTTCTTTTTTTCATTTTTTGATATTAATTCATCAAGATTTACTCTATCAAATACTTCCAGCATTCCTCCCCTTGTAGCATTATAAATCTTGACATTATGGCTATCTGCATACTTCTTTGCAACATTATAAGCACTCGTCATCATCTCACCGGCCAATGAAAAGGTAGGATCTACATGATCATAATTAATGAAGTGATGATTCATGTTACTAGAGTAATTACAATCAGCACCAAGTAAATAAATTTCTTTAAAACCCATATACACCGCTATTTGAATTAGGCAATATGTAATTGTATAGCCACTGTACACCACTGAAAAAGGATTATTACTAAACTTCGTATGGTACCTCTTATGCTCGGTATTATGGTTTAGCAAATTCAAAGGAAAAACATAATAATCATCAGATAATTCAATATTGAGTTGCCTTGGAATAGTATCACTAACAAATTTACATTCAACATCTAATTCTTCGATATATTTTTCCATTCTAGTAAATACATTTTCATCCTGGATTCCATAATATGTTGGTCGCCAATCCGTTTTATCAAATGCTAAACAGATTGAATTCATACCAATCGTAATTTCATTTCTTAATTTTCCAAGATCCTCTATTGTTAAGCTTGGGCCCGTCGCAACAATAAAACATCTTTCCCCTTTATGTTTATTTTTTACCTCTTTTAATTTTTCATAAGGAGTATCTTTAAGTATATTACTTACCCTTAAAAATCTTTTTATGTTGAATTTAATATTTGGAATTATGAACAATCCTAAATACTGCTTGATTTTCCATTCTATTTTTCTCCCCTTTGAAATTAAGTAATTGGTAAATTTATTCTTTTTTAAAACACTTTTTATATTCATTTTTCTTCTCCCTTTTTTTGAGAATTCTATGATTGTTATTTTAATAAAGGTCTAAACTTAGCCGTAATACTTAGAATTAATGTAAAGGTCCTTATAACTGATTTTGCGAGAAGTCTCTTGGCGATAAATTCTTGCTTAAATTGTTTAGAATAATAGGTCTGCGTAATCATTTTATATAACTTAGACTTTATGGAGCGGTTAAAAAATACATACTTTAAATTAAAATTGTTTTTAGTACCCCATTCTTGTTTATAGTTCTCATCCCCTCTAGTGAAGTCAACCATTCCATATTCATCTTGACTTGCATTTAGAATAAGATTATATAACAAAATATTACCAACAGAATACTTGCTAAATTTATTATTAAAGGCTGTTAAATACAGATAGATCTTATTTTCGTCTGCCATTGCGAACTCCACCGCTATTATCTCATTATTAAAGCGTAAGTAAGTGAGATGTAGCGTACTGTTTTTAAACAGACCTTTGGCTACCAGTAATGCATGTTCTCTTTCCTCTTCGAATCTAAATCTACTTGGCGTATTTGTGTATTTCCAACGTTCGCAATGCAGTTCAAAAAACTTATTCATTATGGGTTCGATGTCATGTTCCGCAAGTGCTTTTAAATAAGTAAGGTCACCCTTTCTTTTTAATTTCCTTTCCTTTTTAAGAATTTCCTTTACAAGTTGTTTATTAAATTTATTCTTAACTTCCTCAAAATCTTGATTTAGAACTAAAAATGGGCAAACATCCGTTCTTTCCCTTCCAATCAATAAATATTCTTCTGTTAATTGGCAATTTAAAACAGAATCGAAAACTGAGTTTTCGGGTATATCACCCCAGTCGATATAGTCCCAATTGGATTTATCTGCATATATTTTCTTTAATGCAGCACCTAGCAGTTCCTTGGGTGAATAGTCTTTTGATAAGATTGGGATTAAGTAGTCCGATAGTTCCGAACCTATTGGTTTTAAAATACGAAAACTCAGGCTTGCGAACTTTTTCCATGAACAATACAGTGGGATAATTCCAATTGTTTTATTTCTCTCTTTTATTTCTACAATGTATGGCATGATTTTTTCTTTTCTACTTTTATAGTTCCACCAACTTCTTAACCAATTAATATCTTGGAAAACTGTTATTTCCCGGAATTCTTCTTTTAAATCTGTCCATTTAGGTAATATTTTGTCAAGAACTTCTATTTGTCTGTGTATAACTACATCCAAAATTTCCACCTCATTCTTTTTTGATTTGGTCTTCGCTAAAATTATTTCATAATAAAAATAGACCAAAATTACCAATAAACCTTATTATTTATTACTGTGATATAACATTGGTATAACTTTTGTGTTTGTTCTTGTCTTTAATTTAGACAAACTCCAATTTTGTATTGGCTTTTCGATATAAAAATGGAAAATACTAGCCAAAGTAATAGATATAATTATTGGTATAATAATAAAGACTTGATTGGAGAGTCCCACATTTTCAAGGCTCTTGATGATTATATAACCAACATTTTGATGTAATAAATACAAACTATATGATATTGAACCAAGGAATGTAAAAAGCTTAGTATTTAAAAACTTTAGTTTGTTCATAAGGAGTAAGTAAAAAATCACATAGAACGCACCTACAAATATTGAACTCTGATTACCATTAAATTTTATATTATAAAAAAACGAAATAATTATTATTAGATGATAACTTAATGAATATTTACTTATAAGTGACTTCAAGTTCTTCAATTGATAAAACGCAATTCCCGCGACGAATAGGTGTGAATATTTAACTATTTCCATGTCCCCTATTTTCATTACAACAGGGAAAAATATTTCCATGGAATATAAAAATTTTAAAAAGAATAAAGACGAAAGCCATAAAATACAAATCAAAATTGGTTTCTTAATAAGCCCTATTGATAACAATATGGCGCAAATTAAATAGAATGTAATTTCAACTGCGAGTGACCAATAGGACCCATCTACATTTTTAACGTAATAGCCTGGAACAATATTTTGCAACATTGTAAGATTTATTACAAAGTGTTGTGCACTAACTTTTATGTCTTCAATATAGTAAAAACTGGTTAATAGAAAGGTTAATAGTACTGCCGAAATATAAACTGGATATAATCTTATTACCCGTTTAAGTATAAATTCCTTAGCATTTGCACATTTAATTACAGTCATATAAATTACAAACCCGCTTATTATAAAAAATAGTTCTACCCCAAAACCTCCGTACCTAAAATTTAAAAATGATACATATTCTGGACCAGCATATTTTGGATATAAAGAAGTATAATGAAATAAAACTACTGATTAAGCAGCAAAACCCCGTAATGCATCTAATTCTCCTAATCTTCTATTATCTTGCATATAACAACTCCGATCCATTTTTCACAAACTTTTTTATATTTTAAAAAAATAGGGTATCTAAATCAACCCTATCAAATACTTCCAACTCTCCACCCCTTGTTGCATTGTATATTTTTATATTGTTACGATCAGCAAATTTCTTGGCTTCCAGGTAGGCACTAATCATTTTATCTCTAGCTAAAACAAAGGATGGATCAACATGACCATATTCTTTAAAATGATGATTCATATTACCTGAATAGTTACAATCCGCTCCAAGTAAATATATTTCATCAAATCCCATATAAACTGCTATTTGAATGAGGGAATAGGTTATTGAATAGCCATCATATACTACTGCGAAGGCATCATTGCTGAATTTTGTATTATATTCATGATGATCCACATTATGGTTTAGAAAATTCAGGGGATATACAAAATAATCATCTGGAATATTTTTTTGGGTCAAAATAACATCGCCGATGAGTTTACAATCACTCTTCAATTTTTCAATGTGACTTTCAAATTTCTTATAAACAGCAATATCCTGAATACCAAAATATGTAGGTCTCCAATCTGTTTCATCAAAAGCCAAGCAGATTGAATTCATACTAAAAGTGACTTCATTTTTTAATTTGTCAAGGTCTTCAATTGTAAGACTTGGTCCCGTAGCGACAATGAAGCACCTCTCTCCTATATGTTTATTTTTAATTTCCTTCAACTTTTCATAGCGGCTTTTTCTATAAAGGCAGTTTACCCTAAAGACCCTTTTGATATTGAAGTTAAAATTAGCAATAATATAAGGAATAATTTCATATTGAATTTTCCTAATTAGTATAATGATAGAATGGGTCACTTTATGTCTTCTTAATACACTTTTTATTGTCATTTTCTCACCACTTTTTAAAAGTTGATGAATCCAATTGATACTATAGTATCAATTACCTAAATAATCTTTTTCTGTTAAAAAGGAACTTTTTTTTTGCGTCATCATTAAGGTTTTGTTTACATCATTAACAATTGGTAATAATCTTGTTTTAGAAAACTGGGAATGTTCATATAGGTCTATCTCCAATTGCGCAATATCTGCAATTCGAATGGCCTCACCTTGTAAATAGAATTGTTCGACATCTTGGGAATGATGCGATGCTAACATTTTTCTTTTCAGAATACGCTCTTCCGCTGAAATTTTTATCTTTAATTCTTTTGTCGTAGATTCGGCAGATAAAAATTTTACATCTTGAGTTCCTAAAGGCTGGTTTGGATTATATTCAGTCCATTCAAATAAATGAGAATACCCTATTTCTTTACATACTGATTTCACAACATAACTTGTTAAATCATGATCTCTATGACCGCCTTCAATACAATGAACGTATATACGTCCTGGTTTTAATTTTTGTATGAGATGTAGTATGTCCAGTGACATATTTTTCATATAACGTTGGGTTCCCCCATCCGGATAACCTAGACAATATATATTTTCATCAGGTATATTTATCAACGATAAAGCTTGGACTGCCTCTCGATATCTTGTGTCTAATCTCCTTTTGGATTCACCAACTGAAATATTCCAGCTTTCTCCCCCCCGCCCTGTTCCATTTGTGGAAAAAACTACTTTAATATTTTCACCCTTCAAACTATGTCGATATAAAGTTGTTCCCAAACCTAATATGTCATCGTCCGGATGAGCTGCAAATACAAGAACATCTGTATCAGTTCTTTTGAAGTTATACGGTAATTTACGTCCTAGCATTTTACTTGGATATCGATATAAACCTCTTATATATTCAACCCTCTTTATTCTGCTATCTTTTCTCTGTATATATTGAAATAATTTAATTATTAACTTTTTAATATATTTATTTTTGAATAGCAACAGACTCACACACCTTAACAAAGTATAGGGACATATTTCTATCTTTCTAGTGAAGCATTAGCCTACACTATTAATTAATTTCATAATTTCATTTGTAGTAATCACATTAGATCTCTTTAAATTGTTTTCAAACTGTTTACATAAGTTTTGGTTGCTAATTAGGGTATTGATTGCCGAATATATTTCATATTCATCAAAATTTATGATAAGTCCCGTTTTTCCATTTTCTATCTGTTCTCTTGCTCCAACAAAATCTGTTGTTACGATTGGTTTATTAAATGCTCTCGCCTCGGCGAGTGAAATACAATATCCCTCATGTACAGAGGGTTGGACATAGATATCACATTGTTTGATATAATTATAGGGATTTCTTTTAGTCCCTAACAGAATTAAATGTTCTTCTAAACCATATTCCTTTATTTTACTTTCTAGTTTCATACGTGTTGCTCCATCTCCAATACAATACCACCTAACATTGCTACCCTCTGACCTCAACTTCATGAGTAAACCAGGGATAATGTCTTGCCCCTTCTCAGGGCTTAATCTTCCTACAGTTAGAATACGAATCCCATCAAAATAGTCATTAAAACCTTCATCTTTTTCTGCCATTATGTCTAACTCTTTCTTATCAAGAATATTATAAAATACAGATGTTTTTTGTTTTAGATCAGGAAAAAGGTTATTGAATTTTTTCATTGCGTATTGTGAAACGCAAAATATTTTATCATACTTTTCATAAAATCTTTTATATGGTTCGAGTGCGTTTACAAACTGTGAAACATCTGCATGTATCCAAGCAATCTTTGATTTGGATTTTATATTATTCATCACGAATACAACAGGAAATGAGGCTGGTACATGATAGGCAATTGCTAGATCAAATTCTGTTTCAACCTTTGGAATCATTTTGGAATGAAACCATTCCTGTTTAAATCTATTTTTCGTCATTCTTGACAACAGTGTATACCAGCCTATTTTAAAAGCACGAATTAACCGACCCTTTTTAGTCCAATTCAAAATCTTTTCGATTGTCGAATTTTCATAACCATATAAACACTCAACCTTTACATGGTCAGGAATTTCTTCTTCAAGCTCTCCCCCCTGCCCCATCACTAAAACGGTTACATCATATTTTTCTTTTGGTAATGTTTTTAGCATAGAAATCAAAGCCTTTTCTATACCTCCCATGATCATTCTTCTAGTTACAATTACAACTTTTTTCATTTAATCATCCTATCCTGCTAATCCCAAAATGGGTTATATAACTGATCGTCCTAGCTTTTTTTCAACAGCTGCTAGTCTACCCTTATTTAATCTGAATACAATATCGCAATTTTCAATAGTCGTTAGTCTATGGGCTATAATTATCAATGTCTTTTCACCCTTTAAACCATCAATAGCCTTCATTATTTCCTTTTCTGTCTCATTATCTAATGCAGAGGTTGCTTCATCCATAAATAATATTTCGGGATTATGATATAGGGCACGAGCGATTCCAATACGTTGTCGTTGTCCCCCAGATAGCCTTACACCGCGTTCTCCAACACTTGCCTCCAATTTTTTAGGAAGCCCCTCGACAAATTCCTTTAATTGCGCCTGATCTAATGCACGCCAAACCTCGTCATCATCTATTTCATCGGCCTCTATTCCAAACGCTACATTTGCACGAATTGAATCGTCTGAAAGAAAAATAGATTGCGGGATGTAGCCAATTTTCTGTTGCCATAATGCTTTTTGATCAAACAAGTTTTTATCGTCAACATAAATTGAGCCTTTTTCCGGTCGAAATAGCCCAAGGATGATATCCACAAGGGTCGTTTTTCCAGCGCCCGACTCGCCAATAAAGGCGACTGAATGACCAATGGGGATTGTTAAAGACACATCCTTTACCGAGAATTCCTTCTGGTTAGGGTAACGAAATGACACATCACTTAACTGAATAGAATCAATAAAGGTTCTATCACTTCTATCCTTCTTTACTATTTCATTGTTTGAATTAATGTTTGCACTAATGGCTTGTTCTTTGTTCAGAAATAAATCTTTATAGACAATAGTTAATGCAGGCTGGCTGTAGCGAATTGTTGTTATTAATGCAACTATACGAGTGATTGAAGGCATTAAACGAAATGCCGCCATTGCAAAAAGTGCCATAGTTGAAACCAAATTTGTAGTGTTCATATCTTGAAACACAATAATCAGCATCGTAATAAGAATAATGGCTACCAATAAGGTTTCAATAAAAATCCTTGGAACTTGATTTAAAATACTCATATACCGATTGTTATTTGCGCTAATTTGACTTTTATTTGTGTACGCATTAATGAAAAAATCTTCCCGCCCCGATACCTTCACTTCTTTACTTGCACCTAACCCTTGATTAACCCATTTAATCATCGAACTACTTAACTTTTGTTGTTCAGCCCCCATATAACTAATCTTTTTACGAAAGAATCTAAAAAACAGAAAAACACTTCCACCTAATAAAATGGAAGCAGTGATTGTTGCTATTGGTGCTGTCACCAGTAATAATAATAAAATAAATGTCGTAACTAGCAGTTCAGTAAACAATTGAAATCCAGATATAATAATTCCATTAAATACTCTGGATACCTCGCTATTTACATTCCGAAGTAATTCTGCTGTATTTCTTTGTAAATGGAATGTATATGGTTTTGTTAAATATTCTTTAAACAATCTACGGGATAATTTAACTTGTTGATTCAATATTACCCGTATTTGTGCATAGTTAAAAAAGAGCAAATAGAGATTTTTAAGAACAAATACTGCAAGTAATACGACTACAGTAAAGACAATAAATGCCGATGTAGATTGAAAGTTGAATAGGTTGAATAAATAGGATAAGGCTGCTTGATCTTTAATAATTCCAGGGTTTGTTAATACCCCAACAACCGGTACAATCATTCCTATTCCGATTGTTTCAAATATAGCAGCAACAATCATCATAAAAAATAAAACTAATAACCGTTTCTTTTCTTTCTTATTAAAAAGCATTAATAATTTTTTTATTGAATCCTTCAAGTTCGACAGATCCTTTCATTAAAATCTTCGAGGTACTTAAAAAGTATAATTCATGATTTATATCATACTTTTATGAGCCCCATGACCTTACCTCATGAACATTTTTTATTTATCCTTAATCTTACAAAATACTTTGCCAAGATTCGGTCTAGCTTCCATAGAAAATAATTTTTATTTTCTAATTTATGGCCATCAACAGCTATTAGCCATTTGTCTTCTGCTATCTTTATTTGATCAATAGTATGCATCCCATCTTTATTCCAATCTAATTCCTTCTTTGATCCACTTAATGTTATGCTAAGTACTTCCTCTTCATATTCTTTTTCTGATAAACAAGTAATTTTAAATACCCGCACTGCACTCCCATAGTTTGGCTGCCCATCCTGGGTATATCTATATATATTCTCTTTATCTACAATCACTCTTCCACCGGGTCTTGTAATATTGTAATTATTTGATATCAGAGGACTTTTGGGATGTTCTACCCAACCTTCTTCAAGCTTATCGGAGTAAAATAAATGTAATCTACCACTCCTCCCGGCATACATCCACCACTTCCCTTGATATTTAAAAATGCTAGAGTCTACATACTTACCTTCTATTAGTTCATTCACAACCTTCCATTTATATGGGAAGTTTTCGGCCCGATATAACAAGACATTGTTTGCTTCGCTTGATTCGGGTATCATATAGAAATTATTGTTATATTTAAATACATAAGGATAAGATAAATGATATGTTTCCTTTAAAACAGCTTGATCATAAGCCCAATTTTCACCATTAGTACTCGTTGCCAAACCGATAATCCCTTTTCCTGAAGATTTATCAAGAATCTCAAAAAACATATATAATTTGGAATCATGTGAAATAATAAATGGATCGGCGACAAATTCAGCGCGCACATCTGAAACATCCGAAGCCTTTAGAACAGGCTTCTTTAGTTTGCCCTCATTTGGATGTCGGAAGGTAATACTATTAGAATTAAATACTGAAATGGACCAAATTCCTAACTTTATTTTTCTATTAAGTATCCTACTCAATAAATATAATAGAATTACAGCACAACAAAATAATAAATACATATATCCACCTTTCATTTCAGAAAACCCAGATATTCTTGCATTTAACCTACATAATCAAAAATTTTATTCATTTCATGTTTATTCCCGATTTTTTCCTTTGTTAAGTTTTCAGAAAGTTTATTGCGTAATACGTGATTTTTAATTAACATCACCAATGCCTGATAGAGCTCATCCTCATTAATCCCTATAATTAGGCCATTCACCCCATGCTGTATTTGTTCCTTTGCCCCAGTAAAGCAAGTTGTTATAATTGGTTTTTTTAAATACCTAGCTTCCATTAATGTTATACAATACCCCTCATGTCGTGATGGCTGTACATAAATATCGCATTGATCCATAAATGGATACGGATTTGGATCTGAGCCTAGTAGGATGAATGTATCAACTAAGTTTAATTCCTTTATTAACCTTTCATACTCCCCTCTAGCGTTTCCTTCCCCTACACAATACCATCTCACTTTATAACCTTCTCCTATTAATCTACCAAGCACACGAATGGCAATATCTTGACCCTTTTCGGGAGATAGCCTACCAACAGTTAAGATCCTTAACCCATCAAATTGATCGGTAAACCCCTGTCCTTTTTTGGATTGACTGGTAATCATTTGCGGGGAGGCAATATTCATAAAAATATCAGTTTTTCCTTTTAGGTTTGGTATTAAATCAATTACCTTTTTTCTCGCCTCTTTTGAAACAACAAAGACCTTATCAAATTGACTATAAACTTTTGATGCAAACTTTAAGTTAAATCCAATCTTTGTAATATCAAAATGGATCCATTGGATTTTCTTTTTAGCTTTTATTTTTTTCAAAACAAAATAGCTTATGAAGTCCATTGGACCATCATAAGCTATAGCAACATCATATTTATCATTAAGAGATGGATAGTTCCTTAAGGTATAATTAAAGAATAGGCTTCTGTTTCCCATTAATTTTGTTATTATATGGAAAAAAATATTTATAAATGCTTTAATTACCCGACCTTTTTTTAATAATTGCATGGATATTAGATGCGGTGGCTTGTTTAACTGATCTTTTATATTTTGATATCCTGTAAAATATTTCAAGTTAACGCCAGATGGAATGAATCTAAGAAACCCCCCATATTCCTCTAACATGAAAACGGTAATCTCATATCTATCAGTCGGAAATTCGTTTATCATATTTATTAATGCTTTTTCCGTCCCACCAATATTCATATTTATTACCATAAATATTACCTTTTTCCTCATCATGCTTAAACTCTCTTTCTTAATGAATTATCCAATCAATTCATAAAATTTATCTAATTCTTCAATATTTCCCTTTTTCTCATTCATTAAGAAGTCAATAATATTCTCTTTAAGGTTCTTATTGTAAATTATTTTTAAAATCCCTTCACAAATTGCATCACCATTCATGTCAACGACAAGCCCATTTTTTTCATCCACCATTTGATTATACACTGCATCAAACCTTGTTGTTACTACTGGAATATTAAGCATTCTAGCTTCGGCAATCGCAAGACCGAATCCTTCAAACCTTGACGTTTGGACATATATGTCGCAGTTTTTTATAAATGGATATGGGTTTGGTGTTACACCCAATAACACAAAATGATCAGACAACTCATTTTCTTTAATAAAATGTTGTATCTCTCCCAATAAAGGACCTTTACCCAACACATACCATTTAAACTTGATTCCCTTTTCCTTTAATTTTTTACAAGCATGTAACGCAATATCATATCCTTTTTGATATGCTAATCTCCCAATCGTAAGTATCCTTAATCCATCAAAGTTATCCGTATAATTTTCCCCTAGATCAGCCATACAGGAAATAAATTGTGGATCATTAATATCGTAGATAATTTCAATTTTATTATCGTAATATGGGAAAGTTTCTAATAGAATATCTTTAGTAGAATCAGATACCGCAATTATTTTATTAAATTGTTGGTAAAACTGTTTTTGATAATTTGCTTCTTTATTATCTAATTTATATGATACATTTACCCAAGCAAATTTCTTCTTCGCTTTTACTTTTCCTGCAACATAAAAGGTTGGGACTCCTTGTGCATAACTAATAGCTATATCATACTCTTTTGGTTCTTCCTCAATTACACTTGACGCATTTTCCCAATATAATCTTGCTTTCTGGGCGTTACTATATTTGCCCAATCGTATATTTAACGAATATTTTACTCTAGAGTTAAGCATTTTGAAATTAAGATTTTTAAAAGAATAGTAAAGGGACTTCTTTAAATTTAATCTTGAAAAACTCGTATATGGTAACGGACTTAAAATATTCACTTCCTTAGGCACTAATTCCTCAAGTAATTCTCCATAGGCAAATAATCTTAAGTCCACAGAGTATTTTTCATAATCCAGCAATGATAGTAATGTAATTAAACTTTTTTCAGCTCCTGCCCCGACTAAGGAATCAATAACAAATAATAGATTTTTTTTCATCTTAACCTCTCCAACGTAAAGTCTTACATTCCTATATTATTTTTATTCATTTTTATATTAAGCTCGTAAATGAATGGATTTATGACGAACAACACTAGCACGGTCTTTTGCTTCCATCCTATTAGAGGATTTTTCAATAATAATAATATACTTTTATCAAATGTACTTTTAAGCTGCTTTAATTCCTGTCTAATGTTATTTAACTCTGTTTTTGCCTTAAAGTAATTCCATAAAAAAGAGTCTAAATAGGATTTATAGGCATGGTAATGCAGATTAGTTTCCTTAATGGTCATAAAAAAATCTGCTCTATCTTTTAAAGCATATACTTTATCAAGCCTTTTTAAAGAATAGGATGACCGAATGATACTGTTATGGCTCTGAACATAATGATATAATGGGCTTGATATAGCTGTTACTTTTTTACTTCTAAATAAGAGTTTATGGATGATGAATTCATCTTCACAAATTCTACCTTCTTCGAATTCAAGTTTTTCAAAAAGCTCTCTTTTGTATAATTTATTCCATAAAACAACCCACTTAATACTATTCCCCGCACCAGTTATAAATGAGTCGGGTTCTTTAGAAAATAATTGGTAAAGTGCTTCAATATTTGTATAGTGCTTAAGATAAGGATCATTAATGGTTAAACTGGTTTGAGCTGTATCTTTTATATTTATTTTTTGAAAATCACATACTACTATTTCCGAGGCATGTTGAATTGCATTTTCAGCTAATATTTCATACATTTGTTCATGAATATAGTCATCACTATCAACAAACCCGATATATTGTCCGGTTGCTGCCCTAATACCAGCATTTCGAGCTGATGAGACTCCGCCATTTTCTTTATGAATGACATTAATTCTGTTATCCTTGTTAGCATACTCATCACAAATTTCCCCGCTTTTATCTGGTGACCCATCATTCACAAGGATAAGTTCAAAATCAGTAAATGTTTGAGCTATTATTGAATCAATACATTTGTGTAAATAAGGTTCAACGTTATAAATAGGAACTATAATGCTTATTGTAGGTTTCATATTTACATTCCCAACCTAAAATTTTTTCTAGATTTACTTGATAAAAGCAATAAGTTTGCACTGCAATGTAACAATGTAATGGTTAGTTTATACTTCAATGATAGTACACGATTTAACATAATCTTTTTATAATACTTTCTAACAAATTTCCTAATTAAGATTAAATACTCCTCTTTCTGTTCCCTGTCTTCCACTTGATTTACGATAAAATGAATATTATCCACACATCCGTATGCAAAACAGGATATAACCTCTTCTTCTAGCTCAGGATACCTTTGATTCATAAAGGGTAATATTTCATCCCACCCTAAAAAGGCATCCAACCTTTTTTCATTGAAGCGCGATGTAAGAATGCTATTTTCACGTTTAACATAGATATAACCGATATAATTTGTATAAATGGATCTTTTCGATTGGCTAAATAACTTATAAGTTGTTGATAAATCCTCGTGAATGCGACCTTCAGGAAATGTAATATTGTCAAAACAGCTCCGTTTAAATAATTTGTTACATAATGAAAAACGATATAAATTCCCCTTAAAAAGTTCCCTCATCGCTTCATTATGAATAAGCTCTTTTATGAGTTCACTATTATCTTCATTGATTATCTTTCCATTTATTTCCCTACCTAATTTACAAACAGCTATATCAGAATTAGTTTGTTTACATAATTTCAGTAATTTACTATACATATCTTTATCGACATAATCGTCCCCGTCAACAAAGCCGATAAACTCACCTTGAGAAACAGAAATTCCTATATTCCTTGCTGCACTTACCCCACGATAATTTGTATGGTAGACTTTTATTCTATTGTCTTTCTGAGCATATGAATCACAAATGAATCCACTTTGATCTATTGATCCATCATTTACTAATATTAATTCAAATTCATTCATGGTTTGATCAAGAATACTCTTTATGCATTTGTCAAGATACAGCTCTACATTATGAACAGGTACAATAATACTTATTACCGGTTTCATCACTTAAATAACCTTTTCTTTATATTCTATTTTTTGCTTAAGTTCAGTTGAGGAAACTCCTTTTGTATAAGGAAAATAGACAATGTCCACACCTACGTGATTAAATTGCTTTTCAACTTCATTAAAAAGAGGATCACCCTTCCAGTCATCCCCAACAAACATGACATCAAATGCTAAATCCTCCCATGCTGAAAACTTGTCTCGATTAATTTGTGGAACAACTTCGTCTACATATCTGATCCCCTCTATAATTTCCATTCTTTCAGCAAAAGGAATAACTGGTAGTTTATTTTTATATTTCAGCACTAACTCATCTGTACTGACTCCGACGATGAGAAATTCACATTGTTCTTTTGCCCTTCTTATAATATTTAAATGACCAACATGAAATAAATCGAAAACACCCGTTGTATAACCAATTTTATACGGCTTCATTTATTTTCCTCCCATTTTCGCTAAAACAAACTTCTTTTATACGCTTTACCAACATTTCATTTGCCTTTCCATTTTCAAATGACCCAACCCTTTGAAAAAATTGATATAAGTCCGTATTATATTTTTCTGATTCAAATAAGTTAATCTCATTAAGCAAGTCATCGTTGGTCATAGCAGCTTTAAAAGGTAATTCTAATAAATCAAAATAAAGGTTTCTATCTTGTTCTATATAATCGTTAAAATCTGGCACATATAAAAAACATGGCCTACGGGTAATAGAATAATCAAAAATAAGCGATGAGTAATCAGATATTAAAACATCAGATATACTTAACAATTCTTGAATATCATTGTAACTCGTTACATCAACTACATTATTGCCGCAAATAAGCTCTTTTGATTTTGACATTAAATGAGGGTGTAATTTAACTAAACATATCCATTTACCCCCGAATTTATTTGCTAAGGTTTTTAGTAACCCTAAATAATTGAGATCATATACTGCAAGATTACTATCATTTCTAAATGTGGGCGCATATAACACAACCTTACAATCAGGAGAAATAGATAATGCATTAAAAATTCTTTCTTTCATTAGAGGGTCATGATTAAAAAGCAAGTCATTTCTTGGTGTTCCATTTTCAAAAATTTCTCCCTCATACCAAAAGGCTCTTTTAAATATATTTGTGCTGTATTTACAGCCAGACAATAAAAGATCACACTTTTTGGAATCCTTTTTTGCCATATGAACATACTGTTCGGGTAGTGAAATTTCTGCATCTTTTTCAATTTGTTTTAAACGCAGAGAACTATGCCATGTTTGGATGTAATACTGAGTTTTTCTTTTCACAAACAAATCTGTTGTTCTAAAATTCGTAATCACCACTTTGGAAGTACAAAGTTCATAAAAGTATTTCAAAGTCATTGTCTTTACTGTTCTTATATTTGGAAGGTGATCCTTCTTTTTAAAATCATTAAAAGCCCAAACAATATCAAATTGACCCTTCGGAGTATTTTGGATAATATATTCGGAAATATATTTTGGATTACATCCGTATTGACTCCCATAATAACTAAACATAAAGATTTTATTTTTCTTTGTAGGAAAACAATTAAATATATGGATAATAACTAAGGAAAGATATTTTTTTAGTTTCTCAACTTGCTTCTTCATTTATTAAATCCCCTTTGGTCTTAACGTTTATTCTTTCTAAGCCAATAGGTTTTGACAACATCTTACACTTCCTTAAGACCTTCCAAACAAAAAGTAAGCAAATATTAAAATATGGATGAATTGCAAAAAGTCGTAACTGCTGTTCTAATTGTTTATCTCCTTTGACAGCAATTTGAAATTCATTGTAATGATCCTTGATATAGGCCTGTATCTTTCTTTTGTGTAAACTAGATTTATCTTTTTTACTATTCATTAGTAAGAGATTGTAATGGATTAAACTATTTCTCAATATAACCTTATAGGACTCAATAGTTAGCTCCGGATAATACTCTTCGATAAAGTAGTGCCTTTCTTTTAATCCTTCAAGAATATCTAAGTTTCTGTGAGTATATGTAGAAACGATACTGTCACTCCGTTGTAAATAGAAATACAGTGGTTGATGCACGATTACATACGTATTTACGAGGTGCATGACATTATGAGCCCAGAATACGTCTTCAAATAATACCCCCTTCTTAAATGGAATATCTTTAATAATCTTTGTTTTGTAGAGCTTCCCCCATGCAAAGTTTTTAATTCTTTCGTTTACAACCAACTCTGCCATTAAAGCTTTATTTCCTAAAATAATTGGTGGGTCATCCTTTTTATAATACCTATCATCAAAAAGTAAATAATCCTTATAAGCATAATAAAAAGCAGACTGAACAACATCTGCCTTATGCTTACGGCTAATATTAACCATTTCCTCTATCATATTCTTATCTAACCAATCATCACTATCTACAAAAATAGTAAAGTCTCCGGTAACGTATTTCATACCAATATTTCTTGCATCAGATAATCCACCGTTTTTTTTATGAATAACGATTATCCTGCTATCTAGCTGTGCATATTCATCTGCCATCGCACCACAATTATCAGGAGACCCATCATCTATTAAGATGATTTCTATATTTTTATATGTTTGATTTACAATCGTTTCAATACATCTATTCAAATATTTTTCTACCTTATATATTGGTACTACAATACTTACCAAATCCTGTTGCAACATACTTAAACACTCCTATGTCACGTTTTAGGCATAAAAAAATCCGATGCATGATTAAACACCGGTTGTTCTCTTCTATTTTGTTTTTCGGCCTGTTCGTTATACCCATTTGGGTTGTTTTGTTGCCATCTCCAACTATCTTGACACATTTGATCAATTCCCCTGGTTGCTTTCCAGCCAAGATGATTTCTTGCCTTGGATGGATTAGCGTAACAAATCGCTACATCACCGGGGCGCCGGTCTTTAATGATATATGGAATTCTCTCTCCAGAAGCTTTTTCAAATGCTTCAACCATCTCAAATACGCTGTAACCTTGACCAGTACCAAGATTATAGACTCCAATCTCTTTGGTTGCCAATACCTTTTCCAATGCCTTTAAGTGACCTTTCGCTAGATCAACCACATGGATATAATCTCTTACTCCTGTTCCATCGATTGTATGATAATTGTTTCCAAACACAGTCAAATGCTTTAATTTGCCAACTGCTACTTGCGAAATATATGGCATAAGATTGTTCGGAATCCCTATTGGATCTTCACCCATAATCCCGCTAATATGAGCTCCGACAGGATTAAAATATCTTAAAATAGAAATACTCCATGTTTGATCTGAGAGATATAAATCTTTCAAAATTTCTTCGCACATTTGCTTTGTCCGCCCGTATGGATTCATCGCATTTAACTGAGTTTCTTCACTAATCGGAACCTCATTTGTTGATCCATATACAGTAGCAGATGAGCTAAATACGAGGTTTTGCACCCCATACTTCCTCATAGCTTCACATAGTAAAATGGTACCGGTGACGTTATTTTCATAGTATCTAAGTGGAGAGTTAACAGATTCACCTACGGCCTTAAGACCGGCAAAATGAATTACAGCCTCAAATTGATTTGTAGAAAACACCTCATCCAATCTCTTTTTGTCTAGTAAATCAATTTGATAAGTCTTAAAGTTTTTATTTGATAATTTTGATACTCGCTTTAATGATTCCGGCTTACTGTTAGAAAAATTATCAATTACGATAATTTCATAACCTTTATTTAGGAGCTCTAGACATGTGTGACTGCCAATATAGCCTGCCCCACCAGTAACTAGAATCGCCATATATTATCCTCCATTTACAAATATATTTACCTTATTAACCCATATAATTTCTCTAGTTCTAATTGATTACCAAAATTAGTCTTTTTGCAGTTATTTACAAGTTTTTCTCTTAGTGCATTATCAATGTATAATCTTTCTACACCATCCGCTATTCCTTCAACAGATAAATCACATATGTATCCGTCAATCCCGTTCTTAACTTGACTCGGGGCAGTTGGATAATTTGTGATGAGTACTGGCTTTGAGAGGATCTGTGCTTCACCAACGGTCACGGCTTTTCCCTCATACCTTGATGGCTGTACATATAGATCTGCAGCCTTCATAAATGGAAATGGATTCATCTTTTTCCCTAACAAAATAAACGATCCTTCAAGTCCATAGCTAGAAATTAAATGTTGAATTATCCGTTCATCTCCACCATACCCAACTACATACCATGCAATATCTTTATATCCTTTGTCTTGAAGGATTTTTAGGGCTTTAACCGCATTATCAATACCCTTTGCATGTGAAAATCTAGCCACTGTAATTAATTTAAAGCGATGATCGTTTATCATTGGATTTTCTACAGGCTCCTGAGACAATGCACTTACAAACTCTGGAGATGAAATATTTTCCATTACACTTACCTTTCTTTTCAGAACTGGGTACTTTTTCACGAATGAGTTTTTACACTCTTCTGATACCGCCACAATGTGGTCAAATTTTATCCACATTTCTAAATCCATTTTTTTGTCGGTTTCTACTGTTGAAAAATCGGTGTGTACCCATGCAATTTTTGTTTTTGCCTTAACTTTATCTGCTATAAAGTAGTGCGGCCATAAATAACTTATAGCAACGTCATAACTTTTTTCTAATTTCGGTAGTAGTGGTAATGCATATTTCCACATATATTGCATCTGCTTATATCCATGTTCACTTGTTCGATCAAAACTAGCTTTATATTTAGAAAATAGTCTTATGATTCCGATTGGTAAATTTCCTCTTTTTAAAATCTCTCCAATAGACATTCTAAATGTTTTATAAGCTTTCACTTCATTTAATAAATGGGGGGATTCCGGCAAAAGATTCATAAATTCACCAGTATGACTGTAAAGCATAAGATCAACTTTATAATTTTCATAGTCAAAATTATTTAGCATGCTTATAAGACTTCTTTCTACCCCACCAACCTCCATATCAAATGAAGAAATGAGTACGTTCTTCATGTGCCCCTCCATGTTAAACCTGATAGATATCCATCAAATTGGAGATACCTTTAGTTATTTCATAATCCTTTTTCTTAAAACCACCAATTATTTTTTCTGTTTCTGTTTCTTTTTTGTTAGTAAGTTCTAATATTTTTTTTGCCCAAACTTCGGCCCCATCATTAAGATTCAGTCTTGTGACTAAACCCAGTTCTAAATCTGCTTCAGGTTGAATTGCTTCTGAAACAATACAAGGAAGACCACTTGCCTGAGCTTCTAATAGCACAAGACCTAGCCCCTCATATATAGAAGGGAAAACGAAAACATCCATACTATGTAACATCGTAGATATATCATCTCGAATCCCAACGAACTTTATTTTCTCGTATAAATTTTTCATTTTCGCTATTTCTTCAATTTCATGTTTTAAATCTCCATCACCAACTAATAGTAAAGTAATATGCGGATCCCTTTTTAAAAGGCATTTCATAATTTCTAATAAAAACTTATGATTTTTTGATTCTATAAATCTCCCTATATGACCAATTACGATACTTTTTTGTAATGAAGTCTCATCTTTAAATTGGTTTAGTTTCTCAGTTTCAACCATTAAAAAATTCGAATAGTCAATAAGATTAGGAAAAAATCTATAATTTGACTTTTTTAAAACACTATTTCCAAATAGATATTTTCCAGCCTCATTACTACAGGCCAGCAGGTGTGTAGAATTATTCATGATTAAAGTTCTCATAGCTCTTATATATAATTTCCTGGTAAGAGAATCACATTTATCTAAAGTAGTATGTGCATGAGCTACTCTAATTTTTATTCCTGCCAATTTCGCTGCTAAATTTGCTATTCCGCAATGATAAAGTGTATGAGAATGAACAGCTTCATAGGGACCATTTTCTTTTATTGCCCGAACATGCTCCCTTATAGATGTCGTTTTGGATAACCTTATAACTCTTCCACCTAAGCTTTTAATTTCATTATCATAATGGGCATCCTGCTGAGAATAAGAAATAAAATCAAACTGTACCTTTTCCTTATCTATATTTCTGTAGATATTCATTAGCATTGTTTCAGTGCCAGCCCTGTTCATCGCTCCAACTATTTGAAGAATTCTTTTTACTTTTGGTTTATTCATTACGAACCCTCAATATCCAACAACATTTTTTTCCTTGATTTTCAATGAACTTTTTAGGCATTCTATCACACGAGTTTGATCATTTTCTGACATATTTGTCCCGGATGGTAAACAGATCCCCATTTCAAATAATTGTTTGGAGACATCCACTCCCTCAAGATGAGGATAAAATTTAACACCTTCAAAGAGGGGCTGTAAATGCAATGGTTTCCAAACTGGGCGAGCTTCAATATTTTCAATAGCTAATGTTTGCAATAGATCATTAACTGAAATCCCCGATACTTCTTGGTTTATGGTTAATGCGGTAAGCCAACGATTTGAAAATGTTCTTTCCAATTCTGGCATAAATTCTATACCAGGAATACCAGCTAATTCATCATAGTATCTTTTATATATTGCTCTTTTTGTATCAACCCGATTATTTAAAACTTCTAATTGGGCTCTGCCAATTCCAGCTAAAACATTACTTAAGCGGTAATTATAGCCGGTGGTACTGTGCTGGTAATGTAAGGCTGGATCCCTTGCTTGTGTTGCTAAAAATCGTGCTTTTTCCATTGCTCCAATATCATTTGATACAAGCATTCCCCCGCCTGAGGTAGTTATAATTTTATTTCCGTTAAATGAATAAATACCATATTCACCAAAAGTACCACTTGGTTTTCCTTTGTATAAGGAACCTAGTGATTCTGCCGCGTCTTCAATTATCGGAATACAATATTCCCTACAAATTGATTTAATTTCATCCATTTTAGCGCTTTGACCATATAAATTAACAACTATTATTGCCTTAGGTAGATCATCTTTGGCTACTGCTTCTTTTAGTGCTACTTTTAATGCATCAGGTGACATATTCCAAGTCTCTGGCTCGGAATCAATAAAAATAGGAATAGCGCCTTGATACAAAATTGGATTTGCACTTGCTACAAATGTAAGACTAGAACAAAAAACTTTATCACCTGACTTGACTCCTAATAAAGAAAGAGCCAAATGAATGGCTGCAGTTCCTGAACTTACCGCAACAGCTTCATTGACTCCAACATAAGAAGCAATTTCTTTCTCAAATGCGTCCACATTAGGACCTAATGGTGCAACCCAATTTGTCTCAAATGCATCAATTATATATTTTAATTCGTTTCCACTCATATGGGGAGCAGATAAATAGATTTTATTAGGCAATCCTAAGCACCCCCAATAACTTTTTTTGTTTTTATGGCCGCCGGGATCCCAACAGCTGTAGAGTTTGATGGTATATTACGAATAACCGTTGCGCCTGCACCCACTACTGACCATTCTTCAATTCTTACATTTGGAATAATTGTAGCCCCTGCACCTATATGTACTCCGTCTTCTATTTCAACTGAACCAGTTAATGTAGCATTTGGAGAAATGTGAACATAATCCCCTATATTAGAGTCATGCTCAATTATCGAACCAGTATTTATTATTGAGTGGTTACCAATTCTAGCTTCTGCATTAATGACTGAATTTGCCATTATAACCGTTCCGCTACCAATAATAGCGCTTTGGCTTATAACTGCGGATTTATGAATTAATGTCACATAATAATTATTTGGAAGATCTAATTTTTTGAAAATCAACTTTCTTATTTTGTTATTTCCAATCGCAATAATGAACTTTACTCCATAAAAAAAATCTATCATCTTTCTTGCTGATAGAATTGGCCCAAAATACACATTATTATCCAATCTTAAATCTGAATATTTATCATCAAAGATTCCAACGATTTGATAGTTTTGGCTTGACATAATGATTTCTTTTATTACTTTACCATGTCCTCCTTGGCCGATAATCGCAACCTTCATCCATGCCCCTCCTTTGCAGTAGTCTTTGTTCCCTTAAATGTATCCATTGTTGCATTGCTAGGGTGATTCACACCTTCTGACTTAATTACTTTCCAAAAGGTGATCACTAAGATTTTTATATCTAACCAGAACGATTGGTTATTTACGTACCACACATCTAATTGAAACTTTTCTCCCCAAGTAATGGCATTTCGCCCATTAATTTGCGCCCATCCAGTAATACCTGGCCTCACATTATGACGTTTAGATTGTTCCTCTGAATATAAAGGTAGATATGCCATTAATAATGGCCTTGGCCCAACTAAACTAATGTCACCTTTCATCACATTAATAAGCTGAACTAACTCATCCAAACTGTATTTTCTTAAAAATTTGCCGAGTAGGGTAAGTCTAATATGATCGGGTAATAAGTGTCCATTTTTATCTGTTTGATTCGTCATCGTACGAAATTTATAAAGGTAAAATGGCTTTCCGTATAAACCAGGACGTTGCTGTTTAAAAATAACAGGGGATCCAATTTTATAACGTACAATTCCCCCAATGATTAGCAGAATTGGGGATATACAAATGAGCAAGGGTACCGAAATGATTAAATCGAAAAAGCGTTTCATCATATCCCCCTATCATTTAATCTTCTTCATATATAAAAGCTAAAAACTGATTCTTTATCTCTTCAATTAATTCCTTTGTTTCAATGTTCTCTAATTCTTGACCCTTGTTATAGATGTTAACTAATATTTGTTGTAAATCCTGCTGGCTAAGTTTGTCTGAAATATTCATCTTTCATTAACCCCATCCGGTTTGTATTTAAAGTTCAGGAGAAAAACGTAATAAAGTCACTTCGATATTTAATGTTTAAAGATATTACATTTTCATAGTAATAATAAAGAAAAAAACAAACGACAATACCAAAGTAAACAAACCTTTGACTTCTTTCAGCGAAAAGTTTTACAATCCATGAAATTAAAATTATTTGATATAAATCGAAGTAAATAGAAAACCTTGCAAATATCCAGTTTTGTGTAGAAATTATCATAAAAATCAATCCAATTATCGACATATTCACTATACAATCACTTTTCGGGAAAATTTCTCTAAGCTTTTCCCTCCCAAAATAAGCGATTACGATTGGAACTGCATTTACCGCTACTCTTATTGTATTTGCTCCACCCTCAGAAAAACTTTGGTAGTGACCATATTGAGTATTTTCGATAGCAGAAAATAAAATGGATGAGAATTGTCCATATCCGATAACAATCAATACAGAGAAAAAGAGAAGGACAAATGTTGTTTTTGACCAAGCTTTATAACGAACGATAAAATAGATAGGTATTAGGGCTAATGCACTTTGGTGAAATGTAGAAGCTACAAAAACTATTAATATATATTTCTTCCAATTTCCATTAATTAAGTATTTTGTTGCAGTAAATAATACTGCAGCGGCAAGTACCTGTCTAATGCCATTCATCGAGACCAAGAATAGACCGCCAGTTATATACACATATAAACTTAATTCAAACAATCTGGAATATTTATATAACACAGTTACAATTAAAACATTTGTAATTAATGCAGAAATAAAAATCATTATCTGCGGATCATTTGTGTATATTTTGAGTATTTTCTGTAGAATTCCAAAACCAATGTCACCTTGTGAGATAATAAAATCCCATGTAAATTCATTTATGATAAAGATATGTTTATAAAAGTAAGTATCTCCTATATTTGCTCGAAGACCCGAAATTGCCACCAATGATAACAGCGCTACAAAAACTAAAAATTTATTTGGTTTTATTGAAACTGGAATATTAGATGCAAATACAGGCATTGCAAATAGTCTTGCAAAAAATGCGAAAATAAAAACTATGGCAAGATTGATCCATAGAATCTCCATAAATTATTTCCTTTCCAAATTACTATGAAAGAGACAATTTCTTTTCAAGCCTCCGTTAAGTAATTTGCTTTGTGTTGGCAGTAATATAAATAAATAATAATAATCCAAGAGGTATTGCCAAAACTGTTAGTAGCTTTCTTGGTGTATCCCTCAACAAGCAAATATTTTTTGCCATAAAACTACTTGAAACATAGTGAATTGCCTGCCTAAATTTAAAATTCAAACTAGCAAACGGTAGTTTCATCAGTTCCTTTCTATAAAAAATCCATCCTTTTGGATTTTTTCGATATTGATTTAGCATATTTAATGAAGATCCATCTGGCAAATATTCTACACGACATAACACTTCATTTATTAAAAGCATTTCATATTCTCTATCCAACATGTAATATTTATATGCTAAACCAACATATTTTTCATTTTTAAAAACGGGGTAAGGATACATTTTTGTTAAATCTGTACGATAAACAAGCTTTTTATCTCCTGTTACTCCATATTTGTAATAGAGTTCAAAAAGGGTTGATGTTTCGGTTGAAACTGGTAATTTTGAACCGATAATTTGACCATTCGGATATGAATCAAGTCCGATTATCCCACTAACTTTATCATTACCATGCTTGTTCCAGAAGGAAACTATTTTTTCAACTGCATCTTCTGGCATATAGTCGTCAGAGTCAATACATACATTTAACTCAGTATCAATTAAATCATAGGCTGTATTATGAGCCCCATGCATTCCTTGATTAATTTGCCAATGATATCTTATTTCTATTTCAGCCTTATTTATCCACTGTTCAACAAGTTCTTTTGTATTGTCAATTGAACCATCATCAATGATTAACCATACGAAGTCATCGCTTGTTTGTCTTAGTAAACTTTCGTAACAGTTTTGTAAGCAGTATGCACGGTTATACGTTGGAGTAAATATAGTTAATTTTTTCATTTCTTTTCTCTCCTAACGTAAGATATGACACTTGCATAACTCTTGCTGTATTTTTTATGTCGTAGCCTTTTTGAGAAAGTAAATTTCCCCTTATTTTTCTAGACTTTTTGAGTTTTACTTGTTCCATAATTTTTTCAACCCAATGTTCTGTTCGAGTGAGAGGTAGAGAATGTATTAACCCTGCTCCCATGTCCGCTTCTGTTGTTATTTCATTAGAGATAATACATGGTAAACCAGATCCTTGGGCTTCAATTAATGTTACTGGTAACCCTTCGTGTAATGAAGGAAAAATAAAGATATCAAATGCTTGTAATAACAAATTAATATCTTGTCTTACTCCCAGAAACAAAACTTTATTTGCTAGATTTAATTGTTTTACCTTTTCCTCAATACGGGACCGTAATACTCCATCACCAACTAGTATAAGAACGGAGTTTTGAACTTTTTCATTAAGTTCAGAAAATACGTCAATCAGAAATGAATGATTTTTTTGATGATTAAATCTACCTATATGTCCAAGTACCAATGTTTCGTCATTAATGTTAAATTCCTTTCTGATTTCATTCCTACTATCATTAGAGAATAGAAACTTGTCGTATTCGATACCATTTTTTAATATATTTGCTTCTTTGGAATTTTGCCCAAAAAGCCACTCAGCGGCTACATTGGAGCAAGCGAATAAATTGGTAGCATGCGAATTAATATATTTACCCGAATACGATTTATAAATCTTTGTAGCAACTCCACCCTCACTCTGTGTATTATGACTATGCGCAATCCTAACCGGAATTCCAGCCTTACTTGCAGCGCGAAGAACGAGTCCGCTCATTTTATCTAAATGGGAATGAACAATTCTATAAGAATTGTATTCTTCGAAGAACTGCTTTAGCGCCTTAACATATCCAAAATGACCAACATCACTTATATATGGAATACGGTGTATTTTTCCACCAAGTTCAAGGATTTCTTTATCGAATACACCTTCCTTACATGTCAGGAAATCGAATTGAACCTTTGAGCGATCCATATTTCGATATAGATTCATGATTAATGTTTCTGCTCCACCACGATTCATGTTAACAACTACATGTAAAACTCTTAGTGGACCGCCCACTGTAATTCCTCCTCCCGCTCCATATATCTACTATAAATTTCAATCAACTGATCTAACACAATTTCAACACCATATTTACTTTCCATTATGGATCTACTTTCCTTACCAAGTTTATTTCGAAGATACTCATTCGTTGCCAATTCTATTAGCCTGTTTGCAAATGAATCAATATCGTTTGAATTAACTATCCAACCATTCTCATGGTTATTAACTAGTTCCTTATGTCCTCTATTTTCTTTTGCAACAACAGGTAATCCACATGCCATTGCTTCCATCACATTTACGGGTAATCCTTCCCGTAAGCTAGATGCAACAGCGATATCACTCATTTTTAGTAATAATTCGATATCGTTACGGAAACCTAAAAATTGAACCATACTAAATACTCCCAATTCCAAGGCTAAATTCCTACATTCCTGTAATAACGGACCCTCGCCAGCTAATAATAGTCTTGCATTTGGGATGTCATTCTTTATTTTAGCTAAAGCTTGGATAAGTAATTTTTGGTTTTTGTTTTTGTTAAATTCCGCTGCATAAAACATAATAAAATGATTAGGATTGCCTTCATTTACACGTCTTAGTACATTTCGTCGAATTGAATCAACTGGTTTGTACTTTTCAAGATCTACCCCTACCCCATGTACATGTTCGATAAAGCCTGCTTTAAACTGGTGTCTCCTGGCAAGCTCATCGTCCTCGGAGTTAATTGTTATAAGACAGTCTGTATTTGAAGCTAATAATCTTTCAATTGGATAATATAATAACCAATTCAGCAATGGGGCTCCTTTACAAAAATGAAAACCGTGTGCAGTGTAGATTACTTTTGTTCCATTTTTTCGTGTTTGGCGTGCAGCTAATCGACCAAGTACTCCCCCCATTGGTGTATGACAGTGAATGATTTCGTACTTATTTTCATCTATTATTGCCTTTAACTCTTTATACGCCCCGATATTTTTAACATTAAATGGTGAGCGTTGAATTGGAATATCGTATTTTTTAGAAACAAAAGGAAGTTCAAGATTGCCTTGTGCAGCAATATGAACTTCCCAGCCCTGTTCTTTAAACCATTTTAAATATGGTAAATGAAAGCTTTTGAAATGATAGTCGACCGTAGCAACAAATAAAACCTTCTTTTTTATGCTGTCGGCCATACTCATTTCACTAGCTCTTTATTCATGATATTTTTTAGATAATCGAGAAGTTCAACTTTCAGATCATCCCGTTTTAACGCAAAATCAAGTGTTGTTTGGATAAACCCCAACTTCTCCCCAACATCATATCGAGTTCCTTCAAAATCATAGGCATAAACAGCTTCATACTGATTTAAACCAGCAATCGCATCGGTTAATTGAATTTCTCCACCCGCTCCAGGTTGTTGATTTTCAAGAATCTCAAAGATCCGTGGATTTAGAATATATCGTCCCATGATTGCCAGATTTGAAGGTGCATCCTCTTGTTTTGGTTTTTCAACTAGGTGATTTACACTGTAAAAGCGTTCACCGTGTTGGTTACCATCCACAATCCCATACCTATGAACCTCCTTTTCTGGAACTGTTTGAACACCTAGTATCGATGCATTGTAGCGCTCGTATTGCTCAATCATTTGTTTCAAGCATGGTTTTTCTGCGGAAACAATGTCATCACCAAGTAGTACAGCAAATGGTTCGTTTCCGATAAACTTACGAGCACACCAGATTGCATGGCCTAAGCCTTTTGGTTCTTTTTGACGAATATAGTGGATATCCACAAGCTTTGAGGCCTTTTGGACTTCATCCAATAATTCAAATTTACCTTTGTCGAAAAGGTTTTGTTCGAGCTCAAAGGAGTGATCAAAATGATCCTCAATGGCCCGTTTTCCTTTTCCTGTTACGATAATGATATCTTCAATTCCTGATTCAACTGCTTCCTCAATGATATATTGGATTGTCGGTTTATCGACAATTGGCAGCATTTCTTTAGGCATTGCTTTTGTTGCCGGAAGAAATCTCGTTCCTAGGCCAGCAGCTGGAATAATTGCTTTTCTTACCTTCATTTCTTAATTCTCTCCTTTAACCTGGTATGGACATTAATCGTTTTTCTGGGAGTGGCGTTCTATTTGCCAAGTTAACTAGCTGCTCCCGAATCTCTTGCTTTGATAAACTTTTATAGGTCGAAATTACTTTTTCAATTTCTTCTATATATAGTTCTGCTGTTTTTCCAACATATATATTGGGGTAAATCTGCGTGTCATGTACTTCATCGTCCTTTAATAATTCTTCAAACAGCTTCTCGCCGGGTCTCATTCCTGAGAACTCGATGCCGATTTCATCCACGGAATATCCTGATAGCTTAATTAAATTTTTTGCTAGATCAACAATCTTAACGGGATCTCCCATATCAAGAACGAAGATTTCACCGCCCTGTGCTAGTGCACCGGCTTGAATCACTAATCTTGATGCTTCTGGAATAGTCATGAAATATCGAACCATATCTGGGTGGGTAACTGTAATTGGCCCGCCTTTTGCAATTTGTCTTTTAAATAATGGAATGACGCTCCCACGGCTACCTAAGACATTTCCAAAGCGAACTGCAACAAATTTTGTTTTACTTGTTTTACCCATGCTTTGAACGATCATTTCAGCTAATTTTTTCGTCGCGCCCATCACACTTGTTGGGTTTACAGCTTTATCTGTTGAAACCATCACAAATGTATGAACACCACACCAATCTGCGGCTTCGGCCACATTTTTTGTACCGATGATGTTGTTTTTGATTGCTTCTTCTGGATTTCGCTCCATTAATGGAACATGCTTATGAGCTGCTGCGTGATAAACAACGTCAGGTTGATACGTACTCATCACGTCCATCATTTTTTGTTTATCCTGGACATCCGCAATTTCGGTTGTGATATCTATTTTTGAGGATTTACAGGATTCATTTAATTCTAGCTCGATTGTATATATGCTGTTTTCGCCATGACCAAGCAAAATAAGTTGTTTTGGGTTGAATTTTGCTACCTGTCTGCAAATCTCTGAACCTATTGAACCACCTGCCCCAGTGACAAGCACAACCTTATCGGTTACATTGCCGGATATACTCTCAGTATCGAGTTCAACAGGATGCCTACCCAGCAAATCCTCTACCTGTACATCTCTGAATTGGTTGACAGCTACCTTTCCTGTAATTAAGTCCTCAAGCATCGGAAGGATTTGTGTTTTCGCTTTTGTTTTGGCACATTCCTGAAAAATAATATTCAGTTCTTTTTTACTTAATGAAGGGATTGCAATGATGATATTTGCTATATTATTTTCCTTTACTACTTCCTCGATATTTTCTATTCCTCCTAAAACAGGAATGCCTAATATATCAAGATTTTGTTTCTTTATATTGTCATCGATGAATCCAACTGGAAATAACTCTGCATCTTGATTGTGTTTCAATTGTCGGACAACCATAGTCCCTGCTGAACCTGCACCAATAATTAATGTACGTTTTCTTTGTTCATTCTTTTTAATATATGTATCCCGGTAAATTCTCCAGCAAAAGCGTGATCCACCGATTATTAACATTTGTAATAACCAAGTAACCATCATTAATCGAAAGAATATCTCATGATTAACAATTAGTATGATAGTTGCCGCGGTTATTACCGATAGAGTAATAGCTTTAAAGATACCGACTAGTTCTCCTATACTTGCGTACTCCCATGCCTTTTTATAAAGTTTAGTTATATAAGCAAATAAATGATGGCTTAATAATAGTGAAAGTGAAAGTATTACTGTTGATAATGTAAAAACAGAGAAAGTAGCATCAACTAAAAATCGGCTAATAAATATACAGGTTAAAACAATCACCGAATCTAAAAAGATAAATAAAGATACCCTTTGACGATACGTCAACATTAAGTCCCCCTTTCCTTCATTCTTTTACTTTGATGGATTTCGTGCAATTTTACACACTCCTTTAAATTAATACCTTACCTATATACTTTTTCGTAAAAAAGCACATAGGTAAAATATTATTAATGAATGGGCATCTAACCCGTCCTCACACCACACTTTCGACGACTTGCGTCTAAGGCTGTTAACCCACAGCATGACCGAGTGCCCCCAATTGATAGTGGTAAGGAGACATCACCAAAATTTCGATTAAAAGAATATTTATTTCTTAATAAAGAACATTCCTGTCATAAAAAAGGCCTTAATATTGTTTTTCATTTATTACAACACCTATAATCTTGGCCTTTGCTAAATCTAATTGTCGTTTTGTTTCAATTGCTTTTTTCGTATCTGTTTTACCGCTTTTAATCACTAAAATCACACCGTCACATACGCTTGCGAGTATTTGTGTATCAGAAAGTTCTAAAAATGGTGGTGAATCAATCAATACGATATTGTAATTTTTTGAAGCTTTTTGCAATAAATCAAACATTGCAATTGAACCAATTAGATCTGAAGAAATAGTCGGAAGAGAACCACTTGTCAATACATCCATTCTTCCAACCTCTGTATGGACCACTGTTTCTTCCAAACTTAATTTGCCTCTTAAAACATCAGTTAAACCTGTCGTGTTTTCCACGTTAAAAATGGTGTGAAGAGTTGGTTTCTTTAAATTTGTATCAATTAGTAAAACTTTATCCTTATTCTGTGCGAGTGAGATGGCTAAATTTGCAACAATTGTTGATTTTCCTTCTGAATGACCCGGGGATGTAACCAAAATTGTTTGATTTTTATTCACACCATTTATAAATTGCAGATTCGTTCGAATGGTCCGAAATTGCTCCGATATAATGGACTCTGGAAATGAGTGAGTTGTTATCCCACCTTGCTTAACGATATCATTTTGTTTAAATGGATTAGGAATCAATGGTTTCACCCCTTATACTGACCATTTTCTTTTTTGATTTTTTCCTCTGAGTGTTCTTTTTGTTAATTTTAGATACACTTCCTAGTACTGGGACACCCAAAGCTTTATTTACATCCTGAACAGTCAATAGTGAGTTATCTAATGAGTTAAGTAATAATACGATACCTATCCCACCAATGATCCCTCCAATAATTGCTGCTATTTTTAAATTTGATGTGTCACCGCTTATTTGTTTTGGTAGCACAGTAGATTGCTGCAATATACTAATTTGAACATCATAATTTGTTTCAGTTGGTCCTTTTTTTTGGAATACTGCGGCTGTTGTGTTTGCAATTGCAACAGCTCTTTCTTGATCCACATCAATTACGTTAATGTTTACCCTTTGGGAACTACCAACAACACTAGCAGATATCTGGTTTGCCAAACTATCCGGAGATTGATTTAAGCCAAGTTCTTTAATTACCTCCTCCAGGATTGGTGGATCCGTAAGAACAACTAAGAATGTTTGGATTTGATCCTGACTACCATTTACCATTAGCCTGGCTGTATATTGGTAAACAGGTGCACTATTTCTTTCTGCAAAATAATACCCTGCTACTGTCGTTAAAATAGTAAATATTACGATAACCCACCAGCGTCTCATTAGAATTAAAAATATGTTTCTTAGATCTATTTCTTTTTCTGTTGCTGGTTCCATCACATAATGATTTGGTGCTTGTAAATTTGGTTTCACTTCATCACCTGCTTTGCTTATTTGCATGGGCAGAAGTTCTTCATAAAGAACGAATTATGCAAAAAAATATCCTTTGTTTTCATAATTGTTCAATTTGGAAAACTATTACTATATACCCATTTTAGTTCTTCATAACGAACATGTCAACTTAATTTTTAGTAAATTTGGACTATTTTTTTACTAAAGTGTATTATAATTCTTGATTTTTGCAATTGTATCTGCCATTGCTTTTAATTCTTCAAAGGTTACATTTTTACTTTTCATTTCTTGTGATAACATAAACCATTCCAGATCCATTCCAACCCTATTATTCGCATCCTTATTGTTTTCATCAAAAAAATAAGAAATATCGACCTTAAAATAGTGTGTAAGCCTTTCCAGGAACTCGACTGTTGGCTTGCGTATGCCTCTTTCAATTTTAGATAAATTACTGTAATTGAAATCAATTTCTTCTCCTAATTCTTTCAAGGTCTTACCGTGTTGCAACCTTAAAGTCTTAATTTGATCTCCGATATGCTTTTTTTTCATAGATACTTTAAATCCCCTCACATTTGTATGTGTACTTATTACTCGTTCTTAATAAAGTACATGTTTGAACTATAGCATGATTTGACTATTTGAACAATAGAATATTATTAAATATTTAATATATATGATAAAGAAATTTTAGCATTCCATTTTTCATTATAAAGAACTATTCATTTATTATTAAAAAAGGATGATCCCGAAGAAGTCAATAATGGTCTTGGGATATCCTTATATGTTTGATTAATTCTTATATGTATTTTTCTATTGTGGTATTTGAACTATTCAGGATTTTGATATCATTAACAGTAAAGCTTTTGGATGGATAGATTTCCGCTTCCGAATCCCTAGCTTTAAGATCAGACAAATCCTTTTGGCATACAGGACACAACCACTTTCCAAATTCACTTGCACTATATGATGATTTGTAGCACCTATCACACATTTTCTTGTACATAAAATGATCACTTATCCCTTCTAACTTTTGAATTCTTAATAAGAAACTTCTAAAATTAAAATAAGCTACTTGCGAAATAGTCTAGGTTGGTATAATTTGTTCTTTAAAAAGAATATTTACAAAATTATAGCCCATTAGTACTAACTTTAAAAAATCTCAAAATCAGTCGTTTTTTCTTAATAAAGAACAGGTTACTTCCAAATACTCTCTTAATCTCCTATTTACATATAAATTTGCCCCTTTATAAAGAACCAGATATTCCCTATAATGAACATATCGTATTTTATTAATATTGGGGAGAAGGAAGATGATAGGAGAACGAATAAAGTCATTAAGAAGAAAGAAACGGTATTCGATAACTGAGCTCGCTAAACGTGCTGGTGTCTCAAAGTCTTATTTAAGCTACATAGAACGGGATGTTCAAAAAAACCCTTCTCTTCAATTCTTAACTAAAATTGCTGAAACACTTGATACAAGTATTGAATATTTGCTAGGTGAAGATAATCGCCCAGATAAGCCAAAAGAGCAATTGGATAATGAATGGGCTGTGTTATTACAAAAAGCAATTGGTGAAGGACTAAGTAAAGAGGATTTTCAAGAGTTTCAAAACTTTGTACGTTTTCGAAATTGGCAAAATGAACGAATAGAGAAAACAGAGAGCCCAAACCAAAGGATGGAGAAAAAAATGTTTGATTGAACACAAACACAAATTTGGATCTAGAGTGGGTCCAACAACTATTGAAAGCAAAAAACCTTGGATTAACATTATCTGAACTTCACGATTTTTTCAAAAATAATTAAGTTAAAATTTATTGAACATGATGTGTTTTAAAAGAAGCGACCAGATTTTGTTTGGTCGCTTCTTTTAAATTTTTTGGTCACAATAATAATTACAACATATAGTCAGCCACAGCACCATTTTTCATTCGTAAATTATTTCCTAAAAAAATAAAATAAGCACCCCTACTGGCATGCTTACAATAATTTTAAAGACATTAACGAAAATACCGCTTGTCCTTTCACTAGTTTCTTATAAACAGTTCCAACATCAGAACTTCTACTATCCAAACTTTCACCGGGTTCTCTGTTGTCCCCCACTATGAAGTATTTACCTTCTTCTACCACTATTTCTTCCATATCGTTAGAAAAGCCAGTTGTATATCCCTCAGTCAACGCTTCTCCATTTACAAATATAACATTGTCTTTTATTGAAACTATTTCTCCGGGCATTGCGATGACCCTTTTAATAATATCAAACCCATATTCATCTTGGACAACTACAACATCATATCTTTCGATTTCATAAAAAATGTTACTAGTGATTACGAAATTACCATCATCTAAGGTCGGATTCATGGAATCTCCATTAATAACTACAAAACCAATTGCAAACCTAAATATAAAAAAGATCATTCCCAACAGAATTCCAAACCTAATCCACTCATATATTTTAGAACGAGTCTTCGTTTTATTTTTGATATTTAATTCAATGACATCAGCTGCTATACTCATTCTGCTTCACCATCTATTACTTCTACTGATTCTTCTGTGGCTTCAACTACTTCCTGTTCATTTTCAGTACTATTTTGATTGGATGCCACTTGGTTTATTTGGTTTATTGCTTTTGTTACGAGAGCATCAAGTTCACCTGCTATTTTCTTTTGTTCCTCTGTATTGTCTATGTTCATTTCTTTAAGTAAATTTTCTGCATGATTTCGTACTGCATCCACTCTTTTTTGTTTCTCAGTTTCAGTAAATGATTCAATTTGCGATTTTGATTCTTTAATTTGTTTCTGTAATTCATTTTTTAATAATACAATCTGTTTTTCTTTCTCGCTTATTATTGCTTTTTCAATCTGTTCAATAGAATTATTGCGTTGTTTATCAAACCAATTAGTTATTTTTTTAGAAAGATCTTCATTTGCAAACACAACTGAAATACCACTTACAATTGATAGGCTAATAACAAGGGTGACAACTAATGTTTTTATGCCTTTAGATGTTTTTGGAAATTTATCTTTTCTGCTTTTCATTGATTGATCCTCCTTCTTACAATAAAAGGGTCTCAAAGTTGAGACCCATTATTTTTATATTATTATTCGTTTTACTTATTGGTTGATATCATTTACTAAGGCATCAAGATCAGCTAAAGCATCATTTTGCAGTGACGTAGCTCCTGCTGCAATGTCTTTTTGGCTGTCAGAAATTAATTTAGTTACTACAGTCTCCATTTCACCGCGAAGATTATCGATTGTTTGGTCGACATATGTTTCTAACGCTTCTGTAGTAGCAAACGCTACTGAATCCAACTTATTTTGTAATTCTGTCTTTGCCGCCGCAATTGCAGCTGCTAATTCTTTTTTAGCGCTATTTTTAGCAGTTGTTAAAGCTTCTTGTTGTGAATTTAAAGCTTCTTGTTTGACCTTATCGGCATGATTTGTGAAATCGGATTTTGCTTGTTTAAACGCTTGGTTTCCTAAACCATCGATTTGACCTGTATAAATTCCATAAAGGTAATCAAACTGGCCTTGAATACCAGCAGCGATGTTAGCTTTTTTATCATTTAAAAACTTAACATGACCGTTTTTTGTTGTTGTAATCATTGCAGAAGCTAACTTAACTTGTTCTTCGTTTGCATCATTAATCTGGTTAGAAACAGCATCTTTACCAGCATTGTACTCAGCCGTAACGCCAGGGAATTTATCCAGAGCATGACCAGTAACATCACTTACCATATTTGTATTAGCTTTGCCGAATACTCCATTATACCAATCTTGCAAGTTCACACCTGCATTGCTTGCAAATGCAACACCAGCACCTGCCACTAAACTAACTGCTACTGTTCCTGCTACTAATTTCTTTTTCAAATTCATCCTTACAACTTCCTCTCGTTTTTAATTTTTTTATTTTAGGAATCTACATTTATGTAAATTCATTAAAACCTTACTCACCCAGAACTTCCGCCAGAATTACTTCGACATCATTCATGATTTCTTCTTCGATCTCGTTTTTTTCTTTTTCTATGAATTCTTCGAAATTGCTTTCCATTAAGTTGCTTTTGGTTTCATTTAATCTTCTGATATAATTCTCTGAGTAACTTACTAAATTTGCTTTTGTTTGATCTTTAGTTGTTGCTGAAAAATGTTCAATATTAAACCTCGATTCATTCATTTGATCCATCACTTGCTCTTCGGAAGATACCCAGTTAGCCAAAAAGTTATCCGATAACTCTGATACGACTGAATATGTACTCTTGTTAAACAGTTCGTCATACCAGATCGATAGTTTTTCACCAATAGTTGAATTTGCGTAAACTGTTATACTTCCTAAAAATAGTGAAGCCATGATGCCCACAATAATAATTACTTTTTTCACTACCACCTATCCCTTCGTTCTTTTTAATTGCATTTTTTGTTCGTTGTAACGAACTAACAACCTGAGTATATGACAAATATTTCTATTTGGAAAATCCCGAATATCGCCAAATTTCTTAATAACGAACACATTTCCCTCTTTTTTCTCTTGTTTTCTCCTTTTTTCTTACTTTTTCTTTCTTTTTATAATTTTGATTTGTTTTTTATATAGAACAAAAATTACACATTTCACCATATTCTTTAACCTTTGTACTGCACAAAAAAACGATCCACAAAGGATCGTTTTCTCTAATCATAATTTAATCCGTCTTCTCCACCGCTGACAACACCAGTCCCCGCTCATTCTCCACTGCCTTATACTTCACATTATTCAATGTTGCGGTTCCACTTATTTTCTTATCTTTGTCACGAAGTAGCCCTAATTTATTGGTAATTTTTCCAATGTCATCTTCTTTTACGGCTTCCTCTGTGTTTGTAACAGCCACTAACAGAAAGAAAGCAGCGATTGTGTCCTCGTATTTGTCTAGTGCTGAATTAAGGTTATCTGATTCAATCTCTTTTTTAACAAGGGATAGTCGAATGACTTCATTTGTTTGTTCGTTTACGATTCCTTCCAGAATGAGTCCATCGCTGACATCTTTTCTAAATTCTCCGTTTGTTACGTTTATTTGGTCGATTTGATAAGAGCCTGAATCTTCTATTGTAGCCTGTGCTTCATTCCAGTTTTTAACGAGATCCTCTGTTGTAAAGCCTAATGATCCGAGATTAATTATCTTATCTTCTACCTGCTGGATTTTTGCTTTTGCATCATCTTTTTTATCTTTTGCTTTATCATCACCCTTACAGCTAACTAGCAAGGATGCACTTAATAGGATGATCGCCATAAAATATAGTTGTTTTCGCATGATTTTCCTCCTACATACAACATTTCACATAATGATAATATGTGCGCCAAAAGGACAAATCATTCAGAATGCAAAAAGCGACCCGCGGGATCGCTTTCATTGAATATCTTCTTTTTTACTTATCATCACTTTCACGACAAAGGCTTCATCACTGACTTTTATTGCATTCTCTATCACTTCATCATCAAGTCCTATTCCAATGCCATTTCCAGTATATCTTGCAATTAACGCAAGGGTAATGGGTTTTTCCGCTTCTATAGATATTTTATCGTCTACCCATGTTGAACCCATTCCTATATCTATCTTTTCTAGTTCCATCGGTGATGCCTCAAATGTATATAACGCTATCCCATCAGCAATTGAAGAAGTCCATTTTGTATAGGCAGTATCATCATCTAATTTAAAATCCTGTTTTGATGCGGCCATTGTCATTTTTTCACTTGCAGCAGTTGCTCCTTTTATCATATCCTCTAGTTTTTCACCATTCTTGTAATGTTCGACCCAAAAATGAATCGTTTTTATGTCTTCGTTTTTAATATCTAGATCGTACATTAAAAGAGGCTCAAAACCGAGTGAACTAATTATTTGTGTATTTCTTTCGTTTTGTTTGACCGGAGCTAGCACACCATCTTTTTTAATTCCAATGGCATTTTCGGTACTACACGCAAACAAAGTAAGTAAAACAAGAACGCAAATAAGGTTTTTTAACGCTTTTCTCATCGGCACCCCCCCTTTTTTTCATAATACCATGCATTTCCATTTTGTCCGCATAATTTTACCTCCTGAATGGGAATTCTAATAAAAAATGAGGTGTTTGTCGTGTTACGGAAAATATTGATTGGATGCTGTTTTAGTTTGTTGCTATCTCCGACTGTTTTTTTCTTGAATGATTCCCCAGTTACAACAGCTGAAAATAAAAACCCGCCGGAATATGCAAAATGGGGAAAGCTCGCGATGGAAGAAACACAAAAACGGTACCCATCAGCAAAAATTGTGGATTATTTGCATGTTGGAAGATATAAGAAAAATGGAATGTATGTTGAACGCTTCAAGCTTTGGTTAAAGCAAGATAATCGTGAATTTGGTGTTTTTGTAAATATCACCTTTGAGCCAGAAACGGAAAGAGTCAAAAACATTACAGTTGTAGAAACGGATCGTTAGTATATTTACATATAATCTTGGTTTTATGTAAAAAATATCACGTAAAGGAGGTGTGAATGCTATGACAGGATTTATTATGAAGATTATTTTATTGCCTTTAGTTGTAGCAATTTGTTCAGGTATTTTTGGTAATGTTGATTATGTTTCATGGTACCAACCAATTGTAATCGGTGTCGTGTTAGCTATTATTGGTCAGATCATGGAAGCAATAATGCTTAATAGAAAAACGACGGTTATGATGGATATTGCAGATTTTATTGTAGCAGCACTCGTCGTATATTTTGTATCTCAATTTTTAAATGGTGCATTTGTAACCTTCTGGGGAGCGATCTTAACAGCCCTAGTCATTACATTAATTGAAATCCCTGTCCACCGCTGGTTGGTACGTTCAGGAAGAGTAGAATCAACTACTTAATATTTCTACACGAAAAAGAGGTGCTGAGCACCTCTTTTTCATTGTAAGGAAGTTTTTTAATCTAACTATGTGGGTAGCTTATTACAATGTCTATCTACATCCAGCTCCAGCNTAGCCCCTCGAGGTCACAAGCCAATCTGTCAAGAAGGTCAAAGAACAACCTTCTAGCCATCTTGTCTTGTGCTTGTCGGGGCTGTTCAAGGCGCTTGCGCATTTGTTCTTACCCACCGATATAAGACATTTCAATTTTCTTGCGTTTCTTTGCCGTTTCCTCTGTTCGTTCATCTGAGTAACGATCACGTCTTCCCTGCCAAATCGATGTTAGTGCCCCATCAATATCACTTTCGGTTGCACCTGAACGAATTAATGATCGTAAATCATGGCCAGTGGTTGCAAATAGACAAGTATACAGCTTGCCATCCGCAGAAATTCTCGCTCTTGTACAGCTTGAACAGAAGGATTCCGTAACAGATGAAATGAAGCCGATTTCCACGTCTGTACCCACATACCGATATTTTTTTGCCACTTCACCGAAATAATCGGCATCAACTGGTTCCAATGGCATTTCACTGTTGATTAGGTCGTGGATCGCTTTTTTCGAAACCACCTGATCGAAATTCCAGCCGTTCGTTGTACCGACATCCATAAATTCAATGAAGCGAAGTGAAATGCCTTTTTCTTTAAAAAACCTGGCCATCGGTAAAATTTGTGAATCATTTATTCCTTTACGAACGACCATATTCATTTTCACAAGAAGTCCCGCTTCTTGAGCTGCTTCAATCCCAGCTAATATCGGCTTCACGCCAACAGAGCGACCATTCATTCCTTTAAAAATATCGTTGTCAATTGCATCAAGGCTTACATTGACACGCTGAAGTCCCGCTTCTTTCAATTGTTTTGCATATTTCGGTAACAATACTCCGTTTGTTGTGAGGGCAATGTCTTCAATACCTTCTATATGAGTTAATCGCTCAACAAGCTCATGTACATTTTTCCTTACTAAAGGTTCTCCACCGGTTAACCGAATCTTTTGCACACCTAGTTTGACAAAGCTTCTTGTCAACGTTTCTATTTCAGAGTAGGATAATAGCTCCCCTTGAGGTAAGAATGCATAATCATCCCCAAAGATTTCTTTTGGCATACAATAAGAGCAACGGAAATTGCATTGATCTGTGACAGAAATGCGCAAATCACGTAGAGGTCGATTCAACTGATCAACAATTTTTTCTTTTTTCGTAGTCATCTAACCTGTCACTCCTACATTTAAATGAAAGTTCAAAAAGGAGGATGAAGAAAAGAACGCCACGTCCTGTGGCATTGTCGACACTAACACATCCTATGCGTCGAAATTTCGAGGCGGTGCAGCTTTAAGTACCGGAGCGTATGAAGTTAATACGTGAGGAACGGAAAAGCAAGCCAACGAAGAAATTCGATGCGTCATATTCACCGCACTTTTTGAACATCCTTTTTATAAGTACTATTACTCTATCATACTAGTTTCAGGTTGTGAATAGAAACGATATATAGAGAATTTCCGGTTAACTTTATTCAGCAGAAGACCCCTACTGAAAAGAGAGCCGACAACGAAACTGTTAGCTCTCTCCTTTTTTGTTCCTCTTAAACATCAGTGAAACGGCAAGCGGCATAATTCCAAACCATCGATTTGTCAGCGGCGCCTGTTCATCCTTACGCTGCTTTCTTGTAGCCTTGCGAACTTCTTTAGGCTGGTCTATAAACTTTACAAACTGTTGGGTTACAAATTTCACGTAATCATTTGTAGACATAATAACACCTGCCTTTTAGTGATATTATTTCCACCTTTTTGCAAATGTAACCACGAAAGGATATCGTCGGCACTTCATCAAGATTTTTTATAAATCAAAAATTAACGTAAATCAAGCCAAGAGTTAATATCTTTCGTTTCATAATTGTATACGAAACGAGCACTGCTTTTGCGTTGTTCAGGTGTCTTACAAATTAAGATAATCCGCGATGTTGTTGGCGTTAATGGTGAAACGGAGTAAGTGATGTTACCGGTTGGATAGTTGAATGTTCCTGTTAGTTCTGAACTGACTTCATCATCCTGCAATTTCGCTTTAATGTCGCCAACTCCCAACTGCATCAAATTCTCCAAAATTAATATTTCTTCCGTTTCATTTGAAAAGGCTTTTTCCGTTAGATACGCATTGACTTGTGAAGTAAAAACGAGAAAAAATAAAAAGGAAACGGCAAGAGTAACTGGAAGAATAAACCCTTTTTCATTTTTCATATTCACTTAACCTCCACTGTTGTAAGGGAAGAGATCAGTGCTTGATACATTTTCCCGTCAACCGTCACAACTGAAATCAAAAAACCATTCGTTTTTGGTTCAAATGTAACATCCGTAATTTGTTGAAGTAACAATTCATGTCCCTTTGAATTTACCCTTCTTCGTATTTTATCTGTGTATTTTTCGAAGCTTACAACATCGCCCGCTGCATTATAAAAGGACACTGACGAATTTTTCGAAACAGATATTTCACTCGCTTCCCGAATTTCCATTTTCATTTGTTGAATTAATATTTGCCATTCCAGCTTGTTAAATTGTTCGTCATTATCCCGATACACCACACCGAGGAAAGGTGCAATAAACGATAGAATGACAAGCAGGATTGAAAAGGTTACAAGCATCTCAACAAATGTAAACCCCTTTTCTTTACTCACCATTTACATATCCACATCTTTCATACGTTTTCGAAAGCTTGTTCTCCCAAGTTACACATAACTCCCATTTATAAAGCTTCTCATTAAAGTTTTTCGAAAATGTGTAGGTAACCCCGTCTTTTACCACCTGATTTAATGTTGATTCACCATTATACTCTTCCTGCAACTTCTCAGAAAGCAGCTGGTTTCCCATATTAAAAATTTCCGTATTCCTTCGTTCTGTCATAATCAGCATGAGTTGGGGAAGAAGTGTCACACAAAGCATAAACCATATGGAAACTGAAAGGAGCATCTCCACCAGTGTAAATCCCCGCTTATCTCTTACTAACATAAAACCTTCCCTTTCCCAATAAGAACGTAACGATATAGAGGCTTTCCTTATATTGAAATCGAATTTCACCGGCACGTTGGATATTCCCATTACTTGTAAAAACTAAATTTGTTCCAAGTGTGGCAAGGTGAATACGGATTGCCGGGTCAATCTTTCGTTGGAAAATCACTTCTTGTAAGTTCCCACTCGTTAGGCGATAGTAAGACTCGCTTGTGCTAAAAAGTATTTTTGTCGGTTCACTATGACTTATTGCATACTGCTGACTGAAGAAAATATCATTTTGAAGCTGTTCCAGAAATTGATCCATTTTTTTCGATTCATGTAATGGTCTAAGCTGCAGAAGACTAATCGAGGAAATAATGATGACGATTGATAAGACAATCAATGCTTCAATTAAGGTGAAGCCTTTTTCATCAACCCTCCTTGGGTGCATGGGCAACCTTTCCCTTTGAGTCAACTGAAATGATATCCCCATTCGGACAGGCAGGAATTCCACCTTTTAGATATTCATCTTCGGTTAAATTTTGTACCGTCGGAATCGCGTTCTTTTCCAACTGATAAGCCTGCACCTGCGCCTCAACCATTTTAACCATTGCATCACAGCCCTTATTCTTTATCACTGAATTATGCTTTGTCACATTCGGTACTGTTATTAACAGCAAGATTGAAACGACTAATAAAACAACTAGCATCTCCACAAGGGTAAAACCCTTTTGATTCTTTAGTTTCATCTAAATCTTCCTTTCTATATTCCGTTTAATAGCTGAAACATTGGAACCATAATTGCGCCATACATTAGCATGATGATAATTCCAATAATCGCAAAAAGAATAGGTTGTACGATTGCTAATAATCTTGTCATTTTTTCCTCGACTTTTTCCATCACATATTGGCTATAGTGCTGGAGCTCGCTTGCTAAATTTCCGTTTGATTGGCCATGTAGAATGATCATCGCTAAATCTGCCTCGTAATATTCCCGCGTCTTTAGAATTTCTTCGAAACGGTTACCCGCTCGCAATAACATTTTCATTTCCTTTGCTTCCTCGCGAAAAAACGGCGAGTGAAGCTGCTGCTCAAACATCGTTAAGGCTTGAAAAATTGATAACCCGCCTTTCAACAGATTACTGAGCTGTACGGAAAAGAAATGGGAATTAAACATAATCATTATTTTTTTCATAATGGGAATCTTCAATAGTAGCTTCATTTTTTCAACGGGAGTTAGTTTTTGAAAATGAAGAAAATAGTACGCGAGGCCAATGACTACAAGTAAACCGATGATGAGGAGTAAATATCGATTTAGTTCAGGGAGCCTTAATAAAAACGTAGAAATCAGCGTTTGTTCATAATTCATGGAGGTAAATAAGCTTTCAAATTGCGGTATAAGAATTTTTTCAATCATGGTGAACATAAAACCAACAAATAATAAAAGGGTTAGCGGATAGCGAATAAGTTTCTTTCCTTTTTCAAGATGGTTGAGTTTCTTTTGCAGCATTGCACTTCCTTCACGTAGAGCAAATGAGACATCACCATGCTGCTCGGCAAAATAAATATATCCTAAAATATCATTGTGGAAGCCGACTTTGCTAAAAGCGGTGTATAAGGATTCACCCTGCATGCAGCTTTCAATTATCGTTGCAATATCTTGGCTATGTTTTTTCGGAAGCTGAAAGAGCAGGAATTGTGATGCTTGTTCAAAGGAATAACCTTGTTCAAGCAGGTTTCCGATTCTGCTTAAATATAAGGTTTGTTCTTTTAAGGTCCAATTTTTATTTCTTTTCCTTATCATCTTTCACGACCCATCTTTCCAACGCATCCGGATATAAGTATCCGAGGGCAATCCCTTTTTTGATGACATCCTTTAATTTTTCATAGCGATATTCTGCTTTGTCACCCCTTGCTTCTTTCATCACCTCCGTTAAGGCATGTCCATGTAACAGCTCGTACACCCCTACTCTTCTTACCTTTCGATACTTCTTACAAAGTGGTGTACATTTTCCTTCACAATACGGACATTTAAGGTCAACAAGTCTTTGAGCTGCGATTGCGATTAAGGTTTGTTCAATTTCCTGCAAGGATACATCAAACTCTAACAGCCGAAAAATCGCACCCTTTGAATCTCTAGTATGCATTGTCGTTAGGACTAAATGACCTGTGAGGGCAGCCCGTACTGCAATTTTTGCGGTTTCTGTATCCCTTATTTCACCCACCATAATAATATCGGGATCATGCCGTAAAATCGCCTTTAAGCCATGTGCATATGTGATGCCTGCTTTTTCGTTGACCTGAACCTGAAGGACATCCTCGCTTCTTTTTTCAATTGGATCTTCTAATGTAATGATATTTCGGTTGAAAATCTTCTTCGTTGCATGCAATAAGGAATAGAGGGTCGTGGATTTACCAGATCCTGTTGGACCTGTAAATATTATAAGCCCATGGGAATGCTTCAAAAGTGAAAGCAATTTAGTTGTCATATTCGGAAAAAGCGATAGATTTGCAAGAGAATATGTTGGTGTTTCAGGCAGGATACGTATGACTAGACTTTCGTTGTAAGGTGTGGGCAGTGTAGACAATCGAAGGTTAATGGTAACGCCTTTAAGATTTAAGGTAATCGCACCATTTTGCGGTCTTCTCCTTTCTCCAATATCCATTCCGGCTAGGAATTTATAATGGGAAATCAAGCGTTCGCAAACATCCTTTGGGATCGTTTGCTTGTTAAATAATTCACTGTCGAGCCGGTATTGAATCATAGCATCATTGATTTTCGGTACAAAATGAATATCAGATGCACTCATTGACCAAGCGTCTTCGACCAATTGATCACCGAGCTGTTCAATTTCACTCAAATAATTCACTCTCCTTTTAGATGATGTTCAAAAAGTGCGGTGAATATGACGCATCGAATTTCTGCGGACATTGCACGGAGAACATCGTGAATAATCAGGTTATGCGCTTGCGTCTACTAGATTATTCATGAAGTCAATTCCTCAGCGCAAGGCTGCAAGGATGTTAACTCAAGCAGTTGCCTCGCTCCGGTACTCAAAGCTGCGCCGCCTTGAAATTTCGACGCACAGGACGTGCTAGTGTCGACAATGCCACAGGATGTGGCGCTTTTGTCGACGCGGTCCTCTTCATCCTCCTTTTTGAACTCGCATTTTTATTTTATTTTTCTCTTGCAGGTAACATATTTCAACATAGATCTACAAACTCCTTCTTTTTTCGAAAAAATATTTGTGAACATTTTTTGAACAATACAATCTGTGGCATCCGCCTGAGCCTTTTTTATATTACTAAGCAGCCTTCTGCTGAATAAAACAAAAAATACAACCACTGCCATTAGGGTTGTATTTTTCAAAAGCGATAAAGTTTTTTATCTATCATTAGGAGGAATCAATACATTATATGGTCGTGACATAAAAAGTATGCTTATCTTGTTGTTAAAAACCTTGAAGTTTTGTGAACATTTACCTACAAGTGATATTAATCACTTATTGATGGTATTTAACTGTATATAATGGGGGTAATATGAGGTTCGCAAGGAGTGATGACGGTGGAACAGACACTAAAGATAACGAACGTTTTAGCAGATCCAACACGTTATTATATTTATCAATATATTATTAAACAAAATGAAGAGGTCACTGTCCAAGAAATCGCAGAAAAATTTGAAATTCATCCGAATGTAGCGAGACTGCATTTAACGAAGCTTGAAGATGTTAATATGCTTGTTTCTGATGCTAAGAAAACTGGAAAGGGCGGCAGACCAAGTCGTCTTTATCGACTATCGAATGACCATATTCAAATTAACTTTCCGTTTCGGGATTATCAGTTGCTTTCAAAAATTGCGATTGAAACGATGGCTTCACTTGGTGATGTAGGTAAAAAAGCACTTGAACTAACGGGCAGACGATTTGGTGAAGAATTAGTCAACCATCAAATCCCTGTTTCCATTCATGAATTAACCTTCGATCAAAAGCTCGAAATTTTAAAAAAGGCATCGACAGTTGCGGGTTTTTATCCAGATTTAGACCATAATAAGGATAAGACAAAAATCTTTTTAAAGATCAATAATTGTCCTTTTAAAGAAATTGCCCAAGAAAATTTTGAAGCGGTTTGTGGGATGCATCATTCCTTTTTAAGAGGAATGTTTGATTTACTATTTGACGATGTCGTGCTGGAAGAGTCAGAAAACATGATTCTTGGATGTAATTCATGCAGTTATCACGCAATTGTCGCAAAGTAATGTTTACATTTATGTAATCGTTACATTATAATAAGAAAAGTGAGTGAAAATATTATTCAACCCTTAGTTGAATAATATTTAAGCCTCCGGCGGATGCCACGATTTTTCAAGCGAATGTTTTCGGGCGGTAAGATTAAAGACTAAATTAGCCACATCATGTGGCAACGTCTTTATGACCCACTTCCTGTGGGCCCAAAAATCGGGCGCAAATACGCCAAGGCGCATTTGATCATTTACAAGGGAGGGAAATATACATATGGAACGTATGTACCGAGTTTTAGGTTTTTGGACAGGTATCTTTGCAGTAATGTTCTACGTTGGTGATATGGATGTTCTGGCACTAATTTTCTTTGCACAAACCGGATTTTTCGTCCTTTTAAGCTATTTAAAATTGTCTGAAAGAATGTATATTTACGTGTTTGGCGCTTATTTAACTGTTTTCTTCTGTGCCTTCTCTTACTACACCACATTTATGATGCCAATGGGTGGCGGTCACTAAAAAAAAGCGATGGAAACATCGCTTTTTTATTTGTCTTGGAAAAGGTTATCCCAATTTATATGTACATTTTTTTGTTGGATGAGGACATGAAAAGCCGAACTCATTCCTCCATCCATAATAAGAGATCGAATCGCACGGTTTTGTTTGCTTTTTTCTGAAAAAGGATTGGAATCAAAGTTCTCCTGTAAATATGTTAATATCCCTGCCGCTAGTAGAAATTCATCTTGCCTTAATTTCTTCACAAGCTCAAGTCCTAGCTTTTCACTTGCTGAAATAAGCGTGTCGAAATGAATATGTGTTGTAAGATCCATTTCACCTGGGTGCTCAAGCGGATTGTCAATTAATTGATGCTTGTAATAGCCGCGAAGGCTTCCCTTCCTTCTGGCAGGTTCCATCCATTCCTCATTTGTATAACCGTAATCAACGGTAAAGACAACCGCATTTCCAAGAAAGCTGCTTAGCTCATCCAGATACGAAAGCATTTGAAGAGGCACCTCAAATCTTTGACCATTTTTAAGCTCTATCTTAATGGAATTCAAATAGTGAATAATGCGTTCTTCAGTGAGTGGCACAAGAATTTCACATAGCTGTTCTTCCTTGGAAAGCCTGATTTTCACTTCATAGAGTATGTCTTTTTGTTTCTCGATCACCCTAACCGGAAAAGCATCGAACAATTCATTTGAGAAAAAAATTCCATTAAATACTGGAAAATTCGTTTTTGCTTCATCAATGCTGCGGTATTGAATTACCTTTTCACCTATCGGGAGCAGCTCTTGCTGCAAGCCTTGGTGGTATGGACTTGTTTCAATCATAATATATGTGATTTTCTGATAGGTATCTAAGAAGGAATTCTTTAATTCATCCAGAACCGCTTTTGCGAATCTACCAGTTCCCCCACCAATTTCACAGATAAATGGTGAAACTTTTTCAAGCGTTATAAGTTTATGAAAAATCGATGCAAATAGTTTTCCAAAGACATTGGAAATATTGCTTGTTGTGATGAAATCTCCTTTTTTCCCTACCTTTTCTTCATTTTTCATATAATAGCCTTTTTCTTCGTGATAAAGGACCGTATTCATATATTGTTCAAATGTTATTTCGTTGTTTGGAGATGTTTGGATGATCTCTTTTAGAATGTCATGCATATGCTCACCTTTTGAAGGATGTCAAAAAGTCGTCCGAAAATGACACATCGAATTTCATCGTTGGATTGCTTTTCCGTTCCTCACGTATCAATTACATACGTTCCGGTACTCAAAGCTGCACCACCTCGAAATTTCGACGCACAGGATGTGCTAGTGTCGACAATGCCACAGGACGTGGCGTTCTTGTCGACGGTCCTTTTCACCCTCCTCTTTGATCATTCATTTTTGTTATTTTTCACCATTGACACAGTGTTTATATTATAATATTGTAAGTTTAATAGCTTACAATATCCCTCCCATTATACGGATATATAAGTTTTGGTGAAAGCCAAATTCACAGGGCATTAGGAAGGAATTCTTAGTGCTAAAACATCCCCAAGAAAAGGTCTGATTCTTTTGAATCAGGCCTTTTCTGTTATGCTTAAGGAAATTAAAATCCATTTAAAAAAGGATTAGAGTCCATTTCAGCTTCGATGGTTGTTTCTGGGCCATGTCCAGATAGGACAATTGTTTCTTCAGGTAATGAGAGTAGTTTCTTATGAATGCTCTCTAGTAATTGCTCATGACTACCGCCCGGAAGGTCAGTTCTGCCGATGCTCCCTTGGAATAAGGCATCTCCTGAAAAAACAACTCCAAGCTCGTTGCAATAGTATGATACACTTCCCGGCGAATGTCCGGGTGTGTAAAAGAGTTCTAGGGTAAAGCTACCAACAGAAAATTCTCCTTCTTTCGGAAGAATGGCTGGTACTGCTTTTGACAGGATTTCTTGCCCGGGAATAAAAGAAGCGGAACCATTTAAAGCAGGATCCTTCAGCCAATTTTTTTCTTTCTCTTGGATAAACACAGGAATATTCCAATTGGCTAAACAATCATCTATGGCGCCAATATGATCAAAATGTGCATGTGTTAAAAGAATAGCAAGGGGTGTCAGCCCCTGCTGTCTTAAAATTGTAATTAATTTTTGCCCATCTCCACCTGGATCAAAGATGACACATTCCTTATTCGAATTTGCAAGTATGTACGCATTTGTTTGTAAGGGTCCTAGCGGAATCCTTTGCCATTTCATTTTAATTTCCCTCCGTTGCTTTTTATCTACTATTTATTTTACACTATCAGACGAAAACGAAAAAGCGCTTCACCAATTGCTATAGAGCTTTTTCTAAAAAAGATCAATTGTCTTAGAAGTGTCACTTTTTCCTCCTCGACAAAACCAGATAAAACGATTAGAATATAAAATGAATCTATCTATTTTTTTACATAAAGGGTTTTCAGCCTTTTGGAACAACATTTATGTAGATGTTGTAAATTTTCATACTATGGGGAAAATAGTATGGAAAGGCTGCTTTTTAATGAAATATTGATTATAGCAAGGGGGTAAGTCACATGGGTCTAATGATTATCTTTTCGTTAATCGTAATTTTAGCTGCATTTGGTATTATTCGTTCATTACGTGATAAAAACCTGTTAGCCATATTATTCTCAACAGGAATCTTCTTAGTATTAGGCTGGTTCACAATCATGACAATCTGGAAACACGGTTTCCCAACAGCTCATTAATATGAAAAGTTTTTAAAAGCCATCGGACTTCGATGGCTTTTTGCTTTAAAATAGTACAAGATCCGTAACCGTTTTTGTCTTCAAATCAATCATCTTTTCAAATTGAAATCCGTATAAGCATAAGAAACCATTGGGAGAGAAATTAAGTGGTTGATCGTCTGTCTTTTCAAGGATAACCTCTTCCTTCCCTGTGCTCATATCGTAGGAAACAAGCTCGAATTTTTCCCCATACGTATCAAATGCCCCCGTTGAATATGGCTTAAACGAATAAAATTTCTTTTGCCCGACAACATAGTCTGCCGATGGAATATACCATTTTGAATAGTCACTCAAAAGGGGCATATTATATTCATGCAGCTTTTTGTTTTTTTCTGGATCGTAAAAGCCTACCTTCGCAACCGGTTCATCGCCTTGAACAAATTCATACGCAACAAGTAAATCCTTATAGGATAGAAAAGAAATGATGTTTTCAAATAAAAGTCCTTCTGTTTTCGTATTTAAATGATACGAATAAAGCGGTGCAAAGAAATCAAGCTGACTTTGATCCCATTTTAAATAGGAAATCGTATTTGAATTAATCCATTGAATAAACGGCTGGAATACCTCATGCTTCGTTGACGTTTGAGACTGGATATCAAGCAAATGGGTTTGAAATGACCAATCCTCTAAAAACGAAGTTACAAAAACTTGATTTGTATTATACGGATTCCAGCTGTAAAACAAATCAAAGGAATTCACTTTCCATTCAAATTGTACAGTTCCTGTTTTGTCGACGGCTGTTAACTTTACCTGATTTTGAGCATCTGATGTATGTATTAAAAACATGGAATGGTCCTCATTTGCCTTCATTGTAAGCACTGGAGCTGAGGTTTTAAGGAACAATTCCTTATCGCCGGTAAACAGATGGTACCTGTAAATTTTAGAAATCCCATTCTCATCAATCACATAAAGAACACTTTCATCATCATACCAATCGCCCACAAAATTAAAATCTTCCCCTTCAAGATCAAGTGGCTGTAATTGCTGGTTCTCTCCAAAAAACTCAGTTGGCAAAGGCCCCTTTGTTACATTCTTATTACTACTCTTAGGCGCATCATTTATATCAAACGGTTGATGAGAATTACAGCCAACTAGTAGAAAAAGAAACATGAAAACGTATATCAATTTTCTCACCAAACCTAAATTCACCTCTTTATGAAAGTAAAAACACACTGCCTATTCATACAAACAGTGAGTAATCTACTTACTATTGTTTCCCTTAATAGATAATACGATTATGCCCATTAAAAAGTTTCAAAGCAAGAAAAAAAGCCGAAGAAATCACAGCTATTTTATCCAACCCTTTACATATACAACGAAGCCAAAAAGGCTCCTATAGTTTCCTGATAAATTTCTTCAAACTGAGTTAGCGGCAATGGATTAACCCCTTTACCTAATTCAAACGTAAACCCGGGGCGTCTCCATTCTTGAATAAACCAATCCTTATAGCCAGCATGACTATCGACAAAACGAACTGCCTTATAGCCCGAAACTTGTGAAAATTCCTTAACTAGCTTTTCCGCTTCAGGCGGTTCAAATCCTTCATAGCCCCAATAAATTACCTCTCCTTGCGTATGGAAAGCTAATACACTAGAAAAATTGGAGGATCTTGTTAATTTTTCAATCGCAATGACCTCTGGCTCGGTTAACGGAGCATCGCCGGGATAGTCCCTGGGCGCAGGTGATTTAGGTTCTTTCCGCTTCTTCTCGATTTCCCAATTGGCCGGAAATTGATTATTTAAGTCGACCCCTCGAATATTTGCTTTCCAGTCTTTAAAATCCAAGCTTCCATTGTTTATTTTAACAACTTCCTGTTGATATGGTTCCTGTTTGGGAGGACCATTAAGAACTAAATCAACTCCATCTGGATTTACCATTGGGACAATCGATACAAGGGTCTCGAAATACAGTGGTTCAACATAAAAACCGCGAATTGGCGCCATATTGGTTAGTGCAAGCAAATACTCGTTTAAGAAGGTCATGATCACATTCGTTGTGATCCATTCATTTGCATGAAAGGATCCGTTCCAATGAACCCTTTTTTTTCCTTTTCCCAACCGTAACTCAAGCAGTTCCTTTCCTAATACACTATTTCCAATTGAACGTGTTTGCAGAAACGGATAAATCGATTGCAGTTCTTGAATATCCTTCATCATATCTTCAAAATCATATTTTCGATTTCCATTAACAACCGGATTTACTACTCTCTCTGGAATTTGAATGGTTTGACCGATTTGCAGATTTTCTGCATCAATCCCTGGATTAACTAAAAATAATGCATCGGCCATAAGTGTACGAGATTTCGCAAGCTTCCATAATGTATCACCGGAAACAATTGTATGAGGTTTTATAATAAAACCTGGTATATTTGCAATTTCTCCAACCTCCATATGGTTACTGTTTAAATGTAAATTGGAGTCAATGAGTAAATGGAGAGGGATTGCAAACAATTGACTATAATACCAAAGCGTGTCACCTCGGCGAACTATTACCTTCACCTAAAAAACCTCCTTCCTCTTATTTAATTTATGAGCAAAGGGATGTCCTTCATACCATAGGTAAAGCCTTGACCCTCCTTTGGCCAAGGCTTCGATTGATTATTCCGCAAACTCTTCTGGTACTGGATCAGTGTAGGATGTTCCATTATAAAAGCGGAGAAGATCTCCATACACAATTTCATCGGAGTAATCTAATTCATATCCCGCTTTCTCCATGAACGGATCGCAGTAGCTGATTTCAGTCTCCTCGCCGGATGCTTTGTCATAGCAGGCATTTTTCGTAAACACCACATTTTCCGTGATGAAGCTACCATCTCTTAAAACTACAAACGGGAATTTTTCATTTGAAAATAAATCACTGCCGAAATGGACATCGTTTTGTATATCCATACCAAGTAGACTCAAAATCGTTGGTTTTAAATCAATTTGGCCAGAAACAGTAGAAATGATTTCTGGATTCTTATCCGTCACCCCAGGGATGTGAATGATTAATGGAACCTTTTGTAGTTGGATTGAATCAAATAGTGTAATTTCTTCTTTTCCTAAATACTGTGCCATTGCTTTATTATGATTTTCCGAAATTCCATAATGGTCCCCGTATAAGACAAAGATTGTATTTTCGTACATTCCCTCTTCTTTTAGCCGCTCGAAAAAGAGTTTAATGGACTCATCCATATAGCGAACAGTTGGAAAGTACCGGTTTAACGTTCTTGAATTTGAATCAAATTCATTTACCATCTTATCCTTTGCTTCAAGTTCAAATGGAAAATGGTTTGTTAACGTAATAAATTTTGAGTAAAACGGCTGTGGCTGAGATTTTAAAAGGTCAATGGATTGTTCAAAGAATTCTTTATCCTTTAAGCCCCAACCAATTGAATTTTCTTCTGTGACATCATAGCTTTCAACATCAAAGAATTTATCATATCCTAAAGATTCATACATGATCTCCCGGTTCCAGAAGGTCTTATTATTCGCATGAAAGACAGAAGAAAAGTATCCATAGTCCTTAATAAATTCAGGTGTTGCTGTGAATTCATTGGTGGCATGTGTAAAGAATACAGCCCCGCGTCCAAGCGGATACAATGAATTTTCTAATAAAAACTCGGAATCCGATGTTTTCCCTTGACCTGTTTGATGATAAAAATTGTCAAAGTAAAAGCTTTCGTTAATTAAGTCATTCAAGAATGGTGTGATTTCTTCCCCATCAATGGTTTCATTAATGACAAAGTTTTGAAGGGATTCCATTGAGATAACAACGACATTTTTCCCTTTTGCAATTCCAAAGTTTTCGCTTGGGCCTTTTTGATTTGCTTTTAAGTAGTTTTCTATTTCAATAAACGAACTGCTATCGGCTAAAGCCCGTTGTGCGGAAGATTTCGATTGAAGGACGATATCATAAATTTGATAGTTGTATGTCCCGATATTCTTCACTAACATTTCACGGTCAAATGTTCTTGTTAATAATTGTGGTCGCTGTGCTTCAGCTAATCCGAGATTAAAAAAGAATATGGCCGCAACTAAGATAAAATAGGATCTTCTTTCCTTCTTCGTAATTTCTTCGGCAACCGTAAAGCTTGGTTTAAATTTGTTAATCAAAATCAGGATGACCACGTCGATGAACATGAGTGGGTCTGTTAAATTCAGGTTCCCTGTTATACTCGTTCCTAAATCCCCCATGTTACTGGTTTGGAAGAGAACTGGAAGGGTTAAAAAGTCGTTGAAGAATCTATAAAACACAACATTTGCAAACAGTACAAACGAGGATAGTAAACTAGCAAATATGATAAATTTGTTTCGATGTTTTTCTTTAATAAAAAAAGAAATACCAAAGAACAGCAATAAGAAACTTAATGGATTAATGAGTAAAATAAACTCTTGCATCAAGTTTTCTATTTTAATATCAAAGCTAGTTTTATATACGATATACGTTTTTATCCAAAGCATAAAAGCAGCTAAAAAGATGAACTTTGATTTGGATAAGGTTGATGACCTAATCATCAAAATACCTCCCTGTTTTCAAGACCACGGAGCAATAATTTTATAGTCTAAAATACCATTTTCTGGTTTATAAAAAACCTACAGATAATCTTAATAGTTTTTTACCAAAAATCAATCATCAAAACAACCTAATTTTATAGAATGATATAGGTGTACATTATGTATATACTTATAAGACGATTAGTTGACTAGAAAGTTTCATAGTTAACAAAAGTAAAAATCTTTTAAATTTTCTAACAAAAATGTAAAAAAAAGAGATTCCGCTCGGAAATCTCTTTTGTCTAGTACTTTAGGATTATTTAAAAAGGCTTGTTTTCGCTAAATATGCGGCACCAATCACGCCTGCATCGTTTCCTAACGTGGCAATTGTGATTTCGGCAGCCTCAGCAACTCGTGGAAACGCAAAGCGTTTGAATTGTTTTTTTAATGGAAGCAGCAACTGTTCACCTGCTTTTGAGACACCACCGCCGACAATAATTTTTTCAGGATTTAGCCCATTCGCTACATGACTTAACGCTAGGCCAAGGTGATATGTGACATGATCAATGATGTTCTTCGCAAGCTTATCGCCTTTATTCGCCGCTTCAAAAACATCCTTAGAGGTGATTACACCCGCTTTTTCAAATTGCTCACGAATAAGGCTTGGTTCGTTTTGAGCTTGAATTGCCTCTTTTGCCAATCGTGCAATACCTGTTGCAGATGCGATTGTTTCAATACAGCCGGTCTTGCCACAGCCGCAAAGAGCACCACCTTCAGGTATGGAGGTGATATGACCAATCTCTCCACCTGCACCATTTGCTCCGCGAGTAATCGCGCCGCCCACGATAATACCGCCGCCAACCCCAGTTCCTAATGTCACACAGAGTAGATTCTTAGCACCTTCTCCAGCACCCTTCCACATTTCACCGATAGCTGCTACGTTAGCATCATTTTCTACGACTGCAGGTAAACCAATATTAGCCTCAAGCTCTGCTTTTAATGGGTACATTTCTTTCATGCCTAGGTTGGTTGCTTTATAGAATACGCCTTCTTCGAAATTAACAGGACCTGGTGCACCCATCCCCACTCCGGAAAATTGTTCTGTTGTAAGCTGAAATTCATTCATTTTTGCTTTAATGGCTTCCGCAATATCGGGGATAATTTTATCTCCTGATTTATCAGTTGGAATTTCCCATTTGGTTACAATTTCACCTTCTTGTGTAATAAAGGCTAACTTAACCGTTGTTCCACCTAGATCAATACCTATTAATAAGTTTTCCATATGTATCCCATTCCTTTTCGAGGATGTTCAAAAAGTCCGGTGAATNTGCGTTGGCTTGCTTCTCCGTTCCTCACGTATTAACTGCATACGCTCCGGTACTCAAAGCTGCACCGCCTTGAAATTCTTGGTCCTCTTCATCCTCCTTTTTGAACACGTATTTATTTATTTTTGGCTCTTTTCTCTGATTCCCATACGATTTCTTGACGGAGAAGAAGAATCGCTGATTGATAGTCCATTGATTCAATGAGCTGTGATTTGTAAAGCTCTTGGATCTCAGCTTCCATTAATTCAAGGTCAGCGACTCGGTCCCCTACATAAATGATGGTTCCAAATTTTTTTAGAAATTGTTGAATATCATAAATTGTTTTCACATTTTCACCTTCTGCATCCACAATATAAATCTAGCTTATTCAAAATAAGGGGAACACGCAAGTCTTTCACGTAATTCTCCACGAAATTGTAAAAGGAGTGCCCTATTTTGAACACTCCTTAAAATTTTTATTTATCTGGGTCCTGCGGATGCAATATTTCTGGTCGATTTCTTTTTAGCGGAATAGGTGCACGGAATAAAACATCCTTAAATCCTTTAAAGGAAAATGGAATAAACGGCCATAAATACGGCACATTAAAGGATTTCATTCGAGCTAGATAGAGGATCCAAAGTGTAACCCCACCAACAAATCCGACGACACCAAAAATACTCGTTGTCAATAACAAAAATAATCGAGCCAAACGGTTTGCAAGGCTCATCTCATAACTCGGTGTTGAGAAGGTCCCAATTGCGGCGATTGCCAAATACAAAATAACTTCATTTGTGAATAAACCAACCTCAACGGCTACCTGTCCGATTAACATCGCAGCAACAAGTCCCAGTGCTGTTGCAAGGGGGGTCGGCGTGTGAATGGCTGCCATTCTTAATAGATCAATTCCTATTTCAATTAAAAAGAACTGTAAGATCAATGGCAATTTGCCATTATCATTTGGTCCGATAAATTTAAGACTCTCCGGCAACAGTTCTGGATGAACAGCAAACAAATACCAGAGTGGTAATAAAAAAAGCGATGCCCAGACCCCAATATAGCGAACTAAGCGAAGGTACAGTCCGGTAACTGGACTATTTCGATATTCCTCAGCATGCTGCATATGATGCCAAAACGTTGCTGGTGTGATGAGAACGCTTGGCGAACCATCAACCATTATAATGATGTGGCCTTCAAAAAGATGCGCTGCCGCTGTATCAGGTCTTTCTGTGTATCTAACAACAGGATAAGGATTATAATGTCGTCCTGAAATATATTCCTCAATTGTCTTCTCACCCATAGGTAAGCCATCGGTATCAATTTTTGATATTGCATCTTTTACTTCCTTAACATGTTCAGGGTCGGCAATATCCTCAATATAACTAACAATGATATCTGTCTTCGAACGTCTCCCTACCTGCATATATTCCATTCGAAGTGATTTATCCCGAATTCTTCTTCTCGTTAAGGCTGTATTAAAGACGATTGTTTCGACATAACCGTCCCTTGAACCTCTAACAACTCTTTCAGTATCAGGTTCTTCAGGTCCTCGTACGGGATACGTTCGTGCATCAATTAAAATCACTTGTTCAAGTCCATCAACTACAAGAGCCGTCGGACCCGCTAGGACCATGTCAACCACCTTATCAAGATCATCTATGCTATCAACTTCAACATAAGGAATATACGTCTTAAGAAGCTTTTCTAATCCATCTACATTAAAAGTACTCTCATCTTGCTTTGCTAGAAATTTTTGTATGAGGTGCAAAGTATCATCTTTAACTAAACCATCAATTAAAAACATGGACATGTCTTTTCCTGCATATTTTACGTCTAGTTGGATGACATCAAAGCTTTTTTCTACACCAAGTGCTTCTTTTAAATAATTTTTATTTTCTTGTAGATTTATTGAGACCGGATGTTTTGGCTTTTCTTTTACATTTCCCATTTAAATCACTCCAATCACGTACAAAAGCAACTTATCTAAGCTACTAAACCATCATTGACGTAATACTGGAAAAAAATACTTATTCAGGGAAATTGAAGAAAAGCGCCTCAAGTAAGACGCTTTTTACAATGGGCCACCTTCTGTGGCATCTATTTCGTTCATCAGTTCTTTATAATTTTCATTATCTGGATCTGCCTTAATCGCTTGTTCTGCAGCTTTTTTTGCGTTTTCGAAATCCTGCAGCTGGACATAGACTAAAGCAAGATTATAATGCGCTTCAGAGAGTTCAGGTGCCTTGTTCGTGACAATTTCTAAATGATCTCTTGCTTCTTCAAACTTTCCTAGTTTAATTTCAGTATAGGATAAATAAAAATACACTTCTAGTGAATCAGCACCTTTTTCCTCGGCGGTCTTTAGCAAATCATATGCTTTATGAATCTCATTAGATTGAATATATTCCTGTGCAGTTTGTACGACAAATTGAGGATTATCAGCATGTGGCTGTACCACATAACCGACGTAAAAAAGTGCACCTACTGTCACCATCGTTACCACAAGTCCGCCTAATCGCTTAGTAAATTCTTTTTGCTTAGGTAAATGGACAATGCTCGCAGCTAAAAAGCCGCCAACCAGCCCTCCAATATGACCTGAGTTATCGATTCCAGGGATCATAAATCCTAAGGCCAAGTTGATGATTATTATTCCAATTACATTTGGACCCATTGTTCTAAAAAAGAGAGATGGGTAGGCTGTACCAAAAAACAATAGTGCACCAAAGCAGCCAAAAATGGCACCAGAAGCCCCAGCAGAAATAGTTGCATTAAACACAAAACTCGCTAGACTTCCTACAAATCCTGCAAATACATAAATCAATAAAAACCTTAGTTTTCCATAAAGCCGTTCAACCTCTGCACCTAAATAATACAAAGCAAGAGTGTTCATGAGAAGATGAATAAATCCGATATGTAAAATCATCGGCGTGAAAAAGCGCCACCATTCCCCATTTAAAATCCGGAAATTTTCCTTTGCCCCATATTTCAGTAAGGTCTCCGTATTTGTGCTCCCGCCATGCAATTCTAAAACGGCAAACATAATTAATTGAATGGCAATTAAGATATAGGTAAAAAACGGTTTTCCATTTTGGAAAATTTGCTTTTCACTAGAAATCCGCTTATTTGCAACGGTTATAACCTCACGTTTGATGTTTTCAATCGTTTCAACGTCTATATAGATGGAATCATCCGGATCAAAGTCGGTATGAACAAACTTCGATACTTCCTGTAATCCAGTATCTTTATGTTCTGAATCAATTATTACAGTATGTAAAGCCGTTAGACCTTTTGTACCTGCTACGAGCGGGCTTTCTAATCGAAACTTCCAATCATCGACAGGAGGGAATGTAGTCATATAAATATTTAAAGCATCCAGTTTACGGGCAAATAGACGCTTTCTTAGCTGTTCTAATCGTTGGGCTGTGATCTCCATATCCCTTTGCATCCAATTGCTCCAATCCAAATCATGGCGCAGGATACGGATAATTCTTGGTTTGTTTTTTTGTGTTGTCTCTAACCATACTTCATTATTTGATTTTGATAATTGGAGAATTCGGTAGCCACCTTCTTGTTGAAGTCCCTCGATCATTTTCCAATAAAGATAATCCTGCTTGAACACCAAATCCCCCCTCGTCCAATGGGTTTCTTTTTATTATAAACGTTTTTCGATAACATTTACCAAATTTCTGTCTTTAAAAACGAAAAAACCCGTTGAAATGGGTTCAACAGGTTTTCTTTCTTATCGGAAGGCTTGGTGGATCATTCTATTTCGTATAAATGGGATTTTCATTGACGAACTGATAAAGATACGTCGGACTGCCGGGTTACCGAACACACGATTAAAAATGCGATAACGGAACTTGTAGACAGCATAAATCCCTCCAAAAAGTAAAGCTATTCGGGTTACGAAGCTTAACATTTTTATCCCTCCTAGCTATACTTTTTGATTATCCCTTTCATTTTATCCTTGTAAAATAAAAAGGAAATATGTCCCAAGACTAGAAGCCAGGAGGATTGAGATAAAATTCACAACATCATTATTGCAGAGGCGTAAACCCTTGAGATAGGTCGTTTCCTGTCCACAATGGACTCTTTTTTCCGTTTCCATACCACAGATAGGGCATCTATAAACGACTTGAATGGTTGCCCCCAGAATGGTATCAATTACATTTCCACTGAAACCGACCAAGGTAAGTCCAACTAACAGAATAACTGAAAGCTCTGGCCAAACTAAAAATGACAGGACACTAATGAGTAGCGAGCCTAGGAAACCAGCATTTGTACCTAACACTGAAACTGCCCCTGATGTACCTGCATCCACCCGCTTCATTTTTGTAAGGAGAATCGGCTGTTTCTTACTAAGTGTCCCAATTTCCGAAGCCCAAGTGTCGGCGGTTGCTGCTGCGATTGACCCTACAAAAAAGAGAAGCCAAAATAAAGAATCAGACCAAGCAAACATTAAGCCTGTAAATGCAGCAACACCACCGTTCGCAAAGACTTGAACGATGTCACGTTGCTCACCTTTCGCCACTTTATTTTTGAGACTGTCCTTCTTTCCAGCCTTGAGTTTACTCCAATAATTTGAACTTCCAAAAAAGACACCTAATAATAATAAACCGCGATACCCAAAGCCAATCGACACAGCACTTCCAACAATGATCGTCCCGACTGCTCCACTAACAGTTAATGATTTACGTTTATATCCTAAAACCGCTACAACAATGGAAGCAAGAATTTGGATAAAAAGATTAATCATGGGTCTCAATAACCTGTGTATTTGTCACGATTTTCTGAACAGGTAGATCAAATGGCTCAACCGGTAATACTTCAACTAGCTGTTTTGGAAATGCCAAGGAAACAGTATTCCCTTGATATTTCGCTAAGTATCGGTCATAAAACCCTCCACCGTGGCCAAGTCGGTATCCGTTTGTGACGAAGCTTAAACCAGGGACAAATAACAGATCCATTTCTTTATGTAAAACCTCTTGTGTTTGTTCCTCAATTGGTTCTTGTAGTCCATAATAGACCACCTCTAACTGTGAAAATGATGTAATTTCACGAAATGTCATTGTTTTCGTCTTGGGATGACATTTTGGAACAGCCACTCGTTTCTTAGATTCCCAAGCTTTTTCAATCAAGTATTTCGTATTGACCTCATATTCCCCCGAAATCGTAATGCCAATTGTCTTCGCGTTCATCCATTCTGGCAATGAAAGGACTTGTTCTGTAATTTCCCGTGACCATGTATGTAAAGTAATTTTATCAATCGAATGTAAAGTCCTTTTCATTTCTTTTCTCATGTCCTGTTTCGTCTTCAAACGATTCGCCTCCCTCATCATTTGTTTTATTATAAACCAAAAAAAAAACAGCAGGAAATTGCTTCCTACTGTTACTTTGTTTCACGGTGCAGAGTAACCTTTTTAAGTCTTGGGCTATATTTCTTAACTTCAAGACGGTCAGGGTTGTTACGCTTATTTTTAGTTGTAATATAATTACGATCGCCAGTTTCAGTACAAGCTAAAGTGATTTTAACACGCATGTTATTTCCCTCCAAACATATAAAGCATTAATCAGACTTACCTATCATACCACTTAAGTAATCAAAATTCCAGTCCTATTTTTAGGTTCGAAAAATTTCTAATCACTATATCGAAATACAATAAACAGCGGTACAAATTGTTGTCCACGACAGTAAGTTAGGATAAGATTAGTAATGGAATGGAGTGAGGATATGGAATACGCATTTATTAGTTTATTAGCTATCGCAATCCTTCTTCTTGTCATTTCCTTTTATGGGAAGGATCCAATTAAAAAGGTGCAAGAAGAAATTGATCAACTTTCCCTTTCTGTAATCCAGGAAACGTATCTTATTAAGAAAAAAGTGAAGGTTCTAGAGGAAGAACTACTCACAAATGATATCGATTATGAAATAGGGCCACCGCAAACAAGTGCCATGTCTTTATCAAATACTTCCATTTTATCTTTATATGATAAAGGCCTGAGCTATGAGGAAATCGGAACCAAAACAAATTTACCTGTTGAAGAGGTTCGACCTATCCTGGAACAAGCAAAGAAAATGGGGCTCATTTAATGGACAAAAATTTATTACGGGGAATCGCAATCGGAATAATCATATCAACCATTGTCTATGGGACTATTTACTATTTGACTACATAAAAAACTCAAGCCTTGTGATTGGCTTGAGTTTTTTATTACGAATTCAAATCAACATTTTTTCCTTTTACCATGTAAATGATATGTTCAGACATATTTGTTGTATGGTCTGCTATCCGTTCAATATTACGGGCAACAAAGGATAGCTGTGAGATTTGATTGAATGAATCAGGCTTGCTTGGCACTAATTCAAGCAGTTCTTTAATGATTTTTCCGTATAAAGCATCAACTTCATCATCGGCCCTAGCCGTTGTAATCGCAAGTTCAATATCCTTTTCGATATAGGCTTTAATTACATTATTTAACATGTCTAAAGCCATTTCCGCCATTTTAGGAATATCAACAATTGGCTTAATGTGTGGCCCGTCGCCAATATGGATAACGGATTTTGCGATATTTACACCAAGATCGCCGATTCGCTCAACATCGTTTGAGATTTTTAATCCAGCGATAATCGTGCGAAGATCCGATGCGACTGGCTGTTGTTGAGCAATTAGCTGAATGATTAAATTATTGATTTCTTCCTCAAGTTCGTTAATTTTTTGGTCTTCTTCAATGATTTGTTCAGCCATTTTAATATTTTGATGTGCAAGTGATTGGACTGATTTTTCAACAGCTGTTTTTGATAGATTTACCATTTCAATGAGTAATTCTTTAAGTCGATCTAAATCTTTATCTAACGTCGTACGTATTGACATACTCTACTCCCCTTATTTATTTATTACCCAAATCGTCCTGTGATATAGTCTTCAGTACGCTTGTCGGATGGGTTTGAGAACATTTTATCCGTTTTTTCATATTCGATGATTTCTCCGCTTAAGAAAAATGCTGTTCGGTCAGAGATACGTGCGGCTTGTTGCATGTTATGCGTAACGATGATAATGCTAAAATTTTGCTTTAGTTCCTGAACTAGTTCCTCAATCTTCAATGTTGAAATTGGGTCAAGTGCAGAAGTCGGCTCATCCATTAGTATAACATCTGGTTCGATTGCTAAACACCTAGCAATACAAATTCTTTGCTGCTGACCGCCTGAAAGTCCATATGCATTTTCATGAAGACGGTCTTTTACCTCATCCCAAATGGCTGCGCCACGTAAGCTTTGTTCCACAATTTCATCAAGTACCTTTTTGTTTCGAATTCCATGGATTCGAGGTCCATAGGCAATATTGTCGTATATAGTTTTTGGAAATGGATTTGGCTTTTGAAAAACCATTCCAACCTTCGTTCGAAGCTCTTCTTCTTTATAAGACTTATCAAATATATTTTTTCCTTTATATAAAATCTCTCCGGAAATTCGTACAATCGGAACAAGTTCGACCATTCGGTTTAATGTTTTAATATAGGTTGATTTTCCACATCCTGAAGGCCCAATAATCGCCGTCACTTCGTTTTCATAGATCGGAAAGTTAATATTTTTTAACGCATGGTCTTCTCCATACCAAAGGTTTAAATCCTTTGTATCATACACAATTTTTTTATCTATTTGATCTGAATTCGCATTTTTATGAGTAACAACTTTTAAAGACATCGTTTGAGTTTCTCCCCTTCAATTAAGATCAGAACCTGCTTTGGAATTTGTTTCGGATAAAGATTGCAATAGAGTTCATTAAAAATAGAACGATTAGTAGGATCACAATTGTTGCTGCCGCTAGGTTTGCATATTCAGCTACTAATGCAGAATCAAGTGTCCAATAATAGATTTGCATTGGCAATACTGTGAACTTGTCAAAAATACCATCTGGAAGCGGAATTAATAGAGCCGGAATCCCGATAACAACTAGTGGAGCTGTTTCTCCAATTGCTCTTGAAAGTGCCAAAATAACTCCAGTTAAAATTCCAGGTATTGAAGCTGGTAAGACGACATTCTTGATTGTTTGCCATTTTGTGGCTCCCATTCCATAGGAAGCTTCACGTAAAAAATTAGGAACTGCACGAATCGCTTCCTGACTAGCAACAACCACAATCGGCAGGACTAATAGTGACATTGTTAGTCCACCCGCTAAAACAATATTCCCTAAACCAAGACCACGAACAAAAACAGTTAAACCTAAAATTCCAAATACGATTGACGGAACACCTGCAAGGTTTGAAATATTCGTTTGGATAAAGCGTTGGAGGCGTCCTTTTTTTGCATATTCTTCAAGATAAATCGCTGTTCCTACACCAAGAAATAGTGTGATTGGCGCTACAACGATCATTAACCAAAGGGTTCCGAGTAATGCACCCATGATCCCTGCATTTTCCGCTACGGTTGATAGTTTACTCGTTAGAAATTGAATGTCTATCCACCCAAGACTTTGGGAGATAACTCGATAAAAAAGGATTAATAAAACCACTAGACTAAATAATATGGAGATTAAAAATATTGTCTTTGCTATTTTATTTGTCATTAAACGTGTGTTTAATTTCTTCTGCACTTGAGCTGTATTCACATATTTCATTCTTAATATTCCTCCTTAAACTTGCGAGAAATATATTGAGCAAGTAAGTTCATAATTAATGTAAAGGCGAATAACGTCATTGCCACAGCATAAAGACTGTAATAAATCGTTGAGCCAGCTGGTGCATCGCCTCCTGTTACTTCAACAATATAAGCCGTCATCGTTTGCATGGATTGACTAATATCAAATGTAAAGTTCTTCGAGCTTCCACTTGCAATCGTAACAATCATCGTTTCCCCGATTGCCCTAGAGATGCCGAGAACAAAAGAAGCAATGATACCAGACATTGCAGCAGGAATGACAACCTTCCGGGTTACTTCAAGTTTTGTTGAGCCAAGTCCAAGTGCCCCTTCTCTCATGGAATTGGGGACAGAGCTCATGGCATCTTCTGAAAGCGAAGCAACCATTGGAATAATCATGATTCCCATTACGATACCTGGACTAAGGATATTAGTCGGTTCAAGACCAGGAAAAATAGATCGTAAAAGAGGTGTCACGAACGTTAATGCAAAGAAACCATATACAATCGTCGGAATTCCTGCAAGAATTTCAAGGATTGGTTTTAAAATTCTTCTTACTCGGTCTGAAGCATATTCACTTAAAAAAATCGCAGACATCAAACCGACAGGGATTGCTACTAACATTGCTATAGTCGATGATATAATCGTTCCTGTTAATAGAGGTAATACCCCAAACTCAGCATTATTGCCGAGGGGTTTTAATACGGTACCTGTAAAAAAGTCGAGAAACGGTACACGTTTAAAAAACTCGAATGTTTCAAATAGAAGAGTAAAGACAATACCAATTGTCGTTAAAATGGAAATAATCGCAATCAAAAGCAAGCCTTTTGGAATGACTTTTTCGAGTAATGTGTTCATGCTTTTCTTGCTTTTATTTTGAGCAATCATCTCACGCACATTTATAACTTTAGAACCTTCCTTCATGATAAACTCCCTTCAATCTTTTTCATCGTTTATTAAGACCAAAAATGTTTTTTCTATCTATAATCAGGTTAAAGATGAGAGCAACTCCTGCTCCCATCTTCACATTGAAACTATTATTTTAAACCTTCTAAGTCTTGTACTGATTGTTGTAATTCATCTTCTGGAAGTGGAGCAAATCCAGTTTCTGCTGCAACTTCAGCTGCGTTTTTCATAGTATAGATTGCATAATCTAATACTTGTGCCTTTTCTTTTGCCATATTAACATTTAGGTAAGTGAATACTGGTCTTGTAAACGCTCCGTATGCAAAGCTATCACCTTCACCAATTGTTTCTAGGTTAGGCTCAACAGCACCGTTACCAAAATCAACTTTTACAATTTTCACTTTTTCTTTGTTATTTACTGCATATCCATATCCAAAGAAAGCAATTGCGTTTTTATCTTTTGACACTAAATCAACTAATGTTGAGTATTCTTGTTGAAGATTTGCTGAAGCTACTAAATCTTGCTCATCCAAAATCTTTTCCCAGAAGAATTCATACGTACCGTGGTTTTCGTTAGGACCGTATGTTTTAATTGGCTCATTTGGAAAATCAGAACGTACATCAGACCAATTTTTCTTACCGCCACTTTCTAAGAAAATATCAATTACTTCTTGCTTTGTAAGCTCGTCTGCCCAATCGTTTTCAGGGTTAACAACGAATGTTAAGCCATCAAGTGCAACTTTTAATTCTTTCACATCGATTCCAAGATCTTTAGCAGTAGTTGCTTCTTCATCTTTGATTGTACGTGATGCATCATTGAAATCTGTTCCGCCACTTTCAACTAAGAATTTTTTGAAACCAGCACTTGTTCCAGCACGGCTAACTTCTACCGATACATTTTCTTGCTCATTTAACATATAATTTTCAGCCATCTTAGACATGAAAGGAAATACTGTACCAGATCCATCAATTACTACGCTGCCTTCTAATTTTTCAGCACTTGCATTCTCATTACCTGTTTGTGGTTTTTCTTCTTTCTCTGTGTTGTTTGCTCCATTTCCACATGCTGCTAATACAAGCAATGCAAGAGTCATCATTGCCAAACCTAAGAATTTCAAGCGTTTCATTTCCTAATTCCCCCTAAGAGTGTGTTTGTTTTGTTCTGTCTTACATGTATTAGAATAATCTCAAACTATTAATCTTGTATGAATTGAATGTAAAGCTTTTGTAAATTCGAATAAATTGAGGAATTTACAAGAGTTATGTCGAAAGCCCTTTTTATCGCCATAGAAAAAAGCCTAACGAATTTTCGTTAGGCTTTACTTCTGCATTATTCAGTTCCTTGTGCTTCATCCTCATCAGCTGCTGTTTCTTGCTGTGTGTCTGAATCTGAGTCTGTGTCCGGTGTTTCTTGCTGTGTATCTGAATCTGTGTCTGGTGTTTCTTGTTGAGGCTTTGCGGCTCTCGTTTGTTTTAGCTCAAAATATTTATCTAAAATTGCTTCCCCAACTGTAAGGTTCATATTATTTGATGATTTTCCAAAGTACGCGTAAGGAATTACGACTGCAAATGCCACCTCAGGATTATCAAAAGGTGCATACCCAACAAGTGTACTATTAACAGCTTCCACTCCGTTTATAAACGATTGAGCTGTACCTGTTTTTCCAGCAGCATTATATGGTTTACGTGCAAATGAACCACGAGCAGTTCCTCTTGATCCTTGATAAACTAATTTAAATCCTTGCTGGACCCGATTGAAATATTTCTGATCTATATCGAGTTTATTTAATACGGTTGGTTCAAATGGCTTTTGAATCGGACCTAATTCATTTTCATCCATCGTTGGTTGATGAATTTCCCTTACAATCTTCGGTTGCATCCTGTAGCCATCATTCGCAATCGTAGACACATACTGTGCTAATTGTAAGGTTGTATACGTATCATATTGTCCAATTGCTAAGTCCATTAAAAGACCAGGATTAAGTTGTGACCCAGGAAATCCTGTAGCTTCGCCTGGTAAATCAATACCTGTCTTCACACCCAAACCAAACTGGCCAAAATAATTTCTAACGGTACGAAATGCATCATAATCAATTGAAATCGATTGACCGGGGACATAATGCCCACCTGCTAAATCTAGGAACGTCTTAAACATATATATGTTAGATGACATTTCAAGTGCTTTAAGGTCATTAGTATCCCCTAAGTCTTTCCATGACTTCTTTACAGGAGTATCTTTAATTTTTACAGGTGAATCATAGTACCTTGAACCAATATCAATTACTCCTGTATCATAACCAGTTAGCATGGTTGCGCCCTTGACAGTGGACCCCATCTCATACGCGGCATTCATAGTACCTAGTGCATAGTCCTGGAAGCCCATTTTGCCGTCTTCCCCTCTTGCATAGACCTTACCAGCCATACTTAAAATTTCTCCGGTTTTAGGATTCATCATGACGACAAATGCGCGGTCAAGATACTGTGTACCACCCTTTTGTTTAGTTGCTAACATCTGATCTTCAATGATTTGTTCAACCGCTTGCTGCAGCTCCATATCAATGGTAAGAACAAGGTCACTTCCCCTTTGTCCTTCTGAAATCACAATTGTTTCCTGAACAGCATTCCCTTTAATGACATTTTCCACTTTAGCCTTTTGACCATGTAGTACGGATTCATATTGTTCCTCTAAATAACTTAATCCAACACGGTCATTACGGTTATATCCACGGGCTAAATAATAATCTAGCTTATCGCCTGGAAGACCTTCATCTGTATCAGAGATTCTGCCAAGAATCGATTTTAAGGTGTACTCATATTTATAATCTCTAACCCAATCCGTTGTGGTATTAACACCCGGTAAATGCTCAAGGTTTTCACTGACAACCGCATATTCCTCAGGTGTTACATTATCATTTTTTACGATCTGTGGAACAAGTGCGTAGCCCTTCGTCATTTCACGGAAAATTGCCGCGACCTCTAATTCTGGTTCGGTTATCTGTTTGAGGTCCTCTTCTGTAATCCGGTCGATTTGAAGCTTATAGATTTCCTTATCGGATAATTCTAGTTCTCCATCTTTAATTTTCATCATTTCTTGCTCAACTTTTCCCTCTGCCTTATCGGGATTTTTGAGTATCCAGAAATCCTTCAGGTCACGTTCTGTGACTTTCTCTGTCTTCATCTCAATTAACGTAGCTAGGGTTTCCGCAATCTCTAGCACATCCTCTTGCTTCGTTCCTTTTGCACGGGTATAAGTGATTGCATTTAAGGCTTTATTATCAACAATGACATTTCCATTTTTGTCATAAATCTTTCCCCGTGGAACGGGAAGGTTTACAGTTTCATTTTCTGTCTTTTCTACTTCCTTCTGAAATTTCTCACCGTGAACAATTTGAACAACCCCAAGTCGTAAAATCAGGGCTGAAAAAAGTAAAAAGACAGCAAAAAACAATATATTTAAACGAAAGGGAACATGTGACTTTTTCTTTTTCATCATTTACATCATCTACCTTTATTTTTTAGCCTAACCTAATTTTTCATAGCGCTGAATTCTTATGAAGAAAAAAGGCACCTAGCCAGGCCAGGTGCCTTTATCTCTTATTGTATAAGAAACTCAAACTTTTTTCCATGATAAAAATCTGCTAATTCAAATACGCCTTGGCGTATTTGCCGCCCAGATTTTAGGCGCACACGATGTGGGTCACAAAGACGTTGCCACAGGACGTGGCGTTCTTAGTCTTTGATCCTATGCTCGAAACTTCCTCTGAAAATCTGAGGCATCCGCCGGAGGCACTTAACTTTATTCAGCCCCAGCTGAATAAAGTTAAGCAGTTGAGCCACCTTCACCTTCAATTAATTTACGGTTTGCAGCCGATTTTGATTGAACTGGACCAGCTGCATCTGGTGTTTTAATTCGCCTGATTGGAAAGTAAAGCAGTAAATGTCCTGCACCGACAATGGCTAGAAGAATTGGAATACTTTGTTTTTCATCAAAAAAGGTGACAGCGAACAGGAATAATACAATCGATAAAATCCTTCCAAGATTTAAATAGATTTCCCTAACGACCACATATTCGATCCTCATCTCTTTGGCGTTCCATCCTTTACCGATAACATCATAGGTTAAAGAGTTATATGGAACAAGCAAAATCGGATAACCAACCCCAATTATAACACCATATAAAATCAGCCTAGCAAAGGTTACATCAAAAAGAATCGTAAATATAGCAAGATAAACCATTAAACCGCCGACTAGAATTGCTTTTTTTCGCATTTTCTTTTTGATTAACCTCGTAGCTAGAAAATAAAACAAAAAAGATACGGCTGAATTGATTAAGCCAAATTTCCCCAAGGCCAACTCACTTCCCGTTGCGACAAAAACAAACACGGAAATGACAAATACAAATGTGCCTTCACGAATTCCTTGAAAAAAGTGGGCATTTAGGATATTCTTCCAATTTGAATTATTTTTTCGTTCATCAAGGATTTGCCTAAAAACAAACTCCCCTTCAGCGCTTCGCCTTTTTAAGAAAAAGCTAAGCACGACTGCACCGGTAAACAGCCCTAAGGATATTCCAAATATGACGGTATAGCCGGTAAAGCTTTTCATTGAAGAAATGATGATTCCCGCTGCAATAGGACCAATCATTCCTGCAAATGAGCCAAGTAATCCTAAAAAACCGTTAAAAAAGTCACGTGTTTCAGGCTCTGTAATTTCAAAGGTTAAGACATTAAAGGCTAGCCAGTAAAAACCATAGCCTATCCCAAGCAGTGCCCCCAAAATCAACAAATAGTGCGAGGCATTTTCACCAATCCACAAAACGGTGATATAAAAAATCGCTAAGAATGAAACTCCAAGCCTTAGGACGACCACTCGATCTATTTTTTTTGCCCATCTTCCTGCAAGGATAAAGGTTAATGGTTGTAATACGACGACTGCTAAATTATATAAGCCTAAATCTTTAAAATCACCTGACTGCTTCCATAAGTACACATTCACGAATGTGTTTGATAATGCGATACTTAGTGCATATAAGCCACCAATGACAAGTAACAAAATTAAATCCCTGTGTATGGGTACATCACCGAGTACCTTTTTAAAACGAAACATCTGCTGACTCCCCTTTACTATCTACACCTTTTATTGTGTGATAATTAAAAGGAGATATACAAAGAAAAGTGTAAGGCGCCTGCATATCGGCGACAAGCACAAGATAAGCACTGACAGAAGGCGCTTTTTGCCTTCAGAAGTGATTAGCTTGTGACCTCGAGCCGATGGCGCCTGGAACTAGACACAAAGAAAAGCGCAAGGCATCTTGTGCTAGATACTAAAAAAATGCAGACAAAAAGCCAGTGGACGAGTCCACTGGCCCTAAATCAAGTACGCCTTGTCGTATTTGTGCCCGATTTTTAGGCCCACAGGAAGTGGGTCATAAAGACGTTGCCACATGATGTGGCGTATTTAGTCTTTAATCTAACTCCTCGAAAAGTTTCCTTTTAAAAATCGTGGCATCCGCCGGAGGCTATAACATTATTCAGCCTAGGCTGAATAATGTTATTATTTTGCAGCGTTGTAACGGTTTGCTACTTCTTCCCAATTTACTACATTGAAGAATGCAGAAACGTAATCAGGACGACGGTTTTGATAGTTTAGGTAGTAAGCATGCTCCCAAACATCAAGACCAAGAATCGGAGTTTTTCCTTCCATTAAAGGGGAATCTTGGTTTGGAGTGCTTGTTACTTCAAGCTCACCGTTGTTAACAGCTAACCAGGCCCAACCAGAACCGAAACGAGTTGCAGCTGCTTTAGAGAACTGATCCTTGAATGCTTCAAAGCTTCCGAATTTACTGTTGATAGCTTCAGCTAATTCGCCAGTTGGCTCACCGCCACCGTTTGGAGAAAGAATTGTCCAGAATAGGCTGTGGTTTGCATGTCCACCACCATTGTTTCTTACCGCTGTACGAATTTCTTCTGGAACAGCATCAAGATTAGAAATTAATTCTTCTACTGATTTGCTTTCTAAATCAGCTTTACCAGTAATCGCATTGTTTACATTAGTAATGTAAGTATTGTGATGCTTAGTGTGGTGAATGTTCATTGTTTCCTTGTCAATATGTGGTTCTAGTGCATCATAAGCATAAGGTAATTGTGGTAATTCGTATGCCATGTTTTATTCCTCCTTAAAATATATGTAATATTGAACCTTTTGAAAACGGATTCGTCTTCAGTAGCTCTCACTTGTTAGATTACCAAAATAAGTATAATCTTTCAAATAAAATGCTTTGTTATTTACAATCCAACACCAGACCTTAGGTTCCACTGAAGGATGGATTTTATACTTAAAACACGACAAACAGAAAATAGATAATCATAATAGCTTGAATGACACCTTTTGCAAGAACACCACTAAGAAAACCGATGAGGGATCCAATCCCGCTTTTAAAAGCATCTTTTAGATCCTTTTTATGCACAAGTAATTCTGCTAGGAATGCACCAAGAAAGGGACCGATGATTATACCAAAAATCGGAATCACAAAGGGTCCAACTAGAAGCCCTATCGTACTTCCCCAAACAGCTGCTTTGCTTCCGCCATATTTTTTCACACCAAGTAAATTAGTTGCGTAATCTGCCCCTAATAATAGAAGTAGAAACAGCCCTTCAATGATCCAGAACCATATTGTCAACGAATCAAAGCCTTGAAAGAATCCATAAACCAAAAAGCCACCTGCAATAAAGAGCAGACTCGGAATGATTGGATACACCAGACCAACAAAGGCAATTACAAACAATACAATAATGATCGTCCACATTAGAATTCCCATATTATAAAACCTCCCTGTAAGTATTTCTAGCTTCCCTATTAAATTTTATGCCTTTCTATTAATTTTTGGAATATCTAAAAGTCCTATGCATATTCTGTATTAAGTAGATCTAGCGGAGGTTTTGGACATGAAGCGATTCTTCGCATTCCTAGTAATTATTTTTATTTTATTTATTATTTATTATGATGTGAGAATTGGAACTCTACCAGTTCCAAAAAATGAAACAATAGAGGCAACAGAAGTCGTTGCCCAAACCCCAAGTAATCCATATAAGGAAATCAAAGTAAAAGCCGGTGACACTTTATTATCAATCGTTGAAAAGCTTAATGAAGGGAAGCAGATGACTTCTATTGAATCTGTTATTATCGACTTTGAAAAGCTTAACCCCGATAGTGAAGCAGAGCTTCTCCAAATGGGAAAAACCTACAAATTCCCACTATATATAAGTGAGTAATGGTCTTTTCTTGTCAATTTTTTGATTCAACTGTAAAATAGGCAAGTAAATGATTCTTTAGACTAGATATTTTTCTAATAAAGGATTACTCTTATATAAGTGATAAAAAGCTTTAACTTTATTCTGCAAATAACTCGCAGAATAAAGTAAGCCTCCGGCGGATGCCACAGATTTTCAATGGAAACTTTTCGAGTTTTAGATCAAAGACTAAAAACGCCACGTCCTGTGGCAACGTCTTTGTGACCCACATCGTGTGGGCCTAAAAAATCTGGGCGCAAATACGCCAAGGCGCATTTGATTTTTAAAGGAGCGATATTCGTGAGTGAAGTCATCCATCGTACAAAAACACGTCCTGTAAAGGTTGGTAATTTAACGATTGGTGGTAACAATGAAGTCATTATTCAAAGTATGACCACTACAAAGACACATGATGTAGATGCAACGGTTGCAGAAATCAAGCGTCTTGAAGAAGCAGGATGTCAAATTGTTCGTGTAGCATGTCCTGATGAGCGTGCAGCAAATGCAATTCCAGAAATCAAAAAAAGAATTTCAATTCCTCTTGTAGTTGATATACATTTCGATTATAAATTAGCCCTAAAAGCAATTGAGGGAGGAGCCGATAAAATTCGGATTAACCCTGGTAATATCGGCCGTAAAGAAAAGGTTGAAGCTGTTGTAAAAGCAGCGAAGGAAAAAGGAATTCCCATTCGGATCGGGGTAAACGCAGGATCATTAGAGAAGCGTATCCTTGATAAATATGGTTACCCAACTGCTGACGGTATGGTTGAAAGTGCATTACACCATATTAAAATCTTAGAGGATCTTGATTTTCATGACATAATTGTGTCAATGAAGGCATCAACTGTCCCGCTTGCTATTGAAGCCTATGAAAAAGCGGCAAAGGCATTCGATTACCCATTACACTTAGGTATTACTGAATCAGGAACACTGTTTTCTGGAACAGTTAAAAGTGCAGCTGGTTTAGGTGCTATTTTAAGTAAGGGAATTGGAAATACATTACGTGTTTCACTAAGTGCAGACCCTGTTGAGGAAGTTAAGGTTGCACGTGAATTATTAAAATCATTTGGTTTAATATCAAATGCAGCAACATTAATTTCATGCCCAACATGTGGACGAATTGAAATCGACCTAATTAAAATTGCTAATGAGGTTGAAGAGTATATTTCAAACATTAAAGCTCCCATTAAGGTTTCTGTATTAGGATGTGCCGTTAACGGCCCAGGTGAGGCTAAAGAAGCCGATATTGGAATAGCAGGAGCACGAGGAGAAGGTTTACTTTTCCGTCATGGTAAAACAGTCAGAAAAGTACCTGAGGAAACCATGGTAGAAGAATTGAAAAAAGAAATCGACAAGCTTGCTGAGGAATACTTCGCGAAACAAGCTTTAGAGCAAAATTAAAAATAAGCCCGGCACACTAAGTGCCGGGTTTATTTTATATGCTTATGTTAAAAAAATGGGAGGATGAAGATGCCGACGATAATCGATACAGCACCGATCCCGATTGCCCATGCTCCTAAACCAGTTGCTCCACGTCGACGTGCAATGAATCCAATGATAATACCTGCTGCTCCTAATAATACAGGCATTACAAACAAGGAAATAATTGATAAAGCAAGAGAGAGCCAGCCTAAACCTGCACCACCTGCTCGATCCTCCGTGTTATCTCCTACATAGTTCGTCTCACGTCTTGTGGTTCCATAATTGATTGGAGCGGCAACCTCTGCTGCCGTTTCCTCATTATAGCTTGAGTCAGCATTTGCACCTAAGTTTGAATCAACGTAGTAATCAAAATCATTATCGTCTTGATGGTTTCTTACGTCTTTGTCTTGTTCTGCCATGCTTATCCCTCGCTTTCCTTATGGGTAAGGAGCATTTATAGTATGAGTTAAGGAAGAGGGAAATATAATTGTTAATCATTGACTATATTAGAAAAGCGCAAGGCACCCCAATTCCGGCTAAGAGCAGGCACGTCCTGTGCCTAACGCTGGAATCCTTGCCGTCCTGGCAGAGGCGACAAGCACAAGACGAGCGCTGACAGAAGGCGCCTTTTGCCTTCAGAAGCGATTGGATTGTGACCTCGAGCCGATGGTGCCTGGAGCTAGACATTAAAAACAAAGTAGCCGGAAAGGTTATGCTCGACAATCTGGACAAGCTCCATAAATTTCAAATTTATGACCGGTCACATCAAAACCAGATAAATTATCGATGATTTTTTCCATTGGACACGTTTCAAGTTCCTTTGTTTTTCCACATTCTAGGCAAATAAAATGGTGGTGATGGTGACTGCCGCCACAAGTAAAGCGGAAATGTTTTTCTCCTGAAAGCTCCGTCATTTCCAAAATACCCAGATTCATAAATAAAGAAAGGTTTCGATAGATCGTGTCAAAGCTTAGTCCCGGATAGTTTTCCTTTAACCTGTCCAAAACATCCTTTGCGGTTAAATATTTATCAGAAACAGAAAATAGTTCAAGCATTTCCTGTCTTTTCCCTGTATGTTTAAACCCTTTTTCCTTCATTAATTGCATCGCTTCAGATACATTCATGCCGCTCTTCCTTTCCACCATTTTTTCCAGCCAATCGCACCTAAAAGAATCATAATCGATAATACTACGATGGTTCCTCCAGGAGCCAAATCAAGATAATACGAAAGCACTAACCCAAAAATGACAGCTAATTCACCAAATACAACCGAAAGAATGATCGTTTGCTTAAATCCTTTTGCAATCCGAATCGCTGCTGCAACCGGTAAAGTCATTAAGGATGATACCAATAAAATACCGACAATTCTCATGGAAGCAGCAATAACTAAAGCCACTGTCGTAATAAAGATAAAGTGAATGGTTTTTGCATTAATCCCTGAAACAGCAGCATGTTCTTCATCAAATGATAAAAGAAATAATTCCTTATATAGAAGCAGGACAATCAAAATAACAAGCACCGAAATCCCGAGGATGGTCCATAAATCTGAACGACTAATGGCACTCACACTTCCGAATAAATAATTAAATAAATCGGTATTAAAACCATCTGCAAGGGAAATAAAAATAACACCTAAACCAATCCCGCCCGATAAAATGATTGGAATGGCAAGCTCTTGATAATGCTTGTATACCGTTCTTAAACGTTCAATAAAAAGAGAACCCACAACTGAAAAAGTCATTCCCATATAAATAGGGTTAATTGGCTGAGTAAGCCCTAGCTTCCTTTCAAGTAAAAGACTAGCTGCAATTCCTGCTAATGTCACATGGCTCAAGGCATCTGCTATAAGTGAAAGCCGTCGTACCACGATAAAAACACCAAGTAATGGTGCAATCAACCCAATTAGCAAACCACTCAAGAATGCATTTTGTAAAAATTCATATTGAAAAATATCTGAAAGCATTATTTCACCTTCCATGTTTATGATCATGGGTAATTACCTGAAGTGAATGACCATAAAATTGGGATAAATCCTGGTCTTGAACATGTTCGAATTCTTCAGCACTTCCATGGAAATGAAGATGTTGGTTCAAACATGCGACATGGGATACCTTTTCTGAAATTGTCCCTACATCATGGGTAACTAAAATCAATGTAATTCCCTTATTTTTGTTAATATCTTCGAGCATATGGTAAAAAGTTTGAACCGTCTTAGCATCAACTCCAACTGTTGGCTCATCAAGGATTAGAAGCTCTGGTTCACTCACAAGGGCCCTTGCGATGAAGACACGCTGCTGTTGCCCTCCCGAAAGCTCACCAATGTTTCGATATAAAAATTTCTCCATTCCAACCGATTGAAGGGCTTCGATAATTTTTTTCTTATGCTTCGCTTTAAAAAAATGGAACAATCCAAGCTTTGCTGTCAATCCACTTGAAATAACCTCAAATACGGTAGCCGGAAATCCAGAGTTAAAGCTATTTGCTTTTTGGGAAACAAATCCGATTTTTGGCCAGTTTTTAAATTTTGAAATAGGAGTACCAAATAAGTCAATCGACCCCTTTTGAAGTTTTACAAGACCAAGAATACTTTTTAGAAGTGTTGTTTTACCGGAGCCATTTGGTCCAACAATCGCCAAGAATGAGCCTTTTGGGACAACCAAATTGATATTATCTAATACGGTTTGTTCATCATATCGAAAGGAAAGATCCCTAATCGTTAATACTGAATTTGACTGTGTCAAGTTATCACCTTATTTATCCTTTATTTCGATCTTATTAAGAATCATTACGATTTATACTTTATGAAGTATACAGGATGAATTTTATAAAGTAAAGGTAAATGATATCAAAAAAAGATTAACCCTTTTTAAAAAAACCTGTTTGTTTAACAGAACTTTTTGAAAAAGTGTTAATCTTTCTCCTTTAATGGACCGCAGATTTAAAGCGCCCACCTCTTACCTCATGGGTATCCATGATTGTGACAAAGGCATTTGGATCAATTTCTTGAATGATTACTTTCAGTTTCGTAACCTCAAGTCTCGTGACAACAACATAGACAACTTCCTTTTCTTCGTCCGTATATCCACCCCTACCCCTTAACTTCGTTGTTCCACGGCCAAGGCGATGTAAGATGGCATCAGATATCTCATTAAATTGCTCAGAAACGATAATCGCCGCCTTTGTTTCATCTAGCCCTTCAACTACTGCATCAATTGTTTTAAAGGCAATGTAATAGGCTAATACAGAATACATCGCAGACTCAATTCCAAAAACAAAACCCGCAATGGCAAAAATAAAAATATTGATAAACATCACAAATTCCCCAACAGAGAATGGCAGCCTTTTCGTTAAAATAATTGATAAAATTTCAGTTCCATCCATTGATCCGCCATTTCTTATAACAAGACCAACTCCTGTACCAAGAAGAAGTCCTCCAAATACGGCCGCAAGGATTGGTTCAATATCAAAAGGGCTTACATAGTGAAGTAAGGTTTCGATAATGGCTAACGTGACAATCCCTAGGATGCTCGACCACATAAAGGTCCTGCCGATTTGTTTATAACCTGAATACATAAATGGCAGGTTAAAAAGGACAACAAGAAAACCAAATGTAATATAAGTTGGTGTTAAATAATCCACAATTAACGAAATACCAATGATTCCACCATCAATAATTTTATTGGGAATTAAGAAAAGTTCAATCGAGGAGGCAGCAAAGGCTGCACCAACAATAATCATAAACATGCGAAATATTATATGTGAAACGCTTTCCTTTTTATGCATTCTGTTCATCTCATCACTCCAATTCGAAAAAGGATTGGCTTTTCTTGATATATTTTATGCACACACCTTTTCGTGTTGAAATAGACTAACGTGAGGAAGGTGATGATAGTAAATATGAATATATATCAGCAAATCATTAACCAAAAATTAAAAACGTTAACACCCGATGACTTAATAAAGTATGGAAAACAATATGATATACAAGTAACCAAGGCTCAAGCAACAAATGTGTTAAAACTAATTCGAAAAAAGAAACAAATGAATATCTTTAATTCAGAAGAAAAAAATCAATTATTACGGGAAATTGCACAGATAACAAGTCCTGAGGTTGCGAGAAAATTAAACAAATTGTTTATCCAATTTACGAGTTGAAAAAAAGCTGTCAACACTAGACAGCTTTTTCACTTTTTGATGTCCAGCTAAAGGCGCCATCGGCTCGAGATCACAAGTCAATCGCTTCCGAAGGCAAAAAGCGCCTTCTATCAGCGCTCGTCTTGTGCTTGTCGCCGATGGGCGGGCGCCTTACGCTTTTCTCATTGATTCATAATCTTCTCTAATAAGTTCTCATCAAATGATTCCTGACGAATCATCTCAATTTCAAACCTATATGGAGCTTTCTTATTGTTTTTGTCTTCTCCCACATATGGTGTTTCAAGAATTTTAGGGACATTTTCAAGGGATGGATGATGGACAATATAATTTAGTGCCTTAAATCCAATTTTCCCAAATCCAATATTTTCGTGACGGTCCTTACTTGCCCCTCTATCATTTTTGCTATCATTAATATGAAGAACTTTTATCCGGTCAAGACCAACTAGTTTATCAAATTGCTCTAAGACCCCATCAAAATCATTCACAATATCATATCCGGCATCATGGGTATGACATGTATCGAAGCAAACTGATAGCCTTTCATTATGTGTGACACCATCGATAATCTGAGCAATTTCTTCAAAGGATCTTCCACACTCAGTCCCTTTTCCAGCCATTGTTTCTAATGCAATTTGCGCTTTATGGTCCTTTGTCAAAACCTCATTTATACCCTCAATAATTTTCTTTATTCCCGCTTCAGAACCAGCACCTACATGTGCTCCGGGATGAAGGACAATTTGACCTGCCCCAAGCGCTTCGGTTCTCTCAATTTCCGAACGCAAGAAATTCACACCAAGTTCGAAAGTAGCCGGATTTGAGGTGTTGCCAATATTAATAATGTATGGGGCATGTACAATAATTTCATCAATCCCATTTTCCTTCATATGGGCTTGTCCTGCTTCTATATTTAAGTCTTCAATTTTTTTACGTCTTGTATTTTGGGGTGCACCTGTATAAATCATGCATGTATTTGCACCATAAGATACCGCTTCTTCACTTGCTGCTAGAAGCATCTTTTTCCCACTCATCGAAACATGTGAGCCTATTTTAAGCATGCTGTAACACTCCAATCTCCCTTAAACACTCATATTACCATTTTACCATTATTCCATTTTCTTTGCTTATTTTCTTTTTATCCGTCTTTGGCGCTTTTTGAAATCTTCCATTTCTTGGTTCATTTTTTTCTTGTAACCCGGCTTCACCTTTTTAGGCTTTTTCACCTTGCTTTGCGCAAGTTTATCAATTTCATCTACTTGTTTTTTACGGGCCTTTCGTTTATTCCGCTCACCCGTATGAACCCATTCATCCTTTTCAAGATCCATATTCACAAAAGTAATGCCCATTTTTTCGAGTCTTACAATCGCATCTTCATCAGAAGGATCATAAATGGTTGCAGCAATTCCAGAGTATCCCGCTCTGGCAGTTCGACCAACTCTATGAATATAAAAATCGAGATCACTAGGCAGTTCATAATTGATAACATGGCTGACACCTTCAATATCAATACCTCTTGAAGCTAAATCTGTGGCAACGACATATTGAAATTCAAGTGAATTAATTTGTTTCATGACCTTTTTACGTTCACGAGGCGGAAGGTCACCATGGATTCTTCCTACCTTCATCCCTTTTTCTATTAGGCCATCAGCGACTTCATCAGCATTTTTTTTCGTGTTCGTAAAAATAATCGCCAAGTATGGATTATATGCCTCCAACATTGACTTTAGAAATCCTTTTTTATCTCGATTTCGTAGTGGAACAAGAATATGTTCGACCTTTGCTGCGGTAGCCTGCTCTGGTGCAATATGAGTGTACCGAGGGTTTTCCATATATTTTTTTAAAAATGGCTTTAATTTTTCTGGTATCGTTGCTGAAAACACCAAAATTTGGAGGTTTTCCTGCATTCTAGCTGCAATTTGGTCAACATCTTCAATGAAGCCCATATCAAGCATTAAGTCTGCTTCATCAACAACAATTTGATTTGCCGTGTATACCTGTAGAGCCTGCTCCTTCATTAAATCATGAATTCTTCCAGGGGTTCCGACAACAATATGCGGCTGTGTTTTTAGTCTTTCAATCGTACGTGCTTTATCAGTTCCGCCCACAAATAATTTTGAAGTGATTGGATTCTCCTCACTAAATTTAATGATCTTGCCAATCTCTTGATGAATTTGCGCTGCAAGCTCTCTTGTTGGTGCTGTTATAACCGCTTGTACCTCTTGTCTTGATGGGTCAATCTTATTGATAATTGGCAACAGGTAAGCATGAGTTTTTCCTGTTCCTGTTTGCGACTGGCCAATAGCACTTTCGCCTCGCTGGATGCTCGGCATTAATCGTTCTTGAATTTCGGTTGGCTTTGTAAATTTAATCTCTTTTAATGCCTCAAGAATAAATGGCTGAAATTGAAAACGTTCAAAATCTTGTACTGTCATTACGATCCCTCATTTATATAAATATGAATTTTATTTGTAAGGCTTATTCCACTTTTACGTATTCTTTATAACCTAACAATTAATTATAAAGGAAAGCATGAAAAAACACCAATCAAGCCCAATTGAGCAATTTGCCTAAACAATCATTTACCTTCTCGCATATCCTAAAAACAAGGTATTATCACTATTCTCATTCTTCTACTTAGTCTTTAGCAATGTGAAAGGAGGATAAGTATATGTATTATCCAAGACAACCAATGAACCAAATGAGACCAATGAGGCAGATGAGGTCACCATCTATGTTTCCGCAGCAATCTGGTTTCCGACCACCTGGAATGTTCGGTGGTATGCAAGGTATGCAGGGCATGCAGGGCATGCAAGGTATGCAGGGTATGCAAGGACAAGGAAGAGCTGGCATAGGCGGTCTTTTAAAAAAATTAATCCCTGGAATGGGGCAAAGAAATCCAATGCAAGGAATGGGAGGAATGTCTGGCTTTTTAAATCCTTCACAAGGAATGAACCCCGGTATACTCAGTAATTTGGCGAATCCTTCGAACCTAAGTGCAATGATGGGAAATGTACAAAAAACCTTAAAAATGGCAGAATCTGTGGTTCCAATGGTTCAGCAATATGGTCCTTTAATGAAAAATATTCCAGCCATGATTAGAATGTACAGTGCCTTAAAAAATGCAGGAAACGAAGAGGAAGAAGAAAATAAAGAGGAAGAGGAAAAAGGAAAAGGGAAAAGAAAAGAAAAGGAAACGGAAACGATCTCACTTTCTGATGTAATTTCCAAAGATGACGATGAGCAAACTGAGGAAGAAAAACCGAAAGCAACGGGTTCCGGAAAATCAGTACCAAAGCTTTACATCTAAAAGACTTTGTATTATCTTTCATACTCAGATATAATAAATACGAGATTACGAGAGTACCAGTCATGGTAAAACCGATCCGATTTATTACCTGAGGAGGAGAAGTGCATGGAAGTAATCAAAATTGCACCGCGCGGTTATTGCTACGGTGTAGTGGATGCGATGGTAATTGCAAAAAATGCAGCTTTAGATAAATCATTACCTAGACCCATTTATATATTAGGAATGATCGTTCACAATAAACACGTAACAGATGCCTTTGAAGAGGAAGGGATTATTACACTTGATGGAGCGAATCGTTTAGATATACTAAATCAAGTTAAAGAAGGCACTGTCATTTTCACAGCGCATGGTGTATCACCTGAGGTGAAACAATTAGCGAAGGATAGAGGTCTTGTTACTCTTGATGCGACTTGCCCTGACGTAACTAGAACACATGATTTAATCAAGGAAAAAACAGCAGAAGACTACCACATTATCTATATTGGGAAAAAAGGGCATCCAGAGCCAGAAGGAGCAATCGGTGTGGCGCCTGATTTTGTTCATCTTGTTGAAACGGTTGAAGATGTTGAAAAGCTTGAGCTCGATAGTGAAAAGCTTGTCGTTACCAATCAAACAACAATGAGCCAATGGGATGTGGTTCATGTTATGGAAAAGGTGAAGGAAAAATTCCCCCATACTGAGGTCCATAATGAAATTTGTCTAGCTACACAGGTTCGCCAAGAAGCTGTTGCAGGGCAAGCAGGTGTGGCAGACTTAACAATCGTAGTTGGAGACCCAATGAGCAATAACTCAAACCGCCTTGCACAGGTTTCTGAGGATATTGCAGGTACTACAGCTTATCGTGTCGCAGATGTAAGTGACATTCAGCTTGATTGGCTTGAAGGAGTAAAGAATGTAGCTGTAACAGCAGGCGCTTCCACTCCAACACCGATTACAAAAGAAGTGATTAACTTCTTGGAACAATTTGACCCTGAAAATGAAGAAACCTGGGAACGCGTTCGAAAAGTTCCACTTCATAAAGTATTGCCAAAAGTAAAAGTCCCTAAAAAATAAGCAAAAGGTACTCCAGAAAACGGAGTACCTTTTTTGTTATAAGAATGTAAATGGGTCGGTATTTAGTTCTGATGTGATAACTGAAACGTCGAATTTTTTTTCTTTAAAACGCTCGGTTAGGACGTTCGCTACCCCTTTTTTCATTACCTTTTCAATATGATGACCAGGATCCACAATATTAAGCCCCATCATTATCGCATCATGAGCAACATGATAATACATATCCCCCGTTACATACACATCTGCTCCAGCTCTTTTCGCATGTGAAATATATTTATTACCATCCCCACCCAGGACAGCAACCTTTTTTACTTTATCCGAGAGTGAACCTACAACACGTATACCATCAACCTCTAATTTATCCTTTACATGCTGTGCAAATTGCTCGAGTGTCATCTCACATTCAAGATAACCAACTCGACCAAGCCCAAGCACATTCCCTTCATTTTCAAGCGGATAGATATCATAGGCAACCTCTTCATATGGATGCGCCTTAAGCATAGCTGAAACAACCTTTTTCTGGAGACTGCTTGGAAATACTGTATCGATTTTGACTTCGTCCACTTCTTCCAATTTGCCAATTTCTCCGATATGAGGGTTTGTCCCTTCGTGCGGCAAAAAGGTTCCGGTACCCTGTGTATTAAATGTACAGTGACTGTAATTTCCGATAAAACCTGCACCAGCCGCTCCTAATGCTATTCGAACATCCTCTGCAGATTCCCTTGGAACATACACAGCTAGTTTTTTAAGTTTTTCCTCGTAAGTTGGAGCGAGCAATTCAATATTTGTTAGTTCTAATGCATTCGCTAATAAATCATTGACACCACCGACTGCCACATCAAGATTTGTATGTGCTGCATAGACCGCAATCTTATGTAAAAGACATTTTTCAATTATTCTTCCCGCAGGTGTATCGGTCTGAACGGCTTTTAATGGCCGGAAAATCGGAGGATGATGGGCGATAATCAAATCGACATCATTTGAAATGGCTTCATCGACAACGTCCTCTAAGACATCAAGAACAACCATAATCTTCTTTACAGGCTTATTTAATGTTCCAATTTGAAGACCAACTTTTTCCCGGTCCCCTTCAACAGCTAAATATTTTGGGGAAAATTGTTCAAAAACTTGAATGACTTCAAATCCATTCGGTATTTTGCTCATTATAATGCCTCCTTAGCGAGCTCGATTTTTTTCTCTAGTTCTTGCTTTCGTAAACGGTTTTCAGAAGTTTCCCCTGCCGCCTTAAGTTGTTCCAAGATTCTCATCCAATGTTTCAGCTCATGTGTCCATTTTTTTATAAAAATTGGATTTTTTTCTTTTAATAAAAAGGGGCCAAGCAATAATTCTTGTTCTTTATTTTTATATGGTTTTTGCGGATTTCCTTTTTCGGCAACTAATACTTCATAAATCTTATTGTCTTCTTCCAAAATTTCTTCAGCTATTAGCTCCCAATCATGTTCAATCAGCCATTCCCTGATTGTGGAAGCCCCGATATTTGGTTGGAGAATAAGTCGCTCCACACCTGACAGTTTACTTTTGCCGTTGTCAAGGATGGAACGAATGAGTGAGCCGCCCATTCCAGCTATGGAAATGCATGTTACTTCATTTGGTTGAATAACTTCAAGGCCATCCCCTTTTCTCGCTTCTAATACATAATCGAGTTGATTTTTGGAGATTTGTTTCTTTGCTGATTTTAATGGACCTTCTGCTACTTCTCCTGCTATTCCTTTTGAGATCAGGCCATTTAAAAAAGAATAGCATGGCAGATAAGCATGGTCAGAGCCGATATCTGCTAAAATAGCTCCTTTTGGTATGTAAGATGCGACTGTTTCAAGCCGCTTTGATAGCTTCTCTTCATTCATTTTTATAACACCACATTTTTTATAAATTAGCTTTCATTATACAAGAACTCCGTGGAAACTTCCATTCGGGCTAATGAGGACAGAAAAAAACCCCTTACATATGCAAAGGGTTTTGATCTATTATTTATTTTTGTTCAACTAACCAATTTGCTATTTCCTGTATTTGTGCAGGATCTTTCACTAAGCCGCCTGGCATTGCACCTTTACCATTTGTGATTATATCTTGAATCTCTTCAACGGATAAATCAATACCTTTTAATGCAGGAGCCGTACCTTGACCAGCCAAATCCTGACCATGACATGCCGCACATGTACCTTTGACAATATCTTCTGGGGAAGCAGCGGCTGTTTCTGGAGCCTCTTCACCTTTGTTTGCCATTTCGTCCATGTTACCTAGTCCAACAAAGCCTAATAGGAACATAAGTCCAATACCGAAAACTGCAATCAAAGCAAATGGTATTAATGGATTCTTTTTCATTTTCTGACCTCCCTTACCTATGTACATCTTAAAAGACACTATAATTGTTATTCTATACAAACACACTCTATTTTACTTTAAAAATGATAGAAGTGAAAGACCTAATTGTACAAGAACACAATTAACATAATATTGTAAAATTATATTACACATAAATGTCACAATTTTGTCATTAATATAGAGAAAAACCCCTAACCAGATGGAAAGGAGTCTCCAGTTACCTTTATAAACATCCAATTGCTCTGGCGATGACCATTCGTTGAATTTCAGATGTCCCTTCTCCGATTTCTAACAACTTAGCATCCCTCATATATCTTTCAACATGATATTCTTTCATATACCCATACCCGCCGTGAATCTGAACAGCTTGGTTGGTTACCTCCATGCAAATTTCAGAGGCATATAGCTTAGCCATTGAAGCTTCTTTTGAAAAATTACGGCTTTGGTCTTTCAACCATGCAGCTTTATAGACCATATTTCGTGCCAACTCAATTTTCATCGCCATATCTGCTAATTTAAATTGAATCGCTTGAAAGCTAGATATCGATCTTCCAAATTGCTTTCTCTCTTTAGCATACGCTAAAGCCTTCTCATATGCTGCTTGTGCAATTCCAACGGCCATAGCCCCAATTCCGATTCTGCCGCCATCTAGCGTGATTAGAAACTGCCTGAAGCCTTCTCCTCTTTTGCCAAGTAAGTTTTCCTCAGGGACACGAACATCCTCCAAAACTAATTCTGTCGTGTTCGAAGCATTAAGTCCCATTTTCTCATAATTGTCGATTACCTTAAATCCATCGGCATCAGTTGGAACAATGACTGCACTGATTTCCTTTTTCTCGCCATCTCGATCCGTTATCGCGGTAAGTGCAAGATGCTTTGCAAAGCTTGCATTGGTTATAAAGCATTTATTTCCATTGATAATAAACTCATGATTCTCAAGTATAGCCTCTGTTTGCGTTCCGCCCGCATCTGAACCGGCATTGGGTTCTGTTAATCCGAATGCACCAAGCGATTCACCGGTGCAGATGGGTGTTAAGTAATTTTGTTTTTGTTCCTTGGTTCCAAATAAATGAAGGGGTGCCCCACCAAGCGAAATATGTGCTGAGTATGTAATTCCGGTTGACCCGCAGGCTCGGCTTAGTTCTTCGACTACAATCGCAAAGCTGATTGTATCTGAACCCGCGCCACCGTACTCTTCAGGAAACGGCAGTCCCATCATTCCTAGTTCACCAAGCTTTTGAAAAACTTCAATTGGGAAACGTTTGTCTTTATCTCGTTGTTCAGCGCCTGGAGCAACTTCTGCTTCAGAAAACTCCCTAATAGTTTTTTGAATCATTTTTTGCTCGGTCGTTAAATCGAAATTCATAGTACCCCTCCTGTTGTATGCGTTTTCACTCTCTATTATAAGGGGTAATGATTAATTATCAAACAATTTAAATATTTAATAATATTGTTACTGAAGTGATACTCCCAAGAAAACCGGCGATTAAAAAATATTTTTTCTTTGAAAAAATGCCAACTATGACCCAACCGATACAATTCAATAAAATAATTATAGACAAATAATATCCATGTCCCTTAAATAGGAGATCACTGCCGTTTACTGAGAAAAGAAGAACAAAAAGGGCTAGAAGGATGGAACCAATATGTACGAAAAACGGATTGTTACGGTTCAAAATTAAGCCAAAGGTACAGATAATTATAAAAATAAAGTTTATTACCATTTGCAATATAGGCGATATTTCAGTAGAATAAGTGACAAGAAACAAAACTGGTAAAAGCAAACCAATTCCGAGTATCGATATCATTGTTTTTTTCCTAGGTGGAGCTGTTGTTTTAGCGGGTTCAACCCCTTCCCCTTCTGTATAGAGTGAGAGAAGGAAATTACAATATGCTTCTGGCAGTAATTTATTTTCACGCCAATATACAATTTCGTTTATGATGATTTTTTTTCTATCTTGATTCATGAAAGCGTTCACCTTTTTTTCAGATTTGACCCGCATTGTGTAGGTCTAAAAAAAATAGTTTACTTCAATTTTATGAAGTAAACTACGAAATGTAAAGAACAGAATGCGCAAGCCTTGAACGTGGAATATCGACTAACTACTGCCACGTCCTGTGGCAAACGTCGATGTCAGCACTTCCTGTGCAAGTCCGACAAGCATAAGAAAAGCCGGCTAGAAGGATGCCTTTTATCCTTCTTGACGGATTGGCTTATGACCTCGAGGGGCTAGGCGCTGGAGCTGGACTTATGAAAATGTTTATTCAAGAAAATCTTTTAGTCTTTTGCTGCGGCTTGGATGACGAAGCTTACGCAGTGCTTTAGCTTCAATTTGGCGGATACGCTCACGAGTAACACCAAATACCTTACCTACTTCTTCAAGAGTACGGGTGCGTCCATCGTCTAAACCAAAACGGAGACGTAGTACATTTTCTTCTCTGTCTGTTAAGGTATCAAGGACATCTTCAAGCTGTTCTTTTAAAAGCTCATATGCGGCATGCTCTGATGGAGATGTTGCATCCTGGTCTTCGATAAAATCACCAAGATGTGAGTCATCCTCTTCACCAATCGGTGTTTCTAATGATACAGGCTCTTGAGCAATTTTTAAGATTTCCCTCACCTTTTCAGGTGTTAAATCCATATCTTCACCAATTTCTTCAGGTGTTGGTTCGCGTCCAAGATCCTGAAGTAACTGACGTTGCACACGGATTAATTTATTAATCGTCTCAACCATATGAACAGGGATACGGATGGTTCTCGCTTGGTCGGCAATTGCACGTGTAATAGCTTGTCGAATCCACCAAGTGGCATACGTACTAAACTTGAAGCCTTTGCGATAATCAAATTTCTCGACAGCTTTAATAAGTCCCATATTACCTTCTTGGATTAAATCTAGGAACAACATCCCACGACCAACGTAACGCTTTGCAATACTAACAACAAGTCGTAAATTGGCTTCTGCAAGTCGGCGTTTGGCCTCTTCATCACCTTGTTCGATTCTTTCAGCAAGCTTAATTTCATCATCTGCTGAGAGTAAGTCAACACGCCCAATTTCTTTTAAGTACATACGTACTGGGTCATTAATCTTAACTCCTGGAGGAACACTTAAGTCATTTAGATCAAATTCTTCTTCCTTGGATAATTCTTGAACATTTGGATCATCTTCATTATCCTTAACGGTATCGTGCTCGCCATCACCTATTAATTCAATCCCCTGCTCGCCAAGGAACTCATAGTATTCATCAAGATGGTCTGATTCAACTTCAAAACCAGACATACGCTCAGCGATTTCTTCATAGGTTAATACACCGCGTTTTTTACCTAATGCTGTTAATTTTTCTTTGACAAGCTCTAATGTTAATTCTGTATCAACTTCTTTAGACTTTTCAGCCATTTGTTCCCCTCCTTTCAAAACTAGTAAGACATAGAGGTTAGAAAACCTATTTTAATGTAATGCTTTTTTCATTTGAATAATTTCATTTGCAATCGTAGCGGCCTTCAAATAATCCCTACTACGTTCAGCCTCAAATTGTTCAGATTCTTTTTCTTTTATCATTGACAATTTTTTGTGATTCAACACCTGTTTCACATAATCTGATAAGACAGAATCTGATACTTCCTCTTCAACTGACATCATTGCAATATCCGTCACAATCCGTTTAAGATTATCATCATGTATTCTTGTTAAAAATGTGCTGATATCTGGTTCATGACCCTCTTCATAATAGGCATATAAATACGTTACAATTGCTTGATGCTCTTCAATATTAAATTCGGTAAGGAGCTGATCTTGTACTTTATCAGCGATATCCCGATCCCGCAGCATATACGCAAGTAAAAAACGTTCTGCATTATGATAGGCTTTAAGTAAATGTTTGGATACGGTTGGTTTCGCTTTCGTATTATTTCTATTCCGAGAGAAATTATCCCTATTTTTCCGTTCAGATTTATTATACTGAAGCTGTTGTGTTTTTAGTGCATCAAGCGAAATTGAAAATTCACTTGATAGCTGGCGCAAATAATGGTCGATTTCGACAGCTTTTTCTAATGAGGAAATTTCCTTAAGTACATCTTCTATATAACGGATGCGTTCTCCTTCATCCTGAAGATTTTTTCCTCTTCTTAAGTACTGCATCTTAAATGCCATTAATGTATGACTTGCCCCTATTACATCATTTTTAAACTTCTCCGCGCCATATTTGTTAATGTAGTCATCAGGGTCCATACCATTAGGCATTGTTGCTACTCTTACATAACAGCCCGCTTGGGTTAGCATAGTTGAAGCTCTTAGGGCAGCATCCAGCCCAGCATTATCAGAATCATAGCAAATGACAACAGATTCCACGTTTCTTCTAATTATTTTTACATGTTCATCCGTTAAGGAAGTCCCCATTGTACCAATTGAATTTGGAACATCTGCTGAATCAGCTGCAATTACATCTGCAAATCCTTCAAAAAGGACTACTTGCTGTTGTTTTCGAATAGAAAGTCTTGCCTGATGGAAATTGTAAAGGGTTTTACTCTTATTAAAAATAATCGTTTCAGGACTGTTTAAATATTTAGGTTCCTGTCCCTTTCCTAGTACCCTTCCAGAAAAAGCCATTGTTTTGCCTTGATGATCCCAGATTGGGAACATAATACGGTTTCGAAATCTATCAAAGAAAGTTCCGGTATCCTCCTTTTTAACAAGTAATCCGGCCCGTTCCATCAACTCAGGCTTAAAGCCTCTTTTTTGGAGAAATTTCGTAGCAAAGTCCCATGAATCAAGAGCATAGCCGATTTCAAACTTATCGATAATTTCTCTTGTGAAGCCCCTATTTGTTAAATAATCTAGTGCTGGTTGACCTTCTTTGGTATTAAGTAATAGGTGATGATAGAATTTCTTTAATAATTCGTGTGCTTCTTGCATTTTTGATGCATCATTATTTTTATCAGTGACAGCTGTTTGCTGTTCATAATCTGATAAGTCTATGTTCACTTTTTCAGCTAAATTAACTGCAGCCTCTGCGAAGGAATACCCTTCTAAGTCCATTAAAAAAGAAAATACATTTCCACCTGCTCCACACCCAAAACAATGAAAGATTTGTTTTTCGGGGGAAACAGAAAATGAAGGGGTATTTTCACCGTGAAATGGACATAAGCCAAAATAATTTCTACCTTGCTTCTTCAATTGAACATATTCACTAATAACATCAACAATGTCAACAGATAAACGAATTTTTTCGATTGTTTCTTCGGGAATTCGATACCCCATTGTTTAACATCCCCAAGTACTAAGATATTCTATATTCAGAGCATAAATCCTGCAAGATTCGACAAACTTTTTTAAAAAATTTTAGTAAAATGTTGTCTGTCTTCATCAGTAAAGGGTTTTGGTCCTTTCGAGTAGGAGCCCTTACGTCTTTCCTTTGCAGATAAAAAGCAGAAATGGAGAATTTGATCCATATCTTCTTCCTTAAACTCTTTGCCACGGGGTGATAGTACAGTTACACCTCTGTTTACTAAAATACTTGCTAAGCCAGTATCCTGGGTAACGAGGATATCATCTTTTTTTGCATGATTCATAATATAGAGAACTGCAGCCTCTTTCTCAGCATCCACGTATACCCATTGTCCACCCATGGGATTTGACATAACACAGGCATATGAAGCAACAAATACAACATTGATATTATATGTGCCTGCTAGGCTAAGTATTTCTTCTTTAACCGGACATGCATCCGCATCAACAAATATTTTATTCTTTTTTTCGTCATATTTCTCTATTCTACATCACTCCAGAGAATCCTTCTTTTCCTGAAAAAGATTTAAAATATGTTCACAATCTGTGATTGTCCAATCTTTAGGCGAGTAAAATGAAAAGCGTAAGGCGCCCCAATTCAAGCTAAGGACAGGCACGTCCTGTGCCTAACGCTTGAATCCTTGCCGTCCTGGCAGGGGCGACAAGCATAAGACAACCCCAACCTTCCGAAGCGATTGGCTTATGACCTCGAGCCGATAGCTTCTTGAGCTAGACACAAATGAACGGATATTTCATAACATTTTGGAAAGAAAAATATTGAAATGAGAATATAATGTCGAAAATTAATTCACCTATTTCCTTATCTTACCCTTGACAACCTTCAATACATAGTTTATTCTATCCAGTCGAACTCTAAACCTAAAAATATGTATTTTTATCACAATTTTTATTATAATACAAAATCCCCTCAAGTTCCACAAAAAAACATATCTTTTTGAGATATGTTTTCACTTGTTTTATCAAGAAATTTACTAATTTCTTTTTAATTGGTTCTGCGTTTATTAATTTTATTCAAAATAATATTTGCCGTTTCCTCAACTGCTTTATTTGAGACATCGACAACATCACAGCCGATTTTACTAATGATTGATTCAAAGTGTTCGAGTTCTTCTTTGATGCGGGTAATATTTGCGTAAATTGCTTGGTCATCTAAGCCTAATGATTTTAATCTTTCACGCCTAATATGATTAAGTTTGTCAGGACTTATTTTTAATCCAAAGCATTTATTGGGTGACACTTTAAATAGTTCTTCCGGCGGATCAACCTCGGGAACTATCGGAACGTTTGCAACCTTATAGCGCTTATGTGCAAGGTATTGGGATAATGGCGTCTTAGATGTTCTTGATACACCAATCAGGACGATATCTGCACGAAGAATTCCCCTTGGGTCGCGTCCATCATCATACTTAACCGCAAATTCAATTGCCTCGATCTTTTTAAAATAATCTTCGTCTAGTTTTCTTACAAGCCCCGCTTCAAATCTTGGGTTACTCTCATAAAGACCTGACATTTTTTCAATTAGCGGGCCAATAATATCATTCACAATGACTCCTTCACGCTCCGCTTCCTTCACAAGGAAGTCTCTTAGTTCTGGAACCACTAGAGTAAAAGCAATAATTGCATGATTAAGTTTTGCAAGGGCTACAACCTCTGCCAGTGTAGCTGTATCTTCAACGTAAGGAATTCTTTTAATATCTGTTTGTGATCCATTAAATTGACTTACTGCTGCTTTAACAACCAATTCTGCTGTTTCCCCAACTGAATCGGATACTACATATACTACACGATTTTTCATTTGCAACTCCATCTCCTTACCAAATAATTAGAGGATTTCATCCCCGGCGAGGGCCACTAAGGCTTTTGTCATATTTGTCTTTGTGATTCTTCCAATAACCTCAATACCACGTTCAGAGTGCTTGACAACAGGTAATGCATCAATTTGCTTTTCAATTAATTTATGAGCCACATCAAGTAAAAGATCGTCTTTTTCACACAATGTAATATTAGGCATACGGGTCATAATAATTGTGACAGGAACGGATTTTAAGTCCTGGTTACCAAGACTTGCCCGCAATAAATCTTTTCTCGATAAAACCCCAACAAGAATCGACGATTTATCTACTACAAATAAAGTTCCAACATCTTCTAGAAACATTGTTACAATCGCATCATAAACAGATATACTCTCATTTATCACAACAGGAATAGATTGATAATCCATCACTTTGATTTTTTTTATCTTATCGGCTAGTAACTGCTGACCTGTTTTTCCCGTATAAAAATAACCGACACGTGGTCTTGCTTCAAGATAGCCTGCCATCGTTAAAATTGCGAGATCTGGACGAAGGGTTGCCCTCGTCAAGCCTAATCGATCTGCAATGGCTTCCCCAGTAATGGGTCCATTGTCTTTTACAATTTGTACAATTTGTTCTTGCCGCTTGCTTAGTTCGATTGTACTCACCACCCATCCTAAAATCTATCGTTATATGTATAGTTTGTTTAAAAGGGTTATACTAATTAGAATTATTATATACTAATTGCGTAATAACGTATAGAGTATAGAAAAAGACTAGGAGCAAAAAATGGCTCCTAGCTTTTTTTCTTATTTTACAATAATCGAATTCATGTCCCCAATTAAGTAGATGAGTTTTGAAAGATGAACCATTTGTGCAAGACGGTTTTTCCTGACTGCCTCATCGTCTGCCATAACCATTGTGTGATCAAAATATTGGTCAATTGACTCTCTCAATGAAGCTAATATGTGGAATGCTTCTGCGACATCATGTGCTTCCAGGCTTTCCATTACCTTTGGTTTAACCTCTGTAAACTTCTCAAAAAGATGTTTTTCTTCATCTGATTCAAAAAGGCTTGGATTAATTTCAGTATCTTCACCTTTTTTCGCGATATTTAGGACTCTGCCCAATGATTCGATTGTTGCTTTAAAGTCTTGATGGTTTTTATTTTTTTCAAGCATTTCGGCTTTTTTAATCATAAGTCCAACATTTCCAACCTTTGTACTAAGAACTGCATCAATTATATCGTAGCGGATATTTCTCATATTTAATTCATGCTTGATACGTAGTTTAAAGAATTGTACAAGTTCTTTTTCTATTTCTTGTTTTTCGAGCTTTGCGATATTCGCTTCAACAAATAGGCTTATTACATGATTGAATAATGCTTCAAGATTAATGTTCCAGCCTTTATCAAGCAAGATTTGAACAACACCAGTTGCCATACGACGTAACGCATATGGATCCTGTGAACCTGTTGGTATGATCCCAATTGAGAAACAACCAACAATGGTATCTAACTTATCAGCAAGGCTGATTAATGCGCCAATGGTTGTTGAAGGACTAGCGTCATCAGCATGTCGTGGCATATAATGTTCATTAATTGATACAGCAATTGCTTCATCCTCACCACTCACTCGTGCATATCGTTCACCCATAACCCCTTGAAGTTCAGGGAATTCGTATACCATATTTGTGACAAGGTCAAATTTGCAAATCCCGGCAGCTCGGTTTGCCTTTTCCCGTGTTTCGCTATCTAGTCCAAGAAGCTCCGTTAAATGCTTCGTGATTTGCTGGATACGTTTAACCTTTTCACCAATTGAGCCTATTTCTTCGTGGTAAATGACTTTATCAAGCTTCTGAATTAAGTCATCAATTTTTAATTTTTGATCTTCTTTATAGAAGAAGTCTGCATCAGATAAACGAGCACGAATTACCTTCTCATTCCCCCTTGCGACTGTTTCAAGATGCTTATGATCACCATTTCGAACAGCTACAAAGAAAGGTAGAAGGGAACCATTTTTGTCCTTTACAGGGAAATAGCGTTGATGCTCTCTCATGCTTGTAATTAACACTTCTTCTGGTAAATTTAAAAATTCTTCTTCAAATTTTCCGTAAAAGGCAGTTGGGTATTCAACCAGATTTGTTACTTCTTCCAGCAAATTCGCATCAATTGGAATTTCCCAATTGTTATCTTCTTCAAGTATTTTAATTTGGTTTATAATTGCTTCTTTGCGCTCAAGATAATCGGCAATTACATATTGAGACATAAGAAGTTTTTCATAGTCCCTTGGCGATGTAATTTCAACCTCATGACCTAAGAAACGATGTCCCCATGTTTTATTGCTCGCCGTAACATTCGTGATTGATAGTGGAATTATCTCATTACCGAATAAAGCAACGATCCATTTTATTGGACGAACATAGCGAAGTTCTTGTTCGCCCCACCGCATATTTTTAGGGAATGACAGATGTGTGATCACATCCTCAAGCTCGCCTAAGATTTCTTTTGTGTCTTTCCCTTTAATAAATTTATTGATATGTGCGTATTCCACACCATTGATTTCTTTAAAGAAGATATCTTCAACTGTAGCACCTTGTCCTCTGGTGAAACCCATCGCAGCTTTTGACCAATTGCCATCCTGATCTAGGGCTATTTTTTTTGCGGGACCTTTTGCTTCAAGTTCAACATCCTTTTGTTTTTCAGCAACATCCTGAACAAGAACAGCTAGTCTTCTAGGCGAAGAAAAACGTTCGACCTGTTCAAATGAAATATTATGTTCAAGCAACCAGTTTGTCACCTTGTCTGAAAGCTGATTCATCGCATCTGTAACAAACCGTGCAGGCATCTCCTCTAAACCAATTTCAATCAGTAAATCTTGATTACTCATGACGATCGTCTCCTTTTGCTTTCAGCATTGGGAAGCCTAATTTTTCCCGTTCTTCATAAAACGTTTTTGCTACCTTACGAGCTAAATTACGCACTCTGCCGATATACCCTGTTCTTTCTGTAACTGAGATTGCTCCCCTAGCATCTAACTGGTTAAAGGTATGTGAACATTTTAAAACATAGTCATAGGCCGGGTGAACAAGGCCCTCATCCATTTGACGGTGTGCTTCCTTTTCATAAATACTAAATAGGTTAAATAGCATTTCCGGGTCAGATGTTTCAAATGTATATTTTGAATGCTCGTACTCAGGCTGATGGAAAATATCACGAACCGTAAAACCTTTTGTCCATTCAAGATCAAACACATTTTCCTTATCTTGAATATAAGAAGCGAGACGTTCAATTCCGTATGTGATTTCAACAGATACCGGTTTGCACTCTATACCACCAACCTGTTGGAAATATGTAAATTGTGTTACCTCCATTCCATCAAGCCATACTTCCCAACCTAGTCCTGCCGCACCTAGTGTAGGCGCCTCCCAGTTATCTTCAACGAAGCGGATGTCATGCTCTAATGGGTCAATTCCTAGTTTACGCAATGATTCAAGGTAAAGCTCCTGAATATTATCAGGGGATGGCTTCATGATAACCTGAAATTGATGGTGTTGATAAAGGCGGTTTGGATTCTCTCCGTAGCGTCCATCGACCGGACGTCTAGACGGTTCAACATATGCAACATTCCAAGGCTCTGGACCAAGGCTTCTTAAGAATGTATAGGGGCTCATGGTTCCTGCGCCCTTTTCTACATCATAGGCTTGCATGAGGATGCAGCCTTGATCTGACCAATGTTTTTGTAACGTTAATATCATTTCTTGAATATTCATTAATCTTGCACCTCCAAAATTATAAAGCCAAAAGCGCCTTTCTCAGCGCTGCAGCTAGATTTAAAAAACTATATGAACAAAAATAAAAAAACTCCCCTCCTCTATGCCTAATTGTAGACATAGGGACGAGAGTTTACCCGCGGTTCCACCCTATTTGCAGCGGAGCCCGTATAATGGGTTACTGCCTCTTTCTAGCAATACACTCTGGAACGCCTTCCTTATCTGTCCATACCCTAGCTTCCACCGTCCTAGGTTCGCTTTTATGAACTATAAAGGTTGTTCAAATAGTCCTTTGAACACACACTTTAATAAGTACTACTTTCCTTCACCGTGCGGTATTTTAATTGAACTATAGTCCAAATTTACACCTCTGTCAAGTAGACCAATTTACGGTAGACGAAAATTTTCGAGTTGATCTAAGAATCGTTTTGACTTTAGATACAATCCTGAATATTCTTCGTAAAACATGTTGATCACCATTTTTATTTCTTTCTTCGTTTCATCCTTTACGGCAATACTACCTAACCGGTTTAAATCGAAATAATAAAACAAGCGAAGTAGTCGAATTGTTGCTTGCGAGACTTTTAAATGATACGGTTCTTTTTCATAGCAGCGATGACAAAGAAGCCCGCCTTCTTTAATCGAAAAAGCAAATTCGCCCTCTGTATTTTTACAAATGGTACATTCGTCAATTCGAGGGTACAATCCGAGTAAGGGCAGCATTTTAAGTTCATAAATATACAGAAGAATATCAGGATCATGTCCTTCATTTAGGTAATTTAACGTTTGAAACAGCATTTCAAAAAGGAATGGGTTTGATCTTTTCTCTTCCGTACATTTATCGGTCAATTCCACTACATAAGATGCATATGCAGTTAAGAAAATATCTTCCCGAATGGATCGGAAGGATGAAATGGTTTCTCCTTGTTGTAAACCGCCTAAACCAGATGTTTTTTGAAATAAAAACTGTCCATATGTAAAAACCTGGGTAATAGCAGCGAGGCGACTGCTTGGTTTCTTTGCGCCTCTTGCCATTACCCCAATCTTTCCCCATTCACGGGTATACAAGGTTACGATTTTATTCGTTTCACCATAGTCACTTGTTCTTATGATAATACCTTCGCATTTTTGCAGCACTTCTGTCACCATCCATTGGCAACAAGGCAACCAATTACCATTGTTACTAAATAATACGTCCTACAAAGTAGTCTAAGACGCTTTTTTAGGATGGTCAAGTAATTGGAAAATCTAATTCTGCTAGCTCCTCACTCTGTAATTCGGGTCTGTCACTCTTCTCTTGTTCCATTTCCTTAAAAAGAAGATACGTATCAACATTACCTGTTTGACTAAACACCTTCCAGGTAAAATCTAACATAGTAACCCCACCTTTCTGTTATTTAAACTAGCAAAGACTACTCCAATTTCATTCACTTGTAAGAATATCTTGACCGAAAATCCTAAAAAACATGTTACATAAATTTTGCTAATCCGTGTATTTTTTCTTTTTAACAAAAATTAGTGTTTAACATAGTTTTTGATATCTAGCTCAAGGTGCCATCGGCTCGAGGTCACAAGCCAATCGTTTCTGAAGGCAAAAGCGCCTTCTGTCAGGCTTTTCTTGTGCTTGTCGCCGAATGCGGGCACATTAAGCTTTTAGGTTAATATTCGTCTTCTCTAAATCCATAGTCACGAAGCTGGGACGATTTGTTACGCCAGTCCTTTTGAACCTTAACCCATAGCTCTAAGAATACCTTCGATCCAAGCAATGCTTCAATATCTGCCCTTGCTCGCTTCCCAACCTCTTTAAGCATGCTTCCTTGTTTTCCGATCACAATTCCTTTTTGCGAATTGCGTTCAACAATTATAGTAGCACCAACATAGACAGTATTGCCACTTTCTCTTCTTTCGAGTGAATCCATGACAACTGCAATTGAATGTGGTATTTCCTCTCTAGTAAGGTGAAGCACTTTTTCGCGAATTAATTCAGTGATAATAAATCGTTCCGGATGGTCTGTTACCTGATCAGAAGGATAGTATTGAGGTCCCTCCGGTAAATATTTTTTGATTTGTTCAACTAATGTTGGGGTATTCGTACCCTGCAGTGCTGAAATCGGAACAATTTCCTTAAAAGAATAGAGACCTCTATACTTCTCAATTAATTCAAATAATCGATCGGGGTGTATTTGGTCTATCTTATTAACAACAAGAAAAACTGGTGTCTGAATATTTTTTAGTCTTTCAATGATGAACTCATCACCGCGACCATAGCCCTCTTCGGCATTTATCATAAATAGGACTATATCAACTTCCTTGAGTGTATTCTGGGCAACCTTCATCATAAAATCGCCAAGCTTATGCTTTGGTTTATGGATCCCGGGTGTATCAATAAAAATAATTTGAGAATTTTCTTCTGTAAAGACCCCTTGCACCTTGTTTCGTGTCGTTTGAGGTTTATCACTCATAATCGCAATTTTTTGTCCGATCACATGATTTAAAAAAGTGGACTTTCCAACATTTGGCCGTCCAATAATCGAAACAAATCCTGATTTGTATCCAACCTTATTTTCCATTTAAATCCTCCGGTGTAAAAGCTCCTGGCAGTAATTCAGCTATTGTAATCTCTTGTATATCGCCTTTTAGATTTGATAAATAAACCATCGTATCAGACTGACATAGCTCTGAAATGACTTGACGACACGCGCCACATGGCGGCACTGGCCGGTCTGTGTCTGCAACTACAGCAATTGCTGCAAACTCCTTATCACCTTCAGACACTGCTTTAAAAAGGGCAGTTCTTTCTGCACAATTAGTTACACTATATGCAGCATTTTCAATATTACAGCCATGGTACACTTTACCATCCTTCGTTAGCAGGGCAGCTCCTACCTTAAAGCTCGAATATGGAACATATGCTAGTTCTCTTGCTTTTTTCGCTTCGTTGATTAGTTCCTGTGTTTTCACCATTATTTCTTCCTTTCTGCGTATCTTAGTACGGAAGTGTATTTTTATTTTACCTAAAAATCTTGATTAATGCATGGGTTTGAATCAATTGTTACACAATTGTAAGAATTTTCTCTAAACTAATCTAGCTAAGTAAGGCAGAAAAATAATCAGTCCCACTATAACAGATATGATCGCATAAATGAGGACAGCTCCAGCCGAAATATCTTTAGCTTTCTTTGCCAAGGGATGAAATTCACTGGTAACTAAATCCACCACCTTTTCAACTGCCGTGTTCACCAATTCTAAAGAAAACATTCCGCCAATTAAAAGAAAAATAACCATCCATTCCACTTTTGTAATTTGAAAAAAGAATCCGCAAATCACGGCAATTATCGAAAACAAAAAGTGTATCTGTAAATTGCGTTCCGAAGAAAATGCTCCTCGCAGGCCTTGTAAAGCATACGAAAAGCTTTTGATTAAGCCCGTCCATTTACTTTTTTGCTTATCTTTCAAGTCCATAGGCCTCTAAGATTTCCTTTTGTCTTGAAAACATTTTTTCCTCATCCTCTTGTGTCATATGGTCATAGCCAAGTAAATGCAAGAAACCATGGACTGCAAGGAAACCTAATTCCCGAGCGAAGGAATGACCATAATCCTTGGCCTGCTCCCTTGCCTTAGGGATTGAAATAATAATATCACCTAATAGCTTTGGTATGTCTTCACTAATAATCACGATCTCTCCTTCGCCCATTTCTTCCAAAGCAAAGGAAATAACATCAGTTGGTTGATCTTTATCGCGATATTCCCGATTAATTTCTTGAATCCGGTCATTATCAACAAATGTGATCGAAACCTCTGTCCCTTCTTTAACGCCTTCTTGTTCAGCAGCTATAAAAAGTAGTTGCTGAACCAATGTACATTCTTCTTCTTTTACTTCACCAATTTCATCATTAAAATCAATTTCTAATCTCATGCTTCCTTCACCTTCTGTTTTGTAGCCTCCGCAGGGTATTCAATCCTTGAATGGAAGATACCCTTTAATGATTCACAAAGAGTTTTTGCAACGATATCAAGCTCTTTCAGCGTTATATCACATTCATCAAATTGCCCATCCTGTAAGCGGTCGGCAATGATACTATTAACCAGTGACTCGATTTTTTGCGGGGTTGGACTTGAGAGCGAACGTACCGCTGCTTCAACACTATCCGCAATTCCAATGACTGAAGCCTCTTTTGTTTGTGCCTTAGGTCCGACATATCTGAAATCAGATTCAAGGATTTCTCGATCACTTTGTTGCTTCGCTTTATGATAAAAATATTTTAACAGTGTTGTCCCATGATGCTGCTCGGCAATGTCGACAATTTCTTTAGGCATTTTATATTTCCTCAACGTTTCAGCGCCATCTGTAGCATGTGCTGTAATAATCGTTTTACTAAGCTGCGGTGCAATTTTATCATGTGGATTTTCAATATTCATCTGATTTTCAATAAAGAAATGCGGTCTTTTCGTTTTTCCAATATCATGATAATACGATGACACTCTAGCTAATAATCCATTCGCCCCAATTGCTTCACATGCAGACTCTGATAAATTTGCAACCATAACACTATGATGATAAGTACCAGGTGCTTCCGTTAAAATTTTACGTAATAACGGATGATTTGGGTTAGATAACTCAATTAACTTCATAGTCGAAAGAATATTAAAGCCTGCCTCAAAGAATGGCAATAAACCTATTGTTAGAACAGCTGCTATAACACCCGATAAAACTGCCATAATAATAGATGACCCATAATCTAAGCTCGAATAACTGCCATTTTGTAATAACATGATTGAAAATATCACGATAATATTTATCAACGCCACAAAAAGCCCAGCTTGAAGAATTTTCCCTCTACGATTATGCTTACTTAAAAACAACACACCCGCTAAACAAGCAAACAAGAAATAAATTCCCGCTGTGAAATTGAGTGTACCTGTAACACCCTCGTTAAAGATAAGACTTCCACAAACGGCAAAAATCATGCTTGAAAGAATGGCAACTTTTTCATTAATCAATAGTTTGATTAACATGGCGCCCATGGCCACGGGAACAATATATCCTATATCGGAATAATCAATTTGTTGGAATAAACTTATACCTTTCATTAATAGAATGGTAATAGTAAAGATAATCGCAAAAATGGATAAATAAATATTCCGATGGCGATCGGCAGGAATCATCTCATTATGAAAATGATAGACAAGTACCGCGATGACTAACACAATAATTAACGCTAAGCCGATGAATGGCTGAATTGGGTTATTGGTGCTAGTCATACCTAAAAGCTCTAGTTGACGATAAATATCCCTTGTGATTAATTGTCCTTCTTCCACGATAATTTGACCTTGAAGTATTTTTACAGGTTCCACCACTTCAATCGCTTGTTGGCGTTTTTCTTCAGTGGCCTCAACATCATAATAGACGTTTTGAACGACTGCAAAACGCGCCATTTCACGCATCGGCTCTCGTAGTGATGTATCAACACTGGAGTATCGTAATTCCTCGACTACTTTATTTTTTGCACTTTCTACCTCTGATGAAGGAATTCTAGTGTTCATGACATTATTTACAGCTGTAATTACCGCATCCTTTGCACGGGATAATTGATCACGAGTAGCCGTTAATAAAGCTGTAAAGACATCATCCGGGATGCGATTTGTTAAATCCTGCGGCAACTTCGTCTTTAACATCTGTAATTTTTCTGAAGCTGTCAATGATTTGGGTTCTTCCCCTCGATCTTCTTCCGTAAGGCTTTCCCATTCTTTTATCTTCGCATTATACATATCTAAAGCTTCATTGTTTGTTTCTTCAATTGAGTCAAAAATAGAAATGGCAAGATCCACTTGATTATCTGCATATTCAGATTTGAGTGTGAAAACATCATCAACTTCTTTTGCTACTGCATCTTGTTTTCCCTTGGTAGCGATTTTATCTTCAATTGTTAATGGCGAACGGATTGTCTGTTCAGATGGATGCAAAACCTCTATTTGCAAAACTTCGGGTTTGACATTACTATACATAACTAAAAACATGATTCCTGCAAGGAGGATATAAATCAATATATGTAGGGATTGATTACTTTTAATAACGGACAACCTATTGGTAAGCTTTGTCGTTTTCCTCATTTCTTGAACCTCCTTTTCTAAGGTTTATTTTACCAGTTCCTTTAATGATAAAAAAGACCCATTACATATGGGTCTTTTACTTCTGTTCAGCTTCAGCCTTTTCATACGCTTCAATAATACGTGCCACAAGAGGGTGACGTACAACATCAGACTGTTCCAAGTAGATAAACGCAGACCCATATACATCCTTCAGGATATTTCTTACTTCATGTAAGCCTGATTTTATCCCTTTAGGTAAATCGATTTGCGAGATATCTCCAGTTATGACCATTTTAGAGCCAAAACCAAGTCGTGTCAAAAACATCTTCATTTGGGCCAATGTTGTATTTTGCGCTTCATCTAAAATGACGAATGCATCGTCAAGTGTACGCCCTCTCATATAGGCTAATGGGGCAATTTCAATTATGCCTCGTTCCATTAAACGTTCTGTATGCTCAGCACCTAGCACATCGTGTAATCCATCATATAAAGGACGTAAGTATGGATCAACCTTTTCTTTTAAATCTCCTGGTAAAAACCCAAGGCTCTCACCTGCTTCAACAGCCGGACGAGTTAGAACAATTCGTTTGACCTGCCCATTTTTCAAAGCATTTACAGCCATAACCACTGCCAAATATGTCTTTCCGGTACCTGCTGGTCCAATTCCAAATACCAAATCATGCTGTTTGATGGCAGCCACATATTGGCGTTGTCCGTGGGTTTTCACACGAATGGATTTTCCTTTTGCTGTTTTTGTAATTTCTTCGTCATATAATTCTTCAAAAGAATCCAATTTTCCGTTTTTCGCCATTTGAATACAGTAAATAACATCACGTTCACTTACTTGTATTCCTTTTCGTATCACTCCAAGAAGTTTTTCAAAAACTTCCTCAACAAGCTGTACATTTGTTAGGTCTCCTGAAACATGGACAGCCTCACCTCTTGTGATGATCGAAACATTTAATTCTTCTTCAATCCTTTTTAGATGAAGGTCATTGTTTCCAAATAAAACAATTGCCTCGTTTGGATTTTCTAGTTGATGTTTGCTCATTACTAAATCTTCTGACATCCTTTAGTCTCCTTGAACTAATGGTATCGTAGTGACGATATTCTCAATAACATTATATTTTATTTCCAATATTACTTTACCATTGTTACTAGATTGACGCAAAACTTTTTCTTCTATAATCTCAGCATCGCTATCTAATTCTTGTTCTAAAGTATTCCTTCCAATTCTCTTTGCTTCTTCGATAGCCTCATTAGTTGTATATTTTCTGATGATTTTTTCACTTTCTCTAATTGTCTCTTTTTCATAAGCAATTGGAAGTTCCCAATTAAAGAATTTGATATGTCTTTCATCCAAATCTGTTTGATACTCCTTATATTCAATCTTTCCAAAACCCCAAATAGGAATACGTAAATCTCCGAAAGAGATATAGTGTTTTTTATTATTTTCCCCAGTTAATACATCAAATTTCGTTGTAAATTTTACCGTTACCTCAGACTTGTACCAAGTTTCACCAAAAATTTTTCCACGTGCAGGTACGTATATTTCCTCGCCCTCTTTCCCAATTTTACCTGTAACTAAAAGTTCACCTTTTTGGACAAAATCATTTACAGCTACTTCAGGCTTACCTTCTTCTACAATTAGTTTCTTGATAATTGCTTTTTTATTGGCAACAAGATTTCGCGGACTAAACTGTTCTGGAGGCTCTGGCTGATTCTTTTCAACAACCTCAAATTGATAGGTCGTCCCATTTAATTCCACACCAATCCATGTAATATCGTTTATGGCGTCTTCCAGATGCCTTTGCAGTGATTCATTATCTTCAATAAAGAATTGCAGCTTGCCTTTTTCGACTCCAAGCTTTTTCAATTCCTGAATAATGCGGTGCTCTGTTTCTGGTTTGGCCCCTTCCACCTTTATGTTCCAAACCATATTGGATAGTAACGTAACAATGATAAAAAAGGAAATAGCTCCTATTAAAAATCCACTATTGTATAATGCCTTTCGAATGAGGAATGGCAGGCCTTTTTTTCCAATGAAACGAAGTTTACAGTCATTTTTACGGACAACCCGTCGAATTTTTTTTATATCCTTTAAATACATCGAAAAGCTCAGGGCATGGGTACCCGGCTTCTTTACTTCCCACACAACAATCCCTTGCCTTATACACTCATTTATGAATCTCTCCGTGCCTTTTCCTGAAATAACTACCTTGACACTTCCGCTAAAAAAATGCATCCAATGATTTTTCATGCTATGCATGCCCCCCCTAATCAAATTCGCCTTGGCATATTTGCGCCCGATTTTTAGGCCCACAGGAAGTGGGTCATAAAGACGTTGCCACAGGATGTGGCGTACTTAGTCTTTAATCTTACTGATCCTCTAAAAAATCGTGGCATCCGCCGGAGGCTTTCCTTTATTCAGCCATGCTGAATAAAGGTAAAATCAATTCTCAATATATTGCACATGTTCAATTTTTCCTTCGAGCATGATTTCCTCAGGTAAAATTGTTTTAATCACAAATGCTTTCCCCTTTATCAGTAGTTGTCCTTGTTTCAGTAATAGTCGTACCTCTTTATCTGAAAAGGTTAATAAACCTCGATGATTCTCTATGTAAATATGTAATTGTCCAATCATGGTTATTCTCGGAAGATCCATCATGACGTCAGCAGGAAGTTCCATCTTGTTTGTGATCCATCTTTTCATGCGTTGTCCTAGGTTTTTAGGCATAACAAAGAACCCCCTTTCATCTCATATTTATGAGTGAAAAGGGGGTCATAGAACAATATAAAATTTTATCGGCGGAGTTGGTATGGTCTTTTTGCTCTTGGTGGACCAAGAATTTCAGACCATATAATCCCTTCGACAACTTTGTTTTTCGAGTAGCTTTTGACTGCCATATGTTCCGCTGTTTCCGGCTTCTGAACCGTAATGGCTGGCTCTTCGCCCTTGCTTTTTGTTTCACTATAGGTTCCCTGTTGTTGAAGCTCTTGGTATCGTTCAATGAACGTATTTGGAGCCTGGGAAGTAGAAACTTCTTTAGCTTCGAATTCATCATACTCATACTTCGTTTCGACCGGATAATCCTTTTTTTCAGGTTTTGGATCTTGATCGAACGGATTGAACTGTTTCGGCAATGGGATTTGAGTTGTTGGCTCTTTTTCACCACTGTTAAATCGTTTAAACGAATTAATAAAAAATCCGATGACGATAATTAGAATCCAGGGATTAGACATAATCAAGTCAATAATCCTTTGTAAATCCATACTTTAAACCTCCTTTCATGTTTTGAGGTTTATCTATGATCTTCGTCATGATCTTTTGTGCTTTTGCCAATTGAATCTCTCATATCAGTGTCAGCCATGATATTTTTAAGGTTTGTATAGTCCAGTACTCCAAGGTTACCAGAACGTAATGCTTCTGCCATTGCTAATGGAACCTCAGCCTCGGCTTCCACAACCTTCGCTTTCATTTCCTCTACTTTAGCGCGCATTTCTTGTTCACTTGCAACCGCCATTGCACGGCGTTCTTCAGCCTTCGCTTGAGCGATTTTCTTGTCCGCTTCCGCTTGGTCTGTTTGAAGTACGGCACCAATATTTTTACCGATATCAAGGTCCGCAATATCAATGGAAAGGATTTCGAATGCAGTACCTGCATCAAGTCCTTTTGCTAAAACAGTTTTTGAAATCATATCAGGGTTTTCAAGAACTTTTTTATGGTCATTTTGAGAACCAATTGTACTTACAATCCCTTCACCTACACGGGCAATAACCGTTTCTTCTCCCGCACCCCCGACTAAGCGTTCGATATTAGCCCGAACTGTGATACGAGCTTTCGCTTTTACTTCAATACCATCCATTGCCACACCCGAAATAAATGGTGTTTCGATAACCTTAGGGTTAACACTCATTTGTACGGCTTCTAACACGTCACGACCAGCTAAATCGATTGCAGCTGCTCTTTCAAAGGTTAATTCAATGTTCGCACGTTGTGCAGCAATTAGTGCATTTACAACTCGGTCAACATTACCACCTGCTAAATAGTGACTCTCCAATTGGTTTGTATTAAGATTTAAACCTGCTTTTTGAGCCTTAATTAACGGGATAATGACCCGGCCAGGGATAACCCGACGCAGCCTCATCCCAATTAATGTGAAAATACTTACACGGACACCAGCGGCAAGCGCCGAAATCCATAGTGCAACTGGCACAAATGTAAAGAGTACAGCCAATAAAATAATACCGAGTGCAACTAAAATTAGAATTGTAATCATACCTGTTGGCATTCTATTTTTCCTCCTGCTTGTTTTTATTTATCCAGCATTAACTGGCAGTATGATCCCACTTCGGGGATCAACTGCCAGTAAAAGCCCGATTGGTTCAACTAACATTCAGTGGGGGATGAAGTAAACCCCCACTGAATGAAGTTTCACTTTATCATTTCAGAACTTCTCGAACAACAATTCGAGAACCTTCTGTTTTGATTACTTCCACTTTCGTGTTTTCCTCAATGTAATTCCCTTGTGTGACAACATCTAGTCTTTCATCATTAATAACGGCAGTACCAGAAGGTCTTAATGTTGTTAAGGCAATCCCTTGTTTTCCAATTAAATCTTCTCGATTGTTATTTGACACATACCCGCTTTCGGTATTGGTAGAATCGAAGAGGATAATCTTTTTAAATACATGTAGTTTCTTGCCGAATATTTTCGCTAAAATGATTGATACTACAATCGTTGCTACTAATGCGACTAAAAGTGAAATACCAATTACCATCATACTGCTTCCCGCCAAGAAAAAGCTCGTTAAAATAGCCCCTAATCCTATCAAACCTACAATCCCCCCAGGCAAAACAAACTCCAGTAAAACTAATACAATTCCTATTACAAAAAGGATAATGGATTCCATGCCAGCTAGTCCGGCAACTAAATGCCCATAAAAAAAGAGCAATAGTGCTGATATTCCCATTATACCAGGAATACCGAAACCAGGAGAGTATAATTCAACAACTAATCCTAAGCTTCCGATTGTTAATAATATCGAAACAACAATTGGATTTGTAATAAAGCGTGCAATTTTTTCAGCAAGACTCACTTCTGCTTCATCAATAGCTGCCTTTTCATAACCTAGTGTTTTTAATAAATCAGCTCTATTGTGTACAATCCCTTCAGCATAATTAACTGAAAGGGCCTGCTTGGCAGTTAAGGTAAGGAATTTTCCTTTTTCTGCACCTAGCTCAGGAAGGTCAATCTCTTTATCTGCCATTGCTAAAGCGTAAATTGGATTACGTCCATTGTTTTCTGCCGCACCTTTCATTGCCGACAACCAGTAGGACACAGCTTTTTCATCTGCTGTATTCCCTGCTTGGTCAATGATGCCAGCTGCACCCATTCTGCCATTATCAGACATATAGATCTGATCTGCATTTAATGCGATAAAAGCACCTGCTGAGATGGCATCGTTATTGATATAGGCAACTGTAGGAATGGTGGATTCCTGGATTCGTTTACCGATTTTTGTTGCTGCATCGACCGCCCCACCAGGGGTATCGATTTCAAAAATGATGACGTCTGCTCCTTTATTCTCAGCATCGGTCATCGAACGATCGATAAAAGCACTTAATCCTTTTTCGACTGTTTCTTCTAACGGAATGATATACACCACTTGGTCTGTAGCACTATAGCTCTTATTTGGCGTTAGTGTGAGGATTAGCGGCAAGAGAATAATGGAAAGGAATAAAAGAATTCTCCATTTTTTCAAATCGCATTTCCCCCCTCTCTCTTTCAATTTTTCGTCTCGATAGTATGTAATACGTTTGAAGTGCGTACCTGGTTTCATTTTTGATTGCTTTTATACAATCTTTTTAGTGGTAATTCCTGCCTTAGTATGTATTTGAGGATTATAAAGAAAAAACACCTTACGCGATGTAAGGTGCTTTTGTTAAGATAATTGCTGCTGAACAAGTTTGTTTACGAGACCGCCATCAGCTTTGCCTTTAACCTTTGGCATGATAGCAGCCATCACTTTGCCCATGTCAGCCTTTGAAGAAGCATTGACCTCTTGTACTGTTTCTTTCACAATCTCAACAAGATCCTCTTCAGATAATTGTTCTGGAAGGTATACCTCTAATATCTCAATTTCAGTTTGAATTTTATTAACAAGATCTTCACGACCAGCGTTACTAAATTCGCGGAGGGAATCTTTTCGTTGTTTTAATTCACGAGTAAGAACAGTTAGTTCTGTTTCTTCTGGTAGTTCACTGGTACCCAGCTTAATGCCCTCATTTTGAAGGGCAGCCTTCACCATTCGAATTACAGATAGCTTATCTTTCTCTTTATTCTTCATCGCTGTTTTCATATCATTATTTAAACGCTCGAGAAGACTCATAAAACTACACCCTCTTTTAGAATTTACGCTTTCTAGCAGCTTCAGACTTCTTCTTACGCTTTACGCTAGGCTTTTCATAGAATTCGCGCTTTCTAGCCTCTTGAATTGTACCTGACTTAGACACAGTACGTTTGAAGCGGCGAAGAGCATCTTCAAGCGATTCGTTTTTACGAACGACCGTTTTTGACATTCTAATTCCCTCCCTCCGAAAACAACCACTAACTCTAATTAAGACACATGTTCTATAACATTCTCTTAGTATCGATCGAAAAATATCGTCGAAACAAAAACATGTACTTTGCAATTATAATATATGCATGATTTTTGGTCAACTGTAATTCACATTAGAATCACTAGAAACCACGTTTTCCCTACTAGTTTTGAGATTATTTTTACTGTTATTCCTGTAAAATCCTCTTTTTTTACTGCCTGTGCAGCAACTCAAATAAATTGGGACATGTAATCATTTTAAAAGTTGAAGTAGTCATTTTCACGAATCCTTGTCCATACAATGTGATAGGGGTGAGATTGCATGATTGAACTTATTTCATTATTTGCTGTATTTATTGCGATTTTTCTTTTTGGTATGACTGTGATGAGGACAGGCCTTTATAATCTTACCGGGGATAAATTAAAGGTTTGGCTGATTCGATTTACTAATAACCCGATAAAGGGATTAGTAACTGGAATGATCATTACCGCAATCATCCACAGCAGCTCCGCTGTTATGGTTCTTGTTGTCGGGTTAATTGCGACAGGATATTTAACCTTTAAACAATCCATTGGAATCATTCTTGGTACCAATATTGGAACAACCTTTACTGCGGAAATGATAACCTTTGATATTTTCGAATGGATTGTTCCGATCTTAATTTTAGGATTTTTATGTTTGTTTATTAAAAATCAACAGGTGTTTAGCTTTGGTGCCTTTTTATTTGGATTGGGATGCATGTTTGTGGCGATGAATGGATTTGAGCAGCTTGCTAGCCCAATCTCGCAATTTCCGTCCATTCATACTTTTTTCAAGCATACGAATGAAAGCGACCTTTTCGGGGTAGGTGTTGGGACTATTTTGACCTCGATTATTCAATCTAGTACTGCTACAACCGGAATCATTATGGGCTTTATGAATGAACAACTACTAACTTTAAATGCAGGTATTGCCGTTTTACTAGGAGCTAATATCGGAACATGTATTACTGCTTTTATTGCGAGTATTGGGAGTAAACATGAAGCAAAGCTAGCTGCATATGCCCATATTTGGGTCAATGTGATCGGTGTGATTTTGTTTTTTCCGTTAATAAATGTACTAGGTCAAATCGCGATACTGCTCACAGCCCATCCCGATGTTCAAATTGCCCATGTTAGTTTGATATTTAATGTTCTTACTTCCCTGCTGTTTTTACCCTTTGTTGGAGTGTTGACGAATTTTATCATGAAGGTGCATCGAGCATAAGGAAAGCTGGCCAATTCGGCCAGCCCCAGTCATTTTTAGTAATCAGATGATCCTGTTAAACCATTGACAATTGCAACTCCAGTGCTTGCACCAATCCTTGTTGCTCCCGCTTCAATCATATCTTGTGTGCCTTTTACATCACGAACACCGCCAGATGCTTTTACTCCGATATCCGGTCCGACTGTTTTACGCATTAAACGAATGTCTTCCACAGTTGCTCCTCCGGCCCCGAAGCCAGTAGAAGTTTTCACAAAATCTGCCCCAGCTTTTACGGAAAGCTCACATGCTAATACTTTTTCCTCGTCAGTTAATAGACAAGTTTCAATAATAACCTTTGTAAGTGCTTTGCCTTTTGCTGCATCCACAACAGCTCGAATGTCTTTTTCAACTAATTCGTCATTCTTATCCTTAAGGGCACCGATATTGATGACCATATCCACTTCAGTTGCCCCTTTATCAATGGCATCCTTTGTTTCAAATGCTTTCGTTTCCGAAGTACTAGCACCTAATGGAAAGCCAATAACAGTACAAACCTTCACCTCAGAATCCTTTAATAGGCTTGCCGCAGTTTCTACCCAGGTTGGATTCACACAAACAGACATAAATCCATATTCCTTCGCCTCAGCACAAAGTGTTACAATTTGCTCTTTTGTTGTATCTGCTTTTAATGCTGTATGATCAATCATTTTGGCAATATTCGTCATTATGTATTTCTCCTTTGACTTTTTAGTTGTACGTACCTCTAATATCATATCATTGTTATTATAAGTTGACTAGCATTCCTATAGTATGCGATAAAAAAAAGAAGCTAATCAGATGATTAACTTCTTTCCATTTTATTTTATGCCGTAGTTCTGGCTTCATCCGCTTCAATCCGAAGGTCTTCTTCGACTTTTACAAATTGCCCCTCGTTATATGGGTAACCAGCTTTAGTAATTTTTACTTTCACAATTTTACCAATCATATCTTCGGTTGCATCGAATTTCACTTTTAGATAATTGTCAGTATAACCAATATATAGACCACTTGTTGGATTGTCCTTATCGAGCTCCTCAGGAATAACCTCTAATACTTCACCTTCGTAAGTAGATGCATATTCCTTCGCTAATTGGTCTGATAGTGAAATTAGACGGTGTACACGCTCATTTTTCACTTCTTCATCAACTTGGTCTTCCATTCTTGCTGCTGGTGTACCAGTACGCTTAGAGTATGGGAAAACATGCAATTCAGAGAACCTATGTTCTTTTATAAAATTATACGTCTCCATAAACTCCTCTTCTGTCTCACCAGGAAAACCAACAATAACATCAGACGTTAACGCTAATCCAGGTAATGCTTGACGCAGTTTTGTTAAACGCTCAGCAAAGAATTCCATTGTGTATTTACGTCTCATACGTTTTAACACTGTGTTTGAGCCGGACTGTAATGGAACGTGCAGATGTCGCACTACTTTAGTTGATTGATCAAGTACTTCAATAATTTCATCGGTAATTTGGCTAGCCTCTATCGAAGAAATACGAATTCTTTTAAGACCAATTACCTTAGATTCAAGGTCACGTAAAAGAGATGCTAGATTGTAATCCTTCATATCCTCACCATATCCGCCTGTATGAATACCGGTTAAGACAATCTCTTTATATCCTGCATTTACAAGCTGTTGCGCTTGTTTAATAACCTCTTCCGGATCACGAGAACGCATTAAACCACGTGCCCATGGAATAATACAGAAGGTACAGAAATTGTTACATCCCTCTTGTATTTTTAATGAAGCACGTGTACGGTCTGTAAATGAAGGCACATCGAGTTCTTCATATACACGTGTTTTCATAATATTACCTACGCCATTAATGGGACTGCGCTCTTCTTTGTATTGCCCGATATAATCAAGCATTTTCTTTCGATCCTGCGTTCCTACAACAATATCAACACCAGGGATAGCCATGATTTCGGCTGGTGATGTTTGCGCATAACAGCCTGTAACACAAATAACAGCATCCGGGTTCTTACGGATTGCCCTTCGGATGACCTGCCGACTCTTTTTATCGCCTGTGTTTGTAACAGTACAAGTATTAATAACATACACATCAGCAGTACTTTCAAATTCGGTACGTTCATACCCATTTTCTTTAAATAGCTGCCAAATTGCTTCTGTTTCATAATGATTGACCTTACATCCTAATGTATGGAATGCAACCAATGACATTATAGTCACCTCGCTAATTCAAAATAATATGATAAAGCTGATAAAACATACAATGGTGCTGTCTCAGTTCGTAAAATTCTTGGACCAAAGCTGCAGGATATAAATCCATTCTCTATCAAAGTTGATACCTCTTTTTCGGTTAGACCACCCTCAGGTCCAATCACAACAAAAAGGGATTCTCCGTGTTTTAATTGGGAAAATACACGAGCTAGATTTGAGCTTTCACCGCGCTTTGCATCCTCTTCATAAGCTACTACCTGGTAAGTAAAGGACCCGCTAAAAGACAATAACTCTTTAAAAGACAAAGGATTACAAACTTCAGGAACCATTGCACGGTGTGATTGCTCCGCCGCTTCCTTGGCAATTTTCCCCCAACGCTCTACCTTTTTTTTTCCTTTTTTCTCATCCCATTTGACAATTGAACGAGCCGCAACAAAAGGGACAAACTCAGATGCCCCAAGCTCAGTCCCTTTTTGAATGACATATTCAAGCTTGTCCCCTTTTGGCAATCCGCTTGCAATACATACCTTAATGGGAAGCTCATTCGAGTTCTCTACCCATTCTACAACATTTGCCAAAATCACATCATTGGTAATTTCAGTAATTGCACAAAGTGCTACTTTTCCAGTATAGCAACAATAAATGGTGTCTCCAACTGACATTCTCATGACTCGTGTTATATGATGAATATCTTCACCCGTAATTGTGGCCCCAGTTTCGCTCATATGGTCGACGAAATATCGCTGCATTTATTTTTCCACCTTAGAGGATGTTCAAAAAGTCGGCCGAAAATGACACATCGAATTTCTTCGTTGGCTTGCTTCTCCGTTCCTCACGTATTAACTGCATACGCTCCGGTACTCAAAGCTTCGCCGCCTTGAAATTTCGACGCACAGGATGTGCTAGTGTCGACAATGCCACAGGACGTGGCGTTCTTGTCTACGCGGTCCTTTTTACCCTCCTTTTTGAACACATATTTATTCGCTTTTCTTTCTAGCAATCATTGATACCCAATCTTCCATGACTAGCACTTCCTCAATTGTAAAGCCTGACGCTTCTAGACTGTCCTTCACATCTTGTTTTTTCGTATTAATGATACCAGCTACAATGAATGCTCCATTTGGTTTTAGAATTTTGGCTGCTTCGTCTGTAAACCGGACAATGATTTCAGCAAGGATATTCGCCACAATGAGATCCACGGGACCTTCGATATCATCAAGCAGATTATTTTGAGAGACAGTAACTACTTCATGTACTTTGTTCAATTTTATATTAAGTTTTGCACTATCAACGGCTACCGTATCCAAATCAAGGGCCTTAATTGAACCTGCTCCAAGCATTGCTGCAGCGATGCTTAGTACACCAGAACCAGTCCCGACATCGATAATTGTATCGCCTTGTTTAACTGTACGTTCTAGGGCTTGAATACTCATGACAGTTGTAGGATGTGTTCCTGTTCCAAATGCCATTCCAGGATCTAGCTCGATAATTAATTCATCACTATTAACAGGCTCATACATTTCCCATGTCGGCACGATGGTAAATTTCTCCGAGATTTTTACTGGGTGATAATATTTTTTCCATGCTGTAGCCCATTCTTCCTCATGAACTTCACTAATGGTGATATTATTATGGCCCAAATCAATATCAAAAAGCAAAAGGTTGTTAATGGCTTCTTTTATTTCGTCAACCGTTTCTCCTAAAAAGCTAGTGACCGGGAGGTATGCTTTCACAATGACACCTTCATCAGGATAATCATCTGGATTAAGTTGGTAGATCTCACCAAACACATTTTCTCGTTCCTTTGTCAGGTCGAATGGATCTTCTATAACAACACCGCTTGCACCTGCTTCATGAAGGATATTCGATACTGGCTCCACTGCCTCCTGTGTTGTATGAATGCTAATTTCAGACCATTTCATATCTACCAACTCCAATCCATTTCGTAGCAAGGCGCTTCCACATTTCGTATTACTCGCCTTTAAATGCTCGTTTTACTTTTGCGAAAAAATTATCGTGCTGTTCATCAGGTGCCCCATTCCCGCCTATTTCTGTAAACTCACGAAGCAATTGTTTTTGCTTTTCTGTAAGCTTTGTTGGGGTAATGACACGAACGTGAATATGCTGGTCTCCCTGACCATATCCGCGTACATTCGGAACACCCTTACCGCGAAGACGGAATTTTGTTCCTGTTTGAGTACCAGCAGGTATTTTTAATTTGACCTTTCCGTGTAAGGTAGGCACCTCAACTTCATCACCTAATGCAGCTTGAGCAAAGGTCAGTGGCATTTCACAGTAGATATCATCTCCATCACGTTCGAAAAATTCATGGGAACGAACATGGAACACCACATATAAATCACCTGAAGGTCCACCATTTACACCTGGTTCACCTTGTCCGGATACGCGAAGTTGTTGACCATCATCGATACCCGCTGGAATTTTCACATGGATTTTCTTGCGTTTTTTCACTTTACCAGCGCCGCCACAGGTTGAACACTTATCTTTAATGTATTTACCAGTTCCACTACAGTGATGACAAACTCGTCTATTCACGATTCTTCCAAATGCAGTGTTCTGTTCAACGTTGATTTGACCCGAACCGCCACAATGTGAACATTGTTCTGGTGATGTTCCTGGTTTTGCACCTGAGCCATGACATGTTGAACATTCTTCTTCTCTTGGAATTTCGATGTCTGTTTCTTTTCCAAATACAGCTTCTTCAAACTCTAAGGTCATTGTGTATTGTAAATCTGCGCCTTGTCGCGGTGCATTTGGGTCCCTTCGTCTTGTTCCACCACCAAAGATAGAACTAAAGATATCTTCAAAACCAAAACCGCCGCCAAAATCAGAACCCCCACCAAAACCACCAAATCCTTGGTTTGGATCTGTATGGCCGAATTGGTCATAATGGGCACGTTTGTTATCGTCTGTTAAAGCTTCATATGCTTCTGTAATTTCTTTAAACTTATCATCTGCATCAGCTTCTTTATTGATATCAGGGTGATATTTTTTAGATAATTTTCGATACGCCTTTTTTATTTCATCTTTCCCAGCACTTTTCGAAACCCCGAGTACCTCATAATAATCTCTTTTACTCATTAAATCCACTCCCGCATCATTCACATAAAGAATATTTTATCATTTATTTTTGGTAAAAGACAATAATACTTATCTAGTGCACTAGTGTTCGTAATTGTCTAATTTCTTGAACTCTTTATAATCAAAAAAAGTCAAAGCCAAGACATGCCTGACTTCGACTTTTTTACCATTTAATTCTTATTATGTCTAGCTCAAGCGCCTAGAAACTCGAGAAACTTCAACTCCTCCGGCAGAGGCAAACTAAACCTCTTAGTCGGCCAGTTTTCTAGTTTCTGGGCATGGCGCCTTCGCTTTTCTATTTATCATCTTTTACTTCTTCGTATTCAGCGTCTACTACATCATCGTCTTTATTACCTGGGTTCGCGCCTTCAGTACCTTGCGCACCCTGAGCTTGTTGCTGTGCTTGCTCATATAGTTTCACAGAAAGCTGTTGAACGATTTCTTGTAGGGCATCTTTCTTCGCTTTGATTTCGTCAAGATCATTTTTCTCGATCGCTTGTTTTAAAGCATCTTTAGCTTCATTTGCTTTATCAACCTCAGCTGCATCTACTTTTCCTTCAAGATCTTTAAGTGTTTTTTCAGTCGTAAACACTAATTGATCTGCTTCATTGCGAAGTTCTACTTCTTCTTTACGCTTTTTGTCGGCTTCGGCATTTTCTTCAGCCTCCCGAACCATGCGATCAACCTCATCGTCAGATAAGCCTGAAGATGATTGAATGGTAATAGCTTGTTCTTTGTTTGTACCAAGATCTTTTGCACGAACATTTACGATACCGTTTTTGTCGATATCAAATGTTACTTCGATTTGTGGCACTCCACGTGGTGCTGGCGGAATATCTGTTAATTGGAAGCGACCCAACGTTTTGTTGTCAGCTGCCATTTGACGTTCCCCTTGAAGAACGTGGATATCAACAGCTGTTTGATTATCGGCAGCAGTTGAGAATGTTTGTGACTTACTTGTTGGGATCGTTGTATTACGGTCGATTAAACGAGTAAATACGCCACCCATTGTTTCGATACCAAGTGATAATGGTGTTACGTCTAAAAGAACAACGTCTTTAACATCACCAGTCAATACTCCACCTTGAATAGCCGCACCTAAGGCAACAACTTCGTCCGGGTTAACACCTTTATGTGGTTCTTTTCCAGTTTCTTTCTTAATTGCTTCTTGAACAGCTGGAATACGAGTTGAACCACCAACAAGGATTACCTTGTCTAATTCACTCGCTGAAAGACCAGCATCTTGAAGGGCACGACGAGTTGGTCCCATTGTACGCTCAACAAGTCCTGATGAAAGCTCATCAAATTTCGCACGAGTTAAGCTAACTTCTAAGTGAAGTGGTCCTGCTTCTCCTGCAGTGATAAATGGAAGAGAAATTTGTGTAGAAGTTACACCTGATAAATCTTTCTTCGCTTTTTCAGCAGCATCTTTTAAACGTTGTAAAGCCATTTTATCTTTTGAAAGATCAATGCCATTCTCTTTTCTGAATTGATCTACTAAATAGTCAATAATGACTTGGTCAAAATCATCTCCACCAAGACGATTATCACCAGCAGTTGACTTAACTTCAAATACTCCGTCACCTAGCTCAAGGATAGAAACGTCGAAAGTTCCACCACCAAGGTCATATACCAGGATTGTTTGGTCTTCATCCGTTTTTTCTAAACCATATGCAAGAGCAGCAGCTGTTGGTTCGTTGATGATACGTTCGACTTCAAGACCTGCAATTCGACCTGCGTCCTTAGTTGCTTGACGTTCAGCATCATTAAAGTATGCTGGAACAGTGATAACAGCTTTTGTTACCTTTTCACCAAGGTATTCTTCCGCATAAGATTTGAAATATTGCAGAAGAATCGCAGAAACTTCTTGTGGTGTATATTTCTTACCTTCTATATCTACATTGAAATCAGTTCCCATATGACGTTTGATAGACATAATCGTATTTGGGTTTGTGATTGCCTGACGTTTTGCTACTTCCCCAACTTGTCTTTCCCCATTTTTAAAAGAAACAACAGATGGAGTTGTGCGGTTACCTTCTGGGTTTGGAATAACTTTCGGTTCTCCACCCTCCATAACGGCAACACATGAGTTTGTTGTACCTAAATCTATACCAATGATTTTACTCATAAAAAAACCTCCTTAAATTAAACACTCTTAAATTTTTCCGATGTCTAGCTTCAGGTCCCATCGGCTCGAGGTCATAAGCCAATCGCCTCGGAAGGTAAAAGGCACCTTCTGTCAGCGCTTGTCTTATGCTTGTCGCCGAAAGCTGCGCACCTTGCGCTTTTCGTTATTCGTTTACCTTCACCATGGAAGGTCGTAATACTCGATCTTTGAGTTTATATCCTTTTTGGAACTCTTCCAGTACCACATTTGATTCAGCATCAGGCTCACTTACCTGCATAACTGCTTGATGCACATTTGGATCAAATTGGGTTCCTACTGCTTCAATTGCTTCTACCCCTTCTTTATTCAGGGCATCTAAAATACTGCGGTATACCATATCTACACCTTGCATAATCGATTGTGCTTGTTCGTTTGTTGCTTCGACTTGAAGGGCTCTTTCAAAATTATCTAGAGCCGGCAACAAATCATTCACAAGGCTTTGAGCTCTATATGTAGCAGCTGTTTCTTGATCTAAGCGAGCACGTCTCTTAAAGTTTTCAAAGTCGGCAACCTGACGCAAAATGCGATTTTCTGCCTCTTCTAGCTTAGCTTCAAGTTCTGCAATTTTTTCATTGGCTTTCGAAAGTTCGGCATTCACATCATTTTCTTGATCTTCTAGTAATTCTGCTTCAGCCTGTTCAATCGTTTCTACCACATCATGATCTACATTTGCTTCTTCTACTTCAATTTCTTCTTTCACAACTTTATTCTCGTTAGCCAATACACTCACCTCCCTTAAAGTGAAATGTCTTTTTTCATAATAACTAGTATATGTATTAGAGGGAAGTATCACCCTCTGCCTAATCAAATACGCCTTGGCGTATTTGCGCCCAGATTTTTTTAGGCCCACACGATGTGGGTCACAAAGACGTTGCCACAGGAAGTGGCGTTCTTAGTCTTTGATCCTATGCTCGAAAAACTTCCTCTAAAAAATCTGTGGCATCCGCCGGAGGCTTTAACTTTATTCTGTTTGATACAGTTTTGTCAGGACCTTTGAAAAATCTTGACTCAAATGCTGCAACAAAGTAATAACACGTGAATACTCCATTCTAGTAGGTCCTAAAATGGCGATAGACCCAAGATGTTCGTTTCCAATCGAATACGTTGCTGTTATTAAGCTACAATCATTTATCGCGATATTGTTGTTTTCATGACCAATTTTAATATTGATTCCCGCTTTATCAGTCCGTAACAGTCTTGAAAATTCATGCTCACTTTCGATCATCGATAACAATGAGCGAATTTTTTCAATGTCATGGAACTCCGGTTGACTTAACATATTTGTCTTTCCGCCTATAAACATTTTTTCTTCTGTTGGAAGTGTAAGTGTTTTGTTCAAGACATTAATGACTGTGTCATAGTTACGAATATTTGTTTTTAAAAGGTAAGCAACCTCTTTAAAAATTTTGTTCCTTAATTCAGTCAGTGGAACGCCAACTAGTCGCTCGTTTAGAATATTGACCATTTTTTCAATATCGCCTGGGTCGATGGACTCAGGAAATGAAATGGTTCGATTTTCCACATGTCCATTATCCGTTACGATAATGGCAACAGCTGTTTCATTGTTAATTGGAACAATTTGTAGCCTTTTCACTTTATTTTCTTTAAAGGCAGGACCTAAAACAATTGAAGTATAGTTTGTTAGATCAGATAATATCTGTGCAGATTTTTGGACAATTTTTTCAAGTTCATATATCCTCTCTGTAAAAATTGACTTCAACTCATGCTTTTCCTTTAAAGTTAATCGGCTTGGCGATAATAAATGATCCACATAGTATCGATAACCTTGTTCGGATGGAACTCTACCAGATGAGCTATGAGTTTTCTCGATAAATCCTAGTTCTTCTAGATCTGCCATCTCATTGCGAATAGTTGCTGAGCTAAACACAATCCCATCCTTTTTCGACAATGTTCTTGACCCTACTGGCTGTGCAGATCTAATAAAGTCATCAATTATAACTTGAAGAATCAATAGTTGACGATCTGTTAGCAAGGAACATCACCTCTGTTAGCACTCTGATTTAGCGAGTGCTAATTCTATAATTAAATTACCAAATACAAATGCCATTGTCAACGATTTAACTTATACTATTTAAAGTAAAAATGCTTGGAAAACTTCATTTCCAAGAAATTTCCCTTTATGTGTCAGCCGGATAAAACCATCCTTTTCCTCAAGCAAGCCTTTTTCTTTTTGTTCTTTAATTTGGCTCGCAAAAACATCAAAAATACTCACAGAAAATTTTTCGAGAAAATGGGAGCTCGAAACTCCTTGTGTTTTACGCAGACCTAAAAAAAGTTCTTCTTCCATTTTTTCTTGCAATGTGACTGAATGTGTTTCGACATGCGGAAAACCATGTTCGTCAATAGCTGACATATATTTTTTGATTGGTCCGGCATTTGATATTCTTTTTCCCGCCACATAGCTATGGGCACCAGCGCCGATTCCGTAGTATTCTTCATTATTCCAATATGTTAGATTATGGCGACTTTCAAAACCATTTTTTGAAAAATTGCTGATTTCATATTGGCGGAACCCGTGTCTTTCCATTTCCGCAATTAATGTTTCATACATTTTAGCCTCGTTTTCTTGGCTAGGTAGGAGGAGCTTTCCTTTTCTCATCAAGTTATAGAACACTGTTTTTGGTTCAATAATGAGAGAATATGCGGAAACGTGTTCTACATCCAGAGAGAAAGCTAAATCTAGTGATTCCTGAAAGCTTCCAATTGTTTGATGTGGGAGAGCATACATTAAATCAATGCTAATGTTTTTAAAACCAACATGTTTTGCCAATTCAATCGTATGGAAAACATCTTCCCGACGATGCGTTCTACCAATTGCTTTAAGGAGCTCATCATCGAAGGTTTGTACACCAAAACTGATTCGATTGACACCGGAGTCTAGCATGAGTTTTAATTTATCTTCTGTAAGATCCCCCGGATTTGCTTCAAAGGTAAATTCGATTGAATTGCTTCGCGGCTTTAAATATTTGTTAATACTCGCTAAAAATGTTTCTAGTTGGTTAACGGAAAGGACCGTAGGCGTTCCCCCACCAACAAATATCGACTTGAAAGCCCGCGGCAGAAATGCCTCAACTGTATTTTTCATTTCAGTATCCATATAGTGAAGATATTCATCAACCGGTTGTCCTTTTAAAAATACTTTATTGAAATCACAATAATGACAAATTTGTTCACAAAAAGGGATGTGAAGGTATGCTGCTTGTACCAAAAAAATCACTTCTTCCTAAGTGAAAAAACCGCAGAAACATCTGCGGTATCTCCACTATTACTTGTCTAGCTCCGGCTCGCAGCGCCTAGCGAGACTTCCCTCACCCTCCGTACGATAAGTCAACATCGAATCACTTCGTTCTTCGTGTTTCCTTTATCTCCTACAGGCTCAGTCCAGTCCGTACGTCGCTAAGCGCTCACCTCCGCTTTTCTATTTGTCGTCCATTTTTAATACTGCCATGAATGCTTCTTGAGGTACTTCGACTGAACCAACTTGCTTCATTCGTTTTTTACCTTCTTTTTGTTTTTCAAGAAGCTTACGTTTACGGGAAATGTCTCCACCGTAACATTTTGCTAAAACGTTCTTACGCATTGCTTTAATGGTAGAGCGTGCAATGATCTTTTGACCAACAGCCGCTTGAATAGGCACTTCGAACTGCTGTCTTGGAATTATTTCCTTTAGCTTTTCAACGATTATTTTTCCACGCTCATATGCTGAATCTCTATGAACGATGAAGGAAAGCGCGTCTACTTTTTCAGCATTCAATAAGATATCCATCTTCACAAGCTTGGATGGCTTGTAGCCAATTAATTCATAATCAAAAGAAGCATAGCCTTTTGTACTTGATTTTAATTGGTCAAAGAAATCATATACGATTTCCGCAAGTGGAATTTCATAAACGATACTTACGCGCTTTTCATCAAGATATTGCATGTCAATAAAGTTACCACGCTTACCTTGGCATAGCTCCATTACAGCACCGACATAATCATTTGGCACCATCATTGTTGCTTTTACGTATGGTTCTTCAATTCTGTCAATTTTTTGTGGATCCGGCATATCGGACGGGTTATCAATTTTCAAATCTGTTCCATCCGTAAGGAATACATCATAAATAACGCTTGGCGCTGTTGTAATTAAATCGATTTTAAATTCTCTTTCAATTCTTTCTTGAATAATTTCCATATGCAGCAAACCTAAGAATCCACAACGGAAACCAAAGCCTAGTGCTTGTGATGTTTCCGGCTCGAATTGAAGGGCAGCATCGTTTAATTCAAGCTTTTCCAAGGCTTCACGTAAATCATTGTATTTTGCTGTATCGATTGGATACAATCCACAGAATACCATTGGATTTAGGCGTCGATAACCTGGCAGAGCTGTTGTCGCTCCATTTTTGGCATTTGTAATCGTATCACCAACACGCGTATCGCCAACATGCTTGATTGCTGCTGTTAAAAACCCAACATCCCCAACTGTTAGTTCTTCCTGTAAGGTCGCTCTTGGTGTAAACACACCTGCTTCAATTACCTCAAATTCCTTACCGGTTGCCATCATTTTAATTTTGTCACCCGGCCTTACAGTACCTTGAACAATACGAATGTAAGCAACTACCCCACGGTATGGGTCATATACAGAATCAAAAATAAGGGCCTCTAATGGCGCTTCCGGGTCACCCTGTGGTGCAGGCACCTTTTCAACAACCTGCTCTAAGATATCTTCTATTCCAATTCCCGCCTTAGCAGATGCAAGAACTGCTTCCGAGGCATCCAGGCCAATCACGTCTTCAATTTCTTGTCTTACCCGTTCTGGATCCGCACTTGGCAGGTCAATTTTATTAATAACCGGTAAAATTTCCAGGTCATTGTCTAAAGCTAGGTACACATTCGCTAGAGTTTGTGCTTCAATCCCCTGTGCAGCGTCGACTACAAGTACTGCACCTTCACATGCCGCTAAACTTCGTGAAACTTCATAGGTAAAGTCAACATGTCCAGGGGTATCGATGAGGTGAAAAGTATATTCCTCTCCGTCTTTCGCTTTATATTTTAATTGCACAGCATTCAGTTTAATTGTTATGCCACGTTCTCTTTCTAAGTCCATGGAGTCTAGCAATTGCTCTTTCATTTCACGATGGGTTAATGCATTCGTTTTTTCAAGAATACGGTCTGCCAATGTTGATTTACCATGGTCAATATGGGCAATAATTGAGAAATTCCGGATTCTAGATTGTCTATTACGTCTTTCTTCTTGGTTCATTAAAAATCCTCCTGTATGGAACAACTACACTAGATTAGATTATACAGAAACATTTTACTACATTCAATTACGAAAAAACTTGAATGACTTTATTAAAAAAAAGAGAGCTCGCCATTTGTGCTTGGCAAACCCCCTTACCTACAGTTTATCGAGGAGACTTCCGATCCCATTTCCAATGGAAATCATGAGTTTTTCAAATAGAGCACTAATCCCGTCCCCAAGTTTTTCACCAATGCTAGAAAATAGGTTAAAGGCCTCTACTTCCTCTAATTGTTTTTGTTTTTGTTCTAGGTCATGACTGGTTACTTTACGTCCCAATACGGATGCTTCAACGTCACCGTTATCATCAGATATATGAAAGGCACTTTGAAGAGAGGGGTCATTATAGCCCCTCATTTTTTTCATCCCTTCATTCGCTTGCTGCATCCCAATCAATACACCTAGAAGCAGAACAGTCACAATCAAGAAACATTTCATCATGAATTTAACCATTGGAATTACTCCTATTCCTTATTCGATCCATCCGCATTCACTTTTTCAGCCTGCCAATAATACTCGGCGATTACATCTGCAATTGCAGCAGCTGTTCGTCGAAGCTCTTCAAAATTATTATCAACCCCACCAAATTCGATTAGCATCGCATTTTCGGATTTATCCTGATTATATACACCATTATTACCTTTTCCACCTTGGTCTAATACCCCCCTACTTAAACCTGGGTATTTTTCTTGTAACCTTTCATGCAATTTTTCCGCAAGGGCCAAGTTTTTTTCGAAATGAGGATTTTCGGTTCCCACAATAAAAGCGATCTTCGCATACGCTTTACCATTAATCGTAATTGTTGTTGTTTCTTTCCGATGGGAGTCACGATGTATATCAATCAAGTAGGCTAAATCTTTATTACTGGACATCGCACTTGCTACTATTTCACCAGAGCCTTTATATGCAGTATAATAATTGTAGCCTTTTTGCTTTAAATAACTATTCATATTTGTGTTATTTAAATCAGTACCGATTCCTCGCGCCTCTAATTCTTGTTTCAGCATATCCCCAACTTTCGTTACATTTACATCAGGATGCGTTGCATTATTTGCATTCGAGGTATCTACTCCTTTTAAATGCGGAAAATAGGCTTCCCATGAATGTGTGTGATAAATATATGCTACCTTTTTATCACCAGTCGTCATCGTCGGTGGTGGCACAGGTTCGGAAGGTTTTTCAGCTTGTTCAACATTTTGAGTCGCCACCTGCCTTTCATCTAATAAAACATCCAAAGGCGGCGGAGATTCAATTGGCATATTCGTATAATTGGTTCCTTCCCCAGCAACAAGTATTTTCCCATCATATGCAGAGAACCCCGGGAGCTCTCTTCCTAAAAAGCTCCGTGGATCATCCAACGTAAGGTTGGTTGCTACTTTGAATACAGCCCCTAAGTAGTCTGGCTTCGTTGTCGATTCGGGTAAGCCTCGCACGAAATAATGATTTTCATACCCTAATAAGTGAACGAGTGCTTCTCCTGAAAGATTTGTCGCTACATCGCTAATGGAAGAAGAACTTATTCTATATTCTGGTTTAAGGGAGACAATCGCTCCCGTGATCGTAAACAATAAAATAAAACTAAAAATGAGGAATAGAATCCCTTTCACGATGCTAGTTCCTTGAATTGAGATCATCATTCCTTGAGACCGAAAACTCTTCATATTCTACCTCCTCAATGTTTGTCTATCATATTGATATGAACCAACATCGATTGGTAGAACCGAATTGCTAGAATGTATTCTATTTTGTTGTCTAGTTCCAGGCGCCATCGGCTCCTTGGTCTAGCCAATCACTTCGAAAGGTAAAATGCACCTTCTGTCAGCGCTTGTCATATGCTTGACTTGCACAGGAAGTGCTGACATCGACGTTCGCCACAGGACGTGGCGGTAGTTAGTCGATGTTCCTCAGTCCGGTCGCCTTGCACATTTCTTTTTAATGCGTATAAGCACCAGAATTATCTTGATCAATTTCACCGTGTAATGCTCTATTAAGCCCACCCGCAATTACATTTGCCATGTCCTCAATAAAGACATCCACCTCTTTTGGGGTAACCATTAAATTATGGCCAAGCGGAGCCAACACTTCATGGATAAGCTTTCTTTTTTCGTCATCTGGCAGGGTCCCGACAATTCCTAAGAACGTATTTCGTTCCTGCTCCCCTGGCAAATCATCTTCTGTTAAAACCTTTTTTTCACCAAAGCTCATACCAGCAGGAACAAGAGCACGTGAAGGCTTATCTCCCTCCTTTAGCTCTCTACCAAAATGCTTTAAAATAAAATCAATCGCATCACTTGTAATCGAAACAGCATCCACTACTGTTGGTATTCCAATGGCAATTACTGGAATACCTAAAGTTTCTTTGCTAAGTTCCTTTCGTTTGTTTCCAACTCCAGAACCCGGATGAATCCCAGTGTCCGAGATTTGAATGGTTGAATTTACACGCTCCACCGAACGGGCTGCCAGTGCATCAATCGCTATTACAAAATCAGGTTTTGATTTTTCAATTACACCAAAAATAATGTCACTCGTCTCAATTCCTGTTAATCCCATCACCCCAGGTGCTATTGCACTTACAGAACGAAAGCCATCTTGAACATTTTCCGGCTGAAGTTGAAAGAGATGTCTTGTAATGACCAAGTTTTCAACTGCCATTGGTCCAAGTGCATCCGGTGTGACATTCCAATTTCCTAAGCCCACCACAAGGCAGCTTGCATCCTTTCCGATATTTAGATTTGAAAGGAAATGACTAAACTCCTTAGCAAAAACTTCTTGCACCTTTTGTTGGAGGTCCGAATCTTTTTGGCGGATTCCCTGTACTTCTAATGTTAGGTAGTTTCCTTTTTTCTTACCAATTGCATTTGCACCTTCATCGGTAATTTGAACGGATGAGATTGTAATACCATCTTCTTGTCTTTCTTTTATGATGACACCTTCAATATCAGAAACAGGCTGTTGGTCTTCCTTTAGCGTTTTATTTCGTTCTTCCACTGCCATTGCACTTGCTTCAAGCGCTAAATCAGTGCGTACCGAATATTTGGTTAAATCTAGTTGTTCTCCCAATCCAATAACCTCCATTTTTTACATAGTATGTATAGCTTTGCCTGATGAAATGCGGTTCATGCAATTTTTTATCTTGTGGTAAATAGATTGGTATTGCATTATCACAGTCAATTTGATAGAATAACTTTTGTTGTAACATCAGAGTATCAAAGAATATATTCTAATCATTTAGCTTAGGAAATAGGATTTCTTGAATCGCGAATGATTGATCGTGTAGATCATTTTGATATTCGCAGGAGGTGAAAGTATGCCAAATATTAAATCAGCTATCAAACGTGTAAAAACAAACGATGAGCGCCGTGCACATAATGCAACTATTAAGTCTGCAATGCGTACTGCTGTTAAAAACTTTGAAGCTTTAGTTGCGAATAACGACGCTGACAACGCAAAAGCAGCATTCGTTACTGCTACAACTAAGCTTGACAAAGCGGCTCGTAAAGGTCTTATCCATAAAAATGTTGCTGACCGTCAAAAATCTCGTCTAGCAAAAAAACTTAACGAGGTTAACGCATAATTAATAAACGACTCGATTTGAGTCGTTTTTTTATTATGTATTGTCCAGCTCCAGGCGCCATCGTCTCGAGGTCATAAGCCGCTGCCAGGACGGCAAGGATTCCAGCGTTAGGCACAGGACGTGCCTGCCCTTAGTTGGAATTGGGGCGCCTTGCGCTTTTTTTTCTATTTCCCTAATCTCATTATAAATAATTCCAATATCAATTTCTTATCCATTTTCCCGTTTTTCATTTCATAGTCTGCTTCAGCAAGCTGGTTCATCATTTTTAGAAGCTCTTCTTGTGTAAATAAATTAGCTTGTCCACCCGCCAGCTTGACACGAAATGGATGGACCTTCAAATTTCCGGCAATTTGCTGTTGTCCGTACCCTTGTCTGGAAAGCTCCTTCACCTGAAAAATCAACCTAAACTGCGTAGCAAGCAGGGATAAAATTTTAATGGGCTCTTCATTGTTTTGTAGTAGGTCATAAAAGATCCGTAATGCCTCATCTAGTTTCCGATTAACGACCTTATCAATAAGCGAAAATATATTTTGCTCCAATGATCGCGGTACGAGCAAACGAACAGTTTCCTCAGTTATTTCACCATTTTCCCCGAGGTATAAACACATTTTATCGATTTCCTGAGTAATGTTCATGAGATTCGAACCCGCCACCTGTAAAAGCTCTTGGACCGCTGACGGACGAATAGTGACCTCATGCTGGTGTACTCGATCGGCAATCCATCCATGTAAATCCTTTTCAGATAATGTATTCACAGTTAACGTTTCCGCATTTGCTTTTAACAACTTGACGATTTTTTTCCGTTCATCAAGCTTTTCATAGGGTGCAGTGAATACAAGAATGGTAAAAGGTGAAGGGTTTTTTAAATATTCCTCAAGCACTGATACATTATGCTCAACCTTATCCTTATTTTTCTCAGAGGTCAGGAATGAAGGATTTTGTAAAATAACAAGTCGTCTTTCGCCCATAAAAGGAAGAGTTTCCGCATCAGCCAAAGCAACTTCAACCGGTGTTTCCTCTAAATCAAACACCGATAAATTAAAATCCTTTTCTTCCTCTTCAATGCTATATTGAATAAGTAAATCCTTTGTTTCCTGAATTAAAAAGCTTTCGGATCCATGTAATAAATAGACAGGTGCAAATTGTTTTTTCTTAATTTTTTTCCAAATCTCTAAGTTCATATGTATTCCTCTCCACTGTAAGCCTTCAGTTACTTATATAATCGTATCGGGAAATCGTAAATTTTTCAACATTGGTATATAAAAAGGTAAAGGGAATTGGCAAAGACCAATTCCCAATCTATATGAAACACTACCGAACAAGCCCCGGGTAACTTGTTAAGTAATGATAATTTGTAATCGGAACATTACGGAGTTGTTTGCTTATGTACTATTAGGATTTGCTTTCTTTTTTGAACTATTTGTGACAAGGGTTGTTAATAACAGAAGAGTATCGGATAATAGGAGAAAATGGGTTTTACTCTCTTTCGGCTTTGTTTTAACTTTATTCAGTCAGAGTTTAAAACTCCGACCGAACAAAGTTAAAACCTCCGGCGGATGCCACGATTTTTCAAAGGAAACTTTTCGAGCATGCTCGAAAAAAATCGGGCGGCAAATACGCCAAGGCGTATTTGGTTTTGTGAAACAATCCCAATTTTTAAAGGAATTATAGATTTTTTTAAGTGGTTAGGCTATACTATAACTGTTTAGGAGGGGTTAGGCGTGAACGAATTTGAAAAGAATATTAAAAACACACGAAGTGACGTTGTAGATGCAGGAGTAGCATTCGTTGCATCATTTGGCTTCTTCGCTGTAATTTTCATTATCGCAACTTTAATTAAGGTTATCGGAGCTTAATACCGGCAGAATACATACTGTCAAATGGAGACTGTCCTTTCGGGGCAGTCTCTTTTTCATACTTTTCTCTACTGTATCTTATGGAATCGTGCGTATAAAGGTTCCTGATTTTTTAAAAAAGCGATACTGAATTGCACCATCTTCGTCAGTTCGAAAAATCTTTATTTTTTCTTTTTCAAAAAGATCAATGACGTCTGGATGCGGGTGGTTAAATCGATTATTTTCACCGACTGGAATTAATGCGATTTTGGGATTTAAAAACTGGATAAAACCTGCCGTTGAAGATGTTTTGCTCCCGTGATGACCTACCTTTAATACATCTATCCGTAAATCTTTATACGTTTTAATGAGATTGAGTTCCACATCTTTTTCAATATCCCCTGTAAATAACCAGTTTAGGCCACCGAGTTGCGTATAAATGACAACGGAATTATTATTTTCCTTCCTTTCATTTCCTTTCGGAGCAAGAATATAAAATATGTGTTCACCTTCCTTCCATTTTTGTCCGCGTTCAGCAATTTTAATGGGTATCCCTTTTTTCACAGCCATTTTCTTAAGCTGTTCCTCCTGGCTTGCATCCTCTTTGTTCCTTCCCAAGACGATTTCCTTAATCTTTATTTTTTCAACTAAATCTTTCGCACCGCCGATATGATCTTGGTCGCCGTGTGTAATAATAAGCTTGTCTAAGCTGCGTATTCCTTTAGATTTAAAAAAGGGAAGAATGATATCTGCTGTTGAAAATTCTTTCCTTCTTTTTCTCCATTGTTCCTGCTCGAATTGAATCACTCCTCCTGTATCAATTAAATAAACCCCATTTCGAAAAGGGAGTTCAATATAGATACTATCTCCCTGTCCGACATCGATCATCGTGACTTCTCCATTCGGATTCATATATGGCAGGATTACATGAAGCAACAAAACCCCTATTGGCAAAAGAAGTGCGCGTTGAATTAGGACTTTCTTCTTCTCCCAATAAATTAAGAAATAAAAAATAGCGCCACAATATAAAATCATGAGGACTAGCCCTGGTTTCCCAAGGGTTAACACGGAAAAAGAAAATTGCGAGACCCAAACGGTGGATTGATTTACTATTTCCATCATCCAAGATAGGATAGCAGCAAAAATTTTACCGAGCGGCTCAAACATTCCTAATAAAAACACTGTGAACAAAGCAAATGGCAAAATAATCACGGAATATAAAGGAACGAAGAGCATATTTAGAGGTAAGCTAAGCAATGAAAACTCAAAAAAGTGAAATAGTAAAATGGGCAAAGAGGCTATTTGCGATAAAAATGATACCGCGAATAAGGAAGCAAAAGCATTGGGATAGTGTTTAAAGATTCCCCTGGAGGATAGAATCAAAGACGCACTAACCATGAAGGATAATTGAAAGCCGATGTTTATTAAAAAGTACGGATTAAATGCAATCATACATATACAAACAAAACTTATCACATCAAGCATGCTGCTTTTCTTCCACCACATAATCGTTGCTAATAAAAGCATACACATCAGCACAGAACGAATGACAGAAGGTGAGCCCCCCGCAATGATGATATATGCTGGTAGTAAACATAGGAGAAGAATGGCGGTAGTCTCACGTGTTACTCCAAATCGAATACATAAAAAATAAAACATCCCTGTCATTAGACTTACATGAAGCCCTGATATTGCTAATAAATGGATCAAACCTAGTGATTGATAGGAATTTACAATATCATTCTCGATATTTGTACGATCTCCATAAATTAAGGCTTGGATAATCCCCGCCGTTGACCCATCAAAATGAGAATCGATCTGATGAATTCCCGCTTCACGGATTTTTAATAGCAACCGCCCCATTGACCACTGTTCTTGTGAAAAACATTTTTCTGGAGTTAACGTGTTTACCTCAAAAATCCAGTGGATTTTTTGATAATATAAATACTCCTGATAATCAAATGAATGTGGATTTCTTGAGACCTGTGGTTTTTTGAGCGTTCCATTTAAGATACAGACTAACCCCATTTGGACGGATTGACTAAGTTGCATTTTTTCGGTTTCTGTTTCGATGTAATAAACCATCAGCAGCTTTTCATCCTTTGAAGTGTTTACAATGACGGAAAGCCTATCACCATTGATATCTGGTGCCGCTATTATTTCAGCATTTATAGCAGTTGTTGCAGGATCTAGTTTGGTTTGATTTTTTGAGTCAACGAGGATGAATAAACATATGAAGGAAAACAGGGTTAAAATACTAAGGATAACGAGTGAGAAATGGTGGCGGAAAATGATAAAACCTAATAAGAGTAGTGTGAGAAGAATGCTAAACCAAGAAAAAGCGGTATAAGGGACTAGTATTCCTAATACCGAAAAGAAAGCGAGATAGACTAGCTTCCCTTGTACATAGTCCCCATATTTCCTGATTACATTAACTGATATTCGAAAATAGTATGGCAGCTTGTTCATGCATTGCCTTTATCTCTTTATCTTCCGCACCAGTATCCGTTAATTTATCAATTAATTTATTGACAAATTCTAATTTCTCTTTTGATTTTAGGTCAATCACCATTTCTTGAAGAGGAACCTTTCGAACCATTACATTCGAATTTTTGAACAGTTCAATTGCATATGGATGATTTTTATAATCCTCCGCGTAATAAACAGCTTTGATTCCTGCCTGGATTATTGTTTTTGTGCATTGGAGGCAAGGAAAATGTGTTACATAAATTTCTGCATTTTCTGTCGGAACTCCAAACTTAGCGCACTGCAATAACGCATTCGTCTCAGCATGTACGGTTCTTATACAATGATTTTCAACCACATAGCAGCCCTCATCTATGCAATGCGTTCCGCCTGAAACGGACCCGTTATAACCCCCTGCTATAATTCGCTTATCCCGAACAATTGTTGCTCCAACTGTTAATCGTGTGCATGTACTTCTTAAAGCAAGCAAATGGCTTTGAGCCATAAAATATTGATCCCATTTAATTCGATTCAAAATTTCCCCCATCCCTTCAACAAAATCTTACAATTATTTTATCGGTTATCAGCATCAACCGTCAAATCAAATACGCCTTGGCGTATTTGTCGCCTAGATTTTTTCGAGCTTGCTCGAAAGACTTCCTCTGAAAATCTGTGGCATCCTCCGGAGGAAAATTAACTATATTCAGCTTCTGCTGAATATAGTTAATTTAATTTGAGATTATCCTTAATCTTTTCAAAGGATTTTTCGCCAATCCCACTCACTTGAAGAAGATCCTCAAGTTGTTTAAATGATCCATTTTCTTCACGATATGCAATAATCGCGGCTGCCTTTGATGGCCCTACGCCTGTTAATGTTTCAAATTCTGCTTGTGTCCCCTTGTTAAGTGATACCTTTCCATCATTCTTTTGCGATGGACTGCTTGTCCCCATTTCGATGTCCTCTTCACCAATACGCGGGACATAAATGACCATTTCATCCTCCACCCGCTGCGCTAAATTTACTTGCTTATGTTCTGCATCTTCAGTAAACCCTCCAGCCAATTCGACGACATCCTTGACCCTCATCCCCTCTTTGGCCTCAAACACCCCCTCATTATGAACAGCTCCTTTTATGTCGACAAGAATGACCCTAACCTCCTCCTCTACAATAGGCTCATCCTCAACGGGCGGTTCAAGTATCCACTCTGCTTCGTCCATGTTTGGCTCTGCATTTGTTTCATGTCCAAAAAATTGATAAAACACGATTAAGATAACAAGACAAATTCCACAGATCAAAATTATTAATTTTATTTTTTTATCTTTAAAATTCATGATTTTCCTTCCTCTCTTTTTAGCTTTGGAAAATTGCATTCATATTTTGGTTTGGATATACATATTGTGTTAGGAGAATAGTCTGTAAAGGAGGGACGAACTTGAATATAGGGTTTATCGGTACAGGAAATATGGGGAAAATTTTAATACAGTCCTTTGTAGAATCTCTTGTTGTTCCGCCTTCAAAATTAACCATTACTAATCGAACAATTGAAAAAGCAATAGCTATCAAAAACTCCTTGCCAGATATTACGGTTTCTAGGACCAATGAAGAGGTTGTAAAGGCTTGCGATTTAATTTTTATTTGTGTGAAGCCATTAGAGATTCACCCCCTTTTACACCAATTATCTTCTTCCTTAACAAATAATAAATGTATTGTTTCAATTACAAGTCCGATTTCTGTCGAACAGCTTGAATCACTTGTAAGTTGTCAGGTTGCTCGGGTTATTCCAAGTATTACGAACCGCGCACTTACAGGTGTTTCCTTATTTACTTTTGGCAAGAGCATTAGCAGCAGGTATAAGGATTATTTAGAATCCCTGTTTGAACAAATTTCCACTCCCGTTCACATAAATCATGAAATCACTAGAGTTGCATCTGATATTGTTAGTTGTGGTCCTGCGTTCTTTGCTTATTTGTTAAGACGTTTTGTAGATGCGGCGGTGAAGGAAACGAAAATCACTGAGGAGCAAGCAACTAAATTAGCAAGTGAAATGATTGTCGGAATGGGAAAACTACTTGAAAAGGAAATTTATACATTACCTACACTCCAGGAAAAAGTGTGTGTAAAAGGCGGTATCACTGGAGAAGGAATTATTGCAATTGAAGAAAATATTGGTGAATTATTTGAAGAAGTATTCAGGAGTACTCACAGAAAATTTGATGAGGATATTTCAGAGGTGGGTGAACAATTTAACGAGACTCCATCTCGATAAATATAGCATTTTGGCACCAAATGCGCAAGCGCCTTGAAAGAGGAACATCGACTAAAAACCGCCACGTCCTGTGGCAAACGTCGATGTCAGCACTTCCTGTGCAGGTCCGACAAGCACAAGACGAGCCGGCCAGAAGGTCGCTCTTTGACCTTCTTGACGGATTGGCCTTGTGACCTCGAGGGGCTAGGCTGCTTGCGCTAGACGTAGAAACTATATTCAAAAAAAGAGGGGCAGACATTATTTCGTCTGACCCTCTATTTCTTTACGGTAAATAAGATTCGTTCAGATGTCTCCTGAACTGATTGTGTAAAATCAGCTTTAATATCTTGTACGGTAAAACCAGTTTCTTCAAGCCAGCTTTGATACGTTTCAATCGGAAAGGTTCGTTGTTCGTGAAACTCATCAAACCTTGTGTAATCCCCATTATGTTCATTTTTCACAAAAAAGGACAGTTCATGTTCGACACTATGAGGGTTCTCCCCATTGAAACAATTCCAAATAAAACTAACCTCATCATCAACGCTAACAAAAGGCCCATCCATAAAAATGGAATCCATTTTATAAACAGAATGGACATCGAATAAAAATAAACCATCTTCTTTCAAAAGCTGAAACGTATTTTTGAAGGTCTTTTGAACATCTTCGCTCGTGTTCAAATAATTTAGCGAATCGCAGAAAATCACAATAACATCAAATGGATCAAATCCTGAGATATCAATCATGTTCTGCTGGTAAAACTCGACCTTCACTCCCGCTTCCATTGCTTTGTGATTGGCAACCGCCAACATATCTTCTGAAAGATCAATCCCGACAACCTCATAGCCTGCTTGCGCAAGTCTAATTGCAATTTCTCCTGTTCCACAGCCAATATCAAGAACTCGTAGTTCTTTAGTTTTATTGAATTTTGTTACTTTCTTCTTAAAGAATGTAATCCATTGCTCATAATCTACATCACGCATCAGTTCATCATAGATATAAGCAAATTCCCCGTAACTCATAAACTTAGCACATCTTCAATCGTTTCCGTAGGCGCATCTCCCCAAAGACGTTCTAAATTATAATAGGTACGTTCGTCTTTATGGAATACATGAGCAATGACATCTCCAAGATCAACAAGAACCCATCTTGCTTCATCAAAGCCCTCAAGACGCTTAATATGAATACCATTTTCATCGGCTTTGTCTTTAATCCCGCGAGCTATCGCCTGTACCTGTTTTTCAGAATTTCCGTGGCAAATAAGAAAATAGTCGGCTACAAGTGATAACCCCTTCATATTCAACGCAATAATATTTTCTGCACGCTTATCGTCTGCTGCTTCAACAGCAAATGTTAAAATGTCTCTTTCATTCACCCTAAAATTCCCCCATTTTCTCAAAAATTAAGAAATTATATGTTCGCAATGTATCAGGATAGATTGCATGATTTTTTTTAGCCAAAAACATGATGGTGTTACGTAAGGCATAAATAAGCGCATCATTTAGATCCTGTTTCGCCAGTTCTCTACCTTCCTCTACACCCGGAAAATGTCTTCCCGGCTCAATATAATCAGCTACAAAAATAACCTTTTCAAGCTGCGTCATTTCCTCGCGTCCAGATGTATGGAAACGGATTGCATCTAGAATTTCTTCATCCTCAATCCCTACCTCAGTCTTTACAAGATAGGCCCCAACTGGCGCATGCCAAAGTTCTGTATTATGGATTAATAAATCTGAAGGCATGTGTTGGTCGATGATGATTTGTTTCATTTCATCCTTTGGTCTAAACTTTGCATAATCATGGAAAATGGCGGCCGTTTCAGCCTTTTTTACATCGGCATTAAAGCGTTCTGATAGTTCAATCGCTGTTTCCATCACACCTAGTGTATGTTGATAACGATGCTCAGTTAACTGTTTTTTGACTACCTCTAGAGCCTTCTCACGTTCCATATAAATGCTTCTCCTCTATATAGTTTCGTACTTTTTCAGGAAGTAAATACAATGTATTCTCTTTTTCTGTTAGCCTTTTTCGAATCATCGAAGAAGAGATATCAAATTGTGGGATATCTACTTCTGTGATTGGATATTGGGTCGGCAATAAATAACCTGGTCTTTTTACCCCAACAAATGTAAGCATCTCCACAAGTTCATCAATTTTATGCCAATGTGGCAGATATTCGACCATATCTCCGCCAATGATAAAATAAAACTTTGTAGCTTGATTTTTTTCACGTAATATTTTGATTGTGTCGTATGTATAGGAGGGGCCTTCCCGTTCCAATTCAATCAACTGTAATTTGAATTTCGGCTGATCTGAAATAGCAAGAGAAAGCATTTCCACCCGCTCCTCATCGGTTACATAGCTTTTTCTCTCTTTGTGTGGAGGAATATGGTTAGGCATAAACCAGACTTCTGAAAGATTTAACCTTGTTAATACCTCCGATGCGATGAATAGATGACCAATATGGGGCGGATCAAATGTACCACCGATGATTCCAATATGGTTCATTTCTTGGTTCATTTTTTTCCCTCCACGTCGGACAAAAATGACACATCGAATTTCTGCGTTGGCTTGCTTTTCCGTTCCTCATGTATTAAATGCATACACTCCGGTACTCAAAGCTGCGCCGCCTTGAAATTTCGACGCACAGGATGTGCTAGTGTCGACAAAACATGAGGCCGTGGCGCTTTTGTCGACCGGTCCTTTTTATCCTCCTTTTTGAAAACCTATTTTGATTTTGGAAGCTCCAATTGCTTGTTTTCCTTTGACTCTTTATATAGCACAATCGTATTTCCAATAACCTGAACTAATTCGGCTTTTGCACCTTTACTCAATTCTTGTGCCACTGTATCACGGTCATCCTCACAGTTTTGCAGGACACTTATTTTTAATAGCTCACGTGCTTCAAGAGCATTACTGATTTGAATAATCATATTATCATTTACCCCGCCTTTTCCTACCTGAAAAATCGGATCTAAATGATGAGCTTGTGAGCGCAAAAATCGTTTTTGTTTACCTGTCAGCATGTCTTTCCTCCTAATAGCTTTGTTACTAGTCTTTCCATTCGATCTGTATCCGGAAATATTCCTGTCCATTTTTCGAATGCTAGGGCTCCTTGATACACAAACATTCCGATGCCATTTTGCGTAATTGCACCACGTTTTGCAGCCTCTTGCAAGAACTTCGTTTCAAATGGATTATAAATTATATCACTTACTATTGTTTTTGGTGCGATATTTTCCACTGAAAGTGGCATATCTTCCACATTCGGGTGCATTCCAACGGAAGTCGTATTGATAATTACTTTATATTTTCCTAAATCGCTTTTCGTCTCAGCAAATCCCAATGCATGCGAATCAACCACATACTTACAATCATCAATGATTGCTTTTGCTCGATTAACCGTGCGATTTACAATATCGATGTTTTTCACGCCCATTGCTGCTAATGAAATAAAGATACCTCTAGCTGCGCCGCCAGCACCAATTATCAATACTTTCGCAGAACGTAATTCTTCATTACTTATCACTTGATTTAATGTTCGGATAAACCCATTTCCATCCGTATTATAACCAATTAATTTCCCATTCTCATTGACAATCGTATTAACAGCACCTATATTTGCTGCAACCTCTTCAACCTCATCTAAATATTCAATGACATCAATCTTATGTGGAATTGTGACATTTATGCCTGCTATCCCAAGCGCTTTTATCCCTTCAATTGCAGCCTTTACTCCCCCTGGCGCAACATGAAAGGCATGGTATCTTGCCTCAAGCTTATAATGTTCAAAAAGATCATTATGCATCATTGGTGACATTGAATGTGAGATGGGACTTCCGATTACACCGTAAACCTTTTCCATTTCCTCACCCATTTTGTTAAATTTATCTCTGCTTCATTATTAAATTAACGACTTTCTTACAAGGACTCCAACACCTTTTGGAACGTGGGCAACAACCTTCGTATGTGGTTCGTTAATCGTTACCCAGCCCAATCCAGAGAAAACAACATCTGTTTTTGCTTCTTTGATCATAAATTCATGGGCAACTAGGGGCGGGAATTCATCTAGTTCGTTTTGTCCCGGCGGTTGTAACAGTTCACCTATATGCTTTTCATATAATTCGTCTGCTTTTTCAAGCTTTGTTCGATGGATATCCAGCAAATTTGAGAAATGACAAACAAATGACTGCCTGTCCCCACTTACAAAATCAAACCGCGCTAAACCACCAAAGAACAAGGTTTGTTCTTCATTTAATTGAAAGACTTTTGGTTTGATTTCTTTTTTAGGTGTGATTACCTTCAGATCTTGTTTTGAAACAAAATGTGCCATTTGATGGTGATTAATAATTCCTGGAGTGTCAAATAAGGAATGCTCATCATCAAGTGGAATATCAATGATATCTAATGTAGTTCCAGGGAAGTGTGAGGTCGTAATGATGTCCTCCTTCTCTCCGCTGAATTCCTTAATAAGGCGGTTGATGAATGTTGATTTTCCAACATTTGTACAACCTACTACATATACATCTTTTTCTTCGCGATAATGCTCGATAGCATCTGCTACCTCTGTAATTCCTGTGCCTTTTTCTGCACTAATTAAAAAGACATCAACAGGTTTAAGTCCTAATTCCCGGGATGTTTCTTTCATCCAATTGACTAGTTTTTTTGGTTTCACCGATTTTGGCAGTAAATCTACCTTATTACCTACTAAAACTATATTTTTGTTCCCCACAAAACGATGAAGACCAGGTAACCAACTGCCATTAAAATCGAATATATCAACAATTTTTACAATTAATGCATCGGTAGAGCCGATTCCATGAAGAATTTTTAAAAAGTCATCATCAGTTAATGAAACATCCTGTACTTCATTATAATGCTTTAATTTAAAACATCGTTGACATATAACTTTATCCTTCTCCAATGCAGAAGGCGGTGCATATCCTAATTTTGTTTTTTCAGCCGTTTGAATTTCAACTCCACAGCCGATACAGCTAATCTTTTCTTGATCCACTCTATTAATCCTCCCAATAAAGCATTCCGCGACGCTTCATCCAAGTCAGTATTCTTCTTTCGACAAAGCGATTAAACTTTGTGAAAAATCCATCAGTTTGTGCAACAGGAACAACGAGAATCGTATGTAAGCCACAGCGGTTCCCGCCTAATACATCGGTAAGAAGCTGGTCACCAATTACAACAACCTCATCCTTTTTCAATTTCATTTCCTTAATTGCGCGATTAAAGGCACGTATCATCGGTTTTTTTGCCTCATAAATAAACGGGATACCCAATGGATCTGCAAAATCTTTTACTCTTTTCTCTTGATTGTTTGAAACAATCGTAACAGTAATCCCTTGTTCCTTAATATCTTTAAACCATTCTACTAGTTCTGGTGTTGCACTTGGGCGGTCCCATTCAACTAATGTATTATCTAAATCGGTAATAACCCCTTTAATTCCAAGTTCCTTAAGCTTGCTTGGTGAAATCTCCAAAACGGATTTCACATGTTCATTTGGTAAAAATTTCTTTAACAATTCGTTTACACCTCACCGGACTTCTTTCCTTATATACTTCTCCTATCATAACGGAATAAAGTGATTTTCACAAAATCTAATACGTCAAATCCCGTCACGATTTCTAATTTTCATCGTAAAAATAAAAAGTTTTCGACAAATGTATGTAAATTTCAACACTTGTGGATAAACTTATGCACATTTTACACATTGATATACATAGATTCCCATATTTTATAAACAAAATACCCACAGGTTATCCACTATTTCCTGTGGATAACAGAACGATTGTTCTATTATTTTTTTCGTGATAAAGTTAAACTACCAACTAAGAATAACGTATTAGTATATGACAACTAGAGATCAAATAGAACGTATTACTCTTATAAATCTTTAGGAGGTGAATAGCCAACCATTGGCTTAAAGCTATGAAAAAATTATCAGACGACTTGTTAATTGAATCTTATTTTAAAGCAATAAAATTAAAGTTAAGTCCTGATTTTATTCACCTTATTGAAACTGAAATTACACGCAGATCATTAGGACATAGGATTAGACAAATATCATAAAAGTATGATTTTGTAAAAGAGCCGCTACAGGCTCTTTTTTTCTTTAAGAGATTGATCTAGCTTCTAGCGCCTTATGCTTTTCCTACTTAATGGTACCTAGGACTTCACCCACTTTAATATTTGCAGACGTACTAATTTCGGGGCTGAAAGTAAAACTATCTTTTTCAAATAAAAGAATGACGGTTGAACCGAATGAGAAATACGCAATTTCTTCCCCTTTTTTCACAAAATCACTTGTATGGGTTGTTTCTATACTGTTAATAAACATTGCCCCGACCTTGACCACAGCAACATTTGAGCTATTTACACGCATTTCAGTTATTTTTCTAAAATTCTTGGATAAAGGGGCTTTTCCATATTTTAACCCGAGTCGATTGACCGGATACGATTTACGTCCCAATTCCCATTGCTTTGTAATGACCCCAGAAATTGGACTATGTATTCGATGATAATGGCTTGGACTTAAATAAAGAATAATGAAGGTACCACCTATGTATTTAGCAAGTGAATTTTCATCACCCAGCATTTCTTGAATTGAATAGTGTTTGTTTTTTACAATTATCTCCTTCTCCAAGGTGATAATACCTGTGTCTTCAATAACCGCATCGACAGGACTGACTACCGTATTTTCTTTTTGATCAATGTTCCTGCAATTCTTTTTCAGATGTCTAACAAAAAGGTCTTGAAGGGTCGCGAAATCAGTTAAAGTTTTTTCCATTTCTGCTTGGTTAATATTGTATATTTTCGCATAACTCGGAATAAGTATAGCACTAACTCTTGATTGTGAAAATTTTTTTAATATCGCCGATGAAAGACGATGGTTTGTTAATTCAATCAAGAAACGATAAAGCCATTTCTGCAAATCAAATTCCCCCTATAAATTATAATTTCCTTTGACTATACACTTTTTAACGAATAAAATAAGATTATTATCGCAATACTATTCTATTTTATTTATTTATCTTTTACAAAGACTTTTCCAAGAAAGGAGTGAAGAAATGTTTTTATTGGACTATTTAGATTCAACATTAAAAAAGCTTAAAGCCCATACTGCCAATATTCTTACTTTAATTAACCTTAGCTTAGGCGGTTTCTCCATATTATTTGTTTTAAAAAATGAACTGCAATTAGGCCTATTACTTATCTTTTTAGCTGCACTTGCTGATCGTTTTGATGGTATGGTTGCAAGAAAATTTCAAATCGAATCCGAACTCGGAAAACAGCTTGACTCAATGTGCGATATTATTTCCTTTGGAGTAGCACCTGCACTTTTATTATACCAAGGTATTATCCATGAATTCGGAGCACCAGGCATGTTTTTTACTGTTTTATATATCGGATGTGGGGCATTTCGTTTAGCAAAATTCAATATTAGCGACAATAAAGGCTTCTTTGTCGGCTTGCCAATAACTGCTGCCGGCTGTCTATTAACATTGAGCTTCTTAGCAATCCCATATGCATCTCCACAATTTTTCATTTACCTCATCATGATCCTTTCCTTCCTGATGGTCGGTACATTTAAATTAAAGAAAGTATAACATAAAAAAAACACCCATCCACTTTTCGTAGATAGGTGTTTTTCCTTATTTGTCTAGCTTCAGGCGCCATCGGCTCGAGGTCATAAGCTAATCGCTTCGGAAGGTAAAATGCACCTTCTGTCAGCGCTTATCTTATGCTTGTCACCGATAGGCGGGCGCCTGAAGCTTTTCTTATTTTGTAAGTTCTAAAAATTCTTCAACATCTTTAGCAGAAAGTTTTACGGCCTTTTCCCAGAAATCACGTTTTGTTAAGTCAACACCTAAGTGTTTTGCAGCAAGGTCTTCCACTTTCATGCTTGCTGTATCCTTTAATAGTGCGATGTACTTTTCTTCATAATCTGTTCCCTCTTCTAATGCCTTCGCATAGATACCTAAAGAGAATAAATATCCAAAGGTATATGGGAAGTTGTAAAAAGGTACGCCAGTAATATAGAAATGCATTTTGGATGCCCAGAATTGTGGATGATATTCATCTAGCGCGCCGCAATATGCTTCTTTTTGTGCATCGAGCATTAGTTCATTAAGGCGCTCTGTACTTACAATTCCAGTCCCGCGCTCCTGATAAAATCTTGTTTCAAATAGGAAGCGTGCGTGTATATTCATATAAAAGGCAACACTTCTTTGAATTTTATCCTCTAATAGCGCAATTTTTTCGTCTACGGACTTTGCATTTTTTACAGATGCGTCCGCAACAATCATTTCCGCAAAAGTCGATGCAGTCTCAGCCACATTCATCGCATAGCTGCGATTTAATGTATGAACACCTGCCATTGCATGCTGATGGAACGCATGACCAAGCTCATGGGCAAGAGTTGACACATTGGAAGGTGTTCCTGAGAATGTCATAAAGATTCTTGATTGATTGCTTTCAGGAAAGCTCGTGCAAAATCCGCCTGGACGTTTCCCCGGTCGATCTTCGGCCTCAATCCAGCTATCGTCAAACGCCTTTTGAGTAAACTCAGTGAGCTCAGAACCAAATTTACTAAATTGTTCTAAAATAAATTCGGCACCCTCTTGATAGGACACCTTACTCTCGGTATTTCCAACAGGTGCGTCGAGATCGTACCAGCTTAGCTTTTCAAGACCCAATAGCTGTGCTTTACGGTTTAAATAATCTACAAAAGGAGCTTTATTTTCAGTGATAACAGTCCACATCGTTTCAAGCGTTTCTTTTGACATTCTATTTATATCAAGAGGCTCGCTGAGAACATTATCCCAACCACGTGCTTTATAAACATTTAAACGGAACCCACCGAGATGATTTAATGTTTCACCAATATAATCAGTATGCTCATCCCAGGCCTCTTCCCATTGCGTAAACATTGATTGTCTAACGTTTCGGTCAGGGCTTGAAAACTTGTTAAATGCTTGACCAACTGAAAACTGTTTTGTTTCACCATTTTCTTCAAATGGAATCTTGATGTTACCAACGACCATATTATAAAGCTGACCCCATGCATGGTAGCCATCAACACCTAAAGCATTAATTAAACTTTCTTGTTTTAAAGCCAGCTTTTCTTTTGCTCTAGTTCTTCTTTCCTCTAATACATAGGAAAGTTCATTAAATGGCTCCTCTGATAAAAGTTTAACCCAAACAGACTGCGGGGTTGCAACCAACTTTTGATCAAATGCCGTTAAAACCGATTGTAGCTCGCTATTTAGCTGAGTTGTTTTTCCTTGTAAAAGGCTAGCCCCACGATCAGTTGTGTCCTGCGCTGTCAAACAGCTCACATACGCCCCAGCTTGACGAAGCTTTTTAAAGGATGATTGAAAAGCATTTAAAATGGTTAATAAGCCTTCTTTATCATTTGGATTAGTTGGTATTTGAAATTGATTTACCAATGCACTGAACTCAGTTAGTTCCTTTTGTAACTCATCCAAAAACGAATGAAATGCCGGTGAACTGCTTCCACCTTCAAAAAACACATCTAAGTCCCATTTTTGTTCATATGTACGTGTTCTCAAAATTATTTCCCCCTTCTTAATTATTTAGACTCACTAAATAATTCACATCATTCATTATAAATGGATTTTTATAAAACTTCTATGATTTTGGACATTATTTAACGAATTCCCGCCTTTTTTCTTTATTTGCATTAGAATCTACCTTTAGTGGCAAACTTAGGAAAAAGGCCGGAGCTGTCTGTTATGAAAAAGTATCCTATTCAAAATTATATAGAAAAATTTAAAAATCCTAAGCAAAATCCTGAAAACTATCCTGAAAAATCAAATGCTGAAGACATAGCTAGAAAAAGTCAGGAAATAAACCTAGACCTTGAGAAAAATATCCAAATATTAAAGGAAATATACTCGATACCGGAGAACAATGATGTAAAAATCCACAACTTTACCATAAACGGTCTAAATAAAAACGCAGCCATCTTGTTTATTTCAACTATCACTGATGTTGAAATGATTAGTGAGCATATCCTCGATCCAATGTTAGTAAACGAAGATCCAGAAAAGAAAATTCAAAATATGATCCAAGTTCAATCACTCACACAGGTTCAACTAATAAAAGATATTGTTAACACTGCTAATCAAGGAAACACAGTTTTACTCATTAATGGTGAAAAAATAGCTTATGTGATTGGAACGGCAAATTTCCAAGGTAGATCGGTTGAAAAAGCGGAAAATGAGGTTGTCCTTAAAGGTCCAAAGGAAGCCTTTAACGAAAATGCGGATACAAATATTTCTTTAGTTCGAAAAAAGATTCGGAATGAAAATTTAATTGTTGAAAATATAACGATTACAAAACGTTCAAATAACGAACTTTATATCCTTTATATAAAGGATCTTGCCAATGATAAAATGATAAAAAATATTAAGGAAAGAGTCAGTTCTTTAGATGTGGATGCCATTCAAAATCTCTCACTTTTGGAACAATACATTGAAGAAAGGCCAAGATCTATCTTTCCAAGCATTTTATATACGGAAAGACCTGATCGTGCTTCTTCATTTTTAGAGGATGGATATGTTGTTTTAATCATGAATAACTCGCCATCTGGCTTAATACTCCCGACCACTTTTTGGTCCTTTATCCATAACCCTGAGGATCACTATTTACGATATATCTTTGGAAATTTTACTCGTTTACTACGTGTATGTGCATTGTTTATTACCGTTTTTGGATCTGCAATTTATGTTTCAATTACACTTTACCATTCGGAAATGGTTCCGACTGACCTTTTATTAGCCATTTCCGCAACCCGTGAAAAAGTTCCTTTCCCGGTTCTTATCGAAATATTAATGATGGAAATTGCCTTTGAGTTGATTAGAGAGGCTGGACTTCGGGTCCCTAATACTATTGGTCCGACAATTGGCATTGTTGGAGCGTTAATTTTAGGACAAGCAGCGGTTCAGGCGAATATTGTCAGTCCGATTGTAGTTATTGTCGTTGCATTAGCTGGTTTATGCTCATTTACACTTAGCGATGTGAGCATGAATTTCGCAATAAGAATCATTCGATTTGCTTTTATTCTCTCGGCTGGATTTTTTGGTATTTACGGTATGACAGCCTTATTTACAGTAGGAATCATTTATATGGTTTCCATCAAATCATTTGGTGTTCCTTACTTAGCTCCAATGTCACCTAAGTACATTTCTTCCGGTGATACAATCATCAGAAAAATACTCAAAAACGAAACAGTTCGCCCCGGATATCTTAAACCCAAGGACGTCATAAAAAAGGCAGAGGAATAGACTATGGAACAAGCAAAAGGAAAGATTGGAATAAGAGAATACGTCGCTATCGTGATATTAGTGATTGGTGTAAAACTGTCTGATGATACACCGATTATTTTGGTAACGAACCTTAGTAACGCATATTGGATGGCACCCCTTGTGATTGGATTAGTATCGATTATTCCCATTTATTTAACGATTAAAGTTATTACAACTTATAAAAATAAAAATTTGCATGATGTCATCCTTCATTTATTTGGTAAATATATCGGCACATTTCTATCATGTCTTATATTACTGATTTTTTTTATCGGACTTACCTATGATTCAGCGATATATGTGGATATCATTGGTACAATGTATTTTACACAAACCCCATATTTGATGATTTATTTTGTTTTTATGATCGTTTGTGCATATTGTGCTAAAAAAGGCATCGAACATATCGGTACTGTATCATGGTTAGTACTCTTCTATATAAAATTTTCATTATTCATCGCACTAATCTTAGCACTGAAGGAAAGTAGCCTTGCTTTCATTTTCCCAATTTTCGGTCCTGGATATGTTGAGGTTATAAAAGAGAGCACATCCCATATATCACTACTTGGAGAATTTTTTTTTATTGGATTAATTGCTCCTTATATTGTATCCGCGGAAGCATTTAAAAAAGGGACATGGATCGCATTTGGCATTATCGTGGTCGAGTTAACGATTGCGTTTCTTATCTATTTATTTGTATTTGATTATGAAGGTTTAAAAATGCTTGATTATCCTTTTCAAGAGTTAATTCGCCTGATTCGGTTTGGATTTTTAACTAATATTGAAACCTTCTTCTTTCCATTTTGGATTATTGCCTCATTTATTCGGTTTACAGTCTATATTTATTTAATTTCTATTTTTTTAGGAGGCATTTGTAATATTAAAAGCTTTGAATATTTATCTCCCATAATAGCAACAATTGTTGTTATTTTTGGTATGGCTCCTGAGGCTCCTACTTTCACCGTATTTAAAATAAGAGAGATTTTATTACATACAATGAGTCCTATGTTTCTTTTTGTTCCTATTCTTATGTGGATAATAGCAAAACTTAGAGGGGATCTGAAAAATGAAACAACAAGCCAAAACAACTAGATTTGCTTTGATTTTTTCAGCTTTATTCTTGTTAGCCGGGTGCTGTGATATGGAGGAAATCGATCAAAGAGCCTATGTCCTTGGGATAGGTTTAGATAAATCAAATGTTAAAGGATTTTTAAAAGTCACGTATCTAATCTCAAATCCAGAGGCTGGTTCAACACTAGTTGGTGGTGGAAGTAATGAACCCGCACATGAAATTATCACACTCAACACCTCAAGTTTTATTCAGTCTGAAAACTTAGCAAATGCTGTGATTGCGAAGCCTATTACATATGATATGTTGGATTTTTTTGTCGTTTCGGAAGAACTTGCAAGGGATAAAGATTTTATTCGCTATTTCTATGATGCCACAAAGGACCGTGATGTAAGACGTGATTCAAAACTCATTGTTACAAAGGAGATGGCTAGTACATTTATTGAACAAAACAAACCAAAACTTGAAACGAGAAGACATGAATATTTTGAAATGATTTTTAATAATGCCACTAAAATAGGCTTTATTCCGAATTCTGAAATTCACAATTTTTTTCGAATTATTGAAGCAGATGCAGATCTATTTATATCTGCTTATGCAACGACCGAGCAGGACGAAACTACAGCTAAAAAAAATGAGGATCAGGATTTAATTGCAGGGAAGATGAGGGTAACGGGAAAAACAAATCCAGCTCAATTTCTTGGTTCTGCAATCTTTAAAGAGGGACAAATGATTGGGAATCTATCTGTGCAAGAAACGCGTATAACCCAAATGTTAAATAGATGGATGGAAAAGCCAAGCTTTTTGGTTTCTATTCCCGATCCCTTTATGAAAAATTACTGGATAACCGCGCGTTTTACTCAACTTAAAGAACCTAATATAACTGTAAATGTTTCGAGACCGGCGCCAAAAATCATGGTTACTCTTCCTATACAGGCTGATATTTTAACGGATCACAGCATGGTCAACTATGCAAACGATAAGAAGAAAAGAAACGAATTAAAGGAGCATATCATAAATGGCTTTGAAAAAAGAATAAATGACTATATTAAACGTACGCAGGAAGAATTTAAAGCAGATCCCTTTGGCTTTTCCCTCGAAGCAAGAAAGCATTTCTTAACCATTCCACAGTGGGAGAACTATGATTGGATGAAATCGTATCCCGACGCAGACATTCGTGTTACAGTCGATGTTAGATTTGGGGAGTTCGGGCGACAATCTAAATTACCTAAATTTGAAAGGATAAGGGATTAGGGAATGACGTTATTTATTTATGTAATGATGACAATCATGTTTGTCTATACGGCCGGGTTTGGTGTCACCCTTTGGAAGGATAAAAATAAACCGGGTTCCGTTGTAGTATTTGGATTAGCAATGACGATAGCGATTGCGCCATTTTTTACAATTTTAAGGTAAATGTAGTTCGTCATTTCGTGCTGATGTAGTATTAGGAATGGTCTTTTTTCCTATCATCAGCTTTTTTCTATTGGACAGACACAAGCAAGCATCTTTCCTCATAACATTAAGTATTGGGCAAATGCCTAGATAAAGTAGTGTAATGCACATACATACACTACGATTCATGTGGAGGTGAGCGAATGTCTGGACTGTTAGCAGCATTAGGCTATTTTGTAAAAGAATTATTATTTTTAGTATCCTATGTAAAAAACAATGCTTTTCCTCAACCGTTATCATCTTCTGATGAGAAGAAATACTTACAATTGTTGGCCGAGGGGAATGAACATGCTCGGAATGTATTAATTGAACATAATTTACGGTTGGTCGCTCATATAGTAAAAAAATTCGAAAATACTGGTGAGGACACGGAGGATCTCATTTCGATTGGGACTATTGGTTTAATCAAGGCCATCGAAAGCTATTCACAAGGAAAAGGAACAAAATTGGCAACGTATGCTGCCCGTTGTATTGAAAATGAAATTTTAATGCATTTGCGCGCTCTAAAGAAGACGAAAAAGGATGTTTCCCTTCATGATCCGATTGGGCAGGATAAGGAAGGAAATGAAATTAGCTTAATTGATGTGTTGAAATCGGAAACCGAAGACGTGATTGAAACGATCCAATTAAATATGGAGCTTGAAAAAATCAAAGAGTATATCGATGTACTTGATGAAAGAGAAAAGGAAGTCATTGTGGGCAGGTTCGGACTTGACTTGAAAAAAGAAAAAACACAGCGTGAAATTGCAAAAGAGCTCAACATCTCAAGAAGCTATGTATCTCGCATTGAAAAACGTGCCTTAATGAAAATGTTTCATGAGTTTTATCGGGCAGAAAAAGAAAAAAGAAGGACATAAAATGAGGGTGGATTGCATATTTGCAGTCCACCCTTACATAGTTCATTCTATACTTCTACACTGACTTCAGTTCCGATAATAATAGCAATAACAGACGTAATGACAATCCCCATAACAATCATAAACATATTTATCATCCTCCATAAAAGAATGTACTTCTTACTTTTACTTTATCACTTACTGACCGTGTAAACGTTATCCACTTTTGAACATTGTGTTAAGGAAATTTGACGAAATTAAGGCAACCAAAAGGGAGCGCCAGAGGGCTGCTCCCTTTCATTTTATTGTTTATTTTTTTTTGAAAAAATGACTGTAAAAATTAGCACATGAACCGAAAGCATCAGCAACTCCTCCTGTCAAATCGTTCGTTAGGTGGAATCCTTCTCCACAGATAACCAAGCTACAATCGGACATAATTTCATTAACATCTTCATTCCCCTTTCTTCTTTTTTGTTTTTTTGTTGCTTAGAATAAGCGCATCATTGAATATTGGCGTTCCTTCATTTCTTCCATAAGCTTGTTGACTCTTTCCTCACGTACATACTGTTCAATTGATTTTTGCCGTTTTGAAATCGAGATCGTTAAAAAGAATAGATTAATGGTCATTATTTATCACCTCCTTCATCGGTTTGCTATTTACTAAGTGCAGGAAAAAAAGACACAAAAATGCCACAGGCATACTAGTCCTGTGGCAATCAAATGCGCTTTAGCGGATTTGCGCCCAGATTTTTTTCGAGCCTGCTCGAAAACTTTCCGTTAAAAAATCTGAGGCATCCGCCGGAGGCTTTAACCTTATGTCAGTTGGGGTTTTCGAACCCCGACTGAATAAAGTTAAAAGGGCATAATAAAGCCACAGGCAGACTATTCCACCTGTGGCATGATTAACGTATCATTCTAATTTAGAAATTAATCACCGGTATGGTCGAATAGATTATTCCATATGAAGTTGTTGAATTTGTCATGTCAATTGTTACTTTCATCATTTTACTCGACCTCCTTTTGTCATTAATTTTTTCCTACTGTGGTAATTATAACCAAATTTGCTATACTTGTAAACCCTTTTTTTGCAAAAAAAGTCCTTCACCGAAAATTAGGTGAAGGACTATTATTCTTCGAATTGCTTTTTATATTTCATGGCCAAAAAGAAAAATGTGAAAGACAAGCATAAAAGAATGAGTGTTGAACCCATCATTAGATAAATTTGAAATGGAGAGCGTTCCTCTGGAATGATGATCCCGATATACAAAAATACGCTTAACACAAGGAGAATGTAACCGAAGTTTGTGAAATCTTTGATTTTATTATTTAGTTTTTTTATTTGTTTTTTATACTCCATCATGATTCACACCTACCAAATTAGTAAACTTCCATCCTATGATAACATACATTTAAAGCGGAAGAAGAATGTAAATTTTAGCAGCTTTATTGCATCAAAAAGAAACCTCTAACCAAATACTGAGTTAGAGGTTTACCGTTTTATTTTAAGCCTTGTTCAAGATCCTCGATTAAGTCTTCAAAGTCCTCTAATCCGACAGAAATACGAACAAGTCCATCGCCTATTCCTAATTCCTCACGACGATCCTTTGGAATAGAAGCATGTGTCATTTTTGCCGGTACGGAAATTAAGCTCTCAACAGCTCCAAGACTTTCTGCCAATGTGAAATATTTAACCTTACTTAGCAGCTTATCCGCATTCTCTGCACTACCAACATCAAAGGAAACCATCCCGCCAAAACCTGTTGCTTGTTCCTTAGCAATCGCATGATTTGGATGGGTCTCAATTCCAGGATAGAATACCTTTTTAACCGCTGGATGGTTTTGTAAGAACTCTACAATTTTTTGTGTGTTTTCTTCATGTTCTTCCATCCGAACTCCGAGTGTGCGGATCCCGCGAATTAACAGCCAAGAATCCTGAGGACCGAGTACACCACCAGTTGAGTTTTGAATAAAATGCAAATCCTCGCCCAACTTTGATGAATTCACAACAACGAGACCTGCCACTACATCACTGTGTCCACCAATGTACTTCGTCGCACTGTGAAGAACGATTTCAGCGCCAAGTGCGATTGGAGTTTGCCAATATGGGGTGCTGAAGGTATTATCGACGATTGTTAACAGATTATGTTTCTTTGCAATGTCTGCTGCACCCTTAATATCGGTAACTTTTAATAAAGGATTTGTTGGTGATTCGATGTAAATCGCTTTCGTAGTTTCACGAATTTCAGCTTCAATATTGTCCAGATTACTTGTGTCAACAAAGGTCGACTCAATCCCAAAACGGCTTAGAACCTTAGTCATCACACGATATGTTCCACCATACACATCATCAGAAAAAATCACGTGATCTCCGCTATTAAAAAGCATCATTACAGCAGTGATTGCAGCCATACCAGAACCAAACGCAAATCCTCTTTCTCCACCCTCAATATCCTTGATTAATTCTTCTAGGGCATGTCTGGTTGGATTTCCAGTTCGTGAATATTCAAAGCCCTTGTGCCCGCCGATTCCCTCTTGTTTATACGTGCTAACTTGATAGATTGGTGTATTAACTGCACCAGTCTGTGGATCTTCGCCTACTCCCCCATGGATAAGCAATGTTTTTCGTTTCATCCTATATCCCGCCTTCATATATTTTTTTACTTAAATAGCGTTCACTGCTATCTGGAAAAACCACAAGGATATGTGATCCTGGCTTTGCATCTTCCGCTTCTAAAAGTGCCGCATGAAGGGCTGCTCCTGATGAGCTGCCAACAAGCAATCCTTCCAAATATGCTGCTTCCTTCACCCGATTGAATGCATCCTCATCCGAAATAGTGTGAATGGTATCGAAATAAGTAGTATCAATATAGCCTGGAAGAAATTCCATGCCAATACCCTCTGTTTTATGTGGTCCTGATTCACCACCATTTAAAATGGACCCAACTGGCTCAACAATGACGGTTTTTATGGAGTGATTCATTTCTTTTAAATACTTAGAAGTCCCCATAAAGGTCCCACCTGTACCAGCCCCCGCTACAAATATATCAATTTGACCCTCAAGCTGCTGCCAAATTTCGGGTCCGATTGTTTTATAATAGGTTTCAGGATTAGCCGGGTTTGCGAATTGCTGTGGACAATAGGAATTGGGGATTTGAGTTAAAAGCTCTTTTGCTTTTTCAATTGCCCCTGTCATCCCAGCTTCCGTAGGCGTATTGATGACCGTTGCACCTAAAGCCTTCATCAATTCTTGTTTTTCAGTGGAAAACTTCTCAGGCACGCATAGAATCACTTTAATATTGTGGTTTATTGCTGCAAGTGCAAGTCCAATTCCCGTATTTCCAGCGGTAGGTTCAATGATTGTTCCCCCTTCTGATAACTTGCCTGTTTGAATTGCGTGATGAAGAAGTTCAACCCCCAAACGATCCTTAATACTCCCGCCGGGATTAAAGAATTCAAGCTTCGCAAAAAGACGAACACCATTACGTAATGGAAACTTCGTAATTTCAACTACCGGTGTATTCCCGATAAGCTCATGGACATTTCGATACACTTGCATATTGATCCTCTCCTAATCAAATTCGCCTTGGTGAATTTGCGCCCAGATTTTTTCGAGCTTGCTCGAAAGATTCCTTTAAAAATCTGTGGCATCCGCCGGAGGCTTAACTTTATTCATCCAAGGTTTCTTGGCTGAATAAAGTTATAATGACTTATTTATCTGTTCTACCATCTTTTCGACTACGCTTGAAGAATTGACTGCAGCCGTTTGTAGGAATTGTTCAAATGATACGTCTGATTCCTTCCCTGCAATATCTGATAAGGCACGAATAACGACAAATGGTACGTCAAATTGATGGCAAGCTTGCGCCACTGCAGCAGCTTCCATCTCCACTGCATACAAATCACCAAATTTTTGACTGACAAAAGAAACTCGCTCCGGGTCATTCATAAAGGAATCACCTGTTGCAATCAATCCTGTTACAACCTGAACATCTGTGATTCCTTCTGCACTTTTTTCAGCTAACTCCATAAGTTTTTCATCTGCTTTAAAGGCAGCAGGCAACCCCGGAACTTGCCCATATTCATAATCAAAAGCGGTTACATCGACATCATGATGTCTAACCTCGGATGAAATGACAATGTCACCTACATTAAGGGTTTTTAAGTGACCTCCTGCTGATCCTGTGTTCACCACATAATCGGGTTTAAATTGAAGCATTAAAATCGTTGTTGAAATGGCCGCATTCACTTTACCGATCCCTGATTTAAGTAAAATCACATCATAGCCACCCAGTGTTCCGGTATAAAACACACTTCCCGCCACTGTTGTTTCCTGTCTATTTTCAATTTTCTCCCGTAAAATGGCTACTTCTTCGTCCATTGCTCCTATAATTGCTATTTTCATAAGTACGTATCACCTTTCGTTTTTTTGAGGTTGTTCAAAAAGTCCGGTAAAAATGACACATGAATAGAGGAACTTCGACTAAATGCCGACACGTCCTGTGTCGAACGTCGAAGTCACCACATCCTGTGGAAGCGCGTTGGCTTGCTTCTCCGGTCCTCACGTATTAACTGCATACGCGCTCCGGTCCTCAAAGCTGCACCGCCTTGAAATTTCGACGCACAGGATGTGCTAGTGTCGACAAGACATGAGGCCGTGGCGCTTTTGTCGACGCGGTCCTTTTTATCCTCCTTTTTGAACAACTCATTTTTACTGTTTCGTCGCCTCCATCACCCATACAAAATGATTGAAACGAGTGAATTCAACAGTAAAACCATTTCGCTCTGCATTTTCTTGCAAGACAGGAATGGTTGTGTAGTATTCTGTTTCTAAATCTTTTGCCAGATTCAAGAAGCCGTTTTGTGTTGCGGACTGAATCGTCATTGTATATTCTTCTTTATTTTCAAACATTGTATCCGCAAACACTATTTTACCACCTTTTTTAAGAATGTTGCTATATTGGGAAAATGCTTGATTTTTCTCGCTATCATTTAAGTGGTGGAAGGCATATGTGCTAACGATTGTATCGATTTTATCAGCAGGCTTATTAAAAACGTTAAAGTCACCATCTTCTATTGTTAGAGAATAGTTTTGAAGCTTTTCTAATGCAATTTCTCGCATTGGTTCTGATGGTTCGACTCCATATACTTTCTTATTTTCGTCAAGTAGTTTTTGCGTAAGGTTACCAGTACCCACTCCGAATTCCAAAACGGATAGCCCAGATTTCCGCACGACATCATTTAGAATATCTTCATATCGTAAAAACACTTCCCGATATTCTACATCATGCCCCGTTACTGTCTGGTCATAAGAATTTGCCCAACCTTCAAAAACCTCTAAAAACTCTCGACCCATTTTCCTCACCCTCCACTATTACACATTATTCATATCAGTATACTATGAATTTAAAAATGAACTGTTCTAAATTTAACATATTCATCGTGTTTTTTCAATCATCATCGTCTAAATTTGGATATAAGAAAAGCGCAGGGTCCCCTGCGCCTCTTTTAGTCATTATTTTCATTTTCATCTTTATCACTGTCTGAATTGTTAAAGTTCTTATATGTTTGGCTATCATTTTCTTTTAATTCTTCAAATTTTGTTGGTTTCCAGCCTTCATTCGGGATCCAATCCAAATACACTTTTAGAACTTGTTTTGTTGTTTTTGATGAAACAGTTGCCGTAATGGAATTTCCTCCATCTCTTCCAAGCCACCAAACAACTAGGTCTGACCGATCAAAACCAGTTGCATAGCTTGTGGCCATCTCCATTTCATTTCTGTCAACCGAGTTTTCCGAATAATCAATACTATGAGGTTCAGCCTGAGCAGTACCAATTGGATTCCATGCCGGATTAACAACTGTTTTCAAAACATTTGATTCTGGGTCACCTTCTGTAACAACAGCAGATTCATCAGATTCTGGATCTTTTTGCTCATCCTCTTTAGATTCCTGTTTTGTTTTTTGTTCATTCGATTTATTAGTAGAAGGTTCTTCTTTTTCTTTCTCTTTGTCCTTTGAGTCATCCGAAGCGGCTTTTCCCTCATTGTCTCCCGGTTGATTCGTTTGATTTGAAGACACTGATTCATCTACATTTTTGTCTCCAAAAATAAGCTTTCCACCAAAGAAGATAATTAAAACGACAACAAGGACAATTAAAATATTTAAAATTCGATTGACCTTTTTTCGTTTCGCTCTTCTTTCTGAACGAGGTCCTTCATATAGTTTGTCTAAATCATACCCCATTTTATGTACCTCCTAAAAACGACTATTACTCAATCAACTATCTTCTTATTCTAGCATGTGTGGAGGAAAGGTTGAAGTCATTTCTTAGAAAGTGTTCTATATCTAGTTCCAGGCGCCAACGGCTCGAGGTCACAAGCAAATCGCTTCTGAAGGCAAAAAGCGCCTTCTGTCAGCGCTTTTCTTGTGCTTGTGCCTCTGCCAGGACGGCAAGGATTCCAGCGTTAGGCACAGGACGTATCTGCCCTTAGCTGGAATTGAGGCGCCTTGCACTTTTCTTATTTGGTACCTTTTTCCTGTTCCATTTGATATACACCTTGAACGATTTCATAAAAGACTGTATTCGCGACAGACTGAGAGCCCGGCTGCTCCAGATCAACCACTACAAGTGCGTATTTCGGACTTTCAAATGGAAAATATCCCGCAAACCATTTGTTGACAAGCCCAACATCACCTTGTTTTTTTCCTGTTTCAGCTGTTCCTGATTTACCGGCCACTTTATATGGAAGATCAGCAAAACGCTGCCCAGTTCCAGAGGTAACAACACCACGAAGCAATTCCTGGAGCCTGCTTGCTGTATATGGCGCAATCTTAGGCCCCTCCATATCCTGTTTTGAAAAAGAAAATAAGGTTGTCCCGTTTTTATATAATACATCACTAACTGTTCGAACTTCTTTTTTTGAACCTCCGCGTGCAATGGTAGACATCATATTGGCTATCCCTAATGGGGTTACCCTAACATCCTTTTGACCAATCGCAGTTTGCGCAATCGCTTTTGCAACGTGTTTATCCTTTTCATCCGTCCAAATTTGACCATTATATTCATTTGGAAGCTGCTTGAAATCCTGAAAACGAAATACATCACCATTCCAGCCAACAGGTCCAAGCAAACCAAGCATTTGAGAATACTGTTCAATAACATCTTGATCCTTTTGTACCAATTCCTCTGCAATGGCAGCAAATGTGTAATTACAGCTTTTCGCAAAGCTATTCTGAAAATTAAGCATCCCATGTGGATATTCAGCTGGTCCTTTTCCATACAAATCTTGATCACAATTGAACATTCTGTCATTGGAAACTTGCTGATGTTCCATTGCTGCTGCAGCAATTACTGTCTTAAAAACGGAACCAGGAAATTGTGGCATAATCATTTGATTTTGTGCAGTGCCATCTTCAAATGGATTTGATGAATTAATATCTGGTTTACTTACCATTGCAAGTAAATCATTGGATTCTACATCAAGAAGGACAATTCCGCCTTTTTTCAAATCGTTCTTATCAAGAATTTTTTCCGCCAAAAGCTGCAGATCTTTATCCAATGTAGTTTGAATGGCGACTGGATAATAAGGATTTGCTGGCGCTGTGTATTTTACATCAATGCCAAATAAAGGTCCTCCATCCCCTGCTACATGATATAAAAGCTTGGCCTCTCCCTCCGGCAATAGGAATTCATCAAACGTAGATTGCAAACCAGTGATTCCTAGTTTCGTATTCTGTGGTAAATAGGATTTCTCAGGATAGCGTTCCTCGAATAAATCCTTATTTTCTCGGATTAAGCCAATTAAATGTTCCGCAATGTCACTGTCAAGGGCATATTGACGATGGACAGCAAATACCCCTGGAATTTGAAGTTTGTTAATTTTGTTCATCTGCGTTTCGGTCAATTCTACGGGTCTGTCTCCACCAACGATAACAGGCTTTTTAGCATCCTGAATTTCTTCTTTTAAGACCGTTGCGGAAATATGTACAATTTCAGCTACGTCCTCAGCTGGCCAGTCAATGTTTTTTAAAAAAGGAAACAACACGAGTGTTGGATAATATTCATGGGTTAATGCCTTTTTATTGCGGTCGATAAATCGTCCACGTCCTTGGTCAATAACAAGTTCTTGCGTTCGTTGCGAAACACTCGCTTCAATTAAATTTATATCTCGATTTGTAAATGATTCAGTACTTACCAGCTGCAAATGCATAAGTCTGCCGATTAACCCCGTTAATGTTAAGAGGATCACGACTAGGATGATAGATGAACGTTTTTTAATGACCATAGAAAAACACCTCGTCTTCAGTTTGGACGAGGTGTTATACTATTTATACCTATAGAGGCTGTTCTAATAGTCGGGCGAAAATGACAATACTAGAGGTTGTTCAAAAAGTCCGGTGAAAATGACACATCGAATTTCTTCGTTGGCTTGCTTTTGCGTTCCTCACGTATTAACTACATACGTTCCGGTACTCAAAGCTGCGCCGCCTCGAACTTCTTGGTCCTTTTCATCCTCCTTTTTGAACACGCACTACTAGTCAATTTTCGTAATTTTGACATGCATATCTCCACCCGGAGTTTGTACGGTTACTTTGTCCCCAACATGTTTTCCAAGCATGCTTTTTGCAATTGGAGAGTCATTTGAAATTTTTCCTTCAAAAGGATCTGCTTCAGCACTTCCCACAATTGTATAGGTTTCTTCCTCACCATCCGGAAGTTCAATGAAGGTTACTGATTTTCCTAGTGAAACCTTTCCAGCGCTATCAGCATCTTCTTCAATAATTTTTGCATTTCGAATCATATTTTCAATTGTTGTAATTCGACCTTCAACAAATGCCTGTTCATCTTTCGCTGAGTCGTACTCTGAGTTCTCAGAAAGATCGCCAAAGCTCCTTGCAATTTTAATACGTTCTACAACTTCTTTACGCTTTACTGTCTTTAAATTCTCTAATTCCTGCTCTAATTTTTGCTTTCCTTCTACTGTCATTGGAAATACTTTCTCTACCATAATCCCTTCACTCCTTGTAGTCGTTACAATCCCCCTGTGATTGCTTTACGTATGTAGTACGAATTGTTTTTCTTTATTGTATAGCAAGGAAAGGAATGATAGGGAACTTCTACCATTCCTTTCAATTATGATTTGTACTATCATAACATCTTTTTCTCTGTTATGTTATTACAAAATGACGTTTTGTTCAAGAATTGTTTGAATTTTTGTTACCATTAAGTCAATTGCAACGTGATTTTGTCCACCTTCAGGGATGATGATGTCCGCATATCGTTTCGTTGGTTCACAGAATTGGTTATGCATTGGACGGACCACCGTTTCATATTGCCGGGTAACAGATTCCAATGAACGACCACGGTCTTTAATGTCACGCAGCATTCTTCTGATAATTCGGATATCCGCATCTGTATCGACAAATAGCTTAATATCCATTAAATCGCGCAGTCTTTCATCCTCAAGAACGAGAATTCCCTCTAGAATAATGACATCCTTTGGTTCAACGTGAATGACATCAGATGACCTTGTATGAAATTTATAGTCATAAACAGGCTTACTTATACCTTTGTAATTAAGAAGATTTTTAATGTGCTCAATGAATAAGTCATTATCAAAAGCTAAAGGATGGTCATAGTTTGTATTTAATCTTTCTTCAAAAGGCATATGGCTTTGATCTCTATAATACGAATCCTGCTCGATCATTAAGATTGAGTGCCCTTTAAAATGCTCATATATGGCTTTTGATACACTTGTTTTACCAGATCCCGAGCCTCCAGCAATGCCAATGACAATTGGCTTCTTGCTCATCTTACTTCCCCTTTCGCATCATGTTGTTCGGATAAACAGGCTTGTCCACTTTAATCGAAACAATTTGCAATGGATGGTTTGCAACATCTATCTCATTTCCGTCCTCATCCCAAATGGCCTCAACTGTTTGTGTAAAGTTGTCAATTTCGGGGCCGAAAAATTCAACCTGGTCTCCTCTTTTAAAGTAATTTCGCTGCTGTAATGTTACAATTCCGCACTTCTTATCATAGTCTAACACTAGACCAGCAAAATCATAAGTTGTTTTTTTGCTATGTGTACCATACATTTGCTCTTTTACACCAGGTACTCCTTCAAAGAAGGCAGACGCAGTATCACGATTCGCGCATTTATCAAGCTCTTTTAACCACTCTTCATCAATTACAAAATTGTCTGGATCCGCACTATAGGCATCGATTACTTTTCGATAAACACTTACTACCGTTGCTATATAGTGAATCGATTTCATTCGTCCTTCAATCTTTAAACTGTCAATTCCTAATTCAATCATGTGTGGAATCGATTCGATAAGTTTTAAGTCTTTTGGACTCATCGCAAATGGGGCGTCCTTTTCACCAAATAAGGCTACTTCATTATCATCCTCATCAAGCTTAAATAAATCGTAATCCCATCTGCATGATTGGCAACAGCCACCACGGTTGGAATCGCGAGCTGTCATATGATTACTTAACGTACAACGACCGGAATAAGCAATACACATCGCTCCATGGATGAATGTTTCAATTTCGATGTCGACTTTTTCCTTCATTTCTTTAATATCTTCAGCACTTGCTTCACGTGCAAGTACGACACGTTCTAATCCTTCTTCCTTCCAGAATTGAACAGCCTTCCAGTTGGATAGGGATTGCTGTGTGCTTAGGTGTACCTCTATTTTTGGAGCCACTCGTTTACATGTTTCAATTATAAGCGGGTCTGCTACAATGATACCTGATACACCTGCTTTTTCGAGCCCAATTAAGTAGTCATCTAGTCCATCTATGTTTTCATTATGGGCAAAAATATTTGTTGTGACATATATTTTTGCCCCATATTTGGTTGCAAATTCTACACCTTCTGCGATTTCTTCCTGTGTAAAATTATCAGCGTTCGAACGTAGTCCATATTCTTGACCACCGATAAAAACAGCATCTGCACCATAGTGAACAGCAATTTTTAGTTTTTCTAGGTTACCTGCTGGCGCAAGCAATTCCGGCTTTTTAACAATCACACGCTTGCCGTCTACAATTTTTGAAATAGGTTCTCTTACAACGGCTATTGACATGCCATATTCCTCCTCTTTGTCTTATCAGTAAACCGTTTCTTTAAAGTAGAAACCTGTGTCTAGTGGGCGATTGATTGGTTGAAGTTCTTCAAGTTGCTCTAATAGGTCATCCCTTATGTCTTCATATTCGGCACGATTATCCACAAATAAGTCGATTGCTTTTCGATAGATTTTTGTTACTTTAAGCAGATATTCGGCAGATTTTAAAATCCCTTCAATCTTAAAGCTGTCAACACCGGCATCCATCATTTCTTCCAATTCATCAATGATACAAACATCATTTGGGCTCATGATATGTGTCCCATTTTCATCTTCAAAAATCGGATATTTGTTGTCGCGCTCTTTATCATATAAAATCATATCTTTTTCTTTTTTACGGTTTTCGATTTCCATCACATTTCCTTGGTACTCGAAATAGTTTCCAACAAGTGAACGCCTTGATTGGAACATGCACATCATACCATGAACTTGAACTTCAATTTCAACCTCTGCATTTTCTTTGATCTCGACAATTGCATCCATATTTAATTCACGGGCAAGGACTGCACGCTTTGCACCTTTTCTACCCCAGTAATTACATGTATACCAGTTCGTTGCAGTCGTTTCAGTATTCCAGTGAAGCTTCATTTCTGGTGCAACCTCACGGACAGTCATCAATACGGCAGGGTCTCCGAATACAATTGCATCTACACTGCTCTCCCTTAAAAATGCAACATAGTCTGCTAACTCTTCCACTTTTTCATTATGGAACAGGGCATTCATCGCAACATAAATTTTTGCATCATAAGCATGGGCAATTTCAACTGCTTGAACAATTTCCTTTCGATTAAATTCCCCAGCAAGTCGTAACCCGTATCGTTGTTCTCCTATAATAAATGCGGTTGCCCCAGCATTAATCAATGGTTCAATATCTTCTATACATGCAGGCGTGACCAGAAGCTCTGGTTTCTTCATTCCTTAACACCTCTTCTTTTACTTAATGCAACCCCATCCCCAACTGGTAAGATGGTGGTTTGGTAATCTGGGTGCTTGATGAGCCATTCGTTATACGCTTTAATTTTTGTAACGAGATTTCGGATTCTTTTATTCTCGATTTCTTCCTCAGCCACAAGCCCTTTAAATAGTACATTATCAGTTACAATTAAGCCATCCTTTGAAAGGCATTTTTCATAGATGTCAAAAAAATGTCGATATTGACCTTTTGCCGCATCAATGAAAATATAATCAAATTCACCATGTTTCTTTACTTCATCGCCAACCTCAAGGGCATCACCTAAAATCACTTTGATTTGTGAGCCTGTCCCAGTTCGTTCAATGTTTTCGAGGGCTTTTTTATATCGTTCTTCGTCCCTCTCAAGAGTTACAATTTTTGTTCCAGGAAGTGCCTGAGCCATGCGAATCGCAGAATAGCCAATCGCGGTTCCAATTTCAAGAATACGAATGGGCTGGGATATCCGCAGTATTTGAAGCATTGTTTCAATGCCGACCAGCTCCATGATTGGTACATTGTTTTCCTTTGCATAATGTTCCATTTCCTCAATGATTTCATCTCTTTTTGGGAGCAGACCTTCTAAATAATGGTTTATTTTACTTGATAACAAGAAAAAACCTCCATTTCAATATGGTGGTATTGGTTAAAAACATAGTCATTTATTTTTGTAAGATACTATTTTCACACAATTTATTTTACCACAAAGGAAAAGGGAACACCATATTGGGTTCCCTGGAAAGATCAAATACCTATGGCGTATTTGCGCCCAGATTTTTAGGCCCACACGATGTGGGTCATGAAGACGTTGCCACAGGATGTGGCGTCTTTAGTCTTCGATCTAAACCGCTCGAAAAATTCCCCCAAAAAATCTGTGGCATCCGCCGGAGGCTGTAACTTTATTCAGCCATTGCTAAATAAAGTTACTCTTATTGATTCATTATATACTGTGCTTTTTTGGCATTATGTTCTTCCAATGTTTTCGAGTAGAACACTTCTCCACTTGATGCTGCAAGGAAGTAGAAATAATCGGTTTGGGCAGGATTAAGTGCTGCTGATAACGATGATTCCCCGCTATTTGCAATCGGACCTGGTGTTAAACCTTTTATTTTATACGTGTTATATGGTGAATTCACTTCAAGATGTTCGTATAGTACTCGCTTTTTATGTTCTCCTAATGCATAAAGAACTGTTGGATCTGTTTGGAGTGGCATATCAGCATCTAAACGATTGTAAAACACGCTGGAAATGGTCTCACGATCTGTTTGCGCTGTCGCCTCTTCCTCTATTAACGAAGCCATGGTTAATAGTTTATGAGTTGAATCGATATACTTATTTCCTTCCATAAGCTCTGTATATTTTACTAGGACTTTTTCCGTTTGCTCTAGCATTGTTTCAACAATAGATTCAATTGTTGGCTTTTTTTCATAAAACGGATAGGTAGCAGGGAATAGATATCCTTCAAGTGGATGTTTAATATCCTTATTTAATATTTCTTCTGTTAAAATGCCCGGGTATCTGCTGATTAAATCGCTAACATACGTAGGGTCGTCCATTTTATTTATGACTTCCTCATGGGTATATCCTGTTTGTTCAGCAATTATCGTAGCAATTTCATCAAGCTGTTTACCTTCAGGAATCATAAGTTTAAAAACAGGTTCACCCATTAGTATTCCAGACTTCAAATTTTCAATGATTTCATCAAAGTTCATGGATTGATTAAATGTATATTCTCCAGCTTGAAAACCAGATTCATTTTTAAACTTTGTGTAGTACCGGAATACCTTTGCATTTTTAACAATATTATTTTCCTCAAGAATTCGGGCAATTGCTGATGTTGATGAACCAATTGGAATTGTAACCTCGATTGGTTCCTTATTTTTAGTGTCAATTGGCTCAAGTGCTGATTTTATATATAAATAGCCTCCGCCGATTATTCCAGATAAAGCTAATAGTATGATGATAAATACGATAAACACTATTTTACGGATCACTTTGGCTTCTTTATGCCGTGCTTGCAGATTCTTTTTATATAAAATTTTTTTCGATTCGTTATCTGACATATATCGTAAATCCTCCCCTCACTCGAATTATTATACTACATTTTTTTATCTAATTCGTCAATTTTAGGAAGAATTCACTAGAATTTTGTAGTTTTTTCTAAAATATCTCGTTGTTTATAAGGAGTTTCGGGGCTTTTAGGGGGGGGATTTCTGTGGAAAAAGAAAAAAACAGCACAAGGCTGTTTTTATTCTTCTCCTTCTTCATCAAGGAATGTATTCAACATTTCTTCAACAAGGTCCCATTCTTCTTCTGTTTCTATTGGTTGAAGTTCTCCATCTTCTCCGTCCTCAGATGGGCTATAGCTTGATGCGTGAATTTCGATATCTTCTTCATCCTCATTGTCATCACTTACTGGATAATAAAGGACATAAGACTTTCCAAATTCCTCTGATTCGAATGTAAATAATACTTCACAAAGAATTTCATTTCCTTGTTCATCAACTACTGTTATTTGCTTTTCACCATGTTCCATGTACATCCACCTCATTAATTTTTACTATCTAGATACCCTTGGAGAATCATGACTGCTGCCATTTTATCGATTACTTGCTTTCGCTTTTTTCGACTTACATCTGCAGATATTAAGACTCGTTCGGCTGCAACTGTTGAGAGACGCTCGTCCCATAAAACAACGGGCAAGCCGAATTTCTCCTTAACCATATTAGCAAAATGCTGACTAGCCTCGCCACGTGGTCCAATCGTTCCATTCATATTTTTAGGCAAACCGATTACGGCAGAGTCTACCTCATATTCCTTGATAATCTCACCAAGTCGATCCAAACCAAACTGCTGACGTTCTTCATTAATCTTAATGGTTTCAATGCCTTGAGCAGTCCAGCCCATTTCATCACTGACGGCGACACCGACTGTTTTTGAACCGACGTCTAACCCGAGAATTCTCATTCATTTTACCCCTCACGATGGATCTTTAAATAAGATTTCACAAGCTCCTCAATAATTTCATCTCGTTCAAGCTTTCGGATAATATTCCTTGCATCATTATGACGCGGAATATATGCAGGGTCTCCTGATAATAAATATCCTACAATTTGATTGATTGGATTATACCCTTTTTCTTGAAGAGCATCATAAACATTGTATAATACCTCATTTACATTTGTTTCAACTGGTTCCTCTGGAAAGTTGAATTTCATTGTTTTATCAAATGAGCTCAAGTTCTGCACCTCACTCTTTAGATTCTGATGTCCAGCATCCGTGCATGTAAATCTTACCATTCATTGTACACTAATCACAACTAAATAGAAACAAGAAGTGACAATTTGCATCATCCTTAACCTTAAGATGACACAAATTCACTGTTTTTTAGATACTTTTTACCCATTCTTCTACATATTGCAAGGCAGATTCAAGCTGGTCTGGATTTTTACCGCCTGCTTGGGCCATATCTGGGCGACCACCGCCACCGCCACCACATCGTGTTGCAACTTCCTTAAGCAGTTTTCCAGCATGGAAGCCTTTCTCAATCAAGTCCTTTGTTACTCCTGCCGTTAAGTTTACTTTATCTTCATTCACAGAACCTAAAACAATGACTGCAGAACCAAGCTTTTGTTTTAAATCATCCACCATTGCACGAAGATTATTCATATCTTGAGCATTAACTTTACTAAATAAAACAGTTGCACCGTTAATTTCTTTCGCTTTATCAATAAGGCTGCCTGCTTCAATATTGCCAAGTTTCGCTGAAAGTGATTCATTTTCACGATGTAAGTTGCGAATTTCATGCTGTAATGCTTCAATTCTGCTTGAAACTTCAGTTGGCTTTATTTTTAAAAGATTAGCAGCTTCCTGGAGCATCTTCACTTGGTCATTGATGACATGGTATGCTGCCCTACCTGTTACAGCTTCGATACGGCGTGTTCCTGCCCCAATACCTGATTCAGAGACAATCTTGAATAACCCGATTGTTGAAGTATTCGGTACATGGCATCCGCCACAAAGTTCTAAACTATAGTCGCCCACTTGAACAACTCGAACAATATTCCCATATTTTTCACCAAATAAGGCCATTGCCCCCATCGCTTTTGCTTCAGTTAGGGATTTATAATCGATTTGAACAGGAATACTGCCCCAAATTTTTTCATTGACAATGGATTCAATTTGCTCAAGCTCTTCTTGCTTGATTTGTCCAAAATGTGAGAAGTCAAAACGTAACCGGCTTGACGTTACGAGTGAACCCGCTTGGTTTACATGAACTCCAAGGACATCTTTTAAAGCCTGATGTAAAAGATGTGTCGCTGTATGGTTTTTAATTACCGCACTGCGATTATCTTGGTCAACTTTTGCATGGAGTTGGTCACCTTTAGTTAAACTTCCTGTTTCAATGACAACTCGGTGAAGGTTTTGACCATTAGGTGCTTTTTGAACATCCTTCACAATCAGCTTTGTCTTTTTATTTTCAATTGTACCTTCATCCGCAATTTGTCCACCGCTCTCAGCATAGAATGGTGTTTCGTCTAAAATTAGCTGAATTTCTTCACCTTCATTTGCCTGCTCAACGATTTCTCCATCTTTTACGATTACAAGAACGGTTGATTGTGCCTCAAGTACATCATATCCAACAAAGTTACTTTCTACTTTTATTTCACCAAGAACACCACTTTGGACTTGCATGGAATCCACATCCTGACGAGCAGATCTAGCTCTTTCGCGTTGGTTTTCCATTTCGCGTTCAAATCCATCGTGATCTACCTTCATGCCTTCTTCTTCCGCATATTCCTCTGTAAGTTCTACAGGGAAACCATACGTATCGTATAAACGGAAAACATCTTCACCTGAAATAGTGTCGCTGCCTTTTGCTTTTTCCTTTTGAATAACAGTTGATAAAATAGCTAGTCCATCATGTAATGTTTCATGGAAGCGTTCCTCTTCTGTTTTCACCACTTTTTGGATAAATTCTGTTTTTTCTTTCACTTCAGGATAAAAATCAACCATGATCTCGCCCACAACCGGAACAAGCTCATACATAAATGGACGATTAATTGAAATTTGTTTTGCGTAACGTACAGCACGTCTTAATAATCTTCGGAGGACATAGCCTCTACCTTCATTTGATGGCAGTGCTCCATCTCCTACCGCAAATGTAACTGTACGGATGTGGTCGGCAATAACCTTAAATGCTTCATCTTTTTCTTTTTCTTGTCTATATTTTTCACCGGAAATGGACTCAGTTGCCTCGATAATTGGCATGAAAAGGTCAGTGTCAAAATTAGTTGGCACATTTTGAATGACAGAGCACATTCTTTCAAGCCCCATACCAGTATCAATATTTTTCTTAGGTAGCGGAGTATATGTACCATCTGGATTATGGTTAAATTGTGAAAACACAAGGTTCCAGATTTCTAAATAACGTTCATTTTCACCACCTGGATATAGTTCAGGGTCATTCGGATCATTTCCGAACTCTTCCCCACGGTCAAAGAAGATTTCTGTGTTTGGGCCACTAGGACCTTCACCAATATCCCAGAAGTTTCCTTCTAAACGAATGATGCGTTCCACAGGAATGCCAACTTTTTTATTCCAAAGTTCAAATGCCTCTTCGTCTTCTGGATGGATTGTGACAGAAAGCTTCTCTTGATCGAACCCAATCCAATCCTTACTTGTTAAGAATTCCCATGCCCATTCAATCGCTTCTTCCTTGAAATAATCACCAATTGAGAAGTTTCCAAGCATTTCAAAGAATGTGTGGTGTCTTGCTGTTTTTCCTACATTTTCAATATCATTTGTCCGGATGGACTTCTGTGCATTACAAATCCTCGGGTTCTCAGGAATAACACGTCCATCGAAGTATTTTTTCAAAGTAGCAACACCACTATTAATCCACAATAAAGACGGGTCTTCATGCGGTACTAAGGAAGCACTTGGTTCAACAGCATGCCCCTTTGATTGGAAAAATTCTAAAAACATTTGTCGTACTTGAGCTGATGTTAACTGTTTCATTTCATAACCTCCACTATCATTTTAGACATATAGAAAAGCGCAGGGCGCCTGCCTATCGGCGACAAGCATAAGACAACCCCAACCTTCCGAAGCGATTGGCTAGACCCTAGAGCCGATGGCGCCTGAAGCTAGACATAAAAAAAATACTCTAATCCCTAAAAACAGGGACGAGAGTATGCTCGCGGTACCACCCTGATTATGGACGCAAATCAAATGCGCCTTGGCGAATTTGCGCCCAGATTTTTTTCGAGTAAGCTCGAAAATTTTCATTTAAAAAATCTGAGGCATCCGCCGGAGGCTTTAACATTATTCAGTGAGGTTTAAACCACACTGAATAATGTTAAGACGCATCCATCACCTTCGTATATTGATAACGGTATTCACCGGTAGGTTTTCCTACACTCAGGAGTAGCGGTTCTGTTACCCTTCATCCGAATTCCTCTCAGCCATGGAAATCCTTCTCTGATTTGATGGTACTGTAACATACTGGTTCCTTCATAGTTTTCATTTGTTAAAACATCATTTCAATCAATTATATTCAAGTCAAAAATGTTTGTCAACGCTAGCGCTATTCCTTTCGAATAACGGTAAAATGCTGCTTCGCGTGTACGATAAACACCTTTAAAATGGCTACAACCGGTACAGCAATAATGAGCCCCACAACCCCGCCAACTTCTCCGCCTACTAAAAGTGCAGCAATAATGATGACTGGATGCAGGCGCAGGCTTTTTCCAACAATAATTGGTGAAAGCAAATTTCCTTCGATAAACTGAAGACCGAATACAACAACGACAACAATGACTAGCATCTTCATCGAAATAGTTGCGGCAATAATAGCAGCAGGAATGGCACCAATTACCGGTCCAAAGTATGGGATGACATTCGTTATGCCGACAATGCTTCCAAAGAGTAATGGATATTTCATTCCTGATAACATGAATGCCACAGCCGCTGTCGTGCCAACAAGCAGACAAACGATGAGCTGTCCTCTTATATAATTCCCAAGTGATTCATCTACATCTTGAAAAAAAAGCTGACCCGCTTTTCTAAGTCTGCGAGGTGTGATATACCAAAGAGCCTTAATCATTTGATCGTGATCCTTTAACATATAAAAAACGATAAATGGAATAATCGCAATGATAAAGATTGAATTAAGCAGCCCCTTGAAAAAATGAATGGTCTTTGAGAGCAGATAATCAACATACATTTCGGCTGAATTAAGCAAATCATCAAGTTGTCCGTGAACAAACGCTGGAAGCTGTGAAGTTCCATTTTCGATTTCTGTTAACCAGCCCCTATAGGTTTTGCTGAATTCTGGAAAGCTTTCAGCAAGGTCCTTAAGCTGCGCAAGAATCAATGGAATTCCTTTGTATATTGCAATTCCAATTCCCCCGAAAAAAAGTAAATATATAAGTAATATTGCAAGTGATTTTGGTAACCCGCGATTACTGAGTTTTTCGATAATAGGATGAAGCAAATAGGCAATAAAAACAGAAATGATAAAAGGAATAAAAAATGTCTTTACGAGTAATGCAATTGGGAGCCAGATTGGAGCCAATTTTAAAAAAATAAAGATTGTCAAAAATGCCAGTAATAAAAACGATAACCTAAAAATCCATTTGACTCTATTTTCGTTCATCTGTTTCACTCCTTGCTTAGTAGTTTTTGGAATTTGAGTGGTTTTATACAGGATGTAAGTGTGATAAAAAATACTGTGTTAAGATTGATTATTTTGTAAAATAATGCCGAAAGGATGTGATTGATTGGTTATTAAACACGCGGTGAAAATATGGAGCTGGATATATTCCGGTTTTTACGGATCCGCAAGAAGCTAGAGATAGAAGATGAAAACAATTTTGCTTACCTTAAAAAGGGCTGGCTTGGTGAAAAACAATTTGACGAACTGCTTGAAGGTCTTCCAAATGAATGCCTCATTTTAAACAACCTTCTCCTTAAAGTGAATAACACCTTATTCCAAATCGATTCCTTACTCATGACACAAAAGAAAATAAACATCTTTGAAATTAAAAATAACGAAGGTGATTATTTCTTCAAAAATGACTGTTTGCACATGATTACTGGAAAAGAAATCAAAAACCCGCTCAACCAAATAACCCGCAGTGAATCACTATTTCGACAACTTCTCCATGAGCTGAGATTTAATATTACAGTCGAATCTCAAGTTATATTCATCAATCCTGAGTTTTATCTATATGAGGCTCCAGTTAAAGCACCTTTTGTATTTCATGCGCAACTTGGTCGGTTCATAAAAAATTTAGAATCGATTGCGGATTCTGAGTTTTCTCAGGGCCATTTGCGTTTAGCGGAAAAATTGGCTTCATTGCATATTATGAAAAATCCATATTCGCGGTTGCCTGCTTATAATTACGGAGAGTTGAAGAAGGGGATTATTGGTAAGTGTGGTTGTACGTTTATGGAAGTTGTGAATCAAAACTATCTTATTTGTCCAAGATGCGGGGAATTGGAACATAAGGAATCTGCGGTTTTACGAAGTGTGAGGGAGTTTAGTTCGCTGTTTCCAGACAGGAAAGTTACTGTGAATGGGGTTATGGAGTGGTGTGGGGTTATATCAAAAAAAAGAATACGTCAAATTCTTTTTAAGAATTTTCAGCTCATTAAAATGGGGAAGGCATCGTATTATATTTATCCTGGGGAGGAAAAAGAGAAAGACTAAGATAGCTGTTTGAGACGTTACCATTTTCAAACTTTTTCTTTTACGAATGGGAACGATTCGGGGGTTTGCGTTACCCTTTTTATGGATTTTCAGTGCAAACGGGAACGATTCGAACCCTTGCGTTACTCTTTTTATGATTTTTATTTGCAAACGGGAACGATTCAATCGCTTGCGTTACCCTTTTTGATTTTTCTCTTTGCAATCGGGAACGANTTCGGGGGCTTGCGTTACCCTTTTTGATTTTTCTCTTTGCGATTGGGAACGATTCGAACCCTTGCGTTACTCTTTTTTTGATTTTTATTTGCAATCGGGAACGATTCGAGGGCTTGCGTTACTCTTTTTATGATTTTTATTTACAAACGGGAACGATTCAATCGCTTGCGTTACTCTTTTTGATTTTTCTCTTANGCGATTGGGAACGATTCGAACCCTTGCGTTACTCTTTTTATGATTTTTATTTGCAATCGGGAACGATTCAATCGCTTGCGTTACTCTTTTTGATTTTTCTCTTTGCGTTCGGGACCGATTCGGGGGCTTGCGTTACCCCTTTGGATTTTTCTCTTTGCATTCGGGAACGATTCGGGGGTTTGCGTTACCCTTTTTATGGATTTTCAGTGCAATCGGGAACGATTCACACCAAAAAACCCCACATCCGTGGGGTTTTCTTCACTTATTAGAACATTTTAGATATGCGTTTACGCATTTTTTTCATGTTGCGGGCAGACATAACATCTGTTCTTTGCATAATTCCGTATGCCGCAGCACCTAGACCCATTGTGATTAGAGAAGTCATTGCTTTATTCATAATCTCTTCACTCCTTGTTTAGGATTACATACTGATCCTTCTATCATCCTCAGCAAACAGATCATCCAACGAACTGAGTGTGCCATCTTCCTCTACCTGATGTGTGAATATTTGTCCTTTATTTACTGATAGCTCGATAAAACATCCCCAACAGTAATATTGGTTGACACCAATTTTACCGATATCTTTACTTTTACAATTTGGGCACTTCACAGGGTACACCTCACGTCATGGAATTCCTAATATCAAATGCGCTCTGGCGTATTTGCCGCCCGATTTTTTTCGAGCAAGCTCGATAAACTTCCTTTGAAAAATCGTGGCATCCGCCGGAGGCGTCTAACTTTATTCAAAGAATAAAGTTAGACATCAACGACGATGACATTTTCGCCAACTTTTAAAGGCTTATCAGTTTTAACAACCTTTTTTCCCTCAATTATGTCAGCAAAAAAGCCATCCGTTACTTCATACCCTATAATCGTGCCCACTTCTTCAGTAAAATATACATCTTCTAGTAAGCCTAATTTTTGTCCTTCTGAAGACATTAAAGGCTTTCGGAATAATCCATGGTGAGTGTGTAAAAAATAAGTCGGTGAATCTGCCTCGTTGTCCAGACGCTCAAGCATCTGCTTGTCCGTTACCATGACACCATCATCTCCAATAGCGGAGATACTTTGGATTGGGACTACTCGATCTCGTTCAAATAGTCCTTTTCCTTTCATAATTAAGGCATTTACCTTTCCATCTGATGTGATACAAAGATCAGCAACTCGGCCAAGTACCTCGGCGGAATTTTCATCATAGACCGGCAAATCCTTTAGCAGTGAGAATGTCCGCAAAGATAATCGCCACCTTCCGAACATTACTTATCATTTACTTTCAAACATCTAGTCATACTGCACAAGAGTTTCCAAAAGAAAAGTGCTAGTCGCCTGCGGTTTAAGGCTAGAAAGGTGATGTTGCCTGGAAAAGAAAAAAAGCAGGTTTCCCGACTTTTATTCTGCCTCCATAAAATCATAAGGAGTAACTCCCGTCATTCCAATATTCGGATCGGTTTGAAAAAGCATATCATAATAGGACATAGCCTCTTCAGGTACTGTTACAGCACCATCCTCCATTACACCCAAGGTTGCTTTTAATTTTTCACATAAGGTGGTTTGACGGTTTGTATCGTTTGCACGTTGTACACCTTGACGCAAGGCGTCTTCCTCACCACAAAGGATTAAAAAGTTTTTAGCTCTTGTGATAGCTGTGTAGATTAAATTTCGGCGCAGCATGCGATAATAACCTTTAATAATTGGTAAAATCACGATAGGAAATTCACTCCCTTGTGATTTATGAATCGAACAACAATAGGCATGTGTGATCTGATTTAAGTCCTGTTTTGTATAGGTGACTTCATTGCCTTCGAAATTGATAACGACCATGTCCTGTTTTTCTGTGTTTTCTTTCGCATAAAAAATGGATTCAATTTCGCCGATATCACCATTAAAAACATTGTTTTCAGGCTGGTTTACTAATTGGAGGACCTTATCGCCCCTGCGGTAAATGATATCCCCAAATTTCAATTCACGTTTGCCATGCACTGGTGGATTAAAAAGTTCCTGCAGCATGACATTTAAACTGTCAATACCTGCCGGACCTCGATACATAGGGGCCAAAATCTGAATGTCCCTAACAGAGTACCCCTTCTTTTTCGCATTGTCTGAAACCTGTTTGACAACCTCAAGAACCTGATTTTGATAACATTTTAAAAAGGATCGGTCTTTTTTAGGCATCGAGATATCTGGTGGCAGGTTACCTTTTTTAATATCATGAGCTAATTCGATGATCGATGAGCCTTCAGATTGACGATATATATCTGTCAGTCGAACTGTTGGTAAAACCTCTGCAGCCAATAAATCCTTTAGGACCTGGCCTGGACCGACTGATGGCAGCTGGTCTTCATCCCCCACAAGAATAACTTGAACATGCTCTGGCAGTGATTTGAATAACTGATTGGCTAACCAAATATCCACCATTGAAACTTCATCGACAATCAACAATTTACCACTGATTGGATTGTCCTCATCATGGCTAAAGCCTTCGGCGCCGTTCCAGCCTAACAGCCTGTGAATGGTGACAGCAGGCAGGCCAGTTGATTCACTCATCCTCTTTGCTGCACGTCCAGTTGGAGCGACTAATACAATTGGGAATGGATTTTCAGAATTATAATCCTTTGGGTCCAATGAACAGCCATGTAATTCCCCATATAATTCAACAATCCCTTTGATGACGGTTGTCTTCCCTGTACCAGGTCCTCCTGTTAAAAGGAGCATTGGAGACATTAATGCTTTTTGGATGGCATCTTTTTGAGAAGGTGCATATTGGACCTTAATTCTTTCCTCAAGTGCGCCAAGTGCTAGTAAAAATTCTGACTCGGGAAAAATATCTTCGTATTCGGTTTGTTCCATAACACGTTTAATATTTGTGACGAGTCCTTTTTCGGAAAAGTAAAGGGAAGGAAGGTAAACCTTGTCCTCTTCTATGACAAGCTTGCTTTCTTCAGTTAAACTAATTATTTCTTTTGAAATATCGGTCGCAATAATTTCTTCTAGGGCTTTTTGCTCTAACAATTGTTGGACACGAATGATTAGATCTTCAACAGAAAGATAGACATGTCCATCCTGTAATGAATCTTGTTCAAGTATGTATAAACAGCCCGCTTTAATTCGGTCTGGATGATTTCCGGAAATCCCCAATTGGTGTCCTAATTCATCGGCTCTTCCAAATCCGACTCCTTCTATATCCTCGACTAATTTATAAGGACTGTGTTGAAGAATTTCAAGGGTTTGCTCCTTGTACACCTGATAAATCCTCATCGAAAGCTGTGGCCCAAATCCATATTGGGAAAGGCCAATCATGATTTGTTCAAGACCTTGATGCTGCTGAAGGGTATCGTATATTTCCTTCGCTTTGTCTGCTGAAAGTTTATCAACCTCCTGCAAGACCGATGGGTTTGCGATAATTTTTGATATGGCTCCTTCTCCAAGTGTCTCTACTATTTTTTCTGCCGTCTTTTTTCCGATTCCTTTAAAAAGATCGCTTGACAGATACTGGACGATTCCTTGTTTTGTATGGGGGATTTCTTTTTGAAATTGTTCGACGTGGAACTGGATCCCGAACCGTGGATGCTCCTTTAAGCGACCGAAAAATATATAGGTTTCATTTTCATGCATGCGAGGGAAATAACCCGTTACAACCGCTTCTTTTTCATTATAGTCTTCGTTTGTTTCTTGAAGCCTGATGCGAACAACAGAATATAAATTTTGCTCATTATGAAAAATAGTAACTAAATGAGTACCCTTCATGTATTTACGTTGTTCAGTAAACAAATCTAAAGATTCCTGTTGCTCCATAAGTATTCCCTCCCATCATTTATTCGCTTAACGCTTCACTGACAATTTTCTTACCATTTGCTGCCAGCATATGGTCTGGTTGTATTTCTAAAGCTTTTTCAAACATGTCCAGTGCTTTTTCATAGTCATTTTTAAAGCCGGCATAAGCTACCCCTAAATTGTAATAGGCATCTGAGTGCTTTGGTTCTAATTCAATGACACGATTGAACGTTGTAACGGCTTCATCAATTACCGATTCACCCGCTAGGCAGAGTCCGTATTGGAACAAAGCATCTACATCATTTTCGTTAAGCTCAACTGCTCGTTTCATATAAGGCAATGCAAGCTTTGGCTGACCTAACTGAATTAATGTCATTCCCAGCATATAATAGGTGTCACTATTATCAATCCCAGTTTTTAGAGCTTTTTCAAACATGTCCTTTGCTTTGATAAAATCATCTTGGTTGTAAAGAAGGCTACCGATTCCGTAATAAGCCGTTCCCGCTCCGTCATCAAGCTCCAGCGCTTTGTTAAAAAAAGCTATTGCTCTTTCAGGATCACCTACAGCTGATAAAAGATTTCCAAAATTGATATAATATATCGGCTCTTTCGGGTTTTCTTCGATGGCTTGCGAAAAGCATTTCGCTGCTTCCTCGTATTTTCCTTCTTGCATATATTCAATGCCTCGTTTATTTATATCCACTCTTACCCACTCCTTTGTGCAGTTCATATTATAACATAGGAAAACCCCAACCCTAAATAGAGAGTTGAGGTTTCTTTAGCCAACATATGTGAGCCGTTCGCCCTTTTTAAAGACTTTATCGATCGTCGCACCACCAAGGCATTCGTCCCCATTATAGAAGACTACGGCTTGTCCGGGTGTAACCGCCCGAATTGGCTCATCGAAAATCACTTCAACTGTATTCTCATCAACCTTTTTTACAGTTACAGCATTGTCCTGTTGACGATAACGAAATTTAGCTGTGCATTTTACATCTTCCTCTTGTTTATGGTCTGATACCCAGCTTACATTTGTTGCTAAAATGGAATCAGAATAGAGGAATTCATTGTGAAAGCCTTGGTCAACATACAAAATATTTTTCTCAAGGTCTTTACCAATTGAGAACCATGGTTCCCCGCTTCCACCGATGCCAAGTCCGTGGCGTTGCCCAATCGTATAATACATTAAACCATCATGCTTTCCTTTAACTTCTCCTGAAAAAGTAACCATATCCCCTGGTTGCGCAGGTAAATAATTGCCAAGGAATTCTTTAAAATTACGCTCACCGATAAAGCAAATTCCGGTACTGTCCTTTTTTGTAGCAGTCGCGAGATTTGCTTCTTTTGCAAGCTCACGTACCTTTGGTTTTTCAATATTTCCGATTGGAAACATTACCTTTGAAAGCTGTTCCTGGGTAAGCTGATTGAGAAAATAGGTTTGATCCTTATTTTCATCGACACCCCGAAGCATTTTATATTCCCCGTCTCTGTATTCAACACGGGCATAATGCCCAGTAGCTAAATAATCTGCACCAAGTGTTAAGGCATGCTCTAAAAAGGCTTTGAATTTGATTTCTTTATTACACATAACATCGGGATTTGGCGTTCTGCCTGCTTTATACTCGTCCAAAAAATAGGTGAACACTTTATCCCAATATTGCTTTTCAAAATTGACTGCATAATAAGGAATACCGATTTGGTTACAGACACGGATCACGTCTTCATAGTCTTCTGTTGCTGTGCAAACGCCATTTTCATCGGTATCGTCCCAGTTTTTCATAAATATCCCGATGACATCATAGCCTTGCTCTTTTAATAATAGTGCGGCAACAGATGAGTCCACTCCACCAGACATCCCTACAACTACGCGGGTATCTTTAGGGTCTTTCATTATTTCCACCTCCTCTAAATCGTTAATCGTTTGACAATATTTGCTGTTTCTAATGCTGCCGTTTTTACGTCTTCACTGGTGTTTCCGAGCCCAAAACTGAAACGGATGGACGAAGCAATTCGATCAGAATCTTTTCCAAACATCGCTACAAGTACATGTGAAGGTTCAATCGAACCAGCCGTACATGCAGACCCGCTTGAGACCGCTATTCCTGCTAAATCAAGGTTTACCAACATCGACTCAACATTTGTTCCAGGAAAATAAATATTTAAAACATGAGGCAATGACTTTGATAAATCGCCATTCACTTCAAATGGAATATCTTGTTCCTTTAAGATAGAAATAAAGGTCTGTTTAAATTCCTGATAAAGTGTATTTTTTTGAGTCATTGTTTGTTTTGCTAATTGGGCAGCAGCTTGCAGGCCGATAATACCTGCAACATTTTCGGTTCCGGCACGGCGCTTTTTCTCTTGTTCGCCTCCAAATAGAAGTGGCGTAACCTTTTTACCTTCCCTCATATATAAAAACCCGGTTCCTTTTGGACCATTGATTTTGTGGGCTGAAACTGAGAGAAAGTCAATCTTGTATTGATTCACATCTATATCAACCAGTCCATATGCTTGGACGGCATCCGTATGAAAGATTGCCTGATGTTCTTGAAGAAGTTCCCCAATTTCCTTAATTGGCTGAAGTGACCCTACTTCATTGTTGCCAAACATAATGGTTACAAGAATGGTTTCCGGTGTAAGTGCTGCTTCAACATCCTTAACAGAAACAAGTCCAACCTCGTTTACCGGCAAATACGTAACTGTAAAGCCCTGTTTTTCAAGATTTTCACAAGTATGAAGGACAGCGTGATGTTCGATAGCAGATGTAATAATATGTTTGCCTTTCCCTTGCATCTTAATGGCAGTTCCCATTATCGCTAAATTATCAGCTTCGGTGCCTCCGCTTGTAAAAATAATCTCATTTGGCTTTCCATGGATGCTATCGGCAATTGATTGTCTCGCTTCATCAACGGCGTGTCGACCTTTTCGACCAAAATAATGAATGCTAGAAGGATTACCAAAAACCTCTGTCATGTATGGTAGCATACTCTCCACAACATCAGGGTGCATGGGCGATGTAGCTGCATGATCTAAATATATATATTGCATCAATGCGCCCTCCTTTTTTAAAAAGTAGCTTTTAGATTATTGCATATTTCCATTAGATATAAAACATATATGCATCATTACCGTCGCTATAGCTTGCGAGGTCTTCGAGTGTTGTATTGTCTAATACCTCTTTCACAGCATCTCGAATTCTTATCCATAATTCCCTTTTTGCCGGCTCCTCGTCCTCTAAAACCTCTACGGGGCTAATTGGTCCCTCAAGAACGAGAATAACGTCACCTGCAGTAATTTTTGTAGGTTCGTCCCCAAGAATATACCCTCCATAAGCTCCGCGAATGCTTTTTACCAAGCCCGCATTGCGTAATGGAGAAATTAATTGTTCAAGATAATGTTCTGAAAGCTCATGTTTTGCTGCAATCGATTTTAATGAGATAGGTCCTTTTCCATGATTTTTGGCAAGCTCAATCATGATTGTCAGACCATATCTGCCTTTTGTTGATATTTTCATTCATATACACCCCTAATTACTAAAATGATTCACTTCAATCGCTGGTGTTTTATCCAGTTTACGTTTTAATCCATCATGCATTTTCTGACATTGTGGCAATGCAAATCCTGCAATATACCCAATTCCCACACAATATACTAAGGTTCCTACAAACACAGGTCCACCTAACAACCAACCAATCGTTAATACAATAATTTCCATTCCTAAACGAATATATTGCACTTTCCACTTAGAAATTTCAGTAAGTGCTAACATCAAACTATCCCTTGGTCCTGCACCGACCTTAGCCGAAATATAAATTCCCATTCCATATCCATTAATTAGAAGTCCCAAAAGCAACATGATAAGTTTCCCGATAAAGGTTTCTGGCGTAACAAGGAATGGAACCCACATGAACATATCTATAAAAATACCCACTGAAATCATATTTAAAAAAGCACCGATTTGAGGCAGTCGCTTTAATAAAAATGAGGAAAGAAACAAAACAAAAAAGCCGACAATAATCGACCAGGAACCAATAGTGAGACCGATTTGTTTATAAAGTCCGATATGCAAAACGTCCCAAGGAGATGCCCCAAGATCTGCTTTGATAATCATGACAATCCCTAAAGACATAATTAACAAGCCGATAATAAAAGTTGACCATTTCAAAAGATCGTGGCTAAAACTAGTCTGTACTCGCATTCACTCACTCCGTCTCTTTTGTCTCTCCCAGTTGTATATCTTCTTATCATCGACGTCCAGCTCCAGGCGCCATCGGCTCGAGGTCACAATCCAATCGCTTCGGAAGGCAAAGAGCGCCTTCTGTCAGCGCTTTTCTTGTGCTTGTCGCCGATAGACGGGCGCCTTGCACTTTTATTATTAAACTCACGACATTATATCATAAATTGCATTGTATTTGTATTTTAACCGTTGTGAACGTATGATAATGTTGATGTATAGACTTTGGACAGTTGGGTAAGGGGATGATTTTTTTGCTTTTTGAATCACTGATTGAAGCACCTTTATCATATCGAATGCGACCAAGGCATATTGAAGAAATTCTTGGTCAAAAGCATATTATCGGTAAGGATACAGCGTTATATAGAATGATTATGAATGGACATGTTCCCTCCATCTTACTCTATGGGGAGCCTGGTATAGGAAAAACATCGATTGCAACAGCAATTGCCGGAACAGTTGATATGCCTTTTATCACAATCAATGCGACAACTGCAGGTAAAAAAGAGATCGAAGAGGCAGTATCAACCGCAAAAACGGAAGGAAAATTAATCCTTTTTATCGATGAGGTCCATCGCTTTAACAAAGCACAACAGGATTATTTGCTTCCACATGTTGAGCGCGGTCTCATTTCATTAATTGGGGCAACAACGGAAAATCCGTTCCATGATGTAAACCCCGCCATTCGAAGTAGATGTGGCCAGATTAAAGAACTTCGCCCATTAACAAAAGAAGATATTAAAGAATTACTTCTGCGCGCCTTAGGAGATTCAGAGCGCGGTCTCGGGGATCTGCAAATTTCAATAACTGAAGAGGCAATTGACCTAATTTCATCATCCACAAAGGGTGATGCCCGGTCTGCAATGAATGTGTTGGAGGATGCCGTATCCGCCTCAAGAACAAAAGACAGTGACGTGGTTGAAGTAGATATAGAGCTTGTAAAGGAATGTGTAGAAAATAAGGGCTTCTCCCATGATAAAGACGGAGATCTTCACTATTCATTGTTATCCTCCCTTCAAAAAAGCATCCGTGGCAGTGATGTGAACGCTGCTTTGCATTATTTAGCACGACTTATTGAAGGTGGAGATTTAGTTTCAATTTGCAGACGACTCACGGTAATTGCCTATGAAGATATTTCAATTGCTGCACCAGAGGTAGGCGTTCATACTGTAGCAGCTTGTCAGGCGGTAGAACGGCTTGGGCTGCCCGAAGCACGAATCCCGCTAGCAAATGTCGTGATTGAACAATGCTTATCACCTAAAACAAATAGTGCGTATCGTTCATTAGACAAGGCGATTGAGGATATCAAAAAAGGAAATATTGGGGAAATACCTGATCACCTTCGTGATGCGCATTATAGCGGGGCAAAAGAGCTTGGTCATGGAACTGGTTATCTCTATCCACATGATTACCAAAATAGCTGGGTGAAGCAGCAATACTTACCAGACCTATTGAAAAATAGAAAATACTTCAAACCGAAACAAAATGGGCAAGAAAAGTATTTTTCAAAAGTATATGACCGGCTTGAACAACTGCAAAAAGAGGGGGAGAAATAGACTTTGCTATTTCTCCCTTATGTTTTTTAAGTCTAGCTCCAGGCACCATCGGCTCGAGGTCATAAGCTAATCGCTTCGGAAGGTAAAATGCACCTTCTGTCAGCGCTTAACTTATGCTTGTCGCCGTTAGGCGGGTGCCTTGCGCTTTTCTTGTTATGCAGCTACGTCACGTTTCGTAAAGACGAACCATGTTAATGCATTAAAAATTACAAAATAGATAATTAACATGATAATCGAAAATGTCATTGTCATTCCTTCAACTAAAACATAGCCAGTAAGGTACTGGGATAAATCTGTATTCGCAAATAAGATGTACTTTGCCCAATCGAATTTCATTGCTAAAAGAACTGTAGCATTTACTCCTGCAAACATTAAGAAGATTGCTAAACCAATGGCAAGACCACTATTTCTAAATATCGTTGAAATCATAAATGCAAATGTTGACATCATAATTAAGTTAATTGATTTTAAACCGAAGATACCAAGAATATGCGAAACCATATGAACTTCATGTACTCCACCATCTTTATAAACGAGGTGTGGTGTAGAACCCCCGCCACCAAATAATATACTCCCCACTAAGAATGAAACGACAAATAGGAGTACTAAGGAAAATAAAGCAAACAAGATTGTTGCCAAGTATTTTGAGAGTAGAATTTTAGCTCTTGATACAGGACGAATTAACAATAATTTAATCGTACCCCATGTAAATTCAGACGCAACACTACTTGCACCTACAACTACTGTAAATAAGGTAATTAATGAAACAATTTCCGCTGTATACCCCATATAAGTCCATATCGACTTAGAATCGACAGGAGCTATATCATGTTCGAGACGATATTCATTGATTGCTAATTCTTTTTCGGAGATATTTTTTACCATATCTGGTTGGTCTTCACTTGCTAACTCAGCTTTATACATTTCATTCTGCTCTTGTAAGTTTTGTTTCCAATTCTCATCACTAGTATCCGAAGCGGTAATATTCGTGACGATTCCCACGATTACAGCTGCAACAACAAGTATTGCGAGCATAATCCATGTTGAAACTCGACGATAAATTTTCATATTTTCATTTTGAATAAGTTTGAAGATATTACCCAATTCCGCTACCCCCTGTTACTTCTAAGAATCGATCTTCTAGTGATTTTGAAAGCTGCGCGATTCCATATACAAGAATCTCATTTTTTACAAGACTAGCATTTATTTGTGGAATCATGTCATGATCTGTTAGAATCTCGATTCCCTTTTCTGTTTGATTCACTTCAAGTGCCGGATATTCATTGGATAGAATCGATAATGCTTTTTCTATATGATCCACTAGAAATTGAACCCGAATACTAGCTTCTTCATTCATAAACTCAGTAACCTTCTGTACACCCACTAATTGACCATCCTGAATAATTCCAATTCGGTCACACATCATTTCCATTTCGGATAGTAAGTGACTGGAAACAATAACTGCTAGACCTTCATCTCTTGCAAGCTTCCTGATATAATCACGAACCTCGCGAATTCCAGCAGGGTCTAATCCATTGGTTGGTTCATCTAAAATCAAAATCGATGGACTATGTAAAAGCGCCTGCGCAATTCCTAAGCGCTGTCTCATTCCCAGTGAATATGTTTTCACCTTGTCATTAATTCTTTTTTCAAGCCCAACAAGCTTTGTTACCTCAATAATTCTTTCTTTTGTTACCCCTTTAACCATCCGTGCATAATGAACTAGGTTTTGATAGCCTGTTAAAAATTTATACATTTCCGGATTTTCAACAATGCCACCAATATGCTGGACAGCTTGTTCAAAATTTTTCGCTATATTTGTTCCTTTTATCACGACTTCTCCGTCTGTGATGGACATGAGTCCAACAAGCATCCGAATGGTAGTTGTTTTCCCCGCACCATTTGGCCCCAAAAATCCAAAAACTTCCCCTGGATATACATCAAAGGTAAGTCCCTTAATGATTTCTTTTCTACCAATTGTCTTTTTGACGTTTTTCAATTGTAAAACTGGTTGCACATTTTCTCCTCCTTACAGTTTGTGAGATTCGAGTCTGCTTAAATCTCGTTCACATCTTCTGGATTATGCGATATTACTACTTACGTATTATACATGAAAAAGTTCCCATTTTTTTAGGTTATAAGGAATCTTTATATTCTCTTTACATTGCAAAACACAGTCATGATACGCCTTTAGCTGTATTTTCCATTTTCTTAAAACTACTAATGTATAAAATAATTTAACGTGGTCATGCTAGATATAAAGAAAAAATCTATCATTTATGATTAATAGGGAGTTGGTTTTATGAAAGTAAGACAAGACGCATGGTCACATGAAGATGACCTCTTATTAGCTGAAACGGTATTACGCTACGTTCGTGAAGGTGGAACACAATTAGCCGCATTTGATGAGGTTGGCGATAAATTAAATCGTACATCAGCAGCATGCGGGTTCAGATGGAATGCGGAAGTCCGCAATAATTATGAGCAGGCAATTACAATTGCAAAAAAGCAAAGGAAAGAACGAAAAAGAGCACTAGAAAGAATGAACAAAGAAAATGAAATAGCCAATGAAACACCTATGATAAAAGAAACTTTTGTAGAAACACCCGCTCCCCAGTACGTAGAGGAGGTCTCGGCAGAGTTAATCCCATCATCTAACTCCATTTCGCTTGAAGATTGTATTTCTTTTCTGTCATCACTACGACATCATGATCTTCTTTCAAATCAATTGGAGATGGAGAATAATCGCTTACGTCGGGAAAATGAATCCTTAAAGCAACAAACAAAAGAGCTCGAGAAGAAGCTTGAAAAATTATCTGACCAACAGACTATCATTCAAGAAGACTACCAAGCCCTTGTACAAATTATGGATCGTGCAAGACGCTTAGTGATGTTTGAAGATTCAGATGAGCGCAATTCTCCAGCCTTTCGTATGGATAAAAACGGGAATCTTGAGCAATTAGCAAAATAGAAAAGTGCAAGCCTTCTAGAACTAGACATAATAAAAACGTGGCCACCCTGGCCACGTTTTTTCATACGTCCTTAACCCTTTTTATTTTAATATCTTTAAGTAATTCCTGAACTACATAGCTTCCCATAATCAACCCACATGCTGATGGTGTAAATGCATTTGAGGATGGCGGCATTTTTGCCTTGCGAATTTTAGATTTTTCATCAGTGATTTCCTGCCGAACATCTTCGCGAATAACAATCGGGCTTTCATCAGAGAACACGACAGGAATACCCTTATAAATTCCTTCTTTTCGTAACTTTGTACGTATTACTTTTGCCATTGGATCTGTATGGGTTTTTGATATATCTGCAATCATAAAACGGGTGGGGTCCATCTTATTTGCGGCACCCATACTTGAGATAATTGGAATATTACGCTTCAGACATTCCTTCATAAGGTGAATTTTATAAATAATTGTATCAGAGGCATCAATGACAAAATCTAAGTCATAGCTGAAAAACTCCTCGTATGTTTCTTCTGTATAAAACATTTTAAGGGCGATTACCTCACAATCAGGATTTATATCTGCAATACGTTTCTTCATAATATCTACCTTCGACTGGCCAATTGTGGAAAGTAAAGCAGGCAATTGACGGTTAATATTGGTGATGTCCACATTGTCCTTATCAACAAGGACTAATCTTCCAACACCAGAGCGTGCGAGCCCCTCTACTGAGAAGGAACCAACACCACCTACTCCTAGGACAGCTACTGTACTATTTTTAAGGATATCAACCCCCTGCTTACCTACCGCTAATTCATTTCGTGAAAATTGGTGTAACATATCTTCAACTCCATCAAGTATCAATTTCTACTTAGCTTGTTTTGTATTTTTACCTGAATTAGAATATAACATACTTTGACCTAATTCAAGAATTTCTATATGAATTTTAGGAATAAAAAATCCTGTTTACAAAAAGTAAACAGGGATTAGTAAGTGTAAATGTAATGCAGAAGTCCCAATCGCGCCGTCGCTTCCTTAGTTTTGAACCCGCTCACCGCAGGTGGGCACCCTGTTTCAACTTTTGCAAGTCCTCCATATGAGAAAGATGAGGCATTTACGCAAGCACGAAAACTCCGGGTTCCCGTATAATCTATTGTTCGGTCAAAACAATAGGTTATACGACAAACACATCAGGACTTCTAACTTATGTCACAATAGTAACACACGACATACGTCATTACAAGTTGACTAAAAAGGGTTTTGTTCGCTATTTTCGAACATTTAACGACAAATACAAGTCGTTCAATTGCGCTTTGCTCACTTCACTTGGCGCATCTGTTAAAAGATCACTAGCACTTGCTGTTTTAGGGAAAGCAATCGTATCACGAAGATTTGTTCTGCCTGCTAACAGCATGACAAGTCGGTCTAAACCTAAGGCAATTCCGCCATGTGGTGGTGTACCATAATCGAATGCTTCTAATAAGAATCCAAACTGTTCTTTTGCTTCCTCTTCTGTAAATCCTAAAACTTTGAACATTTTTTCCTGAATATCGCGTTCAAAAATTCGAAGTGAACCTCCACCTAACTCATAACCATTCAATACAAGGTCATACGCTTGGGCCTTTACTTCCCAAGGTTTGCTTTCAAGATTGTCAATATCGTCTCTAGCAGGCATTGTAAACGGATGGTGAGCTGCATAGTAACGACCATCTTCCTCATCAAACTCGAATAGCGGCCAATCTGTTACCCAAAGGAAATTAAACGCTGATTCATCAATCAACTCAAGCTCTTTTCCAAGTTTTAGTCTGAGTGCACCTAATGCATCAGCTACCACATTTGGTTTATCGGCTACAAAGAAGAGTAAGTCCCCGGCTGTAGCTTCTAAAACAGCCCTTAAAGCCTTTTGCTCTTCTACATCAAAAAACTTAGCAATTGGACCTTTTAATTCAGCTTCCTCAACCTTTAACCATGCAAGCCCTTTAGCACCGTAACGATTTACATATTCCGTTAGCCCATCGATGTCTTTACGAGTGTATTTATCAGCAGCACCCTTTGCATTAATTGCTTTTACTTGTCCGCCAGTTGCCACTGCATTGCTGAATACTTTAAATCCGCTGTCCTTGACAACCTCTGATAGATTAATTAATTCCATTTCAAAACGAGTATCAGGTTTGTCAGAACCATAACGGTTCATTGCATCATCATAAGTTAATCGTGGTAATGGAAACTCAATGTCCAGCCCTTTTACATCCTTCATTAGTTTACTCATCATTTGCTCTGCCATGGTCATGATGTCTTCCTGACTCATGAAAGAAGTTTCGATATCGATTTGTGTAAATTCCGGCTGTCTGTCAGCACGTAAGTCCTCATCTCTAAAACAGCGGGCAATTTGATAATAACGGTCAAATCCACTCACCATCAATAGCTGCTTGAAAATCTGTGGTGATTGTGGAAGGGCGTAAAACTCACCTGGGTGTACACGGCTCGGTACAAGATAGTCACGTGCGCCCTCTGGTGTGCTTTTTGTTAAAATTGGTGTTTCGATATCAAGGAAACCTTCACCGTCGAGATATTCTCGAATTGATTTTGTGACATTATGACGCATTTTAAAGGTTTCAAACATAGCTGGTCTGCGGAGATCTAAATAACGATATTTTAAGCGTAAATCCTCAGAAACCTCTGTGCGGTCCTCAATCATAAATGGAGGTGTTTTTGCTTCATTTATGATTTTGACATCAGATACTTTGATTTCGATTTTACCGGTTGTTATATTATTGTTGATTGTTGCTTCATTACGTGCTAGAACAGTTCCTTCAACATCCAATACATATTCACTTCGGACAGTCTCGGCAATTTCTAAAGCTGCCTTAGATTCTTCAGGATTAAATACAATTTGGACGATTCCCGTTCTGTCTCTTAGATCGATAAAAATGAGTCCGCCTAGATCCCTTCTTCTTTGGACCCAGCCCTTTAATGTTACTTTTTCGCCAATGGCTTGCTCGGTGATTTCACCACAATAATATGTTCTTCCAAACATGTTTCCCACTCCTAGTACCTTTTTTCAAGTATATATGTTATAAATTGTTCTATTTGGACTTCTTCTTGATCTCCAGTTTCCATGTTTTTCACGTTAATTACATTTCTTTCCAATTCTTCATCACCTAAAATGGCAACAAATTTAGCTTGTAATCTGTCGGCTGCTTTGAATTGGCCTTTTACTTTTTTGTTTAAATAGTCTTTCTCAGCAACTAAGCCGGCTTTTCTAAGCTCATTAACTAATGATACAGATTTTCGTGATGCAGCATCCCCGATTGCTGCAACATAGCAATCCACTCGCTCTTCAACCGGCAGCTCAATTCCTTCTGCATTTAAAGCTGCTAAAAGTCTCTCAAAACTTAAAGCAAATCCGATACCTGGTGTTTCCGGTCCGCCAAGTCCTTCTACTAGTCCATTGTAGCGTCCCCCACCGCAAAGGGTCGTAATTGCTCCAAAGCCCTCTGCATCACTCATAATTTCAAATGCTGTGTGGTTATAGTAATCCAAGCCCCTAACCAACCCTGAATCCACTTCGAAATCAATCTGAAGATCTGTTAAGTAAGACTTTACCTTATTGAAATACAGACTAGATTCCTCGTTTAAGTATTCGAGAATAGATGGTGCAGAATGCATTAACTCGTGGTCACGGTCTTTTTTACAATCAAGGATTCGCATTGGATTTTTCTCAAGTCTTGACTTACAGTCCGAACAAAACTCATCTATTCTAGGAGAAAAGTGTGCAATTAGTGCATCTCGGTGTGCGCTTCTACTAGAAATATCTCCTAAGCTGTTAATAACAAGCTTTAGTTTTTTCAATCCAAGTGATTTGTAGATTTCCATTGCGAGTGCGATGACTTCTGCATCGACAGCAGGGTCATTGCTGCCTAATGCCTCCACTCCAAATTGGACGAATTGGCGGAAACGCCCTGCTTGCGGTCGTTCGTACCGGAACATTGGTCCACTATAATAAAGCTTTATTGGCTGTGTTGGGTTACCAAACATTTTGTTTTCCACATATGAGCGAACAACAGCTGCAGTACCTTCTGGTCGTAGGGTTAGACTTCGTTCCCCACGATCCTCGAATGTGTACATTTCTTTAGTTACGATATCGGTTGTTTCACCAACGCTTCGTAAAAATAGTTCTGTATGTTCAAAGATTGGTGTCCGGATTTCTTTATAATTAAATCTTTTGCAGATATCCCGAGCATTTTCCTCGATATATTGCCATTTTTCCACATTACCAGGAAGAATGTCCTGGGTTCCTCTGGGTATATTAACCATTTTTTACTCCTCCTTACTAAAAAAATATGTACGATTACACATACCTCAAAAAAACAAAAAGCCCCCATCCCTACAATAAATTGTAGGGACGAGAGCTTATGATCCCGTGGTGCCACCCTAGTTAAGACTAAACGCCCAATAAGCGGCGAATCTCTTCGTTAGCTTCGTTTTCTGCGATACGCATGCACCAAGTACGTGCACTTTCGTTTCTCGAAAACTTGCTGCCTCGACCTTCTTGCTTCTTGGCCGTTTAGAGACACTCGTTTTAGTCTTCACTCAATCAGTTAACGCCTGAAACGTTCAACTCCTACTAGAGCATATGCTTTTTCAAAGAGAAACCTACGAGGTGTTCGTTCAATAAATCATCATGTAGGAATGCTTTCAGCTTATGACATTCCCTCTCTATTCATGTGTAGTTTTATCTACTTTTCCCCATCACTGGTTCAATATATCATTTTTTTGAATTTTATATTATCATACGTATGAACTCGATTCATGTCAAGTTTTAGTATCATTTTTTTGTTTTTACTTTTATTAGGAACGATGTAATTGCTTTTTTAAATTTCTAACGTCTTTTACGGAAACTCCAAATTCACTTGCTAATTCAACATAGGTTGATGACTGCTCTTTTTGAATAAAATCGTGAAAATCCACCCCAAATACATTTCCGCCAGTATTTTGAACATTATTACTTTTTTCGCTAAATCTCATCCTTTTCGCCCCTTATTCGTAATTTTAATCAAATACGCCTTGGCGTATTTGTGCCCGATTTTTTAGGCCCACACGAGGTGGGTCACAAAGACGTTGCCACAGGAAGTGGCGTTCTTAGTCTTTGATCTTACGCTCGAAAGGTTCCCTTGAAAAATCGTGGCATCCGCCGGAGGCTATAATTAGATGCAGTGGGTTATCCCACTGTGTTTAATTATATCATTCCCTTTTTTGAAGAATTTCTTTCTTAAAAAAACAGGATTTTCTTAATTTATGGCGAAATCTTATAAAGCTATGTTTTTTTCTCAAGGAGGATTTTAAGTGTTACAAAAGATTTTAAAATTGGGACTAGCGTTCCTGCTCGCGATTCTATTTTCAGTTACAACAACCCCTGGAAAACTGACAACTGCACAAACAATCGCAGTCATCGAAACTCCTGTCTTAAACGTAAGAGAAGGTCCTGGACTCTCCTACGGGAGAACAGCACAGGTCAAACAAGGAGAAAAGTATACTATCATCGAAAGAAAAAATGAATGGGTTAAGCTACAGCTTTCTTCAGGAAAAACAGGCTGGGTTGCTTCATGGCTCATCAAAGAAAACCAATCCAACTCATCACCAACCACTTCTTCATCAACCGTTGTATCAACCGTAGATGGACTTAGATTTCGAAGTGGTCCAGGAACAAGCTTTCAAGTAATCGGTTCACTGAATAAAGGAAACGAGGCTGGGTTTATTGAAGCAAATGAGAATTGGACTAAAATTTCTTTAAATGGACACATTGGTTGGGTTTCCACACAATTTGTAACGACAAAGCAGGCCCAAGGTTCAACGAATTCGAGCCAAGGTTCTAATTCAAGCACTACTAAAAAAACCGGAACTATTACTGCTTCGATCTTAAATGTGCGGGATCAACCTCATTTGCAAGGCAAAATCGTGGGAAAGCTAAAGCAAAATGCCACTATTACGATTACGAATGAGAGAGAAAACTGGTTAGAAATAGTGTTTGGCGGAAGTCCAGCTTGGATACATAGAGATTTCGTTGCAGGTATTTCTTCTACAGAGGAAAAACCCTCTCAGCCATCTGCACCGCCACAAAATCCTGCAAACCAGGGTAAAATTGGGACAGTTACGGCATCTAGCTTAAATGTTCGAGATAGTGGTTCCCTTTCTGGTAAAATTGTCGGAAGCCTAAAGCAAGGGAATAAGGTAACAATTATAGAGGAAATCAATAATTGGAGCCTTATTACATTATCAAACGGAATTAAGGGCTGGGTTGCCAGCTGGTATCTAGACATTCAAATCGATACACCAGCAACTGAAGCACCTGGCTCAGGACAAACCACGGTAAAAATTCTTTACAATGGCACAAATATTCGTTCAGGATCATCTACTTCAGATTCAGTAGTTGCCCGTGCAAACGAGGGGGATTCTTTTGCAATGATTGCCAAGGAAGGGGACTGGTATAAAATCAACCTTCCTGGAAATAAAATCGGCTATGTTGCGGGTTGGATTGTTTCCGTTAATGGTACACAGAACATTGTCGAACGACCTGGTGTGAATCAATATTTAAAAGGGAAAACCATCGTGATCGACCCCGGACATGGCGGAAATGATAGTGGTGCAATTGGAGTAAGTGGTACATACGAAAAAAGTCTAAATTTACGGACAGCAGGAATGGTCGTTGATAAACTAAATGCGTCTGGTGCAAATGTGGTCATGACACGTAATAGTGATAATTACGTTAGCCTACGTTCGAGGGTAAGCATCTCTCATTATCGAAACGCAGATGCCTTTGTAAGCATCCATTATGATAGTATTAATGACCGAAATGTACGGGGCGTAACATCCTATTATTATAAAAATATCGATGTTGGACTTGCTTCAAATATCCAATCGGAGCTTGTTAAGAATACCGGCTTCAAAGATAGACAGCATCGTCAAGGTAATTATCAGGTTTTAAGGGAAAACCGAAACCCGTCTGTCTTACTGGAATTAGGGTTTATTAGTAATCCGACAGAAGAATATACGGTAAATACAAATAGTTTCCAAGAAAATGTTTCGAATGGAATTTATTATGGACTTGCGCAATATTTTAAAGGAAAATAAGAAAAGCGCAAGGCACCTTTGGCTATACAACAGAAAAATGCCTCAAAAACAAATCGCTTTTGAGGCATTTCTTATTTACTCTCGATTATTAATGTAACGGGCCCCACATTTGTAAATTGGACATCCATCATGGCTCCAAATGAACCTGTTTCAACCTTGACACCTTTTTCGCGGATTTCCGCATTAAAAAGATCATACATTTTTTCTGCGTATTCGGGTTTTGCCGCGTCCATAAAGTTGGGGCGTCTTCCTTTTCGGCAATCACCGTATAATGTAAATTGTGATACGGAAAGAATATCCCCGTTAACATCAAGCAGCGATAAATTCATTTTTCCTTCATCATCCTCAAAGATGCGAAGATTGACAATTTTGTCTGCGACATATTTGATATCTTCGATTGTATCTGTATGTGTGATTCCGACCAAAAGCATTAACCCATTTTTGATCGAACCTACTTCTACATTTTCAACCATCACACATGCGTCCTTTGCACGCTGTACAATAACTTTCATAGCAATTCCCCTTAAATCAAATACGCCTTAGCGTATTTGCGCCCAGATTTTTAGGCCCACACGATGTGGGTCATGAAGACGTTGCCACAGGATGTGGCGTCTTTAATCTTCGATCTTACTGCGCGAAAAATTTCCTTTGAAAATCTATGGCATCCACCGGAGGTGCTAACTTTATTCAGCCTACTGGTGAATCAAGTTAGCTCATGACGCGGCGAACTGAATAAATATCCCGAATTTGCTTAATCCGGTCAACAACTTTATGAAGGTGACTGACATTTTGAATTGAAATCGACATATTAATAGTCGCCATTTTATTACGGTCCGATCTTCCTGAAACAGCCGAAATATTAGTCTTTGTCTCATTTACTGCTTGAAGAACTTCATTCAATAAACCACGACGATCAAAGCCATTAATTTCGATTTCAACATTAAATTCTTTTCGGTCATTTAGGTTGCTTTCCCATTCAACTTCAATTAATCGCTGTTGGGCATCCTGTGTATGAACATTTTGACAATCAGCGCGATGAACGGAAACACCTCTGCCTTTTGTAATGAAGCCGACAATCTCATCGCCTGGAACAGGGTTACAGCATTTCGAAAGGCGAATCAGTAAATTGTCTATTCCTTGAACCTGTACACCGGAATCTCGTCTTTTTGAGCGATTTGATACTTGCTTTACCTCTGAAACAGTCTCTGCAACCTGTTCAAGGTCTCGCTGCTTTCTCAGTTTATCCGTTAAACGATTGGCGATTTGGGCGGCAGTGATTCCGTTATATCCTATCGCTGCATACATATCTTCTTCGTTTGAAAAATTGAATTTCTCGGCAACCCTTTTTATATTTTCAGGTGTTAAAATATCCTTTACTTCAAATTCAAGATTCCGGATCTCTTTTTCAACGAGTTCTTTTCCTTTTTCAATATTTTCTTCACGGCGCTGCTTTTTAAAGAACTGACGAATTTTGTTTTTTGCCTGTGAAGTTTGGGCAAGCTTAATCCAATCCTGACTTGGACCATAGGAATGCTTCGAGGTTAAAATCTCGATGATATCCCCCGTTTTTAGTTTATAATCCAAAGTCACCATTTTTCCATTTACTTTTGCGCCTATTGTTTTGTTTCCAATTTCAGAGTGAATGCGGTATGCAAAATCAATTGGAACAGAACCAGATGGCAGTTCCATAACGTCCCCTTTAGGTGTAAAGACGAAGACCATATCGGAAAACAAATCAATTTTTAAGGATTCCATGAATTCTTCTGCATTAGATGCATCGTTTTGCCATTCCAAAATTTCACGAAACCATGTTAATTTTTCTTCAAAAGAAGATTGTTGATTAACTTGTTTGCCTTCTTTATATGCCCAATGGGCTGCAATCCCAAATTCCGCAATTTGGTGCATCTCATCTGTTCGTATTTGAACCTCTAGAGGATCGCCCTTAGGACCAATCACAGTTGTATGAAGTGATTGATACATATTCGGTTTGGGCATTGCAATATAGTCTTTAAATCGACCTGGCATCGGCTTCCAGCATGTATGGATGATTCCCAGTACCGCATAACAGTCTTTTATACTATTTACGACAATCCGAACTGCTAGCAGGTCATAAATTTCATTAAATTGCTTATTTTGGAGGACCATTTTACGATATATGCTGTAAATATGTTTTGGTCGACCCGAAATTTCCGCTTTGATTGAAACCTCGTCAACTTGGTTTTTAACCTCAACAATGACTTCCTCAAGATACTCCTCACGTTCTGCACGCTTCTTTTTCATCAAATTAACGATACGATAATACTGCTGTGGATTTAAATAACGTAAGGCTGTATCTTCAAGCTCCCATTTAATTTTTGAAATACCTAATCGGTGTGCCAAAGGAGCAAAAATTTCTAATGTCTCATTGGAAATCCGGCGCTGTTTTTCTGGTGGGAGGTGCTTAAGAGTACGCATGTTGTGCAAACGGTCTGCAAGCTTGATTAAAATGACGCGAATGTCCTGGGCCATCGCCACAAACATTTTGCGATGATTTTCAGCCTGTTGTTCTTCTTGCGATTTAAATTTAATTTTACCCAGTTTGGTAACTCCATCAACAAGCATAGCTACTTCAGGAGTAAATACATCACTGATTTCTTGAAGAGTGACCTTCGTGTCTTCCACTACATCATGTAAAAAGCCGCCAGCAACTGTAGATGGGTCCATTTCAAGATCCACTAAAATACCCGCCACTTGTACTGGATGGATGATATATGGTTCACCAGATTTACGGAATTGCTCCTTATGGGCTTCTTCTGCAAATTTATATGCACGTTCAATAAACTTGATATCATTATCGTTCAAATATACTTTTGCCTTTTCTATCACTTGCTCAGGAGTTAAGACAATCTCGTTTGCCATAGATTTTATCACCTTTTTTAAAATTGAAAATTCAAAGATATGCTCTTTGAATTATACTTTTAAGATATAAAATTTGATTATTGTTTCTATTATCTTGAAAATCTTGAAAGTTGTAAAGGGAAATAAGAGAAATATTGCTTACATAGTTGAAAAGTTCTTATTATTGTAGTTAAAAACCTAAATTCTACTAAAAAAAGCACTCAATCTGAGCGCTTTTTTTATCCAAAAATTAAAACTGCATAAGTGTTAAAACATTATAGCCATCTAATTTTTTACGGCCGTCTAAATATGTCAGCTCGATTAGGAATGCAATCCCAGCTACAATACCGCCAAGCTGTTCAACAAGATCAATCGTCGCTTCAATTGTTCCGCCAGTTGCTAATAAGTCGTCTGTGATTAAGACACGTTGACCTGGTTTAATAGCATCTTTATGAATGGTTAGAATATCTTTTCCATATTCTAGTCCATACTCTACTTTAATTACATCTCTAGGCAGCTTGCCTTCCTTTCTAACAGGAGCAAAGCCGACGCCATGCGAGTATGCCACTGGGCAACCGATAATGAAGCCACGCGCCTCTGGTCCAACGACTAGGTCAATTTCTCTTTCTCTTGCATACTTAACAATTTGGTCTGTCGCATATTTATACGCTTCGCCGTCATTCATTAAAGGAGTAATATCCTTAAATTTGATTCCTGGCTTTGGATAGTCGTCCACAATTTCGATAAACTTTTTTAAATCCATTATTTAATTGCCTCCTCAAGCGAATGCGAACCTTTATTTATTGCATCAAACCAATGCTTTAATTGATGATATGATGAATACAACAATTGCTTTTCCAATTCAATTCTTTTTGATTTCAATTGATATGTTCTCGATTCAGTCAAATCCCTTTTCTTAGCATGATTTGATAAGGAAATTAATCCATTGTCTATTTTAACAAAATCTAGTTCAAAAAACACCTGTGACATAAAATCAATTGTTTCTGTAGACCATCCTCGATACTTTGCTAACTCATGGGCATAGCGATTCATATTAAACGGACCTTTTTTCGCCAAAAATGCATAGAACCATTTAAAATGTTCTCTTGTCGGGATTGTGCTGAAAAAATGATCCTGCTCATGGAAGAATAATGTATAAATGCGATTTGGGAAGCCTGTCTCAAATAATGCTTTAATCCATTCATCTTCTTCTGGTAAATCAAGAAGAACAACATGCTTTGATTCAAATTGAAGCCTAGATGCTTCCCCAAGCGATGATACAATGCTAATTTCACGATTTGTTAAACCGAGTTTATCAATTGTGGCTTTCGAAAATGCGATTAATTGAAGCTTGTCATCTATTAACTTTTCTAGGTATGAAGCAAAGTCCCTCATGCCGCGAACATCAAATAATTGCCACTCATTAACTGCTAAATCCTGCAGCATAATTTGCGGTTTTCGACTATTGTTCCATTCATTGATGGATAGCTCCCCAATCACGGAAACCTTTGATAACGGTGAAATTCCTTCACAGGCATGTCCTAACCCAAAGCCAACCCCATCTAGAGTATTGGAGTCATCCTGGAGAACGACTTTCAAATGCCTTTGATCTGCGCCAATTCTACGGATTGAATTGATTCCAACATCGATAATTTGCACCTTTGGTTTTGGATTTCCCATTCCGAATGGTGCTAATTTGTTCATTTCTAAAATAGATTCAATCGAAACATCATCAAGACTGCAAATTGCATCTACTATAGTAATTGGTTGAAAGTCTTCGGCAGTTAACACTTCATTAGCAATCATGGTAAGGCGATTTCTAAGATCGTCAACATCCTCCACTTTAAGGGTCATTCCAGCTGCCATTGGATGTCCACCAAAATGCGGCAAAATATCACGACAGGTTGATAGACTTTCATAGAGGTTAAAGCCTTCAATACTTCTTGCAGAGCCTTTTGCCAATCCTTTTTCAGAATCAATGCTTAAAACAATCGTAGGCCGATAGAAGCGATCAACTAATCTAGACGCTACAATTCCGACAACTCCAGAATTCCAGCCTTCCTTTGCAATGACTAATACGGAATTGGAAGAAGGCGGATAATTTTCTTCAACATCTTGGATTGCTTCTTGTGTCATTTGATTTACTAATTGCTGTCTTTCTTTATTCAGTTCATCAATTTCATCAGCAATATATGAAGCTTCTTCAGGATCATTTGTCATCAATAAATCAACCGCTGGGTCTGCCGATTGCAGACGACCAACCGCATTGATTCTTGGTCCGATTGCAAATCCAACTGTTTCCTCAGATATTTCATTGAATTCGACTTTTGCTTTTTTCAATAATGCCTTTAAACCTGGCCGCTTGGTATTTTGTAAAGCTCTTATTCCCTTTTTGGCAAGGAGTCGATTTTCTCCATGCAAGGGTACTAGGTCCGCAATTGTCCCGATTACAGCCACATCTAATAAATCTGTAGGGACTTCACCACGTAAAGCATGGGCAACCTTAAAAGCAACCCCAACCCCAGCCAATTCTTTAAAAGGGTACTGGCTATTAGGCTTATTTGGATGAATAATAGCTGTTGCAACTGGTAGTTCAGGACCAACTTCATGGTGATCTGTAATAATTAAATCAATTCCCAAATCCTTGGCTACCTCTGCTTCATGGAGAGCCGAAATTCCTGTATCTACGGTTATTATTAAAGAAAACCCTTGCGATTTTGCCCAGCGAAAAGCTGTTTCATTAGGTCCATAGCCTTCTGTGAATCGATTTGGAATATAAAAATCAACATGTGCACCTTTTTCTTTTAAGGCAGTAACCATAACGGTTGTACTGCTAACGCCATCGGCATCATAATCACCAAACACTAAAATCCGTTCTTCGTTTTCAATAGCTTTCGTGATTCTCTCGATCGCTATATCCATTTGATCAAGTAGAAATGGATCGTGAAACTCTAAGCTATCTGGTTCTATAAATTCCCGTGCCGATTCTGCGGTGGTGAGCCCTCGATTCACTAATAAGGATGCTACTAGAGGTGTAACCTGCAGTTCATTAACTAGTAGATTTGTATTTATCTGGTTGTATTCATTTACTTTCCAGCGAGTTTTAGATTGTAACAAAAGTTTCACCCCTTAACCTTTTCATTATACCGAAGCATTGGGTATGTTACAATGATCATTCTTCCTCTGAGTATGGATTAATATGGATAAAAACATTTTGTACTTGTTCAGATTCCATCAGTTTTGCTTTTACTTTTTTACCAACATTATGACCATCTTCCACAGACATGTAAGGATCAACAGAAATTTTTAAATCGACGATCACATAATGCCCATGCTCACGTGCATGAAGTTCTGTAATTTTTTTTACCTCTGGAACAGACATAACCAGCTTTCTGAATTCCGTTGTATCCTCATCATGTAAAACATGATCTAGCGTATTATGAATGGCTTCGGTTCCAAATTCCCATGCCATTTTAATAATTAGGACGGCAACAACTAGCCCTGCTACAGGGTCAGCATATACAAGCCAATCTAGGCCTAGATAGCCACCGATAATGGCACCTATGATTCCCACTAGTGTTGCGATTGAGGCAAATACATCGGACCGATCATCATACGCATTAATAATGAGCGCATCACTCTTAATCTTTTTTCCAAGATTATATTTATAACGAAACATGATTTCCTTAACAATAATTGAAAATAGGACAGCATAAATAGCCATCGTCTTAGGAACTTCAATAGGTTTAAAGAATGATTCAATCGAAGCTTTTCCAATTTCAAAACCAACAAGTGCTAATAAAACGGCAACAATGATGGCAGAAACTGACTCAGCTTTCCCATGTCCATATGGATGGTCTTCATCAGGAGGTCTTTTTGCAGCTCGCACTCCAATGTACACAGCGACTGAACCCGCCACATCTGAGGCTGAGTGAACCGCGTCAGCAATAAGCGCCCGGCTATTAGATTGAACTCCAATTACCCATTTAATAATCGCGAGTATTATATTCCCCACAACACCTATGATGATGGCTTTTTCTGCTTGTTTAAAACGATCATTCTCCTTCAAGAAATCCTCATCCTCCCCATTAGATTGAGAATAGCACATGTTTTTTAGTGTAACCAAAATTAAAACAACTCATCAAGTAAAAGGTTCAGGCAGAAAATAAAAAGCCGTGAAAACTCACGACTTTTTATGTATATGCTACACTTGTGGTTCTGTCTCTGTTTTCACAGGACGTTTTTTCGTAATCTGCTTTGTCTTCCATACTAACCAAAGCTGTGCCGCAATGAAGATGGATGAATACATACCAGCCACTAAACCAATTGTTAAAGCAAACGAGAAGTTTGTAATGGCTTGTCCACCTAAAAGTAATAATGCAACACTTGTAAAGATAACGGTTATAACAGTATTTATGGAACGACCCAATGTTTGTCTTAAACCACTATTTACAATGCCTGCAAGATCTTCATATGTTTTAATACGCTTTTTCTTCTTTAAAAGTTCACGAATTCTATCAAAGGTTACAATGGTATCATTGATAGAGTATCCAATAATCGTTAAGACTGCCGCAATAAATGTGACATCTACCTCAAGTCGAGTGACACTAAAAATCACAATCATAAAGAATGCATCATGGATGAGTGCCACGATTGCAGCTAACCCCATTAACCATTCAAAACGGAATGCAACATAGATGACAATACCGAGCATTGCAACCAGGGCTGCCTTAAATGCGTTAAGCGCCAATTCCTTTCCTACCGTTGGAGAGACTGTGCTTATGCTAGGTTCTGTATCATAAAGTTCATGGAAATGGGCTTTTACTTTGCTTACCTCGTCTTTTGAAAGTTCATCAGCAAATCTAGCAACTCCAATTTCCTTGTTATCCCCTGAAATAAGGACTTCTTTTGCTTCTAAATTTAGCTTAGTAAGTTCGTCCGTAAATTCCTCCTGAGTAATCGGATGGTCTGCAAGTACTTCCAAACGGGTACCGGCAACAAAATCAATCCCTAGGTTAAGTCTAAAGATGACCAATACCGCAATACCTACAATGACCATAATACCAGATGCAATGAAGAATATATTCTTGTGCTTCGCAAAATCGAAACGATCGAATCGGGTTGGGAAATTCCCATCTGGATCAGCATCCGCTAAATCTCGAATCTGACTTTTCTTCACACCAAACCAGCCTGGTCTCTTGTTTAAAAACTTACTGTTAACCCAAAGACCAAGTAGTAGTCTGCTTCCATAAACTGCAGTTAAGAAGCTTAATAAAATACTTACGATTAACATCGTAGCAAAGCCTTTTACCGCACTTGTACCAAAGATAAACAAGACCACACCAGCTAAGATTGTTGTAATGTTTGCATCAAAAATAGTCAGGAATGAGTTTTTATTACCTGTACGGTACGCAGACAAGATTGATTTTCCAGACCTTATCTCCTCTTTTATTCTTTCGTAGGTAATAATATTTGCATCGACCGCCATACCTACACCAAGGACTAAGGCCGCTATACCGGGCAGTGTTAAGACAGCATTCATCCAGTCAAAAATAAGTAAAGTTAAATAAATAAAGATACTTAGTGTAATCACAGCAATTAAACCTGGGAAACGGTAAAATACAAGCATGAATAATAGCACTAACGCTATACCGATTGCCCCTGCGAAAACAGTTTTATCTAACGCTTGCTCACCAAACTTTGCTCCAACCGATGTTGAATAAATTTCTTTCAAATCAACAGGAAGTGCACCTGCGTTTAACAAAGAAGCAAGTTCATTTGCAGATTCAACCGTAAAATTACCACCCGTGATTGAAACTGTTTTTGTGTTAAACACTTCACTAACTGATGCTGCAGAAAGAAATTTCGGATTTGGTTTTTGACTTTCGGCCTTATAGGAATCTACACCTTCTTCAAAGTCTAACCAAATCACCATTAAATTGTTTGGAGCAAGGTCCAGAACTTTTTGGGTTGCATTTTTCAGATCGTCTGAATTTTTAACTGTTAAGGCAACAGATGGTCTGCCCATTTCATCAAATGATTGTTTAGCACCATTTTGTGCTAATTGAGACCCGTCAAGTAATACATTATCATGTACATCCCTGAAGGTAAGTTTTGCTTGGGTTGATAGAATTTCACGAACCTTCTCCTGGTCTTCTACACCCGCTAATTGCACACGGACACGGTCTTTACCTTCAATTTGAATATTAGGTTCGTTTACCCCCAGCACGTTAACACGGTTATTTAATGCATTTACCGTACTTAAGAGGGCTTCCCTATCAATGACATCGCCTTCCTTAGCTGGCAATACCTCATAAAGGATTTCAAAACCACCTTGAAGATCGAGTCCCAATTTAATGTTTTTTGCGGTATCTGTACCGTTAACTCCGATTAAGGCACCAAAGAGAAGCACTACTACGAAAAATACCCAGATGCGGCCTTTTTTAACCATAATTATGTAAATCCTCCTTTATATATGAAAAGCGCAAGGCGCCTGGAGTGAGGAACATCGACTAACTACCGCCACGTCCTGTGGCGAACGTCGATATCAGCACTTCCTGTGCAAGTCAAGCATAAGACGAGGGCTGACAGAAGGCGCATTTTGCCTTCAGAAGCGATTGGCTAGACCCTTGAGCCGATGGCGCCTGAAGCTAGACTTTACTTTTAAAAAACAAAGCTTGTCCTTTAAGCCCTCCATCACAATTATGAAACAATGCGATTTTCATGTCAATTGCACATTTACTGAATGTTCGTGCCACATCAAAAAAATTTCAAAAAAAAGATTATAATAGCTTTTCTAATACGTCTTTTCCTTCACCTTCAAACCAATTTGGTGCCTTAAAAGCTTCAACAGTTGCATAATTCATATAATTCCCAATTTTTACAGATAAAATATCGCCAACAATTTGATGCAAAAGCTTCTCTTCTTTTTCCTTTCTCCATGTTTTATTTTTCAAGAACTCCCAAAGTTCTTCCTCATTCACACTGTCATATCCGTACAATTCAAATTCCTCCAGCTTACTTTTTAAAAATGGACGAACTGTTTCACGAAACCTGTCATACATATGAGTCTCTGTTTGGTTCACTGGTCATCTCTCCCAATTTACGAATACTTGTCATGCTTGGCCACATACCTTGCATATAGTTATTGTAAATGATATCACCTTTTTTGAGAAGGTAGGGAAAACGAATTGTCAAAGCAAACATTCCTTAAAGGCACATTAATTTTAATTATCGCAGGACTCATTACACGAATATTAGGATTTATAAATAGAATTGTTGTTGCTCGGCTCATTGGTGAAGAAGGTGTAGGGCTTTATATGATGGCAATTCCTACTTTTGTTCTCACCATTACATTAACCCAAATGGGACTGCCAGTGGCAATTTCGAAATTGGTAGCGGAAGCAGAGGCACAGGGTGATAAGAGAAAAATCAAAAAAATCCTGGTGGTCTCTCTATCCATTACTGGCATATTAAGTATTATCTTTACTCCAATGATGATTTTTCTCGCACCATTATTATCCGAAACCTTACTCACTGACCAAAGAACCTATTATCCTTTATTAGCCATTTCACCAATCGTTCCAATAGTCGCAATTTCGTCCGTTCTCCGGGGTTACTTCCAAGGTCGTCAAAATATGAAACCGCCTGCCTATTCACAGGTTATCGAACAAGTTGTCAGGATTACGTTGGTGTATATATTTACGAAAGCATTTTTACCGATGGGGATTGAATACGCCGCAGCGGGCGCAATGCTTTCGGCAGTTGTTGGGGAATTAATGTCATTAATCTATTTATTCTTTATGTTTAAAATGAAAAAACGCATTCGGATCAGAAAAAACTTTTTCAAATCGGCTAAGAACGGTAAAGAAACATTCGATGATTTAACACGAATTGCCGTTCCAACATTGGGGAGCAGACTAATCGGATCAATCTCGTGGTTTTTTGAGCCGATTGTGGTAGCACAAAGTCTAGCGATTGCTGGTATTGCCACCCATCTTGCCACAAGACAATATGGGGAGTTAACAGGTTTTGCATTACCGCTGCTTATGCTCCCTTCTTTTATAACAACATCACTTTCAACAGCTCTTGTTCCTTCAATAAGTGAAGCGGCAGCGAAAAAACAATCTTTATTAATCGAATACCGCCTTAAACAGGCGTTACGTTTATCACTTGTGTCGGGCGGATTATCAATTGTCATTTTATATGTATTTGCTTCACCTGTTATGGAACTTATGTATGGCAATAGCAATTCAGCTATATATATTAAGGTAATGGCCCCATTTTTTATTTTTTCGTATTTTCAAGGGCCACTTCAAGCAACCCTACAAGCACTTGATTTGGCGAAAGCAGCGATGATTAATAGTTTAATCGGGAATGCCATTAAAACAGCTGCTATTTTTGTTCTCGCGACAAGGCCATCCCTTGGGATTATGGGGGCAGCACTTGCAATGGTCATTGGGATGATGCTCGTTACTCTGCTTCATTTTTCAACGATTGTAAAAGTGATCTCTTATAGCTTCTATATTCGAGATTATCTTAAGAGCGCTATCACAATGGTCCTCTCGGGAATTGGCGGTCACTATTTTTATCAACTATTCCTATCAGACAGTTCCCTAGTCATTCGGACACTGGCAGCAATCGGAGTAACCTCATTCATTTATATCGTTTTCCTCTTTATTTTTAAACTGTTGACAAAAGAAGAAGTTAAAAGAATACCATTTATTGGACCAAAGCTTTCATTGCTGTTATAATACGAAAAGCGCAATGCGCCCGTCTATCGGCGACAAGCACAAGATAAGCGCTGACAGAAGGCGCTCTTTGCCTTCAGAAGCGATTAGCTTGTGACCTCGAGCCGATGGCGCCTGGAGCTAGACACATAAGAGACGAAAAGGTAACCATAGCGGTTACCTTTTTTCGTCCTTGATATCCACATGTAATTTCCCATGATGATAGCTGCAATAGGAGATTTTCTTCATATCAGCATGCCCAAGTTTTTTTATCTCCGACCTCAGCCAAAATTCAGATTTATTGATTTGGTTTAAATGCTCCGCTTGTATCTCACCATCAAGGATAAGGGGCAAGTCAATCGTATAATCATTTGTTTCCGACTGTTGATTTTGACTTTTTGCTAAAACAGATAATTCCCCTGAGGATTCAAGTATGGCAAACTCCACATCAGCTAAGTTCTTCACGTTTTTTTCACGTAACTGCATCATTAGGTCATCAAGATTATAACGCTGCTTCCTCATCGCATGTTCGTCAATTTTACCCCTGTTAATAATAACAGTTGGTTTACCATCAATGATTTCTCTTATTTTTTTACTTTTCAACGAAAGCAGGGCAAGAGTGTATTGAATCACCATAAGTAGAACCATCGGTATGACAGAATGCAGGATTGGGTCATTCGTCGTCTCAATCGCAATGACAGCCATCTCAGCAATCATTAAAGATACAATTAAATCCAGAAGACTAAGCTCCCCGATCTCACGTTTACCCATCAATCGAAAAATCGACAAAAGAATAATATAAAGTAGAACAGTCCTCCCCATTAGGATAGGGTATTCCCCCAAGATGAAAGCCCCCTCTCATATGAGATCATGATTAAAAAGCATAGTATATGTTAGTTTGCACAAATAGAAGAAAAACATAATTCATAGTTTTTTCCAGTAACTCAATCGTTGGACAAGAAAAGTTGTACTTTTTATTCTAATTCATAGTGGAAATGAATATGCTCGTACTAAGGGTATCGTATGATTTTGAGGGGGTGAGAAAAGACATGAGGAAAATGGGCGTTGCAATGGTTTATGGTGTAGCAGCTATTTTTTTAATTGTTATTGTATCTAGTTTACTTATTTCACTATTAATGCGGTTTACTTCACTTCAAGAATCATCTATGTCTTGGGTGATTTTAGGTGCTTCCTTCCTTGCGCTTTTTATTGGGGGATTTGTATCAGGGGGAAAAGGAAAGGAAAAAGGCTGGCTAATTGGTGGCGGAACAGGGATTTTGTATTCCATTATTGTGTTTATCGTTCAATTCTTAGGCTTTGATGCAACATTCACAGCGGAGCAAACAATGTATCATGTTGGCTTTTTGGCGGCTGCTGTTATTGGCGGAGTTTTCGGAGTAAATATGACCACACCATCAAGAAGAGAGGCATAAAAGGAAGTAATCAAATACGCCTNGATTTTTTTAGGCCCACACGAGGTGGGTCACAAAGACGTTGCCACAGGAAGTGGCGTTCTTAGTCTTTGATCTTAAGCTCGAAAAATTCCCACTAAAAAATCGTGGCATCCGCCGGAGGCTTTAACTTTATTCAGTCGTGGTTTGAAGCCATCACTGAATTGTATACTCTTTTGCATACATCCCACTTGTAGAAGTAGGGGACTTCTGCTGAATAAAGTTAAAAAAAGAGCGCCGCAGACGCTCTTTTTTGCTGAATTCAATTAGTCTTTATTGACATCACGTACTGCTTGTCTGTCATATGTAAGATTCGCATTGCCAGCTTTAATAACTACCTTGTTTTCATCGATTGAATCAATAATTCCGTGTAAGCCACCAACTGTAACTACTTTATCACCCTTTGCAAGGTTAGACTGCATTTGGACTGTAGCTTTTTGACGCTTTTGTTGTGGACGAATTAACAAGAAATAGAAAATCGCAAACATTAGAACTAAAGGACCAACCGTTCCTAAAATACCTTCCATTTATTTCACCTCCCACTTTATCCTCTTTTACACTTATTTCTTTATTAGAAATTTTTCGCGTTCGGTTTGTTGAAACCATACCGCTCAAAAAATTCTTCTCGGAAGTCCCCAAGACGATCTTCTCGAATCGCTTGTCTGACTTTCTCCATTAATTTTAACAGAAAATGCAGATTATGATAAGTAGTAAGTCGAATTCCAAATGTTTCACTTGTTTTAATCAAGTGTCGAATGTAGGCACGACTATAATTTTTACACGTGTAGCAATCACAATTTTCATCTAATGGTCTAAAATCCCGGGCATATTCTGCGTTTTTCACAACCAATCGACCCTCACTCGTCATGAGCGTTCCATTACGAGCAATTCTCGTTGGAAGAACACAGTCAAACATATCGATACCGCGGATAGCCCCGTCAATAAGAGAATCCGGTGAACCTACACCCATTAAATACCTAGGTTTATTTGTTGGCAGAAGTGGAGTTGTAAACTCAAGAGCTCTGTTCATCACGTCTTTAGGCTCACCAACCGACAAACCACCGACAGCATATCCGGGAAAATCTAAGGATACTAAATCTCGTGCACTTTGTTTACGAAGCTCTTCATATTCCCCACCCTGAATAATTCCAAAAAGTCCTTGGTCTTGTGGGCGACTATGAGCTTTTAGACATCTTTCTGCCCAACGACTTGTCCGTTCAACCGATTTTTTCATATATTCGAAGGTAGCCGGGTATGGGGGGCACTCATCAAATGCCATCATAATATCTGACCCAAGCGCATTTTGGACTTCCATTGATTTTTCAGGAGATAAAAATAACTTATCACCATTTAAGTGATTTCGGAAATGCACGCCTTCTTCTTTTATTTCACGGAATTCACTTAAACTAAATACCTGGAAACCACCTGAATCCGTAAGAATGGCCCTGTCCCAATTCATGAATTTATGTAGGCCACCCGCTTCTTTAATAATGTCATGACCCGGCCTTAACCAAAGATGATAGGTATTACTTAAGATAATTCCAGATCCCATCTCTTTTAGGTCCTCAGGTGACATTGTTTTTACCGTTGCAAGGGTTCCAACTGGCATGAAGGCAGGCGTTTCAAAAGAACCATGTGGGGTATGTACAATTCCTAATCTCGCACCCGTCTGCTTACAGGTCTTAATATGTTCGTATCTTATTGCTGTCACTGAACTGTCTCCTTTTTCTTGGATAGTAATCGATCACTCCAAAAATTTCTGCGTTTATTTAATTAGCATTGCATCTCCAAAGCTAAAGAACCGGTATCGTTCTTTTACTGCTTCATGATAGGCATGAAGGATATTATCGCGTCCTGCCAAAGCGCTCACGAGCATGATAAGTGTGGACTTTGGAAGATGGAAGTTCGTAATAAGTCCATCAATCGCCTCATATTGATATCCAGGATAAATGAATATACTTGTCCAACCACTTGACTCGACGAATTTTCCATTCTTTTTCACAATGGTTTCAAGTGTTCTGGTCGAGGTGGTCCCTACAGAAATGATGTTTCCACCGTTTGCTTTCACGTCGTTTAGCAATTTTGCTGTTTCCTTCGTCATCTGATAAAATTCCGAATGCATATCATGATCTTCAATTGTATCCGAGTTTACAGGGCGGAAGGTTCCTAACCCAACATGCAAGGTAATAAACGCTGTATGCACACCCTTGTCACGAATTTCCTGTAGCAGCTCTTCTGTAAAATGAAGTCCTGCCGTGGGTGCGGCAGCGGAGCCACGATGCTTCGCATAAACGGTTTGGTATCGTTCCTTGTCATCCAATTGCTCATGAATATATGGAGGCAAAGGCATTTCACCGAGCGCATCTAAAACCTCGTAAAAAATCCCTTCATAGTGAAAGTCCAACATTCTGCCGCCATGATCCCCGGTAGCCATGCATGTAGCTTTTAATCGTCCATCACCAAAGGTTAACACAGTACCTTCTTTCACCCGTTTTGCAGGCTTCACAAGTGTTTCCCATGTATCCCCATCTTTTTGTTTTAAAAGAAGCACCTCTACTTTTGCCCCTGTGTCCTCTTTTACACCATAAAGCCGGGCAGGAAGCACACGTGTATCGTTTAAGACTAGGCAATCACCCTCATTAAGATACGATAGGATGGAGCGGAAATGAGTATGAGTAATTTCACCCGTCCCTTTATCTACTGCCATTAAGCGTGAAGCCTCCCGATTTTCTAGTGGAGTTTGCGCAATTAATTCTTCTGGCAAATCAAAATCAAATAAATCTACTTTCATGTTTTTCACCTTTTTTCCACTTACTTTTTACCGGAACTTACCAAATATATATAAAACCAATGATAAGACAATGCTAATTACAATCGATGTAACAATTGGAAAATAGAAGGTTGTATTTCCCTTTTTTACTACAACATCCCCTGGCAACTTTCCAATAAAATGCATGATAAACCCAACAACTAATAGTAGAATCCCCATTATCATTAGCATTTTTCCCATGTTCATTACTTCTCCTTTGGAACCTCAATTTGAAAATGTCGATAAACAAGCTCTGTTACGACCCGGCCGCGTGGAGTTCGTTGCAAAAAGCCAATTTGTAAGAGGTATGGCTCGTAAACATCTTCTATTGTAAGAGCCTCTTCTCCAATTGTGGCTGAAATGGTCTCAAGTCCAACTGGACCGCCACGAAATTTCTCAATGATTCCTTTAAGTAATTTATGGTCAATATGGTCAAGTCCTAAACGGTCAACCTGTAGTAATTCTAATGCCACATCTGCCATTTGTGTCGTAATCGTACCGTCACCGCGTACTTGAGCAAAATCCCTTACCCGCCTTAGTAAACGGTTGGCAATCCTTGGCGTTCCTCTTGAACGTCTCGCAATTTCATATGCGGCTTGGTCTTTGATTTCAACCTCCAATAAATCCGCTGTCCTTGATACGATTTCAGCAAGCTGATCTTCATTGTAATATTCAAGACGACTAAGTACTCCGAATCTGTCTCGAAGCGGTGCCGATAAGGAACCAGCACGTGTCGTTGCCCCCACGAGTGTAAAGGGTGGCAATTCGAGTCGGACAGAGCGTGCCCCCTCGCCCTTTCCAATCACAATATCTAAACAAAAATCCTCCATTGCTGGATATAAAACTTCCTCGATTGAACGCTGAAGGCGATGGATTTCATCAATAAAAAGGACATCACCTGGTTCAAGTGCTGTCAAAATAGCTGCTAAATCTCCAGGTCTTTCAATCGCTGGACCTGAGGTCGTTCTAATATTTACACCCATTTCATTTGCAATAATCGTGGCTAACGTCGTTTTCCCCAACCCCGGAGGCCCATATAATAATACATGGTCCAAGGTTTCCTTCCTCATTTTTGCAGCTTCAATGAAAATCGACAAATTCGATTTTACCTTTTCTTGTCCAATATATTGAGATAAGGTTTGCGGTCTAAGGCTTTGCTCGATTGCTGACTCTTCGTAATTAGCACTACCCGAAACGATTCTGTCCTCCATTCAAGCAACCCCCTTATTTTAATAGCTTTTGTAAAGCCTTTTTAATATATTGATCCGTTGATAGTTTTTCTTTTCTTAATTCAGGCAATACTTTTTTGATTTCTCTTTCCGCATAGCCTAACACTTTTAAAGCTTCTACAGCTTCATCAAGTTCTGTATGACTTGTATTTATCTCAAGCTCATGATCTTCAGAAAATAAATCAGGATGGAATGAAGGGATAAGATCATTTAGTTTTCCTTTTAAATCTAAAATGATTTGGCGTGCTGTCTTTTTCCCTACACCCGGGAACTTTACCAAATATTTTTCATCCTCATTCTCAATCGCTCGGATGACCTGTTCGGGTTCTCCCGAGGCAAGAATCGCTAGCCCGCCTTTTGGACCGATACCTGTGACATTTAGCAATTTCAAAAATAAAGCACGTTCTTCACGTGTCTTAAAACCATAGAGAGCCAATATCTCCTCTCTAACATGCTGATATGTATAAACGGTTTCCTGACTTTCTCTTTTAAAAATAAATGGGTTAGGCGTATAAATTTGATAGCCTACTCCGTTATTTTCAATAACAATGTATTCAGGATTTATATATTCCACCGTTCCTTTAATAAATTCAATCAAACGTCTTCTCTCCCCTGCGTTGCTGTACATCATTTTATCATATTAGTTGAAAAAAGACTAAAAATAAACGAGAGACTAGAAGGATTTCCAGTCTCTCGTTTATCTAAGTATTAAGGGGAGGATGTATATGTTTTATAGGTTTCAATCACATTAATATATTCGTCCTTCGTACCAATCTTGATACCTTTTTTTAATAAATCGTGCTGGTAGCTTTTAAGCTTTTCAACATCGATTTGAAAGAATGTTTGTATGACTTTATCAGATTCATCGGGTTTCCCGTTAAAAATTGATAAAATTCCATCCTCCGTCAAACCAAAATAGCCATTTGTTTTAAGTAATGGCGAAATATCGTCTACACGCTGTTGAAAAACCACCTGATCCTCATCCTGATGAACCAAGCTCCAGCCCTCGTAATAGGCCCAAAAATCTTCCATCGATAGGATTGTTTCTTTCAGTATTTCTTCACTAACCTCACCATCGACATAAACACGTTCAAGAATGACAGTGACTTCTAAAGGACCGTTAACCTCTTGAACAACTGTATTCTTATTTTCCTCTGTTAATTCTGCACCGTTTCCTGAAAAGCTTGGCAATATTAATACAACCGCTAGACAAACGATCAACTTTGCTATCGTTCTCATTTTGGCATCACCTCTTACATTTAATTGCCAACTACTTAATTTAGAATTTGCAATGACCGCCCTACACCCATTAGTGTGACCAAAATTAACAGGTTTATCCAATATTTTTTTCATACTTTCTTTTTCATTAGAAAAGGATGCCCTAAAAGGACATCCTTATTACTAACCCCTATTATGATTTGTAAAAGGAGCTTTTAGTGTATTCCCAATGTTGTCAAAGAGGTCTTTAATGTCAGCATCGATTGTTTCGCGTCTGTTTCCATTGCGGATATTTTGATCGATGTCACGAACACGAGTAAAGGTACCTTCGTCTGTTACAACATTAACATTTCGGTTGCCGGCTAGTGGTGCTACGGCTTTTTCAACTGCATTTTGGACATTATTATTGTTGGAATTGTTGTTTGTATTAACAGCAACCAGGACATTATCGTCTGTCACGATAACATGAACATCATTAACATTTTTAACCTTATCAGCACGTTCGGAAATTTTACGGACTAAATTTCCATTGTCATTGTAATATCCATAAGTGTAGACCTTATGATTATTGTCATTGAGATGGCTGTGATAGTTGCGATCGGCATGTCCATGCCCATTATCCATGATTGTATTTGGGTTGCCATCATTAAAAGGATTTATTGTTCGTCCATCACGATTATTCATTATGCCAGTTCGGCGCTGATCATCGCGATAATTCATTATCCCAGGACGATTTTTTCTTGTTCTACCATCATCTAAAACACCGGTGTTGTTATTTCTGTCATACCGGTTGTTCATGATACCTGTTCCGTTATTTCTAGCATTCCGATTGTTCATGATACCGGTTCTGTTATTTCTGTCGTTGTTTCTGTTGTTCATAACGCCAGTCCGATTGTTCCTGTTGAAATTGTTGCCATTACGATCCATTATTTCCGTTAATGGCCCATCGTTGTCACGAAGATGATATCCATTTCTGTTGCGGACATTATCGTCACGAATATTTTCGTTTGAGTAATACCCAATTGGTCTGGCATTATCATTATAATCTCTATTTGGTGCTGCCCCTTGGTTTGTATTACAAGCCGTTAGACCCCCAAGCAATAATGCTGCAGTCGAAACTGAATAGAGTATTTTCCTCAATACAATAACCCCCTTTGACCTTTTGAACATAATTACATGTTCATCTTTTAGGTTGGCTTATCAAAGGGAGATTATTTCTGTTAGTTTTTTGCAGGATATTAAAATTTTGGTGATATTTTTTACTTTTTTTTAAAAATAAAAAGGACGAATTCTTATTCGTCCTGCAAATTTACTTAGAATTTTATTTAATCGTCTAGATCATCATCTACATCAGGCATGTTAAACATCGGGTTAAATCCCATTTGATTTGGATTTATACCAAATGGTACGTCCTGGAATCTTTGGAATCCACCTTGGAATTCTGGTTGGAATTGCCCTGGGAATCCTGGCTGACCCATCGGGAAGCCTTGTTGTGGAAATTGCCCTGGGAATCCTGGTTGACCCATCGGGAAGCCTTGTTGTGGAAATTGCCCTCCAAATGGCTTTGGTCCACCACAACCACAATCTTTTTTATTATAGAATTGTGATGGCATCATTTGTGGATTCATTGGACCCGCAAAACCTGGCGCAGGATTACCAAATGGATTGTTACTCATCGCTGGACCTAAAGCTTGTGGTGCAACTTGCATTGGCATACCAGGACCGAACGGCATTGGTCCTGGACCCATGCCCGGGAAACCTCCATTAAAGCCAGAGCCAGGCATTACCGGTGAAACTGGTAAACATGGTCCCATCGGCAACGGTGGTGCTTGCATTGGTGCCATTGGTGCCATTTGTGGCATATATGGTACTTCTTCCATTTCATCTTCCATACCTGCTACCATTTGAGGCATTTGTGTCTGCATGATATTGAAATTATTAATATCAATTTCAAATGGATGCTGCGGCGGCAATTGAACCGGTGCAGGCGCCATTTGAACTGGTACCATATGTTCTTTAACTTCCTTTTTTACACCTTCTGTTCGCGGGAATCCACCCATCGGATTAAATGGTCCCTGTTGCGGAAAACCTCCCTGAAACCCCGGAACATAATTAAATCCATACCCGGGCATTACAGGTGTAATTGGCATGCAATTATTGAACATTGCAGGCTGTTGTACTGGCATTTGTGGGAATAGTGGCATCTGTTGTGCATATGGCATATGTGGCATCTCCGTTTCATAATCCTCCTCAGGTCCAAAATCCTCTTCCTCGGGTGCTAGCATTCCCGGTAAAACATTCTGTGGTGTAGGTGGAATTTGTGGTGCACCCATACCCATTAGATTATAATTATTGATATCAATTTCAAGCGGCTGATATTGCGGCATCTGCGGCGGTGGCATTACAGGCATTTGTGGCGGCGGCGCTGGCATCTGTGGCATTACAAATACCTGTGGTGGCATTTGCGGCGGCATCACTGGCATTTGTGGCATCTGAGGCATCTGAGGAATAAATGGTCCCTCTTCTACCTCTAGCATCTCTTCTTCCACTATAAATGGCAGCGGCTGAATTTGTTGCTCTTTTTTAGGTGCTGGGATGATTTGGGCTTCTTTTTTAACTCCACCAATTTGTGCTTCTTTTTTTACATGAACAGTTCCGGTTGGCACTTTAATTTTCATACCAGGCATAATCATTTCCGGATTACTTAACTGAGTATTGACAGCTTTGAGTTCCTCAAAGCCGACTCCATATTTTTTCGCAATTTCCCATAAGGTGTCGCCTTTTTGAACGATATGGATCTTCACGCGATTTTCCCCTCCTATACATAAGTCAATACATACTATGACAAAATAGGCAAATTGCCACTATTTCTCATCACAACTTATGCGTAGGCTTCAAAATTTATGTGTAGTATAGATACTTGACATGCTATAAAAAAATAAAGACTCAACCAAAGGTCAAGTCTTAAATTCGATAATATGGATAGCTTCCCAACACAGTAACGCCACTTCCCAATGCCTCTAATTCAGCAATCGCACTTGGAATTAGAATTTCATCCATTTTTTGTTCAATATCAATTAAAAAGAAATAATTACCAAGACCTGTTTTCATTGGTCTTGATTCGATTTTTGATAAATTTAATTTTCGCCATGCAAAAACAGATAATACTTGATGCAATGCTCCCGCTTGGTCTGAAGGCAATGTAACCATTAAAGTTGTTTTATTTCCTGTATTCTCTTTCGGAATATCTAAATCTAGCATCGCTTTATGAAGAACAACAAAACGAGTATGATTGTTGTCAAAGTCATGAATATCATGTCTAACTATTGTTAAACCATATTCCTCGGCTGCAAATGAATTTGCAATCGCTGCAAGCTTTTGAGTAGGATGCTCACTAACAAATTTAGCTGCCGCACCTGTTGAACTAGCTTCAATCGGCTGTATATTCGGAAAGCTATTATATAAAAATTTATGACATTGGGCAATTGCATGGGGATGTGAATAAATTCCTTCAACTTTCTCCCATTCATTTGTATTCTCTGGGTGCACCATTAAATGTTGTTTAATCGGAATAATCACTTCGCCAACAATTTTTAATTGTTTCTCATGAATTAAATAATCAATTGTTAAATTGACAGTTCCTTCAATTGTATTTTCAATTGGAACTACAGCTACTTCGACTTCCCCATTTTCCACTGCATCAATACATGCAGGGATTGTTCGATACGGTTTGTTTACCTTACCAGGAAATATGTTCGCAACCGCTTGTGCTGTGAATGTTGCGTTTGGTCCTAAAAATCCTACGTTTGTAATATTCATCTCCGTCTCCCCCCTATGCGCCTGTTCCAAGGATTTCAACTTTATCTACGAATTCGAGTTTTCGAAGTTTAGCAAGGAGGTCCGTTACTTCACCATGCATGCCTGATGTATTTAATGAGAGTGTCACATTCGCTTTTCCCCTAAGCGGAATTGTTTGGTGGATTGTTAACACATTACAACCAGTGTCCGCTACAGTTCTTAGTAATTGTGAAAGTGTACCAGATCGGTCCTCCAGATGAAAAAACAATGAAATAATTTTCTCTTTAACAGTTGTGTGAAAAGGAAAGACAGTGTCTTTGTATTTGTAATATGCACTTCTGCTCAAGTCCACCTTTTGTGTAGCTTCGGCAATTGATTGTGCTTCTCCACTGTCTAACAGCTCCTTGGCGTCCAAGGTTTTTCGAACCGCTTCTGGAAGTACATCCTCACGAACAAGATAGAATTTGCCATCCATGTAAGTTTCCCCCCTACTTACCTTTTTCGTTTATTCTATAAATTCAAATTCATATTCGAGTAATTTTACGATATCCCCATGTTCCGCACCTTTTTCACGAAGTGCGTTATCGATTCCCATTCCCCTTAATTGACGGGCAAATCGTTTAACAGATTCATCTCTTGTAAAGTCAGTCATTTTAAAGAGCTTTTCAACTCGTTCCCCAGAAATTACAAATGTGCCGTCACTTTCACGTGAAATTACAAAATCCACTTCTTCTTTTTCGTGACGGTACATCACGCGATGAGTACTTGTATCCTCCTCCACCTCAAGCGGAAATTCTGGAGTCGTTTCAAGTAAATCGGCAATGGTAAATAGCAAGTCGCGAAGACCTTGTCTGGTAACAGCGGAAATCGGAAAAATTTTCACATCTTCCTGAAGCTTCTCTTTAAATATTTTTATATTTTCTTCTGCCTCAGGGATATCCATTTTATTCGCAACAATAATTTGCGGACGTTCCGTTAAACGAAGATTGTACTCCTTTAATTCCTGATTAATCGTTTGATAATCTTCGTAAGGGTCTCGTCCTTCCATCGCAGACATATCAATGACATGAACAATGACTCTTGTTCGTTCAATATGTCGTAAAAATTGATGTCCCAGCCCGACACCTTGGTGTGCGCCTTCAATTAGACCCGGAAGATCAGCCATTACAAAGCTGCGTCCATCCTCGGTTTCCACTACTCCAAGGTTTGGTACTATCGTGGTAAAATGATACTCCGCGATTTTCGGCTTTGCAGCTGACACAACGGATAGAAGGGTTGACTTTCCTACGCTTGGAAATCCAACAAGACCAACGTCTGCTAAAACCTTTAGTTCAAGTTTCACATTACGCTCTTGTCCCGGCTCACCATTTTCGGCGATTTCCGGTGCCGGATTGGCTGGTGTTGCAAATCGGGAGTTTCCTCTTCCGCCCCGACCAGCTTTTGCGATGATAGCTTTTTGTCCATGCTGTGTTAAATCAGCAATGACCTCACCTGTATCATCATCTGTTACAACGGTTCCAGGCGGTACCTTAACAATCATCGGCTCCGCATTTTTACCATGCTGATTCTTGGACATTCCGTGTTCTCCACGCTTTGCCTTAAAATGACGTTGATAACGGAAATCCATCAAGGTTCTTAGCCCTTCTTCAACCTCAAATATGACGTCAGCCCCTTTTCCGCCGTCACCTCCAGCAGGTCCACCCATTGGAACATATTTTTCACGACGATATGCAACCATTCCGTTACCACCGTCTCCACCTTTTACATACACTTTGACTTGATCGACAAACATGTTCTACCTCCGGTTATCTATGCATATCAAATGCGCATCNGGCGTATTTGCGC
>NZ_LMBW01000006.1:33274-66881 GCF_001439915.1 Fredinandcohnia humi | reverse complement strand
GATTTTTTTAGGCCCACACGAGGTGGGTCACAAAGACGTTGCCACAGGAAGTGGCGTTCTTAGTCTTTGATCTTAAGTCTCGAAAAATTTCCTTTAAAAAATCGTGGCATCCGCCGGTGGCTTTAACTTTATTCAGCCGGGGTTTGAACCCACCACTGAATTGTATATTCTTTTGCATTTATCCCCCACTTATAGAAGTAGGGGACTTCTGCTGAATAAAGTTAAATCTTTATGCAATATGTAATGTTATACTGACTTCTTCATTATGTACTTTATATTCCGTTATTTTCGGGAATGCTTTCGTTTGGCTCATCGCTGTTAGCCATTTTGTAAGGTTTTCCCTATTTTTTAGTATTCCACTAAAATCAAAAAAGAATCGGGTTTCCTCTGATGAACAGTCTATTGTGAGCGATAAATGATTTTCTCCCAGATCGTCTACTGCTTCTTCAAGTATGGCAAAAAATTGAGTGGACCATTCTGTTAGTTGCATATCGTGGTTTGATAAGTTTTGAATCTCGCCGACAAGATCATAGTCTAATTGATATTTGTGCGGCTCCCAATTAAAGGTCATGATAAGTGCGGCAAATGTTGGAATTTGTAAATTTGTGAGATGAGTTTCATTTTGAGTGTCAATTACAATTTCTTCAATAATGGTTTTTACCCGATCTATTTTATTTAGTGAGATATTTCCTTTGATCAGTTGTATTTTATTTAACCAATCATGACGTGTATGTTTTAATACATCAATCGTACTCCAATTTTTATTCATGTCATTTCCCCTAAATTTCGAATCTTGTCTAAAAATTATATCAAACCTTGAAAAATAACACTACATTATTGAAGTAGCTATATTGAAAAAAATAAAACTCTAACCACTTGGTTAGAGTTTTATTAGGGATTACGCTTCTTGCGCTGCAGGATATACACTTACTTGTTTGCGGTCACGACCTAAACGCTCAAATTTAACAACTCCGTCAACTTTTGCGAATAGAGTATCGTCACCACCACGGCCAACGTTTACTCCTGGGTAAATTTTAGTACCGCGTTGACGGTATAAAATTGATCCACCAGAAACGAATTGACCATCAGCACGTTTTGCACCAAGGCGTTTTGAGATTGAATCTCGTCCGTTCTTAGTACTACCTACTCCTTTTTTAGAAGCGAAGAATTGAAGGTCTAATCTTACGAACATTGTAATTCCACCTCCTATAAATAAAGTTTTATGATTGAATTTTCATATATTGTCCATAATCAAGTTCAATCGTTTGTAAGGATACAAGCATTCCTTCCAGAAGGAGCTGTACCTTTTCCTCATTTGTCTCATCCTCAAGAGGAGGAATCTGACAGCGGAGGAAACCATTTTTTTCTTGCTCCAATATTGGCTCTACTTTACATAAAGCATATATGGAATTAATGGTACCAAAAGCAACTGCTGAGGCACCTGCACAAACGATATCCTTACCAGGAACATCATATTCGGCATGTCCACTCATTGTGAATGAATCGATTCTATCTGAACTATTTCGGTTAATAGTTATCTTTATCATGATAGAAAGCCTTATGCGTTGATTTTTTCGATTGTAACTTTAGTGTAAGGTTGACGATGACCTTGTTTTTTACGGTAGTTCTTTTTAGCCTTGTATTTGAAAACAATGATCTTCTTAGCGCGACCTTGCTTTTCAACTTTAGCTGTAACAGTTGCACCTTCAACAGTTGGGCTACCAACCTTCACGTTGTCGCCACCTACGAATAAAACCTTGTCAAATGTAACTGATCCACCTTGTTCTACGTCAAGCTTTTCAACATAGATTTCTTGGCCTTCTTGAACTTTGATTTGCTTACCGCCAGTTTCAATAATTGCGTACATAATTTGCACCTCCTAATAGTTTGGACTAAGACTCGCCAAAACACAGGCGTTTCAAGATGAAAACTTACTACCTGATTTGAGCGGTTGTAGCATTGGGTGCTACAAACAATAACATGAAAATATTATCACAAAGACCCGGTGGAGTCAATACGAATTATCAGTGTTGAACTAGGATAAATTATTTAGCCTTGCTTTAATTTCCTCATCGCTGCCTAATTGTCTTATGGTGTACTCATGTTGTGATGAAGCTGATTCAGTTATATAAATTTTAATTGACAGGGCTTCTTCTAATCTCTTCTTATGCTCGTTATGGGCTCCTAGAAATACATGTTTCACTTCTTCAGTTGCTTCAATCCAGACAGCATCATGGTCCTTCCCTTGCTCCCATAGTTCCCGCTCAAGCTTAAAGACAACCGTTTCTGCAGAATCTATCCGACCCGTACCCGAGCAGGTTGGACAGTTCGTCTGTAAAATAGCGGACAGACTTTTGCGTGTCTTCTTACGGGTAATTTCTAAAATTCCGAGGGAGGTAAATCCATGAATGGTCACACGATTTCTATCTTCCTTTGCAACAGACCTTAATGCTTGAATTACCTTTTGACGTTCATCTTCCTGTTTCATATCGATAAAATCAATTAAGACAATTCCACTTATATCCCTTAGATTTAACTGAAACGCAATTTCTTTTGCAGCAGCTACATTTGTTTTAAAAACGGTATCCCGCAAATTTTCTTTTCCTTGAAATTTACCAGTGTTGACGTCGATAATCGTTAAAGCTTCTGTTTGTTCAATTAACAAATAGGCTCCATTGTCAATCCAAACCATTTGCTTAAGACTTCGTTCAATTTCTTTCTCAATCCTATAGTAGGAAAAAATATTTTCTTTTCCACGAAAAAAGCTGACCTTTTCTTCACCAAGTTGTTCCTTTAACAGTTGAAACGTTTGCGCATCATCAATCACAATTTCCTTAATCGTTTCTAGTCGATGCTCAAGTAGAATTTTATCCACGAGATTATTTGCATCAAATAATAAGCTTGGTGACTTAAACTTTTTTTGTTGGTCCTGTAAGGTTTTGTAACGACTTCGTCCAAATTCAAGCTCTTTCAGTATCTTTGTTTCAGCTTGATTTTCACAAGCCGTTCGAACAATTAGACCCTCTTGGTTTTGAAGAAATGTTTGTCCGAACTCGCGCCATCTCTTCCTTTCTTCTTCCTCTTTCATTTTCCTGGATACAGCCACATAATTGCCAAACGGCAAATAGACAAGGGAAGCCCCAGGAAATTCAATTAGACCAGATAATTTGGGGCCTTTCCGCTCTGCCCCCTCTTTCGTTACCTGGACAATCATTTCCTCACCTTGTCTAACAAAATGGGATATGCTTTTTTCTTTTTCACTAGGGGGGGCGAGATGGAAGGCCACAAGCTGTTCTCGCCCGATATAACCGTTCCTGCCTAAGCCAATATCGACAAAAGCTGATTGCATCCCCGGAAGGACATCAATCACACGCCCCTTATAAATATTACCGACGATTTCTTTATGTTTTGGTTGTTGGATATTTAATTCAAGAACTTTCTTTCCCTCAACAACCGCTATCCGCTTTTCACTTGTATTTACATTCATAATAATTGTTTTCAAACTCTTAATCCTCGCTTTTACGCTACACTTTTTGTATTAAATGTAACCTATCCAGCACCGCTAATACAAGTAGAGAAGCTCTCCAACCGGTTGAGTAATCTTTTTATCATTAAAATAGGCATGTAAAAGCTCATTTTCATCAAGGGGCAGCTGATTTTCCCCATCCTTCTGGATCACAATCGGATGCTTACATCCCCTTTGAAACATGGATAGAACGTTATAAACCATTTCCGATTCATCTACTACCAATGGCTTTAGTTTCGTAAAGGTATCTTGCTTTCCATAATAACGCTCCAGTAAGAACCTCATAAATACGAAATGACGCTTTCTCCATTCCATAATAATTGAGAATATCAGGAAGGACAAGATGACCCAGAGATTAAGATTAGCAGGGCTGTAGAATACCATCCCAATTAAAATGAACACCGTAACTAAGCTTGATGCAATAAGCATCCGTTTATGCGCTTCAAAAAAGGAATGCCTGTAAGAGAAAAATAAATAAAGAAGTTTCCCTCCATCTAGCGGCCATATCGGAAGAAGATTAAAGAAAAAGATAACCGCATTATGATAAAAAAAGAGATCAAAGGTTTTTTCGGATAAAACCGAACCAACTGTTAATAAATACGCAAGCGCCACCATCCAAATATGCTGAAGGGGTCCTGCCAAAATAACAAGAAGCTCTTCCTTCAATGGCCGATTACCGTGCTCATCCATCTCTGCCACACCACCAAATGGCAAGAGCTGAATCTTTTTAATTCTCCATGAAAAAAAATGGGCACATGCAGCATGTCCCATTTCATGGACCAGTATGATAAAAAATAGCATCAATAGCTCTCTGAATTGTGCAGTAATGACTGCTACACCGACGATGAGCCAAAGTAATGGATGTATTTCAATTTTTCTTAGGAGTTTAAAATATTTATTCAAATTTTATCACCTGTATCGGATCAATAAATGTTTCACCCTGCTTTATAGCAAAATAATACGTTCCTTTGTTATCTCCTTCTGGTTCTTGAACTTTACCAACCTCTTGGCCTGTTTCCACATAATCGTAAAGCATGACATCAACAGTTCCTAAATTTCCATACCAAGTTTCAGAGCCATCACTATGCTGGATTACAACTGTTTTACCAAGATCACCTTTAACTGCCAATTCAATCACTTTTCCTGCATTCATTGCCTCTACTACCTTGCTGTCCGTTTCAACAATAATGCCTTGACCATTTGCTTCAAAGGTTTCAGTCACTTTCCCGGCTGCTGGGAGAGCATATTTACCTGAAGCAGGGGCGTCGACTTTTTCTTTATTTTGATTAATCGGGATCAATGCAAGTGGACTGCCAAAGGTGTCTTTATACCATTCGGTGACGGCAGCAAATTGAAATTCAGCTTCCATCGTACTGGATACAAATTGCCGGACATTCTCAAATGTCGGGGATTGATTTTTATATACAATTCCTATTGATAATACAAGAATAGCCGAGAGTAACACTTTAAAAAGAAAAACTTCCTTTCGAAACAGAGGATGCCCTCCCTCCCCTGGTCCACCGCCATCGATAGATGTGTATGTGCTGCCCCCGTATCGTTCCTCATCACTCGCTAAAAAGGGAGGAGCCGCTTTTCGAGGGATTGAAGGGGTGGAGTTTCTTTCACGCTTCCTCTTTTCAATCCGCCTTCTAATATCGTTTGCCCGCTTACTCATATTTTCACATCATCCCTTGTCCATATTATTTGTACAAGTGTATGATTGAGTGAGTTCAGTTATGACAATATGAAGCTTTTTATCTAGTAAAAGCCAAAAAAACCACCCTATTATGCAAGGTGGTTTAACGGACTCCAAAGAAATTCTTAATCTTTGTGAACATTCCCTTTTGGTCGTTTTCAAGCGATTGTAGTGGAATCGATTCCCCTAAAATTCTTCGAGCAATATTTCGATAGGCAATTGCTGTTTTGCTGCTTGAATTCAAGGCGATCGGTTCGCCACTATTGGAAGCTTTGATGACCTCATCATCATCTGAAACAATTCCAATCAAATCAATGGATAGATGTGTTACGATTTCATCGAGATCAAGCATTTCACCTGTCTTCATCATATGATTTCGAATCCTATTTACGATTAGGCGCGGTGGCTCTATTTCCTCTTTTTCTAGTAATCCAATAATCCGGTCTGCATCACGAACCGCTGAAATTTCAGGTGTGGTTACAACGATTGCTTTATCCGCTCCAGCAACAGCATTTTGAAAGCCTTGTTCAATACCGGCAGGACAGTCGATAATAATATAATCAAAATCCTGTTTTAACTCTTCGACTAATTTCTTCATTTGGCTAGGCTCTACTGCAGTTTTATCACTTGTTTGGGCAGCTGGCAGTAAATATAGATGGTCATCGAATCTTTTATCCTTTACTAAAGCTTGTTTAAGCTTACAACGACCTTGAACAACGTCAACTAAATCATAGATGATGCGGTTCTCTAGACCCATGACAACATCTAAATTTCGCAGGCCAATATCTGTATCTATTAAACACACACGTTTCCCCAGCACAGCTAAGGAAGTGCCTACATTAGCAGACGTAGTCGTCTTACCGACTCCACCTTTTCCTGATGTAATAACTATAGCCTCTCCCACAGCTAGATTCCCCCTTCTAACCTTGTTAAGTTAGGTCTTAAATGAGTCAACTGTTGCAATCTATCTACGACAATTGTCTCACTATCGTCCACATATGCACATTCCATTATATTCGTTTCTGTTTGAACAGAGTCTGGTGCTCTATTCATTATATCACCGATTCGAAGCTGGGTAGGTTTCATAACTGACGCCGCAATGATTGCATCTTTTCTCCCATAGAAACCAGCATGTGCAATTCCGCGTAAAGAACCCAAAATAAAAATATTACCGCCTGCAATAACAGTTGCCCCAGGATTTACATCGCCAACAAGCATAAGGTCTCCATCCACTTTCAGGACTTGTCCAGAGCGAACTACCTTTGCCACTGAAACAATCTCATGCTTTTTTTTCATCTCTTCGGCTTCCTGTTTTGTCATCACATTGCTGTCAATTACATCCACAACTAAATGCTTTTTATTTCGAATAATGGAGCGTATTTCTTCTTCTTGATCTTGCGTTAAAAAACGATTGCCGATTTTTACTTTAACAGGAACAAACGGAACATCATTGTTCGTTTTGCGATTCAAGGAAAGCATAACCTCCAGGTCTGCGATTAGTTCTTTAAATGAACATGAATCATCGAGATGCAACGTTAGTCCGTCTTTAGTCCCTTTTATAGTAACATACTGCTGTTTTTGTCCTTTCACGACGTTCACCTCAATGGTAATATACTTCAACAAGAGACTCCCTTTTTCCTGTTAAATTTTCAACATTTTTTGAGATTCTCATTATTCCTCTATATGTAGCGTGCCTAGTAATTTCTTAAACGGGTATGCAAATATTAGTAAAAATATACTATTTAATAGGATCGTCGGCAAAACTCGGACTTGAAGAAATTGTTCAACTGAAAGTGAAGCTATTCCAATTGCCAAATTAACCCCATACACACAAAATTCCAAAGCAACTATCCCAATTAGACTTAAAAGTGAGATAACAAATATATTTGTTTGCAGGATTCGACTTGCCCAGGAAATAAGATAGGCGATAAGTGTGAATAGAAACAAGTAAACTCCTAGTATTTCAGTATAAATAACGTCGTAAAACAGACCATAAATAGCCCCATAAACAAGCCCCATTGGTTTATTAAAATAGACTGTTATAAAAGCAATCAATACAAACAAAAACCGTGGTACATACACATTTTCCTTATGAAAAATGTCTGCTGGCACTAAATCGACAAAACTGCTTTCAAATAAAAAAACGAATGTCAAAATAAGGGGAAGAACGAAACGCTTCACGATTCTTCCTCCTCTTCATTTGGAACAATCATAGTTCTTTCAACAATTACAACATGATCGATTTCATAAAAATCGGCAGCAGGCTTAATATATGCAGTCTTTGTTAAACCATAATCATCTGGAACAACATCCATGACCTCACCTATATAAAGCTCACTAGGGAAAATTCCCCCAAGTCCTGATGTAAGTACCTTTTGTTCCTTTTCAATTTTTGCGTCCGGTGTATTGATTTTAAATAGAAGGGCTTCTTTTTCTTCATCATATCCTTCAATTAACCCCATAATCTTTGTATCCCCTTGAATATAGGCGGAGATGCGATTGATCCGATTTGGGGAGCTCAATAACTGAATGGTGGACGTAAATTCATTTGCGTGTTTTACTTTACCAATTAAACCTTTTGAGGTGATAACAGCCATGTCAACTTTCACCCCATGCCGTTTCCCTCTGTTAACCGTTATAATTTCATGCCACTGATCAGGGTTACGTCCTATTACCGTGGCCTGAATTTTGTTAAATTGATCAAGTGATTCCGTTTTTTTCAGAACATCACGTAATTTTTCATTTTCTTTATCTAATTCCTGTACCTTTGCTTCTAACTGACCATAGGAATCCAGCTTTTCCTTTAAAAGCTTATTCTCTTCAAAAGTATTTTGAATATGATTGATATCCTCAAAAAATCCAGCAATCGCTTGAGATGGTTGATGGAAAATACTTTGAACCCAACCTACCGAATCCTTTAAAAACTGTTCCGGCCATGATAATTTGTCACGCTCTTTTAAGGAAAATCCAATCAATGCCACTAGAACGATGATACAAACAAGTAAAATAATTAATCGCTTATTAAGAAAAAATTGTGGCATGTGTTACACCCTCTTACTTAAACTATGATTTCAACACAGATAGTGGGGAAGGCTGTTCCCCACTATAATATGTTCCTTATCGTAAATCCTTTGTTTTCCCTTTAAATAAATGAATATGGTCTAGGGCCTTACCTGTACCAATTGCTACACAATCTAATGGGTTTTCAGCAATAAGGACAGGCATACTTGTTTCCTCACTAATAACCTTATCCAAATTGCGTAATAGAGCTCCACCACCAGCTAAAACAATTCCTCGATCCATAATATCTGCTGCAAGCTCAGGCGGTGTCTTTTCAAGTGTATTTTTAACTGCATCGACAATCGCATACACCGTGTCATGAAGAGCCCCCGAAATTTCTTCAGCCGTAATTTCAATTGTTTTTGGCAATCCTGTTAATAAATCTCTTCCGCGGATTTCCATGTTCTCTACACCCTCAGGAGCACCGGCTGAGCCAATCTCAACCTTAATTGCTTCAGAAGTACGATCCCCGATCATAAGGTTATAGGTTTTACGAATGTATTGAATTATGGCATCGTCCATTTCATCTCCAGCAATGCGAATGGACTGGCTCGTAACAATTCCGCCTAAAGAGATGATGGCAACTTCTGTTGTTCCGCCGCCGATATCGACAATCATACTGCCGGTTGGTTCCCATACCGGCAGATTTGCTCCAATAGCAGCCGCAAATGGTTCTTCGATTGGGTATGCATCTCTTGCACCAGCTTGCCTTGTAGCATCAATCACCGCACGTTGTTCAACAGCTGTAATACCCGATGGTACACAAACCATAATATATGGCTTTCTCGAGAAAAATCCTTTCGATTTAATCGCTGAATTAATGTAATATTTCATCATTGTGGCAGTTGTTTCGTAGTCAGCAATGACACCATCCTTCATTGGTCGAAGTGCAACAACATTGCCTGGTGTACGCCCGATCATGTTTTTAGCGTCATTCCCTACCGCTACAATATGCTTTGTGTCTGTTTGCATCGCAACGACAGATGGCTCCCTTACTGCAATGCCTTTTCCTTTAATAAAAACCAGTGTGTTTGCCGTACCTAAATCTATACCAAGGTCTCTTGTACCTATTCCAAACATAATATGTATCTTCCTTTCTGATACGCGAATAAAAAATGGTGAATCAAAAATGTGTTATCGGGCGAAAAACTCATAACCAATATTATATAATACAAAACTAAAAATTAATAGTCACACATAACCTTTTTCTTTGAGACTGACATATTTATGTTCACCGATGATTAGGTGGTCCAATAGCTCTATGCCGATTATCCTACCACATTCAACAAGCCGCTTTGTGACTTCAATATCTTCCCGACTTGGCGCCGGGTCCCCGGAAGGATGATTATGAATGCAAATGATGGATGCTGCTGACCTTCGAAAGGCCTCCTTATACACCTCTCTCGGATGAACAATTGAGGCATTCAGGCTTCCAATAAAAATCGTTTGGCGATGAATTACCTGATTTTTCGTATTCAGGTAGAGACAAACAAAATGTTCCTGTGTTAAAAAACGCATGTCCTCCATCACATATTTAGCGCCATCCTCTGGGGATCTGATGACATACCGATCTTCATATTGAAGTTTGCCAATTCTTCGACCAAGCTCAATCGCCGCCATAATTTGTACGGCTTTTGCTTTTCCGATTCCTTTAATAGTCGTTATTTCTTCGACAGATGCGTCCTTTAATAATCGAAGACCTTCAAAATGCTGCAGTAAGCGGTTTGAGAGTTGAATGACCGATTCTTCCTTCGAACCTGTTCGTAAAAGTATGGCTAAAAGCTCATGGTTTGAAAGGCTGTCAGCACCGTCGGAAACTAATCGTTCCCTTGGTCTTTCATCCATAGGATAATCTCGAATCATGAGTGCTGATGATTTCAATTAGGTTCCTCCTATCCATTGTACTAGATACTTGGATCCCACCTGTATTAAAGTCCCTGACTACCATGTAATTTAGCCTGTTTTTTGGACCGTGTAATAATCGCATACTTCCTGCGAAATTTTTTAAATCGTTAGCAATGAAATCCCAAATTTCTTAATTCACGAAGGGTTCGTGATACAGGCAAACCCACTACAGAAAAATAGTCGCCTTTAATATGTTTTACGAGTGCGGATCCAAGTCCTTGAATTCCATATGAACCCGCTTTATCCTTTGGTTCGCCTGAAGCAACATATGCTTGAATTTCCTCATCAGTTAGATCCCAGAACGTCACTTCTGTTCTTTCAAAGAACAATTTTTGCGTGTCCTTAAAAAGAATCGCAACCCCTGTTACGACTTCATGTGTTTGATTTGATAAAGTTTTTAATACATGTATCGATTCCTGTTCGCTTTTAGGTTTACCTAAAAATTGGTTTTGAAACACAACTGCTGTATCGGCTGCAAGGATATAGGAATCAGGGAATTGATTTACAATTGCCTTGGCTTTTTTTAAGGCAATCGCCATGACTTTTTCTTCAGGAGTGAGAGTTTCGTCAATGGTTTCATCAATATTACTGACGGAAACATTGAAGGAAAGTTTCACATTTCTAAGAAGTTCTTTTCGTCGTGGAGAACCTGAGGCTAAAACGAGGTGTTGCATGCTGATTTCACCCTTTATCATTATTTTCAGAATGGAAGATACCTGTTTATCGTAACAAACAAATCATCACTCTACAAATATGTAAAATGCAATTTTCCAGATGATTTATTGTTTGAGAAAAAGTGTCTCTTTATATAATAGCTATGAAAATCAAGCCATAAAAAAGGAAAGGAGCAGATATCCCCTTTCCATTTTCCCCGTAAAATTGAATTTTGTCTAGTTTAATTCTGAAATCCAAACCGTATAGGCTTGGTAGGCATTTAATAATGATTGCTGTGATTGCCATAATACTTTTTGGTCGTTGCCATTCTTATATTCTTGTAGTTGGGTAAATGCAGACTGTATGTTTGTATGGAATTCATTAAGTTTTGCATGAAGGTTATCCGTCTTGATATCTTTTACTGTTGCAATTTGTTTCGATAAACTTTCCCACTGTCCATTATCGATTGCCCCCGTTCCGAAAGCTTGGGAGGAAAGAGCCGCTAATTCCTTAAATACTGGCAGATCTACGTTAATTGCCTCCGAATCTGCTTTTCCTGCATTTGAATAAGACCCACCAGGTACCTCAAATGTTTTCGGAAAAAATTCCGGAAAGGCTTCTTCGTATTTTGTCTTAATTCCACTAACTGAGCCTTGTTCTGCTCCGATGCCAGCAATTACGAAAAAAGCACCATCCATTTCAACAGCTGTTGCCGCAAAGCCTTTTCCTTTAATTTCACTCACTGTTGTATTCGCATTTTCAGCAGTTGTAAATCTTCCTCCCTGGACTACACCTGTAGACAGCGTTTCTAATTCAATTGCAACCGGGCTACTCACGGGCTTGTCCTCCTGTTTTCCGGCAGGCTGAGGGTTATCATCAGTAACCTCAGTTGGAGCGTCATTTGCCACAGGTCCAGCATTTACATCTTTAACTACTTTTAAGATCATGGCTCCAAATCCAGTTCCAAGGATAATGGCTAAAACGATAGAAACCGCGAGTTGCTTAACTGAAAATAGTTGAAATCCTTTTTTCTTTCTCGGTATATACTGCAATTTACTAGGGCCTTTTGAGTTTCGTAAATCTTCAATCGGGATCACTGGAATCTCTTTTTCCATCTTAGAATCACTTTTTAAGCTTTCATCTGGCAGGACCCAGCTAAAATCATTCTCTTCTTCCTCTTGTGCTGCAGCAACCTCATCATTCTCGACAAGATTAGATGTTTTTTCCGTATCGACAATTTTAGGTGTTTCTTTCTCTTCTTTTTTAACCTTTGACTCTTTGCCATTAATTTTAATAGAAATCTGATTGTGCTTGTCCATTTCTTCACCGCCTATCTAAGGAAACGCTCTACTTTTTGTCAATCCTACCATACATAGAAAAAAAAAAAACAAGACATTTGTCGTCTTGTTGCTAGAGGTTTTCGTCAAATTCCTACAAGTATTAGCATTTATTAATTATTGGACGGTCTGATTATTGAAAAAAACCCACCTATAGTGGGTTTTATCCTTCAACATTCATTGATAATTCAACAAACACACTTGGACCTTGATCTTGTGCTTTGATAATATCATCTACAGATAAATGAGTTCCTGCAGGAATTAAAACATGACCTTCATTGTCTAAAATGTCTTTACTGACAATCTTTCCATAAAGAAGATCAACTTGTTTTAAGCGCAATGCTTTTGCTTCGGATTCTTCGTGTTTATCAATGGATGCATTGATTTCATCAAATGGGCTTTGCGATTCTGGTGATGCTGGCAGTAGCTCTTCAACATCTACATCATGCTGATTTTCGGTCGGTTCAATTTGTGGATTTTCTAAGTACTCTACTGAATCGAGATATTTAGAAGAAGCATCTTCTTCAACGATGATGATGTCTTTTCCATATGTAAGAACAGATTCAGAAGCCAAGGCAACTTCTTTTCCAGAAACATTTAATAAGGTTCCTAATAGATTTCCGGTTTCATCATCAACATAGTACTCAAGTACTTCCCCTAGCAGCTGACCTTTTCGGGTCATAACCTTTGTATTGGTAATTTTGATTTTCTTATTTACCAGTGTATTCGCAATTGGAATCTCATTAAGATCAATAACAGAGCTATCACTTTCAATAGTAACAGCGTACTCTCCTATTCCGACTACCCTTTTGAAGGGGATGGCCTTTACACTTACCTGCCAATCTTCATGTTCAATTGTTAGGAAATCGACTGTACCTTTTTCAGGGTTAATAACTAAAGATTTTACTTTTCCGATTTCTGTTCCATCTATAATACTAATGATTGGTAACCCAACGATTTCAACACTTTTTTTCATAAATCATTCACCACACCTATTTATTTTTAAACAATGGCTTTTTCCATTCATTTTACCATGCTTTTCGCTATTTTTCGTCATATTTTGCAATATTCTTCTAATAAAAAGTTAATTTCCTGTAAAATAACCGGATATTTCTCAAATCTGTTCTTATTTTGAGAAATTAAAAAGGCTAATTCATCGTATTGCTTTGTTTCTAAATAATGATCAATTAATAAACTGACAAAAGTATAATAATCATGATCGGAAATTCCGGGATGAAGATGATCCACTATCAAATTTTCGTATTGAGTAGTTGATAATGTGTTCCGAGAAAGTCTTATTTGAGAAATCATAGTAGAAAAAAGTTGTTGGCTAAGTACATTATGATTGTCTTTTCTTTTTTGTATATCATTCTCTCCATTAATGATATCCACAACATCAGAACTTAAATGTTCGATCTCTGTTTCATTTTCATCTTCTGATCTTCCTACTTCAATAGCCTCAATCTCTTCTGGTTCATCATCAATTGTTTCAATCTGTGGAATTTCCTCTAATTCTCTTTCTTCATTTGGTTCTTCACTGTCAACTTGTAAACTATCAAATTGAACTTCTTCAAGTGCAGGTAGGGCCATCCTTAAAACTTCATCTTCCGTTTCATCTAATTCAATCGGGTGTATTTCTGCCGTTTCCTCTGACACTTCTACAATTTCATCATTATCTTGAATTTCACTGTTTTTATCGAATAATTCCATTTCGATTTCTTTAAGCAGGTCATCAAAATCGGTGACGGGATTTACATCATTTGACTGTAACTCATATGTATTTTCTGGTTCTTCATTTTCTACATACACATTTTCCAATACAAAATCATCTTCGCTTTGATCGTCCGTTGTTTCATTTTCCTCTTCAAATTCCTCATTAATTTCTTGCGTTGGAGGAGAAACAATTTCTTGCTCAGCAAAAAGATGGTTTTCTTTTTTAGGCTTTATCTGACTACGCAATTCTTCTTCAACTTCATCTTCAATTTCAAACTTAATCACTTTATCTTCTACACCCGGATTATTTTCGACATGCAGAAAAAGTTGTGTTCCGAATTTTTTACCTATAAAATACGAAAACCCTATTGCTAGCAGTATTAACACTAACCCAATTTGCCATACGCTCATCACCGTTCTTACAGCGATGCCAATTATAAAAACTATAAATGCAAAAATAAGAATAAGTAGTTTTCCCTTCCTAGTAAAACCAAGAGGTAAAAAATAAATAATGGGTAAAACAAGTAAAAGAGATATAAATGCAATTACAAGAGATTCCAAGCTGTTCTCACCTCTTTCTATTGAATTACTGCTTTTTCTCGTCTTTCTTTTCCAAGCCTGGAGCTAATGGATTCTTCTTATTGCTAGGAGGTGGAACTGTTAGCTTTGGTGCCTCACCGGCTAGATCCTCATACTTAGGCATATAAAATGTTGAAATGGTTACATCATAAACAAGTTGTTCTGCTACTTGGTCCACTGACACAAGCTCTGGAGTACCTGTAAAACTCAATGAACTAACTCTAGTTATTCTCGTTTGATGTTCAATAGCAGATAGGAATTTTTCCAAATCGTTATAATTTGGCGATTGGACATGTAAAGTAACGGTTATTTGGTTGAGCCCATCTATTAGTTCAGGATCTATTGCTTCCGTTTTCTTAGCCTGTTTATCAGTTCCATTATCATTCGTTGCTTGATTGTTTTCCGTCGAATTGTCAGGATTCGTTGCGTCTTGTTGTTCTTCAGGTTGTGTTTCATCAATGAACGTAAATTCACTATCACTATAAGACATGTCGATAACTCTACTCTCTGATAATGTTTCGGCACGCCCAACATCCAAAACGATTTGTTCGACTAAAGGAATTACCGGAATTCTCTTTTGAATTTCAGTTGAGCTAATTACTGGTGCTTCATTCGTATGTTTATCAGAAATGTTGTCCAATAGTCTTTGTTCTATTTGGACACTATTCTCTAATTGAGATACTTTCAGATTTACCGGTTTTACTAGAAGGAAATAAGTCAAATAAAAAACACCGAATAAAAAGAACATCGCCAACACCAAATATATCATTTGTTTACGTGAAAAATGGAGAGTCATACCTATTTCATCTCCTTAATGGCACTCTTATCAAAAATGATTTCATATTGAGCAAAATACCTTGGTAAAACCTTATCATCTAAATCTGATTCTATTTTATTATCGGTTGGAGCCTCAGTTTCTTTAGTATCGTTGTTTGTATCAGCTACCCCTTCTTCTGTCCCCGCGGTTATTGGAGTAGTAGAAACTGTTAATAATCGAGCAGATTTAATAAAAGGAGAATCAGTTAGTAAAGCTAAATAATGCGCATTTTCGGTATTCGTATCAAACTGCACCTCTAATGAAACAATTCCATCCTCTGTATAAGAAAAGTTTTGAACAAAGCCTCGTTCAGGTAATAACGTTGTTAAATGATTTAGGATTGGCACAGTGTCTATAAAATACCCCTCTGCCCATTCGACTGTTTTTTCCAAGTTAATCACATTATTTGAACCTTCAGCTGAGGCATATTTTTGTTCTTCCGCCGCACGAGTTTCTTGTAATGTTGTTATTTGGTTTGTTAGTTTTTCTTCGAGTATGGTTGCTTTTTTATACTGAATAAAAATAAACAGGAAGCCAATTAAAGCTACACTGATAATAATTATGAGGAGTAGTAATCTAGCTCGGTTTTCAAATTCTTTTCTTGGCAGTAAATTAATATCTACAAGCATACTTACACCTCTTTAAGGGCTAATCCTAATGGTAGAAAATAATGACTAGGCAGTTTATCAAATTTATCAATATGATTCACCTGAATTTCATATCTTTCAATTAGTGTAGAACTAATGTCAGGAAGATTTGGATGATCCCCACTAATAAGAATCTTTGTAATCCGTTCTTTCCCCTGTGTCAAATTAAAACTGTAAAAATTCATCACATGTTCAATCTCTTTTATGATTTCATCAATGAGAACTTCTAACTTACTAGGATGACTATTCCATGTTATATCAGCAAGAGTATTAGAAGAATTTTGTTGGATATCCCAATCCTCAATCGATGTTTCCAGTGTAAGCTGTCTCATGAATAAAGGTATATCCTGATGAAAAATGCTCAAGTTGGCAGATTGCAAATCAAATTGAAGTAATAGAATATGCTCCTCTTCATTTGTTTTTTGACAAAAATGAAAGAGTCGATACATACAAAGTGGTGAAATATCGGCTGCAATAGGTTTTAAAGTGACATCTTCTAAAAGCGTGGAATATTCAATTGCAACATCTTCAGGGGCTGCAAATAGAAGAACCTCCTTTTTCTTTTCATCCTCTGAAAGTATTTTGAAATCAAGAACAGGATCATCAAAGGGTAGATGAATGGTTGCGCCTAGTTCCAAATACACATATCCGATAATTTCATCATCCTTGACTTCATTTGGAATTGAAATCTTTCGAATCACAATAAATGGATCTGGAATGACGAACTGGACTTGGGTATTTTTGATGCCCCAATCTGTTACACATTCTTCCAATATTAAGTGTAATGTGTCTCTTTCCAATATTCTTCCGTCTTGAATAATACCAGGGGGCAAGTATTTTTCACGAAACTTTTGAACAGTAATTGGGTTAGAGTGTTTCACACCCACATATCGAATAGCATGATCTTTTATAATAATATTTGCAATTTTACTTGATGAAAATAGTGAAAAAGCCATTATGTATCCCCTTACTTAATCAAATACGCCTTGGCGTATTTGCGCCCAGATATTTTAGGCCCACACGAGGTGGGTCACAAAGACGTTGCCACAGGAAGTGTCGTTCTTAGTCTTTGATCTTAAGCTCGAAAAGTTTCCTTTAAAAATCTGTGGCATCCGCCGGAGGCCTTAACCAATTTCATTTTGAAGTCGTAGGCTTCTAATGAAATTGGTTAAACGATAAATTCAATATACCAGCCTATAAAGTCTTGTCCAAAAAAATAAGCGATAAGAGTTCCGATTACAATAGAAGGACCAAAAGGCATGGGTTTTCCTTTCTTTACTTTGCCAATAACCATTCCTATTAATCCAAGAATTGTACCAATGATTGTGGCAAGGAAAAAGGAAAGAAGGACGAGCTTCCAGCCTAATGCAATTCCGATAACGGCATATAGCTTGATATCTCCCCCACCCATTCCACCTTTGCTAACAATTGCAATAAGGTAAAGAAGAAGAAAACCAATGACACTACCAGCAAGCATGTCCCACCATGGGTCAAGCGGAACGAAAATGCGTTCAATGAGAAATAATGAGGCAAAGAATAATAACACCTTATCCGGGATAATCATGTATGTAATATCTGAAACAAATATAATCACTAATAAAGATATCAAAGTCCAAGTGATGATCAATTCTTTTGACCATCCCACCAGCAATGGTGAAATCGTAAAAAGAATTGCTGTGGCAAATTCGATTGAAGCATAAATAGGTGATATGCGTGTCTTACAGTCTCTGCATTTACCACCTTGAAATATGTATGAAAAAACCGGAATTAATTCAATTGCGGTTAGCTGGTGCTTACAAGTTGGGCATGCAGAACGAGGACGAACGATTGATTCGCCATTTGGGATGCGTAGGCCGACTACGTTGAAGAAGGAGCCTAGCGCTAGTCCATAAATAAATATTAAAATATAATAACTAGGAATCAAGCTTATCATCCTTTTTAATAAAGTATAGCCCATCATGGGCTATACTAATATTGTAATTTTAATTATGTTGTTGGTGTTAGGTCAGACAATTTAGTAGCTTCATTTTGTAGTTGTGCAGGTGTAGCAGAATAGTCTACATTTTTATATTTAAAAGTGATTTTTGTTACTTTTCCGCCAGAAACTGATACAGAAATAACTTCTATTTTTCCTCCAGAATAGTAATCCACCAAGTCAGTTGCATCTAATGTATCTTTATCCGTTCCTGGATTACTTGCTAGATAGAGTTTAGCAGCCTCTGCTGCCTGTCTTGCATCTGCTACCACTGCATCTTCTCTTGCATTGCTAATCACATTCCCAATCGCCGGAATCGCAATCGCCGCAATAATCCCTAAAATAACGATTACCGCTAATAACTCAATTAATGTTAATCCCTTTTGATTCTTCAAATACTTTTTAAGCATTTTTTATTCTCTCTCCCTTTTTGAACTAGTTCTTTTATACCACTCATTATAATAGCAAATCCTGAAGAATACACTAATTATTTGTTGGTAATTGGCGAAAATCCGATTAATTTTTGTCAAAATATGAAATACTATCCTGTTTGCTATTGTATTTGGTTAAAAATATCGAACATCGGTACCAAGATTGCTGTGACTATAGTCCCGACTATACTACTTAGGAATAGAATCATTAGTGGTTCTATTAATGATTTTAACTGATCAGTTGCATTGTCTACTTCATCTTCATAAAAGTTTGCAACCTTACCCAACATTTCATCTAATGAACCCGTGCTTTCTCCAATTGCAATCATATGGGTAATCAGTGGTGGGAATGCCCAATGCTCTTTCATCGGCTCTGTCATAGATTTTCCTTGTTCAAGGGCTCGCCTTGATTGTTTCACCACTCCGGCAATCACTTCATTTTCTACAATAGCCTCAACTACTGTTAGTGCCTGTAAGATGGGAACTGAACTATTCAGCATGGAACTTAATGTTCTCGTCATACGAGCAAGAACAGCCTTTTGTGATAGTTTCCCAAAAATCGGCATTTTTAATAGGGCATAATCTAGATAATATCTTGTTTCCTGTTTTTGCTTAAGGAACATAAAAAACAGATAAATTAAAATACCTAAAAGGATGACAAGCCACCAAAATTTTTGCATAAACACGCTTGCATTTAAAACGAATTTCGTAATTCCTGGGAGCTCTGCTCCAAAATCTGCAAACATGTCCACGAAAGTTGGAACTACCGATACTAATAAAAAGATGACGACAGCTACTGCAACAATTCCAATTACCGCTGGATATGCCATTGCTGACTTTACCTTCTGTCTTGTTTTATTCTGTTTTTCATAATAATCGGCAAGATTTTCTAACGTATCATCAAGATTTCCGCCTACTTCACCTACGCGGACCATATTCGTGAATAAAGTTGTAAAAATTCGTTTATGCTTGGCTGTTGCAGCAGATAAGGGAATCCCCTCTCTTAAATCTCTTTCCACTTCAAATAGAGCTTTCTGTAGAGCCTTACTGCTAGTTTGGCTTGCCAAGATATTCATCGAGTCAACAATCGTTACACCTGCTTTAATAAGGGTTGAAAACTGTCTTAAAAAAATGACAAAATCTCTTAGTTTAACCGGATTGCCAATCGCTATATCCTTCGTTAAAAGTGTTTCCGGGACTTCATTAATCGTAATGACTCGAATTCCTTTATCACGAAGAGCGGTTACCGCGTCCTTCTTAGAAGTTCCCGAAATTGTGCCGGATTTCTTACCGAATTTATCTCTACCTTCATATTTAAATCTAGGCATTTGTATTTAACTCCTGTACATATGGTTGAGCAGAATCCTTGGAAATCACTCCGTTACGGACTAAGTCTAATAGATTGGTTTCCAATGTGTGCATTCCTTCAGCACGGCTTGTTTGCATCACATTTTTTATCTGATGATTTTTTTCATTTCGAATTAAGTTTGCGACCGCAGAATTATTAAGCAAAATCTCGGTGGCAGCCTTACGACCTTTTTTATCAATCGTTGGGAATAACCTCTGTGAAATGACACTTACTAATACATTGGCTAGCTGAATCCTTATTTGTGGCTGCTGCGAATAAGGAAACATATCAATGATACGGTCGATTGTAGAGGGAGCATTTACAGTATGTAAGGTTCCTAATACAAGATGACCGGTTTCTGCTGCTGTTATTGCTGTTTGCGTCGTTTCTAGGTCACGCATTTCACCGACAAGGATGACGTCCGGATCCTGTCGTAGTGCTGCCCTAAGACCGTTTGCGAAATTATGAGTATCACTGCCAACCTCTCGTTGCTCAATTATACTCATTCCATGCTTATGCAGGTATTCGATTGGATCCTCTAATGTCACGACATGCTTGCTCATAGTTTGATTAATATACTGAATCATGGCTGCAAGGGTTGTAGACTTACCGCTGCCGGTTGGACCAGTAACAAGTACTAGGCCTTGTGGCTTTTGACTGATCTTTTTTAGCACCTGCGGCAGGTCAAGCTCCTCAATTGTAGGAATTGAAGTAGGTATCACACGAAATGCGATTGCTGGGCACCCCCGCTGCATATAGATATTAACACGAAATCTCGAAACACCCGATATACCATAAGAGAAATCGAGCTCCCCTTTTTCTTTAAAACGGTCCCACATTTCTTCTGGTACAAACGCTTTAGCTAGTTCCTCAATGACAGGAGGTGTTAAAATATCTTTTCCGTATCTTTTTAAATCCCCATTAATTCTAAAAATCGGAGGAACACCGGCTGTAATATGAATATCAGAAGCCTTATGTTCATGCGCTGAATGCAATATTTGATTAATTTTATCCTTCATCTACTTCCCACCTATTCAGCAGTCGCCACTCTTAATATTTCCTCAGTAGTTGTTAATCCTTGTTTTATCTTTAATAGTCCATCATCAATTAAAAAGATGGTTCCATTTGTGATAGCTAGTTCCCTTAGTGTTGTGTAAGACTCTCGATTCATAATTGCCCTTTTCATATCATCGTTAATAACCAACAATTCATGGATGGCAACCCTACCTTTATATCCCGTCATATTACAGGTTCCACAGCCTTTTCCCCGGTTCACTTTTTCAATAGCAATTCCACGTTTTGCGAAAATTTCAAGTTCACGTACGGTTGGTTCCTGCAGGTGACCACAATCTCGACAAACACGACGAACCAAACGCTGAGCAACTACACCTGAAAGTGATGAGGCCACAAGGAATGGTTCAACCCCCATATCAATTAAGCGTGTAATGGTCCCAAGTGAATCGTTTGTATGAAGGGTACTTAAAACTAAATGACCAGTTAACGATGCTCTAACAGCGACATCCGCTGTTTCCTGATCACGAATTTCTCCAACCATGATAATATTTGGGTCTTGCCGCAAAATAGCACGAAGCCCTTTAGCAAAAGTCATTCCAACGTTTGTATTGACTTGAATTTGATTGATGCCTTCTAGTTGGTATTCGACAGGATCTTCAATTGTGATGATATTTACATCTTCAGAATTAAGCTGATTTAAGGCTGCATAAAGTGTTGAAGATTTCCCTGAACCCGTTGGACCCGTAATTAAAACAATACCGGTCGGGTTATGAATTAATTTCTTAAATCTTTTTAAGTTCACATTATTAAAACCTAGTTGTGAAAGATTATTTAATGAGCTACTTAAATCTAAAACCCTCATTACAATTTTTTCACCAAATACCGTTGGCAATGTGGAAACACGTAAGTCAATATGATGAGCTTCCAAATTTATTTTTATTCGGCCATCCTGCGGGATGCGACTTTCTGTAATATCGAGGTTTGCCATGATTTTAATTCGTGCAGTAAAGACTCCTTGCATACTCTTTGGTAAAGACCGTTCCGTACGGAGCACACCATCCACGCGATAACGTAGCAAAACTTTTGTTTCATGGGGGTCTACATGAATATCACTCGCTCTTTGTTGAACAGCATTTTGCAGGATTTGGTTTACTAGTTTAACAACTGGTGAATCTTCATTTGTAATTTTTTCTTCTTCAATGTCCACTGAAGCTTCAGCAAAAAGCTCCTTGACCCCTTCGTCTAAATCATAAAACTTATTGATTGCCCGTAGTATCTCATCCTTAGAAGCGATGACGGGTTCAATATAAAAACCAGTCGTTAGACGTAAATCCTCAATCGCATAATAATCCATGGGGTCTGCCATAGCGACAAAAAGCTTATCCGCTTCTTTTCGAATGGCAATTAAATAATGTCTTCTTGCCATTTCTTTAGGTATTAATGTCGTTAACGATGTGTCGATTGGATATCGGAATAGACTTACATGTGGGATTCCTAATTGAAACTCAAGAACTTCAATTAATTGTTGCTCCGTAATAAACCCTTTGTGAAGAAGGATATCCCCTAGTTTTTGTGAATCTGTTTGATCGTCAAGAGCTTGTTTTAATTGTTGCTCTGTTAGGAGACCAGCCTCGACAAGCAAATCTCCTAATCGTTTGCGGGCTTTTCGCATGGAATGCCCCCTCCCCTAAGATTTTTGTAAATACTGTGGATTAGGATCTTCCCATAAATCGATATTTTCCTCTTCGATCGCTTTATCAGTACTATTTTCGGATTCCTGATTATTTTCTTTTTCATTTGACCCATTATTTGTTCCCGGAGTCTCATCTGGATTCGATAAATTCCCTTCCGATTCAGTATCGATTGGGTTTACCGGGACTTCCGGAACTAAAATACTTTGGGCTTCAATTGTGTGGATCGGCGGATAAAAATCCTCAGATACCTCCACTTTCTCGTCCACCTTACCAACCTCTTTTATGATGCGAAAAGTTTTACCTTCTTGACCCGATTTCCCTTTTAGTTTGATAACCTTTTTACCCTCAGAAAGAGTGCTATCAAAATGCTTTATGATCTTAGGTTCAAAGGATTCTTTATCTTCTATAACCACATGTATCGATTGTTGCAGCTCTGGTCCCATAAGCTGTACATTAAATTCATGATCCTTTAAAGAAAACACTAGTTTATATTCGTGGGAATTAACATTATAAATCATTAAATCTTTTTTTCCGTTTTCAATCATGGCTTCATAACCGAAAGCCGCATAATCAGGCAACTGATTACTAATATGTCTTTCAATGATTTCAAAATTAGAAGACAATATAGTTGAATAAATACCGGTAGCAATTATGCTTAACGCTTCGTTTGAATATTTAGTTGATTTACTGCTTTCCGATAAAAAGGAGAGCATGGAAAATGGTTTATTCGCAGGTAAATCTACAACACCAAACTCTTTCACCCATTTTACGATTTCACTCTCATCCTTAAGATTTGAAATGGTTGATTGAGATACAACATTGTCCACATCTACTTTTATATTTTGATCATTGTTCATCTCAATTTCTTCTGGCTGTACTTCTGCAGGGTCAGTCTTTGTTCCTCCTTTGAAGGAATCGTCTCCAAAAAATGCATGGTACGTGTTTGTTCCGATAGTCGAAAAAAGTGATAGGAGTAAAACACAAAGTAAGAGCAAGCTAAAAATTTTTATTGAAGGCAACTTTAGCATGGTTGTCCCCCTTTCACCTCTTTTGTTACTTCTATATTTATAAAGTAATTTGTTTGTAGTATCCCCAGATTTAAACACATGTTTTTATAGTAAATTATACCTAAACACACCCTATCATTTTATAGGAAAATAGGAAAATACTAAAGATGATTATTCATGTATTATGTAGTTATTTGTGACATTTTGCGTCTTACTAAGTAAATTGGAGAGAATTAACGTTTTTGCCTCATATTATATTTATTCAAAATCAAATCTTGAATCCACTGTTTTAATTTGAAACTTATCAGATCGATTTAAAAAACGTATGCCTTATATGTCATATTATGTCGTATAATAATTTCAAATAGGTATTTTGTCATGAATTAAAAATCTGTTTAAGGATGTTGAATGTAGATGAACAAATTCTCTTTAAAACCTATAAACTCAGAAAAAGGAATAAGTTTAATTGAAATTCTTGTATCAATTGTGCTTCTTTCCATTATTGTAGTGTCCTTCTTAACAATGTTTGTTCAATCTGCAAAAACGAATAAAGTTTCTGAGGATACATTAGTTGCAACATATATTGCTCAAGACACAATGGAATGTATATATAATAGCAGTAAAACCACAAGCTTTAATAGTGATGAGGTGAAGAAAGATTGTGGTGGTGACGATATAACAATTTCAATAGAAAAAAATACAGATTATGATGATTTGTATAAAGTTCTAGTAGAGGTTCGCAATAGGTCTACTGATCGTAAGGAAGCCCAAATGGAAACATTATTAACTTGGAAACAGTAGAGGGTGAAATAATTTGGTAAGAGATAATAAAGGTGTTACGTTAATCGAATTATTAGCGGTACTCGCGCTTTTAACTTTGATTCTTACTTTGGCTACTTCTGTCCATCTATTTGGTCAAAAACAAATGTCGAATCAAACTACTCAGATTGAGAACCAGGCAAATGTAAGATTAGCTATTAATATTCTTACAAAAGAAATCCGAAAGGCAAATAGTGTTAAGGCATCTGATAATGTTTTAACAATTAATGGTACAGATACTTATAAAGTTGAAAATCATGAAATTAAAAAGAATGGGACAACCTTAGTTTCGTTAATCAAGGAACTAAAAGTTAGCGAAGTTGAAGATAAAAATGAAAAAAAAATTATTATAAACATTACAAGTATTTCAGATAAGAACAATCATGAAGTTACCTTATCGACTGAAATTTATATACGGAAGTAGGTGGAACTGTGAGATTATGGGGGAAACTTCGCAGGTATATTCAAAATGAAAAGGGCATAGCCTTATACGTTGTATTAATGGTTCTTGTTGTCATATCTGTATTAGGATTAGGACTCATGGGCCTGACATTAAATAATGCTAAAATGAGTTCTAATGAACGTAATCAACAATCAGCTTATTATATTGCCGAAGCAGGTGCAACAAAGGCTTTGAATGAAATAAGTAAAGAAGCAACATGTCCGCCAAATTTAGATAAATGGGATGACGAACACGAGCCATACACATTTGATGAGTCTTTTGGTGTAACTCCAACTGCAACAATTGAGATCGGGCCACCCAGTCAAGATTCAGATGTTTATACTTATAATTTGACCTCTACTGGGGAAATTGGAAAAAGTAAGAGAATTGTAAAAAGTACAATTACATTGAATTGTGGTAATAACAAACAGGATCAAGAAGAAGAAAGTAATGTACCAATTGAGATTTTAAATGATGTAGCGGTTTTTTCAAATGGAAATATGGAAATGATTACAGGTGTGGGGAATACTGAAAGCATAGGTACTAACTCTAACTCGATTACTATCGGTTATGGAATGGAAAAATTCAAAGGGACTATTAAAGCGCCCAATGCAAAAAAAAGTATGGTAAAAATGCCATACGGTATGCCAAATTTCGACCCTACATTCACACACATAGAAAAAAGGGACTATATTTTACCTACTTTTCCGGAATTTGAACGTGGACTTCCAAATGAAGGCACTATCCATTTATCAAGAGGAGCTTCTAACGACAAGAAAATTATTTTAAACAAGGATTTATATTTTAATGAAATAAAACTAGAAAGTGGTAGAACACTTACGATAGATTTGAACGGTCAAGATCGAACTATTCAAATTAAAAACTTAAATGTCCCTCAAGGTTTTATTAAGATTGTAGGTACCCAAAATAATACGAAGAAATTAACTTTACAGATTGAAGAAAAGTTTTCAGTGACAGGTGGTAGTATTATTAATACAAATAAGAATAATAAAGATCTTACCATTTTCTACAAAGGTTCACAGGAACTAAACTTTGGTGGTAATATTAAAATTTTTGGATCCTTATATGCCAAAAGTTCCAATATTGTATTTACCAATAGTGGTGCAATTGATGGTCATATCATAATGGGGGGAAGCAAATTAACCATAAAAGGTGGATCAAGCAATAATAGTAAACTAATTTTAGCCCCTAACGCCCATGTACTATTAACCGAAGGCGGAAAAGTGTCTGGTTCGATTATTAGTAATACATTCCGTTCTGATGGTGGTGCATCAATTGAATATGAACCCTTTGATGAGGATGAATTAATCCCTTATTATCCACCAACAGAAGATTCTAATGGGCCTGGTGATTCAAAACCTATTATTGAACCAGGACCAATTAGGGAACAAGGCTGAACAGACCTGTCGTAATCTTATAAGGCTAATATTGATATTTAAAACCCAAGAATGGTTATTTTTTCGACATTCTTGGGTTTTTGGGTTTTCAGTTTTAAATTAAACTCTTGTATTTTTTAAGATAGGAACGTACTTCAGAAATAAAATATAGTGATCCTGTTATAACCAAAGCAGCATGCTCATCTGATGATACACGTTTTAATCCCCCTTCCACCGCTTCCTGCCAATTATCCACCGTATCTATTTGTTCACTGGCAGATGAATTTGCATAAAGTTCCCCAGTGCTTGCAGCTCTTGGGTATTCAAAGGTAGTAAAAGTTAATGTTTTAGCGACCTTTTCAAGCTGCCCTATCATCCCGTCTAACTTTTTGTCGCTTAATGCACTAAAAATAATATGGATTTCTTTCCCCTTCAAATGAGTCCCAATTGTATCAGTCAGGCTATTAATACCTTCTGGATTATGGGCACCGTCTAGAATAACAAGTGGATTCTTTGAAATCTCTTCAAATCGACCAATCCATTTGGTTTTCTCCAAACCTTCAGCAAGCTCACTGTCTCCTACTTGTATAGCACCGCTATTTTGTAACAGATGAACTGCCATTACTGCTAAGCTAGCGTTTCTCACCTGATGTGTACCCTTCATTGAGATCTGTAGATTTTGAAAGGTTTTATTCTGTGTTTTTACTTTAAAAACCTCACCATCATTTGAGTGATGATCAAGAATAAAGAAATCCTGGCCTAATCGAAAAAATGGGCTATTTTCTTCTATCGCCTTATTACTGATCACTTCAATTGCTTCCTGTTGCGCAACTGCCGTGATAACAGGGACATTCGGTTTAATAATTCCGGCTTTTTCACCCGCAATTTCTTCAATTGTATCACCAAGAATGTTCATGTGATCAAAGCCTATGCTTGTGATGATTGATACAAGAGGATTGATGACATTTGTTGAATCAAGTCTTCCACCTAATCCAACTTCCATAAGAACGAAGTCTATTTCCGTGTTTTCACCGAAATAATACAGGGCCATCGCGGTGATAACTTCAAATTCGGTTGGTCCGCCAAGTTCTGTTTTCTCCAACTCTTCCGCTAATGGTTTTATTCTCTGTAAAAGGGAAACAATTTCATCGTTTGAAATCGGTTTTCCATTAACACTAATCCTTTCATTGAAGGTCTCAATATAAGGGGAAGTGAAGGTTCCAATTGTATAACCTGCTTCTTGTAAAATGTTTCGTATGTAGCTAACCGTTGATCCTTTCCCGTTAGTTCCGGCTACATGAATTGCCTTTATTTTATTCTTTGGATGACCAAGCCGTTCCATCATCCATTCCATTCGTGATAGCCCTGGTTTCATTCCAAGTCTTAATCTGCTGTGAATCCAAGTAAGGGCCTCGTCATAAGTGTGTATCATCTACGTTCCTCCATATAAGTTTAAAATGAAGGAAAGACGAATCTATATTAGATTCGCCTTTTATTCATTTAGCCTCTTAATTCTGTAATGCGCTCACGAACTGTTTCTCGTTTTTCTAGATAGTCTTTTTCTTTTGCACGTTCTTCATCGATTACTTTCCCGGGTGCTTTCTTTACGAAGCCTTCGTTACCAAGTTTCTTCTGAACGCGTTCAACCTCTTTGTTAAGCTTATCTAGTTCTTTTTCTAGACGCTTAATTTCTTCATCAATGTTAATGAGTCCTTCAAGTGGAAGGAATAGTTCTGCTCCTGTTACAACAGACGTCATTGATTTTTCAGGTGAAGCAAGATCAGTTGCAATTACAAGCTCGCTTGGATTACAGAATCTCTCTAAGTAAGAACGATTCTTTTCTAATTGAGATAGAGCTGTTTCATCCTTAGCTTTAATGTATAGTTTAATCTGCTTGCTCATCGGTGTATTCACCTCTGCACGGATATTACGAACAGAGCGAATAATATCAACCAATAGACGCATTTCCCCGGCTGCTTGAGCATCTGAAATTTCAGGATTTACTTCTGGCCATTTTGCAACAGTAATGGATTCGCCATTATGTGGCAAGTTTTGCCATATTTCCTCGGTAATAAACGGCATGAATGGATGTAGCAGTCTCATTGTATTGTCTAGAACATAAGCAAGAATGGATCTTGTTGTTTTCTTTGCTTGCTCGTCTTCACCGTATAAAGGAAGCTTCGCCATTTCAATATACCAATCACAGAAGTCATCCCAAATGAAGTTATATAATACTCTTCCTACTTCACCGAACTCGTATTTATCAGCAAGTTTTGTTACTGATTCAATTGTTTCGTTTAGGCGAGTTAAAATCCACTTATCCGCAACAGATTTTTCACCACCAAAGTCGATCTCATCAAACTTAAGGTCACCCATATTCATTAGAGCAAAACGAGATGCATTCCAAATCTTATTCGCAAAGTTCCAAGTTGCTTCAACCTTTTCCATGCTAAAACGCAAGTCTTGACCTGGTGAACTTCCTGTTGATAAGAAGTATCGTAATGAATCGGCACCGTATTGGGCAATGACATCCATTGGGTCAACGCCATTTCCAAGTGACTTACTCATTTTACGACCTTCTGCATCACGAACCAAACCGTGAATAAGAACATCTTTAAACGGACGTTTCCCTGTAAATTCCAGTCCTTGAAAAATCATTCTTGATACCCAGAAGAAGATGATATCATAGCCTGTTACAAGAGCAGCTGTTGGGTAGTAGCGGTTAAAATCCGCTGCTTCCTTATCTGGCCAGCCCATTGTTGAAAATGGCCATAATGCAGAACTAAACCATGTATCCAATACATCTTTGTCCTGCTCCCAGTTTTCAGCGTCACTTGGTGGTTCATGATCAACATAAACCTCACCTGTTTCTTTATGGTACCAGGCTGGAATTCTGTGACCCCACCATAATTGACGAGAAATACACCAGTCACGAATGTTTTCCATCCAATGTAGATATGTTTTTTCAAAACGGTCTGGAACGAAATGTACCTTTTCTTCCTGAGATTGAAGCTTGATAGCTTCATCTGCTAATGGCTGCATTTTTACGAACCATTGTGTGGATAGGTATGGTTCAACAACTGCTCCACTTCGCTCACTGTGACCTACTGAATGAAGGTGATCTTCAATTTCGAAAAGTACTCCTTCTTCTTGAAGGTCCTTTACAATTTGCTTTCGGCATTCAAAGCGATCCATACCTTGGTATTTACCGGCATTGGCATTCATTGTTCCATCTTCATTCATAACTAAAACACGCTCAAGATTGTGGCGGTTCCCTACCTCAAAGTCATTTGGGTCATGTGCAGGCGTGATTTTAACAACACCAGAACCAAAGTCCATCTCAACATAGTCATCACCAACAATCGGGATTTCTCTTCCGACGATTGGGAGTATAACTGTTTTACCGATAAGGTGTTTGAAGCGTTCATCTTCTGGGTGAACGGCAATAGCCGTATCGCCAAGCATTGTTTCCGGACGAGTGGTAGCAATTTCAATAGACCCGCTGCCGTCAGCTAATGGATAGCGCATATGATAAAATGCACCTTGAACATCTTTATAAATAACTTCGATGTCAGAAAGGGCTGTTTTTGTTGCTGGGTCCCAGTTGATAATGTATTCACCGCGATAGATAAGACCTTTTTTATAAAGGGCAACGAATACTTCACGAACCGCTTTCGAAAGGCCTTCATCAAGTGTGAATCGTTCTCTTGAGTAATCTAATCCAAGTCCTAGCTTAGACCATTGCTCACGAATATGACTTGCATATTCTTCCTTCCACTTCCAAGTTTCTTCTACGAATTTTTCACGGCCTAAGTCATAGCGGGTTTTCCCTTCCTCACGCAGCTTACCCTCAACTTTGGCTTGAGTTGCGATACCGGCATGGTCCATTCCGGGCAGCCATAGAACATCATAGCCTTGCATTCTTTTTATACGAGTAAGGATATCCTGTAAGGTTGTATCCCACGCATGCCCTAGGTGCAACCTCCCTGTTACATTCGGCGGCGGAATGACAATTGTATACGGCTTTTTCTCAGCATCGTCTTTTGCTTCAAAAAATTTACCATCCAACCAATATTGATAGCGACCCGCTTCAATCGCCTGCGGGTCATACTTTGTTGATAACGTTGTTTCATTTCCTTCCATGGGAATTCCTCCTTAAAATTCAATCAAATGCGCCTTGGCGTATTTGCCACCCAGATTTTTTCGAGTTGGCTCGAAAAGTTTCCATTGAAAATCTGTGGCATCCGCCGGAGGCTTATTTATTCAGCCAAGGCTGAATAAATAAAAAAACTCCACTCATCCTTATTAAAAGGACGAATGGAGTGTATTCGCGGTACCACCTTTTTTCATAGATAAAAAAGCTTTATCTATGCTCTCAAGAAAAGATAACGGCTTTTCACCGGCTTTTACTACTCACTTTCATAAAAGCTACTTAAGGGCGACCTTCCATCGTAACGTTCCTAAGAAATCTCCCAGCTATTGATTTCTCTCTCTGAAGGTGTTACCGATGTACTCTTCCCTCTCATCGTATGTACATTCATATATTTACTTTAAAATTCTACTACTAATGTTTATGAATTTCAATAGGTATTGTCAATAAGGGTAGCCAAGTTTTTTATACTTTATTCTCTTTCATATTATTTGTTACAAAATTTTTATATAGAATTTCAAAGGAACTATTCTGCTTTTCCAAGCATATTTTAATTATAGGATTCCTTGAAGGGAGAGATCAGCATGAAAAGGGGTCGTTTCCGAAGATATTCGTATCCCCATTGGGTACGGCAATGCCGAGATGTTTGTCACCAATTTATCATCCCCATCACTATTGTTCAAGCAGTACGAACCATTTTTCTGCCAACATCATTTGATGTGCTATTTTTAGCCATTTTGATTTTACTCGCCGTAGCCTTTTATCTGGATATGTTTTAACTTTATTCAAAAGAGTAATCTACCTAAGCGAGAATGAATTTCATAGTATATAAAAGCAAACCAAGGTGAATAAAGTTAAAGCCTCTGGCAGATGCCACAGATTTTCAAAGGAAGTTTATCGAGCAAGCCCGATAAAATCTGGGCACAAATACGCCAAGGCGTATTTGATAAAATCCCATACATTATTCTGTATGGGATTCTTCTTCTTCCTCTTCCTGCTCTTTTCTTTTTCGTTCTGCTTCAAGCAGTTTAACGGAAACAAATTCAATGTTTTTCGTTTGCCAGTATGCCCGTTGTAAAATTTGGACATGCTCCCGCTCAGATTTCTTTTGTATATGTTCGGTATAATTGCGAACACACCGATAAAGGGTTTGCGGATAGGTTAAATGACTTAAAAAGAGATAAAACTCCTCTTCCCGTAATGGAAAATGGCTTTGATAGGATTCAAACCACTCAAGACAATTCGTACATAAAGTCGGATAGGTTTTTAATATCCGATAATAGAGACTCACTAAATCATTTGTTGGATTTGCAAAGCCTGCCCTCTCAAAATTCGAAAGATACCCTTTTCCGTCTTCACCATATAAAAAATGAGTATCTGATAAATTATTGAGTGTTAGGGCTGTACGAAAAGACTTTCTTTCTACCATTAATTCATGCCATTTATCGAGCTGGGTTCGTGCAAATGATGAGGCTAGATTAATTTCATAAAAATACGTACAGAACTGAAGTTCAAAGGGGGACATATACCATTTTGCCTCTGCTTTTTCAACGAACTCTTCCAAAAACTGATTTCGCTCTTCCCACGTTTTGATGATTGTTTCATAATGGTCTGTAATATCTTTTTCATCGTTAATTTGTTGTTTTCTTGCCGTTGTTAGATGAATCCGGGCAATTTCTTTAAAAAAGGCATGATAATGATCACCGCGGTGCTCAGGGGTATTGCTTTTCAACCATGGCATTAGGTAATAGAATTTTTGATTATGGTAGACAAGGTATTTCCCTTCGACGGTTGGGTAAATGGGTACTGCCCTTGTGTAACCCTGCTGGAATAAGTGTTGAAGGAAAGTGGGGAAGGACGGATTGATTTTGTGTGTAATGGATTTTAGAGCATAGATACCTTTATCAGTTACAATTTTTGTGACTTTGCCGAGCTGTTCAAATGATGAGGGCTTTAGGTTGTATTTATTTAAGATGGGCCCGATACTGCTTACATCGTTTTTATTCACTGGGCCAATCACTCACTTTCCTGACAATTTTAAAGAAAACAGGGCGAGGCTTCTCCTCACCCTATCGATCTTATTAATGATTAGCTTGCTTGGACAGGGATATATAATAGCTGTCCTTCAGAGACGGAATCGGTATTTAGTGAATTAACACGTACTAATTGTTGTACGCTTATATCATAACGCTGTGAAATCTTTTCCAATGAATCTCCAGATTGAACAATACAGATTTTCATCGTCGTATGGTCTTCAACTTCATCTCTGTTAAATATTTGGGTTAATAATAAGTCATTTTCATCTCGTTTTACAGCTTCTTCTGTTTGTTCTTTTCTTTGCTCACGAACCTCTTCTTTTTCCTGTACAGCAGTAGGACCTTTTTTATTTTGGTGGTCAGAACCAAAGGTTAATTGATTATCATGTCTTGCTTTCACTTCGATTGAAGGTGTTAGAACGGCTTGAACAACCTCTTCTTCTTCAATCACTTCGACAATCTCAATTTCCTCTTGTTCCTGATAGACCTCTTTTCTGGCTTCCACTTCAAAAGGAACAAAAAGTTCTGCATCCGTGTCTTCCTGCTGTTCACTTACCGCAATAACCTCCTGTTCCTCTACTTCATTATGTAGCACTACCTCATCTTGATTTCGCAGTACTACCTCTTCTAGGTCTTCACGTTTTTCCTCGGCTACAGCTTGAACTTCTTCTTCTTCACGTTTTTCCTCGGCAACTGCTTGAATTTCTTCTTCCTCTTCGACCAAACTGTTTCTTACAAGCTCTAGCTCCTCTTCTGCTGGTTGTTCAGCCAATATGGGGGTTTGTTCTTCCCGATTGATAGCCTCAGGGGCAACTTCCTCTCTTGGCGCTTGAATAACGCCTTGGATACCACTAATGGCTAAATCAGCCGCGATTTGTAAACAGCCACGCTTTGGAATTTCATAGTCAAATGTTTCAATCAACACATATACATCATCTAAGCTTTTAACACGATCTTGTGGAATCGTAATATCGACTGGGAAGCGGTGGTTTAGTTCGCTTATCCCGTCCTCACGTGTGATTACCTCATTTACAAGTCGAACCGAGGCAAAGTCACGTTCTCCCTCTTCGCACATTTTTTCATCTATTCGATATTCACCTGTTAGCTGTAATGCACCGCGAATGGACACATATTGGTCATGCTCTTGAATTACAATATCTGGGTCAAGTGATATTGAGATGAGCTCTGAGACTTCCTGTCCCTTTTGAAACCAGACTGATTCCTCTACTGAAAATCGTAAGTTTTCAGATGACATCAGCTACTCCTCCTTTCTGTCCTCTTCTAAACAGATTTACTATGACATTACAATTTTTATGATAGTTCCAAGGGAATTATGATAAATTCTTAAAGAAGTGCTCAA
>NZ_LMBW01000006.1:0-33265 GCF_001439915.1 Fredinandcohnia humi | reverse complement strand
TGCGCCCGATTTTTAGGCCCACACGATGTGGGTCATGAAGACGTTGCCACAGGATGTGGCGTCTTTAGTCTTCGATCTTAATGCTCGAAAAGTTTCCTTTTAAAAATCGTGGCATCCGCCGGAGGCTTTGGGCCAACACGATGTTGGTCACTCAGATGTTGTCACAGGATGTGACGTTCTTAGTCTGAGTTCCTTAATTTCAGTCGGGGTTTGCTGAATAAAGTTAAAAGGCAGACCCAGTTCATGTTTCCTGAGTCTGCCTTTGCGTCTTTCTTAGCCCTTTAGTTTGGAAAATGCTTTTTCAGCCGCTTGAATTGTATTTTCGATATCTTCTTCAGAATGAGCTGTTGATAGGAAAAGCCCTTCAAATTGAGATGGTGGAAGAAATACACCTTCATTTGCCATTTCACGGTAATAGGATGCAAAATACTCTAAATTAGATGTTTTTGCAACATCATAGTTAATGACCTTTTCGTTTGTAAAGAAAAAGCCAATCATTGATCCAGCACGGTTGATGCAATGAGGGATGTCATATTTTTCAGCTGCCTTTGTAAGCCCTTCTTCAAGTCGATCAGCTTTCTTTTTAAATTCTTTGTAGTCTTCAGGTTTTAGCTGTGACAAAGTCTCATAGCCCGCAGCCATCGCTAATGGGTTACCAGAAAGTGTTCCGGCTTGATAGATTGGACCAGCTGGTGCAATTTGTTCCATAATGTCTGCACGTCCGCCATATGCCCCTACAGGTAGACCACCACCGATTACTTTACCAAGACAAGTGATATCAGGAGTGACACCAAAATAGCCTTGTGCACAATGATAATCAACACGGAATCCCGTCATTACCTCATCAAAAATTAACAAGGTTCCAAACTGTGTTGTAATTTCACGAAGTCCTTCTAGGAATCCTGGCTGTGGAGGAACAACCCCCATATTTCCAGCGACTGGCTCGACAATCACTCCAGCAAGATCTTCCCCGAACTGTTCAAATGCATATTTTACTGCCTCCAAATCATTATAAGGAACAGTAATGGTATTTTTAGCAATGCCTTCAGGTACTCCCGGACTATCAGGTAGACCAAGGGTGGCAACACCTGAGCCAGCTTTAATTAATAGGGAATCCCCATGTCCATGATAACAGCCTTCAAATTTCAAGATCTTATTACGACTTGTATAGCCTCGAGCTAAACGTAACGCACTCATAGTGGCTTCTGTTCCGGAGTTCACCATACGAACGATTTCGATCGATGGGACTCGTTCAATAACGAGCTTAGCAAGCTTATTTTCAGATAATGTCGGAGCACCAAAGCTTGTTCCCATTTCTGTTGCTTTTTTAAGAGCTTCGACAACTTGATCATTTGCATGGCCGTGAATAAGCGGCCCCCATGATAGCACGTAATCTATGTATTCATTTCCATCGATATCATATATTTTAGAACCCTTCCCGCGCTCCATGAAGATTGGATCCATATGTACAGATTTGAAAGCACGAACTGGGCTATTTACTCCACCCGGCATAAGGTGTATGCTTTCCGAAAATGCCGCTTTTGACTTTTCATAACTTCTCATCTTCGTAACCCCTTTCTTTTAATGGTGCCTGACCCCCGATGCGTTAATGCGTTACCATACCGGGGGTCAGGCACCTTATAAAGTTAAAAATTTTCTTTTAACCAACGTGCAACATCTTTTGAGTGATACGTAATAATCAGATCAGCTCCGGCACGTTTCATTCCTGTTAGCATTTCCATAACGATTTCCTTTTCATTAATCCAACCGTTTTGGGCTGCTGCCTTGATCATCGAATATTCACCGCTAACATTATAAGCAACTACTGGAGCATTAAAATTATTTTTAACATCACGAATGATATCTAAGTATGACAATGCTGGTTTTACGATTACGAAATCTGCGCCTTCTTCGATATCAGATTCAGCTTCACGCAATGCTTCTAGCCGGTTTCCATAGTCCATTTGATAGGTTTTACGGTCACCAAAGGAAGGAGCACTCCCGGCTGCATCACGGAATGGACCATAAAATGCAGATGAATACTTAACCGCATAAGACATAATTGGCACATTCTCAAAGCCCGCTTCATCTAAGCCATGACGAATAGCAGTCACAAATCCATCCATCATATTAGATGGTGCAATAATATCTGCACCAGCTTTTGCCTGGCTTACAGCTGTTTTCGCTAATAATTCAAGTGACGGGTCATTTAATATTTTTCCGTTTTCGATAACTCCACAGTGCCCATGTGATGTATATTCACAGAGACATGTATCTGCAATGACTATTAACTCTGGGTGTTTTTCCTTTGTAAGTCGGGTCGCTTCTTGAACAATTCCGTGATCATGAAAAGCCCCAGTACCAACTTCATCTTTTTCATTAGGCACTCCAAATAAAATCACCGATTTAATACCTAATTCAACAATCTCATCTAACTCTTGTTCAAGTAAATCAAGTGAAATATTATAAACACCTGGCATTGAGGAAACCTCTATTTTTTTATTTTCCCCTTCTACAATGAATAATGGGTAAATTAAATCATCAGTATGTAAATATGTTTCACGGACTAATGCTCTCATGTTTGCAGATTGGCGTAATCTTCGATGTCTTGCAAATTGTAATTTCTCCATCACTTATTCTCCTCCTTGTGTTTGTAAAAAATCAATGATTTCAGTGAGTAAATGGTCAGTTGTGTAATTCTTGGGACAAATATGTATGGGGATCTGTAATTGCTTTGCGGCTTTACTTGTTTCCGGTCCGATACAAGCGAAAATTACCTGCTGTGTCCATTGTTCCCACTTAGTTTGTTCCATCATTTTATAGAATTGCTTCACTGTAGATGGACTTGTAAACGTTATAATATCAATTTGTTTTTCTTTTAGCAGTTCAATTAAACGGTCCTTTCCATGAGAATCACCAGCTGTCTCATAGACAATTAAATCGGTAACCAAGGCACCCCGATTCGTTAGTTCTTCGACTAAATAAGAACGTGATAAATTCCCGCGAGCTAGTAAAAAGAGGTCACCCTTCTTCACATATGGTCTTAAACTTTCAAACAAACCTTCGGCGATAAATTCATCTGGTACCAACTCAGGCTTAAAACCCTTTTTCAACAAGGCCTTCTCCGTTTTTGTACCAACTACTGCTATTTTGGGCATTGGAATTTTTTCAGTACCTTTTTCCACTATTTGATCATAAAAATCAAAAAAGAAATCAACGCCATTTTTACTCGTGAAAATCAACCATTCATAGGTATGTAAATTCTTTATTGTATCTCCAATAAAAGTGGAATCTTTTGGTTTTTGAAACGTAAGCAATGGAATTTCAATTGAAATTCCACCGGCTGCCGAGATTTTTTTCGAAAATTCAGCAGCCGCACTTATACCTCTTGTATTTAAAATCGTTTTCCCCAAAAGAGGTTGTTCGCCATCCATTACTGGTTAAGCTCCTCTTTCACCCGGTCGATTAAAACCTTTGCACCAAGGTCTGTTAATTTTTTCGCTGCTTCATTTCCCACTTCAATTGGATTTTTCCCATACACTTGTTCTTTGTATATGGTTTTACCATCTGGGGAGCCAACCAACGCTGTTAACGCAATTTCTTTATCATCTGACATCGTTGCATAAGCCGCAATTGGAATCTGGCAGCCACCCTCCATTTTATGAAGGAAAGCACGCTCCGCATCAACCGTCTTTTGTGTATATTCATCATTTAATTTTGATAATAAAAGTAAAATATCCGCATCGTCTTCGCGGCATTCAATGGCAAGAGCACCCTGACCAACTGCCGGCAGACAAACCTCTGGTTCAACAAATTCTGATACTACATCATCAGACCATCCTAATCGCTTTAAGCCTGCTGCTGCCAATACTATCGCATCATAGTCTTCATTTTCTAACTTTGAAAGTCTTGTATCGATGTTTCCGCGAATCCATTTAATATCGATATCATCCCTTTTTGCCAGGAGCTGTGCACTTCTACGTAAGCTGCTTGTTCCAACAATAGCCCCGCTAGGAAGCTTTTCAAAGGATATGTTTTCCTTTGAGATAATGACATCACGGTGGTCTTCACGCTTCGGTATACATCCTATTACAAGTCCTTCAGGTAACATTGCGGGCATATCCTTCATACTGTGAACAGCCATATCAATTTCCTTATCATATAGGGCTTGTTCAATTTCTTTTACGAAAAGACCTTTGCCGCCAACCTTTGATAAAGTAACATCAAGAATTTTATCACCTTTTGTAACGATTTCCTTTAACTCAAACTCATAGGGTACACCTAGATTCTTAAGCTGCTGGATTACCCAGTTTGTTTGTGTAATCGCCAATTTACTTCTTCGAGAACCGACAATAATTTTCCGCATAAATGCTCCTCCAGTCTATGTAAGCCAAAAATGAAAATTCGATAAGCTTCCAAATAAAAAGAAATTAACAAGTAAAAGTAAAAATGCTCCTAAATTCCAGTAAACAATTGTTTTTCCTTGGAGCTTTTGGACAACCCTTTTATAAAGGTAAAATAAGTAGATAACTAATACAAAAAAGGAACCTAACACCTTTGCGTCGGATAAATAAAAATTCTCAACCTTAATATAGGCCCATAGCACTCCCAAAATAAGCGCTAGTAAAAGCATGGGCACCCCAATAAGATTCAATACATATGACATATAATCAAGCTTAGATAAATCACCAAGTCTTTGGAGTCGTTTTCCCCATTTTTTTTGTTTTAACAAATTATATTGAATTAAGTATAGGATTGAAAAAACAAAAGATAACGAAAAAGCCCCATATGAAAGAATCGCCATCGAAATATGAATCATGAGTAACTCTGAAATAAGCTGACTTTCCACCGCAGATGAACCATGCTGACCTGGAGCAAATGTATGTAAAGCCATAATAAAAAAACCTAATAAATTTGTAAAAAAAACAATGAAATCTACTCTTAAAAACTTGTTTAAAATTAAAGAGAGGGTGATCAAAACCCATGCATAAAAATAGAGTCCTTCAAACATAGACAAAATCGGCAATCTACCTGTATTCAGCATTCGTGTGAGCAGAAAAACCGATTGAATGATCCATACAAATGCAAGTAACCAGAAGGCAAACTTATTCACCTTCCGGTTATTATGAAGAAAGTCTATAAAATAAAGCAGGACACTTAAGGCATAGAGAATTACCGTAAACTCATGTAATCTCGTTACATTCATCTCTACCATATCGATTTACCCCTCATTATGACTGAAGAGAAGGCTGCTGACTATTTACCGCTACCCTGTTCAAATTGCTCTTTTCCTTCTGTATCCCCATCTCAGAAAAAACTGCATCCTCAATATCAAAAATCTTCATAAATAATGCAAGAGATTCCTCTGCATTAGGCTGTGCAGCAAGTTCCTTTGCTTGTAAAATAGGGTCTCGCAATAGCTGATTAATGATACTCTTCGTATGTTTGTTCAATACTTTTCTCTCGCGGTCAGAAAGGTTAGGCATTTTGCGTTCAATACTCTCCATTGTGTCAGCTTGAATGGCTAATGCCTTATTTCTTAGTGCAGAAATCACAGGTACTACGCCCAAAGTGTTCAACCAATTCTTGAATTCAACAATTTCACTTTCAATCATGAGTTCAATTGCTTCGGCTGCTACTTTGCGCTCCTGAAGGTTGGCTTCCACGATTCCTTCTAAATCATCAATATCATATAAAAAGACGCTTTCTAAATCGGCAAGTCCAGGGTCTAAGTCTCTTGGTACTGCAATATCAACCATAAATAAAGGACGACCCTTTCTCAACCTTTCGACATCTTGCATCATTTCTTTCGTGACGACATAACCTTTTGCACCTGTTGAACTAATCATGATATCAGCTTCAACTAAAGCACATTGAAGTTCCTCGATTGCTTTTGCTTCACCTTGAAACTTGTCGGCAAGGCCTTGTGCCTTTTCAAAGGTACGATTCATGACTGTCACTTTTCCTACACCTGAACCATAAAGATTTTGCACAGCTAATTCGCCCATTTTTCCAGCACCTAGAATGAGGACATTTTTATTCGAGAGATCGCCAAAAATCTTCTTCGCAAGTTCAACGGCAGCATAACTCACCGAAACAGCGTTTGACCCAATTTCCGTTTCAGAATGGGCACGTTTTGCTAATGTAATCGATTGTTTAAATAGGTGGTTAAAAACAGTTCCAGATGTACCTTCATCTTGTGCAGATAGAAAGCTTGAACGTACTTGTCCAAGAATTTGCGTTTCACCGACCACCATCGAATTCAACCCGCTTGTTACATGAAACAGGTGATCAACGACACCTTCTTCTTCAACAATATTCAAATACGGAGTAAATTCTTCTTTATCAATTCCAAACCACTGCGAAAGGAAATCTTTAATATAATAGCGTCCCGTATGCAGTTGGTCGACAACAGCATATATTTCGGTCCGGTTACATGTTGAAACAATAATATTTTCTAAAATGCTTTTTTTACCTTTTAATTCCTTCATTGCTTGTCCAATGCTTTCCGAATCAAAGGTTAATTTTTCACGTATTTCAACAGGGGCTGTTCTATAATTTAGTCCGACCATAAGTGTATGCATAATCTTCACCCCAACTTTTCAATAATAATATGGATTTCGTCCAAAAAACTATATCTATTATACCATGACCACTTCATACGATTGTCGAAAAAAGTGTGAACAGTTTTTGACAACCTATGCTAATATAAATCTAGAATAAAATGTACATATAATTGCGTTTTATACTTATAAATAAGTCGTCTTGACTTCAATCGTTACATTATCAAAAAAGCATTGTTAAATCAAGTAACTAGCATGGGGGACTATATGAAAAAAAATAATCTCTTTTCGGGAATCATTCTTGTCGGGATTGGTTGCTATCTCTTGCTTCAACAGTTGGGCATGCCAGTATTTACTAACTTCTATTCGTGGCAAACACTGGTTATCATTGTCGGGATTGCCTTTTTTGTACAAGCCTATGTTGAAAACAATCCAAGCAGTATCCTGCCAGGTATCATTCTAGTTGGCTTTGGATTCCATTTTCACGGAATCAATCAACTTGGATTTTGGCCAAAACAGCCAGGTACCTTATTGTTCATTGTTGGTCTTGGAATGCTATTTACATATTTTAAGACGAAAAATGGCCTATTCCATAGTGTCGTTCTGTTATTAATATCATTGCTGTTTTTAAATTACGACCGATTTATAAACTGGTTAGGATTTTTAGAAGGTGGATTTTCATTCATTCGCGAATTTTGGCCCCTTCTCCTAGTAGGAATTGGCTTTTATTTATTATTCATTAAGAAAAAGTAAATTATACCAAAACCGAGCAAACCCACGAAGAGATAGTTTTCGTGGGTATTTATATAAAATAAAAAGTATCCCAAAAACAGTTCATTTGAGATACCCGTTTACCCTTATAGAATTGAGTTTAGAAAATCCTTAGTTCGTTGTTCCTTTGGATTTTCAAAAATGTCCTTTGGCTGTCCCACTTCGACTATTTTTCCATCATGCATATAGATGACGCGGTCTGCAACCTCTCTAGCAAACCCCATTTCATGGGTGACAACGACCATCGTCATGCCTTCATTCGCTAATTGCTTCATTGTATTAAGTACCTCGCCAACTAATTCTGGATCAAGTGCAGATGTTGGTTCATCAAATAGCATGATTTCAGGTTTCATTGCCAATGCTCTAGCAATCGCAACTCGTTGCTTTTGCCCACCTGATAATTTAGAAGGATACACATCCACCTTATCAGCCAATCCTACTTTACCAAGCAGCTCCTTAGCCTGTTCGACCGCTTCTTGTTTTGGAATCTTTTTAACATGTGTAGGAGCCTCTATGACATTCTCAAGGACTGTCATATGAGGAAAAAGATTAAAATGCTGAAATACCATTCCAACTCTTTGCCGAATTTCAGTGAAATTATGGCTTTCAGACTCTATTTTTTCATCTTTAATGATAATTTCTCCGCTTTCCTTTATTTCTAAAAAGTTCAAGCAACGAAGTAATGTACTTTTCCCAGAACCGCTAGCTCCAATTAAACAAACAACTTCACTTTCTTTTACAACCAGGTTTATATTTTTTAACACGTGCAGGTTACCGAATGACTTATTTAAATCAGCAACCCTGATCATGTCTTTCTTTTCCATATCATTTCACCGTCCTTATTTGTCGCTAGCAGCCAATTTTTTCTCAAGCATTCCAACTAAAATAGTAAAGACTAATACGAGGATTAAATAATAAATAGCTACTATTAACAAATATGTCATATAATCAAAGTTATTAGAGCCTAATGTTGTTGAAACATTGAAAAGCTCATTTAAGCCGATAAAAGCTGCTAGTGATGAATCCTTCAATCCGATGATAAATTGATTTCCAAGAGGGGGTATAGCCCTTCGAAACGCTTGGGGAAGGATGATTCTTCTAATTGTTAGGACTCTACTCATTCCCAAGGACTGTCCGGCCTCCATCTGACCACTATCGATAGACTGTATAGCCCCTCGAAAAATTTCAGCTATATATGCACCATTATGGAAGGCTAACCCTAAGGTTACTGACCAAAACATGGATATATTTAAAGCCGATAAACCGAAATAAAAGACGAAAATTTGAACGACTAACGGGGTTCCTCTTACTAGGTAGATATACAGATCCGCTACCTTTACTAAGATGGTTTTCCCAGAGATTTTTAAGAATGCAAAAAGCAACCCGATAAAAACTGCGATTAAAATGGCAACAATCGTTACCTGTAGTGTAAGAAGCATCCCCTTTAGGAACACAGGGTAGGATTCAATCAGCTGCTCGAAAACATGACTAAACTCAGGCAATTTCACTCCACTCCTTTTAGAAAAAGAAACGAATGCGCAGGAAAAACACATTCGTTTCGATGATGATATCTATTCTTCTGGATTTGTTGTTATATCTTCTTTGAAGTATTTTTCGCTTATTTTCTTCATTGTTCCATCTTCTGTTAGCTTTTCTAGTGCTTCATTGATTTTTTTCAATAATTCTTCATTATCCTTCGCTACTGCAATTGCTTGTTCACTCAAACCTAGAATATCTTTGCCTTCAATTTCTACACCGTTTCCGATCGCTTCTTTTCCTGTTAAGAAGTCTGTAATAACCGCATCATGTTTTCCAATTGCCAAAGCTTCTAATGCTGTTACATCACTATCATATTGAACCACATTCCCAGTTACCTCTTGTGCCGTTTTAGCATAAGTTGAACCCTTTGAAACAGCAATTTCCAAATCCTTCAAATCCTTTAGGCTACTCACACCACTATCCGGTCTAATAAATATTTGCGGACCTGAATAATAATAGGGTGTTGAGAAATTCACATGCTCAGCACGTTCATCTGTAATGGTATGGCTAGCTACCGCAGCATCAAACCTGCCAGTCTTCACGCCCTCTACAATACTGTTAAACTTAAACCTTTTTTGATCTGGTTCCAGGCCTAGTTCCTTAGCAATCGCCTCTGCTACATCAATATCAAAGCCAGACATAACCCCGTTTCCATCTGTAACGCTAAATGGATTGTACTCACCTGATGAAGCAAACGTAAACTTTCCGTCCTCCACTAATTTCATCCCATTTGAAGATGACTTTTCACTGCCACAAGCACCCAAAACACCGACAACCAAAAGTAAAATTAAGAAAGATGCGAGTCTCTTTTTCACCGTTGTTTTCCCCCTTTTTTATTCCTGCTAAAATTCGCGACGAAATTCTCCTAGTAGAGAATACCTATCATTCCTTATATCTTTATTAGTCCAAACCTTTGCATATAACCTAATCGGTAAAATCACCCTCGAATCCCCTTAATTCTTCATATTCTCTTAAAATTCGCAAAGGTATGTTTTATCAAAAGAAAAAACAGCTAAAGCGGATGCTTTAGCTGTTTTCTTCTTTCATATACGATTTTAAGACGGTCCAGGCTTCATCTTTTCCCAAACCCGTTTCTGATGAAAATTTGATAAGATGGTCACCTGGCTCAAGCTCCAATGTCTCTCGAACTACTTTGAGATGTTTATCCCATTTTCCTTTTGGAATTTTATCTGCCTTTGTCGCTATTACAACAACTGGTAATTCGTAATGCTTTGCAAAATCATACATGAGTACATCGTCATTTGTTGGCGAGTGACGTAAATCAACAATCAGTACAACCGCCTTTAGTTGTTCGCGAGTTGTTAAATACGTCTCAATCATTTTCCCCCATGCTTCTCTTTCTTTTTTTGACACCTTAGCATACCCATAACCTGGAACATCGACAAAATGCAATATTTCGTTAATGAGGTAAAAGTTTAAGGTTTGTGTTTTACCAGGCTTCGATGATGTACGAGCCAATGCTTTACGATTAATCATTTTATTGATGAACGATGATTTCCCAACATTCGAACGTCCTGCCAGTGCAATTTCAGGTAAATCGACCTCAGGATATTGTTCCGGCTTAACTGCACTTATAACGATTTCTGCACTTGTTACTTTCATTTTTTCTCCCCTACTAACGCATGTTTTAAGACTTCATCTAAATGGGAAACCGGAATAAATTCCACATCATCTCTCACACTTTCAGGAATATCCTCAAGGTCCTTTTCATTTTCCTTTGGAAATAGGATTTTTGTTAACCCAGCACGATGGGCACTTAATGATTTTTCCTTCAAGCCGCCAATTGGCAGAACACGACCTCTTAACGTAATCTCACCAGTCATTCCTACTTCTTTAAGAACAGCCCTTCCAGTTAAAGCGGAAATAAGTGCAGTTGCAATTGTAATACCCGCCGAAGGCCCATCCTTAGGTACAGCACCTTCTGGAACGTGAATATGGATATCATTTTTCTCATTAAAATCCGGATCAATTTTAAATTCTTCTGCTTTTGATCGAATGTAACTAAATGCTGCTTGAGCAGATTCCTTCATAACATCCCCAAGCTTCCCAGTAAGCACAAGCTTTCCTTTACCCGGTGCTAAGGAAACTTCGATTGAAAGTGTATCGCCCCCGAATATTGTATAGGCAAGCCCAGTAGCTACACCCACTTGATCCTCGATTTCTGCTTGACCATAGCGGAATACTCGTTTGCCTAAAAATTCGACAACATTCTTATCTGTGATGATAACGCGTTTCTTTTCACCAGAGACAATAATTTTAGCAACCTTCCGACAGATTTTCGCTAGTTGACGCTCAAGTCCGCGAACACCGGCTTCCCTTGTGTAATAGCGAACAATATTTAACAGGGCATCTTCACGTATTTGTAATTTCCCTTTTGTTAATCCATGTTCTTCAAGTTGTTTTGGTAATAAATGATCTTTGGCAATATGGACCTTTTCAAGCTCCGTATACCCTGCGATTGTGATAATTTCCATACGATCACGAAGCGGTCCAGGAATTGTAGCCAAATTATTCGCCGTCGCAATAAACATAACCTTTGATAAATCATAAGGCTCTTCAATAAAATGATCACTGAAGTTGAAGTTTTGTTCGGGATCCAATACTTCTAACATCGCTGCTGAAGGATCTCCTCTAAAGTCACCCGACATTTTATCAATTTCATCCAATAAAAAGACTGGATTAATTGTTCCTGCCTTTTTCATTCCTTGGATAATGCGACCAGGCATAGCGCCGACATATGTACGACGATGTCCTCTAATTTCAGATTCATCACGAACACCGCCGAGCGAAATACGAACGAAATTTCGTCCAAGTGACTTTGCCACTGATTTAGCTAAAGATGTTTTACCGACCCCAGGAGGTCCAGCTAGACATAGAATAGGTCCCTTTAAGGAATTGGTTAACTGTTGAACCGCTAAGTATTCAAGGACTCGTTCTTTGACCTTTTCCAGTCCGAAATGGTCTTTTTCAAGTATTTCTTCCGCACGGTGAATATCTAGTCGATCCTCCGTCGCTTTTGTCCATGGCAATGATAACAGCCATTCAATATAATTTCGAATGACTGCACTTTCTGCAGACGTTTGCGGAATTTTTTCATAACGGTCCAGTTCCTTTAATGCCACTTCCTTTACATGCTCAGGCATACCTGCAGCATCAATTTTTTCTTTAAGAGTGGACACTTCACCCGTTTTGCCTTCTTTATCCCCTAATTCCTTTTGGATGGCCTTCATTTGCTCACGAAGATAGTATTCTTTTTGGGTTCTTTCCATCGATCGCTTGACACGTTGACCTATCTTCTTTTCGAGACCTAAGACTTCTTTTTCATTATTAATGATGGTAATCACTTTATTCATTCTCTCACGAACATTAATCGTTTCAAGAATATCCTGCTTTTCTTGAAGCTTAAGAGGTATATGAGAGGCGATTATATCTGCCATCCTCCCAGGTTCCTCAATATCAGTGACAGACGTGTATGTTTCAGCTGAAATTTTCTTTGAAAGCTTTATGTATTGTTCGAAATACTCAAGCATCATTCGCATGAGTGCTTCTGCTTCAACGTCCTTTGTCTCGTCTTCTTCAAATGTTTTTACCTTCACTGAATAATAGCTATCATTGTCAAAGATTTCTTTGATTTCCGCACGCATTAGCCCTTCAACCAATACACGGATTGTTCCGTTTGGAAGCTTAAGCATTTGTTTTACTTGTGTTAATGTTCCTATGTTATAAATATCATCCTTAGTAGGATCGTCAATTGCCACATCTTTTTGGGTTGTTAAAAAAATGATATGGTCTTCTACCATTGCTTTTTCCAATGCTTGTACTGATTTGTCACGTCCAACATCTAGATGTAAAACCATTGTGGGATAGACAAGCAATCCGCGAAGTGGTAAAAGAGGAACAATGATTTCTTTTTTTCTTGTCATTGTCAAACACCTCAAAATTATTTAGTTCTTAAATGTAAATTTTATCTTATTTGAAAGCAAGTGTCTATTTTAGAGGATTTTTCTTTTAGAAAACGGAAATAAAAAAGACTTCGACGCTCCTTTTTAGTATGTCGAAGTCTTTCTAAATTATCAGATATGCCTTGGCATATTTGCACCCAGATTTTAGGCCCACAGGATGTGGGTCATAATGACGTTGCCACAGGACGTGGCGTTTTTAGTCATTGATCCTACTGCTCGAAAAGTTTCCATTGAAAATCTGTGGCATCCGCCGGAGGCATTAACTTTATTCAGTGAGAAATCACTGAATAAGGTTAAACTGATTCTGTTTTTGAATAGTTAGTTGAAGCTGGAATGATTGTTTGCTTTGATTGCTTCCCGCGTTCTGGCGATTTGATTGCAATTTCAAAAACTTCTTCAAGGTTTGTAACCGGAATAATTTCAATTCCTTCAATTTCCTGTAATATTGACTGCATATTCTCTTCAGGAATGATGACCTTTTTTGCTCCGGCTTGTTTTGCAGCCTTTATTTTTGCTACAACACCACCGATTGGTTTTACATTCCCATGAATACTGATTTCCCCTGTCATTGCAACCATATGATCGACCGGGAACTTATGAATGGCCGAATATATACCTGTGGCCATTGCAATCCCCGCAGATGGTCCGTCAATCGGAATGCCGCCAGGAAAGTTAACATGGATATCATAATCAAATGCCGGCACTCCCATTGAACGAAGTACCGTAATGACGTTTTCAATCGAGCCCTTCGCCATACTTTTTCTTCGAACTGATTTTCCACGGTCTCCAATACTTTCTTCTTCGACAATACCCGTTATGTTAATTGTTCCTTTATCTTTAGCAGGAATAACGGTTACCTCAATTTCTAACAGTGCACCCGTATTTGGTCCATATACCGCTAAGCCGTTTACAAGACCTACTCTGGCATTTGGATAAATCTTTTTATCATAGCGCGGTGTTAACTGACTGGAATGAAGTACCCATTCTACATCTTCATCTCTAATAAAATCACGTTCCTCCGAAATCGCGATACCCGCTGCTATTTGAACCATATTGACGACTTCACGACCATTACGTGAATAAGATGCAAATGTGGCTATACCTTTCTCCGTTGCTTGCATCCCCACTTTATCAAGTGCCTTTCTTGTTACAACAGCTAATTCATCCTGATCCAATTCACGGAAAAACACCTCAAGACAACGTGATCGAATTGCAGGCGGGAGTTCATTCGGTGTTCTTGTCGTTGCACCAATCATCCGAAAATCAGCTGGTAATCCATTTTTAAAAATATCATGTATATGTGTTGGGATTTGGGCATTTTCCTCACTATAATAAGCACTTTCAAGAAACACCTTGCGATCCTCTAACACTTTAAGCATTTTATTCATTTGAATCGGATGAAGCTCGCCAATTTCATCGATGAATAATACACCGCCATGTGCATGTGTCACAGCACCGGGCTTTGGCTGAGGAATACCGGCTTGGCCCATGGCACCTGCACCTTGATAGATCGGATCATGAACAGAACCAATTAAAGGGTCGGCAATTCCACGTTCATCAAATCTTGCGGTTGTTGCATCTAGTTCTACAAAAACAGCTGACTGCTTAAACGGTGACTTCGAATTTCGTTTTGCCTCCTCCATCACTAGCCTGGCTGCTGCTGTTTTCCCTACTCCGGGTGGTCCATAAATGATGACATGCTGAGGATTTGGTCCACATAGTGCGGCCTTTAATGACTTAATGCCATCCTCTTGGCCAACGATATCTGAAAAACTAGTTGGTCGTACTCGCTCAGCTAGAGGTTCTGTTAAGGAAATCGATCTCATTTTCCGGAGCTGCTCCATTTCTTTTCTAGACTCTTTATCTATAGAGACCTTTTGAGTTCGCTGGTTTTTAAGGAGATTCCAAAAATAAAGCCCGATGATCACTCCAAAGAATAGCTGTACGAATAAAACAATACCTGTCCAACTCATATTATTCCTCCTGCTCGCAAAGATAGACTACTATCTGCTATTATCTCCTGAGGTAAGGTGGAATAAACCAATTTTGACGGATTTTTCGTGCATATGATCAAAGACTAAGAACACCACTTCCTATGGGCCTAAAAAAATCCCGAGGGCTTTTTGCACCTCGGGATTTTTACTTTATGCGGAGATTTCTGTATTTTCAACAACTGTTCCATCATCCAATAGAAGCTTTGGTAATGTGTTGTTTGATACAGTTTCAGCTGTTATGATACATTTTTTAATATCGTCTCTTGATGGGAGATCAAACATCACATCAAGCATGATTCCTTCGATAATCGATCGTAAACCACGTGCTCCTGTTTTACGTTCAATTGCTTTTTTCGCAATTTCTATAAGGGCATCTTCTTCGAAATCTAATTCAACATCATCTAATTCAAGCATTTTTTGAAACTGCTTCACTAGGGCATTTTTTGGCTTCGTTAAAATATCAACTAATGCGTCCTCATCAAGTGGCTGAAGGCTCGCAATAACTGGAAGACGGCCGATAAATTCTGGAATTAATCCAAACCTTAATAAATCTTCAGGTAATGATTTGGAAAGTAATGATTTTTGGTCTAATTCTTCTTCCACAATGTTAGAGCCAAATCCAATTACTTTTTTACCAAGACGACGCTTAATGATTTGTTCAATTCCATCAAATGCTCCACCAACAATAAAGAGGATATTGGTTGTGTCAATTTGAATAAATTCTTGATGTGGATGCTTTCTTCCACCTTGTGGTGGCACACTGGCAACAGTTCCTTCAAGAATTTTTAAAAGTGCTTGCTGTACACCTTCTCCAGAAACATCTCTTGTGATGGATGGGTTTTCCGATTTGCGTGCTACTTTATCGATTTCATCGATATAAATGATGCCTTTTTCCGCTTTCTCGACATCATAATCAGCCGCTTGGATTAGCTTTAAAAGAATGTTTTCTACATCTTCCCCAACATATCCCGCTTCTGTTAAAGATGTTGCATCAGCTATAGCAAATGGCACATTTAAAATACGAGCCAAGGTTTGAGCAAGTAATGTTTTACCACTTCCTGTAGGTCCAATCATACAAATATTACTCTTAGACAATTCAACATCATCGATTTTGCTGTTTGAATTGATACGCTTATAGTGGTTATACACAGCTACAGCTAAGGATTTCTTTGCTGAGTCTTGGCCAATCACATATTCGTCTAAAATCTCTCTAATTTCTTTTGGTTTTGGTACGTCTTTAAATTCAACTTCTTCTTCTGTACCTAATTCCTCTTCAACGATTTCAGTACATAGCTCGATACATTCATCGCATATATAAACGCCAGGTCCGGCTACTAACTTACGAACCTGATCTTGCGTTTTACCACAAAAAGAACACTTAAGTTGCCCTTTTTCATCGTTAAATTTAAACATCATGTCACCCCTTATTGTTTCTTCTCTCTACAATAAGCCCATTTCGGCTTCGATAAGCGTCGAATCTCTTCGTCACCGCTTTCGTCTGCATCCTCACGTACATTAAAGTACGCTCCGGAGGCCTACAGGATGTAGGTCATGAAGGCGTTGCAACAGGACGTTGCGTATTTAGCCTTCGATCCAAAAAATCGGTTCCTCGACCTTCTTGCTTCTCGTTCACCTTTTTCTTTAGGCAGTTTTGTTTGAACTTTGGCCCCATACCATCAGTTCGTAAATTTCTAATTAGTTATGTATTGCACATTGTACCATATTTCTTCTTTGATAGGTAATAATAACTCTCATGCTCATTATGTAAGTATGTTTGGTTGGAAAACGCCTAGTGTGAAATTTCGCCCTCCTTTTAAGTGTTCCCAGATTCGTTAGAATAAAACTACTACGTATGTACTACTTCCATGTTTTGGGTATAAAACAAGGCACGATCATATCGCGCCTTGATATTCCCTTATTTAATATTATGCAACACTTTTGCTATTTTCTACAAGGAAATCGATTGCTTTTCTAATTTTTAAATCTTCAATTACTCCATCTTGGCCACCAAGCATTTGCGTAAGTTGATCAGCAGGCACTCCGTACATAGTAGACATATTTTCGAGTTCTGCATTAATTTCTTCTTCAGTAACCTCGATGTTTTCAGCTTTTGCAATTGCTTCTAGTGTTAAGTTAACACGAACTCGCTTGCCAGCATCTTCTTTCATTTGTCCACGTAATGCATTCTCATCTTGACCTGAGAATTGGAAGTAAAGTTCAAGGTTCATACCTTGCATTTGTAAACGTTGTTCGAATTCACGAAGCATACGGTCCAATTCAGTATCAACCATAGCCTCAGGAATATCTATTTCTGCATTTTCAGATGCTTTTTCGATTAATGTATCTTTAAGACTGTTTTCAGCCTCAGTCTTCTTAGACTCCTCTAGACGAGTTCTTGTTTTAGCTTTTAACTCTTCTAAAGTTTCAACTTCATCATCAACATCTTTTGCAAACTCATCATCTAATTCAGGAAGTTCTTTTCCTTTGATTTCATGAACCTTTACTTTAAATGTTGCTGGCTGACCTGCTAGATTTTCAGCATGGTACTCTTCAGGGAATGTAACTTCCACATCTTTTTCAGCTCCAGCAGCAACTCCAACTAATTGCTCTTCGAAACCTGGGATAAAGGAGTTTGAACCAATTTCTAATGAATAGTTTTCAGCTGTTCCACCTTCGAATGCTTCTCCATCAACGAAACCTTCGAAATCAATTACAACAGTGTCGCCGTCTTCTACAGTACCTTCTTCTTTAACAACAAGTTCTGCATTGCGCTCTTGTAATTGCTTAATTTCTGCATCCACTTCTTCATCGGTAACTGTTTCTTCAAGTTTCTCAACTTCTAAGCCTTTGTAGTCACCAAGTTTAACTTCTGGTTTAACCGTAACTTTTGCAGTAAAAATAAGATTTTTACCTTTTTCAATTTGTTCAACGTCAACTTCTGGACGATCAACTGGCTCAATACCAGTTTCTTTGATTGCATTTTCATATGCATCTGGAAGAACAATATCTATAGCATCTTGGTATAATGATTCAACACCAAAACGCTTTTCGAACATCCCGCGAGGCATTTTACCTTTACGGAATCCAGGTACGTTAACTTCTTTAACTACCTTTTTAAATGCATCGTCAAGTCCTTTTTTAAATGTTTCAGCGTCAACCTCAATAGTTAAGACACCTTGGTTTCCTTCTAATTTTTCCCACTTTGCAGTCATAATTCTTTCCCTCCAACTATCTATTTACTAACAATTTTTTTCCGATATGTAAATTAGGTTACTATTACCATATGTCGGTAAACTAGCGTTTTACAACCATTACATTATAACACAGAATAAGCACCTTTCAACATATAGAATATGATTATATTGTTAGAAAGTTTACCCAACTAATCAGGTTTATAAAATCATCACTACCTATTATTTTATTCAATATTTGAAAAACGCTCCACCTTTTCTAGTTTATCCAAAGTGTGTTTTAGTTCAAATAAACTGACACCATAGATTTGCTCAAGTGTTCGATTTTCTATATCGATTCCATGAAGTTCAGCACTATATAAATGTAGTGTTGCTGCATATATGGAAGGATCCTCCTCCTCCAAAGTGAATGGATATAGAACAAAAAGATGCTGAAGCCAAATCGCTTTCGCCGTTTCGTAAAGCGTAGGATTCTCACTTTGCAATTGCTCTTCTAAAATTGAAAGAACTTGAATGGTAAAAGGAGACATCGATGGGTCGACAAGCTTCTTGGGGTTTTCCTTAATTGTCTCACCAAATTTCTCTACCTCTATCTCAAGATCGACCTGATTTGTAACAAGCAACTGGATTATGATTGTTTTTACAACTGGATGTTTCTCAGGTATAGCTAAAAAAGGAACAAGAAGATCAAGGTATTTCCGTATATTTAGTTCTTTCAAGGATTGAATAACAGCAATTTGGTTTCCAATCATTCCTTCATTATATAGGACGTTTTGAAGCTGTTCCTTCACATCCTCATTCGTGTATTCAGCTTCTATTTCTGCCCCATCTGCACCAAGCATTCGTTTGCTAAGTTCTAGTAATTGTGACAGATTGTCCAAATGCTCAGGGGGAGCAGCATCTTCGTCAAACACTGCCTCAATCGTTGTTTTGATTTCATCATATTGTCCAAGCTGAATAAGAATTGTCACATAAATTTGCAGGACGTGAAAATAATCCCCGACATCCTCTCTTAACATAACTAAACAATTCTCTTTGGCTTGCTCCAATTCTCCCAATTCAATAAGACAAATCACAATGCCAAGCTCTATTTCATGGTTGTCTTCTTCAAGTTCCTTGGCTTGTTTCAATAATAGTAGGGCCTCACTAAACTTTTTATTCGATAAAGCTTCGAGTCCTTTTTCCATCAATCTTTCTTTAAGCTTTGGAAAAGGAATTATTTTATCCTGTTTCTTACCTTTTGGCTGTTTATCCATAGAGTTTTTCCAACCCCAAATTCTTTTTTCTACTTAAGTTATTAGTTTACCAATGAAAAAAAGAGAAAACAATAGGATGTCTCATTAGAGGAAAAAATAAAATCAAATACGACTTNGCCCAGATTTTTTAGGCCCACACGAGGTGGGTCACAAAGACGTTGCCACAGGACGTGGCGTTCTTAGTCTTTGATCTCAAGCTCGAAAATTTTCTTTGAAAATCTGTGGCACCACCGGAGGTTTTTTCATTATTCGGGGTTTAGCCCCCGAATAATGAAAATAGACAAAGCCAGAAATGACTTTGTCTACAATTTTAATTTGCTGTTTTAAGTTCGTGTTCTTTAATTTGTTGCTCATAGGAAAGTGTTTTATCAATTTCATCCCAACCATTGAACAGCATTTCCTTCCAATGTGAATCAATTGAGAATTCTATTTTGAATCCTTTTGAATCAATAATTGTTTGTTCCTCTAAAGAAATTGTGCATTCAAAGTTAGCATCATTGGCTTCTTTTAAAAGATACTCAATTACGCTTTTTTCCAAAACGATTGGAAGCATTCCATTCTTTAAGCAGTTATTATAGAAAATATCTGCAAAAGAAGGAGCTAGGATTGCTTTAAATCCATAATCATGCAATGCCCATGGAGCATGTTCACGCGAAGAGCCACACCCAAAGTTTTCATTTGCAACTAGGATAGATACACCTTCGTTTTCTTTACGGTTTAATTCGAAATTTGGATTTGGACTTCCGTCAGCTTCAAAGCGCCAATCGAAAAAGGCATATTTTCCAAACCCTGTTCGTTCAATACTCTTTAAAAATTGCTTTGGAATAATTTGATCTGTATCGACATTGTTTCGATCCATTCCTGCAACTTTACCTTGATGTGTGATAAATGGTTCCATGATTATGCCCCCTCTCCTGCTGCTACTTTCCCGATTTTACGTACATCTACGAATTTCCCATAAATCGCTGCGGCAGCTGCCATTGCTGGACTCACCAAGTGAGTACGAGCACCCTTACCTTGTCGTCCTTCAAAATTACGGTTCGATGTAGATGCACATCTTTCACCAGCAGGTACTACGTCAGGGTTCATACTTAAGCACATGCTGCATCCAGCATCGCGCCATTCAAAGCCTGCTTCACGAAATACATCTGCAAGACCTTCTTTTTCTGCTTGAATCTTAACCTGTTGAGACCCAGGAACAACCAAAGCCCGCACTTTAGGGGATACCTTTTGACCACGAATGATGTCAGCCGCTTCACGCAAGTCACCAATACGTGAGTTTGTACATGAGCCAATAAAGACATGCTGAATTTCAATTTCGTCAATTGGGGTGCCTGGTGCAAGTTCCATATATTCATAGGCACGCTCGGCGGATTTTTTGTCAACTTCCTTCTTGAAATCCTCCAGAAATGGAACTGTATCTTCAATAGTAACGCTCATCGATGGGTTTGTGCCCCATGTAACAGTCGGTAAAATTTCATCAGCATGAATTTCAAGAACAGTATCGAAAACTGCACCTTCATCAGTTGCAAGTTGATTCCATCTTTCAACAGCCGCATCAAATTCAGCTTCAGCCGGGCTATGTTTTCTGCCTTTTAAGTATTCGAATGTTGTTGCATCAGGGCTGATTAAACCGGCTTTTGCTCCACCTTCAATGGACATATTACAAATCGTCATTCTTTCTTCCATAGACATGCCTCGAATCGCTTCACCCGTATATTCAATAACATGTCCTGTGCCAAAATCGATGCCGAATTTGCGGATAATCGATAAAATAACATCCTTTGCATAAACACCAGAAGATAAGTTTCCGATTACATTTACCTGCATAGTTTTAGGCTTTTGTTGCCATAATGTTTGAGTTGCAAGAACATGTTCAACCTCACTTGTCCCAATTCCAAACGCTAAAGCTCCAAATGCACCATGTGTTGATGTATGGCTATCTCCGCATACAATGGTTTTTCCGGGTTGTGTTAATCCAAGCTCAGGTCCAATTACGTGAACAATCCCTTGCTCGGGGCTGTACAGGTCGGCTAGTGGAACATTAAATTCTTTACAGTTTCTTTCTAATGCGTTCATTTGTTTTGCAGCAATTTCATCCTTTGTTTGGAAACGATCACTTGTTGTAGGAACGTTATGGTCCATAGTAGCAAAAGTTAAATCAGGTCTTCTAACTTTTCTATTTTTCAAACGTAACCCTTCGAAGGCTTGCGGAGAAGTTACTTCATGGACAAGGTGCAGGTCAATGTAAAGTAGACTTGGTTTCCCCTCTTCATGATTGATAACGTGCTGATCCCATATTTTTTCAATAATTGTTTTCGGTGTCATCGTCTCTTCATCCTCCTTTTTTCATTTTTTTGAAAAGACAAGCTCGGTATACACCGAGCTATCTAGTAGGTCTTGCTGCATTTTTCAAAAGAAGTCTTATGCATATGCAGACATAATATTAGAAATTGCCCCGTCTTCTACTAAGGCCTCTTTAATTTTTTCCACCATTTCGGTTGTTGAAATTGCCCGTTGTTGTGACCCAGCGACATCTGCAGTACGGTGACCAGCAACTAATACACCATCAACCGCTTTTTCCACTGCATTGGCTTCTTCTTCTAATCCAAATGATAAACGTAACATCATAGCAGCAGATAAAATGGTTGCGATTGGATTCGCAATATCCTTACCAGCGATATCTGGTGCAGAGCCGTGGATTGGCTCATATAAACTAGGACCGTCTGTAGATAAACTTGCTGAAGGTAGCATTCCAAGTGAACCCGTTAACATCGAAGCCTCATCACTTAAAATATCTCCAAACATATTCTCGGTAACGACTACATCAAATTGTCTCGGATTTCGGATAAGCTGCATTGCTGCATTATCAACAAGCATATGCTCTAAAGTTATTTCTGGATAAGAACCAGCTACTTCTTCAGCAACCTCACGCCACATTCTGCTAGATTCTAATACATTTGCTTTATCAACAGAGGTTACTTTCTTCTTTCTAGTCATCGCCATTTCAAATGCTTTCTCAATGATACGTTTCATTTCGGAACGCTTATAGGATAGAGTGTCAACAGCCGTTTCCTCTCCATCTTCAATCTTTCTTCCGCTTGGCTTTCCAAAGTAAATTCCGCCGGTAAGCTCTCTTACAATGACAAAGTCTGCATTTTCGATAACTTCCTGTTTGAGTGGAGAAGCATCTAGCAAACTAGTAAAACAAGTTACTGGTCTTACATTGGCATATAAATTCAACGCTTTTCGAATTTGTAATAATCCTTGTTCAGGACGTAAATGAGGGGGATTTGTATCCCACTTAGGACCCCCAACTGCCCCAAGTAATACAGCATCACTTTGTTTGCATACTTCCAATGTTTCCGCTGGAAGAGGAGTGCCTTCAGTGTCTATAGCCACACCGCCTATTAAAGCCTGTTGAAATGTAAACTCATGATTGTATTGGTCGGCAACAGCCTTCAACACTTCGATTGCCCCTTTAGTCACTTCTTTACCTACGCCATCACCACGAAGTACGGCAATACTTTTCTTCATTCTGACTCCTCCTCTTTATTCCTTTAAAACACTGAAAATATATTTTTCTATGGTTTAAACTCCAACTTTTTCAAGTAATTTCTTATTTTTTTCAACGGCCAGTAGTCTATTTACAGCATTTACATATGCTCTAGCAGATGCCTCCAGCACATCTTGTGCTGAACCTCTTCCACTGCTTTCTGCATTGTCATGCCTTACTTTGACAAAAACCTCAGCAAGTGCATCTCGTCCTGCGCCAACAGATTGGATTCGGTAATCATCTAACGTAATCGAAATACCAAAAGCACGCTCAAGTGTGTTATAAAGTGCTTCAACACTTCCTGATCCTGTTGCAGCCTCTTGGATTTGGTTGCCTTCACGATCAGTTAAGGTAATGGTTGCAGTAGGGATTTGGTTTGTACCGTATTGAACCTGTAAAGAAGTCAATTGATACATATCCTCTACATTTGCTACCTTTTCATCTACTAATAATGTGACTAAATCATCATCAGTGATTTCTTTCTTTTTATCAGCCAAATCTTTAAATAGCTTAAATACGCGGTTAACTTCCCCGTCATCTAATGAATATCCTAATTCGAAAATACGGTTACGGAACGCGTGTCTACCTGAGTGCTTTCCAAGTACCATTGAATTAGATTTAACCCCGACTAATTCTGGAGTAATAATTTCATAAGTTGTTTTTTCTTTAAGCACACCATCCTGGTGAATACCTGATTCATGCGCAAAAGCATTTTTTCCGATTACAGCTTTGTTTGGAGGAACAATCATACCAGTTAATTTACTGACTAAATCACTTGTACGCTTGATTTCATCCAGCTTTAATCGTGTGGTTGCTTGGTAGAAATCTTGACGAATATGCAAAGCAACTGCTACTTCTTCAAGTGAAGCATTACCTGCTCTTTCACCAATACCATTAATTGTTCCTTCTACCTGTAAAGCACCATGTTCAACGGCTGATAATGAATTGGCAACAGCCATTCCAAGATCATCGTGACAATGAGTAGAAAGGATAACCTTATCAATATTCGGAACGTTATTTAGTAAATAAGTAAACATTTTTCCATATTCTTCAGGAGCACCATAACCAACTGTGTCTGGTAGATTAATTACATTTGCCCCTGCATCAATAACTTCTTTCATGATTTTTGCTAAGAAGTCTAAATCACTTCGGCTAGCATCCTCTGCAGACCATTGGATAATCGGGAAGAATTTTGATGCATATTTTACACTTTCTACTGCTGATTGAATCACTTGCTCTGGTGTCTGTTTTAACTTATATTTCATATGAATTGGGGATGTAGCAATAAAGGTGTGGAGACGAGGCTCCGCTCCACCCTTTAATGCCTCCCAAGCAGAATCGATATCGCTTTTTACTGCTCTGGCTAAACCTGTGACGGAAACATTTTTGATGGTTTCAGCAATTTGTTTAACTGACTGAAAATCACCTTCAGAGGCAGCTGGGAATCCGGCCTCCATGACATCCACATTGAGACGTTCCAGCTGCTTTGCAATTTCAAGTTTTTCGTGTAGGTTTAAGTTTACTCCAGCAGACTGTTCACCATCTCTTAGTGTAGTGTCAAAAATATTAATTTTCCGCACGGGCACCCACCGCTTCTTTCGCTTGTTTTTGCTTAACAAATGGCATCATTGCACGAAGCTTTTTACCAACAACTTCGATTTGATGTTCAGCTTCAATTTTGTTAATTGCATTGAATTCTGGACGATTTGCTTGGTTTTCAAGGATCCAGCCTTTAGCAAATTTACCAGTTTGGATATCTTTTAATACTTCCTTCATTTCTGCTTTAACACTGTCGGTAACAATACGTGGACCAGTTACGAAATCTCCCCACTGAGCTGTGTCAGAAATAGAATATCTCATGCCAGCTAAACCTTCTTCGTACATTAAATCAACGATCAGTTTTAATTCATGTAAACATTCAAAGTATGCAACTTCTGGTTGGTATCCAGCCTCTACTAATGTTTCGAATCCTGCTTTAACTAATGCAGAAGTACCACCACATAAAACTGCCTGTTCACCGAATAGGTCTGTTTCAGTTTCTTCTTTAAATGTAGTTTCTAGAACACCCGCTCTAGCTGCTCCGATTCCTTTTGCATAAGCTAGCGCAATTTCTTTTGCATTTCCAGTAACGTCTTGTTCAATCGCAAATAATGCTGGAACTCCTGCACCTTCAGTATAAGTACGACGTACTAGATGTCCTGGTCCTTTTGGTGCTACTAGGAATACATCTACAAAGCTTGGAGGTACGATTTGGCTAAAGTGAATGTTAAAACCGTGTGCAAATACTAATGAATTCCCCGGTTTTAAACCTGGTTCAATTTCTTCTTTATAAACCTTTGGTTGATTTTCGTCTGGAAGTAAAACCATTACAACATCCGCTTGCTCTACTGCTTCACTAACTGAATAAACTGGAAGACCATCATTTTTGGCTTGCTCAAAAGATTTTCCTTGACGTAAACCAACAACTACATCAACGCCACTTTCACGTAAGTTAAGTGCGTGTGCGTGTCCTTGTGAACCATAACCAATGATCGCAACCTTTTTATTTTCTAAAGCAAACTCATTAACATCTCCGTTATAATATACCTTTGTCATTTTGAAATCTCTCCCTTATTAGAATTAAATTATATATTGTAATGTGATTAACACTGTTACACAATTGAAAATGGCTTCAAATTAGAAGCTGATTTTTGGTTACCCCTTGCGAAAGCAGTTGTGCCAGTACGTGCAACTTCTTTGACGCCGTATGGCTTTAAAAGGTCAATTAACGCTTCTACTTTTTCTGATTCACCTGTTACTTGAATAACTAGGCTATCCTTACTCACATCAATAATGGTGGCGCGGAAAGGATCTATTAAGCTATAAATCTCATTTCTATTTGAAGGACTGGATGCTACTTTTATAAGAGCAAGCTCTCTAGCTACAATGGCTTGATTTGTAATATCCATGACCTTAATAACATCAATTTGCTTGTTTAATTGTTTTGTAATTTGTTCAACTACAGTTTCCTCATCGAGATGAATCACAAATGTCATCCGTGAGAGCCCCTCCGTTTCGGAATGCCCCACTGTGATGCTTTCAATATTGTAATGACGTTTTGTTAACAGACCGGTGATTCGATTAAGTACACCTGCCCGGTTATTTACTAGTAACGTAATAATCCTTTTCACAGCTTAACACCTACCATTTCATGATGACCCTTTCCAGTTGCAACCATTGGGTATACATTTTCGAAAGGCGTCACATTAAAGTCCATAAGAACAGGTCCCTCATATTCAAGTGCTTCTTTCAAAACTTGCTCAGCTTCTTTATCATTTGAAGCTTTCATTCCCTTAATTCCATATGCATCAGCTAGTTTCATAAAATCAGGCTGATTTGGAATTAATGAATGTGAGTACCTTTCTTTATAGAAGAGTTCTTGCCATTGTCTTACCATTCCCAATGCTTTGTTGTTAAGAATGATGATTTTGATTGGTAGATTTAATTCCTGGATGACTGAAAGTTCTTGAGAAGTCATTTGGAATCCACCATCTCCCAGTATAGCAACAACAGTTGACGATTTTTCTGCTAACTGGGCCCCAATACTTGAAGGTAAACCAAAGCCCATGGTTCCAAGTCCACCTGACGTTACCCAACGATTCGGCTTTGTGAAATGATAGTATTGTGCAGCCCACATTTGATGTTGGCCAACGTCCGTTGTTACAATTGCTTCCCCATTTGTATATTGATAAATGAGTTCAATCAATTTTTGTGGTTTTAGTTCATCTTCTGATGGTTTATAAACTAATGGGTATTCTTTCTTCCATTCGGCTAGTTTTTCTTTCCATTCTTGTGAATCTCCTGGTTTTCCATTTTGATGAATTAAGCTCTTGAGAACTTCTTTTGCATCCCCTACTACAGGAATCTTAGTTGATATGATTTTCCCGATTTCAGCAGGATCAATATCGATATGTGCGACTGTTGCATTAGGAGCAAAATGTTTTAGATTTCCAGTTACCCGGTCATCGAATCTAGCTCCAATACTGATTAATAGATCACATTCATGTAAAGCCATGTTCGCTGTGTATGTGCCATGCATTCCAGCCATTCCAAGATAAAGTGGATGATCCGCAGGGAATCCTCCCAAGCCTAAAAGTGTATGTGTTAAAGGGATTTTTTGTTGTTCAACATATTCCCTTAATTCGTTAGCTGCTTTTGCATAAATTACCCCAGCACCAGCAAGTATGACTGGTTTTTTTGCTTGGCTTACCGCTTCAACCAGTTTACGAATTTGCAAATGGTTTGGCTGAATGGTCGGCTGATAACCTGGTAAATGAATGTCTTGATCGTAATCAAATTCCGCTTCATGAACTGTCATGTCTTTTGGAATATCAATTAATACAGGTCCTGGTCTTCCGGAAGTAGCAATATAAAAAGCTTCTTTAATAGTTTTTGGCAGGTCTTTTACATCCCTTACCTGGTAACTATGTTTTGTAATTGGCATTGTGATTCCAAGTACATCTGCTTCTTGGAAAGCATCAGTACCAATTACTGTTGAAGCAACCTGACCTGTAAACACAACAAGTGGAATTGAATCAATCATCGCGTCTGCTAATCCCGTAACTATATTTGTAGCCCCCGGTCCAGAAGTAGCAATGACAACACCTGGTTTTCCTGAAATTCTCGCATACCCTTCAGCTGCATGTATCCCACCTTGTTCATGTCTAGATAAGACATGAAATATACCTGAATCATATAAACTATCATAAATATTCAGTACAGCACCGCCTGGATATCCAAAAATGACTTCTACGTTTTCCCTTTTTAAAGCTTCAATTAGCATTTGGGAGCCGTTCATTTTTGTAGAAGTTTTTGTTTGTTCTTCCACTTTTGCATTTACGCTCATTTTTTCTTACATCCCTTCCTTATAGTAAATAAATGTTTTAATAAAAACAGAAAATGCCAATTCACCCACTAGACCAATTTCTTGGTCGAAGGGGCGAAAAGGCATTTATCACTTTTCACGGTACCACCCTTGTTCGTGATCTAAAAGACCACCTCAAGAACAACGTTTGTTGTTCGTTTTGATAACGGGTGAGCTGTTACCATACACCCGGTTAGCCCTACTTAAAAGGTTTTTCAAGCTAACACTCTGAGGTGAGTTCATCATACGGGATAACACCGGCTTCCACCATTACCGGCTCTCTGTTGATATCGTAACGTAAGATTACTTATCCTCTTCAACGTTTATAATATTGAAAATTTTCATGTTACATCTTTATAAGCTTTATGCGATCATTACCACTTTAATACCTAAAAACGTAGACGCTTTACACTATTGAAAACTAAGGTATAAAAAATAATCCAAATCCATGAACTCTCATCCTTTTTAATAAAGGTGGAGTACTTATGTTAGGACTTTCTTATGCAGTCAATTCACTAAAAAAGTTTTCGTTAATTTGTGAAAACATTTAATATTAGAGCTTATATTACTCTCATTTTTTATCAGAGTCAACACCATTTTAGAGAATTGTTAGATTATTTTGATTTGCAGCAAAACCTGTATACGCTTACAACTTTGGTACGGCACGGTTTCTGAATTAAAAGAATTTCGTGAAATATTTGTGAACAAAATCTGGGAGATGGGTAAGGTTTATGGTCAATTTATTTTGTTGAGGATCAAAAAAATTTGCGAGGAAAAACAAAAAACACTTCGATTCATTTTAAAATGAAAAGAAGTGTTTCTGATTGGTTATGTAAAATAGCGTCCCAGGAGCGATTCGAACGCCCGACCGACGCCTTAGAAGGGCGTTGCTCTATCCAGCTGAGCTACTGGGACATTTCATTAAAATATTTTGTCGTTAACTCATTAGCGACATTTTTTATTATAGTCAGATATGAATCAGATGTCAACAGTTTTTAAGAAAAATTTTCTAAAGGGAGCAAATTTTACTCCCTTTGCTATTGTATCATAACTTAATCGTCGTTGATAACTCTTCAACTTCATTTCCTTCACTATCGTAAAAAACAACGTCTGCTTGTTTTTCAACAATGTCTAAGATCACATATGTTTTTTCCCTACGCATTCTTGGTAAACGAAAACTACCAGGATTAATGAATAAAATATCATCAATCATTTCAGCACCCGCAATATGCGAATGTCCAAAACATGCAATTGATGCACCCGCTTCTTGTGCACGATATTTTAAATTCATTAATGTCATCTTCACATTGTACAAGTGACCATGGGTAAGATAGACCTTTACCCCATTTAAAAGAACAATCATATCATTGGGAAAGTTCGAGTCAAAATCACAATTTCCTCTCACTGCCGAAAATCCACTCATTTCCTCAGATTGTGAAGAAAGCTCAGAATCCCCAAGATGAAGCATAAATTCCACATCATTTTTATGACGTTCCTTAACGTCGATTAATTCCTTTGTTAACCCATGGCTGTCGCTTATAATGAGTACCTTCATCTTTGAAACTCCTCACGATCCCTTAGAAGCTCGTCCAACATTCTAAGCGCATTCCCACGATGACTGATTTGATTTTTCTCGTCATTTGACAACTCAGCCATTGTTTTTCCTTTTGCAGGCACAAAAAAGATCGGGTCATAGCCAAATCCATTTTCCCCCACAGGTTTCTCTGTAATGACCCCTTCACAAGTTCCCTCAACGATTTCCGTATCTTCACCCGGAATGGCTAATGCTAATGCGCAGTGGAATCTGGCTGTTCTTTTTTCATTCGGAATCTCTTTAAGCTCATCTAAAACTTTAGTAAGGTTGTCAATATCATTTTTATGCTCGCCCGCATATCTTGCTGAAAAAACGCCCGGTCTGCCATCAAGATAGTCGATTGCAAGGCCGGAATCATCAGCGATAACTGGTATGTGAAGTTTTTTTGCAATTGTGTCGGCTTTTAATTGTGCATTTTCAGCAAATGTTTCGCCGGTCTCCTCAACATCCTCAATAGTTGGATAATCGAGTAAAGACTTCACCTCTATACCTCGATTTGCAAATAAGTCCCTAAATTCTTTTACCTTCCCGCTATTTTTGGTTGCAATCATGATTTCTTTCACTTATAAGTCCTTCTTTCCAATTAAGTTTGACACATCACCTAAGGTGTCTTTCTGGGCATGAATCAACTCATTTATCCCGTTTTCAGCTAGATCTAATAGGGTTTGCAATTGAATACGCGAAAAAGTAGATTCTTCACCTGTTCCTTGCAGCTCTACAAATCGCCCCGTCCCTGTCATCACAACATTCATATCGACATTTGCGGCTGAATCTTCTATGTAATTTAAATCAAGGATTTCCCCTTTTTCCGGATCTATTCCTACCGATATGGCAGCCAAGAAATCTGTGATCGGAAATGAATTCATTTTTTTATTCTGATAGATTTTATGGACAGCAAGAACCATCGCGACAAAAGCGCCAGTTATCGATGCCGTTCTAGTACCTCCATCCGCTTGAATGACATCACAATCAATCCAAATCGTTTTTTCACCAAGCTGCTCGAGATTTACAACAGATCTAAGTGCGCGTCCAATTAAACGCTGAATTTCCATCGTTCTTCCTGAAATTTTCCCCTTGCTTGATTCACGAATATTTCTCTGCTCCGTAGCTCTTGGCAGCATTGAATATTCAGCTGTGATCCACCCATTACCTGTCCCTCTCATAAACGGAGGCACCCGTTCTTCAATGCTTGCATTACAAATTACTTTTGTATCACCGACTGTTATTAACACAGATCCTTCTGGATGTTTTATATAGTTCATTTCAAGCCGAATCGGCCGAAGCTGATTATGTAAACGTCCATCAATCCTCAAAAATAAAACCCCCTAGCTTTCAGTAAAAAAGGTGGGCTCCGCAACCCAACCATCCTTCATATAGTATAGCAAAATTTTGCTTTTCTATCGTACTTCATAAAAAAACGGATGTGAACAATGTCCACATCCCATTTTTTAAAAACTGCCTGTATTGACATTAGCCGGACGAGTTACCGGTTCAGTCAATGATTTACCATCCTCAGTAACAACTTCACTGCCATTAACTGTAATTGCAACACCTTTCACTTCAGGCTGCTCAGTTAAGGATAACACCAACGAGTTAATAACGTGGTTGGAGATCACTTCCTCGTTAAAGGCTCCAAAAATCGCTTCATTGAAGTCGAGTGTAACTTTCCCATCTTTCATTTTAGCGCTTAAAAGTTTTACATCTTGATGAATTTCGCTAATTAATTCAGAACCCATATTCGGTCCATCGATTAATGCATTTACTACTGCTGATACCCTGTCATCTCCAGAATTTTCAATCCGCTTTGTTACTGGCACATAGTATTCGCCTTCTTCATTTTGCACAAAGAAATAGAGAGTCACGGGGCGACTGTTCGTAATGTCGACCACACCACTATTATCGATGTTAATCCCATCAGCTCTACTTAAGTCTGCTGGAATCGGGGTTTGGTTAACAGGCATTTCCTCTAATGGATAACCGTTCACGCTGATGATAACGTTCCTCACATTTTCAAATTGGGTTAATGTATAGGTAATGGCTTGTAAAATTTTCTCTTCGTCCACTTTATTATAGTTTGAAAATTCCTTCGAGAAGTCAGCTGTAATTGTTCCATCCTTTAAGTTTACATCCACTTCAGTATCCTGTGGAATAACCGCTCTGAATCCATCCGGTAAAATTTCATTTAACGGTCCACCTGCAACCAAATGCTCAAGAACTTGTCTTGCTGCATCATCTCGCTTCGGCAGATCAGCAGTATAAGGGACCACTAGCCCATTTTCATCAATTAGATACAGGTCACGTTTCACTGTTTCAGTCGCTGTTTTCTCCTGATCAGTTGCTTCAGTAGCCGGTTTTTCCCCATTTGCCACTGTTTCATCAACAGCTTCGTTCTGTGGTGGATCCATTTGCTTCGCTTCTTCCTTTCCACCAAATAAGCCACATCCTGAAAGTAAAACTGTTGAAGTGACCACTGTGGCGGCTATTGCAGATTTAGTTATTTTACGCATTCTTTTCCCTCCTAAGGCAGTTTGTACTACTATGTATACGAGCCCTATTTTCAAATTAGACCGCTTTTTAGTGAAAAAAATGGACAAAATGTTTTGATTTTAGAGGGAAATAGATTGTTAAAACAGATTGGAAGATTTACAATTGTCTTGAAACAAAGAAAGGAAGTGTTGCTTTTGATCATTAAAACCCGTACCATACCAGCCGAATTAGAATTATTAAGGTACCTCAAAGGACGAAAGAAGGTTTCCGAGAAAATCGAGAATAAAATCATTACTCTTGAAAAAGGATATATTGGTGAAACAATGTTTGACCAACGCATGGAAGCCCTCTCTCTTGAATGCCTCATCATCGATGACCTGCTTCTAGAAACAAATGACACCCATTACCAAATTGATTCAATCCTTACTGCCCAACGCAAAATTCACATTTTTGAAGTAAAAAATTTTGAAGGTGATTATGTAGTAAATGGGGATTGTTGGCACAGTTTATCCTCTGGAAAAGAAATCAAGAATCCCCTTCTGCAGCTTTCGCGATGTGAGTCCCTTTTTAGGCAATTGCTCCATCAGCTTGGTTCCAATCTCATAGTTGAGGGTCACCTCGTTTTTATGAATCCAGAATTTTACCTCTATCAAGTTCCACCCAACCTGCCGATTATTTTTCCGTCTCAACTAACACGCTTTATTGGTTCTTTGAATGCTCAACCGTCAAGAATGACTGAGAGGCATCAAGTCCTGGCGAAAAAGCTACTATCCCTACATATTAAAAAGTCTCCTTTTTCAATAGTGCCAGAATATAATTTTGATGGGTTGGAAAGAGGGATTTTATGTTCAGTGTGTTGGAGTGGGTTTATGGAGAGTGAAAGTCAATACAAATTAGTTTGCAGAAAATGTGGTGGTGCTGAGGACATTGAGACGGCGGTAATTAGAAGCACAAAGGAATTAAATCAGCTTTTTCCAAATATGAGAATTACAACAAAGACTGTTTTTGATTGGTGCAAAACTGTTAAGGATAAAAGAACTATCAGAAGGATTCTTGCAAACAACTACAATTATGTTTCATTGGGGAAGCATTCATATTATGAATTTAAAGAGTGATCAAGGTATTTCTATTGCTACCCCCTGCTTGCGGTACATGCTCACCCTATTTCACACCAAGCATGTACCGCTAGACTCCTCTTGCGGGACATGCTCACCCTATTTCACACCAAGCATGTACCGCTAGACTCCTCTTGCGGGACATGCTCACCCAATTTCACACCAAGCATGTACCGCTAGACTCCTCTTGCGGCACATGCTCACCCTATTTCACACCAAGCATGTACCGCGACTCCTCTTGCGGTACATGCTCACCCTATTTCACACCAAGCATGTACCGCTAGACACTTCTTGCGGCACATGCTCACCCTAT
>NZ_LMBW01000005.1:269423-343043 GCF_001439915.1 Fredinandcohnia humi | reverse complement strand
GCTCTTCAGCGCCGATGGTAGTTGGGACCTTGTCCCTGTGAGAGTAGGACGTCGCTAGGCACCTGAAAGATCAGCCATTATGGTTGATCTTTTTTTGTGTGCATAAAAGATTAATTCGGGATTCGTGACCAATTTGTGATTTAGGTTGATGAAAGAGTAACGCAAGCTCGGGAATCGTACCCGTTTTTTGATTGGGATGAAAAGAAGAGTAACGTAAAGGGCTCAATCATTCCTTATTGACGGTGGATTTATAAAAAAGGGTAACGCAAGCTCGGGAATCGTACCCGTTTTTTGATTGAGATGAAGAGAAGGGTAACGCAAAGTTCTTAATCATTCCTATTTGACGACTGAATTTTTAAAAAAGGTAACGCAAGAACCCTAATCGGTATACCACCACGCTCACAATTCCCATTTGATATACCGTAAATCCTCACAATCCCATATTCTGCCTGAAACCTGCACCTCACCAAATCCGTAAATACCCATATAGAACTAAAATCAAGGAGGAGAACCAATGCTTGCCGGATTCATCGTATGTTTTCTTGTAGGTTTTCAATGTATCTTTATGGGTTTTCTTATTTGGAAGAAAAAGTATCTTTCACTTATTGCTGGATATAATGAGGTAACGTACAAAGGAGATAAGGAGAAGCTAGCAAAAGTAGTGGGGGTATTCACAATCATAGTTGGTTTGCTTACCATGTTACTGCCATTTGGGCTGGAGTTTGCAAGTGAATTTTTTGGATTGCTTTTTGGCGCCATCATCACAATTGGTTCAATTGTCCTAGTTGTATATGTAAATAAACTAACTAAGCACACTGATCCGAAATAACCAATCCCCCACCGAATGTGAGGGATTTTTTTCTATTTATCTCGGTCTAGTACCTCCACTTTTTTTCTGGATTCGTCTGGGATTTGCTTGTGGAGGTGGATGAGTAGGAGTCCGCGTTTGTAGCTTGCTTTTATACGGTCTTCTTTCACTGTGAAAGGAAGTTGGATTTCCCGTTCAAATCTTCCTTGAAAGATGCCTTCTTGAATGATATCAAAGCCTTTAAAGTTCAAATTGATTTTCCCTTGCAGTTCTAGTGTTTGATGGTTGACGTAAATGTCTACGTCCTCTACTTTTGCGAGTCCGGGCAGACTTAAGACGACTAAGAGCTCATTTTCACCTTGGTAGATATTTAGCTGGGATTGGGCATTATCGAAAAATGGGGTGAATCCGTTCCAAAATTCATCACCAAAAAAATGGTCCCATTGCTTTTGCCAATTGTTCATATTTTTAAATTGGTCCATTTTCATAGGCTGTAGTTCCCTCCTCTAAATTACAGAATTCCACTAAAGTAGTATATGGAAAATGGAATAGGTTTGTGCCTACGAAAAATGAATGAAAAAAGGTTTTGAGGAGTATCCTTTAGGGAAAATGTTTAGTACAATATATTCTTTGGAAAGCTAAGTAAAGGAACAATTGCGAGGGGGAGTTAATTTGTTATCGAATGCGTATGTCATGGTCTTTATTATTTTAGTCATTAATATTGTTTATGTGTCCTTTTTTACGATTCGGATGATCTTGACGATGAAGGGACAGCGGTATACGGCTGCGTTAATTAGTACAGTTGAGGTTGTCATTTATGTAGTAGGTCTTGGTTTGGTGCTGGATAATTTAAATCAAATTCAAAATTTAGTTGCGTATGCGGTTGGGTATGGGATTGGTGTAATAGTTGGGATGAAGATTGAAGAAAAGCTAGCGCTGGGGTATATTACGGTAAATGTGATCACAAAGGAATATGAGATGGATTTACCAAAGCGTTTGCGTGATGAGGGATACGGGGTTACGACCTGGATGTCACAGGGCAGGGAAGGTGACCGACTGTCGATGACGATTTTAACTCCACGCAAATATGAGATGAAATTATATAAAACCATTACAGATGTGGATCCGAAGGCGTTCGTGATTGCATCTGAACCGAAGTCCATTCACGGCGGATTCTGGGTGAAGGCTGTTAGGAGAGGAAAGCTTGAATCATGAGTAAACCAAAGAAACAAAAGTTTGAGGTTAAAGAAAATGAGACGATAGATCAATGTCTTGATCGAATGCGGGCTGAAGGGTATTTTCCTGTCAGAAGAATGGAGGAACCTGTTTTTCAGGAGCTCGAGCGAAATGGGGAGATTGTCGTCGAACTTTACGGGAGAAAGATTGTTTTTGAAGGGAAGTTACAGTAAAACACGAACATTTAAAATGAAATATTTATAAATCGTTCGATATTTATTGACAATTTAATATAACTGTTGTTAAGATTAGGTTAGATAAATACCTCATATAATCTTGGGAATATGGCCCATAAGTCTCTACCCGATAACCGTAAATTATTGGACTATGAGGGAAAAGTATAATTTTACCTATTCTTGACCTTAGAATGCTCAGGTAGGATTGCTTTCCCTTTTTCGGAAAACAATCTTCGCCTGGGCATTTTTCATTTTAAAGTCTAGCTCCAGGCGCCATCGGCTCTCTGGTCTAAGCCAATCGCTTCTGAAGGCAAAAAGCGCCTTCTGTCAGCGCTTGTCTTATGCTAGTCGCCTCTGCCAGGATGGCAAGGATTCCAGCGTTAGGCACAGGACGTGCCTGCCTTTAGCTGGAATTGGCGCCTTGTGCTTTTCAATAAAGGAGGCTCTTATGAATCCAGTAGTTGGTGTAATTATGGGAAGTACCTCAGATTGGGAAACGATGAAGGAAGCTTGCAATGTATTAGATGAGATCGGAATTCCTTATGAAAAAAAGGTTGTATCGGCACATCGTACACCAGATCTTATGTTTGAATATGCGGAAAAGGCAAAAGAACGGGGGATTAAGGTCATCATTGCAGGAGCAGGAGGGGCGGCGCATTTACCAGGAATGGTTGCAGCGAAAACGACTTTACCTGTTATTGGAGTTCCAGTTCAATCAAGAGCATTGAATGGACTCGATTCCCTTTTATCCATTGTTCAAATGCCCGGTGGTGTACCTGTTGCGACAGTCGCGATTGGTAAAGCAGGTGCAACGAATGCAGGTTTACTGGCAGCTTCTATTCTTGGGACTTCTAATCCGGAATGGGATCAGAAGCTTGTTGATATAAGAGAAATTAGAAAAATTCAAGTATTAGAAAGCAGTGATGAGCTTGAATAATCAAATTTTACCAGGTCAAACAATTGGAATAATTGGCGGCGGTCAGCTTGGGCGAATGATGGCAATTTCAGCAAAGGAAATGGGATTTTTCATTGCTGTACTAGATCCAACACCAAATTCACCATGTGGGCAGGTTGCGGATATCGAAATTACCGCCAATTACGATGATCTTGATGCAATTAAACAATTAGCAAGCGTGAGTGATGTAATTACGTATGAATTTGAAAATATAGATTATAAGGCTTTAACATGGCTTGAGGAGAATGCGAATTTACCTCAAGGCAGCCATTTATTAAACATAACCCAGGATCGTGGCACAGAAAAGAGTGCGCTTCAGGAGATTGGCTTGCGTGTGGCTCCGTTTCTTCTTGTCGAAAATGAAGAACAATTAGCCGAAGCGGTCAAGATAATCGGTGTCCCATCTGTTCTAAAAACATGTCGTGGCGGGTATGACGGAAAAGGGCAGTTTGTCTTGAAAAAAAGTGCGGATGTCAAAGAGGCAGCAAAACTTCTTACGTCGGGTATATGCATTTTAGAAGCGTGGGTCCCTTTTGAAAAGGAAGTTTCTGTCATCGTCACTAGAAATCCGGCAGGAGAGGCTAAAACATTTCCAGTTGCCGAAAACATTCATGTTGAAAATATCCTGCACCAATCGATTGTACCGGCAAGGATCCCGGAAAAAACAGAAGCAAAAGCAAAAGAAATGGCGCTAAAGCTTGCTTCTGAATTTCAATTGGCGGGAACATTAGCCGTTGAAATGTTTGTGACTGAGGATGGGGAAATCTACATCAATGAATTGGCACCACGTCCACACAACTCTGGTCATTATTCAATTGATGCATGTGAAACGTCACAATTTGAGCAACATATTCGCTCGGTATGCAATTGGCCACTAGGAGAAACAACCCTCTTACGACCGGTTGTCATGACCAATATTTTAGGTGAGCATCTTCAGCCCTTACTTGAAAAAGTAACCCTTTTATCAGGTGTGAAGGTTCATCTATATGGTAAAAAAGAAGCAAAAGTGAAAAGAAAGATGGGGCATGTGACCGTCTTAGGAAATACAGCGGATGAGGCTTTAGAAAAGTTAGATTCCCTACAAATTTGGCATGATTCACAATTACTGAAATCACAGAGGAGGACAAATTGATGTACAAAGTAAAGGTTTTTGTAACATTACGTGAGAGTGTTTTAGATCCACAAGGAAGTGCTGTGAAAGGATCCTTACACCAATTGAATTATCAGGAAGTAAAAGATGTTCGAATCGGAAAGTATATGGAGTTAACGATTGATGAATCAGTAGCTGACCTTGACAAGACGGTTAAAGAAATTTGTGAAAAGCTTTTAGCAAATACGGTGATTGAGGATTACCGTTATGAAGCCCGGGAGGTTGTCACACAGTGAAATTTGCCGTAATTGTGTTTCCAGGCTCTAATTGTGATGTTGATATGTATCATGCGATTAAGGATGCACTTGGAGAAGAAGTCGAGTATGTAGGACATCATGAAACCAATCTTGATCAGTTCGATGGTATTTTGCTTCCTGGAGGATTCTCTTATGGAGATTATCTGCGCACAGGAGCACTTGCTCGTTTTTCAAATGTGATGGATGAGGTTGTAAAAGCAGCTGAGGCGGGCAAACCGGTTCTTGGGGTATGCAACGGATTCCAGATTTTATTAGAAGCAGGGCTTTTACCAGGTGCGATGCGCCGTAATGAGAAGTTAAAGTTTATGTGTCGACCAGTTGAATTACGTGTTGAAAACAATACATCCATGTTTACATCTGAATATGAAGCAGGTCAAGTAATCACAGTTCCGATTGCCCATGGTAAGGGAAACTACTATTGTGATGAACAAACACTTGCTAGATTACAAGCGAATAATCAAATCGCATTCACGTACGATGGAACAAATCCAAATGGAAGTATTGCCGATATTGCAGGAATTACAAATGAACGAGGAAATGTACTCGGAATGATGCCTCATCCAGAGAGAGCGGTTGAGGAATTATTAGGTAGTGCAGATGGAATTAAGCTATTTCAATCAATTGTGAAAAATTGGAGGTTAGCAGCACATGTCGTTACTTCTTGAACCAAGTCCGAAGCAAATTAAGGAAGAGAAAGTATATAGTGAAATGGGTTTAAGTGATTCAGAGTTTGGGTTAGTTGAAAAAATTTTAGGTAGATTACCAAACTACACAGAAACTGGGTTGTTCTCTGTTATGTGGTCAGAGCATTGCAGCTATAAAAACTCAAAGCCCGTATTACGAAAGTTTCCGACAACTGGTGAACGTGTTCTCCAAGGGCCAGGTGAGGGTGCCGGAATCGTCGATATTGGCGATAATCAAGCGGTTGTTTTTAAAATTGAAAGTCATAACCACCCTTCAGCAGTTGAGCCATATCAAGGGGCAGCAACAGGTGTGGGCGGAATTATCCGTGATGTATTTTCAATGGGGGCAAGACCGATTGCGCTATTAAACTCACTTCGATTTGGAGAATTAACCTCACCAAGAGTGAAGTACTTGTTTGAAGAAGTAGTGGCAGGGATTGCTGGTTACGGAAATTGTATTGGAATTCCTACAGTTGGCGGGGAGATTCAATTTGACTCCTCCTATGAAGGAAACCCTCTAGTTAATGCAATGTGTGTTGGACTAATCAACCATGAGGATATTCAAAAAGGTCAGGCAAAGGGTGTTGGCAACACTGTCATGTATATTGGTGCCAAAACAGGTCGTGACGGGATCCATGGTGCAACCTTCGCGTCTGAGGAACTTACTGAGGATTCAGATGCAAAGCGTCCAGCAGTACAGGTAGGGGATCCTTTTATGGAAAAATTATTGCTTGAGGCTTGCTTGGAGCTTGTAAAATCCGATGCCTTAGTTGGGATCCAAGACATGGGTGCAGCAGGTTTAACTAGCTCTTCAGCAGAAATGGCAAGTAAAGCTGGCTCAGGAATCGAAATGAACCTAGACCTTGTCCCTCAACGTGAAACAGGAATGACAGGCTATGAGATGATGCTTTCTGAATCACAGGAGCGTATGCTAATCGTTGTTGAAAAAGGAAGAGAGCAAGAAATCCAAGATATCGTTATAAAATATGACCTTGAAGCTGTTGCAATCGGTCATGTTACAGATGATAAGCAGCTTCGCCTCATTCACAAGGGCGAGGTAATCGCTGATGTTCCGGTTGATGCTCTTGCAGAAGAGGCGCCGGTATATTACAAGCCTTCTAGTGAGCCGCACGTCTATCGTGAATTTAAGGAAATGAAGATTGAAGCTCCTAAGCTTGAAAATGTAGGGCAGACTCTTCTAGATTTACTTGCGCAGCCTACAATTGCAAGTAAGGAATGGGTCTATGACCAATATGACTATATGGTTCGTACAAATACAGTTGTTGCTCCAGGGTCAGATGCTGCTGTAGTAAGAATCCGTGGTACTCAGAAGGCACTTGCGATGACAACAGACTGTAACTCTAGATATCTCTATTTAGATCCAGAGGTTGGTGGACAAATCGCTGTAAGTGAAGCAGCTAGAAATATTGTTTGTTCTGGTGGAGCACCACTCGCGATTACAGATAATTTAAACTTCGGTAATCCGGAGAACCCGGAAATTTTTTGGCAGATTGAAAAAGCAGCGGATGGAATTAGTGAGGCATGCCTAGTTTTAAATACACCAGTTATTGGTGGAAACGTGTCTCTTTACAATGAAACCAACGGAAAAGCAATCTACCCAACACCAGTTATTGGAATGGTTGGATTGATTGACGATGTTTCCCATATTACAACTCAGGAATTTAAAAAAGCAGGCGACTTGGTTTATGTCATCGGTGAAGCGAAAGAAGAATTCGCGGGCAGTGAGCTTCAAAAGTTAATCCATGGAGAGATTTTTGGTCCAGTTCCTGAACTTGATTTAGAGATTGAAAAAAGAAGACAGCAACATGTTTTAACAGCCATTCGTGCTGGTGTGATTGCTTCTGCACATGATGTGGCAGAGGGGGGCTTTGCGGTTGCATTAGCGGAAAAAGCGTTCGGTACAAACGGCTTAGGTGTAAAGGTACAAATTCAAGGGAATGCAGTAACTGAATTATTCAGCGAAACACAGTCTCGTTTTATCGTATCCGTGAAAAAAGAAAACAAAGAAAAATTCGAACAGCTAGTAAAAGCAAATCTTGTTGGAGAAGTAACCGGAGATGGAACATTTGTAGTTTGCGATCATTCTGGTAAAGAGCTTATTAATCTGCCAGTTGATGATTTAAGACGTACATGGAAAGGGGCTATCCCATGCTTGCTGAACTCAAAGGCCTAAACGAGGAATGTGGTGTATTTGGTATCTGGGGACATCCGGATGCTGCCAAACTAACGTACTATGGATTACACAGCTTACAGCATCGAGGTCAAGAGGGTGCCGGTATTGTTGTCAGTAATGGCGAAAAGCTTCGAATTGTAAAAGGTGAAGGCCTTGTAAACGAAGTGTTTGGCAATGGCCAACTTGAACAACTCCAAGGGAAAGCAGCCATTGGGCATGTTCGTTATGCAACGGCAGGGGGCGGGGGCATTCAAAATGTTCAGCCCCTTCTCTTTCATTCCCAAGTAGGCGGGCTTGCAATTGCCCATAACGGAAACCTTGTAAATGCAAATGACTTAAAGCATCAGTTAGAAAATCAAGGCAGTATTTTTCAAACAACTTCCGATACAGAGGTTCTCGCCCATTTAACAAGAAAAAGCGGGTATACAAAAATCAAGGACCGTGTTAAAAATGCTTTGACGATGTTAAAAGGGGCATATGCCTTTTTGATTATGACCGAAAAGAAATTGATAGTTGCTCTTGATCCGAATGGCCTTCGTCCGTTATCACTCGGCAAACTCGGAGATGCTTGGGTAGTAGCTTCTGAGACTTGTGCATTTGATGTAGTGGGAGCAAAATTCGAAAGAGACGTTGAGCCCGGTGAATTAATTGTCATCAATGACGAAGGTATTCATTCAGAACGTTTTTCATTAATGACAAATCGTGCGATGTGCAGCATGGAATATATTTATTTTTCCCGTCCTGATAGCAATATTAATGGAATCAATATTCATACGGCTCGTAAAAATTTAGGCAAACAGCTTGCGCTTGAAGCTCCAATTGAGGCCGATGTAATAACGGGTGTACCTGATTCGAGTATTTCAGCAGCCATCGGTTATGCAGAAGAATCAGGAATTCCGTATGAACTTGGGCTTATTAAAAATCGGTATGTCGGCAGAACATTTATTCAGCCTTCCCAATCATTACGTGAGCAAGGGGTAAAAATGAAGCTTTCTCCTGTTCGTGGTGTTGTTGAAGGAAAGCGAGTTGTCATGGTCGATGATTCGATTGTACGCGGAACTACAAGCAGACGAATTGTCAAAATGCTTCGTGACGCAGGGGCCACAGAAGTGCATGTATGCATTAGTTCACCGCCAATTAAAAACCCATGCTTCTATGGAATTGACACATCAACACATGAGGAATTAATTGGTTCTGCACATTCGGTTGAGGAAATCCGTCAAATCATCGGGGCGGATACTTTAACATTTTTGAGTCCGGAAGGGTTAGTAAAAGCGATTGGAAGGCCATATGAAGGGGAAACACGCGGACAGTGCATGGCATGTTTTACAGGAAAATATCCAACGGAGATCTTCCCAGACACGGTGCTTCCGCACGAAAAGGTTTATAGCTAAATGGGTTTCTATTGATACGGTAAGGAGTGTTCAGACAATGGCAAATGCTTATAAGCAAGCAGGAGTAGACATTGAGGCAGGCTATGAGGCTGTTTCCAGAATGAAAAAGCATGTATCAAAAACCATTCGCCCAGAGGTAATGGGCGGACTTGGAAGCTTTGGCGGCATGTTTGACCTTTCAAAGGTCAATGTGAAAGAGCCTGTATTGGTTTCGGGTACGGACGGTGTTGGCACGAAGCTCATGTTGGCTTTTATGATGGATAAGCACGACACGATTGGAATCGACGCAGTTGCAATGTGTGTGAACGATATTGTGGTTCAAGGCGCTGAGCCTTTATACTTTTTAGATTATATTGCATGTGGGAAAGCACAGCCCGAAAAAATCGAGCAGATTGTAAAAGGGATTGCAGATGGCTGTGAACAAGCAGGTTGTGCATTAATTGGCGGTGAGACAGCTGAAATGCCGGGAATGTATAGTGAGGATGAATATGATCTTGCCGGTTTTTCAGTAGGTGTTGCTGAAAAATCAAAGCTTGTAACAGGAGCTTCCATTAAGCCTGGAGATGTTCTAATTGGTCTTTCCTCCAGTGGAATTCACAGTAATGGCTATTCCCTTGTACGTAAGGTGCTGCTTGAGGATGGCAAGTTAGATCTTAATGAAATTTATGGTGAAATTGACCGTCCATTAGGTGAAGAGCTTCTACAGCCTACTAAAATTTATGTGAAATCCTTGCTTAAAACAATGGATAAATTTGAAATTAAGGGAATGTCCCATATTACAGGCGGGGGCTTTGTTGAAAATATTCCCCGTATGCTGCCAGACGGTGTAGGTGCGGAAATTGATTATGGATCATGGCCAATTCCAGCAATTTTTGATCTTCTTCAAAAGACCGGAAACCTTGACCGTAAAGAAATGTTCAATATTTTTAATATGGGAATCGGAATGGTCCTTGCCATTGATGAAACCATCCTGCATGATGTGATTCAGCTTCTTGAAGCTCAAGGAGAAAAGGCATATATAATTGGACGTATCAAAGACGGAAATGGTGTAACCTTCGGTGGAGGAGCACTTGTATGAAAAAAATTGCGGTTTTTGCATCAGGCAGCGGCACAAACTTTCAAGCAATTGTTGATTCGATTAAAGAAGGAAGACTTGCGGCGGAAATCGAATTATTAGTCTGTGATAAGCCTGGTGCGAAGGTGATCGAGCGCGCTTCAAAGGAATGGGTGGAGACCTTTGTTTTTTCACCGAAGGAATATCCAGAAAAATCTTTTTTTGAGGCGGAAATTGTAGACCGACTACGAGCGAAAAATGTAGAATTAATAGTGTTAGCTGGGTATATGAGATTAATCGGCATTACCCTTTTAAAGGCGTATCGTACTAAAATTGTGAACATCCATCCATCATTACTGCCAGCATTTCCGGGTAAGGATGCGATTGGTCAGGCCTTTCGAGCCGGTGTCGACATGACCGGAGTTACCATTCATTATGTTGATGAGGGAATGGACACGGGACCAATCATTGCACGGCGGGAGTTAGCAATCGAACCAGGAGATACGTTAGAATGCATCGAAGAAAAAGTACATCAAATCGAACATGAGTTTTATCCGCAGATCCTGCAGTCACTTGTAGCATCGAAGAGTAAAAATCTAGTAGGGAGCGATTAACGTGACAATCAAACGTGCACTTGTCAGTGTTTCAGATAAACAGGGCTTGATTCCATTTGTGAAAGGTTTAATTGAAAATGGAGTTGAGGTCATTTCAACGGGCGGTACAAAACGTGCTCTTGAGGAAGCCGGGCTTACTGTGATCGGAATTTCGGAGGTTACAGGCTTTCCTGAAATCATGGACGGGCGTGTAAAAACTCTTCATCCAAATATTCACGGCGGACTTCTGGCTGTTCGAGAAAATGTAGAACATGTGAATCAGCTTAAAGAGCACAATATTACGCCAATTGACTTAGTTGTTGTAAATCTATATCCATTCCAACAAACGATTGCAAAACCGGACGTTCAGTTTGCGGATGCGATTGAAAATATCGATATTGGCGGGCCTTCCATGCTTCGATCTGCCGCTAAAAACCACAAGTATGTAACTGTTGTTGTTGACCCACAGGATTACGATACAGTGTTGGCAGAGGTTGCTGAAAAGGGTGAAGTCGCAGCACGAACAAAGCTTCGCCTAGGGGCAAAGGTATTCCGTCATACTGCTGCTTATGATGCAGTTATCGCTGAATTTTTAACAGATGCAGCGGGTGAGGAAAGCCCTGAATCCTTAACGGTTACGTATGAGAAGAAGCAAGACCTTCGTTATGGAGAAAATCCACATCAAAAAGCAGCATTTTATAAAAAGCCATTAGGTACGAATTTATCGATTGCTTCAGCAACGCAATTACACGGAAAAGAATTATCTTACAATAATATTAATGATGCCGATGCTGCCCTTCAAATCGTGAAAGAATTCAAAGATCCAGCAGCAGTAGCAGTAAAACATATGAACCCTTGTGGTGTCGGGGTTGGAGATAGTTTAGAGGAAGCCTATCAAAAAGCATATGAGGCAGATTCTACTTCTATTTTTGGCGGAATTATTGCCGTTAACCGTGAAGTTGACGCACAAACAGCCCATAAAATGCGCGAAATTTTCCTTGAAATTATTATTGCCCCATCCTTTAGCAAGGAAGCTTTTGAGATTCTCTCTTCCAAGAAAAATTTACGTTTACTCACAGTTGATTTTTCTGATGATAGGAAGGCCCAGAAGAAGCTTGTATCTGTTCGGGGTGGCTTGCTAGTCCAGGATGAAGATGCATATGGCTTTGATGAAGCAACGATTTCCGTTCCTACTAAACGTGAACCAACTGAGCAAGAGTGGGCGGATTTAAAGCTTGGCTGGAAAGTTGTCAAACATGTAAAATCAAATGCGATTGTGTTAGCAAAAGATGATATGACAATTGGAATTGGTGCAGGCCAAATGAACCGTGTCGGGTCAGCGAATATTGCGATTAATCAAGCAGGTGAAAAGGCAACAGGTTCAGCACTTGCATCAGATGCCTTCTTCCCAATGGGTGACACCGTAGAGACCGCAGCAAAAGCAGGCATCACCGCCATCATTCAACCCGGCGGATCGATTCGTGACGAAGAATCCATTCAAAAAGCCGACGAATACGGAATCGCCATGGTCTTTACAGGCGTACGTCATTTTAAACATTAATACAATTACAGTGTCTAGCTCCAGGCGCCATCGGCTCGAGGTCAAAAGCCGATCGCTTCGGAAGGTAAAATGCGCCTTCTGTCAGCGCTCGTCTTATGCTTGTCGCCTAAAGCTGAGCGCCTTGCGCTTTTCTAATAATGGGGTGAGTAAATGAAGGTACTAATCGTTGGTCGCGGTGGTCGTGAACATACGCTTGTCTGGAAGGTTTCCCAAAGTCCAAAAGTAGACACAGTTTATGCTGCACCAGGTAATCCAGGTATGCAGGATATCGCAACATTAGTCAACATCGATGAAAATGATTTTGACCGTCTAATTGGGTTTGTAAAGAAAGAGCAAATCGACCTTACCCTTGTTGGTCCGGAGGTTCCGTTAATCAATGGGATTGTCAATCGATTCAAGGAAGAGGGCTTGGCGATTTTTGGACCAACAAAGGAAGCTGCACTCCTGGAAGGCAGCAAATCGTATGCGAAGGAAATTATGATCAAATACAATATTCCAACTGCAGAATATGAAACATTCATATCCTATGAAGAAGCCAAACAATATATCCTGGCAAAAGGTGCCCCAATTGTCATCAAAGCAGATGGGCTCGCTGCCGGTAAAGGGGTGACAGTTGCGCTTACCTTGGATGAAGCCTTATCAAGTGTTTATGACATGCTTGAGGCGAACAAATTTGGCGAAGCAAGCGCTCAGGTTGTGATTGAAGAGTTTCTAGAAGGGGAAGAATTTTCATTAATGGCTTTTGTCGACGGAAAAAAAGCCTATCCCATGGTCATTTCACAGGACCATAAGCGTGCTTTCGACAATGATGAAGGCCCTAACACTGGAGGAATGGGCGCCTATTCCCCAGTTCCGCAAATTTCAGAGGAAGTTGTTCAAACAGCAATTGAAACCATCATCAATCCAACGGTAAAAGCGATGGAACTTGAAGGAAGAGACTTCACTGGTATCCTTTATGCCGGTTTAATTTTAACCACGAATGGACCAAAGGTAATTGAATACAATGCACGTTTTGGTGACCCTGAAACACAGGTCGTTTTACCACGATTAGAGTCTGATTTTATCGAAGTTATTGAAGGATTGCTTGATCAAAAGGAGATTACCCTCGAGTGGTCTAACAAAGCAGCTCTTGGTGTTGTGCTTGCTTCAAAAGGCTATCCAGAAAGCTATGAAAATGGGGCAGTCATCGAAGGACTAAACAACCTAAATGAACAAATAACCGTGTTCCATGCCGGAACAGATATGGTAAATGACCAACTTGTTACGAATGGCGGGAGGGTTTTAACAGTTGTAGCAAGCGGCGAAAGCCTTGAAGATGCGCAGAACGCTGTCTACCAAGAGGCGGAAAAAATCCAGTGTGCCAATTTGTTTTACCGTAAGGATATTGGGAATAAGGCCATATCTTATAACGCAATTATCACAGTTTAAAACGCTATTCCTGTAAATAACGCACAATTCTTCACAGTTAAAGCGCAATTACGGAAAATAAAGCGCAATTCCCAAAAATAAAGCGCAATTCAGCTAAAACCGATTAAAAAGAGGTAAGAGGATCGACCTCTTACCTTCATTTTATGATGGATTTACAGGAGGGAGCTGTTTTTGCGGTTCTGGCTCCTCTTGTTTTCTTTCACAATATTCATAAAAGAGAGCTGTGAGCGGACAAAAACGAGTAATCCCTTCAGCTACCTTCATTCCTCCAAGCATTGCGACCACAATAAAGCTTTCGCGCCAAGGGCGTTTCACCATTTTCGATGTTGCCCATGCAAGCATCGTAAATCCGCAGGTAATTCGGACAAATGCATTAATAAGCCCAATATTTGGTTTCAACATACTACTACCTCCATTCAAAAAACTTTACAAAAGTTTTACAAATTTTCACAAACTCTTTAATGCATTAAATCGATTAATATGGTACGATAATGTAAAGCGCTTCCATGAAGCTGAACTTTATTCAGCAGAAATCAAACTTCAGCTGAATAAAGTTCATGCCGCCGGCGGATGCCACGATTTTTCAGAGGAAATTTTTCGAGCTNAGACTAAGAACGCCACATCCTGTGGCAACGTCTTTGTGACCCACATCGTGTGGGCCTAAAAAAATCGGGCGCAAATACGCCTAGGCGTATTTGATTCAATGATTGGAGAGATGATTAATGGTTGGGCAGCGATACCGTTGGAAAAATAAGCAACTTCGAGAACATGTTGCTGTTATAGATGGAAAAAAGTCACCAACGATTCTATTAAAAAATGTAACATACTTAAATCAAATGTTAAAAAAATGGATTAACGCACATATCTGGATTTACCAAGATCGCATTGTGTATGTTGGCCAGCAGTTGCCATCAAAACTCTCCGATTGTGAAATTGTAGAGTGTGATGGGAAATTTGTTGTGCCGGGTTATATTGAACCTCATGCACATTCTTTTCATTTATATAATCCCCACTCATTTGCTCAATATGCATCGCAAACAGGGACGACAACAATCATCAATGATAACTTAGTACTTGCATTACAAACGACAAAAAAGAAAGCGTTTTCTTTTCTGGAAGAAATGAAGAAACTTCCGGTAACGATGTACTGGTGGTGCAGATACGACCCCCAGACTGAAATTCACCATGAGGAACAAGCTTTTTCAAACGGAAATGTACTAAGCTGGATTGAGCATGATTCGGTTGTTCAAGGTGGAGAATTGACAGGTTGGCCAAAGCTGCTTGATGGCGATGACCTTATGCTTCATTGGATTCAAGAAACGAAGAGGATTGGTAAAAAGGTAGAGGGACACTTTCCTGGAGCTTCGGAAAAAACATTAGCAAAATTGATGCTATTAGGTGCCGATAGTGATCATGAATCCATGACCGGAACAGATGTATTAAATCGTCTGCTTCAAGGTTACACAACCCCGCTAAGATACTCATCGATTCGTCCGGACTTGCCAAAAATGTTAGACGAAATTCATGAAATAGGCATTGATCAGTATGATAATTTCATCTTTACTACCGATGGTTCACCACCGGCGTTTTATGAGCAGGGAATCATCGATAACATGATCAAAATTGCCATTGAAAAAGGCGTACCAATCATCGATGCGTATAATATGGCAACGATTAATGTGGCAAGACATTACAATATGGAGAATCTCCATGGTATGATTGCAACTGGAAGAATTGCAGACCTAAATATTTTATCCGCAAAAGACAATCCGACACCTGAATCTGTTCTTGCTAAAGGGGTTTGGGTGAAGCGGGATAGTAAAGACCAGAATGCATTTCCGGAATTCCCATGGAAGAGCCAAGGTTTTTCAAATCTAGCAATAAACTGGGAATTAACACTAGATGACCTCCAGTTTTCAATGCCATTCGGGATGAAGATGGAAAATGCAGTGATTATGAAGCCCTATTCGATATCAATCGATGCATCCTATGATACGCTGTCGATGGAACATGAAGAGAGCTTCCTGATGTTAGTGGACAGGGATGGAAAATGGCGGGTTAATACGATTGTAAAGGGTTTTGCTAACCGTATCTCAGGTTTTGCAAGTTCTTTTTCTAATACGGGTGATTTTGTATTAATTGGAAAAAATAAAATGGATATGATGCTTGCCTTTAATCGGATGAAAGAAATTGGCGGTGGTATTGTCTTAGCCGAAAGTGGTAACATATTACATGAAATTCCATTAGACATAGGTGGAGTGACATCGTCTAAATCTGTGGTGGAATTAAGCTCGCTTGAGAAGGAATTGGTTCGTTTAGTGCGGGAACGCGGGTATAATCACAGTGATCCAATCTATACATTGACGTTTTTGTCGTCTACACATCTGCCATATATTCGCATTACACCTCAAGGGATTTATGATGTCATGAATAAAATGGTACTCTTTCCGTCAATAATGCGTTAAAATATAAAAGGATTTAACTTATTCAGCAGAAGTCCCCCACTTCAATAAGTGGTGGGATGAATGTAGAGTATACAACTTGCGTCGGGGTTCAAACTTTGACTGAATAAAGTTAAAGCCTCCGGCGGATGCCACGATTTTTCAAAGGAAGTTTTTCGAGCATAGGAATCAAAGACTAAGAACGCCACGTCCTGTGGCAACGTCTTTGTGACCCACCTCGTGTGGGCCTAAAAAATCGGGCGCAAATACGCCACAGACGTATTTGATTTTATCATGAAGGCGCATTGTATATATTTTAAAAAAGGTTGTGTGCTCGATTATGAAAAAGACTTTATACATTCTAGGAATTTTCCTATTACTTCTTTCAGCAGCTTGTAGTAATAAAGAAGAGGCAGCGAAACAGCAGGATGAGCATGAGCCAAAACAGACTGAGCCGGTTGCAAAAGAAGAACCAAAGTTTGAGCATGTTTTCCCACTAACAGGGATTGGAACAAATGAAGATGTAAACAATCGTCCATTTGCCGTAATGGTTAACAATCATCCACAAGCACGTCCACAATCAGGTTTACACATGGCCGATGTTGTGTATGAAGTGTTAGCTGAGGGAGATGTTACACGCTTCCTTGCTGTGTTCCAAAGTGAGAAACCAGAGATTATTGGACCTGTTCGTAGTGCGAGAGATTATTATATTGAGTTGAGCAAAGGCTTTGATGCCCTATATGTAGCACATGGGTGGAGCCCCGAGGCTCAGCAGATTTTAAACAGCGGCAAGATAGACAACATAAATGGAATGGTTTATGATGGCACTTTATTTTGGAGGGCTGACCATAACGTTGCTCCACATAACTCGTATATTTCATTCGAAAATATCGTAAAAGGAGCAGATAAACAGGGATATTCAATGAATGAAGAAGTGCCAAGCTTTGTCTTTTTAACCGAAGACGATGTAGATGGAATTGAAGGAACATTGGCTGAACATGTTAGAGTGTCCTATTCATCAAGAGATACTTTTGCTGCGGTCTATGACTATAATCAAGATAAAGAAAAGTATGAGCGTTATAGCGGTGGCGATCAAACCGTAGACCGAGAAACGAATACACCGGTTCTGCTTGATAATGTGCTTATCGTTGAAATGAATCATCGCTTAATTGATGATTATGGCAGACGTGAAATTGATGTGGCATCTGGAGGAAAAGGTTATTTACTTCAAAAAGGTAAAGCGCAGGAAATTGAATGGAGAAATGTCGACGGACGAATTGTTCCATTTGCGGATGGGGAAGAAGTCGGATTTGTGCCAGGAAAAACATGGATTAATATTATTCCGACATCACCAGGAATCGCAGGCGCTGTTTCGTTTGGAAATTAGATCTTAAAAAGGGAGATACTATCTATATGCAAATTGATAAATTACGTGGGAAAGAACTTGATCAATTATTTAATGCAGTCCTTTCACTCAACGACCTTGAGGAGTGCTATCGATTCTTTGACGATTTATGTACAGTAAACGAAATTCAGTCATTGGCCCAACGCCTTGAAGTTGCAAGAATGCTTCAAGAGGGTAACACATACCATAAGATTGAAACGGAAACAGGAGCAAGTACAGCAACGATTTCACGTGTAAAGCGTTGCTTGAACTACGGGAACGATGCCTACCAAATGGCGCTCGACCGTGTAAAAGAAACAGAAAAACAATAACTTTATTCAGCCTGGGTACAGCCCATGCTAAATAAAGTTAAGCCTCCGGCGGATGCCACAGACTTTTAAAGGAAAGTTTTCGAGCGCGCTCGAAAAAATCTGGGCGCAAATACGCCAAGGCGCATTTGAATGGAGGGAAAGTCGGAACCTTGGGGTTTCGGCTTTTTTTCTATGCGGAAAGTGTTAAAAAGAGAAAGTAGAAATAGTATGAAATCTACCTAGGTATTAATAGATGCGTGTAGTTTTGGTATAATGGAGGAATGGAATGATGAATGGAGGATCTTCATGTACGATTTTAGAGAATGGAGACACGTTTTTAAGCTGGATCCGAATAAGGAAATCAGCGATGAACATTTAGATGCAATTTGTGAGTCTGGTACAGATGCGATTATTGTTGGCGGAACGGATGGGGTCACACTGGACAATGTCCTTCACTTAATGGCTCTTATCCGCCGCTATACTGTACCTGTTGTTTTAGAAATTTCAAATATAGAGTCAGTCACACCTGGCTTTGATTTATATTTTATTCCAACCGTTTTAAATAGCTGTGACACTAGATGGATGATAGGCCTGCACCATGAAGCGGTTAAGGAATATGGGGAAGTTATGAATTGGGATGAGATGATTATGCAGGGTTATTGCATCCTTAATGAAGATTGCAAGGCAGCAAAGTTGACTGGTGCCAATACCTTTTTGAGTAAGGATGATATCGTGGCCTATGCTACATTGGCAGAGAAAATGTTTTCGCTACCGATCTTTTATTTAGAATATAGCGGGACCTATGGCGAGAAGGAAATCGTCGAGGCGGTAAAAAACAACCTGCAAACAACAAAACTGTTTTATGGCGGTGGAATCGAGTCAGCTGAGCAGGCAAAAGAAATGTCAGAGCTGGCAGATACTGTTGTAGTTGGAAATATTATTTATGAAGACATTGGAGCAGCATTAAAAACTGTACAAGCTGTTAAGGGATAAGATTGAAATTTATCAAAAAATCATATAAAATAGAACATACATTCTGTATTGAAATAGGACGGTGAAAAAATTGCAATTTATCAGCAATAAATTGTTATCGGGATTAAACGAACAACAACAAGAAGCGGTAAAAGCCACAGATGGTCCACTCTTAATTATGGCAGGAGCGGGTAGTGGAAAGACTCGAGTTCTGACACACCGTATCGCTTATTTAATGGTGGAAAAGGAAATTGCACCATGGAATATTTTGGCGATCACCTTCACAAACAAGGCAGCTCGAGAAATGAAGGAGCGTGTTCAAGCAATACTTGGAGGAGCGGCTGAAGATGTTTGGATTTCAACGTTCCACTCCATGTGTGTTCGAATTTTACGAAGAGATATTGATCGCATGGGGTTCAGCCGTAATTTTTCCATTTTGGATACAACCGACCAGCTTTCGGTTATCAAAAATATTTTAAAAGAGAAAAATATAGATCCGAAGAAATTTGATCCACGTTCGATTCTTGGATCCATTAGTAGTGCGAAAAATGAATTACAAACACCTGAGGACTATGAAAAAACAGCGGGTGGCATGTATGAGCAAATTGTAAGTGATGTCTATAAGTTGTATCAAAAACGACTTCGCAAAAACCAGGCGCTCGATTTTGATGATCTCATAATGACTACGATTCAGCTATTCAGAAGGGTTCCTGAGGTGCTGGAATTCTATCAACGCAAGTTTCAATATATCCATGTGGACGAGTATCAGGATACAAACCGTGCACAGTATATCTTGGTTAAGCTCCTTGCATCGCGATTTAAGAATTTATGTGTTGTAGGGGATTCCGATCAGTCCATCTATCGTTGGCGCGGGGCTGATATCGCCAATATCCTTTCATTTGAAAAAGACTATAAGAATGCTAAGGCGATTCTTCTTGAACAAAATTACCGTTCTACTGGGCGAATCCTAAAGGCGGCAAATCAAGTCATCCAAAACAATATGAATCGTAAAGCAAAAAATCTTTGGACGGAAAATGATGAGGGGAATAAAATCTTCTATTACCGTGCTGACAGCGAGTCTGGAGAATCACAATTCGTGGCTGGAAAAATACGCGAACTCGTAGATGGTGGAAAACGTTCCTATAAAGATATCGCGATTTTATACCGTACCAATGCACAATCCCGTGTAATGGAGGAAGTTTTACTCAAATCCAATATCAACTACCAAATTGTCGGTGGCATTAAGTTCTATGACCGTAAAGAAATCAAGGATATTTTGGCGTACTTGCGTGTGATTGCCAATCCAGACGATGATATTAGTTTAACGAGAATTGTTAATGTGCCGAAGCGTGGGATTGGTGCGACCTCCATTGATAAAATTGCAAACTATGCGAATGCACAAGACCTTTCAATATTCCAGGCCTTGCAGGAGGTTGAGCAAATAGGTTTAAGTGCGAAAATAACCAATTCGTTGCGAGAGTTTCGGGATTTAATCAACAATTGGGACCAAATGCAGGAGTATTTATCGGTTACTGAATTGGTCGAGAATGTATTAGAGAAAACCGGTTACCTAGAAGCATTAAAGACTGAAAAAACACTTGAATCTCAAAGTCGACTCGAAAACATCGAAGAATTTTTATCTGTTACGCAAAACTTTGAGAAGGCTAACGATGATAAAAGTCTGGTTGCTTTCTTAACAGATTTAGCATTGGTAGCAGACATTGATAAGCTTGAAGAAGATGAAAATGATAAACATAATGCAGTTGTCCTAATGACCTTGCACTCCGCAAAGGGACTTGAGTTCCCTGTCGTCTTTTTGATGGGAATGGAAGAAGGCGTCTTCCCGCATAGTCGTTCTCTTATGGAAGAGGCCGAAATGGAGGAAGAACGCCGGCTTGCTTATGTGGGAATTACTAGGGCAGAGGAAGAGCTCTATATATCGAATGCTCAAATGAGAACTCTATATGGCAGGACTTCAATGAATCCGGTGTCGCGATTTATTGCGGAAATTCCAGAAGAGCTTCTTGAGGATTTGGGTGAACAGCGCAGACAGCAAATGCGAACTCCGTTTTCTTCATCCTCTTCACCTTCAAGACAACCTGAACGAAGAGTCTTCTCAAAACCAATTGCACAGTCAACTGGTGGAGATGAAATTGGCTGGAAGGTTGGCGATAAGGCAGAGCATAAAAAATGGGGAATTGGTACGGTTGTTAGTGTAAAAGGAGAAGGGGAATCGAAGGAACTGGATATTGCATTCCCTAGTCCAACCGGAATCAAGCGATTGCTTGCAAAATTTGCTCCAATCACTAAGAACTATTAAGAAAGAGAGGGTTGGATGTATGGACAAAGAGGCAGCACAAGAGAGAGTTCATGAACTTCATGAGCTTTTAAATCAGTACAATTATGAATACCATGTGTTGGATAAGCCGTCTGTACCGGATGCAGAATATGATCGTTTAATGCGGAAGTTGATCCAGCTTGAGGAGGATTTCCCGGAATTAAAAACGGAGGATTCCCCTACTGTCCGGGTCGGTGGGCAGGTTCTTGAATCCTTTCAAAAGGTTGAACACCAAATTCCCATGCTAAGCCTAGGAAATGCTTTCAATGAGCAGGATTTGCGTGATTTTGACCGCCGTGCCAGACAGGCGGTTGGTGATTCGATATCCTATGTGTGCGAGCTAAAGATCGATGGTCTTGCTGTGTCACTTCGCTTTGAGCAAGGGCGTTTTGCACTAGGCTCAACACGTGGTGATGGTGAGATCGGAGAAGATATTACCGTTAACTTAAAGACCATTCGTTCCATTCCACTTCGTCTAAAGAAGGCACTTGATATCGAGGTGCGCGGGGAAGCGTTTATGCCAAGGAAATCATTCGAAAAGCTAAATGCCGCAAGACTTAAGAATGAGGAAGAGCCATTTGCAAATCCACGGAACGCAGCAGCTGGTTCATTAAGGCAGCTCGACCCGAAGATTGCTGCAAGCCGCAATCTTGATATCTTTTTATATGCGATTGCTGATACGACGAATTTGGATGTTGATTCACATAGTGAAGGCCTTGATATGTTGGATGAAGTAGGGTTTAAAACAAACCATGAACGCAGAAAATGTCCAACCATTGAGGAAGTCCTTGATTATATAAAGGAATGGACAGAAAAACGTCCATCGCTTGGGTATGATATTGATGGAATTGTGATAAAGGTTGATTCATTCGACCAACAGGATGAGCTTGGTTTTACAGCAAAAAGCCCGCGTTGGGCGATTGCTTTCAAGTTCCCGGCAGAAGAGGTTGTTACAAAGCTGATTGATATCGAGCTAAGTGTCGGAAGAACCGGAGTCATTACGCCAACAGCTATTCTTAATCCAGTTCGTGTTGCGGGTACAACCGTTCAGCGGGCATCCCTTCATAATGAGGATTTAATCCGTGAAAAGGATATTCGAATTGGAGATTCGGTTGTTGTGAAAAAGGCGGGAGACATTATTCCCGAAGTTGTGAATGTTCTCGTTGAAAAACGGAGCGGCGAAGAGACAGAGTTCTTTATGCCGACACATTGTCCTGAATGTGACAGTGATTTGGTCCGCTTAGACGGGGAGGTAGCCTTACGCTGTATCAACCCGAAATGCCCTGCACAGATTAGGGAAGGGTTGATTCATTTCGTTTCTCGTAATGCGATGAATATTGACGGCCTCGGAGAAAAGGTTATTTCACAATTATTTGATGAAAAACTGATCACCGATGTTGCCGATATTTACACATTGACGCATGAACAGCTCATCCAACTTGAGCGAATGGGTGAAAAATCAGTAGATAATTTGCTCACTGCCATTGAGGCATCCAAATCGAATTCCTTGGAAAAGCTTTTATTTGGATTAGGTATTCGCCATGTGGGGGCAAAGGCTGCAAAGACACTGGCACAATATTTTGAAACCATGGAGAAGCTACAAGTTACGACTAGAGAAGAACTAACGGAAATTAATGAAATCGGTGAGAAAATGGCGGATGCGGTCGTTACCTATTTCGAGCAACCGGGGGTTCATGACCTTTTAATTGAACTGCGTGAATATGGGATAAATATGGAGTATAAGGGCCCCAAGCTTGTATCAGTGAAGGATAGTGATTCCTACTTTGCCGGAAAAACCATCGTTCTAACAGGTAAGCTTGAGAAACTAACTAGAAATGATGCAAAGGCTGAGATTGAGGCTCTTGGGGGAAAAGTTACAGGAAGTGTAAGTAAAAGCACAGACCTTCTAGTTGCAGGTGAAGCAGCGGGCTCGAAGCTAACAAAAGCGCAAGATTTGCAAATAGAGATTTGGGATGAGGATAGACTGGTACAAGAACTAAGGAAATAAGAGGTGTTCGAACTTGAGAAACCTATACATTCTAGGTTTGGCGTTGTTGCTGCTTTTATCTGGATGTGCCCCGAAATTTGGCACAGAGACAGAAGTTGTTCAGGATTCAGATAAAAAAGCGGAAAAAGCGATCATACCTAGATATAATATTTCAGATTCCTATTATAAAGCGGTTATTCCTTATAAAACAGGAAAAGCAAGGGGGATTGTCTCAGCTTACATTAATAACCGTTTGGATATTGATGAATTTGAGACGGGATTGATGCGAATCGCTCAGGATTCATTTCCGTCGAATAAATACTTTTTCCAGGAAGGTCAGCATTTAGAAAAAAATACGATTCAAGACTGGTTAAAGCGAAAAAGATCCGATGCTCAACAAACGGCGTATGAAGCAGAAAAGAAAGCAAAAAAAGAATTGCCGAATGAAGGATTAAATCCGGTTTTTGATACCTCAAAAGAGGATCCAGGATATGAAGCTGCAATGCAAAAGAGCCCGATTTATATTGGGGCGATTACTGAGCAGAATTATTTAATTAAAAATAATGAGGATAAGTTAGAGGTTGGAGGGATTGTCATTGGAATAGGCATGAACACCCATCACTATTATAATCTTCCTGCTTCGATGGGTGGCTATCCAAGGGATGTAGCAATTTCCGATGCTGATATCGAGAGAGAAGGCAAAATAGCAGCCGAGGAAATCATCAACCGAATTAGAACCCAGAAAGAATATACAAGTATTCGTGATCTTCCTATTGTTGTTGCTTTATTTAAACAGCAGGCAGCCAGCTCTGTTGCTCCGGGGAACTTTATAATGAAGGCAAAGGTAGATGCGAACTCCTCCAAAATCGGAAAGTGGGATACCGTCAATGAAAAGTATTTTTTCTTCCCATCAACCGAGGCAAAAAACAATAATCGTGAGGATTCGTTAATGGTACAAAACTTTTCTGATGCGATTGCGGATTTTTTCCCGAACTTCACAGCAGTTGTCGGAAAAGGCTTCTACAAGAACGATGAATTACAGGAATTAACGTTAACCATTCCAATGCAATTCTATGGTAAAGCCGAGGTAATCGGCTTTACCCAATATGTAACGGGCTTAATTATGGAGCATTTTGATAACTATATTTCACTTCAGGTTTATATAGAATCGGAAAGTGGTGCGGAAAGTGTCATCGTACGGGATGCAGGTGAAAGCGAACCAACGGTACATGTCTATAATTAAACTGGAAAAACAAGATCTACCCATTTGCGGTAGGTCTTGTTTTTTGGAGATAGAAGGTGCAGAATATTACGACAAATATTTTTTATTTGATGAAAGCGCTTCATTTTAGTAGAATGGTATTGTCACGTTTAACTTTATACAGCAGAAGTTCAAACTTTTGCTGTATAAAGTTAATGCCCCGGCGGATGCCACGATTTTTCAAAGGAAATTTTCGAGCTTAAGATCAAAGACTAAGAACGCCACATCCTGTGGTAACGTCTTTGTGACCCACATCGTGTGGGCCTAAAAAATCGGGCGCAATACGCCAAGGCGCATTTGAGTGAAGACAAAGGGAGGCGTAGTAGAATGGTAGTACCATATAAACATGAACCATTTACGGATTTTTCAATTGAAGAGAATAAGAAAGCGTTTGAGGCCGGCCTGAAAACTGTTGAAGCTTATTTAGGCAATGATTATGACCTAATCATTGGTGGTGAACGCATCTCAACCGAAGATAAAATCGTCTCTGTTAACCCTTCAAACAAGGAAGAAGTAATCGGCCGTGTTTCAAAAGCTAACCGTGAGTTAGCCGAAAAGGCCATGCAGGTTGCATATGAAACCTTCCAAACATGGAGAAAATCAAGCTCAGAAATGCGTGCTAATATTCTTTTTAAATCTGCAGCGATTGTTCGCCGCCGCAAGCATGAGTTTTCTGCTATTCTCGTAAAAGAAGCAGGTAAGCCATGGAATGAAGCGGATGCAGATACCGCTGAAGCGATTGACTTTATGGAATATTATGGACGTCAAATGTTAAAATTAAAGGATGGAATTCCTGTAGAAAGCCGTCCAATTGAACATAATCGCTTTTCTTACATCCCATTAGGTGTTGGGGTTGTCATTTCGCCTTGGAACTTCGCGTTTGCGATCATGGCAGGCATGACGACAGCTGCTTTAGTTTCGGGGAACACCGTATTATTAAAACCAGCTAGTACAACACCAGTAATTGCTGCAAAATTCATGGAAGTTCTTGAAGAAGCGGGTCTACCAGCAGGGGTTGTTAACTACATCCCGGGTAGCGGTTCTAAGGTAGGTGACTATTTAGTAGATCACGCGAAAACTCGTTTTATTAGTTTTACAGGTTCACGAGATGTTGGTCTGCGAATCTACGAGCGTGCTTCCAAATTAAATGAAGGTCAAATCTGGTTAAAGCGTGTCATTGCGGAGATGGGCGGTAAAGACACAATTGTTGTTGATAAAGAAGCCGATTTGGAATTAGCAGCTAAATCAATTGTTGCATCTGCATTTGGATTCACTGGACAAAAATGTTCTGCCTGTTCCCGTGCAGTTGTAGTAGAAGATGTTTATGATGAGGTTCTAAACCGTGCTGTTGAATTAACAAAAGAATTAACTGTAGGTGACCCTACACAAAAGGCAACATTTATGGGACCTGTTAATGATCAGGGTGCATATGACAAGATTATTAGCTATGTTGAGATTGGGAAGAAGGAAGGAAAACTTCTTCATGGTGGAGAAGGTGACGACTCCAAAGGTTGGTTCATCCAACCAACAATCTTTGCTGATGTTGCGGAGGACGCACGCATCATGAAAGAAGAAATCTTTGGTCCTGTTGTGGCGTTCAGTAAAGCTCGCGACTTTGACCATGCAATCGACATTGCCAATAACACTGAGTACGGATTAACAGGTGCAGTTATTTCTAATAACCGTGCGAATATCGAAAAAGCAAAAGAAGACTTCCACGTCGGTAATCTTTACTTTAACCGTGGATGTACAGGTGCAATAGTTGGCTATCAACCATTTGGTGGCTTCAATATGTCTGGAACTGATTCCAAAGCAGGTGGCCCAGACTACCTCATTCTTCACATGCAAGCAAAAACAACTTCAGAAATGCTGTAAAAGAAACGCCCTCTCATCGATCCGAGAGGGCGTAGTTTATTTTCAGTGATGGTGATGACCTTTTTTCGGGTTTGTGATCACAAATTGTTCCTCGGGAACGTAGAAGAATTGGATCCAAATGCCATCTAAAAATTCCGCATCCCTCGTATCAAGTAGGACCTCAACATCTTTATCGGTTTTAACAATTTCGTCATGTTCTGTTGGGTTATCGAATTGAAGGGCATAGTGTGCATGGTTTCCATGATGTTCTGTGATCACGACACGAAGCATTTTTCCTTCCGCTTCTTCACTCTCAAGCATTTGCTTCATTGTTTTTGCTGCATTACGATTAATTTTTACGTTCATACTGATTCTCCTATTTTTATAAATTAATTTATACTGCCCATTTTCTCAGTATTTCTGAAAAATAACAAATATATAGCCTTTTTCTGAAGAAAGCATAAAAAGAAGGCTGTTACTGCTATTTGCTGGTAACTGCCTTCAAAGGTGTTTAGATTCCTAATCCTTCAAGATACTCATTTACTTGCTCAGGAGTTTTTGCGTTTGCACTGTGTAAGTGACCGAGCTTTTCTCCGCCTTTATAATAAAGAAGACTTGGAATTCCCATGACATCATATTTTTCAGCGATTTCAGGGAACTCGTCCTTGTCGATGGTGTACCAAGGAACACTGTTATGAGTTTCAAGAATCTCACCGATGAACGCTTCTAGGCGTCGGCAATCTGGACACCATGTTGTATCAAATTTTACAATTGCCCCCTCGGATTGAATAATCTCATTAAACTGTTCAACAGAAGTAATTCTTTCCATTTCTATCCCTCCACATCCAATAATTGCAATATTACTATAACAAATTCCCCATCTAAAAGAAAAATAATCTGCCTAACAGGATTTTACGCAATCTTTCTTGTCGAATTCGGGTAGAATGAAGGGGGGAAATGTTGCCGAAACAGACTAATTTTTGATATTATCAGTATATTGCATGGACGGTGGAGGTGAAGGGAAATGTCGAGGATTTCGATTGAGGAAGTAAAACATGTTGCAAATTTAGCACGATTAGCCGTGACAGAGGACGAAGCAAAGATGTTCCAACAACAATTAGATGGGATTATTTCGTTTGCTGAGCAACTAAATGAATTAGATACAGAAAATGTGGAGCCGACTTCACATGTTCTTTCCGTGAAAAATGTAATGCGTGAAGATATCGCAAAAGAAGGATTACCTGTCGAAGAGGTATTGAAAAATGCACCGGATACTAAGGATGGTCAATTCCGTGTACCATCTATCATTGAATAAAGGGGGGAGAAAAGTTGTCACTTTTTGATCATAAAGTCTCAGAATTACATTCACTTTTACATAAAAAAGAAATTACAGTATCGGACCTGGTTGATGAATCATTTAAAAGAATAAATGCGGTTGATGATAAGGTGCAAGCTTTTTTAACATTAAACGAAGACGATGCAAGAGAATCCGCTAAGCAAATAGATGAAGCACTTGGAAACAGTGATGAGTTAGGTCTATTATTCGGTATGCCGATTGGTGTTAAAGACAATATCGTCACAAAAGGTCTTCGGACAACGGCTGCAAGTAAAATTCTTGAAAACTTTGATCCAATCTATGATGCGACAGTTGTCCAAAAGCTCCAAAAAGCTCAAACGGTTACGGTTGGAAAGCTTAATATGGACGAATTTGCAATGGGCTCATCCAATGAAAACTCTGGATTCAAGGTAGTGAAAAACCCATGGGATCTTGATCGTGTTCCAGGGGGATCCAGTGGTGGTTCGGCAGCGGCGGTTGCTGCAGGAGAAGTCTTATTCTCACTTGGTTCCGATACTGGTGGTTCAATACGCCAGCCTGCAGCTTTTTGTGGAGTGGTTGGTTTAAAACCAACGTACGGAAGAGTATCACGCTTTGGCTTAATCGCTTTTGCGTCGTCATTAGACCAAATTGGACCGGTAACTCGCACAGTTGAGGACAATGCCTACCTTTTACAAGCGATTTCTGGCGTTGACCCAATGGATGCAACCTCTGCAAATGTTGATGTACCAAATTATGTATCTGCCTTAACGGGTGATGTAAAAGGGTTAAAAATCGCAGTCCCAAAGGAATACCTTGGTGAAGGCGTAAATGAGGAAGTTCGTCAATCTGTTCTTGATGCATTAAAAGTTCTTGAAGGACTTGGTGCGACATGGGAAGAGGTTTCACTCCCACATTCTAAATATGCACTTGCTACTTATTACTTATTATCATCATCAGAGGCATCGGCAAACCTTTCACGTTTTGACGGGGTTCGTTATGGATATCGTACAGACAATGCTGAAAATCTCATTGAAATGTACAAGCAATCAAGAAGCGAGGGCTTCGGTGACGAGGTAAAACGTCGCATTATGCTTGGAACATTTGCACTAAGCTCTGGTTATTATGATGCTTATTATAAAAAAGCACAAAAGGTTCGTACATTAATTAAGAAAGACTTTGATGATGTATTTGAAAAATATGATGTCATCATTGGACCTACCACGCCAACACCAGCATTTAAGATTGGTGAAAATATGGAGGACCCACTTACAATGTATGCGAATGATATTCTCACCATTCCGGTGAACCTAGCGGGTGTACCAGGAATATCAATTCCATGCGGCTTCTCAAATGGCCTGCCACTTGGACTTCAAATTATTGGTAAGCATTTTGATGAAAGCACAATCTATCGTGTTGCAGATGCGTTTGAAAAAGCAACCGATCATCATAAACAAAAACCACAATTGTAAGGGGGGAAACAATAATGAAGTTTGAAACAGTTATCGGGTTGGAGGTTCACGTTGAGCTTAAAACCGAATCAAAAATATTTTCAAGCGCTCCAAACGAATTCGGAGCAGCTCCAAATACATTAACTAGTGTCGTTGAATTAGGTTACCCAGGTGTTCTTCCAGTTGTAAATAAAAAAGCGGTTGAGTGGGCAATGAAAGCTGCGATGGCTTTAAACTGTGAGATTAACCAGGAAACAAAATTTGACCGTAAAAACTATTTTTATCCGGACAATCCAAAGGCCTACCAAATCTCTCAATTTGATAAACCGATTGGAGAGCATGGCTGGATTGATATTGAAGTGAACGGAGAAAAGAAAAGAATCGGAATTACCCGCCTTCACCTTGAGGAGGATGCAGGTAAACTCACTCACTCGGGTCGTGGCTATTCATTGGTAGACTTGAACCGTCAAGGAACGCCATTGATTGAAATCGTATCGGAGCCAGACATTCGTACACCTGAAGAAGCGTATGCTTATTTGGAAAAAATAAAATCAATTATCCAATATACAGGTGTGTCTGATTGTAAAATGGAGGAAGGCTCACTTCGTTGTGATGCCAATATTTCTTTACGTCCAGTAGGTCAAGAGGAGTTTGGAACAAAGACAGAGCTTAAAAACTTAAACTCATTCGCATTCGTTAGAAGCGGACTTGAGTATGAAGAAATTCGCCAGGCGGAAGTTTTATCATCGGGTGGAGTAATCGGGCAGGAAACTCGCCGTTATGATGAATCTTCAAAATCAACCATTTTAATGCGTGTGAAAGAAGGTTCTGATGACTATCGCTACTTCCCAGAGCCGGACTTAGTGGAGCTATACATTGATGATGAGTGGATGGAAAGAGTCCGTGCTGAAATTCCGGAACTTCCAGATGCTCGTAAAAAACGTTATATTGAAGAACTTGGTCTGCCTGAATATGATGCATCAGTACTTACTGTGACAAAGGAAACATCTGATTTCTTTGAAGAAACAGTAGCGAATGGTGCAGATGCAAAACATGCTTCAAACTGGGTCATGGGTGAAGTTTCGGGTTACTTAAATGCGGAGCAGAAGGAATTACATGAAATTGCCTTAACACCAGCCGGTCTTGCAGGCATGATTAAGCTAATCGAAAACGGCACAATTTCCTCTAAAATCGCAAAAACCGTCTTTAAAGAACTGATTGAAAATGGCGGAGATGCGGAAACGATCGTGAAGGAAAAAGGCCTTGTTCAAATTTCAGATGCAGGTGCCTTGACGAAGATTATCGTTGAAACTATCGGTAACAATCCGCAATCTGTAGAAGATTTTAAGAGTGGAAAAGGAAAAGCAATTGGCTTCTTAGTTGGCCAAGTCATGAAACAAACAAAAGGACAAGCTAACCCACAAATGGTTAACAAAATCCTTGTTGAAGAAATGAATAAACTGTAATTGACGGGGACCTACTAGAGAGTAGGTCTCTTTTTCGTAGTCGTAAGAGTGTAACTAGCCCCTGAAAAGACACTTTATTTATTCATTGATTTTAAAGAGTAAAAAACTTATGATAGAAAAAAATAGGTGAATTTTGGAAAAGGGGGAGAATTAAATGGATCCAATGCTAATAGAGTTTCCAGAAGAATTTACGACTGAAAGATTAGTAATCCGAATGCCAAAGCCTGGGGATGGAAAGGTTGTCTATGATGCAATTAAGGCCTCTATAAATGAGTTTAAACCATGGTTGCCCTTCGCTCAAAAGGAACAATTTGAACAAGATGTCGAATTGAATATCAGGTCTGCACATATATCCTTCCTAAAAAGAAAGGATTTAAGATTGCTAGTATTTTTAAAGGAAACAGGGGAATTCATTGCATCTTCAGGATTGCATAGAATAGATTGGGATGTCCCTAAGTTTGAGATAGGATACTGGATTGATAGTCGTTTTAGTGGAAAAGGCTATATGACAGAAGCAGTTAAAGGTATTGTTGACTTTGCTTTCGGAGTGCTAAATGCGAGAAGAGTCGAAATTAGATGCGATGAAAAGAATAGTAAAAGTAGGGCGATTCCAGAAAAGTTAGGGTTTACCTTGGAGGCTATATTAAAAAACGATGACCTATCACCTGATACCAATGAATTAAGGAATACTTGCATATATGCAAAAATAGTTTAATTCTTTTTATGTGGTAACTTAGAAGGCATTGCTGATAAGCAATGCCTAAAATCATTCTTGTGATTCTGTTATTATTAAAAACTACATATAATCCTCAACTAATTCATAGCATCTTTCTTCTGTAAGATTTGCTGACACAGCTGAATATTCTAAATGTTCCTGTGTACCACCTTTAAATTTATGCGATGCTTCTAATGCAGTATCATCTCTAAATTTTATCCAATCCCGTTGCTCTTGTCTCAATTGGTCCATCTCGTCAGTAGGAAGTTGCTCATTTAAGACCCCATAAACTTCATTTAACAATGCATCCCAAAGATCCCATCGATCATCTTCCACTTTTTTCAAAGCGTATGTTGATGTATCTGTAGCTTCCATTTTATCTGTCAAAGTTTTTGTCTCACTTAATTTTTTGAGATACTCATCCTTCAAATTCGCAGTAGTGTTCGTGGACGAGTCTTTTTCTTTTGTGGGTTCATTTTTCCGTGTATCCACTTTTTCGTTTTCTTTATTGTTGTCTGTATCAGTGTTGTTAGTATTTGAAGTATTTTCTGCTTGGTCTGTATTAGAAGAATCTTCATTTGTGGTTTGAGATGAACTGTTATTTTCTGATTGGTTTTCCACTGTAGCACTTGATTCGTCGGATGAGCTTTGACAAGCTGCCAATATAATAACGAATACTACATTAAATATTAATGTAAAATATTTTCTGCTATTTTTCATATTTCAACACTCCCTCATACATATTTTAACATAATATCCTCCTATATCCCCCTCGCTAAATTTCGACATTTGCTTGTGAAAATAACAATTACACATGTTTTCCAAAGGCATGGAGGTAGAGCCGGTGAATTTTAAATTATGGAGGAAATGAATAGGAACCATTAAGCATAAAAAAATTTTTAATACCCTGAAACCTTCGTCGAGTGTCATTCGTAAAATAGGTATTAAGGTTTTTCACCAAGGGGGAAATGATGATGGGTGACAGTTTTATATGGTATGTAATAGGTGGCATTCTTCTACTTTATGTTTTAGTGATGATTCCGATACAGTACCGAAATATCGCTGCAACAAAGGAACAATTTAAGAAGACGAAAAAGACACATAACGAAACGTACGAAGATATGTCCTTTGAGGAACAGCAATTGCAGTTTAACCTCCAAGGAAATCTTTTGAATTTACCATCAACCTTAATCGCAACCTCAATCTATAAAATGCGTCATCGAAATAAATAATTTGTCCAGCAGACCTTCATTTTTGAGGGTCTCTTTTAATGTCTTAAAAACTTTTTTTATTTTTTTCAAAAAAACTGTAGGGTATAGTAGGGGGTAGTTCGTCTATTAGGGTAGACAAGAGAGAAAGGGGGGGAGTGCGATTCAAGATGAGGTTCTGATTGAGAAGGCAAAAGCAGGTGATGAGCATGCCTTTCGCTTACTCGTTGAAAAATATAAGAATCTAATATTTAAGGCTATTTATCCGGTTCTTCGTCATGAAAAGGATGCCGAGGATGCTTCGCAGGAAGTGTTTCTGAAAATCTATTATGCACTCCCCCAATACAGTGCACAGGGCTTTAAAACATGGATGACCCGAATTGCAGTCAACTATGCAATCGATGTAAAGCGGAAGAAGCAACGGCAACATGAAATGATTTTAGAGCCGGATGATCTTCCAGGACTCTCTTCGTCAGAGGAAACAGTCGTGACGCCACTTTTACGTAAGGAACAAAGAGAACTGGTTAAAAACCGGTTACACGATATGCCAGCGAATTATCGCAAGGTGATCGAAGCTTATTACATAGCCGAAAAAAGCTATAAACAAATCGCACAGGAACAGCAGGTCGAGATAAAAACAGTTGAAACCAAGCTGTACCGGGCCCGAAATTGGATGAAGAAACATTGGAAGGAGGATGATTTTTAATGAGGCATTTCAGCAATGAAGAGTGGTTGTTGTATATAAAGGATCAATTAGAAGAACCCAAGCGGGAAGAACTCGAAAATCACCTATTTTCCTGTGACCAATGTTTAGAAATCTATATGGAATTGGTAGAAGCACAAGCTGAGGAGTTACCTAACCTCGAAAATGATGGCTTTACAGATGAGGTAGTCCTAAAACTTCCAGTGAAAAAGGAAAAGCAAGGGAAACCATTTTTACAAAGTCCAATTTTTCATTACGGGGTTGCCGCAGTTGTGACATTAACGCTTATGTCGACTGGAGTTTTCCAAAGCATGACGGGTATTGTCGGTACAGTGGAGTCGTCTAACTTTTCAGGGCAAAAACAATCTGTTTCAAATAGTTTGATGGAAAAAGCGATTTCGTTTTTTGACATAATTGGAGCAAATCAAAAGGAGGGAGAAAAATGAGTTATAATCCAGTGCTGGCATTTTTTCTATCATTTATCCCAGGTGTTGGACATTTTTACGTGAATCGAAAAATAAGAGGGTTTTTATATAGTGTGGGAGCCTTTGGCTCAATTTTAGTAGGGATTTTTGGATTTGTAATGATGGGATTCGAAGACCCGTTAATAGTAGGGGTCATGTTTGCGGCTTTTGTAGAAATTATTAATGTACTCGATATGATTATTTTTCTATTACGAAATAACAAGCATAATCAACAGCAGAAAGTGATCCAAACCGAGGAAGGGCAACTCGTGGCAATTCGAACCGATGATTCAGACCGTTTCTACACGATTATTCTGTCGTTCATCCCAGGCTTGGGCCATTTCCAGCTTGGCTTGATTAACCGCGGTTTGACATTTCTAATTGGATTTTTTGGATTAGGAACGATGGTTGTGTTTATTTCAGTATTTACGAATCAAGGAGCATTCATGGTGTTTCTTGGAATTCTCCCAATTATTTGGGTATATAACATGTTTGATGCAGTTCAGCTTGTAGGTAAAAAGCAGCGTGGAGAAGAATTGGTCGATAAGACGATTTTAGAGGATTTTGAGGAAACTAGACGGGAGCAAGGACGTAAAAGCAAAACGCTAGCAACAGTTCTGGCGATATTCCCGGGGGCCGGGCACTTGTATCTTGGATTGCAAAAAAGGGGTATTCAACTAATGGCTGCCTTTTTATTCGCAATCTATATTTTAGATGTACTTCGCCTGTCATTATTCCTGTTTCTAATACCGATCATTTGGTTTTATAGCTTCTTTGATGCTCTTCAGAAGGTGTCAAAGCATGGAGAAGAGGAGCTTGAGGATGTTCCTGTTGTCTCCTATATTGTAAACCACCAAAAATGGGTTGGATTCGGGCTAATTGCATTAGGACTTTACTATTTACTTGTAAATGTTGTTTTACCATCAGTTGGTCCATTGGTTGCAAGAATGTTTCACTTTGATATTCAACACTTCTACTATTCGTACTTCCAAGGTACAATTATCTGTATTTTACTAATCGGCGGTGGCTTGAAACTGATGGCGGGAAGTAAAAAACGGAAGGAGAATGCGTAATGAGAAAATGGCGTGTTGGATCTGTGTCGATGGGGTTGTCTTTGGTCTTACTTGGTGTTCTCCTTTTTGTATCACAAATAAAGGGAATACAAATGATGGAGCCGCTGCTTGTGTGGTGGCCAATCATTTTGATTGTGTTAGGAATCGAGATTGTCGTTTATCTCTTTTTCTCAAGACAGGAAAACCCGATTGTAAAATATGACTTTTTAAGTATTATTTTTGTAGGGACTATCGGGACGATCGGGATAGGATTTACGCTCTTGTCATCTGTTGGGCTGGTCGATGAGGTTCAAGGTGTAATTGGAGCAGAGCATCGTTCAATGGATTTGCCAGCTGTCGGGGAAAAATTGGCTGGGGATATCAAACGTGTGGTCCTTGAAACGAATGGAGTGACAAGTAAAATTGAAGGATCCGTTGCAAATGAATTACATGTATTTGGTGTGTACCGGGCAACGGTTCATCCGAAAGCAGAACCAATTATTTCGGAAGCAAAGGACTATGTGTTTACGAAGGTTGTTGGTGACACAATGTACGTGACATTGAAAGAACCGGCTGACCAAGCGGGCCCATTCTCCACATATACGACAATGGAGCCGACGGTTATTGTGCCAAGTTCGATTCAATTAGAGGTTCGTGGTCAGCATAATCATGTTTCACTCTATCCGGGGTCTCTTGAAAATAACTGGGTCGTGGACGGAGCATCTAATGTATCCGTTCATGTAAACGAAAAGAGTGACATTTTGTTATCTGCCGTTTCCAATAATGAGCTGGAAAATGGAAATATGTCATGGGATAACATTGATACAACTAAAAGAGGTGGGATTGATGAGGTTTACGAGGAAAGTACCACCGAAAAATTGTACAAGGGTACAAAAAAGCTAGGGGAAGGCACCTATCAGCTATCCATTTTTAACAGTGATCTTGTGACTGTGAATCTTGTTGAAAAAATGTAGAAACGATAAGGAATATGGCTTTGGTTTTGACCAAATAAAAGAATTTGGGAATGCTGGGCAACCTATTTTTGAATATAAATGAAATAAGAGATTACTGTGAAAAAATGGATTTTTTTGCAAGTGTCTAAATTGATTAAATCAATTGGATAAGCTATGATGGAACATAGACGATTGATTATCTTATTTTAGGATGATGAAAATGAAAAGGGCTCGTATTATATATAACCCAACCTCGGGAAGAGAGTTAATTAAACGACATTTGCCTGAAGTGTTAGAGAAATTAGAAAGAGCAGGATATGAAACCTCATGCCACGCTACAACTGGAGCGGGGGACGCAACAAATGCCGCTCGAATTGCAGTTGAAAGGAAGTATGACCTTGTTGTAGCTGCAGGCGGCGATGGAACGATTAATGAGGTTGTAAACGGTCTGGCTGAGCAGGAATATCGCCCGACACTCGGAATTATCCCGGTTGGAACAACTAATGACTTTGCTCGCGCAATTGGGGTACCTCGAAATATAGATGGTGCATGTAATGTAATTATCGAAGGAAATTCTGTTCCAATTGATATAGGCCGAATAAATGATAGATATTTCGTCAATATTGCCGGTGGAGGTAGGTTAACCGAGTTAACCTATGAAGTACCAAGTAAGCTTAAGACGATGCTTGGTCAGCTTGCGTATTATTTAAAAGGGATGGAGATGCTGCCGTCCATTCGTCCAACTGAGGTTAGCATTGAGTATGATGGAAAGCTGTTTGAGGGCGAAATCATGTTATTCCTTGTGTCCTTAACGAATTCCGTCGGGGGCTTTGAAAAGCTTGCACCTGATTCGTCGCTCAATGACGGCTTGTTTGATTTGTTAATTTTAAAAAAGGTCAACCTAGCTGATTTTATCAAAGTGGCGACGCTTGCGATACGCGGAGAGCATATTAATGACTCACATGTTATTTACACAAAAGCAAATCGCGTGAAGGTAAACCCAACTGAAAAAATGCAGATTAATCTTGACGGGGAATACGGCGGGTTGCTGCCTGGTGAGTTTGTGAACTTGTTTCAGCATATTAATGTGCTTGTTTCAAAGGAAAAAGCGGAAAAAATGATTGATTAGGGGAAAAAATCTGGCAGAAGTTGGCCAGATTTTTTTGTTTTGGTTTCAGTGAGCATGTGTGGTAATGATCGTACCCGATTGGGGATTGGGAATAGAAAAAGAGTAACGCAAATGCTGTAATCGTCCCCGATTGGGGATTAGGAATAGGAAAAGAGTAACGCAAACGTTGGAATCGTTGCTAATTTGAGGTTGGTGAGGGGGAATGTGTCACGAAGGTACAACAACCATATTGGCACAACACCCCTCCTATATGTTACAATCAGTTCAGCATTTTGAACGTAAAGGAAGAAAACACAATGACAAAACGGAAACCTCCAGTTGAAAAAAATACATTCTATGATGTCACATTTGAGGATCTTACCCATGATGGGGCGGGAGTGGCTAAAATCGAGGGCTTTCCTATTTTCGTTCCGAACGGCCTCCCCGATGAGAAAGCGAAAATTAAAATCACAAAGATCCAAAAAAGCTACGGCTATGGACGACTGATTGAGCTCTATGAAAAAAGTGAATATCGAGTGGATGCCCCATGTCCAATATACAAGGAATGCGGAGGCTGTCAGCTTCAGCACCTAAGCTACGAAGGCCAGTTGGTAGCAAAACAAAAACAGGTCCAAGAAGTATTGACTCGAATCGGTAAACTCCAAAATATCAAGATACATCCTGTTCTTGGAATGGAGAATCCGTGGCGCTACCGGAATAAGGCACAGGTACCAGTAGCGGAAAGAGAAGGCGGTCTTGTGGCAGGATTTTACCAGCAGCGAAGCCATGAAATCATCGATATGGAAGCCTGCCTTATTCAGCAAGAAAAGAACGATTTGGTCGTGCAAACAGTAAAAAATATCTGTGAGAATTATGGGATTCAAGCCTATGATGAAAAAAACAACAAGGGTACACTTCGCCATATCATGGCACGCTATGGGCTAGTCTCAGGTGAGATAATGGTTGTTCTCATCACAAGGACAAAGGAGCTTCCACATAAAAATAAAATCATCTCAGATATTACTGCCCAGTTACCTGGGATTAAATCTATTGTTCAAAACATCAACCCTAAACAAACGAATGTGATTTTTGGAAATGAAACAAATGTCCTTTGGGGTGAAGAATATATTTACGATAATATTGGTGATATTCGATTTGCCATTTCGGCCCGATCATTTTATCAAGTCAATCCCGAGCAGACAAAAGTACTTTATGATAAGGCATTGGAATATGCGGAGTTAACCGGTGAAGAAACTGTAATTGATGCGTATTGTGGAATTGGAACAATCTCGCTTTTCCTAGCCCAAAAAGCAAAGAAAGTATACGGTGTTGAAATTGTCCCTGAAGCAATTGAGGATGCGAAGCGAAACGCGACCCTGAATAATATCGATAATGCGGAGTTTGCTGTTGGAAAGGCTGAGGTCGTGATCCCAAATTGGTATAAGGACGGGGTTGAAGCGGATGTAATCGTAGTTGACCCTCCCCGAAAGGGCTGTGATGAGGCACTATTACAAACCATTTTAAAAATGAAGCCTAAGAAAGTTGTATATGTATCCTGTAACCCGGCAACACTTGCTAGGGACTTAAGAATATTAGAGGATGGCGGCTACGAAACAGCTGAAGTACAACTAGTGGATATGTTCCCGCACACTGTCCACTGTGAAGCAGTCGCGAAGTTAGTTTTAAAATCACGTGGTTAATGGGATGAAGGAAATCTCGTCCTATATTTCATAGAAACAGTGAAGAGTCAAAAAGGGAGGATCGTATTAATGGCAAATTTAAAACTAAAATCAAAAATTATAGAAATTGTAGATAACCAAATCGAAATAAATGATCCAAAGAGTACGAAAGAAACACTGGAACGTCTGATCAGTATGGGTTTCACGGAGATGGAGTCTAAAGAAATGATCGGTAGGGTGCTGGTAGAAGAAATGTATGATCTTTTAAAAAATCAGGTTCCTTTTAATGAAAAGCGATACGCTGAAAAATTATCTAGGCTTCCTTAGGTACTTGCCCCCAAAAACCTAAAAAAAAAATCTGTACTAATCAGCCATTTTCCCAAAAACCCATTTTCAAACAATCGTTTGTTTAATGGGTTTTTTTAAGTTTTTCAACGGTTTGCAAATTCAATCAAACGTTTGTTTAAATGGATTTGGTAGTGTTGAGCATGATGGAATATGCGCTGTACCAGTCTTCGAAATTAGCACCTATCTATATATTACAAAGGCGAAACGGGTTTTGAAGTCCATGCCTACCCCAGATATACGAAATCCACAAATTATTTGAGTTAACCAAAAAATATTAAGTAAAAAAAGGAATTACTAAATTTATGTCAAAATTCCAATTATTATAATTCTAAATCATCGGAAGATTTTAAAAGTCGTATAAATTAACAGATTGTTTCATACCTTGTAATGGACATACATATTGGGGGGAGTTGTATTGATCTCATTTCGTCATGTTAATAAGCATTTCGGAAGTTTCCATGTTTTAAAAGATATTAGCTTAGAAGTGGAGCAAGGGGAAGTAGTTGTTGTCATTGGACCATCCGGTTCGGGAAAAAGTACCATGTTACGCTGTATAAATCGTCTAGAGATGATTACAGATGGTGAATTAGAGGTCAACGGCATTAAGGTGAATGACAAAAAGACGGATATTAATGAATTACGTCGAAATATTGGAATGGTGTTTCAGCATTTTAATCTCTATCCTCATAAAACGGTCTTACAAAACATTACATTGGCACCTATGCAAGTACTTGGTGAGGATAAGAAAAAGGCAGAGGAAACAGCCATGTATTATTTGGAAAAGGTAGGCATACCGGAAAAAGCAAATTCGTATCCATCACAATTATCAGGAGGACAGCAACAAAGGGTGGCAATCGCAAGAGGACTTGCGATGAAGCCGAATGTGATGCTTTTTGATGAACCTACCTCAGCATTGGACCCTGAAATGATTGGGGAAGTGCTAGATGTTATGAAATCGTTAGCGAATGATGGCATGACAATGGTGGTAGTAACCCATGAAATGGGGTTTGCGCGGGAAGTAGCAAATCGGGTTGTTTTTATGGATGAAGGAAAAATTGTGGAAGAAGGAAAGCCAGTTGAATTTTTTGCACGCCCTCAGGCAGATAGGGCACAGGATTTTTTACGAAGGGTATTAAATCATTAAAATATATAGGGGGATGATGTAATGAGAGTTAAGAAGATACTATTTTTGGGTGTTGTATTTGCATTAATTGCTGGTTTAATGGCAGGGTGTGGAACATCGAAATCATCAGGTGATGAAAGTACAGGCACATTAGGTAAAATTAAAGAAAGGGATAAATTCGTAGTGGGTGTTAAATACGATACGAATTTATTTGGTTATAAGGACCCGGCAAGTGGTGAAGTGACTGGTTTTGATGTTGATATTGCGAAGGCACTTGCAAAGGAAATTTTAGGTGACGAAAATAAAATTGAATTAGTCGAAATTACTTCGAAAACGCGTATCCCTAAACTTCAAAATGGGGATATTGATGCAATCATAGCAACAATGACAATTACGAAAGAGCGTAAAGAGGAAGTAAATTTCTCAGATATTTATTTTGATGCTGGTCAGTCGTTACTTGTGAAAAAAGGAAGCGATATCAAAAGTGTTAAAGATTTAGGAAAGGGTTCGAAGGTGCTAGTTGTAAAGGGGGCAACATCTGGTCCAAATGTTAAAGAGGCTGCACCAGACATTGAGTTGTTAGAATTTGAAAACTATGCGGAAGCCTTCACAGCATTAAAAGCTGGTAAAGGTGATGCACTTACAACAGATAACTCAATTTTATATGGAATGGCTGCTCAAGACGACAACTATGAGGTCGTGGGTGGTACTTTTACAGAGGAGCCATATGGTATTGCCATCATTAAGGGTGATGATGAATTCACTGACTATGTAAATGAATTCCTAAAGAAAATTAAAGATAGTGGAGAATACGATACCATAAAAGATAAATGGATCAAAGAATAATGAGTGCAGGGGGATGGGTAGCATTACCCATCCCTTTTGAATAAAAATCTTGTCAAACACAGAGGATGGTGAAGATGGTAGACTTAACCATATTAACAAGCAATTTTGACATATTTATGCAAGGTTTTTTTAATACGATAAAGATTAGCGTGATCGGACTAGCGTGTAGTTTTGTATTAGGAGTAATTGTTGCGGTGATGAGGATAGCACCATTTAAAATCTTAAACTTTTTCGGCACATGCTTTGTTGAGTTCATAAGAAATATTCCGCTCATCATCATCATATTTTTCTTTTACTTTGGGTTAAGTTCATATGTAGATTTAAGTGGTTTCGTTGCGGGAACGATTGGACTTTCCATCTATACGGCTTCCTTTATCGCTGAGGCGGTCAGGGCTGGTATTCAATCTGTTGATAAAGGCCAGATGGAAGCCGCCCGTTCATCAGGGCTTACCTATATACAAACGATGAGATTGATTATTTTACCTCAGGCTATAAAAATTGTAATCCCGCCAATCGGCAATCAATTTATTAATCTTATAAAAAACACATCGATTTTGACTGTGGTTGCCGGTGGGGAATTAATGTATTTCGGTGATATTATTGCTCAAAAAAGCTTCCGAATTTTCGATACGTATATATTGGTAGGAATGTTTTTCTTAGTACTAACCATCCCGTTAAGCTTACTTGTCAATCATCTTGAACGCAGACTGGCAAAAAGCTACTAAAAGGGGGGATAGAAAATGGACTTTATAGGTGCATATTCAGCAGACAACATCATGTATTTATTAAAAGGTTTTCAAATTACATTAATAGTTGCTTTTGTTTCAATTGTTTTAAGCTTTATAATAGGTAGCGTTCTCGGGATTACAAGATATGCAAAGATACCAATTCTTTCAAAAATAGTCGCGATTATTGTTGAGGCACTACGTAATTTGCCGTTAATATTAATTATCTTTATCACGTATTTTGGATTACCGCAAATTGGAATTAAAATGAGTGTTATGACCGCTGCGATAGTCGGACTTACTGTGTTTGAATCCGCGATGATTTCCGAAATTGTCAGAAGTGGATTAAACTCCATTAATAAGGGACAAATTGAGGCTGCACGGTCTTCAGGTCTAGGCTATGTGCAAACAATGTGGCATATTATTCTGCCTCAAGCATTAAAAAGAATGATCCCGCCATTAGTAAGCCAATTCATTGCGCTGCTAAAAGATACCTCACTCGCAATCATTATTGCTTTACCGGAATTATTACACAATGTACAAGGAATATATGCTGGTCCAAATGGGGGCAACCAAATTATTCCGCTTTATATTCTAGCAGCACTTATGTATTTTGTAGTTAATTACGCATTATCCCTTCTATCAAGAGCATTAGAAAAACGTCTCGACACGAATCAAAGAAAAGGAAATTCAGGCGGAAAGGGATTTAATAACAAAAAAGCTGCTTCGAGTAGTATATCCTATTAGTAACAGAAAGAGGCTTGTATCCATTTGAGGGTACAGGCCTTTTCTCTGTGCATGGAATAAACAACTTTCCTGTGAGTATGCATTCGTATTAAAAACACGCTCCTTATTGTTTTATAATCCGCTGGATTATATTTCATATTTCGGACAGAATTAAGTCATTAGGTACGGGAATTATAGTATCAAAGGAGGTTTTTTAAATATGGAAACAGGCTATAAAGGTACAAACAAAATGATTATTGGGATTGTGTTCGGAGTTATTACATTCTGGCTATTTGCACAGGCAATGGTGAATGTAGTCCCAGCCGTACAAAAAGATTTAGGGATTTCACTTGGAACATTGAACATTGCCATAAGCTTATCGGCTTTATTTTCAGGAATGTTTATTGTTGCTGCAGGTGGTCTTGCTGATAAAGTAGGGCGTAAAAAGATTGCTAATATTGGGTTTGTTTTAAGTATTATTGGTTCACTTTGTCTGGTCATAACGCAAGGTGCAGTATTACTAATTATTGGACGTGTAATTATAGGTATTTCAGCTGCATGTATTATGCCGTCAACCATTGCATTAATGAAAGCTTATTTCGAGGGTGCAGATCGTCAACGTGCATTAAGTTTTTGGTCGATTGGCTCATGGGGTGGATCAGGGGTGGCATCTTTTGCAGGTGGGGCAATTGCCACTTCATTGGGCTGGAGATGGATTTTTGTTTTTTCAATCATCTTTGCAATTGTTGGGATGTTTTTGCTGAAAGATACACCAGAAAGTAAACAGCCATCCTCAGGTGCTTTTAAGTTTGATTACTCCGGCTTAGCTATTTTTATCGTTACAATGATTGCTTTGAATGTATTTATTACGTACGGTTCAGATCTAGGATGGACAAGCCTGATTTCTCTTAGCCTTATTGCTGTTACAATTATAGGTATAATTGTTTTCATTAAAGTAGAAAAAAGTAAAGAAATCGTTCTAATTGATTTTGCCGTATTCAAAAATGCACCATATACAGGTGCCACCGTTTCCAATTTCTTATTGAACGCGATTGCTGGTACATTAGTCGTAGCAAATACGTATGTACAAGTAGGGCGAGGATTTAACTCATTCCAATCAGGGATGTTGTCACTAGGCTATTTAGTAGCTGTGCTCGCGATGATTCGTGTCGGGGAGAAAATCTTACAAAAAGTTGGAGCAAAATCACCAATGATTTGGGGGGCCACCATTACGACGGCTGGCGTGGGTATAATGGGCTTAACATTCTTACCGGGCCTTACTTATACAATTGTTGTATTCATTGGGTTTGCCTTATTTGGACTGGGTCTTGGAATTTATGCGACTCCCTCAACTGATACTTCAGTATCAAATGCTCCAGCTGATAAAGTTGGTGAAGCGGCAGGTGTTTATAAAATGGCAAGTTCACTTGGTAGTGCATTCGGGGTTGCCATTTCAGTAACAGCTTACGCGGCAATAGCTGCAAATGGCAATCTTGAGTGGGCGGCTACAGTGGGTATCATTGTCAATGTAATCTTCGGTATCTTATCTATTTTATCAATCATAATAATGGTACCAAAGGATGCAGGGAAAACAACTAAAGAAGTTAACCCGAATCTAACTTCTAAAAAACCAACAGTTAATGAGCCAGTTCTAGAATAATTTGTGGTTGAAAATACCACATGGCTGTGGTGTTTTCATACATATAAAAAGGAGTAAGTACAATGAAAGATCAATTAATGGAAATGTTAGAATCGCGTAAGGATGAAATGATCGAAATTCGTAGGTATCTACATGAACATCCAGAGCTTTCTTTTAAAGAAGAAAAAACGGCACAATATATTCTTGACTTTTATAAAGGGAAGGATGTAGAAGTTCAATCCAATGTAGGGAATGGCTTTGGGATTGTCGTGACAATTAAGGGCGGAAAGCCTGGTAAGAATATCGGTCTGCGTGCAGATTTTGATGCACTTCCAATTGTTGAAGAAGCCGATGTGCCGTTTAAATCAAAAAATGAAGGCGTTATGCATGCTTGTGGTCATGATGGTCATACCGCATACTTGTTAATACTCGCGGATTGTTTGATTCAATTAAAAGATGAATTACCAGGGACAATCAAAATTATTCACCAACATGCTGAAGAAGTTCCGCCAGGCGGGGCAAAGAGTATTGTAGAATCAGGAGTTCTTGATGATTTAGACAATGTATTCGGGATCCATCTTCTACCAATGGGTCCAGCAGGACTAGTAGGGTATCATGCAGGATATTCTTTCAATGGTAGAGCCTATATGAAGTTGAAAATTCAAGGTAGAGGTGGACACGGCTCATCACCACATCTAGCAAATGATGCCATTGTTGCAGGTGCGCATTTTGTAACTGCCGTACAAACGATCATTAGTCGTCGCTTAAGTCCGTTTGAAAATGGTGTGATTACGATCGGTTCATTTGATGGAAAAGGAACTTTTAATGTCATCAAAGATAGCGTAGAGCTTGAAGGTGATATTCGTTATATGACGGATGAAACAAAGAAAAAAATTGAACTTGAATTGAAACGACTTGCAAAAGGACTTGAAGAAGAATTTGGAGTAACTTGTGAGTTAACATATGAAAATGATTATCCGCCACTAAATAACGATCCTGAACTAACTGAAAAAGTCGCAGAGATTCTAAAAAATGCAAAAGACAAAGTCATTAAAGAAGTGAAGGAATTTCCTCCGATGGCACCATCTGAAGATTTTGCCTATTATGCAGAAAAGTTCCCTTCTTGCTTCTTCTACATTGCTTGTACGCCAAAGGGAGAGAAGGACCCGTTTTTCAATCATCATCCTAAGTTCGATATCGATGAAGATGCACTCCTCGTCGCAGCAAAAGCAGTAGGACATGTGGTTTGTGGATATTACGAGTTAAATTAAAAACAATCTGTACTAATCGGCTATTCTCTCGAAAACCCATTTTCAAACAAACGTTTGTTCAATGGGTTTTCTTAAGTTTTTCAACGGTTTGCAAATTCAATCAAACGTTTGTTTAAATAAAATGAGTAGTGCCGAGTAGGACGAAAATGGAGCTGTACTAGTCATAAATTCCTTGTGAAATGTCAAATCCAAGCCAACTCATTCTCTTTTTGAAAGTCTTGTTTTATAATGGGATGGGGTGAAGTCATGGCACGTGAGCGAAAATTTACTACTGAGGAATTATATCAGGCAACTGAGGAACTGCTTCTTGCGAACAATTATGAAGGGTTCCAGATAAGTTTGGTGGCGGACCATTTACATGTTTCCCGCGGGGCGATCTATAAGTATTTTGAAAACAAGGAAGAATTGATTACAGAATATATGCTTTTTAAAATGGAGCAACATCTCCATGAGTTAAAGGAAATCCACTCAATAATAGGGTTTCATGCACAGTTTGATTTTCTCCTCCATCTCATGTTTAAGAATCCGGAGCTTCATCAATTAATCGAAATTGGTAAACGTGTTCCGGTTCATTTAAATACAAAAGTGAAAGAAAATATAGCGAAACTCGAAAGCTACCATCTTAAGATGTACCAATATATGCAGGGTTTTGTTCAGGCAGGCAAGAATGAAAACTTACTAAACACAAACTTACCCGAACCTTTGATTTTAGGATACATTTTTCAATCAATCGCAATTCCAAATCATTTTGGCATTCCACATGATATGTGGGTCGGGTCGATTAAGAAGATAATTTGTCATGGAATCTTTAAAGATTCCTAATTGACACAGGTGTCACTTATAAAAGATAATTATAGTGACAACAGTGTCAATTTTTTTGCCGCAAAGTGACACAGGTGTCACTTTAAAAAAAGCAAATGGAAGGAGTTGGAAAAGTCATGAAAGAGATGCTACAAGCCATTACAGATAAAGTCACTACGAAAAAAGGAATGTGGATTACATTAGCTATCTGGCTTATTATTACGATGGTATTGGCGTTTTTTGCGCCAAATGCAAAGGATTATGAGGTTTCAAGGATTGATTCTTTACCTGAAGACGCAAAATCTGTACTTGCAAAAAATAAAGTGGATGAGTATTTCAAGGATAGTGATGGAACGCCAGGAATTTTAGTTTTTCAAGCGAAGGAAGGCCAACTGGAATCCGTAGACCTTGTTAATGTATTCAATCATATTGAGGAAGCGAAGATTCCAGGTGTAGAGCAGGTTGTTCCATTAGCTTCATTACCTCCACAGGCTACCGCTGGATTTTTCTCAGAAGACCAAACCACCGCATTACTTCCAATGGTCTTTAATGAGTCGCTTGAAACGAAGGAAATCAGAGATTCAAAGGATAGAATCATTGAAGTGGTTGAGGAAAATACAGATTTAACTCTGTATGTAACAGGTCCTGCAGGGATCGCCACAGATTCCCTCGATTTATTCTCAAGGGCAGACCTTGTTTTAATTTTTTCAACAGTTGGCCTAATTTTGATTTTATTAATTGTTATTTATCGTTCACCGCTTCTAGCATTAATACCGTTGTTAGCTGCTGTTTTTGTATATGAAGTAGTGATGCAAATGCTCGGTATATTAGGGAAGGCAGGTCTGCAATTAAGTAACCAAACGATTTCAATCATGTCAATTTTATTATTTGCGGCAGTAATTGACTATTCATTATTTATTTTTTCACGTTTTCGTGAGGAACTTAAAGGCCATGAAAATAAATATGATGCAATGCGGGCTGCAATGAAGGAAACAGGGATGCCAGTCTTTTTTTCCGGTGGAACGGTTCTAGCGGCAATGCTTGTATTGTTCTTTGCTGAATTTGGAGATTATCGTAATTTCGCGCCGACCTTTGCGACTACGATGGTTGTCATCATGCTTGCTTCGATCACATTAGTGCCGGCTTTATTTACACTCTTCGGTCGAAAATCTTTCTGGCCAAAGGTTCCGAAGGTTGGCGATGAAAAAGTTAAAGACAACTCAATTTGGAGTAAAATTGGTAGGGTGGTTGTCAAAAAACCTGGATTATCGGTTGGGGTTATAGGTATCTTCCTGCTAATTTCTGCAGCCAATATGTTCAATCTCACATATGAGTTTGATACGATGAAGTCCTTCCCAGAAGATATGCCATCACGCCAAGGCTATGAATTAATTCAAGAAAAATTTGCAAAGGGTGATCTCGCACCATCAACGGTCTTATATGAAGGAAAAGAAGATGTAACTAAAGAAGAAATGGGAGCATTGCAAACCGAGTTATTAGAACAAGAACTTGTGAGTGATGTAAGAATCAATGGGACGGCTGATGAAAATAAAGTATTAAACTTTAGTTTAACATTTGAAGAAGGGCCATATGATGTCAAAACGATTGATGCAATGGAGAAGATGATCAATAACTCTGATACCATATTAGCAAATGCAAATCTAGACGGAGAACTTTATTTTGCAGGAGAAACGGCAATGAAAGTAGACGACCGAATTGTAAACAATAGAGACGTCATTCTGATTGTGTTGCTTGAGACGATTTTGATTTTTGGGATGTTAATTGTATTGACGAAGTCGTTTAGAATGCCAATTTATATGATGGGAACCATCTTAGTGTCATTTGTAGCGGCATTAGGACTTGGGATGTTCTTAACAAACCTATTCTTTGATATCAATACGATTAGCAACCGGGTGCCATTGTATTCGTTCGTATTTCTCGTTGCACTTGGTATTGACTATAATATCATGCTTATATCAAGATACCAGGAGGAGAGAAGAACCCATTCTGTTAAAGAAGCCGTACAAATCGCCGTATCAAAAACAGGTGGAGTTATCTCGTCGGCAGGTATCATCTTAGCAGCGACATTTGCTGTTCTTATGACACAACCAGTTCAATTATTATTTGTCTTCGGCTTTATAGTAGCGGTCGGGATTCTGTTAGATACATTTTTGATTCGAGGAGTATTATTACCAGGGCTTATTGTTTTATTAGAAAAAGATAAAGCGGTAAGTGAAGAAAAATAAATATGGAAAAGGCCTGTATCGGTTGGGGAACAGGCCTTTCTAATGTGATACTAGTATCACTATTTAACCATTAAAGGATTAACGGGTGGTGTTCCTTTTCAAAAAATATTTTTGGTAGCGGGGATCCATAGAAAATGATATCTCTCTTTCTACTTCCTTTTCTGTCCACCTACCTGGTTTCCACTCGGGATCGATAATATGGTAAGAAGGTTCACCATATAGTTCGACACGATTACCACCTGGTTCAATTGCATACAGGCTCGTTGATTGGGAAATCCCGTGTCTTAAAGGACCAGCCTCAATTTCTATTCCATTTTCAGTTAACAATTCTATGACAAGGATAAGTATATGCCAGAAGGACTTAGCTATATTTATAAAGATGGCGATGGGAATGTGTATAAGCTTGGTCACGGATTAACATATTAGTTAAGTGAAATCTTGGTAATTATTAAACGGCGCAAAAACATGTCAAGGTGTACCACAAAAGTGTCCCAAAAAGAAAAGAGACGCACTCTTTGCGTCTCTTTTTTAACTCTTCATTTTAGGGTCTAGTGCGTCGCGAAGACCGTCACCCATAAGGTTAAAACCTAATACAGTTAACATAATGGCAAGCCCTGGGAAAATAAGTGTCCATGGTGCTTGTTGAATATAGCTTCTTGCATCACTTAGCATTCTTCCCCATTCAGGTTCCGGAGCTTGTGCACCTAATCCTAGAAACCCTAAAGCAGCTGCTTCAAGTATTGCTGTTGCAATTCCTAGTGAGCCTTGAACGATAATGGGTGTTATACTATTTGGAAGAATATGTTTTAAAAGAATTCGAGAATCTTTCATCCCGATTGCTTTTGCAGCCATAATAAATTCTTCTTCCTTAATACTGATGACCTTTGAACGGACAAGTCGTCCAAAGTTCGGTACATTTATTATCGCAATTGCAATTAGAGCGTTTTGAAGGGATGGTCCTAAAATTGCAACAATTGCAATGGCTAATAGGATACTTGGGAATGCTAGTAAAATATCAAATGTTCGAGAAATAAGCATATCAACCCATTTTCCATAGTAGCCAGCCAGAATTCCGAGTAAAGAACCGATAACTGCAGAGGCTAAGACTGCAAAGAAACCAACCCATAACGAGATTCTTGCGCCATAAATAATTCTTGAAAAAATATCTCTCCCTAAGTCATCCGTTCCAAACCAATGCTCTGCAGATGGGGGTTGTAAACTATCTGCTAGAATCGATTCTTTATAGCTCATCGGGGCAAGAACATCAGCAAAAATGGCAATTAAAATAAAGAAGGCAACAATTCCAGTACCCACCAATGCCAAGCGATTCTTTTTAAATCCCTTCCAAGCATCTTTCCAAGGAGAAACTACGGTATCATCTTTTTGAGGTTTTGACACGTTAGATTCGTGCCCGGGAGCTAATTCAGCCATGTACAATTCCACCTCTTTTCCATTATTGATATTTAATACGTGGGTCAAATACTGCGTATAGTAAGTCAACGATTAGGTTAATAAATACGAAAATAGCTGCAATAAGTAATACTCCTGATTGAACAACAGGGTAATCTCTAAAAGAAATTGCTTCGTAAATATATCTTCCAATTCCTGGCCAACTAAAAATAGTTTCGGTAAGAATAGCCCCACCTAAAAGAAGTCCCATTTGGAGCCCAATTGTCGTTAAAACTGGTATAAATGCATTTTTTAAAGCATGCTTATATACAATCCAGAACATTTTTTGACCCTTTGCTCGTGCTGTTCGGATAAAGTCTGAACGCATTACCTCCAGCATGCTTGACCTAGTCATTCTAGCAATGATCGCCATTGGGATGGTTGCTAATGCAATACTTGGTAAAATTAAGTGTTTTAAGGTAACGACAAACTGATCAAAATTCCCTTGTATCAATGTATCTAGTAAAAATAAGTGCGTAATTGGTTCAATCGGGTCACGAATATTCTCTCTTCCAAGAGAAGGTAACCAGTTTAGTTCTAGAGCAAAAATCCATTGTTCCATTAATCCAAGCCAAAAGATAGGAATTGAAACGCCGATTAGTGCGAGGATCATCGCTGTGTAATCAAACCATGAGTTTTGAAACCATGCGCTTATGATTCCTGCGTTTACACCGACCACGATTGCAATAATCATGGCAACGAGTGCAAGCTCAAAGGTTGCGGCTAAAAACGGCCAGATTTCTTCAGAAATAGGTGAGCGGGTACGAAGTGATTCTCCTAAATCACCTTGTAGTAAATCACCGATGTACGAGAAATATTGTGTATACCATGGCTCGTCCAATCCAAGTTGCTGAGTTAATGCCTCTTTGGCAGCGGGTGATGCTTTTTCACCCAAGATAGCATCTGCTGGGTCACCAGGGATAAGCCGTAGCATAAAGAACACGATAAGTGACATTCCGAATAATACCGGAATTAACATGAGTAAACGGCGAACCGTATATGAAAGCATTATGTTCACCCCTTTTGATGGTTAAATATGTGTTCAAAAAGGAGGATGAAAAGGACCGCGTCGACAAAAACGCCACGTCCTGTGGCATTGTCGACACTAGCACATCCTGTGCGTCGAAATTTCGAGGCGGCGCAGTTTTGAGTAGCGGAACGTATGCAGTTAATACGTGAGCACAAGTAAGTGCTTCTAAGAATCCGCATCGCACGAAGGAAAGTGATTTTCTTTTCCGAGGAGCGGAAAAACAAGCCAACGAAGAAATTCGATGTGTCATTTTCACCGGACTTTTTGAACTTCATCTATAAAGGGGAGTAACAAGACTCCCCTTATTAACTATTATTCAAAATATGCGTTTGTAAATTTGTCTACACCTGTAGGATGTGGAATAAATCCTTTTAGGTTGCTACTAGCAGCTAATGCTGCACGTGCGTGTGCAATTGGAATCCAAGGACCCTCATTATGAATGATTTCTTGGGCTTGTTTGTACATGTCGTTTCGTTTTGCTTCGTCTGTTTCGGTTTGTGCTGCAATTAGAAGATCATGTAGTTCTTGATTTGCATAACGTGAATAGTTATTTCCGTCAATGCTATCTTGGTCTAATAAAACATATAAGAAGTTATCTGGATCTCCATTGTCACCAATCCATCCAGCAAGGTATGATTGAGCTTCACCGTTTTGAACTTTTTCTAAGAAGGTTGTCCAATCGTATGTTACAATCTCAACTTCTACATCAATTTTTGCGAAGTCAGCTTGAATGGCTTCAGCAATCTTTTGTGGTTCAGGCATGTAATCTCTTGGGTTAGTGAACGTCCAAAGCTCCATTTTAAAGCCGTCTGGATATCCAGCTTCAGTAAGAAGTTCCTTCGCTTTGTCTAACTCATATGAATAACCTTCGATTTCGTCATTGAATCCTGGCATAAATGAAGGATATGGGTTAACTGCAACATCTGCATTACCAGCATAGAATGTGTCGATGATCGCTTGTTTGTCAATAGCATGGTTAAGTGCTTGACGAACCTTTACATTATTGAATGGTTCCATTTCAGTGTTAAAGCCAAAATATCCAATATTCATACCTGGACGTAATAATACTTGTAATGCAGAATCACTTTCAATTTGTGAAACATCACTTGGATTTACTCCATCCATTAAGTCAATTTCACCTGTTTTTAAAGCTGTTAGACGTGCTGAATTATCAGGAATGACTCTAAAAATAACTTTTTCAAGCTTTGGAGTGCCTGCATAATAATCTTCGTTTCTTTCAAGAGTAATTGTGTCATTACGTTTCCATTCTTTGAATACGAATGGACCAGTACCTACTGGGTTTCCACCAAATTTATCGCCTAGTTCTTCAATAGCTGTTGGGCTAGCAATTCCGAATGGACCCATTGCAAGGTTGTTTAAAAAGGGTGCTTGTGGGCGTTTTAAAGTGAATTTTACTGTAAGGTCATCCACCGCTTCAACAGATTCAATGACATGTCCTTCGTCTTTTTTAAAGCCCCCGAACATTGCAGCGTAATATACGAATGCACCATCAGTGCCACCGCTCATCCAGCGTTCAAAGTTGAATACAACTGCATCTGCGTTAAAATCTGTACCATCATGGAATTTTACACCTTCTTGTAATTTGAAGGTATACTCTAAAGAATCATCAGAGATTGTCCATTCAGTTGCTAAAGCAGGTGTAACCTCTGTAGTTTCCTCTTCATAATCTAAAAGAGTATCAAAAATGTTTTCAGTAACTTTAAGTGATTCACCATCAGTTACAACACCTGGGTCTAGAGAAGTAGTATCAGCTCCACGACCGTAAATTAGAGTGGTTTGTGCTTCATCTTTAGCCGATGATGAAGAATCACCGCTATCTGAGTCTTTGCTGCCACAAGCCATTAATACGGCTGAAAGGGCAACGAATAGTACTAACGTTTGTAAGAAACGTTTTTTCATGGTATTTCCCTCCAAAATAATTTTAATTTAGGGCTAAGTAGATTATACAAAGCCTATTTATATTTGCTCTTCTCCATAAAGGTGACAAGCGGTAAAGTGACCTTGCTCAACCTCTTGGAGTGTAGGAACAACCTGTTTACAAATATCCATTGCCTTGGGGCAACGTGTATGGAACGGACATCCAGAAGGTGGATTTGATGGACTAGGCACATCTCCACTTAGAATGATTCGTTCTTGGCTGTACTCTGGGTCCGGAATAGGCACAGATGAGAGCAGGGCCTCTGTATAAGGATGCTTAGGAGATTCGTATAATCGATCACTATCGGTTAACTCTACGATTCTGCCTAAATACATCACTCCAACTCTATCACTGATGTGACGGACAACGCCTAAGTCATGGGCAATAAATAAATAAGTTAAACCAAATTCCTTCTGCAAATCTTCAAGTAGATTTAGAACCTGAGATTGGATTGAAACGTCAAGAGCTGATACAGGTTCGTCTGCAATAATAAGCTTTGGTTTAACGGCCAAAGCGCGGGCAATACCAATCCGTTGTCTTTGACCTCCACTAAATTGATGTGGATAGCGTTTCGCATGATAGGAGTTTAAACCAACAATTTCTAATAATTCTCTGACTCTTTTCTTTCTTTCTTGTCTATTTCCGAGACCATGAACGATTAAAGGCTCTTCAATAATCTGTTCAACAGTATGTCTTGGATTAAGAGATGCAAAAGGATCCTGGAATACCATTTGGATATCCTTTCTCATCTTTCTCATTTCTGAATTAGAAAGAGTCATTAAATCACGATCTTCAAAGATAATTTTTCCGCCAGTAGGTTCAAGCAATCGCATAACCATACGACCCGTTGTTGATTTTCCACAACCACTTTCACCAACTATACCAAGTGTTTCTCCTTTATGAAGGCTGAAGGAGACGCCATCAACTGCTTTTACTGCACCAGTTTGCTTTTGAAGGACTCCGCTTTTAATCGGAAAATGTTTCTGCAGATCTTTAACTTCCAATAATGTTTCGGGCATTTTATTCTCCCTCCTTTACAAAAAGATTATTGAGATGCACCCTGAAGGTGTAAAGCATTGCTATTCGTTTCATGTAGATGGCATCTTGCACGTTGGCCATTTCCAACGTCTAGTAAACTAGGAGCAACTTCTCTACACTTATCAAATGCATATGGGCATCTTTCTGCAAAATGGCAGCCCTTTTTAATAGAACCTGGGATAGGTACACTCCCTGATATAGAGAATAGACGGTCTTTTTTTGTTCGAACGTCTGGAACAGACTCGATAAGCCCCTTCGTATAAGGATGCTGAGGGTTTTTGAAAAGTGACTTTGTATCGCCCTCTTCAACAACCTTTCCTGAATACATAACCGCTATCCTGTCACACATTTCAGCAACAACACCAAGGTCATGTGTAATCATAATGATAGAAGTTTTCGTTTCCTTATTCAGCTTTTTCATCAATTCAAGGATTTGGGCCTGAATGGTTACGTCAAGTGCAGTTGTTGGCTCATCTGCAATTAAAATTTCAGGTTTACAAACCATTGCCATCGCAATCATGACCCTTTGACGCATACCGCCGGATAATTGATGAGGATATTCATCTATTAATTCGTCAGCCCTTGGGAGACCAACAAGGTTTAACATTTCAATAGCTCTCATTCGGGCTTCTTTTTTCGAAATCTTATTGTGTATCAAAATGGCTTCGATTAATTGATTGCCGATTGTGAATACTGGGTTCAATGATGTCATTGGCTCTTGGAATATCATTCCAATTTTATTTCCACGAATTTGTCTCATTCGCTTTTCCTTTGCGTTAACAAGATTTTCGCCATTAAATAAAATTTCGCCGCCGACTATTTTTCCTGGATGCCCAACTAACTGCATGATGGAAAGAGAGGTTACACTTTTACCACAACCAGACTCACCAACGATTCCAAGGATTTCTCCTTTTTTAAGGTAAAGATCAACACCGTTTACAGCGGGAATTTGTCCACTATCAGTAAGAAAATGGGTTTTCAAACCTTTTATTTCTAGAATAGTATCTTCCATAAAAATCCACCCCTTTCTATATCAAAATACTTATTAAAATTTTTGTAATATATCAATAACAAAAACTAATTATACACTCAAAAAAGTGAATTTCAAGAAAAATTAATTGATTTAAAAATATATAAATCTTTCCAAATACAGAAAAATGGCATTTTTACAACATTGTAATCGCTTTAGGTGAATGTTTTGTTTTTTGAAAAGAATTATTATATAAATATTTCATATTGTTAGAAAAGTTATTTTACTGAAAATGTTTTTAAGAGGATGGCATACAAAAAAACTCCTTATGTTTAGGCCGCATAAGGAGTTTGATGAAAATCTTATTTAGTTTTGCCCCATTTTAAATTCTAAGAAAAGCTGGTTATAGTTGGCGAGATTTTTCTTCCCTAGGTTTTCATAAACCTCGAGCCTCTCTGTTAATTCAGGTGATGGATAGAATCGCTCATCAGTCACCATATCTTCAGGCATATACTGTAGTGCTTCTTTGTTTGGAGTGGAGTAGCTGACATATTCTGTGTTTTGCGCTGCAACTTCCGCATCCAACATAAAATTAATAAATTGGTGGGCACCATCAATATTTTTTGCGGTCTTCGGAATCACCATATTATCAAACCACAGGTTAGAGCCCTCACTTGGCACCACATAGTCTAAATCTTCATTTTCCCACATAATATCAGCAGCATCACCAGACCAAACAATCCCAATGGCAGCTTCGCGATTTTGAATGAGGACTTTTCCTTCGTCACCAACAATAGCTTTTACATTTGGTGTAAGAATCATGAGTTTTTTCTTTGCTTCCATTAAGTGATCAAGATTTGTGTCATTTAGTGAATAGCCAAGTGTATTAAGTCCCATCCCCATAATTTCTCTGGCACCGTCGACCAAGATGATTTCATTTTGTAAGGAAGGATCCCAAAGGTCATTCCAGCTTGTAAACTCTTTTCCATCGAGCAATGTCGGGTTAAATACGATCCCAACTGTTCCCCAGAAATAAGGAACAGAGTATTTATTTTCCGGATCAAATGGGAGATCCATGAATCGCTCATCAATGTTTTTCAAATTGGGTAACTTCGAATGGTCAAGCGGAATGAGCAAATCCTCTTGGCGCATTTTATCAATCATATATTCCGATGGAACCGCGATATCATACGTTGTTCCACCCTGTTCGATTTTTGTCATCATCGCTTCGTTGGAGTCAAAGGTTTCGTAAATGATCTTGATTCCAGTTTCTTCTTCAAAGCGGTCTATTAATTCTTCATCAATGTAATCTCCCCAGTTATAAATCGTCAATGTGTTTCCACTAGCGAGACCCTGTGATGAATTTAAGTGATGGATGAGATAGAGCAGACCACCTGATACAAGAACGATAGCTATGAAAGCTCGGATGAGTTTCGTCATTTTCGAACCCCCAATCCACGTGTGCTCCCGCGTTGTGCGATAAAGTAATAGCCGACTACAAGCAGCATTGTAAAGATGAATAATAAAGTTGACAATGCATTAATATTCAAGGAGATTCCGCGCCGTGCAAGGGAATAGATTTCAACGGAAAGCGTTGAGAAACCATTACCAGTTACAAAGAAAGTAACAGCGAAATCATCAAAGGAATACGTAAGGGCCATGAAAAATCCAGCAAAAATACCTGGTGTAATATAAGGAATAATGACCTTTGTCAGGACTTGCCACTGGCTTGCACCAAGGTCTTTTGCCGCATCAATTAAGGTTGGACTCATTTCCTTTAGTTTTGGCAGCACCATTAGAACAACAATTGGAATACTGAAGGCAATATGTGAAAGCAACACCGAATAAAAGCCTAATTTAATTCCAGCCATTGTTAATAAAATTAAGAAAGACGCACCAATGATAACATCTGGACTAACAATTAAAACATTATTTAATGATAATAACGTATTCTGGGTTTGTCTTTGTTTGACAGAGTGAATCCCAATGGCACCCAGCAGCCCAATAATTGTTGAAACAAGGGCCGATAGCAATGCGATCACAAATGTATTTAACACAATGATTAGTAATCTTGTATCTCCTAATAGCTCCTTATACCACTCCAAGGTAAAGCCCTCGAAATTGTTCATCGTGCCACCGCTATTGAAGGAGTAGTACACTAAATAGATAATCGGTGCATATAAAATGAAGAAAATAATAAATAGATATACTTTTGAAGACATAGCAAGTTTATCTCTCATTTCTAGCACCTCGTTTCTTGCGGTTTCCCGTTGCCACCATTATTAACACCATGAAAATAATGAGGAAGACGGCAATGGTTGAACCCATTCCCCAATCCTGTGTGACAAGAAACTGTTGTTCAATCGCGGTACCAAGTGTAATCACTTTGTTACCTGCAATTAATCGTGTTAGCATGAACAATGATAGGGCAGGGATGAATACAATCTGGCAGCCTGATTTGACTCCTTGAATCGTAAGTGGAAAAATCACACGACGAAACGATGTCCATTTAGATGCCCCAAGGTCGCGAGAAGCATCTAATAAACTTGGATTTAATTCATTTAATGAGTTGAAGATTGGTAAAATCATAAATGGAATAAAAATATAAACCGATACAAACACAAAACTGAAGTCCGTAAATAATAACTGTCGAGAGCCAATCCCTAGCACTTCGAGAATCGCATTGGCAGTTCCGTAGGCCCCAAAAATCCCAATAAAGGCATATGCTTTTAAAAGCAGATTGATCCAGGACGGAGCAATGATTAACAGCAGCCAAAGATGCTTATGCTTTGTTCTTGTGAGTAAATAGGCTGTCGGGTATGCAACCAGCAAAGAAACAGCTGTGATTAAAAAGGCATACCAAAATGAGCTAAGCGTCATTTTTAAGTAAATCGGTGTGAAAAATGTTTTATAGTTCACGAATGATAGATTACCCTCTATATCAAAAAACGAATAGTAGAGGACAAGCGTAATCGGTGCAATAACAAATACAAGAATCCATAGTGCGTAAGGGATAAAATAGAAGTTACGGGTAAGCTTATTTTCCATGGCTTTCCCCGTCCACATATGCCTCTAAGCGACGATCATATTCCTCTTCTGTTTCACCAATACGCATAACGTGAATCGCCTCAGGATCAAAGTGAAGTCCGATTTCATCGCCGACTTTTGCTTTTTTCGTAGAGTGCACAAGCCATTCATTTCCGTCCTTGTCAAAGCAACAAATTTCATAGTGAACACCTCTAAAAAGCTGGGAATCTACAGCGACCTGTAGCTGACCTTTTTCAACAGAAGTGATTTCTAAATCCTCCGGACGGATGACAATTTCAACTGGTTCATTGTCCGAAAAACCTTGGTCCACACAGTCAAATGTCTTTCCAACGAATTCAACTAAAAAGTCTTTATGCATTTTTCCTTTTACGATATTGGATTCTCCGATAAAATCAGCGACAAAGCGGTTGATTGGTTCATCATAAATATCAATCGGGCTGCCGCTTTGTTGAATGTTCCCTTTATTTAGTACAAAAATCTCATCAGACATCGCAAGCGCTTCTTCTTGGTCGTGTGTGACAAAGATAAAGGTAATGCCAAGGCGCTTTTGTAGATCTCGAAGCTCGTACTGCATTTCTGTACGAAGCTTTAAATCGAGCGCAGATAATGGCTCATCCAATAAAATAATCTCTGGTTCATTTACAATCGCGCGAGCAATCGCAACACGCTGTCTTTGACCGCCGGACATTTCTCTAATCTCACGGTTTTCATAACCGGTAAGATTGACGAAGCTCAATGCTTCCTTCACCTTTTTATCTATTTCAGATTGTTTCATTTTTTTTATACGTAAGCCAAAGGCAACATTTTCATATACATTAAGATGTGGAAATAAGGCATAATCCTGAAATACCGTATTAACCTGACGTTTGTTGGCAGGTGTGGTATTTACTTTTTTCCCATTAAAATAAACCTCTCCAGCTGAGGGTTCAATAAATCCTGCAATCAAACGCAATATCGTTGTTTTTCCGCATCCAGAAGGACCAAGAAGGGTATAAAACTTTCCTCTTTCAATTTCAAAGCTGACATTGTTAAGGACAGGTTGATCATTGTCATATTGTTTCGTTACATTTTTAAATTGGATAATAGGTATACTGTTCATAGCAACCCCCTTCTTTCTATTAAATTTACTGCAATCCGGCATAATTATACACGAATCGGCAAAGAATTCAATAACATTCATACGAGTAAAGGTTGAAAAGTATGTGATCCTCTTTAAAAATAAATGTAAAAAAGAAACCAGGAAATTAGTAGTAGGAAAAAATTCACATTTTTTAGAAAAAGGTTAGGTCAATTTCATTGACCTAAAGAGAAAATAGAAATATAATTAAAATACAATTTAAAATACTCTTTCTTTAATTTTGATGTCTAGCTCCAGGCGCCATCTGCTCGAGGGCATAAGCCAATCGCTTCGGAAGGTTGGGGTTGTCTTATGCTTGTCACCTAAGGCTGCGCGCCTTGCGCTTTTCTAGTAATAACTGAATAAAGGAAAGGCAAATTCATTGAAAGATGAAGACGCAAAACTATAGGGGCTTAGTTCAGTTGCCATTTGGACATGCCAGCCAGTTGCCGAGTATAACTCGTATCGTAAGAACGTAGATTAATCGGTATTGGATTAGTCTTTTTTTATACCAATTTATTAAACCTTTACCACGCCGTTGCTCCTATTTTACTAGATTTTTGGATAGAAAATTTTTGGAAGTGATCACATGGAGAAAACCATCCAGAATCTGAAGATACTAAAAAAACTAAGTGAACTACTTGAAAAGGTTGGTTCCGAAAAGAATCTGATTTCTGATGAGATTCGCGGCTTTTTTGACGGAACCTATCAGGAACAAGAAGAACAAGAGATTACCAACATCCTTTTAACCCAGCTCGACCAAATGAACGAGCAGATGGAAAATATGCATTGGATGAACAAACATTACCGAATCCTCCATGAATTTGCCCAAATCTGCAGCAAAACTTTGAATGAAAGCGTTCTTCTCCAAAAGTCGTATGAGATGGTCTCACGAGTTATGCCGACGGATGCATTTTATATTGCCTTGCATAATCCGGGTGACCCGCATATCCAATTGGTTTTTATTATGGATAATGACCAGCCAACTCCTCCAAGTATTATAGATTTTGGTGAAAATTACACATCAAAGGTTATTAAAACACGAGAAATCGTTCACCTTAAGCATCAAAACCAAAACATCGAATTCGATACAAAAATGGGGGAAGGGGACGAAGAAACACGGTCCTGTCTATTCGTACCAGTCGTAATTGATGACCAGGTAAAGGGTGTTATCTCGACTCAAAGCTTTAAGGACTTTGCTTATCGGAAGGAGCATGAGGACCTTTTGCAAATGATTGGTGCACAAGTTATCAATTCGATAGAAACAGCCCGATTATATGCGAAAATTTACACGATGTCTCGTACCGACGAATTAACTGGATTAAAAAATCACCGTGCATTCCATGAGGATTTAGCGCAATTAATTCTAAAGGAAAATGAAGAGATTACAATTATGATGATTGACTCTGATGATTTAAAACGAGTCAATGACCGTTTTGGACATGATGCTGGTGATTTATATTTAAAGATACTTGCGGACGGAATAAAATCGGTATGTAATGATAAGGTTGAAGGTTATCGGTATGCAGGCGATGAGTTCATGATTCTCATTAAAACCTACATTGATACATGTGTGAAGGATATGTATGCTACGTTAAAGGAGTACTATAATGAACACCCGCTCATCGTTAATGATGAAAAAATCACCGTATCGATCAGTACAGGTGTTGGTGTCTATCCGTATAATGGAACAACCGTCGATTCCTTAAAGAAGGCAGCAGACCAAGCACTTTATGTTGCAAAGGAAAGTGGAAAAAATCGCATCGAACTGGCAAAATAAAAAAAGCTCATCCGAACGGATGTGCTTTTTTTCGTTGTCTAGCTCCAGCGCCTAGCCCCTCTATGGTCTAGCCAATCCGTCAAGAAGGATTAAAGGCATCCTTCTCGCCGGCTTTTCTTATGCTTGTCGGACTTGCACAGGAAGTGCTGACATCGACGTTTGCCACAGGACATGGCAAACGTCGATGTTCCTCTTTACAAGGCACTTCCGCTTTTCTTAATTAATTTGAGCAATAATACCCTCTTCGTCGTCTAACACAAGCTTGATCCCGGCATATGGATCTTTGTTAAGAAATTCGCCTAACCATAAACGAATCGCTTCAATTAAATTCGCCATGATGAGGACCTGTTTTCGATCGTTCACATATACTTCCGCAGAGAACCCATAATCATCGTCATACATTAGCTCCACTTCAACATCCTCTGGCTTTACTTGCTTTTTCAAACCGATATAGACACAAACCGCATTAATGATTTCTTGTTCGGAAAGAATTAGCGCTGCCATGGATCAGTCTCATTTTTCTTTTTATCCCTCATCATTACGAAGATTTTGCGAATGATTGAGATCAGAATATAGATGGCAAGGACGTTAACCATTAATCCTAAAAATGAGCCAAGCATACCCATTCCACCTAATAGACCACCGAATAGGAAGCCTGCAAGTCCACCTAGCATTAGACCCTTCATTAAACCGCCAGACATGAATCCACCCTTAGGATTTGTAGGGGCAGTAGATTTATTTGTAACATTATTTTCTTCCTTTTTCTTTTGTCGCTGTTGAAAATTTGATTTGTTTGTGTTTCCAATATTATTGTTAAAACCTCTTTTACCTGATTTATAGCCTCTTGCCTCAACTGTTGTTGTTTGGTCCTGGAAGACAAAGTTTCCAAGTGGCGAAAGAATCAGAGTAAGTGCAATGAATGCGGATAAGACCTTTTTCATATAATGTGTACCTCCGTAAGTTAGTATCTGTATTGTTACCATTATAACCTATTATCATGAAAATCTCCTGTAAATCACCTTCCTCAACTTGCTACCCTATATACGATGAAAAAGCAGGATGGTTTCATTTTTTTAGTAAAAATAATGGGGAAAATAAAAACAAAACCCTAACGGATTGTTAGGGTTCATAGATATACATTACATAAATATATCAAGGATCAAGACAACACCTAAACCTACAATAGAGGTTGTGAATAATAATAGACCCCATGTTTTAAAAGTATCCTTAATGTTTAGACCAAAATATTCTTTAAATAACCAGAAAGATGCGTCATTCACGTGTGTGATTGTGTTACTACCAGCTGCTGTAGCAAGCACCATTAATACAGGACTAACGTCAAAAGTATCAATAAGGGGACCTACAATACCAGCAGCAGTAATCGCTGATACAACACCTGTACCTGTAGCGATACGAAGTAATGCAGTAATAAACCAAGCCATAATGAGCGGTGAGATTGTTGTATTTTCCATCATAGAGGCAATATAATCACCGACGCCGGAATCAAGGATAACTTGTTTGAAGGCACCCCCAGCACCTACGATAAAGATAATCATGGCAATCCCTTTGATTGCGTTAGAGAAAGAGTCCATTACGGTAGAAATGTCTCTTCCTGTGCGAATGCCGAATACATAAAAACCAATTAATACGGCAACAAGTAAACTAATTTCCGCACTACCTAGGAAGTTAATAATTTCATGGAACGTGCTTCCTTCTTCAATAAACATATTTAATATAGTTGCAGTCATGATCATGATTGCTGGGATTAATGGAACAAAAAGACTTAAACCAAAACCAGGCATTTCTTCTTCAGTAAACTCTTTTGGCTTTTCCATTAGTGTTGGAATCGGACGATCTAAATTTTTCATCATTCTTGGTAAAATGATTCCAGCTGCGATAACAGCAGGAATAAAGACAACAATCCCAATGATATAAACCATTCCCATGTCTGCTCCGTATGCATCAACCAATGCAGTCGGACCAGGCTGAGGTGGGAATAAACTATGTGATAATGTAGTAGCCGCAACCATTGTAATTCCAAGCTTTAAGAATGGAACCTTTGCTTCCATGGCGATACTAATTACTAGTGGAGCTAAAATAATAAAGGCAACCTCATAGAATACGGAGATCCCAAATACCATACCGATAATGATGAGGGCCCATTCTACCTTTTTAACACCAAATTTTTTTAATAGGGTGGAAGCAATACGTTGTGCAGCTCCACAATCAACCATTAATTTACCTAATACAGCACCCAAACCAATAATTAGTGCAAGGCTTCCGAGTGTGCTGCCAAGACCTGCTTTAATAGTAGAAACAATGCTAGTAAGGTTCATTCCGTTTAATAAACCAACAAGGATTGCTGCTAGTAAAAGGGCAATTACACTATTTAGCTTTAGCTTCATATTTAAAAAGAGGAGTAAAGCAACCCCAAGGATAACCGAGATAATTGGTAAATTATCGACAAACCAACTCATTGAATTTCCTCCTGTGAATTTATGGTGTAAAATTATTTGTATTTGTTTCCGAAAGTTTGTGTTACATTTTGAAAAATCATACCAATCGCTGACTACGTTTCCAATTGGCGATATTTACTATTAATTTGTTTAGGAAACAAACAAAAAACAATGTTCCTATCATACCTAAATTTTTCGAGGGAATCAATAGCTTTTAAAGTAGAAAGTTATATGGAAAAATTCAAATAAATTTGTTATTACTATAGAAGTAGGTAAAAAGTGGTTTTCTTATCCTAAAAGCTATAAAAATGGTATAGTATATTTGAAGTATATTGTTCTTGTAATAGAAGGCAGGAGAGAGGATAAGAATGAAAACAGAAATACAGCTGCAAAAAACATCCCTCATAGCTGATCTTAAATCTCTTTTTAAGGCAGGAGTTTTATTAGCAAATGTTCTACCTGTGTTTTCAGGATTTTGGTTAGCCATTTACTTTACGGGTGCATCATTTCAGGAAAACTTGGGATTGTTTCTATATACAATGATTGGAAGCACACTCGTCATGGCAGGGGCTTTAATCATTAACAATTGGTACGATGTTGACATCGATACAGTCATGGATCGAACAAAAAAACGACCTACTGTAACTGGCCATTTTTCCTTAAATACTGTGTTGGCTTTAGGTATTATCTGTACTATTTTAGGATTCGTTTTTCTGTTTTTCACCACATATGAAGCCGTCTTTTTTACGTTTATAGGCTGGTTTACGTATGTTGTGTTGTATACCATGTGGTCTAAGCGCAGATTTACGGTAAATACTGTGATAGGGAGCGTATCTGGCGCCGTTTCGCCATTAATGGGGTGGGCAGCTGTTGCACCTATCCATCATACTGTCCCAATCGTGCTCTTTTTGATATTATTTGTGTTCCAAATGCCGCATACGTATGCTATAGCAATGAGAAAATATGACGATTATAAGGCTGCGAGGGTGGCAATGCTTCCGGTTGTTCGTGGTTTTGAGGTAACGAAGAAACATTTTCTGTTCTGGGTTATTTGTTTGTTCCCGTTGCCTTTCTTTTTAGGTGACCTCGGAATGACTTTTGTCGTTCTTGCGACATTGCTAAATATCGGCTGGATTATTTTGAGTATTAAAGGTTTTTCAGTCAAGGATGATATGAAATGGGCTCGCTGGAATTTCTTATATTCTGTGAACTATATTTTGCTTATCTTCCTATTAATGGTTATCGTCACATTACCGGAATATTTCGGATGAAAACAGAATTGGACCTCGCTACTTTTGGAAAGTAGTGGGGTCATTTTGTATTTAATTTCGTCGTAAGGAGATTACCAATGGATGATCAGTATTTCGATGCACTTTTACATGTAAAAACGGGTGGTGGACAAAAGGGATTTAGTTCATCTGTTCATTATTATCGCTATGAGCCGACACCGTATGAAGGGCTAGCAGAATTATTTGAGCACTATCAATTAAAGGAAACGGATCGGGTAGTAGATTTTGGTTGTGGAAAAGGCCGGTTCCTTTTTTATATTCATCATTTTTTGGGGTCCAAGGTTGTTGGGGTTGAGATTGACAAAAGCCTATATCATGATGCAGTTCAAAATCGAGAACGCTATGCAAAAAGGCAGGGGATCCGCAAAGAGGAAATTGAAGTTCATCATTGTGCCGCGCAGGATTATGAAATCCATCCACTGGATAATCGGTTTTACTTTTTTAATCCTTTTTCAATTCAGGTTTTTAAACATACGATTGCCAATATTCTTCGTTCATACGAGAAGGTTCCGCGTAAAATAGAGGTTATTCTATATTATGGATCATCGGATTACACCTACTTTTTGGAGAATAATACTCCTTTTCAAATGAGGAAAGAGATTGTCATTCCAGAGTTGTTTGAGAAAAATACATATGAGAGATTTGTGGTTTATCAGTTAGGATAGGCAGCCTCCAATGATGGGGGCTGCCTTTTCATGTAAATATATGTATGTTCACCAATTTGTCATTTTTGTATTTAGACTAAGGATAAAAAAGAGAAAGAGTACCAAAAAGCCAATGGTATCAAGGGTTTGGTGCATTTTGGATTAGACCTAAAGGACGGGAAAAAGCCTATTTTCCCGTTCTTTATTTTATGGGTGTATCAAAAATTACACTTTAAGTGTGATTCAGTTCACAACATTGAGAATGGTTCCTAACTATGATGTAAGTAAGAAGAACATAAGGAGGTTGAGTTGGATGGGAGCTTCAAAAGTGAACCGAAACAAAACTACAGACGGTGAATATCAAGGACCTTTAGTAGGAACTTGGATTTCAGTCGGTGTTGTTGGAGCAGTCATTCTTTTTACGTATATAGTACTATTCAGCCTATTCATGGCTAGATTCTAGGAGGGATAATAATGAAAATGCATCTTGATGAAAAAATATGGCTTGCATTAAGTTTTGGTATGATCGTCATATTCATGCTCGTAACTGGATACCAAACCTTTGCATTGGAAATGGGACCACCAAGTCATATGGATACAATTGATCCTCAGAAAGTTGATGAAACAGCTCCATTTGACAAACCAGGTGTTTATCAAATTGGCGAAAACGAATATGAAGTTGTTATGACATTGGAAATATTCGCCTTTAATCCAGGAAATATCGAAATACCTGCTGGTTCAAAAGTTCACTTTATCATGACATCTAAAGATGTTGTACACGGATTCCAAGTTGCAGGTACAAACTTAAACGCAATGGTAATGCCAGGACATATTCAAAAAATCACTCAAACCTTTGATGAAGCTGGTGAATATTTAGTTTTATGTAATGAATATTGCGGTGCCGGTCACCAATTAATGGCTACTAAAATTATTGTGAATTAAAGGAGGGGAGACCATTGGCAACAGTATTAAATAATTCAGATTTAACCTTAAAGGAAAAAACAAACAAAGTGTTAGGTGTAAATCTAGATGACGCAAAGATCACAAAATCCTATTTATCAGTTGCATTTATCTCATTATTATTAGGCGGGCTTTTTGGATTATTTCAAGGATTAAACCGTGCAGGTCTTTTAGAATTACCAAGCTGGCTTAACTATTATCAAGTTTTAACAGCACACGGTCTACTTTTAGTGGTTGTATTTTCAGCATTTGTTTGTATCGGCTATTTCTACGCAGGTCTTTCACATGATTTAGGTGGATTACTGCCTAAGGTTAGAAAAATGGCGTGGATTGGTTTCTGGACTAAGATGGTTGGTATCGTGCTAGTTGTCATTCCAGTATTAATGAACAAGGCATCTGTTATGTACACATTCTATCCGCCAATGGCAGCACACCCAGTGTTCTACATCGGGTTGGCATTAGTGGTAGTAGGTATTTGGATCTTAGCAGCTGGAGCATTTATTCAAGTAGCAAACTGGAGAAAGAATCATAAAGGTCAACATCTGCCAATCCTTTCTTTCTTCGCAACGGGTGTATTCATTTTATTAGTAGGAGCAACATCATTTGTAGCAGTTGAAGTATTATTCTTAATCCTGCCATGGTCACTAGGCTGGGTAGATACAATTAACGTAATGGTTTCACGTACACTATTCTGGGCATTCGGACATACAGCAGTTAACATCTGGTATTTAACAGCAGTATCTGCCTGGTATGTTATCATACCAAAAATTATCGGCGGAAAACGCTGGAGTGACACACTTACTCGCGTCGTTGTTATCGCATTAGTAATCATGAATATTACTGGTGGATTCCACCACCAAATCATTGACCCAGGAATTAACTTATCAGTCAAATTCCTACACGTATTCATGAGTTTGGCAATTGGATTCCCATCATTAATGACAGCATGGGCAATGTTTGCAGTATTTGAACGTACTGGAAGAGCAAAAGGTGGAAAAGGTGCATTAGGTTGGTTTAAGAAATTACCTTGGGGGGACGTTCGTTTCCTAGCTCCATTCATCGCAATGGCAGCCTTCATCCCAGCTGGTGCAGGTGGGATTGCACAAACAACAAACCAACTTGACCAAGTTATCCATAATACAATGTGGGTTGTTGGACACTTCCACTTAACATTAGGGATGTCAGTAGTAATGACATTCTTCGGAATTACCTACTGGCTAGTCCCGCATATTTCGGGTCGTGTAATGACTAAAGGAATGAATAAATTAGGTGTTGTTCAAACCATCATTTGGACAGTTGGTATGATTATCATGTCAGGTTCAATGCACACGGTAGGGCTACTTGGTTCACCACGTAGAACATCCTTCTCAGATTACTTCGGCAGTGCACAAGCTGCAGGCTGGGAACCATTTATGATGTTAGTTGGTATTGGTGCAACATTATTACTAATCGGAGTAATCATCCAAGTATATGCAGTATTCTACATGATGTTCTTTGCACCAAAAGGTGAGACAGAATTCCCAATTGCAGAAGTGGAAGAAAATGCAACAAAAACTCCATTCTGGACAGAGCGTTGGGGATTATGGGTAGTCCTTATGGTTCTAGTAATCGCAATGGCATATGTATTACCATTAACCGAAATGATTGTTAACGCGCCTCCAGGATCACCACCGTTTAAGACTTGGTAAAAAGAAAAGCGGAGGGGCCTTGCCCAGAAACTAGAAAACTGGCCGACTAAAAACGCCACGTCCTGTGGCATTGTCGGCACTAGCACATCCTGTGCGTCGAAGACTCCTACAAAGAGGCGCAGTTTGCCTCTGCTGGAGGAGTTGAAGTTTCTCGAGTTTCTAGGCACCGCAGCTAGACAAGTACCTTAATAGAAAGAGATAGCGAAAACAATTGCTATCTCTTTCTATAATTAAAGGAAAAAAAGAAATAGGATGTGATCTTCGTGATCAAAAAGAATCGTAAGACTTTCGCTTGTATGTTAATTTTATTATTTGGATGTGTACTGTTCTATACGGGAACCGATGGTTTTCAGGCGTTTACTGCAGAAACAGCAAGGGTCAATCAATTAATAGAGGAAAAGCCGGCATTTCCAAATGTAACATTTGAAGACAGCGAGGGACGAACATATCCTATTTCTGAGTTTCAAGATAAATACGTATTTATTACATTTCTTTACACTTCCTGTACGACCGTTTGTCCACAATTGGAATTGAATATGGCACAGGTTTATGAGCAAATCCCGCAGGAATACATCGGAAAAGATATCGTCTTTTTAAGCATAAGCTTTGATCCAACAAGGGATGACCCGGCGACACTAAATAAATACCGTACCTACTTTGGATCAGACGGTGAAACATGGAGAATGGCTAGGATTACAGAGGTAGCGGAATTACAAACCCTTCTAGATGAGTTTGGTGTAATAGTCATCCCAGATGGAAGAGGAAACTTTACACATAACTCAGCCTTTTATTTTGTAGATCGAAACGGTTTATTGATGGATGTCATGGATTATCGGGAAATCGACGAAGCGGCTACCAAGGTCATTAGCATTTTAGATAATGAAAAGGGGGAATAGGCTATGAAACAATTTTTGATCGGACTAGGACTATTATTCGTATTAGCACTTCCCCCAGTTGCTAATCTCCTGGAGTCTATCATGATCATCCATATGCATATGCAAATGCCTGCAATCGTTATTGCTGGGTTCTTTATGGGAAAACTGTTTCAACAAAAATTCCCGAAGTTTTTTGAAAAATGGAATCAGGAAGGAATACCGGGAATTCTGTTATTCATTGTAATCACGGTGTATTGGACAATACCGAAAACGATGGACGAGACATTAAACATTACAAGCATGGAAGTGTTTAAATTTTTAAGTCTATCTTTATTAGCGGGTGTTCCATTGCGTGATAGCTGGATGAAACTAACGGATCGTGCAAAAAACATTGTATTTATTTTTTTCACTGTGAAGTATTTAGGGATGGGCGTTTTATATATCAATATAAATAATCAATTATGTAATAATTACCTCGTAATCGATCAAATCACTCTGGGCTGGGGATTTATTACAACTGCGATTTGTATCGTAATCTATCTGGTTTATAATAATTTTACAGATCAATCTATTTATAAAGAATAGGTTAAGGAAAGAAGCTGCAAATGTGGCTTCTTTTTTTAAAGTCGAAAACTCTTTCATTAATGAGATACTAATTGACATGATTAAAAATAAGGTTCAGAATAATAGCAATACAAATATAAGAGGGTGGAAAAGTTGGCAAAAAGGTTTGAGACAAAATTAATACATAGTGTGAAAAAAAATAATCTACCAATTCGAAGCAAAGTCACTCCTATTTATCAAACATCTGCATTTACTTTTGAAAACCTTGAAGATTTAGAGGGCTATTTTCAAGGGGAAGGGAATTATTTATATTCGCGTACTGGTAACCCAAATCCGGATGAACTTGGCCAAATGGTTGCTGCAATCGAAGGTGCGCCAGCAGGTATTGCTACATCATCAGGACTATCTGCGATTTTAGCAGGAATCCTTTCTGTAGCTAAGAGTGGAGACCATGTTGTTGCAGCAGACGATGTGTATGGTGGAAGCTTCCATCTTTTATATGAAGAGCTTACTCAGCTCGGTATTGAAACAACCTTTGTTTCTTTTGCGGACCTTGAACAAGTGGAAAAGGCGATTCAGTCAAATACAAAATTACTTTATACCGAGTCCATTACCAATCCATTTTTACGGGTAGAAAACCTATCAGAAGTTGTGGAACTTGCAAAACGAAAAGGTCTTGTTACTGTAGTAGACAATACGTTTGCCACACCATATCATTGCAACCCTTATGGGATTGGTGTGGAGCTAGTTGTCCATAGCGCGACTAAATATATTGGTGGACATAGTGATGTGACTGCTGGGGTTGTTGTGGGAAGAGAGGACTTGGTTGCCAAGGCACGTGCAAAGGTGACTAATCTAGGTGCAAATGTAAGTCCATTTGAAGCGTGGCTGACAACGCGTGGCTTGAAAACACTAGCGGTCAGAATGCGGGTTCAATCAGAAAATGCACGAAAGCTTGCTGATGCATTAAGTAACAACCCAAATATTGCTAGAGTATATTATCCATTTGAAGAAGAAACTACAGGATTTGGGGCAATGGTATCTGTTGAGCTTGCCAAAACACTTGATGTGAGCCAGTTTTTCAAGTCTTTGGGCTGGGTGAAGCTAGTACCAACTTTAGCTGGTGTTGAAACGACAGTATCCCATCCATTAAAGACCTCACACCGTGCACTTCCACCTGAGGCACAGAAAGCATTGGGGATTACAAATGAACTTGTGCGTATCTCAGTTGGCATCGAACATTACGAGGACATCATTTCTGTCTTTGAACAAGCAATTGAAAACTCTCTAAGATAAAAATCGGAGTACCCATAAAACTGGGTACTCTATTTGTTTTTCATTGTTTCTTAAAATTCAACATAATTGGTCATTCGACTTATTTCTACTCATTTCCCAAGCAATAAATGTATAAAAGAGAGGGAAAATGGTGGCGTTTGTAGAATTGTGGATAAAGGTAAAGGCTACATGGGACCAAGGGAACCGTCCCTATGGTTCCTGTCTGGTTTTGTAATTCCATACTTTTTTATGCGATATTGGAGATTTTGACGGCTCATGCCAAGTACCTCAGCAGTTTTTGTGATGTTAAAGTTAAATTGTTGCAGTGCCTGTTTTAGGTATAAGGTTTCGGCTTCCTCCATGTATTTATCTAACGGTTGAACATCTGTTATTTCTATGATTTGTGGGTTCACAGTTTTAATAGTTTCTGGTTTAACATGTATTTTTTTTCGGAAATGCAAAGGGAGATGATTATAGGAAATCGTATCCTCATATGTAATGAAATTCAATGCTCCCTCAATTATATGCTCTAACTCCCGAACATTTCCCGGCCAGTCATATTGCATGAATATCCGTAAAACTTGCTCATCAATCTTCGTTACATTCAGCCCAAATAGATGATCATACTTTTCCATAAATGCATACGCAAGATCACGAATGTCTTCCCGACGATTTCGTAATGGAGGAATAAATAGCGTTACAACACTTAGCCTGTAATATAAGTCTTTGCGAAGTCTTCCTTCTGAAATGGCATCAATTGGGTCCTCGTTCATCGTTGCAAGGATCCGAACATCGACTTTTTTATCCTTCGTGTCACCAACTCGTCGGATCGTTTTTTCTTGGATTACACGAAGAAGCTTTGCTTGTAATGCTGGGTTCAATGAATTTATCTCATCTAGAAGCAAAGTACCACCCTCAGCCTGCTCAAATAGGCCCGGGCGGTCAATTGCCCCAGTGAAAGCTCCTTTTTTTGTCCCGAAAAGGATACCTTCGATTAGAGTGTCCGGCAAAGCGGCACAATTTTGAGATATAAAGGGAGAAGAAGACCTGCTGCTTCCGTAATGAATACTTTGGGCAAAAAGCTCTTTTCCAGTTCCAGTATCTCCAATAATAAGAACCGAGGAGCTTGTCCGGGTTGCACGTATGCTCGCTTCAACTACATCGGTAATAGCAGCACTGCGCCCAATGATGCTATCAAATGTATAATGTGTATCATTTTTCCTGTTCATATTTTCACGAAGTAGTTTCTCTAGTTTTGTCACATCACGAGCGATTTCCATCGCGCCGATTCGCTTTCGACCATCCATAATCGGAAGGGTATGATTAATGGTGGTGATTTCCTGTCCACGATTATTGTAATATGTCTGTTTTTCATTTTTTATAGGTTCACCATTTTTAAGAACCTGAAGCAGGGTACTATCCTCATTTTTATGAAATGAAAATACATCAACAAGCCTCTTGTTTAAAACGTCATGTTGATTCATTCCCTCAATTTGAGCCATTTTTAGATTGTAGATAGTGGTCGTACCGTTTTCGTCTACAACATGAATGCCAACATCAACTTCATTTACCAATTGTTCAGTTGCTTTGTTTTTTAATAACTCAACCTGTTTCATGCGATTGCCACCCTTCTTACTTACTATTATAAGAGATATAAAACTCAATGCAAATTCATTTTGCACTGGATTGAAAGGGTTTTTTGCATAAAAAAGTGTTTGTGCAAGTATTTTTTGCATATTATGCAGTTTGAATGAAGGTGAAGTATCGCTTTAATATGCGAATTTAATTGTAAAAACCATCAAAATGCACTTTTAATGAGAAAGAACAAATAAAATAATCGATTAATCAAGAAGGTTGGCATGATATTTGCATAATATAAAGGCAGGAAGCAATAAGTAGAATTAATACCGAACGGGAACAGGAGGATAAAAATATGACTCAAACAAAATTGGACTCAAAAACAATCATTGAACAAACAGAAAAATTTGGTGCAAACAACTATCACCCACTACCAATTGTAATATCAAAAGCAGAAGGTGTATGGGTAGAGGATCCTGAAGGCAATAAATACATGGACATGTTAAGTTCGTATTCGGCAGTCAACCAGGGACACCGCCATCCTAAAATTATTCAAGCCTTAAAGGATCAAGCAGACCGTGTAACATTAACGTCACGGGCATTTCATAATGACCAACTCGGACCTTGGTATGAATTAATTTGTAAACTAACAAATAAAGAGATGGCGCTTCCGATGAATACGGGGGCAGAAGCCGTTGAAACAGCTATAAAGGCAGCCCGCAGATGGGCATATGATGTAAAAGGGGTTTGGGATAATCAGGCTGAAATCATCGCTTGTATTGGAAACTTCCATGGTCGTACGATGACTGCAGTATCGTTATCTTCTGAGGAAGAGTATAAGCGCGGGTTTGGCCCGATGCTGCCTGGAATTAAGCTCATACCTTATGGTGATATTGAGGCGCTAAAGAATGCAATTACTGAAAATACAGCAGCCTTTCTAATTGAACCAATACAAGGAGAGGCTGGAATTATCATTCCGCCAGAGGGTTTTCTAAAGCAAGCTTATGAAACATGTCAACAAAAGAATGTTCTTTTTATTGCTGACGAAATTCAAGCTGGACTTTGCCGATCCGGGAAAATGTTTGCGTGTGAATGGGATGAAGTCGAGCCTGATATGTATATATTAGGAAAAGCGTTGGGTGGGGGAGTGTTCCCAATATCCTGCGTGGTGGCAAATAAAGATGTGTTAGGTGTATTTAATCCAGGTTCCCATGGTTCCACATTTGGCGGAAACCCAATGGCTTGCGCTGTGTCCATTGCATCAATGAATGTATTAATTGAGGAGAATCTCGCCCAGCGCTCTCTTGAACTTGGTGAATATTTTCTAGACCGATTAAAAGAGATAAAAAATCCAAAGATTAGGGAAATTCGAGGTCGCGGTTTATTTATCGGTGTTGAACTAACAGAAGCTGCTCGTCCATATTGTGAGGCATTAAAACATGAAGGACTTCTCTGTAAAGAAACACATGACTCGGTGATTCGATTTGCCCCACCTTTAATCGTAACAAAAGAGGAGTTAGATTGGGCAATCGAACGAATTGAGAAGGTGTTGGGATAAAAGGAAAAAGGATCAAGACTCTTTGTTTTGATCCTTTTTTGTTTTCTTAAGGCATTTCGTCCTCTTTTACTCGGTTTTTAAAAGCTTCATGTGAGACAATGCCTTCCATTTGTTCAAATTGTCGACTATGATCTTTTTCCTCACTTATACTGTTCTTTGGAAAGTTGCCAGGATGGCCTTTTTCTTTGTGATTAAAGCTTTTACCACGAGCCATATTCATTTCTCCTTTCAGATTCATTCCTGCGTAGTTTTTGCAATCGGGTGCTTTGTATGTATTTTGTTTTAATTTTTATAAATTTAGTAAGAGGTCTTTATCAGGGTTATGAAGACCCAAACTCGCCCGGGGATTAAAGTAAAAGGTCTTCACCGAGGTTATGAAGACCCAAACGCGTCCGTAGATAAGAGTAAAAGGTCTTCATCAAGGTTATGAAGACCCAAACNGAGATAAGAGTAAAAGGTCTTCATCGAGGTTATGAAGACTCGAAT
>NZ_LMBW01000005.1:197536-269414 GCF_001439915.1 Fredinandcohnia humi | reverse complement strand
GAGATAAGAGTAAAAGGTCTTCATCGAGGTTATGAAGACTCGAATGCGTCCGGAGATAAGAGTAAAAGGTCTTCATCAAGGTTATGAAAACTCACCCCTCTAAGACCTCCCTGGTAAGGTCTTCATCAGGTAGAGGACTCAGCAATTTTAAAATCATACAGGTTCTTATTGAATTTGGGATACAATAGTACTGAAGTTTTTAAGGGAGGGGTTTTAACATTGAACGAAAAAGATTCACAGTTTTACATATCACATCTTGGGCTTGAGCCACATCCGGAGGGCGGTTATTATAAGCAAATTTTTGCTTCGGATGTGATGATTGATACGGAGCAAAGTAATCAAAGAAAAATGTATACGAGTATTTATTTTCTGTTGAGATCTGGGGAGATTTCCCATTTACATAGATTGAAATCAGATGAGCTCTGGTATTATCATGGGGGAAGTTCATTAACCGTCCATATCATAAACGAATCAGGAGAATATAAAGAAATGGAGCTTGGGCTAAATCTAGACAAAGGAGAGGTTCCACAGGTTCTTGTACCTAAAAATTCAATCTTCGGGTCTTCGGTTAAAGAAGAAAATACCTTTTCACTTGTTGGCTGCATGGTTGCGCCTGGATTTGAATTTGAGGATTTTGAATTATTTTTTCAGGAGGAACTAATAAATGAATATCCTCAGCATGAAGGGGTCATTCGCAGGCTCGCATTGGAGAAAATATAGATTAGAATAGTAAAAATGCCGTTTATCGATATATAACAGTTAAAATTTCGCTTGTCCAAAACTGTTTAAACAAACGCTTGATTGAATTTTGAAGTGCTTGATGCAGTTGGCTTAAACCGTTAATCAAACGTTTGTTTGAAATGAGTGTTGCAAAATGAAACAGATTGCTTTGAAACCATATTTCAATAATATTAAAAACGCCTTTTCCGTGATTTGGAAAGGCGTTTTTCAATGGTTTAAAGCGTTTGTTGTGCAACGGAGATTCTTGAGAAGAATGGCAAATATCTTTTACACTAGGATTAGGTTGAATTTTCTGAATAAGGGAAGAGGTTCGGATGAGAAGAAGAACGGCGGAGCCATATAAAATTAAAGCAGTAGAACCATTAGCGATGCTAACGTATGAGGAAAGAAAAGAAGCATTGGAGCGAGCCGGCTATAATACCTTTTTGATTGATTCACAGGATGTCTACATCGATCTCCTAACAGATAGCGGGACAAGTGCAATGAGCGACCGTCAATGGGGTGCATTAATGGTTGGAGATGAAGCCTATGCAGGGAGTAAAAGCTGGAAAAGGCTTGAGCAGGCAGTAAGGGAGGTTTATGGGTATAAGTATATTTTGCCGACGCACCAAGGACGAGGCGCAGAAAATCTTTTATCTCAGCTAAAAGTAAAATCGGGTGATGTCGTTCCTGGTAATATGTATTTTACAACACTTTCCGAACGGGAAAGCCCGCAACGGTGCGATAGCACCCCCTTTAGGGGTGGGATGAAAGTGAGGTTAGATACTGAGTACCACATAAACCAAAGGTTTTGTGGTGCTTCAAGTATCTGAAAAATATAATCAGACTTGGGCGTTTCCCTTGTCTTTTTTATAATCAAAATAATATAATAATGGAAACTAATGTTCGAAAGGAGGTAAGCCAAATATGTCTGACACATATCATAGAGGGTTTAAATTTCGATTGTATCCAACCCTGGAACAAGCGATTCAGATAAACAAAACAATCGGTTGTTGCCGCTTTTCTTATAATCTGGCATTAGGTAAACAAAGAGAAAAAGACCTTTTGTGGTGGATCACAGAAGAAATGTTTCAAAATGGTCAATTGCATTCGAATGAATGGAAAGGGCCAAAATTTAGTGCAAACGCCTCAATGAAGGATAACGCAGAGTATAAGAAAACGACTTCGTGGTTAAAAGAAGTGGATTCTACTGCTATTCAAAACACTATTCAAAACTTAGGGGAAGCCTATAAATCCTATTATAAAAAGGAAAAAGGTAAGCCGAAATTTAAATCTAAAAAGAATGAAATACAGTCTTATACGTCCAAATGTAACTACAACAAAGGTGTAGAACTATACGTATTATAGATGAAAATCATATAACCCTACCAAAGGTAGGGAAAGTACAATTCGTTAAATCAAAAGAAATAAACGGCCGAATTATCAACGCAACCGTCCGAAGAACCCCTTCCGGCAAATACTTTGTTTCGGTTTTGGCTGAAGTAAAAAAGATCCAACTCAATTAAGTATGTTTGAGACCGGAATTGATGTTGGTTTAAAAGAGTTTGCCACTCTTTCAGACGGTTCAGTAATTCATAATCCTAAACATTTATATCAACTAGAAGAAAAAATAAAAAGAGAACAACGTATTCTTTCTAGAAGAACCAACGGTTCTTCTAATTGGAGGAAACAAAAAATAAAAGTAGCAAAAGTACACGAAAAGATTGCGAATGCAAGAGAAGACATTTTGCAAAAAATAACGACAATGTTGGTGAACGAAAACCAAGTCATCAGCATTGAAGATATTCGAGTAAAAAATCTATTGAAGAACGGCAATCTAGCAAAAGCAATTTCCGACGTATCCTGGTCTGAGTTCAGAAGAATGCTAACCTACAAATGTGAATGGTATGGTAAAACACTAGTTGTCGTAGGTTCGAATTTTGCTTCTTCTCAACTTTGCAGTGAATGCGGATACAAAAACAAAGCGACTAAAAATTTAGCTGTTCGTGAATGGACTTGTCCGAATTGCAAAGCACATCACAACCGAGACCACAACGCAGCGAAAAACATCTTGGCCGAGGGGTTGAGATTATTCTCTGAAATGAAGGTAACTCAAGCAGCTTAAATCATTTCTTAACCGTGGGGCACACGGGGATAGCCTAATGGGGTTCGCTAGAGATTAGAACCTTTTTACAAACCGAAGGTTTGTACGACATAGGAAAACTCATGGCAGACGGAACGCGTGAAAAGAAATTCTGTCTAACGGGCTTTGGGGTTGGAATCCCACAGCTTCAGCTGTGGGAGCAGTCAAGAGCCTCCTACGCTACGATTTTTTAACGCAAGGTTTTCATCCTTATGAGGTGATTCAAAGTTGGTCACAGGGGAATAGAATGAAAGCCAGCCTATCACAATGGGCTGGCTGCGTTTTACTTGGCTTTTACAAGATAAGGACGGTCATTTTCCCAATGAACATGGACTGGAAGATTGAAAAAGTTTGAAAGAATTTCACTTGTAATGATTTCATTGGTTTGTCCTGAAGCAAATACTTCACCGCTTTTTAAAAGCAATGTTTTCGAAAAGACGGGAAGAATTTCTTCCACATGATGGGTTACATAAATAATCGTTGGTGAATCTTCCTTTACGGCGAGCCTTTCGATTGAATCTAATAATTGCTCTCTTGCGATAAAATCTAAGCCATTTGTAGGTTCATCCAAAATGAGAATCGATGGATTGGCTATTAAGGCGCGCGCAATCAACACACGTTGTTTTTCACCCTGGGACAGGGTTGCATAATCTCGGTTTGCATAACCGATACACCCAATCTCCTCAAGTAATCCGATTGCTCTTTCCCGCATTTCGTCTGTTGGTTTTTCATATAAGCCAATGGATGCGAAGGCTCCACTTAGGACGACCTCGAATGCGTTATCAGTTGGGTAGAACTTTTCCTGTAAGGAGGAGGACACAAAGCCAATATTCTTTCGAAGCTCCTCACCAAGATACATCTTTCCAAATCTGAATCCCAGAACCGTAACATCACCACTAGTAGGGAAGTTATAGGAATTGATTAAGTCCAATAACGCAGTTTTTCCGGAACCATTCAACCCGTAAAGCACCCAATGCTCCCCTTGTCTAATTTGCCAATTAATATTCTGCAGAATAAGCGTATTGTCACGCCGAAGTGAAACATTCACCAAATCTAAAACCACCAAAATCCCTCCTTGTTCGATAAATCAATAGTATCAAAAAATTCCGACAAGGGTGAATAAAGAATTTCCGGTTTATTCAAAAAATACGGGGTATACATAATCCCTTTACATAATCTTTACAGGGGATTTACAATGCTTGTTTATAATTTTGATTATATAGGTAAAAAGACTTGAAATTGGAGGTTCTCAACTTGGGAAAAAAGTTGCGTAAAGTGAAAATGCTAGATAAAGAGAATAATGGTGGAAATCCGTTCTTACAGAAATTTTTACAAAGAGTGAATTTAAGTGCTCGATTATTTATTCTGTTTGTTTCATTACTCGTGATTTCTGTTGTGACGGTTGGAACAATCTCATACATAAAGGCAAAAGAAATGACGATTGAAACGATTGAAAATCGATTAGTACGTGAAGCAGAGTTAATGGGATATATTGCAGAAAATTTAAAATTTGTTTATGTCGGACAAGACGATTATTTTATGCAGCAGATGGACGGGAATGTTCGAATGCAGCAAGAGAAGCTAGAAGGAGATGGGGTACAGGCGGAATTTTTCTATATTAAGAATCAAGAAGTGATCCCCTTCAAGGTGAGTAAAGATGCTATTCCAGTTATTTCAAAAAAAACAGTCACAGAACTAGTTGATCGCAAAAATGGAGTCATTCATGAGAGGATTAATGGGGATGATTACACGATCTCGTTCCTTAATATTAAGGAGATAGGTGGAATTTATGGAATCCTCATCCCTACGAAATCCTATACGGGTCCAATCGACCAAATGGCTTATTTTACATTACTTGTGATTGCTGTCAGTATCATTGTGATGACGGTCGTGATTATCCTATTAGTACGAACAATTGTCAAGCCATTAAGTGCATTAAGGAATACGATGAAAGAAGTAAGGGATGGTAATCTTCAGCACTCAGTTGATATACGTACAACTATTCCAGAAATTACTTCATTACATAAGAGCTATAATGCAATGATTGACCAAATGAAAAACATGTTAAATGAATTGAAGACTTCAACGAGAGAAATGGAAACAACGGGCGATGAATTAACAGTTTCATCTAGTGACGCACTTGAATCTAGTCATCAATTAATCGTTGCAATTGATTCAGTAAGACAAGGGGCGGAGCAAACTGCAAGTAGTTCCGAAGAGAGCGTTCAGGGCTTCAGGATGATGTCAAGTCGGATAAAGGATATTATGTCAAACATGGAAACTGTCATCAATAGCTCAAAGAATATGAATCATTCAGCGGGTCATGGAGAAAGAAATATCGGACAATTGATTTCTACCATCCAATCATTCGAAGGTGATTTCAACCGCCTAACAAAAACAATTCGAGAGGTTAAAGACTACTCAATTGAGATTACGTCACTTGTTGAATTAGTAACGGAAATTGCGAAGCAAACTAAATTATTAGCCTTAAATGCAACAATTGAAGCAGCACGTGCTGGTGAAGCCGGGAAAGGATTTGCAGTTGTAGCACATGAGGTACAGAAGCTTGCTGAACAGTCAACGAATGCGACTGAAAAAATCACAAATGCGATTACTAAAATGGAGAATATTACTTTACTCGCTTCAAAGGAATTTGACCAAATGCTGCTCCAAATTACTTCCAATCTCCAACTTGCGAATAATTCGAAAATCTCCATTAACGAGTTGATGGACGGGATTTATGAAGTAAGTGGAAATATTGAAATCATGCAGAATGAATTAACTGGACTAGAGGGTATCGTCCCAGAATTACAGCAATCAGTTACTCAATTTTCATCTGTGTCACAGGAGACATTAGCGAGTGCCGAAGAAATGTTAGCATTTAGCGAAAATCAAATTCAACAGATGGAAAATACGAATGGGGTAGGTATAAGACTTCATACCTTATCCAAATCCTTGTCGGAAATAACCGAGCGTTTTAACATTAAATAAGTGGCTTTGGGAACACTCCATTGAATGACCACAAAGGAGGAACCAGAGTTTTTCAAAAGGTGGGAACTAAGTAATCTTTGGTGCTATAGACCAAACTTTCTTTTGATTAGAAACTAGCTTATACTAAGAATATACGTTCTTGTTTTAGGGTAATTTTAAGTACATATTTATATAGGAGGTCATGGAAATGGAACAACGCATTAATTATTATGAGGTAGCACCTGAAGCACTTAACATCATGTTGGAAATGGAGAAGTATATTAAATCTAGCGGAATAGACCGTAAACTCCGTGAACTAGTAAAAATTCGCGCTTCACAAATTAATGGCTGTGCTTTTTGTCTTAATATGCATACCTCTGACGCCCGAAAAATGGGTGAAACCGAACAGCGTTTATACTGCGTTAGCGCATGGGATGATTGTGATTTCTACACAGATACTGAAAAAGCGGCATTGGAATTAACTGAACATGTAACCTTAATTCCGTCTAAGCGTGTACCTTATGATCTTTACAACCGAGTGCGTAAACATTTCAGCGAAAAGGACTATGTGGATCTTATTTTTATGATCAATCAAATTAATAGTTGGAATCGACTCTCCATTTCAATGGGTAACTTTGCCACTACAACAAAATAGGGGCTTTTTTGGTAAGTTTTTAGTATGAGGGGGATAGTTATGGCCTATAACAAGGTTCGTTGGGGAATGATTGGTTGTGGAAATGTGACAGAAGTGAAGAGCGGTCCGGCATTTCAGAAAATTGTGAATTCCGAGTTGGTTGCGGTGATGCGAAGAACGGGCAAATTAGCGAAGGATTATGCTGAAAGACATCATGTGCCGAAATGGTATGACAAAGCTAATAAGTTAATCGAAGATCCAGAGGTGGACGCAATTTATATCGCGACACCGCCGGGATCCCATAAGGAATATACATTAATGGCAGCGCAGGCTGGAAAGCCCGTTTATGTTGAAAAGCCGATGGCTCGAAATTATGAAGAATGCCAGGAGATGATTGAAGCCTGTAAAGAGGCAAATGTGCCATTATATGTCGCGTACTATCGCAGAGCACAGCAAAGATTTTTGAAAATAAAAGAATTGCTGGAGAATGGGGCAGCTGGGGAAGTACGATTTGTGTCAACTACACAATATCGCAAAGCATCAGAAGACCCCAACAGCCTTCCATGGCGGGTAAAACCAGAATTTGCGGGTGGGGGACTGTTTTTTGATTTAGCAAGCCATACTCTCGATATATTGGATTTCTTGTTAGGGCCAATTAAGGAAGTTCATGGCTTTGCTTCAAATCATGGGGGTCTTTACGAAGCGGAGGATATTGTTACAGGTACATATTTATTTGATTCAGGCGTACATGGTGTTGGCAATTGGTGTTTTACCGCGTTTCAAAATGAAGACGTCAATGAAATCGTGGGTAGCAAAGGGAAGATTACGTTCTCTACCTTCGGAAATGAGCCAATTGTGTTAACAACCGCGAACGGAACAGAAGAGTGGAGCTTTGAACGCCCTCAGCATGTTCACCAACCGCTTGTGGAAACCATTGTAGCTGAATTGACTGGTAAAAGTGGAGTTTGCCCAAGCAATGGGGAATCCGGTGCACGAACGAATTGGGTAATGAGTCAAATGGTAAAAGGCTATTATAAAAATAGAACGAACAAAAAGGCGCCCCTCTAAAAGGTCGCCAATTTTTTGTTTCCAAAAATTTCTCCAAAGAATTTTAAAAATTGTATAAGTTGCATGCACCATTTAGCGCAGGAGTGTGATAAAATAGTTGATATTATTATCAGAATAATATAAGATTTCGATTATTAAAGATTTATATGAAGTTAAAGATTTATATTAAATGAAAGCTGGGATTAACATGACGACAGATTTTAAACTTGACATCACCCTTACAACTCAGAAGAAGGAAATTCCTCCATTTGATCAATTGGTGTTTGGAACAAGCTTCACTGACCATATGTTTATATGGGATTATACAGAAGGCAAGGGTTGGCACGATGCTCGAATTGTTCCATATCAATCCATTTCTTTAGATCCTGCAGCGACAGTATTTCATTATGGTCAATCCGTATTTGAAGGATTAAAAGCCTATCGTACAAAGGATGAGGAAGTTTTATTATTTAGACCGGATCAAAACATGAAAAGGTTCAATAAGTCTAACCAGCGATTAGTTATGCCGCAGTTTGACGAAGAATTTGCGCTTCATGCTTTAAAGAAGCTAATTGAAATCGATCGGGACTGGGTTCCAAATCTTCCGGGAACTTCCTTGTATATCCGACCATTTATGATTGCAACGGAAGCACATCTTGGCGTCGATCCGGCTAAAAACTATAAACTTATGATTATCTTATCCCCAGTGGGCTCTTATTATAAAGAAGGTATCAATCCTGTAAAAATTGCTGTAGAAAATAAATATGTTCGTGCTGTTGCAGGTGGTACAGGTGATGCAAAAACAGCGGGTAACTATGCTGCAAGTCTATTAGCATCAGAGATTGCAGGTGAAAATGGATATTCTCAAGTATTATGGCTTGATGGCAAAGAGAGACAATACATTGAAGAAGTGGGCAGCATGAATATTTTCTTTAAAATCAATGGGGAAGTCATTACGCCTGCATTGAACGGTAGTATTCTCGATGGAATCACTCGTAAGTCAATAATTGAACTCTTAAAACATTGGAACATACCTGTAACAGAACGAAAAATTTCAGTTCATGAAATTCAAGAGGCTTATAGTGATGGTGTTCTTGAGGAAGTCTTTGGAACAGGAACAGCTGCTGTTATCTCACCGGTTGGAGAGCTTTTCTACAATAATGAAAAACTGATGATTAACAACGGCGAAACTGGCGCTTTATCGAGAAAATTATATGACACTATTACAAGCATTCAAAACGGTACAGAAGAAGACGAGTTTGGATGGACTGTAAAACTATAAGAGAAAAGAAATAGAAGCGGTGCTTACCCTAGGAGGTAAGCACTATTTTTTTGTGTGAAGGAAAAAACGGATAAAGACTGGTAGGTAAAAATCCTTCACAAACAAGTAGGAATCCTCCAAACCAACCTGCCACAAAAGGGAGTATGATAAATGGAGTAAAAATAGATGGACCTTGACAATGCTTTGGAGGGGAATACTATGACTGAATATATAACATTATCAACAATGGACTTAATCGAGAAAAAGGTAAGTGATACCTTGAAGAAAGTGAAGGATGGGCTTCCACATACAGCCGCCAACGACGGGATTTATGATGATACCAAACCAAGTTGGTGGACATCGGGCTTTTGGCCGGGCTTTTTATGGAATCTCTATGACCAAACTGGCAATGAAGAATATAAAAAAACGGCCCTATATGCAAATAAAAAGATTGCTTAAAAAGTCTTTCATTAGGGTAATGAAGGACCGAACGGGGCGGAAACCCTCGCGGAAAGTCCTTCATATGAATTAAAAGGCTTCCGATATATAAAAAAAGAAAACCAACCAATAAATATAAGATACGACGAGCAGAACAACATACGCCCAAGAAAGTATGCGTTGCCATTTTTTTACGTGGAAGGTTGTAAATAGAAATGTGATAGGTACTAGTGTCCAAGGAAGTAAGATTAATAGACTTAATAAAAACAATCCGACCGAAGTGCCGAGTGATCCAGCTTCAATTGACATTTGAGCCAGGTATGCTGATGCTCCTAATGCAATTGGGGAGAGTAAGAGTAAGAAATAACTTTTAAGTCGGAAGGCTGAGAAAAATGTGCTGAGAGATTCCGTTTCATATATACTGAATTTGAAATTTGAGAGTGGTTCACGAATTTTTTCAGGAACTAATTGCATTTTAATCACTCCTAATAGCATTGTTATCCGGGGCTGTATCATAAAGAACCCTATATATATTATACGTATTATATAGTAAAAGGTTTTACATTTATACAATAATATTCCATTTTGGTAGATTTTATGAATAACTAAATTACTTTGTATTAAATAGGGACCAACCCGTGTATAGGCTGGTCCTTCAAGTTACTTTAAATCTATTTCAACTTCTAAATCCGAAAATACTTCGTAGGTAGCATCATACATTAATAATTGTGAGGATTGTGGATCCTTTACCTTCGGATATGTTACCTCAAGAAGACCATCTTGTTGTTTATAAGAAATAGCTTGATACTCTATATCATTACTGCGGTCTACTATTGTCGGAAAAATCGGCAATATAGCATCCATTTCATAATAAACGATAGTCCCATCAGGCTTATCTTTAATTTCGACCACATTATACGTAGAATCAGTCTCCAAAATGGCTCCTTGTTGAAGTGGAGAAGTAATTTCTTTCCCTATATACCCATACCCGTTGTCAACTATTTTTCCCCCCTTAAAAGTTATAATGTAAGGAACTATTTTATATATATACGAGTTACTTTTTCTTGGTATTTCAACTTTTTCATTTATCATTAGTTCCGGGGAATCTAAGTCATATGAAGAATTGCTGCCCCTTCTACTATAATGGTCTAGATGTATGGTCCCATCTGTGAAAAGTGAAGTAACAATCTCTTTCAATCTATCAAAGGATTTGAAGCCCTTAATAATTGCATCTTGTACGATGTCTAAAGCGTCTTGCTCATTTTTTACATAGGAATAGGCAACTTTATAGAGTTTATCCTGCTCTTTTTTGATGAGTGTTTCAAAGGAATATTCATCTGAATTTGAACTTTTATAAAAGGATTTGAAAATAGACATTTGTAAAGGACCACTCCCTTCATTAGCTTTTATTTTACTATGAATTTATCTGTATAGACATGATTGGTTAGTCCGGCTCTAACGACTGTCTACTTATTAGACCAAGAATCTGTTTCTTTCGTTCCAAAAATTTGCATCAGAATCAACATTATTAAATAATAGAGGTAGTTAAAAACAGATAAAAGAAAAAAATTGGGGGTTTAAACATTGGAAATAGGAATTAGTACTTTCGTTGAGACAACACCAGATCCGCGGTCAGGTGAGGTCATCAGTCATGCACAGAGAATTCGAGAGGTTGTCGAGGAAATTGTGCTGGCAGACCAAGTAGGCTTGGATATATTTGGAGTCGGAGAGCATCATCGGGAGGATTACGCAGCTTCAGCTCCAGCCATGGTACTTGCAGCGGCAGCGTCACAAACAAAGAAAATTCGTTTAACAAGTGCGGTTACTGTTTTATCCTCTGCCGATCCAGTTCGTGTGTTCCAGGACTTTTCAACACTTGACGCCATTTCAAATGGACGTGCTGAAATCATGGCAGGAAGAGGTTCATTCATCGAATCATTCCCACTGTTTGGGTATGACATACAGGATTACGATGAGCTTTTTGAAGAAAAATTAGATCTATTGCTTCACATTCAAAGGTCGGAGAAAGTAACTTGGCAAGGAAAGCATCGACCATCCATCAATAATCGCGGAATCTATCCACGACCTGTTCAAGACCCGTTGCCAATCTGGATTGGAAGTGGTGGAAATCAGGAATCAGTCGTTCGAGCAGGTTTATTGGGATTGCCACTCGTGCTAGCGATCATCGGCGGCAGACCGGTTCAATTTGCACCACTTGTTGAATTATATAAGAAGGCCGTTGCTCATGCAGGGCATGATTTTTCAAAATTAGCAGTTGCATCACATTCTCACGGGTTTGTTGGGGAAACCATGGAAGAAGCTGCGGAAAAATTCTTCCCATCAACCGCTCAGGCGATGAGTAAATTAGGACAAGAGCGTGGGTGGGGACCATATACGCGTGAAAGCTTTGATTTTGCACGAAGCTTTGAGGGCGCGTTATATGTAGGTGATCCTGAGTATGTTGCCAATAAAATTATTGACTTACGTAAAAATGTGGGGGTTACCCGTTTTATGCTGCATTGTCCTGTTGGAACAATGCCACATGAAGATGTCATGCGTTCAATCGAATTACTAGGAAAAGAAGTTGCGCCGCGAGTCAGAGAAGAAGTCGCAAAGTGGGAAGCCGAAAATGAAGCGAAGTAATGAAATAGAGGAGAATGTATGTAATGAGTAATCTAACTCATAAGCAATTAGCAACAGAATGCTTCAATAATGTGTGGGACTTACTTGAAAAAACTGATCATACGGAAAATGAAACAGAGGAAATGATTCACCAGTGTCATACTTCGTATTGGCATTGGACACAGGTACATGATCATACCGAACAAAATCTATCGATCGGTTATTGGCAGCTTTCACGGGTTTATGCAGTAGCTAAAAAAAGAGAACAGGCCTTATACTATGCAGAGCGTTGTGTAGAAATAAGTAAAGATGCGGAGTTAGCCCCATTTTATATTGCGTATGGGTACGAAGCGTTGGCAAGATCTTATATCCTGTTAAGCCAAAAGGAACAAGCTAAAGAAGCCATTATACAAGTAAAAAGGTACACAGAACTTGTTAAAATTGAGCAAAGCAAAAATCTGTTACTGGAAGATTTAGCGGACCTAATGAAAAAAATAAAATGATCTGTACGCATAATTCATGTCAAATATTGGGATATTACTACTTGAGGTGAAGTATATGAAAAAAATAGTAATATCCTTGCTTACCCTTGTCATCCTTTTCCCATACCAGGTCGGTGCCGTGGCAAATGTTGAATGTCCAAATGTGAGCCGGCTTGAGAATACAACGATTATTTATAAGGATGAGCTCCTAAAGGCATTAGAAACGATCATCCCCCGCACATTTGGAGGAAGTGATTACTTAAATCACTATGCTGATTGGGAAGTCGTAACAGCGCAACCTTTAGATGAGAAAGTGGCAAAGGAATATCAAATGTCCTCCAATTATTGTGGACAAGAAATCGCGGATAAGTCCTGGTTAGTGAACTTGCATTTTCCTGGATGGGAAGGAAAAAGTGACGTTGCGTCAAACGGCCAAATCTTTGTATCAAAAAGCAAAGATAAAGGTTGGTTCGTCTGGTACAAAAATCAATAAACAATAGTGGGAAAAAGGAAGCGTTAATCAAAGGATTAACGCTTTTTTGGGATGATTATGCGGTATTGTTTATTTTACACACTATTGTAGGCGCTTATGTTGAATATGAATTGGTTTTAAATCAAATGACTAGTAAATTTTTCGTTCCATGATGGTAGAAATTTCTTTAAAACCAAGATCTTCATAAATCTTCTTTGCGAGGTTACCTGAAAATACATTGAGTTGAACTTTATTCAATCCTTCTCCTTTCAAATGTTTAAATGCTTCATTACATAATTTCTTAGCTATACCATTATTACGATATTGGGGTAGGACGTATATTTCAGGTATTACCCCAATCATTTCATCCGTATTGACATCGACTGTATTACTTACAGCAATCCAGCCTAGAATTCTATTATTTTCGGTACAAAGCAAGTAATATCCACCATTGGATAGAAATGGAGAGATTAATTCTAATGCTTTTTTTCTCCTTGGTTTAACATGCCCCATAGTAGCTTCTTTCAATACTTCCAAAGAATGACTGAGTATTCTCTGTTTTTCCTCGTAAGTCGCTTTCCGAAACTGCACTGTTACCCCTCCCTTGTTATGAATACCAATATTTATGTTTGTATTCCTAGACCAAGGAAAATATTCCTGTACTAAGTAAAACCCCTCCCCCTAATTTAGCAATTATTAATATTTCCGCACTTGTCCTAGTGCATCTGACCTCTACGAAACTCAGATTAATTCATACAATATTAAATATCACAGCAAGTTTGGAGGTGGTTTTGATGTCTTTCGGACATTATCATGGTTTATGTCAAAGATACAGAGGAAGAGCTGTTGAAATTAGAATGCGAGATGGAAGAATTCACAGAGGGGTTATTCATCGTGTAGATGGTAATCGTGTCTTTCTTCAACCTTTAGGTCCAAGAAGAAACTTTGGCGGATTTGGTTATGGTTTTGGCTGGGGATTTGGTGGTTTTGGAGCAGGCCTTGCTATCGGTGCGATTGCGGGTATTGCCCTACTAGGGGCGTTCTGGTGGTAGGTTATTAACATAATAATTAGAAAAGAGTAATTGATATTTACACTGAAGGACACTTCAAGTTCATAATGACACTGAAATGTCCTTCAATCAAAACTTTTCCACTACGACTTTCATAAAATGAAATAACTTAAAAAAGGGGGGAGATGAAAAAATGTTTTATGGAAGACCAAGACAGCCATTTCCTTTCAGACCTAACCATCCAGGTAGATCACGCAGGCCGCTCACTAATTCTCGGTCATCAAATATTCCTAGCCTGATGTCACATTTTCAAACACCCGACGGAAAGTTTGATTTTAATAAGGTCTCTTCTACAGCGGGACAAATGAGAAAAATATATAGTCAAGTGACCCCTTTCCTATCCATGTTTTTGAAAAAATAAAGAATAGGTGGAGTAATATATGAACTACACATATCTCGATAGCTTAGCCACATATGGAGTTGGGGGTGCTCATCCTGGAGGCTTACAACTTACCGAGCAACTATTAGCAAGAGAAAAAATGAATCGTAAAACAGCAATCCTTGATGTCGGCTGCGGAACAGGGCAAACATCAGCATACATTTTCAAGCAATATAAGTGTAATGTTACAGCTTTGGATAACAATAAAGTGATGATTGATAAGGCGAAACAAAGATTCCGTTCCTCGCACTTACCAATTAATGTCGTTGAAGGGCGGACCGAAAATTTACCTTTTAGAAATGAGACGTTTGATATTATTCTATCGGAGTCGGTAACAGCATTTACAAATATTCCTGTAAGCCTGTCAGAATATAAAAGGGTACTAAAGCCAAATGGTGTTCTATTAGCGATTGAGATGACAGCTGAACCACTTCCTTTTACAAAAAAGGAAAAACAGTTTATTTGTGATTTCTATGGTGTCTCACAAATTTTAACAGAGAAAGACTGGCGTAATTATTTCCGAAAATCAGGCTTTCGCCATGTGACAGTTGAAAAGCACATGCATCATTCTGTTCCGCAGGATGTTATGTATGCAAATGATTTTATGCTTTCGAATCAGATACAGGAAGAACATTATGAGATTCTTGAACAGCATCAACAAATCGTTAGTAAATACAAAGATAAATTATATTTTAGAGTATTTAGGTGTACGGGCTAATACGCTTTCACTAGAAAACGCTTGGATAACCAAGCGTTATTTTGTGTGAAGCAATTTTTTAACTGTTAGATAACTCAAGAAAAGAAAGGGTATTCGTTCGATCATAAATGAATAAATGCATGAGATTGTGTTATTTTTTCCCTTCCCTTGCTTTGGCGGTTTGTTTTACCATTTGATGCCCGAATACTGCAACTCCAGCTGCAATTACGCCATTATAGACTGCCTCTGCTGTAAATCCAAAGAGGAATGCACCCCCCACTAAAGAAACCCCTAATAAGATCCATGTAATCGACCAATTCGGAATAGTTGGCGTTGCCTTAAGAAAATAACCAATCACCCAAAGAGCCGGAACCAACATATAATAATTTTCATTTAAAAATTGTAGCAAGTCCATTGTTGTCACATCCCTTTCATGTATCGTATGAACGAGAAGAACAATCTGCTTGTACGGCTGCCCTGAACTAAAAACTATTTTTATAAGTGAATACTCACTTTTATATTGACTGAACGAATAAACAGGAGCATAATGTGAGTAATCACTCACTTATATTTGTTCGGCAGAAGTTCCCTAGTGGGGAAAGGGAGGCATTTTAATGACCAATACGGTAGAAATTGAAAAGGTTAGTAAAAGCTTTGGGAAAAAAGTCGTGTTAAATGAAATCGATCTTACCATCGAAGAAGGAACCATTTATGGATTTATAGGACCTTCAGGAGCAGGGAAAACAACATTAGTCAAAATGATTGTAGGGATGGACACACCTGACGATGGATCCATTCAAGTGTTAGGAAAGAAAATGCCGAATTTAGAGTTGTTGCAGGATATCGGCTATATGGCCCAATCCGATGCGCTTTACACAGAGCTGACTGGGAAAGAAAATCTTACATTTTTTGCTTCACTCTATAAGTTAAATCGGGCTCAGGCAAAAGATCGAATTGCCTATACAGCAAAGCTCGTTAACCTTACCGATGATTTAAATAAAAAGGTCTCCGCATATTCTGGTGGGATGAAACGCCGTTTATCACTAGCAATTGCCTTAATTCAAAATCCGAAAATGCTTATTTTAGATGAACCAACTGTTGGCATTGACCCGGAGCTAAGACTTAATATTTGGAATGAATTAATCCGATTGAAAGACGATGGAAAAACAATTATCGTCACAACCCATGTCATGGAAGAGGCGGAACGATGTGATTATATTGCGATGGTCCGTGATGGTCGAATTTTAACAAAAGGTACACCAGCTGAGTTGAAAGAAACATACCAAGCTACTAATTTTGATGAGGTATTTTTACATGCGGGGAGGATGGGACAATGAGAATCATCGCACTCATAAAAAGAATCTTCCAACAGCTTCTGCGTGACAAGCGGACACTGGCTTTATTATTTGTTGCTCCACTTTTAATCCTGTCGCTTATGTATGTCATGTTTAATGGAGATTCGGCAGAACCAACCTTGGGGGTTGTGGATATTGAAGATACGTTTATAGATGTACTGAAGGATAATAATATTAACATCATAGAGTTTGAACAAGAAAAAAATCCCGAGGAAACGATTCTCGAACACGAGCTTGATGGATTGCTAGTAATGGAAAACGATCAAATCGTGCTTACCTTAACAAACAGTGACCCTACATCTGCAAAAGCCTTACAAATGAAGGTGAATCAATTATTTGCCGCACAAGCACAGGAAAAATTAGTCAGTCAACTACCCAACTTAGACAAAATGCCAAAAATCGAAACAAACTATGTGTATGGTAACGATGAAACGGTCTTTTTTGATGTGTTAAGTCCCATTTTAATCGGGTTTTTTGTCTTCTTTTTCGTATTTTTAATCTCGGGAATTGGATTGTTAAAAGAACGAACCACTGGAACGTTGGAGCGCTTATTGTCCACACCCATTCGAAGAGGAGAAATTGTCACAGCCTATCTAGTCGGGTTCGGAATCTTCGCGATTATTCAGACTGTGATCGTTGTCTTTTTCGCCATTACAGTACTAGACGTCACTTTAATAGGCTCGATTTGGAATGTACTCGTCATTAATTTACTATTGGCGCTGGTTGCGTTATCCTTGGGAATCTTACTATCTGCCTTTGCGGCTTCTGAATTCCAAATGGTACAATTTATTCCAGTAGCCGTGATTCCGCAAATCTTTTTTTCGGGTATCATACCTCTTGAAGGAATGGCAAACTGGCTACAAGCAATTGCAAAGGTCATGCCACTATACTATGCGGCTAATGCATTAAAGGGAGTCATGTACCAAGGCTTAGGATTCGCGGATATCAGTTTTGACCTATTGGTGTTAATGATATTCGCGACTATTTTTATTATATTAAATGTATTTGCGTTGAAAAAATATCGCGCATTGTAATTAAGGAAGTGAAGGAAATTGCCTAAGGATAATCTACTGGATGCCCTAATCGAACAAACCAAATTATCGAAAAAACAAACCGATAAACAACAGAAAATCATTGAAACAGCGATCCGAATGTTTGCGGAAAAAGGGTATGCAAATACTTCAACAAATGAGATTGCTAAAGCAGCTGGAGTTGCGGAAGGGACTATTTTTCGTCATTATGGCACGAAGGATAATTTATTGCTTTCCGTCATCCTTCCTTTTCTAAAAGAGGCGTTGCCGGGAATGGCGGAAAATGTTTTTAAGGAAGTACTAACCGAACAAACTTTTCATTTCGAAGACTTTTTAAAAGGGCTCTTCAAAAATAGGATTGAATTTGTCATTGAAAATAGAGAAATCTTTCAAATCATAGTTAAGGAATTATTGTATAGTGACTCGTTACGCATGGAAATCGCTCCATTTTTTGCGGATAGTGTGGTACTGCGGATCTCTCAAGCGATTGAGTTGTTTAAAGTTCGTGGAGAAATAAAGGATTTGCCTTCAAAAACATTGTTAAAAATCCTAATGACAGTATTCGGTGGTTTTCTCGTCACGAATTTTGTTCTTTTCCCCAGCCATGACACAATGGATGTTGATCGGGAAGCAGAAACCCTAGTCCGATTTGTCATGGAAGGAATCCGGAAATAAGAAAAGCGCAAGGCGCTTGGAGCTAGACAATAAGAAAAGCACAAGGCGCCCGTCTATCGGCGACAAGCATAAGACNAGCGCTGACAGAAGGTGCATTTTACCTTCCGAAGCGATTGGCTTATGACCTCGAGCCGATGGCGCCTGGAGCTAGACAATAAGAGAAGCTTTGCCCAACAATCTTGATGGGCAAAGCTTCTTTTTTACATGGACATTGATGTTGTTTGATGTTTTCGACCTGCCGTTTCTTTCTTCCCATGCATAAAAAAGTAGAGAAAAATACTTGCCAAAGCAACGATGCTTAAAATGGAATATAGTTTGCTGTATCCGGTAAACGGAACAAGAAAACCTAATAAATAAGGACCAAAACCAAGACCGGCATCTAAAAAGATATAGAAAGTCGATGTCGCAAGACCCATACGATGCGCTGGTGTAAGCTTAATCGCAACAGCCTGGGTACATGACTGCATATTTCCAAATCCAAGCCCAATAAGCGCACCAGAAATAAGAAGTGTGACACTGTTATGGGCAATACTTAATAGAAACATCCCGAGTGCCAGGATAAAAAAGGCCGGATACATGACATAGTTTGCCCCTTTAATATCCATTAGGCGTCCAGTGAAAGGACGTGAAATGAGAATCGCAATTGAATATACAAGGAAAAACAAGCTTGCCGCTGTTACTAAATCAATTTCAATCGCATAAAAATTGATGAATGAAAGAACACTTGCATAACAAAGTGAAATTGCAAAAGTAACGAATGCAATCGGAAGTGCCTTCAGTTCTACATAATTAGCAATCGAAAGTCCTTTTATCTCTTGAGTTTGATTTGTTTGTCTTTCGATAGGCGGTACATACAAAATGAATGAAGTGAGTAATCCAATGATGCCAATTACAAGACATAGACCAAAGATAACCTGGTAGCTCGTATGCTGAGACATAAATAATCCAATAAATGGACCGATTGCCGTTGCTAATGTCGCACTCATACTGAAATAACCAATTCCTTCCCCCCTGCGTTTAGGTGGAATGATTTGTGCAACGATTGTGCCAGTTGCAGTACTGGCAATCCCAAGTGTAATACCGTGAATGAAACGATTGATAAGAAGAAAAGTGATACCTGCATGTACGAAGTATAAGAGGGTCGTGACGATAAATAAAACCAAGCCAATAAATAATGTTTTTTTACGACCAATCCGATCAATATAACGTCCGATAAAAAGGCGGCCAATTAGTGTTCCGACAATAAAAATTCCAGTGACAAGACCTGCTTGACTCGTGGAAGCACCATATTCATCAACTGCATAAACCGCAATGATAACAATCAATAGATAAAAAACGAACGTTAAGAAAAAATTAATGGAGGATACAATGATAAAATCCTTCGTCCACAATTTTTGATTGTCCATGTTGAATCCCCCTTACTTTATTAGATTATTGCGTATTGCTTTCATTACTAGGGCCGCTTCATGCAGTTCCTTTTCAGAAACCCCCCTGATAATTTCCTTTTCAAATTCATTAACGGTCTTTCGGACGTCCTGATAAACTTCTTTACCAAGACCAGTAAGTTGCATTCTCTTTTCTCGTTTGTCCTTGCCAGGAATGTGTTCTACATACCCAAGTTCTTCTAAACGGTTAATGGTTCTTGTGACCGTTGGCTTTTCAACACTGAGGTAATTTGAAATTTCCACAAGTGTCGGAGAACCAAAATTTACAATATAGTAAAGAATCGACCATTGCGCCCGATAAAGCTGATGTTTACCAAGTTCAACATTCAGTTTACTTTCAAAAGGACGGTACATTTGTGTAAGTTGTTGAAAAAACAATTGAAATGTCTCGATTGGAGTTCACTCCTTTTCAAAATAGTTACTCTGGATAATGGTTAGCGAGGGTAACTATTCACTAATGATATCAGAAATTATTGAAATAGTCTATGGTTAAAACAATTAATTGAACAAAAAACGGGTGTGTAAAACTGTTCAGTTTTACACACCCGTTTAATTATATACTATGAGGCAAGCTCATGGTTTTCATGTTCTTTCACCCGGCTAATAAAAATCAGTGCAACAATCAGGCTTCCTGCTGCTGCAAGAAACAACACACTGAACCCAAACAAATCAATTAAATAGCCAAGAGTTGGCGGTGAAGTAATCGCAGCTAATGAGGAAACTAAATAATACAACCCAGTTCTCGTTCCAAAGCTTTTTTCACTTCCCGTGGAAACAATGAACGGGTATGCATTTATATTAACAAAAGCCCAAAAGATGCCTCCCAAAAATAAGATGGCCCTCAAGTAAATTACCGAATCCACCCAATTTAGCAGTAAAAATGAAACAATTAGGCCAATTACCCCCATGACAATAACCTTTTTCTTGCCAATTTTCGCACCTAAGAGGCCACTAGGAATTGCAGAAGCCACAAAGCTTAAGGAAAAAAAGGTTAACGAAAAAGCAGAAGCGCTTCTCGAAAGTCCAATTTCATTTACACCGTAGAGCGTAAATAACGCCTCCATCCCTTGTATCGCAATAAACCAAAAAAAGATAGCGGCTAACAGATAAAGAGTAGAAGAGTTCAATTCTTCCCTATAATTAATTTTTGGGACAATTGTTTCTGTATAGGATATAGCATCACGATGCTCTTTGATATTTTTAAAAACGATCCACAAAGTGACTAAAAAGACGATGGAAACGGCCATAAATGGAAGGGTCTCGTTAACGCTAAATAAATATGAACCTACACTAAAAGCAAGAATTCCCCCGCAGCCACCCATAAAATTGATGATTCCATTTGCATTCGTTCGTTGTGGTTCAGGAATGATGTCCGGCATTAATGCAATCGTGGGGGAACGGAAAACCGCCATTGACAGGTTCATACATAGCATAAAAATGAGCAAGGAAACTAAACCAGTATGAAGGGGAATGAGTGTATAGAATAGGGCGGCAAGTGGAACGCCAATAAGTATATAAGGCATTCTGCGCCCAAAACGAGTTCGAGTTCTGTCACTTAGCTGACCAATATATGGCTGTAAAAAGAGAGCGATATAATTATCGATGGTCATAAGAAAACCGATTAAAGCTGTACTGGTAATGTAATCATCAAGAAAAAAAGGAACAAATCCATTATACAAAGACCATCCAAGACTAATGCTAAAAAAGCCAAACCCTAACAACCACGTTTTTCTCATATGTGCTCTCCTATGTTCAAATTAAGACGTACTACTAATTTATGCGAGGGAATAGTACTTTTTGCCTGTCTAACTTTATTCAGCAGAAGTCCCGGACTTCTGCTGAATAAAGTTAGAGCCTCCGGAGGATGCCACAGATTTTTTAAAGGGAATTATTCGAGCATAGGATCAAAGACTAAGAGCGCCACTTCCTGTGGCAACGTCTTTGTGACCCACTTCGTGTGGGCCTAAAATCTGGGTGCAAATACGCCAAGGCGTATTTGATTTAGTATTCTTTCGGAACTGTTTCATTTGTTTAAAGCATGAAAATAATGTATCGTATGTGTTACATGTGATTTCAGACAAAAGCAAAATAGAAAGTAGGAATATGAAGTGAAAGAACAAAGCCTTATCTTTTTTGATATAGATGGAACACTTTTGAACCATAAAAAACAACTCCCGGCCTCAACAAAGGAAGCCATTTTTAAACTAAAGGAACTGGGACATGAAGTTGCCATTGCTACAGGTCGGGCTCCTTTTATGTTCGAAGACCTGCGTGAGGAGTTAGGAATCGGAACCTACGTGAGCTACAACGGTCAATACGTTGTGTTGAACGGAGAAGAAATTTACACAAATCCATTAAATGAAGAAGCACTAATCCAATTAACAGAAAAAGCACTGGCTAATAATCACCCTGTTGTCTATATGGACCACGAGGACATGAAAGCAAATGTACCAGAGCATGAGTTTATCACTGAAAGTATTGCAACTTTAAAAATCAAAAGCTTTCCAACCTATGACCCGAAATATTACGAAGGTCGTAAATTGTACCAAACGCTTTTATTCGTTCAGGAAGGCGAAGAACCGCAATACGAAAAAGAGTTCAAGGACTTCGATTTCGTTCGTTGGCATCCTGTATCCGTAGACGTCATCCCAAGTGGCGGCTCAAAAGCAAAAGGGATTGAAAAGCTTGTTGAAAAATTTGGTGTTCCAGAAGAACGCGTATATGCCTTTGGTGACGGATTAAATGATTTGGAAATGCTCACCACGATTCACAATAGTGTAGCGATGGGGAATGGACTTGATGAAGTAAAAGAAGCGGCCAAATATGTAACTAAGTCCGTTGAGGAAGACGGAATTTTACACGGATTAAAAATGGTGGGGTTATTATAGAATAAGAGAAGGTCGAGATATTCTTGATCTTCTTTTTTATGTATATTTGCAAGAAAATTTGTAATTTAATATTAATCTTGGTTTATTTATTTTATAATAGAAATATAATATTTCGATTTACGAAACATAATGAGAAGGGGGAGTTATTAAATGGCAATATTACGATCCGAAGTACCAGTTGAACAAACATGGAACCTAGAGGATTTATTTGAAACAAACGAAGCATGGGAGAAGGAGCTTGCATTCGTACAGTTAGACATCCAAACCGTTACACAATACAAGGGACGTCTTGGTAAAAATGCAAGGACCTTATTCGATTGCCTGGTGGCAAAGGATGCACTCTATGAAAGAGTAATGCGTGTAATGAGCTATGCAGATTTACATATGTCGGTAGATGGTACAAATTCCGTGTATCAGGCGAACGCTGCCCGAGCAGCATCGTTACTCGCAAATGTGGGAGCAAGCTTGTCATTTATAAAATCAGAATTGCTTGCACTGGATGCAGAAACAATCAAGTCATACATAATAGAGGAACCAGGTCTAGAAGAATTTCAAAAAACCTTAACAGATATTCTTGAAGCAAAGGAACATACACTTTCACCGGATGCTGAGGAAGTATTAGCTGCTTTTGGAGAGGTAATGGATTCCCCATACATGATTTATCAAAGAAGCAAAACGTCGGATATGCAGTTTTCATCTTTTTCGACTGACGATGGAGTCAAGCATCCGCTAACATTTAACTCATTTCCAAAATATGAGGAATCAGCCAATACGGAATTGCGTCGTAAGGCTTCCAAGGCTTTCGTTGAAACACTGGATAAATATAAAAATACCTATGCTGCAACATATGCTACGGAGGTGAAAAAACAAATCATTGAAGCACGCTTGCGTGGGTTTGAATCTGTAACAGGTATGCTGTTAAATGAGCAACAGGTTACAAAGGAAATGTACCATAATCAGTTACAGACGATTCAAACTGAATTAGCTCCACACATCCGTCGCCTTGCAAAATTAAAGCAGCGCGTTTTGGGGCTCGATAAAATGTATTATAGTGATTTAAAAGCTCCGCTGGATCCAGATTTTAACCCAGAGGTCACATTTAAGGACGCTTCAAAGCTAGTTCTTGATGCCCTTCAGGTTATGGGACTGGAGTATGTAGAAATTATGGAGGAAGGAATCCATAACCGTTGGGTTGATTTAGCGGACAATATCGGAAAACGATCAGGTGCATTTTGCGCAAGCCCGTATGGCGCCCATCCGTACATTTTAATGACATGGAACAATTCAATGCGCAATACATTTACACTTGCCCATGAATTAGGTCATGCTGGGCACTTTGTGTTAGCAGGTCGCAATCAACGAATCTCAAACACTCGACCTTCACGATATTTTGTCGAGGCGCCATCGACGATGAATGAGATGCTGCTCGCGAGACATATTCTTTCACAGTCAAAGGATGATCGCATAAAACGCTGGGTTATTTTACAATCCTTAGGCACCTACTACCACAATTTTGTCACACATATTCTTGAAGGCGAACTGCAGCGACGTGTATATGAGTTAGCTCATAATGGCACCCCTATTACAGCCAAAACTTTATGTGAACAAAAATCAGAGTTACTCACTGCCTTCTGGGGAGAGGAAGTCGAAATGGATGATCTCGCTGCATTAACATGGATGCGCCAACCACATTATTATATGGGCTTATATCCGTATACGTATTCAGCCGGTTTAACCGCATCAACAGCAGCCTCTCAAATGATTCAAGAGGAGGGGCAGCCTGCAGTGGACCGTTGGCTATCTGCATTAAAAGCAGGTGGAACACTGAAACCAATTGAGTTAATGAAGCTTGCCGGAGTCGATATGTCCACACCAGAGCCAATTAAAAAGGCGGTAGCTTATGTTGGTTCATTGGTAGATGAGCTTGAAAAAAGCTTTTAAGCGTGTAAAAAAACCTAATAAAAATAAAAATTTTCGAAATTAATCCAATGATTCATTTGTTAACCTCTGTAGTACAATATTAGTATCTGATTCAGATCATATAAAATGGGGGATTGACATGGAAGAAATGGAAAAGCATTATTCGGATGATAAATTTTGGGAAAAGCTTAAAAAATTTGCATTAAGAGCAGGTCATTCTGTCGTATACACGGCGCTTTTGCTTTACTATGTGTTACAAAAGCCTGATCTGCCAGCAAAAGCAAGGGTGACGATTCTTGCTGCATTGGGATATTTTATTTTTCCGCTTGACCTCATACCGGACCTCGCTGTAGGTATTGGTTTCACGGATGATCTTGGCGCTTTAGGTGTTGCGCTTTTCCAAGTAGCCATGCATATTGATGATAATGTCAAAGCAAAGGCAAAAGCAAAGCTTGTTGATTGGTTTGGCGAAGATGTCGATACCTCAGATGTGGATGAAAAGCTATAGAATATATAGACAGAACAGAACTACCCCTTATTTCGCCTGGGGTAGTTCTTTTTTTAAGGTGATGGACCGTGGTGTTTTCGGTTCATAATGTAGGATACCTTTTTCCTTGAGACGATCGAGATATGCTTTAATTGTGCTCGTTGAACTCACAGAGATGCAAAGTCTTGAAAGCTCACGCATCGTCGGAGCTATCTGGTGTTTGCCCATATATTGTTCGATTTGTTCAAGTATTTCTTGTTCCGTATGTTCCATTCGCATTTGTAGTGTTCTAAGTTGCAAATCTGACAACTCCTTTTTTCCTTGATACAGCTGCTGATAAAATTCTATCTATTTTAAAGGTTCTTTTTTTGTTACGAAGCAAGCAAAAGGCTTTGATTGTATTTTCTTGGATTTCCAACACCTGAATTTGACGTTGTGTTAGAATCCCGTTTTGAGACATATAGATGATTTCGATTGGTGTGTGCTGAATTAGTGCACGCTGTAAAATACCGCGCATGTAATCATCTCCTTTTTTACATTATACACGAACGTGTATTCTATTATCAACTAAAACAGGAACGTTTATTCGTGTTTACTATATAAAAATATAATTTAAGGGTGAATGATAACAGGAGTTGAGTAACCAATGATAATTAAAATAAGCGGAGATTTTCCGATTAGATTGCAGAATAGAGTTCGGTTCGGGGTATATAAGCGGAGACTTTCCGATTAAGCAAAGAAAAATTAGCCATTTTTACGTTTTTCGAGTCAATAGTCGGAATCCTTCGGTCTATTTAAGCTATTTTAAGTACTATTTCCTAGATAAGCGAATTTTCTCCGTTTATTTATCAAACTCGCCTTAGCATCTAATGAACTTGTAAAACCCACGGGTGGTTTCGTGAAAAAAAGGAAATTTTAAAAAAGGCTGAGAGATGTTGCATCTCCAAGCCTTTTTGACTGTGAAATATACTGTGAAGTTTATGTTATTTGCTATTTGATTCGGTCCGTGATTTACCGTTTTGCCCCCCACAAGTAAACCCATTATTAAAAACCTAGTGATTTACGATTTTGTTGAAATGTTTGGGGTAGATTTTTGAGTGGGGTCGGCCATTCTTTTTCCTTGGACGCCGTTTGTTTCCAGCAGTTCAATGATTTTTTCTAGATGGGCTTCATTTTCTATAACTACGAAATTGACCAATGGAAAAAACCCTTTTACCTTGATCGTTAGCTTATAGCTAAAATTCATCCGGTCATTTATGCCATACATATCATGCCAACGCACAATCCGTTCGACCTCGTATTCCTTAACTCGGCTGTAAGAAAAATATCTCCCTTGCAGGATGATGCCTTTTGGCAATATAAAAAGGTTTCCGCGGTGGCGGACAGCACTGATGATGGCAAAAAAGAAATACGCCATCGAGAAAAAGGAAGATCCTAAAAAGTCAGTAGTAAGGATGACCAACAGTAATACCAAAAGGAGCACGGTTGCAATCAGGGTTCCCCATTTGACAAACTTATAAGACTTTGTTGATTTAGAGAGTGGCTCCATTTCCTTATACTCAGTAGGAATGAGGATCCCGTGGAATTCTTCGGCCGTTTGCGGGAAAAGGGCTTCTTTAGAAAGATCGACAGCCCTTTTGATGCTGATTCTATACTGAATTAAATAATACACACCCAATATATAAATAATTGTGAACAAGATATTGAGAAACAAGTCATCACCCACCTTGGATTTTATTTTATTTTCTATCTCTATTTTTTCATAAATAGGGTCATATGAAAAGGAAAAAAGACCACATCGATGTGGTCCTTAGTGTTACTCCGCTTTTTTTGCGTCTTCAACAATATGGTATAGCAGGTGGGCAAGATGGTGGATTGGTCCATACTCTTGCTCTTCGTCCTCGGATTCCTCATCTGAGAACTCAAGGTCATTGAGGTACAACGCCATAAATTCATAAAAATCCTTAAGCTCAAATGAGAAACAGTATGTAGGCTCTTCACTTTCTTCTTCATATTGCAGGGCAAGGTAATGTAAATTCCCATCGGCATCTGCACCATCGAAAAAGACAAAAAACCCAATATTCGTATCGAGCTCAAATAGGTGTCGCGTGCCACCTTCCGTTACTCGATTAAAATCCTCTTCTTCAAGAATATCGACTTTCATTGCTTCAACCGCGTCTTCCTTGTGAAACGAAACATTCATTGACTTCATTAGTACACCTCCTTGGTATCTTCTATTGACTGTACAGAAAAAAGAAAACAAAATCAAATGAACAAAGGAAAAACTATTTCAATATAGTTGTTAAACTATTTGAAATTTAGTAGACTTTATTTACATTTCAAATTTTTGTAAATAAAACGGAGAAGTCAATGAAAACTGCATTTCTAAAAGTAGTCTGCAAGCAACTGGCATTGTGGTGCATGACAACCATTCTGCTTTTGATTATTCTATTTATTCCTCGCGATGTCATATATGAAACTAGTAAATATGGTGATGTACAAAAAATTGTATACGGCTATAGTGTGGAACAACATGTAAGTAACATAAAAGAATTTGTTTTATTTCTACAAGAAAACCATGGTTTAGGCGATTATTCTGATGGGGATACGGTTGAGTCGCATGTGTTAAAAACCTCAGGAAGAAGTATTTTGATCTTAATCCCGGCTATTCTTATCGGTTTCTTTTTGGGAATCATAAAAGGAGTTTTTGATTATTCTATAAGGAATAAAAAGACTGGAGTGGGAAGTGGCATGACTTGGTTTATGCTATCCGTCCCAGACCTCTTTTTTATGATTGGGATCCAACTCCTACTCATGTTCTTATATGAGATTGGATTATTCCCGCATATAGATTTATATGGACATGAAAAACTAGAAAATGTCATTGTATGTACTCTATTTTTGGCGATGTATCCTTTATTTCTGATCGCCAATATTACATATACGAGTCTTATTGATGAGGAAACGAGGGATTACATTCGAACTGCAAAGTCAAAAGGAGTTTCACACCATAAAACGATTGTGTTGCATATGTTGAAGAACGCCTTGCAGAAAATCAATGTAAATAGCAATACGATGACTTTGTATGTTTTATCAAATTTATTTATTGTGGAATTCCTAACAAACTATCGTGGGGCTGCCTTTTATTTTTCAAAGCAATTGCCTCTCCACAAAGGTTTGTAGCGGGAACCAATTTTCATATGAACACAAATAGTGCAGTGGGATTTGTGCTAGTATTTACCCTCATTATCCTGCTTTCAAATCTATTTTTTCTATTTCAAAGTCATTTCGTAACACCGAAAGGAAAAGAAGCATGAAGAATCACTCACTTACTATTGGAACACTGATCTTAAGTCTTATTATATTAATGGCTATTGTGGGTCCTTATCTTCCGGTTGTTGATGAGGATTTAACAGAGCATTTATATCTTAAATATGAAGATGGAACAATGGTAATGCCTCCGTTTCCACCATCACAGGAATTCCTATTAGGAAGTGACCGACTAGGTGTTGATTTGTTAAGCAGACTTGTCATTGGGACTCGCGAAACGCTTCTTGTTATCTTTAGTGTGGTGGCCATCCGGTTGCTGATTGGTGCCTTTTTTGGGATGGGTGCCTTTTATTCACGATTTCTTAAAGTGGTTTTGCAGGTTTGGCATCAGGTATTTTCATATATTCCCTCTATTTTTCTTCTTGTCATGATTGTAGGGATTCCTTTCTTTCTGTACTCACCGAACCGGCCATTTTGGTTTATTCTTGTTTTGGCTTTAATAGAGGTTGGTAGAGTAGGGGATGTCATTTTCAAATATGTGAGTGAAATTGCAGCAAAGCCATATTATGAAGCAGGTATTGTTGCGGGGGGTACCGCGTATAGTCAATCGCGACGTTATTTATTCCCAAATATAAAATCGCAACTCATCACTCTTATTGCAAATGAGTTAGGACGAACCTTGTTTTTAATTGCCCAACTTGGAGTTGTTGGCATTTTTATTAGTATTGCATTTGAAAATGATGCATCTGGTACATATTATGCCGTCAACACCTCGGATTCCTGGCCGTTGATTTTGTCTACAATATTAAAAGATATGTGGGGTGTGAAAATCATTCCATTCAGTGCGATTTTCTTAATTTCAATCACGGTTCTTTCGTTCTATTTAATTGGTAATGGGCTGGTGAAGAACATCAATAAGAAGTGATTAAGCAGAACATCCGTATTTTACAAGTTTGCTAGTCTTGAGGTATAGACTTGAACAACCTTGGCTATCCTTGTAGAAGAGGTGAGAGACGGATGAAGATGTCAATTGTATTAATCTTATCGGTTGGAATACTAGCGGGTTTTTTTTCAAATAATGATGCCACCGGGGGAAATAATCTTGAAGATATAAAAATACTAGCAGATAAAAATAACGTTGAAATTGCATCATGGATGGCTTTATCACGTGGCAATGTTGGACAAGCAAATGATGCAAATGATCTGAAAAATCAAATTGAACAATTCATGAGCAATCATGATTCATATAACTGGAAAAACGTTCTTGAAGAAGAAAATAGTCATTATGTATGGCAAGGGCAAAAAGAGAACGAACAAGGAATTACAGAGTCGATTAAGCTAAAAGCATATAAATCAGGTGGAAAGTACGAGATTGCGATTACAAATGAAGCAAGAGGTACAAAGCTTACCGAGGGCCAGATTAATTGGATTAGCCAAACCTTTGAGGATAGCAAAACCTTTTATTCAATAACAGGAGTAATGTCATCTAAGCAAAACAAATTAGGCGATGTTGCAGCAAAAATAGTTGAAGATGCACAAGCGAAAGCGGTGGAACATTTACAAGAGGAAAAATTTGTTTCTGTTTCGGCATACTCGGATACGTTTGAATCGGAGTTAATGACGGCGAAGCAGGAAAAAATTAATCTGCAGATTGGTCTGAGAGCAAACATAGAGAATGATGAAATTGATGTGACGATTGGAACACCGATTATTACAACGGAATATTAAAAGAGAACGGCTTGGGGAAATCCCCAAGCCTATTTTCGATGTCTAGTTCCAGGCGCCATCGGCTCGAGGTCATAAGTCAATCGCTTCGGAAGGTAAAAAGCACCTTCTGTCAGCGCTTNGCTTGTCGCCTCTGCCAGGACGGCAAGGATTCCAGCGTTAGGCACAGGACGTGCCTGCCCTTAGCTGGAATTGGGGCGCCTTGCACTTTTCTTCTTTACAAAAACTTTACATAATCTTATCGTTTCAATGAAAGCTAACACTTTATAATATAGATAGACACATCATGTACAAAAGGTAGGAGCCCATGAAGACAAATCTTTTACATAATCTAATTCAATTTCTTGTTTTTTTAAAAAAGAAAAGGGGCACATTATACCAAGAATACAAACGGGATGAGGAACTTAAGATACTCATGGATAAATCAAAGGTGAAAACCATGTTTCAGCCAATACTCTCACTTGAGGAAGGCTCTACTGTTGGCTTTGAAATATTGAACAGACCTGAAAGTACAGTGCATTTTCCAACAACGGAAACCTTTTATGACTATGTAGGAGAAAGCTCTCATGTCGTTATGGTAGAACAGTTCTTACGAAATCTTTCTATTGAACGGTTTGCAGAGCAGGTAAAAGACCATTATGGCCATAAGAAACCGATTGTGTTTCTCAACATTCAAACACAGGTATTGGCAGACCCATGTTGGCGGAGTGGGATCACGTTGGAATTGCTTGAAAAATATAATCTAACCCCAAACCAAATTGTATTAGAGTTAACCGAAAAACAGTCTGTTAAAAATTATAATCAATTTAAAGAATTGATTGAGCATTATCGACAGCAAGGATTTCGTATAGCAGTTGATGATGCGGGGACTGGATATAATAGCTTACAGACACTAGTATACCTTAAGCCTGAATTTATCAAGCTTGATAAGTCACTTATCCGGAATATTCATTGTCATCAAGAAAACCAGCACTTAGTTAAGCTTCTGGTAAAATATGCGATGCAGGTAGGAACGAAAATTATCGCTGAAGGTATTGAAACAGATGCAGAGCTTGAATATTTGCAAGGTATTGGTGTACACATGGGGCAGGGATATGCACTTGGGAGACCAAATCAAAAGTTGCAACAAGGAAATATGCCTAAAGTAAATATGCATCATCAACTAGCGTTATCTTTATAAGAGAGAAGGCCCTTGTTTTTAAACAAGAGTCTTCTCTTTTGTTTCCTCTTCGAAATCGTCTAGTGTACGATAGACGCTGTTTTCTATTTTTTTGCAGTAGCTTTTAACCTTTGCTGATTCCAAGCTTAAATGTTCAAGAGATTTAATAGTTCTTTTTTTATTTTGAACGACTGCAATTGAGATACTTGCCAAAGGTAATTTTTCGATGACACCTTGCCTATTTACTCCAGTTACAAAACCCTTTAAAAAATCCTCCTGTGAATAGAAAATCCTTAGTGAGTCTTTAAACCGTGCAATAATGTTTTCGCATATGGCTCGATAATGATGATGTGGTATGGTAGCAATAAAGTCGTCTCCACCAATATGTCCAATGAACGAAGGTTCATTTTCTGTGATCATAATGCACTCAATAAGGATTATTGCTGTTTCTTTAATTAATTCGTCCCCTTTTGAAAATCCGTATGTATCGTTAAAGGCTTTAAAGGAGTCAATATCGATATACAATACGCTAAACCTGTTATATGTTAGGACTTCTTGTAATGTTTCTTTGATCACATTGTTACCAGGTAATCCGGTTAATGGGCTAGAGTAGCGTGCATTTCTTATCTGAATCTCCGCGAGCTTCATAATTAGTTCGCGAATGCTAACGGTTCCAAATAAGGTGTTTTCCTTTGTTACAATCACAACATCATATAAATGCTCTAATTTTCGACTCATTGCTAGAGAACTTACTTCCGTTAAAGATAAACTATAATCCACAATTAAGATTTCCTGGTCCATGACTAGATCAATAGTTCGTTTCATAAAAAGGTCAAATCCATATTTGGTAGAGAGCCTTTGAAAGAAGTGGGTTTTCATGACTAAGCCTACCGGTTGTCGATCTGAGCAAACAACGATTCCCTCAATAGCAGTCTCTTTTTCAAATATCGCATATACTTCCTCACATTTTGTTGAAGGAGACACAATGAAACTCTTTTTCGCTATTTCTCCTATCACAATGTCCATTTAACAGCCCATCTCCTATACTATTATTTTTTTTCTAGATGCAAATCCTAAATAGGAATAAAGAAGTAATACCAATTACCTATAAATAGACTATCAGTCTCCTATTAATAATTTAATGTAACAACGTTAATGTTTTGTAAATAAAGTATTGATTTTTAAGTTTTCGTCGATAAGTATAAAGTTGGTGGCAACTTATTTTTATGACTTTTTAAAATTTTATGTTAAATTAATAGAATAGACTTCGAAGAGAGGATGATCAGAATGTCACTAGAGAGTGTAAAAGAGCATTTTAAAAAATGGAATCGTGAAAAGGATGTTATGGAGTTCGAAACGGTCAGTGCAACGGTTGATCAGGCAGCTGAAACAATTGGTGTTGCTCCTGAACGAATTGCGAAGACACTTTCCTTCCGCGGAGAAGGGGATGATGCTATTTTAGTGGTGACAGCGGGCGATGCAAAGATTGATAATAAAAAATTCCGTCAAACCTTTGGTTTTAAGGCAAGAATGCTGTCTGCAGAAGAAGTTGTCGAGCAAACAGGTCATGTGATTGGCGGTGTTTGCCCGTTCGGATTGGCAAACAATCTGGATGTCTATTTAGATAAGTCCATGAAACGTTTTACAACCGTGTTTCCGGCTTGTGGCAGTATCAACTCTGCAATCGAATTAACATGTGACGAGCTTTTCCAATATGCCGAAGCGAAGGAATGGGTAGATGTATGCAAAGGCTGGCAAACTGAAGAAGTACAGGACAAGGTTGCGGTACATAACGAATAATTGGGACAGTGGGACAGGTCTACTAATCCTACCGTACTTTTACAGAGGTAATGAACCTTCGTCCCCTTGTCCCTTTATTATTTATTCTTATTGTATCCCCGACCTTCATATGGTTGAAGCTGTTCCAACCATTTATTCTCAAGCTCCTGCAGTGCTTCTTTTTCATTAAAATAGGGGTCGTCTTTCTTTTTGAGTGTTTCTAAAATATCAATGCTGAAGGCATTTGCCCCATAATGACTCCAGTCTTTTTGAAGCGCTTTGTTTGTAGGTGCCGCTGTCCCTGCTTCTAGACTGAATTTTAACCCGTTTAAAGTTTTAAAATTTCTAGTGCTTCCGATGAATAGTTTTCCATTTTGGTTATTTTTAATTTGGTAAACGCCAGCTTTAATTGGCGTTTCTTTATATTGTAGTTTCAATTCTTTTTTTCGATCCATTGTTGACACTCGCTTTCCCTTGTAATTTTCCAAATTAGGACGCGGGACCTGTATCTCATTATTCGACTAGCCCAATCGATTTTAATCCGTTGTATACTCCGGAGTTCTCGACATCTGTTGTTTTGTATTTTGCATAGGAAAACAAGTCAGGATTGGCGTTCCCCATTGCAAATCCATGGGCAACTGCGGACAGCATTTCTTTATCATTCATACCATCCCCAAATGCTGCTGCTTGTTCAGGGGGGATGTGGAGGGCAGCCAACACAGCTTTAACAGCAACCCCTTTGTTGACCTTTTCACGAATCACATCGCGACAGTTTTTCATGCCTTCCACATTTACAGATGAAAGATGAATTTCATCGATATGATTGAACTTTTTCTCGGCATGTTCTTCAGTTGTGATAATCGTTGCTCCTAAAATCTTATCCTTGTTCGTATCATCATACCGTGCATTTTTTCTTAGATGAAAGGTCATGATGAATTCTTTTACAATCTTAGATTCCATACTAAGAAAGAGGTTTTGGGATTGTGAATACAGGACAATGTCCAAATGGTTCTGTTTTGTTATTTTGAACAGACTATCAACTAAGTTAGTTGGAAGTGGTTCATTAAAAAGAGTTTTTCCTTGATGAATGGCAAAAGCCCCATTGTATGCGATATAGGATGAAATGGAAAGTTCGTCACCAATATCCATGATTTCGTGAAGGGGTCTACCGGTTGCAAGAAACACCTCAATTCCTTTTTCCTTAAGCTGGGCAACTGCGTTTTTTGTTGATTCTTCAATGGTATCATCCGGTCGTAAAATCGTTCCATCTATATCAAGGAAGACAATTTTTATATCAGGCATTTATTTTCTCCTTTTTGAAATAGTATATCATCTTTTAGTTTTGAAACCTGTTTGCGTGTTTATTCGTATAAGTAAGTATGAAGGAGGTAACGGACATGCGTGCGAAAATTGTTGGAGTCATTTTTTTATTATTGTTTTTATTTATTTTTCCGATTCAAGGATTTGCGGTCGATTATTGGATTAATGATGTGAAAATGGATGCGTACTTGCAGGATGATGGGACGGTTAACGTAACTGAAACACATACATACGAATTTGATGGTAAATTCAACGGGATAACCCGGACAGTGATTCCGAAAAAGGGAAGTTCGATTAAGGACTTTTCCGCAACTGAAAATGGGAAAGAGTTGCAAGTAGAAAAAGATGATGACATCTATAAAATTCATCGTAAGGGGAAGGACGAGGTCATTACAGTCACACTCTCCTACACAATTGAAAAAGGTGTGGAAATCTACCAGGATGTAGCGCAATTTTATTGGCCATTCTTTGATAATCGGAACGAATCAACGTATGAAAATCTTGTGATCACTGTTCATCCATCCCAATCAACGAGGGATGTGATTGCGTTTGGATATGATGAGGCATTTCAAAAGGAAACGGTTCAATCAGACGGAGCTGTTATTTATCATTTTGGAGAGGTTCCAAGTGAAACAAATGGTGATATTCGCGTTGCTTATGATGTTAGTCTGTTTTCGACGGCGACATATGTTACCGCTGAAAAGCCGATGAAAGAGGAAATTTTAAATGATAAAAATGAACTCCTGGCAAAAGCACAGGAAAAAGCCGAGACGAAAGCAGTTCTTTCAAAAGTAGCAATGTTCCTAGTTCCGATTTTTACGTTAGTCTTTTTGATTATAATCATTCGAAATCGGATGGAAGGAAAGGCGATGCTTGCTGCAGTTAAACGGGAAATCGCCAATCCGGGTTCACTTCCAAAGCAGGAACTAAGCTTGCCGGCAACGATTTTCTTTACTAACCATAACTATCTTCCACAGGGACAATCGATGGCGGCTACGTTATTGGATTTGGTGAGGAAGAAGAGGGTGAGACAGGTTTCTGATGAAAAGTTTCAACTCGTAAACCAGACAGGTGCTTTACCACATGAGTATATTTTAATTGAGTGGTTATTTGGAAAAATTGGGCAGGGTGGAGAGTTTAACTTTTCAGACCTAGAAGCCTATTCAAAAAACAAGAAGAACTCTGAAAAATACTCAGGCTTCCAAATGGAATGGGGAGAGGCTGTTCGAAATGAAGTAAAGGAACGCCACCTTTATGAAGATAAGTCTAAGTTCAAATTGTTTCTTGGTTTATTGAGTATTGTATTAGTGCCGTTTTTATTCTTGTTTCCGATGTATGAGTTATTTGCGTGGTTTGTATTAACTTTGATTTTGTTTGGGGGAATCATTGTTTACTTGATTGCCTACCGTCCAAAAAATATGGAAGGCTTACGGATTTACCACGAGTGGTTGATGTTTAAGGATGTTTATAAGGAATTATCACCAGAAGAGTGGAAAAAGTGGCCTGAGGATGACCAAATGCGTGCCTACATTTACGGTCTAGGCATGGGAGACAAGGGAATGAAGCGGCAGAATGAGGATCTGATTTCTGCGTTTGCTCCACCTTATTACAATGATTCTGCCGGATTTTACCCATTTTCGATTTATTCATTTGGGTATGTCGGACCAAACGCATCTGCCCAATTTGAATCCGCGAATGAATCCATTGGAAGCGGGAGTAGTTCTAGTAGCAGCAGTGGCGGTGGAACCGGTGGCGGTGGAGGCGGATCAGGGGCTTTTTAGGTGGTTGAGATGAGTTTGAGTATGTGTCTCAAGGACAATTAGAGAGAAACATAGAGCGGAAAAGTCCTTCATCAATTAGATGAAGGACTTTTAGCAAGAGTACTAGCCCCGAAAAGTCCTTCATAAGCCAAGTGAAGAACATTCGCCATGATATTGGAATCCTAATTCAATAAAAAAGCGGCAGCCAATCAGGCTGCCGCTTTAACTCTCCTTAATACAATTTTCCCTGGCGATGCAGGACAGTCGAAAGTCTCATCACAGAATGAATATAACAATTTTGCCTTAATGTGAAGGAATCACCGAAGAATGCTGGCAAGATAGAATCCAATGTACCCTTCATTTTCTTAAACTGCTGACTAAATACTTCTTCCTCGGTATAAAATTGAGTTTCGCGACCTTGCAGCCACTCTAAGTAGGACACGATTACGCCGCCCGCATTAGCGAGAATGTCCGGAATAATGAAAACACCATTTTTACTTAAGAAATCGTCAGCATCCCTAGAAATAGGGGCATTTGCACCCTCGACAATAATCGGTGCTTTAATTTTTTCCATATTGTCCGTACGAATTTGATCCTCCAAAGCAGCAAGGATCAGACCATCTACATCGAGGTAAAGAACCGCTTCACGGTCTAAGATTTCTGCCTTCACTCCCGCAATAGCCAATTCCTCGTCTGATACAGGAAGATCTCCCTTGTTTCCTTTAGTGAACTTAACGAGGGATGGAATATTTAAACCGTCCTCATTAAATAATGTAATATTCCTATCGCTGACCGCCACAACCTTATTTTGCAGATATGAACACTGATATGCTTCCAAAGCAGCAACTGAACCAACATTTCCAAAGCCCTGAACAGCAAGCCTCATTGGCTTATTTTCAAACTCGACAACTGTCTTCGCAAACGCATTATCGGTTTTAGTGAGTAGACTTTTTTGGTTCTGAAGAAAATCATGAAGCAGGTAACGGAAGGTAAAGTATACCCCTTTCCCAGTTGCTTCCCGTCTTCCTAAAGAACCACCGTTGACCACACTCTTACCTGTAAAACTGCCACGATAGGGCGTACCAGGGCGGATGCTTTTATATTCAGCCATCATCCAGTCCATCTCGCGCTCACCTGAGCCCACATCTGGTGCTGGAATATCCTTATCAGGTCCAAGACTGTCGGCAAAGTAACGAACATATTTTTTACAAATGAGATGAAGTTCTTTTTCAGATAGTGTTCTCGGATTAACAACGAGTCCTCCTTTTCCGCCGCCAAAAGGAACATCATGAAGCGCATTTTTTAATGTCATCAGGGATGCAAGATTAATCACTTCATCTTCATTTACCGTTTCGTGAAAACGAATTCCACCTTTGTATGGACCTAGCGCATTGTTATGCTGGACGCGGTAGGCTGGAATTCGAACCACCTGACCATTTTCTAACGGGATTCTTAAAAAAGATTTATGTACATGATTCGGAGTTGATAGTATGGAGGCTAATGAGGTAAAGGCTTGCTCCCGGATTTCCCCTGCTAATTCCGGAATAAATGTGTCATCTTTCATTAATGCATCTAATGATCTTTCGACAATCTGCTTTGTTTTATTCAATTCCACTCCTCCTTATGGTTGAAAGCATTTCCAAATAAATTGTAACATGTGGACAAGTTCTGTGTCCCATCATATGTTTACATAGGGTCGATGCTGGGGATGGGACGATGGACCTGTCCCCCCGACCCACTCTTGTTCTTTTTGTTTGCACTTTTTTATGTATTCAAATATGATAATACATATCAGATTAATGGGGATTTGGGAGGCGTATGATGTCTAAAAAAATATACATTATCCACGAAAATGAGGAGTGGACAGTTCATTTAACAAAACGTTTAGATGAGTTGCAGCTTCCATATGAGGCTTGGCATCTTGATAAGGGGATTATTGATTTAACGTCTAAGCCACCTGAAGGTGTGTTTTACAACCGAATGAGTGCCTCCTCACACACAAGAGACCACCGCTTTGCTCCTGAGTTAACAGGTGGGATATTAGACTGGCTTGAATACCATAATCGTACAGTTTTTAATGGGAGTAATGCATTGAGTTTAGAGCTTAGTAAGATAAAGCAATACACAGCCCTTGAAGCAAATGGGGTTCGCACTCCGAAAACGATCGGGGCAGTGGGGCACGAGCAAATCATCGAGGCTGCTGAAAAACTAGGAACGACACCTTTTATCACGAAACATAATCGTGCAGGGAAGGGTCTTGGCGTTCAATTATTTCAAACTGTCGAGTCGTTGAATGCATACGTAAACAGTCCTGCATTCGAAGAGCCTGTTGATGGAATTACGCTCATTCAGGAGTATATCCAATCACCAGAATCCTATATTACAAGAGCGGAATTCGTTGGCGGTAAATATGTATATTCTGTACGGGTTGATACGTCAGAAGGGTTTGAGCTATGTCCAGCAGATGCATGTCAAATTGGCGATCTGTTTTGCCCAGTTGGGGAAGAGGTAGAAGTCCGTCCTAAGTTTGAAATAACAGAAGATGTCGATCCAGAATTGATAAAGCGCTATGAAGCTTTTCTTAAAGCAGTTAAAATCGATGTGGCTGGAATCGAATTTATAAAAAATGCCGCTGGTGAAGTTTTCACCTATGACGTGAACGCAAACACAAACTACAACTCCGATGCCGAAGCACAAGCAGGTAAATACGGAATGCTTGAGCTAGCAAAATTTCTTGGAGAAGCTCTATAAAGGACCACGGGGACGGTCCCTCTGGCTCCTTATGATGATTAGCTTAAAAGAAATTTGGAACAAACCAAGGGTAGCATAATCGCTACCCTTGGTTTGTTTTCACCGTATAGATTTTAAATAGAATAAACGCAACGCCCGACAGGAAAATACCAGAGACATAAGGTAATCCCATTGAAACCGTGTAGAGCAAGCCGCCTAAAACAGGTCCAAGGATTCTTCCAAGTGAATCAAAGGAAGACAATAATCCTGTGACACTTCCATGTCCAGTTTTGGAACGCTTTGTTAAAAGGGCTGAAACCGCAGGACGAATGACGCCATTACCGACTCCGAAAATCGTCAAGTAAATCGCCGCTGTCTGGAAATCCTTCGTAAATAAAATAAGGAAGAAACCTAAGGCAGACACGAAAATTCCGATTTGAATGACAAAGCCTTCACCATAGCGTTTGGTCAATCTACCAACTAGCCCACCTTGTACAATCGCTCCAGCGAGCCCCATAATCATAAAAATATACCCGAGTTCAGTTGTCCCTAATCTGGCTTTTTCTGCAGCAAAGTAGGCAAAAGTAGCCTCAAGCCCTGAGAGGGATAAAGTGATAAATAGAGAAAGGAAAAATAGAACAGATTCTGGACCGTTAAGTGCTTTTAAGAGGCCCGTTCTTTTTCTTTCTGTTTGGTGTCTTTCCTCCTTTGACAATGATTCCTTAAGAATCAACATCACGAGGAAAAAAGTAATCAAGGATAAGGTTCCTGCTATGTAAAAAGGCGTCTGTAAGTTGGTTTTTGAAAAAATACCACCAATCGCTGGTCCAAAAACAAATCCAAGCCCAATTGATGCTCCAATGACCCCCATTCCTTTGCCGCGGTCTTCCTCGGACGTAATATCAGCAGCATACGCCATTACGGTTGGCATATTTGCGGCTGAAAGGAAGCCACCAATGATTCGAGCTGCAAAAAGCATCCAAAGTTGTGTAGATAAGGCCATTAAAAAGAATGAAACGGCTAGGCCAAAAATTCCAATCATCATTACAGGCTTACGTCCAATTCGATCCGAAATTCTTCCCCACATCGGTGCAAATAAGAATTGCATTAAGGAATAGACAGCCATTAGAAGTCCTAATTCAGTTGGTGAAGCACCTAGGTCTTCTGCATAAAAGGGTATAACAGGAATAATGATTCCGAACCCGACATAAACCAAAAACATAACGGCAAATAAAATAGGTAACGTTTTTTTTGTCTCCAAAATGTGTCACTCCAGTATGATAGCTTACCTTCCTATAATAAATTAAATGAGAACAATTTGCGAGTCCCGGGTGAAGGAGTCATAAAAAGTCCATAAAAAAAGCATCTTCATGATGAAGATGCTAACCGAAAGGCTTGTCTATTACATAATTCGTCTTACGTGTCCTTTAAATGCGTTACTCCAGTAATTGCTGTTCATATCGGCAATTGCAACACCAGTGGAGGTTTGTGCGCCAATAAATTTACCGCCGCCAATATAAATTCCAACGTGCCCATCTGTTTTATACGTATTAAAGAATACTAGGTCCCCAGGTTTCATGTCACTGACTGAAACAGCAGTACCTTGGGATCTTAATGCGCTTGTGCTAGAACCGACACTAACGCCAGCTTGTGCAAATGCCCAGTGAACAAATCCTGAGCAGTCAAAACGTCCATTTGCAATATCAGAAGAACTTCTTCCAGCGCCAAATACATACACGGAGTTTCCGATGTACTTATACCCAGCATTAATAACTGTGCTGATTGAGCCAGTTACCTTTGGTGTTGAGGTTGGCACTGCAGCGACAGAAGTAGTTGATGTTGAAGTGGAAGTAGTAGTAGAAGCTGGTGTATTGCTAACAGCAGGTGTAGCAGCCAGCATACTTGCACGAACCTCTTCAATATCTGCTAAAGTCTTTTGTTCTTTTGATTTAAGAGCAGCTTTTATTGCATCATTTTGAGCTTTTTGGTCTTCAATTTGACCCTGCATGGCTACCAATTCTTCTTTTTTACCTTGTAAATCAGTCAGAGTTTCTTGAATGGTGTCTTGTTTTTCTTCTACTAGATTGATAGCTTTTGCTTGATCGTCGATTATTTTTTGGTCAGCTTGCATTATTGTAGAAACTGCACTAACACGGTTGATAAAATCAGAGAAGTTTTGTGCACCAAAAATGACATCCAGGTAACTGATCGTTCCACCAGATTCCTGCATCATGCGAGCACGTTCTTTAAGGATCTCATTGCGAGCTTCAATTTCTTTATTTAGTTGGTCAATCTCTGCTTGAAGAGTATGTACTTGCTCCTCAGACTTTTGGATCTCAGCCTCTGTTTGAGCGATCATTTTACGATTTTCTTCAATTGCTTGGTCTACTTTTGCAATTTGCGCATTTAATTCTTTTAATGCATTTTGAGTTTCTGAAAGATCACCTTGAAGTGAACTCAATGTATTCGCACTAGTTTGTATTGCATATGGAGAAAAGGCACTTAGCATTAAAGTGGCACTTAAGGTTACGAGTGTCTTTTTCAAAATAATTCCTACTTTCTTACTAATCTATTTAGTCTATAACGTTAGTATTTTACTTTCCCATATTATCATATATTTCTATTCATTTCTCCATTTGTCGCGAAATTGTTACATTTTGTTAAAATTGTAATGTTTCAAAACCTACTAGAATCAAGGGTGCGTATAATGGAACCTCACATTTAATGTCGAAATATATTTGTAATAAACGTAATTTTATTTGATAGGTTGTGGTAGAATTTTCCTATTAAAGTAGTGTAAGTAGAATATTTTTGCGGTAGAATATCTGGCAAAGAAATAACTGTTCCTGCATAATTTGTATTAGAAGTAAGATAACAAAGAAAGGTCGTACATAATATGAACTTCACACAAATGAAGGGGCTTGTAGAGACTTATGCAGTTGCAGCTGTTGGGGGGGAATTGTTCTATTTATTCCATTTTCCAATACCTTGGATACTTGGACCGATGACATTCATGATTTTATACAAAGCGATTACACATCGAAAAATGCTCGTGTCAGCTCGGTTGTATAACGTTGGCCTTGCAACACTAGGAATCTATTTTGGATTATCTTTTACAAAGGAAACCTTTGTTGCAGTCTATCCTTATATCATCCCATTTTTAATAACGACCATTTTGCTACTAACAGTTAGTGTGGTTAATAGTATATTTGTGACTCGGTTTATAAAAATTGATCCGATGACCAGTGTGTTCGGCTCAATTCCTGGAGGACTTTCTGAAATGGTAGCAGCAAGCCATTCATTAAAAGCAAATTCGGCCATGGTGACCATATTTCAAACGGTTCGGTTGTTAACAGTTGTTTTTATGGTTCCGTTTATTGTGACACATTGGTTTATCGGGAGTGCAGGAAATGCATATGAGTTAATAAAAAATATCAGCAGTGTGCCGGTTTACGCATACCTATGGTTCGGGTTCGCCTTTTTAGCGGGTTGGCTCCTTCGAAATAAGCTGCCCGCAGCTTATGTTATAGGTCCGCTTGCAGTTACAGCACTTCTTGGTGTAGTAGAGGTGGGGCTGCCCAGTATTCCACCATGGTTTCTAATTCTTGCTCAAATTACTGTTGGGATGAGAATGGGGAATAATATCAATTTGAGAGATTTAAAGATTGGCGGAAAGTATTGTGGGGTTTACTTTGTACTTACCATCTTACTATTGGCTATCTCTTTTGGGTTCGGTTATATTTTTGCTATTTTCTCAGATTTGGATTTACCAACTGCAATCCTAAGTTTATCACCCGGAGGGCTAGTTGAAATGGTGTTAACGGCGACAGCTATCGGAGCAGATCCGGCTGTGGTAAGCTCGCTACAACTCATTCGTCTATTATTCATCATTTTAGTTGTTCCAAGTTTTCTAAAATGGATGTTTACGAGGAAAGAAAAAGCAGCAGCATGATAAATTGTGCGTTTTAAACAAACGATTGATTGAATCGAGAAACCCTTGAAGGACATGGGATGTTCTTCAAACAAACGTTTGATTGAAAAACACTCCAATCCCGATTTTTTTGTAAGCAAAAATTCAAACAAACGCTTGATTGAAAAATGAAACCCTTGGGCGCCAAGGGATAGACCGCTAAACAAACGTTTGATTGAAATGGATTATGTCAACTAAAATGGCGTTTTGGTAAAAATCATAATATATCTCAAGAATTCAACGTGAATTAAAGGATTTAGGTAAAAGGGGTGTAAAAAATGTTTGACACCCTCTTTACTTTATTTTATGATTTAGGTGTAAAAGGTTTTTTACACCTAAATGAAATGAAGGTGGCATTTTTGAATGGAGAATCGAATTAAAGGATACAGGGAGAAAAAAAGTTTTTCTCAAGGTAAATTGGCTGAGTTATGCAATGTAAGTAGGCAAACCATTAACGCTATCGAAAATAACAAATATGATCCTAGCTTACAATTAGCATTTGATATCGCAGAACATTTAGGAGTCGCGATGGAAGATTTGTTTGTACCACCACGAAAATAAGGGATTGACAGTTAAATTAGGAAGTGGAAGGGGAAGGTGTAGGAGTGAAAATAAAAGAAATCATTGGGTTACTTTTTTTAATTGGAATTACCGTTTACTTTGGAGGAACTTTTTTAAGTTATTTTAAAACGGGGGATTCATTTGGCATCCCAGAAATCTTTTTAATCATTGCCCTATTAGTAGCATGGGGCGAATTATTTACATGGGGAACTAGAAAAGAAGTGCAAAAGGATGAAATGGGGAGAGCCATTATTAAAAATAGTGCCAATGTAAGTTATTATGTTGTTTTAATATCATTATTTGTTCTTTGGATTATCGACTTCTTTTTCATTAGCAAAGGAGAGAATTACACACTATTTATTGCTGTATGTATCGCCTATATCACTAAGCCGATTATTCAGTTTTTGTTGGTGAAAAAACACGTTTGATAATGAAGTGGGTTTGTTATTTACCGGAAAAAACGTGTAATTGATCTACAAGAAGGCCACTAGGGATAGCCTGGTGGCCTTTCTATGTCCACAGCTTAAATTGAAATGATTAAGCTCCCCATTCCTCTTTGGAAGGGCCATAAACACCAGGTACCTTCAATCCAGCCTGACGCATTAAGATTGTCATTTGACCACGGTGGTGGATTTGGTGGGTATTCAGCATTCCCAACGTTACCGTAACAGGCATTTGTTGGCCAAATAATTCTTTCACTTCTTTTAATGTTTCATCATTCCACTGTGCTTTGATTGCAGTAACTAAGTTCTCGCTTGTTGTGCGATAGCCCTCTGCCATTTCTTTCGCAGTAGGAACTTCCTCGCCTTTAGCACCTTCAAACTCTAGTCCAATACTAGAAAGAAATAGATGAAGTGAAGTGACAACATGCCATCCTAGCTCTCCCAATGTACGGTGACCAGGTGCAACTGCTTGTGATAATGACTCATCCGTTAGTGCGTCAAGTACTTTTTGCGTTGCACTGCTTTCATAATTCCAGTCTTGCAAAAATTCTTCAAGTGTATGATACATATGTATTCCTCCTTAAATGTGGTTGCTACCATTATACTTCATGCACAACTAAAAGCCATTTTAAACGCATTGGATAAATTTTTCAGAAGGAGATGTTTTATCATTCGAAAGCCTGTAAAATAGAAGTGGATTATAGATTCATATTAAAGGATGTTGAAATATGAAGGATATAACTTTGGGCTCACTTTTAGATGTGATTGGGGAATTGTTCTCCGACGAAATTTCAATAGCGGTCTCCAATACGAAGGAATATATCTACTATCGGCCAAGTAAACGAATTGATTTGAAAATAAAACCTGGTGATGAGGTAAAAGAAGGGACCATAGCCTATAAAGCGATTACCTCTAAACAAAAGGCTTCTGAATTTATCAATCGGGATGTATTTGGCATTCCTTATCATGGAATGGCGGTACCTTTTTTTCATAGTAATGAGTTAGAGGGATGTGTGATGGCGATCTACCCTGCATTAACAGATGGAAAATCGGTAGTGACCTTGAAATCACCTGATGGTTGGGTTCCTATCCCATTTTCTGACTGTCTGTATCTGGAGGCGAAGGATAAGAAGACCCATGTGTACACGAAAGGTTACTCCGGAACACATAAATACTCATTGCAGGAATTCGAATATACTTTGCCAAAGGACTCGTTTATTCGATGCCATCGCTCGTTTATCGTGAATGTCAATCAAATAAAGGAAATTCATCCGGATACTCATTCCACGTTTGTATTAGAAATGAAAAATGGCGCTCGAGTCCCAGTCAGCCAAAACTATTCCAGTTATTTTCGAAAACTGTTGGGGTTCTGATTTTCTGGAAAAAGAACAAATCTGCTGCTTTAGGGATTTGTTCTTCTTTTTTATCTGATTTTTAAGTTCTTTGCTCCAGAAATCCCTCTTCCTATGGAGATTACAGGTAAAATTATCTTAATATTCAATTTCGTAAAGGGGATGGGAGAAATGAATAACAAACTAGATCGCATTAAGGATACCCGTCTGCATAACCGTGTTGTAACACCGGAAGAAGCAGCAGAATGGATCAAGGATGGTATGACGTTAGGACTTAGCGGATTTACACGTGCGGGCGATGTGAAAGCGGTTCCATTTGCGCTTGTAAAACGCGCTGAGAACGAACCATTAAAAGTAAATGTATATACAGGAGCATCGTTAGGCTCTGATGTTGATAAATTATTTGCAGAAGCAGGAATTTTAGGTAAGCGTTTACCATTCCAGGCAGATCCAACAATGAGAAAGGGAATTAATGAAGGGGACTTCTTATTTGTAGACCAGCATTTATCACATACATCTGAATTAATTCGATCAAATGTAATGGATATTGATGTTGCTATTTTGGAAGCGATTGCGATAAAAGAAGATGGATTAATTATTCCAACAACTTCAATCGGGAACTCTTTAACGTTTGCCCAGCATGCAAAATCAATCATTGTTGAAATTAATCTTGCTCAAACAACAGAGCTGGAGGGAGTGCACGATTTATACGCACCCGGCAAGCAGGGAGAACGAGAGCCGATTCCTTTAACAAAACCAGACGACAGAATTGGTCTGCCCGGAATTAAAGTGGATGCTGAAAAAATAAAAGGAATTGTGTTTACAGATCAAACAGATTCTCCGTCAACAATCGTAGCACCGGATGAAGAAACAGAAATCATGGCAAATCATCTTTTAACATTTTTACGTAAAGAGGTTGAAGTTGGTCGTTTAACGGAAAAGCTTGCTCCATTACAATCTGGCATAGGTTCCGTCGCAAATGCAGTTCTTCACGGAATGCTTGATTCTGAGTTTACAGATTTAGAGGTTTACTCCGAGGTTCTGCAGGATGCCGTATTTGACTTAATGGATGCCGGCAAGGTCAACTTTGCTTCCTGCTGTTCGATTACACTATCCGACGAAAAAATGAAAAAGGTATTCGGTAATTTTGACAAGTATCGTGACCGTTTGATCATGAGACCCCAGGAGATTTCAAATCACCCTGAAATCATTCGACGTCTTGGACTTATTTCCATTAACACGGCACTAGAGCTAGATATATACGGAAACGTGAACTCAACCCATGTGCTTGGTACAAAAATGATGAACGGAATCGGTGGATCCGGCGACTTTGCTCGAAACGCACGCCTTGCAATTTTTGTCACAAAATCAATTGCAAAGGGAGGAAATATTTCAAGTATTGTACCATTCGTATCCCATGTGGACCACACTGAACATGATGTGGATGTCATTGTAACAGAGCAGGGCTATGCAGACTTACGAGGACTTGCACCAAGAGAACGTGTGGAATTACTCATTGAGAACTGCGTGCATCCAATGTACAAACAACAGCTTCGTGACTATTACCAAGAAGCACTATTCAGAGGCGGGCAAACACCGCATGTATTAGAAAAAGCATTCTCATGGCATACAAACTTTGCCCAAACAGGAACCATGCTGCAAAGAGAATTAGTTGAAGCATAATTATGAAACGCGGCCGTATGAAGAAGGTATTCTTTATACGGTTTTTTTTCATTCGGACTCAGCGTAAATATTTCTGTATCTATTAGTCCGAAAAGGCCGTCGATTCGGACACGTCGCAAAGGATTCCTTTGCCTTAAGTCCGAATAAGCCTATGATTCGGACACAGCGCAAAGGATTCTGTTGCCTTAAGTCCGAATGAGCCTATGATTTGGACACGTAGCAAAGGATTCTGTTGCCATAAGTCCGAATGAGCCTATGATTCGGACACGTCGCAAAGGATTCTGTTGCCTTTAGTCCGAATAAGCCTATGATTCGGACACGTCGCAAAGGATTCTGTTGCCTTAAGTCCGAATGAGCCTATGATTCGGACACACGCAAAAGATTCCAGCCCCTCAAGTCCGAATGAGCCGTCGATTCGGACATCATACAAACCTCCCTAGCTCTTCTCGTCCAAATCATCTAGGTAAAAAGTAATATACCCCATCATTTGGAATCATGATACGATGAACGAAAGTGAATAGAGAAGAGGGGTAAAATGAATCAAATCAAGGCATTTATGGGTTGCTTTTTTATCGCGGTGTCTGCCTTTTTGTATGCCGCCAAACACATCACAGCAGCTATCATATCATCTAATATGAATCGCGCGGATGTAAATTACTATGAAGGTGCGTACAAAATCGTCGGGTTCGGCATCAACTTTTGGACCATCGCATCATTGCTAGTTGGGATAGTTATTTTAATAAGTTTGCTTATACAAGGAGCTTCATTTCCATTCATTAAGAAGCAAACAATCGAAGAAAATCCCCACCAATGAATGATGGGGATTTAGGCCCACACGACGTGGGTCACAAAGACGTTGCCATAGGATGTGGCGTTCTTAGTCTTTGATCTTATGCACTTTTTAGAAAGGCTTCAAAATCATTAACGCAATGACGATCAAAAAAATCGTATTCTCAATATCCTCTACTCTAAATAGAGCCTTTGCCAAGGGATAGTATTCAGCAGGTATGTCATCACCTTGATGTGATTCTAATAACGCTTTTACTGGCTTTGATTTAGGTTTCAGAGCAAATGGTCCCATAGCTAAAGAAACAAGAAATAGCAGCAAGCTTGTCACGTACCAGCCCATTTTAAATAAATACGGATGAATCGCCCCCATTAAAAGACCGGTCACTAGCAGAAGGATACCACCAATCATGACAAATATATGAAGTCTATGTCTGATTGCATATGAATGCCGTAGCTCTGTCATTGTATGTGCTGACTTCCCTACTGTTGTTAAAATAAAGCCAGGTCCCAAGCCAAGGATGGCTGAAAAAATATGTATGAAAACAAGAACTTGATATATGACATCCACTTGAAGGAAACCCCCATTCACAACATATCCACTATTAATGATAGCACTATAATAAAAAAAATAAGTGATGTACCTCACAATTCCATCTTCATTATCTTACTATTTTGTGACAGCGGTTTTCCAGTCAGAGATACGTGGTATAATAAGAAAAGGTTCTTAAAGATGAGAAAGGGGGCAATTTTGTGAAAACCATCACGAAATTTTTATATATTGTCTTAGGTTTCCTTTTCTTAGGCCTTGGAGTTGTCGGAATTGTGCTGCCGCTCATCCCCACTACGCCCCTATTACTGCTTGCTTCTTTCTTTTTTGTAAAAGGGTCGGAACGTTTTGATCGTTGGTTTAAAAGCACCACTATATATAAAAAGTATTTGGAAGGCTTTGTGAAACGACGTGAAATGACGCTAAAACAAAAGCTAACAATTCTATTAACTGCTGATGCGATGATCGCAGTCCCATTTATTATGCTGGACAGCATTGTCGTAAAACTTCTTTTAGTCGTGATTGTTATTTATAAATACTATTACTTCTTCACGAAAATCAAAACATTCGCACCGGAATCCCATGAGATCCGCGAGCAGGCAACAGGCCATAAATAGACGAAAAAACCCTTGTCATTGAACTGCACCCTAATTGTTAGACACCATCTAACAATTGGAGGTGCAGTTTTTCTATGGCCAAATTTACTGCAGAAGATAAATTAACAGCAGTTAAACGCTACTTAAATGGAAGTGAGAGTTCATCTGAAATAGCTAAATCTTTAGGGACCGATCATAAAGCAATCCTAAAATGGGTCAAACAATACGAATATAGTGGTGTTGATGCTTTTATTAATCCTTGTACAAATTACACACAACAGTTTAAACTAGACGTACTAAATTACATGATTGAACATGGTACGTCCTTAAATGAAACGGCAGCGATTTTTAAGATTCCTGCCCCTTCAACAATTATTGTTTGGAGAAAACTATTTGAAACACAAGGATTAGATGCCCTTCAGTCAAAGAAAAAGGGGCGTCCATCCATGACAAAGGAATCCAATCAACAACCTAAACAAGCACCAGACAAAGGCTCTACTAAAGCACTTGAAGAACGTATTAAACAACTAGAAATGGAAAACGAGTATTTAAAAAAGTTGAATGCCTTAGTTCAAAACAAGGAAAAATCACCAAACAAGACAAAGCACAAGTAGTCTATGAATTAAGGCATAAATATCCGGTGAAAGCACTCGTAAAACTCGCTAGTATTCCACGCAGTACGTATTATGATTTAGTGAAGCGCATGAATCAACCTGATCCAGATGCTGATTTAAAAGCGGAAATTAAAGCGATTTATGAAGAACACGAAGGGCGTTATGGGTACCGTCGTATTCGTGATGAGCTAGCGGTTCGTGGGCAAAAAGTGAATCACAAGAAGGTTTACCGTATCATGAAAGAGTTAGGTTTAAAGTGCGTAGTGCGTATGAAAAAATATAAATCGTATAAAGGTACAGTTGGTAAAATTGCTCCCAATATTTTAGACCGCAATTTTACCGCAGATGCCCCAAATGTAAAATGGGTTACAGACATTACAGAATTTAAGTTATTTGGCGTAAAACTCTATTTATCGCCTGTATTAGATTTATTTAATGGGGAAATTATTACTTATACAATTGGCTCTAGACCAACGTATTCACTTGTTTCAGATATGTTGGAGAAAGCTTTAGAGCGCTTGCCTAAGGACCACCAGCTACTGTTTCATTCAGATCAAGGTTGGCATTATCAAATGAAGCAATATCGACGCACACTTGAGTCTCGCGGCATTGTACAAAGTATGTCTCGTAAAGGAAACTGTTACGACAACTCAGTGATGGAGAACTTCTTTGGCATTATGAAGTCGGAACTCCTATACTTAAAGGAATTTGAAAGTGTAGAACATTTTAAATTAGAATTAGAAAAATATATAGATTACTATAATACGAAACGGATGAAGGCAAAATTAAAAATGAGTCCGGTGAAATACCGAACTCATTTTACCCAAGCTGCCTGATGAAATAACCGTGTCTAACTTTTAGGGGTCACTTCATCATTCTCAATCATGACAAGGGTTTTCTGTTATTCCTCTACCTTACTAAATTCATGGACCCATACTTTCATTTGAGGAAGCCAAGGCATTCCCGGATGGTAAGAAAGAATCGAATCTTTATATTCATCAACCGTATTGAAGCCTTCTCTTTTTGCATCCTCATTGGTAAGTTCACCAAGGGATTGCTCATATACACGGTCAATTTTAAAGTTTCGACCCTTAAGCGTCATAATTTCGCCAACATCAGCATATCTACCATTTCTGCGTGTTGCCGTTTTTTGCCCTTCGAGAACCTTTTTTATGTCCGACTCCATCGTCACAAGACGTTCAATCGAACATGTTTTAGCTGGTAATTCATTATTTGGTGTAGTCATATACAAGCTCCTTTCAATTGACATTTTTCATAAATGTATCTTCCGACATTTACTATATACCATAACAGGGATTACCATTCATCACAACTTACGCTGTCTTTCGGTCAAAATACCTTCTCAAGCCTTCCCCTAAAATTGTAAAAGTAAACATCGTAAAGGAGATTGCAACACACGTCCAAAATGGAATCCAAATCGAACTAATCATGTCTTTTCTAGCTTGTCCAAGTAAGGTTGGCCAATTTAGGCTTGTGTTAATCATTTCCCCAACTCCATAGTTTGTTTGAACAAACACTTGAGAAAGGAACACAGCAAAAATGCCGAGTTGTGCAATTAATAGACAGGTTCTTCCAATATCAATAAAGAAATTCACCATAATCGCCGGATATGTATTCGGTAAAATATTTCCCAACGCAAGTCGAAGCGGGGAGATGCCAACTGTGATTCCAGCTTCTATATAAGGCTTCCTTACAATTCGTTGTGTTTCTTCTCGAATGACGTGACTCACTTTCCCAACCTCTATTAATGCTAGCAGTAAAATTGACCACCATAAGCGATTTTCATTCATAACAAGGGCTGGAATTGCTAATAAAAGCAGCGCAGAAAAAATGATGGGAATACTAGAAAACACATTGTTCCAGGTCGTCACGATCCAAGAAAATGGATTATTTTTTCTAGTAGCGAGTAACCCAAGCGGGATCGCAATCAGATAACGAAGGACGACAATACCCAAAATGATTTTCAATGTGTCCTTTGCGCCGACAATTAAAACACTCAACAAGTCCCTACCTTCATGATCTGACCCAAAAGGGAGCTGTTGACCAGGGGTAAAAGGTGCTTTAAGCAAGTCCTTACCGCCATCGATGAAACGGATTCTTTCGCCTTCTATTCCGTCTTTTACATAAGGTAAATAAGGCCCTACAAAGGTAACAAGAAGGAGAATGCCTAACATAACTAAACCTGTGATTAAAAACCAATTTCGATTCATCTCTTAAAACATCTCCTTATTGTGGATCCAATCTCATTTTGATGGCTTGACTAATAATATGGGCCACCATCACTAGCATTAGAAAGCTGATACAAATTCCGATGATGAGACCACGTTCATCGGCCCCGCCGCCTGGTGGAATAAAATTTGTATAGTCAATTGCTGTAAACAATCGATAAGCAGCTCCCTGGTAACCTAGTAAATATTCAACGACCAACAGGTTTGATAGAACAAACACCATAATTGATTGCAGATGGCTCGAAACAGTGATTAAGCATGAACGCATCATATGATTGAGAAGCACTTTATTTTTGGTAAAGCCCTTGGCAAAAGCAACTTGAATATAGGGCTCGCGGTCCTGGATAAGAAGTGCGACCGACGTAATTCTCGCAACATACAGCATCGGTGCAATTGAAACAAGAATACTAGGTGCAATGAACTTCCACCAAGCCTGGGTGCCCATGATGCTAAAATCTGGAACATACATTAATAGAAAATAGCTTAAACAAATGATGATAAAAAAGTCAGGTACCCCTGAGAAAAACCAGGTAGCGCCACTTCCTAAAAAGCTCTTTTTCGTATTCGTAAATCGGTAATCAAGTATTCCTTTTAATACTCCGAACACAACACTAAGAATAAATCCAATCAAGATGATCTTTAAGCTCCTTGGAAAGAACTTCGCGATTTCATCTTCAGCTGAGAGAGTGGCAAACTTTGTTCCGCCAAGACTTTTATTCTCGTGGACGTTTTTTAAAAAAGTACTGACACTCGTTGTATATTCCTTCAAATTAAAATGATAGCTATACTCAACTGTCATCGCTTTACCAGCATAATCAATACTAGCTTCGCGAGGGAAAAGAACAAATATAATAACGCAAAGAAACACGCATACATAAATCGCGATAATTTTTCCGAACTCTTTCACAACTCCCACAAAAGCACCCTCCTTTTCGAAAATATCTACTATTCTAAATATATTCGATTTTTTTGTCCATGTCACCACCCGATTATTGTCGAATGGTTTGGTTCTATTGTTCTATTTCTGTTTCATAAAATGTAAGAAGAAAGGGGTAGAAAGTGGAGAATTGTCAATTCTTTATTTCTTTTAGACTATCAATGTGATAATATAGTAAAAAAACAAATTATTTAAATTTTATAAAAATGGAAAGGGGTTACATATGTGAGAAAATTATCTGTTTTTTCAATTCTGCTTGTTTTTCTATTCTTAGCAGCATGTGGAACTAGTGATACGAGTGGAAAAGGCGGAGAAGACTCAGGGAAAAAGACGCTTAAGGTTATGACAGATGCCGCCTATGCGCCATTCGAGTTCATGAATGGTGACAAAATCGTTGGTTTTGAAATCGATGTTATCAAGGCAGTGGCTGCGGAAGCAGGGTACGAACTAGATATCAAACATACTGGTTGGGATCCGATTTTCGTTGAATTAAACAAAGGTTCTTATGACTTGGCGATTTCATCCATTTCGATTACGGAGGACCGTCAGAAAGAATATCTATTTACCATCCCGTTCTTCCTTTCTACTAATAAAATTATGATTCCGGAAGACAGCAATATTCAAACTGCAGATGATCTAAAAGGGAAAAAGGTAGCGGTTCAGGCTTCCACAACAGGACATTTTGCGGTTGAGAAGGTGCTTGGTGAAAAGCACCCGGATATTAAAGCATTTGAAAATAACAACTTAGCCATTCTTGAGCTTGATAGCGGCGGTGCGGATGCAGTTGTTGCGGATAACGGTGTTATTGAATACTATGCAGCACAAAATCCAGACAAAAAGCTAAAAGTCGTTGGAGACAAAAATACGTTTGACGCAGAGTTCTATGGAATGATGTTCCCTAAGGGCAGTGAAGACGTAAAAGCCGACTTTGATAAGGCAATTGAAGCTATTATTGAAAGTGGAAAATACACGGAAATTTATAAAGAATGGTTTGGTGCGGAGCCAGATTTAGATGCACTTAAGGCAGAACAAGAAGCTTCGAAATAATAGGAATGCAAAATGGCGTAACGTCTTCAGGTGTTACGCTTTTTTTACCGTATTAACTATATTCAGCTGGGTTGAAACCCAACTGAATATAGTTAAAGCCTCCGGCGGATCCCACAGATTTTCAATGGAAACTTTTCGCCCATAGGATCAAAGACTAAGAACGCCACGGCCTGATGTCTTCGTCTTTGTGACCCACATCACGTGGGTCTATAAAATCTGGGCGCAAATACGCCAAGGCGCGTTTGATTATTAAAACAGGGGGACACAGCATGGATTTTAGGTTTGATATAATCATCGATTATCTTCCGTATTTTGGGAAAGGGGCATTATTAACAATCGGTTTATCGATTGCCGGGATTTTACTTGGAACTATCCTAGGTTTGTTTATTGGTCTCGGAAAAATGATTCGCAATAAATGGTTGGCATTTCCGTTTGTTTGTTATGTGACATTCTTTCGCGGAACACCACTCCTTGTTCAAATCTTTTTAGTTCACTTCGGGGTTGTTCCATTATTTTTAGGTGGGACAAACGGAATTGTTGCGGGTGTAATCGCACTTACATTAAATGCATCAGCTTACATAGCAGAAATTTTCAGAGCAGGTATTCAATCCCTTGATCGCGGACAAATGGAAGCAGCACGTTCTTTAGGGATGACACATGTACAAGCCATGAGATACATCATTATCCCACAAGCCTTTAAACGGATGATACCTCCATTAGGAAATGAATTTGTCATTCTAATAAAAGATTCATCACTTCTTTCGGTAGTGGCAACTCCTGAATTAATGCACTGGGGCCGCATGATGACAGGACAATATACCCGAGTATGGGAACCCTATTTAACCGCAGCATTTATTTATTTAATTTTAACTCTTACCTTAACGCTCCTACTAAACTATCTTGAAAGAAGGTTGAAAACTGAATGATTAAAGTAGAAAATATTAAGAAATCATTTGGGAAAAATGAGGTGCTTAAAGGGATCTCAGTCGATATTAGGCCTCAGGAGGTTGTTGTAGTCATTGGACCTTCTGGTTCCGGAAAATCAACCTTTTTACGATGCATAAATTTATTAGAGACTATTAATGAAGGACATGTCTATATAGAGGGAATCGATATAACGGATAAGAAGACAAACATCAACAAAATTAGAACAGATGTAGGAATGGTGTTTCAACAGTTTAATTTGTTCCCTCACAAAACCGTGATGGAAAACATTATCCTTTCTCCCTTAAAGGTAAAAAAGGTTTCCAATGAAAAAGCTTATAATAAAGGGATGGAGCTATTGAGAAAGGTTGGGCTTGCTGAAAAAGCGGATGCCTATCCAGATTCATTGTCAGGCGGACAAAAACAGCGTGTAGCGATTGCAAGAGCACTCGCGATGGAGCCGAAAATTATGCTATTTGATGAACCGACTTCAGCTCTTGACCCTGAAATGGTTGGGGAGGTTTTAGAGGTTATGAAGCAGTTGGCTAGGGAGGGAATGACCATGGTCGTCGTGACCCACGAAATGGGCTTTGCACGTGAAGTTGGTGACCGTGTCCTCTTTATGGACGGTGGCTATATTGTTGAAGAAAACAAGCCAAAAGAACTGTTCGAAAATCCTCAGCATGATCGAACAAAGGCCTTTTTAAGTAAAATACTATAGAAGAATAGAGCTGTCTGGCGCATTTGATAAGGAGGCAAAAAAATGGACTTGATTGAAAAAGCAATCATGGTTGCAAGTAAGGCACATGATGGGCAATATCGAAAGCTAACCAATATTCCATATATCACTCATCCACTGGGTGTCAGTCTTATTTTAATGAGGATAGGAGCGCGAGAGGAACTTGTGGCGGCCGGAATCTTACATGATACGGTGGAGGATACTGAGCTTACTTTGGCTGATATAAAAGACGGATTTGGTGATGAGGTAGCAGAACTCGTGGATGGTTGTTCAGAACCCGATAAGTCTTTATCATGGGAAGCGAGAAAAGAACATACCATTTCAGTCCTGCAGACTGCTTCAGAAGATACCCGAACAGTCGTATGTGCTGATAAACTTCATAATATCCGATCGATAATCCGTGATTACGAGGATCAGGGTGAACAAGTATGGAGCCGATTTAACCGCGGCAAGGAAAAACAAGAGTGGTATTACCGAAATGTAGTTAAGAGCCTTGGGCATGCCTCGACATTTCCATTATTAGAGGAGCTTAAAAAGGAAGTTGATATATTGTTTAGTTCAGCCCGTACGCAGTAAACGTGTAAAAAAGGAGCCGTTAAGCCCCTTTTACAAGTTTTTGAAATTGAGATTTATCATCGATACGCCCAAAAAGCGCTTAATCGCAAGCGCGCAGGCGCCCATTTGAACAGCTTTTTTTCCGAAGGTTGAAACCGATAATTGGCGATAATGATTAATAGAAGAGATTAGGTGTTCTTCTATTTGTTTTATGGTCTCCGGGTAAAGGCGAAGGATTTCACCGTCAAGAACGATTGTATCCGGGTTATACATATTAATCATGTTATTTAAACCAATTGAAAGGTAGTAAATAAATTGCTCGAGCCGTTCACTGATGTCCTGGTCGCCTGCCTCCATAAATTTTTGCAAATCATCGTATGTAAAAGATGAAAGGCCTTTTTCAGCCTTTATATTTTCAAGGAAGACCGATTCTGAGGCATATTGTTCCCAGCAGCCTTCATTTCCACATGGACAAGGTCTGCCATGTGGAACGACAATCATATGGCCGATTTCTCCTGCGAAGCCGTCATTCCCTCTAAAAAAATGATTGTCCACAATCATTCCGAGCCCAATTCCAGAATAAATCGTGGCACATAGAAGGCTGTTGGTTTCATGATGGTGAAAAACCCTTTCGGCAAAAGCAGACATATTTGCATTATTTTCAATTTGAATGTTAAGTTTGCTCGCTTTTTCAAGGTCTGCCTTCAAATCGACGGATCGCCACAGGAAGCGGGGCACGAAATGAATTTTTTCATCGTTACTAACAAGGCCATGAATGGCAATCACGACGCCGATAATGCCATAACGGTTATCATTGAACACATTATCAAAAAAATTAATTTGTTCTATTAATATTTGCAGTATGGAGTCATAGTCTAGCTTAGTGCATTCAATTGTTTTTTCGGAAACGGGTTTCCCAAGCAGGTCTGAGATGGTAAATGAGATTTGCCCGTAGTCCACATCAATTCCAAGCGCATAGCCTGCATTCGCGTTTAATGAAAGCATGATCGGCTTTCTCCCAACGCTTGTATGCACCAGTTGCGTTTCGATGATTAAGTCTTCATCTAATAGGTCGGCGACCTGTGCAGAAACCGTAGCCCTTGTAAGTGCTGTAGCTTTGGAAATGTCAGCTCTTGAAATCATACCTTTTTCTACTATTTTCTCTAAAATAAGCGAGCGATTTATTTTTTTTATATATGCTGCATCTCCAGTAATCATATAAATCCCCCATTTACTAGTAAGTACAACTAATTCATGATTTTTTAAAAGTTGATTTCATCATTAAGTTACACAAAATTAAAAGCAATATGTACATTTGCTTTGACGGCGCTTTCAAAGGGATAGAAAAATATTTGAAATAATTGTTTGAACCTAGATAATTGACGAATAAAGCTTAGGGTGGTACATTATTAATGTTATAATTTGTTTAGTGAACGAATTAATTATACATCTTATTTTAAAGATTGAAAAGATTGGATTTTTTCGGTAGGGTATGACAATATAAAATTATTATTTTAATAGTTTAGGAGTGTGGTAAAAAATGAAAACGACTTTAAATGATAAAGAACTTGATTTGTTAGCAATTAACACAATTCGAACACTTTCTATTGATGCTATCGAGAAAGCAAATTCCGGACACCCAGGATTGCCAATGGGTGCTGCACCTATGGCTTACACTCTATGGGCAAAAGAAATGAATCACAACCCTGCAAATCCAAATTGGTTCAACCGTGATCGCTTTGTTTTATCAGCTGGACATGGTTCCATGCTTTTATATAGTTTATTACATTTATTTGGTTATGATGTAACAATGGAAGATTTGAAAGGTTTCCGCCAATGGGGAAGCAGAACTCCGGGACATCCTGAGTTTGGACATACAGCTGGTGTTGAAGCCACTACAGGTCCACTAGGACAAGGTATTGCAATGTCTGTTGGTATGGCAATGGCCGAAAGACATTTAGCGGCAAGCTACAACAAAGATAACTACGACTTAGTTAACCACTTTACATATGCACTCTGTGGTGACGGAGACTTAATGGAAGGTGTTTCTGCAGAAGCAGCTTCACTTGCTGGTCATTTAAAATTAGGTCGCCTTGTCGTTATGTACGATTCAAATGACATTTCATTAGACGGTGATTTAAACCTTTCTTTCTCTGAAAGTGTTGAAGATCGTTTTAAAGCATATGGATGGCAAGTAATCCGTGTTGAAAACGGAAATGATATGGATGAAATTCAAAAAGCTTTACAAGAAGCAAAAGCGGATTTAAACCGTCCAACTTTAATCGAAATTAAAACAACAATCGGTTTCGGTTCTCCAAATAAAGGTGGAAAATCTGCATCACACGGTGCTCCACTTGGTAAAGATGAAACTTCATTAACAAAAGCTGCGTACGGCTGGACTAATGAAGAGCCATTCTTCGTTCCAGAAGAAGTGAGAGAGCACTACAGCCAATTTGTAGAAGCTGGCAAGCAAAAAGAAAGTGTATGGAATGAATTATTTGCAGAATATAAAAAAGAATACCCTGAATTAGCGAAGCAATTTGAAATGGCATTAAATGGTGAGCTTCCTGAAAACTGGGAAACTTCACTTCCAAGCTTTGAAGCTGGATCTTCAGTTGCAACTCGTGATGCTTCAGGTAAAGCATTAAATGCTGCTGCTGTTGCAATTCCACAATTAATCGGTGGTTCAGCAGACTTAGCAGGATCAAATAAAACGTTAATTACGTCTGAAAAGAACTATGCAATCGACAGCTTTGCTGCTCGTAACATTTGGTTCGGTGTTAGAGAATTTGCAATGGGTGCTGCACTAAACGGTATGGCACTTCACGGTGGCGTAAAAGTTTTCGGAGCAACATTCTTCGTATTCTCTGATTACCTGCGTCCAGCAATTCGTCTAGCAGCTTTAATGAAGCTACCTGTAACATATGTATTTACCCATGATTCAATTGCAGTTGGTGAAGACGGTCCTACACATGAGCCTGTTGAGCAATTAGCTGCATTACGTGCAATGCCAGGACTATCTATTCTACGTCCAGCTGATGCAAAAGAAACGACAGCAGCATGGCGCTTAGCAATTGAAAGTACTGACACACCTACAGCGCTTATCTTAACTCGCCAAGGTCTTCCTACTTTAGATCTTGATGGGGAAGCTGTATATGAAGGTGTTAAAAAAGGTGCATACATTGTTTCTAAAGCAAAAGGAGAAGTTGCCGGTCTATTACTAGCAACAGGTTCTGAAGTCTCATTAGCAATTGCTGCACAACAAGAGCTTGAAAAAGAAGGCATCTTCGTATCAGTAGTAAGTATGCCAAGCTGGGATCGCTTCGAGAAGCAATCTGCTGAGTACAAGGAAAGTGTTCTTCCGAAAGCTGTGAAGGCTCGACTAGGAATCGAAATGGCTTCTCCACTAGGATGGAAAGAATTCGTTGGCGATGAAGGTAAAGTTCTTGCTGTCAACACATTCGGAGCATCTGCACCAGCAGACAAACTTCTAGCTGAGTACGGTTTTACAGTAGAGAATGTAGTTAAAAACTTTAAAGAAGTTCTTTAACATTATTCAGCACGGGGTTCAAGCCCCGGCTGAATAATGTTATGCTTCCGGCGGATGCCACAGATTTTTAAAGAAAAGTTTTCGAGCAAGTTCGAATAAAATCTGGGCGCAAATACGCCAAGGCGCATTTGATTATAGTAGTTTTTACTAATAGCATTTGACCCGCCTATGTGCATAGGCGAGTCGAATGTTTCTAACAATATCTTTGATATAATAAAGTTACTGGAGGGAAAAAGAAATGAAATTTTTTATTGATACAGCTAACCTAGATGATATTAAAAAAGCGTATAAAATGGGTGTACTATCTGGTGTAACTACGAACCCATCACTTGTTGTAAAAGAAGGCGTTAAATTCGAAGACCGCATCGCTGAAATCCTGCAAGCTGTGCCAGAGGTAGAAAGCGTATCTGCTGAAGTATCTCCAGGCGCAGAAACTGCGGAAGAGATGATCGCAGAAGCAGAAGAGCTTCTCAAAATCAACGGTGGCGACAAGAACATCACAATCAAAGTTCCAATGACAGTAGCANGATTAGAGGCTACACGCTACCTATCTAAAAAAGGCGTTAAAACGAACGTTACTTTAATCTTCACTGTGAACCAAGCTTTATTAGCAGCTCGTGCTGGTGCAACATATGTATCCCCATTCTTAGGTCGTCTTGACGATATTTCTGAAGATGGCGTACAGCTTGTAGCAAAAATCGCTGAGCTATTCCGTGTCCACAACCTAGATGCTCAAATCATTGCTGCATCTGTAAGACACCCGGACCACGTTACTCGCGTAGCATTGGCTGGTGCACACATCTCAACTATTCCATTCTCTGTAATTGAGCAGCTTACAAAGCACCCACTTACAGATCAAGGCTTAGAAAAATTCGCAGCCGACTGGGTAAAAGCAGTGAAATAATTGACATTTTAAATGAGAACCCCGATTCGCTGGTGATGCGGATTGGGTTTTTTTGGCTTATTGTTTTGATGAAGACCATAATGGAACCGCTGAATCGCAGAAATGGTTATCATAGAGGTGATGAAGACCAAAACTCGTTCGCTGAATCGCGGAAACGGTCATCATTGAGGTGATGAAGACCAAAATGCAACCGCTGAATCGGAGAAACTGTTATCATCGCAGTGATGAAGACCAAAACGCAACCGCTGAGTCGCAGAATCATTATCATAGAGGTGATGAAGACCAAAACTCGGTCGCTGAATCGCGGAAACGGTTATCATTGAGATGATGAAGACCAAAACGCGGCTGCAGAATCGCAGAACGGTTATCATCGAGGTGATGAAGGCCAAAACTCGTTCGCAGAATCGCAGAAACGGTTATCATCGAGGTGATGAAGACCAAAACTCGTTCGCAGAATCGCGGAAACGGTTATCATTGAGATGATGAAGACCAAAACGCGGCTGCAGAATCGCAGAACCGGTTATCATCATAATAACAGCCTGAACAAGCACGGAGTTACATGAAAAATCCATCATCAAAGTTTGATGATGGATTAACATTATTCTAAACGCACCCAGGGAAATATATATTTGTTTTATTCATAATAAGTCCATTGATGCACCCCAACACTTTTAAAATTGCTTGTTAGTATTTTTTGGATTTTCCTTTTTGGGTGATTGCCCCCACACCACTCATAAATAACATTAGTCGTAATCCTTTGATCCGGAAAAAGTATCATAAATTCCTTAAGAGCTCTAAGTACAGCATTTGAAACCAATTCTCTGTGTCCACACTTTTTACAAACGCATTTCCTGCCTTCAATGACTATGGAAAACGACTCACACACTTCACAAGTAATCCCTTTTCGTAAATCGTCGTAATGATAACTAGGAATCTTAGAATAAGGGGATTTGGTGATGTGTAATGACACTAATAGATCAGCAATCCTTTTCTGTTTTTCGGTTAGTTTTGAGGGGATTGCATCCAATGTCCTCATGTAATTCTGGATTTGGGTCGGTAAAATTGCTTGTAAATTTAGGGGTGCTTGGTAAAGGGTGAAAGTGGGATTGATAAAAACAACAGAAGCATCGATCGGGAGTTGACATCGGTGGTTACGAAGTAATTGATTTAATAAAGTTTCGCTTCTACTTAATTGGAGTAGGGGATTGGTTACTTCGTGTTTGGGTTTCTTGAATAGCTTATTCGATTCATAATAATAGTCACTTTCAAAGTTTTTCACTTCGTAAAAGTGAATTTTCTCATCAATAAAAATAGTGGTATCAATTTGGAAGGTTGTATTATTTACCTCCAGTAATAAATCATTTAAAACTAAGCATTCACACTGAAGTTTTTCTGATAGGGAATCGAATAATTATTCTCCCTCATAGCCTTTTTTCTGATTAGTAAAGTATTGCTTGTCCTTGCTTGATAAATCTGTTCGCTTGTTTAAAATTTCAAGAATAAGTAATTCATCCGATTTGGTACGGGGTTTATAAATCATTAGTCCACATCCTTTTCTATTAATCAGGTCTATTATATTTGAAAATTTAGTAGATTCAAAGGAAAATTTAATAAAACAAAGGCCTGCATTCAAAGCAGACCCCCTAACCACTTTATTTCGGAACAACAAGCCTCAATGTAGTACCTTTTCCAACCTCGGACTCCAACGTAATGATTCCACCAATGCCTCGTGCGCGTTCTTCCATACTAAAAAGACCTACGCCGTTTCCTTTTACATCGCTAGTAAAGCCTAGACCGTTGTCAATCACTTCAACGACAACATCAGATTCGCCTTCATGAATCTTAACAACCGCATCGGACACATTTGCATATTTTGCGATATTCGTTAAAGCCTCTTGGACAACGCGATAAATTGTTGTTTCCTTATGGATATCAAGGCGCGACTTTAAAGTACAGCCGAACTCCACATGAATTCCGTAATGCAGGGAGTAATTTTCGATGTACTTGCGAAGAGCCGGCACAACACCTAAATCGTCCAGAACAGAAGGGCGGAGCTCCCAGGCTAGACCGCGAATATCCTCCATCATAAAAGAAACATCCTGGCGTATGCGTCCAAGACGCTCATCCGGCTTTTCACTAAGTAGTTGATCGAGCTGGATTAATAACGAAAACATACTTTGCCCAATTCCATCATGAAGCTCACGTGAAAAACGTTTCCGTTCATCTTCTTGGATACTGATAACCCGCGTCATCATATTTTTTAACTCTTCCTGGGTTTCCTTTAAAGCGGTGACCTCGTGACGAACAGCTAAATATTGATTGGGACGTCCATTTTCCGATAATATCGGAACAATTGTTGTATCGACCCAATAATAGGAACCGTCCTTCGCTTTATTTTTAATTTCCCCCTTCCAGACATGTCCAGACCCAATCGTTCGCCACATTTCCTTCCAAAATTCCTTGTCATGGTGACCGGAATTAATAACCCGGTGGTCCTTTCCGATCAACTCCGGCTTCGAAAACTTCGAGATTTCACAAAACTTGTTATTAATATATTGAATTTTTCCTTGTCGATCAGTAATCGCCACGATCGAGGATTCATCCAGTGCAAATGTTAAGTCCGCAAGATGACGCAATGATTTTTCAACATCCTCGCGAAAATTTGAATCCTCAATATGTTTTTCTAGCTCTGCAAGAATCGAAACGACGCTAGGACCGCCAATTTCTGATTGGTGTTTGAGTCGATCAATTTTATTCAAAATGGAGCAATCCTTTCTTCATTGCATATTTCACCAGTTCAGGTCGCGTTTTCAAACCGAGTTTTTCCATCAAATTACTCTTATGGGATTCAACGGTTTTTACACTAATCACAAGATGCTCTGCGATTTCTTTATTGGAATATCCCTTTGCAATCCATTCAAGCACTTCTTTTTCACGCTCGGATAGCAAAGCAAAAGAATCTGCATTATCCCCTTTTTTTACACGATCTAAATACCCACTCATTAAAACCTTTGTTGCGGAAGGGGTTAAGTAAGCATTGCCTGAAGAAACAGACTCAATCGCTCCGAGCAAGTCCTCGTGTGGAGCATTTTTTAAAATATAACCAGAAGCTCCAGCTTGGATTGCTCTAAATAAGTATTCCTCATCATCATGCATTGTTAAAATCAATATCGCTATGTTTGGCATAAGCCCATGAAGCTCCTGCGTTGCAGTCAATCCGTCTTTTCCGTGTGGCATGCTCAAATCCATGAGCACCACATCGGGGTTTAATTCTTTTGCTTTTTTTATTGCCTCGTCACCTTCAGATGCTTCCCCGATGACCTCAATATTTTTTTTACCGTTCAACAGCATCATCAGGCCTGAACGGACAACGGCATGGTCGTCAACAATCAGTAGTTTAACCACAATAATCCTCCCCATATCCACAATATTCTTATTATACCATGTTCGCGGGCCGATTTTGAGTTCAAGAAATTGTTACAATTAAGGGGTTTTTCATTCAAAGATAGGGGGGTTCCCTGATATGTTTTAAATCACACATCTTCTACAATTAATATAAGTTAATCGATTGAGGAGGAGTTCGTATGCAGGCAAGAGCTGCTGCAGTCCAAAAGAAGCAGTCACCGGCTTATAACAATGCATTTGCTTCAAAGTTTGCCAAGTCGATGTTTTTATCCGTGTTAGGGCTGGCCATTTTATCATTTATCGGAACAAGAATGTTTACACATGTTGATTTAAATCTTTATGGCTATATGGTTGGAACTATTGTTTTTATTGGGGGATTCTTTTATCGCTTCATTGCGTGGGGGGAAAGACCACCAACTAAGATCTTCATTAAAAAAGGCTTGAAACTGCTGTTGCGAAAATCAACACCAAAAACGTCAGTTGAGCATTTAGGTACATACAATTTCATCTGGAATAGGGGAATTTACCGGTGGACCCAGCATGTTTTAATTGGCTGGGGCTGTATCCTTTCCTGTTTCGTTACCTTTCCGCTTGTTTTTGGTTGGATGTACTTCACAATGGATGACAACGGCTACTACAACATCATCGCGATGGGAATGAAGGTGATGACTGTTCCGGCGGACGGAATCATCGCAAACTTGTCCTATAATGCATTAAATATTACAGCTGTCATGGTAATCATGGGAGTTTGCATGGCGCTTTACCGTCGAGTGAAAAATTTTCAAGCAAAAGCGGAACAGAAATTTATTTATGACTTAATGCCACTTTATATGCTGTTATTCGTAAGTATTACCGGTTTACTTTTAACCTTTATGAATATTTTCTTACATGGTGCGGGGCAGCCAATAATGTCCATGATTCATCAATGGTCAGTGATTATCACATTGATTTACCTGCCATTCGGAAAGCTCGCGCATATTCCATTCCGTCCGATGAGTGTGTTAGCAAGAAACTATCGTGAGCATTATGCAGAAAAGGAAACGAAGCAATGTAAGGTTTGTGGAACAGACTTTGTTTCTGTTGAACAATCACACGATGTCATCGAGGTACTCGGTGTGAACGATATTCATTTTAAAACAAAAGAAGGCCACCATTTAGCAGAAATGTGTCTTCCATGTCGCAGAAAATACCGGATTGCACAATTTTCCGGATTCCCGACCCACGAGGTAAAAGTCAAGGAGGCAAATCAGAATGCAAAGGGATAAATTTTTTAAAGAAATTAAGAACGTCACTCATCCTAATGAAAAATTAATTAAAACGCATTGCAGTTATTGCGGAATGCAATGTGGAATGAACCTACGAGTGAATACGACTACAAATAAAATTATCGGCGTCGAACCGCGATATGACTGGCCAGTAACCGTCGGAAAAATGTGTCCGAAAGGAGTTACCGCATACCAGCAAACGAATCATAAGGACCGGATTTTAAAGCCGCTCATTCGCGATGATGCATCATTAAAAGGAACGACAAAAGGCTTTCGCGAGGCAAGCTGGGATGAGGCATATGACTTAATTGCAAAAAAATTCACAAAGCTGCAAGAGGAATATGGGAAGGATTCATTATCTGTCTTCAGCGGAGTGTCGATGACGAATGAAAAATGCTATTTGACAGGGAAGTTTGCTCGTGTTGGACTTGGAACTCGCTACATCGACTACAATGGACGTTTTTGTATGTCCAGTGCTGCCGGGGGATTCCTTCGTTCCTTTGGGGTGGATCGTGGCTCAACGCTTCCATGGACTGATATTCATGAAACGGATTGTTTATTTATTGCTGGAAGCAACACAGCAGAATGCCATCCAACTTCCATGTTCCGTGTTTGGAACGTACAGGAGCGAGGCGGATACATCATTGTTGTTGACCCGCGTGAAACTCCTTTAGCAAGAAGAGCGGATGTACATCTTGATCTAAAACCGGGAACAGACCTAGCGTTAGCAAACGGAATTTTACATTTATTGATTGAAAATGGATATGCAGATGAAGAATTTGTCACCAATCACACAAATGGCTTTGATGAGACGAAGGAACTTGTGAAGGAATTCACACCTGAATACACTAGCGAGTTAACTGGAGTAGCACCTGAAAAGATTATTCGTGCCGCAGAAATTTATGGAAAAGCGCCCAATGCAGTCGTAATGTTTGCTCGTGGTATTGAACAACAACATAAGGGTGTCGATAATGTATCTGCCTATACAAATATGGCGCTCGTTACTGGTAAAATCGGCCGGCCAAAATCAGGCGTAGCTACATTCACGGGTCAAGGAAATGGACAAGGCGGACGTGAGCATGGACAGAAATCAGACCTTTTGCCAGGCTACCGTAAACTGACTAACCCAGAACATGTAAAAGAGGTCTGTCAGGTTTGGGGGATTACACCGGAGGAAATGCCGTTGCCAGGGGTTTCCGCGTATGAAATGTTTGAATTAATGGAGCAAAAAACGATTCGAGGATTATATCTGCTTTGCTCAAATCCAGCTGTTTCCGCACCAAATCTAAACTTTGTCAGAAAGGCTCTTCAATCTCTAGATTTCATGGTATGTGCAGACTTCTACCTTTCAGAATCAGCAGAATTCGCGGATGTTGTGCTTCCGTCCGTAACTTGGTCTGAGGATGAAGGAACAGTTACCAATCTCGAAGGTCGTATTATTAAAATTAACAAAGCCCAGGAACCGATTGGGGAATCAAAGCCTGACTGGCAAATGCAGGTTGAGCTAGCGGAACGACTAGGAAGAGGAGAATATTTTTCACACTTGAAAACGGCAAGCGATGTTGCTGACGAATTCCGCCTTGCAAGTAAGGGCGGCTATGCGGACTACTACGGGGCTACATGGGATAAAATCGACAAACAAGACGGGGTATTCTGGCCTTGCCGTGACGAAGAAGACAAAGGAACACCACATATGTTCCTTGATAAAAAATTCTATCATCCAGATGGAAAGGCAAAGATTTGTGCATTGCCATACCGACCACCGGCAGAAGAACCAGATGAAACATATCCGCTTCGCCTAACAACTGGGCGTGTCGTGTACCACTATTTATCTGGAAACCAAACAAGAAGAATTCCATTCCTGCACGATATGTGTCCAGAACCATATGTGGAGGTTCATCCAGAAACGGCAGCAAAGTATGATATTCAGCATGAAGAACATGTTCGTCTTTTTACAAGAAGGGGCGAAAGTATGTATAAAGTGAAAATTACAGAAGCAATTCGAAAAGATACCGTGTTTGTTCCATATCATTTCGGTCACGAAGAATCTATTAATCTACTGACAATCGCGGCGCTTGATCCAATTTCAAAAATGCCAGAATTTAAGGCATGTGCTGCACAGATTGAAAAACTAGAAGTAAAGCAGGTGCAATAAATGGGAAATAGGCTGTATTTAGAACTCGAAAACTGTATTGGATGCCGATCCTGTCTTGCGGCTTGTACACAATGCGGAGGTCATGAAGAGCGGAATCGAAACTATGTGTATGACGTCAATCCGCTTGTGAACAGGCAGACCATGCCACTTATGTGTCTTCACTGTGTAAACCCGGCATGTGCAAGAAGCTGTCCTGCACAAGCGATTCAAATTCATGAATCGGGTGCGGTGCTGTCTGCGCTCGTTGAAAAATGCATTGGCTGTCAAAACTGTACGATTGCTTGCCCATATGGAATTCCAAAATTCGATGAAGAACAGAACTTAATGTACAAATGTGACCTTTGTATCGACCGCACAAAGGATGGCATTCCACCAATGTGTGCAAGTGTTTGCCCATCGAACACGATTCAATGGCTGACAGATGAAGAAATTGAGGCTAAGAAACAAAAACATAATCTCGACAACGGAAAATGGGTTACAAGCATGCCGCTTGAAGGCGAAACAAATGTAAAAATTAGCTTGCCTGGTATTTTACAAGGCATTCAGAAGTTATTTTAGTTATTTTAAATATGTGTTCAAAAAGGAGGATGAAGAGGACCGCGTCGACAAAAACGCCACGTCCTGTGGCATTGTCGACATTAGCACATCCTGTGCGTCGATTTTCAAGGCGGTGCAGCTTTGAGGACTGGAGCGTATGCAGTTAATACGTGAGGACCGAAGAAGCAAGCCAACGCAGAAAATCGATGCGTCTTATTCACCGGACTTTTTGAACTTCCGCTAAGGAGTGTGGTAGAAATGCCGTCTGATAAAAATAACAAAATCCCTTTTAATGAGGATAATTACACGCATAATATTAACCGCAATAATGAAAGAAGCCTTGACCGCCGTGGCTTCATGAAGACATTGGTTGGAGCGGCAGGAGTATTTGCGATTTCTTCTTTGCCGTGGGGGGCTGTTGCGGCTAAGGAATTAATGGGACTTGGTGAAAAAGAATACCCCCATAAAAAAATTATCGACATAGGTAAACTGGCTGTGGGAGATTCAACGAATTTTACCTTCCCTGGTGACCATGATGATGCGATCTTAATTAGACTTTCCGACAATAAATATGTGGCTTATCAAAATGCATGCACCCATCTTCGCTGCCCTGTTTTTTGGGTGAAGAAAGCCGGGGAAATGGTATGTCCGTGCCACCACGGGAAATTTGATGTTGAAACTGGTGCACCAACAGCAGGCCCGCCTCGACGTCCATTGCCAGAAATCCAGGTGAAGGTTGAGAACGGTGCAGTTTATGCAGTAAGGGTGAAGCGTTATGAAGCGTAGTTACCAAGGTGTCCTTATCCTATCTGCCATCTTGTTTTTGAATATCGTTTTTACACAAAAAATGGTTCACCAATATTATTATGAAAACTATGTAAATACGCTCATCTTTTGCGGCTTAAACATCGTGTTGTTTCCGGTCGCATGGGTTGTTTATAAAAAGTTGAAAAAGGCGTGACATACATGAACAGTGAAACCTATCTTGATTTTTGTTTTATAAGAGCGGCAACCGGAAATTTCAAAGATGAAATCAACGAACTCTTTAAAAAGCTTTTTAAGGGTATACGGTTGAATTGGTATTTAGAAGAAAAGACAGAAGAAGGCATTGAAATTGTCATTGCCGAGGTGAAAGGCATGAGCAAATGGCAATCAGAAGATGAAGCGACTGATTACATCGAAGGGCATGCCGACGAAGCCTTTTGGTCCTATCTTCAAGGCTATAAAATGTTTATCTATCCTGCTAAGAAAGGGTGCAGCAGCTGTGGAGTTAACTGAAATCAAAAGCTTAGAATCGTTTATTTTGGGAGATGTTGAAGTATCCATTTTGGATGAAGATGGGGATGACAAAGCCCCGTTTGTGAAAAAGGAAATTATGAAAACGGAGCTTTGTCCGGATGGGACTCATCTCCGCATCTATTTTGATCGACTCCAGTTTTTTGCTGTCCCTTTAACAGCACAGATTGCCATAAGCGACGAAAGTTGGTCTGCCTTTGACCAGCAAGCAGGACTAACCTATGTCGTAAAAAAAGGGTGTGGTCATAGTGGTTAGAAAAATCCAGCTTCCCTTACAAACATTAAACCTTGTCGTTGGGTTTATGGTCTGGGTGCTAATTTCATCCCTTTTACCATTTATGAAAGAGGATATTTCAATTCCAGCGAACCAATTGGCATTGGTCACGGCAATACCGGTTATTCTTGGCTCCATTTTGCGTATTCCACTAGGGTATTACGCAAACCAAATTGGTGCAAGAAAAATCTTTTTACTTAGTTTTATCTTGTTATTGTTTCCGGTTTACTATATTAGTATATCGAATTCGGTAACAGACCTCTTAATTGGTGGACTCTTCCTTGGAATCGGGGGAGCGGTTTTCTCAGTCGGGGTTACGTCACTGCCAAAATATTATCCGAAAGAAAAACACGGATTTGTCAACGGAATCTATGGTGCAGGGAACCTTGGAACGGCGATTTCAACGTTTGCGGCACCTGTGATTGCAACAAAAATCGGCTGGTCTTCAACGGTTCAGCTATATTTAATTGTTCTAGCGATCTTTATTGTAGCCAACTTCCTTTTAGGTGATAAAAGGGAAGTAAAGGTTCAAACCCCATTGATGGAACAAATCAAGGGTGTCTATAAAAATGAAAAACTGTGGTTGTTGAGCTTATTCTATTTTATTACATTTGGATCTTTTGTTGCTTTTACAATCTATTTGCCAAACTTTTTAGTGGAGAATTTCGGTTTAGATAAGGTAGATGCTGGGGTTAGGACGGCAGGGTTTATCGTGCTAGCGACTATAATGCGACCTGTAGGTGGTTGGCTAGCAGACCGTTTCCATTCTCTAAAACTACTAATGTTTGTGTTCGGCTGCTATACCGTGTCTGCGATGATTTTGTCGTTTGCTCCATCAATCGGCTGGTACACAATCGGTTGTTTAACAATAGCTTTCTGTGCTGGAATGGGAAATGGGGTTATTTTTAAATTGGTGCCAATGTATTTCCAAAAGCAAGCCGGGATTGTGAATGGAATTGTTTCTGCAATCGGAGGGCTCGGAGGATTCTTCCCGCCGATTCTCTTAGGAATTCTCTATCATGTCAATGGACACTATGCGATTGGCTTTATGGCCTTATCTGAGGTGGCATTAGCAAGCTTAATTCTTGTGGTATGGATGTATTTTCACGGAAGAATGGAACTGGCAAAACAGGTTATTGATCATACAGCAGAAGGAATCATGGTTACCGATTTGCGTGGGAAAATTATTTCTGTGAACCCTGCTTTTACCACGGTTACAGGCTTTACGGCGGAAGAAATTATTGGGAAGACACCAAACGTCCTGAAATCTGGTAAACAATCAAAGGAATTTTACGAGGGCCTTTGGAAAAAGATTGAGACAGAGGGCTTCTGGCAAGGACAAATCTGGAACAAGCGCAAGGACGGAACAAGTTACTTGCAATGGTTAACAATCAGTGCCATTAAAAATGATTCTGGAGATATCGTGCAATACGCCGGTATGCTAAGTGATATGACCGGAAAACAAGTTAAATAAGGTTAAAATAAGTAAAATAAAAAATGAATCCTTTCGTGGGATTCATTTTTTTAGTGTAGAAAATTCTTTAGCAACTTTTTTTAGGAACTCAATTTGTTCAGTTGTGTATTTTACTTCAGTGCGAGAGCCAATCAGTAAGACTCCATCAACCTTTCCGTTCACATGAATAGGGACGGCAACAGCTGAAACTAGGTTCTCGGCAAGCATGATTGGGTATTGAAGTCGAGTGCGCTGTCGGTCTGGTGTATCAATGTCCAGAATCATGGTGGTACCAAAACGGACAACCGAGCCCGATAACCCTTTGCCAGATCGAATCACCATATTTTTATAGCGGTTATTTGTAAAACCATGTGCGTATTCCCAGCGGATTGTCTGATTCCCTTGATCAACATGTGCAATTGCAGAGAAATCACTAGAGGTATTCGTACACAAATCATGAAGTTTTTGTTCAATATCCACTTGTATCGTATCCATGAGTATCTCTCCTCGACCACTGATGGTGATTTCTTTATATCAACGTAAGTAATTTTTATTCTTCTTATCTATTGTAAATCTTTTTAACGTGATTGTATGTCAGGGAATTCCCTTATCTTTATTGCTTAAAAAGATGATATTTAGACATGATTTAGGGGGAATTCCTAAGAAGTGTGCGTGGTAAAGGAAAATCACTGGAGATTAAATAGGGGAATTTGGAGGAAAAGTTCAGGTATTCCCCCGATACCTTGTTTTCACTATTAGCCGTATGATTATAGTATAAAGTCATGACGGGGGGATTCAAAATGGCAATGATTATACAGGAACTAAATGCCCAAATTCCTCACATAGAGTCAGTTAATGAAAGCATCGATCAATTTTTATCTGAAGAAAATTTAAATAAATTACAAAGCATTATGCGTATTCGAAAAGTTGCAGCAGGAACTCACCTTTTTTGGGATGGTGAGGAAGCAGAAAAAATGTACTTTATGATCTCTGGAAGAGTGAAACTTCGTGCATCCTCAGAACGAGGGAAGGACATCCTATTATCCATTAAAGAAAAAGGAAGTTTAATTGGAGAATTTGGCGGATTTACTGAAAAACTATACTACAATTACCGCGCAGATGTAGAAGAGGCGGCTGAGATCGGCATTATTCATATCAATGATTTGAAAAAATTATTATACCAATTCGGCAATTTTGCAGTTGAATTCATGAGTTGGATTGGTTGGACACAGCGTATCATGCAAAACAAATTATACGATTTCCTATTCCTTGACAAACAAGGTGCACTTGCTTCAACATTAATCAAATTAACCACAACGCATGGTGTTAAATGCAAGGATGGAATCCTCATCGCAATCGAGTTAACAAACAAGGACTTGGGTGATTTCATCGGCACCACCCGTGAAAGCGTCAACCGCCTTTTAAACGGCTGGAAACGAGAAGGAATCGTCGAAATGTATGACCATAAGATTGTGATCCACCGAATGGATTGCTTATATGAGATTTGCGAGTATTCAGGTGGGGTGCATTAATTTTTACAAGAATAAAAGGGCT
>NZ_LMBW01000005.1:197413-197513 GCF_001439915.1 Fredinandcohnia humi | reverse complement strand
ACGTTTATGAGTCAGAATTCATGCCTCATTCGGACAGTGACTGAGAAAAATAGCGTGATAAAGTCCGAATCCGGGTTACATTCGGACAGTGTAGATCCCG
>NZ_LMBW01000005.1:165534-197355 GCF_001439915.1 Fredinandcohnia humi | reverse complement strand
CCGAATCCGGGTTGCATTCGGACAGTGTAGGTCCCAAAAAACGTTTATGAGTCAGAATTCATGCCTCATTCGGACAGGATTTGAGAAAAATAGCGTGATAGAGTCCGAATCTGGGTTACATTCGGACAGTGTAGGTCCCAAAAAACGTTTATGAGTCAGAATTCATGCCTCATTCGGGCAGGGACTGAGAAAAATAGCGTGATAGAGTCCGAATCCGGGTTGCATTCGGACAGTGTAGGTCCCAAAAAACGTTTATGAGTCCGAATTCATGCCTCATTCGGACAGGATNNTGGAGAAAAATAGCTTGATAGAGTCCGAATCCGGGTTACATTCGGACAGTGTAGGTCCCAAAAAACGTTTATGAGTCCGAATTCATGCCTCATTCGGACAGGGACTGAGAAAAATAGCGNTGATAGAGTCCGAATCCGGGTTACATTCGGACAGTGTAGGTCCCAAAAAACGTTTATGAGTCAGAATTCATGCCTCATTCGGACAGGGACTGAGAAAAATAGTGTGATAGAGTGCGAATGTGTGCTCCATTCAGACTGAAGGATAATAACAAGGGATAGAATGCCCACCCAATAAATGTTATTACTGCCTAAAAAAAGTCTATTTTAGATTTGCCCAAATTTAAACCCCAAGAATGTCAATATTACAGCATTCTTGGGGTTTGCATTTAACTAATTTGGGCAAAAAACTACTTTTCAGACATCGCTTTATTTAATCAAACCATTGCTTTTACACGTGTTTTCGACTTTGCGTTTTTTTGCCAAAGGATTGTAATAAGTAATGTGACCATTAGAAGTAGAAGTCCTAACATAAATGGATAGATAATCTGGACGTCATATAATAATCCAGCAAGTGTTGGTCCTAATATATTTCCAATGCTCATGTATGCGTTGTTCATCCCCATTGCAAATCCTTGCTCATTGCCTGCAAGTTTCGAAATCAATGTATTTAACACCGGACGTAAGATTGAGGTTGCAAGGAAGATGAGTAACGAAATTCCAAAGAACATTTCAAAACTATTCGCAAATAATGAAAGAAGGAAGCCTAAGGCAGCTACAGAAATAAAAATGTTTAAGATTTTTCCTTCCCCATATCGTGTTACCATACGATCAACCACGAATAATTGAACAATTACGCTAACAAGTCCAGTTGAAGTGACCATCAAGGCGATTTCCTGTGGTGTTGCATTGTACTGGTTATCAACAAACAAACCAATAACCGATTCAAATGCCATTAAACCGAAGCTCATCACAAGTGTGATAACCAATGGAATGAAAAATGGCATACGTACTGAGCGTGCTAGCTTTTTTCCCATTGTTTCATCATCAACAGGCATGAAGCCTTCCACTTTTTGTTGGCTTTCCTTAAGGACCGCCATTGAGAAAATAACCGATACAAGAGAAACCAATGCGGAAATTAAAAAGGGAAATTTCAGCCCATAATCCGCCAAAAATCCTCCAATCCCAGGTCCCACAACAATTCCAAGAGACATAGCCGCTGATATATAACTGTTACCTTTTGCACGTTGTTCCATTGTTGTGATATCCGCAACATAGGCAAATATAGCCGGAATGAGAAGTGCTGCACCAATACCACCAACAATACGAGAAGCATACAACATCCAAATTGAATCCACGAAATAGAAAATAAACATGGAAAGTGTTAAACCAATTAGTCCGTAGATAATCATTTTCCTACGGCCATATTGATCCGTCCACTTTCCGGCTAGTGGTGAAAAAATAAATTGTGCTCCTGCAAAAATGGCAATCATGAGGCCAGCTGCTTTTCCCCCCTCATTAATCGATTCAAGATATGCAGGTAAAATGGGAATAATAATCCCAAAACTTCCGATTGCGATGAACATATTTATCATTAAAATAATCATTTTTTTACGTTGGTCTTTCGTCATCGTACACCTCTTTTTCTGGGATCAATACTTCAATCCTACTTTTCAATAACTATACTAAGTTATTATAACTTCAACTAGAAGTCAAAGAGAATATGTACCAGAAATTCGACAAAATTTGGAGGGGACATGTAGATTAAGGTTATAATAAGAAAAAAACGAGGTATCCCATATGAATGGTTTTGATGATTTTCATTTAAGTGAAGAAATTGGAAGAGCACTTTCTAGTTTGAATTATAAAACTCCGACTGAAATTCAAGCAGAGGTTATCCCTCTTGCTTTACAGGAGAAGGACATTGTCGGGAAGTCACAAACTGGAAGTGGTAAAACGGCTGCATATGCGATTCCAATTTGTGAATCGATTACATGGGTGGAGAATAAGCCACAGGCTTTGATTTTGACTCCAACAAGAGAGCTTGCAGCCCAGGTGAAAGAGGATGTTACCAATATTGGACGATTTAAACGAGTGAAAGCGACCGCTATTTATGGAAAGCAATCCTTTGAACGTCAAAAAATAGAGTTAAAGCAGAAGACACATGTGGTTGTAGGGACACCTGGAAGGGTACTTGACCATATTACAAAGGGAACTCTTGTTGTAGAAAATATAAAATTCCTTGTGATAGATGAGGCAGATGAGATGCTTAATATGGGGTTCATAGATCAGGTTGAAGCCATTATCAACGAACTTCCTGGTGACCGAGTTACGATGCTATTTTCGGCAACCTTACCTTTGGATGTTGAAGGACTCTCGACTAAATATATGAAGTCACCAACCTATATTAAGGTTAAAAACATCGCTACAAATAAGATTGATCACACTGTAATTGAAGTTGAAGAAGAGGAGAAGCTTTCACTTTTAAAAGCAATTACGATTGTTGAAAATCCTGATAGCTGTATTATTTTTTGCAGGACACAGGAGAGGGTGGATGATTTGTTTAGTAAACTGGAAAAAGCAAATTATTCCTGTGACAAGATCCACGGTGGCATGTTTCAAGAGGATCGTTTTGCGGTTATGGATGATTTTAAAAAGGGGGAGTTCCGTTACCTAGTTGCTACTGATATCGCGGCAAGAGGGATTGATGTAGAAAACATTTCGCTTGTCATCAGCTACGATGTTCCACTAGAAAAAGAAAAGTATGTTCATCGAATTGGCAGAACAGGTCGAGCTGGCCAAACTGGTAAAGCCATCACCTTTGCAACATCTCGTGAGGATTATCTTGTAAAAGAGATTGAGGATTACATTGGCAGGGAAATAAGCAGGACCCAGGCCCCAACCAAAGAAGAGGTAGCTAGTGCAAAATCTGCTTTTGATGAAAAAATGAACACTCAACCTCGTCTCAAACATGATAAAGCGGAGCAAGTGAACAAAGATATTGTAAAGCTTTATTTTAATGGCGGAAAGAAAAAGAAGCTACGAGTGGTCGACTTTGTTGGTACGATTGCTAAAGTCCCTGGGATATCGGCTGATGATATTGGAATCATCACCATCCAGGAGAACGCAACCTATGTCGACATCCTAAACGGCAAAGGACAGCATGTTCTTTCAGCGATGAAACACACAACCATAAAAGGAAAACAGCTAAAAGTACACATTGCTAAATAGGACAAAGGGAATATTTTCCCCTTTTTTAATTTGTATATGCCCCAACATTTCCGAACAAAGACATGCAAGCAGGAATACTCATAAAAGGAGCAAGATATTGTTATAATGGGGAAATAACTAAGAATAGCGCAGAAGGGAAGGACGGATATGAATAAGCCGAATGTGGACGATATTCTCCAACAGGGGATACATGGGGCGAAGGAAATAAAGCCGGAAGAGCGTAAAAAGTTTCTTGGAACCATCAGAGAACGAGTAGAATTTGCACTTACACAGTCGCAGGTCAGAGAGAATAAGGTATATCAGGAGATACAAGATATATGTAAAAAACACAACGGAGTACATATGTACTTAAATGGCCATGTTGATTATCGGTTTTTGTCCAAATATGTGAAGCTAGCGGGTGCAAATAATATTGAGTACACCATTGTGACAAACAAAGACCACAATTCAGATCTTGGCCTTGTACTCGCATTCGACCATGCAATCGACAAGGATGATATTTTTGTTAGTAAAGTAAGACCGGTGTTACCACAACAGAAAAGCACAGAAAAAAAAGGACTCTTCTCTCTTTTTAAAAAAACCTTTAAAAAGTAGGGAAGAGTCCCTTTTTGGGTCATGGGGACAGGTACCGCGCCCTACCATACTTTTACAGGGACAATGGACCTTTCCCTTTGTCCCTGTCTAGATCCACCTTTTCTCTTTGGCGACGGTGACTGCTTCGGTGCGGTTTTTTACATTGAGTTTATTTATGATTTCGGATATATAATTTCGGACAGTGCCAGGTGATAAAAACAATTCAGAGGAAATTTCTTTTGAGGTTTTTCCTTCTGAAGCCATTCGCAGTACGTCTCTTTCACGATCGGTGAGTGGATTGTTTTCTTTGATGCTACCAAATATCAGTTCAGGTGCAAATTCACGTTTTCCCTTCATAACACTACGTATCGACTCTGCGAGCTCGTCAACTGAGCCATCCTTTAACATATAACCATGGACGCCAATTTTAACTGCCTTTTCAAAATAACCAGGTCGAGCAAAGGTAGTTAAAATAATAATTTTACATGTAGAAAACTGATTTTTTGCTTCCTCGGCTACTTCAAGACCGCTCTTAAAAGGCATTTCGATATCCATCAAACAAACATCAGGCTTCAGGGTGAGAATCAACTCCAACGCCTCTTTCCCATTGGATGCTTCACCAATAATTTCAATATCATCCTCAAAATCTAGCAAAGAGCCTAAAGCACCCCTAAGCATTCCCTGATCTTCGGCGATCATTACTCTAATCAAGAACCAACACCAGCCTTTTTCTCTTTAGCGATAATGGGAATCGTAATTATTAGTTTCGTTCCATTTTGAGAAATGACTTTTACAAAACCATCAATTAAACGTAACCTTTCATTAATTCCTTTTAATCCATTGCCGTTCCCTGTTTCTTCATTAAGCCCTTTTCCATTGTCGTAGATGGAAAGCTCAATTTCCCCTGGATTATTCAATAACCGGACAGTACAGTCTTGCGCTTCGCTATGTTTGACTACATTTGTAATGCCTTCTTTAAGGCACAAACTAAGGATATTTTGAGTCAGCAATGGGACATCTTCAAGCTTCGAATCTCCTTCGAATTGAAACGAAATACCGGCTGCTTGTAAAATGGTTTCAGTCTCAATTAACTCTTCTGCGACAGTAATTGCCCTCATGTCAGACACTAATTCTCTAACCTGTCTCAGGGCGGAACGGGAGGTTCTTTCAATTTCTTTTGTCTCGAATTTTGCTTTTTCGGTATCTTTACTAATCAATTTGTGGACAAGCTGACTTTTTAAGGTAATCATCGACAGTGTATGTCCCAATGTATCATGTAGATCCCTTGCAATTCTCATTCTCTCTTCCCGTTTCACTAGCTCCTCAATCTGTTCATTCGCTTCCTCCAGCTTTTTTTCTAGCTCCATACGGCTATTCATTGAACGAATACCAAAAGGGGAAAGAAGCATAACAAATATAAATACTGCATAAAAGTAAATCGTTTCTAAAATCAACGTATCCCATTTAACTACCAACGGAATGGTAATTGCCAATGCAAACATGCACAATGCTCGATAAAATTTATACTTCGTCAAATACCAGCCAATAAAATTGGCGGAAAAAAAGCCTAGAAATAAATTGTAGAGATTATATGAGATTGCCAGAATCATAACGATACTAATCTGCACGATTAACCAAAATGTGTACGAACGATCATTCGAGGAGTTATAAAGCTGCCGGTACGTCACAAGGAACAATAACAACAGCCCAACCCCCACAATTCGTTTCCAGTCATGTTCAATAGACACATAGTAAGACGGCATTACAAGATAAATCAAAAATACATAAGGAAAAAACCCGAATTTTGCTGGAAAAACCCTAAACTTCCTCAGTTTTTGAAGCACTCAGCTTACACCGCCATTTCCTGTTTTCTCCTTGTATAACCCGATATTACCATGAATAGGAATAGATACCCAACCAAAAGTGTAAAATTAAGCCAATTTGGATAGCCACCACGGACAATTTCCCAAGCACCACTACCAAAATGGTAAGACGGGAGCCATTTTCCAATCGATTGTACGAAGTTTGGCAGGACCTCCATCGGCATCCACATGCCACCGCTGATGGCGAGAATCATATACACCATATTTGAAATGCCTGCTGCTGTATCCACTCTTTTCATTGCTCCCACAAGGGTACCTAAAGCGAGAAAAGGTAATGAACCGAATAAAATCCACAATCCAGCTATGGTCCACTCAAATGCAGTAAGAGAAACGCCATTAATGAGTGCGCCGGCTGTAAAAATAACGATGATTGAAAAAATATGAATCACCGTTTGACCAATCATTTTTGCCGCAAAATATGCTTGGTCAGACAATGGGGTGATTCTCATAAACATCGACCACCCTTGTTTTCTTTCCTCAACCAGCCGGATGCCAAGTGTCAAAATCGCGGAACCCATCACGCTAAACACCGTCATTGACATTAAATAATGAGCCTTCCACAACCCAGGATCGTCTACTCCAGTGTTAAAGATTCTAGTAAAAACGACGTAAAAAGCAATCGGCATGAACAAGGACCAGAATACAAAATAGGGATTTCGGAAAATCCTCAACGTCTCGAACTTACATTGCATAAAAAAACTGTTCAATTTATATGGCCTCCCTATTTTCGACAAGTTGTTCAAATGCATCTTCAAGACGACCTCGATCAATTTCAATGTTCTGTAGGGGAAACCCTACTTTATATAAATCAGTGAGTACTTCATCGATTTTGTCTGTTATTACATATATTCGACCATCCTTCTCAAAGGCATCAGTTACATTCTGAACAGTTTTTAAATCTTCAAAATGGATTGTGGATTTCGCTGTAAATGAAATTGATTGTTTGAGCAACGTCGTTTTAATATTTCTAGGTGTTCCATCGCCGATAACTTTTCCTTCGTGAAAAAGAATGATTCTTTCTGCACTATCATCGGCTTCCTGCAAATAGTGGGTTGTGAAAATGATGGTTTTCCCGCGATTTTTTAATTCATTAATGGTATTCCAGAAAAGTTTTCTTGCGGTCACATCCATACCAACTGTCGGCTCATCAAAGAAAAGGACATCAGGATTACCTGCCATCGCTAGTGCAAATCCGAGACGTCTCTTTTGACCACCAGACAGTTTATTTGCACGTTTTTGTAATTCATCCTTCGAAAATCCTGTGAACACAACCAATTCCTCATAAGATAAGGGATGTGAATAATAGCTTCTGAAAAGCTGTAAAATCTCTCGCACCTTTAATGCATCTATGACACTTACCTCTTGCAATAGAGCGCCAATTTTTTCACGCACGGATTTTTCCTTTGGGTGTTTTCCGAATAACTGTACTATTCCATCTGTTGGTTCTAAAAGCCCAAGCATCATCATCATTGTTGTCGTTTTACCAGCTCCATTTGGCCCAAGAATCGCAACAACCTCACCCTTTTGAAACGAAAGAGAAATTTGATCTACAGCGGTCTTGTTCTTAAATAACTTACTAACCTGTTTTAACTCAATAATCGATTCCATAAAAGCACCTCCACCATCATTGTAAAACGGTTAAAACATAAAGATTAGTGGATAATGTCATCAACTTAAATGACAAATGTCATTGCATATTCCGGTTCTTTTTTAATAGTGTGGTTGTGACTTATAATCACATTTGTTCTTTTGCTGGAATATTATGATCATAAGGGTGTGGTACAATGCAAAATGACCATAATATTCAGAAAAGAACCATTGCCTCTCTTCAAAGAGACTTAAATATTGCTACAGCTGCATTATTATTAACAGGACAAATAACAATAGTTGGTGTATTTGTTACACCACCGGAATTTAGTCTTTCTTTAAGTGGACCCTTATTTGGTAGAACCAGATTAGAAGGAAAAAATGGAAATACGGTCGCAACTGCTATGGTTGATGTTATAGATGTAATTATTGCGATTCTTTTAATTATAGATGCTATTCGAGTTGTAAGCTCTGTTTTTGGGCCAGCTAGATTTTCTATTAATGTTAGTGGTCCAATTTTTGGGTCCCCCTTATATGAACCAACACTTCCTAATTTAAAGGAAAATTATCACTTTTTTAGAAAAATCGTTTCAGACCATTTTGATATTGACAATACGTTTTTTAAAAACTTTTAAGGGGATGGTAATATTGTCTTTAACTGATTTACCGACGATTAAACCCTCTAATAATCAAATCTTCCTTATGGCACTAGCCGTTGCAGTTTTTATTTTCTTTTTTACAGAGAGAAAAGAAAGTGATGCAAAACAACTGTCTTGAAAAACGTTAGGCCTTTATGACATAACCTAATTGCTTAAAATAGGTGTATACCTATACAACCTAGTAGGCAATTGCATAGTGTATTAATGGGAATTAAGGTCAGTTCCCAAAGATATGCTATATTCACTTAATATGACCAATATAAATATAAGGAGCTATGAGGTTATGTATAATGAAGGAATAAACTCTCTGCCACGTGTTACGGATGAACGGATATTTGGAAGACCATTTGGGTTTGGGAGACCATTTGGGTTTGGAAGACCGTTTGGATTTGGAAGACCGTTTGGATTTGGAAGACCATTTGGGTTCGGGAGACCGTTTGGATTTGGGTTTGGAAGCCCGTTTGGATTTGGTTTTGGTGGCCCATTTCTTGGAGGGCTTGGAGCCGGATTATTAGGTGGTGCATTAATTTCTCCGTTACTCTATGGCGGTTATGGATACGGCGGCTATGGTTATCCATATGGTGGATACGGTTATCCATTTTATTAATAATCCTGAAATATGAATTGGAGTTAAATAAATTACCTTACTTTATTAAAAAAGAGGACGACATGTCCTCTTTTTTTGTTGCAAACTTAATGAAATCGAAAAAAGGAAAGTTCTCAAGATACATCCATATATTATAAAGAAAATGAATTAAGGGGTGACAAAAATTAGAATTATTGGGGAGAGCGTTATTCGCAAGGAAGCTTTTGACAAGGTGACAGGGAGAGCAAAGTATACTGCTGATGAACTTTCAATTAATGCCCTTCATGTAAAAATAAAAACAAGTCCATATGGCCATGCAAATATAGTTTCGATTGATGATACATTAGCCAAAAATATCCCGGGTGTAAAAGCAATTATAATTGGAACGAATGATTTTCCACTTACGGGTGAAGAAATAAGGGATCGTCCCCCAATCGCGGTAGATATAGTTCGATATTTTGGAGAACCAGTAGCCCTTGTAGTCGCTGATCGTCCTGATATTGCTAAAAAAGCAGCAGATTTAATTGACATAAAGTATAAAATATTACCCGTTATCAATAATCCATCAGAAGCTCTCAAAGAAGATTCCCCACTATTACACCCAAACTTAAGTTCATATGAAATTATCGGAACCGCTTATCCTGTACCAAATTCAAACATATCTAATATAACCAAAATACGTAAAGGGAACATGGACCAAGGCTGGAAGCAATCTGACGTGATCGTCGAAGGAACATATAAGTTTTCGCCGTCCAGCCATGCCGCCATGGAGACCAGAAGTGCAACAGCTGAAATTAAACCAGATGGATATGTGCACATTACGACATCCTCACAAGCACCATTTATGGTGAAAAAATTGCTTAGTATATATTTTAATTTAGAAGTAGGAAAAATCATTGTAGAAACCCCTCTCGTAGGAGGAGGGTATGGAGGAAAGGCCCCTACTCAATGGGAAATTCTTGCTTATCTTGCATCAAGAGCAGTCGGGGGAAGGCGTGTACAACTTACATATTCGCGAGAAGAAGATTTAACTACTGCGCCATGTCATGTTGGTTTAGAAGCGAAAGTAAGAATTGGAAGTACAAAAGAAGGAATAATTAAAGCTGCTGAAATGTTATACCTTTTTGATGGAGGTGCCTATTCCGATAAAGCGATTGATGTAAGCCGTGCTGGCGGAGTTGATTGTACAGGTCCGTATCATATAGAAAATGTATGGTGCAATTCATTATGCATCTACACGAACCACCCATATGGAAGTCCATTTAGAGGGTTTGGTCATTCAGAAGTATTATTTGCGTTTGAACGAACCATGGATAAACTATCAAAAAAATTAGGAATCGACCCACTTGATTTTCGAAAGAAAAACGCAATTCTACCTGGGCACAAAACACCGACCCAGGTTGTTTTAAATAAAAGCAATGTTGGAAATTTACCGCAATGTATTGATCGTTTAAAAGAACTGGTTAACTGGAATGAGGGACAAATAGAAAAGGTAAATGAAAGAAAAATTCGGGTTAAAGCGATAGCTTGCAGCTGGAAAACCTCTACCATGGATACGGACGCAAGTTCTGGTGTGATCCTTACTTTTAATCCAGATGGAAGTGTTAACTTAATGTCAGGCGTTGTAGAAATCGGTACAGGTACGAAGACTGTTCTAGCGCAAATTCTTGCAGAAAGATTGAAGATAAGCGTTGATAAGGTTCATGTAAGAATGAAGATTGACACACAAACGACCCCGGAGCATTGGAAAACCGTGGCCAGCAGGGGTACCTTTATGGGAGGGAGAGCGGTATTAGAAGCAGCGGAAGATGTAATTCGGCAAATAAAGAATACGGCTGCATGTGTATTAAGGGTATCAACTGAAGATCTTGAAGTAGCCTTTGGCAAAGTGTTCTTACGTGATAATCCAAGAGTTAGTTTGGATTTTAAGGAAGTTGTTTACGGATATAAATTTCCAAATGGAAATTCAATTGGCGGTCAAGTTATTGGTCATGGGAATTATATTATGAGAAGAATGACAAATTTAGATCCTAATACAGGCGCTGGTCAACCTGGTCCGGAATGGACAGTAGCAGCCCATTCTGTTGAAGTCGAATACGATAAAAGAGACTTTACATACAAACTAATAAAAGCCGTAACGGTGGTGGATATAGGAGCTGTCTTAAATCGTAAAGCCGCACTAGGTCAGGTGATGGGTGCTATGAGTATGGGCTTAGCCTATGGGGGAAGAGAAACCTTCATTTTCGATAGTTTAGGTAGGGTATTAAACCCGCAGCTTCGAACCTATAGACCCATTCATTACGGAGAGAATCCGAATTATCTTGTAGATTTTGTTACCACACCCCAGTTAGACGCTCCCTATGGGGCAAGAGGGGTTGGAGAACATGGAATATTAGGGATGCCCGCAGCACTTGCTAATAGTTTATCGCTTGCTGCCGATGTAGAGCTAAATGAACTGCCTTTGACTCCTGAATTAATTTGGAGAAGTAAGGGGGAGGAGATGTGATACCTTATGATTTCGAGTACCACAGACCCCATACTTTTCAGGAAGCGGTAAGTTTATTCCATGATCTAGACAAACAAGGAAAATCACCTATGTATTATTCGGGTGGAACAGAAATTATTACACTAGGAAGATTAAATCTAGTGAGAACTAGTTCCGTCATCGATATTAAAAACATCCCTGAATGCAATGTTCAAGAGTTAAATGAGGAGTTTTTTATAGTAGGTTCAGCTCAAACGCTAACGACGATTGAGGAGAAGAATCTATTTCCGTTATTGAGTAAAACAGTTACTGAAATTGCTGATCGTACAGCTAGAAATAAGATTACGGTTGGTGGAAATATATGCGGACAGATTTTTTATCGTGAAGCGGTATTGCCCTTTTTATTAACGGATAGCACCTTGCTACTTGCAAATAACCAAGGGATAAAAAAAGTTCCCATTACCGAAATCTTTAAAGAGCAGCTTTTATTAAATCGGGGCGAGTTTCTACTGCAAATCAAAACAAATCGAAAGTTTTTGGAAATGCCCTTTTTTACCATAAAAAGAAGACGACAATGGGATACAGGTTATCCTTTACTGACTGTAGCGGCTCTTAAATTTGAACAGGTCATTAGGGTTGCGTTTAGTGGTCTTTCTCCTTATCCTTTTCGTTCATATCAAATAGAGGATGCCTTAAACAAAACAGTATTACCCTATAAAGAGCGAATAGAACTTGCAATTAACAGCTTAAATGTACCGATTTTAGATGATACGGAAGGCACTTCACGTTACAGATTATTTGTATTAAAAAATATCCTTTATGATGTGTTACAAACATTGGGAGGAGAGGAACATGACGACATCTGAATTCAAACAAATGTCAAAGTTACTGATAAATGGTGAGGAAACAGAGGTATCATTTCGAATGTCAGATATTCTTTTGGATGTTTTACGCAATAAATTAGGTTTAACAGGTGCAAAACCGGGATGTTTAAACGGTGATTGCGGGGCATGTACGGTTATCATAGATGGAATTGCGCAAAAGTCCTGCCTTACTTTGGCTGTAGAATGTATTGCAAAAGAAATAGAAACGATTGAAGGTTTAGACGCACCCATTCAAGGGGCATTTGTGGATAACTTTGCCTTCCAATGTGGATATTGTACACCAGGTTTTATTATGAATTGCCACTCCTTACTAAAGTCTCGGAAGAACCCTTCAGATGATGAAATAACGAAGTGCCTCGAATCAAATATTTGCCGCTGTACGGGTTATATGGAGATAGAGAGAGCTGTTAAGTCGGTAATAAGCTTTAGGAATGACCATTAGTAATGGAGAAAATAGGTGAAAACATGAGGAGCTTGTTGCAAGCTCCTTTTATGTGCATGAAAAGGTGAATTCATTGTGTAATAGGCTTCTACCTATCCCTTTTTTAAAACTAGACACATACACTATTTTGAAAATGATTGAGGAGGAAAAAAGATTGGGAATGAATCATTATGAAAATATGGTGCTACACAATGATCCACAATATGAAGCGGCGTACAAACATTATCCGAATTACCGAAGTTTTGGTTATTTTCCTGGTGTTAGCATGATTTATGGAGGTATCCCAATTGAATTTGGAGGTTTTCCTGCTGGACTAGGAGGTTTTCCTGCTGGACTAGGAGGTTTTCCTGCTGGACTAGGAGGTTTTCCTGTTGGACTAGGAGGTTTTCCTGTTGGACTAGGAGGTTTTCCTGTTGGACTAGGAGGTATCCCTGTCGGACAAGGAGGTTTCCCTGCTGGATTAGGAGTTGGCGCTCCTGGATTTGGAGCTCATGGTTTAGGGGTTGGGGCTCCTGGAGTTGGAGCACACGGTTTAGGAGTTGGCGCTCCTGGAGTTGGAGCACATGGTTTTGGAGGTTTTGTAGGTGCAGGCGCAGGTGCTCATCGGGTCAGTCTTTGAAACCCAAAAAAGAAATATAGTTGAACTTCAGTAATCTGTTAGTTAATAGATAAAAAGTAAAAAAGAATCAATTGCATCCCAATGTTTAGATAATCTAAACAGCGTGGATGCAATTTTTATATCATTTCATATGTACTTAGGGTAAAAAGTAACCGTGAAAAAGTATGTTTGATTTTCTAGAAATTTCATACACTAGGAAGAATACATAAAGAATGTTTGGAGGAGGAGTACAAGGTATGAAGACGCAAAAATTGCAGCTGCCACTTCAGACCGCAAGTCTGGTTGTCGGGTTTATGGTTTGGGTGATTCTGTCATCCCTAATGTCTAGCATAAAGCAGGATATTCCATTAACGGATAACCAAACTGCAATGGTCACCGCCGTTCCGGTCATTTTAGGCTCGCTGCTCAGAATTTTATTAGGATATTGGACAAATCGTTTTGGGGCTAGATGGTTGTTTTTTATCGGATTTATCATACTAATCCTTCCGATTTTTTATATTAGTATTGCTGATTCTATGCTCGATTTAATTCTTGGCGGACTCATTATTGGAGTTGGCGGAGCCCTTTTTTCGATTGGGGTTACCTCGTTGCCGAAATACTATCCGAAAGAACGTCATGGTTTTGTGAACGGAATATATGGTGCAGGAAATATTGGTACAGCAATCACATCCTTTGCGGCGCCGGTGCTCGCAGTGAACATTGGATGGCAAAGCACAGTTCGACTATTTCTCATCCCGGTTATCTTATTTGCACTCTTAAATTTTTTGCTTGGTGATCGCAATGAGCCTAAAGTGAGTAAACCGCTGAGTGAACAGATTAAAAGTGTTTATAAAAACGAAAAGCTTTGGTTCCTTAGCTTATTTTATTTTGTAACATTTGGTTCATTCGTTGCGTTTACCGTGTATTTGCCGAATTTCTTAGTCAATTATTTTGGATTAACGGCTGTTGATGCAGGATTAAGAACGGCTGGATTCATTACACTAGCGACACTAATGCGTCCAATCGGAGGCTGGCTCGGGGATAAATTTAATCCATATTTAATTTTGTTCATTGTTTTTAATGTGATCACATTTGCTGGTGTACTCTTGGCTTTTACACCCGATATTGTTTTATACACACTTGGTTGTTTACTTGTATCGCTTTTCGCAGGAATTGGCAATGGGACGATCTTCAAGCTTGTTCCTTACTATTTTTCAAAGCAAGCTGGGATTGTGAACGGAATCGTGTCGGCGATGGGGGGATTGGGCGGATTCTTCCCACCGATCGTTCTTTCAATTGTTTTTGGTATGACAGGACACTATGCGATTGGATTTATGTCATTAGCGATGTTTGCACTACTAAGCTCGGTATTCGTTGTATGGATGTTCTATACTGAAAAAATTCAACTTGAAGCAAAGCTTATCGAGAATGTGGCCCAAGGAATGATGGTGACAAATTCAAATGGAGTCATCCAAAAAATAAACCATGCTTTTACAACGGTTACCGGATTTGAGCCGGAGGAAGCGATCGGTAAAACACCAAGTATTCTCCGTTCAGGTAAGCATGATTCAGCATTTTACGACCAGATGTGGAATTCAATTCGCAGTCAAGGGTACTGGCAGGGGGAAATTTGGAACAGAAGGAAAAATAAAGAGCTCTATCGAGAATGGCTGACCATTAGTGAAGTAAAAAATGAAGCTGGCGAAGTAAAATTCTACGTAGGCCTATTCAACGACCTGACTGAAAAACATGACGCATAAAAAAGAGCTGGGGGGTGACCCCAGCTCTTGTTGGTGGTTTTTGTAAAATGCGCGTAAACAACGTTATAACGCAAATATCAAAAATAAAGCGCAATTCCTTGAATTAAAGCGCAAATATGAAAAATAAAGCGCAAATCCCCGAATTAAAGCGCAAATCCCGCACCCAAGTAGAAAATCCTCAAATCGCAAACGCAATCCTCCCTAAAAAAATTCAAATCGGACTATCTCGGGGCCCCACAATTATGACATTTTTGCGGAAATGTAAGCATAGGAGTTTAAGTAGAATCTCGATGGAAAGGATTATGAAGAAAGTAATAATTTAGGAAATGAAGAAAGGATGATTTTAATGGCAACTGGACCAAGTTTACGAAAAACAGATTCTCATTCAGCAATTCATGAGGCGGCTTTACATGAAGCGAAGGAGCTCCGAAATTTATTCCGGAAGTGTGTTGAGGAAGGAAATAAGGAAAAAGCACTACAAGTGGCGGAGGTTGCAATTGACCACTGGGAATCTAGAACTCTGAAACATGCGGACTCAGAAGAAGAGGGCTTATATAAAGAATTAACAGATCAAAATCCGAAGCTTGAAAAATTGGTCAATCAATTAACACGTGATCATGATTTAATGCGTCGCATCGTTGCAACAATGAAGAAAAGCCTGGAGACGGAAGAAGCCGACCATCGCATGATTCCTCTTTTAGATAGCTTAATTATCATTGATGAAATCCATAACGATGATGAGATGAATAAATTGCTAGTGAATCACGAATAATAAAATGAAAAATAAGGAAACGGAGGAAAGGAGATGGAAATGGGGAAAAAAGATGTAATTGAGGAAAAACTACTTAGGTTTGCAGCGCCAAGCTTATACCAAAAGATGGTTGAAATCTTTTTAGAATATAACATTCATTCCTACGATATCTATGCAACCGTAGTCAAACAGGAGGAGGGCTTTGATCTGACATTGCGATTCTCTCAATCATTTTCGCAATCTGCCACAGCCTTTGTAAGCTTTGGGCAGGCGAAAGAGCCAGATGAGGAGATTACTGGCTTTTTCAAAAGGACGGCTGAAAAATGTAAGAATCAGTTGATTTCTGACTATTACAAGATGATTAAACTATAGACCTTTACTAGTTTGAAAGCAGACCATTTTTTCAAAGAAGGAGTTGGTATGTTGTTTTCAATGGAGAATGACGCGATGTTAATTGATGATCGGGAAGATTTGATAGCAGTTCTCAGAATGAGATTTGGTGATATTCCTGGAAAAATGATTGAAGAAATCTATGAAATACAGGATATGAGCACACTTCAGCGCCTCATCTTAGCAGCTGCAAATGCATCAAGCTGGAAGGTCTTTCTTGAAGAATTTCAAGCAGGCACACAAAGCTTTAGGTTAGTGGGTGAGGACTTCAACCCATTGGCAAATATCCTGAATGGAAGGGATGGAGACATTGACAAAGCAGAATAGTCTCTTCCGCTCGCTAAAGCATTTAGTGCGTGGAGAGCGTATAAACGACGGTTGGACAGAAGAAAATCCACGCCCGCGAGACTGGGAATCAATCTATCGCCAACGTTGGGCCCATGACAAGATTGTCCGCTCCACACATGGGGTGAACTGTACTGGTTCATGTAGTTGGAAAATCCATGTCAAGGACGGAATTATTGCCTATGAGACTCAACAAACAGACTATCCGTCAACGGGAGATAATTTCCCAGATTACGAGCCCCGTGGGTGCCCGCGTGGAGCGAGTTTTTCATGGTATACATACAGCCCAACACGGGTGAAGTATCCATATGTACGAGGTGACCTCCTCGCACTTTGGAAGGATGAAGTCGCGAAGGCGGATAACCCTATACAGGCATGGGAAAATATAGTCAGTAATCCGGAAAAACGAAAAGCATATGTTTCAGCACGAGGTAAAGGCGGATTTGTTAGAGGGAACTGGAAGGATGTTTGCCAAATGATTGCAGCATCCACGATTTACACAATCAAAAAATATGGTCCAGACCGGGTCGTAGGATTTAGCCCAATTCCGGCAATGTCAATGGTGAGTTATGCTGGTGGGGCAAGATTTTTATCCTTAATCGGCGGTACCATTCTTAGCTTCTATGATTGGTATGCGGACTTACCGCCAGCGTCGCCACAGGTGTGGGGTGACCAGACTGACGTTCCGGAAAGCGGTGATTGGTACAACACGAAATACTTCATTATTTGGGGTACCAATATTCCGCAAACGAGAACCCCTGATGCTCACTTTATGGTGGAATCTCGTTATAACGGAACCAAGGTAGTTGGGGTCAGCCCTGACTATGCGGAATATGACAAGTTCGCAGACATTTGGCTACCTGCAAAAGCTGGAACAGATGGTGCGCTTGCTATGGCAATGACCCATGTGATTTTAAAAGAATTTTATGTGGATAAAGAAACCCCTTATTTCCGTGATTATGCGAAACAATACACGGATTTACCGTTCCTAATTACCCTGGATAAAAAAGGAGAAAACTATCGATCTGACCGGTTCCTGCGTGCTTCTGATTTTTCTGATCAACAAGAGCTTGGCGATTGGAAGACGGTGGTTTGGGATGAAACGACCAATCAAATCGCGATTCCAAATGGTAGCCAAGGCTTCAGATGGGACAGCAGCACGAAATGGAATCTTGATATGACGACTGAAGACGGCACGAGTATTAATCCGAAGCTTAGTTTTATCAATGATACAGAAGATGTCGCATTGGTTGAGTTCCCATATTTTGCAGAAAAAGAGGGCGGGAAAGTGGTGCGCGGTGTACCGATCAAACGGATGAAGGACCAATCCGGTAACGAACTGATTGTGACAACCGTTTATGATTTAATGCTTGCTCATACTGGTATTAACCGCGGACTTCAAGGTGACTATCCGACTGACTATAATGACGCAGTTAGACCATATACTCCTGCATGGCAGGAAAGCATTACCGGTGTGAAAAAGGAACACGTTATTCAAGTAGCGCGTGAATTTGCAGAGAATGCAGCGCTTACCCAAGGTAAATCAATGATTGCCATGGGCGGAGGCACGAACCACTGGTTTCATAGTGATCAAATTTACCGTGCTATTTTAAATCTTGTTCTCCTAACAGGTTCCCAAGGTGTTAATGGGGGCGGTTGGGCTCATTATGTTGGGCAGGAAAAAGTGCGTCCATTAGAGGGATTCTCTCAAATTGCGTTTGCGAATGACTGGGTAAAAGCACCAAGATTAATGAACGGTACTTCCTTTTTTTATTTTGCGACGGAGCAGTTCCGCTATGAATACGATTTTGATGACAGAGAAACGGACTGGGGCAGCAAGTATTCCAATATGCACCCTGCAGATTTTAATGCGATGTCAGCACGTCTTGGATGGTTGCCAAGCTTCCCAACCCTTTCGCAAAATTCGTTGGATGTCATGAAGGAAGCTCGTTCGAAACATAGTGATGACAAAGCCGTGACAGATTACATTGCAAAACAAATGGTCGATGGCACCCTCGATTTTGCGATCGAAAACCCAAATGACCCAAGGAACTTCCCTAGAGTCTTTTTTAATTGGCGCTCCAATTTATTAGGCGACAGCGGGAAGGGGCACGAATATTTTGTAAAGCATTTAATTGGTTCAAAGGATACGGTGTTATCAGATCCAGAACAATCCTGGCAGCCAAAGGATGTCAATATTTCAGAAAAACTGCCTGAAGGAAAAACGGATCTCTTTGTCAGTATGGATTTCCGGATGACAAGCTCAGGGCTGTTCTCGGATATCATCCTTCCTGCTGCAACGTGGTATGAAAAACAAGATATTAGTACAACAGATTTACATCCATTTGTACATCCATTTAATGCGGCAATTAGCCCACCATGGGAAACAAGAAGTGACTGGGATGCATTTAGGGAAATTGCAAAAGCATTTTCAGAGCTTGCAAAGGACCATTTGCCAGCCCAGGAGGATCTTGTCATTTCGCCACTTGCCCATGACACGATTAATGAAATTGCTCAACCTTTCGGGAAAGTAAAGGATTGGCGGAAAGGCGAAGTGGAAGGAATCCCAGGAAAAACGATGCCAAACCTCAATTTCGTGAAGCGTGATTATCCAAATGTGTATGACATGTGGATAACCGTCGGACCGAATATTAAAAATGGCTACGGAACGAAAGGGGTTAAAATCCCTGGGGATAAAGTCTTCCAATCGTTGTCGGATCGCCTTGGTCCATCAAAATCCAAAGGTGTAGGCAAAGGACTTCCATCCCTGTATTCCGATGTAAAAGCGATCAATGCAATCCTTCTTATGTCGGGTGCAACAAATGGAAGGCGTGCGGTTGAAGGCTGGAAGTCGATGGAGCATAAAACCGGGAAAAAGCTTGGTCATATATCAGAAGCGCGTGAGGAAGAGGACTTTACATTAGATGCCTTGACAATTCAGCCAAGACAAACCCTTTCAACACCGGTATGGAGCGGACTTGAAAATGATGGACGCAGGTACTCGCCATTTACCGTAAACAAAGAGTTCCATATTCCCTGGCATACACTGACCGGCCGACAAAGCTTCTATTTAGACCATGAAGTCATGCTTGATTATGGTGAAGGTCTGCCGCTCTATCTTCCGCCAATTAACAAAGGTCCTTTTATTAAGGGTGAAAAAGAGGTTGAGAATAGTGGTAAGTCCATTACTCTTCGTTACATGACACCCCACCAAAAATGGGGTATCCACACGATGTTCACAGATACGAACAACATGGTTCAGCTTTTTAGAGGCTGGCAAGTTGTTTGGTTGAATGAAGAGGATGCTGCGGAAATTGGCATTAAAGATAATGATTGGATTGAATTATATAACCGAAACGGCGCCGTTGTAGCAAGAGCTGTTTTAACATACAGAATGCCGCGCGGAGCGGTGTATATGCACCATGCCCAGGACCGGGTTATGGGAGTGCCAGGAAATACAATCAATAAAAACCGTGGTGGAACACATAACAGCGTGACAAGAATTTATCCAAAGGCAACGCATATGATTGGTGGCTATTCGCAGCTAAGCTATGGATTCAATTATTATGGACCAACAGGCAGCCAAAGAGATACGCTTGCGATTGTTCGCCCATTAAAGGAGGTCGACTGGCTTGAGAATTAAGGCACAAGTCGCGATGGTAATGCACTTAGACAAGTGTATCGGCTGTCATACTTGTTCTGTCACATGTAAAAATGTATGGACGAATCGACCCGGCATGGAGTACGTCTGGTTCAATAACGTTGAAACTCGTCCAGGACCAGGGTACCCGAAGGAATGGGAAAACACGGATCGTTTTAAGGGTGGTTGGACATTACGAAATGGGAAACTGCATCTAAGGGCTGGTGGTCCAATTTCCAAACTTGCAAACATTTTTTACAACCCGAATATGGCAGAGCTTGATGATTTTTATGAGCCATGGACATACGATTTCGGGCATTTGCAACATGCGAAAAAAGGGGAGAACATCCCTGTTGCACGACCGAAATCAATGATTACTGGTAAATACATCGATAAGCCGGAATGGGGCCCAAACTGGGATGATGACCTTGCGGGCGGGAGTGAAATCGTCCCAATGGACCCGAACGTGCAAAAGCTTCAAGAGCATATTGCAATGGAATATGAAAAAACATTTATGATGTACTTACCGCGAATTTGTGAACATTGCCTGAATCCATCCTGTGTTGCGTCCTGTCCTTCGGGAGCACTTTACAAAAGGGATGAAGATGGAATTGTTTTGGTTGACCAGGATGCTTGCCGTGGCTGGCGTTTTTGCATGAATGGCTGCCCATATCACAAGGTGTACTATAACTGGAACACGCACAAAGCAGAAAAATGTAATTTCTGTTATCCGCGTACAGAAGCGGGTCTGCCAACTATTTGTTCGGAGACTTGCGTAGGTCGTATCCGCTATATTGGGGTTGTTTTATACGATGCTGACCGCGTGAAGGAAGCTGCATCTGTTGAAGACCCGAAAGACTTATATGAATCACAGCTTTCTGTCTTTTTAGACCCATTTGACCCAGAAATTATTGAAAAAGCACAGGAGCAAGGAATTAATCAAAGTTGGATTAAAAGTGCGCAGGAGTCACCTGTATATAAAATGGCGATGAAATGGAAGATTGCGTTGCCATTGCACCCTGAATATCGCACAATGCCAATGGTGTGGTATGTCCCGCCACTTAGTCCAATTATGAACCATATAACGAATGAGCAATCTTTAAATGCGGATGGATATATTCCCGCCGTTGATGACATGAGAATTCCAATGGAGTACTTAGCATCTATTTTATCAGCCGATGATACGGACGTGATTCGCCGCGTCTTGCTTAAGATGGCTGCCATGCGCGTTCACATGCGCGCAAAAACGGTTGGAGGAATTGACGGTGAGTCAATGAAAAAACTATTAAAAGAAGCAAATACAACAGCTGAAGAGCTTGAAGAAATGCAACGTTTGTTAGGGGTTGCCAAATACAATGAGCGCTTTGTGATTCCAACAGGCCGCCGCGAAATGGATGAAGACCTCTATTACAAGCAAGGCGCATGTAGTATTGAGGATTTAGCACCGCCAGAAGGAATGGTGACATATCCATTTGAAAGAAGTGGAAACCAATGACCAATGAAGCGAAAGCCATTTTAATGATCATGTCCCGTATCCTTGATTATCCCGACAAAACCCTTCTCGAAGGGTTTTCGGATTTCGAGGAATATGTGAACGAGGAAGTTGGCTCAGTAAAAATGAGAAATGAAATCTTAGAAAGAATTGTTCCTCTTTTTAAGATGCCATTGCTTGAATTACAGGAGCTTTATGTGGATACCTATGATTATAAGGATCGAACAGGTCTATATTTAACGGCTCATGAATTAGGTGATAGCCGCAAACGAGGTGCAGCATTAATCAAGCTACAAAAGATGATTGTTGAAGGTGGATTTGAATATCACGGCAAGGAAATTGTGGATTATATCCCAATGCTGTTTGAGCTTTTGGCACACGCACCAGAGGGCGAAAACTTTGAACGGTTATACCGCCGCTTAGCCTTTGCAGTTGATCGAATCCATAAGAACCTTTTCGATTCGAATCCATACCAAAGGATTATGGATCTATTAATGATGTTTGTCTTTGAAGCACCAGAAGCGGAAGAAATCACATTGCTAGAAAATCAGCGCGAGGAAGCTGATTTAGAAGACCTTCCATATCCAATGCTTTATCAATAGGTTGTTCATAACTTGTGAATAATGTGGACAATGTGGATAAAAAGGATGGTTTTCTGTGGATAACGTGGATATTGTGGAAAAATAAAATCGTTGAACTTTCAACACTATCCACAAAAGCATCCACAGGCTGTGGAAAACAAATGTTCTTATGTGGATAAGCGGATAATTTAAAAAATAAAGGAAGTATTTTATTCTGTATAAAGTTTCAATATCTAGCTCAAGAAGCCACCGGCTCTATGGTCTAGCCAATCGCTTCTAAAGGCAAAAAGCACCTTCTGTCAGCGCTTGTCTTATGCATGACTTGCACAGGAAGTGCTGACATCGACGTTCGCCACAGGACGTGGCGGTAGTTAGTCGATGTTCCACAATCTGCGCGCCTTGCGCTTTTCGATTTTGAAAGGAGGTTAATAGATGGAAATACATTTCTGGTGGACGGCATATCCTTATTTATGCGCAGCAATCCTTGTTGTTGGGACATTTTATCGATTTGTGTTCCGCGGAAAAAGCTGGACTGCACCATCAACGGAAATCTTTGAGAAAAAGTGGCTTCGTTACGCATCTGTCATCTTCCACTATGGCATCATTTTCGCCTTTATCGGTCATGTGATGGGGATGCTGATTCCGCTTCAGTTTTACAATGCAATCGGAATTGACGACCATACATATCACCTTTTTGCGATAGCAGGTGGTGGTTTGGCAGGACTTATGGTTGTCCTTGGATTGATTCTATTTTTAATTCGGAAATTTGCAATTGAACGCGTTCATGTCCATACATCGGCAGGCAGTTATTTTACAATCATCCTGCTGCTTATCGTTGCTGGTTTGGGTACATATATGACACTTGTCTACAATACGACAGTGGCGGCATATGAGTACCGAATTTCAATCGGGCCGTGGTTCCGAAGCTTATTCACATTAAATCCACAGCCTGAATTAATGCTCGGAGTGCCAACACTGTTTAAAATTCATGTGATCCTTTCATTTCTTTTATTTGCATCGATTCCCTTTACAAAGCTTGTGCATATGTTCAGTTTCCCATTGCGCTACCCAACAAGAGCACCACAGCAATACCGTTCACGGGATAGTTACTCGAAAAACTCACGTCAAAACTAAGGGGAGGGAAAACCTCCTCTTTTTTATTGAAAAAATGCAACGATTGGACAGGTATGTTAAGTTTTCAGATAAATGTATCCGAAAGAGCTCGTGATTCGGACAGCGGCGAGTATATTTCGAAATGATGAGTCCGAAAGAGCGCTTGATTCGGACAGCGGCGAGTATATTTCGAAATGATGAGTCCGAAAGAGCGCGTGAATCGGACAGCCGCGAACATTTTCCGAAATGATGAGTCCGAAAGAGCGCGTGATTCGGACATCTGCGAGTATATTCGGTAATGATGTGTCCAAAAGAGCGCGTGATTTGGACAGCCGCGAACATTTTTCGAAATGATGAGTCCGAAAGAGTGCTTGATTCGGACAGCCGCAAGCATATTTCATAATGATGAGTCCGAAAAAGCGCGTGATTTGGATAGCCGCGAACATTTTTCGTAATGACCAGAACCAAAGCCCCCGTGATATGGACCGACAAGGAATGCTACCAACCATCCATGTCAGAACGAATTCATTCTTCTAAAACCTTATCAAAAAAACAATCCAACAATTTCCCCTCCAATTTTGACCCACGTCAAAGTTTATCTTTTCCCCTTCGCTTACAATAAAGATGTAAACAAAAGACAGTAAGCCGCACGCAAATGTGACAATTTAATTAAACGGTGTTTTAACAAAGACAGTCTTCCTGGCATCTGCTATGTTTATCCATGAGGCAAGTGTCTTGCTCATTCTAAAACGCACTTCGACTTGTCCATTTTAACTAACATAATAGAGGTCACCTTTATCAACAGAGGGTGGTGACTGAAGTATAAACAAAGGAGTGTAGATGAATGTCTAATGATTCTTGTAACCACAGTGATCACATGAAAACCTCATGTATATCGAGGGTTCCGATTTTTAACCATTTAACCGACAATGAAATGGCTGAAATTTCACAAGTCGCTGTTAGTAAAAAACTTAAAAAAGGAGAGTTATTATTCCATTCAGATGAACTTTCTGAACATCTTTTTATCGTCCATAAAGGCTTGGTGAAAATGTACCGAATTACTGAAAATGGGAAAGAACAAATAATTAGATTTGTTGAAGAAGGTGACTTCATCGGCGAGCTTTCTCTCTTTTCAAAAACAATGACAACAAGCTATGCAGAGGCAATGGAAGATACAGAGATTTGTACCATCCAGCAGCATGACATTCATCAACTACTTCTAAGCTATCCAACAATTTCGTTAAAAATTCTGGAGGAATTCACAAGTAGACTCCATGAAACGGAATCGCTCATTGAAAAATTAAACTCTCAGGATGTGGAAAAGCGCGTCGCAGGTTATTTGGTTGAGTTAATTGAAGGTCAAGAAGAAACAATGACCATTCACCTGCCGATTCGTAAAGGAGACCTTGCATCCTATCTTGGAACCTCACAGGAAACACTCAGTCGCAGGCTTTCCGCATTTCAAAACCAAGGCTTAATCGAGTTAAAAGGACAAAGAAAAATCATCGTTAAACAACTAGAACAGCTTAGGAAAAAAGCAAACAACTAATGAAAAGGTGATAACGTTGAACAATGCCATTCTCGTGTATGCAAGCATGTCAGGGAACACAGAACTAATGGCAACGTATATTGCAGAAGGTGTGAAGGAAAAGGGGATCCAACTGAACGTCAAAGAATGCTTTGAAATAGACCCTGAAGAACTCATTGACTACAATGGGATCATCATTGGAAGCTATACCTGGGGAGAGGGTGAACTCCCCGATGAATTACTCGATTTTTACGATGAAATGGATCATCTGGATTTTCATTTTAAAAAAAGCGCAGTATTTGGGTCAGGTAGCACACTTTACTCGAATTACGGCGGCGCTGTAGACCTACTGGTGGAGAAGTTAAAAGAAAGAGGAGCGGAGGTTGTCAGTGTTCCATTAAAAGTTGAACTTACTCCAAACGATAAGGACGAATTTTTATGTAAAGAGTTTGGCAGACAATTTGCTGAAAAACTAACAAATTCCAGTAACTAACCTGCGTATAGCGCAATTATCAGGAATAAAGCGCAATTCCGTCGGGCTATCACGCAATTATCAAAATTAACACGCAATCCGGCAAGCTATAGCGCATTTGTTAATACACAAAACCATATTACAGAACTGAGAGACTACCGAATCAATGGTCTTTCTTTTCTTTTTTAGGCGTAATTTTTCGTGGCGTATAATTGATATCCTCCGAGGAATAGACGGTTACGATAAGTGTTCCTCCGTGAACCTTTGCCCGAATCAATATAGGTTGGTTGTATGTATTCTTAAAAAGAAAATCAGGTCCATACCAGCTAACTGTTGCATCGCGTCCTGGGGGAACATAGCCGACCCGTTTACTATGGGAATAACGCTTAATGATTTCAACCCCCGCAAGGTCAACAGCATTGAATAGGGTGGAGGAGGTTTGGCAAATCCCACCTCCGATACCCTCAATCAGCTCACCCCTAATGATTTCGGGCGCAGGCTGATATCCTCTAGCAGCGGTTCGTTTTCCGACGATCTTATTAAAAGAGAAGGTTTCATTTTGAAATAGGACATGACTATCAATGGCAGCAGCTGAAAGGACAATATTTGTAGAGCGTTCTTTATTAGAAGAATTAAAGTGAGTTACATACTGCCCAATCTTTTTTACTCGAATTGTTGATAAAAGCTCACTATCAACCCGCGGATAAATTCGCTCCACAGGCACCTCAATGAAATCCCCTTTTCCAAAAAAGCGAGAGTAAAATAATTTCGTAAATTTATACCTATCTAATTTCACACCGACCTGTTCCTTGACGATTTCACCTGTTTTATCTATTTTCGCGTCCTTTGATTCCTCGTATACTTGCTCTTCTAAATAGGTAAGGAAATCTGTATATTTTTTCGTATTCAATGTAGGAACACCGAGCAATGGAAGAGAATACTCAGCCCGATTCACCGTAGCAATCGGATTTCCGTTATAAGTAACGTACAGATTATCTTGCGGATGAAATTGCTGTACAGAAAAGAATAGCATCATAGCCCATACGATTTTCAGTGTCCCCACCACCTTTACGAAACATCATTTTTTATGTCCAGCTCAAGAAGCCATCGGTTCGAGGTCATAAGCCAATCGCTTCTGAAGGTAAAATACACCTTCTGTCAGCGCTTGTCTTATGCTTGACTTGCACAGGAAGTGATGACATCGACGTTCGCCACAGGACGTGGCGGTAGTTAGTCGATTTTCCTCAATCCGGGCGCCTTTCGCTTTTCTTATAGTATGGATGGTTAGTATCAATTCCATTAAAAATGGGGGAACTTTTTTCATTTTAAATATGTAACAATTTGTTCAAAATCTAAAAAACACCTGTGATATGCATCACATCAAGGTTTGGGGCAATTATGTTAGGAACATTCCATTTTACAAAAACTTCCTTACCGATTCTGTAACAACTTTTTATGATTCATGATGTTATCATCGTTTACACAGTGATAAAGATTTTAATTAAATTATTTTGCAAAATAAACCTTAGCTTTAGTTTTTAAACATATTACGAAAAAAACTAGTAGCTAAAATTTTTTTGACAACTTTGTGAAGTTGTACACAAATTCGTCACACCCCACATAGTTGTGAACTAATAGCATTCATTCGGAAAGGAGTACGTTTATGAAAATCAAATGGTTTTTCTTTATGATGGTTTTAACCATTTCCACAGTGTTAACAGGATGTGAGCCATTGCTCGTTTTTGATGCAAAGGGTCCGCAAGCAGAAAGACAAGCGCGTGATATCCTGCTTTCAATTGGAATCATGTCAGTTGTAATTATTGTCGTATTCGCATTATTGGTATATATACTTGTGAAATATCGGGCTTCAAAAATGCCGGAGGATTACGAGCCTCCACATATTGAGGGAAATCCTTGGGTTGAAGCGATTTGTATCGGGATTCCAATTTTAATTGTTGGTTATCTTTCATTTGTATCTGTTCAAAGTAACTACATTGTTGAGTCAACTCCACAGGGCTATGAAGATCAAAAGCCATTGGTAATATACGCATCATCCTCCGATTGGAAATGGCATTTTAGCTACCCGGAAGAGGATATCGAAACAGTCAATTACTTATATATTCCAACAGACAGACCACTTGAATTCAAACTTTATTCATACGGTCCAATCACAAGCTTTTGGATCCCTCAGCTTGGCGGGCAAAAATATGCCATGGCGGACATGATTACGACGTTGCATCTTGCCGCTGATGAGCAGGGTGAATTAATGGGTCGAAACGCAAACTTCAGTGGTAAAGGATTTGCAGAGAATACCTTTAGCGTAAAAGCTGTTCCCGAAAAAGAGTTTAAAGAATGGGTAGATGAGGTTAAAGAAACAGCAAAGCCTCTTACAGAAGAAAAGTTCGATGAAATTTTAGAACCGGGCCACCTTGGTCAAATGACGTTCACTGGAACGCACTTGGAGTTTGCACCGCCACCGGAGCATGACCATGGCAATATGGACGCAGACGGTGGAGAAAATGAGCACGAAGAACACGAAGCTCATTCAGATCACAATAGTCATTAATTTTTAAAAAGAAAGGAGTAACAAACGGATGGAATTCTTTGAACGTTTTGCCATACCACATCCTAGTCCAGCGATCTATGCAGCAATGGTCGCAATTGGACTTACCGTAATCGGAATTATCGCCGGTTTAACCTATTTTAAAAAATGGGGTTATCTATGGCGCGAATGGTTAACAACGGTTGACCATAAACGAATTGGTATCATGTATTTAATTTCCGCATTAATCATGCTTTTCCGTGGTGGGGTAGATGCGATAATGATGCGTGCACAGCTGTCTGCACCAGATGCTAAATTGTTAGACGCACAACACTATAATGAAATTTTCACAACGCATGGAGTTGTCATGATCATGTTCATGGCAATGCCGTTCATCTTTGCATTTATGAACTATGTTGTTCCATTACAAATAGGGGCACGTGACGTAGCTTTCCCACGCCTAAATGCAATTAGCTTCTGGCTATTCTTTATGGGGGCAATGTTATTTAATATTTCCTTCGTTATTGGGGGATCACCTGATGCGGGCTGGACTTCGTATTTCCCGCTTGCTGGAAATGATTTCAGTACATCAGTAGGAACGAACTACTATATGATTGCGTTACAGATTTCAGGTCTTGGTACGTTAATGACAGGTATCAATATGATTACAACCATCATGAAAATGAGAGCACCTGGCATGACTTTAATGAAAATGCCAATGTTCACTTGGACTACTTTAGTTGCTAACTTAATCATTGTAACAGTATTCCCAGTCTTAACAGTTGCATTAGCAATGGGAACAATGGACCGGTTGTTCGGAACACACTTCTTTGCTAGTACAAATGGTGGTATGGATATGCTTTGGGCAAACCTATTCTGGGTTTGGGGACATCCTGAGGTTTATATCTTAATCTTGCCTGCATTCGGTATTTACAGTGAGATTATTTCAACCTTCTCAGGAAGAAACTTGTACGGCTATAAATCAATGGTTGGATCAATCGTTATTATCTCAGTTCTTTCATGTCTCGTTTGGGCGCACCATTTCTTTACAATGGGGCAAGGGGCTGCATCAAACAGTTTCTTCTCAATTACAACAATGGCAATTGCGGTTCCAACCGGTGTGAAAATCTTTAACTGGTTGTTTACATTATGGAAAGGTAAAATTCGTTTCACCGTTCCAATGCTTTACTCAGTCGGCTTTATTCCATTGTTCACAATTGGTGGAGTAACCGGGGTTATGCTAGCGATGTCAGCAGCGGATTACCAGTACCACAACACAATGTTCTTAGTGGCACACTTCCATAACACGATTATTCCAGGTGTCGTATACGCGATGCTTGCAGCTCTCACATATTACTGGCCGAAAATGTTCGGTTTTATGTTGAATGAACGAATCGGAAAATGGACGTTCTGGTTACTTTCAATTGGTTTTGTCCTTGCGTTCTTCCCAATGTACATCACAGGGCTAGATGGTCAAGCTCGTCGTATGTACACATACTCCGAAGCTACTGGATATGGTATGTTGAACATGGTTTCATTCGTCGGTGCCGGAATCATGGCAATTGCCTTCGCTTTAATCGTGTACAACGTATACTACAGTATCCGCTATGCATCAAGAGATATCGGCAGCGACCCGTGGGATGCACGTACTTTAGAATGGGCAACACATACACCAGTTCCTGAGTACAACTTTGCGGTAACACCAAATGTGAATTCAACCGAACCATTCTGGGATGACAAGAAGAAAAAGCACAAACTGTTCCCAGATAAAATTGAAAAAATTCACATGCCAAACAATAGTGGACTTCCTTTTATCATGTGTAGCATTTTCTTTGTATGGGGCTTTTCATTCGTATTTGCGATCTGGCCACTCGTAATCATTTCAACGATTGCAATTTTTGTTTGTATGGCATATCGTTCGTTTGAAGATGATCATGGTCACTATATACCTGCTGAAAAGGTAAAAGAAACAGAAGAAAAATTGGGAGGTGCTAAGTTATGAAACTAGATCACTCGCAACCTCTTGAATATAGCACGCACCAAAACCAGTTAAATATTTTTGGTTTCTGGGTTTTCCTTGGTGCGGAGATTATGCTTTTCGGAACCTTGTTTACATCGTATTTTACATTAGAACACCGCATCGGAGGCGGTCCATCAGGTGCTGAGATTTTTGAAATCACACCTGTACTGATTGAAACATTTTTATTGTTAACAAGTAGTTTTACAATTGGTCTTGCCGTTCATGCGATGCGCATAGGCAGACAAAAGGCAATGATCGGCTTCTTTGTCGTGACACTGCTTCTAGGGTTATCTTTCCTGGGTGTTGAAATCTATGAGTTTGTTCACTACGTCCACATCGGAGCAGGTCTACAAACAAGTGCGTTTACGGCAATCTTGCTAACAACTTTAGGAACACACGGAATTCACGTGACATTTGGATTGATTTGGGGGACGATGATCATCCTCCAAATTAGAAAAAGAGGCTTAACTGCAGAAAATGCAGGTAAATCATTCATCTTTTCCTTGTATTGGCACTTCCTAGATGTAGTCTGGATTTTCATTTTCAGCTTCATCTATTTGAAAGGAATGATGTAAGATGAGAGAACTATTTCCAGCCAAACAAGTCACGGGCTTCGTCTTTTCATTGGTTTTAACAGCTGTCGCACTTGCAGTGTATTTCTTAAACCTAAGCTTTGCAGCAGGTTTAACCATTCTTATTATTACAGCATTTGTCCAGGCCTTGCTGCAACTGATCGTTTTCATGCATGCAGGCGAAACAAAGGACAAATGGTCAATTTATGGAAATGTAGCGTTCATGATTTTTATCGCATTAGTAACCATCTTTTGCACAATGTTCCTATTTCTTTGGGATATGTAATAGATCAAAGAGTGTCCTTGTCTTGGGGGGCGCTCTTTTTTTGTGGAGAATAGTCAGGTTATTGCTGTAATATAAATCATGAAAGGGGGAATGTAGATGTATGCTTCATTTCGACTGAGGTTCAAAGCTTTCATGATTGATTATATTTTGATTCTTGCCTATCTTGCTGTCCTGTTTGTTCTTTCTGTATTTCTAATTCCAGGTTTGCAAGAATTCTTTAAAGGGTCATTAGTGGTTGCACAGTTCACAGGATTTTTAATGGTGACTTTGCCGGTATCCCTTTATTTTATTATTAGTGATTCAAAAATTGGTAGGCAGTCATTTGGAAAGAGAAAATCGGGTATAAGAGTGGTTGGGAAAAATGGTGAAGCTGTATCTTTACTGCAAATGGCCTTTCGGACACTCTTAAGGTTTTTACCTTGGGAACTGTCACACTTTCTTGTTTATCGTTTGATGTATATTGAGGACGGCGAAGTTCCGTTCACTTATACTTTGATTGGTGGACTTATCTATGCGCTTATGTTTGCTTATATTTTGACTTGTATTTTTACAAAGAAGAAACAATCTTTATATGATATTTTGGCGAAAACATATGTTGTAAAGGTGCGATGAGATCGTGCTTTTTTATGAAAAATAAAAAGCTTAGCCGACCTGCGTGGCTAAGCCTATAAAAAACCGAATGTGATATTTATTCTTGTTTTGCGCCTTGTGCCTTCAGCAACATTTCTTCAGATGCGATTAAAAACAGCCCCATTAAGAAGATAAAAATGGCCCCCATGACCGTTCCGATTCCGATAGGAGTTAACACACTGGAACCGTTCCCAAAGAATCCAAGACAAAAAATAATGATACCGGCAATAAGTACTGTTCCCCCAAAATACTTAACAGCCTCAAGCATAGTAGATTTCATTTTCCTCATCCTCCTACTATAAATTATTCATCTTGTTCACAAAATTGTCAAATACTTTTCACTAAATGTTCAAAGATTGTGTTTTGAGCGGTCAGTAGTCCTTGCGTAACACGCTNGCATGTACTGTAAGAGTAGTCTAGCGGTACACGCTCGATTGGATTTCTGCCAAGCATGTACCGCAAGAGTGGTCTTGCGTAACACGCC
>NZ_LMBW01000005.1:154538-165527 GCF_001439915.1 Fredinandcohnia humi | reverse complement strand
GCATGTACTGTAAGAGTAGTCTAGCGGTACACGCTCGATTGGATTTCTGCCAAGCATGTACCGCAAGAGTGGTCTTGTGTAACACGCTCGAGGTGATTTTATCCAAGCATGTACCGCAAGATTGGTCTAGCGGTACACGCTCAAGCGGATTTCTGCCAAGCATGTACCGCAAGAGTTGCCTAGCGGTACACGTTCAAGCGGATTTCTTCCAAGCATGTACCGCAACAATGGTCTAGCGGTACACGTTCAAGCGGATTACTCCCAAGCATGTACCGCGAGAGTGGTCTTGTGTAACACGCTCGAGGTGATTTCTCCCAAGCATGTACCGCACCAATGGTCTTGCGTAACACGCCCAAGCCGATTTCTTCCAAGCAAGTCACTGGACCTCCATATAGACACAGAATTCTAGTGCATTTCGACTCCTAGAAATAAGAAAAATAATCCGAAGCCGCCACAAGAGCATTTAACAATTTGATATGTTACCATAGAAAAAAATAACCCAAATGAGGTGTTGTAATGAAAATCGAGGTATGGTCAGACTTTGTATGCCCGTTCTGTTATGTAGGAAAGCGTCACCTTGAACAAGCACTTGAGCAATTCCCAAATCGCGATCAAGTCGAAGTTGAATTCAAAAGCTTCGAATTAGATCCAAATGCAAAGCCATATTCAGGACAAAGCATCCATGAATTGCTTGCTTCAAAATACGGAACAAGCGTTGAACAAGCTAAGCAAATGAATGAAAATGTTGGGCAGCAAGCCGCAGATGTCGGACTAAATTATAATTTTGATAAAATGAAACACACAACTACATTTGATGCTCATCGCCTTGCAAAATATGCAGCAACAGTGGGGAAAGAAAAAGAAATGACTGAAATTCTTCTTCACTCTTATTTTGAAGAAGGTAAACTCATCAGTGACTATGATGTATTAGCTGATCTTGCAGAATCTGCAGGTATGGATCGCCAGGAAGCGCTTGATGTATTAAAAGACGAAAAGAAATTTGCGAACGATGTACGAATTGACGAATCGATTGCACAACAAATCGGTGTTACTGGCGTTCCGTTTTTTGTAATCAATCAAAAATACTCCATCTCTGGTGCGCAGCCTACCTCTACATTCCTTGGTGCACTCCAACAGGTTTGGGAAGAAGAAAATCCAGCACAGTGATTGAAATTCCGACAGATAAATAAATGTAAATACCGAAAGCGTAAAACTTCACCAGTTTTACGCTTTATTTTTTTAAACATGAATGAATTCTTTCTGAAATCATATATATGATGTAGAATCACATATGTGATGAAGGAGGTAAGGGGATGTCAGTTAAGTCAGCAGAGCGTGTTTTAAAAATTTTTCACTTACTTTCACATCACTTAAATGGATTAACGATTAAAGAAATTAGTGAGTCTCTATCCATTCCTCAAAGCAGTACCTCTGTTTTAATAAATACTTTATATAAAAACAACTATTTATCTGTAGACTTTTTCAGAAAGTATAAGCTTGGTCCAAAATTAATCCAGCTTGGCGGTACAGCAAGGGAATCTTTAGATATTACAGCTCAAGGAATGCCGATATTAAAAAAATTAATGGAAGATGTGCAGGAAACTGTATTTATGGCAGTTTTAGATAATAGTGAACTTATTTATGTAGCAAAGATAAATAGTAATCGATCGATTCGTACAACGGCTGAACCCGGAAAGAGTAAGCCTTTATATTGTACTGGTTTAGGAAAAGCGTTTTTAACGTTTCTTCCTGAAGAAAGGAAACAAGAAATTATAAGAACGATTGAACTACATCCCATAACCCCAAAGACCATCACTAAAAAGGAAAATCTTTTGAACCAGTTAGAAGAGTTCTTTAAACAAGGCTATTCGATCGACGATGAGGAAAACGAAGAAGGACTGTACTGTTTAGCGGCACCTATTTTTAATGTGGATCAGATAATGGAAGCCGCCATTAGTGTTGCTGGACCGAAAGAACGAATGCTGAGGCAAAAGGAAAATATTATTGAGAAGCTACTTGAAACAGCGAGTAAGATTTCCAATCGCATAGGTTTTAAGTAAAAAAACAACAAAAAGTAGGATTCTGCAAAAAGGTCATTATATGGTGTAAAGTACCATTTTATTAAAAAGGATAGCGTGTATGTAAAGTTTTATTCCTAAGTCACTTTATCATTTAATTAGTACCACATAATGAAAACGCTATCAGAAAATTTTGAGGGGGGAATAAGATGAAGAAAAGTTTGACAGGCTTCAAGAAGGCTGCAGGTTATTTAGCCTTAGCGGTAGGTATCTGTTCTGTTTTAGTAGGTTGTAGTGGTGGGGAAGAGACAACGAAAACATCCGAGCCGAATTCATCTGATGGAGGAGAAAAGAAAGTCCAAGAAATTAGAATTGTTGCTGCGAACCATCCTTGGACAGAATCTATCAAAAAAGAATTGCCAGCTTTTGAGAAAGAGACAGGGATAAAGGTAAAAATTGATAGTTATTTTGAAGATCAGTTAACACAAAAAACATCAGTAGAATTTGCATCTAACTCAAAAAATATTGACGTTGTGATGTTCCGTCCACTTCAAGATGGCAAAATGTATCATAAAAGCGGGTATTTCGCAGATATTAGTAGCTACGTCTCAAAAGAAAACGATTATACAAAGGACTTTTTTCCTTCATCATTAGGCAGTGTAAAAGATGGTGATAATTTATATGGATTACCGTTAGTCACGGAAACCCAGGTTTTGTATTATAGAAAAGATATTTTAGAAGAGGCTGGTTTGGAAGTTCCTGAAACATTGGAGGAACTTGAAGAACAAGCAAAGCAATTACATGACCCTGATGGTGTTGCTGGCTTTGTGTCTCGTGGAAAGCGGGCTGCTGCTGTTACACAATTCTCGAGTTTCTTGTATGGATTTGGCGGAGACTTTATGAAGGATGATAAGGCTGCAATTACGACTCCGGAAGCAATAGAAGCTTTTAACTATTATGGAAATCTATTAAAAGATTTCGGACCTAAAGGAACACTAAACATGAGTTGGCCTGAGGCGATGGCAGTCTTTACACAAGGAAAAGCTGTATTCTATACAGATGCATCTTCACTATTTACCAATGCTACGGATCCTTCAAAATCACAGGTTGCCGATAAGGTAGGCTTTGCACCATTCCCCGCTGGACCTAAGGGTTCTAAGCCTTATAACGTAACATCTTGGGCACTTGGAATTGGAGCAAACTCAGAAAAGAAAGATGCGGCATGGGAATTTATTAAGTGGGTAGAAAGTGAAGAAATGGTCTTAAAACTGCAAGCGGAAGGGAATCCAGGTGCACGTATATCCGTTTGGAACTCTCCTGAAGGAACGGCGAAATTTCCTGAGGACTTAGCGGAAGCAATTGGCGTTAATGGAGGGGATAACGCTGTTCCTTACGACAGACCAGTTGTTATAAACGTAGGTGCTGCCCGTGATGCTATTGGTGATGTGATTATAGCTGCAATTGAGGGTAACGATGTAAAGGCGGCAGCTGAGAAAGCAGAAGAAGAATTCCAAAAGATTATAGACAGCGAAAAATAAACGATGTAACCTCATTTGATAACGGCTTTCGAGTAGCAATCTAGGTTTGTTTCTGGATGCTTACGAAGGCCGTTTCTTGTAAAAGTGGCATGTAGTTGAGAAAGGGGGAAGAACGATGACAAATTGGATTGATCGAAATATAAAATGGGTATTTACCATGCCTGCTGTCATATTTGTAGGGCTCATGATGGTCATGCCCGTTGGATATACACTTTGGTTAAGTTTTCACGAATGGAGTATGTCCAATATTACACCACCCTTATGGATAGCTTTTCAGAATTATATTGAACTATTTAATGATGAATTATTTATTAAATCTTTGAAACTTATGTTTTATTTTACAATAGCCACCGTTACGGTAGAAACAGTATTGGGTGTAGCTTTAGCAGTTCTAATGAACCAACATATTGTTGGAAAGGGAATAGTTAAAACTTTGTTTCTTCTTCCAATGGTAGCAACTCCCGTAGCAGTAGGTCTAATTTGGGTCCTAATATACGAACCGAATATTGGTATTGCTAATGTTTTCTTACAATCATTAGGAATTCCGGGACAGGAATGGTTAACATCCCAGAAGTTAGTTATGCCATCCTTAATTCTTATAGATGTTTGGGAATGGACTCCAATGATTGCATTAATCGTATTGGCAGGACTCGTTTCCCTTCCTAAAGATCCATTTGAAGCAGCAATGATTGATGGTGCTTCAACTTGGCAAGCGTTTCGCAAAATTACGCTTCCTTTATTGAAGCCCACACTTTATTCCGCTGTCCTTCTAAGAATGATAGATGCTTTAAAAACATTTGATATTATTTACGCAACAACACAGGGGGGACCAGGAACCTCATCACAGACAATCAATATTTACGGTTATGTGTTAGGGTTTCAATATTTTAAAATAGGTCAGGCTTCCGCTTTACTCATGGTATTTTTTATGATTGTTCTATCCATTAGTATATTCACGATACTTTTACGAAAGAGATCGGGGGTTAACCTATGAGTCGAAACAAAAAGAAATTGATAAAAAATACTTTGATAAATATTGGTGTATACTTATCTCTATTTTTATTTTTACTTCCCTTCCTTTGGATGGTACTTGCATCTTTTAAAACACAAGTACAAATCCTTGATACATCAAAATTATTTGAGATTACAGCGAATTTCAGTAACTACAAGAGCGTAATTGGCGAATATGCCTTTCTTACTTTTATTTGGAATAGCTTCATTGTTGGAATTGGTGCAACATTTTTTGGGCTGTTATTAGGTCTTCCAGCTGCTTATTCAATCGCAAGATATAAGCAAGAAGGACTTGGATTGTTAATCCTTGTGGCAAGGATTGTCCCAGGCATTTCCTTTCTTATACCTTGGTTTATTATCTTTTCAAAACTGAATTTAATTGATACGTACACATCTCTTATCCTAAGTCATATGCTTGTGACAATGCCATTTATCATTTGGGTGATGATTCCTTTTTTTGAAGGTTTGCCACTTGAACTGGAGGAGTCTGCCCGCGTCGATGGCTGTTCGATTCCGATGGCTTTTGTTCGTGTAATGCTTCCGATATCTGGACCGGGCATTGTTACATCCTCTATTTTAGCTTTTATTTTCTCTTGGAATAATTTTATGTTTTCCTTAATTCTTGCTGGTGAAAAAACAAAGACATTACCAATTGCCATCTTTAATTTTTTATCATATTCAGAAATCAATTGGGGCGGTCTAATGGCGGCTTCCGTTATCATAACTGCACCAGTACTGATTATTGCTCTTTTTGCACAAAGATATATTATTGCCGGATTAACTGGGGGAAGTGTGAAAGGTTAATCAATAAACCAAAACAGGAGATGGTGTAGAAGGATGAGCAGCCCAACTTTAGAAAAAATAAAAAGATTAAAGCTTGTGGCCATTATTCGAAGTAAGTCATCTAAGGGTTTAGAAAATACGGTCAAGAGTCTTTATGAAGGTGGAATTCGTGCAATTGAAATAACAACGAACACACCTGGAGCATTAAAGGGGATTGAATGGATAAGGGAAAACTATACTGATGTCCTAGTGGGTGCAGGGACTGTCTTAGATTCGGAGACTGCTAGACTTGCAGTTCTATCGGGAGCGGAATTTATGCTCACGCCAACTTTAAAAAAGGAAACGATTGATACAGCAAATCGTTATGGCATCCCCGTGATCCCTGGAGTTTACACTCCAACAGAAATACTTACAGCTTACGAATACGGTGCAAAGATGGTCAAAATCTTTCCAATCCGCCAGCTTGGCCCGAATTATATAAAGGATTTATTGGGACCGTTGCCATTTTTAGAGGTAATGGCTGTTGGAGGTATTTCAATCGAAAATGCAGGTGACTATTTGAAGGCAGGGGCAGCATCTCTAGGAATTGGAAGCTCACTTGTGGATGATAAATTGGTCCAGCAAGGCGATTTTGGGGAAATTGTGAGGCGGGCAGCAAGCTTTGTTCAGCTTGTAAATAAAGTGGACAGTTAATAGGAACTTACATGAATGGAGGCTTGTGATGTGAAAGTCATTTTAATAGACTCTGGAACAACAAACTCCAGGTTAAGATTAGTTGATAGCACAACATACACAGTAATTGATTCTGAAAAAATTAGAGTCGGTGTAAGGGATTCAGCCATTTCAGGCAGTAATCAAAATCTAAAGGTCCAACTAAAAGAAGGCATAGAAAAATTGTTAATGAAAACAAAATGTTTGCCCGCAGATATTTATGTAATTGTTGCATCCGGAATGATTACCTCTAATCTGGGAATATATGAAATCCCTCATATACCTAGTCCTGCAGGGGTAAGGCAATTCGAGAGTCATTCAGTAGTATGTAAGCTTGAAGAATTTCTTTCCATTCCTTGTCTCTTTATCCCGGGAATGAAAAATGAAGCAAATGAAGTAGACGAAGATGATTTAGTTTTTTCGATTAATAAATTTGATGTGATGCGTGGAGAAGAAGTAGAATCATTTGGATTGCTGAAGCAGTTTCCGCATGAGGGAAAAGGGCTAATTGTACTTCCTGGCTCGCATACTAAATTTGTTTTCGTAGGTGAAAATAAGGAGTTATTGTATTGTTTATCTACATTAGGAGGAGAGACTTTACAAGCTCTTCAGAAGGAAACGATACTGTCAAATTCACTGGATTCTAATCTTATTGAGGCGATTGATCAAAAAATGCTTACATTTGGCTTTGAAGCGGCAAAACAGTATGGACTGACTAGAAGTTTTTATCACATACGTCTCCTGGATTTGTTTACAAAATGCAACTCCAATCAAAGGGCAAATTACCTCACTGGTTCTGTTATTTTCAATGACTTTCAAGCACTATCTGGAATCGATTTGAATGAAATAAAATGGGTAATAGTCGGAGGAATAAGCCCGTTAAGAAAGGCGTTTACTCATTTATTAACCTATATAAATCAAGGATGGAAAATTATTGAGGTTAATGACAAGCAAGTAGAAAATTCAGTCATGGTTGGAGCTATGGAGATTTTATTAAACTATGGATCTTTGGAAGAATAACTTCTAAAACGACTTAATAGGAGGGGAAGCATTTGAAGATTAGTGGATATGAACTGTTTCAGGTTCCGCCTAGATGGTTATTTTTAAAAATTGAAACGAACGAAGGAATCATTGGTTGGGGTGAACCTGTTATCGAAGGAAGGGCTTCTACTGTAAAGGCGTGCGTCGAGGAATTAATGGAATACTTGATCGGGAAAGATCCATTGCGAATCGAAGATCATTGGAACATGCTATATCGGTCTGGTTTTTACCGAGGTGGACCGATTTTAATGAGTGCCATTGCTGGAATCGATCAGGCACTCTGGGACATTAAAGGGAAGTATTATCAAGCTCCTATTTTTCAATTATTGGGCGGGGCATGCAGGGATTCAATAAGAGTCTATTCGTGGATTGGTGGGGACCGCCCGTCTGATGTTGGAGAAGAAGCGAAAAAAGTAGTTGATGCAGGATTTACAGCTGTCAAAATGAATGGAACAGAAGAACTTCAGTATATAGATTCCTATGAAAAAATTGATCAGGCAATCGAACGATTCGCTGCTGTAAGGGAAGCAGTAGGAAATTATATTGGGATTGGGATTGATTTTCATGGTCGTGTACATAAACCAATGGCGAAAATATTAGCGAAGGAACTAGAGCAGTTCCGCCCAATGTTTATTGAAGAGCCAGTTTTAGCAGAAAATAATGAGGCTTTAAAGGAGATTGCCCAACATACCTCTATTCCAATTGCAACAGGAGAGCGAATGTATTCACGATGGGATTTCAAATCAGTGCTTGCAAATGGCTATGTAGATATCATTCAGCCAGATTTATCACATGCAGGTGGGATTACCGAATGTAAAAAAATCGCCTCAATGGCAGAAGCATATGATGTAGCGCTTGCTCCCCATTGTCCACTAGGCCCAATTGCACTTGCAGCCTGTCTGCAACTTGATGCGACGGCACATAATGCGGTTATTCAAGAGCAAAGTTTGGGAATTCATTATAATCAAGGAAGTGACCTTCTAGATTATGTAGTTGATAAGTCTGTATTTTATTATAAAGATGGTTATGTCACTATCCCACAAGGTCCTGGGTTAGGAATTGAAATCGATGAAGAATTTGTTCGAAAACAAGCTAATGTCGGGCACAATTGGAAAAATCCAGTTTGGCGCCATCAAGATGGTAGTATTGGAGAATGGTAGTTTTAGAATCCAATTCATAGAATTAATATAAAGGAAGAATCAACATTTCAACGGTTGGTTCTTCTTTTTTTTGTTCACCAAGAATGGATTGTGTAGAGTATAGATGGTCGGGGATATTTAGTTCAATTTCAATATAGTTCTAGTTCAGGAATTGATTATATTAAAATGGTAGAATAATAAAAGGTAAAGAATGAAGCTAAACTGTGGCCTTTTTTGGAGTTTAAGGAAAGGGGGGCGTTCATCCTTATGTATATGTCTTTGACCATTTTATGTCTGATTTGGGGATTTAATTTTGTTGTCATGAAATTAGGAAACGGTGCTTTTCCTCCTGGGGAGTTTGCTACGTTACGATTTTTGACAGGTTCGATCGTTCTTTTAGGTTTGTGTTTCATAAAAAAAATACCTCTGCCAAATAAATCAGACCTCAAGTGGTTTGTTCTTTGTGGACTTCTACAAACCACTTATTTTAACATCGCCATTCAAATATCACTTAATTACATAAGTGCAGGTCTTACCTCCGTTCTGACCTACAGTATGCCGCTTTTTTTATCAATCATGGCACATAGGTGGATTCCAGGTGAAAGGTTGACGGCTAAAAAGACGTTCGGAATTGTGATAGGCATTGTGGGTTTATTTCTCGCAATGAATATCCATTTTGGAGGGTCCATTTGGATTGTTTTACTAGCGCTAAGCTCCGCCATTTCTTGGGCGATAGCTAGTTTACTTTTTAAACTAAAATTAAAGCATTGTGATACCATTCAATTTACCACTTGGCAGATGACAATAGGGGCGGTAGGTTTATTGGTATATACATTTTCGTTTGAAACGGGTGAATCACATTGGGGATTCATGCCAGTTGTTTATATTCTGTTTTCTGGAGTTGCTGCATCTGCTCTCGCTTTTGTCATGTGGAATCATATTTTGAGGCGAACGGAGGCAAGCAAAGCATCGGTTTCTTTATTATTTGTACCAATCGTCGGTGTTATTTCGGGATACATATTTTTGGATGAAAGTTTAAGCATAATTACGTTAGCAGGAATATTACTTGTACTGTCAGGGATTTGGTTTGTAAATAGTAAAAGTACTCAAGAAAAGGGTATGAACGTCTCAAGTGATTTTGATAAAGCACTATAGGTATATACTAAAAAATAAAAATATAAAGGAGAATATGATTATGGAAAAAGTAACACCATTTTTGATGTTTCAGGATGCAAATGCAGAGGAGGCGATGAATTTTTATACGTCAATTATTGAGGATTCTGAGATTAAAAGTATTGTGCGATATGGACCAAATCAACCTGGAGGAGATGAAGGAACCGTCATGCATGCAACCTTTTCATTAAAAGGGCAAGAGTTCATGTGCATTGACAGCAATATCAAGCATCAGTTTTCCTTCACACCCTCATTTTCAATTTATCTAACTTGCAGTTCAGAGGAGGAAATCGATCATCTTTACCAGAAGCTAAAAGAAGACGGGCAGGAACTAATGCCTATAGGTAATTATGGATTCAGCAAGAAGTTCGGGTGGCTGAATGATCGTTTTGGTGTTTCATGGCAACTAACTCTTCTATAAATTCATTAAATAATGATGTTGGAGTAGGTAAGAATGCCTTTTTATCTACCCCAACTGTTTTTTTATTTATTGCTTCTTATATTAGAGGATATACGGTGTTTTGATGAACAGGTTATTTCCAATCACACGCTTTTTGCCTTTAAATTCACAGTTCAGATCCTGACTTTCAATAAATTCCTTTGTTACGTTTACAAGCATTCGTTTATGCTGTAAATCTACTAGATAATAAGCTGACATATCATTAAATGAATCAGCCGCCGCAAGTACACCAGGTTGCACGATGAAATCGATGATTGTCTCCCAACGATTTAATTTCTTTCTTCTGACAAGGGGTTGGATTGTAGTTGCATTTGGGTATTTTTCTTTGACCACTTCATCATATTTTGATCTTGATTTACCCGTTTTTTCGTATTTGGAAATATCAATTTTCTCTTTAAAAATGTCTGTTGACAGAGTCCCATCCCCTAATAGGGAGTCGACACTAACACCAAATAGTTTTGCTATGCTTTGCAAATTTTCGACATCGGGGGTACCTCTGCCGCTTTCCCATTTTGAAATCGCCTGTCTAGACACGCATAATTTTTCTGCCAATTGCTCTTGTGATAGTGAAGCATCTTTTCTCATTTGCTTCATTTTTTCCCCTAAAGTCATAATCGTTCCTCCCTGTTAGAATGATAGGTTAAGCTTATCCTTTTGGACATATTAAAAACAAGATATATATGTTTACATCTATGCTACTTTGCGTAGCATTGCTGATTTTATATGCGATAACACTGTATTTCGGAAAAAGTAAAGTAAAATCATTGGCACATGAGTTCAAGTGAACTTGGTTACATTTTCATCTATTTTTTTCTCGAAAAGCGCTATTTATTGGAGTATAATATTATTTGTTGATATGTAGGTTGTGGAACGGTGGCATTTTGAAGTAATCAAAACTTACATTATAACTTTATTCAGCAGAGTCCCCAATTCTATAAGTGATGGGATGAAGGTAAAATAGTATATAATTCAGTAAGAATTCAAACTTTGACTGAAATTAAGGAACTCAGACTAAGAGTGCCACATCCTGTGGCAACGTCTGAGTGACCCACATCGTGTGGGCCTAAAGCCTCCGGCGGATGCCACAGATTTTTTAGAGGAGGTTTTTGAGCAAA
>NZ_LMBW01000005.1:7339-154516 GCF_001439915.1 Fredinandcohnia humi | reverse complement strand
TGTGGCAACGTCTTTGTGACCCACCTCGTGTGGGCCTAAAAAATCTGGGCGCAAATACGCCAAGGCGCATTTGATTAGAATAAGATTTAATAGTTGAAAGCGAGTGTTCAAGATGGGACGTAAATGGAACAATATTAAGGAAAAGAAAGCTTCCAAGGATGCGAATACAAGTAGAATCTACGCAAAATTTGGACGTGAAATCTATGTAGCAGCAAAACAAGGTGAGCCTGATCCCGAGTCAAACCAACATTTAAAAGTCGTTCTTGAGCGTGCGAAAACATACAGTGTACCAAAAGCAATCATTGATCGCGCGATTGAAAAAGCAAAAGGCGGTTCTGAGGAGACTTATGATGAGCTACGTTATGAAGGCTTCGGGCCAAATGGTTCAATGGTCATTGTTGATGCTTTAACAAATAACGTTAACCGTACAGCATCGGACGTACGTGCCGCTTTTGGTAAAAATGGAGGTAACATGGGTGTCAGTGGTTCTGTCGCCTATATGTTTGATGCAACTGCCGTTTTCGGTGTTGAAGGAAAAACGGCTGATGAAGTATTAGAACTGTTAATGGAAGCGGATGTAGATGTACGCGACATTCTCGAAGAAGAGGATTCAGTTATCGTGTATGCGGAGCCAGAACAATTCCACGCAGTCCAAGAAGCTTTTAAAAACGCAGGAATTACTGAGTTTTCAGTAGCAGAACTAACCATGCTCGCGCAAAACGATGTAACCCTTCCGGACGATCCAAAAGAAAAGTTTGAAAAAATGATCGATGCATTAGAAGACTTAGAAGACGTACGTCAGGTATACCATAACGTCGACCTAGGCGAATAATGAAAAATTATGAAGACCTTTTGGATAGCCAATTTCCCAAAAGGTCTTCTTTTTTATAAAAAAATTTTTGAACATTGAAACTTAACGATTTTTAAAGCGTATGTTTAATATAGATTCCTTTAAAAAGGGGGAAGGTTATGTATCCAGGAGATGTAATGTTCAATGTTGTCCCGATTTTTGTGGTGATAATGTTCATTGTTGTGATTGGACTCGTTATTTTTAATACAGGAAAGGGAATCAGTCAGTGGAAGAAGAATGAAGATTCACCTAAATTATGTGTTCCTGCACATGTAAAAACGAAGCGTACAGAAGTTAGTAGACATACCCATCATCATACTGAGCCACATCACCACGATCATGTTACATCGTCCACTAGTTATTATGTTACATTTGAGTTTGAGAGTGGAGATCGGTCTGAGTTTAGGGTTTCTGGTGGTGAATATGGACAGCTAGCTGAAGGGGACATGGGAAAACTTACATTCCAAGGAACTCGATATTTAGGGTTTGAGAGAATAAAAGGATAAAGGATTTTGTCAATTTTTCTAGAATTATAGGTTAAGAGGGGGTAGTAAAATGTCAATTGAACAATTTTTAGAGGAACAAAATCAGGCACTTCGAGATTTACATATTAATAGTGCAAAAGCTTCATGGATGGCAGCGACCACTGGGGACGAGGAGTGGAATGCGAAATCGGCAGAAGCGGACACTACATATAGCGTATATTTTTCAGATGCAGAGCGCTTTGGGCAGGTAAAAAAATACCTTGAGCAAACAGAGGACCCCGTTCAAAAACGCCAGCTGGAACTTTTATACTCAAACATGCTTGAAAACCAACTTCCAGAAGACAAACTGAAGGAAATGGTACAGTTGTCAACTGAATTAGTTGGCGTATTTAACACATTCCGCGCGACACTGAATGGAAAGCAAGTATCTGAAAACGATGTGCGTCAAATTTTAATTAAAAGCAATGATCTTGAATTAAGGGAACAAGCGTGGCATGCAAGTAAACAAATCGCTAACGAAATTGAAGAGAAATTATTAACACTTGTGAAAAAACGCAATGAAGCGGCGCGTTCACTAGGCTTTGATAACTTTCATCAAATGAGCTTTGAATCACAGGAGCTTGACCGGAAAGAAATATTTTCCATTTTTACAAAGCTAAAGGAACTTTCCGATGAGCCGTTCCGTCAGGTAAAACAGGAAATGGATGAAGGGCTTGCAGAACGATTTGGGATTAAGGTAGAAGACCTTCGCCCGTGGCATTATGCGGATCCATTTTTCCAAGAGGCGCCACCTTCAAAGGAATTGGACTTAGATCCATTTTATGATGGGAAAAATCTTGAAGGATTATCTACTCAGACCTTCGCAAAAATGGGTATGGATATTACGGATATGCTTCAAAAGAGCGATCTGTATCCAAGAGAAAAGAAAAACCAGCATGCATTCTGTACCGATATTGATCGTGAGGGCGATGTTCGCGTCTTAAGCAATAATGTACCGTCCGATTATTGGTCCAACACGATGCTCCACGAATACGGTCATGCGGTTTATTTTAAATATATCGATCGTAATCTGCCATTCATCTTGCGCAGTCCGGCACATACATTAACAACTGAGGCGATTGCCATGCTATATGGTCGCTTCGGTAAAAATCCTGAATGGCTCCAACAGTTTTTAGGATTGGACGAGGAGCAGGTTAATGAGTTGAAGCCGGTTATTGAAAAATCCTTGCGTCGTCAAATGCTGATTGCGGGTCGTTGGATTATGACTTTTGTGTTCTTTGAACGCGAGCTTTATGAGAATCCAGACCAAGATTTGAACCGTTTATGGTGGAAGCTTGTCAGCGAGGTTCAATTATTGACACCTCCTGAAAATCAGGATTATCCGCATTGGGCTGCGAAAATTCATTTTACGTTGGTGCCAGTATATTATCAAAACTACTTACTCGGTGAGTTAACAACTTCACAGCTTCAGCGCTATATTGAGAAGAATATCTCAACGGATCTCTTTACGGAAAAAGTGGGAGAGTTCTTGTTGAATGATTTCTTCAAGCCAGGCGCGTTATATAACTGGAATGAAAAAATCGAAAAAGCCACTGGAGAAAAGCTAAATCCACAGCATTTTGTCGATCAGTTTGTTGCAGTGAAATAGGAAATGAGAGAGTTTTCTCTCATATATTTATCAAAAGGGGGATGTAGATGTTCTCTTTTTTGGTTCAAAATGTGTAATATGTAATCGGAAAATAAAGCCATTGCGAAAGTATGTCGACGATAAAGGGAATACAATAAAGGTGTGCATTCCTTGCTCAGAATATGCGGAACCCAGAGCATACAAAATTCGAAGGTAAAAGGATGAAGGAAGTTGTATTTAACAGTAAAAGAAACGGCAGAATATCTATCAATTCCAGAAGAATTAGTAAAAAAGCTTATTCAGGAAAAAAAGGTGCGTGCACTTTTTGACGGAGAACAGTACCTATTGAATAAGGACCAATTCAACACTACGCTTGAACAGCTTGAAAAATACAAAAAGCTTTACGAAGAATGGCTGAGTGAACCAATTCCTGAGGATATCGATGTGAAGGACGAGGACTAAGTGGGACTGGGGACTGTCCCCCTCGTCCCATTATTCGGGGAAACCATTGAGGTAATAGGAAATGACAAAAGTATACTCAAGTACAAAACGGTGATTATGCAAAGCCCCCCCATGATCAGAGTTTATATTTACAAAGGGGTAGGAGAACAATTACATTTTAGAAACGTTTTCTGCTTGAGAGCCATGTTGCCCTTATAGAATATCAAATTGTACTCGTTGCCCTTCATCCAAGGATTTAAAACCATTACCAGTAATCTTTACTATTGCTATGTAAATAAAATAAAAAATGGTTTCCTGGCTTGGAAACCATTTTTGTAGTTGACCATATGGGGTTACCAATTCGTTTTTCTCTTTTACGTAAAGAAGATAAACAATTACTATTCACTGTCTTTAGTAGATGTAAAAAACTCTTAAAGATGGAGGTGAGATTGATTGTTTTTTCTTCTAGAAATAATGACTTAAATAATATATTGTATACCTAAAACAATGAAAGCCCTACCTCTCTTTCATCCTTACGGCTCCTAGTCCGTGCCAGTGTGAATCAGGATTGCAAAAATCAAGTGACTATTTTAACAAGTTATTTAATGAAACCTCAAACGTTCGTAAAAGAAATTTAAATAATAAAAATGGAATATATTGTAGAAATAACAAAAGAGGTTAATACTCTAAGGGTGAGTTGAAGAAGTTGAATGTCTTTGAAAAGATTTACTTTTAATAATTAACATATTCCCAAAAATTCAGGATATTTTCGGGAGATGTAATACATTATCTTAAATTAACCTAACAGAAACTTTTTATTTGATTTTCAGTAATCCCTTTAATTAATCCCAGTTCACCAATCAAAAAATGATGTGCGTTATCTAACATTTTTTTTTCGCTTGTATTTAGTGTTTTTTCTTTCTTCATACGCATTAAATCGCGTACAACTTCAGCACATTCTTGTATTTTACCCGTTTTTATTTTGTCCGTGTTCACTTTATACCTTTGTTTCCACGGCAGTAATCTATCTGATTCTCCATGCTGAAAAATGTGTGTGATTTGTTTTAATGCAATTAGGTCAGTAACAGGGCGTATACGTGAATTCAATATTTTACCCGTAGGAATCATGACTTGCATATTACCGTTTAACATTTTTATGACATAATACTGTTGTTTTTCCCCTGAGATTTCCTTTTCTTCTATGGCTTTAATTATACCTGCTCCGTGCATTGGATAAACAATGTTATCGCCAATTTGAAACAAATAATCCACCTCCATATTTGGTAACCTTCTTAACCTTAACATATATATTATTTTTTATCAAATTTTTAATAATATCATAAATTTAATTTACATGTCAACTACTTTTTCTTTAAAAATCAAAAAAAGCAAAAACAATAGGAATCGTGTTGGATAACCAATAAAGGGAAGGTTAATTTTCTCGCGTATATTCTGAAACCTCTACTAACCTTAATATTCAAATCTATATAAAACCTTCCTTTGCAAATAAAACAAAAACGACTGCCTTGTTCAGCAATCGCTACCCTTTACTTGAAGAACTGGGTGTCATTCCAATTGGAATATCAATGGGAAATAGACAGGTTCTTGTGAATTATGTAAATGTTTAAATGCTAAATGAATTTGTGATTCTGTATTTCTAGCTATATCGACCTTAGTACAATAACTTTAAAAAAAGCATAATCCTTCTAGGATCATCGCACCCGATAGCTTATAGCAAATGAAATACAACTCTCTATTTCTCCCAAAGCTCGACCATTCAGCCTTCTGGATCTTCAATACAAATAGACTTTCCAAATTCACTAATCTCTTTTTTCTTTACAAGAGGCACACCAATATGTTCAAGATGCTTAATAGTCTCGTTTAGATTATGTACTTGAAAATTTAACATTACTTTTTGTTCTGGCGGAAAATAACTGTCATCCTCGGTAAAGAAAGAAAAGATAGTTTCATTTTCCTAATTGCGGTTTTATCATAGTCCCCTTCCAATTTTCTATTTCAATCTTCAACACTTCTTGTCTGTTCCTCTCCCTGTTCCACCTTTTCCTTTTGCTTTACTCATAGAATCACCCCATTATAATTCTAGGTTGAGTTACCTATCTGTTAGGTTAGTTTTAGTATTTTACTCGGTTATTAACCAAGCATATTGCAATAAATAACATCCTTCCGGTTGTTTGTAAATAGCTTGTTTGCACCAATAAGTAAACTCGTTAATATCAAACGCCGTGGGTTTTGTTCAGCCTAATATCCCTTCTTATAATCCACCACATTCTTCGGTAGTACTCCGCCTAACGCATAGCTCTTCAGATTGGTGATAAATATATCTTCAATTACACGCTTTGTATAATGTTCAGTTGAGCCAGATGTATGTGGTGTCACGATTACATTTTCAAACTCCCACAATGGGCTGTTCTCATCTAACGGCTCCTTCGTGAATACATCCAATCCGGCCCCGGCAATCTCACCTGTACTTAGCGCATCAATTAAATCTTCCTCAACAACTATTTCACCTCGTCCAATATTAATGAAGAATGCAGAAGACTTCATTTGCTTAAATTCGCTTGCTCCAAATAAATGACGTGTTTCAGTCGTCAAAGGTAATGTTATAACAACATAATCACATCTTGGCAGTACCTCAGGCAACTGGTCTGTCGTATACATTTCATCAACGAAATCCTCTTCACGGTCTGAATGGCGAACACCAAGTACTTTCATTCCAAATGCTTTTGCAATTTTAGCTGTTTCTTTACCGATGTGCCCTACGCCTATGATACCAATTGTCTTTTCATGAATTTCAAGGTTCATATGGGCATGATCCCATTTTTTCTCCTGCTGATTTCGGACATATGTATGGATTTTTCTCGTTAATCCAAGCATCAATGCAAAAACTGTTTCCGAAATCGGATAAGCATGAACCCCATTTGCGCTAGTAAGAAGGATATTTTTCTTCTCCATTTCTGCAAGGGGCATGCTATTCACACCTGCACTCCAGCTTTGCATCCAACGTAGTTTAGAATCAGCAACTATACAATGCTCGGCAATTTCTTTTTTCCAGCCAACGATTACCTCAGCATCTTTTAGATGCTCTAACCAAATAGATGAATCGCGTCCTGCAACAATCTCCCAGTTCGGAATAATCGATTTGATTTGATCCAGATGGGACTCCTCGATATTTTGTGTAATGACTAGCTTTGCCATGATGTTCCCCCAATCCCAAAATTCATTTAATTTTATAATATTACAGAATGGCATGCTTTTCCAGCCTGGGGTATGGACCAGGAGCATTTGAAGGGCACCATTTTCCTGAAATTAGGAGAATGGTGGTACTTCAGGAGCTTTCGAAGGGCACCATTTTCCTGAAATTAGGAGAATGGTGGTACTCCAAGAGCTTTCGAAGGGCACTATTTTCCTGAAATTAGGAGAATGGTGACTCTCCGCTAAAATTTGAAGGACGCCACTTTCCAGTTACCAGTAGATTGGGGGCGTCTGAGTCGTTTGAAGGACATAACTTCTTATATTTTGGTAGTGGTGCAAGAGCAGCCCCTCCCATCCCACCAATTTTGACCAATTTTTGATGGAGATGTGGCTAAAATGGTAATTCCGCCAATTTGTGAAATGTTTCACATGACAATAAACCCTGCTTATTGTATGATGATCTTGTAAGGAAGTTTGCTTAGTAGTGAGCAAACTGTAACTTAGTCAATAATAGATAAAAAACCTTGTAATGGAGGTCATTGATAATGAAAGCATGGACTGGTTTTAAAGAAGGAAAATGGCAACAGGAAATCGATGTACGAGATTTTATTCTGGAGAATTTCTCACCATATAGTGGTGATGATACATTTTTAATGGGACCAACTAAAAGCACAAATGCGCTTTGGGAACAGGTCATGGATTTAACAAAGCAGGAACGTGAAAATGGTGGAGTACTTGATATGGATACAAAAATTGTATCAACCATTACTTCACATGGACCTGGTTACCTTGATCATGAAAAGGAAAAAGTGGTTGGTGTCCAAACAGATAAGCCATTTAAACGCTCTCTTCAGCCGTTTGGTGGAATTAGAATGGCAGTTGATTCTGCTAAATCCTATGGATTTGAAATCGATGAGGAGATTGTAAAGATTTTTACTGAGTATCGAAAAACGCATAACCAAGGTGTGTTCGATGCCTATACACCTGAAATGAAGCTTGCGAGAAAAGCGGGAATCATTACAGGACTTCCTGATGCATATGGTCGTGGAAGGATTATTGGCGATTACCGTAGAGTGGCTCTTTATGGCATTGACCGTCTAATCGAAGACAAGAAGAATGACCTGCTTGAAACCGGAAATGGAGCCATGAATGATGACATTATTCGAGATAGGGAAGAGCTTTCTGAGCAAATTCGTGCCCTTCAGGAATTGAAGGAGCTAGCAGCTTCTTATGGGTATGACATATCTGAACCAGCAACAAATGCAAGGGAAGCATTTCAATGGCTATATTTTGCTTATCTAGCTGCTATTAAAGAACAAAATGGAGCCGCGATGAGTTTAGGGCGTGTGTCTACATTCCTGGATATCTATATTGAAAGAGATGTAGCAAACGAAATTTTATCCGAGCAAGAAGCACAGGAAATTGTTGACCATTTTGTGATGAAACTACGACTCGTGAAGTTTGCGAGAACACCAGATTATAATGACCTTTTTAGTGGAGACCCAACTTGGGTGACAGAATCACTAGCAGGTGTTGCAATGGATGGACGTCCATTAGTGACGAAAAACTCTTACCGCTTCTTGCACACACTGGACAATCTTGGTCCTGCGCCAGAGCCCAACCTAACTGTCCTTTGGTCTGTAAAACTACCTGAGAACTATAAAAAGTATTGTGCAAAAATGTCGGTTAAAACAAGCTCTATTCAATATGAAAATGATGATATCATGCGTGAAACATATGGTGATGACTATGGTATCGCATGTTGCGTGTCTGCAATGGCAATCGGAAAACAAATGCAATTTTTTGGAGCAAGAGCGAACCTAGCAAAAGCTTTACTCTACGCAATAAATGGCGGTATCGATGAAAAGCTGAAAATCCAAGTTGGTCCAACATACGCACCGATTACTGCAGAATATTTGGATTACAAAGAGGTCCTTCAAAAATATGATGTAATGCTTGAATGGCTTGCAGGGCTTTATGTCAACACATTAAATATTATTCACTACATGCATGATAAATACAGCTATGAACGCTTGGAAATGGCGCTTCATGACCGTGAAATTTTACGAACAATGGCATGTGGAATAGCGGGGTTATCCGTTGTCGCTGATTCACTTAGTGCAATCAAACATGCAAAAGTAAAAACGATTCGCGATGAAAATGGCATTGTTGTAGATTATGAGATTGAAGGAGATTTCCCGAAATACGGAAACAATGATGACCGTGTTGATGACATTGCGGTTGAGCTTGTGAAACGTTTTATGAATAAGATTAAAAAGCATAAAACATACCGCAACTCTGTCCACACTCAATCTATATTAACGATCACATCTAATGTAGTATATGGGAAAAAGACGGGTAATACACCTGATGGTCGCAAAGCAGGAGAACCGTTCGCACCAGGTGCAAATCCACTTCATGGCCGTGACACAAAGGGTACACTTGCTTCACTGAGCTCTGTTGCGAAACTTCCATACGAGTATGCTTTAGATGGAATCTCTAATACTTTCTCTATTGTTCCAAAAGCTCTAGGCAGAGAAGAAGAAACGAGAATTAGCAATCTAGCAGGTTTACTTGACGGCTATGCATTGAAAAAAGGACACCATCTAAATGTGAACGTCTTTGACCGCGAAACATTACTAGACGCAATGGAGCATCCAGAGCTATACCCACAATTAACCATTCGTGTATCTGGATACGCCGTGAATTTTATCAAACTAACAAGAGAACAACAAATTGATGTTATAAACAGAACATTCCACGAAAGCATGTAGTAATATCAAATACGCCTTGGCGTATTTGCGCCCGATTTTTTTCGAGCCTTGCTCGAAAAGTTTCCTTTGAAAAATCGTGGCATCCGCCGGAGGCTTTAACTTTATTCAGTTGGGCTTAAACACAGCTGAATTGTATACTTTTTTTATCTATTGCCATTTGAAAGCTGCAGAAAACTTTTACTGAATAAAGTTGGGAGGACGACAAGCATGAACGGCCGCATTCATTCAATTGAAACCTGTGGAACATTAGATGGACCAGGTTTACGCTATGTAATATTTACACAAGGGTGTTTGCTCCGTTGCCAGTTCTGCCATAACCCTGACACCTGGAAATTAAATATGGGGAAGGAAATGAGTGTTTCAGAGATTATCGATGATATCAAAACCTATCTTCCCTTTTTCAAAGCATCAGGCGGCGGTGTAACCGTAAGTGGCGGTGAACCCTTGCTTCAACTTGATTTTTTAATTGAGCTTTTTAAAGAATGCAAGAAGCTTGGGATTCACACCACAATCGATAGCTCTGGTGGATGCTTTACTCGTTCTCCGCAATTCATGGAACGATTAGAGGAGCTACTCACCCTGACTGATTTGATTTTACTAGATATTAAGGAAATCAATTCGGTGAAGCATAAGGAATTAACAGGAATGAGCAATGAACATATTTTGGACTTTGCTCAGTATCTGTCAGATAAAAATGTTCCCGTTTGGATTCGCCATGTGTTAGTTCCAACAATTAGCGATAACGATGAGGATCTTACGAAACTATCAGAGTTTATAAAAAAGCTAAAAAACGTGAAAAAAATCGAAGTTCTCCCGTATCACAAGCTCGGTATTTACAAATGGGAAAGCCTTGGTCTCGAATATAAACTTAAGGATGTCGAGCCCCCAACTGAAAATCGAGTAAAGAACGCGGAAAGAATCCTAATAGGATAAAATAATAGAGAGCATGAAATCACTTGTCTGAATTTCATGCTCTCTTTTTTTATGAGGATTTCTCCCTCTGTCCGCGAACGGAGGAAAAGTAGAATTGGAGACGAATTGTAGTAGAAGATATTAAATTTAAAAAAGTTTGAAACAAATTTGTCGATGAAACGACTTATTCTTGATAGGGGGCGAGGCGTTGGAGAATAGGTCATTCGATATGGAAAAAATCTACGACATGTATTACCGGGACGTTTATCATTTTGCGTTGTTTTATACAAACAACCGCCAGGAGGCAGAAGACATCACTCAGGAAACCTTTATAAAAATTATGAAAAACATCGGTAGCCTACAAAATCCAGAACAAATGAAGACATGGATTTTTTCGATAGCAAAGTATACGGCAATTGATCTAAAAAGAAAACAAAAGTTTATTCAATTCCTGCCAGATTGGATTTACGAAAAGGAATCTGAAGAAGCAACACCCGAAAAGAAGGTCATCCAAAAGAAGGAATGGGAAGAGCTGCAGGATGCACTCGTACAGTTAAAGCCACATTATCGGTCTGTAGTCATTTTACGAGGATTAAAAGAATTGTCTATTAAAGAAACGGCTGAAATCATGGGATGCAGTGAAAGAAAAATACGCGTCGACTACCACAGGGCCATTCAACAAATGAAAAAGCATGTTCAAGTACATGAGGAAGGGTGGGGGCTCAATGGACAATCGAAATAATGAAAAATGGTTACAACCATTAAAAAATCGTCCTGATCTTGAACCAAACCCGATTTTTGCAAAAGAGCTCAAAGAAATGCTAACGGAAAGACAGATGATAAAAAGAAGAAATTTCTCTTGGCTAAAAATGTGGCTACCACTAGCAATGGCAGTTATGTTGTTCACCATCATCACAGTGTCCTATGTGACGAGTAATCAGGAACAAGGAAAGCAGTCAGTCGAAACCAAGGAAGCGACCAATATAGTGAATCAGGATTTTGATGCAATGTTAGCTGAAAATCCTGCATATCAACAAATGTATGATTCGGTCTTAAAGGTAACCGCAAAGGAAGAGGCGAGTATGCTTGTTGTGAATTTCTTTGAGGCATTAAATGTGGAAGATAAGGAATTCCTTAAGGAAAATGTGTTTTTTGTCGCGAATCCGGAAAAAGAAGTTGAGGTATTGCTTGATTTCTACAAGGGGATTGATGTAAGTTCTTTACTTATTAGCTCTTTTAAGGAAAGTCAGGCAGAACCTAGCGTAGAAATTGTTTTTTCATACAAACAAAATAATGTGGAAAAACTTCATCACATTCATGTTAATTACTGGGAAGAAGGTCAAATAGAAATTTATGCCCCCCTTGATGATTATGTCCCAGAAGTCGAAAATGATCTTGAACTTAATGAGCAGGAAACGGCTGCATACGATGCATTTAAAATTGACCATAATCCTGAAGCGCTAAGGAACCTCGAGCTAATTAGTGTGGCGAAAATATATATCCAAGCCAATGCAGATGGTGATCAAGAAACCTCCTATGCCTTGTATACAACAAGAGAGGACCGAGTCATGTGGTCAAAGGAAGAGGATAAGGAGTACTGGGAACAAGAAACGAGGGATCCTGATACCTACAAGAAAGCATTTTACGGTTTAGGTTCTGGAACCTTCCATCAACAAAGCGAATATGAAGGTTATATCTCCTTCCGTAATAAAGACGGAGACATGGGTTTCCAAATGGTGAAAGACGAAAACGGTGTTTGGAAGGTAGGATTTATGCCGATACAATAATATAATTAAAAAATCGAACCTCGATATGTCATGAGGTTCGATTTTGTTTACTGCATTCTAAATCCTTCGTCAAACAGATAATCTTCGGCTTCATCATAGGAACCAAAGGCTTCTTCTAAGTTTAGACCGGAATAAATATTCCACCATTCATCCTCAAGAACAAGTAGTAATGTTTGTCCATTATTATTAATCCAGCGTTCCTCTTGTCCTTCACCAATGATGGCATTCTCTCTCGCTGCAGCAGAATTCGCTGAAAGTGATTGAATGGATTCCTTCACGATGCTTCGTAAATCAGCTTCAGAGAAATCTCGAATATTTACAAATCCCTTGTCATCGACCTCATAGTTTTGAAGGTTTCCGGCGTATACAAATCCATTGCCTTTCGGATGAAGATGCTGAACAACAATCTTTTTATCAAAAACACTGTCATTATAATGAAAGTTTACCCTTCCTAAAGATACATCTTTACGTTGTAGCTCTGGGAATGATTCAATGATTTCGAGTTTTTCCTCAAAAGATAACATATGTAAGTCCTCATTTCTGCATTTTTACTATTGTATAATTTCCTTTACGCGGCCAACCTGACCATCCTCTAACCGAACCTTAATCCCATGAGGATGGAAGCTGGACTTTGTTAAAATATCTTTGACAATTCCTTTTGTCAGTATACCTGTTCGTTGGTCCTTCTTTAACACGATTTGTACTTGCTTTCCTGGTGTTATATCTGCACGATTCTGCCCATTCATTGCGAAAAATCCTTCCATTTGTTATTTATTCCTTTAGTTTACCTTACTTTTGAAAATATATCTTTAAAAAACAAAATAGGCACATCTAAATACTTAGTTGGTTGCTGGATAAGAGTGTGATTTTAGCCTCATTTTTGTAGGTTTGAATTGGTATAAAAGATTGATATACATACCATGAGGAATGTGAAAAACTTTATATTGCGGAGGTCGTTTATTTACTGGATTTTACAAAAGTCATAATAAAGTAAGTTATGTAAATGTTTTATTTAGCTTTCGTAAAATCCATTGACCGAGTTCCCGTGCACCATTATCTTGAAGGCATACCAATAAAACTTAGTAAGGGGAGAAAGCTGTGAAAAATGGCATAGTGAGAAAGTTACTATCGTTATTATTTGTTTTTAGTTTAATAGTGCCTACTACTCTATTAAACTTTGCACCTCCTGTAAGTGCGGCAGAAGGAAATGCTAGTGTAACTGTTGAACAATCATCTTATCTTACAGTAGCAGAAGCAATTGCAAATAATGCTGGTAAAGCCACAGTACAAGGTTATATTGTGGGAACGGCTAGTAGCGGGACAAATTATGATCAGGTAGCACCGTTTACGGTGGCTACAAATCTTGGTTTAGCGGACAATCCAAACGAAACAAATCCTGCTAAAATCTTACCTGTACAGCTACCAAATACGAAAGTACGTATAGATTTAAATTTAGTCGATCATCCGGAGAACTTCCAAAAAAAGGTGGCTATAACAGGTAGCCTTGAGGCATATTTTAGTGTTCCAGGCCTGAAAAGCGCATCTTCATATGAATTTCCGGGTGGTGACTCAAATCCTGGAGAACCTGAACCACAAACGGTAATCAGCATTGCTGAAGCACGTGCTCAATCAACTGGAAATGCAGCAGTTAAAGGGATTGTAACTGCAGTATTAAAAAATACCATTCACATCCAAGATGAAACAGCTGCAATCGCTGTTCGTCCAACATCTTTGAACGTTCAACTTGGCGATGAAATTACAGTAAGTGGTACATTACAAGATTATAGAGGACTACTACAACTAGATTCTGCAAAATTGATTGGAGAAGCAGAGGGTAAAGGGGTACCGTCTCCAATTGAACTAGCAGGGGCAAAAATTAATGAAGAAAATGAATCTAAATTAGCAGTTGTGAAGAATATCGAGCTTATCGCAGTTTCTAACGGTAACGGGTGGGCAAATTTCACAGCAAAAGCCGAAGATGGTACAGAATTTTTAGTGCGTGATGAAAATGGGACATTGGAGCTATCTGTTGGAACAACCTATGATTCGATAGCAGGCATTATCCAACAGTTCGATACAGATTATCAAATCATTCCTCGTGGACAAGCTGATATTGTAGTAGATGCAACAAAAGTTCAGCCGGTAAGTGCATCTCATCCAACGGGTACAATTCCTGTTGGAACTCAAGTAACATTATCGACTACAACTGTAGGTGCAGACATCCATTTTACGACAGATGGAACTGAGCCAACGGTTGAAAATGGTCAAAAATACAGTGAACCGATAACAATTGACCAAGATGTAACAATCAAAGCTATTGCTGTAAAAGAAGATTTAACCACTAGTGAAATGAAGGAATTTACTTATAAAGTATTCGATGTTGAAGACATCAACATCCATGATATTCAAGGTGAATCTCATGAATCTCCTCTTAAAGGTGAAACGGTTGAAAATGTGGAAGGTATCGTAACGTACACCTATAAAATCAGTGGTGGTAACTACTTCCATATGCAAACTCCGGATGACCAAAAGGATGACAATCCAAAAACATCTGAAGGGATCGTCGTTTATACTGGCAATCAAGCAAATGTAGCAGTTGGAAATTTAGTTAGTGTAACAGGTACAGTTGATGAATATCATATCGATGGCTACAATGATTCAAAAACGGATACAGACCTTTCCGTCACACAAATCAATGCTAGAGACGATCGTGGCGGCGTGGTAACCGTAATTCAGAATAAGGTTGAATTACCTGAACCTATAAAAATTACGAGCGACAACCTACCAAGTCAAGTGATTGATAATGATAGTTTTGCAGTGTTTGATCCAGAAGAAGATGCAATTGATTTCTGGGAAAGCATTGAAGGTATGCTTGTTGAAGTAGAAACTGTAAAGGCTGTTGCACCTCAGGAACATGGTGATTTAATTACAGTTCTTGAAGACAGACAAACGGATACAATCCACGGCGGTGTACTTTTAACTGAAGACAACGCAAATCCTGACCGTATCCAATTCAAGATGTACGATAACAATATAGCAAGAAATTTTGAAGTGGCAACAGGGGACAAATTTACTGGGCCGATTACCGGCGTGGTGAACTATGGCTTTCAGAACTATAAGATTTATGTTGATTTAGAAGAAATGCAAACGAAACATGTAAAAGGCAATGCAAAACCTGAAACAACAACGATTGAAAAAGAAGAAGATAAGGTAACCATTGCTTCTTATAATCTAGAAAACTTTTCAAATAATACAAAAGAAACATCAAACGACAAAGCTCAAAAACTAGCACGAGCATTTGTGAAAGATATGGAAAGTCCCGACATTATCGGGGTAACTGAAGTTCAAGATAACAATGGACAAGGTGCGGGAGATTCAGCTGCAAACGAAAGCTATGAACGTTTAATTCGAGCTATTGTAGCTGCTGGCGGTCCGGAATATGAATATTTAAATATTGACCCTCTTAATAATAAAGATGGTGGAGCTCCAAATGCCAATATCCGTGTTGGATTCTTATATAATCCAGACCGAGTTTCACTACCAGAAGGCATTTCAGCTGGTGATGCTACAACTGCAGTTGGCTATGAAGATGGTAAATTAACGCATAACCCAGGTCGTATTGACCCTACAAATGCTGCATTTACTAACAGTCGTAAACCTTTAGCAGCACAATTTACCTTCAAGGGTGAAGATGTTGTTGTGATAGTAAACCACTGGAACTCGAAATCTGGAGACACTCCGTTATTTGGTTCAACACAACCAGCAGTGTATGGTAGTGAAAAACAACGGAAACAAATTGCAAATGTGGTTTATAATTTTGTAGAAGAAATAAAAGCTAAAAACCCAGATGCCAATATTGTATCTGTTGGTGACTATAATGATTATCAATTCTCCGATGCAATGAAACTATTTGAAGGCGAATTGATGACAAATATGATCAACCATGTTGAAAAAAGTGACCGTTATACGTATTTGTTCCAAGGTAACTCACAGGTTTTAGACCATATTGTGGTATCAAATAACCTAGTATCTGGAACTGAAATTGATATTTTACACATCAATGCTGACTTTACTGACATGGCAGGCCGTGCATCTGACCATGATCCGGTATTGGTACAAGTTGACCTTAAGGAGAATGACCTTAACGAGAATTTCGACTTAACGGTTATGCATACAAATGATACACATGCTGCTCTAGACAACATGCCGAAGACAGCTACAGCAGTGAAAGAAATTAGAGCAGAAAAACCTGATGCACTTCTTTTACATGCTGGGGATGCCTTTACTGGAACATTATATTTCAATGAGTTCCAAGGTAAGGCAGACTTGGCGATGATGAACTTAATGGGCTTTGATGCCATGACATTTGGTAACCATGAATTTGACCTAGGATCTTCAGTTGATGGTCATCAAAAATTAGTCGAGTTTATCCAGGGTGCCGGGTTCCCATTTGTAAGTGCAAACGTTGATTTTTCGAAGGATGCTAAATTTGATGGACTATTTAATGATTCCATCGCAGCAGACTTTGATAATGGTCAAATTTACAATGGAATCATCAAAGAAATAAACGGTGAAAAAGTGGGTATTTTCGGTTTAACAACGGAAGAAACAGTTGACATCTCCAGCCCAGGTTCCATTGGATTTGAAAACTACATTGAAGAAGCAGAGAAAGCTGTCCAAGCTTTAGAAGCACAAGGTGTTAATAAGATTATTGCATTAACTCACATTGGTTTTGATGATAATGCAGCGATTGATAATGACCTAATCCTAGCTGAAAAAGTGGAAGGCATTGATATAATTGTCGGAGGACACAGTCATACAACATTGTCTAAACCGGTAGTTGTTGCGAAAGATGCGACACCAACGGTTATTGTTCAAACAGGTAATGCAAATAGCAATCTAGGGGTACTAGATGTCGTCTTTGATGAAAATGGTGTTGTGATTGAACATGCTGGGGAATTAATTTCGATCGGCAGTCAAGTGGATGATCCTGAAGCAGCGAAGGTATTAGCGCCTTACAAAGCAAAAGTTGAAGAAGTTGCTAAAGAAGAAATCGGAGTAACAACTCCAATTGAATTAGAAAGCCCTCGTACAAATGGTGATAATTCAAAACCAAGTGTACGTAAAAATGAAACAATTCTTGGAAATTTAATTACAGACGGAATGCTTGAAAAAGCAAAAGAGTTCACTGGAAAAAATGTCGCCATGGCATTGCAAAACGGTGGCGGTATCCGTTCATCGATTAATGCAGGCCCAATAACAGTCGGAGAAGTTATTACCGTTCTGCCATTTGGAAATACGTTAGCGACAATGGAGATAACAGGGGCTGAACTAAAAGCAGCATTTGAAATCTCGGTAAGCAGATACCCTGAAGAAAATGGCGGATTCCTTCATTTGGCCGGTGGTAAGGTAGAATTCGATTCTTCCAAACCGGCGGGCGAACGAGTAGTTGGAGTTTACATCAATGATGCGAATGGAAACCTTATAGCAGTCGATGATCATACAACGTACATCATCGCAACCAACGCTTTCACAGCTAAAGGTGGAGACGGCTATGATGTATTTGCAAAAGCCTATGAAGAAGGCCGTGTAACTGACTTAGGACTTTCCGATTGGGAAAACTTCCGCGATCATTTAGTAAGCCTAGGTGATAAGGGAATCCCAACTGAGGTTGAAGGTAGAATCATTGATGTTCTAACTGCGCCAGGTGAAGAAGAACCTCAAGTTATAGTTGTTACCCCAGCGCTAGAAAAGGGTAATAAATATAAAGTTGCGGCAAATGATTTGGGCGAATTGAAAGAGGGAGCTACTGTTGAAGTAAATGTTCCTGCAAAGAAGAATACAATTTTTGTAACACTGACTTCGGAAGCTGTTGCTAAAATTAAAAAAGCAAATGCAACATTAGTGGTTTCCGTTTCCAATGGTGTTGCTGAACTTCAGATACCGGCATCAAACTTACCGGATGGTGAAATAGAAATTAAAGTCCAGAATAATAGTAAGGGTTATGATTTTACATTTAAATCCGAAGGTAAGGGCGGCTATAAGAAGTTCGACGGAAAATTCATTAAATAGTAAATAAAAAACACAGGCCATTGTTCTAAGGCCTGTGCTCTTTCATTAAAACAATTGTATCGGATGCATGGATGAATCCAATGCTTTAAACTCGTAGCCTTGACTTTTTAAATAGTCTAATAGCTTTGGTAAATGTGTAAGTGTTTCAGGTCTTTCATGTAATAAAATCACGATCGGTTCATTTACCCGATTCAGCTTATTCAACTGCTCAATCACACTATCCACATACCGGCTATCTCGAAATTTCCAATCGCGGCTGTCAATATTCCAATCCCACATCTTAAATCCTGCCGTCTCAACCGCATCTTTATAAGTATCCGTCATATACGGAGAACTGCCATACGGGGTCCGAATTAGATCTGTTTCGATGCCAGTAAGTTCTAAAATCGTCTGTTGTGTTTGGTCCATTTCTCCCACTACGGTTTGAGAAGATTGATAGAATTTCTTTTTATCATGGGTTACACCATGAAGGCCTACACTGTGCCCTTTACTAACCATTTCCTTAACAGCATCTGGAAAAAGTTTAATATTGTTGTCTAGCATAAAAAAAGTTGCCTTCGCATCATATTGATCGAGTAAAGCAAGGATATCCTTTGAAACCTTATGAGGACCATCGTCAAATGTGAGATAAACCGCCCTTGAAGGTGGGGCTGGTGTTTCCTTTGGTGTCTCCTGTTTGTCATCGGCTTCCTGTTCATCATCTACTTTGGGTGTTGTTGGATTCACGGTAACTGGAGCTGGTTCGACTGTAGGTTCTGTTGTAGGTGCAGGTTCTTCCTCAGTGGGCTTTTCTTCATCAATATTATTTTTTGGTTTGTCATCAACTTTTAAATCATCATCTATTGGTTCATATTTTTCCGGAGTTTCAACAGGTGCAACAATCTCGATAACCGGTTCAGATGCATCAGCCGCTAGAAAAAATTTCGATTTTAGTAGAAAAAAAGAATAAAAGAGTAACAACACAATTAAGCTAAACAACGCAATAATTTTTACAATGTTGCCCTTCCCCATTTTTTTCGTATTCGCCATTAAGCATACCTTCTTTGCTGTGATATTCTTCACTATATATGACGTCTTATATTGCAGAAAGGTTTCAGTATTATTACAATAATTTTACAATAACAAGGACTATCTTACCACAAGGAATGGTTGTGGGGAAGAAGAAATTTTGGCAAAAAAAGGTTTTTGAGAATCAGAAGCTTATAGTCTACTATAAATTGGACAATTTACTTGTTTCGAAGAGAAAAATAGTTAATAATCCACTTATAAACATATTTCGATGAAGGAGGATCTTGATTTGAAATTAAGGGTTTCAGCCGTGCAATATCATCTTCACACAATTCGTTCCTTTGATGAATTTGCAGCTCAATGTGAGCATTATATAAAAACAGCCATGGAGTTTGACGCGGAATTTATTTTATTTCCTGAATTTTTTACCACACAGCTTTTATCAATTGGTAGGGAGGACGGTACAAGCCTGACGATTAACGACCTACCAAGCTTCACAGAACAATACAGAGCACTTTTTTCAAAGCTTGCAAAACAATATGATGTGCATATTATTGGTGGAACACATGTGATCCGTAAAGGGGACCACCTCAACAATGTGGCTCATTTATTTTATCCGGATGGCAGAGTAGGGGAGCAAGCAAAGCTGCATATCACACCTACAGAAGTGAACGAGTGGAATATGTCACCGGGTGAACATTTCCAAGTGTTTGATACGGAAAAAGGACGCATTGCGATGCTGACCTGCTATGATATTGAATTCCCTGAAATTGTTCGAATGGCAAAGGCAAAGGGTGCCGATGTTATCTTTTGTCCATCCTGTACAGATGATCGCCATGGTTTCCATCGCGTGCGTTATACAAGCCATGCAAGAGCAGTGGAAAACCAAGTATACGTTGTTGGAACAGGCACAGTGGGTTCTCTGCCAACCGTTGATTTTATGCGTGCCAATTTTGGTCAAGCAGTGGTGATCACACCAAATGATATTCCATTTCCGCCTAAAGGGATTTTAGTTGAGGGCGAATTGAATAATGACATGATCGTGACTGCTGACCTTGATTTAGATCTTTTATATGAGGTGCGTGAACGAGGCTCGGTTACAACATGGCGCGACCGTAGAACCGACCTTTACCCTGATTGGAAATAAGAAAGCGAGTGATTAAGATGGATTTCAAAAGAATAACAAGCATCAATGACCCGTTATTTTTCAAAATGCATGAATTAATGAAGAATGTCTTTCCGAAAGAAGAGGTTCTGGATTATGAGCTTTGGAAGGAGCCACTTGAAGACCCGAGTATCCGCGTTTTCGTTGCGGTGCATGAGAATGAGGTTGTCGGGACAACCGAATACCGTTATTATCCAGACTGGAATATTGCAATGACTGATTTTACAATCATTGGCCAACCAGGTTTAAGCATCGGTCGCTTCTTAGCGCAAAAACGCAGTAAGGATTTACAGGAGCTTGCTGCGGCAAATGGAAAAGAGCTTTTCGGAATGTTTGCTGAAATCTATGACCCATACAAAGTGGCTCACTATGAGTTTGGTACAGTAAAGCCGATGGATCCATTCGTTCGCCGCGAAGTTCTATCCCATTTGGGCTATAAACGTCTAGGGCTCGATTACGTTCACCCATCTTGGAACAATGATGGCGAGGCGGTAAAGGGACTTGATTTATGCTTTATGCCTGGAGATGAACAAGTCAACGAGCTTCCAAGCCAATTAGTCGTTGATTTCTTAACAACCTATTACACGGTTCTTCCAAACAAACCGGCCCAATGGCATGAAATGGTGAACGGGCTAAAGGAAAAGGAAACAGTAACTTTATTACCATTATAAAAATAAGGTCCATAGTTAAATCCCATCGGTTTAAATATGGACTTTTTTTGTCTGAAAATTGTCTGAAAACCAACATGTGATATAAATCATATTCCAAGGAGTTCAGAAGGACTTACAATAAACGTAGAAGAGTATGTTCGGAAGGTTTTGCCCTTTTGAACGAACCAATATCCATAAAGCTGGTGAGTCTTTTGATTAGTCAAATTTTAGGCGGATTTAGTTTTCACTCCCAATGGAACGGGGGAGTCATTTTTTTTACCTTGATTTTAATTGTCTTATATATGTTCCTTTTACCAACAGCTAAGGATCACAAAAAGTATAAATCAATTGCGTTTGCAGGAAGTATGCTGTTGATTCTATTTGCTGTCGGAAGTCCGTTGAACCTATTGGGACGCATGCTGTTTCGTGCCCACATCATCCAGATTGTCGCCGTCCTTTTGATCGCGGCACCGTTACTTGTCATTGGATTGAAGACAAACCTAATTGAAAAATTATTAAAAAACAATGGTGTGAAAAAGGTATATCGTTTTCTAACCCATCCAGTATTTGCGATCGTTCTATTTCATGGTTTGTTTATTGGGTACCATGTGCCAGCCTTGTTTGACTGGATTCGAACAGGGTATTTTACAAATTATTTTTTCTTGGTGGGGTTGATTTTAGCTGCTACACTCTTGTGGTGGCCAATCATCACACCGATTAAAGAGCAAGACGATATGTCATTTAAGCAAAAGCTCATTTATATTGTGGTCAATATTGTGCTGTTTGTGCCAGTGACACTGTTTTTATGGCTTTCAAATGGCGAGTTGTATTCGGTTTACAGTGACACAAGTCAGATGCTTGCTGCGCTTGCATTATGCATGCCGCCTGGTGAGGAAATTCCAGCCGATTTGTTGGAAACGTTGCTCCCGTATCCGCCCATTGGTGAACAAAAGAACGGGGCGATTATCTTATTTATCTCCCAAGCGTTGATTTTCAGCTTGAGTGCAATATGGTTGTATATGAAAAAAGGCAGGAAATGAGCTCCTGCCTTTGCTTGGTGTCTAGCTCCAGGCCATCGGCTCGAGGTCATAAGTCAATCACATCTGAAGGCAAAAAGCGCCTTCTGTCAGCGCTTGTCTTATGTTTGTCGCCTCTGCCAGGACGGCAAGTATTCCAGCGTTAGGCACAGGACGTGCCTGCCCTTAGCTGGAATTGGGGCGCCTTGCGCTTTTCTTATTTAGTTTAGTTTTCCAATATAAGCTAAGTCTGTAACTTCGTTTGAATCGGTGGAGCCGTCGAGGATTTTGCGGATGTCCTGTAACGTATCCTGTAAACTAATTGTTTCTCCTTTTTTACCGGTAAAAGCCTCTGCTACATAAAAAGGCTGTGTCAAATATGCTTCAAGGCGTTCACCTCGTTTGTAAGTTTGAACTTCTGTTTCCGGCAACTTTTCCTGCCCATGCACAGTAACAAGTGAACGAAGCTCTCGGTATCGGCGTAGTAGTTTTTTTGCGCGTTGCTGGATGGTGAAATGTGTTTGGTCTAGGTGTGCCCCTTCAAGAACGGAAGAGGTAGAGTATACCGGATTGACGGCAGGGAATTGATGTCTAGCAGTAAGGTCAGCGTCAAATTGCCATAATGTTTCTAGTGGTCCGAATGGTACATCTTCGTCAACAACTTCACCCTTTAAATCAACAAGGATGGTAGTGACAGAATCAACTCCAATTGAATGCAATTTTTCCTGTAGGGTTTGAATTTCGCCAGTGATAACATGAGAACGATCTGCTGCAAATGCAATTTCTTTTCTCTTGCCAAGCTTTGCAATTTCTTCGTAAGCTTCTTTTATTGTTTTTACCTGGATATGAACTTCATCTAAAATATCATTAATTTCTGGATGATCTCCTTCCGGTATAAGTAAAACTGTCGCGAAATCATTGTTGCGTAAGCGATGGAATAGTTCTGCAAGTACTACAAGCTGCCCCATACCAGGACGGGCTACAAGACCAACGGTACCGCCTTTTGCTAATGGTGCAAAGACATCAAGCGTTTTAATCCCAGTTTCAATCATTTCAATTTTCTCCCCTCGAATTAATAATTCATCCAAACTACATTCGGCTAAATCGGCAAGCGCCACTAAAGTGCGCACCTCCGCACGTCCAACGGGAATCTTCCCGGTGCACAGATTTGATACAGTCGCCGGACGTAAACCCACAGAGCGTGCTGCGGTTGTTAAATTTGGTACTCTTCTACGAAGCAAAGATACATTGAGTCGAATATCTTCCAACATTTTCACCTCCTGTTACTTCATAGAGTAAACTAAATTTCATTTGAGCGCAATAGATATTTTCGTTATAGAGTAATTATTTTTACATTTGTATTGGTTGGTAGTGCTAACGCCGATAGAAACGAATTATCGTCGATAGAAAAAAATAATGCCGATGGCCCCAACAATAAACCCAATGATAGTCCAATTTTAAGTAAAAACAGCCCCAGTGCCCTAAGTGCAAACCTAAACCAAGAATACACCCGCCATCCCAACCCCATACTAAACATAAAAAACAAACTAGAAGGAGCTGCCATGAACGAAATCCTACAGGAATCATTTTTTCATCAACCTACATTAGAACTTGCTAATGCTCTCCTTGGCTGCAAGCTTGTAAAGCATACCGACCAAGGCATTACATCGGGCTATATCGTTGAAACCGAAGCCTATAAAGGACCAGAAGATCGGGCGGCGCACTCTTACAAAAACAGAAGGACGAAGCGAACTGAAGTGATGTTCGGTAAACCTGGATATGCGTACATCCATCGGATGCACATGCATTGTCTCATCAACGTTGTGAGTGGAGAAATCGAATTTCCGCAATCTGTATTAATCCGAGCTGTTGAGCCGGCTGAAGGAATTGATCTCATGTATGAACGCCGTGGCCAAATGCCCGCCAAAAACCTTACAAACGGTCCAGGAAAACTAACAAAAGCTTTAGGTATTTCAATGGAGGACTATGGACTTCCCTTTTTTGAACCTCCCATTTACATCGCAAAAGGCTATACACCTGAAAATATCTCGACCGGTCCTCGAATTGGAATCGAAAATACAGGAGAGGCAAAGGACTATCCATGGCGGTTTTGGATCACGGACAATCCCTTTGTATCCCGCAAAAGATAAGGGTTTGCTCACAACGAGCAAACCCTCTTTCCATTAAAATCCTACTTCCCCTAAGCCTCAGGTCCTAGTGAAAAATATAACTGTAGCTCATTATAGCAAAATGAAAATCAGGATAAGATTGAATCATGAAAGGAGGAGTTAACATGAAAAAGTTCGGATTGTTTATTCTTGGAGGTATTGCAGCGATTGTGCTTTTATCGCAGGTTGGTCCAATGATTGGTCTGGTGATTAGCCTAGCGATTCTGTACTTTGCATTTAAAAAGTTTATGAAAACAGATTCTACAATGGGTAAAGTCATTTGGGCGATTATCGGAGTTATTGCGCTTACCGCATCTGCTTCAAATGTACCAGCAATTTTAGGCTTGGTAGCTGCATACATCCTTTATGTTGTCATTAAAAATTGGAAAAAAGAAAAGCAGCAAGTGGTTACAGAATCAGCAGACCCATTCACTAACTTTGAAAAACAATGGGCAGAATTAAACAAACATTAACTTTATTCAGCAGAAGTCCTCTACTTTTATTAGTGTGGGATGAATGCAATAAGAGAAACCGATTCAGTGGGGGTTAAAACCCTGGCTGAATAAAGTTAAAGCCTCCGTCGGATGCCTCAGATTTTTAGAGGGAAATTTTCGAGCAGGCTCGAAAAAAATCTGGGCACAAATACGCCAAGGCGCATTTGATTAAACATCAAAAAACAAAAGGAGAATGATACAAATGGCAAACTTATTTACTCGTATAAAGGACACAGTTTTAGCAGACTTTCACGGCATCTTAGATGAAAAGGAACAGAAAAATCCAATCGCATTGCTTAACCAGTACTTACGTCAATGTGAAGCAGAGGTTGAAAAGGTTCGCAAACTTGTGGAACGTCAGCATTCACTAAAAGACCAATTTGCAAGGGAATATCGTGAAGCAGCTGCCCTTTCTGAAAAACGCAAGCACCAGGCTGGTGTGGCACAGCAAGCAGGAGAAACTGAGCTATATGAATTCGCGGTTCAAGAACAAGTTGCATATGAGGAGCGCGCTGAGAAATTACAAGAAGCCTTACAAAATGCGGGAGCAGAACTAATTGGGCTAGAGAAGAAATATGAGGAAATGAAACATAAGCTCAAGGATATGCACATTAAGCGAATGGAATTAATGGGCCGCGAGAACATTGCACGTGCCAACCACCGAATGAATCAAGTGCTAGACACAAATGCATATACTAGTAAGGCTTCAAGAACATTTGACGAAATGGAATCATATCTTGACCGACTTGAGAACCAAGTAAATTCGTCTTACCACCGCAACACGATTGATGCAAGAATTGCTCAGCTTGAAAAAGAAGTAAAAAATGAAGAAACACATTCAATTTCATAGTGAAAACATGGTATCCTAAGGAGGCGTAGACAATCTACGTCTTCTTAAAGATTACGGATAATAATCAATACATTCAATAGAAAGGGGGCGGGAACCTTGTTAGATAAAATAAAATCAGACTATCTTAATGCATTTATTCTTTTTGGAATTATTTTATTAATTATTGAAATTACGTTTTTTAATGGCGGGGTCCTTTTCTCTTTTATCATATCGTTTGGATGTATTTATATTGGTCGTAAAAAATTGCCGCGAACCTTTGGTAAAATCCTATTTTGGTTTGGATGGATTAGTTTAGCCTTTACGATTTTAGGGATGATGACAGTCAAATTTCTAATACTTGCTGTTGTTATCTATCTGCTTATTCAGTTTTTTCAATCTAAGAAAAACCCTCAATATATAAAACCAGAAATAGAAGAAGCACAAAAAACATCTGCACACGAACCGATTGTAAAGCGTCAGCCATTGTTTAAAAACATCATCTTTGGCCAGCAAAAGACGCCGGAGTATGTGTATGAATGGAATGATGTAAACATTCAAGCGGGAATTGGCGATACGATTATTGATTTAAGCTATACCGTTCTTCCTAAAGGGGAATCTGTTATTTTCATTCGAAATGTGATTGGAAATGTTCAGGTCTTTGTTCCGTATGAGGTTGAAGTGCAGGTGAATCACTCTGTCCTTTATGGTGGAACAACGATTTTTGAAAATCATGATACAAAAACGATGAATCAAACACTTCATTATCAGACGCAAGAGTACGATTTTGCAGAACATAAGCTAAAAATAGTAACCACAGTTGGTGTCGGAGACCTTGAGGTGAAACGAGCATGAGTACCATAAAAAGACAAATGATTGTTGGTATTTGTGTCTCGGTGTTTTTATTTATATTGGCTCATGTCATTATGTTTATGGCTTTTCCGTTAGCTAAATGGGCTGACCTTTGGCAAACAGAGCTTATGGATTTACCCTATATGATTCTTGCCATAAGCCTTAGCTTAATAGGTGGTCTTGTTTTTGGTATTATATCGGGAGTGTTATGGAGAAAACAGCTGGTATCTGTATCTGATGCAATCCATCAGATTGAGCAGGGGAGAGCGCTTCCGGATATTCCTGAGAATCAAACTGCTGAAATCACCACGATATGGGAGCGGATAAAAAAAGTTCAAACCCATATTGCAGAACAAACAAAGCTTTCCCAAAAACTTGCGAATGAAAAAGCCGAGGATCAAGAAAAGCGTATTCAAAAAATTGTTTCCGAGGAGCGCAACCGTTTAGCGCGTGAGCTCCATGATTCAGTGAGTCAACAACTTTTTGCAGCATCCATGATGATGTCTGCCATTAATGAATCAAAGACAACTAGGGATGAACGCGAGGCTAAACAGTTTAAGCTCGTTGAGGAAATGATTCATCAATCCCAACTAGAAATGCGTGCGCTATTGCTCCATTTGCGTCCAGTCGCCTTAAAAGGAAAGACACTTCAGGAAGGGATTCAGGAATTATTAGTTGAACTTGTACAAAAGGTACCAGTCACCATTGAAACGAAAATTGAGGACTTTCAAATTGATAAAGGGGTTGAGGACCATTTATTCCGCATCCTGCAAGAGTCAGTTTCAAACACACTAAGACATTCGAAAGCAAATCAGCTAGAAGTCCTGTTAATTAAAAGAGATACTTTTATAATTTTACGTATTGTTGATGATGGAATTGGATTTGACGTCGAACAAGCGAAGGCAGGCTCCTATGGGCTCCAGAACATGTATGAACGCGCAGTTGAAATTGGCGGCACGATGCGAATCGTGAGTATTAAAGAAAAAGGAACGCGGATTGAAGTGAAAGTACCAATGTTAGAGGGTGATGATAATGATTAAAGTACTATTTGTCGATGATCATGAAATGGTAAGAATAGGGGTCTCATCCTACTTATCAGCACAGCCAGATATTGAAGTTGTTGGAGAAGCAGATGATGGAAAAAAAGCGGTCGAACTCGCGCTAGACCTCCGACCAGATATAATTCTAATGGACCTTGTAATGAAGGAAATGGACGGAATCGAGGCAACTAGAAGAATCATCGAGAGCTGGCCAGAGGCAAGAATCATCATTGTAACAAGCTTTATCGATGATGAGAAGGTGTATCCAGCGTTAGAGGCAGGCGCAACAAGCTATATGCTGAAAACTTCAAAGGCAAGTGAAATTGCAGAAGCTGTTCGTAAAACCTATCACGGGCAATCCGTTTTAGAGCCAGAAGTTACAGGAAAAATGATGGTCCGAATGAGACAAAAGGATAAGGTTCTTCCTCATGAAGAACTAACAAACCGTGAAATGGAAATTTTACTTCTCATTGCAGACGGAAAAACAAATCAAGAAATCGCCGATGAACTATTTATCGCATTAAAAACGGTTAAAGTACACGTAAGCAATATCTTAAGTAAGCTGGAAGTCCAAGATCGCACCCAGGCAGTCATATACGCATTTAAACACTCCCTCGTAAAATAAGACAAAATAATATATATTTCGACAAAAAAGCACAGATTACTACCTGTGCTTTTTATTTTTTGTTAATATAAGAATAGAGCTTAAGACTTTATTCCTTGAATAGGCACAAAGACCTATATGCTAATTACCATATTTTATATAGCGAAGGAAGATTTTTATACCAAAATGACTATTTTGTTTGTGGTACATATGGTTTATAATTGAAAAGTCGATTATTGGCGAATTGCGTCTGTGACTTTAGTACCTTTTTTGTAATTAAAGAAGGACTTTTGCATATATATAGAGAAATATAAGAGAAAATGGAGAAAAAGAGATGCAGAAAATGAAAAGCAAATCTACAATTCTTAGTTCTGAAGAAAAAGGTACTTTAAAGTGGTTTTTGGGCCTTTTTTACTTAATAATGATCGTTTATGACATATTCTATTATTTTGTCTATCCGAAATTTATACTGGGTACAAACCCTGGACTTCCAAGTAAGTTTGGATATGTAGTCTACTTGATTATGATTTTGCTAATTCCTATAGCAATCTATTTAAGTAAAAAAGACAAGCATCATATGGTGAAGTACTTAGTAGTATTAACTTATTTGGTTCTATCAATATTTAATGATGTTTCATTTTATCATAGTAGCTCTAATGAGTATAAAAGTGGTAATCTAGCAGAAATGTTTGTTATCTTGTTTTCTCCAATTTTTGTGAGTAGTCGATTTTATTATGTTGTCACAATAGGTGCAATAAGTCGATATTTATTAACTGGAGCTATTTTACGAACAACTGAGATATTTTTTCCAATGCTCGTTACCGCTGTATTTGCAGTAATTGCACTTATCTTCTTACATAGGTTTAAGTCCTATGTAAATGCAGTAAAAACATCTTATGATGAACAGTTAGAAGGTATGGTTAAAGGGGTAATTGCTGCTCTTGAATTAAAAGACCCTTATACTAGGGGCCATAGTGAAAGAGTTGCTAGTTACGCATTATCCTTAGCAAAAGAAGTAAAACGTTTTACAAATGAAGAATTAATGGCATTTAATTATGCGTGTTTACTTCATGATATTGGTAAGGTTAACATTCCTGACCAGATCTTAATGAAACCTTCTAATCTAACAAATGAAGAATTTGAGGTCATTAAGACACACCCAGTTGTTGGTGAAGAAGCTGTAAAAAATATTGAAGGATTAAAGGGAAATATTAGTGTAATTCGTTCTCATCATGAACGATGGGATGGCAAAGGGTATCCTGATAATTTACAGGGTGAAAATATACCATATCTTGCTAGAATTGTAGCAATAGCTGATGCATTTGATGCGATGACTTCATCAAGATCCTATCGAAGTGCTCTACCTGTGGAAGAAGCATATAAGAGGGTCTTGGAGGGAAAAGGTACACAATTTGATCCTAATTTAGTAGAAACGTTTAAAAAGGTTTTCCCAGAATGGCTTGAAATACAAAAAAGTCATAATGCCCAATAAAAAATTGAAATAAATAATGAAAGGAGGGAAGGACTATGAAGATCAGGAAGCTAAATAAGATTAAGACTACATGTTGGTGGTGCCTATTCACCCCTAGAGTTCCATAAATAAAAAGAAGGATGCTTACTTTCGGGTTTGCATCCTTTTTTGTGCTAAACAACCAAATCGTATTTTACTTTTAATGATGATATAATCTGTTTACAAAACAATCAATTAGGGTGAATGTATTGAAGCTAACAAATGAAACTTTGCTAAAACTTCACGATATAGAAATTCGTAAGGATAATAAGAATTACATTGTGGAAAATCTATTAACAAAAGAATTTTATGAAATGCCATTAGTTTGTATTGACGCGCTAGTTTTAATTCAAAGAGAATTGAGTTTAGGGGCAGTTGAGGAAAGGCTGATTAAATCTTATCCAAATGAAGAAATTGACCTAGTTGATTTCGGTGAACATCTTCTTGAACTAAATCTAGTACAATCAGTGGACGGTAGGAAAATAACCCAAAAATTGGAACAAGATAGGAAATTAGGGTTTGAATGGATACCAGCTTGGCTTGGGAAATTATTTTTTAATAAATATACGAACTATTTATACAGTATATTATTAATTGTGAATATAGGAGTGTTCTATTTTTATCCTGAGTTATTTCCACATTATATGGACTTATTCGTTTTTGATATACTATCTTTTAATATTCTTGTGTTAGGTGCATTTTCATTAGTTCTTGTGTTAATCCATGAATTTGGGCATATATTCGCAATTAGGTCATTTGATCTACCGACAAGATTGGATATTGGACATCGATTATACTTTATTGTATTTGAAACAGATCTTTCATTGGCGTGGAAAATTCCTGCAAGGCAAAGAAATATTCTTTATTTAGCAGGCGTCTGTTTTGATAATGTTATACTTTTTTTAGCACTGATGCTACAAATATTTGCACCAATCCAATCGAATATAATGTCAGGTTTAATTGGGCTTGTAGTTTTTGATGTAATCATTAGAATTATATTTCAAGCTTGTATTTATATGAAAACTGATTTTTATTATTTGTTTGAGAATATGACAGGCGCCTATAATCTTATGGAAAATAGTATTCATGCGATAAAAAGTTTATTTTTTCAATCTAAACTGAAAAATAAAGAGCTTTTTCACGGAGAGGAAAACATAGTTAAATCATACAGCGTATTTTATATAATTGGTGTAGGTATTACACTAATTTTATTTTTCATCTATTATTTACCCCAATTACTATTTATGATTATTAACATTATTCCTGGTTTTGGTAAACCCATTACTGATCCTTTTTTTTGGGATGCAGCATTATTTAGCACTCAGTTGGCAGTACTCATAGGATTATTAATTTACTCGTTTGTCCAATCCTATTATGGGAAAATTGATAAAAATTGTTAGTTGCATAGGACTTTTGGTATAATGTGAACACTGAGAGATTCACTATGATAAAATATTAAAGAGGGCTAGTAATGGAATTCAATAATACTTCCGCGTTACTACAGGACGAAGAAAAAAGAACGCTAACGATATATTTAACAGCTTTTTATTTAACATTGATTTTATTTGATGTGATTTATAATTTTCTTTACAAGAGCCAAGGGGTAACTACTGGATATAGTAATAACTTAGGGTACTTAAATTATGTATTTTATTTTGGATTACTAGTTCTCTCTTTCTATCTGTTTAAAAGAGGAAAACATACCACTATTAAATATATTTATGTAATCACCTATTTTACTCTTGCGATAATTTATGATTATATTGTTTTTTATAATAATCCATCAATGTATGCTAGTGGAAATGCTGCTGAAGTAATTCTTGTTTTGTTTTCACCACTATTTATTAATAAGCGCTTTTTTTGGGTAGCGTCAATTGGCGGATTTTTGCGTTATATTATTGTTGGTATTCTACTTCATACCTCAATGGTACTAATTCCAATTCTACTAATTTTGATATTCTCAATTATTAGCTACATCCTCCTAACCCGTTTTTACTCTTACATTAAGGCGTTGACAGAAACGCATGAGGAGCTTCGGCAAAAGGAAAAGCTAGCGTTTGTGGGGCAGATGGCAACGACGATTGGGCATGAGATTCGTAACCCATTGGCATCATTAAAAGGGTTCACACAGCTTCAGCGAGAAAAACATAAAGAGGATGAATTTCAATATTCGATTATGGAACAAGAGATTGATCGAATTGATTCAATTCTAAATGATTTACTTGTGATTGGTAAGCCAAGGCAAATCAGTGTCAAGCAATACAACTTAAAAGAACTGATAGAATATGTCGTGTCAATCACTGAGCAGTCTGAGCAAGGGAAAAATATTGCATTTGAACTTAAAATGGTTGAATCCTTCCCATTAATTGAATGTGATGAAAAACAAATGAAGCAAGTGTTTTTAAATCTCATTAAAAATGGTTTGGAGTCCATGCCAGAAGGCGGGAAACTAACAATTGAAGGCGGTCAGCTTGCTGACAATCAAGTGTCCATTCGAATTTGCGATGAAGGCTATGGAATTCCAGCGGATGTACAAGAAAAGCTATTTCAGCCATTTTTTACAACAAAAGACTATGGTACAGGATTAGGTTTAATGGTATCTAAAAAAATCATCGAAGATCATCACGGGAAAATTGACATTGAAAGTAATGAAGGAAACGGAACAAAAGTGGAAATTATCTTGCCAATAGCCCAATAAGCCAACTCAAAAAGAGCTGGCTTATTTTTTGAGGAAACAAAAAAACAGGTCCACTTGGCCTGTTTTTATGATTAAGTATTATTTAATCCCCGCCTCTGTTTCCTCGGCGCCTTTGTTTTCAATCCAAATTTTGAGATGAGTCAAAATGGAAAATGCAAAAAAGAAGTTCATTGCCAATACACCGATCAAAAGCTGCAAATCTCCAAAATAAATGCCAGAATAACCTTTTAATTTGATTACAATAAAACCTTCAAAGAGCAATAAAAAGACACTTAAAAATGCGGCTACCCCTGTGCGAATCATATAATAATCCCCCTTTATTGATTTTTCGGCCTATATGTATATCAACTATTTGTGGATAATTTGTGAATTTACTTAAATTATACACCACTTTCTGATTCTACGTAAGATGAAAGCGCTAAAAATTCGTGAGAAAAAGGTTGAATTGAATCAACAAAAAAGGAAAAAATAGGTTGCTATCAATAAGTGGCTATACTATAATCAAAAATACGCCTTTAGTCGGAATACTTTGTTTTTTACCATGGGTTATCAGCTAATTCATGGTTTTTTAGCTTTTACAAAGCATGGAGGTGGTTGGATGACGGAGAAAAAGCATGATGATTTTGAGGTAGAAGCGGAACGGTTGGATTTTACGAAGAAGTACATGGATATTGTTATTCAGGCTTCAGAATCCACCGAGGAAAGTTTTCGGGAAAACTTGAAGGGAGCCCTTGAAGGAGTGGACTTCAAAGATAGTAGCTTAAGCTATCTAAATATGTTAACGAATTCAACTCTGCTTAGAAGGACCCATGAAGAGGTACGAAATTTAAAAAGAAACCGTAACAAGCCTTATTTTGCCCGGATTAATTTTAATCGGAAGGAAACGGAGAAAGTGGAGATTCTTTACTTTGGAAAGGTCTCTCTTTTTGACAAGGAGACCCAGCAGCCGATCATTGTCGACTGGCGCTCACCTGTCGCGAACCTTTATTATGATGGCCGCCTTGGGGAAGTGTCGTATGAGGCAGAGGGTGAGGAATATCCGGGGTATTTATCCTTAAAGCGCCAATTCATTATTGAAGAGGGGGAGCTGGAGGAAATTCGGGATGTTGATCTAACAACTACAGATGAGCTTCTCCAGAAATCATTATCCGAAAGTGCAAGTAATCGCCTAACTGATATTGTTTCCACCATTCAAGAAGAGCAGAACAATATCATCCGGGCCGATCTTAACAAGCCAATCATTGTTCAGGGTGCCGCGGGAAGTGGAAAAACAACGATTGCCCTGCATCGAATCTCGTATTTTATCTACACCTATGCAGAATATTTTTCACCTGACCAACTGATGATTCTTGCACCAAACCGGCTTTTCATTGATTATATTTCGGAAGTGCTCCCAGAGTTGGGCGTTGATCATATCCTGCAGACGACCTATGTTGATTTTGTAAAAAAGTGCCTTGGAAAACCGATTAAGCTGACAAAGCCAGAAGCAAAGCTGCTTGGCTTTATCCATGATGAATTTGAAAACCCTGATATGATTAAGTGGATTTCGGCATTTAAAGGTTCACTCGAGTACCGGGATATGCTGGAGCATTATGTGGAGGATATATTAAGCTCATTGCTGCCGCAGGAGGACTTCTTTGTCTCGAAGTTTCGTCTATACAAAGCAAGAGATATCCATCATTTAATGACCTATGAATATCGTTATCTCCCTTATTATAAGCGGATAGATAAGGTGAAAAAGGTACTCCAAAATACAGTCCGTTTGCAAAAGAAGAACATGCTTCATAAGATTACGAAATTTTATGATGATAAGCTTGATAATGTGTTGTTTAAAACGGAAATTGACCAGGAAAAACGTCGCCGTTATGTGACGAAAGCCCTTGATAAAAAAGCAGAACTTATCGAAGAAATTACTAAGCAATCACGCACAGCTGTTAATACGTATATAAAAAAGCTGCCACACCATGACGTGTTCTATTATTTTCAAAGGTTTGTGTCGGATCTTTTTCCTACCTATGCATCCGGGTTCTTGACTGATGAGCAAATTCAATTTTTTATGGACTTCCAAAATCAGCACAAAAAAACAAAGCAATATGAGCTTGAGGATTTAGCGAGTCTCCTTTATTTGAAGGCGAGGCTTTACGGAGTGAAGCAGGAATTAAAGGCGCGCAATGTTGTCATTGATGAGGCACAGGATTATAGCTATTTTCAGTTAGCATCATTAAAAATAGCACTTGAAACGGATATGTTTACGATTGTGGGCGATTTAGCTCAGGGAATCCATTCCTATCGGGGGATAAACAATTGGGCACCGGTTCTTGATAAAATCTTTCCAAGAGCCATCTATAAAACCTTACAAAAAAGCTACCGGACTACAATTGAAATTATGAATGTGGCAAACCAATTGCTTAAGCTGCTGAAGCTGGATTTACCAATGGTAGAGCCCGTTGTTCGCCACGGGGAAAAACCTGCTTTTCATCAAATTAGCGGGGCGGAAAAGGAAACGGTGATGGCACTTACTGAAGTTATAACGAAACTTTACGATGAAAATATGAAAACAATAGCAATCATCGGAAAGACAAATACAGAGTGTCAGAAGCTAGCGAGGGTCTTTAAAAAATACAGTGACCTTCCAGTGCAGCTTTTAAAAGAAAATGAAGAGATTAATAAGGAAGAAGTCGTAATTGTTAGCTCCCATTTGTCGAAGGGCTTAGAATTTGATGCCGTGATTGTCTATTCAAATGAGGAAAAGTTTTATAACAATGAAATAGATATCAAACTTCTGTACGTATCCATGACTCGTCCATTGCACCGGCTGCATTTTTTCGGGACCGACGTCACTAACTTTATGCTTGATAAAGTCGATGAAGATTTATATGAAAAAACGCAAAACACGGATTGAATAGCGTGTTTTGCGTATTTTTGCTGTCTGGCTCCAGGTGTTTCGGCTTGCGGATTTGCACAGGAAGTGCTGACGTCAACGTTAGCCACAGGACGTGGCAACCGTAAGTAGACGTTCAACTGCAGGGCACCATGCGTTTTTCTATTTAGATGACTTTAGTTGTCCAAGATTCAACATTCCATACATCAGTCACGACATCTTGATAAAATTCCGGCTCGTGGCAGATGAGAATCATGCTTCCTCTGTATTCTTTAAGGGCGCGTTTTAGCTCATCCTTCGCATCAACATCAAGGTGGTTTGTCGGCTCGTCAAGAAGAAGGATGTTTGTGTCTTTATTGATTAGCTTACAAAGACGTACCTTTGCTTTTTCTCCACCACTTAATACTTCAACCTTACTTTCAATATGCTTTGTCGTAAGACCACATTTCGCAAGTGCAGCCCGAACTTCATATTGGTTAAAGGAAGGAAATTCACTCCAAATTTCTTCAATACATGTATTATAGTTAGCTTTTTTCATCTCTTGTTCGAAATAGCCAATTTCTTGGTTTTCACCAAGCTCCACTGTTCCGGAAAGAGGTTGGTTCATACCAAGGATGCTTCGGAGCAGAGTTGTTTTCCCGATTCCGTTTGCCCCAACCAACGCAATCTTTTGGCCTCTCTCCATGCGGAGGTTCAGCGGCTTTGATAGTGGATCATCATATCCGATGACGAGATCCTTCGTTTCAAAAATAAGCTTACTTGATGTTTTTCCTATTCTAAAATTAAATTCTGGCTTCGGCTTTTCTTTTGCCAACTCGATTACGTCCATTTTATCGAGTTTCTTCTGACGTGACATTGCCATGTTTCTTGTAGACACACGCGCCTTGTTACGGGCAACGAAGTCCTTAAGCTCAGAAATTTCCTGCTGCTGCTTTTTATAGGCAGACTCCAACTGCTGCTTTTTCACTTCATATACCTTTTGGAAGTTATCATAATCACCAACATAGCGATTAAGCTCTTGATTTTCCATATGATAGATGAGATTGATGACACTATTTAAAAATGGGATATCATGCGAAATCAGGATAAACGCATTTTCGTAGTCTTGCAGATAACGTTTTAACCAGATGATGTGCTGCTCATCCAAGTAGTTCGTCGGCTCATCCAGTAATAGAATATCTGGTTTTTCCAATAAAAGCTTTGCAAGCAGGACCTTTGTACGTTGACCGCCGCTAAGATCCTGAACATCACGTTCAAGGCCGATTTCGTCAAGTCCCAATCCACGAGCAATCTCATCGACCCTTGCGTCAATCACGTAAAAGTCATTGTTTGTAAGGGTATCCTGAATAATTCCAACATCCTCGAGCATTTTTTCAAGCTCCTCAGGAGTGACGTCACCCATTTTCCCATAAAGTTCATTCATTTCTGCTTCCATATCAAACAGATACTTGAAGGCACTGTTCAACACATCACGAATCGTCATTCCCTGTTGAAGTACAGTATGCTGATCAAGATACCCAACGCGGACGTTTTTTGACCATTCAATCTTACCTGCATCAGGCTCAAGCTTCCCAGTGATGATATTCATGAAGGTTGATTTCCCTTCACCATTCGCTCCAATTAACCCGATATGCTCACCCTTTAAAAGACGAAACGAAACATCATTAAAAATCGCACGATCACCAAAACCGTGACTCACATTCGAAACCGTTAATATACTCATCTATTTACACCTTTTTCTAGGGACCAGGGGGACGGTTCCCGTGGTTCCATAATTTCTGAAAATTAAGACCGATAGGGACCAGTAGAACCGTCCCCATGGTTCAACACACATATACCGATTATAAACGAGAAATCAGGGGGTTGGAAAGGGTACTTTTTTAGTAGTGCAGTAAAAATTTTCTTTTCGTCAAATAATCCACGGACTTGTCTCATATGAATAAGTATTGAAATAAAGAGTAAGGGGCTTTCGTGATGAAGACATTTTTTAAAGGGACATTGTTACTGGTTATTGCAGCATTTATCGGAGAATGTGTTGAATTTTTTATCAATCTCGTTCTAGCGAAGGAACTCGGCGGGCATGGAATGGGATTATATATGACCATTTTGCCATCCATTTTTTTAGTTGTCATTTTGGCAAGTCTGGAGCTGCCTGTATCCATCTCAAAATTCATTGCCGAAAAAGAGGACAGGTATCACCGCAGCATGCTCAAGCATGCGACCGTTTTAACAACAGTGTTTTCAGCGATTATTATTTCCTTAGCATTTGTCATTTTACCGGTCATTCCGTTGTTCGATGATTACCATCCCTTTGTGAAGTGGTTAGTCATCATATTTATCCCGATTGTTTCATTTTTATCGATTGCCAGGGGTTATTTTATGGGGATTCAATCAATGGGACGCATTGCCTTCGCGAACTTCCTGCGTAAGGCCGTGCAATTAATTTTGCTAGTATTCATTTATCAATTGCTTGAATTTGAGATTCATACTTCTATCTTAATTGCCCTATGTACCCTTGTCGCAAGTGATTTGATCGTATTTGGCTATTTAGGTTTTGAATATATCATTCACTATCGCAAATTGGGTCAAAAACCGGCATCATCGTTAAGCGGGCGTGCTGTCAGGCGAAACCTTCTTGCTGTTTCCTTACCGACAACCGGGATGCGAATTTTTCATGCCATTTCACATGCCGTGCAACCCTTTCTAATCAAGGCGGCTCTTTTAAAAGCGGGAATGACGACAGCAGTAGCGACCGAACATTTTGGATTGATGACAGGGGTCGCCTTAACGATTGGTTTTTTCCCGGCGTTCATCGCACATTCATTGCTCATTGTGTTAATTCCAACGGTGTCTGAAGCTTATTCCAAGCGGGATATGCCGCTGCTGCAAAACCTGCTTAAACAGGTGATGAGAATGACTTTCTTGTACGGAATCCCAGCCTGTGTGATTTTTTATTATTTCGCGGAACCGCTCACCCAGATATTCTTTGAATCAGCAGCAGCAACTATCTATTTGCAAATGCTGTGGCCATATTTCTTATTCCATTTCTTCCTAATCCCAATGCAGGCATACTTAATCGGGCTAGGATTAGTGAAGGATGCATTCATCCACAATGTATGGTCAACTGTTATATCTTTCGCGATTATGTTCACCTTAGGTTCTCTGCAGACACTGCAAATGGAGGGAATCATCATCGGTATGAACATGGGTGCTGTCTTACTTGCTTTAATGCATTACGTCACCATCTGCAGAAAAATTGGCGTCTCCGTGATTTCAACAAAGTTCTTGCATACAGCAGCGTAATTCAACTTGTTTGTTTTAATAGCAACCTCGTGATATAATGAGCAAGGTTAATGTCTAGCTGTCATTAATCACCTATCATATTAGTAATTTGACTCGTAAAATTTAAAATTCATTTTATAAAGATTGGTAAATGGTAGAATACGAATAAGTCTTACCATGGCCTAGCTTCTATTTGCGTAGAGGTTAGGCCATTTTTTATTGTGTTTTAGGAGGATTATGGTAGCATGTCGGGGAGTAACATTACAAAACAGGAAGAATTAACGCATATCAGCAGCTATGTTAGTAAACTAATAAAATCTAAGTTTGGAAAAGGACCCGAAACCTGTTATACAACGGTTTCGGACCAATATATTGTCGTTCATATTAAAAAGTTTATGACAAAAATTGAATATGAACTTGTAACGAAAGAGGATTGTGCAACTGCTGATAAGATTCGAAAAAACATCATGGAAGACCTTTTAGACCCAATACAGGAAACGTTAGAGGAAATATGTAATAAACGAATTATCCATCTTTACCAGGACTGGAACTTTCAAAAAAACACCGGGACTTTGCTTGGCGTAGTGAATACCGAACAGAAGGTCGAAATGGAAAACTCGCTTGAATTTATGTTGCTTCGAAACGAAATCAGTAAGCAAAGCGAATTTTATCAATATCAGCCAAATGAGCTAGATTTTACAAAGATTGGCGACACGATTTATATCATTAGATGTGCCGGTTACTTACTGCCGATTGAAAGAATGCTAATCGAAAAAGGAAGGCACATCCTTGAGGAAAGAGAAAATAAAATCCGAAAAAGATACGATGCTAATATATATCGTTTTAACAAAATCATCAAAAATGAAATACGTGATATTTTTATGATTTGGAATTACGAAATAGATGAAAGCTATAAAATTTTTTATTGTAAGTAATGTTCATAATTCCCACCAAAGTTGACAAACTATATGGTAGATATGGAAATGAAAGGGAAACGGTGCTACAATAATTAAGGCTGATGAATTAGAGGTCATTGGTTATTGTGGTGAATTCCCTAAGGGTGGGAATCAATTGAATGTACAGGAAAAATTAAAATACATAAGCAGTTACACAAGTAAAGTCCTTCGAAATAAATTTGGACGGGGACCTGAGTCCTGTTTTGCGGCAACAGCCGATCACTTCTTAGTCTTGCAAATCCGCGGCTTTGTCTCTCCGATGGAAGAGGTTCTGTTACAGGAGAATCAGCATGTTCAGGTGGATCATGCAAGGGATGTCGTCATCAAAAGTATTTTAGCTGAATTAAAAGGTGTCTTCCAAGTGACTCTTGAAACAGAGGTAAGGAACTTTTTTGATGATTGGAACTTTCAAAATAACACAGGCATCATTATTGCAGAATTGGATGATTCTTTAATCCCAATGGAAAAAAATCAGACAATTAATTTTTCACTTCTTGAAGCTGAAGTCGCTCGAATTAGCTATTTGGTTGAAAAGACACCTCAGGAAACATATAGTTTTCAAATTTCTTCGAAGATTTTCATCGTGAAACGTGAAGGAATCTTGGTTCCGATTGAAAAGGCGTTAATCGAGGCAGGTTTTGAGAAAGAGCTCCATTTTACGAAGGACGATCTTGAAAAAAGTTACCTGCACCGCTACGGAAAATTTGATCAGATATTTGAGCAAGCGGTAACGGATATATTTGTTGACTGGGATTTTAAATTAGATAACAGCTTAATCTGTTTTATATTGAAATAATGGTAAATGTGAGGATGTTCACCAGGGACAAGCCTTCGTCATGGCCTAGCTTCGATTATGAAGTTAGGTCTTTTTTTGTAAAAATAGAGAAAAAGGTTGGGGGAAAATGGGAAATAGAAGATGGAAGGTGTTAAATTTTGCAGTTTTTCTTTGTTGTCTGACGTTGATTTTAGGTCAAATCTTTTATGTCGGACTCATGAATCAATGGGAGCCCTATCTTTTACTGATTGCTCTCATTGCTTCAATCTTATCCATTTTTGAATCACGAAAAAATCGAGGGTTCCGCTTTCTTGTCGAAAATGCCCCATATGCGATTTTGCTTATGCGTAAAGGGGAAATCATCTACATCAATGATACGGGGAAATATCTAATTGGCGCTGATGATGAGAATTCAATTGTCGGGCATTCACTGAGTGATTTTATTCAGTACGATTCTGAAAACACGACTAGGAAAATTGAAAAAGGACATAAATTTAAAAGGATTACAGAGGGAAAAATTGATCATCCTCTATTGGGGGTGATAGATGTAGAGATAAAATGGATGCCGATTACGTATCAAGGAGAAAGCTGCCAATATATAGTCGTCCGTGACATTACGGAGTTGAAAAAAGGTCAGGAACTCATTCAACAAAACGATAAGCTTTCAATAGTGGGGGAGATGGCTGCAGGTATCGCACACGAAATTCGGAATCCTCTCACAAGCTTAAAAGGTTTTGCACAGCTTTTGCAGAATGAAAAAACGAACGCCTATTCCGAGATTATGGTGTCTGAAATTGATCGGATTAATACGATTGTCGATGAGATGCTGTTGCTCGCAAAGCCGAAGAAACTTCAATTGCGAAAGCAACAAATAACAAATGTGCTTAATGAGGTTGTGTTTTTGTTAGACACCCAGGCGATTCTCCATAATATCCATATTAAGACGACCTATCATGATGACCTGAAAGGCAAGTTCATCCATTGTGAGGAAAATAAGCTCAAGCAAGTTTTTATTAATATCTTGAAAAATAGCATTGAAGCGATGGAAAATGGGGGACTCATCGATATTTCACTGTATCCAAAAGGAGGCCATGCGATGATTCGGATTGCTGACAATGGGGTTGGAATACCGGCGGATAAGCTACCGAGAATTGGCAAGGCGTTCTTTACCACAAAGGAAAAAGGAACCGGACTCGGCTTAATGATTTGCCAAACCATCATCCAAGATCACGGTGGCCAAATGACAATCGATAGTGCCGTAAACCAAGGAACAACCGTTGAAATATCATTGCCTATCATAGAAGAAGGTCTTCATCTCGCATGAGGACCTTTTTGCACGGGGGGGGAGTTGGTTGGGGCAAGGTTTTCTGGGTTTATGAAGACCTAAACTGAGTTGGAATGAAAGGATTCCGGTCTTCATCGGGTTTATGAAGACCGGAACGAAGCTTGAGCCTGCCCGAAAAGGTCTTCATCGGGGTAATGAAGACCCGAACGAAGCTAGAACCCGCCTGAAAAGGTCTTCATTGGGTTTATGAAGACCTGAACGAAGCTTGAGCCTGCCCGAAAAGGTCTTCATCGGGCTTATGAAGACCTAAACGAAGCTTGAGCCTGCCCGAAAAGGTCTTCATTGGGTTTATGAAGACCTAAACGAAGCTTGAGCCCGCGCAAAAAGTCCTTTATCGGGCTTATGAAGTCCTAAACGAAGACCGGATCCGCGCGTAAGGTACTACTTCCAACCTACTCCCCATCCGAATCAGACCCCTTCACCACTTTTAGCCCACCACCATCTGAACCATTCTCAGCGATATGCTTTAATACCGATAGCTTGTTGCTCCAGAACTGGTCGAAATACGCAAGCCATTCACGCAGATCTGAAAAGGACTCAGGCTGGAGGCGATAGCGTTTTTCTCTACCCACTTTCTTGCCGCTGACCAAATTCGCCTCTGAAAGAATGTGAAGATGCTTTGCTACAGCCGTCCGGCTCATTGAAAAATGACTGGTGATTTCCGAAATAGGCAATTCTTTTTTCGAAAGTAAGCGCAGTACCTCTCTGCGTGTCGGATCCGCAATTGCTTGGAAGACATCATATTTCCCAGCAGTTTCACTCACTCGTTTGTCGCCACCCGACGAAGCTTTTGTACGATTCCTTCCCAACCGCCATTCATTATTTCACGAACTTCAGCAGCTGTTCGATTTGCTTTTCCAACGATTTCTTCGGAATCCTTCCAGCCGCCGTGAATGAGAGTGAACTCGGTTTTTCCGTCAATTTCTTTTAACAGAAACTCTACAAACCAGCCTTCAGTATCCCAAGAAAAAGTAAGGCGGTGTGGTGGCTCAACCTCTAATACCTTACATGGAGAAGGTCCAAATGGAGATTGAATATGAAATTCGTGTCCTTCCTCGGCGACTAAATCATTTGGCATAAACCATGTTCCGATAGCCTCGCCAGTCGACACAAGATCCCATACTTTTTGAATCGGTGCTTCAATGAATACAGTTTGTTTTATATCAGGTACAGTTGCCATAATCATTCTCCTTTTAAAGTTCAAAGTAAAACCATTTGGTTTTGTATTTTGATTATATGAAACTAAATGGTGTTATGTCAAGGTAATTATATTACGATACTATGTGCAATTTTAAAAATAATCGGATGGATAATTGTGGCGGTTTTGTAAGCAAGATTCTTTGAAAGTGACAAAAAATAGGAGTATGCTAGATTATGTAATTAAAATTTAACTATTTTACAATATTAATTAAGGGGGAATTACCCTATGGATATGCTAACTATTCTTGGACTAGCTATCTCTTCAGGAGCGACAATCGCCTTATTAAAAATCATTGCAATTGATATTATTTTATCTGGAGACAATGCTGTTGTAATCGCGATGGCAACTAGAAACCTTCCAAAAGATCAGCAAAATAAAGCAATCTTTTGGGGAACAGCTGGGGCTGTTATTTTACGTATATTATTCGCAGCCATCATTGTTTACTTATTAAAAATTCCATATGTGAACCTAGTTGGTGGGGCACTGCTTCTTTTCATCGCCTACAAGGTATTGGTTGAAGATGAGGGAGAAGCACATGTGAAATCATCAACAGGTATTATGTCAGCCATTGGGACAATTATTATGGCAGATGCAGTAATGAGTCTTGATAATGTTGTTGCGGTTGCAGGTGCTGCCGATGGCCACATTGGCATGATTGCGCTTGGTGTTGCAGTAAGTATTCCAATTATGATCTTTGGTTCTAAATTTATTGTAAAAGCCATGAACAAATATGCTTGGATTGCTTATGTTGGCGCAGGTATACTTGCTTGGACTGCAGGTGAAATGATAATGAAAGATAAAGGATTTACAAACTTCCTTCATATCGAACATGGACCAGTCACCTATCTAATCGCAGCGGTTTTAACTGTTTTAATATTAGGACTTGGATACTTTAAAAACAAAAAAATCCAAGCAAAAAGAGAAAAATTACAACAAACAGCATAATGTCAATTTCGAGGCCAAATCACTTAACGATTTGGCCTTTTCCAATTACATACTTGGCAATCCTACAGCTAAAGCTAAGAGGAACCAAAGGGACCATAGGGACGGTTCTTGTGGTTCCTTTTTGTTAAATCAGATTTAAGGGGGACCACGAGAACCGTCCCCCTGGTTCCAAGAGAGAAGGAATGTGGATGTCGTCGTCGATTGTTAAGGATGCGTTTAAAATTCAAAAGACGCCTTTTCCGATGCGAAGGGCGGTTGGAGCAGCAATCTGTTCCTCATTTCCTGTGATGATTGGCATTATGCTCGGGAATTTTCAATATGGGCTAATGGCTGGAATCGGCGGCTTCTCCTATCTGTACGTGTTCAATGATCCTTATAAACATCGTGCAAAAAAGGTGTTTTTAGTGGCGCTTGGATTAGCTGCGGCAATGGGCCTCGGCACACTTACTGCCGCCTCACCCTTTCTATTTGCACTTCTTTTAGGATTAATTGGCGGGTTCGGTACATTCATTTTCGGTGCCTTGAAAATTCAGGGCCCAGCATCTATTTTTTTTGTCATTATTTTTGCCATGACATATGCGATGGAAATTGATCCTAATGCTGCGTTAATGCGTGCTTCACTTGTTTTAATAGGTGGAATGGTTTCGTGGATTGTTGCGATGGTTGGGTGGTTTTCCGATCCATACGAACCAGAGAAAAGAGCGATACATCATATTTATGCTGAACTAACGAAATTAGCGAGAGCAATTGGGACATCAAGATTTGATGAATTAAAGGAAAGCACCTTGTTCTCATTGAAAAATGTTGAAACAACACTTTCGTCTGGATATATCTCGTGGCGAAGTTCAGAGTTTTTTAAACGATTATTTATATTGAAAAACAAAGCCCACTCAATTTGGGGCGATATATTGGAACTTGAGTCTCTTGGAAAAATCGGAATCGCACCTGAAATAATTGAATTATTAAACCAAATTACACAATCCCTCATCCAAAAAAGTCAAAGCAAGGAAATAAAGGTTCCCGATGTAACATTAGAAGGGTTCGAACAGCATTTGTATAAAAAAATAGTAAGCGCAGTTGACGTGATACAAGAATCCGTACCAGTTGTTGACCAAGAAATTCATTTTATGAAGCATTCGGTTGCAAAGAAATTATTGGACGCATTTGATAAAAACTCAGTCGTTTTTTTAACCTCATTGCGCTATGCAGTTGTGCTCGGAATCGCAGCAATGATCGCCTTTTCTTTTGAATTTGAGCGCTCCTATTGGATTCCAGTTTCTTGTGGTTCTGTTATGCTTGGTTCCACGATTATCAGTACATTTCACCGTTCGATTCAGCGGTCAATCGGCACACTGGTTGGTATCTTGGTTGCTGGGATTATTCTATCACTCGGGCCAGCACCAATCATTGTTGCACTATTGATTGCTATGTTTAATTTTTTTACAGAATCATTAATGGTACGAAACTACGCACTTGCCGTTACGTTTATTACGCCAAATGCGATATTAATCGCGGAAAGCACTACAAAGCTTCGTGATTTGCCGTATTTTGCAACGGCTCGAATCACGGATGTAATCATCGGATGTATCATTGGGATTATAGGCGTATTGTTAGTGGGGCGTCAATCGGCTTCAAGTCGAATCCCTCATTTGATGTCCAAAACCATTCGCAGCCAATCACAGTTATTTTATAATACCTTTTCAAATAACAATGCGAATATAAATGACAACCATCTTAAAAATAAAATGAGAACCAACTTAAATAATTTACGCACGGTTTACGGAGCAGCGCTTGGAGAAATTCCAAATAATATTGCTTCACTAAGTCTCTTGTCACCGGCAATTTTTTCAATGGAACACCTTGGATACTTTCTCGAAGCTAAAGCAAGGAATCGACCGTTAACAAGAGGAGAGATTGCCCAATTTTTATACATTTTCGAGACAATGGCCCAATCAATCGAACAACAGCAATTGCTTGAAAGCTTCGACATTCCCGAAATTCCAATGCATGCACGAATTCAAGAAGAAATTGATACATTGCTGGAGGCATTAATCACGTATTTAAAAAAAGCTCCATAAAAGGAACCAAAGGGACGGTTTCCTGTGGTTCCTTTTATGATAGAACAGGCACTGGGAACCAGTAGAACCGTCCCCCTGGTTCCCTTATTTTGCAATTTTATGAAGCTTTTCGATGATGCTTAGTGAACGTCCTGTTCCGATGGCTACTGATTCTAGCGGGTTTGGAGCAAGATGTACGGGAACGAAAATTTCTTGGCTGAGCCACTCCTGCATGCCATTTAATAATGCGCCTCCGCCTGTTAAAATAACCCCGCGATCTACAATATCACCACTTAATTCAGGTGGGCAATCTTCTAGGGTAGCACGGATTGCTTCCAAAATATGCAGTAAGGATTCTTTTAATGTTTCTTGAACCTCGGTTGAACGTAATGAAATGGTTTTTGGAAGACCAGTGACAAGGTCACGTCCGCGAATTTCCATTGTTCTGGTTTCATGCTCAACAAGGGCAAAGCCGATTTCAAATTTAACCTGTTCGGCGGTATGTTCCCCGATCAAAACATTGTATCTTTTTCGTACATATTGAATGATATCATCATCGAATTGGTCACCACCGATTCGAACGGAGTTGCACGTTACAACTCCGCCAAAGGAAATAATCGCAACTTCCGTGTTTCCGCCGCCGATATCAACAATTACGTTCGCAACCGGCTCATCAACTGGTAAGTCTGAGCCAACTGCAGCCGCGACTGGTTCTTCAATTAAATACACCTGCTTAGCACCACATTGTCTTATCGCATCCTGGATGGCGCGTCTTTCAACGGATGTTGACCCAGATGGAGTACAGACGACAACATTGGGTTTGCGGAGCGAATAACCCGTTTTTTGGCTCACTTTTTTCATAATATGTCGTAGCATGTCAGCCGTCACATTGAAGTCCGCGATTACACCTTTACGTAAGGGACGAATCGCCACTATTTTTTCAGGTGTTTTTCCAATCATTCTTTTTGCATCGGTCCCAACCGCCACGACTTTGTTATTTTCAGTGTCGATCGCCACAACGGAAGGCTCATTAATGATGACACCTTTATTTTTACTGTATACAAGAATATTTGCAGTTCCTAAATCAATTCCAATTTCTACGTTTGAAAACATTTTTATCTCCATCCTTCTAAAATTTAAGGTTATATGTCTAATAGCCTTAAAATGATTTTCCGAAACATTTTTAGCTACTATTATTAAAATTCATGAGTAGTCATTTTAACCCACTTCACCCTATAGCTTTCATAATAATATGTCGATTTTTGGGGGTTGTTGTCATATTGTAAAAAATGAAATATAGGAGAAATATATGAGGAGAATGGCATTTTGTTCAAAATACCCGTAAAATAGTAATAGATGAAACACTCCAAAAAAAGGAGGGCGTGACATGGATTTCTCAAGTATTGTGTCGGAGGATAAAATTCGCAAGGCCTATAAGGATGGAGAATTTGATAATCTGCCAGGTTTCGGCAAGCCGCTTAAGCTTGATGATGATTCTGCGATTCCTGAGGATCTTCGTATGGCATATCGCGTTATGAAAAATTCAGGATTCATTAATGATGAAACTGAAATTAAAAAAGAGCTGCTCACCATCGAGAATCTTCTTGATAATTGTGAGGATGAAGCTCAACGCGTCATCTATCAGAAGAAATTAAACGAAAAACAATTTCGCTTAAACCAAATTTTGAAAAATAGAAAGACCTCACACACTACGGCTTTCAAAGACTATCAGATGAAAATGCATAATAAGTTTAAATAATGTGGAAGGGGCCAAAACAATATGTTTTGCCCTTTTTTTTAGAAAGGAAAGTGGAAAATGATCGTGTTAAAGCGAATTTATGAACCAGCAAGTAAGGAAGACGGAAAACGGATATTAGTGGACCGCATCTGGCCACGAGGCATTTCAAAGGATAAAGCCCAACTTGATTTATGGATGAAAGAAATCGCCCCAAGCGTAGTGCTTCGCAAGGAATTCAACCACAAACCCGAACGATTTGAGGAGTTTAAAGAGCATTACATAAAAGAATTAACAGAAGATGAAGAGAAAAAGGCAGCGATTGAGGAATTACTGCGCATGATTGGGGAAGAAAAAGTGACGCTCCTTTTTGGGGCGAAGGATGAAGTACATAACCAGGCGGTTGTACTGAAGGAAGTGTTGGAGCGGGAAGCGGAGAAATGAACACGAAAAATGGATAGTGACAGTAAATCTCAGATAGTGGCAGTATTTCGGAAATAGTGGCTGTAAATGAGGATCCACAACACCAAGGTGCCTGCACCCGCCGAATTCGGATGGCGATCACGCACTTTTATTAAATTTGACCAACTTGTATATACAAGTTAAACTACTACTATAAATAAGATTCTTTATTTATGAAATACTACAAGAATAATTACATTTTATGGTGGTGTAGCAGTTGAAACAGCCTTGGTGGAGAAAGTCTGTCGTATATCAAATTTATCCAAAGAGTTTTAATGATACAACTGGAAATGGTGTTGGTGACCTTCAAGGGATCATTGAAAAACTCGATTACTTGAAAGCATTAGGTATTGATGTTATTTGGTTAACCCCAATTTATAAATCCCCGCAGCGCGATAACGGGTACGATATTAGTGATTATTTTGCAATTCAAGAAGAGTATGGCACGATGGAGGATTTTGATCGCCTGCTCGAAGGAGCTCATTCCCGTGGCATCAAACTTATTATGGACATCGTTGTTAACCATACATCAACTGAAAACGAATGGTTTAAGCAATCCCGTGAGTCAAAGGAAAATCCATTTCGGGACTTTTATATTTGGAAGGATCCAAAAGACGGCCAAGAACCAAATAATTGGCAATCTAAATTTGGAGGAAATGCTTGGAAGTATGATGAAAAAACAGGTCAATACTACCTCCATCTTTTTGATGTGACTCAAGCCGATCTGAATTGGGAAAACGAAGAAGTTCGCAAAAGAGTCTATGATATGATGACTTTTTGGTTTGAAAAAGGAGTAGATGGCTTCCGTCTTGATGTCATCAATTTAATTTCAAAAGACCAGCACTTCCCTGATGATGATGGTTCGGTACCGCCTCATGGTGACGGACGAAGATTTTATACAGACGGCCCTCGCGTCCACGAGTTCATGCACGAAATGAATCAAAACGTATTTTCAAAATACGATAGTTTGACGGTTGGGGAAATGTCCTCAACGACAATTGACGATTGTATTAATTATTCGAACCCTGATCGTGAAGAACTTAGTATGACCTTTAATTTTCACCATTTAAAAGTAGATTACCCAAACGGGGATAAGTGGACAGTTGCGGATTTTGACTTCCATGAGTTAAAAAGAATTCTCTCAACGTGGCAGGTAGAAATGCACAAGGGCGGGGGCTGGAATGCGCTATTTTGGTGCAACCATGACCAGCCTCGCATTGTATCGAGATATGGTGATGATGGCAAATATGTAACAGAATCAGCGAAGATGCTTGCGACAACAATCCATATGATGCAAGGAACACCTTATATTTATCAAGGTGAGGAAATCGGAATGACCAATCCGAAATTCGAGGATATCTCTGAATATCGTGATGTCGAGTCACTAAATATCTATACTATTAAAAATGAACAAGGTATGAGCAACGAACAAGTCATCGAGATTTTGAAACATAAATCGCGGGATAATTCACGCACGCCCGTTCAGTGGAATGCTTCTGAGCATGCCGGCTTCACAAGCGGGACACCGTGGATTAATGTTGCTGCCAATTACAAAACCATTAACGCAGAAAATGCATTAGAGGACAAAAACTCGGTCTTTTATCATTACCAAAAATTGATTAGGCTCCGCAAGGAATACGATATTATCACATACGGTGATTACGAGCTATTACTTGAGGAAGACCCGCAAATCTTTGCATATGTTAGAAACGGGGAAAACGAGAAACTCCTCGTTGTCAATAATTTTTACGGGACGGAAGCTTCGTTTGAGGTTCCGGAAAGTATTGGAATTGAAAAATACACAACAGATTTACTCATTTCCAACTACGAAGATTCACAAACTGATCTTTCAAATGGGCTCAGCTTACGTCCGTATGAATCAGTCGTGTTTCATTTAACTTTATTCTCCAGGGTCTAGACCCTGGAGAATAAAGTTAAGCCTCCGGCGGATGCCACGATTTTTCAGAGGAAATTTTTCGAGCAGTAAGATCAAAGACTAAGAACGCCACATCCTGTGGCAACGTCTTTATGACCCACATCGTGTGGGCCTAAAAATCGGGCGCAAATATGCCAAGGCATATTTGATTAGAAATAAAAAAGTGTAGGCGTTTCGCCTACACTGTGAGAGCCATGCCTATCGTTGGGTGTGGCTTTTTTAAAAATCTCGATCTGTTGGTAACGGGTCAATTCGTTTAGAGTCGTCATTATCCATCGATGATGCGACAAAGTAAAACCAGAATCCAGCGGAGACAAAATATAACACAGCAATTCCAATGAGCGTTAGCCATAGACCTAGCAAGTGTATTCCCTCCTTCAGATAGAGCATTGCATTATGCAGGAAACCAGACAAAACGAACATGTCCCAGAACAATATGCCCCTTTCTATACGTATATGCTGGAAGAAAGAGTTATTGACTGAAATTTTGAAATTGAGTAATTGGGTTTTCGTCGGGGGATACGTTGTCGCGGGCGGATATGCGTCGATTTTCGGATATATGCGTCACTTCAAGGAGATATGCGTCGATTCTTGGATATTTGCGTCACTATGCGAAAATATGCGTCCAATTCCCCCATCCCACTGTCCAAAACAAAACAAAAAAAGCGGCCGCAATGGCCGCCAGCTTAATATGTACTATCTATTCTTGCGTAAGCTGCCGAGTTCTTCGACGAGCGCTTGCATTTCGTTTGGGCTGAATGAGTTCTTTTTCATGGTGAGGTCGTAGATGTCTTTTAATTCCTCATACAATTCTTCATCAAAATGAGAGGGCTTAATGGCACCAATGTTTAGAACTTTAAGCTTTTCTTTGATTTTTTCGATCATAAACTCTACATTCTCGACCGACTTTTGTGAGAGATCCATGTTTTCATCCTTTCAATTTTCATTGTATTCTTATTGTATCATGTTTCTGTTATTATTTAATATGGCATACAACGGAAAAATATAACATAAAGGAGAATCTACATAATGATAAAAGTAATATTCGTGTGTTTAGGGAATATTTGCAGATCACCAATGGCGGAGGCTATTTTTCGGGATATGGTTAAAAAAGACGGACTCACTGGTGAAATTCAAGTGGATTCAGCGGGTACTGGAGACTGGCATATTGGACATCCGCCACACCGAGGCACACAAACCATTTTAACCCAATATAATGTGTCCTTTGAAGGAATTAAGGCGCGCAAGGTAATGTCCGCGGACCTTGAACAATTCGACTATATTATCGCGATGGACTCTGACAATCTGGGGAATCTAAAAAAAATGACCGGGACAGAAAAAACGGGTCAAATAAAAAGGCTGCTTGATTTTGTAGATGACAGCAAGGTTACAGATGTACCCGACCCATATTACACTGGGAATTTTGATGAAACGTATGAGCTTGTGAACAACGGTTGTAAACGTCTTTTAGACGTCATTAAAAAAGAAAATCTAGTTGGAAAGGAGTAATCTAAATGGCAAAACGCAATAAAATGGTGGAAGGCATGTTCATTGGGGCTGTCCTTGGAGCAGCGATTTCTTTATTCGATAAGGAAACAAGAGAGCAGTTTTTACATACTAGTAAGAGAGTTAGTAGAAAAGCAGCAGATGTGATGAAAAATCCACAGGGATATACAGAGCTTGTGAAGGACCGATTAAATACGGTACTTACAACTACCCGGCAGGTGGCGGAGGACGTTCGCATTGTGACCTCGAAGGTAACTGACATCGTTGAAACAACACCGGAAATCGTTGAAGCAGTGAAGGAAACAAAGGACGCAATTTCTAATAAAACGGAAGGTATGAGGGACGATAATATAGAGAGGTGAAAAGATGGCCCGAATTCGAACGTTAGATTTGCGGTTTATAAAGGAATTAATTTTGCGATATAAGGAGGATGAAATAGGGAGTCTTTCAGCAGAGCTTGCCTATTTTTTCTTGCTTTCTCTATTCCCATTTTTAATCTTTCTAGTGACACTTATTGGGTACTTGCCGTTCTCCCAAATAGATGTATTGGCGTTTGTTAGGGAGTACGCACCAGAGGGTACTGTTGACATGATAGAAGAAAACTTGAATTTCATTGTTGGTTCTCAAAAAGGCGGTTTGTTATCTATTGGGATCATCGGTACTTTATGGTCTTCCTCCAATGCAATAAACGCGGTCGTTCGGGCGTTTAACAAAGCTTATGACGTCAAGGAAACACGGAATTTCTTTTTCACAAGAGGGATTTCGATTTTATTGACGTTTGGGATGATAATTGTCATTATCGTTGCTTTGTTATTGCCGGTCTTCGGAAAACAAATTGGCGTTTTTATGTTTTCATCGTTTGGCCTGTCAGATGAATTTTTAGATATTTGGAACGGAATTCGTTGGATTGTGAGTGCGACAATCCTGTTTATCGTGTTTACTTTTTTGTACTGGGTCGCTCCGAACCGACGGCTAAAAATTAAGGAGATCATTTCTGGGGCCTTTTTTGCAACCTTTGGGTGGATGTTTGTTTCCCTCGCTTTTTCATACTACGTGAACAGCTTCGGGCATTTCTCCACGACTTATGGAAGCCTAGGAGCCATCATAGTGCTGATGATTTGGTTTTATTTATCGGCGATGATCATCATCATCGGTGGAGAAATCAATGCGATTCTAAATTGCCATCGCGTCAGGGACGGACGGTAGTTTTACCGGAAGTTACCTTCATTGAAAAGGAGGTAGCGAGAGATAATAGAGGTTGTAAGTACAATATAAGGAGGCCTTTATTATGTCCAAAAAAAATGGCAACACAAAACAAAAGGGAAAGAAAAGTAGCCCAAAACAAAAAACAAGCAGCTCAGCTAACGGCAGCAACGGATATCATTAAAGTATTTTTTTAACCTAATCAAAAACGAAAAACCAGGAATGCTGTTTTAATAACAATCCTGGTTTTTGTTTGTGTAAAATCAAACTTTTGACAGTGCTATTTATTGCTAAAGCGCAATTCCACCCAACGAAAGCGCAATTCCAAAAAATAAAGGGCAATAACTTCATTTTAAGACTTCAACAATCGAAGCCCGTTTAAGATAACAAGAATGGTGCTTCCTTCGTGCCCAATGACACCAAATGGGAGGTCAATGATTTGAAAGAAATTAGATACAATCAACAGCATAATCACACCGATTGAAAAAATAACATTTTGTTTGATAATCCGATTCATGCGTTTTGAAAGCTTGACGGCTTCGGCAATCCGCGGCAGGTCGTTTTTCATAAGAACGACATCTGCGGTTTCAAGTGCCACGTCTGTTCCTTGACCCATCGCAATCCCGACACTCGCCGTTGCTAAAGCGGGCGCATCATTAATCCCATCGCCGACCATGGCGACTGTATCATATTTGGAAATTAATTCTTTAATGTGGGTTACCTTTGTTTCTGGTAAACATTCAGCAATATGTTGGTCAACATGGCTTTCCTTAGAAATTGCTTCTGCCGTTTTTTCACCATCACCCGTTAGCATAACCGTGTAGATTCCAAGGTCTTTTAATGCTGAAATAGCTGAAACGGCATCTTCACGGACAACATCCTTTAGTGCAAGAATCCCAGCAATGCGATCACCTGATTTTACATAGACAATCGTTTTACCCTCAGATGCCAATTGTTTCGCAACGCCATTTTTAAAAGCAGCTGCTGCATCCTTCCCGACAAGATCGGATTTGCCGATTTGCCAAGTCGTTTTATCAACTGTTGCTTTTACTCCATATCCCGGCATATCTTCGATTCCATCGACCAAAAGCAATTCCAGACCATTCGATTTAACATGTGTTACGATGGCCCCGGCCAATGGATGTGTAGATTGATTTTCAATTGAAGCCACGATTTGTAAAAATTCGTTTTGGTCCATTGAATCTGCCAAAATGACATCTGTAACCACAGGCTTACCTCGTGTTAATGTCCCCGTTTTATCAAGCGCAATCGCTTTTAGGTTACCAAGTTGCTCTAAGTGTACACCGCCTTTAAAAAGAATGCCTCGTCTAGCCCCATTTGAAATCGCCGATAGGGTTGCTGGCATAATGGAAGCAACGAGGGCACATGGAGATGCAACAACTAGTAAAATCATCGACCGGTAAAAGGTCTCCGTCCATGTCCAACCTAATAAAAAGTGGGGGAGGAACATCATCAAACCAACTGCTATTAAAACAAATTTTACATATTTACCTTCAAACCTTTCGATGAAAAGCTGTGAAGGTGATTTTTCACTCTGCGCCGATTGAACGAGCTTAATAATTTTTTGAAATAACGAATCTTCATTTGGCTTTGTCACTTCAACGGTAATCGAGCCGCGAAGGTTAACTGTTCCAGCAAAAACCTCGTCACCAAGGGATTTTTGTACCGGAATCGATTCACCGGTAATCGCCGCTTGGTCCACGTTTGTATCCCCTTTTAAAAGCTTCCCATCAGCTGGAATGCGCTCGCCAGGCTTAACTAAAATGCTATCGCCAATTCGAAGGGATGAAACATGTACAATTTGTTCGACTCCGTTTTGAATAAGGGTTGCTTCTTCAGGCTGCAGTCCCATTAGAGAAGAGATTTCTTTATGGCTTTTGTTCATCGTATAGGTTTCCAAAGCACCACTTAGAGCGAAGATGAAGATTAAAATCGCGCCCTCATTCCAGTAACCGATGATGGCAGAGCCGATTGCGGCAAAGATCATCAGCATTTCCACATTCAATTCTTTTTCCGCGATTGTATCTGTAATACCTTCCTTTGCCTTTGCATAACCACCAATTACAAATGCAAGAAGATACAGAATGATTGAAGCGGTATTTTGTTCGAAATGACCTAATGTCCATGCAGATGCGATTAACACACCACTCGTTAAAGCGGCAATCAATTCTCCATGAAGCTTTACTTTTTCAAGGAATGGAGAGGGCTCTTTCTCCGATTTATATAGATGCTGTTGCCCTGGAGCAGCTTTTACTTCTGTACTCATTTCATTCGCCTCCGTTTTCTAATTGAGAAAAATAATCATTTATTCCTACCTAATTGAGAATGATATTCAGCTTCATTTTGGTAATTGAGAAAGGGAATCACACTCAATAAGCTATTTAAACAAGAAAACTGCAATCATGTTGATAGCAGTAATTCGTTTTAGTGATTTTTACCTTATAATTATTATTAATTATAACATATTACCCGAATATTAAAAGTCCTTTTTATAATTATTTTAAATTAGATATAGTTATAGTGGAAAAAGATAATTATTTATTGAAAAACAATAAATTATCATGTACACTAATCAAAAAGACAAAAAAATAGGTGAGGTGCTTATATTGGAGGAAATTTTGAAGCTGAAAGAACGAGGAAATACACTCTTTTTAAAAGTAGCGATCTTTTTTATGGGAATCGTCGTACTGGCTTTATGTATTTATTGGCTACCTTGGGCAGCAAACGATTTGGCAGTCAAAAATCCGGAGTTTGCATATTTGGAATATCCACTATTAATTGGAATCGAAGCAGCCTTGATCCCGTATTTATTTGCGCTCTATCACGGCTTTAAATTACTAAGCTATATTGATAAAAACACTGCCTTCTCGGGGAAATCGGTAAAATCGTTATCGTTCATTAAATATTGTGCGGCCATCATTAGTGCATGGTATGTCATTGGCTTCTTTTTCGTGATTTCACAGGATGCAGGTCAACCTGGTGTCCTGCTGATTGCATTGGTCATTATTTTCGCTTGTTTTGTCGTTTCGGTTTTTGCTGCCGTTCTTCAAAAACTATTGAAAAATGCCATCGACATTCAAGAAGAAAATAACTTAACAGTTTGAGGTGAAAACAATGGCAATCATTATTAACATAGACGTCATGTTAGCAAAACGAAAAATGAGTGTAACCGAGCTGTCTGAGAGAGTTGGAATCACGATGGCCAATCTGTCTATTTTAAAAAATGGAAAGGCAAAGGCAGTTCGATTTTCCACTTTAGAAGGGATTTGCAAGGCGTTAGACTGCCAGCCCGGGGATGTTTTAGAGTACAGGGAAGATGAACAATAAAAAACTCGCCACTTGGCGAGTTTTTTGGTCAAAGGGAGGGCTTGAGACACTGATTAAGTGGTCCCTTCATTACATAATCTTGGAATTGCGCTTTAATATTAATAATTGCGCGATAACCCGACGGAATTGCGCTTTAATTTTAATTATTGCGCGTTAGCCGTAGGAATTGCATTTTTCGAAATAAAACTGGTCCATTCGGACAAATTTCCCCGCCACGCCATTTTTATTCCACAATTTCCTCTACGTGATAATAGGTTGTGTCGTAGATATGCTCGATATCTGCATCCGTCATATACATAAGCTCCATCTTATCAATGCCCTTTACCTTTTCAATAAACTCCATCATGTTTTTGCGTTCCTGCCTACTCATTTCAATCGTCTCCTTCATTGTTTTTTCGTCTTTTTGCATCTGTCTTAATACAGTGTATTTATATTTATTGTATTATATAACAGTTTTCTGAAAAACGTCAACAAAATTCTGAAAAATAGGCCGGAAAATTAGAAAAGCGCAAGGTNTTCCAGCTAAGGGCAGGCACGTCCTGTGCCTAACGCTGGAATCCTTGCCGTCCTGGCAGAGGCGACAAGCATAAGACGAGCGCAACCTTCCGAAGCGATTGACTAGACCATAGAGCCGATGGCACCTGGAGCTAGACAACAAAAAATACTTCCAGCAAGGAAATTAATTTTCAATCGTTTGAGTTGCTGTTCTCGAACCAAAAACAGTTAAAACGATAAAGATGACAAAGAGAATGGTCGCAATGACATTGAAAAAGCTGATATTTTCGGCGTACTGGATAAATAGTCCACCAATAAATGGTCCGCTAAGGCTGCCAATACTAAAAAAGATTCCGCAAAGAAGGTTACCGGTTGGGAGTAAATTTTTCGGCATTAAATCTGTCATATAAGAGATGCCGAGTGAAAATGTCGATCCGACTGCCATTCCCGCAAACGTAATACAGAGCCAAAGTCCAACATGCGAATGTTCTAGGAAGCTAGCAGCTGTAAAGCTTAAAAACCCTATAAAGAGTACAATCGTTAAAATAGTTCTTCGTCCAAATTTGTCACTCAGAATACCCAAAGGAAGCTGGGTGATGATGCTGCCAAGCGCAAACGACGTTAATAAAATCGATACAAACGTAACATTTAAATCAATCCGTAACCCATACACAGGGAAGCTTCCGTTTAGGGATGACTCCAAAAACCCATAGACCATTGGCGGTAAAAACGCCACCCATGCATACTTCCAGGCTTTTGAAAACCGATTGATCGTTTCTTTAAATGAGTTCACACCCATATCTGTTTGCGGAAACTCATTTTTTAAGAGGAATAAAAAGAACCAACCGATTAAACAAAGGACAGAAGACAAGATAAATGGCAATGCTTTATTGATGTTGATTAACGGGGTCATTAATGGACCTGTGGCAAAGCCCAGCCCAAAGAACAATCCGTATAAGGAGATGTTCCTTCCGCGCTTTTCCTCTGGTGAAAATGAGGTTATCCATGTTTGGGTTCCAAAGTGCAGGGCGTGATCCCCAATTCCGATAAAGAGACGCAAAACAAACCAAAACCAAAACGATTGCCATAATGGGAACAAGGCAAGGGATACGACCACAAGCAATCCCCCAAATAGAATAATAGGTTTATAGCCATATTTGCGCAAAGGATACTCCATAAAAGGTGATACAAATAAGATTCCTATATAAAGAGCGGTTGCGTTTAATCCATTTAAGGTGGATGACATTCCGCTATTTTCAAAGATAACAGCAATCAGCGGCAACAGCATGCCCTGGCTGAACCCCGAGATAGCCACTATACTCACTAATATCCAAAACCGCAATTTCATGTTGTTTCTCCCCCAGTTCAATTTCCATTCTAATCATACAAAAATAACCTAAGATTGGAAATGGAAATGATTGAATCGAAGGTAAGTTTTGATACACTAAAGGTAGCATAATGAACAGGGGGCGATTTTCATGATTTTTAAAATGAAGGAAGTTGGCTTTTACACAGATGTGGAATATGGGGAGTTACATGTTGCCGGGGATGAAGCATATGGGTTTAGACCTTATCAGCTTTTAGTATCGTCTATTGCTGTTTGCAGTGGGGGCACTCTTCGCAAGGTTCTCGAAAAAAAGAGAATGCAGGTGGAAGACATCACCATCAATACGCAGGTTGAAAGAAACGAGGCCCAAGGGAATAAAGTAGAAAAAATTCATCTGCATTACATTATCAAAGGAACCGACTTAAACGAACAAAAAATCGAGCGTTCGATCGAGGTTGCTTCTCGCAATTGTCCAATGGCACAATCGGTAAAGGGAAGCATTGAAATTAGTGAAACCTTTGAAATCATGAATCCATAGAAACAGAATAGTGGAACAGAATTTTGATTATAATAAACTACGCATACTGTGCGTAGTTCTTTTTAGGTTAAAAGGAAGGTTGTGTCCCGATGAATCGCATCTTTTTAATTATGGTGGTAATTGGTGTGCCCTTATCAGTGATTGGAAGTCTGCTTCACTGGCCAGCCGTCATCATGTTTGTTATCTACTGTTTAACGATTATCGCATTGGCTGGTTTTATGGGCAGAGCGACAGAAAGCCTTGCGATTATTACCGGACCGCGAATTGGCGGTCTGTTAAACGCAACCTTTGGAAATGCAGTTGAACTTATTATTTCTATTTTTGCTCTAAAGGCGGGGCTGCTTACGGTTGTGCTTGCATCGCTAACGGGTTCAGTCCTTGGCAACCTTTTACTTGTTGCGGGTCTTTCCTTTCTAGTGGGAGGCTTTAAATATAAGCGACAGAAATTTAATGTCCATGATGCACGGCATAACTCGGGTCTGCTGATTTTTTCAATTATTCTAGCCTTCGTCATTCCTGAAGTTTTTTCGATGGAGATGAATGATCAGGATACATTTACGTTAAGTATCGGTATTTCGGTCATTTTAATCCTGTTATATCTAGCAGGCCTTTTCTTTAAGCTTGTTTCCCATCGCGGGATTTACCAGCAGGATTCCCAGCAGGTGGAAAAGGAAAATGAAGAGCATGAGGAGCCCGAATGGGGGAAGTGGAAGGCGATTACTGTTCTGGCATTGTCAACGGTTGCCGTCGGGTATGTATCCGAAAATCTCGTTCATACCTTTGATATCGTCGCGCAAAAGTTTGGCTGGAGTGAAATTTTTATTGGGATTATTATCGTCGCAATTGTTGGAAATGCAGCCGAGCATGCTTCCGCCATTATGATGGCTTATAAAAATAAAATGAATGTTGCCATCGAAATCGCCATTGGCTCAACCTTACAGGTGGCCATGTTTGTTGCACCGCTCTTAGTCTTGATTTCATTGTTCCTTGATACACAAATGGCGCTCGTGTTCACGATGCCAGAATTAATTTCGATGATCACTGCTGTATTTTTAACGATTTCCCTAACGAATGATGGAGAAACAAACTGGTTTGAAGGTGGCACATTGTTGGCGGCGTATGCGATTATGGGGATCGGATTTTACCTTTTATAAGGACAAAAAACGACTCTGTGCAGACATCATCTACACAGAGTCGTTTGGTTTTTTACTGCATTCTTCTAAGTACTTTTAAGGGATACCTTTCATAGTGTACTCTTCGTCCGGCAATCGAATAGCATACCCCCTGTCGTTTAAGGTATGGTCTCCTAATCCCTCCTTCAAGTAAGGTATACTTTATAGTATTTACCTAACATTAAAAATATTCAGCTAAATATTAAAAAGTTTAAAAAATATCGATTATTTTTTTCGAGTCAACTATAATGAAATGCAATGTTCACAAATTAACCATAGGGAGATCATCTATGATAACACGACGAACCATTTTCTTTTGCATAGGGTTATTTATTTTGGCGTTGGGAATCAGTTTAATGATTATTGCGGATATCGGTGCCGCGGCATGGGATGCGCTCAATGTCGGGCTGTCCGAAAAAATTGGACTCACAGTCGGCAACTGGGTTATTATTGTCGGTATTTTTCTCATGTTTGTAAATGCACTATTGCTTCGTGCACGGCCAGAATTTTTATCAATTGGAACCATCATTTTAATTGGATTTTTTATTGATTTTTGGTTATTGATTGTATTGGACGAATGGAACCTTGAAGGATGGATCGTGAAGTCACTTGTTTTATTGGCAGGACTTGTGATTGCTGGACTCGGAATCTCCATCTATTTGCAGGCCAAGTTCCCGTTGTCACCGATCGATAATTTGATGCTTGCCATTAGCAAGCGCTTTAAGCTAAAAGTAGGCATTTCAAAAACAATTGGAGAAGCGACGGGGTTAATTTTTGCCCTTTTGTTTGGGGGACCGATCGGGATTGGAACCTTGGTCGTCACATTCGGACTAGGGCCGATTATCCAAATCTTTTTCCCTTATTTTGAAAGATGGATGGAAAAAGGAGCGAAAGGCTAGCGTAAGATCAAAGACTAAGAACGCCACTTCCTGTGGCACCGTCTTTGTGACCCACATAGTGTGGGCCTAAAAAATTTACTAATAAAAGGATGGATAATCTGCAAAATCTTCGAAAACACTAAGCACAAAGCCAAGGAAAGGAGTACCGTCTATGAAACGAAAATTTCTTTTTATAGTTACCGTCGTTTTGATGTTTGGTTTAGTTGCAGGAACCGTGATGGCGGAAGGTACCGATCAAACAAAGGGTAAAAAAGGTAATAAATTCAAAATTCCTAGTTCTGTTTTAGACATTTCACAGGATAACACCTATCCGAACCCAACTCAGGATTTACCTTATCTCCAGCCAAGTAAGCTCACAAAAGAGCTTATTAGTAGTGCTGATGTAGAAATCGAAAATCCAGATCTTATTCGTATTTTAAATGAGTCGGCCATCCAAACGACACCACTTGCGGTTGGATACCGTGCCACCATTTACTTAGGGCAGTGGCCACTGAACTATGAATCGTCTGAAACAAACACGAATTGGGAGTATGAAAAAATCAACACAAACTACGTTGACAATCGTGGTGGAACGACACCATTTAAAATCCACTACAAACAAGAAATGCAGAAGATTATCAGAGGTGGATTAACTGCAGAAATTCAGGATGCAGACGATGTAAAGAAAATGATGTTAATCGAAGCCGCGAAAAAGTCGAAGCTTCCACTTTCTTTTACAACGATTATTGGTGGAGGAACGAAAAAAGATCAAGTTTATAATGTGCCACCAAAAAGGCTAGGGTACTTATACGCATATGCGCCGGCGGTCAATGAAAAAGGGAAGGTTACATACGGTGAGGTCTACCTTGTTTTAAAAGGAAACAAAAAATCCATCGTTGTTAAAAACGTAACCCACCAGGGAATCGGCGCCTGGATACCTGTCCAAGATCACATTTCTTATGGTTTCCTCGTTTCAGAAACTCCAAGATGAAAAAAGAAATTCGGGCGAATCAGTCATCGCCCGAGTTTTTTTACATTTTTGCTCGACGTTATCTAAAGTCAGCTTCTTTGTAATACGCATTTTTCACGAGGATGTTTGGACCAAGGCATCTTACAGCAGGGCAGTGGCAGCTGTATTGAATTGAGTAATAGTTGTCAAATTGGACTCCTTTGACTAAGATAAATAGAAATCGGAAATTGAAAGGAAAATGTCACATGGGAAACGCGATACAAGATAAGGACTCACAAATAACCTATTTAAAAAATCGCCTAAATATGTTTTTAGAGGTCATTGATTCAATGGACCCTGAATCCACTGACTTAGAGGACATCGACCGACTCATCGGAATGATCGATGACTTGGAAGGTAAGTATGAACGATTTAAGAAGGATTGGAAGGAATAAAGATGTTTGAAGGACGCTCAGGCTGGTGCTGGGCGTTTGTTTGGTTTTTAGATTGATGTTTAACTTAACCAAACTGGTGAATCGTTCCCGATTGGGGATTAAGAATAGGGGAACGGTAACGCAAGTGCTCGAATCGTACCCAATCGACAGAAGAAAAAAGTAAAACGGTAACGTAAGTGCTCGAATCGTACCAAATCGACAGGAGAAAAAGGTAAAACGGTAACGCAAGTGCTCGAATCGTACCCAATCGACAGGGGAAAAAGGGAAAACGGTAACGCAAGTGCTTGAATCGTACCCATTCGGCAGGGGAAAAAGCGAAAATGGTAACGCAAGCAATCCATGTATATAAAAACAGTGGATTCCAAAACAGAATCCACTGTTTTTGCTTTAAAAGGAACCAGTAGAACCGTCCCCCTGGTCCCCTGGATTCTTCGTCTCCAGTGTCAGCCCTTCAACCACAACGTCCTCGTCAATCTCCAGCAGCAAGCAGCGTTTGCCTTGGTACATGATGTATTTGACGTACTTTAATTCTTTTGGACTCAATTTGAGGTCGGCCACTTTTGTGTTGATTTTGATGGACTTTGGAACGAGGTTGATTGCTTTAAATTCGTGTCGTTCGTCATCGATTACACTTTTAAATGCATGTTCCACCTTTTCTGTATCCACATTTTCAACGCCGCTCACCTTCAAAATGCGCTCGACATCCTGATAGTTGATCATCGGTGGTTCGCTTTCTTCCTCTTCTTCTTTTTCCTGAACAAATCGGTCGATTTCCTCATAGACGTTCGAAATAACCTCAGATTCTACCTTTTCCCCAATGACATTTTTCAGGATCATCTCGAAGCCAATCTTGTCATCCTCCGCCGTCATGATATCTTCACAATTCAACACATCGGCAATGAACGTATAACTAGGCTCGTTCGCCTTCCCGGAAGCATACAGAATATGATTCACATCTGCTGCATTGTCTGTAAACGCTGGAAAAAGAAAACCCGTTAATGGAGCGGTTAAATTAATAACCGGATCCAGCTCAGTATTTGATTTAAAAGTTCTTTCAATATAATCAAAAACTAGGGTCTTTTTCGGTTGATCAATTTTATTTAAGGTACAGAGAATGAGGGGGCTAAAATAAACCTCATCTGAGCCGCCAACTTCAGATTCAGGGTCACGTTTTCGTGTTGGCTTTCGATACTCGGCCCGGATGAATGTAACCACAGTATCAAACTCATAAACTTTGTGAGCATACATTCTCTCTACGATTTGCAGCATTTGCTCGATCCAATCCTCGGTATCCTCGATTTGCAGCCCATCATACAGAAGGTCCCGTGTACTATTCTCGACTCCGTGCTGAAACTTCAACTCAAACAGCTTCGTATCAAGCTGCCCAGCTAGCGTCTTTTTAAAGTTATCTAAAAATAATTCCTGAGCTTCCTGCTCCAGAAGCTCGAACGGCTGGCAAATATGATGATAAATCTCATTGGATTCCTTTTTTACATACACATTGAAAATTTCTTTGATGTTTAAGTATTGATTATTTAACTTAAATTGCTTGCGGATGTTTGCGATGTCCTTTTTATTCAATGATCTCAACTCCCATTTTTTGATTATACATGTACAAATCTAAAATTGTAATGATTGATTTTTTCGCATGTGTATGAGCACTACTGATACAAAAACCCATATATATAGTACGGGGGTCGATATCAATGGGCATACAAGCTAGTAAACTTAGGTGGGTAATTTTTGCCTCTGTTTTGTTTACATATGTGATCATGTCTAGTCAACGCACTGCACCTGGATTGATTACAGACCAATTGATGACCGATTTTCAGGTTACTGCAACAACAATCGGGCTGCTAACAAGCATCCAATTTTTCGTATACACAAGTTTACAAATGCCAATGGGAATCTTGGCAGATCGCTATGGACCTAACTTTTTCCTAATAGTAGGAGCCATCTTGACAGGAGTTGGAACAATCATTTATAGCCTTGGAACACATGAATTCATCCTCTTTTTTGCAAGAATCCTAACCGGAATAGGAGATGCGACCATTTGGGTCAATTTAGTCCTCATTTTAAGTAAATGGTTTAATGAAAAAGAATTTACCCGGCTCATCGGTGTCGCGGGAATGACAGGGAGCCTCGGATTCCTCATGGCAACTGTTCCTTTTTCAGCACTAATTGTCTTACTTGGTTGGCGAGGAGCCTTTCTTTCAGGGGGAATTCTGCTGTGTTTGTGCGGAATCTTTCTTTATTTTGTGCTTGTAAAAATGCCTAATCACCCGATTATTGAGAAAAACAAAGTCAAACGGGAAAAAACGCCAATATTACTGCGTCGAATATTTTCAAATCGGCAAGCTTGGGCATTGTTTCTTTGCCATTTTGGGCTTGTCGGGGGGTATTTAGGATTTATCGGTTCGTGGGCAGTGCCTTACGGAATGGAGATACACGGACTCACTAGACTCGGAGCAAGCAAGCTGATCATGTTCAGTTTAATCGGGGCACTAATTGGCGCGCCTTTAATCGGATGGATTTCAAGTCATTTAGGCACAATCAAACGGCCTTATATATTCTTCCATGTTGTCACTGTTCTGTGTTGGTCCACATTCCTTTTTTTTCGGGATGGACCACCATTATTCTTGCTCATTTCCCTTTTCTTTATCATTGGATTTGCGTTCGGCTCAAATTCGTTAACCTTTGCCGTTGTTCGCCAAACCTTTCCGATAAGTGAATCCGGCATGGTTTCTGGATTTGCGAACACGGGTGGTTTTTTAAGTGCGGTCTTATTGCCAGCTATTTTTGGAAATGTCTTAGACCATCTTCCATCTGGGTACTATTTTGGCTTCATCATTCCCGTGATTTTTTCAGTAGTTGGTTTAATTGGAGTGAATTTGATAAAAGAAACTGGAATCGTTTGCAAATCCCTTTCCGAAAAAAACTTCTAGGAGTATAATGAAAATTGTGATTATAGATATAATGAATAATAACGGGGATATAAGGGAAAGGGGAATATAGATGGATAAGCTACAGCAAAGTATGTACAAGTTAATTGTAGAGACATCGACAAGACTTCCAAAGGATGTACGTAGAGCGGTTGCTCGCGCAAAAGCGAGTGAAAGTGCGGGTACTCGTGCTGCTATGTCTCTTTCAACAATCACCAATAATATTTCAATGGCAGACGTGAATGTATCTCCAATTTGTCAGGATACAGGTCTACCAACTTTCAAAGTGAAAACTCCTGTTGGTGTGAATCAATTAAAAATAAAAGCAGCGATTCGTGAAGCAATTGTGGAAGCAACAAAGGACGGAAAGCTTCGTCCAAACTCAGTTGATTCATTAACTGGTAAAAACAGCGGGGACAACCTTGGTGAAGGTGTTCCGGTGATTAAGTTTGAACAATGGGAAGAGGATTATATCGATATTCGCCTTATTTTAAAAGGGGGCGGATGTGAAAATAAAAACATTCAATACAGTCTGCCAACTGAATTAGACGGACTAGGTCGTGCCGGTCGTGACCTAGACGGAATTCGTAAGTGTATCATGCACTCTGTGTACCAAGCACAAGGACAAGGGTGTAGTGCAGGATTCATCGGCGTTGGAATCGGTGGGGACCGTACTTCTGGCTACGAGTTAGCGAAAGAACAGCTTTTCCGCTCAGTTGAAGATGAAAACCCGAACGAAGACCTTCGTCAACTTGAAGAATATGTAATGGAAAATGCAAATAAGCTTGGAATCGGAACAATGGGCTTTGGCGGCGAAACAACTCTGCTTGGCTGTAAAGTTGGCGTCATGCATCGCATCCCAGCAAGCTTCTTCGTATCTGTTGCGTACAACTGCTGGGCATATCGCCGTCTAGGTGTTACTCTAGATGCCGAAACAGGTGACATCAAAGATTGGTTATACCAGGACGGGGAAGAAATCGACTTCTCTAAAGAACAAGAGGAAGTTGAAGTGAAATCTGAAACTCGTGAAGTTGTCCTGCAAGCTCCAATCACTGAGGAACAAATCCGTGAACTCAAAGTGGGTGACGTGGTTAAAATCAATGGCCGTATGTTCACTGGCCGTGACGCAATCCACAAGCATCTATCAGAAAATGATGCACCAGTTGATCTAGATGGACAAATCATCTACCACTGTGGTCCGGTCATGCTTAAGGATGAAGATGGCAACTGGCACGTAAAAGCAGCTGGCCCAACAACAAGTATTCGTGAGGAGCCTTACCAAGGCGATATCATGAAAAAATTTGGTATCCGCGCGGTAATCGGTAAAGGTGGAATGGGACCGAAGACACTTGCTGCACTAAATGAGCATGGTGGGGTTTACCTTAACGCAATTGGTGGCGCTGCCCAATACTACGCTGACTGCATCAAGTCTGTTGATGGTGTTGACCTCATGCAATTCGGTATTCCGGAAGCGATGTGGCATCTATCAGTTGAAGGCTTCACTGCCGTTGTTACAATGGATTCACACGGCAACAGCCTGCACGAGGATGTCGACAAATCTTCGCTAGAAAAACTAGGACAATTCAAAGAGCGCGTATTTGCTTAAAATATGTTTAGAAGTGGCCCGTTACGTTTGTGCGTAACGGTTTTTCTATTTTAGTAAAGCTTTCAATGAAAAAAAGGTAGTCTTGCCATGGCAAAACTCCCTTTTAAAATTAAATACAAGCTTCATATTCCGTTTTGATGTTATTGAAAATCGTCTGAACGGGCAGAATTTCATTGATTTCGTGGACTCTTGCCCCCGCAAATACAAGACCATTCTCGCAATCCCCTTCCATGGCTGTGATCATGGAATCCATTGTACAAAAGCGATAAGAGCAGTCTTTCAGGCAATCGATACATTTCTTAATTTTCACCTTTTTATTGTCGGATATGAGGTCGGTAAAGCGGTTCTTAATTGCACGACCTTCCAGTCCTACGGTGGTTTTCACCATGACGATATCTTCCTGTTTCGCCTCGACATACTTTTCTTTGAAGGATAATGGTGCATCACACTCGTGGCTTGCGACAAATCTTGTTCCCATCTGGACACCAGAAGCACCGATACGAATTGCACGAGCAATATCCACTCCTGTCATGATCCCTCCAGCAGCAATGACAGGAATCTTAACGGCCCCCACGACTTCTGGTAATACATCGAACAACGGTCTTTCAGTTCCTAAATGTCCACCGGCTTCATTGCCCTCTACGACAACCGCAGAAGCACCAAGCCGTTCTGAGATTTTAGCTAGCCTTGCAGATGACACAATCGAGATGACTGGTGTGCCAGATTCTTTGCCCCAGGTGTACATATCCCTTGATATTCCAGCACCTGAAATAATAAAATCAACCTTTTCCTCAATGGCTACCTTCATTTTTTCGGCAAAATCATTCATGGCAAAAAGAACATTCACTCCAATATAGCCCTTACCCTTGATTGATGCCCTTGCCTTTCTTATATGCATTCTTAAATCTTCGATGCTAATTCCAGTTCCAGAAATAATTCCAATCCCCCCGGCATTCGCAACCGCTGATGCCAGACCACTTAGAGAAATACCTACACCCATTCCACCTTGCATGATGGGAAACGTAGGCATCATATGCCCGATTTTTAATTGTGGAAAATTCATAAAAAAACCCCATTTCATCGTCTAATTGTTTCTTCTCTATTATTGTGCGACTGCGGCTCAGCTGAATAGTGACAAATATAATACCTGATACTAAAATCAGGTGATAATTTGGCAATCGTCACGGAATGTTCAAGAATGCCAAAAGAAGGGGGTGCTAACTTATTTCAATTATGTCTGATATGCTTAAGATTCATCACAACCCCTGTTTCTAAATCAAAAAGCGACCAGCNATGTTCATCAAGTTGGATTTCACGGTACAAGCTCACGCAAAAATAGACCTAGCATGTCCCGCAAGAACGGTTTCACGCTACAAGCTCACGCAAAAATAGACCTAGCATGTACCGCAAGAACGGTTTCGNCGGTACAAGCTCACGCAAAAATAGACCTAGCATGTCCCGCAAGAACGGTTTCACGGTACAAGCTCACGCAAAAATAGACTTAGCATGTACCGCAAGAACGGTTTCGCGGTACAAGCTCACGCAAAAATAGACTTAGCATGTACCGCAAGAACGGTTTCACGGTACAAGCTCACTCAAAAATAGACCTAGCATGTACCGCAAGAACGGTTTCACGGTACACGCTCACGCAAAAAAAGACCTAGCATGTCCCCCAAGAACGATTTCACGGTACAAGCTCACGTAAAAATAGACCCAGCATGCACTGCAAGAACGGTTTCACGGTACAAGCTCACGCAAAAATAGACCCAGCATGCACTGCAAGAACGGTTTCACGGTACAAGCTCATCCAAAAGCACACCCAGCATGTCCCGCAAGACCAATCCCTCCTAGCCAATTTTTATTCCCCGCCCCAACAAAATCTTTTTGGTAATCGATTCTCTGCATGAACTCCCTAAATGTGGTAAAAACTAACTCTACTACTAACGGAGTTTTAGGAGGTTTTATTTTTGAAAAGGCTTTGTGGCATACTTCTTATTTTGACAGTTACCTTTTCATTGGCTGGTGCCCATAAGACGGCGGCTGCTCATTCAAACGCGCCCATCCATTGGGGCTTCAAAAAGAGCAAAAATCATGAACCGGCCTCAGCAGGTGAGGAGTATGATGAACTGCTCGCAAAACATGGCGCGTTTTATATTGGGGATACAACAAAAAAAGACATCTATCTAACCTTCGATAACGGCTATGAAAATGGCTACACCGAAAAAGTTCTCGATGTGTTAAAAAAGAAAAAAGTCCCCGCGACATTCTTCGTCACCGGGCACTATTTAAAAGATCAAGCCGACCTTGTTAAACGAATGGCAAAGGAAGGGCATATCGTTGGCAATCATTCATGGTATCATCCGGATTTAACAAGGGTGAGTGACGAGCGGCTCCAAAAGGAATTGGATTCCGTTCGAGAGGAAACGAAAAAGCTGACCGGCCAGGATGTTACCTATCTACGTCCACCGCGTGGCATATTCAGTGAACGAACTTTAGCTTTATCCAATAATCTGGGCTATCAAAATGTATTCTGGTCGCTGGCTTTTGTCGATTGGCACATCAACAACCAACGTGGGTGGGAGTATTCCTATAACAACATCATGAGACAAATTCATCCAGGGGCGATTCTTTTGCTACATACGGTATCGAGGGACAATGCGGAAGCGCTTGGAAAGGCAATCGATGACCTGCGCAAAGAAGGCTATACCTTCCGAAGCCTAGATCAACTAATGGCGGAACGAACCATTAAAGAAGAGTTGCTTTTTAACATGGACTAGTGGGACGGAGGGACAGGTCCCTCGTCCCAAACAGCATACTAAAAAAAGGTGTCCAACTAGACACCTTTTTGGGTCAGGGAACCTATCCCTGTGACCCATTACCTACATATAAGCTTCAACTAATTCATAGCATCTTTCTTTTGTTACCTTAGCTAGTGTGCTAATTTTTACTAAAGACTCCATCGTGCCGCCTTTGTATTGTTCAGCCTCTTTACTTGCTGTTTCATACTTAAGTTTAATCCACCTGCGTTGTTCTTCCCGTAATTTATCCATTTTTTTAACCGGAAGCTGTTTCTCTAGTTCTTTCCAGACTTTATTTAGCTCATCATCCCAGATTTTATAGGTATCTGCTGCGATTTCTTCCATTTCAATTTCTGTTTCACCCTCAGGCATGCTTTCGATTACACTTTCTATCGCAGTAAGTTCAGTTAAATAGAGGTTCTTAAGTTCGCTATTTTCGTCTGTTGCTTCAAGGCCTGTGTCTGGAGCCTCGGCATCCACATTTTCGTCTGTAGCATTTTCCTCATTATTTTCTTTTGAAACGTCGACAGCGTCATTTGAGTCAATTTTTTCAGAAACTGAATCATTTTCCACGCTCTTAACGGGTTCTTCAGGTCGAGAACTAGCCACCTCATCTGTGTTTGCACAGGCAGCCAACAACACCAACAGAACAGTCAACATTAATAATTTTTTCATTGTAAAAACTCCTTGTAAAAATTATGTAATTACACCTAATGGGTTATTTTCTTCAACCATTTTACACCTTTCGCTCAATATATCCTAAAAACAATATATACGCCACAATTCTACACTTATTAATTGTAACACTTGTACAACCATTGAAAAGTAAGATTGGATCTAAAAGTGTTTGCTTTTTCTTCTAAGGCGCCAGGAAAGTGATATAGAATTCCCAAAATAATAAGAGACCGAGTACTTAGTACCTGGTCTCAAAATTTTTATTGATCTATTTTTTCAATAGATACGCCTGGAATAGAGATATTTCCACCCATTGTAGATTGATAGGTGATTAATCCAGTAGATATTCCGTAGATCGTAATCTTATCATCTTCTAAAATTCTTGAACTAACAACAGAAGAATCGTATTCACCAAACAAAATCGTATCGTAATTATCATTAACTGCAATACGAACTTGTGTGATTCCATCGCCTTCCATTACCTGAACTACTTTACCTTTGAACTTCACTTTTTCAAATATATAATCATCTGGTGTTCTTGCAAGTTGATTATATGTAATACCAGTTTCATATCCTATTTTAGCTTCGGCTTCAGCTTTTGCCTTTGCTTCAGCTTCGGCTTGAGCTTTAGCTGCTGCTTCTGCCTCCGCTTTTGCTTTTTCTTCTGCTATACGTTTTTCTTCTGCAGCCTTAGCTTCTGCTTCTTTCGCTAAGCGTTCCTCTTCTTGTAGTTGAAAGAATGGCTCAGCTTCCTTCACTTTTGCTTCAAGTTCAGCAATTTTTGTTTCTGATTCAGTATTATTTGCTTTTAATTCTTCTACTTGTTTGCTTAGTTTGTCATTTGATTTAGTAACGTCATCTAAGTCTGTTTGTGAAGGACCTACTGCAGATCCAATAATTAAAGCAATAATGGCCACCAGAATATACTTCCATCGGTTCTTTATAAATCCTAATACCTTTTCCATACTAACTTCCCCTTTTTTAGTCTAATAGATTCATTATACATGAAAAAAGAATTAGGAGATAATACCCAATTTATAGTAACTACCCCAGATTCTAATTTACTTATTTCAAAGGTTATTAGTGAAGTAGTTCAAAAGTCTGCTGAACCTCTTACTTTAGTATCTAATTGAGATCCTATATTCCACAAACTTGACATGATGTATAAAATGGAGAAAGAGACTAATTTAGGTAGGGAGGAATCACCATGAATGCATACATTCTTTTAATTCTAGCCATTATTAGTGAAGTATTCGGCAGCTCGATGCTTAAGGCGACAGATGGCTTCAAAAAATTCCTGCCTTCTATCGGAGTCATAATCGGATACGGTCTAGCATTTTATGCTCTATCTTTAACATTAAAAACATTGCCACTCGGGTTGGCGTATGCAATCTGGGCGGGTGTAGGGACAGCACTAACCGCATTAGTCGGAATCATCATCTATAAAGAAACGATCGATATGAAAAAAATCCTAGGATTCCTCTTGATCATTGGCGGAGTGATTTTACTGAATGTAGGAGGGGTTCATTAATGAAAGGGTATCTTGCCTTAACAATCTCAATTATCGCGGAAATCTTTGCGACAAGCATGTTAAAAGTGTCTGATGGATTTACGGTTCTATTCCCGTCAATCGGAGTCATCGTGGGATACGGACTCGCATTTTATTGCTTATCCTTATGTTTAAAAACTCTTCCTCTTAGTCTAGCTTACGCCATTTGGTCTGGAGTAGGGACAGCGCTAACAGCAGTGATCGGTGCGCTTGTGTGGGGAGAGTTTTTTAGCGCTCTGAAACTAGCAGGTATTATCTTAATAATCGGTGGCGTGATTTTATTAAACTCTTCAAAAAGTGAAGAAATCGAGAATCCGAAAGCAAAGGCGCTATGAAAAAAGCGCGATTCCTCCTATAATGAAAAGGTATACATAATAAAGGGGGAGTAAGACATGGTTGGAGAATGGGAAAATGCAGAACCAGGCGTAAAACGAAAAATATTCCCACCGGGTGAATCGGTGATGATGATGGAAGTCCACTTTGAAAAAGGTGCGGAAGGCTATCAACACAGCCATCCACATGAGCAGTTTACTTACGTGATGAAGGGAAGTTTCCAGTTCACCATCGAAGGTGAACAAACAACGGTATCCCAAGGAGAAACAATTTTTATCCCGGGAAACCATAAACATGGCGTCATTGCATTAGAAGAAGGTATTTTACTAGATACCTTTACACCGCTTCGTGAAGACCTTTTGAATAGGTAACCTACGAATCCTCTTGCCTGCAGGGGGATTTTTTTTGCCTTCAAATGGTATAATGTGTACTAACACTTAAGAATAGAGGTTGGTTCCATGTGGGAGAAAACAGTGCATGTACAGCCGCCATATAATTTCGATCGCGTCTTAGACCGGCTATCCATAAATCCACTTAACGATTTGAATAAAGATGAACGCTCAGTGAAGGTGCCGTTTTATATTAAAGATGAACCAGTAGTTGTCACAGTAAAAGCAACTGGTACAACGAATGAGCCAACTTTTAAAGTAACAGGCTCTGAAAAAGATTCAATGAAAACTGCGCTGGAGCATGTTTCTCACATTTTTCAATGGGACTCACCATTGCAGGAAATCCATGACCATTATTTACAAACAGATCTTAGAGATATTTTCATAGAACACCGTGGAACTCCATTGGTCTTAGACTTTGATCCATATTTTAGCTTGATGAAGTGCATCATCCATCAGCAGCTAAATATGACATTTGCCCATACACTTACATCAAGGTTTGTGACAACATTCGGCGAAGAAATTGAGGGAACGTGGATTCATCCTCGACCTGAGAAAATAGCCGAGTTGTCAGTCACAGACTTGAGGGAGTTGCAATTCAGTGGGCGGAAGGCGGAATATGTGATTGATACATCGAAACTGATTGCAGCGGGAGAGCTAACTCTTCCAGATCTTCAATCAAAAACAGATGAAGAGGTCATGAACACTCTCGTAAAAATCAGAGGAATTGGAAAATGGACCGCAGAAAATTACCTGTTATTCGCATTAGGGCGGCCAAATCTCTTCCCGATGGCAGACATCGGAATCCAAAATGCCATCAAAAAATGTTACAATCTCGAGAAAAAGCCAACCTATGAAGAGATGGAAGAATACAGCAAGCCATGGGAGCCATATTTAAGCTATGCTTCCTTATATCTATGGCGAAGCATTGAATAGAAAGTTGTGTGTAAGATGAAACAGCAAAAAGAAAACCAAGCCAAATTACAAGTGGGACAAACCTTTCCCCTTACAATAAAAAGACTCGGAATCAACGGAGAAGGCGTCGGCTATTTTAAAAGGCAGGTCGTCTTCGTCCCGGGGGCATTACCTGGTGAAGAGGTAGTAGTAGAAGCAACAAAGGTGCATCCGAAATTCTCTGAAGGAAGGATAAAAAAAGTCCGTAAAAAATCAGAGCACCGGGTCAAGCCACCATGTCCAATCTATGATTTATGTGGCGGGTGTCAGTTACAGCATTTGGATTATCGCCAGCAATTAAAAGAAAAGCGGGACATTGTCGTCCAAGCCTTTGAACGCTATAGTAAAACACCGATTGAAAAACTCAATATTAAAGATACAATTGGCATGGAAAACCCGTGGAACTACCGGAACAAAAGCCAGTTCCAGGTTGGACTTGATAAACAAAAAGTCATTGCGGGACTTTACGGACTCAACTCTCACAAACTAATCGATATTGCCGACTGCATGATTCAGCATCCTGCAACAAGCAAGGTTACTCAAACAGTAAAAATGATCCTTCAGGACCTAAAAATATCAATCTACAATGAACGAAATCGAAAAGGACTCGTCCGTACCATCGTCACAAGGGTTGGTGTTCAGTCGGGAGAAGTGCAGCTCGTCTTAATTACAGCTGAAAAAGAAATCCCGCGAAAAAGCTTATTAATAGAAGAAATCACAAAACGTTTACCAGAAGTAAAATCAATCATCCAAAATATCAATGGTCAAAAAACTTCACTTATTTTTGGTGAGGAATCAATTCATTTGCACGGAAGCGAGGTTATTCAAGAAACACTTGGGGACCTTTCATTCGAGCTATCCGCTCGTGCATTTTTCCAGCTCAACCCAGAGCAAACCGTTAAATTATACGGTGAAGTGAAAAAGGCAGCCCAATTAACAGGTAAGGAAAAAATCGTCGATGCCTATTGTGGCGTTGGAACAATTGGACTGTGGCTTGCAGACGGAGCAGCCGAAATCCGCGGAATCGAAATCATCCCAGAAGCCATCGAAGACGCAAGAAAAAATGCCAAAAAACATGGTTTCGAGAATGCGACCTATGCCGTAGGAAAAGCCGAAAAACTCCTGCCAAAATGGGTAAACGAAGGCTGGCGCCCTGACGTTATCGTCGTCGACCCGCCACGTACTGGCTGTGACGATCAGTTTTTACAAACTGTGTTAAAAGTTAAACCGAAGAAGATGGTGTATGTGTCTTGTAATCCATCGACTTTGGCGAAGGATATTCAAGTGTTGTCGAAGCTATACCGGGTGGAATATGTGCAGCCGGTGGATATGTTTCCGCATACGGCGCACGTGGAGTGCGTGGCGTTAATAGAGTTAAAATAGCATGGTATCAATGGTTTTGTGATTTTTAAATAAATATTGAAGTGTATTTTATGTTCCCTCGGACTTAACGTTCGGGGGATTTTTTCACCCCCGGATCTACTTTTACGTGTAATAAAGAAGCATTTGGGTAATGGGTGCAACTATCTATAGGGTAATTGCCCTTCCGACAAATGTCATGCGGTTACGGGGATATCAAGTATGTAACCTATTGCATCAGCATTTACAACCACTAAATTCAAGAACATAGGAGTGGGAACACTGCTGACTATTCATACGAGATTTCGAATGACCACATTTAATCGAATTTTTCTGCATAGCTATACTAAACCTCCATTTCTTTTTCTCTCCGTTGACCAATTTGGTCATAATCCTTATGATATATACATATATTAGTGACTTGTATGGTCAATTTAATCTGACGGTAAGGAGGTTACCCCCATTTATTCCAAGTTCCATAACTTAAAAACAGAAAAGCAAAAGGAAATAATTAACGCGGCAATAAAAGAATTTGTCCAGAGCGGTTTTGATAAAGCATCAACAAATGAAATTGTAAAAACGGCTCAAATCTCTAAAGGGTCATTATTTAATTATTTTCATAGTAAGAAGGATCTTTACGCTTATTTAATCGATTATAGTGTGCAAATTATGAACCAAATCGTTGAACAAATTGATTTGAGTGAAACCGATTTATTTAAAAGAATTGAAAATACTGGATTAAAAAAACTTCATATTCAACAAAAGTTCCCACAAGTATTTGATTTCTTGGCTTATTCCAAGCATGAGGAATCGACTGAAGTGAAGGAAATTATTAAGCAAAAGGTTGAACCTATCTATAATCAAAGCGCAAAACAATTATATGAAAATATTGATTTCTCCAAGTTTCGAGAGGGAATCGATATCGAAAAGGCGATTGAAATTTTGCATTGGACGATGTTCGGCTTCGGAGAAAAAGGACTTAGTCAAATAAGTTCCTTTGAAGATATCGGCGAATTTGGTGAGCAATTTCTTGAAGAATGGAAGCGCTATTCTAAAATTCTAAAGTATAGCTTTTACAAATAATGATGAAATATGAGCTTGTTGGAAGATCTATGTGGAACGGAAAAGCAAGAGATTTACTATTTTAAATAGTGGCTTTATAAACTAAAAGGCAGGTTTTAAAAAGTGTCACATTCTTTTAAAAAAGGAGTGTCTATGTTATGACGGAAATTGTAAAGGTGCAAGGTTTACAAAAAAAGTTTGGTAAATTTCAAGCGTTACGTGACGTGACATTCACTGTGATGGCAGGAGAAGTTGTTGGTTTTATCGGTCCAAATGGAGCTGGTAAATCTACCACTATCCGGATTTTGTTGGGAATTATTAAACGTGATGCCGGCAGTGCGGAAATATTCGGCAGAGATGTTTGGAAGGACAGTCTTGAGGTTCATAAACGTATTTCCTATGTCCCAGGGGATGTTTCACTATGGGGAAATCTAACAGGTGGGGAAATTATTGATTTGTTTATTAAATTGCATGGTAACGGAAACAGGCAAAAACGCGATTATTTAATTAAACGCTTTGAACTGGACCCTAAGAAAAAAGCGAAAGGGTATTCGAAGGGAAATCGCCAAAAGGTTGGTTTGATTGCCGCATTATCTGTTGATTCGGATTTATATATTTTTGATGAACCTACTTCTGGTCTTGATCCCTTGATGGAGCAGGTCTTTCAAGAGGAAGTAGAAAAAATCAAAGCATCTGGAAAAGCGATTTTGCTGTCTTCTCATATTTTAAGTGAAGTGGAACGCCTATCGGATAGAGTTGTCATTATACGTCAAGGTCAAATTGTGGAAACGGGGACCCTTGATGAGTTACGTCATTTGACTCGCTCTTCTATAACGATAGCAACGGAGGGAGATGTGGCTGAAATGACCACTGTAAAAGGGGTTTTTGATTTCGAAAAAAATGGTAACCAAGCAACATTCTCTGTGGATAATCAATATCTGAAAGAAATTTTAATGAAAGCAAGCGAACTAGGTGTAAAGAAGTTTGAATCTGCACCACCAACTCTTGAAGATTTGTTCATGCGCCATTATGAAGGCTGATTGTCCGAAGGAGGCTGAAAAATGATGAAGGAAAAATTTTCACGCTGGGATATGCTGTTTGTACACTATTTAAAACGTGATTGGAAAAAAATCATTGTGTGGGTTTTAGGAGTTGGCTTGTTTTCGGGTGCATTTATTCCTGCTTTTGAAGAGATGGCCAAAGGAGAAGGATTAACGGGAATGTACGAAACAATGCAAAACCCTGCAATGATATCCATGGTGGGTCCTTCACCCATTGAAACAGCAAGTGATTATACTTTAGGGGCCATGTATGCGCACGAAATGCTACTATTCTGTGGCCTAATTGCAATGATAATAACTGTATTACACGTGATAAATCATACTCGTAAAGAGGAAGATCTTGGTCTTACGGAGCTCGTGCGTTCATTTCAAGTAGGTCGTCAAGCAAATGCTTTAGCCACAATTATGGAGACAGTTTTCGTTAATGGAGTATTAGCACTTTTTATTGCAGGGATAATGCTAAGTTTTGGTGCCGATACAATTTCTGTTGAAGGTTCTTTCTTATTTGGGCTATCAGTTGGAATTGCTGGTATGATCGGTGCAGGGATCGCTCTTATTATGGCACAAATTATGCCAGCTTCATCTGGAGCAACAGGTTCAGCAATTGGAATGATTGGATTGCTTTACATTGTCCGTGCTGGGACAGATGTCTCTAATGTTGATTTATCCATGGTTAATCCTCTTGGTTGGACATATTTAACTTATCCGTTTACAGAGAATAACTGGTTCCCTTTTATTTTTGCTTTGGTTTTCAGTGTAATCTTGGTCGTTATTGCTATTTTTCTTGAAGGTAATCGTGATATGGGGGCTGGCTATCTACCCGAAAGAGTAGGACATGAACGTGCAAAGAAATCTTTATTATCTATCCGTGGTTTATTTTTTAAGATAAACAAAGGTGTCATCATTAGTTGGTTAATTGCCGTTGGTATTATGGGGGCAGCTTATGGTTCGATTTATGGAGACATGCAGGCATTCGTTGAAAGTAATGAATTGATGAAACAAATGTTTGTCAGTTCAAATGTTTCGATAGAAGAATCATTTACTGGCACAATTATGATGGTCATGGTTTGTTTAGCTTCAATTTTACCAATTGTCCTCGTTAATAAACTATTCTCTGGGGAAAGGCGTCTACATTTAAGCCAAATTTTTGCTACTAAGGTAACTCGAGGTCAACTCTATTGGACTAATATTGGTATTGCTATTTTTGCAGGTATAGTGGGGATTTTATTCGCTGCTGGCGGTCTTGGCGGTACAGCTGTTACTGCTATGGGAGGTGGAGCCACGATGAATATGTCTGATTTTTTTGCTGCTGGCTACAATTTCCTGCCATCTGTATTATTCTTTATTAGTTTAGCAGCTTTAGCTCTTGGCTTTGCCCCAAAACTGGGTAAAGTGGTTTATGTTTATCTTGCCTACTCCTTTTTACTAAACTATTTTGGCGGTATATTGGATTTACCAGAATGGTTTTTAAAAACTGCTATTCAAAGCTGGATTCCACAAATGCCAATGGAGGATTTTGATGCACCAGTTTTCATAACAATAACTGTGACTAGCATTGTTTTAATGGTAGTAGGATACCTTGGTTATAGTAGGCGGAATATGATTGAAGGGGCTTAAAATTGAAGGGGAAATTGAAGCAGTATTTGAAGGTAGCATCGAGCTTGAAAAAACAGGTGGCGTTGAATTAGATCCGCAAAGACATGGTGCTTGTGGGGTAGTAGAAGATAAGAAAACTAAGCTGTCTAGTATATAGGAAAAGTTAAATGAGCGATTTGGTACAGAATTTATCGAAGAAGATTTATTGTTTGATGAACAAGTAGTGTCAACTATGACAAAGAGTGAAGATGTTCAAGTAAGAGCCAAAACAATTCATATGATAACTTTAGAATTAAAGGGCCTGACCCCCATCGTACTAAAGCGTTAGCGCACTAGGGGTCAGGCCCTGCTTTTATAATGACGATTACAAAGGATTTTCTTAATAGTGGACCCATGCCATTGACGAGATGCATTTTTTTATTAGCAACTTGTGCCGGTGTGGGTACACGTTCTGTTGTTAAAAAGGGTATGTCTATGATCCTGCTTGTTGTAGTGGTGGTATGTTCGTTCAATCATTAAAATTCGTTGAAGAGCATAGTGGTAATAAGTTTGATATTTCTGTATATGGCCAGGAATCAAATCCAACGGCTTGGAAATTAGCGAAAATGAATCTCGCAATCCGGGGAATTGAAAGTAATTTAGGGACAAAAAATGCTGATACTTTCCGCAATGATTTACATAAAACACTAAAGGCAGATTATGTCCTAGCAATTCCACCAACGATAGTGATTGGGGACAACCAAGTCTAATTGATGATCCTCGTTGGAAATTTGGAACACCTACTGCTGGAAATGCGAACTATGCTTGGCTTCAACATATGATCGATAAATTAGGTCAGAACGGGAAAGCAGCGATAGTATTAGCTAATGGTTCCCTTTCATCTACAACATCAAATGAGGCAGAAATACGTAAAAATATTATCTTAGCAGACTTAGTCGAAGCTATTATTGCATAGCCAGATAAGGAGGAAGTTGTTCAGAATTTATTAATAAAACCGCTTATTAGGGCTGTTGACAATCTAATAGGAATTTTGAAAACCTGTGTAGAATATAATTCTATACGGGTTTTTTATTGGGGTAATTTCTTATGATGGCTCGTAAAAATGATTATCAAAGTAAAATGGTCATTCCAGCCAATTGTTGCTTTATTTTAGATAAAAGTTATCAGTCTATAAGTAAAAGGTTTTCTAATTTTACCATTTAAAGTAGGACGTGTAAGTAACTGGTATTGGAACATTAATTACTCTGTATGCTAATAATCAAAAAATTGTTTCAAAGCAGTGATACTGGTTCCGTTAGATTTTTTGTAAAATCACCAACACCTCTTGTGTTGTCAATGGACAAGTGGAAGCAGTCTCAAAGCTATTATTTGGGATGTAACCCAATAATAAACTCCAAGTCAAAATAAACTTTTCTGATTTCTGGGTCTTTCAGTACCCAGTGTAAAGTGGTAAAAGCAAAATTCTCAATGTAAGGATGAAAAGGAGCGTTAAGTTTTTCTCCTTTTTAATTTTGGTGTAATTGTTCATTGTAGTTTTATTTGGCATCCGGGTATATAGAATATTGATTTTCGTTGGCATGTAATTACTTGTATGAAAATAAAATATTAATTAGAGAATTCCATTGTATTCAATCCTTATAAGGACTAAAGATAGGACTTTATATAGGAGTAGCTCCCTTGTAGCAGTACAGACAGAACAAATAGAATAAAGACGAAAACATCACTAAGGGAGTGGTTATTATGGAAAAGAGTAAGTCAAACCGTCATTTTGCAAGTACAATAGGAGGAGTTTTTTTCTTTTTATCTGCAATTGTCCAGGTAATAGCTTTATTTGGACCACCGTTAGCAGGGGATCTAGAGTTCCTGGATTGGGTACTTGAGCGGCCAGGATATACACTATTTTTTACGTTCACGGTATTAGCTGCTACGTTATTTAATGTACCTGCATTGCTTGGTATTTCTCATCGGGTTAGCAGCGGCAGAGGTAAGTGGCTGGCTTATTTAGGTTCAACTATAGCTTTAATCGGAAACTTTTTCTTCATCATTCTCGTCACTGAAGCGCTCACTTATCGAGGAATGGCAACACTTGAGCGGGAGCCCATGACCGCTCTTATGCAATGGACCTATGACACACCGATCTACCTTGTACCACATCTCTTATACATCTTGCTTTTCTTCATAGGAATGATACTTCTTACGATAGGACTATATAGAACGGGAGCGGCTTCTTTTTGGCTAATTGTTGCTGCCGTGGCTCAACTAATTGCAGGCTTCCTAGATTTTGGTGCTGCTCAGGAATACGTACAAGGGATATTAATTCTTGCTTTGTTTGGGGGAATTGGCTGGGTTTTAATAAAAAAGCCTCAGGAACAAAATGCTTCATTGGACGCAGCCAATCAAAATAGCTGAGTAACTTTTTATATAATAGATTAAAAGTTGATATTGGGGGTGCTGCCCATGCGGCAAAACTTGCTTAACGTTTCCAGAAACCTTGCAATTTTGTTTATCTTCGCTGCGGCAGTACTCTTTGTCATGAATTTACCAATACTCTATTTGGAGTTGCAGCAAACTTGTGAAACCTGCACGATGACAATTAAGATTAAAGATGAACTGTCATCAATTGGATGGAATTCAAATGGTTATGGTTTGTATTTACTGTTATTATCTTTATCCTTTACTCTTGGCACTGTGGTTCTCGGAGGATTAATTTTAAAGAAACGCCCGAACGATCCTATGGCACTATTGGTCTCTGTTACTTTTTCTATGGTTGGATTAACCCTAACTATAGCAGACCCATTTTATATAGCTTTTCCAACACTTATTTTCCTTGCAAAAGGAGTCAGCTTTATTGCAACCATGCTTTTTGGGGTGATGATTTGTTATTTCCCTAACTTTCGTACTTCACCAAGATGGTGCCACTTCCTTGCGCTTGCGCTCTTTTTTGTAGAAATTATCCGTAATTTTTATTCGGCTGAATTGGAAACTCTATTCTGGACAGACATCTTGCACCAAACTGAATGGCTAATTCTGCTTGCAATGGGCGTCACTCAAATTTACCGTTATAGGCGCCTTTCGACTACTTCCCAAAAACAACAAACTAAATTGCCGGTCTTTGCTTTTTTAATTGCTGTCCTATTGATTATCGTGTCCGTTCAATTTCCCAACAATAATCTTTGGGGAAATTTCCTTAGTCAAACCCTTTATTTTACGGCAATATCGTTAATACCCATTTCGTTTTTTTTAGCGATTATTCGTTACCGGCTTTGGGCGATTGACCCGCTTATAAACCGAACCATTCTTTATGTCATCCTGACCGCGGTGCTGCTTGGTATTTATAGCGGGGTTATTTTTGTTTTAAGCTCCGCTTTCCAAGTAGAAAGTTCCACTTTTATATCTTTAATAGGAACAATCATTGTGGCAGTTCTTGTTCAGCCACTTCACAAAAAACTGCATATGATCATTAATCGGCTTATGTACGGAGACCGTCAAGATCCCTATGCTGCACTTGTAAGACTTGGCAATCGACTCGAAGCAACCTCATCACCTGAGCTTGTCTTGGATGCAATTGTTACTTCTGTTAGAGATGCACTAAAACTGCCGTACGTTTCATTGGTTTGGCCAAGTGGTGAAATCGCTTCCGAGAGTGGGACACCAATACAAGAATCAAAACGTATAGATATTCTTTATCAAGGGGAACGGGTAGCTGAACTGTGCTTTGAGTTCAGGGATAAGGAGGAGGAGTGGGTTAAAGCGGATCGGCAAATAATTAAAGATCTTACACGCCAGGCCGGGGCAGCGATCCATGCAGTCCGTCTTACACAAGAACTGCAGCGTTCCAGGGGAAATCTTGTTACTGCCCGTGAAGATGAGCGGCGCAGATTAAGAAGAGATCTTCATGATGGGCTTGGACCGGAGATTGCTGCATTTTCTTTTAGAGTAGAAGCTGCGCGAAACCTTCTTAAAAATAACCCGGATCAAGCTAATGAGATTCTACTTGCTCTTCAGAAAGAAATTCGCAATGCAGTAGATTTAATTCGTCGTCTGGTACATAACCTTCGGCCGCCTGTACTCGATGAGTATGGACTAGGTGAAGCAGTGGCGGAATTAGTTCGGGCAAACAGAAGGGTTGATCTGGATATCAAATTAGAAATTCCTTTTCCATTACCTATTCTTAATGCAGCTGTTGAAGTGGCAGCTTACAGAATTGTCCAGGAAGGGTTGGCAAATGTGATACGCCATGCTCATGCTTCAAAAGTCAGCATAATGCTCATCCACGAGGAACAAAAACTGATTGTGACAATTGAGGATGATGGGGTTGGATTGCCTCCAATTAGAAAACCGGGGGTTGGCCTAAACTCTATGCGTGAAAGGGCAGAAGAGCTTAGAGGAATATTCATCATAGGAGGATGTGCAGAAGGTGGAACCTCCATTCGAGTCGAAATACCAAATCAGAACGGAGGAAAGTGTGATGTCGTCATTACGGGTTCTACTTGCTGATGATCACCCAACATATAGAGCAGGGTTATTGGCTCTATTGAAAATAGACGCTGATATGATAGTGGTAGGGGAAGCCGGTTCCGGGGATGAAGTGATAGAAATGGCAGAAGAACTTAAACCTGATTTAATCATAATGGACATTAAAATGCCAAACTGTAATGGAATCGAAGCAACCAGACAAATCCTTCAAAGAAATCCTAAGGTGCCAATCCTGATCATGACAATGTTCGAGGATGACCCTACGGTAGCCGCAGCAATGAGGGCTGGGGCAAAAGGGTATATTCTTAAGGGGGCACTTCCAGATGAAATCATACGTTCAATCAAAGTGGTGGCTGCAGGCGGAGCCATTTTTAGTCCAGAGATTGCCCTTCGTTTTGTCGACTATTTTGAACAAATCCGTCCTGGATTCCGTGAAGGTGAACTGGCCATGCTTACGGTTCGGGAACGTGAAATTCTTGAATTGATCGCAAAGGGCCACCGAAATGGGAATATCGCGGAAATCCTCGTTCTAAGTCCGAGTACGGTGCGTAACCATATCACCAATATCCTTAGCAAGCTCCAGGTCGTAGACAGGACCGAAGCCATTAGGAAAGCAAAGGATGCCGGTCTGGGATAAAAGAAATACCACTGACCGTTTTTGGGCGAAGCTTTTTTCGTTCTTGCAACGGTTAAACATAGCTGCGTGAACATTACAAGGAGTAACATCCTTAATATTCTCACCAAGCACCCCAAGTGTTGCCACATACACTCCGGACATATTGAGAATAATCGATATTGCTGTTAAATATGGATATAGTTCAGCTGATTCATTCTCCCGTGCTTTTCATTCTATGCATGGTATTCTCCCTTCTGAAGCGAGAAGTGAGAGTACACAAATAAAAGCCTATCCTAGATTGACCTTTCAATTATCAATAAAAGGAGGACGTGAAATGAATTATCGCATTGTTGAGAAAGAGCCATTTAGGTTAGTAGGTTTTAAGAAGAGAGTTCCAATTATTTTTGAAGGTGTCTCCAGAAATAGCCAAAATGACAAAACTTTTAACCCCAGAGGTTATTAAACAATTAAAAGCAATTTCAAATCTTGAACCGGCAGGGATTATTAGTGCATCTACCAATTTTTCAGAAGGAAGAATGGAAGAGAAGGGTGAGCTGGATCATTACATCGGGGTAGCAACTTCAAGTGATGAAACAGGAGAATTTGACGTATTGAAAACTGATGCTAATACTTGGGCAGTATTCGAATCAATTGAGCCATTTCCGGAAACACTTCAAAATGTGTGGGGCAGGATATACTCAGAGTGGTTCCCATCTTCAGGATATGAGGCAGTTGAAGGCCCCGAGATTTTGTGGAATGAGAGTCCGGACACTGAGAATCCGAAGTATAGAAGTGAAATCTGGATTCCAGTAAAGAAAAAAGATCGTGAAATTTATTAATGATTATTATGGTTGAGGGCACTCCTAGTAGAGTGCCCTTTTTCGTAAACTGTACGAGACAGGGTCGATATGTTACCGTCTACCGATAGTTCAAAAAGTGTCATGGATATGTTTCCACGAACGTAAAGTTCAAAGACAGACGAATGACATCGCAGTTCTATACCTTTTCATTAATAAAAGTACCCTTCCTCTCAACGTACAGAAGAACATAGCTACTGGCTTTCTGAGTATATTTTTTATAACAATCAATTAATTTGGAGGTAAGATTAGGTGAATATAAAATTTGATTCAAATAATGTCGTTATTAAACTTTGTATGAGTGGGATGGGATTGGAGGATAGCGGAAACATTGAAGAAGCAATCAAAATGTTTCATAAAGCATGGCACGAAGCAACAGACGACTATGAAAAATTTATTGCAGCTTATCATTTAGCTCGTCAACAGAAGAGTATTACAGAAAAATTAAAATGGATGGAAACATCTCTGCAGTGTGCACTAAAAGTAAATGATGATAATGTTAAGAGTGCATATTCAACATTATATTTTAACATTGCCAAAATTTATGAGGAGTTGGGTGATTCTGAGAATGCAAAAAGAAATTATGAATTGTCAAATTCATCTAAGGGTGCACCATCTGATGCGGGACCATTTTACCATGGGACAAAGGCAGATTTGAAGATAGGTGATTTACTGACAGCGGGTGGGAAATCAAATTACAAACCTGGACTTAAAATGAACCACATTTATTTCACTGCTAATGTTAATGGCGCAGGACTTGCAGCAGCATTAGCTAAAGGAGAAGGAAGAGAACGTGTTTATATAATAGAACCAACAGGTGAATTTGAAAACGACCCAAATGTTACGGACAAAAAATTCCCTGGTAACTTAACACGTTCTTATCGCTCAAAAGAAACTTTAAGAATTATTGGTGAAGAAACAGAGTGGACGAAACTGACAAATACTGAGAGACGAGAGTGGCGTGAAAATTCAGCTAAAAACAAAGGCGAAATTATTAACTAAACATATTTAATGGTGTGATAGTCGAAGGTCGATATGTTCCCGTCTACCGATAGGGTGTTCTTTATTGATACACAACAGTATTTGTATCTTCTACTCCGAAGCAAGTATTGGCAGCCTAAAAGGAAAGTATCGTTGGAATAGAAAAATCTATAAAACTGAATCTGTTATTTTTAGAGAAAATGAGTCATGATCAACGAAATAGTAATAAACAGGAAAGAAAACAATTAATCGGTTTTAAGGCTAAGGCCATATCTAAAGTATTCCATTAAGGGCACCATTCTTGAAGAAGGTGTTCTTTTTGTATCGGACCATTATCTTCAATAACATTTGATAAATAAATATAATCATCAGAAATTAGCGTTTTACTATTTGCTATTTCATGATATGTCTGTTATTCTTAGGAAGAATTATTTTTGTTCTTTTTTCAGATTGAGAATAGATTTTGTTTTTCGTCTAAGGTATTTGAGCAAGGATAGTAACACAATGTGTGGAGACCCACACGAGGAGGCAACAATTATGGAACAAGGTAAAGTTAAGTGGTTTAATGCAGAAAAAGGTTTTGGATTCATCGAACGTGAAGCAGGAGAAGACGTATTTGTACATTTCTCAGCAATCCAAAGCGAAGGTTTCAAATCTTTAGACGAAGGTCAAAGTGTAACATTTGAAATTGAACAAGGCCAACGTGGCCCACAAGCTACAAACGTTCAAAAAGCTTAATAATAGCAGGTGGCAGACCCTAAATGAAGGGTCTGTCTTTTATTTGCTTAAATTGCTTTTATCTGTATTAAGGGACAGTAGGATTGTCAATTCAAGATAATACACGGAACAAGAGACTTTATCAACAGTATGAAAGCCCTATTCAATAAATGAATAGGGCTTTTGCAGCAATCATGAAGCACAATCAGTAATAGTCAAATGGTAGAATAAGTATAGCACACTGTAGTAGTAATCCCTAATTTAACATTTTTATGATTATTTACCTCTCCACAATTAAGATTGGGATCATGTTCTAGCTCTTCCAATATAGGGCTTTAATGGAAGATGATAAGATCTTTTTCTAACGAGATAAAGCTTTTTAAAACTAGTATGAACCCACCAACACCCCATGTGATGCCACATACACTCGGCACATGTTGAAGCGGTTGCAAAGTTGGTGTTGAAATAGTCTGGGGTATTATTCCATGCTCGTCAAAGCGCTATGGATTTGGTCAAGGTATTATTAACCATTACAAAAAGGCAGCAAATACAGCTGCCTTTTATAATGCTTACATAAAGTTTGCACATAGATTATTTAAAAGTTGGAGTGCAAATTAATACTTAAAACACGCGCAAAATATCTCCAAAAGTCACAGATTTCGAAAACCAAAAATCTTACAGGACCTATAGACGTTTGTTAATGTCACATTTCTGTAATAATTATTATCATTTTTTGTAGATTGATAGAGGATTTTGCCATTCTGTGACAAATTATTAACAATAGAACTGCGTGTTCCTATGATAAATATTACTGTAATCCAATTAATGAAGGAAGCATATTTCTGCTATCAAAATAGCTTATAAACGAAAATACGGGGGTTAAAAAATGATTTATATAGGCGATGTAATTACTTTACTTGCGCGAAACTTCAAAAACTACGATTTATCGATTGACGAATTTTTAGTGCTAAATGGACTTTTAACGAACCTTAGTAATAAGTTTTATCATCGAAATACGGTCGAAAATATAGCTCAAACGACTGGTAAAACGATTGAAGAAGTAGATAGTATTTTAAAAGTATTAGTCGATAGAGAGAAGTTACCCTTAGATGAAAAATACGAAATCCAATTAGACGAGCTTTACCACGCTTTAAATCTCGCAGAACGTGAAGCTATGAGCCTTATAGAACGAATCAAACGGGAGAAAAGAGATTTTTATCAAATGGGAGGATATAACGAATTTCCTCATATGGGTATGGTAGAGCTAGGAGTCAATACCCAAAAAGGAATCTATATCCAAGATAACGAAGGTTTTATCTGGAATCGTAAAATGATGAAAGAATTGGCTCGCGAAATTATAGAGTTTGTAAATCATTACGACGATGAAAATATCGAAAGGTATAATGAAAAGCGTCGAGAACGTAAAGAGCAAGAAGCCGAACAGAGAAAACAAGAATTACTAGATAGACAAATACAAAAAGAAGAAGCTCAACGTCCAGTAAACGGGAATATCGTAATTTTTAAAATTCCGAACGGTTATTATAAGTTTTCTTATAGTACGCAGTTATCCGTTTCTACGAAAATCGCAAACTTGAAAGAGCAATACGGAGATCATATCCAGATTATTCATAGTATCGAAGTCCATGATACTATGAAGTTTTATCACCAATTTTTAAAGAAACAGTTTTCGAATCGTGTCGTCGATAAACGTAGAAACAGTGAATACGATTTAACTGAAGAAGATATCGATTTTATTAAAAATGAGAAGTATCCTTCGAACGCGATGGAGTGGGCGTTTGGTACAGTCACGACAGGTAACTAGGTGATTAAATCATGAGCGAAATTTTCGAACGCTGCAGCGAAGATATTTCAGAATTTGTGAAGTGACTATAGAAACGACCTATCTTTTATTTTATTTATTATTAAACCTATTATTGAGCTGGTGTTTCGGTTGCTTGGAAGTATTGTTGAGCAATAGCTTCAAAAGCATCTTTAGCTTCTTGAATTTTATTGTTAGCAGTATTTTCAAGTTCAGTGTTAGCTTTTTGTATTTCTTCTTGTTCTACCGCAGTTACTTCACCTTTGATACGTTCTAACTCTTTTGAAATTTCTAATTCGACACGTACTGCCTCACCCGTACCCTTAGAAGTGATAGCATGGTCGATTTTATCATGAGCATTTTTTAAATGAGTGTTTAATTCTGCTTCTTCTTGAGCAGTATCAATCTCATTAATTGCTGCTTTTTCAAAACCTAATAGGTTTGCTGCGTAGTTTGTGATTAAAGCACCGAAATCAGTGGCACCGAAAACCACACCAGTACCAAATAGAACAGTGAAACCTACAGCTGCAACTGTCGCTTTAACACCTTTCTTTCCTGCCTTCTTACCTGATGTCTGGGCTCTATCTTTTCTTGACAGTTCCATTTAATCACCTTTCCTTTTCTATGATGATTTTAATCTAAGTTGTTAATCCTACAATAATAATATAAATAGAGTGAAAAAATTTCTACTGGAATTGAGTGGGAAAAACTTTTCTCCTTTCTTCTATATCATTTATTAATTCATATTAGTATAGGAACTAGGAGAAGTTTTTTGGAAATAAACATGGGTTAGAAACAGGTGTTATAAGAAACAAGCCTAATGAGTTCAATCAATATCAGTACCCGCCCCCCAGTGCGTTAATGTTTTGATACGCCGGGGGTTAAGCACTTTTATAAAATAATAATCAAAACCCTTGAAAATGGTTTTTTTAGTGCGGAAATTTCGTAAATTAATAATTATCTATTTACTGGGGGACAGGCGCATTTTTTTCCTTGCGTTAAAAACTTTATCTGATTAAAGGGAGTTATTAGATTGAAACGTGAAAAGTGTCCTTGTTGTGGCTTTCCAACAATCGAAGAACATAGAAGATTTGACATTTGCGAACTCTGTCATTGGGAAGACGATGGACAGGATGACCCAAATGCGGATGAAGTGTGGGGAGGTCCAAATGGTGATTATTCCCTTACAGAAGCAAGAAGGAATTTTAAAGAACACCTCATTATGTATCGAGATAGCATAAATGCAGAAAAACAAACCGATAAAGAGGTTGAAGTAAAAAAATCTTTAATAAGTATGTTTGTAGAATTAGACAAGTGCAAACCTGATTCGTTAAAATATGAGGCACTTTGGAGGAAGATAAAGTCATACGAAAATATTTTAATAGAGATTTCTTATGAAACATACGGTTAGCCAGTTGATTATATAAAAAGTGGGTGACATGTTGGAAAATATGATGGATTTAGTATCTTTACTGAGAATTAAAAAAGTAAGAGTGATAGAAATACCTAAGTGGGGAACATATTTACGAAAGCAATGGGATGATCATTTTGTCAATCATCTTAGTGATGAAGAAAAGAAATCTATTTATCTTTATGATGAAGATGGTTTTTGTGGCTACCTATGGCATGTATTTAGTTATGAAAGAAGGAAGTATTTAAAGGAGAAACAAGCTGATATAGCATTCAAGGAACAAACAAAACAATCTTGCTTTGTTTTTTATCAGCATACCGATGATGCTTTTATCCTTGAAAATGCTTCACTCTTAACAGCCGAGGACTTTGTAAATGAAGAAGATGTTTACGTAGTAGATAAGGAGTTTAATTGGACATATGTAAAAACTCACGAAACAGGTTGGTGCGGTCCATATTTCAGTCGAAAAGACAAAACAAACTAATGCTATATGCATAACATAGGGCCAGACCCTCAGTAAGGTAAATCGTTATCACACTGGGGGTCAGGTACTTTTTTTAGCAACACTTCATTTCGTTAACTACATTTGTTATAATTGTTATAACGATTATAACAGGGGTGAGTAAAATGAATTTACCTGAACGGAAAATAACGAAAATCGGGAATTCTTATGGTGTAACTATTCCAAATGAATTACTAAAGAAAGCCGGTTTACATCATGGGGATGACATTCAATTAGAATTTATAGATGGTGTGATCCAAATTTCAAAAAGCAGAAAAGTTCCATTACCAGAAGGGATTTCAGAGGACTTTTTCGATACAATACAAGAAACAATGTCTACGTACGATAAAACAATAAAAGGGTTAGTAGACCGATGAGATATCTTTCAGAACAAGAAGTAATTGCCGTTAACTACCTACTAATCGATCGTTATTCACCAAATGAGCCAAAAGGTTTAAAAGATGCGAATTTACTAAATTCAAGCGTAGAACGACCAAAACAAACGGTGTTCGGTGAAGATGCTTATGTTGATATTTTTGAAAAGGGTGCAGCACTTTTTGAATCAATTGCGAAAAATCATTGTTTCCTAAATGCAAACAAACGAACGGCATTTGTTTGTTTAGTTCAATTTTTATCTTACAATGGTTATCGATTTGTTATGGATCAAAAAAAAGCCGAGGATTTTGTAGTGAATGCTGTAACACACCAATATGAGTTTAATGAGATTGTCAAGATAATTAAAGAGCATAGTATTTTAAAATAGTAAGGCAGATAATTAAAGGAACTGACCTCAGTGTGTGAATCATAAACACTGGGGGAAGTTCCTTTTATTTTTCACAAATTTGCTACAAAAAAATTTCAAAGCCGATGCCCCCTTTTCACCACCACCTCTCTATAACAATGGTGAAAGGGTGGTGCATTCGGATGAATTTAAAATCGGGCACAATTGATAAGTTTGAGGATTATTCGAATTTTAGTGATTTACAGGAATTCAACAGACATATGGAGATGTGGATGCTTCAATACAAGGATGATTTTTCAAAAGGCGAATTAGTTGGACTAAAACGCCTTGTTCGTTATTCAGCAAAAATACCAGGGGTTTGCAATGCAAAAATTGGTACGATGCTGAAGTCCATCCATGAGGAATACAATGGAAATGGCGTATCTCGTTCTACTTTTAAACGGATGATTCAAAAAGCTGTGGCTCTAGGGATTTTTACAGTTTATGAAACGGAGCGCAAGAATGGCTCACAATCTAGCAATCTTTATGTGTTTAATCGTTACCCTGAAATGAATTCAACCCATCATGAACCACCTAAAAAGGAAATTTTGAACCACCATAATGAAACTAGTAATCCAATTAAAACTAAACAAAATATAAAAGAACGTAACGACGCTCCTCTCGATTTCACATTTACGAGTGATCGAGTTCCTGTTTCCTTTGTGGATGCAGTAAAACCATTTTTTCCTGAAGCAAAAATAATCGAGGAGTATTGGAAAATGGCAACCATTGCAGCTAATAAAAACAACCGTGACGGTGAATGTGTAGATATGATTGGGCTATCGATCAAGGCCTTCAAACAAATGATTATCAAGCTAAAGAGAAATACAGTTCACAATCCATTTGCCTATTTTTATGGAGTGTTAACACGAAAATTGGAAGAGCTATACTATCAGGAATTGGAAGAAGAAGAGGAATATTTTGCTGAAAGTATTAGCATGCAGCGAAAAGATGCGTCCAAAAAATCTGAGCTATTTTCGTTACTTCAGGAAGTCTTACCGCTTACGTAGACGGCATCAAGGTTAAATTTTGGGTGTTGGTTTATAATTAATATAAAACTCAAATTTGAGAAAGGAGTGGTTAGAAATGGAAATGGAGCAATCGATTAAGGATGAACTTTATGTAAATAAAGGGAAAATAAGTTATAATGAGATTACAAGTTCTGTACTTTAAGATAAATATTTATGAAAAGGTGAGTGATGTTATGATAAAAGATACGGATAAATATGATGAGTCGATACGTCTTTCTTATAACCATGCTACCCGGATGTTCTTGCATTTAAAAAACATAGTATATAAGTTCGACAAGTTAGAGAATCCAGACGATATTACAATAGAGGTATATCGAGACTCAATAATAAAAAAATATGAGATGTTGGAAGATTTACTGTGGAAATTACTTTCAAAACATTTTAAATCAACAGGTTTAAATTTAAATAACCCACGAAGTTGTTATCAACAAGCCTTTAAGGAAGGACTGCTGGATGATATTGAAATATGGGATGAGATTTTAACATCAAGAAACGTAACTTCACATGTATATAACGAAGAGGATTATGAAAAAATTAAGAAAAATATTGTACAAAAGTATATAAAAGCAATAGAAGAGTTCTTAAGTGAATTTGAGAAACGAGTGTTATAGATGTACGGTATTCATGAAAAGGTTTATAACAGACTAATGGATTGTTTTGAAAATAATTATTTAATAAATAAAGTAATTCTCTTTGGTTCTAGGGCCACTAATCAGGCAACTGTAGTATCTGATATTGATCTGTGCATTGATTATACAGGTCCTTCAAAAGGTGAAATGGTAGAGATAATCAAAGAAAAAGCGGGCTTGTATAGCTGTGACATTGTTTTTTTTAATGAACTAAATAAAGAAATAAAAGATCAAATTAATCGTGATGGAATTATAATATATGAAAAGAACAGTAAATTGCCTATTTGATATAACAATACAAAAAAGACGACTCAAATTCATTTTTGAATGAAGAGTCGTCTTTTTTTCATATAATTTGTTTCTGGCGCGTGTCCCCAAGTTAAGTTAATGCTTTAGTTTACTGGGGGACAGGCACCTTTTTGGGAAGTATGTCCGATTGCTTAGACGGCATCAAGGTTAAATTTTTGTTGTTGGTTTATAATTATTTTAAACGCATATTTAGGAAAGTAGTAGTTAGAAATGGAACTGGAGCAAAAGATTAAGGAACTTACTCTGTTATTACTTTATTTAACATCATGGAAAGAGAATGAACTGCCTGACGAAATGAGAAGAAGTTGGAAAGGCTATCTCTTTGATGTCTTGGATGAACTTACAGATAAAGATTTTATTCGTGGAAGTACGAGATCCAAATCTGTTTATTTAACTGAAACGGGTATCAAAAAGGCTAAGGTTTTGGCTGAAAAGTACCAAATTAATGATGTGTAAAGATAAAGGGAAGAATGGTCAAAACAAACATGAATGAGAGATGAAATGCATGATAATCCAATGTACAAAAGCTTTGCTTGACAAAATCGGTATAAAGGAAAGTGAATTAGCTCCTGCTGAAGGCTATGAGCAATTTCCAAATAGTTTTATGGCGTGGCACGCGAATTTCGTCAGTGTTAAGAGGGGGAAGGCTATAATTTTGATGAATAACGAAACAAGGTATCCGGTCGTAATCTACAAACCAGGTAAGAAGGATTTTTCTAATATTAAAGATCTAATCCGTGAGGCAATTACTGAGGCTTTACGAATGGAAAGTATCCGTAAAGAAGTAATTGAAAGTTATATGGCTATGGGTGATATTTCTTTTTCTAAAACAGCCAATAGAAGCATGGTAGCTAAAATGAATAATTGCGTCCGTGAAATAGAATTTATGGAAGAATTTATAGATAAAGAAACAAAGGTTCAAAAATATATAAGTATCGTTACGGGTAGGTTTATTCAACAAACAGGAAAAAATGAATCGTTTTATCCTGTTGAAAAAATGCTAAACTGTCTGGGCAAAGTTTATGGTTTGGACAAGAGTACGGCTAAGGAAGAGGTATTAGATGTTGAATGCTATCAACTAAAAATACAAATTAATTTAGATGGTCATGACATTTGGAGAAGGGTTACCGTACCTTCAGCTTATTCCTTTAGCCATCTTCATAATATAATTCAAACTGTTTTTGATTGGCAAAACTATCACTTGCATGAATTTACCGTGAAAAGAGTAGAAAATAAGCCAATACAAATTGTAATGGATGATGATCCGGAAACATTGGAATATTTAAATCATGAAGATTCCGATATTCGTCAGGAACGATTTGTTGCGCTAGAGGAGATTTTTCCAAAATCTCTCGAGGTCATGTATGAATATGATTTCGGAGACTCATGGGAACATACCATAACGCTTGAAAAGGTAGAAAAGTCTAATGTTTTCCAAGCAACGTTTCTGGAGGGAAAAGGCGAAAGACCTCCTGAAGATGTGGGAGGGTCATGGGGCTTTGAAGAATATTTGAGAGTTATGAAAAATGAAAACGATCCTAGTTATAATGAAATAAATGTATGGGCAGAAAGTCAAAAAGAAAGGAAACTCAGTTCCGAAAAGATCAATCAACGGCTTAAGCATGTAATCAAAGGGAATGGTTATTCAACATACGTGTTTTGATGGGGCAAAGGAACAGCTTCCCTATCCCTTTTTCTGAAAAAATTAAGGAAATTGCAGGAAATATAATAAAAATAGAGAATAAATCTATTAAGTAAAATAGTATTAGCTATGGAATTTTTTAAATTGGAAGGAGGAAATAAAATTGGATCCTCTCAAAGATATACGTTGGCAACAAAGATTTGAAAACTTCGAGAAATCATACAAACTTTTAGAAAAATATTCTAAAGTAGAGATAACATCAGAAATAGAAAAGGCTGGAATCATACAATTTTTCGAAATGACATTTGAATTGGCATGGAAAGTATTAAAGGATTATTTAGAAGCACAAGGTTTTATCGTGAAAAGTCCAAGAGAAACGATTAAACAAGCCTTCCAAATGGGAATCATAGAAGAAGGGCATATTTGGATGGATGCCTTATCAAAAAGAAACCTAACAACCCATACATATGATGAAGCCTTTGCTGAAAAGTTTGTAAAAGAAATCAAAGAGCTCTATTTCCCAATATTTAAATCACTTTATGACAGATTATCAGGAGTCTGAGTATATGTATGGATTAATAGAACGTGATCTGGGTTATATATTGAAGGCTATTAGAAACTTTAACGAAATTGAGCGCGTCATTTTATTTGGAAGTCGGGCAATGGGGAACCATAAAAAAGGGTCGGATGTCGATCTAGCAATTGTTGGAAAAAAAATTACAAGTAAAATAATTTATGAACTCGATGACCTACTAAATGAAGTATATCCACTCCCATACTTTTTCGACATACTTCACTACGAGGAAATAAATAATCATAAATTACAAGAGCATATTAACACAGTAGGGAAGGTATTGTATCAAAGAGGTGAAGATGAAACTCAACAATTTACATTTGAAAATAGTAATATAGACAATTAATGGAACCGACCTCAGTGTGTGAAACGTACAACGAGACTGGGGCAAGTTCCTTCTTTTATATGTTTCAGCAAACTATACACCTGAAGCTGTAACGCAAATATTACTTGAAAGTGAATGATTAAATAAACAATTCAAAATCCGGCCCAGTTTTCGTGAAAATAACATTTCCGATTTCTGGGTCTATTTATGTCCAACCCTTATCCTGTCTGACTTTCCCCGTGTTTATCCATGTGCAGCAAATTGAGAAAACTATATTTTAACTTCGCAAAAATGTTAAGTTATGTATCCCATTTTTTGTATGGAACATTTTGTGACCACCACTTAGCTGATTACAGCAAGATTTGGAAAGTCTAACTAAACCAATTTTGTTATCTTATTATTAATCAATATTAAAAATTTAAATCAATAGGCAGTTTTTTAATAGGTGTATAGATGTGGTAGTCCGAATCAAGATTGTGAATGTTATCAAAAACTTGAATGAGTGCGATATGTGAATTCTCAGATTCCTGCTTTGAGATTTTTAAAAATCTTGCAAAATCAGTTTTTAAAACATCACCTATGTCGAGTAGATCACCGAAATATTTGAACTTCGCACAGAAAAGTTGTGGTACATCGACGGTAAAATAATGGGGTTTATCTATCTGTATATCATGTGGAATCCCGAACAGAACCTTGAAACGGGTTGAATTTGGTTGACAGTCTGAATAGATGACATAACATGATCCAGTTATTGTTTCATCAATGTTATTTAGTAGCATTTTTGAATGAGAGCGGATCTTCGTCTTGTAATCATCAGTTGCCAGGTCCACTTCAAAAACTATGCCACTCACCCTGATTGTTTCGAATTCTGTTAGGGTGAAATCAGTGACAATATCACCATTGATGTTTTTGATGTGTCTTTTAACCACTGAAGGTATGGGCACTAGAGATATGGTCTTATCTTTTACTCTTAGAGAACTTGGAGTTATACCGTATTGGCGTTTGAAAGCGCGGGTGAATGATGATTGAGTTCCAAAGTTTAGTTGATAAGCAATATCCGTTAGGGATAAGTTTTCGTTTTGTATTAATGGTAGTGATGCATTCAATCTTCTGGATAGGATGTAATTGTTCAATGAACAACCCATCATGGCTGAAAAAAGTCTATGAAAGTAGTATTTGGACGTGTTGGAGGCATAAGCAACAGATTCTAATGATAAAGGTTGTTGTATATTCTTTTCTATATAAATCAAAGCATCCTCAATTACTTCATAATGGTCCATAATAACCCCTCACATTGATTATTTTTTGAATGTTCCGAAATCAGTATAGCATAGGACAGTAGATAAGTTGCTAAATAATTTTTTCAAAGGAGGTAAAGATGATGACACGAGATCGAGTGAATGGGATCATAATAGGGATTTTATATATAGTAGCTGCAGTCACTTCAGTCATAGCTGTTGTCTATTATCAACCAGTATTGTCAGAACAATGGTATACGTCTGTGGTAGATGGGTTTGAAACAAAGGTTTTGATTGGAGTACTAAATGATCTGTTTCTTGTAGTAGCCGCTGTTGGGACGGCTGTCATGCTGTTTCCATATCTTCGTCGTTGGAATGAACATATTGCACTAGGTTATCTTTTTTTCCGATTTATGGAAGCAGTTTTTATCGCAATAGGCTTGGTAAGCATATTAGGTTTATTGCATCTTAGTATGTATTATGAAACAGGCAACTTAGAAAGTGAAAAACTTCAGGCTTTAGGTTTAATGTTACAATCTTTTCATCGTTGGACTTTTATGTTAGGGCCAAATTTGATGTTAGGCTTAAATACAATCATGTATAGTTATTTACTTTTCAGAACAGGTTTAGTGCCAAGAACGTTAGCTCAATTTGGGATGGTTACAGCCATTTTGGTATTCATCGCGGGTTTATTAGACATGTTTGGTATAGTAGAACCTGTCTCTACAGCAAAAGGACTCATTGCTCTACCTGTGGGCGTTTATGAGATGAGTTTGGCTGTCTGGTTAATTGTAAAGGGATTTCATAATCAAAATCTTGAAAAACTAAAAGTGAATTAGTGTTTTAATCACAAGTGCCTGCCCCTCAGTAAATTAAAGCGATAATGTGAAGGGCAGGTGCCTTTCCTGGAAAAATGGTGTATGTGTCTTTTTACCCCCTAACACTAGCAAAGGATGTCCATGTATTGTCGAAGCTTTACCGAATTAAAGGGCCTGACCCTCAGTGTGATAAAGCGTTGCCGCACTTGGGGTCAGGCCCTGCCATTTATAAAACAAGTCTGAATTTGTATACATTTAATATGAATTTAAACTCATGGATTCAGGGACGTACCTCACCGGAACCAATGAAAACTATTGAGGCAATCAAGTGGGCACATGAAAATGGGTTTGATGCAGTGGATATCACAGCTTATTACATTCCTGGTTATAGTAATACAGCCATGCCAACAGAAGAACAACAGAAGGAAATTCTTGCATTTGCTAAGAGCATTAAAGAATATAGCGATAACTTAGGGATTGCAATAAGCGGTACTGGAATTCAAAATAACTTTGCGGACCCGAATCAAAAAAGACGAGAGCTAGATATTGAGAGAACAAAATTTTATATTCAAGTTGCAGCTGAAATGGGGGCACCTGTCATCAGGGTGTTTGCCGGACCACCTCCTGCAGATATTTTACGCTCAGGCTGGGAAGCAATAACAAAAGATCGAATTACGCCTGCCATTCAAGAAATAGCAGACTTTGCACAAGAGAATTATCCGAGTGTTGAAATTGGTGTTCAAAATCATGGTGATATGCTAGCAATGGCCAACCAAGTGCTTCAGCTACTAGAATGGGTTGATCGAGACAACGTTGGTATTGTGAACGATACAGGATATTACCGAGATTTTATGAGTCTTGATGCGCGAGGCTATGATTGGTATTCGGATATTGCCCTAATTCTTCCTTATTCAAACAACTTTCAAGTGAAGAAAAAACCAGGAGGGGCAGAAACAACAGAGTTAATGGATTTAGAAAGAATTTTTAAAGATATGAGAAGCAGCTCGTATGGGCGAAATGGTGAATATGTACCTGTTGAATTATTATGGAATCCCGGAGATGAAGGTTATCCAGGGGATCTAGCTGAACCACCTTATGAAGAAACATTAGCGTTTCTTACTAAGATGAAAATTGCAATGGAAAGAACAAAACGATCAGATATTTACTCGGATTTAAGCGGGATTTATTTATCAACAGGTGGGCTAAATGAAGAGTTTTATGCAGGAAAAACGAACTATACACAAACTGTTGATAATAATGTTACAAATGTAACGGTTACAGCGAAAAAGGCAGAATCACAGGCAGTAATACGGGTTAATGGGGAAATTGTAGAAAGCGGAAAACCTAGTGGACAAATTGCTCTTAACGTTGGAATCAATACGATATCAATCGTTGTTTCAGGGGCTAATGACGTGGAAAAAACGTATACAATTGAAATTACTCGAGAAGCACAAGCTAAAACGCCTTCACTTGACTTAGCTCCATTAGAAACACTTATTGCAGTGGCCAAAGCAATTACAAATAATAATTCAGTCTATACAGATAGTTCCTTTGCCGTGTTACAAACTGCGATTGAAGAAGCTGTATCGGCATTAACTAGTATAAAAACAGAACAGGATTTAATGGAGGCACTAAAAGCATTGCAAGACGCGATTGATGGATTAGAAAAGGTTTCACCTGGTTTGGGTGATAATGACGGTGGGAAAGGACCTGGTAAAGACGGAGATGATAATCAAGGTGGAAAAGGACCTGGTAGTAATGATAAGCAAAATCAAGGTAAAAATAGCAATGAACAAATAGATAAAAGTGGTTCAAAACTTCCGGTTACAGCAACATCAATGTTTACAATGTTATTGATGGGTATAGCGTTGCTTCTTGCTGGCGTTGGATCAATGTTTGTTGATAAAAGAAGAAGAATTAGGGGCTAAATAAATTTTAAAATCAGGGTTTTATTAAGGTAGTGATTAATTAAACCTTGAATTAACAAAATAAAATTTATTTTCAGAAATATACTTGACACCAATTGAGGCTACTATTAAAATATGAATCAAGTAAACGTTTACCTATTTTCAGCCTTCTTAAGTAAACGTTTACTATATTTTAATTAGAACAAGTAAACGTTTACTTGTAAGGAGGTGCTCAATCCTGAAGAAACAAGCGAAAAAGAAATATACAACACTCCGAGACGTTGCCAAGTTAGCTGATACATCTATAGCAACAGTATCTTATATTCTCAATGATTCAGAAGGGCGCTACGTCAGTGCAGAATTAAGAGAAAGGGTTCTTCAGGCTGCTAAGGAGTTAAATTATGTGAAAAGTGCTGTTGCAAGTAGCTTAAAGGGGAAAGAGCGAGGCATTCTTTCAGTGTTGGTTCCTCAGTTTGATAATCCATTTTTCACAAGGATTATCGTTGCTATTGAAGAAGTAGCGCATCGGCATGGCTATTTTATTTCGATTAGCACCACAGTGGATGATATGGAGAGAGAAAGAGAAATTATTAAAAAAATGATTGAACAGCGCGTAGACGGCATAATAATCAGTCCGACCATTCAGGGAACTGAAAATACCGACCATCTTCGGAACTTGGGTATTCCTTACGTTATTCTTGACAGACCATTGATTGGTCTTAACAAATATGATTTCGTCGGGCCGGACAATCTCAGCAGTGGTTATTTAGCAACAAAACACTTAATTGATAATGGGCATAACAGAATTGGGTTTGTGGGCTGGGATACCTCTATTAACGTTCAAGACAGGAAAGATGGATATACAAAAGCGATGGAAGATTCAGGCTTACCTGTTGAACGGCAATGGATTCAACTAGGTTCTCTTGAAAGAGATACGGGTTATCGCTTAATGCAGAACATCCTCGAATCAGGTATCACTGGAGTCGTATTTGGTCACCACATCCTAGCGGAAGGTGCAATTCAATATTTAAGAGAAAGAAATGTTAGTATTCCAGAACAGATTTCTGTTGTTCTAATCGGTACACCTACATGGGCACAGTTAAGCGTACCGAAAATTACTTGTATAAATCAAGGTGAACAACAAATTGGTGAAATGGCTGCAGAGGTTTTATTAAGAAATATATCGGGAGAAGCTGAAAGTCAGAATTGGCACCAAGAAAAAATTTCATGTGAATTAATGCCTGGCGATTCGGTAAAAAAACTAAACGATCAGGGGGAAAATTTATGAAAAAGAAAAACGGAATTATGTGGGGAATTATTATTGCAGTAGTAGTTGTTCTCGCTTTAGCGTGGCCGAAAATTTCTTCTAATTTTCAAGCGGAAGAATCAAATTGGCCAGAGAAAGACATTACCATGGTTGTACCTTTTAATCCAGGTGGTGGTACTGATTTAACAACAAGAACATTGGCAGATGAAATGTCGAAGGAACTTGGGGTAAATATTTCCGTTGTGAATACTCCAGGTGCTAGCGGTTCAGTAGGTACGCTAAGTGTTCAGAATCAAAAACATGATGGTTATACAATGTTAGGTAATGGGTTCATGGCATTTGTAAGTTATCCTGTTATGGGATACACAGAACAAACACACCGGGATTGGAATATTTGGATTGCAACTTTTTCTCCTAACGTTATTGCAGTAAATGAGAATTCTAAATACAAAGATATTAACCAACTTGTGAAAGATTTAAAAGATAATCCTGGCTCAGTATCAATTGGTACAGCAGGTATTGGAACAGGAGGACATATCGGAAGTGAAGTATTAAAGTCATCCCTTGGATTTGACTACAAGCATGTACCGTACGAAGGTGGAAATCCTGCAATTTTGGCAGCGCTTTCTGGTGAGGTGGATCTTGTTCCGCAATTATCAATGGAAATGGTAGATATGCTTAGAGGTAAGAAATTGAATGGTCTTGCAGCTCTTACGGAAAAGCCATTTGAAATTGAAGGAGCAGACCCAATTCCGTCTATTCTTGATGTAAATCCTGATTTGAAGTCAATCGTTCCTTTAGGAGAATCATTCGGAATTGCAGTGCCAAAGGATACACCAAAAGAAGTTGTTGATAAAATTGATGCAGCGTTCAAAAAGGCGATAGATAGTGAAACAATGAAAAAGTTTGCAAATGAAAAGGGTGTAGAAGTATTTGGCTACAGTGGGGATGAGGCACAAGAATATGTAGAAAAGCTTGCCTCTACAGTTAACTGGGCTTTATACGATGGTGGAATAGCAAAAATTTCACCTGAGAAGTTTGATATTCAAAGACCAGAAAAAGGTGAATAACAAATGGAAACACAGATAAAACATCTCGATTTCATATCTTCTATCGGTATGTTTCTGATTTCAAGCTATATCATTGCGGAAAGCATAAGAATTCATGGAGAAGTAGGAGGTCGGCTGTACGCATCACCTGGACTTCTTACATTATTTCTTGGAAGTATGTTGATGTTATGCTCAGTATTATTATTTGTTAAGAGTTTAAAAAAAGTAGGATTTAGAGAAAATGTTCGTGCAGTTAGGCAGTGGTTAGGCGAATTTATTAAGTCAAAAGAAATTCATAATATGCTGTTAGGGATTTTAATACTTGGTTTATTCGTCTTTATCTTACTTCCTAGATTTCCATTTTTACTATCTTCGTTCATATTTCTGTTTATTTTGATGAAAGTGATGGATGCTGGCTCTATTCTTAAAATATCAATCATTTCAATTTGTGTGAGCGGGTCAATTTTTACACTTTTTCAAATTATATTTAAAGTACCATTACCTTAAGGAAAGAAGTTGAGTAACATGGCCTTACAATATATTTTTGACACGCTATATCAACTTTTTACGCCTGTTAATCTTCTGACATTAGTGCTTGCGGTGTTTTTCGGTTTACTAGTAGGAGTACTGCCAGGGTTAACTTCTACAATGGCAATTGCTCTTTTGACTGGATTGACGTATGGGATTGGACCAGAGACAGCGATTCTTTCATTAATCGGCGTGTATGTTGGTGCAATATCAGGCGGAGTACAAACTGCAATTCTATTAAATATACCAGGAACACCAGCTTCAGCAGCAACAGCAGTTGATGGTTATAAGATTGGACAAAGGGGAGAGGCGGGATTAGGCATTTTTCTAGGAAATGCCTCTGCCTTTCTTGGCACCTTGTTTGGGGCAGTTTGTGTCTTGGTGCTTACCCCGCTTCTCGGTATGCTATCTTTAAAATTCGGTTCCTGGGAGTTCTTTTTACTTGCGGTATTCGGTGTTATGATCTGTGGTAGTTTAACATCTGGAGGTGACTCATTAAAAGGGTGGATTTCCGGAATAATTGGGTTGTTTGTTGCGCAAATAGGATTAGACTCATTGAACTCGTATCCTAGATTCACTTTTGATAGCATGGCCTTAATAGGGGGAATACCATTAATTCCTATTATGATTGGTTTATTTGGATTTCCGGAAATTGTAAACTCATTCAAGAAACAAGAAATGAAAGCTGTTAAAGAAGTGATTGAGCTCAGAGTAAAAAAAGGACTTTCGATTTTAAAAGGAAAAATATCTACAGTAACTAGGTCTGGCTTCCTTGGGGTTTTTGTAGGAATTTTTCCTGGAGTCGGTGAAGATGTGGCAGGTTGGTTATCGTATTGGGCAGCAAAAATGCGAAGTAAAAAGAAAGAAGAGTTCGGTAAGGGATCTTACGAAGGAGTTATTGCTGCTGAGACTGGAATTAATGCGACAATAGGCGGAAACTTAATTCCTGTACTGACCCTAGCTGTTCCTGGTAGTACATCCTCTGCAGTTTTACTAGCGGCTTTATGGTTACATGGTTATCGACCAGGACCTTTGTTGATGAGCGAATCACCAGGTTTTATCTATACAATGAGTATTTATTTGGTAGCAAGTGCTTTTGTTATGCTCCTTTTAGGACTATTTGTATCAAGATACACGGTAAAGGTTCTTCGTTTTGATAAAAAGATTTTAATGCCGATTGTCTTTGTATTTTGTGCAGTTGGTTCTTTCGTCATTGATAATTCAATCACGAGTGTTTATATGATGTTTGTTTTCGGAATAATCGGACTAATATTGTCGAATATGGATTATCCAGCTGCACCATTTTTACTTGGGGTCGTTCTTGGTCCAATGGCTGATTCAAATTTAAGACGTGCATTAGTATTATCCGATGGTAGTCTTCTACCATTCTTTACAAGACCTATTTGTATTGTTTTTGTAATTGCCATTATCTTAATGATCTTAGCACAGTTCAAAGTCTTTGATAAGATAAAGCCTATCTTTTCAAAGAAAAAAAGCATCTCGGGGTGACAATAAATGAAAAAAGTAAATGTCGGTATCGTAGGTAGCGGATTCATCGCAGCGATCCACATCGATAGTTATAAAAAGGTTTTCGGAATAGATGTATGTTTAAAAGCTGTGGCATCAACAAATAAAAAGGTACAGTCATTTGCTGAAAAATACAGCATCGAGAAGGTATATTCCCGATTCGAACAGTTACTGGAAGATCCAGAAATTGATGTTGTAGATATTTGCACACCAGCTCACCTGCACGAGGAAATGATTATTCGTGCTATGGAGGCGGGAAAGCATGTCATATGTGAAAAACCGATGACAGGCTTTTATGGAACAGGAGATATCAATATTGGTTCGAGTGTTTCAAAAGAAAAAATGTATCTCGATGTTATCGGCCGCATGAATAAATTGAAAGAAGTGGTCGAGCAAAGTGGCAAGTTATTCATGTATGCTGAGAATTGGGTGTATGCGCCGTCGATAAGTAAATGTGCCGAGATTATCAAAGCGAGAAAAAGCAAGATTCTTTTACTGAAAGGTGAAGAGAGTCACAGTGGATCTCATGCTGCTCATGCTGCCCAATGGGCATTTACAGGTGGAGGTGCATTAATCCGTCAGGGATGCCACCCATTATCAGCGGTACTTTATTTGAAGCAGGTTGAAGCCGAAGCACGGAATGAAGAAATCCATATTGAGAGCATAGTCGCGGAAGTTGGTAACATCACAAATCATTTAAATGAGCAAGATCGCGGAGTTATTGCAGCTCGACCAGTAGATGTTGAAGACTGGGCAAATGTTAGTATATCTTTTTCAGACGGGACAAAAGCTGCTGTGATGGCTGGTGACATGATTGTTGGTGGCATAAGAAACATAGTTGAAGTTTTCACTTCTGAAAGTGCACATATTTGTAATATGACACCAAACAACCACGCATTATCATATTTTGCTAATGAAACGAATTTGGAGGATATATACATTAGCGAAAAGGTAGAAACGAAACAAGGCTGGCAGTTTGTAAGTCCTATGGAAGAGTACGTAAGAGGCTATGTTGACGAATTCCAGGATTTTATGGAATGTGTTGCTTTTGAAAGAAAACCAAAATCGGATTTTTCCCTTGCCTATGATTCTACGAAAGCAATTTATGCAGCTTATTGGTCAGCAGCTGAAGGTAAAAGAATACACTTATAGAAAATAATATACTACTAAATTGGAATTTCGTAATGTCATAGAGGAGAATATCACAATGCAAAAAAACGACGGAATGAATTATGCTCCACAGGGAAAACCACGTCCAGTAGTTGGCAGAGGTGAGTTTGTTTTTGCCGCGATGGCACTTGATCATGGGCATATTTATGGCCAGTGTAATGGTTTATTAGAAGCGGGAGCAACATTAAAGTGGGTTTATGATCCAGACCCTGAAAAAGTAAAGCAATTTCTAGAGGTTTATCCTGGTGTGAAAGTAGCTAGCTCTGAACAAGAAATTTTACAGGATACAGAAGTTCATCTTGTAGCGGCAGCTGCTATTCCTTCAGAGCGGGGACCACTGGGGGTTAAAGTGATGGAGCATGGTAAAGATTACTTTACTGATAAAACTCCTTTTACTTCTATTGAACAATTGGAACAAGCAAAGTCGAAAGTGCGTACTACTGGACAAAAATACATGGTTTATTATAGCGAACGCTTACATGTTGAAAGTTCTGTTTTTGCAGGACAACTTATTCAAGATGGGGCAATTGGCCGAGTCGTTCAAGTGCTTGGCTTAGGACCGCATCGATTAAATGCGCATATGCGTCCAGAATGGTTTTTCCAAATGGAGAAATATGGGGGTATCTTATGCGACATCGGCAGCCATCAAATTGAGCAATTTCTATTTTTTGCAGGATGCAAGGATGCTAGGCTGCTACATAGCAAGGTGGCAAACTATCACTGTAAAGAATATCCTGAATTTCAGGATTTCGGAGATGCAACTTTGCTCGGAGACAACGGAGCCACCAATTATTTCCGAGTTGATTGGCTAACACCTGCTGGGTTAGGTGCTTGGGGTGATGGGAGATTAACAATCTTAGGAACAAAGGGTTATATTGAACTTAGAAAATATATTGATATTGCCCGTAATCCAGATGGTGATCACCTATTTTTGGTGAACGATGAAGGAGAACAGCACTTAGAGCTAAATGGTAAGGTTGGTTACCCCTTTTTTGGTGAATTAATTTTAGATTGTTTAAATAGGACAGAACGAGCAATGACACAAGAACATGCATTTAAAGCCGCTGAACTTTGTTTGTTAGCTCAAAAGGAAGCCGTAATTATAGAATGACAGAAAAAATTGAATTCCGTAAAGAGATTTAACACTTCATCCATAAAGGCTTTTACGTTAAATCCTTTAATCAAAGCAGGTGGAGTGCTGTTCACTACTTGTAAGAAAAGATTAAAACAGATGTAACAGTGAGTAAAGAGCCTCTCCATAAGGAAAGGCTCTTTACTGTTTTTGACTGCAATTAAATGTGATTTTTTACTTAAATTCGTGTTAGTATTCCATGAAGATTCGTGCATTGATATGATAAGGCAAATTGTATAGAAGAAAAATTTCGTAATTAATAATTATCTATTCACGCAACATATGAAAATACATATTTCTAAAGTTTGTTAAGTGTCGATTTCTTTTATAACAAACCCTCTTGCAAAGGTATTTAAAATACGTATGAGACGATCTGTCATTTCACCGGGTGTCACATCAAAATCATGCGCAATCCAGTCCATAATTATCCCCGCCGTACCATATGCCATATAACGCTTTTGGTGGTAATCATCAACAGAAGACACATCGTATTGAATATCAAATTTATTTTTCAATAAATTAAATATCGCTTCAGGCAGTTGCTGGTGAATGTGTGGCAAGGTATCTTCTAAAAGTAATAATGTAAAGTAATCACGGTGATCGTAAATATAATACAACAAATCGAAGGAGTTTGTTGTTAACTCTTCTACTTTTACCCGACTATCGCTTTGGTATTTAGACATGCTGTAATACTGAATGGCTTCAAACATTTCATCCATTAACACTTCTACAAGCTCATATATGTTTTGATAATACACATAATAGGTTGTTCGATTATATTGCGCATAATCAACGATGTCCTTTACCGTAACAGCACTAAACCCCTTTTTATGTACCATTTCAATAAATGCATTTTTTAAGAAATTCTTTGTCCGCATTGCTTGGGTGGAATTGGATTTCATCATATTCCTCTCCTATTAGACAGATTTGATGAAAATGTTGGTTTCTTCAACATTATAGCAAATATTAAGGATGGTATACAGAAAGCGAAACCTAGTAAACTATAAGTGTAGCTAGAATTATTAAAAAATAAGATTTAACAATTTGGAGGAGATAGTATGAGAGGTTGGCTATTTTCAGGTACAAATAAACCACTAGAATTGATTGAAAAAGTAGATCCGAAAGCGATTCCAGGACACGTTGTGATTGACGTGAAAGCTGCTGGTCTATGCCATTCAGACGTTGCAGCATTACAAGATCCAGGTTGGATGCCACTTTTCCCAAATGGTCCTGTTATTATGGGACATGAGTTTGCTGGGGTTGTTATTGAAGTGGGTGAAGGTGTTGAAAGTATTAAAGTTGGAGACCGCGTTGGGGCTAACCCAATGAATAGAGAAACAAAAGTAACTGCTGGGTACACCTATGACGGAGGATATGCAGAAAAAGTGCGTGTTCCTGCTAACCAATGTGTGATCATTCCTGAAGGCGTTTCCTTTGTAGAAGGGGCAGCTTCAACAGATGCTGGAATCACAGCGTATCGTGCTCTTTTCAGTATTGGACAAGCAAAGGAAGGTACAAAACTAGGAATTATCGGTATCGGTGGCCTTGGTCAATTTGCTCTACAAATGGCATTAATTAAAGGTTGCGAAGTATACGCTACAGATGTATCTCCAGAAGCACGAAAACTTGCTGAAGAACTAGGAGCTAATAAAGTTTACGACACTGTTCTAGATATGAAAGAAGCAGAATGCGATGTCATTGTTGACTTTGCTGGTTTTGGACAAACAACTTCTGATGCATTAGAAGCTGTAAAAGTTCAAGGAACAGTTGTCATTGTTGGTATGGGTAAATTAGAATCAAATATCAACACGTATTTAATGATTACAAAAGAAATTAAGCTTTTAGGAAGTAATGGTGGGTCAGTAGAAGACTTAAAAGGTGTATATGATTGCTTCGCTACTGGAAAAATGAATCCAGCTCTTATCACAATCCCGTTTGAAGAAGTCGACAAAGGTATAGAAAAACTGAAAAATCATGAAGTAAAAGGACGCTTAGTAGCAGTATTTGAATAAATGTAAGTTTTCTTTATAAAGGTAGAGGTTGGGATAAAACAATCCTCAAAAATGAAAAAGCCTGTGAAATTTTGTCGTAAAATTTCACAGGCTTTTATATTTTTAGCACACAAATCTAAAAATATCATAATAGCAAACAAAACAATGGAGAAACTAAATATGCGTTCAACCAAATTCTCCAATCCCTCTATTTTAAGCTAGTTAAATATTACTTACACAAGATTTTACGCAGACCCATTTCAATTTAGATTCGGTTTTCGTGAAAATAACATTTCCGATTTCTGGGTCTTTTTATGTCCAGCCCTTATCATGCCTAACTTTTAAGTATTTACCCGTGACTAGTAATCTTTAATCAATATGTAGGTGATGTTATGTCTTCTGCCTTAATCACTTTTTACTTTTGGCCTAGGTTACACATAACAATTAATCAGCTAAACCTAGGCTAATAAATGCTAAATAAATGATGAACAAAAAGAGGAGTGTCATATTTTAAGCTCGCATTTATTTATTATTTGATCTAAAATCTAATGTAGAACTGATGAAGAAATTTGAATCTGTTCACTTTTATAAAAGATATATGGTAATATAACTTAATAAAATTGAGTTGTAAGTTTAATTTGTATGGAGGAACATCCATGGAATACAAAAAGATCAAACCGAAAAAAATCTATGAAGAGGTTGCTGAAGTACTTCAAAAAGCGATACGCTCTGGAAAATTAAAACCCGGAACAAAGCTTGAGTCCGTTCAACAGCTTGCGGAAAATTTCCAAGTTGGACGCTCAGCAATTCGTGAAGCATTAACCGCCCTCAAAGCAATGGGATTAATTGAAATGCGTCAAGGAGAAGGGACGTATGTAAAGGAATTCCAAGCGGGGGATCTCACATTCTCATTGGCACAAGCTATGTTGATGAATCAAAAAGATGTCATGCACCTTCTTGAAGTACGAAAAATAATCGAAACTGGGGCAGCCGCAACAGCAGCGAAAAAGCATACTCCTGAAAATCTTAAAAAAATGGTAACAGCATTGAATGGTATGAAAGCAGCATTAGGCAATGAAGAACTTGGCGAAAAATCGGACCTCCAGTTCCATCTTGCCGTTTCAGAAGCTACCCAAAATCCAATGTTAACAAATTTATTATTGCAGGTTTCCGATCTCATGCAAGAAACGATGAGAGAAACACGACGAATTACCTTATTTTCGAAGGAGAAAACAACGGTTCGATTATACAATGAACACCTTGCTATATATGAAGCGATTGCAGCAGGAAATGAAGATATAGCACGAAGCGCAATGCTAAACCATCTAAATAATGTAAAGGAAACCTTGGTGCATTTTTTTGAGGAATCTCAAAAATAACCTTTCACAACATGTAAAAAAGTAGTATCATAGTTTTTAATAATACGGTCATCAGATGACCTGTTAATCAGTTTTGTTAAAGGGGGAAAACAAAATGAAAGTCACATTATTTGCTACCTGTCTTGTTGATATGTTTCAAACAAATGTGGGAAAAGCGACTGTAGAGCTACTAGAGCACCTCGGTTGTGAAGTAGAGTTTCCAGAAAACCAGGTTTGCTGTGGACAACCTGCATATAATAGTGGATATGTGAAAGAAACTAAAAAAGCCATGAAAAAAATGATGGATACCTTTGAAAATGCCGAATACATTGTATGTCCTTCTGGATCTTGTGCAAATATGTTACACGAATACAAAGATATTTTTAAAGGCGACCCAGTTTGGGAACCAAAAGCAAGTGAACTAGCAAAGAAAACATATGAATTGACTCAATTTATTGTAGAGGTTCTCCAAATCACAGATGTCGGTTCAACTTTCAAAGGGAAGGTTACCTATCATACCTCCTGTCATATGACTCGACTATTAGGTGTAAAGGAACCACCTATTAAACTATTAAAAAAAATTGACGGTGTTGAATATGTAGAGCTTTCAGGCAAGGAAAATTGCTGTGGATTCGGCGGAACATTCTCAGTAAAAATGGGGCAAATCTCTGAGAAAATGGTGGATGAAAAAGTGCAGTGTGTTGAGATAACAGAAGCGGACTACCTCATTGGAGCTGACGGAGGTTGCTTGATGAATATTGGAGGTAGAATCAATAAACTTGGAAAACCAATCGAAGTCTTGCATATTGCAGAAGTGCTAAACCATCGAAACTAAGGAGGGATGAAAACATGGCATTAAAAACCAGTGATGAAAAATTTAAGACCCGCGTTGGGAAAGAAGTTCAAAACACTTTCATGAGAGGTGCGGTCTCAAAAGCCCAGGAAACAATTCAAGGAAGAAAGCAAGCGGTTACAGATGAATTGGGGAATTGGGAGGAATGGCGCAACCATGGGGAAGAAATTCGCCAGCACGTCCTTGAAAATCTAGATTATTACTTATACCAGTTAAGTGAACAGGTTGCAAATCGAGGCGGACATGTATACTTCGCCCAGACAGCCGAAGAAGCAAGTACATACATCAGTGACCTTGCGAAAAAGAAGGAAGCAAAAAACATTGTCAAAGCAAAATCAATGGTGACTGAAGAAATCAGTCTAAATCAAAAACTCGAGGAAGCGGGTTGCCGGGTTATTGAAACAGATCTTGGCGAATACATCCTGCAAATGGATGATCATGATCCACCGTCCCATATCGTTGTTCCGGCGTTACATAAAAACAAAGAGCAAATCCGCGATGTATTTGTGAATAAAATGGATTACAAGAAATCGGAAAAGCCTGAAGAACTTGCCTTGTTTGCGAGAGAATCATTGCGCCAAGAGTTTTTACAGGCGGACATGGGGATTACGGGATGTAACTTTGCAGTTGCAGAAACAGGTTCAATTACCCTCGTAACAAACGAAGGAAATGCCGATCTAGTCGCTGCCCTTCCAAAAACACAGGTTGTCGTTATGGGGATGGAGCGTCTTGTTCCAACCTTTGAAGAAATGGAAGTATTAGTTGGAATGTTAACAAGAAGTGCTGTCGGTCAAAAATTAACAAGCTACATCACAACATTAACAGGTCCCCGTGAAGAAGGCGATGTTGATGGGCCAGAAGACTTCCATCTTGTTATTGTAGATAATGGGCGTTCAAATATTCTAGGCACGGAATTCCAGTCCGTTTTACAATGTATTCGTTGCGCGGCTTGTATTAATGTTTGCCCCGTATATCGTCATGTTGGCGGTCATTCCTATGGATCGATTTATCCAGGTCCAATTGGTGTTGTATTAACGCCATTGCTCGGAGGCTATGATGATCACAAGGAATTACCATATGCATCAACCCTTTGTGGTGCATGTACAGATGCTTGTCCAGTAAAAATCCCGCTTCATCAGTTGATTCATAAACATCGTGAGTTGCTCGTGGAAAGGGAAGGTCGTACACCAGTATCTGAAAAGTTATTAATGAAAGCTTTTGGTTTCGGGGCCTCATCTCCTTCTCTTTATCAAATGGGTTCGAAACTCGCACCAGCTTTAACAAAACCAATTACTCAAGGTGACAAAATATCAAAGGGTGTCGGCATGTTAAAGGAATGGACAGATGTACGCGATTTCCCTGCACCAAACAAAGAAAGATTTAGAGATTGGTTTAAGAATCGTGAAAAAGGAGGCGAAGAAGAATGAAAGGAAAAATCCAAAATCGAGACGCCTTCCTTGACCAAATTGCGAAACAACTAGGTCGGGAACAAAAAACAGGATTAACCCCACCTGTTTGGAAGCATAATCCACAGAAAGAAGTGTTAAAGGATGCAACCGTAGATGAGTTAGTCGAAGTTTTAAAGCTTCAATGCACGAAAGTCCATACTGAACTCATCACGTCGACAAAGGCAACATTATCAGAAGACCTAGGAAAGAAAATTAAAGAATTTGGCAGCGGCCCAGTCATTACCTGGAAGGATGATCGCTTCGAGCAATTTGGACTTCAGCCCTTGTTAAAAGGACAGGAGCAAGCCTTTGAATGGAATCCTGATTTAGGATATGAAAATATTATAAAAGCAGAGCAAGCAAATATTGGAATTACTATAAGCGAAATCACATTAGCCGAATCAGGTACAGTTGTGTTGTACAGTGGTCCTAACCGTGGAAGAACGATTAGTTTTTTGCCAACTCACTCTATCGTAATAGTACCAAGGAGCACAATTGTTCCTCGAATGACACAAGCAGCAAAGCTTATTCGTGATAAGGTAAAAAATGGTGAAAAAATTCCATCAGCCATTAACTTCATTACAGGACCAAGTAACTCTGCTGATATTGAAATGAACCTCGTTGTTGGTGTACATGGGCCGATGAAGGCGGTTTATATTCTGGTGCAGGACCAATAAAATCTAACCCTATATTTATGAAAAATTCAAATCTACTCTTAACAGGTATTCAGGCTAGCTCGATATAATTTTCGCGTTTGCCTCCTGTCTTGTTAATTTACAATTTTTATATGAAAGTTTACTTTCTCAGCCAATGCATATACTAATACAATTGTTTAACTTCAGGAAAACGTATTTACAACGTTAAGGATCTTAAAGAAAAAAAGCCAAACTTCCTTTTTTAGAGAGTAAATAGGCTTCTAGTCTTCTCAATAAATAAAAATACTTAAGGGGTAGGGGAATGCTAACTTTAAAATGCAGAAAATATAGAAATTCAATAATTAAAATGATAAGAATTTTTAAAAATGGTTGATTTATTAGAAAAATAATTGTAAGATTTATTTATCTAAACGTTTAGATTCTGAAAAAGGTGATATTTTGGTAACAATCAAAGATGTAGCAAGAACATCCGGTTTTTCAATTGCGACTGTATCAGCAGTGATTAATAATGCTCCGATTGTTAGTAAAGAAGCGCGAGAAAAAATTTTACAAGCAATAGATGAGCTTGGTTATAAGCCAAATTATATTGCAAGAAGTTTGAAATCCGCTAAGACGAACACGATTGGCGTTCTTATGAGGGGCAATAAAAATGCCTTCTATGCTGAGTTGATTTCGGAAATTGAAGAAGTAGCGTGGAAAAATGGTTACACTGTATTTGTTTGCAATATACAAGATCAACCAGATCGGGAGAAAAAATATATTGAAAAGATGCTGGAAAAAAGGGTGGATGGAATCATCATATCAACGGTCCTTGTTGACCGCCCTGATTATTTAACTGAAATTGCAAAACAGAATGTGCCGTTTGTTTTTTTGAATAGAAAACCGGATAACCTATTAGAAGATGAAATTTATGTAGGATCGAATAATCAACTCGCCAGTGAAATTGGGGTAGAATACTTAAATAAATTGGGCTATAACAAGATTGCGTTTATGGCGAGCAATCAACAATACTCTACTTTCCGAGATAGAAAAAGAGGCTTCATAAAGGCGATGGATTCCTATCAGATACCAATCGTTAATGATTGGTTAGTTACTATGGAAGATTCTCAGGAGAATGGATCTGAATATATAAAAAAGCTAATTAAAGATAGAAATTTGCCGGATGCGATCTTTTGTTGTACAGATTCCCTCGCATTTGGGGTATACAGGGAATTAATTGATAGCGGTTACCGTATACCTGAGGATGTTGCACTTCTAAGTATTGATAACAGCCCATTAAGTTCACTTATCAATCTAACGACAATTGACGTAAATAGTCGAAAAATGGGTGGGCTATCCTGTGAAACGTTAATTAAGATGATTAAGGAAAAGAATACCAACATTGATCAAAAGATCGTAAATTTGGAACCGACTTTAATTATAAGGAATACTTGTGATTAGATTCATATAGAATAAAGATCATAACTTATAAGGGAAATAAGGATAATTTTTTTATTCCAAACGTTTAGACCTCAATCGGAACGTTTGTTCATTTGGAAGAGGATCGAAACGTTTAGAAAGTTTATTTTTTTGTTAGAAGCGAATAACTAGGTTTTATCATAAATCGAAACGTTTAGAATTCTTAGGATAAAAATCGAAACGTTTAGAACTGACGAATCTAATAAATAAAAAGGGATGGGGAAACGTTGATTAATTTAGATAATAATGTAGCGATTGTAACTGGTGCAGCACGAGGATTGGGAAAAGGGATTTCCCAAAAATTAGCTCAGTTGGGTGCACAAGTAATTGTAAGCGATGTCAACCAAGAGGGGTTAGAGGCTACTCAGGCTGAATTTCTTGAGCAGGGCCTAAAAACAGATATCTTTAATGCCAATACTGCAGATGCTTCCCAAGCGCAGCAGCTTATTAATTACGCTGTAGAAAAGTATGGAAAGATTGATATTTTAGTAAACAATGCAGGTATTAACCGGGATTCGATGATTCACAAAATGACACAGCAACAGTGGGATGATGTGATTTCTGTCAATCTTACAGGTGTGTACAACTGTCTTCAGCCAGCGGCGGTAAAAATGAGAGAACAAAAGTCTGGTAGAATCATTAATATTTCTTCGATTGCATGGTTTGGAAATGTTGGACAAGCAAACTATTCTGCAGCAAAAGCTGGGGTTATTGGATTAACAAGAACGGCTTCAAAGGAATTGGCGAAATATGGGGTTACAGTTAATGCGATTAGCCCTGGATTCATAGAAACCGATATGACTAGGTCAGTTCCAGAAAAAGTATGGGATATTATGGTTTCGAAAATTCCGATGGGGAGAGCTGGCAAACCAGAGGATGTTGCCAACGTAATAAGCTTTTTATCCTCTGATGCAGCTTCATACGTTACCGGAGAGGTTATCAATGTTGGAGGCGGAATGACACTGTAATTTTTGAAAGGGGATGAGTATTGATGGCTAAGTGGATTTCTGCTGAAGAGGCAGTTGCGCTAATACCTGATAATAGTTCGGTTGCTTTTGCAGGTTTTCTTTCTACAGGAGTGCCGGAAGAAATATTTAAACAAATTGAAAAAAGTTTTCTAGAAAACCAAACACCAAAAAATTTAACAGTTGTCCATGCAGCATGTCCAAGTGAAGGTAACATTGGTTTATCGAGGCTTGCCCATGATGGATTAGTGAAAAAAATCGTTGGCTCCCATTGGGGTGTGGCTCCTAAAATTGGAAAAATGATTTCTGAAAATAAGATCGAGGCATATGGAGTTTCACAAGGCCAATTGGTTTTATTGTTCAGGGAAATGGCTAGAAAGGGTCCGGGTTTAATTTCAAAAATTGGGCTAAATACTTTCTTGGATCCGGATTTAGAAGGCGGAAAAATAAACGATTTAAGTAAACAAGCAGAAGGTTTTATAAAGAAAATTCAAATCAATGGCGAAGATTATTTACACTACTTGCCTATCAATCTAGATGTAGCGGTATTAAGAGGAACATCTGCTGATGAGAAGGGCAATATTACGGTTGAAGATGAAGGGGTTTTATTTGAAAACTTACCGATCGCACAAGCGGTTAAGGCTAATGGCGGGAAAGTAATTGTCCAAGTTAAAAATCGTGTGAAAAATGGTACGTTGAATCCGAAAAATGTCCAAATTCCATCCATTTTCGTTGACTACATCGTCCAAGCGAAAAATCCAATCGAGACCCATCGAATTTCAACTGGTTATTATGTGGACTACTCGATTACTGGTGGATTAAATCTAGCTAAAAATGAAGAAAGCTTCTTACCTTTGTCAACTAGAAAAGTAATCGGACGTCGGGCAGTTTGTGAATTAAAAGGAAACGAAATTATTAATGCAGGTGTTGGAATTCCCGGAGATACAGTAGGTAAGTTAATCAACGAGGAAGGCCTTGAAGACGGTATTACGAGTACGATCGAATCAGGTATGTATGGTGGGATTCCACAAGGTGGAGAGGATTTCGGATTAACGCAAAATGCTGAAGCGATCATTGAACACGCAGCCCAGTTTGATTATTACAACGGAACAGGTGTAGACGTTACGTTTATGGGTGTTGCAGAGGTTGATGCAAGTGGAAATATTAATGTGTCAAAAATGAATGGAAGAATGGTTGGTTGTGGTGGCTTTATTGACATTACACAAACGGCAAAGAAAGTAATCTTTTGTACAACCTTTACAGCAGGAGGTCTGGAAGTAGAGATTAACGATTCAGGGCTCAAAATTATAAAGGAAGGCCGAGTAAAGAAATTTGTAAGCAAGGTTTCCCAGGTTACCTTTAATGGACCATATGCATCCGAACAAAATACACCTGTTCTTTATGTAACAGAAAGAGCCGTATTTAAATTAGAAAATGGTCAAATGGTGTTAACTGAAATAGCTCCAGGAATTGATTTGGAGAAGGATATTTTACAACAAATGGACTTTGAACCAGTCATTTCCGATGATTTAAAAGAAATGGATTTACGATTATTTAGAGATGAAAAGATGGGGATTAAGAATATTCCATATCAAGCAAGAGTAATCGAAAAAGTTTTGTAAGGAGTGATGAGCTTGGTTAACGAACAAAAAGTTTCAATTGTCGGTGCTGGACAAATGGGTAGTGGGATTGCTATAACCTTTGCCTTAGCAGGATACTCTGTACTAGTTTTGGATATTAAAGATGAATTTGTTAAAAGCGGTCTTAAGAAGATCGAGGATTTCTTAGAACGATCTGTAAAAAAAGAAAAAATTACCACCAAGGAAAAACAAGCAATTTTAGGGCGAGTGTCAACTTCGACAAGTATGAAAGAAGCAGCAGATTCATTTCTCGTAGTTGAAGCGGCCACAGAGAATTTAGAAATTAAGCTTACTATTTTTAAAGAATTGGATGAACTTTGTGATTCCGAGACGATATTGGCATCAAATACTTCTACTTATTCGATTGCAAAGATTGCTTCAGTCACAAATCGACCTGAAAAAGTGATTGGGATGCACTTCTTTATTCCTGCTCCAGTTATGAAATTAGTTGAAGTGATCCCAGGAATCAAAACAAGCAGTGGAACGACGAAGAAAGTAGTAGAAATTGGTGGAAAGATTGGCAAAAAGGTAGCAGTTGCTCCCGACTCTTCAGGATTTATTGTGAATCGATTACTAGTTCCAATGTGGAATGAAGCTGCTAATCTTGTTGCCGAGGGTACAAAGCCTGAGGATATCGACATTGCCATGAAAAATGGCGCGAATCTCCCAATGGGACCATTGGAATTAGCAGATTTTGCTGGGCTAGACACAACATTATCCGTGATGGAAGAAATGTATGCATACTTTGGAGATCCTAAATTCCGGCCTTCTCCACTTTTAAGAAAAATGGTAGATGCGGGACTATATGGCCGCAAAACAGGTGAAGGATTCTATAAATATTAAAGAAATAGGGGGAGATTGTTTATGACGAATGTTGTAATCGTTGATGGTGTAAGAAGTGCTATTGGAGCATTTGGGAAATCACTTAGGCATACACATGCTTCTGACTTAGGTGGAACTGTATTAAAAGAAGCGATTAAACGCAGTGGTGTTCAGCCTGAAGATGTGGAAGAAGCTATTTTTGGATGTGTAGGGCAAGTGGGAGAAAATGCCTTCATCGCGAGAACGGTCGCTTTAAATGCGGGAATGCCCAACAGCAGTACTGCTATGACCGTAAACCGTTTGTGTAGTTCAGGACTTCAATCAATTGTTACCGCTTCTCAAACGATCAAAAACGGTGATGCTACCATCGTTGCTGCTGGTGGAGTAGAAACAATGAGTCAGCTTCCATATTATGTTCGTAATACCCGTTTTGGAGAAAAGAAAATGGGTGATATGAAGATGGAAGACGGTTTAACTCTAGCTTTATCAGATCCATTTTATAAATACCATATGGGTGTAACAGCAGAAAATGTTGTTGGGAAATTTGGTATTACAAGAGAAGAGCAAGATGACTTTGCTTACGATAGTCAAAAGAAAGCTGCACATGCAATTGAACAAGGTTACTTTAAAGAAGAAATTGTTCCGATTGAAGTGAAAAATGGAAGAACAACAAGCGTTTTTGCTGAAGATGAATTTGTCCGCAAAGAGATAGAAAGAGAAAAGTTAGCGAAATTGCCTCCTTCTTTCAAAGAAGGTGGTTCTGTAACAGCAGCAAATTCTTCAGGTATCAATGATGGGGCAGCAGCACTGATTCTAATGAGTGAAGAGGAAGCTGTTAAAAGAGGATTAAAACCAAAAATGAAATTTATCAACTATGCAGTTAGTGGTGTTGATCCAGCTATAATGGGGATTGGACCAACTGAAGCAATCAAAAAAGCATTAGATAAAGCAGGACTGTCATTAAAAGATATTGATTTATTCGAATTAAACGAAGCATTTGCATCACAATCTATTGCTGTTATTCGTGAAGCAGATTTAGATATTAATAAAGTGAATGTTAATGGTGGGGCGATTGCAATGGGTCACCCAATTGGGGCAAGTGGCGCAATCATTACTATCAAATTAATGAATGAAATGATTCGCAGAAATGTTCGCTATGGTTTAGCAACCTTATGTATTGGCGGTGGTCAAGGCTTAGCTGCCATTTTTGAGAATCTTCATTTTTCAAAATAACAACTGTTCATAATCTAGTATGTATATTAGGGCTAGTACACTCTCACTTGAGTATGTTAGCAATTTATAAATTTAAAAAATATAGAAAAGGGGATTTTTAAATGCAAAGAAAAAAAACATGGCTACTATCGTTAACATTAGTTCTTCTAGCAGGAATTCTTACAGCATGTGGTGGAACGTCGAAGGCAACTAGTGGTGCAGACGGATCAGATAAGCAAATTGTTATTGATATCAGTGCAACAACTAGTTCTGCATCCGCTGCAGTAAAAGGTATAGAAAAATTCGTTGAAGAATTAGAAAGATTAACTGATGGAAAAGTAACAGGTAAAATCTATCCGAATAACCAATTCGGTGGAGAACGTGAAGTTATTGAAATGATGGGAACGGATTCCCTTGACATGGCTCTAGCATCATCGGGACCAATGGGAACGTTTGTAAATGAATTCAACATGCTTGATTTACCATATTTATTTGATAGCTTAGAGCATGCATTTGCTGTATTAGATGGTGAAATTGGACAAGAACTGTCAACGAAATTTGAAGAACAAGCTAATGTTACGGTTTTAGGATATATGGACAATGGATTCAGACAACCAACAAACTCTGTAAGAGCTATGGCTTCGGTTGATGATGCTAAGGGATTGAAAGTCAGAACGCAAGAAAATGAAATTCAAATCGACACTTGGAGTGCTTATGGGGCAAATCCAACACCAATCGCGTGGACTGAAACATTTACATCTTTACAACAAAAAGTTGTTGATGGACAAGCAAACCCAATTGACGTTATTTACGATATGAAATTCCAAGAAGTCCAAGACCATGTTGCTTTATTAGATGATGTATATTCACCAATGGTATTAATGATGAGTAAAGGAAAATTAGAATCATTCAGCCCAGAAATTCAAGACGCGATTAAAGAAGCTGCAAAAATTGCTGTACCTTATGAGCGTGAAGTGAAGAAAGAAATGACTGAAGATTATCTCGTTAAGTTAGAAGAAGCTGGTATGACTGTAACAGTTCCAGATAAAGAGTCATTTAAAGCAAAAACTGATCCAGTTTATGATAAATGGACAAAAGTATTTGGAGCAGATCTAATCGACAGTATTAGAAACTACGAATATTAATTTAAAATTATTAACTGAATCTTTTATTGTAATTAGTCAAATGCTCCATTCGTTGTAGTTGATGAGACTTTAGGAACAATAAAAATTTAAATGTTGCCCATGACAGTCTGGTTTTATGAAAAACTCTATGAACCAATGAGAGTCTGTCATGGGCTTTCAAATTTACCCCCAATATAAAGAATGTAATCTAATTATTTGAATAGATAAGGTGGGAAAAATTTTATGAATACGATCACGGATGCATTCATCAGAGTTGTTGACTTTCTAAATAAGATCGTAGGAGTAGTCATCTCCGTTATTATTTGGATCATGTCAATACTAATTTTATGGCAAGTCATTACAAGAAATATTTCAGGAGCATCATTGGTTTTTGCTGAAGAAGCGTCCCGTTTTATGATGGTTTGGTTAATTCTGATGGGAGCATCGTATGCAGTTAGGAAAAACGAGTTAATTTCGGTTGATTTTATTCCTGAAATGCTTAAAGGAAAAAGCAAAGCTATCCTTCAATTCTTCGCATATCTTCTATCAATTATCTTTTATATTATATTGATTGTTTTTGGGTGGGAATTAGCCCAAAAGGTTTCATATCAAGTAGCACCGAGTACCGGAATTTCTATGTTTTGGCCGATGCTTTCGATGGTAGTTGCAGGAGTAATGATGCTGATTAATACTTTAGCCAATATTATAGAAATGATTCCAGGGAAGAAGGTGAGCTAAATGATCGCTTTACTAATTATTGTTTTATTAGCCCTCTTTGCAGTAGGTGTTCCTGTTGCGATATCAATAGCACTTGGAGCGGCGGCTGTTGGCTGGTTCGGTGATTTATTCTCATTAACGGTCATTCCACAGTTGATCTTCAATTCTATTAATTCCTTTCCACTCATGGCCATTCCTTTCTTTATCTTATCTGGCTACTTGATGCAAGAGGGTGGAATATCTGATAGACTAGTTAATTTATCATCTGCATTGGTAGGACATATATCAGGTGGACTAACTATGGTAGCCGTACTTACATCGTTGTTTTTCGCAGCCATTTCTGGTTCAGGGGCAGCGACAACGGCTGCGGTTGGTTCCATTCTAATCCCTGCGATGATTGCAAAAGGATATAATCCGGCCTATGCAAGTGCCAATCAAGCGGTTTCAGGTGAACTAGGTGTTATTATTCCTCCTAGTATCCCTTTAATTTTATATGCAATTTCAGCGAATACATCAGTAGGTGATATGTTCTTAGCTGGAGTACTTCCAGGGCTATTAATCGTCCTATCTTTAATGATTGCTGCCTATATAGTTGGAAAGAGAAATGGCTATAAGGGGGAAGAACGAGCTACTCTCAAAGAATTATTAGTAGCTTTCAAGGGAGCGATTCTTGCATTAATGATGCCAATTATTATTTTAGGCGGAATTTACGGTGGATTTTTTACACCAACTGAAGCTGCAGTTGTAGCCGTTGCTTATGCATTTATCATTGGTGTATTCGTTTATCGAAAAATTACCATGAAATCATTGGTAAGAATAGGAAAAGAGTCGGCTGTTATGACGGCGGTTATCATGCTTATCATTGGTGCAGCTGGCCTATTAAGCTTCGTATTGAACCGTTTGCAAATTCCTACACTTGTTTCAGATTTTTTCTTAAGTATTACAACAAGTCATATAGTATTTATTTTAATGGTTACTATTATGTTATTAGTAATAGGAATGTTTATTGAAAATGCAGCTGCTATCTTAATATTTGTTCCAATTCTACTTCCCGTTGCTGTTGAATTTGGAATCGATCCAGTTCACTTTGGAATTATCATGGTCGTCAACTTAGCAATAGGTATGTTCACCCCGCCAGTCGGAGTAAACCTCTTTGTAGTATTACGAATTTCCAAACTAGGTATTGGAAAGGTTACAAAGGCGCTCCTACCATTTATCGTAATTATGATTATCGACTTATTAATTATTAGTTTCGTACCACAACTTTCATTGTTTTTCTTGAAGTGAAGTTGAAAAATTTCAATTCAAAGGAAAGGAGGATGTCTCAAAGAGGGGGCATCCTTTTTGTCATCATTAATACCTTGTTAATAGTTACAAAGAAATATTGTCAGATCCTGACAGTAAACTGAAACGGTAGTTACCGCGACGATTTCTCCCATGAAAATATTATTATCTTCGATGTTCCTTCCTTTTAAATTTTCCTTATTAGTTATATATAAAGGTAAATCGTCCAAGAATGATTTTTTGTAGTAAGCGAGGTATCAGCTGGCTTAGCGTATTTAGTTTAGTATCGATTTAAATTTATATTCCCTCAAACTAAAAAGTTTGGAGGAATTTGCTTTAGGGTCTACCTTTTAGAAGAACTAAGAGTTCTGCCTAAAGATTTATAGCTATCCTAAATATAGGTTTGTAGATAGAATAAATTTAAGTATAGGAAATATATGTGCATGGTAAAATGGGTAAGTACTTAGAGAAAATTTGTATAACAATAAAGAAATTAGATCAAGAATAGAAGCCTTCAGACAAAAACAAGTTAGAAAGAAATGAATAATAGAACGAAATATGATAAAAAACAAGCAAATCAAAAGAAATTTGAGGAGGTACGTACATGGATGTTTCATATGTTGTTGAACGAATTAATGATCTATTTAATGTAACAAATAAGGAAATCTATTCTAGTGAGTCAGGGATTACATACCAAGCAGATAAAAAAATAAAAAAAGTAGGATACTGTGTGAACCTAACGCTTCAAACGATAGAGGAAGCAAGAATTAATGGAGTTGATATGATGGTGACACACCACCCTGCATGGGATGAAATCTATGGATTAAAAGAGGCGTGCATAGAAAAATTATCAGAGTACGGTATAAGCCACTACTATAATCATTTGCCACTCGATGACTGTAATTTTGGAACAAATGATAGTTTAATAAAAAAATTGAATTTAGAAACTGTTAAAAGAACCCACGAATGGGAAGGGTTATATTTTGGTAGAATAGCAGAATATAATCAAGAAATTGAATTTAATGAATTAGTAAAAAAAATGGAGAATCTACTTGAAGAACCAGTTAAATCTTGGCAGTTTAATGACAAAAAGGTAAAACGAGTGGGCTTAGTCTGTGGTAATGGGGCTCCAACAACTTGCCTTAAGGAAGCAGTTGAAAATAAGTGTGATGTATACATTACAGGTGAATGTAATTTGTATACAATTCAATATGCGCAGTTTAAAGGGATAAATCTGATCATTGGGAGTCATACTTTTACAGAATTCTTTGGAATTGAAAGTTTGGCATTAAAATTGAATGAGCATATAAAAGAACTTGAAGTAGTGAGACTTAATGAAGAGCATTATGAAGCGAATATAAGATAAGATATAATAACAGAGAAATACGTATATCTTAAGGAGAAAGCAATGAATAATTATAAATTAACTATTCAGTATGATGGTGGCCGCTACAAGGGTTGGCAACGACTTGGTAATGGTGACACTACGGTTCAAGGGAAAATTGAAAATGTATTAACAGAGTTGGCGGGCGAAAAGATTGAAATTATTGGATCTGGACGAACGGATGCAGGTGTACATGCTCATGCTCAAATCGCTAATTTTAAGATGCGTAAAAATGTAACGGAAGATGAAGTTATGCATTATTTAAACAGATATCTTCCTAATGATATTAGCGTTGTGGACGTTACGTTAATTCATGATCGTTTTCATGCACGCTATAATGCTAAAGATAAAACCTATTTGTATAAGATTTGGAACGTACAATATCCACATCCCTTCATGCGAAAGTACAGTATGCATGTGGAGGAAAAGCTTGATATCGAAAAAATGAGAAAAGCATCTCAATATTTTCTAGGTAAGCATGATTTTACTTCCTATTCCAACGCAAAATCGAAGAAAAAGTCCATGGTGCGTGAAATATACTCGCTCGAGATCAATGAAAATGCCGGCTTTATTGAAATCAAAGTGCGAGGCACTGGCTTCCTTTACAATATGGTGAGAAAAATTGTTGGAACATTAATTGAAGTTGGATTAGGAGAAATAGATGCTGCTGCAATACCAAGTATTCTCGAATCAAAAGAAAGAATTCAGACAGGTCGTATGGCGGATGCCGAGGGGTTGTATTTGGAGAAGGTTGGTTTTTAAACCGGCATCATATTTTTTATACCAACTGGAGCTTAATCACCAGCAGCTCATGTATTGCCACATACACTCTGAACATGTGGAGGTAATAGTGATTCGCGTTAAATAAGTATGAATGAATTTGGTTAATTATAAAAGATCCGCCCTCTATGTTTCTTTCCAATAAGTGCAATTCCAAACTATTTAAGTCCGAAGACGATCTGTTTTTTATTAGGTTTTTTACCAGAAAAGTGAGCCCCGTCATATTGATGGGGCTTTAAGTTCCATTTGGATCTTAACTAGGATACTTACGGTCTTTCCTGAGTTTTAGGTCTTCTCATCCTCAAAAGTAAAATGACAATAATCAAGACAAGTATACAAATGATTTAAGTTGTCCATGGGATTGTCTTAGGTGAAACCTTTACTTCTCCACGTTCATCCATCTTCTTTTGGGTTTCCTTTATATCCTCATTTTTAATGGAAAGCGACTGTTCAAAAGTTTGAGTGTTTTCATTCATATCGACTGTAAACGTGCCATCATACTCACAATGCTTTAAAATTTCTCCTGACCATCTTATGGGGTAATTAAAGCTTGTCATAGGAGTCATTTTAAATGTCTCCTGAAAGGGTTAGCATTCAACTACTGACTCTGTCATTAATTACCCTTGTTTGAAAGGTAACTTGTCTTTATTTTCTACTGCGCTAAAAATTTAAATGAATTAACAAATTAATATGTGATAAAAACAAAAAGGAAGGGAATTATTTATGATATTTAATTATACCAAATATCTTGTGGTACTTTCTGGTATTTGTCTAAGGTTGTTGAAAATATAATACTTTTGTCTTATTCTGTATAAAACTAATTCATAATATATAGTTAATAAGTACTATACGATAAAGGCAAACTTATCTAAAGGTAAGGACGCAAAACCACGAGCCTAAAGCAACAATGCAATGGTAGTCGGGTTACCTAAAATAGTGGAGAGAAAAGGATAACTCCCGTTTTTCGGTGCAGTTGTCTTTTTTTCTAATTAACTAAGACTAAAGTATCGGGTAAACAAAATAGTAATGACTATCTCGTATCTACCACTATCCTTCTTAGAAGAGTATAGGAACCCCTTCCTAATAGGAAATAAGAATACCTTCCTATATGAATAGGAATAAAAGGTGATTCTTTTTTTTGACAAATTGCGGCAAAATTAGCATACAAGTACCAATAGTAAGGAAGTCTTATACAGACTGGTGTTTTTTTCTATAAATAACAAAGGGATATGATCCTAAATATAAACCTTATCTAAGTTTGAGCAATAACGTTTTTGAGATATTAACATAAACGCTATGGCATTTAATAGAATCGAATACAGTTTGTTACATAAAGATATGCCGTGATTAAAAGGGGGATATGAATGGTAAAACTATCTTTTTTTAAACAGCTTACTATGTTTTCAAATGATGATGTATTTTTACCAAAGAGTAATTATGGGAATGATTTATTTTTAATAAAAGAACTAATCGATAATCATCCACATGCAGTTTTAGCATTTGACGAGAATGGGAAACTATTACATTTTAACCAGTCAGTAATTAGGGCATTCAGATATAGTGAAAAGGAATTACCGAGTAAAATACAACAGTATTTTAATAGTAATGATAAATACAAAAGAAAAAAATATCTTCAACTTGCGTTACAGGGGAAAGCACAAAATTACCAAACGTCTATCACTCATGCAGATGGGAATATAATTAATATTGATGTTAATTTAATTCCATTTAAAATTAGTGAACGGGAAACGACAATTATATTTGCTGCGCTGAGGGATATAACAACATCAGTTGAACATGAAAACGAATTAATCAAAATCAAAAGTAGCCTTGAATTAGCACAAAAAGTAGGTGGAATCGGAAGCTATGATTATGACATTATTGAGGATGTAGCCTACTGGTCGAATCAGATGTATGTGCTATATGGAATTGAAGATATAGAGGAATTTGTACCAACATTTGATAGTATTACAGAAATTGCTCATCCCGATGATCGGGAAAAATTTAAAAAAGCTATTCTATCTGCTATTGAAGAAAGAAGAAATTTTAGTTTTGAATTTAGAATTCTTCGTAAGGATGGGACAACAATTCATCTATATAACCAAGCGGATGTTATCTTAGATGAAAATAGGAAACCAGTTCGTTTTGTAGGTACTGTTCAAGATATCACCAAAAGAAAAGTGATAGAACTAAAGCTCAAAGAAAGCGAAAATCAGGTAGAACATATCTTTGATAATTTGGATGCAGGCATTTGGTCTTTTGATATAAAAAAAGGTGACTACAATATAGTCTCCAAAGGAGTTGAGGCGATTACAGGGTATTCTCCTTCTGACTTCGGGAACCAAATCACCTGGGATTCACTCATCCATCCGGACGATTACACTGAATATCATAATAAACAACAAAAAAAATTAAAAGGAGAAAATCTCTATCATCAATATCGGATAATTCATAGAAATGGGGATATTGTGTGGGTTCAAGATCAAACATTACCTGTCCTTAATAAAAACGGTGAAGTCATTAGGTATGACTGGATTATTTCAAATATTACAGAACAGAAAGAATATGAAAAAAGAATTCAATATTTAGCCTTTCACGATTATTTAACAAAACTACCAAATCGAATGCTTTTTGAAGATAAAATAAATGAATTAATCACAGCTTCAGATCATATTAAAAAACACTTTTCAATTCTTTATATAGATTTAGACCGTTTTCGGAGTATAAATGAATCACTAGGGCATCAAATCGGAGACAAATTACTATACGAATTTAGTCAAAGAGTGAATATGCTATTAAACAAGAACTTTTTATTTGGAAGACTAGGTGGGGATGAATTCGGTATTATCTTTTGGGATTACGAAGACTCAGACTATCCGATTAATGCTGCTAAATTAATCATTGACAGTCTTAACCTCCCATTTTTCATTGAGGATTTCGAATTACTTATAACCACAAGTATTGGAATAAGTACATTTCCCGAGAATGGAAAAACCATTGAGGAACTAATAAAAAATTCGGATGCAGCTTTATATAGGGCAAAGGCAAGTGGCAAAAATACGTATCAGATTTATTCCTCCTCATTAAGTATTAACTCTTTCAAACAGTTTTATCTTGAAAGGGATTTAAGAAAATCGATTGAGAACAATCAATTAGTCGTATATTTCCAACCAAGGGTTGATTCAAGTACAGGGAAAATTGTAAGTGGTGAAGCTTTAGTGCGATGGGAGCACCCCGTATGGGGACTTGTTTCCCCAGTTGAATTTATTCCACTCGCCGAAGAAACTGGTTACATTAATGAAATTGGCGATTGGGTATTAGACCAAGTGTGTCAAAATATCACAAAATGGAAACAGCAAAATCTAGAAGTGGTGCCTATCTCTGTTAATATATCAGCACAGCGGTTTTTAAAAAGTGATTGGAAAGTAAAATTAGGTATTATTTTAGAAAAAAATAGTATAGATCCTTCTTTAATTGAAATTGAAATAACTGAAACAACCATGATTAAGCATGAGGAAGCCGTTAAACTAGCATTACAATATATTAAAAGTATCGGGTTGAAAATAGCGTTAGATGATTTCGGGACTGGATATTCCTCTATCACTTATTTGAAGGATTATCCAATCGATACAATTAAGATTGATCAGTCTTTTACTAAACACATTGCAAAAACCAATAATGTAGAAACAATTATTAAATCCCTTATTTTTATGGCTAAAGGTTTGAATATGAATGTTGTAGCTGAGGGTGTGGAAACAATCGAGCAATTGACATTTCTGAAACAGCAGGAATGCCAAGAAATCCAAGGATATATTTTTAGCAAACCGGTTCCAGAGAAGACTTTTCGAAACTTATTAAAGAAAATGATTTTGAAACCGACCTTTAATAGCAACACAGCAACGTTTTCAAACAGAAGGCGATATTACAGGATTAATCTTTTATTCCCACTAAGTTCACAAATGACACTAACTACTATACTTGGAAATAAGGTTGAATTAGGGAATACAGAGATCTTAATTGAGGACATTGGGCCAGGTGGGATAAGATTTTTATCAACTATTCACTTACCGGTACGTCCGGATATCACTTATCAATTCAAAACAAAGATCATGGGTGATATCGTTACTTTAAATGGGTATGTGGTTTGGAAGGAAGAAGTTAAGGGTATATTCCAATATGGTCTTAAGTTAACAATTGATGAGAATCAAAGAGATTTGCTTGTTAAATTCTTTAATCAATTTTCTACTCAGTTAAGAAATAACCCATTGGTTCCGAATTGCAATTTTATTAAAGAGGAAAAAATCAGTTATTTAATAAACGTAGTCACAAAAAACAGTTCAAATGAACTAAACTAATTATTACTTGTGAAGGGGATGACGAAATTGAGAAAAACGGTATTGATTGCTGATGATTCCTTATTTATGAGAAATTATTTAAAAAGTTTATTAGCTAGAGAAAACTATAAAGTCATCTCGGAAGCTAGTAATGGCGAAGAGGCAATCCTTAAATATAAAAAATGTATGCCTGACATCGTTTTGATGGATTTAACAATGCCCAAAGTTAACGGTATTGACGCTCTAATAGAAATAAAAACATTTGATCCCAATGCAACAGTTATTATGTGTTCTTCACTGGGACAAAAATCAATTATTATAGATGCGTTAAGAAATGGAGCTACAGAATTTATTGTAAAACCTTACTTCAACAATCTTCAAAGTATATTAAAGAATATTGAAAACCACTACACATCAACCAGATTGGTAGTAAAGTAGAGCAGTTCATTATCTATTTTAGATAGCTTTTAATTATACAAACAAAATATACTATTTAATGATGGAGATTTTATAGATGAAAATCTTATCGCCTATATATCAAAATTACAATATAGGCAATTGTAGTTGCTACGATTGGTTTGCTCTATTTTGTTGTTCCTTTAAGAAACAACAACTGATTGAGATAGATTTATTACGCGGTAGGTTGAATTAAGAGTATATGCAAGTATTCGAAGCTATTTAAAGTATATTGAGGGAGGACAACTTTGGAACTTCTAAAATACAAAAGTCACCTAGTAAATAACATTAATGAAAAATTGTCAGAATGGCTTGGTTCAAGTGAGAGTGAACAAGTTTTGAATGAAGAGGTATATCGCTTTATTCATTCCATAAAAGGAACATCAGGGACACTTCAAATGGAGCACCTTATGTTGCTTGCGGAGAATCTATTAAATAAGATGGATCCCAAGAGTGATGTTGTATGGAACCATGACGAATTAAAAAAATTTTTATTGCCATTAATTGAATTTACCTACGAATATGAAAACCAAGAAGAATTAACTCACTTGGAAAGTGAAACTACTCAGCATGATGCACCCTTAATCCAAATTATTGATGATGATCCTTCTATGCTGATGATGTTAAAAGAGGCACTGGAAGAAAAAAAATGGATCGTGATGGCCTATTCCAATCCTAGACAAGCAGTAAAACAGTATTTTGAAATGCAACCGGATTGTTTAATCATAGATCTTCAGTTACCTAATCAAAATGGATTTGAAGTTCTAAAAGAGATTCAAGAATATAATGATAAATTTTTTGTTCCAACAATTATGATTAGCGTACAGAATGATAAACAAACGCGAATAGAAGCTTATCAAAAAGGTGCAGATGATTTTATCGCGAAACCTATTGATCTTGAAGAATTTATCGTTAAAGTCAATCGTCATTTAGAGAGAAAGAAAATTTTTGAACAGTATGTATTAATTGATGAATTGACTCAAGTTTATAATAGAAAATTCCTTCGTGATAGTTTACCTCGCTTTTTTCAGAATTTTAAAAGGTCAAAAGAGCCTTTTTCTATTGGTATCGTTGATATTGATCATTTCAAAAAAATTAATGACACATACGGTCACTTAATGGGTGACAAAGTACTAAGGGATTTTGCTCAATATTTAAAACAGAATATACGAAGTTTTGACATGATATACCGTTATGGTGGGGAAGAATTTATTATTGTATTTCCAAATACCACGAGTGAAGATGCATCAAGAAAGTTAACCCAATTAAACAATGACTTTTCCAAAACCATTTTCACATGTGAAGATCAAAGCTTTACAGTCACATTTTCCGCCGGGGTATTTATGGTTACGGATGAAACTCTAGAAGGGAAAGAGGCAATCAAAGCTGCCGATAGTTTACTATATGAAGCGAAAAGAAATGGAAGAGCAAGAGTTGAGTGCTCACAGATGTCAAATACCTATAAAAAAGAAATTCTCAATGTATCGGTAGTTGATGATAATTTCATTATTCGAACATTAGTGGCAAATGCATTAGAGTCTTTGACATTTGAACATGTAGAACTAAATATTAAAGTGTTTGTGGACGGCCCATCCTTTTTACATTCATCACATGCACATGAAGATGTTAATCATTTACTGATTCTAGACGGGGTTATGCCAAAGATGGATGGAATCGAAGTTCTTAGAAAAGTTAAGGTAGGAAAAAATTCTCTAAGATATAGAGTTATAATGCTTAGTGGTAGGAATAGTAAAGATGATGTAAAACAAGCTTTAATGCTTGGGGCAGATGACTATATAGTAAAACCACTTAATATGGCAGATTTCCAAGTAAGGATTAGAAAAATGTTAGATAGATTGAACTAGTTTGTTAAACTTATATCAATTCGTGTACAAAAATAATGGGGTGTTTATCAATTGAAGAAAATTTTATTAGCTGAAGATGAAGAAGTCCTACGCATGTTAATCGTTGATACGTTTGAAGACGAAGGTTATACGATTGCAGAAGCAGCAGATGGTGGTGAGGCTGTGGATTTATTGGAAAACAACCATTACGATTTGATCATTTTGGATTATATGATGCCAGTTTATACTGGTCTTGAAATTATAGAAAAGATAAGAACTGCAGAAACAAACCAACATACGAAAATTTTGATGCTCTCCGCTAAAAGCCAATCTTATGAACAAGAAAAAATTAAACAAGCAGGCGCCGATTATTTTATGGCGAAACCATTTAGTCCAATGAATCTATTAGAATTAGTTGAGGATATACTGAATGAAAGCAGTAATTGATTACTTTAACAAATCTATATCCCGTCAAGTACTCGGTTTGATGGGAATTTGTTTTCTTTTTTTTATAACGGGTACTATATTTTTATTTCATTTTCAAAAAAATATTCAAAATGAATATGTTGGTCAAAGGGAAAGTATTGAAAACAAACAAGATATAATTAGTACTATTTATGAAAATTTTAATGCAGATATTTTAATAGTGGGAAACTCTTTATCTTTTAAAGTACCTGATAATCCTGAAACGGTTGATAACCAAGCTAGTAGGCTAAACGCACAGAAAGATGAATTACGAACACTACTTGTAGAGGAAGATGAAAGATTATATTTTCGTGAAATGGAAGGATTTATAGATTATTATTACTCTGCTGTGATTCCTAAAGTTATAGATGTATATGGAAAAACGGATCATCCAAGAGTAGATATGATCGACGATTATATCTATTCAAAGGTAAAAGGTTATTTCAATCAAACGAATGAGTTTCGTACTTTACTTGATGAGGAACTTACAATGAATGCAGATACATTTAATGAGAAGAACCGTCTCATAATAGACAGCTTCTATATACTGATTATCGCATTTTTCATTCTTATTCTATTGGTAATAAGAAGGTTTTTTATGAAAATTAGTAGACCTTTGTCAGAATTTACTTTCTCTGCAAATGAAATTGCAGCTGGCAGGGATGCTGTGATCCAAGCTGATGCCAAACGTAAAGATGAATTGGGTACATTATTAATTGCTTTTCAAAAAATGGCGAAAAGTATTCAAGATAAAGAACAAGATTTGGTGGCCCATAACGAAGAACTTTTAGCCCAACAAGATGAGCTTCAGGCTCAACAACAAGAACTAAGAGCGACTCTTGAGTTTTTAACAGAAAATGAGCAAAAATTGAAGACAAGAAACGATTTAATTAATGGTATTTCTTCTTCACTTGATAAAAAGGACGTGTTACAAAGCATTGTTAAAAGTATGGTGAAAGTGACCAAATCTGATAAAGGGATCATCACTTTTTTACATGAAGACTCCTTTGCTTCCATTGGTCTTTCTGAAGAGGGAATCAATCAATTTAGAAATCATTTGGATAGCGGCCTTATACAGCGGGTTGCTGCTGAAAAAAAAGCAAATGTAATTAAGCGCGACCAGCATCCCGGGGAAAAGGGCTATCATGATGTGATCCAATATGGTTATGATTTGTATTTACCTATTGTGTCAGATTCTCATGTGATAGCCATCATGGTATATACAAGATTGGGTACTCCTTTTTCAACAAGTGAAATAAACGAATATGAAACACTTTCCAAACAGATCGCCATTTATCTCGAAAAAATAAAGATGTTTGAAGAGTCAGAAGACGATAGGAAATTAAACCAAGATATTCTAAATACGGTTGAAGAAGGAATACAGTTACTCAATAAGGATAGGGAAATCGTTCAGGTTAATCAAATTTTGTATAAAACTTTCAATGGTATACAGATTGAAAATTTATTAGGTTTAACTTGGAGTCAATGGAGCCAATTGATGGCTGATCAAGTACAAGAAAATCATTTTATTGAGTCTCTAGACGAATTAATTAAGGCTGCAAATCATCAACCAGAAAAAGAGCATTCATTTATATATAGGAAAAAGGATAGTAAACAAGTCATTAGGGTGTATTGTAGAACTAAAAAGCATGGTGACGAAGAGTTTGGTTCGTTACTCGTCCATCGGGACATAACAAAAGAATTTGAAATTACACAAATGAAGAATGAACTAGTAAGCACTGTTAGCCACGAATTAAGAACACCATTGGCAAGCGTTCTAGGCTTTACAGAATTGCTACTTACGAAAGATCTGAAACCCGAGAGGAAAACTAAATATTTACAAACGATCTACAATGAGGCGAAAAGATTAACTGCCCTTATCAATGATTTTCTTGATATTCAACGAATGGAATCAGGAAGACAAACATATGAGAAAAACTTCATCAATATAAAAACAGTTTTACAAAATGTGATTGAACTTCAACAAGTCAATACAACAGTACACAACATCACTTTTTCAGATGAATTGGATGAAGCGGTCATACTGGGTGAACACAATAAGATGGAACAAGTATTTACTAACTTGCTGAATAATGCCATCAAATATTCTCCAAACGGAGGAAACATCAATATCCGTCTTTATGGAAATAAGCGGACGGTCTCTGTTGATATTATGGATGAAGGACTTGGTATTCCTGAAGATGCTCTTCCCAACTTATTCCAACCATTTTACAGGGTGGATAATTCAGATCGGCGCAGGATTGGTGGTACCGGCCTTGGTCTTTCACTTGTAAAAGAAATTGTCAAAGCACATGGTGGTTCAATCAAAGTAGATTCCATATATGGGAAGGGCACCACGTTTACAACTCAATTTCCTCGTGTAAAAGTTCAAACAGGAAACAAAGAAATTCGTAAAGATGAAGATTCTAGTGATGTCTCCAATCATCGTTATAAGATCATGGTGGTTGAAGATGATCTAAACCTTTCAGAACTGTTAAAACATGAACTGCATGATTGTGGGTTCTATGTAGAGCAATTTACACGTGGTGAAGAAGCACTAGAAAAAATGAAAAACGATCCACCGGATGCCGTTGTATTAGATATTATGCTTGAAGACCGAACCGACGGGTGGAGTATCATGAAAGAAATGAACGAAAACAAAGAGTTAAAAAACATTCCTATCTTTGTTTCATCTGCCCTTGATGAAAAAGAAATTGGTTTTTCTCTTGGTGCAAAGGAATATCTCATTAAACCATATAAACCAAGTCAATTGTCAAAACTAATCATGCAAACACTTTTAGAAAATGAAAAAAATGGGCAAATTATGGTTCCGTATGAAACAATTAATGAAAAATAAAGAATACTTAATGTATTAACATGATATTAAACTGATATCTATTATCACGCCTATATTTTTCGACCAGTGACTCTTACAGACTTGTTTAAAAAAGGTTGGTCGAAGAAAGAAAGTAGAAAAACCATCGCCTAGTTGAACGGGCGATGGTTTTTCTTTTAAGTATATTAGTGTGTCTTCTTTAGGAATCCCCATCCTCTAACTTATTGGAAACAAATATCTAATTAATATTAAAAGTGACAGTGGTAATACGCTAAAAAAGAGAGGAGTTCAATTTATTATTTTGTTATGAATGGATAAATCTAGTACATTTTACACTTATCTCAAATTCCACCCAAACATTAAGTATGATATTCTATAAAGAGAAATGTCGAAAATATGTTTATTTTGGGGTGTAGGGATGACATCGGTGAAAAAAATAAATATTCTCTTGGTGGATGACCGCCCGGAGAATCTATTAGCCTTGGAAGCTATTATTGAAAGAGAGGATTATAACTTAATTAAAGCTTATTCTGGAGAAGAAGCGTTAAAGTATTTATTGAAATACGAGTTTGCTGTTATATTATTGGATGTTCAAATGCCAGGAATTGATGGGATAGAAACAGCCAAAATTATCAAAGCACGTGAGAAAACAAAAAATATTCCAATATTATTTATCACGGCTAATAATATGGATTCGGATCATATTTTTAAGGGATATTCCGTTGGGGCAATTGATTACATCCTTAAACCTGTTGATCCTATTGTATTAAAAGCTAAAGTTGATGGCTTTGTCGAAATCTATAAAATAAAAAAACAGTTAATGAAGCAAACAGAATTATTGTCTAAAAAAAATAGTGAAATCGAATATATTGCATTACATGATTATTTAACAGGTTTACCCAATCGAAGAATGTTTCAGGATGAATTAGCTTTATGGGTAACCGAAGCAAAAAAAATGAATCAAGAAATTGGGGTTATTCTTTTAGATATTGATTACTTCAAGTATGTAAACGATTCACTTGATTTTAATACAGGTGATCGAGTGCTTCAAGAAATTTCGAAAAGATTAAAAACAACGGTTAGAAATGAAGACCTTGTTGCAAGATTTGGTGGAGATGAATTCTCCATTATTTTACCGAATACAGATCGTGAGGAAACACTAGAAATTGCTAGCAAGATATATCATGCCTTTAATGAACCATTCTACATTGATCACTATGAATTGTTTTTTACTGCAAGCATTGGATTGAGTATTTTTCCTTATGATGGAGAAGACCCTGTTACCCTTATTAAGAACGCGGGCACGGCATTATTCCGTGCAAAAGAACAAGGGAAAAATAACTATAAAGTGTATCACTCTGGAATGAATCTTCAATCCTATCGCTTATTTATTATGCAAAACGATTTACGTAAAGCGATTGAACGAAATGAACTTTCACTTGTTTTTCAACCTCGCATGGAAATCGAGACAGGAAAAATTAAGAGTGCTGAGGCTTTATTGCGTTGGAATCATCCAAGATGGGGAGCGATCCTTCCTGGTGAATTTATCCCATTGGCAGAAGAATCAGGTCAAATCATTGAATTAGGAGAGTGGGTTCTGCTAACTGTTTGCAAGCAAATAAATACTTGGACAGAAATGGGCTTAACACCTAAAAGGATTGCAGTTAATTTTTCTGCACAGCACTTTCTCCAAAAGGAATTAGTAGAAAAAATCAACCAGATTTTAGTTGAATATAACGTAAGTCCAAAGATGCTTGAAATTGAAATCACTGAATCAGTCATCTTAGGTAACGAAGCTGTAGTAGCTAAAACACTCAATCAATTAAATGAAATGGGAGTCAAGGTAAGTATTGATGATTTCGGGACAGGTTATTCGTCTCTTAGCTATTTAAGACGTTTCCCGATTCATGCATTAAAGATTGATAAAACATTTATTGATGAAATCACCGGAGTCTCACCTGATGACACAGTATTGACAGAGGCAATCATTTCCCTAGCTCATAATTTGAATATGACGGTGATTGCTGAAGGGGTAGAGACAGAGCAGCAAATGGCAGCCCTACGGAAATTTAAGTGTGAAGAGATTCAAGGCTATCTTTTAAGCCCTCCTTTAGCCCCTGATAAATTCGAAGAGTTTCTGTCAATCTATAATGAGAACACTTGTACGATAAAGGATGGGAATACTTTTTCAAATGATTTACCTCCAATTGGAGATTTAAATAACCTTGGAGCGATTCAAAATCCTAAAATGATCAGTGCTGCAATCCAAATCAAAAAGGATACATTTTCGATTACAGCTAGAGAAATGGACGTGTTTGAGTTGCTTTTAGCAGGGTTAACCAATAAAGAAATTTCTGAAAAACTATTTATTAGTGAACATACCGTGAAAAATCATATAACAAGGATTTTCCAAAAATTAAATGTTACTGACCGTGTTCAGGCCATTGCATTAGTCTATCAAACATGCTTTGAGTTGGGAGAGCCACTGACAAGTAAATAATCGTTACGCAGAAAGGACCCTATAAATGAAGATTAGAACAAAATTATTATTAGGGCTTAGTACATTACCCATTCTTCTCATCGCTCTTATTACGATTGGGATGTCTCAAGTTTCGAGTCTTAATAAAATGAATACCACATTACAGTCGAACTATGAATTAACAATTCTAGCAGAAGAAACTCATCGTGGAATAAAGGATGAAGGGATCCGTCTTCGGAATCTCGTACTTTTTAATGATGAGGAAACGATTCAAAAAGAAATCGTAAAATTGCAGGAATTGAATCAATCTATTTTAACAAATATCGCGTTACTCGAGGAAAAGATTGAAACCGAGGAACAAAAGATTCTAGTGCAGAAACTTAAAGATACAAATGCTGACTTTAATGCTTACCAAGCTGAGTTAATCAATCTTGTGAATTCCGGGAAAAAAGCTGAAGCTCTAGAATTAATTGATGAGAGTTCAGTCGAACACCATGAACAATTTTTTGAGGTTCTTTCAGAAATAACAGATTCTTTAGAAGAAGCACAGGAATTGTCATTAAACAATGTCATTTCCGGGTTTCAACGTGAACTCATAATCAGTGCACTTATCTTAATTATTAGCGTTATCTTAATCATGAGCCTTCTATCAAAGAGTATTTGGACACTATCTTCAAAGTTAAATAAGGTTTCAACTGTTATGAAGCAAGTAGCGAATGGCAGTGCTAACCTTAGTACAAAGGTTGAAGTGATTGCCAATGATGAAATTGATGAAGTAGCAAGCTCATTTAATAGAATGACTGATTCGTTACAAGAACAAAAGAAAATAGACCAAGAGTTAACATGGGCAAAATCAAATATTGCAGAAATCACGACAAGTCTAACTGGTATAAATGACTTAGAGACGTTAGCACAAACTTTTCTCTCTATGACGGTACCATTAGTAGAATCTAGCCATGCTGTTTTTTATGTCAAGGATATGGAGAAAAATGAGGATGAGCAAGCCTCTTTTAAACTTCTTGCATCCTATGCATTTAAGGAACGTAAGAATATCTCTAATATCATCCGTTTGGGTGAGGGGTTAATTGGTCAAGCAGCTCTTGAAAAATCCTCGATTATTTTAACGGATGTCCCTTCAGACTATGTACGAATAAGTTCAGGCTTAGGCGAGGCATCACCTCTAAATATATACGTATTACCGGTTGTTTTTGAGGGGGATGTGAAGGGAATTATCGAGATTGCTTCTTTCAAATTTTTTAGTCATACTCAACAGAGCTTTCTTGAAGAATTGATGAATAGTCTAGGCATCATCATCGAAAGTGTGATGGGAAGAATTAGACTCGCTACATTACTTGAGGAATCTCAAACTTTAATGGAGGAAGTTCAAGCACAATCTGAAGAGTTACAGGCACAGCAAGAGGAACTAAGAGCTACGAATGAAGAGCTTGAGGAACAAACACAAGCCCTTCGTCAGTCAGAGGAAAAGCTTCAAGTTCAACAAGAGGAGCTTGAACAAACAAATGCAGATTTAGAAGAAAAGGCAAAGAACCTTGCAGATCAAAATAAGAGATTTGAACAAACGAATAGAGAAGTAGAGGCGGCAAGAGCGGAGCTAGAGGAACAAGCAAAACAGCTTGCTTTAAGTTCAAAATATAAGTCTGAGTTTCTTGCAAATATGTCTCATGAGCTAAGAACACCATTAAATAGCTTACTCATTTTATCAAAGCTATTAACGGATAATGCGGATGGTAATTTATCCGCAAAACAGGTAGAATATTCGAAAACAATCTACTCAGCAGGTAATGATTTACTAGCACTTATTAATGATATCCTGGACTTAGCAAAGATTGAATCAGGAAAAATGGATGTAAATCCGAGTCAAATAGCAATTGAGGATTTAGCTGATTTTGCAGAAAGAGGCTTCCGACCAATCGCAAATGAAAAGGGTCTAAAGTTTACGATTGATGTGAAGAATGGTCTTCCTTCTAATCTGTATAATGATGAACAAAGGATTCAACAGGTATTAAGAAATTTATTATCAAATGCTTTTAAATTCACTCATGTAGGAGAAGTTAAATTAGAAATTTCCTCCTATCCGAAAACCAATGGAAAGCCCAATTTTGCTTTTTCTATAACCGATAGTGGCATTGGTATTGCAGCCGAAAAGCAAGGTCTTATTTTTGAAGCATTTCAGCAAGCAGATGGTACAACTAGCCGTAAATATGGAGGAACTGGATTAGGATTATCGATAACGAGGGAAATTGCTTCTCTTTTAGGTGGAAACATTATTTTACAGAGTGAAGAAGGAAAAGGGAGTACCTTTACATTTATTGTAGGGGAATACCAACATGGAACGGGTCAGCACGATGCAATTAAGGAGATTGCCACATCAGCTGAACTGTCAATTATACCATTGCCAAAAAGCGAAAAAACGTCAATAGATTCTAAAGAAGTTCCAGTTGTCGATGAAAATAGCCAAATCAAAAGACTCTTAATTATTGACGATGATCTCTTACAACGAAATGCTCTTATGGAATATATAGGTTCTATGGACATCATTATTAAAGCTGTTTCTTCAGGGCACGAAGCAATTGAGGAATTAAAGGTCAATTCCTTTGACTACATTATTTTAGATTTAGGGTTACAGGATACGAATGGATTTGATTTATTAGCCAAAATTAAGAATTCCCATCATCATGATGATGTTAAAGTTTTAGTCTATACAGGGCGTGATTTATCTTCAAAAGAGGAAATTTTCTTAAACAAATATGTTCATCGAATCATCATTAAGGATGAGCAATCACCGCAAAGGTTGAAGGAAGAGATTTCATTGCTTTTAGAATGCAAATCCTCAATTAAAGAAATAACAGAAATACCTTCAACTAGTTCCGTTAAGGACCATAGGGGACTTCTTGGGAAGAAAATTCTTCTTGTCGATGATGACGTCCGAAATGTATATGCGATTTCAAGTATTCTTGAAATGTACGGTATGGATGTAGTATTTGCTGAAAATGGAATTGAAGGAATTGAATCATTGCAACAACAACCAGACATAGACCTTGTGTTAATGGATATCATGATGCCTAAGATGGATGGCTATGAAGCAATTAAAAGGATTAGAGAGTTTTCCGATTTTACCTCACTACCAATAATTGCATTGACAGCGAAGGCCATGAAGGAAGACCGCGAGAAGTGTATGGAGGTAGGGGCTTCAGATTATATTGTCAAACCAATTAACCCTGATCAACTCATTTCATTAATGAAGGTTTGGTTATATTAACAGAAAGGGACCCCTATAACCATGAAAACTCAAAATGATAACGAAACGAATAAAAACGAAACAAGAGACAGCTCAGATCTTGAAAAACTCGAAATTGAAATATTGTTGCAAGGTCTTTATAAATGGTGTGGCTATGATTTTCGAAGCTATGCTTATAATTCGATAAGAAGAAGAATTCTACATCGTGTTGAGGCGGAAAAACTACCGAGTATAACGGGGCTGCTTGAGAAAATTTTACATGACCCAGCTTGTTTACGAAGATTAATCGCCGATTTCTCAATCAACGTAACAGAAATGTTTCGGGATCCTTTATTCTTTTTGGATTTTCGGGAAAAAGTAGTTCCCTTGCTGCGGACCTATCCATCGATTCGAATCTGGCATGCAGGTTGTTCAACAGGTGAAGAGGTTTATTCGATGGCAATCTTGCTTCTTGAAGAGGGGCTTTATGAGAAGACGAAGATTTATGCAACTGATATCAATGCGGATGTATTGAAAGTTGCGAAATCTGGGAGATACCCATTAGAGAACATGAAAAAATATACGAAGAATTACTTGCAATCTGGGGGACATAACGCCTTTTCTGACTATTATACGGTTACAGAAAATGGCGTAAAGTTCCATTCCCATTTATCCAAAAACGTTGTATTTGCGCAGCATAATCTTGTTACAGACCAATCGTTCAATGAATTTCATGTGATTTTGTGTAGAAACGTCCTCATCTATTTTAATAAAGAATTGCAAAAGAGAGTACATAATTTGTTTTATGAAAGCTTAGCGATGTTTGGCATTCTAGGTCTTGGTGATAAGGAAACGATTTATTATACGGACAAAGATGATTTTTACGAAGATATTAGCACAAAACAAAAATTGTATAAAAAGGTGAATTGAACTACCCTACCTAGAATTCTATTGGATTTTTTATCGAATCTTTTTAGTGACTTAATCCAAGGGAAGGATTTACATTATTTTTTTGATTTTAGCACTTGTTATAGATATAGCTTTAAATGATTTTATTTACCTAACTTTAACTATAATTCTTCGATATTAGTTAACTTAGTACTAAGGTTTTTTTATTTCTTAAATATTCGCTTTTCGATTTTTAACCCATAATTTTGATTACCTGCACGATATTCCATAACTTGGAAAATATTACTGCGTCAATATTTCTGCGATTACTACTCAAGTCACGTTGAAGGGATCGCGAGATTGGTGTTGAAATAGTTTGTGATTACTTTTTAAGTCAAGTATATGCTGTATCGAATTGATGAAATCATAGTCCAATAATTAAAAGTCAAAAAGACCCTGAATTCGTTAAAAAAACTCTTCTGCGAATTCAGGGTCTTATTTAATATAAATAAAAAAGTTCTTATACATGGATTATGAGAACAAAAATTTATAAATAAAAGGAAAGGGTCCTTATAAATATGAATGGAGAACTCACCAACATCCCTTTGTGTTGCCACATACACTCCGGACACGTTGAGTTCGTCTCGCAACTCATTATAAAAGAAGGCAACTAACCCTTTTTTAAATCTACCCTCTGTAATGGACGTTAAAAAAGGAAATGCAACTTGGAGAAGATGATTTCTGTAATCAACAGGAGTCATCTTCTTTAAATTCCATTGGTACCATAAATTATTGTGATAAGTCTTATATTCTAAGCCCCTCTGAGAACACTGTTGATCCAACGACGACTTATAGTTATTGGGAGTGATTGGCAAGTGATTTTTTTATGTCTAAGACACTCCATAAACCGGCCGCAAGACCTTACATTTTTAGAATGCAATAAATGTGAACACTAATCATGTAGGTGAATATCCTGGTATGGGAGGTGTTTTATATGAGAGACTCGATCAAGCGAATTGCTCAACAGTTTATCGTTTCCCACTATCCTGAATCAGATATTGTCTGGGTAGGTGGAAGTGCTGTTTCTGGAAATTTAACAGCAGAATCGGATATTGACTTAGTTATTATTGATGAAACAGAAACACCAAGACTTGAATGTTATCACTTTCTTGGGTGGAAAATAGAAGCATTTATTTATACGCCTTTTTCTCTAGAGTTTGAATTTCAAACAGCTAGATATAGAGGGATGCCCACCATTATTAAGATGTGTGCTGAAGGTCTACTTATAGAAGATAAAAAAGGGAATGGAAAGGAAGTCCAAAGAGAGGCAAAAATACTTTATGAACAGGGTCCGCAACTTTGGGATGAGGGTAAAATAAATGAAGCAAGGTATCAAATTACAGATTTTTTGTCAGACTTTAGAAGTTCGGAAGACTTTGAAGAAAGTTTATTTATTTTAAATAAGTTAATAAATACGTTAACTGAACTGATTTTAAGGGCAGATGGCAATTGGGTTGGTGAAGGAAAGTGGGTTGTTAGAAACTTTAAATCATATGATAAAGATTTGTGTGAAAATCTAGTTAAATATACAAAAACATACATGGATACAAATGATAAAACAGAACTAATTTCATTCATTCAATCTACACTTGACAATTATGGTGGAGAATTGTTTGTTGGTTATAAAGGATTCTTTTTGTAGATAAAAAATCACATCTGTACGAAGCGATAGTCATGTAAATACTCATGCTCATTATAATTTTACATGATATTTAGATTTCTCCATCTTTGTCCCTATCCCCGAGGACCTTAGTGGCATAACCTATATTATCACTCAATAAAGGAGGAATTTTTTTATGCCATTCTTCATAGGTGGTCCTCGTTTTGGTTTCCGTCGAGGTCCCGTTTTTGGCCCCCGCTTTCGTTTTCGTCGTCGTGGTCCTGGTTTTCGTTTTCGCCGTGGTTTCTATTAATGGTTGTCATTTTTCTTTTGCTAAATGTTAGAAATTTTACTACTAATGAGTGTTTAATATATCCCCTCCAAGAAATCTAAAAAGTCTCATTAAAGAGAAAAGAGGTTGATTCCCTACTATATATGTAGAGAATCAACCTCTTTTCTTTTATATTGATATAACATTTCTCCATACGTGTATGGGAAGTTGTATAGCGGTAGGGTGGTTGGAATGAGTATAATAGAAAGCAGTTGATATAGAATAATCTAAACCATCTCCTCAAGGAGCAGTGGGCGTACTGCCTGGCAGCATGAAAACACGTGATATTTTTAGAAAAGATGGACAAAATTTAGGATGAGGTAATGGAAAATGAATATGGATGGTCCGAAAATTCAAATAACAAGTGTAATCAATAAAAATCAAACAAAGCATGAATCAATCGAATTAGGACATAAATACCGGGAAGAGTTATTACAATACATTCGAAAAGGGGAACAGAAATATATTGCCCAATATGTCAATGAATTTAATGAGTTTCTAAAACAAGATACTTTTGATATTATGAAAAGAATTCCAAGGAATCAATTACGTGCTTATAAAAACATATTGTTATCGCATAATACGCTGTACAGCTATTCTGCTGAAAAAGGTGGCCTAAGTTCATGGCAATCCCATTTTTTGTCTGAAAAATACGCAATTATGGTTGAGAACGCCAAGTCAATCCCGGAGCTGGAAGAGATTCATAAAAGAATGTTGGAGGAGTACTCAGATCCTACTATTCGTCTAATCGAACTTGAAAAAGCAACAATCGCAGAGAAAGTTGAGCATTTTATTAAGATGAACTTTTCAGAGGATATATCTATTGAAGAAATATCAAAAAAGCTGCATGTACATCATTCCCACTTAATGCGTACGTTCAAAAAGGAAAAAGGAATGACAATCAGTCATTTTCGAAATTTGATAAGGATTGAGGAAGCAAAGGACTTATTAATCAATTCTAATCTTTCATTAATCGAAATCACCTTTATTGTAGGATTTAAAAATCAGCAATACTTTTCTCGTGTTTTTAAAGAGGCAGAAGGCGTAACCCCAAAAGAATATACACGAAATAATAGCAAGTGAAGCTTTTAATCAAATGAAAAATATGATTAAAAGCTTTTTTCTTATTTCATGCAATTATAGTGTAAAAGGATGATGAATAACTAGTGACTCTACGCCGGTTTTTTCATAAAAATTCCTGCAATTATACTATAAAAACATGCAATTGTAGTGCAAAAGACTTTTTGGTATTGGATGTATACTTACATTAAGTTTTAGTTGAAGCGTTTACAACTAAAACGGAAAATATTAATTTTTAATTGAATTGTAAACGGTTAAAAAGGGGAGAGGCATTCATGAAAAAGTTTGGAGTAAGAGACCAAATTGGTTATGCACTTGGAGACATTGGAGGAAGTTTCGTTAACTTATATATAGGCGGTTTTTTCTTAATCTTTTGTACGTATGTATTAGGTGTAAGCCCTTACTTCATGGGGAATATGTTTTTAATAGGTAAAGTCTTTGATGCTATTTGTAATGTGATTATGGGAACTCTTCCAGATCGTTGGAAATTAGGGAAATCTGGAAATAAGTTCTTACCTTATATTAATATTTCGAAATGGATATTAGCAGCAGCTTGTTTATTAGCTTTTGCCGATGTATCTAGTTGGGGAACGACAGCCATTCATATTTGGGTAGTGTTCGTTTATTTATTCTTCTGTGTTGCTTATACAGCTGATTCTATCCCTTATGGATCACTTGCATCCGTGATTACAAATGATCCTGTAGAACGCACAAAGTTGTCTCGTGCTCGCGCTATTGGCGGTATGGTTGTTGGACTTGGATTCCTATCTTTCGTTCCAATGTTTATCTATGATAAAGCTGGCACTATAGTTCCATCAGCTTTTTTCCAAATCTCAATTGTGTTTAGTATTTTATCAGTATTAGCTTATACAGGACTCGTAAGATTAACTACGGAGCGTATTCGTGATGAAAAGGGTGCTGGAAAAAACACCGATTATCGTTTTAAGGAAGCATTTAAAGCAGCGATGAACAATAGACCGTTAATCGGCATGATGGTTGCATCTATTGGCTCACTTCTTATCATAAATGGTGTAAACCAATTAGCTCCAATCGTCTTTGCAGAACGTTATCATATGCCGGGTGCATTTGCTATAAATTCTTTCATAAACATTGGAATTACACTTGTGTTATTCACAATTGTTCCTAAGTTGGTTGAAAAGTTTAATAAAAGAAATTTAGTTATTGCGACAGCAATCTTCAGTTTAATTGCAACACTATTAATTACATTAGTTACAATTGAAAACGTATACGTGTTCATGGTTCTATATAACCTTGCTACAATTGGTTCATCTGTCTTCATAATGGTTGTTTGGGCCCTTGTAACAGATTGTATAGACTATGCAGAACTACAAACGGGGAAACATTATGAAGGAACAATTTATTCCTTATATTCCTTTGCACGTAAAGTAGGGATGGGATTAGGTGCTGCGATCGGAAGTTACGCTTTAGGCTGGGTTGGTTTCGTTTCTGGAGCAAAATCTCAATCACCTGAAGTAGCACAAGGAATATTAAAAATGTACACTGGTATGCCGATCGCAGCGTTCATTATCATTTTAATCGGAGTCGGTTTAATCTATAACCTAAATTCAAAGAGAACAAATGAAATGTATGCAATATTAAAAGAGAGAAGAACGTCTTTATAGGGAAATCCCTTTATAGGAATTCTATATTATAGGAGGAAGATGAGCATATGCGTACTAGATTCCTTTCAAAATTGACAAATGGGGAAGTAGAAGAATACTTGGATCGAAATGATCTTATCTTTGTGCCAGTTGGGGTTACGGAAACTCATGGGGCTTTACCGCTGGACTCTGAAACTGTTTTAGCTGAGGCGATTGCTTTAAAAATGGCTGAAGAATCAGATGGGCTAGTTTTGCACAATTTACCCTATTTCTTCGCAGGCGGGACGATTATCGCCCGCGGAACAATTCAAATGAGTGTTAGAGACGGAATGGCCTATTTAGATAAAATAGCAAAGTCATTACTAAATCAAGGCTTTAGACGACAAGTTTATATTACCAGCCATGGTCCAGCCCATATGACAGTAAGCGGCATGGTTCGTGATTTCTTTGATGAAACAAAGGTGCCAGCCTTGTATATGGATGTATTAAAAGCAGCTGAGGCAGCTAATTTCAATTTGATGGATGCATTTCATGATATGACCATTGGTGCATATAAAGTTTTAAGTAGATTGGAAGATGTTCCACTGAATGTACCTGAATCCCATTCTGTTACCTATGATGTGCAACATATGCTAGCAGGGATGAGTAAGAATCCAGGTAATGGATTAGGAAAATACGCATATCAATCCGGGGCAGTGGGTTCGTACTTCTATGAACCATCTGATCATATGGCAACACCACTTTTGAAAACACCTGAAGAAAGAGAAGCGCATGCAAATGCGGGTGTCCGAGCGATTAATGAACTTGTAAAGGCTTTGGATATGCCGTCAATTGTAGAAACACTTCGACAAGCGGATGTTTTTACCAAGGAAACCATTCTTCCTAAATACGGGTCACATTTGCCAAGTGGATACTCTAAATAGACAAATAACAAGTCATGCGGATAGGAAACCTCATGACTTGTTGTCTTTGTTGGAGATACAATTCCATTTGTTATTAAGCGGTTTGAGCATCGTTCATAAGGTTTGACTTTTGATCATAATTTGCTCTCAAGCGCTTTATATCTTCTTAGTACAGGTGCCTGACCCCCAGTAAATAAAAGCGTTAATGCGCTTGGGGTCAGGCACCTTTTTCTAGGAGCGTAAGGTGGTGACTCCTACGGGAAAAGCGTGAGACTTGAGACCCCGCAGAAGCGTTAGGGACGAGAAGGCTCAAGCCACGCCCGCGGAAAGCGTCCACCTGAAGCGGAAATCAACGATAAAGAAACAACAAAGTTTACGAAAACAGCCTTTATTTTTCATTCATTACGCTATGATTTTTACCATAAGCAAAATAGAAAAGTAATCCGAATACAAACCAAACCGCGCTTGCAATCCATGTGAAGACGGAAAGCTGCGTCATTAAAAATAAACATAATACGAAGGAGCAAATCGGTATGACCGGAAAGAATGGTACCTTAAAACCACTAGATGGTATACTCTTGTTTTTTCTTAAATAAATAACTCCGATTGAAACGATTGTAAATGCAAGTAATGTTCCCATGTTTACTAGTTCTGCCAGCTTCGATAATGGAATGAAGCCGGCAGAAAAGGCCACAAGTGCTGCAAACAGCCATGTATTTTTAACGGGTGTTTTATACTTTTTGCTAAGCTCATACATACTTTTCGGAAGTAAACCGTCACGGCCAAATGCGTAAAGAAGTCTAGTTCCGCCATATGTCATGACGAGTATAACGGTCATCATCCCAACAACAGCACCCAGTGAAATAACGCCAGCCACCCAATCTTGATGTACCATCTGCATCACGAAGCTAACGGGATCACTTACATTTAGCTTTGTGTATGAAGCCAATCCAGTTAAAACTAGCGAAACAGTTACGTAAAGTATGGTACAAATAAATAAGGATCCAATAATTCCGATAGGCATATTACGTTGTGGATTCTTTACCTCTTCGGCAGCTGATGAAACAGCATCAAACCCAAGATAAGCAAAGAAAACAAGGGCTGCCCCACTTATAACACCATTCATTCCGAAGGGCATAAAGGGCTGCCAATTAGCAGGCTGGACATAAAAAATACCTACTCCAATAAATAAAAGAATAACGCCAATTTTTATAAATACCATGATCATATTTACCTTTGTGGATTCTCTTAATCCACGCGTTAATAAAAATGCTGTGGCTACTATAATGGCAATCGCGGGAACATTTACATAGGTTCCATCTGCTGGATTAAAGGGACCAGAGATCGCCTTTGGAATGGTAATACTAAAACCCTCTAACAAGGCACTTAAATAAGCAGACCAACCAGTTGCAACCGCTGCAACGGCTAAGCCATATTCTAACAGTAAGGCCCATCCAACTAACCAAGCAACCAATTCTCCAAAGACAATATATACATACGTATAGGCACTACCCGTTACTGGTATAGCCGAAGAAAACTCTGAATAACACATGGCAGCGAATGCACAGACAATGGCAGCTATAATAAAGGAAAAAATGATAGCTGGTCCAGCGTGTCCCGCAGCTACTGTCCCAGGAAGAATGAATATTCCTGTTCCGACAATGGCACCTACTCCTAGCAGCATTAAGTCAAAGGCACCTAATGTTTGCGGCAGCTGGATATTTCCCTTATTTTTCAGTAATTCTCCGAGATTTTTTTTCCTGAATAAAACATCTTTCATACTGAACCCTCATTTTTTTGAAAATATGTAAAAATTCTATATGTTTATGAATGAAAGGTCAACTGTATTTGTCGAATTACCAATATTTTTGTCGAAAATTAATAATGAATAGGAAACCGCAAGTTCGGTAAGTATTGAACTCTAAACTGAGTGCAGATCATGCTTTTTTATGTTGTCCCAAGGAGGCTGAACATAAAAGCCTTATTTTTAGAAGCATCATTTCGTATAATAGAATTTATCCCGCATTAACGGGCAGTAAGACCCCCACTTCAAGACTTCGAGGGAGCAAAGAAGGATAAGTG
>NZ_LMBW01000005.1:0-7323 GCF_001439915.1 Fredinandcohnia humi | reverse complement strand
GGGGATCAACTGCNCCGTAAAAGCCCGATTGGTTCAACTAACCATCAGTGGGGGATGAAGAAAACCCCCACTGATGGAAGTTTCACTTTATATGAAAAAAAGAAAGAGGGATTCATATTAATATTCTATGGGATTTTGATGGAACATTGTTTAACACCTATCCAGCACTGGTCAAGGGTTTTATTCATCTAAGCGGCAGGGATTTAGATCCAAAAGAAGTACTGGAGTGGCTCAAGGTCAACTCGAAAGTGGCCTTTCAGCATTATGGAATTGATGAAAACCAACGCAAGGAATACACCAAATTATACAATAAGTATTCCTTTGACAGCCAGCCGTTTGAACATTTAGAAGAGGTTTTACAAATGGCAGATGACAATTTTATCGTCACACATCGTGACAAGGAGTCTACATTGTTCCTTCTGGAAAAATTTAAGTTATTATCTTACTTTAAGGTGGTTGTTTCGGTCGAGGAAGATGGCTTTACCCGAAAACCACATGCGGCGTCGTATCAACATGTGATTAAGGATCAGCCGATTGATTTAGTGATTGGCGATCGCGAACTAGATTTAATTCCAGCTAGAGAATTAGGAATCAAAACCGTCGCCTTTGAGAATCCGGATATTGAGGCTGACTTTTACATCGACAACTATGCTGAATTCAAAACGAAGGTTCTTTCTTATTTTTAAATTTTCGCCTTAAGACCATTGAATAGATAAAAAAATACAGAAAAGGCAACTACTTATCCTTATCTGTATTTTTTTTACTGTGTTCTATTCGAGATTGGCATGTTTACCATACATTTTTGTAGAATCTAAGCCTTTTTTCTCCATAAAACGGAGGATTAAGGAATCATAAAATAACAACATTGTTTGTTCGAAAAGTGAACCCATTGGTTGAATGGTCTTGTAATCACCTTCAGATTGATCTTTCGTTACACCCGGTAATTTAACAATTATATCAGCCAGTTCACCAATGGTTGATCCAGGAGAAATCGTTACAGCTGCGACTTTACCACCTAAGCTTTTCGCCTTCTCAGCAACGGCTACTAGGGTTTTAGTTTCGCCGGAACCTGAACCAATAATTAATAGGTCATCTTTTTCTAAATTAGCTGTTACTGTTTCACCAACCACATAGGCATCAATCCCCATGTGCATCATCCGCATCGCAAAAGATTTACCCATCAATCCAGATCTGCCCGCACCAGCCACAAATACTTTCTTGGATTCTAAAATCTGGTTAACTAATTCCTCCGCTGCACTATCAGATATGTAGTCGACAGACTGACTTAATTCCTGAACGACTTTGGCTAAATAGTGGGTGGTGTTCATTGATGAACCAATTCTCTTTGTTTAATTAATTGTTGCATTTCACGTGCAGTTGCTTTTTTATCTTCTTTGCTCGTAATACCGCCACCTACGATAACTAGGTCTGGATTTTGTTTAATTACTTCAGGTAGTGTCTCTAACTTGATTCCACCTGCAACGGCAGTTTTCGCATTTTTAACAACACTTTTGATAGTTGCAAGGTCTTCGAAAGAATTCTTTCCAACAGCTTGAAGATCGTAACCTGTGTGAACGCAAATATAATCAACACCAAGTTCGTCTAGTTCTTTTGCGCGAGTTGCAATATCCTTCACAGCAATCATATCAGCAAGGATTTGTCTACCTTGTTTTTTCGCTTCTTCTACTGCTCCTTTAATTGATTCGTCTTCAGCAGCTCCAAGAATCGTAATGATGTCAGCACCTGCAGCAGATGCTTGGCTTACTTCATATCCAGCTGCATCCATAATCTTCAAGTCAGCCAATACGGTTAAGTTAGGAAATGCAGCCTTTACTTCTTTAACTGCTTTAAGACCTTCATTGATCACAACTGGAGTACCTATTTCTACAACATCAATATGATCTTCTACCTCTTTCACTACTTCAATTGCTCCTGGAATATCGACAAGATCTAGTGCTAATTGTAATTTCATTATATTCGCTCCTTATAAATGATTTTATGTGCTGTGCCAATTAGGGTCTTCAAGAAATTTCCTTTTAACTAGCACGTAATATTAGTATACTAGGTATGTTCGAATACAAAAAGTACGCACTTTTTTCGCATATAGTGACAAAAAGTATACTATTGGATAAAATAAGGGGAGAGGTGAAAGAAATGCCAAATATCGGAGAAAGAACTTTTAACTGCGAGAAAGAATTAACACTAGCAGTCATCGGTGGAAAATGGAAATTGTTAATTTTGTGGCATCTTGGGAAGGAAGGGACCAAACGATTTGGTGAATTAAAAGCTCTTATGCCTGGAATTACGCAAAGAATGCTTGTAAACCAGTTAAGAGAACTAGAAGACCATTTAATCGTACATCGAGAAGTTTATCCAGTCGTTCCTCCAAAAGTTGAATACTCACTAACCGAGCATGGAACAAAACTTTTACCCATTTTAGACGCTATGTATGACTGGGGAAAAGATTACATTGAGAATGTATTGGAAAAGAATACTGAGGATAGAACAGCCGTTAAGTAGAAAAGGTACTTTTCATATTGTTAGACATAAATGGTTACAAGTGCCTGACCCTTAGTAAACTAAAGCGTTAATGTTTTGGGGGTCAGGCGCTTTTTTCTTTTAACTAGGTTAAAAATAATGATAGTTAAGCAGAGAAATATAAAAATAAGAAAAAAGAGAGTCGAATACTTTCCTAAAGTAAAGGAGGCAAACGATGAATATCGGTTTAATCGGAGCGGGAGCCATTGCACATTTTTTATTGAAAGAAGTCAATTATAATCAACTTGAAAATTTGCGGATTAAAAGTGTTTTGGTGCGGAATAAGGAAAAATATAGGTTGCTGGAATCGGACTTTGGTGTGAAAGTGTTTACTGATCTCGAAGCTTTTCTTGATTCAGAAATCGATATTGTTGTAGAGGCAGCGAACATTAATGCGGTGAAAACCTTGTTGCCATCTGTTATGAAAAAAAAGGATGTTGTGTTAATCAGTGTTGGTGCACTTGCAGATGCAGCGTTGTTGACGGAAATAGGTAATCTTGTCAATGAGTATAAGTATGCCGTTCACTTGCCGTCTGGTGCAATAGGCGGTTTGGACTTATTGCAAAATGCACACGCTCTTGGTACTGTCACAAGTGTTTCGTTAACAACTCGGAAACCTTCCAAATCGCTAATTGAGGAAGACATCGATGAAGCGCGGGTTATATTTGAGGGGAAAGCGGTAGATGCAATTAAGAGGTTTCCAAAAAACATGAATGTCTCGATTGTACTGTCTCTAGCAGGGATAGGGATTGAGAAAACAAGCGTGTGCCTCGTGGCTGATCCACATATAGATAAGAATGTTCACCATGTGGTCATAAAAGGAGATTTTGGGGAAGCTACATTAACTGTTACAAACAATCCACTTCCGGAAAATCCAAAGACGAGTTATTTAGCCGCTATGAGTATTCTGGGGACGTTGAAAAGAATTGATAGGAAACTAAGAATTGGTGGCTAATTCAGAGTTCCAGAAGGATTCCAAATAACGAGTACCTTACTCTTAGTAAACAAAAATGTTAATGCGCTTGGGATCAGGCGCTTTTTTCGTTGTTTTTAAAAGAGGGGGGACAAAGAATAAATCTCTATTTTACCCCACGCTAAAATATGCTGTCAATAAGAAATTTGTAATTTTTTCAAGAAAATGTTATAATTACATTACAATGTTTTTTTTCAATCGTAATCTGAATTCTAGTGTACTTTTTTGTAGATAGAATTATGGATGCGTTTTTTTAATATCCTTTTTAAAACCGAAGGAAAATTCAAACAGTAGTGTAGCTTTAAAGGTAAGGTAGTTGAATAAAATGATCAATTTACTTTCAAATAGTAACCGAGTTTTTATTCTACAAGGAGGCCAAGATTAATGAATTTAATCAATAAGAAAGTTACACACAAGCGTTTTGGCATGGGTAGTATAGTTAAACAGAATGATTCTAGTATTGAAATACATTTTGGGTCGGAAAATAAAAAGTTTGTTTTCCCGGATGTATTTGGAAAGCACCTAACACTGCATGATAAAAATATTGCCAATTCACTTGAAAAAATTATTCAAGAAAAGGAAATGGAACGACAGAAGGAAGAATGGAAGAAGGAAGAAGAAAAAAAACTATTACGTAAAAAACAAGAACTTCGCATGGAACATGAAAAACTTATGAAAAATCATAAACTTCATGCCGAATCACAAATGGTCTTCTGGTGTGATACAGAAGAACAGAATAGTGCTTTTTCGGAGTGGAAGGTTTTTTCAGGCATAATAAAAAGTGGTACTAACAAAGGAAAGCCAAACAAACCGATCCGCTTGCACCAAAATAGCGCTGTCCTGTTAACAGCAATAGATCCCAGCGCGCCCGAAAAGGACAGACGTATCTTAGGTGTCTATATGGTGAATGAAAACTTTATTGGCAAGCTTTGTGAAGATGGAAATATTCCTGCTCATTCAAAATTCAAACTTCAACTAACAGAACAGGAATCAGATCAGATGCTTTTTTGGGAGTATTATGTAAATGAAAAATTCCCCCAAAAAATGACATGGAATACAGGTAAATACCGTTATTTTGATAATACATGGATGGCCCAAATTTTGCGTGATATCGTTTCATTGAGAAGTGACCCAACGGAACGAGAGTTGGCACAACAATTTTTTGAGCATTTTTGTAAAATGAATCAGATCATAGAGCAAGAGTTACCAAAGCCTAATGGCTCATTAAAGCGTATTTAGATGTTGATTACATTCAGGTGCCTGACCCCCAGTAAACTAAAGCGTTAATAAACTGGGGTCAGGCGCTTTTTTTTATCGATTTTCTATTTGTCGGCCAGGGCGAAATCAAATACGCGTTGGCTATTTAGAATGTGTTAAAATGTAAATAACAATATCGGGGTTTGGGAGTGGGTACTGTGAATCTTTATCGAAAGGATTATGTTTCAGTAGACGAGTACTTTAAAATCCGAGAAAGTCGTGAGGAATTATTAGAGTATATTGATGGTACTGTGTATATGTCGCCATCACCTTCTACTAGGCATCAACGAATATCAAGTAGGCTTCATATTAGATTTGGTAATTTTCTTGAAGAGAAACAATGTGAGGTATTTCATGCTCCATTTGATATTGAATTAAAAAGAGATGAAATAGAAGGAACAAAAATTGTAATTCCAGATATTAGTATAATTTGCGATAAGAGTGGATTCACAGACCAACGATATGTAGGAGTTCCTGATTTAATTGTCGAAATCCTTAGCCCATCGAACCAATCACACGACGTAATAACAAAATTAAATCTATATATGAATTATGGTGTTAAAGAATACTGGATCATTAATCCAATGCTAAATACGGTCACAGTCTATTCATTAAATAATGAAAAAATGTATGAACAGCATGATATGAAAACAAATGTTGGAATCCTATCATCTAAGATTTTAGAAGGATTTAAAATAGATTTAGATTATTTATTTCAGATGCCAGACCCCCAGTAAACTAAAGCGTTAATGCGCTGGGGGCAGGCTCTTTTTCCTCATTAAAATAACATTTCCGACTCCAACCCCAATTCCGTTTTAATATACATTTCCATTCCGTTTGAAAAATTGTGCTTAATCATGGTATAAGTGTAAAAGAGCAGAGACCTTTTTGCTTATTAATGTGGGGACAAGGGTTATACTTAGTGTCCCATTATGAGAGGGTTTGAATTTGAATATGAGCGATAATTTTTGGCGTGATTTACCACGGCCGTTTTTTATACTGGCACCAATGGAAGATGTGACGGATGTAGTTTTTCGTCATGTAGTGAGTAAAGCAGCTAAACCTGATGTGTTTTTTACAGAGTTTACAAATACGGAAAGTTATTGTCACCCAGAGGGGCAACAAAGTGTGCGCGGGCGTTTAACTTTTACAGAAGATGAGCAGCCAATTGTGGCCCATATATGGGGGGATAAGCCTGAATTCTTTCGGCAAATGAGTATTGGCATGGCGGAACAAGGATTTAGTGGTGTGGATATCAATATGGGCTGTCCTGTAGATAATGTGGCAGAAGATGGGAAGGGTTGCGGTCTCATCCGTCGTCCGGAGGTTGCAGCTGAAATCATACAAGCAGCAAAAGCTGGAGGATTGCCTGTAAGTGTGAAGACAAGGCTTGGTTACACGGAGGTAAATGAATGGCGCGACTGGCTAACACACATATTGAAACAAGACATTGTTAATTTATCGATTCATTTGCGTACAAGAGAGGAAATGAGTAAAGTAGATGCTCATTGGGAGCTGATTCCGGAAATCAAGAAACTTCGTGACGAGGTGGCACCAGATACACTTTTGACGATTAACGGGGACATTCCTGACCATCAAACTGGTTTGAAACTTGCTCATCAACATGGTGTTGACGGAATTATGATTGGGCGCGGTATTTTTACAAACCCGTTTGCCTTTGAAAAGGAGCCGAAAGCTCATAGCAGTAAAGAATTGCTTGATCTGCTAAGATTGCATCTCGACCTTTTTGACGAGTATTCACAATTACAACCACGTTCTTTCGGTGCACTTCGTCGCTTTTTCAAGATATATGTACGGGATTTTCGTGGTGCGGGTGAGTTAAGAAATCAATTGATGAACACAGGGTCAACAGATAAAGCACGTGCATTGCTTGATAACTTTGGAAAAGAAAGTCTTGATGGGAAGTTGGAATAGTGGATGTGCCTGCAAATATGATATGGAATTGGCTGGTGTGAATGAGGTATGGAACCGAACTCATTCCTGCCAATTTCCCTATATGGTGGGAGAGGGTGAATCTGAAGAAGGTAACAAGCACCATCATCTGCAAAATATAGATATTCCCCGTTATGCTCATTAAAAAGCACATTTTCTTTGTCGTATACTAGCTTTTTTATTTTATCAAACCTTATAATTAATTGTTCTGATGGATTTATGATGATATCTTCACTACGATCTGTTACAACAAATCCCTTAGGATTGGATTTCTTTTCAGGCTTTAATTCTACATACCATTTTCCAAGAAGAAGCATTGTATTTGCTGTAATAGAACGCTTCCTGTTTCGTACTGTCCAGGTATTTCTACAATTACATCGATGAATTTTACTTTTCATTCCCCCACCTTCTTTCACTTTCTTTTATTAGTTATATACCTGAGTGTTCGAAATAAATTGAGAAGGGTCCCGGACGCAAATAATGTGGGACCGACGCAAATAATGTGGGACCGACGCAAATACCTGATAATCGACGCAAATAATGTAGAAACGACGCAAATATCCAGTAATCGACGCAATTAATGCGGGACCGACGCAAATATC
>NZ_LMBW01000085.1 GCF_001439915.1 Fredinandcohnia humi | reverse complement strand
ATATCGGTGTTAGTACCGTCCTTCATCGGCTCCTAGTGCCAAGGCATCCACCGTGCGCCCTTCATAACTTAACCTATCGGCTTTGATAAGCTTCGAATTTCTTCGTCATCTCAATCGTTAGCATCCTCACGTACCCAAAAGTACGTTCCGGTGCTTCCTCATTCGATTCCTTGAACTTCTCGCTNTCATGCGCCTAAAGTTTAAAGAACTTTTACTACTTCAATGAATGTTTTGTTACGTTATCTAGTTTTCAAAGAACGAAGCTACTGATTTCAATCACATCATGATTAAACATCAGTGAGTAATCTTCATGCAGCTTTGCGCTGAGGAATCAATCATCTTCGATTA
>NZ_LMBW01000079.1:253-390 GCF_001439915.1 Fredinandcohnia humi | reverse complement strand
AACAAGGTAGCCGTATCGGAAGGTGCGGCTGGATCACCTCCTTTCTAAGGAAACTGAAGTTCTATGAACTTCATTATTAGACGTTCTGTATTATGTTTAGTTTTGAGAGAACTGATTGTTCTCAAAATGAAATATAT
>NZ_LMBW01000079.1:0-190 GCF_001439915.1 Fredinandcohnia humi | reverse complement strand
GGGCCTTAGCTCAGCTGGGAGAGCGCCTGCCTTGCACGCAGGAGGTCAGCGGTTCGATCCCGCTAGGCTCCACCAAACAAAACTGATAAAATCTTAATCGATTTGAATCGGTTATTTCGTTCTTTGAAAACTAGATAACGTAACAAAACATTCATTGAAGTAATATGTAAGTTCTTATAACTTTAGGCGC
>NZ_LMBW01000074.1:287-484 GCF_001439915.1 Fredinandcohnia humi | reverse complement strand
GCTCCTAGTGCCAAGGCATCCACCGTGCGCCCTTCATAACTTAACCTATTCGGCTTTGATAAGCATAAATTTCTCGCCTCTCATGCGCCTAAAGTTATAAGAACTTACAACTTACTTCAATGAATGTTTTGTTACGTTATCTAGTTTTCAAGGAACAAAATAACTGATTGCTATCCAATTAAGATATTATCAGTAAA
>NZ_LMBW01000074.1:0-225 GCF_001439915.1 Fredinandcohnia humi | reverse complement strand
GGGCCTAAATGGACTCGAACCATCGACCTCACGCTTATCAGGCGTGCGCTCTAACCAGCTGAGCTATAGGCCCATTCGTATATTTCATTTCGAGAACAAACAGTTCTCTCAAAACTAAACATAATACAAAACGTCTTTTTATGAAGTCCATAGAACTTCAGTTTCCTTAGAAAGGAGGTGATCCAGCCGCACCTTCCGATACGGCTACCTTGTTACGACTTCACC
>NZ_LMBW01000073.1:227-486 GCF_001439915.1 Fredinandcohnia humi | reverse complement strand
GACTGATACTAATCGATCGAGGACTTAACCAAATTTAGTTTCAATGAATGTATAAACGTTATCTAGTTTTGAAGGAACGAATTTCCTGTTGAAAAATCTCGGAAAGAGATTATAATAGAAAATGTTCTTTTAATAGTCTAGTGGCGATAGCGAGAAGGTCACACCCGTTCCCATACCGAACACGGAAGTTAAGCTTCTCAGCGCCGATGGTAGTTGGGGCATTGCCCCTGTGAGAGTAGGACGTCGCTAGGCGAATAAT
>NZ_LMBW01000073.1:0-177 GCF_001439915.1 Fredinandcohnia humi | reverse complement strand
TTAGCTCAGTTGGTAGAGCATCTGACTTTTAATCAGAGGGTCGAAGGTTCGAATCCTTCATGGCTCACCATTTTATTGAAATATGCGGGTGTGGCGGAACTGGCAGACGCGCTAGACTTAGGATCTAGTGTCTTTGACGTGGGGGTTCGAGTCCCTTCACCCGCATTATGCGGAAGT
>NZ_LMBW01000070.1 GCF_001439915.1 Fredinandcohnia humi | reverse complement strand
AGGTTGATAGGTCAGGGGTGTAAGCATGGTGACATGTGCAGCTGACTGATACTAATCGATCGAGGACTTAACCAAATCACTTTTAATGAATGTAGGAACGTTATCTAGTTTTGAAGGAATGAAAATTTCTTCTTGATATATTTTCTGAAGATAGTATAATATATCTTGTCTTTACCTTATCTAGTGACGATGGCGAGAAGGTCACACCCGTTCCCATATCGAACACGGAAGTTAAGCTTCTCAGCGCCGATGGTAGTTGGGGCATTGCCCCTGTGAGAGTAGGACGTCGCTAGGTTGGAGAAGNGGAGGATTAGCTCAGCTGGGAGAGCACCTGCCTTACAAGCAGGGGGTCGGCGGTTCGATCCCGTCATCCTCCACCATAATTTTTATTTAACTTGGCCGGTGTAGCTCAGTTGGTAGAGCAACTGACTTGTAATCAGTAGGTCGTGGGTTCGACTCCTATCGCCGGCACCACTTGTTTNTTAGCTCAGTTGGTAGAGCATCTGACTTTTAATCAGAGGGTCGAAGGTTCGAATCC
>NZ_LMBW01000004.1:236406-348789 GCF_001439915.1 Fredinandcohnia humi | reverse complement strand
TGAAGACCTTTTATCATCTGCCGGGGGCGTATTCAGGTCTTCATAACCTCTATGAAGACCTTTTATCATCTGTCGGGCTCGCGTTCAGGTCTTCATAACCCCGATGAAGGAGATTTAAACCGAGAACTCCTTGCGTTTTCCCCTTCATAATTCGATGAAGAGGATTTGATCCATTTTTACGATAAACTGGATTACGAATACCTCACTAAAGTCCTTTTCCCCGCATCTAACGTTAATTTTATCCCGCACTTTATCCAATGAATGCTATACTATGTAGGTACATTTTTAAAAGGAGAATCTGCCGCATGAAAGCATTTTTACGATTTCTACTATTAATTGCGCCATTTTTATATATGATCTTTATTTTCATCTTATCGAGCCTTCCATCGGATGCAATCGTGAACACACCGTATTCTTGGGACAATGCATTTAAAGAGTCATTGCACCTAATCGAATTCGGCATCCTGTACGGCTTTTGGGTATTGTTTTTTCTTGTACAAGGAAAGTTCACTCCGAAAACAAGTATCCTTGCTGCGGTACTCGCAATCGCTTATGGCTTTTCAGATGAGTTTCACCAATATTTTGTCCCCTATCGGTCTGCAACTATCATTGATCTTGTAAAAGATACAATTGGGGTGCTTGTGCTTTTTTCGATTGTAAAAGTGAGTTATTTTGGAGAAAAGCTACCGCGATTCAAAAAGCTCCTCCTTTGGGTAGAAGGTTTGAACAGCAAAAAGGCAGAGGGGAACTAATCCCTCTGCCGTTATTTTTTCACCGTTAATTTATTTTCAAAGTTCTGTGTGGTCGAAATTTCTACACCCTGGTAGTAATGCGCGACAATCTCCTTGTAGTTCTTGCCTGCCTTTGCCATTCCGTCCGCACCGTACTGACTCATTCCAACCCCGTGGCCGTAGCCTTTTGTTTTAATGACGATATTATTGCCTTTACGCTCCCATGAAAAGTCGGTCGAGCGAAGCCCTAAGGCTACGCGAACTTCCCTACCTGTAAAACTCTTTCCGCCAACATCCACCGAAGCAATACGATTTGATTGTGTTTTTGCTGTAACGTTCCCAATCTCATTCCCATTGCCAAGCTTAATCCCAAGCTTTTGTTCAAAATCAGCAACAGTCATTTGAACTTGGTAGAAAAACTTCTCTGTATTTACATCCCACGGACTTTCGACAGTTTTTAAATAGGGATATTCATTTTTATAATAATCCTGTGAGTTTTCCGTATAGCCATTACTCGTTGAGAAAAATTGCGCATCAATTGGATCCCCATTATAAGTTAAGATCTGACCCTGTGTTTCTTTAACGGCCTGCGTAATTTTTTGGATCTTCCAATCGTATTCCCCTTCCCATTCCACTTTTAATTCCTCTTTACTTTTATATACCTGGTAGTCAGTCGTATCTGACACATCCGCACCGTCAGGCACACCAATTTTTTGTTCGCTCAGCATATGCTTTACTACATACGTTCTTGCAGCCAATGCTTGAGCTTTTAATGCCTCCATCTCAAACTTCGCAGGCATTTCCATCGCAAGCACACCCACTACATAATCCTCAAGCTCCACATTTTCGATTTTCTGAGCACTGACGCGGTGCACGGCCACCTCCACCGTTGGACCTGAAGCGATTTGAGGCGGTTCTGGATTTGATTGCCGTTCTTCTGCTAGCTTTACCGCGTCCTTACCGGAGAACGGAATGACGAGCATTGATGGAATCAATAAAATCAAGACAAAAAGGACAGAAACTAGTACAATGATGGGTTTAATCTGTTTCATGAATGCAAGCCTCCACACTAAAATTAATGCATTTCATTATGCACCTATATACCAATACTTATGGTGGTGGACAAGCATTTATGACTTGAAAAAACGAAAAAAATAATTACTCTAAAATGTATAAAAATAAAAAAGCTAGAGATATTACCTTATGTGGGTAATTTCCCTAGCTTTCTTCGTGGTGAGTCAAAAGTTCGCTTTGGCTTCTTCCACGAGGCTTTCCGTTTCTTCATTTATACGTTCAATGTCAGCACCTAATGATGCGAGCTTTTCGTGGAAGTCTACATAACCACGGTCTAAGTGCTTCAATTCTGTTACACGTGTGTAGCCATCTGCAACCAAGCCGGATAGAATAAGTGCAGCAGCAGCGCGTAAATCAGTTGCAGCTACCTCAGCTCCTTGAAGCTGGGATTCTCCGTTGATAATAACAGAACGGCCTTCAATTTTGATATCACCATTCATGCGTCGGAATTCTTCGACGTGCATGAAGCGATTTTCAAATACGGTTTCCGTGATCATACTTGTACCTTGCGCACGAAGTAATAATGCCATCATTTGTGACTGCATATCTGTTGGAAAACCAGGGTGTGGCATTGTTTTTATATCGACAGCCTTTAACTGTTCTGGTCCAATTACACGCAGACCATCTTGTTCTTCAATGATGGTAACGCCCATTTCTTCCATTTTTGCAATAAGTGAGCTAAGGTGTTCTGGTACTGCACCTTTTACCACCACATTACCGCCTGTAATTGCAGAAGCCACCATGAATGTGCCTGCTTCAATACGATCAGGGATAATGTTATGCGTTGCTCCATGCAATTCTTTTACACCTTCAATACGGATGGTTCCAGTGCCTGCGCCTCTAACACGCGCCCCCATTGCATTTAAGAAGTTAGCAAGATCGACAATCTCTGGTTCTTTTGCACAGTTTTCAATGATGGAGATTCCATCAGCAAGTGTAGCAGCCATCATGATGTTTTCAGTAGCTCCTACGCTTGGGAAATCCATGTATACTTTTGCACCCTGAAGACGTCCATTGACTTCGGCATCGATATATCCATTTCCGACTTTCACAATTGCACCCATCGCTTCAAATCCTTTTAAGTGCTGGTCAATCGGTCTTGAACCAATTGCACACCCTCCAGGAAGAGCAACTCTTGCGTGACCATTCCGGGCAAGCAATGACCCCATCACAAGTACGGATGCGCGCATTTTTCGAACATATTCAAAAGGTGCTTCTGTTTTTAGCTCTCTTGATGCATCGACAACGATTTGGTTGTTATGAAAGGTAACATCTGCATTTAAAAAGCGCAATACCTCATTAATCGTATACACATCTGAGAGCGTGGGTACTTCATTTATCACACTTTTACCATTACTAGCTAATATGGATGCAGCGATAACTGGCAAAACAGCATTTTTTGCGCCTTCTACTTTAACTGTGCCGTTTAACCTTTGACCGCCGCGGACGATGATTTTTTCCAAGGTATTCCCCTCCGCGTCCCATTTTCTATATATTCATATTCATTCTAAACAATTGGTGTTCCATCTTGACCGTTGTTTATACAACCCAATCTTTCATATTCGTTACTTTAGTGGGTATCTAACGTTCACACTGATGCAGTATATGCAAACTACCGGGCAATTGTCCCTAATTCGAGTGTGGATGTATGGGTACATCCCGATCGATAAAAATTTGGATAACACCGCTTTAACACAGCCTATCCACATCGTTATCACGTACAAATTTTTACACAAAACCAATTTACATCATATCACTCAGACCTTCATTGGCACAAGTGAAATTTGTGGGAATTTCGCATTAATTGTCGACAAATCTTTGAACATTTGAAGAATTGTTTTCAAGTGAAAACTTTCCATAATTCACATAGTACAAGTAATACGAATGGAACTTCATGTTTTTGAGGGTTTGTCTTCATTTTTAGACCCACACGAGCTGGTCATAAAGGGGTTGCCACAAGAAGTGGCGTTCTTCGTTTGATCTTCTGCTCAATAAAATGAAACTATGCTAAAAAAATAAGTTGATGTGATGACATTCAAAGAGGGCCAATCGGATGCGAATTTTACGCCTGTGGAATACGTCCATGAAAATCATCAACTCTAAAATCGGTTCCTTCGTACCATCTACCTTTACCTTCTATTGGGTCATTCCAGTAATATCCAATGTATTTTTCCTTTGTATCGGCATACTAAGGAATGTTTTTTATTTGATTTGAATTCCTCTCCTTACTAACATTTTTACCAGAACATCACTTAGGATACGTGGAAAGTAGTGGAGAACCCAGACAAAATCTTCATCCACGATTACTTATCCATAAACCACCTGCATAAAGTTTTCAATCAAGAATACTTGGTAATTGTTGTGACCAGAGGAGATAATCTAAGAAGAAATTGCTAGCTGTTGATCCAATTGCAATTGTTACAAGAATAAGGAGAACCCGCACCTGGAAAACGTGATTCGGTTTCACCAAATGTTCATACCGAATGCTTTGCAAGGCCCACCATGTAACCCCTATAAATATCAAATGCGAAATAATACTGATAAGTGCTTGATACCCAAAACCCGATAACATCAAACCACTCCTTTGATATGGAAACAAAACTTCCGAAAAATCACACCATTCCATATTAACATTTTCTATGTCAGAAGTCCGCAAAAATAAACAGTTCTTGAGGAACCACAGGGACGGTTCTACTGGTCCCAAGCGCAAAATAAGCATAAAAAAAAACGGTTCATGGGTTCTCCATTAAATGGAGAACCACAAGAACCGTCCCCTTGGACCCTTGCTTTTAACCGATAAAGTCCCGGAAGCTTTCGAACTGCTGAATGAATTCGAAGGCGACACCTGGGAAAATTCCGAATCCAATTGTTCCGACTACAGCAACAATTACGACTATCAACACACCTATTGGCAGTTTAATTTTACTATCGTCTGCTGCAGGTCTAAAGAACATTTGTGTAAGGATGCCGAAGTAATAGAAATACGAGACAACGGTCATCGCAATCATAATCGATGCCAACACATAATGTGACGGAGTTGTGATAAATACCCCGATGAAAATCTCCAATTTTCCGATGAACCCTGCAGTACCAGGAATTCCCGCTAATGAAAGGATAAATACTCCAAGTGCAACAGCTAGTACCGGAGATCGTTTATAGAGTCCTGCAAACTGGCTAATATCCTCTGAGTCCGATGTTTGCGAAATCACTTGAAGGATTGCAAAGAACCCAATACTCATGAAGAGATATGCCACTAAATAGAACCATATCGCATCCATCATAAAATAGGAGAAAGCAACAAATGCTACTAATACATATCCAGCGTGGGCAATACTTGAGTATGCCATCATCCGCTTTATATTTCGTTGTCTTAGTGCAACTGTATTCCCAATTATCATCGTAGCGCCCGCGATAATCGCTAACAGGTCTTGTAAATGGAACACTAAGTATGGTGTTTCAGCATGACCAGATGGTGCTTGGATAAAGGCTGTCACAACAATTCGTAAAATGATGACAAAGCCCGCTGTCTTTGAAACAACACTTAAAAAGGCTGTAACAGGCGTTGGTGCTCCTTGATACACATCTGGTGCCCACATATGGAATGGAGCAGCCCCGATTTTAAAGGAAAGTCCCACCACAATCATGAAAAGCGCGAGGGCGACAATGTAAATATGCTGTGGATCCTGCAGGTTTCCAAACGCCATAAAGATTTCTTTTAAATTCGAGGTTCCAGTCAGACCATACACATAACTGACACCGAATAAAAAGATTGCTGTAGAAACCGTTCCATTAATCACATATTTCATTGCGGATTCATTTGAAAGCTGATTATGCTTTCGGATTCCAGCTAAAATATAGGACGAAATTGAAAGTAATTCCAAGCCGATGAATAATGTAATCAAGTCAGCGCTTGACGTCATTATCATTGTGCCTAAAAGTGCCGCTAGCAATAAGTAGTAAAACTCACCACGATACTCAATACCATCCTTAGGCTCGTAGCTCATCGCAAGCAAAATCACAAGGCCGGTTCCCACTAATAAAATTAACTTAAACGCAATCGCGAACGAATCAAGTCTAAATGTATCGTACAAAATCGATGTGACGTCATTTCCAATTAGCGAAACCGTAAACCCGATTGCTAAGAGGATCCCAACAATTCCAATCCAGCCGAGCGGGCGTCGGTCCCTGTCACTCGCCATAAATAAATCAAGTAATGATAGCAGGGTTGCAACACCGAGGATGATAAATTCAGGTGCCATAACTCCCCAATCAAAGCTTAACAAAATTTCTGTATCCATCGGCTCACCCTCCTAACCCTAACATGATTGTTTCAAGTGCAACCTGAAGTGGCTGTGTAAGCACGTTAGGATAAACACCAATTAATACGATGAATGCCAGTAACACAATGACCGGAATCATTTCAATCGGACGTAAATCAAATGCGCCCTCATAGGAATGATTTGCCTTTCCGTATGTCACATTTAATACTGCACGTAATAAATACACAGCTGTCAAAATGATGCCAATTGCCCCAACTGCAGCAAGTACTGGCATTTCCTTGAACAGTCCAAGGAAGGCCATAAATTCACTGACAAATCCGGACATTCCCGGCATCCCAAGTGAAGCCATTGCTGCTGCTAATAAAAATCCAGCTGTTAGTGGCATCACCTTTGCAAGTCCACCAAGCTTATCAATATATGATGTTCCCGCACGTTCGTACATGACCCCAATCAAGAAGAACAATAATGCCGAAATCAAGCCGTGTGACACAACTTGGAATACCGCACCCTGCACTCCCGCTTCATTCATCGCACCAAGGCCAATCAACACAATCCCCATATGGGAAATACTTGAGTAGGCAAGAACCATTTTGAAGTCTTTTTGGACAAATGCTAAAAATGCTCCATATAAAAGGTTAATCACCCCGAGCACAGCAACAATCGGGGCTACTGTGCTAAACTCATCCGGGAAGAATCCCATTCCGAAGCGGATAATCCCGTACGCTCCAATTTTTAAAAGGATCCCTGAGTGAATCATAACGATCGATGGTGGTGCTTGTACGTGAACACGCAGCATCCACGAGTGCAATGGGAAAATCGGTAATTTGATGCCAAACCCGATAATGATGGCAATCAATAATCCAAGGCGTAAATCCTCCGAAAATTGACCTGGAATCGGTAAACTATCTGACGGACTTGCAAAAATCGCTGTTAATGCCGCAATATTCGTAGTTCCAGCCTTTGCAAAAATAATCATAATGACAATTAGCAAAATGGCAGAACCAAGTCCGTTATAAATTAAAAAGCTAAACGCTGCTTTTTCTTTTTCAAAATAGCCCCATTTTCCAATTAGGAAGAACGTCGAAATAAGTGTCATTTCAAAGAACACAAAGAATAAAATTAAATTTCCTGCTGTAAACACACCGAGCATGCCAAGTTCAAGTAAAAGAAAAAGCATGAAATAGCCTTTCCATTCTTTTTTAATGTGAACAGATGCAATGGCTGCGAGTGTTGAAATCACAGTTGTCAAAAGAACCAGCACTAAGGTTAGACCATTCAGGCCCAATTCATAATTGACTTCCCACGGATTTCCTTTTGGCAAAAAACCAAACCAATGTACGCTTTCCTTAAACTTGTCAAGGTCCGCTGCTCCGTAAACATAAAGAGCAAGGACAAGTGAAGGAATCGTAGCTAAAGTACCAACAAGCTTAATCGTTTTTTCCTCCGTTTTTGGTACAAACGCAAGAACGGCAATACCTAAAATCGGGAAGAATACTAAAAGTGAAAGAATAAATGAGCTCATCTTAAGTACCCCCCTGTCAGTGCCACAACGAGAAGTAAGATTGCTAATCCCACAAAGGCAACGGATGTGTACATTTGAACCTGGCCATTTTGAAGCTTAGCCCCAAATTTTCCGATTCCTTGTGTTGCTTGGGCCACGCCTTTTACAATGCCACCTACTAAAAATTCATCTATATAACGCAAGAATAAGCTGAATACCTTTGTCGCGTAAACAACAGTCATGTTGTAAAATTCATCTATAAAATATTTGTTATTGACGATACTGTACATCGTTGGTGCTCGAGAACTGAAAAAGTCCCTTGAAACTGTTTTCCGTTGATACATCGCATATGCAAGCAAAAGACCAAATAGGGATGCGAATGTTGCGACTGCCATAATCCATCCTGGTCCTTCGATATGGCCTGGTCCGTAAAGGTTCGTCCCCTCTGTTAACCAATCCCCTAAAAAGGTTCCAAACCAAGGTGTGTTCACATAACCCGCTACAACTGCTAGGACACCTAGAACAATCATCGGAATCGTCATTGAACTTGATGACTCTTTTACATTTGTTTGTTTTCCTCTAGACTCACCCGTGAAGACCATAAAGAACAAGCGGAACATATAAAATGCCGTAAAGAACGCTGCAATCACTGCCAACCAGAACAACACGTAATTTCCTTGTGCCCAAGCCGCAATTAAGATCTCATCCTTACTGAAAAATCCCGAGAAAAACGGAACACCACTGATTGCTAAAGTTCCGATTAAGAACAATGGACCTGTTATGCGAAGCTTTTTCCATAATCCGCCCATTTCCTCGATGTTCTGTGTATGGACAGCATGAATCACGCTACCCGCTGCCAAGAACAGCAACGCTTTAAAGAAGGCATGTGTCATTAAGTGGAATACTCCTGCAACATACCCAGCAGAGCCTAATGCAAGCATCATGTAGCCGAGCTGACTCACTGTTGAGTAGGCTAGAACGCGTTTAATATCCTTTTGCGTTAAGCCAATTGATGCTGCAAAAATTGCCGTAATTCCTCCGATAATGGCAACTGTCATCATCGCGGCATGACTTGCGGCAAATAAGGGGTACGTTGTTGCCACTAAATAAACCCCTGCTGCTACCATCGTAGCTGCGTGAATTAAAGCTGAAACAGGTGTCGGACCCTCCATCGCGTCCGGCAACCATGTATGAAGTGGGAATTGACCAGATTTACCGATGGCCCCAACAAATATTAAAATCGCGGTTAAGGTAATCATAGTTGATGAAATTTCCCCATTACTGACTGCTCTAAAAATTTCATCATATTCAAAGCTATTAACTTGCCAGAATAATAGAATCATCCCGATTAATAAGCCAACATCCCCGATACGCGTCATAATAAACGCTTTTTTAGCAGCGGCTTTTGCTTCTTCTTTATAAAAGTAGAAACCAATTAATAGGAATGAACCGAGTCCAACAAGCTCCCAGAAAATATACGTTTGAAGAAGGTTTGGAGAGAGCACCAAGCCCAACATCGCAAAGGTAAATAACCCAAGGTACGCATAAAATACAGGAATGCGCTCATCACCATGCATATACCCTTTTGAATACATATGTACTAAAAAACTGACAAGCGATACTACCACCAACATAAGTGCATTTAATTGATTAACTTCAAACCCCGCTGTTAAGTGAACATCCCCAATTGATAACCAAGTGCTCTCATATTTGTATGTTGGATTCCCGAGTCTCTTGATGAGAACCAACACCGAGTAGACGAATGAGACAAACGTAAGCAAAATGCCAATATAGGCACTCGACTCCTTCATTCGTTTACCGAATATAAGAAGGAACAAAAAAGAGATAAGCGGGAAAAGCGGTATGATCCATGCATTTTCCATCATCGTATCACAATCCCCTTCTTTGATCTTTGCGTTAAAAACGAGTGAAACCTTTGATTCCATCGCCTTTACCGGTACGATTTTTCATCTAATGTTTCATGAAATTCATTTCATCAATGTTAACCGTACGTTTATTTCGGTACAGTGCCATCAAGATAGCTAGACCAACAGCAAATTCTGCTGCTGCAATGGCAATCGTAAACAGTGCGAAGATTTGCCCGATAATGCCGGGGACCATCCCATATTTACTAAAAGCCACAAAATTAATATTCACTGCATTCAGCATCAATTCAACTGAGATCAAGACGATAACCGTATTTCTTTTTGTGAACGCCCCATATAGGCCGATACAAAATAAAATTAACGCTAGGATAAGGTAGGCTGCTAATGGAATCGAACTCATTCCTCATTCGCCTCCTGTTCATTGTCTTTTTTCGCTAAAAGGATTGCCCCTACTAACGCAACAAGTAACACAACAGATGTTAATTCAAATGGAATGACATACTTTGCAAAAAGCTCAATTCCAATTTTCTCGGTATTGTTCACATGAAGGTCGGTTGCTTGCCCGCCAAAATCCAAATCGTAAATGCCAAGGTAAACGGCAATACCGAATGCTAGGATTCCAACAAGAACAAATATGGTTCGACCACGACTAAGCTTTGGCTCGTTCGTGTCATTATGCTTCGTGAGCATAATTCCAAAGAGCATTAAAATCGTGATGGCACCTGAGTAAATCAAGACCTGCACTGCTGCAACGAATTCGGCATGAAGCAGTACAAACAAACCCGCGATACTAATGAAAGTGAAGACAAGTGCGATAACCATGTGTATAACCTTTTGGAGGTTCAGCATTAACACACCGCCGCCCATCGCACTGATTGCAAGGACTATGAATGCTAAGAATTCTCCAGTCACACTTTATTCTCCTTTCTTACATTCGTATCGTTTTCATCCAACCACTCTAGATTTTTAAAAAGGTCATCACGGCTATATTCCGCGAGTTCAAAGTTGTTTGTCATCACAATTGCTTCTGTCGGACAAACCTCTGTGCAAAGGTCACATAGTATACAAATTTCAAAGTTGATGTCATACGTATCAATGATTTTCCCTTTTTTGGTCGGATCAGGGTGCTTTTTCCCCGTTAACTGGATACAATCGGTTGGACAAATGTTGGCGCATTGATTACATACGATACATTTTTCTGGATAAAATTTTTGAATACCACGAAACCGATCTGGCAGTGGCAGTGGTTCATTCGGATAATCATATGTGACTTTTTTATAAGTTAATTGATTAAGGGTGTATTTCATCCCTTTCAGCAAGCCAAGCATATATTGTCACCCCTTTTATTTAAGTCTTAAAAGAACAATTCCTTAATTAAGGCTGATAGGAAAATGTTTGCTAGTGCGATTGGAAGCAGTACTTTCCAGCCGAATTCCATCAATCTATCCGCACGTAAACGCGGGAATGTGGAACGGAACCAGATTAAGACAAAGATAACTAAGCTAAATTTCAAAGCGAACCAAACGGCACCTGGAATAAAGCCTAAGAAAAGAACAGGTTTCCATCCTCCTAAGAAAAGAACGGTCGTTAATGCAGCCATCGCAAACATATACACATATTCCGCCAGCATAAAGAATGCCCATCTAAATCCTGAGTACTCAATATGGAAACCGGCGACAATCTCTGATTCTGCCTCAGGTAAGTCAAACGGTACACGGTTGAGCTCCGCGACAGACGCAATAAAGAATACAACAAAGGCAATCGGCTGAGCAAAAATAAACCATACCTTATCCTGAGCTTCAACGATATCTGACAGGTTTAAGCTGCCGGATAATAAAATGACTCCGATTACTGACATCACGAGTGGAATCTCATAGGAAATCATTTGTGCCGCTGCACGCATTCCTCCCATGAGGGCATATTTATTATTTGATGCCCATCCACCAGCGACAATTCCAACTGTGGTAATTCCGGAAACAGCAACATAATATAGCAAGCCTACACCAATGTCGGCAAATTTGTAGCTATCCGTGAATGGAAGTGCTGCCACAACCATGAAGGCTGGCGCAAATGCAATGACAGGCGCGAGTATAAACAATGGCTTATCTGCAGCCTTTGGGATTACGTCTTCTTTTAGAAGAAGCTTTAAAACGTCAGCAACTGTTTGTAAAAGTCCCCAGCGTCCCCCAACCTGGTTTGGTCCCATACGTGCTTGCATAAATCCCATAACTTTACGCTCTGCCAGGATTCCATATGTAACAAATCCTAGGATGACAAAAAGCAAGATGGTTGCTAGTAAAAAGAAAATACCAAAATTCAGCCAGCTTGGAGGTGAACTTAGCAGGTTTTCGATCATTAGCCATCAACCTCCCCAAGGACAATGTCGATTGCACCCAAGATTGCAATCATGTTTGCCATATTTTCACCCTTTAACAGCTTCGGAAGGATTTGGAGATTGTAGAATGACGGACGTCTGAATTTCAACCGATACGGTTCTTTTTTTCCATCACTCGAGATATAGCAGCCAATTTCTCCGCGTGGTGATTCAATTCTTACATACGCTTCACCCTTAGGCGCTTTGATGATTTTCGGTACCTTTGCCATAATTGGCCCTTCTTCAGGGAATTGTTCGACAGCCTGCTCGATAATTTTAAGGGTTTCCTCAATCTCAGCCATTCGACAGTGATAGCGTGCCCAGGCATCCCCACCGTCCCTTGTTGGAACATCAAAATCGAAACGGTCATAGATCGAATATGGCTCATCTTTTCTAAGATCCCATTTCACTCCTGTACAACGTAGGTTCGTACCACTTAGGGAGTAATTCAGCGCATCTTCTTTCGTATATTTTCCAACGCCAATCACACGGTCACGGAAGATTTCATTTCCTGTGACAAGCTGGTGGTACCCAGGAAGCTGTGATCTCATATAAGGAACAAATTCTTTTACTTTTTCAATCCAGCCCTCAGGCGCATCCCATTTAACCCCGCCAACACGCATATAATTAAACGTAAGTCTTGCACCAGAAAGCTCATTTAGTAGATTAATAATCATTTCTCTTTCTCTAAACGCATAGAGGAATGGCGTAGTTGCACCGATATCAAGCAAATACGTTCCCCACCATACAAGGTGACTTGCAACCCGACCCAATTCCATCGCAAGGATACGTAAATACTCAGCCCTCTCCGGAATCTCGATATCCATCATCGTCTCAACAGCGTGACAAAGCACATAGTTATTCGTCATCGCTGATAAATAATCCATTCGGTCTGTGTACGGAATAATTTGTGTGTATTGCAAATCCTCTGCAAGTTTTTCGGTACCACGGTGAAGATATCCAATTACAGGTGTAGCTTCCTTGATGATTTCTCCGTCAATTTTGACAACGAGACGGAATACCCCGTGCGTACTTGGATGCTGGGGACCTACATTTAGGAGCATTTCTTCTGTACGAATCATATGCTACACCTCCACATCATACGGTTCATAGTCTTTTCTAAGTGGATATCCCACCCAGTCATCCGGTAATAGAATTCGTGTTAAATTCGGATGCCCTGTAAATGTAATGCCAAGCAAGTCATACGCTTCACGCTCTGGCCAATTTGCCCCTTCCCATAACGGGCTTAGTGAAGCAGTTATTGGCTCATCACGGTCAATTTTTACTTTTAACGCAACAGATTGACGATTTTTATAAGAGAATAAGTGAACATATACTTCCATATGTGTCTGGAAGTCTGTACCATGCAGCTCTGAGAGGTAATCAAACCCAAGCTGTTCATTAAACTTTAAAAACTGTGCAATCTTAAAATATGTATCTGGCTTTGCCACAAGTGTTGGTACATCTTTTGATAGTGTATTAATATATGAATCTTCTAAAATGTCTTCCCCTAAGTGTTCCGTGATAACTTTCACGTACTTATTCAAATATTTTTGGTTTGGAGATGGTATTGTCTCTTCGGCTTCTTCTTCAGTGGTTGCTCCACCCGCTGTGGCTTTCGCTCTTGCTGCTGCAGCTGCCTTTGCTGCTGCAATAGCTTTCGCTTTTTCCTTGGCAAGATCGTCTGATCCACCGCCACCGGCCGCCGCTTTGGCTTTTGCCGCTGCCGCTGCCTTTGCCTTGGCCACTGCTACTGCTTTTGCCTTGGCCTTCGCAAGCTCAACATCGTCCGAGCTTGCCCCAGATTCTGCCGCCTTCTGCTTCGCTAATGCTGCTGCCTTCGCTTTGGCTGCTGCAACTGCCTTTGCCTTGGCTTTCGCTAAGTCATCGTCATCCGTGCCTGCCCCTGCTTTTTCAGCCGCCTTCTGCTTTGCTAGCGCCGCTGCCTTCGCTTTGGCTGCTGCAACTGCTTTTGCCTTGGCTTTCGCAAGTTCATCATCGTCCGTGCCTGCCCCTGCTTCTGCCGCCTTCTGCTTCGCTAATGCCGCTGCCTTCGCCTTCGCCGCCGCAACTGCTTTTGCCTTGGCTTTCGCAAGCTCATCATCATCCGTACCTGACCCAGCTTTTTCAGCCACATTTTGCTTCACTAGCGCCGCTGCCTTCGCCTTGGCTGCTGCTGCCGCTTTTGCCTTCGCAATATCTATATTTTCTTCCTTAGATCCATCTTTACCTTTTGCTTCAGCTGCCTGTTTTTCAGCTAGTCGCTTTCTCGCAGCTTCCTTCGCCTTCTCTGCAGCCTCCCGCTTAAGTTGTTCCAGGTCTTTTTCTTCGCTCACGCTAAATCACCTTCTTCCCCGTTTTAGCCTCATAGCGAATCTTTTCCCTCAATTTATTAATCCCGTAAATCAGTGCAGCCGGATTCGGAGGACAACCGGGAATGTACACATCAACAGGCACAATTTGGTCTACCCCTTTCACAACCGCATACGATTTCACATAAGGTCCTCCTGCAGTTGCACATGAACCCATCGCAATCACCCATTTTGGCTCAGGCATCTGATCATACAATCTCTTTAAAACGGGCGCCATTTTCTTCGTCACCGTACCCGACACAATCATACAATCAGACTGACGAGGAGACGTTCGGAAAAAGGAACCAAAACGATCTAAATCATAGTGAGAAGAACCTGTCCCCATCATTTCTATCGCACAACAAGCCAGACCAAATGTAAGTGGCCACAACGAATTACTTCGCGCCCAACCTTTCACCTGCTCCAGCGTTGTCATAAATACACTTCTCTTTAACTCTTCCATCTCTAAATCTGAAATACCATCCATTTTTAAATCCATTTCAACACGCCCTTCTTCCAAGCATATGCTAAGCCGATAACGAGCATAGCAACGAAAATGAACATCTCAACTAATGCGAAAATTCCAAGTTTTTCGTAGGCAACAGCCCATGGATATAAAAATACAGTCTCAACATCAAAAATAACAAACAATAGCGCAAAAATATAATAGCGTACATTAAACTGTACACGAGAATCATGGAATGGCTCAATCCCACTCTCATATGTAGTAGCCTTCTCCTCACTCGGTTCAGCGGGGCGAAGCAACTTCCCCAGAAACAACGCCACAATCGGGAGTATAATACCCAACAACAAGAAGACAAACACAATCATGTAACTATTCAAATACTGATTCAAAAGATCCTCCATGCAGCCCCCTCCGATATCCCAAACATTTTATTACCAAAATATTATAAATGTAACCGAATACATTATAGCACTTTTCCCAGCCAAGTGTCGACCAAACCTGCCACTTATTCTACGAAATTACCATTTGCAGTTTCAGCTTTGGCTGAAATGATGAAACCATGGTTTCATCAAAATGGTAATTTCCTATTTTTATAGAACATAATGCCCCAATTGGTCGACACTTTGCCCCCCATCCCTAGCCAAAAATGCTACAGGCATTTTTGGCGTACTTCCTAATTTAAAACGTAATCCCACATAATCTATAATCGTAACGAAGTTATGAAAACTAACAACACATACAAGGATTACCTCACTCAAAATCTGAATTACCATGTTTCATAGAAATCTCTCCATACAAGCACAAGTTACAGGCAGTAGCTAGTTCACATTCTCCTATAAATATCCATCTACACACCTGCTAATCGTTTTATCAGTATGCAATGTCCTAAATATATCCATCTACACACCTGCTATCGGTTTTTCTAGTATGCAATATCCCAAATATATCCACTTCCAAACCAGTTGAAAGTCTCATCTTGTTCACACTTGGTCCATTCCCACCCATTGAGGGTACGATTACCCTCTATTAATACACTCACTAAAAACATTTCCATGTCATCCACAAATTCTTAAATAACGTATACTTATAACTATTGTCCAAAAACAAAAATTATCAGCCTTAAATTAAATTATTGTCCAAAGAAACAAAAAAACCATGAAATCATTGATCCCATAGCTAGTAATTTTTTAAAAACAGTATAATACCTCATGTGCCTTAAATCCTTGTTCAAACGCTTTACTGTCATGTCTATTTTATAACTCCGAAATTTTAGGGAATAATACATTTGAGGTGGTTCAAGTGATCAAATCAGTATTGGTAAGCCTTTTTATCTTTCAGTTAATTTCAACAAACCCCGTTATCCAATCTACTCAACAAATAGAAATTTTTGATATCAATCAAGATAAAGTTATTGAAAGTATTCAACCTAATTCAGCTGTGCAACAAGAGGTAAAAAAATTCCTTGATGGCATAACAGGTGTATATGCGAAATACAATCCTATTCCTAATAAGGGATTAATGATTAGAGTTCCTTTAGAACCTAATATTATGATAAGAAGTCAATGGTTTGATGACCTTGTCGATGAGGTAACAATCATTTTCCCAGCCGAAGAACAGCCATATTTAATGATTTTTGATGATGAAAACAATTCATATTTCCTTACGTTTGAAGCAGATACAACCAAATTCCTAGCACTACTTGATATTAAACTATAGACGTCAGATTTGAGTCATATTAATGAAAAATTGAAATAAGAATACTGACAAAAACATTATTTGAAATCTCAGCAACATTGTTTTATTCTAATACATTACGAATGATCATATATAAAACTCACTCCTTTTTAATAAGATGTCTTATCATTAATCAAGTAACTTGCCAAAGTAAAAAATAAGCGGAGATTTTCCGGTAAAAGGCAGAATGGAGCACTTTTTGGGGTAAATAAGGGAAAGTTTTCCGATTTTGCAAAGGAAAACCTCCCATTTTCGAACTTTTCGGGGCGATAGGCGGAATCCCTCCGTCTATTGAGGCCTTTTTTAATAATAAATTCTAATTAAGCGGGACTTTCCCGTCTATTTATCAACTCTGTCGCTTTACCTGATCTCCCAACAACCACAAAAACCCCCAGGACCAAAAGGCCACTGGGGGTTTCCTATACTAAAATCAGTATTTTTTTTGTGTTACGTTTAATCGATTGATGGCACGTTTTAAAGCGAGCTCTGCTCGTTTAAAATCGACATGATCTTGTTTCGCCTGCAAGCGTTGTTCTGCACGATGCTTCGCTTCTTCTGCACGGTGAACGTCAATATGTTCAGGTGTTTCAGCAGATTGGGCAAGGATTGTTACTTGGTCAGGACGAACCTCGAGAAAGCCTCCACTTACGGCCACAAGTTCAGTGTCGCTTCCCTTCTTGAGTCTAACTGCCCCTACTTGAAGAGGAGCAACCATAGGAATATGTCCTGGTAAAATACCTAGCTCACCGCTCTGAGCTTTGGCACTTACCATTTCCACATCAGCTTCATAAACTGGGCCATCAGGAGTCACGACATTGACTTTTACTGTCTTCATTTTACACCCTCCTAGGTCCCGTTAATTACGCTTCAACACCCATGCGCTTTCCAGCTTCTACTGCTTCTTCAATTCGACCAACTAGACGGAACGCATCTTCAGGAAGATAGTCGTATTTACCTTCTAGGATTTCCTTGAATCCACGAACAGTTTCTTTAACTGGAACATAAGAACCAGGTTGATTTGTGAACTGCTCCGCAACGTGGAAGTTTTGAGATAAGAAGAATTGGATACGACGCGCACGGAGTACGATCAACTTATCCTCATCACCTAGCTCATCCATACCTAAGATTGCAATGATATCTTGTAGTTCACGGTAACGTTGTAATGTTTGCTGTACTTGTCGTGCAACTTCATAATGCTCTTCTCCAACAATTTCAGGAGATAATGCACGAGACGTAGATGCCAATGGATCCACTGCAGGGTAAATACCCATCTCTGATAGTTTACGCTCAAGGTTAGTTGTTGCGTCTAAGTGAGCAAACGTTGTCGCTGGTGCCGGGTCAGTATAGTCATCGGCAGGAACGTAAATCGCTTGGATTGAAGTTACAGATCCAACGTTTGTAGATGTAATACGTTCTTGTAATTTACCCATCTCAGTTGCTAGAGTTGGTTGGTAACCAACGGCAGATGGCATACGGCCAAGTAGGGCTGATACTTCAGAACCTGCTTGTGTGAATCGGAAAATATTATCGATAAAGAATAACACGTCTTGACCTTGATCATCACGGAAATATTCCGCCATTGTAAGACCAGTTAATGCTACACGCATACGCGCACCTGGTGGTTCGTTCATTTGTCCGAATACCATCGCTGTTTTTGAAATAACGCCAGAGTCTTTCATTTCGTAGTATAAGTCGTTCCCTTCACGAGTACGCTCACCTACACCAGCAAATACAGAAATACCGCCGTGTTCTTGTGCGATGTTGTTGATAAGCTCTTGGATAAGAACTGTTTTACCAACACCCGCACCACCGAATAGACCGATTTTTCCACCTTTAATATATGGAGCAAGAAGGTCTACTACCTTAATACCAGTTTCAAGAATTTCAACCTCAGTTGTAAGTTGATCGAATGTTGGAGCCTCTCTGTGAATTGCATCACGTCGTGCACTCGCAGGAACTGGCTCATCGAGGTCAATGCTTTCACCTAATACGTTAAATACACGTCCAAGTGTTACATCACCAACTGGTACGGAAATTGGTTTACCAGTGTCAGTTACCTCTAATCCACGGACTACACCGTCAGTAGATGACATCGCAACTGTACGTACAGTGTCATCACCAAGGTGAAGCGCAACTTCTAATGTTAAGTTGATATCAACTTCATTTTCGCTAATCGCACTATGTTTAATAGTAAGGGCGTTATAAATCTCAGGAAGATGCCCGCTGTCAAACTGTACGTCTACAACAGGACCCATAACTTGGGTAACGCGTCCTTTTGTCATCGTTTTCCCTCCTAACTTACTTTTCGCGGTCATTCAAAACTTTTCGTACACTTCGAATGCCTAAAATCAATTTATCTAATGAAAGTAAAATGTTCTATTCAAGTGCTGCTGCTCCACCGACAATTTCCGTAATTTCTTGCGTAATTGCCGCTTGACGAGCACGGTTGTATGAAAGAGTAAGTGAGTCGATAAGCTCTTTCGCATTGTCTGTCGCATTTTTCATCGCAGTCATACGAGCAGAGTGCTCACTTGCCTTTCCATCTAAGAGTGCTCCGTAGATGAGACTTTCAGCATATTGAGGTAGCAATACCTCTAAAATATCTTCTTGAGAAGGTTCGAATTCATAAGAAGTTCGTTTTTTGTTTGCGGCTAAATCCGTTAACGGTAGTAGCTTTTTCTCGGTTACATCATGTTGAATCGCACTAACAAAGTGGTTATACCACATGTATAGCTCATCATACGTACCATCTGCAAACATATTTACAGTTGCATTAGCAATATCCTTTATCTCTGCGAAAGAAGGCTGATCTGATAAACCAGCGATTTCTAGGCTAACAGAAATTCCTCTTTTCACAAAGAAATCACGGCCGACACGACCGATTGCAATGACTGTATATTCGTCAGTGCTTTTATGACGTTTTTGCATCGCTTGGTATGCACCACGAATGACGTTACTGTTATAAGCACCAGCTAATCCACGGTCAGATGTGATGACGATATAAGCAGTCTTTTTTATAGGTCTGCTAAGCAGCATTGGATGACTTGCATCAGAACTGCCCACTGCGATATTTGAAACGACCTCTTGAATTTTTTCCATATATGGAACAAACGATTTTGCATTTGCTTCAGCACGGCTAAACTTAGATGCCGAAACCATCTGCATCGCTTTAGTAATTTGACTTGTTTTCTTTGTTGAAGTTATTCTCGTTTTTATATCACGTAAGGATGCCAAAGGTTCTCACCACCTTTTCCTCGATTTTTCGTAAACGCTTTGGAACCGAGTCAACAAGCTTTATTCAGATAAGCGACGAGCTACGAAAGCACGTCGCTTTAGCATTTCTTTATTACTCAGAAACAGCAAAAGTCTTTTTGAAGTCATTGATCGCAGAAGTAAATACTTCGTCTTCCGGAAGTTTTCCAGTTGTCTTAATGTGATCAAAGATTTCAGCCTTACGGTTATGCTCCAACCATACGAAGTATTCTTCTTCAAAACGAAGAATATCTACTACCGGAATATCATCTAAGAATCCACGAGTTAATGCATATAGAATTGCAACCTGCTTTTCTACTGCTAGTGGCTTGTTTAAACCTTGTTTCAATACTTCTACAGTACGTGCACCACGGTTAAGTTTCGCTTGAGTTGCTTTATCAAGATCTGAACCGAACTGTGCAAAAGATTCTAATTCACGATATGAAGCAAGGTCAAGACGTAATGTACCTGATACCTTCTTCATCGCATTGATTTGCGCAGACCCACCAACACGTGATACGGATAAACCTGCGTTAACGGCAGGACGTACACCCGAGAAGAAAAGGTCCGATTGTAAGAAGATTTGTCCGTCAGTGATCGAAATAACGTTTGTCGGAATGTATGCAGATACGTCTCCAGCTTGTGTTTCAATGAACGGTAAAGCTGTAATCGATCCGCCACCTTTTGCGTCAGAAAGCTTCGCAGCACGCTCTAAAAGACGAGAGTGAAGGTAGAATACATCCCCTGGATATGCTTCACGACCTGGAGGACGACGTAGTAATAGTGAAAGTTCACGGTATGCAGAAGCTTGTTTTGTTAAGTCATCATAAATAACTAAAACATGCTTTCCATCGTACATGAACTCTTCACCCATTGTTACACCCGCATATGGAGCTAAGAATAACAATGGAGCTGGTTGAGATGCAGAAGCCGTTACAACGATTGTGTAATCTAATGCACCATTTTTACGTAAAGTTTCAACAACACCACGTACTGTTGATTCTTTTTGACCAATTGCAACGTAAATACAAATCATATTTTCGTTTTTTTGGTTAAGGATTGTGTCGATTGCAACAGCTGTTTTACCTGTTTGACGGTCACCAATGATCAACTCACGCTGACCACGACCAATAGGAATTAAAGCGTCAATTGCTTTGATACCAGTTTGTAGTGGCTCATGAACAGATTTACGGTCCATGATACCAGGAGCTGGACTTTCAATTGGACGAGTTTTTGTTGTTTCGATTGGACCAAGACCATCAACTGGTTGTCCGAGAGAGTTAACAACACGGCCGATCAATGCTTCACCAACTGGAACCTCCATGATACGTCCTGTACGACGTACTTCGTCACCTTCACGAATATCTGTGAAAGGACCAAGGATGATAATACCTACGTTGTTTTCTTCAAGGTTTTGTGCCATACCCATGACACCGTTTGAAAATTCAACGAGTTCTCCAGCCATGACATTGTCGAGGCCATGAGCACGTGCGATACCGTCACCGACACTGATAACTGTACCAACTTCGCTCACTTGTATTTCAGACTGATAGTTTTCAATTTGCTTTTTTATCAGCGCACTAATTTCTTCAGCTTTGATGCTCATGAATTTCACCCCTATCTTTTAGCGGATAAGTTCACGCTCTAAGCGCTCCAACTTACCTTTTACACTACCATCATATATACGATTTCCGATTCGAAGCTTAACGCCACCAATCAGACTTGGATCTACAATATTTTGAATACGTAATGATACTTTTCCAACCTTACTCGCAAATACGCTAGAAATTCCAGATTCCTCTGAGTCTGTTAAAGGACGAACAGAGTATACAGTTGCATCGGCAATCCCGCGTCTGTCATTTGCAAGTGCGATAAATTCATCCGCAACGTCTGCAATGATGTCTTCACGATGACGGTCAATTAATAGATGTAACGTATTTAATGTCATCTGTGAAAAACCTTGGAAGGATTGCGTTACAATTGCTTTTTTCTTATCAATTGATAGCTTTGGATTTCTTAATACGGATTGGAAGTCATTGTTATTTGAAAACACTTGTTTAACTGTACGAATTTCTTCTTCATACTGGTCAAGTGCATTTTGTTCGCTTGCTAATTGAAAAAGAGCTACTGCATATCGCTTTGCTACGATTCCTTTGCTCATCGCCCTTCTCCTACCTCTTGAATATATTCGTTAATTAGCTTCTCTTGATCTTCAAGGCTAAGTTCCTTTTCGATGACCTTAGATGCAACTAACACAGAAAGTGATGCAACCTGTTCACGTAAAGCAGTAACAGCTAGTTCTTTTTCTGTAATGATTTCTTGCTTTGCAGATTCCTTTAAGCGGTTTGCTTCGTCACGAGCAGCTTGGATAATTCCTTCTTTCTGCTCTTCACCTAATTTACGTGCATTTTCGATTAATTCAGCAGCTTCTACACGTGACTTTTTAAGAAATTCACGTTGCTCTTCTGCTAATTTTTTCGCTTCTTGGTGGTTTTTCTCTGCAGAATCAATTTCATTTGCGATATGATTTTCACGTTGTTTCATGATGCCCATAATTGGACCAAACGCAAATTTACGAAGTAACGCTAGTAACACGATGAATACTACCAATTGGAAAATGATATCTCCAAGGTTCACAGGCAGTTTACCAGCGGCAGCGCCTAAGACAAAAAGATCTAACACTTATATTCCCTCCTTTTGCGAGTTCCAAGTCGAATGGAAGTTCTTATTTTCAGTATCACATGCGAAAACCGCATGATTAATTTTTTGAAAAATTAACGGTAATACAAAGGAATGGCGAAGGTTCTCGTGGAATGATCTTCGCCATTTTGTTATAAAGCTTTCATTTTTCAAGGTCACGAAATAAGGGAATACCTTAGATGCAACTTCCAGGAAAGCTTCGAGAAATCATCTTATGCGTTAGCACCGAATACCATGAACGCAATAACTACTGCGATGATAGGAATCGCCTCAACTAACGCAACCCCGATGAACATAGTAGTTTGAAGTTTACCTTGTGCTTCTGGTTGACGAGCAATCCCCTCAACTGTACGAGATACGATAAGACCGTTACCGATACCAGCACCTAGTGCCGCTAAACCAATTGCAATTGCTGCTGCTATTAAACCCATTGAAAAAGTCCTCCTTTAATTGTATAAAAAATTTATAATAATTGATTTCGTTTGTCCAAAAAGTCTCATTCTGGACAAGGTTTATTTTTAATGGTCTGTACTCACTTTGTGAGAAATATAAACCATTGTTAACATTGTAAAGATATATGCCTGGATGGCACCAACAAAGATACTAAATCCTTGCCATGCAATCATCGGAATAAAGGCTCCGATTGTACCTAGAATTCCTCCAAGAATGCCACCTTCATAACTACTTACTGCCATACCGGCAATTAACCCGAGCAGGATCTCACCAGCATAAATGTTACCAAATAGACGCAGGCCGAGAGTTAATGTGTTTGCAAATTCTTCGATAATTTTTAACGGAAACATAAATGACATAGGTTTAAAGAAATCTTTACCGTATTCTTTAGCACCCTTCATCTTTATTCCATAGTAATGCGATAGTCCAACAACCATAACAGCTAGTGTTAACGTAATCGTTGGATCAGCAGTTGGAGACTTCCACCATAATTGATGATTAAAAATGATTGCAAATGGCAACCCTAGAAAGTTTGATACAAGGATATACATGAGTAAAGTAATCCCTAATATTTGGAAGCGCCCGCCAGTTTGCCAGTCCATTGAACTTTTAATAATTCCTCGAACAAAGTCCATCACCCATTCCATAAAGTTCTGAGCGCCGGTTGGCTTCATTGCAAGGGTACGAGTTCCAAGAACCGCGATAATGAATACAATCAAACTGGCGATTGTGATCATTATCATGTTAGATGCACTAAACCAAAGTCCAAACAATTGAAACGTAGGAGCTTCGTGACCCAACAGTATTCACCTCTCTTCCCATATTGTCTAGCACAAGCTTAAGCCGTGCTTTAGTCTATTTTTGATGTTTTTGAAAAAAGAAATCTATCATAATGACAAAATAAGCTGTCATTAATCCAACAATCATACTACCTAAGTGAATCTTTTCTGGATATTCCATGACGACTAATACTGCTAAACCAGCAGCCGCCATTCTGGACATCGTTCCAAGCGAACGGACTGTTCGGCCCTCTTCAAAAGCTTTCGTGAATTGCTTGTTTTTTCGAGCCAATGTAAATAGTATCCATAAACTTCCTATTGTCCCTAGTATTAATCCTAAGAAGACCGATTTATATGCTGTGAATCCCCAGCCTAGTACATAGATTGCCAGTAAGTAGAATACGTATTTACGATATCTCGTAAACGCTATGGATAGATCCTGCATATCAAGTTAATCTCCTGAGAAAAAATGATTGACTAGACGAAGTGTTGCATAGACTCCTGCTGCTAGTCCAAGTAGAAGGCCAATTATTAAAAAAAGTGGTTCGGTGTCAAGCATTCGGTCAATCCATCTACCGAGGAAAATGCCCACTAGAATTGATCCTACTAACTGAGATAGAATACCAGACATTAGCGCATAGGCACGTAAAGGATATTTATCATTTTTACCCATAAGCACCCCTCACTTCTAGTGTCAGAGGCAGGCTCCAAACCTGTCAGAAAATACTCAATTTTGCAAGTAATTCCGCTATGTAAACCTTCTCATCGATATCCTTTGTAAGCATACAATAGGCACCTATTAATGTCAATTGTTTGCAAGGAAAAAGTTCACCATCTCACAAGCGTTTTTAACGGGTTCCACATCGCTTACAAAAGCCGTGTAAATCGTGATATTTGTTAGTCCTATTAACGTAGTACTAATTCAAAAATTCACTTATCGTTCACAAAAAATTCATAATTAGACAGCTGCTTCCGGTTTATTCAGCAGAAGAGGTCAGCTTCTGCTGAATATTGTCTAGTGGCTACCTATCATCGTATCCTCAAAAGAGATTTCTGTTTCAAGTATGTCCTCTTTTCCAGCTTTTCTAACAAATATGACCGCCTTGAAAATTCCGCTTAAGTTTTGCTCTTTCCGATTGACTTCTTTCTCTACTAATCCCCTTGCGACATTTCGGTCCCAATCTAAAAACGTCACGAATCTCAAACTGTCCGGATTATAAAGAACAATTCCATACTCTTCTGCACCGCCCGGCAAGTATAATTCATACCGAAACACATCCTCCTTATCCCCTTTTCCAAATTGGAAGCCCATAATTCGAGGATAATCGGGTTCTTCAATGACATACATATATGGAATATGGTACCGATTTTTTCCTTCTTTTAAAAATAAGTTCCCATGGTGCAGTCCAGCACCAATTATACTCGGTGTGATATCCATAGCGAATGTGATCACCTTTTTTTGTTTCGGTTTTACTTTAAAGGGAATGGGCAAGTCCCATTGAATGCCTTTCATGTTTTTGGGAACTTCAAAGGCATATTTCTTTTCTTCATCAGATTGATTATCTACTGTTATTTTTATCCTTTTTTCCGTACGTTTATCCTGATGATGAAGCATTCCAGCTGAAAATGAACCAGGATAGATTAGGGTTTCCGAGTGGATAGCTTCATGGAGCTGGATTCTGCCCGCCCCTTGTTCATACGGCTTATACAAGGTTCCATCCTCTTTTTCCAAAAGTCTTGCCGTATTCATAAGCGCGGCTTTGATTTGTTCAGGTGTCCAATCAGGGTGTGCCTGTTTTAAAATCGCACTTGCCCCAGCCACATGTGGTGCCGCCATACTTGTTCCCTGCATTTCCTCATAGCCATTTGGAATCGTGCTGTCAATCGCGACCCCCGGTGCTACCACATCCGGCTTAATTGCCCATGTGTGCGTGACAGGTCCCCTTGAACTAAAGGAGGCAATTGTATCTGTTACCTGCTGGAAGGAAGTTTTGACGACATTGTTTTGGGACTTGATTTGTTTTTTGAGCCATAGCCCGTCTGCCTTTGAAAGTGACGCGACCGGTATTGGAAGCTCTTTGTCTATCGAACCAGAAAAGTTGCCGTCTGTGTTGTTATAGATTAGAACTGCAATCGCTTCAGCTTCAAAAGCGCGAATTGCTTTTTCTGTAAATGTTATTTGCCCTCTTTCCATTAAGACGATTTTGTTTTTTACTTTTGGGAAGGCCTCTTCAGTGCCCATTCCAGCACTCACTAGTTCATATTTCTTTTGGAGTTTCCAAGCAATCGAACCTTGAAGTGGTTGGAGCTGAATTTTTCGGTCCGCAAATCCGAGCGTTATATATGGTAAGGTCATCGGCGGTGTTGATGCACCAACGGATATCGCTTTTGATGATGTTCCAGGTGAACCAACTGTCCAGACCATCGGCCCAGAGTTTCCACTGGAGGTTACCGCGACAATTCCTTTTTCTGTGGCTTTATCTAACGCAAGACTTGTTGGCCAGTCCGGTCCATTTATCGTATTTCCAAGCGAAAGATTAATCACATCGACTTTATCCTCTATCGCTTTATCAATGGCTGCAATCACCTGTTCGGAGGTCCCCATCCCCCCGGGACCAAGGGCACGGTAGCCAATGATATCAGCTTCAGGCGCAACCCCTTTGATTTTTCCATTTGCCGCAATGATTCCCGCAACATGGGTTCCATGTGAGGTGTTCTTCCCTTCGACCCCTTTTGTTTCCATCGGGTCATCATCACCATCAACAAGGTCATAGCCACCTTTATAATTTCTTCTAAGGTCTGGATGTGTGTAGTCAACGCCTGTATCGATCACGCCAACCTTTACACCCTTTCCTGTTAAGCGATGATCCTTTTTATCAAAGTGACTGCGAATCTTGTCCCCACCAATAAAAGGAACACTTTCCTCAACTGAAGCGTGATAGGTGGCCACCGGGGAACTATGCTTGATGCCAGACTCCTTTTTGAACATTTGAACATCGCGTCGTTTTCCAGCTACTGAAAAACCGGGAAAAACATGCTTGTATATGTGGTTAACTTTTATGGAAGAAAATGATTTGGTTTTTTCTAATAAGGGTTTGAATTGGTATTCGTCCGTAATGATAATTTCATGTACCCATTCCTCCATATCCTCCTTGGGCAATGGAGGCCTGTCCGGAAAACGATGCTTTTCGACAGGAACGCCAGAAAATAGGAGGGTCATACTCATACAAATGGACAGTAAATTTCTCACAAAAAAACCACCTCTTTGAGATAGCATTTCTCAAAAGGTGGTTGAATATGTTTTTTTGTCTAGTTGTAGCGTCTAGAAACTCGAGAAACTTCAACTCCTCCGGCAGAGGCAAAGAACGCCTCTTTGTCGGAGTCTCGACGCACAGGAAGTGCTAATGCCGACGTCGCCACAGGACGTGGCGCATTTTGTCGGCCAGTTTTCACGTTTCTGGGCAAGACGCCTTCACTTTTCTATTTACTTTGTACCGAACAATCGGTCTCCAGCGTCTCCAAGACCTGGAACGATATAACCATGATCGTTTAACTTCTCATCAAGTGCTGCAATATAGATATCTACATCTGGATGGGCATTTTTCATTGCTTCAACACCCTCTGGTGCAGCAACAAGACACATAAACTTCATATTAGTAGCGCCACGTTTTTTCATTGCGTTGATTGCTTCAACCGCTGAACCACCTGTAGCAAGCATCGGGTCCACCACAATGAATTCACGTTCTTTAATATCAGAAGGCATTTTAAAATAATACTCAACCGGTTGTAAGGTTTCAGGATCACGATAAAGTCCAACATGGCCAACCTTGGCAGCAGGGATCAAGTTTAAAATTCCGTCCACCATGCCTAAACCAGCACGAAGAATTGGCACAATCCCGATCTTTTTCCCAGATAAAACCCTTGAGCTCGCCTTAGCAACTGGAGTTTCTACTTCTACTTCCTCAAGCGACATATCTCGAGTAATTTCAAACGCCATTAAGCTCGCCACTTCATCTACCAGTTCACGGAATTCCTTTGTCCCTGTGTTTATATCACGAATGTATGTAAGCTTGTGTTGAATTAGCGGGTGATCAAAAACGTACACTTTCCCCATCGTTCATCTCTCCTTTTTTAAGTATGCTTCTTTTAGAATTTCCATCAGCTGAAAAAATAACACCACGAACTGTATTTTTCACACTTCAATAAATTTTACAGAAAAAATATAGCATGTTCAAGAAGAAAGTCCAAAATACACAAAATGATTTAATTTCAAACGATCAGAATCCATTTACAGTTTTATACAAAAATGATATCATTATAATATAAAACAAATATTGAATTGAAATGGGGTTGATCTTATGAAAGAAAAACAAGTATGGAAGATTAATGGGTTTTTAGGAGTCCTGATCATTGCTGTTTTCATCGCCCTAGGCGTCATGATGCTAATTAACACAAAAATTGGGTTTGGAATCCTTTTTGCAGCCCTTGCAGTGATTTTGGCATCCGGAATTACCATTATTCAACCGAATAAAGCTGGTGTGGTAACCTTCTTTGGAAAATATTTAGGAACAATTCGCGACAGTGGCATATTCTTAACTGTTCCCTTTTCACTTCGCAAAACAGTTTCATTGCGCGTGAACAATTTTAATAGTAAAAAGCTTAAAGTAAATGACATCGAAGGAAACCCAATTGAGATTGCTGCTGTTATCGTGTATAAGGTGGTCGATTCCGCGAAAGCCGTGTTTGACGTGGACCATTATGAGGAATTCATTGAAATTCAAAGTGAAACAGCGATTCGCCATGTTGCAACTCGCTATCCTTATGACACTTTTGAAAATGTGGAGCTCACATTACGCGGAAATTCTGAGGAAATCTCGAATGAATTAGCTGCTGAGCTTCAGGAACGTTTAAAAGTAGCTGGGGTACAGGTTTTAGAAGCCCGCCTTACTCATCTTGCTTACTCAACTGAAATTGCTCAAGCAATGCTTCAACGCCAGCAAGCCACTGCAATTATTGCAGCTCGTCAAAAAATCGTCGAGGGTGCGGTCGGCATGGCACAAATGGCAATCAAGCAACTGGAGCAGGATAAAACACTTGAACTCGATGATGAGCGTAAAGTCCAAATGGTAAACAACTTACTAGTCGCTATTGTTTCTGAAAATTCAACCCAGCCTGTCATTAATGCAGGAACTCTTTATTGATGAGTAGCAAGCATGTCTAAGAAAAAGAGTTTCCCATTACGGCTAGACCCCGACCTCTATGAAATTTTACAAAAATGGGCTGCAGATGATTTCAGAAGCGTCAACAGCCACATCGAGTTTCTATTACGAGAAGCAGCCAAAAAGGCAGGAAGAATTCCGAAAAATAAACAGTGATTTAAGATTGCGCACGGACTTAGGTTCGGGCGCTTTGTTTTTGGCTTCGATTTTATGTTTTCGGGAGGGTAATTTTGATTTATCGGTCTAAAATTCGCATATATCGAACCATTTTTTAATTATTTCGACCCAAAACTCGGATATATCGGTCCAAATTTTAAATATATCGACCCAAAATTAAGATATATCGGTCCAAAGTATTTGGCGACGTTTTAACCAAAAAGGCAGGACCCCATAAAAGGAGTCCCGCCTTCAAACATCTTAATACTCTTTATAAAGGACAAACTTGCTAGTCAATGCTTCTACACGCTCGCTTGCTTCAGCTAACTTCACTTCGTCTTCTGAATTTTTTAATGCAAATGCGATAATGGACGCAATTTCATCCATATCCTCAAAACCAAATCCTCGGCTTGTTACAGCAGCAGTACCGATACGAATACCACTTGTGACAAAAGGACTTTCTGGATCAAATGGAATCGTGTTTTTGTTAACTGTGATGCCGATATCGTCAAGAACCTTTTCAGCCACTTTACCAGTTAAACTCAATGAACGAACATCAAGTAGTAATAAGTGATTGTCAGTTCCGCCAGATACTATATCTAGGCCCTCTTTTTGTAAAGATTCAGCTAATCTAGCCGCATTGTCGACGATTTTTTGAGTGTATTGCTTGAACTCATCTGTTAAAGCTTCCCCGAATGCCACAGCTTTTGCAGCAATTACGTGCATTAATGGACCACCTTGGATACCTGGGAAGATCGCTTTATCAATTTTCTTCGCGAATTCTTCTTTACAAAGAATCATCCCACCACGTGGACCACGCAATGTTTTATGAGTCGTTGTTGTGACGAAATCCGCATATGGAACTGGGTTTTCGTGAATACCCGTTGCCACTAAACCAGCGATGTGAGCCATGTCTACCATTAAGTATGCGCCCACTTCGTCTGCAATTTCTCTGAACTTTTTAAAATCAATTGCACGTGGATATGCGCTTGCACCCGCAACGATAAGCTTCGGCTTATGTTCCAGAGCTTTAGCACGTACATCGTCGTAATTGATTTGATGTGTTTCAGGATCCACTCCGTACTCCACAAAATTATATTGAATTCCACTGAAGTTTACCGGACTACCATGTGTTAAATGTCCACCATGAGAAAGATTCATCCCAAGTACAGTGTCACCCTGTTCAAGGATTGTAAAGTATACAGCCATATTTGCTTGAGCCCCAGAGTGAGGCTGCACATTTGCGTGCTCTGCGCCGAAGATTTCCTTCGCACGGTCTCTTGCAATGTTCTCCACAACATCCACATGCTCACAGCCGCCATAATAACGACGACCCGGATACCCTTCTGCATATTTGTTTGTTAATACAGAACCTTGGGCTTCCATGACTGCTTCACTTACAAAGTTTTCAGATGCAATTAGTTCAATTTTCGTACGTTGTCTTTTGAGTTCATCTTGTATTGCATGAAATACTTGTTGATCTTGCTCCGATAAATGTTTCATTGGAATCCTCCTTTAATCGATGTATGAATTATTCCGTTAATTTGAAAAATACTTTTTCATTGTAACACTTTTATTCGGTAGTAGGAAGATTAAGTTTTATGTTTTTTTACAAAACACGAACATTATTCTGTTTTCGAATGCTTAATGTTCATTTTTGTGGAACCAAGGGGACGGTTCTGGTGGTTCCTATGAGATGGATGGATTTTTACATTAGGAGATTATTATAGGGAGAAATGCGAAAATAATAATACATCATTCAACTTAACTCATTTTTAATTTCCCCCAATCAATGAATTCTCCTTCCTCTATTTCTTTCTCTGCCTTCTCAACCTTTTTCTTTTCCTCTTCGGAAAGGGGGGAATCATCGTATTCTACAACTAAGCCATCAGCAAGATTCACCTTTTTGTCGGTCACCTTCTGAAGCAAATCATAAACAGGCCCGTTATCACTTTCATCAATTAAACAATTAGCCTATGAAGATCTTTCTTATTTACCTTTCGTATAGCCATTTCTTTCACACTCCGGGGACAACTGTACGAATCAGGAGTTCAATAAATATTTTCTTCATCCCACGATAAATTTTTTTATGAATAAAAAGACAAGGTATCTTCACACCTTGTCTTCCTTCTAAACAAACCGCTCATTTAGCACTTCTTATTTTCTTTATTATTGGGATAAACAGCTCGTTCGCCGCCGATGAGTTTTGGTCTAGCTTTGGCCATTGTGACGTGGGCCCCGCCAAGCTCCTTCAATGAACTTCGAATGGGTACCGCGACATGTGTAAGATGCATACCGATGAAGGTGTCGCCAATATCAATTCCCGCTTCAGCTCTAATAAATTCAACCACAACCGGATCGTTAAAATGTCCGTATGCATTGGTTGCCATTGCACCGCCTGCTGTTCGAACCGGGACGACTGTTACTTGCTCATAGTTTTTATGTATTGCCGTTTCACGCTCGATAACCAAGGCACGGTTTAAATGCTCACAGCATTGAAACGCAAGCTCAACACCTATATCTTCACGAAGCGAATCCAATTCACTAAAAATCATTTCCGCCACTTCCTCGGATCCCGCCGTTCCGATTCGTTCACCGATGACTTCACTCGTACTGCAACCGACAACCAGGAGCTCTCCTTTTTTCAACGAAGCCTTCTCCACAAACTCTGAAAGAATCGTCCTAAGCTGCCCTCTCCATACTTCTAAGTCCGCTACCATTTCCAAAACCTCCTGACTGACTGAAATCAAATACGCCTCGGCGTATTTGCGCCCAGATTTTTTCGAGCACGCTCGAAAAGTTTCCTTTGAAAATCTGTGGCATCCGCCGGAGGCTTTGTGTTTATTCAGTCAAAGGTTTTATCGTTTGACTGAATAAACACATATACGCCTGATTCAGAAAATCCTCAGGCGCTACATGTTACTCTTCAGTGCTGTTTTCGTATTCAGTGATTTTATTGATTCTGTTTTCATGGCGACCACCTAAAAATTCAGTTGTTAGCCATGCTTTTGCGATTTCACGGGCCAGTCCTGGACCGATCACACGCTCACCCATCGCCAAGATGTTGCTGTTATTATGCTCTCGAGTTGCTTTTGCACTAAATACATCATGACAAAGTGCACAACGGATGCCATGAACCTTATTCGCAGCAATACTCATTCCAATTCCAGTTCCGCAAATTAAAATTCCACGATCATATTCCCCATCCGCCACTTTTTTCGCAACTGGCAGGGCGTAATCCGGATAATCAACAGAAGTAGAGCATTCACACCCAAAATCATCATATTCAATCTTAAGTTCATCCAATAAATGCTTGATTTCTTCACGCAATACTAAACCGCCATGGTCTGAAGCAATTGCAACTTTCATTGTAAATCCCCCTATAATCAAATGCGCCTTGGCTAAAACTTCCACCATAAGACATAATCTTTACTCTTATTATACGTCAACAACCTATGACTGAAGTCACAGGCTTGTAAGGGAAAGCCCTATCGGGCTAACCTTCGGTCATATACAGCCTGAGTCACTTTTCTTAGCTGACCGATTTAAGTCTAGTCTGTGCTAGACACTGTGGGCAACCGAGCGAACCCTTTATATTTTAATAGGTAAGACACAAGCAAATTCTTCTCATGAATATGTTTTTCGCCATATTGTTTTAAATTTATTCCAGAATTAACGTCACGGTCGTGATGACATTTACACTTTGGACAGTCCCATTCCCTTATATTGATGTTCTTAATTCCTTTAAGTTTAGTATTTTTAAACCCACAATTAGAGCATAGTTGAGTTGATGGGAACGTCCTTGGTGCCTTCAAGAATATTTTTCCTTGTTGTTCTAACTTGTATTTTAAATATAATCGGAAGTTTCCAAATCCATTATCTTGTTGTTTTTTTGCATAGTCTGGATTTTGACTAAGAGAACGCAAATCAAGATCTTCTAGAATCACCATATCGTATCGTTTAGCAAGAGTAAAGGCTTTTTTATGTAGCCAATCCTTTCGTTGGTTCGCAACTTTTATATGTATTTTTGCAACTTTTTTACGCTGTTTGTTCCAACGGTTCGAACCTTTATCCATACGTGAAAGTTTCTTCTGTTCTTGTTTTAATCGTTCTTCAGCTTGTCTCATAAATAACGGGTAATTGGCTTTCTTACCCTCACTATAGACAAAAAATGAAGATTGTGAATAATCCAATCCAAGAATAATAGTGGTTTTTTCAATGTCTGTAATCTCCAATGCAAATTCCACGCACAAAGAGACGTAAAATTCGCCATTGGCATTCATAGAAACAGTGACGTTTTTGATTAAGCTGTCCTTTGGCAAGCCTCGATGCAGCTTAAGTTTTACTTTGACTTCTCTTAATTCGGATTTCTGTGCAGTTGGCAAAGTAAGGATATTTTCGTTGATTTGAATATTTCCATTTTGATTAAAAGTTGTATAGCTAAAATTATTATTCTTTTTGGAATGGAATTTAGGTAAGACTTTCAAATCACGGAACGAAAGTTCCTTACCCATAGTATCTTTTCGTTTGAGTGCTGATTTCTTAAATTGCTTTTGAAAAGCAATTTTATTGAACTCATTTAGTGCTTTGTAAAAGTGTTGTTTCGCTTCGTTACAAGCAAATGCATCCACATTGTACAGATACAGGTTTCCGTCGCTATCAACGAACATCTTTTTGAATTCGGCAACAGAAGGTATTTTATTTTTGAGTTCTTTAGTATCTATTCTCTCACCAATCTGATAGTCAATACTCTCCAAGTATTGATATAATCTATCGACATGGAGATTGTACATTTTGCGACCTGCACCAAAACATTGCAAGAAATATTTCTTCACTTCATCTGTCGGATAAGCTCGATAAACATAGCCACGTTGGACTGCTACAAACATTGATTTCACCACACTTTCACTAAGGTTGTTATTACTCACAGGAACATACGTTCCTATACAAATGCAATATATCACAAAATTGACTATATGACTAGAGGGAAGTGGGGTATATCAAGAATATTTGTATATTTTTGAATCCCCGAATCAATCGACAATTCATCACATGACTGAAGTCACATGGGTTCTTGCCTAATACCTAAAAAAGAGCTCCCGAACCAAAACGGGAGCTTTTTTCAGGAGTTTTATAACGTAAATCGTTGAATGGTCTGTTTTAACTGACTTGCTTGGCTAGCAAGCTCCTGCGCCAAACCGTCCACTTCACCAATCACATTTGCCTGGTGCTGGGTTGCTGCACTAACTTCCTGTGCACCTGCGGATGTTTCTTCTGCAATCGCCGCTACTTCTTGTGACTGCAAGGATGTCGCTTGAATGCGGTCCATTTGTTTTTCAACCAAGGCGGCTATTTGCTTCACGGCATCTGCTACCTCATGGACAGACGTTGTCATTTCTGCAATGGCTTCATTTGTGATCGTTCCTTTTTTCGCTTCTTCGTTTGCAACGGCAACTTGTTCCGAAATTTGAACGACTACATTTCGAACCTCTTGCTGGATATTTTTAATCAATTCAGAAATGCCTTGAACTGCCTTTGAACTTTCGTCCGCAAGCTTTCTCACTTCTTCCGCCACAACTGCAAAGCCCTTGCCGTGCTCACCCGCACGTGCTGCTTCAATTGAGGCATTCAATGCAAGCAAGTTCGTTTGGCCGGCAATATCGCCAACAAGTGAAATAATATGTTCTACTTCCTTTGCATTTGTTTCTAAGCGATTTACCGCTTCAAGCGAGGTTTGGTTATTTTCAACAAGCTTATTAATTCCGGAAACAAGCGAATGCACAACCTCTTTACTACCATTCAGTGTATCAACCATTTCAACTGATAAATTTTGCGAAGTGTTCGCATTTTGTTGAACCTCTTCGGCAATTTGAATGACATCCTCTACTGATTCTGCAGTCTCTTGAATCGATATTGCAGAGCTGTCAGCTCCTTTGGAAATCTCGGAAATAGTGCGATTTATACTTTCTGCCTGCTCAGATGCAAGACTAGAAGCCTTTGTAATTTCAATCACTTTTTCATTCGTATTTTCAAAGTTTTCCTCGATATGTTGAACCATTTCACGTAGATTATGTAGCATTTTATTAAATGCAAGACTCAAGCTGCGAATCTCGTCATCAGATTTTGAAACGGGTACATCCTCGCGAATATCACCATTTGCAGCATGAATAGCCACCTGTTCAAGCTTTTGAAGTGGCTTTGTGATGAAGGATGCCGCAAAATAAGCAAGAATCCCAGACCAGATAATTCCTAACGCCAATGTTCCGATTACAAAGACTTGCTGATTCACCATTTCTTTGACGAAAGGATACACAAAATAAATGAATAACGCAGATGTTGAATACGTTACAACCGCTAAAATGGTTGTAAATAGGACTAATTTTAACCTAAGACCAGATTTGTAGCGCCTTTTTTCCACCCGATTCTCCCCCTGAATCTACCTATTTTAGTTTTAATAGTACTTGATCAATTAATGGTTCGAGTTCCGCATAGGTTTCTCTATATATCTCAACGGGTCCCCCGAATGGGTCAGAAACATCCCCGCTGCTGTTCACGTATTCCTTTAATGTATACACCTTGTCCCTGCTTTGCGGGAAACTGTGTAGAATTGCCTGTTTATGCTGACTGGTCATCGTTAAAATACAAGCGCTCCACTCAACAAGGTCTTGTGTTAACAATGAAGATGAATGCTGACACTCCATTCCATTTTCCTGTAACACCTGAGCGGTATTCGCTGAAGCAGGACTTCCATCACCTGCAAAAATCCCCGCCGATTTGACTTCTATGTTTTCCCCGCACTTTTTTCGTAAAATAGCCTCTGCCATCGGACTTCTACATGTATTCCCTGTGCAAACAAATAAAATGCGTATCATTTCATCAGCCTCCTCATTGTTGCCCTTATGCTACTTTCGACCTGCACCTTTAGACAAAATTCGATATAGTACCATTATAATCGAGATTCACATGAAAGGCATAGCCAATATTAAAAAAAGAGCACGGAAATCACCACCGTACTCACAACTTTGTACTTTTTTCTGGAACACCTATAAAGGAAACAGTAGTTTCACACCAAAGACGAGGAGGATACTGCCACCCAAGACCTCACTGTATGTACCAAGCCAATTTTGGACCTTTCGACCTAAAAGAAGGCCGACCCACGAAAGGATCATACTGACGACCCCGAACATGAGAATGACCATGACTGTTTTCGCACCGTATATCCCTAGTGAAAGCCCCACTGAGAAACTATCTAAACTTACACTTAACGCAAAAATAAATAACCCAAATCCAACCGGTGTAATCATACGCTTCTGATCATCGTCCTTGAAGGAGGAAATAATCATTTGTAAGCCTAAAAACATGAGCAACCCCCCACCTGCATAGGTAGCAATGGCTCCAAATGTATCTGATAAAAAATGCCCAATCATCATACCCGCCAAAGGCATCCACATATGAAACAGACCGATGGTTATACCGATTGTAAAGATTTGCTTGAGTCTCAATCGGATTAACCCCATTCCAAGCCCAACGGAAAATGCATCCATGCCTAAGGCAAACGCCATGATAAATAAGGTTATAAGTTCTCCGAGAAATGCAGTTATATCCATCTTCTACCTCCTTGGACGTGCCTATTTCAACATATGCATGTACCAATCTAAATAGAAGATGANGACACATCGAAAGAGGAACTCCGACTAAAACCCGACACGTCCTGTGTCGAACGTCGAAGTCACCACATCCTGTGGAAACTCGTTGGCTTGCTTCACCGGTCCTCACGTATTAACTGCATACGCTCCGGTCCTCAAAGCTGCACCGCCTCGAAATTTCGACACACAAGATGTGCTAGTGTCGACATTGCATAAGGCCGTGGCGTTTTTGTCGACGCGGTCCTCTTCAGCCTCCTTTTTGAACATATATTTGAAGATGGAATTCTTTATTCAGTTATTATTTTATGCCCTGCGGCTTTCGTTAATCGGTTCATAATGGCTTGTCCAATGCCTTCGCTTGGAAAGCTTTCACTAAAAATAACATCGACATCACTTTCATCAAATAACCGCAACACATCATAAAGTCTATTTGCTACCGACTCCAAATCCTCACGCGATCCACAGGCAATAATTTTATCTGCCTCATACTGGTTTTCACGCTCGGACGTTGTGAGGACGCCAACCTTCAAGCCCTTGTTTTGTTTTCCTTTTACGAGAGACTGTATAAACTCCATCGAACCATTCACAATCGTTAGTGGCGCGGTCGGTGCATAATGTTTATATTTCATTCCAGGCGATTTCGGTGCTTCACCTTCTGTTAAAATGGCCCTATCAACCTCAACGGCACCACACACGTCCTCAAGTTGTTCCTTTGTCACTCCACCTGGTCGCAGAATCACAGGCACTTCACCCGTGCAGTCTAGAACTGTGGACTCAAGCCCAACGCCAGTTGCACCGCCATCAAGTATCCCCGCGATTTTTCCAGTCAGATCATCAGCGACATGTTTTGCAAGTGTCGGACTTGGTTTGCCAGAAGTATTCGCACTCGGTGCTGCAAGTGGAAGACCTGATGCTACAATCAAAGCCAATGCCACTGGATGACTTGGCATCCGAACCGCTACTGTATCAAGTCCTGGCGTCACTTTTTTCGAAACCGCGTTTTCTTTTGCTTTTAAAATAAGTGTTAGCGGTCCTGGCCAAAATTTTTCAATCAAGCGCTCCGCCTGCTCTGGAATGTCCTGTGCAATTTTATATAGCTGCCCGATTGTGGAGATGTGGACAATCAGTGGATTATCACTCGGACGACCCTTTGCCTCGTAAATTTTTGCAACAGCCTTATCCGATAAAGCATTTGCCCCAAGTCCATACACTGTTTCAGTCGGGAATGCGACCACTTCATTGTTCTTTAGTAGACCTGCTGCTTCTTTTATTTGTGGATAAGATTCTAAATTCCGTTGATGTTTATCCACAACCCAATGTTTTGTATCCATGTAACGCAACTCCTATATGAGAATCCTTTTATTATGTAGTATTTTTATTATCGCAATATAAAAAAGTATAGGCTTTTAAGGGGCATGAAGCAAGTGTTATCCACATTTTGTGGACAATTAACTGAAAAATGTGGATAGTTTTGTGGATATACCCAGTTTTACCACATTCCACACCAAAAGGAAATAACTCATCCACAGCCCTTATTTTTCATCACGTTCCAAAGACTATCACATTTATCCTCATTTTAACAACAAAACTTATCCACATAATCCACAATTCGACTAAAAAACTCAAATAAAAACCCCTACTTGCGCACATTCCGCCCGCAAACAGGGGTTTGAAAACTAAATTTATTTTTAAATCAACGAAACCATAAACATCGGATCATTCTTTTCGAGGAGCTGCGAGATATGATTTGAGTCTTTAATATGGTCCGGAAGCTCATCCGTTTCGGCTTGTTTGAAGCCAAGCATCTCAAAAAATTGAATCGATGCTTGCTTATTTGTCGCTAAAAACAGACGATTTAATTCCTTATGCTTCGCTAGTGAAATTGCACTTTTAAATAAGGTTAATAAATTCGTTTGGTCAACACCTGGGGAAATCACGAGTGACCGGAGCAGTCCATCCTGTTCCATTCTTTCTATCCCTAATGTGGCAAGGATTTTTTGTTCGGCATCCTCCAACAAAATAAAGTGGTCAATGATCGAATCAATCCCATCCGCACTAACTTCTGCTTGTCCTAAAAATGCTGTTACCTTTTCAATATCCTGCTCAGTTGCCGTTCTAATTTGTTTCATTCTCTCCACCCCATTTTTCGTTATCTAGTAACTACTCTATGAGGCATCTAGAAAAATAGAACCAAATACTAGTTTTAGCTAAAAAGTGATGTGAAAAATTCAACTAAAAAGAATTTGACCTCTACTTCTTCCTCTTCATTTTCTTCCTTGTCTTTTTTGTCTTTCTCATCCTTCTTATCTTTCTTATCTTCTTTCTTGACATCTTGCTCAATCGCTACATCTTTTCCTTCTTCATCAGATGCTTCTACCGCATCACCTGTTGAGAAATCCAAGAAACATAATGGCGGGAACAACACACACCACCAGTTTGCTCCTTCAGCTTCACCTAAAGAAATCAGAATTGCTTCATACTCACCTGCTGGATATAGGAATTGTCCGTAAAGCTTTGTAGGGAACTGAACATTGCGTCCGTAATCGACTGTATATGATTGATTGCTATTTTCCTTCTCTAAAACTCTAGCAACGATTTTCTCGATTTCCGGAAGTCTCTCTTGAATCAACTCTCTAGCCGCTTCAATCGAAGTTAGTTCTGCCACCCACACTGTAATTTCCGCATTTACCGCATCACGCACCTTGCGTTTTATCGCCTGGTCTTCATCAGAATCACTATTCGCTAAGATTCGGAGCCGAATCGCCTCATCCGGAATTACCTGTGACGTCCCGGCACTTGTTTCTTTTATCAATAAATGGCTATTCGCCCCAATTAACATTAAAAATATAAATGATACAATCGCAATTTGTTTACTCACTCTCTAGCACCATCCCTTCACAACCCATTCTCGCCAAAAAAAGATCATCCTAAACTACCAAAATTGAAAAATCTATTAAACTATTTTTTCGAGTTTTGGAACAAAAACTAAGAACGCAACGTCTTTGTGAACCACATCACTTGGTCTAAAAATAATTTGTAAAGTTGGCTTTACAAAATGTATGGTTGACTTTACAATATAGATAGAAACAATTGGAGGATATTGTAAATGGAGATTGAAAATCGCGTGAAGGAGCTCCGTGCAAAACATAGCCTGACACAGGGCGCTCTTGCCGAAAAAGTCAATGTAACACGGCAGACAATCGTCGCATTGGAAAAAGGAAGCTATATCCCGTCACTACTGCTCGCAATGAATATTGCACTGACATTTAACTTGCCAATTGAAGAGATTTTTTATTTGGAGGATGATGAGAGATGAGTATTTTCCGTAATGTCTTATATTCAATTATTTCGATCGCGCTAATGGGGTGGGCCTTTTCATCGATGTATTACGCACATTTGGACTTTGCTAAAATTGTAAAAACAAATCAGGAACCCCCCTGGACCATTGAAATAAACATGTTGCCTGTTTTTATCGCAATCGTGGTGGGAATCATGTTTGCAGCATTTGCATTTCCACAGTTAAAAAAGAAACGAAAATCCTGGAAAAGTGTATTCCTATTGCCGCTCGAATTCGAGGAAGGTGACGAGCGCGAAAAAGAACTAACCGGAAAAGCATGTCGAGCTTCTTACATTAGTATGTGGTACACCTTTCCAATCATTACAGCCCTATTTTTTCTCTATCCATTCATCTCAGATTCTGTCCCATACTACCCAATTATCCTACTGCTACTTTATCCATTGATTCAGATCATTGCCTATTTTATTTCGTGGAAGCGGAACTACTGAAATAAGCTATTAGAAAAATGGTATCACGCAATTATTAGACCAGATAGCGCAATTACAATAATTAAAACGCAATAATGCTGGTTTACAGAGCAATTATGCTTCACGATCGCGCATCAAGCATATGTCGTCAAAAAAAGGCTTGGGGTCCTGCCCCAAGCCTTTTCTAAAATCCGATTTCTGCAAACACCATTCGGTCTTTTCCGTTGATGTCATTGACGACTTCTACTTTTGCACCTAGAAAAGAGTCGCTCAACATTTCTGCCACAGCTTCGCCTTGCCCGACCCCAACCTCAAAGGCCACGATTCCTTTTTCATTCAACACAAGTGGAATCTCCTTCATGAACCGACGATAGAAATCCAATCCATCCCGACCACCAACTAACGCCCGGAGTGGTTCATGATCTTTCACTACCGTTGATAAAGTCGCGATGTCTTCTTCTGGAATATATGGCGGATTCGAAACGACCACATCCACCTTCATTCCTTCGGCCACTAACGGTCCTAATAAATCTCCTTCAAAGAACCTTATTTTTGCACCTAACTGACCAGCGTTTTCCTGCGCTACATCAATAGAAGTTTTGGCAATATCCACTGTCATGACATCAAGTTGCTGATTTTCAAGGGCGAGTGAAACAGAGATCGCGCCACTACCAGTCCCAACATCCACGACTTTAATAACTTTGGTCGCACCAAATAAACGCTCAATCCTCGCTAACAGTCCTTGGACTAATTCTTCCGTCTCAGGTCTTGGGATCAAGACCTCTTCATTTACCAAAAATCGGCGTCCGTAAAACTCCTCATAGCCAATGATGTGTTGTACCGGAACCCCGCTCACAACCTGGTCTATATCCTCAACAAACTTTGCCTTCACTTGATCATCAAGATCTTCGCGCAGTTCTGCAAGCAGCTTAGCCCGATTCATCCCCAAATAATGACATAACAGCATTTCCCCTATATTTTCGTCCCGACCGTTTTCCCTTAAAAAAGAAGAAGCCCATTTAAGGGCTTCGAATATTTTATGAAATTCTGCCATTATTCGGCTTGCTCCATTTTTCTTGCTTGGTCTTCCATGATTAAAGCATCGATGACTTCATCGAGCTTTCCAGTTAGGATTTGATCAAGCTTTTGAATCGTTAATCCAATCCGGTGGTCGGTTACACGGTTTTGCGGGAAATTGTACGTACGGATACGCTCCGAGCGGTCACCAGTACCTACTGCTTGTTTACGGTTTTGGTCATATTCTGCTTGAGCTTCCTGTTGGAACTTGTCATAAACACGTGCACGCAATACCTTCATTGCTTTTTCCTTATTTTTGATTTGAGATTTCTCATCCTGAATAGAAACCACAGTTCCAGTTGGCAAATGCGTTAAACGAACCGCTGACATTGTCGTATTAACACTTTGTCCCCCAGGTCCACTAGAAGCAAATGTATCAACACGAATGTCTTTTTCATGAATGTCGACTTCAACCTCTTCTGCTTCAGGTAATACCGCAACAGTCGCAGTTGATGTATGGATGCGTCCGCCTGATTCTGTTTCAGGAACACGTTGCACACGATGGGCTCCATTTTCAAATTTCAATTTTGAAAATGCACCTTTTCCGTTAATCATAAAAATAATTTCTTTAAATCCACCAACACCAGTTGAGTTTGTATCCATAACATCAATCTTCCAGCCTTGGTGTTCGGCAAATCGACTGTACATGCGGTATAGGTCACCAGCAAATAACGCAGCCTCATCTCCACCTGCAGCACCGCGGATTTCCATGATTACGTTTTTATCATCATTCGGGTCCTTCGGCAATAGCAGCACATGAAGACGCTCCTCTAGCTCCTCCATTTGGTCCCCGAGTTCGTTGATTTCTTCCTTCACCATTTCGCGCATCTCTGCATCGAGCTTTTCTTCAAGCATTGCTTTCGCATCAGTTAACTGTTCCTTAACCTCTTTGTACTCTCTATACTTTTCAACTGTTTCTTGTATATCAGATTGTTCTTTTGAATATTCACGTAATTTGTTTGTATCACTAACGATATCTGGATCACTTAATAGTTCATTTAGTTTTTCATAACGAGCCTCTACAGCTTCTAAACGATCGAACACGCGCTTCACCTCAAATTTAGTCCATAACAGTATAATTATAGTATAGGGTAACCATATAGGTCAAAGCAAATTACACTCAAACAAATTAAGCTGCTGCTTCCTGTATCTAGAATCAAGAGGATCCGCAGTTATCGGTTGGAGGATCAGGTTAAGCACCCAAGCTAATAAATAGACGGAAAAGTTCCGCTAATTGACTCCGAAAACGTGAAAATGAAGGGTTTTGCTTTGCGTAATCGGAAATCCTCCCCTTATTTCCCCCGAAACGAGCTCCATTCTGCATTTTACTGGAAAATCTCCGATTACCCGACTAATATTGTATTCCTAATAAAGAAACCCGCCAATTAGCAATAGCGGGTTTTACTTTTTATATGCCAATACCACTGTCATTTTTGCGCACAACCAACGGGCATTTTTTCAACTTTCCTTATTCAAAATTTCAATTGCTTCTGTAAATTCCTTATCAATCTCAGCATTCGGTCGATATGTCGCCAAACTAACAACGTACGTCACAATCCAACAGATTAGGAAGCCCGGAACAATTTCATAAAGTGTATCCGACAATAGTTTCACATTACCCCAAATCAGAACGGTGATTGCACCTGTAACCATTCCCCATAGGGCACCTTTTGCTGTAATCTTTCGCCAGTATAAGGATAGTAAGATGACTGGACCAAATGAAGCACCAAATCCTGCCCACGCGAACGAAACGATTTTTAAAATGGACTCGTTATTCGGCCAAGCAAGGGCCATCGCGATAATCGATACGATCAGTACTGCCATTCTCCCTAAAAACACGTATTGCTTATCCGATGCATCAGTCTTAAAGACGGCCTTATACAGGTCTTCAATTAGAGCCGATGATGTGACAATCAACTGCGAGGATATTGTACTCATAATCGCGGCAAGTACCGCTGCAAGCATAATCCCGGCGATAAATGGATGGAAGATAATCTGTCCCAGAACGATGAACACCGTTTCCGGATCGGCAATTGTTCCGGTATTTTGCTGATAATAAGCAATTCCAATTAGTGCCGTTGCAATTGCCCCAATTACGCTGAGGATCATCCAGCCAATCCCGATACGACGTGCACTTTTTATTTCTTTAACCGAGGTGATGGCCATAAAACGGACAATAATATGTGGTTGCCCGAAATAACCGAGGCCCCATGCAACCGCAGACAAAATTCCAAGGAAAGATGCACCAGATATGAGGTTCAACAATTGCGGATTCACTTCTCGAATGCTTGTAGCTGTTTCCGAGAAACCACCTGTTAGAAAAAATCCGACGATCGGAACGAGTAGAAGTGCGAAGAACATAATCAGCCCTTGGACAACATCCGTATAGCTGACCGCTAAAAATCCACCAAACAACGTATAAAAAATCACGACACCTGATACGATTAAAAGACCCATGTGATAATTAAGTCCAAATGAACTCAAGAAAAATTTACCGCCAGCAACCATGCCAGAAGAAACGTAAAATGTAAAGAAAACAAGAATAATCAACCCGGATGCAATACGCAAAAGATGAGATGTATCTTTTAAACGATTTTCCAAGTAACTTGGAATCGTAATGGAGTCCTGCGACACTTGCGTGTAGACGCGAAGTCGTGGTGCAACGAGTACATAGTTTAAATAAGCACCTACTGTCAGACCAATTGCAATCCAGGCTTCAACAAGACCGCTCACATAAATAGCTCCCGGAAGGCCCATGAGTAGCCAACCAGACATATCCGCAGCTCCGGCACTTAAAGCCGTCACCGCCGGTCCGAGGCCACGCCCGCCAAGCATGTAGTCCGTCAGGCTAGATGTACGTTTATAGGCATACCACCCGATAAACACCATTCCCGCCATGTAAATAATAATTGCTAACAATTGATATACTTCATTGGTCATTAAAAATCCCCCTTATTAGATGTACCTGGGTACATTCAAACCCAAGCCATATTCAGTGAGAGTTTAACCCTTAAGTGAAATGTGTAACTTTTTGTACACCCCATGTTTTTCATACTATTATTACAGGAAAGCAAATATAACTATCAATTTCTAATACGCTTGGATATAGTACTATTTTCATATATTAATAGACCTATACATTTCCGACCTAAACACTAATTACCCCTAATTTTGCTGTCGAAACCAAGATTTTATGTAAGATTGATTCTTTCTTTGACGAAACACTTCTAGTTTTGTCTACCCGGAAGGATTTTATCGATTAAGGGAGAATCGTAGTAGTATACAAAGAATCGGTAAAAATAAATAGGGGGAGTGGTTGGTGTGAATACTGTTGAGTTTGCAAAAAGATTGGGGGTTTCAACAAAAACCGTTCGGAAATGGATTAAAAACTTAGATCTATCTTGTGAAAAAAATGAATATGGTCATTTTGTTTTTGAGGAAACAGACCTTCCACTTTTCGAAGGAATACGGAATCAAGTGAAATCTGGGGTTCCATCTGATAAAATCGAACTATCACCACCAGAGCCTAGGAAGGGGACCGCACGGAAAATGGTACAAGCTTCGGATAAAACACTCTCAACTAAATTAAACGCAATGATGGAACGGATTAAGGATAATGAAAGACGGATCGAGGAAAAAGCAAGTGATGTTGTATCCTACCAGCTACTGCAGCATCGTAAGGAGATCGATGAACTGCAAAAAAGAATGCAGAAAATGGAGGAATACATCGAGCAGCTTGAAAGTGAAAAAGAAGTGCTCCAAAAACAAACAGCCATTACCCTTGAAAAAGTGGAGGGGTCAAGAAAACGTAAAAGAGTACTCGGTTTTTTATTTTAGATCAGGACAAACAGCCTGGTCTTTTTTCATGTACAAAAAATCGCGTTACTTCTCTTGTGATGAAGAGGATTTTGACTGGGTCCTCAGAGACAAAATACACTTAGGAATACACTTAGGACCAATCGGAATTGTCTTCGAAACGTGCTCTCGCGGACAAAACACAGTTTGGTCTTCACTCGTCTTCCCCTTCATAGCTATGATGAAAAGAATTCTGGCAGAAAAAAAGCACCCCAACAGGAGCGCCTTATAATTTCATAGTATCTTTTTGTAACCCTGATTTTAACAGTGGTTTTCCTGGTACTTCATGATGGTGACGGCAACGTGGCTCGTATGACTCAGAGGCACCAACTAAAATAACCGGATCATCATAGGATGCTGGTTGTCCATCGATTAAACGCTGTGTTCTGCTTGAAGGAGAACCACATACGGAGCAAACAGCTTGAAGTTTCGTTACAAGCTCAGCTAATGAAAGCAGCTCTGGAACCTTTCCAAACGGTTCACCACGGAAATCTTGATCCAAGCCTGCGACAATAACGCGATGACCACGGTTTGCAAGAATTTGGACAACTTCTACAATCTCATCATCAAAAAATTGCACTTCATCGATCGCAACTACATCCGTATCAGCAGAAACTTCTTCCAAAATTTCAAATGAGGTTGCCATAGGTTTTGCGATAAAGGATGTTCCATTATGAGAAACAACAGAATTTTCACTATATCGATTATCAATTTGAGGCTTAAATACCTGAACGGATTGTCTGGCAAATTGGGTACGACGTACACGACGTATCAGTTCATCAGATTTTCCTGAAAACATGCTTCCACAAATTACTTCAAGCCAGCCGCTTTGCTTCATAATATACATGAAACTAGGTCCTTCCTTTCCTCGGGTTCGTTCTACCCGGTTAAACTTAAGAGGATTATTTTCATGGGGTAAAAATAGATAATTGCGAGAAAAAATCGATCTAGTAGCACAAAAAACAGGCAAGAAGAAAAAACTTGCCTGTTTTTGGCTTTTCAAATCAGTATTATTATTTAATACCGTATTTTTTGTTGAATTTATCTACACGTCCACCTGCATCAGCGAATTTTTGTCGGCCTGTATAGAATGGGTGACACTCTGAGCATACCTCAACGCGTAACTCTTCTTTTACAGAACCAGATTCAAATTCGTTTCCACAAGCACATTTCACCATAACTTTTTTATAGTTTGGATGAATTCCTGATTTCATTCGTCTCATCTCCTTCCGCCCTGAATCATTGATCGAAACAGAGTTACGTTTTAGAATAACTAAATACCTAAAACGCACATGTTGAAATTATAACAAGTGAAGCTGTGAATTGCAACTTAATCCTGCTGTTAAATATCGTTAATTTTTCCAGCAAAAAAAGTATCACAGACTCACGACACTGCGAGATTCTTACGCCTCAGTTCTACTGCTGTTTCTTCTTGCAGCTGCCGCTTTTTTTTCCGCGTCAAGCATTTCAAAGAACTCTGCATTTGTCTTAGTTTGCTTAAGTTTGCGTAAAAATTTCTCGGCAAAATCTGGTGAATCTGACATTGCTTTACGGATTGCCCAAATCTTATCAAGCTTGTCTTTTTCGAGAAGAAGTTCTTCCTTACGTGTTCCAGATCGACGAATATCGATGGCAGGGAAAATACGTCTTTCAGCAAGTGAGCGATCTAGGTGAAGCTCCATGTTACCTGTACCCTTGAATTCCTCATAGATCACATCATCCATACGTGAACCGGTGTCAACAAGTGCAGTTGCTAAGATTGTTAAGCTTCCGCCCTCTTCGATATTTCTTGCCGCCCCGAAGAAACGCTTTGGACGGTGGAATGCAGCCGGATCAATCCCCCCGGATAACGTACGTCCGCTTGGCGGAATAACAAGGTTATAAGCCCTCGCAAGACGTGTGATACTATCCATCAGAATGACCACGTCACGCTTGTGTTCAACTAGACGCATCGCTCTTTCAAGCACTAGTTCAGCAACCTTTATATGGTTTTCTGGCACTTCATCGAAAGTTGAACTTACTACATCACCTGTTACAGAACGTTCGATATCAGTAACCTCTTCCGGACGCTCATCGATTAATAGAACAATCAATTCAGCCTCAGGGTGATTTGTTGTAATGCTGTTCGCAATTTCCTTAATAAGCATTGTTTTACCAGCCTTTGGAGGCGCCACAATAAGTCCACGCTGTCCGAAACCAACAGGTGCTAAGATGTCCATAATTCGTGTTGAAATATGGTTTGGCTTCGTTTCTAAGATCACTTGGCGATCTGGATATAGAGCTGTCAGACCAGGAAAGTGGACACGTTCCTTTGCTGATTCTGGGTCATCACCGTTAACAGCCTCAACGTGAAGAAGACCGTAATAACGTTCATTTTCTTTTGGAGGACGTACTTTACCTGATACCTTATCCCCATTTCTTAGATCAAAACGACGGATTTGGGAGGCTGAAATGTAGATATCCTCTGAGGAAGGTGAATAGTTGATTGGACGTAGAAATCCGAATCCTTCTGATTGGATAATTTCAAGAACACCCTCCATAAATAAAAGGCCGTCCTGCTCAGCGCGTGCTTTTAAGATAGCAAAAATTAACTCTTTCTTCGATAACTTGCTATAATAGGAAACCTTAAATTCACGAGCTAATTCATATAATTCCTTAAGCTTCATGTTTTCTAAGCTTGAAATTGTAATACTCATTCGTACACCACTCTTTTTTTAGTTTATTTTCTATTACTCGTAAATGCTCTCCAATAGATTTGGTTTTGAGATATTCGTTCAAAGATTCATTCGTCCACCATATAAGGCGTTTTGGCTTTTTCCTTTTTAAAAAAAGAGAAGATAAAACATTTTATATGTTTTGATATGAATTGGAATGAATACAGAAGCATTCTGAGGCTATCATAGAAGTTTTCTTCGTGGAACTCATTTTTTCGCCGGGCAAATGAAATCCCTTGTTTTGAATTGATTGAAGTAAAATGACCAAGAATAATCTCCTTTATTTTACCCTATTCCCGTGTTTTTAATCAATACCTTCTTTGATAGAGTTATGAAGTTTCGATGTCAAATTCCTAATAAAATCAGGGGAAGCGAGTACAAAGACTCGCCCCTGCTCTATTTAATTACTAAATTTGGCTTTTTCTTCAAGCTATGTCTGCCGTCTATGAATCTAACAGTTCCAGATTTCGCTCGCATTACGAGTGAATGTGTTGTACCGATTGAGCCTTTAAATTGAACACCGCGTAAAAGCTCTCCATCTGTTACACCTGTTGCTGCAAAAATGGCGTCGTCACCAGTGACTAAGTCTTCCATCCCGAAAACTTTAGTGACATCTAGTCCCATTTTAATACAACGAGCTAACTCTTCATCATTTTGCGGTAGAAGTTTTCCTTGGATTTCTCCTCCTAAACACTTTAACGCAACGGCTGAAAGGACCCCCTCAGGTGCACCACCGGAACCAAATAAAATGTCTACACCTGTATGATCGAATGCTGTATTAATTGCTCCTGCAACGTCCCCGTCATTAATTAATTTTATACGGGCACCTGCTTCACGCAGCTGTGCAATGATATGCTCATGTCTAGGGCGATTTAAAACGGTTGCCACGAGGTCTTCAATATCCTTGTTCTTTGCTTTCGCGACTGCTTTTAGGTTATCGATAATTGGTGCTTCGATGTCGATTAAGCCGACTGCTTCTGGGCCAACGGCGATTTTTTCCATATACATGTCCGGGGCATGAAGTAAATTCCCGTGATCCGCTACTGCCAACACGGAAAGCGCATTCCATCCACCAGACGCCAAAATATTGGTTCCTTCAAGTGGGTCTACAGCAACGTCCACCCTTGGTCCGTAGCCATTTCCAAGCTTTTCACCTATGTAAAGCATTGGGGCTTCATCCATTTCTCCTTCTCCGATGACAACTTGTCCCTTCATTGGGATTGTGTCGAATACATCTCTCATTGCAGAGGTTGCTGCGCCGTCTGCCTCGTCCTTCTTACCGCGACCCATCCAACGGGCTGATGCCAATGCTGCTGCTTCTGTAACACGTACAAGCTCCATTGATAAGCTTCTTTCCATGTTCCTTCCCCCTTGCTGATAGTAGGCTTTATTTTTTGCAACCTTTGGGTTTTCTACCCTTACATAATTCCTCATAACATAAAAACGTTTTCTCTCTACTTTTCCTTTTAAGAATACATGAAAACTCCCACTTTTTGTAGTGGGAGTTTGAGTTTTTATTCAATATGTCTAGCTCCGACGGCTAGAAACTTGAGAAACTTCAACTCCGCCTGCAGAGACAAAATACGTCTCTTTAGTCGGAGTCTTCGATGCACAGGAAGTGCAAGTGCCGACGTCGCCACAGGACGTGGCGTTCTTAGTCGGCCAGTTTTCTAGTTTCTGGGCGAGCCACCTGCACTTTTCTATGAATTTTGGACTTGTTCAATTTCTTCTTCTGTCAGGCTTTCTCGCCAAATCGTTGCACCCAAGCCTGTTAGTTTTTCTTCTAAATGGCTGTAACCACGGTCGATATGCTCTAAGCCTGTAATCTCTGTTACACCTTCTGCCATAAGACCTGCGACTACAAGTGCAGCACCTGCTCGCAAATCACTTGCCTTCACCTTCGCACCTTGTAGCTGAATAGGTCCAGTCACAATTGCTGAACGGCCTTCAACTTTAATTTGCGCATTCATCCGGCGCAGCTCGTCGATATGCTTAAATCTTGCGCCATAAATTGTATCTGTTACAACGCCTGTTCCATTTGCCTTTGTGAGGAAGGATGTAAAAGGCTGTTGAAGATCGGTTGGGAAACCTGGATATACAAGTGTTTTAATATCAACAGATTTTAAATCCTTATTTCCGGCAACCCAGATTTGGTCATCGCTTGTTTCAACGGTTACACCCATTTCACGGAATTTGGCAATCAAGGATTCCAAGTGTAGCGGAATCACATTATCAATTAATACACCTTCACCCATAGCGGCACCAATAATCATATATGTACCTGCTTCAATACGGTCAGGAATAATGGTGTGACGACAGCCCTGGAGGGAATCAACGCCATCGATGCGGATGACATCTGTTCCGGCACCTTTAATTTTTGCACCCATGCTTGTTAATAATGTCGCAACATCAATAATTTCCGGTTCTTTTGCGGCATTTTCAATGACAGTACGCCCCTTAGCACGCACTGCAGCCAGCATGATATTAATGGTTGCACCAACACTTACAACGTCAAGGTAAATACGAGCACCTCTCAGCTCATCTGCACGAAGGTAGATTGCGCCTTGTTCGTTCGTCACTTTTGCCCCGAGTGCCTCGAAGCCCTTGATATGTTGATCAATGGGTCTTGGACCTAAATGACAGCCACCAGGTAAGCCAATTACAGCCTTTTTAAAACGACCAAGCATCGCACCCATTAAATAATAGGACGCACGAAGCTTTTTTACTTTTCCGTTCGGTAATGGCATTGACACAATATTGGATGGATCAACGAAAATTTCTTCTTTACCTATTTCTACATGTCCCCCAATTTCTTCAAGCAAATCACCTAGAATTTGCACGTCTGAGATATCTGGCAGACCTTCAATCGTAACTGGCGATTCTGCTAAGATTGTAGCTGGGATAAGGGCAACCGCACTATTCTTTGCCCCACTGATTTTTACAGATCCTTTTAGAGGATAACCGCCTGCTATTTTTAGTTTTTCCATATGTGGCTCCCTTCTAGCGAAGTTGACGGTATTGTAAGGGAAACCTGAATTGCCATGGATACAACCTGTCCGGTGACCATTGCTTGATGAATTCTAGCGTTTAGGCAGTTCAATTCCCTTATTAACGTTACGTAAGACGTAACAATACTTCACTTGAATTGGTATATTTTAACATAAATTTACTGCGTGATTGTACGAGTATTAATTCTAGTTTACACGAAAATATGAAAATCATTTATCATTTTACCCTTTTTCGCCAAAACAATCAAATACGCCTACTAAGGATATTTCTGTAGGTAAAAATATCATAAGACTAAAGTTCTACTTCTTCATTTTTGTTTTTGTGAAATAGTTTACTGTAGATTAGTTAGTGTGATTGAAGTGAATCTAGGTGAAGGGTCTTTATCATATATGTTGGAAAATCGTCAAGGTTTCGATCCGCTTGGGTAAGTTACAAATCAACTCCTTCCACTTTTTTGTGTGTTTACTTGTAATTACCCCTGTACTGATACTCCCATTTCTTTGGCAAGAATTCCAAAAATCGCCTTGCGCTTTTCTTCATGTCTAGCTCCAGGCACCATCGGCTCGAGGTCACAAGCCATTCACTTCGGAAGGCAAATTGCGCCTTCTGTCAGTGCCTGTCTTGTGCTTGACCTGCACAGGATGTGCTGAGATCGACGTTCGCCACAGGACGTGGCGGTAGTTTGTCGATGTTCCTCAGGCGGCGCCTTGCGCTTTTCTTATTATAACGCAAGAAAACCGCTATCTCCAAATCACGTTATAAATAACAGGAAATAAGCGGCTTTTCTATATGGTTCGGAAGAATTTTTCCGATCTATTTTATTAGACGTTTACAATTTGAAAAGGTTTCTTATGCTCTACCAGAAGAACCGAATTCACGCATTTTGCCTTGTACTGTTTCACGAATAGCATCACGAGCAGGACCTAAATATTTACGTGGATCATACTCATCTGGCTTAGCAGCTAATGCTTCGCGAACGGCTTTTGCAGAAGAAATTTGGTTTTCTGTATTTACGTTGATTTTAGCTGTACCTAGAGAAATCGACTTTTGGATATCCTTAGTTGGAATTCCTGTTCCACCATGCAGAACTAGTGGTAGTCCAGTAGCCTTTCCGATCTCTTCCATTTCCTTAAAACCAAGGTTTGGTTCGCCCTTATATGGACCATGTACAGAACCTAAAGCAGGTGCTAAGCAATCAATTCCAGTGCGGTTAACTAACTCTACACACTCGTTAGGATCAGCGTAAATTACTCCTTCAGCTATTACGTCATCTTCTTGTCCACCAACAGTACCAAGCTCAGCTTCTACAGAAACTCCGTGGAAGTGTGCAAGTTCAACAACTTTAGAAGTAATCTCAATGTTCTCTTCAAATGGATGATGAGAAGCATCAATCATAACAGATGTGAATCCAGCATGAATCGCTTTTGCACAATTCTCGAAAGAAGAACCATGATCAAGATGGATTGCAACTGGAACTGTAACCTTATAGTCTTCCATTAGTGCTTTTACCATCGCAACAACGGTATTGAATCCACCTATGTAACGACCGGCACCTTCAGAAACACCTAGAATAACTGGTGAATTTTCTGCTTGTGCAGCTTGTAAAATCGCTTGTGTAAACTCAAGATTGTTTATGTTAAATTGACCTACTGCATACCCTTCTGCTTTTGCTTTTTCAAGCATTTCTTTCATTGAAACCAAAGGCATGTGAATTTCCTCCTTTTGTACCGTTTTTTATGTAGGTATTAGTCCCCGTACATGTAGAACCACGGTAAGAAACACCGAGGTTAATTGTATACCTATTCCTGAGATTTCGTATCACTTTTAGAATGACCGAAACAAAATCAAAATATGTAAGCTTAAGATAGAAAACAACAGACAAAAAGCACACAAAAATGCCTTCTGTGTCAAGGAATAGCTACAATACAGTACTAAGCATATCACAAGATTTTGATTTCGCAAGATACCATTGTTTCACGTTTTTTGCTATGAAGCGTTTCCATTTCGATAACAACGCGGTTTTGTATTTTTTGTGATTTTTATTCAGATTTTAATGGGATATTTGCTCTTACTGCTTCCCTAAGCTCGTCAATGTCAAAAGGCTTTGCAAAATGGGTAATTGCTCCCAAATCCTTCGCTTCCTGGATCATATCAAGCTCACCGTAGGCTGTCATAATAATGACCCGAATGTCCTGATTCATTTTTTTAAGTCTTTTTAAGATTTCAATCCCGTCCATACCAGGGATTTTCATATCTAGTAATACCATATCTGGAGTGTGTTTTTGAACGATATCAATCGCTTGTACTCCATTAGCTGCTTGGAATGTCTTGTAACCTTCTTTTTGAAAAACTTCGTTTAATAGAATTCGTATTCCGTATTGGTCATCCACAATTAAGATTTTTTCTGACATTCTTTTAAAAACCCCCCTTAAAATAGAGAAAAATAAATAAAATCAGTGCTTTGTTCTTACGATCGTTTTGAGTACGTTCGTTTTTTCGAATATTATTATATCGTTATTCATTTTTAATTCTACCACAAGCTATAAATTTCCTTCTTTTTACGCACAAAACTTTTATTTCCAAGACCGAAACATTTTCCTCCATATTTTTCGACATGATTTCTTATTTTTTTCGTATAACGTTATAATGATAATATATGGAAATAATCATTTAAATAGAGAGGAATTTGACCATTATGTTGAAAATTTTTACTACACAGCTTCAGGGGCATTTTAGTCGGATAATGGAACAAGAGGAAATGAATATGGAGGATGGCGCAAGAATTCTTGCACAGTCTGTGATTAGCGATGGTGCAATTTTGATTCATGGTTTTGGTGAAATGGCTGCCATCACGACCGAGGCTTTGGTTGGCGCTGAACCCTTAAAGTCTGCTAAGCCTTTATTTGATCATGGAAAAATGAATGTGATTGAGGATGTAGACTCTGTTCTGCTAATCACTCGATTTTCAACCGATGAAGAGGCCATCAAGGTGGCGGAGGAACTTCGAAGTAAAGGCATTCAAACAGTTGCGATTTCCGCGGTTGTAAAATCAGAAGGTGATCGAACCCTTGAGGAGAGTGTTGATATCCTTATTGATAGTAAGCTTACTAAGCCTCTCATTCCAGACGATGTCGGGGCCCGCTTCGGTTTTCCAAGCGTAATGACAGCTTTATATGCTTATTTCGGACTAAAATTCACAATTAAAGAAATGGTCGAGGAATTTGAATAGAAAAAAAGAAAAGCTTAATGCGCCCGCTTATCGGCGACAAGCATAAGACAAGCGCTGACTGAAGGTGCTCTTTACCTTCCGAAACGATTGGCTTATGACCTCAAGCCGATGGCGCCTGGAGCTAGACAATGTCGAAAAACTATACAGTAATTGCAAGTTTTTTCATCAGGGTCTATTTAATCTTCCGAAACATCTTGTACTTATGTCCATCAAAATGAAATGATTTTTTACCTGAGGCAATTTGCACAGGGCCTGTTACATCTTGATGAGAAAGCTCCAGTGTTTTTTGAATGGTAACCAGTTCTGCTTTTTCTTTATTCATGACTAGATAAAACGTTTCTCTCGTCTCCAATTGTTTTACAGCCGAACCGAATGAAAATATACCTTCTAATAAAAAATTTAATACTTTTCCACCATTACTTCGAACTTCACTTTGAAGTAACTCGTAAACCTTATCATTTTCCTGGGCATATTGATTAATTTTCTCGTCATATTTATTCATTGAAATCCTCCAGCTCATCCAGTTTTCGATTGTATCTTCTTATATTGAACTCCTCCCATACATGAGAAATGCCAAAAAACACAAGTAAGGAGATGAAAAAGTCAAGGGACAGAGTTAGAATAATATTAGCGACTTCACTCAATTGTGGAAACAAATATAAGTGTTGCCAGTCCTTTTCGATAAAGAAAGTTGAAATGATTGTGAGGACCAACACAACAATCGCAAAACCTAATGAATCCAGAAAATAATATTTTTTTCTGTTTGTTCGAGACTTTTTATCTAATCCAGTATCGATTAAGTCACCTGAAATCGTTTTAGGAATCGTCAAACTTTCATCCCGACGCGCAAACCAAGCAATCGATACTGGAATCATGACTATGAAGACTAACTCCAAGGTAATGCTTGAAATGTCCTTTGTACTCACGTATTTCCAAATCGCGAAAACAAAAAGTGAAATATATACAATGCTGAATGTAATCGCTAACCCCTTTGCAATATGTTGCTGACTTCTTTCATCCATTTCCTACTCCTCCTCTTCATAATGAAAAATCTCTTCGATCTGAACATCAAAAACCTTTGCAATGTCCCAGGCTAATTTTAGCGATGGGCTGTAGTTTCCACGTTCAAGATGACCAATCGTTTCCCTTCTTACGCCAACCCTTTCTGCCAATTTTTGTTGATTCATTTGATGTTTTGCACGAAATTCTTTTAAATTTGTTTTTAACAAATGGAACGAACCTCCTCCTCACCAAATGTTATGTATTTCTCACATTATGTTATAAATATATAACATTTTCGTCTTACCGTCAATATTTTCCTTTCTTAAAAAAAGAAAATGGCGAGTAAAAATTCACTCGCCATTTCACTTTTCTATTTTTTTACATTTTTTCAGCGTTTGTTAATGATGCTCGAATAAATTCTCTAAACAATGGTTGAGGACGGTTCGGTCTTGATTTAAATTCCGGGTGGAATTGTGAAGCCACAAACCATGGGTGGTCTTTCAACTCGATGATTTCCACAAGACGTCCGTCTGGGCTTGTACCCGAGAAAATAAAGCCTGCTTCTTCCATTGCTTGACGATAATGATTGTTAAATTCATAACGGTGGCGGTGGCGCTCATAGACCACTTCATCATTGTATGCCTCGTACGCCTTTGTGCCCTCTTCAATTTTACAAGGGAAAAGTCCAAGACGAAGCGTTCCACCTAAATCTTCAATATCCTTTTGCTCTGGTAAAAGGTCAATGATTGGATGTGGAGTATCCGGATCAAGTTCTGCAGAATGTGCACCTTCTAAACCAAGTACATTTCGTGCAAATTCAACAGAAGCTAGCTGCATTCCAAGACAAATGCCCAGTAATGGAGTTTTTGTCTCTCTCGCATATCTTAGGGCTGTAATTTTTCCGTCCACACCGCGGTCACCGAAGCCGCCAGGAACAAGAATTCCATCTGTACCCTTAAGTAATTCATCCACATTTTCATCTGTTACCTCTTCTGAATTTACCCAGTTGATGTTGATATCAGAATCAAATGCATAGCCAGCATGCTTTAATGCTTCTGCAACAGAAAGATAGGCATCCTGAAGCTCCACATATTTTCCGACCAACGCAATATTTATTGTTTTTGTAAGGTGTGTCACTTTCTCCACGAGCTTAATCCAATCTGTCATGTCTGCTTCTTGGCAATCTAGTTGAAGATGCTCACATGCGATTTGGTCAATGCCTTGTTGTTGAAGGGATAACGGGATTGAATATAAGGTTTCCGCATCACGGCTCTCAAAAACGGCTTTTGTATCGATGTCACAGAATAGTGCAATTTTATCCTTCATATCTTCTGAAATCGGCATTTCTGTACGAAGGACAATAATGTTCGGCTGAATACCTAGGCTACGAAGCTCCTTAACACTATGCTGAGTTGGCTTTGTCTTCATTTCCCCAGCTGCTTTAATGTATGGTACAAGCGTACAATGCACATACATTACATTACGAGAGCCTACGTCACTCTTAATTTGGCGAACAGCTTCTAAAAATGGTAGGGACTCGATGTCTCCAACAGTACCACCGATTTCGGTAATAACGACGTCTGCATTTGTTTCACGGCCAGCACGAAATACTCTTTCCTTGATTTCGTTTGTAATATGCGGGATAACCTGAACGGTTGCACCTAAATAATCACCGCGACGCTCTTTCTTTAAGACAGTCGAATAGATTTTACCTGTCGTCACGTTGCTATATTTATTTAGGTTAATGTCGATAAAACGCTCATAGTGCCCTAAGTCAAGGTCAGTTTCAGCACCATCATCAGTAACGAACACTTCGCCATGCTGGTATGGGCTCATTGTTCCAGGGTCCACGTTAATGTATGGGTCAAATTTTTGAATCGTTACATTCATCCCTCTGTTTTTCAATAAACGACCTAAAGATGCGGCAACAATCCCTTTTCCTAGGGACGATACAACCCCACCTGTTACAAAAATATATTTCGTCATCTTTCTTTTTTCCCCCAATCGTGTAATTAGTTAAAGTTTGTGCAATTGCTTCAATTTGTATAAAGAAAATATTCAATGGGTAATTGGATTTCACACACCGTACTTTTTTACCCTATAAAATAAAAAAGCTCCGCTTACAAAATATGTAAGGGAGCGAAACTTGTAATATGGTTTCGTAGATACTCTTTTTTAGAGCCCAAAAAGTATTCTACCGAGTTAAGGTTAAAAAGTCAATATGAAGTTTAACCGAAATTTTAGTTAAATCATGAGCACTTAAATCAGTCTTCTTCCTCTTCTTCCAGCTCTTCCTCGTCTTCATCTAACTCATATTCTTCATCTTCTATTAACTCTTCCTCGTCTTCATCGAAATCTTCTTCTTCGTCATCAATGTCATCGAAGTCCTCGTCATCGTCGACATCATCAATATCCTCGTCTTCTTCATCATAATCCTCTTCGAAATCAAGTTCATCTTCGTCAAGGTCATCGAAGTCGATTAGTTCGTCATCCTCGTTCTTCTTTTTCTTGGACTTTTTCTTCTTCTTCGGCTTTTCAGTATGAATAACCTCTTCATCGATTTGCTCATACGGATACCATGTCCGCAGTCCCCAGCGGTTATCACCTAATGTAATAAAACGGCCATCGATATTGATGTCTGTATAAAACTGAGAAATTCTTGTGCTAAGTTCTTCTTCGGAAAGCTTTAATGTTTTTGCAACTTCGTCAACGAGCTCGTTAAAGGTAATCGCATCTTTTCTCCCTATGAAAATCTCATACGCTACTTCAAGCATTGACATTTCTTTTACTTGCTCTGGTGAGTATTGATCGAGACTCATCAAGGCACTCCCTTTCTATGTATCCTATTCAAATGCGCCTTAGCGTATTTGCGCCCGATTTTTTTAGGCCCACACGAGGTGGGTCACAAAGACGTTGCCACAGGATGTGGCGTTCTTAGTCTTTGATCTTACGCTCGAAAAGTTTCCTCTGAAAAATCGTGGCATCCGCCGGAGGCTTTAACTTTATTCAGCCAAGGTTTGAACTCAACCTAAATTTCCATGCTTTTTTTCATTAAAATCACTTAGAAAGTTTAGGACTTTTACTGAATAAAGTTAAAAACTTGAGAATATTATTTTAGCTTTGAACTGCTAGATAAAAAATAAAAAAGAGTTCTGTAAAATACATATCATTCATTATAAACAAAATCAACCACTTTATGCCAGTCTATTCATTTTTTAAGGCTGAGCAATCGTAAATTGACTCAGCCTCGATCTTTTTCTACATATTTCTACGGTATTGTCCGCCCACTTCATAAAGTGCCTGCGTAATTTGGCCAAGACTTGCAACCTGTACCGTTTCCATTAACTCCGCAAAAATATTTCCATTGTTAACGGCAACCTGTTTTAGTTTATTTAATGCTTCATCTACTTTATCCTTATTTCGGTCCTGGAAGTCCTTTAAATTGTTAATTTGAAGTTCTTTTTCTTCCTTCGTTGCTCGGGCAAGCTCGATATTGTTTAAATCCTCTTCAGTTGGCGGGTTTGGATTCAGATACGTATTCACACCAATGATTGGAAGCTCTCCTGTATGCTTTTTCATTTCATAATGCATGGACTCATCTTGAATCCTGCCACGCTGATACTGTGTTTCCATCGCACCAAGAACCCCGCCGCGGTCATTCAGCCGATCAAATTCCTGCAGCACTGCTTCCTCCACTAAATCAGTAAGCTCCTCGATAATAAAGGATCCTTGTAGCGGATTTTCATTTTTTGTTAAGCCATGCTCTTTCGTAATGATCATTTGAATGGCCATTGCACGTCTTACCGATTCCTCTGTCGGTGTTGTAATTGCCTCATCATACGCGTTTGTATGAAGCGAATTGCAGTTATCGTGAAGTGCCATGAGCGCCTGTAAGGTTGTACGAATATCATTAAAATCAATTTCCTGGGCATGCAGGGAGCGACCCGATGTTTGAACATGGTACTTCAATTTTTGACTGCGCTCATTTGCCCCATACTTCTTTCTCATGACTGTTGCCCAAATACGACGTGCCACGCGGCCAATCACTGTATATTCCGGGTCTAGACCGTTACTGAAAAAGAAAGAAAGGTTGGGCGCAAAATCATCAATATTCATGCCGCGGCTAAGGTAGTACTCCACATACGTGAACCCGTTTGATAATGTAAAAGCAAGCTGGGAAATGGGGTTCGCACCCGCTTCGGCAATATGATAGCCCGAAATGGAAACGGAATAATAGTTGCGCACTTTGTTGTCAATGAAATACGCTTGGATGTCCCCCATCATCCTAAGGGCAAATTCTGTTGAGAAAATGCATGTGTTTTGACCTTGGTCTTCTTTTAATATATCCGCCTGAACGGTTCCACGAACAGTTTGGAGTGTTTTCTTGCTGACCTCTTGGAATTCCTCTACCGTTAAAATGCGCCCAAGCTCCTGTTCTCGCTTTTCAACCTGCTGGTGAATCGCGGTATTCATAAACATCGCAAGAATAATCGGCGCTGGGCCATTGATCGTCATCGAGACTGATGTAGAAGGCGCACATAAGTCAAAACCGCTGTACAGTTTTTTCATATCATCAAGCGTACAAACGCTGACCCCACTTTCGCCAACTTTCCCATAAATATCAGGCCGATACGCTGGGTCCTCCCCATATAACGTAACTGAGTCAAACGCTGTACTTAAGCGTTTTGCGTCATCATCCTTTGATAGGTAGTGGAAACGGCGGTTTGTTCGATCAGGCGTCCCTTCACCAGCAAATTGACGCTTCGGGTCTTCCCCTTCACGCTTGAACGGAAAAACACCGGCCGTATACGGGAATGCACCTGGAACATTTTCTTTATACACCCATCGCAAAATTTCCCCAAAGTCCTTAAAACCAGGTAGTGAAATTTTCGGAATCAGTAAGCCAGATAGGCTCTTTGTCTTTAAAATCGTCACTATCTCCCTATCACGGATTTTCGTAATGAATTTTTCGCCCTTATAGGTTTCCCTCGTGGCTTCCCAGTTTGCAAGAATTTTTTTCGATTCATCGGAAAGCTTTGCTTCGTATTGGGATATTAAGGTTTCAAGGGTTGTGACGACTTCTGCGTTTCCAAGCTCCTTCACACTTTCGATGGTGCCGGTAATTTGGAATAGCTTTCGAGCAATTTCCACCTGCTCAGCCGCTTTTTTATGGTAATTTCGAACCGTATCTGAAATCTCACGTAAATAATAACGGCGGTCATTCGGGATAATGACGTTTTGTTTTTGAACATCTGCTGTTTTTTCAAAGGACGTTTCCCAGCCGGTGCCCATTTTTTCGTTAATTTTTTCAACTAGGTTTGCAAAAAGAGCATTCGTCCCGGGGTCATTGAACTGACTTGCAATTGTGCCAAAGACCGGCATTTCTTCATAGTCTCTTTCGAATAAAAGATGGCTGCGCTGGTACTGTTTTTGAACCTGACGCTTCGCATCCTCTGAACCTTTGCGCTCAAATTTATTAATGACAATGAGGTCGGCATAGTCAATCATGTCAATTTTTTCAAGCTGGGAAGGCGCACCGAATTCACTCGTCATGACATACATGGAAATATCACAAACCTCTGTAATCTCTGCATCCCCCTGACCAATTCCGCTCGTTTCAATGATGATCAAGTCAAATCCCGCTGCTTTTACAACTGCTATCGCATCCTTGATTGCAAGCGATAGCTCCGATTTTGAGCCCCTTGTTGCAAGGCTTCGCATATAAACCCTTGGATTAAAAATCGCATTCATGCGGATACGGTCACCGAGGAGCGCACCACCTGTTTTTTGCTTTGTTGGATCCACAGACAAAATTGCAACCTTTTCATTGTCAAATTCATTGATAAAACGGCGAATGAGTTCATCCGTAAGTGAGCTTTTTCCCGCTCCCCCCGTTCCTGTAATCCCAACAACGGGAACATTTTTCTCAAGGTCTTTTATTTTTTGAATGATTGTTTCTGCGGCCGCAGCTGTTTCATCAGCGTTACCAATTTGATTTTCAGCAATCGTTATCAGCTTTGCGATCGTTTTATAATCCCCTGTTTGAAGAAGTTCGAGCTCGTCTGTTAGCTCAGTGCTTGTTGGATAATCACATTCCTGCAGCATTTTGTTGATCATTCCTTGAAGCCCCAAAATGCGACCATCTTCAGGTGAAAATACGCCGGATATACCATATTCATGAAGCTCCTTCATTTCACGAGGGATGATGACACCTCCGCCACCACCATAAATGCGGATATGGGATGACCCCCGCTCTTTTAGAAGATCATACATATATTTAAAATATTCCACATGGCCACCCTGATAAGAGGAAATCGCAATACCTTGTGCGTCCTCCTGGATAGCTGCATTGACCACTTCCTCCACGGAGCGATTATGCCCAAGGTGAATGACCTCAGCCCCGCTCGCCTGCAGGATGCGGCGCATAATATTAATTGAGGCATCATGCCCATCAAATAAGCTTGAAGCCGTCACAAATCGTACATGATGCTTAGGACGATATACTTCCACTGCACTCATTTAGATTCCCCCTGTCTTATTAGAAAAGCGCAAGGCGCCCGTCTATCGGCGACAAGCACAAGACAAGCGCTGACAGAAGGCGTTCTTTTGCCTTCAGAAGCGATTGGCTTGTGACCTCGAGCCGATGGCGCCTGGAGCTAGACATTTACTCTATTTTTCAATCCCCGTTAATAAAAGCTCTGTTTGCATTTCAATATATTCCTCAAGTGTGAAAAGCTTGCTTATTGCCCAGCGGCGAAAGCCCCACATCTGACCTTGCACGAATATATTATGAGCAACCAGCTCGACCTGTTTCTTCGATAATTGAAGCTCTCCTTTTGCGATACAATCCTCAATTGCTATTTCAAACATGCCAACCATCTCCACTTCCTTATTCAGCACATATGGAAGGGCATCCTTCGAAAGTGATTTCGCCTCCTGATAGAGTACTAGAACCTCGTCTTGCATCTCATCCATAACAAGGAAGTAATTGTGAATCGCAAGCTTCAGGCTATCAACACTGCCTTCCTTTGTGTTGATTGCTTGTTGGAGACGTTCCTGAACCTGGTCATAAATACTGTCTACGACCAAAAAGAGAATATCTTCTTTTTTCCTTATATACTCATACAGCGTACCGATGCTAAAACCAGCTGCCTTTGCAATCTCCCTAGTTGTCGAGCGATGAAACCCTTTTTCCTTAAAAAGAGTTACCGCTCCCTTAATCATCTGCTCCCGCCGTTTCTTAATCAACCGTTCATCCTTCACCGAAGCCGGCACATCATTCCTTCGCATTCTTCCACCTCCACCTGTTCCCTTGACCCACTATTTTGTTAACATTCTAGAGATTACAAGGCGTTGGATTTCTTGAGTACCTTCATAGATTTGGGTGATTTTTGCATCACGCATGTAACGCTCTACTGGGTAATCCTTTGTATAGCCGTACCCGCCGAAGACTTGGACGGCTTCCGTTGTCACCTTCATCGCTGTATCACCGGCGAATAATTTTGACATTGCCGATTCTTTTCCATATGGAAGTCCCTCTGATTCTAGCCATGCTGCTTGATAGGTTAATAGACGAGATGCCTCAACACTTGTCGCCATATCCGCAAGCTTAAAGCCAACCCCTTGTTGTGCGGCAATTGGCTTACCAAACTGGACACGCTCTTTCGCATATTCCGTTGCTGCATCAAGTGCCCCTTGCGCAATCCCGACCGCTTGTGCGGCAATTCCGTTACGGCCGCCATCTAGGGTCATCATTGCAATTTTAAAGCCTTCACCCTCTTCGCCAAGAAGATTTTCCTTTGGAACACGGCACTCTTCGAAGATAATTTCAGTCGTCGGTGATGATCGGATCCCCAACTTCTTTTCTTTTTTCCCAACCGAGAAACCTGGGAAGTCGCTTTCGATGATAAATGCGCTCGTTCCTTTATGCTTAGAGGATGGGTCGGTTAATGCAAACACAACATAAATATCAGCAATACCACCGTTTGTGATAAAAATTTTTGAGCCATTTAACACATAATCGTTGCCTTCTAATCGGGCCGTTGTTCTCATTCCACCTGCATCAGAGCCGGAACCGGGTTCTGTTAAACCATAAGCGCCGATTTTCTCACCCTGTGCCATTGGTCGTAAATATTTTTGCTTTTGCTCCTCATTGCCAAACTTGTAAATGGGCCAGCCGGCAAGTGATGTATGGGCTGAAAGTGTGACACCTGTTGATGCACAAACCCTTGATAGCTCCTCAACAGCAATACAATACGCCAAATAGTCACTACCAATGCCGCCATATTCCTCTGGCCACGGAATCCCAGTTAAGCCAAGATCCGCCATTTTATCGAAAATTTCACGGTCAAAGCGTTCCTCTTCATCTCGCTCTGCTGCAGTTGGTGCCACTTCATTTTTTGCAAAATCACGAACCATTTTCCGAATCATGTCATGCTCTTCTGATAATTTAAAGTACATAGATGGTACCTCCAGTTAAATAGAATGATAGTTTTTGTGATTAAGTGCTTTGTTGGGGGGCAGATTGCGTCGCAATTTGTGGATATGGGTCTGACTCCGGATATTTGCGTCGTTCTCGTCGGATATGCATCGATTTCCAAATATTTGAGTCGCTCTGCCACGGAATTGCGTCTGTTTCCAGATATTTGCGTCGTTCTGCCACGGATTTGCGTCTGTTTCCAGATATTTGCGTCAATCTGCCACGGAATTGCGTCTGTTTCCAGATATTTGCATCGTTCTCGCCGGATATGCGTCGATTTCCAAATATTTGAGTCGTTCTGCCACGGAATTGCGTCTGTTTCCAGATATTTGCGTCGTTCTAGCCATATTTGCGTCTTCCGACGGATATATGCGTCGCCACTCAATTATTTGGGTACGCCCCACCAATTTTTGCACATTGCCCCATTACAAATTCTTACTGATTACGATTCTTTGGATCTCGCTTGTGCCCTCGTAAATTTCTGTTATTTTCGCATCGCGGAAGAATCGTTCCACCGGATAATCCTTCGTATAGCCATAGCCGCCATATACTTGGATGGCCTCTGTGGTGACCTCCATCGCGGTTTTGGATGCAAACAGCTTTGCCATCGAAGATTCCTTAGCACATGGCAAACCTTGCCCACGTAAAAATGCCGCGCGATAGACAAGTAATCTTGCAGCTTCCACAGCTGTCGCCATGTCAGCAAGCTTAAAGCCAACACCTTGCAAGGAAGCGATTGGTTTGCCGAATTGGTGGCGTCCTTTTGCATAATCTACTGCATGCTCAAGGGCTGCCTCCGCTATTCCCAAAGCCTGAGCGGCAATGCCAATTCGACCAACACTTAGATTCGCCATTGCGACCTTAAAGCCCTCACCTTCAACACCTAGAATATTCTCAACTGGCACTTTCACGTCCTCGAGCGTGATTTGCAAAGTACGTGAACCAAGCAGGCCCATTTTATGCTCATCTTTACCGAACACTAAGCCCGGGGTATTTTTTTCAACAATAAACGCCGTAATTCCTTTACTTCCAGACTCGGCGGGATTTGTGCGGGCAAACACAATATACACATCTGCTTCCCCGCCATTTGTGACGAAAACCTTTGAACCATTTAACACATAATGGTTGCCCTGCTTCACTGCCCTTGTTTTTAGACTCGCAGCATCTGAGCCAGCGCTCGGTTCTGTGAGGCAAAAGGCCCCAAGATATTTCCCACTTGCAAGCTTTGGAATGTATTTTTGCTTTTGCTCTTCAGTTCCGAAATATAAAATGGGGTGCGTGCCAACAGAGGTATGGACGGATAAAATAACCCCGATTGTCGCGCTCACCTTAGAAAGCTCATTAATTGCAATAATATAAGATGGAAAATCCATCCCGGCCCCACCATATTTTTCAGGGGTTGTAATTCCCATGAGTCCAAGGGACCCCATTTTTGAAATAATTTCTCTCGGAAACTCCCCATTTTCCATGCGTTCCACAAATGGATTGATTTCTTCCCGCGCAAAATCACGGACCATTTTTCGCATCATATTTTGTTCTTCTGTAAAATGAAAATTCATGTTGCTTCCCTCCAATGTGGGATCTAGATGCTGTGGGTTTTTTGTAAGAGTTGTCACTCTGAGTTCACCCCTATTCTTTGTATGTGTAGAAACCCCGTCCTGATTTTTTACCGAGCCAGCCTGCTTTCACGTATTTACGAAGCAATGGACATGGTCTGTATTTGTCGTCGCCAAATCCTTCGTGCAGTGTTTCCATGATATAAAGACAAGTATCAAGACCGATAAAATCAGCCAGTGTCAGTGGTCCCATTGGGTGATTCATCCCCAGTTTCATCACTTCATCAATCGCTTCTTTTGTGGCAACACCTTCATAAAGCGTGTAAATTGCTTCATTGATCATCGGCATTAAAATGCGATTTGACACAAACCCCGGGAAGTCATTCACTTCAACCGGAACCTTATTTAACGTTTTTGTCATGTCTTCAATGACTTGATAGACTTCATCGGCTGTCGCTAAGCCGCGAATAATTTCGACTAATTTCATTACTGGAACTGGATTCATAAAATGCATGCCAATTACTTTTTCAGGGCGCTTTGTAGCCGCCGCAATTTCCGTAATTGGAAGAGAGGAAGTATTTGTTGCCAAAATAGCGTTCTGAGGTGCAATTTCATCTAGTTGGGAGAAAAGCTTTGTTTTGATGTCCATATTTTCAACTGCTGCCTCGATAACAAGGTCGACATCACCTGCATTTTGTAGATCAAGAGATGGCATCAGTCTTTCTAAAGTTGATGCCTTGTCTTCTTCACTCATTCGACCTTTATCCACTTGGCGAGTAAGGTTCTTTGTGATCGTCATAAACCCGCGATCCAGGTATTCCTGCTTTAAATCATGGAGCAGCACATTATATCCTGCCATTGCACAAACTTGGGCAATCCCTGAGCCCATTTGGCCTGCACCAATTACCATCACTTTTTGAACCTTCATCAAACATACCTCCTATTAATCAAATGCGCCTTGGCGTATTTGCGCCCAGATTTTTAGACCAACAGGAAGTGGGTCATAAAGACGTTGCCACAGGATGTGACGTTCTTAGTCTTTGATCTTACTGCTCGAAAAATTTCCTCTAAAAATCTGAGGCATCCGCCGGAGGCTTTAGGCCAACACGATGTTGGTCACTCAGACGTTGTCACATGATGTGACGTTCTTAGTCTGAGTTCCTTAATTTCAGCCAGGTTTTAAGCTCTGAATTGATTACTCTTTTTACACTAATCCCAACACTTAACGAGATTGGAACCCCTGCTGAATAAAGTTATACTTGAACCATTATTGCGTCGCCCTGGCCGCCGCCACTGCAAATGGCCGCAATCCCGATGCCGCCGCCACGACGTTTTAATTCATGGATCAGTGTAATAATAATTCTTGCTCCACTTGCCCCAATTGGATGGCCAAGTGCTACCGCCCCACCGTTAACATTGACCTTTTCAGGGTCAAGATTGGCAATTTTTCCACTTGTTAAGGCAACTGCCGCAAAGGCTTCATTGATTTCAAATAAATCAATTTCGTCGACAGTTTTACCTGTTTTCTTTACTAATTCATTGATGACAAGTCCTGGAGTTTTTGGGAAGTCCTTCGCTTCAACGGAAATAGCTGCATGAGCAAGAATCGTTGCAAGAGGCTCTTTTCCATCTTGCTTTGCCCGCTCCTCACTCATAAGAACAAGCGCTGCCGCTCCATCATTAACGCCAGGTGCATTGCCAGCCGTGATGGTACCGTCTTTATTAAACGCTGACTTAAGCTTTGCTAATTTTTCAAGCGTTGTGTCCGCACGTGGTGCCTCATCTTGATCAACGACCGTAACCACACCTTTTCGTCCTTTTATTTCTACTGCCACAATTTCTTCGGCAAGCTTTCCTGATTCAATCGCTTTGATTGCTCGCTCGTGGCTACGCAGTGCCCACTCATCTTGTTCCTTACGTGAAATATCAAGCTCTGATGCCACTTCATTTCCATAGGTACCCATGTGAACACCTTGGAAGCTACAGGTTAAGCCATCATGAACCATTAGGTCCTTTAAGCTTGCATCCCCCATTCTTAGTCCAAAACGTGCTTTCGGTAAAAAATACGGCGCGTTGCTCATTGATTCCATGCCACCGGCAACAATCACTTCTTCGTCACCAGCACGAATAATTTGATCAGCAAGTGTGACACTGCGAAGGCCTGATGCACATACTTTATTGATGGTTTCTGTTTTTACTTCCCACGGGATTCCTGCGTTTCTTGCTGCCTGACGTGAAGGGATTTGGCCTTGGCCACCCTGTAAAACAGATCCAAAAATAACCTCGTCAACATTTTCCCCTTCAACTCCTGCACGCTGTAACGCTTCCCTGATAACAATTCCACCAAGCTCAGATGCAGTTAATGAACTAAGACCTCCTCCTAATTTTCCAAACGGAGTACGAACACCGCTGATAATGACTGTTTTACCCATGCTCCGACCTCCTTGATTTTTGTCCAATGAATTAGAAGATTAGTACGTATAATTCTTACGTTTGCGTTACCCCTTTTCCTTGCAACCGCCCCGAATCGGGTACGATTCCCACGTTTGCGTTACCCTTTTCTTTGCAATTACCCCAAATCGGGTACGATTCTCTCGTTTGCGTTACCCCTTTCCTTGCAACCGCCCCGAATCGGGTACGATTCTCTCGTTTGCGTTACCCTTTCCCTTGCAACCGCCCCGAATCGGGTACGATTCTCTCGTTTGCGTTACCCTTTCCTTTGCAATTGTCCCAAATCGGCTACGATTCCCACATTTGCGCTACCCTTTTCTTTGCAATTACCCCAAATCGGGTACGATTCCCACATTTGCGTTACACTTTCCTTTGCAATTACCCCGAATCGGGTACGATTCTCTCGTTTGCGTTACCCTTTTCTTTGCAATTACCCCGAATCGGGTACGATTCTCTCGTTTGCGTTGCTCTTTTACTTGCAATTACCCCAAATCGGGTACGATTCCCACATTTGCGTTACCCTTTTCCTTGCAACCGCCCCGAATCGGGTACGATTCCCACGATTGCGTTACTCTTTCCCTTGCAACCGCCCCGAATCGGGTACGATTCTCACGTTTGCGCTACCCTTTTCTTTGCAATTACCCCAAATCGGGTACGATTCCCACGTTTGCGTTACTCTTTCCCTTGCAACCGCCCAGAATCGGGTACGATTCTCACGTTTGCGTTACCCCTTTCCTTGCAACCGCCCCGAATCGGGTACGATTCCCACGTTTGCGTTACCCTTTCCTTTGCAATTGTCCCAAATCGGGTACGATTCCCACATTTGCGTTACCCGTTCCTTGCAACCGCCCCGAATCGGGTAAGATTCCCACGTTTGCGTTACCCTTTTCCTTGCAACCGCCCCGAATCGGGTACGATTCACCCAACCATGGTAATCGCTTACATTTTTTTGACTGAACGCTCGCTCAACCTTGTCTGAAAGAGGGAGGCGTACGAATGTACACCTCTTATTATCTGTTATTCTATTACTTAAAATTAAATTGTTTCCTATATTCCTATTTTACAATATCGGATGTGGAAGATAAATCAAAAATATCCATTTCCCCGCATTAACTTGCAGTAAGATTCCACGTCTAAAAGAAGAAGTGAAGAATCAACTGCAAGTAAAAGCCCTATTATATGAACAAAGACTAAGTTCGCCACGTCCTGTGGCAACGTCTTTGTGACCCTCGCCCTGTGGGCCTCAACTAACATTTAGTGGAAAAACCACCTCTAAATGAAGTTTCACGTTAAGATGCAATCTCTTTTAGATCCCCGACAACAGATCTTTCAAGGATTTCCGCGATATCGTACGTACCTATTTTGTCTTCAACTTCCTTCGCCTTTGTACCATCACTTAACATCGTTAAGCAGTATGGACATCCAGAACCAATACTTGTCGGGTTTACAGCAATCGCTTGTTCTGTTCTTGCAACGTTTATGCGCGTTCCTGTGTCTTCTTCCATCCACATCAGACCGCCGCCTGCACCACAGCACATCCCTTGTTCGCGGTTACGTTCCATTTCCACAAGCTGCACGCCTGGAATTTGTTTTAAAATTTCACGTGGCGGGTCATACACGTCATTATAGCGTCCTAAGTAACAGGAATCATGCCATGTAATGACTTCGTTTACCGCATGCTTTGGAACCAATCTGCCTTCTTTTACAAGGTCATATAAAAGCTCCGTATGGTGGAAGACCTCAACACCTTCAAGCCCCATATCTGGGTATTCATTTTTGAAAATATTGTAGGCATGTGGGTCGATAGAGACAATCTTCTTCACTTCTGCCTTTTCAAATTCAGCGATATTGTTTGTCGCAAGCTCCTGGAATAAGAATTCATTTCCGAGACGACGTGGTGTGTCACCTGAGTTTTTCTCCTTGTTTCCTAAAATCGCAAATTTCACACCCGCTTCATTCATCAACTTCGCAAACGAAAGGGCGATTTTTTGGCTTCGGTTATCAAATGCACCCATTGAACCAACCCAGAATAGGTATTCGAACTCTTCGCCTGCTTTTTTCATTTCTTTGACAGTTGGCACATGAACATCGTCACGCACGTCACGCCAGTTTTCTTTTTCTTTACGATTAAGACCCCACGGATTTCCTTGACGCTCAATATTCGTCATCGCACGCTGGGCATCCGCATCCATTTTTCCTTCTGTAAGAACTAAATAACGACGTAAATCAATGATTTTATCGACATGCTCGTTCATAACTGGACATTGGTCCTCACAGTTACGGCAGGTTGTACATGCCCAAATTTCTTCTTCCGTGATGACATCGCCTATTAAGCTTGGGCTGTAGGCTAATTCTGTAGTTGCAGCTGTTTCATTCGCACCTTGACCTGCTGAAGAAAGTGCTAGCTGATTTCCTTTTGTATGACTGAAAGCAACAGCTGGAACCCACGGTACACGTGAAGTCACGACTGCACCTGTTTCCGTAAGATGATCGCGTAATTTTACGATCAAATCCATTGGTGACAGCATTTTTCCAGTACCTGTTGCTGGACACATATTTGTACATCGGCCACATTCGACACATGCATATAGGTCGACTAATTGTGTTTGCTTAAAGTCTTCAATTTTTCCAACGCCAAATGTTTCTTGTGTTTCATCTTCAAAATCAATTTTTTCAAGCTTTCCTGGGCTTGTTTGTCTGCTTAAAAACACATTCGCAGGTCCAGCGATTAAGTGTGCATGCTTTGATTGCGGCACATAGACAAGGAAACTTAAAAGAAAGATTAAGTGAATCCACCATGCGATATAGAAAATCACAATTGCAGCTGTTTCATTTAGCCCGCCTAAAGCCAGCGAAATCAAAGATGCGATTAGCTCGGTCCACGATGTGTCATGGCCATGCCAGACAATTCCTGCCCCATTTCCAAGTAAAACAGAAAGCATCAAACCTCCGATAAACAAAAGAACAAGTCCTGATTTAAAGCCTCTTTTTAAACGTACTAGTTTTTCAACATAACGGCGATGAAAGGCCCATACGACCGCAACTAAAATCAGAAACGTGACAATTTCTTGGAAAAATGTAAAGCCTGGATATAATGGTCCAAGTGGAAGATGGGAGCCTGGCTTTAGGCCTTTCCAAATAAAATCAATCGCTCCAAATTGAACAAGAAGAAATCCGTAAAAGAACATAACGTGGATGGCTCCACTTTTTTTATCCTTTAAAAGCTTCTTCTGTCCGAATACGTTAATCCAAATCCGCTCGAGACGTTCTTTTACTTTTCCATCAAATTCGACCTTTTTGCCGAGCTTGATATAGGCAACTCTTGTTTTAATGAGGTAGACAAAAAGATAAATTGTGTAAGCGGTTACAGTTAAAAATGCAAGAAAATTGATAAGTAAGAGGGTATTCATGTTAAACTCCTTTCGTAAAGGGTATTAATTTTCTGACTATATACTTCTATTATATGATGAATGAGCATTCAGTCAACATTTTATTTTGAAATCCCAAATAAATATTCCAATTTTCGTATAAACTAAGTGAACTCAAAAAGTCAGTCATAGGAGGGGTAAAATGCTGCGAGTTATCTTCTGGATTGTCCTTATTATCATTATTCTATTACTGTTACTCCGCCTAGATTACAGTCTCGGAAGAAAAAGTCACTTAAAAAAACAGGTAGACGAGGAATACCCATTACGAAACAGCGATATCTCGCTTTATGCAACAGGAGAAACACTTTTCTCCGCTCTTTTTTCAGACATTCAAAACGCAACTGAACACATCCATGTCCAATTTTATATTTTAGAGGATGACCAGGTTAGCAAGGATTTTGTTGCCCTGTTACAGAAAAAATCGGAACAAGGTGTTAAGGTACGTTTGCTATTGGACTGGGTAGGCAGTCATAATGTTACGAAGGAAATGGAAAAAGACCTGACTCGCTCCGGAGTTTCCCTTGCCTACAGCAATAAGCCTAATTTCCCATACCTTTTTTACAAGCTGAATGCGCGCAACCATCGGAAGGTTACGGTTCTTGATGGAAAAACGGGGTATATTGGCGGTTTTAATATCGGAAAAGAATATCTTGGCGAGGATCCGAAATTCGGATTCTGGCGGGATTATCATTTGAAGCTGACCGGTGAAGGTGTTGCGGACCTACAGACTCAGTTTTTAAAAGATTGGCATGACACAACAAAGGATACAGTCGAAAACCGCAGTACCTATTTTCCACAGCTCTCAAAAGGAAAATCACAAACGAGGTTCATTTCAACAAATGGAGCCTATCTTGAGGACAATTTTGTCAGTTTGATTAAACAAGCTGAAAAAGAAATCATCATCGGCTCACCTTATTTTGTGCCAAGCAACCAAATTAAAGAGGAATTAATTAATGCTGCGAAACGCAAAGTTAAAATCCGGGTTCTTTTACCGAAAAAGCCAGATCATCCATTTGTAAAAGAAGCAGCCATTCCCTATACGGAAGAACTTTCAAAGGTTGGCATTCAGTTTTATATGTACACAAGGGGTTTTTACCACGCAAAAGTCATCTGTATCGATGACAAGCTTTGTGACATTGGTACCGCGAATTTTGATAAAAGAAGTCTATATTCCAATTATGAAATTAATTGTTACATCCATGACAAAGATATGATAAATGAGGTTAAAAAGGTAGTTGAAGAGGATTTTATCACTTCAATTGGGTTAACACGTGAACGAATCAACGAACTGAAATCGGAAAAAAAGTTCAAAATTAAAATTGCGACTTGGATTTCGCACTTTTTATAGGGGGTGGCGGCGGAATACTGTCACTATCTTAAAAATACTGTCACAAAACAAACAAGGCACCCGGTTATGGGTGCCTTGTTGACATGGCATTTACATCTTCTCAGGTGCAGAAACACCGATTAATTTTAATGAATTTCGTAATGTAATTTGAACTGCCTTCATTAACGCAAGACGTGCTTTTGTTTTTTCAAGATTATCTTGGTCGAGCACTTTCTCCGCATTGTAGAAGCTATGAAGTGCAGCAGCAAGCTCATTAACATAATTTGTAATGCGATGTGGAATTCGCTTTTCCGCCGCTTCTGTAACAGCAGCCGGGAATTCGCCAAGCTTTTTCAATAAGTCAATTTCTTTTTCAGAATTAATATGTTCAAGTGCATAGTCTCCGTCTAAGGCAATATTCATCTCATCGCCAGAGCGAAGCATGCTGCAAATACGGGCATGTGCATATTGCGCATAGTACACAGGGTTTTCGTTTGATTGTGACACCGCTAAATCAAGGTCAAAATCGAGATGTGTATCAGAGCTTCTCATCGCGAAGAAGTAACGAACCGCATCTAAACCAACCTCTTCAATCAGCTCACGCATCGTAACCGCCTTGCCGGTACGCTTACTCATCTTCATTTTTTCACCATTTTTAAAGAGGTGAACAAGCTGAATGATTTCAACTTCAAGAGTATCTTTTTCATAGCCTAACGCCTGAATCGCAGCTTTCATACGCGGGATGTATCCGTGATGGTCTGCACCCCATACGTTAATTAATTTTTCAAAGCCACGCTCAAGCTTGTTTTGGTGGTAAGCAATATCCGGTGTTAAATACGTATAGGATCCATCGTTTTTAATTAAAACGCGATCTTTGTCGTCTCCAAATGTTGTTGAACGGAACCAAGTTGCACCGTCTTCTTCATAAATATGTCCAGCATTACGCAGTGCTTCAAGTGCACGATCGATTTTTCCGTTATGGTATAAAGAGGTTTCAGAATACCATACATCAAAATGAACCCGATACTCTTCTAAATCCTTTTGAAGCTTCGCCATTTCAAATTTCAACCCATAATCTCGGAAAAAATCGAAGCGCTCGTTTTCATCGATATTGACATATTTATCGCCGAATTCTTCGGCAAGTCGCTTGCCGATGCCCACGATATCTTGACCATGGTAACCGTCCTCAGGCATTTTTGCATCCTTGCCAAGTGCTTGCATATAACGTGCCTCAACAGACTTCGCTAAATTGTTAATTTGATTTCCAGCATCATTGATATAATACTCGCGGGACACATCATGGCCTGCTTTTTCTAAAATGTTACTTAACGAATCACCAATGGCCGCCCCGCGCGCATGTCCTAGGTGCAGGTCACCGGTCGGGTTTGCAGAAACAAATTCCACTTGAACCTTTTGGTTATTGCCAACATTCGTTTCTCCGTAAGCCTCTCCTGCTGTTAAAATCGCCGGAACCAAGTCAGTTAAATAGGAATTGTTCATATAGAAATTGATAAATCCCGGACCCGCGATTTCGATTTTTTCGATTGATGCTTTAGATTTATCGAAGTTGGCAATAATGTCATCAGCAATCAAACGTGGTGCCTTTTTCGCCACACGCGCTAGCTGCATCGCCATGTTTGTCGCGTAGTCCCCATTTGCCTTATCCTTTGGAAGCTCCAACACTACCTCTGGAATCTGGTCTTCTGAAGCTAGTCCAGCTTTCAAAACCGCGTCCTTAACTTCCGCTTTCAAGTGTTCTTTTACTTGATCAACAACATTCATTAGTTTCGCTCCTTAAATGTAATGGTTATTTTATGTAATCCAGATTTTTCACCTTGCAGTGAATTCTCATATGCTAAAAACAACGTCCCTTTTCGGGAGTTTTTGTACCATTTGTATTCGATATTATTTGTTTTTGCGGTGAGGTCAAAGGTCCCGAGCTGGTTTTGGAATGAACCGTTAGTGGTTTCATTCTTCCTGTAAACCTGTCTCATTTTCACGATTCCTGAACGAAGAATAAGAACCTCTTTTTCCGAGATTTTGATGATTGTTTTAACCGTACCCGTTTCTTGCTTTTCATCAAATTGCAAGTATGTTTTGTTACCTTTTATGTAGTATAGACCAATTGCGTCAAAAGCAACATTCTCTTTTCGCGGTCCATCCTTGATTTCAGTTACAAATTTGAGTTCAATAGGTGCTCCATCTTGACTCATTTTCACACTTCCTTAAAAGTCGTTAACTTTACTAGTATACGGCATTTCGTGGAGGAATTTCAAATTAAAATGGATTTTTGCGGGGGATTTGGACATAAAAAAATACGTTAATTTTCGGGTGTCCCATAATTTGAAAATTACTTAAATCACTTTTAGTTGTTGTTTTTACTTTTTAGTAAGTAAATTTCCTTCTAGCATTACCACAGTTTGTCCAAATACCTTTTGAACAATATTTGTTCAATAAAAATAGCCCATTAATTATAATTACAAATTAATGGGCTATCTACTAGTAAAAGAACAAGTTTACTTTCCGTGCAGGTTTAAATACATACTAAAAAGGATTATTGCTTTGTAACTTTAACGTTCATGAAGATGTTGATTGCAAAAAGGATGATCGCGAGGGTTGTAACAGTTCCACCGACTGCAATTGCTGGTTCAACTGCCTCATTGCCAAGCAATAGCATCGTGAGTCCAATCATCATGACCGGTAATCCAATATTGTGCAGCCAAAAGTGGATTTTTCCAAGCTTTGATTCTCCTGCCTGCGGGAACAAATAGTACACAATCCCTGCAAGCCCCATCGATGCCCAGCCGAGTAAATTAATATGAACGTGGACCCCTGTTAGTGTGTACGTGTGTGACATTGACATCCCCATACCAATCAAAACACCAATCACGAAATACACTGCGGCCATCTTTAAAAAACGAATCCCAACCATCGAACTCCTCCTTTTTTAGGTAAAAATGTAGTTCAAATGTATTATATTCACCTGGGTCAAAGGAATTGCCAGCTTGATGAAAATTTATTGTGGTGGACTTACCTACATCATATAATTAGGTATAATTAATAATAAGGAGAAGGTACATTGAAAAAGAGTGCACATTACATACTGTTTTTGGTGTTGTTTCTTGTATCTGCTTGCTCAACAAACCACCAATCCTCCCAAGAGGTTGAACTTACCATCTCTGCTGCAGCAAGCTTACAGGATGCTTTAGTTCCGATTCAAAAAGAGTTCGAGAAAGAATACCCAAATATTAAACTAATATTTAACTTTGGAGGATCTGGCACCCTCCAACAGCAAATTTCACAAGGGGCTCCGGCTGATCTCTTTTTCTCCGCAGCCATGGATAAATTTGAGACATTGATTAATGAAGATCTTATTAACGAAGAAGATGGGGTTCAATTAGTAGGGAATGAAATCGTTTTGGTCGTTCCTAAGGATCATGAAAATAGAATTACATCATTTGAAGATCTATCAAATGCATCCAAGATTTCCGTTGGTACACCGGAATCAGTACCAGCTGGAACATACGCAAAGGAAGTATTAGAAAATATAAATATCTGGGCAAGTATTGAAGGAAAGATTGTTTTTGCGAAAGATGTTCGCCAGGTGCTTACATATGTTGAAACAAATAATGTAGATGCTGGAATTGTCTACAAAACCGATGCTGTTTCTTCTGACAAGGTACAGATCGGTGCAACAGCAGATACTAATACCCATTCACCAATTATTTATCCACTAGGTGTCATTAAAGATAGCAAACATCGAGAGGAAGCACTAAAATTCTATGAATATCTTCAAAATGAAAAATCAATCAAGACGTTTGAGGAATATGGGTTCAAAGGACTGAATGAAACAAAATGACAACTGATTTTTGGTCACCGATCAAGCTTTCACTTGAAATAGCTACAGTATCTAGTGTCATTGTATTAATCTCCGGGCTCCTTTTAGCGAAAGGAATGGCTCATGCGAAATTTAAAGGGAAGGCCATTGTAGAGACTATTTTTCTATTGCCTTTAGTTTTACCCCCAACTGTCGTCGGATTCCTGTTAATTATCATTTTCGGAAGAAACAGCGTGATCGGTCAAGGAATTGAGTGGATCTTTCATCAACCAATCATGTTTACATGGTGGGCTGCAGCAATTGCCTCGATAGTTGTCTCCTTCCCTCTCATGTACAATTCGGCGAAGGTCGGATTTGAGAGCATTGATGTGGATATTGAGAATGCCGCACGTGTAGACGGTGCGGGGAATTGGAAACTGTTTCTTTTCGTTTCGATTCCACTCGCACTAAAATCGATTATTTCAGGCGTAATCTTAAGCTTTGCAAGAGGCTTGGGTGAATTTGGAGCCACTCTCATGTTTGCCGGCAATATCCCTGGAAAAACCCAAACAACCTCAGTTGCCATTTATTTAGCGATTGATACAGGTAATATGACATTAGCCTGGGCATGGGTCGCATGTATGATTGGTATTTCGTTTATCATGCTGTTTCTAGTACATTTTATAAAAGCCTAGCAAAAAGGTCATGGACTCGAATCCATGACCCCTTTTTTTAAAAATTATGTGGCATTCGTCATTAATGGATGATTTGGTAACCAAGCTTTTCAATGGTTTCTGCGATTTGTTCCTTTGAAACCCGTTCGGTATCAAATGTAGCTCTGACTTTACTTGAATTAAATAATACTTTTGCTTCTTCTACCCCCTTCATTTTTCCAACCTTTGATTCAATCTTTTTAATACAAGATGGGCATGTAAGTGGCTCTAATTGTAATTTAATAGTATCCATGTATATCTCTCCTTTTTTCTTTTTCTATTATTATTGTAAAATGAATCTTCTTGTACTTCTTTGACCTAGGTCAAATTAGGCGATTACAACCTGTAATTTTAGTTCTTTCTTCATTGTTTTGCGGTTGAATCCCATTAATCTCATGGCGTTAAGGATCACGAGCAGGACACTCGCTTCATGGATGAACATTCCTGATGCTAGGTGGACGGTTCCCATTAAGACCCCGATTAGAAGCACAAAGGAAATGCCAACTGCAAAGAACGTGTTTTGCTTCATGTTGCGAATGGTTGCTTTTGATAGTGAATAAGCGTGTGAGAACTGCATGAGCTTATCTGCCATTAGTACGACGTCTGCCGTTTCCATCGAAATATCTGTGCCGCCTTCGCCCATTGCGAGTCCGATATCTGCAGTTGCGATTGCTGGGGCGTCGTTGATCCCATCTCCTGCCATGGCAACGACATGACCTTCTGCTTTTAATTTTTTCACGAATTCTACTTTATCTTCTGGAAGTAACTCTGCATGGAATTCATCCAAGCCTAAGGTAGTCGCGACAAGCTCTGCGGTATGCTTATTATCACCGGTCAGCATGACGATTTTCTTAATTCCATTTCTTCGCATTTGGGCAAGTGCTCTTTGCGCATCTTCACGAATTTGATCCGCGATTGATAAAATACCTGCGATTTTACCATCGACACTGGCAAAGATTGCGGTGTTACCGGCTTTTTCTCGGTCAATCCCATAGGCTCTGACGGTTTTCGTAACTTCGATACCTTCTGAATCCATAAGTTTCCGATTTCCAATCGTCAGTACACGACCTGTCACTTTTGCCCGAATCCCATTTCCTTTGATGACTTCGCCGTCTTCTGGTTCAATCTCTAAAGCTAGTTTTCTCGCTTTTGCTTCTTTTACGATCGTTTGTCCTAGATGATGCTCTGAAATGGTTTCTGCTTGGGCTACGAGCTGTAATAATTCATTTGATTCGAAGCTACCAAAAGTCTTGATATCCGTTACTTCTGGTTTCCCTTTCGTCAGTGTTCCTGTTTTATCGAAAACAAGTGTGTCTACTTTAGAGAATGTATCCATCACTTCTCCACCCTTCACTAAAACACCGTTTTTTGCTCCATTTCCGATGCCAGCAACATTCGATACAGGAGCTCCAATCACAAGTGCACCAGGGCAAGCAATGACAAGGAACGTAATCGCGATATGAAGATCTCTCGTAAACAGATAGACAAGTACTGATAAAACAACAACAGCTGGTGTATAGATATTCGTGAACTTAGTAAGGAACTTTTCTGTTTTAGATTTCGATTCTTGTGCTTCCTCCACTAGTTCAATTATTTTAGCAAAAGTCGTATCGTTTCCCACTTTTTCGGCGATCATCTCGATATAGCCATTGTCGATGATTGTTCCACTAAACACTTTGTCTTCTATTCTCTTTGATGCTGGTACAGATTCACCCGTAACGGCTGCTTCATTTAGAGAAGCTTGACCTAAAACGATTCTGCCATCAACCGGAATCTTCCCTCCAGAGCGGATAATCACACGGTCCCCAACAAGAACTTCTTCAACCGGTATTGTGACTTGGTTGCCATCCCGGATAACAACAGCTTCCTGTGGTGCCATTTCTACAAGGTTTTTAAGTGATGAACGTGTTTTTTCAAGTGTGCGTGCTTCTAAATAATCTCCGAATAAAAATAGGAATGTGACAACGGCCGACTCGACAAATTCACCAATGAACAACGCACCTAGAACAGCAATCGTGACTAGCAGCTCAATGCTGAATGCCTTCATTTTTAATGCCTGGAATGCCTTGATGAAAATCGGGATTCCCGCGATGATTGTCACAATGATGAGTGAAGTTGATTTTAAAAGATCATATCCTGTTAAATGAAAAATCAGTGCGAGAACAAGCAAGGCTCCTGAAACAGCGGTTACTTTCGTTTTTTGTTTATTTATCCATCTGGTCATGTTGATATCCTCCCCTTTCCTTCTATATCTTTATGATAAAGGGAATTTAGGATAAATTATTTGACCGCCGTCAAAATTGACGAACCTTTTTGATTTATCGTATGTAAAAAGGTCATGGACTCTATACGAATCCATGACCTTTTAGTTTATTTTTTTATCCACCCTAAAATCATCTCACGAATCAGCTTACTTGCTGTATTCGCTGTTTGTTCAGACACATCATAAATTGGTGCAACCTCCACCAAGTCTGATCCAACCACTCGTATATCGGATTTCGCAATCTCGTGAATCGCACCTAGTAATTCTTTAGACGTAATTCCACCGGCATCCACCGTACCTGTTCCAGGTGCATGTGCAGGATCCAATACATCAATATCAATCGTTACATATACGGGACGACCCGCTAACTTTGGCAGCACCTTTTTCAAAGGTTCTAACACTTCAAATTTTGAAATATGCATGCCATTTTCCTTTGCCCATTGGAACTCTTCCTTCATTCCAGAACGAATCCCGAATGAAAATACATTCTCTGGTCCAATTAATTCTGCAATTTTACGGATTGGTGTGGAGTGTGAAAGTGCCTCTCCCTCGTAATTTTCACGTAAATCAGTATGGGCATCCATATGGATAATCGCAAGATCTGGGTACTTTTTATAAACAGCCTTCATTACCGGCCAAGAAACGAGATGCTCACCACCCATGCCAAGTGGATACTTTCCAGCAGCCATTACTTGATCCACAAATTCCTCAATCATATCAATGCTGCGCTGTGGATTCCCGAACGGCAATGGGATATCCCCTGCATCATAATATTTCACTTCGTCTAGTTCTTTATCAAGATATGGACTATATTCTTCAAGTCCAATGGAAACCTCACGAATTCGGCTAGGGCCAAAACGTGATCCTGGACGGTAGCTTACTGTCCAGTCCATTGGCATGCCATAAATAACGGCTTCGCTCTCTTCAAAATTCGGATGGCTTTTGATAAATACATTTCCTGAATAAGCTTCATCAAATCTCATCGAAAATCCCCCATTACTATAAAATCAAATACACCTTGGCGTATTTGCGCCCAGATTTTTTAGGCCCACACGAGGCGGGTCACAAAGACGTTGCCAAAGGAAGTGGGGCTCTTAGTCTTTGATCCTTTGCTCGAAAAACTTCCTTTGAAAATCTGTGGCATCCGCCGGAGGCTTTTAATTTAATTCAGTAGGATACTGAATTAAATTAGATCAGCAACGAATTTCGGTAGCACAAACGCTGCTTTGTGGATTTCTTTTGTGTAGTACTTCGTTTCGATCTCGTGGAAGCGATCGTCGCTTACTTCTAAGGGATCATATTTTTTCGAACCGATTGTGAATGTCCATAGACCACTTGGGTATGTTGGGATATTCGCAAGATAAAGACGTGTGATTGGGAAGATTTCCTTTACATCACGCTGTACATTACGGATTAAGTCTGGTGTGAACCAAGGATTGTCCGTTTGCGCAACAAATACACCGTCTTCTTTTAATGCCTTTGAAATTCCTGCATAAAAGCCTTTTGTGAACAGATTTACCGCTGGACCTACAGGCTCAGTAGAGTCAACCAAGATTACATCGTATTCATTTTCACTGTTTGCAATATGCATGAAGCCGTCGTCCACCTTCACATCTACGCGTGGGTCCTCAAGCTTACCTGCAATTTCAGGAAGGTATTTCTTTGAATACTCAATAACTTTTCCGTCAATATCAACTAGAGTCGCTTTTTTCACGCTTGGGTGCTTTAACACTTCACGAATAACCCCACCGTCACCACCACCAACTACTAATACGTTTTCAGGATTTGGGTGGGTGAATAACGGGACATGCGCTACCATCTCGTGGTACACGAACTCGTCCACTTGAGTGGTCATCACCATGCCATCAAGAACGAGCATGTTGCCAAACTCCTCCGTTTCGATCATATCAAGCTTTTGAAACTCTGTTTGTTCTGTATGTAAGGTTTGTTTGATTTTTGCTGTGATACCAAAGCTTTTTGTTTGTTTCTCCGTAAACCATAATTCCATGTTTTAAAACATCCTTTCTACTTAAAAATTCAGGGATTCCATCCACCTATCTTTCCCAAATCCCTCAAAAAAAACATTTTTTATTGTCTAGTCCTAGCGCCTAGCCCCTCGAGGTCAAATGTTTCTGTAGCAAGAAAAGTCAAAGAACAACTTTTTTGCTACAGAACATTTGCTTGTCTGTCTTGCACAGGATGTGCTGACATCGACGTTCGCCACAGGACGTGGCGGTTGTTAGTCGATGCTCATCTTCAAAGGCGCTTTCGCATTTCGTTCCAACTTCAAAAAGTATAAGGCAACAGACCAAAATTGCAAGAAAATTTTTCACCTTTTGGCAAATTAATGTTTAAAACAATAGAAATCTTTTCATACTGATTGATATATGCGTTAGAAAAAGAGAAAAAGAGAGAGGTGAACCCTGGTGGAGCTTATTACAAATGATCGCTTAAAAATCGCGTTTAAAATTTTACGGGCTTGTCTTTTCATAGGCTTAATCGGCTGTGCCCTTGTAGCAGTCGGTATTTTAGGCGTGCTTTCGTATGCAAAAACCCAGGGGGCACCTCCACTTGCGGTTCCTTTATCGACCTTATTCTACGCGGAGGACGGAACTTTAATCGGGGAAGAACGCCATCAGGGCGAAACCCGCTATTGGGTATCGCTTGATGATATGTCTGAAGCTATTATTGAGGCTACGGTATCAATTGAGGACCGGAACTTTTTTGACCATCATGGCTTTGACTACAAACGGATTGGCGGTGCGGTCATTGCCGACATAAAAGCGATGGCGAAGGTTCAAGGGGCAAGTACGATTACCCAGCAATACGCCCGAAACCTGTTTTTAGAGCATGAAAAAACATGGAATCGAAAACTCACGGAGGCCCTTTATACAATCCGACTAGAGGTAAGCTATTCCAAAAAAGAGATATTAGAGGGCTATTTAAATACGATCTATTACGGACATGGAGTCTATGGAGTTGAAGCGGCAGCAAATTACTATTTTGGAAAAAAGGCAAGTGAGCTATCACTAGCGGAAGCTTCGATGCTTGCTGGGATCCCAAAGGGACCGACACATTACTCCCCTTACGTAAATGAGGAGAAAGCAAAACAACGTCAAAATGTCGTTCTTTACTCAATGATTGAGAAGGGCGTTATTTCGAAAAAGGCAGCTGAACAAGTGCTTGCGGAGGAGCTCATTTTTACCGGTAATAAAATGGTTGGACATGAGGACATCGCTCCTTACTTCCAGGATGTTGTGAAAAAAGAGCTTCAGACAAAATTGAAACTTGATCAAAAAACGATTGAAACTGGGGGATTGCGTGTCTACACTACACTCGACCCAAAGATTCAAAAAATAGCTGAAGAAAAGGCCGTAAACATCATAGAGGAGGATTCTGAAATTCAGCTCGGATTTGTTGCAATGGACCCGAAAAATGGTGAAGTTCGGGCATTAATTGGCGGGCGGGATTTCGAGGAGAGCCCATTTAATCGGGCAACCCAAGCGAAACGTCAGCCTGGTTCTACTTTTAAACCATTTTTATATTACGCAGCACTTGAGAAAGGCTACACGCCGTCTACTCAAATTCGAAGTGAGCTTACGACGTTCTCGTATGATAATGACCGCTCGAAGTACACACCACGAAATTATAAAAATTACTATGCAAATGACTCGATTACTTTAGCGCAGGCGATTGCTTTGTCTGACAATGTGTATGCCGTGAAAACGCATCTTTTCCTTGGTGACGGTGAACTTGTCGATACTGCGAAAAATCTTGGGGTCTCAAGCAACCTTAAGGATGTGCCTTCACTTGCATTAGGGACTTCAGGTGTAAGCGTACTTGAAATGGTCAATGCCTATGCAACTATCGATAATGGCGGAGACCTCCATAAGCCAATTTTTATCACTAGGGTTGAAAATTACAAAGGTGAGGTCATCTATGAGAATAGCCCAGAACCAAAAAAGGTGCTTGATGAGGATCTCGCGTTTGTAACAACTCAGCTCATGACAGGCATGTTTGATGAAAAATTAAATGATTATACGGCTGTCACAGGGACAACGATTAGCGATAAGTTGACCCGCTTTTACGCCGGAAAATCAGGTTCAACCGACACGGATAGCTGGATGATTGGATACTCACCGCAGCTTGCCGCTGGTATTTGGACTGGATATGACAAAAATGAACCAATGACGATTGTTAAAGAAAAACAATATGCGAAAAATATTTGGTCCGGATTCATGGAGGAAGCCCATCAAGATATTGCGCCAACACCATTTAAACCAACAGAAGGTGTTGTCGGCGTGTATGTAAATCCGGACACAGGCTTGCTTCCAACAAAGGATTGCCCGGTATCAAGGCTAACTTATTATAAGGCAGGAACGGAACCAACGGAATATTGCTCGAAGAATGTCGATGACGTGAAGAAGGAAATTCCAAAGAATGACAAAGCAAAAGAGAAGAAAGGCTTCTTTAAACGGATGTTTGACTGGTTTTAGTGGGACAGGGGTCCCTTTTGTCCCAAATGCTAGTGTGTGAAATGCTCTTAGTGGGAACCCCGCCTCAATGACAAGCAACGATTCGGACACTACTAAATGATATTAGCTGTTTTGTGTCGTAATACAGGCTGGATTTGGACTCGGCTTGAGGAAAACGATGGCCTTGTGTCGCAATACAAGCCCTATTCGGACTCGAATCGAGGAAATTTCCAGATCTCTGTCGCAATACGGACTGCATTCGGACTCGGCTTGCTAAAAATGATTGCCTTGTGTCGCAATACAGGCCTTATTCAGACTCGAATTGAAGAAACTTCCGGGTTTCTGTCGCAATACGAGCTACATTCGGACTCAGCTTGCTAAAAATGATTGCCTTGTGTCGCAATACAAGCCTTATTCGGACTCGAATTGAGGAAATTTCTAGATTTGTGTCGAAATAGGAGCTGCATTTGGACTCAATTTATTGAAATTAACAATTTTGTGTCACAATTATGGCTGGATGCAACCTGATTTAGACAACAACATCTTCAAAAAAATGCAAAACCCCCAGGCCATAATAGGTCCTGGGGGTTTTGCGTGTCCTAGCTTCAATGTGTGTACATTGTAAATTTAGTGTACTTTATTTTTATAAAAAAGCTCAAGCTTTCCTACGTTTGTTCACTAAAATGTCACAATTAAAAAACCTTACTCCACCTTTAATCCTTCTTTTAACTCATCACCAGAGTTTTCCCAAATCTCTTTATTGTGATTGATTAAGAAATTAGATAACAGCTTCTTAGATTTATCATCCATAAAATCAATCATAATATGGCGTTTTAACGATTTATCCATTCTATTTACATGCTCCGGCAATGATTTATAGCCGCGACGAATCGAACGATCGACTGTCATGTAACAAGCTGTTACACCCGCATAGTATGGACCTGCTTCCTTGCGATCAATTGTTACCCAAACAAGCCAATAAGGCTTTCCGTTTGGAACATCATCTTTATTCGGTAGAAATTTAATCCCTTTTTCGACGACACTTCTTGCATGCATTGCACCGACGTCTACAAATACATCTTCATCTTCTATATCAACGAATACGGGTGAAATATTTTCGAGGCTTAGCGCTCCAATCCCATATCCTTTATGACCATCTGTTGGATCATTTTTAATGATATTAAAAGCAACTTTTTTCTTATTTTGATCCACCATACATCCACCTTTCCCATTTACTCATTACCAACTATCTTATCATATGAGTATCACTTTTTATAATTGAAGAATTGGTCTAAATATCGCAACGAGTATATCCGTGATGGCATAGACTCCTCCATAAAGGAACGGGTATAAAAAACGATCCCCAAGCGGTGTAATCACCAATACTAAAAATAGCACAATGCCTAAGCCCTCATATTGTGTTAACCTTGGCCGAATTCGCGCTGGCACAAGGTCTTCAATGATGCGATACCCATCAAGCGGAGGAAACGGCAGTAAATTAAAAATGAAAAGCACGATGTTTAGCCGAACAAATAGATTGAAGAACGTTTCAAAACCCTTTCCAAACGTTTCCGGTATTGCTGCAAACACTCCTACCCGAATCAGGATAATGTAAATGAGCAAAGCAAACGCCGCAACGACCAGGTTACTTAATGGACCTGCAACCGAAACAAGGATTCCAGCAAGCCTTGGCTTTTTAAAATGAAACCGATTCACCGGCACAGGGCGAGCCCAGCCAAACCCCGCCAGAAAAATAAGAATCGTACCAAACGGATCCAAGTGAGCAATTGGGTTTAGCGTCAATCTCCCCTGCCGTTTCGCCGTATCATCACCAAATTTGTATGCCACATAGGCATGCGCAAATTCATGCACCGTAAATGCAACTAGTAATGTGATAACCACATAGGGTATCAAAGATAAATCAAATGCTAAAAAACCACTTAATTGTTCCACCAAATTACTCCTTTTTCTAGATAAGTTGTTATTTTCAGTATACAATACATTTAGACTATTGTTCAAAAAGGAGGATGAAGAGGACCGAGAATTTCAAGGCGGCGCAGTTTTGAGTAGCGGAACGTATGCAGTTAATACGTGAGCAACGGAGAAACAAGCCAACGAAGAAATTCGTTGCGTCATATTCACCCGACTTTTTGACATCCTTTAAAGCTTTAGAAATCACAGATTGGAGAGATTATCCTTGCCATACGTAACAGTTAAAATGCTAGAAGGACGCACTGAAGAACAAAAAAAGGCGCTTGTTGAAAAAGTAACAACTGCTGTATCTGAAACAACGGGAGCAGCAGAAGAAAAAATTGTTGTTTTCATTGAGGAAATGACTAAAAATCATTACGCTGAGGGCGGCAAACGTTTGAGCGATAAAGAATAGAGATTGAAAAAAATAAATACAACATGAGGATTGTCCAAATGATGGACAATCCTCCTTGTTTTTAGACCCTTAACGAGCCACGAAACCCTCGTGCTGCATAGTAGGAGTCTGCTCCATTATGATACGTAAAAACAGTGTCATAGCGCCGATCACAAAAGATTGCTCCACCGAGTTTTCGTATATGAGCTGGTGTTTGCACCCAGCTAGACGTTTTCAAATCAAAATTACCAACTTCCTGCAACATTCGATATTGTTCTTCTGTTAATAGTTCAATCCCCATCTCAGTTACCATAGCGATCGCACTATTTTCCGACTTATGCTTTTTCCTTGACTCCAGTGCTTCACGGTCGTAACAAACACTTCTGCGACCTTTGGGACTTTCTGCTGAACAATCAAAGAAAATGTATTCGTCTTTGTTTTCATCATACCCAACAACATCCGGTTCTCCGTCCGTTTTTTCCATTTCTTTTAGTGACCACAGTTTTTCAGGATTGGCTTCCAGCTTTTCCTGGATTTTAGCCCATTCAAAACCTTCATGGCGTTGCATGTTTTTCTCGAATCGAGCTTTCGATACCTTGAATAACTCTTCGTGTAATTTGGGCGGCAACTCTTTTTTCTGTGTCATGTTACATTCCTCCTTTTATTCTGTAAAAAATTCCATTTTTTTAATCCTATTTTACATCAATATTTTTTCTGTCATTGTTCTGCTCATAAATCTTTTTCAAAGTTGAGTTAATATTATTCAAACTTAATAAAATAAACGCCAACATAATATATGTTACGATTTCGCCAGTAAAAAATGACACGATACCAATAATTAAAAAATAGAGACTATACCACCAATTTCTCATAATCTTTATATATCCCCCTTCATTTATAAGAAGTCTACCTCCCCAATTTTACCTTTACCTAACAATAGAAATCCACTATTTTCCACCCTACCCAAACACCTTTTATGGGAAAACTAACCTAAAACAATTTTAAATATGTCTTGAAGTCTATAACAGAAACGAATATTATAGAAAAGGATTTTTAAATTGTTCGCCTTTTGGAGGTACATAAACGATGTTTAAATTATCAGAGTTGAATACGAACGTAAGAAAGGAAGTACTAGCAGGGATTACAACCTTTTTAACAATGGTGTATGTTGTTGTCGTAAACCCCGTTATTTTATCAGATGCAGGTGTTCCGTTTGAGCAGGTCTTTTTAGCAACGATTATCGCAACTATCGTTGGGACACTATGGATGGCATTATTTGCGAATTATCCAATTGCAATCGCTCCTGGGATGGGGTTAAATGCCTTTTTTGCTTATTCGGTTGTTGGTGCAAATGAAAACATCACCTACCATACAGCATTTGCTGCTGTATTTGTGGCTGGTATCATTTTTGTGATTTTATCGTTAACGCCGTTTCGGGAAAAATTAATTGAGGCAATCCCGCCAAACCTAAAGCACGGAATCACTGCAGGTATTGGTTTATTTATTGCCTTTATTGGCCTGCGGCTTACTGGAATTATTACCGCACACCCAACAAATTTAGTGACTCTAGGTGATTTACATTCGCCACCAGTCCTTTTAGCACTGGTTGGATTAGCTATTACACTTATTCTCCTGTCACGCAACATAAATGGTGCCTTATTTTTCGGAATGATCATCACTGCCATTATTGCTTATTTTACTGGACAGCTTGAGTTTAAAGAAGGATTTGTTAATTCGCCGTCTCTTCCTGAAGGATTAATTATCGCAAATCCATTTGCCGCAATCGGTGATGTGATTCAGTACGGCCTATACGCTGTTGTCTTCTCCTTTTTACTCGTGACTATTTTTGATACAACGGGAACGATGATTGGGGTTGCAGAGCAAGCTGGGCTAATGAAAGGGAATGTGATGCCGCGTGCTAGACAAGCTCTGCTTGCTGATTCAGTGGGCACAACGGTTGGAGCGATGTTTGGAACAAGCCCCACTAGCGCTTATATTGAATCGTCCACAGGGGTAGCTGCAGGTGGAAGAACGGGTTTAACCTCGGTTACCGTTGCGATTCTCTTTATACTAGCTGCCTTTTTCGGACCGTTAGTAAGTGCTGTTTCTGGGATTGCTGCCATTACTGCGCCAACCTTAATCATTGTGGGATCGTTGATGATGGGCAGCATAAAGGACATCAAGTGGAATGAGATCGATGAAGCCTTTCCGGCATTTTTAATCATCCTAAGTATGCCGCTTACCTCAAGTATCGCAACCGGGATTGCCTTAGGCTTTATTTCATACCCGCTGATGAAGGTTGTCAGAGGAAAATGGAGAGAGGTTCACCCGCTTGTTTATCTGTTTGCAGTTCTGTTTTTCTACCAACTCGCGTATTTACCTCACTAAAACAGAATGTGCAAGCGCCTTGTAGCGGAACATCGACTAAGTACCACCACGTCCTGTGGCGAACGTCGATGTCAGCACTTCCTGTGCAAGTCCGACCAGCACAAGATGGGTCGTCTAAGAAGGTTGCCCTTTGACCTTCTTAACGGAACAGCTTGTGACCTCGAGGGGCTAGGCGCTGGAACTGGACTACGCAAAAACTCGGCAGAATTTAAGCTGCCGAGTTTTACTTTTAATGTTTAGTCTGATTGCGAAGAGAATCAATATATTGATAAGCCTCTTCTACCTCTACTTCTGTATAACGTTGCTTTGCTTTTAATGTAAATACCTTTTCTTTGACCTCAGCTTTTTCAAGTCCTTCAAAGTATAAAACTGTCGAAACGAGCTCTAAAAAGCGCGCACTTTGATCATTTAAAGCCTGCATACAATCATCTAGTGGAGGCATGTCCAATTGATAGTGTCCTAAAAACTGCTCACCTTTTTCAGTCAATGAGTAACGATACTGATAATAGCCGCCCTTTTTTTCTTTCACTTCATCTAAAAATCCTAGATTGCAAAGCTCCTCCACACGTAAAGTTAACTCCTCTGAATAGGGCCCGTAAAAATGGAAATTGTATTTTTCGTAAAATGGATAATCAATTTTTTTCGCGATATAAATCATTTTTTGAAGCTTCTTTCGACCTGTAATTTCCCCTGCAGCAGCGAATGCCTTCATTACTTTTGCATGTTCTGTTAACAAAACCCCTTCATCTCCTTACAAAATACCTAGTACTTCCTTTATCTTCTGTTTCACTTTACGGTCATCTGGTAGTTTTTCAATCAAATCCTGTGGAAAATAAAGCTTATGATCCGTTCGCCTTTTGCCGGATATCGCATCCACAATTTCAGACTGTCTCGATAATTCGCGGATTTCACCATTTGGCATCAATAGGTTAATTGGAAGTCGTTCCTCTTCCTCGCCCGGCCGATAAAAATCATACGGCAAATCAGATGATGAATCGACTACTAAATAATAAGTCGGGTCAATCCCCGCTTCCTCAAAAAGCGTCCTCAACTCCATCATCTTCATCATTTGTGAACCTGGATCAAACTCCACATACTTAAACAGATTGCGATTAAGAAAACGACGGCAAAGGTCACTTAAAATCGCATCATTTTCATCCTGCCAAACCTGAAAATAGAAGGAAAATACTCCTTCATCTAACTTCACATAATCCTTTACAGTCAGTTTATCTTCAAAAATCGAGATAAAATGGACAGGAGTCGTTTGGAATTCGTAGTTTTCCTTGTAAAGCTGTTTGGCGCGATGGAGGATTTTCGTTAAAATAACCTCCGCGCTCCGGGTAACCGGATGGAAATAGATCTGCCAATACATTTGGTATCGGCTCATAATATAATCTTCAACCGCGTGCATCCCGCTGCTTTTAAAAACAACCTGGTCCTCCTGCGGTCTCATGACACGCAAAATTCGCTCCATGTCAAAGTTCCCGTAGCTAACTCCCGTAAAATACGCGTCGCGCAATAAATAATCCATACGGTCTGCATCAATTTGACTGGAGATGAGACTGACAACTAATTTATTTTTATATGTTTTTGCAATCACTTCGGCCACTTTTTTCGGAAAGTCGTCTCCAACTTGCATAAGGACTCGATTTACCTCGGTGTCCCCAACGATGATTGCTTGTGTAAATTCCTCATGATCATAATGGAATACTTTTTCAAATGAATGTGAAAATGGTCCGTGGCCAAGGTCATGCAGAAGTGCCGCACATAGGCATAAAAGCCGTTCCTCTTCATTTAAAAATGGTCGATCACGAAACACATCATCGATTATTCTTCGGACAATTTCATATACACCTAATGAATGGTTGAAACGACTATGCTCCGCCCCGTGAAAGGTAAAATAGGTGGTCCCTAATTGGCGGATCCGTCGAAGTCTTTGGAACTCCGATGTTGCAACGAGTTCCCAAATCACTCGATCCTGAACATGCACATATCGATGTACAGGGTCTTTAAAAACCTTCTCTTCACTTAATTTCCCATTGGAATTTGTCATGTATTCAACCTCTTCCATACTGGCATGCTATTATTATATATTTTTATCTTAGACAAAAAAACCTAAAATTCTCCATAAATCGGCTTTAGCCAAGTCATATCAATGGTTGGAAAATTTTTCGACAAAAACCAAATGCGCAAGCGCCTTGACAGAGGAACATCGACTAACTACTGCCACGTCCTGTGGCAAACGCCGATGTCAGCACATCCTGTGCAAGTCTGACAAGCACAAGACGAGCCGGCTAGAAGGTTGCTCTTTGACCTTCTTGATGGATTGGCTTGTGACCTCGAGGGGCTAGGCGCTGGAGATGGACGTAGATTGACAATGTAATTAGTTAAAAACATGGTAAGATTTTATATCCTGCTCAAAAATAAAAAAAACCTTTTCTCCTGGGAGAGAAAGGCGATATTAGTCCTTTTTCAGCTTCTTTTCAATCTTTTCAATTAATTCGTCTTCTGTTGGAGCTGATACTGGACGATTGTTAACAAATGCGAATGATTTTTTTCTGCCAGGGCCACAGTATGATTGGCAGCGGATGTCAATTGCTGCTTCACCATCAACTTCCTTTAGGCGTGGAACTAAGGTACTAATATTGGTTGCTTGGCAATCATCACAAATGCGAAATTCATTTGCCATTTTGTGTACAATCCCTTCATGAAATAGTCTGGGGCGTTTTTGCTATATATTTTTCGGTATGTACCGGTTAAATGAGTAAAAATCACTATAGCGTATTTTACCCCGTCCACCATGCCATTGCAAGGGAACGGAATAAGTTTCAAAAAATCTCCACAAGTACGAGTTTGTTATTTTGAAATATTTTTAGAATCAAATACGCCTTGGCGTATTTGCGCCCAGATTTTTTAGGCCCACACGATGTGGGTCACAAAGACGTTGCCACAGGAAGTGGCGTTCTTAGGCTTTGATCTTAGGCGCGAAAAGTTACCTTTGAAAATCTGTGGCATCCGCCAGAGGCTTTAATTTTATTCAGCCCCGTGCTGAATAAAATTAATCTACTATCCTTTTATGTTTTTTGTATAAAGTTTGAATCTATTGACCAATATATGTAATAACCTAACGCAAACAAACATATATTGGGAGATGAACGAATATGAAGGAAAGACAAGACGCTTGGACAGAAGAAAATGACCTCTTATTAGCTGAAACTGTATTAAAACACGTAAGAGAGGGTAGTACACAATTAAACGCATTTGAAGAGGTTGGTGACAAATTAAACCGCACCTCTGCTGCATGTGGATTCCGCTGGAATGCGGTAGTGCGCCATAGTTACGAGAAGGACCTCCAGCTTGCGAAAAAGCACCGTAAACAACGTCAGCGTGCACTTGGTAAAAACCAGCCTGTGAAAAAGCAGCTTTTGTATACACCACCAACTCCAAATCTCGAGGAATTTGCGGACGAGTTGCCGCTATTTACATCTGAATCTATTAGTGTTCGACAGGACGTTAAGACACCGCAGTACGCTACTGCTAGACCGTCAATGACGATTGATTCGGTGATTTCCTATCTTCAATCCATGGGCAATACAAGTCTTGGAATTGAAGCACTGAAATCCGAGAATGAGAGATTGAAAAAAGAAAAGAATGAGATACTGCGTAAAAACGAAGAACTCCAAAAGAAAATTTCTCATCTTGAGCAAAGCGCAGTGAACATCCAAGAGGATTACGAAACATTAATGAAGATCATGAACCGTGCACGAAAGCTCGTCTTATTTGAAGAAGAGGAACGTCCGGCCACTTCCTTTAAAATGGACCGAAATGGAAATTTGGAGAAGATGGCGGAATAAATTAGATAAACCCCTGGCTGTTTGCTTATACAAATGCGCAGGGGTTTTGTTTTACCAATGGTTACTACCTTCAATTTATTTCTACTTTTTCAATACTTTTTTCTGGTGTTATATGAAAGATTACTGCCATCCCACGAATACCAACATATGAATAGCTTTGTTCCAAGAGGGAACTTTGTAGATTGTAAATATATTTATTTTCATTATCTTGAAACTCATTTTCAATCACTGCATCCGTCGGCAAATGATCTGCCAATAGCAGATACGCTTCCTCCACTGTGTCAACAGGTTCTTTAAAAGTAATCATAGGTTTTTCACAACGTCCCGCTCCGATTGTTCTACATTTTAGCATTAAGGCATCGGTCTCGTAATCCCGATCTGATATCTTTTCCATATAGAGTTCAAGGTGGTCTAATCTATCGTAAAACCCACCTTTTGTAGTGGTTGCAACCGTTGTCGCTACAACTCGACCATTTTCAAGCACATATTTTCCATCACCAAATAGGTCATCTTCATTGGATTCCTGAATCTCTTCCTTGGCTGGTGCATCAACTTCGGTTGAGTTTTTCATAGTACCAGTTACTACAACTGCACCAAGTGCTACCACAAACACAACCAGCGTCACTGCTCCCGCCATTTTACTAGTCACAAATGCCTCACCAGCTCGTTCAGCCCAACGTCTCACTGCACTATGTTTTTCAATCGACGTCTGTCTTTCAAACAACTTTCTGAACCCTTCGCTCAACAATTGGAATGTAAGTAGGAGCAAGGTTAAAGCAGCTGCTGGTGCTAATGGAATCCACACAGCCTTCATGACTTCATACCTAGCTGCTGACAATAGCCCTGGCCAGTCAAACAATCCAGTCACTGAGTAATATCCAGATTCATCTAGAAAAGTCCCACCACCTGGAATATAGACAATCACGTGCTCAATAAAGTATTCAAACAAAGCAAGCTGCCCCAGTAATAAAGTCACCCGTGCCAAATCATTAAAAAAGTTCACAACTAAGCTTTTTGAAATCGTAGGTAAATAGTGGATAACCGATAATTGAAATGGAGTGCTGCCCACGGTCACACTGGCCTGCACAAACTCTTTCTGAGACACCTCATAAATTTCATGGGAAAAAATATAGCTAACCCGTCCGACTTCGATAAGTGCAATCAAGAGGACCTTTGCATACACATCATTTCCGAAGGCACCAGTCGGAATGATTTCCAATAGCATAATCGCTGCAAAAATCGTTGGGATACTTCCAAACAAGGAGTACCAACCATTTGATACCATGTAGGCAATTCCTTTTTTCGTGGAAGCTAAAAATGCTATCGGAATCGCAATAACGTATCGTATCAATGTAATCAACACAATAATTTTTAACGTGTCCTTTACGCCGTTCACCAGCATACTTAATATGTCTCCAGCTTCACGGTCTGTTCCTAGTGGGTCTTCCAGGGAAGGCGGAAACGGCGCTCGTCCAATTTCGCCATCTTCGTAAAATCTCATTCGGTGTTCGGGAAGAGTATCATCAATAAATGGTAAATGTGGTCCAATAAAGCTTATAAATAACACAAATGCGAACAGGGCTAAACCTGTCCAAAGCGACCAATTTTTCATGAGCTCTCCTCCTCCCTAAGATCCTGGCTTTAAGTACGAAATAATAAAAAGCACGAACAACCAAATAAATACATATCGAAAAACCACTTTTGTGGTTTGTGTCCAAATATTACGCTTTTCGACCTCGTACTTGTTTTGCCAAATCACAGAAACAATTTGCGTGATTAATAGTAAGACGACAAAACAGAATGAAAACTCTACGATCAATCCTATTTCCGGAAAGTCCATATATGGCTGATTCTCTGGACTTGGATCTAGCCGTTTGATCGACACCATCATTCGCCAAGCCGCACCCTTATATTCCATCAACCATTCGACAATTAATAGATTTGAAACGACATAGGTCATGACAACGCCAAGATGCTGTAAGATCGGGCGGAAGCACTTTTTCAGGATATGTTTATGGATGACGAACCTTTCTGCCAACCCCTTTGCACGAGCATATTGGATATACATCTCCCCATCCTCATTAGCGAGGGCCGTAAAGGTGATTCTAGCAAAATACATCATCGGGTATAAGGACACAAGAAGCCCTGGCAGAATAAAGTTAAACCACTGGTCATGACCAAAAAAATCAATAAAATTAAAGTGGATCAAAATCACCCATTGGAGCACGATAATCATAAAAAAGTCAGGTAAAGAATTAAGGATTGAGGTTACGCCTGTCCCTAAAAAATTCAAGTATGTATACCGGTTTCGATAATCAAAAATTCCCTTTGCCATCCCTAAGGTAATCGCTAACAAAATGGCTGTCGCAATCACCGAAAAGCTTCTTGGAAAATATTCGAGGACGATTTGTTCGAACGGTTCCTTGTTTTTCGTTGCACCAAGACTTCCCTCTGTTTGGATATTGCTAATAAATTGTTTGATCGTATCCACGCTTTCTGAAGCTGGCAGCACCGTTTTTATCGTTGAGAAAAACTTCGAAACATCTCCATTCCCTAAAAAATAGGCAATCCCAAGGACAACAAGCCCGAAATATAGAACCGATATCACATCACGCCCACTAATAACTTTTAATCTCTTAAGCAACCAAATCCCCCCTTACCCGATTACCAATTTGTAAAAAATAGGAATACCTACCTATAGCCTACCATAAATGTTATTTTCAGAAGATACTTATAATATAAGACGCAAGGAATGAAGGATTGGTATCAATATTGCAGGAACTTTAACGTGTAATATTCGGGCTGGTCACATTTGTTGGTATAGATGCAAATATCGGGGATTCGACGCATATATTCGAAAATTGACGTATAAATTCGGGATTCGGTGCAATTATTCAGAATTAGACTCATATTTCCGGGATTCGGTGCAAATATTTGAAACCTGACGCATATATTTGGGATTTGACGCAAATATTCGAAATTTGACGCATATATCCGGGATTCGGTGCAAATATTTAAAACCTGACGCATAATTTGGGATTTGACGCTAATACCCAAGTCTAGACGCATATTTCGGAATCCACACCCAATTTCTACCGACTATAGCGCAATTAGCAAAATTAACGCGCATTTACGTCCAGCTATCACGCAATTACTTGCGCACCGCCATTTTTCCCATAAAAAAGAACCAGGAGAACCGTCCCCCTGGATCCTTATAACACTTTATTATTCCGCTCAAGCACTCGCAAGAAATTCTGTTCAAATAACGGCATTTCTTCTTCGGATAGCGGTTGTGCGAAGATATGTTCACTTTCGTTTTTTAGTGTCTGAAGCAGTAGCAGCATGACGGTTTGTACGGTCAGGTTTGGGTCAATCAATTCTGCTAGGGACGCCATCGTCTCTGGCTCCACATCCGGATAGACAAATTTCGTCTCTGCCCCCTGCAGCCCCACCTCATAGAATCGTCGAATGATTTCCGCTCGCTCAGAACCACTTCCGGTCACACCTAAATAAATCTGCACAGCCACCCCATTGCGAAGGCGGCGCTGGGATATCCCTGCAAACTTTTTCCCATCTATACTTAAATCATAGCTGCCTGGACAATACGAACCGACAACTTCACGTGCTATGATGTCTACTTCATATCCCTCAAACATTTTTCGAATCAGCTCAAGCATCGTATCGTAGCCGCGGTTGATATCAATTCCTTTTTCCGTTTCAGGAAAAATAAGCGAAATGTTTAGCACTCCCTCATCAAGCACCACTGCTAGTCCACCTGAATTTCGTACAATCACACGATATCCCATTGATTCAAGAAGCTCTACCCCCTCATCAAGAAAGGGCAATTTCGTATCCTGAATCCCAAGCACAATGGTCTGATGGTGAACCCATGACCGTGCAGTTGCAGGTGACTCGCCTTTTCCTATAAACAAACAAAGCGTATCGTCTATCGCAAACGATTGTAACGCATCAAATTGATAGCCTAGACTTGATTGATCAATAATCCGCCAGCTCGGCTGGTGTAAAAGACTTTCGGTCATACTGCATACTCCTATTACGTAAAAGTACCTTATTATAACATATTCCGGAGATTGTTCTAAAAACGATGCACAACTCTACTGTAATTAAATCATAAAAAAAGAGCCTTAATAGCCCAGTTTTAAAGTTTATTTCTATTCATTTTCTTAATTAATATATTTCGCTACCTCATGTGGTGAAGATTTACTCATCTTGAAGCTAATAATTCTATTTATTTTTTTCGTTATTGCATCAACTGTTGTACCCAAAGTAATGGCCAACTCTTTGAACAATATTTTCTGATTATGAAGGAGAAGTTTACGGTCATGTTCACTTACTTTCTTACCTTCCAATTCAAGTTCAAACTTTCTACACATTAACGTATTAATAATGTTTGAAATTTCTCTTCTATCACCCGATGAAACTATATCGGAATAGGTTCTGTTCCGCTCATTTCCGTTTTCAATCCACTGAATTCCTGGTAGTTTGAAGGATTCTAAAACTTCCTCCGCCTCGTTTTTACCAATGATTTTTTTCATCATAATTTTCTTATTATCCACTGGGTTTTGGATAATTAATGTCTCATCTTCAATCGGGTGCATTATATAATAATTCCGAGTCGTACCAGCATATGTTTTCTCACATATGTCATTTATTCGACAAATCCCCATTGTTGAATAGATTACTAAATCCCCAATATTAAACATTTTACCAGTCTCCTATCAGCGAATTGTCAACTTAGTTGACTATGTTCATTATACCTTAAATTTCGTAAAATGTCAACCTAGTTGACATTGGTGTTTTCCTTTTGTATAGTTATAGCGATTAAAAAATGTGGAAGTGAAACGTATGGACCAAAAACTAGATAGTCTAGATTTACTAGACACATTAAGTGAAAGACATAACCAACTTCGCTATCTTGCTGAAAAATTGTGGAACGAGACGAGCGACTTCTCGATTTCAAATTCTGAATGGTACATTATGTCAAGAATCTATAAAAAGCAAACAACGATAGCATATGTATCAAAGAATGTAGACATCTCAAGGCAGGCTACTCATAAATTTATCAAAAACTTAAGAGCAAAAGGGCTCGTCAATGTAATGGATGTTGAAAACAATAAAAAGGAAAAACGGATAGAGCTAACACCATTTGGTGATGATTGCTACGAGAAAAATGAGGCTCTTAAAATGAAGATTGAAAAGCAACTTGCACAAAAAATCGGGGACGAACAGGTTGAGATTCTTAAAAATGTATTAAAAATGGATTGGGGAATGTAAATTTGTAGCTTAGACGGGTGTGCCCAGGCTCATTACTGTCACTATTTCAAAAATACTGTCACTAATCTAGATTTAATGTCACTATTTGAAATTTACTGCCACTATCCCCAAAATACTCCCACTAGCAAAAATACAACCACAAGAAATGGCCATGCTCGCAACATGGCCATTTTTCATTTCCTATAAAGCTTGCGCGGCTGTTATCAAGGCTAGCTTATACACGTCTTCTTCATTACATCCGCGTGAAAGGTCGTTTACCGGCTGATTTAAGCCCTGTAAAATTGGACCGACCGCTTCAAAATTTCCAAGACGCTGCGCGATTTTGTATCCGATATTACCCGCTTCTAGGCTCGGGAAAACAAATACATTAGCGTCACCCTTGATTACGGAATCTGGCGCTTTTTTCTTGGCAACAGATGGAACAAACGCTGCATCAAATTGGAATTCTCCGTCCAACACTAAAGTAGGATTCATTTCTTTTGCGATTTTTACCGCATCTACTACTTTTTCCGTTTCAGGCGACTTCGCGGATCCCTTAGTTGAAAAGCTGAGCATAGCAACTCTTGGTTCGATATCAAACATGTCCGCAGTATTTGCGCTTTCTATCGCGATTTCCGCTAAATCCTGGCTATCTGGTGTAATATTGATCGCACAATCGGCGAATACATATTTCTCATCATCACGAACCATGATAAACACACCAGAAGTCTTTTTCACACCTTGCTTTGTTTTAATGATTTGAAGAGCAGGACGGACGGTATCTGCTGTAGAATGTGCTGCACCACTTACTAGGCCGTGCGCTTTGCCAGTGTACACGAGCATTGTTCCAAAGTAGTTTTCATCCTTAAGGATTTTACGTGCATCTTCTTCAGTTGCTTTCCCTTTACGTCTTTCCACAAATGAAGCGACGAGCTGTTCGAACTCTGGGTATGTATGAGCATCGTAAATTTCGACACCTTCAAGTGAAACACCTATTTCCATCGCTTTGCTTTCAACCGCAGATTTTTCACCAATTACAATTGGCACAAGTACCTTTTCACTTGCTAAACGGCTCACCGCTGTTAAAATACGTTCATCTAGTCCTTCTGGAAATACAATTTTCATGTCCTTTCCAGATACCTTTTCTTTTAATTGAGTAAATAAATCGCTCACTACTATTTCCTCCTTGTATTGCATGATAAAAATGTGGTTTATGTAATCGGGATTCTCACCCTGCAAAACTGCCAACCATAAGGATACGGCTTTTTTCACAAAATGAAAACCAAAAAGCCTTAGAAACCCTGTGACAGTATTATGACACTATCTTCAATTTTCCCAACAACCTGACAAATTACTCACTTTCATTTTTGTTCACAGAATTGTTCCGAGTTTACTAACTTGGCTATAGGGGAAACTGTGATATAGTAGTGTTTGAATATACATATAACCTTTAATTAAGGAGTGATAGTTATGGCTGAAGCAGCAAAAACACTTGATGGCTGGTATTGCCTTCATGATTTCCGCTCTATTGATTGGGCATCCTGGAAGACTCTTTCAAATGACGAGCGCCAAGCAGCAATCCAAGAATTTCTTGGTTTAGTGGAAAAGTGGAACAATACTCAAACAGAAAACCAAGGAAGTCATGCATTATACACAATTGTTGGTCAAAAAGCTGATTTCATGATGATGATCCTTCGTCCAACGATGGAAGAATTGAATGAAATCGAAAACGAATTCAACAAAACAACGCTTGCTGAATACACAATCCCTACATATTCTTATGTATCTGTTGTCGAATTAAGTAACTATGTGGCAGGCGAAAGCAGTGAGGATCCATACCAAAACCCTTATGTACGCGGACGCTTATATCCAATTCTGCCGAAAAACAAATACGTGTGCTTCTATCCAATGGACAAGCGCCGTGAAGGCAATGACAACTGGTACATGCTTTCTATGGAAGATCGCAAGGAGCTTATGCGAAGCCACGGGATGATTGGCCGTCAATATGCCGGAATCGTAAAACAAATCATCTCTGGCTCAGTCGGCTTCGATGATTACGAATGGGGCGTAACCCTATTCTCAGACGATGTGCTTCAATTCAAGAAGCTTGTCTATGAAATGCGCTTTGACGAAGTAAGTGCACGCTACGGTGAATTCGGAGCATTCTTCGTAGGAAACATTTTAACTGAAGAGAAAATTCCACAGTTATTACACATCAACTAATACATTTTTTCTTAAAAAGAGAGGGGCCTCCTCTCTTTTTTTTCATCCTATATTCATAATCCTTTTTCCTCACACATACAATGCAATGATGAATCTACAAAATACATCCACCAGTGGTCTAATGAATAATCCCAAAAAATAATCAAAAAGTAGAACCCATTTTTCACCTCAACAATACGTTAATAAAGGAGACTTTTAACATTGTTGTAAGTGAGGTGAAAAGATGGCAGTAGTAGCGCACACGGAGGAAGATGTAAAGCTGTTAGCAAGGCTAATGCGTGCTGAGGCTGAAAGTGAAGGTAAGCAAGGAATGCTTTTGGTAGGTAATGTTGGGGTCAATCGCGCGATGGCCCGTTGTCTGGATTTTAGGGATATTACCTCTATCCGAAAAATGGTCTTTCAAAATCCAGGGGGCTTTGAAGCAACTCAAAAGGGCTATTTTTATCAGGCCCCACGACCGCACGAAATCGAACTAGCACGAAGGGTATTAAAGGGTGAGAGATTTCATCCTGCAAAATTTTCGTTGTGGTTTTTTGAACCACCGGAAAATTGTCCCGCACAATGGTTTAACCAGTGGAACGTAGGAAGGTATAAAGCGCACTGCTTCTACCAGCCTACACAGGATGACTGTCCTGGCGTATTCTAAGACACTGCCTTATTAGAAAGAGATTAAAACATTTACACTCTGAGGAGGGCTTACATTGAGTAATGACAATCAAGCAAATCAAAATCCCTATGCGGCTTACGGGTATAATCCTCAAAGCTATGGTCAGTATGGCGGCTATGTGGATCCAAATCAATTTGGGTATGCCTATGGGTATCCAGACCAACGGCAACAAATGATGCAAGGTGGATTTGCGATGCCAACTATGCCAACGCAATTCCCACAAACGGGCGGCATTGCAGAAAATGTACCAGGTATGTTGCCGCTACAAGAATCCTATATTGAAAACATTCTGCGCCTAAACAAAGGAAAGCTTGCGACTGTTTACATGGGCTTTGATAACACGAGCCAACCAAAGGTATTCAAGGGTTTGATTGAAGCAGCAGGACGCGACCACATCATTTTAAGTGACCCGCAAACTGGTATGCGCTATCTCCTGTTAATGGTGTACTTACAATATATTACATTCAACGAGGAAATTGAGTATCAATATCCATTTTCCGGAGCAGCAGGTCAGGGGTTAGTAAATTACCCACCTAGATAAACAAGTAAGGAGTGTCAGCGGACACTCCTTTTTGTATTAATGTTGTCTAGCTTCAGGTGCCATCGGCTCTCTGGTCTAAGCTAATCGCTTCGGAAGGTAAAATGCACCTTCTGTCAGCGCTTTTCTTATGCTTGTCGCCTCTGCTAGGACGGCAAGGATTCAAGCGTTAGGCACAGGACGTGCCTGTCCTTAGCTTGAATTGGGGCACCTTGAGCTTTTCTCATTATAGATGTTTTACTGCAGCCACCATCAGTAACACCCAGCCTAGTAAAAAGGCTACACCGCCAAGTGGTGTGATCGCACCAAGGATTTTAATTCCAGATACACTTAAAACGTACAAGCTTCCTGAAAATAAAATAATACCGACGAACAAGCTCCATCCAGCCGTCGTAATAAGGCTCACTTGTGAAAACTTGTCCGCTAAAAATGCCACTACAAACAAGCCAATCGCATGAAACATTTGATATTGAACCGCAGTGTTCCATGTTTTCAAATACTTTTCGGCAATCTTTCCTTCTAATCCATGAGCACCAAACGCACCAAGCGCAACCGCCAAAAACGCGTTAATCGCTCCCAATATTAAAAATAGTTTCATTCGTATTCTCCATCCTTTTTCGAAATTCCAATTTTTATTTTACCATATTCGTTATAAGATAGTAGTAAGACCTATACCACAAGGGGGTTTTAACATGGACTATACGATTTTACCGGTTGGAGATATGGCCTTGCAGATTTTCTTTAAGGAGCACGCATCCGGGACCTTACAGCGCCAAATCCAGCAAACTACCAAACAAATTGAAAAAATGAATATACAAGGGGTCGTTGAACTTGTCCCCGCCTTTCAATCAATCACCGTTTACTATAATCCCATTCTCACATCTTTTAAAAATCTGTCTAAGCAGGTTTCTGAGATTTGTATTAATATTTCTATAGAGGCTACAGATTCACCTAAAAAGGTAGTCCTGATTCCAACCTGTTACGATGGCGAAGACCTTGAGAATGTGGCGCTCAGGTCTGGGCTATCAACCGAAGAGGTCATTTCCATACATAGCAGTGTCGACTATCTCATTTATATGATTGGATTTTTACCGGGCTTCCCTTATTTAAAAGGGCTTCCAAAGAGGCTTGCCACACCACGTCTTTCCAATCCCAGACTAAAAGTTCCCAAAGGGGCAGTGGGCATCGGCGGTGACCAAACAGGAATTTACCCGCTCGAGTCACCGGGAGGGTGGAATCTCATCGGGAGAACCCCGGTATCCTTATTTGATCCTGAAAAGAAAGATCCATTTTTGTTACAAGCAGGGGACTTTCTACGTTTTATGCCAATATCGGCTGGTGAATACAAGGAGATTGAGAGTCTAGTAAAAGAAGATTTATACAAGGTCGAGGTGAAAAACATTGAAAACAATTGATCTAAATTGTGATTTAGGAGAAAGCTTTGGCGCCTATAAAATTGGCAATGACGAGCAGGTTTTACCACATATTTCGAGTGCCAACATTGCTTGCGGATTTCACGCTGGCGACCCCCATGTGATGAATCAAACCGTCCTGCTTGCGAAAAAATATGGCGTTGCCATCGGGGCTCACCCGGGATTCCAGGACCTTGTCGGGTTCGGCAGGAGAGCCATGGCTGTTTCGGCTTCTGACGTCTATGATCTCGTTCTCTATCAAATCGGCGCTCTTTCTGCCTTTTGCCAACCGCATGATGTTAAGCTCACTCACGTAAAGCCACACGGTGCCCTATATAACATGGCTGCGGTCGACACAAGTCTAGCAGAGGCTATCGCAAGGGCCATCGCAAATTTTGACCCAGAACTGGCACTATACGGACTTGCTGGCAGCAAGCTGATAGCGGCTGGGGCGGCACAGGGCCTTAAAACCGTCTCTGAAGTGTTTGCTGACCGAACCTATCAACCCGACGGAACCTTAACGCCAAGGACTCAGCCAAACGCAGTTATTCATGACAGCAACGCCGCCATCAAGCAAGTCCTGCAAATGGTGAAAGAGCAAACTGTCCAAACGATTACTGGCGAAGTCATCCCCATCAAAGCGGACTCGATTTGCGTTCATGGTGACAACATTCATGCTCTAGAATTTGTAAAAGATTTACGTCATGCACTAACCAAAGAAGGCATTACCATTAAGGCAATCAGGTGATCAAAATGGGACAACCACTTTTTACCGTCCTTAAAAAAGGGCTCTATACCACATTTCAGGACTTAGGTCGCTATGGCTACCAGCAATTTGGAGTCGTCACAAGTGGCGCGATGGATTCATTTTCAAGCCAGCTTGCGAATATCCTTGTCGGCAATCCAAGGGGGGAGGCAGTACTCGAAATCACCATGCTTGGACCAACATTAAGAGTAGAGGTAGACACGATTTCTATTGCTGTTTGCGGTGCTGACTTAAGCATGACTGTGAACGGAAACAAAGCCCCACTATGGAAATCCTTTGTCGTGAAAAAAGGCGATATGATTCGGTTTGGCAAACCCGTCACAGGTACACGCGCATACTTAGCGGTTGCTGGTGGTTTTGAGGCTGAGGAAGTACTCGGAAGTAAGTCTTTTTATGCGAAGGCAAAGCTTGGAACAGAAATCAAAGATGGAGATATTCTTTACGGAACTAATAGTACCTTTCGAAAAAATACAGGGCTCGCGCGCCACCTAATTCCTAGGTTCAGAAAAGAAGTAACAGTACGTGCCATTGCGGGACCCCATGAAGATCATTTTACAAATGATGCTATCGAGCAATTTTTCTCAGATTATTTCAGGGCTGTCCAAGGGGACCGAATGGGCTACAGATTAAAAGGGGCAATTCCTTTACAGCATATAGACAAGACCGAAATTGCATCCGACGCTATCCCGCTCGGTGGCATTCAGGTGCCAAGTAATGGCGAACCCATCATCTTATTAGCCGATCGACAAACAACTGGAGGATACCCCCGAATCGCAACCGTTATATCGGTTGATATTTATAAAATTGCCCAGCTGCCACCCGGCGGAATGATTCGATTTGAACGCTGCAGTATCGAAACCGCCCATGAACTTTATAAAAAAAGAGAAAACTTCCTTCAACACCTCCAAGGTTAGCTTCCATTGGGGGTGTTTTTATTTTGGCATTACATCACTTTTAAAGGATATCGACCCTTTTTCCATATATATCGGTCGATTACAGCCAGATATCGACCCAAACTTTCAATATATCGGTCCAAACCAAAATAACACGACAAAAAAAGAGATACTCCACTTAAAAATCAAATAGAGAGTCTCCGTTTGCATCGTCTTCTTTTAATTTCGCTGTGTTTTGAATCGTTGTTGGTTGCATTGCCTGAATTGGCTGCACAGCCAGTTGCATTTGCTGCACTGGCACAGCCTCGACGCGTCTCACTTCAGTTGGAGCCTCATCCAAAACAAGGTCACATAAAGTCCGAATCGCCATTAACCGCTCTCTCACCTTTTGTTCACTCGCTTCACTCTTCGCAGACTGCAATTCCTGCTGCATTTTATCTAAGATCTTACCTAATGATATATTCACAAATTTCAACTCCTATGCCCGGATATCTACGTTGCAGGAAGGTTTCTGCTTAGTTTTTAGTTGCTTTTCTTCAAACTTCATACAATCTGCCCCGGAGGACCTAAACACAGTAACCGAAGGCATCGCCTGCGTCTTAAAATTGAACGCGCGACATCCACGAGGAAATTTCGGATCCCATGTGGTGTAAAAATGTTTGCATCTTAAGCAATTGACTTTCTTCTGCATCCCTTCACTACCTTTATAAAATCGATACCTTTATTTTCCCACGTCGGCGGAGGTGCGTCAAACTCTCATTTTTGATAATCTAGCAATTTGTATAGGGAACAAATCTAAAAGGCACAGAAAAACCCCTCGAGACTCGTCTCTGAGGGGCATTTACGCAGGAATTATGTAAAATTATTTACCAGCAACTGCGTCTTTAAGAGCTTTGCCTGGTTTGAATGCAGGTACTTTGCTTGCTGCGATTTCGATTTCTTCACCAGTTTGTGGGTTGCGGCCTTTACGAGCTGCACGCTCACGAACTTCGAAGTTACCGAATCCGATTAATTGTACTTTATCTCCGCTACTTAATGCATTTTGAACAGCTTCAAATACTGCGTCAACAGCTTTTGTTGCATCCTTTTTAGATAGTTCTGAACTTTCTGCAACTGCACTGATTAGTTCTGTTTTGTTCATTGTTCAATTCTCCTCTCCAAATAAGCACATATTCTTTTTACCACTTTTTTCATAGGTTCGCAAGATTTTCGGCTAAATTCATCCTATTAAACTTACGTATAAGCTATTACATCACTAGATTAGCCAAAAAACAAGCATTTCAAACTAAATTTCCGTAAATATTTTAAAAAAATGTTGTTACTACCAAGTTTTACCGAAACTTATGTTTTTATACTTGGAAATACTAATAAAAATGAAACATGAAAGGAGAGTTCAAAATGGCTCGAGGAAAACGTAGACCACTTGTACCAGGGGCAAGGGAAGAACTTGATCAACTAAAAGCTAGCGTGATGAGAAAGCAGGGGTACAAAACAGATCCCGCAAATCCTGACAGTGTAAAATATGAGGTCGCAAGGGACCTAGGGATTCCGTTAAACGATGATTACAATGGCAACCTTACATCCAAACAGGCCGGCAAAGTAGGCGGAAACATCGGGGGCAATATGGTCAAAGAAATGATCCGCATGGCCCAGGAAAACTTAAACAAGCGCCAGTAAAGGAGGCATTCTAATTGGCTAAAAAGAATAACCGTGTTGGCCAATCCAATCACAGCCAATACAAGGTCACTAAAGGACCGAAAGCAAGGGAATCTGGCTATGAAGCAAGCTATGAGTATACGACTGGAAATGAAATAGGAGAAAAAGATTAATAATCGTAAAACTGCCCAAATTTAGAAGGGCAGTTTTTCTTTTTACCAAAAAATTCATATACACCCTAATCAATTATCGCTAAAATGAGATATACAAACGCTTTCAATGTGGAGGTGGATTTTATTTCAAAATTCCTATATGGCACTGGAATGTTGTTATTCCTCATTACCTTTTCTCTTACGTGTTATTATGCCTATCAAATTTTCCATTTTGGTCACAAAGCTGAAACTGCAGCAAACGAAGCGCCTCGCTATCATTTCGTGCTCGTTCCAGAGGAGCTTGATAATGATTATTGGCGTCTTGTTGAAAATGGAGCGAAAAAAGCAGCCAAGGATCTAAATGTCGTTCTGGAATATATCGGTCCAATACAAGCAAATACGGAAGAACATATTAAAACACTCGAAATGTCCGCTGCCTCAAGGGTGGATGGCATTTTAACACAAGGTCTTCAGGAAGAACAATTTACCCCACTGATTAACCAGATTGTCGAAAAGGGGATCCCGGTGATTACCGTTGATACGGATGCAGCAACAAGTAAACGATTGTCCTATGTTGGTACGGATAATTACTATTCTGGCTTTATCGCGGGTCAGGCTTTGATTGAAGATACGGGCGGGAAAGCAAATGTCGCGATTATTACTGGAAATTTCTACGCTTCTCACCAGCAGCTTCGTGTTCAAGGCTTTAAGGATGCGACACAGCACGCCAAGGGGATTAATATCATCACCATTGAAGAGTCAAATATTACAAGGGCTCGCGCTGCGGAGGCGGCAAACAAAATCCTTAAAGAACATCCAGAAGTTACGGCATTTTATGGAACAAGCGCATTAGATGGCATCGGAATTGCGCAGGTTGTTGAACATTATCAAAAACAAGACCAAATCTATATTCTTGCGTTTGATACCATCGAGGATACTATTCACTATATGAAAAAAGGCACGATAGACGTTTCTGTCATGCAAGAGCCTTATAAAATGGGATATCGAGCCGTCCAAATGATGATTGACTTAATCGAGGGACGAAGCGTTCCTAATACGGTACATACAGAGACCAGGATTATTCGGGCTTCAGACTTGCCACTTGATTCAAAGAGCATAATAAGGATGGACCCATCATGATTATTCGAATTCGGACGAAATTACTTCTTTATTTTATGATTATCTTTATTATTTTGAATGCTGTTGCCTTTTTGTTTTATAAAAGCAGTGAGAAAATCGTTTCAGAGTATGATGATAGCTTTGAAAAATTTCTTTTGTTGAATGATATTTCGCAACAAGTTAATCTCGTTAATGAAAAATTGCAATCTTATATCATTGAAGAAGAAGACTCCTTTCTCAAAGAGTATTTTCGTGCTAGAAAACAGCTATTAACCTATCAGGGGCAATTGATTAAAGAGCTTTCCAATGAAAATAACGCCATTACTCTATCGAATTATAAAAATATGATAAGTAGTTACATTGAGGCTACCGATTTAACGATTGGTACTTTCCAGAATAAAGAGATTAATTGGTACTCCTCACACCTCAATGAGGCTACAAAATTTGCAGGCTTTATTCAGGAAACAACATTGTCATTAGTCAATAACGAACTAACCGATTATCAATTATTTTATGATGAAATTGAAAAGCAAAACCGCTATTTTACTTTAATGGGGATGTCACTGTTTGGTTCAACACTTTTGTTGAGTTTGCTTCTTGCCATGTGGTTATCAGGCGGAATTACAAAACCAATTCGCCAATTATCCGAGGCAGCCACTGAAATCTCAGAAGGAAACTTTTCTGGTGATGAAATCAAGGTGACAACAAAAGATGAGTTAAAACTATTAACAAACACTTTTAATCAAATGAGGCTTAATATTCGTCAATTGGTAAGCGAAATCAAGCAACAATCAGAGCTCGATACACTCCTGAAGGAATTGGAATTAAAAAGCCTTCAAAACCAAATCAATCCTCACTTCCTGTTCAATACACTAAATACGGTTTCAAAGATGGCCTACTTAGAAGAGGCCCAAAACACCTCCCGGCTAATCGAGGCGATTGCCGCTTTGCTTCGTTATAATTTAGGGAATTTACATAAATCCTCGACTCTCTTAAATGAGGTCAAGATTGTAAAAGAGTATTTTTATATTCAACGTACTCGATTTGGAGAACGGATTGATTTTAAAACGGAGGTTGACCCCGATTGCTTGAACATCGAAATACCATCGCTCTCCCTCCAGCCAATCATCGAAAATGCATTTATTCATGGGATTGAATCAAAAGAGGATGGTGGAGTCATCAAGCTAATGGTTTTTCGGGCGTCTGATCGGATATGTGTGGAGATTTCGGATAATGGTGTCGGGATGGATGAGAGTACGCTAACCAAGCTTAGACAGATTGCTGAAGGAACTTCGGATGAAGATATTGTCCAACTTGAAAAATCAACCGGTCATTCAACTGGGATTGGGGTAAAAAATGTCATTCAAAGACTTCAGCTTTTTTATAAACGAACTGACATTGTGGAAATTGAGTCAACAAAAGATAGTGGAACCACATTTCGACTTTTGCTTCCTTATGATAATGAAGAGGTGACTGATCATGATTAAATTAATTATTGTCGATGACGAATTATTTGAACGGAAAGCTATTACAAAAATTATTAAGACGGAATGTACAGACGTTGAAGTCATCGGTGAGGCTCCAAACGGTAGAGTTGCCATCGAAAAGGCTACACAGCTTCAGCCAGACTTGATGCTCATGGACATTAAAATGCCCGGGATTGATGGAGTTGAAGCTGTTAGGCAAATTAAACAATTACACCCTGACATTAAATTCATCATGGTATCCGCCTTTAATACCTTTGAATATGCAAAAGAAGTGATGCAGCAAGGGGTGAAGGAATACATTTTAAAACCTAGTCGTAAAGAAGATATTTTAGCCGCAATTGGCAGAGTGAAAGTGGAGATTGAGGAAGACAGGCAACAGGTCGAAGCACAAACTGATCTCAAAAACCGAATGAAGGAATTACTGGCCCTCGCTCAAAAGGAAGGATTCACATCAATCAGTGAGGATCATTCGCATTCAACTGAACTATGGAAAAGCAATCAAATCAATGGGGTGCTAACAAAAGCCAAAAAATATATTGATTTGCGTTACTATGAATCTCTCACTCTCGAGGAAGTAGCCGAATATGTAGAGCTTAGTCCCTATCATTTCAGTAAACTTTTTAAAGAAAAAACGGGTGTCACCTTCATTGACTATGTCACAACAGTAAGAGTCAATCATGCAAAAAAAGAAATGGATGACCCGAGTAAAAGCTTAAAAGAAATCTGCTTCTCCATTGGCTACAAGGACCCGAATTATTTTAGCCGGGTGTTTAAAAAATACACGGGTATGTCACCATCAGAATATCGAAGTATTACATTGAAATAACCTTAAAATCAGCTTAACATTAAGCTGGTTTTTTTATGCAATTTTTGTCTAGATCCAGGCGCCNTCGGCTCGAGGTCATAATCCAATCGCTTCGGAAGGTAAAATGCACCTTCTGTCAGCGCTTGTCTTATGCTTGTCGCCGATTGACGAGCGCCTTGCGCTTTTCTTGCTACCACAAAAAAGTGAAGGTGTTCGCAAAATAGTGCAGATTGTATTTTCTCACCGTCCCTCCTATTCATGTTACATTTAATTTGTTAACGCTTCCAACAAAAAATAAGGGGGATTTTCACATGAAAAAGGGGTTTCTCATTTCACTGTTGCTTGTATTTGTTTTTGCAATGACGGCATGTAGCTCTGAGTCGGGCTCAAAGGAAAAAGACGGGGACAAAGCAAAGCTGGATATCTTCAGCTGGTGGACAGGTGCTGGTGAAGAAGATGGATTAAAGGCTTTAATCGCATTGTTTGAAGAAAAATATCCAGATGTGCCAATTGAAAATGCCGCTGTAGCAGGCGGTGCTGGAACAAACGCAAAGGCTGTTCTTGCGAGCCGGATGCAAGGGGATGATCCACCAGCTACATTCCAAGTTCATGGCGGTGCTGAGCTTAACGAGGGTTGGGTTGCTGCTGGAAAAATGGAGTCACTAAATGACCTTTATGAAGCTGAAGGCTGGAATGACAAATTCCCACAGGACCTAATTGATATGGTTACTAAAGATGGCAAAATCTATTCAGTTCCAGTTAATATTCACCGTGGGAACGTGCTTTGGTACAACAAGCATGTGTTTGAAGAAAATGGACTTGAAGCACCAACTACCTTTGATGAATTCTTCAAGGTTGCAGATAGCTTAAAAGCAAAAGGAATTACCCCATTAGCATTAGGAGATAAAGAGCCTTGGACAGCTACTCAGATCTATGAATCCGTTCTTTTAGGGGTACTTGGCACAGAGGGTTATGGAAAGCTTTGGACAGGAGAATTATCCTTTGACGACACAAAGGTTATTGAGGCTACCGAGATTTTCAAGAAAATGCTTGGATATATTAATGAAGACCACGCTTCTCGCAACTGGCAGGATGCTTCACAGTTAGTAGCAAATGGGGAAGCTGCAATGAACGTCATGGGGGACTGGGCGAAGGGTTACTTCGTAAATGACCTTAAGCTAGGAGTGAATGAAGACTTTGGATATGTTCCAACTCCTGAAACAGATGGTATGTTCATGGTTATTACAGATACATTTGGACTACCAAAGGGTCTCTCAAATTCTGAAGATGTAAAGAAATTCTTGTCAGTATTAGGTTCGACTGAAGGTCAGGATGCATTTAACCCGTTAAAAGGATCAATCCCAGCCCGTGTAGATTCTGATGTTTCAAAATACGACCAATACGGAAAAGATACGATAGAAGACTTCAAATCTGCGAAGCTGGCACCAAGCTTAGCACACGGATCTGCTGCTGCAGAAGGTTTCCTAACAAAGGTAAACCAAGCCGTTAACATCTTCGTTACACAACAGGACGTAGGTCAATTTACAGATTCACTTACTTCAGCTGCTGCTGAATTGAAATAAGTTATGAAGGGGATGAGAGCTCTCTCTCACCCCTTCTTTTACTATAAAGGAGGATTACTATGGAACTAGCAAAACAGTCGAAGAAATCGACTCAAAAACAAGCAGAAATCCTTCCGAAAAAGAAACGTATATTCAATACAGATCAATTACTGGCGATTGCCTTCCTTTTGCCCTCTATTCTCTTAATTACCATTTTTGTTTACGGGTTTATTGGATGGACAGGGTACGTTTCTCTAAGTAATTGGAATTCACTTGTTCCTGATATGTCGTTTGCCGGTCTGAAAAACTATCTTTATTTGTTCGGAGACTTTCGTTTCCAAGCGGATTTACGAAATACACTAGTCTTTACTGTTTTATTTATCGGAGCTGTCATCGTGATCGGTCAGCTTTTAGCCATATTGCTAGATCAAAGTCTATTAAAAGGGGAGTCGATCTTCCGAAATATTTTCTTTTTTCCAATGGCCTTATCTTTTGTTGTAACGGGAGTCGTATGGCAGTGGCTGTTAAATCCCTCCACTGGAGTCAACTTATTTTTAGAAAAAATCGGACTTGATTCAAAATGGTATACCAATACCGAGATCCTATTTGGCTTTAATTGGGGAAAGATTGAGTTTGGGATTCCATTCGCCATCATCGCTGTAATCATTGCTGCGGTCTGGCAAATGACGGGATTCTCCCTAGCCATGTATCTTGCGGGACTACGTGGAATACCTGAAGAAGTGAGAGAAGCCGCACGCATGGACGGTGCGAAGGAGTTTCAAATCTATACAAAGATCATTCTACCAATGCTTCGTCCAATTACGGTGAGTGTCGTGATTATCATGGCCCATATCTCTCTTAAAATATTTGATTTAATCTATGCGATGACTGGTCCAGGTGCGAACTTTGTTACTGATGTTCCAGGTGTGTACATGTTTGAAACAACCTTCCGCGGTAATTATTACGCAAATGGGGCTGCCATTGCGATCATCATGTTAATCTCTGTTGCCATTTTTATTGTTCCGTATTTGATTTCAAGTAGAAAGGGTGAAGCATAATGGCAATTAGAACAATCACCAGACCCTTACTTTACCTTGTTTTAATTGGTCTCAGCCTTTTTTATTTAATGCCCATTTACGTGATTATTGTGACAAGCCTTAAGCCACTTGATCAAATCTCCTTGAGCGAGATGTGGAAATTACCTTCCACCCTTGACTTTAGCAGCTACCGAGTCGCTTTTGAAAAGCTTGTCCCTAATTTTCTCAACTCTATCTATTTGGTTGTACCCGCAACTTTGCTGTCTGCATTATTAGGTGCATTGAATGGGTATGTGTTATCAAAATGGCGTTTTAAAGGAGCCAATACGTTATTTACCTTGATTCTATTCGGTATGTTTATCCCATACCAAAGTATTTTAATTCCTATGATTCAATTTCTACGTGAAGTCGGACTTTATAACA
>NZ_LMBW01000004.1:236209-236389 GCF_001439915.1 Fredinandcohnia humi | reverse complement strand
ATTACAACACTCATGTTCAGAAACTTTTACGCCAATATTCCAGATGAAATGATTGAATCTGCAAAAATAGATGGCGCCGGCTTCCTGCGCATTTTTAGATATATTATGGTTCCACTTTCCATTTCAGGATTTGTTGTCGTTGCCATCTGGCAATTCACCAATATTTGGAATGAGTTCCTG
>NZ_LMBW01000004.1:229725-236126 GCF_001439915.1 Fredinandcohnia humi | reverse complement strand
TCCAACCTTGCTTGTCTACATCTTCCTCGGCAAATACTTTGTCCGTGGTCTTCTGGCAGGATCTGTGAAGGGGTAGTTAGTCCATTTGTAGAGTAGAAAATAGGAATTAATTATTGCCTTCTTGCCCTCGGGTTTCAGGGTGTTCCACCTTACTAAGCCGGACAGGAGGGCAATTTCTTTCCCTGTTTCATAGGAACAGGTAAGAGGGGTCTTATACTTAATAAAAGCAGTCAGTCCCTCTTTTCCCCTCCTTCGCACCGTGTGTGAAAATTTCCCTTCACACGACGCTCCATCTATCAAGGTTCAATCTTTCTTAATTATCTTTGCTCGATTCTTGTTGAACTTTTTGACAATAGATTTCTCCAATAAACTGTTATTATTCTTTTGATTGTGTATCTTTTTATGACATTCGATACTTACCATGGCTAAGTTCTTGGTTTTATTTGTTTGATCAATAGGTAGGTATGGTCGAACATGATGGATATGTAAATTTCTTTTATCCACTTTTGTTTTACATATCCTGCATTTACCCTGGTCTACTTGGGTCACGAAATCGGACTTTCCCCTGAATCCAGTCCTCTTAACTAACAGAGCCCTCTTGTGGCTTTGGACACTCCCTTCTTTTGCAGGGTTATCCGACTCTGCCAGCCAACATGGTTAGATTGTCACCTGTTCCAGTTTTTGCCTTCTGGTCCTCCGCACATTTCCTCACGGCAATGCACTATCTGTCAGCTATACACTCCCGCCACTACGGTGCCTTCGGGACTTTCACCCGTTGGTCCGATGCGCCTCCGAGCACACAAAAAACGGCTCAACCCTAAGGCCGAACCGATTTTTTGCTATTCGATGATATAGATTTCAAGGACCTTGGTATTGCCTTTCGTGTTGACGAATACATCGTAGCGTCCTACTCGGTAAATTCCCTCAGCATTATTTTTGATGAGAATGGTCTCAGTCAACGTCCAGCTTCCGGTACCGTCTGCATAGACTTCATCTATGGTGATGACCAATTCATTCTGATTTCCTTTCAACTGGTTGACCACTGCAGAAACTACCACAGTTTCAACAGTTTTAAGATTCTCAATGACTTCTTCTAAATTAGCAAGTACTTCATCCAGTTCTGCTTGAGTTGTAGCCTTTTCTAATGCTTCTTCTGCTGCTCCAATTGCTTCATTTAAAGCCTTAACTGAGTCTTCTGAGTAATCCTTTGGATTAAGCTGCTTAGCTTCCGTGATCAAGGATTCTAGTTCAGTTTTGTCTAGGATGTTAAATATTTCTTCTAAGGTACCTTCGTATTTTGCAATACCTTTAATTACGATTTTAGCTTCACCGGCTTCAACGTTATTTTCATATGTTACACGATAGTCGATGCCTTCTTCAAGTACGATAGAATCTAAAGTTACAGTTGCTTTAGGAGTCTTTGCTTTTCCATCATATAAGAATAAATCTTGATCAAGCGTAACTTCTGCATTTTCTAATGATTCTTTTGCAACAGCTGCTTTACGAAGTCTAATTTCTTTTGCTGTCATAAATCGATTAGCTTGAGCTCCATCACCGTAGGATGACAGGGCTTTGAGTCGTACGAATTTACCTTCTTTTGGTTCGTCGAATTTTGCAATAGACCATGTATCATTTTTACTTGACCAATTACCAACTGATACCTCTTCCCATGATTCATTATCTAAAGAAATTTCAACTTTATACTCATTTACAATACCGTTACCATTGCCACTACGTGATAAATAACGAAGTGCATCAATTTCTGTTACCTCTTCCATTTCCAAAGTAATCCAGAAGTTTGATTTATCTGTCCCACCCCATGGAGTATGGAATATTGTAGATGTGTTGTTATCCACAGCAAAATTAGGGTCACCCTCTGTTGCGTGATTTTTGTGGTAATCTCCTGCAGTTGCCGTAGTTTTTCCATATGGATAGTCTCGGGAATCATCATCTGCTGGTAAATCCATCTTGGGTGCAGGTTGATCTAAATTAATCGTATAGATTTCTCTGGTTAAGTGATCCTCTGATTCTGTAATAATGCGAATCACATTTTTGAATGGTTTCAGTACTGTTACTGCTACGTTTTTATCACTTTCTGCTTCAACAACTGCTTTTTGGTATTCAGTGTTAATCACTTTATTTTTAAGTTCTGAAGGTGAGACACTGTTACCATTGAGTAGTAAATTATCAAGTGTTGCTTCGGAATTTACTTTAAGCGAACTATGTTCAACACGTAATTCTACCTCTGAAAGTCCAACCGCTAATTTCTTACCAGCACTATTGGTTCCAGGATCACTTGTTAAGACGATCTTAAATGCAACAGCTGGAACACCATTGAAACGATAATTTATTTTCGTAATATTCGGGGTACCATTTGATGTTTCTACACGTGTTTCTTTTACGTTTTCCAATTTTGTCCAGTTTGCGTCGTCTGTACCTTCATTGGACCAATATAGTTCAACATTTTCAGGTAAACGTACAGCCCAAGCATCTTGATAGAAGTATAAATCTGCAGATCCTAAGAATTGTGCCGTTGCATATGTGAAAATAATTTCTGCTTTGTTATGTCCTGTTTGAGCCATATCATAGTTTGTCCAAACAGAAGGGTTCGGTCCTGATTGAACCGTTTTGAATCCTGTATCACCATCGATAATTGCTTCCAAACTATCAGATTGCAATTCTGTTGGTATATCTTGTGTTAATGTCAATTTATTACCCGCTATATTATCACCTAACGTAACCTCTGCATCATTAACGCGAACGGATGCAGTTACAGGAATTGTTTCACCAAACACTGTTGAAGTTCCATTAATGGTTACAAGTCCTGGTTTTTTATAGTTTTCAGCATCTTGAGTTTCCCATTCTACTGGGAATTCAGTTTGTAAAACATCACCGTTCTCTAAAACAAGAGGCCTACTTGAAGGTAAGTTAACATTGTCAACCCCTGTCGCAGTGGCTAGTGAATAATTTAGAATTGCACCCACTGATTCAATAACTGTAACATTCGTTAAGACACGAAGATCATAATTATCGACATGACCTACAACGTTAACAGTTCCAGGTTCATCGAACATGTTTTCTTCAATTTCCCATGTAATTGGATGCGTTTCTTTAGTTCCATCACTTAAAAGTAACTTTGTTTCTGAAACAAGTTTTGGTTGGTATCCTAATTTCACATAGTAATTTTTAGGCATTGTATACCCTATGACATGTTTTTCTGTTGATTCTTCAGGATTAGGTGTGGTTGTAATGGTTATACTTTGACCTTTGATTCCATCAGCTTCAACATTAAGTGTCATTGTTCCTGCATCAGTTGTTGATTTTACAATAGCAACCAGTTTACCGTTAAATGCTTTACGTTTGCCACTGTCATAAGGGTCATGATCCACTTGGTCACCATTGTCAAGTGCCATCAGTTTCCCATCACCACTTACACTTACATTAATTAAGTTTGCAGCATCCTCAACGATATCACCATTTTTATCGATAACATCAATTGTAATATAGGACAAGTCACGTCCATTAGCCACAATAGATTTGCGATCTGCTTTAAGTTTTAGTTCAGATGCCTCTTTAAATGTAGTAACACTGTCACGGCCTTGTGTATCAGTGATAACATTGTCATTTTCATCATAGGCCTTAGCATTGACTGTTCCATCTGCATAAGGAACATTCCATGTTAGATAGAGGTTTCTGAAATCTTGACCTTTTTTATCACTACCCTCATATACCTGATAAGTATGCCCTGCATCTGTTGTGTATTGTGTGAATGTTTTCTTGCCCAGTGATTTTTCTTCACCTTTGGCATCTTTAAAAAATAATTCAACACTTCTTGCATCACTATAAACATCAACACGAACATTCCCTTTATCATCGATAGTAACCATATCTTCTTTCCAAGCTGGAAGTACATGAAGCGTATTTACTTCATCATTCCATTGTGATTGATAGAAGTAGAATCGATCCTTTGGAAGGCCTGCTGTATCAACAATACCAAAATAACTTGATTTTGGTGAAGGCCAACCACCTGTGGCACCTGAACCCACGTTATTCCAAGGTGTTGGTTCTCCAAGATAGTCAAAACCAGTCCAAACAAATTCTCCCGCCATAAAGTCACGGGTAATAATTGAATACCATGAATCCGCTGAAAGTTTCCCCCATCCTACAGCTGACTCATCATATGATGTTAAGTGTTTATTATAATTTGAAGGTTTATAAACCCCACGACTGTTGATGGATGATGCTGTCTCTGCACCATACATTTTCCACTCTGGGTAACTTTTATGAAATTGGTCAAATTGATTTCCATCTGCATAGTTAAAACCAACAGTACCACCAAGTTCTGTCAATTTGTTACCAAAGCTTATTGCCTCTTTCCAATTTGCTTTAAATTTGTTGTCACCAATAGTAGATGGACGTGTTTGATCAACTTCTGCAACCCATGTTGCTAATTTGCCTAAAATTTCTGGATATTCATTATATGGACCACTGTTACCTTCCATAACTTCATTACCTGTTGACCAGCTAATGATGGATGGTGCATTCATTCCACGGCGAACCATGGTTTTAATGTCAAATTCTGCCCATGTCATATCTGCGGTTGCACCCAACAATGGATTATCTCCAACCGATTGATTAAACCATACGGCATAATCATTGGAGTTACCATTTTTGCTGGCTACCCATGTATCAAATGCTTCATCAATAATGAGCATTCCTTTTCTATTTGCAATTTCAATGAGTTCATCAGCTGCAGGGTTATGTGTAACACGAATCGCATTGACACCCATATCTAACAAGATTTCGACTTGGCGTTCCATTGCGCGATAATGCGCTGCTGCACCCAATGATCCTTGATCAGAGTGCATACTTACACCTTTTAATTTAACGGCTTCTCCATTTAAATAAAACCCTGTATCTGTTTTAAATTCAAAAGTTCTAAAACCATATTCCGTTACATATTCATCTATGACTTTATCATCTACTAAAACTTCTGTAACAATTTCATATAAGTATGGATTAGATAAAGACCAAAGTGTTGGATTATTTATTTTCAAAGAAACACTTGATGGCACTGAGTTATTAGCATTTATTTTTAATAAGCCACTTTGTACACTAGCTATACTATCTTCTGAACCTTTTTTACGAATGCTTTGTCTTACAACTGCGTTAACATCTTCAGATGACTGATTCATAACTTTAGCATTAACTACTACATCAACATCCTTACCTACTTGATTTTCAAGATTTGGAGTTAACACTTGAACACCATAATGATCAACATGAACATCATCTGTTATTGTTAGATGCACATTACGGTAAATACCACTTCCTGAATACCAACGGCTTGACGGAAACTTATGGTTAACACGAACCGCAATCACGTTTTCCCCATTGTAATTGATATAGTCAGTTAAATCATAAGCAAATGGTGTATATCCATTTGGATGATCACCCAATTTATGTCCATTAATATACACACTTGCATTCATGTAAACGCCACCAAACTCAACAACAACACGCTTGTCTTTAATGGCTTCGCCCAGTGTAAATGACTTACGGTACCACCCAATACCACCAAGCTTATAACCACTCTCTGCTTCACCTACTTGGCTATATGGCAGACTCAAACTGTAATCATGTGGCAATTGCACATCTTCCCATTTTGAATCATCGTATGCAATCAACTGAGCATTACTTTGTTCACCATAAAAAAACTTCCAATTATCATTAAATAATTGACGACGTTTATTATCACTTAAATCTGTGTTATAGATAAAAGTTTCAGGCGAACTAATTGAATAATCTTCTTCCGCTGCGCTAACAGTATTTGGGTTCCCATTACCTGCTACTAAAAAAACAATTAATAACAATACAACGATTTTTTTTATTTTCCCCACATTTCATACCTTCCCCCTGAGTTTAATTTAATCCCAATATAAATATATATAATATGTACAACTCATAAGACTCTACGCCTCTTCAGGTATTCCGAAGGTGCTAATAATTTAAAAAATTGATAGTAGACTAAGGTTCATTTTCTTCAACGTTTTCCATCTCCCTAATTTTTTTTCATTTCCACCTTTCTTAAAGACCTAAATCAATAGTTATTTCAGCTTCCTTATCTCTTATAAATCTCCTTTGATGCCTCTTAATTCAACCAATTACTTATCACGCCTATGTTGTAAGCGCTTTCGTTTTAAACCTCCTTTTTATATCAGGTTATATTGAATAGTAGCACAAATACTAGATATGCGCGGATGTATTATCTGTATTTTCTTGCTATTACCTTCACTTTTTTGTCGTATTTTCCATTTAGTGTAAAATAGTCCGTATCAACATTGTGAACTTGATGATCTTCTTACCGCCTTGATTTTTACGTGAGGTCGGGCTCTACAACT
>NZ_LMBW01000004.1:229530-229710 GCF_001439915.1 Fredinandcohnia humi | reverse complement strand
ATTACAACACTCATGTTCAGAAACTTTTACGCCAATATTCCAGATGAAATGATTGAATCTGCAAAAATAGATGGCGCTGGCTTCCTTCGCATTTTTAGATATATTATGGTTCCACTTTCCATTTCAGGGTTTGTTGTCGTTGCCATCTGGCAATTCACCAATATTTGGAATGAGTTCCTT
>NZ_LMBW01000004.1:114777-229448 GCF_001439915.1 Fredinandcohnia humi | reverse complement strand
TCCAACCTTGCTTGTCTACATCTTCCTCGGCAAATACTTTGTCCGTGGTCTTCTGGCAGGATCTGTGAAGGGGTAGTCGTGAAAATAAGAAAAGACCTAAATCCCCTAATCCTCTCAATAACTGTTCTATAAACAAATACATACTATAAACAATTTATGGGAAATGTAGTTAATAGTATATCTTTTTTGGAGGTAACTTATGGAGGGAAAGGGAAGCCAGATCAGGCTAACAGCAAGCGAAATAGCTCAACTTTGGATTCAATACTTAAATGATAGCGCTAGCATCTGTGTTCTTTCGTATTTTATAGAAAAAGCTGAGGATGAAGAAATTAAGCCTATCATTAAATTCGCTTTAGATTTGTCTCAATCACACATTCAAAAAATTACAGGGATTTTACAGGAAGAAAAAAATGTTGTTCCATGTGGATTTAGTCTAAAAGATGATGTTGACTTAAATGCTCCTAGGCTTTATTCAGACAGTTTTACACTAAATTTTATTAACCAAATGGCTAAGGTTGGACTTACATCATATGCTGGTAGTGTAGCAGCATCTGTAAGAGATGACATTAACACCTATTACATGGAATGTCTTACTGAAACAATGCAATTATATAAAAATTCAACAGACCTATTATTGTCAAAAGGATTGTTGGTCAGGTCACCCAACTTACCTAATTTGGATAATGTTGAGTTTGTGAAAAAGCAATGGTTTATGTTAGATGTGATTGGTGAGAAAAGACCATTAACAGCAGCTGAAGTCGCTAATTTATTCTCGAATCTTCAACGAAACGCATTGGGAGTTGCTGTACTTACTGGATTTAGTCAGGTTGCACAAAATAAAGACGTAAAACAATTCTTTTTAAAAGGATTAGAAATTGGAAATAAACATATTAAATTATTTAGGAGTAAGCTAGAGGAAAGTAAACTCCCTGCACCAATGGGGTGGGATTCCGAAATAACAAATAGCACCACGTACACATTTTCAGATAAACTGATGATGTTCTTGACATCTGGTTTGATTTCTTTGAGCGTAGGCTACTACGGTACAGCCGTCAGCCAAAGTCCTAGAGTTGATATTTCCGTAATGTATAACAGGCTATCCTTAGAAGTCCAGATGTATTCTGAAGATGGAGCTAATATCATGATAAAAAATGGATGGTTGGAACAACCCCCTATGGCTTCCGATAGAGATAAATTAATAAGGAAGAAAAATCATTTATAAATTATATTTAAAGTCCTTCTGCACATAAGCAAAAGTACTTTTTTGAAATGATGGATCTTCTCCTTCGATACATTGTGAAAAGTTACATGAGAAGGTGAATCTAATAGAATACTGTAAAAAAAAGTAGGGCTTAGAGAATTTATGACTCTAAGCCCTTGAATGTGATTTATTGTGTAACATCAGTTTGCAAAATCTTGTACGCTATCTTGTGTATTATGTTACTTACAAATATCTCCGTTCGCCTGAAAGACCGAGGTTCCCCTAACCAAAATCACGCCACACGATACACTCTCACTTCATACGGTCCGAATTCAATCTCATCAGTTGTCTCGTGTGCCTCCACATGATAATTAGCCAACAACAGCCCATCATGCTTAAACCTAACTTCTGGCACATGACAAACCGCATTAGTGCTAGATAAGTTTGTTACCACAATCACTTTCTCATCGCCATGTGTTCGGGTGTACACATACAGCTGTGGATCTTCCTCTACTAACCATACGTGAACAGCTTATTGTTCTTTTTCAGCGCAATCATTTTTTTGTAAAAATGCAGCACTGAATCTTGATCAGCCAATTGCTTTTCAACATTGATCTTCTCGTAATTTTGGTTTATGCCCATCCACGGCTGACCCGTTGTAAAGCCGGCATTTTCCATACTAGACCATTGCATAGGGGTACGTGAGTTATCTCGGCTTGTTGCCCAAATCGTCTCCATAATCTCCTCATACGGAACACCTTCAGAAAGCTTCTCTTGATACAAATTCCTTGTTGCCACATCATCATACTCATCAATGGACTGGAACTCCACATTTGTCATGCCAATTTCTTGTCCTTGATAAATAAACGGAGTACCTTGCATGAAAAAGTACATCGCGCCAAGAGCGGTCGCACTTTCCTTCCAAAATTCCCTGTCATTTCCCCATGTTGATACCACCCGAGGCTGATCGTGATTCTCGATAAACAATGCATTCCAGCCCTTGTTTTCGAGTCCCTTTTGCCATCCTGTAAGGACCTTTTTAAGGCTAACAATATCTAGTTCTCGCTTTGATACATCCCATAGGCCCAGATGTTCAAACTGAAAGACCATATTGAACTTTCCTTGCTCCTCACTAACCCATTCATCCGCATTATCTGCACTTACACCATTTGCTTCACCAACGGTCATAATATCGTACCTCGCAAATGTTTCTTCCTTTAATTCCTGTAAAAATTCTTGGATTCCCGGGCGGTTCATATGGCCATCAAAGGATGGAACGTATTTTAAGCCGTTTGGATTTGGCATGTCTGGGAAGCCTGGCAGCTTTTTAATATGGCTGATGGCATCAACGCGGAAACCGTCAATTCCTTTGTCTAGCCACCAATTGACCATGCTATATAACTCATTGCGAACTTCTTTGTTCTCCCAATTCAAATCAGGCTGTTTCGCAGAGAAAATATGCATGAAATATTGACCAGTTTCTTCATCGAATTTCCAAGTCGGACCACTGAAAATGCTTTCCCAGTTATTTGGTTCTTTCCCGTCTTTTCCGTCGGACCAAATATACCAATCGCGCTTTGGATTTTCCTTTGATGAACGGGATTCGATAAACCAAGGATGCTCATCACTTGTATGGTTGATCACCAAATCAATAATCAGTTTCATGCCACGCTTATGCGTTTCGTCTAGAAGCTCATCAAAATCAGCCATATTCCCGAAGTCAGCCATAATATCCTGATAATCACTGATGTCATATCCATTATCATCATTTGGCGATTTATAGACAGGGCAAATCCAAATGACATCAATTCCAAGGTCCTTTACATAATCCAATTTAGAGATAATCCCCTGTAAATCACCGATCCCATCACCATTTGAATCCATAAAGCTTCTTGGATAGATCTGATAGGCGACAGCTTCCTTCCACCATACCTCTTTCATTTATATATCCTCTTTTCTGTTTCGTTTCTATTCAGATCGTTAACCGATAAACTCTTGCCTCATATGGCTTTAACTCAATTTTTTCAATGGACTCATTTCGGTTCACATCATAATTGCTTATCACTAATTCCTGCGTTTCATATGTGAAACCTTCTGGCAGTTCAAACAATGATTGCTCTTTTGAAAAATTTAATACAACCAGCAGCTTTTCGTTAGCTAGTATTCTAGTATACGCGTAAATCGTTGGATGCTCCGGCAACAGCAAATTATAAGTTCCATACACAATAATCTCATGCTGCTTTCTTAGTTCAATCAATCTTTTATAATAGCTAAAAATAGAGTTCGAGTCAGTAACCTGTTTTTCTGCATTAATCTCATGATAGTTCGGATTCAGCCCAATCCATGGAATTCCCGTTGTAAAACCAGCATTCCAGCTTTCATCCCATTGCATCGGTGTACGCGCATTGTCTCTTCCTTTTGCATAGATTGATTCCATAATCTGTGCCGGATTAAGACCAGCCGCTATTTTTCCCTTATACAAATTAAGGGTTTCGATGTCCTTGTAATCATCAATCGAATCGAACCGAACATTGGTCATCCCAAGTTCTTCACCTTGATAAGTATATGGGGTTCCCTGCAGCATATGCAAAAATGATGCAAGCACTCTCTTAACGTATATGCTAGCCTTCATGGCTATTACTATTGGTTATTTTACAGTTAAGATGAAAAAGCAAGAAGTACAGGTTGAAATGAATTAGGATGTATGAAAAAGCTAGGATGTTGGTCCCTAGCTTTTTTGAGTGCTGTTTATTTCTACTTGGTCACCGTCAAATTAATCGGCGGCTACTCTCACCTTTACTTTAGTAGAGCTTTCATTCGCTGGCTTTTTCCAGAAAAATGTTAATACAACCCCTAGCACTATTATCACGGTCGCAAAATAATATGGGTAGTTAATATCTATATCAAATAGTATTCCTCCAATAATTGGTCCACTAACGTTTGCTAAGCTTGTAAACATAGAGTTCATTCCACCGGCGAAACCTTGTTCATTCCCAGCTATATTTGAAAGATATGAGGTAACAGCTGGCCGGAATAAATCAAATCCTACAAAAACAATAAATGTTACAAGCAATATAGAGAAATAGGAATGCACAACAGTCATTAAAAAGACAAGTAATGCTGATAACAGTAAGCTGTATCGAATCAGTTTAATTTCGCCCCAAATTCGAGTTAGCTTATCAAATAGAACGACTTGTGACACCGCCCCAAAAATTGCCCCACCTGTAATAACAATGGCTATATCGGACGGTGTAAATTGAAATTTGTGGTCTACAAAAAGACTAAAGAACGATTCAAAAGCCGCCAAACCAAATGAGGCAATAAAAATTAATATAAACGCAACGAAATATTTATGTGCAAAAATACGTTTGAATCCAGTCTTATCCTTTGAAGATTGTTCATAGTTTTCTTTTTCGCGATTAGGTTCAGATAATAAAATAATTGAAAGTATCGCTGCAAGCGTACCTAGCCCACCAGCAAAGTAGAATGGTATTCGTGTTCCAAATTCAGCTAAAAAGCCACCTATACCTGGACCGATAATAAACCCTGTACTTATGGCAGCTGACATATAACCGAGCGCTTTCGGGCGGGTATCCAAATTAGTAATATCCGCAATAAAAGCTGTAACAGCTGGCATAATAAATGCTGCACTAATCCCCCCTAAAACACGCGAAATAAATAACATTTCGATTTCTTTGCCAATCCCAAATAGAAATTCGGAAATACCGAAAACAAATAAGCCAATTACAATCATAATTTTTCTTCCAATTTTATCGACCGCTTTACCTGCCAATGGTGAAACAATCAATTGGGCAATTGCGAACGTAGCTGTTAAATAACCAACTGTTGTACCAGTTAAACCTAATTCATTCATTAGCGTGGGCAAGACAGGAATAACAAGCCCAATTCCCAAAAAGGCTATGAATAAATTCATGAGTAATAATCCTAAGGTGACTTTATAACTTTTCATCTGTTTGTTCTCCTTAACAAAGCGTATATCTCAAACTAATTTGTATTCATTTCATTTATTTACAATCTATATCCTAGTGTATATAGTTACTATATAGTCAAGGGTGGTGCAGTAAAAAATGAATAAAAAAAATATAAAATACTTATCTACAGGAGAATTCGCGAAGCTTTGCAAAATTAATAAACAGACCCTCTTTTATTATGACCAAATCGGTCTTTTGTCTCCCGTATTTAAAAATGAAAAAGGGTATCGTTTTTATTCAATCAACCAAATTGAGTTATTCCATGTTATTGATTTATTAAAGGATCTTGGTATGTCCCTTTACGATATCCAACAATATATGCAAAATAAATCGCCAGAAAGTTTTTTGACTCTCATGTATCAACAAAAAGAAGAAATTGTAAAAAAGCGTCAGGAAATTGAAATGAAGGAAAAAATGATTGAAGCAAAAATAGCTTTAATGGAAGAAGCCTTAAAAATTGACTTTTATCGAGTTACACTTGAACAACTTCCAGAAGCCACTCTTTATTTAAGTAGAAACATTGAAAATAATACGGAAGAGGAATTTTTGGAGGTTATCTCAGATTTTATAGGTGAATTGAACGAAGCACAGCTTGATACAGGATACCCTATAGGTGGTATTACGAAACGGGAGCAAGTATTAAAAGGGGAATTTTCGAAATATAGCTATTTATACATTGAGCAACCCAAGCCAAAGGAAGGACATCCGTATTTCCAGGCTGTAAAAGGTAATTTTCTCATTGGATATCATATTGGAGATGAAAAGAAAATCGATAAAACGTATAGCCGGCTGTTTTCAGAGATGGATCGTTTAAATTTAACCTTGGGTGATTATGCTTTTGAAGAGTATATATTTGATACTGTCGTAAAGAATGAAAAGGAAAATTTTGTCACAAAAATCATGTTACAAGTTAATCGGAAATAATTTCAATACAAAAAAAGCAACACGATAACGTTGCTTTTTACATTAAAGCCTTTTCAGGATTCTTGTCATTTTCAGTTTAAAAAAACTGACTAGTATCTACACTTTTGGAATTTTTCCTTTTAACCAATTTTAACGTCGCTACAATCAGAAAACTAACGATTACCAAAAGAAGCCATGAACTCACCTTTCCGAGATGCACGAGGCTCCAGGCTACTGTTTGATTTGGATATTGCCATGCCCCAAAGAACGTTGCGATATTTTCTGCTACCCAAATGAAAAATCCGATAAGAACAAAAGAGAGAGCAATCGGCATGCGATAACGCGTTCCGCCAACCTCGTATGTGACCCATGATTTCCAAAAGACGATAATCACCAAAGCTGATAACCACCAACGAATATCAATCCAAAAATGATGGGTGAAAAAATTTAAATAAATCGCGGCTGCGAGAGGCACAACTGCCAAAAACGGCGGCCATTTAACCAGCTCAACCTTAAGCCTCCGCCAAGCCTGACAGAGATAACTTGCTACACTTGCGTACATGAAACCACTATACAAAGGCACTCCAAAAACCTTGAAAAACCCTTCCTCCGGATAAGACCAGGACCCCATATGTACCTTGAAAACCTCGAGAGTAAGACCGATAATGTGGAACAAGGTGATAACCTTTAATTCATCACGTGTTTCAAGTCCGGAGCGCACCATCCACCACTGCATAAGAAGACAGATGAGAAGCAGCCAATCATATCGTGGCAGAAAAGGAAGTGGAATGATTTTTGTTAAAGCCAAAGAAGCAAAAATCACAACAGGAAACAAACAGGATAGGGCTTGCTCCCAACCAAACCGAACAAGCTGCTTAAATACTCTCATCATTAGTGCCTCCTTTTTTGTGGGTGAGTGCCATCATTCATCATTACGGTATTCTAATATATCTCCAGGTTGACAGTCTAATGCCTTACAAATCCCCTCCAAAGTTGAAAATCGAACTGCTTTTGCCTTTCCATTTTTCAAAATAGAAAGGTTAGCAATCGTGATTCCAACCCTTTCCGAAAGTTCCGTTACACTCATTTTCCTTTTTGCCAACATCACATCAATATTAATTATTATCGCCATCTTCTTCACCTCAGACCGTTAAATCATTTTCTGATTTTATATTAATCGCCTCTTGCAAAAGCCTTTGGAGAACAGCAGCGAATACTGCGATTACCATTGACGCAAAGATTGGAACCATTCCAACAATGATGAGACCTGGTGCATCGTCTAGCTCAGCTACCATATAAACAAATGGCAAAATGATGGCATATAAAACACTAATGATGATGGCACATTGTTTGATATTCTTAAGAGCTTGAACAGACATTTGCGAGAAAGCTTGATTCTTGTCAATATAGCTCAAAAGTTTAAACGCCTGATACAATGCAACGAAAAACGGTATCACAGAAACATACATACCTATAACAAGGGGATATATGATATGGTCATAGTCCGGATTTACTGGGTTTTTAGCTAACTCGAAAATCACAAATATACATAAAGCAATAACAGGAACTCCCATAAGAATAACTGCTAACTTTAAAAAAAGGGTTGACCCTCGTTTCATAAAAAAGCACCTCACAAAATTATTTTCATATTGATATTAATACAAATTTTATCGTTTCGCAATAAAATATTATTGTATTTTATAAAAAATATTATTGGCATATATTACAAAAAGCATTCCTTATGCTAAGAAATGCTTCATTTACAAGTAACGACTATTTTATATTCTATCTGCATTTTACAAGAACTTTTGTGAATAATATTATTGTTAAGTTAACTTTTTCGAGGAGGATTCACATGCCACAAAAACAACCTAATAAGAATAATACACAGACAAATGTTGCGGGAACCGATCCACAGAAGGTGAAACAAGAGATCCAAAAGGATATCAGCCAAGGACAAGGTGACATTACCTCCCGTGAAGCTGGAGCAATGCGCGATTGAAAAACCACTTTAAGTGGTTTTTTATTTTTATAAAAACTCATTCAAAAAGGAGTATGAATTCTCCGAGAATTTCATACTCCCCATTTATTCATCCTGCGTTTCCCACATGCTTCACACTTAATTTATCGAGCATATCCTTTGTCATTGTTTCAAGATTATATTGGGCCTTAAATCCCCATTCTTCCTTTGCTGCAGTGGCATCGATTGAATTTGGCCAGCTCTCAGCGATGGCCTGTCGAACCGGGTCCACATCGTATTTCATCGCAAACTCAGGAATATGCTTTTTGATTTCAACTGCAATTTCCTCTGGGTCAAAGCTCATTGCCGTTACATTAAAGGCATTTCGATGCTTCAGCTTGCACTCCTCTACCTCCATCAAATCAATAATGGCTTGAAGCGCATCTGGCATATACATCATATCCATATACGTCCCTTTATCAATATAAGAGGTGTAGCTCTTCTTTTTAAGTGCTTCATAATAAATTTCTACAGCATAATCTGTCGTACCTCCACCAGGTGGGGTCTCATACGAAATTAATCCAGGGAAGCGGAGTCCTCTCGTATCAACACAAAACTTTTGATTGTAATAATCACATAGCAATTCTCCCGAAACCTTGTTCACACCATACATCGTGGTGGGGCGCTGAATGGTGTCCTGTGGTGTTCCGTCCTTTGGCGTGGTCGGACCAAATGCCCCAATTGAGCTTGGTGTGAAAAATTGACAACGCAGTTCACGGGCAACCTCTAATGCATTGACAAGCCCACCCATATTTAGATTCCAGGCTAAGAGTGGTTTTGCCTCAGCCGTTGCAGATAGCAATGCCGCTAAATGAATCAAGGTGTCGGCATCGTATTTTTTTGTAATGTCAAACATTGCTTTGCCATCTGTTACATCTAAAAGTTCAAACGGACCAGAATGGACAACCTCACAACCCGTTTTTCGAATATCTGTCGCAACAACATGATCGGCACCATAAACCTTGCGAAGCTTTGTGACTAGCTCTGACCCAATTTGGCCAAGGGCCCCTGTTACAACAATTTTCTCCATTATTCATTCCCCCGAATTGGTTAAATAATGTTCATTTCCTTGCCGACTTTTTCGTATATCGCGACTGCTTCATCTAGCATTTCCTTCGTATGAGCGGCAGTCGGCATATTACGCACCCTTCCAGTTCCCCCGGGGACAGTTGGGAATACGATTGATTTCGCATAGACGCCTTCTTCAATTAATCTTTTACTGAATTCCTGTGTCTTTACTTCTTCACCAATAATAACGGGTGTAATTGGAGTTTCACTATGGCCTATATCAAAGCCACGTTTCTTTAACTGTTGCTTGAAGTAGTTGGCATTGTCCCATAGCTTATCGTGGAGCTCTGTACTGCTCATAAGAATTTCGATTGCTTTCGTTGCAGCAACAACATCAGCCGGTGTCACGGCAGTTGAAAATAAGAACGGTCTGCTTCGAACCTTCAACCAGTCAATTAGTGCCTTCTTTCCAGCAACATAACCACCAACAACGCCAATTGCTTTTGAAAGAGTTCCAATTTGGAAATCGACCTTGTTGGAAAGACCAAAATGCTTAACCGTACCCGCTCCTTTTCCTAAAACACCTGAACCATGTGCATCGTCTACATATGTAATCAGGTCAAATTCCTCGGCGATTTGTACGATTTCAGGTAGTTTTGCAATGTCGCCATCCATGGAAAAGACACCATCAGTGATGACCATAACTTTGTTATATAATCCAGATTTTGTTGCTTCTTTCGCTTTTTTACGCAAATCATCCATATCCGAGTGGTTGACGCGAATGATTTTTGCCTTTGAAAGACGGCATCCATCAATGATTGAAGCATGGTTAAGTTCATCAGAAAGAATGGCATCATTTTTATCCATAACAGCCGAAATCGCTGCCATATTACAGTTAAAGCCTGATTGGTATGAAATAGCTGCTTCCGTATGCTTAAACTCGGCAAGCTTTTCTTCTAATTTTAGATGAAGATCAAGTGTCCCGTTAATGGTTCGAACCGCACCCGCTCCAACTCCATACGTATCAATTGCCTCTTTGGCGACCTCTTTTAGGCGCTCATCCGTTGCTAAGCCCAAGTAGTTGTTAGAGGAAAGGTTAATCAGCTCTTTCCCATTGATTTTAATGATCGGTCCGTTTGCACCTTGAAGAGGGTCGATCACATTATAAAGACCTTTCCTCTTTAAATCCTCCAGATTTTCATGCAAAAATGAGTCCAACACCTTCGACATTAGAATCCTCCTTTGTATGCTTAAAAAACACATGTGTATTTTAGAGAAACACAAATTCGTTTTCACAAACCTTTTTATACCAACGTTTATACTTCATACATTACCACACTTTTTATTAAATGTTTATCCCCCGTGGACACTTTTATATTTTATTATTAGTATATTGTTTGCTAAGCATTTGTGTGTGTTTCAAAGAAATGAAAAGTATAAGGGATTCTATGTTAGAACTGGGGCTATTTTGAGGTTTAACAATATAGAAATGAACATTTTACAAACCATAATAAAAAACACACTACGAAATCATTTGTGAAATCGAGTGTGTTTCATTTTGTGATTTTAAGTATTTGCACACTAGAGTGAACCAGTTCATTTTACGTCTAATGAGAAAAACTACCGCCTTTCCAAAAATTTAACCCGAATAGAAGCCATTATAAGGCCATTTATTCGGGTTATTGTATGTTAATAAAATGATCGTATGATATTATGCAACCTCGGTCTTAGCCGTAAAATATGGGGTTGTCTGCCAAAGTGAACACGATTCGTTAAAAGTATGACATTCAGATTTACTGAAGGATCGAACCAAATACTTGTTCCTGTAAATCCAGTATGGCCATATGACCATTCCGAAAATAAATCACCACAAGATGACAGAACCGGGCTTTTTAAAATCCACCCTAACCCACGGTATTCACTATCAAACGAAGTGAGGTTTTGTCTGGACAACTGAAGGGATGCCTCTGACAGTATCTGCTTCCCCTTGTATACTCCATTGTTTTCAATCATTTCTGCATACTTCTGTAGGTCCTGAATAGTTGAAAATAGTCCGGCATGCCCGCTAATTCCGCCCATCGATTCTGTATTATCATCATGGACAATTCCGTATTTATACTCCCTCAACTTCTCACTATATTCTGTTGCGGCATATCTTTCTCTTTCAAAGGTTGGGTTAAAGCCTGTCTCAACCATTTCAAGCGGTGCAAAAATCTCATTTTCTACAAACATTTCAAACTTTTGCCCCGTCACTACCTCAATAATTTTATAAAGCGTGATCAATCCTAAATCACTATAAATGACCCTGCTTCCTGAAGGAACTTCAAGAGATTCCGCATAAATCCGTTCCACTATTTGATCTGTATTTAAGTTCTCAAGGTAATATTGCTTATGTGCAGGGAGACCTGATGTATGCGTTAACAAATGTCTTAATGTGATATGCCCTTTGCCGTTTTGTGCAAACCCAGGAAGGAAATGCTCGACTCGATCATCTAGTCGAATTTCCCCATCATCGATTAGCTTTAAAATGACAGGTAAGGTTGCAACTACCTTCGTTAAAGATGCAAGATCAAATACGGTATTTTGTTTCATTGTTATTTTTCCCGGGTAAACAGCACTATTTCCAATAGCCTCCTCTAAGAGGACTTTTCCCTTATGAGAGACGCTAATAACGGCTCCCGGAATATGCTGTAAATCAATTTCCTTCTGAAGAAACTCATGAATCTTTTCCTTCATCACAATAGCCTCCTTTATATCTTTTTATAATATGAATCATAGCTTTTACAAACCTCAAAACCTAGCTTGTTATAAAACTTCACTAATCCCGTCCAATCGATAAGCATTGAGCGAATATCGCGCTTATGTAAATAAGAAACTGCAGCTTCGACAATAAATAATCCATACCCATGTTTTCGTTCATTTGTTTCAATGCCTAATGGACCAATGCCACCTAGTTCCTGTTGATATAATGGTGCCCAATAGACATTTTGAGCAATTACTGGTGATTTCGAATCATTTATCCTGCAAAAACCAATTATTCGATTATCCTTTTTAAGGACGACAAATTCTCTACCTTGACCGCCCTTTTGAAAGTATTGAATCGCTTCATATTCCCATCTTCCGGGGAAACAACGATGCATAAAGGATAAAAACTCATCCTTTTCCTCGAGTTTAAGAAGTGAATGCTCGACTCCGTCCAATAATGGAACCTCTATTTCATTATCTGTAAAATGACAATCTAAGTCATATTCCTTCGTACTATGTATATAGCCACGTTTTTCAAACCATTTAGCGAGTTCACCATATTGGGCCGGTATCCCAGGGAAATAGTGCCATGTATCCTTACCAAGCCATATATGATCGATTCCACTCTCTTTCAATTTACTTTCAGCATGTTGGAGTAGTTTTTTACCAATCCCTTGGTTACGATAATTTCGGTCCACAAGTAATAATTGGATCCATCCGGTTTCTTTACTAATCCCAACATCTATTTCATCCTGCCATTTTTTCGCTACAACAAATCCAATGACTTGATTTTCCTGATTGACAGCAATAAGGGACCCCTCAATAAACACATTACAATCATCAAAACTATTTTGCTTGAACAAATCTTTTCTTATCGGAAAGTCAGGACCTATCTCCCGATTCCAAAGACCCACCATTTCTTCTAACCTATCAATATTCAAACCCCTGTATTCCATACATACAGCTCCTTTATTATAGGTTTTCGTAAAGCTACACCGGTTCATAACGCTAAAATCCAAAATATAATTTCAGTAATTCACTAAATACATGTTACCACATTTCACAATGTGTAGGTGTTAAAATAATAATTTAGTACTATATTCATAATATTGAAATAAAAATTCACAAGTGATAAACTAGATTTAAAATATCAACCCTTTTTTCCTAGGTTGATAGAATTAGTGGGAGGTGATTTTTAAGTTATTCGAATAAAAACATTAAAACCTACTTCATGCTTTTACCACCACGACAGGTTCGCTGCAAGTCTCCTCAAGATTAAACATAAGCGCTTTTCATTTTTATAAAAAAATGGTCTTTTTGATAAGGGGATGAAGAAGTTTGTCGAAATTTTTCCGAATATTTTGTCTAGTATTAATTCTTTTTGGAAGTGTTCTCCCTAGTGCTTTTGCACAGGATGGAAATTCTAACGCAGCTTCATACATCGATGTTACCACGATTGAACAAGGTGGAGATACTGTAAAAGGAAGTCCTTTAGTTACAGCTGTTCCTGATCCATCGAAATCAGTATCAAAGGTACAATTTTTTGCTAAGGCCGTTAATGAGCCAGACTCCATCTATTATCCATATGCCCCATTATCCAAAGCGCCTTATTCATGGAGCTGGGCAACTGGTGATCCATGGGTTCCTGATGGAGAATATAGCTTGCGGGTTGATATCACCTATACTTCTGGCGAGGTTGAAACTGTCGTAAGAAACATTTTCGTTAAAAACTATGATGAGCCAACATCTCCCGCATCACCAAAGGGTTTACAGGCAACATCTAGGACAGCCTCGGGCATTGAGTTAGCGTGGGCTAAATCTACTTCTTCAAAATTATATAACTATGAAGTCTATCAAAATGGAGTAAAAATTGCAGAGACAAATGATACATCCTTTGCGATTGAAGGACTAGATGCTGACACTTTATATCAATTTAGAGTTAAGGCAAACGACATCTATAATAATGTATCCATTGATGATAATACGATTACTGTATTAACGAATGAAACAGTTACATCTCAACCATTTATCAGTGAAATCCAGGCTCCCGAGCCAAATGGTGCTTCACCTCGAAGTGAGGGATATTCTGGTACGATTAACGTTTCAGTATCTGTGGAGGATCCAAGTGTAGAAAATGTTGAGATTTTTGTTAAAACAACTGCAGCACCGGAAAGTGCTTATTGGAAGTTCCCAGGGACGAAAAAAGATGGGGATACTTACACTGTTCCGTGGGATACAACATCTGCACCTGAAGGTACGGCAATTATTAAAGCAGTTGCTACAGACGCTAACGGGCAAAAGACAACCGTTTCAAGAGTATTTTTAGTAGACAATGTGATTGAAGGATATATTCCACCAGAGTGGGATCCTGCTGACACACCAGCACAAAATTATATCATTGCCTATTTAGCTGGCTGGGCAACATTGAGTGGATTTGATATTATGCATGATTTAGATGCAAGCCGACTCACCCATGTCAACTATGCATTTGGACTTGTTGGACAAGATCATAAAATCAAAATGAGTGACCCAACAAATGATCCGATTAATTTTGCAGAACTTCGTAAATTAAAGGAAAAGTATCCACATCTTAATACTACGATCGCTGTTGGCGGTTGGGGTGGTTCAGGTGGCTTCTCTGAAGCTGCAGCAACTGATGAGGCACGAACGATTTTTGCTGATAGTTTAGTAGACTTTATTATTGAGCATGGCTTTGACGGTGTTGACTTGGATTGGGAATATCCTGTTAGTGGTGGAGGACCTGGTACATACCCGAATCCTGCCGATAAAGATAACTATCCTCTTCTTTTAGAAAAGATTCGCGAAAAGCTTGACGAACAAGGTGAAAAGGATGGTAAGCATTATTCGCTTTCCATTGCTGGGGCTGCGAATACAGGCTTTGTAAAAAATACAACAATTGGTCTATCCCAACAATATTTAGATTATGTACAAGTCATGACTTACGACATTCATGGTACTTGGGAACCACTTGCAGACCTTAACGCACCGCTTTACGACGATAACGGGAAAACTTGGAGTGTTGATAAGGCAATTACTGCCTACTTAGATGCCGGGGTACCTGCTGATAAAATCGTAATGGGTGTACCATTCTACGGGTATCGTTACGATGTTACATCAAGTGAAAACAATGGACTTCGTCAACCGTACGAAGGCAGTGGTTCTGCAACATACAGTCGAATTATGCGTGATGATTATTTAAATAATGGGTATGAGCGTTTCTGGGATGAGGGAACTCAAACACCATATTTGTTTAACGCGGAAAAATCCATTTTCATCACATATGATGATCCCGAGTCTTTACAAATTAAAGCAAACTATATCCGTGAAAGAGGCCTTGGAGGAGCGATGATTTGGGAAGTAAGCCAAGACCATGGAATTGATCTATTAGACTCTCTTTACCAGGTGTTAAAGGACCCAATTGAAATTCCGTTGGAAAAAGTGGACATCTCCGTTCCACAAGATAATGTCCTTCAAACTGCAGTAACAGAAGTCGCTCTCATCGGTACTCTTGCAAATCGTGAAGCGGCTGATTTAACAAATGCGGAAATTAAGTGGTTTAGCTCAAATTCTGATGTTGCAACCATTGATAATGGAAAGCTTACAGCTCATAATGCTGGAACTTCTGATGTTTATGCAATCGTTTTATATAAAGGAAAGGAATATACATCAAATACCCTTACGGTAACTGTTGATGTAACGGCCACAACATTATCCGCTCAAATCGCTAGCTTAGAAGAAAATGGAGTAATTGAGCACTCACTTTCCAAACAATTAACGAATCGTTTAAATCAGGCAGAACATCATTATCAAAAAGGCAATCATAAACAAGCACTAAAGCATTTAGATGATTTTGTAAAACACCTTACCAAAAGTGATGCTCCTGAAGAAGTAAAAGCAATGTTGGAAAATAACGTGAAATCGATTGAACAATCTTACACCAAGTAAAAGTTTGTAAACGTTAAAAGAGGTTTTCTAGAAAACTAGAAAACCTCTTTATATTCCTTACCCTTTACTAAAATTCTCAACAAAACCTTCATTGACCTCGATTTTTTCCTCAAGCAATCCTGCAATGACCGCCCCACCAACAGGATCAATTCCTGGCCTAATTAGTTGGGCATGGATTGAATGTTTCCTAAAAATTTCTTCCATTGGTCCCTTAAATAAATCTAGACGATTAAAAAGACCTCCTGCAAGTACAACCGGAATTTCATCCACTCTTTCCTTTTCAGTAAATTGCTTGTTTATTAAACAGCTAACCGCCTCTCCAATATGAATGGCATTGTTTCGAATGATGTCCTGCGCAACCTGATCACCATGGTCAGCAGCCGTAAACACTAATCGGCTTAGAGATGCAATTAATTCTTTTGGGTTTACTGCGTTATAGATTGTATGTATGATATCAGGAAGGACCTCCACTTGAAATTGATCACAAATTAATGTAGTTAGTTCCGTTCCACTCCCTACCCCATCATGAGCCCGAAAAGCCTCCTGTAGTCCTTCACTGCCTACAGCGAAACCACTTCCACCTTCACCTAGTAAATAACCCCAACCACCAACACGGTCAAGAATCCCTTCACCATTTAGACCAAAGGTAATAGAGCCTGTACCTGCGATTTGAACAACTCCTGGTTTTCCTAAAGTGCCTGAATATAAAGCGGTAATGGCATCATTATTAACTGTCACTGGTATGGACTCAGGTAATAAGGATTCCAGCAACTGTTTCATCTTTTTTCGGGCTGATGGATGGTCAACACCAGACATCCCTGCATACACTCTTTTTACCTTTGAAAAGGCACCCTTGCTCCCGGTCTGCAATACATCTAATAGATTACCAAGCTCTTTTGTTAGATCCTCCTGTTTCACATTATTTGGGTTCGATGCACCCACGGTTGCTTCTGCTATGATTGTTCCTGTTTCGGTGGCAATTACCCCTTTTGTTTTTGTTCCACCACCATCAATGCCTAGAATATACATTAACATGATTCCCCCATAAACTTTTGTTAATCAAATACGACTTGGCGTATTTGCGCCCAGATTTTTTTCGAGCTTGCTCGAAAAGTTACCTTTAAAAATCTGTGGCATCCGCCGGAGGCTTAGCTTTATTCAGCAGGCCCCCTGCTGAATAAAGCTAAAGACTAACCCATTTTTTCGAGTTAGCCCTTGACATTTGAACAAAGACTAAGAACGCCACATCGTGTGGCAACGTCTTTGTGACCCACATCGTGTGGGCCTTACTTATTCTTACCCATTAAAAATTCTACCGCTTCACGTGTGGCATTTAAATGCATTAATGTATCATCATATTGTAACGAAGCGACACACATAAAAAGAATATCGATTACCTGTAGTTGTGCGATACGAGAGGAAGTCGCCCCACTTCTAAAAGTAGTCTCCTTCGTTACAGACGTGTACAGTTTTATATCCGCGAAATCGGTCACAATTGAACTACCATACTTTGTTAAGCTAATAGTTCTAGCCTCTTTCTTTTTCGCTAACTGTAATACTCTTGCAACCTCTTTTGTTTCGCCTGAAAAAGAAATTCCTACAACTACATCACCCGATTCTGCATTTGCGACCTGTGTTGCCGCCATGTGCATATCAGCAAAAGCATAGGCTGTTTTATTAATTCTAAGAAACTTTTGTTGTGCATCCTGAGCGATAATGCTAGAAGCTCCCACCCCAATAAAATGGATTTTCCTTGCATTTCTAATTACCTCAATTGCTTTTTCCAACTCATCAACATTCAGTAGTTCGGCTGTTTCGCGAATTGTTTGAATGCTATTATTTGTCATCTTTTCAATAACAGATCCAATCGATTCATTCGGCTCAATATCACTAAACCCCAAATCATTTGTTTTCTGAAGATCTCCCGCGATACGCAGTTTTAAATCCTGAAAGCCCTTTAGATTAAGAGATTTACAAAGTCTTATGACTGCTGCCCCACTCGTTGAACTTCTTTTTCCCAGTTCATTCGCAGTTAACGAAATCGATTCCTGCGGGTTTTCAATGATATAAGAAGCAATCTTCTTCTCGGATGGTGGTAAGCTTGGTAGCATCTCGGTAAGAATGACAAGTCCTCCATTTGTAGACATACATGTATCAGCTCATTTCTATTTATCTAAAAAATCGATAATTCCCATACATAACAATAGACTATATCAATCCCTAATTTCAACTAAAAAAGAAGGTAAGTTTTCCAATGAAATTAGAGATCCTTCTTCATCACATGGAATGTACGTGTGATTTCGAATCCTGTTTTTTTATACAGATACCCAGCAGAAGTCTTTTCACCTGTCCAAAGGAACCAGGCTCCATGTAAGCTCTCTGACTTCATATTTTGCAAGCATAAGTGCAATAGGATTTTCCCTAATCCTTTTCCTTGCTGTTCAGGATCTACTCCAAATGGTCCGAACCTGTCTGGCACCTGCTCATAGCCTCCATAAATACAGAATCCTACAACTTTATCATCCTGTCTTGCAACTAGAATTCGATCCATTGGCAAGCCTTGTAAAACACCTTCGCGAATGGCCCTACCCCAATCTGGGTTAAACTTCAAGTTCGCAAATTGAATAACCTCATAAAGGTCTTTATCCTTTGCTTTCGTAAACGTATAACCCTCTTCTTCCCTCTGTTTCACAAGCTCTTTTATTTCATCCGAAAGCTTAAAATCAACTAAATTACGATCCATCGCAATTGGTGAATATAGCTTTGTAAAACCTTGCGCCTGTAAGAATTGGTACGCAGCAGGATAAGCATCCTCATCGATACCTGGCATGATATAATTTGGCGCATATGACGAAAAGAACACATGCTTTCTATTATTTTCTTTTAGAAATTCAGAAGCCTCTTTCATTAATTGTGCACCAACACCTGCTCTTTCGTGGCTTTTATCAACGAAAAAGAAAGGAATCCAGCCGTTATCTGGCTCTAAATCTGTGCCGAACATTGGCAACAATCTTCGAACCGCGTAAACACAGCCTATTAATTTATCATTCTCGAAAGCTAGCCTCATTCCTACTGGATCAAAATTTGCATCTAATAAAACAAGATTGCGGAAACGCTTTGAAGTTATCGGATCCTTCCATAAAGATTGATTCCATAGTTCTACAATTTGTTTTTCATCACCTGATTGATACCGTCTATATACTACCATGTTCATTCACTCCCTTATTCGCCAAATCGATTGCCTTACGAACAAATCCACTAGCTGATTGAATGTATTTTTTTGCCTCTTCAAAGGAAACATCCGCTTTAATCATTACAATAGCCGGCTTAACCTCGTAGTTTGTTTTCTCAAGTATCTCTGTTGCCTTCGCGTAGGAAACGTCAGTAATCGTTGAGACGATATTTTTCGCGCGTTCCTGAAGCTTAATATTACTTACTTTTAAATCTACCATTAAATTTTCATATACTTTTCCAACTTTTATCATCGTAGAAGTCGTGATCATATTTAAAATCAATTTATGGGCAGTTGCAGCCTTCATTCGGGTTGAACCGGTCACAACTTCAGGTCCTGTTTCCACTTCGATGACAACATCTGCATGCTGACTAATTTTGGAATTTTTGTTACTAGATAAACTTACCGTCTTTGCCCCAATTTGCTTTGCATACTGAAGGGCACCAATTACATACGGCGTTCTTCCACTAGCAGCAATTCCTATGACAACATCAATTTCTGTTACGTTTCTTTCTTCTAAATCTCTTGCACCTAAATGGATGTTATCTTCTGCTCCTTCAACCGCTTTAATAAATGCATTATTTCCACCAGCAATAATCGCTTGTACAAGGTCAGAGGGCGTGCTATACGTTGGTGGACACTCAACTGCGTCTAAAATCCCGATTCTTCCACTAGTACCTGCTCCAACATAAAACAATCTGCCACCATGAATTAAGGATTGATAAGCCATTTCAACCGCTGCTTCAATTTCTGGTAGAACATCTTCTACACGATTAGCAACCGTTTTGTCCTCATTATTAATTGTCTTTAAGATTTCGATCGTCGACATATTATCAATATGGGCTGAAGCTTTATTCCTCATTTCCGTTGTTAAAGTCGATATGTTTGTCATATGTTTATCCATCCTATTTGTATAAAAGATATGGTTCTCTTTGTTTTTTGAAAGAAGCTACGTGCTCTTCACATGCTTCTAAGAAATCAACTGAAGTCCCATGTAAAATATATTCTCTTAATTTTTTCGTTCCTGCTAATAAATCAAAAAAGTACTTTCCATTGTTGTTATTAATGAAGCTAAAATCATGTGGATACATGTCAGCTATCGTTTCTATAAGTAAAATTCCCGTTTCTAAAGAATTTAATTTTCGTCTGTCTACTACATGTAGTTGTATTCCTCCACATATTTCATCTTTATGCTTTTGATATGTCGGAATAAACGATGTAGGGCGTGCTAACACACCTGATACCTTTTTCTGATTAAATGTCTTTGCTAATTTTTGCCCATCAATAAAGGGAGCACCAATAAATTCGAATGGTCTAGTTGTACCTCTTCCTTCCGAAAGGTTCGTTCCTTCCACAAGACATGTACCAGGATATAAAATATTCATATCAATGTTCGTTGTGTTTGGTGAAGGCGGTACCCAAAATAGACCTGTTTCATCGTAATACATATCTCTTTTCCAGCCTTGCATGGGAACGACTGTTAATTCACAATCATATCCAAATTCATGTTTATATAATAAAGCTAGCTCCCCAACAGTCATCCCATGCCTGTTCGGGATTGGAATCAAGCCAACAAATGACCTTGCATCCTCTTCAACCAAGTTCCCTTCCAGCTTTTCCCCTGAAACAGGATTTGGACGATCTAATACAACAAATTCTTTCCCATTCTCAGCACACGCCTCCATCACATAGGCCATCGTATAAATGAATGTATAATACCTCGAGCCAATATCCTGAAGATCAAACACAACAACATCAACAGGTTCAAGCATTTCCTTCGTAGGCTTTCTGCTTGCCCCATATAAACTAAATACAGGTAATCCCGTATATGGATCCACAGTCGATTCTACTTTTTCGCCTTCTTTCGCATCCCCGCGAATGCCATGCTCTGGCGCGTAAAGGGCTGTTAACTGAATATCTGGATGCTCGTAAAATAAGTCAATTGAAGGAACCAGGTTTTGATTAACACCCGTGATATTAGTTACAAGTCCGACTCGTTTTCCTTTAAAACCTTTAAATTCACTTTCTAAAAAAACATCTAATCCAATCTTCATTAAACCACTCCTCGCAATTGGACTTATTGTAGTCATTCCTGGATCTCCTCTTTCGGAAATGATTTAATTGATATCCACATGAGTACATAACAAAGCAATGAAGCACCGAAATAAAGGGTTAAAATAGGTACCATTCGTAATAGGGTTAGCACCAAAAGACTACCTATGATCATTAATATGGTTTGTATCGGACGACCAATGGCCATGATTAACGCATATTTGATGTATTCTAATGTTTTAAACTGATAATGAACGAAAACCGGGAAAATATAGAGTGCAATCGTAAAAAACACCAATAATAAAAATAAAAATAAATAAGAGAGAACGAGTGTAATCATTCCTTCAGATGATTGGAAAAAACGAAGGTCAATGTATAGCACTGCACCGATTAAAACCATTGCAAACCCGAGCAGATTTGTTTGCACAAATTCCGATTTGTAATGCTGCCAGAACGTTTTAAAGATGGGAATATCCGTCTCGCCTAACATCCACTTACGAACAACTGAAAACATCGCCGCTGTTGCTGGGAATACCCCTAATACAATAGCTCCTAACAACGAGAATGCCACCCATAATAGGTTTATATACAATATCCTTGTTATTGCCTCCGCTGCTTTATATAGCTTCCAAATCAATCCTTCAAAACCCATTACAATTCACCTCAAAAAGCTTTTGCCCTTGATTGGGACAATGGACCTGTCCCCGTGACCCACAATAAAAGAGTCTAAAATTCTTTACATAGTTTTTCATTGTCTAGCTTCAGGCGCCATCGGCTCGAGGTCATAAGCCAATCGCTTCGGAAGGTAAAATGCACCTTCTGTCAGCAATTGTCTTATGCTTGTCTCCGATAGGCGGGCGCCTTGCGCTTTTCTTAGATTATTTTGCTTTTGCCCAACGGTCGTATGCTGCTTGGTTGATTTTAGCCATTTCTTCAGCACCTAATTTGTTTAAAGTTTTTACAAAGTTATCCCACTCACCGTCAATTGATGCTTGACCTGAAACGAATTTTGCTTCCATTTGTTCTAGGTAAGAATCTAAATCAGGTTTGATCGTATTGAGTTTAGCTTGTTCTTCTTCTGTGAAGTATACTTGCGGGAATGGTAATTCCGCATATGGTAAGTATTCATCTTCAATCCATCCTGAAATCATGTGAATTGTTGGGTTATCTTCTTTTGCAAAGAATTCTTGTTCTAATACCATTGGTACTGGAGTTCCAGCACCTGGCGCATGTTGAGCATTCGCTTGTGTTGTATTCATACCTTCTGGAGCCAATAGCTTCCAGTTTCCATTGTCATCCCACTCCCAGTTCTCACCTTCAACACCTAAACGTGCAAGGTAAGTTCCTTCCTCAGAGTAGACATGATCCAACCAACGCATAGTCGCTTCTGGGTTCTCGTTATCTGATGAAATTGCCGCGCGTCCTCTCTTAATTTCAGAAAGCTTTGTCATAAGCTTTTTATCATTAAGCTCGCTTGTTAATGGTGGTAATAATGGATAATTTGATCCTAATGCAGGGTCAGCATAGCCCACCATGACAATTGGCCAAGTTGGGAAAACCCCTACAAGATCTTCTGCACCCTTAGCAACATATTGTTCCCAAGTATGAGAGAATACTTGTTGGTCTAAAAGTTTTTCAGAGTATAGACGATTTAAGTATTTTAAGTATTCCTTATATCCATCTTGAACGAATGCATATCCAACCTTTCCGTCCTGCTCAAAAATACCGCCTTGCTGGTTAATTCCGAAAGCAGGCATAAAGTGATATCTTAGTTCAGCTACACTTGAAGCAGTTAATGGAATCTCATCGGCTTTACCATTTTTATTCGGATCTTTTTCTTTATAATCCTTTAATAATTGATAAAGTTCTTCTGTAGATTCGGGTCTTTTGTCAACACCTAAATTTTCTAACCAGTGCCCATTCATCCACATAATTGGTACTTGAGAGGTTGTAGATGTATCAATCCCCGGTAATGCATATATATGTCCATCTGGTGCTGTAATGGAGGACTTTAGATCTGGATATTTTTCCATTACCTTTTGTAGATTTGGTGCATATTTGTCAATTAAGTTCTCGAGTGGTGCTAATAGCCCTTGAGAACCGTAATCTACCTCTTCTGCAGCCGTGAAGTTAGCCCCGAAAAAGACGTCTGGAAGCTGCATACTTGTAAATGCTAATTGTTTTTGTTGCGCATATTGATCTGAAGTTGATGTTCTATAGGTAAAATCAATATTTGTTAACTCATTCATTGTTTTGAAGAAATTCATATCTCCCCAATTTGGTTGAAGCGGCGAGCTCTGCCCCATCATTTCTAACGTAAGTGCTTCATTTACAATTGGATAGCCTGTTTCATTTAAGTTTTTTGGTGTTTCTTTTTCACTTGATGCTTCCTGCTTGTTTGAACAAGCCCCTAGAAGTAATCCTGATGCAAGTAACATTGTACCCGTAGCGATTGAAATTTGCTTTTTAAACTTCACAAAGAATCCCCCTTAAATGTTGTTTTTGTTTTTATAAATGACCCTTGCTACAATTTTTTCCTCTTTATTCTCACCCCCTTTTTAGATGGAAGCTGTTTTTATCCTTTTACAGAGCCTATCATGACACCTTTTAAGAAGAAGCGCTGTAGGAAAGGATAGGCGATTAATAGTGGCGCGGCGGATACAATCATGACTGCGTATTTCACAATACTTGCGATCCGTGCTTGTTCCCCGATTGCCTCTATATTTCCGCCTTGCATCATTAAATCTGTTGCCATTTCTTGCTGTATTAAAATTTCCCTTAAAACAAGTTGAAGTGGGAAAAGTTCTCGATCTGTTAAGTAAATCAATGCTCCAAAATACTGATTCCAGTGGCCAACTCCATAGAAAAGAGCCATTACTGCAATAATCGGAGCTGATAACGGCAGAACAATTTGAAAGAATATCCTGAACACTGAGGCTCCATCCACCTCTGCCGCTTCTTCTAATCCCCTTGGTATCGTTACCTTAAAGAAGGTCATCGTAACGATGATATTCCATACTGACGCTGCACTAGGTATCACCATAGCCCAAATGGTATTGACCATTCCTAGATCTCTTACAAGTAAGTAAGTCGGGACAAGCCCACCATCAAAGAACATGGTGAAAATCAACATTCCCATGATGACCCCTTTTCCGACTAATTCTGTTCGAGATAGGGCATACGCACAAGGTAGTGTGACTGCTAGATTAATAAAGGTACCTAATAATGTGTAAAAAATTGTGTTTCGGTATCCAATCCAAATGTCTTTACTTTCAAGAACTCTTTGGAAACCCTCAAATGTAATATCCTTTGGGAATAACCACATTTCTCCTGAGTTAACAAAGCTTGGGTTACTAATAGAAGCACTAACGATATAGATAAGTGGGTACATAATGATAATGATGAAAAACCAAACGATAATTTTATTACTTATATCGAATATCCGATCTGCTTTTGTTTCCACTATTTTATTTGATTTTTTTGGTTGTATTTTCATGCTGGATACTCCTTTACCATAGACTTGTACCCGTTCTTCTTGCGAGTTTGTTAAACACGATTAAAATGATAAAGTTAATGACGGAGTTAAATAATCCTACTGCAGTCGAATAACTAAACTGACCATTCAGTAAACCAATATCATACACATAGGTTTGAATCACTTGTGAAGCTTCTAAGTTCAATGGATTTTGCATCAATAAGATTTTTTCAAAACCAACTGACATAAAGTTACCCATATTTAAGATTAGGAGAATAATAATCGTTGGCATGATTCCCGGTATGTTGATATGCCATATTCTCTGCCATCTTGTGGCCCCATCTACTTTTGCTGCCTCATGTAACTGCGGATCAATTCCCGCTAAAGCTGCTAAGTAAATAATCGCTCCCCATCCAAGGTTTTGCCATTCTCCAGAAAAAACAAAGAGTGTTTTGAACCACGCTGGGCTTGTCATAAAATTAATAGGTTCAAATCCCAATAGTTGAATAAAATGATTGATAATTCCTGTAGCAGGGTCTAAAAAGGCAACAATCATACCAACGAAAACAACTACAGAAATAAAATGTGGCGCATAGGTAATTGTTTGTGCCGTTTTTTTGAATTTCCCTTCTCTTAATTCATTAAGAGATAATGCGACGATAATGGAAACAGGGAAGAGTAATAACTGGTATAAGTTAATGGATAATGTATTCCACATTAAATCCCAGAAATAATAGGATTCGAAAAATCTAGTAAAATGTTCAAAACCGACCCACTCACTACCAAGGATGCCATCGACTGCTCTGAAATTCTTAAAAGCTATTTGAACCCCATACATTGGATAATATTTAAAGACAAGAAAATATATAATGGCCGGTGCAAGTAATACGTATAACTGCCAATGCTTAATGATCTTCCCCATTCTTTGGGTTCTTACCTTACTTTTTTTGGGAGCCCCTTTTGAAATGGTAGTTGTTATGTCATTGGTATTGGCATTCATTGGACTATTCATAAGAGTTTAGACAACTCCTTTCTAATAAAGGATAAAAGTAATCCTTGCGTTATGCTTTCACGCAACGCAAGGTTAAGGAGTTTAAATTTTTATAGAACGTGTTTGGTTAAATTTCGTGTCCAGGTATAAACCCTCTTCTTACGTTTCCTCCAGTTGGGAACTTTAACGTTTGCGCATACTTTGCACGACTTACACAACCTCTTATTGTTCCTAACGCTTTGTAATAATCATAGTAACGGAAGGATGTTGAATTCATAATAAACCAGTAATGCGACAGCGCTTCCAAATAAGTGTCGAATTCTTCAGACACATCTACGAAAATATCAGGAACATATCCCTCCATATCCTCCCAGTTTTCACTATGATAGAATGGGTAGAAATGAGCCGGCAAGCCTTCTAAATCAAATCCCGGAAGACCCGCCTTTAATTGAGCAGCTTCTACAATTCTTGGACAAAGTGCATGATCAGGATGGATACTATTCACCCAGTGAGTAATGACAACAGTTGGGCGGAGTTTACGCATGAGTGTTGCAACACGGGTAACAATTTCGTCGTCTAATTTTAATTCCGCATCCTTATAATCTAGTGTTATACTTTTTCCACCTAAAATCTCAGCAACCTTTTCCGCTTCTTTGATTTTTTGTTTGCGGTAGTCCTCTACTGAAATATTTGGTGGGTTTCCTTTTTCACCTGCAGTTAAATGAAGAAAAGTTACATCCCATCCAGCCTTTGCGTATTTATGTGCTATTGCCCCACCTTGAATTTCAACGTCCCCACAGTGTGCCCCTACTAGGACTAAATGCTTCTTTTTTTCCATCTTGTTTACACCTCTCCTATTTTTTGCTAATATGTAATTCTTCTTACACAATAAACTTGTTTCCTCACTAAAACTATAGTTATTAATTACCATCTCCATCGAGATAACGCTTTCAAAGTATATAAAAAAATAGTTAAACTAAACTTTTGAACTATCATTAGTATACCACGGAACCACAATAAATGAAATATAATTTTATTATAAAATATAATGTGTTGTTTTTATATTTCATCCACAAATAAGGAAGGCTGACCCAGTAATGAGTCAGCCTTTGTTTTCTATGCTATTAATGTAAACATCCTGCTTCGCTAATTCGATTGCATTTCGAACGAACCCATTGGATAATTGAATACATCTTTTAGCTACCTCGAAATCTACACCCGCCTTGATCATAACTATGGATGGTTTTACTTCATAATTTGTCATTTCTAATACATTTTCCACATTGTGATAAGATTCATTCGTTATCGTGGACACAATATTCTTCGCACGTTCCTTTAATTTCACATTACTAGCATTTAAGTCTACCATTAAATTTCCATAAACCTTGCCCAGTTTTATCATTGTTGAAGTTGTAATCATATTCAATACTAGTTTATGTGCAGTGGCTGCTTTCATCCTTGTTGAACCTGTCACCACTTCAGGACCCGTCATTACTTCAATTGCAATATCTGTATATTTACTGATTATCGATTCCTGATTACTCGATAGACTGATTGTTTTTGCACCTGCTTGTTTTGCATATTGAAGGGCACCAACTACATACGGTGTTCTCCCACTTGCAGCAATTCCAACAACAACATCAAAATGGGTTAGTTTTTTTTCCTCTAAGTCCATTGCCCCCAACTGTGGGTCGTCCTCTGCTCCTTCAACAGCCTGCACCAAGGCGATACTTCCACCTGCCATAATTCCTTGAACTAACTCTGGTGGAGTGCTATAGGTTGGTGGACATTCCACTGCATCAAGGATTCCAAGTCGCCCACTTGTGCCCGCCCCTACATAAAATAATCTTCCACCCATAAGAAGTGATTCATAGACGATATCAACGGTCGCTGCAATTTCGGGTAATACTGCTTCTATGCTGCTTGCAACCGTCTTGTCTTCATCGTTAATCGTCTTTAATACCTCATGGGTCGACATTTGATCTATATTCTGACTGTTTTCATTTCTTGATTCCGTTGTTAATGCAGCAATTTTTATCATGTATGATCCATCCTGTATTCATATTTCTGTTGCTTTTTCAAATTTCGGGAAAGTTTTCACCGCTCCCCACATAATGATGTAAGCTATTATGCTTCCTCCAAAAAAGAAGAGAAATGCTGGGAAGAATTTAAAAGTTAAATAAATAATTACACCAATAACCACTAGTAAAAAAATCGTTAAAATTGGATGAACAATCCCTATTACAAATGACCATTTAACATATTGTCCTAGCTTTAATTTGAAATGAACAAATAAAGGGAAAATATACAATAGGATAATAAAATAAATGAGATATAGCGCGATAACCCCATAGCTCGCTATAAAATAGGGAAGGCTATCCTGGCTTCTTAAGATTTGGAATTCAATTGATAATAAATATCCAATCGCAAACATACTAATTCCAACAATATTGGACTTCATAAACTCATTTTTATATGATTTCCAAAACGTCTCAAAAATCGGTATATCGCTTTCTCCTAATGTCCATTTTCGAACAACTGCAAACATAGCCACTGTTGCCGGCATAAACCCTAGAACAATCAATCCAAGGAATGTAAAGCCTACCCATAACAGATTGAGGTATGCAAACTTAGTAATCCAAACACATAAACGATAATACCCACTCACTATTTCATTCATGTTGACACCTTCCTATAGATTGATAGTTTCTGATGTATGAATTGGGTTTATTCTTTAACTGATCCTATTAGTACACCCTTAACAAAAAATCTTTGTAAAAATGGGTAGACAATTAATAACGGCAACGCCGAAACAATGATTACAGCATATTTTACGAGTGAAGCAGTTTTAACCTGGTCAACAAAGGATTGAGCAGTCCCTGCGCCCCCTGCAATCCCATCCGCACTTACTTCATTTAAAATTAAAATTTGTCTTAAAATAAGTTGGAGTGGATACAGTTTTACATCAGATAAATAGATTAATGCATTAAAATACTGATTCCATAATCCAACAGCATGGAAGAGTGCCATTACAGCTATAATCGGTAATGACAGGGGCAGAACAACCGTACGAAAAATCGTAAAGTCAGAGGCACCATCAATCTTTGAAGCTTCCACAAGTTGGTCAGGAATTGTCTGCTCAAAAAAGGTTTTAGCCACAAGAATCGACCATGCACCAACAACACCCGGTATAACAATTGCCCAAATTGTATTCAACATCCCCATGGACTGAACCACAAGGTAGGTTGGAATTAAACCACCACTAAAAAGCATAGTTATTAAAATAACCCATAACAAAATCTTTTTCCCTTTTAGTTCTTTTCGAGATAATGCATACGCACAAGGAAGAAGAACAATAAGGTGAAGCAAGGTCCCCACGATGGTATATATAATTGTGTTTTTATATCCAACCCATATTGCGCCATTTTGAAAGACCCGTTGAAAACCAGCAAATGAGACATCAACTGGCCAAAGCCACATCCTTCCGCTATTTACCGCATCGGGGTCACTAATAGAAGCGCTAATAACAAAAATTAATGGATATACAATGATTAATGTAATGATTGCCACAAATATTGTATTCATTACATCGAATGCTTTATCTGATAAACTAAATGTTTTCATGTGTTTCACCTCTTACCACAAGCTATTGTTACTAACACGTCTTGCTAAATAGTTGACAAATACTAGTAATATGATGTTTATAACAGAATCGAATAATCCAATAGCAGCGGCAAAACTATATTGCCCCTCAATTAAACCAGTTTGATATACGAAGGTTTGAATGATGTCAGATGTCTCAGCATTCAATGAATTTTGCATCAAAAGGACCTTCTCAAAACCAATTGACATGAAACTTCCAATATTTAAAATAAATAACACGACAATTGTAGGAAAGATAGAAGGAACATTGATATGAATAATTCGTTGTAATCTTGTTGCTCCATCCACCCTTGCCGCTTCATGCAATTCCGGATTTACTCCTGCTAATGCTGCAAGGTAAATAATCGTCCCCCAGCCAAGTGATTGCCACTGACCAGACCAAACATAAATATGTCGAAACCAATCTGGACTCGTTAGGAAGCGAATCGGCTCTCCACCAAGAGTAACAACAATATGATTGACAAGACCTGTAACCGGGTCTAAAAAGGCAACTAACATCCCAACAACAACAACCACAGATATAAAATGTGGGGCATATGTGAGCGTCTGTGACCATTTTTTAAACGGTCCATTCTTTAGCTCATTTAAAGCGAGGGCAAAAATGATTGGTAATGGAAATAGTATTAATCCATATGCACTTAAGATAAGTGTGTTTTTTAATAGTCTCCAAAAATAATAGGAATTAAAAAAACGTTCAAAGTGTTCAAAGCCTATCCATGGGCTGCCTACTATACCGAGATTGGCATAAAAGTCTTTAAAGGCAATTTGAACCCCGTACATTGGGATATAATGAAAGATGACGAAATACGTAAATGCCGGTAATAAAAAAACATATAATTGCCAGTTTTGCAATAAGTTCTTTTTGGCACGTTTTAATCTACTCCCTATATATACTTGTGTTTGTATGGTTGTTTCTGGTTTTGCATCCATTGTGCAGCCCCCTTTCTAACAAAAACAGGGGGAAGAGGTTCCCCCCTAAATGTCCATTTGTTTACCTGTTTTGGTTGTTATTCTTTTTTATAACGGTCATATGCAGCTTGATGAATCTTCATATGTTCCTCAAGCCCCATTTTTTCAATTGTTTCTACGTATTTATCCCATTCTGAGAATGAAAGGTCTCCAGAAATAAATTTGTCTCTTTGTTCAGCTACATATTTATTAATATCTGCCCCTGTAGACGATAGGAATCTATTTTCCTCTTCTGTATACAAGAACGCTGGCCAAATTTCTTCAGGAACATATGGTGTGATCTTTTCTGCTGCCTCTAATGAAGTTGGGGCATTTTCAGAGCCTTGGAAATACTCTTGTTTGATAATCCCTTGAATCCCACCTAGCCAAGTAAGATACTTTGCGATCTCCTGTTCCATCGTTAATCCTTCAGAACTATTTAAAATTTTGTCAGTATATACGTAATTTCCATCAGCGGTTTTCTCGTAAGTTTCGCCCTCTACACCCATGTAGTAAAGTCTTGCCCCTTCATCACTGTAAAAATAGTCCATCCATCTGACAGTAGCCGCCGGGTTTGGATTTTCACTCGTAATGACAAAGTTACCAATGGAAGATACAGACGGTGCAACCTTTGAAAACTCTTGTTGTCCATTCGGACCTTTCAATGCAGCCGCACTTATATAATCACTACCAATTTCATCTCCGAAAAGTTCAATTGGATCATAGAATACAGTGCTTGCATACTTTCCTTCTGAAGCATTTGCTAAGTATTGCCCCCAATCAATGGAGAAAATATTTTGCTCAACTAATCCTTCTGAATAAAGCTTATGCACATATTCTAGCAACGCTCTATAATCATCTGATGTTGAATAGAAACGAACTTCATCTTTATTATCAGGGTTTACGTCTATGTTTGCGTTCCTAACACCCTTGTTACCAACCCCGAATGAACCCTGTAACCAAGATACAAGCTCACCCATACTAGTTCCTCCATATGGGATCTTACCTGTTTTCTCTTTTGCTGCTTTTAGGAATTCATAGAGCTCTTCAGTTGACTCTGGTACTTCCATTCCTGTTACATCAAGAACTTCCTGGCTAAACCAAGGTCTACTAGCAATTCGGACAGACATAAAATCAGGTGAAACAATAGATGGAAGTGAGTAAATATTCCCATCTGGGAAAGTAATTGCTTTTCGAATCTCAGGGTTCTCGTCCATTAATTTCTTTAAATTTGGAGCATATTGATCAATTAGATCGTTTAACTTAACAAAAGTTCCTTGTTTACCATATTTAAAAATATCTAATGTTGGCATTGCAGACAGGAAAAACACATCAGGTAGATTGCCACCCGCTAATGCAAGGTTTCTCTTCTCTTCTAAGGAGTCGGTTTGTATTTGTTCCCACTTTAGATTTACATTGGACATTTCCGCATACTTATTCCAAATCAAAATGTCTTTCCAATCTGAATTTACATTTTGTGCCGATTTTCCTGTAAAGACTTTTAAGTTTAATGGGTCTTTTACGATTGGAAAGCCTGTTTCATTTACATTCGCTAACGCAACTTCATCTACTTTTGGATTATCTTCCTTTTTTGAAGATGTGTTGTTACTACACGCGGCTAGAAGCATTACTAAAGCTATGGCCACCAGAAATAATTGCTTTTTCAATTTCATATTCAGAATTCCCCCTTCATTTGTTTCCTTAGCCTTTTATGGAGTTTCAAATTATTCATATTTCAATTTTTTTATCACCTCCCTTTTAGTAGAGTTATATAATTTACTTTCCTTCTACTAATCTCTTTTTAACAGTAACGGGAAGGTTCCCCTTTACCTCTTCTTTTCCAAAAATCGCACCAGCAGCAACCCTTAAAGCTGGATAGGTAAATTCATACGTATTCATATAGACTGGTACATCTGGTAAATATCCAAAATCATATGGGCTTCTCATGGCAATTACAATGACAGATTCCTTTGCTTCAATAAGCTTTTCGATCAAGGTAATTTGTTTACTACCAGGTGTGATTGTGAGTGTACCTGCAATGACAGTGTCATAGTGGCTTGCTTTTTCAACAATTGTTTCAATCTCTTTTTCGTCTAATGAACTTGAAAACTGATAGATATCCGCATCTGCCGCATATTCTTTGATAGCCTGGCCTAATGAAAGGTTGGCATAGCGCTTATCCTCGACTTGCATCGTTGTTCCATTGTTAGGATGCACCACAAGAATCCGGGTGCCACTTTCATTAGAGAGCGGAAGGACCCCATTATTTTTTACAATAGTCACACTGTCCTTATACGCCTCATAAGCAATCTTCTCATGCTGCTTACTTCCTACTGTTTCAGGTACCTCTGGTTCTTTCCCTATGGAAATATCATCCCAACTTAGATATTTTTCTTTAAGTGTATCGATTCTTTTGAGTGCTAGTTCGATTTCCTCTTCTGTTAACTCCCCATTTTCAACCGCTTTCAAAATTTCCTTGATTGCTCCCACTTGTCGTTGGAGCGTATGGGAAATCATCACATAATCTACACCGGCTTTAAGCGCAGCAACAGCGCCCTTTTCGGTCCCGATTCCGTGTAGAATGGCGTTCATTTCCATACAGTCCGTTGTAACGACACCATTAAACTTTAGTTTTTCGCGTAATAAACCAGTGATTACCTTCTTCGAAATGGTAGCAGGTACTCCCGGTTCCGTTTCAATTGATGGAAAATAGACATGTGCCGTCATGATGGTATCTGCACCCTCAGCAATACATTCCTTAAATGGTTTAAGTTCAATTTCTTCAAGACGAGCTAGGCCATGAGGGATTATTGGTAAATCTAAATGTGAATCTACACTCGTATCCCCATGCCCTGGAAAATGCTTTAAGGTTGTTGCGATCCCAGCCTTCTGCATCCCTTGCATCGATGCCCTTCCAAACTTTGAAACACTTTCTGCGGATTCTCCAAAAGACCGTACCCCTATAACAGGATTATCCGGGTTATTATTTACATCAAGGACCGGGGCAAGGTTCCAGTTAATCCCTAAGGCTTTTAATTCATTACCTGTAGCGACTCCTACATTATAGGCATGATTTGGGTTGCCCGTAGCACCTAATGTCATTGCACCTGGAAAGATGGTGGCACCTTCCCCTAAACGTCGAACAACTCCATTCTCCTGGTCCACACATATTAATAATGGGTGTGTATATCCCGCCTTTTTTGCTTCCCGCTGGAGGTCCGTAGTAAGTGCTAATACCTCCTCAGGTGTTCCTATATTTCTACCAAATAAAATAATCGCTCCAATATGATAATTGTGGATGAGATTTCTGATTTCCTGTGGGACTTTAATTCCGTCAAATCCAATAACAAGTAATTGTCCCACTTTTTTAGCTAATGTTGTTTGTTCCATTACCACATCACTCCTTTAAGTTAAGTTACCCGCTGTAACAATTCTTCGGTAAATATTCCGACCAACAGAGCCTTCAGGCATTTTATAGGGTCCTTCAAAGTAAAGACGTTCTTCTTCAAGTTCTTCAATTCGACTAATATTTCCATTAAGCCATTCATCGATTCTGAATTTTGCCGTGTCTAGGCGAGCAAGTAATCCACCATATCTGAGTTCAATGACTTCCCAACCGAAGGGCTTATTCACTGAAAACCAGAGGATTCTGTGCTTAAGGCGTAGCACTTCAGTGCTTTCTATTAAACTAGTAAGTTGTCCATGGATGGATTCTATTTTCTCTTTATCCACTGCATCATACGCTTCTTTAAGCTGGATTCCGATTTCTGATTTCACACTTAGGACCCGTGCCAGTTGCTTGTAAAATTCAAACACTGATTTCCATTCCGGATTATTTTTACTTGCCTCTTCTAATCTTGGAATCAATTTTTCGTAATGCTGATTCATTGGTAGACCTTGGATATTCTGATCGTATAACCCAATCAACACATCCTGCCAAAGTAAAAATTTTGATGGGTTTGATTCATGTAAATTATTCTTAGATACACCAGGTGTTTCATCAAAAAGATTTAAAACCATAAAATCACTGTAGCTTCCACCCGTGCAAAAACCAAACCTTTCCGCAACCTCTTGTTCAGTTACGGTTTTATGATAGGAATGCTCTGCAAAAAGCTGTAGGATTGGTAATGACGTTGCTAATGGCGTTTCGGCACCATTATCACCCCACATGGTTGCGAAAACCTCTTTTACCCCTTCTTTTTTACAAGCATTTAAAGCCGCTTCTGTCGTGGCGATTGCTTTTCCATAATTGGGAGATATCCCGTTCCACGTCCAAACCCCCCCGGCGAAAATCGGATCAGAGCCAAGTTCTTTATGTTTTTGAATAAACGTACGATAAAATTCCTCGTCTGTATGATAATAATCCCAATAAACAAGTTGGGTATTTGGAATGGACGCGATAACATCCTGAGGTATTTTCGCTTCTAAATCATAATACCCACCATATTTTGAACCTAGCCTGAAATACATATCACTCCAAATCATTGACTTTAAGCCATATGATTCAGTGATTTCCACCACTTTTTCAAGGTGTTTGTTCATGATCGTAAAACGCTCTTCATATCCGTTTTTATCTAAATATCTGCCCAATCCTAACTGGTGTGCTTCGTCCATTCCAATGTGAATCCTTTTTGATTGGAAGGGCTTTGTTGCTGCAGTAATAATCTTTTCTAAAAACTGATACGTTTCAGCTTCCCCAACTAGTAAAATATCTGCTGTATCTCTTATATTCGATGCATAATTCCATTTGAGGGCCTCAGTTAAATGAGCAAGTGTTTGGATGCATGGGATCATTTCTATCCCTAAAGCTTGGGCATATTCATCACAATCCCTAAGCTCATTCTCTGTGTAACGTCCTCTCATGTAGCCGAAGTAAGGTATTTCCTTTACCTCATAAGTATCTTCTGTATAGACCATAAGAACGTTCAATCCCATTATTGCCATTTTTCGTAACAGGGTCTTAATCTCATTAACTGTCAAAACGCCATTTCTAGAGGCATCTAGCATTGCTCCTGTCATCTCAAACTGTGGTTCCTCTGTTATTTCAAAGGTTCCACCTTTTTTGAAGTTTTCAAGCCATAGTCCCAATCCTCGAAAAAAGTGGATATTTTCCGCAAAGTGAATTTCAGCTTTATTTGATTCATTTTTAACAAATATCGGTCCTTTTCTTTGGACGATGTGAACTTGGTAGCCATCGTTTCCCTCTTGAAATGATAATTCAGGGGAGAGTATATGTATGCCATCTTTGATAATTTCTATGTCACCCGTAAACCTAATTTTCATATTGAAAATATCCTCCTTGTTCTTTTGAAAAGACTTTTTTGACAACGTTTTCAATACTATGTTTTCTAAATATCCAATACTGTTTTCCTCTATAAGATAACACAAAAGCAGCAGGTTTGAAATATAATTTTAATAAATTATATGTTTTTGTGTATAATTATTTCACCTGAGGTAAAAAAAATGCCGCTGTTCTTTTAAAGAACAGGAGCATCATTTTTGTTATTCCTTCACGCCACCAAGTGTTAATCCTTTTACAAAATGGCGTTGGAACAACATAAATACAATAATCATTGGGATGGATGCGATTGCCGCTCCACTCATCAGAAGCTTGAAGCTTGCAAGGTTCGCATCCTGGAGTGTTTTTAACCCAACTGGTAATGTATATAGATCTGCATCATTCAATACGATAATTGGCCACAAAAAGGAGTTCCATACGTTCATAAATGTAAAGATTCCAAGTGCTGCAAGACCAGGTTTGGCAAGTGGTAAGATGATTTTCCAATATGTTTTCCATTCACTTGCACCGTCGATTTTCGCTGCATCGATAAGCTCATCTGGAATCGAGTGCATAAATTGTCTCATTAAAAATACCCCAAAAACCATCGCCAGATCTGGGAAAATAAGCGCCCAGTGTGTATCCATAATCCCGAAATTTCGAACCATTATAAACAACGGCACTAAGGTAACTTGACCTGGTATCATCATCGTGGCAATAATTGACCAGAAAATAAGATTCCGCCCCGGGAATCGCTTTTTCGCGAGGACGTACCCTGCCATCGAGTCAAAGAGGAGAATTCCAATGGTTACAACAACGGCTATATAAAAACTATTAAAAAACCAGACTCCTACATTATTTTTACTAAACAATGTCGTAAATCCTGAGAACGTATCTTCAATGATATAGTCCATGACTTCGCGGTGATAGGTTGCTGCATCAGCATCCCGTGCTTTTCCCCAGTGCTCAAAGTATTCCGTGATTCCAACCGGGTACATTTTAGGCGGGTTTGAATCAACATAAGAAACTTGGCGTTCTAGTTCTTCGTCCTGATAGCTGCTTAGCTGCAGGGATGTACTGAAAACCCAATACAACGGTAAAAGGGAGACCATCGCGAAAATGGACAAAAGCAAATAGATAATAAGCTTGTTTACTTTTTGGATACCTGGTGTCATAATTCTTTCCCCCTAGTCATCATACCGAAGTAAGCGGAATTGAATAACAGAAAATAATAGAATGATAAAGAATAAAATAACGGATTGTGCTGCTGCAAAGCCAAACTCAAAATCTCTAAAGCCTGTTTTATAGATTAAGTGAACTAAGGTTTCTGTTGCCGTTCCTGGTCCTCCGCCCGTCATCATAATGATCTGCGTAAACACCTGAAATGAACCGATGGTACTAAGTAAAACTAAATATAATGTTGATGGTTTTAACAGTGGCAATGTGATGTGAAACCATTTTTGAAAGCTATTTGCACCATCAATCGTAGCTGCTTCGTATAATGTATTTGAAATTGAACCCATTGAAGCAAGGTAAAGAATGATCCCGACTCCAAATGGGATTAGACATTGCATGATGATTAAGGCCCAAAGTGCAGAAGATGATTGCCCCAACCAGTTAAGTGGCTCCATACCAAACCAACCTAACACATAGTTAAATAGCCCAAAATCATAGTTATACATCCATCGCCAGACCATCGCTACAATTACCATCGAAGTCACGGTTGGTAAATAAAAAGCTCCTCGGAAGAAGCTTTGAGACAGTTTTCCAAGAGGATGGATGAGAGAGGCAATGATAAGTGCACTTATTACGTTAAAAGGTACCGTTACAACGGTAAAAAGGAATGTATTCCCCAGTGCTTCATAAAAGGCATCACTTTTAAACACCTTTATATAGTTGTCTAGACCTGCCCATTCACTCCCAAAAATTTTATATTCCTGGAAGGAGATGATGAACGCCCACACCACCGGGATTGCAATAAATGCGATAAACAGGATTAATTTTGGAAGTAAAAATAAATATGCTGAATAGTTTTTCTTCATTTGTTGCCATATCGTCGATTTTTTTGTCAGTACCACTTCATCGGCAGTTTGATGAACGGGTTTCAACACGATTCCCCCAATCTTTCATTTGGCAGCAGGCAGCCCAGGTAAGGGCTACCCGCTTTTAGTCAATTACTACTCGCCTAATAATTCATTTACCTTCTTCTCAGCAGCTTTCATTGCTTCTTCTGCTGTCTTTTCTCCATTGAAAACTAGCTGAAGCTCTGTTTGGATAGCTTCATCAATTTTCTTCCATTCAGGGTGACGTGGAAGCATAACTACTTGTGAAGACATTTCTTGTGCCCTCTTCATTTCTGGATTGTCCTTATATGGATCCATGTCTGCTGTGCTTTTTCGTGCAGGGAAAATTCCATACTCGGTTGCCATTGTAAATTGCTCATCTGTAGTCGAGATGAATTTAATGAACTCGCCAACCATTTCTTTTTTACCTTCATCTTCTTGGTGGAACATTGTCCAACCACCGACACCACCGATTGTTACAGGCTCACTAGACTTACCTGTTGGGTAGTTTGCAACTGCAAAATTTGTTGGATATTTTGTTTGTGCTGAGCTGATTGCCCATGTAGCCCATGGCTGCATCGCAACTGTACGTTGTTCCTCGTTAGCCCAGGCTTGGAATGTACCACCTACATCTTGACCGCCTAAAGTTTCAGGAGCTACGTTATCCTTTAATTTTAAATCAGCAAGCTGTTGAATCGCTTCTACTGCTTCTGGCTCTGTGAACGTAAATTTCGTCATATCTTCGTTCAATGGACTTCCACCATTGATATAGAAGAATGGCCATGCTTCATAGTAACCAGGCATTATATACGTAGAGAATCCGTATACATCTGTTTTGCCATCGTTATCACGGTCAAATGTTAGCTTTTCAGCCGTATCCAGGAATTCATCCCATGTCCATTCACCATTTGCAGGAGGCTCCACGCCACGTTCTTCAAATAGATCCAAGTTTAAAAGCATTGCATGTACTGTTAAAGAGTTTGGAACTCCATATAATTTTCCATCAAATGTGTAAGCATCAAGTGCATTTTCATAGAAATCCTTAAGCTCTTCCTCCGTAAATAAATCGTCAACTGACTCAATAACCCCTTGTTCAATATGATCAATACTTACAGCACTTCCACTAATATCAACTGGTGCAACATCCGGCCAAGATTTCCCTGCAATCGATACCCCTAACTTATCAGGTAGTTCTGCCCATGGAACCTGAACTAATTTAACTTTTACTCCTTCATGTGCTGCTTCGAATTCTTTAATTTTACTTTCCATCCAGTGGAATTTATTGTCTTTATCATCTGGCCAACGCGGTCCATCCCACACTTGGATTGTTCCTGTCCATGCTTTTCCACTGTCTCCGTCACCGTCTTTGGTTGTGTTCCCCTTTTTGCTACAAGCCGCTAACAAACCAATTACTAAAATACTTATAAGAAAAAGACTAAGCCATTTTTTCATTTACCTTTTCCCCCTTACGTATCTTTCATCATTGTTTACCTTTTTTGTACCAACAGAACACTCAATTTATTAACCCTTACCCCCGCCTCCCTTCGGTACTTCATAATCAAATGCGCCTTGGCGTATTTGCGCCCAGATTTTTTAGGCCCACACGAGGTGAGTCACAAAGACGTTGCCACAGGACGTGGCGTTCTTAGTCTTTGATCTTATGCTCGAAAAGTTTCCTTTGAAAATCTGTGGCATCCGCCGGAGGATATAACTTTATTCAGCCTGCTGAATAAAGTTATGCTAGAGCAATTTTCCCCATGATTACAGGGGAATGTGCTCCTGTTGCTGATGGAAGATTATTCGGTCGTTTGTTGATGCACTGGTAGCCTAGTAACGCAAAAACAATCGCTTCCTTGGCATCAGCCGGAATGCCTAGTTCATCTGTGCTACCTAGTTTTATGGATGGAGGCAGATTATCCAGCAATCCCTTTCGAAGGGTATGATTGTACCAGCCACCACCGCTTATAAAAATCTCTTTGATATTATAGGAATCCACAAATCTCTTACATTCTTCTGCAATTGTTCGAGCCGTTAGCTCTGTAATGGTTGCTATCTTATCCTCCGGTTCCAACTCTTTTTTTGCATTCCAAAGGATATTCGCATAATCGAGTCCAAACAGTTCTCGACCTGTACTTTTTGGTGCTGGTAAACGATAGTAGTCATGATCTAAAAGCTCCTTTAGCCATTTCTCATCTACCTTGCCCTTTGCTGCGAGCTCACCATTTTTATCATAGGTTTGCTTGCCTTGCGTCGCCCATGTCGTAAAGGCATCAATCAGCATATTCCCTGGTCCTGTATCAAACGCTAGTACTTGTTCATTGATTTCGGCAGGCGGTAAAACGGTTATATTGGCTATCCCACCAATATTGGCTAGGATTCTACCATTCGGGTCTGCCCTAAATAATAAATCATCAGCATATGGAACCAATGGTGCTCCCTGGCCACCAGCTGCCATATCACGGGTTCGGAAGTCCCCAACTGTCATGACACCCGTCCGTTCCGCAATCACTGCAATATCACCAATTTGCAAAGTTGATGTAACATTGTAGCCTTCTATCCTTTTGCTCTCAGGCTGGTGAAAAATCGTTTGGCCATGCGAGCTGATTAGGTCCACGTCTTTCATCTTAAGACCAGCCTCAGTAACGACCCTTTTCGCTGTTTCCGCAAACAACTCCCCTAGGAGCATATTGGATAAAGAAATATCTTCGAGACGAGCACTGTTTGGGTCACACAGCGCTAAAATCCTCTCCCTCATTGATTCCGAAAATGGAAGTGTTGAAAATTGAATCAGTTTCACTTGGAATTTTTGATTATCACCTTCAGAAATATTCACTAATGCCGCGTCTATACCATCAAGTGATGTTCCAGACATTAACCCCACAACTACCTTTTGACCCACATTAATCGCTCCCTTATTTGCTGGTTCAATTGCTACTTTTGAAAAACTGATAAAATAGAACTAGTTCAGCATCCGTATTAATATAGCATTATGTATATATAGGAAATATCATTTTAATTTTTTATACCGTTTATAAACTAATATTTTATGATTGTTAAAAACAAAAACCGCTGCCCTTTTTTGAACAGCGGCTTAAATGGCATTTTCTTATTTAGCTTCCATACTCAACACAGAAGTACTCTGAAGGGACATATTCGGATAATAAGAAGTTAAAATTCTATCAAACTCATAACCTAATGTTGTTCCTAAATAATAAGCGCCGTATTGACTCATACCAACACCATGGCCATTTCCACCTCCGTAGAACGTGACGCCATTCTCCTCATCAAGTTCAAAACCAAAGAAGGCTGACGGGAGAATTGTATAGTTATCCAATGTGCCTGTGTAGTCCGAGCTTCCTGCAGCAGCACGATGCAATACAACGTTGTCGCCCTTTGTAAATGCATTAGACGGTCTGATTGTGAAACGGATATTGTATTCTTTTATGATTTTGTACGTTCCTGTTGTACCTTCGATGACAAGTTCCATCATATTTCCGCCGTCACCACGTTTTGCAACATACATATCAACAAATTCCCCAATTCCTTCTGCTGGGATTGGCTGGCTCACAAACTTCCCGACTTCATTTTGAGTTAGCACAAACTTAGGATCAGCGGCTTGTCTACTTGTAATATTGGCATTGATTGTATTCTCTAACTCCTCCTTAGATAGACTCACCTTCCATCTAAACCACGGGGAATTTCCGTCGTAACCTGTATGTGATAAAGTTTTATAGAATTCAAGAATTTCTTCTTCGCTTTGTGTATCAATTTCAAGCATTTTACTAGAATCATTCGGATCAAATGTGTGGCTTTGTGCGATTAGGTACAGAACGACATTGCTTGGGAATGTTCCATCGGCTTCAGCCCAAACCTGATGCTTCGACGCACCATAGCCCCCTGAGGTTGAATAATATCTTGCATCTACTAAACTACCATCCTGCCCCAACATAATGGTTCCCGCTGTTTCGTTCACTGCTTGAGTAGTGGCAGCATTTTCAGGAGTGTTGTTATACACCTGGCTCATAACACTATCTAATACAAAGAATCCATCTTTAGCAAAGCGGTCACTTAAGTAATCACCTAATGCATACGTTCTAGCCGCAACAGCCTGTGCTTTTAATGCATTTATGCCGAAGTATGCTGGCATTTCACTAGGTACCACCTGGTATAAATATTGCTCCAAATCAACCTCATTAATTAAATTTAGTTTGTCTTCTGTTGCAGATGTCGTTATTTCAAAAAAACCACGGTAAGACGGGTCACCACTCGCCCTTGTAATATTTTCAACCTTAATTTTGCTTCCCTCGTCAGTAAATGCATAGAGTCTGTTCGGTGTTGCATATAAAACCTCTCCAATAGCATTTGTTACAATGATTTCGTTTGATAGAGTTGTAAAAGTAACAATCTCTCCTGCTGGAATTTCAAATGTTTTATCCGCAACTTTGTCGATAATTTCAAGCCCCGCTTGTGAACTTAACACAATCGTATCGTGATCGATATTTGCGAAGTCCGACGTCATAATTCCAACTCGCATTGTTCCAATCGGAGTAGGTCCATTGATATAAATTTTTGTAATTTCATTTTTATGATTGACTCGAACGGTCACATTTTCCGCACCCACTCTTACATCAGTAAGAGATTTTTGGTAGACCTTTTTACCTTTTAAGGTCACATCATAATTTTTCGCAAGTTTTATAGTTCCCTGGAGCTCTAGTTCCAAAGTTCCATTGTCTTTATCCTTCGCCATAATTTTTTCCGTGTATTCAACCCATGACCGGTTATCCTCTGCTGCCGAGGCTTGTCCGACTTGTGAAAAAAGACCAGAAACAAGAACAATCATTACCAAAACACCTAAAAATTTTTTCAACTTCATAATTCCCCCTCTTCCCTGGATTTATTAACTGACCTGCTTTCCCATAGTACGTAATCGGAAAAACATTACTAGTTACTTATATTCTTTATTTCTTTAAGTATCCAAAATTTACCTTCATACTTTTTTACCATTTTTTAAAATAAAATTTTATATCCTTATTTCAAGGCTCCTCTAGAAAAAATTGCAACAAAAAAAAGGCCCTCAGGCCTTTTTTAAAACATTGGATTTATTTATTATCTTCCTCTGGATCAATAATTTTTTCATGAATCTCTGCTTCAATTGTCTCAAGATGCTTTTCCTCAAGCTTTTGTTTCGGTTGTGGATGGAACCACTGAATTTCACCCTCGTGTACAAATCCTTTGAATTCCTCTCCTTGCACTTGAAGGATGAATTGCTTTCGTTCATACGTGCGATCCTCAAAGGCTTGCTTTATTTCAAAATCTTTAATCCCACTGGTAATTCCATGTTCCTTCATCGAATCGTAGATTGCCGCTTCGATTGCCTCAACTTTTTCCTCACCAATCATTTGTTGTGGATGGGGATGAAGCCATTTTATTTCATTGTCATGGAAGTGGCCCCTGAATGCATCACCTTGAATTTTAAATGTGAAGGCATGTCTTTGATGATGAACATGATCCTCCAAAAGTGGTTCAACCTCAAAATTTTCAATTTCAGGTTTTTCCTCATTGTTTTCCTTGGACATTTGAATCCCCCTTATTGATTTCACTATTAAAGTAATTTCCTAAGTTTACAATAAATATTCTTTCATTTCAAAAGGAGGATTCTATGTCTTACTCTAATATTTTCGTAATGAGCTTGGAACAGTTCCAAACCATTTTTGTGTTATATCCTTATGGCAGTTTGCGAAGATCCGTTCAATGAGCTGTGTCGAATTGGCGAGGACCCGAATACCAAATCCCGGAATGGCTAACCTTGATAGACCAAAGGTAAAGTTAGATTCAATTCCTTTCATCATTTCATACAACTCATCAAGTAAATGGTTATTCGTTTGGTTACCGATCACTATCATTGATCCCAAATGAGTATAACCTTCCATGAATCCTATGTCCGTTAATGATTGCTGTGAGGGGGTAAGTTTAATATGATCAAATACGCCAAGCAGACCGTCTAAATAAATTTCATTTATTAATTGGATTGTTTTATAGCTGAATTTATCCCCGCTTGGAGACCACCCTGGGGTTATGATGTCTGTATAAAGAAATGTAGCGCCTTCCTCAATATGAATCACATTTTTTTGCTTGTAATGAGCATTTTCATAGGCGATTAATGGATCTGGGAGATATTCTAAATAGCTCCCCTTCTTAAGTGAAATTTCTGTTTCCTGATATACATGGTCATTGGGTGTTTTATATACTTTCGTTGCCCCTTGAGTTGTTAATGTAACTTTTGCTCCTTCTTCTACCGCTATTTCCATCCTATAGCGATCACCATCTAAGTAACCGCCCCCTGGATTTAAGAGGTAGTAACAAACCTTTCCAGAATCATCGTGATATACCGGTCTCATCACCTTTAAAGCGCCCTGAAAATAAACCCTCTTCGCAACAGTCTTTCCGCCCCGATCTTCCAAACTTAGGGATAATTCACCTGTCCAAGCTGTCATTACTCTAATCCTTTTAATAATACATGCTGCGTAATCCAGTCAATAACCTCATCGAGACCTTCTTCGCTTTTTAAATTTGTAAAAACAAAGGGTCTTTCACCTCGAAATACTTTCGTATCCTCCGCCATGACCTCCAAGCTTGCTCCTACATGTGGCGCTAGATCAGTCTTGTTAATAATAAACAAATCGGATTTAATCATACCTTGTCCACCTTTTCGAGGAATCTTTTCCCCTTGTGCCACATCAATGATGTAAATAGAAAAATCAACTAATTCCGGACTAAAGGTAGCTGCAAGATTATCACCGCCACTTTCAACAAAGATAAGTTCTACATCCGGATGACGTTCCATTAGTTCATCAATCGCTGCAAAATTCATCGATGCGTCCTCCCGAATAGCAGTATGCGGACAGCCTCCTGTTTCTACACCTATGATTCTATCTTCAGGAAGCACACCATTTTCTATTAGAAACTTAGCATCCTCCTTCGTATAAATGTCATTGGTGACAACTGCCATTTTAATTTCACCTTCAAGATGGCGGGTTAACTTTTCTACTAGCATTGTTTTCCCTGCACCAACAGGTCCTCCAACTCCAATTTTAACTGCTTCCATGCTATTACTCTCCTTTACATAAAAATCGATTAAGACATAAAAATACGGATATTGACTCGTTCATGCTTCATCTGGGATAGCTCAAGTCCTGGAGACACAACACCAAAATCCTCTTCCGATAATTCAAGGACCTTTTCAACGGCTGTGGTTAATTCAGATTGAAAATCATGGATAATTTGTTGTCCCGCTGTTTGACCAAGGGGAATTGCACGTACTGCATTTTGAACAAGGCTCGAAATATTGGAATATAAATAATACAGGATGGCATTTGGCTTCGTTATTCCAAGTCCGAAAGCAACCATTGTAAAAACAAAGGACGGGTGGCCATACCCCTGCTTTTTCTTAATCTGCTCCCTGTACTGCAAGAGGGATGGCATATCGTATAATGTTGTAGCTAGTTTAAGCATGCGATCCCCAATCATTTGCGTTCCTTCCCTCGTTTCCCGTGGTAGGTTTTGAACGGTTAGTTTTCGATCAAGCTCCCATATTTGTTGCATATCATCATTTAACAATGCCTCATAAACAAGACGACTTGATAGCCCATCTGTATAGATGAGTTGCTCATTTACATACACTTGAAGCCACTTGTAAAAGCTTTTATCATCTATTACAAGATTCTCTTGTATATACGTTTCTAACCCAAATGAATGGCTGAATGCCCCGGTCGGCAGATTAGAGTCACAAAGTTGAAATAATGAAAGGATATTGTTATCCATGGCTATGACCGATATGTCTGAACGCTTGTTTTACCTTTCTTTCTTCCCGTTTATATGGAATTTCAAGTTGCTGCAATAGTTCTTCGATTAGGTAGTCATATTGAACAAGCATATTTTCTTCTTCAAACTGGGCTGGAATATGACGGTTTCCAAGTTGATGAGCAATCGTTCCCATTTCTTTTATATTCCTAGGACTGATGACAAGTAGGTCATCTGAAAGCACATCGATGATAATGATATTTTTATCATCCATGTATAACACATCGCCCGCTTCTAGATCACGTGCCTCCTTCAAACGAATCCCTATCTCTTTACCGTGGTCGGTTTTTACTCTCTGAATCCTTTTTACCAAATGTGTGCTCTCTAAATACACTTTTTCAATATGGCGTTTTTCAATTTCACTGCGTTCCATTTCATCCAGATTCGTGATCACTTTTTCAATAATCAAACCCATTCACCTCAAAATAGAAAATATCGCTGCCCCATTGGAACCACATCAACAGGTTCACACGTTAGCAGCTCTCCGTTTACTCTTACTTCATACGTTTGTGGATCAACCGTAATTTCTGGTGTTTCTGAATTTAGTTTCATATCCTTTTTCGTTAGCGTACGAATGCCGCCAACAGGAAGGATGATTTTTTCCAATCCTAGTTTCTCATGCACACCCTCGTCGAAAGCTGCTTGAGAAATAAATGTGGCTGAGCTTTTTGACAAGGCTTTACCGTATTGCGCATACATCGGACGATATATATACGGCTGTGGTGTTGGTATGGATGCATTGGCATCCCCCATCAATCCGGTAACAGCAAGACCGTTCTTCAGCACCATTTCCGGTTTTACTCCAAAAAATCTGGGTGACCATAGGACAAGATCAGCCATTTTTCCCACTTCAATTGACCCGACATGTTTCGAAATACCATGGGTAATAGCTGGGTTAATGGTGTATTTGGCTATATAGCGTTTTGCCCGGTTATTATCTGCGAACTTGGCGTCTCCTGACATAGTCCCTCTTTGTTTTTTCATTTTATCGGCCACTTGCCATGTACGTATGATGACCTCACCGACACGCCCCATGGCCTGGGAGTCCGAACTGACCATACTAAAGACGCCCATGTCTTGCAGAATGTCCTCTGCCGCAATCGTTTCCCTTCTAATTCTTGAATCTGCAAAAGCGATATCTTCAGGAACAGAAGGGTTTAAGTGGTGACACACCATGACCATATCTAAGTGTTCATCAACCGTATTGACAGTATAAGGGAGTGTCGGATTGGTTGAAGAAGGTAAAATATTTGGGTATCCCGCTGATTTTATCAAGTCTGGTGCATGGCCCCCGCCAGCCCCCTCTGTATGATACATATGAAGGACCCGGTCTTTTACCGCTGCCATTGTGTGTTCCATAAATCCACTTTCATTCAATGTATCTGCATGCAGAGCAACCTGAATATCATATTCCTCCGCTACTCTTAGGGCATGATCGAGGGATGAACCAGTAGCTCCCCAATCTTCATGAACCTTTAACCCTATAACCCCGGCTCTTACTTGCTCTGCCAATGGCTCCATTGAAGCCGCATGTCCTTTGCCTGTAAATCCGATATTGATTGGAAGACCTTCTGCAGCTTGAAGCATACGATGGATATTCCATTCACCAGGTGTAACTGTGGTCGCCTTCGATCCGGCAACAGGACCAGTCCCGCCACCTATTAATGTCGTTGTTCCTGCCGTAAGTGCAACTTGAACCTGCTCTGGGTTAATAAAATGGACATGGGTATCAATCGCTCCAGCTGTTACAATTAGACCTTCTCCCGCAATAATTTCCGTCGATGCACCAATAATAATATCCACATTATCCATTATTAATGGGTTACCACTTTTTCCAATCTTATAGATTTTTCCGTCACGAATGGCAAGGTCTGCCTTTATAATTCCTGTGTAATCAAATATGACTACGTTTGTAATAACCATATCGGCGACACCATCGCCACGTGTTGCAAGTGGATGCTGACCCATTCCGTCCCGGATTACCTTACCCCCGCCGAATACTACCTCTTCTCCGTACGTGGTATAATCCTTTTCAATTTGGATAAATATATCCGTGTCCGCTAGACGGATTGAGTCTCCAGTTGTTGGTCCGAACATTTCCGCATATTGTTTTCTAGTCATCCTGAAGCTCATTATTTACACCCTCCTTCTAGAGGTCCATCTACTTTATTATTGAAACCATATACCCTACGTTCACCAGCTAAACAAATGAGTTGAATTTCCTTTTCATCCCCTGGTTCAAAACGAACAGCTGCTCCAGCAGGGATATTTAATCGTTTTCCATATGCTTCGTCTCGATTAAAAAGTAGAGCTTCATTCACTTCAAAAAAGTGGTAGTGAGACCCTACTTGAATAGGGCGATCGCCTGTATTCGTAACAAAAATGGTATGAATCTCTCTTCCTTCGTTACAAATAATCTCTTCTTCTTTTAAAATGTATTGCCCTGGTATCATTGTGAAATCCCTCCTGAAATGGTCTAGCGTATCGGGCTATGGACAGTGACTAATTTCGTTCCGTCCGGAAAAGTCACTTCTACCTGGATGTCGTCAATCATTTCAGGTATTCCTTCCATAACATCTTCCCGTGACAAGACCATTGTTCCATACTCCATCAGCTCGGCAACCGTTTTCCCGTCTCTTGCGCCTTCGATTACTTCATATGTAATCAATGCGACTGCTTCCGGATAATTTAGTTTTAAGCCCCTTTCCTTCCGACGCATAGCAAGGTCTGCTGCTACAACAATCATAAGTTTGTCAATTTCTCGAGGTAACAAATGCATACCCTAAACCTCCCTATTAAATTTTTGAACATAAAAAACCCCTATTTGGGAATACAAGAAAAGAACTAATTTTTTAAAAATGTTAGAAACTTCCTCCTCCATTTTTTCCATTGCAATGGAGTTTAAACTCTAGGAGATGATTATAATATTGCAAAAACAACACAAGACTTTTGACATACACGTAGTATTGTTTTTTTTCAATTAATAGTTAAAGGATTTTTAGAATAAATCGAGAAATAAGTATTGTATTCAACATAAGGAGGAACTTTCTTTGAATCAAAATATCCAGAACTATTTAACTGAAAATAAAGAATCTCATCTACAAGAACTCTTTGAATTTCTTAAAATCTCAAGCATCAGCGCATTACCTGACCACAAGGAAGATGTAATTCGCACCGCAGAATGGGTTGCTGAGGCACTACGTAAAATCGGTATGGAAAATGTAAGCATTCACCCTACAAAAGGACATCCGGTTGTATATGGGGATTGGCTTCATGCGGAAGGAAAACCAACTGTTTTAATATATGGGCACTATGATGTCCAGCCAGTTGACCCGCTGAATTTATGGGACAGCCCTCCATTTGAGCCCGAGATTCGCGAGGATAAAATTTTCGCGCGCGGGGCAAGTGACGACAAAGGGCAAACCTTTATGCATTTTAAAGCACTTGAAACGATCTTGAAAACAGAAGGAACACTACCACTTAATTTCAAATTCTGTATTGAAGGTGAAGAAGAGATTGGTAGTCCAAATTTGCCTGCATTTGTTAAAGAAAATAAAGAACTACTTGCTGCTGATGTCATTGTGATCTCTGACACAAGCATGAACGAGCGTGGAAAACCAACGATTTGCTATGGGGTACGCGGACTTGCAGGTCTTCAAATTGATGTAAAAGGATCTAATAGTGACCTGCATTCCGGTCTATATGGTGGCGGTGTACATAATCCAATCAATGCACTTGTTCAACTATTGAACTCATTCCATAATGAGGACGGTAAAGTTACCGTTGAAGGATTCTATGAGGATGTACTTCCATTGACTGATGAAGAAAAACAAGCATTTGAGGCTTTACATTTTGATGAAGAAAAACAGCGTCAAGAGCTTGGTGTCCCTGCACTTTACGGGGAAAAGGGCTATAGCTATCTCGAACGAACGTGGGTCCGTCCAACCCTAGACATTAACGGGATTTACGGTGGATTCCAAGGCGATGGCATTAAAACTGTTATTCCAGCTGAAGCTCATGCCAAAATCACATGTCGCCTTGTTCCAAACCAGGATCCTGACGTGATTGTCGAACAGCTAAAACAACATATTGAGAAAAATAAACCAGCTGGCGTTGAAGTAAGCCTTCAGCTTTTTGACAAAGGTGCGCCATATGTAACACCATTTGATCATCCAGCGATTCAAGCCGCTGCTCGTGCGTATGAATCGGTGTACCAGGTGCCCACTTCATTTACCCGGGGTGGCGGCTCATTGCCGATTATTGCGACCTTAGATGAGGTTCTTCATGCTCCAATTGTGTTAATGGGCTTTGGGCTTCCGACCGAAAATTTCCATGCGCCTAACGAGCACTTCCACCTTGAGAATTTCGACAAGGGCTTGGAAACTCTATGCACATATTGGTTTGAATTGGAGAAGTCCTTATAAAAGGAAAAGTGGATTCCCGTATTGGGTCCACTTTTTTTGTTGCACCACGCTAAAGCGCAATTATAGCTTATATCAAATGCGCCCTAGCGTATTTGCGCCCAGATTTTTTCGAGCTTGCTCGAAAAGTTTCCTTTGAAAATCTGTGGCATCCGCCGGAGGCTTTAACTTTGTTCAGTCGAAGTTTGAACCTCGACTGAATAAAGTTAAACGCAATCGGCCGAGCAAATAGCTTCCACCTCATTTTTCAGCTAAAAATGCTTGAACCTGCTCCATTGTCGGCAGTGCGGTCATGGCTCCTTTTTGTGATACCGCAAGCGCGCCAGACACACTTGCAAATTTGGCTATTTCCTTGATTTCATCCAGTTCATAGTCTGTTACCTTTTTATCCCTCTCGCTGAACTGGTATAGCAAACCAGATACAAATGCATCTCCCGCACCTGTCGTATCGACGCTATTTACCTTTCTTGCTTCCACAAAAATGGATCCACCCTTATAAAAAGTATGGACTCCATCCTTGCCAAGTGTGATGAATAATAGCGGAATATTGTATTCGGCCAGCTTTTCAACACCACGTTCGAAATCCGTTTCCCCCGTGATGAACTCTAATTCCACCTCTGAGAGCTTTACCACGTCTACCTCGCTAAGCATGGAAGTGATTTTCTGTTTTGCTATATTTAAATCCTTCCAAAGCATTGGACGTAAGTTCGGATCATAGGAAACAACTAGGCCTTTTTCCTTCGCGAATTGGAGTGCCTTTTTCGTTGCGGATTCGGTTGGATCATCAATTAGGGAAATCGATCCGAAGTGGAACACATTATGTTCATCGAAAAGAGACGATGGAATCTCGTCAGGCGTTAAAAAGCGATCAGCGCTTTTTTCAATATAAAACGAAAACTCCCGCTCACCGCCGTCGCCGAGTGTAACGAACGTAAGCCCAGTGCGTTCTTCCTTCGAAAGATACATTGCCTCTGTTGAGACATTATATTTTTTTAATGTCTGTTTTAAAAAGTTGCCAAGAACATCATCCCCAACCTTCCCAATGAATGAGGATTTTGCACCTAGCCTCGCTGCTCCTACCGCAACATTCGCAGGCGCGCCCCCAGGACTTTTTAAAAATTGCATATTGTCTTGATCAAGTGGAATGAAATCAATTAATGCTTCCCCTAAACAAATAACTCCCTGTTTCATCGCTTCACTTCCTTTCATTATTAGTAGATTGCTTTATCCTTTTTAGGATTCACTGTTTCAAATGAGCTCTGTTTTCAAAAATGTACCGCGAAACTTCTCTTGCGGTACACGCTTGAGCTTTTTTTCATTGAGCATGTACCACGAAACCTCTCTTGCGGTACACGCTTGAGCCTTTTTTCATTGAGCATGTACCATGAAACCTCTTTTGCGGTACACGCTTGAGCTTTTTTTCATTGAGCATGTACCGCGAAACCTCTCTTGCGGTACACGCTTGGGCTTTTTTTCATTGAGCATGTACCACGAAACCTCCCTTGCGGTACAAGCTTGGGACTTTTAACGCTGAGCATGTACTATGAGAACCTTCTTGCGGTACATGCATGTTTTTTTATCATTCGAACATGTACCTCAATCTAAATCCCATTTCTTAATATTAAATTGAAGATTGCCTTCAGCTATAAAAGAAATGGACTCATTTTTTGTACTTGGGTAATATCGTGCTGTAAAAACTTCCTCCCCATCATTCACAAAAATCTCAATTGAGGAAGTATCCAAAAACACGTGTAGCTTTTTAATCCCATAAATCTGACAATGCCGTGATTCCACTCGCCCATCTTTAAAGTTCTTCCGATGGAGACTCATTTTATTTTGATTTGCCGAATAAAAGAAGCTCGCAGCCCCTCTGAATGTGATCTCAAAAGAATCCGTATCGTACGAAATTCCGTCAATGGCCATTTCCATTGATGTTCCTTGTATCTTATCGAGCGTCAAAATATCTGTTTTAACTTGAACATTTTGATACGAAACTTCATTTTTCCGTAATTGTTTCAATTCTTCTACAGGCTGCTGAACAACTTTTTCACCTTTTAGTGAAAGAACACGCGGCAAGGTCATCGCATGAATCCAGCCGTTTTCAATGGTCGGCTGATACTGTTCATGATCATCCGTAATTCCCATCCATGCGAAAAGAAGTCTTCTTCCTTTTTTATCAATGGTGGTTTGCGGTGCGTAAAAATCAAAACCCCGATCTAGTTCAGTAAACTCACCGTGCCTGTAAGATGATTTTTGATAATCCAACTCACCTACAAAATAGCCTGCCTGAAATAAATTATGATATAAATCACCCTCTGGCTCAAGCCCCTGAGGTGAAACAAGCAGAATGTCCTTCCCATCTAACTCAAAAATGTCAGGACACTCCCACATATATCCAAATGGCCCTAAACTGTTCATTTCGGAGCCCGTAATTGCACCTTGAAACTCCCAATTTGTTAAATCATGAGAAGAGTAAAGAACAACCTTCCCTTGTTCGTTGAGATCTTGTGCACCCACCACCATATACCAAGTATCGTCTTTTTTCCAAACTTTTGGATCACGAAAATGAGCAGTATAGCCTTTTGGAAGATGAATGACCGGTCCCTCTTTCTCGAATGTTAAACCGTCGCTTGAGACCGCCATACATTGATAGGTCTTACGTTCACCATCTTCATCCTTGACATTCCCTGTATAAAAAAGTACCATTTTTCCATCATGCTCAATCGCGCTTCCCGAATAACAACCATTTTTCTCATACCATTCACTTGGTGCAATTGCAATAGGTTGGTGATCCCAGTTCACAAGATCCTTTGAGGAATAATGTCCCCAAAACTTTGAACCGTGTGCCGTTTCAAAGGGATTCCATTGGTAAAAGAGATGGTAAACACCCTTAAATTGAATAAACCCATTTGGATCGTTCAATAGGCCAACTGGTGGCATCAAATGAAATCGTAAACGGTACGGGTCGGTTTCGACCTTCTCCCTATTTCGCTCAACTTCCCGATTTGCTTTTTCGATTAATTCATGCTGATTCATGATGTACTCCTTACGTAAAGAAGGCAAGTAATTACTTGCCTTCTGTTTTATCTAACATTTTATCTGAGTACCCGAACATCCAAGTAAGAACGAAAGCAACTGCAATTGCGACTACGTTCACGAGGATATAGAGTACAATTTGTCCGTTTAAATAAAGCAATGTTCCTGGGATGACGGTAATCGCCATGCCGGTTGCTTTAAGCCCAAAAATTGAAGCTAAGAAACCACCGACACCACCACCGATAAGTCCCATTATGAATGGTTTCACATAACGAAGGTTAACTCCAAAAATAGCAGGCTCTGTTATACCTAAAAAGGCAGATAATGTAGATGGTAATGCTAAAGCTTTTAGCTTTACTGATTTTGTTTTTAATCCTACCGCTAAAGCTGCTCCACCTTGTGCTGCAACCGCACATGTCACAATTGCGTTATAAGGATTGAAGCCGAATTTTTCAAGTAATTGAATCTCTAATAGGTTGAATACATGGTGAACACCTGTAATCACGATAATTTGGTTAAGGAATCCAATAATTAGTCCCGCTACACCAAACGGCCATTCAAGTACCGCTACTGTTGCATCTAAAATCACATTTTCAACTGTGTGGAACACGGGTCCGATTGCAAAAAGGGCTAAGGCAATCATGATGAGTAATGTTAAAAATGGGGTAACGATTAAATCCAGTGCTTCCGGAACACGTTTACGAATCCATTTTTCTAGTTTTGCACCCACAATACCTGTAATAAACGCTGGAATAACGGAACCTTGGTAGCCAACTACTGGTATGAATCCAAAGAATTTAATGGGGTCAACGTCACCGCCTGCAACTCCCCATGCATTTGGCAGGGATGGGCTAACAAGCATTAATCCGAGCACAAGTCCGATGGTTGGGTTGCCTCCAAATACACGGAATGTTGACCATGCCACAAGCGCAGGTAAGAAAATAAACGCAGTATCTGTTAAGATTTGAGTAAATAAAATGAAGTTTTGAGAAATATCAGCAGGTGTTAATCCAAATAATGCAAGAATTTGTTCCTGCATGACTAAGCCACGAACACCCATGAAAAGACCTGTTGCAACTAGTGCTGGAATAATTGGGACAAATACGTCACCAAATGATCTTATAGCCCGTTGAAAAACATTCCCACTCTTTGCTGCTTCTTTTGATTGGTCAGCTTTTGTAGTTGTTTCAATTCCAATCTTTTCAACCTCTTCATAAATGCGGTTTACCGTCCCTGTTCCAAGGATGACCTGGAATTGGCCTGAGTTAAAGAATGCACCTTTAACCTTATCTACATTTTCAATCTTATCTTGATTGATTTTTTCTTTGTCTTGAACCATAATTCGTAATCTTGTTGCACAGTGTGCAGCAGATAAAATATTTTCTTTACCACCAACTGCCTCGATAATCTCTTCAGCAATACGACGATTTTCAGACATTTACGTTCACCCCTATAAAAATAGTGTTTGTATGGTATCGATTACATATACGATTAAAAAGTAGGTAATCGATTACATATTACCGTTAAAAAAATCAGATGGTTATGTGTAATCGATTACACATCCATCACGAAATCGATTATATACTATCTCGAATTATTAGTCTATAGTCGATTTGTTTTTTTTCTAAGGAAATCCCTTCCTGTAAAATCCGTAGCAATGTCCTAGCCGCTTCAGCCCCTGTATGTTCACTAAGAAAATCTATCGTCGTTAATTTTGGATGAACATACTTTGATAAATCGGAAGCTCCCATTCCAGTTAAGGCAACATCACTTGGAACATTCAAGCCCTGTTCTTTCAGATATTCCATCGCCCCGATTGCCAAACGATCGGTAACAGCAATAATTGCAGTCGGTTTTTCAGAGGAAGCATTAAAAATCTCCTTCGCTGCCGTATAGCCTGATTCAATTGTAAATTCTGCTTTTGCTATCCACTCGTCGACAACAGGTAGTTGGTTTTCCTCCAATGCCGCTAAGTATCCAGCTTTACGCTTGTGGCCAACCTCATAATCCGCTTCGTCAACACCAATAAAGGCTATGTTACGATGGCCTTTTTCAATTAAAAGATTGGTGATTTCCTTTGCGGCATGGAAATTATTGTTGATAACAGAAGGTACACCCTCAATCTCTTGACCAGTCGCAACAAATGGAATCTGCAGTTTGTTAATTTCATTAAGAAGATCCTCTCCCCGATTGGTCGCAAGCAGAATGATTCCATCAACCTGTTTACTTTTTAAAAGCTTCACATATTCAATTTCTTTTTTCGGATCAAGATTTGTATTGGTTAATAGAATTTGATAACTGTGTTTTGCCAGTTCTTCACTGATTCCATTGACAATCCTACTTGCTGTTTCTGTGCTCAGTTTCGGTAAAATGACACCAATGACATTGGATTGCTTTGTCCGTAATGCTTTTGCGTGTTCACTTGGGATGTAGCCTGTTTCGTCAATGATTTTTAAAATTCGTTTGCGAACATCATCACTTACATACCCTGAATTATTCAGCACCCGCGAAACAGTTGCACTCGACACATTTGCGAGTCTCGCAATTTCCTTCATCGTCACCATGTCATTTCCTCCATTACATTTCATTCCTCTTTATTTTACACAATTCTTTCAAGGACAAAAGGAAATTTATCCGATTTGAAAAATATTGTTCTATGGAATGTCGGAATCCATTATAATAAGTTCAAATATCGTCTAATAAAGGTTGTGGGGAATATGGTTGCCAAGCTTTAAAAAATTGACTTCGAAAAAGTAAGACCACTCCTTCCAGGGCTAGAGAACCACCCGGTTATTGGTAAAATCCTTTTTATTCATATTTCTTGTATGATAAACTCCTGAATCGAACAGTTTCTTTCATCAAATCGTTCCTCAAAGTTTCTCTTTGTACATTTTGAAATGATATTTCTCCAAAAAGCCCGGGCTCGTTCATTCTTTTCCGATTGTTGTACATACCACTTTCCAGGAAACATCGCAAAGATCTGCTCGGCAACATTTGATCCGATTCCTTTTCCCTCGTAGCCTCTCATTATAAAAAATTCTTCTATCGAATTAGGTTCCTCTTCGGTTTGACTTTGCATTAATATAAAGCCTGCAAGTAAACCATCTATTCTTACAAAGTAAGCATGATGATTTTGATCCGTCCAATAGACATCTAAATTAAACCTGTCAAAACGGCCATTATCTTGAATCCTTATACTACTCATGTACTTGGTAAATTCGTAAATATAAAATTGCATGAGATGATGTAAAACTTCTTCTTCCCCTTTTGAAATGGCTTGAATTTGAATGTCCATTTTTACGTTATGCTCCTTTATAGTTTCGTCCGTATACTCCATAACTCCGGAAAAAAACGATGGTTGATGACCTGCTTCAAATATTCAACACCTGCCGAACCACCAGTCCCCCTTTTATATCCGATAATTCTTTCAACGGTAATCATGTGGTTATAGCGCCATTTCTGCTGGTGAGATTCTATATCTACTAGCTTTTCCGCAAGTTCGTAAAAATCCCAATACTTTTCAATATTTTGATAGACTTCTAACCATGCCTGTTCGACACTTTCATTAGCCTTATAGTCTTTCGTCCAATCCCGTTCAAGGCATGTTTTGTCAATTTTCAATCCCCTCTTTGAAAGGGCGAGAATTGCTGCATCGTAAATGCTTTTTTCTTTAAGTGCAGTCTCAACCTGTTTGTAAACCTCGGGCTGATGCTTATAGACGCCAAGCACATTGGGTTTCTTATGACCAAGTGCAAATTCGATTAAACGATTTTGATAGGATTGGAAACCCGACGACTTTCCGAGTTCACCTCTAAATTCCATATATTCAGATGGAGTTAACGTTGATAGAACATCCCAGGATTGAATCAATTGCTGCTGAATTCGTGAGACCCTTGATAGCATTTTAAAAGCTGGTTCTAAATCACTTTTTAAAATGGACGCTTTTGCCGCATTGACCTCATGCAAAATAAGCTTCATCCAAAGTTCACTTGTCTGGTGAATGATGATAAACAGCATCTCATCATGGTGCTCAGATAGACGCTGCTGGCTTGATAGCAAAGAATTCAACTGAAGATAATCCCCGTACGTCATATCCTTTGATAAATCATCATAAATGCCGTCATTTTTTCTCATACACGTCTCCTTTCGAAATTGAAAGATGGTGTTTATGTACCCGAATGGATTTTCTAATCCTTATTTTCTATGAATATGCAAAAAGTCCTTTAAATTTCATGAATCTTTAAAGGACTTTTTGCGTCTATCGATTTTATTTCAGTTCTTTCGACTTTATTCTGGTTCTATCGATTTTAGCCAATAACAGTCTCTCTCCCAAGTTAAACTCTCTTTTTTCCTCTAATAATCAACTGGTTTAATACCTCTGATATAACGAGCCCGAATGCAATCGCGCCTGAGATCATGAATGCCCTTGCCGCGAGTGGTAGAGCTGTTGAATAGTCATTTTCAACAAAGTTCCGCATTGCGTTGTATGCAATTCCACCTGGCACCAATGGGATGATTCCGACAATGCTGTAGATAATTACCGGGTTTTTATACACTTTAGCAAAAATATGGCTGATGATCGCCACCAAAACGGAGGCGGCAAGAGTCGCATAAACTCCATCAACGCCTTTTAAAAATAAAAAGATATACAACATCCAGCCAATCATTCCGACGAGCCCACATTTTAAAAGGGACTTTTTCGGAACATTGAAGATGATACCAAATGTGCTTGAAGCAATTAAGCTTGTAATCAAATGGGAAAGCATTTTAAACTCCTTTCAGATTTAGAAAATCGCGAGCACGACAGCTATTCCTGTGCCAATTGCTAAAGCAGTTAAAAAAGCTTCAGCGCCTTTGGAGATCCCTGAAACAAGGTGACCTGCAATCAGATCCCTAATTGCATTTGTAATTAATAAACCAGGTACAAGTGGCATCACAGAGCCTATAACAATTTTATCTAACTCTGCCCCAACTCCAGTAATGATAAAAAGATAGGCAATCACTCCAATCACAAACGATGCCATAATCTCCGCAAAGAATTTAATTCGAATCAACCGGTGAAGGAAGATAAAAAAGGCAAAGCCCACTCCTCCTGCGACACACGATGGTAAAAAATCCGTCCAAGTCCCAAAGAACATGATTGTAAAACAGCCACTGGCAATGGCTGCTGCAAAAATTTGAATCCAAATTGGATACGAAAGATCCTTCTTTGAAAGTTCATCGAGTTGCATTTTCGCCTCTTGAATCGTTAATTCTCCGCTACTGATTTTGCGGGAAATGCTGTTTACCAGGGTTACTTTTTCTAAATCTGTAGAACGCTCATTGATTCGTATTAAATTAGTCAGTTCCGTTTCACTTGCCGAAAACATAATCGCAGTAGGTGTCACATAGCTATGGGACGTTAAAATCCCAAAAGCTGCAGCCATCCGGTTCATCGTATCCTCTACTCGATACGTCTCAGCCCCACTTTCCAGCATGATTTTCCCTGCTAACAAGCAGATCTCCACAATTTCACTCTTTTTTTCCATAAAATATCGCTCCGATGGTTAAAAATTGACATACAGTAAATCTTAATTGAAAGACATCCTCATAATCAACTGAAACTTTGGTAAACATGAGAATAATGGTAATTATTCTGGATTTATGATATATTCATCCATTATAGAGGATGATCAAAAAGAAACGAAACAAATGCTTTTTGCGCGTCCAGTACAGGATAACGAAAGAGGTTATGACCGTGGAAAATAATAACGTTTCAAATTTTATTAGGAATATCATAATCGACGATTTAGAAACAGGTAAACGTGATAATGTCGTTACGCGCTTTCCTCCAGAACCAAACGGATACTTACATATCGGACATGCCAAATCTATCGTTCTGAATTTTGACCTTGCAGATGAGTTCAAGGGCAAAACAAACCTGCGTTTTGATGATACGAACCCTTTGAAAGAGGATATTGAATTTGTGAACGCGATTAAAGAGGATGTAAAATGGCTTGGGTATGACTGGGAAGGTTTATTTTTTGCATCGGACTACTTTGAAGAAATGTATAACCGCGCTGTTTTACTGATTAAAAAAGGGCTTGCGTATGTGGATGATTTAAGCGCAGATGAAATCCGTGAATATCGCGGAACACTAACAGAGCCTGGAGAAGAAAGTCCATATCGCGACCGTGCAATCGAGGAAAACCTTGAGTTATTCGATAACATGCGCGCCGGAAAGTACGAAAATGGTGAAAAGGTGTTACGTGCGAAAATTGATATGAAATCACCGAATATCAATTTACGTGACCCTGTTATTTACCGAATCGCACATATCACTCATCATAACACAGGTGATAAATGGTGCATCTATCCATTATATGCTTTCGCCCATCCACTTGAGGATGCAATTGAGGGTGTTACCCACTCCATTTGTACGATTGAGTTCGAGGATCAACGTCCTTTCTACAATTGGGTTGTTGAGCATTGCGAAATGGAAAAGAAGCCGCAGCAAATTGAGTTCGGTCGCATCAATTTAACAAATACCGTAATGAGTAAGCGGAAGTTGAAGCAGCTTGTTGAGGAAGGCTATGTGGATGGATGGGATGACCCTCGTATGCCAACAATTTCAGGGCTAAGACGAAAAGGATATACACCTGAAGCAATCCGCACATTCTGCCGTGAATTAGGGGTTGCGAAAAACAACGGAACCGTTGATACACAAATGCTTGAGCACTTCGTTCGTGAGGATTTAAAACTTAAAGCACCACGTACAATGGGTGTCATCAGTCCGCTTAAAGTCGTGATTACGAACTATCCAGAGGGACAAGTGGAAATGCTTGATGCAGAAATTAACCCAGAAAATCCGGATATGGGAATCAGACAAATTCCATTTTCTCGTGAAATCTATATCGAACAAGAGGATTTCATGGAAAACCCACCGAAAAAGTATTTCCGTCTCTTCCCCGGTAATGAAGTGCGTCTAAAGAATGCATACTTCATTAAATGTGAAGAAGTTATCAAGGATGAAGAAGGAAATGTGGTTGAGCTTCGCTGTACGTATGACCCTGAAACAAAGAGTGGTACTGGCTTTACAGGCCGTAAGGTAAAAGGTACAATTCATTGGGTTGAGGCGACACAAGCGGTACCTGCAGAATTCCGTCTCTATGAGCCACTTATTTTGGACGCGGAAGAAAATGAGGAAGAAGAAGACAAGACATTCCTCGATTATGTCAATCCAAATTCTTTTGAGATTATAAATGGATTCGTTGAGCCGAACATGAAAGATGTGAAGCCACAGGATAAGTTCCAATTCTTTAGACATGGCTACTTTAATGTGGACCCGAAGCACACATCGGAAGACCATCTTGTCTTTAACCGAATTGTTTCATTGAAAAGTTCATTTAAATTATAGAAAAAAGACCCGTGCTCTGACTGCACGGGTCTTTTTCATTACTTAAGATTGATATTGGACTTGATGTAGATTTGCGAAGATGCCACCTTTTTCAAGTAATTCGTCATGACCACCTTGTTCTGCGATGCCATCTTCTGTCACCACAACTATTCGGTCTGCATTACGGATGGTTGCCAATCGGTGTGCGATGATAAGTGTAGTGCGATTCTTAGAAAGCTCTGTTAATGCTGTTTGGATGATTTGTTCTGTTTCTGTATCTAAAGCTGAAGTTGCCTCATCCAAAATCAAGATCGGCGGGTTCTTCAGGAACATTCTTGCGATTGCAATCCGCTGCTTCTGACCGCCCGATAGCTTAAGTCCACGTTCTCCAACCTGTGTCTCATACCCATCTGGCAACCCAGCAATAAACTCCTCCAAATGGGCACGTTTTGCTGCTTTCCCTATTTGTTCATCCGTTGCTCCTAGCATTCCGTAAGCAATATTCTCTTTTAATGTTCCTGTAAAAAGGAAAACATCCTGCTGCACGATTCCGATCTGTGATCGCAATGATTGCTTTGTCATTTTTCGAATATCCATTCCGTCAATTGAGATTGAACCACCATTAACATCGTAGAAACGAGGAATTAGTGAACAAATCGTTGTTTTCCCCGCCCCAGATGGTCCAACAAACGCAACAGTTTCACCTGCATGAACCTTTAGATTAATATCCTTTAAAACAGGTCCCTGCTTTTCATCATATCCAAATGTTACATGGTCAAACGCGATATCACCTCGAAGAGATGGTACTGCTACTGCATCCTTTGCATCCTCCACCTCTGGCTCCATATCGAGCAGCTCGGTAAACCGTTTGAATCCGGCCATCCCCTTTGGATAAAGCTCCAATAAGGCACTTATTTTATCAATCGGTTTAAAAAGAACATTGACGTATAGCACAAATCCAACTAGTTCCCCGTACGTAAGCTGGTTGTTGAAGCTTAACCATGCGCCAACAACTAATACGATTAATACAAACAGGCGTGTCATAAGGTAGATCCCCGCAGATGTTGATCCCATTATCTTATAGGCACCAAGCTTAGAGCGACGGAACTTGCGGTTGTCGACCTTAAACCTCGAAATCTCAAATTCCTCATTTGTGAAGGATTGGACCACTCGCGCACCAGCAACACTGTCTTCAACTCTTGCATTGACATCAGCAATATTGCTATACATTGCCTTCCATGCACGGTTCATACGAACATTCGAAAAAGCAATCAGCCAAATTAAAAATGGCACAACAATGATTGCAATTAACGCAAGCTTCACATTAATCGTTAGCATAATCCAAAATGCACCGACAAAGGTCATGATGGCGATGAATAAATCCTCTGGTCCATGGTGGGCTAACTCACCAATATCAAATAGATCATTCGTAATTCTACTCATTACATGGCCTGTTTTTGTATTATCGAAAAAGCGAAACGATTGCCTTTGGACATGCTGGAATAGCTGCTGCCTCATATCGGTTTCAATATTAATTCCAAGCTTATGTCCCCAATAGCCCACGATAAATTGCAGTCCTGAGCTAACTAAATATAAAACTAACAAACCTATGCTTACCCAGACGATTGCAGACCAGTCTTTGGTTGGCAAAAGTTTATCAATGAACCATTGCACCGCAAGCGGAAAGGCAAGCTCTAATAACGCCACAATAACTGCACAGCTGAAATCAATTAGAAACAGCGTCCGGTGCGGCTTGTAATATGTAAAAAAACGTTGTATCATCCTTTTCTCTCCTTATGACTTCCTTCTACCTATTTCGAATTATAAGCCGTTTCACCTTTATTTGACAAACCATTTTGCTACTCGAAATATTTATTTTATGACCCTATCATTTAAATACAGCCACGTGTAATTTTTCCCTCTTTCTACAAAAATGCTTCTATTGTATAATGAAATTAGTTGAATATAAAGGTTTTCTAGGGTTCCGTAGCTTTTTGCTAGTCTGGTCCGTGAGAAAACTCATAGCAAATTCGCTATGCCACGGAGGGATAAAAGCCTGGGAGATTATACATTGTTATAATCTCTCGGGCTTTTTATTTTTAACCGAACTATTAAGGGGGAATTATAAATGAACTTTGAATGGATGAAAATCATTTTGGCTGCTTTTTTTGAAGTATTTTGGGTGATTGGGTTAAAGCATGCAGATAGTTTTTGGACATGGACGGGTACAGCGATTGCGATTTATATCAGCTTTTATGCATTAATTGCTGCTGGTAAAAAATTGCCGGTCGGAACGGCTTATGCCGTTTTTGTTGGGCTTGGCACTGCTGGCACCGTGATATCTGAGATTCTATTTTTTAATGAACCCATCAAAATCGCTAAGCTTCTACTAATTGGGGTTCTGTTAGTTGGGGTAGTTGGTCTTAAGCTTGTTACAAAAGAAGAAGACAAGGCAGGAGTTGAAGGTTAATGGCATGGGTATCTCTCATAATTGCTGGGCTTTTAGAAATGTTAGGGGTTATGATGATCAATCAACTTCATAAAAAGAAAAATTGGCAATCCCTCGTACTGCTACTTTCTGCTTTCGGCGGAAGCTTCCTGTTTCTAAGCATTGCGATGAAAACATTGCCCATGGGTACAGCATATGCCGTATGGACTGGAATCGGAGCATCAGGCGGAGCCATCTTAGGAATGCTCCTATATGGCGAACCAAAGGACTGGAAACGATTTGTATTTATTGCCCTGATTATCAGTTCAGCAGTTGGCTTAAAATTAGTAGGGAAAAATCAAATGGGAGCCATCTAACTTGGCTCCCCATCAATCGACAATACCCTCCTATTTCCGAGGAAATACAACAAGGGTCAATATTGAAACTTGTCTAAAAATGAGAAATATTCCTTTAAAAATTCATAAAAGAGCTGTTCTGTTGGGAGCAATTTTCGCTCTTTAGGAATAATAACACCCACTGAACGGGTCACCTCTGGGTGAACAATCGGGAGCTTCACTGTCGAATGTGGAATATTTTCAACCAAGGTTACTTCAGGTATGATTGTGATTCCAAGTCCCGCTGACACAAGTCCCTTGATTGCATCAATATCTTCTCCCTCAAAGGAAACGGTCGGATGAAACCCAAGTTGGTTACATGCTTTTACGATTATATCCCGTAACACAAAGCCATTAGGAAATAACACAAATTGCTCTTCCTTTAACTGACTTAGACTTAACGACTTATTGGAAGACAGTGGGTGTGAGCGATGCAAAAGTGCTACCATTTTATCAGTAAACAAAGTGGTGCCTATGAGTTTCTTTTCCTGGTTTGGTACAGGTCCAAGCAAGGCCATATCAATTTCACCCGTCTTGACTCGCTCCACTAATGAATAGTAATTGCCTTGTGACAATGAAAACTTCACTTGCGGATGCTGGTCACGAAAAGCAGAGACAACTGTTGGCAGTGTATGAGCAGCTAGGCTACTTGGAAATCCAATCCGAATCGTCCCTCGTTCTGGGTCCAAATATTCTTCAATCTCACGTTTTGCATTATTCAACACATTTAATGCTTGCTCGACATGATCTAAAAACATTCTTCCGATTGGCGTAAGTTTCACATTTCGTCCATCTCGTATAAATAAATCTACACCTAATTCGGATTCGAGATTGAATAACTGCCTGCTCACCGCCGATTGCGCAATATGCATCGAATTCGCTGCTTCCGTAACATGTTCTCGCTTTGCAACTTCAATAAAATAGGTCAGTTGTCTGAGTTCCATTGGGCTTTCTCCTCGATTCATCTAATTTCGGCATCATTTATATCTTTTATTAATATTGTTTAGATTAATTATTCATTATAAAATATATAATATCAAGAATTAATAAAAAATTCATTGTCCGTTAATTTTTACTGGAAATTTGTGTCTAAAAAAATTTATAGCAAAGAAAGGGTGAATGTACACGATGGCTATGATCGAACAGTCTATTCCTGTACCAGAGTTAAAACAAGCAACCGATTATATGAACAAAGTATATGAGGAGGTTAAGAAGAGAAATCCTCATGAACCGGAATTTCATCAGGCGGTGAAAGAAATTTTCCTTTCGCTTGTACCTGTATTTGCTAAAAATCCAAAATATATGAAGCACGCTATTTTAGAGAGAATCGTTGAACCGGAAAGAATGATTACATTCCGTGTACCTTGGGTAGATGACCAAGGTCAAATTCATGTGAATCGTGGCTATCGTGTTCAGTTTAACAGTGCACTTGGCCCGTATAAAGGCGGATTGCGTTTCCACCCTTCCGTTAATGCAAGCATCATTAAGTTCCTCGGTTTTGAGCAAATCCTTAAAAACTCCCTAACTGGTCTTCCAATTGGTGGCGGTAAAGGTGGTTCTGATTTTGACCCGAAAGGTAAATCAGACAACGAAATCATGCGCTTCACGCAAAGCTTTATGACAGAACTAACCAGACATATTGGACCAGATATCGATGTTCCAGCTGGGGATATCGGTGTAGGTGCGAGAGAAGTTGGCTACATGTTCGGTCAATATAAAAGGCTGCGCGGCAGCTTTGAAGCAGGTGTTTTTACTGGAAAAGGCCTTGGGTATGGAGGTAGTTTAGCTCGTACTGAAGCAACAGGCTACGGTACTGTCTACTTTGTTGAAGAAATGCTTAAAGAACAAGGTCTTTCTTTCGAAGGAAGCACGGTTGTCATTTCAGGTTCTGGTAATGTTTCTATTTATGCAATCGAAAAAGCTCAACAGCTTGGCGCAACGGTTATTGCATGTAGTGACTCAAACGGATATATCTACGATGAAAATGGCTTAGACCTAGAAACAATCAGACGCATCAAAGAAGTAGAGCGTAAACGTATAAAGGAATATGTGTTAGAACACCCAGAAGCAGAATATGTTGAAGGCTGCTCAGGTATATGGGCGATTCCTTGTGATATTGCATTACCATGTGCAACCCAAAATGAAATTGATAGTGAATCTGCACAAACTCTTATTTCGAATGGGGTAAAAGCGGTTGGTGAAGGTGCAAACATGCCATCAACAATTGAAGCAATTGACATTTTCGTTGAAAGCGACGTCCTCTTTGGACCTGGGAAAGCTGTTAATGCTGGTGGAGTTGCCGTTTCAGCTCTTGAAATGTCACAAAATAGCATGAGACTTTCTTGGTCATTTGAAGAAGTCGACAGCAAGCTACAGGATATCATGGCATCTATTTACCGCCACAGCATGGATGCTGCTGAAGAATATGGCCATCCAGGAAATTTAGTATACGGAGCAAACATTGCAGGTTTCTTAAAGGTAGCAGATGCTATGATCGCTCACGGTGTAATCTAATTAGGGAAAAGCTCAAGGCGCCCGCTTATCGGCGACAAGCATAAGACGAGCGCTGACAGAAGGTGCTTTTTACCTTCCGAAGTGATTGGCTTATGACCTCGAGCCGATGGCGCCTTGAGCTAGACATAAATCATTCAAAACGCTGTTTTCCCTTAATGGAGAACAGCGTTTTTTCATGTCCCCACAAAGCAAAAAGACACATGCTCCTCAAAAGAAGCATGTGCCTTTTTACAATCAACCTTCTAATAATAGGTCTTCTGGATCTTCTAATAGTTCTTTTACTTTCACAAGGAATCCTACAGCATCCTTACCGTCGATGATTCTGTGGTCATAAGATAGTGCCACATACATCATTGGACGTACTTCAACCGTGTCGTTATTATCAACTACGACAGGACGTCTTTGGATTTTGTGCATTCCTAGAATACCAACCTGTGGTGCGTTAATAATTGGCGTTGAATTCAAGGAGCCAAATGTACCACCGTTTGTGATTGTGAATGTGCCGCCTTGCAGGTCGCTTAGACCTAATTTATTGTCCCTCGCTTTAACTGCTAGTCGGCCTATTTCAGCTTCGATACCTGCAAAGCTTAGTGTGTCAGCATTACGAACAACTGGTACAACTAAACCTTCCTCAGCGGAAACAGCAATACCGATGTCATAGAATTTTTTAAGAAGGATTTCATTTCCTTGAATCTCAGCATTTACAAATGGATATTGCTTTAATGCCCCGATAACTGCTTTTGTAAAGAAGGACATGAAGCCAAGCTTCACACCATGCTTTTTGAAGAAAGCATCTTTGCGACGAGCTCTTACATCCATAACAGCTGTCATATCAATTTCATTAAATGTTGTTAGCATTGCAGCTGTATGCTGTGCTTCAACAAGTTTTTTTGCGATTGTTTGACGGCGTCTAGACATTTTGATACGTTCCACACGCGGATCGTCATTTACAACTGGTGCCGCTGCAGGTTGTTTTGCTGCAGGAGCTGGTGCTGCTGGTGCTGCCTGAGCTTGCTTATATGCTTCTACAGCTTCCACACGGACGCGTCCTAGTGGATCTTTATATGGAACTTCGTTTAAGTCAATTCCAAGTTCTCTTGCTCTTTTTCTAGCTGCAGGTGATGCAATGGCTTGTTTGCCTTTTTCTGCAGTTACTTCAGCCGCAACTGGTTCTTGCTTTGCTTCTGGCGCTGCTGCTTGAGGCTCTTCAGCAGGTGCTGCATCTTGCGCCGCTGCGCTTGATTCTGAACCATTTTCATCAAGCTTTGCAATCACTTGACCTACTTCAACATTATCACCAGGGTTGAATAGGAATTCCTTGATAACCCCTGTATGTTCACTGTTAATTTCAACGTTGACTTTATCTGTTTCAAGTTCAGCGATTGACTCACCTTTGTTAACGTGTTCGCCTTCTTTTTTTAACCATTCAACAATTGTTCCCTCTGTAATGGACTCAGCTAGTTCTGGAACTTTAATTTCGATCATTGCTGATTCCCTCCTTTGTCTATAAGCAATGCATCTTGCATAATCCAAGCTTGTTCTTGTTTATGAATATCTGGGTCGCCCGTAGCCGTACTTGAACGCTTCGGTCTGCCAACATAATCTAATTTAATTTCTTCAGATAAAACATCCATTATTACTGGATGAAGATCTAGCCATGCACCCATGTTTTTAGGCTCTTCTTGAACCCAAACAACCTCTTTAAGGTTTGGGTATTGGCTAACTAATTCCTCTAACTCTTGCTTAGGGAATGGATATAATTGCTCCACTCTTGCGATGTGAAAGCTGTGCGTTTGTTCAGCAGGTAAATTAGCAGCTTCTGTTGCTAAGTCAATTGCAACTTTACCAGTACAAAGTATTAAGCGTGTCACTTTTTCCTTCTCAGTTCCCATTCCTGGCTGTTCAAGTAATGGCTTGAAGCTTCCATTTGTTAAATCAGCTAGTGATGAGGCTGTTTGCGGATGACGAAGCAGGCTCTTTGGAGTCATGACGATCAACGGTCTTGCTTCATCAGTTGAAGTAAGCAATGATTGTCTTCTTAATAAATGGAAATATTGTGAAGCGCTTGTTACGTTCGCAACAATCCAGTTATTTTCCGCAGCTCCATTTAAGAATCGTTCCACTCTACCACTTGAGTGCTCTGGACCTTGTCCTTCGTATCCATGTGGTAAAAGCATCACTAGACCAGACTTTTGTCCCCATTTCGCATGACCCGATGAAATGAATTGGTCAATGATTGGCTGTGCCACGTTCACGAAGTCTCCAAATTGTCCTTCCCAAAGGACTAACGCATTCTCATCTTGAACACTATAACCATATTCAAATCCAAGAACAGCAGCTTCAGATAAAGGGCTGTTATAGATTGAGAATGAGGCTTTAGCTTCTGGGATATTGTGTAATGGGACATATTTTTCATTAGTTTCATAGTCATTTAATGCAACATGACGATGAGCAAATGTTCCTCTTTCACTATCCTGACCAGTTAAACGAACTGTTTTTCCTTCTGCAAGGACTGATCCGAATGCAAGTGTCTCAGCCAATGCCCATTCTACTTTATTGTCTTCATCCAGTGCAGTTTCACGGCGCTTTAAAATACGCTCAAGCTTTGGATAAACAGTCAATTCTTGAGGCCATTGTAATAGCCCCTTATTCATGCTCCGTAAAAGATCAGCAGGTACTGTTGTATCAAATTCTGGAATAGATGATAAAGCTTTCGGCTTCTTCGGCTTCACACGCTCTTCATTTTCCACAAAATCATCAAAAATAGATTGAAGACCTTGCATGAATTCGTCACGTTTTTTTGAAAGCTCCTCAACTGTTGTTACGTTCTCAGCAACTAGGTCCTGACCATACTTATCAGCAATTACCGGATGATTTGCAACCTTCTTGTATAATAATGGCTGTGTTACACTCGGGTCATCCATTTCGTTGTGCCCAAAACGTCTGTATCCAACTAAATCAATTAAGATATCTTTTTCAAAACGCTTGCGATACTCATATGCAAAATGAATGGCAGCTAGGCAAGCCTCTGGATCGTCTGCATTGACACGTACGATTGGAATCTCATAACCTTTTGCAAGGTCACTCGCAAAACGAGTTGAACGAGAATCTGTATTATTTGTTGTAAAACCTACCATGTTATTGGCAATGATATGAACGGAACCGCCCGTGTCATATCCTTTTAATCTGCTTAAGTTCAATGATTCAGCTACAACACCCTCACCTGGAAATGCCGCGTCACCATGGATTAGAACACTGATTGCACTTTGCTTATCTTGAACCGGGTAACCGGCTTTTCTTGTATTGTCCTGTACAGCACGAGTGATTCCCAACACAACAGGGTTTACGAACTCTAAGTGACTTGGGTTGTTTGCTAGATTTATACGGGTTGTATGTTCCTTAGGGCCTTTAAAATTACGGTCAGCTCCTAAGTGATACTTCACGTCCCCAGACCAACCATAGTTAATTCCTCTTGAACCCTCAGAAGGAATTAAATCTTTGTTTGGTGCATGGTGGAATTCAGAGAAAATTAATTCGTATGGCTTATGAAGAACATGCGCCAACACATTTAAACGGCCGCGGTGAGCCATACCGATCATGATATTGTCGGTACCATCACTACTGCCCTCTAGGATTAATCGTTCAAGCATCGGTACAAGCATATCCAATCCTTCGATTGAGAAACGCTTTTGACCAACGAACGTTTTGTGTAAGAACTTCTCAAAGCCATCAACATTCATTAAACGCTCTGCAAGTTGTTTCTTTTCATCTGCAGTTAGCTTTAAACCTACTCCATTAATTTCAACCTGTTGTCTTAACCATTGTCTTTCGTCTTCAGGGTCAACATGTCCAAATTCATAAGCAATGGTTTTGGTGTAAACAGATTTCAAATGCTCGTAAGCGTCCCATCCAGTTTGAATAGATGGAGGAGCTTCTTCCCAAATATATGTTGCTGGAATATCCATTAAATCTTCTTTTGTAAGATTATAATAACCAGGCTCTAAAAAGCTGGTGTCTGGAATCGGTCTAGTGCGAAGCGGATAAATATCAGCTGCTATGTGCCCGTAAGCACGGATGCTTTTAATTAATTTTGCTCCAGATGTGATTGTCTTGATTGTTTTCGGTGAGATACCCCCACTTACTAACTCTGCTGTTGCGGCTTGCTCATCTGCTGGCGGGGGTCCAAGTTCTTCAAAAAGCGCTTTCACAGACGAGTCTACTGAACTTGGATCATTCTTGTACTTTTCATACATATCAAAGACATAACCCATATTTGGGCCATAGAATGACTCCCACACATTTTTCCTTAGTTGATTATCCATTTTTAATTAGCCTCCATATTACATTACATACTTGTAAGGATGTTTAAAAAGTGCGGTGAATATGACGCATTGAATTTCTGCGTTGGCTTGCTTCTCCGTTCCTCACGTATAAAATGCATACGCTCCGGTACTCAAAGCTGCACCGCCTTGAAATTTCGACGCACAGGACGTGGCGTCTTTGTCGACGCGGTCCTCTTCATCCTCCTTTTTAAACTCACAATTGTAATACTTAATAGACAATATTGATATTTTATAGAGATATGACATCTACCCATACTATACCCTATTTCCAGTTAATTTCTAGTAAAATGCTTACATTGGAAATTATTAAAAAAAGCCGGAAAAATAGGCGAAATAAGAGTCATTATATAGTCATAATTCTGATTAAATATGTTATTCTTATCATATAGTTGAAAGCAGAAAGTTTCCTTGATTTAAATCAAGTTTTCGAAGGAAATTCACAAAAGAAACTAATATGATTTTAAAATAAAATAAAGTGAAGCCTCTATATGTAGTACAACATTCCAATTGAAGTAAAGGAACCGTTGATCCACATCCACTTTTGATACCAATAGTCCGTTTAGACTTCAGCAATGTAGGTAAACTAAAGTACAACAAGAGTCCACATTTTATAGGCATTTTGAAAGGAGAAAAAGTGTTCTGTATGATTAGCAGTCCACATGATCCAAGCAATATTCGGCTGATACCTATTTTTCAAGGTTTAAATGAGAAGGAAATGAACCTTTTACAAAAGTGCATTCAAATTCGTGATTATCGCAAAGGGGATGTGATTTTTAGAGAAGGTGATCCTTCTGACACTCTGTATATTATCGGTGAAGGCATTATTAAAATTACAAAAGTGGCTGAGGACGGAAAGGAACAAATTGTTCGCCTCCTTTTCCCTGATGACTTTTTTGGTCAATCTGCCATGCTTCAAGCCGAAAATCATTATGCAAATGCAGTTGCGATTAATGATACCGTTATTTATACCATTCAGAAACAAGACTTTTTTAATACATTAGAGCGAAATCATAAAATGACGCTTCGTTTCATGCGGGCGTTAAACGAGAGAATATATCAGGCTGACGAGTGGATGAGTTTACTGAGTTTAATGGAGGTTGAGCAACGATTAGCAAGTGTTCTCCTTTTGTTCAATAACCGAGTTCACTCCAAGGATGGTCGGTTTAAACTTCCAATTACAAAAAAGGTTCTGGCGTCTCTAATCGGCACAACACCTGAAACCATCAGCCGAAAGTTTGTCAAATTCATTTCAGACAACCTAATTGAGGTAAGTGGTCAAAGGGATATTCACATCGTCGATCTCGAAAGCTTAAAAAAGAAGGCAAAAACGTAAGAAAAGCGTAAGGTGCCCGCTTATATGCGACAAGCACAAGAAAAGCGCTGAAAGAAGGCGCCCTTTGCCTTCCGAAGTGATTTGCTTGTGACCTCGAGCCGATGGCACCTGAAGCTAGACAACGAAAACTATGTAGTTGTAAACCCACATTTTGAATGTGGGTTTTTTTGTTGAAATATCCATAATAAAATTGATGATGGATATTGTTTTAGGCATCAAAAAGTTGGGTTACTTTTCGTTATTATGATGAAGAGGATTTCGGCTGGGTTCTTCACTCGTTTTCCCCTTCATAACCACGATGAAGAGGATTTCGGCCGGGTTCTTTACTCGTTTTCCTCTTCATAGCCATGATGAAGAGGATTTGGATAGGGTTCTTCACCGTTTTTCCCCTTCATAACCACGATGAAAAGGATTTTGGGTGGGTTCTTCACCCGTTTTCCCCTTCATAAATCGGGTGCAAATACGCCAATACGCATTTGGATCTCTAAAAATATCGATTTTTTAGTTGGCTTCTTTAGATAGACAATGAAAACTAGCAGAAACAAAAACGCCCCACCATTGTTGGTCGGGCATTTCATTCATCAATATGACACGTAATTAAGTGGATTCACTGCATTTGAATGGGATGCGGTATATGATCCATCGTACATTTCAAAATGGAGATGCGCTCCATATGAATCCCCTGTATTTCCCATGTAACCAATCAAATCACCCTGATTCACCTGCTGATACTGGGTAACAAAGCGTTCATCTAAATGAGCATAAAGGGTTGTCATCTGACGTCCATTGATATAGTGGGTAATGATAACGACATTTCCATAGCTACTGCTATAATTAGAGCGTGTAACTGTGCCGCTGGCGGACGCATAAATTGGGACATTTCCTTGTCGCCCACCTTTACCAATATCAATGCCATTGTGCATTTTTCCCCCACGCATTCCAAAAGGGGATGTTAGTCGACCTGTTGTTGGGTTCATAAATGCCCCATTGTTCACAACAGGTGATGATGCTGGCGGTAGAGGAGGCGGTGTTCTTCCTTCCGCTTCAGCCTTTTTACGTTCCTCTTCAATTCTTTTACGTTCTTCTTCTTCTTTTATCCGTTGCTCCTCAAGCTCTTTTTGCCTTTGGTTCCAGGAATTGATTTCCATCTGAATTGCCTTTTCCTGTGCGGCTAATAATTCTCCAATATCCTCTAATTCATGAAGCTCCTCATGCATCTGTTGCTCTTCAACCTCTAATTGAGCCATTACTTTATTTTGTTCTTGAATTTGAGCTTGCAGCTGGACTTCCAACCGGTCAAGTTCCTTCAACTGGTCTTCTTGCTGTGCGAGTAAGGTTTTAACCTCTTCTTTATTTTCTTCAAGTTTTTTAATGTCAGCTTCATGCTCTTTCATAATTTCACGGTCAGCTTGTACAAATGTAGATACCGCGCTAACCCGGTTGATGAAATCATTAAAGCTTTTAGCACCGAGTAACACGTCCACATAGCTGACCACTCCACCGCTTTGCTGAAGGCTGCGCATCCGCTCTTTAATAAGCTCGTCCCGCTTCTGAATCCGTTCCTCAAGCACCTTCATTTCCGCTTCAAGGCGCTCTATATCTTCTTTCGTTTCTTGAATTTGTGCTTTTTTGCCATCAATTTTGCTGCGTGTTTCACCTACCGCAAAATCAAGTTGCTTAAGTTCCTGTTCAACACCGACCTTTTGTTGTTTGATTTCACCGATTGCATCTTCTTTTTGAGTGATTTCAGACTCTAGCTCCGATTTCTTCTCCTGAACCTCTTTTTTCTCACTTTCGAGCTTTTCATTTTTTTGAATCGCCAATGCAGTAGTAGGCATAGCCGTCAATAAACTTCCGAATCCTATTGATATACCTACTCCAATCATTAGAAGTTTTCGCTTCAACGAAATAGCATCCCCCTTCTACTAACTTAGCAATCTATTATTTAAAGGGTGAGAAAGACATTCATCTTTCACCACTATTATCATATTTTGCTAGATATTCTCATGTTTTGTATTATAACATAAAAAATTGTCATAAAACGTCATAGTATTATTACAATTACATTTCAAAACGGTCGAAAATACTAGGTTTTGTAAAGATTATCTAGTAGATGTCATAACGAAAGAAATTTGTATTTCTTTATCACTTTTTGTATTATAGAATAGGTTGAAAAATTAGGATTCATGTTTTTCTATACCTTTTTTCTGCGTTGAAAAAAGGTCTTTTTATTTATTTTTCAAGTCTGTAACTTATAGATAAGTTATAGGGTCTATTTTGTAAAGAGAAAAAAAGGATTATACTTACATTATAAAGTTTTGAATAACTGGAGGATTAAATATATGTGCGGTTTTTTTGGATTTCTTCCTAAGAAGGAAATTGAAATAAATGATTACTCGGTTTTTAAAGAAGCTACAAATATCATTCATCACCGAGGACCAGATGATAACGGTTTTTATGAAAATGAGCAAGTTTTTTTGGGATTTAGACGATTAAGCATTATTGATCTAGAGGGCGGACATCAGCCATTATCCTATTTGAATGATCGTTATTGGATTATTTTTAATGGCGAAATTTATAACTATTTAGAAATAAAAGAAGAACTCACCAGCAAAGGTCATGAATTTAAAACAAGTTCAGATACCGAAGTGATTTTAGCTGCATATCACGAATACAAAGAAGATGTTGTTAACCATTTACGGGGAATGTATGCCTTTTTGATTTGGGACAATCTAGAGGAAGTTCTATTTGGAGCAAGAGACCATTTCGGAATCAAACCTTTGTATTATGCACACACATCCCTAGGTACATTTTTCGCAAGTGAGAAAAAGAGTATTGATTATGCAATAAAGGATATCCAAACGTTAGAAATGGATAAAGTTGCTTTACATCATTATATGACATACCAATATCCTCCCGAACCATATACAATGCACGTGGAAGTAAATAAGGTGTTACCCGGACATTACTTCAAACTAAAAAGAAGTGGAAATATGGAGTTTGAACAATATTTCAAACCAAAATTTGAATCAGTGAAAACAGATTTTGAAGAAATGAAAAATGAAGTGTTAGACACATTGCGTAAATCTGTTCAAATGCATATGAGAAGCGATGTTCCCGTTGGGAGTTTCTTATCAGGCGGGATTGATTCAAGTGTCATTGTGGCTTTAGCGAAAGAGGTTAATCCAAATATCAAAACATTCACAGTTGGATTTGAAAGAGAAGGATTTAGTGAAATTGATTTAGCAAAAGAAACAGCGGAATACATTGGTGTTGAAAATATCCATAAAGTTATTACAGCACAAGAATTTTTAGAGGAACTTCCCAAAATTGTGTGGCAAATGGATGAACCAGTAGCGGATCCTGCAGCTATTCCTTTGTATTTTGTTGCTAAAGAAGCCAAAAAGCATGTTACAGTCGTCTTAAGTGGAGAAGGTTCAGATGAGCTATTCGGAGGGTATAACATTTACCGTGAACCCCTTGATCTGCAAAAGTTTACCAATCTGCCCAAACCCATTCAAAATGGGTTAAAACGAATCGGAAAAGTCATTCCACAAGGTGTAAAGGGTAAAAGCTACATTGAAAGAGCGAGTCAATCAATCGAACAACGATATGTTGGAAATGCAAAGATTTACGGGGAAGTTGAAAAACAAAAAGTATTAAAAGATTATGACGGATCCCTTTCATATGAAACATACACAAAGCCGTTCTATGATGAAGTTCGAAACTATGACGAACCTACTAAGATGCAATATATTGATATGCATACATGGTTAAGAGGGGATATATTAGTGAAAGCTGATCGGATGACAATGGCGAATTCACTAGAGCTTCGTGTCCCATTTTTAGATAAAGAAGTGTTTGCGTTGGCATCCAAAATCCCAACGGAATATAAATTGGCGAACAATACAACAAAGTACATTTTACGCCAAGCAGCAAAAGAAATTATTCCAGAAGATGCAATGAATCGAAGAAAATTGGGATTTCCTGTTCCGATTCGTCATTGGATGAAGGACGAATGGTACAGCTGGATAAAAGCACTTCTTCAAGAAGAAGAAGCAAATCCGTTTGTAAACACAAAATATGTACTTGAATTGTTAAACGAACATAAGGAAGGAAAAACCGATAATTCAAGAAAAGTCTGGACAGTTGTTATTTTCTTATTGTGGTATGCATTGCATGTACGAGAAACCAGTTTGGAAGAGCTTCAAGCAAAGTTGCTAAAGAAAGGTAATTTAACTGTCTAAAGCCTGTTCAAAAAGAACAGGTTTCGCTCTTTTTTTACGGTTTTCTTTTCAGGCGTGATCAATCATTCAAAAACGAACCATTACAGCTAGATTTATGATAGATGTAATGGTTAGTTATGTTAATTAAGGCTAAAATAAAACCAGCCAAACAACCTTTAAGGGGTGAACGTTGTGAAATTAAAAGAAGTAACGGATAGACTGTTAATTAAAACGATAAAACACGAACAAGATATTGAGATTACAGGTGTTCAGTATGATTCAAGAAAGGTTGAAGCAGGTCATCTTTTTATTTGCTTAAAAGGGTATACTGTTGATGGTCATGATTTTATTAATCAAGCAATCGACAAGGGAGCTGTCGCTTTCCTAGTCGAAAAAGAAGTAGACGTTCCTGACGATATTACTACTATTCAGGTTCCTGATACAAGGCGATCGATGGCGATTATTGCTGATACGTTTTACCAATCTCCAACCTCCGAACTTCAAGTAATCGGCATTACTGGTACTAATGGGAAAACGACCACATCAAACATCGTTCAACAAATTTTAAACCACAATCAAAAACCAAGCGGATTAATCGGTACGATTAATATTCAATATAGTGATGTGGTTATCCAATCAAAAAATACAACTCCTGATACATTGGAGTTACAGGAACTTTTTGATGACATGAAAAACAAGAAAATGTCCCATGTTGTGATGGAAGTGTCATCACATGCATTATCACTCGGCCGTGTATGGGGGACAAAATTTAAAACCGCCATTTTTACCAATTTAACGCAGGACCACCTAGATTATCACCATAGTATGGATGAATATGCTCATGCGAAAGGATTGTTGTTTTCTAGTTTAACCAATGAAGGTTTTGCGGTTCTCAATAATGATGATCCTATAAGCGAAAAATATGCTTCAATTACATCGGCACAAGTAATCAGGTATGGGATTGATAAAGAAGCAGATGTATATGCAACAGATATTAAATTGACGCCAAGAGGTACACATTTTACATTACATACATTCAAAGGAAAAGCGGAAGTAACCACTAAACTCATCGGAAAATTCAATGTGTATAATTTACTTGCTGCCATTTCCGCTTGTTTAATCGAAAACATAGAATTACATGCAATTGTTAAAACAATTGAACAAATCAATGGGGTATCTGGTCGATTTGAAACCGTGGATGCCGGCCAAGACTTTGCGGTTATTGTTGATTATGCACATACACCAGATAGTTTAGAAAATGTATTAAAAACAGCACGCCAGCTGTCAAAAGGGAAAATTACATGTGTGGTTGGATGCGGTGGAAACAGAGATGCCGGAAAACGCCCGATTATGGCAAACATTGCAGAAAAGTACAGTGATTATGTCATTTTAACAAGTGATAATCCACGAAACGAAGACCCCCTTGAAATCTTAAAAGACATGGAAAAAGGAATCGAAGGAACACTTGGAAAAGACTATACTAAATTAGTCGATAGAAAACAGGCAATTGAGGAAGCCGTATTTCGTGGGGCTAGTGAAAAAACAATAGATGATTGTGTGATTATTGCAGGTAAAGGGCATGAAACCTATCAAATTATTGGAGATGTAACTAACCATTTCGATGATAGAGAAGTGGCGCGTGAGTTCCTGCAAGAGTATATAAAATGGAAAGAACAAGCATCCGTTTCAGGAGACCTGACGGATGAAAAAAGAGAACGATTTATCATCAAAAAATAATACCAAATAAAAAAGTCTTTGGCTTGCCAAGACTTTTTTATTTGGTATTTTATTTAGTTAAAATCCTATCGGAAAGCGGAACTTTTGATCTCTTGATTCTGAGTTAGAAAAAGTTCGCTCCACATACTGAATTTCTGTATCTGACATTAATAATACGGTCGAGCTTCTCGTCCCATATCCATTTGTTTGAATAAATAATGAAGAAAGAATTCGTTCCCATTCGAGTGACATGCCTGTTTTAGGTAAAAGGGTGTCATTTGGCTGGTCTGTGTTCTGAAGTAACTCTAACAGGTCTTCCACTAGGTTATTTCCATTAATAATAGTTGAAAGCCCCTCTTTTCCCTTTTCAACCTTCGGCCAGTTTGTATCGAGCAGATGGTTGCTGAGCCCATGGATGCCCGGCTTCACCTTTTCAAGACTTTTTCCTACATTTGAATAATAAAAGAGATTATTTAGATCCCCGACTAAGAGATTGTAGCCAGGGTACTGGGAGTTTGTAAGCTCTAGCCGCTTCATATAATCGGCAGGATCACCATTAAAAGTGAGAGCATCTGATACAAGTTTTCCTCGCGATTGCTTGCCATCCGCTATCTCACCTGGGTCCCGATAGTTCGTTATCGCTGCATAACGTCCAGCTTTGGTAACCCCCATCCAGGTTCCCATTTTCTCAAGGTCTCTACCTGCCAAAACAGTAGGCTCATCTTCCCAAAAGTGAATCGGTGCCGTTCGTCGCTGAAGAAACTCATCCCGGTTTGCCGCAACAATTAATTTATAGACCGGATGTGCATGATAGGCAAACAAAATTAGACACATTTTCCCCACCGCCCTTTTTCACAAATTATAACATTTTTATGTTTTTCATGTGCGAATAAGGCGGTTTACTATTAAAAACGATTCAAAAGCCGTTTTGTTTTGTGGCGGTTATCGTAAAAACATCAAATACCGTGAAATAGAAAACGGTATGACATGAAGGGTTGCGTTGGACAGGGCTTGCCGGAATTAACGAATCTAATTCTGACTACATTTACTAGATTCGACTGCACTCTGTCCGATTGTTGCTCTGATTCTGACTGCATTTACTAGATTCGCCTGCACTCTGTCCAATTGTTGCTCTGATTCTGACTGCACTTACTAGATTCGACTTTACTCTGTCCAAATGTAGCGCTGATTCTGACTGCATTTACTAGATTCAGCCATTCTATGTCCTAATGGAGCACTGATTCTGACTGCACTTACTAGGTTTAGCATTCCTATGTCCAAATGAATGCCGGATACTTCGCATGGTACAAATAAAACGATTCTAAAATTAAAGAAACAACGTGAGTCACTTCTCACGCTGTTTCTTTACATTCTAACGAGCTTCTACCTTAACAGTTTCCCGTGCCTTTAATTCTCTTCTTAAAATTTTCCCGCTAATCTTTGTTTTTGGAAGTTCATCCAATACTTCGATTTCCCTTGGCGCGGAATGTGCGGCAAGCTTTTGTTTTACAAACATACGAATATTCTCCAGTAAATCTGCAGATGGAGTATACCCTTTTTTCAGCACAATAAAGGCTTTTACAATTTCCCCTCTGACAGGGTCGGGCTTTCCAATAACCCCGGCCTCTGCAACTGCTTCGTGTTCAATTAGCTTGCTTTCGACCTCAAATGGACCAATTCGTTCACCGGATGAATTAATCATATCATCGCTCCGACCTTGGAAAAACACGTAACCATCCTCATCCAAAACTGCTAAATCACCTGATATATACCAGCCATTTATAAAATAGGATTGATATTTCTCCTCGTTTTTCCATACTTCTCGCATGATTGCCGGCCATGAAGCCTTGATGCCAAGATGACCAATTTGTCCATTTGGGAGCGGAATCCCGTTATCGTCCAGAACAGCTACTTCGATTCCAGGAATAGGTCTTCCCATTGAGCCAGGTTTAATGGCCTCTGATGGCAGATTGACGATCAATTGCGCACCTGTCTCTGTCATCCACCACGTATCATGGATTCTTTTCCCCAATGTTTCGATTCCCCAGACAATGACCTCAGGATTTAAAGGTTCCCCGACACTTAAAATATGTCTTAGGGAGCTAAGGTTGTATTTTTCCAACGCTTCATTCCCTTCCGCCTTCAGCATTCGGAACGCTGTTGGGGCACTATACCAAACCGTCACCCCCGTTTTTTCAATCGTTGAATACCAGGAATCGGCATTAAATCTACCGCCATTGACCACAATGGTTGCCCGATTTAACCAAGGGGCAAAAATTCCATAGACAGTTCCCGTTACCCAGCCGGGATGGGCTGTACACCAATAAACATCATCCTCTTTTATATCCAGAACCCATTTTCCTGTCTGATACTGATGGATCATCGCGCGATGGGCATGCACAATTCCTTTCGGTTTGCCAGTGGAGCCACTTGTATAATGGATATTAAGGCGATCATCCAACTCCAGCCATTCGATACTATTTTTCTCAGGCTCCACTTCTTCCAAAGCTTTTATAAGTGAGATTTCATTTTCCCTGCATTTATCAGGCCCTTCGGTAATGAAGACTGTTTCTAATGAAGGTAATTCATGCCGCGGGACTCTTTTTACTAGTTCCGAATCCGATATGAGGAATCGTCCCTCACAATCCATAATTCGATCCTTTACCGCTTCCTCCATAAATGCCTCAAAAAGCGGTCCAGCAACCGCCCCAAGCTTAATCGCCGCAATCATTGCAAGATAGCACTCGGGTCCTTTTGGTAAAAAAATAAACACAATGTCTCCTTTTTTCACCCCATACTTTTTCAAAACCGCTGCTAGATGGTCTGTTTTTTCCTGTATATCTTTAAATGTAAAAACCTGTTCTTCATCCCCGTTTACATAATGAAGAGCGATTTTATCTCCATACCCTTCTGCTACATGCCGGTCAATGCATTCGTAGGCCATGTTTACTTTCCCTGTTTGATGCCAGCTGAATTCTTTTTCAACGTCATTCCAGGAAAATTCTTGATAAACCGCTTTATAGTTTGGGAGATTATACGCTCCATCAACAGGTTGGATTGGTTTCAAGTGTAAGTCTGACAATCGTTATCTCCCCTTTTCGTCCACATATCAAATGCGCCTTGGCGCATTTGCGCCCGATTTTTTTCGAGCCCGCTCGAAAAATTTCCTTTGAAAAATCGTGGCATCCTCCGGAGGCTTTAACTTAATTCAGCCATTTAACCCCCACGTAAATTGTATACTCTAATCGGATTCATCCCACTACTTATAGATGTAAGATGACTTCAGCTGAATAAAGTTAAAAGTTCCAATATTTCAGCCTTTAATTGGGCCAACTTTACATCTCCACGTGATCTTGGTTTCGTATCCTCTATTTTAATAGTTTCATAGACTTCACCTGGCTGCCCTTTTAAAATGACTATCCGGTCACATAAATAAAGGGCTTCGTCAATGTCATGCGTGACCAGAATCATCGTTGATTGATACGTTCTCCAAATCGTAAGAAGGAGGTCCTGAAGCTGCATTTTTGTAAACGCGTCTAGTGCGCTAAATGGTTCATCAAGCAGTAAAACTTCCGGCGCTGTAATCAGGGCTCTTGCGATTGATACCCTTTGGGCCATCCCGCCAGAAATATCCTTGGGATAATGATCTTCGAAACCCTGAAGCCCAACAAGCTTCACATATTTCGCCGCCTTTTCCTTTTTCTCCTTGTCATTTGGCAGACCGAAGGAGATGTTCTCTATCACTGTCAGCCATGGCATAAGGCGAGATTCTTGAAAAATGACCCCGACCTTTTCATGAACAGACTTGATCACATTCCCGCTGATTTTTACTTCCCCTGAAAAATCCGGGTCAAGCCCGGATAACACCCGCAATAAGGTACTTTTTCCACAGCCACTTGTGCCTAAAACCCCGATAATTTCAGCTTTCCCAGTTTCAAAGCTTATGTTTTTAAATCCCGCTGTGCCATTGGAAAAGGTTCTTGAAACATTTGAAACTGCTAGCATTGTTTTTCATCCTTTCAGGCTTTCTTCCCAAAGCTGTCCTGCCAGTGAAGTGTTTTTTCTTCCAATTTCTTTAAAAAGGAGTCCGATATTTTTCCTAGGATTGCAAATAAGACAATGCTTGCAATGACGGTCTCAGGAGAATATGAATTTTGACCAACGACTAATAGGTAGCCAATCCCTTGACTAGCCCCCATTAATTCAGCCGCAACCACAAACATCCATCCTAAGCCCAATCCACTGCGTATCCCGACTAAAAATGAAGGAAGGGAAGCTGGTAAAATAACTTTTTTAATAAGCTGGAACGTTGTAAAATTATAGATTTTCCCGACTTCGATTAGCTTTCGGTCAACACCTTGAACACCAGATACAATATTTAAATAAACCGGAAAAAACACACCGACAGCGATTAAGGTAATTTTTGATGGCTCTGCAATTCCCATCCACAGAATAAAAAGCGGTACCCAGGCAAGTGAGGGAATCGAACGGAACGCTTGAAACATTGGATCCAATAATTGCTCGGCCGTTTTAAAATAGCCGACCAAGGAACCGAAAATGACAGCCGCTGCTACTCCGATCAGAAACCCAAAAAAGATTCTGTAAAGCGTAATTCCGATATGCCCCCAAAGGCTTCCATCACCAGCAAATTCAACTATTTTGGCGAGGATCACCGTTGGCGCTGGCATAAGATGCGCTTCAAGCACACCGATATGGCTTAAATACTGCCAAACGACGAGTAACACTGAAGGTATGATGCTTCCAAGCAGGACTACTTTTACATTTCCCGATAAAACAAGCGGGGCTTTCGGTGATTTCACCTTTATTTGTCTTGACAACGCTTCGCCTTTTGTACTCATTTTACCTCCTCCTATTACAAGGGAATGCCCATGGCACTTCCCTTATTTTTTGATTACTTTTTCAGCAAAGGTAGGATTAATTAACTCTTGAACAATTTTTTCAAGGTCAACATCTTTGCCAATAATCGCCTCAGCCTGTAATACCATACCCGCTTCCGTTATTGATTCAATTTGAGCATCACCCGGTACAGGTTCTGAGAAATCATTTCGTTCATTAAATTGCTTTTTCGCAACTTCGATATCGATATTGGCCGATTTCGCTAAAATTTCTGTTGCCTCTTCTGGATTTTCTAATGTCCATTTACGTGCCTTTTCATAAACTTCAATGACTTTTTCAACGTACTCGGGATATTTTTGCGCAAACTCAGAACGGACATTTAAAACCCCATACGTATTAAAATCAGCATTTCGGTAGAAAAGGTTCGCATCCGTTTCAAGCTCCACTCTTGCCATATGCGGGTCAAGCCCTGACCATGCATCTACCTGACCAGATGACAAGGCTGATGCACCATCCCCGTGCTGTAAATTGACGATCTCGACATCCGATGAACTCAAGCCTTCCTCATTTAAAGCACGTAACAAGAAGATATATGGATCCGTTCCAATCGTTGCTGCTATCTTTTTTCCTTTTAAATCACTTACACTTTGAATCTTTGAATCTTTATTTGTAACAAGAGCTGTCCATTCAGGCTTTGAGTAAATATAAACCGACTCAATCGGAGCACCCTTTGCTTTTGCCATTAAGGCGGCAGCCCCTGCAGATGAACTGAAATCCGCGCTTCCACTGTTCAAGAATTCTAGTGCCTTATTACTTCCTTGGCTAAGCACAAACTCAACCTTAATTCCTTCTTCTTCAAAAGCTTCCTCAGCCCAGCCGAACTCTTTTAACACTAGGCTTGTTGGTGAGTAGAAGGCATAATCAAGGACTATTTTCTCCGGTTTTTTATTTCCTTGGCTAGCTTTCCCTGTGCTACTTGAGCAACCGACTAATCCGACTACCAACAATACTGTTATAAAAATAGTACTTATTTTCTTCAATTCTCATCCCTCCCTTTCTCAACTAAACTCAGATTTCGCAAGCAAATGTTACAATACTTCCTCTTAAACGTTGCGCTTCTTTATACGTACAGCGGTTGTGTATGACTTCCAGTCCAGCCTCACCCGCAATTTGTGCAGCTTCAGGTGAAATAACCCCTTCTTGAAGCCAGAAAATTCTAGGCTTCACCTCTGCCGCTTCCTTTGCAACCTCAATTGCCGCCTCAGGACTTCTAAAAACCTGCACGATATCGATCGCAAACGGAACGTCCTTTAGACTTGGATATGCCTTTTCCCCAAACACCTCTGTTTCCCTAGGGTTTACTGGAACAATTTTATAACCTAAACGATGCATTTTTCTCGCCAATCGGTTACTTGGTCGAGATGGATTACTACTTAATCCAACGATCGCCAGTGTCTTTGGTCTTTGTGTTTCAACTCCATTAACCTCTTCCCGAACAATTGGAGATTGCAGCGCCCAGCGGATGACGCCTTCATCATTTACAACAACTTCTCCCTTTTCCGCACCTTTAAAAGAAAGGCCTGTTGCTTCATAAAATGCCCGGTCTAGATCTTTTTGAAGGTCACGGATGGATTCAATTCCAACGGATAGACGAATCAAGTCTTCTGAAACCCCTGTTAGAAGAAGCTCTTCTGCACTTAACTGCTGATGGGTTGTCGATGCTGGATGAATAATTAAAGACTTCGCATCCCCGACATTCGCTACATGTGACCAGAGTGCTACATGATCTATGACCGTTTTCCCGGAATCACGACCACCTTTAATTCCAAAATTCACGATGGATCCAAAGCCGTTGTTTAAGTACTTTTTCGCAAGTTCATAGGATGGATGGTCCTCTAGCCCTGGATAGGATACCCACTCAACTGCTGGGTGATTTTTTAAATAGTTTGCTAGTTCCAAAGCATTTTCATTATGTTTTTCTACACGTAGATGAAGGGTTTCAAGTCCTTGCAATAAATAAAATGCATTTTGTGGACTTAAGCAGGAACCAAAATCACGCAGAAGCTGTACACGTAGTTTTTGGCTATATGCAAGTGTCCCAAAATCAAATGCATATCTTACGCCGTTATAGCTCCGGTCCGGCTCCGTAAATCCTGGAAACTTAGGATTATTCCAGTTAAAACGACCCCCATCTACAACAAGACCACCAATTGTAGTTCCATGCCCGCCAATCCACTTCGTGGCAGAATGTACGACAATATCGGCACCCCATGTAATCGGCTTGCAAATATAAGGTGAAGCAAATGTGTTATCAATAATAAGTGGAATTTCCGCTTCATGGGCAATTGCTGCCACAGCTTCGATATCCAAAACCTGTAGACTCGGATTTCCAATAATTTCAGCAAAAACTGCCTTCGTATTTGGAGTGATTGCTTTTCTAAAGTTCTCAGGATCAGTCGAATCTACAAAATGAACGTTAATACCGTACTTTGGCAGTGTTGTAGAAAATAAATTATATGTACCGCCATATAGATTAGTAGCTGCGACAATTTCATCACCCGCTTCAGCGATATTCATAATCGCTAGGGCTATGGCAGCCATCCCAGAAGATGTCGCAACCGCCGCAACCCCGTCCTCTAAAAGGGCAATCCGTTTTTCTAATACATCCACAGTTGGATTTCCAATTCTTGAATAAATATTCCCTGGTTCATCAAGTGCAAATAAACTCCGTGCATGTTCAGAATTATGGAAAACAAAAGAACTCGTTTGATAAATGGGTACTGCTCGCGATCCGGTTGTTGGATCTGGTGATTGTCCCCCGTGTAATAAAAGTGTTTCTAAATCATAGCTTTCAAATTGATGACTCATATGAATACCCCCAATATTTTTATAGGAAAACTCAGGATTATACTAATACAACTCCAAATTTCCATGATCCAAGCAATGAAAAAAAGCCCCCTTCAAGTAAGAAGAGGGCTTTTTATCCTCCTCTTATCTCTCAGGTAATAATACCTGCAGGAATTAGCACCTTTTCAAGAATTTAATCTTGAAGGTTGCCGGGTTTCGTAGGGCCATGTCCCTCCACCGCTCTGGATAAGAGTCTATATTAAATTAATACGTTCTGCGTTTTTCTTTATAAAAGGATTATAGTATGTGAAAAATCTAAAGTCAAACACTTTTTGAAATATTTTCCCTTATTGGAATTTTCGCTTTGGACCCATACTTATTAAAACCCTTGGGACAAAGCGAGTTTGATAAATTAGCGGAGTAATTTCCCTTAGTTGGGAATTAGCGCAAAAAATAGCTTAAACAGACGGAAAAACTCCGACTATTGACTCAAAAAACGTGAAAATGGGTGTTTTTTCTTTGCTTAATCGGAAAGTCTCCGCTTATATACCCCGAACCGGGATTTTAAATATCACTGGTAAGTTAATTAAGGATAAGGCTTCTTATGTCTTAAACTTCATTGGATCTGTTGGGGATAAGGCAGACTAAGAGCGCGACGTCCTGTGCGTCGCCCCCCACTGATTGAAGTTTCAATTTATGTCATATTTGTGAAGCCTATTGCTTTTACCTGAAATCCGATGTATATTAAGAGTGTAGAAAGTTAGTGAAACACTTCACAAACTAACTGCACTAGAGCTGGCAGCTAAAGCACTCATATTTTTTTACAACTACTTGTGAAGAATTTCACAAATTAATGATAAGGGGAGATTAGAATGAGAACATTCTTAAAAGGACCTAAAATGGCAGTTATTTGGACAGTATTACGTGTATGGTTAGGAATTCAATGGTTAGAAGCTGGTTTTCATAAAGTAACAGCAGGCGGATTTGACGCAGGTGGATTTATCCAAGGTGCAATTGCAAACGCAGGTGGCGAACACCCAGCAGTACAGGGCTGGTATGCAACCTTCCTTGAAGGCTTTGCCGTACCAAACATTGAATTATTCAACGTACTCATCCCTTGGGGTGAAGTTCTAGTTGGTCTTGGTTTAATCGTAGGCTTTGCAACAATCCCGGCGTTACTTGCAGGGGCATTCATGAACCTTAACTTCTTACTTGCTGGTACAACAAGCACTAACCCAACACTTTACACAGTAGCCATCATTCTCTTATTCGCAGGCGCTGCAACTTACTACTACGGTGTTGACAGATTCGCAGTACCTTACCTTACTAAGCGCATTAATGAGAAAAAAGCGACAAAAACAGCTGTAAACGCTGCGTAACGAAAATTGTGTTCCTCCTAAGCTAGGGGGAACACTTTTTTTTGACTTTCCATTCAGGTAGACTAGAAAGAGGAAACAGTAATAACAGATCTAAAATTGGAGGTAAGTCAACCATGCGAAAAATAAAACTTGGAACCAGTTCGTTAGAAGTACCCGTTGTTGCAGTAGGCTGTATGAGGATTAACTCATTGGAAAAACCTGAAGCAGAGCGGTTCGTACAGACAGCATTAGAAATTGGAGCAAACTTTTTTGATCACGCTGATATTTATGGAAGTGGTGCTTGCGAGGAAATCTTTGCAGATGCAATACATATGAACGATGATGTGAGAGAAAAAATTATTCTTCAATCCAAATGCGGCATTCGAAAAGGAATGTTTGATTTTTCAAAGGAGCACATCATCAATTCTGTTGATGGAATCTTAAAACGACTTAAAACGGATTATCTTGATGTCCTACTTTTACATCGTCCAGATGCCCTTGCCCGGCCTGAAGAGGTCGCTGAAGCATTTGATGTGCTGGAATCCTCAGGGAAAGTTCGTAACTTTGGAGTATCCAACCAAAAACCGATGCAAATTCAGTTACTTAAAAAATATGTAAAGCAGCCAATTGTTGCGAATCAACTGCAATTAAGTATCCCGAATGCCCATATGATTGCAAGTGGTGTCGCAGGTAATATGCAAATTGATCAATCCATTAACCGTGATGGAGACGTACTTGATTTTTGCCGGTTAAACGACATTACGATCCAACCGTGGTCACCATTCCAATATGGTTATTTTGAAGGTCCTTTTCTTGGCAATGAAAAATGCCCTGAATTAAATCAAAAGATTGACGAAATCGCAGAAAAGTATAGCGTTTCCAATACAACAATTGCGATTGCCTGGCTTTTACGTCATCCAGCTAATATGCAGCCGATTATCGGAACGATGAACGTACAACGCTTAAAAGATTCCGTGAAAGCAAGTGAGGTCCAGTTAACCCGTGAAGATTGGTACAGCATTTTTCAAGCTGCAGGTTATCTTCTTCCATAAACATGAAAAGAGGCACCCGATCAAAAAGGTGCCTCTTTCCTTTAATTTTCTGAAAATCCTGTAGCAATTACTGTCACGATAATTTCATCTTTTAAATTATCATTAATGACTGATCCAAAGATCATGTTTAAATCCTCATGTGTTGCCGATGATATCACATCTGCTGCTTCTTGAATTTCAAATAAACTTAAGTTTCTTCCACCTGTGATATTTAAAATCACACCGCGCGCCCCACTTATAGATGTTTCAAGAAGTGGACTATTGATTGCTTTATGAGCTGCCTCAACTGCGCGGCCATCCCCTTTTGCCATTCCAATTCCCATTAAAGCTGTTCCTCTGTGGGACATAACGGTTTTTACATCAGCAAAATCAAGATTGATTAAACCAGGTACAGCAATTAAATCGGAAATCCCTTGAACCCCACGGAGAAGAACATTATCGGCTTCTCGGAACGCTTCAATCATCGGCGTACGCTTATCGACAATCTCCAATAATTTTTCATTTGGGATAATGATTAATGTGTCGACTGCTTCCTTCATCGCGTCAATACCAGCGTCTGCATTGACAGCTCGTTTACGGCCTTCAAACCGAAATGGTCTTGTAACAACACCGATTGTCAATGAACCTAACTTCTTTGCGATTCTTGCAATTTCCGGTGCTGCTCCGGTTCCAGTGCCACCGCCCATTCCGGCTGTAACAAAGACCATATCCGCTCCTCTTAATGCTTCCTCGATCTCTTTTTCACTTTCTTCAACAGCTCTCATTCCGATTTGCGGATTGGCACCTGCGCCAAGACCCCGCGTTAGCGATGCACCAATTTGAATAGTGATCTCCGCTTTTGATTGATTAAGGGCTTGTCCGTCTGTATTCACTGCAATGAATTCAACACCATCTACCCCTGCTTCTATCATTCGATTGACAGCATTATTTCCACCGCCGCCAACACCTACTACTTTTATTCTTGCAAATTGATCTATGTATGGTTCAAACTCGAGCATAACTTTTCCTCCTTACCGCCCATTGCCAATTTCCTATAAATAAGTCAGTTTTATACTATATACTTCGTAATATAACTTCTCTTTCTGACCACGAATTTCCTCTAAGCATAATATTACGTTTGTTTTACAAACTAATACTAACACTTTAGGAAAGGAAACGAGCCATGGAAATTAGGATCGCTTTGATAATCGGAGTTGTTTTCAGTCTATTATTTTTTTCACCTATTGATACAAGTGCAAAAAGCCAAGAGAATATCTATGTCATTCAAGCTGGGGATGCATTACCTGATATCGCGAAAAAATTTGAAACAACCGTTGATGATTTAAAAATAACCAACGGGATTCAATCGGATATTTTTGTTGTCGGGCAAAGGCTTTGGGTTCCTTTTTCCTATGAAGTGGCATCTGGAGATACATTAAAGGAGATTGCCGCTCAGTTTCATTCATCCCCTGAACTAATCCAAACATCAAATGGGCTATCATCCGATCAGGTTATCCCCGGGCAGGTTCTTAAAATTGTTCCGAAAAAGATGAACATGCATGAGGAACATATTTTAATGACAAAAGAAGAGTTCAAGGATTGGCTGATGAATCAGAAGATTAAACGAAAAATAAGCCTCATCCAACAGCATCACACATGGGTTCCAGACTATAATCGTGTTAACTTTTCCAACCATTTTGCGCTATTAACAGGAATGGAAAATTACCATAAAAACACGATGGGCTGGAAACATATTGCTCAAAATATTACGACCTTTCCAGACGGGAAGCTTGCTGTCTCAAGGCCGCTTTACATTGCCCCAGAAGGTACCATCGGCAGCAAGGCGAACTCTGTCGGCATTGCAATTGAGCACGTTGGAAATTTTGACATCGGACATGATGTCATGACGAAGGAGCAAAGCGACACTATTATTTACGTCAATGCTGTTCTAAGCCTTAAATTTGGATTAACCCCATCGATTGACACTATTACATACCATCATTGGTGGGATTTACGAAATGGGGAAAGGGTACTTGATAAAGGACCTGATTATAATGTGAAGACCTGTCCGGGAACAGGATTCTTCGGAGGTAACTCCACAACCAGTGCTCAGAAATACTTCTACCCACTCATCACCAAGAAAATGGAAGAGCTTCAAAAAGAAATGGACTAAAACAAATCCACTCACCGATTAGATGAGTGGATTTTTCGTTTCCCTAATAAATCGAAATACTATCTTTTTTAAAATAATCTGGTTGTTCCTTCTTAAATTCATACAAATGGGTAATACCTTTTGTAATATGTTCATTCACAACTTCTTCTGCTGCAATAACATCCTTATTTTTTAAGGCATGAAAAATGGACCTATGTTCATCCAAAACAGTCTCCCAATCCGAGGTGTTTGTTGTGATTAAACGAAGCATTCTTACACGTTTGTACTGCCCATTCATTTGGTCAATCCCCTGCCAAATCCGGTCCATCTCTAACCCTTTATAAATGTTCTCATGAAATTCATCATCATATGCTAAAAAATCCTTATGATTTCCCTCTCTTAAAGCAATTTCTTGCATGGTTAAGTTTTTTTCCAATTTATATAAGGTTCCAGACGTAAGTTTTTCAGTTGCCTCACGAATAACCGCAAGCTCAACGGCTTTTCTTACAAATCTTGATTCCTCAATATTTTTAGGATCAATTAATGACACAAACGTCCCAATTTGAGGCCGTATTTCAATTAAATTTTCCTTTGCCAGCTGCATCAAGGCTTCTCTAATTGGTGTTCGACTAACATTTAGCTGGGTCCCAATTTCACTTTCCGAAATCGGCGTACCTGGCTTTAGTAAAAATTCGATGATTTTATCATATAAAAAAGAATAGACAAACTCTCTTCTTGTACCCCTATCATTTTTCCTGACCTGACTGTATTCCATCCTTATCCTCCCCTTGATGACCCCACCGTACTGAAAACGCTTCCTATTATAATAGTATAGTAGCATACTACTAATATACTAATCAATTTTATCTTTCAAAAAACGATAGATTTTCAAACAAATTCCAAGAGAGCATAATTATACCATTACCAGAAAACCAAGGGATAGCATTTATAAGCAAAAAAAACAGCGAAAAAATTAGTTTTCCACTGTTTTTTTATGCTATTTTATATCAAATGATTTAGTAAACACTTTTACTATTTATTTTCCTGTAAAGACAACATTTGAATAATGGTTTTCATGACTGCATCTTCTTCATTTGAACGGGTAATAAAGTTGGCAGCATCTTTTAACTCTTGTACTGCATTTCGGACAGCAAAACTATAGGTACTACGAGTCATAAGCTCTAAATCGTTGTAGCCATCTCCGATCGCCATTGTTTCCTCAGGGGTAACATTCAATAAACGTTGTAAGTGTTCCACGGTTGTCCCCTTATGCACATTGGCATTTGCGATATCAATCCATGCAACTTCTGACGCCACAATATAGGCTGAATCAAAAAACGGAGCTAATTTTTCCCTGGTTTCCATACATCGTAACAATGGATCATGGATGGTAATCTTAACAAAGTCCTCTTTTAGTTCATTGAAATCAGAGACTTGTTTTACCTGCGCATAGGATCTTCTAACAATCGCTGCTTCTTCAAGAGGTATATTGTCTTTTATGACAGCCCCCGTTCTAGTGCACGCAATTATGGTATGTTCGAGGCTTATTTCCTCTAGCATACGGATAATTTCAAGTCCTAATTTATTACTGAGCAAGGATTCATAAACAAATTCTCCGTTATGTTTGATTCGAGTTGCGCTATCCCCGAGAATCCATAAATCGTCTGCATCCTCACCAAATATCTCTTCAACACGCTCACATTGTTTTCCAGTAACAGGAGCAAAAACAACGCCTTTTTCTTTCATGATCTTTTTGACTTCCTTGTACAGTTCCCTGTTGATCTCCCCGCTATTATTCAAAAACGTACCGTCCATGTCAGTTAATACTAATTTAATCAACATGTTCCCTCCCGGTAAAGAATATCTCTATTTTAGGACTTAGCATGTTATCACGGCCCTCTAGTTAAACATTTAAAAACTTCACACATACCGGGAATGGTACGGTTATGTCTGAATCAATTAAAGATAGTTTTCCGGTTTGTTCATCCCTTGCATATAACGTAATGTTGCTTGATTGTTCGTTGGAACCTACGATGAATTTTTCAGATGGATCAAATACAAAATCCCTTGGCCAGTTTCCTCCCGATGAAGCCATTTCTACTAGTGTTAACTCACCTGTAGCTTCGTTCACTTGGAAGACAGCAATGCTGTTATGTCCACGATTTGCGGCATATACAAACTTCCCGTCTTTTGAAACATGGATGGCACTTCCTTGACTGTTTTCCGTAAAATCTTCCGGAATCGTTGAAATAGTTTGAAGCTCGATAAAGCTGCCATTACTGCTGTCATAGGATAAAGCAACGACTTCATTGCTAATCTCTGTCATGATATATGCATGTTTACCATTTGGATGGAAGGCAATATGTCTTGGTCCACTTCCTGGTCGAACAGATAAACGATTTACCTCTTTTAAAGCACCATCCTTTACCTCGTAAGTAATAAGCTTATCAATTCCTAAATCAATCGCAACCACATATTTTTCATCTGGAGTAAATCCTGAAAAATGGGTGTGAGGTTTTTCCTGTCTTTCATGTGGTCCTGTGCCTTCATGCGCAACCACTGATAGAGAAGATTTAATGCTGCCACTTTCGCTGTTCACTGAATATAGCTCAATTGTTCCTTTATGATAGTTTCCTGTAACAACTTGAGTGTTTGCTTTGTTCACGCTGACATGACAAGGTGATGCCCCTTCTGAAACCTGGTTATTCACTAGCTTTAACTCACCTGTTTGACGATCTACAGAATAAGCTGCGACACCACCTGATTCTCCTTCTTTTACAACAGAGTATAGAAAACGATTATCGTCACTAACTGTTACATATGTAGGATTGTCTAATTCAGCTACAAGCTTTACGTCCTGTATTTTTTGTTCGTCTGTATCTAATGTAAAAGAATAAATGCCTTTGCTGTCCCCTTTTGTATAGGTACCAACATATCCAATAAATTTACTCATTTGGTAAACCCCTTTCGTATATTACTAAACTTTTCGTTTCATAAAAGACAATACTAAGTATTAACTTTATCATCACACTTTATCGAAAAAAAGAATTTTGCTTATTTCAAAATGAGTAAAAAACCCAAACAAGTAGGTTTCTTGTCTTAAACAAGGTTAATCTACTTATTTAGGTCTTTATTTCGTAATCGAAAACTTATAACTCTTCCCCATTTGTTGCGATTACGTTTTTATACCAGTCAAAGCTTTTCTTTTTGATTCTTTTTAAAGTTCCGTTTCCTTCATTATCACGATCTACATAGACATAGCCATAACGCTTCTTCATCTCACCTGTTGAAGCACTCACAAGGTCAATTGGCCCCCAGCTTGTGTATCCTAGGATCTCAACCCCGTCCTTGATTGCTTCTCCCATTGAAGTAATATGTTCGCGAAGATATTCGATTCTGTAATCATCATTAATTTCGTCATTAGGGGTCACTTCATCGATTGCTCCGAGCCCATTTTCAACGACAAATAATGGCTTTTGATAGCGGTCATACAACTGATTGGCTGTAATACGGAATCCCTTTGGATCGATCGTCCAGCCCCATTCTGATTTTGAAACATATGGATTAGATACAGAGCCAAACACATTTCCACTTGTCATATTTTTCAATACTTCTGGGTCGGTACTCGTTGCTCTACTTGAATAATAACTAAATCCAATATAATCAACTGGGTGATTCCGTAAAACCTCTTCATCCCCAGGTTCCATTTCAATTGATAGATTGTTGTCTTCAAAAAAGCGCTTTGCATATCCTGGGTATTCGCCACGAGACTGCACATCAATAAAGAAGAAATTGCTGCGGTCTTTTTCCATCGCGGCAAAAACATCATCCGGGTTACACGTATATGGATAGACCATTCCCGCAGCAAGCATACAACCAATCATCGCACCAGGAATAATTTCGTGACACGCTTTTACTGCCAATGCACTTGCCACTAACTGATGGTGTGCTGCTTGATATTGAATTTCCAATTTATTGTCGCCTTCTTTAAAAGCAAGACCTGCACCTACAAATGGTAGGTGTAAAAGCATATTTATTTCGTTAAATGTCATCCAATATTTCACTTTATTCTTATAGCGAGTGAAAAGAGTTGTTGCGTATGTTTCAAATAACTCGACAAGCTTGCGATTTTTCCAGCTTCCGTATTTCTCAACGAGATTAACCGGGACATCAAAATGGGCGATGGTCACAAGCGGCTCAATACCACATTTTAATAGTTCATCAAAAACATCATCGTAAAATTGTAGTCCAGCTTCATTTGGTTGCGCATCATCTCCATTCGGGTAAATACGCGCCCAAGAAATAGACAAACGGAACGTTTTAAAACCCATTTCCGCAAATAAAGCGATATCCTCTTTATAGCGGTGATAGAAATCAATGGCTTCATGTGAAGGATAAAATTCACCCTCGACTGGTGTAAAGGAATTTACATTACCAAGTAGTATATCCCTGCGATTCTTACCAGTTGGCATAAGATCAACTGTTGTTAATCCCTTTCCACCTTCTAAATAACCACCTTCAACTTGGTTTGCAGCGGTTGCTCCTCCCCATAGAAAACCTTTTGGAAACATATCTTTACGTGTCATTTAATAATCCACCTTTCACTTTACTGTTTATAAATTTTCCCCATGCGATTGGATTAAATCTTTATACCAGAAAAAGCTTTGCTTTCGAATACGACGTAAGTCCTTCAAATCATCATCATCTCGATTTACATAAATAAATCCATAACGCTTCATAATACCTTGGTGTGTACTAACCAAGTCTATTGCAGACCAAGGACAATAACCAAATACATCTACACCATCCGTAATGGCTAGTTGGATTTGTTCAATATGCTTTTTATAATAGTCAATTCGGTACGAATCATTAACAACATCGCCTTCTTCCAACTTGTCGAAGGCGCCCAAACCGTTTTCTGTTATGATTAGCGGTAAATGATAACGGCTATAAATTTCACGGAGAGTTGTACGGAAGCCTTCAGGATCAATTTCCCAGCCAAAATCCGTTTTTTCTAAGTGTTCATTTTGAGCACCCTTATACACACCTGGGTCACCGATTACCATCTCTTGGTCACCAGTATGACCTAATGCATTTTCGCCAGCCTTACTTTCAGCAACCGTCTTAGAAGTATAGTAGTTAAATGCAATGAAATCAGGCTTTGCAGATTGTAAAACTTCCATATCACCCTCTAAAATGGTTGGGGTATAGCCCTTTTCCTCCATAAAACTCCATGCAATATTGTTATATCTTCCAAACACCGCCATATCAAGGTACAACCAGTTTCGAATTGCATTAAAATTCTGTGCAGCTAGGACATCTCCAGGCTTCGATGACGCTGGGTATATGTATGATATATTTGGGGCAGGTCCCATTTTGGCATTTGGCAGCATTTTATGACAGAGAACCATAGCCTTTGCTTGTGCAAGCAACATATGATGGTTTTGTTGATATAGTTCTTTTTGAGGATCTTTTAAATTCGGGTCAAGTGTACCGAGTGCTGAACCATGCAAAATCATCATGTTTTGTTCATTAATGGTTAGCCAGTATTTTACACGATCACCGTAGTGTTCAAATAAAACTTTCGCATATTTTTCAAATGCTTCAACTACTTCGCGTTTAGACCAGCCGCCCTTTTCCTGTAAAGCGTTTGGTAAATCAAAATGGTACATCGTAACAATTGGTTCAATTCCATTTGCTATTAATTCATCAATTAAATTGCTGTAAAACTCAATACCTTTTTGATTCACTTCTCCCGTACCATTTGGAATAATACGAGTCCAAGCAATAGAGAAACGATATGCTTTAAAGCCCATTTCTGCAAATAGTTTTACATCTTCTTTATAGTGATGATAATGGTCACTTGCAACCTTATAATCTGTTGTACCCTCGGGAATTTTCTTTACGTCAATTACAGATGGACCCTTTCCATCTTCATTCCAAGCACCTTCAGTTTGATACGCTGAAGTCGATGCCCCCCAGAAAAAATCTTTTGGAAATGGTTTTAATGCCTTATGTTCCATTTTAATTCCTCCTAGTGATTATGTAGTAAAAGAAGGAAAGCAAATAAAAATGATCTATAATGCCTTCCTTCTATATTTAAAATCTCAAATAGTTTTTTTAAGCTTTCTTGCCTAGAATAATTAAATTGTCTCCAACGTCAAGCTGTTCCCCAGATTGGGTCTTAACATCGTATTGTTGGAAGTTTGTTACGACAACTGGAGTTGTAACGATATAACCTGCTTCTTTGATTTTTTCTGGTTCAAATTCAATTAGGAGTTGTCCCTTTTCGACACGGTCACCTTGAGCTACTTTTGATGAGAAGTATTTACCATCAAGCTGTACCGTATCCATTCCAATATGAATTAAAATCTCTGCACCACTCTCACTTGTAATACCAATTGCATGGTTTGTTGGAAATAGTGCCGTTACCTTACCTGAAACAGGAGCAAAACATTTTCCTTCTGCTGGTTCAACCGCAACACCTTGTCCAAGCGCTCCTGATGCAAAGGCAGCATCTTCAATTTCTGATAATGGCATTACTTTACCTTTAAATGGGCTAAATACCACTTCACTTTTTGTTTCTTGAGCAGTTTGATTCGATTGTTTCTGTGTTTCAACAGTAGTTGCTGCTTCTGTTTTAGCAGTATCTACATTATTAACATTCTTTTTATTTACTCCACCGAAAAACACTGTTAGGACAAAACCTAAAACAAATGCTACTACTAACGAAAGAATCATTCCCCAGAAACCTGCATCAATACCATGTTCAGGATGAATGAAAGTAGGTATTTTAAAAATTCCAAGTGGGCCTGCTGAATAAAGAGCTGAACCTGTTACTGCAATGACCGCTCCACCAACACCAGCAGCGATACAACTCATAATAAATGGTCTTTTAAGTGGTAAGGTTACCCCATAAATAGCTGGTTCTGTAACTCCAAAAATACCTGAAATAAATGCTGGAATACTTAATGATTTCAATTTTTGATTTTTTGTTAATACCAGTACTCCTAATACTGCACCAATTTGGGCAAAAGAAGCTGGAATTGTCATTGTAATAAATGTATCGAAACCATTTACAGCTAAGTTATTATAATAGATTGGAATTAATCCCCAATGGACTCCGAAGATAACAAGCACTTGCCAGATTCCACCTAGAACTAAACCTGCAACAAGAGGTGCTGCTTCAAAAATAAATGTTGCCCCTTGACCAATAGAATTTGCTATCCAAGTTGCAACTGGCCCAATAATTAAAAATGTTAATGGTACGATTACAATTAATGTAAGAAACGGAACACCGAATGATTTCACAACTGCCGGAACAATTTTTGCGAATGCTTTCTCAAGTTTCGAAGCAAAATAGGTTGCTAAAATAATCGGAATAACGGAAGATGTATAGCTCATTAAAATTACAGGGATACCTAAGAAGGTAATTTGTACTGGCGACTCAAACATCGTTCCACTAAATAGTGTCATGATTGCTTCGCCGGCTTTAATTCCTGGAAGACTCGGATGAACTAACGCTGCCGCTATGGCCATTCCTAGGAAAGGTGTGCCACCAAACTTTTTCATCGCAGTATATCCTAAGAAAATTGGTAAGAATACGAAGAACCCATCTCCGATTGCATTTAACAATAGATATGTGCCATCTGTGTTTTCTAGCCAACCTAACGCAAGGAATAAAGAATTAAAACCTTTAATAATACCTGTTGCTGCAAGTAAACTTAAAACTGGTTGGAATATACTTGAGATAATATCAATAAAACGATTGAACAAATTTTGTTTTTCTCCATTACCTTCATCTGCATCCACGGGTTGCGCTGAATCAAATCCACCTACCCGAACAACATCCTTATATACATCAGGTACATGGTTTCCAATAACTACTTGATATTGACCGCCACTTTTCATTACCGTGACGACGCCATCCATGTTTTTTAATACATCTGTATTCGCTTTACCCTCATCCTTAAGCTTAAAGCGTAGACGAGTAACACAGTGAACAACACTGTTCACATTTTCCTTCCCGCCGACATTTTCAACAATGTCTTTGGCCAATTGTTCATACTTCATAGTTGACCCTACTTTCTATTCTAATTTTTTCAAATAAAAAACCTGAACCAATTTAAACACACATGTAGTGCGTATAAATCGATTCAGGTTATGCCCAAAATGGTAACATTCCTTCGAAGGTTTATGAAATTTATAAACTAAATATAACACCGCTTTCTCGGAATGTCAACGCTTTCTTCGACAAAATTCGTCTATTATCGACAAACGTTCACAATTTGATTTATTGGAATGTTTGATGTAGTTTATAACGATTTGTAACTCGATGAATATGCACGGTTAAATAAATTTCTTCTTCCTTGGAAATCTCCCAACCATACTCGTTCTTTAAATATGTGGCAATTTTTTGCGTACACGAATATGCATCTGAGTACTTGAGCTTAATCTGTTCATGGAAAAAGTTATCAATGGAATCCATCGACTTTTCCTTGCGCATGTACCTCATCCCAAAGAATCGTAAATGTGTTAAGAACCGTTCATAGTTCAAAGAGGTTTCATCAAGTTCCACTTTATAATGGTATTTGACAATATTTAAAATATCATTCACCATCTCTGTAATTTGAACAGCCTCTGCAATATTTTCCCCTGAAAACTGACCGTTTACCAAGTGCAGTGCAATAGAGGCTGCCTCATCTTCATCAAGCCTGATGCCTGTTTCCTGTTCAATGATATCCAATGCTTTTAATGCAATCTGAAACTCCTGTTTGTAATACTTTCGAATCTCCCATAAAAGGGCATTCTTAAATAAGATCCGTTGTTTATGTCTACTAATCGCAAAGCTAAGATGGTCGGTTAAGGCAACATATAAATAATCATCTAATTTATTTGGTAACTGAGTTTTGGCATAGTCTAAAATTTTCGAGGAGATACTTAAATAAAGTTCTGATGTATCTTCAAGTAACTTCGCAAGTTTTTCTGTAATCCCATGCTTTTGTAATACAAAGGTTTTCTCAACATTTGAAACATCAATTGTGTCTCCAGATTTTCTTTGGAAAGCCAATCCCTTGCCCATCACAACCATTTCCTGATCTAGCCCATTTCTACACATCACAACATTATTATTCAAAACCTTCTCGATTTTCATGCGATCACCTCGTCCCAAAACAGATTCCAAGTCTAATTCCAATAAAAAAACCTATATTTGTATACAAGAATACCACTGTTGATATTCTATCACAAACATAGGTTTTGCCTGCCGAACAGTAACAATCCTAATATATATTGTAAACGATTGCTCCGGTTATTTCAATTAATAGGCTCTTTCCATTGGTCTTTCGAGTGCTAATTCTTAGCTTTTTACAAATCCTTTAGCATCTCCTCAATTGCGAATGCTACCCCATCTTCCTCGTTTGTTTTTGTTTTATATTTACAGAGGTTGAGAATTTCCGGGTTGGCATTCCCCATGGCGACACCGCGCCCTGCCATTTCGAGCATGCTTTTATCATTTAGATTATCACCTAAAGACATAACATCCTTCATGTCAATCCCCATGCTTTTCGCCAATTCTTTAAGTGCTAAGCCTTTTTTAGCTTCTGGGTGGTTAAACTCCAAATTTAAATAACCCGAAGACGTAATGACCACTCCAGCCTCGTCTTTTAGCTCATTAAACACCTGCTTGTGGCTTTCCTCATCTTCCGCAAAGCTTAACAGTTTATAAATTTTAAGGTCATTCATTGATTCTAATTCTTCATAACCATCAACAAACTGAACACTCTCATCTTGAAAGCGTTGCTCAATTTTTTGATTGATTTCCTCATCAGTAAAATCAGGATTGACTGTTTTCCACCATCTCGTCATTCTATCGATAAATCGATCTCTTCCAAAAGAAAATAAACCCTTATTCGTAAAAAACTCAGTATACATTTTACCATTGTGACATGCCGTGTACACCTTCTTGCAAACCGATTTATCCATTGGAATATCCCGTAAAACATTTCCATCTATATCAAATGAACTTGCACCATTTAAGGTAATAATTGGACAAGCTATACCTACTTCCTTAATAGGCATAACAGCTGCATCATACGATCTTCCAGTTACAACAACAAATTTTACCCCTTTATCCATCGCTTTTTGAATGGCGCGCACATTTGCCTCACTTACCTTACTTTTCTCATTCAAAAGTGTCCCATCTAAATCCGAAGCAATCAATTTCATATCCCAAATCCCTCTCTCGTATAAAAGTCAAAAAACCTAAATAAACTGTCTCCTAAAAGAAACACCTTACTTAGGTTTTGCCTGTTTAACCAGTAACAATCCTACATTCCATTATAACAAGATAAATAATTATTACAAAGAAAGCGGTCCTTTTAGCATCTACGCTATAAGAACCGCTTCTTTTATCACTTTATACCTTATTCTTCAATTGGCTCTGGATTGAAAGCACCATGTTTAATAATGCTAATTAAATATCCAATTACCCCGCCGACAATCGCTGGAACAATCCAACCTAATCCTACTGAATATAAAGGAAGAACCGCTGTAAATAATTCATTGACAGCAGCAATCTTTACGCCAGCTGCGTTCAATCCATCATTAACACTTAGGATGAATGTAACTAAAATACTAACTTGGTATACTTCCTTACGGCCCTTGAATAGAGGGTGTAAGAATGTTAATACCATTAAACACATTGCTAATGGATACAGCAAAACAAGAACTGGAATTGAGAAGCTAATAATTGTACTTAAACCAAAGTTTGAGATAACTGCACTAAATAATGTAAAGCTAACCGCCCATTGCTTATAAGATAGTGCAGGAATTAATTTTGTGAAATAAGCTGCACAAGATGTGATCAGTCCGATACTTGTTGTTAAACATGCTGCAATAACGATTACAGCCAGAATTAATTTACCATACCAACCAAAGAAGTGTTGAGAAGCAGCAGCTAAAACAGCACCACCATTTTCTAAAATGCCAAAGCCTTCTACACTTGTAGCTCCTAAGAATGCAAGTGAAGAGTAAATTGCTGCTAATAATACACCCGCAACTAATGCAACTTTACCTGTTGAAACCATGATTTCTTTTTTAGATCGTGCACCGCGTTCTTTCATGATATTAATAATGATAATTCCAAATACGAATGCTGCAAGTGCATCCATAGTGTTATAGCCTTCCTGGAAGCCTTTAAAGAAGCTATTTGTTGCATAAGTTTCTGTAGGATCTTGAATGGCACCAATTGGATTCACAAACGCCGCGATAATAAGAATCGCAATAACCACTAATAAAATTGGTGTTAATACCTTTCCAACAATATCAACAATCTTACTAGACTTTAGTGAAAAGTATAAGGTTAAACCGAAAAAGATGACTGTAAAAATAATTATTGGGAGATGGCTTGCTTGGTTCGCAACAAAGGGTGCGATCCCAATTTCATAAGCAACCGTGTTTGTTCTTGGAATTGCAAATAACGGACCAATTGTTAAATAAAGGGCAACGGTAAAGAAAACCCCATATAACGGATTAACTCTACCTGCTAGTGATTCTAAATCACTCTTACCTGAGAATGCTAGTGCCATTATGCCAAGAACAGGTAAACCTACTCCCGTAATAAGCATACCGAAATTCGCTGAAAGTACATTACTTCCAGCCAATTGACCTATTTGAACTGGGAAAATTAAATTCCCCGCTCCAAAGAATAACGCAAATAACATAAATCCTACAGCTATGGTGTAGCTAAATGAATCTTTTGATGTCATATCTATTCCTCCTAAAACACCCTAGATAAATAGTAGTATTCCCGATAACATATCTAGAGCATAAAATTATACTAATAAACTGAATTGTTTTCAAATTTCAATTTGATAGTCATTAATATATCACGGAAAATAACAAAAAGCAACACTTTTCAGAAAATAGAATTATATCAAAATATTATTCATAATAATTGTAAGCATTGGTATTTAGTGGAACCACAGGGACGGTTCTCGTGGTCCCACAATCCTGATTGCACCTCATTTTCTAGAAGGAAAAACCCACCCTGATGAAGAAATAAGTAGGAACTAGGAATCAAAAAATGAAAGGGATGTTTGCATGAAGATTGCTGTTTTATCAGATATTCACGTGGGCTTGAATCGTAAAAATACGGGGATGGATATTATGTCACACTTAATAAAATGGATCGCCATCAACACACCCGAGGTTTTTATCATAAGTGGCGACATGACGGCTGGTCCTGAAAGAAGCTATGTACTGTTAAATCGGCTACAAGGCGAATTTCCCAAAATGAAAATTTTATTTGTACATGGAAATCATGATATTTACCATGAAGACTCTAAATCTGCTTATGACACGCTGCTAGATTTTCCAGGTAATCTAGGGAACGGTCCAGTCGAATTAAATGATAGATGGGTCGTAATTGGTGATGGCGGCTGGTATGACTACACTTATGGAATTGAGGGCTATACTGAGGAACAGTTTTCAATAGGAACATTTAATAATTTTACATGGCCTGATAAAACAAACGCACATTGGCCAAGTTCTGACCAAGGTGAAACCAAACGGTATCTCGAAAAACTTGAAGGTTGGCTTAAAGACCACCAGCACAAAAATATTATTTTGGTCACACATGTGGTCCCTTTCTCACGATATATTCAAGTAAAGAACAACCCTGGTTGGGACTTTTTCAACTCTATGATGGGAAGTAAGCATTTCGGTGAGTTAGCGGAAAAGTATCAAGTGAAAAAATATATTTTTGGACACATCCACACAAGATATCATGAACACTTTAATGGAATTGAAATCATCTGCAATCCACTTGGGTATTACCCGCATGAATGGAAGTCGGCTAATGCTGAGGAAGAAGTTTTTTCCACGATCAAAGTAATTGAAATTTAATTGTAAAGCCTGCATCAGTTAACGATGCAGGCTTTGTTTTTCGTATAGGAACTAGTCTCTTAGAACAAATTAAGAAAAACTTGGTTCTGAAGGGATTGTTCTACATGTTAAAGAATGGAATTAGGGTCTTTATTGTTTTATGTTCGGTTGTTGCGGCAGTGTTACTTCCAAAGAAATCATACATTAAATATTTACCTGTTACCTTATTTTCTTCTAGCGTTCTACTGTTTGAGATTTTCTATTTTTCGGTACATAAACTCTGGAAGGTAAAAGGCAGCGTTGAGGCTATGGTGTGTGACACCTGTATATTAATTTTAGGCCCTTATCTCTTTGCAACTTATTGGGTGTTCAATATTTCAAAAGGGAAGTTTCTCCCATACACCCTTATTAATCTAGTGGCAGATTGGATTTATGCGTTTCCAATCGTTTCGTTACTCAGAAAGCTACATTTCTTTAAATTGAAAATTAGTTCAGCCAAGTTTTTTACGATGATTTTTTCGGATGCTATGATGAATTTTATCTTCCACAAGTTTTATGAGAATTGCATCATTCCCAAGCAATCTTCAAATTATCAGGAGATCAATGAAGCTGACCTGATTTGAAATATTCATTAAATCAAAAGAAAAGAGACCTTTTTAATTCGCTACCGAATTAAAAGGTCTCTTTTAAAGAATACTTTAAAATGTTACTTATTAATGTATTACTCCACTACAGTATTGGCCCCACCTTCGCCAAATACCATGATGACCACACGTGTCATCCACCTGACTTTATTATAGTTGATAGCGCTTTCATTTACAATCAAAACATTTCCCCAAGATTCGACATTTGTAATTGTGCCCCTTGGGGGTAACGTAACCAATTCCCAGCCTTGCATTCTTAACCGCTCGTCTTTCTTTGAACCGCAGAAAGGCCCAAATTGAAAATCCTAGCAACACGGCACTTGCGAAATAGCCGCCGATTATATCTGTCGGGTAATGGACTCCCAGATAATTTCGGCTCATCCCAATACCGAAAATCATCATTCCCCTAAATAAAAGAAGGGTTGTCCTCCCCCACGAAACTGGAATATGACTCCACAGTAAGAATATGACAATCCCATAAAACGTAAAAGCGTTCATCGCATGTCCACTCGGAAAGCTATAGCCTGTAATTTCAACTAATCGGTGAAAATCCAGTCTAGCCCGTTTAAACAATTCTTTCAGTAGAAAGTTCAAAATCGGAGACCCCGCCATGACTGCAATAAACAAAATCAGTTCATAGCGATGCCTCAATTTTTCATATAGGAAAAACAGAATTAAAATGGAGACAGCAATGATAACGGGTGCTTATCCAATAAATGAAAGGAACTTCATCAATAGGGTTAGCCAGGCCGACTCATCCCTTGTACCAGTGAAATTACACGGCTATCAAAGCGGATAATATCATGACCATGAACAAAATTGGCCATACACCAAATATAATCAGTGAAAAAAGAGCAAGTATAAATGCAACAGTTAACTGACTTTTTAATGTCACTTGCGGCACACTCTTTCCTTTTGATACCTTTAGTATTTTTGACTTTTAAAAGATTATATAAAATTGACGATTCCTCACCAAGAACGAGGGTGTGATAAAATAGAAGCACCTATATTGATAAAGGTTGTGTGATGAGTGAAGCGAATGCTTGCGATTAGTGATATTCATGGAGATTTAAATAAATTTGAGCGATTATTGGAGCTCTTGCAATATGATCATAAGCAAGATCAGCTTTTGCTGTTAGGTGACTACGTTGATCGTGGACCACAATCAAGGGCCGTTTTGGACAAAGTGATTCAATTGCGAAATGACGGTGCGATTGCGTTAATTGGCAATCACGAAAAAATGATGATAGAGGCCTTTCGCGCTGATTCGATGAGTGTCAAAAGATGGTTTTACAATGGCGGGATTAAAACCCTACAAAATTATGGCTACCACATTGAAAAAGATGATGCAAAATATTGGTACACAACAGAAGAAATGCCAAACCTACTTCAAATAAACGAAGAAATCCGCCCCCATTTAGACATTTTAAAAGAACTTCCTTATTACTATGAAACAGATACACATATTTTTGTTCATGCAGGTGTTCATCCGGAATCTCCATTAGAATCAACAGACCCCCATCACCTCGTCTGGATTCGAGAGGTATTTCACAACGGGTATACTGGAGAAAAAACGGTCGTATTCGGCCATACACCAACAAAATACCTACATAAAAGCAATGACATGTATTTCGGTAAAAATAACATCATCGGCATCGATGGCGGCTGTGCATATGGGGGAAGACTTTATTGCTATGATGCAATCCATTCAAACGTTTATTATGTGGAATAAACACCATGGGACGGTTCAAGAGGAACCTTGAGAACCGTCCTTATGGTTCTCAATAATCTCGACAAATTTAGTTGATGCGGGTGATAGCGGAACGTTTTTTACGTAACAGATGCCGATGCTTCGTTTGGGGATTTTTTCTTTTAGCTGTATCTCATGTAAGATACCCTTCTCTAAATATTCCTGTGAAAATTCCTTTGTAACACAAGCAATGCCTAGGTTTATTTTTGCAAACTCTAGTAGCAAATCATGTGAGCCCAGTTCAAATTCAGGTGAAATCCTCAATCCCTTCGATAATAAAAACTCATCCACATATTTTCGGGAAACGGACTTTGGTTCAAGAAAAATTAAAGGGTGTTTGATCAATTCCGTTACACTCACCAGCTTTGGTAAAAGCTTTTTATAATTTTCCCCACACACAAAAACATCATGAATATCCATGCAAGGGATTTGCGCGAGAGCAGGGTCATCCACGGGGAAATTACAAATCGCAAGATCAACCTCACCCAACTTCAATAAAGAAATAAGCTCCTGGGTCGTCCCGTTTTCAATTTTAAACTTAATATTTGGATATTCCGTGTGGAAGGTTTCTAAGTACGTTAGCAAAAAGTACTTCGAAATCGTATCCCCCACACCAATCCTCAATTCGCCTTTTGTCAGATTTTTAAATTCTAAAATCATTTCCTCACCGACATTGAGGAGATTTAATGCGGAATGGACATATTCAAATAATAGCTTTCCTTCATTTGTCAAAGTAACCCCTTTTGGCGTACGATTAAATAGCCGAATATCCAATTCCCTCTCCAGCTGCATCATCGCTTGACTAACTGCAGGCTGTGTCATAAAAAGTTCCTTTGCCGCCTTCGAAAAACTTCCATTCTTAGCAACCACACTAAAAACCTTATATAAATCCAATTTACCTACCATATAACCCACCCTTATACCCATTATTAATTATATTAATTTTACTTATATCATATAATAGATGTATAGTACTAGTGGATACTAATTACATTAATCTTATCAGCAGGTAGGAGTGATCTTTTTGGAAAGAGTAGTAGGAACAGTTGTAAGGGGTTTACGTGGCCCAATCATCAATAAAGGTGACAACATTGAGCAAATCGTTGTTGATACTGTATTAACGACTTCTGAGGTTGAAGGCTTTACCATTCAGGACAAAGATATCGTGACAATAACCGAATCCATTGTTGCCCGTGCTCAAGGAAACTATGCAACCATTAATGATATTGCAACGGATGTAGAAGCAAAATTTGGCGATGACACTGTTGGCGTCATTTTCCCGATCCTAAGTCGTAACCGTTTTGCAATCTGTCTTCGCGGAATTGCGAAAGGTGCGAAAAGAATTGTGCTTATGTTAAGCTATCCTTCAGATGAAGTCGGCAACCATTTAGTAGACCTCGATCTTCTTGATGAAAAAGGGGTAAACCCTTGGACAGATGTGTTAACAGAACAACAATTCCGTGATCTTTTCGGACACAATAAACATCCTTTTACTGGTGTAGATTACATTGACTACTATAAATCATTAATCGAAGAATATGGAATTGAATGTGAGGTTATCTTCTCAAACAATCCAAAAACTATTCTAGACTATACAAAGAGCGTGTTAACTTGTGACATTCACACAAGATTCCGTACAAAGAAAATTTTAAATGAAAACGGTGGCGAAAAGGTCTACAGCCTTGACAATATTCTTTCTGAATCGGTCACCGGCAGCGGCTATAATGAACAATATGGTTTACTTGGTTCAAACAAAGCTACGGAGGAAACTGTGAAGCTCTTCCCACGTAATTGTCAACCAATCGTTGATAAAATCCAAGAGATTCTTAAAGAGAAGACCGGGAAAAATGTAGAGGTTATGGTTTACGGAGACGGTGCTTTTAAAGACCCTGTCGGAAAGATTTGGGAGCTGGCTGACCCAGTTGTTTCCCCTGCTTTTACTGCAGGTCTTGAAGGAACACCTAATGAAGTAAAATTAAAATACCTTGCTGATAACAATTTTGCTGACTTAAAAGGTGAAGAACTTAAAAAAGCAATCTCTGAGTTTATCGCTAATAAAGAAGGTGACCTTGTTGGCCAAATGGAAGCACAAGGTACAACACCTAGAAGACTAACTGACCTTATCGGTTCTCTTTCCGACTTAACATCAGGAAGCGGAGACAAAGGAACTCCATTCGTCTATATCCAAGGTTATTTTGATAACTATACAAAATAGGTAAGGCTCGGGTCCCCTGTAATCACACAGGGGACTTTTTTTACGCCAAACATGTTTCATTTTTGCCAAATGTGGTATTCTCTTACTAGGAAAAAAGATAAGTCGCGAGGAAGGATGATAGTTTGTTTGATTTTAATTGGGAAGCATTGCTCCTTAAAACTGGCATTATAGCCTTACAATTAATCGGGACCTTCATTGCATTTTTGATTGTAAAAAAGATTGGAAACAAGATCATTGAGCGTACCTTTACAAGATTACAAGAGAAACAAAATATTTCGTTGGGACGGTCTCATACCCTTCAAAAGTTAATGGAAAATATTCTTTCGTACGTGTTGACCTTCATGTTAGTCGCTTCCATATTTGGCATTTTTAATATTCCTGTTGCAAGTCTTATTGCCGGTGCGGGAGTCGTGGGACTAGCGATTGGCTTTGGAGCACAAGGACTAGTAAGTGATGTTGTAACTGGCTTCTTCTTATTATTAGAAAAGCAAATCGATGTGAACGATTATGTAACGCTTGGGGCTCTTGATGGCATTGTTGAATCTGTAGGATTACGTACGACGCAAATCCGAGGATTTGATGGAACCTTACATTATATTCCGAATCGAGACATTAAAAGTGTGAGCAACCATTCCAGAGGAAATATGCGTGCACTTGTTGATATAAAAATTGCTTACGATGAGGACATTGATCAGGCCATTATCGTGATGCAAGAAGCTTGCGACCAAGTTGCTGCCAATAATCCATCGATTGTCGATGGACCAAATGTCATTGGTGTTCAAGACATTGGAACCTCTGATGTTGTGCTCCGTGTCATTGCGAAAACAGTAAATGGCGAGCAGTGGGAAGTTGAACGTCAATTGCGGAAGGCCATCAAGGAGGCATTTGACGCAGCCAAAGGTAACTCCAGTGACACATTAGGTCAAGATTCATAAAAATGGGATAAAGTTAGATTGAGAAAGGGGCATCCATTTGACCGGATGCCCCTTTTCTTTAATCTCTTAAATTACGATTATTGTGCAGTATACCCGCCGTCAACAATTAAGCTGTTTCCTGTCATGAATGTAGAATCATCACTAGCTAGGAATAATACAGCCTTAGCCATTTCATTTGCTTGTCCAAGACGCTTCATTGGAGTCATACCACGTAATACCTCTTTGCTTTCTTCAGGAATAATTGGTGTGTCAATGAAACCTGGGCATAAAGCATTTACACGAATATTTTTGTCAGCATATTCAAGTGCAAGGGAACGAGTTAGGTTAATTACGCCAGCTTTTGCTGCGTTATAAGCTGCTGATCCTGGTGATCCAACCCATCCATACATAGATGCAGTGTTAACGATTACTCCGCCATCTGCCTTTAAGAATTCACGGATTGCTTCACGTGCTACTAGGAAGACACCATCCAAGTCAACATTAACCGTATTTCTCCACTCAGAATACTCTAATTCATGTGATGGCTGAACTCGTCCGATACCTGCGTTGTTGAAAACAACATCCACTTTGCCGAACGCTTCAATTGTTTGTTTATAGATATTTGCAACTTCTTCTTCACTTGTAATGTTTGCCTTTACAAATAAAGCTTCTTTGTTTAACGCTTTCAATTCAGCTTCAAAAGCTTTTCCTTTTTCTTCGTTTAAGTCCACTAGAACAACCTTTGCTCCTTCTTCAACAAATAAACGAGCAGTTGCTGCACCAATTCCTGAAGCCCCTCCAGTTATGACCGCCACTTTATCTTGTAATTTTCCCATTATGTAGTCCTCCCTTAATATATAATATGGATATAGCATTACCCTATAGTAGAGTAATATTTATTACAAATGGTATTGTCACCATTTGTTCACAATTTCATTCTACTATTCCGGCAACATATAACAATCATCAAAGAAAATCAAAATGTCGAATAAATAAACATTTGCAATTAAACTGTCTATTTTTGTGGAGGTTTTTTATATGAATGATGAACTGTCTGTCCAATCAAAACGCCGAAACCGTACGAAAGAACATTTAAAGTTGGCCCTCATCGACCTTATTAAAGAAAAGGGCTACCATTCCGTTACTGTGAAGGACATTGTAGATAAGGCTTCCTATAATCGCAGCACCTTTTATGTCCACTACCAGGACAAAATCGATTTGTCTGAAGACTTGCTAGAAACTATGATGACAGGATTATGGAATTCTGTAGGAAAACCATATTCACCAGGGCAAAAGGTATATACATCAAAGATCGGTAAACCGTCTTTTCATATTGTGTCCTATATTGATGAGCATCGAAACTTTTTTGAACTCATTAAATATGACGATACATTACCAGGGCTACATACTAGTTTCCCTCAAACCATTTTAAAAATTTATCAAGAAAAATTCATCTTTGAAACGATTAACAATATCCCAGTCAACATGGACTATTTCAAACGTTACACAGCCTATGGCTTTTACGGGCTTATCCAAAATTGGATCACTAGTGGTTTCAAGGAATCTCAGGAGGAATTTATTGAGGAAGTCATTGAATTAACAAAAACACATATATACTCATTTAAATATACCGGAAACTAAAAAGGACAGGTTTATGAGCCTGTCCTTTTATCAGATTTGTTTCCGAAGCTCCGATGCTACTAACTGCATATCCTCAAGAAGGAGCGGATACAAATTTGGCCTTCTTCTGGCTGCAAGCGGATGGTACGCGACAGTCGTTTGATAGCCATTCATCTGATAGAAGTTTCCTCTAAGCCCTTTAACTTCAAGCTCAGGGTTTTGAAAAAATGATTGAACGGCCACATTACCAAGACAAACAATCAGTTTGGGCTTCTGTTCCTCCAACTGGGCATGCAGATGGTTCATGCAGATTTCGCGTGTTTTCTCCTTATCATAAGCCCGTTTTGGCTGTCTTTTCAAAATATACGTTACATACAATTGCTCTTTATCTATGCCTGCTTCATGTGCAGCTTTCTGCAATGTCTGCCTTGTTCCACAAATCATTGGATTTCCTTTACGATCTTCGCGTGCACCTGGATTATCCAAAATAATCATGATCGGTGCTTTTGGATTTCCCTCTCCCCAGATCATCCGGGATCCTTGCTGGTACAAACCACATTCCTTGCAATCCTTCTTGGATTCAGGCGTTGGATCCTCATTCCACATAATCGGACAAAATGATGATTCCACTGTCTTCACGCTCCTTGACTTTAGGATAACCAATTGGGAATGGAATCAAGCAACGATTTGGATTCAAGTCAAGTTTCAGACATAAAAAAATAAGGGACAGAAGGGTGAACCCTGCCTTTCCCTTATTCTATGAATCTTTTACTCTTCCGTTAACAAACGTCTTTTTCTTGAAATGATGAACATCATAGCTCCTGCTACTAGAAGAGAAGCCCCAACCAAAAGCCAGTTATAATGGTTTGTTGCAGTATTTGGTAATTTGTTTTTCTTTGTATCTTTTTTGGTATCTTTTTTTGTATCCTTTTTATTATTGTCTTTCGATCCCTTTGAAGGATCTTTGACAACTGTCGCCGTTACGCCATCGTCATCTTTTGGATTGTCTACAGGATCTGTTGGGTCAGTTGGGTCCGTTTTTTCTACTTGGGCAAACACACCGTAGTTCGAAAAATGAGCAACCTCCAAATTGATTGTTTTTAACTCTTTATTATTTTCCCCTTTCTGGATCTCCCATTTGCCACTTTCTTCATTAAAATGGTATATTGCTATATTGTCTGGTGAGTTATCATCGTAACCCATCACAAGTGTAAACGTTCCATCAAAATCTTCGAATCCCTCTGGGAAGGTAAATTTAAAATTCAAAGCATCTCCAAAGAGTACTAGTTCACCAGTTTTTTCTTTAGAAAGTTTATCCTCACCTGTTTTTGTAACAGTGAGTAATGTTCCTTCTGGAAGGTTATCTGGTAATAATAAAGATACATCCGTTTCGTTAATATTGATTACTTCACTTGAGTTTACAATGACCTCTTGCCCTAAATCAATATCCTTTTCGTATGGATTTGGATCAGGAATAATAGGAAAATCAATATTTATTTTATCCATGAAACCATTTGCAAGTGCTCTGTATCCAGCTTCACTTGGGTGAATATTAGCCTGGTTTGGAAGATAGGTTTGATGGTTTCCATCAAACAAATGAGCAACAGGTACAAATGTTGCATTAAAACCAGATGTCGGTGCTTTTATTGCCGCATTTAAATTAGCAAGCATCGGTTTTGTCATAGTTTCTTGCACTTCTAACGGTAAATATGGAAGGGCATTATAATAACCCATGACGTAAATTTTGGCGGTAGGGTTTACTGACCTGATGGCACCTAAGATTTGTGCAGTGTTCGTTCCAACCTTTCCGATGACCGCTGGGATTTCTGCTAATTTTGCTGCTGTTTCTGCTAACTTTGTTACTACAAGTTGTGCTGCTTCAGCCGTTACTTTTGCTTCAGTGTACGTTTTTACTGCTTGTTTCGCAGATTCGACTTTTGATTTTGTAGTAATAACTGCTTCAATCGCCTCGTTTGCTTTAGCTTTAACGTTAAGAATCGCTTGAATAGGGAGTGTAACTTGTATCCATTCGATACTTTTTATAAGTTCCACTACTGGTGTTAATTTTACAATTACTTCACCTAACTTAGATTCTGCCGTTTTTATGTTGGCTACTGCTTCAGCAGGATTTGCTTCAAGTCCCGCCTTTGCAGCATCTATATTTTCTATTGCTTTATTTACACTGTCTTTTGCATCTGGAATCAGACTAAGTGTAGAATCTATTGATGCCTGCTGCTCGGGTGTTAAGAAACCCTTTATCATGGAAATTTCTGTGGCCGCTAAATTTGCTGCTTCCTCGACTTTCAGAACAGCAGCTTGTGCGTCGTCTACCGATTGTTCCGCTCCATTTATCGCATTTGACGCATTGTTTTTCGCATTTTCAGCCGCCTGTCCTGCCGCTACTGCCGCCTGGTGCAATTCTGCTATTTTTTCTGGTGTTAAATCAGCTGGATTTATACCTGAATCAAGTATTGGCTTGAGTACTCCTAAAATATCATTCGCACCAGCGCTAATCGTGATCACATTAGCATCTGCTAATTCCGAAATTCCAGGTAATCCCGCTAATACACTTCCTGTAGTAGCACCAGGTACACCTTTTTTATGTACATTTACCGTGTATCCATTGGTCTCAAGATCACTCTTTATCATCTCAACATATCCACTCCCAAGTGAATTATCGAATAACACTCCCGCAGCCAATGAATCACCTAGTGCAACATAATTATTCGTATTTGCGTTTTCCCCTTCTGCAAGTACGGAAAGTGGAGAAAATGCGAGCATGATCGCGAGTATAATCAACAATACACGTGATCGTTTTAATATTCTTTGCAACTAAAACCATTCCTTCCCTTTATACAGTTTTTTTCTTCTGCCATTACAAAATAAAATTAATAAATGGTGCCTTTCTCCAACACATTGTTGTTATGCGTTCCCGGTAAGAAACGAACACCCCCCACTTGTTCTTTATAACAGTTTATCAGATATCAGTCTATTTACAATACTCTGTCATATTATTGTGTGAGTTTTTTATGAGATTAATAGAGGGTTGATGTTCTCAAAATGAAAAGATGATTGAGGAGCCCACTGTTGAAGTGGGCTTTCTTTGTATATAAATGGAGATATTTTTCTTTAGAGTACATTCTCACTTACGATTTGAACAATAAGAAGCACTGTTACAATCCTTAAAATCGGTTTTACATATTGTGGCCTTAGCTTCTGTGCAATCCGCACCCCAATTTGGGCCCCTGTTAACGAACCGAGCAACAATGTAATCGTGACAGGCCATATAATTTTACCTGTCGCAATATACGTCATTGCAGCCCCAAAACAACTCGAAAATGTAGCGAGTCTCACTAACCCAACCGCACGAATATAAGCGATGTTTAAATGATTATATAGATAAAGCATTAAGGTCCCCTGACCAGGACCGAATAATCCATCGTAGATTCCTATACTGTACAACCCCGGTGCACTGATTTTATTGAATTTCAACGGTTCATTTCCGGTAAAGTTCCCTTTTCCGACAAAAGAAACAATGAAAGCAAAAAATAACAGGACAATCGCCACTATATACATATTTTCCGCTGCTATCCGTGAAGCAATGATGCCTCCGCTAATCCCTCCAGCTAAGCTAACAGGTATAATCCAAATGGATTCTTTTAGTGAGAGTTCCTTTTTTCGAAGTAAGTAGAAGAAACTCGAGAAGGAACTAATTGTATTCGAAACTTTGTTCGCTCCAATTGCCGAATGAACGGGTATTCCTAAAAGCAACATCGACGGTAAGCTGAGCAATCCCCCACCACCAGCAAGCGTACCCAAAGTCGTCGCACAAATTCCAATAAAAAACAGAATAATATATTCCATTTACTACCACCCCTTGTATCTTAAGTATAGTAGCAAAAAGGTGATTAAGAAATTTAATCTTTATTATGCAAATGGATAAGTTTTTCTTATATATCAGACACAAAACGTTAACAGAACTTTCACATCTATATATTCGATTTTCTTTTAAAATTAGAATAGACAAATAGAAAGGAAGTGTAAGTGTGTTACTTAAAGCTCGAACTGAATCAGATGAATTGTTAACGCTAAGATCATTAAATATTAGAACGGAGTTAACGTCAAAAGAAAGGTTTTACTATGAAAATCTTGAAAGAGGCTATGATGGAGAGGTGAAATTTGATTCCATGATACAGGATCTTCGACAAGAAAGGTATATTATTAATGACCTACTGCTGGAAGTGAACAACTCCTTTTTCCAAATTGATACTTTGATTATTTCACAAGGCGTTATTCACCTTATAGATGTAAAAAATTTCTATGGGGATTGTTACCTTAACACAGACAATCTTTATTCCGTATCAACTGGCCGTGAATACAAAAACCCCATAAATCAATTAAATAGATGCTCATCATTATTTCGACAGTTGCTTCAAAACCTCAATCTAAATTACCTTGTGGATGCCACTATTATTTTTATCAATCCGGAATTTACATTATACCAAGCTCCTCTTGATCAGCCATTCATTTTACCAACCCAAATCAATCGTTTTTTGAGAGAATTAAATAATGTGTCTTCTCAATTAAACGATGGCCATAAGAAACTTGCCCAAAAGTTAATAGAATTAAATCAGCCGAAAAACCCTTTTGCAATGTTGCCAACCTTTATTTATGATCAAATTAAAAAGGGTCCCTATTGCAAGATTTGTAAGTCCTTTCAGGTTACAATTAGACACCATCACCTAGTTTGTAATAACTGTGGGGATCAGGAAAAAATAGACCAAGCAATCATACGGAATGTAAAGGAATTTAGTTTGCTATTTCCTAATGAAGATATTACAACCAAGGCCATATCCGACTGGAGCAGGTTGGATTTATGTAAACGTACATATACTAGAGCATTAAAGAGAAACTTCAATGTAGTGGGTAATACAAGAAGTACCATTTATAAATAGTAAAGCAGAATTTATAGAGCCCTGTCTGTTCATTCGGACAGGGTTTAAAATATTTTGGGTTCATTTATCATGATGGGGGAAAGTTTGATTTGTAGGTTCCTATTGTTACTAACTTGAGTTGTCCGATATAGTCCCAATTATGTTTTTAGAGTGTATTGTCTAAATGGATTTTGTTTTTGGACATAACGACTCTTTTTACGATTTCATCTGTTGAATCAGACCCGCTCTCGGACTCGGGCCTTCGCTTTTCCGCCAACGC
>NZ_LMBW01000004.1:43565-114749 GCF_001439915.1 Fredinandcohnia humi | reverse complement strand
CACCAACGCTGTCCGAATCACACCTACTTTCAGACTCCACCTTCACTTTTCCGCAACCATCTGTCCGAATCACACCTGCTTTCGGACTCGGGCCTTCGCTTTTCCGCCAACATCTGTCCGAATCACACCTGCTTTCGGACTCGACCTTTGCTTTTCCGCCAACGCCTGTCCGAATCACACCTACTTTCAGACTCAACCTTCGCTTTTCCGCCAACATCTGTCCGAATCACACCTACTATCTGACTCGACCTTCGCCTTTCGACCTTCGTCTGCCCGAATCATACCTACTTTCGGACTCAACCTTCGCTTTTCCGCCAACATCTGTCCGAATCACACCTACTTTCGGACTCCACCTTCGCTTTTCCGCCAACCATNCTGTCCGAATCACACCTACTTTCGGGCTCCACCTTCGCTTTTCNNNCACCAACGCTGTCCGAATCACACCTACTTTCAGACTCCACCTTCACTTTTCCGCAACCATCTGTCCGAATCACACCTACTATCTGACTCGACCTTCGCCTTTCCACCTTCGTCTGCCCGAATCTCACTTACTTTCAGACACGGACCTTCACTTTTCCATCTATGTCTGTCCGAATCACACCCACTTTCGAACCTATCCCTACTCCTTCCCATATACCTTCAGCATAAAAGGTAAAATGGACAAAAAAAAGCCACTTGCTTGAGATCAAAGCAAGTAGCCCCCTCATTTTCATTACCCCATAATAAGCAAATAAATAAAGAACACGACCATAATAACTAAACCAAATGGCACACCGAATTTCGCCCATTCCTTACTTGTAATTCCAAGTTTGTTAGCTGATATGATGTTTGGAATATTTCCTGGAATTAGCATTCCGCCACTAATGATAAGTCCTAGTAGCAAGAAACGCAGCGTTTCTGAATTCATAGATGGACTAATTTCGGCTGCAGCTAATGTGGCATTATCGAGAATCGCCGAAATCATGTTAATCCAGTATAAAGCCCCTGGCTGTAAATGAAGTAAATACTGATTTACCAATGGTTCATAACCTGCTCCTAATAAAGTTAGACCCATTACGAACAGGTAAATTTTAAAGGAACGAACAATGATCTCACCGTAACCTTCCGACTGGTTGTCCCCATCCAAGCCTCTAGCACCCTTAATTGGTTTTAATGCAAAGAGTGCTACAATACCAATTAAAACTACAGCAACAATAACTTCAAGACCGATTAATTGAAAAAGATAAAAGAAATCCTCTTTTAATTTACTTGTCGTAATCGTTGATAATGGTTCACCAACTGGCGTAAGTACGGCACCTAGCCCAATCGAAAAACAAGCTAAGATAACAGTCCGAATTTCGGTTTTGCGATCCAGGCTTAACGTACTTACGATCGATACGAGCACGATCGCAGCAATAATAGCAGTAATAATACTTGATAATAATCCTAAAACCACAATAATTATTGCAAGAAATAGCCGAACATCCATTTTGTGACTCACTTTTAAGATTGCCCCTTCAATTGGTCTCTTCAACCATTTGAATAGCAAACCTGCTATAAGCACCGCTAGAGTGATAAAAATAGGGTCTTTTAAGGCGTGAACGAACAATTCCGAATTAAAGACACCACTTACTAATGCCGCTAGAAAGCCCATAACAAATAAAAAGGGTTCTAAGTTTCGTTCAATTGGTTTTACGACGAAAGGTAAAAATAGAACGAGTAGTAAAATGATAATAAGTCCAGCAGTCATAGTTTATTCCTCCAATCCCTGTCTCTTGTTGTGACTACTTTTTATTAGTAGACCATTTCTATGAGAACGTTATCTCGACTCTATTTATTTTAACATATTTTTCAGAAGATTTACCAAAATATTTCTATGATGCATTGTTCTATTCTATTTTATTAATAATACATTTTCAGCCTATCGACAAAATCCGGATAATTCTCTTTCCTAATTGTGCAAATTATTCCATTCACCATAATAATGCGTATATTTAATAGCTTTTCGGACATATAATTCGGTATTTTGGATTATTACTAAGAGAACAGCAGATTATGTCTACTAGAAACGCCATTAAGAGGTCCTATGATGAAATATGCCCAATTTCCGCGTTTGATTTCCTTATTTTACAACTGATATACTTACTCTTAGTTAAGCGATTTTGTACCTTACTATTTATTACACAAGCAATATACTTGTGAAAACATTCACAAAAGGAGATGATAAGATGGGATCTGGTATCCAATCGGAGCAAAATCGCGACGAAGCGTTGAGTGATGATTATTCCTTGGATAGAGTACCACTTAACAAAAGAAACATGAGTTGGTTAAGTATAACGAATATAACATTCGGAATTGCAACGGCTATTTTTTATTTTCAAATGGGAAGTGTTATGGCACTTCAATTTGGCGCTTTAAACGCCATCATTTCCGCTATATATGCGATTATCGTTGCCGGTATTCTTGGAACATTCATTGCGTACTTATCTGCAAAGTCTGGTATGAACGTAAATTTATTATCAAGGAGTGGCGGATTCGGCTATATTGGCGCTTCATTAACCTCCATTATTTATGCCACAAATTTCATCATGTATTGTGCACTTGAAGGTTTAATCCTTGTTTCCGCAGTCCACGAATTTTTACCTAATATTCCTGAATGGGCTTTAATTCTTTTCTTTGGCATCCTCGTCATTCCTTTAAATTGGTTTGGAATCAAACAGTTGGACAAATTACAAAAATGGTCATTACCACTGTTTGGCGTCTTTTTAATTGCCGCTATTGTGGTGGCTGCCATGAAACCATCCGTATATGATGGAAGCTTCTGGTCCTATATGCCAGAAAATGTTCAGGTTGGAGGAACTGCCCTCCTACTTTGTATTGGTATGCAGCACGGAATTATGGGATTGACTCCCCTACTTGCATCCGACTATGCCCGTTTTCTGAAGCCTAAGGACATAAAAATTGGAGTATTTGCAATTGGGTTTGTCCCGCAGATTTTCTGTTTTGGTGTAATGGGTGGTTTAGGAATTTGGTTCGGTGTTCGTCTAGGAGAACCAAATCCCGGTGTGTACATCGTTACGCTTCTTGGTATGTGGGGAGCACTATTTACTATGATTACCCAAGTAAGAATTAACGTGACAAATATTTACAGTGGTTCATTATCACTTTCGAACTTCTTCGAAAACATTTTTCATTTTAAACCTGGCAGACGTTTTTGGGTGGTTGTAACTGGAGTATCTGCCATCTTCTTAATGCTTGGTAATATTGTCAATCACCTTAATACAGTCTTAACTTTCCAAGGAGTCTTCCTTTTGTCTTGGGCAGCCATTTTAGTTTCAGATGCTGTTTTCGTTAAGAAAATCTTAAAGCTTAGCCCCGCTTATTATGAAGCTAAACAAAAGAACTTGTTTAAGTGGAATCCAGTCGGTGTTGGTGCACTGTTGATCTCATGTGGCCTTGGTACGGTGGCCGCACTAGGATATATGGGAACATTTTTACAAAGTACGGCAGCGTTTTTTGCAGCGATACTTGCCTCTATCCTTACTGTTATGTTGGCCATCGCTACTAAGGGAAAATATTATATTAAGGAAGAAGCAACTGATATAAAAGAAAAATACGTCGCTTAACATGTTAACCCTCTACTTAAAAATATAGAGGGTTATTTTTTTATCAAAAATGGTGGTTCTAAAGCTATGGGATATTTTCTTCCTAACATTTTATTAAAGCTGGAATTAACTGAAAAATATATTAAAATAAGATATAATCAATCCTGGATAAATAATCTTATGAAAATCGTGAAAGGTAGGAATAAAAATGTATCAAAATATTCTTAGACATCCTGGACCTACTCCAATTCCTAAGAAAGTAGAACTGGCAATGGCCCAGAATATGATTAGCCATCGCACAGAAGAATTTGTCAAGCTATATCAAGAAACCACACAACGTGTCAAAGCTGTTTTCGGGACCAAACAAGATGTTTTGCTTCTTCCTTCAGGAGGTACGGCAGCATTAGAAGCAGCTGTGGTAAATACAGTTTCCCCCGGAGATGAAGTAGTCGTCATCACAGTAGGGGCCTTTGGGGATTATTTCGTATCGATCTGCGAAAAATATGGCTTAATTGTACATAAACTTGAAAAAAATTGGGGTGAGGCATGTACGAAGGAAGACCTCGTCGATTTTTTGAAACCGTTGTCTACTATTAAGGCTGTTTTTGCCACTTATAATGAAACGTCAACAGGAATCTTAAACCCTATTATTGAATTGGCAGAGGTAGTTCGCAATCATACGGATGCTCTCTTTATAGTCGATGGAGTAAGCTGTATTGGAGGCGCACCTGCTGAAATGGACGAATGGGGTATTGATATATTGGTAACAGGCTCACAAAAAGCGATGATGCTTCCTCCAGGACTTGCCCTTCTAGCCGTCAGTGATAGGGCATGGAAGGTAATAGAGGCTAATCAAACTACTGCATATTATCTAAATCTATTAAGCTATCGCGAGTGGGCTGCAAAAGGAATGACACCTAACACGCCAACGATATCGCTCATTATGGGTCTTTCTGCTGTTTGCGACTTAATCGAGGAGGAGGGCGGATTTTCAAAAACGGTTGAACGACATGAAGTCATGAAAAACATGGTACGGGAATCTATGAAAGCCTTATCAATCGGATTATTAACAAGTGATGTGTATGCATCACCGACAATTACCGCAATCCGCGCTCCAGAAGGATTGGATCTCATGTCCTATTTAGGACACTTAAAGAAGCAGTATCACCTTGATTTTGCTGGTGGTCTTGGCCATCTTCAAGGTAAAATTTTCAGGTTTGGACATATGGGTTATTGCTTCCCTAGTGATATCCTACAAGCAGTTTCCCTAATGGAAGCAGGTTTGCAGGACTTTTCCTATCGATTTGAGCCAGGTGCTGGAGTGAATGCGGCACAAAACGTCTTCTTGTCCTCATTAAGAAAGTAGCATAAGTCAATAATGAGTAAAACGGCAGGGTCCTCTGCCGTTTTTTTGTTATGAATTCTTTGCCTACTTATAAAAACTTAGAACAACTGGGTCATCTTTTATTTCTACCCTCTTTATTTATCTCCATTGGAATTCGAGATTTCTTCCTCAATTCTACTCAAGAATTCCTCTGCCGCATTGTACCCTTGCTGCTTTAAATACCAGTTATTTGCGGCTGCCTCAATAAGCCCTGCTACATCACGTCCTGGCTGTAGCTGAATTTCAATTGAAGGAATCTTTACACCCATATATTCCATTGTATTAATTTCCTGATCCAGATCATTATACAAGCCGTCTTTTTCCCACTTCGTCAAATGAATATCAAGGGAAATGCGCGTTTCATCTTGAAATGCTTTCCGTCCATACATGCGAACCACATTTAAAAGCCCAATACTTCGAAGGGCCAAAAACTCTTTTGTTTTTTCATCATGTGTCCCAAGGATGGTTTGTGCGCTTAGCTTTTTCAAAACGACCATATCATCCGATACGAGCCGATGTCCCCTACGAATTAACGTATGGGCTGTCTCACTTTTTCCTACTCCTGAATTTCCGCGAATGAGAATCCCAATCCCAGATACATTCATACAAACACCATGTACAGCTATTTCCTCGGCTAATTCCTTAATCAAATAAGCATCCAATTTCACAATAAAATCGGAGGTTACCTCAATCTCTCTCGTAACCAACAATGGAATCCCCTGCTCCACACAATGCTGCGTTAAATAAGTGAGTCCCTCTTCCCCGCAAGTAACGATAAAACAAGGAGGATGATATTGAACAATATTTCCAATCCGGATTCTACGTTCATCTTTTGTGAGCTTATGTAAATACGTAACTTCCTTTTTTCCTAAAATTTGAACTTGCTCTGTTGGAAAAAAGTCGAAATGGCCAACGAACTCTAGGCCAGGACGATGCACCCGAGATTGCGTGATCGTATTCTTCAGCTGGCTTTCTCCAGCCAATACCTTCAATGAAAACTTGCGTACCAAGTCTTCCACTATTATCTGCTTCACCTTACATTCACCCGCCCGGTAATCATTATTAATAGAATTATACTTTATGATGGGTGGAAGCGCCATCACGTTAAAACATATTTTTGTACTTTTATTTCAGCGGATTTTTACGTATGTCCGATATCGTTCGATTTTGGTCCGATATAGTTCGAGTTTTGACCGATATATTTTAATCTTTGTCCGATATCTTGCCAACTTTGTCCGATAAAATCAAAAGTTAGTTCGATAACCCAAAAAAGAGCCTTCCGAAATGGAAGGCCCTAATCCTTTTATAATTTTTTCACAGTTTCCCAGATTTCTTCGTTAACTGGGATGCCCTTACTTAGATTTTCCTTGCGCGTTTTTGCTGTTCTTTCACCTGGATAAAGAATATCCGGAACGTTGTCCATTTTTGCTGAGGTCTTTATATACTCAGACATATTGGTGATATATTCCCCAGCAAAGTCTTCTCCTGCATAGGCAGTCGGATTGATCGCAATAAAAACCTGTGAAATCGCTTCGTCTCTCGCATCCATCCTCATATTAAATGTAGATCTGCCCATCGATAACGCTGAGACCACCATATCAATGGCTATCGAAAGCCCTGAGCCTTTCCAAAAACCAGCAGGAAGAACCTCACCACCGTTTAGAATAGCATCTGGGTCATTTGTAAGATTGCCTTCTGAATCATATCCTCCATCAAATGGCAGTTTTTCCCCAGCTAATGAATAGGTTTGCAGCTTCCCATATGAAAATAGGGACTGCGCCATGTCTAATAAAACATGACCGCCATTTTTCTGTGGGATGGATATAATCAAAGGATTATTTCCGATTCGCTTTTCCGTTCCACCCCAAGCCGGCATATTGGGGAATGTGTTTGTCATACAAATTCCGATACAGCCTGCATTAGCTGCCTTCAAACCATATGAACCGCCCCGAAGCCAGTGATTCGTATTATTTAACGCAACACAGCCGATTCCAAACTCTCCGGCTAGTTCAACCGCCCTTTCCATCGCAATTGTTGCATTCGTTGGCCCAAACCCCAATTGTCCATCCCATTGCTCAAGCGCGCCTATGCCATTTCGTTTTTCCGGACGCATATTCGGCTTAATCGCACCCTCGTCTATTGCCTTTACGATCGAGGGAAACCTATTCAACCCATGGGAATAGACGCCATCACGGCTATTATCAGCGATAATCGACGCAGCCGTCTCCGCCATTTCCTCTTCAAATCCTCTTTTTATAAGAACCCTTTTAAATTCATTTTTCAATTCATCGTACGGTACACGCATGTCTACAACTCTCCTTGTCTAAAACTATTCTTTCCCCTTTGCAACCTGATTTTCTTCATAAGAAACCCAATCACTATAGCTTCCTGCATATAATCTTACATTTTTAAATCCTGCCATTTTTAAAGCAATATAATTGGGGGTCGCTGTTACACCTGATCCACAATAAACGATGATTTCATCTTCCTTGTTCAGCTCTGAAAATCTCTGTTTCTGTTCTTCACTATTTTTAATTCTGCCCTGCTCCATACCCTCTACCCAGCATTTATTAATAGCCCCCGGAATATGTCCCGCGATCCGGTCAATCGGTTCAACTTCTCCTAGGTAGCGACTTTCATCCCTTGAATCTATTAAGATGGGAGATCTTTTCTTCAGATCAACTATTTCTTTAACTTCCTCGTAAGAAGCTAACATGTCTTTTCGAATTTTAGCTTTAAATGAGGCAGGTTCTTCCTCTGGCTGCTCCTTCGTTGTCGGATACCCCGCTTCACCCCAACCCTTAAAGCCTTCGTTTAAAACATATACATTGTCATGCCCCAGATACGTTAGCAGCCACCAGAAACGAGATGCAAACTGCCCCTCGCCACCATCATAAGCAACCACTGTTTTGGAATTATCGATTCCTACTTTTTCAATTTCATGCTTAAACTGCCCCATATCCGGAAGTGGATGTCTTCCTCCATGTTTTGCAACGGGCGCGGACAACTGCTTTTCTAAATCAAAGTAAAAAGCTTCTGGAATATGACTTTCCTGATAAAGCTGTTCCCCTTCGGTTGGGTTTCCTAATGCAAATCGGCAATCTACTATTTTTACATCTTTGTTATGTAGTTGTTCAACAAGCCATTCCTTACTCACGACAAAATCCACTCATACCGCCTCCATTTTTTTCTTCATATATCCATTTTACAATTAATAATGGGAATCATTCAAAGAAGGATTAAGAAAATAAGTTTTTTAATTCATTCTAGGGGGAAAATAGGTAAAACAAAGTATGAAAGGAAGAATCTAATGAAGGCTACAGATGTACTTGTTCATTGCTTAGAAAATGAAGGGGTTGAGTATGTTTTTGGCATCATGGGAAAGGAAACTCTTGATCTCATGGATTCATTGTCCAAATCCAAACAAATTACGTATATCAATGTACGTCATGAACAAGGGGCCGCTTTTATGGCTGACGTTTACGGAAGATTATCCAAAAAGGTCGGTGTTTGCCTTGCGACACTAGGACCTGGTGCTACAAACCTGTTAACAGGTATATCAAGTGCTACTCTTGACCATTCACCAGTTGTCGCCATAACAGGACAGGCCGGCTTTGAAAGGCAACACAAAGAGTCCCATCAATATCTAGATATAGTAAAAATATTTGAACCCGCCACAAAATGGAGCGTTCAAATTAAGGATTCAAAAACAATACCAAAAATGATCCGCAAGGGTTTTAGAGAAGCGCAAATGGAAAAGCCCGGTGCAGTCTTAATTGAACTGCCAGAGAATCTAGCACCAGAAATGACTGCCTCCCAGCCATTAGCGGTAACACCAATCCCTAAAAGTATACCTACTACGGAAGCATTTGAAGTTGCACGAACTCTAATAGAACAGAGCAAAAAACCAGTTGTAATCGTAGGTAATGGGGTAATCCGGCAAGAAGCTGGGAAAGAGCTCACGAAATTCGTAGAACAACTAAGTTCACCTGTTATTCATAGTTTTATGGCAAAAGGAATCTTGCCAAAGGACCACCCACTCAATTATTTTACATTTGGGTTTATCAAGAAAGATGAAGTCTTGCCTTTGATAGACGAATCGGATTTATTAATTGTCATTGGTTTTGATACAATCGAGAAACCGACTAAGGATTGGAATAAAAAGAAATGCACTATTTTACATCTCAATCCACTCCCTGCTGAAATCGATGAATTTTACCCCGTGAAAGGGGAATTAATTGGAGACTTAAATGAGACAATGCATGCCCTTACTCAACTGGAGCTTCCATCTAAACAATGGGTTCCGAGTGGAAATCTAAAAGAACGAATTGAGACAGCCTATCAAATTAATAAAGATTTAAAAGAAAAACAAGCACTTTCGATCGAGAATATGTTAACTGTTATTGAAACCCTTTCAACAGAAAAGACCATTGTGGTCTCTGATGTCGGTGCTCACAAGCTAGCTATTGCCCGCACATATCAACCAAAACAAGCAGGTCGGCTCATTATCTCAAACGGATTAGCTTCAATGGGGATTGCCCTGCCTGGTGCCATTGGTGCCAAATTAGCTTGTCCAGATGCTCCTGTTATCTGTATTACCGGTGATGGGGGAGCTTTAATGAATATATCTGAATTGGAGACTGCCAAACGATTAGGTTTATCGATCATCGTGATTGTATTAAATAATTTGACGTTAAAATTAGAGGACCAAATGATGGAGGAAAAGTTCTTTCATAGCTATGGTGACAGCTTTGGAAACCCTGATTTTTTGAAGCTTGCTGAAAGCTTTGGAGTAAAAGGAGTGAGACCTTCTCAATTGAATGAGTTTGACGAAATTTTGAAAGATGCATTAGCTGGTGACAATGGACTCACACTAATTGATATTCAAATGCCAAATCAATGAAAAAAAGTAAAGCGGATGGTGATTCTGCTTACATGCAAAATCACCATCCCCTTTTTAGAAAACTCTAGCCTTTAAGCTTCTTGATAAACGCAACCTTAAGATAGTTTCCTTCCTTAAACTGCTTAATGGTCTCGAAATCCTTAGGTAAAGAAAATTCCTCTACAATACTATATTTGCTATTACTTTCCTTAAATGCAGCATCGATAAATCCTTTGAATTTTTTCATGTCAAATGAGGCACTATTTGTTGAAGCGACAATGATTCCATTATTCTCGGTAATCGCAATTGCTTCCTTCAGGAGATTCTTATAGTCTTTTTCAGCACTGAAGGAAAACTTCTTCGACCTCGCAAAGCTTGGCGGGTCAAGGATGACCATATCAAATTTCAAATTCTTTTTAACTGCATATTTAAAATAGTGGAAAACATCCTCAACGATAATATCTTGAGCTTCATAATCAATTCCATTTACACTAAACTGCTCAATTGTCTTCGGTAAACTACGATTAGCCAAATCAACACTCGTTGTCTTAACAGCTCCACCCAATGCGGCAAAAACGGAAAATGCCCCTGTATATGAAAAAGTATTTAATACGGTTTTCCCTTGTGCATATTTATCGCGAATGGTTTTTCTCACATCCCGCTGATCAAGAAAAACCCCTACCATTGCTTCCTCGTTAAAATAAACAGCAAAATTCGCCCCGTTCTCTTTTACAAGAATCGGAAACTGTCCTCGTTCGCCATCCACAAACCCATCTTCCTCAATAAATTTCCCATCTTCACGAAATCGTTTTTTCTGGTAAATCGCTTTATACTCTACCAGATTCTTTAGCGATGTAATCACGTGTTCATTAAATGTATAAATTCCTTCACTATACCAATTAATTAAGTAATAACCATCGAAATAATCAATGGTAAAGCCTCCGATTCCGTCTCCTTCTCCATTAAATACTCGAAAGGCAGTCGTCTCCTCGTCCCTAAAAAATGACTTTCGTTTGTCTATAGCTGTTCTAATCTTCCTTTCAAAAAACGGTTGATCGATCTTTTCATCTTTGTTCTTAGTCAGGACCCAGCCATACCCTTTATTTTGCTTGCCGTAATAGCCCTTCCCTATAAATGAATTTTTTTCATCGACAAGGTTAAATAGCATGCCTTCTTCTACGGAACCCGTGTGATCCATCACTTGCTTCGTAATAAGAGGGTACCCTCCCTTATACTTATTCACTAGATTTGATCTTACCTTTATGTTCAATTCCGTACCCATTATCTTCATCCTTATCTCTTGTCTACTTTTTACCTATGATATACTTCCTGTCGTCAAATTAAAAGGGGCAGTCCAACGCTACCTTGAAAGTAACGAGGACTGCCCCTTTTTTATTTATTCATTGCAGAAAGGAAATCTCCTAATAAGCCGTCTAAATCGGCTTCTTCATTAGCTTCGTCCATAGGTTCATCCTGCTTTACCGTTTCCCAATTAAAATGATTTAAATCATCCTCAAAGCTGTCAACATCGTTCGTTACAGCAACTTCAGCAGCAGATTGCACATTTTCTTCCTCAGGCTTAACCGTATGCTCCTCCACTGATAATTCCTCTTGTAGATACAAGGCTTCGTCCAAATCCAAGGAATTACTATTTAACGAGGCTAGCAGTGCAGTCGCACGAACTGGGTCTGTTAAAAGCTGATAAAGAATACTGCCAAGCAAGGCCTCGGAATGCTCATGCTTCAGCCAATTCCGTTGGGACTTACTTAAGGTATGAGGCAGGGGAACAGAAATCACCTCCCGCTCCCTTGAATAGGACTGGCCGACCCCCTGCATAACAAACTCGGCAATCTTACTGGAAAAATTCCTGCGCTCTGTTTCCTTCAATTTTTGTAGCTGCTTTAATAAATGATCAGGTGTATCGGATGGTACGCGAAATGATATCGCTTGGCCCCTTTTCACCTCTGTTGAGGTTGATTTATTCATAGGATCACCTTATCTTATGCACTTATTTTTTTACCGCCTCTTGTGGTACCTTTTGCTTTTCATTTTTTCTCGCATAATCAGTAATAAGCTTATAATAAGCATTCGCCATCATCCAAATGCTCTCTTTTTCATCTTCAAAGAATTCAATATTATAGCCATCAAGATTATTATTCAATGTTTTTAGATAATCCTTCAACACAATGGATCCGCCACCAACGAAATAACAGATTTCGGTTTGTGAGTTTTTTAACCAAACATTACGCAGTAATCGATATTGCTTTTTCGCTAATTCAAGCATCGTGCGGTCTGTTATATCATGGACGCTTGTCCTGCTTCCTTTTACCATAATATGATTTCGGTTATTTTTCCTTGTGATAATTTCAACCACATCACGGCGGCTATCCAATTCTATTCCATGCTTAGAGCGGATTTCTTCCCTGATTGCCTCTAATGATTCAGACACGCCAAGATTAAAACCTTGAGCTTTATCATCATCGACAGTTCGGTTACGAATGACCGCAATATCTGTTGAGAGTCCGCCAATATCCTGAATTAAAATTCGTTTATCAATCAAATCCTTATTGATTACCTTAAGATTATTATCCATTACAAGATTAATATAAGCGGCAAAGCCTTCCGGATAAATCTTCACTTCTTCAAATTTAATATTTACCTTTAGCCCTTGGTATCTTGGTGTGACAAGAAATTCCACCTGATGAACGGAGCCTGTTAATTTTGAGCGGTATCCCGCATCCTTGCCTTCCTTTACTTCTCGAAGTGGTAAACCTGTTCCGAGGGTGTAATTTGCATCAATCACATTTTTTGATTTCGGAAAGGCAGATGTATTTTCTTCTCTCACCGCATCCAAAGCTAATGTAGCAAAAAGCATAATCAATGTTTGATCTTCTTCTGATTTGCTGCTTCCTGGATCCAATTCAGATGCACTTCCACTCTTAGTTGCCAAATGGCCCACTCGATAAATCGCGTTATTTTCTTTTAAAGCAGGGGAATGAACCTTAATATGAATTCCTTCCAATGGATCCTTACTATTTAATTCTTCTATTCCAATCACTGGACGGTCCTCGGTGTCTCTTGCGATAATATTCGGTATATTTAATTCGTAATCTAGTTCCCCGAAAATAGCCTTAATAGAGTCATTTCCAACATCAACTGCTGCAATTCTGGACATAGACATTCAAACATCATCCCTTTTCAATTTAGTAGATTTGATATGTACGTATGTTATCAAATGCGCCTTGGCGTATTTGCGCCCAGATTTATTCGAGCTTGCTCGAAAAGTTTCCTTTGAAAATCTGTGGCATCCGCCGGAGGCATTAATTATATTCAGTAGGGGTTTAAGACCCCTACTGAATATAATTAAAGGTTATAAGAGATTACTAGATTCCACAATGACTCTGGGCGAAAAGAAACATAACTGTAAACCTGTAAACACCTTGTAAACATGTCGGTATTTGTATACATTTCTGTAAACTTCGTATACAAAATCGTACACATGCTGTCATTCTGGGATGTATACGGATTTGTATACATGTAAACTCAATTGTAAACATCGTGTTTACTTTTTGTATACACGTAAACATATTTGTAAACACAAAGAATAAAAAGAGGATGTTCCCAAATGACTTGGAACATCCCCCTATTTTGTATCAATTTTACCTAATTTGCCCATTTCCTCGAATCGTATATTTGGTAGACGTTAAGGCTGGTAACCCCATTGGACCTCGCGCATGGAGTTTTTGTGTACTGATTCCAATTTCAGCACCAAATCCAAATTCAAATCCATCTGTGAATCTGGTTGATGCATTGTGATAGACAGCTGCAGCATCTACTTCCGTGAAAAATTGCTCTACATTTTCAACTGACTCAGAAATAATGGCTTCTGAGTGCCTTGTTCCATATTGATTAATATGGGCAATCGCCTCATCTACATTCTCAACCACTTTTAAAGCTATTTCCATCCCTAAAAATTCCATACCCCAGTCCTCTGTAGTAGCAGGAATAACATTTTTTCCTACCTGTTGGACTGTTTCATCACCATGAATTTGAACATCATGTTCTTGTAAAGCCATTATTAGCTCTTGTAAATGGTTGGATGCCCAACCCTTTTGTACAAGAACATTTTCAATCGCATTACATACAGATGGACGCTGGGTTTTCGCATTAATCGCAATCTCAATCGCCATCTTTGGATCAGCTGTTTCATCAATAAACACATGGCAATTTCCTGCACCCGTTTCTAATACCGGAACTGTCGAATTTTGAACGACCGTTTGGATCAACTTCGCTCCGCCACGTGGAATTAACACATCAAGGTACTCATTTAATTTGAACATTTCAGATGCTGTTTCTCTGCTCGTATCTTCCAGTAATTGTACAGCCTCAATTGGCAAATTACTTACTTTAAGTGCACGCTGGATTACCTTTACTATCACCTTATTAGAATGAATCGCTGTTGAGCTACCCCGAAGTACTACGGCATTTCCTGTTTTTAAACACAGACTAGATGCATCAACTGTTACATTTGGCCTTGCCTCATAAATCATCCCGATTACCCCAAGCGGAACACGAACTTGTGCAATCTTAAGGCCATTTGGACGCTCCCACTCCTCTAGCAACTGCCCAATTGGGTCATCAAGCTTTGTTAACAAAATAAGAGCGTCTGCCATATCTTGGATGCGCTGTTCATTTAACCTTAAGCGGTCAAGCAAGGATTCACTCATCCCATTTTCCTTTCCAGCCTGTAAATCCTTATCATTTTCTTCCAAAATGAACGCCTTTTCCTTCATTAAATGCTCCGAAATTGTAGAAAGTGCCTTGTTTTTTTGTTCGGTCGTTGCTTTTGCAAGAATTGCAGCAGCAACTTTTGCCTTTTTCGCTTTTTCAATTAACTCACTCATACCTCATTCTCCTCTCTTTTTGGCTTACCCAATTATCTCTATGGATGACAACACCTTGATCACTGTTTACCTTCACCATTGCCTTTGTACTTGATAATCCTTTAACTTCTATTAATTGATCGGATGAAAAATTAACTTTTCCTTTTCCGATAATATCTCCCTTTATGTTCACAACTTCGACAACATCATTGATTCTAAAATTGCCTATAATTTTCGTCACCCCTGCTGGGAGAAGACTTTTACCATGTCTTAGAATAGCCGTTACTGCGCCCTGATCCACTTCAATTTTTCCGCTTGGGATCGAATGTAAGGCTAGCCACTGCTTCGATGTATTCATACTAGGACGTGAGGAGTTCCCAATATAAGTCCCATCCCCTTTTCCTGCAAGAATATCAACAAATTTTTCTTCTCCTGAACCAGAGCCAATAAACACTTTAACCCCGAGACCCAACGCTGTTCGTGCTGCCTCTATTTTTGATTTCATTCCTCCAGTGCCTACCTCTGATCCCGCTCCTGAGGCACCACTTACTAATTCATCATGAATGTCATCGAGGAAATTGTATCTTTTTGCATCTGGATGTGTTCGTGGATTTTGATCATAGATGCCATTGACATCTGTAATGATAATTAAAAAATCAGCATGAACAAGTCCGCTAACAAGTGCCGATAACATATCATTATCTCCGAAGTTTAATTCTTCTAATGACACGGAATCATTTTCATTAATGATTGGTACAACATGACGTCTTAGTAACTCTGATAAGGTTGCATTGGCATTATTATATTGATCTTTGTATAAGAAATTCTGCCTGGTTAACAGCAATTGTGCAGCAACAATACCATGCTTTTTAAATTCCTCCGTATACCCTCTTAAAAGTAAACCCTGTCCCACAGCTGCAGCTGCTTGTTTACCAGCAACAGTTTTCGGGCGGGTAGAATAGCCAAGATCCATAAAGCCTGCTGCAACGGCACCGGATGAAATGAAAACGACATCATGCCCAAGTTCCTTTAATTGTGCAATCGCATCAACATGCTCCCGTAGCATCTCAATACTAAGACCACCATTTTGATTAGTTAATGAACTACTCCCTATTTTGACAACAATTCGTTTCTTCTTCACTTCATTCACCACCCTATTTTAGAATCAAATGCGCCTTGGCCTATTTGCGCTCANAGGCCCACAGGAAGTGGGTCATAAAGACGTTGCCACAGGATGTGGCGTTTTTAGTCTTTGATCTTACTGCTCGAAAAGTTTCCTTTGAAAATCTGTGGCATCCGCCGGAGGCTTTTTATCCATTGGGGTTTGAACCCCGATGGATAAAATAAAAAAGGCCCTTCCATCCCTATAAAAAGGACGAAAAGACCATTGTCTTTCGTGGTACCACCTTTATTGATACTAAACATCAGCATCCACTCAAAACCCTTAACGCAGGCAACGGTTAGGTTTTACCTAACAGTTCAAGGGACAGGTTCAATAGCATTGCAGGCGCGTAAAATCTTTCAGCCGATGAATTTTACTCTCTTTTACCTGAGGACCATTTACTAGTTCCCTATCATTACTTCTCATATAATAAGATGAATCAGTAACTATCTTTTTGTTGTATAGATTAGGAATATTATGAATCAAATTGGTTGCTTTGTCAATGTCCCTAATTGATAAATTCAAGTGAAGAATGGGAATAGAGTTTTTTTCACTAAAAAGGTTAATACTATCTAATGATAATAATTCGAGCATTTCCGTTGACATAAATAATAATATCTATATAATAATGAGTATAAACAAGTAATAATTATAGATTTTTAGTCCATACTACTAATAATCTATTTTTAAATATAACCATATTGGAGGAATTTATTATGTCACTTATTGGAAAAGAAATACTACCATTCACAGCACAAGCTTACAACGCAGGTTCTGGCGACTTTATCGAGGTTTCCCAGGAAAACCTTAAAGGACAATGGAGTGTAGTTTGCTTCTACCCAGCAGATTTCACATTCGTTTGCCCGACTGAGCTTGAGGATCTTCAAAGCCAATATGCAACACTAAAAGAATTAGGAACTGAAGTATATTCTGTTTCAACAGATACACATTTCACACATAAAGCATGGCATGACTCATCAGATGCAATTGGTAAAATTACCTATACAATGATTGGTGACCCTGCACACGTTATTTCTCGTCAATTTGATGTTTTACGAGAAGAAGAAGGTGTTGCTGATCGAGGTACTTTCATCATTGATCCAGACGGTGTTGTACAAGCTATGGAAATTAATGCTGACGGTATTGGCCGTGATGCAAGTACTCTTGTTAATAAAATCAAGGCAGCTCAATATGTACGTAACAATCCAGGTGAAGTTTGCCCAGCAAAATGGGAAGAAGGAAGCGAAACACTTAAGCCAAGCCTAGACCTAGTAGGTAAAATTTAAGGGGTGCGATAAATGGTATTAGATGCTAGTATTAAGCAACAATTAAACCAATATCTTCAGCTTTTAGAAAATGATGTGCTGCTTAAAGTAAGCGCAGGTTCCGATAAGATTTCAAAGGACATGCTGTCACTCGTTAATGAATTGGCAGAAATGTCATCGAAAATTAAGGTTGAACAGTCTGAGTTAGAGAGAACACCAAGCTTTAGTGTGAATCGTATCGGTGAAGATACTGGTGTTACTTTTGCTGGTATCCCGCTTGGACATGAATTTACATCATTAGTATTGGCTCTTTTACAAGTAAGTGGAAGAGCTCCGAAGGCTGACCAAAAACTAATTGACCAAATCAAAAATCTTCAAGGTGAATATCACTTTGTATCTTATATAAGCCTAAGCTGTCAAAACTGTCCTGATGTTGTACAAGCACTCAACTTGATGAGTATTCTTAACCCAGGCATCACACATACAATGGTTGATGGGGCTGCTTTCAAAGAAGAAGTTGAAAGTAAAAATGTCATGGCAGTACCAACAGTGTTCTTAAACGGAGAATCGTTCAGCAGCGGTCGTATGTCATTGGAGGAAATCCTAGCAAAACTAGGAAGCACTCCTGATGCATCTGAGTTTGCCGATAAAGACCCATATGATGTTCTTGTTGTTGGGGGCGGACCTGCGGGTGCAAGTGCAGCAGTTTATGCAACGCGTAAAGGCATTCGTACAGGTATTGTTGCAGATCGCTTTGGTGGTCAAGTGATGGATACACTTGGCATCGAGAACTTTATCAGTGTTAAATATACTGAAGGCCCTAAGCTTGCAGCAAGTCTTGAAGAGCATGTAAAAGAATACAATGTAGATATAATGAACCTTCAACGTGCGAAACGCATTGAAAAGAAAGATTTGATTGAGGTTGAACTGGAAAACGGTGCAGTTCTAAAAAGTAAAACCGTTATCCTTTCAACTGGTGCCAAATGGCGCGATATAAATGTTCCAGGTGAAAAAGAGTTCAAAAACAAAGGTATCGCATATTGTACCCATTGTGATGGTCCATTGTTTGAAGGCAAAGATGTAGCTGTTATTGGTGGCGGAAACTCCGGTATCGAATCGGCAATAGATCTTGCTGGTATTGTGAAGCATGTAACAGTCCTTGAATTTAATTCTGAATTGAAGGCTGATACCGTTCTACAAGAACGTCTCCTAAGTCTTCCAAATGTAACGGTGATTACGAATGCCCAGACATCAGAAATCACTGGAGCTGACAAAGTAAATGGGATTACTTACCTAAACCGTGAGACTGGAAAAGAACAACATATTGATGCACAAGGTGTATTTATTCAAATCGGTCTTGCGCCAAGTACCGATTGGCTAGGTGACACTGTCGAACGAAACAAAATGGGCGAGATTGTTGTTGATAACCGTGGTGCAACGAATATCCCTGGAGTGTTTGCTGCAGGTGACTGTACAAATAGTCCTTATAAACAAATCATTATTTCAATGGGATCAGGTGCAACAGCATCCTTAAGTGCATTTGATTACATCATCCGAAATAATTGGGATACAGAACCCAATAAAGCTGATCAGAAAAAACTTGTTCACCAGTAAATATATAATGATGAAAGCCACTTTACTGCCCTTGAGGTTAAAGTGGCTTTCTTTTTTGAAATACTTAAACAAAACGTACTTAACAACGATAAATTTTTTAAAAAAAATAACCTGCCTTTTCTTTTTCTTACTTCCAGTAATTATTTGCGGCAGCTACGGTTTTAAAATGGATGGCAATTACCTGTGATGCCATGGTGAGGCTATCCGGATTCTTTGCATACTTAGGACGCAGCTTTTTCCTTATTTCCTCCGAAGGTTGAGTATATCCTACACCCTTCCTTGCCAACTTAATCGCCAATTCAAATCCCTCTTGTGGTGTTTTCGTCTTTAAACTTGTAAGCCAATCACTCATAAGAATATCCCCCTTCAGCTTAATACTATAAATCTATAAGGAAGATACAAAAAAGATTCGTGAAAGGTGTATTTTCCTCATTGCGTACATGTGTACTATATTCACCGTGTAAATAGTTAAATGTAATTATTTGTAAAATTGTTCTTGTCAAAGGAAATTCCACCTCATTACAATATAGAGAGTATTACTATTCAAACGAAATGAGGACAAGACATTGGATTATATTAAGCCAACTCAGTTAGTAAATGATGTTGCACATACAGGTGCCTACAAATCCAACTTAAAAATAAGTGACATTTTAATAAAAGGAGTACTTTCAGGTGCTTTTTTGGGCCTTGCAACAACACTCGCCTTTACTGCAGCGATTGAAACAAACCTTAGTATTGTGGGTGCCTTTGTCTTTCCAGTTGGGTTCGTACTCATATTACTATTGGGTCTCGAGCTGGTGACTGGAAATTTCGCGATGCTGCCACTTGCTAGATTAAGGGGCCTTACCTCCAACATACAGGTTATCTACAACTTTTTTTGGGCTTTTCTTGGAAATCTAGTAGGCAGTCTTTTGTATGGGTTTTTATTTTATATTGTTGCAACAAAACTAGGGCATATAAACGAAGGGGCTATGATAGATAAGATGATTGCTGTGGCGGAGGGAAAAACGCTTGCGTATAAAAGCCTTGGCGGAGATGGATTAATCATCGTGATCACAAAGGCCATATTATGTAATTGGATGGTCACTTTGGGAGCCTTTATGGCATTCGTTTCAAGTTCAACGATTGGAAAAATTGCCGCCATGTGGCTGCCAGTGTTTTTATTTTTCGCTCACGGATTTGAGCACGCCGTCGTCAACATGTTTGTTATTCCAACAGCCATTTTGATGGGTGCTAATCTTACATTTAGTGATTGGTGGATGTGGAATCAAATTCCTGTTACGATCGGTAATTTTATTGGTGGATTTATTTTTACAGCATTGGCACTTCATTTGGTGAATAAAAACAAGTTTGCAAAAACCGAAAACGTCATTGTTCAGTACCCAACTGCCCTTAAAGATAAAGAAAATTAATATCCCCTAGTATTTCCTACTCCTCAACCTTTTTAGAAATGGGCAAATGGATTACGAATAGCATTCCTTTTTAAAGAAATTTTGACACGATAAAAGCCAAATCCCTTAACGTAAGGAATTTGGCTTTTTTTTAGGGACGTACGGTAATAATAGCCAAAAGGGGCTACAAATATCAACAACCCCTTCTAATTTTTCACTTTTTATTTTTGACGAATGTCAATCCACCAACGATTTTCCGCATTCATGTTTTCAGTGTCACCAAATCCACTATAATTGAAAGCATCAAGGAAGATTGAATCCAGTTTATCCTCATCTACGAAATAACCTAAGCTAATCTTCATCGTTTGTCCTGGTTGGATGCTGCCAATATTGTAAAAGCTTTTTCCATTTCCATGAGGTTCTAGATAATCAACTTCGCCCGTCATAATACTATCTTCGGCGATTCCATCTTCTCCAGCATAGTTCCATGCATTCTTTTCAGATTTAAGCACTTGTAAGGACGGATGCATATAGATTTCCTCCGTTTTCTTTTTACTAATATTTTTCACTGTTGTTGTCAGGTAGACAAATTTTAGATTAACTAATTGCGACTCTATTAATTCGTCAACAGAATCTTTACCATTTCCTACCTTATATACATCCCGATTGTATGGTAACAATTTATTTGTATGATCTAAAGCCTTATTCTCGCTTAGTATTCCAAGTCCCAATCCATTAAAGTTCCCTTGTTTAAAATCTTTGATTGAATCAAAGACTTCAACTTTTTCTATCACATATTCAAGTTTGTCTTCCTCATTTATGGTTACTGGAACCGTTTGACCTACGCTAAATAATTGGTTGCTGTCTTTTTTCAAAGGAATAATGCGAGATTCTGTTGTTTCCTTCTCTTTACTAAAAAGGGATCCATCATAATCGGCTGTGTATGAAGCATTTTCCTCCGTTGTTGGTTCAAGTGAAATGCCCTCTATGACCTTCAACATTTGTTCATCACTTACATCAGTTCCAACATAACTTTGTAACATCATCCCCTCTTCTTCGAATAAAAGAAAGACCTGTCTATCAAACATTACATTTTTGTTTCCAGTATCTTTATTAACAATCACTGCTTTCCTACCTTTGATCTCCTTTTCTTCATAGCCGTTTGCATATAAAGTTTGAAAATCAGAATTTTTCCCTAATCTCCATAGAATGAATGAAAACCCACCATTTGCATAGTTATCTTTAAAGGAATATTTCATTGCCAAACTATCGTTTGCTTCCATATTTTCCGGTAGGTATCCGACTTTCATCTGATACCAAGTGTCTCTATTGAAAATGCTATTTGCCACTGAAATAATTACTTCATAGTTTTGTTTTTGGACAATCATATCATAGGCTTTTACTGCACCGAAAGCAGTCGTTGGTATCCCAATCAATAAGCAGGCAGCAGCGACTAAAATGCGATTCCTTTTACGCTTGGTCTTTGGCTGTCCATCCTTCGTCTTAAGTTCCGAAAGTGCTCCGCGTCTCTTTTCATATGGCTCAAGCTGATCAAGAACGAGTGAGGCAAAATTCTCCGGTAAGGTTGGTGTTTTGAATGTTTCTTTTATTAATTGCTGTTCTTCCATGAGTGCTTTAACAACATGCTTGCATTCGATACAGCTTTTTAGATGGTTGTCTATATTTACTGATTCATGACCAGTTTCTAAATCATCTACATAATGTGAAAGCTCATCTGCAGTCGGACATTTCATTAAAATAGCCCCCTTCACGGTTAACTTTATTTCTCAATTTTTTCTTAGCTCGATGAAGTTTATTGCGAACGGTTGAAACAGGGACATCAACTAGTTCACTTATCTCTTCATAGCTTAGCTCATTGACATATCGTAAAAGCATTATCATTCGTTCATCTTCTGGAAGAGTAACCAATAACAGCTCTATCTGTCTGTTTTCCTCCCTTTTTAAAAAAACAATTTCAGGATGGTTTGAGTTCTTTCCTGATAATTCTTCCGTAATCTCCACCTGTTTGGAACGTTTCTTTCGGAATTCATCCATACAATGATTGATTGCGACTCGATAAAACCAACTAGAAAAGGATCCTTTTTCATTATATTTATCAAGTTGGTAATACACTTTGATAAATGCTTCCTGTACTAAATCTTGTGCATCGTATGGATTTTTTGTCATACGCAAAATCGTGGCATATAACTGATTTTTATATTTATTAATGATTTGTGAATAGGCCTGTTTGTTCCCGGATAGCACTTCTTGGATCCATTGAAATTCCTCTTGCATTGTGACCTCCTACCTATACGACCATGCGCATGTCTCGTTTTTGTATTTCATCTATTATAACGAGTTTTGGTTTGGAATAATTTCATTTATTGATGAATTTTTTTAGAAAAGATATACCACAACTTGAAGAACCAAATTAAAAGAACCCCCCTCGATTGGATGTTTAGTCCGTTTAAGGGGGGAGCGTCCATTTAATGGTGATCATGTCCGTTTTCTTTTTTAGGCAATGTGGTTGACACTTGTGATTCTGTACCAGGCTCCACCAGTAAGAATTGGCCCATCATACCGTCGTCTTCATGACGCAGTAAATGGCAGTGATACATGTACGGAACATGAGGGTCGGAATAATTCCCAAATTCCACAGCAATTCTAACCTTTGATCCATTTGGAACAAACACTGTGTCCTTTCTCCCTCTTTCGTACTCTGGGGGTTCCTTATCATTTATGTCCAAGACGCGGAATGCTGCATTATGAATATGGAAATTATGAGACCAGCCAAAATTATTAATCTCCCAAACTTCCGTTGTACCGGCTGGAACAACCTCATCGATTCGATACATATCCATTAATTTATCATTAATCTTGTTCTCCATTGTTAGTTTGAATTGGCGAACCGGAGCATCCTTTGGTGCTTCTATTGGAGGAACGCTTGATAACTGTCCATCTATCGGCGTGACCTGCGTTAATTCAGGAGCCGCAATAATCTTCAACAAGTCAAATTCCCCATTATCAATACCGTTATTTCCGCTTTTACTGTGGAGAATGGTTTCGTCACCCGGCTTGAACTCAACAACAATTTCTACTCGTTCACCTGGACTTAACATGAAGCGATCCATTGAGACAGGCTCTTGAAGGAGTCCGGCATCATTTGCAACAAGCTTAAACGAACGATCATCGGTAAAGCCAAAATGATAGGCTCTTGCATTTGAGCCATTCAGTAAACGAAACCGGACCTGACTTGATGTCACCTCAAGATAAGGGTCATACGTTCCGTTCACAAGAATTTCATCGCCAAGTGTACCAAAGATCCCTTCATTATCCTCTTTCATTTGGCCATCACTTGTAAACAACTTGTCCTGAATAATGAGTGGAATATCGTCAACACCATATTCTGAAGGAAGTTTTTTAGAATCTTCATCGTCAATAATAAACATGCCTGCTAGTCCTTTATATACATGATATGCCGTTTTCCCATGCAAGTGAGGGTGGTACCAGGTCGTTGCAGACGGTTGGTCAATTGTCCAATGTGGTGACCAAGTTTCCCCTGCCTCAATCATCTGATGCGGCCCTCCATCCATCACGGCTGGCAATCTCATTCCGTGCCAGTGTAAAGTAGACGTCTCCCCTAATTGATTAACGACATTAAAAGAAACCTTATCACCGCGCGAAGCCCTAATGGTTGGACCTAAATAGGTACCATTAATTCCAAATGTATCCGCAGTTTTGCCGGGCAAGAATTCTGTTGTTCCCATTTGCATTGTTAATGTAAAGTTTTTTGTACCATCAGGTTCTATTGTTGGTTCGACAAGTTGTGGAATTTTTAATGGCTGAACAAAGTCTAGCTCCCCAACATTTGTTATGATTTCTTCCTTACCACAACCAGCCAAACTAATCATGAGTAACATCATTAGTAGTGCAAAAAATCTATTATTTGATTTCAATTTTTCCACTTACCCTTCTCTTACCAATCCGGTAGATTACTTTCTATACCCTGTATCTAGTCTATTTTACTACGTTTTTTCCTAGTCCATTTTGAATCACCGTTTTGTCATAAAACCGTCACATAATATGTAAATAAAGCCAAAGTTCCACTGGTTAATAATCTCACATTCAATGCGAACTTCGACATTTCTCACTGCTACTTTATGGTAAAATATTCATAATTCATATTACCTATAAATCAAAAGGGAGGATCATAATGAAAGATAAAATTGTTTTAATTACAGGCGCTAATTCCGGGATTGGAAAAGCAGCAGCCTTTAAATTTGCCTCGGAGGGATATCATGTTATTATGGGTTGCCGCAATATAGAGATTAGCTCTGCTGTACAAAGAAATATAATTGAAACCACTAAAAATACCAATGTCGATCTAATGAAGCTTGATGTTTCTTCATTTGATTCGATTCGTACATTTTGCTCAGCTTTTAAAGCTAAATACCCACGTTTGGACATTCTGATACATAATGCTGCTTTCTTAAATCACGGAATAAAAGAATATCAACTAAGTCCCGAACATATCGAATTGTCTTTTGCTACAAATACATTTGGTCCATTTTTAATGACACGTTTATTGACAGGTCATTTGGAAAAGTCACAAGACCCACGTATTCTTAATGCTTGTACGACCAATATCAAAAACTTTTTTGATCCAAAAAGGAAGATTGAATTTGACAATTTACGTGGAGAACGAAAGGACACACGGCCTTATAGCACTTATAAAATGTATGGAGATTCGAAAATGGCTCTTTTGATGCTTACCTTCAAGATGGCAGAAGAATATAAATACACGGGGATCAAAATGAATGCCCTTCAAATTAACCGTGTAAAACTATCAAAAGAGACGATCAACAAGTTGAATTCCGTTTGGAAAGTGTTTGCGCATCTCCAAAATCTCACTAACCCTTTACCATCAGGCATGGCTGAAACTTATTTTCACATTTGCACCTCGGATGAATTTAAAAATATAACAGGCCAGCTAATCAACCATAAAAGGGAAATTGTTCAACCAGCAATAACCGAAAAAGGCTTTACCCAATTGAAGAACATATTTGGTTCAAATACCTTCCCTTCTTACGCAACAAACCCTCATAATGTTGAACAGATTTGGAAAATATGTACCTCTCTCACCGAAGACTATTTGACTACACATATTGGTTAAATTCTACTAATTAACGCCCTATCCTCGTAAAATACCGGATGGGGCTAAACTTTTTCCACTTCTTCCATCATTTTTTTTCTAAAAAAAGACATGCTAATACAGTGTACAGCTATCCACTACATTAAATTAGGGATTTCACTACTTGATATACCTATGCGTGAAGGGAGATTTTTTGATGAAGCTTTTTCAGGTCAGAAAAGGTCAATTTGTCTATTACAAGAACGAATTACATAAGGTTTACGGGGTCAATCCCATCTATAAACAATCCGTTCATCTTTTAAAGCTTAGGGATTTAACACAACACTTAACAAAAGCAGCAGAAGTGGAAAGATACAAGCCAAAGGAACTTGACAGCTTTATTTTTAGTCATAAATCATATACGCTCAGAAATGATCTAAATGCTAAAGAAGGAGATTATATTTTAATTCACAACCCAAGACCGGATTCCCTAGATACCTATTCACTAAATGAAATCGAAATCGTTGAAACCGTTGATAAAAAAGGGATTATCACAAGTAATTCCCACGGAATCAAGCACAATGAATATATGTTAATGGCACCTGGCCGCGATAAAGACAGCCAACCCATTGATTTTAAAGTCTTCACAACTAGCGAAGCAGCAGACTTACAGGAAATTGAGTCTCAACATATAAGCCATGCAAACAATGGATTACTGCCAGCCATAGGGGACATATATCAAAAGAAAGACGGTACTGAATTATTTGAAACAATGGTCGTTGCAGTTAAAGAAGGAACCGTTTACCTAGGAGGCGGTCTAGAAATTTCGCCGGAAGAATTGATGATCACCGAAAAATGGGAGTTTCAATACAATTTTCAGGACCAGAATGATTAATCCTATCTCTATTAAATCCTACACTTAAACAAACCAATGCTTTTATCTTATTAGGAGGTTCCCATGGCTAGAAAAAGTCAAAAAGGATCAAGCGTTTTTATTATTTCATTAATACTTACCATCATTTTTATTATTTGGGGTGTCTTTTTTACAGATAATCTCGCTCATGTTACCAATATCATCTATAATGGTTCAATTGATTACCTCGGCTGGGTATATCTTGGTGCAACCCTATTCTTTGTAATCTTCTCTGTATTTTTATTGTTTTCAAGATACGGTGATATTCGGCTTGGTAAAAAAACAGACCGACCTGACTTCAATACTGCTTCTTGGCTTGCAATGTTGTTCGGTGCCGGGATGGGTATAGGGATTGTCTATTGGGCGGTTGCTGAACCAGTCACCCATTACACAAATCCTCCTTTCGGTGAACCCTATACGGTTGAAGCTGCCAATACCGCAATGAAATATACCTTTTTTCATTGGGGCCTGGACCCATGGGCAATCTACACTGTTATCGGTTTAGCCCTTGCCTTTTTTCAATATAACAAAAAGCTGCCTGCATCGGTTAGTTCGGCGTTCTATCCAATGTTGGGCGATCGAATCTTCGGACCGATTGGAAAAACGATTGATATACTGTCAATCTTTGCAACAGTTTTCGGGATTGCCACATCCTTAGGTCTTGGTGCCATGCAGGTTACGGCAGGAATGCATGACATATTCGGCACTCCTAATACATTATTCATACAGGTGATTGTAATTGCTGTGGCTACTGTTATATTTACAATCTCAATTAATACAGGCATCGAGAGGGGAATCCAGTACTTATCAAATGCAGCTATGATTTTATCTTTTGCTATCATGTTCCTCATCCTAATTCTTGGTCCAACCATGATTATTATAAAAGTCTTTTTTAACACAACGGGTCTCTATATTAGTGATTTTATCAAAATGAGTTTGAGACTAAATCCCTTTGGCACAGGGGAATGGATTGCATCATGGACCTTATTTTATTGGGCTTGGTGGATTGCCTGGGCTCCATTTGTTGGAATGTTCATTGCTCGGGTTTCTAAAGGAAGAACAGTACGAGAGTTTGTGATTGGTGTATTACTTTTCCCTACCCTTGGGACTTGCCTTTGGATGTCCATATTTGGCGGTTCCGCATTGGATCTTGTACAAAACACAGGAAATCATGACCTTGCAGCCCATATTACTGAAAACGTCTCATTGTCTATTTTTACATTCTTTGATTATCTCCCATTTAGTTCTTTGTTAAGTATAATGGGATTTGCCGTTGTAGCTATTTATTATGTAACTGTTGCCGACACAGCGACCTTTGTGTTAGGCATGTTAAGTGAAGGCGGGACCTTAAACCCTTCGAATAAAATTAAAGTAACCTGGGGGGTCATTCAATCAGCCGTTGCCGCTGTTCTACTTTTAGCTGGAGGTTTGAATGTATTGCAAACAGCCTCCATTGCGGCTGCACTCCCTTTTGCGATTATCTTGATCATCATGTGCTTCTCATTATTGAAAGGTTTAAAGAGTGAACTTGAGGTACAAAGAAGCAATAAAAGCACCATGCGCTCTAATAAGAATTGAAATCATAAAAATCTCCTTGATAGTATAATTGGTCAAGGAGATTTTTATGGCTCATTTCCAATTAGAACCTCCCTTTAAAAAGAGCGAATAAGAACATCTATTCCTCTATTTATGCTATACTAGTTTGGTAGTTTTTTTGCAGCGAGGAGGTTCAATAATGAAAGTAAATAAAGGTATATTGTTTGTTTTATTAGGTGCTGGGTGTTTTGGTTTTACACCGATATTTGCTAAATTAGGGTTTAGCTACGGCTACTCACTTGGTCAAATTAATATCGTTCAAATGATCATTTCCTCATTAGTATTATGGTCTATCACTCTCATTAAACGCCCAAGCTTTAAAGGGCTAAATAAGAAAAATATTCCTCAAATTATGATAACCGGTTGTTTTATCGGATTAACAAGTATTTTCTATTATGGTGCGATGCAATATCTGCCGGCCTCATTGGCCATCATTTTAATGTTTCAATTTGTTTGGATTGGAATTATTTTAGAATGGATTTTCAGCAAAATTAAACCTGCCCCTATTACTACTTTATCGATCGTATTCATTTTAATTGGGGTCTTCTTTGCTTCCGATATATTGAATGGTGACATACAAGGTCTACCTTTGAAAGGTTTCCTATTTGGAATTCTTTCAGCATTCACTTATGCTGGATTTATTTTTTTCAGCGGGAAGGTTGCTGTAAATGTGGATCCATTGACCAGAACCTCTTTAATGGCAACTGGGTCAACCATCTTAATACTTATCGTATTTATGCGTGATATTCCCACTGTACTGCCCTTAGAGGTAAACTTAGTAACGGTAGCTGTTGGTGTTTCGCTATTTGGTGCAGTCCTTCCCCCACTCTTTTTCGCAGCGGGTGCACCATTGGTTCCAGGTGGAATTGCCAATATATTAACATCGGTTGAATTACCAATCGCTATCCTATCAGCCAGCATCATTTTGTCAGAAACAGTAACAGGGCTACAGTGGTTTGGCACAGCCATTATTTTAGTAGCAATTGGATTAAATGAACTAGGTAACAGTCTTTTTAAAGTTAGAAAGCATGTTGAGGGATAGAATTTTTGGATGAATTCAAAAAAGCGTCAAAGACTTCAACCTCGTCTTTGACGTTTTTTGCTTACTTTTTAACAAACTCCGATTTTAACTTCATTGGTCCAAAACCTTCTATTTTGCAATCGATGTTGTGGTCACCTTCCACCAATCGGATACCTTTTACTTTGGTACCTTGCTTTAGTGTGGATGAACTTCCTTTTACTTTAAGATCCTTAATGACTGTTACAGTATCCCCATCATTTAATACATTTCCGTTTGCATCCTTAACAATCTTTTTATCTTCATTATTTTCCACCTCTGATCCTATAGCCCATTCATTTCCGCATATTGGACAAACCAAAAGTGTTCCATCCTCGTAAGTATATTCAGAATTACATTTTGGACAATTTGGTAGATTACTCATAACAATATCTCCCCCGTTAGTAAATTTTGAAATCTTCCATACATATTAGCATACTTTACATTACTTTAATTACTACTAGAAATACTTTTGCAATATAATTGCCACGGATGTTACCAATTTAATACCTCCCTGTTCTTTTTCTAAGAAATATCTATGTTACGATGGTTGAAAGTTAGCAACAAAGAACATGGAGGGTAATTAAATGCTTAAAAAAATGGTAACAATTTTGGCGGGTACTGTACTCTCAGTAACAGTAAGTGCTAATGTACAAGCTTCAACGACCACTGTACAAAAAGGAGATTCACTTTGGGATCTATCCCGAGCAAATCATACATCTGTAGAAAATATCAAAATGCTGAATCAACTTACGGCAGACCTAATCCACCCCGGGGATGAACTTATCATTGTACCAGAAAAACAATATACGGTTAATCAAGGTGACACATTATGGGACATCGCCGTAGACCATCAGGTAACCGTATCTCAAATAAAAGAATGGAACCAATTACATACCGATCTCATCCATCCTGGATTAAATCTAGTAATCTTTGAAGGTGTGAAAAATAGTACCAAAGCTGTTACAGAAAAAACAGTTCAATCGGTTGCAAAAGTACAAAGTGAAAAAGCAAGTGCGGTACCAGTTGTGGAAACGCCTAAGGAAAGTACACCTGTGGCACCAGCTCCTGAAACAGCAGAAAAAAGTACATCTGTAGCACCCGCTGCATCAACAAATAATACAAGTACAAAGGAAATTACAGTGACAGCCACTGCTTATACAGCTACATGTGAAGGGTGTTCCGGAATTACATCAACGGGAATCAACCTACTAGAAAACCCTAACACAAAGGTAATCTCAGTAGACCCATCTGTTATTCCTCTTGGCAGTAAAGTATTTGTAGAAGGCTATGGTGAAGCAATTGCCGGAGATACGGGCGGAGCCATTAAAGGAAATAAAATTGATATCTTTATTCCTTCTAAACAAGATGCGATTAATTTCGGGGTTCAACAAGTAAAGGTAACCATTGTAGACTGATTTAGAATGTTTTTCTTATTAAAAATCAGAAGAAGCCACATAAATAAATGTGGCTTCTTCAAGGATTTTTAGTTAATTGTTTCTACGTTATCAAAACCATTGAATCGAACTTTGTTCAAAATTAGAGCTCCGATCATTTGAATGATTGTCTTAACTATAATTTGCCCTAAAATAGCAGCTGGCACAGCCTCCCAAGGCAGAATATTAGCACCTAGTGGACTTAAGCCAACAATTACGAAAATAACAGAGTCGAGAAATCCTCCAACAATTCCGCTGTAGAATACTCGCCAAGCGATTGGGAGTTTCAATCTAGAATAAATTTCAGTATCAGCTGATTCAGAGACAACGAATGAAATGGCCGATGCCATCACAATAAATAATGTATCCCCAAGCATAAATGAAACCACCGCTGATAAGATTAAAGCTATAAATATAAATAAATATGTTTTTCCTCTACCATATTTATTCTGCACAAGGTCCCGAAAGATAAAGGTAGCTCCCACCAAAAGCGTACCCATTGGAATGATGAAAATTCCAAACACTAATGGTGCAAAAGCTGCCGTTACCACATTCGCGGTAACAATTGAAATTAAGTAAAATAGTATTCTCATGATATTACTCCTCGATATTTGATTTCCCCAAATAAAATTCATCTAGCCCTTTTTTTCGTAGTTTACACGCCGGGCAATCACCACAGCCATCTGCGATTATACCGTTGTAGCAGGTTAACGTTTTTTCCCGAACAAATTCCAGTGCCCCAAGCTGATCAGCAAGCTCCCATGTCTGTTCCTTATTAAGCCACATCAATGGTGTATCAATCACAAAGGTATCGTCCATCGATAAATTTAACGTTACATTCAAGGATTTCGTAAAAATATCACGGCAATCAGGATATCCGCTAAAATCTGTTTCACTTACTCCTGTAACGATATGCTTTGCCCCTACTTGACGCGCTAAAACCCCTGCAAAGGAAAGGAAGAGTAGATTTCGGCCAGGCACAAAAGTAGATGGTAGCTCGCCATTTTCTCCCTCTTCTACCTTAATATCTTGTCGTGTCAAAGCATTCGGAGCCAACTGATTCAGAAGCGACATATCAAGAACGTGATGTTTGACACCAAGTTCTGCTGCGATATCCTTCGCTATTTCAATTTCAAGACGATGCCTTTGGCCATAATCAAACGTCACTGCTTCGACCTCTTTAAAACGTTCTTTTGCCCAGAATAGACAAGTCGTGCTATCCTGACCACCACTAAAAACAACGATTGCTTTTTCGCGCTTCAATAATCAAAACTCCCTTGCAATGAAAAAACGGCACTCTAAGAAAAAGTGCCGTTTCTTAGTTTTTTAAAGAGGGTAGCTAATAACCTCTTTCTTAATTAAATTTTCTTATCGATTATCGACTTTTTCTGGATTCAAATCATGGTTCATTAAACGATAATGGGCCATTTCTTCATACTTCGTTCCGGGCTTCCCATAGTTACACCACGGATCAATTGAGATACCGCCACGTGGGGTAAATTTTCCCCAAACCTCGATATATCTAGGATCAAGTAATTTAATTAAATCATTCATAATGATATTGACACAATCCTCATGGAAATCACCATGATTTCGAAAACTAAATAAATATAACTTTAGTGATTTACTTTCAACAATTTTTTCATTTGGAATATATGAAATATACATCGTTGCAAAATCGGGTTGGTGTGTGATTGGACATAGGCTTGTGAATTCAGGGCAATTAAATTTCACAAAATAATCACGATTTTTGTGAAGATTATCCACTGACTCAAGTACCTCGGGTGCATAATCAAATGAATATTGAGTATTTTGATTACCCAATAACGTCAAATCCTTTAAGCCTTCTTCTTGGTTTCGGCCAGACATAAAAAAACCTCCTTGTAAATGCTTCCCAACACTTTTCAAGAGAGGCTCCGCCAATCATTCTATAAAAAAAGTATGTAACAAACAAAAAGCCACATCCGATTATGGACATGGCATTTGTCATGTTTCCATAGTTTTTTATAGAGGGTGTCAGCTATGAACCTCTCCTTGCCCGGGCATTCTTTACTACATCATAATATATAGTATAAAAGCAAGAACGTCAAATGGGAATTTTCGGGACCACATTAGTGGCATTTCCCCATAATCAGGTTGTCACAGATTACTTCCTTCTGCAATTGCCCCGATCATAACTAATACCCAAAATCCTAACTTAAATATTACTAATGAGATAATTCCAAGAATTAATCCAGCTAATGCCATCCCTTTTTTCCCTTCGTTATTTCTTTCAAGAACACCAAAAATGATGGCTAAAACTGGCATTACATAACCAAAAAAGGGAATCCACGCAAAAAATAACCCAATAATCCCCAAAACTAAAGCTGCTACTGCCAAAACTCCGCCTCCCTTTCCATAATTGTTTTTTTCTATAAAAAGATAAATGTATTAATTTGAAATACCAAAAGAACCGTTATATAGAAACTATATTATTATCTCATCCCAATTATACAGTATTTTCCTTCATATTATAATACCTACCCGTAACCTTTAATAAGGCGCCTTGGCTTTAATCGAGTAACTAGCGAAAGCAAATTAAGCGTGATTTTTCCGTCTATTTTTCAGCTCGGGTGCTTATCCTGGTCCATGCGTTAAGTAGCGGCTGTGGAAGCGGCTGCTTGGTCAGCCTTCACACAATCAATGGCGACAACAATCGCAATAACGATGGTTTCCATTTCCTCATTCAATATTTGAAGCTTGTAGCTATCGCCCCAGGTGAACCACTCCTTGTTCACTTTGCCGACGACTTTACCATGCTGTAATACCTGGAAATCCATATCCCACCAATTACCATGTACTTCAATGCCTGCTGTATCAATCGTATAACGTGCTTTAAAGAAGGAAAATTCCTTCTTAATCGTTAGTACTTCCCGACCATTCACCTCGACAAAAAACTTCGGTAAAAAACTTAACACTTTTTTCGTAATAAGTGCTACTTCTTCTCTTTTTGTATTCATAATGGAGAAAGTCTTGGGGATTTTCATAAAACTGCCCTCGACGTAATAAACATCCTTCTCCTGCTGATCCTTTACCGTAAATTTGCCACTTAGACTAAATACCTTTTGCTTTATATAAAGTTGCTTCATTCTATGCCTGCCTCCCTCTTATTATTTAAGCTTTCTTCCCATTATACCAATAAAACCCATATATTTTTAAGACGGTTTCACCGTAATGTAGCTAAATGTGATTTTTGATTCAAATTATTGTATAGTTATAGAAAATATACTATTACCTCTACTTAAGGATGGTTTAACATGCGCATCAATAAATACATAAGCGATTCTGGAATAGCATCAAGAAGACAGGCAGATAAATTAATTAGTGATGGAAGAGTACAAATCAATGGGAAACGGGCGAAAATTGGAAGCCAGGTAGAGCCAGGTGATCATGTTCTTGTAAATGGATCACCCGTCCGCGTAGCAAGAAACAATGTATATATTGCCTTAAATAAACCTGTAGGAATTACAAGCACAACGGAAAAAAAAGTAAAAGGAAATATTGTTGATTTAGTGAATCATCCGTTAAGAATATTCAATATTGGACGATTGGACAAGGAATCTGAGGGATTAATACTCCTTACAAACGATGGTGATATCGTCAATGAAATTTTACGTGCCGAAAATAAACACGAAAAAGAATACATTGTATCCGTAGATAAGCCCGTTACTCCTGAGTTTTTGAAAAAAATGGCTGAGGGTGTAAAAATTCTAGGTACAAAAACACTTCCATGTGATGTAAGACAGTTATCACAATTTGAATTTCAAATTATTTTAAAACAGGGGCTAAACCGCCAAATTCGCCGGATGTGTGAAGCGTTAGGCTACGAAGTCTACGCACTGAAAAGAGTACGAATCATGAATATTCATTTGGGAAGTCTCCCCCCTGGACAATGGAGGGATTTAACAAAGAAGGAGCGAACCCAATTATTTAGAGAACTAGATTATGAGCCAAATGAATGGTAAAAGGCAATTGTTTCATATATAAAAGATTAGTCACGCAAAGAAAGAAGACGAAACGATGTACGTCTTCTTTTTCCGTTTGTTAAACGGCTTAATATCGTGGATAAAACGGATATGGCTGGTATGAAGGGTACGGGGGATATGGTTGGTACTGCGGGTATGGAGGATAATAATTTGGTCTGAATAAAATACCAGCCAAAAGACTTCCTGCGAAAGCACCAGCAAATGGCACTATAAAAGGTCCAATAAAACGTTGTTCATCGTATAATCCTTGATTTTCACCCCTGTAATGTGGCTGCTGCAACAAGCCAACATGGAAATCATTCACCTGCCTTGGATATTCAATTGTATTACGCCATCATTAATCATTTATTTTCATCCTTTCTTCTATAGATCCCTACATTATCAGCCTATGCACAGGGTTTCTATAATTATTGGGCGATTGGACATATTTTTAAATAGCGTATTTTGGGTTGTGGTTTTCCAGGCCCATTGGAGTCATGTCCTGTCCGAATTAGCCATACATTCGGACTCTCTACCGACTTTTCTCGCTTGTCCTGCCCGAATAAGCCTTGCATTCGGACTCTCTACCGACTTTTTCCGCTTGCCCTGTCCGAATAAGTCTCGAATTCGGACTCACTACTAACTTTCCCCGCTTGGTCCTGTCCGAATAAGTCTCGAATTCGGACTCACTACTAACTTTCCCCGCTTGTCCTGTCCGAATTAGCCTTGCATTCGGACACACTACCGACTTTTTCCGCTTGTCCTGTACGAATAAACCTTGCATTTGGACACTCTACCGGCTTTTTCCTCTTGCCCTGTCCGAATTAGCCTTGCATTTGGACTCACTACCGACTTTTTCCTCTTGTCCTGTCCGAATAAGCCATACATTCGAACTCACTACTAACTTTCCTCGCTTGTCCGTCCGAATAAGCTTTGCATTCAGACTCTCTACCGACTTTTTCCTCTTGTCCTATGCATCTCAAATCGGAACCCTTTAAAAACTTTATCCGGTTCTTTTTTTAAAATGTGGACAAAATATACATTGCAGTCATTTCATCAGGAGGTAACAGATGCGTTATGGAATTTCAGCTTTAGGCATTCTAGTTGTATTGTTTTTGGCTTGGTTGGCAAGCTCCAATCGAAGAGAGGTCAAACTAAAACCAATTATCATGATGATTGTCATTCAAATTATTTTATCCATATTCCTGTTAAATACGGAATATGGTTATATCATTATCAAGGGCATATCCTCTATTTTTAGCATCCTGCTCGAATATGCAAACGAAGGGATTTCCTTTGTGTTTGGCGGCTTGGCGAATACGGGAGAGGCACCATTCTTTTTAAATGTATTGCTGCCAATCGTATTTATTTCCGTATTAATTGGAATTCTACAATATTTGAAAATCCTGCCGTTCATTATGAAGGGATTGGGATGGCTTTTAAGTAAAGTGAACGGGATGGGCAGACTTGAGTCCTATAATGCAGTTGCTTCGTTGATGGTCGGGCAATCGGAAGTCTTCATCACGTTAAAAAAACAACTGGGTCTCATTTCAAAACAGCGTCTATATACTCTGTGTGCCTCAGCTATGTCTACTGTATCAATGTCCATCGTCGGCGCTTATATGACAATGCTTGAGCCAAGGTATGTTGTCACAGCCTTAGTTTTAAATTTATTCGGCGGTTTTATCATCGCTTCTATCATTAATCCATACGAGGTAGATCCAGGTGAGGATATTTTAGAAACACGGGAGGAAAGAAGGCAATCCTTTTTTGAAATGATTGGGGAATATATCCTTGATGGTTTTAAAGTTGCAGTGATTGTCGGGGCCATGCTGATTGGGTTCATTGCTTTAATGGCGGCAATCAATCATGTGTTTGAGCTCATATTTAATGTTTCTTTTCAGTGGCTATTAGGTTATATTTTTGCCCCAATTGCCTTTATTATGGGGATTCCTTTAGCGGAGGCAGTTAGTGCCGGCGGGATCATGGCGACTAAACTACTGACCAATGAATTTGTCGCAATGATGGATTTGTCTGAAGGCAATCATAACTTCAGTTCACGCACACTTGGAATTCTTTCTGTGTTCCTGGTTTCCTTTGCCAACTTCTCGTCCATCGGGATTATTACTGGGGCGGTTAAAAGTCTAAATGAGGAACAGGGTAATGTCGTTGCAAGCTTTGGGCTGAAACTGTTATATGGCGCCACACTTGTAAGCATACTTTCGGGGATCATCGTTAGTTTGGTTTTATGACATCTCTTTGTGGTCTAGTAACAAATATCCATGCAAAAAAGATACAGCACTTTTCTTTTTAGAAAAGACTGTATCTCTTTTTATTTGGGTCTGAACAATCATAATGACGGAAAACGGATGATAACAGTTGTTCCACGACCTTTAGAAGTTTGGAAGTGAATCGTGCCGTTATATTTTTGAATAATATTAAAACTAATCATCATTCCTAAACCTGTTCCTTTACTTTTTAAAGAATAAAATGGAGTTCCTATAGAGGCAACTTCTTCTTCTGACATTCCCCTGCCATAATCGATTACTTTAATGACTACAAAATTGTTTTCTCTTCCGGCTGTTACTAGAACTAAGTCACCTACATTGGAAGCCTCAATTGCATTTTTAATAACATTGATAAGGACTTGTTTTAACTCTATGTTGTTAGCAGAAATATTGCATTCATCCGTAACCTTTAACTCAATTCGATTCTCGTGTAAAAGTCCATATGAATAAAGTACATCTGTAACACTCTTAAGAACACCCTTTACATCAACGGTATCAGGTACTCTATTTTTTTCTGGTTTTGCCAGAGATAAAAATTGAGAAATTACCTGTTCAGCGCTATTTAATTCATTAATCATTAAAGTAACGTTCGCTTTTCGATCAGGGGAAAATGAACTTTCTTGCTCAAATAATTGCAAAAACCCCTTTACAACCGTCAAAGGATTTCTAATTTCATGTGCAACCGCAGCCGCAAGTTGACCAGATATCCTCAAACGCTCAGATTGTTGAATTTGTTCGTAATATAATTTTTGTTTTTCAATTCTTCCATTTGTTAAATAAAAGATAAAATAAATGATTATTTGGCTTGCAATAAAGTTTATTAAATTTCCTATTAAATCCTGTTCTAAATAGATGTATTGGTGCTCATGATTAATATAAGTAATATATCTAAATAAAATCAAGATCGATACACAGTTTAATATCAATGAAAAATAAAAAAGCCTTTTATCAAAAAACAAAATCGAAAATGCAGGTATTAAACACAGAAAAATAAAGGAGGACTTTGTTTCTGGGTACAAAAGAAAAATGGTATAAAAGTAAATGGATGCTACCACTATAATGCATATTCTAAGAATACCAGTGCTTTTCCAAGGATAAAGTAATAGACATACAGACAGAATGAATACTAGTCCAAGATGAAAGATATACCCATATCTAAATTCTCTAAAGTATGGGTTACCAATTAACAAACCCGCTACCATAATCGCTATACTAAACCAAACGACAATATAATATGTTTTTTTATTAAATTTATTATTAAACTCCCTCATACTTACCTCTTTGATTGTTAGTCTAAATCCATCCTTTAAATATATCATTTTTAAAGATGAAATAGGTAATCAATACCGTTGATTGAAGGAAATTTCAATTAAATGTCTGAGTATTGGCTCACCATTTTCGAGGTCGGTCAAATAAACCAAGATTACCACAGGTAGTGGCATTCTTGGTCTTTATTCAATGTCCAGTTCTATTTTGACTATCCCCTAGCTTCACACATGGATGATTTAATAACCATTTACAAAGTTATTAATTGTTTCCCTTTCATCATCTGTAAGTTCCCTTTTCACGTGCTTTTCGTATTCTTCTATTATTTTTTGTTTGTTACCACCGCAAATATCTGTATATTTCGCAATGGCTCTAAGCTTAGCAGTTTCTTGATTAAATTCCCATTTTGTAATTGGTCTTTGATGCGAAGGGATATATGTATCTGCATCAAATGTTTCTAATTCGTCTAATAGCGCAAGTGTTGTCTTGATGGTATAGTTTTCTTTCTCCGAAAAAATATCAGGATAAATGCAGTCACCAAGAAAAAGAATTTTTTCCTCTTTGATATATACGATTACTGAATCTGCGGCGTGATCTCCCCCAACATGTTGTACAATACAGGTTATCCCACCAAGGTCTATTTCCACTTGTTTTTCAAACGTTACATCCGGCAAGACAATCGTGATATCCCGGTGATCCATATATTCATTCTTAATGGCCCTCGAACAAAATTCAATTTCCGTTCCTTCTCTCACTCGTTCATCTAATGCCTCGTCTGACCATGAAAGAGGAATGAGCTTTTCCAATTCCTTTTTTGTTTTTGCAGAAGCAATTGAAACTGTATGGGGTAATGCCGAAAGACCAAAGATATGATCCCAATGCCAATGAGTAAGAACAACCAAATCGGGATGTGGAACCTCACCTTTCAAAGTTTCTTTCATGAAATAATTTGCATGTTCTTCCGAATTGCCTGCATCAATCATTAATGTCTTATTATTGCCCACCACCATCCCTAGTATCGGCCTGTCTGTCTCCGATATTGGAGTGATATACCAAAAGCTATTACCTATCTTGTTAATTGAGTGCATAACGTGCTGCCTCCTTTCTTTTATATTTTAAGTCGAATAGCGAACCTTTACTCCATAGTGTTGCCCTTTTTGAAAGTTCATAAAACATTACAGTTGCTTTATCAATTTCTCCAAACTAATCCCATCAATCTAGCAAAAGAGACCATAATTTTGTTATCTGCAATATTAAGATAGAAAACAATATTTTTACAGAATATTTACAGTAGGTTAAAAGATTACCTTTAGAATGAATATGTTGACTTTAGTATTATATTTTAATTGGGAGGTTGCAGCTTGAAACTAGAGTTAAAAAATATATCCATGAAATTTGATGATGTTACCGCGGTTGATCATTTAAATGTCACGATTAATGAAGGTGAGCTTGTTTGTCTTCTTGGTCCAAGCGGCTGTGGTAAAAGTACAACTTTATTTATGCTAGCAGGTTTATATAAACCATCTTCGGGTGAGTTATATTTTGGCGATAAATTAGTAAATAACGTTGAACCGGAAAACCGAGAGATCGGAATGGTTTTCCAAAATTATGCACTCTATCCGCATATGACTGTGCTTAGAAATATTATGTTTCCTTTAAAAATGGCAAAAGTACCAAATAAAGAAGCTGAAGAAAGAGCAATTGAAATGGCAAAGCTTGTACAAATAGATCATCTGCTCGACCGTAAACCAAAACAGCTTTCTGGTGGACAGCAACAACGTGTTGCGATAGCACGTGCTCTTGTGAAAAAGCCATCATTATTACTTTTAGATGAGCCCCTTTCAAATCTAGACGCACGCTTACGTTTAGAAATGCGTGAAGAAATTCGTCGGATTCAGCAGGAAGTTGGGATAACCACGATTTTCGTTACCCATGACCAGGAAGAGGCTATGAGCATCTCCGACCGAATCCTATTAATGAAGGATGGAAAATACCAGCAATACAGTCCACCGCAAGAAATGTATGATCATCCGGTCAATGCCTTTGTTGGAAAGTTTATGGGAAGCCCTCCTATTAATATGATTCCTATTTCATATACTCAGGAGGAATCCTTTTTCACCGTTGATAAATCGGACGAGTCTTTTACAATTGACCTGCATTTGAACACGGAGCTTTCTATATCAAGCAAATTAATTCTAGGTGTTCGTGCCGAGGATTGGACAATCGCAGATCATAACGCACCTTTTTCTCTTAAAGCAAAAGTTGAAAAGGTTGAACGGATTGGACGAGATACATTATTAAGTGCAACTATTGGTGAACATTCTATCCGTGCATTAGTTAGTCCTGAGTTTGAGGTTAAGGCTGGTGATCATGTGAATTTAACCGTTCGCAATAATCGATTCCACTTATTTGATGCGCAATCTGAAGTAAATTTAAATGTGAATCATTTACAAGGAGGGCTTTTGGTTGAATCAAAAACCAACATTAACTAGCACATTAAAAGCTCTTCTTTATTTAGCACCAGCACTTCTTATTTTAGGTGTATTCAATTTCTATCCAATCATTAAATCCTTTTTAATGAGCTTTTATACAGACTATGACTACTTTAATGACATAGTAAAAGAATATGGATTTGCTAATTTTACATTTATTTTTCAAGATGATGAATTTTGGACAGCCGTTAAAAATACTTTTATTTTTGTCCTTGGCGTTGTTCCATTATCGATATTAATTTCACTTGGAATCGCGATTCTACTAAACTCAAACATTAAGTTAAGAGGTATATTTCGATCAATATACTTTATTCCATTTGTTACGTCTGTGGTAGCTGTCTCTATCGTTTGGCGCTGGATCTACCATACCGAATATGGGTTAATGAACTATTTTCTAAGTTTCTTCGGTGTCGAACCGATTAAATGGTTAACCGATCCACATTGGGCAATGCCAGCACTGATCATCATGAGTATTTGGAAAGGATTAGGCTATAACATCATTATTTTCTTAGCAGGCTTGCAGAATATAGACAAACAGTACTATTTAGCTGCTCAAATTGATGGTGCCAAGCCTTTTAGACGATTTTTGCATATTACTGTGCCACTTTTATCACCGACTACCTTCTTTGTTTCCATTGTGGCGGTTATCAATAACTTTAAAGTGTTTGATGAAATCTTTGCTTTGTTTGATGGTAAACCTGGACCAGCTTATAGCGCCCAAACGCTTGTGTATTATATTTACGAAAAATTTTATAACGAGTGGGAATTTGGTATTGCCTCTGCAGCTGCCTATGTGTTGTTTATCATTATATTCATCTTTACCCTTATCCAACTATACATTGGAAAACGCAGGGTTACTTACTAACTGGAGGGGGAAAGAAAAATGCAGGGAAAAGCAGCACTTTCAAAAGGTTTTATCTATCTAATCTTAATTCTTGGAAGCTTTTTAATGTTATTGCCGTTTATTTGGATGCTTAGTACATCCTTAAAGTCACCCGGTGAAGTAACAGCAATGCCTCCTGTTTGGATTCCAGAAGATTTCAAATGGGAAAACTATGCAGAAGCTTTTGCAATAGCACCTTTTGTTAGATATACCATCAATAGTGTCGTCGTAACGGTACTATCAACAATTGGGGAGCTCTTGACTACGATCCTTGCAGCCTATGCATTTTCACGAGTGAATTTTTATGGACGTGATATCATTTTTGCAATATTGCTAGGGACAATGATGGTTCCAGGGGAGGTTCTGTTAATTCCAAACTATGTAACCCTATCTAATCTCGGTTGGATTGACCAATATGAAGCATTAATTGTCCCATGGCTTGCGAGTATCTTCTCGATCTTTCTATTACGACAATTCTTTTTGGGTATACCGAAAGAATTGTCGTATGCAGCAAAAATTGATGGCTGCCGTGATTTCCGATTTCTGTTGACGATTATGGTGCCATTAGCAAAGCCCGCTCTCATTACAATTGTATTATTAAAAGCGATTGGAAGCTGGAATGCATTCCTATGGCCTTTAATTGTGACCCAATCGAAAGAGATGCGAACACTTCCTGTTGGACTTACCTCCTTCAGTACTGAAGCAGGTACCATTTATGAATTATTAATGGCTGCATCAACCATGATTATTCTACCTATGATCATCCTTTATTTAATTCTGCAAAAGTACATTATTGAAGGTGTTGCGAAAGCTGGTATTAAAGGATAAGCAGGTCTCATCCTTTAAGGAGGTGAAGTTTAAGAATCTAGTCATATAGCAGTGTTTATACAAAATTTCATACTAATAAAAAATATTTTGTTGATTTCTAGGAGGAAACGACTTTGAAAAAATTCTTAGTAACATTGCTCATTTCAATTTTAGCAGTGGCTTTAATGGCATGTAATGGTGGAGAAAAAACGAACTCAGATAGCCCACAAACTAAAAATGAAGGTGCAACAAAAGATCTTGTTACTTCTTTAGATGAACCAATTGAAATTGAATTCTGGCACGCTATGAGTGGTGGACACGAAAAAGCATTAGATAAAATCACAAATGATTTTAATGAATCTCAAGATAAGATTACTGTAAAACTAGTAAACCAAGGTAGCTATAATGACCTTTCTACTAAAAATATGGCTGCAGCGAAGGCCAAAAATCTTCCTGTTTTAACTCAAGCTTATGAAGACTGGATTACTGAGTATTTAGAAAATGATTTAGTAGCAGACCTAACTCCATATGTAACACATCCTGAAATTGGTTTCAGTGATAATGAATTAAAAGATATCGTTGAAGTTTTCAGTGAAATGAATGTATGGGATGGAAAATATTACGGTATGCCTTTTAATAAAAGTACTCGTATTTTGTTCTATAATGTGGATTATTTAGAGGCAGCTGGCGTTGAACCTCCAACTACTTGGGACGAACTTTATACAGTTGCTGAAAAACTAACTGGCAAAAAAGATGGAAAAAACGTTATTGGACTTGGCCTAGAAAACTCTGTAACTCTAGAGTTTAACCAGTGGGTACACCAAGCAGGTGGTGTTTATTTCGATGAAGAGTCAAAGCAATTTAAGATGAATTCCCCTGAAGGTAAAGAAGCATTAGAATTTGTTTACGGTATGATTGAAGATGGTATTGCTCGTACAGCTGGTGAAGATGGATATATGTCTGAACCATTTGCACGTGGGGATGTAGGACTTTATATTGGTTCTTCTGCTGGTATTCCTTATGTAGCAGCTCCCGCTGAAGAAAATGGAGTAAATTGGGCTGCAACAGTATTACCTGCTGGTAAAAAAGCTGCAACTCCATTTGCAGGAACAAACGTATCTGTATTCTCATCTGCTACGGATGAAGAAAAATTTGCTGCTTGGGAATATATCAAATTCCTAATTAACACAGAAAATACAACTTACTGGGCAATGCAATCTGGTTACCTGCCGATTCGTTATTCTGCTTTAGAAAGCGAAGAATGGAAAGCATACACTGCTGAAAAACCTGAATATGGCGTAGGTGAACAACAATTTGATGCTGGTTTCTATGATCCACGTATTAAAGGAGCCTATGCATTTAAAAATGCTGTTGCAAAAGAACTTGACCGAGTATTACTTGGTGAGATTTCTATTGAAGAAGGATTAACAAACGCAGAAAAAGCTGCCAAAAGAGAGCTTGGTCAGTAATTAACAATTTACATGAAGGAGCCTGGAACAACAGGTTCCTTCAATTTTATTTTACAAAGGATGGAAATAATATGAATCACACAACGCTTACTTTTTATGGTGGTCTAAGGACAATTGGTGGGACAGTCATATCATTGCAATATGATGATTCACGAATCATCTTTGATTTCGGATTTGTATACAGTCCTGAAAACAATATATTTGATAGACAAATTAAGCCAAGGAAAAATTCAGTTGTCAAAGATTATTTAAAACTGGGGCTTATTCCGAGTATTGATGGAGTATACAACAAGGAAGATCTTCCTGAGCATTCGTCTATCATTCCTGCTGATACCTATACCGGCAATACGACTGTTCTTATTTCACATTTACATTTAGACCATATGGGAGCAATGGGATTGATAAATCCCTCCGTACCTGTATATATGACAGAGGATTCCCTGCATTTGTATCAAACGTTGGACGTAATTGGTGAGGGAGTACAAGGAAATCGAGGCTATAGCTCATGTAAATACAATCAGCCTTTTACAGTTGGTAAAATTACAATTACACCCATTCAAGTTGACCATGATGTTTTGGGCGCTTGTGCCTTTCATATTCAAACACCTGATGGAGCTATCCTTTATACCGGAGATTTGAGAATGCACGGTGCACATCCAGAACGAATTCAAGCGTTTATTCAGAAAGCAAAGGAAATTGGATTTGATGCTGTAATTATGGAAGGAACCACTCTATCCAGTGAGGAAGAGTTAGCTGAAGAAATGCTGGTCGCAAAAAAGGAACTTCCCGAAGATTTAGTTACAGAAACAATGATTCCAGTCAAAATGACAGAGGTATTAAAAGAAACAAAGGGTATAGGTATATTTAATATCTACCACCGAAATATTGACCGAATACGCGGGGTCTTACAGGCGGGAATTGAAACTGGTCGAAAAGTCGTGTTAGAAGCTGGAACTGCTCAAATTGCCTTAAACCATTTAGGTGCGCAAAACTTCCTAGTGTTTGAATCCGAAGAAATAAGACAATCACCTGTTCCTGAATGGCAGTCTCAATTATTTGATAAGACTTCTACGATCTCATATAAGCAAATCAACCAAAATCCTGGGCAGTATTTTGTTCAAAATTCCTATGACCATTCTTTGGAGCTTTTTGATCTAAATGTAGAGAATGGCGTTTATCTTCACTCAAATGGAGTCCCGTTAGGTTCTTTTGATCCTGCATATCATAACCTTGAACGGGTGTTGCAGAATATTGGACTTGAAAGAGTATCGATTGGGACTGGCGGACATGCAATTCCACAAAATCTATCTTACATTGTTGAAGAGCTGGATCCAGCAACACTTATCCCGCTTCACAGCTTTCATCCAGAAAGATTGCAGCCGAAAAACGGAATGCAGCTATTACCGCAATATGGAAAGACCTACCTTTTAACAGAAGGAAAAATAGGAGAGAAATAAAAATGAGGCCGCGGATAGAGAGCTATTCGCGGCTTCTTTTATTATTACTCTATCATTGTATGAAAATTGTTTTTTAAATTGGATACTATTTAAAGATTTAGAGGTAGTCTGCTAGGATGGGCGCATTCCACTGTCACTCTCCCAAAAATGTCGAAACTACCAAGTAATTTTGCCAAACCCGGGGAATGATGTGAAAGCTCTTAACAAAACATTTACCAAGATTCAACACCCCCCTTACACTCTAATGCTATTATTCTATTGGTTTACAAATTTTACATACTGAAGGAGTGTACATTTTGAACAAACAGATGTTAAGACTTTTTGGCAAGATTTCATTGTGCCTAATTATCCTAGTTAGCTGTTTGGGATTTGGACCGACTAACGATCCCCCTACAGCATCTGCAAGTGAATCAGAAAAGAAAGCTGAGCAGATCCATTATACGATTACAGGTCCTGACTCAGTAACTTTTGATTGGGTATATGGCCCTGACACGATTCAATTCGGAGAGACAACTGAATATGATCAAGTTGTACAAGCTGGGGAGCCGATCGTTAAACCGAGAACCCCTGTGGATGGTGTCTTTCGCGAGGCGAAATTAGTTGGTTTGAAACCAAACACAACCTATCATTACACAATTGATGACGGTATTGATTATACTTTTAGTACTGCATCACATACAGGAAGTTCAAATTTCACAGTTGTAACAGATGGTGATGCTGGATCTACTAGGAACTATCCCGCATCTGGACCAATGAATGATTTAATTGCTGCTTTGAATCCTGATATATTTATAGGATTAGGAGACTTTACTTATGCTGATCAGCATGGTCTTGAATCTGTAAACACTCATTTCAATGATGTGATGAAATGGAGTAGAGATGTGCCCTATATGCCTATCTGGGGAAATCATGAATGGCAAAGCTCAGCCGACGACCTAACAAATTACAAAGGGCGTTTCGACTTACCCAATCCACAAGTATCTCCAGGGTTGACAGGTAGACCTACGGATGGTATTCCTGGAGATTGGTATTGGTTTGATTATGGAAATACACGTTTTATAGGTTATCCCGAACCTTATGCAAACGCTACCTGGAAGAATTGGAGTAGCGAAGCTGATGAGATAATGCAAGACGCAGGAAATAATAACGATATCAAATTTATTGTCACTTATGGACACAGACCGACCTATTCTAGCGGTATGCATGGCGGTAACGATGACCTTGCCAAAATCATGGAGGATTTAGCGAAGAAACATCCGAAATTCGTTCTAAATCTGATGGCCCATGATCATCATTACGAACGCACTGACCCAACTAAGACTTTTGGTGTGCACCACGTACTCGTAGGATCTGGTGGATCCGTGCTGTACAGTGAAGATGGTTCAGAGTGTGGTTTTAAAAACTGTACACCTCCACCTTGGTCTGCTTTCCGCTTACTTCATATGGGCGCATTAAATCTTGATTTTGAAGAGGATGAAATTAAAGCTAAATTTGTTTGTGGACCTTCTCATAGTACAGAAAGATCGCAATGTGAGTTCGGAGAAGTAGCTGATACGTTTATCATTAAATCAAGAGTACTTAAACCAGATCCTAGTGCAGTCATGGAGGGTGCTGGAACAGAGGATAATCCGTATATGATTATGACGGCTCAGGATCTCTATAACATCCGAAATAATACAAGTGCTCATTACAAACTTGGGGCAAACATTGATTTAACTTATTTCGATGCAGGAGACGGCAAAGGCTGGCTACCAATCGATAATACTGGAGGTTCGTCAACCCGGTTCCTGGGTTCACTGGATGGGAATGGCTTTATTATTAATGGGCTTACTATTAATCGCCCCAATTCCGATCATAATGCACTTATTGGCTATACAGGTGCAAATGCGAAAATTAAAAACGTTGCACTGGAGAATGTAAATATTGTAGGGAAAAATTATACTGGTGCTTTAGTCTCCTATCAAAGTTCAGGTAGTGGATCGATTAAAAACAGCTACGCTACAGGTACTGTCAAAGGAGCTAGATATGTAGGAGGATTAGCTGGACATGTTCAAAATCCGGTCTCCGATAGTTTTGCTCGGGTTGATGTTACCGGCAATGAAATAGTTGGAGGACTCTTTGGAAATGCCTCCTCATCTGTAAATAATACGTACTCTGCCGGCAAAGTAACGGGAAGCGCAGATGTTGGAGGTCTAATCGGAGTTAACTCAGCTAGTGCAAATGATTCCTATTGGGATCTTGATACATCTGGACAAGCAGCCAGCGCTGGTGGAATAGGCAAATCAACTGCCGTAATGAAAAAGAAAGCAACATATAATAACTGGGATTTTGATTATACTTGGCAAATTGATGAAGGTAAGGATTACCCATTGTTAAGCGGATCCGTACCTCCTGCATCGTCTAATGCAAATTTAGCAGAGATTAAAATTAATGACGAGCTAGTAAATGGTTTTTCACCTAATAAGGATTTGTATGAAATAACAGTACCTTATAGCATCTCGTATGCTGACATTACGACCATGAAGATGGAAGATAAGGCTACAGTTGAAGTAAGTGGTAATCCTAACTTAAGTGTAGGACTTAATATGATTGTTATCACTGTGACTGCTGCAGACCAAATCAATACCCAGACTTACACACTCAAGATTAACCGTGCAAATCAACTTATGTCTGGTTCAGGTACAGTAGCAGATCCATATAAAATTGGTTCAATAGAAGATCTAAACAAGATGCGCTTAGATAAAAATGCTCATTATGTATTAATGAATGATCTCGATTTAACCGATTTCCATGGAGAAGACGGCAAAGGATGGAGACCGATTGGTGAGCTTGATTCTAGATTCGCAGGTACATTCGATGGCCAAGGTCATATCATTAATGGACTTTGGATCGACAGACCAAATGAAGACTTCGCTAGTCTCTTTGGTTACGGTATTTGGGGCTCATATTTTCAGAACATCGGCTTAACTAATGTGAACATTATCGGGAAAAACTACTCTGGTGGAATCGTAGGCTACATGAGTGGTAATGGCTTTATTCGCAATAGTTTTGTTACTGGTCAAATTAATGGTGCCAGATACGTCGGTGGAATAGCAGGATCTACGGGAGTGAGTGTCTACAATTCCTATGTCCAAGCAGATGTTACGGGCAATGATAAGGTCGGAGGATTTGTTGGAAACCTATTTAGCAGCTCGAGTTCAATCCCCGTTACGATTGATAAAACGTATTATACTGGTACTGTATCAGTAAATAACGAAAATGGAATGGTTGGAGGCTTCATCGCCGACCTTACAACAGGAGATATTTTCAATTCTTTCTGGAATATCGAAAAAGCAGGACAAACACCTAAAGAGTGCGGTTATGGTAAAGCAAACGATGATTGCGGAATGGCCAAAACAACTGCAGAATTGATGCAAAAATCAACGTATGTTGACTGGGATTTTGAAAATATTTGGGAAGTAGAGGAAGGAAATGGCTATCCAAAATTTAAAGCGGTGGCATCACCTGAATTATCTTCCAACGCAAACGTAAGCAATTTAAAAGTGAACGGTGAAATCTTAGCTGGTTTTAATAATGGTTTGTTTGAATATCAAGTGAAACTACCAGAAGGGACAACTACTCTACCAATTGTCACTGCCATGGCGGAAGAACCTACTGCGAATATTGTAATTACTCAAGTAAATTCGTTACCAGGTACTGCAGTGATTGAGGTTACTGCCGAAGATGGAGATACAAAACAAACGTATTCCATCCATTTCACAGTACAAGAGGCGACTCCTGAAGATCAGGATAACAGTAATAACGGAAGCAATAATGAGGAGGATGACCTTAACGGTGAGAATCCAGATGGTGACAATCCTCCTGCTGTGGATGAAGATCATACTGGAGGCAATCCTTCTACTGAGGATAATGATCATACAGTGGACAATCCTTCTATTAAGGGTAAAGATCAAGCCCCAGCAAATGATAATGGAAAAAATACGGATAACGCGAAAGATGATTCCAATCAAGGTGCAGAGGAAGGTAAGAAATTACCGAGTACAGCAACGCCATATTTTACTTGGATGTTAACTGGTTTCGGTTTGATTATGATTGTATTAAGCATGTGGTTGGTCGAAAGAGTACGTAAAGCAATACAATAAACAATAGAGTTTGAATAATTTTTATTGGTGCCTGTCACTTCCTAAATAATGTCGGAAAACCCGACAAAACTCGGGTGGTTACAGGCACCCTCTTATTGACCCTCCATCCAATAAGAGGGTGCTGTTACTTTTCTCATATAAGCTTTTTAAATAGGACCTCAAGTTCAACAAATAAAAAAGGTTACGGTTTTTCTGATAAAGAGTTCTTCTTCATACCCTTTTACCCCCTCCAAGGATAGTCCATTCTATGAAGCACCTGTTGCAATTCTATGAACCTTTCAGTTAAAAAATAATCTCCATGGAGGCCGATGCATTTACGTTAGGTTTCTTCCGATATTTTCCAATTAAAGGCTTCTATTTATTTTTCAGAAGTAGTTATTTTTCCATTGTTATAATTTTGTAAAATTTTATGTATTCTTGAACATTCCCTGATCTGACACTTTATAATTATAAGTGCCAGATTATCTCTACTATTAACCTAATTTCTTTAAGGGGGATGTTCACATGTTTGCTGGGCATTTTGGTGTAGCCGCTGCAATAAAAAGTAAAACTCCAGAACTACCACTTTGGTCACTATTGGCCAGCACACAATTGCTTGATATTGCGTTTATTCCATTTAGTTTAGCTGGAGTTGAGTCAATGGAGCCAATTGGTGAAGGTGGTTATGCAAGGATGTTAATTTATGCATTCTACACTCATTCTTTAGTCGGGGCACTATTATTAAGTGTTGTAGCAGCATGTCTTGCTGGCGGATTTTGGGGTAAAAAATCAGGAATGATTATAGGCCTAGTTGCATTTAGCCATTGGATGCTTGATTTAATTGTTCATAGGCCAGATATGCCAATTCTTCCTGGAAATTTGGGTAATTTCCCGCTTCTTGGTTTCGGCCTATGGGAATTTGTTTCTGTTAGCTTCCTTATAGAATTTCTTCTCATTGCCACTGGGTCCTATTTTTATTTTAGATATGCAATCCAGACGTCTAGTCCTAAACGCAAAGGAAAAAGCGTTGTAGCTGGATGCGCAATGACTCTCTTTCTCTTTCTTTGTTTAGGTTTAGATGCATTTTTATAATCTGATAAGGTTCACCGCACCTGTTACAACGTAGATGAGAGATAATTTATTCGTAGTACCATTGCCAGGTATTGAGCCGGAGATTAGTCGATGGATATGGTGCTTAAAGGATGTAAGGAGACCGCTTTTAAAAAGAGTATCGGGATTGAATCAAGATTTTCTTAAGAAAAGGTGCCTGACCCTCAACGTATTAACACGTTAAATTATCCGGGGACAGGCACCTCTATTCTCATATGTAAACTGTATAGTTCAGCCTTTAATATGGTATTAATACATTTTTATCGAATATGATTTTAGTGACAAAGGATTGATGATGTTGAAAACAGCATTTGTTAATTTTCTTTTGAATTCTTGTTCTATCCTTCACCAGAAATAATGTTTACTAAGGAAGAAGAAAAAGGATTTAATGATTTGTTTGAAAGCTCTTGTGAAAAGGCGAATAAACTTATTGATTACAACATTTCATCCCCTAAATATAAGTTTCTTCGTTATTTGTCGCTTCACAAGTCAATCGTTTTGCACGGCTCAAATAATAAGCAAATAAATTCCTTTGAACCACGTGAACAAACCTTATTTAATGGTAAAAAGACAACAGCAGTTTTTGCCACTAAAGATCCGATTTGGTCCTCTTTCTATGCAACCTTGGACAAGAAAAAAATAATTGGAGATATTAGAAATGGATCCATTTCTACCAATAACAAAAAAATGTTTCACTTTTACTCGTTAACAAAGCCTACACTTTTAAATGATCCCTGGATTTCTGGCATGATTTATCTATTACCAGAAGATTCTTTCTCCCATATTGCCGGCGATGATACCATCCAATTTAATGAATGGATTAGCATGACAGCTGTAACACCAATTGTAAAAATAGAAATAGAGCCAAGCGATTTTTACTTTAGAAATAAAGTGGCATCTCATCGTTCTAATGAATCTATTATTCGGTCATGGTTATTTTATAAATTGCGAACTTTATATAAATGAACTACTCATCACTAAAGTTACAAAGATTCTTGTGAACACAGTGTAACCACCATCATTTATATTAACGGGCTAAACCCAGCCTATCCAAATTATTCATACCCGCAGTATGGAAACTACTATTAAATCCTGCCATCAACTGACGTAATAGCCATCACAAGGGAAAAATTGTGATGGCTTTGTTTGTGTGATGAAAAAGGGACTAACCCCCCTCAACGTAGTAACTATGTTAAATATTGTTGGAAAGGCTCCGGCACAACAAAAATAATCGTAAAAATTTTGTAATTAACCCTTATATAGAAGAATGTTTTGTTAAAAAGTTAATCTATATTGGTTTACTAATTGGTTGTTAGCGGAAAGGAAATATGAAAATTGTTACATTTAAAAATGATTACAAAGGATAATTGGGTGAAAGCTATTTCACTTCGTGTCCGAGAAGACCAAGTGAAGTTTGTGGCATCTAATGCGGTATCACTCGCCCAGTTAAATTTTCTTGAAAATTTCCATGCAAAAGGAATCTATCTTGGCGATGAAATGATAGGTTTCACACTATATGGAATTGACGAGGATGACCATGAATACTGGATTTACCGCATGATGATTGATCAAAAACATCAAGGAAAAGGATATGGAAAGCAGGCAATTAAACTGCTGATAGACGATATTAAGAATATTAAAGAAAACCACCATCAAACTATCACACTTTCATATGAACCAAGTAATGAACATGCAAAACGCATCTACGAGAAAATGGGCTTTCAAGAAATAGACGGGCTTATAATCGGCGGAGAACAGGTGTCTCAATTTACGTTTTAATATAATTATATATAAGCAATATATCAATGATTTACAAATGGAATAAAACCGCACCTATTATGGTACGGTTTACTGAAAGCACATATATTTCCTGCTACATCAGGTGCTGATACATAAATTTGTATTCGTTCACTTACCTATGCTTATTTTCCGTTTTTACCTATTTCTAAGTCTTTTTGATATTTACCATTATTATATTTTGTTAAAGAAGGTATACCAGAGATATAACCAATACCGCCTGTTTTATTAATTCCAATTTGTTCGTCAATAGCTTTAAGCAGTTCTTCTTTATTAACAGCTGTAATTGACTTACCATCCACTTCATCACCAGGATGCTGGAAATTACTGAAAATGTATGAGAAATCATTGCGGTCATCAGCAGCGAATAATCCAGTTGCTTCCGCTCCAGCTGGAACAGATAAAATACGATCTAATTTTTTCGTATCAACATTATAAGCCCAAACGAAGTTATTTGTGTGGGCACCACTATCTTCTCCTATAAAGAGAGTTCTCATTGCTTCAGAGTAACTTAAGTTATCTGGATTCGCTACTTTATCTACATTTGCAGTGTTTCCATATGCATCAGCTTTAGGAAGGTCTTCCCCTACTACCAACCCAGACATTGATGGTGCTACATACGAGCTATTAATAGCATTTCCTTTGCTATCTTTTTGGCCGCCTCGCAAGTCTAATTGATAGGTTACACCAGATTTAATTTTTGGTAATTGAATATGGTCTGCTGGATCTTTTCCTGTTGAATCTTTTTCCATCGCCTTGCTTTGATCAGAAATTGCAATATAAACTTTTTTATCCTTTTCGTTTAGTGCTAAACCCTCCATTTTGTTAAATTCTGTAGTAGCACCAAGCATCGCAGCATAACGGCGGGTTTCAAGGAAGGCTGCTGCTTTTTCTTTTCCAGGTTTTAGTTTGAGGTACTCAATTTTCCCTTCATTTGAGTATGTTTTTATAGCTGTAAAACCTTCTTTAGGAGCATCTGAAGTTTCAAAAATATCATTGAATGTAATCCCACTGTCAATAATATTTTTCACTTCTTTATCCGTTGCATGTCCTAAGTTAATCCATTCTAAGTCTCCTGAACCACCATTCTCAGTTCCTGTTTGTTTAAATTTCGCTGCATATAGTGTACCCGCTGATAAATCTTTTGCTTTATCGGCTACATACATAAACATTCCAGTATTACCGCCATCATCACCATAAAATACAGTTTTGTTATCAGGCATTACTTTAGCTAACTCATGAGAGAAACGCCCTGTACTGTAATGTTTTACAACCGATGTTTTACCCTTCTTATTTACTGTAATTTCAGGAGTGTAGCCATAGAAATAAGGATTAGCCTTGGCTTTATCTCCGAAATAGAATTGTGCGAAAGTTTCAACTTGACTTCTTACTTTCGAAGTTGGGTTTAAGAAAAGACGTGCATCTGGTTCGTACTCTTCAGAACCTAAGTGTGTATTCCAAGGTGATAAAGATCCATTACATGGAATCCAAAGTCCATCTACCGCTGAAAAGTCGATTTTTTCAACATTGACAGGTTTAAGTTCACCTGTTTTTTTGTCCTGTTTCAACTCAGTTAATGACATAGATGCTGGTACTAAACCGTAAGCTGATTGACCAGCAGCATCAATTGTTTGATATTCATAATGTGTAACCATATAAAGTTTTCCATCAATAGGCATTAATAAACTATTTGAATCCGGAGCATCCGAAACAAAGTATTTTCCATCTGCACTACTTGGATCAATAATTGGATTTCTGTTCACATCAATTGGTGTACCTGCAGGGATTTTTTCACCTTTAACTGTTGCGACCTTATCTTCTGATTTAAAAAGGTAGTTATAAGACAAAGGAAATGTTTTTACTTTTCCATTGCTATATTTCACATCAACGGTTGCAGTTGTATATGTTTTCACCATGTCATCAATAGTAGATGGTGCTTTCATTCCATTAAATTTAACAAATTCTATTTTACTATTATCCTTAGCAGCCGCTGCTGTCGGTGATAATGCTGGAACTGTTATAGCTAAAGCAAGTGCTAAAGTAGCTCCTGTTTTCACAAGTTTCTTATTAATCATCTAATAAACCCTCCAAGTAGATTTATAGTTTACTGTTCAATTAAACCAGATAATTGTTAAGGTACTATTAACTTTTTGTATGCTTTTTATTAGATCTAAACATTCGCTGTTTACATATACTTTTTTTGATAACATTCCACTTTTAATCTATTAAGATAACCTCAGGGGTTTAGAAGTAAGCGTAAATAATCCCCACCTGTCAAACCAGATGGGGATTACAAAGGATGTGAAAAAAGTTGATCCTTCCGCTTCAGTTGTCTTCGAGCTGTTACCCAATTGGGAAAAAGGTCCACCATTCTAGAGTTGGACCGTCCCTTTGTTTTTTATTAATGAAAAACTGCTTCAATTTATGGTACGATTCACCGTAAAAAGGCTTAACTATTGTCGCTCTTTTCAACGACATCAAATAGTCAAGCCTTTACATAATTATTATTAATTATTTTGATGAGCTTCTTTTGGAAAATGTATCTTAAATTTACCGACAACCACAACGAAAATAGCCAATATAATAGGCAAAATAATATGAAAGCTATGGCTGAGCCCTTCAAAGAACTGGCCAATCGCCTTATCACCTAAGATCATCTCACCAGCCGTATATCCTAGCAGTCCCGCTCCCAAAATAACGATAATAGGGAACTTATCCATAATGGCCATTAAAAGTTGGCTTCCCCAAATGATTAATGGAATACTAACAGCTAGTCCAATTAGAATTAGTAGCATGTTTCCATTTGCTGCACCCGCAACCGCAACAACATTATCTAAACTCATAACTAAGTCAGCAATAATAATTGTCTTTATAGCCCCCATTAAATTTGAGCTTCCACTAATATCCTCTTCTTCTTCGCCTTTTAATAGTTTAATAGCAATCCATAATAGCAAAATACCACCAATAAAGTTCAAGTACGGAATCTGTAATAAATAAACAGCAACAAATGTTAACCCTACCCGTAGTACTATTGCCCCAACGCTGCCTAGAACCACAGCCTTTTTCTGATATTTTGCATCCAAATTACGACAAGCAAGAGCAATTACAACAGCATTATCTCCACTTAAAATAATATTAATAAGAATAATTTCTAATAAACCGACAATAAACTCACTACTCATTGAATCTTCCCCCCTTTTAAAAAATTTAGCTAGCATAATAATATTAAACTATCTCATATAAGTAAGTAAATTACTTATTTTGTTATAATTATATTTTTTTAAAATGGTAATTCCTCATTTATCAGTTAGTATTTTTTGAAATTCTACTGTATCAGAATACTGTTTAAAGGCAGCTTCGAAAAGAACCAAATATCGGTCAAAGTGAGCAACTATCACGGAATTATAGCATGGGAGTGATTGTAGAGGCTTCAGTCGTAGCAGGGTTTATCTCGTTTTAATAAATCTCGGTTTTGAAGTGTTGAAAATGGCCAGTCCCCCAATTACAAGTAATGATAAAAACGGTTATTGTGAGATAAATCACAATGCGCCATAGTTATTAATGCTAGCATTATTAATGAGGTTAGATAATTATCACCTAGAAGTGGCCTACTTTTTTCTCACTGTTATTTGTACTATTTTATTCTTCTCATAAAGGGAGATTATATAATGGAGGTTTTTTAAATGCCTAAAGAAAAATTGTCAGAATTAATTAGTCCCGAAGCTGTCATTAATTTTGAAACTGGTGCAATTAAAGCAAGCACTTTAGATTCAATTATTAATCTTTTACCATTTGAAATGGGTTTTTGTGATGCCAACGATATTTTCCGCTGGTATTCAAATAATCCAAACCGCGTACATGGTCGTCGTAAAGAAGCGATTGGACGCCATGTGCTTGAGCTTCACCCAAAAGTGGCTCACCACGTTGAAAAATTGTTGAATGATTTTCATTCAGGAAAGCGTGACGAATGGGAATTTTGGTTCCCAAAACGTTCCGGTGAAACCGGTCAAATTTACCAAATGTTCATGGCAGTACGAGATGAAAACGGAAAATATCTCGGATGTATGGATGTGACCGTTAATATTGACCTTTTCCAAGGAAAAGAAGGTAAACATACCCCTGAAACTATTGACGAATTTATAGATTTTAAGCCTGAGTAAAAAAGATACCTTTTCCATTTGAGAAGCTACTGAAAAACACACTGGATTCCCCAATGTGTTTTTCTTTTATAACAGAAGTTTTGGTGGTTACTTATGCTAAAACAACAAGATAAATTATTACATAGTCCCTCCCAAGGACTTTACGATATTGTGGTTCCAAAGAACTAATAAATCCAATTGATAGATTGTAGAGAATATTGGAACATAGCTTAACGAAGTAAATGCTATACAAGAAAGCATATGAGCGAAATCTCCATCCTTTACCTCTAATTATGATACGGTTCACCGTGATGGATCTATCAGTAATTCAATTGAGGCTCATGAAAATCACCATATAGAGCATTTCTTCTTAAAGAGGAATGCTTTTTATTTTTCCCTAAATCAACTTAACTAACAACAAAAGTATTATAAAAATGAATAAAAATTTATTGTTTACCGATAAATAATATGTTAATATCTAATAAACAATACTCAAGAGATGTGCTTTTCATGAAACAAGAAACACTTTTTTAAAGGGCAATTATAATTAATATTGATGTGTGTTAGTAAAAGAGGTTGATTAATAAACATAGTGAAGGAAAGTAGGACTTAATAAAACAATCATTATGGGAGGTATAACCATGGACATGAACAATTTGATTATCGAAAATATTACTAACCCCCATGAGTTAGAGAGAATGTTTAGAAATGACCCCAAAGCCTTTAAAAAGTCATTCTTACACGCATGGGAACAAAATCCTGATTCGCAGGTTCTTGCTGTTTGGTATGAAAGATTGAAATTCAAGGAGACGGAACATACAGAAAAAGCTTCCTTGCTTCAGAAAGATTTCTTATTCATGGGCATTTTAGCCATTCTTGCCGGGATAAGCACCAGGATCATTTTCCATTATGTCGAACAGCAAATAATTGCCCCAATAAACCTTGTTTTTGGGATCCTTCCCTTTATTGCAGTCTATTTTGTATACAAAAATAAACCCCAAAAAAAGGTTCTTTACACACTTGCAATATTGTTCCTAATCCCCGGGTTGTATCTTAATATGTTGCCATTAAATGAAAATGACAGTACTATCCTTGCATATTTGCACCTTCCCATATTCTTATGGGGATTGATAGGACTTGCATTTACAGGAAATGAATATTCAAAAGGCAGCACAAGATTAGCCTTTCTTAAATTCAATTTGGAATTTTGCATACTCTACGCCAGCATGGCTATTAGCGGAATGCTTCTAGCAGGATTAACCATGCAGTTATTTAGCATTGTCGACTTGGATATAGAAGAATTCTATTTTAGAAATATCGTGTTATTTGGTGCTACCGCACTTGCTATTGTGGCTACCTACCTGGTATCAATGAATCTTAAACTCGCTAAGAATATTACACCATATATAGCTAAAATTTTTAGTCCACTTGTCCTAGCCACACTGTTGGTCTATCTAATAACAGTAATTTCGGTCGGAAAAAATCCATTCTTGGACAGAAATTTCCTAATCGCCTTTAACGGAATACTCCTTGGTGTCTTGGCTGTTACCATATTTTCGGTTACAGAAAGCGGCACAGACGAGAAAAAGAACATTTCTGATTATATAAATTTTGCCCTAATTGTTCTTGCTCTTATCATTGACAGTGTGGCTTTGTCCGCCATAGTATTCAGACTTTCTTCTTATGGGATTACGCCAAACAGACTTGCTGTTTTAGGCGTAAACATACTTATCTGGGGAAATCTAATTTGGATTATGGCCTCCTATATGCGTTTTCTACAAAACAAAACTGGACCTTCAACTATCCAAGATGCGGTTACTAAGTATTTGCCAGTCTACGGACTTTGGGCGGCCTTCGTTACATTTACTTTTCCTTTCATTTTTAATTAAAAAGGCTCAGTTAATGTAAAAAGATGCTGACCTTCCTTATATAGGCCAAAAATGAACAAGTTTTTTATTCATAACTTGTTCATTTTTGGCTTTTTATCTAAAAAACCTCATTTACTTATGGTATGGTTCCCCATTATGCATCTAAATGAGGTTTTTATATTGCCTTAAAATAATGACCATTTTATTTTTTAATACCCTTGAATGGATAAGGTTTCAGATTATAACAGTTTGTTTAACTTTCAACTTGATGTGTTTAAGCTGCGTTCATTCTTAATTATTATTGACCCGAGAAGAAACCCCATACCGATGAACAAAATGGTTGTAATAATTCTAGTTTTCATTACCAAAGAAGTAGTAAATCCTTCTTTAACTGCTTACACCAACACACTTGGCCATTCTGACTTAAGTGCTATTTAATTGTTTATATTTATTTATCATACGGTTCAACGTATGGAGCATCCAATTATCATAACTTTATACACACCACCTCAATATATCCCCAAGAAAAAAACTCTGATGTTTGTTCAACTCTTTTCACATTACTTGTAAATATCCCTGTTTGAAGTGACAGGACTCCCATGAACTTAGGGACATTACTTTGATATACTCCCTTTAATTAAACTTTATAGGGGGTTTGAAATGAATAATAATTTACTAAGAAAGCTTGCTGTATTCTCAATTATTGGTGGGTTTTTTTCAATCTTGGCAACATTTGGATTTGGATATCAATATCTGCTGGGTCATGACACAATGGGAGTAGCTGTAATTGTTGGGTTAATTAATGTATTAGGTATGATCCTTATTTTAATTGGTATGATTGCAGTCTTTTTATATTCGTATCAAATTAAAGCAAGTCTAAATCTATTTATAAGCTTTATCGTTTTATTCATCGGCAGCATGCTCGAAGTAGGAGGTATGTGGACTGTCACTTTTGTATCCCCAATGCTTAAAGTTCATGCTGTAGAATTAGCTTCCACATGGCCAACTCCTTCAGGTGAGGGCTTGATGTTCAGCTTACTTCTATTATTTATTGGATGGGTTTATTTTGGGATCAGTTTAGCCAAATTGAAGGTCCTTCCTGTAATTCCATCAGTTTTAGTCGCTGTATCACTTTTTTTAGATTTTGCTACTCCATTAGGCTTTATTAGTTACTTCGGGGGGATTTTCTGGGCAATAGCTATTATTTGGTTGAGTACTGCTGTTTACAAAAGAACAAAAACAGAAGTTATTATAGGAAACGATGCAAAATATCCTAACTTATAACTTCATAACAACTTTATAAAATTTACCATATTTTATCAATCCATCTCATACGAGGTGGATTTTAACATGTAAGAAGGAATACATCCTACTTGCCAAAATATATATAGTGTAATTAGCCACAGAAAGATTGCATTCAAGTACAATGAGGATGGAGAATCTTCCTAATGAGGAATAAAGACTTCAACAAAACGCTAAACAATATTATAAAATTCATATGGATAACTACGGCCCTGATATCAGTTGGGCTCTTCTATTTTAGTCTCTTCATACAAAACACCATTTATCAAGTACCTTGTCCTACAAGCGGGTGTATAGACTTTGGTCAATTAACCTTGGAAGAATCCGCTGAACTTCAAACTATTGGGATCTCCCTCATTTCCTATGCCTGGTTTAAAACAATAATGAATTTTATTATTGGGTTTGGTTTTTTTTCTGCTGGTATCTTTCTATTTTTGAAAAAAAGTTCTGATAAGTTTATCACATTTACTTCTATGATCATTATCGCCTATGGTGCTAATTTTGGTATGGATACATTAAGTCAAGCTTTTCCCACTATCATGTTGATGACAAACTATATTGACTTTGTAGCTTCTGGGATAGTTGTTTTTCTTTTTATATTTCCCGATGGGAGATTTGTGCCTAAATGGACCATTGGCATTGCAGCTTTGTGGATTATATTTTCATATAGTCGAATTTTCATGCCTGAATCCATTTTAAATCCAGAATTATGGCCATTTTGGCTTGATATTGTTGGGTGGATGGGTTTCTATTTACTGGTCTTTTACGCGCAACTCTATCGTTTTCGAACGGTATCGAACTCAGTTCAAAAACAACAAGCAAAATGGTTACTTGTTAGCATTATCATCATTATTTTACACATTGGTTGGGTAGGTATTTTTGGTGATGAACAAACTGCTATTTTAAAAGTTATTACTCCCTTGTTGTTAATCACAATCATAGTCATACCTGTTTCTTTAGCTATTAGTATATTGCAATATAAGTTGTGGAATCTTGACATATATATTAACCGTTTTGTTCTATATATCATGTTAAGTAGTCTTGTAGCTATCATCTATGCAAGCATTATCGGAATACTTGGAACAATATTTCAGCAAGCAGGTTTTTTCATTTCTTTTATTGCCGTAGGCGTCATCGTCATACTCTTCCAACCGATAAAAGGGAAATTACAATCTGCTATTAACCGTTTAATGTATGGAGAAAGTCGTTCTCCTTATGCTGCTTTGTCCATTTTAGGTCAAAAGTTGGAAGCAACATCGGATACTAGAACTGTTCTTTCTTCCGTTGTTGAAACCATTAGTCAGGTGTTAAAACTGCCTTACGCAGCCATCTATCTTTATACAGAAAATTCTTTTCAGTTAGCTGCTGAATATGGCAAGCTGAATACCTCAGCAAAGAGAATAAATTTAGTTTATCAGAAAGAGGATGTTGGAGAGCTAGTTCTTGGAACAAGGACATCAAACGAGGGGTTCTCTGATTACGAACAACGCCTGATTCAGGATCTTGTACGTCAAGTAGGTATTGCTGTGTATTCAGTAAAAGTAACAACAGATTTAATGAAGTCTAGAGAAAATCTTGTTAAGGCCCGTGAAGAGGAAAGAAAGAGAATCCGAAGAGACCTTCACGATGGTTTAGGTCCGCAACTTGCAAGCTTAGGAATGAATATAGAGGCTGCGCGTAATTTATATAAAATAAACCATAAAGCTGGCGAAGAACTATTGATTACTACCCATACCCAATTAAAAGATGCTATAAATGACATTCGTCAACTTGTCTACGATTTACGACCACCTATCCTAGATGAATTAGGTCTCACATTTGCTATTAATGAATTCATTAGGCAATACAGTCATAGTGAAATAAACTTTCAGGTTTTTGTTCCTCCTAGTGTATCCACATTACCACCAGCAATAGAAATTGCTACATATCGTATTATTCAAGAATCGATTTCTAATGTCATTCGTCATTCAAATGCAACGGAATGTATACTTAAAATAACCATGACTAACTTCATTAAAATTGAAATTACGGACAACGGTAAAGGGATTTCTTTAAATTCAAAAAAGGGGATTGGGATGGCCTCTATGCGAGAAAGGACTGAGGAATTGAACGGAACTTTTCATGTCATTTCTACTCCTGAGCAAGGTGTGAGTATCCAAGCAATGTTTCCAATTATGGATTAGGGGGCTAAGTTATGGAAAAAATAAAAATTTTATTTGCCGATGACCACACTTTGTTTCGTGATGGTTTAAGAAATTTACTTACTTCTATTTCGGACTTTGAAATCATCGGTGAGGCTACTTCAGGAGAAGAGGCTATTACTCTAGCAAACTCGCTACAACCTGATATTGTCTTAATGGATATAAAGATGCCTAATATGAACGGTATTGAAGCCACAAAGGAAATACTCGCTAAAAACTCTCACATAGGTATCATTATGTTCACCATGTTCGAGGACGATAATTCGGTATTTGCTGCTATGAGAGCAGGTGCTAAAGGTTACTTACTTAAAGGTGCTAGTCAAGAGGAGACCCTTCGTGCCATTCGTGCAATTGCAAGTGGCGAAGCAATTTTCAGTCCGTCCATTGCGGCGAGACTCATACACTACTTTAATTACATAAGCAAAAGTCAGGGAAATATCGCCTTTCCAGAACTGACCAGTAGAGAAAGACAAATCTTAAACCTTATTGTTCAGGGGACTAAAAATGAAGGTATCGCAGAAAGACTTGGTTTAAGTTCAAAAACAGTCAGAAACCATGTTTCAAATATTTATAATAAGTTACAAGTTGCAGATCGATTTGAAGCTATAAAACGAGCTAAAGAGAAGGGTATGGAATAATAAATTTCAGCTGTTTATAGTGGACAGGTAAATCCAGCAAACTTCTTATTAATGTAACGTATGATAAACAGTGATACTGGAAATTCAAATGAAATATTGTCACATATCTTCACCCTTCGTCGTCTTGAGTTATGAAATAACAAAAGGAGGTTTTCTTATGACTCAAAAATGGGATATTGTCGGTGGTGGATTAGCAGGATATGTGGCAGCTAATTATTTAACTAAAACCGATTTGTCTATATTGATACTAGGAAAGGGTAAAATGTTGGCGGGAGGGGTCGAACAAATAAGATTCATCACCAGTATTTTAATCTAGGCCCCCATGCCTTTTATAAAAAAGGAAAAGCCAAATCCATTCTCGAAGAATTTGGTATTAAACTGAATGGGAAATCGCCTAAATTAGGTGGTATTTTAGTTGAAAACAATATGGAATATGCCGCACCTTTCACTCCTTCAGGACTTTTTTCAACAAGGTTATTGAATTGGAAGGAATGAATGGAATGGATCACAGTTTTAGTTAAAATGAATAGTCTTGATCCTAAAAAGTTTGCTGAGCAAACATTCCATCAATGGGTTAATTAAACAGCACTATCTAAAAGAGTGCAGTCATTACTATATCTACTAGGTAGACTTGCGACATATTGCCATGCTCCTGAAAAGGTGAGCGCAAAATTAATTGTATCCCATTTGAAGACTGTAATGGGCGGTGTACATTATCTAGATGTCGGCCGGCAAACGATTATCGACCAACTCCACAATAAAGCAGTCATGGGAGGTGTTCAGGTTCAAACACGTACAGCAGTAAAACAAATTGTCCCAGTTGAATATGATCATATTAAATTAGTTTTATCTAACGGTGAGGAAATTCTCGGAAAATATGCGATTTGTACAACTAATCCTAACGAACTTAATATTTGCTACGTAATAAAGCCGAGTTCAATCGCAGGAAATCGGCTTTTTCATAAAAAACCTCATTTACTTATGGTATGGTTCCCCCCTATTAATCCGATAAGCCCGATACACCTGCTCGACCAAAATCAATCGCATCAATTGATGTGGGAAGGTCATTTTTGAAAATGACAGGGTATCATTTGCCCGCTTCATGACATCCTTGCTTAATCCTAGCGATCCACCGATGACAAAGGCAATTTTGCTTTTTCCGTAGGTTGCTAGGTTATCAATATCCGCTGCTAGCTGTTCAGAGGATTTCATTTTGCCATCAATTGCTAAAGCAATTACATGAGTGTCGTCCGAAAGCTTTGCAAGAATTCGCTCACCCTCTTTTTGTTTCACCTGCTCCATTTCTGTAACGCTTAGATTTTCCGGCGCCTTTTCGTCAGCAAGCTCCACAATTTCCACTTTCGCATAAGCTGTTAATCGTTTTAGGTATTCATTGATCCCATGGATCAAATATTTTTCTTTCAGTTTTCCAATTGTCACAATTGTGATGTTCACACTTATCCCCACTCCACTCACATCATACAAACATGTTATCCACAAAACTTATCCACATATCCACATTTTCTATCCACATCTTGTATGGGAATATTAGTTCCCTACAACATATACCGCCTTATTTTGACAAAATTCACAGGTTGTTGATAAGTTTCCATCTTCAATTTTCGTCATAATCGGTGCAACCTCATGTTCATCAACCACCATATCTAACGCTAATTCAATATGTTCTTCACAACATTTAATCATTTTTACTTCCTCCATCTATCTTACCCACAACCACTTGTGATTTATGGGTATAACTTTTTCACATTATTTTTCATTATCCACATGTTCTTATCTTACCCATTTTAACATATAAAGTGAAACTTCAATCAGTGGGGGTTTTCTTTATCCCCCACTGATTGTTAGTTGAGGCACACATGATGTGGGTCACAAAGACGTTGCTACAGGACGTGGCGTTCTTAGTCTTTGTCCCTTTTAATCGGGCTTTTGCGGGCAGTTATACCCAGGGGGGTTACTGCCCGTTAATGCGGGGAAAATTTGTCCACAAAAAAACAGGAGAATCCTCACTCTCCTGTTTACGATTTCTACATCGATTCGCTTACCAATTTTATTGTTGCCTTTTGTTTTTCACCCGCTCGGTAGAATAGTACCTCCATTGTGTCTCCTACCGATTTTTTGTATAAATGCTTCCTCAGTTCAACCACAGATGAAATTTTTTTACCGTCTAATTCCACGATCACATCAAGCTCTCGTAATCCCGCTTGCGATGCCGGTGAATTTCGTACCACTTCCAAAACAGCTACTCCCCCTGTTATGTCATTTGGCAGATGTAAGGTTTGCATACGATGATAGGAGGAGATTTCACTTAGTGACCGAAGTTGTCCCACTCCCATAAATGGTCGTTTCACCTCACCATATAGTTCAAGATCTTCAATAATAGGCTTTGCACTTGTGATGGGAATTGAAAGACCAATTCCTTCGACCGCTTCCTGTGCAATTTTCATCGAATTTATGCCGATTACTTCGCCCTTGATATTCACAAGCGCTCCTCCACTATTCCCTGGATTTATCGCTGCATCGGTTTGCATGACCTCAGCATTCCAATCAGGCACTCCATCCTGATTGATATCAACCGGAATCGTCCGATTTAAGCCAGAAATAATTCCTTGTGTGACAGACCCGGAAAATTCGAGTCCCAACGGATTTCCAATGGCAATGACCGGCTCGCCTAGATTAATATAATCGGAGTTCCCAAATTGGGCAATCATTTCTACATGGCTTGCGTCAATTTCAATCACCGCCAAATCCGTCCAAATATCACTCCCAAGTAATCTTCCCTTCACCCGTGACCCATCACTTAAGCTTACTTCTATATCTGAAGCTCCTTCGATAACATGGTGATTCGTAACGATAAATGCCTTGCCATTTCCTTTTTTATATACAACCCCAGATCCTGTTCCAGCTGCAGTGGCTTCCTCCGACCAAAAATTCGTTTGCTGAAGATTAACAATCCCCACAACTGCTTCACTAACACGGTTCACAGCATTGATGATTTCAGACGTCACATTTACGTTAATTGTCTGCTGGACACTTTCTCCGGTAATAGGTGCTTTTTTCTCCACATCATCTAGCCCATTCACCTCTTCCGGGGTGGCATTCTCCCCATATGGAAGTAAATGATATTTTGACAATGTCGGTAAGAGAACAATGACAAGCAATGCCCCTATAATCGCTCCAATAAATGCCGATAAAAACCAACTACCACGGCCTCCTCTACGTCTAGACCTCTGATTTTCATAATCCTGATCATAATACCCCATACCGCCATTTCTCCTTTTTAACTTTATTCAGCTGAAGTCACCCACTTCTATTAGTGGGGCCAAATGCAATAAGAGTAACTAATCCAGTTGGGATTCAAACCCAGGCTGAATCAAGTTAAAGCCTCCGGCGGATGCCACAGATTTTCAAAGGTAATTTTTCGAGCAGGATCGAAAAAATCTGGGCGCAAATACGCCAAGGCGCATTTGATAAAACATTCAATATTCAATTTTACCCATATTTTGCGGAAATAATGACCCGACCCTACGACGAACGAAAGGCAGGGACTGATAGTCCCTGCCTTTTTTCTACCCATAATTATGTGTTTTTCCGTTCCATGACATTAATTCCGATTCCGATTAACACTACTCCCATTAATGTCAGAATGCTGATTGGGTATAGTAATTCACTCATTGAGGCTCCATAAATGGTAGCGGCTTTTAAGCCCTCCATTCCATGTTTAATTGGCACAAAATCCGATACCTTCAATAAAAAGTCTGAGCTGACAATTTCCAATGGCCAATAGGCTCCACCTAGCATTGACAAGGAGACCGATACAAGTGAAATAATCGCATTGAATTGCTGCGTACTTTTTACAATACTGGCTAAAAACAGTGCCAATGCGACAATTGAGAACACATATGGGATTAAGACGATTAATGTTTTTCCAAATCCCCCGTAAAACTCCACCCCAACGGCATACCGGAACACTAAAAAGATGAGAGCAACCTGAACATATCCCATGAGGAAGCTATAAACTAAATTGCCTGCATACATCTCCCATTTTTTTAAAGGGGATAAAATCATCCGGTCCCATACTCCCCATGTCTTCTCCTGTAAAATGTTGTGGACATTATAGGAAATGGTGTAAATAACAAAGAATAATGTAAACCCAAAGATCGTCTGTAGCTGGTTATCAATGATCACCGCATCATCGCCACGGAAGGAAGCAGTCTGAATCTTGAATAACGGGTTCTCTTCCTTTTCTTTTAATTCATCTAAAATCGCATTCGAATCGACGTGGGCACTTGTGGCTGTTGCCTCCTTAATTTTATCTTTCATTAAAATGTCCCCATAAAAGGTTTGAAGATAGCTGTCTAATAGATGAAGATTGGATGTCTCCGTCACAATAACGATTGTGTAGGAGTCCTCCTCTAGCTTCACAGCGGCCTCAGCATCACCTTCACTAACCATTTTCTTAGCTTCGTCCTTTGTCACTAGTGTAAATTCAAACCCTTGCGTTTTATTTAAATCCTTCCAAAGTGGTGTTTCTTCGATGTTATTGATATCTGTATAGATGGGTACATTGATCGATGAATAATTTGCTGCACCTAATAACAGGGCAAAGACAATACTCATCACGGTCATGCCAATCAGAAGCATTGGCTTTCTCAAAAATAATCTAAACTTTGCCTGTAAAATACTGATCATATGGCATCACCTCTTTTCGGAAAACTAAAAACAGCAGCTGTCAGCATCACCAAACCAAAGCCAACCAAATAAAAGATATGATGGGAAATAGCCGAAAGCTCCACTCCTTGTAGCAGTTGCAATAATGAAGCCATACCTGCACCATTTGGCGTATAATTGCCCAACATCCCGATTAACGATGTAGTTTCGCCAATCGGCGTAAAGCTGCCACCTAAAAAGGCAAAAATCGCAACCATGACATTCCCAAAAAAGTTCGACACTCCTTCAGAGTCTATACGGAAGTTTAATGCTGTTAACAATGCTCCGACTCCACCAATCGCAAAGCATAATGACAAATTAACGAGGAAAAACCCGAGAAGATCCTTCCAAATAACATCAAATACAAGAGAGGTAACACCATATAAAATCGCTTGCTGAACCATTGCAATGATCATGACTGAGAAAAAAATACCTCCCAAATAAGACCATCTTGACGTATTTGATAAAATAATACGGTTGAACACCTGTAACTGTTTTTCACGATAGGCAAATGAACTTAGACTAGAGGCAATAAACATAATAAACATGACACTCATCCCGACAGAATAGTATTGCAAGGCGTTGATTGGTTCTCGTTCTGTTACTGTTTCAATTTTTCCTAGATTTTTACTACCTACCTCCTCTAACTGGATTCCTGCTTTTCCAATTACAGTCATAGACGTCATCTGCTTTTGAAAATTCACAAGGATATCCTCCACTATTTTTGGAAAAATCTCTTTTGCTTCATTTTTATAAAGCTTGATTGTCGAAGTAGAAGATTCATCAAGTAAAGCCGAGGTAAGAATACCTAATGTAAAATGCTCAGGGATCTCAATGACAGCAGAATAACTGTCATCATTTTTAATGTCATTTAGTTTCTCTGACTCAACCTGCTCAAGCTCGACAATTTCTTTTAATTCCTTACTACCAAACACATCTTCTAGCAATGTCTGAATAGGACGAAGCTGATTAGCTCCTTGGATTAACGCAGTTTCTGCTTCCAGAGGCAGTCCTTTGGCCTTTACCTTTTCATAGAAAGCATCGATATCCTTTTGTTCATCACTATGATCAATGAAGGCGACCTTGACGGAAATCGCTTCTGCATCACCACTTATTACCCCACCTAAGGCAAAGCCAAGAATCGCAATAAGGATAAGTGGCATTAGAACTAAAGTTAGTAATGACTGTGGATTGCGAAGTAATATTAATAGATCCTTTTTTATAAATGGAATAATCATTGCTTCACCCCCTAGTCTCTTAACGCTCTACCTGTCAGATGAAGGAATACATCTTCAAGTGTCGGTGCTTTTACTTCAACTGAAATTAATGCTGTTCCTGTTTCTTCAGCAAATTGGGAAATTTTTTGGAACAGATTATACTCCTTTGGAACAATAACAGTGACATCACGGTCCTGTACCTTTACCTGACGAACAGTTGAATCCACTTCAAGCAGCTGAATAAATTCCTCTTTTGCCCGCTCTACCTTGATAGAAATTGTATTTTCAGAGGATAATATATTCTTTAACTCGTCCTTTGTACCAGACGCAATAATATGACCTTTATCCATAATATAAATCCGGTCACATAAGAACTCGACTTCCTCCATGTAATGACTCGTATATAAAACGGTCATTCCACGTTCTTTATTAAGACGCTTTACGGTTTCTAAAATATAGTTTCGAGATTGTGGGTCAATCCCGACAGTCGGCTCATCCATAATGATGATTTCTGGATTATGCAGCAAGGCCACCCCTATATTCAGCCTTCTTTTCATACCACCCGAAAAAGTCTTCACAAGATCCTTTCTTCGGTCGGTTAAGCCAATTTGCTCCAATACCTCTTCAATTCGCTGTTTCAACCCAGCACCCGTTAGCCGATAAATCTCTCCAAAAAAACGTAAATTTTCTTCCGCAGATAAATCTGTATACAGAGCAATTTCCTGAGGAACCACTCCTAAAATTTTACGGATGTTCTGCGGATGTTTAATTGTACTTTCATTCATTAACCGTACGTCACCAGAAGTCGGAACAACTAATGATGAAAGCATGGAAATTGTCGTCGATTTCCCCGCCCCATTCGGACCCAATAGTCCAACAATCTCGCCTTTTTCTAAAAACATATTAATTCCTTGTGCCGCAAACTTTTGCTTATATTTCTTCGATAAATCAATAATCTCCAACATTCCGTCAGCCCCCTTTATAGTCTTATCATAGACATTCGTGACCCCGCACAGCACTGTCTAGCGTCACTTGTTTTAGTAAAAAACATGACTTGAGTCATTTATAAATGTAAAATGGGCTATCCGCTACTGTTTGGATAACCCATTTCTATTATGTAATATCATTTTTGATTGCAAAAATAGCTAACTGTGTACGGTCACGAAGCTCCAATTTATGCAAAACCTGAGTTATATGGTTTTTTACCGTACCGATCGATAAAAATAATTCATCTGCAATTTCTTTATTCGTCTTTCCTTCGCCTACTAATCTGGTAATATCCAATTCCCTAGCGGACAAAGGCAATTCAAGCTTTTTCTCTACCTTATGTAAAAGCCGAGGCATCACCTTCGCCATTACCTCTTCATGAATCGGCAGCCCCCCTTGAAAGCAGCTATAGACGGCATCTATCAATGTTTTCTGATCTGATGTTTTGAGTAAAAAGGCATTGGCACCATATTTTAATGCCTGGATTGCATATTCATCATCATTAAAGGTCGTGAGAATTAAAATCTTCACATTTGGCCAGCGTTCCTTGATTTTTCTTGTCGCTTCAAGACCATTCATAACCGGCATTCGAATGTCCATCATCACGACATCAATCAGATGTGCCTCCATCTTTTTGATTGCTTCTTCACCGTTTTCTGCCTCAGCTACTACCCTTATTTGTTGGTCCTGTTGCAGCATTAACTTCAAGCCCTGTCTCACAATTGACTGGTCTTCTACAATCAACACATTCCACATGTAAGTTCCCCTCCCTTACCTTTTCACTAACGGAATCTTTCCTTTAATCACAAACTGTTCATCCGTTTGATAGACTGCTAATGTTCCAGCTAATTCTTCAACACGCATTCGCATATTTGTAAGACCAAACCCCTCTTTATATGGTTCCTTCTTATGAATTCGGTTTTTAACGATAAACTCCATATTCCCGTCTGCCGTTTTTCCAAGTACCACCTGTATCTCTCGTGAATGGGCGTGGCGCATTGCATTTGTCAGTCCTTCCTGGATGACACGATATAGCATGACACTTTGTTTATTTGTAAGTCGCTCTGTGAGGATTCCTTGCTTTGTTGTAAACTGAACGATGATATGACTTTCAGCCTCAAGCTTTTTAATCAGCTGTAAAATCGTTGCAATTCCCTCATGCTCCCTGTCCTTTAAGGTTCGGACCGCGAAACGGGTTTCTTCTAAGCTTTCTTTCGCCAGTTCCTTTAACTCATTATAATGTTCAGGACCTTGCTTAATCGAAAGAATCTCCAATTGCATTAATAGCGCCGTAAGCTTATGCCCAACCGAATCATGAATATCCCTAGCAATCTTCGTCCTCTCCTGATAGCGAGCTTCCTCCTCCGTAACAAGCGCCACCCTTTTTAGCTTGCGGTATTCACCAAGCAATTCCTCATACAAGCTGCGTTGTACCTCCCGCTTTGTCCAGAGCCCATTAACCTGAAGGGCAAGAAGGTAGAATAAGAGAATATAAACATACACCGACATTTCAATTTCCATTATAAAAAAGAGACCTAGTAAACAGGCTGCTGTTAAAGCAATAAGCCCTTTAAATGGTTTACTTTCCAGCTGATTTGCAGCTAATAAAGCAACAAACATCAGCAATAAAAATGTAAATGGATTCCCTGTTTCAATGACCCCAAGAACTAGCAGCAGAATGGTTATGGCCACATATAAATAAACGGGCTTTGGTGTAATTGTAAGAAAAAAATATAAAGTCATGACTGCCGCACAAATGATGATGGAATACGCGGTTGGCGTTGATTCTTCATTTAGAAAAAACAACCCCAAAAGGACCATCAAACCTGCTGTACGCAAAATAAAAGTTTTCATAGCATCCCCACTTTCACCTTAGTTTCAAATTACTAGAATACTTTGGTTACGGCAAGTGTTTTTCTTTGAAAGGAGCAAAGTGCTATACCTTTAAAAATGAGGCACACCTATGCTTCATGTATTGGTATCAACTCTTCATTTGGACTTAGTGCGTCCAAATAAAAGGATCCTGTCTATAACAAGGACCCTTTTGGACTCGGATTGTTCGAATCCACTGACTTCTGTCCCAATCAACCCCTTTTTACGACTTTCCTAGCC
>NZ_LMBW01000004.1:43416-43558 GCF_001439915.1 Fredinandcohnia humi | reverse complement strand
CGAATCTAGCATTCTTTTGGACTCAGTTTGGTCGAATCTACTGACTTGTATCCAAATCAACACCTTTTTCGGACACTTCTTGCTGTATTCTCACGGCTTGTGTCCGAATCTAGCACTCTTTTGGACTCAGTTTGGTCGAATC
>NZ_LMBW01000004.1:0-43309 GCF_001439915.1 Fredinandcohnia humi | reverse complement strand
TCAACACCTTTTTCGGACACTCCTTGCTGTATTCTCACGGCTTGTGTCCGAATCTAGCACTCTTTTGGACTCGGATTGGTCGAATTCTACTAACTTGTGNTCCAAATCAACACCTTTTTCGGACACTCCTTGCTGTATTCTCCCGGCTTGTGTCCGAATCTAGCACTCTTTTGGACTCATATTGGTCGAATCTACTAACTTGTGTCCAAATCAACACCTTTTTCGGACACTGTGTGGGTCAAGCGAACACAAGGGACTGAGGTTACGGCAAGCATTTTTCCAAATAAAAAAGCCCATCTGATAGAAATCAAATGAGCCTCTTCCTACACGGATGCAAGCTTGGTTGGAATCTTCGGATCCGTGTCATACAAATCAAATTGTTCCCCAACCACGTACCCCTTGCTTTCCAAGGTTTGCTTGACCGACATCCGTGCTAATTCTTTTAAATTATTATCCTTACTTAAATGCGCTAAATAGATTCGTTTCGTCCGGTCTCCGATGACATCTGTCATCGCAAGTGCAGCATCCTCATTCGAAACATGCCCGACATCACTTAAAATACGTCGCTTAATGCTCCATGGATAGTGACCCATTTGCAGCATCGACACATCATGGTTGCTTTCGAACACATACGCATCGGCATTCTCAATCGTACCTTTCATTCGATCACTGACATAGCCTGTATCTGTAATCAAAACAACCTTTTTCCCTTCATTATGGAACGTGTAAAACATCGGTTCAGCCGCATCATGAGAAACACCAAACGATTCAACATCCATATTTCCAAATGTCTTTACCGTGCCCATTTGAAAAATGAACTTCTGCTCTGTTGGGATTTCTCCAATATTGTGCTCCATTGCCTTCCATGTCTTTTCATTCGCATAGATCGGAAGCTTGTACTTTCTCGCAAGTACACCAAGGCCCTTAATATGGTCACTATGCTCATGTGTCACAAGGATCCCTGAAAGATGCTTGATTTCCTTGTTGATTTCTTTAAATAAAAGTTCTAGTTGTTTACCACTTAACCCGGCATCTACAAGCAAGGAATGCTTGTCTGTCCCAACATAGAACGCATTTCCCGTGCTCCCGCTTGCAAGCACACTAAAATGCAACCCCATAGTCCTTCACTCCGTCTTATAAATAATTTGTCCTTCAATGGCATTTACATAAATATCTATCTTATCATCAATGACAACATGCCAAGTTGGTGCCAATAGCTGAGATTCAGAATAAGGAACAAGTGGGTAATACACAATTTCCATTTTAGACACATGACTGCCTGATTTTAAATGTTTATTATCTAAAAGGTTTCCGAGTGTCGAGAGTGGAGTGATTAACTCCTCCAGCTCATGCTCTTTAAACTCAGGAATTAATGTTTGTTCATAGGATACAACTTCATGGTCATCATTCACATATAAATATATGACCCCACTAATATTGAGAGACTGGCCAAACACCTTATAATTTTTATACTGTTGGACTAGAACAATGGTCCCAGCCTCTTCATCTACATTCCAAACCGTGTAGCTCTCACCAGCTAGCAAATTATCCTTCACAAATTGTTGAATTTTTACTTGGTCGGTTGTCGATATTTTAATAGGATCCTTAAATACCCCCTTCAACACACCAGCCGTTTCAATGTTTACCTCTTGGTTTTTAAGACCTTTGACATCGTCCACGGTAAAAATCTGAACCTTCCCACTGATATAACTTAATTCCTCCGGTTCCTTCGGTAAGGCTTCAAACTTAATTTCTTCTTCCGCTAACTCCTCTTCAATAGTTAATTCCTGGATCGCTTTCAGTTGACTACTATCCCTTTTCTGATCAAGCTGATACCCTAAAAAGATGTTGAGAATCAGGAAGGTAATGATAAATACAGACTTGGTTTTACTCCAATCCATCTTCATTCCCCCCTAATTCCTCATCCTGAATATCGACCTTTTTCCAACTTCCATTATACCTGTAGAACCAACTCGGTTGAAGTGAAATTAACTGGGAATGATCTTCTTTCTCCCTCAGTTCATAAGCAACAGTCACACTATCCAATAGTTCAGGATTGAAATCTGACATACTCATGATGGTCTCCATAACCTTTTCTCCGTTTGGAAGAATGTTATTGTCCGTGTCCCAATCATATTGCAGGCTGATGGATGGATGGAAATATTTCGCTATCTCATTGTTTTCCCAATGCTGTGTGATATCCGCTAGACGTTTCCCGCTAAAGACAGGAATGTTTCTGACATATAATTTAAACACAGTCGTTTGACTCTCTTTATTCCAGCTAAAAAAGCGGTATTCGTCTGTCCAGCCAACATGTTCATTGACGAAATCGATACTTGTCTGAATTAAATCTGTCGTATTTGTCTGGTTTTCGCTCATTCTCGTTGGATTAATAAATTCAATATATTTCTGATTGTTATAGACTCTAAGAAGTCTCGTTCCATCTGTATGAACTTCTCCTGTTGTGAGTCTGTCCCTTTTGACAAGACTTGGTTTTGCAAATAAGCGGTCAACAAAAGTGTTAGTATCGACTGCATCAATATAGTAGTCAAGACGATTTACTTCTGCAGTGTCCTTTGGCAAATAAATGGAATTTGTCTCTGAAAGCTCAAATTCAATCTGTTCAGGATATCTCGTTGCTGTTGTATAGAAGTTTCTTCTAAAGTCTTTTGTTAACCTACTATCAACCCGACCTTCATACACCAGATTATCACCTGTTGAAACAAAGTACACAATTCCTTCTCCATGGTCCTCAGAATTGACATCAATAACAAATCGATCAAAGGAAATCAAAGAATGTTCCTTATCATTAATTTTGAGGAATGTTTTATAAAGCTGCAAAGGAAAAGGGTCCGGGAAGTAGACTTCAACATGTCCATTTTGTCCCAAAAAGCCCGCTAGACCATCTACTTGCACAGAATGTGTAATGTTTTGAACATCATGAATCTCCCAAGGCTTAATCTCCTTCATCACATGATTCAGTTCCGTCTCATTATAGGTACCAAAATGCCCACCTTCTATATGATAGAGAATTTTACTCGGTTTAATGATTTGGAAGACTTCCTTATCGGTATTTTCCGTTACTTCCTCCACTAGATCATCTGTTTCCAGGTTCTTGTATTGGGGCTGATACGTCCACAAAGTCCATGTAAGAATAATGCTTGAAAGCACTAAGATGACTAATATGGCAGTTTTAATTGATTCATATTTCATCCCAATCATCCTCTAGTCCCTCTTGATTTCCATCTGTTAGTAGAGTAAAGAAAACAGTTGATCCAACCCCTTCTTCACTTTCAGCCCAAATCCTGCCTCCATGAGCAACGACCATTTCCTTGGCGATTGCTAGCCCTAACCCTGTTCCCCCTAACTTACGGGTTCGTGCTTTATCCACCCGGTAAAAACGGTCAAAAATACGATTAATGTTTTCCTTAGGGATCCCAACACCCTGGTCACTCACACTTATCACAATCTTATCATTTGCCTCAATCACTTGAAATGTGACAGTTCCTCCCTCTGGAGAATATTTCAAGGCGTTTGAGATGATATTATCAAGAACCTGTGTAATCTTATCCTGATCCATCTCCAGATAAATTGGCTTCTCTGGTAAATTGCGTACGAATGACACATGCTGCTCCTTCGTCATTTCGAAACGATCAATAATTCTATGAAAGTATTTTGTAAAATTGATTAAGTCCTTTGAAAATTGGTAGTCCCTGCTATCTAGCTTTGATAACTTAAGCAAATCATTCACAAGTCGAATCATTCGCTCAGTCTCGGTTTGTGTGACATTTAAAAATTGCGGTGCAATCTTTTCATCCTTCCAAGCACCCTCTGCAAGTGCCTCAAGATAACTCCGCATTGTCGTTAATGGAGTCCTTAGTTCATGCGAAACATTTGCGACAAACTCTCTTCGTTCACTTTCAATCTTCTCTTGCTCGGTTACATCGTATAAAACAGCAATCAGTCCATTAATAAAGCCTGACTCCTTCTTAATAACTGAAAAGCTAACTTTAATAATGTACTGCTTTTTATGAGTACTAAAATCAAGTATTTCTGTATCAATATCGTGAACAAGCTGTTCAAACGTATATTGTTCATCCAATCCCAAGACAGATACAATCGATTGATTAAGGACTGTTTCACGTGAAACATCCAGCATACTTTCTGCAGGCGTATTTATTAAAATAATTCGACCCTTTTTGTCAGTCGCAATGACCCCGTCTGTCATATGTGCTAGTACAGAAGAAAGCTTCCGACGTTCCCCTTCAGTTGTTGCCTGTGCATCCTGAATTTTATTGGATAAATTATTAAAGGTCATGGCTAGTTGACCAATCTCGTCATGACCGAATACCTTAACCTTTTTCGAATAATTTCCTCTTCCCAATTCCACAACATGCTTTCTCATCGCGGAGATCGGTCTTGTGATAGTTTGGGCAACAAAGATCCCTAGAATTGCGGTAATTGCCATCGCAATTCCTGTCCCTGTTACAAAGATATCGTTGATTTCTTTAATATCATCATAGACATTTTCCATCCTTGCGGTTAAATAAATGGCACCAATGATATCTCCATTGGAACGAATTGGTGTTGAGGATACATACACGCGATTAGATTCTTTTCGGCGTACTTCATCTCGATTGTCACCAAGTAATAACGTACGTTTGACCAAATCTACATTTGATTTTCGTCCAACACTGCCTTGGTTGTACGTATCTGAACTTCCGATTATGCGGCTTTTATTATTTATTACCTGGATTTCCTGAATATCCTCTGACTCATAGTCGCGTAAAATGTTCCGAATATCCTTTTCTAAAGTAGAGGGATCCTCCCTCTCTCTAGTCATTTCCTGCTCCATGCTAAACGCTAGCATATTGACACGTTCATTTAATGATACTTTAAAGTTCTCTACTAATCGCAGCTCCAATTTCCCAATAAAATATACACCGATAATTTGCATCGCGATTAAAATAAGAAGCAAATAAATGAGTGCAAATTTAAAGTGAATGGACTGAAAAAAAGCTAGTCTTCTCATGTTTGGATTTACTCCTGATCAGGGTTTCGTAAATAATAGCCGACTCCACGTCTTGTAACAATCCAGGTTGGGTGACTTGGGCTGTCTTCAATCTTTTCACGTAAGCGACGAACGGTTACGTCTACTGTTCGTACATCCCCGAAATAGTCATAGCCCCACACGGTTTGTAATAAATGCTCTCTTGTCATAACTTGACCTAAATGCTTCGCTAAATAATGCAAGAGTTCAAATTCACGGTGCGTTAATTCAATTGTTTCTCCGCGTTTGCTTACCACATATGCATCAGTATGGATAACAAGAGAACCTACAGTGATTTCACTTGATGTATCCTGACTAACTGCCTCAGAAATTTGTTGGTGTCTTCTTAGATTTGCTTTTACCCGTGCAAGCAGTTCCCTTGTACTAAATGGCTTTGTTACATAGTCATCTGCACCAAGCTCAAGTCCTAATACCTTATCAATTTCGGAATCCTTTGCTGTCAACATGACGATTGGCATATCATGTTTTTTTCGTACTTCACGACATACCTCCATGCCGTCTTTATGAGGTAACATGATGTCAAGAAGAATAAGGTCTGGATCCACTTCCTCCACCTTTTCTAATGCCTCATTGCCATCATAGGCACAAACCACCTTATATCCTTCTTTCTCAAGATTAAATTGTAATATATCCGCAATTGGTTTCTCATCATCAACTACAAGAATCACTTTTTCCATTTCGCTCTTTCTCCTTCACTTTGAAATAAAAGCTCTTTTAAGAAGTCTCCATATATATAGTTCAAATTGTCCCTTTTTATCCCGCATTAACTGGCAGTAAGTCCCCAAAAGAGGGACAACTGCCATTAAAAGCCCGATTAAGAGAACAAAGACTAAGAAACGCCACGTCCTGTGGCAACGTCTTTGTGGCCCACATCGTGTGGGCCTCAACTAACATTCATTGGGGATACAGATTCCACAATGAATGAAGTTTCACTTTATCTTGCTCCTTTATCTCTAACTTTAGCAGAAAAAGGGAGGTATATCATCAGAAGTGTTAAAAAAATTGGTGATATAGGCCATCCGTCCCTCCTTCATAATTCTTTATACTTATGAAAAAACCTTCAGCATGATGCCGAAGGTTTTGAATCTGATTTTTTATAGATAATCTAATGGGTTTTTGAGAGCCCCATTTATATATAATTCAAAATGTAAATGGGTTCCTGTCGAGTTACCAGTTGATCCCATTACACCAATTTGTTGACCTTTCGTCACGGTTTGTCCAACACTTACGCCAATCGAAGACAAATGTCCATAAACTGTTTTCATACCATTGTTATGGTTAATCACAATTTTATTACCGTAACCTCCATCATATCCAGCTTCAACAACCGTTCCATTATCAGCCGCTTTAATCGTATAATTGCTCGGTCTTGCAATATCAATACCTTTATGGAGACTTCCCCATCTATATCCAACGTGACTAGAGATATAACCTCCAACCGCTGGCCACGCAAGTTGACCAGATCCTCTGGATGGAACAACCTTTGTTCCATTCTCGATAATCTCTGCTACCGGTTCTTTAATGATGGCTTCATCAAGCTTATTCGTTTCTGTTGTCACGCCATTGATCATTTTATATTCATAGTGAACAGTCTTTTCACCATCTTGACCTTCTTGGGTTACTTTTCTGTCACCTTTAAACATATTTGAATTTTCATTAACCTTTGTTTCAAACTTGATTGTTTCTTTATTGTTTTGCTCCCTTTTAACAACAACTGTTAAAAAAGGCTTATATGCTGTTACATTTAACTCTTGACCTATTTGAATCAATGAATCTTCTGTAAGAACAGGGTTTAACGCCAATAAGTCAGCTGTCGCTAAGTCATGGGCTACTGCAATCGAACCTAGTACATCCCCTTCTTTAACCTGATACTTTTGCTCTTCTAAAGTCCCCTTTTTAAGCAATGTAACTGTATCGGCTGGGCTATGAACCTGTTCTGGTGAAATTTTTTCATCTGATGTTGAAACTTTTTCTACAAATGAAACGTCTAATAAACGAGATTGTCCTTCAGCTAAAGCTGGTAAAGGCTCCTCTGAGTTTGCTCTAGCTTCAAGCTCCTGCAACTCTTCTTCGTTTACATATTGTAATTTTAGTTGTTTAAGAGCTTCATTTGCATCTTCTTCATTCTTAAGATACGCAACTGGTTCTCCGTCAACTGTAATAGCTTTTACTTCTGCTGCAATCTCAAGCTCAGTCTCTAGTTTCTTTGTAGCTGTTGTATTATTAAAAGCCGGAAGAAAAGCTTGTTCTTCAATAACGGATACATTATCAGCGACTAAGGATATTCCCTGATACTGATCCTTTAAAGAATCGACTTTCTGAACAATTACTTTTTCAACGACATTTTTGTTATCTACTGTTCCAATTCTTTTGCCATCTATGTATACATGGTACACGGTTTGGATCTTTGTATCTGCTGATACTGTTCCAAATACTAGTGTTGAAAGTGCAATAGATGTAATGGCGACTCTTTTAAACAAAGTCATGTATGTTCTTGGTGCTTTTTCTTTTTTATTTTGGTTTGACACGTTCTTTCCTCCTTGAACAAAGGTTGCTTGTCCGAAATACTCGTTCCTCTCACCCTGTGAGTTGAAAAGCGTTGTCTTACAAAATACGCCAAGACGTATTCGATAGTTCGACAAATCTCTCTATTTTATACTTTATTAATTTACCATAGAATTTGAAAAATAGTATAATAGATTCCAATATGTAATACAATTGTAGTATTACTGTCATATTTTTACACAAAAATTGTAGGATTTTGGCATTAGTGTGGGGCTTTCCTCTTACAAAATCACATATTTTTTAAGGATTTATGTCGATTGTCCACATCGAATGGCACTCTTTCTAATATGTTACATAGTTGAATCAGCACAAAAACGAAAAAGACGCGTCACGATTGTGACACGTCTTTTTCTTACGCCCCTGGGGGCATATTTGCATCTTCGAACCTTCGTTCAAGATTGACGAATTTATTGTACTCCTTTACGAATGCCAGTGATGCTGTTCCTACTGGACCGTTACGTTGTTTTGCAATAATGATTTCAATAATATTCTTATTCTCTGATTCTTTGTCATAATAATCATCACGGTATAAGAAAGCTACAATATCTGCATCTTGCTCGATACTTCCTGATTCACGAATATCTGACATCATCGGACGCTTGTCCTGTCTTTGTTCTACTCCACGGGATAACTGTGATAAGGCAATGACCGGCACCTTTAATTCACGAGCTAATGCTTTTAGTGAACGTGAGATTTCAGAAACCTCTTGTTGGCGGTTTTCGCCGCCTCTACCGCTACCTTGGATCAGCTGAAGGTAATCGATCATAATCATCCCTAAGCCATGTTCCTGCTTAAGTCTTCGGCATTTTGAGCGAATCTCATTAACACGAATACCTGGAGTATCATCTATATAAATTCCTGAGTTTGATAAGCTTCCCATAGCCATCGTTAGCTTACTCCAATCCTCAGGGGTTAATGAACCTGTACGTAGATTTTGGGCATTTATATTTCCTTCTGCACAAAGCATCCTCATCACAAGCTGTTCGGCGCCCATCTCAAGACTAAAAATCGCAACATTCTCATCGGTCTTGGTTCCCACGTTTTGTGCAATGTTAAGAGCAAAGGCTGTCTTACCAACAGACGGACGGGCTGCTACGATGATTAAATCATTTCGTTGAAATCCAGCTGTCATCTTATCAAGCTCAGTAAATCCTGTTGGGATTCCTGTAATATCCCCTACACGGTTATGAAGAGTTTCAATATTATCATAGGTTTGAACGAGAACATCTTTAATATTTTGGAAAGCACCCGCATTTTTGCGGTTTGCCACTTCCATAATATTCTTCTCTGCCTCTCCTAAAAGAGCTTCAACCTCGTCCTCTCTTGAATAGCCATCCGTTGCAATTGTGGTTGCCGTACGAATTAATCGGCGTAAGATTGATTTTTCTTCAATAATCTTCGCATAGTATTCAATATTGGAAGCAGTTGGCACAGAACCTGCCAAATCACTTAAATAAGAAACTCCACCAATTTCATCTAAAATTTTCGCATCCGCCAACTCAGAAGTAACCGTAACAAGGTCAACCGGGTCACCTTTATCTGAGAGACTTAGCATCGCGTCAAAGATCTTTTGGTGGGCTGTCCGATAAAAGTCTTCCGGAATTAATAATTCTGAAGCAAGAGTTAGTGAGCTCGGTTCTAGAAAAATCGCACCTAAAACAGCTTGCTCTGCCTCTATATTTTGCGGAGGAATACGATCAGCAAAAATGTCACTCAACTATTCTCCACTCCCTTTATTTATATGAATTTATGTTTGTTGTCTAGTTCCAGGTGCAATCGGCTCGAGGTCATAAGCAGGCACCTTGCACATTTCTAATAGTCTATCTATCTATTATACTAATTTCAGTATGAAAAAGCTTGTTATACGAAAAAAATGTGATCTTGTATGTAACAAAACCACATTTTTCATTCTATCTGTTTTCCCTATCCCATTTCAATGGAAATTACTGTTCTTTGACATGCACCTTCACAGTTGCTGATACTTCTGGATGTAATTTTACAGATACATTTGTAAAGCCTAATGCTCTGATTCCATCAGGAAGATCAAATTTACGCTTATCGATTTTGATTCCATGCTTTTTCGCCAGTTCATCTGCAATTTGCTTACTTGTTACAGAACCGAATAAACGACCGCCTTCACCAGCTTTTGCTTGCAATTCAACAGTTAAAGCCTCAAGCTTTTCTTTCAATTGCTTTGACTGTGCTAATTCCTCTTCGGCTTCTTTTGATTCTTTATTTTTCTTTGCTTCTAATGTTTTCATATTTGCTGGCGTCGCTTCAATAGCAAGGTTTTGCTTGAGTAGGAAATTATGTGCATACCCATCAGATACGTTCTTCACATCTCCCTTTTGACCTTTGCCTTTTACATCTTTTAAGAAAATAACCTTCATTCCTTGGTACCTCCCTCTAAATACTCATCTATGACTAAAAGTAATTGTTCTTCCGCCTCTTCTATGGTTGTATCCACTAACTGGGTAGCCGCATTTGTCAAATGACCTCCGCCGCCTAAACTTTCCATAATCAATTGGACATTAATTTCTCCCAATGAACGAGCACTGATTCCAACACGTAAGTCATGTCTGATCGAAATCACAAATGACGCGACTACATCGTTCATCGTTAGCAATGTATCTGCTGCTTGAGCAATCATCACCTGGTCATACGTTTCATTTTGTTTCCCTTTTGCGATTGCAATTCCATTTTTATAAATAAACGCTGACTCAATAAGTCTTGAGCGCTTTTTAAAATGATCCATGTTTTCCTTAAGGAATTTCTGAACAAGGACGGTGTCTGCACCCTGGGCTCGCAGATACGATGCCGCATCAAATGTTCTTGACCCTGTCCGAAGTGTAAAGCTTTTTGTATCGACAATAATCCCAGCAAGCAATGCGGTTGCCTCAAGCATATCAATTTTCTTCCGCTTTGGCTGATACTCAAGAAGCTCTGTAACTAACTCTGCCGTTGACGATGCATATGGCTCCATATAAACGAGTAATGGTGATTGTATAAATTCCTCACCGCGCCGATGATGATCAATGACTACGACTTTATCGATTTTTGATACGAGTTTTTCCTCAATGACGAGCGATGGCTTATGGGTGTCAACAACAACAAGAAGCGTGTCGTTTGTCGCGATTTCAAGAGCTTGTTCCGGTGTTATAAAATACGACCAGAGCTCCGTATTTTCCTTCACTTCCTCAAGCAGACGCCCAACACCTGAATCAATTTCATTCGGATTTAAAACAATGTATCCTTCTTTATGATTCATTTGTGCCACTTTTAAAATCCCGATGGAAGCCCCTACCGCGTCCATATCAGGGTATTTATGGCCCATTATGATGACTTTATCACTGTCTGAGACAATTTCCTTCAACGCATGTGAAATCACGCGTGCGCGGACTCTAGTACGTTTTTCCACTGGATTTGTTTTACCGCCATAAAACTTAACCTTGCCATTCGGAAGTTTGATCGCAACTTGGTCTCCACCACGTCCCAATGCTAGGTCCAAGCTTGATTGTGCGGAAGCTCCTAACTCCGGAAGTGTTGGAACCCCAATTCCAACCCCGATACTTAGGGTTAGCGCTACACTATCCTTAGCAGTTGTTTCCCTCACATCATCTAAAATGGTAAATTTCGTTTTTTCAAGATCTGATAAAATCTCCTCGTTTAACACAGCAATAAAACGTTCAGACGATGTCCTCTTTAAAAATACGCCATGTTCATTTGCCCATTCATTAAGGATTGAGGTCACCCGGCTATTTAACGAGCTCTTTCGTTGATCATCCATCCCTTGTGTTACTTCATCATAATTATCTAAGTAGATAATCCCTAAAACGGTGCGCTCGGCTTCATACAATTGCACAATTTCCATTTGTTCCGTTACATCAAAGAAGTAAAGCAAGCGTTCTTCTCTCTTTATAATAACCTTAAACTTCTGTTCGTTTAACGTAATTGTCTCACTTTCAATCTCTTGTTGAATTAAAGGAACAATTAACTCCTCAATATCGTAAAGGGATCTTCCAACCAATGTATCTGCATCCAAACAGTTGGATAAATAGGCATTTGCCCACTCTACTTGAAATTCCTCATTATAAAGCAAAATCCCAATTGGCATTTCCATTAACGCTTCTTCGCCAACCTTTTTTAGACGATATGAAAGGGTTGAGATATAATGCTCCATTTCTTTTTTTAGTTGTGAGTTTGCTTTGTATAAAAAATACACAATGAATCCAAGGAGCAGAAAACACGCTAACCCAATTACCCACTGAAAATAAACAAGAATTGCACTAAAAATACTTGTGATCACAAGCAATGCATATAAGGGATAGCGAAATAACTTCCTTTTGTAAAAGTCCGGCATGTCATTTTCAGCTCCTAAAGCTTTGTTTTACTTCTTTTCACTAATTCGATTTCGAAGTTGGAATCCTAAGTCAATTATACCTAAGATTCGAATAATATAAAGGAGAAATGGTGTTAGGATCGTCAGTACAATTGGCACGACCTTTGAAACTCTCTTTTGATGACAAAAATAATAAATTAAGGACAAGCCTTGAATCACCATTAATAACTGCAAAACAAAAAATAAATTTAAAAACGCGGTATACCCAAACGTGCCCTTTTCCAGTCCAACAAAGCTCAAAAGTAAAATCAGTAGGTAATACCATAAGATGCTCTTAGGAAATGTAATCTCACGAAAAGGCGGGAATGGATTCAATTTTACTTGAAGTCGTACGAGTACTGGTTTCATTGCTACAACCGTAACAAAGGCTAAAAACATAGCAATTAAAACAAACATACTTGGGATCATGTATTGCATCGTGTCAATCGACTCTTCCAGTTGCGCAATGGCCGCTGTATTCACTTCGCCCCCTGTTGCCCTCATTATACTCTCAGCAATTGCAAAAGATTCCCGTGAGGTTTCCCGGATCATTTCAATGACATCAATTTGCATCACTACAATCGCTGTTACGTAAAGCAGGACGATTGAGAACAAATACGACAAACAGGAGCCTAAAAATAGTTCAATTCCACTTCTTCCGCGGTTAATCAATTCGCCTAGTAAGATTCCAGTAATTCCAAATACTACCGTATGTAAGATCCCAAAGACAGAACCCAATAACCCCGATAACAAAAAAGCAATTAGAATAAATAGCAATGATGGCTTTACCCTATATCTCACTGTAAACAAGATAAATGGAATGGGTAAAAAAAATAAAAGCACGATTCCAAGTAGTGGAACATATAAAGCAACAAGTAACAGTACACTATAGATTGCTAAAAGCATACCGCCTTCTGTTAATATTTTTGCATTTTTCACCTTTTCACCTCAACTTTTATTAGAAAAGTGCAAGGCGCCCCAATTCCAGCTAAGAGCAGGCACGTCCTGTGCCTAACGCTGGAATCCTTGCCTTCCTGGCAGAGGCGACAAGCATAAGACGAGCCCAACCTTCCGAAGCGATTGGCTAGACCATAGAGCCGATGGCGCCTGAAACTAGACAAGAAAAAACATGGGCCTTTTTTTACAATCACTTTCTATTTTAATGATTTACTAGAAAGTCTTCAACCTTTAGACTTCCAGAGAAGGTGTAACCTCGACGTTTGAAACAGAACATGTCAGTATTTAGTTGAAGTTCTTCTGTGTCGAAACTTTTTGTTTTACTTTTCCCTATTTTCTATTATGATAGTAGTTATATAAGGAAACGTAACCACAAGGGGAGCAATTTTGCTGAGAGTGAACGTAAAAGTTCAGACCCTTCGAACCTGTTAGTTAATTCTAACGTAGGAATGTGGAGTTATTTTGAGAACAAATACTTTTATTAAAGTTGTTCTCCTTGGGGTACGTTAGTTTAAACATACTTCAAGGGGGATTTTTTTATGAGAAATACAAGATTACAGGCAATGATTGAAGCTGCTATTTTTGCTGTATTGGCGCTTGCTTTGGACATGTTTGTGCCGTCGATTAAATTTGGACCTTCTATCTCCATATCATTCGCTATGATTCCCGTGTTTATTGTCGCACTTAGATGGGGCTTTAAAATTGGATTTCTTTCTGGATTCTTATGGGGGCTCTTACAGGTGATTTTTGATCCGTGGATCATCCACCCTGTTCAAGGAGCCATTGATTATTTCCTGGCCTTTTCGTTCATAGGATGTGCAGGATTATTTAAAAATAGCGTCCAGAAAAGCTTAAGTGAAGGGAATAAAGGGAAATCATTAGTATTGATTATTTCTGCAATTTTTGTAGGAAGTCTAGCTCGTTACTTCTGGCATTTCGTATCCGGCTTTGTCTTCTTTGCAGAACAACTAAAAGGATTTGATGCCGTATGGTTCTCCCTGACAGTAAACGTCATCACCCTACTTGGTGCATTCATCTTCTGTTCCATCATCATGACCTTACTTATCCTTTCTTCACCACGATTTTTTGTATTGAAGCAAAGCGTGTAACCAAAGGGACGGTTCTAGTGGTTCCTATAGCAAAAATGAAGATAAAAAAGCGATGACCGCAATTGGTCATCGCTTTTCTTTATTACTCACCAGATACATATGGTAGTAATGCCATTGTACGAGCACGTTTAATAGCAATTGTTAATTTACGTTGGTATTTTGCACTTGTACCAGTTACACGACGAGGTAAAATTTTACCACGCTCAGAAACGAATTTTTTAAGTAAATCTACTTCTTTGTAATCGATGTGTGTAATTCCATTAGCTGTGAAGTAACACACTTTACGACGCTTTGCACGTCCACCTTTACGTCCGCCTGCCATTTAATTTTCCCTCCTTTTCGAATTTAAATATATACGATTGACTTACAAGTTAGAATGGAAGATCATCATCTGAAATATCGATAGGTTGTCCATCATTTGCAAATGGATCTTGGTCTACTCTTGTAGTTCCTTGGTTTTGATTTGGGTTCTGACTCTGTCCAAATGGAGAGTATCCACCTTGGCCACCGCCTTGGTTTCCACCCTGGTTACCACCATAGCCACCTTGATTTCCACCATAGCTTCCGCCATTGTTGCCACCAAAGTTACCTCCACCGCTGCGCTGTTGGTCATTTGCATTTCTAGGTTCAAGGAATTGAACACTTTCTGCCACAACCTCAGTAACATATACGCGTTTTCCATCTTGGCCTTCATAATTTCTTGTTTGAACACGACCATCAACGCCAGCTAAGCTTCCCTTTTTCAAGAAATTAGCGACATTTTCAGCGGGTCGGCGCCAAATCACGCAATTAATGAAGTCAGCTTCACGCTCACCTGACTGATTCGTAAATGTTCGATTCACTGCAAGTGTAAAGGTTGCAACCGCAACTCCACTTGGGGTATATCGTAATTCAGGATCCTTCGTAAGTCTCCCCACGAGAACTACACGATTCATCATCAGAACCATCTCCTTAACAGGATATTGAAACAGAGTCTATACTCTAAAAAAATTAATCTTCTTCTTTAACAATGATATGACGGATAATGTCTTCACTGATTTTTGCTAAACGATCGAATTCGTTAATAGCTTCAGCATTAGACATTACGTTAAGAATCATGTAATAACCATCGCGGAAATCGTTGATTTCATAAGCTAAACGGCGCTTACCCCATTCTTTTACGTTTGTAATCTCCGCACCATTGTCAGTTAAAACGCCATTAAAACGCTCAACTAAAGCTTTTTTCGCTTCATCTTCAATGTTTGGACGGATGATATACATAACTTCGTATTTTCTCATCACGTTACACCTCCTTTTGGACTAACGGCCCTTTACCTAAAAAGGGCAAGGAGCAATTATTACAATTACTCACAGAAAAAAATTATACCACATTAATAATTTTCAAGCAAGAACTGTTTAACTTTATTCAGTTGAGATTCTCTACTTCTTTTAAATGGGGACAGTTATAGGTATCTTATTCAGTATGGATTTCAAACCCCGGCGGATGCCACGATTTTTCAAAGGAATCTTTTCGAGCATAAGATCAAACACTAAGAACGCCACTTCCTGTGGCAACGTCTTTGTGACCCACCTCGTGTAGGCCTAAAAAAATCGGGTGCAAATACGCCAAGGCGTATTTGATTAAATAGAAAACCACAAAACGAAAACTCGTCCTGTGGCTACATTCCATGCAAAAAGCTTATACATTAAAGCGGAAATGGATTACATCCCCATCTTGAACAACATACTCTTTTCCTTCAAGACGTACCTTACCAGCCTCACGAGCAGCATTCATAGAGCCACCCGCAAGTAAATCTTGATACGATACTGTTTCCGCGCGAATAAACCCTCTTTCAAAATCAGTGTGGATGATCCCTGCACACTGTGGTGCTTTCATTCCTTTTCTAAACGTCCACGCCCTTACCTCTTGTACACCTGCAGTAAAATAAGTAGCTAGACCTAATAAATGATACGCAGTACGAATTAATTGGTCGAGTCCAGACTCTTCAATTCCAAGCTCTTCAAGGAACATCTCCTTTTCTTCCCCTTCAAGCTCCACAATTTCAGACTCAATCTTCGCACAAATCACAATGACTTCAGCATTGTCCTTCCCGGCAAACTCACGAACTAATTGAACATACTCATTTGAAGAAGGATCTGCTACATCATCTTCACCAACATTGGCAACGTATAAAAGTTGCTTACTAGTTAGTAAGTGCATTCCCTTTACATATTTCATTTGTTCATCTGTAAATTCAACTGCCCGAGCAGGCTGTTCATTTTCAAATGCTTCTTTTAACATCACTAGCACTTCATGCTCTGCAACAGCATCCTTATCCTTTTGCTTAGCAAGCTTTCCAACACGGTCAATACGCTTATCTACTGATTCAAGGTCTGCCAAAATCAATTCTAAATTGATTGTCTCAATATCCGCAATTGGGTCTACCTTACCGGATACGTGAGTAATATTGTCGTCTGCAAAACAGCGTACAACATGACAAATCGCATCCACTTGGCGGATATGCGATAAGAACTTATTACCAAGCCCTTCCCCTTTACTTGCACCTTTTACAATTCCCGCAATATCCGTAAATTCAAAGGTTGTTGGGACAGTCTTTTTTGGTTGTACTAATTCTGTTAATTTATTTAAACGCTCATCCGGCACTTCAACAATCCCCACATTGGGGTCAATCGTACAGAATGGATAGTTCGCTGATTCTGCGCCTGCTTGTGTAATTGCATTAAAAAGAGTTGATTTTCCAACGTTTGGAAGACCAACGATTCCTGCTGTTAACGCCATTGATTATTCCACTCCTCTTATCCGAAACATACTAGCCTTCAACAATTATAGATATTCCTTATCAAAAATACAAGCCGTTCGGCAAGAAACGGTTTTAAGTAAGCTTACCAAATATCCTTTTCTTTTACCTTCTCAACACCAACAAGGCAATCATATAACGTACTCCCAAGTCCATTGTCGGAAACCTGATGGGAAGTAAGTTGATTCACACTGCCTCCAAAAATATGCCATTGTCCTTCATCAATACAAACAATATGCGAGGCTGAATCCTTTAAAATCTGGACCTTCCCTGTAATTTCACCACGATCATTAAACACCCTCACTTTATCGTTTGGCTTAAAACCTTTTTGCTCTGCAATATCCTTCGAAATTTCAACTTTTACCGACTGCAACCCTTCGATCAAATGATAATTTTGTGAATGATTCGAGCGTAAAGGATGAATCGTTAATAATGAGTACGGATACCTTTTTGCCAAATCCTGGTCTGAATAAATGGATTCACTAGGATATGAAATTTTCAATTTCCCATCATATCCTTTTATCTCCCCTAGTGATGAAGTAAATTCATATTTTCCAGACGGGGTTTTAAAATGAAAATCATGCCAAGGAACAAGCTGTACTGGAAGTGGAACATGACTTTTCTCTTTAATTAATTCAAAAGTAATCCCTTTTTCCTTTAATGAACCTAACCCCATTTTTATAAATTCTTCCCTCGTATAGTCAAAGTCTTCACCAAAACCTAGCCTTTTCGCTAATTCTATCCAAATCCATACATCTGATTTTGCCTCACCACGAGATTCGACTAGCTTGGGTCCATAGTTGACAAAGTGATGATACATGGAGGAATAGTAAATATCTTCTTCTTCAAATACAGTCGCCGATGGAAGCACATAATCCGCTAATCTTGCTGTATCAGTCATAAACTGTTCTAGTACAACTACTGTGTCTACTGACTGAAATGCTTCTTGCACAAGAGCCGTATTTGGTACCTGTGTTAATGGATTCCCACATGATACCATAATCATTTTTATTGGCGGCTCTGAAGCAGTTAAGATTTTTTCTGCTTGTTCAGTCATTACAAATGCTCTAGATTCTTTCTTCCTCTCAGGAAGTGTCAATGCTGCACTGTCAAAGCTCTGGCCAACCTGTGTATTTCCAAAATTAGCACCACCACCAGGAACCCCAACATTCCCACTAATGGCAACAAGGGCATCAATTAAACGAATTGTATTCCCCCCATTAGCATAACGCTGCATCCCTAATCCCATATAAGTGGCTGTTGGACCATCACTATAAACGCGGGCTAAATTTGTAATTGTTTCACGTGGAACATTTGTTACTTTCTCAATTTGTTCCATTGTAATGGATTGTAGGACATCCGCTAAGTCACCAAAACCAACGGTATATGTTGAAATAAAATGTTGATCCTGTAATCCTAAGCGAAGCAATTCCTTCATAATTCCAATCGCTAAAAACCCATCCATTCCTGGGGTAATAGGGATATAAGAATTTGCAATTTTAGCCGTACCATTATAGATGGGATCAATGACAATTAGATTGACACCCTTCTTTTTCACTTCCTGTAAATAACCAAAAAGATGCATATTCGTGCGGGTCACATTTCTTCCCCAAATAATCACATTTTTACTATTGTATATATCTTCAGGAGCATGGCTGGCTGAATTTCCAAAATCCCAATTTTGTGCTTCAATTCCTGAACCCCAACATATGCTGCCAATTAATTCAGTCACACCACCAAAGCAATTAAAAAAACGGCCCGGAATCTTCGTTAAAAGTCCCCCATTTGCATAGTCATAACTGTGCAACACTGCAGTGGAACCATATTTCTGTTTCACATCTGCAAGTCTCCCCGAAATTTCTGTTAAAGCCTGTTCCCACGTAATTCTCTGAAACTCTCCATCTATTTTTTTCAAAGGGTAAAGAACCCGTTCATCAGAGTTGGTTCTTGCTTCCAACATACGACCTCTACCGCAAATTTTTCCCTTCGTAATGGGATGGTCTTTATCACCATCAATTTTAACAATTTTCCCGTCCTCTACTTCAACGACAAAACCACAGCTGTCCCAACAATTTAATGGACATGCAGATTTAAATGTGGTCAATCCTCTCATCTCCCCACATAGTTCCAACTATCATATCCTCTATTATAAAGTACCTTTTCGAAAATTCTATAAAAAAGATTCATCCCGACAAGGAACTTTTATCCATAAAAAAAGCACGAGACTCATTCCTCATGCTTTACTAAAATCTTTTTTAATTTTCGTCCGAATTCTTTTCGTGGAATAAGTACACTATGTGCACACCCCTCACATTTAATCCGAATATCCATCCCTAGTCGAATGATTTTCCATTTATTTGTTCCGCATGGATGAGGTTTTTTCATTTCTACAATATCATGTATTCCGTAATCTTTATCAACCATGACATTCACCCTTTTATTAATTGATATGTTGTATTGTAACAGGAAATCATTTTAAATTGTAGCGATTTACAATTGGGTAAAGCAAAATGACCGCTAATAAATATAAATTCGCAATTCCGTATAACGGATATAAAATCGAAACAAGGGTTGAAAAACCGAAAGTTGTAAATGGTGCCATCAATAAAATCAAAAGAATGGAAATCATCCACAATGGCATTTTCATTTTCTCCTTAAAACGTGTGGATAAACCTAATAGCCCCGATGCGGCAGTTGTGAATATTGCACCAAATAAAAGGATAGACATGATAAACACAGCTACATAAGGAAAATTCCTTAAAATCACAAACAGTGGGATTTCATACAGCATAATTTCTTGTGCAATTTCAATGAGAGCCTCATTATAAATAAGTGTAATAAACCCCAAAAACAATCCACTTCCAATACTTGCAACCCATGCCTCTCCTTTTGATTTCATCTCCTTACCAATCGCGCCTAACACAGCAACCAGTGGTAAAATATTAAGCGCCGTAAACGTAAAGGCAGATGGCCAATTGCTCTGTTCACGAAGATTAAAGGTGAATTCTTTTCCACTTGATGATAGGAACATAAATATGACCGTTACTAAAAAGATAATTAAGACAGGAATAATCACCATATTTATTGAGATTAGACCATTAATATTCCATAAAAAGACTAAAACAAGGAGAAAGCCAAAAATGATAATCCCCCACCAAAACGGAATATTAAACAACTCTAAAGTAGCCCCGCCACCAGCTAACATCACAACTGTAGTAGAAAATAAATATAAAATTGTAATCACATCATATACACGTGAAACCTTCTCCCCTACTAATTCTTTTAACACTGGAACAAAGTGTTCTGCTTTTTTCTCATAGCTGATTTTCATGATGATATAACAGCAAATGATAAATATAAATGTAAAGAAAAGGATAGCTAAACCACTCTGCTCACCATAAAACTGCCATATTTCTCGTCCGGATGCATAACCTGCCCCAATAGCTGTACCCAAAATCAAAAACATCCATCGAATCCCTGCTTGAAACATTTAATCCCCCCACCACTTATAATCCTTCTATCTACTTTAATGAACATATTACAAATCTAAGTTTCTTTTTTATTCAGATGTATAGAATGTGAGATTCTTCCGTATACTGTTACTACAGTTAAAAAGGGGTGAAAAACCTATGAATCTTAAATACAAATTATTTGACCAACTAAAAAATGAACCTTTTCGAATTCCACATGATCAAGAACTTGCTGACCGCCATATTGCCTTACAAATCACTTCCATGCTACCATCTACGGCTAACCAACCAATTGTTATATTTTGCATCGGTACAGACCGCTCCACTGGCGATTGTCTTGGACCTTTAATCGGCACAAAAATCAGCGAAAAAGGATTGTCCCACTTTCATGTATATGGCACATTGGACGAACCTATTCATGCAGTTAATCTTCAAGAGAAAATAGATGAGATAAATCAGAAGTATTCCAATCCTTTTATTATTGGAATAGATGCCTGTTTAGGCAGATTAAAAAGTGTCGGGTCAATTACTATTGGTGAAGGGCCAATCAAGCCTGGTGCAGGCGTAAACAAGGAATTAACCCCTGTTGGAGACATGCATATAACCGGGATTGTAAATGTGAGTGGATTTATGGAGTTTTTTGTCCTCCAAAATACGAGATTAAGTTTAGTTATGAAAATAGCAAATACCATTTCCAGTGGCATTTATAAGGCTGAATTTAACTATTTTCGAAAGTTAGAGCTTGATTCGGCCGAGGAAGATCAATTTACCCTATAAAAAACCTCTTCTGTAATAGAAGAGGTTAAAAAATAGAATTTGCGAAATAAATAATGGAATTCCAATAATACACCATCGTTACTAGGATACCTGTTACTAGAATACCCGGTAATAGATTGGCAACACGTATATGAGTTACGCCTAATAGATTGGTCCCTATTGCGACAATCATCAAACCGCCAGCTCCTGTCATTTCTACAATAAAAGAGTCCATTAGCCCCACCGGAACCCATTTATCAATTTGTGTCGCAAATAGAGCAATGGCGCCTTGGTATAGGATGACAGGAACTGCTGAAAATAGTACACCTATCCCTAATGTCGTCGTTAATATTAAACTAGTAAATCCATCCAGAATGGACTTTGTATAAAGAACACGGTGATCATTTCGTAATCCGCTATCTAGCGCCCCAATGATTGCCATTGCGCCTATTACAAATATCAAGGTAGCTGTAACAAAGCCCTTTGCAATCGTACCTTCTCCAGTAGATGAGCCTACTTTCTTTTCAATCCAGATTCCTAATTTGTTTAATTTATCTTCCAGACCCCACCATTCACCGAGAATACCACCAAACACTAAACTAAAAATAACAATTAAAAACTGTTCACTTTTTAGCCCCATTTGAATTCCCAACAAACAAACAGCAAGTCCAATCCCATGCATAACAGTTGTTTTTACCTTTTCAGGAATTCGATGCAATACCTTTCCTAATAAGGCCCCGGCTGCTATACACACCCCATTCACAATTGTCCCTAATAGAACCAATTTTCATTTCCCCTAAGCATATAAATTTGTAAGTAATAAAAAACGCTGCACAGTCTTATTAAAATAAATAAGAACATGCAGGTTTTCTATTGATCATGATGAAATTTTTGGTGATTCTAGCAGTTCAAGAATTCTTTCAAGATCTTCATTTGAAAAGAATTCAATTTCAATTTTTCCTCTTTTCTTCGTTTGTTTAATTGTGACAGATGTACCAAAACGGTCACGTAAGAAGGTTTCTTGCTCTTTAATAAAGATATTTTTTTCTTTTTTTGGTGGCTTAGATGTTTCACGTGGAACATTTTGATTTAATTGATTAATCAACGCTTCTAATTGACGTACATTAAGTTCTTCAGCAATAACCTTTTCAACAATTGCATTCAACTTTTCCTTCTTTTTTAGTCCTAATAACGTACGTCCATGTCCCATGGACAATTTCCCTTCTGAAATTAAGTTCTGGACATGTTTAGGAAGCGATAAAAGACGAAGATGGTTTGCAATATGCGGTCTACTTTTTCCTACTCTTTTTGCGAGCTGTTCTTGGGTGACTTTTAAATGGTCTAGTAGGGATTGGTAAGCAAATGCCTCTTCAATTGGTGATAAATTCTCACGCTGTAAATTTTCGAGCAATGCAATCTCCATCATTTGTTCCTCGTTTAATTCACGAACAACAACAGGAACTGTATTTAATTTTGCTTCTTTTGCAGCACGATAACGTCTCTCTCCCGCCACAATTTGAAATCCTTTAATGGTTTTTCGAGCAATTAAAGGCTGCAAAATCCCGTGTGTGAGAATGGATTCCTTTAATTCAGCAATTGCCTCTGGCTCAAACGTCTTTCTTGGCTGATATGGATTTGGTTGTAATTGATTCAGTTTAATCTCTTGAACAACCTCTTCTTTCCCTACTTCCAATGACGGGAATAAAGCATTAACACCTCTACCTAACCCTTTAGCCATTCACAATCACTTCCTTTGCAAGATCTAAGTATACTTCAGCACCTCTTGATTTTGGATCATAGATGATGATTGGTTCTCCATGACTTGGAGCTTCACTTAATCGTACATTTCTTGGAATAATTGTTTTATATACTTTATCTTGGAAATACTTTTTCACTTCTTCAATAACTTGAATACCTAAATTTGTTCTAGCGTCAAGCATAGTTAGAAGTACTCCATCAATCATTAAATCTGTATTAAGGTGTTTCTGAACTAAACGAATTGTATTTAATAGCTGACTAAGTCCCTCAAGTGCGTAATATTCACACTGAACTGGAATAATCACTGTATCAGAAGCTGTTAACGCATTTAAAGTTAATAGTCCTAATGATGGTGGACAGTCAATAATAATATAGTCATATTGGTCTCGAACTTCATCTAAGGCTCTTTTTAGACGAACCTCACGAGAAATTGTTGGCACTAACTCAATTTCAGCACCCGCTAATTGGATTGTTGCTGGAATCATATATAAATTTTCAACTGTCGTTGGAACCGTAACATCCTTCGCTTCTACATCATCAACAAGCACATCATAAATGCATTGATCTACATTTGCTTTTTCTATGCCGCAACCACTTGTGGCATTCCCTTGAGGGTCAATATCGACAAGTAAAACCCGCTTTCCGACATAGGCTAAGCAAGCACTAAGGTTAACAGAAGTAGTTGTTTTCCCTACTCCGCCCTTTTGGTTAGAAATTGAGATGATTTTCCCCACGATGTCACCTACTTTCAATTTTAAACTACAATTTCCTACATATTTTTACAAAGTGAGGACTTTATAAAACTGCTACTTTTACTATTCTATCATGAAAGATTGATAGGGTTTAGGTTTTTTTAAAAAAAATACGCCTTAGCGTATTTGCGCCCGATTTTTTTAGGCCCACACTAGGTGGGTCACAAAGACGTTGCCACAGGACGTGGCGTTCTTAGTCTTTGATCCTAAGCTCGAAATTTCCTTTGAAAAATCGTGGCATCCGCCGGAGGCTTAACTTTATTCAGTTTGCAACTGAATAAAGTTAAATGTTTCACGTGAAACATTTTCAATGACAAAACGTCTAAATTAATCTATGAAAAGTAGTTGTATCCAAAAAAAATCCCTTACCGCGTTTAGACGGCAAGGAAATGAATTGATTTATTTATTTATTTTTAGGAATTCGAATCGTAAATTGGAAAAAGTCGTCGAATTCTTCTTCTTCTGTATTTAAGTTAACGCCACTTTCCTCAACCATTGTTAATGATTGACGAATCGTATTCATCGCAATTCTCATATCACGACTTACTGCTTTAAATTTTGGCTTTGGTCGCTTTTTCTCCTTTTCTAATTCAAGGATTTTATCAACGCGGTCCTCTGTTTGCTTAACATTTAGCTGTTTTTCAATAATGTCTTGCATAAGCTTAATTTGCTTTTCTGGATCCTTAAGAGGAATTAATGCTCTCGCATGACGCTCTGTAAGCTTCTTTAGCATAAGCATTTGTTGGACTTCCTCAGGCAACTTTAATAAACGCAGCTTATTGGCGATTGTGGACTGACCTTTCCCTAATCGTTGAGCTAACGCTTCTTGTGTAAGATTATGTAATTCTAGTAATCTAGCATAAGCATACGCTTCTTCAATCGCTGACAATTCTTCACGTTGTAGATTCTCGATCAACGCAACGGATGCGGTTTCTGCATCATTGAATTCTTTAATAATTGCAGGAATTGTCTCCCATTCAAGAGTCTGAACGGCTCGCCAACGACGTTCACCAGCAATAATTTCATACTGATTATCAGTAAATTGACGAACAACAATTGGTTGAATGATCCCATGTGTACGTATGGTTAATGCAAGTTCTTTAATTTTATCCTCTGCAAAAACAGTTCTTGGTTGATATCGGTTTGGAACAATCTCATTTATCGGAATTTGTCGTACTTCCTCCAGGTGTGTCGCTTCATCATCTATTGAATCTTCTACTTGTAATTCTGCCACCTGTTCTTGATCCATTTGTTGTTTATCATCTTTTTCACCGATACTGAATAACCGCGAAAATGGATGCTTCATAATTCCACCACCCCTTAGAACTCCCACTATTACAACTTCTCTATTTTCTCTCTCATTCCTTCTATTATAACATGAATTTTATAAAATTCTTACTATCTTTCTACTAATTCATGAGGTTAAGAATAAATGTGTAAAATGTAATAAATCGTTCACCACATGGTTAATTGATTGGTGAACGATTTGGCGTCCCTGGTTTACGAGGGTATTTTTTTGGTGTTGTTTTTTTCTTCTCGATGATTACGATATTACGATCACTATTTTCTATCGGTAACAAAAAGTGATGTACCTCTTTTACTGTACCACCTAGTGTTGTAATCGCCTTCTTGCCATCCTCTAATTCATCTGAAACAGAGGCAGCTTTCATTGCAATAAATGTTCCATTTACCTTTACAAGCGGCAAGCATAATTCACTTAATACAGACATTCTAGCAACAGCTCGTGCCATTACAATATCAAAGGATTCACGAATTTCTCCCTTTTGCCCAAAGGTTTCGGCACGATCATGATAAAATGTTACATTATCAAGCTGAAGCCCCTTAGAAAGCTCATTTAGGAATGTTATCCTCTTTTGCAATGAGTCCACAATTGAAATTTTTAGGTTGGGAAAACAAATTTTCAAAGGGATACTTGGAAACCCCGCACCCGCTCCTACGTCACAAATTGAATATTCCTTTGTAAAATCAAAATAAAATGCAGCTGAAATAGAATCATAAAAGTGCTTTAAATAAACCTCAGGCTTCTCTGTAATCGCTGTAAGGTTCATTTTTTCATTCCATTCAACTAATAACCGATAATAGGTTTCAAACTGTTTTAGTTGGGTTGGAGAAAGGGAAATCCCCTTCTCCTCCAACATTGATGTAAATAATGAGGTATCCATTTTGTGTTTCCTTCCAATTTTAATCATATACACCTTGGGCGTTACTAAAAAGGTTAGTTTACTCGTGCAATTTTTCCTTGCTCAAGGTATACGAGCAGAATGGAAATATCAGCTGGATTTACTCCTGAAATCCTAGAGGCTTGAGCAATAGATAAAGGATGAACTTCTTTCAAATTTGCTCTCGCTTCATTTGCTAAACCAGAAATAGCATCATAATCGATATTTTCCGGGATTTTTTTATCTTCCATTCGCTTTAATTTATCAACTTGTTGTAAGGATTTCTGAATATATCCTTCATATTTGATTTGAATTTCAATTTGCTCCGCAACATCAGGATGAACTCCTAAGTCACTAGGAGCTAACTTGCGAATATGTTCATACGTCATCTCAGGTCGTTTTAACAAATCAGCTGCCAAAATGCCATCCTTCAATTCACTTCCACCAACAGTGCGGATTAGCTCTTGTACTTCATCTGTGGGTTTAATTCGGGTACCTTGAAGACGTTCCATTTCCTGTTCAATGGCTGTTTTTTTATCTAAGAATTTTTGGTATCTATCCTCCGAAATTAATCCAATATCATGACCAAGCTCAGTTAAACGTAAATCTGCATTGTCATGACGAAGGAGTAAACGATATTCCGCACGGGAGGTTAATAGACGATAAGGCTCAGCTGTCCCTTTGGTAACCAAATCATCAATGAGCACACCAATATAAGCATCTGAACGGCTTAAGATGACCTCTTCCTTATCAAGAGCACGACGTCCGGCATTAATACCGGCCATAATCCCTTGGGCTGCAGCTTCCTCATATCCAGATGTTCCATTTATTTGACCTGCGGAATAGAGGTTTTTAATTTTTTTCGTTTCAAGTGTTGGCCAGAGCTGGGTTGGAATGATTGCATCATATTCAATTGCATATCCTGGTCTCATCATTTGTGCATTCTCAAGACCTGGAACGGATGCAATCAATTGATGTTGGACATCCTCCGGTAAGCTTGTAGAAAGTCCTTGGACATAGACCTCCTGTGTATTTCTTCCTTCCGGCTCAAGGAAAATTTGATGTCTTGGCTTGTCATGGAATCGAACTACCTTATCCTCGATTGACGGGCAGTATCGGGGACCAGAACCTTTAATCATTCCAGAATACATAGGGGAACGATGTAAATTTGCATCAATGATTTGATGTGTTTTTTCACTTGTATAGGTTAACCAGCATGGAAGCTGGTCGGTAATGTAATTGACAGTTTCATACGAAAAAGCTCTAGGTGTTTCATCACCAGGCTGGATTTCAGTCTTACTATAGTCAATCGTATGACCGTTGACCCTTGGTGGTGTACCTGTCTTAAAACGTACTAAATTAAAGCCTAACTCCTCCAGATGCTCAGACAGCTTAATAGACGGTTGCTGGTTATTTGGCCCACTTGAGTACTTCAATTCACCAATAATGATTTCACCGCGTAAAAATGTGCCTGTTGTAATGACAACTGTTTTGGCATGATACACTGCACCTGTTTTTGTAATTACACCTTTACACACATCATCTTCAACAATTAAACGTTCCACCATTCCTTGAACAAGGGTTAAATTCGGTTCGTTTTCTAAAGCGATTTTCATTTCATGTTGGTAGGAAAACTTGTCTGCCTGAGCACGTAATGCACGCACAGCCGGACCTTTACCAGTGTTCAGCATTCTCATTTGAATATGCGTTTTATCAATGTTTTTTGCCATTTCACCACCTAGGGCATCAATTTCACGAACAACCGTACCTTTTGCTGGACCTCCAATGGATGGATTACATGGCATAAACGCAACCATATCTAAATTTATTGTTAGCATCAGTGTTGTGGCACCTAGACGAGCTGAAGCTAAACCTGCTTCAGCGCCCGCATGCCCCGCACCAATAACGATGACATCGTAATGACCGGCATCAAAGCTCAATGTTACTTCCTCCCTTTTCATCCCACTGCATTAAAGAAGTGAGATTTGAATAAAGTTTCTATTTTCCTAAACAAAATTGCGAGAACAGCTGATTGAGTAAGCTTTCTTGAACAGCATCCCCGACAATTTCCCCTAATAGTTCCCACGTTCTTGTTAAATCTATTTGAACCATATCTATTGGCAGATCAGATTCTGCCCCTGAAATCGCATCTTCAATTGACTTTTTCGCTTGTGTTAACAGGGCAATATGGCGAGAGTTAGAAACATATGTTAAATCATTTGCTTCGACATTTCCAGTAAAAAATAAGGAGGAAATAGCTTCTTCTAAAGCATCTACCCCTTTTTCTTCTAGTAAAGAGGTTGTAACAATGGGATCATCTTTAGCAAGTTCCTTCACTTTTTCCATATTTATCTTTTGCGGAAGGTCTGTTTTATTAATAATGACGATTGTCTCCATACCTGAAACAGCCTCAAATAAACGCTCGTCTTCTTCCGTAAACTCATCACCACAGTTTAACACAAGTAAAATGAGATCCGCCTTCTTCAAAACCTCGCGCGAGCGCTCGACACCAATCCGTTCCACGATATCCTCCGTTTCACGGATTCCTGCTGTGTCAACAAGACGTAATGGTACACCACGGACATTGACATATTCTTCAATCACATCACGCGTTGTCCCTGGGATATCTGTTACAATTGCTTTATTTTCATGAACTAGACTATTTAATAAAGATGATTTTCCGACATTCGGTCTACCTATAATGACAGTAGATAAGCCTTCTCGTAAAATTTTCCCTTGGTTTGAGGTTTCTAATAACTTTATGATTTCTTCGTGTACTTTATTGGCTTTTTCAAGCAGCACACGATGGGTCATTTCTTCAACGTCGTCATACTCTGGATAATCAATATTTACTTCAATATGTGCCAATGTCTCAAGCAATTCCTGACGTAAACGATTAATAAGGGTAGATAATTTCCCTTCCATTTGACCAATTGCTACATTCATCGCGCGGTCGGTTTTTGCACGGATTAAATCCATAACAGCTTCCGCCTGCGAGAGATCTATCCGGCCATTTAAAAAGGCACGCTTTGTAAATTCTCCAGGTTCCGCAAGCCTAGCCCCATTGGTAAGGACAAGCTGAAGGACTCGGTTAACCGATACTAGCCCACCATGGCAATTTATTTCAATTACGTCCTCCCTTGTGAAGGTCTTTGGTCCCCTCATCAAGGTTAGCATTACTTCCTCTACGACTTGTTTCGTATCTGGATCTACAATATGTCCATAATGGATCGTATGTGAATCTACCTCATTTAGATTTTTCCCTCTAAATACCCGATTTGCAATCTCAATTGCTTCATCCCCACTTAACCGGACAATTGCAATTGCTCCTTCTCCCATTGGAGTTGAAATCGCTGCTATTGTATCAAACTCCATTGTCTCACCTTCTTCTATATCAACATTCCACTATTATTCGTTCTGCCTTTGGCTACTGTGAATATCTTTTTAACTAGTATTACCTATTTATCCACAAGAAAACAAATCCGTGTTTTCTCAAAATAAACTACACTCTATTTTATCTTATCCACATGTGAATAACAATAATAATGACGAAACCATTGATCACGCAACAAATAATCATCTATATCTGTACTACAACAACCTGTTCTTTAAAACGTTCGAGTCCAGATCCAGTTTCATTTAAAAAAGGGTACTAAAAAAGCCTAAGCAATCGCCTAGGCTTTTATATGTTATTCTGCTGATGAAATCACAACATGTCGGTTTGGATCCGAACCACTGGAAGATGTTTTAACCTTTTTATGATTCGTAAGTGCTGTATGAATCACCTTTCGTTCGTATGATGGCATTGGCTCTAACTTGACATCCTGCTTTGTTCGACTTACTTTATCAGCAAGTCTTTCCGCTAGTAGAATCAACGTTTCTTCGCGACGACCTCGATAGTTTTCAGCATCCACAATGATGTTCAAATAATGATCTGAAGATCGATTCGCAACAAGTTGTGTTAAATATTGAAGTGAATTTAAGGTTTGGCCCCTTTTTCCAATTAAAACGGCCATCTTTTCGCCAGATAATTGGAAAGTCACATTCTTTCCATTTCGTTTAACATCCAATGTTGCTGGAACACCCATTGTTGAAATGACATTTTCTAGAAACTTCTGCGCTTCTTCGACTGGATCAACTTTCACAGTTACTTTTACAACAGCTGGTTTTGTTCCAAAAATCCCAAATATCCCTTTTTTACCTTCATCGATGATTTGAATATCGGTGCGGTCTCTTGTTGTGTTAAGTTGAGCTAAAGCTGATTCTACTGCTTCATCGACGGTTTGCCCTGTAGCAGTTACTTGTTTCACTTTTTGGCTCCTCCCGCTTTTCCAGATTGTGCTGCTCTTATATCTGGACCTTTAATTAAATATGTTTGAACAATCATAAAGATATTACCTACTACCCAGTACAATGATAATGCTGCTGGGAAATTAATCGCAAACACAACAATCATGATTGGCATTAACCATAGCATCATCGCCATTTGAGGATTATTATCCATACCCATCATTGTAATCTTTTGCTGAATAAACGTTGTCACACCAGCAACTATAGGAAGAATATAATATGGATCCGGGTTTCCTAAATCAAACCATAGGAATTGATGATCAGCAATTGCACTCGTTCTCATAATAGCATGGTAGAAACCAATTAAGATTGGCATTTGAATGATTAACGGAAAACATCCCGCTAATGGATTCACTCCATGCTTTTGGAAAAGCTGCATGGTTTCTTGTTGTAGCTTTTGTTGTGTTGCTTGGTCCTTTGAGCTGTATTTCTCACGAATGCTTTTTAGTTCCGGTTGAATGGCCTGCATCGCCTTTGAACTTTTTGTTTGTTTAATCATAAGTGGTAATAACGCAAAACGAATTAAAAGAGTGACAACAATAATTGCTAAACCATAGTTGGTACCGAATAGCTCAGCAACATATGTAATAAGCCAAGATAATGGATAAACAAAGTACTTATTCCAAAACCCTGTACTTTCTGCGGTAATCGGATCATTGACTTGGGCACATCCGGATAATAGTAGAATTAATCCTATTAGCGCACTTATTATTAATATTCGCCTTTTCAACAACTTTTCCTCCTAGTTTTAAATATCATAAAGGTAAATATGTATTCATATATATTTTAAAACATATTCATTCGAAGAAAAAATCAATATGTACCCTTGTATTCTACCATCTTTATAGTGATATTTCTTTCTTTCCAATAAAAAAAGTCGACTATTTCGGGACTTTTTTTAACATTTTTGCCACCTTTAAGACATGAAGCAAGCTTTTCTTTACTTCTTCATAGCCCATCTCGGCAACAGGCTTCCTGGCAATGATCACATAATCCTTGATTTGAACCTGTTCTTTGTGCTCAAGGAAAAATTGACGAATCAACCGTTTAATACGATTCCTCGTAACAGCGTTTCCAACTTTTTTACTTACGGATAAGCCAATGCGAAAGTGCTCTAGCTCTTCCCTATTATAGACATAGACAATAAATTGCCGATTTGCTGAGGATTTCCCTGATTTAAACACCGTTTGAAAATCTTGATTTTTTTTTATACGGTATTCCTTTTTCATTACTTACAACTCCCGTAGGGCATGTCATTTTTAGAAAAAAAGACCACTGAGCTTTCAGTGGCCTATGCTGATAATACTTTTCTTCCCTTTTGACGACGACGAGCAAGAACTTTACGTCCGTTCTTAGAGCTCATGCGACTACGGAATCCGTGAACTTTGCTGTGCTTACGCTTGCTTGGTTGATATGTTCTTTTCATATATGACACCTCCCTGAGGAATTAACTCTCAATATCAGACAGTCTAACTAATTATAGTGAAAACCATTAAAAGATGTCAACCTTATTTCAAATACTATATTTTGGATAGAAAATAACCATTTAGACAAAAGTAAGTTGAAGATCTGTAAAAGCTCCCCTCAAATTTACTCATACACCCAAATTCCTTTCTCTACTTTTTTCGTTGTCTAGCTTCAACGCCTAGAAATTCGAGAAATTTCAACTCCTCTGGCAGAGGCAAAAAGCGCCTCTTTGTCGGAGCCTCCAGTTTCCTCATTTCTGAGCGAGGCGTTTCAGCTTTTCTAATTGTGGACAACTTTTTTCGACAGTTTTTTTAATCCACAACATTTATCGACAAGTTTTACACATCATCTTGTATTGTGGATAATTATTTTCCACAAGGTATAGATCATGTGGATAAGTTTTCAAAAACCATTGATTATCTAGCCATTATCTGATATTATTATTTTGTTTTCACTCGTAATAAGTTATTCACATTTTTTGTTTATCCACAGAATGTGGATATCATGTGGATAGATTTTTACACACTGTGAATAATAACTTGTCCACAATCAGTGGATTATGTCGAAAAGATGTTTTTCTACTATATTATATAGTTATTCACAAATCACCAAGAATGTATATTTATAAATCCTTATTCATTATAAGTAAAATGACTGCATAAATACTTATTTTTATACATTTGATCCATTAAACTAAGTCGAAATCTGTTACAAAGGGGGGATATTGTTGGAGAATATTGCAGATTTATGGGCAAAAGCACTCCAGGAGATTGAAAAAAAACTAAGCAAACCTAGCTTTGAAACATGGCTGAAGTCAACAAAAGCGCATGCCCTGCAAAAAGATACACTTATTATTACTGCTCCTAATGAGTTTGCTAGAGATTGGCTAGAATCTAGATATCTGCATCTAATCGCTGAAACAATTTATGATTTAACCGGTGCAGAACTAGGAATCAAATTTATTATTCCTCAAAATCAATTAGATGAAGAATTCGAATTGAAAACACCCGAGAAAAAAGCAGCAAAACAAGATGAACCAGCTGAACATTCTCAAAACATGCTAAATCAAAAATATACATTCGATACATTTGTAATTGGATCTGGTAATCGCTTTGCGCATGCAGCATCCTTAGCCGTTGCAGAAGCGCCAGCAAAAGCCTATAACCCACTGTTTCTATATGGTGGCGTTGGACTAGGTAAAACCCATTTAATGCATTCGATTGGCCATTATGTTCAAGAACATAATCCGAATGCTAAGGTTGTCTATCTTTCATCAGAGAAATTTACAAATGAATTCATTAACTCCATTCGGGATAATAAAGCTGTTGAATTTCGAAATAAATACCGAAATGTTGACATCTTACTTATAGATGATATTCAATTTTTAGCCGGAAAAGAATCAACTCAAGAAGAATTTTTCCATACTTTTAATACCTTACATGAGGAAAGTAAGCAAATTGTCATTTCAAGTGATAGACCGCCAAAGGAGATTCCGACCTTAGAGGACAGGCTTCGTTCCCGCTTCGAGTGGGGATTAATTACCGATATTACCCCACCTGATCTTGAAACAAGAATTGCGATTTTGCGCAAAAAGGCAAGGGCAGAAGGACTTGATATTCCAAACGAAGTCATGCTCTATATCGCGAACCAAATCAACACGAATATTCGTGAGCTTGAGGGTGCGCTGATTCGTATCGTTGCCTATTCATCTTTAATTAATAAAGATATGAATGCTGATCTTGCAGCAGAAGCTTTAAAAGATATCATTCCAAGTTCAAGACCAAAAGTGATTACTATTTTTGAGATCCAAAAGGTCGTTGGGCAGCATTATAATATAAAACTAGAGGATTTTAAGGCGAAAAAACGGACAAAATCGATTGCCTACCCTCGCCAAATTGCGATGTATCTTTCAAGAGAAATGACAGATAACTCACTGCCCAAAATTGGGGAGGAATTTGGGGGACGTGACCATACAACGGTTATTCATGCCCATGAGAAAATCACAAACCTTTTAAAATCTGATACACAGTTACAAAAACAAATAAATGAAATCATTACCCAATTAAAGGGCTGAGGTTAAAAAGGGCCCTTCTTTTATTTTGGGCCAGTGCTTGTAACGTGAATACTGTGAATAACTTCTTCGTTGTTGCACACAGTCTGTCCACATGTGGATAGACTGTTTTGATTTGCTTTATCACAGTTATCCACATACCCACAGGACCTACTAGTACTTCTACTGTTTTTTCTTTAAATAAAATATAAATATATAACGTAAAAGTGTATTCGCATGAAATCAAAAATAGAACTATCTTTAGGAGGATTTTTGATGAAATTTATCATTCAAAGAGACTATCTTGTTCGAAGTGTTCAAGATGTAATGAAAGCTGTATCTTCAAGAACTACCATTCCAATCTTAACTGGGATAAAAATTGTAGCAACAAATGAAGGCGTATCTCTTACAGGTAGTGATTCCGATGTTTCAATCGAATCTTTTATTCCTACTGAAGAAGCTGGAGATGAAATTGTTGAAATTAAAGAAACTGGAAGCATTGTTTTACAGGCTCGTTTCTTTAGTGAAATTGTTAAAAAGCTTCCCAAGGATACTGTTGAAATTGAGGTCCAATCCAATCTGCTCACTATTATTCGTTCCGGAAAAGCTGAATTTAATTTAAATGGCCTTGATGCTGATGAATATCCACAATTGCCACAAATCGAAGAAAACCATGGATTTAAAATTCCTACGGATCTTCTCAAAAATATGATTCGTCAAACGGTATTTGCCGTATCAACCTCTGAAACTCGCCCTATTTTAACCGGTGTAAACTGGAAGGTTGAAAATAATACACTACAATGTATTGCGACAGACAGCCACCGACTCGCAATGAGAACTGCACCAATTGAAACAGAGAATGACGGAGCTTACAGTGCTGTCATTCCAGGAAAAAGCTTAAACGAATTAAGTAAAATTCTTGATGATACAACAGATTTAGTTGATCTCGTCATAACTGAGAACCAAATATTATTTAAAACAAAACATTTGTTATTTTTCTCACGTTTATTAGATGGGAGTTATCCAGATACGTCTAGATTAATTCCTACCGAAAGTAAAACAGAGATTATTTTAGCAACGAAGGAATTTTTACAATCCATCGATCGTGCTTCCCTACTTGCAAAAGAAGCAAATAACAATGTCGTAAAATTCACGACTTTACCTGATGGTGTTGTCGAAATTTCATCCACCTCCCCTGAAATCGGAAAGGTAAATGAGGAAATACAAAGTAAATCAATTGAAGGTGAAGAATTAAAGATTTCGTTTAGTGCAAAATATATGATGGATGCATTAAAAGCATTGGAAAGCTCGGAAATCCGAATTACCTTTACAGGTGCAATGAGACCATTCTTTATAAAAGCACTTAATGACGATACAGTCTTCCACTTAATTCTCCCAGTGCGCACTTACTAAATTGACCAAAGACTATGAACGCCACATCCCGTGGCAATGTCTTTGTAACCCACATTACGTGAGCCTAAAAACTACTAGGGGATAAAAACCTAGTAGTTTTCTTTTCTAGTTGTGGTTTCTTTAGTAAAATAAAAGAAAGAAGGCGAAAAAATGGCAAAAGAAATAGAAATTTCGACAGACTTTATCACATTAGGACAATTCTTAAAGCTTGCGGAAGTCATCCAAACGGGTGGAATGGCTAAGTGGTTTCTTAGTGAACATGAGGTCTACGTAAATGGAGAGCTAGAGAATCGCCGCGGTAAAAAGCTGGTAAAGAAAGATAAAGTAGACATACCTGGCTTTGGAACGTATGTCATATCAAATGCGTAGCGCAGGGGCCCCCTCGCGCTTGTGCGCAAAGGGTGAATCCATTTGTTCATTGAAGAAATAGAAGTAACAAATTATCGAAATTATGAAAAGTTATCCATACAATTCGAAGATAAGGTCAATGTCATTTTAGGTGAAAATGCACAGGGCAAAACAAATGTAATGGAATCCATCTATGTTTTAGCGATGGCAAAGTCACATCGCACCTCAAATGATAAAGAATTGATTCGCTGGGATGAAGAATATGCTAAAATAGAGGGTAGGGTTCAAAAAAGGAACGGTCCCCTTACTTTACAGCTGGTAATCTCCAAAAAGGGTAAAAAAGCAAAAAGCAATCATCTGGAGCAGCAAAAGCTGAGCCAATATGTAGGAAATATGAACGTGGTCATGTTTGCCCCTGAGGATTTAAATCTGGTCAAGGGAAGCCCGCAGGTGAGAAGACGATTTATCGATATGGAAATTGGTCAAGTATCGGCAGTTTATTTATATGACTTAAGCCAGTATCAAAAGATTCTTCACCAGCGAAATCACTATTTAAAGCAACTTCAGACAAAAAGGCAACATGATCAAACGATGCTAGATGTGTTAACCTCACAATTAATCCAGGCAGCAGCAAAAATTGTCAAAAAACGATTTGAATTCCTCACATTATTACAAAAATGGGCTGGACCCATCCATCATGGAATCAGTAGAGGTCTTGAAACACTTCAAATTGTATATAAACCGTCAATTGAGGTATTAGAAACCGCTGATTTGTCGAAAATAGTAGATGTATATGACGAAAAATTTGCTAAAATAAGAGAGAGGGAAATTGAAAGAGGCGTTACATTAGCGGGGCCACATCGGGATGACCTTGCATTTTTTGTGAATGGAAAGGACGTTCAAACCTTTGGATCCCAAGGCCAGCAACGTACGACAGCCCTGTCGCTAAAGTTAGCAGAAATAGAATTAATTCACTCAGAAATTGGGGAATACCCCATTTTATTATTAGATGATGTACTTTCGGAACTGGATGATTTTAGACAGTCCCATTTATTAAATACAATCCAAGGCAAGGTTCAAACCTTTGTAACAACAACAAGCGTAGAGGGAATCAATCATGATACATTGAAGCAAGCAGCAACTTACGCCGTGTCTGCAGGAGTCATAACGAAGCTTAAATGAGGTGATGAGGTTTGTTCATACATTTGGGAGACAATGTAATGGTTCGTTCTTCAGATGTCATTACGATATTAGATCGGCAGCTTTTAAAATCCTCCTCTATCGTTAATGAATTTTTAGATGTACAAAAAGACAAAGTGGTAGAATTATCCAATGGAAATACAAAATCAGTAGTGGTAACGGTAGATAAAGTGTATTTCTCACCATTATCCTCTAGTACATTAAAAAAACGATCACAACATGTATCCGATTTTGAAACAATTTTAGAAGAAATATAAGGATGAAGAATGACTAGAAGCACATAGTCAATTCGTTACTATAAAGTGTAGGTGATATTGGTGGCAATGGAAGAAAAAGAATTACAACATCAAGAATATGATGAGAGTCAAATTGAGGTTTTGGAAGGTTTAGAAGCCGTAAGAAAGCGTCCAGGTATGTATATTGGTACAACATCTGGTAAGGGACTCCACCACTTAGTATGGGAAATTGTCGACAATAGTATCGATGAGGCATTAGCGGATTATTGTGATGAGATTAATGTCATCATCGAGGAAGATAATAGTATTACCGTAAAAGACAATGGACGTGGGATTCCAGTCGGAATACAAGAGAAAATGGGTCGTCCAGCTGTTGAAGTAATCATGACTGTGCTTCATGCCGGAGGAAAATTTGATGGCGGTGGTTACAAGGTTTCCGGTGGATTACATGGGGTTGGTGCCTCTGTTGTTAACGCCCTTTCCACGAGTCTTGAGGTGTACGTGCACCGTGATGGTAAAATCTATTATATTGCATTTGAACGCGGTCACGTCGTCACTGAATTAAAAGTGATTGGTGAAACGGATCATACTGGTACAATAACGCATTTTAAGCCAGACAGTGAAATCTTTACTGAAACACTAGAGTATGAATTTGATACACTTGCAACTCGTCTTCGTGAGCTTGCCTTCTTAACAAGAGGCGTTAAAATCACAATTGAAGATAAACGCGAAGAAAATAAGCGTAGAGAATACCACTATGAAGGTGGAATCAAATCTTACGTTGAACACCTGAACCGCTCAAAAGATGTGGTTCACGAAGAGCCTGTGTTTGTTGAAGGTGAAAAGGAAGGGATCGCAGTAGAGATCGCCCTTCAGTATAATGATAGTTATACAAGTAATATTTATTCATTTGCAAACAACATTCACACCTATGAAGGTGGAACACATGAATCAGGATTTAAAACCGCATTAACGCGAATTATCAATGATTATGCACGTAAAAATAATATTTTCAAAGACAATGATGCCAATTTAACAGGTGACGATGTTCGTGAAGGACTCACAGCCATCATTTCTATTAAGCACCCAGACCCGCAATTTGAGGGACAAACAAAAACAAAGCTTGGAAACAGTGAGGCAAGAACGATAACTGAATCCGTGTTTTCTGAGAAGTTTGAAGCATTTTTATTAGAAAATCCATCAGTGGCTCGGAAAATTGTCGAAAAAGGAACAATGGCAGCAAGGGCACGAATGGCCGCAAAAAAAGCGCGTGAATTAACACGAAGAAAAAGTGCATTAGAGATTTCAAGCCTTCCAGGAAAGCTTGCTGATTGCTCATCGAAGGACCCTTCCATCAGTGAGCTTTATATCGTTGAGGGTGATTCAGCGGGTGGGTCAGCAAAGCAAGGTCGTGACCGTCATTTCCAAGCAATCCTGCCTCTTCGAGGGAAAATTCTTAACGTGGAGAAGGCAAGACTTGACAGAATTTTATCCAATAACGAAGTACGGGCAATGATCACTGCACTAGGAACAGGTATTGGAGAAGATTTTGATATTACAAAAGCACGTTATCATAAAGTCGTCATCATGACAGACGCTGACGTTGATGGTGCGCATATTCGGACTTTATTATTAACGTTCTTTTATCGTTTTATGCGCAAGATTATTGAACATGGTTTTATCTATATTGCACAACCGCCACTATATAAAGTTCAACAAGGAAAACGTATTGAATACGCGTATGATGACCGAGAGCTTGAGAAGTATTTAGCAGAGATGTCAAGTAATCCAAAGCCAGGTATCCAGCGCTACAAGGGTCTTGGAGAAATGAATCCTGAGCAGCTTTGGGAAACGACAATGGACCCAAGCAACCGAACCATGCTTCAGGTTACCCTTCAGGACGCGATTGAGGCAGACGAAACCTTTGAAATGCTTATGGGTGACAAGGTTGAACCTAGACGTAATTTCATTGAAGAGAACGCACAATACGTGAAAAACTTAGACGTTTAACCTTAATCGTCGGGGGGTGAACCCCGACTGATTAAGGTTAAAGCCTCCGGCGGACGCCACGATTTTTTAAAGGGAAATTTCGAGCTTAGGATCAAAGACTATGAACGCCACGNCTGTGGCAACGTCTTTGTGACCCACCTCGTGTGGGCCTAAAAAAATCGGGCGCAAATACGCCAAGGCGTATTTGATTGACATATTGCAGGATAGTTTGATGTCTAGCTCCAGGTGCCATCGGCTCTATGGTCTATCAATCGCTTCGGAAGGCAAAGTGCACCTTCTGTCAGCGCTTGTCTTATGCTTGACTTGCACAGGACGTGCTGACATCGACGTTCGCCACAGGACGTGGCAGTAGTTAGTCGATGTACTTCAATGCAGGCACCCTGGGCTTTTCGATACAATCCTGCGTTTTGGTTACATATTTGAATGGGTTAAAATAAGAATCCAAATTTATTTTATACCCCTGATAAGGGAGGTTTCTTTTTATGTCTGAAAGTCAAAATTCACATATTCATGAAATTAATATCAGCCAAGAGATGAAAACATCGTTTTTAGATTATGCGATGAGTGTTATTGTGTCACGTGCCCTGCCAGATGTCCGTGATGGCTTAAAGCCGGTTCACCGCCGGATTTTATACGCTATGCACGACTTAGGTATGACATCTGATAAGGCCTATAAAAAGTCAGCGCGTATTGTTGGTGAAGTAATTGGTAAGTACCACCCGCACGGGGACTCTGCCGTTTACGACACAATGGTTCGTATGGCGCAGAATTTCAACTACCGTTATATGCTTGTTGATGGACATGGTAACTTTGGTTCTGTCGATGGTGATGCAGCTGCAGCGATGCGTTATACGGAAGCACGTATGTCCAAAATATCAATGGAGCTCTTGCGCGATATTAACAAGGACACCATTAACTACCAGGATAACTACGATGGCTCTGAAAGAGAACCGGCCGTTCTCCCTGCCCGTTTCCCTAATCTGTTAGTAAACGGTTCAGCGGGTATTGCGGTAGGTATGGCGACCAATATCCCACCACATCAACTGGGTGAAGTTATTGATGGTGTACTAGCAATCAGTAAGGACCCTGAGATAACAATTGCTGAGTTGATGGATATTATTCCTGGACCAGATTTTCCTACTGCTGGTCATATCCTTGGCAGAAGCGGAATTAGAAAAGCCTATGAAACTGGGAAAGGCTCTATTACCCTACGCGCAAAAGTTGAAATTGAAGAAATGAAAAATGGTAAGGAAGTTATTCTCGTTACTGAACTTCCATACCAAGTGAACAAAGCAAAACTAATCGAAAAAATTGCTGAATTAGTTCGTGATAAAAAAATAGATGGTATAACGGACCTTCGTGATGAATCAGACCGAACCGGGATGAGAATCGTGATGGAAGTGAGAAGAGATGCCAATGCGAACGTACTTTTAAATAATTTATATAAGCATACTGCTCTCCAAACAACATTTGGAATCAACTTGCTTGCCCTTGTGGATGGGCATCCAAGGGTTCTAAATTTAAAGCAATGCTTACAATATTACTTAGATCATCAGGTCGTTGTCATAAAACGCAGAACAGCGTTTGAACTTCGAAAAGCCGAAGCTAGGGCCCATATTTTAGAAGGTTTGCGTATTGCATTGGACCACATTGATGAAATTATTACGTTAATTCGTGGTTCTCAAAATACGGATATTGCTCGCGAAGGCTTAATGACTAGGTTTAATTTATCCGAAAAACAAGCACAAGCCATTTTGGATATGCGCTTGCAGCGTTTAACAGGATTAGAACGCGACAAAATTGAGGCTGAATATCAAGATCTTGTTGCATTAATTGCAGAATTAAAAGCAATTCTAGCAGATGAAGAAAAAGTACTAGAAATTATCAGAGAAGAGCTACTAGAAGTAAAAGATCGTTTTAACGATAAAAGACGTACAGAAATTCTCGCAGGCGGACTAGAGATGATTGAAGACGAAGATTTAATCCCAAGAGAGAACATCATCTTAACCCTTACAAACAAAGGGTATATAAAACGTCTTCCAGTATCGACATACCGCAGTCAAAAACGTGGCGGTCGAGGAATTCAAGGCATGGGAACAAATGAAGATGATTTCGTTGAACAACTTTTATCAACATCTACCCATGATACGATTCTATTCTTTACAAATAAAGGAAAAGTCTATCGTCTAAAAGGATACGAAATTCCTGAATTTAGCAGAACAGCAAAAGGAATTCCAATCATTAACCTACTGGAAATCGATAAAGAAGAATGGATCAACGCGATTATTCCAGTATCTGAGCTTGTTGATGATTGGTTCTTATTCTTTACAACGAGAAAAGGTATTTCCAAACGAACTCCATTATCATCCTTTGCAAATATTCGTAAGGGTGGATTAATCGCTGTAGGACTTCATGAAGGTGATGAACTGATTTCTGTTCGTCTAACTGATGGCACAAAAGACATGATTATTGGAACGAAGGGCGGAATGCTCATACGCTTCCCAGAGTCAGATGTAAGGTCTATGGGTCGTACGGCTGCGGGTGTTAAAGGAATTAACTTATCTGAAGGCGATGAAGTAGTAGGTATGGAAATTCTAGAAGACAACGTAGACGTCCTAATTGTCACTGAACTAGGCTATGGCAAGCGTACTCCAGCAAGTGAATACCGCATTCAAAGCCGTGGTGGTAAGGGGCTAAAAACAGTCAATATTACAGAAAAGAATGGTCAGGTTATCGCAGTTAAAGCTGTAACAGTGGAAAATGACCTAATGCTTATTACTGCTGATGGTGTCCTAATTAGAATGTCAATTAGTGATATCTCACAAATTGGGCGTACAACTCAAGGAGTTAAGCTCATCCGTTTAGATGAAAATGGACTTGTAGCAACAGTTGCAGTCGTTGAGAAGGAAGATGAAGAGGAAGAAGAGGAACACGAGGTTGAAACAGAAGAAATTGTTGAAGCAACAATAACCGAAGACCAACAAAATTCAGAAGACGATACCGAATAATCTTATTAAAAGAGAAATACTGCCGTGCAGTATTTCTCTTTTTTTGGTAAAATGATTCTAGTATTCGAATGAAAGATGAGGGCGAAAAAATATGCGTGTGAGGATAAGTCAACTAAAAGAAGGATGTATTCTATCAAATGACATCTTTTCCTTAACGAATAAACCAATCATTCCTAAAAAAACAGTTTTAACAAACGAACATATTCACGTTCTTGAAGTATTTTTAGTAAAAGATGTGCAGGTTGAAGCATTTTTAATCAATGGTGAGCCCTTCACCCCAACTGAGCAAATAGAAGAAATCGAAGTTGTAGAAACAGAAAATACAATTGTGGAGGATTATCTCAAATCCGTAAAGGAATACAAGCAATTATTTCGGAGTTGGCAGGCCGGTGTGCTTGTCGAGATCTCCAAAGTTCGTCAAATTATAATCCCCCTGTTTAAAAGAATGCTTGAACAACCAAACGAACTCTTCTTTTTACACAGATATACAAATCGTGAAGATTATATATACCATCACTCTGTCATGCTAGGCTTGCTTTCAGGATATTTAGGGAAAAAGCTAAATTATAATCAGGCAGATTGCAATCATTTAGCCATAGCGGGAATACTAAGTGACTGTGGAATGTCAAAAATAGATCCAAAAATACTTTTAAAGAACTCTTCACTCACATTAACCGAATACAATAATGTAAAAAAGCACCCTTTATTTAGCTATCGAATGATTGAAAAGATACCACTAATAAAAGATAGCGTAAAACTAGCAGTATTCCAACACCACGAACGAGTGGATGGAACGGGCTATGTACTAGGGGTTACCGGAGAAAAATTACACCCGTTCAGTAAAATAGTCGCGGTAGCCGATGTGTACTCGGCTATGACCTTAGAAAGACCCTACAGCAACCGCCAATCCCCATTCAAGGCCCTTGAGGAAATCAGAAGGGATTCATTTGGGAAGTTCGACATGAAAGTAGTAGAGGCACTAACAAATGGCGTAGGAAATATTTCAATCGGAACAAAAATAAAACTCTCAAATGGTCAATCCGGGGAGATCGTGTTTATTGATAAATCTCATCCAACAAGACCATTACTAAAAATTAGTGAAAGCGAATTTCTGGATTTAAAAAATCATCGAGAATTCTTTATAGAAGAGATCATCTAACAATCTCCAAAGGTTGAAGTTTTATTTTTGAGAGAAAGGAAGATAAATAACATTTGTAGCACAAAAACTTGATTACAATGTTATTTCCGATTATACTTTTAAGGTTGTGTCCGGAGCTAATTATTATTTTAAAAAAGTAATTGACTTTAATTATGGTAATATGCTATATTAATAAAGTCGCTTGAGGGTGACGTAAAAGTTCTTTGAAAACTAAACATAATACAAGCGTCAACGTTTAATCAAAGGTAACAAACTATTGAGCAATCAATACTCT
>NZ_LMBW01000062.1:407-780 GCF_001439915.1 Fredinandcohnia humi | reverse complement strand
ACGCGTGATCAGTAGAAACAAGGGTGTTTTTTATTATTAAATAAGCTGAAACGAGAAGGCTCTTATCTCTTGCTCCACTTCAAGCAGTAGTTGTAAGGCTTGCATAAACGTTATCTGTTCGAAGCTGTTTTCTGTAATTTTCAATCTATGTCGTACTTCTTCAATCAGCCACCTTATTTCTTCAAACTTCTGACTCAATTGTTCTCGCCATTTTCCGTTTCTGATTTGGAGGGAGTGGAAGTCTCCCACCCTCATCACTGCTTCTCCAAGCGAATCTCTGTATAGTTTCAGAGACCCTAACTGTGTTATCATTCCATTCAAGTCCTCCGATGAGGACGCCAATTGCATTCTTGACATCCTCACTAGTATGTCC
>NZ_LMBW01000062.1:0-348 GCF_001439915.1 Fredinandcohnia humi | reverse complement strand
CAATCTGTCAAAAATCACACTGAAGTTTGCTTTCAATATGACGGTTTTATCCATCATTGCCTGGTCCATTTTGATGCAAAGGGAACCCACCACTTTCTGCTTGGGCATGAGCATGAACCAGTCCCTTGACATTTCTTCGAGAGTCATGTCAGTTAGGTAACGTGGAGTCGGCATTTTAATTGCCTCATCAGATTCCTCATCCAGAATCCGCTCCACTATCTGCTTCCCCGCACGAGTAGCTGTTTCGATGTCCAGACCAAGAGTGTTGCCCCTTCCTCTTAGGGACTTCTGATCTCGGCGAAGCCGGTCAAGGAATGGGGCATCACCCAGTTCTTGGTCTGCAAATCG
>NZ_LMBW01000056.1:357-1286 GCF_001439915.1 Fredinandcohnia humi | reverse complement strand
ACTATTCACACCACAAAAGGATATGCTGCTCCCACTAGTCCAAATCGTGCTCTCTTTTGGCCGCCCCCTGATTAACTCAACCCAGAAGCAAGGTCTTATGCAGTCTAATCCTGTCAGTTCCGGATGCTGGACAAAACTCCCGCTATATCCTGACCAATCAGTTATTGCTACTATATCTTGTTTCACTGAAAATTCACTGTCCGTTCCAGTCCACCCATTTGGATCCCAAATCATTTCAAAACCGCTCCTGGAATTAGTGCTTTTGGTTCTCCCGATCCAAACACCATTACCGTATTTAAATGAAAACCCTTTTATCCCATATGCCCCGTTGAGGGACATTGGACCACAGCTCCCTGTCCCATCGTTTGGTCGTGGATTGTCTCCGAAAACCCCACTGCAAATATACCCTATTTGATACTCCAAATTCTGATTGAAAGTTACCCACGGCCTATTTGAGCCATGCCAATTGTCCCTGCACACACACATTATTTCGCCAGAATCAGGATAACAGGAGCATTCCTCATAGTGATAATTAGGAGCATTCAATTCGACTGATTTAACTACTTTCCCTTTTTCTATTTTGAAGATCTTATATGATGCCTGTCCATTACTTGGTCCATCTGTCATTACAGTAAAGCAGGAGCCATTTACACATGCACATTCAGACTCTTGAGTCCTCAGTATGTTGTTCCTCCAACTCTTGATAGTATCTGTTATTATGCCATTGTATTTCAACACAGCCACAGCCCCATTGTCTGGACCAGAAATTCCAATTGTCAACCAACTGGTGCCATCATGGCAAGCACTTGCTGACCAAGCAACAGACTCAAACCTCGAGTTATATGGGGAGGGAGCCTCACCCACAGGACAACTCATTAGCGTTCTGTGAGGGCTCCTGTCTTTGACAGTCCCGTTGGAGTGCTTGTCAT
>NZ_LMBW01000056.1:0-316 GCF_001439915.1 Fredinandcohnia humi | reverse complement strand
CTCCATGAGTCAAAAAGAAAGTCCTGCATTCCATGTGGGAGCATGAGATGAACGGCTCTCTAATTACAAACACATCCCCCTTGGATCCAATCCTTATACTGTTGTCTTTACTGTGTACAGCCCATCCTCTAATGGGGCAAAGAGATGAACTGCCCGTTAATGTTATTGAAGCCACAGCGTTCTCAGTAAGAAAATTAGTATTTCTGATTGGTTCAGCTTGGTGTTGATTCCCTGTTTGAATTGAATGACTGACCAATATTGAAATCATGTTCCCAATCTGCAACATTAAGCTAACTATTCCAATTATCATACAGAT
>NZ_LMBW01000051.1:560-1375 GCF_001439915.1 Fredinandcohnia humi | reverse complement strand
GGAGGTTTTACATACAGATGTGCACTGAACTCAAACTCAGCGACTATGAAGGAAGGCTGATCCAGAACAGCATAACAATAGAGAGAATGGTTCTCTCTGCATTTGATGAAAGGAGAAACAAGTATCTGGAAGAACATCCCAGTGCGGGGAAGGACCCGAAGAAAACTGGAGGTCCAATTTATCGAAGGAGAGATGGGAAATGGGTGAGAGAATTGATCCTGTATGACAAGGAAGAGATCAGGAGGATCTGGCGTCAAGCAAACAATGGAGAAGACGCAACTGCTGGTCTCACTCACCTAATGATATGGCATTCCAACTTAAATGATGCCACATACCAGAGAACAAGAGCTCTCGTGCGTACCGGGATGGACCCCAGAATGTGCTCTCTGATGCAAGGATCAACTCTCCCGAGGAGATCCGGAGCTGCTGGTGCGGCAGTAAAGGGAGTCGGGACAATGGTAATGGAACTGATTCGGATGATAAAGAGAGGGATTAATGATCGGAATTTCTGGAGAGGCGAAAATGGAAGAAGGACAAGGATTGCATATGAGAGAATGTGCAACATCCTCAAAGGGAAATTCCAAACAGCAGCACAAAGAGCAATGATGGACCAAGTGCGGGAAAGCAGGAATCCTGGGAATGCTGAAATTGAAGATCTCATCTTCCTGGCACGATCTGCACTCATCCTGAGAGGATCAGTGGCCCATAAGTCCTGCTTGCCTGCTTGTGTGTACGGGCTTGCTGTGGCCAGTGGATACGACTTTGAAAGAGAAGGGTACTCTCTAGTTGGAATTGATCCTTTCCGTCTGCTTCAA
>NZ_LMBW01000051.1:0-515 GCF_001439915.1 Fredinandcohnia humi | reverse complement strand
AACAGCCAGGTTTTCAGTCTCATTAGACCAAATGAGAATCCAGCACACAAGAGTCAGTTGGTGTGGATGGCATGCCACTCTGCAGCATTCGAGGACCTGAGAGTTTCAAGTTTCATCAGAGGGACAAGAGTAGTCCCAAGAGGACAACTATCCACCAGAGGAGTTCAAATTGCTTCAAATGAGAACATGGAAACAATGGACTCCAGCACTCTTGAACTGAGAAGCAGATATTGGGCTATAAGGACCAGGAGTGGAGGAAACACCAATCAACAGAGAGCATCTGCAGGACAAATCAGTGTACAGCCCACTTTCTCGGTACAGAGAAATCTTCCCTTTGAAAGAGCAACCATTATGGCGGCGTTCACAGGAAACACTGAGGGCAGAACATCTGACATGAGGACTGAAATCATAAGAATGATGGAGAGTGCCAGACCAGAGGATGTGTCATTCCAGGGGCGGGGAGTCTTCGAGCTCTCGGACGAAAAGGCAACGAACCCGATCGTGCCTTCCTTTGA
>NZ_LMBW01000048.1:741-1410 GCF_001439915.1 Fredinandcohnia humi | reverse complement strand
CGCCAGAATGCTACTGAAATCAGAGCATCTGTTGGGAGAATGGTTGGCGGAATTGGGAGATTCTACATACAGATGTGCACTGAGCTCAAACTCAGCGACTATGAAGGGAGACTAATCCAAAATAGCATAACAATAGAGAGAATGGTTCTCTCTGCATTTGATGAAAGGAGAAACAAATATCTGGAAGAACACCCCAGTGCGGGGAAGGATCCGAAGAAAACAGGAGGTCCAATCTACAGAAGGAGAGACGGAAAGTGGATGAGAGAGCTAATTCTGTATGACAAAGAGGAGATCAGGAGGATTTGGCGTCAAGCAAACAACGGAGAAGACGCAACTGCTGGTCTCACCCACCTGATGATCTGGCATTCCAATCTGAATGATGCCACATATCAGAGAACAAGAGCTCTCGTACGTACTGGGATGGACCCTAGAATGTGCTCCCTGATGCAAGGATCAACCCTCCCAAGGAGGTCTGGAGCTGCTGGTGCAGCAGTAAAGGGAGTTGGGACAATGGTGATGGAACTGATTCGGATGATAAAGCGGGGGATCAATGACCGGAATTTCTGGAGAGGCGAGAATGGACGGAGAACAAGGATTGCATATGAGAGAATGTGCAACATCCTCAAAGGAAAATTCCAAACAGCAGCACAACGAGCAATGATGGATCAG
>NZ_LMBW01000048.1:0-689 GCF_001439915.1 Fredinandcohnia humi | reverse complement strand
CGAGAAAGCAGAAATCCTGGGAATGCTGAAATTGAAGACCTTATCTTCCTGGCACGGTCTGCACTCATCCTGAGAGGGTCAGTGGCTCATAAGTCCTGCTTGCCTGCTTGTGTGTATGGACTTGCTGTGGCCAGTGGATATGACTTTGAGAGAGAAGGATACTCTCTGGTCGGAATTGATCCTTTCCGTCTGCTTCAAAACAGCCAAGTGTTCAGCCTCATCAGACCAAATGAGAATCCAGCACATAAGAGTCAGCTGGTATGGATGGCATGCCATTCTGCAGCATTTGAAGACCTAAGAGTATCAAGCTTCATCAGAGGAACAAGGGTGGTCCCAAGAGGACAATTGTCCACCAGAGGAGTTCAAATAGCTTCAAATGAGAACATGGAAACAATGGACTCCAGCACTCTTGAACTGAGAAGCAGATACTGGGCTATAAGAACCAGAAGTGGAGGAAACACCAACCAACAGAGAGCATCAGCAGGGCAAATCAGTGTGCAGCCTACTTTCTCAGTACAGAGAAATCTTCCTTTCGAGAGAGCGACCATTATGGCGGCATTCACAGGGAACACTGAAGGCAGAACATCCGACATGAGGACTGAAATCATAAGAATGATGGAAAGTGCCAGACCAGAAGATGTGTCTTTCCAGGGGCGGGGAGTCTTCGAGCTCTCGGACGAAAAGGCAAC
>NZ_LMBW01000047.1:552-1415 GCF_001439915.1 Fredinandcohnia humi | reverse complement strand
GAAAATGAATCCAAATCAGAAGATAATAACGATTGGCTCCATCTCTCTAACCATCGCAATAGTATGTTTCCTCATGCAAATTGCTATTCTCGCAACGACTGTAACACTGCATTTCAAGCAAAATGAATGCAGCATACCCCCGAACAATCAAGTGGTGCCCTGTGAGCCAATCATAGTAGAGAGAAACATAACAGAAATAGTGTATTCAAACAACACTATCATAGAAAGGGAACCTTGTTCTAAAGTGGTAGAATACAGGGATTGGTCGAAACCACAGTGCCAAATTACAGGGTTTGCCCCTTTCTCTAAGGACAACTCAATCAGGCTTTCTGCTGGTGGAGACATTTGGGTAACAAGAGAACCTTATGTGTCGTGCAGTCCAGATAAATGTTATCAATTTGCACTTGGACAGGGAACTACGCTGGACAACAAACATTCAAACGGCACAATACATGATAGAATCCCCCATCGAACCCTTTTAATGAACGAGTTGGGTGTTCCGTTTCATCTGGGAACCAGACAAGTGTGCATAGCATGGTCCAGCTCGAGTTGCCATGATGGAAAAGCATGGCTACATGTTTGTGTCACTGGGGATGATAGGAATGCAACTGCCAGTTTCATTTATGATGGGATGCTTGTTGATAGTATTGGCTCATGGTCTCAAAACATTCTCAGAACTCAGGAGTCAGAATGCGTTTGCATCAATGGAACTTGTGCAGTAGTAATGACTGATGGAAGTGCATCGGGAAGAGCTGATACTAGAATATTGTTTGTTAAAGAGGGGAAAATTGCTCATATTAGTCCATTATCAGGGAGTGCTCAGCATATAGAGGAATGTTCCTGTTATCCCCGATATCCGGACG
>NZ_LMBW01000047.1:327-514 GCF_001439915.1 Fredinandcohnia humi | reverse complement strand
ATTCCAGCTATGTGTGCTCAGGACTTGTTGGTGACACTCCAAGAAACGATGATGGGTCTAGCAACAGCAATTGCAAAGATCCCAATAACGAAAGAGGGAACCCAGGGGTAAAAGGATGGGCCTTTGACTATGGAAATGATGTTTGGATGGGAAGAACAATCAGCAAGGATTCACGATCAGGTTATGA
>NZ_LMBW01000047.1:0-255 GCF_001439915.1 Fredinandcohnia humi | reverse complement strand
TAACTGGTCTGGTTATTCTGGCATTTTCTCTGTTGAAGGCAAGAGCTGCATCAATAGGTGTTTTTATGTGGAGTTGATAAGAGGAAGGCCGCAGGAGACCAGAGTATGGTGGACTTCAAACAGTATCGTTGTGTTTTGTGGCACTTCAGGTACCTATGGAACAGGCTCATGGCCTGATGGTGCGAATATCAACTTCATGCCTATATAAGCTTTCGCAATTTTTGAAAAAACTCCTTGTTTCTACTGATCACGCGT
>NZ_LMBW01000042.1:276-1546 GCF_001439915.1 Fredinandcohnia humi | reverse complement strand
TGACTCCAATTTTACTCCACTTATTTCCTCTCTTTTTAATCTTGCTTCTTCTGAATACTGCGGGTAGTCATACGTTCCGTTTCTTACACTTTCCATACATTCATTATTACATTTGTGATAGAACTCGAAACAACCGTTGCCCAGCTCTTTTGCATTATCCTTAAGCTGTAGTCTGACCTTATCGTAAAGGTTCTTGACATTTGAGTCATGGAAGTCTAAAGTTCTTTCATTTTCCATGAGAACCAGAAGTTCAGCATTATAAGTCCAGACATCTAGGAATCCGTCTTCCATCTTCTTGTTTAAATTCTCTATTCTCCTCTCTAAGTTATTAAATTCCCTTCCTACGGCCTCAAACTGAGTGTTCATTTTGTCAATGATCGAGTTGACCTTATTGGTGACTCCGTCTATTGCCTTTTGAGTAGATTCTTTGTCTGCAGCGTATCCACTCCCCTGCTCATTGCTGTGGTGGTACCCATACCAACCATCTACCATTCCCTGCCATCCTCCCTCTATGAAACCTGCTATAGCTCCAAATAGTCCTCTTTTTCTTCTTCTCTCTCTTTGAGGACTATTTCTGAGTCCAGTCGCAAGGACTAATTTGTTCGATTTCACATATTTGGGACATTCTCCGATGGTGAGGGGGTGTATGTTATGGAATGGCATACTAGAGTTTATCGCCCCTACCGGAGTCTGACACCTGGTGTTGCAGTTACCATATTCCACTTCACTTCTCATAATTGTGGAGTCTCCTTTCTTGACAATTTTGTATGCATATTCTGGAGCAATGAAATTTCCATTACTCTCGAAGTGGATTGCATCATTCGGTTTTAAAATTGTCCAGAAGAAATCTATCCTGCCACTTTGCCCGTTTATTTTGGATCTAGTGGCTATTTTTGGTACCAATCTCTGGTTTAGTGTTGACGTCCCAATGGAAATATAGGTGGTTGGGTTTTGATAGAGCGTTATTTGCTCTGCCTTATCATTAGGATGGTGGATCCCCCAAAGTACCAAGAGATCTTCTCGGTTGGTATTATTGTAGTCTTTCTTTATTGTTGGATATGTATCGTTCTTTTTGATAAGCCATACTACATTTCTGAAGAAGGAGGACTTTCCCTGGTATGAACATGCTGCGCTCACCCCCATTGAGGCTTCGTGATCTGACCAAGAATCTTTGGGGATGATCTGTATTTTCTCAAAATGGTTTATCCTGCTCAATAGGTGTTTCAATTCTTCATAATCGTTGAAATTCCCTGGGTAACAGAGGCCATTG
>NZ_LMBW01000042.1:0-235 GCF_001439915.1 Fredinandcohnia humi | reverse complement strand
TGGCCTTCTCTACTATGTAAGACCATTCTGGTACATTGATGAATTCGTCACACCATGGGTTTCCGAGTAGCCATCCTGCTACACTACAATCTTTTAAAATCAGAGGCTTCACCCCATTTAGATCGCAAAGCTTCCCGTTGTGTGTCTTTTCCAGTATGTCTTGGGCATGTGTAACAGTAACGTTCTTTTCCATTATTGTGTCAACCTGCTCTGTCGAGTTATTTGCATGATATCC
>NZ_LMBW01000038.1:826-1658 GCF_001439915.1 Fredinandcohnia humi | reverse complement strand
GATGTTCCCGTTCTGACAAGCCCACAAAATGAAGGCCAAAAGCAGTGCTACGAGCAAAAAGCATGATATGGAGAACGAAATCCAAAGGATGATGTCCTTGTATCCCTGGGTCAATTTGACTCCCTGTATTTGGAATCGATTGTTGATCGCCTCATCTCTATAAATATCATGATCATAAGTCCCATTTCGAATGCTTTCAATGCAATTGTTGTCACATTGGTGGAATATTTCAAAGCATCCATTTCCTTTGTCCTCAGCATTCTCCCTGAGTTGTCGCCTCACTCTTTCAAAGAGCTTGTTCATCTCTGAGTCAGTCACATCTATAGTATGCTGATTTTCCAGAGCTACTAATAGCTCTGCATTATATGACCATAGATCAATCTTTGTGTCTTCAACATATTTCTCCAGGTCTTGGATTCTTCCTTCAACTTGTTCAAATTCCTTTTCGATTTGATGGTATTTCTCGTTTGTCTTCTCAATAAGACGATTAAGTTTTCCATTGATCTGATCGATGGCTGCCTGAGTGGATTTTAGATCAGCAGCTGTCCCTGTTCCTTCTGCATTTTGGTGCCTGAAGCCATACCAACCATCAATCAGGCCTTGCCATCCATTCTCTATGAACCCAGCTATTGCCCCAAAAAGCCCTCTAGATGCCTTTTCAGGGATATTTCTCATCCCAGTTGCAAGTTTTAGGGAGCCTTGTTTGACATATTTGGGACAGTCTCCAATTGCTATCCTTGAGATATTTTGAAAGGGTTTTGTGGTAGAGAGAGACCCTTTGTCTGTATGACATTTACTGACACATGAGCCTATGGGAGTTGCAGTGTTCAGA
>NZ_LMBW01000038.1:0-763 GCF_001439915.1 Fredinandcohnia humi | reverse complement strand
AAGCTGATTCTGCCACTTTGTCCTCTCACCCAAGGTCTGCTGCCAATGTTGGGCACTATACTTGTTTGACTAGTTTTGGTAGATACAGTGACCCTACCAGGATTGTTCTTGTACAGGTTGGTTTGCTCGGTGTCCGTCGAAGGGTGGTGAACTCCCCAGATGTAAAGCTTCGCATAATCACCGTTGTTTACTTTTGTCAAATTCTGGAGAGGGTATGCATTCCCGTCTGACTTCACGAGCCAATTCAGCCTGTTAAAGAAATCGTTCACATTTGCTCTCTTGCAGGCCCCAGATTTGCCATTTTGCTTCACGGTGCTCCATTGGAATTCTTCAGCAATGAACTCGAATTTCCCATTGTTGGCGAGTATGCTCCTTAGGCTCTGATAATCTGGCACATCAAATGGATAACAAGTGTCCACCGCATTGGGCCTTTCTATGAAAATGTCCCATTCAGCACCATTCAAATGGTCACATCCTGGGCTTCCCAAGGCCCCATTGATGATATCACAGGTCTGACCATCGACTAGTCTTAGAGGACTCGGGCATAGTTCTGGGAGGTTCTGTGATTCTACCAGTTCCTGTGCAGTGACCACTTCCACTTGATCATCAGTGAGGGTCTTTACCATAGTCCCATTTGCCACAGCATGATGTCCCATGCATATCACAGGGTTTCCTGTGTAGTTTTGAGAAGAACTCTCTGCAATAAGCAGAAACAAAATCACAATTGATAGCATTGTTTCCCCTGCTTTTGCTGATCACGCGT
>NZ_LMBW01000036.1:939-2049 GCF_001439915.1 Fredinandcohnia humi | reverse complement strand
ACAACTATTTCAGTGCATGTGTGAGGAAGGAGTTGAACCAAGACGCATTAAGCAAAACCCAGGGATCGTTAATCAGGCACTCCTCAATTGCTTCATATAGCCCTCCAAGATCGAAGGTCCCAGGTTCCAGGTTGTCCCTAAGTGCCTGAACAATGAGAAGCAATTTTCTTGATTCAGCTGAAAACCCCTCAAGCTGTGGAGATGCATATAAACTGTTGAACACAGACTTCGCCAGCAAGGTTCTGCATACCTTCCCGATGGAACCCTCCTCCACTCCTTTGGGGGACTCTCCAATCGGCCATGTTTCTGATTTGTTTTCGAAGAATTCTTTGGTCATGTCCTTCTCTTTGACAGAAGACTCGGCTTCAATCATGCTTTCAATTTGTTGAAGGGATTGGAGAAGGCATCGCCTCATCTCCATGCCCCATTTCATTTTTATCTTAGAGGTCCCATTGGTTCTCACATACAGGAACATGGGCCTTGACACTTGGCCTATTGCAGTCCGTAGGAGCATGTCTCCTATTTCGAGGACGCAGTACTTTTCCCACTTGTGTGGCTCCAGCCTCGGATCAGTAAGAGAGAATTCCATACTCACAAAGTTTACCACATCGGTATCATTTCTCAAGTGGGATCTTCCTTTTATGATGAATCCATACAGATTAGTTTTCCGTCTTCCCTCTTTGGTTCTGCATTTGCTTATCATCGGAATCAGTTGAAAGTCATCCATGGCTGCACAGGATGCATTCAACAGGGCTGTGTTTATGTACACTCCCTTCATTATGTATTCGGTGGCCCTGCAGTGGGAAACTTCCGCTGTGAAATAGTTCCTTCTCATACTTGCAATGTGCTCAATTGGAGCAACGTCCTCTCCTATCTCATCGAGTTCAATCCAACTTGAATCTGTCAATTCGCATGCCTTGTTGAATTCACTCTGAATCCAGCTTGCTAGCGATCTAGACTCTGGTTCATCACTGTCATACTGTCTTAGATCGCTAACATCTTTGCAGTCCTCAAAGTCTACTTTTTCTGGTGCCATATTCTCACCGAGTGCCCACTTCAACTGGCTTGTTTTCTTCATGTTCTTTGTTTTAGGGATTTTCTCCTCATTTT
>NZ_LMBW01000036.1:0-871 GCF_001439915.1 Fredinandcohnia humi | reverse complement strand
CGATGTTGGGCTCTTTCCAGCCGAAAAATGTCTTCATGCATTTAATTGCATCATATAATGGTATCCCCTCCCCCTCATGACTCGGGTCTTCGATGCTTAATTTAAGGGCATCCATCAGCAAGAACTTCGATCGCTGAGAGCAAGGAGGCCCATCAGGTAATTTGAGAGGGCGTGGCGTTGTTTTCAAGAATGGCTCAATTCTAGCGTTTACTTCTTTTGACATTTGAGAAAGCTTGCCCTCAATGCAGCCGTTCGGTTCGAATCCATCCACATAGGCTCTAAAGTTTTCAAGGCTGGAGAAGTTCGGTGGGAGACTTTGGTCGGCAAGCCTGCGCATGGTTCCTGTGATTTCAAATCTTTCTTCAATTGTCTCTTCGCCTCTTTCGGACTGACGAAAGGAATCCCATAGACCCCTACTGGCCATTTCCTGCCTTATGGTGAACAGCCTGGTTTTAATTCTTGCTCTGCTCTCTTCATCAAGAGTGTAGTCCGCTTTGGTGGCCATTTCTTCTCCAGTGAATGAGAATATGTGAATGTGTGTCTTCTCGGACTTTATCTTGTTGGCTTTTTCCAGATAGTATATATGAACTTCCCTTCGTGTCACTCCAATTTCAATGAATCGGTTCTCTTTGTAGTCATACAAATCTGGGAGAAATTTAGGTTTCTCGACTCCTGTGGTGTTGCAGATACTATTCACCACTGTCCAGGCCATTGTTCGGTCCCTTCCTTCAATTATTTCAAATCGGTGTTTCAATAATGCATTCGGATCACCAGACTCTACAATTATTGATTCGCCCCGTTCATCAATAAAGTGAAAATCCGAATACATGAAGCAGACTTCCAAGTGTGTGCATATTGCAGCAAACTTGTT
>NZ_LMBW01000034.1:1158-2320 GCF_001439915.1 Fredinandcohnia humi | reverse complement strand
TAAAAGAACTAAGAGATCTGATGTCGCAGTCTCGCACTCGCGAGATACTGACAAAAACCACCGTGGACCATATGGCCATAATCAAGAAATATACATCAGGAAGACAGGAGAAGAATCCTGCACTCAGGATGAAATGGATGATGGCAATGAAATATCCGATTACAGCAGACAAAAGGATAATGGAGATGATCCCTGAAAGAAATGAGCAGGGTCAGACTCTGTGGAGCAAAACAAATGATGCTGGGTCAGACAGAGTAATGGTGTCACCTCTGGCTGTGACATGGTGGAATAGGAATGGACCAACGACAAGTACAGTCCATTATCCAAAGGTTTATAAAACCTACTTTGAAAAGGTCGAAAGGTTAAAGCATGGAACCTTCGGTCCCGTTCACTTTCGAAATCAGGTTAAGATACGCCGCAGGGTTGACATAAACCCAGGCCATGCAGATCTCAGTGCTAAAGAAGCACAAGATGTCATCATGGAGGTTGTTTTCCCAAACGAAGTTGGAGCCAGGATATTGACATCAGAATCACAGTTAACAATAACAAAGGAAAAGAAGGAGGAGCTACAGGACTGCAAGATTGCTCCTTTAATGGTGGCATACATGTTGGAGAGAGAACTGGTTCGTAAAACCAGATTCTTGCCAGTAGCTGGCGGGACAAGCAGCGTATATATCGAGGTGTTGCACTTGACTCAAGGGACCTGCTGGGAACAAATGTATACACCGGGAGGAGAGGTGAGAAATGATGACGTTGATCAGAGTCTAATTATTGCTGCAAGAAATATCGTTAGGAGAGCAACAGTGTCAGCAGACCCGTTGGCTTCGCTCTTGGAGATGTGCCATAGTACACAAATTGGAGGGGTAAGGATGGTAGACATCCTTAGACAAAACCCAACAGAAGAACAAGCTGTGGATATATGCAAAGCAGCAATGGGTCTAAGGATCAGTTCATCTTTCAGCTTTGGAGGTTTCACTTTCAAAAGGACAAGCGGGTCATCTGTCAAAAGAGAAGAAGAAGTGCTTACCGGCAACCTCCAAACATTGAAAATAAGGGTGCACGAAGGGTATGAGGAATTCACAATGGTTGGGCGAAGAGCAACAGCCATTCTAAGGAAAGCAACCAGAAGGCTGATCCAATTGATAGTGAGTGGGAGAGACGA
>NZ_LMBW01000034.1:0-1102 GCF_001439915.1 Fredinandcohnia humi | reverse complement strand
CAATCGCCGAAGCGATCATAGTGGCAATGGTGTTCTCCCAAGAGGATTGCATGATAAAAGCAGTACGAGGTGATCTGAATTTTGTCAACAGAGCGAATCAGCGGTTAAATCCCATGCATCAACTCCTGCGGCACTTCCAAAAGGATGCAAAGGTGCTGTTTCAAAATTGGGGAGTTGAACCCATTGACAATGTTATGGGAATGATCGGTATATTGCCTGATATGACCCCCAGCACAGAGATGTCACTAAGAGGAGTGAGAGTCAGCAAAATGGGAGTGGATGAATATTCTAGCACAGAGAGAGTGGTTGTGAGTATTGACCGTTTCTTGAGAGTCCGAGACCAGAGGGGGAACGTACTCTTGTCTCCTGAAGAGGTTAGTGAAACACAGGGAACAGAGAAGCTGACGATAACATATTCATCGTCCATGATGTGGGAAATCAATGGCCCGGAATCAGTGTTAGTTAACACATATCAATGGATCATTAGAAACTGGGAAACTGTAAAGATTCAATGGTCCCAAGACCCTACAATGCTATACAACAAGATGGAGTTTGAGCCCTTTCAATCCTTGGTGCCTAAAGCTGCCAGAGGCCAGTATAGTGGATTTGTGAGGACGCTATTCCAGCAGATGCGTGATGTGCTGGGGACCTTTGACACTGTCCAGATAATAAAGCTACTTCCATTTGCAGCAGCCCCACCGGAGCAGAGCAGGATGCAGTTCTCTTCTCTAACTGTAAACGTAAGAGGATCAGGAATGAGAATACTTGTGAGAGGCAACTCTCCTGTGTTCAACTATAACAAGGCAACCAAGAGGCTTACAGTCCTTGGAAAGGATGCAGGTGCATTGACAGAAGACCCAGATGAGGGGACGGCGGGAGTGGAGTCTGCGGTGTTAAGAGGATTTCTAATTCTGGGCAAAGAAGACAAAAGATATGGACCAGCATTGAGCATCAATGAATTGAGCAATCTCGCGAAAGGGGAGAAGGCTAATGTGTTGATAGGGCAAGGAGACGTGGTGTTGGTGATGAAACGGAAACGGGACTCTAGCATACTTACTGACAGCCAGACAGCGACCAAAAGAATTCGGATGGCCATCAATTA
>NZ_LMBW01000033.1:402-4324 GCF_001439915.1 Fredinandcohnia humi | reverse complement strand
TAAACGGACGAATGACATGTGCAGAAGTACTCGGCCATAAAGAGTTTGTCCTAACAAGATTATACCGCAGTGCATAAGAGAATATAACTTTCTCAATATATTCACCTAAATGACGAAAAACGAACTGTTGTCCTCGTCTTTCAACAGAAGTGATTGGTAGAAAAATGGGAGTTGCTACCGGGTTTATTGTTGTTCCGGTGCTTCTCTATTTTTTAAAAACTTCCTTTACATAAAGCGATTGGTTCAAGTCATATTACGTGTTTCCTCTTGGCTCTTGGAGCTGGCGGTATACATACCAAAAATGGCTAGCGTTTTGGTAGGGAGGTATCAAAGGTGCGTAGTTGGGCGGACGTTTAAACAAGTTGATAAAAACAGCGAATTTGAAAAAGTTGGTTGCCATTCTTATAGTAGCAATTCCAACACCTATTTTGTGATTTTGTAAAAAATTTAATAACTATCGGTAATACCACATACCTGTTGTACGAACATAATGTAGAAGACTGGATTCCCTAAAGGGTAGCAGTAAAAACTATTAAATTGCTTTAACTTTCCAGGTTCACATAAATTTGTTCGACTTCAAATTATAAGGAGGTCAGTACGTGATGGGAAATCAACAACAATTACCCACGCTAGATAGAAGCTTTTATGGCGATTCTCAGGCAGTTAAGCAAAGCGAAAATGAAAATAACGAACAGCCACAACAAATATTATCCGTGAAAAATGTAAAGATTGGGTACGAAGTTGAAAATGTATTTAACCTAGTAGTCAATGATATTAGCTTTGATATTCGGTCTGGAGAAAAAATAATGATGATAGGACCTTCGGGATGTGGAAAATCGACTTTGTTAAAGACGATTGCTGGATATAACAAGCCTATTGCTGGAGATATTTTACTTGCGGGACGTACTGACCTAGAGCCTGGACCTGACCGTGCTGTTGTCTTTCAGGAGCACGATCAACTTTTTCCTTGGCGAACAGTTTTCGATAATTTAGTTTATTCCCTACGTATCACAGGTCGGAAAAAAAGCGAAGCCATTGATAGCGCAAAATACTACCTTGAAATGACAGGGCTTACAAGGGCTCATGATCTATATCCTCATCAGTTGTCTGGTGGTATGAAACAACGTGTAGCTATTGCACGTGCTCTCGCACTTGAACCTTCAATGCTCTTGATGGATGAACCATTTGGCGCTTTGGATGCGCTTACACGAACTCGCTTACAGGAAGAGCTAAGGTTAATTGCTGAAAAAACACGTGTGACTATTTTCTTTGTAACTCATAGTATTGAAGAGGCAGTGCTTCTCGGTGATCGAATCATCGTACTTACTCATCCACCATCGTACATTGCGGAAATTGTCAATGTTGGCGATAATGCCAAAAACTTGGAAAGCAACGAATCCATAGAGATACAACAACACTTGCGTAAACTGTTAGGAAGCTAGAATTAATTAGGAGGTGACAAATGTGTCGATAGAAAGTAAGGTTCTTAAAGAGGCGCCAGTGAAAAGTAAAGTAAAAGGAAATAATCTTTCATGGTCCCAGTTACCCGCATGGGTAAGACAAACACTTCTTTTAGTCGTTATTCTGCTATTGTGGCAAATTGCTTTTATGGTTTTGAATGTAAACCCTTTACTCTTATCAAGTCCCTCAGAAATTGGAAATGTGTTCTGGCAAAATTGGATAAATGGGACTCTCTTGAGCGTAACTGTAGCTACTATGAAAATATTACTCCTCGGTATGTTAATAGGGATTGTTGTTGCTGCAATATTAACTACTCTTGCTACTTGGACGCAAATAGGAAGTGATTTACTTAATTTACTTACCGCGGTATTAAATCCAATTCCGGCAATAGGTGTGTTGCCTCTCGCAATTATTTGGTTTGGCCTAACCCCTACTTCTCTAGTTTTTGTACTAGCTAATGCAATCACATGGCCAATTGCAATCAATGTTAGCATGGGCTTTCGCACGGTTTCTCCAACAATTCTGATGGTAGGGAGAAATTTGGGACTGCGCGGATGGAGATTGGTAAAAGACGTTTACATGCCAGCTGCGTTACCACACATGATCTCTGGTCTAAAGACAGGATGGGCATTTGGTTGGCGGACCATTATTGCGGCTGAGTTGGTTTTTGGTGTTGCGGGCAGCGGAGGCGGTCTTGGCTTTTTTATCAGTGAGGCGCGTTTCTTCTTAAAAATTCCTGATATGTTTGCCGGTCTTGTGACGATTTCTTTGATTGGGATATTGTTTGATGTGTTGTTCAATCAAATTGAGAAGAAAACCGTTATCAGGTGGGGTATGAAGGCTGAAGGTAAATAAAACAAATTTTCGGTATTCCAAAAATTGAAAAAGGGGTGTTGATTGATGTTGAAAGTCCAGGGTTCAAAGAAAAACTTCTTAATTATGATTATACCATTCACCATGTTTCTGTTTCTTGCTGGATGCGGAGGCGGTTCGTCGGAAAAGGCTAATCAAAAAGATGGCGATAATAACGTCGCCAAGCAAGACATGACCATTGTTGTTCAACCCGGTCTTGGATATGCTCCATTAACTATTTTACGGGAAATGGCTTGGCTTGATGAAGAACTTCCTAATGTGAATATTGAATGGAAAACCTTGGCTTCGGGTGCCGCGATTAGAGATGGTCTTATTGCCGGTCAAATTCAGGTTGGTGCAGGCGGAATTGGGCCCTTTCTTCTCGGTTGGGACAAGGGAGTGAACTGGAAAGTTTTGAGCTCCATGGACAACATGGAGTTACGGCTTATGGGTAAAGATCCTAACAAACAAAGTTTAGATGACTTCGGCCCAAAAGATCAAATTGCGATGCCCGGGCTGGATTCAATTCAATCTGTTGTTTTACGAAAAGGTGCGCTTGAACAACTGGGTGACGCAAGAAGTTTAGATGAAAATATTGTCGCATTAGATCACCCAACGGCTATGCAAGCTCTTTTAAGTGATCAAATTTCTGCGCATCTCACTGCCCCGCCATACCAAATGCAAGAGGAAGCTGAGGGTGCACACATAATTTTAAAAAGCTATGATCTTTTTGGGGAACACACCTTCAATAGCATTTGGGTTACAGAAGATTACTATAACGATAATCCCGAAATAATGGATGTCTTATACGAAAACATTCAACGAGCGATTGACTTGCTAAACGATGATCCAGATCAAGCAGCCGAAATTCTTTCAAGAGATTCCGACGGGAGTCCTTCGGCAGAACAGTATAAAGAATGGATAACGCAAGACTTTATTAAGTATACTTCCAAGCCCAATGGATTCATCGATTTTGCTGAGGTCATGAAGGAGTTGGGAATGATTGACAAAATACCTGCATGTGAGGATATCTTACATGATACACTAGGCAATCCTGGCGAATGCTGATGGTCGCACGAAGGATGATTATATCGGACTACTTCATTCTTGACACGAATCGGATTGGCGCTTGAACGTGTTAAATTCAACGTATTATTCCATACCATCATGATCACGGTGCCTGAGCACTTTGCAAAAATGCTTGAATTCGACAATGACTAGGCAAAATCCCGTGAATATGCATAAGGATGTATATTCACGGGGTTTTGTTACTACTTGTGAAAATTGTCGCCTCTGAGTTCATCTAGGCGAACGGAATCGAAATCCTGTATATGAGGTTATTGTAAGAAATCAAAACGAGAGTGTATCAAAAATTCGTTAGCTGGCACGGGTCGGATAAGCAGTCTTTAAAAAGGCATGTCGTAACCGAAATTTTTCTTAAAGTAACAACAAATCTATCATTATAAATATTGAATTGAGATTAAATATCAGACAAGTGGTAGGGTCACTGCTCCTGGGATGACCCTACTCCCTAAATTTCATAATGATGAAGGAGGTATGTAAAGTGAGCAAAGCAAGTTCAGCTTCAGCTGTTGGTGAAAAGAAGCCC
>NZ_LMBW01000033.1:221-329 GCF_001439915.1 Fredinandcohnia humi | reverse complement strand
TCAACAGTCGAGGTAGTCGCAAAGGGTGATATTCCGTATGGGCATAAAATTGCTCTCCAAGCATTAGATTTAGGTACATCAGTATTAAAATATGGCATTGAAATTGGA
>NZ_LMBW01000033.1:0-203 GCF_001439915.1 Fredinandcohnia humi | reverse complement strand
ACCCATAATATTAAAACTCAAAGGTGGTAATGGATGATGCAGTTATATGGATATCGCAGAGAAAATGGAAAAGTGGGTGTAAGAAATTACGTTGTAATTTTACCAGTAGATGATATTTCAAATGCTGCGTGTGAATCCGTAGCAAATAACGTTCAAGGAACACTTGCTTTGCCGCACGCCTACGGGAGACTTCAATATGGACC
>NZ_LMBW01000003.1:152871-394019 GCF_001439915.1 Fredinandcohnia humi | reverse complement strand
GCATATCCACCTTCACCAGCTAAGTAAGCGTCGACTACTTTTTGCTTAAACTCTTCATGATATTTGACCACAAAAAAAACCCCAAAAGTTAGAATTGGTTAGTCTAACTTTTGGGGTGCACATCAAAAGACAGTCTTTTTTTTCACTAAAGCACCTGTTAGTTATACATAAAGACTTACACAATAATTGCATATTAAGTGATGTGACAATAAGTCATTATTTCTTACCTTTTCGTTCTAAAAGTATAGGTGCTATATTTAGTAAGATAGAAACAATTGTCAAAAACCATAATGCCCTTTCAAAATTAGGTACTTCCCCTAAAGCTGACCAATCTTCCTTTTTTACCCACTCCGATACAAGACTGTATTCTGAACAAAGTGTTAATGCTGTAAATGATAATCCTATCGCCATAGCAAGCTTATAATCCTTTCCTGCTTTATACATATAAAGATTTATAAAAGTTGCTACTATAGCAATAACCCCTAATATTATCCACATAACTATACCTCCATAGATTTTTATTTATGTCGTGTAATAATACTAATGTGCTTCATCTCAATTTTTTGCATTACTTTTTTATTAGACATTAATACGTCTAATCTTATTTTACAGTAAATGCTCATTCCTTTTGTGATTTCTTATTGAACAAATCTGCCTCTTTAGTTTAATAACTTCAACAAAAAGGAGCTTTAATCCTTCTTTGATCAAAGCATCTGCTACTTTAAGTAAAGTGCTTCACAGTCTCACTGATTTACCCATTGTTGAAGTAATGCACCAGTAGTGAGCCAAAAAAAAATTTTATTTTTTTTGAAATGGCTCTTTTCCAAAAGAATGTTGCTTTTGTCAAAGGTGTGTTGATTGTTGACCCAGACATTCACTTTTTTTGTGTCATTGGAGCAGGAAAATTGTATAGGTATTTGGAATATTATGTTAATATGGATTTATGATAAGCTAGAGAAACAAATAATATAAAAGGGGAAAATTAGATGAATCTTATTGTTATGTTACCAGAAATATTTTTAATGATAGGTCTGTATTTTATTACGATAGGATTGTGGAAACTAAGAGAAGGTATAGAAAGAAAGAAATATGTTACATATATGTTCACTGGTTTAGTTCTGATATGGGTCGTTCCTAAATTGTTTAGCACTCTATTGATGGTGTTTTCAAACTAACGTATCAAGTTCTTGAAGAAAAATAATGGCTTATAGTAAACGATTAATCCGTAATCACGATCAGATAATTGAAGAATTTGTTTTATGAATGTGACTTCTTGTGAATCTAATGCAAATCCAATCAACATGGCGCCTTGAAATATTAAGTAAATTAAAATGAAAAATTTAGCATAGCAAACTCTCTAACTGCCTTCCAATCTCTCACATTGACTAATAGGTTCAAGAACTTGGTTTAAAACACGTTTCCAATCGTCTTTGCCCCAGTGATTAATTTGGTCATATACCAACGGAATCATTGAATAACCTTACCTTCTTTCTATCTCAAACTTTATTACTTTATATTTTAGACTTCAATAAAAACAAGTGATAATCCTTCTTAAATCATTGCACACTTTACTTTACGTACTGTGATTCGATAATATAATAATAGATATAATTAAAATGAGGAAGGGGAGTTATTCATGTCACAAGATTCACGTCAGTATTATTATCAAGAATTAATTGATTTACAAGATGTAGAAGGGGTAGAAGCTCAGATTCAAAGTTTACTTGAGGTTCCAATCGAATCCGTATCTGCCCTAGAAAAGTGGTTAAAAGATGAAAGGGATTTCATGATTAAAATCGAGGAGGCAATGACGGGTCACCAAGTCGACTTCTACCGAAACACTGAAGATGCAGAAATCAAGTCGACGTATCTTCACGATCAGCAAGTCATCCAACCACTTTTAATGAAATATGAAGCAAAACTGAATGAGAAATTCTGTGAATCTCCTTACTTCAATCAATTAGAAGAAAAACGTTACGGCTTAATGCGACGAGTTCGCGAGTCAAAAGTTAAACTGTTCAGAGAAGAAAACATTCCATTAATGGTAAAAGAACAAGAGCTCTGTACAAAGTATAGTGAAATTATGGGAGGGCTAACTGTTGAATGGGATGGGGAAGAAAAGCCTTTTCCATTTATCCAATCCCAACTTGATAATTTAGACCGAGCAGTAAGAGAAAAGGCTTATAACAAGATGGGTTCTGCCTTTCGTCAAATTAAGCCTGATATGGATGCCATCATGGACGAACTCGTTCAACTACGCCATCAAATTGCTTTAAATGCAGGCTTTGAAAATTACCGTGATTATATGTTTGTGGTCAAAAATCGTGAGTATAGTGTCCAAGATTGTTATGACTTTCATGAAAATGTAGAGAAACATATCATCCCGGCTTGGAATCGTCTTGCAGAAGTGTTTAAGTCTAAGCTTGGTGTCGATACATATCGCCCTTGGGATAACACCGCTAAATTGATGAAAGCTCCACCATACTCTGAGGTGTCTACTCTTATGGATGGCGTTTCTGAAATGTTAGGGAAGACCGACCCATATTTTGCAGACCGTTTCGATTACATGAGAAAGCATGGGTTACTAGATCTTGGAGATCGGAAAGGAAAAAGCCCAGGTGGTTTCTGTACCGCCTTACCTGTTTCAGGGGATACCTTTGTATTTGCAAACTTTAGCCCATCCTTTTTCTCTCTTATTGCATTAATTCATGAAATGGGCCATGCGGTGAATGGGTACCTCGAGTTTTCCGAACACGGTCCAATTGAAGACTATCAACACAGAATGGAAGTTGCTGAACTGTATTCTCATGGGATGGAGTTGCTCTTATTGGATAAGCTGGATCGTTTTTATCCAGATGAAGATGATTTTAAGAGTGCACAGCGTGAAGAGCTAAGACGGGCATTTACAATGTTATACGGCCCTTTATCAGGGGATCTCTTCCAGCATTGGATGTATACGAATCCAACACACACTGCCAAAGAGCGTGATGAAAAATACTTTGAAATCTCAAAACGTTATGGCTTAAACCCTGTCGATACTTCTGGGCTGGAGGAAGAAATTGGGATGAGCTGGGCAGGCACCCTTCATTATTTCGAAGTTCCTTTCTATAATATTGAATATTCCATCTCGATGCTTGGTGCTCTACAATTACTTGAGAATTATCGCAAAAGTCCAGAGCAAGCAGTTGAATCCTTTAAAAAAGGGGCAAGTGCGGACTACAACCAATCCATCTCAGCTATTTATGAAGATACTGGGGTCAGCTTTGATTTTTCAGAGCCGGCTGTTAAGCGAATGGGTGAATTCCTAGAGAAAGTCATTCAAGAAATCAATTAAAGGGGACGGTTCAATCTAAGTCCTGTGTACAAAAAAGCACCACTAGTGAGATGAACTAGTGGTGCCTTTTGCTTTACTCTACCAAAGACCTGTCTGCAAAATTTTCGATTGCCCGCAGCACAAGTCTATGGGGTTCACTATTTTGATTTTCCAAGTTTTCCTTCACTTCCTACATTAATAGTCATAAGTTGCATAGAAAAACACATTGGGTACACTTACACATTCCTCACCATCACCAGCGTCTATCCCTGCTATTGCCTATTCGCAACTTGCTTCATATCAATCTCTCTCTAATTAATAAAACTATTTTTAATGGTATTTGAGGAATATGTCCGTTTCATAATGTATGAATCTGTCATCTAATAAAAGTAAAAGGGAGGTGTATATAAAATGTTCCGTACAAGACCTGTTGTTTGTCCTCCGAAATATCAAGTCAGAAATGAATACGTAAGACGAGTCCATCCAATCATCCACCCAGTTGTCCAGGTTAATCGTATAAATGTGGTAGATGTTCCAAGACACATTATTAAACCAATAAGAAGAACAGAAGTTGTGCATCATAGACGAAATTCTCATTTTTGGTAAATTCCACAGTTGTCCATGTTGAATCATATTGTTGATTCATACACTATGATATCTTTGAAGAAAGAGGTGTTACTATGAGCTACGAAGGTGGACACGGCATGGGTATGGGATTTGCATTAATCGTTGTACTCTTCATTCTGCTAATCATCGTTGGTACTTCATTCATGGGCGGCGGATACTAATCCCTCCTAATCTGTACCATTGGAATTAAACAACCATCGAAAAGAAGCGTGTTATTGCGCTTCTTTTCTTAACTACGACGCTATTAGCTTCTATTCTGAGACTACAGGATAGCTTATTCTGTTATTCTTACTTAGACTTACTTGATTATCTCACTATTGTTAAGTCTTCCCTATTCTTACTATTAGGAATGTTTATGACATCACATTTCTTTACAGATGCACGTTTCAAAGACTTCATGGATTTCATTAGAAAATCCACCTTTGATTCTTCCCCCTGCAGTTCTGCTTCTACACTTCCATCTTCTAAGTTTTTTACCCATCCCGTTAATTTCAATCTTTGAGCAATTGTAAATAATTCCAAACGAAATCCTACTTTTTGAACTCTCCCAGAAAAGATAACTTTTTTTCTTACTAAAATGCTTGAATCAAATTCAGGAAAATTTATACTATTGGCATGCCAAACAACGTAAGCATCTCTTAATCTTTTAAATGCATTCATTCTTTTTATCACCTTTTTTATAGTGTTATGATGAAATTCTTTCTTCAACTATCGGCCCCGTTACTTGAATATCGATCATTTCAATACTTACACAGTATTCCAAATATAATACCAGAGTCTAAAAAAAGACGACCAATTAATTCTTGCCTTGCGAAGATTGTCAGATTTTACTTACACGAGATTTTCCGAAGAACCTATTTATCATTTTTACGCTGAATCTCTGCCAAAATAAATCCCCCCATAATTGCAATCGGAATGCTGATTGCAAATACTGGTGGTTCTAAAAAGCTTCCAAAAATCCCACCCAAAATCGTTAAAATAATTGCAATTATAATTCTCCCCATTAAATTCACTCCTCGTCTTAAAAATTTTATTTATGTAAAATTGTACTACAACCTACTTGCAGTAACCTGCTTAGTTAGATTAATAGCTTCATTATAATAATCCCTTTGTCCCGCTACTGAGACCTTGTTACGATGACTCCATCGAGGTTATTTCCAGAAATCTCATATTGAGCGAGGATTGGTTCTACAATTTCTAGTGTTTCTGAAACAGGATGGTATGAGACGAGGTATTCAGTTTCGTCAATGGTTGTCTTCACGGTCTTTTCCTTTTTCAGATATTCTATGTATTCCTCTAATACAAGATTCTTTTCCTTCATTATTGCACTATGGGGTAAACCTACATAACGAAAGTGCCAAGGTTCAAATTCAATTCCGGTAATATGCGTTTTGTCCTTTGGGTACCTCAGAATAAATCCATATTTCCAAGAATGTTCTTCCATCCATTTCCCTTCAGGTGCACTTTCCATTTTCATTAAGGTCGAACCAACATCGATTGATAACCCTAGATTATGCTCACTATACCCCGGTGGTAAGGCGTAACTAGATCCCATTTCTTTATAGAGTTTTTCTTGCTCTTGAAAATTACGAAATCCACTATTCACGGAAAAGTGAAGCAACCCATCTTTTTTCGCAGCCTTCATCATCTTGGAAAATTCGAGCCCCGCTTCCATTGATAAAGAGATATCACCAATGCTAGCCCCGAATTGTTTCTCCAATTCCGCTATTGAATCTAATGGTACGATATCTTCTTTTATACTAGCTTGTTGTATTGAATAGGTATTGTTTACTAACAGCAAGTCTCCTTGAAATATCTGATTTTCATTGATATCAATGGTGTTGATTTTCTTTACAGTAGGTTCCCTTTTTCCCATATTAAAAACAACTTTTATTTCAGACCCTTCATTTTTCAGAAGAAATGGTCTTGAATATACAAAAGCAATGCCAATAATCACAGTCAATACTAACCAAAAAATCCACTTTTTCATCAGATGCTATTTTATCCTCCTAGCAGTCATACCAATTGCCCCTGCATTTCTCTATATTAATTTATACTAAAATGCTCTTCGTTTGTTTAATAAGGAATTCAACAAAAAGGGTGGTTAATCCTTCTTAGATCAACCCACCCCTTTTGTAAAAAAACTATATTAAAGCATTATTCGGTAAAATGTTTCACTACTTCCCATTTAGAATCTGGATCATCATTATCCCCTTTTTTCCAAATCGTACCGCTGTTTGTGTCAATTAAATACAACCAACCGTCGTTCACAACCAACTCATAATTTTCATTTAAATAAGTGCTAGTGCTTGAAATTGAACCTGATAAACCTACCCCTACATTATTAATAGCATCTGAAATAGACTTAGATGCTATTATAATACTAATACTCAAAATCACTACTGAAAAAAATAATAATAATCCCTTTTTATTCCCCATTTTATTCTCCATAAAAACACCCTTTCAAACAGTAACGGGTTCCGAAAAGGGAGAGAAACACTACAATTAGAATACTAATTAGCAGACTATTTCGCATAGCGATTTGGTCTACTTTTTTTATTGTCATATCAATGTTTATAGTTAATTAGCATTGGTACTGTACTATTAACATATGAATTTTTAATAGGACAATAGTTGTTGTCCACTGTAAAATTGTTGTGCTAAAATCATTGCTAAAACATATGTTAAAAAGATAACCATTTTACAGAAAGGAATTGAAATAATCCGATGAAGAAATTCAACTATATAAAGCCTAAAAAACTTAATTCAGAACGGGTAAATTGGGTAATATCAGAACAAACAAGAAACATTGTAGCTGCGTTTTCAGAGTACAGTGAGTACACCGAAAGTGAAGTTGTAGATAAATTTTTAAAGAACATCCTTACTGACGAAGAGTTTGTTGAATGGGCTATGAAAAAACGAAATAATAAGTTGCTTAAACAACTCGGATTAGGAGAAATGGAGGTTTAATGGTTGGCTCGACTGAAACGATTAGCTGAAAAAGATGAAGAATTAATCATTGTAAAAACACCCATAACAACTACTGAAATCGCTGACCGAGTAAAACATTATGATTTGTTAGAACCAAGCAAATTCTCCAAACGATACAATAATCTTTTGTATCGTCCCGTTTCTTTTTCCTTAAACGGGGAGGAACACAAAATTCAATATAATTTTTGCGGTAATCCGTATTGTAAATGGCCCGGTCTTCCTCAAAAAAAATTCACAAGTGTAAAGGGTAATCCAAGTCGTTATCGGCTTAGTGGACGAGGAAAAGGAGAAAACCAGGCTATCATCTGTAACGATGTTCCAACTGGTGTAGTTAAAGGAATGACTTGGGGGTGCACAACCTTTCCTGTGTCAAACTGGTCTGTGGCAGAAGAAATAAAACGTCTTGTCCACATTGAAACCATCAAAGATGTGGAACCGAATTATCAGTTTCATAAAGAAGGATGTATCCAAGAAGGAACAACAACGTTTGAAGATGTTCACTTGTTTTATAAGCAAGGAAAGAGCAAAACGAATGCTCAAGTATGGCAATGTAAAACTTGTAAAAAGAAAACAAGTTTAATGCCTACTAGAAAGCAATCTACCACCTATCATCAAAAGCGAAACGATATACTCCCTTCTTTGGTGATGGATTTATTAAATAGAACACCAGTAACCAGAACTTGCGAAAAATTAGGAATCGGTGTCAGCACTTATTATCACAAATTAGAGTGGATTTATCGTCGTTGTTTAGAATTTGTGGAACGGCACGAGAAACCAGCATTTGAAAGAATTGAATTCCCTGTGATGTGGTTGAATACGGATAAAATGACTTACAATCTCAATAATGTCCGAAAGAAAGGACAAGGTGGGAAGGGTTTTGATGATGTTGAAGAAGCACAATTTCCAACACAAATCGTTGTGACCGCAGATGTTCATTCCAAATATGTATTTCGCTCAGATATTGCATACGATTGGAATATTGATATTAATGACATCAAGTTGGACACTGTGTTGTTTAAAGAAGACCACCTAAATGAGTTTTGCAGAAAGCACGGACGATTTAGGAAACATTCCTTTTATCCGATGCCTCCGTCGAAAAATGACACTCAAACAGAATGGGAATATAAACAAACGCTACAAGAGTTTGACCGAAGAGAAAGATATATCGATGGATTACACGTTAACTCTACCTATACAACAATTGCACATCTTTGGTTGATTAAACAGATGGTCAAGGCATCTGAATGGCGTTTTGTAACCGATAAAGATAATTCTTTAATGACTGCTTTTTCTCGTGTATTTGCGAATGAAACACGCTTGACAGAGGCACATCATTTCATTTCTATGGTAGATAGAACGAAGTCATTAAAACAGTGCAATCAAGAGTTTAAAGATGGTAGAGCGGAATTACTACGATGGGGTAACGCTATGATGCACGATACCCGCTCCATTTGGCAATTAGCTTATTTATATCTCATTGAAGTATTTAAGAGTAAGCAGTTCCACGAAGAAGTAATGGTTGGTTCAGAAAGGCATCATAAGTGGGCAGAATCCCCTATCGAACATCCAATACCAACAAGGGACAAAGGGTTTTATTATGTGGACTGTAAGACGGATTTATCTTCTTTAGAACCGAAGGAAATTGCTAATCTTGTATTGAATGTAAGTGATTATTCAACGAATAATTTTATGCAACAAATTCGCAGAAGACTGTCGATTATAGAAAGACCACTTGTAACGGCAAGAGGCGATGGAAAAAGCTATATCTATGCAAATTTCAACCCTAAGTATGCTCAGTTTGCTTTGACCATCCTTCGCATCTTCTATAACTTTTGTGAAGCAACAAAAGACCTTGATGGCATAAAACGCACTCCTGCACAAAGATTAGGAATAACCGATAAACAGTTTGATTTAAAAGATATACTATATTTAAGATAAGTTCGCTAATATAATATTAGCGAACTTATTTTTTTGAAGGTAAATGGAAAAATTATGTTAAAATTATTATAAGAATTGTAAAAAAATGTTCTTAAACTAACGAAGCAAATTTGTAAAAAGGTTTTAGTGAAGGGGGGAAGATGCATATGAAAAAAAATATAATAATATTTTCATTAAGTGCTATTTTGGTCTTTATGTTTATCTATATGAATTTTGGAAAGTCAGTTGAATATGAAGTATTATCGAATGAAGAATATCCTTCTTTTATAAAAGAGGCTCTTCAGGAAGAATATAATAAAAATGGTTTTAGTGTATTTCAAGATGAAAGTAACACATATATTTACTACAACAGTGATACAGAACCAAAGGGATATATAACAACGGATTTAGATTTGAAATATATAGGTGGTAAGTATGTGGCTATTGCGACAGTAAAATCTGCTGTAAATATACCAACTGAAACTCAATTAATAAAACTTAAAAAAATAGTGGACAAAGACCTTGTACTAAAAGTTAATATTAAGTATTAGGAAAATTTCTACCTCAACTAACGAATAGTTAAATCAATAAAGTTAATGTTAAAAACGCTCAGATTTTTCTGAGCGTTTTTACTTGCTATTTCTATTGCTAAATTATTGTTAAAACCTGTGCGAATAATTAAGTTATTTAGATTGTTATTAGCATTTTTCTCTCCCAAAACGGAACCCGTTATTCAAACAGTCAATGAGTTTATTAATAAATTTATGAATGTGACAAACTTGTTTATGCTATCCTGCCCCCGTTTACTTGAACAAGAAAAAGGAGCTGCAACTACAACTCCTTGTTTATCTCAAGTCCCCGTTTGATCAACAATTACAACCCGCTATTTCTCCCATAGCTCAACCAGTCTACCTTCGGGATCTTTAATCCAAATAAACTTACCAAATTCACCAACCTGCTTTTCCCTTTCAAGAGGTACACCAAGTTGTTCAAGATGCTCAATCATCTCGTTTAGATTATAAACTTCGAAATTTAACATCACTTGTTGCTCTGTTGGGAAGTATGGGTCATCTTCAGTAAAGAAAGAGAAGATCGTTTCATTTTCTGAATGAGGTTTAATAATTGTCCCATTCCAATTATCTATTTCTATCTTCAGCACTTCACTGTACCATTTTTTTATAGCTTCTAGATTTCTAGTTCTCCAAAATATTCCCCCGAAACCTTTTATCATCATACTAAACTTGCTCCCTTCTCTACTATCTTTCATTTTTTGATTAAATTAAATTCCTTCTTCAACCAAACTGCACTGTTTATACAATAATTCAACAAAAAGGGCAGTTTTCCTTCTTTAAGGTAAGCGCCCTATTGTCTCTGTTGTCATGTGTTTGAACTTTTTCCACTTTTTGTTTTTTAGATTGCGCCTCTAACCATTTCGCTCTAGCTAACAATCCCCAAATTCCCAATCCAGTCGTTACTATTATAAAAACAAGGTATATCCAATTCATTTTAGATATCCTCCCTGTGGTATCACAAATTGGTTACCTAAATATTCCATAAATGTTTCAGAAATCCTTCTTAATGACTGATATTTCTTTATTAAGGTGGGTCTCCAAATTTGAATTCCATTCTGTATACCCTCCTTATCGATTATCTTTTGTTACATTTAAACATGATAAAGGGTGCACCCTATCGGCATTTTTGAAACAAATACTACTTATAAGTACCCTTTAGTTGAACAAAATTCTATATTTCCGTGATAGGACTAATAATGATATTGACGTCATCAATATCATCTTCGTTAGAAACCATTCCAAATATCCTGCAATTACCGCATTTTTTACATTCAAACATATATCTTACTTCTTCGTTATACTGCCAAGCGTTTTCCTCACTCTCAAATTCTGTTTTAAGAGTGTTTTTAAACCATTGATTATCGGAACATACATCACATATTAATTCTTTCCCCCATATTTTTACTGCATATAGCATTAAAAATACACCTCACTTTTATTACGTACAGATCTCAGTTAACCTCAATCTGTATTAAATTTGTATCAAGGTTTAATCGTTCTTTTAATTCATCCGTAATAGTAAAGGAAATCCGTTCTCCTGCTTTAACATTTGTTTTTTCATAGCCCCGGGCAGTATTGACAGTACCATCTCTACCCGTTGCCGTCCAATTAGTCGTATCAAAATCTAATAGATGGTCTATATAGTCCCCACTGATTTTTCCCTTCTCCAACCATTCAGGTTGTAAAAAATCGTAACCCAAACCTTTTTCCGATAACAAAATTTCTACATTCCCTGAAGAAATAGCCATTTTGCCATTTTCGGGAACGGTTTCACCATTAACTTGTAAATCATTGCTAAACTGACTTCGGGAAAACGCTAACATTTCTTCATCCGAAAAGTCTTCAATAATTTCTTTAATAACATTTATGAAATATTGATTTTGCTCATTTAAAAATTCTGTTTGAGCTTGCAGCGATTCTATTTGATTTGTGTATTCTGAAAGATCTTGCTCCATATTTTTTACATCGATTTCAACTTCATCTGTCGAACTCTGCTTAACTTGTAAATCATCACCATTATTGCATCCTATTAATAGGCTATTTGTTAGTAAAAATAAAAATGATAAGATAATAACTTTCGATTTTCGATTACTGTTCATATAGCACTTCCCTTCCCACTTTACGATATATAAATATATGATTTCAACAAACTAACAAAAACACCTTTCTTCACAACCTGCCAGTTAGTTCAATAATCCCATTTACTAATTTTGCCCTATCATTTCTTGTGAAAACCCACTGCTTTTATTCTTATTATTTTCTATGCGGGTATTTTAAAGGCTTTTTCATCACAAAAACAAAAAGAACGTTAATGGCAATAACAATACCGGTAGCCATGAAATCGATAGAAAGGCTCTCTTTTTGTAGCCGATCTCAGGGAACGGAATCGTAACCGGATTAAAAAACCAGTTTGCCATACGGTTTAGTCTTGATTTTTTCATTGGGAAGTTGGGTACTTCTACGGTGAATTGGTCGAGTATTTCTTTTAATTCCTTTTCAAATTGGTCGTTATTCAATCCTCATTCACCTCTAATTCTACTCTTAGTTTTTTCAACGCGCGGTGCAGTTTTGATTTTACCGTTCCAACAGGGATCTGTAGGATCGTGGAGATTTCTTTTTGTGTGAGATCGTGGTAGTAGGTCAGCAACACAATCGCCCGTAAATCCTTGGGAAGCGATTGGATTGCAGTTTGAACAGTTATTATGTCATCGGTGTTTTCATGATGCGGATGTCGGTCTGCTAAAATTGGTAATAAGGTGCGAAATAGGTTCTGTCGCCTTAGCCTCGTCATCATTGTGTTATAGGCAATCTGGTAGAGGTAGGTTTTAAACTTTCCTTTTTCGGGATCAAATTGATGAAATTTGCGCTGCAGCTTTTCAAAGGTGTCTTGAACAAGGTCGATACTGAGCTGTTCATTGTTTGTATACCGATAGATGAACCGATAAAGAGGTGCTTTATACACATTGTATATAACCTCCAACGCTTCCTTTTCCCCTTGTTGAAGTTGCAGGAGTGCCTCTTCTAGGTTACTGTAACTCATCTGACCACCGCTCTTTTATCCCTTTATATACGTAAGCTAGCTTTGTAATAAACCAAATAAATGTCATCAAACTGAAAACAAAGGTCTGATGGATGAAAAACTGGATAATCGGACTGTTGATGTTGTCCCCTCGTAAAAGGAAAACCAAAAGCCCGGTTATACATAAAAATGTATACACTGCCGCAATCGTAATAATTGTATCCCATCTTGACCAGTAAAAATAGATGTTTGATTTTGTAAAATCAATATCACCTTTATGATTTCGGACAATCTTTTTGTTCATAGAACCAATCACCATCGCAAACACCGTTCCAAGTATGGCTACTACAATGGAACTCACAATCATCCCTGTTATCGTTGTCATTTGTTACACTCCCTCATTTTTGTTGTTACTTCTTATACTAATGAGTGGATAGAATGGTTCATTTTTTATTCGAACGGTCACAAAAATACCACAGCCCGGGGACTGTGGTATTTCTCGTTTCGAATTATCTTGATGTTATCTACCGTAGCCTGGATAGAATCCACCGTGACCGTGGTGAAAGCCGTGGCCAGGATAAAATCCGCCATGACCGTGGTGATAGCCATAGCCTGGGTAAAATCCGCCATGACCATGGTGGTAGCCATAGCCTGGATAAAATCCGCCATGACCATGATGATAGCCATAACCCGGATTAAAACCACCCTGACCATAGCCAAAACCTGTACCTGAATAAGTAGGTGAAAAAGGCTGTGCCATTGAACCAGGGTACATACTACCTAACATTTGTCTTTCCATATGATCTCTCCTCCTCGTGTAGGCTGCACAATAGTGTATGTGTCTCTATCCGGGAGGTGCCTGTTCAAAACTGACTTCAGTGTGGTTTTAGGGGGACAGGTACCTTGAACGCCCCTTAAAATCCCTTGGACGATGAACCTCCATCCCATTTATAGCTGATATACTTTTACATATTTTTCTTCCAAATAGTTAACTAGATACGTAGCATTTAAGCTTTCACCAGTGACTTTTTTAATTAATTCATCAGGTGTGTAAATGACTCCGTATTGGTGTATTTTTTCTTTTAGCCATGTTTGAATGACATTGAATTCTCCTCTTTCAATATGACCGTAGAAATCAGGGATTTCATTCTTAATCGTATTCAAAATTTGTGCAGCATATAAGTTTCCTAAGGAGTAGGATGGGAAGTAGCCTAAGCCACCAAACGACCAATGTACATCTTGAAGTACACCTAAAGTGTCAGTAGGTGGAACAACCCCCAAATATTCTTCCATCTTTTCATTCCACACGTTTGGAAGGTCTTTGACTACAATATCCCCGCTAATGAGGCCTTTTTCAATTTCGTAACGGAGCATGATGTGTAGATTATATGTTAATTCATCTGCCTCCACACGAATAAACGAAGGTTCCACAATATTGATTGCTCGGTAAAAATCTTTCACATCTAGACTTCCTAATTGGTCAGGGAAATGGTTTTGCAGGTCTTGGTAGAAGAACTTCCAAAATTCTTCACTGCCACCAACCATATTTTCTAAAAATCTTGATTGTGATTCATGAATTCCAAAGGATGCCCCGCTACAGATCGAGGTTCCCTCTAATTCAGGGTTAATATTTTGCTCATAAATCCCATGACCTGCTTCATGGATTGTACCAAAGATCGCAGAGCGAAAGTTGTCTTCAAGGTAGCGAGTAGTGATTCTTACATCACCCGTATTAATCGATTGAGCAAATGGATGCACGGTCTCGTCAAGTCGTCCGGCATTCATATCAAATCCAATTATCGGAAGTAAAAATTGATTAAACTCTTTTTGGCGGTCGGCATCGTAATGTTTTTCAAAAATCTCGCCATTTGGTTTAGATGATGAAAGATTAATTCGTTTTAATAAATCGATACTACTTCTTCTTAATTCCACAAAAAGCGGGTCCAGCTTTTCAACGGTCAACCCAGGCTCATATTCGTTTAATAAGGCATTATATGGATGTCCTTCATAACCGTAATACTCAGCAAATTGCTTTTTAATTTCTACAATTCGTTCGAGATATGGTTGAAAAACCTCAAAATTATTTGTTTCTCTTGCTTCTTCCCAGGCATGATTTGCATTTGAAGTTAACACGATATATTCATTGTACAGTTCAGATGGAATGCTTTTTGATTGTTGGAAAAAGTTATTCCTTTCACGTACAGTTGCTCTGGTCACATCATCTAATTGGGAATACACATCTTCCCCTGTTAAAACCTCTAGCAGCTCACCCATTTCTTTAGAGATGGATAATTTAAAGATTTCGGTAGATAATGTTCCGATGGAATTTGCAAATAAGGAACGCCCTTTTTTCGGCGCCATTACCTTTTGATCCCAATCTGCAAGAGCTAATACGCTATTTAGATGTGTGATTTTTTGATCTAATTCTTTAAATTGGTTTACCTTTTCTTGAAGTATAGTGTTCAAACCTTGTGTAATAGACATACGATTCCCCCTCGAGAATTACTTGCTAACATAACCTATTATAAATAAATTTAGAAAATTAACAATAATATAACAAGAAATTCTTTCGAGAAGCGAATAAAAATTCATCTAAAATAAAGGTTCTAAAAATTTTTGCTTGAAGTATTTTATATTCTCCTTTATTATTATAAAAGCAAACCGTAACCGTTACGATTTGATATATGATATATTAAACACTTTTAACAGTTTAACTGGAACCTTTGGTCAACTTTTAGACCAATATTTTTTTAGTTATATAATCGGAATGATTACGATATACATATAACCATGTCAAATAAATCGGAATGATTATGATTGAGAGGGGAAATTATGAAAACGAAATATCTATTTGCCGTATTACTGATTGTAGCAAGCACGCTTTTATTTGGATGCACCGCGGAGAAGAGAACAAACACAAATGAGGTCAACGATACGACCACCTCTTCCGATCGGCTTAAAATTTTTACTACGGTATATCCATTACAGGACTTTACAGAAAAAATCGGTGGAGATCACGTAGAGGTCAAAAGTGTATTTCCGATAGGAGCCGATGCTCATACCTTTGAGCCCACTACAAAAACAATGGTCGAGATTGCTGAGGCAGATGCACTTTTATATGTAGGGGCGGGTGTAGAAGGATTTATTACTGCAGCCAGTAAAACTTTACAAAAGGAAAAGGTACAACTAGTAAAAACAATAGATGGTATAGAGTTAGCGAATGCGGAACAGGAAGATCATCGTCACGGTGAAGATGAGGCAGTTCACGATAGCCATGAAGGGGATGAAGAACACGAGCATCAAGAAGAACATAATGATAGTCAATCAGGAACGGAAGATCACCATCAACACGGTGACGTTGACCCACATGTTTGGTTAGATCCCGTATTGGCCATTGAATTAGCCGAAAACGTTCTTCATACACTCGAGCAACTAAAACCAGAGGCTACAGAGGAATTTGAAAGAAACTTTAATGATTTACGTGCTAACTTGCTAGAATTAGACCGAGAATTCAAGAATGTCATTGACCAGTCTCCCAATACAGAAATTTTAGTCTCACATTCAGCGTACGGGTACTGGGAATCAAGATACGGCATTCAACAAATTAGCGTTTCCGGTTTATCGCCGACAAATGAGCCAACTCAAAAAGCTTTAAAAAACGTTATCAATACAGCCAATGAACATAACATCAGGTTTGTCATATTTGATCAAAATCTGACATCCAAAGTAGCTGAAATGGTAAAAAATGAACTAAACGCGGAAAGCTTAACCCTTCATAATCTTGAATCCATAACAGCAGCAGATGACGCTAATGGCGAGGACTATTTTAGTATTATGAGGCAAAATCTAGAAACATTGAAGAAAGCCTTAAATTAACGAAAGCATAGGTCCATTGTGGTAACGGGTTCGGTTCAGGGAGAGAAAATCGTAAAAAACACCTCAATTAGCAAGGTATTTAACAAAAAATTTAGCAAAGAAAAAAGACTAGGATTTTACATTTTCCTAGTCATTTTGCTGTATTTTATTTATGTCTTTTTTTCAACTAAAGCTACCCAATAGTCGAAAAAAAAAAATGACATTTATTCAACGATTACACGATATTCTTGAACATTCGCATTCACACCATAAAGTTAGAATATTCCCCTAATTGTTCGTGTAGTTCCCCAAAAAATAAAGCGGTATACAACTGTAATCAAAATAAATAAATTACCATATTCGAAAAGAGTGAAGGGCTCATAATCGATTAATATTGAATTAATAAAAATTAACAGTAACGCCAGTAAATCCATTAAAGAGTCTTTAACTCCATTTTTTTCGTACAAGTGTTTCGTTTTTTTGAAATTAAAGACATCAGTTAATTCATCACTACAATATCCTTTGACTAAGCCTAAACCAATTAAATAAATTCCCATGGCAGGTCCATAATCCATATTCAAAAACTGCGTGAGCACACAATAAATGATGGTGAATAAAAGTAAATACATTATACTTTTCTCCTTGTTTTTTATTAACCCAGCTAACAACCTTTTTCAACAAACCAGCCCCGTTAGTTGAATATCCATAATGTTATATTTTTATTTTAACATAAAATTCCGAAAGTTATGTCGATAAAACCGATATAACAAAATCAGTTGAATATTTAACAACCTCATTTACTGGGATTTTGGAAAGGTTACAATATATATTGTAATAGAGTTAATTACTATGATAATTTAAGTGTTATTTCACTTGTTAAAATAATTAATTTGTTGTCATATCAAAAAAAATGGAGTATGAGCTTATTTGCTAATTCATACTCCAATTACTATGTTATTTAATGTTATCTCTCCGTCAACCGAACCCATTACCATTGCGGCCTATGTCTTTACCGCACTTTCCTAATTAATTACCACCATCCCGCCACACAAAAAAAAAGAGCCCATCGGCTCTCTTCACATTTTATGAATTCAAATCATACATTTGACCTTTGATTAAATAGGCTGCACTTTCTGCAATATTAGTAATATGGTCAGCTGTTCGTTCAAGGTAGCGATTAATTAGTAATAATTGTACCAAGTGATTGGTTTCCTCAGGGTGCTCCTTTAAATAGCTCGTGATTAACTTATAGGCATCGCTACAAAATTGATCAACCTCGTCATCCAATTCGCCAACTTCTTTTGCTAGAGCGATATCTCCGTCTAAAAATGATTGTAATCCTTTTTGCAGCATCTTAATGGAGATATCCTTCATTTTTTCAAGAATGGTGATATTCACTAATGAATGGGCCTTCCCAATTTTGATCGTTGATTTTGCAATATTCACTCCGAAATCTGCAATTCTCTCAATTTCCGAACTGATTTTTAATACTCCGATGATCTTACGTAAGTCTCTTGCGACAGGTTGCTCTTTCGCCAAAAGCCATATGATAAAATGATTAATCTCGGTATCGAGATCATCCACAGCCTCATCTTCATCAATGACTTTTAATGCTAATTCCACATCCTTTGTTTTTAACGCTTCAAACGCCTTTTCAAGTGATGAAGCAGCCAGGTCGCACATTGTTTTCATTTTTGCTTGTAGTTCCTGTAAATTATTATCAAAACTTTCACGAACAACCATTTGTCACCATCCCTTAACCAAATCTGCCTGTAATGTAATCCTCTGTTCTTTGATCACTTGGCACTGAAAAGATTTTATTGGTTTCATCATATTCAACGACTTCACCACTAAGGAAAAACGCGGTTTTATCAGATACTCGTGCTGCTTGTTGCATATTATGGGTAACTATTACAATCGTGTAATCCTTCTTCATGTTTTCAATTAGTTCTTCTACTTTTAACGTAGAGATTGGGTCCAATGCGGAAGTAGGCTCATCCATAAGGATAATATCCGGTTTCATCGCAATCGCACGTGCGATACACACACGCTGCTGCTGACCACCAGAAAGACCAAGTGCCGACGTCTTTAAACGATCCTTCACTTCATCCCAGATAGCCGCACCGCGTAAGCTGCTTTCAACAATTTCATTTAGCTCTTTTTTGTTTTTAATTCCTTGCATTCTTGGACCATAAGCGACATTGTCATAAATACTCATCGGGAATAGATTTGCCTTCTGAAATACCATTCCAACTTTCGTTCTTAAATTTATTACATCTGTTGTTTTGTATATATTCTCCTGATCAATCGTAATATTGCCACTGAGTTTAACGCCGTCAATTAAATCATTCATGCGGTTTAATGTGCGTAAGAAAGTTGATTTACCACATCCGGATGGGCCAATTAAAGCTGTTACCTCATTTGCATGGATATCAAGTGAAATGGAGTACAGCGCTTGTTTTTCCCCATAAAATAAATTCAGATCCCGAACACTGATTTTGACCTCTTTATTGGGTTGCTTCAACAGTGTTGAATTATTTATCTTTACTTTAATCTCTTTTGCACTCATGTCGACACCTCTTTAGTAGTCCGCTTTATTTAATTTTTTCGAGATAAACGTTGCTGTAAGATTCAACGCCAGTATAATCACGATTAAGACAATTCCAACTGCCGAAGCTAATTCAATGTCACCTGACTCCTGCGTAACCAAAAACGAATGAACCGTTAATGTCCGTGCCGATGAAAAAATACCTGAAGGCATTGCGGCAACCGTTCCAGCTGTTAAAAAGATCGCAGCCGACTCCCCAACAATTCTTCCAATCGAAAGAATAATTCCAGATAAAATACCAGGCATTGCACTTGGTAAAATGACTTTTATTAACGTCTGTAGCTTTGTCGTTCCTAAGGCTAGCGACCCCTCACGATAAGAGTGGGGGACTGTTTTTAGCGATTCTTCTGTAGTTCGGATAATGACAGGCAGGACGATAATGGTTAATGTTAAGGAAGCCGCTATGATGGACATTCCCATTTTTAACGTTGTCACAAAAAAGACGGCTCCGAATAATCCATAAATAATTGACGGAATCCCTGTTAAGCTTTCAGTTGCAAAACGAATGATGTTTACCATTCGACCTTGTTTTGCGTATTCCTGCAAATAGACCGCAGCAAATATTCCGATTGGAGTCGCGATAATTAATGAGATCACAATGGTGTATATGGTCGTAATCACCATCGGCCAAATTCCGCCACCGCCAGTAGGGGAATAGTCACCAAAGATAAAATTAAAGCTGATTAAAGGGTAGCCCTTGAAAAAGATATAGCCAACAATCATGACGAGAACGGCAACCGTCAAGAAAGCCGATCCCCAAAGAAGGCCGCGGTACACATAATCTTTAAGCTTTCTCAACTTACTTACCACCCTTCGCAGCGATTTTTGCTAAAACAAAATTCAAAATTAAAATAAACGAGAACAACACAATACCTGTTGCAAATAACATTTCTTGGTGGGTGCCGAATGCATACCCCATTTCGAGTGCAATATTAGTCGTTAACGGACGTATACTGTCTGTTAGGCTTGTTGGTAAAATAAGACTGTTTCCTGCTACCAAAATTACTGCCATTGTTTCACCGATTGCTCGTCCTAAGCCCAAAACAATGGCTGCCATGATCCCTGACTTTGCTGCTGGAATGACAACCTTAAAAATGGTTTCGATCTCAGATGCACCCAGTGCCAGTGAACCTTCTCGGTATGTTTTTGGAACGGCACGAATGGCTGTTTCAGCAACGGTCACGATGGTTGGAAGCATCATGATGGCTAAAACAATGATCACCGCAATCAAGCTTTGTCCTTTTACCAGGTTTAATTGATTTTGTAAAAACGGTACGATGAGGGCAAGTCCGAACACACCGTATAATACAGATGGAATTCCAGCCAATAGCTGAACGGCTGGAGAAATAAATTTTGCCACGCCTTTTGGCGCAATTTCAGCTAAGAAAACAGCTGTAAACAATCCAATCGGCACTCCAATCACTAAGGCGCCAATTGTTGCGTAGATGGATGCGACAATCATTGGCAAAATGCCAAATTTATCTTCACTCGGAACCCAATCGACTCCAAAAAGAAAGTCAAAAAAGCTGTATCCCTCTACTACAAAAGGGAGCGCTCCTTTATAAAATACAAATCCAACAATCAATAATAAACTTATAACTGAAAGAAGTGCACAAAACTGGAATAATCCGGATGATAACTTCTCTAACATGTACTTCCTTTTATTCGAATTATTACCCACTTCTGGTTGCCTTTGCATACGTATTCCCCCATGAATCTCTTTTGTCCTTTACTTAATAGGAATAGCCCCTGTTTCAGCAACAATCGCTTGGCCAGCCGGACTCAAAATATAGTCGATATATTGCTTTCCTGCATCGGTAATTTGATCCTCTTTGTGTACAAATAAAAATGGACGTGACAGGCTGTATGTTTGCTGCAATACATTCTCAGCACGAGCCTCAACTCCATTAATATCAATCGTAGAAATGGAGGAATCAATGTATTCAAATGAAATAAACCCTACCGCATGTTTATTCCCTGCAACCGTCGTTTTTATATTTCCATTACCACTCGCAATGATTGAACTCCTTACTAATTCACCTGAAGAATATCCAACGATTTCTTGAAAGGCATCCCGTGATCCGGAGCCATCTTCTCGGGAAACAACGACAATCTCAAGGTCATCGCCCCCAAACTCCTTCCAATTCGTAACCTCGCCAGTAAAAATGGACTTCACTTGTTCCATTGTAAGGTTTTTCACTTTATTACTAGGGTGTGTCACGACAACAATCCCATCGTAAGCAATAATGGTCTCACTGAGTCCACTAGCTATTTCTTCCTCCTTCAAATCACGGGAGGACATGCCGATTTCGGATACTCCTGTTATCGCATTTTGGATTCCTGCAGATGATCCAATTTGATTTATTTCGACTTTTATATGACTTTCTCCTGTAAACTTTTCAGCAATTTTTTCGGCTAAGGGCCCTACTGATGTAGATCCCGAAACAGAAACAGTAGCCGAAGCTTCATTTGATGAGCCTTCTACATTATTATTATTTCCACATGCTGATAAAATGGCGATACAGAATACCACCAATAATCCATGAATAGTCCTTCTTGTTAACGTCATTTAGTAAAACCTCCAAGATTGATCGATTTTATTCGACATGTAAAGAATATACGCTGTATGTAAAGATTCATTGAATGTATTGTAAAGGTTTTGTAAATTTTATTAATCACATTTTAAGTTCATGTAAAATTTCCCAACTATTACTATTTTATCTTGGATATCTAGGTGTTCTTAAAATGCTATTGCTGGTGATGAAATATAATTAGAAAACAAAAAAACGAGAGATTGGATCCCTCGTTGGTCTTCGTTATCCCATTAATTACATGTTGATCATTATTTCATTTTCTCAGGATTTTATTATTATATTAATGGCTTAATTTATTACGCAACTACTTTAAATTTCGGGACAAAAAAGCTTTCGTACGTTCAAGCTTTGGGTTTAAGAATATCTCATCGGGGTGACCTGATTCGACTATCTCACCCTTGTCCATAAATATTACCTTATTTGCAACTTCCTTAGCGAAGCCCATTTCATGCGTTACCACCAACATTGTCATTTGCTCTTCTGCAAGCTTTTTCATAACCTGTAGGACTTCCTCAGTTAATTCTGGGTCTAGGGCTGATGTAGGTTCATCAAATAATAATATTTCTGGGTTCATCATCAAAGCACGTGCAATAGCTACTCTTTGTTTTTGACCTCCAGAAAGGGTAGATGGGTAAGCTGTCTCACGGTCTGATAGCCCAATTTTATCTAGTAGTTCTCTACTTCTCTTGTGAATTTCTAATGGTGACTCTTTTTTAACCATCCTTGGAGCAAGTTCTAGGTTTTCCTTAACAGTTAAATGAGGGAAGAGATTAAAATGTTGAAAGACCATTCCCATCTTTGAAGTGATATTTTTTATCATTTGCGGTTTAGAATAGATACCATCCTTCACAAGGTCTTCACCACATACCCTGATACTGCCTCCGTTTACTTCTTCGAGAAAAACAAGACTTCGAAGTAATGTGCTTTTTCCTGATCCGGAAGGTCCAATAATTGCTACAACATCATTTTTATTTACTTCAAAGCTTATCTTACTTAGAACCTCTACTTGGTCATATGATTTTTTGAGGTTGGATATATCAATGATAGCCACATCCTACACTCCTTATTTTCAATTTTTCAATCGTTTTTCTATTCCTTTAAAAAGAATAGTTAGTATCATTGTCATCAATAAGTAGATAATACCTGCCACAAAGTATGGAATAATTGTAAAGTCACGATTTACTGCGGTTTGGGCAAAATGTAATAATTCTGGTACTGCTACCGCATAAAGTAAAGCAGTATCTTTTACTAAGGTTACCGATTCATTTGCCACTGATGGTAATGCAATACGAAACATTTGTGGAATAATGATACGTGTAGTTGTTTGCCATTTATTTAAACCAAGCACTTGAGCAGCTTCATATTGACCTTTATCAATAGCTAACAAACCCCCACGAAAGATTTCTGCAAAGTAAGCAGAATAATTTAATATAAAGCCAATAGTAGCAGCTACGAAGCGGTCTAGTACTAAATATTCTCCTACAATAGGTAACATAGGTAGACCGAAACATATCAGTAATAGTTGTAGTAGGAGAGGTGTTCCTCGCATTACATATATATATACTTGTGCCAACCATGAAAGGGGTTTAATGTTGCTTCGTACTGCTAAAGTTAAACCGAAACCTATTGGAATAGATATTAAAATGGCAATTAAAAACAAAAGTACCGTTGCTTGAGCCCCTTCTAACATGGGCTTAAGTATTGAGATCAAGTATTCATACGACATAATGAGGATTCCTCCATAAAATAAAACAGGGTTCCCACCAGGAAACCTGTTTTGTCGATATTTCTATAATTACATTCATTATAAAACCTTATCTTCACCAAACCATTTTTTAGAAATTTCCCCTGCTGTTCCATCTTCGTTCATTTCATCTAAGGCTTTTTGTAGTTTCTCAAGTAGGGCCTCATTTCCTTTTTTTACGCCTACCCCGTATTCTTCAGGAGCCAGAGATTCTTCAAGTACTTTAAATGTATCGCTCTCTTTAGATAAATAATAGTTAATTACAACTTCATCAATAACAACAGCATCCAAACGCCCTACTTTTAAATCATTCAGTGCTAAAACATTGTCAGAGAACTCTGTAACCTCTTTAATTTTTGATTTAATAGGATTAGATTCTAGAGCATCTGCCGCAGAGGACAGTGATTGAAGACCAACACCCTTCCCCTCTAGATCATCTATTTTAGTAATATTTGAATCAGCCATTGTTACAATAACTTGTGCATTTTTCAAATATGGTTTTGTAAAAAGTACTTTTTCTTTACGCACTTTTGTAAGTGTATACCCATTCCATATTAAATCAATTCTACCACTGCTTAATTCAGATTCTTTTGTTTTCCAATCTATTGGTTGAAATTTTACCTCTACGCCCATCTTTTCAGCAGCAGCTTTTGCGTAGTCAATATCAAATCCTACAATTTCATTATTATTATCTCTAAACCCCATCGGGGCAAATTTATCATCGATACCTATTACCAATGTATCTCCATCTTTTGTATTTGAAGATGAATCAGAACATGCAGCTAATAGTAAAAATATCGTTACAATGGATAGAAAAATAGATATTTTGCGTGTCATTTTTATAATAACCACCTTTAATTTATTTGAATTATTGATTTGTTCATTACACCTTTTATTTACAAGTAATTAGCTTTTTTAAAAATCCTTTAGTTCACTAACACATTAGAGTAATGAACCAACGATAATAAATTTAGCATAAACTTAGAATTCATGTCAATGGAATTTTTTAGTGCATTAGCATACTAAAGGATACTTTATGAACCTGTGTTAATGAAAAACAGAGTGACTTTCGCTCACCCTTTGATCTTCTTAACTCCTTTTTAATAAAAAAAGCCTAAGAATATATTAAATAATCTTAGGCTTTTACTATTATATCTATTTTCTATACTTCATTGACTAATTATGATAGATTCCGATTAATTATGAAAAATTACAGTTACTATTATTTTTCATAATCTATTAAAATTTCCGAATTGGATCTCACGGTGACAAATTCTTTGAATCAACTTAGCTTCATGACTGACAACGACAATTCCCATGTCTCTTTTTTGGGCAATTTGCAGTACGGCATGCCATATTTGCGCTTGCGTAATCGCATCCAACATGGTTGTCATTTCATCTGCAATGAGAAAGCGTGTGTTTGGCCCCAATGCTCGAGCCACGCAAATTCGCTGCAATTCTCCTCCGGATAACTCATTTGGCCAGCGCTCAAGCCATTCCTTCTTAATACCAAATAAATCTAGTAATTCTTGATCTGGGTTCCATCCTTCGTTTAGTGTTTTTTTCATCTTCCAACGAGGATTTACTGCTTTTTCTGGATGCTGAAAGATTAATTGAATAGGTTGATAGCCGTTTTTTCGTAACGGTTCCCCACCAAACATGATAGTTCCCTCTGCAGGATGTTCATATCCAGATAATATCCGACAAAAAGTTGTTTTTCCACATCCGCTTGGACCAGTAATCCCAACGATTTCACCTGGATTTAAAGTTAGATCAACATCTTGAAATAGCCATGGTCCATTTTCGTACCGAAATCCAATCCCTTTTGCCTCAATTTGCATGAATACACCTCACCATTCCATTCCTTAGTTCTCTCATTTCTGGCTGCTTTTCATCACATTCAGTAGTTGCCATTGGACAACGAGGAGCAAATAAGCATCCCATTGGTAATTCACTCGATTGAGGCTGTGTTCCTGGAATCGGAATAAAATTATTTTGAGGTAGAGCTCTCCACAAAGCTTTCGTATAAGGATGTCTTAGCGCCTCGCCCTCGTTCGTAAAATTTTCTACTGGAGCAATTTCTACGGTAGTTCCGGCATAAAAAACAGCAATTTTATTCGAAATTTGAAGAGCAGATTCGATATCATGTGTAATGAACATGACCGCACTTCCTGTGTCGGCAAACTCTCGGATATTCTGTAAAGCTTCTTTCATCACGACAGGATCAAGGCCAGGGGTAGGTTCATCTGCAATAATAACTTTTGCTCCGCTCACCATTGCGGTCGAAAGAAGTACCCTTCGCGCCATTCCGCCGGAAAGCTGAAACGGATACTTCGTTTCAGCTTCTTTTCTTAAGTTATAGCGTTCAAATACCTTTCGCTGCACTGCGGTCGCATCCTTACCACCTTTAACAGATGTGCGTACTTGTTTTCCGACCCGCATAAGCGGATCCAGAAAGCTTACCGACTGAGGAACAATCGCGATTTCCTTCCCTCTTAACGCCTTTTGGCGAGCAGGGGTTAGAATCTCGCCTGCATATTTAATCGCTCCACTCGTCCTTGAATTACTTGGAAGGATACCGAGAATGGCATGAGCCAGCAGACTTTTTCCCGATCCACTTGCTCCAACAACAGCAAGGATTTCCCCTGCTTCTAATGTAATATTTAAACTTGAAATCACTTGATTATGAATCTGTTTAAATCCAGCTTTATATTGCTTAAACGAAACTGATAAATTCTCTACTTCAAGGATAGGCATTTCATAACTCCTCCACTATTGAATGTTATTCGTGGGATCTGGCAGGGTCCATAAGCATTCTAATCTTTTCACCAATATGATCAAATGCCCTTACAATCAAAAGCAAGGAAAGCCCAGGGAAAAAGGCAAGCCACCACATACCTGAAGATAAGTATTTCATCGATTCTGACAGAATAATCCCAATTGCAGGTTCGTGAGGAGACATCCCTAAACCTAAAAATGTAATGGCTGCTTCATGTAAAATAACATGAGGAAACATGAGCATAAAACCAATTAAAAGTTGCGGGAAAACATGGGGTAGAATATGATTCATTGCAATCCACCATTTGGATTTCCCCATTTTCTGAGAAACTTGTACAAATTCTGCAGAACGAACTTGCATGACCTCTGCTCGAATAACACGAGCTAAGCTTGGCCAATGGGTAAGAGCAAGCCCAATTACAATCCCTTTAAATCCGCCCCCTAATGTAAAGGCAATTAAAATCAGGGTGACAAGATGTGGCACACTTAGAAAAAGATCAATGAGCCATGTGACAATATGATCTGCCACTTTTCCCATTGTTGCTGCCATGCCTAGGAAAAGTGCAATTGTCGTGCTACCAATCGCTCCAATCAAGCCGACCCATATACTTAATGAAAGCCCCATTATCGTTCGTGTAAACATATCTCTTCCTAACCAATCGGTGCCAAACAAATGCTGGAAAGATGGGGGCGCATTTCGATTTTGAAGATTAGTAGCGATTCTTCCTTCATCTACTAAAAAGCTTCCTAAAATCACAGCCACTAAAAATACAAAGGCAAGCAGAATCGAAAATAATGTCCACTGCCTTTTATTCAGAGGGAATCGTTTACTAACACTAAGATTCATTTCGACCGCCCCTCCCTTATCCTCGGATCTACCATTCGGTAGATTAAATCCGCTACTAGATTTCCAACAAAAACAAATAGTGTACTAAAAATAACTAAACCTAATAAAAGGGGAACATCTCCTCTTAATCCAGCCTCTACTGTAGCCTGCCCTAAACCAGGATAAGAAAAGACTTGCTCAGCTAGCACTGCTCCACCAAACAATTCACTAAACGCAGCAAATTGCAAGGTTATTGCCGGTAAAGCTATGTTTCTTAATCCGTGTCTCCAAAATAGGACGAATCCTTGTTCCCCCCTAGCTCTTGCGAATAAGACATAATCGCTAGCAAGAACATCAATCAGCTTCTGCCTCGTGTGCATTGCGATGTTTGCAACACCGACTATACTAAGTGTAATTGCCGGGAGGATCAGATGCTTGATTTTATCCACCAACGTAACATCTTCCGCAAGAACCCCAGCTGGAACTCCCATGCCAATTGGAAACCATCTTAACCACACGGCAAAGACCATCAGTATAAGAAGCCCCATCCAAAAGGTTGGAGTTGAGGCTAAAGTAAAGCAGTACCATTTAATTAATCGATCAATCCACGTACCCTTTTTCATTGCAGCAATAACGCCCATAATAAATCCGATTATTCCGGATAAAATCCATGCCGATATCATGAGAGCCAGGGAATTGATAAAACGTTCGCTAATGATATCAGCTACAGGACGACGATAGATCATCGAAGTACCTAAATCTCCTTGTAACAAAGCTGTACCCCAATTAAAGAATTGCACCATTACTGGCTGATCAAGACCCCAATATTTAGCAATCATTTCTCGCTGTTCAGGACCAACCTTCAACAGATCAGCACCAATATAAGCTTGAATCGGGTCAATCGGAGAATTTTTTATTAATAGAAAGGAAATAAAGCAGATGGCGACTAGCAAAGTCGCCATTCTTGCTCCTTTTAATAACAGGAATTTCCCTAGATTTTTCCCCACTGTTACTCAGTCCATTTCCATTCCGTAATGTTATCAGTTGCTGGCCAGCCATGACCATGAACATGGATTCGTTGTTCCCCAATATCTAATCCATCCTTCACTAAATACAAGTGATTAATGTTCACTAACCATGCCCAAGGAGCATCACCTTTCGCACTTAAACCTGTTGTGCCGTCCCACTGAGCTTTTTTCCAATATTCAATTGCTTCTTTTTCATCTGTAGCACGGAGCGCTTTTACAAAATAATCATCTACCGTTTTATTTTCATAATAGCCAGTGTTGTAGTATTCAACTCCTGCGAATTCACTGCTATATATATTGTACATTTCATGTGGGTCATGACTTCCCCAACCTAGAAGAACAGCATTTGAATACATGTTCTTTTCAATCACATCCCAGCTTCCGCCCTCTAGTTTAATATGAATCCCTAGCGGCTTCATCATATCAGCAACAGCGATGGATAACGATTGTCTAATTGCATCATTTGCTAAATAATAAAGTGTAAATTCAGCTTTTAAAGATCCTTTTTCCAGAATGCCATCCCCGTCCTGATCCTTCCAGCCTGCTTCTCCTAAAAGCTTCCGTGCCCCCTCCATATCAGCATCCTTAATGACTGTATCGGGATTCCACCATGGAAGACCATCAACTGACGTATAGGCTGGTGTTCCTTGTCCTTCTAACACTCCATCTACTAGTGCTTGTCGGTCAACAGCCATATTAATTGCATGTCGAATGGCAGGATCAGCAGTCACATCATTCCCAATTGGATCACCATTTTCAGTGAATTCTCCCGATTTAACAAATGGGAATACAATACCTCGGTTATCAACGGTTTGAACAGCTTCTAACTTCATTCCTGGAACTGTCTGAGTGCTAAATGCAGCAGGTATATAGGCAAGATCAACCTCGCCCGCTTGAGCAGCAGCAAAAGAGGCATCTTCGCTTAAAAATAAGAATGTGATCTTTTTAAAATATGGCTGCTTGTCATAGTATTCAGGATTAGCTTCTACAATGACCTGTTGTCCTTTGTCCCACTGAACTAGTTGAAATGGCCCCGAGCCTATAGGGTTTTCCGCATAGTCTGCACCATAAGCATGTTTTGGGACAATCCCTGTTCCGATTAACGTATTAACAAATGTAGATTGAGGCTCTTTTAATGTGAATTTTACTGTGTAACCATCTACTGCCTCTACTTTTTCCAATACATTCAGATCTACTACTGAACCTGCATTAGCAGCCGTTTCAAAAGTAAATACGACATCATCTACTGTTAATGGCTGTCCGTCTGAGAATTTCACATCATCACGCACATTTACCGTCCACACTTTACCATCTTCACTCACTTCGTAGTTGGTTGCTAAATCATTCACAATAGTAAGCTTGTCATCTCTTTTTAGCAGTGTGCTCTGGAATAGCGGTGAACCATAACGCCCCCACCCTGTCGTTGGATCAAATCCTGTTTCAGGCTCTGATCCAAAGGCCAACAGAAGCTCATCCTTCTTCTTTTCATTATCTTTACTATTATCGGTACTTGATTCATTAGGCTTCGATTGGCTACAGCCTACTAGCACAAATGAAAAAACAAAAATTGCTAATAAAATAATTCCTAACGATTTTTTTCTCAAATTTTCACCTCATTTATTAATCTTGCATCCAAAAGCTTTCTTCCATATGTAAGGATGACCTCTATATGTTTTCAATCGGTGCGACTGTAAACTTTCCATACTGAACACCCTTTAAACTAGTTAGTTTGTTACTAAGTTGCTGGATGTCCTTTGCTTTGCCCTTGACGATAATGAGCTCAAGACAATTATTATGATCCAGATGAAAATGTGTAGTGGACATAATATTATCATGCATTTCATGTTGGGCTTTTGTCAGTTCTTCTAATAAATTTCTTTTGTGGTGGTCATAAAATAGTAGAATACTTCCTGCAACAATTTGATCATCCTTTTCCCATGAGTGTTGGATTAGCGCATCACGGACAAGATCTCGAAACGCTTCAGAACGATTTTCATACCCTTTTTGCTTAACCATATTGTCGAACTTTCGAAGTAAATGCCCCTCCATAGAGATCCCAAATCTTTTTAACATTGAATCTTCCATTATTTCCTCCTAAATTTTTAATTGTATTACTCCCTTATTTCGAGAGTAGGTGACACGTTTTTTGACATTCGTAACACGATTACACAAATTGAAAGAAGGTTTCAGCCAATCAGTGTATATATATTAATATCCTACCCGTAATTATTCAACCTTTATGAACAGTTTAGATAAAAGAAATTAATATAAATAGTTATTTTATAATTTCATTTATCGAAGGTGGTAATTTACCAAAAGTGATGCATTATTATAAAGTGGGACACTCCTTTTATGGGCAAGATGTAACCGTAGTGGGAGGAAAAAACTCTGCTATCGAAGCAGCAATAATCTATATCGCAACGGAGCACACGTCACACTTGTCCATAGAGGAGAAACAGTTTACAAAGAATTGCAGAAGATATAAACCAACGCCTTAATATTTGATAAGATAGGGCCTTCGCTTTCTATGTGCTCATTCTATTTTACTAGATGCTAAACTGAATTCAAGCACGGCAAGTGAAGGTTAGGATTGCTTGAACAAACTTTGTAATAAATGGTAAGGAAAGTATAAGTAAAATGAGAAAGTATTTTTCTCCTTAACAAAAGAGAAACGTCATAAGCCGTTTCTCTTTTTAGTAAATATTTTTTGATTCAATACTTTTTCAGAAAGTTATGAGATCCATTCCAGTAAATTATGAATTTCATTCCGGCGAATTATGAACAGATTCCGATTAATTTTGAAAAATTACATTGTTACACTGCTTTACCCTTCCATCCCTTACCTTCGTTTACAAAAAGGATGCCAAGTTCGTGGTGCTCGCCTTCGTATAGGGCTCGCTGGACGTATCTGACCTCGCCGTTTATGTCTAATACATCAAGCTTACATAATGCACGATTTTTTTGAAGGGCCATATAAAATTCTTGAACAGTTTTCACTTGAATGCCGTTGACCCTTGCAATCGTTTCGCCGATTTTGATTTGCATTTTTTCGGCAGGCGATTGTGGGATAATCCCGAGAACGAGCAGGCCTTGGTTTCGTTGTGAAAATATCGATGGTTTCGATTCGTCCATGAAATAGTGCTGCAGATAAATGAGTTCACGTCCTGCTAATGCAAAGGATGCTGCGATAATTGCTGTAACTGGAAACCAAATGCTTGCGACTGCTAGGGCTGTGATTACGATTCCTAAAAAGATCACGCGTTTTCCAACGACCGGAATACTTTGAGTCGGAAGCATGCTTTTTACTTTATGATAAAAACCGATTCCAAATGGTACTAAAATCAATGAATACGCTTGTCCGGACACAGTGAATACTGGCCACCATTCATAATGTGTAGTGAGAGCTTCACCTGGTATTAGTAAAAATACAGGTGCGAGCCATAGTCTTTGCGAAATATGGGCACCAACCGGAAGACCGCGTTTGCCTTTTAAAAGATCTGGCGACGTGCCGAAATGACCTTTTTTTAGAATCAGAATTCCTTCCGCTAATAATAGCGCGCCTAGTAAAATGGCAATCGATGCTAGGCTTGTGTTGCCCAGATCATCTAGCAATCTAGTAATAAATTTATTTTCAACTGATAGATTTGAGAGTAAAATAATTCCGAAAAATGATACTCCTAAGATGTATGCAGGAGAAAGTAAGCGTGTTTTGACCGGCAAACTGAGTAATAATGTGACAATCGCGATTAGCACGATGCTGCCGAATGGGATTACAACTCCAGCTGCAATGGTTACGATGGATATGAGCAGTCCCGCAAGCCAGCCTCCTGGAAGGAGTGATCTCAAGTCGAAAAATCCGTCTTCCACTCTGATATGAAAGGCGCGCCGCTCACGTTTGACGCGGAAGTAGCCCAAGAGCACGCAGTATCCCACGAAAAAATAAAACAATGGATGTAGAAAGAATCGTCCAATCCCTTTTGCAAATTCAAGTAACCATGTCTCAATCAATCTTTTCACCACCTATGGATTTGATTTTATATGTAAAAATTTTACGTTCGATTTACTAACTTTTATTGTACCAAATACTTGACACAAAGCATACGTTGATTTTTATGGAAAAAGGATGTGAGGGGTTTGGGACTCTACTTTTGGCTTCGACCGATATATTGCAAATTTGGGGCGATATATTTTATTCTTGGATCGATATATTCATAATTCGGGGCGATATCTGGCCAAGTCGGGTCGAAATCTTGTCCACTTGGACCGATATATTCACTTTTTATCGTTGGTGGTACGAAAAAAACACCCCTCCGCTAAGGAGTGGGTGCATCTAGATCTTATTTAAACAAAACTTCCATTGCTTTTTTGAGCTGTTGGTCGTTCTGTTGGTCACGGATGGATTCGATGACTTTTGCTTCGAGGGCGCCGGCTGTTTTTTCGTTGATGGTGCCGGTTTCTTCTAATTTATTTGCCTTTTGGAAGGCTGTTACGGCAACGACGGTTTCTCCACTAAAGTAGCCGTCCTCACGACCTGGGTCGAATCCTAATCCATTCAGCATGATTTGTGCATTTTTGATTTTTTCAGAGTTCATGTTTTGCGTAAGCTCTGACTCGAACTGGATTGGATTCGCGTAGAAGTATTCTGGCTGTTTCGCTTCCACAGTTGGCTCGATTCCCTTTTGGTGAATCCAGTTACCATCCGGAGTCAACCATTTGAACATTGTTAATTTAAGGTTGCTTCCGTCCCCCATATCGCGTGCTTGTTGAACAGTTCCCTTACCAAATGTTTTTTCACCGACGATGTCATAACCGCCAGCTTCTTTTAACGCACCCGCTAAAATCTCAGATGCAGAAGCACTGCCTTGGTTCGTTAACACAACGATTGGATAGTCCTTTGGTTTTTCAAGAGTGGAGAAGAAGCGCTGCTTTTCGCCGTCTCTGTTTTCAATTTGAACATATGGCTGATCTTTTGTAACAAGCTGTTTTAAAATTTCCTCCACACTTTCGAGAAGTCCGCCTGGATTTCCACGAACATCAATGATGAGGCCTTCAATACCCTTGTCCTCAAGATCATTTAATCCGACAACGAAATCCTCTGCTGTGTCATTAGCGAAAGAAGTAATTTCAATAACTCCGAGTTTTTTATTGTTGTATTCCTTTAAGTCTGTGTAGACTGTCTCAATCGGAATCGTGTCACGGGTAACCTTGACATCCATCAAATCCGTTACACCTGGTCTCATCACCTGCAACATAACAACAGATCCTTTTTCACCGCGGATTTTTAAAACCGCCTCATACAGATCAAGACCCTCGATGCTTTCGCCATCAATTTTAAGGATTTGATCATTTGGCTTGAGGCCGGATTTTTCAGCTGGTGAATCCTTGAATGGAGCGACAATTGTCACCTTGCCCTCCATCATGCTTACCTCTGCGCCAATTCCTTCAAAGGATGATTCCAGTGATTCATTGAACTGGGCAGCGGTTTCTTCATCCATATATGCAGAATATGGGTCATTCAGCGTGCTGACCATCCCCTGAATGGCGCCCTCAATTAATTTTTTTTCGTCAACCTTTTCAACATAACTTGATAAAATCATGTTGTACGCTTGACCTATTTTAGATAAATTGTCTGTGTCTTCTTTTGCAGTGCCTTTGTTTTGGCCTGGCTGCTGAACAAGGGGTTGTTCGTTTTTATCAAGCAACTGCACCGCCAAAAATGTAGCGCTCGCCCCTAATAGTAAGGATAGTACCATGTATAATGCGACAACTTTACGACTCACCTATGTTCCTCCTCCGTAACGATTACAAATACAAATGCATACCGTTAATTTTTGTAGCTTTTATGTTCTTATTCATCCCTTCACTCACGTATGATAGTCGAAAAGTCGCATTTAAAAAAGGGCTCGGACCTTATGGACTATTTGAGTGGGTTGCTCAGAAAAGGCACCACACATGCGTTAGTGCGATGCCTTTGTATAAAAATATGTAATGCTTGTACACTTTATGACAAAAATAAGGCGCTGCCTCAATGTGTAATTGGTAAAAAATTTCGTTCCTTTTCTATTATAAAAGCTTTTTTAGAATGAAGTAAAGAAAAATGTAGTAACTGTTGGACTTCCGCAGTATGATAGAGAAAATCTTTTTTGAGGAGTGGTTGAGTTGGCATATGAAATTCGTGAGTTAAGGACGGGGGATGAGTGGAAAATGGCATTTCCGGTCGTGAACCAATTACGGACACATTTGGATCCTGAAGAATTTGTGTCATTAGTGACTGAGATGCAGCCTCAGGGTTATCGATTGTTTGTATTAATTGATGAGGGAAAGGTTGCGGCGGTTACAGGCGTTGCGCAGCAGCTCAATCTTTATTACGGTAAGAATATGTATGTGTATGATTTAGTGACAGACGAGGCGAATCGCTCAAAAGGCTATGGTGAAGCGCTTCTTTCCTATATACATGAGCTTGCTCGGGAATTGGGGTGCGGGAAGGTGGCGTTGACGTCTGGACTGCAGCGAGTGGACGCACACCGTTTTTATGAGGAAAAAATGGGGTATGAACGGAAAAGCTATGCGTTTGTGAAGGATTTGTAGGATGGATGGACTTGGTCCCCGTTTTTGTTGTGCTTAAAACAGTATTTTTTCGTTAAAAACAGTGTCCGGGATTAACGAATTACCTCTATGGTCGTTAGCCCACTGTCTATGGCTTTTATTTCATTTCTATGAGCTTTAGCATGGCGCATATGGTTTTTATTTCAGTTCTATGGCTTCTAGCCAATTTCAACATTATAAAAGCATCGATTTCATTCGAAACCGATGCTTTATTTTTATACCCATCCGTTTTTTGACCCATGTTTTTGGATTTCACCACCGCTTCTGCGGCTGCAGCTGAGCTTGTGTCTGAAGTATCCATCGCCATCGCTAGACCCTCTCTTACACGTCTTCCGTAATCCTCGTCTGCATTTGTGAAGTACTCCAACATTTTGTTTTGGATTTCTGGTCGGCAAACCTTTAAGTTATCGACTAGATTGCTAATTAGTTCTTCCCTTTCAGCATCCGAAAAGCTACGATACGTCTCGCCTGCCTGTCCAAAATCATTCGGGCGGTCAATTTTTTCACGAACGAGCCTATCGTTATAATGTGGTTCGTGAATCTTGCCCTCCTGCTTCGCTTCCTTCAATCCGCCAATCGTGGACGGTTCGTAATTGATATGTGGATTGCCACTCGTCGGAACATCGGCAAAATAGGACATCATTCCACCGCGCTGATTGGTAGCAACGCGCTTTTTCGGTGCCTTAATCGGCAGCTGCAAATAGTTCGTTCCAACACGATGGCGCTGCGTATCTGAATAAGAGAACGTTCTCCCCTGGAGCATTTTATCATCGGAAAAATCAAGCCCATCCACGAGCACACCGGTTCCAAACGCGGACTGCTCGACTTCATTAAAATAATTCTCGGGATTCTTGTTTAACACCATTTTACCGACCTTCAAAAACGGAAGCGTATCTGTTGGCCAAAGCTTTTTGTCATCGAGTGGATGTTGATTTATTTTCGCAAGCAAATTATTGTTATTCCGTACGGGGTATAGGTTATAACTTATAATCTATTTTTCCCTACTTTATAATGATTATAAAAAGATATTGATTTTTATTTTGTAGGTGTTATCATAATAGATATATTCAAAAATAACTACTTACAAGAGGTGATCTAGTTGAGTAACAACAATCTAACGACAAGCTGGGGAGCTCCAGTAGGGGACAACCAAAACTCAATCACAGCTGGTTCAAGAGGACCGGTACTAATCCAGGACGTACACCTCCTAGAAAAATTAGCACATTTTAACAGAGAACGTGTTCCTGAACGTGTTGTTCACGCGAAAGGTGGCGGTGCGCACGGTTATTTCGAAGTAACAAATGATATTTCAACATATACGAGAGCAAAACTTTTCAACGGAGTTGGCAAGCGTACTCCTCTATTCATCCGTTTTTCAACGGTTGCTGGGGAAAGTGGATCTGCTGATACAGTTCGTGACCCACGTGGTTTCTCGGTTAAATTTTATACGGAAGAAGGAAATTACGACATCGTTGGTAACAACACACCGATCTTCTTTATCCGCGATGCAATTAAGTTTCCTGATTTTATCCATACACAAAAGCGTCATCCGCAAACACACTTGAAAAACCCAACAGCTGTTTGGGATTTCTGGTCTCATTCACCTGAATCGCTACACCAAGTGACATGGTTAATGGGTGACCGCGGGATTCCTGCGACATGGCGTCATATGCACGGCTACGGAAGTCATACATTCAAGTGGACAAATGCGGAAGGTGAGGGTGTTTGGATTAAGTACCACTTCCGTACGGAGCAAGGCGTGAAAGCATTAGCACCGGAGCTGGCGGAGAAACTAGCTGGTGAAAATCCGGATTATCACACAGAGGACCTCTTCAATGCGATTGAAAAAGGTGATTTCCCTGAGTGGAAGCTTTACGTGCAGATCATGCCATTGGAGGATGCGAATACATACCGTTTCGATCCATTCGATGTAACAAAAATATGGTCGCAAAAAGACTATCCGCTAATCGAAGTGGGTCGTATGGTATTAGACCGCAACCCTGAAAACTATTTTGCAGAGGTGGAACAAGCGACATTCTCACCTGGAACATTGGTACCTGGTGTCGATGTATCACCTGATAAAATGCTTCAAGGGCGCCTGTTTGCTTACCATGATGCACATCGTTACCGCGTTGGCGCGAACCATCAATCACTACCGATCAACCGAGCGAGGGTTGATGTGAATAATTATCAACGCGATGGTCAAATGCGCCTTGATAACAATAGCGGCAGCTCCGTCTATTACGAGCCAAATAGCTTCAGCGGTCCAATAGAAGAGCCAGAAGCGAAGCAGCATGCATTCCCGGTGGAAGGCATTGCGGAAAGTGTGGCTTATGATTCTGATGATCACTACACACAAGCTGGTGACCTTTACCGCTTAATGAGTGAGGAAGAGCGCACTCGTCTTGTTGATACAATCGTTGGTGCCATGAAGCCTGTTGAATTAGAGGAAATCAAGCTTCGTCAAATCGGACACTTCTACAAGGCAGACCCAGAATACGGAACACGTATCGCAGAAGGCCTTGGACTAGAGGTGCTGGGTGAAGTTTTAGCGAAGTAAGAAGAAATGCGGAAGCGCCAGAATAAGAAACATCGACTAATTGCTTACGTAAGAAATAAGTAGGTTCATTTCATTTTATTCTCACATATAATAGGTATCCGCGTGTGCGGATACCTATTTTTATAATATGGTAAAAGAGGTTGGTAAAGGGGAAGTTTCGATGCCAAAACAAATCTGTCCAATCTGCAAAACGGAAATCAAAATACTCAAACATAGCACAAGCTGCGAATGTGGAATGAAATTAAAGAAAGCAAAAACCACTTATGTTGGGTAGATTCATTCAAAGCGCGAAAAAGCACACCGTGTAGGTGTGCTTTTTACTTTAATACGTGTTCAAAAGGAGGATGAAAAGGACCACGTAGACAAAAGCGCCACGTCCTGTGCGTCGAAAGTTCGAGGCGACGCAGCTTTGAGTACCGGAACGTATGCAGTTAATACGTGAGGAACGGAAAAGCAAATCAACGAGCTTCCACAGGATGCGGTGACTTCGACGTTTGACACAGGACGTGTTAGCATTTAGTCGAAGTTCCTCTTGCGATGTGTCATTTTCACCCGACTTTTTGAACATCCACTTATACTTTTAAAAACTTTCGAACAGACATTAGGCTTCCCCATACTCCGATAAATGCACCAATTAGAAGCAGCAGCCCCGTTACTTGGTAGGCAAATGGATTAAATGATAAGAGCTCTAAGAATGTTCCATTTAGTTGTGGTTGAATCAAATCGTATAAATAATTGTAGAAGCCAAGGATAATCCCAATTGGAATCATCGAACCAAGAATTCCAAGGAACAAGCCCTCTAGGAAAAATGGCCAGCGAATAAAGCCATTTGTTGCTCCAACAAGCTTCATAATCTCAATTTCTCTTTGTCTCGCAAAAATCGTAATTTTAATCGTATTTGAAATTAGGAACATAGCAGTGAAAAGAAGACCGATGATCAGCCCGATTCCGATGTTTCGTGAAACACCAACCGTACTGAAAATCTTTTCTACTTTTCCTTTCCCATAGTTTACACTATGAACATACTCCATTTTTTCAACCTGATCGGCTACTTTCATGATTTCCTGTGGTTCCTTCGTTTTCACGACGAATACATCATGAAGGGGGTTACCTTGCTCGTACATTTCAAAAATCTTTCCATCCTCACCAAAGCTATCGATCATTTTTCCAAGCTCTTCATCCTTTGAGGAAAAGGTAACATCGGCAACCTCAGGTATTTTTACTATTTCCGCTTTTAATGCGTCTTGTTGTTCCTTCGTTGACGTTAAGTCCGTGTGAACACTGATACGGACGTCTTTTTCAAGTGAAGTCGCCATACTATTTAAGTTCATCATGATGACTAAGAATACACCAACAAGAAGTAGCGTTACAGTTACGGCGCTGACAGATGCGAATGTCATCCAGCCATTACGCCCCAGGTTTTTTGAACTTTCTCGAAAATGACGGCGGAGTGTGTTAAGCTTCATAGCCGTAATCACCCCTTACTTCATCGCGCGCAATTTTTCCGCTCTCAATCGCAATTACGCGTTTTTTTATTGTATTTACAATTTCGCGGTTATGCGTCGCCATCACGATGGTCGTCCCGCGGAAATTGATTTCTTCAAAAATGTTCATAATTTCCCATGATGTTTCTGGGTCAAGATTCCCCGTTGGCTCGTCCGCAATAAGCGTACCCGGAGAGTTTACGATTGATCTTGCTATTGACACACGCTGCTGTTCCCCACCGGATAGTTCATCCGGTAAGTGTCGTGCTTTATGCTTAAGACGAACAAGGTCAAGCACATCCATCACACGCTTCTTAATATTCTTCGGATTTTCTTCGATTACTTCAAGCGCGAATGCTACGTTTTCGTATACAGTTAGCTTCGGTAAAAGCTTGAAATCCTGGAACACGACCCCGATATTTCTTCGTAAAAGGGGAACTCTTTTTTCTTTTAATTTTGCAAGGTCGACGCCGTTTATGATGATTGAACCTTTTGTGGGCTTCTCTTCTCGGTACATCATTTTAATAAAAGTCGATTTTCCCGCTCCACTTGGACCAACCACATATACGAATTCACCTTGTTCGATTTTTACATTTAATCCATTAACGGCCATGACACCGTTCGGATACTTTTTATAGACATCCTTCATTTCTATCATTTACGAATCACCTATCATCGTTTTTTTATCCCACGTCTGCTGGAAGTATGACCCCACCGGATTAGTGGGAGAATATGTTGTGTTAAGTTAGTAATCTATTAAATGAAAATAGAAGCGCGAATGCCCTTTTGGACATACTTGCGCCCCAAATAGGCTATGCAACTTGCAATTATAGGGTAAAATGAACTAGATTTCATTACTTTTTCCATTATAACATCATTATTCGTCAAAAAACGACTAAAAATATTACATTTTCATTTCATGGCAGTAAGGTTGCGATGGGATTAGGGTTCAGGTGGTGGTGTGTAAATATTGGTATTGGGGGAGGTGGTAGGTTCTGGATTTGGTGGTGCCTGTGGATGAGAGCTTCATAGACTCCAGAATATTTCTCGCTACCTTACTAGATGGGATTTGTAGGAACTCTCTTACCTGTTGATTCGTTATCATTGAATTGATAAGTTTTGCATAGTCCCCAAGTGCTTCAATATGTGCATCACCCGAATTTGTTTGACACTTCGGACAGTACCAAAAACCTTTTTTCCTGCCCATTGGGAGTGCAAGACACTTAGGGCAAAGAACACCTTTTTGTATATCAGATTGCAATAATGAAAACTTTTTAAGATAATCTGGTTTTTTAAGAGTATGGTGTTTTTCAATCGTCCCCGCTATTTTCCTCATTTCCTTCATCGTCAAAGTTTCTTTTGTATGTGTTTTTTCTATTTTCTCAAATATAAATGGAAGATTTGTGCTATGCATCACTTTTGTAAAGATACTTGTCCTTGATGCTTTAATGATTGTTTTTGGGTCACTGATGATGACTAAATACTCGATTGGCAAAAGTGGAAGTTTCCGTTGTATTAGCCAACTTTTTAATTGACGTGTATGCCGTCTCGCTTGTAGAATTGGATTTTCCATGCCTTCTTCCACATTGTTTAGAGTTCGAATCATTTGATTAGAATCATTCTCAAAAAATAGGATTCCAGCTATATTTTTTATTTCTAGAATTAAGAAAAAATGAGGTGTAAGTATGAGAGTGTCAATTTGGAAGTAGCTTTTACTATCTGAAAGTCGGATATCGTGTAAAATGAGGAATTCGAGTTTGTCGATGAGGTCCAAATAATAGTTTACGGAAAGCTCTCCACGGTACCCTTTCTTTCTTTTCGCTAATTCGGCTTGAATCTGCGGAATTTTGGGATGGTTAGACCTTAATCTCCGCAATAATGCTTCAAGGATTAAAATCTCTGGTGGAATTGTACGTTTTTTTCTTATCAAATGCATCTACTCCTTTCATTTATCTCAATTGTTCGACAAAATAATCTATGATTCCTGCTTTTTTTATAAAAATATTTTTAATTGTGGTATTCATTTTGAGATTGTGCCCTATGTTTTGATAATCGTTCCCTAAGTTCGAGTAATTGTGCCCTATCTTTTATTATTGTGCCCCGACTCGCATTAATTGTGCCCCAAACATAATAATTGTTCCCTACCCTAAATCCAGCCAATTATAAAAAGCCTTCCGGTTCACCCGAAAGGCCTGCATACTTATTTATTATTTTTTCTCAGCTAACCATGCAGCAACTGCGTCTTTTTCTTCACCTTTGATGATACCTTTTGGCATTGCGCCACGACCATTTTCGATGATGCCTGCAATTTCGTCTTGAGAATATTTAGCGCCTACTGTTTGAAGACTTGGGAAACTTCCAGCACCTGCTAAATCTTGACCATGGCATGAAGCACAGTTTCCTTTGTAGATTTCTTCAGCATTTACGGCAGTAGCTCCGCCATTGTTGCCTGCTGGCTCTTTAGCTGCATTATCGTTCCCACCGCCACATGCCGCTAGAGCAAATACAAGCCCAGTTCCTAATAGAAATCCAAATAGCTTACGTTTCACAGAATTTACCCCCTGTAATAAAATTTTCCATTATACATTTCTTATTATACCCCTTTTACGCTCTTTTAAAACCCTCTCCTAATACCTCTGCAGTGTCCATTACGATGACAAATGCAGATGTATCAATGCTTTGAACCACTTGTTTCAATTTTGTGAACTCTTTCTGGTCTACCACACACATGAGCATTGGGCGCTCATCATTGGTGTACCCTCCATATCCTGAGAGCTTTGTTACCCCTCTATCCAGTTTGTCAAAAATCTCCTGTCGCACTTCATTCTGATTGTTCGTAATAATGAGAGCCATTTTCGAATTACCTAGACCAACTTGTACCAAATCAATCGTTTTGCTTGTGACAAAAAGTCCAATCAGTGCATAGAGCCCACTCTCAATATCGAACACAATCGCAGCGGTTAAGACGATCAGGCCATCAATGAAGGCAACACATTTTCCAAGGGAGATGCCTGTATACTTATGAACAATTTGAGCGGCAAGGTCAGTTCCGCCTGTCGATGCATTGCCCCGGAATGTGATGCCAAGACCCAATCCGATTCCTATCCCGCCGAATAAAGCACCAAGCAAGGGATCTAGCGTTGCAGGCTCCAAATTTCTCGAAAGATAAACAACAAATGGTAGAAAAAGAGTGCCAATTAACGTGCGGGCACCATATACCTTTCCAAGAAAAATGACACCTGCAATGAATAAAGGGATATTAAAAGCCCATTGAACATAGGCTGCTTCCCATCCAAACAGGGTGTTCAGGATCGTACTAATCCCACTCACACCGCCGGATGCAACCTTGTTCGGTAACAAAAACAGATTAAACGAAAGAGCCACCGTGGCCGAACCAAGTAGTATGTATATAAATTCCTTTACCTGTTGAAGTATTGGATGTACTTCGTGCTGACGTCTTCTTCTGTTCAATGAATAAACCCCCGTTTGTAGTCGTGCGCTTTTGGCAGTATATCATGGCTTCAAAAGCAAGTAAACGCCAGCAGAATAACGTGGTAAAGCAACAGAATATACACCTACAGCATTAGTTTGTAACGATAAATGAATAATTATTACAAAAAGGAACACGAAAGCGAAAAAAGAGCCATTTCTGGCCCTTTTTTCAGTTTGTCTTATTTACGAAATGACCAAATATCTGAAACGGTTCTACCTGTGTATTTGTCTTTGACCACAGTGTACCAGGAGTAAGAACGGTTCTTTTCTAAGCCTTTCCAGACAATCTCGGCGATTTTACCACTTTTCGCCTTAGTAGTGCCGATTTCATGATCGGTATAGACATTGACCGCAAAGTAATCCGTTGCGACTCGCTTTGTGACTGGCGCTAAATCCATGTTAATCACAAAATCATCTTTTCCAGGATACAAATCTGGCTTGTAATAATTGTATTGGTTAAGATATGGCGAATACGTATTTACCACAATGCGATTATTATCTTGATCAAAATGCAGCAGTCTCAAGTAGCCTTGGCCACCCTCTGGTCCAGCCTGATAGTCGGCAAGCATTTGTGTCACAGTACGGTCAGGGACACCATCCCCGTTATCATCAATTTCGTCAACTAACGTTTGTGCTTCATGGTAATGGCCACTCAACACCATCATCACATTTTTATTTGGAACAACAATTTCGTTAAAAAGCTTTTCACCAAGTGGATGCCTAGTCCCTGTAGCAAGCAAGTATTCGTGAAAACTTAGAATTGCTTTGCGATCCGGGTGGGCAGCAAGCACATCATTCACCCACTGAATGCCTTCGTCCGTCACACCCCAGCCGAGGTACACCATAATATAATCATTGCCATTTGCTGAAATCAAATCATAATGACCACGATTGTTTAGGTAGGAACCACCATAATACGGCTTATCCTTAAATCGATTTTCACCAAAATACTTATAGAACTGTGAATAATCATTACTTACTTGATCCACATCATGGTTTCCCGCGAGAACTCCGTATGGGATGTTGTTATCATCAAGCACCTTCATCGCTTTATCAGCATTCTTCCATTGATACTCCTGGTTTGATTTATTCACTAAATCACCTGTATGGAATACATATTTTATTTTAAGCTTATCCTTCATTTCGGCAATCCACTCGGTTTGTCGGTCAAAAATATACGGATAGCTCTCGGAATAAAATTGGGTATCTGACATCCAGACAAAAGTATAGTCATACTCGTCTGGCGAGCTTGGAATTTCATCTTGGACAATCACATTTATTTTTGACTCGCGTACAAAGTCGCCTACTCCAACCTCACCGGAGAGTTCAAAATCCTCTTTACCCGCTACCTTAAATTCAATTAATGTCCACTTTCCTGTACTGTGGTCCCAGGCGTACATTGAAACCTTTCTACCCTCTAGGGAATTCCCTTTCCAAAAAAGCTCAACACGGTCCTTTTCATCAAGTGACGCATCCACTGTGACCTCGAAGCGATGATACGGGAATTGTGTATCAGAATCAGACACCAAATACTCGCCGTCTGCTTTTGAAACAAGCGAATTGTCCTCAGAGGTAAACGCCTTTTCCCCTTCAGGAATCATTTCTTGGGGCGGCTCAAAATCACCTACATTTTTAAAGCCTTTCACACTTGAATTCACATCGTATTGATACGCCTCATAAAATGTAACATCCAACTGATCATTCGTTGGGTCCTTTACTTTTACCTGTAAAACTGGGTTGCCATCAACTAGAGCATTTAATTTAGGTGAGACAAGCTCCGGCTTATGTGGATTTTCATCAGCAACCTCAAAATGAAAAACTTCTTCGTTTTTGTTTCCTACTTTGTCAGTTGCAACAACCACAAGTTTATGTTTACCAGCTTCAAGCTTTGAGGACGCTGTTTCCAACGGAACTTGAATTTCCTTGCCATCTAAGGTGGCCGTGACTTTTTCAACCCCAGAAAGCTTATCCTTCACATCAACATTAATGGTAAAAGCACCCTTGTATGCTTTCTTTTTCAGATTCGTTTTAATATCAGGTGCTGTGTTGTCGACTAAAACCTCTGCGGTGATCTCTTCATCTGCATCCTGAACGAGGACCTTATGCTTCTTGTCTTTAATAGACGTCGTATCCCATTTATAGGTTAGGGAATGTGCTTCCTTTTCGGTAATCGTAAACGTAAAATCAACGAATGGATTATTATCGTTCATTTTCAGGATACGTGCTGGGTCACTGTAGTTCGGATCCTTGATCACCGTTCCATCCGCTAGGACTAAGCGTACGTTTCGTAAATCGTAGTCGTCTCGGTTTTCCGCGGACTCAAGGTCAAATGGTGACGCCTTGTTTCCGGAACGAACGGTTATCGTCGTGTCGCCAACCGGAAGTCGCTCAGGCTCAATTGGAATGCTGAACGTTTTCCACTGCGTGAGCCAGTCCTTATCCATGACATATAGAACTTCATCGCCCATCGTAACGGCGTTTTGGAAATACGTATTCAGGCCATTTACTTCAAACGCAAAATATGCCGTGTGTTCAATGGAGGGATAGCTCCCTTCCTTTACTTCACTACCATCAATAAACAGCTTCATTTTTTCTGGAGTATCAACCGCAGAAGTAGCCTTGATGATTTTTTCCCCACGGAGCATTTCTCCATCTTTTAGATTAAATCGCAGGCTTGAGCCGTCAAGGTCATTTGTAATGGTTACACGGTAGTTCTCACTTTTCACTTCATTTTTTCCATCAGACACCACAAAGTAATAATCCACATACTCATGTCCAATTAAATTAGGTGAATAGATGGTGTGATGATAAAGGAGATCATCGTAATTCTCTTGTAAAATCGCTTCGCTATATTCATCCTGTTGGTCAATTTTATAATACAAACGGACCGATTTGACCTCCTTGTCGTCTGTTACGTTTGCAGCAATGTCGATATTGTCCTTCTGATTCACCTCAGTGATTGCCGTTAGGTTTTCAACGCTCGGTGGGACTGTGTCTTCTTCCATTTGGACAGATTGACTTGGTACCTGGAAGCCTTCAACTCGACCTGGAGTCGCATCCAGGATGCCCACTTTTTTTGAAAGAGTGGATTTATCGGTTGGATAGAGATAGACAATTCCTTTATTTGCAATCGTGTCATCTACATTCGGTTCATCATTATAATAAGCCACCGAAATCTCTTTATGTGTGTTCGTTCCAATGACAAGTCCACGCATGCTGCCGTTTGCCATGCCGTCACTGTGGATGCGAACAATATTCTTGTTTTCAACCAAATTAGAGCCATAGTTGGCGTTAAAATCTGCAACGGTTTTCCCGCCGTTTTGGGTATTGATAATCCATAGGACAAGCGTTTCCCCTGCCGGAATCACAACATCCTCTGGGACAGACGGCCAGACAACATCTGTTCCAGGGTCTGTTCCGTATCTGTAGTACATTTTATAATCTTTAAAATTGAGCGCTTCACTGCTGTTATTGTAGATTTCGATAAATTCATAGCCATCGGCTGATCCTACATTCGTTGAATCAGGGACAAGTTCTGTAACAAGCAAATGAGGGATCTTTGAAAAATCAACCTCGGGTTGCACTACCTGAATCGTATATTCATCTGTTTTTTCAGTATGTACACCGTCACTTGCTTCGAGATAATAGGTGATTTCTTCATATACATGGAAACTCGGAATTTCCGCTGTATAGGTTTGCTCGTTTGGACTCATTGGCAACGCCGTGAATTCATTCGAGTCCCCATTTTTATAAAAAAGCGTTACACTTGGAATGGCGAGATTATCCGTTACATTTGCCTCGATTTGGATTGGCGTCAGAGGCTTGCTGTTAGTGATAGGTGTATGTGTAATCACTGGTGCTTCTGTGTCCTCAGGCACATCTGGTAGATTCACCGGAGTTTCTGGAACCTGCGTTTGCTGGATTACACCTGGAGTTGGCTGTGCCAGCACTTGGCGTTTCACCATTTCCGTTCCGGATGGTGGGTAATTATATTCGACAACTGCTCCAGTATTATCGGTTTCCCCATCTAGATAGCTAGCAGAAATGATTTCAGTTCCTTGGTGATTTTTGATGACGAGGGCACGATTGCCGCCATTTGCAAAACCAGGAAAAACATTGGTAAACTGGACCACTTTTTCCTCAGGTAATGCTGTTCCAAAATTCGCGTTGAAATCTGCTAGCGTTTTGTTTCCGTTGTTAAACCAAAAAATGAGAGTTTCCTGTGGTTTAATGGTTGATGCTGGGATTTGAAATAGCAAGTCTTTCCCAGTGTCGGTATAACGATATGTAAACGTGTAATTTGTTAATGGTTGCGGTTGATTGGTGTTGTTGTACACCACAAAATACTCGTAATAGTCGGTTCCAGCACCCTTTGAGTTCGGTGAAATTTCAGTAATGAGAAGGTGTGGAAGGCTATCAAAGATTGTCTCTGTTGGTTGAGTTTTTTCACCAGTTGGTGCTGGTATTTCCTCCTCGATTGTTGCGTTATCTTCAGTTGGATGTACCTCTTCGGTTGTTGCCTTGTCTTGAGTTTCCGGGTCTGTTTCGGTTATTGATTCTTCTTGAGCTTCATGCTGTTCCTGAGTTTCCGGATTTGTCTCGGTTGCTTGTACTTCTTGATTTGTGGATTCTTCCTGAACTTCAGGTTCATTCTGGTTGGTTGGCTCTTCCGTAAGCGATTCTTCCACCTGTGATGCTTCGTCCTCAGTTGGTTGGTTTAATACCCGCTGCGCTGAATCGATCGACTGGACATCCTCCGCAAATACCATTTTCGGTCCTGAAGCAAGACTCACATTGGACAGTAAAATGGTCAGGCTGAAAATGACAATCAATCCTTTTTTCAGCTTGTTCCTCACTCGTTTCCCTAAAATCATTTCGTGTTCCTCCCGCAATTTTATCTTTCTATGTAAATCTTATCTGTACACTGTTAATAGCTTGTAAACTTAAGGTAAAAATTATGATAAAATTGGAAGGAATAGGAATTAAGTCTCATATTAGTATTACAAAAACAGTTCATCTTTACTATTTTTATAAAAAATAGGCATCCGCCAAATAGCGAATGCCTGAGGCCCACACGACGTGGGTCACAAAGACGAAGACATCAGGACGTGGCGTTCTTAGTCTTTGATCCTTCAAAGTTACATATCCTTTGCGTCTCTTCTACGGATAACGACTCTTTGGATTGCGACAGCGCCTGCTGCTGCTGCACCGACAAGTCCGACCATTGTGCCCGCAAATAAAGGTTTATTTTCATAAAACTTCACGAGTACGCTTTTTTCAACAATTTCAAATTCCATGACTTCGTTTTTCTCGTTACCCGCTTCGTCGAAAGCTACTACTTCTATCTTGTATTGGTTGATATCAGATAGCGTAACAGTAATCACTTTTGTACCGTTCACTTCTTTTATTTCACCATCGAAGAGCTTTCCATTAATCATTACAGACTTGAGCGTATCACTTGGATTATCAAGGCTGATAGAGAAAGTCACTGGGTCACGATATGTTTCGTTTTTCTTCACGCCATCGAAAATGACGTTCGGCGGCGTTTTATCAATAATAAACTCTACACTCAGCTGCTTAATATTGCCTGCTTTATCCTTTACCTCAAAGAAAAGCACGTGTTTTCCTTCTTCCTCAATTGGGTCGCCTAAATTATAAGGCTGACCATTCAAGGTTTGTGAAATGATATCATATTCATTTAGATCCTCAATCAACAACTCTGGAAGTAAGCTTTCCTTGAAATACTTATCTGAAATAGCTTCCTTAAACTTAATAACCGGGGCTGTTTTATCAATCGTAAACACGATTGTTCGGGATGACACATTGTTTGCTAAGTCAAAAATCTCAGCTTTTAAAATGTAATCTCCCTCATCACTAAGCTGCAATCCATTTACAAACGGACGCCCATTTAGCGTTACTCTTGAACGACTTGCATCAAGATAGCGGTCTGAATAAGTAACGTTCGGCATTTGATTCTTATTGAAAAATCCATCGATAACACCTGTAATATTCAACACCGGTTTTGTCGTATCAAGGATAAAATGAATATCAATCGTCGATTCATTTCCTGCTTTATCTCGTGCAAGAACGCTGTATTTATACGACATTTCAAGTGAAGCTGTTGGAATTCTGCCTGTCACATTTGAACCATTCATTGTTACCGAAACAATCGTGTCGTTAGCCTGGTCAAGCGCAAATTCAGGAGTGAATACTTCATTAATATATTCGCCATCCTTAATGACACGGCTTTGACCTTTAAATTTCGGTGTGATGACTGGTGCTGTTTTATCGATTGTAAAAGCAATCTGATTGCTGAACTGGTTGCCCGCTTTGTCAATCGCTTCAACATTGATGACATAGTCACCTTCCTGACTAAAATTATGGCTGAGTCGTGCTGTCTGATTCGCTACCGCAAATCCACCAGCATTATAGCTTCTGCCATTTCGTGTCACGGTGATGCGGTTCACATCAAGGTTCACATCACGAATCATTACACTAACTGGCTTATCGACATTATAATGGGCCGCATTTTCAACACCCGTAATTTCGATTGCTGGCTTTGTTGTATCGATAGTAAATGTCTTGTTGGCAGCGATTGGACCGTTTCCAGCTTTATCCTTCGCGCTAATCGCAATCGTGTATAAGCCATCATCATTAAAATTGTAGCTTAAACTTGAAAGTACATTGTTGTTTCTCCATGTTCCAATGTTAAACGCCTTTCCATCTTTTGTGGCAGAAAGTGAAACATCGTTCGTGCCAAAGTTCAATTCATCAACAGAAACCGTTACCCGCTTGCCAGCTGGGTTGAAGGACTGGTGGTCAACACCGTCAATTTTTACAACTGGGTTTGTTTTGTCGATGATAAACGCAATTTCCTCATGTGTTGTTTTGTTGCCTGATTTATCAGTTGCGTTGAAGTATAGGACATAACTGCCTTCTTCTTTGAAATTATGCGTTAGGCTTGCTTTTGTTCTAGACTGTTCCGGTGCTCCAACCTCATACGCTTTGCCATTCTTAGTGACGCGTATTGAAGTTTGACCGATGTTTGCATCTGTTACATCGAATGAAACTTGCTTGCTTACGTTGTAATCCGTCATATGCTCGACGCCTGTGATTTTTACAACCGGGAAACTTTCGTCAACGGTGAATTTCACTTCCTGTGGGTCTGCAATGTTTCCTGCCGCATCCTTTGATGTTACCTTAATTACATAGTCGCCATCCTCGTTAAATGGAATCGCAAGACTTGATACAACATCTTGGTTCTTCCATTCCGTGTAAGGAGTATCGTTTACCATAATTTCAACGTGATTGTTTTTAAAATTCAGCTCGTTTACCTTTATTGTAGCTGTTTGCTTTTTATCGTAAAATGTTCCGTCTTTCACATTTTCGATTGTGATAACTGGTTTTACGTTATCCACTGTGAATTTGTGTTTTTGCTCAACCGCTTTATTACCAGCAAAGTCCTCTGAGCGAACAATTACTTCATATTCGCCATCCTCTGGGAAGCTTTGCTTGAACTGATAGCCCGTTGCTGTCTCAGTCCACTTTGCATCCTTAACCGGCTTGCCGTTTACGAGTATTTCATTTTTCGTTGCGTCAAAATGAAGGTCGTTAATGTCAACGATAAGCTCGTTGTCGCCTTTGACAAAGCCTTCGTTCGGGATGTTGCCGCTGATTTGGATGCCAGGGGCAGTACGGTCGATTGTAAAGCCTAAATCCTTAGTGCTTTCCTTATCAAAGGAATCCTTTGCTTTTACATTTACTGAATAAACGCCCTCATCTTCAAATGAAATGGTTAATTCTTGTGTAAAAAACCATTTCACTTTCTGAATCCAACTATCTTTTAGAACCTTATTATTCACCGTAATTTCAGGAACAAATGGTGTGTAGTCATCAACGGTTACAGTTAGGTTCACTTTGTTATCGTTAAAATACTTGCCATCTTCAATGGAGTACTTAATTGCAGGTCCTGTTTTATCCAGTGTGAATTTAATGATTTTTTCACTCACATTCCCTGCTTTATCAGTTGATTTCACTTTTAGCTCATAAACACCATCAACTGTAAAATTATGACCTGTCGTCGCCTTTTGTCCTTCAAGCTTTAGTGGGTCAATTTTATATGGTTCACCATTATGCGTAACCTTCACATCTGATTCACCCATATTTAGGTCGTTTATTGTAATTGTTACGTCACGGTCCTCGTTATATTTTCCTTCGTCTCCAATGTTTGTAACTACAATTTCAGGTGCTTTTTGATCAATTGTAAAACTAACTTTTTTGGTTACTTCTGGATTTCCTGCTTTATCGGTTGAAGTTAAGGTGATGTTGTACACTCCGTCATCCTTAAACTTGTATCCTGCTTCAGCAGTTGTTGCAGACTTTTCTTTAAACCTAATATCTGCTGTGAAATCGGGATCTCCGACTTTTTCAACGACTGCCTTTGTTTGACTCAAATCAAGACTTAACTCGTCAAACACGGTCATGACGACTTCTTTTTCGGAGTTAATGTATTCCTTATTCGTAACATTGAAACTAAGATCAGGTGCTTTTTGGTCGATTGTAAATGTGATTGGGGCGAATTTATCCTCGTTAAGGGCAAGGTCAATCGCCGTTACATCGATTTCATAAACACCGTCTTCTGTTATTTTTTGGACTTCAAATGCTTCTTCGCCTGTAAGTTGCCTAATGATTTCACCATTACGCTTCAGAGTTAACACTGTTTTTGCTTTATCTTCGTTTTCTTCAGTAACAGTAATATTAAATTGTTTTGGTTCCGTATAGATGGTTCCAGCTGTAATATCATCCGAAACTTCAACAACTGGATTTGTCTTATCGATGGTGAATGTGTATGGTCCTAATTCATACTCACCATTTGGCTTCCTGTCCGTGAAGGTCACTTTTATTTCATATTCTCCCGGTTCGGATAATTTCAGATTCGCCTTTTTCCAACCCTTTGAAAACTTGGGACCGTCTGCAGAAAATAACTCTCCATCCTTTTTAATTTCTGCATTAAATGTCCTCATATGAATATCATTGCTAACCTCGATATCAACATCGTGATTATAAAATTGATTTTCCCTCTCATTTTTTATGTTAAAAGAGGCATTATTTTTATAAATCGAAAATTCTTTTACAGCTTCGTTTGAAAGATTTCCCGCTTTATCAGTTGTAGTCACAGTTACTTTATAGTCACCTGCCTGGGTAAAGGTTATTGTTCCTTTCCCAGACGTCCAATCAGGCACATTTTCAACGATAAAATTCTTATCATCCTGCTTGACAGCTACTATGACTTCGCTTGGATCAAAGTTTTTGTCGTTAATTTCAATTTCTAGATGGGCATCAGCTTTTTCGATTATCGCTTGATCTGCCACACCATTGAATGTTATTCCTGGTAAAGTCTTGTCTCTTTCAATAATGAAAGATGCCTTTGTTTCAGATGGGATACCCCAATCATTATCGGCAAAGTCAAGATTAACTGGGATTTCCTTGTCTTCTAAATTAGCTGGAAAAGTTACTACGACTTCATAAACACCGTTGAATGGCTCTCCCGTTTCATTCACCTTAACTGTTGCCTGATCCTTCTCCTCGACAAAGGTTACTTTAAATGGTGTCTCCACTACTGGAGGTGTTACAGGTTCTTCAGGTGCTGGTTCTGTTCCTTCTGTTGTAGAAGCTACTGATTCAGCAGTTACACCGTTTTCTGGATTTGGGTTTTCAGGTTCCGCTGGTGTACCAGGTTCTCCTTCACCCGGGTCTGAATTTGGTGTTGTATCTTCTTCAGGTGGTTCTAAGGATCCTAGGTAATTTTCATAATCACCAGTTAAATTAACCGTAAACTTGATACTATCTTGATTTGTTAACCATGTGGGACTATTTTCTTCTGAAATGTCCCATTCGTTACCGTCAAATGTAACGACTCGTTTATTATTGTCTTTCGAAAAAACATTTCCGCTGTACAAGACAACCGACAGCACTAAAATAAACGCTATCGGTATCCAAAATACCGATTTGTTTTTTCGGTAGCTTTTTGAGATCATTGCTATCACTTTACTACGCTCCTTTGTTCGATCTGTTTATTTGTATGAATAATCATTACATCGACTTCAATTTCAAAATCGGATTCCTCCTCTGGCATTGTGAGGATCGCGGTTTCACCATCGCCCTCGAGGAGAATCGATGTTTCACCCTCATCAACTAACAGAGTCGTCTCATCGTCATCCTGTAAAAGGGCTGTTTCCTCTGATAAAAGCGAGGTTTCCTCCAATAGTGAAGTTTCTTCCCCTGACGAATTGCTTTCTACCAGCAAAGCCGCGGGTGCGATGTTCGTTTCTTCAAGCAAGGAGGTGGACTCGAGTTCTTGGCTGATGAGGGCTGTGTCATCAACCGATGCCGCAACTGGAACCTGCTTTTTCCGAAGCTTGATTTCACTCGTTGTTCGCTTCGTTTCCTGAGCTTCTAGGGAAATGCGGTCGTTATTCCTCTTTCTCTTAAATCGATTTCCCGTAACATCTGCAAAAACTTGAGAGATTTGTAGTTTCATATAGACGATAACCGAGATGATAAGTGTGATCAGCGCGCCCGCTAATCCCCCATAAAACATAATTTGGTAGTCCAATTGAACCCCCCCTCCCTAGCTGATATTTAAGTTTGCCATGCGTCTTGCCAGCTTTTTATAGGCTTCGTTGTCTTTCGCATTTTCAAGCTGACCGCCCTTTTCAAAGATTTCCTTCGCCTTGGTGTAGTTGCGCTGGTCCTCCTGCTTTCCTTGCTCAATGTCCAGCAACAGATTGCCGAGCTTCACATACGCGTTCAGGCTTTTTGGATACTCTTTAATGATCCCTTCAAATTGCTCGACCGCTTGGGAATGCTCGCCCATCTCCTGATAAATGACACCGATATTGACCATAACCTCTTCCTTGTTCGGCACATTCAATTCGAGAAGTTGATTGTAGTGCTCATTCGCCTGCTCAAAATCGTCACGAGCGGCAACCTGATCCTCCGAATTAACACCTCGACTATAAAAAGCCTGGGCAAGCTTTTGCTCAAATTCAATCTCGTATTTCAACTGTAGCTGCTCATCTGGAGCTAGCTCGAGAACTCTCTGCGCCTTTTGCACAACCGTAATGGCCTTTGTGTTGGCGTCAGCGATTTGCCCCTTATACGAAATGTAAATATTCGCAAGCGAATTATAGTTATCTACCTTTTTCGCGTTGTTCGGGAGATTGTCATTGTACGATTCAAACTCCAATAGATTCGCAGAGAACTGGTCGTAATCAATATTCATCCCGCCCAATGTTGTTGCAAGCGTGATATAGTAAGTCGCGTCCGGAATCTTTTTTTCATCCACCTGCTTAAAATACTTCAGTGCCACGGGATAATCGCGTTTCCGGTCGAAATACGTCATTCCCAGCTTAAAAAGAACCTCACTATTTTTATGGATATTTCCGTATTCATCCTTGATATAGGACTCAATTTTTGAAAGGCCTGTGTCCACTTCGTTTCGGTTAATATACACATCAAGCAGATTGTTATAAGCGGATGCGCGTCCCTTGTCAACCTTGATTGCCTTTTCCAGCAGCTTGATGGCTTCAGTATCATCGCCCTCAATTAACGCAATGCTAGATTCATTAACAAGCCCCATATGATCCTGGAACTGCACATTTTTCATGCCCTGATAACCGAATACCGACGTTGTAGAAAAACCGAGACATAAGACGGCTGGTATTAAAAAGAGATAGAGCCGCTTCATCATTTTTTTCCGATATCCCGCAGTAAGCTTGTTGATGTTTTCGAGATCGTATAAAAGCTCCTCACACGTTTGGTAGCGATTTTCTGGTTCAGCCTGGGTACATTTTAAAATGATGTGCTCGAGCCCTTCCGGTAAACTCGGGTCCCACTGACGAATCGGTCTTACTTCATACGGCGGATCGGCTAGGCTTTTTCCGGTGATAAGCTGGTACAGGGTCAAGCCCAAGCTATAAATATCGGTTCGAGCATCGGTGCGTTTGCCGCTTAACTGCTCGGGTGCAGCATAGGTTTTCGTTCCGAGATTTGTCGTATCCGTCAGGCTCTCATCCTTAAATTCACGCGCAATCCCAAAGTCAATCAGCTTGATTTTCCCTTCCGGCGTGAGCATGATATTATCCGGCTTCATGTCGCGGTAAATAATCGGATGCGGCTTTCGCGTATGTAAATAATGGAGCACCTCAGCAAGCTGCTTCGCCCAGTTAATCACGAGTTTAGCGGAAATTATTTTTTCCCGCTTCAGCTTTTGCTTAAGGGATTCACCCTCGACATAATCCATCACGACATAAATGTCGCCCTCTGACTCGATGATGTCGTAAATCTTTGGAAGCGAGCCGTGATCGAGTTTTTTCAGCATATTCGCTTCGACAACCAAACTGTTGATAAGAAGCTCATTGTTGCTGTTGTCGCGTTTGCGGATGTCCTTGACAACAAGGGACTTGTTGAGCCGGTTGTCCATCGCCAGATAAACAATACTCATCCCGCCGCGGCCAATTTCCTTCAATACTTCATATCTATCATCAATGAAACTTCCGATTTTAATCAAAATAATTCCTCCAAAATTGAAAAGCGCAAGCTCTAGAAGCTAGACACCGAAACTAAATTCAAAGTCCAATCTTCAAAGCCCGAAATCTGGCCCTTCACACGACATGCGCAAGAACGATGGAGATGTTGTCGACCTCTTTTCGTTCCTTCACTGCATCGATTAGTTTTATCGCCTTGTATTTTAACTGCTTTTCATTTAAAAATGGGTTCGGTCGGAGTTCCATAAGCAGCTCCTCATCCGTGATTTTATGATAAAAACCATCCGTACAAAGTAAGAACACAGTTCCCGCCTCGGTCTCACCTGTGAGGATGACGACATCAAGTTCCCTTGTTGCACCAACACATTGTAAAAGTACATTGCGGCGCGGGTCCTTCTGGGCTTGCTCGGGTGTAATGTTTCCGCGCTCTACTTCACGCTCAACCAAGGTTTGGTCCTTCGTCAGCCTAGTTACCCGTTCCCCAATTTGATAGGCACGGCTGTCACCAATATGTACGATATAGTAACGCGAATGAATAATGAGAAGCGCGGTCACCGTTGTTCCGACCTTTGTATTTGTTTCATCCCCGTAATCCAGGATTTTTGCATTTTGCTCATTGATGCATGCTTTAAGTGCATCACGGATGTCCTCTTCCTGCCTATTTGAATGCAGCAGGTCTGGCAGCACAATCTCGAACCAGTCGGAGAGACCGCGAACGACCGTGGCACTTGCCAGTTCCCCTTGGTCGAGACCGCCCATTCCGTCGCAAACAACGAACATCCCGACGTATCCATTCGGCGTTTTCGCCGTCTTGACGAGCACGGCATCTTGGTTTGTTTTTTTCTTAATTCCAACATCTGTGTGGTATGCATGTATGAATGCCACTTTTTTCACCTCTGTTTTTTAGAAAAGCCTAAACACAAATTCTTCATTCGCTAATTTGATTTTGTCCTCGTGCTTGATTTTCACCTTGTTTTTCGGGCTAAGCTTGACGCCATTTACAAAGCTTCCATTTCGTGATTCCTGGTCAACGATAAAATATTCCCCGTTCTCAGTAATCAACTCCGCATGCACGCGCCCAACCACTTTATTTCCTGACGTGTAATCGGTGGCGCCAGGGTCACGGCCGATTTTAAAGACTTTCTTTGAAACCATGATTTTTTCTTGAGTAGCTGTAAGCAGGAATGGTTGCTGCTGGTGGAAGCTTGTGCCCATGCCCAAGCCTAGTGCTGTTGTTCCTTCTTCCTCTTCTGGTTCTTCCTTATAGGCAGTGAGGACGGTTGTACCCTCTTCCTCATCGGGTTCATCTGTTTCAAACGAAATCGGACTGCCGACATTCGGCTTAATGTTTATGGAGGTTCCGCCGGCTAACAGGGAATTTCCTTCGCCAAGCTCGGTGCGGGTGATCCGCTTGTACTGAACCTCTTCCTCAATCTCGAGCTTTTGTCTTGTCTTTTTATCAGACCTTTTACTACTGTATTCGGATGTGATTACGCCATTTTCCTCAGTCGCCTTCATTTCACTGCCCGGACTATAGTAATTCGGTGTCCGTGGTTCTTCATCTTGGATTGGCAGCTTCTTAAAGCTTTGAGGTGATGCCGGCTTGTTCAACAACAACTCATGCAGTTTTTTTTGAAGAGCATACAGATTGATTTCCTCTGCTGTCGCGAAATAATTATGTAATCTTACAAAAAAGGTGAGGTCATCATTTTCATCATAGGAGTAGGAGTGTAAGAAGTTGGTGAAAAATTCCCGGATTGATACCTTTTCAAAAATATTATTTTTAATTGGCATGTACAGTAGAATTAATCTGTTTGAAAAATTATCAATAAAGATGTAGTTCTCATCAAAAACAAAGTTGTTCACATTCAATCCAAGTCGCTCAGCCTCAATCATTGTTTCGATAATGTTGGTAAAAAATGAGTGGATCTGTTCTTTTGTGAGTTCGTTCGTTAAGCTTCGTGCAAGCGTCACCTCAGACACTAAATCATAGCGAAAATAGGCCTCATCGTCCTTGTTAATCACAACACAGGGTAAAAGCCCTCGAACTTTGTTGTTTTTTAGCTTATCGGCCTCTGTAAAATCAACACGGAGCTCACGTGGCACCTTGTAAAAGATGAATTTCGTAACACCGTAGTTTTCAATCTGTAAATCAACATGTTTGATCATTTCTTGCACTCCCATACTAATGATGATGAGGACAACCGGCGGGGCCAATTGCCCTCCTCATGGATTATTTAAATGCGCTAGCGTTATTGTTAATTGCCGTTTCAGCAGCGTTGTAGTTTGTAACTGTGTTATCTAGGAATTTCGCGTAGCTATCAATAACTTGGCGATATTCCTCAAAGCGTGGAGCCAACGCATTGAAGTTGCCGCGAATGGTATTAGAAGCATCAGACGTCCATGTAGCAGATAATGCATTCATTTCCTTTTTGATATCTTCCAATGTAGTCGCAAGCTGTTGGTTTAGGTTACGGATTTGCCCTGCGGTTTTACTAACCTCACCAAGGGAAATCTTGATTCCATCAATTGACATAGTGCCACCTCCTTTTTTAGTAGATTAGTAGGTATTGAGATTAGTTTGTTAAGCGACGTGCTTGGTTCACGACCTCGTTTTGTGTTTCACGGTATGTTTTTGAGCTAAGCTTTAAGAATTCGGAATATTGTCTCATCAAGTTCGTCATTTTTTGGAAGTCATCCATGAAGCCCTTGATTTGAGAAACATATGCCATATTATCAGTACCTTGCCAAGCTGCACCCATGCCTTCAACCTCTGTGTAAAGAGCCTTGTAAAGTCTCTCATAGTCAGCAGATTGCTGGTCAATGCGAGTAGCCGCAGTGTCTAATTTCGCTGGATCAACTGTAATTGAACGTGCCATTGTTTTTTCACCTCCTTAAAATGAGATATGTATGAGTTAACTCGGTTGGGGCCGAGAGAACTTTGGGTCGTGCGCTTGGGGTTTGCGGTATATCTGGCCGGTGATTCTGGATTCGTGATATACCGATTATGGCGTTTGCGGTATATCACGGTAGGGAATCTGCTCATCGATATACAGATAACCGTGTTTGCGATATACCACTTTGATAAAAATAGCCCATTGATATACAGCAAATCTGCATTCGTTCCTTTTTTATAAAAAGGACTATCTAAAAGGGTTCTTAAGGTTGGGATTCGTTACCTATTTTTCCAAAACCCTATTGAAGTGGGTACGCAAAACCTTGATGCGTTACCATTCCCAGCCAAATCTCACCCAATTGGGTACGGAAGCCCCGGGATTCGTATCCCTTTTCCAAAAACCGGGAACAATTTTCCAAGATTGCTAGCTTCAATGCTCAAATCCTTCTCAGGTTATAGCCAACTCTTCGATATTTGTCAGCAGCACTCTGCAGGCTGGATGCACTTTTGGTTGAGCCAATCCCTTTGAACTCACGATTAAGACCATTTGAGATCTCATCGAGTTCCCTTGAGATCGCATTGATTTCAGCAATTATGCTATTAATCTTCCGTTGAACATGAGGTTTCACCTGAAGTTACCCCCTTTATTTTTCCCTATCGAATAATCCTTGCCTTCCCAACTAACTTGCTTTCATTCGAATCAAGCAATCGGGCTGCTGTATTTAGGTAGTTGATGTTTTGACCCAGCCTGTATGAAAAAGAAGTCAGGATATCGGCGCTTAACACATGTCGGATATCCAGAAGGTCAACCTCCCAATAGAGGGAATCGATCCTGTCATTCAAGGCGCTAACTCTGCGTTTGATCCGTTCAAGCCTTTGCGCATAGTAGTAAAGCCTGTCGACGTTCACTTTTAGATAGGGTTCAACTGGGAAGTAACCACCAAGTTTCGCGACCATTTTTACAAAAATCACGGCTGCCTTCGATGCGACATTCGTTATAAATTGATTAATTTCTTCCTTGACCTGCTGAGTTAGTTCTTTAACCTTTGCAATGAATTTGGTTGCCTGGTCTTTCACCCAGTTAACAGCCTTTTCAAGCCCTCTTTTTGCTGCTTCTAAAATATATAATGTGGCATCTCGAATCGCCGCCGCCGCTCTATATGCCAACACTTTTGGATGAAGTGAGGCCGCCAAAACAATAATTCCGGCAATTGGATTTCCGATATCCCGCACTAGGGATGCACCATCAGATGCATTTTTAAAATCTCCCTGGGAAGTAAAATCCACACTAGCCAAGCCATGGGGATACATTAAGCCTTCTTCAGTGCTGTTTATTTTAACTGTTTTATCCACATAAGGCGCATACCCAAGAGATGAAACAACATCTCCTTCATGTACGATAAATGTATTTCGATCCTTTAAAGCATCCCGTTGCGCCATTGTCAGGGTCCAGTAATATAATGGTGCTCCATTCACAATATACGAGGTTAACTTTTCATCTTCTAGATTATGGACGAGTACATATTCTGCTAGATTTCCGCCTTTGGAATGGCCAAAAACATACTGTTCTCCATCTAAGCCTTTAATGAATTTTCCATAAAAGGCATCCGCTTCCCTCTGCTGTTGAATCGTAACACCGATACCGGCCTCAACATTGGATACCCAGTCTGTTGCGATATGAGCAACATTAGTTAAATCCTCACTACCTCTAAAAACAGCCGTACCGTTTCCTTCTTTATCGGTAAACGCATAGCCTACAAAGCCCGAGTAAGAATCTCCATCTGAGTTGTTTCCGCTATTGGGGTTATTGTTTTGATATCCAACTAAATTAATTTCATTAAGTGGAGTTTTTGTATTCCGTACATAGTCATCAATTGCATCAAACTGAATCTGTGCTTCGGGAGTTAAATTATCATAGTCTATATGACCCAATATTTCATTAATAGACCGCGGGTTATCCGCAGAAACATCCCCAACATAGGTCGGAACATCAAAATAGGATAACTGCAATAAAATGTATTTATCGTTATCAGTTAATTCTGTAAGAGACATGAATGATCACTCCTCAATCGGTGAGTAATTTTCAATCACACTTTTGGCGTCTTTCAAAATCATTTCAGGATTTATGAGATCACTCGGTTTGTCAGGATTATGCCTCTCATCTATAGCAATCACGCCATAAACCTTTGCATTTAAATTTGTCCACGGTATGTTGTTAACATAGGAAGTTCGTATGTATTCTGTTACATCCTCGGACTGATCAACAAAACCAACTGAAACAACATATTTATTTACTCCAAGTCCATTTAGCAAGTTGTATAAATTATAAATACCTTTGTTATATTGACTTACATCTGGTTCACCATCTGTTTTTATTGCTGCCATAATACTTACAATCGCCGTATCACTTTCTTTTAAAACTTCTTCAACAGGCTTATTCGGCGATGCATCATTACTCATCCTTGTATTACTTATAATTACTTTATAAGAAGTATCCTTTGGTAACTCTTTTTCAATATCTGATTGGAGTTTTTCTTGTAATTCCTGTGACCATTTAGCTTGCAAATAGGTTTCAACGAATGGTTCTTCGCTACCTTTTACTGTAAAAATGACATCTGGTTCTCCCTTAGGGTTCACCGTTACAACATCACCGCCATACAGATCTTCAAAAAGCTTGCTACCCTCTTTGGCGTACATGACCTCAAATTCCTTGTCATACTTGTCTTCTAAATACTGAATGGCTTTCTCTTCCGTACTCGCGCTACTTGAATTCATACACCCTGTTCCTCCTATTATGAGAGTGAATAGAAGAAGGAATAAGACTACCCTCTTTTGTAACCTCATTTGGCACCTTCCTTACGTATTGCTAGTTTGTTAAAAATAACCCCAGACCAAGATATTGGCCTATTTTTTTAAGATATCGGACATTAATATTGGTTTATCGGACAATTTCTTCAATTTATCGGACATGCCGCATTTTCCACTTTTACTCATATCTAGACGACCCTGCGGAATTGTGCCCTATTTTCAAGTGATTGTGCCCTAAGTGGAGCTGATTGTGCCCTAAGTGGAAATAATTCTGCCCTATCCGGCGGGAATTGTGCCCTAGCCCCAAATAATTGTGCCCTAAGCAAAAATCCCGGCGACCGAGTCCAGATCCTAAACCAGCATCAATTTCTTCCCATTTAAAAATCCCAACTCTTCCACGGTTTGGTTGATGTCAAAAATCGTGCCGGTTTCGCGGTCGCACACCACAGTGGTGTCAGTCGCGACGAAGTAGCCGTTAGATAGCTCTGTCATGGTGTTTGCGAGTAAAAATGTGACTTCATAGAGCTTGCTCCCCGTCGGGATGAAGACGTCGTAGGAAACGCCTGCGGCTGGAATGAAAACCTCGACCAACACTTTATCCATGGGCGACCGCCTCCTCTTCACGAACTGCTGAACCCGTTAAAAGTTTGACTAACGTTGGTTTTCCTTTTGTAAGCACATAACCGAAGCCCTCTGGGATTTCTTGATACATGCTGTTTGTGACTTTTGAAACTTTCATTAAGTACTGATCGGTAATTCCGTTTCCGACCCAAATGCCGTCACTTAGCGAAACCTGCTGTTTAAACCAAGGCTCAAATGCAAATGCATTTAAGGCGTCGGCGCGGTCGGAGATGACCATAAACACATTGAGTCCGTCGATGCGTTCGAGAAATACCTTCAGCTTATCCTGACCATCTTCCGATAAGAGCATCATCATGTCGCTAAACGAATGAACCATACAGTAGAGCGGTTCGAAAACTGGTGGCGCTGCACCCTCAGCAATCGCATCCTTCGTTGTGTTGTTGCGGAACACCAACGTGTTAAACAGATACACGATTGTTTCCTCAAGTTCGACTGCATTTGTCACATGCTTCCCGTTAAGTGGGACGAGCTCCTCATTCGGGTCAAGCACAATAACTTCATTTTTCTCATTCGTATGAACGATTTCAGTAATCCCCTGCATCACGCCTGCGCATGCCTCACTGCTGCTAGCCAACACAAGATTCACAAACGACTGTCCGAAATCAAAATACGAAACAGCAAGCGAATTTTTTTCCACACCAACTGGCAGTTTATGAGACTTGTTGTAACGAATTTCATCATTTAGGTACTCGATATCGACTTTTTCCGGCAAGACAGGAATTCGCTTCGCAGCCCCCTTGCCCCAATTGTCGCGCAAGTTACGACAGTAATCAGTGATGTATTGGTACATGTCCTCCACACCCTCCGTAATAAGAGCGACCTGGAACTCATACACGCCGTCAGCCTTGAAAATGCCGCGACCTTTATGCTTCGATGGAAATACGCCGTCTACATTTCCGAGCACAGCTGAATATTCCGTTGTGTCGTTAAGCTGCAGTACATATAATTGCTTGAAATTTTGCATCAAGCGGTAGCGAATGGCACCAGTGTGGGCAGCTGTCACGATAAAATAAATCCCGTATTTTGTGCCTTCACGAGTAAGATAGGAAATCGTCTCCTCATACCCCTCGTACATTTCCGAAAACGCCGCATAGTTGTGAATCACAATCACAATCGATGGCAGACCATCCTCTGACAGACGGTTATACGTCTGCAAGTCACCGCCATAATTGGACAACAGCTTTTTACGTCTCTCAATCTCGCTATTCATCATTTTAAAGAGATTATCAATCTTCTCACTATCATGGGATAACAGAACGTCCCCAACATGTGGCGCTTCACGGAACCAGCTCAACGTCTCCGAGCTAAAATCTAGTAAATAGGCATTCAGCTCATCCGGCGTATGGGATTCCATTAGGGAGTACATCAGCGATGCAATAAACGTTGTCTTGCCACTGCCCGCAACTCCATAAATAATAGTATTGCCATCCTGTGTGATTGGTAGTCTCATAACACTTTGGCGTTGGTTCGCCGGGTCGTCATATTCCCCAATCACCGGGTTCAACTCAAAGCGATTCATTGTTTCACGATATTTTTCAGCTAACTGATCTAAATAGATCTTTGCTGGAATCGGATCCAGCCATAGCTGCTTCACCGTGATATTTTCCTGTTTTGCTAGAGTTTCTAGGTAATTTGTTACTTCATCAATTTGTTTCGGTGGATGTTTCACCATTGTTTTACGATCAATTTTTGCACTCTTAATGACGCGACCTAAGTGGTCAATGACGCGGATGCTTTCGTCGACGCGTTTTTCGATTTTGTCGGATGGATAATACGGTGCCCCAGCCCAAGCTGATTGACCAAGCTCGAACAATTCGTTATACCCAACCTGCAGGTAAAAACGGCCGGTCGTTGATAGCTCGGCAGCATCTGGGCGCTTGATGACCTCCATACTATCCGCTTTTTCCTGTACCTTCAGACTGATACGGAATTTCGAGTTACTCCAAATTTGATCGTCCACGACACCGGACGGCTTCTGTGTGGCTAAAATCAAGTGGACACCCAAGCTTCGTCCGATACGAGCCGCACTCACCAGCTGCTCCATGAACTCCGGCTGCTGGGTTTTTAGCTCTGCGAACTCATCTGAAATCATAAACAAATGCTGCAGCGGCTCTGTTACTTGCCCCTCACGATATAGCTTTTGGTATTTATAAATGTCAATATTACTTTCATTCATCCGTCGACTCGTCTCACTGAAAATCGACTGGCGACGCTTCAGTTCACTTTGAATCGAAATCAATGAACGCTTAACCGCTGCTCCGTCAAGGTTCGTAATTGTTCCAGCTAAATGCGGCAGATTTAAAAAGGCATTCGCCATTCCCCCACCCTTGTAGTCGATTAAAATAAACGCAACCTCGTCCGGGTGATAGTTCACTGCAAGCGACAAAATGAACGTCATGATGAACTCAGATTTCCCAGAACCTGTCATACCAGCAATCAGCCCGTGTGGACCATGGTATTTTTCATGAAGGTCTAATTTGAACAACCCACCCATCGTGTCGACCCCAATCGGTGTTTCAATAGAGAGCACCGGGTTGTTTTCCTTCCAGCGAGTCAGTGCATTCAAGTGCTCAATTTTACTTACCCCAAACATTTCAAGGAACGTGACCATATCTGGCAGCGTGTAAGCTTCAACCGAGGATGCAAGCTGTATATTGGATAAGCGAATCCCAACTTCCTCGGCATCACCACGCTCATAAAATTCCGCATCAAACGCTGTAAATGAACCGGAAATGTCGTCCTTGTCGAAAATTTTGGACATGTCATCCGCAAGCTCAACAACCATCGTACATTCCTTCGGTAAATTTTTGAGCTCATCATATAAAGTAACAAGACTAATCCCAATGTTCTTTTTCTCTTCTAACAGGAGGTTGATCATCTCAGCCCTTGACGCGAGCGACTTACTCATTGAAAAAATCAAATAATGCTGGTCGATGTCCTTTAATTGCTCCTCATCCATTGCCGCGCGATTGGCGATTTCTTTTTCAAAATAACTGGAAAGTTCCTTCACCTCGGTTGTATCTGTTGCGATAAAGCGAATCTGCATCCCCTCATCCCACACATGCGGAAGCCATTTCGCAAACTTCCAATACTCTTCCTCACTTTCATCGTAAAGGAACACTAGCTTCAACTCGTCATAGCTGTGCAGCGCGGTTAATTGGAAAATAAGTCCCTTCACAAAATCCTGAACACGACTGCGTCTTCCGATTACACCACTGACATATTCCTCCACAAAACTCAAAGTGACAGGCACCTGTTTTAAAATATGCGGAGCCTCCACCAATTTATAAAGGTCATCCTTGAGGTTATCATCCTCAAGTGTGAATGTTTTTTCCGGGTATTTGAGTTCAGCGTTTAATGGCAGATCTCCAATCCCAAGGCGCACCTTAAGAAAATCATTTTGCCCAATTCCACGCTCCCAAAGATTCCTTTTTCGCATCGTAATCCGTGAGATAAGGTTTTGCAAAGCAACATGGTTTTCATGAAGAATTTCACTTTGTCTCACACACTCTTCTTCAATCTTTTGAGCCATTTCTTCTATGTATTTTGAGTATTTTTCCTGACGTTTTGCTTCATGCTTGATACGCATCTTTTTTTCATGGCGCTTTGTTAAAATCGGCCAAAGAACCGTTCCGATTAACATACTGAACGACATCATCAAGGTCGGCATCGCGTACATCATGTCCCCGCCACGCGCCATTACGTTGTTTAATGTGAACAACCCGGTGAATAGTGATGCCATCCCCATTGTGATTGACGGCCCGAGCATAAACATCAATGGCGTTTCATCAAGGTTAGGTTGCTGTGGCGGCGGGTCGATTCTGATTTCCGTCCTTTTTATATCCCGCTTAAAACGCGGCGAGCGATAAAAGAGGTCATCATGTTTTTCTTCTGTTTGGAAATCGTCGAGAGGTTCCTCAGCCTCTGGTATCGGCTCTTGCACCGCAAACGGACGAAGCGCATTGCGGTCTAAAAATACCAATTGATGTGGGTTATTCAGTGATAGCAACTTGCCATTGTAGATAATTTTTAACCCCATGATGTAAATAACATCACCGGTTGAGAGAACTTTTTCCTTCACACGTTCTCCGTTGACATAGGTTCCGTTCGAGCTATTGTTGTCACGGATAATCGCATGGCCCTGGGCATCGTACTGAATCACACAGTGGGAGCTGGAGACAAGCTTATTCGAAAACCGGATATGGCTGTCATTGCCTCGGCCGACCCGAATGCTGCTGCCCGTCACCTCGTGCTTAGTATACTCGTTTCGATCACTTGTAGGCGGCTCCACATATAAAAGCGCAGATGCGTCATGATTCCGGGAAATCGTGTACGTTTTAAATGGCTCAATTTCCTGTTTAACAAGCGTTTCCTGCTTGTCATTTGTCAGAAACGCCGATTTATTGGACTTCAAAAACCATTTACCGTCCTCCGCCTCAATCGCCATCATATCCGCTGCTTTTCCATTCGCATCCTCAGACGTTAAAACATACCTTCCCGTCACGCGCTCCGGCAGCACAAATGTAAAAGCCTTTTCCCGATCAAATAGAGTTAATATCAAAGCAAATCTCTCCTTACCTTTTACGAAACCTCAGGGGCGTACCCTATTTTAATAAACATGTATCTAAAACCTTCATCCCCTGAAACCACGTGAAAAATGGGGGTGTTTTGTCGAAGATTCGCTTCCTCAAAGTATGTAAGCAGCATATGGTATGCCACTTGTGTATTTTTTTCAAATTCCTTATGTAGGCAAACAGATGCCATATCTTCCATACTAAAATAGCTATGAAACTCAAAATCATTTTGGTCAGGGATCGCATCCTCACGAATAGGCATAAACAATTCTGAATTGACCATTTCATCCATCGGCACATTGTTGATTGAATAGAAGAAAGGACCTTTCATCGTGACACCGAATTTTGCAACTTCCTGAAGAAAGCCATTCATGACCGCATTCATTTCGTGATAATGAAACCGAAATTTTTTCGAAACGACATTTGTAAAACGGATCGAGTCATTCGGATTAATCATGATCTGGCACCTTCACGATTGGAGCGTACACATCAATGATTCCCGAACCGTACACATCCAGATAAATATTGTAAAAGGGCTCCTCTAACTTGAGTTTGTGTGCCTCGGCAACCTCACGAAGCAGGTCATAGGCAATTTCGATGTCTTCATCCAGTTCAGCATGCCGGAAACTCAAGCCATCCTCAAACTCCAGGACACTCGTAAATTCAAAGCGGTCATTTTCAGCCATTTTGACCGGCGCATTGACCGGTATGTAAAACGTATAGTCTGCTTCCTCTGTTTCAGTTGAAAAGTTAGAGACACGATATATAATTGGACCCGTGCTATACAGATCGTTTCGAATAATGGCATTGCGAAAATCTTTTGCTGTTTGATGCCATTCGCTTACTTTACTTCTGGATTTCGTACTGATCACATTTTGAAAGGTGACAGGACTTCTTTTTACTTTCATTTCTCGAATCCTCCCTTTCTATTTTTTTGAAAAATTTCCAAAGTATTAAAATTCCACCAAAAGATAATGGGCAGCATTCCAATAAATAAAATGAAATAACCCGCAGTTTGACTAAATGTACGGCTACCCGTTATAAAAATAATGATATAAACTAGGATAATAAAGGAAATTAAGGTTAACATCCCATTCACAAAGAACATCCCAAAAAACGAAACGGTGTACTTGCTGATCCATTTCAAAATTAAAATCGTTACAAGAAGCAGTACCACAAGCATAATAAGGCCACTAATTATGTTTCCTTGGGCGATTTGTTCCAGTACCTCGATACAAAAAATCATCGCAAAGAACAAGCTTATAAATTGAAGGGGTTTAATGATAAAAACCAAGAATGTAGACCGCCTTTCAGTTCTAAAACTACCTTTTTACCTTCTTACCCGTGGATTGTACCTTTTGACTTATACTCTTTCTCTTTCTCATCGGAACACGAAATTGTTCGAATTGAAATTTACTCAACGTTAGGATTAAAAACTCCGGCCATACTAACGCAATTGAATATTGAAGGGCTGTACAAAGTAGTAACGCAAACAAAACACCAATCATGCTTGCAACGGCCGTTTGTGCATCTGATGCTAGTTGGATGATGGCTCCACCAATCATGACTGCCCCAAAAATAATCGGAATACTTACCTGTGATTTCGATTCTTTAAAATTATAGAGCCCTTTTCCGTCTTTTCGGAATTCTCCCTGTTGAACGCGTTTAAACCCTCTTAATGTTGCATATACCGTTAACGCAAGCCCGCCTATGAGAATGATGATTCCAATCGTACCCATGTATCCCGGTGCCATTTTATCCTCAGCAGCGAGGAAGTAAAAAGGGAAGAAAACAATAGAAAATGTAAAACCAAATAGGCTTAGAAAGACAGCCTGCAAACGCTGATAACGATATGCATTTTTTTCAGGGGTAAAAAAAAGTGCAACAGCTACATTCAAAATAAATAAAGCAATCCCCAATTTTTGAATACCTGGCCAAATAGGGTTAGTAATCGCTGAGCTTGCATCTAAAGCCACTGCTGTTACACCTGTCATTAATCCACTAAAAATGAGCGTTAACCAAAAGAATCCAGTAATTTTATCTGGTCTGAGTCTGTTTTGTGCAACAACCTTTATTTTGTATAAATCCTCTTCTTTTGCCCCTTTTAGCATTACTCCATCTCCTACCAAAATACTTTGTCTAATTTTTTACCGATACCACCAATAAAATCTCCTACTTTTTCTGCCGTTTCTTCTATTCCCTTTCCTATATTTTTCGCTGTATCAGAAGCGAACTCTACGGCTTCACTGCCCCATTCGATTGCTTTATCGACTGCGGCATTTGCCCCGTCCTTTACGTAATCAATGGCACTATTTTCACCGTCCCACTTCCAGTTCACTATTCCATAAGCTACCGTTCCAGCTACTGCACCAACCACGGTGCCTGCAGGAGGAAGAAAAAATGAACCTACCGCAGCACCTGCAGCCATGGCACCCGCAGCTGCACCTACATCGACTGACGTATCAACTGCAAATTCCTTCACATTTTCAGCTGTGAAATCAAGCTTTCCATCCTTAATAAGGTTGTCATTGAAGTTAGTATAAACATCAATTCCTATTCCCAAAACTCCCAAACCTTTTCCGGCCTTCGTAATAGCAGTTGCATCTTTCCAACCTTTAAAGTTTTCCCACACCTTCATTTCATCGACAAACGTTCGGCCTGCAATTTTATGGAATGGATCATCAATTCGGCCAATCGCATTTGTAAATTCATCAAATTTTGTATGTATGAGTTTATTAGCATTTTTGGTAAAATAACGTCCCGGATCTCCATCTGTATAAAGTGGAATCCCTTTATTTACGAGATTAGTCACATAGTCACGGGTCCATTTGGCAGTTCCACCAAGGCCTTCTTTAAGGCGACCATAATACTTCTCAAAATCTCTGAGACTTCGAATCCTTTCCCCCACAAGCTTAATAAAGGTCTGCCCGTTTTTCTTATACATTCGAAACTGAAGCCCTTTTCCGACCCGCAATAGCTTGTTGGAATTTAGGAGTGCGGCTCCCCCAGCGATTGTCGCGTTACGAGCAAGGGTATATTTCCAACCATTATCCGCCACTAGGGCTTTTGCCTGACCGCAAATTTTATTTTCCGTACTGCTATAACGGTGTGCCGCCTGCTGGATAAAGGTCTCCAGCTGTTTTACTTTTGTTTGTATTTCAGCAGCCTTTTGATAGGCTTCTGAAAGTCTGCCCGCAATATTTTGTCTTGATGCAATACGACTATCAATCGAAGACCCGACACTAGATAAATCCATTTTAAGGGACCAGAGCCTGGTAGATGCACTTGTTAATTGATGATTCGTATCCAAGACATCATTTGTTTTTATTTTAATTTCTGACAAAGTAGTCCTCTCCTTTATCCTGGAAATAAAAAGGATAAAATCCCCAATGAAGGCTTTAAACCTGTTTTGAACGAACCATCCTACTAATAGCGTGGATATGGTCCATTAAGTTCGGCTTTTTTTCGCGCTTCCTCTTCCGCCTTCCTTCTAGCTTCAGCTTCTGCACGAGCAGCTGCCTCTTCTTCACGTTTGATTTGGTTTGCAACCGAGATGATGTCTGGTGCGACTGAATCAAGCTTTGAGGCAATCTGATTTAGTTCGCGATTGATCTCGGCAATTGCTTGATTGATATACTGTACCTCTGTCGCCTGCCATGCAGAGTTGATATTTCCTTGAAACCCATTTAGGGAGCTTTTTAGATTCCGAAGCTGTGAGGCATAGTTGCGAAGTTGGTTTGCTTGTGAAATAGCAGCAGAAACATTAATTCCCATAAAAATCACCTGCTTATCGTAAATAAGTTTTATATAGTGTAATGCCTATATACAGGGCATAAATTACATAATACGTTCACATATTTTCCAAATATATACTAAAAATTACCCGATATTTTGGATTAGGTCAATTTTTCCGGAATATTCTAATAACACTATAATCAATACGAAAGACCTGTTTTGTCTACATTTTTCTACAAATTGACGTTTCTGTCGGACCCACTTACTACCTAAGGTGTACTACCTCCTAGTACCTTTAGTCATTCCATAAAACCGGAGAACACCGATAAGCCACTACTTAATATCTCGAATTCAAGCCTCTTGATACCCTTTATTACATTTTATAGGAAAATAGTCCTTTTATCGTTAACCTTTGTAACACAAATGTAACTTGACATAAGTTATGGTGATTCTGGTTAGTTGTAAGCATTTTCACTTTTGCAGGTTGGCAAAAGTAGGTTATCTTTGGAAGGAGTAATCAATTTGTAAAAGATGGTCCATTTTTTGTCAATTGGGTGTTTCTAGTGTGAAAATTGAGGCTAGCATTAGTATAAAAATGAGAAGTTTGGACTAAGGTTTCCCGGATTTTCGAGGTCACCGTGGAGTATTTTATACTCTTTCTTCCCTATTAAATAGGACAAGAAAGACCTAGTCGGATGGACTAGGTTTTTCGGATAATCAATTTAGTCGTAATGAATATTTTTTTCGCAATTTGCCTTCCTTCGATACGCTCAAGGATGGTGTCAACAGCGGTTTCGCCCATAACTTCGGTATGGACCTTAACCGTTGACAGCGGTGGGAAGACGTATTTAGACACACTAATGTCATTGACGCCGATGAGGCTCACACGATCAGGCACTTCGATTTTCGCTTCGTTAAGCGCGCGCAATGCACCGATTGCGATCAGGTCATTGGCAGCAAAGAAAGCTGTCGGGAGAGCATCGCCTTTTTCTTCGATTGCTCGCTTCATCAGCTTGTAGCCATCTTCAACCGTAAAGCTACCAATATATAGGTTACTTTTATCTAATAGATTTGCTTCTGAGAGATAGTTTTTGAACGTTTTTTCTCGGATTTCTTCGATTTCCGCCGAATGGTCCTTATATTCTTCGCGTCCACCTACATAGCCGATATTGGTATGTCCGTTCTGGGTAAAATGCTTCATTACTGTTCGCGTTGCTTTTTCAAAATCAATCATGACCGCATCGTATACATCCTCGTCCGGGTTTGAATCGACAAACACGAGATGCTCCGCCATTTTTGATAGTTCATTCACTTGAGTGGTGCTGAACTTGCCAACCGCGATAATCCCCTGGAACTCCTCCTGCTTCATGCTTTCGATGCTGCTATAAAAATTGGCCGTCTTGATGCCAAGCTGCTCACAGCGCTGCTCGATTCCAAGCCGAATCGACATGTAATAGAGATCATTAAGCTCTTCCTTTTCGGTGTACCAAAGGAGAGTCCCAAGCCGAGCAGAAGGAGACTTTTTCGAGGGACGTTTTTTATATGAAAGCGCCTCGGCAATTTCAAATATTTTCTTTTTCGTGTCGTCACTGACTGATAAGCTGGCATCATAGTTCAGAACCCGCGAAACTGTCGCGATTGAGACACCCGCTTTTTCCGCTATATCCTTAATCGTCGCCATGGTTCACCTTCTTTCTTGGGATTTGTATTGGTTATTTGGCTGGGTTGCGTGGGAATTGCGTTTTTGTTGTGAAAAAAGGGCATGCTGCAGGACGGGAAATAGGGGGCGCGTGTGGATATGAGTCTTGGCCGTCCGGATTTGCGGCGCCCGCGCCATATTTGCGTCGGTTTCACACTTTTTGCGTCGCATTCCCGATATTTGCGTCATTCTCGAGATTTTTGCGTCGTCCACACAATATTTGCGTCTTTACCACGATATTTGCGTCGCTTTCACATTATTTGCGTCGTTGCCACGATATTTGCGTCGGTCCCGCCCCAACTATTTCGTTAAATAGTTATACTTCGTTTCCCATCGATATTCTTCACCCTTTTTGATGACAACTGATGGAAAATTTGGATGATTAATAGCATCTGGTAATCCCTGCGTCTCTAGGCAAATTCCTAGATACGGACGGGCTTTTATTCCTCTAATTTCAAAATTACCTTCTAACTGATTGCTTGTGTAAACAACAACAGCTGGTTGGTTTGTTTCGACAATCAGAGTTCTTCCAGATGTTTCATCACTTAACTGGATTTCTTGATTTTGATTACTCGTTAAGAGAAACGGATGGTCATATCCATTGCCAGCCAAAATGTTTTGTGGGTTGTCCGCTATTGTACCGTCCACAATCTTTCTGCCATTTTGAAAATCGAATTCTGTTCCTTTTACATCAAGCATTTCACCGGTAGGAAGCAATTCATCATTCAACTCTAAGAAATGATCACTTTTTAATGTTAATTCATGTTGGTGAATATCGTCCTTGATATTTCCTGAAAGATTAAAATACGTATGGTTTGTAAGATTTAAAATCGTATTTTTATCTGAAACGGCTGACATGGTGATCTTGAATTCATTTTTGTTGTTTAAAAGGTATCTTACTTTTGTGGTAACTGTTCCGGGATATCCACCCTCACCATCTTGACGTACATAAGAGAACTCTACACCAACCTCTTCCGGTTGCTCAATCACTGATGCATCCCAAATGAGGTTGCTAAAGCCCTTCGCACCGCCATGTAAATGGTTGGTATTCTCATTTTTCTCGAGATTATAAACAGTGCCGTCGAGTTCAAATTGTCCCGCCTTAATCCTCCCCGCTACTGGTCCTACAATTGCTCCAAAATAAGGAGAGTATTGTAGATAGTCCTCAATCTTATCAAAACCAAGGACAACATTCTCATGGTTGCCGTTCTTATCAGGGGTGATCATGTCAGTAATAATGCAACCGTAATTAATACAACGAAAGGACATCCCCTGGTCATTTTCGATTGTATAAGCGTGAACTGGTTGATTCCCTAATTCACCAAAAATGTCTGTCGAAATCTTCATCTTCTCACCCTCCATTTTATTTATTTTTCAAATACTCTATAAATCTCTTAAACGCCGCTTGGCCCGCTTCATCGCGCTTGTATACACCGGCATCTTCAAGGACGCGCATGAACTTTTTACCGATTTCGCTATTCACAAGCTCATGGACGTTCTCTTTTGTTGGGTTGTAAGCTTTAAGTTCGTCTGCCCACTGCTGGTGGATAGGGCTCACTGAATCTCCTTCACCGATTAGGTAATTTTCAACCTCTTGTAACTCGGTTTTGAGTCGAGCCGGCAGCACAGCTAATCCCATCACCTCGATGAGACCGATGTTTTCCTTTTTAATATGATGTACATCAGCATGCGGATGGAAAATACCGAGTGGATGCTCGTCGTTTGTGCGGTTGTTGCGAAGCACAAGGTCAAGCTCATATTTACCGTTTCGTTTCCGAGCAATTGGCGTAATCGTGTTATGCGGTGTTTCACCGGTGAACGCGATGATATCGACTTCAGGGTCGCTATACTGGCGCCAAGCCTGTAAAATGTGATCGCCCGCTTCGACTAATGCGTCAACATCATTGCTTCTTAAGCGAAGAACTGACATTGGCCATTTTACAGTTGAAAATTCGATGTTGGTATAGCGTTCCCAGGTAAATTTCATCTCGTCTTCGGCTTTCGCCATCGCAAATTCGTAGTTCCCACCCTGGTAGTGATCATGGGTTAAAATCGAGCCCCCAACAATTGGGATGTCCGCGTTTGAGCCGATGAAATAGTGTGGAAACTTTTCGACAAAACTAAGTAAACGCTCGAACGTTTCCTTGCTAATTTTCATATCGCGATGGTCTTCGCATAGCAGGATGCAATGCTCGTTATAGTAGACATATGGCGAATATTGCAGATACCAATTTTCACCTTCGAGTGCCACCGGAATAATACGGTGGTTGGAGCGAGCCGGATGTCCAATGCGACCCGCATAGCCTTCATTTTCGATACAAAGTAAGCATTTTGGATACTTCTCGCCGGTGGTTTTTGCCTCTTTTTCAAGCGCAATTTGCTTAGGATCCTTTTCCGGTTTCGACAGATTAATCGTGATATCTAGCTCGCCGAACTCCGTTTCCACCTTGTATTCAATGTTTTTTTCAATTCGCTTCATTTGAATGTAGTTGCTGTTTTTACTTAACTCATAAAAATAATTCGTCGCGGCCGCCGGGTCATTTTCATGAAGTTCATAAAAATGGCTTGTCACCGCAGACGGAAGGGGAATCATCGTATTCATAATTTTGCTCGCGAGAATTTCTTTTGCGTCAAAGTAGTCCTCGATTACCTTGTGCTCACACGCATATTCAACTAATTCCTCAACCAAAGTCGGGATATCTTTTTCCGGTGAGGTCATATCAGTTGGTGCGAAATCCTCAAGCCCCAACAACGAAAGAACCTGGTTTCGAACATAAATCCTGTCTTCTTTTTCGATGAGTCCGACCTTAATTGCTTGCCCTGTTAGCTGTTGTACGGTCCCATAAATATTCATGTTGCTCGCCTCAGCTTTCATACCCATTTGGGTGGTTTACATGCCAGTTCCACGCATCCTTAATGATTTCGTTGATTGATGTACGTTTTGGTTCCCAGCCAAGCACTTCCTTCGCTTTTCCAGATGATGCGATGAGAATGCTTGGGTCGCCTGCACGTCGATCGCCTAATTTCACAGGAATGTCACGCTGTGTAACCTCTTTTGCCGCTTCGACCATTTCCTTCACTGAGAACCCGCTATTGCTACCAAGGTTAAAATAGTTACTTTCGCCACCATTTTGCAGGTATTTCAATGCTAAAATGTGCGCGTTAATTAAGTCCTCGACATGGATGTAGTCGCGGATACAAGTACCATCTGGAGTGTCATAGTCATCACCGAAGATGGTGATAAACTCTCGTGTTCCTAGAGCCGCTTGTAAAATGACCGGGATTAGATGGGTTTCCGGATCATGGTCCTCACCGATTTCACCAGTTGCACGTGCGCCAGCCACATTGAAGTAGCGGAGTGACACAAATTTGATGTCATGTGCCATCTCGGACCACTTCATCATTTTTTCCATCGCAAGCTTTGTTTCGCCGTATGTGTTCGTTGGAAAAGTCGGCATGTCCTCAGTGATTGGCACCTGCTTTGGCTCGCCATAGGTTGCTGCTGTTGATGAGAACACAATGTATTTCACGTTATTGTTTTTCATCGTTTCAAGTACAATCTGAGTTCCGTACACATTGTTGTCGTAGTATTTCAACGGGTCGACCATTGATTCACCGACAAGTGAATTTGCCGCAAAATGGATCACCGCGTCAATGTTTTCTTTTTCAAATACGGATTGTAAAAAAGCACGATCACGAATGTCCCCTTGGTAAAACTTCGCCTTCGGGTGAACAGCCTCCTTATGCCCAGTTTGAAGATTATCAACGACGACAACGTCCTCATTCGCGTCAATTAATTGATAAACAGCATGTGAACCGATATAACCTGCTCCACCTAAAACTAATATACTCATATTTGATTCGCTCCTTGTGTTGGGTTAGGGGGACAGGTCCCTCGTCCCGTTTTTTTAGTCAAATGGGACACTGAACCTGTCCCTGTGTCCCTTTTATAGTTCCTTCGCGCCATCGCCGATGCTTACTTCATAGAAGGAAGCCGGGTAGCCGATGGTTTCTTCGTAGATTTTTCCGATGTTTTCGATGATTGCTTGTGCTTTGTCCTTTTCAACAAGAGCAATCGCACAACCACCAAATCCTGCACCTGTCATGCGTGCACCAAGCACTCCATCCTGTGCCCATGCTGCTTCAGCAAGGGTATCAAGTTCTTTTCCAGTTACTTCATAGTCATCTCTTAATGATGTGTGAGATGCGTTGAGTAAGCGACCGAATTCGGTTAAGTCACCAGCTTTTAGTGCTTTTAGCGCCTCTAAAGTTCGTTCATTTTCATAAACCGCATGTTTCGCACGCTTTTGTAATGTTTCATTTTCGATTAAATGCTTGTGCTGTTCGAATTGTTCGCTGCTGATGTTCCCGAGAGCTTGAACATTGAGCTCTTTTTGAAGGTGAGCAAGTGCCTGTTCACACTCACTGCGACGTTCATTGTATTTGGAATCTGCTAGTTCACGGCGCTTGTTCGTGTTCATGATTAAAATGAGATGTTCGTCGAGTTCCAGTGGCGCATATTCGTACGTTAATGTATCACAATCTAGTAAAATTCCTGCGTTCTTTTTACCCATTCCGATTGCAAATTGGTCCATGATGCCACTGTTGACACCAATGAACTTATTTTCCACAAGTTGACCGATTTTTACTAACTCAACGCGGTCGATTTTGAGATCGAATAATTTTTCAAACATCACACCAGACACAAGCTCGATTGATGCAGAGGAAGAAAGACCCGCACCGTTCGGAATATTCCCGTAAAAAAGGACGTCCACACCCGTTGTGATTTCGTAGCCTTTTTCACGCAGATAACGAAGCATCCCCTTCGGATAATTCGCCCAGTCGTGAGCTTTGTTGTAATCGAGGTTGCCCATATCAAACTCGACTATCCCAAGCTCTTCAAAGTTCATTGAGTACATTCTGATTTTGTCATCATGGCGTTTTCTTGCTAGCGCGTATGTGCCTTTTGTGATGGATGCCGGGAATACATGACCACCGTTGTAGTCAGTGTGCTCACCAATGAGGTTGATGCGCCCAGGCGCGAAGAAGTTTCTGTAATCATTTTCGTTAAATACAGCCGTAAATTTATCTGAAAGTTGGTTGAGATCCATGGTGGTTTTGCCTCCAATACTTTGGTTTCTAATTATATTGTAAAGGGCTAGGTAAAAAAGGTCAATTAATTTTAGTTAATGTTTTACTAAAATTTATCAAAATAAAAGAGGAGCAACCTGAATGCAGGCTACTCCCCTTCTATTATGCGCAGTATTAGTATGACGTGTTTTATTTTAAAATATCCTCAATTTTTGATAATTCATCTTCAGTGAATTTAAGGTTTTTTATGGCTGCAACACTGTCCTCGACTTGGCTCACTTTGCTCGCACCGATTAGGGCGGAGGTTACACGACCTTCACGCAGAACCCATGCCAATGCCATTTGGGCAAGGCTTTGTCCTCTTTCCGTTGCAAGCCCGTTTAACTGTTGGATTTTTTGTAAGACATCCGCTGTTATTTGATCCTTTTGAAGGAATGTATTTTCCTTTGCAGCCCTTGAATCGTCCGGAATGCCACCTAGATACTTATTCGTTAATAATCCTTGTGCCATAGGAGAGAATACGATGGACCCCACACCATTTTCAGCCAACACATCCTGCAGACCATCCTCAATCCATCTATCAAACATCGAATATCTTGGTTGATGAATGAGTAGTGGTGTGCCTAACTCTTTTAAAATACGAATTGCTTCTGACGTTTGAGTAGGATTATAGTTGGAAATTCCAACATAAAGTGCTTTTCCTTGTCGTACGATATGGTCAAGGGCCCCCATTGTTTCCTCAAGCGGTGTGTTTGGGTCTGGACGGTGTGAGTAAAAAATATCAACATACTCAAGGCCCGTCCGCTTTAAACTTTGATCAAGGCTAGAAATCAAATACTTCCGTGAACCCCAATCCCCATACGGACCTTCCCACATATGATAGCCAGCTTTTGAGGAAATAACCATTTCATCACGATATGGCGCAAAATCCATCTTCATCATTTTTCCAAACATTTCTTCTGCACTGCCGGGTGGTGGACCGTAGTTGTTCGCTAAATCAAAATGAGTAATTCCAAGGTCAAACGCCTTTCTTAAAATGTTCCGACCATTCTCAAACGAATCGACACCTCCGAAATTATGCCACAATCCTAAGGAAATTGCAGGCAACAACAAACCGGACTTTCCAACACGATTATACTTCATTTCACTATAACGAGTTTTACTAGCTTGATAAACCATACGTATCTCTCCTTTTTTGGGACAGAGGGACAGGTCCCTCGTACCATTTTTATGTTGATTGGGACAGTAGATCTGTCCCAATGTCCCTACCTATTTTTCTTCAAAAATCTCCATCAATTCGGCAGTGGCGTCGTCTGTGTTTTGGACGTAGGAGACGAGGTGTTGCATTTGACCGTTTTGGTTTTCGATGGATGCTGTGATTTCCTCGAGTGATGCGGTTGTTTCCTCAATGATGGCCGCAAATTCACTGACTGAGGTTTCAATGGAAACAGTTGATTTCCCGATTTCATTCGTAATTTTTTCGAAATGCTTTACGGCCTCATTTAGTTCGGAAACTGTGTCATCGATAACTGTGAACACACCTTTTGTATCCATTGTAAGCTTGACACTCTCGTCCATTTTTTCAGCGTTTTCCGCCATTTGTTTTTGCGTTAATGTGGTGCTTTCATTTACTTCTTTTAGATTTTCGGCGATGAGGTTTGCTGTGTTTGAGGTAACCTCGGAAAGCTTCCTAATTTCTGATGCAACTACAGCAAAGCCTTTCCCACTTTCACCCGCACGAGCAGCTTCGATTGACGCATTCAAAGCAAGTAAATTAGTTTGTGATGCGATTTCTTGAATACGATCCGTGAATCCATTTGTCTCATTAATTTTTTCAACTAATAGATTCATCGTTTCGGACATGGAAGTGACAGATTCCTGGAAGTCTGTGATTTTTGTGAGTAAAAGATCAATTGTTTCATTTCCGTTGTCGGCAGCCTGATTTGCATTTTCCGTTTGAATGCCAAGGTGGTTTGAACCTCTTACAAGTTCCTGAACCACCTTATTGAGACCCTCAATGGATTCGGTAATCGTTGAGGCTGATTCATTTTGCGTATTCATACCGGACGAGATTTCAGAAACGGCGATGGTCATCTCATTAAAGGTATGCATCTGCTCCTCGCCTTGGCGACGGATGTTTGTGATGTTCTCGCTAATGATTTGTGAGTTTTCCTGAAGTTGGACCGCATGCCGACTTCTCATTTCTAGCAGCTTCTCGGTCTGCTGTTGCGTTGCCTGAATGTCCTGAGTTAATCTTCCAGTCACAAGACTCTGGAAAAACAGGGTCATAATGATAACTGAAAAGATTAAGTAATAGATAATAAGTTCCTTCGATGTATAGCCAAATTCCTGACCTTTTGTAACGAAAAATAGTACGGTTATCACGGTGGCACAAGCCGCACCAAAGATAAGCGTTTTACGCATATTGTAGATGGCAACCGTCGTTAATAGATAGAATGGTAAAAGGATGATTGGTGCAGATTGTGAACTGGACATAATGACAAACAGAACCGCTGCAATCCCGATAACTGAAAAATAAGGAGTTTGCGTTAAAAATAGATTCCTAGCAATCAGTAAGTGCAAGATTGATAGAAAAATTGCCCCGCCAATTCCGATTGTAATAACCATTTGAAGCGGCTGCCCAATCGATAATTCAACAAGGATTGCTAGTATGACAGAAATAAAAGAAACAAGACCGACCAATTTGTTTTTTCGAATGAGATCCTCTCGTTTTAGCTCTTCAATGCTTAAAATGTTATCCCCCATAGATATATGTCCCCCATCGTATAATCTACCTCTATTTTACAATTCTTTCATAGATTTGAAAATAGGGATACTGGGGAAAATGAGTTTAAACATACGTTTGTTTGGAGTTGAGGCTAGGGGGCGCAAGGGGTTCGGAATTTAAACAAGCGCTTGTTTGGATTTGGAGGCGGGTAAAATAAACGTTTGTTTGAGGGCTATGTTCGATTACAGTGCTTTTTCACTTGCAGATTTTTCTCTTTTTTTCTTATTTACATAGAATTATAGAAGGTCCCTCTAAGACAGTGGAATTTTAGTCCATTTAAATCTTTCAAACCATGTCGATATTAATCTAAGGAGGAAATTTCCAAAAGTAAGGAGGTTAGAAATGTTTTTAAATATATTTAAGAAAAAAGAGATGAACAAGGTAGAGAAATCCGCTCAACAATCTTCAGAAACAAAAAATAACGGTACTAAGCAACAGCAGGAACGGATAGCCACTAGAAAAGGTGAGTTTGGTGAGTATAAAATAGACATTCAACTTTCGCAGCTTCCAAAGGAGTATAGGCATTTAAGCGATTTATTAATAAAAAATCCAAAATCAGCAACCGGATTCTCTCAGATTGATCACGTGATTATTACGCCCTATGGAATATTTGTTATTGAAACAAAAAATTATCAAGGAACTATATATGGTGGTATAGATAGAAAAACTTGGTTGATTAATGGTAAGTTTAAAATGATGAGTCCAATAATTCAAAACTATGGTCACATTCATGCAATCAAAAATTATATTGATTCAACATTTCATCAATATTTTATTTCAATAGTTTCCTTTACAAAACGCTGTACATTTAAAATTGATCAGGAATTACGAAAGATTCAGTCCGATGAATTAGTCATTTATGATATTGAATTGACCGATTTCATTAATCGAAAAATAGCTGTACTTAAATTACAGAACAAAAATCCCCTATTATCGATAATTGAAATTGAGAGGATATACAACGCACTTTCGAAAGCCAATATTTTATATCCAGACACCAGAAAACAACATGTAGATAATATACAAAAAAAGAGCAACGAACATTAAACCACTAAAAGGGGTACTTGTGTAATTTGTCAAACACCTGTATCTGATAAAGTGAAAGACTATTGCTTATCAAACAAGAAATTTAAAGGTGAAATTTATTGTTTTGAACACCAAAAGGCTGTAGAAAGTTAGCTTAAAATAGTACTTTTTGCAATTGCGCTGGATTGATTAGCACGACAAATTAATAAACCAACCATTCTTAATTTAAAGTTAGTTGAAAAAAGCAGCGTACCGGAATAACGGTATGCTGCTCTTTCTTTTTCCACACACTTTGGTTCACAATTTTATTACAGGTTTTTCTTTTTATTAAGGGAGGATAACAATTCATTTAAGAGTTGTAAATTCCAGATAAATCGACAAACTTCAAAATTTTTTCCATCTATAATAACAGGTGTCAAGGAGATAGAAGTAAGAATTAAATTAGACCACGAATACATATTTTGTAATTCAAGAATACCGTGTCTAACATAATCATGATTTACAAATAGAGGTGATAAAATCGGGAAATTTTCTACGGCACGCTGTTCAGTTAAAAAAGAAAGAAGTCATAAACAAGCTAATTAATCAAGGAATATATAAGAAAAATGACAAGCATCTGTATGAATTGACATTGAGTGAGCTTGAAAATGAGTTGCAAATGACCACGAATGACCTTGTGACGATTTCAAAAGGTAGATGACACCCTTAAATTGAGACACGAACTGATTCTATGGCCATTATATGATTTCTATGGCCGTTAGCAACGGTCCAATAGCCGTTATTTTCATTCTATGGCCGTTATTCACTTTCTATGGCCATTAGCCCATTTTCCCCATTAAATAGGGGCAGCCCATGGCTGCCCCCTCACAAACATTAATTCAATTTCGATCTCAAACACGCATCGATAAACATGCCCTATGCTTCCATTCTCTTCCTCAATGCTTTAATCAGCTGCTCATCTGTCAAATAACTTCCTTCTAACCCAAGTTTATCGGCGATTTGGGTGATATGTGGTTGCTCTAGATAGGCTTGCTTTAGTTTTTCTTTATCTGTAAATACTTCTTTACTAGATCCGTCCATTAAGACTTTACCTTGATTGAAGACAATCGATCGGTCAAATACTTCTGCTGCGAAATCCATATCATGAAGGATACAAATGACTAGCCTACCTTGATCACGAAGTTCATAAATAATTTCCTTCAATTTCTCTCTTCCCGCAAAATCTTGCCCCATCGTTGGCTCATCAAAAATCACGATATCCGTATCCATCGCTAGGATCGAGGCAATGGCAATCATTTTTCGCTGAGATAAACTTAAATCGTATGGATTTGTTTCCAAATGCTCTACAAGGTTTACCTTTTTCAGCATGTGAATCGCTTTTTCCCTCGCCTTTTCTTCGCTGTAACCAATATTCAATGGGCCGAACATGACCTCACTAATCACGGTATTTTTAAAAATTTGATCATTTGGGTTTTGAAAAACCATGCCAATATCCTTTGCAAGCTGAGCTGCTGTAAAATCCTTGGTGTTATTACCGTTAAATAGAATTTCTCCCTCTGTTGGATACAGCAAACCCTTCAATAATTTAACAAAGGTAGATTTTCCAGCTCCGTTTTGCCCAACAATCGCCGTTGTTTCCCCATCTAATCGTAAATCTATTCCTTTTAATACTTCAATCTCGGGTGTATAGGAAAAATGCAAATTGTTAATTTCTAATCGGCTCATACATTACCACCAATTTCCCTAGCTAATTCATTAATCGTTACAGGAAAATATCCTGTCTTTTTATTCTTTATTCCCAAGGCTTTACTCATTCTTGTTGCTGCAGGAGCATCCATCCCATACTCTTGTAAATCATCCCTTGAAAATACTTTGCCTGGAACATCAAAATCAACAAGCTGACCATGGTCCATAAGTAAAATTCGGTCTGCATAATTTGCCATCTTGTCCATTTTATGTTCTGCCATAATAATGGTGATTCCTTCCTTGGCTAGATTTTCGACTACCTTAAAAACCTCATCGGAACCCTGCGGATCAAGCTGAGAGGTCGGCTCATCCAAAATTAATATCCTTGGTTTCATCGCGATCACACTAGCAATCGCCACCCGTTGCATTTGGCCTCCAGAAAGGTCAAATGGATTTTTATCCTTTATCGTTGTAATATCTAATAATTGTAGGCTTTCTTCCACTCTATCGATAATCTGCTTTCTTTCCAAACCGATATTTTCTAACCCAAAAGCAATTTCCTCAAAAACGGTATATTTGGAACCAGTCATTTGCGAAAATGGATTTTCAAATACTAAACCAACATGGGTGGAAATCTCCCCAACTTCATGCTTTCTTATTTCCAGACCATCAACGATCACTTTTCCCCCGTACCCTCCATTGAAAAAATGAGGGACGAGTCCAGATAATGCAAAGCATAGAGTAGATTTTCCAGCTGTATTTCTGCCTGCAATTCCTATGAATTCCCCCTCTTCTACCTCGAAGGAAATGTCACGCAAGGCTAATTTTTCTGTATCTGGATATTTATATTTTAAACCTTCAACTTGAATGATGCTCATGATCGTATCCTCCAAACAATCGTAGCAATGAGCGCAACCCATAGTATGAATTGGATGAGCCCCTGATGGCGGTATTCCTTGGCAACATTTAAAAAGGTCTTTTTAATCCCGGTGTTAAATCCTCTTACTTCTAGCGCTATTGCACGTTCACGTGTATTATTTAACGAATTTAACACGACTGGGACGATTAATGGGAAGAATGCCTTCATTCGTACACGAAGACTTCCTTTCGTTTCCATCCCTCTTGCTGCTTGAGCATCGGTTATTTTTCCCATCGTCGCCCGCATTTGTGGAATAATTTGTAAGACAGAAAGGAGGACATAACCTATTTTGGGCGATAAACCTTTTTTAATGAGAGTCTCAACTAATTCATCGTGTTTGGTTGTCAAAACTAATATTCCAAACGCCATAATCATATTCATGACACGGAGCGTTAAGAGTGCCGCATAACTTAGCCCTTCTTTATAAAAGGTAAGAAATCCAAACGAAAAAAGCACCGTCTCGTTGTCAGGATGAAAAAATCCTTGAACAATAATGATAGAAATGATTAGTAACATACTAAGCGCCAAGATTGGAAGGATTTTACGGAATACTTTTCCTACCACTAGTACGATCCCACTAAAAATTGCGACAGATAATACAAATGGTAAATTTGGATAAATGTATGTGATGGCAATACTCACCATCACATACATTAGTTTTGTTAATGGGGCTATTGTGTCATGGATGAAAGATTTTCTTTCTACGTAAAGCGTCATCGTACTCATGTTAGCCAACCCCTATAATTCTTCAATTTTATCCTTGCCACGGAAAATAGAGATTAAGTTCTTTGGCAATCCTTTAAAAATGAAATAACTGATAATGACCGTTGCTACTTTATCCGGAACATCTACAACGATACTATCGCCAAATGATGCTAACCAAACAGGAAAATCCTTCGACACCAGGAACGCATAGAATGCATCTCCCCACACATTCCCTGTTTGTCCTCCCCAGAAAATCAGGTTTAACGGAGTGGAAATGACTGCAGCAATAAAACCAACAACTAAACCAACGACAATGACAGTCTTCAAATTTTTTAGCCAGCCTTTATAAGCCATTATCCCAACCACTAACCCAATTGCTCCACTTGTAACTGCATAAACAGTTGAAATTGGATCTACTGTGACGCCAAATATTACGTTATTAATAATTCCAGAAAGGGCGCCAATAATAGGTCCTGCTAACATACTTGATAGTATAGTGCCAATGGAATCCAGCCAAAGCGGTAATTTTAGTAACCCCGCAAATAATTTCCCTAAGTAATTTATGCCGATTGCTGCTGGAATTAGGGCAATAGCCGCTGTTGACAGCTTTAATGTCCACATACTTTTCTTACTCATCACACATTCCTCCTCATTTTCCTTTTTTATTGTGAATGGAAGCAATACCTTCTATCCTAACCAAAATTTGATTTTCTTCCCCTTTCGTTTTATTCAGACTCTATTACTACACCTCCATTTTATATTAATTGTAAAATACAAAAAAGGATATTTATCCTATATCAAGCGAATCTTGATTGGTATATTCAAATCATACAATATTTTCGAAAAATTGTCCGAACGATAAAGTGAAATTTCAATCCAGTGGACTGTCATCATATAAGAATTCTCTAATTTTAGTACGCCAACTCAATATTTTCCTTTACTATCCATATAATTCGAAACCATTTTAAAAAGTATAATAGCCCTTGATTTGTGTTAGCTTAATAAAAATGACTTAGGAGGATTATTATGCAAAAATCTGTATTCATGCTTTTTGCGATATTTGTTTTGCTTCTTTCTGCATGTTCTGGAAATAAGGAAGAGAATACAAGTAAGGACAATGAACCAACAGAACAAACAAAGGATGAAAAAATTGATGTTAACAAAGGTTTATTAAATGTAGAAATAACACTGCCTGCTTCCATGTTTGAAGGGGAGGATATAGATAAGGTCATCGCCGACGCGAAGGCAGAAGGAGTTAAGGAGGTTATCCAAAACGAGGATGGCTCCCTGACTTATAAAATGTCAAAAGCAGAACATAAAAAAATGATGGAAGAAATGAAAACTTCTATCCTCGAGAAGATCGAAGATATGAAAACGAGTGAAGATTATGTATCAATCAAGGATGTGACCTATAATAAGGATTTCACAGAGTTCACTTTAGTAGTCGATAAAGCCGCGTACGAAAATAGTATGGATGGGTTTGCCGTTTTTGGTCTTGGAATATCAGGTGCTTATTATCAATTGTTTAATGGTGTAAATGAAGAAGATTATAATGTAACAATCACAGTAAAAGACCAAGCTACAGATGAGGTTTTAGGCAAAACGGTGTATCCAGACGATTTAGAAAATCTAGATACAGAAACAGAATAACAGTTACGTCCATTTTAGGAGGATAAAAATGATTACCAATCTAAAACCGATTATCATAGGTTTTTTAACCATTATTTTATTAGCAGCATGTGGACAAGATACAAAGGATATTAAAGTTAAAGAAGATGAACCCCAACAAAAACAAACAAAAACTACTGACGAAACTGAGGGTACTGTTAAAAAGGAGAACACTGAATCAAAACTCGGAGCAAGATCCAATCCTGTGCCATTTCAGAAAACGGCAACTGTGGATGACGAGCTATATAACGATGCAGGTGATGCCTTTGCTATTAAATTTGATTTAACGGTTTTGGAGGTAATTCGTGGTGAAGAAGCATACAAAAAGCTGGTAGCTATGAATCAGTTCAACGAGCCTGCTCCAGAAGGATATGATTGGGTTTTGGCAAAAACAAAGGTAAAGTTTGTGGAATCTGAAACGGAAGATATCCCATTTTTTATAGATGGGACAATGAACTTCACTATGGTTAGTGAAAATGGCGATATTTTTAGTGGCGATGTTTATGGAACAACAGAACCCGATTTTAGTTTTGAAATGTATGTAGGGAGCGAAAAAGAAGGCTATATTTCAGGTCTGGTAAAAATGGGAGAAAATGCACAGCTTCGATTTGAAGAATTCTTAGGTGGACATGTTTTCTTTAATTTGCAGTAATATTTTTTAATCGTACTTATCAAAAAACAGCGGAATTCTTAACCGCTGTTTTGCTTTGTGGAAGACACTGGAGGACAATATGTTACGCTTTTTAAGAGCTTTGTAACTCAAAGCCTTCATAGTTACAACTTACTCCAGTATTTTAGGATGTTTGTAGTGCGGGTCTAATTGTTATGGCCAATAAATCAAATTTATGGCTGATAGCTTTTTAGCCGCTGACTTATGGTCAATAAATCATTTCTATGGCCGTTAGCCATTAGCACAAATCCTCCCATCATTAAAAGGGGCAGCCCACGGCTGCCCCACTCCCAAAACATTAATGTAGTTTCGAACGCAAATACGCATCAATAAACAAATCAATCTCGCCGTCCATGACGCTTCCGGTGTTTCCGATTTCCGCGTTTGTGCGGTGGTCTTTGACCATCGAATATGGGTGGAAGACGTAGGAGCGGATTTGGCTGCCCCAGCCGATTTCCTTTTGTTCGCCGCGGATTTCGTCCAACTCAGCTTGTTGTTTTTCAATTTCTAATTGGTACAATTTAGACTTCAACATTTTCATTGCTTGTTCGCGGTTTTTGATTTGTGAACGTTCATTTTGACACGTTACTACGGTATTCGTTGGAATATGTGTGATACGAACAGCCGAGTCAGTGGTGTTGATATGCTGACCACCTGCGCCACTTGCACGGTACGTATCGATTTTTAAATCTTCACTTCGAATGTCAATTTCGATGTCATCGGTGAACTCTGGCATAACTTCACAAGACACGAATGATGTGTGTCGGCGACCTGATGAGTCGAACGGTGAAATCCGCACAAGTCGGTGCACCCCTTTTTCAGCCTTCAAATAGCCGTATGCATTGTGGCCTTTGATTAAAAGGGTCACACTTTTAATACCGGCTTCATCTCCGGGAAGATAGTCCAATGTTTCAACCTTGAACCCCTTTTTCTCCGCCCAACGAGTGTACATGCGAAGGAGCAATGAGCCCCAGTCCTGCGATTCTGTACCACCCGCACCTGGGTGAAGTTCTAGGATCGCATTATTTTTATCATAAGGCTCGCTTAAAAGAAGTTGCAGCTCGAAGTCGCTTAAGCTTTTTGACAATTCCTGAATTTCCTCGTCAAGCTCTGCCTGCAAATCAGCATCTGGCTCTTCCTTCACAAGCTGATACGTGAGCTCAAGATTCTCATAAGCATCATTTAAATTAGTAAATTCAACTACCTGATCCTTCAAAGCATTTGCTTCATTAATCACGGTTTGCGCTGCATTCTGGTCATTCCAGAAGTCGGGCATTGACATCATTTCGTCAAGCTCGGTGATGCGTGCTTGTTTGGCCTCTAAGTCAAAGAGACCCCCTGAAGCCCGCTAATTTCTTAGCCATTTTATCAAGTTCGTGTTTAATATCTATTAATTCCATCATTTTTCCTCCAAGATGTAAGTCTATTTTAATCAAATGCGCCTTGGCGTATTTGCGCCCGATTTTANAGGCCCACACGAGGTGGGTCACAAAGACGTTGCCACAGGAAGTGGCGTTCTTAGTCTTTGATCTTATGCTCGAAAAGCTTCCTCTAAAAAATCGTGGCATCCGCCGGAGGCTATAACTGTATTCAGTTATATCATAATCCTACTTCATTATCTTACTCATATTATTGTTTGATTGTGAAGTATAAAAATACCGTACTTCGTTTTCGATGTCTAGCTTCAGGCGCCATCGGCTCGAGGTCACAAGCCGATCGCTTCTGAAGGCAAAGAACGCCTTCTGTCAGCGCTTGTCTTGTGCATGTCNCCAGGACGGCAAGGATTCCAGCGTTAGGCACAGGACGTGCCTGCTCTTAGCTGGAATTGGGGCGCCTTGCGCTTTTCTTATTAGTCCCGGTTTTTTTCAAAGGAAAAGGTGAGAGCTCACCTCTCACCTATCCAAAAGTTATGATCTGGGTCAAGGGACCTGTCCCTTTGTCCCATTTATTGACCATGACAGTTCTTAAACTTTTTACCACTACCGCAGTAGCATGGGTCGTTACGGCCGATGTTGACGGCTTTTTGAACCGGGCGTTTTTTTGGCTTTTCTTCGCCGCCGCCTTCTTTTGGTTGAACGGCATGGCCCTTCGCCACTTCTTCACGCTGAAGATTGCTGCGGATTTGCGCCTTCATTACGAACTTCGCTACATCGTCTTCGATCGAAGCAACCATGGTTTCGAACATCGCAAAGCCCTCGAATTGGTATTCGCGAAGTGGGTCGTTTTGACCGTACGCACGCAAATGAATACCTTGACGAAGCTGATCCATTTGGTCGATATGGTCCATCCACTTGCTATCCACAGAACGAAGCACCACAACGCGTTCGAATTCACGCATTTGTTCTGGCTCGATTTGCGCCTCTTTTTCATCATAGCGCTCTTTAACCTTATCAAAAATGAGCTCGGACATTTCTTCAGGCTCTTTTCCGCGAAGGTCATTCTCCGTCACGTCGCCTTCATGTAAAAGGTTCGCATTGACATAATCAATGATTCCTTTGTAGTTCCAGTCTTCCTCCACCTCATTCTTTGGTGTTTGAGCGTGAACAACACGGTCAAGAGAAGACTTAATCATATTCTCAACAACATCACGAAGATTCTCGGAGTCAAGAACCTCAAAACGCTGTTTGTAAATAACCTCACGTTGCTGACGAAGCACATCGTCATATTGTAAAAGCTGTTTACGAGCATCAAAGTTATTGCCCTCAACACGCTTTTGTGCAGACTCAACCGCTTTTGAGACCATTTTACTTTGGATTGGCTGGGTATCATCCATGCCAAGGCGCTCCATCATATTTTTCATATTGTCAGAACCGAAACGGCGCATGAGCTCATCTTCCATCGAAAGATAGAACTGCGTCACACCAGGGTCCCCTTGACGACCAGAACGTCCACGAAGCTGGTTATCGATACGACGGCTTTCATGGCGCTCCGTACCAATAACAGCAAGACCGCCAACTTCCTTCACACCTTCGCCAAGCTTGATGTCAGTACCACGACCAGCCATGTTTGTGGCGATCGTAACGGCACCCGCTTCCCCAGCATGCTCAATAATTTCAGCCTCGCGCGCATGGTTTTTCGCGTTCAAAACGTTATGCTTAACACCTTTTTTCAATAAAAACTTCGAAATGATTTCAGACGTTTCAATCGCAACCGTACCAACTAAAACAGGTTGTCCCTTTGCATGGCGCTCAGCTATATCCTCAGCAACCGCACGGAACTTGCCCTCAATCGATTTATAAATTAAATCAGGACGGTCATCACGGGCAATCGGACGATTCGTTGGAATTACAACAACATTCATATTATAAATATTGCGGAATTCCTCTTCCTCGGTCTTCGCAGTACCCGTCATACCTGAAAGCTTCTCATACATACGGAAATAGTTTTGGAACGTAATCGTTGCAAGCGTCATACTTTCATTTTGAATTTCGACGCCTTCCTTCGCCTCAATCGCTTGGTGAAGACCTTCACTATAACGACGACCCTTCATCAAACGACCAGTGAATTGGTCAACGATCACGATTTCCCCTTCTTCAACCACATAATCAATATCGCGGTGCATACTTGCATTCGCTTTTAACGCTTGGTTGATATGGTGAATCAAAGTCACATTTGCAATATCGAACAGGTTTTCAATGCCGTACACTCTTTCAGCCTTTGAAATCCCTTCTTCCGTAAGCTGAACACCCTTTGTTTTTTCATCATAGGTGTAATCTTCTTCTTTTTTAAGAGTCGACACAAATCCGTTCGCCTGCACGTAAAGAGAGGTCGATTTCTGAGCAGAACCGGATATAATCAGCGGTGTACGCGCCTCATCAATTAAAATCGAGTCAACCTCGTCAATCACGGCAAAATAAAGCGGACGCTGCACCATTTGTTCCTTATAAAGGACCATGTTATCACGAAGATAGTCGAAACCAAATTCATTGTTCGTTCCGTACGTAATATCAGCGCGGTAAGCTTCAATTTTTTCCTCACGAGACATCGAGTTCAAGTTCAACCCAACAGATAGGCCTAAAAATTCATAAAGCTGACCCATCTCATGCGCATCACGGCTCGCAAGGTATTCGTTTACAGTAACAACGTGAACCCCTTTTCCAGTGATTGCATTCAAATAAACAGGCATCGTGGAAGTTAACGTTTTACCTTCCCCTGTCTTCATCTCAGAAATATTTCCTTCATGAAGGGAAATCCCCCCCATAAGCTGGACGCGGTACGGGTGCAGACCCAAGACACGCTTTGCAGCTTCACGAACAACAGCGAAGGCTTCAGCTAGTAAATCATCAAGTTTTTCACCTTTTTGATATCGTTTCTTGAATTCTTCGGTTTTGTCGCGAAGGGCCTCATCAGAAAGCTTCTCCATGTCAGGATGAAGTGCCTCAATTTTATCGGCAAGTGATTCCAAGCGCTTGATTGTGCGTTTGTTTGGATCAAAAACTTTGTTTAAAATTCCAAGCATTATGTACGCTCCTCTATCGTAAAATTCAATTCAGCATAGCACTGTATGATTTTGTAGAACCTTTAACGAAATATCTTCTATTTTACCACTAAATAGGACAAGGGTAAAATATTATCGGGTTTCGCGATGTGAGGGGAATCGACAACGACGAAAAGCGCAAGGCTCCAGCCTATCGGCGACAAGCATAAGACAAGCCCAACCTTCCGAAGCGATTGGATTATGCCCTCGAACCGATGGCGCCTAGAACTAGACAAATCTAAAAAAGTACCCCGGAGGATACTTACATCGCATAACTAATTTGATTCCGGCCATTTTCCTTCGACGCATACAAGGAGTTGTCCGCTTTTTCAATGGCATGATAGAGTTTTGAAGGGTCTGTTAGCTCGGAAACCCCAATCGATACCGTTACCTCAAGCTTCTGGTCCACTACATAAAACGGTGTGTTTTCGATCCCGCTGCGAATACCCGAAACAATGTTCATCAACCTTTCCCTCGAATCCACCTCTAAAAATAAAATAAACTCCTCACCACCATAGCGCCCCAGTAAGGAATAGTGTGGCGGAACAAGTTTCGATAGCGTCGCGGCCACATTAATTAAAACCGAATCGCCGTGAAGATGGCCAAACGTATCATTAATTTTTTTAAAAAGGTCAATATCAATCATCACGATATACGTTAGACGAGAACTTGACACTTTTTTAATACGATTCTCAAAATAACGCATATTATAAAGCCCCGTCAGAGGGTCACGTTCCGCATAAAACTGCAGCTTCCGTTTCAGCACCACTTCTCTGTCTAGCTGATAAATGAAAAAATACAGAATAAACGCCGACACTTGGAGCGCCAAAATCCGCACAAAATAAATTTCCCCGAACACTTCCGCACCATTTGGCACAAGAAAAAGAATCGGCAAATCAGATGCCAGCCAGCACGCCGTCATTAGTAAGAACAACGAAATGGGACCCGGCATCGCCTTTTCCCTTTTATAAAAAAGAAGAGCCAGTAAAACGGGGAGAATCATACCGAACACCACGCCGGGCATAGCTCCCACTCCACCCATACCGAGCCTCCAGCTAACCGCAATCACAAGGGCAGGGATCGCATGCTTCCATCCCAACAAAAGGGTGAAGATCACCAAAGGAACAAGGCGAAGATCAAACTGGTAGCCCTCATAGCGGATCGGCAAATAAAAAAGAAAAATCACGCATGCCGAGGTGAGGACGAGAACGCTCACTGAAAACAGATACTTGTTAATCGATTTTCGATTCGTCACTAGGATGCTAATGCATAAATACATGAACAAAATGATTGCAATATTTGAAAGGGTTGGTTGTAGTATAGTAATCACAGAAATCCCTGCTTTATTGAAAAATAGGTAGGCTACGAGTTGCCCCGTAATTTGTATTATCTACGATGAGAACGTTTTTGGCTATGGGGGATTTCCCCTATTTTTTCAAAAAAGAGGCAGCCTAAGGAAAGGCTGCACTCTTGGAAATTCGTTATTTAGCTTGGTTCAATAATGCCGTACTTGCCATCTTTACGGCGATACACGACATTCGTAGTATTCGTCTCGGCATTTGTGAAAACGAAGAAGTTGTGTCCAAGCATATTCATTTGCAGAATCGCTTCTTCACTATCCATCGGTTTCAAATCAAAACGCTTCGTACGAACTAATTCGTAATCCTCATCCTCCGCATCTTGAACAGCTGTTGCCGTTCCAGCTCCACCATTAGCAAACATCGTCTTGGTAGAACCTTTTTCACGAAGCTTACGGTTGACCTTTGTTTTATGCTTACGGATTTGACGCTCGAGCTTATCGGTCACAAGGTCAATTGCCGCGTACATATCCTCATTAGATTCTTCAGCACGAAGCACAAGCTGCGGCATCGGAATCGTAACCTCTATTTTTTGATCCTTCGCATTATTTACTTTTAAGTTAACATTTACTTTCGCATTTGGAGTGCTATCAAAATACCGTTCAATCTTACCGAGTTTCTTCTCAACATACTCTCTTAATGCTGGAGTTACCTCAATGTTTTCACCACGAACGTTGTAATTCATACATGAACTCCTCCTTTTAACTCTAATGCATTGGACACAGCCCAGACCCTCTATAGAGTATCCATCCTGTGTAACAATATAACCCTTTTTAAATTAAGGTTATATGTACTAATTCTACACACCCCTCCCCAATTCCTGCTTTTTTGTAAAGGAAATTTGAAGAAATTGTGAAAGTGTAAACTTTTTGTGGAGGGCGGGTGGGTCGCGGGGATGTTCGTTGTCCCGCGGTCGGTTGTGGGTCACAGGACAGGCCCGTTGTCCCACTAAATGGACATGACGATCCCAGTTGCTCCACTTTTTATGCTATTAAAGTAAATTTGTAAACAATATGTGTAGGTGTAAAAATATATGCATGTCTAAGGCGAGTTATGAATGGATCTTGTGTGGTTTCTGAGATGAAATGCTTGAAGAATTCTTCAGTAGTAGTATGTCCAAAATGTGGGGGGAATATTGGGTTAATGGTAAAATTCTTTTTCAAATATCAAAGAAGTTTCGGGTGGAAAAATACGTTATGATTGTTTTGTGAGTTTCTGAACTTCGTCTTCGTTAAGGCTGGTTATTCTGGCGATTACTTCGATAGGAAATCCCTCCTTTAGCATGTTTATGGCGACTTGAATCCTTACTTTTTCTCTCCCTATTTCCATTCCTACTTTCTTGTAATAGTGTGCAAATGATGTATTTTCTTTGGATAAATCCATTTCAGGTGCCTCCTTTTTGGTTTGGTAATATGTGAATGACCCATTGCAAAATAAAGCTTTTATATTATGCCTATTTGTTAAGCATGCGAACTTCATCTTCGTTAAGACCCGTTATTCTTGCAATCACTTCAATGGGAAATCCTTCATTTAACATGTTACGTGCAACCCACCCTTCCCTCATCTCTCCCTTCCTTTTTTCCCTTTTCGATTCCCTCTTCCATACCTAATTTCTTATAATAGCGTGCAAACGATGTATCTTCCATAGATAATCCCATTTCAAATGCCTCCTTCTCGATTAAGGGGTAAATTTCTTCGGTTAGTTTTTCTGATTCCTCTTGAGGTAATTCCAGAATATTATCGATGAACATCAGCAAACTATGAATTTTTTCACTTTCAAAATCGCTTTCCTCTAGTAGTAGCCTCAACAATTTCTTCTTATACTCATATTTTTGAATAGGTTTATTCTTCCCTTTTAATAAATATAGTCCAGCAAGGATGGCTAATGCAAATGGATTCTTTGATATTAATAACTCTTTCTCATCTTGGTCTAAAATTTTGTAAATATTATATTTGTAGGTAAGTTCAGTTCCAAAAAATTGCGAATAATAGCGGTCGGGTCTAAATTTCGGGGAAGCATCTGTATAAATAGCCAAAGTATAGAGGTCTTGATCATAGCGGTCCAAAATTCTGTAGTAATATTGAAACATTCTTTTTGGAAAATCATCTTCACGGTCCCCTTGAACCTCAATATGTATTAATACCCATCGTTCCTCACCACTCTTAAGTTTGACACCAATTAGTTTATCCGATGTTCGGTGCTTCGATTTACCACCAATTGAAATTTTCTTCCGTTCTTGTTCTTTTAACCCTGGTGGCTGCGAAAAATCTACCATTTCATAGAGGTTTGGGGCAAAAAATAAGAGGAATTCTTCGAAGAGGTCTGTGATGATTTTCTTCCATAAGTGGTCATAATCTGGCAATACGCATTTCTCCTTTCTTTTTTGATAGTATAACATAATTGCTTATCAACGAACGATAAGATATAAAATATTCACAAAATTACCACCTAAGTCTAAGGTGAATGAAAGACACATATTTTCCTTTTATGTCTCTGTACGTGGGTGAGGAAGGAATTGACTCAGAGTCCCTTCCTGTTAAGGCTTGAATTAATCGTGGATTTTTTTGTTGTCCTGGCATGAATGTTCTTCCTTTCTCTATCGGTACAGGTTCTAAAAGTTCCATTTCTAGCTTATTATCATATGAAAATCCTTCAAAATAATAGTAGCAAATTTTGAGGGATATATTCTATATATTTTTTTATATTTGGTAGGTTTTAGCAAAGAAAATGCCACCTTTTAAAGATGGCATTTTCCCTACTTCTTCTTATCAAAAAACATTCCGTCAGATGGTGCTGATTGATAAGGATTTATATATTTCGTTGTGGAAGTTATTCGCTTTTTTTGATTCGCAATGTCCTGTTGAATTTCGTTTTTAAGATCATCCAGCTTTCCATCAATAAAAACATTCATTTTGACAATTTCAGCACCGAGTTTGCGTTCTTCCTCTGTGTAAGGTGGTTGCACCTTTTTGATTAGTTGCTCCCGCTCGTCTAAAAACCTCGTGATGGATTCAATCAGCTCATCACGTTTTTCCTGGTGGACGGGTTCTGTCAACGAACTGTGCAGTCCCTTAGTGATGCGATAAAGCTCAATAACGGGATTCACTAGATTTGTCCACCTTGTGAATGCTGACGTTGACGATTTAATTGAACAACCTCTTTCCAGGTGTCACGGAATTCAGTTACTAGACCTTCAACCTCAGCTAAAATGTCAAGGTCGTTCTTTAAGTTGACTTCCATTAGCTGACGATTGATATAATCATACATCACCATCATATTCTTTGACACTTCAACGTCCATGTTCAAAGTAACCATGAACTCACGGATGATATTTTGCGCCTTTTGAAGATTTGTATTTTTTTCTTGTATATTGTTTTCCTCGATCGCTTTGCGACCAAGTTTGATAAATTTCAAGCATCCATTATAGAGCATTAACGTAAGCTCACCAGGTGTTGCAGTCGTAACTGAATTTGATTGATAGGCTTGATATGGATTTCCGATTGCCATTTTACGTTACACTCCTTTAAAAGCTGAATTGTTGCATTAAGTACATAGATTGAGAATTTGCACGTTGGATTGCCTTTTCCATTGCTGTGAATTGGCGCCAGTAGCGGTCTTCGATTTTGAGAAGGCGGTCCTCGAAACGGTCGATACTACCTTCCAAACGGTTTAGATTTTTACCAATTGTGTATTGTTGTGTGGTCCATGTTGTTTTACCGGCGCGTTCATTTACCTTGTCCATGGTCGCAGTTAAACTGTCGTATAAACGATTAACAAGACCTTTTTCAGCATAAGTATCACCATTTGCTGTAAATAGCTTTTCTACTGCCTCTGGATCTTTTTCAATTGCCTCCAAAAGCTTTGCCTTATCAATTTCAAGCTTTCCACGATCCAAGTAATTTGCAGTCGTTTTTATCCCAATACTTGCCAATTGGTTGAATGCAGAATCCATTGAAAGATTTGTAACCGGTGAATATAAGTCCATACGTAATTGATTTAAGCCACTTGATAAAATTGAGTCTCGGCGGAGCAAACCGCTCTTTGCTCTTTCCTCCCAAAGCTCGGCTTCTTTATCGGACAAAGCTTCACGCTCTTCACTTGAAAGAGGCTGGTAGCTACGAGATCGCTCTTCATTCAACTTTTCATTGATTTTTTGAATGGTTTCATTATATTTATCAACAAATTTAACGATATTATCCAAAACCGTTTCCATATTTGTTGTTACCCCAACCGTTACAGGAGTATCAAAGGTATCCTTTAGCGTAAAACTCACACCATTAATTGTAAAATTATTGGAATGACGTTGCGTGCTTAATCCGTTTATAGTGAACTCGGCATTTTCTCCGCCTTCTTCTTTCACATCCTTAAACATCAGGACGTTATTTAGAAAGCCGCCAGAAATTTTAATTTCCTCCCCAGCAGTATTCAAATTCCCTGTTTGGGACCGTGTTAAAGTAACTTGTCCAGTAAAATCATCGTAAAAAGCATTTACGCCAACAGATGAGGCGCTAATCCGATTGATAATACTTGAAAAGGAGCTAGAGCCTTCCACTGAAAACTTTTCCTGCACGGATTCTCCTTTTTCATTGAAGGTTTCAAGACCGAAGGAAAAATAGTTCTGTTTATAATCTGCTTTGATGACATCGCCTTCTGATAGATTCTTTGAAAACTTTATTTTTCCGGTTTCGGTGTCCACAAAAACAGTTGAATCTGTTAATTCGCCCTCAGTAAAAACAGGATTGTAGGTATTCCCGTTTAATTTAATAGATAATGTATCATCAATAACAATTGAACCCTTGGCGAGTTGAAATGTATTAGTATCTGACCCCTTAGGAACCGTTATTTCTTGAGAGTAGTTTTCGATAAAATAATCAACAGAAACTTTGCTGCCTTTTGCTAGCGGATTTGAAAAAGCTAGGGTACCATCTGAGGCTAAATAAACCTTATTTTTTTCAGTCGAATTATTAAAAGACGTTTCATCCGCAAATACATTGTAAGATGCCCCATTTACCTTGACTTGCATTGTTGAAATGGATGTTGAATCTATTTTAAAGTTGGTTTTACTAAGTTTGATAGGCTCAGAAGGATCTGTAATTGTCATTGTATCCTTTGCAAGTCCGCCCCTTTTCCAGTTAAATCCAGTATCGTTGAAATTAGCCTTTTGGCTCCAAATGCTAGCACTTGTGTCTAGTGTTTGCCCAACCTTTGTCACTCCGCCATCAGGACTTACCTTTGTCGCTGCTGTCGCAAGCTTGTCTACCTTGGATAATGTGTAAGACACATTTCCAGCAGCAGCACTTGCTGTTGCCGTCACCTTACTCTCGTTAGAGGAAGTTGTGTTCTTCGCACGATAGGTAGACGAAAGCTTCATATTAAATGAAAGATCACGTAAAGAGAGAAGTAGAGAATTCATGCTCCGGTAATCGTCACGTTGCCATTCTAGTATCTGCTTTTGTTGATTCAATTTATTAAGTGGAATTCGCTCAGCCTTCATTAAGTCCTTAACTAGGCTGTCGATATCCATCCCACTCGCCAATCCACCAATACGCATATTCATTGGTGCTCACCGCCTTTAAATCTTTTTATCTACGACAAAACCAAGAAACTCCGTCATCGCTGCATAGATATCTAATATTTTCTTAGAAGGAATCTCCCGAACGACTTCATGAGTCTTATCATCTACGATTGTTACGTAATACTCATTAAGTTTTTCATGCAGCTCGAACTTTAAAGAAGTATGATTCGGTTCCAAAAATTTATTCAGGCTATTAATCACCTGTTTAACGTTTTCTTTTGAGTCTTGTTTTTCATTTTGTTTTACATTTTGCTGGGGGCTAGAAAGATCTTCCCCTTTGTTTTCAGTTTCATATGATTTTTTTGATTGAAAGTAGTCTGTGTTGAAGTTCATCGTTGTACTAGAAGAGATTTTATCGATCGACATATCATTTCCTCCTAAACGATCGGACCTTTATTAGTTATATCGGAGGGAAAATGGATTTCTTAATGGATTTTAGAATCATTTTTGGAGAGAGTCCAAAAACAGGCATGTAAGGATGACGATTATCTTGGGGGTTAAGAAGTTTCAAAGAAAGTAGATATAGAAATAATAAAAGGCAATATATAAATTAATAGTTAAACGGAATGCTAGTTTCTATTTGGTTACAAATGACATATATTAAAGTAAAATCATAGTTTCGACCATATTTCGGCCTTCAATAACGACCATGTGCTAACCAATGGCGATATTTTAGGGACTGGATATAGGTGCTTATTAAGGCCTTATATTCGGGTAAGTGTTTTTTCCACAGTTCTAGAATTTCATCTTCTAATCCGACACGCTGACTTCTTTCTTTAAATATAACCCTAAACTCACGACTTAAATCGTCTTTTAACTTTTGGTAGATCTCACAATATAATCAATTCGAAACTTCGCTTCAATTGCTGCTACAGCATTTAAACTAAATGAATTTTCGACTTCTCTTAAAAGGGCAGTAAAATGCTCATTTACCTGATTTACTGTCATCCCCAAAAATTGTTCTGGAATATTTTCATCAGTGTGAAAAAAACTAAGTATATATTTTTTGTATCTCTTTATGGCTTCTACATTTATTCCATACCATTGTCCTATATCTTGAATATCTTGATTTTCACCTGAAAAGTTTTGATTTCCACTAATCATGTTTAATTACCCCTAATAAAGCATGTGAAAAAGTTTCTTAGTTCAAAGGTAAGTATTGTACATTTGGCGCTGGAGTCATAATTTTCCATTCATATTCAGGAGTTTCTGATTCGAAATGCTTGTTTTGTCCTTGTTCTACGTGCTCTTTTTCAGTATTAATGTTTACAGTAACTTTGGTCCGAGTTAATCGTTTATCCACAAAAGTAAATTTAACAGATCCATTTGTTCCTTGAAGATCAATACGTCCTTTGGAACCAATCACAATTGTACCAAGTGGTTCTAATATAGCCTTATGACCTTTCAAATTAATGATCATTCTATTGACCTCATATGCACCAATTTCTTCTTCTTGTAATACGATTTTTTCAAATCTGATCTTAAAATTAGGGTTTTCACGTAAAGGCTCTAACCAGGTAACAATATCCTTATACAATTTATCAACTGCATCGAGCCAAAATTGTTTTTCACAATCCCAATCAACTGCTAGTTCTCCCTGCTTATTATCCTGATTTAAAAATTTTTCCAAATCTCTTAAACTCATTAGGTTTAACCTCCCTTTTATCAATTCTAATTTACATTGTACTCCGTTACATTCAAATAAAAAAGCACTCAGATAACGGATCATTTTCAACCAGCAATGTCTCCGACAATAACCTACAAACCCATTGACTCAATTGACTACTTTATATGAAGGATTAAAAGTAACTTTACTTAAAAAATCAGATAAGCGTTCATATGCAGATATAGGATCTATTTTAGATGGTGTTTTTTCAGGTTGTTTTCCATGAGCAACCCAGTTCCGATACTCGTAGACTTGCTTTACCATTCCAATTAATTGAGAATCCACGATTGGCTTAAATAATTCAATAATTTCACTAAAGCGACCGCGTTCAAACTGTCGAAGTGTGTATCTGCTTATATTCTTAGTAAGATTATCATTTGAATAAAGTTGGAAGTGAATATAATTTCGTAGAAGGTCTAGCATTGTTTGTTCGAAGATAGAGACAAGTGAAACAATCGTTAAATCATTTAATTCAGATATAGATTTATCTAATAATTTCGTTGTTTCTTTTACTTCCTTTGTAACTAAAAGGCTTTGAAGAGGGATTGATTCAGGGTTTTTTCTAATGATTATTTTCATTGCTTTTTGACAGTCCAAATTTATTTGATACCAGTCCATTACTTTATCTAATTCAGTTTGCATTAGACAAGTTCCTTTAACATCTTTGTAAAATTTTCTTCAGTTAGCGGCTGAAAACTTCCCTTTTGCCCCTCATTTCTATAAATCCAACCTTTTTCAGAGTGGTGAAAAAACATTAAAGCGATTTATATAAGAACTTATATCTACCCTTCCACTTGCTCCAATAATAAAACGCCCAATGGGAGTAATTTTGATGGCTTCTGTTCCAATAACTAGTTCCAGTGTAGGGGCTTTATATTTTCCAATATGTTCCTCTGAAATTTCTAGTTCACGCTCTATAATCTCAATTAAACCTTCCTCTTTCGGCTGTTTCAACCAATTTTTTATAGTATCCATAAATACCACTAACTGTTGAACCCATTCTTCTTTAACCTTATTCCAGTCCATCTGTTCTTGATTATACTCTGTTTTTTTCTTTTTCAAAAAATCATATAAATTATCTGACACAAAAATCCACCTCTTCTTTTAAAGTTGTTCAATGATTGTTCATGAATGTTGGGGAACGTTAACCATTCTTATTTCTTAGTTTAACTTAATTTTCATCCCCTTTCCAATGCTTACTATGTATAACCGTAATTTATTTTTTATCTCCCCCCACGCCCAAAATTCGGGTGGTCACAGTAGCCTTTTATTTGAAATCATAATTTTCCAGGCGTTGTAACGTAGACTTAATTCATATTTTCAAATCAATACTTCCACCCAGATGCGGCTGAGCAGAATGTTTCATAGTAGTTGCGTCATTCGTATTCAAGAACTACTGAATAGCGTCTTCTTGCTGTTCAGCATTTTCCATTGCCATTTTCATAACAGAAATCGAAGCCTCTTGCTGGACTTGTCCTTGACTTAATACCATTGACATTAATGCGATATCCACGAAAATACCACCTTTCTCCTTCTAATGGACAACAGATTGTAATTGCTTTTCCAAAAAATGCACTTCTCTTTTCAATGCATTCAATTGACTGTTCAACTGTTCAATTTCTATTGCTGAAAGTTCATGATCAAGAGTGTATTGAGCAATTTTTTTCATTTCATGAAGCTTCCTTTCTATCTCTTCTAAAATACGATCTTGTTTTTTACACCAGTTAAGCTGTTGTTCAAGAAATTGTTTATGTTCCCGTGCCTCTTTATCCATTGGTTCCTCCAAAGAAATGGTTGAATACCGCAAATATACTTTGGCAATCTTAACCTCACCTTGTTTAAACTTCTGATTCCTATTCTTCGTCCTTCTCATTTAACCAAAATTTATAATTTTCGCCTACAATAAATGAATCACCTGATAAGTTAAAGTATTTATCCTGCAATTCCTTTAAAACTTCTTCCTTCTCTTCTTTCGACAGACCTTCAATTTCTTGGATTTATTTTTTTACAGCTGACATTGAGGTTTCCTCCATTATCGAAAAATTTTGTCATACTTTTCTATATTGTAGTAAGATTAAATATTAACTTGATTAATGCTTCTATTGCATTTCCCTAAACTAATTAGCCTATTTCGGAGGATAATGATACTCATTCAAGAATCTATACTTTAACGATATATTCTTTGATTATTTCAATCATGAAGTCAGCTGTTTTAGGTGTGTATCCAAGTGATTGACAAAAGATAAGAAAATCATAGTGATCTTGAGACTGAAATTTTTTAAGTGGATTTATTTGAAAAGGAATTTCTTGATCTTTGGAAATTGGATTATTGAAATTACTATATTGTAAAACCTTATTTTCGTAAGCTTTCATTTCTAATTTTCCACTATCTATAGTACAGTCTTTAAACAAAAGAATAGGTAAATCACAGTATGTAAAGTCAGGATGAATGACTAACTCTACATTATTAAATAAACCACATGCTATTGCAAATGATAGATAATTAGCAGGACCCATTTCATTTCGATTAAACTCTTTTAGCCTTCTAGAGATAGGGATGTGAAGTAGATTTTCCAAAATATAATTCAAAGCATTACTTGGATAACCTGCTTTTAGATCAGTATGGGCATCAATATGTGTCACATAAAAAGGAAATTCAATAAGTTTCATTCCTATTAGTTCTTCCCAAAAATAAAATGCCTGATCATGTTCTTTTATTATTCTATCCATGATTTTATTCCCTTTACTTAATTTACATTTTTGCTCCAAAAATAGCCGAAAATCCTTTTCATTCCATGGAATATACTCATTTTCATCTAATCTATCATCCCCAGTTTTCTCTGTAGCAATTTTATCCAAAAAAAGTCCATATCTATGTCTAATATTCTATTCATTATTTTTTTCCTTCACTATAATTGTTAAAAAAGACCCTAGTAAAAAAACTAGAGTCCCTTCTAAAAAGTTTAAAATTAACGAAGAAGTTGTAAAACTCCTTGTGGTTGTTGGTTCGCTTGCTTTGCGGCTGTATCTTTCGATTACAGAATAGACTATATCTTCATCCATGTTTTTTCATGGAGCTGGGCACTTCGAACAGTATTTACTGCCCTACGAGATTCATAGTCATAGCTTTCGCCTTAGACCGTACTTCTCTAGTCGTTGAACCTTCTCCACTCTTTCGAGACAGGAGCTTGGCTGCTGATTATCCATTGTTTCATCTTCACCATTTTTAACCTTCACGCTTACTGTTTCCTGTTACGTTGTGGTTGATAAAGCTTTAGGAAGTTCCAGCAATTCACCCAGTTATACTCTAGCCTGTTACCATGCTAGACGCCCTTCAATCATTATCTCAAGAGTTGTAAAACACCTTGAGGCATTTGATTGGATTGAGCCAACATTGCTTGTGCTGCTTGAGAAAGAATAGAATTCTTTGTTTGTTCCATCATTTCTTTCGCCATATCAACGTCACGGATACGAGATTCCGCTGCAGTTAAGTTTTCAGATGATGTATTTAAGTTATTGATTGTGTGCTCTAAACGATTTTGATAAGCACCTAATTTAGAACGTTCTTTCGAAACATTTTCAATAGCTTTATCAATGTTTGAAATAGATTTTTTAGCAGCATCATGATCAGTTACATCAACTTTACCAGCAGCTTCTAAATCTAAAGCTGTACCATCAGTTCTCATACTATTAATATTTAAACTTAAGTTTTGGTCTTCATTAGCACCGATTTGGAAAGTAACTGAACCTGCTACCACTTTTACATCACCAACAGCTGCATCTGCTGAGTATCCAGCATTTGTTTTAATTGTAATTCCAAAGTCAGAGAAGTTTAAATCTTGTGCTCCTGCAGCATTTGCAATTGTTTGAGTTTTAGTTCCAGCACTGTTTTTCATTGTTAATTCGCCAGCATTTGCTGTAATTGTATAAATATCTGCAATGGCACCATTTGTTGTTGCACTTGCTACACCAGTTTTCGCTAATACAGTTGTTGTTGCTGCATTTTGATCAACAACACCACCTAGACCACCACTAAGTAGTGTTTGTTTGTTAAACTCAGTTGTATCTGCAATACGGTTAATTTCTTTCTTTAATTCATCTAACTCTTCTTGGATAGCTGCTCTATCTTCCGTTACGTTAGTGTCGTTAGCACCTTGAACAGATAATTCACGCATACGTTGAAGAATTGAGTGTGTTTCATTTAATGCACCTTCAGCTGTTTGGATTAAAGAAATAGCATCTTGAGAGTTTTTAGACGCCATGTCTAAACCACGGATTTGTCCACGCATTTTTTCAGAGATTGCAAGACCAGCTGCGTCATCTCCAGCTTTGTTAATACGAAGACCTGAAGCTAATTTCTCCATTGATTTAGATTGATTAGTTGATGCAGTATTCAACTGACGATGCGTGTTAAGTGCTGCAATATTGTGATTAATTCTCATTTCCTTTTTCCTCCTTGAATGTTTGTATCCCACGTCCTTGTGGAATTTGATATTTACAAATAGTACGAAAGTCGGCCGCCTTTTGTACGTATTTGGTTTACATACTTTATATCGACAAGTTTTTTATTTGTTTAATAGATTCTTAGCTTTTTCTCAGAAAATTTTTGCACATAAAAAATACCCGATATCTATATAAGATTAACGGGTATTTTTAAAGTTAATATTTAATTGCTTCAATAAATCTAATGAGGTTTGGGAGGCTTGGTTGTTTTCATTTTGAATTTCGAGATAGACTTCTTTTCGATGTATTTCAACATTGCGCGGTGCATCTATTCCGATTTTAATCTGCTCTCCACTCACCGATAATATGGTAATTTCAATATCATCACCAATTTTTATCGACTCATTTACTTTCCTAGTTAATACAAGCATTCTCCCACCTCCTATTTAGCAGACACTTTTTCAAATATGGCGTGTTTCGTTTGGTATGAAGTATTTGTTAGGATAACCTGTTTACCTAATTGCTTTTTATTGTTTATAACAACAGGTGCTTGGAGGTTAGCTGTTGTTTTTTCAAATGGATCCTGTAAAGTTAAAATAACATACACAGTTACATCCTTATCTGAATCTAATTGAAGCTGTTCAACCACTTGGTCATCAATCTTAAAATCGTATTCCTTATAAAAGAAAAACGGATTAGTTACTACAAACGCTAGCTGCGGATTGCTCACAGACTGCATAACGGAGACTCCTGTATCCTCGCCAAATGGGAGAATCACAAATTTATTTTCATCTAAAAACCCTGGTATTCCCTTCGAAAATGTAATAATTTCATTTTCCTCAATATGTATCTCACTATGATATTTTGTTTCCATTTTTCCACAACCTTATATTAGATCTCTTGCTCGTAGTTTACACCGATATATTTTAAATTAGTAAAATCAATATTCAGGGACTGTCTCTGTTCAAGACTAACGTCCACTTTACCGGGTGTATACTCGTGAATTGGCTTATTTATGCTTGAATTGATGATAGGCTTGTTCACTTTGACCTGAATTTCTACCTCTGCAGGGTCATAACTAGTCTTCACACTAAAGTGGGACGGTATCCATCCAATATTAAATTGGAGTTCTGGCCCTTCACTGTTACTTTTGGAAATTTGAGCAATTGGATTTCCACCATGTTCAATTTTCATTAGTTCGTTACCTTCTTGCGCTCGCCTCGCAATTCCTTCAAGGGAATCTTGATAACCTTGGTCTGCTGCCTCTGTAACACGTCGGGAAATATGCTTCAAATCCATGTCGGCCCATGCTTCTGTTTGATCAATTGTTAGTTTTCCAGGTGTAGTTTGGATTTCCAAATCGGCTTTAGGCTGTTCAATCGAAAGGTCAGCCTTGGGTTGCTGAATTTCTTGAACAGGTTGGGTTGTCCAAATTCCAATTTTCGCATTTTGAGATTCTAATCGAATTTGTGCTAACTGCATCAAATCTCTCCTATCAAAAAAGCTACCTTAAATAAGATAGCTTAGCGTAAAAAGTCCATAAGTGTTGGTTGTATAATTCTTGAGCCAACTCCGAGTGCTGCACGATGTACTGCTTCAGCAGTAGTTAGACCCATTATAACCTTTTCCATTTCGGCATCTTCGTTTTCTGAGATAATTTTATTTGCAATTACCTCTTGTGAACCTAGTCTATCATCAATGAGCTCAATACGATTGTATCTTGCCCCAAGATCCGCTCGGTTTGCAACAACATTTGAAACGTGTGAATCTAGAGAATCGAGGTACTTTCCGACATCACCATCGGATTTAAGATCAATTATCAGATTATCAAGCTCAGTAAAAATGTCATTTGTATTACTACCTTTTAATAGGTCGGAAGATTTCACATTCACATTAATATGAACACCCTTAGAAACCTCAAGTAAAACATCATTAGTAGATGATGAAATAGTATTAGTAATTAAATCTACCGGTGCTTCAGTAGTATTTGTACCGTTGAAAATATATTTATTACCAACTTTTGTATTAGCAATAGTTGCAATATGCTGTTTTAATTGTTCCACTTCTACTGCAATATTTGCCTTTTCATCCCGTCCATTTGTGCCTGTGCTTGCTTGAACAGTTAGCTCCCTTACACGATGAAGTGCCTGGGTCATCTTTTCCATCGAATCATCTGCAGATTCCATCCAAGTGTATGCTTCGGATAGGCTACGCTGGTACTGCTCAATTTCAGCAAGGTCTGTACGATACCGCATACCTTTGATCGCCACAACTGGATCATCCGATGGCTTTGTGATTTTTTTTTGGGTATTCAATTGATCCTGGTATTTACCAAGTCTTTCGTAACTGCTGCTTAAGTTTCGCAGCATGTTATTTGTTAGCATGGATTGTGTTACGCGCATTTGTTACACCTACCTTCCACCAGTACCTAGACCGTTTATAATTCTATCAAGCATCTCATCCAACACTGTTATCATTCTTGCCGAACCATTGTATGCATGTTGGAATTTGATCATGTTTGTCATTTCTTCATCTAATGATACCGCCGAAACGGATTGACGACGGTTATCCACTGAATCCTTCAACACAGATGAATTATCTGCCATTCGAATAGCCTCTTGTGAATCGACTCCCATTGAGCCAATGAGAGACTCATAGAACGACTGGATACTTCCAGCAGTAATCGGAAATCCAGCCAATTTGCCGAAATCAGCATTTTTCACATTTGCAAGATTAGTCGCATTGTAGCCATTTCCAGATTCACCCTCAACAGTCGATACGGCAATATGACTTAAATTCTCAATGTTTGAAGAAACACTAATGGTCGCTGCAGCCCCTTTATGTGCATTTGCACCGGTTCCTGTAAACGGAACAAAGAAGTCCCCACCTTGCACACTATCCTCTGTTGAGGTTTTCAATGTGTAACCTTGGTTATGCACGTTATTAAATTGGTTGGCAAATGAATACGCCATTTTATCCAAATCATCTAGCATTTTGGAGTAGATTCCTTTTTCCACGCTACCATCCATATATCCATAGGATTCGATTAACCCCTTCATCTCACCGCTTGGCATAAAAGAAATAGCTTGTCCGCTCAATTGAATACTCGTAAGTGGTCCAGTTAGCTGATCGTTTACACCATCATTATCAGAGTCGGTCGCAGGATCTACGGAAATTTCTTTAAACTTACTTCCTTCAATTAGTTTTTCCTCTGCACCGTTCGGGCCAACAATCGAAATATCTAAAATTCCCTCAGCAACAGGTAAGGAATCGCCACCACTACTTTTTGGTGGATGAACCTTAATCTCCACATATTTAGATAACTCATCAATTAACCGATCGCGCTCATCATATAAATCATTTGGTAGATACCCAACCGGCTCAATCTCAGAAATTTGCTTATTAATTTTACTAATTTGATCAGAAAGCGAGTTTACTGCTTTCACAGTTACACTGATTTGTTTGCCGAAGTCGTCTTTTATTGCCGTTAACGAGTTTGATAGATAGTTGAATGTGTTTGCTACCATTACACCGCGTTGCCGCACTACCGAACGTGCACCTTGGTCTTCTGGGTTTGCAGCTAAATCCTGTAATGATTGCCAAAATTGATTCAATGTGTTCGCAAGTCCTGTTTTAGATGGCTCATTCAAGATTTCTTCCATCTTGCCTAATGCATTTGCACGAGTGTCCCAGTAGCTTGTTTTCGTTTGCTCCCCGCGGAATTGAACGTCCAAAAAGCTTTCACGTACACGTTGAATCGTACCAGCCTCAACACCTGTTCCAACCTGTCCAGGAATTTTCGCTGTATTTAAACCAGGAGATGGGTATGGATTTGTCTGGGTGAAATTAACGCGCTGCCTTGTGTAGCCAGGTGTGCTCGCGTTTGCGATATTATGTCCAGTTGTATATAGCGCACTTTGCTGGGTCATCATGCCGCGGCGTGCTGTTTCTAGTCCATGAAAGGTTGATACCATTTTTCCATCCTCCGTTTTGTCTAAGCCTTTGAATCAAACATCGAGCGTGTTTGCTTTTTCTCTTTTGTTCCAGCTGGGTTTCCGTAGCCCGCACTTTGCTCCTGTGGTAGAAGCATGTCCAACGACATATTCACGTACTGCAAGGATTGATGTGTGAGCTGCTGATTTAATTCGTTAACGGTCTTTAATTCACTAGTCACTTTAACCAATTCCTCATGTAGTCCCGTTAATTCCGAACGAATCAGTTCACTTGCAGCCTCAATACACTTCGATATTGTCTTTTCCTGAACACGGGGTCCAAGTATTTTATCAACAATTCCAAACCGTTCATTTTCCAATTGCCTGATTGTTAAAATGTATTTCTGTTCTTCCTTCATTTGTTCGTTGAGGTCATCAATGTCGCCTTTTTTCAATATGTCTGTTTTTCGCTCAGATAGCTTAAGTAAGTTTTGGTGTAAAATAAGTATTTTTTTGAGCAACACGGCTAAGTTTTCAGCTGACATAATGACCCTCCATTCTCAAATTACTTTTTAAAATAAAAATTGTATAAACTTTTCGCAGTATCCTCAACGTTCACCTTATAAGTTCCATCTTGCACCTGTTGTTTTAGTGCTTCAACTTTTTGTTGGCGTGCAACTGTGATTGGTGAAGTTTCTTGTAGTTGTTTTGCCGCTGAAGAAATTTCAACCTTATCTGTCTGTATTGATTTTTCTGTCGCAGCAATCTTGTTCATTTGATTTTTATATGGATTCATTCCAACCGGTCCGAACTGGTTAATTTTCATGGTAAAACCTCACTTTCTTTTCCGTTCGTCATGTCTTTTTCTTTTATATCGGCAAAGTCATGAAAATGTTTAGATATTTAATCTGCATAATACGTTCTTTTTTCACGTTCCCGTATTTCTTTCTTTCGTTCCTCTTCCTGTTCAAACGTTGATAATTCACTACGAAGTTCCTTTGAACAGTCGTCGCATAAAATCCCTTCACGGATTATGGTGCGACATTTTTGGCATGGATATCCAAGGTTTGGGAATTGCGCTAGTTTCAATTTTCCTATTCGGATGAATTTGATGATTAATTCTTCTTCAACGCCAGTTCCTTCTGATGCCTCAAAAATGGTTGCAGTACGATTTTCTTTTTTACGAATAAATGAATAAACTGTTTCAAACGCAATTTCTTCTTCTTTATAGCATTTTTCACATACATCACGTAGATTTGTTTTTACATAAAGACTGCCGCAATTTGGGCAATTCAATAATTCTCCCATGTTGATTCACTCCTTAAACACCTTTTTCTATCTATTATATCGGTGTTTTCGGGGGAGTTTATAGTGACAGATTTTTGAAATAGAATTGAAAGTTCAAGTGTAGATGAAAGTTCATTTTTTTTGTGGGATTATTTTGTAGATTTATGTTAGGGGTTTTTGACGTGGATGTTTTACATAAAATATTTCTATATATCCGGATCTAATGCGATAAAATACTTTATATAGTTCGGACCTACCAACTGATAATAATACCATTCTAAGTTCAACAGGCATTCCATCAATAAACACTATCTTTCCAGGGATATAAAAGGAAAAATCCTGTTCACTATAGTAACTGTAAATATTTTTTTGTAGGAACTTTCCTATCTTCGGTAAATCCAATGTTAATCGCCAATCATCTAATTCATATAATGATTGTAATGCTGAATTACTCCAATAAACTTCCATCATTTTTCCTCCAACAATCTTGTAACTTCTTCATTCGACAAAATTGGATTGTCTTCGTTTAGAGCTTTTAATAATTGTTTTTTTTCTTCATCGTCAGTTACATGATAAACATTTGAATCATTGATCTCTTCTACTTCAAGTAACATAAATTTTCTTTTTCCAACCTCCAAGTAATAATTTCCTGATGTGATAGCTTTTTTTAATTCCTGATCTTCAATTTTAAGTGGCTTCATTAAAATCACTCCTATAGTTTAGTTGGTAATATTATAGCATTTCCTTTTATCATTTGTATTTCTCACCCCCTCATCAACGTCAACGAGGATACCGACTTCGCCCCCGCCTCTATCAGCACTGCAGCTGCATGCCTTAATGTCGACCCAGTAGTATAAATATCATCTACCAGTAAAATATCTTTATCCTTAACCACGTCAATCACTCGGAACACATTTCCCCCCGAAATTCGTTCATCACGGCTCTTTTTCGATTGTTTCTCCAAATGAGTCCGCGCTAACACTTCATGCACCGGCACGTCCAACAATCCGGCCAATGCCTTAGCCTGGTTGAACCCGCGCTCATACAAACGTTCGTCACTTAATGGGATTGGAACTACTAAATAAGAAGGATTAAAATGAGTTTTGAAGGCTTTTTTCAGAGGTGTTTTAAAAATAGCGGAAATGACGTAGTCACCGCGGAATTTGTAGAGGGAGATAACATCTTTTGCAAAGTTATTATAGAGGTAAATCGACCGGTTCATCGTAAGCACACCTTGCCACCTCGCATCCTTTTCCCACCGGACACAGTCGTAACAGAGATTTCCTTCACGATATTCATCGGACAGTTCTAAAAAAGGGCGACCGCAAGTTTCACAAAGTTCACCATCAACTTTTTTAAATTTATCACTGCATGTAGAGCAAAGTGGGTCTGGTTCGGCCAACGAAAACAATGTCGACCAGGAATCCACTTCTTCAAAATGGGTGTGACAAAGCATACATGTAGACATCGTTTTAGCTCCTTTTCACATTTTCGCATTGAGGATTTTTTCCGACGATGTTCACGGCCTCTGCGATTTTCACGTAGATATTAGCCATCATTTGTTTATTAAAATATTGGGCGCGGACATACGCGACACCGTTATCCTTCGATACATAGCGAGGTGTTAGATTATTTAAGGTGAGGGCAAATACATCATTTTTACATTGTTCGCATTTGCAGGGCAAGCTATATTCAGACCAGTTTTCATTTATTGCTTCAGCTACAAGTGGCTCCATTGCATTAAAGACCTTCACACGAATCTCCCCATTCACTCTATCTTTTTTTATTATCACACAATAAACATTAATTGGAAATAGTTTTGTTTATACAAAAACCCCTAAACTGGATTCTTCATCCAACATAGGGGTCTTAAATCTTAATCTACCTTTTTGCCATAAAAAATGAATCGATCTGGTGCATTTCCGATGTATCCGAATGGATAACAGGTGGTTACAACGAGCTCCTCGTTTGGCGCCGTTGATTTGATGATGGTTCGATCGTCCGCATCTACGATTTTCGTATCGACAATTTCATATGTGAACTCGCCATATTCTAATTGCACCACAAATGTGTCACCGATTTCGAGCTCATTAAATCGCCTAAAAACTGTATCACGGTGACCCGATAGAACGATTTGATCATTTTGGGTCGGTAGCGCAGTACCAAGGTAATGTCCGACACCTATTTCCAGTTCCTTTTCATCCGTTCCTTCGATGATCGGTATTTTTTTACCCAATTTTGGAACCTCTAAAACACCCATTGTATCGCCTTTTTCGAAGGTTGGAACGACAATTTCTTTTTCTGCTGTCTCCTTAGTTGGAGGTGTTTTTAGGAGCTCTTCCGCCTGAACCAATGCATTTTTTTGTGACTGATTCGAATCCCAAATTTGAAAAACCGAGTATCCTGTCAATGAAACACCGCCGATGATGAATAAACATGCAATTGTATAAACAACCTTTTTCACTGGAAATCACCGCCTCATCCGTTCGTTGTCTGTTACCTTTAATCATAATAAAAATGGGCTCCGAAATCAATCAATGAAGCCGTTTTGGCTGGCTTCTTTATTCATTTTTTCGATATGTTGTTTTGCCTTGATCATTTCCCTTGTTTTGCCGTAGTGGAAAAACAGAATTTCGCCGGTTGGAAATTGGGCACTGCGCCCAACCCGACCTGAAATCTGCACCAAAGCACTCTCTGTAAAAATTTTATCCTCCGCACCCAAGACTGCGACGTCAATATTAGGAACAGTTACGCCTCTTTCTAAAATGGTCGTTGTCACAAGAATTGGGATTTCTCCGGAGCGGAAGCGTGCCACCTTGTCTTTTCGGTTGGGGTCCTCGGCATGGACGCCTTCAATTCGGGGATCAAGAGATTGTAAAATAGCTACAATGCTTTCTAGATAGGTAATCCGCGGCACAAATAGGAAGGCTTGCTTGCCGATTTCGAGGTGCTCCTTAATCCATGCCATCACATTCCGTGGGAGCCTCTTCTTTTTCAAGATTTTCTCCCAGTTTCCACACCATCTTAATTCCGGAACTGGTAATGCATAACGGTGGTACCTCGCTGGAATCGTTACTGCTTTTCTTTTACCCGCTGCGATTTCATTTTTCCAGGTCTGATTGGGCGTTGCGGTAAGGTAGATGGTCGAGGAGATCTCCTTTTTCGATTGATTGACAGCATATTGCAGCATTGGCTCGACTGAATACGGAAAGGCATCGACCTCATCGATGATGATCATATCAAAGGATTTGTAATAACGGAGTAGTTGGTGGGTTGTGGCAAGGGTGATCGGGGCAGTCTTGTTGCGGTCCTCACTTCCACCATACAAGGCGATGACATCTATTCCGGGGAATGCAGATTTTATCCGGGGCGCAAGTTCGATCACGACATCCGTTCGCGGTGTGGCAAGGCAAACCTTTTTACCGGCCTGAAGTGCCGTTTCAATTCCCTCAAAAAGAATTTCTGTTTTCCCCGCTCCACAAACCGCCCAGATCAGCAACTGGTCATCTTCCTGAACTGCTTTCATTAACCCTGTTGAAGCCCTTTGCTGTCCCGGAGAAAGCATTCCTTCCCACGCAAGTGGCTTACCCAAAATCCCTACTTTTGGACTTGGGCCAGTCCAACTCACCAAAACCGTACATTCACTCATCCGCCCCATATTGATGCACTTCCTGCAATATGCGCATTCATTTTTACATCTTGCACAGCCAAACGAAGCGAAAAGCTTTTGATTGGAATTCCCGCATCTTACACAATCATAACCATCCTTCGTTTTTGCGATGCATTTTCGATATTGCAAATAACCATTCAAATAGTGATGATGGATGACTTCAAGGGAAAAAGGGATTTCTTCGAGTAGGAGTTGCTTGCCGTGGAGTAAATGTTGGAGTTCTGAGGAGTAATTAAATGTGGGATTCAGTGGCTGCAGATAGCCTGTTTCAAAATCGGTAATTCGCTTGGCACCAGGCTTGTCTGATAGTTGTTCGGGGATTAATTTTTCGTTTTCTAATAAAAATCTCATAAAGGACCTCCATTTTTTTATTTTGGATTGATATATTCAGGACATGGGTCGATATATTTAAAGTTTGGGTTGATATTTTCAGGATTTGGGTCGATATATTTAAAAGTTTGGACCGATATAATCAAGTTTTGGGTTGATATCCTAAAATCTAGTGGTTGCGTTAGGCAGTATTCACCCCTCACTCCTTAATTTTATGTTTAATAATCCAATTATTGGGGAGATTAAATAGTGAAAGGTAGGGATTGATATGATGAAATGGGTTATAAAGCACGGGTTGTTGCTTTGCATCGGTTCGATTCTACTCATAGGAGCTCTGGCGGTTTTATTTCAGGAGAAAATTCAAATTACGTCCTCAACATGGACTGTTCTGTTGTTAGTCTATTTTGTTGTGCTTAGCCTGTACAGCAGCTATGAGTACAGAAAAGTTCCTGTAGAAGAAAATAAAGAAAAAACCACTCAAAATGAACATTTACTTAAAAATTAGGAGCATATCCTAATTTCTTTTTTTATTAGAAAAGCGCAAGGCGCCCGTCTATCGGCGACAAGCACAAGACAGGCGCTGATAGAAGGCGTATTTTGCCTTCAGAAGCGATTGAATTGTGACCTCAGCCGATGGCGCCTGAAGCTAGACATTTAAAACTAAGTACAGAATCATATACTTTTTTATCTTTTAAAACAGCGCCGCAGCCTAGCACGGCGCCAATTCTTTATTTCTTATACCACCCTAACCCAATCGCACCTTCGCCTAGATGGGTTCCAATAACAGGTCCAAAATAGCTTAGCAAAAATTCAACATGTGGGTATTTCTTTTCAAGTTCAGCCTTCAATTCCTTCGCTTCTTCTTCTATATTGCCATGAATCAGCGCTGCACGCATCGGCACACCTTGGCTTGCATCTTCATCAAACAACTCAAATACGCGGTTCAACGCCTTTTTACGTGTGCGGATTTTTTCAAAAGGTACAATGACTTTGTCCTCAAAATGAAGGATTGGCTTCACCTGTAACAAGCTGCCGACAAATGCAGCAGCACCGCTCAAGCGACCACCTCGCTGAAGATTTGTGAGGTCATCCACCATAAAATACGCTCTCATTGACATTTTCATTTCTACTAGTCGCCCCATAATTTCTTCAACAGGTTTTCCTTCATTCGCCATTTCCGCTGCCTCTAACGCATAGAAGCCCTGCACAATACAACTGATTTCAGAATCAAATGCATATACCTTCACACCTTCGACCATTTCACCAGCAGTCACTGCACCTTGATAGGTCCCACTAATTCCACTAGATAAGTGAATACTAACGACAGCATCGTTCTCCCGACCCAGCTTTTCAAATAGCTCAACAAACTCACCAATCGGCGGCTGTGAAGTGGTTGGCAAATCCTTACGTGCCTTTAACTCCTCGTAAAACGCCTCAGCCGTAATATCGACTTCCTCACGATAGGTTTCATTGCCAAATACGACACTAAGCGGAATCATATGTATATTAAGTTTTTCACGGAGTTCCTTTGGAATGTAAGCTGTACTATCAGTTACAATCGCCGTTTTCATATATTTTTACCATCCTGTCCTGATCTTTGTAATTTCCATTTTAAATGAAATAGGCGGGGATGTCACTTGTTTATGGTATGAGTGCATTATGCGGAGGTAGTGGCTATCATTTCGCAAAAAAACGATTGTATTCGAATTCCGACACAAACGATGAAATAAAAAAAATAAAATCTGAATTAGACAGATTTTTTCCAAATCTCATACATGTATCTAGCATCTGAGGTTAGCCATTTTTGAGCCTCAGGTCTTTCCAATAAAGCCCGATGTTCTTCGCAAATTCTTTTCGCAGTACGAAGTTGTAGTTCTTTAACATACCTGTTTACTAAAATAAGGATCTTTTTATCTGAATCCGTTAGATTTTCAAAGGTACCTTGCTCGTGCTCTTCTTTTATTATTTTTATAAACTGTTGTGCATTCGAATTTAGGTGAACATAATTATGAGCCTCTGTTAAACGATTCCATTCATTGATTATCATTTTTCTTGCATTCGGGAAATTTTTTTCAGAAACCATTGTGTTAACTAAACGGATAACACTTTCGATTTTCAAATTATATCCACCTTCTTAGGTCTTTTGTCATATAAATTTTAAACAGATTGAAACCAAAGGTCAAATATTATTTGAAAATTCAGGTATTTATGTATAGTTCTTTTCTCCTATTTATTTCTCAAAAGTAAGGACTGCTCTCATCGTTTATCAAGAACAGTCCTTACTTATTAAAACCTGAAATTAATTCCCGCTATTCTTCAGCACTTAAAACTTATTTAATCTACTGTATTTCCTTTGAATACTAATGACCGAGCGGTTTAACCTTCTAGCAGCATCCTTTAAGGAAGAGCCATTTGACAACATCATTAAAAGTTCTTTTTCTTCTTTAATCGTCCACTTTTTATATGTTATGACTTTATGGGTTTCTCTTTCAGCTTCAAACCATTCAGGCTCAGGGAGGATTGTCTTTGGTTCAATTCTTGAAAAGTCTACTTTTTCTTTATTAACTTCAGCCCAATTCCAAAAATCCTCAGGATGAATAAAGTAAAATTTCCTTAAAAACCTCGTAGCTCTTGCTACACATTTTAGGTCATGATTTTCCACCCATAATCTTACTGTTTTATGATCCACCTTTAGTAATCTTGCGAGCTGAGATACGATCAAATAACCTGTTTGATTTCTAGTACATGAGATTCCAAGTCTTTTCATTTTTATGACGACTGCTTCTTCGGTTCGGTTAAGCTTCTCAGCCATAGTCGGAACCTTCATATTACCAACACTTTCATGTAGGAAGTCTATTTCTTCGGTTGTCCATTTCCTTCTTGCCATCTAATCCCCTTTTTCCATGAAATTTATTGAATAAATGATTTTAGTTTTGGTTACTCAAATTACTCTACGAGTTTTGGTGAATTGGGTCAATAGTGAAAATTTGTAAGTAACACTAAAAAAACACAGCAAGCTGTTATCTAGCAGCCCGCTATGTTAAAATTGAATTTATTTACACGTTGAATCTACGCACTAATCCATTTAGCTCTTCTGCTATTTTAGAGAGACCTTCTGAGCTTCTCGCTACCTCTTCCATTGTAGAACTAGTTTGTTCAGTTGAAGCGGATGTTTGTTCTACTCCTGCTGCTGATTCTTCGGAAATAGAAGCAATTTCTTGAATCGTTGCACTCATTTCTGAAGTATCATTTGACATCGTTGTTAGGTTCATAGTGATCGTCTGGATATTTGATACCATGTCGGTTATCGCTTTATCAATTGCATTAAATGTTTCCCCGGTTGTTTTAATTTGGGTTGTCCCTTTCGCAACCTCTTCATACCCTATCTGTAGGGATTCTGCAACGATTGTCGATTCATTTTGAATACTTGAGACTATTCCCGTAATATCTGATACCGAAACAGATACTTGTTCTGCAAGTTTTCTTACTTCATCTGCCACTACTGCAAATCCTCGTCCATGCTCACCAGCTCTTGCTGCTTCAATTGCTGCATTTAACGCAAGAAGATTCGTTTGGGCTGCAATATCCTGGATAACTGATACCAATTTAGAAATGTTCTGTGATTGTGTATCCAACCCTTTTACTTTTTGAACAGATTCTTGGACAATTTGGTCAATGGTCGCCATTTGTTGAACGGATACTTCCATTAGTTGGCTCCCTTCTTCTGTCAATTTTAAGACCTTGTTAGAAGATTCATAGACTGATTCACCATTTGAATTTGCTTCTTGCATTTTTGATGAAAAGTTATCCATCGTGGATGCAAGTGTAGAGGAACTTTCCGCTAGGCTTTCTGAACCTGAAGCCATTTCTTGCATAGTGACAGCGATCTGTTCAGATCCAGCTTTTACTTCATTTGCAGACTGTGTTAATTCTTCACTTTGACTTGTTACGGTTTCTGAAACGACATTTATTTGACTTAACAAATCTCTTGTGTTGTTCATAGCTTCGTTAGTTGCCAATACGAGTTGGCCAACTTCATCCTGTGATTTTGTTTGTAACGGTTCTTTACTTAGGTCCCCAGCCGCAAGCAATTTCATGCGTTTCATAACTTGTATAATTGGTTTTGAGATTTTTTGGGATGTGATAAAGCCAATTGCAGTTCCCAGTACCAGAACTAGAATTGAAATAATTGTAACGATTAGAATTGTTGAATTACCGGATGCAATGCTTTCTATACCTGTATTATTAATGATTTCTTCTCTTGACGTTGCCATCTTTCTATATCCCTCTTTTAACTCAACAGTAAGAGGAGTGACTTGTGTCGTCAAAAAGTTTATGGCCTCTTCTTCATTACCCTGATCATATAAATTAAATACTTCAATAACAAGTTCTCTCCAACTTACCGTTTTATCAATTAATTCTCTAATCTCTTCTGTATCATTTAAATGTAGGATAAGCTCTTGAAATTCTTTACTTTCCTCGGTGTATTGGTCGAATTGTTCTTTGTATTTCTTGTCTCCAAATATAAGATAGTTTTGCGCAGCACTTACTCTCGAAATCAAGTTCTTTTCGATATTTTCATCGGCTAATAATAATGGGAGTTGTTCATTCATAACATTTTCCATATCGTAATTCATTTTATTAATCGAAATAAAACTATATACGCTTAATCCAAGTACAAGTAAAATTACAATCGAAAAACCAAACATAATTTTTGTGCGAATCCTATTTTGCGGAAGTAAATTTTTCATTTTTCTTTTTTCTCCTCTGTAAGAGTTTGTTTTCGTTGTGCTTTTCACATTCTCTATTATTCTATCGACAGATTTCCAAGACCTATTAAATCCAACATATCAGTAAAATTTGACACTGCCATTAAAAGTTTTTTTTATAACAGCGCCCTTTATATGGCGTGTTAAAATCCCCCATTGTTTAAAGGTGGATTGTGTCATTTTATATATAGTAACCATCTTTTCCTGTATTTTTCGCCTTGTATAGTGCAATATCTGCATTTTTCAACACATTTGATATTGATTCATTTTTATCTAAAACTACTGTAATTCCCATGCTTGTTGTGATGTTTAATTTCATCCCATTAATTATCCACGGTTTGTGCATCGCATTTTGAATTTTATCAGCAGCCCTATTCAAATTTTCTACGTTTCCGATATTAGGCAATAAAACCACAAATTCGTCGCCGCCTAATCGCGCAACCAAATCAATGTCCCTAATGCTACTCTTTATTCGGTTTCCATACTCAACTATAACTGCATCTCCTGTATCATGCCCATAATTATCATTAACACTTTTAAAAAAGTCGATATCCAAAATAGCAACTGCTAGCATGTTTATGTTCCCTTGTCTATAATCTTCAAGTGCATGTGCCAATCTTTTCTTCAAATACCGTCTATTCGGTAAGTTCGTTAATGAATCGTAATAAGCAAAATGCTTCAGTTTCGATTCATAATCTTTATGGGTTTGAATGTTACTAGCTAGGCAAATCATATAAAGAAATTTGTTGTTATCATCAAAAACTGGAGTTGCTTTATATTCGAACCAAATCCATCCTTGTAAGACATGTTTCTTTCTGATTTCAATTTTCAATGATTCATAATTATTAAGTGAATAAAGCATTATTTCTTTAAAACGCCTTGTGTCGTCTGGGTGAATTTGTTTTAGGAAGCTTTCTCCGATATATTCTTCACGATCATAGCCAAGTATATTTTTATGTGAAGGGGATGCATCGATAATGATACCCTTTTCGTCTATTACTTTTATTAAATCTTGGGAGTCATTGGCAATAACTCCTAGATGCTTATTTCTTATTTTTGCCGTTATATCCTGAACAGAGGCGACAACATATGAACACTTTTCTCCCTTACTATCGAATATAGGTGTTAGGGTTGTTTCAGAAAAACAAACATCACCTTTCCGCGTTTTAAAAGAATCCTGGTATATTACAGTTTCAAGGGTAGTGACTACTTTCAAATATTTTTCATACAGAACTGTTGCTACTTCCTCTGTGTACAACTGACGAATAGGCTTTCCTATTACATCTTTTGATAGTTTCGTTTTTTCGATGGCTGCACGATTGACAAAATCGTAATAAAACTCTGAATCGTCCCCCACCTTCATAATAAATAAAATCTCCTTAATGCCATCCATTAAAACCTGATTTAGATCGTTTTCGTTCATCTGTCATCCCTTTTATAAAAAAATTTTTGGTTTTCTTTTGCAGCTAAATTATTATGGTCAGACTGTGTTAAATAAGTGATTGGATGTTCTTTTATAAAATTCCCATCATTAAATAGTGGGTTAGATCGTATGTGTAAGGCAACTTGATTTAACAATTTAGATAAGAAGCCTTGTTCCGGTTCACTAGTTTGAAATTCCACACCATATTCAAAAATATCTCGTTCTTTTTCTTCATAACGTACAATTGTTCCATTGAGGACAATATCCATTCCCAAGATTTTTGTTTGAAATCCATACACTATTGTCTTATTTGGTTTTAATCGTAAATGGCTAAGAAAACGCAACCCTCCTAGGCTTATGTCTAAAACCATTACCTCTGTCGAACCAAGCGCTATTTTTCGATCATTGAAGAATAATATTGTTATTTGAGTAATCAATGAAGAAGGAAATATTATACGATTGTACTTTCGACGATTAATCTGTGTTTTTAAATCTTTTTGCTGAGGTTGCATCTTTTTCATCCTAAATAACTTTGTCATTATTTCAGCAGACACTGGTTTACTAAAATAGTATCCTTGAATAAAATCACAACCTAAGTTTTTTAAAACCTGATACTGTTCTTCCGTTTCTACTCCTTCGGCCACCACATTCTTGTTCAAACCTTTTGTTAGTTCAATGATAGATTTAACAATTGTTATGTCTTCGGTATTTTTGGGAATATATTGCACAAATGAACGGTCGATTTTTACTGTTCTCACAGGCAATTTTTTTAGATAGTGAATAGACGAATAACCAGTACCGAAATCATCCAATGATAAAGATATACCCAAAGATTTAATTTTGGCAACTTGATCACGAACAATGTTGGTTTCTTGTAGCAATGTACCCTCTGTAAGTTCGATTTCTAATCGCGCAGGTAGAATGTCGTATTTCTTGATTGCCTTTTCTAAACGGTCAGCTAGCGTATTCTGTTGAAAGTCTTTAGCAGATAAGTTAAAAGAAATCCTTTGAAACGAAATACCTTGCTTCTCCCAAATACCTACTTGTTTGCTAACCATATCCATTACAAAATCGGCAATTTTATGGTGAAGAGTACTTTCTTCTGCTATTGCAATAAATTCACCTGGTGAAACTTCACCCCAATTTGGGTGTTTCCAACGTATTAACGCCTCGGCACCGGTTACCTTTTTCGATGCTGCATCTACCTGTGGTTGATATACTACATAAAGTTCTTTTTTTTCAAAAGCTTTATGTAAGTCTACTTCTAGCTGAAAATATTTAAACGTTCCAATGTTCATAGTCGTTGAATACATTTGGTAATTAGAAAAACCACTAGCCTTTGAGCGTTTTAAAGCAGCATGGGCATTTTTAAAGAGATCAACTTCATTTTCTGCATTACTAGGGAATACGCTTATCCCAATACTTGCAGCTATTCGAACATCATACTCACGAATATGGAGTGGATCTTGTAAACAATCGATCATACTTTTCGCTAGATTGAAGTAATCGTCATTTTTTAATGACTTTTTACAAACCACAAACCATTCATCCCCTTGAGAACGGAAAAGGAAACAATCCTCTTTAACATGGTCATTTAGTTTTTGTGAAAGTAACTTTAGCGTCTCATCAGCTATTCTATACCCTAATGTATTGTTAATTCGGCTAAACCCATCTAAATTGATACAAAACAATGCAAATCGAATCGAAGTACCTTTATATTGTTTGATTAAATCTTTAACAACCTTACTTCCAAATGAAAAATTGGGTAAGTTCGTTAATTCATCGTGAGTTGCAATATATTTTATTTCTTGTCTTAATTGAAAAGTAGTTGTGATATCCTCAACTGATCCAATGATTTTTTCAATTCGATTTGTCCCATCCCTTAAAGCGATAGTTGTTTCATTTATCCATTTTACCGTTCCATTTGGAGTTTTGATTCGATAAATATGCGTGTTTTTACCTTCCGAATCCAACTTTGAATACATCTGTTTAAGATCAGGGGAATTTTCAACATATAGCATCGATTTCCATGCCTCTATCGTAATCTGATCCTTAGGTATTTCAAAAATTTCTTCTAGCTTACAGGATATAAAAGAAACCTTTTGTTCTATTATATCTACTTCCCAGATAGCTAAACCTAGCAGGTTTAAGATAGATTCAAACTTCTCCATGTATTTGGTGTCTTCTTTACACTTAAAGAGAAACTCTTCAATATTTATGGTATGTGTAAGGTTTCCAATCATAGATTGAATAATTGTAGTTTCATTCCCATAGGCATCAGTCACTTTGTTCCTTATCCTATCTTCCAACCTCATATCGCCTTCATCTCCAATAAGTTCTTCCCCTTTCATTATAAACATACAAATTATGACAAATTGTGACTTCAATCACACTTTGTTTCAATCATCCCTACAAGTGTCAAATAAAATATAGAAGCAAATAATAAGAACATGGGATTTGCACAAATCTCAAACCCTGTTCTTTTCTTTAACTTAAATTTTATATTTACCTACCAAATCCCTTAATTTCTCCGCCATTTGAGCTAGGGAAGTTGCAGAAGTCGACACTTTTTCTGTTGATGCTAATTGTTCCTCTGTTATCGCAGCTATTTCTATGGCATTGGTTGAAGTGGTTTTTGCTAATTGTGAGACTTCATCTATAGATGCATTCACTTGTTGAACCCCAGCTGACATTTCTTCAGAAATGGCCGATAGTTCTTGTGACTGTGCATTCACATTTTCAATTGATTCAAGAGTAACATTAAATGCATTACCAGTTTCCTCTGTAAGTTTCAATCCATTTGTAATCTCATTTGTTCCGTTATTCATCAATTGTGCTGTTTTATTTGTATCGGTTTGAATGAACTGGATAATTTCCGAAATCTGATTTGCGGATTGCCTTGATTGTTCTGCTAGTTTACGGACTTCATCCTCTACCACTGCGAATCCTTTACCGTGCTCGCCGGCACGTGCAGACTCAATAGCCGCATTAAGAGCTAATAGATTCGTTTGGTCAGCAATATCTGTTATAACTTCAATAATTTTTCCGATTTCCGCTGACCTTTTTTCTAGTTCTTGTATCACACGATTTGTTTCAGAACTTGCTTCAGAAATAATGGTCATTTGTTAGACGACACTTTGAATATTTTCATTACCCTCCATCGCCTGTTTCGTAGTTTCAACGGAGGATTCAGCAACTGCTGAAGCATTGTTCGCAATACGTGAGATTCCGGTTGTTATTTCCGTAATTCCTTTTGCACTTTCTTCCGTATTTTCCCCTTGAACCTCTACACTACTAGCTACCTCAGTTATGGAATCCGCAACTTGATTAGTTGCTGCCGTCGATTCTTCTGCACTGGCTAATAGTTCTTCTGAGGAAGAAGCGACCTGTGAGGTTGTAAGACTGATTTCCTTCATCATTGCACGAGGCTACTAAGCATCTGGTTAAATGAGTGCGCTAATTCCCCTATTTCATCACCTGACTTAACAGATAATTCCTTCGTTAGATCACCTTCACCATCTGATATCTCTTTTAATTGATCATTAATTGTTTTTAATGGTCGTACAATCGAGCGTGTAAACATCGCAGTAAAAACAATAGCGATTAGACCAGTACCCAAAATAGCTCCTATAAGGGTAATTAATAAAAAAGTAACTGTATTTTGGATCGTATTAATAGGCGGTCCTACCTACTAACCACATTCCAATAATATCCCCATTACTATCTTTTAAGGGTTGATACATGGTTAAATGTTTTTTTCCTAGAATTTTCGCTTCACCTGTAAAGGTTACACCTTTTTTAAACACAACCTCTGTTACCCCTGGGTCCGCTTTTGTACCGATTTGTCTCGTGCCTTTATCATCCACCACGTTCGTGGCAATTCTAGTATCTGCTTGGAAGATAGTGGCTGCCTATTTAATTTTATATTCTAGATAACACTTTTAATTTACCAATATAGATTTTAATAACTTGAAATCAGTATTAAAGAACCTTCTCTAAAGCTTCTTTTATTCTGTCTGCCGAAAATGGTTTGACAACAAAATCCTTCGCACCAGCTTTGATAGCGTCTATAACCATCCCTTGTTGGCCCATAGCTGAACACATAATGATTTTCGCATTTTGGTGATTCTTTTTTATTTCAGTCACAGCACGAATTCCGTCCATCTCTGGCATGGTAATATCCATTGTTACAAGATCTGGGATTAATTGATTATATTTTCCAATTGCATCAAGTCCGTTTTCTGCGTCCCCTACCACTTCATGTCCAAGCTTTGTAAGAATATCCTTTAACTGCATTCTCATAAAAGCGGCATCATCTACTACTAATATTTTCGCCATGCATTTCCTCCTGTTGTAATAAATTGTAGGTTGTTCATTCTTCAACTATTTCTTTCAATTCGTTCTTTTCCTGATTATTTAAAACAAGTTCCAAGTTCAAAAGAACTAGGAGCCGATTATCAAGTTTCGCTACCCCTTCTAAATAGGATTCATTTATTCCATTCATAATACCCTTCGCTGAATCGACTACGGAGGAATCAAGATCAATTACATCTGTAGCAGCATCTACAATTACACCAAGTTGAATTTCATCCATTTCAACAATAAGAATCCTCGTTTCATTTGTATAAATGGTTTGTCCAATTGTTAATCGTTCTTTTAAATCAATAATCGGGATCACTTCACCACGTAGATTAATCACCCCTTTAATAAAATCAGGCACATTGGGGATCCGGGTAACCTCTTGAAGTCGTTCGATTGACCGTATTTTTTGAATATCTGTTCCATATTCCTGGCCTTCTAATCGAAAGACAATGACTTTTAACTGACCTTCCATTCTCTTTTCACTCCTATTTCACTAATTCATTCGGGTCTATAATCAGACAAACTTGTCCATTTCCTAAAATGGTGGCCCCAGAGATTGCAAATACATCTTGTAAAAAACCACCTAATGATTTTAAAACGACTTCCTTTTGACCAATGAAAGAGTCAACAACTAAACCTGTTTGCTTTTCCCCACGTTTAACTACAACTATCGCATGATTCGATTCCTTTTGTTCAGGGTCATATGGAACTTTAAAAACATCTTTCATAAAAACAAGCGGAATCACTTTCCCCCTAAAATTAATCACGTATTGATGGTGAGCTTTCATAATCTCATCATTCTTAATTACAAGTGTCTCGATGATAGAGGACAGTGGGATTGCGTATATTTCTTCCTTAACATCAACTAGTAAGGTCGATAGAATAGATAGGGTGAGCGGTAGTTGAATCGAAAATTTACTACCCTTTCCTTTTTCTGATTCAACGAACACTTTCCCTCCGAGAGATTCAATCTTACTTTTAACGACATCTAGGCCCACGCCACGTCCAGAAACATCAGACACTTTGTCAGCTGTACTAAATCCTGATGAAAATATGAGCTGATAGACTTCATCATCAGTTAGCACTATCGATTGTTCTCGTGTTACCAAGCCCCTTTCAATGGCCTTATTTATTACTTTCTCGCGGTTTATTCCATTACCATCATCTTCAATTTCAATAAAGACATGATTTCCTGCATGATAGGCTTTTAATAGGAGTTGCCCTTCTGGATTCTTGCCATTTTCCTTTCTATGTTCTGGCAATTCAATCCCATGGTCAATGGAATTACGAAGAAGGTGCACAAGGGGATCGCCGATTTCATCCACCACAGTACGGTCCAATTCTGTTTCTGCACCAACAATCCCCAAATTGATATTTTTATGTAGTTCCTTTGATAATTCCCTTACCATGCGTGGAAAACGATTGAATACCTGTTCGATAGGTACCATTCTCATTGCTAACATCATATTTTGCATATCCTGTGAAATTCTCGATATATGCTTAATAGCTTCATCCAATTCATCAATTTTTACTTTGTCAGAAATGTCCTCGATAAGACCACGCTCAATCACAAGTTCTTCAAACAAATTCATTAAACGGTCAATGCGCTCAATATTGACACGAATAGTTTTTGAATGTAGTTTTGAATTTTTTACCTCTTTAGTAATGGCGGCTTCCGGTGAAATGGATAACTGTTCTTTACTTTCCTTATTTAATAAAGACAAGTCCACTTTTTCAATTTCTGAAACCTTTAAAATGCTGTTTTGAATTTCCTCTTTTAATTCTTTTGATAAAAAAACGACCGTAAAAGTCTGTTCAAATTGTTCATCTTCTAACTCCTCAACTGTTGGGACTGATTTAATGACTTCCCCCATTTGACCGAGAATGTCAAAAACCATAAAAATCCGTGCTGCCTTTAATACACAGCCCTCACTAAGTTGAACTGTGATTTCGTATGCATGGTAGCCTTGTTCTAGTGATTGAGATATAACAGACAATTCATACTGATCAAGACGTATCTCAGGATGAGATTGTGACTCTTGTTGTATGTTTGTACCAGGTAAAGATTGCCCACTACCCTTTTCCATTTTCTCTAATCTTGAAACTAGTTCAGTAACATCCTTTTTTCCTTTTCGTCCTTCATTTATCTCATTCACCATTTCTTCTAGTGATCCCAATGCTTCAAACATCGTATCAATTACATCTGTTGTTACAGCAAAATCGGCATTTCGTAATTTATCCAACACATTTTCCATTTGATGTGTTAAAGATGCAATATCATGAAATCCCATTGTTGCGGACATACCCTTTAATGTATGTGCCGAACGGAAAATTTCGTTAATAATCTTGCGATCATTTGAATCTTTTTCTAATAATAGAAGATTGTCATTCACTGATTGTAAATGTTCCCGACTTTCATCAAGGAACAATTCCAAGTATTCACTCGTATCCATAAGATCCCACCTTTTTTAAGAATCTAATTATCTAGCATTAAATAAATATCCATATCTCCCAATTCAACGTAGGAAATAGTTACTTCAATTGCTTTTTTAAACCCCGATAGAGTCGTATCCCCCTGCATGACAGTGGGAGAGGTGATATCTGTCCGAACACCATCTTCTGCAAGGTTCGTTGCCATCCCCCCTGCAATCATATTCCCTAGTTCACCCGAAAAGGAGGAAAGCATTTCACCTTCCAAAGCCATACCATACATTCTTTCACCAATTAAACTAAAAAGGGATGCATCCCCACTGAGAACTAATTTTCCTTTTATATCCCCGGTGAACCCAATCAAGACACCAAACTGCATTTGTAAAGAGTGTTCCAGTAAGCAGGGTTTTCCCAATCCATAATCCAAAGGAACGACGGTCTTTATTGCCGTGAGCACCCCATTTAATATTTCCAGAACGCTTTTATTTCTATTTTCAATATTTACAGCCAATATCTAACATTCCTTTCATTTAATTGTAAGTAACGGAATTTTCCATAAAAAAAAGAGTGATAGAAAATGACTACCACTCTATTGGTAGAACTATGGTCAAATTTTAAACTTTGAGACAACAGCTTGTAACTCTTGAGCTAATTGACTTAAGGATCCCGATGATGCTGTTATTTCTTCAATCGAGGCCAATTGCTCCTGCGAGGAGGCCGCAACGCCTTGAGACTGTCTTGAAGAGGTTTCTGCGATTTGCGCCAATTGTTCAACAGAAGCCGCCACTTGTTGGGAATTAGCAGAGATCTGTTCGGATGTTGCAGACACCTCTTGGATTTGTCCATTTACCCGTTCAATCGCATTTAAAATATTTCCAAATGCTTCCCCTGTTTGGTGAATCACTTCTTTGCCGACAAGAACCTCATTTACGCTTTTTTCCATATCATTTTTTACAACTAGTGTATCTTCTTGAATTTCTTGAATGATATGAACAATTTGATCTGCTGAGGTTTTTGATTGTTCTGCTAACTTTCGTACTTCATCAGCCACAACCGCAAAACCCTTTCCATGTTCCCCAGCTCGGGCTGCTTCAATCGCAGCATTTAATGCAAGTAAGTTGGTTTGATCAGCAATTCCTGTAATGACCTCAATAATTTTACCAATTTCATTGGATCGTTCATTTAAATGTCTAACTGCGCTTGTTGTATTTTGTGCCCCTGTTTCTATGGTGTTCATTTGCTGAATCGCTTTTTGAATAAATTCATTTCCTTGAACGGATAGGGTACTTGCTTCCTGAGCGGAGTCTCTTACCGTAGACGAAGATTCCGCAATTCGTTGGATGCCAATTGAAATCTCTTCCATTGCAAGTGCACTTTCTTGTGAGCCCGTCAACTGGGTCTCAGATCCACTTGCTACCTCCTGAATGGAAGATGAGATGTGATTCGTAGCTTCAGTTGCTTGTTCCGTCGTTGCATATAATTCCTCAGATGCGGCTGCCACTTGTTCAGCATCCTGGCCAATTTGATGAATAACACTTCTTAAATTGGAAGCCATATCATTGAAAGCATTTGCTAAATCGCCAATTTCGTCCTTCGATTTCACTTTAGCTTTTTTAAGAGTTAGGTCACCCGCAGCAAATTTTTTTGCGATCGTTGCCATCGTTTTTACTGGTTTGGAAATTATCCCGCTTATGTAGTAGGCAATTCCTATTCCAAGCAATATCGCCAAAATGCTGATAATCATTAGATTAAATTGAGTACTTTCTACCGATTTAATGGTTTTATTTCGTACCTCTGTAAGTGTCTCTGTTTGATAATCAATCATTTCATTCGCTTTCATTTCAAAATCCATAATAATAGGTGAGCCCTTTGCTGCAATCTCAAGATATCGTGGGTCATTTTTGTCCTTAAGTGACATAGTTTCTACAGCCAAATCGATGTATGCGTCGCTATATTGATTCATTTCTTGTAATAGCTTTTTACCTTTTTCACGATTTAACTCTGTTCCTAATTCCTTACTTAATTTTTGATATTCGATAACAGATTCATTAAAGACATTTGATGATTGTTCATTTCCAAACAGCAAATAGCCACGATTGGATAATTGAATATCCTTGACAGCAATGATCATATCATGGACCATATTAATTTTTTGTACTCGATCATCTAGTAAATCCTCATATGTATTTTTCGTTGAATTGTTTCCCACATAAGACGATATCGCCATAATCAATAAAAGAACTAATACAACCCCAAAACCTAGAAATAATTTTTTTGCAACTGTAACCTTCACTGTTTACCCTTCTTTTCTGAAATAAAATTTTTGATTGTAAATTATGAAGCAATTTACACCAATAATAGTTTGATAAATAAATAGAAAATATTTGATAGGAAAAGGGTTGTTATCCGTCCCTTTCCTTTTTGTTGTCCATTATCGAATGTCTTTCTTCCAACAATAAATCAATCCGTTCCAATTCCTTTTCATTTTCAAGAATTTCATCTCGAATTTGCTCTACAAGTTTTTCAAACTTTGTTCCTTTTTTAAGCATAAAAAACCCTCCTTTGTCTCTTTTTGAAAAGGCTGGTACTAGTTCCACAAATTTACGATAAATGAAATTAATTGACTTTTTATTCAACGGGAAAACTTTGGAGTAAAATCGTAGTTGAGTAAAATAACAAATAATCCTTATTTCATTTATTTAGGTTTGTGAAGTATCTATTTGAAAACATAACTATAGTAGTACATTAGTACTAGTGTTGTAAATAGAAAATGTCGAAAAAACAAGAAAATAATATTTTTTTACAAAATTCGACATACTTATCGTGAATTAATATTGATCCATGCTCATCTAGCAAAATTATAAAAACAAAAAGCTAATCCTCGAAATGTTTGTCTACATTCAGGATTAGCTTTTTAATTCTTTATTGTTGAGCTCGCTTTAATGGAGGAGAGATCCCCGCCTCAAGCCCATAAATCAATTAAATAATGCATCATCACAACCTAAACTTCCTAACCGCTTCCTGTAACTCTTCCGCCATAAAAGACAACGAAGCTGCTGAAGATGCGATTTCTTGCATGGAGGCTAGTTGTTCTTCTGTTGCTGCAGATACCTCTTGACCTTGTCCTGTTGTCTTCCTAGCAATTTCATCAATTTCACTTACCGCTTCAACCACTTGTTGTGTGCCTTGTGCCATTTGTGCAATCGACGCTGAAACTTCTTGGACTTGTGAAGACACATCATCTACAAATTGTTGAATTTGCGTAAAAGAATGCCCAGCATGATTGACAACATTTATTCCCTTTTCGGCCTCTTCCGTTCCATGATTCATTGATTCAACAGCTTGTTTTGTATCTTCTTGTATAGTTGCAATCAACCCGCGAATGTTTTCGGTAGATTTTGCTGACTGCTCTGCTAGCTTCCTCACTTCATCTGCTACAACCGCAAAGCCTTTACCATGTTCTCCTGCTCTAGCTGCTTCAATGGCTGCGTTTAAAGCTAAAAGATTCGTCTGACTAGCTATATCTGAGATTACATTTACAATCTGATTAATTTCTTCTGAACGCTCTCCTAATGAATAAATAATTTTTCCTAAATAAGCTACTGATGTATTAATATTTTGCATTTGTTGAATGGATTCCTTTATTGCCTTTTCACCGTTCTCTACAATACCCCGCGCTTCAGTGGATGTTTGAGAAACATTTTGAGCATTCGCTTCGATTTGTTGAATGCCAATCGACATTTTTTTCACTACTTCTGTAGTTTGTCTTACCATTTCTGTCTGTTGTTCAGTGCCAACCGCAACCTCTTGAATCGCATCTGCCACCTGTTCCGTTGCTTGGCTATTTTGTTCTGAGCTTGCAGTCAATTCCTCTGAAGATGCTGCTAGTGTCTGTGATTTTTCCTCTACATGTGTTAATAGTTCCCTCAATGATACCAACATTTTATTAAAGCTGTTGCCTAATTGTCCTACTTCATCATTGTTTTTCACTTTTATGGTCTGAGTAAGGTCCCCATTACTTACTTTATCAGTAACCTGCACTAATACATTTAAAGGCTTCGTAATGCTTCGTACAATGAAGATGGCGATGACTAGACCAATAAAAATAAAAATGGCTACTACCAAAAATGTGGTAAGAAGGATGCCTTGAGTGGCTTCATCAATCTCATTTTGTTCAATTACACCTGCGATTTTCCAGCCAGTAAATTCATTTGTGACAAAGGCAGTTTCATATTTATTACCTTGAAATTCATCAGAAAGAATTCCGCTTTGTTTTTCATAGATTAATTTGCTATAGGCTTCCCCTTGTGGTACTGAACCAATTTCTTGAGTTGGATCAACTAAATATTTTTTCTGTGCAGAAAGGATAAACGCATATCCTTTCTCACCAATTTTTATACTAGATGCCATTTTTTGTAGTGATTCTAAGTTGATGTCTAGACCAATCACACCAGAACCATCATGTATCACTTGCGCCACAGTCACTAAGATGCCACCAGTTGCTAAATCCTCATAAGGCTCCGTTACGACCGCTTTCCCCGGGTTAGCAATGGCTTGTTTATACCATTCCCTCTCTCTTGGATCAAAGTCTTCTGGAAGACTGGCATTAGGGTATAAAAACATTTTCCCATCCTTGGTTCCTGAAAAGATTGTCACGATGTCAGGATGAAGAAGCGAATATTGTTTAAATGCTTCAATTGTAGTTGGAATTTCTGGCTCTACAAAAGACCCGGCATTAAGCTTGGATACGAAATACTCAACATCAATGTACTTTGAAGAAATGTGATCGATTATATATTTATTTAAAAGATCTACATTTGCAGTAGAGCTAGCAAGCATCTGGCTTTTAATTTCCTTTTGTGCACTGCTGTAAGACATAAAACCAATCATTAAACTTGGTAATAAAATGATTAATATAAAGGTTATATACAACCTCTTGCTGATTGTAAAATTAAATAAATTCTTTCGTTTACGTTTTTCTTGGTTGTTTTTCATAGATAAATTTCCTTTCTTTTGCGCTTTATATATTCCCTTTTATTCTATCGACAGAAGTTTAGGATTTTTAAGTGCAAAACATAGGTAAATATACCACCAGACCTTACAATCCATTCTTTAAACAACAAAAAAGCCAACTCCACAATGAAGTTAGCCTAAGGTATTTCTATTTAATCATGTATTTAGATTCAAATTCTTCTGCAATCCGTTTCAATAAAACGTCAAGCTCGCCTTTCGTTTGGAACGTAAACGAATATCCATAATTTGATTTTAGTTGGCCTTCTTCTTCCTTTTTTGGGAAGTTTTTAAGGGCAGTACTTTTTCGTGACTTAACCTGCACCTCTTCAAACATTTTAGCTTGTTCCACTAACCAGGGATGAATGGCAATAGTCGGCGTAACGTTATCTAATAAATACACATACCCCGTTTTAAAATCTGCGAATTGAAATTCAGCAGCTTTTTTCGATAGATTCCGATAATTAAAATTTGCTTCTTCAAAGGTTGATTGGAATCTTTCTAAAGGGACATGTCTACTATTGTTTTTAGTCTGATCTTCCATTTGGTTTCTCTTCTCCTTACTTGGGTGTTGTTTCTTCTCTTCCCTCAACTGACTCAACTGTTCTTCAATTTCCGAAATCCTTGCCTGCGTTTCTTTGATGTACTCATCCATCCATTGTTTCATAACATCAAGATCTTGGCTTTGCCTTGGAGGTAATTCATATGCAGGCGCACTGAACGTATGGCTAACATAGACTTCTGCATACCAAACTCCTAAATCAAAAATAGCCCTGTGAGCTTCTTTTGCCACTTCTTGGTCCATTTCTATAACCTGATGAGAGGCGATATTCCCATTTTTCCTGATAAATTCTAGCTTTTTATAAATATCATCCTGAATCACATCATGTCTATATAATCGATTTATTTTTTCAACTAGCTTGAGTGGATACACTTCACTCATATTCTCTTGTTCAAAAATCATATTAACTAGTAGTTCTCCATACAAGCGTGCCTGTGTCATTGCCGCTTGTGGTTGATCCCATAAAAGCGCCTCAACCCGTAACGCCAACTCCTCTAATTGGCTAGAAAACTCTCCAATAAAATGAAATACACTGGTCTTCATTCAATAATCACTTCCTATTTACTGTTAGTTAACTTTTACTATAAAGATTGGAACATTCCCATAAAAAAACAAAAAGCCAAGCCCTCACAACCGGGAGCTCAGCCTTTCTACCAATCTATTATTCTATTATTTAACCTCAACCCAGCCATTCTTTATAGCTACAACTACAGCCTGGGTACGATCGTTTACGTTCATTTTTTGTAAAATATTACTTACGTGGTTTTTAACCGTTTTTTCACTAATATAGAGGTCGTCACCAATGCCGCGGTTGCTTCTTCCGTCCGTTAACAGCTGAAGAACCTCACATTCTCTTCTTGTTAACAAATGAAGTGGACGGCGAACCTCCATCTCTGTATATGATTGCGCCGAAACAGATTGTCCACTTGCAACTGCAAGACGACGGAATTCTTTCACTAAATTATGGGTTACTCTTGGATGCAAGTATGATCCACCTTCTGCGACGACTTTGACCGCTTCGACTAGAGAATCCGCATCCATCTCTTTTAATAAATAACCAGTTGCTCCAGTTTTAAGGGCATGCGTCACATAGCTTTCGTCATCGTGGATCGATAATATAATGACCTTCGTATCAGGGTATGTGTCAATTAATTGTTTCGTTGCTTCGATTCCGTTCAAATGTGGCATGTTGATGTCCATGATGACAACATCAGGATTATGCTGCTCAATGAGTGCTACCGCCTGTTCCCCATCGTCACCCTCTGCTACCACTTGAAAGGTTGGTTCAAAATCTAGTATTCGTTTTACACCCTCGCGAAATAATTGGTGATCATCAATAATAACTATGCTTGTTTTCATGAAATAACGCCTCCCCCTTTCATTTTGACAATTGAGGCAATCTCGGTCAATACTCCTTAAGCAGTATTAACGATGAATATTTACTAGTTTTCATATAAGTTTCCTATAATATCAATGAGTCCATTCCAAAACAACCAATTCTTGTAACGTATCATGATAATAACCGAACGAACCTTACTATATGAAAAAGGGACAAATAGCGTCAAAATCCACATCTGAATTCGACATCTTCCCTAAAATCAAACCTCAATCGGCACCTGAATCATCACGATCGTTCCAGCACCAACACTTGAATCAATCGTTAGATTTCCATCGAGTAAATCTACTCTCTCTCGCATTCCCATTAATCCAAACGAGTCTTTTTTCTTTTCCCGGATATCAAAGCCTTTTCCATTGTCTTTTACGATAACTGTTACATGATTTCTACTTAACTCAAGTTTAACTACAATTTCACGTGCTTCCGCATGCTTCAACGCATTTTGAACAGCTTCCTGGACCATACGGAATAAAGCCACTTCAAATTTTGACGGGATTCTTTGCTCCGATCCAATAAACGTAAATGAAATCGTGGTGTCTCCATTATATTCTTCGATTGTGGACAGGTATTTTTTGAGGGTCGGAACTAATCCAAGATCATCCAGTGCCATCGGACGAAGGTCATAAATGATCCGACGAACTTCATACAGCGCGGAACGGACCATTTTACGCAAGTCATGAATTTCCTTCACACCCTGCTCTGGACTTTCCTTGTAGACCTTATCAATAATTTGCGAGCGCAACATCACATTTGCTAGCATCTGGGCTGGTCCATCGTGAATCTCACGGGAAAGCTTACGGCGCTCCTCTTCTTGAGCCTCAATAATCTTCAGACCGAACGCCTGCTTTTGTTTCGCGTCCTCTATCAATTCCCCGACCATCATGAATTCACTATTTAAATAGTTGAGAACGACAGAAATTTGACCAACCAAATGGTCTGCACGTTCAATCGTCTCATGTAATCCCACTAATCGTCTTTCTAGCTCATCGCGACGTTCACGCAGCTGTTTTTCCTCCTGCCGTACAACAGTCAACTGCATTTGCAAATCATGAGCCTTCTCATACGCGCTCCGAATTTCTTCTTCCGAATACTTATTAAAATGGCTGCTCACCTCGGAAAGGCGCTTACGAGCAAACCGAGAGTGGTTTTCCAAACGATCCACATCATCAATAATCGTTCCAACTCGTTCTTTTATATCCTTTAACTCATCCGTCAAGGTCACAAACTCATTGCGAGATTGCTCACCAATCCGGAATATTTCTTCCTTGCTATGATCAACGGTGTGCACCATTTTTTCCAATATTGAATCAAGAACTTTACTATCAAGCCCTTTGGTGGCCATGCTTCCACCTCCATTTTAATCAAATGCGCCTTCGCGTATTTGCGCCCGATTTTTTAGGCCCACACGATGTGGGGTCACAAAGACGTTGCCACAGGATGTGGCGTTCTTAGTCTTTGGTCTTACGCTCGAAAAGTTTCCTTTTAAAAATCGTGGCATCCGCCGGAGGCTTTAGCATATCCAGCAGAAATAGACCTTCTGCTGGATATGCTAATTATATACCGATTTGTTGTTTACTGCGTTTCATATCGGTTACATTTGTATTACATCTAACCTATGCCAAAAACAAACCATTGATGTAAAAATTATGTCGCATTATAATAGAAGAATGGGCAAAAATTTTAATTAGAAAAGCGCAAGGCGCCTGCTAATCGGCGACAAGCACAAGACAAGCGCTGACAGAAGGTGTATTTTACCTTCCGAAGCGATTGGCTTATGACCTCGAGCCGATGGCGCCTGGAGCTAGACACCGAAACCTTGGATGGAAAATTATATACTTTCCCATCCCTCGAAAAACCCGGACAGTGTCGAATTCTATCGCACAACTTTACTTTTTCGTAAAAGCCCCGATAGGAGGTATTACGTAATGCTTCATTCCTATTATACAGTAAAAGGGTATGGCGAGCATGAAATAAATATTCAGAAATCACGCTTTATCGCATATATCAACTGTGCAACAACTGAAGAAGAAGCACAGGAATTCATTCAAAAAATAAAAAAACAAAACTGGGACGCTACCCACAATTGTTCCGCTTATCTCATTGGGGAAAACGACCACATTCAAAAAGCAAACGATGATGGCGAACCAAGCGGTACAGCTGGAGTACCAATTCTTGAAGTCCTAAAGAAAAAACACCTAAAAGATACAGTTGTTGTCATAACTAGGTATTTTGGAGGAATAAAATTAGGTGCAGGAGGACTAATCCGGGCATACGGAAAATCAACCTCAGAAGGCCTTCAAGCAACTGGCATCGCTGAAAGAAAGCTAATGAGAGTCATGCATACAAAAATAGATTACACCTGGCTTGGCAAGGTCGAAAACGAACTACGCTCATCCATTTACCAAATTAAAGATATCAAGTATATTGAAGATGTAGAAATCGAAACCTATGTAATAGAAAGCCAAACACCCCAATTTTTTGAATGGATGACCGAGATGACAAATGGAAAAAGTCAGATTGCAATTGGGGATACAACATATTTAGAAATAGACGTAATTTAATTTATTTAGGGGAGCAAAAACATGGCAAATAATCGATACCATTTAAAGAAAAAGAAACGTAAAAGAAGAGTCCTTAGGTATATTTTCATACCATCATTATTAATTGTCGCGGGTGTGGCTTTATATGGCGGCTATCTTGTGAACAAGGCTTCTAATGCTGTTGCCGGTTCAAAAACTGAATTAAGTCGCGGAGAAAAATCAGAAAAGCGTGTTGAAAAGGTCGACCCGAAGCATGACAATATCTCCATCCTTTTCATGGGGATTGATGATAGTGAAACACGTAATATGGGGAAATCAACACGTACCGACGCCTTAATCCTTGCAACACTTAACGAAAAACAGAAATCAGTCAAAATGGTAAGTATCCCACGAGACTCTCTTGTCTATATTCCTGATAAAAAGAAAGAAGATAAAATAAATCATGCACATTATTATGGTGACGAAGGTACAATAAAAACTGTTGAGGAATTATTCGATATACCAGTTGATTATTTTGTAAAAATGAACTTTGAAGCTTTTATTGATGTTGTTCAAGCACTTAACGGTATTGATGTCGATGTTCCTGTATCCTTCTCCGAACAGGACAGTAAGGATCGACCAGATGCAATTCACTTAGAAAAAGGGTTCCAACATCTAAATGGTGAACAAGCACTAGCATTAGCACGAACAAGAAAAATTGACAGTGACATTGAACGCGGGAAAAGACAACAATTGGTCATTAAGGGAATTATTGATAAAGCCATTTCAGTGGGATCAATCACAAAGTATGGAAGTGTAATTGATGCGTTAGGTGAAAATATTACGATGAATTTTGAGTTTGGAGAATTACTTTCTTTATATGATTATGCAGCATCTGGTCAAAAGCTTGAAATTGAATCTTATGTTTTAGCAGGTTCAGATTTATGGACACCAACATATTATTATGAAGTGAATAAGAAAGAGTTAAAAATATTATCTCAAACATTAAAAGAGCATTTAGAAATCACCCCAACTGGACAGCGTATTGATACTAATAATTCAAATACCAATCAAGAAGAAGATTTAACATATAAGACAAATTGAACAAAAGCAAGAATGCGCGATGCATTCTTGCTTTTTCTATTCTCCCTGTCTTTCCAAATTAAAATAGAGGCTGCCCGCAAAGTCTTGACACAATGACTTTGCGGGCAGCCTCTGACTGTTTCTATTTCATTCTTTGTTGAACTTTAAACATATTAAGGAGTGGTCGATATTCTTTACCGACTAAGCCGATTTTTTCTACAATCAGTTCGATTCCGATTAATAATACGACAATTACAACAAGTGATCCCCATACAGTTGCTTGGGAAAAAACAACTGCAGCTAGACCAAAAATGGCACTCATACCGTAAATCATTAAGACTGTTTTACGGTGGCCATAGCCTAAACGCAACAAACAGTGGTGAAGATGGGATTTGTCTGGAGCCGATAATGGCTGTCTATTGACGATACGACGGATGATCGCAAAGAATGTATCGGAAATGGGAACACCTAAAATAATGACAGGGACAATAAATGAAATTAATGTAACGTTTTTGAACCCTAACAAGGATAATACGCCAATCATATAACCTAAAAATAATGCGCCTGTATCACCCATAAAGATCTTTGCTGGGTGGAAATTATAAATTAAAAATCCTAACGTACTGAATAAAAGGAGAACACCGATACTGGCAACGAATATGTCACCCATAATAATCGCCATTCCAGATAATGTCATAAGCGCGATCGAAGACACACCTGCGGCCAGTCCATCTAGGCCGTCAATTAAATTAATCGCATTCGTAATACCCACTATCCAGATAATAGTGAGTGGAATTGTTAAAAATCCAAGCTGAAGCTGCCCAATACCGAATGGTAAGTTAACCATCTCAACATCTACACCGCTAAAAATAACGACTAATGCAGCTAGCACCTGACCGATTAACTTCCACTTTGCGGATAATTCGAATAAGTCATCTAATATCCCAGTTATGATAATAATAAATGCGCCTATTAAGATTGGCCATTTATATTCACTTTCGGGTTGTAATATTAAGAATCCAATTACAAAACTAAGAAAAATTGCTAATCCACCAAGTCGGGGCATTACTTTTTGATGTACTTTACGATGATTCGGTTGATCTGTCGCCCCAATTTTGATTGCAAGCTTGATAACAAATGGGGTTATGAGGATAGAAGTAATGAAACAGATCAACGATACGATATATAGCATAGAATTATATCCTCCTCATCCTTACTGTATCCATTAAAGAATGATTTTAATTTCTTTTTATTTAAATTATTTTCTTCACGCATTTTTTGTCGGATTTCGTATTACAAACCTAACTAGGATTATATCATACACCCATAGGGATGGGAACGAGAATGTGTGAAGAAAACATAGGTTCCAAGATTTAGACGTACTTTGTTTTAGAAATGTTACACATTTTTCAAAAAAAAACCTTTACCATCATAATGTTCAAGGTACTAAAACATTATTAGTTAAAGGTTTTCGGTTAAATTCATACTATTCCAACAATCGCGTCTGATTAGTTGTTTAACATTTGTTTAAATTATATTATTTTTGTAACTAAGCCAACGTCGGAATTAAGTTAGAATTTTTTTATAAGATTCATAAATGCTTTCACTGAACCTTTCAAGCGAGTACAGTCTACTAGCCTTTTTAAATAAAGATTCACCTAATTGCTGTAGGTCATCATTACTTTTTAATAAAATATAATCCCCTAATGCTTCGACTAAGGAATTATCATCATTGACGGGAACAACTCTTCCTAAAGAAGCATCCGTTATTAGATCCCTTACACCACCTACATCTGTAGAAATAACAGGAACTTTCGCACGCGCAGCCTCCAAGATTACGAGAGGAAAACTTTCACTAAGGGAAGTGAGAATTTCTACATCTGCAATAGACAACAAGCTATGTATATTATCCCGGTGACCTAAAAACAACACATTACTTTGTATTCCTAATTCGTCTACTTTTTCTTTAAGTTCATCCTTAATGGGACCATCACCGACTAACAATAATCTTATAAAGGGATAGTCACTTCTAAGTCTTTGTATTGCCTTAAATGCGATGTTATGACCTTTTACAGGATGTAAACGAGCAATCATTATTACAACAAAATCAGTATCTTCCAAACCTAACTCTTTTCTCGAAATAGGAGCTTGGTTTGGTATTTTAAAATCAATACCATTATAAATGGTTGTAATTAGGTCACTCCTAACCCCAAAGGATACAAGCATTTCTTTAAAACGGTTTGAAATGGCGAAAAAGTGGTCCATTCTTTTTAATGAAAGAAAATGTAATTTTGTAAAAATGGTTCCCTTTATCCCACCATTTAAAAAATCATCTCTAGGATCGCTATGTATTGTAGTAACCCATTTACACTTTGTAAATCCCTTCATAATAAAAGCATATAAATTAGCTCTAGCACCATGTGTATGAACAATATCTACCTTATTTTCATTTATATACTTAATTATTTGGTTAAAAATAGATAAATCGTATCTACTAGATTGCTGAAATAACTGAACCTGTATTCCTAATTCCTTAGCCCTTTCATACATTACCCCTTTTTCAAACACACCCAGAACAAACTCATCTCTATTCAGGTTGTTAAGAAGGGATAAGATATGTATCATCCCTCCCCCTGTTTCAGCGCCTGCATTAAGGTGAAGAACCTTCATTTCATAAACTCCTTTAAATTAATTCTATCCCCTATTTTTCTGTGAAATAACCTTTGTAACAAACCTAGGTATAGCCATCATTCTTTTCCATCTCCAAGGTTGTTTGATAAGACGATATAACCATTCAAGATTCATTTTTTGCCAAACAAGTGGAGCGCGTTTTACATTACCTGCCAATACATCAAAACTACCGCCAACACCCATAAATAAACCTTTATCAAATTTATGAATATTCTCATATATCCACTTTTCTTGTTTCGGGACTCCTAAAGCAACAAATATCAAGTCCGGTTTTACTTTAGAAATCTGTTCAGATATGCTATTTGACTCCCAATCAAAATAACCATTCTGATGCCCTACGATATTAATATTAGGAAAACGGCTCCTAATCTGATCAATAGCCCTTGAAAGTACATTTTCCTCAGCACCAAGGAGATAGATCTTTAAACATTTATGATTTGCCACCTGTAAAAGGTCCACCATTAAGTCATACCCTGCAATTCTTTCTGGTAATGGGTTATTCAAAATCGCTGCAGCTTTAATAATTCCAATTCCATCTGGTACTATAAAATCCGCATTTTCTAAGATAGTAAAATATTCCTCTTTTTCTATTGCATGCATGACTATTTCCGGATTAGCAGTAACTAAAAATGTTTTATTTTCTGAGTCTATCCGACTTGTTAAAACCTGCATCAAGGAATTTTTATCACTTTTAATAAAGTTGACACCAAGAATGTTAACCGTATCAGTATTCTTACTCATATTTCTACTCCTTACTAAATCAATTCATTAAACATACAGTAATCTATAGCGTTATTTTGGTGAAAAACCAATAAAAGAAACGCCAATCATAATAAATAAACAACCGACAATCTTCCAGATTGTAATTGGTTCATTAAATATAAAATACGCACCTACGATTGCCAGTATATATGCAATACTTTGAATTGGATAAGCAACACTTAATGGAACCTTCGTTAGGATAAACAGCCATAATACTGTTGCTAAACCATACAGTGATAATCCGCCAATAATAAATGGAGAAAGAAACAACTTAACAATTGAAGTAAAAGAATCAAAAACCGCTGGCTTATTCTGCAAACCAAACTTCCACATAAACTGACCTGAAACTAAAATAATGGTGTTTATTAAAATTAATAAAAAATTAGTTATACTCATATAATAGTCCCTCATTAATATAGTTTTTTCCATTGTTTATTATATATTATTTAATACTATTTAAAAAGACATAGAGGTTAGGATCATGTAGCAGTAAAATCAAAATCATTATATATTATTATTTATGTCGAAATTATAGTCTGAATTATTCTCAACCCTTAGTACCAAACCAACACAGAAAAAGAGGTTGTCCGACAGCACAAATTATTGCCCATCGGAAACCTCTTACGTGTAAAACACTAACTTTTTTCCAGTTTGTTTGTTTTTCCAATATTCATTATTGAACTAATTCCAAAACCAATAAATAAGAATATAATTGGCATCAAAGGGAGATTGTATCGGTCATATGCAAAATAAAAACAATTCACATACGTAAAGTACAATATAAAAAGACCTAAGAAAACAAACTCTTTCCACCTTGATCTGCTAAGTATAAAGGATATTAGAATTCCCACTGCAGAAGCCAGTAGAATTAATTGGCTTATTTTATTTATCCATTCACCCTTTATACCAAATATTTCAATCCAATAAAATTGGGTTCCCCAAAAGATTTTCGGTTTTAGGATAGCAAAGGAATAAATAAAAGCCTTTTTATCATTATCCCACCACTGCACTAGTCTTTCCCTAGCCACTTCCTCTTGATATTTCATTTCTTCGAGGGCATCAGCATTAGGATGAGCCTTGTCTATTCTTTCTAAAATTTCATCGTATGTTTCATCGAAAGGAAATCCTCCCCCTTGAAAGGTTCCCAATAAAAGGGGGTTACCGGAACCACCGGTAAGTGGAATAAATGTATCGAAATGTATGTAATTTCTAACCCACCAAGGCCCCAAGACAAGTAATAGTAATATGAATGCAATAGAGAATTGCTTGACCGCTAATTTAATTGGATATTTCTTAAATAGTAAATATACTAATAATACGATTGGAAAAAGGGCAATAGTTGGTCTAAAATAAATTGAAAGAAAATAGAACAGCATTAACAAATAAAAATCAACCATCTTTTTACTTTCAGCTAGTCTTAATGAAAAATAAATTAAATAAATTGAAAATGCAGTATAAGGCGACTCAGTAAGTAAGAGATTGTCCGTTAATATTTGTGGAATAAATACTGCTAAGAGAAATGCTGCGATAAGACCCGCTTTTCTGTTCAAAATATGTTTCCCAACCAAATAAATTCCGAAAATACTAGACAATCCAAACAAAATCATCACAAACTTTGCAGCGTATATACCTAAATCACCCTGTCCAAAAATTAAAAAAACAAAAGCTAATAAAAGCGTCTGGCCGGGCATTATGTGAACGGTTGGTGCGTTAGGATCATGATATATAAGCATATACTTTTCCAACATTACCATTGCGCTTCTTGTATATCCGGAATCGTCACTATTTAAGGAAAGATTAAGACCATACTTATAAAGAGCTAAAGCCCTAAGAAAAAAACCGATTAATAGTATAAAGAAAATAAGATTTCGTTCTTTTACTATTGAAGATATTTTAAATTTTTCATTCATCTAACCTATGCCCCTTTTTAAAACTAATACGTATTTCAACCTCTGTAGTTACTCTTACCTTTATCAGAGTTACTAAGTTCGGCTTTATACTCCTCAATTTCTTTTTTCTGAAATGCCAATTCTTGTACAATATTTTTAATTTTTTCTTGACTATCTGAAAGGAGAGTCGTTTGATAAAGTAAAATACTTAATATGACAAGGAAAGCTAATAAATATATAAAAGTCGGCATATAAGAAACGCCAATTAGCGTGGCAAAACGATTTATTGACGGAAGTATCAAGGCTATTATAAATCCTATGGAAGCTACGACTAACCAAAAAAATGCCTGTTGGTCCTTCAATTTATTCTTACTTGTAAAGAACATTACTTGGATTATGAATAAAACCGAAGCAATAATTGAGATAATTTGAACTGCCATTCTTTTCCCCCCTAAAAAACTCTACGAATAAGTGAAAATATAGACACCTTGGTCATATAATAAATCGATTTAAGAGGTGTGATCGAAGAAATTCCACCTTGTCTTTCTTTCATTTCAACTTTAATTTCCTTGACCTTATATTTTTTCTTGGTTAGGTCAACCAAGACTTCCACTTCTGGATAATCAACTGGATATCTCATAGCAAACTCTTTGATTAAATTTCGATTTACGATGCGGTATCCAGAGGTTGGGTCTGTTACCTTTATCCCCACTAATACCCTTAACATATAATAGAAATAATATATTCCAAAGCGTCTAATTTTACTGCCGCTATATCCACTTTTTTCAACAAAACGCGACCCGATAATCATATCATGGTTCGAATGTAAAATTTCATTTATTAAAAGCTTAAGGTCTTTAGGGTCATGTTGGCCATCTGCATCTAACTGTATTGCAAAATCATAACTGTTTCGCCAAGCATATTTATAACCAGTTTGCATAGCCCCCCCAATACCTAAATTCAGAGGCAAATTTAAATAATTGAAGTTATTATTTTTTAAAATTTCTAAAGTGCGATCTGTGGATCCATCGTTGATAACAATATAATCAAAATCAGAAGATTTCTTTAACTGAGTAACTGTTTGATAAATCGATTCTTCTTCGTTATAGGCAGGGATTATTACTAAGACTTTGGCCACCTACTTTTACCCCCTTTTACTAACATCATTAGATAAAATTTATTATATATATGTTTAAAATCGTCAAAACCTCAACGGTCTAACCGTCATTCTTCATTTATCTACAAATAAATTGCAAACTCTGCTATATTCTACACGTTTTTTGTAAAAAAACCAACATTTATGGAATTCATTTTTCAAACTTCATCAACTAGGACACCATAGCCTTCAGCAATCTCCAGAAAAAATCCCGTGTGGAATTTATTTGCAATCCTGAAAATCCATTGTTCCTGTTTAGGAAATCCTAGTGCCACAAATACTAAGTTTGGATTCACATAAATATAACAATTAGACAGTTTTTAATTCAATTCTGTACGGAATACCACGATGGTTTAGAGATATTCATTTACCCATATTTTGAAATGTTGTATTCTATACTAAGTATGATTTAAATTACGTGAGTGAGGTTTTCCTAAATGTTAGTAAAAAGAAATGATAGTAGCAATAACCTTTTTGAGACAATCTTTTTAGTTTTTATTATTGTTCAACCTATTATCGATTTAATCACTTCCCTTGCTGTTACAAAGTTTGAATCGGAGTTTACAGCAGGTGTATTCATTCGCTTTTTCATGATGGCAGTTGGAGTATTTTATATATTTTTCATAACAAATTCAAAGAAAAAAATGACCGTCATTTACATTTTAATCTTGGGTCTTTTTCTAATCCTTGGTCTCGTGAATAATTTGCTAGTAAAATCCCCTATTGACCTAGTTGATGAAATTAAATTTATTTTAAAAGCTGTGTACTTTGTCCTAATCTTCTTTAGTTATCTTTATGTGTTTAGAAAACTAAAAAATGAAGGGAATTGGGAATTACAAGTCCAGAAGTACATTGTGTATTCAATGACAATTGTTGGTGTAACAATGGTAATTGCCGCCCTAACCAATACTGCTTTCAGTAGCTATACCTATAACAAAGTTGGTCATGTTGGTTGGTTTTATGCCGGAAATGAACTAGGAGCGGTAATGTCAATCTGTTTCCCTATTGTACTTTTATATGCTCTAAGAAACACACATTCGATAAAGACGGTTTTCTATTGGATTCCAACTATTTTACTCATTTACGGATTAATGGCGATTGGGACAAAGGTTGGTTTCGGTTCTGTTTTCATTACAATCGTATTTAGCTTAGCCATGCTCATCATTGAAAAAATAAGAAAAAAAGAAACCGTTCATAAAATCAATATTGTGGTGAACATCATCGTTTTATTAGGGTTTGCACTTTATACACCCTTTTCACCTGTAGCAAAAAATATGAACATTCACTTGTCATTAGTTGATACGGATCATCAGCAAAGTGAGCACTCGAAGGAAGAGCAAAAGAAAGCACACAAAAACAAAAATAAGCTAAATGATAAACAAATTGAAAATCTAGTTTTAAGCGGCAGAGGAGAATATTTAGAGCAATTTGAGGATTATTTTGCAAAAGCACCCATTACACAAAAAATGTTAGGGATGGGATATGCAGGTAATTATACAGATTACATTAAATTAATTGAAATGGACTTCCATGATTTATTTTTTGCATTTGGAATAATTGGATTCCTTATATACCTATTGTCATTACTATATTTTTTAGTTAAAACGATCATTAGAATATTATTTAATTTTAAAACCTTTTTTACATTAGAAATAGTATTAGTCAGTTGTGGAATTTTATTAGGCCTTGGAATCGCCTATACTGCTGGTCATGTTCTATATGCTCCTGCAGTAAGTATATATTTGGCCATATTAATTGCATATTTATATTTAAAAGTAACAAATGAAGGGAATACAACCAAAGGAGAAAGATTATCATGAAGAAAGTTAGAAAAGCTATTATACCTGCAGCTGGTTTAGGTACACGTTTTTTACCTGCCACAAAGGCAATGCCGAAAGAAATGCTTCCAATAGTAGATAAACCAACTATTCAATACATTGTTGAAGAAGCTGTAAAATCCGGAATTGAAGATATTATTATTGTTACAGGAAAAGGAAAAAGAGCAATCGAAGACCATTTTGACAATGCATTCGAGCTCGAGCAAAATTTAATTGAAAAAGAAAAATTTGACTTACTTGAAAAGGTGCAAGCCTCTTCAAAGATGGTTGACATACACTATATCAGACAAAAAGAACCCAAGGGTCTTGGCCATGCTGTTTGGTGTGCACGAAAATTTATCGGTGATGAACCATTTGCAGTTCTCTTGGGTGATGATATTGTTCAAGCTGAAACACCATGCTTGCAACAATTGATTAGCCAGTATAATAACACGTTATCATCCGTCATCGGTGTACAAACAGTTCCAGATGACCAAACACACCGATATGGGGTTATTGATCCCCTTTCTAGCACTAATGGGCTTTACCAGGTAAATCGATTTGTAGAAAAACCAAAACAAGGTACAGCGCCATCCAATCTTGCTATTATTGGCAGGTACGTATTAACCCCTGAAATCTTTATGTTCCTAGAAAATCAGGACATCGGTGCTGGAGGAGAAATTCAGCTAACGGATGCTATTCAAAAGCTGAATGAGATCCAAAGAGTATTTGCCTACCAATTTGAAGGAAAGCGATATGATGTTGGTGAAAAACTAGGGTTCATTGAAACAACGATTGAGTTTGCATTACAAAAAGAGGAAATACGCGCAGATTTAATAAACTATATGACGAAAGCTATACAAGAGTATCAAATACAAAATGAAACTGTGGAACGCATAAAAAAATAATTCTCTTCGATTTAGACCAGTTCGTTTTCTCCAAACTTACTGGTCTAAATTATTTACGTAGACATGTCTATTACGAATTGTTTTTAAAAAAGGAGACTCAATATGGAACCGAAAGTATCAGTTATTATTCCACTTTATAATGGTGAAAAATATGTCGAAGAGACAATTCTTTCAGTTATCAAACAGACATATAAAAATATCGAGATCATTGTTATTGATGATGGCAGCAAAGACCAATCTGCTACTATTACCAAAAACCTGATGAGTACATACGGGAATATTATGTATTATTATCAAGATAATCAAGGTGTATCTGTTGCTAGAAATCAAGGGATGAAAAAAGCAACTGGTGAATTTATTACTTTCCTAGATAGTGATGACTTTTGGCACCCAACGAAAATAGAAAAGCAAATAAAACAAATTCATACTACTAAAATGAACGTATGTTATTCAGGACATATTAATTATTATAATGAAACATTACGAGAAGAAAACAATCATACTGAATTTGTACAGGGTGATATTACAAAAGCATTCCTTACTCACAGAGTTTTAGCCCAAACAAGTACTTGGCTATTCGAAAAAAGTATTCTAGATGAACATGCGATACAATTTACACCTGGTTCAAGTTGGGGAGAAGATATCGAATTTATTTTTAAAGCAGTCAGTGTCTCGAATGTTTGTTTCGTCCCAGAATTTTTAACGTATTACAGAATCCTTTCAGAAGGTAATCTAAGTTCTAAATTCAGGGATTATCATTTAAAAACACAGAAAGAAACTGAAATATATCAAAGATTAAAGGATTGGATCACGGATAAAAAAGACAAGCTTATTACAAATTACTATAATGAACTTCTTGCCATTATCAATACGTATTCCTTTCCCCATATCATAATTGATAATGCTTGTATCTACTTTCAAGCAAATACAACATATAGACAGGAAACGTTAAAAGAAATAAAAGATGATGTAAAAAATTACACCAAAAAACTATTTATTAAAAATGGAAAAAGAAGTGTAAAGCTTCATTTGAAATTACTTTATGTACATGCCAAATTATTTCAACATTTCAAAGCATCCAAGGGCTAATCTGTTCCTTCGACAGGTTTCCTCATTTTACCCCTTAATTCGGTTGTTTATTTATTTCTGCTTCGGTATAATTGTATGGAAAGTTTTTTAGAGAGGATGTCTATAAGTTGAATGAAAAGCCTCAAATAGATCCATTAAGGGAAGCACAAAAAGAATTGACAAAAATGCTTGAAGCTATCCATAACATTTGTAAGGAACATAATATTCCTTATTGGTTAGATGGAGGGAGCCTCATTGGCTGCATCAGACATAGCGGTTTTATTCCATGGGACGATGATATAGATATTGGCATGATGCGTGAGGATTATAATCGATTTAATAAAATCATTAAGCAATATTTACCTAGTCCGTATAAAGTAGAATCCTATGAACTCAATATACACGGAAAGCATAATTGGACCAAAATCATGTATATGGATAATTTCGTTTGGGATAATAAGGAAACTGAAGAAATTAGTCAAGGAGTTTCGATTGACGTCTTTCCTTTTGACTTTGCTCCAGAAATGGGTGAACCAAGTAAAGCAGGTAAAACTGTTCATAAATTTGCAAAACTCCTATATCTTCCAAACCCAACAACCTTCAATCATCGATTGGCAAGAGTTATCAACAAAGCACAATTGCAAAATATATATGCAAGGTTTAATAAGAAAACTCCCTTTGTTACATACGGAGTAGAAACGGCCTTTTATGGTTCTGCTCATTACAAGGTTGCTGATATCCTTCCAGTAAAAGAAGGTCTTTTTGAAGGACATATGTTCAATATTCCAAATAATTATGACCAATACTTAAGACTGTATTATGGGGATTATATGAAAATTCCAGAAGAATCGGAACGAGTACAGCATACATCTAATCTTCGTATGATAAAAACTAATGAATGATCTATCCCATGACCATTGTAAGTTAAATGGTAGTATTTATTATACGAAAAGTATAGGAAGGCCTTAAATGCAAAAATCATTAGCAAAAAACATTATTTACAAGGTAATCCTTAATGTTTTCAACTTAATAATACCTATTATTGTCGGATCCTATGCTTATCGTACATTAGGAGATACTTCAATAGGAAAAGTACAATTCTCCGAGTCCATTTATTTGTTTTTCTTTATCTTCGCTGTATTCGGTGTTTACCAATATGGTTTGCGGGAAATGAGTAGGATCCGAGACGATAAAGAAAAGGTTAGTCAATTTTTCACAAGTATGCTTACAATTAGCTCTATCACAAGCATCATATCCTTTATCGCACTACTTGTAGTCGCATACTTTGGTTATAGTGACAGTGACATATATCCAATATTAATTCTTTATGGAACTAATCTCATTTTTAATATTTTCTATGTAGAATGGGTAAACGAGGCTAACGAGGATTACGATTTCATCACAATAAAAACCGTTATTATACGCCTAATTTATGTTGTTTTTCTATTCCTTTTAATTAAAGGGTCAGATGATTATTTTCAATATGCCCTATTACTAATTCTTTCGACTTTTTTAAATAACATCGTTAGCTTTATCTATGTTAAAAGAAAAATTAAGTTAAATTTTAAGGCCATCACGATAAAAGAACATTTGAAACCACTTATACTCGTTGTTATTTTCTCAAATGCAAACATTCTTTTTACTCAACTTGACCGCTTCATGCTTGGGGAAACGATTAACACAGCGGCCGTTTCATATTATGTACTGGCGCAAAACATGATGGGGATTATTAACTCGTTAATCATTAGTGTTATACAAGTAACCATTCCAAGACTCTCCTACTTTCAAGGAAACGATGATGAACAGTCCTATCTTGCACTTTTAAATAAGATTTCCAAGGTGTATTTTGCATTCTTATTCCCTGCTTCGATTGGGATGCTAATGGTTTCAGACATCACAGTGTTAGTATATGGAGGTAAAACCTTTGGACCTGCGGGTATTGTTCTAGCTGTGTTCTCGATTTATATGATTTCACTTGGGACAGAGTCGATTCTTTCCAATCAAATCATTTATGTGAAAAAGAAAGAAAATATATTGGTTCGCTTAATCTTCATTTGTGGATTTTTAAACCTTGGATTTAATTTTCTATTACTTTACCTAGGTATTTTTACACCAGCAACAGCGATTTTAACAACTGCAATTGCAAACTATTTGTTAATATTGCTCGAATATTACTATATACGCAAGCATTTAAAGGTAAAGTTTGCACTCTTTTCGTTTGCAAACATGAAATACTTATTATATTCATTAATCTTTATTCCAATTACGTATGTAATCCGATTACTAGATCTAAATATTTTCGTGTTGTTCGTTTTGTTAGTAGTAGTAAACATCGCAGCATACGTACTCATCCTCTTCTTCACAAAGGATGAAGTTTACCTGCTTATAAGCCGCAAGGTAAAGGAAAAAATATTTAGGAAGAAATAATGGGAACGATGACAGTATCTACTACGAGATTCCCTAAAAAATAATTTAAGGCACCGCTATGCCAAAGGCTTAGTGTTGCCTTTTTTTTGAAATTGCACTTATACGCAACCTATTTTTACGCTAAGATTCACTTTTCAAGCTGGTTCAGACGAACAAGATTTCTTATTCCGGATTGTTATTTTTGCTCAAATAAATTACTGTGAATATATTACTTTTTATTTAAATAATTACACGTATACAAAAACGGTGGACCTGTCGAATTATTATAGTAAAATATATAGGGTCTGTTCTTGGAAGGAGTATTTAAATGAAAAAAGTGTTTGTATTTGAACATGCGATATACAACGGTTCAGTTGAAAAGGAATTATATTATTTTTGTCTAAGAAGACAAATATCGTTAATCAAGTATTTCTTTTCGTATATTCTTTATTCTTTTCTCAATTTTATTAAAGTTCTTCCTAAGAAGAAATATTACGAGAAACGCTTTAGTTTTTTAAAGGATATAAAAGATGTCGAAGGAACAATTAGAAAGTTTTGGAGTTCCAGAAATAGGAGACTTTCCCCATTCACTTCAGATCATGGGGATATATGGATAAGTGAGTATCCCAGTTTATTACTTAGGGAAATGGCAACGAAACATGGTGTGGATTTAATAGCGAATGAGTATGAAATTTTGACTGAAACCTATAACCATTTTGAGGATGTATATCATTTATATGGAAAAAAACAAATAGGTTTGGAAACGCAAATATACGACCAATACCATTCAAAACTTAAAAAAATTGGGAATGCAAACTTTATAATTGTTCACAACCGTAAAGCTTATAGCACAAGTAGGAAATACTGGTTTTCTAGAATTCTTACGACTAGCTATACCTATTTCATGCTTCTAGCGATGGCGGTTTGTTTAGGGGTTATCTCGATGTACTTCGGTGCTTCGGAATATACCATGGAAATGTTTCTTTCTTATTTTAAAGTGGACTATTTACCTTTTTTGAATATTTTTCCAGTCGTCCTGTGTATCTTTTTGTTGTATTTCATCTTTAACAGGGTATGGCTTAGCTTTCTACTCACCTCAATTCTGACTTTAGGGTTAACATGGATAAACTTTTTCAAGTTACTTATTCGAAATGATCCTCTATTGGCAGCTGATATGAATCTGTTTTTTGAATCATTGAATATGGCCGGTAAGTATGAAATGAATTTAAACTGGAAAATTATTTCTGTTATCATTGCCTGTATAATAGGAACAGCTTTTGCAATTTTTTTCATAAGAGGAAAATCCCATTTGCGGGTACGCCTAATAGGATTTATTGCACTCTCAATGGTTGGTATCTATTCTTTTAATCACTATTATATGAACACAAATATTTACGATACTACAGAAAATTTCGAGTTAATAAATCGCTGGTCAGGCACTCAGTTGTTTATTTCAAAGGGCTTTATTTACCCTTTTATCTACAGCATTAAAACGACAGTAGATATAGAACCTGAGGGGTTCAATAAAAAAGCCATGAAAGAAAAGCTAAACTCTTATCAATTGTCTAATATCCCAGATGATAAGAAGGTAAATGTCATTTCTATCATGCTTGAATCCTATAATGATTTTTCGAAGTTTGAACAAATCGAGTTTAATGAAGATGTTTATGATTATTGGCATCAGCTAGAGGAAGAAAGTTATTCAGGAGAACTTGTCACTAATATTTTTGGGGGAGGTACGATTGATACTGAACGTAGTTTCCTTACTGGGTATACATCCCTTACGAATTTCAGAACAGATGTGAATTCATATGTCCGCTACTTCAAAGGGCAAGGTTACACAGTTGAGGGAAGTCATCCAAGCTATGAGTGGTTTTATAACCGAAAGAATGTTAATAACTATTTTGGTTTTGATAATTACTATTTTTATGAAGATCATTACGCGGGGCTTGCAGATGGCGAAATAGCTAAGGATAGCATTCTATTCCCGGAAATCATTAAGTTTTATGAAGAAAATAAGAAAACGGGCAAGCCGTATTTTAGTTTTAATGTTACCTATCAAAATCATGGACCTTATGCCACTGAGCCTTGGACAAGTTTCCAGTATATTAAGAATAAAGGGTATACGGATGAAGAGTATAACATTCTCAACAATTACTTGTTAGGCATATATATGACAACAAATGAACAATTAAAACCATTTATTGAGTACTTTAGAAAAGAAAAAGAGCCGGTTGTCATTATATTGTTTGGTGACCACAACCCTGGTCTTGGTGATAACAATATTGTATATAAAAGATTGGGAATTAATCTAGATGTTAGCACTGAAGAAGGTTTTTATAACTACTATAATACTCCGTATTTGATTTGGGGAAATGACAGTGCAAAGGAAGTATTGAATTCGGATCTACAGGGAGACGGTCCAAAGATTGGTCCCTATTTCCTTATGAATGAATTTTTTGAACTAGCTGGATATGAGGGTAATGAGTTTATGAAAATCTCAAATGAATTGAAAGAGGTAATAGATGTGGTACATTCAGGCCGCTACAAAGAATTTGGATACCTGAAATCAAATTTATCCCCAGAATCCGAACAATTACTTAACGAATTCTTACAAGTTCAGTACTATTGGAAAAAAGGATATTAATCCTATCTTGTATTTTTAAATAATATTTCCAAGGTGCACTTTGCTTTCTTATTCTCTGTTTCCCCATAAAAAATCCCCTTTGTAAAGTCATTTACAAAGGGGATTATTGTTATTTAACCCAAGCGCCACCGCTATCTAATCTATATCCACCAATGGTGGTATTTGCTGCCATTGCTCCATTGCTATAGAAATAGTACCAGTAGCCGTTAACTAATCTCCAGCCGGTTGCCATAGATCCTGAATTGTTTAGGAAGTACCAAGCCCCTCCAGTATTAAACCAGCCAGAAACCATTCCGCCTGAGTTATTTAAGAAGTACCATTCTCCTCCTATATATGCCCATCCGGTTTGCATGGCTCCACTAGAATTCAAAAAGTACCAAGTACCATATTCATAGAGCCAGCCAGTTTTCATTTGGCCACCAGAGCCCATATAATACCAAGTGCCTCTATCCTGAATCCAGCCCGTTGTCATGGCACCATCATTATTCATAAAATACCAGCTGCCATCGTACATCCAGCCTTTTAACATTGCACCACTACTGCTTAAGTAATACCAAGTTCCTCTATCTAGAAGCCAGCCTGTTTTCATTAAGCCATCAGGGTTCATATAATACCATGTACCATTATCTAATACCCATCCGGTTGCCATGGAACCATCATTTTTCATATAATACCAGCTACCGCCGCTGTATACCCAGCCGGTTACCATTTTGCCTTGACCATCCAAATAGTACCAGACGTCTTTGTCATATAGCCAGCCGGTTACCGTTGCTCCATCTTTGTTAGTATAGTACCAAGAACCAGCATTTTTTGTCCAACCAGTAGCCATATAACCATTATTCAGCATAAAATAATTTGCACCATTGATAGTCTGCCAGCCTGTTGTCATCCTGCCATTACTATCAAAGTAATACCAGTTGTCACCTTCTTTAACCCAACCAGTCTTTAAATAAAAGCCATTTGGATAAGTAAAGTTGTAAAATTCTAAAGCATAATTTCCAATTTTAGCAGCCCATGCCTGGTCTGTTGCATATTGGTGCCAACCATTATTATCGAATCGCATATTATCTAATGTATTTTGGAAAAGTGGATATTTGTTTCCATCTCTCACTATATAACTTCGATTTATCCAATGTGCACCTGCAATAACCCCGCCAGCTGGTGAATCATACGTATATGCTCCTTCTGCCGGTGCTGAATCAATTGCACCAATTCCATAATAATTATATTTGTTTTTTACAATAGCTGATGTTCCCCATCCTGTTTCATGACCTGAATGCGCTAATAAATAAACCGCATTTAATCCTGTAGTATTTTGCGCCTCTATATAAGCTGCTCCCATACCTGCCATTAGGGAATTTGCTTTATTCTTAGAATCAATATATCTATTGATCTCTCCTGCTGTAACGTTTGCTATTGTATCTAATGGTGAAAAGATTTCTACTTGATTTGTCACAGTACGTACTTTTTCAAATTGAAATTTAATTAGGTTTGCACCTTTATTGGCGCTACCCTCAACGTACAATGATCCCCAAATCCAACCTTCACGTTTATCATCTGTTCGAACTCGATACCAGTCATTATATGTTTGTCCTGGTGTAATTTTATGTTCTAAAACATAAACCTTTGATCCGCCAAGAACATCGCCCAAAGCCTTGTTATCCGAACTTGGACCATCTCTTAATGTACGTGTTTCCTTTACTAACCAGGCAATATCTGTAACATTATTGCTCAAGTAATCCTTCTGTACCCAACCCTCTTTTGTTGTACCATCTGTTGATACATAGTAAATTCTAGCCGCGTACAAATTATATTCACCTACTGTAACGCGTTGCCCATAGGTTAAGGTAGCCACTTTTGTTTGCGCTGCCGCACCAGTTAAATTTGCATATGTCTGATATACTGGAAGCTCTGTTGCATTAACGACCTTTTCGGATCCGTCTGCAAATGTATCTTCACTAAAAAAAGAAACAGCAAAAATACTTAATAATAATACGGTTAATACTTTTTTAAACAAATCTCTCTCCAGCCCCTTTTTTACTATTTTAATAGATAATTACTATATTAAACTACCAATCAACATCATATCATAAATTTCGACGAAAACCTCTACTTTTTTACAAATTTTACATTCTATTTGTTTTAAAAATAAGAGAATATTAGATTATGGTGCTACCTTATACAAAACAAAAAAGGCTATGAATACGAAGATTCATAGCCTTTTTTTATGTTGTTGTAATACAGTTTTATTCAAAATTCTCCGGAGCTTTTTCTCTTTTTCCAAAGTAGTACAAAATAGCTTGAACAATTCGATGTGAAGCTTGTCCATCACCGTATGGATTTGAAGCCTTTGCCATTCTTTCATATTCTTCTTGATCATGAAGGAGTTCAGATGCAAGCGAATAAATCGTATTTTCATCAGTTCCAGCTAATTTTAATGTTCCTGCTTCTATTCCTTCTGGGCGCTCAGTAGTATCCCTTAAAACTAACACCGGAACTCCCAGAGATGGTGCTTCTTCTTGAACTCCACCTGAATCAGTTAAAATCAAATGTGCTCTTGAAGCAAAATTGTGAAAGTCTAAAACCCCTAATGGTTCAATTAAGTGAATACGATCGTCATTTCCTAAGATTTCATCTGCAAGTTCTCTCACAATGGGGTTTAAATGAACAGGATACACAATTTGAACATCTTTGTGATCCGTGACAATTCGTTTAATCGCTCTAAACATATTTCTCATCGGTTCTCCTAGATTTTCACGTCGATGTGCTGTTACTAAAATAAGACGGTCATCCCCTATTTTGTCGAGAACCTCGTGCTTATATGAATTTGTAACAGTCGTTTTAAGCGCATCTATTGCTGTATTACCTGTCACAAATATAGTTTCAGCCTGTTTATTTTCATTTAAGAGATTTTCTCGTGACTTTGAGGTAGGGGAGAAATGTAAATCGGCAATTATCCCAGTGATTTGGCGATTCACTTCCTCTGGAAACGGAGAATACTTATTCCATGTCCGTAAACCAGCTTCAACATGCCCAACAGCAATTTGATTGTAAAAAGCAGCAAGACTAGCAACAAAGGTAGTTGAAGTATCACCATGAACTAACACAAGATCTGGTTTTACCTCTTTCATCGTCCGGTCAAGCCCTTCTAGTGAGCGAATCGTGACATCAGTTAGCGTTTGTCGTGCTTGCATGATATTTAAATCATAATCCGGAGTAATATCAAATATTTCTAACACTTGATCTAGCATTTGTCGATGCTGTGCAGTTACTGTAACAATTGATTCTATTTCGTCTGGATATTTATTAAGTTCAAGAACAAGCGGAGCCATTTTAATTGCCTCAGGCCTTGTTCCAAAAATCGTCATTACCTTTATCCGATTTGTCAAAATGATTCACCTGCAGTTTTATATTTTAACCTATTATATCATAATTGGTTTTACTATGAAGTACGTGCACATTTAACTATACTTCTTTCCTTCCACTTGTAATAATTGACCTACATTTTTAATCGCTCGATGATACCTATCAATTCCGTAACTTCCGAAATGATCACCTTTCGCTTCCTTAATAATTGTCCAAATACTCCATAAAAAATCCTGAAAGACTTTGTGCATTAAAACCCTTACCTTTGTTTCATAGGTAACTTCCCTTTGTTCAAAATAATGTGATAAAAATAGCTCCTCATCTTCAGGGGAAAACCCACACTCTAGTGAATGTGCTGCAATATCCCACATTGGGTCATTCATACCTCCATATTCCCAATCAATGAGATAAATTTTATCTTCCCCACTTTTCACAAAGTTCTCTGGTACCGTATCATTATGACACGGAACAAATTGTACATTCAATTTTTTATACTTCTGTTCGATTTCTTTTATTTTTTCTTTTACCTCAACATAGTTTGGATAAAATTGTCCTTTTGCCTCTTTGACCAATTGTTCATATTCATCTATTTTCTGAAAGACATCAAAGGTATTTTCCATCTCTGCATTGGATTGATGCAATGTCCGTAACACTCTAGTTGTTAGCATGATGTTGTCTTCACGTTTCGCAGTCTTAGCATTTAGAGTCTCAGCATTTGGAATCATTTCCGATAGCTTCACACCAGATTCTTCATTAAAATAAACTAATGGGGCATCAATTCCTAATGCACTTGCAATATTTGAGGTTATCTTCTCCTCATGTCTGTTAATCATTTGTTCAGTCCCGTTGCCAGGTACACGCAGAACATATTCTTTTTTATTTTCTAGCTTGATTTTAAAATTCTTATTTGTCATCCCACCGAATGGTTCAATGCTTTCAATTTCTTCAGTATCAATTGATAGTGCTTTTTTTACGTGCATTTTTATAAGATTTGCCTTATAATCAGCTTCTTTTCTACATAATCTTGGATATGTCACATTAACAATGTGTTTATAATGGGCCAGGGTGTCAATTTCTCCCCATACCAGATCATTAATTTTGAGATAGCCTATATTATACTGTCTTGCTACATCTAGTAGTAAATACTCATAGTTTAAATAAGGGTTTTTATTATTCTTAAATTCATCCAACATTTTTGTATATACTTCATATGAGAGCTTACTAATTCCGACCATTTCGCCATCAATTCGATTAAATTGATGAATGTCCTTTGATATTTTATAAAGGTATCCATTCTTCAATTCAACTAACGCTTCATCACCAGATCCACTTTCATTCGTTATAAGGACACAATCTCTTTTAGGAAAGTCGATGAGCTGTTGAAACGTATTTTCTTCCATTAAAATGTCATGCTCAACTAATAAAAAATCATCTGAAATGAACTCTTGGGCACATGCAAGTGACGCCATCGAGCCGGTCCATTTGAATTTTTTGTTCTCCTTAATATACACACCTTCAACATCCTTTAAATAATCGAAGGCTTCTTTTTTATATCCCGTTATAACTATAATTTTTTCAATCCCATTTTCTTTTAAAATTTCAATATTTCTTGTAAATAAATCTTGATTATCTTCCAAGGGAAGCTTACTGACAGGCATGTCAAATTCCTTACTTTGACCTGCTGCTAAAATAACAACTTCCTTTATTTCTTTTTTTGGCTGGGTATGAATATTTACCTTCTTGTCCTGATATACTTCGATGCCCTGTTTGAAATATTCGATTCCGCTTTCCGATAAAAAATAATGTGTATTTCTACCATGTTTTTCACTCGTAATATAACCTTCGTCCATTAACTTTTTAATTAAAAAGTTTACTTTACCAGAAGAGATATCGCATAATTCACCGATTTTCTTCTGACTAATATTAGGTTGTTTATTAATTACCTCAAGTATCTTAAATTGAGAATCCATTATACCACCTACAATTCCTATTCCACTTTACAATATATTCATTTTTTGAATGCATTTACATCTTATCAACTATATTCTCTATTGTAAATTAGTTTTCAATACGATACAAAATTTTGCTCATGTATAAAATAGAACTAGTTGAGCACAACATAAAAAGGCGCTTAATATCCAGTATTAAGCACCTTTTTAACTATTAATCTCTTATTTATAGACAGGAACATCAAAAGATAATGTATACGAACCTGGCTCAAGAAGGTCGTAAATTTTCTTTATGTTGTTCACTTGCTTTACAGCCCACGCCATATCAGTTGCATATTGGTGTTTCCCGGGATTAGCCGGGTTCCACCTCATTTTGTATAATGTATCCTGTTTGTATGTTGGGCTATTAATATACTGTTCTCCTAGTAACTTTGCCCCGCCAAGAATGGCTGCCTCTGGACTGAACCAGCCTTGTTGATAGGCAAATTCAGCACCGCAGTCTATCGGACACGCGTCTTTTGCACCATAGCCATACATATTATATACCTTTTTGGGCTCTACCTTTACTCCATTCAAGCTCTTTACCATTACGCCATTCGCCAGTGTAGACATTCCATTACCTGTTTCTAGTAAAGCATGAGAAATCAGATAGATTTCATTAATGTTATAATTGTTACTAGCAGTTATAAATGCATCTGCTTTGTCCTTCAAAATTCCTTTATCAAAAAGGATTCTCTTATTTATTATATCTTTATGAACTCCTGCTTTATGCGATAGTTTTAAAAATTGAAAATACGAATTATCTGTCCTGTTAAAGTTATTTGGGTCAATGTAAGACAAGATATCCTTGTCTGTAGCATCTTTCCAAGGACTGTACTTAATTTCGTACCAGCCACCATCTTGAGCAATGATTTCAATCGTTTCTCCATTTTTTAATGCCCCTACTCTACGAGAATCTGTACCAGGGCCTTCTCGTACGTAAAGTGTCGAAGCTTTCACGACGGCCTTTTTCTGTTCTTTTACATCAAGTTCTAGAAATTCTCCAGAGACAAAAGACCTGTCGTATCTATATTTATCCGTCTGCGGTGGTGGATTTAGCCCCTTTTGAACACTGAGCATATACTGCAGTGTATAATCATAGCTTGTATAATTAAATATTGGACCAGAAAGTGAGGCTCCACTAGAAGAGAAATTGTAAGTTGTTCCATCTATAACCAACTCACCAGTTGCCATGGCACCATCACTTTTTAAAAAGTATGTTATACCACTTTCTTCATGCCAGCCTGTCTTCATAGTTCCATCACTGTTAAGATAATATGAGCTCGTACCAACCTGAATCCATCCAGTCCGCATTGCTCCGCTGTTATCAAAGTAAAACCATTTTCCTTGATCATAAAGCCAACCTGTGGCCATTGCCCCATTTGACTTCAGATAGTAGCGCTGATTATTATTAACCAGCCAACCAGTTAACATCGCTCCATCATTCCCCATAAAGTACCAGCTGTTATCTGCTAGTACCCAGCCAGTTTTCATGTTGCCGCTACTAGCTAAGTAATACCACTTTCCTCCAGTATACTTCCAACCTGTAGCCATTGCTCCACTTTGGTTTAAGTAGTACCAGGTACCTTGATCTAAAGCCCAGCCTGTGGCCATCGCTCCACTTTGTTTTAAGTAATACCAAGTACCTTGATCTAAAACCCAGCCTGTGGCCATTGCTCCACTTTTATTTAAGTAGTACCAGCTCCCATCTGAAATCCAGCCGGTCTGCATGGCACCATTTGAACCTAGATAATACCAAGTGTTTTGATCAAGAACCCACCCTTTTGCGGTACTTCCATTCGCATGATAGTAATACCACTGACTATTTTGGTATTTCCACCCTACTGAAGCAGCAAAAGACTTTTGCGGTGCGAAAGAAAATAAAATGGTCATAATAACAATAATAAAGACTAACTGTATTCTCAGCATACTCCCCCCTTAAAGACTATTAACCTAAGAAAATATTCATAATATAAATAGTTACCTTACTAATATAAGAAATTTGTCTTAAAATGTCTAATAGTTTTCGAGAAGATTAAAGGCCTCCCTCAGTATAAAAAAAAATCTCCCTCTTGAATTGAACAAGAGGGAGATTTTTTTAATAGCGCCACACGCCATTATTATCAAGATAATACCATTTATAGACATCATAGATCCAGCCAGTTTGCATGGCTCCAGATGAATCTAAGTAATACCAATCAGAACCATATTGAAGCCAACCTGTTTGCATAGCACCTGAATTTTTCATATAGTACCAATAGCCACTGACTTTAATCCATCCAGACTGCATGGCACCACTACTATTTAGATAATACCATTGATTTTTGTCTTTTGCCCAGCCTGTCTTCATTGCACCACTATCGGATAGGTAGTACCAATTGCTTCCATCATAAACCCATCCTGTTTGCATGATTCCATCTTTAGCTAGGTAATACCAGGTGCCCCATGAATATTTCCATCCAGTTTGCGCTGCACCATTATCAGTAAAGAAATACCATTTTTTATTTGTTTCTACCCAGCCGGTCTGCATGGCACCACTATCATTTAGATAGTATAGTGTTCCACCAACTTTAACCAAACCAGTTTGCATCACTCCATTTGGTGCGAGGTAATACCAAGTGCCACTTAAATAATTCCATCCTGTTTGCATGGAACCATCACCAGCTAGGTAATACCATTTGTTGTCAACTTCAACCCATCCAGTCCTCATAGCACCACTATAGTCTAAATAGAACCAATTGCTTCCATCATAAATCCAATTAGTTTGCATCGCTCCATCAGCATCTAAGTAATACCAATATCCTCGATCCCATAACCATCCAGTCATTTTTTTATTGGCAGTATAGTAATACCAAGTATTATTTTGCTTGACCCAACCGTTATGGTCATTTGTTCTGAGAGTAACCGATAATGGTGTAGAAGCATTTTTCCATGCGTCAATTGCATTAATAGTAAAAGTATAATTTGTTCCACCAGCTAATTCATTGATGGTTGTATATACTTTGTTTTGTATTTTTGAAGGATTCCAAAATTCAATGTACTCAGTTTTTATTATTTCTTTATTATTAGAAATATAGTATCTATCAACTAATGTATCATCAAGTGCTCTGTCCCAAGATAGAGTAACCTGCATATCTGTTACATTTTCCACAGTAACTTTTGAGTTATTGAAATAAGGTTTATTTTGTTCACCAATCGACTTTTCAAATGGTACCTTTATAGTGAAAGAATTCACCTCAGTATTTTTCGTGAAATCCCTTGCTTTAATCTCAACCTTATCCTCATATACATTTACCAATAAACCTTGCGATAAGCCAGGAGCATACCCAGCATCAACCCACGCGTAGTCGGTTGACCCCGCATTAACCATCGTAAACTTATCCTGATATACAGTTCTAGGATGGTTTACAATATTGTGAGAATGTCCCGAGAATAAAATAACTTGTGGATATTGACTTAGAATTTCCTTTAATTTGCGTAATTCTCCTCCTCCCCACTCTTCACTTCCGTATACCGTTCCATCAATTGCCTGATGTAAAAATACAAAAATGGGTTTGTTTGGATTATTACTTTCTTTTAGCTTTTCTTTTAACCAATTGTATTGCTTGTCCGAAATAATGGCATCATCTTCGTTTTTGGGATTCGTTATCCGAGATTCTTCACCACCAAGGATAATAAAGTGATAGCCCTCAATCCACTTATCATAATAGGGAGTTGTTAAAACTTCATTTACAATGGGTCCAATTTTTTCTGCGAATCGATATATATAAAATTGGTCGGTTAGCCCTGGCTTGGGTCCCCATACTCCTTCAAAATACTCATGATTTCCCATTGTGATTATCTTTTCAGCAGCATTTGAAAACTTATCATCTTTTAATATTTTTATAAATTCGTCATACTCTGCGGATTTCCCACTTTGAGTCAAATCACCTACGATGGCAATTGCTTTATAATCGGGAACTTCTCTTTTATACCAATCTAATGCATTTTGAAATCTATATTCCCCGTGACCACCAATATGAACATCTGACATAACAGGAAATTGTAATAAAGGTGTTTCAGTTACCACATTTTGCTCATTTGCAAACGAGGTTGTTGAAAAAACCAAAACAGCTAAGATACCAAGAATTGTTGAATAAAAAGCTTTCGACATTTAATTTCTCCCCTATTATTCTTCTATATTATTCTCTCTTTAGATCATGTACTTTAAACTAGCAATCAATATTTTACACTATTTTACAGAGGAAGTCTTTTATTTTGATTATTTCCTTTATTTCCCCATTATTCATAGATTCGGAAAAGGATTCATTATAATTAGAAAATATCTTTCTATCAATCAACTAATAGTTATATAATAAACTATGAATATTATATAACTATAAGGAGTTTATTATGAAAAAATTGCTTTTTGGTTTAGTTATTTGTTTTGCTTTTTTTCTCCCAACTCAGGTCTTTGCAAATAGTGATAGTGCAACTAATCTTGAGCAAACTACACTAAATTGGACCTATATCGATGGTGAATGGTATTATCTCGATATAAAAACAGGTGATAAAAAAACCGGATGGGTCTATGACCAAAATCAATGGTACTTCCTTAATAAGAATGGAGTCATGAAAACGGGATGGGTCTACGATCAGGAAAAGTGGTATTTTCTTGACAATAGTGGTGCAATGAAAACTGGATGGTTCTATTACTATAATGAATGGTATTTCTTAGAGCATTCCGGAGCCATGAAAACGGGGTGGGTCTATTATATGGACCAATGGTACTTCCTTAATCAAGATGGTGCCATGAGTAAAGGATGGTTAAAAGACCGCAATCAATGGTATTTCCTCACAAGTGACGGCTCGATGAAAACGGGCTGGATTTATTCTTACAACAACTGGTACTATCTCCAAAATAATGGAGCAATGAAAACAGGGTGGCTCTATTATAATGGAAGTTGGTATTTCTTATCCACTTCAGGCGAAATGGCTACTGGTTGGTATGATGTTAACTCGATTTGGTATTATTCATACGCTAGCGGTGCTCTTGCAACAAATACCACAATCGGCGGATACTACGTTAACTATAATGGGGAATGGGTACAAAGAACATCAGACCCCTATTATGTAAATGGGATTCTATTAATCAATAAACAGCATGGTCTTCCGTCAACTTATGCTCCAGGTGAAAATCCAGAGGCTCGTGCCGCTTTTGAGCAAATGAAATCAGCGGCCAAAGGTAATGGTCTTACACTGAATGCATTTAGCACGTATCGATCATATTCCTATCAGGGTTCCTTGTATAATCGCTATGTCTCAAGTTACGGACAAGTCGCTGCTGACACCTTTTCGGCGAAGCCTGGATATAGTGAGCACCAATCGGGGTTAGGATTTGATATTGGAGGAAGCAACTCCGCCCTATGGGCTGAGGACGGGTTTGCATATACTGCAGAAGCCAAGTGGTTAGCAAACAACTCACACCAATATGGATTTATTCTTCGATACCCGGAAGGGAAACAAAATATTACTGGCTACAAATTTGAACCCTGGCATTTCCGTTATGTAGGTAATAATTTATCAGTTAGTATTTATAATAGCGGTCTTACACTGGAAGAATATCTAGGAGAATATTAATAATTAAAACCCCCAGAAACATTACTGGGGGTTTTGCCAATGTTTACTTTAAATTCAGACCCTTACTACTTGTTGTTTACCTTATCTAATTCCTTTTGTGCAATTTCCTTTGCTTCCTTCAAGGCGACTTCTGCAGATTTTCCCTCGATTTCTACCTTGTCAGCAGCTATTTTTAAAGCATCTATTATTCTTCCACCTGTAGGATCTACAAATGGTGGTGTTGCATATTGAGCTTGTTCTAAAGGCACCAATATTTGTGGATTTTTCTCTGCAAATTCCTTAAAGCTTGGTTCGTCTTGAGCTGATTTACGTACTGCTATATAACCTGAATCCATTGACCATTGCGCTGTATTTTTAGAGTTTGAAAAGAATGTTAACCATTTGAAAGCTGCCTCTTTTTGTTCATCTGAAGCTAAGGCTGGAACCGCACCGACTCTAGCTTCTGCATGTGGTGCTGAATTTTGTCCTTCCCATCCTGGTTGTGGATATGCAGCTACTTTTGTAAAATCTAAATCCCCTTGGTCACCACTTGAGCCAGTGTATCCAGCTGCGCGATCTTGCATAACATCATCTATCGTCTTATACCAGTATTCCCATCCCTGTCCACCATGGTGAATTGCCATTGTTTTATCCTCATGAATCGCTTTTCTAAAGAATTCCCATGACTCAATCCATTCTGGTGAATCAATTAATACTTCCTTTCCATCTTCACTAATATATTTTCCACCATTACTTAGTGCAGCATCTATTAAATTATCTTCCCCATACATTGGTTCCCATCCATACACTGTTACATCATTTCCATTTTTCTTAGTTAACTTTTCAGCAGCTCCAGCTAATGATTCCCATGTTTTTAGTGTATCCGGTGTAATCCCCGCTTCCTCAAACATATCTTTTCTATAATAGAGAACTTGGGTTGTTCCAAATAAAGGAATACCATATTGTTCTCCATCAATATTACCTTGTTCATAGAACGCCTTTACAAAATCGTCGGAATTAAAGTTCTCTTCCTTTTCGATATAAGAACTTAATGAAGCTAATACGCCTTTATCAGCAAATGCATTTAATGGCTCTGTCTCAAGTAGAACAGCAGCAGGAACCTTTTTTGCCGCAATTGCTGCTTGTAGTTTTTGAACAGTCTCATCATAGTCTCCTTGTGCAACACCTACTACTGTTACTTCATCCTGACTTTCATTAAATTCTGTAATTAATTTTTCAACGTTTTCTCCTAATTTCCCACCAAGTCCATACCAAAACTCTATTTTGACCTTTCCATCTTCTGTTTTAGCCGCAGTTTCTTTATTTGAGGAACAACCAGCAATTAATAAAATTGCCACCATCATGACTGTCACTAGACCAAATATTTTTTTGTTCATCTTCCTTCACTCCCTAAAATTTATCCTTTTATTCCTTGATCACTAATTCCTGACATAAACCATTTTTGTGTAAATGCAAACAGCAGCAATAATGGAATGACTACAAATGTACTAGCTGCCATGATTAACGGCCACTGCATACCGTAAGCTCCTTCTTGAATAAAAAATTGACGTAGTCCCGTTGTGATTAACTGCTTTTCTCTACTGCTCATAATTAAGGTCGGCCATAAATAGCTGTTATAGTTCTGAACAAAACTAATGAGTATAAATGTAAAGAACAATGGTTTTGTTAATGGAAGCATAATCCTCCACAAAATTTTCCAGTGATTTGCACCATCCATTGTTCCAGCCTCCACCAGTTCTTTTGGAACCTGTAAAAATGCTTGTCGTAGTAGGAAAATACCAAAAACACTTACACAGTTAGATAAGATCAATCCTTTAAATGAATCTAATAGTCCAAAATCCGCTAATATCACATAACTTGGTACATACGTTGCAGCCGAAGGTAACATATATGTAATCAGAATTAACGAGAATAATAGATTTCTTCCTTTGAATTTGAACTGTGTCAATGCATAAGCGATTAACGCAGCATTGAATACTTGAATGGCTACTATGAAAGAAGCTGTAAAAATACTGTTAAAAATATACTGATTAAAAGGCGCCATCGCCCATGCTTCGACAAAATTATTCCAATTGGGGTTTTCTGGCCACCATAAAGGCGGAAAACTCCATATTTCATCATTTGTTTTTAAAGCACTAATTACCATCCATAGAAACGGGAAAACCATACCTAAACTAACGATAATTAAAGTAACATGTTTTAAAACCAAGATTGGATACTGCCTTATATTCATACCTTTATCAATCCCTTTATCATTGGTAATGCACCCACTTCTTTGACAGAACAAACTGAATAAAAGAAAGAGTGGCTGTAATAACGACCATAACAGTGGCAACAGTTGTTGCCTGGCCCATGTTAAATTGTTCAAATGCGGACTGATAGTACATATATAAAATCGTACGTGTGCTTCCTGATGGTCCACCCTGGGTTAATATTTGTATTTGGTCATAGGCTTGTAATGCATCAATTGTCGTTATAATTACCAAAAATAACGTGGTAGGTGAAATAAGTGGGACTGTTATATATATAAACCTTCGCCATCCTGAGGCACCATCTAAAGAAGCTGCTTCATATAATGAGACTGGCACTTTTTTTAATGCATGAACATAAAAAATCATTGCCCAGCCAACGCCCTTCCATATGGTTAGGATTATAATAGCTGGCATCGCCCAGGTTGTACTACTCGTCCATTCAATAGCAGGTAAATGAAAAATCGACAAAATCCAGTTCGCTAATCCTACTCGTGGTTCATATATCCAAGACCAGACAATAGATACCGCGACGGTTGGTGTAACCCACGGAGAAAAGATCAATATTCGATAAATCCCCATACCTTTTTTATTACTACTTACTAAAAATGCTAATATCAATCCCCCAATAACAGAAGGTAGCACTGCCCCTAAGGAAAAATATAAAGTATTAAATAACACTTGATAAAATAATGGATCCCTAAAAAGATTTATGTAGTTAGAAATACCAACAAATGTATATGCAGGACTCATATAATCCCAATCTGTAAAACTGATATACAATGAATTTATCATTGGATAAATCCAAAATATTGTAAGTGGAACCATTGCTGGTAAAAGAAATAGTAAAAAATTAAATGATAATCTCCAACTATTCTTTTTTCTTGGTTTTATTCTGGTAATAGGTTCCTCAATTATCATTTTTGTATCATTCCCAAGGTATGACATATATTCACCTCAATATTATTCAGTTCCATTATAACTTATTCATTTTTTGAACGTTCATTTTTTGAATACATTTACATGCTACATGATTTTAAACGGGGTGTAAACTGCAATTTTTAAAAAAGTAGAACTTTGGCGAATTTTGTTATGTGATAGGCTTAAATTTTCGTATGGAAACATAAAAGTATTATTTTCGAATCGGGGTAATTACAAAGCATTATAAGTATGTAAAAAAATGATCGAAGATACAGCTATTAAAGTTTAAACGGACAGTGGAATAATTATTTAATCCTAGATATACCTACCCATTTATTCCCAGCAAAGTTTTTTATATTTACAAATTCTGCAACCGAAGAGGATATTCCCCTGTATTTGAAGAATATATTGAAGGATATTATTAACTATTTTAGGGGCGTGAAGATTGGGTAACGGGTTTAGGCAATAAACGGCAGCTGAATGCTTGCCTGGCGGGGAAGCCTACCATTACCACCTCTCATTGTAAAGACCGTTTTCAAACCTTTATAGCAGGACAATAGTACTTGATCTCTCCATGACAGAGGTGGCTCAAAATGTTGTCCTAAGTGGATCAATTTCATGGCAAAGGTGGTTCATTTCAATGGCAATATTCATAAATTATAAATTTTTTAATTTTTCCAACACAAATAAGCCCGCATTACATTGAACTCAGCGGGCAATTTATTTTATTTTATCAAACACATTTATTCCTTGTAATTCTTCTCAAACCTCCATGCATCCCGGCACATTGTTATAAGATCCCGTTTAGCGATCCATCCTAGTTCCTGCTTTGCTTTGGAGGCATCAGCAAAGCATGATGCGATATCCCCAGGTCTCCGATCCACGATTTCGTAAGGGACTTCAATATCATTTGCTTTCTCAAAAGCTTTCACTAATTCTAGTACACTGCTACCTTTTCCGGTTCCCAAGTTATAAACATGAACACCTTCTGTTAGGTTTTCTAATGCAGCAACATGCCCCTCAGCAAGATCGACTACATGAATATAATCCCGTACCCCTGTGCCATCCACCGTTGAGTAATCATTTCCAAATACACGTAGTCTCTCAAGTTTACCTTTTGCAACTTGAGCTATATATGGCATTAGATTATTTGGGATTCCATTAGGAGCCTCTCCAATCAAACCACTTTCATGGGCTCCCACTGGATTAAAATATCGAAGGAGTGATATCGAGAACGAAGGATCTGCTTTTGCAATATCAGTTAAAATACGCTCACTAATGGCTTTCGTTTCGCCATATGGATTAGTCGTTGGTAGAAGATCCATAGTTTCAACAAATGGCACAGTGTTATCTCCATACACTGTTGCTGATGAGCTAAATACAAACCGATTTACTCCATATTTCTGACAAGCCTTAGTAAGAACTATGGTACTAACAATATTATTATAATAATAATCTAGTGGCTTTTGGACAGACTCACCTACTGCTTTAAGCCCTGCAAAATGAATAACTCCATCAATTTTATAATTTTTAAAAATTATATTAACAGCTTCTGCATCCGTAACATCAATTTCGTAAAAAATAACTTCTTTAGCAGCAATATCCATGATTTTTTCAACCGTCTCCGGCTTACTGTTGCGAAAATTATCAGCAATAATGACTGAATGTCCTGCTTCCAAAAGAGCAATACAGGTATGCGACCCTATATATCCAGCACCACCAGTTACTAGTATGTTCATCTAAGGTTCCCACCTCGGTTTAATTTCTTGCCTTTATTATTAATGTTTCTCCTAAAGTCTTGAAAATAATTATTAAAAAAAGTCTACTGTTTTATAAAAGTAAAAATAATAAAATATTGAGCTACTTTCCCTTTTTTAAAACCACATTAATTAGTTTCTTTAATAATACTCTAATTTCATGATAATTCACTAGAACAAGAAGTAAAAATAAGCTTAGTTGTAATAAATATTCAAATTTAAAATTTTGATATAATGCACCTATTTGAATAGATATAACTATTAGAGTTAATAATAATTTTTTTACGTTAATTTTAATACTGACAAACTGTTTTGTGTCAATTATTCTTAATACCCAAATCACTGCAAAACTAAGCATGGTTCCGAAAGCTGCACCATAGATACCTATTCTAGGTACTAATAATATATTGCAAACAATATTTATAATTGCACCTACTACTGATGTTTTAAAAACACCTGTAGTTTTTTTTGCTGCAATATAATTAGTACCTAAAAATCCAGAATAACTTGAAAATACTACTCCCAATAATAAAAGAGGGACATATTTCCATGCCTCGAAGTAATTATCCGCTAAAACAAAATCTATTATAAACTTTAAGTGTGCCAGAATTAGGGAAGTTGAAACCAGCATCAAAATAGAAAATACATTAAAAATGTTCGAAAAGAAAATTGACTTTTCTTTAGATTCAGCCTCTTCAATTGCAGACATCTGCCAAGCCTGAAAGAATATAGAATTAACTATATTTAGAATACCTGGTATCTTACTTGCAACCGCATAAAGACCATTCGCACTTAACCCTAGGAAATAGGTTATTATATATCTATCCGATAATTCCATAACCCACCACATTATTGCATTTGGCATTAATGGAATGCTATACAGTAACATCTCTTTCATTAATGTTAGGTTAATTTTCTTCACCTTAAAATCTAACCATATATTCCCAGCCGAAAACGCGAAAATAATACTTACTATATTAGCGATAACAACAGAGATTAAATACCCAGCAATTCCCCAATCCAGAAATACAAGAAACAAAATATTACATATTAATAAAACAAATGCAGTGATGATCCCGTTAACTGCAAATAATTTGACGAAGCCTTTGGCTCTAATAAATTGGTTAAGATTATTATTTGTGGATTGAACTAATATAATAATATAAAAATATAAAATATATCTATCAAACGGTAATACTATATTCAAAATAGGATATGCCAATAACAGCAAGATAAAACCGATTATTATTACAAAAAAAGAGTTAACTAACACAGCTTGCTTATCGTAATTTCTATCCATTACAAATCTTAATACGGAATCAACAATACTAAGTGTAATTACAGGCATCAACATACTTATGGTAGTAGTTAACAATTCCACCATACCATACTCACTTGTTGTTAAATGATACGTGTAAAGAGGAACTAAAATGAATATTATTAATTTAGTTCCTAAGTTACCTATACCAAAAACCAGCGAATTATTTAACAATTTCTTATAACTGTTCAATCCATTCAGCAACCTTATTATTTGTTAATTTTAGCAATTCCGACTGTATTTTTTTAGTAACATTTTTCTCCTATTTAAATAAATTGATTATGCCATTTTTCAATTTTTGTATAATCTACATTTACCTTTGTTTCAAAATCGGCATTAATTAGGTCAGAAAGCTCATCGATAGATTCACGTTCGATGCAATTTAGATTATAACTTTTATTCATTTCCCTTGCTCTATAATCAACTGTAATTATGATCGACCTTACTTTATGCTTCATTGAAAAAATACCGGCATGAAGACGTGTCCCCACATAATCAATATTCTTCCCACTTAACAGATTGGAGAAGTCACTGACACTCGGAGGAATGATTTTTATTTCATCTATGTTATTAAATTTATTAAAATAGTCATAGTCATAAAATCCTTGTGGCCAATAATACACGTTTTCATAATTTCTTTTTAATATATCGATTAATTTCTGGTCTTGAACCTCATCTCTACTATAATCCGTCAATGTAAAAACGACATTGTTTGATTTTTTGGAAGGTATCTCCCTACAAAGTTCATCGGTTAATGACCAAGTAGTAGGACACCCTGTATTTATGGCTTCAAACCCTAATCGTTCTAACATTTCTTTAGTTTTATCATCCCTTACACTATGAATATGTTCGTGTGACAGGACAGTTTGATATAGTTTCTTAGTATAGAAGTTTATATTTTTACTATTAATTCCACTACCAACACCCAGTAAAATACTACCTTTTAGTGGTCTTGCATTAAATATATTTATGTTCCAATTGGCCCATGGTCTAACCATATTTGTATATAACAGGTTAGTTCCACATACAAATTTATAATCAATATTATTTAGGATTTTAGCTTTATTATTCTTATTATTGGCTTGATACCAATGAAATGCAGGAGTATGGGTAGGCATTGTAACAACAAATTTATCTTTTGTTATTTTGCTCAATTCCTTTTTTGCGGATTCCATTATTATTTCGTCACCTTTGTTTAGTGTTGATACTGATGTGTCAAATAAAGCTACTGTTTTCATACTACTTCCTCCAAGTGTTTATGAATTAATTATTATCAATAACCTTGATTTTTAAAAAATCATATTAATTTATCTAAATTTGAAATTTTAATCCCAAAAGAAATAATAAGGAAATACATTATTCCATTCTGGCCTTACTAAAAATATTGTTAAATTATATAAAAATGTCATAAAGACAACAAAAAATGTAAGTAAATTTCTACTTTTTGGTTCCTTAATTGTGTTTAATACTTTTGGAATGTAAATTATTATAAAAATCGAGAAATAATAATATACCCGATCAATGACACTGGCTTCTATTGAAACAAAAGAAACTAAGGTGCCTATAAGGATAATAAAAGATAAAAAGTGATTTTCATTCGCCAATAATTTATTTCCGACTTTTTCATCAACATCACTAGCTTTAAAATATTTAAATGTGTAGCCAAATATTAGAATCATCGCTGGAATAAATGCATTTATTACATTTGCTATGTTATATGCCTCAAAGTATTCCGATTTTAGATAGTATGAGTATTTAGGAAAGAAATTCAGAATGAGATATAATAATCTATCAAATGAAAATAGAGTAATAATACCGCTAGCTATGAAAAAAATTATATTTTTCCTATTAAATTTAAGAAACGAAAGTGGGTAGAGTAATAACATGACTATTGCAATACTATGAAATAAAGAGGCTATGATTATATATAAAAGGAAACGCCAAAATTTCCGATTTAAAATAAAGTGATAAGAACACACTACTATACTCATTGCTATCGCTTGCCTTAAACCACTCATAGTAAAATAATAAAACATTAGAGTTATAAATAGATAAATACTTAGCCAAAGATTATTTGAATTTCTATATATAAACAAAAATATTAAAGAAAGTATTAAAAAGCTAGTACCAATTAGAAGTGCTTGACCGTTAGAAGAAATAAAGTATATGGCCTTATTAAAAAGTAAATAGCCTTCCTCATATCTATTATGAATTTTACTTAAATCATTTGCATTATTCACTACAAAAAATAAATCAACGTACTTATATGTGTCATTTCCTATATTTTCAGATCTAAAAGCAGAAATAATAAATAAGGGAATAAAACTCATAAACACAAAAGTTTTCCTTTTCCCTTTTTTGCTTAATGGCATTATCTTAATTACTACAGCAAAGAAAGAAATAAAAATTATTAGTAATAGATAAATATACAAACAAATTCCTCATTTTTATTATATTTGGATTCTATTTACGAATAACATTAAAATATATGCACATAATTAAAAACATAATCAACCCATGTGCTTTCCAATAATATAAATTAACAGTAACAGTACTAGTTATTAAGTAAATTTAAATAGTAGTCTTGTAACTTTTTTGCTACAGTTCCGACTTCATATCCATTACTTAGAATTTCATTATATGTTTCCTGTCTCTGATGATCTTGATACTTCAGAATTTCATCTGCCCACACGCCAGGAAGGTTTTGTACGCTTTTAAAAACTACATTATCAGTTAGCTTGACTTCCGTGGTAACTTTATCTGAAAAAATACAAGGTAGCCCTGCGGCTTGGGCCTCGATCCCTACTAATGGCAACCCCTCAAATTTCGAAGGTAATATAAAGACATCAAATGCTTGCATAAGCTCATGTACATCATCACGAGCACCCATAAATTTAACGAATTTCTCTAGCTCTAATTCCCTTACTTTATCTTTTATATAAGATTCCAATTCACCAGTTCCTACTAACCATAGCTGAATGTTAGCATCTTTTTCTTTTAATTCGTTAATGATTTCTAATATATATTCATGGTTTTTCACAGGCAAAAAGGCGCCAACATGACCTATTATAAATTCATTATCTACCCCAAAATCTTTTCTTACTTTTTCCCTTATATTCATGTTGTAATTAAACTTTCGAGCATTTATCGCATTTTTTGCCATATATACATTTTCACTTAAAACTTGCTTCTTTCCAAATAAAAATAATGCTGCTTCATTACTGCATGCAAAGTATACATTAGCTAACTTTTTTAGGGGGATTTGTAAAATATAATTTCTAATACTCTTTAGTTTACTATCTGAATACTTTATACTATGGCTATGAGCAATACGATGCTTAATTCCATACCTTTTAGCTAACAAATAATTAAATAATCCTATATTTACGGAATGAACATGCACTATATCGTAATTTTGGTGTTCCTTATAAAATCGATTTAACTCTTTAAGATATATAAAAGTATTTCTATACGTTAGTTCAGGTAAAACATAAATATTTCCACCTAAGTTCCTTACCTTTTCATCAAAGGCTCCAGTCTCAGACTTTGAATTTATTAAATAATCAAAATGGACTTTTGAAATGTCAAGGTTACTATGCATATTCAGCAAAAAGGTTCCAATTCCCCCTTGTGGACGTCTTCCAATAACGTGTAATACCTTGATTTTTTTGCTCATAATAAGTGTTCCATCCTATTCTTTGATTATATCAACAATTTTACTGAAATAATTTCTATATATATCTCCATCATATTTAACAACATGTGTGTCATTCAGTTCGACTATTAAACTTATAATTTTATCGCTATCATAGTTTGTGAATTTAATATAGTTTAAGTGCTTTAACCAATTATATTGACCAATGAGTTTATGATTATAGGTACCAAGTACTATACATGGAGTAGAAGTAATAGCAGCAAAAATCATTCCATGTAGCCTATCAGTAATAATCAACTCTGAAGCAGAAAACAAATTCCATATTTTATAAAGTTCCTTTTCCCTTTGCGCAATCGATATCGAGTAATTAGTAATTGTATCTGTGATTGTTAATTTTTTATAATAACTTTTAGCACTACTCATGATCATTTCTTTTTGTTCCCGTGAATATATCCCTTCCTTGTCATCCCGAAGACAAATTGTAACGCCTTGTCTATCTTTATTTATATTTAGATTTCCTAGAGACAATGCAATATCGGGCGTTAAAAATAATCTTTCTTTCAAATATTTATTAACCATTTCATAGGATATTTCGTCCCGGATTAATGTATAAAATTGGGGATGGTCTTTAAAAATACTCATAGTTTTTTTAAATTCCTTATTCCCCTTAGGTGTATCTGGAAAATATACGGTTTGTGGGAACAAAATAATTTTATTTTCTGTAAATTTCTTAATTAGGATTCTTCTATACAATTCCTCACGAAAGTATTCCAACCCAATATTGCCCCCACCTTTTAATGTCAACACATCATTCTCACCAATAATTGATTGTAAATACTTAATTTTTTTCAAGGTGTCACTAACTAAAATTTCGATAATTTCTGCTTCGGGAAAGTTTTCTTTTAACATTTTTATATGTGCGTACGTCATAGCATGATCGCCTAAATTTGAATAATCAGTACTTAATAAAACGTATATCTTTCTTTTAGAATTGTCACCTATTTCAAATCTTTGAGGGAAAATTGAATAAAAAATATACTGTCCTACTACCAAAATCCTTATGATTAACAATTTTAAACCAAAAGGTAAAATTGACTTTAACTTCTGAATAAATTTAATATGATTCCACATATTTGGCTCCTCCGTAATAAAGCTCTGTTTTCTTAATATATATTATTTGAAATTTTCGGGGGTACAAAATTAATATTTTTTTTCTTCCAAAATGGTAATTTTAAGATTCCCCATAGCGTACCCGTACCATAATAAACATGTAACATAAAAAACAATAATGGAAGTATTAGATAACATATTTCAAACTTTTTACCCAATATAGAGGTAGCAGTGTTAATAAAAGTAAAAGAAAGATATATACTAGCCAATACCATCAACGGTAAAGTAACTCCAAATAAACTTAGTCCAACTCCCCCAATTATTGCCAACACAAAAAGTAATGGTACAAAGTGGTAAACTGAGAAGCATTTTGGCGAAACCCCTAATGTCAGACCTATCCAGTATCCATTTAAGAACTTCTGTTTCAACATTTTCGAAAATGTATTTCTAGCATGGTGAAATGATTGGATATTAGGATCCAATAAAAATTTAAAACCGGCTTCTTTCATTCGATGGTGTATTTCATTATCCTCGGTTCTTGCTAACCTCTCATCATATCCCCCAACCTGTTGAAAAACTTCTCTAGAGTATGCCGCATGCGCTAAGGTACTGACATATTTTTCTTCCTTAGTTCTTCTATAGCTTGCTATTCCGCTACCAAATAAAGACGTTTCAGCAGTTAAAAGTGTTTTCTGCCATGAGTTTTTCTCATCAATGATACTAATTCTATGACCTCCAACAATTTTCTCACCATTTTTAATGCGTTCAGCATTTTTTCTAATAAAGTTATTTGGAATGGATGAATGAGCATCTACTCTTAAAATAACATCTCCTTTAGATTCTTTTAGGGCTATATTCCATCCGCAAGGCAATATCTTATTAGGGTTGTTTAATATACAAACCCTAGAAAAGTCATGTGTTGAATTTTTAAAGGTTAGCATTACATCCATTGTGTTATCAGTTGAATTACCATCTACAAATATAATTTCAATGTTTTTATGTTCATAGTCTTGACTATTTATGTCTTCAATTAAATTATTTAGTTTATCGCCTGCATTAAGTGCTACAACAATAAATGAGACTAACATCCTATCCCCCCTAAATATTCACTAATTATCTAAGAATAACTAGTATAGTTTTTAAAATTAACTTAATATCATAAAAAACTGACATGTTTTTTAAATACTCTATGTTTAACTCAATTTTTTTGGGCATAATTTCCTTTGTATAAGTATCTTCAGGATCTTTACTCTTAGCTAATAGAGTGTTTTCATCCCTATATTCAATTGAAGCTAAATCAGTTATACCAGGTCTAACTTTTAATATATTTTTTTGATATTCATTATATAAAGCAACATACTTAGGTACTTCTGGTCTTGGTCCTACAAAAGACATATCACCTTTTAACACATTTATTAACTGAGGAAGTTCGTCTAGCTTAGAATGCCTTAAAATATGACCGGACTTGGTTATCCTTTTGTCTTTACCTACTGTAATTTGCATTCCCTTTTTTTCAGCATCTACTTCCATAGTTCGAAATTTAAAGATTTTAAATTCGGTTCCTTCCTTTCCTACACGTACTTGCTTAAAGAATACTGGACCACCAGAGTCAAGTTTAATTATAATCGCAAGTACCAGCAATAAAGGGAGAAGAATAAGTATTCCAAATAAAGATACTATAAAATCAAACAACCTTTTTATGATTAATTGACCTTTCTTTTGCTTGAGTAAGTGTTGTATATCTATTGTATTTCCTTCATTTTCTTCTTTAAATTTCAGTAATTTTGGCATATGCCTTCCGCACCTACCTTATAAGGCTTTTTAAAACACCTAGAATATACTTAACATCCACATCACTCAATAGGGTATGAAGCGGAAGTGTGATTTCATTAACATACTGCTGATAAGCATTTTTATAATCTTTAATATCAAATCCCAAATTCTTATAAGCCGTAAACATAGGCAAGGGTTTATAGTGCACATTACATACAACCCCAGCTTCAGCCATCTTAACAATGATTTCATTTCTCTCTTTTTCACTAATACCAGTTATTCTCGCTAAATAAAGATGACCACTTGAGGAAAAATCATCTCCATAATGTTGTATACTTTGAATACCTAATGGAACCAATATATTATCGTACATCTCTATAATCTCTTTACGTCGTTGCAATAAGCCTTCATATCTTTCTAACTGAATCAACCCAATGCTGGCCATAATATCTGTCATGTTGCATTTGTAGGCAGTGTAAATAATATCATATTCCCATGCACCTTTTTCTGTTTTAGCAAGCGCATCTTTAGATTGACCATGGAGACTATACAACATGAACTGCTTATATAGCATTTCATCATCTAAACCAATGCCGTTACGCCATACAACAGCCCCACCCTCAGCTGTTGTAAAGTTTTTTACGGCATGAAAAGAAAAGCAAGTAAAATCTGCAACTTGTCCACATTTCAATCCTTTTCTTTCTGCCCCAAATGCATGAGCAGCATCAGTCATAACAACTATTCTATTAAATAACCCCTGGAGTTCATTGTTTGGCTTGAATAAATCTTTTTTACTTTCTACTATTTCAAATATAGTATCGTAGTCACACATCTTTCCTGCAATATCCACAGGAATTATCACTTTAGTATTTTCTGTTATTACTTCTGCTAATCTAGAGTAATCCATTTCGAAGGAATTTGGTGCCGTATCGACTAATACTATTTTTGCACCAACATGCTCAATAACCGAGGCGGATGCAGTATAGGTATATGCTGAAGTAATAACTTCATCACCAGGTCCTATACCCAAAATCCTTAGGGTAAGTTCCATAGCTGCGGTTGCGGAATTTAAGCAGACAGCTTTATTTGTACCAACATATTTAGCTATTTTTTTTTCAAGTTCTTTGGTTCTTGGTCCCGTTGTAATCCAACCAGACTTCATTGCTTTTATAACTTCTTTAATCTCCGCATCTGTGATATCTGGCGGAGAAAATGGAATATTTCTTAAATCGGTATCAAACATTTAATTACCCTCACTTTATTCAAGTTTTTATTTAGCCCATTTATAAGCTATTTAGTGGATTAGTACTTAATCGGAACTTCCACTTTCCAACCAACTACTAGACCACTAAATCAATCTTACTTCTGACAGCCCCAAGTAATATCCTTTCCATCTTCCAACAAATACAAAATTGTTGTCAACTTCATTATCACTTCAAACCGTATTTCTTCCTTTATATATATACCATTCGATCCTTACCATACACACTGTACTCAACTAAATGTTCACCCTATGACTGGCCAAATATCCAAAATATGTTCTAAGAGATATTGACGAAACATAACATCTTAGTAGTTAATACCCTTTTATTCCAACTCTTGTTCAGATATTCTTTCTAACTCAATTCGATTCACTGACCTTTATTTCAACCTTTCCATTTTTAATAACAAAAGATATTCTAATCACCATCAAGGCCCCATAAACATGGAGTACTCTTTACAATTTCTACTTAAACATTAATTTTTCAACACAAATTCCAACGGCTTCTGAATAAAAACTTCTTATTAAGCAAAACAGCAAATGGACAATTCATGGTAACCCGTGCACAATATTCCTCGCGCCATAATCCCATTAATTTGCATTTGCTGGCTGCTTACCACATTATCTGATAATTTTTTTACTCAATCGATTTAATAAACTTAACTTGAAATATCATTAACTTTAACTACATCTTCTTTCCAGTATTCCCTCAAAAACACAATTCCCACACCAATCATTAATCCTATTACAATTGATATTGCCAGATTCAACAACTTGTTCGGCGCTACAGGAACCCCAGATACGAATGCATCAGATACTACGTTTACACTTAAATCAATTACATTCATTGAATTAACACTTCTTACCTCTTCATATTTCAGACTATAGAAGTTATATAAAGAAGTTAAATTTTCGATTTTTTTATTTATTTTTTCATACTGAATTTGATCTTGTTTATCCAAATCTTTCAACTCATCAAGTAATTCCTTGTTTGCTTCAAGAACATATTGGCTGCTACCAGTATTTTCTTGGAATAATATTAAGGTAGGTAGCCCCTTACCTGCACCTAATTCATTGAATTCCTTTACTGCTGCCGTAATTCGTTCATCCTCTTCACTCATTTTCTTTTCATATTCTGCTTCTAGTGAAGATAATTTTGATTTTATATTTACTGCAAGCATCTCCCTGGTATATTCAACTGAGCTGTCAACAATAGAAGCTATGTTCTCTCTATCCTTACCTTCTAATGATATAGATATAATAGTTGCTGGCTGTGCATTTGCACCTTCTGAGTTGGGAGTAACTTTTATTGACGATTGTAGATTTCCAATCGTCGAATTAAGGTTATTATTTTCAATTACTTTATTCAGCACACTAGGCGACTTCAATGTTAGTTCAAATAACTCGTATCTCGTCATTTCATCAATATAAGGTTGAACAGATTCAGGCACGTTCGCAACCTTATGAATTGTTACTTCTGCTTTTCCCCGATATACAGGATCTACAATAAAAAAGTTAAATATGGTGCTAATTAACAAAGCTATGATTGTTACAATCGTAATAATCCACTTTCCATTCCATAAGGTATTGATTATATCTTTTAAATTTATTTCTTCTTCCACTTCATTCACCTCGACGTATTATAGAATTCCATTAGCCTCTGATTTTTCAACTATATTATGTTTACTTGCAGCTTTCAGCAATGTATCCCGTAATTCTACAGATGAAAGCTCCATAAATTTTTCGATAATTTCATTTACTACCTGTATATCGACACCGTTTGTTTTACCAATATAAATTTTTTCGAATACCTTTTTGGGATGTATCTCGTCTTCATTAAGTAACTCTTCAAACATCTTTTCACCAGGACGTATACCTGTATATTTAATTTCAATATCATCTTCGGTATATCCAGAAAGGCTTATTAAGTTCCTTGCAAGGTCAACAATTTTTACAGGTTCACCCATGTCCAGTACAAATATCTCTCCACCTCTTGCTAATGATCCTGCTTGAATTACAAGTCGTGATGCTTCCGGGATTGTCATGAAATATCTGGTCATTTCCGGATCCGTTACTGTCACCGGGCCACCCTGTTCAATTTGTTTCTTAAATAGTGGAATAACGCTACCCCGACTACCGAGAACATTTCCAAATCGAACAGCCACAAATTTTGTGTTGCTATGGCTGGATAAACCTTGAACAACCATTTCAGCAACTCTTTTCGTTGCTCCCATTACATTTGTCGGATTCACCGCTTTATCGGAAGAAACCAGAACAAATGTATCAATACCAAACGTGTCGGCCGCTTCGGCAACGTTTTTTGTACCAATTACATTGTTTTTTACTGCTTCGTGTGGATTATATTCCATAAGTGGGACGTGTTTATGTGCTGCTGCATGGTAAATAAGGGCTGGTTTATATGTTTCAACGACCTCAAATACACGACTACGATCCTGGACGTCGCCAATTACAGGTACAATTTCAACTTTCTTCCCGTATCTGCCCCTTAGCTCCATATCAATTAAATAAATACTGTTTTCGCCATGTCCAAACAACACGATCGTTTTTGGATTAAACTTACAAACCTGTCTACAAATTTCCGATCCAATTGAACCACCTGCACCTGTGACAAGAATTGTTCTGCCGGTAAGATTATCGGAGATACTTTCAATATCCAATTGAACAGGTTCCCTTCCTAGTAAATCTTCGACTTGGACATCTCGGAAGCTATTGACCGATACCTTTCCTACCAATATATCTTCGATCATTGGCATGATTTGTGTTTTTGCCTTCGTCTTGCTACACTCTTGAAAAATATCATTCAATTCTTTCCTACTAAGTGATGGGATTGCAATCACAATGTTATCAATTTTTTCTTCCTTCACAACTTTTTCAATTGTGTCTACTCCACCCAAAACAGGTATATCCAATATTTGCAAACGTTGTTTTTTTATGTCATCATCAACAAACGCAACAGGCAATAAATCTACCTCGTGGTTATGCAATAGCTGCCTTGCTACCATAGTACCCGCAGCCCCTGCACCAACAATTAATGTTCTTTTCTTAATCGTTGTATCCTTTATTATTGAATCTCGAAATATTCGCCAGGAAAATCGAGAGCCACCAATAAATAAGATATGCATCATCCAAGTTAGCATTAACACCCGCACATATACATTTCCTATTACAATGTCTTGTACGATAGCAAGTGTTATGATTGAAAAGGTTACTGATTTTCCAATACTGATTAGTTCCCCGATACTTGCATACTCCCAGGCCCTTTTATATAAACGATAAATATAAGCAAAAATGTGATGACTTGCTAGTAAGGTAATTGAACTAACAATCAAAGCAGTTTCTGTAAAAACTGCAAAATAGGGATGTAAAGTAAAATAACATAAATAAATTGTGGTTAAAACAATAATGGAATCGATTATAACTAAAGAACCTAGCCTTCTACGATAGGTCAAGGTTTTGTTCCCCCTTCGGATCATACTTCTACTTATCACTTATAAATTAACAAGATACATATAACATAAATATCTTGTTCATAAATAGACAGAACTATTTAACTGTTGAATTTTTTTCAGAGAAAAGATATATATATGCTGCCTAAATTTCTATTATTAAGTGCTCCAGAGTAATTATAAACAAGTATTTTACAAATTTCTACAAAAAGCCACAAATATATTATGCCACTTTGTACCTATATACCCATATCTACGAATTTCCGAATAATATTTCGAATTTTAATTACGAAACAATGTCTACTGTACCTAGATTATATATTTCAGTTCATTTCTCTAAAAAACAATAAAGCATTAGTCGGGCGACACTAAAAAAGAAACCAATTTAGGATTTCCCCAATTAGTTTCTTTCTAACATATCGTTATATCTATCCACATCTTCCGACTCTTTATTGATCAAGATATTCATTAAAAAAATTATAGTCATGAATGTATAAGAGAATATTGAATGATTTGTTTCAAAAAATTGAAAAGTTACAGATAAATAAAGTATGCCATCTGATATTGTAAAAGAATTAGACCTTTTACGGACTCCAAAGATTATGAAACAAAGATACAGTATCAAAACAAGGAAGCCATTAAAAGTAAGGATACTAATAAAGGTACTATGAGCTTCTAAGCCTATAAATTGCGGTAAAGCATTACTCATATCAACATACCAAGTACCAGTACCCGTAAAAAATGACTTTTTAGTAGCATTAATTACATCAAGATGTAAAGCCCATATGCCATTTCTATTTGATAGTACTTTTGTCACAAGATCGCTCTTGAATACTGCAGCCAAAAATGTTGTTACAATTCCAGAAATTAATAAAAGTGTATATATCACCCTTGGACGTTTAATATAATTAAATAATATCATAAACAAAGGTAGTGTAAAAAATGCTAAAAATGTAGTTCCGGCTCCTGATTGATATAAGAGGAAACAGGCAACACAATAGATCAATATCCTTATACTAAGTTTTTTGCATTTAACAAATAGGTAAATCAGAAAAGGCGCGATATAAAATCCCCACGTATTTTCATCCAAAAAGTGGTTTTTGGAGAATTTTACCGACAATACGGTTAATCCAACTAAAAAAGCCATAAAGTAATAACGGTTTAAAATGGAGCTTATAATATTTGTATTTATTATACTTACTCCAATAAGTGTGATTAGAAATACTTGTAATATACTTATGGTCTCCGCAACCATGGTACCGTATATAGGCTCTTTAAAATAAATTAGGTAAAATATATTAAGAATTAAAATTCCAAAAATAAATACACTATGCCATTTCTCTTTAAAATTAAACTCAACTTTTTTTACAAACAGAATGATTACAAAAAAGAAGAGGATATAGCTTACTGGCATTGCCCGAATAAAAATTTCATCTTTAACCAGATACCTGTACCTTGCATACGCACAAAAGGTAGAGAACGCTAAAAGGAATGCTAGTATCCAATATTTTATATTGTCGAGACGTTTGATATCCATGTGCACCTCTTAATTAATGATACTTTTTATTTATTTTCCACATAGTATTATAAGTCATAGCCGGTAAAAACAAAAGGTAATTAAAGGTAATAATGGTTGAGGTAGTGACGAAGAAGAAATTTGGGGAATTGGAACTGACTCCTTAAATGAATAATTCCCATTCCGTTTTTCTCGGATTCTATATCCAGTTAGCCGATTTCTTCAATAGAATTTTACTTAGCCTTAATTTGCTTTTTTGCCAGCTGCTTTTAATATAGTGAAAGAAAACAAAGGCGACGTAGATTTTACCACATCGCTAATTTTATATAACGCTTAGGGAATAAACTTTTATTCATTATTTTATCCACGCACCATCGCTTCCAAGTTTATATCCTCCAACAAACGTGTTAACTGCCATTTCACCACTACTGAAAAAATAATACCATTTAGAATTTATTAACCTCCAACCAGTTACCATATCTCCATTCTTTTGTTCCAAGAAATACCACTTCCCATCATTCCATAGCCAGCCTGTTTGCATCGCACCACTTTTATTCATAAAGTACCATTTACCGTTTACATATTTCCATCCTACCTTCATTGCTCCTGAATTCTCTAAAAAGTACCACTCTCCATTTTCCTTTACCCAACCTGTCTTCATTGCACCACTTTTGTTAATAAAATACCATTTATTGTCCACATATGTCCAGCCCGTTAGCATCTTTCCGTCGTTAGGGTTTAGGTAGTACCAAGTTCCATTATCAAGTAACCAACCTTTATGAAGTTGTCCTGACTGATTATAAAAATACCATTGTGTTCCTTCTATTACCCAACCATTTTTGATCGCCGCAGCAGGTGGGTTCTCTAATGTCGGTACAATAAGCTTTTGCCCTACATAAATTGTATCGGAGGTTAAATTATTTAATGCTTTTATTGAACTCACCGTTGTAATATATCGCTTTGCAATTGCTAATAATGTATCTCCCGAGACTACCGTATATGAGGACGTTGTTGCACTTGGCTGGGGTGGGTTCGTTTGTTCAGTCTGAGGATTAGGAAGGCTGCCATGGCCTTTTAACCATACCCCAAAATTGTTCCACATAGATGGATTTTCTTGCCCAAGACTCCAGCTTCCTGTCCCTTTCAAATTATAATCGTGGACTAAACTTACTTTCGCTTGAATGGATGCATCATTTTCAAACCAAATATGATAGGTACCAGGTCCAAGTACAGTTCCTGAGAACTTGAACGGCTCCTCTCCTTCTTTAATCTTTATAAATGCTTTTGGAGACTTTGCCACTTCATCGTAAATGACTGTCGATTCATATTGATTAATCATTTCCTCAATACGAATTTTGGATATTCCATATCCTCCTGTAGATTTCCCCTCTTGCCAATACCTACCATAGAATGGGAGCCCTAACACAACCTTTTCACTAGGTACACCTTGCTTAATTGCGTACTCTATGGATCTTTTCACCCAGGGATAGCTCGCAACAGGTCCTTCTGGTCCACCCGACCAGCTTTCATCGTAGGCCATTATCATAAGATAGTCGCTATATTGAGCTAACTTGTTATAATCATACGAGCCGTGCCAGCCCTTGGTCCACCCGTTAGGATTTGCTGCTACTGCAACTGAGACTTCTTTTTCCCTAGGTATTTTTTCACGAAGTAACCTTACAAGGTCGGTGTAATTCTCCCGGTCAATTTCAGACACATTCTCAATATCAACGTTAACACCATCTAAATTATACCTTTCAACAGCCGCCGCTATATCTGTTGCTAGCTTCTCACGGTTTTGGAGCGCTGCTCTACCTGCATCACGGTCCCAATGGTTGCTAAGAAAAGGGACAACCTCAATTCCTTGTCTATGCATTTCATTAATAAAATATTGATCTAATTGATTGGTTAGCTTTAAAGAGCCATCAGCGTTAATGTCAAAATAACTAGGTGCTGCAGTACTTAAATTTCCTTTCGTTTGCTCAACCTGCTTCAAATAACCACTTGTGCCCCCAAAGTATAAATACGACATATTAAAATCAGTTTCATGGGCATATGCTTTATTATTTATGGGGAGATTTGCAAAAGTGGCAATAATAGTTGTTCCAACCATAACCTTTACTGTCGCCTGGTGGACTGTAGGAAGTTTACTTCTAATAAACTTCTTTATGTTTTCTTTAAAGTTTTCCGGTTGCCCATCGCTTTTCTGCAAGAATTCCTCAGATGTTTCACTTAAAAAGCTATCAAGCTTTAATATAACCACTACATTATTATCTTCTTCAATTACTTCCCAATGATTAAATGTACCCATTTTCACCATCCTAATATTGATCTGATAGCTGTAGTATTTGTAATGAAAAGATATTTATTAGAACCGCTTTGGGTATGATATCCTTCTAGGTTTTTTCTCATTTGGAATATAAAAAGCACCACTAACAGGTAGCGGTGCCTCAATTTGGAGATAATCTTACTTAAAATGATTTTGAATAATTTTTTCTGCTTTTTTATTTATCTCCGGTATTGTTGCCGTTTTTTCCATCTCATCACTCAGACTATATTTTTTCTTTAATTCTAAAATCCGATACACACTATCGTTAATTCTATCTTCTGAAATTGTACCGTCTTCAACAGCTGATAATAAAGCTTCAACTGCAGCTTTTCTTTTTTCTGCATGATGTGCAACTAAGATTATGTCATTGCCAGCAAGAATTGCCTTTACCGCAGCTTCACCAATCTCATAATTTGCAACAATAGCCCCCATTGTTAAATCATCAGTGATAACAACCCCTTGAAACTGAAGCTGTTCTCTCAAAATTTTTGTAATTATTTTGTTTGATAAGGAAGATGGATTCTTTTTATCGATTTCTGATAAAAGTATATGAGCGGTCATAATAACATCCGTATTTTGTTCGATAGCCTCTTTAAACGGAACGAGTTCAAACGTTTCAAGCCGCTCCATATCATGCGTTATCACAGGAAGGCCCCTGTGTGAATCGATAAATGTGTCCCCATGACCTGGAAAGTGCTTTACAACTGGGATGATTCCTGTATCCTGAATACCTTTCATTGTTTGAACCCCTAATGTGGAGACAATTTCTGGATTGCTTCCGAATGAACGATCCCCGATAACAGGATTTCTTGGATTACTATTAATATCCAATACCGGCGCGAAATTCATATTTAACCCAAAATAATCAACTTTTTCAGCAAGAATTGTACCAATTTCATATGCCAATTCTTTATCCCCTTTTTCGGCAATTATTTGATTTGAAGGGAAGTTAATTAATTCATTGGGCAATCTTGATACTCTGCCGCCTTCTTCATCTATTGATAAAAATAATGGTATAGTATGATTTTTCTTATTTAGAGATTTTAATTCAGTTATTAGGTTATAAAGTTGTTCACTATTACCAACATTATAACTTGAGATAATAAAACCTCCTACATGGTAATCTTCAAGCATGTTAACGGTCTGCTTGTTTACTGTATCTCCATCCAATCCGATCATCATCATCTGACCAATTTTTTCTTTAATTGTCATTTGATTTATCGTGTTTATTATTTCCTCGTCATTTTTTTCAAAAGTTACTTTTTGTGTGCAACCAGATATTAACAGGCAAACAAAAAGTATTATGACGATGATTCCTTTTTTCTTCAAGTAAATCCCTCATTGCTTCCCTTAATTTAGTATGTTTTCCTAACCCTTTCGATCGAATCCCGAAGATTTTTAAATCTCTTTTCATTTTCTCCAAGTAACTCTGTTGCCTTTTCTTTTTCCCCTAAATGCTCCAATGAAAGAATTCCTAAGGCAACTAAATCTTCCTTCTTTTGTTCACCTACATAGTCTAAAATACTTAACACTTGTTCGTACTCTCCAAGCAAGTAGTATGAAAGTGCAGCATAATAGTGGGTTGAATCACTAATAGAGAAATTTCTACCATTAAATGCATCATGATCCGTTAATGGTTTTTCTAAAAACTCCTCATACCAATAGACATTCTGTTTATATTCCTTAATAGCCTCTTGCAATAGCGGATTAATTTCAGCTGTATTTCCTTCCATTTTCAACTTATTTGCAAATGTCGTTTTGGTCATGATACTTTGCGTATATAAAGACGTGTTGAAACGGTCTACCTTTATTCCCTTTTCATAAAATTTAATTGCATCTTTTGTATTACCTATTTTCTCGGCTAGCGTGCCTGCATCTCGTAAAACATTTGAGTTATTAGGTTCTAAATTTGTAATTCTATTAATTACATCCTCAACCTTCTTCTTATAGGTATGATCATGTTTATAACCTTCAAGATATATGCTACCTAGTTTCTTCCAATATTCGATATTAGTTGGGTCCAACCTAACCGCTCTCTCTATTTGTTGCTCTATCTTTATGTTCTTAGTTAATGGAGTTACTTCTTTCATTATTTGGTCTGCCACCATAAATCGATAAGAAAAGACAATACAAAAGCCGACTAAGATGGTGAATAGACTATAAACCACAATAGAAAAGTAATCCTTTTTCCTAGTAACCTCCATTTGTTTCTTTTTGTTTTTCTTTATATGAGGCGTTTTTATCTTGATTTCTTTACTGATTCCCATTGTAAATAACCAAAACACAAGAAGCCATACGCTTCCATAAGAAAAATTAAAATCTATAAAGCTATGAATGAAAATTACAAGGGTTGATAAGAATACAGCTAGTTGGATTACATTTTCCTCTTTTATATATCTTTGTATGATCCTTTTATATAAATAAAGAATAACGCTAATTAATATCAATAACCCAACCCATCCCGTGTCAACCAACCACTCAAAGAAACCATTATGGATTTTGTTAGCCTGGTAAGGTAATTCTTGATATTTCTTATGGATAACCCTAAAGGCCTCTCCACCAAAACCAATAAACGGGGATTCCTTGCTTATCTTTAAAGCATCTTTATTAAAAATAAGTCTTTCTTTGGCCGTTCCAGAGGTGATATCAATACTTTCGACACGTTCCTGAAAACGAGAAGGTAATTGTTGAAATACTAGACCTTTATTTATTACATCTAAGACTCCCAAGGTGAAAAGTAATAAAATAACTAGCGGTAGTATTACCCTATAAATATTTTTAAATTCTATCCAATTCAGCCTATTTTCCCATTTTTCTACTAAGAACTTTATAGTAAGAATAAGAACAGTAGATATTAATATTAGTACAAGTAGAACTATACTTTTAAATGATGGACTAACATCTCTTACCAAGATTATATATGCGACAAATGACAAGGAAATGCTAATGATGGAATATATACAATACTCAATTTGTTTCCTAGCCTTTAATAACAGTAAACCTATAAACCAAACAATTGGAAAGACAAGGATCATCCCTCTTGAATACGATAAAATGAAGCTAACAAAGAAAAGAAGTAGAGGCAGTGAATAGACTATTTTAAAAATCAAAGCATTCTCCTTTTTTAGAAGAAGGACTAATGAAAACAAGAAAAAAACAATCATTGACATACCGAAAGTGTTTGGATATTTAAAGACACTACCCAATCGATCTGCCACGAACGCACCATTTAATTCGACAATACCAAGGAACAATAGTATTGAATATATCGCTATCCAAGCCCCCGTCATTTGAAAGACAAGAGGTAACCATCTATTTATTTTCCTATCAGAGGCGGACCAATATAATAGTAAAAAGAATGCGATAAAAGTTACCCATTGTAACAAAGAATCCCAAGCACCTTTTGGATTTTCAGCTACAGGCAAGGAAATTATGTAGCAAAGCGGTAATAACAGAATAAAACTCACATTTTTAAATAAATATAGTTCCTTCTTAAATAGCAGCCTTGCAAATAGTAATAAATATAGTGAAAAAATAATGAGACTTAGACTATAAAAACTGTCATTTGAATATAGCCCTGTCTTATAAGGTGAAACAATAAAAATTATTGCAATAAAAAGAAATACAAACCACTTCATACAACATCCTCCAGAAACATACAATAAACTACTTCCATTTTCCTATTTTTTTCGTGTTTTTTCAATTTTTTCATACATATCCTGACATATTTCTAGTTTATTCCACTTTTCTATACCTAAAGTTCTACTTTAGTAGTATAATAAAATAGTAATTCTGGTAATATAGTCATATGTTACCACATATTACACAAAACTATATTTATAAAAGGAGGCATTTTTAAATGCAAAAGTACAAATTTATTAATCTATTAGCAGCATTTGCACTTGTTGTGACTTTTTTACTACCCGTCACATCTGTAGCAGCTGCAGATGATGCAGTTCGATCTGCTGAAAACACTAATCCTATCAGTGATACGTATGTATTAACAGCTGAAACAACTGAAACAACAGTTAATGTTTCTTGGGATTTTAATGAGCCGGAAGGTACATACGACTCTTATCGGGTTGAAATTTTTAATGATTCCGGAGAGTTTAATATTGATAGTCCTGATCAACATATAACAGTTAATCATAAGGATGGATTGTTGACAGAGAAATTTGAAGGGTTAACTCCTGATTCATTCTATTGGGTCTTTGTAAAGGCCTTTAAAAATGATGAACTTGCTAATGTCATTGTAATTCTTGTAGATACTTATGGAACTGCTCCAGTTGGTGATACCTATCCTACTGACGATACTTACCCAGTAGAAGATACCTATGAAGTTCCAAACCCATATGATTGGGTAAATAAAGATGGACAATGGTCTTACGTTGATAAAGGCGGTAAAAAGCAAACAGGATGGGTTCTTGATGGAAGTGATTGGTATTATTTAAACAACAACGGCACTATGCAAACTGGCTGGCAATACTTAAATGGTGATTGGTACCTGTTAAATAATTCTGGTGCTATGAAAACCGGTTGGGTATATGACCGTGAATGGTATTTCTTAAACCAATATGGTCAAATGGAATCAAACGGTTGGGTTAATGACAATGGTACTTGGTACCTTCTTGATCAAGCAGGAATTTACCAAACTGGTTGGGTATATAGTCACAGTGATTGGTACTACCTCAATAATAGTGGTGCTATGAAAACTGGTTGGGTGTATGACGGAGAATGGTATTTCTTAAACCAAGATGGCCAAATGGCATCCAACGGTTGGGTGTATGACAATGGTACTTGGTATTTCCTTGATCAATCCGGAATTTACCAAACTGGTTGGGTATATGTAAGTGGTACTTGGTTTTTCTTAAATACTAGTGGTGCTATGCAAACTGGCTGGTTACAAGATGGCTCAACTTGGTACTATTTAGAAGCTGATGGTGGCATGTACACTGGATGGAAACTTGTGAATAGTGACTGGTATTTCTTCTATAACAATGGTGTTATGGCTTCAAATACTACTGTACAAGGTTACAAACTTGCAGCAGACGGTTCAATGGAATAATTCGTACACAGGAAGTGGGCATCAATTAATGTCCACTTCTTTCTGATTCTATTAAAATAGTATTTTTATCTTTTTTTGTAGATTTTTGTAATAAAATAAGTGTATCATTAAAACATTGCTCCCGTTGTTTATAGTCTATAATACTCCGAAATTTCTGCATTAAAATTAGAAATTAACCCCTATTAATTTAACAATTTCTTAAAAAAATTAATAAACTATTATCATTAATTGTCGATATATAGTAGGAGTTTGTTTTCCATAGTTAAGCAACTGGGATTATGACAAAATTTTATGGAAGGAAGGGAAAATTTTCGTTGGCTAGGAAGATTGGATTTTTAACCTTATTATTGTTATTCGCCACCTTATTAGGTTTTGCAGATGATAAAACCTACGCAGCTACAGGTTGGAAATCAAGCGGAGGAAATTGGTACTACTATCAAAGCGACTCTATAGCAACCGGCTGGGTTAATGACGGTGGCACTTGGTACTATATGAATGGTTACGGCGTCATGCAAACAGGTTGGGTTAAGGATGGGAACACTTGGTACTATATGTACCCGAGTGGTGCAATGGCTAAGGGCTGGATTAAAGATGGTAGCACTTGGTACTACATGCACCCGAGCGGCGCGATGGCTACTGGTTGGGTATGGGATGGGAACACCTGGTATTTCATGAACCCTAGTGGTGCGATGGCTACTGGTTGGGCCCTAGATGGCGGTACATGGTACTTCATGCATCCTAGTGGTGCTATGACTACTGGATGGGTAAAAGATGGGAGCACCTGGTACTTTATGCGTTCTAATGGTGCGATGGCTACTGGTTGGGTCGCGGATGGTTCATGGTACTTCATGCATCCTAGTGGTGCCATGGCTACTGGTTGGGTTAATGATCGGGGTAGCCGTTATTTTATGGAATCAAGTGGTGCCATGATGACTGGATGGCTTACACAAGGAAGTAACAAGTATTTCTTAAAACCGAGTGGAGAAGCAGCTATCGGTGTCTCTAATGTGCAGGGAATTAACTATCTATTTAATAATGATGGTCTTTTATCCTCTGGTTGGCAAACTGTGAAGGGTCAACGATACCTTGCCAATAATCAAGGAGTTGCTCAAACAGGTTGGCAGACGGATGGGAACGGGAAAAGGTTTTACTTTAACTCAAACGGTGAACCATCCCTTGGTGTTAAGGTTATTGAGAGTAAAAAATACCTTTTCAACAGTGAAGGTGCCTTATCAGTTGGTTGGCAGACTGTGAATGGACAAACCTATTATGCCAATAGTGAAGGAATTGCTCATACAGGTTTGCTTGTGGAAAATGGAAAGAAATACATTTTCGATAATAATGGAATCCTGTTGAAAGGTTGGTACCAATTAGACGGTAAATGGTATTACATAAATTCCTCTGGAACTTCTCATACAGGGTGGTTAACAGATAAAAATAAAAGGTATTACCTGGATGCTGAGGGTATTATGCAAGTCGGCTGGGTCACTATTGATTCCGTAAAATATTACTTTGCTTCAGATGGTGCTTGGATTCCATCATCTGGCGGTTTGACTGGGAAAATTATTGTCTTAGACCCCGGTCATGGTGGGGGTGACCCAGGTGCTGTTTCAGCCGGTTATCAGGAAAAAGACATAGTGTTAGAAGTATCAAAGAAATTACGCGATGCTTTAACTCAGCAAGGCGCGACTGTCTACTTAACTAGAGATGCAGATTATTTTCTTTCTTTATCCGAAAGGGTAGAGTTCTCTAATTCTAAGAACCCGCATGCTTTTATTAGTGTTCATACCAATGCAGCAGGTAGTTCTTCCGCTGATGGCATAGAAACCTTTTTTAATTCATATGCCGGAGTGTTACCTATAGAAAGTACTTATTTAGCTAACGATATCCAAAAAGCACTAATATCATCAACTGGTGCTACTAACAGAAAAGTTAAAGATGCTAACTTTGCTGTAATTCGGGGTAATAATACACCTGCAGTACTTGTAGAACTTGGATTTATTACTAATGCTCAAGAGAGATCGAAGCTAATAAGCAGTAATTATCAGAGTCAATTAATTTCTGGGATTGTAAATGGTTTAAATACCTACTTTGAAGAATAATTCCTGGATACAAACCAGCAACTGTTGGTTTGTATTTCATTATTAAATAATAGTTGAAGGGTATCCAGATGTGGATACCCTTCGTATTGTCTGAATCAATATTTTCTAATGCAAGTCTAATTGGCTTGATTTTACTATTTCTCAACCTTGCTATCACGACTAATGTCCTTTAAGAAGCTATAGATGACCAGTCCCATGATGATTGCCAATGGAAATGCTGCAACAATCGAGAACGTTTGTAGCATGCTGAGTGTTGTCTCATTAAAGATTAGGGCAATCGGTAAAATAATAAAAATTAAAGCCCAAAATACTCTGATAGCCTTTGGCGGCTCTTGACCAGCCTTTAGCTTTTTCAAGGAATATTCTGATACCACCAATGTTATTGCATCAAATGTACTTGCATAGAAGACAATCATGGTTAATGCTAATAGACCGAGTGCAATTCCGCTAATCGGAAGCTGATCAAAAATCTGAATAATAACCTCAGATGGAGATGCTCCAGCGGCTAACATACCAGCTGAGTCTACCTTCCCTTGTGTTTGGTGATAAAGACCAAAGTTACCAAAAACAATAAATGACGTAAACGTTCCTAGTAAACCAGCTGTAAATCCACCAATGATCGTTTGCTTAATGGTACGTCCTTCTGAAATTTTACCGATAAAGAATGGAGTTGCCACAAACCATGCAATCCAATATGCCCAGTAAAAAACTGTCCAGTCTTGAGGGAATCCTGAACCACCTTCACCAGAAAGTCGAAGTGGGTCCATCCATGTAGACATACTAAAGAAATCATTTGTTAGTTTTCCAAGTCCGGTAACACCACTCTCGACTATGAACTTAGTTGGTCCAAAAATCAAGAAGACAGCAAGCAATAAAAAGAAACATGCCACACAAATTTTAGCTAACTGAGAAATCCCCTTCATCCCTACAGTTACAGCAAAGGTATACACAATAGCAATGATAATCAAGATAATGATTGTGAGCGTCGTGCTTTGTGGGATCCCTAGTGTTGATGACACCGCTAATGAAAGCAGTGGTGTTGCTAATGAGAAAGTAGTTGCTGTTCCAGCTAAAAGCCCTACTATTGAAAAAATGTCAATTGCTTTCCCTAATACTCCATCTGCACGAGAACCGATTGTAGAACGGCATGCCTCTGATAAAGTTTGGCGTTTTCGATTCTTAACAAATATCATATACCCATACGCTACAGCTGGTAGGAGATAGAAACTCCATGGAATAGGGCCCCAGTGAAATAACGGATAAGAGGAAGCAAAGTCTTGTCTTTGTGCAAGACTAGGATTCTCAATTCCGAACGGGTTTGCACCAAAATAATAGGCCCACTCTATAAGTGACCAGTATAGAATATCCGCAGCCATCGTAGAAGTGAAAACCATGGTAGCCCAAGTAAAAGTATTATATCGAGGCTTTTCTAGATTACCTAGTTTCACGTTTCCAAACCTAGAAAACGCAAGCCAAATGGATACCAAAAATACACCTAGTCCAAAAATCATATAAAAGGAACCAAATTCCCCTACAAAGATACTTCTTAATATTTCAATCGCATGACCGCTTTGATTTGGAAACAAAAACAAGACCACAGAGAGAACAATAATTAATAAAAGCGGTCCTAGGGTTAAGACCCAATCGATCTCTTGTCCTTTTTTATTTTTTTGCAAATTCATACTTCATTTCCCCCATTAGATCTATACTTTTTTTATAATAATTTTTAGCATATCGATACATGTTGAGTGTGTATTCTCCAAATTTCACACCTAGGGCTTGTTTATATTGAGCCCACATCGACCATAATAATCCACCTAATGCTATATAGATATAGATCCGGAGGCGTTCTTCCTGTGTAGGTCCTTTCTCACCAAAATAATAGTTCAAGATTTTTTCAAGCTGCTCTTCATCATATTGTCCATAAATATGAACCATCGCTAGGTCAATAACTGGGTCGGCCATACCCGCATATTCCCAATCAACCAATTTCATATCCCCATTCGGTAAGACGAGAAAATTATCCACATGGGGATCGATATGACAGAACACTTTAGGAATGTCCAAATTCTTCAAGATCGAAAGTAGCTCACCCATCCTTGCACGCACAAGTGAATAATCTTCAAATAAGATGGCATTCATTTCTTTACAAAGCTCTTCATAAAAATGGATCATTTTCTCAAAACTAAAGCTGTGAGGAACAACTATTTGACTATCGTGAAGTTGTTTGACGATACGTATCCACTTCCGCGTCTCTTCCTCATTATGAATATCCACATTTCGAGCATCCGTTTCAAATTCAGCAATTTTTATTCCGCTTTTTGGATCAATGTAAATAATGTTTTCGGTAATATTCAGTTCCATTGCGGCCTGAATACTTTGATATTCTTCCACACGGTTGATTAGGTTTTCCGTTCCTTCTCCTGGAATTCTACAAATATACTTTTTCATATCAATTTCAAATAAGAAAGAACGATTGGTCATGCCAATTTTAATTGGTTGAATATTTTTAATCTGATCTTCTTTTACCTTAAAGATAAAGGATAGTAAGGACATGACTTCATTTTTCGATTGGTCACGATAACTTGAATCGAAATCTCGAAGCTCCTCAAGACTTTCAAACTCATATACAACCCCTGGCTCTTGGCGGTTAATCGACATTTCGAGTTCAGTGAGGTTATCCTTTAAAATATGCTCCCAATAAAAGTCTTCTGTTCCGGGCTGATGATAGGCTTGTTCCAAAAGTGGCACTAACTTGTCCGAAAATTCCTTATTGAAAAAGGCAGGACCATACATATGCCATGCATTTGTACCACCAACCTCGATGTCTGTGATTCGGTCCTTTTTATCGGTAAATAAACACCATTCCCCTGTTTCGCCTTCCGATTTTACCGCACTATACCAGCTTTCAAATTCATACTTATTGTATAAATTCTTTGTCATAAAATTATCACTTGATAAAATATAGGTGTTTTTTAATAAATGGCGAACATGATAAAGTGTAGCTAGATTGTTTTTCGTATCATATTCTTCATTATAAACAAGCTTTACCCCATATTTATCAATCAGATATTCAAATTTTTCCTTTAAATACCCAACGACGATTGTTATGTCTGTAATAGACGCCTCTAATAATTGCTTAATTTGGCGTTCAATCATTCGTTCGCCAAAAACCTCTAGTAAACCTTTAGGGGTTTCATAGGTTAAAGGTACAAATCGGGATCCAAAGCCTGCTGCCATTACAATCGCATTATCACCCCGATATTCCTCTAATAGCTTATGAGCATCCTCTGTTAAAACATAGTTGCTTGACTCCTTAAGTAAAAGCCCATCCTCTAATAACGAATGAAACAATTTATTAGTTTTTCCAAGGGAAATATTAAATAAATGTGCGATATCCCTTTGTGTGATATTTGCAGTTTGATTACATTCTCTTAGTATTTTTAATTTTTCCACGTTCATTTCGACACCTTTTTACATGTTTTTATTTTAATTTACACCATTACACGTTCATTTTCAATATATTTTTTACTAAAAATGAACATTACATTGAATATTATAGGTATTTTTACTTATTTATATTTCCCTAATTGCCTAATTTCTTGTAACGTTCTTTACATTTTGATTACTAAGGGGAATTGTCTAAACGCGACCGGGATTCGTTTCATATAGTATCAAAAAGGAGGATTTTCGGGTGAGTTACCATATAACAAGGGATTTTATCCGATTAGGCAATTCTCGGTCCGGTCAAAAATTAAATGGAGTTCGGTTTATTGTAAGTCACGATACAGGAAATCCCGGATCAACTGCTTATCAAAATATGAATTACTTTAATAAGCAACAACCTAGCGCATCAGCACATACCTTTGTAGATGATCAATATATTTTGGAAATAATCCCACTTAATGAGAAAGCATGGCATGTACGCTACAATGTCTCAAAAGACAATCAAATGTTTGGGGCTGATGCTAATGATGCAGCAATTGGGGTGGAATTTTGTTTTGGGGGCTCCATTAATTTTCAAGAGTCATATAACCGATATGTTTGGTACCATGCTTATTTATGTCAAACATTTAATTTAGACCCGCATAAGCATATTGTTGCTCACAGTCTTTTAGATCCCTCAAGAAGATCAGATCCCCAAAGTGCCCTTAACCGAAACGGTGTATCATGGGACCAATTTATAAAGGATGTGAGTAATGCTATGAGTACTAACGGTAAGAGTTCTAACAGTTTGAGTAGCAACGGTTGGCGTAAAACGGATAACCAATGGTATTACTACAAGAATGGCGTGAAACAAACTGGTTGGCGTTTGGACAAAGGCAAATGGTATTTTCTTGATTCCAATGGTGTGATGCAAACAGGATGGTTAAAAGATGGTGGAAAATGGTACTATTTAGATTCAGACGGGGCAATGGCGACTGGCTGGAAAAAGGTAAAAAGTAAATGGTATTACTTAGACTCAAACGGCGTCATGCAAACGGGTTGGCTAAAGGATGATGGAAAATGGTATTATTTGAATCCAGACGGCGATATGGTCACAGGCTGGAAAAAGGTTGGCGAAAAATGGTACTTTCTTAATTCGAGTGGTGTCATGCAGACCGGGTGGTTAAAGGATAATGGGGAGTGGTATTATCTGAATCCAGACGGCGATATGGCGACCGGCATTATTCAGGTGTCCGGCAAATATTACGCATTAAAGGATAACGGGGAAATGCTTGAAAATACATCCATTCCTGTTGGAGCAGACGGAGCGTTAAACATTTAAAAAAAGTATTTTACTTACCTAATCACCAATAAAATATAATTTTTTAAAGGGAAAATTAGTTTTTTGAAGAATAGTATTGTTTAATTTTACTATTTTACAGGGGGAATTAAGATTGGGTAAGTATTTTAAATGTTTTATTTTTGTTTCATGCTTTATTTTATTTTTTCCACTAACTTCATTTGCACATCCTGGTAGAACGGACTCCAATGGAGGTCATACATGTAGAACAAATTGTCCTAGTTGGGGTTACAATTACGGGGAATATCATTTTCATAATAATTCTAACCGGAGTTCCAATGGTTACACTTCAACAAACGGTTGGGTCAAATCCAATGACAATTGGTATTACTATCGATATGGAAGCTATAGTACGTACTGGGAAAATATAAATTCGAAGTGGTATTATTTCGATTATGATGGAGTCATGAGAACTGGCTGGGTACAGGATTATGGAACTTGGTATTATTTAGATTCAATTGGAGCAATGAAGACAGGCTGGTTAAAGCAAGGTGGAAACTGGTATTATTTATTGAGCAACGGTGCAATGGCGACAGGTTGGGTAAAAGATCAAAGTATATGGTATTCATTCGATGTAAATGGTGCTATGCGCACTAGCTGGTTTAACGATTTTGGAGATTGGTATTTCTTAGATTTATCGGGAGCTTTGATAACTGGGTGGCAATTAATTAGGGGAAACTGGTATTATTTCTATCCAAATGGTGAATTGGCATATAATACTTTCATTGATGGGTATCTTTTAAATGAAAATGGAGCATTGATAAATTAAATGTCCATTATCATCTTTGTGTAAGGGAATTTTACAATTTAAATTTGGGCAGTATTTGATTCTAACTAAAACCCAAGAATATAATTGCCATTCTTGGGTTTTGATTGTTCTACTTTAAAACACTCTCAAAAACCGCTTTCACTTTCGGTGTCACGTCATGACTTCCGTTATTTACGTCCTCAATCAGCATAGCTACTAAAAGGCTCGGATTTACAGTGTTCACCGCAACAAATAATCCATTTTCTTTGCCGTCTTCTTCCTTAGTTGCTTTTAGCTCAGCAGTTCCTGTTTTTCCTGCAATTTGGATTCCCTCAATTTTTGCGTCTTGAGCTGTTCCATTTGGGGCCTCTACAACTTGTACAAGATCATCAAGAATAATTTGCGCATTATCCGGTGAAATAACTTTTTCCTTCCAAACCTCCGCTTCTGACCCATCTAGAATGAGTCGAGGTTTTATTAAGTTACCTGAATTTAATATCGGAGTGAAGGCAATCGCCAGATGAACTGGACTCATTTCAAGTTGACCTTGACCATACCCTGTATCCGCTGTTAGGATTTCTGTTTTTAAGCCTTCGTTTGAAACCTTTGACTCATATAATGGGTATTCGAATGGGAATGGTTCACCAAATCCATATTTTGATAGTTCCGATTCAAATAATTCCCCACCTAGACCAAGTGCTGCTTGTGCAAAATAAATGTTGTCAGAGTATACAAGTGCATCTCTTAAATTCACTGGTTTTCCTGGATCTGAAACTCTTGTAATCGAATAGCCTCCCCATGAACTTTCCTTTTGCCACTGTTTACCTTTGATATCGATTGAAGTTTCTGGTGAAATTACTTGATTCTCAAGTGCGATACCTGCAGTGATTGGTTTAAATGCTGAACCAGGTGCATAAGTTGAACCGAAACGATTGATTAATGGTTTTAGCGGATCTTCATTTAAACGATTCCACTCTTCCGAAGATATCCCAAGGACGAAAGCGTTTGGATCAAAGGAAGGACTGCTTACAAGTGCAAGGGTCTCGCCAGTTAATGGGTGAATGGCAGCTGCCGCCCCAGCATTTCCTTGAAGTTGATCATAGGCTGTAAGCTGAACATCGATGTCGATGACCAATTTTATCGTTTCACCGTCTTTAGCAGCTTTTTCAGCAAGAGTGACTTCACCTTTGTCATTCGCCTTTTTAATGTACACCTTTGCTCCCCTTTCGCCTTTTAAGCGATCCTCTAAGACCATTTCAAGTCCTTTTTTACCGACAACATCATTTGCTGAATAGCCTTTTTCCTCTAACGTTTTTAAATCTTCTGCTGTTACATTTCCAATATAACCAATTAAATGGGCAGTTGCTTCTTTAAATGGGTATACGCGAGAATCAACCTTTTTTGAAAGAACGCCATTTAACTGTGTGACCTCCGTCACAAGCTCCTGATCTTGTAAGGACAGACTTTTTATCGGAACAAAATAGTCGGGTTTAACCCATGAGGCGTTTAATTGCTTTTCAATGAATTCAGGTGTTAATTTAAGCAACTCTGCAACAGTAGCGATCGTCGCAACCTTGTTTTCTCCTAAGTCCTGAGGCACCAGACCGATTTCGTATACAAGTCCATTTTCCGCTAGCTTAACACCATTTCGGTCAAGGATTTCTCCTCGAATTGGGGATGTTACTGAAATACCTATTCCATCCCCTTCTTCCATTTCAGGAAAGAACATTGCTGGCTGCCATTTGATTGTCCATTTCTTTTCGTCGTCCTTTTCTTCTAAAACCAATGTTGTATTTTCTTTAAATTCGACTGGACCTGCAATTGTTGCCATCGAAACATCGTATGAAAAAGTGACTTCACCTTCTTCATTTGGTTTCAATTCCTCTTCAGGTTTCTGGAAGTTAACTTTTAAGTCGTTTACATTGATGTCTTTGTAAATTTTCGAAAACCTGTCCACAAATTCATCCTTTTTAACGGTTTCTTTTACATCTGCAGAAAATTGGTCATATACTTTTCCAAAATCCTGATTTTCCCAATCCTGAATAAACCCCTCAAACCGCTCTTCCGGCAGTGGGTACTTATTGCAGCCCGTTAACAAAATTATGCTAAATGTGATACTCATCAATAGCCATATGTATCGTTTCATTTCTATTTCCCGCCCTTCTCATATTTACCCTAGACTTTGGGGAACCTATCTATATTATACATTTTATGGCGCAATTATGGACCATACCATTTTTAAAACTTAAATAAAAAGAAGAGATACCAATTGGAAAACAATGGAGTAATGGGTAATACACCCTTGATATCACGAATATGTGGTACCAAGGGTGTTTTTATTTACCTATCTGTTTGATGTTCACCCGAAAATAATGCCCCACAATGCATCAATTTTGGTTTGGGATACGTCTAATAGGTGTAAGGGGGGAAAGTTGTGAATGAAGAAAGTATAGAGATGATGAGAGATATATCAAATGAAGAGCTTGTGAATCAGCTTTTTGACGTGTACGGCAATGATTTGAAACGAATCGCGTTTATGTATGTGAATGATCTTTCCCAATGCGAGGATATCATCCAGGATGTGTTTATTTCGTGCTATAAAAATCTTTCTACTTTTCGAAAAGAAGCGCAATTCAAAACCTGGCTCATCCGCATCACAATTAACAAATGCAAGGATTACCAGCGTAGATGGAGTTTCCGAAATCTCATTTACAAGCCGCTTATGGAGCCGTTTATTCACTCCAATGAAAAAGCCGCCGAGGATGTGTATGTTGAGTTAGTTGGATCCAATCAAATTTTGAAGACTATTTCCCAACTGCCAACTATTTACAAGGACGTTCTAATTCTATTTTACTATCAGGATTTAGCAATGGAGGAAATTAGTCAGATTACAAATGTGAAAGTAAACACGGTGAAATCGAGATTGGCACGAGGAAAGCAGCAGCTAAAAGAAAGACTGCTAAAGGAAGGTGTTGAGTATGGATCAATTCGATAAGGAAATAAAAGCAGAACTGCATACCTATTTAAAGAATGAAATAAACATCGAGCAAAAAGAGAAACAAAGACTTAATAAGGAGATATCAAGAATTAATCATAAGAAGCCGCGAAAGATTGGATACTATGCCTCATTAGCTGGAGTTTTCGTATTATTGATATTGCTGGTCACTCCGATGTTGATGGATTTAGAAACCAAGAACAGCCCAAATGCTAAAGATAAAATCAGCGAAAATCATCCTGATAGGGACAGCCTTTTGAATGAAAAAGAAGTGCCTATTGTCGAGGATAATGAGGATGACGAGAATGTTGAGGAAAAAGAGGAGACACAGGAGAACAAGCACGTTGATAATACTAACGAAGCACCTGCTTTCGTACCTTTAAAAAGTGACGAGGCGTTTGCTATTATCGAAAGCCTATTCGCGGACGTGCAGGATCTGTTTAACCAGACTGTTGAAAAATATGGCTGGGGCTTTGAACGAGATTTTGTCGAGGCTGAATATGGGCCTTTTGCTGAAGATTTACGGGAATTTGCTTCAGATGAGTTTGTTCAAGGGCATTTATTTGAGGTAACAAAGGAGTATTGTTTTAGGGGCTGCGATGCTCGGTTTTTCCCGAGTTTTTATGGAACATTACGCCATAACCTTAGTGTAAATACGGCGGATAAGGTTTCCCTTTCTTTCCTTGAAACACCAAATATGCTCCATTCCGGCTATGAAACGTCCATCTCGCTACAAAAAGAAGGCGGAGTTTGGAAGCTTGCCAGTGTTGAAAACGAACTCATGGACTTAATTGATTACCAAATTACAAGGAATGAAGCGGATGAGCTATTGTCTTATGCTGAAGGAGTCAAATTTATCAAGGAAGTCAAAGGTGTCCACGACCGCCCTTACTGGGATACACCGAAAACCATATCAACTAAGCCTTTTGATGCCACTATCTATATTTATTACATGCCGGAACATGATTCGTATACAGGCATTTACTCAGATGACGGCTCCCCGCTTGAAGATCATATGGTAAAAGAATATTTAAAATAATGCAGGTTAAAAGCGCATGGAATAATCAATTCCGTGCGTTTTTTATTTTCATTCACTTCCCAAAGAACCAACTATACTAGGATACTAAATTTAAGTATAACAGTTAAACTTACAAACCTCTTTACCTAGCAAAAACAATTTAAACAATCGATTGTTTGAATTGAAATCTCCTCGGCATTATTGGTCTTGGTCATTAATCAAACGTTTGTTTGAAATCGACCTTTCCAAAATACGCCCGATTAGCTACAGATGAGATTATCCCACGAAATAAAAAGCTAAGAGAGTTTTACGATAAAAAACGAGATGAAGGAAAACCCTACAGAGTAGCCATGATAGCTTGCGTAAATAAACTTTTACATTGGATTTATGCCATATTAAAAAGTAAAACAACTTTCCAGGATATAGCTTAGAATCTGTATATATCCTAGCGAACCAAAACCTTCCAAAAACAAAGAACTGGAGGGTTGTTTGGCATGCATATTTTTAGTATATCATGAATGATTTAAACTTTTTATTGAAAAATGTTGACAAACTATTAGCTGGTTTTGTTTGAAATTGGAGTTTTTGAAAAATGCCCGATTAGTACAGATTCTTTATAATCATGTTTTTGGTATTCTATTATAAGAATTCATTTTTAGTAATAAAGTTCACTGCTACTATTTCAGAATGCTATTATTACGGCAACAACTAAAATCCTCCAGGGCTTTTACAGGATTCCAATTCCTAATTCGATTTACACGATTAGGCATAAAACCTGCTACTATTCCAATTTTGAACCTAATACATATAAATACGCGGGGACATACAAGGATATCGTTGAAAAACACACTGTCTTTAGTTAAACAGAATGATAGACTAATTAATTCCGGTTTTCTCTTACCACAGATGTTTTTGACAAAATAAAAGTGCAGGGCTTTGCAAGAAACAATATGCAAAGTTCCGCACCCTTTTAATCACATATGTGAAAAACTATTGATTTTAGTCTAGCAGTTACACCAAACCCCTTTTCACTGCAAAATCAAACAAGCCAGTGATTAACCCGGTGTACCATTAAACAATCATTTTTGTCCGATGGAAAAAAATAGAGAAACACTGGAACCGTCCCCATGTTTAGGAATCCGCTGTTCGAATGCTTGTTGTAACATTTGCGTGATGGGACCTGACTGTCCTTTATTAATAATCGTTTCATCAATTTTAGTAACTGGAGTAATCTCAGCGGTCGTACTTGTAACAAAAACTTCATCCGCTTGTAAAAGCTCATCCGTTGAAAAAGCTTCCTCAACGACAGGAAGGTTTTTCTCTTTTGCGATATCGAGCACTTCTACCCTAGTAATTCCGTCTAGAATAAGATGGTTTGCTGGGTGCGTTTTGATCGTTCCGTCTTTAATCATAAACACATTTTTCGAACTCGCCTCCGTTACCATATTCCTGCGGTGTAAAATTGCCTCGCCATACCCCAGTTGATTTGCTTTTTGTGTAGCCATTACACTTCCAAGCAAGTTCAAACTTTTTATATCACAACGAAGCCACCGAACATCCTCCGTTAGGATACAGCTAATCCCCTCTTTGATTTTATATATCGGACGCTCCACTTCTTTTGTATTTGCTAAGAGTATTGGTGTAATATTAGCTGGAATTTGATGGTCCCTTGGTGCAACACCCCTAGAGATTTGGATGTAAACATTGCCTGTATGAATAGCGTTTTTTTCCACTAGTTTCAACAGCAACTGCTCAATGTTTTCTAGCGAATATGGTAAAGTCATTCCTATTTCTGCAGCACTTCGTTTTAACCGTGCCATATGGCTTTCCATTCTAAAACAAACCCCATTGTACACGCGAACGACCTCGTATACCCCATCACCAAATTGATAGCCACGATCTTCCATATCAATATTTACTTTGTCTCGCTCTGTAAATTGATTATTAAATAAGATCATCTTCTCACCCCTTCATTTCCTATCAAAGCTAAACTGATTATCGATTCAAAATAACCTGACTTTGAATTATGCAAAACATGTGAATACTCGCCTATCTATTATAATATGATAGTCTATTATTCTTTTATTGTAAAAATAAGTTTTTTTCAATATTATCATTAACTTATGGAGTAAGTTGAAGGAATATAATATGTTTGGTGTAATGGTCTAGTAAAAGTTTATTGAGGTACCAAGCATGAATAGAGAAGTCCAATCAGACCATTGAGGTCTTCCTATTTTGTATAAATCTACATCTAATCTTTCTACAAAATCCTGCAATAATAACAAAAAAATTCAAAAAGTAAACTGTCTATTCTATTACCCTACAGGCTTCACTTTAATTCAAGGTTTATTTTATGTATACTAAAAATATAATAAAAAGAGAAGTGCGCAAACACTTCTCCCCGCAACCTCAACCGTCAGGGTGGTGGTTGCCAAAGTTACTTTTTAGTATCTCGAGAACCACCCTTTTGCTTCCTACGGCGCGGGGTGGTTCTTTTGTTTTCTAGTATATTCTTTCGAAAGAAATAAGCACCTTCTTCGCGAGGGATTATTGTCATTCAAAGCACGGCTTTGTATGGAGCGGCGGGCATGATAGCCTCGTCTGGCGATGCCAACCTTGTTTTGAAAAAGCTGGCTTCACTATTCTCTTAATAGCACGGAACATATTTTTCATTGGTTCTCCAAGATTTTCTCTTCGATGCGCAGTGATCATTATAAGTCTGCTATCTGCAACCCATTCAAGCTCTTTATGAGTATACTCGCTTCTTACACGTATTTTGATTGAAATGCTTAAGAAACTTCAATATACAACAAAAACGGATGACCTATTTGACCAATATACGGGAGCTGTTTTACTTGCTTTCCAGAAAGATTATGGTCTCCTGCAAGATGCCGTTTATACTACAGAAGTTGGAAATGTCATGGAAAAAGCAATTGCTTTTAAAGAAAACATGAAGATCGATCAAATTCCAAAGAAGTCATCTAATATGTACCGCCTCGCAAAATTTATTGATACTACAAACATAGATTTAATTGAGGAACTAAGAAATGAGGGTTACATCCTAATTGAAACCCCTGAATAGAAAATCAATTTACACTCAACTTTCACACTTGAATAATCTAAAGGGGCTAGCCTCGGCGTACAATTAAGGGAACTGGATGCGACGCATCTGGTTTCCTTTTTTGTCTTCGATACCCCTTACCCACCAAAAAAAAGAGACTAATAATTAGCCCCCATTCAATGTTTATTATAAAGCTCTTTGTAGACAATTACCTTCAATGCTGTTAATTCCTCTTCAGTTAATTTTCCTTCTATTTCCTGAATCAGTTCTTCCATTGTAATTTGCCCTTTTTGAACCTTTGACTGTATATCTTGGATCTCTGATAGTCCTACCTTTTTTACTAGCACTCTTGTTGCTTCTTCTTTTGTGGAAAATGGTAATGTACTTTCATCAACTGACTCTGCCTCTTCTAAATAAGATTGTACCGCGGGATCATTTTCAATCGTTTGTTTGAAATTTTCTATTTCACTGCTATTCTCTAATTCGGAGGACACAACATCCATTAGCTTTTCCGAAGCCATGTTTGTTCCAAAATAATAAACCCCATACCCCAGAATACCCAATACAATTATCGTTATTAAAACAAATTTAATAAACCTCATACTATCAACCCTCCCCCTATAAATATACGATGATTATGGAGGACTGGATAGGGAAAACATCTTTTTGGAAATAAATAATCCTGGTTCTTTTTCCTAAACACACCTAAATAACAGCTGGTGTCAATAAATCTGTCCCCCCTCCAACCGACATAATCCAAGAAATAACATCGTATATATATATGATAGGGTATTCGACTATCCAATTTAAAACTGAGGGAAATGGGATTTACCCGCCCCACCTTTCACACCATTAGATAAGAACGAGCTGGAACGCGGGACCTTTTCCCCTGACCCGGCAATGGAGGTTTACATATGACATCAGAAAATCAGTTTATTACGAAAACCTATTATCAAACGTTTATTCCTGAAAATGATATGAGGCATCCGGTTGAGATTCTCGGAGAGGCATTCATAAGTGAGGCAGAAAAAGAACCGTATGACCTGTCTTTTATACGCTTTGCCCAAGGGGAGCTTTATTTTCATTATAAGGATTATGAGGCTGCAATTTATAAATGGGAGAACATCAAGAACGACTTAGAGCCATGGGCTAAGAAAAATATTGCAGATGCGTATTATGAGCTTGGGTTACTTTCAAATGCTGAGGAAGTTTATGGCTCGATCATTTCGAAGGATAAAATCCTGACTAGTGAGGTTTCGTTGAGCTTATTTTCCTTATATCTCGAGGATAACAAGCTTGATGCAGCTTATCACGTTCTGCAGGAAGCAATTGACGGAAATCCTGATTATCCCGACCTAACATCGATTGCCAAGCGTTTTTACGAGGAACAGGAAGATTGGAAAAACGCGGTCGACCTTGCGATTAATGAAGCTGAGCGGACACAGGACCTTATTTGGTTTGATGCTCTAATTGATTACTGCGAAGCCGGTTGTGGCAGTGCATTATCACCTGATACATTCATTTCTATTTTACAAAGACTGTATGAACTTGACCAATCAAGATTCAAACAGCTTATGGCTGCCGTTTGGGAAGGCTACAAAAATACGGACCACTATCTAAGTTGGTTACACAGTGTGATTCAAATCATGAAGGATTTAGAAGTTAATCCGTACGAGCCGTGGCACATGATCACAGGTTTATTTGAGGATGCGTACATTGAGCTTACAACTGGAAAGTATTTATTGCGCGATATAGGGCAGCTGATGCCGAAATTACTTGTCAATTGGCTGAACACTACGAATGCTTCAAATGGACTGAAAGCAGCTGCAGCCCTCCTCGCGTGGGATGATATTTTTCCATCAGCCATCAAACATGTGATTGTAAAAGAAGCTGAGATTGTCCTAGAAAATGCACATAGTCATCCGTTATCCATAGATGAATGCCACCACTTTATGAAAACTATCTTTGAGTGGGCACAAAAAAATAATATCGAAACAAGCAATCGATTAGTCTGGGGCTTTGGTCAGCTTTTTGATGTGGAGACGACTAACTTACTTGTTCTTGGTAAAGGGAAAGCCTCTTTTGTTAACTCCATCTTAGAAGAGGAAGTCCTAACTCCTTCCCTTTCTTCTTTTACAAGTATTCAATATGGAGAAAAGAAGGAATTGACCGAGGTTTTAGATATGGGTCGCAGTCCTGTAGCTTCATTCGAAGAAGTCACGAATCCAGATTCGATAATTGAATTGAGCCTGCCTTCCACTCTATTACACCAATCAGGACTAAGGCTGAATACGACTGGCTACAACGAGTATTTTATGGAAAAACGGAGAACGTTCGGTTATTTACCGGTAGTTGATGGCGTTTTATTTGTGCACGAAGCCGAAACTCTATCAGAGATGGATTTTGATTATCTCGCACAAATCAAACAAAGCTCAAAAGATACTCCAGTCCATTTTGTGCTAACTAATACGTTTGATAGGGAAAAAATAAAGGAGTACTTCCCAGATGCAGTTATTCATTCTGGTAGAAATGGGAACATTCTACGTGACATAAAAGCAAGCTTCCCTACAGTCAATCGCGTTGGAAAAATCCTATTTTTACTTAGAAAAACGATTTCCAACCTTCTTAAAAAGCGAGCAGACGCTGAAAACAAACTTATAGATTTAATCGCACACAATGAAGAGTTTATCACGAGATTAACTGGTTTTAACAATAGTCTCCATGATAAAGAAACAGGACAAAGTAAGGAAATTGTAGATTCATTTGCAACCTTAATTGCGGAAGTTAATCAGGATCTTTCTGAAAAGATACCGAAAATCCTTGCAGGTTGCTCGGAGATTATAACGGAGGAAAGTAATCTCAACCAACTTCATATTGAATTAAATGAAAAAATGAATGAAGAGATTCAAAGCTTATTTGAAAAAGAAATTGTACCAGGTCTGTCCGAAAAACTTCAGGAATGGATTGAAGCTTCGGACCAAAAACTAGCAGCTACTCAAGCTTACTTAAATGACATGACCGAGTCACTGGCTGAGGGGTATCCTGAAAAGGAACTCAAGCTGCAATGTGACTTTAAAATAGTTGAGGATTGGCGTCGAGACATTAGTCGCATGACCTATCAAATTCAAATTGACAAGGAAAATATTATGCTTCGCCATAATCCTGCCCAAGTGTTGCTGAAAGGTGCAGGCAAAGTGTTGGGCTTGCTGCCTCAAAAACAACATGCTTATATGCTTAACCAATACAAGCGCTATGTAGAAAATGCAACTTACGCGGATGTGCTCGAATCCATCCAGAGGAAATTTTGGCAGCAAGTTGACTTTTTCAAAAAGTCACTTCAACAGGATATTGGGTTATTCTATAAAGAATCATTAGATGGGCTTTCTAGGACTATTGTCGAAACGGAAAGTCGTGTTGAACAAGACAAAGAAACCCTAGCCAAAATGAAATCAAACCCAGAAATCTACTACGACCCATTGAAACTATTTGAAACAAGACTTGTACAAAACGAACAGATTTTGGGACGGAGGGACAGGTCCTATGGTCCCTCCACCACGGGGGTAACAAGCGGGGACACGGGGACAGGTCCCTCGTCCCACTCTCACTAAACACAAAACAGGCACAACGAGCGGATTTTAATCACGCGTTGTGCCTTTATTTTATATTTACCTAGTTCATTTCCTTCTTCAATTGATTCAGCTTGACATAATGCTTTTGGCAATCTAATCGCTAGACTATTTCCCCATTTTCAAACTTGCATATCGCGACATCCCCGATAATGTTTAAACATAGTATAAACATTATTCTTTGAATTTAAGTCATTCAAATTTTTATCAAATGCCAAAAGTCATTTAGCCCTTATCACTATTCAATGACTTTTTCTGGTTTGCCTGATTTGATTGATTTATGTGCTGCGGATAGGATAGCGGTAACGTGATGGGAGCTTTCTAGGGTTATGTGGACAGGTTTATTGTCTAGGATGCAATCAACAAAGTGTTCTATTGCGTACACGAAAGCTCCTCTTCTTTTTCCTGTTATTTCAAAATGTAACTGGTTTCTTGGTGTAGTAAAGCCCTCTGGACTAATATACTCCATATTTTCTATTTTTCGATCTAAGTAAATGACTTCTTCTTCAGTAATCACTTCGACAAAGGAATCTACGATCGTAGGATATGTATTTGGATAACTCCAGCAGGATTCGAAAGTCGCAATTGCTCCATTATCATACTTTGCTTGAATTTGAATGGCATCTGGTGTATCGATCCCAATCCCTTTTAATACTTTTTCGACTCCCGCTGCATATACTTCAACAACCTTCGATTCAAATAACCAGTTCATTAAATCAATATCATGTGAAGATAAAAAATAGGCGGGTGTTGTTCGATTTGCCCATTTGATCATTTCGGTCGGAACAAATATCCGATCATTTTTACGTGCATAGCCCATAATTGGTGATAATTTTTTCTTATTTAGCAGTTGCTTTGCTTGGGCATAGGAGGAAATCCACCGATTGCTAAATAACGTCATAACGGTGAGATTCTTTTTATTTGCCAAAGCAAGAATTTCTCCACTTTCCTCGACACTCATGGTCAAAGGTTTTTCTACTAAAACATGTTTTCCAGCCTCAAGTGCATCCCTAACAATTGAATAATGAGCAAAATCTGGCGTAGCTACGCTGACAACATCGATATCCTCATTTTCCAACATCTCTTGATGATTCTCATAATAGTTGGCACTGAAACGTTCACTTATTTTTCTGCCGACAACTGGATTAGGAGTAGATAAAGCAATAACCTGGCTGCGATGGTATTGCTGATAGACAGACATATGCTGCTGCCCCATAATTCCTCCACCAACTTGCCCTACTTTTAACAAAAAATGACCTCCATTCAATGTAACCCTATTTATTTTCATACACAACAGACCCATTTGAAATCGTTTTTAAAATCGAAAAGTCTCTCACATTTTCATCCCAATCAAAAAATATCAAGTCTGCTGGTGACCCAACCTCCAGAGTTCCCACCCTTTTATCAGATAAACCAAACAACTCTGCTGGGTGAAGTGTAGCCATCTTAATAGCTTCTTCTAATGAAAAAACTTTTTCTTTTAAAATATTGCTAATTCCAATATGCAGTGGGGTTGCAGATCCGGCAAGAATATCAGGAGTGCTTGCTAAATGTAAAAATCCATCCTCCTCTAAAATTACATCATCATTGATATGAGTATGGTATCTACCTGGTGGCAGGCCCGCTAGATTAACTGCATCACTTGTTAAAATTGCTTTATTACCTTTGGCACGGACCATAACTTTTAAAGTGGAGTACGGCAAATGATGACCATCAGGGATCAGACCAGCCCAAAGTCGATCTTCAGCGAGCTGTGCCCAAATATAGTTAGGATGACGCTTTATATAAGGGTGGGCACCGTTTCCAAGATGTGTACTCATGGTTGCTCCCGCATCCACTGCTTTCCGAATATCTTCTTCCGTACTATTTGAATGTCCAATCGCAGCAACTACTCCTGCCTTATGAAGATTTTCAATAAACTTTATTGCTCCTGGCTTTTCAGGTGCTAATGTTACTTTACAAATTCGATTACCAGCTGCCTCCTGCCATTCCAAAAACTCATCCCAATCAGGATCTCGAACCCAATCTAAGTTATGTGCTCCCCGAGGACCATCCTCAGTCGAGATAAATGGGCCTTCCACGTGAATCCCGATTACCGCATGATTGACAACCAGATCTTCTTCACAAGCCTTTGCAATTGTCCTCACACAATGAAGAATTCGTTCTTTTGTACCCGTTACAATCGTTGGACAAAACCTTGTCACTCCACCTTCGTGTAACACTCTAACTACATTCTGAATTGTTTCTACTGTAGAATCAGCGCCGTTTAAATCAAAGCCACCGATCCCATTTACTTGGATATCTAATAACCCTGGTGCAATCCAACCCTCTGGTTCTTCCGTTGTTTTTGTGATAGATTGAATTGTTCTATCCTTGATTTGAACTTGAAGCACCTCACCGGTAATCCAATGTCTTCCAATCCAATTTTGCATTAGGTAATTCCTCCTCAGTCTTTATTTCTTTTACCGAATCTCTTTCAATAATCTTCGGTTGCAGTAAAATATCAATTTCATTGAATTCCCCATCTAAAATTTCAAGCAAGATTTTACAAGCCATTTTTCCCATTTCATAGTTTGGTTGATGAATTGTAGTTAACCCTGGAGAAATCATCGATGAAACCTCGATATTGTCTATTCCCATGACACTCACATCTTCTGGAATTTTTTTCCCGATTTGATTTAGCCTATTGTACACCCCTAATGCTGTCATATCATTACAGGTAAAGATAGCAGTAGGAGGATCTGAAAGCTTCATTAACCGGTCCGTTAAATACCTTCCGTTTTCAAACTCATAACTATTCTCGATAGATTCATATTCCTCTGTTGAAATAAGAATATTATCCTCTGGTAAATCGATTTGATACTGTAACATCGCTCTCCGAAACCCCTCAAAGACACTTTTACGGCTAAATCGATCAAGCGGAGCCGAAATGAATGCGATTTTCCGATGTCCTTTTTTCAGTAAATACTCAGCAGCCATGAAACCTGCTCTTTCATAGTCGAAAAGGATTTGCTGACAATCAAAGTTTTCCATTTTTTGATCCAAAGCTACGAAAGCCACACCCCTTTCTTGTATTTCAGTAAACATAGAATAGTCATCTGAAATAGAAGAAATAATAACTCCCTTCACTTGATTCTCATATAATGCCTGCAAATAGCCTTTTTCAACATCAGCACTTCTTCCGGAATTACATAGGAAAACCTGTTTCCCGGCCTGTCTAGCCACTTCCTCAATTCCTAACAACAGTTTTGGATAAAATGGATTACTAATTGAAGGTAGGATGACCCCGATGTTTGTATTCATTTTTTTCTTTAGTTGACGCCCAAGCATATTCGGGATATATCCAAGTTTTTCCGCAGCCTCTTCTACTCGTTGACGTAAAACAGGGCTGACTCCGTACTCACTATAACTTAAGACTCTCGATACAGTTGCTGGAGATACTTTTGCCTTTCTTGCAATATCGTATATCGTTATATTTTTTTTAATTTCACCCATCCTCATTCTCCCCGTTACATTCCATATGAAGAAGGGTACATTCCGTCCAAACATGTCACACGGAATGTACCACAGCCCATTTTGATGATTAATTACTTCACATTTTTATCAATATCATGAATCATACCTTCGACTTCATCAATGAAGGCATCAAGCTCCATTTTACCCGTTAGATATTCCTGAAGAAGCTTCGGCACTTCATTTGCTAAAACTGGATACTCTTTATAAAATGGTGCAGTAACTGACTTTTCGATAATAGCTAACAAGTTGTCTTTCCATTCTGCATCAATTTTTTCAAAATGTTCCTTAATAACAGGAAGTTTCCCCCACTCTGTACCTGCTGCAATTTGTGTTTCACCATCCATCAATGCCTCTTGAATAAATTGTACGGCTAAATCTTGATTCTTCGAAGCCCTAGGAACAATAATTCCAGCAGTGAACGCATAGGAACCATTTACCTCTGAACCTGGAATTGGAATAACGGTTGTATTCCCTTTACCTACAGTCGGTTCCGCTTCAGGAGCATGAGAGCCACTTTGTAGAAGCATGGCAACCTGGTCGGCTTTGTAATTATTTCGTCCAGCATCCTTATTTGTAAATGTATCGATGGAGAAGACACCTTCGTCAGCACCCTTTTTCCAAATTTTTAGCATTTCCCTAACCTCAGGTGTATCAAATGTTAAAACACCCTCATCATCATAAAAGCTTCCTTGCATTGCTTGTGCAACTGAAATTAATGTAGACTGCGCATTTGGGCCCCACTGAATTGTCATCCCCTGTTGTGTGACCTTTCCACCTTCAACCTTTGTCATTTTCTTTGCATATTCATAGAGTTCATTCCAATCCTTTGGTTGAATGACGTTTCCATTCGCATCTAAGAGTCCAGCCTCATCGAACATTTTTTTATTCACATTGATTGCATAAGTTTCTAAGCTGATTGGAATCGCAAACTGGAAACCATCAAGATCACCAAAGCTTAAGGACTTCCCAACAAAGTTTTCTTTTGCAGTTGAGCCTTGGAAAAAATCCGTTTCATTGAAATCAATTAATAAATCTTTTGCAAGGAATTGAACAGCCGTTGCGGTTCCGTCTACCATTGCAATGTCAACATCTGATTTCCCTTGCGACCATTGTAGAGCAAATGTAGATAGAACCGTTTTGTCTGCATATGGAGAAATTTGAACATCGATATCAGGGTGATTGGCCTTAAATTTTTTAACCGCCACGTCCAACTTAAGCTTTTCTACCATCCAAGCATCTGCACCAATCTTTAAAGATTTTGAGCCACCTTCATTTCCTTCACCTGCTGGTTTTTGCGATGTATTATCTGAAGAACAAGCCATCGGGATCAATAAAACAATCAAAATTACTATCAAACCTAGTAGTCTTGCAAACTTTTTCATTTGTTTCCCCCCAAATACATTTTATTTTAATTCCTACCTATAAAATACTATTCCTCCTTTCTACCCTTTAATTGACCCTTGTGAAATACCTTCTACCATCTGCTTTTGGAAAATAACAAATATTAGAATTGGCGGTAGCATCGATAGGACGATAACTGCAGCCAGAGTTCCAAACGCCCACACTTCCCCTTTAAAAAGGGTTAAACCAACTGTTAATGGCATTGATGCCTGATCTGTAGCTAATGTTTTTGCTAATGTATACTCGCCCCAAATATTATAAAATGCATGGATAATGATGATGATTAATCCATTCTTCGCCATCGGTAGCATAACTCTCCACCATGTCTGAAAAATCCCACATCCGTCAATAGCAGCTGATTCTTCAATCTCCTTTGGAATACTTAAAAAGGTTGCCCGCATAATAAAAATTGCGAAGGGTAATCCAACAGCTACGTTTGGTAAAATCAAACCTAGATTCGTATTTAAAATTCCTAAACGATTTTCCATAAGATACATTGGGATTAAAAATATGGCCAGTGGAAGTGTAATGGTCATAAGTAAAGCAATAAGCAATATATCCTGCCCCTTAAACGGTAGCCTTGCAAAAGCATATCCTGCCAATGATGCTAATAAAGTTATCAAAATAACCCCAACAACCGTGATGATCGCACTGTTTACAAGGTAATTTGAAAACCCCTGTGTAAATATCTTGATATAGTTATCAAAGATGATTTGATTAGGGAAGAAGCTTTGTGGCACCTGGAAAATTTCTTGTTCCGATTTAAATGAATTTAATAGTGTGTATATGAACGGAGTTATGAATAATACCGCTGCCGCAAATAAGATAAAATACTTAACACCACTACTTAACTTAGAGAGCCTCATCGTATTCCCCCTTTCCTTACACCTGGTCCTTTGTTCGATTGATATAAAAATTAAGCAATGAGAAGATTAATGCTAAAGCTCCTAGTATGTAGGCCATTGCTGAGGCATAGCCCATATTAAAATACGTAAAGGCCGTATAATAAATTTCCTGGTATAACACAAGTGTCGAGGTTCCAGGTCCCCCTTCTGTCATTACCATTGGCTCTACGAATACCTTTAAACCATGTAGTATCGCCCAAATTCCAGTTAAAATATAGGTTTCTTTTAAGTTTGGAAGAATGATAAAGAAAATCCTTTTAAATCCGCTAGCTCCATCTACCTCTGCTGCTTCGAGAATATCCTTTGGAATGGACTGTAATCCCCCTAAAAATAGGATTGTCTCAAATCCAATTGTGGCCCAAAGACTAACTCCAATAATACTAGCCATCGCTGTATCCCCGTGATTCAACCAAGCATATGTTAGTGATGGCATATTCAATACTTCACCTAATACATGGTTTAGAAGACCGTAGTTTTCTTGTAGAATCCATAAAAACACGAGAGCCGACAGAGAAACAGGCACTACTATTGGCAGAAAAATAATCGTACTTAAAAAATTGTTAAATTTTTTTGTATGAAAAATCAGTAAGGCTAATGTTAATGAAACAACCATCACTAGGACAAAATAGGAAACACCAAATACAAAAGTATTTTTTAAGGAAACGATAAAATTTTTATCCTTAAGTGCTTCAATATAATTTTCTAACCCAATGAATACAGGTTTTGCATCATAAACAAAATTGTAATCATGTAGACTCATGTAAAACGAGTAAACCAATGGATAAACCATAAAAGAAAAGATAAATATGAAAGCAGGAAGAATAAAAAGAATGCCGTATAATCTTTTTTTCTGTTGCAAGGATCTTTTCTTTTTAGGCTTAATAACCTTGCTTTCGAGCATCGGTTGGCTTTCCATAACCCCTAAGCCTCCTATAATTGAAATCGATTTCTTTTCGAAAAGATCTTTTATTAATTTTTTTCAACCATGTTTAGCTCAGATGAGGATTGTTTGTCTAAAAATAGAGTAATATCTTGGTGGGTTTTGAGAATGGTAGCAGGTATCATGTTGGTAACTTCTTTTTCAAAAACAGCTTTTATTGCTTTCGCTTTAACTTTATGAGGTACAGAGGAGATAATAACTTTACAGCTCATAATTTGATGGACTGACATGGAAATAGCCTGGCTCGGAACTTTATCAATAGATTCAAACCATCCTTCCCTTACTTGCTGTTGTTTGCAATTTTCATCTAAATTTACAACTATGTAGGGATCCTTAGTTTCAAAATCAGCTGGGGGATCATTAAATGCGATATGTGCATTTTCACCAATTCCAATTAAACCAAGATCAATTGGTTCCTTACTAATTTCTTCGGATAATTTTTTAACAGTTTCTTGAATATTCCCTTCTCCATTGACGAAATGTACCTTCTTTAGCGAAACTAAATTGACAAACCTTTCCTTTAAATACTTTCTAAAGCTAGCCTTATGTGACACAGGAAGGTTAACATATTCATCTAAATGAAACATTTCTACCTTGCCCCAATCAACATCCATTTCAACAAGATGTTTGATTGTTTCGAATTGGGATGCTCCGGTTGATAGCGCTAGTCTTGCACTACCTTTTTCTTGTATTGTCTTGTTTAATACTGCAGCTGCTAGAGTCGCAGCCTCTTTCCCAAGTTTCTCTGATGTTTCTAAAATTTTAACATTCATTCCATTACCTCCGCCCTTTTTTAGAAATCGATTTCTATAACATTTCAAATAGTTAGAACATTGTTTAAATAATAGCATGCTGTTTTCCGTTTGGCAACGCTTTCAAATAAAATTTCACAAATTTCTATCATACTTTCTTCCTGGTTATTAAAAAATACTGCCATTTTGCCCAAGATATGATGAACTTCAGAAAAAAGTTCCTGAAAGTTTCTAGAAACGTTCGGGTCGCAGGGACAGGTTCACTGTCCCACACTGCGAGAGCAGGTTTTCTTCTTGGATTTAAACATTTTTTTCGAACGCTTTCAATCATATTAGTGTCTACTAGCCCAATTATTGTTTGGACTTTTTTTCCAAATTTTTTATATTTTATAATTACACTTTTGATTTTTATATTAGGTTCATTATCGTCCCCTTCTCCACATAAAAGACCAGAGGAAAACTCCCCCGGCCCTAATTCCCATTCTTCTTATCAATCGTTTCTCGTATCTTCTCGTTCCCTTCATCTACATACTCACGCCACTCGCGGTTTCCGTTGTCAACTGCTTCTCTCCACAGTCGATTACCATTGTCGACAGCATATCGCCACTTGGCATTCCCGTAATCGACGATTTCAGAGAATATTTTCCTCGCTGGGTGATCGTAGTCCTCGAAGCGTTCTCTTAGATAATCCTGTGCCTCTTTCATACGCTCCTTCTCACGGGTGCTTTTTTCTTTCATGCTTTCTTTTGTGTCATTAGCTAATTTCTTTTTCTCTTCTTTAATGTCAAAAGCCTGTACCTTACCGGCTTCTTTCCACTCCAGCCATTTCTTTTGAATTTCCTCGTATTGGGCTCTCATGTATTTCTTTAGGTCCTGTTCAGAGTTTACGTATGTGAACTCCCCATTTCCAGCACTCGCTACTTCCTTCAAAAGCTTTTGCCCCTCATTATCGACATCAAAACCAATGATATTTACGATTGTTTGGATATCAGAAGAAACTAGATTTTTTGCTTCCTGCACCGGGTCACCATCACATGTTTCAATCCCGTCACTTACAACGTATACCACAACATCATCTGTCCCTTCGGGAATATCACCCATTACCATTTGTAACCCAAGCGCAATTGGCGTCCATCCGACAGGCTTCACTTGAGACAACGCATTTTGGAATCCGGCTGCTTCAAAGCTACTATTATATAAAACCTCGGTGCTGTCACAGGACAATCCTTTATCGGTACTGCTATTTGAGCCTTTATGCCCGTACACACGTAGCGAAATCGTTGCATTCTCTGGGATTTGTTCCACAAATTCCAGAACCGCTTCCTTTGCGGCTTCCATTCTCGTCTTACCACTTATTCTTGCCGCCATACTTCCGCTCGCATCTACTAAAATCGCATAATGAGCCTTTTTTAAAGTTGGCGCGCCAACCGTTTCATCCGGACGGTCAATTTCAACTTCAATCGTCGAATCAAAAGTAAACAGTGTTTCCAGTTCCACATGGTAGTCCTCTGTAAATAAATATTTCAGTTCTTCTATGTACTGTTCCTCGGTCAAGTCATTCGGCAACTGATTGAGCGCTTCCTTCACCTTTGCTTCATCGTAATTGTCACCACTAAAAGTCCCCGGATGTCGCAGCATCTCCTGCTCAAGCTCTGTTAACTCACGTTCAAGCCCCTCGATTTCAAAGTAAGCCACGTCCGTTGGGGTATATGATTCTTCAGTTCCCTTAACTTTTGGTTCTTGTTCCGCCTGTTTGGTATTCGATTTTTCCGCATCAGTTTGTGAAGGTATACTCTCATCCTTAGAACATGCCGAAAGCACCAATGCCAACATCACCAAACCCATAAAAAGCCTTTTCATGTATTCTCCCCTCCGCAACTGGGACAGGGGGACAGGTTCCTCGTCCCACTATTTTTTACTGGGACACGGTACCTGTCCCTTTGTCCCACTTAATGTTACACCAAATACATACTACTACAATCCACACCCAAAATTTCCTAAATAAGTGAAAATAGGAATTAGGTATTATGCGTTTGGTTACGAGGGCAGGTACAACGTCCCAACATAAAAACAATTGGAGTAACAACCTAGAAAAAATTATATGACGAGAACTAGAGTGAACCCTCAAGAGGTATTAATCAAGGAAGGGGTCAGGGGGACAGGTCCATCGTCCCAACCCACCCCTCCTCACTCTCACCACTACACCCTTTGTATCACACTCTTAGATATCCCAGTTACCCTCGATATCTGCCTGATGCTGACACCAGCTGTCTCCTTCAACTGCAGTAGCACGGCATCCCTATGATCCCGCTCCATCTGCTGCAAAACACTTACATTCGAAATACCCATCTCATGCAAAAACTCTTTCACTTCACTATCGTTCAACCTTACTCGTTCCCAGCAATCAAGGCATGTATCATCATTTGGAGCACCCATATAATCTACAAACTGTTGAGTCGCCGTCTTCCCTTCTCCTCCCGAAAACAAACTCAACCCCAAATCTACATCTATCAGACCAGTACCACCAAAATATTCATTCATACTCGTCCAGTTCGCCTCAAAAACATTCTCAGCCAAACCCGCTTTTACCGGATTCTGATGAATATACCTTAGAACCGTCAAAAAGGAGTGCTTCGATTCAACATTCTCACTCCGATAACGTTCCTGAAACAAATGCCCACATCGCTCATATTTCGTGTTGTACCAATACACATAGCTAGAACTTATTCGCTTAATCGCAAGACCAATTGGCTCTTCCTTTTCCCTTATCAGCAAATGAATATGGTTGTCCATCAAGCAATAGGCATAGAATTTGAAATGACAAACCTCTTTATATTTTTGCAAAACATATAAAAACCGCGTCCTATCCTCATCATCCTCGAAAATCGTCTGCTTATTTACACCTCGTAAAATGACATGGTAGATTCCGCTTCTACTCTTTATTCTTGCGACTCTTGGCAATAGCATCACCTCTTTTATTTTTGAAAAATAGTCCAAGGAATTTGTCGCACAATACGGCGCCTTATCAAACAAGTTAAATGAAAAATAAATGTGGAAAAATGTGTGGAACATTTGAAGTCAATATTGGAGTTTTTTGTGTGGAGTAGGAGATTATCCAATCAAAGAAGGTCGTAAACGAAGTTCATAGAAGTACCCGCACCTAAAATCTAACAAATAGTCAGAAAACTGTCAAGGTACGGGTCAGGGGGACAGGTTCCTCGTCCCACCGAAATTATTTCTGGGACGAGGGACCTGTCCCTCCGTCCCATTCGAGGATGATTCGGGAGTGGGGGAGGGCGGTGATTTGGTAGGTTTGGCCTTGGTGAAAGATGTAGTCGTCTTGGTTTACGACCTGGATGATGAATTCGTCTTGGGTTTCGTTGTTTAGTTTAATAAATTGATTGTATTTGTCGCTGAAGCCTCTGCCATTTATGGATGAGCTGGATTGCCTTTCGATATAGGTTTCAATGACTTCGCCTTCTGCCACGTAAAAATCCTTGGACACAACTGCTTGGATATCGCTTATTGAATTTGTTATCGGATTTTGAATAATAAAATTAATAATCGCGAGCAATACGAATAGATAAATAGCTTTTTTGAAAATCGTGCTATTCTTTTTTTCCCCTTGTGCAAGTAAAAAGGATAGAATCATGAAAAACAATCCCCATACAAAAGGCAGTGTAAAAGCATTGGCTAGTGCAATAATAAAGTATGTATTAGGAAAAAGAAGTGTAGCTAACAACAATAACACTGACAATATACAAAGCCCTATCCCTGTAAAAAATAATGTCTTTCTAAATTTCTTCATCAAAACACCTCTCTTTTATTACTAAATTAATTGAATCATCACTAGTTGATGAAAACAAGTCTAAAATGAATAAGCTCCCCTATAAATAGACCGGAATCTACCACTTAGGGAAGCATATTCAAAACGTTTGCGGTTTATTAATGCTAAATCATTCTTCGTCTTATTCTACGAAGTATTACAAATCCAACCCCTAACATGGCTGTACCTATAATTAAAATAGTATAGAATGACGTTGCCGTTATAGGTAGTTTGTTATTGTCTTTATTTTTGTTTATATTCTTGTCTTGCTTATCTCCTGCACCTTTGTCATGACTTGAATCACCGCCAACTGGGGCTGTAGGTTTCCCCTTGCCATCTGGATTTCCTGGTGTATTACCGTCACCACCTGGTTGGTCGTTATCGCCATTTCCTGATCCATCACCGTTTCCTGATCCTTCGCCGTTTCCTGATCCGTCACCATTTCCTGGCCCTTCACCATTTCCCGGTCCTTCGCCGTTTCCTGATCCGTCACCATTTCCTGATCCTTCGCCGTTTCCTGATCCTTCGCCGTTTCCTGATCCGTCACCATTTCCTGATCCTTCGCCGTTTCCTGATCCTTCGCCGTTTCCTGATCCTTCGCCGTTTCCTGATCCATCACCTGGGTCTTTATCAGGATTTTCCTTACCCGGATCTTCCTTATCAAGTTCGATCACAAATTTCAACTCTACGATATCACTATTGTCTTGGCCAGGTTTTAGAGCGATCGCTTTTATGGTAGTTGTTTTCGCAACATTGATTGGCAGCGTATATTTGGTGCTTTCTGCTGTTGGTTCTGTTCCATCGGTTGTGTAATAAATGTCAGCGTCCTGTGTCAATGTATACAGAACAACAGATTGAGCCTCTTTATACGTACCTGGTTCAGGATTTGAAACTGGCGCATCCACTTTCTTACCTAAATCAATCACATTCGAGATCGTCACATCATTTTCATCGACGACGAAAAGACGAATGGTGCTAGATTCATCCATATTATTTAAGAGTTTACTAATATCAAATTGATGTGAAAGTCCGTATAGGGCTTGGAATGTAGCCGCTTGACCAATGGTCTCCTGGACACCATTATGAATGGTCTGAACCATGATTGTGCCTTCAACATCTTCAGGCACATTATTATAAATAGTAAAAATTAAGTTATTACCCGCAATTCCAACCTCCGAAATCTGCAAAAGGTTCTCGTCAAACGGATTCGTTAGTTTTGTAAAATTGGTATGCAACCCATTTTTAAATTCTTCAGCTCCATCAGCAACAACATAAAGCACGACATCATTGCTTTCGGAATTGAAGTTCATGTCCTGGATCGAAATCTCAAATTCTACGATTCGAGACTCACCTGGTGCAATGCGGTCAACTACCTTTGTAGCGACAGTATCACCGTCTACTCTGTCGGAAACAAGCTTCACTTCGACGTTTGAAGCGGTCTTGTAACCAACATTCTTCACCTCAGATTTCAGCGTACGAGTAGTCCCGTTACCTGTAATTACTGGTTTTGTGACTTCGATATTACTTTTTCCGATTAGCACATCTGATTCATTGTCAGCTACATTTGAATCCGTATCACCTAATGGACTCACTTTAACTTTTACTGAATAGTCATTTAGATTTTCCGGTAAAGGATAGTTCACCTCTACATACTTTTCTTCACCAGATAAGATTGTACCTTCAACATTCTCTGTATGAACAACTTCTCCATTATGGATAAGTTCAACTTTAAAGCCTTCTACCGTTTTTTGCCCAACATTTCCGACATCAAAGCTTAATTGTAAAGCTTCACCAGGCTTCACGCTATTGCTATCAAAATTGATGTTGCTTAAGATTGTCAAATCAGTTGATGGTATAATCGTTGTTGTCTTTAGGTCAACTCTGCCAAATGGTCCTTCATTAGAATCAAACTTACTTTCATCAACTTCCACTGAATTAAAAATGAATGTCGCACTGCCATTTTCATTCAAAACGCCATTCACATCACGAAGACGACTATCATCGTTAATAAGCTGAACCGTGCTTCCCCATAGTTCATTGTAATAGACTCCGTATACTTCAGTTTTAAAATCATTGTCCTGTTCCCAATAAACCAAACGCTGATTATTAGCGGTCATAACATAGAAATTACCAATGCCTGTCCAATTTTCAACAGCCGTTTTGACATTACTTACATTTAAATCCTCAATATAGTTAATTCCACCATCGGCATACCAGTAAAGGTCAGTTCCGCTTGTTGTAGAACTAAAAATCGGAGAGCGATTTGACCCGCTATTTGTTAATTGAACTGGTGATTGACTACCTTTTACCATATATACCTGGTCCTGCACTGCATAAGCTAGTACTCTCTCGCTATTTTGATAGGCAACAGCAAGGCTAGTCACATTTGATAATCCATCTACCGCAACAGCCGATGATGTCCATCCTGAACCACTTAAATAAGTCGATTCCATAATTCGGTTTTCTGCCGACATATCAAGGACATCGTTCTTATCATTTTCTGTCCAGATAACAGACAGATTTGTTCCATTGGATGCAATCTTCGGAACACTTGTTGGTACATTTCTACCATTTGATAGATTGGTAAAATCGACAAACTTTTCACCATCGTATTTTGCAACACGAATACCCAAATCTTGTGCCATGTCATCTAAAGTTACACTTGCATCATCAAAGGATTTGCTTGAATTTTGCCAAGCCATATACACTTCATTGTTATGCACAACGACACTTGGCGCAAAGTCCGCAGTTCCATCATTTTCAACCTGTTCTGGTGTTGACCAGCTTCTTCCATCAAAAATGGAGTAATAAAGCGCCGTTCGGTTAGACGCGGTTCGACTTCTATCATCATCCACCCAAACTAAAAGTTGATTTCCGTTGCTTAATGTAGTTAAGACAGGTGAGCCATATGGATATACGTTTTGTTTAATTACTTTCATGGCATTTTCACTAGCATTTGCTTGTGACATGCTAAATGAACGCTTGATCGTATTCGCTACGAAAGATGAAGAATCGTTCACATAATCCCTTGGCATTAATTTAAACGACTCAGCATTATTATCGATGTATAGTTTGCTTAGTGCCCTTGCTCTTGGTCTTGGAAATAGCTGCGTTTCATTGATTTTCCACGTATTTCTGCCATTAATAAACAGCAGCGCTTGGTATTCCAAATAGACGTTAGCTGTAAAATCAAGTCCTAAATGGTCGCGGGCGTTAAATGCTTGAGTAAACGGAATATCTAGAGTAGCTCCTAGTATACCTTCTAGCCCCGCTTCAAGCCTCACCACTGCATCATGTCCTGCACCAACACCTAATGAAGGTATTAATTTCCCCTTGAAGGAACCGTATACATCAACACCATCTGTTAAGCTGCCAGCTTCTTTTAGCTTTAATTTTAAACCGGTTTGCAGTGAACCGGTTACGCCGAATTTCATATATGCTACTGGTGCTGGAGGAAAACGATATCTCATATCGAAACCAGCCGTTTGCAAGACGACGACCTGTCCTTCTGCTAATCGATATCCATTTCGAGTGTTCACTACATCCACATATCCGAAAATGGTTTGATCCCCTTTTATGACAAATCCACTATTCTTTTTAATTAGACTTCGATAGGAATTATAAAAATCTCGGTTCGTGCTTTTCCCCACTTTACTCATGAGAGATTTAATGTTCTGGTACGCATCTTTTCTCAATCGTTTTGCCTCTTCAGTTAAAGTTCCATTAGGATTTTGGTCATTAGTACCCGTGACACTCAAATCCCCAAAAAATCCTGTAAACTTATCCTCTGAAGCGTCATATACAAGTTTTACACGATCAGAAATTTTCAAATCCATTTCGAGCGGCAGTGAAAATAAAGAAAATTCATGACCACCAAATGAAATTTCCGGTCCCTCTATCGTCTCTGAAAAATGAATTCCATCACCAAGGTCTAGTGTTGGTTCTGCATCTTTTACTTCAACAAGGATTGATGCGGTCTTGCGTCCATCCTCAGATATTGCATAAATTCTAGTTGTCCCCGCTGTAACTCCTTTTACGGTGCCGCTGCTGCTGACACTAGCTATAGATGGGCTAGTGGAAAACCATTCAGAAATACGCTTATTTGTTGCATTTTCTGGCGTGAATTTGATGTCTAATCTCTTTGATTGATTGACATTTAATTCAAGCTTATCAGCCGAGAAAGAAATGGACTCTACTGCAATTGCATCACCATTAACAGTAACTTTAGCTTCTGCTATTTTACCGCCTGCTGAAGCAATAATGGTAGCCTCCCCACCAGATTTTGCAGTCACTTTTCCATTCGAATTCACCGATGCTACATTCGGATTGTCACTTAACCACGTTACATTTCCTCTAATCCCGTTTAATGTCGCACGAAGTGTTTCCGATTCACCAACATTCAGGTGAAGTTCTTCCTTATTTAAAGAAATCGTACCGTTTGATTCAGTCGTCACCCGAGGCAAGATAAGTGAGATCGGGACTACCTTTTGATCAACATTTGTTGCATTGACTTTTATCGAATAGTCAATGGTTTTATCACTTGATTGTGAGGATGCCAGCACAGTCCAAGTGACGATTTTTTCTTTGCCAACTTCTAAATCACCAAGCGAAATACTTGGTTCTTGAGGAGTTAAAATGGATAGACCACTACCCTCTGGCAATTCAAGTGAAACAGTTGTATCCTTGGTGGTCTCTTCACCAATATTTCTAACATAACCCGTAATCGTAAATGGATTTGAAAAATAATTTCCATTCTCTGCATCTACTTGCAGCTCCCCGGGTGCCGTGATTCGAATCGAAAGTGGCGGCTCCGTATCAGAAATCGCAAAATCGCCAATTCCATAATAGGAATCTATCACTCTCGTAGCACCAGGAGCAATCGTTTTTGGATTATGGTAGATTGCAACCGCACTATCCCAAGTAACAGGCTTATCCGCATTTACCTCATAGTCCCAAGCTGTATTGTAAATATCACCCCAATAGGCAAATTGCACTTTATCAGGGCGTTCATATAACGAACGATAAAAAGTACCATTTGCAATAACACTAGGATTTTCTAGGTTATCGAAGGCTTGCCAATATTGCGGAACCTGTGCTCCCGCTAATTCTCTTTCATTAAGAACCTCACCGAGACCTGGTACTCTAAATGGTGCACCATCATTACGTCCCAACATCGTATCAAGCATAATTCGAGTACCAGCCGTAAGCTCATCTGCTCCATTATTCACAATCTCGTACCGCATATTCACAATGTCTGCACGGTTTGTTGTTGAGTTTACACTAAATGTTAGAATTTGCTTAACTGTCGTATTGGTAATCGTTTGAGTAGAAATAATCTCATTCTTGTTTTCATCTACCGTTACATTTTCCGCGGTAAAAGTATGATCCTCACCATTGATTCGTACAGTCGTAAAGGATGTACCCGGATTTGGATGACCATAAAGCAAGATTTGATTATCATCGGTATCAATAGCTGGGTTACCACCTGTGACACCTATTGTAAATCTACCACTTTGATCATTAGCTATGGATAAAAAGTCATTAGCTATGTAGGCATTACCCGTGTTAAAAGTACTAAAACGTGGTGTTAACAGCCTTAATTTTTCTTGCTTTTGTTTTTGATAAATTTCTGGATCTCCCTTTGGATCCAAAACAATTGATTTTACTTCCTTTTCTAAATCCCCTTCATCAACTTCTGTTACATTTTCATCTGCTTCTTCCTCAGCATTCTGATTTGCAAGTGCCTCTTCTTCTGCACCCAATTCTGCAGCTGCCTCAATTTCTGCAATCAGATCCGAAATTCCTTCAACATCTACACTCGGATTTGCATTCGCTGTTGCAGCATGAAAAGGCAAGGTTGAGACTAGCAATAAAAATGCTAGAAAGGAATAAAATAGCTTCTTCAATCCCCTCTTCATAACCTTACTCCCCACATTTGTTTTTTTGCTATTAACCGACCAACGACTAAGCACCCCTAAAACTATCGACCTAAAAAATTGTAAACTATTCCTATAACCCCCACCTCCTTCCAACTAGGAATATTATACCACCTCGAACCGAATACCGATACAGAATTAACAGAAAATTAGGACATACATCTGGGTCACGGGGACAGGTCCCTCGTCCCACCATTTTTTTACAGGGACAACGTACCTGTCCCCCTGTCCCAATTTATTTTACAAACGATGCCCCTTTTTCCCCATTGCCCTTCTATAACAATGGTAAAAGGGGGTTCAAGTTATTTTGAGAATAAAAATAGATTCTGAGATGGATATTCTGGAATATTCACAATTTCATGATTATGAGGAATTTAAGGTCAATATGGAGATTTGGCTTATTGATTATCAAAAGAAATTCACGCGAGGAGAAATCTTGGGATTGAATCAACTCATTCAATTATCATCAAAAATTCCCGGAGTTTGCCATGAAGCCATGAGAACAATTGCATGTTGCAAAGACTTGGATTTGAGAAAAGATGCTATTTCTCGATCGACATTTAAACGCATGATTTGGAAGTGTATCGAGTTTAAAATTTTAACTGCCTATGAAACAGAAAATCAAAATGGGGCACAAATCGGCAATCTTTATGTATTTAATCCATATCCTAGTTTCTGAGTTATACGTAACATTTTACCAATTAATAAAGTATGAGCCTTTACCAAAAAATCATATTTAGGAGTGATATTTCGATGAGTTGGATTCAAGATGCTGGACATGGTGGGAGTGATCCTGGTGCGGTAGCGAATGGCAATACAGAAAAAACATATACACACGAAGCTGCACTCTATGTGGACAAACGATTGGCCGAGTTAGGAATTGCCAGTGATATGACTAGATCAGGTGATGTTACAATAAATCCCGCCCAAAGAACCTCTAAGGTTAAGAATTACAAGAAGTGTATTTCGCATCATTTTAACGCGGGTGGTGGTAGTGGGGCTGAAACGATCCATTCCATCCATTCTGACGGCAAGTTTGAACAAATACTAATTGAGGAATTTAGGAAAGCTGGATATCCAATTAGACCACGACCTGTCTACACCCGGAATAATTCATCCGGTGGGGACTATTACTATATGCATAGACTGACAGGTTCCTGTCGCACCACTATCATAGAATATGAATTTGTGGATGGGCCACAATCAGAAAAAATCAAGGATAAAGCATATCGTGAAGGTATGTATGAAAGTGTGGTTCGTGCGATTTGCCGGGAAGAAGGGGTAAGTTATGAAGGTTCTGTGCCTGGGCAAACACCGACACCTGAACCTGCACCATCACTAAAACCCGAACCAGTAAATCTACCAATAGAAAACCTAGTAGTTGACGGTTATTTAGGACCAAAAACAATCAGTGTTCTCCAAAGATATTTTGGGACTCCGGTTGACGGCTTCATTAGCAAACCATCTTTGGTAATAAAAGCCTTACAAAAATGGCTCGGAGTTACGCAAGATGGGTACTTGGGACCAATTACGATCACCGCTTTACAAAAAAAGTTGGGCACACCCGTTGATGGGGTTATAAGTAAACCATCAATTGTTGTGAAAGAACTGCAAAGACGGTTGAATAAAGGGAATTTGGACTAAACACTATCTTATGACCCTTGCCCCTATCAATCTAAAAAAAGTAACCATCATATCCATTGATCTTGGATAGACGGTCACTTTTTTCTATTTTTTGACAACCCGTAACCAATCCGATTAAAGCTAATAATGACAAATAGTATAGAGAACAAGTGCAGTTTTTTTGTATGGATGACTGTCCCTATATAAAAATGAGTGAATGAAGTGATAGTTTTGTGTTTTACGGTATATAATGGTTGTGTTTAACTCATTTTTTCTAAATTTTTGCGTTAAGGGTTACCTATTTTGAAATAAAACAATTTTTTTTAATAAAGAGGTGGTAAGGTGGCTATTAAAGGTGTTAAAAAGTTACCTATTTCCTTAAATACAAATGATGCTTTGAAAATATTAAGTATTTTATCTACTGTAAGTAATAAGTTAGGCCGTTTAGAGGAAAAATTTAATCATTCAATCGTAAGTGATGCATTGGTTCAAATTCTCTTTTTATGTGAATCCGTTGATTCGATTAGAATTGAGGGAACAAAAGTTACTTTTTCTGATGTGGTCGAGGTAAAAAATGATATGAACCCCCGGTGGGAAATACTAGAGGTTAATAATTAGGTTCTTGAATTAGGTTACGAACAAATACAAATTGGTTACCCTATATCCTCAAGGTTGATAAAAGAATTGCATGCGACTCTTATGAATAACGCAAGGGGCTCTTTACAATCGGCTGGTGAGTTTAGGAAAATTCAAAACTTTATAGGGCCAACCAAAAATATTGCGGATGCTTCCTATATACCAATTTCGGCTGAAAAGATAAATGAGTATATGGAAAACCTTGAATACTTTATTAACGGTCACCCATACAATGTACAATTACCTACGGACCATATCGCTAAAGGCGAATATATCTTCAATGAGGCGAGTGACCCACTGCTAAAAGTTGCGATTATCCATGCCCAATTTGAATCCATTCATCCTTTCCTTAATGGTAATGGCAGATTAGGAAGAATATTGATTGTTTTGTATTTAATGCAATCGAAATTAGTTACAAAACCAATATTCTTTGTAAGTGAAGAGCTCGAAAAGGAAAAAGCCAGATATTATAAACTCCTCAATGGAGTAAGGGGGAGTCAGCCGGATTGGGGAAGCTGGATTCTATTCTTCTTACATGCATGTGACCGCATGGCAATTCGCATTAATCAAAAACTCGATAGGTCAGAAGCGCTTGCACACAAAGGATTAATGTTGTGTGAAACAGAATCTGAAAAGAAAGTGTGGCTTCATACATTCTCAGAACCATTTACAAACACTTCGAAAGTTTCAAAGTATGTTGGAATCGCTCAAAACACAGCACGAAAAGCACTAAATGCCTTAGTAGAAAGAGACCTATTATTTGTTGATTCAGATGTAAAACGAAATAAAAAATATCGAAATTATGATTTGATGAGAATATTAAGAGATTAAATGCGGAACAGGGAGACACATATTCCCCGCCCCCCTATACATATCTCCATTTTTGTAGAGCGTAGGACGAAGAAGCTCCTCTGTCTCTTTGACCCTATTCTAAGATACTAAATTGATAGTATAACAGTCTAAGTTGCATATTCCTTTTTCTAACAAAACCAATTCAAACAAACGCTTGATTGATTTAAATGTTTCAATGTACCACTAGATCAAACCGTTAAACAAACATTTGTTTGAAATCACAATTCACTTTTAGAACAGATTTCACCAAATTAACAATTCGATATATCAGGATACTAATTCAGGGAACTCATCATAATGGTTTCGTAAAGACAGGATAAGGTCCGTATGGACATGGTCCGTTCCGAATTCCTCCTTCAATGCAGCAAACGAAGAAGATGTTAATTTTTTTAGTTGATTATTGTTATCATAAAATTTAATTTCAAAATACCCATCTAAGAAAGCTAAATAAGAATCCAAGTCTACCCCTGCCTTTTCTAAATAGCGACTATCAAATTCAACTATTCCTAGGATATCGCTGCAATTATTAAGAAGATTTCTCATTCCTTTTAGAACCATAAATTCATAGCCTTCTACGTCAATTTTAAATAGAAGCCGTTGATTGTTTAATTTTCTTTGATCAAAGAGAGAATCAACTGAAATCGCAGGCACTTTCGCTTTTTCAATACTGTTTTTCTCCGAAATTTGCACACCCGAAGAGGTGCCTGACCAATGCGTATCAATATAGAAGGCTTGCTCCTGCTTTTCTTGCTCCCCTGCAAAAGCATGAATAATATCGATTTGATGACAGTTAGCATGCTGTTTCCGTGAACGCTCAATATAATCAATTAAATATTTATTTGCTTCAATTCCAACAATGGTCGTTTCTTTTTCATACGTTGTCGAGAAAATGCATTCTCCATAATTCACACCTATATCTAGAACTAGTGATGGCTTGTACGTTTCCACTGCATTTCCCCAGAATTCAGTAACGCGAGACTGCGTAATCCCATCACTAATCAAAAGTGCCCTTCCTCGATTTTCAGCATTGTTAATGAAAATAATATTTCGAGATGGAAGGGTAATTTTATTCGGGATTTTAGTCAATTTTAATGTCTTATACTTTATTAAAATCCCAACATCTATGATTATCTTTGAAAAAAGCGGATAACTCTCCCATAGCTTAACAAAAACAGGCTTGGTCAAAACTCCTTTAGGAATGGACATATTGATAATCTCCCCTTTTTAATGATGGCTATAAACTGCTTACCCTCCATTATAGAAGAAGATTATTAAGGGTTTGTATACGTTTAGTGAAAATTCAGAAAAAATATATGACAACTTTCGAAAAAATAGAAAATAAGTATTATTTGTTAGATCGTGCGGAAAGGTACTTCGCCACATCCAAATATCAATAGCAGTAACAACCTAATAATTTGTAAACAAAACAAGAGTGAATTTTTTACAAACGATGCCCCTTTTTTCCCCTTTGCCCTTATATAACAATGGTAAAAGGGGGTTCAAGTTATGTGTAAAAATATACTCCGATATGGATATTTGGGAGTATTCGCATTTTCGTGATTATGAGGAATTTAAGTTGTTTCATCAATTCTTATTTCTTCTACTACGATATTCTTTAATCTTAGCACCTTCAACGCTTCTTCTATATTTTCTACTTCAAATGTAAGATGTCGAAGACGCTGCTTTGGGTTAGCAAGTTCTCTTTGGTGGGTCGACAAAAGAGAACAGCTCAATCTGATATGTATCTCCTATTGCTAAATCAAGCTTGTATGAAGCACGATCTTCCCTAAAAGTTTCTATTAAAACAGTAAACCCCAACATATTTCCATAAAAGTCTTTGGACTACTCATAATCAGAACAGATAATTGCTACATGATGAATACGATTAGTCTTCATAGTGATCATCCAAATTTTGATTTTATAATCCATTACCTATTTTGAATCGGAACTGTGAACCTATCAATTGTAATTAATATAGATCGCCTTCTAATCAACACCTGTACCCCAAAAGCACCCCTGATGTAATCAAAATTCCCTATTGTAGGTTACTAAATTAGTAGTATAACAGCTTAATCATGCATCCTATCTTCTCCATAAAAACAAATCAATCAAACGTTTGATTGAATTAATACGTCCTTGATCTTATTGGGCTGGACCGTTAAACAAATGTTTGTTTGAAATCGAAGTTTTCGAAAAAATGCTGATTAGTACAGATTTCTACTTATCAACCCTATTATATTCTATTATAATATCGTTCGTTTATCATGAAGTTTAGTATTCAACTCATACCAGCAAATCTTTGCGTGAACTTATAAACCAATATATTCAATTTCGACGGAAACTAATTTACCATTTATAACAAAATCCTAATTGTTTTTCCATTTTCACAAAATAATTTCATAACCATTAACCTATTTAAAACTGCAACTTCACCTTAATATTTGTGTCGTTACCACCGTATTTGCGTCGCTTTCATAATAATTGCGTCACCACCTCATTATTTGCGTCGCTTTCTCAATATTTTCGTCATTTCCGCCATATTTGGGGAACAGCGATACCGTCCCCCTTGTTTCCAAAAAAATCGCCCCGCTGTCTTTGGCAGCGCGGCGATTTCCTTACAATCTCTATTAATTAGTTCTCCAACGGCAGTTTAACTAGCACCTGATATTCCCCACCAGATTCGATATCTTTTAGGACGCCATCTTTTACAAGCAGTCCATTCACATACACTTCTACCGTTTCAACGTTCTTTTCACGCTTCATGTCAATCTGCAGCTCTGCTCCCCTAAAAGTACGTGTTACTGAGGCTTCTTGCCAGCTTGCAGGGAGCTGTGGGTTAATGCGAAGACCGTCTTTCGTTCCTTGTATTCCAAACAAACCATCAATGAGGGAACGATATACCCAAGATACTGTTCCTGTATTGAATAAATGGCTAGAGCGCCCCGCGGTACGCGGGATTTGTCGATATGCACCACGATAATAGTTAGGAATGAATATTGGTAATTGCCCGCGCTGAATCACATCATTCAAATCTGGGCCCGGAATCATTTTCCGTAGTAAACGGAAGGCATTTTCCGCCTCACCGGCTTGGTATAGAGCATAGATATAGAATATGGCCGCATGATTATAGACTGATCCGTTTTCTGCTGAGCCTGGATGTTTTTGTGTGACTCGACCCACATCCTCACGCATAGCTGTATAAGCTGGACCGAGCATTTCAACTCCATATGGAGACTCCAGTTGGTCAATAACAGCCTGCAGTAATTTTTGTTTTTTCTGCTCATCGGCTGCTCCACTTAATAGTGCCCAGCCTTGTGAGTTTAAAAAGATCCTACCTTCCGTATCTTTACTAACCCCAAATATCACATTATCATCGGTTATACCGCGTGCGTACCATTCTCCATCCCATAGATACTTATTAATGACTTCATTTGTATTTTCTGCTTCTAATCGAAATTCCTTACCAAACCCGCTATGCCCACTTTTTTCACATATTTCAGCCCAAGTGTTAAAAGCATATGCTGAAGCAGTTGTTAGCCAACCAGAAACACCTTTGCCTTTATACCCCACCATATTCATAGGGTCACACCAGTCGCCTTGGTTAATATAGTTAAGACCACGTTCATCACGATCACGTATTAGCCATTGCATCGCTAGATTCATATGTTCAAAAACGGTGGCAGTTTTGTTTCCTCCTTCAAAAGGAACTTTTTTCTCTAGAACGCTATAATCATTTGTCTCATCTAAATAAGCGCTTAGGCAAATCGGCAACCAAACACAATGGTCAGTATGCGGGACTTGGTTGATATATTTTAATTCGGCATCCGGATGCAAAATGATTCCATCTGGCATCGCACCACTTTCCTTCTGCTGACTTAACGCTGTCAAAAAAGCGTCTCTTGTCATTTGTGGCATAATATAACTCATCCCCATATTATCTTGAAGATAATTACGAGTTTGCGGATCTGTTGAAAGACGATTTGTTATACCATGATAATACATTTGACGTGGCAGCCAGTGATTCACAAAATTATCTAGATGGGCATCAGGTGTCTTGATTTGAAGAGATCCTTTTCCTTTGGCAATGTACTTTGCATATTCTACTTCAGCCATTGCAAAGCCATCTACACCGTCTTCTGATTTTGTTTCAAAGTATTTCTGACGGGTATTAAAAATTTCCTCATCCGTTCTTGCAGCTCCAAATAGGAAACGATATTCTCTTTCCTCCTCAGCACTGATTTCCAACTTGTATTGAAGCACAGCAGTTGGCATTTCGTAGCGTGCATCCCCCTTTGAGAGTTCATCCTGTTGGATGGCTGTTGGGAATGTGATTCCACCTTCTCCTTCAAATGCTTCCTGACTCACTTCCCAAGAGAAAGGCTTTTGATCTGCTATTAAAAATGTTTTATCACTAAAGTTTTTGATCTTATCATAATCTTGATATTTTTGATAAGGTGTTATTGATGTACAAATAATTCCTTGCAATGATTCGTTATATTCGCCTGACTGATTCATCCATGACATATAACCAACTGTAAAATAAGGATAAATACTTAATTTTCGCTTCTTATTAGAAAGATTTGTGACTTTAACTCGCCAAAGCTCCATTGCTTCGTCTTTTGGTAAACTCAAGGTCATCTCAATAAGAATATCATTTCTTTGAACCTTCCAAATGATCTTATCCTTTCCTACTAAAAATGAATACTGGTCGGGAAGTATACGCATTGGTTCATATGGTGCAGAAAAAACGTCACCATTTTCTTCATCCTTTATAAAAACAAACCGACCGGGATGATGCGCATAGTAAGGTTGTTCTGGTTGCATAAATGTCTTTGCTTCCAAATTTGGTGCATATGAATATTTTGCAGGTTCTGGTTGCATAAATTGGGAAACCGCATACCCACGACAATTCACATGAATCATCATCTTGTCATTCCATAAAAACCCAGAAGCCTTTGGCATACTAGTAGGACTGGTTAATTCATAAAATTCATTGTTATCTGTTGCTCTGATCATTTTACTCCCTCTCTTCCCTGTTCCTTCATAAATCCGTAGACGGCCCCCAATAAATTTGCATTTTGGCGCAGCTCACAGGCAGCAATATTAGGTTTAATTTTTGCAAGGTCAATGGCTGATAAAATAGCATCTAACTTCTTATTGATATTTATGATCAAATCATCGCGTGCACTGATCCCGCCACCAATCAGGATGATTTCTGGGTCATAGATAAAGTGCAGATTAAAAATGCCAACAGCAAGCAAATGGTAAAATTCATCAATCGCCCTTATGCAATCCTCGTCTCCAGATTCAGCCATCGAAAAAATCTCTTCCCCTGACAATTCGTCTGGATCTAGTTGTTTTGCTTTTGCTACCTTCCGTACAAGTGCTTTTGTCGATGCTGTTCTAGCCCACACATCATTACTATCGGAGTAGTTTGTGGTTAGCAACATGTATCCAAATTCGCCCCCATGAAGGTGTGCGCCTTTATGCAGGAGTCCATCTTTAAAAATGGACCCGCCAATTCCGGTTCCAATGACCATTACCATGACGTCCTTTTTCCCTTTCGCTGCACCTTTCCAAACTTCTGCATACCCTGCACAGTTGGCATCATTTTCGATACTTACTGGTAGCTTTGTACGTTCTGATACAAGTTCCTTTATATTGGGACCATGGATATAGGGAAGCGAACTTGAGCCATAGATTACTCCTTCATAAGAGACAGCACCACAACTGCTAATCGCAATTCCCTCTGCATCTGGACACGTATCGCTATATGTTTCAATTACATCCATCAGGCCATCGAGTGTTTTAGGTGTTTTCTCCTTCGTTGAGTGAAGGATCTGTGCATTCTCATCCACAATTCCACATTTAACAAAGGTTCCTCCAATATCAAAGGCAATGTATTTTTTCATGTTGTTTCCCTCGTTTTTTTGATAGGATTAAACCCTTGGAATCTAGTAGATTTCAAGGGTCTGACAGTGCTTTTTAGCTTATTTATAGAATTCGTCATTCTCCACTTCGAATTCCTTTGTTTCGATGAGCTGCTTGTACCAGTATGCAGACTTCTTAAGCGAACGATTTCGGTTGTCTTCTAAATCAATTGACACAAGCCCATAACGATTTTTGAATGCGTTCATTGGTGATACATTGTCGGTAAACGCCCAAAGCATATAGCCTTTACAGTTTGCACCTTGTTCAACTGCTTTTAGGAGCCATTTCAAGTGCTCGCTAATGAATTCAATTCGGTAATCGTCTTGAATGATATTCTCTTCATTTTTAAATCTGCCTTCGTTCTCAACACCCATACCATTTTCGGCAATAAACCATTCGATGTTTCCGTACTCTTCCTTCATTCTCATCGCCATATCAAACATGATTTGCGGGTAGATTTCCCAGCCTCGGTAAGGATTCATTTTCTTACCTGTAAGCTCGTGTTTTTCGTAATAATATTCTGGATGGAATGGTGTTTCTTCATTCCACTTAGTTGTGCGAGCTTTTACACGGTGGGGGAAATAGAGATTAATGCCAACATAATCAACCGTATTTTCCTTGATGAGCTGAAGTTCTTCCTCTGTATGTTCAAACGTAATTTCGTGTTTTTCCATTAACTCGAATAATTCTTGTGGATACTCCCCTTTAATCGCAGGATCTAAGAAGACGCGATTGAAGAATAGATCATAGATTCTTGCTGCTTTTTGGTCATGCTCCGATGTTGAGCGAGCATAAGTAACCTCAGGATTTAGGATTGATCCAATTTTTGCACCTGTTTTTTCTTTTAGGCCCATTTCCTTAAACAACTTAACGACTTTCGCAGTAGCAAGCCCTTTGTTATAGTTCCATTGCATCCATTTTTTTGTGTTTTGCTCAAATGGCCAACGGATGGCATCTAAGTATACGCGGGTTTGAACAACAACCGGCTCATTGAAAACAAACCAATGCTTCACACGGTCACCGTAGCGTTCAAACACTTTTTCAGCATATTTTACAAAGAGCTCGACAACATGCTTAGAGCCCCAACCACCGTATTTTTCAAATAAAGATGCTGGCTGTTCATAGTGCTCTAGGCAAATCATTGGCTCAACACCGTTTGCAATCAGTTCATCAATGACATTCCCTATATAGCTTGCATATTCTTCATCAACGATGGTATTCTCATAATCTGTTAAAAAGCGTGACCAATTGATGGATGTTCGATAATGGGTAAGACCGATTTTCTTCATGTAACTGACATCTTCTTTATATCGATTGTAAAAATCAGTAGCAACCGCTGGACCATAGCCGTTATGCCATACATTTTTATTGTTTTTATACCATAGGTCTAAGTAAGAATCCTGGAATTCCTTTTTTCCTGTCCAGCCTTCTGTTTGCCATGCTGAAGATGCAGCTCCAATGATAAAATCCTCCGGAAGCTTCATTGTTAGTTTTTCCATTTCTCATCTCTCCCCAGTGTATGTTCTCTTTTTATAGTTTTACAAATTTCCGGTAGTCTGTAGGTGTCATTCCTGTTACCTTTTTGAACACTGCAACAAAATACTTGTATTCGTGAAACCCAACTTGTTCCGATATTTCATTTACCTTAAATGGTGTTTCCGCAAGTAAAAGCTTTGCTTCTTCTACCCTTAGGTCGTTCACATATTCATTGAAATTAACGCCCGTTTTTTGCTTAAATAAGGAGCTAAAATAATTCGGCGTGATATTAATGACATCCGCTACTTCATGAACCTTAATGTTCGTCCGAAAGTATTCCCTAATATAGTTCATCGCCTGGTCAATTAATAAATCTTGCTTGTCCAAACCTTTTAAGAGTAAATCCTTTGTCTTATCTACAAGTTTTGCATAGACTTCCTTCAATTCTCCGATTAGAATGGAATTATTGTTCCAAACATACTGTAGATCAAAACCATCATTGTGAATCTCTGTTGAGAAATGTACATCTCCTTGAATACAAGTAAGTAAGATATTTTCCTCTGTAAAAAATGAGATAGAATGAAATCCAAATTCTTGTAGACCACACTCAATCGTTGTCTTCCATTCATTTTTAAATTTCCGAATCTCTTCTGGTGCGAGATTGGCTATCTTTTTCAGATAATGCGGCTGCATACTGATAAAAGGAAAAATGGGTATATCATCGTATTGTTTAAATTGAATAGGATTGTCTTCTTGCAGATCAGATAGTTGCTGAATGATGGCATTCTGCAATCCGGCTTCATATTGTTCCTTTTGCCTGAGGTGCTCAGAGTTGATTTGACTTGTGATTTGTTTTACCTTCTCAACAAGCTCGTCAATATCCACCGGTTTTAATAAATAGTCCTTCACGCCGACCCGGATTGCTTTCTGCGCATATGCAAACTCATCATATCCGCTAATGATTATTGTTCGAATTTGTGGGAAGTGTTCATCCAGGTAGGTTGCAAGCTGCAAGCCATCCATCCTTGGCATCCTGACGTCAGTAATCACAATATCAATATCTCCATATTGCGTTACTTTTTGAATCGCATCTTCGCCATCATGTGCAGTGTCGACTACCTCCACATTGATCGTTTCCCAAGGGATCGTTTGCTGCAGCCCGCGAGAAATAATAGGCTCATCATCCACTATTAACATTTTATATGTCATGACTCATCACCTACATCCTCCAACTGTTTTGAATCCCATAAGAGGGGAAGTACAAGTCGAACCATTGCGCCTTCTTTAGGTTCTACTATTTGTAACCCATATGGTTCTCCGAACACAATCGATAACCGCTCATTCATATTTTTCAATGCGTAGCCCGTATGTGACTGTGCTTCTATGAATCCGTGGCCATTGTCAATCACATCAATCCACATCTGCTCATCCATCTTGTAGCAACGAATTGTGATAACACCTTGTCTTGGCAAATCCTTAAACCCATGCAGGATACTATTTTCAACGAGGGGCTGAATCATGTGTTTCATAATAAAAGACTGTTTGATATCATCATCCAGATACATGTTGAATGCAAGACGTTCGCCGAGACGGCTTTTTTGCAGCTCTAAATAGGACTTAATATAAGCTAGCTCTTCTTCAAGGGTTACCCATATTTTCCCCTGATTGAGATTCATTCGGAAAACCTTCGATAGCTGCTCAATTTGTTGTCCCGTTTCCATTGCGTTTTCAAGTCTTGCTGTCCAGCGAATCATATCTAACGTATTATATAGAAAGTGTGGATCAATTTGGTTCTGAAGGGCCTTTAACTCGGATTCCTTCTGCTTAATTTTCAACTTATATTCCGTATCAATCAGCCTTTGGATGGTCTTTACCATTTTATTAAACCGCATTCCCAATCGACCGATTTCATCCTTTGACGTTACCTCTACACTCGCAGTGAAATTCCCTTTTTCCACCTGTCGGGTTTGGTTCGTTAAATCGATGATTCTTCTTATATGGGTACGATAAAAACCAATTAAGGCAATGGCTCCTAATATAAGAAGAAGGGCGATCATATACACGTTCGAGCTTCTTACTGTATAGAGTCCCTTAACCAAATCCTTTTCTTTTACCATCACAACAGATGTCCAATTTGTCCCACTGAGCTTTTTCTTAACTACCTTGTACTCGTCTTTTTCTATTGTAATGTCATATGTTGGCTGTTGCCCATGATTTACCCAGTCAACAAACTCTTGGTTCGGAAATATTTTTCTGACAAGAGACTGATTTGAATGGAGAACAACTTCACCTGAATTTGACATCACAAGATAATTTCCTTGCCTCATTTCTAAGCTTTTTTGAAGTTTTTCTTGATTAAGGCGAATCCGGACCATACCGATTGGACGATTGATCTCGTTTAAATCGTTGATCACCCTTGACAGGCTAATGACATGCTTCTCTCCACCCCATCCACTCTTCACCTTATAGGAATCACTCCAAATGGGTAATCCCCTGCCAGCCTCGGCTGCCTCATTCAACTCACCTTCATCCGCAGAAATTGGTTCACCAAATGTTAATTCTCCACTACTTCCTATTAAATAAATCGAGGAGATATACTCATTCGACATCAGCTGAAAGGTAAAATATCCTTTCATCCCTTCCACATTTATATTAAAGGATGGGGATGTTTCTACGGACGTATTAAAAAATGTACGGAAGTCCTTATTGTAAATCATGTAGGCGGACATACTTTCGACATCGCGAATAATGGACAAAAGTCTTTGTTCATCTTGATTAAGTCGGTCTAAGATGTCCTCTTCCACTTGTTTCTTTAGAACTTCCGTCGTTTGGTTGTAGATGAGTATTCCATATAACGCTGTTGGAAGGGTGATAAAAACAAGGAAAATGAGTAAAAACTTTTTTCGTAAGCTCCAATTTGGGATCATTTTGCACGAAACACGGGGGCGGTTCCGCTGTTCACCTACTTTTTTTCAATAAAACTGTAATTATATCTTAGCTTTACCCTTTTACCGCACCTGCTGTCATACCTTTGACTATATTCTTTTCAAAAATGATATAGAAAATTACAATTGGAATGAGTGACATGGTTAATCCAGCCATTTGCGCACCATAATCTGTTGTAAATTGACCAGCGAATTTCGCAAGACCTAATGGCAATGTTTGAAGCTGTGGATCATTAATTAACACTAACGCGAACGAAAATTCGTTCCAATTGTAGATAAAGTTCAAAATCATAACGGTCGCCAATGCCGGACGTGACATAGGCAATATAATGGACCAGAAGATCCGGAAAATACCACAACCATCCATAATCGCAGATTCCTCAATATCCTTAGGAAATGCCTTCATAAAGCTTGTTAAAATGAAAATCGTAATTGGCAAATGGAATGCGATATAAGGGAACAGTAGTGTGATTGGTGTATTTAACAAACCTAAATTTTTCATTAAAATAAACATCGGTACTAATGTTGCATGAATCGGAATTAACAATCCAAAGACGAAAAAGCCATATAACCATTTGCTCATCTTGAAATCAAATCGAGATAAGAAATAGGAGGCTAATGCCCCGATAAAAACAGTTAAAGCTGTTGCAGTTACTGTAACGAAAATACTATTTTTAAACAAAACGCCTAGGTTTGCAATTTCCCAAGCATTTGCAAAATTATCAAATATAAATTCTTTAGGGAAACCTAATTGGTTAGTTGCAAACTCCTTATCAGATTTAAAGGAGTTGATTGCCATCCACAAAATCGGATATGCATTCATAATAGCAAATAAGATTAATGTAATATAAATAAGTGGTTTTTTCATACTTTTTTGCTTATTTGTTTTTTCCACGTTGTCCACCTCCTATATCATTTTCTTTCCTAATACTTTGTTCACAACAGCAATTAAAATGAGACTAAAGAAGAAAATGAATACAGATATAGCACTACCATATCCATATTGTAATTTCGAGAATGTTTCATTAAACATATAGAGTGCCATAACATCTGTAGAGTGGGCTGGACCACCATTTGTCATGACATAGATTAAATCAAATGTCTTCAAGCTACCTGAAATACATAGGATAATCGCAACTAGAATGGTATCCCAAATCATTGGAACCGTGATTTTCCAAGTGGTTGCCCACTCTGAAGCTCCATCCATTTTGGCAGCTTCTAATACTTCTTCTGGTACATTTTGCAATGCCGCTAAGAAGATAATCATGTATAATCCCACGAACTGCCAAATTACAACGACCAAGACAGCAATCATTGTCCATTTTGTATCGCCTAACCAGTTCTGTGCAAGAGAATCTAGTCCAACTGCTCGTAAAGCTTCATTGATTAACCCATTTCGAGAGTTGTAAATTAAGCTCCATGTTAAAGAAATCACGACAGTTGATAAAACAACTGGTAAAAAGCCGATGGTTCTAAATAGCTTTGCACCTCTTATTTTACGGTTAAGTAAGAGTGCAATGAATAATGCGATTGGGACCTGCCCTAATACAGAAGCCAATACAACATAAATATTATTTTTTACAGAATTCCAAAAAAGAGGATCTGTGAATAACTTTTTAAAATTATCCAATCCAATAAAAGTCATTTCATTGAATCCGTTCCAATCCATCACTGAATAATAAAAGGACTGGAGAATTGGATAGATGGCAAACACAACATAGAGGATAAAGGCCGGTAAAATTCCTACTACCATTGCGACCTTACTTGTCTTTGTTAATTTCATGTTCTCCCCCCTAAATGCACACAGGTTACTTAGAAATCAAGTAACCTGTGATATCACTATTATTTGCTTTCTACTTCTTTTTGCATTTCTTTTGCTAACTGTTCTGGTGTTTTGTCACCTAATGTAATGGATTGAAGACCATTATTGATAATATCAGTTAATTCAGGTGTTAATGTCGCATCATATACTGGTGCTAGTCCACCTTTAACCTGGCTGTTTGCGTCCTTGAAGACTTGTGGAATGCTGTCATCCATTTCAACGTCTGCTGGAACAATAATATTTGCTTTAACTAAACCTTTGTATAACTCATCACCATAGTAGTATTTCAAGAATGTGAACGCTGCTTCCTGCTTTTCTTCACTTAACTTGCTGCTAACTGCGATACCGCCACCTGCAACACCCGCGATTGTTGCTGCATCTCCATTTCCGCCTTCAAAAGATGGGAATGGCGCTACACCAATGTTATCAGCATTTTCAACACTTTCTAAAATTGGACCAATTGCCCATGAACCCGCAAAGTGCATTGCAGAAGTTCCTTTAATAAATTCATTTCTTGATTGAGCTTCATCAAGGGTATTCATATCTTCATTAAACGCATTCATTTTAGTTAATTCATCGATTACAGATAATGCACTAATAAACTGTGGATCTTCAAAAGAACCTTCTCCGTTTAACGCATTCTTTAAGAAATCACTTCCAGTAAAACGATCTCCAATTGTAGAGATATAAACAGATTGTAACGGCCAGATTGATTTATTACCTAAAGCAATTGGTGTTGTACCATTATCATCAAGCGCTTTTACAAGTTCTTTAAACTCTGCATATGTTGTTGGAAACTCATCATATCCAACTTCTTTAAGCATTTCTTTATTGTAATAGATTAAGCTTGTAATACTAACGTTACCTGGGATTGCGTAATATTTTCCATCAATTGCATAGTTTTGAAGGATTGAATCTGGAATAACCCCTTCCCAATTATCAATGATTGGGTTAAGTGGAAGAATGGCTCCACCTTCAGCTAAAGGAGCTGTTCTAGCACCCGGCCATACACGCATTAAATCAGGTAATTGATTTCCTGCTGCTTGTGTTCTTAATTTTGTTTCATATTGATCATGTGGAATCTCTTCGATTTTCACATGAATATCTTCATGCTCTTCATTAAATTTAGCGATAATATCCTTAGAAAGCGTATTTTCCGGACGATCTTCTGTCCAGTCCGTCCAAAGAGTAAGCTCAATTGCCCCATCTTTTGTGGACCCTTGACTTTCCTTGTCTTTACCACCACATGCTGCTAAACCTAGCACCACTGCAAACGCCATTAGGACAAATCCTAATTTCTTCATATCTATTCCTCCCTTTTTATCTCTTGATTGAAGCGTTTTCATTCCTTACAATCATTATTATATCGCTTTCATTATTTTCAACTATCCTACAAAACTATAAAAACATCCAAAATTCTTGGAAAGAAGTGGATGTGGGCTTAGGACATTGGATTGATAGAAATTGTTTAGCTAACTTACAAAAGGGGATGTCAAAATACATGCTTCATTCGGACAGGAAAAGAGAAAAGTAGAGTGATAGAGTCGGAATCTGGGATTCATTTGGACAGTTGGAACCCGAATTTACTAGAATGAGTCCGAATACACGCTTTATTCGGACAAGAAAAGAGGAATAATTAGTGTTAGAGTCTGAATCTGGGCTTCATTTGGACAGTTGGAACCCGAATTTATGAGAATGAGTCCGAATACACGCTTTATTCGGACAAGAAAAGAGGAATAATTAGTAATAGA
>NZ_LMBW01000003.1:152770-152862 GCF_001439915.1 Fredinandcohnia humi | reverse complement strand
GTCTGAAAGAGGGCTTCATTTGGACAGTTGGAACCCGAATTTACGAGAATGAGTCCGAATACACGCTTTATTCGGACAAGAAAAGAGGAAAG
>NZ_LMBW01000003.1:152641-152731 GCF_001439915.1 Fredinandcohnia humi | reverse complement strand
TTTGGACAGTTGGAACCCGAATTTACGAGAATGAGTCCGAATACACGCTTTATTCGGACTAGAAAAGAGGAAAAATTAGTGATAGAGTCT
>NZ_LMBW01000003.1:81362-152616 GCF_001439915.1 Fredinandcohnia humi | reverse complement strand
GAATCTGGGCTTCTTTTGGACAGTTGGAACCCGAATTTACGAGAATGAGTCCGAATACACGATTTATTCGGACAAGAGAAGAGAAANNAGAAGAGTGATAGGGTCTGAATGCGGGATTCATTTGGACAGGTGGTACCCTAGTTTTCGGAAATGAGTCCAAATACACGCTTCATTCGGACAAGAAAAGAGAAAAATAGAGTGATAGANGTCTGAATGCGGGATTCATTTGGACAGGTGGTACCCTAGTTTTCGGAAATGAGTCCAAATACATGCTTCATTCGGACAAGGAAAGAGAAAAATAGAGTGATAGAGTCTAAATCTAGGATTCATTCGGACAGAAGCATAATAAAAAGAGAAAAGAACGTCCGATAAAAAGTATTGTTGTCTAAAAATGTCAGTTTTACACAAACTTAAACCCAAGAATGTTGATTTAATATCATTCTTGGGTTTAATCATTATCTATTCAGAAAAAAACTATTTTTTGTACTGCCTCATTTTCCAATTTCTATTTACCATTAACCCCAAGTGCAATCGATCCAGCTAAACCAGCGTTGTCGCCAAGCCCCGGCAAAACGATGTAACGATCGATACTTTCTGGTGTTAATTCAGGAACAGCCACATAGCCATTTAACAATTCCAATACTTGTTTCCGAACAAGAGGCAGTAAATGTTCCTGCTTCATCACGCCACCACCAACTACGATCTTCTTCGGTGATAAAACTAGAATATAATTCATGAGAGCTTGCGCTAGATAATAGGACTCGATTTCCCACACTTCAGGCTGGTCTGTTAGTTCTTGCCCTTTTTTGTTCCATCTTTTCTCAAGGGCTGGTCCTGCTGCTAGCCCCTCAAGGCAGTCTCCATGATACGGGCAGACTCCTTCGAAAGGATCATTCGGGTGACGTTTCACCAAGATATGCCCCATTTCTGGATGGGTTAAGCCTTGAAATGGCTTTCCATCTATAACCGCACCAACGCCAATCCCTGTTCCAACTGTCATATACAGGCAGCTATCCAAGCCCTTCGCTGCACCCCAAGTAGATTCGGCCAGTGCAGCTGCTGTTACATCCGTATGAAAACCAATTGGTACATGAAAATGGTTCTTAAGCTCACCAACGATATTATAATTTTTCCACTTCACCTTTGGTGTTTGCGTAATATATCCATATGTTTCGCTCGCTCTATCTACATCAATCGGCCCAAACGATCCGACTCCGATCGCCTCAATCTCTTTATCTTGAAAAAATGAAAAGACCTTTCCCATCGTTTCTTCTGGAGTTGTTGTCGGAAAAGTAACTCTTTCGTAAATCTCTCCCTGTTCGTCCCCTACTCCACAGACAAACTTTGTTCCGCCTGCTTCAATGCCGCCAATTCGCATATCACAACTCCCCTTTTTATTACGAGACAATTGGACAGTGTCCCATTTACGGATGAGAAACAATTAATTCTACATTCCCTGTCAATTCAAAGTCACCAAATCCAGCTGGAAGAATAAAGTGGCTGCCTTTTTCAATAAAAAGGCTTCCCGCTTCGGTTACAATTTCACCTGAGCCTTTCAAAACACTGCAGATAAGAAATGGTTTATCCTGATGGAAAGCTGCAGAGCCCTCAATTTCCCATTTGTACACAGAGAAGAACTGTTCTTTAACAAAGGTTGTAATGGTTGCACCCGGGATTTTTTCAATACAAGGCTTAACGGTAATATCTTCATGTGGAATGGTAGTCACATCAATTGACTTTTGAATATGTAGCTCGCGCTTATTCCCACTTTGATCAACTCGGTCATAGTCATACACTCGATATGTTGTATCAGAGCTTTGCTGCGTTTCTAGGATAAGAACACCTGAACAAAGCGCGTGAATCGTTCCACTAGGAACATAAAAGAAATCTCCTGGTTTCACTTTTACACGACTTAACAAACCGTTCCAATCTCCACTTTCAATCATTTCAACAAACTGTTCTTTCGTTTGGGCTGTATGACCATAGATGATTTCTGCATCGTCCTCACAATCGACTACATACCAGCATTCGGTTTTACCAAGTTCACCGCTTTCATTTTTATTCGCATACTCATCATTTGGATGAACTTGAATCGATAAATCATTATTTGCATCAAGAATTTTGGTCAGGAGTGGAAATACATCGCCTTCCATGTTGCCGAAAAGTTCACGATGCTCCTTCCACAATTCCCCGAGGCTTTTTCCTTCATATGGACCTTGGCTTACAATACTTTGCCCATTTGGATGGGCAGAAACAGCCCAGCATTCACCTGTTAAGTCTGATTCAATTGGATATCCAAATTCAGTACGTAGCTTGGTTCCTCCCCAGATCCGTTCCTGAAATTGTGGTGTTAAAAAAATTGGTTGTTTCACATTTTACACTTCCTATATGTATACATTTCTTATTTAGTAAATGAAAGAAAGGAAATCAATCGATGAGCCATCCCTTTCTTATTACCAGTATATACTTCTTTTTTTACACATGTAAAATCAATGTAGATTCAGAATTTACCCTTTGAATCCAAAGCCCAGTCAGATCCCGCGCAATTAAGGCTCGCCACTGCATGCCAGTTACTTCTTTATACCACGGCAGTTGACTGTTTTCGGGTGGAAAATTTGCTTTAACTTCTGCCATCAAAGGTCCATTTTATTAATTTTTAAATCTGGATGTACGACTAAAACCTTTTTCAGTCCTCTTTTAGTACCCTCTTCTACCAAAATCTTTGTTTCATAAGGGGATAGATGTCCAGTGGCTAATCTGCATCACTGTCCTTTATTAAGCCTAAGATATCATTGTGGATGGGCCACAATCAGATAAAATCAAAGATAAAACATATCGTGAAGGTATGTATGAATGTGTAATCCGTGCAATTTGTTGGGAGGAAGGGGTTAGTTATGGAGGCTCTGGCTCCGTACAAACACCTACACCAAAATCCAATCCACTTAATCCACCAAAAGAAAACCTAGTAGTTGACGGTTACCTAGGTCCAAAAACAATCAGCGCCCTCCAAAGATATTTTGGGACTCCAGTAGATGGCTTCATTAGCAAACCATCGCGACTCATTAAAGCCTTACAAAAATGGCTCAGAGTTACGCAAGATGGATACTTGGGTCCAATTACGATTGCCGCTTTACAAAAAAGGCTCGGCACGCCTATTGATGGGTTTATCAGCAAACCTTCCATCGTGATAAAAGAACTGCAAAGAAGGTTGAACATAGGGAAGTTGGGATAAATCTTTTTCTGTCCCTTGAACTTTATCAATCTTCGACAAATTCCGGGGCGTCACTGTGACATATGGCTTGACAGAAAAAAAACGGACCAATTCACAACCCGGGTTGATCCGTTTTATCTTGTAATCCATTCCTAACTTGTGCAGTAAAGCTAGGAACCAACATAGTTACACCAAGGAATTATGCGTTTCCTTTAATGGTACTTAATCTATAATCCCCCCGATTTTTTGAATTATTTCATCTGTGAGTTGAACTCCAACCGCTCTCACATTTTCTTCCACTTGACTTGGTTTACTTGCACCGATTAAGGTACTTGAAACATTTGGTTGTTTTAAAATCCAAGCTAAAGCAAGACTAGGCAATGTAATACCCAATTCGTTAGCCAAATTTTCTAGTTGTTCCACTTTACTAAAGATAGTTGGATTTAACATACCTTTTATATCGTTATTGATAGATTCGTTTGATGCCCGACTATCTTCAGGAATACGATTAGCCTTGTACTTACCGGTTAACACACCTTGAGCAAGCGGAGAAAATACAACTTGTCCCACACCATATTTTTCACTAACAGGGATTATTTCTTTCTCAATATAACGGTGAAACATGTTATATTGCGGCTGGTTGACCACTATGCGGTCTAACAAAAATTGATCCGCCACACGAATCGCTTCTTCAATTTGTGCTGCACTCCATTCACTTACACCCGCATACAGGATTTTTCCCTGACGAATTAAATCATCAATGGTTCGTAACGTTTCCTCCACCGGTGTTTCTGGATCATAGCGATGGCAGTAAAAAATATCAACATAGTCTAAGTTCATTCTCTTTAAACTAGCATTAACTTGTTCTGTTACATGCTTTCTTGATAAACCGCGATCATTCGGACCTTCACCCATTGGCCAAAATGCTTTTGTTGTAATAATATAGGACTCACGAGGATACTCTTTTAGTGCTTGAGCCATTATCCGCTCACCCTGTCCTCGCTCATATACATTAGCGGAGTCAAAAAAATTAATACCTAATTCATATGCTTTATGTACCGTTTTTTCAGCCACATTATCTTCTACCGTTTTCCCATACGTTAGCCAACTTCCCAAACTAATTTCACTTACTTTTAATCCGCTTTTTCCCAATCTTCTGTACTTCATTGTAAAAAGCCCTCCTTTGTATTTTTCATTTTCTTCTGAATCGTTTATGAAACCACAAAACTGTTTTCTTACTTTTTGTTTTTACTTCCCATTTTGTAATCATTTTAATCGACAGAGAATTTATATTTTGTTACTGAAGCATAGGGTTCCCCCTCTTTTAAAACCCAAGATGGAAAATGTTGATGATGAATAGCGTCGGGTAAGCCCTGAGTTTCCAAACAAATTCCCATATACTTTCGAGAAGGATTCCCCAGGTTGCCGCTTAGGTTAAAATAAGTATGATTTGTCAAATTTAACAGCGTATCTTTGTCTGACTTTCCGAAGTAGTGCATGGATAATTCATTTTGATTATTTAGTGTATACCTAACAACTAACTTAACATTACCAGGATAGCCTTCACCGCTAGTACCTACCTTTTATAGTGTTATTAATAATAAAACCGAACCCATGGTAAGATGGAACCATGAACCCGGGATTTCTATAAATACAGTTCTATTTTTGGGGGAGTAGTATTTATTTAATGATATCTAAGCCAAATTCTCATTTCTCCGATCCCTCTATTTCCCCAAACAAAATATGGAATGGCTTTAATATTTATTTTTTCTCGGTTTTTCTTAAAAATAGAATATAACTGATTATTTTCATCAATTTCTTTATAGCCATCAGCCTCTAATGTAATAATCTTTCCTAAGACAGGGAAGTTTTCTTCTTTCTCAATCCATGCTGCCTCAGTATCCACGAGCAATGAACTTAAGTTTTGCCCATTATCCTCTTCCTCTAGACAATAAATTAATGGGCCACGTTGGACAGTTACTTTCCCTGCGTCAGCTTGAACCATTGAGTTTGCCTGCATGAATTGAATTGAGATTGGCATAAAGAGCTTGATTATATCGCCATTTTCCCATGTTCTTTCCACAAATGCATAGCCATTTTTAGTCGTATAGTCAGTCTCTTTCCCATTGACTGTAATTGAGAATCTTCCAGAAATCCAATCCGGAATTCTGAAAGCCATCTTAATATTCACTGAGTTTTCCATTTCAAATTCAATCCGCGCCTCACCCCTCCACGGTAATTGAGAGGATTGTTTAAACGTGACTTCAGTACCGTCAAACTTAGCATTGATTTGACTACCGATATAAAGGTGTGTAAATAGGCAATTTTCCGTAGATGAATAAATATAATCCCCTAAAGATCCTAGTAATCTCGCAACATTTGGAGGACAGCATGAAACTCCGAACCACGCTTGTCTGGTTTCCTTTACATGTTTTCGTCGTGGATCCTTTTGACTTGCTTCTGGCCAAACCTCTAACGGATTCACATAAAAATAATGCTTTCCATCCAATGCCATACTTTCAATGACTATATTAAATAATGCCTTTTCAATTATATCGGCGTACTTTGAATGTAAATCGAGTGCAAGCATACGCTTCGCAAAGAAAATTAATCCAATAGACGCACAAGTCTCAGCATACATTGTGTCATTCGGTAGGTCATAATCAAATGTAAAAGCCTCACCAATTTCTGTTGACCCAATCCCGCCAGTGATATACATTTGTTTTTCTGTGATATTATCCCATAATCTTTGGCATGCCTTTTTAAGCTCATCATCATTCGTTAACCTTGCTAAATCAGCCATCGCGGTATATAGATAAACCGCTCGTACAGCATGTCCAGTTGCCACTTCTTGTTCACGCACCGGAGCATAACTTTGTCCATAATGCAGGTTTGGCTCTTTAAAGACACTGCTTTTATCTAATGTTTTTCCTCGTTTTTCCCATTCTTCAGTAAAATAATTTTGTTTTTGACCACGCTGGTCAACAAAATACTTGCTTAAATTCAAATATTTTTGATTACCTGTTGCTCGATATAATTTCACAAGTGCTAACTCAATTTCTGGATGGCCCGGATAACCTTTCAATTTCCCCTCTTCCGGTCCAAAAACTTCATTAATGTTATCAGCAAATCGACAAATGACATCTAATAGTTTTCTTTTACCTGTAGCATCAAAATAAGCAACAGCTGCTTCCATAAAATGTCCTGCACAGTATAATTCATGACAATCATAAAGGTTTGTCCATCTATTCTCAGGCTCCTCTATGATGTAATACGTATTCAAATAACCATCTGGTTGCTGAGCCCTCGCAACTAAATCAATAAGATCATCCGCTTTTCGCTCTATTTCTTCATCACGTTCAAACGATAATAAATAGCCTACTGCCTCCAACCACTTTGCAACATCGCTATCTTGGAAAATCGCACCTTGATGTCTTCCTTCGACTTCCCCCGCTGCAATTCGAAAATTTTGCACAGCATAACTCGGCTCGGCATCCGGAATACGATCATTTATCGCGTCGTATTGATAAGGTATGATGGTAGATTTTAAAAGGGAACGATATTTGGTCCAAAATACATCATCAATCTTTATCTTATTTAACGAAATTTGTTCAGTAGTCAACATGTTCAGTCCTCCATTGTCGTATCACGCTTTTGTTAGTTAATCTTTAAGTCCAGAAGTCTTCATTCCTTCGACTAAAAACTTTGACGCAAATAAGTATAATAGCATTGGCGGGATAGCCATTAGCATAGCCATTGCCATTTGAAGATTCCAAGCTGTTAACCCTGTTGCTCCCTGCACTTTAAAGGAAGAAAGCGCACCTACAGTTAACGGTTTAAGGTTATCAGAAGTAAGGAAAATTAATGGCGTAAATAACTCGTTCCACCAGAAAATAGCAGATAGGATTCCAACCGTGATAAATATTGGTCTTGAAATTGGCACAATCATTTTCGTGAAAATTTGCCATCTATTACAGCCATCGATCATGGCAGATTCATCGATACTCTTTGGTATAGTCATAAAGAACTGTCTAAATAAAAAGACATTATAGGGATAAGCAAAGAAAGCAGGTACAATTAATGGCAAAAAGCTGTCTAACCATCCAAGTTCTCTAAATAAAATGAACTGCGGAATGATGGTGGTTACTGAAGGAACCATCATTGTTGCTAGAATAATAGCAAAGGCTAAATTACGCCCTCTAAAGTTCATCCGCGCTAATGGATAAGCAACAATTGCACTTGAAAATAAAGTTCCAATTGTATTACCAACAATTAAAATTAAACTGTTTCTAAAATAAATTAATGTATTTTTATCCTTTAAAACTTCAAGATAATTTCCAAATTGAGGATCATCAGGGATCAATTTTGGCGGGAATTGACTAATTCCAGTTAATGTTTTAAGAGAGTTTGAAAAGATCCAAATAATTGGAAAGGCCATAAAAATGGCTATTATGATAAGGACTGTATATTGCATAATCTTCATTGATTTACTATTTTTCATCTTCATTTTTGATTTTGCTGCCATAGCATACCCCTCCTTTTAATCGTAATGAACCCAATTTTTCGACATTCTAAATTGGATTACTGCAATGGAAGCCACAATGATGAACAAAACAACTGCCAAGGCTGAAGCGTAACCCATATCGAACATTTTAAAAGCATTTTTATAAATGTTTAGGCTCAGAACGTCTGTCGCATTATTTGGTCCTCCATTTGTAAGGGGATATAAAAGTGTAAAAGAACTGTTAAATGAACTTATAGTTGCAACTACTACATTGAATAATATAATTGGAGAAATAGATGGTAGAGTTACATGAATAAATCGTTGTAAAAATGTTGCCCCATCTAAATCACATGCTTCATAAAGTTCTTGAGGTACTTCTTTTAAACTAGAAGTGAAAATTAACATCATTTGTCCAGTGGCATAGGTAAATATGCTTGCATAGGCTAACGTTGGCCAGATCCAAAAAGTATCATTTAACCAATTTGGTGCATTCGAAATTCCAATAAATGATAATAAGTAATTTACAATCCCGATTTGTTGGTTAAACATTAGTTTAAATACAAACGCCATTACCACACTCGGCATGACAGCCGGGATAAAGTAGAAAAATTGAAAAATGCCAAGAAATTTTACATTGAAGTTTAATAAAACAGCTAAAAATAACGCAGATGAAACACTTACTACCACACTTATAACGGTAAATAGGATCGTGACCTTCAATGAATTTAGAAAATCAGAATCGCTAGAAAGCATCCTTATGTAGTTATCTAAGCCAACAAACTTAGGTGTACCTAAGAGATTCCACTTTGTTAAGCTTAGGAAAAATGAAACAATTATAGGTCCACCTGTGAATAGGATTAGCCCAAAAATCCACGGGGACAGAAAGGAATAAGCAGAGAGATTTTCTTTCCAAGTGGTTTTTCCCTTTTTCATTATTTCAAGTCCTCTCTATTTACATTTGATACGCTTCCTCCCAAATGAATTTGGGAGGAAGTTTTGTCTATTGTACTTATTGTTCGTCCAGTTTCTTTTGTGCAGCCGGGACAGATGTATTAACCACTTCGTCAATTGTTTTTTGTCCTAATAGCACAGCATTAAAGTCACCTACTAATTCATCTGTTACAGTTGGGTTCACCAATACATATCCGAAACGACCGTCATCCGCAGTCTTTTCAAATACATCCCAGTTAGTAGGACCATTTTTTCCATTAACTTTAAACTCACCTTTTGCCGCGACACTTGTACGTGCAGAAGGATTATGGAATTGGCTGCTAAGTGCTGTTTGTCCTTCATCGCTCATCATGAATTCAATAAACTTCCAGGCCTCTTCTTTATGTTTACTTTGGCTATTAATTGTAAAGAAGCCTGTGTGAAGAGATACATATGAGCGTTCTTCTTTTGGAAGAGGTGCAATATCCCAATTAAATTCATTCTCGCCGTATGCTAATGTATACCAGCTACCTTGTCGTGTCATTGCAGCTTTACCTGCAGCAAATAAATCGGCTACCTGACCACCTGAAGATGGTTGTGGTGAAACTTTATCCACATTTGTTAATTCATTTTGGAACTCAAGTGCTTTTCGCAAACCATCATTTAAATCAAATTTCCCGTCTTTTACTACGTCATCACCAGCAGCTCCAATTGTTGAGTACCAAATTCCAGGGAAAGAAATCGCATCTAACCCCCATTGAGCGGTTTGGTCACCCTCACGAACAGTTAACTTCTTTGCAGCCTCTTGTAAATCATCCCATGTCCAATCATCACTTGGATAATCTACACCTGCAGCATCAAACATATCCTTGTTATAATATAAGAACTCAGTTGCATAAACCCATGGAAATCCATACGTTTCTCCTGTTGTGCTAATCTTTTCAACAGCAGGAATGAAATCATCCATTTTGAACTCGGAGGTCTTCGCTATATATTCATCTAATGGATCGATTGCTCCACTTTCAGCAAAACGATTGATATCCGCTTCCCATGATAAGATAACATCTGGAGCATTCCCTCCAATGATCATGGAATTAATTTTCTGCGAGTAATCTTCTGGAATATTAACCAAATCAATTTTAATATTTGGATACTTTTCTTCAAATGCTTTAATAAAATGGGTATCCTCTTCTTTAAGGGTATCCCACATACTAAAACTCAAAGTTACTTTATCACCAGAATCTTTACTGCCGGTACTAGCATCGTTTTTTGCGCATCCAGTTAACACGACTGAAAGTACAAGAATCAATATTGCAATTAAGGATGTGTAAAACTTTCTACTTTTTTTCATTTAAAATTCCCCCTGTAATGTTTTGAAAAAAAACGATGGTACAATGGTTTACTCGATTAATCCACATCATTATTTACCTCCTCACATCACCCCCTAAAAAAGATGTTTTTTAGCTTGATTTAGTAAATTTCGCCGATACCCCTGAAGGCGTTTTCACATATCGTTAAAAAGGATGGAATCAAATGCGCCTTGGCGTATTTGTGCCCAGAGTTTTTCGAACTTGCTCGAAAAACTTCCTTTGAAAATCGCATGTCTCCGCCGGAGGCTTTAGGCCCACACGATGTGGGTCACTCAGACGTTGCCACAGGAAGTGGCGGTCTTAGTCTGAGTTCCTTAATTTCAGTCGGAGTTTGAACCCCGACTGAATAAAGTTAAACGATTAACCCACTGGGTGAAGAAACAGATTCTCGCTGTACAAGCTGGCATTTTACTTTTGTCTCATAATCTACTTCTTTATCTTGGTCTAAAAGTTTGATCATTTTTTTCATAGACAATAAACCCATTTCATCCAACGGAAGTCTCATTGTAGTTAATTTTGGTAAGAAATATATTCCGAATTCACGATCATCAAAACCAACAATAGATAACTCATCAGGCACTTTAATGTTTAACTCTCGGCAGGCTTCTAGCACACCTCCTGCCATGACATCATTCATTGCAATAATGGCAGTAGGTTTTTCCTGTAACTCTAATAGTTCTTTTGCCATGCGATAACCTGATTCATATTGCCAGTCTCCCGTTTTAACAAAAACCGGATTAAATAGAAGCTGTTTCTCCATTAATGCACGGTGATAACCTAAGAAACGCTGGTGGGATGGAAATGAATCAATCAACCCGCTAATAAGCGCGATTTTGCGATGTCCCATTTCTATTAAGTAATTGGTAATTTCATAAGTTGCTAGTTCATCATCAAAGTTTACTGAGTAATCTTTAGGTGAAGAAGTATAACAGTACGTATAGACAATTGGCTTATTACTTTCTTGAACCAGCCCTGTAACATCGCGTATATGCACTCCGATATAAATAATCCCATCTACTTGTTGGCTTAACAATTCATCCATTGCGCTTTCTATTAAATCTTTACATTTTTCGATTTCATGATAGTTATTACCAATTCTCTTATAGATTCTTAAATTTGTGAGAAGAATAGAAAAACCGTGCTTTTCAGCATAACTATTAATTCCATCAATGATCTCGGGAGCATTAAAAACCGTGATATCCTCTACGATGACTCCAATTGTTCTTGTTTTCTTGTTTTTTAAACTTCTTGCAACCTGGTTAGGTTTATAATTTAGTTCTTCTAGTACTCGAAGAACTTTCTCTCTTGTCTCCTTGCTTATATTCCCCGTATTGTTAATTACATAAGAAACAGTTGCGGTGGAAACATTCGCCTTTTCTGCAATATCCTTCAAACGTACCATTTCTTATCTCCTTAGTTAATCGTTTAAGTTGCTAACTAAAGATTATCAAAATGTGCTTTCATCGTCAATAAATTATTTTGATAATTATGATTAGTTTGTCTATTATAATAAAATTTATTATTTAATTTGTAAAAGACTATTGTTTCTATAGTAAGTCATTATTTAGTTTTCCCTAGACGGATGACGTTCCAAGATAATTTAGGTAATACCGCAGTAACAAGTCCATTATCGATTTCTGCATTTCCATTTGAATGAGGCACAACCGGGCTACTTTGGGCAGAGTTGGTCTGTTTAATATCGTCATTTTCAAGGACAATATGTTCAAGTACCTTATATCCTTCGAAATTACGGATATCACATTCAAGATGTAAACCTTCTTGCAAGTCACGGTTTACAGCGAAAATGGTTAACTGTTCAAGTTCTTCATTATATACAGCCGTTGATTCCAACAGCGGAACGTCCGTAAAATCTTTACTGTCATATTTTGGACTTGAAGTAATTGGATTCAGTGCCACACCCCTGCCATATACGGATGTATGCATATATGGGTAAAAAATGGTTTGTTTCCAGGCAGCTCCGTTCGGTTCTGTCATAATTGGTGCAATAACATTAACCAACTGAGCGAGACATGCTATTTTCACACGATCAGCATGCTTTAATAATGTAATCAACATACATCCAACCAATAAGGCATCTTCGAAGTTATATATATCTTCAAGCTGACGTGGCGCAATACTCCACGGTTCAATCTGTTTATCCGCTTCATTAGAGTGGTACCAAACATTCCATTCATCAAAAGAAAGATTAATATTCTTCTTGCCACGCTTTTTTGCCTTAATATAGTCGGCAATTGAAATAACAGAACGAATAAAATCATCCATTTCAAGGGATAAAGCTAAATAATTTGGAAGGTCATTCTCTTTGTTCCCATAGTATTGATGCAATGAAATATATTCGACGTGGTCATAGGTATGGTCTAAGACGGTTGCTTCCCAATCTGCAAAGGTTGGCATATCCCGGAATGAACTACCACAAGCAACAAGTTCAATTGTTGGATCCACCCATTTCATCACCTTTGCCGCTTCCTGGGCAATCCGGCCATACTCCACTGCTGTCTTATGTCCAATTTGCCAAGGACCGTCCATTTCGTTTCCTAAACACCATGTTTTAACATTATATGGTTCCTTGGCACCGTGAGAAATACGTAAGTCACTATAATAGGAGCCACCAGGGTGATTCATGTATTCTACTAGGTTTCTAGCTGCATCAATTCCTCGTGTTCCTAGGTTAACAGCCATGTTGACTTCAGCATTGACTAGCTTGGCCCATTTCATGAATTCGTTTGTTCCGATTTCATTCGTTTCAGTTGTTTTCCAAGCCAAATCTAGGCGACGCGGACGACTCTCTACAGGACCAACGCCATCTTCCCAGTTATACCCTGAAACAAAATTACCTCCTGGATATCTAACAAGTGGGACTTGGAGCTCCTTTACCATCTTAATTACATCCTGACGGAACCCCATTTCATCCGCCAGGGGGTGGCCAGGTTCATAGATTCCACCGTAAACAGCACGACCAAGATGTTCGATGAAGGAACCATAGATTCGATTATCTACTTCAGAGATTTTAAAATCTTTTTCCAAAATCATTTTTGCCCTTTTAGTCATTCTATTCAACCTTTCTTGTGGGACGAGAGGACAGGTTCCGCGTCCCACCATATTTCTCCTAGTACAAGGGACCTGTCCCACTGCTATTTAATAACTACATATTCCAGGTTAACTAGTTTTGCATAGGTGACAATTTGATCTGTTGTTAGATTTAATGAAACAACTGTATGGTGACCACCGCCGTTTTCAATCCAGGCTTTAACTCCATCTTGGAAGTTTGGCTTAACCTCCCATAGTACACGTGCTACTGGAAGATTTGGTGCAGGCTCGGTTGGCTCAAATGCAGAAATTTCGTTGATCAATAGTTTGTAATGAGTACCAAAGTCAGCCATGGATACAACGACACCGTCTCCCGCTTTACCATCAAATACTAATCGTGCAGGATCTTCACGATCACCAATTCCTAATGGAGATACGACAATTTTTGGTTTGTTGCTTGCTAAAGTTGGGTCTACTTCAAGCATATGTGACTGGAGAATTGATTCTTTCCCAACAGCTAATTCATATGTGTAGTCCTCCATAAAACCAGTTGATTGGTTATGGCTCATTACCTTGAGTAAGCGATCAAGTGCAGCAGTCTTCCAATCTCCTTCACCAGCAAAACCATATCCTTGTGCCATCAAACGTTGGACGGCTAGACCAGGCAGCTGTTTCATCCCATATAAATCTTCAAAGTTAGTTGTGAAGGCATTGTAGCCACCTTCATCTAGGAATCGTTTGATTGCAATTTCATAGCTTGATTGTACTTTTACACTAGCTTCCCAATCTTCCTTACTGTAAGTACCATAATCAAATTCATAAAGGTCAGCATATTCCGCAAATAAATCATTCATTTCTTCTTCCGTAACTGCATTCACGTATTGAACAAGATCGCCAATCCCAAAATAGTCAACTGTCCAGCCAAATTGAATTTGTGCTTCAACCTTATCACCCTCGGTAACTCCTACATTTCGCATGTTGTCACCAAAGCGAGCGACTTTTATGTTAAAGCTTTCATTATACCCAACCGCTACGTCCATCCATTCTGCAATCTGCGTTTGAACTTCTGGGCGTTGCCAGTAACCTACAACCACTTTATTTTGTTTCTTTAAACGAGCATTGATAAAACCATATTCACGATCACCATGAGCTGACTGGTTTAGATTCATAAAATCCATATCAATTGACGCCCAAGGAATACTTTCATTATATTGAGTGGCTAAATGAAGTAGTGGTTTTTGCAAGAGTTTTGTTCCACGAATCCACATTTTTGCAGGTGAGAAAGTATGCATCCACGTGATGACACCGGCAACTTCATCCCGATAGTTCACTTCTTTCATAATCGTAGTGATTTTATCCGCACTAACAGCTAAATCTTGCAATACGAGTGGATAAGGTAAAACACCGCTTTCATTTAATGCATCCGTCATCTCTTGTGCATGCGCTTTAACTTCAGCTAACGCTTCTTCCCCATAAAGATGTTGTGAACCTACGACAAACCAAAATTCTTTTTTATCGGTAGTTAACATAATAATCCTCTTTTCATAGATTAATAGTTTTTACTTTATTCAGCAGAAGTAGGCTGAATAAAGACAAAAAGCCTCCGGCGGATGCCTCGATTTTTCAAAGAAAGTTTTCCCCTCATTAACTGGTACTAAGCCCTCAAAGAGGGCAACTACCATTAAATGCCCGATTGGTTCAACTAACAATCTGAGGAATAAATTCCACAGATTGAAGTTTCACTGTATCTCGCATAAGATCAAAGACTAAGAACGCCACGTCCTGTGGCAACGTCTTTGTGACCCACCTCGGGTAGGCCTAAAAAAATCGGGCTCGCAAATACGCCATGGCGTATTTGTTCATTACTTTTGCCCGTAATATGCGTTTTTCCCATGCTTACGTAAGTAGTGTTTATCTAAAACACGTTGCGGCAAAGTTGGAGCAAAATGATTTAATTCGCGTGCAAATAAGTTCATTTTCGCAACTTCATCTAATACCACACTATTGATTACCGCTGACTTTACATCTTTTCCCCATGTAAATGGACCATGACCATGAAGTAGCACACCTGGAACTGCCAATACATCTAACCCACGCTCTTCAAATGTTTCGATGATCACATGACCCGTTTGCGCTTCGTAACCTTGATCAATTTCCTCTTTTGTTAAAAAACGCGCACATGGTATCGAACCATAGAATGTATCTGCATGTGTAGTACCCATCGCTGGAACATCCAGACCCGCTTGAGCCCAAATTGTCGCCCAAGTTGAATGGGTGTGCACGATGCCGCCGATTTCTGGGTAATGATTATAGAGCACTGCATGAGTCATTGTATCTGAAGAAGGATTCAACTCTCCTTCTACAACATTGCCCTCCAAATCAACAACGACCATATCACTCGGCTTCAATGTTTCATAATCAACACCACTAGGTTTGATAACGAATAAGCCGCTTTCACGATCAATGGCACTTGCATTTCCCCATGTAAATTTCACGAGTCCGTGTTTAGGTAAGTCCAAATTCGCTTGATATACTTCTTCTTTCAATTGTTCTAGCACGTCAATAATCCCCCCGTTCACGAGTCATTGGACCAAATGATCTACAGCGGCCTGCTCAATCACTAATCCTTTTTTGTATCGTTCGATAAACTCTTCAAAACCTTTAACATCGGATTCATCAGGATGAATTTCTTGTCCGTTCACTTCTACAAAGACCTTATGATCAAGGAAATCTTCTAAACTTTCTTCTTGTTCTTTGTTCATCATGTAAGAAGCTAGAATAGCCATTCCCCACGCACCGCCTTCTCCAGCTGTTGCCATAACTGAAACTGGAGTATTCATTGCAGCTGCAACAATCCTTTGTCCAACAATAGGGGTTTTAAATAAACCACCGTGAGCTAAAATGCTATCAATTGCAACGTTTTCATTCTTTGTCAAAATATCCATGCCCATTTTCAATGCACCAAAGGCAGTAAAAAGATGGGTGCGCATGAAATTCGCCAAATTAAAATTACTCACAGGTGACCTTACAAATAGTGGTCGTCCACTTTCTAATCCTGTAATATTTTCACCGGATAAATAACCGTAGCTTAGGAGGCCCCCACCATCTGGGTCCGCTTCCAACGCTTTATTCAACATCACACTAAATAATTTATTTGTATCAACCTTTTGTCCCATTGCCTCAGAAAATTCACGGAACAGACCCAACCAAGCATTAATATCACTTGAACAATTATTCGCATGAACCATTGCAACCGGGCTTCCGTTAGGTGTGTTTACCAAATCAATTTCTGGATATACCTTTGAAAGTTCCTTCTCTAACACAATCATCGCAAAAACAGAGGTTCCTACTGAAACGTTTCCGGTACGCTTCCTCACACTATTTGTAGCAACCACCCCTGTTCCCGCATCACCTTCTGGTGGACAAACCGGAATACCTGGTTGTAAATGTAGTGATCGATCAAGTATTTTTGCCCCACCTTCAGTTAATATCCCTGCTTGTTCACCAGAGGTACACACTTTTGGAAGAATATCTTTTATCTTCCATGGATAGCTTTTCGATGTAATTAGTTCGTCAAACTGCTTGACCATTGTTTCATTGTAGTCTTTGGTAGCTTCATCAATTGGGAACATACCTGAAGCGTCCCCAATGCCTAATGCTTTATTTCCTGTTAGTAACCAGTGTATGTAGCCCGCTAAAGTGGTAATAAAATCAATCTGAGGTAAATGTTTTTCCTCATTTAATATCGCTTGGTATAGGTGAGCAATACTCCACCTTTCTGGGATATTGAATTGAAATACATTGGTCAATTCCTTTGCTGCAACACCAGTTGTTGCATTACGCCAAGTTCGAAACGGAACAAGTAGTTCTCCCGTCTTGTCAAAAGCCATATAGCCGTGCATCATTGCGGAAAATCCAATGGATCCAATTTTTCGGATAGTGATTCCATAATTCTTTTCAACTTCCTGTTTCATTTCAGAATAAGCTGTTTGTAATCCAGTGATAACATCTTCTAAGTTGTACGTCCAAAATCCGTTTTCAAGTCGATTTTCCCACTCGTAGCTTCCAGTTGCGATTGTCTCAAAATGTTGATCAATCAGCACTGCTTTAATACGTGTGGATCCTAACTCGATTCCAAGTGAAGTTTCTCCCATAGTAATTGCATGTTTAACATCTACTTGATTTACCATCTTGCTAACATCCCCTCCCTGGCAACGGTTTCAAATCTATAAAAGAGTACTTTTTTTATCATTCTTTACACCCACATTATATTTATTGTACGTACATTTGTCAACATATGACACAATTTATACAAACAACATTCTTGACCAATATTCTACTAGTTCTCGACAACAATACGGTCAAAACTTTTAATTCTATTTAATCCATGTTAAAATATGTCCATACAAATATCCCAAATCAGGAAATTATAAATACGAACAATTATGAAGGTAGTGAGATAGATGAAGCCCAAATATCAAGTCATCATGGAAGAAATAAAAAGTAAAATTCTTTCGGGAGATTACATTGCAGGAGAGCAAATCCCTACTGAATTTGCACTCCAAGAGAAATACGAGGTTAGCAGGCACACGGTTCGCAAGGCTATTTTAGAACTAGCAAATGAGGGTTTTCTAAGAAGTGAAAAAGGGTCTGGCACTTATGTTAGTAACCAATATCGGTCAAAAACTAGTGGAAATTTCACAAAAAAAACAATTGGTGTCATAACGACCTACATTTCGGACTACATTTTCCCCTCGATTATCCGTGGAATTGAAGGAAGATTGAATGAGGATAATTATTCGTTACTTTTAGCCAGTACAAATAATGATGTCGAGCAAGAAAAAAAGGCGTTAGAAATGATGCTTTCCTACGGAGTGGATGGTTTGATCGTGGAACCTACAAAAAGCAATCTATACAATCCTAATATTGCTTACTATCTTTCGTTCAAAGAACAAGATGTACCATTCATTATGATTAATGCTTATTATGAAGAATTAGAGGTTCCTTTCCTATGTCTAGATGATGTACAGTCTAGCTATCTTGCAACAAAAGAACTAATTGTGAAAGGTCACACACAAATTGGACTCATTTCTAAAATAGATGATCTACAGGGTAAATATCGAATGAAAGGGTATATTAAAGCACTTGGAGAAGCCAAACTTCGATTTCAACCAGACCTTGTACTATCATACGATACAGAAACAAAGTTAGAACTCTATACCCATTTGAAAACGTTCCTCCATGAAAATAGAGATGTGTTGACAGGCATTGTTTGCTATAACGATGAAGTCGGGTTGGAAGTGGCAAATGTATGCAGACAACTTGGTATTTCTATCCCTAACCACCTATCCATTATTGGTCAGGACAACTCTTATATTGCGAAAAATGCAAATATCAAACTGACCACATTGACACACCCTCAAGAGCAAATGGGGCGTGATGCAGCCGATTGGGTCATTAACAAATTACAAGGAAAGAAAGAATTACCGAATGAAACCTATTATCAACCAGTGTTAATTGAAGGCGAAACAGTAAAAGAGCTAAACATGGGGACGGTTCTCCCGTTCCCCTAATTTTTTCCATTCGATAACCAGGGTGGTTCCAGGGAACGATTTCGATAAGAGAGCTAAAAATCTAATGGTTTAGGTGTAAACAAACTAGGATTACAATCCGTACCACCATTTGTATTAGTTTGCCGCGAAAATTAAAATAAACTACAAAAAAGCTGACTCTGCTTGGTCTGCTTTTTTAGATTAAGTCAAATAGTGCATTTTACTGGGACGAGGGACCTGTCCCCTTGTCCCAGACGACCCCTTTGACCCACTATTTTCCTGCTCTGTTTTTGTTGTAGATGTCGAATCCTACTGCGAGTAGTAGGACTAGTCCTTTGATGGCTTGTTGCCAGTCTATTCCGACTCCGATTAGGGACATGCCGTTGTTCATTATTCCCATTACGAGTCCACCAACGATGGCGCCAATGACTGTTCCAACTCCTCCAGCCATCGATGCACCACCAATGAATACAGCGGCAATTGCATCTAATTCAAGCATGTTACCAGCTGCAGGTGTTGCAGAATTTAGGCGGGAAGCGAACATTAATCCGGCCAAAGCAGCAATAACACCGTTGTTAACAAATACCCAAAATACAACACGCTTTGTTTTAATCCCGGATAAGTCGGCTGCTTTTTGGTTTCCACCCGTTGCATAAATGTGACGACCCATGACTGTATTCTTCATTACGAAGGTGTAGAGGGCAATGAGAATTAAGACGATAATTAGCACCATTGGAATTCCTTTATTTAATGCCAATTGATACGCAAACCAGTTAATAACTGCGACCAGCAAGACTAGCTTTGTGATAGAAAGCCATAAAGGACTTACTTCAAAGCTATATGCCAATTGTTTTTTACGGTTTCTAAATTCCAAATAAATTAGGATTAATGATAGAATGGCAGATAATATGATTGTTAGAACGTGTAATTCACCTGACCCAATATTAGGCAAAAAGCCCCCGCTTAGCACTCCAAATGAATCAGGGAAAGGTGCAAGTGATTTTCCACCCAATAGATATAAAGTCAATCCTCTAAAAATTAACATACTTGCTAACGTAACAATAAATGATGGTATTCCTACATAGGCAACCCAAAACCCTTGCCAGATACCGATTATGGCACCGATAATGAGTGATAAAATAATAGCTAACCACACCGGTACAAGGCCGACTGAGATCATGCTGACTTTGAATATACGGTCCACCGATTAATAAATCCGTTTGCACCAATAGAGCGTTCCAAACTGGATTTTTAGCGTTTTTTATTTTTTCATACTCATAACCTGTAAATGTCACAATGGATAGACCCAATTCTTTCACGCGACTCGCAAGGTTGCTAAGCGGCCGGGCTTGGCTAAAAGGCTCTCCCCCTAAAAAAGTAACCCCCTCAAGTTCCGGCTTTCTCTTTAAAACATCTTCGATATCATGGAAGATCTCCTCAATCGTCATGAAAGTTCCGCCTTCAAAAGACCAGGTATTTGGATTAAAACAACCCTCACAGTGAATCGGGCACCCTTGTACCCAGATACAGTAACGCAGCCCTGGACCTTCCACCTTCGTTTCCTTCACAATTCTAAGATATACGGATGGAAGACACAACATCACCACATTTCTGGGTCGCGGGGACAGGTCCCTTGTCCCACCTTTAATTAAAATTCCGGTGGTATCGCTGGGCTTAAGTCTCAAACGGACGCTTGTTTGTATCGTCAATCACAAAAATAGCCCGATTAGTACGGATTGCTACTAAACGGGCTTTTGTTATTAAAAAGTTTATAACTAGCTTTTTTTGAATTGGGCAATTGACAGTAGCCCGCTATCATCCGTTTCATTCAATCAATTGAATGATAGTAATCGATTGTAGGGTTAACCCTCTGAATATTTTCTTCTCAGCATAATAATGTATGAAATTCCTCCAACGAGAATTAATAATGCCCCAACAGCAACCATTGTGTAATATTGAGTTGCTGTTTTCGGCAGGACGCTTCCTTTGGTGTTATTGGTTCCAGATTGACCATCTTCCCCTTTAGTGTCATTGTTGCCGGATTGACCATCTTCGCCTTTAGTGTCATCGGTGCCAGATTGATTATCTTCTCCTTTAGTGTCATCCGTGCCGGATTGATCATCTTCCCCTTCTGTGTCATCAGTGCCGGATTGATCATCTTCCCCTTCTGTGTCTTCGGTGCCCGATTGATCATCTTCCCCTTCGGTGTCATCGGTGTCCGATTGATCATCTTCTCCTTCGGTGTCATCGTTATCAGTTTGATCATCTTCCCCATTCTGCACTTTTTCCAAATATTTTTCCTCCACTAATGTGAGAAACTGGTCCCAATCATATCCCCACATGGCAAAATAGTCCATTGGGTCAGTGTGTGTTGTCCCTCCTAAATATTTGGAAACTGCATTGTGTGACCATAACGTCCCCTCACCATCACTCTCAGCGCTATCCACATCTAGATTATAATGATAAAGAAGTGAGGCTATATAGTCTGAGTAATTGTTGATAGAACGAGCAAACTCATCAAATGAATGGACCCTAACCAACTCTACATGAATAAACCGCTCATTTGCATAGCGACCGGCACCCCACGCGCCAATATCCGTAGGGTGGATTTCAATAATATTAGAATGGTCCACAAATGCGTGCACAAATGCACTGTTATAATTTTCGCTCATGTATTCAATCTCTTGTCTAATGTTTTTATCGCTATTCGCTGTTTCGTGAGCGACGACACCCTCAACTGCACCATAACCATTACGATAATTAAACTGTGGGAAGTCACTATTATATTCTGTTTTTAAAGGAACAACTTCAAGCTTTTCATCTTTAATATACTCATTTACATACGGATAACCATTAATATTTTTGTTAGCTACAAGAAATACCCTGCTAACCGTCCTGACCTGTCCCGATATGTCCTTTGCAACCACCTTTACTATTGTCTTACCCTCGGGCATGGATTTTGTATCCAAGGTTGCGGAATAAATATTCCCATCTTTATGTTTATTTGGTAGGAGCTGATAGAAAGAATCTGAATCCTTAAGATTTTTTATAAAAAATTCAACCCCGTCCAAATTTGAATCATCCACTGTAACAGCAAATTGTACAGTACCAGAATAACTATCTACTCCTATGATTTTACCTTCAGGTCCATCAATATCTACTTGGCTCATGGAAGGAAGTGGATCCGCGTCTCCATCCTGTGAAGGTGTAAGTACCAATATGGAATTATCGTCAATGGAAATATTTCCGTATATATCCTGCGCCTTTACCTGTAAATTATATAATGTATTTGCAGATAGACCCTGTATGTCGAAAGTAGTTTGTTTTGTTTCACCAATTTTATTTCCATCTTTAAAAACTACATAATTGAAGAAATTTCCCCCTTCTAATGGATCCCATGACAATGCTACACTTGTGTTAGTGATTGAGGCTACTTCTAGATTCACCGGGGATGTTGGCGAATTGGGCTCATCCTCATTATCCACAATGATTTCCCTAGTTATTACTTCCACCTCTTCGGATGAATATGTAATGTCCATTCTCAGTATGTATTTACCATCCGGCACACTTTGTCCACCTGTCCACCAACCCCATTGATACGGTGGTGCAGTTTTTGCTGGGTATGGATAGAAATCATCTTCTGGAGTATTTAGGGCCTTTGCGAAAAACTTTACACTGTTAACCTGTTTCCCGGCTGCAGGAATGGCTGTTACAACAGGAGTACCCTTCACCGTATTTCCACCCTCTGTTATCGTTGTAACATCAATATAAGACTTAGACCCGTCATTTGAAACTGGTTCCTTTGGCGATTCCCCTTCGAAAGCGCTAACAAATACTCCGCCAGTAAATGTTACTAGCATAATTGTAAAAAACAATAAGGTAACAAAAGCCCTTTTCAATTCATTCATCCCCTTTTTAGGTTTATCACTACGACTGTTATTTTTGAAAATAGGAAGTTTTTCACATTTTTCCGTAATTATTTTAAGTACATATCATGGAATGTTTTAATATTAGTAGGCCAAATTTTAATAGATTGGTAAGTTTTCTAGTCAATTACATATAATTTTATTACCCTTATATAATAAGGCCTGCAACCCTACATCCCTAAAAACCTGCGTCATTCATTTCCTTTTGTCTTTTCAGTATCCTCCTTTTTTGTGATCCTCCATTTTACTAGAAAAAAGGGCATTTTCTTATCTGTATTTTCATTCGGATGGTGTTATTCCCTTCACCTTTTCCGTTTTTACTAGACTATTATCCTTGGTTATTAGCAGTAACTTTGTCCATCCAAGATAGTCTAGTATTTTTGTAAAAAGGATATCCTTTTATTTGATTTAGTTTAAATATTATTTCCTAGTATATCCATTTCAAAATATTGTGTCAATATTATGTTTTTAATTTTGAAATGTAATTTCAAAAGAATCAAGGGGATGGTTCTGCCGTTCTCCCATATTTTCCACATAATGGATATATCCATGGGATTATACAAAAGTCGTCTTCATTTTGACCCACCTATGCGATAATTAGTGATTTACCTGAGCAAACCAAGTATCGACTTATTAATCTATCTTCTCTCTTTAAGTGGATGATATCGGAATACCAAAGCATTTTCAAAAGTTTTACTTTGAGAAGGCTATTTACCTTTTCTGAAAGATAATTAATTATCTCAGAACATGACCTAGCCTTTGAAGAAAAAAAAAGGATAATTGAAAAACAACTAAAAAAACTTGGGGAACATGGAAACTCTGACCCACAAGAACCTAGCTTCGAAGTGAAAAAGGCATTATTTGAGGATCGTTTAAAAAAGCGGAATAGGTCTTAGGGATAATATTTTGGATCACTAAACCCGCCCTATAGTCACACCTACTCAAGCAATTGCCAGAATGCGCCTGTTCCTAGGTCGTAGGGAAAAATAAATGATCCAATCACATAGGCAATCATAAATCCTATAACTGCTGCGATTACATTGTTTTCAATTGTTTCAATGCGCTTTTTGTTCATCCCTCGCCTTACCTCCATTTGTGAGTAAACTACCTAAGCTTAGGATGAAACCTCTTCACGTGATTTATTCAATTCGGAATTTGTGGTAACCCGGTAAAGTGTCCTATTTGTTATTCAAGAATACTAAATAATCACCTTTCACCACTATACCCGTATGTCTAAGCATCAAAGAAATCATTCAAACAAGCGCTTGTTTGAAAATCGAAACAGCTGCGGCTGTAGTACTGAACTGGCAAACAAACATTTGTTTGAAATGAAATTTAGCAATTACAACAGATATCGATACATCCTCATTTGATATACACTTATACAAAAACACCCTTTGGGATGTTTTGGCTAAATGTTAAAAATAGGACGAAGGACCCTGTCCCTCTGTCCCTAGGAGGTGGAAAAATTGCAGCGGATCAATAAGTGGGTATTGCTAGCATTATTGGGTCTAATCATTGGTGTTGCTTTCATTCCATTTTTTCAGAAAAGTGGAGGAGCACAGTCTGAAGTTAAAATTGTTTCTAATCTGGTTATGAGAGAGCCTCCCCTACAGAAAATCAACACCATTGATATCAACGAGAATCAGATTTATCAAGGAGACTTGCTGCTGGTCAACAATACCTTTCCGATGAAACAAAATAGTATAAAAGAAGACATCGCACCATTATCTTCAATACCAGAAATGGGGAAACAATTCGGGACAAGCATTGATTCAATCTCTCTATCAATAGAGGTAGGACACGTATTTTCCAACATGATGGAGGCTGCAAAAAAGGATGGTCTGGTTCACTTTTCTGTGAATAGTGGGTTTCGTAGCTTTGAAGAGCAAGCAAAACTCTATAATGAGTTGGGTTCTGCTTACGCCTTGCCACCGGGATATAGCGAACATAATCTCGGGTTATCAATTGATGTTGGTTCGACCTTAATGAAAATGGAAAGTGCACCTGAAGGGAAATGGATGGAAGAAAATGCTTGGAAATACGGGTTTATACTGCGGTATCCAAAGGACAAAACAGATATTACAGGGATTGAATATGAACCATGGCATTTTCGCTATGTGGGTTTGCCCCATAGTGTGATTATGAAGGAATTGGACCTCGTGTTGGAGGAATACATAGAATATCTGAAAAAGGAAAAGACCGTAGAGACCACTGTTGATGAAAAAGAATACTTCATTACATACTACCCTGCTTCAGAAACACTAAAAATGGTAGATCCTATCTTGTCTCAATATGAGATTTCTGGGAATAACGTAGATGGTGTCATCATAACCAGATATCGGTAGTGCTATAGAAGAAATTCAATCGACATATGAACCTGTCACTACGTCCGGTACCCTTAAGCCATTTACCACTATATTCGGCTACTAAATTAATGGTATAACAGTTGGGTTCACAAACGATGATTCCTTCCGTAAAAAATTCAAATGAACGTTTGATTGAATTTAGCGTTCCGTGCTAGTACTGCTCTAGACCGTTAAACAATCGTTTGTTTGAAATTGGGGTTTTTCAAAAATGCCCGATTAGTACAGATTCTTTATAATCGCGTCTTTGGTATTCTATTATAATAATTCGTTTTTAGTAATAAGTTCACAGCTACTAAGTGGTAAAGGCGATTTGGGACAGTGAATCTGGTCCCTCACTGTTGTTCAATGAATTCTGCAAATATTGTTTTTGTTTTAATGGCTTTTGCAAGACTATGGGCTAGCCTTATACTTATTCCTTCGTTGTACAGATTGTCTGGGTCTAAGGCCAGTTCACCTGGCCATGAAATTGTTTGTAGTTCTGGATCTACGTACACTTGTTCAAAAAAGTTCTGGTCTTTTAATTTTTGTAAGACCCCTTCCATTTGCGGGTTGATGTCCACAAGTTTTCGGATACCATTATCAAACTCAATAAGCAGCCATCCTGTAAGACCTGGTACAACTTCTGCTTTCTTTATTAGAACCATTTAATAGCACCTCCTAAGAAAGTGGTGGGATCTTTTTGGGCTGACGTTTGCCCATAGTATATTGCAATCAAGAAGAAACTTATTCTTAATTGATTCATATTCACGATTGCGAGCTTGGATGACTCGTTTCTTTATCATTTCGGATGTTTCGCCTTGTGTGATACTTTCCATGTCGACCCCGAACTACAACTGCAGCTACTCCAAACCAATCGGCGGGATGTTTAAGCTCTTACAATACTTCTCTCTTCTCTGCTCCACAGCTCCTTCGTAATAATCTAGCAGGCTATCCATGTTCATAAATTTTGGTGGTAGGGTGTTTGGATATTTAAATAGGTAAAAGCTACTCCATGGATAATGTTCTGGCTTTCTTGTCATTTTTGCTTCTACAGGATTTAAATGAATATATCGACTAATCCCCAACATACCCTCTTTATCTTCAATAATTTTGTCATAATAATGTTTTTCATAGACATGTCCTGTCAAGCGGTATTTTGTATTATAGTAATTGGCGTATCGTTTGTTCATAAGCGACATCACTTTAGATAGCGGAAATTCCCTTGACCTCATTTGAAGATGGTAATGATTATTCATTAAACAATAGGAAGCCATTTCAAAAGGATACTTTTCATGAAGTTGATGAAGGATATGTAAGAATGCTTGAAAATCACTTGCATTCCTGAAAAGAGGATCACGGCGGTTGCCCCGGCAGACAATATGGTAATAACAATTAGGAATCCATACTCTTTTTTGACGTGTCATAATGTTTCCCTCGCTACACTTTGTTGCTTATGCACACCCCATCTTCTCAGTGTCATTGCCTCCCAAATAGCTGTATCACTAATATCTTCTTCTCCCGCTAAGTCAGAAATAGTCCTTGCCAAACGAATGATTTTGATTTGCACTCTATTGCTCCATTTTTGTTTAACAGCCACATTCGAAAGCATTTTCCTCTGTTCACTAGTCAAAGGACTCACTTCTGTCATGATTTCATATGGTACTTTTGCATTTGCGATTTCCATCTGATAGCGTTGATACTGAAGTTGCCGTGCCACTTGAACACGTTCTCTGATTTCCTCCGAAGTTTCCAAACTTTTAGCTGGTTGATCAAGATTGACTGACTTTAATGACAATAGAATATCAATTCGGTCGAATACCGGCCCTGACAGACGATTTCGGTAGCTTTGGATTTGTTTTGATGAACATGTGCAATAATGATCATCTGAACCAAGATAGCCACATGGACATGGATTCATGGCACCGACCAAAATAAATGAGGATGGGTACGTAATAGTAGAATGTGCTCTGCTGATCGTCACTTCCCCTGTTTCTAATGGCTGCCTCAGCATATCAAGTGTCTTCTTTGTAAACTCCGCTATTTCATCCAAAAACAATACCCCATGATGTGCTAAGGAGATTTCTCCTGGTCTTGGAGTAGAACCGCCGCCAATTATGGCTACGGATGATGCTGAATGATGTGGATGACGATATGGAACCTTGTTATAGGAAATTATTTTCTCCCCTGCGAGTTGATAAAGACTGATGACTTCTAACTGTGCTTGGTTTGTTAGTGGGGGTAGGATGGATGGAAAGGTTTCTGCCAGCATGCTTTTGCCACAGCCTGGTGGACCGCCCATAAGAACGTTATGTTCACCAGCAGCAGCAATTTCCAAAGCCCGCTTTGCTTGTTCGTGTCCTATTACATGACAGAAATCCTTTTGTGGGCGGTGAGAAAAAAGTGGAGTTTCATTTAATGGTGTTGTTCCAGGATGAAAGGTCAAACTCTCCTGCCCTTCTAAGTTTTGTACAACTTCCTCAATATGGTGAACTACCACGCATTCCAACCCCTGCAGCATATGAATAGGGATTACTGGATCAAAAGGAAAGTATACTTTCTTAATTCCTAATGATTTTGCTGCAACTAAGGCTGGTAACATTCCCTCGGCTTTAACTACCTCACCATCAAGGGATAGTGCCCCAATAAAGGCAGTATCAATGGGTATTTCCGCTCTTATAACATTCAGTTCCTTCAGCGCAGCAATCGCAATTGCCAGATCAAACAACGGCCCATTTTTCTTTTGTTCTGCAGGTGAAAGGTTAACCACAACCTTTTGGTCAGTTACATCCATGTCAAAATAAATTATTGCAGCAATTACCCTCTCTCTCGATTCCTTGACGGATGCATCGGGAAGACCGACAATCACCATTGATTCCGTCCCAGGGCGAATTCTGACCTCCACTTGTACACGATAACCCTCCAACCCTTTCAAACCAATACTGGATACTTTTTTTGTCATAAAACGACCTCCAATTTAAATGTCAATAACAAACAGCTCCATGTTGACTTAATCTAGGTTGCTAGAAACGTAATGGGAATAAATAATAAGGCAAGAAGAAAAATTCGCGGAAGAAACAGAAGAAACTTTACAGAATCTATTTCAAATAACTATGCCTCCATTCTATCACTTTCTTTTTAAATCAAAAAGCATCAATCTTCGACAAATTTCGGGGTGTGACAGGCACCCCAATTTAAATAATTTAAATATAGAGAAACATCGAAGTAAATAGAAAGAGAATATCGTTCGAAGATGTATACGGTACTCTTGCATATATCATACATAAAACCACTATTCTACAAAACAATACAAAACCCTTCAAAAATTGCAAAAAAATATAAAAAAAACGTCTATTGACCAAGTCAATACATTCTTCACTTTATTTCGAAGTTTATTTCATGTATACTAAGAATATAATAAGAATGAGAAGTGCGTTAACACTTCTCATTTGCAACCTCTACCGTCAGGGTGGTGGTTGTCAAAAAAAGATTATTTCCTTTGAGAACCACCCTTTTGCTTCCTACGGCGCGGGGGGGGTTTTCTTGTGTTCTAGTATGTTTTTCCGAAAAAAATAGGCGCAAATTTCACGCACTATCCCTTTCAGAACTTCACGTAGTAATTCAAGAAATGTTTCCATGATCATCACCCCCTTTCCAAATCGGAAAGAAGATCAACAACCAACCACCCTCACAATATTCAGTTGCAATATCAGTGTAGCATATACTACTATTTTTATTACCTATCAATCTTTGACAAAATTCGGGGCGTCACTGTGACCATAAGTTATTGAAAGTAAAATCTCCTGTAAATTGTTTAAAAATCTTATTGCTATCATTATGAAGATATAGCCAACCTTTTTTACCTATTACTGCTTTTCTTAGATTAGAATCATTCATTTTAATTAGCTCCTTTGTTTAAGATTTTTTAAGTAATAACCAGTGAATTAAACCAAATTATTATCGCTGTTGGATATCATAGTACTCTTAATAGTCCCTTTTGAGCAGTTCCCATCGATTTACTTCCCCATCTTAGTGTTTTTGGTTTCTAAACTCACTTTTTAAACTTTTTTTGCTATCAACGCTTCTTATTGCCATTTCTTGGTTCTCCAAATCGAGAACAACCGTGTAATCAGTTATATTTAGTAAAAGCAATTTTTCATCATTTGAAACCACATTTGCCTTTTTCTGTAGGTCATGTAATAGATGATCATCAGTCTTTATATTTTTTAATGTGACTATTTCAGCCACGTTTAAATCCGAAAACTGATAAATTACATTATAAGTTCCATAAACAAGTTGCTTTTTTCCACCTATTTCACTCTCATCTGTTAACCCATTCAATGCACCTTTAAGGGTTTTGTAATCCGATCCTAAAAAAGCAAAGAAAAACTCATAAGAAGTTTCTAAACTTTCAGGAAAAAGTGAATACAGGTCGTTTAGTTTCATATCTACTGTTTTAGAAACGTTTTCCGAAACAGTTACATGCTGGCTATTTATATAACCATCTTGATTATTAAATTCCACTCTGTATAAATCTCCAATTTGTTCTAAAACAAAAATCGGGGTACCGAATTCAACTGAAGAAATGGTCTTATTAAACTCTTTATCAGAATATAAATCTGATACTCGATTTTTTAACAACCCAAAGCGATTTATTGTTTTTACTAACCCGTTAGGTTTTATTTCGCTTTTTACTTGCGGGGGATCCTTATGCTCCTTTTTATTAAACTCATCATAAAATGCCATAGGATTTTTATCGAAAATCATGAACAAAGCACTAAAGAAAGTAAGTAAAAATAAACCAATTAACTGAACCAGGTATTTTATACTTTTGTTCCTTTTCTTAAAACGCCTGCTCTTCCTAACGGAAGATAATGAGGACTGTTGTTCTGTCAACATTTCTTCCCTATATTTTTGTTTTTCTTGATTTGATAAATTATTGAACCATTTAATAAACTTTTGGTATTTTCCCAATACTTCATTTGCGTCTCCAAATTCCTTTAAAACTCCATGATGAAGCCATAAAACTCTATCAGAAATTGCGCGCATTTGTTGTATCGAATGGCTTATAAAGAAAATAGTTTTACCATTTTCTTTAAATTCATTTATTTTATCCATACATTTTTGATAAAATGTATTATCACCGACTGATAATGCCTCGTCAACAATTAAAATATCTGGATTTGTAAAAACTGAAATAGCAAATCCTAATCTAGAACGCATACCACTTGAATAATTCTTGATTGGTTGGTGAATGAATTGTCCAATTTCGGCAAAATTAATAATATCCGGAATTATTCGTTCAATTTCTTGTTTTTTCAGGCCTAACATTAAACACTTTAGACGAATATTTTCTACTCCTGTTAATTGATGATTAAACCCTGCTGTAATAGAAATCAAGGATGTCTCCCCATTAATCGTTAATTCTCCAGAAGTAGGAGGAATTACCTCAGCAAGGATATTTGATAATGTCGACTTTCCCGATCCATTAAGCCCGATTACCCCAATTGTTTCACCTGCATATACTTCAAATGAAACATTTTGTAAAGCATTGAAGTTTCTATTATTTTTTCCATCATTATTCGGAACAAGGATATCTAATAACTTTTCTGTTTGTTTATGATAAAGTTGATACGTTTTAGAAATATTATCAACTCTCACCTTTATTCTTGGATTCATAGTCTTAAGCCTCCAATTTTACAAATAATCCACAAACTTTTTTCTGAATTTATAATGCATAAATGCTCCTAAAAATAACAGCAATAGTGTTATGCTCCAAAAATAAATTGTAAGACCCATTTCGTCAAAAAACCATACCCCATTAAGTAGAGTATTTCTAAACCCTTCTATTAAATAGTAAAATGGGTTTAGTTTTAAAAAATTTAGTATATGGGAAGGGAGATTGCTAGGAACCCACAAAATAGGTGTGACAAAAAACAGCATTCTCATGATTGAATTTAATAATGGATCGAAATCCCTTATAATTACAGAAATTGTTGAAAAAAGTAAAGTCGCCGAAAATAGAAAGATAAATAAAGCAATTATATAATAAGGAATTTGCAATAAATATATACCAGGATTTATATCATTGATGATTAATATGACAATTAAAAAAAGGCTCATATAAAAAAATTCAATTGTATTTTTTACAATTGTAATTGTAGGCAGTACACTAATTGGGAATTTCATTTTTGATACTAGATTTATTTTAGCAAATACACTATTTGAACCTTGAGTAATTGATGGACTAATAAAAAACCATGGAATGAGGCCAATAATTAGCCAAACAAAGAAGGGGACATCGCCAACTGGCTTTCCCCCTCTTATACCCATACCAAAAACAAACCAATATGCAATAATTTGAATGGTAGGGTTAACTATTTGCCATAAAAATCCCAAGTAATGCATTTGATGGGAACTTTTCATTTCATACGTTGCTATTCTTAATATAAGGTGAATGTTAGTTAATTGTTCCATTATTATCTTGATTACAAAACCCATAATTCGTATAACATCCTTTACAAACATCAAAAATTACGTAACTAGATGTTTTAGTTTGTTACTCTTTTCTTAATAGGCATTTTTATTTATTAAACCTTTAATTACTGTAAAGAAAAGAATTTTAATGTCAAAAAAGATTGTCCAATTTTCGATATAGAAAAGATCGTATTTGATACGTTTTGTAATTGAAGTATCTCCTCTATATCCACATACTTGTGCCCAACCAGTAATACCTGGTCGAACATGGTGCTTTATCATATATTTTGGTATATCTCCTTTAAATTTATCCACAAAAAAAGGACGTTCTGGTCTTGGACCAACTACACTCATGTCCCCTTTAAAGACATTAAAAAACTGAGGAAGTTCATCCAAACTTGTCTTACGTAAAAAAACACCAAACTTTGTTCTTCGTGGATCATTTTCTGATGTCCAAGTGGTATCAGACTGAGAATTCGGCAAATGCTTCATCGTTCTAAATTTATACATATAAAATGTCCTACGATTTAGTCCAACTCTTTCCTGTTTAAAAATAATCGGACCTGGAGAAGTTAACTTTATAATAGCAGCAATAGAAACCATCGCTGGCATTGTGACAACAATAGCAAACAAGGCAATTAAATTATCAAATATTCTTTTGCTTATTTTATTTTGGATTTCATCCAATGGTATATCTCGAACATTAATAATTGGCAATTCCCCGAAAATCTCAAATCTCGGAGTTCCTGGTAAAATATCATAGAAGTCAGGAATGATTTGTGCTCGGACCCCGGCTTTCTCACAAGCTAAAATAATATCATAATATTTTTTATGGGCATCAATTGGAAGGGCTATTACTACTTCATCAATAGTATTGTTTAAAAGAATTAAATCTAAATCACTAACCTTCCCTAAAATTGGTACTATCATTGAATCAATTATTACCGCATTTGTTTGAAAATCATCAAGAAATCCTAAAACTTGTAATCCATACTCCGGGTTTTCAGCAAGATTAGCACAATACTTTTTACCTAAAGTTCCGGCGCCCAGTACTAACACAAATTGTTTATTATAGCCTTTTGCTCTCAATCTTCTTAAACTATATTTTAATAAAAATCGATAAAGAGTTATCGATACAAAGGAAAGTAGAAAATAGATTACTAGAAAAGAACGAGAGATGTCTACTATTTTTAAAAAATATAAGGTACTTAGTAAAATAAAAATACTAATAATATGAATTTGCAAAATTTTTGCTAGTTCGGTTGTAAACCTACTTTTACGTTTCGGATAATACAATTTAAATATAAATCCCAAGAAAACAGAAATAGCCCCGTAAAATATACTCCAAAAAAGGTAAGTTCCAAAAGGCAGAAAATTTACATCCTGCTCAATTAGGTAATGGAACTTTAGAACCCAAGCGATAATAAATGCCAGTTGAATTACTAGAAAATCTGTAACTGCATATATTTTTGGAAGAATATTTTCTTTTCCTCTTATCATAGACTCTCACCTTCTCTTCATCAAATTTTTTATAGTTGCCGACGCTAACTTTATACTTATTCCTGCGTATACAAACCAGTTAACTATAAAAGCATATTTTTTTTCGTAATGCTTTTTGTGAAATAAAAACATCGCCCTATGAAATTCATACACTATTTTAAAAGGTTTTTTTCGACTACTCGCACCTTTATAATGAATGATTTGAGTATATGGATAATAATAAACAATCCAACCTGCTTCTTTTATCCTGTAACACCAATCAATATCTTCTCCATACATAAAGAATTCTTCATCTAGGAGTCCTATTTCATTAATCGTTTCTTTTCTAACTATCATAAATGCCCCTACTAGGCTATCTACAGGATAATCTTCATCAATATCAAGATGACCTAAATGGTATCTATTAAAAGTAGGACTTTCCGGAAAGATCTTAGCAAGTCCTAATAAATAAAATAAAGATGCTGATGGTGTTGGAAAACCACGACGACAGGCTTCATCCAGCTTGCCATTCGGAAGAATAACCTTACATCCACTCGCACCTATTCTTTTATTACGATCCATAAAGTCTATCATAGTCTCTAACGTTTCAACGTTTATTATTGTATCAGAATTTAATAGGAGAATGTACCTACCTTTTGCAATTTTAATTCCTTGATTGTTTGCTTTAGAAAAGCCTAAATTTTTATAATTTTCAATTATTTTAATTTCAGGAAATTGTTGTTTTAGATAATTTACTGACCCATCAGATGAATGATTATCAATCAAAATGATTTCATAAGAAAAACCAGTCCTCGAGTTGAAAACTGATTTTATTGCGTCTTCCGTTAATTTTTTCGTATTATAATTTACAATTATTATACTGACATCCATCTATGTTCACCTGTTTACTTTATTATGATAACATAAATCATACGATTAGAAATAAAATTGATTAAAAATCTTTTTGTCAAATGCTGTAAAATAAAAAATATGTATTCAAAACTGAAAAGTTTTTTTCATAATGTAAAATCAGACTTTCTGACGATAAACCATGGATTTAAAAGATTCTCTTTATTATACTGCAACCTATCATTTGTTTGAGGGTTGACTACTGTTCCACCAGCCTGCTCAACAATAGCTTGTCCAGCACCAGTATCCCATTCCATCGTTGGTGCAAAGCGTGGATATACATCAGCTGTTCCCTCCGCAACCAAGCATAGCTTCAAGGAACTACCAGCAGAAGTAATCTCAACTTTACCATATTCATTTTTAATTTTTCGAATAAATTCTTCCGTTTCATTTGACATATGAGATCGACTAGCAACGACAGATTTCACCTGATTTTCTTGAATAGAAGGAAGTTTTTGTGCATTTGCAAGAAGCTCTTCATCATTTACGAACGAAGTATCTGATACTTTTTCAAGCTTATACGAACCACTATTTTGCTTCGCAAAATAAACTGTGTCCAATATTGGTGCATAAATAACTCCCATTACCGGATAACCGTTATGTATTAAGGCTATATTTACCGTAAATTCCCCATTACGTTTTACAAACTCCTTCGTTCCATCTAGCGGATCTACAAGCCAAAAATACTCCCAATCCGAACGTTCCTTATAATAAATGGATTTACCCTCTTCACTTAGAATCGGCACACCAGGATAAAGAGACGTAAGCTCCATTTCAATGACCTCATGTGAGTTTTTATCAGCTAAGGTTAAAGGAGACTTATCTTCCTTATTTTCTACAGCAAACTCTGATTGATACACTGCCAGAATTTCTTGTCCAGCCTTAAAGCTAATTTTCAGTAAAGATTCGAGTGATACGTTATCTATCATAAAATGCTTACCTCATTTCCACTTTTCATAAAAAGAAGTCGTTTTAAACGACTCCTTTATTATTCCCTTACTAGAAAAAAATAGTTAATCTAAGTAACCGTTTATTTCCAAAAACTTGATAACTTGATTAACTGATTCTTCAATCGATTGGGAGTCTGTCTCAACAACAATTTCTGCCTTTTCTGGTGCCTCGTATGGATCATCTATTCCAGTAAAGCCTTTAATTTCTCCCGCACGAGCCTTCTTATATAAACCTTTAGGATCTCTCTTTTCGCATTCTGCTAAATCACATTTAACATAGATTTCAATAAATTCATCATTGGGTAATAGCTCACGAACTAATTCACGGTCTTTACGGTATGGAGAGATGAATGCTGTCAAAGTCATAACCCCAGCATCTGACATAAGCTTGGATACTTCTCCAATTCTACGAATATTTTCTGTTCTGTCTTCTGCACTAAAACCAAGATTTTTATTTAAGCCATGCCGAACATTATCACCATCTAGGATTAAAGTCCTTATCCCGCGCTCAAATAATTCTTTTTCTACCGCGACTGACAATGTTGATTTACCCGCACCAGATAATCCAGTAAACCAAAGAACAGGACTTTTATGACCGTTTAACCCTTGTCGTTGTTCCTTTGTTACTTGACCACTATGCCATGTAATATTCGTTGATTTCATTTTTGAAAACTCCTTTTTAATTAATCCAAACAAGGTTAACTATTATTATTGTAACAATCATAATCAGTATATTTAATGGAATACCTACTTTTAAATAATCCGAAAATTTATAGCCGCCTGGTCCATATACGATTAAATTAGTTTGATATCCAATAGGTGTTGAAAATCCTGCAGATGCCGCAATCGTGATGGCAACAACAAAGGAAATCGGGTCAACACTCATTTGATTAGCGACTTCCATACCAATAGGAAACATAATAACAGCAGCAGCACTATTGGTTATGATTTCCGTAAACAGGTTAGTTACCAAATAAATACTTGTTAGTACCGCTATTACTCCCAAAGGCTCACCAATATTTACTAAACCCTTTGCAATCCAAGTGGCTGTCCCACTCTCTAACATCGCAATTCCTACTCCAAAAGCACTTGCGACAAGTAATAATACATTAAATTGTATTGACCTTTTAATTTCTTCGGCTGTAATCACCTTTGCAATGATCAAAAATACAACAACAAGGGCCATTGCTTTTAGCATCGAAATAATATTTAACGTAACCAGTAAAACCATAAACAGCAAAGAAAACAAGGATAGCCAACCTTTTTTCTGATTTTCCAAGATTGGCGGGGTATCTAATTGTGTAGTCACATAAAAGTCTGAAGTAGATTCTATTTTTTTAGGAAAATCTGCTCCACATAGCAATAATAGGGTGTCACCTGCTTTTAGGGTAATATCCCCAATTTTACTTTTTACCCTTTCACTATTGCGGTGAACTGCAATAACCCCGGAATCAAACTTACTTCTAAAATTTGTATGTTTTATTTTTTTGTTTATTAATGTTGAGTTATTAGAAACAACCGCCTCGACAAGTTGAGCAGCTCCATTTTTTAATGTGTCCAAAGTCATCTCTGACCCAGTTTCTAATCGTAGTCCCTTTTTATGTTGAAGTTCCGCAATTGTAGATATTAATCCAGTAAAAACCAACCTGTCACCACTTTTTAACTTAGTTGTGGACTTTACTGGATAGATGCGGTCGTTATCTCGGATAATCTCAATTAAAAAAAGTCCTTTTAACGACCTCAAACCCGCTTCTTTGATTGTATTGCCAATATGCGAAAAATTTGGTTCTACGATAAGTTCGGCTAAGTACTCTCTACTATGTTCTTTTACTGTTTCTGTCATCACCTTGTGATTTGGAAGTATCCGATATCCGATTGTGACAATATATAGAATACCAATAATTGTTGCAGGAACACCTACAACCCCTAACTGAAAGAATGAAAATCCTTCTTGACCGCTCTCAAGTAACATGCCATGGACTACTAAATTGGTCGATGTACCTATAAGGGTCATGGTACCACCTAAAACTGTAGCATATGACAATGGAATTAAAAACTTCGAGGGAGATATTCCATGGTCAGTACACCACTTTTTAAAAATGGGAGTAAGTGTAACAACAATTGGTGTGTTATTTAGAAAACCTGAAAAACCTGCAATTGGAAATAATACTTTCAGTAAGGTTAATCGGTCTGATTTTCCATTTCCCAATAGTTTTGTAACTATACGGTCTGCAATGCCACTTTTTTGTATAGCTCCTGCAATTATAAAAAGTAGTGCAATTGTAATCATGCCTTCGTTAGAAAATCCTCTTAATGCTTCTTCAGTAGTAATAATTCCTGATAGAAGAAAGACCGTTAGTGTTAAAAATAGAATAAAATCAGGTCGGGCTATTTCAAAAATAAGCCCAACCATCATTAGTAGTAAGACGATAAGTACAAAAGCAATCTCAAATGTCATATTAATCCAGTCCTTTATTCCGCTGAATCTTTCATACCCTTAATTAATACCTCGGCTACCTCCGGACGCGAGAATTCTGCTGGTGGTTTTTGACCATTTCGTAACATTTCTCTCACTTTGGTTCCACTTAAATGTACGTGCTCCTCTTTTCCATGTGGACATGTTTTAGCTGTGCCCATATTGCCACATTTTTTGCAGAAGAACGCATGTTCAAATTTTAGAATCATAATTCCGATCTCATCATGAGTAAAATTATCAAACATTTCTTGGGCTTCGTATGTTCCATAATAGTCACCTACACCAGCATGATCACGTCCCACAATAAAGTGGGTACATCCATAATTTTTACGAACTAGTGCATGTAACACAGCCTCTCTTGGGCCCGCATATCTCATCGCTGCCGGATAAATAACTAGTCGTGAACGGTCTTCGGGATAATAATTTTTAAGGATTACTTGATAGCTTTCCATTCGAATTTCAGCAGATATATCATCACTTTTTGTTTCACCAACAAGTGGGTTTAGCAATAATCCATCAACAATTTCAAGAGCTGATTTTTGAATATATTCATGTGCTCGGTGTACTGGGTTTCTCGTTTGGAACCCAACAACTGTTTTCCAACCAATATCCATAAACATCTGGCGTGTCTCAGAAGGATCCTTATAGAACTCTACAAACTGTCCATGATCAGGACGATTTAATAACTGAATTGCACCAGCTAAATAAATATCGCCTTTTTCATATAGCTTTTTAACGCCAGGATGTGCATTTTCAGTTGTTCCATACACATTTTTTGCTTCAAGTTCTTTATCATAGCTGTATTTTTCCTCTAACTTGAGAAGTCCATATATTACATTGTCTTCACCTTTTAAAGCTATCTCTTGACCGATTTCAAGCGTATCTGCTTCTTCTTGAGTAACCGGTAATGTAATTGGAATACTCCATACTAAGTTATTCGCAAGTCGCATTTCTTTTACAACACGTTCGTAGTCCGTTTTCCCCATAAAACCTGTTAGTGGGCTAAATCCACCAATTCCAATTAGTTCTAGGTCAGAAATACTCCAAGCGGTGAGTTGAAGAGAAGGTAGGTTTTCTGCCTTTGCCAATAAATCTTCTTTTTCTTTTCCTTTTACTTCTCTGTTAATTAAGACGCCACCATGTGGTGGGATCGTTTGTGTTTTATTTAATGTGATTGTTGTCATGTAATCACCCTCCAGTTTAAGAATTGATTTCCTTTAAAAAGCTTTTTAAAGCTTCTCTCCACGGGCGTAAGGGTTGAAATCCGTTTATTCTTAGGGATAAATTACCTAGAACAGAATAATCTGGCCTAGATGCTGGCCTCGGGAAATCAGCAGTAGTCAGTGGATTAACTTTAATGCTTATGTTTGACTCCTCAAATATTGCCTTAGCGAATTCAAACCATGAACAACTTTCTGAGTTAGTTCCATGATAGATTCCGTATTTTTCTGATTGAATAAGCTCAATAATAAAATTGGCTAAATCAACGGTATAAGTTGGTGAACCAACCTGGTCATGTACAACTCCTAGCTCATCTTTTTCCTTCGCTAACTTTAACATAGTCTTAACAAAGTTTTGTCCATGTGCACCATAAACCCATGCAGTCCGGACAATGAAATATTTTGTTGAAAGTGTTTTTGTCAATTCTTCCCCAGCGTACTTCGATTTGCCGTAAACACCTAATGGATTTGTTTGTTGATGTTCCAAGTAAGGTGAGTCTGCTTGACCATTAAATACATAATCTGTGCTGATATAACATATTTTTGCCTGTACCTTTTCTGCTGCAACAGCTAAGTTTCTTGTTCCAACCGCATTAACAAGAAAAGCTTGTTCTACATCTGTTTCTGCCTGGTCCACTTTTGTATATGCAGCAGAATGGATGATTACATCAGGCCTTATCTCTTCAACCTTTTCATTCACTAACTCCTGGTTCGTAATATCTAATTCATCTTTTCCAAAAGCATATACATTCCATGAGGTTCTAGACATTGCCTTTACAAGATCAACACCTAATTGCCCCTTTGCTCCAGTAACAAGAACCTTCATTTCTTATTCCCCTAATCTTTCTGAATACTGCTTATTGTAGTAGTTTTGATAATCACCAGAAATGATGTGTTCCCACCAATCGTTATTTGTTAAATACCAATCAATTGTGTGGGTAATACCGGTATCAAAATTATATTTAGGCTCCCAACCTAGTTCATTTTTAATCTTACTAGCGTCTATTGCGTAACGGCGGTCATGTCCTAAACGATCTTCTACAAATTTGATTAAGGATTCAGGCTTGTCCAATGCTTTTAAAATAGTTTTAACAATTTCAATATTTGTACGTTCATTGTTACCACCAACATTATAGACCTCACCATTTTTTCCTTTATGAAGGACGAGATCAATTGCCTGACAATGGTCTTCAACATAGAGCCAATCCCTTACGTTTAAACCATCTCCATATACAGGGAGAGGCTTATCGTGTAATGCATTAATAATCATAAGTGGAATCAATTTTTCTGGAAAATGATATGGTCCATAGTTGTTTGAACAACGAGTTAGATTTACTGGTAGCCCATATGTTTCATGGTACGCACGAACTAGCAAATCTGCTCCTGCCTTACTTGCACTATAAGGACTATTAGGAGCCAAAGGAGTTTCTTCTGTAAAGTATCCTGTCTCGCCTAATGTTCCATATACTTCGTCAGTTGACACCTGTAAATATTTTTTTACATTTATGCTTTTTGAAGCATCGAGTAATACTTGGGTTCCTTCAATATTTGTTTTAATAAAAATATCAGGATTGGTAATACTCCGGTCTACATGAGACTCTGCTGCAAAATTTAAAACATAATCAAAGTTTTCTTTTTTAAACAAATCGTTAATGAACGTTCTGTCAGCGATATCACCTTTTACAAAAGTATAATTATTGTTTGCCTCAATATCAGTTAAATTTTCTAAATTACCAGCATATGTTAATGCATCCAAGTTAAAGATATGGTAGTTAGGATACTTATTGACCATGTACCTAACGAAGTTACTTCCAATAAAACCTGCTCCACCAGTTACTAATAATTTCATATAATTTGTTGCCTCCTAAAATTCAAAGTTGTTGTCTGCTTCTTTTAATGTAGGATGGTGTTTGTCTTTTTCGGAAAGAATAGGTTCTGTTGTAGACCATTCAATTCCTAAATCTCGATCTTTCCATAAAATTCCTCGATCATTCTCTGGTGAATAATATTCGTCAACTTTGTACGCAACTTCGGTATGATCAACTAACGTACAAAATCCATGAGCAAACCCTTTAGGAACTAAAAGCTGTCTTTTGTTTTGTTCACTAAGGATATAGCCAACCCATTGACCATATGTAGGTGAGCCTTTACGTATATCCACTGCTACATCATAGATTGCACCTCTTAAACAACGCACAAGCTTCGTCTGTGCTTTAGGCGCTAATTGGTAATGTAGGCCCCTCAACGTACCAGTTGGTACTGACAAGGAATGATTATCCTGGATAAAATCAAATCTAAGCCCCATCTTTTCAAATACCTGTTCATTATAGGTTTCCATAAAAAAACCACGGTTATCACCAAAGACTTTTGGTTCTAGTAAGTATACTCCTGGTAGTTTCGTTTCTGTAAACTTCATGTTAACACCTCGATTTAGAATGATGGCTTTTTATTTGAACTGTTAGCAAGTTTAATTAAATATTTCCCATATTCATTTTTCTTCAAAGGCTCTGCCAATGTAAGCAACTGCTCCTTCGAGATATAACCCTTTAAATATGAGATCTCTTCAAGACATGCAACTTTAAGGCTTTGTCTTTTTTCGATTGTCTCGATAAAATGAGATGCTTCAAGGATTGACTCATGAGTTCCTGAATCTAGCCAAGCAAATCCACGACCAAGTAATTCAACATGTAATTCTCCTGATTCTAGATAAATCTTGTTAACATCAGTAATTTCCAATTCCCCCCGTGCCGATGGACTAATACTTTTCGCGATATTTACAACGCGATTGTCATAAAAATACAAACCAGTTACAGCATAATTAGATTGTGGTTCAACTGGTTTCTCTTCAATTGATATGACCCTTCCAGTCTCATCAAAATCAACTACACCAAATCGCTCAGGGTCATTGACATAATAACCAAAAACAGTTGCTCCTGTTTTTCGTTCAACTGCACTTTCAAGCAACTTGCTCATTCCATGACCATAAAAAATGTTGTCACCAAGGATTAAGGCTACGTTATCATCACCAATAAAGTCTTCACCGATAATAAAAGCCTGAGCTAGTCCATCTGGAGATGGCTGAACTGCATATGACAAATTAATACCAAGCTCTGATCCGTCACCTAGAAGTTCCTTGAATCGTGGAGTATCCTGAGGTGTAGAAATGATTAAGATATCGCGAATACCAGCTAACATTAATACAGATAGTGGGTAATAGATCATTGGTTTATCGTAAACGGGAAGGAGTTGTTTGGAAACAGCTCTTGTAAGAGGATATAATCTTGTCCCGCTTCCCCCTGCTAAGATGATGCCTTTCATATGAAGTCCCCCTCTTAATTTAAAATATAGTTCATTTTTATAATTTCCTCTTACCTAGAAATCACAATTTCCTTTTCATGTCAGATTTTTTTATTAAAAACATGGAAACAAAAAAGCCGATGTTTCTAAGAATGCCGTGTTTTCGAAATCGCATTTGAAAAATGTCTAGTAGTCTAGCGATTTTATTTTTTTGTAAAAGTTCTATAAAACGTGTAAGTATAAGTTGATTTTCATCGGATAATTCTGTTTTGTATCTTTCATAAAACCATTGCCCTTGTTTGATAGTAGCCTCAATTGACTGTTTTGCACCTTCATAACTACTAAGTAACATTTTATGAAGATATTTTTTTGCCCCGACATTATTATCACCATGCTGACGATATAAAATTGGTGCTTCTTCTATATGTGAAATATGGCCGTAAACACTTGCCGCTAAAGCAAACCACCAGTCATGCATAATGGCTTGTTGCGGTATAGGCAGAGCTTTTTCCTTTAATCGTTTATTCAACATCATTGTACAACCCGTAACAATATTTTGTAAAAGTAGTGTCCGTAAACACGAGAATTCTGGATTAAGCATTTGATACTTCCAAAATGAATCTGAAATAATATGTAGATTTTTATCTACAACCATTAGATTTGTATGTACTAATAATGGTTGATTCGGGTATTCTTTTTCAAGAGATCTCATCTTATTAAAGGTTATCTCAACTTTGTTTTCTAACCAAACATCATCCTGATCACAAAACATAATATAACTAGCGGTTGAATATCTTAAAAGTGCTGCAAAGCTTTGGCTTGGACCTAATTGATGCCCATGTTCATTAATAAAGATTATTTTTTCATGATATTGTGATACATAGTCATGGATAATATCAATGGTGGTATCCATAGAACCGTCATCCCGTATAATCAAACGCCAGTTTTTAAAGCTCTGGGTTGCTATTGAATGAAGTAACTCAGGTAAATATTCTTCTCCATTATAAGTGGATAGTAGGATATCTATCTGATGCTCCTGTTCTTCATAATTCGATAGCAACCTTAATATGTTATTATTATGTATTTGATACATAAACACTGCTACCTTCTCGTATATTGATTAAACATACTTAATAAAATTTTTATTAAATGACCATAGCGTGCAAGTATAAATTACTTCCCTTCAATTTCTAACTTGTGAATAATGTATTCACCTTCAACAGTTCCAGGGTCTACTCTTATAGTTGAGATTGGCATTTCCGATTGTAATTCAAATCTTAATTCGTTATATCCCTTTCTTAAATGCTTTGTTATCGAATTGCTTTCATTAAATCCTGAGTTAATATTTCTAAAAAACAATTGGAACCTTGTTTCTTCTGGAACCGTTATTTCTAATTGAACACTTAAATTCTTTGCCTGATTTTTAAAGTTTGGAATTAAAAAATAAGGGTCATTACCTACCGACATTAAGTGCCAATTTGTATCTTTTTTCTTAAACCATGAAATCATATTTCCTTTTTCTATAGTCTCATTTTTAAAATTATAAAAAATTGAATCTTGGTTCTTTACAAATTGCTTAACAACAATTTCCGTTAAGAAATTAATTGTTTTTTCATCAGCATCAAGTCCATACCTGTAGCCTAGTAAGTAAGTACAAATGCTAAATGCTGTTTCAGGCATTAACCCCTTAAACTCATTCCATTGCGTTTCAACATCTGGCATAGGTTCATTGAACAAAATACCGTCCTTGTTATTTAAATAATTCTTAGCCACCTTAGCGTTGCTGGATTCATAGTAATCAATAATCTCTTTCCGATCCATTGGAGAAATTAAATTTTTAATTCTAAATTCACTTTTTCTTTTTTCTAACAGGGAGAATAACTTTGTTCGTTCTGTTGCATCTAAATTAAATTTTCCATTAATAATATTCATAAAATATAAACTATCAAGGGAAAGTGAAACATTTTGTTCAGACTTGATAGCAGACAGCATTGAAACATCTATCCCAAAAATCTCAAAAAAGTCATCAATAATATTTTCATTTTTAAAGGATCTTCTTTCATATGGTTTAACAATAATGTTTTCTTTTCCAAATACTTCAGACCACTTACCTATTAATTTGTTATAATCATACCTTTCTTTATCGATCAAAGCTTCATCGATTGAAAACATATTATTTGGATAGTACACTCCGCCTTTAACTTTTGTTGAAGTGAGGGATACAAAATAATTATCTTGTCTTCTTAAATAAACAATAATTTTTACGTTATATCCTGAAAGATAATTTTTTAAATTTATGATTGACTTTTTTTCAGTAACATTAACTGAAAATGGTTCCGCAGATATTAAAATATTATCATAGGGAACTTTTTCTATATCCTGAATAAAAGTTTCGTATAGTTCCTTAGCTGGAAGAAGCTTTTCTTCAGGTACAAATTGGTTATTTTTGGCTAGAGCAGCAGCTAAAGGCCAATGTGTAATATTATGCATATAATTTTTATCTCTATTAAAAGGATAATATAGGTTATTTTCCTTTAAGAAGTCGTTGTTAGTACAACAAAAGTTTTGTATCGATTTTGTTCCCGTTTTTTCAGTACCAATATGAATATATATAGTTTTAGTCAAATGTTGTCACCCCAAAAATTATATTTAAACTTTTATTGCTGATTAGAATTTATACTTTTGATTTTTTTCTTCTAACTTCAAAATATTGTGGATAGGGGAATAAATATCCCCGTTCCTTGTGCTTGTCTTGGGTTACTGTTAAAAATACTGGATAGCACTACTTTAAGTTTTCAGCATTCAAGCATGACTATTAGTTTCATTCAAAGTGTCCCTTATCTTTTTCATACTTTTAAACTAAAGTCTTCATGTTCTAATGTTAAATTTATATTATAGTAAGGGTCGCCTTCAGCTAGTATCCTCGAATGCCTTTTCTGCATATAATCAATTTCCGATTGAAATCTCTTTATTTTCTCAGGGTTATCTTCTTGTCCACGTGAAATGGATTCATGATGATAAGCTTCAGCATATGGTGTAAATACATTGTAATATCCTAACTCTTTGATTCTTAAGCATAAATCAACATCATTAAATGCAACCTTTAAATCTTCTTCATTAAATCCGTTAACCTTATCGAATATTGATTTTTTCACCATTAAACACGCCGCAGTAACAGCACTTAAATTTTGGTCAAGGAAAAGCCGAGAGAAATAACCTGGAATGTCCTTTGGAAAATACTTATGTGAGTGCCCGGCCACACCACCAATTCCAATGATTATACCAGCATGTTGAATAGTATCATTTGGAAAGTATAATTTCGCTCCTACGGCACCAACGTTTTCTCGTTGTGAAAATCCAAGCATACTCTCTATCCAATCTCCAGTAAGAATTTCGATATCATTATTCAAAAAGATAATATGCTCACCTTTAGCAAACTCATTTACAGCATAATTATTTATTTTTGAATAGTTGAATGGCACATTATATTCAACAAAATTTATCCTTTGATCCAATGAAGTTAGTCTCTTCATCTCCTCAAAAGTATCTTTTTGTTCACTATTGTTACTAATACCAATAATTTCATAATTCTTGTATGTTGATTTTGAGAGTATACTTTCTATACATTGAGTCAGTAGCTCTGGCATGTCTTTAAATGGAATAACAATACTTACTAATGGATTATCTTTAATTTCGTATTTTACTCTGAAAGTTCCTGGAAACTTACCATTTAGAACATTCGCTCTTAGATTTCTTCTTTTAATTGCATTTTCAACAGATATTCTTCCTGCCTCTTGAGCATAGGACTTATCGCTGAACTCACTTGCTGTTGATCCAGGTATTTTTCTCCAGTGGTATAGAACCTTTGGTATATGAATAACTTGATTAGTATGTTCTAAAACCCTTAAGTATAGGTCATGGTCCTGTGCTCCTTCAAGACCAATTGTAAAACCACCGACTTTTTCAATTAATGACTTCTTAATTACCCCGATATGACTCATATAATTTTGACTTATAATCAAATCTGGTGAGTAATCTGGTTTGAAATGAGGTGATGAGAAACTTCCATCAAGCTCAAATTTATCCTCATCAGAATATATAAATTCTGCCCCGGAGTTGTTAATTTCTTTTACTACCTCGTACATTGCATCAGGAGTAATTTCATCATCATTGTCCATCAACAATATATAATCCCCTGTTGTCATCTTAAGTGCTTCATTTGAAGCACCAGAGATATTTAGATTTTCCGTTAGAAAATGCACTTTGATGCGTTCATTTTTGACATTTTTTAAATAATCGATAGTAGATGGATTTGTACTACGGTCATCTACAATACATATCTCCCAGTTTGTATACCATTGTAGTTCAACTGATTTAATGGCTAATTCCAACCATTTTGGTTCCACGTTGTATACTGGCATGATAACTGAAATTTTTGGCATTAGTTTGAATGTATCCAATTCCGCTTTAATTTTCTCATCCAATTCAGGTTCCTCATAGGTATACTGTATAGTATGCCTTTTTAAAGGGCCATGAGATCCAGTGATTACAAACCTTACATTCCTTATTAGTTCCTTATAGCCTTTTTCATTTATATACTTTAGAACATCTCTAAAATTAATGTTGGCATTCTTTTTAAATTGCCTTAATTTCTTTATATTAAAAACAAAAGTTTCGTATGGATTTAAATCTCTTGTAAAACCTTCATAGGGTAACCTGCCTTCATATTGGCCATATTTAATGTAATGCCATAAAGGGTTAACCCCCGCTTCTGCTATATCTTTATAGGCAGTAAGATAAAAATTAGTATTAAAATCTTTGCTAGGATTCCTTCCTTCTTTAAAACCATATTCAATATAATGCATAACTGGATCTACTTTCTTAGCAGCAACATCCTCATTATTAGCTAAATAATACTGCTCAATAAATAATTTTGAATTCCTAATCTTGTTATACATGTCCCTTTCATTCATAATCATTGAGATAATAGGGTTTTTGTCTTCAGTTAAAAAAGCAGGATGGTTTTGCAAATGAAGTTCCATGTTGAAATGTGGATTAGGAGACCTTCCCTCTTTCCACCCATGTAAGATAAAATGCTCCAACAAATCAATATCTGCTAAAATAAGATCCTGATTTGAATATCGATAGTAGCTCTTATTAAAAAGATTTGACTTCTTAAGTAAGTTCTTTTGATCAAGAAGTTTTATTGTGCTAATTGGATGTACGAAAAACTTCAAAATCATTTTTAGGAATCTCAATATAGATCCGAAAAACAAATTTACTTTCTGCGCTTCCACCCTGTTCAACAAATCCAAAAAGTCATTGATTTTTGATTGAGTCGAATGTAATTGTATGTTTAATGAAGAAATTTCTTGATTTTTGGTAGTAACTTGTTGTTCCAAATCAATCCTATTCTCTTCTTTCTTATTGATGTATTCGTTTTTCACTTGAATTTCATTTAGTAAAGAATGGATGGTTTGATTATGCTTTTCTATTTCTTGATTTTTATATGAGATTATTTCTTCTTTCTCTTGTAATGCAACAATTTTATCTTGTATCTCTTTTTCTTTTAAGGAAATAAATTGTAATTTTTCATTTATTTCTCTGTCCTTATCAGATAACTCCCGACTTCTTGTATCGATCACTTCTTCTTGTTGTTTTAATGTCTCATTGTTCTTTTGGATTTGCGATTCAAGAGTTTCAATTTGTTTGGTTTTATTTTCTAAAACAAAACTCATTTCATGAAGTTCCTTATTATTAGTTTCTATTGCTTCTTCATATTTTTTTGTAATTTCTTTTTTCTCTTTAACTTCTAGTGTTAATACTTCAAGCTGTTGGGCTATGTTATTCAGTTCTTCCAATTTTGAATTAATAACCTTTTCATTTTCGGCGAGTAACTGATTCTTTTCGTTAATTTTGGTTTCTTGAGCATTGACTATTTGATTTTTTTGTTTTATTTCTTCATTCTTGGCTGCAATAACAGTTACCTTTTCGCTAAGTTCCTGGTCCTTCATTATTAATAAATTCTGCATTTCATTATATTTATTGCTTTTTAAAGTTGTAAGAAAAGCATATGTATAAAAATCAACAAAACTTTTCGAATATTCTATTTTCAGTTTAGAGACAGAATCAACAGGCTTAATTATGAATTGAGGGTCTTCTGACTGAAATATAAAAAGATTTTTATATTGATATTGGAAATTTCCACTTTGGATATGATACTCGACCGATCCTTTATCCCCCTCTAAACTAATTGAATTAATTAGGATGATGCCACCACTTTTGCTAGGGTCGAATCTAAACTCTACAACAGGAATTTCTTTTTCAATATCAAATTCAACTACATTTGTAAAAGAGGTTAACTTCTGTTTATATGATTTTTCTTCAAAATACCCTTCGCCAGTGTTAATAAACAACTGAGCATAATCATCAATATATTCATTATTGTCATATCCTAAAAACCTTGTTACTTTGTCCAGATTTTTTTCTACAAAAGAATCTAGTTCAAAAGTACTAATAACACCTTCATTCGACCAAGCATTTAAATATTCATACATTTCAACACTTACATGTTTTTCACCAACATATTCTGAAAGTGTTTCTACTTCATCATTATAATGTTTGAGAGACGCCTCAAGAAAAGTACCCGAAAACTCTTTGAGGTCGTTCTTTCCTTTCAATAACCCAATATGATGTCCGATTCGCTCAAGTTCCTGTATTGGATTTACAAGTAATGAATCAAATGAACTTATAAGCACTTTTTCTTTTACACTTTTTAACAGCATGAAATTATAATAAGTCCATAACTTTATCCCTTGTTCCATTTCCATCTGGTTTCTTTTAAGGAGTGATTTTGAAGTTTCTAATGGATTTCTAACGGCTAACACATATTTAACTTCAGCACCTACCCTTTGAAAGACATTTTTCCAAAAAGGTAATAGAACACTTATTCTTGGATCTTTGATAACAATAGTATTGGATAATGTGAAATTATTTTCGAGGATATCAATTGCGTTTTTTATAAATTTTTCTTCATATAAATGGAGTAATGTTTCAAATCTGTTTATGATAGGATTATCGAGTGAATGCCAACTCATATTAAAACTTTTTAAAATTTGTTCATTCAAATTAACTACATCTTGATCTTCCCAGTATCCTTTTGGGTTATCTTCAGTCTCGGGCATTAGATTATTTCCAGGGTTAGCCCCTAACTCAACTACAGACCTAGCAAAAGCACTAGTACCTGATCTATGCATACCAAGAACTACAATAATTTTTTTATTCAAAATAGACTCACTTCCTAGAAGTATTGTAAATTATTTTTTAATAACAGATAAAAATATTACATTTTCAAGCATTTTTATTAAAAATAGGACAAATTACCCAAAATTTTATTAGCAACATATGTAATTATATATAAACTGTTTACAAATTTCTACAATTTCATCTATTTTCTTTATTATTCTTCTTTATTCGACAGCATTTGCTATATATAACGAAATTTTACAAATATAAAAATTTAACCTTCTTTCGTATCCTTCTTTTGCAACAGCATAATTATTTATCTTATTTGGAATCCTTCTTATTTCAAATTAGAGAAAAGTCTACAAAAACACAAAAAAATTGATAATTTTCGCTAGGATATTGTATAATAATTGTATAATAGGTTTTAATCTTAAAAAATTGTGGATGGTGAGCTAATTGCTTATAAAGAACCCCAAAAATAAATACAGCATTTATTCAATTATTTGTTTCACCCCTTCAGTTTTGTTTATTTTAGCGTTAATTATTGGATTAGAGATTAATATTATTTATATATTTATTGCGCTCATACTAGCTTTGGTCGGTACTATTTTTAAGAATAAATATTCACAACATGGCTTAATAAACAGAGTAAAGAATGGGGAAATTGATTACGATGTAGAGTATGAGAGATGGGTGTAGTTACTAATTAAGCCTGTAGTATTCAATTTTTTCAAAAAATACTTAAACAGTAGAACAATTAAATTATTATAAAAAAAATCGATAAGTTCCTAAACTTCGTCGATTTTCACGATTTTACTAAAATTAATTAATTTTTCTAATTCAAATTGATGGGTCATTACTATTATTTAAGATTTGATTTTTTAATCCTCTAGTATTATTATCTAGTATTGCAGTGTCACGTACGTATCTTCCAACCCGTATCCCTGTGAACCGTGAAGGTAATTACTCAACAATTAGACAAGCAACGGGAAAGGTTTTCGTGAATTCCCACTTAAGGTTGAAGGACGCCTTGTGAACGATTGGGGTATTGAGGTATTGAGGCTGAAGACGTCCAATTTGACATCCATCAAACAACCCTTACCTTATTTGTATCCCAAGAGAATCTTGATCAGTGGAACGGTAGTGTACAACATCAACACCACCCTTATGTTAAATTTGCTGCAAATCACATCTACTGGATTGGTTTGCAATCCTAAGGTCGTCAATGAATAGGGACTGGGACGGAGGGACAAGGTTTCCTTGTCCCAAATGAGACGACAGACCTGTCCTCGTGACCCACAAATAATGAAAAACCAGGATCATTTTGATCCTGGTTTTTCATTATTTGTGCTAGAAGGTTTATAGTTTCGCTATGTAATTGATCGCTGCACGCTCGTGGTATTTCATCTTTGATTCAATATCAGATTTGAGCTTTTCGGAGAGACAGTCCTCCGACAATGCTCGACTCTTGCTAAATTGAAAGCTATGCCAATAGTACTTTTCTTTATAAAAAGCTTTTTTCATAACATATTCTCCTTTCGATTTTGACATAAATCGACGGAGCCTCTTGTTCGGGAACTGGCTGGCATAGTCCAAAAGACCGTAGCCCCTCTAGTTTTGCGTTACCATTTTTCAATAATTTTGCCTTTTCGTACGATCATTGTATGATTCATTATTACTATAGGATAGTACGAAAATCTATTAAAATGGTCTTTTGACCTATTTTATCGATAAATAGTACTTTGGTTGTAGAACTTTGTTGCTTTTTGTCGATGTGTTGGAGGGACAGTTCAAGTGCGAAAAATTTGATTTTAAGAGAGTAAAGAAGTTGAGTTTATATATTTTACAGAATCCAAAAATACAGAATTAGGAGAACCTCCGTCACGATAGGAAGGTTCTCCTGCTCCTTTTTACTCAAATATTACTTTTAGTGTTACTTCCAGTCTAGTTGATGGGTCTGTATTTGAGACGTTTATTGGAAGTTTGAAAAATTCACTAGTTTTAGTATATTCACCTGGCTTATTCCAACTTTCAAAGGCAAACGGTCTAATATCCCATTTAAGGTCTACCTGATGTTCCTGACCTGTAGAGTCTACGATTGTTGTTTGCTTTGGCAGTGCTGCATTAAATTCACTCATTGTGATATTCGATGGTACTCGTAAATCAGCCAATGGTTTAATTTCTTTTAAAGTCAAATCTGTTTTTAATACAATTTTTGCATAGCCTTTTTTATCTTTAGTAATGACAAATGGATTACTTCCTGCGTCATAAGTCGTTTCATTGTATACTTCACCAATCTGAATTTCCTTAACATTCATTCCTATTGGCATATCGAAATGGATTGTATATTCACCAACCGGTACATCCTTCATTTCAAAATTATACTTCTGATTAGACGGGCTGTTTCCAATCATATATTCTTTCCTTGTCTTTTTGTTTTTTAGCTTGAAGTCCGTAATATTTCCAAAATCAATAGTATTTGAGGAAGAAGTTGAGTCTTTATACAATCTTATTTGCGCTTCCCCAGTTTCTACAACAACAGGCTCTGGGTCAACCTGGGTAGCTACTACCTCTAATTTGATGTTACCTGTTTTTGCTTGGAAAGCAATATCATTTTTACCATGCTCCCAGTCTACGAATACTTTGAATTTCTCGACTTTGTTTTCAGGTTTAAACTTGCTTTCAAAATTCACATCCACCCATTTCCCTCCGACCAATCTTTGTAATGTTAATACGACTGGTGAAGTTTTATCAGTAGGGAAAAGGTCACCGCTTGGTAGAAGTTTAACCATATATTCAACTGGTAGTTCTGTGTTATTTCTATTAATCTCGAAGTCGTAAACTTCCATTGTTTCCATTCCTGGGTAAAGATCTTCTTCTAAGTCAAATTGTGCATCAGCAATCGGTTGCCCATTTGTACCTACCACACCGACGGCAAATACGGCGCCCTTCGCAACGTTATTATCACTTATAAAACTTTTCGAAAAGTATGCCACTGTTCCGATTAATGTTGCAACCGTTACTAGAACCAGTGCTGAGATCAAGATAAAAACTGTATTCTTTTTCAAAATAAACACCCCTCATTTGTTATTACTTCTTATTAACTACGACTGCTTCGATTCTATTAATTGCCTTTACTCATTCTCACCTCCAAAATTTTATTTAATATTTTTGAACCTTAAAGGGAATTGTGGTTTTAATAGTCTAAAAAAGGCTTATCCCTTAAAGTTAAAAATTCATTAGTTCTTGACTAAGAACAAATTGACAACACTTATCCATAACCATCTTAAAGATCAAACTTGTTTTTTATTATAGATGGAAATAACTCTTGTTATTTTGATTAGAAAAAATACTAGCATTATACCAAAAATTATAATTAAACCTTGTGCAGTCTTAAACATATTTGCAATTAAACCAATTTTGGGAATGTGAAATTTTTACACCCCTACTAACTGATTTGATGTTACTAATCCCTGATCATTCACATTGTTTGCGTCACCTTTCGTTTGAAAAGATAACTCTCCCCCGCTGCCTTCGGAACCTGTCCATAATTACCTTTAAATCCTTATTTCTATTCATTTCCATCCATTCTTTGCACTGTTTTAGCTTAGAACGAATTTTCTTCCTACAAGTTTTTCTCTTCACACGGAATTTCCCTTCTCGGCTTTTACCACAATAGTGAGTGAAACCATCAAAGGTTGCTGGTTTTCCAGTTCCTTTCCGTCTTGCATCGTTTTCAGCAAACCTGCCGAAGGCAATAATTTTAGTTTTATCTTCAGCTATTTCTAGATTAAAGATTTTCAATCTTAGCTTTAAAGAATGATAGAATTGTTCTGCGTCACATTTATATTGGAAACAACATACGAAATCATCCGCATAACGAACAATGTAAGCCTGTCCTCTACATTGTTACGTACTACTTTCTCAAACCAAAGGTCTAAAGCATAATGCAAATACACGTTGGCAAGAATTGGAGATATACACCACCTTGCGGTGTACCGAAGTCAGTTACATATTTCTTTCCTTCCTCCATGTAGCCACCTTTTAGGAATCTCCCGATTATTCTAAGAATGTTAGGGTCAGCAATTCTATGTTTGAGAAATTTCATCATCCACTTATGGTCGACATTATCAAAGAAACCCTTAATATCTGCATCCACTATATAGCTCACATATTTCTTTTCAATATAGTGATTTAGTATTTTCAAAGCATCATGGCAGCTTCTATTCGGACGAAATCCAAATGAGCAATTAAGAAAGTCATTTTCATATATTGCATTTAGCACTTTCGTTGTTGCTCTTTGTACAATTTTATCTTCGTGTTCCGGTATACCAAGAGGGCGTTTCTTGTCCGTTCCAGGTTTTGGTATATATAATCTTCGAACTGGTACAGGACGATAGCTTTTATTCTTAAGTCTACCAACTAATTCTGCTATGTTTTCAATCAGGTTTTCACCGTACTGCTCTTTGGTTGTCCGTAAAATCCCGGTTGCTTTCTTGCTTGGGAGTTCATGATGGCTTTGCCTAAGTGTCTCCTCATTTAATAAATGTGCGAGAGATGTAAATTGCATCTTTTGGTTCGATTTTGCTAATTCTGCTATCCTTAAAAGTTTTGTTTCCATTAATTTCCCTACCTCTGTGTGCAGTTAATGTGTCCCTGGTAAGGGCGATAAACTGGTAGCTAGCCTTTCCTCCGTCAGAATTACCCAACTTCATTGGTACTACGCTGCTATCCGACTCCCTGTCTAGCATTTGGCTTCCTTGCTGTGTCGGCTTGTCCACCATACTCTTCAGACCTTTTGGTCTGAAAAGACCGACAGGGTCTCCCGAGTTGCCGTAACATATCAATGTCTAACGTGCCAAGGTCTAGGACTCCAGAGAGGTCTTATATCTTCTCGCCAAAATGAAGTTTAAGATGTTGCTTTCTGCTTTGTTCAGAGCATCAGCCCTCTCGAATATACAATCATTATGGAGCTCAATCCCTTCAACCCAAAGGCTTTCGGCCCGCCAGCTAACTGTCTACGCTTAAAGGCTAAAGTTACCTTTAGCCCTCCAAGACTCGCTACGAGTGAGTGGCTAGTTCTTACTCGACGGGAATCCCACCCGCTATATGTTACGACCTTTCTCGGCCGCACAAACGCTTGATTGAATTTAAAACCATACGGTATCTTTGGCTTAGACCACTAAACAAACGTTTGTTTGAAATCGACGTTTTTGAAAAAAGCCCGATTAGTACAGATTTCTACTAATCGGGTCATTGGTATTCTACTACAATGTGTTATTTAACCAGATATTTGTTCTTATGATATTTCAGTATGCAAAAAAACGACCTGGTGAATTGTTATTAGTTCCCTTGACCTTAAATCACAAAACAAAATCACTACACAGCTTTAAAGACATTCGACAAATTCCGGGGCGTCACTGTGACTGATTAGTTACGATTAGGGTTCCAGTCATCATGTCGTGGCCTGTGCCACATAGGACGCTGCAGTAGTATTGGAATTCTCCGGCTTTAGTGGCTACAAATTCGAAGGTTTCGCCTTCTTCTATGTTCATACCAAATTCATCAAGAGCCACGCCGTGCATTCCGGAATCATTGACCAATGTAACGCGAACTGTATCCCCTACTTTTGCCTGAACTTCTTTAGTATCAAATTCGAAGTTTGTTGCAGTAAGATTAACCTCTATGACATTACCATTTGCTTCAGTGGTAGCAGGTTCTTCCTTTTCTTCGGATTTGTGGGCAGCATGTGGGTCTTCAGCCTTTTCACTTTCCCCGGATTCAGCTTGGGTTTGGTCCCCGCCTAAAGCAAATACAAACACTTGAGGATCATTGCCTGCTGATGTAATCATGATGTATTGTTTACCATCTACTACAAAAATAGATGGTGCTGAAGATATCGTTTTACCCGTGGTTTGATAAGTCCACAAAATATCACCTGTTGCTGTATCCAAGGCATTTACTTTACCATCTAATTCACCGTAAAAAGTAAGGCCCGTAGCTGTACTTGTTAAACCACCTCGCTGCACATCTGGTGTTTCGATTTGCCATACTTGTTTTCCGGTATTTAAGTCAAAAGCAGTAATGGTACCGTATGCCGGTTCATCTGCAGGAGGTGCGTAGGATGTACCGAAGGCCCAAACCCCAGCACCTTTAGGCTCGCCTGCTTCTTCTTCATTTTTAGCGGTTTTAATAATCGCACCTTGTTCAACAGAAGGTATTAAATCAAAATTTAATTCCGGATCATACGTATTTGGTGCATAGTTTTGGCCACCTAAAACACCCGGGTAAACCAATGTTCCTTCTGGTGTTGGATCAGGATGGTCTATTTTAGCAAACGGGATATTTTCGTAAATTGGATCTCCTGACTTTGCATCATATACGAACCATTCCCCACCTTTTGTACCAACAGCAACAACACGGCGTTTTTCACCATTAATGGTTGCCGTATAAATGGATGGGCTATCGGCTGTATCGTAGTCCCAAAGGTCATGGGATACCTGTTGCTGCGCCCATTTTAATTTGCCAGTATCCACATCAACTGCAAGTACAGAGTTTGTATGCGGGTTTGCACCAGGGCGACTTTCACCATAGAAATCAGGTGCTGGATTTCCCGCAGAGAAGTATAGTGTACCCGTTTCCTCGTCCACACTTGGCAGCATCCAAACCGCACCACCCCCACCAAATAAACCATCAGCTAACCAATCCTCACCTTTTGGCGGCACCGTCCAGAATGGTTCATCCCATGCTGGTGTTAAATCACTAGAATTGAATGCCATTTCAAATCCACGAACACCGTTATCACCACCTGATGAGCCTACAAAAATTTTCCCATCATAGTAAGTTGGAGCCGTTGTTTCATAATATCCATTTTCAGGCGTGACATCCGGATAGAAATCACTAACTTTCACATATTTAATGGTTTCGCCCGTTTTTTGGTCAATGGATACTAAGCCAACATTATTTGTGATCATGAACACTTTACCATCTGCAACAGCCACACCACGGTTCGTGTTTATCATCCCTGTGCGTTTTGCATTTTCAATGATTTCTGCAGGAGGAATCCATTCCCAAATGACATCACCAGTTACTGCATTAAAGGCATAAACAAAGTTCATGCTTGTTGAAACATATGCAACTCCATCCACAACAACCGGATAATTTTGGTTGCCATTGGGAATATCCGAATTGATTTCTTTAAATTTTGTGCTCCAAACAAGACCTAATTCTTTCACATTATCCTTTGTGATTTCATCAAATGGAACATGCCGTGTTAGTCCTAAGTCGTAACCAAATGATGGGAAGTCACCACTTATCTCTTTTTCCTTAACTGGTTTTTCAATTTTTGCCGGTTCTTTTTCCTCTGGTTCTTTTACTTCCGGCTGTGATTGACATGCCGCTAACAGTAGCATGGCAGAGGCTATGATAGCAGTACTAAACCTTAACTTTCTCCCCATTCTGTACCCCTCCTATTGTTAAATTTTTGTAACATTTCGTAATACTAATAAAATGTATATTAAACGTCTTCCATTTTTATTCAACACATTGTTTTTTAGAAATAGTTCTTTTTTACACAACAACTGTGTATGAATGTAGAAATATAGCCTTTTTTAAAAGAATAGTACTTTCGTAATGTTTTTCTGAAAAAGTTTAGGGCTAAATACTTAAAAGGTGAGGAGGCAGATTATGAGAAGGTGGTTTAAACTGTTATATGTACTTTTTTTAATTCCGTTGGCTTTAGGTCTATCGGCTTGTACGAACGTTGGCGAAAAAACGGTTGATCATGATTCAGAGTCAAGCAAAGGACAGTCTCAAATTCCCAAAGTTTCTTTAGAATTGGAACAAAATAAGTTCCCATATGAAAGCTGGAAAATGGAAAGCACCCATCAAAAACTTACAAAGGGGAAACTTGTAGTAGACGGCAAACCTGTAGTGGGTGCTGTCATACAAGTGTCAAATAAAAGAAAAGCGACTACAGATACAAAGGGCGAATTCTCGATTTTAGTAGATACCAACATGATTAAAAGGGAACTCATTCATGTTTCTTCACTTGATGAGGCGACTGTTGACGGGAAGGCATTATCTGAAAAACTCAAAAAGGACTTACTCGCTTTAGAGCAGGAATTGATGGTTTATTTCCCAATTGAAATCGATAAAGTTGAGGAAAATAAAGAGGATACTCGTTTAGTAGATGTATTTGCTCGTGCGGTATTAAAAGAAAATGAAGAGTTTCCAAGGTTCGGAGTAGAAAAATTCCCTATTAAAGGAACCATTAAAGACGCAAATGGAAATCCTGTTGTAGGAGCCACGGTTAACATCCGTCGTGACGGGGTTGAGGGATTTTCAATGTCTGACCCTAGTAACAAAAACGGGGAATATGCCATGTACTACATACCGGAAGACGATGAGAACCATTATTTGAACGTGTATGTGCCTAGTGAGAATATCACTTATACTTTACCTGATGGAAAAGCATTTCTTTTCCCTGATGATTTTGGAATAAAGCTCGATATTGTATTACCTGAAGAAGGAACCATTATTAAGGACGAACCACCTACTCTGGTTGCAACAGATGCAAAGGGTGCACTCTATAAAGGAGTATTAATTGGTTTGAACACTCCCGATAACGTAAACTATTCGATTACGGTTCCACAAAGGGATGGATCCTTTGTAGTAACAATACCAAAGAACACCTGGGAAAACGATCCAAACTTCTATGAAATCAACTACCAGGGATATTCAGAACACGAAATAAACCTTGGAGACACATTAACCTCCCACTTTCTAATAAGTGGGACGCAGGGACAGGTCCCTTGACTCACCATTTTTTTCCTAGGATGAGGGACCTGTCCCTCTGTCCCTTCCCTATTGTTGCTCAATAAATTCTGCAAATATTGTTTTGTTTTTTATGGCTTTTGCAAGATTATGAGCTACTTTTATACTGATTCCTTCGTTATACAGATTATCTGGGTCTAAATCCAGTTCTCCTGGCCATGAAAATGTTTGTAGTTCTGGATCTAGGGAAACGGCGGAACCGTCCCCAGTGTTCCAGTGTTTATTTCATAGCTTAGTAATATAGTTGACTGCAGCTCGTTCGTGGTATTGCATCTTTGATTGAATATCCGACTTGGTATCCTCACAGAGACAGTCCTCAAACAAGACCTTGTTTTTATTATATTGTAGGCTGTGCCAATAGTATTTTACTTTGTAAATTGCTTTTTTCACGCATATTCCCCTCTCGATTTTGTAGACATAAACCGACGGAGCCTCGTGTTCGGGAACTGGCTGACATAGTCCAAAAGACCGTAGCCCCTCTAGTTTTGCGTCATCATCTTTCAATGATTTTGCCGTTTCGTACGATTTATGTATGATTCATTATTACTATAGAGTAGTGTGCGAATCTATTAAAAGGGTCTTTTGACCTATTTTGCGAGCGAATGTACTTTAGGAGTAGTTTTTTGTTGGTTTTTGTCGATTAGAGGATGTGCCGCTTCGTTGGCTTAGGGAATTGCGCTTTAGTTTCAATAATTGCGCATTAAGTTAGACTAATTGCGTTTTAGTGGTTTTATCTATAAACCAGATCAAAAATGGCCCGCAGACAAAAATTGATTGCTAGTCTTCGCTTTTTTTAGATTGGGCGCGGACCCCCACATGACTCACATCTATTTCGTTTATACCTTTTTACTCCATTGTTCTTTATAATGAATATTTTTAGTAATCCTTCTTGATATATCTTTTATAAAGAACTATAATTAAATTAGTTGTTCTCTAATAAGAATGAGCTAAATGAAAACAACCTAAAAAACAAAGAGGATTTTTTCCCAATGGAATAATACTAGAATGATAGGAATAGACTTGCTATTAGTAACGTTTTGGACAGGCATTCTACTGTTACGATACCGATTGCTGTGGAGGGGTAGTGAAAATGTTTAAAAAAATATTCAAGTGGATAGGAAATATTCTCTTTGCATTCTTAATAATCATTAGCATTTCTGCACTTTTTTCTATAGTACAGGCAAATAAGGAGCCTGGATATCTGCCCTCAATTTTTGGGTATAAGGTTATGACAGTACTAACTGGCAGTATGGAACCCATACTACAACCAGGTGACGTTATAGTAGCCAAGCCAATTAATCCAAAAGAGGTTAAGGTCAATGATGTTATTTCATATAGAAATAACCAAAATACTTTGGTGACCCATAGAATCATTGAATTAGTTGAGAAAGATGGAGAAGTATTCTTTCAAACAAAAGGTGATGCAAATAATGTGAAGGATGAAGGACTAATTGCACCTGAGCAGCTTGTCGGATCACTGTTTTTCCATATTCCGAAGGCTGGGTATATCGCAAACTTTTTAAAGAGTCCTTTTGGTTTGATTTTAATCGTTTCCGTTCCTTTATTAAGTTTAACCATTGGGATGATGAGAAAAATTATTGCGATTGACAAACAGAAGGAAAGTGAAATTTAAGTATAAAATCCCAAGGTTGAATATAAACGATTTATAAGGAGGTGAGCAAATATAAGCTTTCAATAAAATGGGAATTTAAACACATCAGATCACAGAAAAAGAAATGAAACAATGGAGGGAATATTCGATGAAAAAGAAGTCTATTATTAGCATGTTTGCGGTATTGATTGTAGCAATTGCTGTTTTGGGAACTGTAGCATACTTTTCTAAGAGTTTCACAAGTGATGGGAACACTGCAGTTGCTGCAAAGTTTAATGTTGACGCTGTGAACGCAGAAGGAAAAGCAATTGGAGATGGTCAATTTAACCTTGGTGATGGATTAACTCCGGGAATGGGTGCAATCGAAGCTTATAGTTTCAAAGTAAACAAAAATGAAACCGATGTACCGGTTAAATATAAAGTGAACTTCGCCATGACTGGCGATTTATTTCCAGCAGATAACAGTTCACCTGTAAAACTGACTTTACAAAATAGAAATGGGAATGAATGGGTTGACGTTGATTATTCAAATCCATTTGTACCACAGAATAATGTTGAAGACTTTAGAGTATTGGTAAATTGGCCGCATGGCGAAAACGATGCTGATTTCGCAGGAAAAGAAGGTAATATAAAATTAGAGGTTGTTGCGACTCAAGTGGATGGGAATACCAAAGCAGAAGCAACGAAAATGCTTAATGATGCTGAGGCTGCATTAAAGGCATTAGATACAGTGCATAATGATTCAAGTTTCAATCGGGGTAATTTTTCAAAAGCGGAATCTGACGCCGTACAAGCGTTATTAGATGATGCAGCAGAATATATTAATGGTGTTACAAGCGGTAAAACAGAATTAGTGGCAGAACATACTAGAATCCAAAAAGAGCTTGATCAAAAAGTTGAGTCTAGGTATGTTTATTATGAAATAGATACAAAATATACGAATTTTACACAATTAGGATTTAAAAATCTATCTGCTGAATTTTGGCAATTCTCCAAAATTGAGGTTGATAAAGCAATGATGACTGGGGTTCAGTATCAAGATTACGGAAAAATGACTTACTTAGAATACCATCCTGCTTCTAAAAAAGATGCAGCAATTGGTGATAAGTTTAAATACTTAATGCGATTTAATGGCGGCGTTAAAACAATTGATGTAACCTTCACAAATTTAGGCGATGGAAAATGGAAGATTGATAGTGATTGGTTAGTAGAAAAAAAATAAGGTACTTATAGTTGGGATTTGACCCTAGCTATCAGGAATGGGTCATCAACACTGTATGGTGTGGAATGGCCCTTTTTTCTGTAATGCCCCCATTTTAGACCACAATGGTAGCCTACTAAATAAATAGTAACAGTTTAACTAACAAACCCCCTTTCCTAACAAAATAAATTTAAACAAACGATTGATTGAATTAAAAACGTCGCGTTACTATTAGGCTCGACAGTTAAACAAACATTTGTTTGAAATCGGCTTCCCGCTTGCAGCCAGCCCCTTTTTCACCATAAAAAAAAAAGACCAGCAACCCATAGTAATGAGTGCTAGTCTTATAATTTCCCCCCACCCGGGCTTTATTCGAATATCACCTTAAGGGCTACTTCTAGTCTTTGTGATGGTACTGAGTTGGAGACGTTTACTGGTAGTTTAAAGAATTCGCTGGTTAACGAAACTTGACCTGGTTTTTTCCAACCATCAAAGTTAAATGGTCGAATATCCCACTTTAAATCCACTTGATGTTCTTGACCGGCTGAGTCTACGATGGTTGCCTTCTTTGGTAGCGCAGCATTAAAATCATTAATTGTGATATTAGATGGAACTTTTAAATCTTCTAGTGGTTTAATCTCTTTTAAAGCCAAATCTGATTGTAATACAATTTTTGCATATTCCTTGTTGTCTTTCGTAATAACTAATGGATTACTTGCTGCATCGTAATTTGTTTCTTTGTATGCAGCACCTAGCTGAATTTCCTTAATACTCATTCCATTTGGCATATCGAAATGAAGGGTATATTCGCCTACTGGGATGTCTTTCATTTCATAATTGTATTTTTGATTAGATGGACTAGAGCCAACTGAATATTCTTTGCCAGTCTTCTTATTTTTCAGTTTAAAATTTGTAATATTAGTAAAGTCGATGGTATTTGTGGACGATGTTGAATCTTTATACAATCTTATTTGCGCTTGTCCAAACTCAACCACAACTGGCTCTGGATCCACTTGAGAAGCCACTACTTCCAACTTGATGTTTCCTGTCTTACCTTGGAAGGCAATATCGTTGTCGCCGTGCTTCCAGTCTACGAATACCTTGTATTTCTCCACAGCGTTTTCTGGTTTAAATTTGGTCTCAAAAGCCACATCCGCCCAGTTTCCATCAACCAATTTTTTTAAAGTTAAAACGACTGGTGAAGTATTATCAGCAGGGAAAAGATCACCGCTTGATAAAAGTTTTACCTCATATTCAACAGGTAACTCCGTGTTATTTTTTTCAATGTCAAAGCTGTAAATTTCCTTTGTTTCCATTCCTGGATAAAGTCCTTCACCCAAATCAAATTGTGCATCTGCAATTGTTTTCCCATTTGTACCGACAACGTCAACATCGAATACTGAAGCTTTCGCAACGTTACCATCACTAGTAAAGCTTTTCGAAAAGTATGCCACTGTTCCTATTAATGTTGCCACCGTTACAAGCACCATAGCTGAGATCAAGATAAAAATTGTATTCCGTTTCACCATATACACCCCTACTTCAATTTGTATTATTTCTGATAAACCTTGAATGCGATGATTCTTTTAATCTTTTATTTTCACTTACCCGTTTTCACCCCCAGTACCTTTATTTTTTATTTTGAACTTAAAGGGAAATTGCTGATTTAATGTCTAGCTTTGAAAAAGTTCTTGTCCCTTAAAGTAAAAAAATACGGCATTGTTCCTAATTGAGAACACCCAAGCAACACTTATTTACAACCTTAAAAAAATAAACAACTATCCATCCTGGCCCTTGTACTCAATTAAGAACACCTAATCAAATTATATCTTCTTTTATTCTATTAAACAAGGGATTAAATGGTAGAATGTTCTTTATTGCATTACTTTCTAGCCTTAGGTTACCCGCTAAACCCAAACATAAAAAGACCAGCAACCAATTGATTGCTAGTCTCATAAACTTAGTTTTTCTTATTCCCTGTTACTCCGTTATTGCCTTTACTGCCGATTTTTACTTCGTTTGTTGTGGTGTTACCTGCGTAGTCGACTGCTACGATTGTTACGGTTTGCTCTTTTGTGAGCTCATTTGCAAAGACGTGTTCTGTTTCGCCGTTAACATACGGTGCTTCTGTGACAGGTTTATCATCGACATATACATCCCAGTATGCGATGCCACTTGTTTTATCCGAAATGTCAACTTCTACGGTTTTGCCGTCCTTACCTAGTTTTGTTTTTACTTTCGGTGTTGTTACGTCAAGTTTTACTGGGAATGTGATTGTTTGTGCTTTGGCGCCTTCATAGTCAAGAGTTGCTTTTACTTCTAGGTAATATTGACCTTCTGGTGCAACCTTGCCATTTTTACCTGTTCCATCCCAAGTCCAATCAGAGAAAAGGTAATACATTGGGCCTTGTCCGCCATCATAGTAGTTTTTGCGGACAAATTCTTCGGACACGATTTCTTTTACAATTTTTCCGTTTTTATCTAACACATTTAAGCTAAATTCTTTTGCATTTCGAAGGAACGATAACAGAGATGTTACGCTGTCGTTCGCTCCATCACCATTTGGTGAGATTGCAATTAGACCAGTATCAATTAAACCAGTTGCTTGGCTGACACCAAGGTATTTGTAGCTGCTCCCACTCGTATGTGACATCATACCGGCAGTTCCATAGTATGTTGCACCATCCCAGATTGGGGCGTCAAAGATTGGTGCCGCATTCCAGTCACCTTTAAAGCCTACATATGGTACGACTAGATCCGGGTTCGTATCCGTTGGGTCTGTTAATTTTACAAAGCCTTCTAACCAATAGCCATTTGTAAAAATAGACTGTAAATCAGCGTCCCACTCGCTTACATCAACTGTCACTTCAAAAGTTGTTTTACCATTTGCAGGGACGTCGATTGTGCTAGTCGCTTGACCGTTAACGGTTGCTACTCCTCCTAAATCCAATGCTCCATATAGGTTTGGTGCAGATACATATATTCCTGCATTCACTGGCGTATCTGTTTGAGCACTTGCACTTACATCATAAGACACTTCTTGATCAGATAGGTTTTCGGCTGTTAAAGAGAATGTGACAACATTGTCTTTAACTTCTTTTAGCGCAACCTTTGCCTCACCTGTGTTAGAGTCGGTCACTGTAACAGGTGTTGTAAATGCTGCATGGAGCTGCATGAGACCTGCACCTTGACGACGCGGTGAAACAGGTGCTCCATCAAAGTCAACCGGATTAGATGTGTTCATCATTAATTTTTTCGCAAGCGTGGATCGGTCCGCGCCTTCTAGTCCAAATTCTTGGTCAACACGCTCTAATACTAGTGCTGATCCACCCGCTACGTGTGGTGCCGCCATTGATGTACCGCTTTTAATTGCATATTTGTCATCATTGATTGTTGAGTAAATTTGTCCTCCCGGAGCCGTAATTTCTGGTTTGAAATCAAGGTTTGGTGTAATCCCCCAAGACGTGAAGTCACTCATTTTTCCAGCATTTGTGTTTGGAATAGACATTTGGTTTCCATCGAATGAAACGGTAACTGTTTGTCCTGCTTTAAGTGCTGCTGCAGCGCGATCCCCATCTGCTTTTAGCATGAATAATTGAGGAATTGTAATTGCAGCATCAGACGCCATGCTCACTGTTCCATCTGTGTTGTTGTAGATGAATACACCGGCAGCACCTGCAGCTTGTGCATTTAATGCTTTATCGACAAAGCCGATTCCTCCACGTTGAACCAATGCATATTTACCGTCTAGATTTTTACCTGCAAATTCTTCAGGAGTTCCTAGGCCAGCGCCCACTAATTCATAGCTTGTCCCAACTGCTGGGTTCGACTGACTGGCAGATAAAAACATCACTGGAGATGGTTCTGCCTCGCCTACTCGTACGTTAACTGCGTCAACTGTCATGTTTGTGTTTTCAAATGATGCAACCTGAAGAGAATCATAGGATACACCAGGTGATCCAACTACACCATAGTCAGGGTTAGTCGCATATGGATATGGGAAAGCTGAGCCACTACCTAAATAATTCGAGTTACCCGCGGAAATGGACATGACAACACCATTATCAACTGCACGCTTAACTGCCTGTTGCTCTGGAGATTCTGCATCTACAAATCCAGCTGTGGAGCCAAGACTCATGTTAAGAACGTCTGCACCAAGCTTAATTGCATCGTCAATTGCTTTAATGTAAATATCTCCGTAAGTTGATGCTACATTTTCACCAAATACACGTAATGCGAGTAATTGGGCTTCTGGAGCAACCCCCTGGATGCCACCATTTTCTTCGTCACCATTTGCCGCAACTGTTCCAGCTACGTGCATACCATGCATATTTGTATCCGCATTTAGATCGGCAATATGATCATTATTATCCATGTAGTTCCAACCGTAAGGAACTTTTTCAGTCCAGAACTTTCCTGGAAGGCCAGACTCAGAGATTTCGCTGTTAACGTCAGCCTCTGATAGATCGGCTGAGTCAGGATCGGTTAAAACAAAGTCCTTATGAGTTGGGTCAATTCCGGAGTCAATGATTCCGACAATCATTCCTTCGCCTTTAAAGTCGAAGTCACGCCATACTTGCTGTGCCTCAACTAGCTCCTTACTGTATTTCATGTCTGCTTCTTCATCTGAAAGCTCGTACTCTGTTGCTATGTAAACATTTTTTACTCCAGGGACTTCTTTGATTTTTGCGATATCCCCATGTTTTACTTTTCCACTGAAGCCATTTACAATGGCGTCAAATTCTTGCTCGTATTTAATGTTCACTTTTTTCCCTTTGATTTTATCCTTCGCTGCTTTTTGCTTGTTTTTCGCAGCTTTTTCGAGTTGCTTTCTTTCTCCCTTTGAAAGCTTATCGTACTTTTTACCCTTTTTCGTCGCTACTTCAACCGGAGCATCGCCGTCCATTTCAACGACAACACGCACCTCTTGGTCAGGGTCAACATTCGGGACATCTGTCGCTTCACGATTTGTGATCTCGCTCGCCGGTTTCTGTGCATCTAGCTGCTTCGGTATAAATCCGCCTGTAAAAGCAAAACCGCTGCCACTAAATGCTAGTAGTAAAACTAGTAATAATGCTGTAATTCTTTTAGCCATTTTCATCCTCCCTTTTACATAAAAGCCTATAAAACTATGAAAATCGGAAAAAAAGTCTCTCTTCCCGAAAATTTCGACCACAAAACGTTACAAAATTTTCAGGATATTCATACTATACTAAATTACTATTTCTGGAACTAGCACTAAAAGTCATAGTAAAATATGGCTAATAATGGGATGAGGCCCTGTTGGAATTTGTCGTTTCGGGAGAATTGGAGGGGTAATATATAGGACGAAGGTGGGATACGGGGACAGGTTCATCGACCCTTTGATAGGGTAAAGGGATGAAGTGTTGTGGGTACAAGTTGTGATCACGGGGGAACCCTGGGTATGGTTCTACTGGTTCCTAGCCTGGGAATACGATAAAGGGGAATTGCGCCTTTCGTGGTGTTATTTGCGTTTTATTTTGGATAATTGCGTTTTAATTTGTAGAATTGCGCTTTCGGCAGGAATAATTGCGCGATAGCGATTCATTTTCCTACAGGCCCCGCTTTTTCAGTACGTTAAACAAAAGAAGACTAGCAATTGCTAGTCTTCGAGTTTATTGGTGGGACAAGGAACCTGTCCCCCCTATATTTTAAACTTCTTAATCAATTCTTGTAATTCTTCCGCCATTTGGGTTAAGGAAGAAGAGGATGCTGTTATTTCTTCCATTGCCGCGAGTTGTTCTTCTGTTGATGCTGACATGTTTTGAGTTCCTTCAGAGGTTACATGAGTGATGTCAGCTACAACTTCCATACTCTTCACCATCTGCTCTGCTCCTGCTGATAATTCATGCACCGCTGATGTAATTTCTTGAATTTGGGAAGTAACCTCTTGTACGGATTGACCGATCTGGTTGAATGAACTTCCCACATCCTGAATAAATGTGATTCCGTCGGACACTTTTGTTGTCGTGTCACTCATTGATTGGACGGTTTCCTCTGTATCTGTTTTAATCCCAGCAATGAGAGATGAAATCTGTTGTGCAGAGGTGGATGATTGTTCTGCCAGTTTTCGAACTTCATCTGCAACAACGGAAAATCCTTTCCCGTGTTCTCCTGCTCTTGCAGCTTCAATTGCGGCGTTTAAAGCTAATAGATTGGTTTGATCGGCAATACCTGTGATGACTCCAATGATTTGGTTAATTTGATTGGAGCTTTCTCCCAATGTTTTTACTTTTTCAGAGAGTTGGTTCACGGTTTGACTGATTTCGTTCATTCGGTTAATAATTCCTGAAACTAAATGGTTGCCATCAATGGCTTTATCCGACGCTTCAACTGATGTATTTGAAACGATTTCTGAGCTTGCTGCAATTTGCCTAATTAAAGAAGATAAATCTATGATCGTTTGATTGGTTTCGTCCAAGCTGTTAACCTGTTTGTCCGTCCCAGCTGCTACTTCTTGAACGGTTGTAGCAATGACTTCTGTTGCTCTTGTTGATTCTTCGGAGCTTGCTGATAACTGTTCCGAAGCTGCGGCAACCTGCTCGGCATTCACCGCTACCTGTCTGACTAAATCTCTTAACTTACTCACCATCAGATTAAAGGATGACGCCATTTCCCCTAATTCATCCTTTGTCTTTATTGATATGGCTTGTGTGAGGTCGGCCTCACCTTCTGCAATTTCCTTTAAGCGTCTATTCATAATCATAATTGGTTTATTAATTGATCTTATGATTAGGGATGAAGTAAAAATCCCACCAACAACGGATACAAGAATGACTCCATATAAAACGATCGAACTCCACTCTTGCATTTTTTCCAATGCGACTGTATCTCTATCAATTGTTTCGGTTACTTCTTTTATTAGTGATTCAATCGAAGGGTCCACCAATTTTTTTCTGATGGTTCTTTGTTCTTCCATATGGATCCCAAGAGCTTTTTCCTGCTCACCACTTCTGTAAGCCTCTACCACTTTTTTATTTGATTCAAAATAGGTTTGTAGGTTATTCTGGATTTCTTCTAGTGCTTTCATATCTTCTGCATCTAGGTTTATTTTTTGAATGTCTGAAAAATATTGCTCAATATCTTTTTCTTTATTCTGGGTTCCAGTTACGAACTCCTCATCCCCAGTCAGAAGATACCCTCTTTCGTCATTGGAAATCCCTGTAAAACGATATTCGATAGACTTCAGTGTTAATTGTAAAGCTTGATGAGCTTCTATATCTTTATATAACTTCTCTGCTTCATTTTGTAGTAAAATGAATAAACCTCCTGAAACAAGCAGAGCTATCAACAATAAAGAAACTAGTAAACTCAGTTTTATTTTAACTTTCATAATGCCCCTCTTTCCCATATGTATATAAACATTATCGGCTATATTTCTACAATGTTTTACATTTTTCGACTAGAACTATTTTACCATAGAATTGGGACTTTCGGGACCAGTGGGAAGGTTCCTTTGGTACCGAGAAATATGATAGTATTTAATTAGACAAGATATCACATAAAGCGAGTTGATCCCTGTTGAATATTGATTTTTTTAATATTGAGCATTCCTTTTCGTTCGATGCAGATTTGAATATGGTGAGTGGATATGGCAAAATCACAACATTTTTAGACGATGATTTTAAGGATGAAATTGAAATTGGTCATCTTTCATTCCATTATTATAACGGCAATGAAATGGATAGTGACCAAGATTTACTTTTTAGTGCATATGCTATTTCCGGGGATGAGGAATATATGATTTATTGAAAGTGATTTCGGATCCCATATTAAGTGGAAAAATCATTACTCTTGATCTCATAACTATCATTGACAAATATGATCAAGATGATTTAGAGCAGCAAATTCTAAAAAAGTTTATCGACTTCTGCCGGTACATGAGCTTTGACTATATATTAGTAATTGCGGCTAATCCAAGGAAGGTTGGCGAAAAAGCTATTATTGAGTTTCCACATGTAAAGCTCTACCAGGAACTTGGATTTTCTAAAATAGATGGTTCAGAAAGTCGTGCTCCTGTGATGATCAAGATTTTAGCTGAGGATGACATGTTTGTGTAAAAAGAATAACTTTTTTATGGAGATTTTGACTGTAACAGGCATTTTCCAAAGTCTTAAAATCATACCAATCAAACGTTTGATTGAAATTCAAGTTACACGTTAACACTTTGTTAAACTGACGTACAAACGTTTGTTTGAATTTAAAATTTATGATTAGTACAGACTTTTCCGGAAATTTATTTCATTATATGCAAATAGTAAATTTACGAAACAACCTCGTTCGTTTGAGACACGAGGACAGTGAACGGTTCCAAATAGATTTTTTCTCCACAAATGACATCTGCAAAAGGTGAAATAACCGTTTATAACGCGTATAATAAAGATATAATAAAAAAGATTAGGTGCGTGAACACCTGATCAGTACAATTACATGCCGCAAAGTGAGCGGCTAACCAAACTTTAAAGGAATTACAAATGGAGGTAATCACCCATAAACCATTGGACTGGTTGGGCGGTTACTTCTTTTGTTTGCAACGACCAACATGACCACAATTGTTAAGACCCCTAACAAAACTAAATTAGATTGCAGTGCCACAGACATAGCCTCGTATGTCATCATTCTATACCACCCTGTTCCATACTTTTAAAAAATTGGACAGGTCCTACGTCTCAGTGTGGCTCAGTCGACCTGTCCCCTTGACCCAGTTTTATTCACTACATTCACTCCCCCCGAAGCCGAAATCACACTTCCTGTGATAAAATCTGAGTTTTCCTCACAAAGAAAGGCGATGATTCTGGCAATATCTTCGCCTGTTCCGGGGCGACCGATTGGGGTTTCCGGGTCTTTTTGTGTGCGGGCTGCGGTGATGGAGGCTTCCTTCATCTCACCAGTGATGTCCCCCGGGCACACCATGTTTGCGGTAATTCCATGTTCGGCTTCCTCGAGAGCGACGGATTTGGTAAGCGACACCAGCCCCACTTTCGCAGCACTAAATGCAGCTCTGTACATCCAGCCAGGTGAGTTTTCCGCATCCTGAAAGCCATAAGTGATGACCCTGCCGAATTTTTGCTCGCGCATGACAGGGATGGTCAGCTTAAGAAAATGAAACACCGAACCGAGGTTGCCGTCAATCATCTCGTTCCATTCGTAGTCCTCGTACTCTACTACCTTTTTTCGCTCAAAAATGTACGGACCGGCGTTGTTTATGAGGTAGTCGATTCGACCGAAGCGGTTCATCGCTTGGGTAAAAATATTCGTGATGTCCTCTTTTCTCGTTACGTCCCCTTGGACAAATTGAATAACCTCCAAATAGGGCTTCCATTCTTTTTTCAGCTCTTCGACGCGGAACTCATCGCTCCTGTAATTCACTGTCACAGAGCAGCCCATTTTTAAAAATTCCTCAGTTACTTTTCTACCTAAGCCCTTCGTTCCCGCTGTAATAATTGCGTGCCTCACCACTATCACCTGCCTTTTGTTTTGGGCCACAGGGACGGTTCCACTGGTTCCAAGGGACCACGAGACCGTCCCTGTGGTTCTCTATCGATTTAATAGTGTTAGAAACTCGAGTCGTGAATCTGCGCGTTGCTCGAATATGCCTCTTGTCGCTGTGGTTGTGGTTTCGGAGTTTGTCTTTTTTATTCCGCGCCCACACATGCACATATGCTTCGCTTCGATGACTACCATTGTGCCCTGGGGCTTCAGGATTTCTTCAATGGCATCCGCGATTTGGTTTGTCAGCGTTTCTTGGACCTGGAATCGTTTCGCGTACCCCTCTACCATTCTTCCAATCTTTGATAGTCCGGTTACTTTTTCATTCGGGATATAGCCGACATGGGCGACACCAAAGAACGGTGCAAAATGATGTTCACACACAGAGTGGAACTCGATATTTTTCACAAGAACGAGCTCGCGGTGTGCGACGTCGAACACCTTCTTCAAATGGTCCTTTGGATCATCACGGTAGCCTTCTGTGTATTCGAGGAATGCCTTGACGACGCGCTGTGGTGTCTCTATGAGCCCATCACGGTTCGGATCGTCCCCGCATAGTTCAATCAGCTTTTTTAACGCATCGGCTACGATTTGAGCTTGTTTGATTCCTTCCGGGTTTCCTTCAAATATACGTGGGAATTTTTCGATTATGTTTCTTTCCAGATCTATTAAAGACATATGTCGGACCTCTTTTCATCATGTAAACTTTACTATTACTTCAATTTTCGTAGTGGATTTCCTTCCGACGAAATGCCTATTTGCTTGAGCTGTGGGGGTTGGTTGGAATGGAGTAACTTGGGTTTGGGTTAAAATCATCGGCATCTTCTTTAGAGACACCCGAATTAGTTTCGTGGCCGAGTTTGTGCGTCTCATGGCCCCGAATTTGCGTCAACTTTTTCATTTTTTGCGTCGCCGTGACTCGGATTTGCGTTGCATTTTCATTTTTTGCATCGCCGTGGCTCGGATTTGCGTCGACCCACGAATATTTGCGTGGTTCCAGAATTTTTTTGCGTCGCTCTTTAATTATTTGCGCCTTACTTCCATTCATCGTGGTGACCTTCAAAATCATTCGAGTACCACCATTCTCCTAATAACAGGAAAATGGTGACCTTCAAAAGACATTCGAGTACAACCATTCTCCTAATAACAGGAAAATA
>NZ_LMBW01000003.1:81247-81343 GCF_001439915.1 Fredinandcohnia humi | reverse complement strand
GTGACCTTCAAAAGACATTCGAGTACCACCATTCTCCTAATAACAGGAAATTAGTGACCTTCAAAAGCCATTCGAGTACCACCATTCTCCTAATAA
>NZ_LMBW01000003.1:74000-81231 GCF_001439915.1 Fredinandcohnia humi | reverse complement strand
CAGGAAAATGGTGACCTTCAAAAGACATTCGAGTACCACCATTCTCCTAATAACAGGAAATTAGTGACCTTCAAAAGACATTCGAGTACCACCATTCTCCTAATAACAGGAAAATGGTGACCTTCAAAAGACATTCGAGTACAACCATTCTCCTAGAAATTAGGGAAACAGTGACCTTCAAAAGCATTTGGAGTACCACGATCTTCCTAATTACCACAAAAATAGGAATCATCCCCCTCCAACCCACATCAAAAAGGCCTTCAGAGTTTTTCTGAAGGCCTCGACTATTCTTTTTAGCTATTATTTTCAATGATCATGGCGATTCCTTGGCCGCCGCCGATGCAGAGGCTTACGGCTGCGTATCGTTTACCTCTGCGTCTTAGTTCGTATGCTGCTGACAACAGGATTCTCGCACCGCTCGCACCGACTGGGTGGCCTAGTGCAACTGCCCCGCCATTGACGTTTGTTTTTTCCCGGTCAAGTCCGAGTTCTTTTTCAACTGCGAGATATTGAGCAGCGAATGCTTCGTTTACCTCGACCAGGTCCATGTCGGCTAGGCTAAGTCCTGCGCGTTCGAGTGCTTTTTTTATCGCTGGAACGGGACCGATTCCCATGATGGTTGGGTCCACTCCGGCTACTCCCCACGAGATCACCTTTGCAAGAGGTGTGAGTCCATTTTCACGGACTGCTTTTTCACATGCAACAACAACTGATGCTGCCCCGTCATTGATTCCGGATGCGTTTGCGGCGGTGACGGTTCCGTCGGCAATGAATGACGGACGCAATTTACCCATCGACTCAAAATTTGCGTTCGGCTTGATGTGTTCATCTTTTTCTATTAAAATAGTACCTTTTCTCGTTTTCACCTCGACGGCGATGATTTCTTCCGCAAAGATTCCGTTCTCGGAAGCTTTTGCTGCCCGTTGATTCGATTCAATCGCGAATTTGTCCTGCTCCTCGCGGGAGATTGAATACTTTTTAGCTAGTTTTTCAGCTGTCATGCCCATGCCTTTTCCCGTGTATTGGTCGGTTAAGGTTGTCAACAGCATGTCTTCAAATTGAAGATTACCCATTTTTGAGCCGCCAAACCGCTGTGAAAAATTTGCATACGGGGTTTGGGACATGTTCTCCGTTCCGCCAGCGAGTACCATTTTAGCATCTCCTACTAAAATATGCTGAGCCGCGGATACGACAGATTGTAAACCAGAACCGCATAGACGGTTGACCATAAACGCGGGAACCTCATGAGGAACGCCGCTATGGAGTGCGATATGACGAGCCAGGTAGGATGCATTTTTTTCAGTATGAATGACGTTGCCGTAAATGACATGATCAATTTGTGCGGGGTCAACCTTGGAGCGCTTCATGGCTTCAATGGCGGTGGCGCGCCCTAACTCGGTGGCACCAGTACCCGAAAATGAACCTCCAAAACTAGTGAATGCTGACCGAGCTCCATCAACAATAAAAATTGGTTCCATGACATAACCTCCTTTTTAGACTAGTTTACCATGTTACTAATGATATGTAATGAATATTCCGACTAATACACTATTGGAAGGAGGCGTACATTTCTGCACACCTAGGTATGACTCATTCAGTTGTTTATGTTGAACTTGGCTGCCGGTAGAGGAAAAAGCGGAGAATAAACAAAAATGGTTAAACGCTTTCAATATTATGTATCAAACAAAATCTATATGTATGGGCCTAAGTTGTGGAATTGCATTAGGTCTTTCTTTCTTTATAATAATTGTTCATTCAACATTATTCTGTTAAGTTCGTCACACTTTTTAACATTTTTGTGTATTTTTCGATGTTTTTTTCATATGTGGGTACGCATACGTGAAGTTTCACTATAACAAACGTTACATACGGTCCCCTCCCAGCCCCCTCGTACGTGAAGTTTACGCTTTGGACTCCTATCCTCGTTCCCGGGTAAATTGGACTTACCGGCGGAATACATGAGGAACGCGTTCTTTAAAAGGACCATTTGGCGTGGAATTTGAGGAACTTGCAGAACAATATAAACCATTAATTTTTCAGGTGATAAAAAATTTGCAGTTGTACGGGGACAGGGAGACGTTTTACCAGATTGGCTTAATCGGACTTTGGGAGGCGTCAACCCGCTTTGATTCGGAAAAAGGGGTTGAGTTTTCGACATTTGCTTTTTCGACGATTCGCGGAAAGCTTCTTGATCATTTAAAAAAAGAGGCTCGCTACCGGGAGCATTATCAACCTTCTGGGGAGGAGATTTTTATTAAGCTTTTGGATTTCTCTAAGGATGATTCGGTCGATCTAATCGAAGAGTACGGCAAAGGTTTAACGGAAAACCAAGTGAAGTGGGTTCAGGGACGAATTATTGAGGATAAAAGCTATAAGGAAATCGCGGCCGAGCATGGTGTTACCGTGGAATCGGTAAAGTCCTGGGGGCGCCAGACTGTTAAAAAATTGCGCAAAATCATTATAGTAAAAGGATGATTTTTTGCAAATATACGTTTGATTGAATTCATACAAATGTTTGTTTGAATCTTTGGGGGCAACGGGCTTGGGTTTCTATGTTTAAACAAACGATTGTTTGGAATTAAACAAGCGCTTGTTTGAAGCCCAGGTTCATTTTTCAAGAATAATAAGGGATTAGGATTGCAGCAATGGGCAACAATGTAAGGTGAGGTGAGGACATGATTAAAAGGTTGCTGTTTCTTGCGATCATCGTGGAGCTTGGCGTGTTTTGGTATGTCCACCAGGGAAAAGCACCCGTCTCGGTTCAGGTGGGGAAATTGCCACAGCGTGAGCTCTTTTTGGATATGAAAAAGATCCCTTCTGACGAACCGGTGCCTGCAGTTGAGACCTCCGTAACGATTGACCCTTTGTTAGCCGAAATAAAAGATAAATATACGAGTGAATTTGAGAATTTAGAAAATGAAACAAAAAAGAAAGCGAAGGATCTACTGGCACGGGCTAAGGCTGATTTCATTGAGGAATCGTCCGATGGCATCGCTGTTTTGCAGGTCATGAGCAGCTATTATAACGAGTTCAAGATGTTTGAAAAAGAAACCGACGAAGCCTTCGAGCAAATTTACATGCAGCTTGAAACCGAATTAGAAGAAAGCGGCTATTCGAAGGAAGAAGCCATCGTCTTCCGGGATCAATACGAGGAAAAAAAGAAGAAAATGCTGAAAAAGGTGCTGGATGTGCAAGGTAGTTATGAGTGAGGAAGTGCATTGTACTCAGGCATGGGGAAATGGGCATTAATTCACGTGGATTGCGCTTTAGGTTGAAGAAATTGCGCTCTAGCTGGGCTTAATTGCTCTTTAGCTTGAAAGGATTGAGCACTAACCAAAATTGTAGTGATTTTGTATCAACCCGCTTAGGAATGGGGTATAATAAAGGTGCTGGTAACACCTGATCAACACAATTAAATGCCGTAAAGCGAGCGGCTAACCAACGTTTGGAGAATCACCAAATGAAGTAATCACCCACAAACCTTTGGACTAGGTGAGGCGGTTACTTCTTTTTGTTTGTAACGATATTCAGTTTTTTGTCACTCCTGTTACCTGAAGAAGTTGAATTAAGCGTTTATAACCCTTATAATAAAGATATAATAAAAAAGATCAGGTGCGTGAACACCCGATCAACACAATTACATGCCGCAAAGTGAGCGGCTTGCCCAAAGAATATTTAGGTGTTAATCAAAAGGAAGTAACTACCCTTACCTTGGAGTGGCGGGGCGGTTACTTCTTTTTGTTTGCAACGACCAACATGACCACAATTGTTATGAGCCCTAGCAAAACTAAATTAGATTGCAGTGCCACAGACATTGCCTCGTATGTCGTCATCTGACCACCTCCCTTCAATAGGAAGTGGCTAACCGCCCACCCGCTTTATGTAACTGTACCCCTATTTTAACATTTCTGATAATAGATTACTAGTAAAACAGGAACACTTGTTCCTATTATTTTTCCACCTTTATGATAGAATATAAAAAACTCTATTAAAAGGAGCGCTCCACATTGAACTTATATGAAAAATTGATGTCAGATTATGATTTTTCCCTAGATAAAAATGGTGTGAGTGGTGAACGCCTTGCGTCACGACTTGCCGCTCTATCGGAAATCGGGTTAACCTCTGACAACGGCTCACACAGAATTGGGTTTTCTCATGAAGAAAAGGCTGCAAAAGATTTGGTAAAGCATTGGATGGCGGATGCTGGCCTCACTGTGACCGAAGACGGGGCAGGTAATGTATTCGGAAGAATGAATGGTAAAAATCTAAGTCTACCTGCTATCCTGTCAGGCTCACATGTTGATAGTGTTCCGAATGGTGGACATTTTGACGGCCCACTTGGTGTGCTTGCGGCACTCGAGGTTGCTGAGGCTTGGAAACAAACGGGCTTTGAGCCGGAACGTCCATTTGAGGTGGTTATTTTTACAGACGAAGAAGGCGCCCGATTTAACGGTGGTTTTAGTGGAAGTTCATCGATGATTGGTGAGGCAACACGAGAGGAACTCCTTCAGAAAAAAGATATACATGGTGAGCCATTTTCAAAAGTTATAGAGGGCATCGGGCTTTCGGTTGACGATTTTTTCAATTCAAAAAGGGATCTCTCAAAGCTTGAGGCATTTATAGAAATACATATTGAGCAAGGAAAAAGATTGGAGCGTGCTGGGGTTCCAGTCGGAATTGTATCAGGCATCGCGGGACCTTGTTGGTTAAAAATGACATTTACGGGGAGTGCTGGACATGCGGGCAACACGCCAATGGACGACCGCAGGGATGCGTTGGTTGCAGCGAGTCAGTTCATCTATGAGATCCAGTCGTTGCCTGAGATAGTTAGCTCATCCGCGGTCGCAACCGTTGGAAAGGTTGACGTACTGCCAAACGGCGTGAATGTTATTCCTGGTGAGGTGCGACTCACTGTCGACATCCGTGATATTAAAAAAGAAACGCGGGATCAACTCGTTGATTTGGTGATTGAAAAAGCAAAGTCAATCTCCGCGGCGCATGAGACCCGTTTTCAATATGAAGAGACATTACGTGAAGCACCCGTTCCGATGAATGAGGAAATGCAGCAAAAACTCGAAAAATCTGTCCGTGCACAAGGGATTGAGCCGGTGTATTTACCGAGTGGTGCAGGTCACGACTCGATGATCGTCGGACATGTGTTACCGGTGGCGATGATTTTCGTCCAAAGTAGAGACGGCATCAGTCACAACCCAGCGGAGTGGTCATCTTTAAGTGACTGCATACAATCTGTACATGTGTTGAAGGATTTTGTGGAGGGGTATGATCGATAAAAAGATCGATTCGAAAAATAGCGTTCTCTCATTTTGTATGGGGGAGTGCCTTTTTTCGTATTCTTACGACGTGGGTTGGTCAAAATTGCGTTATTACCTCAGGATTTCCGTCTGGGCTCTGGTATTTGCGTCTCTTTTTCGGGATATGCGTCTATCCCCTGATATTTGCGCACTTTTTCGGGATATGAGTCTATCCCCCGATATTTGCCGTCTACTTATCAAGATTTGCGTCGATTTCCTGTTATTTGCGACTACTTTTCAGGATATGCGTCTGCGCCCTGATATTTGCGTCTTTTTTTCAGGTTTTGCGTCTTTCCCCTGATTTTTGCGTCTCTTTATCGGGATTTGCATCTATCCCTGGCTATATGCGACTACTTTTCAGGATATGCGTCTATCTCCTAATATTTGCTTCCCCGTCTCTATTTTTGCGTCCACCCCTGAAACAAATGCATCCTCCCTTCCTCACCTATTCGACCGACGTTTTGCATATGTTCCGAGAAAATTGATAATATTAACCCTTATCTAAATGTAATAAAGGGTGGTCACAATATGCAGTTGGATCATTTTATATTAATAGCGATGTGGATATTAGGCTCGGGTGGCTTTTTTCTGTTGATTCCCCATCAAATTCGTCGCGAAGGTCTTTTTGCTCTATTCGTATTTCAATCATTTATTTGGATTTGTGACATGTTTTCTTTTTATTATGGGTTAATAAGTGCACCAGTCAGGGAGTTCCCTAAAGCAACAGGTCTACCTATTACCATCAATTGTTTTTTCTACCCAATCTTGTTTTCCATCTATTATGTCCATCAAAGAAAAATGAACAATTCCCGGTTTCGCCGGATAGCATTTTTCGCATCAGTCACGATCGTCACAGTCATTGATATTCTAATCGAGCGATACACGCAATTATTGGAATATCAAACCATGACATGGTATTGGATGCTAGTTTACATCGGATTTCTTTTTTTCGTGAGCCAGGTTTGTTGTAACTGGTTTTATCATCAAAAAAGCTATTCAAGCAAACGGTGGATAACCAATGAGAATTGAATGGTGGATTTTGTTGGCTGTTCACATCATAGCAACCGGAATTCTTTTTTTGATCCCCAAAAACAAAATTCGTCTGGCAGTAGTTGCGTTTTTATTCAAACAGGTTATTACCATTTTCACTGGTTTGTTGGTCGTTGAGTTAGGATTGCTTGAATACCCTATACGTTTATTTCCTACTGTCAATCGGGCAAGCTTCACATATGAGTATTTTGCATTTCCAGTTGTATGTGCCCTTTTTAATGTAAGGTACCCGAATAACCGCAGTACCCTTATTCAATTAAGTTACTATGTTGCATTCTGCACAGTGTTAACTATTACTGAAATTTTTATAGAAAAATACACCGAGCTTATCACGTACATACATTGGGGTTGGTATACTACTTGGATTTCATTATTTCTTACCTTTTATCTGACGCGTTTATTTTGTAAGTGGTTTTTTGCAAATGGGAAAGCTTTTTAATGAAGCGGTAATTGCGGCTTCACGTAATGGATAAGACCACAGACTTAAAGGGAATGCACAATCTGTGCATCCCTTTTAACGAGACTTAGGAAAATTCCTAGTCCAGACTCAGACATGATCTGTTAAGTGGTTAACAAAAATAAAAAAATTTTGTAATGGTTGATGAGTTGTCACATTTTCTACAGAAGCATTTTCTCTCCATCATGCGGATTAAGTTCCTTTGTGTAAATACTGGTAACAAGGTGACTTACAAAACCGAATGAGGTGCTTTTTCAAAGATTAAGAAAATCAAATAATCTATCATAAGCAGGATGAAGACCTTTCCGAGAGAATACTAGTTGCAAATAGGTCTTCATCAACCTCATGAAGACCTTTCCAAGAGAATATTAGTTGCAAATAGGTCTTCATCAACCTCATGAAGACCTTTCCA
>NZ_LMBW01000003.1:477-73939 GCF_001439915.1 Fredinandcohnia humi | reverse complement strand
GTTGCAAATAGGTCTTCATCAACCTTATGAAGACCTTTTCGAGAGAATACTAGTTGCAAATAGGTCTTCATCAACCTCATGAAGACCTTTCCGAGAGGATACTATTTTCAAATAGGTCTTCATCACTTGTATGAAGACCTCTCCAGTAGAATAATAGTGTCAAATTGGCCTTCATCACCTGCATGAAGACCTTTTCGAGAGAATAATAGTGTCAAAAAGGTCTTCATCAACTACATGAAGACAATTTCACAAGAATAATTGTTTCAATTTTATTCAACGACACCGAACACGCCGAGTCCTGGGACGAGGAACCTGTCCCCTTGACCCTGGTGACGTGGCTCCCCCAGCCCCCTTTTTCCAACTCCCGCCATTTACAAATCCCACCTTGCGTCATATAATACGTACATACCATTTGAATATCGGCATTCACTCATATAATCACGGGGATATGGCCCGTAAGTTTCTACCAGCGCACCGCAAATGTGCTGACTATGAGTGAGCAATGGGAATGCATTTTATGCTTATTCCACCTTCCTTCGTTTAAAGCCTGAAGGTCATTGACTCACTCGTATTTGAGGAGTGCAATGATGTTCAGGCTTTTTCATTTTAAGGAGGAAACCCAAATGCAACTTTTACAACAAAAAATCATCAACGAAGGCACCGTCCTTTCCGACCACGTCCTAAAGGTCGACGCCTTTTTAAACCATCAAATAGATCCACAGTTAATGGTCGAAGTCGGCAAGGAGTTTGCTCGCCGCTTCCAAAACGACCGCATCACAAAGGTTCTGACAATCGAATCCTCCGGGATTGCGCCCGGACTGATGGCAGCCCTCGAACTGGGTGTGCCCGTGATTTTTGCTCGAAAAAGGAAATCTCTTACACTCGTAAACGACCTGCTTACAGCATCCGTTCATTCTTTTACGAAAAATGAAACAAGTGACATTTCCGTTTCCCAAAAGTTTCTCGAACCAACGGACAATGTGCTGATCATCGATGACTTTTTGGCAAATGGGCAGGCTGCGCTAGGTCTCGCTAACATCGTAGAGTTAGCTGGCGCTAAAACCGCTGGAATCGGAATTGTGATTGAAAAATCCTTCCAAGACGGTGGTCTATTGCTTCGCGACAAAGGCTTCAAAGTTGAATCTCTTGCTCGCATCCAATCTTTACAAGGTGGAAAAGTGACATTTGTTGAGGACTTGGAGGTTGTTCGCTAATGCAGGGAAACCTTCTTAAAACCGCTTCTCTCGGAATCCAGCATGTCCTTGCAATGTACGCAGGCGCTGTCGTTGTGCCGCTCATCGTCGGTGGCGCGATCGGGTTATCAGGTGAGCAGCTGACTTATCTCGTTTCAATCGACATTTTAATGTGCGGAATCGCAACACTTTTACAAGTATGGAAAAATAAATTCTTCGGAATCGGACTGCCTGTTATGCTCGGCTGTACGTTCACAGCGGTCTTACCCATGATAACAATTGGCGAAAAATACGGGGTATCCGCAATTTACGGTTCGATTTTAGTCGGCGGTGTGTTTCTCGTTCTCGTTTCAACTATTTTTGGTAAGTTGATAAAATATTTCCCACCGGTCGTGACCGGTTCAGTGGTCACCATCATTGGAATTACGCTTATTCCAGTCGCGATGAACGACATGGCGGGCGGAGTTGGAAGCGCGGATTTCGGTTCGGTTCAAAATCTTGCCCTTTCATTTGGAACACTGCTGTTTATTTTAGTGTTGTATCGTTTTGCTAAAGGTTTTATGCGCCAAATCGCCATTTTACTTGGATTACTTGGTGGAACAACTGTCGCTTATTTTATGGGCAGCGTTAATTTTTCAGCGGTTACCGATGCGTCATGGATGCATATGCCAAAACCGTTCTACTTCGGCATGCCAACATTCGAGCCATCTGCGATCATCACGATGATTCTTGTGCTAGTCGTCGGTCTTGTTGAAGCATCAGGCGTCTACTTCGCTCTCGGTGACATCACTGGAAAAAAACTATCTGAAAAAGAGTTGTCACGGGGCTACCGCGCAGAAGGTATCGCAACCATTTTAGGCGGTATTTTCAACGCTTTTCCCTATACAACTTACTCACAAAACGTTGGGCTCATCCAGCTTTCAGGTGTAAAAAAGAATAATGTAATCTACGCAGCTGGGGCATTTTTAATCATTATTGGGTTCATCCCAAAAGTAGGCGCGTTCACAACCGTCATCCCAACACCAGTTCTCGGCGGCGCAATGCTCGCAATGTTCGGAATGGTCATCTCTGCGGGCATCAAAATGCTAAGTAAAGTTGACTTTTCATCACAAGAATATCTATTAATCATGGCATGCTCAATCGGAATGGGACTCGGCATCACAACCGTCCCAACCCTATTCGCAAGCCTGCCAGAAGGCATCCAAATCATAACCAACAACGGAATCGTCATAGGTAGCCTAACAGCCATCATCATGAATCTCATCTTCATGAAGGCACCGAAAGAAACAAAGGTGCAGGTCCTGGAAGGGCAGAAGGCTTCGTAGGGACACGGGTTCGTTGTCCGGGTCATGGGGACAGGTTCATCGTCCCACCTTTTTATTCAGTGACGCGACATCTGTGCCCAGGTTGATTGCAAACTCGAAGGGAAATATTGTAAGTAAATACAAAAAAACCCTGGACGGCTATTTTTTTCTATGTTTGACAAGTAGCATTTAGATCAAAAGGGAAAACCAAAATTGTGGTTTTCCCTTTTTTATTTGTTTTTGATAGTTTTTTAGGTGGTGCTAGATCATCCACAATACGTCTATAGCCGATAATTTGGTTCTATCGGCGCTAGCAGATTTTTGGTTCATGATCACCCGTTTTATCTACTCAACAACTCAATTCCAACCCAGATTTACCACCTAACAAATGCCCAGAAAAACATATTCAACACGAAGAAAAAGAGGTCATGTTCATTTTCCCACCTCCCTTCTCTAGGGAGATGGTCAGCCGCCATCCGCAGTTACAAGTTAAATAGAGCATCCTTTAGATAACTAGACTAGAAAAATACTAATGTTAGTTCCTCTTTTTTGAAATAATGTATTAACATCCTTAATTATATAGACGTTTACAACATTTCGAGCCGAAAAACAATAAACAACGGCAGACCCTAAAATAGGATTCAACCTTGTATCATTATTTTCCACAACATTTCTTATATTTCTTTCCACTACCGCATGGACAAGGGTCGTTTCTGCCTACTTTATTTTCATTTCTAACTGGAACTGTTTGAAGTTCGGGCTTCTTCATTTCCTTGTTGAATTGCATTTCTTTACTCATAGCTACTTTCTTCCATTCCTGTAAATCAGGATGTTTTTCCCCCACAATCGTGTAGAAGCTGTAGGCAACCTGCTCAATATCAACTAGAGAAACGGCATATTCGTATTCCATATGGGCGTTGATTTCAGGGAGTGCCTCTTTTGAAAAATGGGAGCCAAGTGCTTCGATGATTGACTCTTGCTCATCCAAATCTTCCGTTTCATGATAGGCTTTTTTTAGCTCTTGAAGTGCAAGCTCACTTTTAATATTTCCTAAAATTGATGCAGCAAATATTACTGAATCCGGTTTTCTTACATACGGTGCAACTTCTTTTACTACTTGATCCGAATGAAAACGGATTAATGCTGCCGAAACCTCCTCCAGTAAAAAGGCATCATCTCTTGTTAACAAACTTGCAAAAAGAGGGATATATTTTTCAAGTTTTAGTAACCCGGCCATATAGACATTCATAATTCCATTTTCGGAGAACCAATCATCTTTAACTTCCTCGGAAAAAACAATATCAATTTCTTCCTCCGTTACCCACCCTTTTTTTACAATACACTCAGATAGTTTTTTTGCCATTGGGTAAAAGTCATTCTCTCGGGACGGAGATCGATCAATTTTATTTAATACCTCTCCGTACATTGAATAAACGTCTTCCTCTATCCCATGTTCGATAACCTCATAGATCGCCCAGATTTTTTTAGGGAGATACTTTTTAAGTTGCTCTTTATATTTAAAAGCAAGTGGGGTATCAATATTATTTAATAAATTCAAAGCGTGGTGACGCTTATTCAGGTTCATTGTTGGGATATTGTCGATCAGAATATTGAGCGCTTCCTCATTTATTGTTTGATTATCTAGATACATTAAAATGTAGGATTGCTTCTCTTCGTTTCTGATTGCTTCCTTCAATAACTGGACTGTCCATTCCTCGGGAACGTTCGGATATTCATGTAGCGCATGCAAGACAGTTTGTTGAATCAAGATATCATCTGAAAGTAAGTGTGGTTTGATTTTTTCTAAAAATGTCATATGTGTGTGTCCTTTCGTTATAAATTACTGCATCCGGTAAATGTAAGCATGTCAATAAACGTAATGTTTATCGCATTGCTGTATTTTTTAAATCATACGGCACTTACATTTGATGTCAATATTCATATTATTCCCAAATTCACCAAAACAAGAACCAAATGCCTTTGAATTAAACGTTATGCTTCGTCACAACGGTTGCTGTGTTAGCCCTATCGGCGATAATCCATTTTTATCATCGTTAGCCGATATTGACTAATATGTGGTCCACCAATCATCTTTTCAATCCCACAAAAAAGAGCCGCCCCACTAATCTGGAACAGCTCGGTAAAATTATTCAAATAAAGGACTCACAGCTCTTTCGTTATGGATGCGGTCGATTGCATTGACTAGCAATGGTGCCACGGAAATGGTTGTGATTTTATCAATTTGTTTTTCTTCTGGTAATTGAATGGTATTTGTGATTACCAATTCCTCAATTGGTGAAGATTCAATTCTTTCAATCGCCGGGCCAGATAGGACTGGGTGGGTACAGCATGCGTAAACTCCCTTTGCACCCATTTCCTTTAAGGCTTTCGCAGCAATGGTTATCGTTCCGGCTGTATCAATTAAGTCGTCGATAATGATGACATTTTTCCCTTCGATATGTCCCACAATGTTCATAATTTGCGCCACATTCGGTTTCGGACGGCGTTTATCAATAAAGGCAATCGGCGCATTTAGCTGGCTCGCCAATTTCCTTGCACGAACAACCCCACCTTGGTCGGGCGCCACTACTACAACATCATCAAGTTCTTTTGCCGCAAAGTATTTAGAAAGAAGTGGGACACCAAGCAATTGATCCACAGGAATATCGAAAAACCCTTGGATTTGTGGTGCGTGAAGGTCCATTGTCAAGACCCTGGTTGCACCCGCTGTTTCTAGTAAGTTTGCGACAAGTTTCGCCGTGATTGGTTCACGAGAGCGCGCTTTACGGTCCTGGCGTGCATACCCGTAGTAAGGAATCACAACGTTAATGTCTTTGGCAGACGCTCTTTTTAGCGCGTCAATCATGATTAATAATTCCATCACGTGTTCGTTTGCTGGCTGTGAGGTCGATTGCACCAAGTATACCTCACTTCCACGTACACTTTCTTCTATGTTAATATGTATTTCTCCGTCACTAAACCGAGATACTGAACTTTTTCCTAACTCGCAGCCAAGTAACGTCGCCATTTCCTCAGCTAGTTTTGAATTCGAATTTAAACTAAACATTTTAAAACACTCATTCAATTGGTAAGCCACTGTTCGTCCTCCATGCTAAATATATTCTATATATAATATAACCTATCTTTACAATCTTTACATAGTGCCAAGTTACACTTTTCGACAAAACCTATGTGAAATCCCATAAAAAAGGACACCACACACGTGATGTCCTACTTTATCAAATACGCCTTGGCGTATTTCGCCCGATTTTTTTCGAGCCCTGCTCGAAAAATTTCCTCAAAAAAAAAATCGTGGCATCCGCCGGAGGCTTTAACTTTATTCATTCCTGATTTACTAATTAAAAATTATATACCAATAATAACTTGATTCAATCCCATAAAATTTATGAAGACCTCTAATGAATAAAGTTAAAACACAATTGTCTTATTATGATCCACAATAATTCGGTCCTCGAGATGCCATTTGACTCCCGATGCAAGGACGCTTCGTTCGATGGTTTGACCGAGTTTTTTCAGTCTTGCCACATCGTCACGGTGATCAACGCGAGCGATGTCTTGTTCAATAATCGGGCCCTCGTCCAAGTCATTTGTTACATAATGGGAGGTCGCCCCGATTAATTTTACCCCGCGTGTATATGCGCGCTCGTATGGTCTCGCTCCGACAAACGCCGGCAGGAATGAGTGGTGGATGTTAATAATTTGATTTGGATATGCCGCGACAAAATCTGGTGTTAATACCTGCATGTAGCGCGCGAGCACGATCAAATCAATGTCATATTCTTTTAAAAGCTGTAATTGTTGTTCCTCAACCTGTTTGCGTATATCTTTGTTCGCTGGAATGTAAACAAACGGAATCCCAAGATTTTCAACAACAGGTCTCGCATCCTCATGATTACTCACGACAACCGCAATGTCCGTCATCAAGTCGCCGCTTTGCCATTCCCATAAAAGCTCATGCAAACAGTGGAGCTGCTTGGAAACAAAGATTGCCGTTCTTTTCACATTTTGGACGTTGATTAGCTTCCATTTCATTGAAAATTTTTCAGCAACCCCCAAAAATGCAGACTCCATCTCTGACTGTTTCTCCGCCAAGGACGGGCAGTCAAATTCGATGCGAAGATAAAAGGTTCCTTCCTGATGGTGTGTAGAATACTGGCTGGATTCAATAATATTCGCATCGTACGAATATAAAAATTGAGAGATGGCCATCACGATCCCCGGTTGGTCCGGGCAACTCACCAATAGCCTTCCGTGATTCTGATGTTTGCTTTGAAACTCTTCCTTGTTAAAATACATGTTCATAACCTCACATTGATTAATGAGGAATATTATAACAGTATCGCGGGTAGTTGTCTAAATAATTCGGTAATTCTTCGACAAAGTTTGCGTTGGAACAGGGTGAATTTTGGGATGAAGCTGCGTATAAGGTTCGACGACGCATATCTCACCGTTAGTGACGCACATCCCTCGCGATTTCCCCCTCCATTTTTACTCATTCGCCAGTTTTTCAATAAGTAGCGCTACGAGCGCACTTCTTACTGGCATTTGCGATATGAGCAGATGCTCATTTGAGGCATGAGCCCCGTCACCAACTGGTCCTAGCCCATCTAAGGTTGGGGCAAATTGCGATGCGAAGCTACCGTCGCTACCGCCGCCACTTGCTTGTTCTTCCAAGTCAAAACCTAGATATTCCTTCGCCAATTCCTTTGCTGTTTCAACCATTTTTGTGATTTCCGGCGTTTTTTCCATTACCGGTCGATTGATGCCACCCGTTACCTCGATTGTTAAGCCTTCCTTAGATGGCGTCAGGCCTTGAATCAACGGAATGACTCGATCAAATTCGGCGATATTTTTCACGCGTAGATCCAATTCAGCCTCTGCTTCTGCAGCGACCACGTTGGATGCACTCCCGCCTTTTACTAGTCCGATATTTAAGGTCGTTCCTTTTTCGAAGTCCGTTAATCCGTGCAAATAAAGGGTTTGTTTGGCAAGTTCCTCGATTGCACTTATTCCTTTTTCAGGCTCAATGCCGGAGTGCGCAGCACGACCCGTTACCTTTATTGTAAACATGCCGACACCTTTGCGTGAGGTTTTAAGCATTCCTTTGGTGGAGGCTGCCGCGGATTCTAAAACAAGGACATATTTGCTTTTTTTCGCTTCTGCTTCGATTAACTCGCGTGAGGACTCACTTCCAATCTCCTCATCCGTCGTAAACAGCATGACAACCTTTGTTTTCAAAGGAACCTTAAGTGTTTTAAGAGCATTTAGGGCAAACAGTCCTTGCACGATGCCGCCCTTCATATCAAATGAACCCGGTCCGTAAAGCTTGTCACCATCAATGCAGAATGGGAGATCCCCAAGCGTACCCATTGGCCAAACCGTATCCATATGCGCTAAAATTAAAATTTGCTTGTCACCCTCGCCAAACTCACAGCGAAAATGGTCACCAAAATGCTCATTATCAAACTTCTGGACCCGACCGCCAACATATTTTTTATAAAGCTTCTGAACCTGCGCACCCACCTGGTCCACCGCTTCTTTATCATGTGACGGAGATTCCAACTCCACAAGGCTTTTCAAAACCTCCACCATTTCAGACTCTTTCTCTTTCAAAAATGCCACAACTTGCTGTTCCATTACAATGCCACCTTTTCATGGGACGGATGGTTCTTTGTCCCACCATTTTTTACCCGGGACGATGAACCTGTCCCCGGGATCCTTCAAAGTTCATATATTATAACAATATTACAACAATTGAACCCATGCTACTCTTTTTGTAGCATGGGCTTGAAATTTCTATTTGGAGACCGGCACTCTTTTTAAAAAGTGATCTAAAAAGTTTGGAGCGTCAACTTCTGTGCACACTTGGATTTTCGGTTTTCCATCTGGGTTTGGCACCGTTCTACCATCTTCTTTTCCTTCGGTTACAACTTCGACACTTATGTATTTCGTCTTTACGAAGCTTGAGTCAATGGCCACACCTACCGCCAACGGGTCGTGGAGGCCACAGCCACCGATTCCCGGGTTAACGGATTCATAGAAATCAAGGTAAAAACCAACCATGTCCGCAAAAAATTCGCCGGTCTCAGAATTCCTCCATGCCTCCACCTTATCCCTCGGCAACAAGGTCTGCATCGTCACATCTAGCCCAACCATGGTTATCGGTAAGCTCGAAGACAATACGATTTTTGCGGCTTCAGGGTCGGTAAAAATATTCGCCTCTGCGTGTGGGGTCGTGTTTCCTGGAACAAAGACCGCGCCACCCATAATTACCACCTCGGAAATTTGCCCAATAATCTTCGGCGCTTTTTGAATCGCAAGAGCCAGGTTTGTCAATGGGCCTACGGCAATAATCGTCACCTCATTTGGAAGTTCTTTTACCTGTTCAATGATAAAATCAACCGCAGACTGGGTTTCAGCGGATGCAGCAGGTTCAAAATCCAACACATTTCCTAAACCATCTTCCCCGTGTACTTTTTTCGCAAAACCTTCTCGATTTCCACGTGTCAGGGGTTTTGCCGAACCCGCAAATACAGGGATTCTTTTTCCAAGCTTCTCCAAAACGGCTAGCGTGTTTCGTGTCGCCTCATCAACCGCAACATTTCCGTAGCTCGTCGTTAATCCAATAATTTCAAGCTCCGGTGAGTTCACGGCATAGGCAATCGCCATCGCATCATCAATTCCCGTATCCACATCAAAAATAATTTTCTTCATAGTTGGTTTACCTCCTAAATTCTCGCGTTTCTTCCAAAGTTGGCATTGAGGCTTGTGCGCCTTTTTTTGTTACAGTTAGGGCTCCGACGGTGTTTGCAAACTCAGTTGCTTCGCGCAAATTTTTCCCGCAAACGAGTGCTGTTGCGAGCGCGCCCGCAAATGCGTCACCCGCTGCGGTAGTATCAACTGCAGTCACAGTGTGGGGGTCGACAAAAAACGATTCTGTGCCCTTCAACACGACAACGCCTTTACCACCAAGCTTTGCAAATACGGTGTCGACACCTTTATTCAGGAGTTTGGTGCTTGCCGTTTTTGCAGTTTCCACATTCGAAATTTTTGCATCGGCCACAATTCCTAGCTCGCTCTCATTTGGAACGAGGTAGGTCACTTTTTTATAAAGCTCGTCTGGAAGTTTCTGTGCCGGCGCAGGATCGAGCATTACCGGAACATTATGTGTATGAGCGATATTTGCAACTTCAAGAACTGTTTCCAGAGGAATCTCGAGTTGGATCATCACAAGCTTCGCCTCTTGGATGACTTGCTCGTGTTTTCTCACATATTCAGGCGTGACGTGGTCGTTCGCCCCCGGTGAAACAATGATGCTATTTTCCCCATCTGCATTCACGCTTATGACAGCCACACCTGAAGAAACACTGTGAATCTTTTCGATATAAGAAGTATCCACTCCGACTTCGTTCAAGCCTTTTAAAAGCTGCTCACCAAAAATGTCCTCTCCGACGCATCCGAGCATCGCAACCGATGCCCCAAGCTTCGAAGCCGCATACGCTTGGTTGCCGCCTTTTCCACCATTACCCGTAAAAAATCCGTGCCCCAGGACCGTTTCGCCCCATTCCGGACGCTGTTTCACATTCACCACCATGTCCACATTCAAGCTACCTACAACGACAATATCCGCAGCCATTTGACTTCCCCCAATCTTTGAAAAAAGATTATAATAAGAATATTATAGACAAACCGACAGGCAGTGGCAAAACTGGGGGGGCGGTGCACAGGTATTTGCGTCGGTTCTCACATTAATGCGTCACTTTCGGTTTATTTGCGTCGCGCCTGAGATATTTGCGTCGATCTACCGATATTTGCACGACTTGTGTGATTTGCCCGTCTTCACCCTCGATTTCCGTCTTCAACAATGATAATGGCACTTTAAGATGACAAATCAAAAGCCAGCTACCCCTTAGCTGGCTGTATCACTTCGTATCTTACTTCACATATAGATCCCGGCACATTTCCAATAATTCCTCCACTGGAATATGGTATTTAGTCCCCTTTTTTTCCCCTGTTTTTTCAAGTCCCATTGATCGTAAAATTCTGGTTGCGGTTGTTCTTGATGGCAACAACAAGAACTCCCTTAGCTTTTTGTTTGTTATCGAATTATCAATTAATAAAAAATAATCAAGTATCGCTCTTAAATGAGCATCATTCGAGGTATGACCACAATTTGTACAGCACCATTTACCCTGTGAGTGCTTCATAGGTAGAGCATCACATACCGGGCAAAAGACTCCATTTATCAGATCACTTGCTTGAATACGAAATGTTTGAAGAATGTTCTTATCCAAAGGAGTATGAAGCTTCTTCAGAAGTCTTACTAACTTTTGGATTTCCTTTTTCTCCAAAACCACTTTCTTATGCTTTTTTTCAAATTGGTCCATTTTTGAAATAAGGCTCGGGGCACGAATAATATTTTTTGCACCTGGATGGTAATCAGACACACTGATACTTGTCGAAGGGTTTGTAATTACAACGAGTGAATCAATTGGAGGTACTGTGATTTTATTTGCATCTAATAATCTTTTAAGCTGAAGGCGATGACGAGACAACTGGGTGAGTGGACACGTATAGGTTTTTTTGATGTTATCATAGGTTTGGTGCATTTGTTCAAAGTGGTGGTCGAAGTGTAGTTCTCCCTTGTGGTTTTTCGCATCTACATCAAGAACATAGTGGGGGGAAATAATGAGTGAATCAATTTCAAAATAGGTGTTTGTTGAGTAGTCCGGCAAGCGAAGTCCGTTTATAATATTGTAATTCTTATCGGGGAAAAACTTTAAATAATAATCTAATGATTTTTCTCCATTATAGCCGCTGGTTAGAAGCCGATAGTTTTCCTCTACAGCATCGTATATCGGGTGCTTGGTTAAAATTCTCCTCCTTAAAGCTTCTGTTTTTCTAATCGTAAGTGATTTTTCTCGTTTTTTTATTTTTCTCAACTCCTTCAATTGTTATTGGATAAATTCTATGTTTTTCGGCAAAATCCTTCTTTATTTGACCTTTTTTAAAAAATTATTTTAGTAACTAAGTAATTGGGATACGAAATAGGAAGTATAATTGTATCTTTGTCGTTGACATTTGATTTATCGTGGGAGGATTTGCGTCGTGCTCGAGATTTATGCGTCGGTTTGCCAATATTTGCGTCGGCTCACAGATATATGCGTCGGTTTACAAATATTTGCGTCGCGCTCGAGATTTATGCGTCGGTTTACAACTATTTGCGTCGTGCTCGAGATATTTGCATCACTTTGCCGATATTTGCGTCGCGCTCAAGATTTATGCGTCGTTTTGCTGATTTTTGCGTCATCACCAAAATATTGCATCACCGCCTGCGAATTTCCATCTCCCTCCCCAATATTTGCATCTTCTCACAACCTATTCCCCTCACTTCGACAATTCGCGTGCTCCAAAATTACTTTTTTCGACATTTATGTAACTTTTCCTCTTCTCAAACGTCTAATACTTGTGTACTATTTTAATCAGCTAGTAAACTATGATAAAGGTGTTGATAAAAATGAGTCGAGTTAATCGCCATTCGAAACAAACGAAACGAAAATGGCCAAAAGTTGTTGGAACAGTCGCCCTTGTTTTATTTTTAGCTATCGGTGGGTACGCCGTTTATTTATATCAATCTGTTGCCAGTACGGTTGGAAAAATGCATAGTGACCGTGCTCCATCCGACCTACGTACGAAGGATATTGATATCTCAAAAGCGGAACCGATTTCAATCCTGCTCATGGGTGTGGATGAACGCGCGGGCGACAAGGGTCGTACCGATTCGTTAATCATGGTTACCGTTAATCCACATACGAAATCCATGCAAATGTTAAGCATTCCGCGTGATACGCGCGTTGAAATTGTCGGCAAAGGCGTTCAGGATAAAATCAACCATGCGTATGCATTTGGTGGTGTGGATATGACAATCAATTCTGTCGAAAAGTTTTTAGATGTACCAATTGACTACTATGTGAAGGTGAACATGGAAGGTCTGCAGCAAATCGTTGATGCTCTTGGCGGCGTTCAGGTGAACAGCACATTTGCGTTCTCCTATGATGGTGCCTCATTCGGTGAAGGTCCACAGACCTTAAACGGTCAACAAGCCCTTAGTTATGCGCGGATGCGTTATGACGATCCTCGTGGTGACTTCGGTCGACAGGATCGCCAAAAGCAGGTGATCCAAGGGATTATCGATAAAGGCGCAAACTTCACTTCTGTCACAAAAATTGATGACATCCTTGGTGTCCTTGGCACGAATGTAACAACCGATGTTTCCTTTGATGAAATGAAAACCATCCAATCGAAATATAAGGATGCTCGCCATAACATTGAGCAATTCAGTATTAATGGTATTGGTCAAACCCTTGACGCATGGTACTGGATCGTCTCCGAAGAGGAACGCCAAGCCGTCTCAACTCGTTTGAAAACACATTTGGAAATCAAATAAATTTGTGAAAAGCAATCGGTCATTTGCCGGTTGCTTTTTTATATGCCCTCACATATTTTCCTCCTTTTTCCACATACTAAAATGGGACAGGCTTGTTTTCCAAAGGAGGTTTTCATGATAAAAATTAAAACTTTACTTAGTATAGCGTTATTATTTATATCTATTTCGCCCTTGAGTGCTGCGGAGAAGTCGCCTTTTTTTGGTGTGAGTGCGACGGTGGTAAAAGTTGAGGAAGGTACATATGAGGTAAAAACAAAGGGTGCCGAGGAAAATGAAGGTTTTGTTTTTTCGCCAAAAGGCGTTAAAGGTGGAGAAACAATTGTATTCGAGGTCCAGGTGAAGGGTGAGGCTGCCGTTTATTTACTTGTCGACGAGACTGATGCCCGTGGAACTTTTTTAGCCGAAACAGTGTCGCCGGTGATTGGCTTGCATGACCCGTGGCGAACGATTCAGCTTGAGGTTGAGCTTCAGGATACCACTTCTCAAATCGATGCAATGGTGCTCACAAACAAGCAAGAGCAATCCACATTCATGTTTCGGAACGTAAAAATGAGCGTAAAAATGTAGGGTGCCAGCGCGCGAGGCATCCTTTTTACATGGTATCCGCCGCCACAACTATTCCCCAAAAAGAAAGACTTGAGATCATCTCCCAAGTCTTTACTTTACCTTTTTTGAAATTTCATCTAACTTCGCTTCCACCCGTTTGATACGCCTTGAAAAACGCACAACATAGACGAGAACCGCAACAAAACTTAGAGGAACGAGAAGTGCAAATAATTGAAAAAGAATGTCTCCGATATTTAACACGTGGGGTTACCCTCCTCTTTCGGGACAGAGGGTCAGGTCCTTCGTCCCAACTGGTGGGCAAATGGGACAGTGTACCTGTCCCCGTGACCCTCCGAATCTTGAAATTCTACTTCAACTTGAATTGCTGGATTAATGTGTTTAGTTCGCCAGCATTTTCTTCGAGTTGTTTGGCACTTTTTGTGACTTCTTCCATTGAACTGCTGGATTGCTGAGCAGTTGCGGATACTTCTTCGACGCCTGCAGCGGATTCTTCTGCCACAGCAGCAATTCCTTCGATGGCTCCGCTGATCTCTCTTGTATCATCGAGCACACTATAAAGGGATCCGGACATTGCCTCGATTTGGGTGCCGATCTCATCGATTTTCTGCTTTAACTCATTAAACGTTTTGCCAGTTGTTTGGATTTGTGCAGTACCTTCTTCTACGGATTGGTAGCCGTCATCCAAGGACTGAACGACTTGCTTTGATTCATGTTGAATATCTTTTACAATCAAGGTAATTTCAGCGACGGATTTTCCGACCTGTTCAGCGAGCTTGCGAACCTCGTCCGCGACAACCGCGAAGCCTTTTCCATGTTCACCTGCCCTTGCTGCCTCAATTGCTGCGTTTAATGCTAAAAGATTCGTTTGTCCCGCGATTTCTTGAATCACATTCACAAGCTTCGTAATTTCATTCGTTTTGTTGTCCAGCCCAACCACCATGGTGTGGGACTGTTTCATTTTTTCATAGATGCTGTTCATCTGTTGAATTGATGTTTCCATATAGGCACTGCCACCGTTTGTCAGGGTTAACATTCCTTGTGACTAATTCTTAATGTCGTCACCCTTAACCGCAACCTGCATGATTTCCTGCGAGAAATTGGACATTTTTTCAATTAAAATGGTCGATGAAGTTGCCTGGTCCTCAGCACCGCGTGAGAGTTCCTCCATCGTGACGGCGATTTGCTGGCTGCCAGCCATGACCTCATCCGCATACTGGGTCAATTCCTCACTTTGGCTAGTTACATTGTCGGATACGCCAGCCATTTGCTTGACCATGCCTCTTAGGTTTTCGTTCATACCATTGACCGCTGTTACGAGTTGGCCAATTTCATCCTTCAGCTTTGATTTAATAGGATCCGCCTGAAGCTCGCCATTCGAAATGGCCCTCATGCGACTTGCCACATTTTTCACGGGTCTTGCAATCACTTCAGACGTATAAATCGAAATGATTGTTCCCAATATAATCGCAATTGCTGCCACCGCAAGTCCAACGAGGTTTGTCACCTCACCGTACTTCACTACGTCCTTTCCTGCCCCCGCAATCTGTCTTTCACGATCATTTGATAGCTTCCTCACATCGTCCATCAAGCTCCTTGCTGCAGGCTGAACGTGTGTCTGCAGATTATGCTTCGCAAGCTCGGTATCGCCGCTTCCATAAGGAATGAACACGTATTCATTGATCATATCACGCCATTTTTTCGTTTCTTGTAAAAGATCACCGACTTCTTCGATTTTCATTGCGCTTAACTTTCGATCGGTTAAGTCAAATTCCACCGAATAGACATCGTAATCATTTCTATAGGAAGTTTCCCCGTACAGCACATAGCCGCGAGCCAACCCAATGCTTTGCGCAATATTGTATTTCAAATTATTATATTCTTGTAAAACAGGGAGCTCCTCGGACACCACGCCGTCCGTTTTCTGATTCATATTAGACACTGCGAAATAATTATAGGTCGCTAAGCCTATACAAAGGATGATAATGGTAAAAAAACTAGCAAATAATCGCGTGCGAATCTTTTTCATCCATGGTACCTCTTTCTTGTTCAATATTGAAAAAACAGGCAAAAAAATAAGCCAATTCTAACAGACTTGGCCAATGCTTTTCTACCTATTAGTATATAAGTTTTTATCGTTTTCAACAATACTCGACATCGCCATTTCTATTACTTTTTTACTAGTAAATCGAGTAATAACCTCAAAAAATCATCCTTGCTTGCCGGCAGCACCTCTGGTAACTCAACACTTGCCTTCATCCTAGAATCCCTCCATTTTTAAGAACCACGGGGACGGTTCCACTGGTTCCGTTTGTAACGTTCTATCACTAGTAATCTAGTATTACCCGATTTTTGATAGATATACATTTTTACTAGAAAAATTTTTGGTAGATTTAGTGAGGGGGATCTTCAATGTGGACGTTAAAAAAAGCCAACCCAGGGGTTGACTTTTAATTGCGTGCAGACGCTAGCGCCTGTTCAATTACACGCATATTTTTCAATGTTTCTTCTGCGCTGTATATCGGCTGTTTATTGGAAAGAACACATTCGGCAAAATGCTCAACCTGAAGCTTATACTGGTCACCTTGAATTGTTTCTTCACGCCCGCCAGCTTCTGCATTCACAATAAGCACTCCATTTCCACCTTCATTGTCCGGACGGAATGCATGTCTTGCTAGAATAGACCCTTTTGTACCAACAACCTCGTATGATGCCTTAAATGATTGCTCGAAGCTCACATCAAAATTCGCAATGACACCACTCGCAAATTTCAATGTACCCGCTGCGGTAATGTCGACATCATGTGTTGGATTAAGATTCGCTGACGCCTTCACCTCAACTGGTTCTTCGCCCGTAATTAAGCGACTTGCATGGATGCAGTAGCAGCCCACATCATAAAGCACACCGCCGCCAAGATCCTTTTGCATTTTAATGCTTCCAGAATTTAAATCATGAAGGAAAGAGAACGTCGAACGGATCAACTTCACATCGCCGATTTCACCAGCCGCAATGATTTCCTTCACGCGGTTATGCTGAGGGTGGAATTGATACATGAACGCTTCCATAAAAATCACATTGTTTTCTTTAAAAGCGGCCGCCATTTCTTCAACGTCTTGTGATGTCAACGCAGCTGGTTTCTCACATAGCACATGCTTGCCGTGTTTCGCTGCTTCAATCGCCCATTGTTTATGTAGCTGATTTGGAAGTGGTATGTACACTGCATCAATTTCAGGATCATTCAATAAATCTGTGTAGGATTCATAATACTTAGGAATGCCAAGCTCTAATGCAAAATCCTTCGCCTTCCCGCTTTCACTCGCAACAGCCACGACCTCCGCATTATGCGCGCGCTCCATCGCTGGAATCAATGTATTTCTTGCAATTTTTGCTGTAGATAAAACACCAAACCGAACCTTTGTCATCGGAATTCCTCCTTTTCGTTCTGATCCTCAATAAATCTATATTCTCATATTTCAGGAGATTGTGAAAGGGCTTTATTTTGACAAAAACACGAAAAAGCCAGAGTTCCCCCTGACTTCGGTTTTGCGGTATTATTGAACTTAAGCGGATTGACACTCTTTCAATCTACCAATAAGGTCCTGCATGACCTCTTCTGTTGTAATAGAAGTTGTGTCTTCTACCTTTTTCTGGATGTCAATCATTATTTTTAAAAGTTGTTCGGTACTCATTCTTTTTACCTACCAATCTTATTTTCCAATTAAAATCCATTCTACACTATTCAACAAACTTTTCAAAGGAAAATTGTGACAATTTCACAACAAAACCCCCAACAATTTGTTAGGGGTTGAAAATACGTTTATTCCATTGGTCCTTGAAATCCTGAAAACTTCCCATTTGTAAAGCCTGCATACTTTGCGTCGCCATTTTTATGTACAAATGGAACTGCAACGATTGTAAAAATTTCTCCATCAAACGGCATTGTGACCACCATCACCTGGTTGGCTCCGGCAAACTTGTAGCCCTCTTTGCCTAAGTCCTTTTTCACCTTTGAAAACTCGGCAAGCTTCAATGTGTTCGCAACAGCCTTGTTGCGTTCTGCTCCTTGTAAATAGGTTACGCCACATTTGCAATCATCGCCATGTGCAAATGCAGAGTTTCCAGGTATGGCAAGCATCAGTAGCACAAGCATACTTCCTAAAACTTTAACCATCTTTTTCATTCCAATTCCTCCCTTTCGTAGCTTCATTTCTACAAATTACACAGGAATCCGACAAATACCTTTATTTTCTGTAAAAATGAGTCGAAAGTTGGGTTAGGGATACACATGTGGTTCTATTGACCCACTGACCTTACAGCCACCTTTTAGAATGTGAGTACCACTTTACAAACGGCATCTTTGTTGTTCATTACTTCTTCTAATGCCTCTTTGACATCTGTAAATTCGAAGGTATGTGTGTGCATTTTTTCTGGCGTAATCGCACCTGATTCTAGTAATTCGATTACATGTGGGAATCGGTAATTATTTAATCGCGATCCAACAACATCTACACCTTTTTTTGTAAAAGCAACCTGTGGAATTGCCGATGGTTTATTACCAGTTCCTAGTGAGACAATCCGGCCAGCTGGAGAAACCAATTCCAATGCTTCTTCTAAGCTTCTTGGTGTACAAACAGAGTCCACAATCACCGGAAGTCCTTCACCATTTGTAAATTCGCTCACAACGTCAGTCAAGCTTTCTTCGAGTACGTTCACTACTTTGTCGGCTCCCATATCCATTGCTCGCTCTAAACGGGTATTAACGAGGTCGGTCATCATTACTTCTGCACCACGAGATTTAGCTACTTGCATAACAGCTATCCCGATTGGACCTGAGCCCATAACCAAAACCTTGTCGCCTTTCGTAATTCGACCGCGTTCATTCGCCTCAACTCCAATTGAGTAAGGTTCAACAAGTGCCACATGAAACGGATTGATGTGATCTTTGTTTACTTTATAGGCATTTTCTTCAGTCGTTTTTACGTATTCAGCAAATCCACCATCGCGGTGAACACCTGTTACTTCTACGGTCGAACAAACATTATGGTGGCCTGTAAGGCAGGCATAACATCTTCCACAGCTATTGACATTATCAACAGCAACTAAATCGCCCACTTTTACATTCGTTACACGATCCCCTACAGCCTCAATGATGCCACCAAATTCGTGGCCAATGATTCGCGGATATGTAGCGAGAGAGTTTGTTCCATTGTAGATACCAACATCTGAACCACAAATCCCACCGGCTAAAACTTTAATAATAATATCATTTCCATCATTAATTTCAGGTTTTGGTACTTCTTTTATTTCCACTTCAAATGGCTTATTAACTATGATTGCTTTCATCATCTTGTCTCCTTTGCTAGTCTTGTAGTGAACTTACCTAATTTCACATTGCATTTAAGTATACTTGTCGACAAGTTAGGAGCAAAGTAATTGGACAGTTTCGTTCTATATGCTTAAGGGATACCCCTTACCTGTCCCTATATACACATACTTACTGTCCCTTTGATATACTTTTTCCAACGCTGTCAATCATATCTTCAAAATGTTCATTTAACATTTTTTCTACTTGCTTTCTATCCTTTGATTGTAAACATTGTACAATTTCACGATGCTTATTCAATAGGGGGTTAATCTCATGTTCGCTCGTCAGAAATCTATTCTCGGTTGCGACTAACAATGCTGCATATATAATTTGCTTGATGCTATTCCAAAGGTGAAAAATTCTCTCGTGTCTTGCATCAACGATTATCGTTTCATGAAACTGTAAATCATAAAAGGAGAACTCCTCAAAATTCCTGTGCTTAGCTGCCATTTCCATTTTATCAATGATGATGCTAAGCTTCTCGACAGTCGTTTCACAGTTATCCGCTAAAAGTTTGTTGATGGCAAAATTTTCAATTAAAATCCTTACATCATATAACTCGCTCATACTTTTAGGGGTTAAACCTTGCACCACTGCCCCCATTCTTTCAAGCCGAATCAAACCTTCATGCTGAAGGATTTTTAACGCTTCTCTAACAGGGGATCGACTTGTACCGAATTTAGAAGCTACTTGATTTTCCGACAAGGTTTCTCCATTTTCAATGGTACCTTTTATGATTTGCAAGCGAAGATCATACGCTATTTTTTCCCCCAATGAAGCACCCTGTAAATCCGTTACAAGTTCCAAAAACCCTCACGCCTTTCAATCTTTCATTTTATAATTAGAGTAAAGGAACGTATTAGCTTTTGGCAAGAGAGTTCAACCTATTTTCATATTATTTCTCATTCTGTTCATTTGCCTATTCATTCCATAATACTTTTACAACAGCCTTTTTTACCGGCTGAGGATTGTTTCTGTACATACCTGGCATATGTGCATCCTCTGGTGTAAAAAGAGCAAACATCCCTTCCTCCACGAGAACACGGTCCTCTGCGTTCGTCTCCAAGAAATAAAGGTCTCTGTCCTTCAGTTCTTCAACTATTTGGGTATTCTCCACATTTGTATACCCCATTTTTTCCTCACCATGAATGATGTATTGCACATCTGCATAACGCTTATGGCATTCAAAGCGTGCTTCTTCGCTTGCTTTTGTTTCATATTCATGAATTTGTAGAATAATCTTATCGCCATCAATTTCATACTCACCAACAGAAAGAGCGGCAATGTCATGTTCGCGTAAATAATCGAGTGCCATTTTCAAACGCGGTCGCACTCCTTCGTACAAATGAGCATTTGACAATTTATCAATAATCATCTTTTTTCCTCCTAGTCCTGATAGTGATTCTTCACCATTTTCTCCATGACCTTACTCGTCCTTAATGCGGTCACACCGGTGCAAGTGCCATTTGAATCTAGCCCCGTTAAATCTGCAACAATGGTTTCAATCAAAGGCTGATGAACATGAATTGGCTGCTCGAAGCTCCATTCTTTCGTACCTTCAGCAGTCGTAAGTACAATTGGGTCATTGCTAAAGGTTGAAAATGAAATTTTCCCCTTGCTTCCCACGATTTCATTCTTATCGACATTTTCAAATGCGGAAAAACACCAGCTTCCCACTCCGTGGACACCTGATTCAAACAGATAGGTACCCGTTACAATATCCTCTGCTGGGTAATGGCCAGCTTGATTGGACGCAATGCCATGCACATCTGCAATCGGTCCAAGTAAAAAGTCCAATATATCAATGGTATGGCTCGCTAAATCGAAAAACAATCCGCCACCAGCTAGGTCTGGTTGAACACGCCATGGTAGATTTTCTGGGTCTAAAACATCCTCTGCTACCTGTTGATATTGAGTCGTCTCAACAAACCGAACCTCACCAATTGCCTTCGTATCAAGTAATTCCTTGATCTTCAGGAATCTTGGCATCGCACGTCGGTAAAAGGAAACATATAACGGGACCCCCGCTTCTTTACATATCGCAATCATTTCCTCACATTCCACACTGTTTAACGCCATTGGTTTTTCGACATACACTGGCTTGCCTTCACGAGCCACCTTAATCGTATATTCCTTATGTGATGCCGGTGGTGTTGCAATGTAGACAGCGTCAACCGCAGGATCATTAATAAGGGCATCTGCATCGTCATACCATTTTGGAATGTTGTGGCGTTCTGCATAATCCTTAGCGAGAGCCCCTGTTCTGCGCATGACTGCGACTAGCTCCGAATTCTCAATTTTTTGAAAGGCTGGCCCACTCTTAACCTCTGTGACTTCGCCGCAGCCAATAATTCCCCAACGAACTTTTTCTAATGCCAAGATTTTTCCCCCTTATAATTAAAAATGGATTATCTGCCTAAATAGCCTCCATCGACTGCTATTGTAAAGCCATGGAGATAATCAGATGCATCCGAGGCTAAGAAAATAGCTGCTCCTCGTAAATCTTCACCTGTCCCCCAACGTCCTGCTGGAATACGGGCTAAAATTTCCTTATTCCTTGATTCATCGGCAATCAATGCTGAATTCATTTCAGTTGCCATATAACCTGGAGCGATGCAGTTGACATTTACACGATGCTTTGCCCATTCATTTGCCAATGCTTTTGAAAATTGCATCACCGCACCCTTACTTGCCGCATAGGCAGGTACCGTAAAGCCTCCAAAGTATGACAACATCGATGCTAGATTAATAATCTTACCCTTACCTTGTTCAATCATATGCTTGCCAACCGTCTGACAAAGGAAAAAGACTGAGTTCGCGTTGACATCCATGACGAGATCCCAATCCTCTTTTGGAAATTCGACTGAAGGGTGTCTTCTTTGAACACCGGCATTATTGACTAAAATATCAATTTTGCCCATTTCTGCGATGATTTGCTCAACCAGACCACCAAGCCCGTCAACATTGCCTAGATCATACGAAATTCCAAGCGCCTTCACGCCTTGGCTGCGAATCTCTTCTAGTGTGTCTTCTGTTATGGTGCGGGCCACTATAACGACATCTGCCCCTGCACTTGCTAGTCCGATGGCAATATCCTTTCCTAACCCACGTGTTCCACCCGTTACTACAGCAACTTTCCCTGTTAAATCAAATAAATGATTCATTTCCTCACCTCATTCGAAATGATACATGACCTTGACAGCATCACTTGGAGTTGTTAAAAGCTCAAATCCTTTTTGTGCTTCCTCAGGTGGGAGGACATGTGTAATAATTTTTTCAAAGTTTGAATCCTTCGCAACCAATTCGGCTGCAATTTCAAAATCCTTATGTGTGTAGACGCGAACAAAACGAACCGAAAGCTCTTTAAACATTCCTTGCTGCAGCTGAAGAGGAGCTGGATTTTTATAAGAAGCAACGATGACAACGGTTCCTCTTACTTTCGCAACTTCAGTCAGCTGAGCCGCCACAGCAGGGTGTCCAGCACAATCATAGACAAAGTCAAAGCCACTGCCTTTTGTCTCAAGCTCGACCACTTCCTTCACATCTTGAGTAAGAGAATTGATCGCTGTAAAACCAAGCTCCTCTGCCTTTTTGATGCGGTCGGGGTTTGTTTCAACAATCACGACCCTACGTGCACCAAGATTTTTCAATGATAGTGCCACACATAAACCGATTGTTCCTGCCCCATAGACGAGAGCTTCATCCCCTGGTACAAAGCCAGCCTGTCTCACCGCATGAACACCTACCGCAATTGGCTCCATCAGTGCACCAAGCTTAAGAGAAACGCCTTCTGGCAGAGGAATGATTTTATCAATTGGTGCTTGGACAAATTCGCCCATCCCTCCGTCGCAATCGATACCGACTAATTGTAAGGTTTCACACACATGGGATTGACCAGATTGACATGGTGGACAGGTACCACAGCTTAGCAATGGATTCACTGTTACTGGGGTGCCTGGTTGTAGGATCGGATGACCGCTTACAATCGTTCCTGAAAATTCATGCCCCGGAATAAGAGGAGCGGCAGCACGTGGGTGCGTGCCGCCGTAAATGATCAAATCTGTACCGCAAATACCAGCATGTGAAGCCTTGATTAGAGCCCAGCCTTCTTTAACTGCAGGCATTTCTTTTTCTTGAATACGTACTGTTTGAGGTCCTTCATACACAATTGCCTTCAATTTCTGCACTCCTTTTTTCTGCTTTAGCTAAGGTGAATCACCCACAAGATTACGAGTTTACTAGACTTATAGGCCGAACAATCTTGGAAGCCATAGTGAAAGCTCTGGAATATATGTCACAAGCATTAATGCTATAATTAAGACTCCAAAGAATGGAAGAAGATGCTTAATGACACTTTCAATCTTCAGATTAGCAACCTTAGCACCAACGAATAGTACGTTTCCGACTGGCGGTGTGATAGTTCCAATACAAAGGTTCATAACGATCATAATTCCAAAATGAACAGGATCCATTCCAAAACTCAATGCAATCGGTAAGAAAATCGGTGTGAAAATAAGAACCGCAGGAGTTGGGTCCATAAATGTACCGACAATCAACAATACGACGTTCATAATTAATAGGATGATAATTGGACTATCTGATACAGATAGCATTGTTTCCGCAATCAAGCCTGGAATATTCGTAAACGCCATCACCCATGACATAATGGAGGAAACACCGATTAACAATGTAACTAAAGCCGTTGTTCTAGTTGATTCTAAAAGGATTTTTGGTAAATCCTTGATTTTAATCGCACGATAAATAAATGAAAGTAATAACGAATACACTACGGCGATCGCTGCACCTTCAGTAGCAGTAAAGACTCCTTTGATAATCCCACCGATAACAATGATAATCAGCAACAAACTAGGGATGGCATCAAGAACTGTCTTAATCGCAACTTTCAAAGTAACGCGTTCAGAGCTGCGGTACCCATGTTTTTTTGAAACGAAAAATGCAACAACCATACAGGCAAACGCCCATAGAATACCTGGGATATACCCGCCCATGAATAGGGCTGCAATCGATGTTCCACCACTTACGAGAGAGAACACAATTAATGTATTACTTGGTGGAATCAACATTCCCGATGGAGCTGATGCAACGTTAACCGCTGCAGAGAATTCACGCTTATATCCGTCCTTTGCCATTTCCGGGGTTAATGAGGTTCCTACCGCGGCAACTGCTGCAACTGCTGAACCACTAATCGATCCAAACATGGCATTGGCAAGGATGTTTGTCTGTGCAAGAGATCCTGGCATACGACCACTTATAACCTTCGCACAGTTCACTAATCTTGTCGCAATTCCTCCGTTATTCATGATTACCCCGGCTAAGACAAAGAAGGGGATGGCAAGAAGCGGGAAGGAATTTATTCCTGTAAAAATACGTTGTGCAGAGGTTTGCATTCCATTTTCAAAGCCAACAATTAAAATCATGGCCAAAACGGATGGAACCCCAACTGCAATACTAATAGGTGCACCGATAATTAATAGGAAGATTAGCCCTATCAACATAATCAGTGCGGCTTGAATGACGACCGGATCCATATTTTATCTCCTTCCTACAAAAGAAGTCACTGCTGCTGTTCTTCTAAAGTTTGTTTTTTCGTTAAAATTAAATAAATACAATTCACAGCATAGAAAATAATGAAGACCCCACTCGCAGCAATTCCTGCATATAAATAGCCCATTGGAAGATGTAAGCTTGGGTTAATTTGATTCATTGCAAGTTGTGCAGCATTGCCTCCACCTTTTAAAAGAACCAATGCAGCAAACGCGATGATGACTAGCTGAATAAATAACTCAACGCCTAGTCTCAATGGTTTTGGAAACCTGTCCTTGACAAAATCCATCGCCATATGTCCATTTTCCCCAAACAGGAATGCTGCGCCAAACAGTCCAAGCCAGACAAAGCAGTACTTCGCAAGCTCTTCTGAAAAAGCACTAGGATCATTAAAAATGAACCTAGTGATAACTTGCCAAGTAACGAGTACTACCATGGCCGCGAACAATATAATGCAAAACACACTTAATATTTTGTCTAAAATACTTTTGATGATTTTCATATAATCACTCCTATTGAGCCAATTCGCGTACCTTTGCATATAAATCTTTTTGGAAATCATTTTCTAATTTTTCTTCTAATAATGGTGCAACTGCGTCTTGGAAGACTGTGATATCAACATCGTTAAACTTAGCCCCTTGACCTTCTGCAGCTGTTTTCGCTTCCGCTACGAACTCAGCGAATAATTCATATTCACGGTCGAATGCCGAAACAAGTCCTTCACGAAGAATTTTTTGATGCTCTTCAGACATTCCTTTTAATACATTTGCATTGATCATTAGATAATCAGGAACCATTAAGTGTTTTGTATAAGAATAATAGGGTGCAATTTCAACATGCTTTAAGTTGTTAAAGATTAGCTCGTTGTTTTCTCCGCCTTCAAGAACACCAGATTGAATTGCCGTGTACACTTCACCTTGACCCATTGGTGTTCCTACGCCACCCATCAATTGCATCATTTTAATGTTTGTGTCAGATTCCATTACACGAACTTTCATGCCCTTTAAATCTTCAGGCGTATTAACCGGCTTCTCGCTGTTGTATACGTTACGTACTCCCCCGTGGAACCCTCCAAGAACTGTTAAGCCGTCCCCTTCTAAAGAAGAATATAAGTCACCTGTTACATCAGGGTTATTGAGTACAGCCTGTTGGTGTTCAACTGAATCAAATACATATGGAAGATTAAATACAACGAAATCCTTATTAATATTTTCTAATAAGCTTCCCGGTGTGATTGACATTGAAACTGTACCCGATTGAACCAATTCAAGAACCTCACGCTGTGCACCCAGTAATTCGTTTGGATAGATTTCAATCTTATAAGCGCCGTCAGTTTCTTCATAAAATTTTTCACCGAATTCTTTCATTGCTTGATATTGCGGGTGATTCTCCGGTTGGTTAAAGCCTAATTTTAAAACCTTTGTGCTCGCCTTCTCTCCAGAATCTCCATTGGAAGATGACTTAGAACCTCCACCTCCACATGCTGCCAATAATGACATCATAAGAACCGCTACTGCAAGAATAGAAAATAATTTAATCCCCTTTTTCATTTCCTTCACTCCTATATATTTGTATTTATTTACTACCTACGACAAGTTGGTTAACAGGGTAATGAACCTGTTCTCCATTTAAAAATCGGACTGTTTCTTCAGCAACTTTGCGTTTTAGCTCCACTGCCGCCTCCTCTGAATACCAGGCCATATGTGGGGTAATCAGGATATTTTCATGACGCAATAATTTAGCATCTGTACCCATTGGCTCAGCCTTCGCTACATCAATGGCAGCACCTGCAATCCATTTTTCCTCTAATGCAAGATCAAGGGCGTCCTCATCAATAATTCCGCCACGAGACACATTCACGATGTATGCACTTGACTTCATAAGTCGAAGCTCTCTTTCACTTATTAGATTTCTTGATGTATCAAGGCCACAATGGATTGAAACCACGTCTGACGTCTGGAGCAATTCTTCAAGTGAGACAAACTCGACAAAGTCTGGATAACATTCTTTTTCTTTTATTTCATGAACAATTACTTTACAGCCAAGTGCATGAACCTTATGAGCAAAGGCTGTACCAATGCGACCAAGGCCAATGATTCCAACGGTCTGAACACTATGTCGGTAGACCGGAATACTCTTTGAATAATCCCAGGTTCCATCTTTTACTAGCTTGTTCATGAATGGAATCTTTCTTGTTAACGCTAACATTAAAGCTAATGCATGGTCGGCCACTTCGTTGGTACCATAGTCAGGCACATTGCTGACCTGCACGCCATATTTTGTCGCCGCTTTCAAATCGACGTTATCCACACCAACTCCGTAGCGTACGACAAACTTCAAATCTGGCAAACTTGCAAAAACCTTTTCTGTAATGGGTGCATATTGATTAATGAACGCCACAGCACCTTGACATTGATTGATGACGTCCTCCTCTGTCTTACATTGAAGCAATTCAAATGAATACTCAGAGTTTGAGAATACTTTTTTCTCAGCGTCAAAATTGTCGTGATCACAATCCGTAATGATTACTTTTCTTTCTATCATGTTGTCTACACCTCCGATAATTGCACTAAACTGAGTTAAAATGTATTGGGGCTTGTGGGCCCCTTTTACTAATGTCTAGTTCCAGGCGCCATCGGCTCTATGGTCTAGACAATCGCTTCGGAATGTAAAATGCACCTTCTGTCAGCGCTCGTCTTATGCTTGTCGCCTCTGCCAGGACGGCAAGGATTCCAGCACTAGGCACAGGACGTGCCTGCCCTTAGCTGGAATTGGGGCACCCTGCACTTTTCTTTTTTTAAAGACTCTTAACCTTTTCCCAAACGGAATCATCCGCATGGATTCCTTCTGTTTTGCTTCTTTCACGGTATGCTGCTTGCCCTTCGCCAGGGTAACGGACCTTCGTACCCTCTTGAGTAGGTGTGCTGTTAACAAGCTGGTCAACGGTGCCTTGGATAATGGAGGTCATTTGCTCCTCTGAAATAAATCGCTTCGGATCAAATGCCATGAAGATTTGCGAACATCCTGTACAGCTTCCTTGATTGATTTCATCCATCATCGCAGTCGTGTTACCGTTTGCAAGAACAGAACCAAATAAATCTAGTAAAATCGCAAAGCTTGAGCCCTTCCAGTAACCCATCGGCATAATTCTTCCGGAATCCTCAATCTTACCTGGGTCTGTTGTCACATTCCCTTCTGAATCGAACCCTCCCGCAAATGGAAGGTGGTTTTCAGCTAAGCGAGTGACTTGGATTTTCCCCCAAGAAAATTGACTTGCTGCCATATCTAATAGGAACGGACCTTCCTCTCTTGGAATTCCCATACAGATTGGGTTGTTCCCGATATTTTGATTTGCAGAGCCCCAAGCCGGCATACAGGATTCTGTATTTGTCCAACTAATGCCCATTAGACCTTCATCGATCATATCTAAAATATATGTTCCACCGCGCATCCAGTGGGTTGTATTACGTAAAGCAACAATGCCAACACCATTTTCTTTTGCTAAGGCAATTGCACGTTGTGATGCTTTCTTCGCGTTGATGATCCCAATTCCGCGATGTCCATCATATTGTTCAATGACACCAAAGCTATTTACCAATTCTAGCTCTGCATCAAGATTGACCCATCCCTTTTTCACATAGTTTAAAAATCGAGGAACACGGTTCAACCCATGGGACTCAATTCCATCCCTGCTTGTTTCAGTATGAACCTGTGAACAAAGCTCCGCTTGCTCTTCGCTAAGTCCATTTCGTAAAAAGGCTTGTTTAATTTCATGCTTCATTTCTTCAAAAGCAACCTGCATAATGATCCCCTCCATTATTCCATTTCATATTTATCCTTTGGATGTTTCCGATGCCTTTACATGAAAATGGTTATTTCACTCATACAAGTAAGCCCTTTCATTGTGGGTTAAAAAATTTTTAGCAGAAAAAGTCTTGCTTGAAATACATGAGTACTTGTATACAAGTATGCTATCACAGAATTGTTACACTTTACAATCTTTTTTTAAAATTTTCTCTCTTTTCACTATTTTGTTTTGGATATCAAAAAAAAAACAACCCAGCAATGGGTTGTTTTTTTTTTCATCATCATCCTAAAAGAGGTAATCATCAAACTCAGTATCCTCGATCAGTTCCTCGTAATTTGCAATTTCTTCTTCAAGGACTTTTTCGAGTTCCTTAAATTTTGCCGAAATACTACCCGATGACACGTCATATTCCTCCGCTAGCTCTTCCTGAGTGGAAATGCCGCCATACGGAAATATTTGTTCAACCATATACACCAATGCCGCTTCATATACTCCCGTTTTGATAATCCTCGGATTTTTACGCTCACAATATTTATGCCACAATGAAAGCCCAATCCCAACAATCTCTTCGTCGTAATCATATTCCTTCATCCGCACCTGAAACATTTCGGCTACTTCCTGTTGTTTTGGAGTCTTCCACTCGTAATCATCTGCCGTTACGGCCTCTTTTCCGAACATAAAAGCCATGAAAACATCGATAAATTCATGTGACATAAAATCAATCGGATTGTCCTCATCACTTTTTTCAAAGAGGTCAAGAATCATTTTTCGCATATCCCCTGCAAATTCCGTTGGCAACTCAAGAAATGTCGGGAAAAAGATGGCGTTCGCCCCAGCAGGCAACAGTGTACCGAACACAAAATAACCTGCCTCCACACCCGTCTCCGTTTCATAAATCCGCACGCGGTGCTCGTCTTCTGTAAAAATGTCACGGACCGTCATATAGGTTCTCTGCTCATCAACCTCAGTCACCGTGTAGGCAGATGGACGCGCTGCCTTCCATTTCTGTAAAAGATCGCGTGTACGCGGGCGGCTGCATTTCGGACCATAGATATCGACATACTCCTCTAAAATGGTCTTCTCATCAGTCGGAATCGAGCTAATCACCCAAACTCGTGAAAAGAATGAAAATAAATCGTACGCATCATCTGGGAGCTCTTCGAAAATATCCGCATATTCATCCAAAATGTCATCTAAAAACTCTTCATACATATGAATTGCATACTGAAACATATCATGCTGGATATCGTTCAGCTCGTTTTCCACGACTTGATCGATTGAAACGACCGTAGACCGACCGCAGCACTTTTTATACTTCTTTCCACTTCCACAGATGCATTGGTCGTTCCGTCCAATAACCTTCATGACAATCATTACCCTTCTCTTTAACTTTGACTCTATCATATCATAATTTTTCGGAAGGCGGAGTGAGTATATCGACCATAATTGCGTGCTATTGACGATATTTTGGTTGAGTTGGGATTTGGTTTTCGGGGCCACGTAGGGAATTGCGTCGGTGGCACACAGATCTGCGTCGGATCACAGATATTTGCGCCGCTTTCATGGATATTTGCGTGGCCCCACACTTTTTTGCGTCGGTTCACGGATATTTGCGTCGATTCACAGATATTTGCATCGACTCAGACTTTTTTGCGTCATCCTCACACATTTTTGCGTCGATTCTCGCTTATTTGCGTCGATTCTCACATATTTGCGCCGCCTCACGCTTATTTGCGACGTTTCACGGATATTTGCGCCGACTCACGCTTATTTGCGTCACTTCACGGATATTTGCGTCGATTCTCACATATTTGCGTCACTTCACAGATATTTGCGTCGACTCACGGATATTTGCGTCGATTCTCACATATTTGCGTCACTTCACAGATATTTGCGTCGACTCACACTTTTTTGCGTCATCTTCACACATTTTTGCGTCGATTCTCGCTTATTTGCGTCGATTCTCACATATTTGCGCCGCCTCACGCTTATTTGAGTCACTTCATACTTTTTTGCATTGTTTTACAGTTATTTGCGTCGACTCACACATTTTTGCGTCGGAACCCACGGATTTGCACCTCCACGCACCTAATTGCGTCGGCACAACACAGAATTGCCTCGCCCCACACAAAATTTTACAGCATAACCGATAGCAAAACCCAAATACCCACCACAGGCATTCGGGTTCGCATTCACCTAAACCAGTATCTTCAACGTTTGACCGATACTAAGGATGTCACTCGTTAAGTTGTTCGCCGTTTTTATGTCGGCAACGGTGGTATTATACCGCTTGGCAATTCCGTATAAGGTGTCACCGGATGCAACTGTATAGACCACAACGTTTGTAGGGACCTTTAAAACTTGCCCGACATAAATCATGTCCGATGTTAAGTTGTTGGCACTTTTTAGAGCCGTCACGGTTGTGTCATTTTTAGTAGCAATTGCCGTGAGTGTATCGCCCGCTACAACTGTATAATTCGCTGTATACGCTGGTGTGGTCGTGCCCACAGTCCCAGTCGTTGGTGGAGGTGGAGCCGGTGCTGTAACGACATCCGTCGGAATCCGCAATACCTGTCCGACAAATAACGAATCCGATATTAGACCGTTTGCCTCCTTCACCCCACTAACCGTTGTATCGTTTCGGTTGGCAATCCCCCATAGCGTATCGCCTGCAGCAACCGTGTACATTTTATAGTTTTGAACAGGGCCGGTATATACGGGCGACACAACTGGAACGGTGTTTGGCAATGTGGTCGTGTAGCGGTTCCAGACGCTTCTATTTTCCTGGCCGACGCTCCAGTTGCCAACACCGCGAATATTGTATTTGCCGACAAGTCCAAGCTTCGCCTGAATCGATTCGTCATTTTCAAACCAAATCGTGTAGGTGCCCGGTGAAAGCGAGGCCCCATTTACAAAGGTTACCGGGTCGCCAGCCTTTATCGTGATCGTTGCTTTTGGCGTTTTGCTTACCTCATCAAACACAACGGTTCCGTTATAGCGGTCAATTAAGGTCTGGACCAGCGTGTTGGAAATTCCAAAGCCGCCATTGCTTTGTCCTTCGATCCAATAACGGCCAAAATGTGCGATTCCAAGGACAATCTTATCTGGTGCGACATCCTGCTTTAGCGCATACTGAATGGATTTTTCAACCCACGAATAGCTTGCGACCGAACCAGGATCACCGCCCTGATAACTTTCATCGTACGCCATAATCATGAGATAATCCGCATATTTCGCAAGATTAGTGTAGTCGTACGATCCATGCCAGCCTGCCATCCAGCCATTCGGATTTGCCGCAACCGCAACGGAAACTTCCTTCGTCGGCGGTATTTTTTCACGCAACAACCGAACAAATTCCGTATAGTTTGCGCGGTCAGCATCGGTCACATTTTCAATATCGACATTGACTCCATCAAGGTTATAGCGTGCGATAGCATCGGCAATTTGCTGGGCCGCAAGCTCCTTGTTCGCTAGCATCGCCCGACCGACATCACGGTTCCAGTGATTACTTAAAAATGGAACAACACGAATTCCTTGTCTGTGCATTGTTTCGATAAAATTCGGGTCGACCTGGTAGGTGAGCTTCAGCGTTCCGTCCGTATTGATATCAAAATAGCTTGGTGCCACAATGTTCACCGCATGCCCTGTCGAATTCACGGTATCCACATATTGCTTCGTGTTTCCAAAGTACATATACCCGAGATTGACAACCTCGCTCGCCGTAATAGGCAGGCGCAATGTTTGGTTCGGCTGAAGCACATCACTCGTCAAATTATTGAGCGACATTAATGAATCGACTGTCGTGTTGTAGCGCTTCGCCACAGCATACAAGGTGTCGCCCTGGGCAACCGTGTACGTGCTTAACGAAACATTGGTGGCCCCACTCGTATTTCCAGCTACATCTGTTTGCGTAACAGATGCTGATGCAACCTTGGAGGCCTTGTCCACATACACATCGACTGAATAAAATCCTATTGCATCCGCATTCGCAATTCGCGTTACGAGCACATTTTTATCAGCATCAAAAAGAGAAACCTCAACCTTAGCGTTCGCCTCTGCCGTACCAATCACCGTATAAATATATTGCAGGTTTTCATAGCGGAAACCATTTTTCGTTGCAACTGCATTTTCAACAACTGTATCCTTCACAATTGTCAACGCCTCCGCAATACTTCGATTTCCAACTCGATCTGTTTGCCGCGCTTCAAAGGTCAACGTTCCATCCTTCAGCCCTGACAGATTAAAATTGGCCGCAAACGTTCCGTTTACAACCTGGGCTGTTTGCCTCACCGTTGTCGTGCCATCACTAACGACCATCTCAACGATCGCACCTTCTTCCACGCTTGAGCCCGTAACTGTAAAATTGGACTGGTTGCTACGGTTCACATAAGTAGACTGATTCGTCACCACCCCAACCGGTGCCGTTGTATCTTTTTCAAGCGTAAAGGAACGTGTTTCTCCAACGTTTCCAGCATTATCGGTGGCACGGAATGTGACTGTCAGTTCGCCATCTTTTAACATACCTAGGTCAAAAATTTCCTCAAACCTGCCGTCGTCACCTGTTTCAACCGTTTTCGTGACCATATTGACACCATCTGAAATGTCGATCACAACTGTACTATGTGGTTCGACGACACCGCGAATTGGGTAAACCAAAACATTATCCGAAAAAATCGGCAGCGGTGTTTCCAGCTGAATTGTGTTTGGCCCCACCGTATCCTTGATCAACGTTTTAGTTACGGCTGGGCTCACATTGCCCGCCCGGTCAACCTGGGTCAATTCAAATGATAAATCGCCATCTAAAAAAGCTGTTAAATCAACCGGAACACGGTATTCGCCATCTTCATTTGTGGTTGCAGTCGCCATCTGTTCCTGCCCATTTCTATTAAAAATGCGAATCCGAAGCTCCGTGTTAGCCTCAGCTTTTCCGATTAGCTCATAGCTCGATTGATTATTACCGGTAATAAAATCGTTGTTTTGAAAAATCGGTGCAGTCGGCGCCTTTGTGTCTTTTTCAATCGTTATGTTACTGACATTGCTTGTGATGCCGGCTGCGCTCGTTTGGAACGCCGTGATTGTTAGGTTCGTATCCAACAGCGCGCTTACATCAATCGCGATATTGTACTCCCCATTTTGATTAGCTGTTGTTGATGTGATGAGATCTGGATTCACTCCATCTGATACTGTAATATCAACGGTTGTACCTGGCTGTGCCTTTCCGAAAATGTGATAGCTTGTTGCCGTGTTACTGTTGATGATTTTCGTATTGCTAATGGCTGGTGGCGCAAGGGTTGTTTCCTTGATGAGGGCTGTATGCTCGACTCCACTTTGATTTCCGTGTTCGTCGATTGCACTTGCTGTGACTATAATTTCCCCGTCATTCAAGGTGCGAAGATCAACATTCGTGCGGAACTCACCCCTTTCGTTCGCAACAGTTTCCACCGTAATTTCGGGATTTACCCCATCTGATAAGACAATATGTACGGTTGCGTCTTGGTCTGCCATTCCGAAAAGGTTGTAGCCGCTGGCATTTTGTGCAGTGACCGGTTGCTTCATCTCAAGGACAGGCTCACCCACGATTGTGTCCTTCGTCACGGAGACTTGTGCCGGTGTGGAGCTATTTTGAGCACCATCTATTGTGATTGCGGTAATTGTGATCGCCCCGTCATTCAATCCGGATAGATTTAGGGCCGTCTGGAATGCTCCGTTTTCGTTCGTCGAAATTACCGTTTCCACGGCTGGATGAACACCATCTGTCGCGCGAATGCGAATTGTTGCATTTGGCGCAGCTGTTCCCGCGAACGTATAATTAGCTGCATTCTTACCGGTAATGTCTTGAAATTCCTGAAAAATGGGCGCCTCAACTGTGGTATCCTTTTTCACCGTCAGCTTCGTCATGCCGCTTTCGTTTCCGGACGAATCAACGGCTTTCGTCGTAATCGAGATTGGACCGTCCCGCAATGTTCGGAGATTCACAAACGCATTAAATTCTCCTTTTTCATTTGCAAGAACTTCGGTCGTTATCGGTGCGTTTACTCCATCAAAAAATACAATTTGCACACGCGATGCTGGCTCCGCCGTTCCTCTAACCGGATAGGCTGCAGCTGATTGGCTATTGATGATCTGTGTATGAACCAAAGTTGGTGCTTCCAGGTTAACGGGTGTTGGTTCTTCCGGTGTCACCGGTTCCTTTGGGATAGTCGGAGAAACAGGCACAGTCGCCTTTCCAGGAATCATCAGCACTTGTCCAATCCATAAATTCGTTGTTGTTAAATTGTTCGCAGCTTGAATTGCATCAACAGGCGTGCCAAAGCGTTTCGAAATATTATATAAAGTGTCTCCCGCAACAACCGTATAATTTGTCGTGGTCGGCGCTGGCGTTGGTGCGGGCACTGGCGTTATTGGTGTCGGAGCTGGCTTTGTCGGCTCAGTCACTGTACCGTTTCCTGGAATCTTTAGCACCTGCCCAATGTTCAGCACATTTGACGTCAGGTTGTTGAGGGCCTTAACCTGATCCACTGTCGTGCCGAATTTTGTGGAAATCCCATACAAAGTATCACCCGCAACAACCGTATAAGTAGAAGTTGACTGTACCGGTTTAGGCGCCGGTGTAGCCACTGTTTCCTCCACAGGCTTTGGCGTACTTGCCGCCTGTAGCTGTGGAATCCGTAATTTTTGGCCAATCATTAGCATATCCGTTTTTAGATTGTTGGTTGTGCGGATTTGGTCGACCGTCACGTTATAACGCTTTGCAATGCTGTAAAGCGTATCACCTGAGCTCACAGTATATGTAAAAAATGGCAATCTCAATTGTTGACCAACAAACAGCATATTTGACGTAAGCCCATTTATTTTTTTTATCGAATCCACCGACACATTGTAACGCATTGCGACCCCGTATAGGGTGTCCCCTGCTTTTACGGTGTACAGATCACCCGCTGTTTGAGATTGACCGCTGATCGTTTGCGCCCCAACATTAGGCGCGGGCGCACCTAAATAGAAGGTTGTAATCAGCATCGAACCTGCTAACACCTTCGCGACCTTAATCGGCAAGTGCGGAAATTTTTCCTTTACGAGATGGCGAATCTGTGTATTCAGGTCCTTTTTTTCCTGTTGAAAATGTCCGCCAAACTCCGATCCAAATTCTGTCATTTGCGACTCCACAAATACAACCAGTGTATAATCATCATTATTCTTCAAAAGCTTATAACCCTGTATATCCAAACGGAACACCTCATTCTCCATTCATCTCGTCTTAGTTTCTCAACTTCCTTTTTATTCATTCCTTTTTTAGTTAAGATGGACGTAGGAGGGATTGCTATGCTGCATCATGTTGAAATATATGTATCAAATTTAGAGAGGTCGAATGCATTTTGGGGTTGGTTTTTAAAGGAACTGGGATACAAAAAATTTCAAGAATGGGATTCTGGAGTTAGCTGGAAACTCGGCGAGACCTATCTTGTTTTTGTGCAGGTGGAAGAGCGGTTTGCGGATGTTCCGTACCATCGTTGTCGAGTTGGGCTGAATCATCTAGCATTTCATGCGCGGTCAAAAGAGCATGTAGACGAGGTGACTAAGTTGCTTCAGGAGAAAGGGATTCCCATTTTGTATGCCGATCGAACACCTTATGCTGGTGGAAAAGACTATTACGCTGTCTATTTCGAGGATCCTGACCGGATTAAGGTGGAACTGGTGGCTCCATAAAAAAACACCCGACGAATTCCCCGCCAGGTGTCCAATCGATTACGATATATTTTTCTTCGTTTCATATGGCAGGTCGGCCTTCATGCTTTGTGGCAGCATTTGAATCGAGTCAATGACACTATCTAGCTTCGTTTCGATCCGATGCAAAAGATAGAGTGTCACAACAACGGGAAAGCCAACCTCTTGAATAAAAGGCAATAGTTGTTCCACCAAACTTCCTCCTTTCTCATCAAATACGCCTTGGCGTATTTGCGCCCGATTTTTTTAGGCCCACACGATGTGGGTCACAAAGACGTTGTCACAGGATGTGACGTTCTTAGTCTTTGATCTTATGCTCGAAAAGTTTCCTCTAAAAAATCTGAGGCATCCGCCGGAGGCTTTTAACTTTATTCAGTCTTTTTCTGAATAAAGTTAAAAATAAAGCCAACTCCCCAAACGAAGAGCTGGCTCCAATCTAATTAAAGTTCAACTGGTTCAACATTGCGCTCGACAACACGTGCGCCTTTTTTCTCCATAATCGGTCCACCCGGTGTGATGAACACATTGGATGACACAATGAGATCCATTGCTTCGGAAACCGCCGCTTTATCAACAGGTTCCTTTGGATTCTCAATGGTAACAGTTGCTGTTTTTCCATCTTGATTAATAAACTGCATTTCTAGTGTTTTAGCCATTTTTTATTCCCCCTTTCTTTAAAATTGGTTCAACCTTACTTACCGTCGCCTGCTAACGAGTAGCTATTATTACGCTCCAATTCAACAAGCTGTAAACTTTGAAGCTTTTCGATTGCAATCNGCTACTGAATACAAATCATCAGCTGATACGACCGGGTTGATATTGTTGTAGTTTTTGTTTTTGAAGATCATTCTTCCTCTGTCATCAATCCCGTTCTCAAACACAAAGCGTAACTGTGCACGTTGAANTATCCTGAATTGCTGCCATGTCCCTCACCTCCTTTACACCTATGTTATAGAGAGGTAAGGGGCAAAAAGGGGCATCCGATTTGAAAAAAAGACAAAAAAAATACCTCCATAAAGGAGGTTAAAAAAATATAAACAAAGGGGGGGGAATACATTATCTATCTTTGCCCGCCTTGAACCATCTTATACCTAAAAAAGAAAAAAAAAACGTATCCCCCATAATTTACTCGTATTGGCTCATACTATCCGTACAGATTCATTAGCCCGAGGTGTACGTATGATTTCGATTTTTATGTCAGAATACAATATCACATACTCCCTTTTTTCACTATTCATTGCCCTGAGTTCGGGTATTATTTGCTTTGATATTGCCTTACATATTGTCCCTAAATCTCAAAAAAAGTTTAGTACTCTTTGGATCCTGCTTGCTGCTTTTACATTTAGCCTTGGTACCAAAACAGCTTATATCATTGGAATTTCTGGACTCGTGGAGTTATCCACGACCAGTTTTCGGATTCCGGAAGTCATTATTGCTTTCATGATCGTGTTTCTCACGAGTTTTCTTGGAATTACTCTTTTATCTAAAACGAATACCTCTTATGTAGCGGCAGGTATTTTATTTACGGCAGGTAGTTGTACATCCTACTATATGATCATCATATCAAACAATTTATTTTTTATTTCCTTTTTAAATACATGGTTTCATTTAGGTGTACTTGCCTGTTTTATTTTTAGTATGGTTGGTAGCTTATTTTTCAAAAAAAGACTTCTAACCGACACTCCTTCTAAAAAATGGTTTGTTGGAGTGACCTTTGGGATTTCCATTATTGTACTCTGTCACTTGTCTTCAAAGGGACTTCTTCATGTAACATCTGGTCCTATTTATGAAGGTGGTGTCATTGTACCTTACCTTTTATTAAGTGTGTTTTTATTCATGTTCATTGCGTTTCTCGGCAATTGGTATCAGCAAAAATTACAAGCAGAGCAACAAAGCTTAAAAAAGCAAGAGCGCTATTTTCGCTCCCTCTATGAGTTAAACCCCGTCGCTATTATCATGATGGACCAAACTGGAGTCATTATTGACTTAAACCGGACCTCAGAAAATCTAGCGAATATGGAAAAAAGGGAAGTTCTCGGTTTGCATTTTACCCACTTTTTACCTGAACACGAGAAAGAAGCTACGAAACAACAATTTGAAAAAGTATTGGCGGGCGAAGTTGTTGAATATGAGGTTCAAATGTTTAATTCTGCTGGTGACCTGATTGATGTCTATGTTCGGAATATCCCCATTACAGTAGATGATAAAATCCATGGAATCTACGGGATGATTAAGAATATCACCGTGGAAAAAAGGAACCTTGAAAAGGTAAAATTTATGGCCTACCATACTCCACTAACCAATCTACCGAACAAACGAAGGCTTAGTGAGGATGTTGCTGAAAAAATAACGAATCGAATTCCTTTTTGCCTTATTTACCTCGATCTGAATGAATTTAAAAAGACGAATGACCGCTATGGACATTTAGCTGGTGATGCTGTTTTAATAGAGGTTGCGAAGCGGCTAACGGAAAACAATGATAAAGGTGTTGCTTATCATATCGGTGGGGATGAATTTGCGGTTACCCTTCCCGAGGTGCGGTACGAGACGATTGAAAAAATCGCACTAGCTATTGCTGATGGGATACGCCTGCCAATTACCTATCATGAATTCACCTTAGAAGTTTTTGCAAGCGTTGGAATTGCGCGTTTTCCTTTCGACGCTACATCCATCGAGGAATTATTACAGAAGGCAGACCTTGCGATGTATGCATCGAAGGAACATGGCGGAAGTGAACTTGTATTTTATCATGAAACACTTTTAAAAAAGGTTGAGGAACGTTTTAAGCTTGAGCAGGACTTAAAGGATGCTCTTGAGAAAAGGGAATTTGAATTGTATTTTCAGCCGCAATTTGTAATTCAAACAGGGGAACTGCGTGGGGCTGAAGCTTTATTACGCTGGAACCACCCTGAAAAAGGAATCCTTGGTCCAGATGTTTTTATCCATGTGCTGGAAGAAACCGGGCTGATTGTGGATGTCGGTGAGTGGGTTATAACAGAAATTTTGGGATTGATATGTTCGTGGACAGAGGCGGGCTATGATTTTGAGCAAATTTCAGTAAACCTATCGGCAAAGCATTTTGAAAAACAAAGCCTGTATCATTTTATCCAGGAAGTGAATGAAGGGGACCCTGCTTGCCTGCATCGCTTAGACATCGAGATTACCGAAAGTGCCTTGATGAATTTGGAGAAATCGATTGATTCCGTATACCAATTGAAGAGGCTTGGTATCAGCATCAGCCTTGACGACTTTGGTACTGGCTATAGCTCTTTAAGCGTTCTTCATGAACTGCCAATCGACTATTTAAAAATTGACCGTTCTTTCATCCAAAGTTTTAATACCGATTCTAAAATTTTAATTCAAATGATTATCCAAATGTCCAATAACCTTAACGTCAAAGTCGTCGCCGAAGGAATCGAAACAAACGAACAGCTCGCCTTCCTTATCAAAGAAGGCTGCACCTACGGCCAAGGCTACTACTTCAGCAAGCCCCTCCCAAAAGCCGAATTCGAAGCACAGTGGCTGAAAAGGTGACGGGGGACCACGGGGACGGTTCTCGTGGTTCCCAAATAAAAAAAGGGACCATAATGCACTGGCATCATGAACCCTATTTACTTTCTACTTATAAAAAGAGTTGTGATAGAAGCTTCAACCAACCAAAAAACGCAATCCAAAGGGGTATACTCAGTGTCGTCCCCCACACCATGCCAACTCCTAATTGATTCGTATTCTCTTCCATCACTTCGCCTCCTCAACTCATCTTGTCTTATCTCTATTATAACGAAAGTATGACAACGCTTACACAAAAACTTGCCAACAAATTATGCCAAATTGCACCAAAAAAAGGAGCGTTACTCCCAGAGTTCCTTTTTTGATGTAGTGATGGCAGTCGCACCCGCCTCAAGCGCTCTTTGCACTTCTTCTTTTGTCCGAATGAGCCCACCTGCAAGCACCGGTATATTCAACCTACTTTTCACCTCTTGGATCATCCAAGGCATCGCCCCAGGCAGCACCTCAATATAATCAGGTTTATTTTTTTCAATCAGCTTATAGCTTTTTTCAAGCGCATGCGTATCAATTAAAAACATCCGCTGAATCGCGAAAACACCCTTTTTCTTCGCCTTTTGAATAACACTTGATTTCGTCGAAATTAACCCATACGGCTCAAACTCCTGGCAAATAAATTCCGTCGCATACTCATCATTTTTAATCCCATGTACCATGTCCACATGAAAGATCATTTTTTTCCCATGCTGCTCTGCCATCCTCTTGATATTTTTCAACTGTGCAATATGAATTTCCGTAAAAATGCCGATTTCATATTTACTTTTTAAAAAATACTCAAATTCCTTCATCGTCGTCGATGCAGGCAAAATTTGTTGGTCCACCTGTCTTCCCTCCGTCTTTTATCAATAGTATACACTTTTTTGTTACATGAAAAAAAAGACCCCGCTCACGCATGAGCAGGGCAAAAGAGAAAAAAGTCTACAGGTAAAATATATAGTCAAATGTAGAAAATCCCCATTCCCTACATTAACTAACAATAAATTAATTAGTGATACTAGCATCTAGTATTTTACTATACTTATATAGTACCAATGTATTAGAAAATTGTATATTGGGAAAATCGATGTAATTTTATAGCGATTATTGGTGTTTTTTGGGGGTAACTTTCCTAAAACAGGCCTTTTTTAGCGATTTTTGTCTAAAATTGACCGAAATAATTTAATTTTTTTCTACATGTTTCCACATTTTTATCAACCTGGACATGCTATCATTTATTTAATAGATTTAAAAAATTCAAAATTCAATAGAATAATAATCATCTTTTCTGATCGGGGGAGGAGTGTTAAAAGTGCCTTATTATACGTTTAGGGAAATTTGGACACCATTATGTCTCGTGAGAATTCGTTTTTATAAAAGAATCGAGGATCGGCTGTATTTTGTGAGACTCGGTAAAGGACCACGTCGTCCATTTTTAACTCGATTTAGTAAATTTAGTGCTGGGGCTTAAGCTCTGGCCTATTTTTTTGCATTGGGACAGAGGTCCGTAATCCAAACCAAATATACGAACGATCTTGTACTAGGACAACTTTCCAAGGGCATATCCATAATAGTAAACAAGCTTAAGGGGGCATTAATACCATATGAGACGACGACGCGGATTGCCCATTCAGCTGATTTTGATATTAGTTGGGTTCATACTTATTTTAATTCTGTTTTTTTTATTGTTTCACTCATCACCAGAGGAGAAGGCGAAGGAACTTGTGCACTCCTTTTACAAATATGAACAGGATGCGGATTTCGGTAGCTCTTGGGAATTATTCCATCCCCTGATGCAGGAGCGATTTGAAAAAGCAGACTATATCCAGCAGCGCAACCATGTATTTGTCGGCCATTTCGGGACCGATACGTTCAAATATACTGTGGATGACGCGGAAAAGCTCAAAACATGGCAGATGACGAAGAACACCACTACCTTCCACGACGTCTACAAGGTGCCCATCACCCAAACTTACAAAAGCACATACGGCACCTTCACCATCCACCAAGACGTCTTCGTTGTCCAAGAATCGGACGATTGGACGATCTTGTGGTCGTATCAATAGGATAGGATGGTACTTGGCGGGTGGTTGGTTCTTGAGTGGGGCGCGGGGACAGGTACATCGTCTCGAGGTTGGGGAATTTTTGAAGGATCCCTTTCGTTGGGATTCATACTGGGAATGGTCTTCATCCCGTTTATGAAGGACTTTTTGACCAAAATTCAAGCTCCGAATGGTCTTCATCTTGCTTATGAAGGACTCTTTGAATCTATTTTTCTATTAAAGTGCCTTCATCACGCTTATGAAGGACTTTTTGATTGAAATTCCCGTTCCAAGTGGTCTTCATCTGGCGGATGAAGACCATTTCAATCATGATTCCCGCTACAAACCACCTTCATCCCGCTTATGATGAGGATTTCGAACATGATTTCTGCCATAAACCCTCTTCATCCTGCTTATGAAAAGGATTTCTAACAAGATTCCCGCTGTAAAGCCTTTCATCTTATTAGGCTTTTATAAATGCGCAGGACGCGGGACGTTGAACAGGTCCCGTGACCACAGGAACCGTCCCCCTGGTCACCCACGGCCCCCTACATCGGCACTAGTTTGTTTTGCACGGCGTAGATGACGACTTGGGAGCGGCTTTTGACGTCGAATTTTTTGAAGATTTTGCTGACGTGTATTTTTACGGTTTTGTCGCTGATGAAGAGGCGCTCGGCGATTTCTTTGTTGCTCATTCCCTCCACCAGGCATTGAAGGACTTCGGTTTCCCGCTCTGTTAGTGCGTTGTCCCTTGGTTGTTCATGCTGTTGTTGATGGAAATTGAGGAGCTTTTTTGTCATCGATGGATGAATCACAGACTCGCCTCGTGCGACTGTTCGAATGGCTTCCACCACCTGCTCAGACGGTGCATCCTTCAACAAATACCCATCGGCACCCTCACGAATCGCAGCCATAAAGTACTCATCATGGTTGTGCATAGTTAGCACCAATATTTTGATCGAAGGGTACTCTTTCTTCAAAATTCCGGTTACTTCCACCCCATTTTTATGGGGCATATTGATGTCCATTAAAATCACATCAGGCTCACACATCGGCACCTTCTCAATGGCATCGTCACCTGAAACCGCCTCGCCGACAACGCGAATATCTTCCTCGAGCTCCAAAATATTCCTAAGTCCGTCACGTAACACGGCATGATCATCCACCAACATTAGCTTGATCAACAGTACTACCTCCTTCAAGTCCCATTTTTGGGACAGTTAATGTAATATCCGTACCCTGACCTTCTTTTGTGTCAATTTGAAGAGTTGCATTAATTTTTTCTGCTGCGTCATTCATGTTTAAGATTCCAAAATGAGGGTTGTTTTGTGCCTTCACCATCGCCTGGAACAATGAAAAACCCACACCATTATCCTTTATTTTTAAAATGATTTGCTCCTTCTGATAGCTTAACAGAACTTCTATTTTTGTGGCCTGCGCATGCTTGATTGTGTTTTGCAAGCTCTCTTGAAAAATATCAAATAATTCCTTTTCAACCATCGGGCTGAGAGGGACCTCCTGGCCTCTAATATCAAACGAAAACTGGATTGTATACTCTCTCTTTACCATATCAATTCGTTTCTCAATCGCAGTGGAAAGCCCAACCCGCTCAGTTGGATATGGGCGCAGCTCGTAAATCGATTCGCGCACTTCCCGTAAACTCAGCCTTAATTTATCCATGCTTTCAAGAATGAGCTTTCGCGTTTCATCGGGATGACGATTAAATTTTCGCTCTGCCGTCTCAAGCTTCATGACCGCACCGGCTAAGGTTTGCGCAACGCCATCATGTATGCCTCTGGCAATTCGGTTGCGCTCCTCAAGGATAATTCGCTTTTCTTTTTCCTCGATTAAAAGCCTTGTCTTCACCGCAACCGCAAGCTGATTCGAAAGGGTCGCGATGGAATGAATTTCGTCATCTTCAAAGCTCCGCGACCGACTTTTTGCGACAACTAGCATCCCAATCGTCTCGTCCTCCACGACCATTGGCGAGTACACAAAGGCCTTCATATCCTTTTTAAAAAACTCATCAATTGGACCAAGCTTCTTCACCCTGTCCTGATAGACAATCGGTTCTTTTTTCCCATCAAAACGGGCTAGCGCTTCACCTGTAAGTGTATCTTTCGGTGTCACGCGTCCGTCAAAGTATAAAATCCTCCACACTTCGTTTTCCTTGACCCACAGCATAAGTGCCTGCACATCCACGATTTGCGAGAACGTATTTTTAAACATATCAATCCACTCCGTTGAATGGATTTTCTTGTTAACCCCAGTTGTGATCGCAAAAAGTGCATTTAGCCGTTTCTTTTCGTTTCGTAAGGTTGAAATAACCGAATACAATAACGAGATTGCCACCAATGGCGAGAAGAAGAAGAACAGCGAGAACTCGTCAACCTTCCGACCGCCAAGGTAAAACATCATCGCTCCATAAACTAAGGAAACCGCTACATTGCCTAATTCGGTTAGCGTTTTGGTTTTAAATAAATAGAATGTATAGACTTGCGGACGAATGAGCAACACAATATCGACGATAAGATTATTTATGATAAAAAATAGGGTAAGAAAGGTAATATATGTACTAATTCCTTCTAGAAAATTACTACTTGATGAAAGAACTTGAACCACTTTGGTATGTGATACTATGTATTCCGCTAAAAACACGCTAGCTGCTAGTTGAGCCGGGTTAAACAGGACGAGCCTTAGGGGCCGCTGGTGGAGAATGTTAATCACTAGTACAATTCCTGCATAGATGATGATTGGATACGAAATCCCAAACAACTCATACATGATAAAGATAAACGGGAAAGTAACCGTTGTTTGACCCCTCAAAAGCGGAATCGGGTAATATTCTGTTATCGCTAAAAATACTGTGAGCAAAAGAAGGATGGTGATTTCATCTGTCGGTTCAAGATGAAAGAACGCGTTCAGCACAGTAGCACAACCAAGCACTGTAATAAAAATCATATAGAATTTCGCATAATTCTCACGTCTTTGTGAGGAAACCTCTGGCAGCTTCAAATCGCTCCCCCTTATCATAACATTCAGTTAATTTTACCCTTATTATTATCATACTATATGTACCATACTAAAATCACAAACCAAACCATTGAAAATGGGTTCATTTTAAAAAAATCATATAAACCTAACAAAAACCCAGACTAGTCGAATGGCTTGAAAACCACTGACCAATGCTGGGTAACCACAAACAGCGGTAAATGTTTGTGGTGACAATTATGCCAAAAAAACAAGAAAATTTCTATGACCCAAATTTATTATTTCCATACACCAAAAGTAGTACAACTTGTCCTTCTGGGACGGAGGGACAGGTCCCTTGTCCGGCACATAACAGGTGAAACAGGTTAAATAAATCATTTAATGGGGATTATGTTGTGGGGGAGCCTTTAATATCATTTGCTAATTCTTGTATAAATTGCTTCATATCGATTTCTGTACTTCTTTCTCCCTTCATATAGGCACGAATTAACGCACTTCTCACCCTATTTTCATCAATCGAAATACCCTTATCCAAAGATTTATGATCCACTTTATTGTTCACTCCTAATTGAAAAATGGCCCGGTGGAGGATGGAGACGCCTCCACAAGGCACTTTTGGAGAAAATGATAGCTTGGATAGGGTGGATGGAGAACCAGCCTTTTCCAAGTAATTACTATACATGTACGCCAGTGGCTTGTTTTTTGCGACTGTCTTACTGAAAAGATTTCAAAATTGAGCTAAATATCACACACTTTCGAAGTGCCATAATCCCAATTTACCTGTTTTTGCGGTATAATATTATGATGCAACTTTATTCAGCAAAAGTAAGGAACTTTTGCTAAATAATGTTCCAGCCTCCGGCGGATGCCACGATTTTTCAGAGGAAAATTTTCGAGACTAGCTCGAAAAAAATCGGGCGGCAAATACGCCAAGGCGCATTTGATTTTTAACGTGGGGAGTGAAACCACCTTGCTTCAAAACGATATTCCAAAGGATGCGGTCATGCATTTTTCCGAAAAGCTTCGCGGCATGATCACGTTCGAAAATGAAGAGGACCGCAATTTAATCAAAAAAGGACTTAACCTCTACCGTCAGGGGAGTGTTTATAATGTACAATTCAATGGACAAACGCTTGAGGGCCGAGTTCAGGACGTCACCCCTGTTGATGTCACACTTGATCTTGATTTTTTGGAAATGAGCAGCTGCACATGCCCAACTCCTTCATTTTGCCGGCACCGGATGGCGCTGTTTTTCTATATGTACGCTAGCGTTGACCGCATCGGGTCCCTGCTTGAACAGTGGAAGGCCGGCAACAAACCAAAGCCTGCGCTCGCCTCCATTCCTGTTAGTAAAGGAAATGTACTGCAGCGTGTGGAGCATAAGGAGAATTCACTTGAGAGCTGGCTGACCCTTTTCAACAGTGAGTACAAGCGGTTTGAATCAGATCACCGTGAAAAAAATGTTTATTTTTTCGCGACCTTGTACCATTCCCTTTTTCAAGCCTTAAAAAGAAAGGCGCCTCGCTCTGAGGAGCTAAAACGCTTATATCTCATCCATGCGGCACTTTTTTGCATTCGAAAAACGGTTGAACAACTTGGGGAAATTGAAGTGCGAACGTACCAGGTGGACACATATATTAAGCCTTATTTTCATAATTTCACAGATGTCGTGCTCGATAACTCGCTTGAAATGCGGAAGGTGTCTCTTTCATTTTCACTTGACGGGCTGCTTGAGGAAAGCTTGGACCCAGTCCGCGAGACGCTTCTCTCTGAAACCTTATTCCAATATGAGCGCATGCAAATGTACCGTTTGCTTTGGGCAACCTTTTTTAATCGAAAAAAATGGCTCGAAATCGAAGAACATGCATTGGACACCGAAAATCCGGTGCATCTGATTGCCTATGCCCATATTCGGTTTTTACAAAAGGACGATGCAACTGCAATCGATACAATGAAAAAACTAGGGCATTCCGGAACACCGTATAGCTTCTGGTGGATTTCCTATCTATCTGAAGCAAAAAATTGGGACCGGGCTCGCCCGTGGATTGACCATGCATTGGAAGGCATCCGCGACTATATTTTTGGCATTCAAAGCTATGAAGGGCGCCGCCACATGACGAGGCTGTTTTTACAAAATATCATGACCTATTCGGATGAGCGCGATTCATCCGTTTATATTAAAGCAATGAAACAGCTGCTTCCGTACAGCTATGTTGAATACAACGACTTTTTGCTTGATAACGAACAATTCCGGAAATGGGTCGAGCTTCAAATCATGGTCGGCTATGATATCGCTGATATGGACCGCTCTATTTTAAAAGAAATTGAAACCCTTGATCGCGCGGCTTTGCTTCCTCTTTACCACCAAGCCGTCGCAAAGGCGATTGAGGGTAAAAACCGGCCAAGCTATAAAAAGGCGGTAAAATATTTGCGAAAGCTTCGTACTCATTACAAAAAAGTAAAACAAGAAGACCGTTGGGACGACTATATTACAAAGCTTGCCACTGTGAATAAACGATTACGTGCCTTCCAGCAAGAGCTGCTTCGGGCTTCAATGATTTCAGAGTAAAGGGGTGAAACAATGATACTTTTAGTCCATGCAGAATGGGATTCGGAAAAAGGATTTGATATTTGGTGCACAACAGAGGATGGCTACGAGATGCAAATGGAAGATTGGAAGCATAATCTCTTTGCCTGGCATGAAGCCAGCTTTTACGGAACCTTCCTCGAAAAGAACGATAATAACGTCCGCCTTTCACCCTGGCAGGCATTTACCTTTTTCGCCGAATTGCCCGTCAATTCACATATTAAAATCGAGCTTAGTGAGAATGTCGACCATTATCACAGGATTTCTCAAAACTTGCTGCCCCTTATCGAAGGCGGCGAATTTATGCCTGATTTTGACTATTGGCGCGAGAATGAACGATTTGGCTGGAAACCGACTGGCACCGAGTTAACTGGGTTTGCCGCAGAGTGGTTTTCCGAAGCCATCTCCGACTGGATTCAGTCTGATTCAACACTTACCGACGCTTGGGAAGAGATTGCCTCATCCTTTCCCCTTGTAAAAAGTACCACCGGTGCCGAGTCGGTCGCGGATGAAAACAATTGGCTCGAACGAATTGGTTGGAAGGAAGATCACACACCATTTGACGTTATGCTCCAAATCGAGGAACCCGAGGTGGATACCGAGACTTGGAAGCTTCAAACAGTGCTTCGCAGTAAAGTAAAACCTTATACAACACATACAGCTCTGCCCCGGGAATGGAAAGCTTTTGCGGGTAAAATTGAGAGTGATCAGGCAATGTGGTGTAAGCTCGTACCTTGGCTTCGTGATGAGGAAGGAATTATTCATGAGCTGTCCGAGCGCCAGGCTTGGGACTTTTTAACGGAAGCAAGCACAAAGCTCATTGAGGCAGGAGTCGGCATCCTATTACCCGCCTGGTGGCAAGCCATCAAAGATGCCCAACTTGCCATTAAAGCCAAGGTCAAAACGTCTGCTGGCGGTGGTCGAAAGTCCTTCGTTGGCTTGCAGTCAATCATCAATTTTGACTGGCGTTTTTCTACAAATGGTGTCGAGCTTTCCGAGGAAGAATTCATGTCACTTGTGAACGAGCAACGACGCTTAATCAACATCCGCGGCAAATGGATCAAGCTTGACCCTGCATTTATCAAACAGGTTCAGTCGATCCTGGCGCGTGCAAACAAAGAAGGGCTGCATGTCCGTGATGTCCTTGAGCAGGAGCTGCTTTCGCTTTCGGAAAAAGCGGAACGTGAGGAACAAGAAGCAACAGGGGCATTTGCCGGCATACAAATTGAACTCAATCGCCACTTGTCGCAAATGGTTACCCAATTAACCGACGTCAAAGAGATTCCACGTGCGGCCATTCCCGAGACCTTTAAAGGTGAACTCCGTCCTTACCAGCAACAGGGTGTCGACTGGCTCTTATTTTTACGTCGATTTGGATTTGGAGCCTGCCTTGCCGACGACATGGGACTCGGCAAAACAATCCAAATGATCGCCTACTTTTTAGCGGTAAAAGAGGATGGCGCAAAGCCTGCACTCATCATTTGCCCAACATCGGTTCTTGGAAACTGGCAAAAGGAGCTTGAAAAATTCGGACCGGATTTACGTGTCCACCTTCATTACGGCTCCAATCGGTTGAAGGGTGAAGAGTTTACACAAGGTGTGAGTCAGGCTGACATCGTCCTTACCTCCTATGGGTTGTCCCATTTGGATGAAGAGGAAATTTCCGGTTACGAGTGGAGCACAATTTGCTTGGATGAGGCACAGAATATTAAAAACGCCCAAACCAAGCAGTCACGTGCGATTCGCAAATTGAGAGGCGACCATAATATTGCCTTGACCGGTACACCGATGGAAAATCGATTGACGGAGCTTTGGTCCATTTTTGACTTTATCAATCGTGGTTACTTAGGCAGCCTTGGTGGCTTCCAAAAACGTTATGTGTCCCCAATTGAAAAGGACCGTGACGAGGAAACCATCGCTCAGCTACAGCGCTTGATTAAACCATTTTTACTAAGACGCACGAAAAATGATGAAGCAGTTGCATTGAACCTGCCAGATAAGCTCGAACAGAAGGAATATTGTTCGCTAACGGTTGAACAAGCTTCGATTTATGAGCAGTTAGTGAAAGATACACTGGAGCAAGTCGAACAGCTTGCGGGTATGCAGCGTAAGGGTCTCATTTTAAAAATGCTTGGGCAATTGAAGCAGGTCTGTGACCATCCGGCGCTTTATTTGAAGGAACAGTCTCCTTCGAATGTGGATGAGCGCTCCGTGAAAATGGAAAAGCTGCTTGAACTCGTTGATCACATTCGCGACCAGGACGAAAGCTGTTTGATTTTCACCCAATATATTCATATGGGCGAGATGATTCAGGATGTGCTTCAAAAACGCTTTAACGAATCTGTAAAGTTCTTAAACGGAAGTGTGGCAAAAGTACAGCGTGACAAGATGATTGAAGGCTTCCAAAACCGCGAGTTCAATATTTTAATTCTGTCACTAAAAGCAGGCGGAACCGGATTGAACTTAACGGAGGCGAACCACGTCATCCACTATGACCGCTGGTGGAACCCAGCCGTAGAAAACCAAGCAACTGACCGTGCCTACCGCATCGGCCAAAAGCGCTTCGTCCACGTGCACAAGCTAATCGCCACCGGCACACTCGAAGAAAAAATCGACGAAATGCTCGAGAAAAAACAATCGCTGAACGACGAAATTATCACCAGCGAAAACTGGATCACCGAACTCTCTACCAGCGAGCTGAAGGATTTACTAGGGGTGTTTTAGGTGAGCTGGGATTGGTTTCAGTGGGTCAGAGGGACAGGTCCACTGTCCCAACTGTAATAGCGAAAACCGAAGGAGCTGTTTCTTTTGGCAGAAAAAACAACCAAACCGAAAAGAAAGACAAAAAAATTTGTGCCAAGTGAAAAGCACAAAGACAAAACCGAACCTTGGCAAAGATTCTACCACCTCGTCGAAGAAAAACTGAAGAAATAAACAAGGGTGGTGACTGTTGTCACCACCCTTTGTTTGTATCGCGAAACTTTCGGGGCTCTGGCCCACGAAGAGTGTACCTCTTAATCACGAAAATGCCGCGGTTTAGAATCGAAGGTGTAATTTTCGAATCTACATGCAAGCCTTGCCTGCTAAAACGCAATTATCAAATTTAAAACGCAATTCCTTTACACTAAAGCGCAATTATCAAATCTATAGTGCAATTCCTCTCCGCTAAAGCGCAATTACCAATTTTATAACGCAATTCCACATTAATTCACCTTCAAATCCACCTCATACTGCTTATAAATGATATACCGCTGCACTCCGCGCGATTTTTCAAAGGCATTTTGAATTTCCGCGACGTACTCCCCGTGATTCCCTGCTTTTTTAGCAATTGCTGCAGCTAAAGCGTGCTTCATCCACTCCGTCTTCACCTGTTCACCAAACTTAGCCGCCTGCTCCATTTTGCCCTCTTCCATCGCAACCACCGCTTGATAGTACGCCTTATACTTGGGTGGCCGAATGTCTACGATGTCTTTTTTCGCACGTAAAATATCATTCTCGTATAACGCATATAAGGTTTTAAACATCGCCTGGCGTGCCGGCTGCTTATACTTTCGAAGCAACGCCTCCGTCGCTTCTTTCACATCCTGGTCAATCCGATTGCCCATCCCGTAATATAGCTTAAACAATGGATTCTTTCTGCGCTTTTTTAGATACGATTCTACCTTTTTCACATTCTTCTCCCAAAAGATTGGATACACAAATAAGTAGGTAGAAAGAAAAACGATCACAATCATACTTATTATCCAACCGAATGGTTCACTCATTTCCAAAAACGCCATCAAAATTCCTAACAGAAACGCTACTCCAAACAAAATTACAAATCTCATCTTTTTCATCCTCAACAAATAGTAGTATCGGATTATTATACCTTACCGGAACTCCATAAAAAAAGACCAATCATGTGATTGGTCATCATTTATACAATTGCCTCATTCTCATATACCTTCTTCAACAATCGTCTACCTCTAAACAGCTTATTTTTAACAAACGAAATGTCTTTACTCAACAATTGGCTTATTTCGGTATAGGTATAATCACCAAAATAATAAAGGGATAGGGTCTGCTTGTAATCCTTCGGCAAAGCTTCGATATGTTCATACAGCATTTCCCGATCAAACTTTTCCACTATTTCTTTTTCGACCGTTTCATTAGCCGAATACCGTAATTCTTCAACATCATCCATTAATACCGTAGCTTTCACAACCTTGCTGCGAAGATAATCGATGCATTGATTTCGGGTAATTTTGTACAACCAGGCTTTCATCTTAGCTGGTTCCCTGAAAGAATGGAATTTCAAAAATATCTTCAAAAATACCTCTTGCATAATATCATCCACAACGACCCAATTCCGCACATATCTAAAGGCAGCATATCTCAGCTCGGGTTCATAATCGCTAATAATTTGTTCAATTTGATGTTTCTCCATATTTTTCACCCTATTTTTTGGAACGCGGAACCTGTCCCTGCATCCTACCATTACCCATTTATCTCATAAAAATATAGTTGGTATTCTTTTTGCTCCGATTTTTGGTTTTTCACCTTTAGTTTTCCTTCGTATAATGATTCCCCTGTTTGTAAATCACCAATTGAAAGAACATGTCCATCTGCAGTTGAACTGATAATAAAGATCTTTCCATTTTGGAGTTTCACAAAAGGTGTATTTTCGGGATTCTCAGCTGGCTCCACTTCAAATGTCTTTTTCTCGTCCCATTCCTGAGTTTCAATATCATACTGAATGACCTCTACCTCATTTGGGGTTTGAACCGGAACAAAAAGTGTGGCATTTTCAATAGTCGAATTTTCAATAAATCCAACAGCTTCATCTGGAATATCAATTTTTTCAATCTTGTTATTATCGATATCGTATACTATGACATCATTCGTAATGGCTTTCGGTTCGTCTATTTCCGCCATATTGCCACTCTCTTCAAAAAAATGTTCATAAGCCTCTGCCTTAAATAACAGATATTTTTGTGGTTGACTCGAATAATAGTCATTTAAAATCCTAAAATCTGACCATCCATCCTCGACTTTCGGGGTGGAGTAAATGACTTCTTCGTTTGATATTTTCTGATCTTGTAGGTCTAACGTGTAGACAATCAAATCCTCGCCGCCGTTCATACGGGAACCACTTGCGATTACCTTCATCTTTCCATCCACGACTTGAATATCCACAATATGGACCCAACTATATGTTCCATTTTTAGGAAGATCCATTTTCATTGCAGTCGTATCTTCTGACTTTTTATCTAAAATTTCAATATGAAAAAAGGAATTTACAAAAGAATCATATATATTCTTGCCCTCGATATCGGCATAAATAAGCAGATGTTCTTCTTCATAAAAGCTATTTGTGTAAAAATTCTTCCCTCGCATAAAATGTTTATATTTCTCAACTAATTGATAAGAAGAAGCCTCCATGTTAAGGCGAGTTAATTGTTGGAAAAAAGATTGATTACTTAAATTAAAGGTTTCCTTATCAGAAATGACCAATGACTGATGAATGTCTTCTACTACATAATCTGCATTCACGACTAGATTTTTTACTAAACTCTCATCACCGCTCACTTTTTCAAATCCAATTACAACCGTTTCTGCAGCCAAACTTGATTGTATATAAAAAGCCCCAAGCACGATAACTGTGACAAAACAAAGCGCAAGGATTTTCCAATATCGTTTCATTCGTGTAACCTCCAATCAAACCCTGATTTTTTTATTTAAAAGATAATTTCCGATCCAAATGGCAGCAGCCCAAACAAGTATTGCTGCTGCGACTTCCATGTAAAACAGCTCGTACGAATAAAAATAACTTCCCAATATTAAGTCATTCACCAACACTGGTGCGAAAAAGAATAAAAGGGAAACTGCACAATAAAGAATTCCGAAGAAAATCCCTTTTAATCGATAAGAACGTTCAAACAATATAGCCGTAAACACAATACACACAGCAGCCAAACCTGCCCCATAAATAAGAATAAAATCAATAAACGTTCCAGGGAACAAGATATTCAATAGATAAAGATTGGTAATTTCGGTCACGGAGAAATCCGTATAAAACTCGGCTGGAACCATCCACTGTAACACTTTGCTTTCAACAGGTATTAATACTAATTGCACAGCCACAATACCTAAAACAAAGATGAAAATGGTTGTCGCCTTAGCCAAATAAATATTCAATCGGGCTGTTGGCAACACGAGCAAACGATAGCTAAACGTGTTCTTTCCAAGCCAATCACGATACCAAATAAAGAATACATAAATGAGCAATACCGCACCACAAAGCATAATCGGAAGCAAAAACCAACCTGTCTGAGCAATATTAAAGAAGGACATTTTCCCATACTGCGCGATAAAGTCGCTTTGCGATAATAACTCCTCATAAATCGCTTTATTCGCACGACCCACATATCTTCGTGATTCAAAAATAACCCCTGCCATTTGAATGAATGCCGTGACCCCGATTAGAACAAGAAACAACTTAAAAAAACGAGAAAACTCGAAATTCACTAGTTTCAAATAACGATTCATCCCTTATACACCTCTCTCATCACATCGATAACTGATTTCCCTTCATTCTCCCTGACTTCCTCAGTATCGAATTCTCTTAACACGACGCCATTATCCAGCAAAACGACCTTATCAATTAAGTGTTCAATATCGTTGATTTCATGCGTTGTGATGATCACACCACGGTCCTCAATTAAATGACTCGTAAATACTTCGGCAATTTGTTCACGGCTAAAAATATCAATCCCCGAAAATGGCTCATCCATGAGGACATAGTCAACATCCAAGGCTAGCCCAAGGATAAGGTTCACTTTTGCCGTATTTCCCTTAGATAGTTCAGAGATCCGGTCAGTTTCTTTTAATCTAAAAAATTCAAGCAGCTCATTCGCACGTTTTGGATTCCAGGAATCATAGAAATCCGCCATAAACGTGAATGCTTCTTTTATTTTCATTTGCGGCAGCATCGTAATCGTATCTGGGATAAAGGTAACTTTTTCATAGCTTCCCTTATGAATTTTTTCTCCATTAATGAGAATTTCACCGCTATTAATGGGCGTTAACGCCATAATCGCCTTCATAATCGTTGTTTTTCCGACCCCGTTAATCCCAATCAAACAAGTAATCTTCCCTTTTTCAGCTGTAAAAGAAGCCCCTTTTAACACCGTCTTTCTGCCAAACTTCTTCGTTACACCCTTTACTTCAATCATCAAAAATTCCCCCTATTCACTATCCTTTTCGTACTCTTTTTCGACTAGATTCAACGCCTCGTGCAATGGTACATTGATGGACCGAACTGAATGAATAAAGGCATAGACAGCATCTAAAATTAATTCTTCGCGCACCATTTTCAACACCTGTTCATCCTTTGTAATTCGACTTGGTAAATTTCCTTCTGTAAAAATCAAGCCCTGTTCCTCCATTTCTTTATACGCACGCTGCGCCGTATTCGGATTAATCTTCAACCGATTCGCTAATTCCCTTCTTGACGGAATCTCCTGACCTTGTTCAAAAAAGCCTTTCGCAATTTGTTCCTTAAAATACCGAATGACTTGCACGTACACAGGATCCCGATTGTTAAACTTGATATCCATAGACCCAACTCCTAAAATTCATCTCCCTGTATCAAGGGGTTCATACACCATTTATAAAAAGAAGAACTGTATTAAATGCACCATACAGTTGTAATAAAAAAATACTGTGTATCAATAGGTTAATACACAATGTATTATATGATTAATACACTTTCAATGTCAACCATATTTTTAAAAATATTGACACAACGGAACAAATGTTCTATTATAAAGATAAGAAAAAAACCAACCATGTTATGACCATGATTGGCAAAATTTGAGGAATCACCGAAGTATCCATCTATCTCTAGAGGAACCATTTTGAAAAGGCGGGCTGAGGCTTCTTGATGCGAGGTACATGGATGGAGGGCTTTTTCATATTCTAAATCTCATTTTTACAGATTTCATTTCATCACCGCTTCCCTTCTAAAATACTGTTGATTTGCAAAAGTCGTTCATTATAGGTTCGATCAATCTGATCCATTCGATCGCCTATTTGTCCTTGTAAAGTTTCCAGATGTAATGCAATTCCCATTGCAAGCTTATTTAATTTTTCATTAATCGACTTTAGTTCATCATTGTTCATACACATTTCCTCCTACGTTTTAAGCATCTAGAAGCTTAATTTTCAACGAGTTCCCTTGGCTTTCCACCGAGAAACTTCACAGAGTCTGCTAACACTTCAGTCACATAGACCCTTTTTCCTTCATTGTTTTGATAGTTACGTGTTTGGATTCGCCCTGTTACACCTAGAATGGACCCCTTTTTACAAAAGTTTGCCGTATTTTCAGCCGTTTTTCGCCAAAGCGTACAGTTCACAAAATCGGTATCAATTTCACCACCTGCATTCTTAAAATTCCGGCTAACCGCAAGCGTCACATGGGCAATTGCTTTTCCTTCCTGGGTGTATCGTAAATCAGGATCCCGGGTCAGTCTTCCTACCAAAATAACTTGATTCATCATATATATTTTCCTCCTTGGTTAAATCTAACAACGCTATCATACTTCACGATTCGACATCGGTAAAATTAGGAAAACAAGATTATTACATGGTTTTTTCCCTATAAAAATGGATATTCACTGTACCATTTTCAATTTTCTTGTAGCATATTTACCAAATCCAACCATTATCTAAAATTCTACAACTATTTTTCACATTGGAACTTCCGGTTCATTTCCAAATTAGGTTCATATATTAAAAGGTGAATATGCTATAATTTAACTATCTATGTAGTACGAACGATATATAAGGGGGTCAGGAATTTGAAAACATTTAGATTGGTGTCACTTATGGTTCTTCACCAGAATGAACAGCCAAATCGGATTGAGGAAATACCGTTAATTGATGGATTGATCATCAATAAAGAAGATGGAGAAACCAGTTGGTTTGTGGAGGCATTTATTGAAAAATCCTATAAAGAACTTTTCGAGAAGGCAAAACAAGACAATGCAAAAATGAATCTTCAAGTAACGATTTCAAAAAAATCAAATGATCCTGCCTCTTTAATGGGTGAAGTCAAGATTATCAAGGAAATGGAAAATAGTGTGAGTGTCCTCCTAGACGGAAATTTACTTCCAAGCCGATTAAATAAGGCCGAGATTGTCCTAACCGACCTTATCCACCAAGGCATACAGGGAGAAGCCCTGCTTGCTGAATTTAAAAACAGACTCCAAGAAAAGAAAAAACCAATACAGAGTTAACGACATGGAAAAAGGCAGGAATACATCCCGCCTTTTTTACAACTGTGTTGGCTTATTTACTTATTACCAGTGCCGCCTGCTCCACCTGTACCGCCGGGATTAACATTATTACCATTTGTACCTAGGCCGTCATTATTATCTCGATTAAGATCATTGTTTTTATCAAGGCCATTGTTATTGTTCGTCCCATTATTGTTTAAATTGTTGTCACCAGGAACGACGTCTTCCTCTGGAGTCACATTGTGATCCAAGTCATTGTTATTCAAATCCTCACCAGGTGTATGAAGTCCATTATCCTCCGGAGGCGGATTTTGGTCATCAGTGTTACAGCCCGTTATTAAAAACACGGCAAGGAGCGACCCCATTAGCTTTAAGAACCATTTGTTGTTCATTGCATATTCTCCTTTCGTCTTTCTTCTAAGTATTGTTGTGACCATCTTGGTCCTTGCTTAGCTTTCCCCGAAGATTAAAAATGTATCAAAGAAATTACAAATTCATTAAAAGAGAATAAAAAAACCAGATGGGTTCATCCCATCTGGTTTTTTCAAAACTAACTTATTCTGTTTTATCTCCCAATGCAAACATGATTTCTGCTTCACAAACGAGCTCCCCGTCCACAGTTGCAATTGCTTTTCCTTTACCGATAGATCCGCGAAGACGAGTGATTTCCACTTCTAGTCGAAGTTGGTCACCAGGGACCACCTGCTTTTTAAACCGGCAATTGTCAATTCCCGCAAAAAAAGCAAGTCTGCCTTTGTTTTCTTCCTTTTTAAGCATCGCCACTGCGCCAACCTGCGCTAGTGCTTCTACGATTAACACACCAGGCATGACGGGGTATCCAGGGAAATGTCCGTTGAAAAATTCCTCGTTTGCCGTTACATTTTTAATACCTAGTGCACGTTTTCCCTCTTCCATTTCAAGTATCCGATCGACTAATAAAAACGGATAGCGATGGGGAATAATTTCTTTTATTTCATTGATATCATACATAATTTTCAATTTCCTCCTCTATGTATCCTAATCAAATGCGCCTTGANTTGCGCCCAGATTTTTTAGGCCCACACGATGTGGGTCACAAAGACGTTGCCACAGGACGTGGCGTTCTTAGTCTTTGGTCGTATGCTCGAAAAATTTCCCTTGAAAATCTGAGGCATCCGCCGGAGGCTATAACTTTATTCAGTAGAAGTTAAAAACTTCTACTGAATAAAGTTTGCTTATAATGCCTATTATAATACAAGTATTGCGGAAATTGTAAACCTCATCGGCAAATCTTTCATAGCCGCCGTTTTTAAGCAAAAAAAAAGAAGGCATATGCCCTCTTATCCCGCATTAACTGGCAGTAAGACCCCCACTTAAGACTTTAGGGAAGACCAAGTAGAAGACGTTGGGGATCAACTGCCAGTAAAAGCCCGATTGGTTCAACTAACATTCAGCGGGGGATGAGACCCCCACTGAATGAAGTTTCACTTTATTTTGTTGCATCTTTGTTGACAAGGTCCACGATATGCTGCCATGTTTCTTTTTTCAAAGCATCGCCTGGATCACCATCTCCAATGACTCCGTAACCTACAACCACACCAATCATGACGCTGGCTGCAAAAAGAACAACGACTAGCAAAAGTCGTATCCAAATCGGAATTAAGCGGATTCGAAGTTTTCCTTCGCGTTTCTTTTTCGGCTCTTTTTCCGTATTCTTTTCTTCGTCACGCGCCTTTCGAAATTCTTCGCGCGATTTTACTTGTGTATTGTTAAGTTCACTTGTCACTGAGATTACCCCTTATCTTTAGGTTGTTCCGAGTTCTCCTGATTGTCTGCCTTACCTTTTAGTATCTGCGTAGATTGCTATTTTTATCACTTATCGAATGCCATTTACAAGTCCCATCATTTGGTCTGAGATGGAGATTGATTTTGCATTGAACTGGTATGAGCGTTGGGTTAGCATCAGGTCAGACATTTCTGTTGTCAAATCAACATTTGATTGTTCAAGTGCTCCTTGCTGCATACTAACCTGTTCGCGTAAAGCGCCTTGAAGAGAAACGAATACGTCATCTGCTGCAATCCCAAGCTGCGCCAAATCAGGTAACGCAAATTGATTTTGTCCTACCGCTTGGAGGAGCTGTGGTTTATTTATTTCCACAACTGATAGATTAAATGTTTGAGGCGCACCTGCCTCATGAACAACTGTTAACTCCCCGTTTGCAGAAATTTTAATTTCCTTAAAATTGTCGACAAACACAATCGGCTCCCCGTCCTGGTCTAAAACAGGATGACCACCGCTTGTCACTAGGGAAACTCGATTTGTTCCATCATTCGCAGGAGACAAGTAAAGGGCACCATCCCTTGTAAAACGAGGATACTGAACACCGTTTTCATCCACCAACACTTGTAAAAACTGATTTTCCTTCGTAAAGGCAATATCAAGCTCGCGATCTGTTGTTTTGATGGCACCTTGGGTCATCATCATATTCGTAGACCCGAGTCGTGCGCCAACACCTACACGAATTCCGTTAGGGGTTAAACGGCCTTCCTCTTGCGCATTAACGGGTTGATTATTGAATTGTTGGGATAAAAGCTCACTAAAGTTGACCTGGCGCTTTTTATAACCGGTCGTATCAATATTTGCTAGATTATTCCCAATTGTATCAAGCTGTTTTTGCAGCTGACTCATCGTATTAGTTGCAGTAATCATTGAGCGCATTTGGAGGCCTCCCTAGATTTTCTTTAATGTCTAGCTTCAGGCGCCATCGGCTCTCTGGTCTAAGCCAATCGCTTCGGAAGGTAAAATNTCTTATGCTTGACTTGCACAGGATGTGCTGACATCGACGTTCGCCACAGGACGTGGCGGTAGTTAGTCGATGTTCCTCAGTCGGGCGCCTTGCGCTTTTCTTATAATCTTCCAATCTCGTTTACCGCTTTGTCCATACTCTTATCATACGCCTGAAGCACCTTTTGATTGGCTTCAAATGTACGGTATGCGGCCATCATCTCGGTCATCGCCTGTGTCACGTCCACATTTGAGCCTTCGATGAATCCTTGTTTTAACGTGTAAGACACTTCTGGATTGGCTGTTGCATTTGGCAGCACTAAACCATCATTCGTCCGATACAATCCATTTCCTTCTTTGATCAAATTCAAAGGATTATCTGAAAAAGCAATGCCTAGACGTGACCCGGTTTGTCCATTAACTAGCAGGCTGCCATCAGCCGACACGTCAAACTGATCATTTTCAAGTGCAATTCGATTTCCGTTTCCATCGAGAACATAAAAACCTTCATTTGTGGTTAGAAAACCTGCTGGGTCAACTGTGAAGTTTCCGTTTCTGGTATAGCGTACATCCCCGTTTGCATTTTGTACGGTAAAAAACAAGGAACCTGGTTGGTTCGTTTCCGCACTGATTGGCAGGTTTCCATTCACCAACGCCACATCTGTCCGAAGTCCTGTTTCGCGGATATCTCCTTGCTTGAACAGCGGAATCATTTCCTGCATGTACACACCTGTATTAAGACCGCCGATGCTGCTCGCTGTCCTCAGGTTACCCCCGTTTTTAGCAGGACTCTGTACACCTTCAAGACGTTGCATGAGCATTTCCGGAAACGCACGTAAAGAACCTTGGTCCACTTTGTAGCCAGGTGTATTGGCATTTGCAATATTGTTCGTTAGCATTTCTGTACGACGTTGCTGAGCAAGCATTCCAGCTGCAGCAGAATAAAATCCACGTAACATGAACTCACCTCATTTTTTCCATATCCGAACCCGAACATTTACCTATTTTTATTATAGTAGGAAATCCCTATTACTTCATCTGTAAAATTTACCACACCAAAATTCTTTTGAAAATGTGGGAAAGGACCTGCCGTTTCGGTAAGGTCCTATTTTACGTATTTAGACTAATTTTCTGCGTGGAAGCTTGTCCAGGTTTTCAAGCATAACGCCTGTTCCGATAGCCACACACTCCATTGGGTTTTCAGCAATTAATACAGGAACGCGTAATTCCTCTGCTAAAAGCTGATCTACACCGTGAAGCAATGCTCCGCCACCAGTTAAAATCACACCACGGTCAATGATGTCTGCAGAAAGCTCAGGTGGTGTTCTTTCAAGAACGCTTTTCGCAGCTTGAACAATGGCAGAAACCGGCTCACGCAGTGCTTTTTCGATTTCATCAGATTTGATTGTTAGTGTACGAGGTAAACCTGTGACCATGTCGCGTCCACGAATGTCGATTTCTTCATGACGTGAATCCGGGAAAACAGTTGCAACCTGAATTTTAATATTCTCGGCTGTTCTTTCTCCGATTAACAGCTTGTACTCGCGCTTAATATAGCTTAGGATTTCCGCATCAAATGTGTCCCCAGCCATTTTAATTGAAGAGGCGGTAACGATATCGCCCATTGATAATACAGCAACATCTGTAGTACCACCGCCAATATCTACGACCATGTTTCCACTTGGTTGGAAGATGTCCATACCTGCTCCAATCGCAGCCACTTTCGGTTCTTCCTCAAGATAGATTTTTTTCCCGCCGCTTTTTTCAGCTGCTTCTTTAATTGCCTTTTGCTCAACAGAGGTAATGTTTGTTGGGCAACAAATCAAAATTCTTGGTTTTGAAAAAAATCCTTTTACATTTAACTTATTGATAAAATGCTTTAGCATCGCTTCTGTTACATCAAAATCAGCAATAACTCCATCTTTTAATGGTCGAATTGCCACAATATTTCCAGGTGTACGGCCAACCATACGTCTAGCTTCTTCACCAACGGCTAGAACCTTACCCGTATTTTTATCTAATGCCACAACAGACGGCTCGTTCAAAACAATTCCTTTACCTTTTACATGTATAAGTACGTTCGCAGTTCCTAGATCGATTCCGATATCCCTAGCTAACATTTGGGTAACTTTCCTCCTTGCATTTGAAACACAAATGCACATTATTTTCCTAATTATATATTGTATCACAATTTACTATTTTAAATAGTTTTTTTGTAATTTTTTTGTAGGAAAATGTCGTAAATAATAGGAGGAAAGACCCAAGCATGTTATTTCACTGGTTCTTCCTGTAGCTCCTCTTCTTTTTTGTACTTTAGTTTTGTTGCTTCTCCACCCCGTAAATGCCTTATTGATTTATGATAATCCAGGATTTCTTTTACTTCGTTTGCCAGTTCGGGATTGATTTCAGGTAGCCTTTCGGTTAAATCTTTATGGACAGTACTTTTGGAAACGCCAAATTCTTTCGCAATGACGCGAACTGTTTTTCTTGTCTCCACGATATACTTTCCAATCTTGATAGTTCGTTCTTTGATGTAATCGTGCACACTACTCGCCCTCCCTATGTGGATGTGAGAAGTGTGAAATGAGACGCGTTCTTGCTTCAACGAAGAAGTCGTTTAGTTTGGATAGTATTCGAATATGGATTGCTGGATCTTTGAAGACGGTTTACGCCCCCTCACCTCAAACATTCTCTTTGTTAGGTTTGTAACATTTTATTAGCTTGGTTGAGGGATTATGCTAAAAAGTCAAGAGGGACAAGGCTTTTATCAAAATATTTTTAAAAATTGCCTGTTTTTCCAACTTGGACAGGCCATTTTGTACGTTGGACAACCTGTGTTCTCAAAAAATCCCGCTTTGATTATCGGTTGTTTGGAGAAGTTAGCTACTGTTGTGTTCTTACATGAAATTGAAAAATTTATAATTCCTTCAATCGATGCTGGATCATTTCGACCTTGTTATTCGAGATTCCCGTCCATTCGACTATTTCCTGAGAAATTTGTCGGATTGGGTTAACAAATGTATGTATTTGTTTTTCTTCACAAACCCATACGTTTCAACTCTGCTAATCTATCAATCCTCTCAAATGAAACTCACCCAAAAAGAACACTACTGTTTTCCTTATAACAGTAGGTTCCTTATCAGATTTATTTGTCAATTAGAGGAGGATGGTAGAAATACGATTCTTAAATTGTTTATGTAAACAGCAGAAACCTTATAACAACACCGCCCCATATATAAGCGACCCGACAATTACATACGCAGGGTGGACCTTCCATTTTTCAAGCAGCAAAAAACTAAGTACCACTAAAATAATCGTATGTACCAACCCGGCGTCCACATACGATTCCTCAAAAAACCGGTATGCCATCGCCCCAAGTAGAACAGCGATTGTCGGCCTGATATAGTTCGTCATCCGCTTCACTTTTGGAGAATGCTTGAATTTTTTCAAAATACTTAGCAGCCCGATCATTAAGATCAAAGAAGGTGCCACTGTCGCAATTGTGGCGACCACCGCACCCAATACACCCGCTTGCTGAAACCCGATATACCCGGCCATTTTTGTGGCAATCGGACCTGGCAATGCGTTGCCGATTGCAATCACTTCACTAAACTCATGAACGGACAGCCAGTGATAGCGGTGGACAACTTCATTTTCAACAAGTGGAATCGATGCAGGACCGCCGCCATAGCCAAGAATCCCTGGGATAAAAAAGGCAATAAAAAGCTGCACATAGATCATCGTTGTTTTTCCTCCTGCTTGTCCTTTTTCAACAAGGCAAGCACCAGTAAGACGCCTACCAAAATGCCTGGATGGACACCAAGTACATCTAAAACCAGCACACTAACCGCTCCGAGCAAGATGGCTTTCGTCCACCCTAGCCCTTTTTTTGCATGTATAAAAAATTCCCATGTTAATGTAGCAAGCATGACCCCCACAACAGAAAGCACGGCTTTCGTCATCCCCTGCACCCAAGGAATATCTTTAAAAGAGGTTAATGAGGTAAGGAATAAAATCATTAATACAATTGTAGGGACGGAAGTTGCCAAGACAGCATTGATCATCCCAAGCCAGCCGCCAACTCGATAGCCGATATAGCCGGCCATCTTTGTTGCGATTGGTCCGGGCAATGTATTACCTAGTGCAAGGATATCGCCAAAATCGTCATCAGTTAGCCATTTGTATCGCACGACTGCTTCTTTATGGACGAGCGGAATCGATGACGGACCACCGCCATACCCAAGTAAGCCCACTTTTAAAAATGCATAAAAAATATGAAATTGCCTCATATGAATGTCCCCTTTAGCGACCGGCACAAAAGATGAATATCTCAATTCCTTCATTTTCTAACAGAAAATCCTTTATAATAGAAAAAAGGGAAATTGGGACCAATTATTTCGGTATTGTATTAGAATACCTACCCATCGCTTTTTTTATGAAAAGATAGGAAACGGGGTGAATCGCATGAAGGAATTGCGTAAAGCGAACAATTGGATTTCGGGCTTGCAATGGCTCTTTTTTATTTTCACGAATATAGTGGTTATACCGATTACGGTCGGAGCTGCTTTTGAGCTTCCGCCGGAAAAAGTCGTTAACCTGCTTCAGCTTTCATTTATAGTGACTGGCCTTGCGTGTATTGTGCAAGCCATTCTTGGCCATAAACGTGCCATTATGGAGGGACAATCGGGACTTTGGTGGGGGATAATATTAGCTCTTTGTGCGACCGCCTCTGCCGGGGGTATGTCCTTGGATGATGTGGGAGGCAGCTTGACTGTTGGGATTATGATTTCTGCTATTATCACATTTTTCATTGGTGTGTCTGGATTAGGGCCACATCTCGCTAAATTATTTACCCCTGCTGTAATGGGTGTGTTTATGTTTTTATTGGGGTGTCAATTGATCGGCATCTTTTTGAAGGGAATGCTTGGAATTCCCTTTGGCAACCAGGCCCAAGGTGCACAAATTGACCTTTCCATTTCATTATTATCGATCATCATCGCGATTCTTGTCATTATTATAAGTGTAAAGGCGCCTCCAGCCATCCGACGCTATAGCTTACTAATTGGGATCATTATCGGTTGGATTACTTATTCCCTTATTTTTAACCCGCAGCAGTCGGTTAGCGGAAGTTCATCCTTACGTCTCGATTTATTTCCATTAGGAGAACCAGCTTGGGATCTAGGCATTATTATTACAACTGTTTTAGCAGGATTGCTTAATTTAGCTAATACATTTGCTGCATTAAAAGGAACCGAAGGCATGTATCATACGCAAACGACAAAATCGGAATACAAGGGAACCTTTGCTATCACAGGTATTTTCTCCTTTATCGGTGGGGTGCTAGGGTTAGTGCCATATTCACCCTATGTGTCGTCTATCGGTTTTCTAAGTCAAACAGGAATTTTAAAGAGATTGCCGTTCATTCTCGGTGGTTTCCTGTTTTTAGTGATGGGTCTGATTCCGCCGATTGGACACTTTTTTTCACAAATACCATTGAGCGTTGGAAGCGCGGCATTGTTTGCGTCTTATTTGTTGATGTTTAATTCTTCGTTCACCTTTTTCAAGCAAGTCGAATTTAACACGATGAATGCATATCGTTCTGCCATCCCGTTGTTTGTCGGGGTTGTCATTATGACCCTTCCTGCATCCTATTTCGAATCAATTCCAGCCGTTGTTCGCCCATTGCTTAGCAGCGGATTACTGATGGGAATCATGTTAGCCTTACTATTAGAAAACCTAATGAATTGGGATCGTATTGGAGTAACAGAAGAGAATAAAGAGGTTGCAGCTAAAAAGTTAAATAAAAAAACGAATAGCGCATGAATCCACATGAGCTACTCCTTTTCATTAATTCACTTGTCCAAGGCCTCGACCATTGAAACAATTGCTTCAATTAAATCCCTTTGTGACCAGCTTGGTAGACGTGGCTTTTGAATCGCAAGTTCATGAGATGCAGGAATGTGGATAAAGCCGGCACGAATAGGCAGGCTATCCTTATTAATTTTGTGTAAAACCGAATACATCACATTGTTACATAGGTATGTTCCCGCTGTGTTTGAAATTGTCGCTGGAAAGCCTTTTTCCATAGCCGCATTGACAAACTCACGGATTGGCAAAGTTGAAAAATAGCCTGCAGGACCATCTTCTTCAATGGGTGAATCCTGCAGTTTCATGCCACTGTTATCCGCGGCTCCATCACGACAGTTGATCGCAATACGCTCTGGTGTCATTTTATTTCTACCAGCAGCTAGCCCTAATGAAATCACCACGTCCGGCTTTACTTCATTGACATACTCGATACATCGCTTCGCGGATTCTGCAAAATCAACCGGCAAAACCCTTCCAATAATCTCATATCCTCCGATTATTTGCCCGGCTAAAGCCTTCACAATTTCCTCGGTAGGATTGATAGGATTATCTAAAAATGGTTCAAACCCTGTTACTAATAATTTTTTCACGTTCTCCACCTCTTTTATGCTAGAAAAATTGCCCCATACCCCAGTGCGCCAATAATCACATAGGCTGGGTGAATCTTCAGCTTTTCCATTAATACAAAGCTTACGACTATGAGGATAATCGTTTGCAACCAGCCGGCATCCACGTAGGAAGTTGTGAAAAAGCTGATTGTTAAGGTTCCTAATAGAACCGCAATTGCCGGGCGCACATAGTTGGACATGCGTTTTACCTTTGGTGAATCTTTATGTCTATATAAAAATCCTAATAAGACGATCATCAAAATTAAAGAAGGAGCCACCGTAGCAAAGATGGCTACCAGGGAACCTGGGATTCCTGCGACATCATATCCAATATAACCCGCCATTTTTGTTGCAATCGGACCTGGCAGTGAATTACCCAGTGCGAGCACCTCACTAAATTCCGAAACCGTTAACCAACCGTATCGTCCCACGACCTCATTTTCAACAAGTGGAATGGAAGACGGACCGCCTCCATATCCAACAATACCAGGTATAAAAAAAGCTAAAAAAAGGTGCAAATAAATCACATGCCTACCCCCTTTTCTATCGATTTCTTCACTTCTGGGGCTTTGTCTTTCTTCATAATTGCCGCGACTAGCAGCACAACAATGATGATTCCTGGATGAATGCCGAGGAACTCTATTAATAGAAAACTAGTAACAATAATCCCACCTGCACCTTTCCACCCTAAGGAGTCCTTTGACTTTTTTAAAAAGTCCCATGTTAATGTCGCCATCATCACACAAACAACCGGGATAACCGCCTTTGTCATCCCATGTACCCAAGGTTGATCCTTTAATGAGGATAAAAAGGTTAATAAAATGATCATCAGTAGAATGGTGGGGACGATGGAAGCCAACACCGCATTTAACATACCTAGAATTCCACCAACACGGTACCCAATATAGCCTGACATTTTCGTATTGATCGGCCCTGGTAATGTGTTTGCAAGTGCGAGTACATCAGAAAATTCATCATCATTCATCCATTTATATTTTTCAACGACCTCTTTATGAACGAGAGGGATCGCAGAGGGGCCACCACCGTATCCCAAAATACTCGAACGAAAAAAGGCGATAAATATATCAAGCTGCTTCATATTATCATCTCATTTCATTTTGTTTTACCAAGATGCAATACCACCATCCGTCCTCGCTTCTGTACCGCCAGCAAGAACGCCTGTCTTTGGATCTCTCCAAATGATTTGCCCACGGCCAAAACCGCCACCATCAAGCGCTACCTGTATTTGGTGACCACGTCTGGCAAGCGCCTGCGCTACATGCATTGGGAAGTTTGGCTCCACCAGCACCTTTTTATCTTCAATCCATTGCCATCTTGGCGAGTCAAGTGCTGCCTGCGGGTTCAATTGGAAATCGATTGTATTCATAATAACCTGAGCATGACCTTGGGGCTGCATGTATCCACCCATGACACCAAACGGTCCAATAGCCTCTCCGTCCTTCGTTAGAAAACCAGGAATTATGGTGTTGTATGTCTTTTTACCTGGTTCAAGCGCATTTTCATGTGTCGGATCTAACGAAAAGTCATGACCACGGTTTTGTAGAGCAATCCCTGTTCCTGGTATGACAATTCCAGAGCCAAAGCCCATGTAGTTGCTTTGAATGAAGGAAACCATATTTCCTTCGTCATCAGCCGTTGCAAGGTACACAGTCCCACCGCTTGGAGGTGTTCCTGGTTCTGGGGTAATCGCTTCATTCCCTATCAATATTCTTCTTTCTTCCGCATATTCCATAGATAATAATTGTTCCGTACTAACAGACATTTTTGTAAGGTCAGTCACATATTTCTTACCATCCGCGAAGGCTAGTTTCATAGCTTCAATTTGCTTATGGTAGGTTTCAACCGATTCTTTTTCCTTAATGTCAAAGCCGTTCAGGATGTTCAGTGCCATTAAGGCAATAATTCCTTGTCCATTTGGCGGGATTTCCCATACATCATAGCCGCGGTAGTTAACTGAAATTGGCTTCACCCACTCAGGCTTATAGTCTGCTAGATCCTCTTTTGAAAGAAAGCCGCCGTGTTCCTTGAAATAGGCATCGATTTTATCCGCAAGTTCGCCTCTGTAAAAGCTTTCTGCATTGGTTTCCGCGATGGAACGAAGAGTATTCGCATGACCTTCGGAGCTCCACACCTCCCCAATTTCAGGTGCACGTCCTTCTGGGGCAAAGGTGTCAAACCAGCCCTTATATTCAGGGCCATTAAATATTTCTTTATATCTTTTATAGGCACCCTTCCAATATTTTGCTAGAACAGGTGATAATGGGAATCCTTCTTCAGCATATTTGATTGCTGGCTCTAGTACCTCTGTTAAAGGGAGCTTGCCGAAACGTTGGGATAACTCAGCCCATGCCGCTGGAACACCTGGAACAGTAACAGGCATCAAGCCAAATGTCGGCATTTTTTCATGTCCTTTTGCTTTTACAGCATCAATTGAAATGCTTTTTGGTGACGGTCCACTTGCATTTAGGCCGTGTAACTCACCCTTTACCCAAACAAGCGCAAAGGCATCTCCGCCGATCCCGTTCGAAGTCGGCTCAACAACGGTTAAGGTGGCTGCCGTTGCAATCGCTGCATCAATCGCATTTCCACCTTTTTTCATAATATCCAACCCCGCTTGTGCTGCTAATGGCTGAGATGTCGCGACCATCCCGTTCTTCGCAAAAGTCGCCATCCGTTGTGAAGCATACGGGTAATTCAAGTAATCCAAATTCATTTCCAAATCCCCTTTTAATGTATCTACATTTTTGACAAATGTTAGTTATTTTTCAGATATTGATTAACAAACGGAATTTTTTATATATAATAATGATTATAGTTGAAATTGAGGATATATTCTATAATTTTGATAAAATAAGTGAAAACGCGGGAATGTTGGGCTCTGAGCAACTAATAAAACGTAAGCATGTCCACATTTTTGCTGTATGATGTCGAAACCGATGGTAAAATGAATGAAAAGTAAACCGTTGAAAAGTGGTGAGGCAATGAAAATCGATGAAACGGATAAAAAAATTCTTGAGCTGTTAACGATAAATGGAAGAATGTCCTACGTGGATATTGGAAAAGAACTTGGTCTTTCAAGGGTATCGATTCGCGAGCGCGTCAATCAACTAATTGACAAAGACGTGATCGAAAAGTTTTCAGTTGTGATTAATTCCGAAAAAGTGGGAAAAGGGGTTTCCGCCTTTTTTGAAGTGGACTGCGAGCCTGCTTCACTGGTGAGGGTCGCGGAGACACTGGCGAACAACCCAAGTGTCGCAAGCTGCTACCAAATGACAGGACCAAGCACCCTGCATATGCACGTCCTTGTCGAGGACTTCGCCAAACTTGAAAAATTCATTAACGAAGAGCTCTATAGTTTGGACGGAATCACGAGAGTGGAAAGTCATATATTGTTGAGACGGTTTAAGAGTCGGACGGGTCTTAAATTGTAAATGGAGTTAGGCGTTTGCCTGACTCTATTTTTATTTCTTAAATAATATTTTACGAATTAGAAGAAGATAGTAGTAGAAAGGAGGGATGCGAATGTCAGCGATTAAATGGATAGCAGGATGGAGCGTTGTGCTTGCGTTGGTTGTTGTTGGCTCGATTGGAGTATTTGCCGAAACACAGCCTTTGGAACCGATAAAGAAAATTGAGGTCGAAATAAATGATGATTATTTTAACCCGAAAGCCATCACGATTCCTAGCGGAAAACCAATCGTGTTGGTCTTGAAAAACAACGGCGTTAAGGAACATACCTTCACAGTCGAAAAGCTTGGAATTGACTATGTGGTTAAACCAAAACAAATAAAAATTGTTACTGTGGGACCGAAACAGCCCGGTACATATGAATTGATATGTCGATACCATTTCAAGGAAGGGATGGTAGGAGAGGTTATCGTCAAATAACAAGGCAGGGCCAATTGGCCTTGCCTCGTTTTAACTTTATTCAGCAGAAGTCTCCTACTTCTGCTGAGTAAAGTTAAAGCCTCCGGCAGATGCCACGATTTTTTAAAGGAAATTTTCCAGCATTAACTGGCACTAAGCCCTCATGGAGGGCAACTGCCAGTAAAAGCCTGATTGGTTCAACTAACAATCTGTGGAATAAAAGTTCCACAGATTGAAGTTTCACTGTATCTCGCAGTAAGATCAAAGACTAAGAGCGCCACTTCCTAATGTCTTCGTCTTTGTGACCCACCTCGTGTGGGCCTAAAAAAATCGGGCGCAAATACGCCAAAGCGCATTTGATTTAGGCCGCTCTTTCTTTTTTCGCAAAAAAATAGATTGAACTCACTAGCAGAATAAGAATGAATAGAATGGACATCATCAAGGATAGGGCAAATTGTTTGTCCGGGCTTCCTGTTAATAGTAGCTTGCTTGCGTGAGTGGAAAGTCTCGCTGGGCTCCATGTCATCCATTTTGATAATAATGAAGTGAGTGCGGAAAGCCCGATTGCTACTAATAACGACATAAATGCCACAAAAATATTGCTTTTAAATAGCGAGCTTAATAGTAGTGTAACCGTCACAAGGAACACAAGCCACATCCCATACACAAGCGAGCCCTTCATTAAGTCTCCAAATCCAATATCTCCAATTAAAATTCCGGTATAATACCAAGACGCAAGGATTCCTAGTAAAAATGAGCCTACTGTCATGAGTATGATGCTAACCCATTTTGCCGTAATATAATTTGCAAACGAAACAGGTTTTACAAGAATGATATCGGACACACCGCTGTTTTTCTCGGCAGCCACAATTCCCATGAACGCTAACACCAATACAAGCACTCCGATTTGGCTGTACTGGCCAAAGGTTTGCACGATGACCTCCTGTGGCGATGGCACTGGTATATCAAAGACCGCTCCCTCTGGCAGCTCACCCGCTGCTTTGATTATCTCCGGTAAATAATACGAAGTGACCGGCTGCATGATTCCTAATAAAATGAAGACAAGTGGAATCCATAGGATTTTAAAATTCCGAGTCATCTCCGTCCATTCTTTTTTAAACAATACCGACCATTGCCTCATGACTTCACCACCTTCATGAATACATCCTCAAGGGACGATTGCCCAATTTTAAACGTTGAAACGGGTATCTTTTTAGCTAAGATATCTTGTAAAATAGCATTTCGCGCTACATCAAGTTGTGTTACAACTATTGTTGCCGTCGTGCGCTCCACAGTCACTTCATGAACCGCTTCTTTCGCTGTTAAGCCGTTTGCCCAGTCTGTGATATCTGATTCTGCTTCAATAACGATCACATCATGCTGATGCTTTTTCCGAAGGCCTGCGAGTGTTTCACTTAATGCCAATTCACCTTTACGAATGATGACAATATCATCACAAACCTCTTCGGCGTCATGCAATACATGAGTAGAGAAGAGAATCGTCGTTTTCTTTTTCAGCTCTCGCATCATGTCAATCACTTCGCGGCGACCAACCGGGTCAAGCGCGGATACCGGTTCGTCAAGCATGACAAGCTTTGGTTCATGAATCATCGCCTGCGCAATTCCTAAGCGCTGCTTCATTCCACCTGAAAAACCGCCGATCTTCTTTTTCTTTGCGTCAGCGAGCCCGACTAACTCTAGTAATTCATCTGCTTTTTGCTGGGACTCCTTCTTCGATAAATGTGCCAACTGGCCGACATAGACTAAAAATTCATTTGCTGACATCCAATTGTAAAAAACCGGGTGCTGTGGGAGGTAGCCAATATATTTTCGATTGTCGCCATTTTCCATACCATCAAATGAAACTTTTCCAGAGGTTGGGTGAAGGAGTCCCGCTAGCATCCTTAGCGTTGTTGTTTTTCCTGCGCCATTTGGACCAAGCAGGGCGGTACAGCTTCCTTTTTTAATTTCAAAAGAAAGATTGTTTACCGCTGTCTCCTTTCCGAACTGCTTCACTAAATTTTCGATTGTGACTAGAATTTTCGCCATTCTATCTTTTCCTTCCTATTACAAAATAGAGAACCGGACCAATCGTACTGACCAAAAGGATCACAAACACCCATAAAATCTTTGGTCCATTTGTTTGTTCACTTCTTGCAAGGTCGATTAAAGCTGTCACCATTAAAATTAATGAAATCACGATAATCGGCGCGAAAACCGCCCAGTTAATATTTTCAAGTCCTGTCATGGTGGATCACGTTCCTTTCAAATGTTTTTTCCGAAGATAATACGTTTGAGGTTTAGAAAAAGTTCAGTGGGATTTTAAAAAGATTTTGGAACTTAAGGATTCATCAAAAAAAACCGACCACTCATTTGAGTAATCGGTTTGAAATTTAGCTAAAGTTGCCACCACAGCTAGACTACTGTTTCCTTAAAGCCTTACGCTTTTGCCATTCCGATTGAAGCATCAGTAGAGTTTGCATTTTCCTCATCTTTTGATCCTTCATCGTCAGCAGGAGTGCCTTTTTTATCTGCTGGCTTCTTACTGTCTTCAGGTTTCTCTTCTTCTTTAGGTTGCTTATCTTTTGCAGGTTTCTTGTCTTCTTCCTTACTAGCAGCTTCCTTGTCGTCTGTACCTTGCTCACTATCTTCAAGTGTCGTTACAGATTGTCCAAAGTACTTAATCGGATCGACGGCTACTCCGTTATTACGGATTTCAAAGTGTACGTGAATTGCTGCCTCTGTGTCATACTGATTTTCGCCAGCCATTCCAAGGACTTCACCTTGTTCAACTACGTCACCTTTTTCCACTTTTAAGTCAGCAAGTGATTGATACATTGTAACTACACCATCAGAATGCTCGACTTCCACAACATTTCCGTGTAGCGGATCCTTTTCTGCTCGTGTTACTGTTCCAGCTAATGATGCAACTACTTCAAATGTCTCACCATTTTTAGCGACGATGTCAATTCCTTTGTTCGGGGAATAAATATTGTTATAGACTACAAGAGCTGCTTCCTGCTTTTCTGCTGAAGCCTCTGCATCGTAGAATTCCCTAAAGACTTGGATTGCATCTTGGTCAATGACAGGCATCTTAAAGTTTTCTGCCGCTTGGTTTACTGGTACGCTTGGCTGTTCACCTGTAGCTGTTCCTGGCTGATTTTCACCATATTTCAAATCATCCTTCGCTACATCGTTTTTGCCTGTGAACCATAAAACCGCGGTTAGAATGAGTGCTGCACTTACTAGATAGATTGCTGGAAATACCCAACGCTTTCTGAATAAACGTTGTAAACTTGATTTTTGAGAAGTACGTTTCTTTTCTTCCTCTCTCATGTTTATCACCTCAGCAACCATTCTGAACACATTCGCGGAATTATATACATCTTCAAAAAATTTTTTTCGATTATTTTTCGACAAAGTTAAAAATATTATTCATAGATTCGAAAATTTTTCGAAAAAGGGGTCCAGTTGGACGTTGTATTTTTTGATTTTATGTTGTAGTGAAGGGGTGGTTAGGTGGTTTTGGTTATTCTGGAGTTGATGAAGACCGTTTACCGGTGGTGGAGTGCACGTTCGGGTCTTCATAGNCCCGATGAAGACCTTTTACCTTCTGCCGGCTGCGCGTTTAGGTTTTCATCACCCCGATGAAGACCTTTTACCTTCTGTCGGGCTCGTGTTCAGGTCTTCATAACCCCGATGAAGACCTTTTACCTTCTGTCGGGCTCGCGTTCAGGTCTTCATAACCCCGATGAAGACCTTTTATCATCTGTCGGGCTCGTGTTCAGGTCATAACCCCGATGAAGACCTTTTACCTTCTGCAGGGGGGGCGATTGGGTCTTCATCACATCTATGAAGACCTTTTATCATCTGTCGGGCTCGCGTTCGGGTCTTCATCACCTCT
>NZ_LMBW01000003.1:0-435 GCF_001439915.1 Fredinandcohnia humi | reverse complement strand
TGAAGACCTTTTATCATCTGCCGGGGGCGTATTCAGGTCTTCATAACCTCTATGAAGACCTTTTATCATCTGTCGGGGGCGCGTTCAGGTCTTCATAACCCCGATGAAGACCTTTTACCTTCTGTCGGGCTCGCGTTCAGGTCTTCATCACATCTATGAAAACCTTTTACCTTCTGCCGGGGGCGCGTTCAGGTCTTCATCACCTCTATGAAGACCTTTTACCTTCTGCCGGGGGCGCGATCAGGTCTTCATCACCTCTATGAAGACCTTTTACCTTCTGCCGGGGGCGCGTTCGGGTCTTCATCACCTCTATGAAGACCTTTTACCTTCTGCCGGGCTCGTGTTCAGGTCTTCATAACCCCGATGAAGACCTTTTACCTTCTGCCGGCTGCGCGTTTAGGTTTTCATCACCCCGATGAAGACCTTTTACCTTCT
>NZ_LMBW01000031.1:1154-5189 GCF_001439915.1 Fredinandcohnia humi | reverse complement strand
TAAAAGCAAAATTGACTGGCATGAGCCCGGTGGAATACCGTCTTCATACCAGTCAACAAGCTGCATAAATATTTTGGCCTAACTTTTAGGGTTCAGCACATTTTTGACGGTCCTTTTTTGGTGAGATTAACACAAATACATTTTTGTAAAGTGCCTGCTACTTATTTATAGAGTTATTATTGTTCTCATCATAGTTTTTGGAAGCTGTTTTGTCATCGTCTTCAGCCTCCTCTATGATCTGGTTACCAATGGCACCGCCTGAAATACCGCCTATTACAGCGCCAAATAGTCCAAATGGAGCACCTATCATAGCACCTGTAACGGCTCCATTAAGAGTTCCTATTGACTCTGCTTCACCAAAGTCACTTGCATCTTGATTAGCATTACTACCAGCTTGATTGTTGCCACAATCTTCTACATTTCCACCAAGGTTATTGCGTTCGTTACTCTGATTCATCTGTTCACTTCCTTGTTTTTAATGGGGAATATGCTAATGATGAAAGCACACCATCCCAAATATATACTACCCAGCTGAAGTAGTTTTACTCACAATAGTAGCCTAGATTGGAGCTTATACGCTTGTAATGTCTGAGGAGAGAATCCTTCAATCCTTTTATCTGATTCATATAATTCCCAGGCTTTTGATAATAACAAAATAAACTCCTCCGTTTCGATTGTCTTAGAGGAATTATTGCCTTGATGATAGAAATGAAAACGGTAGGTATTGAACTATTGTTTAATAAGTACAATTGAAAAAATAACAATAATTCAGTTAAAAAGGTGTGGAAATTATGGGGAATTACCTGTTACTAATAGATGTTTTACCTTACTTGGCAAACAAAAGTAAAAAGTATTTTATTAGTAAATCCCGATTTGAATTAGCATACCAAGTTGATAATCTTCAAAATATAGGAGTTTGTGAATGTGGTGAACTTGATTATGGTTCGTTTTATCTTGCAGATTATGAAGGAAATGAGGATAAACTAGAAGGTTTTTCTTTTGAAGAAATAGGAACAATTGAAGTTTATGAAGGTAAAATTGGATTTGTTGAAATTTTCCCAAGTAATTTCGGTTATCAAATACGTTCATTATTAAAGAAAAACAATATTTCTTATTGAAGAAAAGGAGCATATTTAATGGTAGAAGGTATTTGTCATCATTAATGTATAATTCTTTATAAAAACAAAAAAAGCGGAAATCTCAAATTGCATTTAACTATTACAAAGTAGTATTTAAATGAGTGACAATAAACTGCTTATTACTTTCAAAAGTGATCTTTACAATTATTCATTGGAACAGCTACGATATTTCTCGAAAGAAGGAGTTTGGTCTATTGGACAGATGTATGACCATTTAATGCTTGTTGCCCATGAGTATCTTGATAATATGGAAACATGTACTACTTTAAATAAGGGACAACCCCTTGAGAAAAGCCAGTTTGGTGAGCAATTATTTAGGAACGGAGGGTTTCCCGCCTATTAAAATAAGATTACCAGATGAACTAAATTCTCCTCCAAATAATTCAGATAGCAAGGAAGACCTAATTAGCAGGATGGATCAGTTAATTCAAAGATTGAGTCAATGGGAATCGAAAGTGAATTATATTAACCCAAGTAATAAAGTTGAACATGGAGGGTTCGGCTGGCTGAATGCGAGGGAATGGTTTGACTTGGTTGGAATGCATTTTCGTCATCACTTGCGTCAAAAAGAAGAGTTGGAAAGTTACATATTATAGGTGAAAATTACATCTTAAATTGGGTGCCTTTCTTCAGCTATCGAAGGAGAATAATTGAATTAGATACAGTTAATTTTTTATGAAGCATTTTCTTTAATAGGAAATGCTTTTTTTTATATAAAAACGATCCCAAATTATTATTTAACATTACTTTTTTATTGTAAATCAATAAAAAATACATTAAACTTAATTTTAAGGGGCCCTTTTATTGATTTAAAGGAGTGAGAAATTAAACGGGAGGAAGAGGAATGAATTGGAAGTTTAGGTTTGCTTTCTTTATACTGGCTTTCTTTGCTTTGGTATTAACAGGATGTCAATCGAAAAATGAAAGTGAAATGTTGATGAACGATGTGAGCGATATAAAAGAAGTCTCTATTTCCAAATCAACTGTTTTTGGTAAACTTAATGATGAATTCTTTGCAACTTTCGAGGACACGAAAGAATTGGACACTTTCAAAAACGCTTTCTTAACTGCTAAAAGAGAGAAAGTGAAACTTGAAGGTGTTAATTATGATTTACTAATTACTGACGATAAAGGCGGTCATTATTTGTTACAATGCTATTTAGGTGAAGAGGGAGAACAAAGTGCATTTTTCTACATTGGCCACGAAGATAGAGCTTATTTTGCATCCAAAGAGGTAACGCAAGAGTTGAGAAAACTCATAAAGCCGTAATACTTAGAAAGAATTTCGTATTTGAAGGTCTCTCGCTTATTGTGCTAACGGGGTGCTTTACTTTAACAGGAGTAAAGCCTTTTTCTTATTCAAGTAATAAAGCGGGATAGTCTTTAGAATAGGAGGTAGAAAGGAAGAAGTTTAATGAATAATGTAAGAAAAGGATCCCATAGAGACCCTATTCTGTGTAGGATTTGATATCAATAATAGCTGAATTAAACATCAAAGTAGAGTTCGATTATCTGTTATTTCCTTGGTTGTTATCTTTCCTTCTTAATCCTAAAAGACCAGCTAAACCAAGTAACCCAATCCAGCCCCAATCCATATCGTCGTCGTCATTATCAACGTTAGCAACGTCATTACCATTTTGTGCAAGATCAGTGACTTTGCTACCAGCGTGGTTGTATAAGTCTGAGGCATGAACAGTTGACATACCTAACAGCATTGCAGTAACCAAGATGGTGCAATATGAAAATAGAAATTTTTTAGACATAGTTTCCCTCCTTTCATAATTATTAATTTTAATGTTTGTAGTTGCATGTTTAATTATTCAAGTGGTATTTATAACGTTAAAAAATATGAGGTGTACTTATGAAAAAATATATTTCGATTATTTTTGTTTTTTTATTGGTATTTATCGGATTTTTTTGGTATTCAGAATATAAAAAAGTAGAAGATTTTAAAAATGAAGTTGTAGATTATTTAAATAATAAAGGATTTACGCCTGAAGAATACTCTACACCTAAATATGTTAAAAAAGAAGTTATGAAAGGACTTAAAGTAGCAAGCATAGAAATCATTTTCAACGAAGAAACAAATTACATTTATGATTATGGAAGAACATCAGATGGAATTGAGTTTTTTTACGCAATAAATGTGGATACTGGTGAAAGGGATTATGATAAAGGGGAACCTATTAAATAAGGCTTTCTAAAGGGATAAATTTCGCTATTCTTATTCAACTATCGGGTGCGATTGTTAAACAAGTAGCAATCGCTTCTTTCGTTAATGGGCATATTAGCAAAAGAAGGTTTATACGAGAAGAATGAAGAAATAAATTTAAATAGATTATTGAATTGTGGGGAAGGAAATAAGTGAAAAGATTTTTATTTATTGTAATTATATTTTTGGTTGCTATTAGTATTATTGGTTGTTCAAAGAGTGGGGCTTACGGGTCAGAGGAAGCGATTAAAAGAGGCGATGTTGTTTACCAAAATGAAGTTGTTAATTTAGAAAGGTTTGAGCAATTCTTAATTAATTTATTTAACAAAAAAGCAGACACTATAAGAATTACAGGCTATACTCACGAAGGAGACCCTATATTCCAAGATTTACAATTTGATGGGGAAGTCATTCATTACACTTATGATAATTCAAATGATGAATATGCTGGTAAAGATAAAGGTAAAGAGACTGATGTTTGCAAAGAAGTAATTGAAAAAGAAAATACTCAAGACGAAACCGAATATTTAATAAGTGGCTGTTCCAAAAATCCTGAACGCATTTTAATTAGGGTAGAGAAAAAGCACTAAAGCAAATGACAGCTATTTATGCTATTTATAAAACTTTGTGAAGTTTTGTACTTAAACTACCATGAAAATAAACTTCTCTAACCTCGAAAAAAGA
>NZ_LMBW01000031.1:0-1148 GCF_001439915.1 Fredinandcohnia humi | reverse complement strand
CAATACCAAAGAGNCCGTCTCATTTGTTTAAAAAAATTGAGAGAGCTGCAATTCATTGCTATGGATTGGTTGACTGGATCAAGGTCAGTATTAGTATTGACACAAACTAACTATTTTCATTCTCTGTGGTGAATCGCTGATTTTTTGCGATTCATGGGTGGCTAACGGGTGCGATGGTCCAAGAAGGATTATCGCTTATTTTTGTTGAAGTTATTAAGCCAACGGGGCAGTTTAGCATTCCTGTAGATCGTTAAATATCAGGTTTGANGTAAGATATGAGTATAGACACCACTCTAACTCAGACTCTTAAGGAGGAAGCCCTACTATGAATTTTAAAATGCAAGATAAACAAAATCAACTAATAGAAAGAATTTCCGATAAACATTTAATAGTCGGTGTGGATATANACGTTGCACGAGCTATAAATTACCGTGGAATTATAGTCGGAGATCCCCTTACATTTGAAAATAGTGAAGTTGGTTTTAAAAGATTATTAAGTTGGATTCAAAGTTTACAAGAAATGAAGAATTTAAATGCAGCCATTGTAGGAATGGAACCTAAAANNNNGTCACTATTGGAAAAATATTTCGAAATGGCTTGATGAACAAAAGATTGAGGTAGTAACTGTAAATCCCCACTTAGTANAAAAGGAATAAAGAAAATCGCGATAATACTCAATCAAAAAGTGATAAGAAAGATGCACTAGTGATCGCTGATATGGTGAAAAACGGATACTATTCTTTTATCAGTCCATCCTCAGAGTCCTTCGAAAAGCTCAGAGTATTAATATCAAATCGTGATGTGATTGTAAAAANNGACTTGTAAGCTCAACTAATCAGATTCATAGATGGGTAGATATTGTCTTCCCAGAACTCAGACAAGTGTTTNAAAGATATAACATGTAAAGGGGCAATCGCAACCCTTCGATTATTTCCAACTCCTACTGAAATAGCTTCACTAGAACCCCTAGATGTCATGAGCGGATGGAAGTCATTAATGCAGAGACAACCTGGTCCTAAAAAAGCTAAATTACTTATTGAATTAGCAAATTCATCGATAGGAACAACTCATGCACTGGATGCATATAAATTTCATTTAGAACAATTACTAGAAGAATACGACCTTACCATAAAACAACTCGATAGAGT
>NZ_LMBW01000030.1:512-6311 GCF_001439915.1 Fredinandcohnia humi | reverse complement strand
AAATCCGTTTTAAAGGGATATGAAATCCTGCGAATAAGTGAGCATTCGAGAGATATTCGTATCAAACTGAGGGAGTTAAATAGTAATATGGTTGTATTATTTCACCAGGGTGCTGAATGGATTTAATTCTAACGTAGACCAAGAGTTGTGAATGAAAGGTCCATTTAATCTTTTGGATTCAGCAAATGTCATATAAAATCTAGAAATCAAGACAAATACCCAAGAACATTTACCCAAAAATGCATATGCTGTATTGTAAAATGAAATGAGGAGGATGAATGTTTTTATGTACATTGACAGACAGTATCCAGGCATTGGTTTAGGTGGACCAGGTTCAGGTTTTGGTTTTGCACCAGGACTAGGGTTTGGAGCTCCAGGGGTTGGATTAGGCTATCCGTACCACCATCATCACTACCCTTACTACCATCACCACTATCCTTACTACCATCACCACTACCCTTACCACTATCACCATCATTATTAATATTATTATGAGTACAATTCATCACAATCTTACCGCAAACCAAATGGATAGGCTGGAAATACTTAAAAGCATTGGTGGTAAAAGTTAATTCAGCGAGAGTTTTAATGGGGTAATTTATAGTTTAAACACATATTAATATATTGTATTTCTATGTAAAAGGCTGACCACTAAGGTAGTCAGCCTCAACTAGAAATACCTAATTTAAATTAGTAACCACCATGGGCAAAGGAAGCACCAACGATGATTAAAAGAATAAATAGGACCACGATTAGTACAAAATTCATACCATGGCCATATCCGCCATATCCACCACTCATACCTTACACCTCCTTTATTTTGTAGTTAGTACAGTATATGTAACTGGATTTAACATGCTTGGACTAGTGACTTAAATTATGAATTAAAGGACACCCATAATAATGAGTGTCCAGGAGATGTTATAAAACTAGCGGAGTGAAGGTGGATAATATAGTTTATGCGTAAAATAACAATATGAAACGGACAAGAGTGGATTTTCTTGTTCGTAATTTCATTCAATTGTGACAAATGTACTTAAATTTAAGGGTGCAAGAGCTATGGATCAAGCTGTCATTATGGCAGCTTTTTAAAGCTGCTAAAGAGTGCTTTGATCCAAGAAGGAATAATGCACTTTTTTGTTGAAGTTATTAAACTAACGGTGCAGTTTAGTTGAATAAAAAGAAGGATTTCATTCGTACTAATTAGAATATATTTACATAATCGGAGTAGTTCACTCATATGTGAAATTTTGGGGGGGTTTATGAAGAAAATCATTATACCTTGTGTCCTTTTAATATTAGTTGTTTTTATTTTGGTTAATTCAGATGCAGTATACTTGAAGTTACAAGAAAACAATTGGAATAATGCTGATTACTATGTTAGTGAAATAAATGCTGAAAGAGATAGAAAAGGTCAAAGTCTGTTAGAAATAACTGACCTTAACACTTATACAAGATATTCAGGAAACAATATTTATCTAACACAAGTTTATGTAGAAGACAAACTTGAGATGATCTTTTTAACCAAAGCATTTAAAAACGGTTTCCTTGATTGGGAGTATCACACACTCCCATTTACCACTACTGAAAACATTATTGAAGAGCCGTTAGACGAATGGGTTTTAAACTAAAGGGTGCGTTGATCCCAGAAGCACTTTTTTATTGAAGTTATAAACTAAAGGTACAGGTTTGTTTGACAAATATATTTAATTACAAGGCTAACGGGTGAGATGCTTTAACGAATAGTCGCTTTTCTCTTACTAATTAATGGATTATAGAAATTATGGTTAATTAATCAAGAAGGAGGAATTGTCCAAATGAAGTCATCGAAAATGAAAGTTGCATTAATTTCAGCAATGATAACGGCTTTTATCGCAGTGCTAATAACGATTTATATGGAGCATAGCATATTAAGAGCCATCCTAATAGGCTTAACAATATTTATAGTTTCTATTGTTACCAGCAAACTATTTAACAATAAAGCACAAAACACTAATAACAAATGATTAAACGACTATAGATTACAAGCCACATTTTTTTCGATTAAGGTTAACTTGTGAAGTACTTCACTTAAAGTAACGGGTGCGTTAATCCAATAAGGATTAACGCACTTTTTTGTTGAGTTATTAAACCAAGGACAGGTTAGTGGAAGTTTCAAATCTAATAAGAGCATATTTTGATAAATCTTTTATCAAAATATGCTCTTTCTATTTGTTAACTCAAAAGCTGATGGTGCTAATTTAATCAAATAGTTAAAAATGAATAATATAACATCTTTTAGATAGCTGAAACTTTATTGTAAATATGCTTGTTCAGGCTTCTGTTCTATTGTTTTATGGCTGGTATATATAATTTTTTCATTAATTTCAAATAAAATGGTTGCACAAGGATTTACGTGTGTATATAATGTGATTATAGTGTATATACATTATATAATATTGTGAGTAATTATAAGTAAATTGGTCTTCGATGACAATTCACGTTATTGCTATTGTTTCAAACAAGAGGTACAGGACATTATTTCAAGTATGTTTTCAAAAAAGTAAAGAAGAGGGATTGGCATGCAAATAATTATTTCCAACAGTTCAAAGGAACCGATTTATGAACAAATTACGAGTCAAATTAAATCGTCTATTTTAGCAGGTGAACTACAGGAGGGGGCAGCAATACCTTCCATGCGTAACCTCGCAAAGGAACTGCAAATTAGTGTTATAACGACGAAGCGTGCCTATGAGGAATTGGAGAAGGCGGGCTTTATCTATTCCATTGTCGGAAAAGGGTCTTTTGTTGCAGAGCAAAATTTAGAGGTTATAAGAGAGAAGAAGCTGAAGGTCATTGAGGAGCAACTGAGTGCGGTCATAACGAATAGCAGAGAAATTGGCCTGTCACTTGATGAACTGCAGCAATTATTAAAGATTTTATATGAGGAGTGAAATGAATGGAGAATGTGGTTGAATTTACAAATGTAACGAAAAAATTCAAAGATTTTTCCGTTAAAAAGATTGATTTACAAGTGAAGCAAGGCTTTGTAACGGGGTTCATTGGAGCAAATGGTGCTGGAAAGTCGACAACGATAAAAATGATGATGAATCTATTAAGACCAGATGCTGGGGAAATTAAGCTTTTCGGGTTGGATTACATGAAACATGAGAAGGCGATTAAGGAGCGCATTGGGTTTGTGTACGATGGCAATGTGTTTTTTGAAGGGCTGAACTTAAAAGATATAAAACGCATTGTAGCACCTGCTTACAAACACTGGGATGATACACTATTCTATCAATTTATTGAAAAATTCGAGTTGCCGCTTAATAAAGCAATGAAAACTTTCTCGAAAGGGATGCAAATGAAGGCGTCATTGGCGGTAGCACTATCACATCATGCAGAGCTGATCATTATGGACGAGCCAACAGCAGGTTTAGACCCCATTTTTAGACGAGAGCTGTTGGATCTTTTACAGGAATTAATGATTGATGGAAATCGTACCATTTTCTTCTCTACGCATATTACAACAGATTTAGACCGTATCGCAGATTATATAGCTTTTATTCAGGGTGGGGAATTAGTATTTAATCAGTCCATTCACGACGTAGCTGAAAACTATGCGCTCGTTAAAGGAGGATTGGATCTTCTGGATAGAGACACTGAAAAGGCATTTATTCATGTTCATCGTGCATCAACAGGATTTGAAGCATTAACGGATAATATTAAAGCAGTGAAAAATATCTTCGGAGACTCAGTTGCCATTGATCGCGCCTCTCTGGAAGATATCATGTATTACTTGAAAGGAGGAATACACCATGTTTAATTTAATCAGACGTGATGTCATACTACAGAAAAGGCAGCTATTACTCTTTATTCCTTTTATCGTATTCTTTATCATGATGGAAGCAAATCCAGCTTTGATTTTTCTCGTTGCCAGTCTTATTATTCCCTTTAACACTTATGTTTACGATGAAAAAGCAGAGACAAACATATTATTAAATTCCTTACCTTACACACGTACGGAAATTATCGCATCACGCTATCTTGGTGCTATAATTTATATGGTTTTAGCAATCGTGGTGACAAGTTTAACATTATTTGCTTTCAATAAACCTTTTACGATGACTGACATTGCGATTGGCTGTAGCTTATTCTTATTATTTGCTGCGTTTACCTTTCCATTATTTTATATATTTAAACCAGGTTATATTTTTCCGGTTGTAATGATTAGCTTTCTCATTTTAGCAGGTATAGGACCGTCTATTGTGTTGTTTTTAGCTGAACATTTATCCGTAATAACTGATTTTATAGATAATTTATCCGTCCCGGCTTTATATACAGGAGCGACACTTGGTATCATGGTAGTCTATGTTATTTCTTGGGGGATTACCAATATCATTTACCAGCGAAAAGCGTTCTAAGTGGGTTAATTGTACTAGATAAAAAAATTCATATCAACTCCACTGGATGAATGATGCAAGAAGTTTATTAAACTAAGGGTGCAATTGTTTAATGGAGCAACCAGTTATTAAAACAAGTTGCTCCATTAAATTTGTTAGAAATACTTTTGATAAAACTCCTTCCTGAGACGACCACTTAACTCTGCATATATTCGAGTAGTTTCACTTTTCTCATGTCCCATCAAACTCTGTATCACTTCAATGGGTGCACCATTATTTAGTAAGTGGGTTGCATAACTGTGTCTCAGTTGATGCGGATGGATGACTTTGTTAATACCTGCCCGTTTTGATATTTGTTTAATGATATATCGCATTTGTGCTATGCTCATTCGGTGGGGATGTCTTTCAGTTACAAAGACAGCTGCATCATTATCTTTTCGGCTTTCTATATATCGTTTAAGCCAAATGTCACATCGAATATTAAAATATACTTCTCTTTCCTTATCACCTTTACCCTTAACGATGGCAGAGTGATTAGACCAATTAATGCTATTCTTATCGAGTGTTACGATCTCACCAATTCTACAACCTGTTGAAAACATAAACTCAAATAGAGCTTTCTCCTTAGGTGTAAAGCAAGCTTCTCGAAGATGTTCAATCTGCCTTTCTGTTAAAAACTTTGGGATTCTTTTCCCTAACTTTGGCTCTTTAATCTTGCTGCTGGATTTTTACTGATATGTCCTTCTTCATGTGTCCAGCGAAAGAGCGATTTCATTGAACGAACACGATGTGCTAGTGATGAGGGTTTTAATGTTTTGCTAGACTTAGAGAGGTAAGCTTTTAATTGCTCTGTTGAAAGTAAATCAATTTCTAAATCTCCAAAATGACGAATAAGTAAGTTGACCTGAAGTTGATATGCTTTTAAAGTTTGTGGTGAAAATCCCTCTATTCGCTTATCCGATTCATACGTTTCCCATGCTTTCGATAATAACAAAATATATCTCTCCCTTTAAACTTCAATTTTTAAAGGAATTATTGACCTGATTATAGAAATTTAAACGGAAGATACTATTCAACTATCGAAGCAGGTTAGCATTCCTGTAGATGTTAAATATCAGATTTGTNGTAAGATATGAGTATAGACACCACTCTAACTCAGACTCTTAAGGAGGAAGCCCTACTATGAATTTTAAAATGCAAGACAAACAAAATCAACTAATAGAAAGAATTTCCGATAAACATTTAATAGTCGGTGTGGATATTNACGTTGCACGAGCTATAAATTACCGTGGAATTATAGTCGGAGATCCCCTTACATTTGAAAATAGTGAAGTTGGTTTTTGATTATTAAGTTGGATTCAAAGTTTACAAGAAATGAAGAATTTAAATGCAGCCATTGTAGGAATGGAACCTACAG
>NZ_LMBW01000030.1:299-468 GCF_001439915.1 Fredinandcohnia humi | reverse complement strand
AAAAGGAATAAAGAAAATCGCGATAATACTCAATCAAAAAGTGATAAGAAAGATGCACTAGTGATCGCTGATATGGTCAAAAACGGATACTATTCTTTTATCACTCCATCCTCAGAGTCCTTCGAAAAGCTCAGAGTATTAATATCAAATCGAGATGTGATTGTAAAAC
>NZ_LMBW01000030.1:0-260 GCF_001439915.1 Fredinandcohnia humi | reverse complement strand
AAAGATATAACATGTAAAGGGGCAATCGCAACCCTTCGATTATTTCCAACTCCTACTGAAATAGCTTCACTAGAACCGCTCGATGTCATGAACGGATGGAAGTCATTAATGCAGCGACAACCTGGTCCTAGAAAGGCTAAATTACTTATTGAATTAGCAAATTCATCGATAGGAACAACTCAAGCACTGGATGCATATAAATTTCATTTAGAACAATTACTAGAAGAATACGACCTTACCATAAAACAACTCGATAGAGT
>NZ_LMBW01000029.1:2917-6539 GCF_001439915.1 Fredinandcohnia humi | reverse complement strand
AAAAAAGTAAGAGAAAGATTCCTCAATCGAGCACGATTGTTGAATAATCTCACTTTTCTTCTTAAACTAACGGGTGCAAGAGTTGAAAATTAGAGCTGTCATAAGGGCAGCTTTTTTCTTGTTGTACTAACGGGGCAGGATAGTTCAAGAAGGAAAGATGGTTTTCAAAAGAATTTTCATAAAGCGTGTGCTTGTATCTGCAATAGGAAGGTAGATTTTTCGTTATGTTAAATGGACAATTTAATTAAAATTTGGAACTTATTCATGATCCAATCGTATTAAAGCAGAGATCACTAAAGAATTAGACGCTGTTTATGCTATTAATAAGGTTGAAGAGAAAAAATCATTTAATCAATTCCAAAGGAGAAGAAATTATTATGAGAAGGATTTTTTATAGCTTCTTAATTCTTTTTGCATTAAGCGCATGTTCGCAGGGAGAAAATACTGATGAAGCAGAAAAGATTGACAGTACAGAAAATGAAGTTCTTTCTACGCAGGACGTAAAGGTTCCAAGTATTATTTTTACCTCTGAAAAACTGAATAGTGTAATTGACGAAGAAGAGATAAAAGGAAGCATAAAAACATATCTAGACAGCCATTACGAATTAGATAATGCTAGTTATCCATTTCAAGAGATTATATATGAGGGAAAGGAATTAAATAACAATGAATTAGAGAAGTTCGCCAAAATTACCAAGCTTACAAAAGAAAATGATGAGAATTTTTCTAACTATATCTTAAATAATTCATTACCTAAAGGTTATCAAGAAGAGTCTGAAAGAATTAGCCAGTATATTACAAATTACAACGAGATTCTTTATGAACTAGATGAAATCCTCAGTAATTTTACAGATGACGTAAATAAAGGAGTTTTTCCAAAAATAAACATTGGATCAATAATGAATAAAAGTAATGTGGTGAATGGAAGAGAACAGAAAAAAATAGAAGAATTCCTTGATAAGAAATATATTAAGACAAAAGCATTTGGACGGGAACATTAAGAAAAAATTAAACTATATAAGATTGAATTTTAGAACTTATCCTAAAGATATATGGGTGAATGGGCTTGTGCGAATTTTGCACACGAAGTCAATATTGCTAATTCAACTAATGAGTGCTTGAGTTTAATAAAGAGTCGTAGTTGCGGCTCTTTTTCTTGTTCCACTAACGGGGCAGAATAGTTCAAGATAAGTCTTTTTGTAACGAAATTAACAATAACATCGTCTAAACATTAAATGAGTAGACTTTGAAGTTCGTATTTTAAATTTGAGGGGATACAATGAAATTTGCTTTATTGTTAGTAGTCTTATTTACCCTGAGTTCCTGTGTCAAGGATACTACTAATGAGTACGAAAAGAATACACCTGTGGTCTCAGGAGATAGTACCACAGATAGTGCTATAAACACAGAGGTTACACCAAGCACTGAACGGAATGTATTACAAACTTATCCTGAATATTTAGCCAAAAATGAAGGTGAACTATCTGAGTTGGATTTTGAAATGGCTTATGAAATGTGTGTGAGACTGCTTACTGACTATTATAAAGCTGTCTGGAACGGTTCGGATATTGTATTAGATACGTTTATCGATGACGATAACCTTAAACAATATACGCAAAAGAAAATTCAATCCCAACATGATGTCAAAGGCAATTTAAATGATATTGTCCAAAATATTGAGATTGGGTCTTGGGAAGTGGAGTATACCGATGATGTGGATGGAGGTTTTCTCTATTTAAAATTACCTGTGGAAATTAATAAGGATATAGGTAGTTATGGTGAAGTCACTGAATTTCTTGTACGTAATATAAACGGCAAGTTAGTCATTGTTGATTGGTATACTGGTGCAAAAGATAGTTATGATTTCTTGGTGCGTGGAGAAAATCTAACGATAGACAACCCTAATATTTGGAATGATAGTGATTGGGTAAAGAAGTTAAATAATAAACAGGTAGAATTTTCAGGCTCAACTCGATAGTTAGTTATTTACAGCTAACTTGGCAACCAAAGTTTGGTAATAAGGCTCGGTATGAGATTTGCTACAAACTAAATTCTCTTATTAAACTAAAGGGTGCGATACTTCAATAACGAAGGGTCGCTTTAATAAGGAGGATTTTAAATTGAATGATAAATTTTATAATTTAATTAAAGCAATTTGTTTAGTTATAATTGCTTTTTCTAGTGTAATGATGGCTTTGGAACTTATGAATATTAGAGAGGTACTACATTCTATTGGACATTAAGAGTCAATCTTAATTCACTAACAGGTGCGATAGCTGAACAAAGCTGTCGCTTCTTCAACTATTGGAGCAGTTTAGTTGAAGAAGGACTTTGATATTATTTATAGAATAAAAAAGATAAATAACTGTGATCAAGGAAGGGATGAGATTAATAGGACAGAAAATCAATTTATTTTTAGATTATAAAACTGAGAAAAGCATAATCAACAGACTACGGAGTGAGGGGTGTGTCTTCGCTGAAGAAGAAACACAGTTACTTACCTCTGAGGCAAGAAGCATAGAGGAATTAATGAATATGGTAGAAAAACGAGTAAGTGGTTTACCGCTTGAATACGTGCTTGGGTTTACAAATTTTTGTGGTCTACGAATAGAAGTCGAACGGGGAGTTTTCATACCACGTCCACGTACGGAGTTTCTGGTTCAGCAAGCAAAAGTCTTAACCCGCCCATATGATATTGTTTTGGATTTATGTTGCGGGTCTGGTGCTGTTGGTGCTGCGATAGCAACCGACCTTAAAAAGATATTATTATACTCCGTAGATATTGACCCCGTTGCTGTACGATGTGCTTCCCGTAACATAACAAAGATTGGTGGTCACGTTTATCAAGGTGACTTATATGATGTATTACCCCATTCATTGAGATGTCAAGTGAAAATAATAGTGGCTAATGCACCTTATGTTCCTACTGACTCAGTAAAACTCCTTCCACGAGAAGCACGATTATATGAACCAAAAGTGGCACTTGACGGAGGAAAGGATGGACTGGACCTCCATCGTATCGTGGCGGAAAAGGCACCGTACTGGCTTGTTTCTGGGGGGCATCTATTGATAGAGACGAGCGAAATGCAGGGTGCAAAAACCTTTGAAATCTTTGTTAAAGCCGGACTAATTACCCAAATAGTTAGGAATGAAGAATTGGATGCAACAGTTGTTATTGGAACAAAATCTGGCTAAGAGTAACTACAAAATAAATATATTATTCAGCTAAAGGGGTGCGTTGATCTAAGAAGGATTAAACACCTTTTTTATTGAATTCCTTATTGAACAAAGGGGACAGGTTAGTTCAATAAGAACAGGAGATTCAATATACTAGGCAGAATATAATAAGATGTCATTGTTTAGAGAAAAAGTATATTTATTTTAGGAGTGTTGGTTATGGTTCATGCAAAAGATGTTTTATTGGATCAGTTGTTGGCAAATGCGAATGACCCTAGTTGGTACCTACCATTTTCAGATTCAATAAAAAGATTGTCTGAGGAACAAGCATTTTGGAAGCCAAACGAGGAAAGTAATAGCATTGCTGAAATTGTGCAGCATCTACTATATTGGAATCAAACATGGCAAACAAGGTATCAAAAATCTCATGTTGATGCTGTCCCTT
>NZ_LMBW01000029.1:0-2907 GCF_001439915.1 Fredinandcohnia humi | reverse complement strand
TAATTCCTGAAAATCATACATTTGCTGACTTAAAAAAACAACTATTAGAGGTGCTTTTACTTTGGCAAGAGTTATTATATGAAGAAAAAGTTGAGAGTGAAGTTAATGGTTTTTCTGGAAATGTGAAATGGTGGGAAGTTCTTGGAAATGTGTCAACTCATAACGCATATCACATTGGTCAGATCATTTATATCCGAAAGTTACAAAATAGCTGGAAAAAAGATGTAGGAGAAGATGAATAAATAAAAGTTGCACAAGTGCCTTCTATTAAAGGATGCTTTAGTTAAACAAGACCATCATTTCGATGGTCTATTTTTTAGATCCAAAACATCAAGTAAATCTCAGAAATCCATTGTGAAATGTTACACTTAAACTAACGGTGCAGTTTACTTGAGGAAACGATCAATAATATATCAGCTTTTTTTTAAAAAATTCCATTGCCTATTGTTGCTACCCGAATTAACATTTATAATAACTTTAAATGAATGAATTATTCATTCATAAAAATAATGTGGAATGGGTTGTGAAAAATGGCTATTATCAAGGAGAAAAAGGAATGGAACTTGAAAAATAAATATGTAGTTATTACAGGCGCAACAAATGGAATTGGTCTTGCTGGAGCAAAGGCAATTGCTTTAAGGGGGGCGAATTTAGGCATTATTGCTAGAAATAAAGCGAGAGCAGAAGAGACAGCAATTCAAATAATGGAGAAAGCAAGCAACCAGATAAAGGTAGATGTATTCATTGCTGATCTTGCTTCTCAAAAGTCTATTCGCAAAGTAGCTAAACAAATACTTGAGAGTTGCCCAAAGATTGATGTTTTAGTGAATAATGCCGGTGCATTATTCGATACTTTTCATAGAACTGAGGATGGATTTGAAATGACTTGGGCTGTAAATCACCTTGCACCATTTCTTCTAACTTCACTTCTTTTGGACCGTCTGAAGGACAGTGAATCAGCCAGAATAATTAATACTGCTTCACATGGTCACAAGATGGTGAAAAATGGGCTTGATTTTGATAATGTTAATTCAGAGCATCTCTATAGAGGGATAAAAAAACTATTGGGTGGTCCTACCTTATGTTATGCTCAAAGCAAACTTGCCAACATCCTATTTACATCTGAATTAGCGCATCGATTGGAAGGAACCGGAATAACCGCCCATTGTTTTGATCCGGGACTGGTCTCAACCAACTTTAACCAAAACAATGGATTTTTAGCAAAAGCAACCATGGCTTTGATGAAACCCTTTTCACGTGCACCTGAAGAGGGAGCTGATACATTAGTATGGCTTGCGGAATCAAAGAATGCGTCCGAGTTAAATGGACACTATTGTGCGAATAGGAAAAATATAGAACCGTCAGTCGTGGCTGCTAATAGAGAAACGGCAATAAAACTTTGGGAAATTAGTGAAGAACAAGTATCGCATTACAGAAGAGAGTGAAGATAGTGTGTCCATTAAATGATGAACAATTTCAGCAGATTCGTGATGAACGAAGGGAACAAATAAAAAAAGCAGCACTAAAAGTTTTTTCCCGCCGTGGGCTCGTTGGCACAAAAATAAGCATGATTGCCAAGGAAGCGGGTGTTAGTCAGGGGTTAACTTATCGTTATTTTAATTCTAAGGATGAGCTTTTTATTGAATTAGTGCAGGAAGCAATGGAAGAAGCGGCTACAGCTTTTACCTATTTAGAGAATTTAGAAATATCGCCAACAGAAATAATCAAGACGTTAACTGCAAAAATGCTTGATGAAAGTAATAGACATTCATTTATGATTATTCAACAGGTACAGACCTCGGATGAAGTTCCTGATCGGGCAAAAGAAATTACTCAACAATTTTCTACTACTTCTTTTATTGAAAAAGTAGTTCCAACCTTTAAAAAGGGGCAGGAAATGGGGGAGTTTTGTCAAGGTGACCCATTTGCTCTACTAACGTTCTATTTCTCTGTCATTTCCGGTTTAATGTTACTACAGACTGGTGAAGCAGAGCAGGATCAAGTCTCAAAAATAAATATCTTAATGAAAATGTTAAGAAATTGATTTAAGAGTGTTTATCCTCTTAAACAGGTCGATAAATGACCTTCAAATTATCTATACCAGCTGGTATAGATAATTTGAATTTCTATTTATTCTTGGTATTCTCAACAACAAGGACTCTTATTTGGAATACTATATTGGTACTTTTAGGAGCTAATTTGGAGCATATTTCTTATTATATGGATAGATTTTTTAATGTAGTTTACCTTCTTATTATTTTGCTAATTTTTATGGCTATTGGTTGGTACATCAAGATAAGAAGTGAAAGAAAAAATATTTGATATTTCTTCCTTATTTTACTAACGGAGCAGGATAGTTTAACAAAAATCGTATTTATCTTTTATTCAACAATCGGTCCAGTTTGTGAATTAGTTGTGAAAATGATGTTAATTTGTAATAATTAAAAAGTGATCAAATTTCAATAAGAAAAAATCTTATAAGCAGGTGTATATGGATTATGAGAAATCAAAATAAGGGATTATTAGTTTCCCAACTACTTATTTCTGTGAGTATCCTACTAATTACTATAACTCAAATGGAGAATTGGGCATCTTTCTCTTTATTTAGAAAGTCGGTAACAATTTTACTGATGATATTAGGGGTAGCAAATTTATTTCTTTTTACTGTATCGTTCTTTAAAGGGAGATATTCAAGTAAAGAATCATAAGCAAAATTTTTAAAAAGTGGAACACTTCGAAAATGTTCAACTTTTAAACGTTATTCAAGTAACAGGTGCGTTGATCCAAGAAGGATTAACGCACCTTTTTGTTGAATTTATTGAACTAACGAAGCAGTTTAGCATTCCTGTAGTTCGTTAAATATCAGGTTTGAAAAAAATAGGACCCCTCAGTAAGATTATGAGTATA
>NZ_LMBW01000027.1:7907-10797 GCF_001439915.1 Fredinandcohnia humi | reverse complement strand
TAGCAAAACTGGCCTCCACCCCTTGGATAGGCATGACGAAGGAATGAGAGGGCGTTTGACCCGTTGAGACATGGGAGCGAAAGCCTCCAGGGGCGGCGTGGAGATGTACATTATATGGTAAAATATGGAGTATTACCTAACTCCTTTATTTAACTATGCCTTCACGAAGCCAAAATGATTTGAACTCACTTCTAATGCCTTTAAATCCATTTTAAAGGGGTATGAAATCCTGCGAATAAGTGAGCATTCGAGAGATATTCGTATCAAGCTGAGGGAGTTGAACAAAGGTTACAGATATTCAGGGTAACATCAGGGAACAATAATCTCTAATATTTGCTAAATAAAGGAGATTATTGATGAAAAGAATTATTTTAATTTCCATATTTGCATCAGTCATTTTAAATTTTTCACCAATTTTTTCTCAAGCTGAAGAAAAACCAATTAAAGACCTAACAGAAATTATCAATGAGTTTTTACCAGCAAACTCAACACTGGTAAGTCCTGAAGAATCTAAAACAAATAAACCAGTTCAGTTTTATGACTTTAACCAAGATGGAAAAGAAGAGATTATTATTACTTTTGAAATAAAAGCAAAAGAACAACCAAGTCCTTCACAATTTGGCGTAATAGTATTAAGGAAAGAAAATGAAAGATGGGAAAAGACTTGGGAGACCAAAACACAGGGGGTAGGATTAGATTATTCAGGTCTTGCTGATATTACTGGTGATGGTATTAAAGAGTATCTCTTTGGTGTCACAATTGGTGCTTCAATAGGAAAAAAGATAGAGATTTTTAAATGGAATAATAATTCTTTAATAATAATAGCAGAAGTTCCGTATAATATGATGGAACTATTAAGTAATAAAAAAGTTGGTATAGTCGTTTGGCAAGGATACATTGCAGACACTTATTTTGTTGATGTTTTAAAATGGAATGGACAAAAATTAGTTCTAGATGAAGAATTATACTCTAGTTACTACCCTAAAATTGAAAAATTTTATAACAATAAAATATCAAAAATGGATGCGTGGTTCTATTGGTATACACTTGCAGATGCTCAAATAAAGGCAAATTTATATGAAAAGGCTAGAAATTCTATCCAAAAAGGAACTACATTAGCAAAGCAATTATCATTACCAGATGCAGTAAAAAAATTTGAACAATTAAGCGATAAACTTGATGAAAAGATAAAATCTTATTAGTCTATTAAGCTAACAGATGCGTTAATCCAAGAAGGGTTAATGCACCTTTGTTGAAGTTATTCAACTATCGGTGCAGGATAGTTGAACAAAAAATTAACATTAGGAGATGGATTATGAAGAAATACATATTATTAGTTTTCCCACTTATCTTTTATGGGGAAAGCATTTGGTTTTATATCAGAGATGTGCATTTTTATTTACCCTTAATTTTACAAGCTATTTTGCATTTAGCTATTATCTCAGTTTGTATGATTTTCCTATTAAAACGTACAAGATTACAAAATGGATTTGATTGGTTTATTGGTATCTGTTTCTCAGTGTATTTTTGCATATTGTATCATAATACGGTTGAATTTATGTTCTTTTTGGATAATGCACATTACTCATTAGAAAACTTAAAATACATAGTTCATTCTGTAAATTTAATACCCATTAAAGGGATTATTGATGTTCTTCGTTACAATCCATCTGCTCTATTTCAAATTACTGGAAATGTAATTATGCTTACTCCATTTGCATTTGCTATGCTTTATTTCAAGTGGGCAAAGAGTATTAAACAAGCTATTTGGTACTCATTTCTTTGTACAATTGGGATTGAACTCGTACAGTTTTTACAAAGTATTTTAGGTTCGGTGTTTGATTTAGGGATAGGAAGAAGTTCGGATATTGATGATGTAATTTTAAATACAATAGGGGCTACAGTAGGCGTTGGTTGTTATTTACTTTGGAGAAAAATCGAAAAATTGTTTAGTCAAACGAGAAAAAAAATTTCTGTAACTATTTAATTAGAAAACAAATGATACTCCAAAACTTTTTAACATAAATTACAGTATTATTTATCTTTAGCTTGTTCAACTATAGGGTGCTTTGATCCAAGAAGGATTAAAGCATTTTTTTGTTGAAGTTTTTAACTAACGGTGCAGTAGAGTTTAAGAATCCCATTGTTAAATACATTCAATAAATTTTGATTTTTTAAAGGAAAATAATGTTAAAATCAAGGTCACAAGTTAAGTTGTGGGGGGTTATTAGTGGTGAAGTTTGTTGATGACTTAGCAGGAGCTATATATGATGTTTTTAAGTTTATCCTCAAGTCTATTGGCTATTTACTTGCAGGAGGGATTATTGTTGCAATTCCAATGTACTTTATTGTTTGGTTGTTCGGTATGTTTCAGTAATTAGATTCAACTTACGGCGCGATTGTCCAATAATGATAGTAGCTTCTTGTGCTAACGGGGCAGGTTAGTGGAACAAAGTGGCTTCTAAAAGGGTTATTTGAAACCTTTTACAATTAAAACCGTACAAATAATTATATTCAAAAAGGAGGAGAAATAAATGTTTGATTACAAGTTTGTTAAAATAGAGTTTAAAAAAATATCTGGTAAGCCTAAAGAAGACTATCGAGAAGTAATTAAAAGTCACGCAGAAAAGGGGTGGCGTTTTGTTCAAATTTTCTCTCCTGACTTTGCAACTTCAGGAGTTGCGGCAGGTTCTTATTATGAATTAATCTTCGAAAGACCTTTACAACAGTAAACAGAATAGTAACCATTTGAAAAGTTTGTAAACCGTTTCACTTAAGCTAACGAGTGCAAGAGTTAAAGATTAGAGCTGTCATAAGGGCAGCTTTTTCCTTGTTGTACTACCATGAAAATAAACTTCTCTAACCTCGAAAAAAGTNCAATACCAAAGAG
>NZ_LMBW01000027.1:0-7902 GCF_001439915.1 Fredinandcohnia humi | reverse complement strand
TCTCATTTGTTTAAAAAAATTGAGAGAGCTGCAATTCATTGCTATGGATTGGTTGACTGGATCAAGGTCAGTATCAGAATTGACACAAACTAACTATTTTCATTCTCTGTGGTGAATCGCTGATTTTTTGCGATTCATGGGTGGCTAACGGGCAGGATAGTGCAATAGCAGGTAATAATACAAATTGTGTTGAAATAGTAAAGAAAAAGATTTAGGGGGGCAAAGAATGAAGTTAAATATTAAATATCTAATAATGTTTGTAATTTCTATTGTGATATTTGTCGGTTGTAGCAATAAAACTTTGAAACCTGATAGTCCAGATAATACTGCTCGATTAATGATATTAGCAATAGATAACAATGATTACGAAAGTTTTAACTACTTGTTTTCTGAAGGCAGGAAGGGAAGTGTTTCCAAAAGTGATTTTAGGGAACTCCAAGATATTACAACGGCTGGTATTGAGTATAAAAGGTACGAATTATTAACCATTTTGAAAATGGGCAAATGTTATTAGTAAGGCTTACCCCCTCCGATAAAAATAAAGAAATAAAAATAGAAGATGTAATCGTTGTATCTGATGAAATGAAAGAAATGTTTAAAGATTGATATTAAACGAACGGGCAGTTTAGTTGATCAAGATAATATTCTATTCAAAGGATATTTAATTATAAATCCTGCAGGATAAAACCGGAGTTTCGTGCAACAAACCATTTGCAAAAAATTAAATTTTGATATTTCACAGCAGATAATAAAAAAGAGCCCGAAGGCTCCTTGAAACAATGTTTAAATCATTTGCTTAAAAGAATCTGCGTCTTCTTCTTTCGAATTCAAAACGTCTTCTTCTTTCTAATTCAATTTCAATTTCAATGCGTCTTCTTCTCTCTAATTCGATTTCAATTTCAAAGGGGAAACGTCTTCTTCTTTCGAATTCAAATTCAAAAGGGAAACGTCTTCTTCTAAAGTCGTCACGAAAAAAAACCATGTGTAATCATCCTCCTTTCACTTCCGAAGTCTATATTACAGTTGAACTGAACCTGCCCCTTGTTCCGTGCAATTTAGTAGTCTCTCATAAAAGAAGCTCCTACAATAATGAGTAGAATGAACAATACTACGATTAATACAAAGCTGCTGCTGCCGCCATAACCTCCGCCATATCCATATCCCATATTTTTCACCACCCTTATTAAGAGTCTGTACATATTATGTAATGATGGTTAAATCTGAAATGGACAAGAATGGAAATTTTAATAATATTGTAATTTTAATAACTAAATATTTTAGTGCACAGTACGATTCTTATATGCAATAGATGAGAAGGTGCTTGTTCAACTAACGGGTGCTTTAGTGGAACAGTGGGGTTGTTGCGGCTGCCCTTTTTTTATTAAACTAATGACACAGTTTAATGCAAGAAGAATATAAGGAGAGGTGCAGTATGGATACTTGTATTTTTTGTAAGATAATCTCTAAAAAAGAAGATGCTTTTATAATTTACGAAGATGCTTATGTTTGTTGTTTTTTGGACAAATACCCTATCACCAAGGGACATATATTAGTAGTTCCCAAAAAACATTATCAAGAGTTTAGCGAGGTTGACAAAGATAGTTTGACACAAGTAATACTTACATCTCAACAAATAGCTACTGCTCTTGAAAATTTATTTAACACAGATGGCATTACTATAATGCAAAACAATGGGATTTTTAAGGATGTTGAGCATTATCATATGCACATTATTCCACGCTTTTTAAATGATGGGTTCTCTTGGGTAGAACCAGAAAATGCAGTTTCCAAAGAAGAACTTATATCGTTAAGTGCTAACTTATCGGAAATCATGGATAAAAGTTATTGAAGTAACGAGTGCGATAATGAAAAGGCAGCGGAGTATCCGTTGCCTTTTGCCATCCGTTTTTAAAAATATTTTCTGTATAATTCTCTTCTAACGCTTCCACTCAGCTGAGCATAAATTCTAGTGGTTTCACTTTTTTCGTGTCCCAATAAACTTTGAATAACATCAATGGGAGCTCCGTTGTTCAAAAGGTGTGTGGCATAGCTCTTGCGTAGTTGGTGTGGATGAATTTCTTTGTGGATCCCTGCCCGACTTGATATTCGTTTTATGATATACCTCATTTGTCCAATACTCATTCTATGTGGGTGCCGTTCAGTAACAAAAATAGCTGGGTCTTTATCCTGGCGAAGGTCTATGTATCGCTTGAGCCAGATTTCACACCGTATATTAAAGTAGACTTCTCTTTCCTTATCACCCTTCCCAAGCACAATGGCTGAACGATTTGACCAATTAATACAATTTTTATCAAGAGAAACAATTTCCCCTATTCTACAACCTGTTGAAAACATAAATTCAAATAATGCCTTTTCCAGTGGAGTAATACACGCTTCCCTCAAATGTTCTATTTCTCTCTCTGTTAAAAATTTTGGAATCCTTTTTCCTCGTTTAGGTTCTATAATTTTCGCAGCAGGATTAATTGGTATATGCCCTTCCTCGTGTGACCAACGAAATATCGATTTAATATATCGAATTCGATGAGCCAAACTCGATGGTTTGAGGTGTTCACTTGATTTTGCCAAGTATTCTTTCAGCCGATCAGTCGTCAATGATTCAATATTTACATCGTTAAAGTATTGGATAAGTAGCTTAGATTGGAGATGATAGGCTTTTAATGTTTGAGGGGAGAATCCTTCAATCTTTTTATCCGATTCATATAATTCCCAGGTTTTTGATAATAACAAAATAATCTACTCCATTTCGGTTATATTGGAGGAATTATTGCCTTGATTGTAGAAATCAAAACGTGAGGTATTGAACTATCGGGGCAGGATTGTTGAAGAAGAAATAGAATAGTATTGGTTTAGAATAAAGTAAAATCAAGAGATATGGAGGATAGTGATAATGCCAGATATAAATCATAAAACCTACATTAATGTACCTTCAAAGGAAGTGTATAAAACAATTTCCACTTCTCAAGGTTGGAATGCTTGGTTTACAGATGACACATCTTTAGTGATAAACCCAGATGGAACTGGTGAAATACGATTGAGATGGACAAATTTCGGTAGTGAAAATGTAAATATTGAAGATGGTGGAAAGATACTTGAGGCAACTCCAAACAAACGATTTGTTTTTCAATGGTCGCCAGGAGAACAAATTTCGACAGTAACTTTTAAACTTGAGCCTTATAAAGATGGAACATTAGTAGTTCTTAATGAGACGGGTTATACAAATTCGGAAAATGATTTAAAAGCCTGTATTGGTTGTGCGGTAGGTTGGGGAGAAGCATTAACACTTTTAAAGATATACTTAGAGTATGGAATTGTTTATAAACAGGATTTATAATTCTCTAAGTTATTGGGGGGATGAAGTTTTTGAAAAGTAATGTACATAAAGGTGATTGTGGTATATCCCTAATCTTTTTCAACAAAAAGGTGCTTTAACGAAAAAAGGAATTTTAAATTAATAACTTGATTATTGAGCTAAAGTGGCAGGTTAGTTGAACAAGGAGTATCATCTAAATTGAAAATAGAAATGTTTACAGAAGGGGTGGGGATTATCGAACACTGGCTTAATGTTCAAACACTTATCTGGTTATTTCCGATTATGTTTGTCCTTCATGATTTTGAAGAAATTATTATGGTTGAAAAGTGGATGAAAAGAAATTCAACTGTCATGTATGACATATTGCCGAAAAGAATTGCGGATAGGGTCATTAAACAATTTTCTATGTCAACAGCACAGTTTGCGGTAGCCGTATTAGTTATATTTTTATTCGTAAGTAGTTCAACTGTTATGGCAAATCAATATGTGATTCAAGGATTACTTGGTAATATTTATATTTTTACAATTATTACATTGGCTTTTTTTCTACATGCCTTTACTCATATTGGTCAATCTGTCATTCTTCGTTCCATTACACCTGGTGTATTCACTTCCTTGATTGTCATCATTCCATACAGTTTAGTTTTGTATCGTTCGTTATTAGTGAATGAAGTAATAACATGGGAAATTATCTTTGTATGTTTACCCTTTTGTCTTTTAATAATCCCTGTTGCCTTGCTTGCTCATTGGATCGGAAAAAAAGTAGTATAAAATTTAATATGCTTATTGTACTAACGGGTAGCTTTAGTCAAAAATAAAAAAGGTGATCTAATAGTGATTATACAAGTCAAATTGAAAGATATAATTGATGAAATGGAAATACAGTTTGAAGAGTCACGTTCATTACTAAATATTAATACGGGTGAAATAGTGTTAGTAACATCGGAGGATTTGAGAGCTGCTGAAGATGAAAAACCATTTGATCATTTACCTGGATGGGAACAAGAAAATAGAATGAATGCAATTGATGTGGTTGAAAATTTTGAAAATTATATAGAATTACCTACTAAATATGAAGTGAATGAATATGAAATAATGGAAAGCTTTTGCTTAACAGTAAGTGATCAACGGAAGAATGAATCCTTATTAAGGGCAATTAAGGGAAAGGGTGCTTTTAGTAGGTTTAAGGACAAAATAATTGATTTTGAAATGGAAGAACAATGGTATACATACCGTGACGAGAGTTTTAAACAAATTGCGATTGAATGGTGTCTGGAAAATAAAATAAACTTTATTGAATAGAGATGACGGGGGGTGATTACTGAACCAAAGTGTAATCACCTTTTCTTATTAAAGTAAAGGGCAGGTTAATAGAAGAAGGTTTTTCTTATACTACAAAAATACATTGATATAGATGCTATATTAGAAGAGCCGTCATAAGACGCTCTTTTTTAGTTTGAAGAATTTTTCCTAGTAATTAAAAAAAGTTGAAACTTTTTTATAACCATCTCGCTCTAATAAGCAGAAAGGAGGTCAAATTGATGAAAGAACTTACCCTTATTAAGAAGGCTATAAATGGAAATAAGGAATGTCTAGAGGAACTTCTTATTATACATGGCGATCAATTGTACCGTACTGCTTACTTGTATGTTCGGAATCGGGAAGATGCCTTGGATGTTGTTCAAGAGACATCTTATAAAGCCTTTTTATCAATTAGTCAATTGAAAAATGAAAAGTTCTTTTTAACTTGGCTAACAAAAATACTTATAAACTGCTCGTATGATGTTTTAAAAAAGAGCAAGAAAGAATTGCCTTTGAACAGTATGATCGAGCTTCCTTCGGCTACTAAAAGGGAAAAAAGGGAGGAAATCCTAGACTTATTAGAGGCAATTAATAGGCTAAATGAAAAACACAAAAATGCTATTATTCTTTATTATTTTCATGATCTCCCGATAAGTGAAGTAGCCAAAGTGATGAACTTACCTGAAAATACGGTAAAAACTTATTTGAGTAGAGGAAAAGAACGATTAAAAAAAATGTTAGGAGGAATGAACAATAATGGAGAAAAAATTATTTCAAGAAGTATATGAAAAGATTGAAGTACCAAAAGATGATGTTTTAGATGCAATAATCGCTGGAAAGAATCGTGCAAGTCATGATGTACCTAAAAATAAAAAAAGAAAAGGAGCAAGAAAAATTGTATGGTCGACAGTTGCGGCTGCAACTATATTTATTTCTTCAAGTTTCATTTCTCCTTCCATATCGCAAGTAATGGCAGAAGTACCGTTGCTAGGAAATGTGTATACTGTTTTCAATGATGCTGTAGGTCGGAGTTTACAATCCCAAGATTTGATAACAGAACTGAACCAAGCCTCTAGTTATAAAGGTTTAGATGTATCTATTACAAATGCTTATTATGATGGAGCTGTATTAGGAGTTACTTTTTCTGTTAAAGGCAATGTGAAAACTGAAGAAGATGGCAGTGTTCAAGGTTTTTATGAAATATTTGATGGTAAGGGTGGCATTTCAGATAGTAAAGAACTAGTATATATGGAGCCATCAGAGAATGGCTATATAGGGCATATACAATTAAGCTATCCAAAAACTGTACTACCTTCAGAAACTTCTTTCCCACTTGAGTTCAAGAGGATAGGTGGAAAGGAAGGTAGTTGGCGGTTCGATGTTCCGATAAACCAATTACCGTATGAGACAGTAATTGTGGACAAAGGAACTAGTAAAGAGGATGCAGAAATAAATATCCATTTCGATTCAATTATTCAAGGTAAAGCATCAACCGCTATTAATTATACAGCAACTTTTCCACTTGAAGGAAAACATGATCAAGTACGACTAGAGGCTTATGATGATCAAGGTAAAGAAATCAATATCTCCACGGACGGAATAGACCTAGAAACCGTTAAAGAGAACAATAGGATTATTGTTAAAGGCAGAAGTATTATTCCACAGTCAATAAAGGGAGAAACTAGTTATATAGAAGTGTTTCCTAAAGTGGCATTAAGTGAACAAGATCATTTTATAAGGATAGATGAAGCAACTCCTGTTGAAGTAAATGCTGGAAGGCAAGAATTTGCTGTTAAAATAGAACATATTACTGTTCAAGATAAAAGCATTACTTTTGACTTTCAAGTAAATAATGGTAATAACATGGATAAGCATATCTCTTTCTATGAAGATTTTGCTCGTAATGATGTCACTTTAGTTAAAGTGTCAGAAAAAGATATTTATCAGAAGCCGATTAAACACTCAGTCGAAGCAATTAATAAAGATGACTTACGATTTAGAAGCACATTTGATATTAGTAAAATTAATGATTTTAACTTAGATGATTATGTAATAAGAGTTAATATGGGAACAATGAGTGCCAATATTCCTGTTGAATTGGAGAAGGTTAGGATCGATTTGAATTAAATTGAAGATTGTATAAAAGCCAACCTTGTTAGACGAAGGTTGGCTTTTATAGAAAAAAACTTAAAAGATTGTTATAGCTTGTTTTCTTTTACTTGTGAAATATTACACTTAAACTATANGGGTGCGTTGATCCAAGAAGGATTACGCACCTTTTTGTTGAATTTATTGAAGAAAAGGGGGGGATTCTGATAGATATAAAAGTAAAAAAGAATTATATTTGGGTATATTTCATAACATTTTTTGCCCTATGGTGTATCAGAGAATTATGGTTAGTTCAATATTTAGATTTGATGGATTCTGTTCCAAGAGCTATAACATCAGCCATTATTAAAATAGTTATTTGGGTCATTCCAGTTATATTATTAATTAAAATTATGGAGAAAAATTCTCCGTTTCCCTATTTAGGATTATGTCATAACTTTAGAAAAGGTTTAAAGTGGACAGGTTGGGTATCCTTAGTCTTCATATCCTTTTTTGTAGTTTTAAATTTCATTGTTTTAGATAATACTATCGATTTTCAATTAGGGTTTAACGAATGGCTTAATATTATTCTATTAGTTGGAATAACTGAGGAAATTGTTTTTAGAGGTTTTTTATTAAAAAAACTTATGGATTCTTTTAGGTTTTGGATAGCAAATACAATTACATCCTTCCTCTTTGTGTCGATTCATTTTCCCATTTGGATTTACAAAGGTCTTTTTGAATTCCCTAATATTTTAAGTTCCATAATATCAGTTTTTGTAATGGGTATTATATTTGGGTTTGTATATAAGAAAAGTAACTCTCTTTGGTCGGTTATTATTATTCATTCTTTGTATAATTTGTTAGCGTCACTCTTCAACTAATGGGTGCTTTCGTTGAACAAATGGTTGCTACAGCAGCCATCTTTTTTATTGCACTAAAGGGGCAGTTTAGTTGAAGAAGACTAAAAAAGTCCAACGATTTTGTTGGACTTTTTATACTTGTTACAAATTTTCAAATTGGAGGTATTCAAAAGTATTTCCGAAGGGGTCTTTAAAACTAATATATTTTCCTGGAGGACAATTAGTCGGTTCGTCTATAATTAAATTCACTTCTTTCTCTTTTAAGAATTTAACTTTTTCATAAATATCTTCAGTTCGCAATCCTAATACAACCCCTGA
>NZ_LMBW01000026.1:14242-14451 GCF_001439915.1 Fredinandcohnia humi | reverse complement strand
CCACCAGCAAGGATAAAGAAGGGAACTGCTAATAATGTAAATGAGTCTATCGTTGTAAATAGCCTTTGTATAATAACCGTAGGCGGGGTACCGTCCATAAATACCATGAAAGCGGACGATAATCCGATAGAGATTGCGACTGGAACACTTAAAAGTAAAAATATCAAAAACGATACAAATAATAAAATTGGACCCATTACACTTGTTCC
>NZ_LMBW01000026.1:794-14152 GCF_001439915.1 Fredinandcohnia humi | reverse complement strand
CAAGTATTTGAATACTGTACATTAAGATAATGATACAAAACACCATGGTGATGATTGCTGCAAGTCCCCTTATTCCTTTTTCGACTTTGGGCGGAAATTTAATAAGGGAAAATAAAAATTCAAGACGGATTAACTTTGCATATCGAATCGCAAGACCAGCCCCGACAAATGTGATCCAAACTAAAAAATACCTTAATAGTTCTGATGACCAACTAAGTGGAGTGTTAAAGATTTCACGAGAAATGATTTGCCAAGTTAAGATAGCTAATGAAGCAGCTAGCAAAAATCCAATTAGAAACTTTAGCAGTTGATTAACCTTATCCATTACCAATACAAATATTTTCAATTTATCACTCCTTTACCATTATGCTGCATATTGTATATTTTACATTACTTCACGTCCTATGAACGCCCCAATCGGTAACGCTTTCATTTTGGATCGATCTAAAAAAATTCCTAAAGGATCGTTCCCTATAAAAACAAAAAATTAGTAATCTCTGTTTTCAAAAGCTCCAAAATATAAGACTCCTACTGTTTAAGACTATACAGTTCCACGATACGGAACCCAATAACCTTGTACGGAACTCATTAAAGCTAGAATACCATAAACCTTTTTAATTGTCAGTAAATTTCTATAATTTTATTTCTTTTTTTCCTACTTTTATAAGTGCCCCCATTTGAATAGATTGATAGCACGCTTCAAGTGCTTTCATATTATAAATAGTAGACTCTCCTGTAAATGGCAATGAGTTCGGAATTTTTTGCTCGAACGATTGCTGGAATTAGCTGCGTTCGAGCGACTTTTTAAATAATAGTTTGCCTTTATAAAAGAAATATTAAGTCTTTATTCAGTCTTAAAACCGAGATTGGTAGATATCTCAATTCCACCATCGATTAGTTGCTTTTTAAATTTGGAGATAACTTCTTCCTCAAATCTTACAGTTGGTCCTGATATTGATAACGCGGCAATTACGTGTCCATTCACATCAAATATCGGCGTTGCAATAGCTGATGACCCTACTTCACGTTCATCTATGCTTTTAGCAAATCTCTCTTCGACAATATGTTGGAGTTCTTTTTTCAAATCTGATTTGCTTCTTTTCGGTTTTTCCTGTTTATATATGTTTTCAATAAAATCATCGGATTGATAACCTAGTAATATTTTTCCGGTTGCGCCTAAAGTAAGTGGAAGTTTTTCCCCTATTCGTACAGCATGTCTGACAGACTGTAAGCTTTCAAATTGTTGAATGCATATTCTACTTTCCTTATCCAAAACGTATAAATTAACCGTTTCTCTTGTTTGGTCTCGAAGTCTTTCCATCGTTGCTTTTGCAACCGAGCGAATTTCTATTGATCGTCCTGCCAGGTTGCCAATAAAATATAATTGCTTTCCTAATTTATATTTAAATGTAGCAGGATCCCGTTCAACAAAGTTATTCAACTCTAATGTATATAGCAATCGGATAACTGTTGATTTTGCCAGATTAATTTTTTTCGATATTTCCGTAAGTGAAAGTTCATTTTCTTCCATAGTAAAACAATTTAAGATATCAATAGCTCTCTGCAATGAACGAATTCCCTTTTCTAGTTCTGCCTTGTTCATCAAAAATCATCGCCTCTAAATAAATTTGCTACCATTACAATAGCTATCTCCTAATAAAGTATAAGAATACTGAAGTAAGACATCACTCCAAATATTTGAATTCATTTGGACTAAAAGGTTGGAACGATGCCCCTAGCAATCGCTTATATATTACTTATTTATCTTTACTCAAGGATAGAGCTGCAGGTAATCCAAGAAAGTAGCTGTCTATTCCAAATCCACAAATTTGACCATTCGCAATTCAAAAACAGATTTATGTCTAAACTCTTCCCACGCATGAATATTAGACATATGAATCTCAATGATTGGTACTTCAAGAATTGCCAGAGCATCTCTCAATCCGTAGCTATAATGTGTCCACGCACCTGCATTGATGATTACAGCGTCTTTCTTTTCAAGATAAGCCTTATGGATTCTTTCGCACATTTCTCCTTCATGATTGGTCAGGAAGCTTTCAATCTCTACGCCAAGCTCATTTGCTAGTTCGTTTAAACCTGCATCAATTTCCTCTAAGGTCAATGTACTATATTGAACAGGATCTCTTTTTCCAAACATATTATGATTAATTCCATGTAGTATCAGAATTTTTTTTATCTTTTCTTCCCCTAACCATTTAATTTAGTATTGGTAAACACCTTTTAAGTATACCATAATTTAGAATTTTCAGGCAAATAAAAAGGGAAATCCCTCTGTTCAATATAGTAATAATTATGACAACCTTCATATTTACAAATCTATTAAACTCCCACCAACTATTTTTTAGCTGGTACGTGCATATTTATTTAGTTAATCCTTTGCAGATTGAAGACAGCGTCGGGCAAATTCCTCATTGCCTAATTCCCTTGACCTTTTCAGGTTAGGTAATTCAATTGAATACGGGATCTCGAGAATCCTTTTTCACAGGCATAAAGACTATCCCCAATTATACAGATATGCAACCGTTTGAAGATCTTCTTTAGTTTCTTTGCCAACCTATAAAAAGCTTTAAGCTTGCAATCTTGTTTGGGTACATCTTCTGACTCAATTTCAATAAATTCGGAAGCGATACTTAGAACCATATCTCCTACTACCAATTTGGCCTCCAAAACATGATGTTGATAAATCGTCTTCACAACGTTGCCTTTTTCGTCTTTTTATTCCCACTTTAGGCAATGCCCGCAGTGTTTTTCATCAAAGGAAAAAAGACCTGTTCCATCAATGATAACGCCCCAATATTTCTCCTCTATTCGATATTTTTCAAAGCATCGTTTCTTTAACAAATCTTTAATCATCTGACTTCTGATTTTTTCCAATTCTTCCGGATCCAAAACCTATAAAAAGTTGTTGAACATCGGACGACCTATTTTTAGAAAGGAAAGTGTTCAAAACTACTTGACGGTGACAGGGGATTTTCTACAAAAAACCTTATACTTCGAATTTAATATCTGCCAAGGTCATCCTTCTAACTACATGTTTTTTATTTATTCAGTGTGTATTTCTCTCCCGGTGCAAAAATGTGAAGTCGACTTGCTGATCGAACAATATTTTGCACTAATCCGGTGGGATCTCCATTATGGGCGGCTTTATTGGGAGCATCATATGTACCATAATGATACGGAATTAGATCCGCATTTATTAATGTATTAGCAAGTAGAATTGCATTTTCCTTTCCAAGATGAAACGGGTCATTGGACACGTCAAGGAGCAATAAATCAATACCAGTCATTCCTAAATGCGCAGGTAGAATCCTTGTGTCACCTGTGCACCAGATAGTTCCATCCTGTGTATGAATCACAAATCCACAGCAATCACCTGGTCCCCAAGGTGCACCGTTTTTGATAGGATCAACAAGTTGCCATGGGTGGTCCGCCGGAGTAACTGTGATGTTTACTGAACCAATTTTAAATTTTTCACCAATTCTAAATAAGTGAGTTTGATCTAGTGGAACCCCCAACTTCTCTAACTGTCCAACAACAGGTAATGTACCACTAAATTTCGTACCTAACCGAACCAAATCCAAGGGAGTTGTCGTACCAATGTGATCAAGATCCGCATGAGTGTAAAGTACTGCATCTAACCTAGGCACATCTTCGGCTCTTATAGGCAAAGGAACTAACATCCGTAAACCAGTCTCATGGATCTTATCAGAACCGGGTTTCATGGAAATAACCGGGTCAATCATAATCAATGTTCCGTGGGAATTGATTAGAAATCCGCCACCTGAAAGCCACCATATAGAAGTCTCGGATATATCATCAAATGCTTCAAGTGTAAGAGGATGTGTAGCTGGTGCACTAACTTGGGAATATTGGGGTAACATGATTATTACATCTCCTTTTTATAAACTAATAATTATCATTGTGCTTATAATTTTATAAGCCGAACGAAAGATTTTCTGATTATTGAACTCATGCATTTGAACCAATTGATTAGAATATGGGTTTAATAAGAGCAGTTTGAAAGTTAAATTAAATTTATATACTGTGAAATTGTAAATAAGCCTTGATATAACTAGGAAGTCCGAAGGTCCACAGCTCAAGATGACTTTGAATTAACTTTTTGATTTCCTTATCTTTTTTGTTTTAAAGCATCCTGGAGAAGCTTGATTAACTGCTACAATGCAATTGCCCAATTAAGTTCATTTACCACGTCACATAATTTGAAAACTAGGCCGCATGTTGAACCGTGGAACTGCGATTTTTTCAAGATATTACGATAAAGTGTGCAAAAACAATAGTTGTATGGCTTCATAAATTATTTCAAGATGATGGATAACTTTAAGTGGCCTATTTAATCTCTGGATCCAAATTAAATTACTTTTGAATTTCCTCAAGAAGTTTATCAACTAATTCAGAGCCAATCTCTTTCTTATATTTATTATAAACAGGTGCTACTTTATCTACCCACTTCTGTCTTTCTTCCTGTGTTAACGAAGATATAATCATGCCCTTTTCTATTAATAATTCCTTAAAGTCAGCGTCTTCTAGTGCTTTTTCCTCTCGTTGAAAGTCTTGTGCTTCGGTAGCAGCCTTTTTTATTGCCGCTTGCTCTGCATCAGTAAGACCTTCAAAAAAGTCTTTATTAACCATAAATGCATTGACACCAATTAAATGTGCAGTTTCTGTTAAATATTTTTGAACTTCATAAAATTTTGATGATGCTACTACACTATAGGGATTTTCCTGTCCATCCACAACACCTTGTTGCAAAGATGTGAATAGTTCCGGGAATGCCATAGGTGTTGGAAGCGCACCAAGTTCTGTCCAAATGTCTAACTGAATTTGACTTTCCAATGTTCTGATTTTCAAACCACTAAGATCGTTTGGCAATTTAATCTCTTTAGAGTTATTTGTAAGATTTCGAATTCCACTTTCCCAGTAATTAAAACCGATAATTCCTATATCCTCCAGGTCATCTAAAACTTCTTGCCCTATAGGCCCGTCAAGAATCCTATAAGATGTATTACTATCTGGAAACAAAAATGGTAATGACCAAAGACCAAAGCGAGGGGAGAAATTTGAAGCCACAGCGGTTCCTACTGCTCCTCCTTGCACAGTACCAATTTGAATTCCTTCCATAATATCCCGCTCTCCACCTAATTGACTGTCATGAAAAACTTCTACCTTGATTGATCCGTTTGTTTCTCGTTCCACGACTTCCTTAAATTTATCCTCTGCTTTACCCAGAGCTATATCTGCTTTGACTGTAGATCCAATTTTCATTACTGTAATTTTTCCTGGGTCTTCTGCCTTTTTTCCGTCATGCAACTTAGCAGTAGCAGTACCAGTACCTGCTGAATCTGTGCTACATGCTACCAAAGCAAACAAGAGCAAAAATAGAATAGGATAGATATATCTCTTCAACCTTAACACCTCTTTTATTATATATAGTCACTTAGAAATTTACTTTTTTCATTACTTTCTTACAAATAGAATGGGGACATAAATTAAACAACAATTACCATCATAAGAAATATTTAATATTTATTCTGAAAAGTTCAGGTGTTTTTATTGTAGTTAATTTGATTCCCACCAATTCATAAGTCCTTTCCATGAATAATTACACGGCTAACAAAATTTGGTATATCCAAAATCTCCTTAAATTCAGTCCTAAATGCTTATCCAACCAATAAAATAAAAATTAACATAGATGGTGTACCCATTTTACCCAATTGATTGCGAACTAATTGGGTATAGCCAAGAAACATTACCACGTCGTCAGTTCTAATGAAGGATTTAAAAAGTTTTTAGTTTCAATAAACCCCTTCCAATTAATTTAATATTTTCTATTTCATAAATACTTGAGGAAGCCCTGCGATACGTTTGGCTTATAACTCAAGATTAGGATATTGGCTATCTTAACAAACACAAAAAGAAACGTGTATTTTAGTAACGTTTCAATCCGAATCTTTGCAGCCTCACTCACCATAAATAGATTAGCCCCAAAAGGTGGTGTAATCATTCACATCACCAAGTTAACGATCATGACAATTCCGAGGTGAACTGGATAAATGCCATACGTAATTGCAACGGGAACTAAGATCAGTGTAAGTATAAGAATAGCCACTCCGGAATCGAAAAACATACCAACAATGAATAATAGAATGTTTATAATGAGCAAGAGAATGATTGGGTAATTGAAACTTCACTAAACCGAGTGGCTACTGCCTGTGGAGCTCCATCACTTGTTAGAATCCAGCCGAAGAGTCCCACGTTTGCAATAATTAAAGCAGCATTATAAAAGATTTTTCGGAAGGTCCTTCCACTTAGGCCCATTGTATATGAACAATCCAACAACTAAAGTATATACACAAGCCGTAACCGCAGACATAGTCTGTGAAAAATAACCACTATAAATCCCGCCTAATATGATAAATGGCATCAGTAAAGCCAATATTGCACCCTTAAACGAAACGAACTTTTCTTCTAAGAAAAGCTTCTTTTGCCCGAGTAATTCTTTACCTTTGAGACAACATAAACAAGTATCATAAACTAAATGATGCAAACAATAATATAGGACCCATTACACTTTTTCTCCTCCATCCGTATCCCATTCTCCTTCTATCAAGCTACCACTGTACTTAACAGTGTGATTAAACTTCCTTATGGAATTGCTAAAGGGATGGACATCTTTAGGACAGCCTCAACGTAATTTTCAAAATAAAAATATGGAGAATTTAGAAACCTCTAATCATATTTTTTTATCTTAATTCTCAATTTTAGATGTATTTGTCCTCTTTAAAAACTCATTTAGCTGCTTCAAGCAACTTACCTACCAAATCTTCCCCAATTTCTTTAGAATACTTTTCATAAATAGGTTGTACTTTTTCTGTAAATTTCTGTTTCTCTTCTACTGATAATTCTGTAATTTCCATACCCTTTTCTTTTAACAATTCTAGAAGATCATTTGCTTGTTGTTGTTCAACTTCCCTTTGATATACCTTGGCTTCTTCTCCAGCCTTTGTAATGATGTCTTTTTCTTCTTCTGAAAGTGTATCCCAGAATTTTTTGCTTATCATAAAAATATTTGCTGCATAGACATGTTGTGTAACAGTTAAATGATCTTGAACTTCATAAAATCGATTGGTTGCAGTAACGACATAAGGGTTTTCCTGACCATCTACAATCCCTTGTTGTAAAGCTGGAAACAATTCGGGAAATGCCATTGGCGTTGGAATTGCCCCTAACTCCTTCCACATATCTAGATGAATTGGGCTTTCCATCGTTCTAATTTTTAAACCTTTTAGATCTTCCGGACTTTTAATCTCTTTTACACTATTTGTTAAATGCCGATAACCATTTTCCCAAAAATTCATCCCAATAACACCTTGATTCGATAATTCTGCAAGTAGTGTATCTCCAATTTCCCCATCTAATACTTTATAAGCAGTATCATTATCTTTAAAAAGAAATGGTAAGTCCAAAATACTCATATTTGGAGAAAAAGTTGAAGTTACTGCTGTCGAAATAATCGAGGCTTGTAATGATCCTAATTGAAGGCCCTCAAAGTTATCTCTTTCCCCACCCAATTGGCTATCTGGAAATACTTCAACTTTAATCCCACCATTTGTTTCTTTTTCCACTTGCTCCGCAAATTTTTTCATTGCTAAAGTAATCGATCGATCACTTGTGTTAATAGATGCAAATTTCATAACCTTTGCTTCACTGGAGTTTGTTTTATTAGTACTCGTTTCCAAAACTTCACTATTTCCTTCTGAACAAGCTGCCAGCATTAGCACAAAACAAAATAAAAATATAATTTTTGATATTGCTCTTTTCATTTCTAACACCCTCCCGATAATCCATTTTTTCGTGGTATTTTGTAACTGTACATATTTTAAATATCTAAATGAATTCTGTCACAAATACCAGTCTCCGCTCTTAGAAATTGGAACTAAATTAATTGAATAGCCTTTCCCCTTAAAAATCCATTTAGTTGCATCAAGCAACTACCTACCAAATTTCCCTAATTATCTTTGGAATACTTTTCATAAACGTGTTTCCACAATTTCACTATTTCCTTCTGAACAAACTACCATCAATAGTACAAAACAAAATAAAAAATTTTTTAAGTTGCTGCTTTTCTCATTTCTAATACCCTCCCGATGATCAATTTTCCACAGCATTTCGTAACCGTATACATTTTAAATTTTTAAATGAATTCGGCTAAAGGTTCCACTAGGTGGCCCTCCCCACTAAGAAATTGGAACTTTATTAATACAATAGTACTTTTTTAGATTGTCAGTATTTTTTTAATTCGAAGCACATCTTTGCTACTACTCACCGGATATCTTACTAAATTGATTTTTTTAGTATGTAACTTAAATATGCTCTCATAATCATTAATCATAAAACCTGTCCTCATGATACTCGCGTATTGTCAAAACTTTTATATTAAATAGGCTATAAAATACCTTCATAGAGGGCTTTTTGAGCAAAAAAATTACCACCTTCATAATTTTTAGGTAAAAGTGGGTTTACCACATCAGACCCCCGAGGAAGCGTTCGCGAAATTTATTGATTGTGTGGCCTAGGCACTCCTTTCTGATTCGCCGGATTGATTTAAGATTCCTTTAATAAGACCATTCAATTCAAATTTCGTCATTTATTGACATGCGGAAGATTGTTTTACAGAACGTTTACAAAAAAAGTCACATATTTTATCATTTACAAAAGTATCCAAAAGGAGTACAAATATAAAAAGAAGAAAACAGGAACAGAGTAGCAGGATTTTTTACATATTAAATAGTAGCGGTACCAATGAAATGGCCTCCGCTACAATTCATGGTACATATGTTTGCTAATAACTATATCCTAAAAATTTTTTACTTTGTTTTTGAACGTACCCACCCACTTATACCTATACCTCTTTCTCCATCTGTCAGTCTGTCTTCCCAAGATGAAACGAAGGATATATTATAGGCTAGTTTTGTTGCTGAATGATAGATTGGCGGACCAATATCGATGCCATTTACAACAAAATCTGCATTAGAATAGGTTGTGAACTTTAAATTATCTTTGATCCACTCTTCACTTCGACCATTTTCTTGATGCAACTCTAGTAGCGCTTGGTAAGCTGTTTGTGCTCTTTGGATGTTGATAGATCTGTCATTTAATCCATGGTGGAACCAGAGTGCTACACCAGCTCTTGCAACTTCTGCCAATTCTTCTTTTAACTCGTCTTTCCGAGTGTTAGGATATGCACTTCCTCCAGGGTTTACTGCTCCATTAGCGACGATAAACGCTGTTACGAGATCAGGTCTTTTCATTAGTACTTCAAAGGATTTCGCTGTGCCCATTGAGTTTCCTGTAATATAAACCCGATCAGGATCAACTGAATAGTTTTCTATAAAGTATTCATAGGTTGCAATGATATCATCTGCTGCATTGTATTTGCCGCTCATTGAAGCTGGTACAGAAGAGCGATAATGAGTGGATACGATGATCATATCCTCTTCATCCATCCATGCGAAAGCTGACGGATCCATTGCAAGGCTCGTTCCAAAGTTATCTTCTCCATTCACCTGCCAGAAGGATGTTCCTTGACCTGTTAGTGACATCATGATTGGGTATTTCTTTGAAGAATCGTAATTTTTTGGTAAACGGTATTTAACCATGATGTTATCGACCCCACTGCTGCTTGGAATGGTTAATAAATCTTCAAATTCATCAAACTTTAACTGTACCGTTTTTTCTGTCATTTCCATTTCTTTTTCACTAGCCTTTGAAATAACCTTACCATCTTTATCAACAATATCTGTTAATTGTTTAACTGTCGTATTTACATCATGCTTTAACCAATACTGTTGAATTTTTTTTGCCCCAGTTTCGTCCTGGTATACATAATTTGATACCATATTGCCTACATTTGAATGATCTGCAATTTCTAAAATGACATACTTTCCGGGAATAGATTGCCCATCTTCCCTCATTTCTGGACTATTATTTGTATATGCCTTGCTAATCTCCGACACAGCCATATTTTCCCCATCTGTTGCTAGATCTTTGATTTCATAGCTTGATAGAGATAGTTTAGTTGGATCAACGGAATCTCCATATTCAATGGCAACTGCTGCAAGCTTTTGTCCAAGCAATCGCATATCTGTAATCGCTTGAAGGCCTACTATACCATTATTGGTATCCACAGCCTTACCGTCATAGTATCGAACTTGGCCTTCATTCATCGTCCAGTGTGAGAACCATTCGTTCCAAAGCCACTCGGACTCTGCGTGGATGTTGTTATGACTTCTTGCCTCCGTCCATGAATACCTGTAAAGTGGAATACCGTCTTTATTATTCCAGATATAATTATGGTAGCGCCCATCTTGATCGTAGGAAGACCAATCCATGACTCCATTCAATTTGTTTCTGGTTGTCCAGTAGTCAACCGCTCTGTACGGTTGACTATTTACATTAGTGAAATCATAAGGCCAGTTGTCTTTTTCCCCCATAATTAAATAGGAAGGAACAATGCCGTTATAACCATCTGCTGCTCCACTAGATACGAAGAAAGAAGTAGAACCAATAGCTGCGAAATAGTCGGCTAGATAGAAGCTAGTTCGCTGCGCCATACTAGAGCCAAGGGACTGACCAGTGACATAACGTTTGCTAGGATCGGTGTTGTATGTTTCATCTATTTCCTCTATCACCGCTTTAATGAAGTTGAAATCATTGGACATTGTAGCTGTGCTTGTATTATTGGTATTCCAGGTTACTGCTGTAGCGGAGCTATACTGCGAGCTTGGAAATACAACGATAAAGTCATTTTCCTCTGCTACTTGCCACCATTGTGTAGCCTCGAAAAACACGCGACCCGTCTGGGTGTTTCCTCCCAGAGCGTAGACTACGGGTAATGCCTTTTTACCGTTATAAGAAGTAGGAACGTAGGTGATATACTCTCTAACCCAAGCCCTTCCATCCGGTTCAACCATTTCAATTGTATTTACATCATAACTTCCTCGAATCCCTAAACTATTTCCATAAACAGAAGTATTATCGTAGCGAGTGTAATAAGAAAGGAAGTCATAGATAGATTTTGTCAATGCATTACTGGTTTCACCTATACCTTGCTCCATTGTAACGACCTTTGAAATTGGGCCGCTATTTTGGGTTGGCCAGGCTTTAGAATCTTTTTTCTGAGGATAAACATTTCGGTTGAAAGGTCCTTTTTCTTTTATGCTTGTTGCTACTACATCGTTAGCTGTCTTCCAATAATCCACCGTATTTTTCACACTAGATAATTTTTTATTAATAATCCAAGTGGGAACTGAAATTTCGCTGTAAGGAACATTATCAAATCCTTCTCTTTCTACATCAGTGCCGTATTCTTTCGCTCCAGTTGTACGTAAATAATTTGTACTTAAGTCATCCGAATGAATATACGCTTGACTAATGACAAATAGCGGGTTATCCACTGCCCACCCTTGGAGTGCAGCTCCACCTTTTCCATATCCAGCGATATAATACACACCCATAGTAGAATAATAGGTCGTTTCGCCAAATTTCTTCATAGCGGCATTGACATAGTTTAACTCATTGTCAAAGCTTCCCCAGCCACCTTTACCAGCCTCAAGGATAAAGAGTCCTTCCTGTCTTTCATCTGCGATTTTTAACCATCCACTCGTTTGAAGAAACTTTTCCGTCTCCTCTCCGTCCGGAACAGTGATCACTGTAAAGAAACCACGAATGGGGGTACCTTCGGGAATATATACTTTTACTTTACGTTTATCAACACCTACTTCTACCGTTTGCTCAAAATAACCATTTAAAGGTAGAAGATTAGCTGCAGTAATATCAATTTCTGGCCTAGGATAATTATCTAGTGATGTAGGAGTTAATTTTCCATTCCCCCCACCTTTACCATTTGCTTGAGCAAATGCGGGAAGAACAACAATCATGCTGATTACCATCATAATCATTAGCATAAAAGATACTATTTTAATCCGTTTTCTTTTCATTATCTTTCTCCTTTATTTTGTAATAGTAACTGGATAGATTCTCGTATGAAAACATTCTTGAACTAAATTCAATATCACCCCTTTATTGAACTCTATAAAAGAAAAAAATGATTAAATAATAGATTGAACCAATCACCTCCTCAAAATATAGATATACTTTTTTGTACTTCCTTATTATCTATGTATTTAGAACTACTACTTAGGAATTAGACCGATCTAATCTTCGGAAGTATCTGCCTTTAATTGTGTTGGTCAATTGATGGTTAAAGTGCTTTCATTTGCGATAGGTATTTTAGATCGATTAACCAATATCGTAAAGCGCACCACCGCCAAGTAATGGATTCAACCGAATATCATCCTTATTATCAACTGAGATCCCGAATCAATTAATTGCCTCAAGCGACGCCACTCAGGATGAAAGCGAAATGCAAAAGCTTCCTTAAATAAAACTTTATTCTTACGACGGGAATCTACCATTTCCTCAATTTCATTGACAGTTAGGGCCGCAGGTTTTTCACATAAAACACGCTTGCCCGCTTCAGCAGCTTTTATCGTCCATTCCTTATGTAATTGATTTGGTAAGGGAATGTAGACCGCATCTATATCAGGATCGTTAAGAAGCTTCCTCATACCTTTTGTTTGTACGCGGAATAGAATAGGTTTGTGCTAATTCTTTCGCTTTCTCCTCACTTCTACTTGCAATCGCAAGTAACTGAGAATTAACTGCGGCATTCATTGCCGGTATTAATCGTTCTTTTGCTATCCAGGCATCTCCTAAGATTCCCCATCTAACCTGACTGTTTTCCAAACTTTCCCCCCTTTCCTCAGTTTGGTCTAGTATGGATTTGAAATAATTGAATGAATGCTCAAAATTTTTTAGCAAAAACAGGTCCAAGTAAAATCTGAACCCGTCAATAAATTCAATTTTTAGCTGCCTCAAGTAGTTTATCTACTAACTCTTCACCAATTTCTTTTTTGTGTTTATCATACACGGATGTTACTTTTTCTGCCCAAACCTGTCTTTCTTCANNATGACCATACCTCTATTTTTGAGTTCATCCTTGTATTTTGCATCTTCTTTTGCTTTTTCATCACGTTGGAAATCTCGCGCCTCGTCGGCTGCTTTTTTAATTGCCGCCTGTTCATCATCTGATAAGCCTTCAAACCATTTTTTGTTAACCATGAATGGATTTACGCCAATTAAATGTTGANTCGGTAATATATTTTTGTACCTCATTGAAGTTAGCCTCTGCGATAACACTAAATGGGTTTTCCTGTCCATCAACAACACCTTGTTGTAAGGACGTGAATAGTTCAGGA
>NZ_LMBW01000026.1:201-784 GCF_001439915.1 Fredinandcohnia humi | reverse complement strand
AATGGCATAGGTGTTGGAACTGCACCAAGTNTCTGTCCAAACATCTAACTGTATTTGGTTTTCCAATGTTCTGATTTTTAAACCATCAAGCTCAGATGGCTTCTTTATTTCTTTTGAGTTATTTGTTAGATTTCGAATTCCGCTTTCCCAGAAATTGAAACCAATAATTCCAATATCCTCAAGGTCCGCTAATACTTCTTGCCCGATAGGTNTCATGGGATTTTTCTCTATCCGGGAACACAAATGGTAATGACCAAAGATTGAAACGAGGTGAGAAGTTAGCAGTTACTGCAGCCCCCACAGGTCCACCATGAATCGTACCTAGTTGAATACCTTCAATGATGTCACGCTCTCCACCTAATTGACTATCTGGAAAAACTTCTACCGAGATGGAGCCATTCGTTTCGGCCTCTACAATTTCCTTAAATTTAAACATGNNGCAACGTCTGGTTTATCCGTAGAGCCGATTTTCATAACTGTAACTTTTCCTGGTGCTTCCTCTTTTTTCCCATCACTTGGTTTTTCAGTATTGGGAGCAGATGAATCTGTGCTACATGCGGCTAAAGCCAGCACAAGCAAAAGG
>NZ_LMBW01000026.1:0-196 GCF_001439915.1 Fredinandcohnia humi | reverse complement strand
CTTCTTCATACTTTGACACCCCTTTGTTTTATTTTGAAAGATTCGAAGATTATTACCTTCAAAATCTCTTTCAACAATTTCGATACTATTTAAATAACTCAGGTATCCACATTGATATGCTTGGGATATAACTTAGAATTAAAATATTAGCAATCATCACAGCTATAAAAAGTGCTGAGTATTTTAATAATTGCTC
>NZ_LMBW01000025.1:14147-14481 GCF_001439915.1 Fredinandcohnia humi | reverse complement strand
TCCGCAGTAGCTCAGTGGTAGAGCTATCGGCTGTTAACCGATCGGTCGTAGGTTCGAGTCCTACCTGCGGAGCCATTGCTTCCATAGCTCAGCTGGTAGAGCACTTCCATGGTAAGGAAGAGGTCAGCGGTTCGAGCCCGCTTGGAAGCTTAAGAAAAAGATGAATACTAGAATGGCCCGTTGGTCAAGCGGTTAAGACACCGCCCTTTCACGGCGGTAACACGGGTTCGAATCCCGTACGGGTCACCANGGAGGATTAGCTCAGCTGGGAGAGCACCTGCCTTACAAGCAGGGGGTCGGCGGTTCGATCCCGTCATCCTCCACCATTTTTAAA
>NZ_LMBW01000025.1:14044-14134 GCF_001439915.1 Fredinandcohnia humi | reverse complement strand
GCCGGTGTAGCTCAGTTGGTAGAGCAACTGACTTGTAATCAGTAGGTCGTGGGTTCGACTCCTATCGCCGGCACCATCTTAATTTAATGA
>NZ_LMBW01000025.1:0-14039 GCF_001439915.1 Fredinandcohnia humi | reverse complement strand
GAAGTGGCTAAACGCGGCGGACTGTAAATCCGCTCCCTCCGGGTTCGGCGGTTCGAATCCGTCCCCCTCCACCATTTTCAATTTCGTAAAGCCTTTATTCTTTCTTTGGACAAGTTCAAAAGAATGAAGTAGGCTATTTTTATGGAAATTGTACATTTATTTAGTAAAATTACTCATATATTGCAGGTTGTTGTGCAAGATAATAGGGTAATAAAAAGTCCATTATAGGGTTTTGATAAGTATTAAGTTATGTCGACGACATTTCGTAAAGTTTTTCTTGCGAGGAATTAAAATTATNCTATAGCCAAGCGGTAAGGCAACGGACTTTGACTCCGTCATTCGTAGGTTCGAATCCTGCTAGCCCAGCCATTTATTTACGAGCCATTAGCTCAGTTGGTAGAGCATCTGACTTTTAATCAGAGGGTCGAAGGTTCGAATCCTTCATGGCTCATCTTTTTCACAGAAGTAGTTCAGTGGTAGATCGCCACCTTGAGGACTACTTCTTTTTTTAATTTCAGGGCCTTAGCATAGCTGGGAGAGCACCAGCCTTGCACGCAGGAGGTCAGCGGTTCGATTCCCGCTAAGCTCCACCAATTTCATATTGAACACTCAATAAACCTTTGGGGTTTATTTTTTTTTAAAATCAAAAGTGATTTCCTGGTTTAGATTTTCCTGATTTCATTTTTAAAGTGGAGCATGAGAATATGTTTAGCATGCACGGTATCTCCTGATTATGTCCAATTACAAGCGTAATAACGTGTTTTGCAGATACGCCATCTCCTATTTATATCCAACTTTAATCATTACTGCTGACTTTCGTATCTAGGGTCAAGAGGTTTCCCACTTATCGGTTGAGGGGTTAGGTTAGGCACCCGGGCTAATAAATAGACGGAAAAATTCCGCTTAATTAGAAAATAGCATTGAAAATAGCCCTAATAGACGGAGAGATTCCGCCTATTTACTCGAAAAACTCGAAAATGGGGGATTTTGCTTTGCATAGTCGAAAACCTTCCCTTATTTACCCCGAAACGGGCACCATCAAATTGATGGTCTTTTTCATATACAAATTTAGGTTTTATGACAGCAATCAGAACCCGTTACCAAATTTTATCTAATTTCGATGCCATCTTCCGCAATGTATAGATATACATAATTTTGCACGGTTGAGTCATTCCATTGTAAGCAGTTACAATAGGGTATATGGGGGAAGGGGGACGATTAATTATGGTGAAGGATATTTCGATTATTGGGGTTCCAATGGACTTAGGCCAGATGCGCAGAGGGGTTGATATGGGGCCAAGTGCCATTCGTTATGCGGGTGTTGTTGAACGATTAGAGGGACTTCATTACGATATAGATGATTTAGGTGATATTGAAATTTCGCGTCCTACTCGTGGGGAAGTTGCCCGCGATGAAAGTTTGAAAAACCTTGAGAAAGTATCTGAAGCAAATGAGAAGCTTGCTGCAGCGGTAGATGAGGTCATAGTTAAGGGAAGATTTCCACTTGTTTTAGGCGGCGACCATAGTATTGCAATCGGTACACTTGCTGGTGTTTCTAAACACTATAATAACTTAGGTGTCATTTGGTATGATGCCCATGGTGATTTAAACACTGCAGATACTTCACCATCTGGCAATATTCACGGAATGCCACTCGCGGCAAGCCTTGGACTAGGGTCTAAGCGTCTTACAGATATAGCAGGCTATAGTCCTAAGATCAAACCTGATAATGTGGTCATTATCGGTGCAAGATCACTTGATGAAGGTGAGAAAAAATTAATTAAACAGCTAGGGGTTAAAGTATATACGATGCATGAAATTGATCGTCTCGGTATGACAAAGGTTATGGAGGAAACGATTGCCTATTTAAGTGAAAGGACAAATGGTGTACACTTATCATTAGATTTAGATGGTCTAGATCCACACGATGCACCGGGCGTGGGAACACCTGTCCTCGGTGGCATTAGCTACCGTGAAAGCCATTTGGCGATGGAAATGTTGGAGGAATCAAAATTGATTACTTCTGCTGAATTTGTTGAAGTTAATCCAATTCTAGATGATAAAAATAAAACAGCTACCGTGGCTGTTGCATTAATGGGTTCTTTATTTGGTGAAAAACTTTTATAAGGACGTTTCAGTATCTCGTAAAATGAGGTACTGTATTTTTTTATTTTAAAGATTTGATTTCCAGGCACAAAACAGAGCCAAAATTTGTTAAAATGAAAATTATGGAGAAAATGAAACCTTTTTAAAGGTCAATCGTAAATAATGATACCCGCAATGAGCGGAGGTATACAAAATGGAGACAATCATCAAAAACAGAATTAGGCAGATAAAAAATGGAGATCAGAACGCATTTACAGAGATAGTAGAGTTTTACAAAGACAAGGTTTTTCATATATGCTATCGTATGCTTGGAAACCGGCATGAGGCAGAGGATATTGCACAAGAAGCTTTTATTAGGGCTTTTGTGAATATTCACAGCTATGACTTGAATAAAAAGTTTTCAACATGGTTATATCGTATAGCAACGAATTTGTCGATTGACCGCATTCGTAAGAAAAAGCCTGACTACTATCTAGATGCTGAGCTTGCGGGCTCAGATGGACTAACTATGTACGCGCAAATTGCAGCAGACGCTGCACTACCGGAGGACGAGCTGGAGACGATGGAGCTTCAAGAATTAATCCAAGCGGAGATTATGAAGCTTCCGGATAAGTATCGTTCGGTTATTGTTCTAAAATACATCGAGGAGTTTTCACTAAAGGAAATTGGTGAAATTCTTGACCTGCCTGTTGGTACGGTAAAAACAAGAATTCATAGAGGCCGAGAAGCTTTGCGAAACCAGCTTCGACATGTATAGGGGTGAGAAAAAAATGAACTGTTCAGAAAACAACATGGTTGAATTAATGCACAATTACCTGGATGAAGACATTTCTGAAGAGGAAGAGAAGCTACTGCGTGAGCATTTGCATGCATGCGAATCATGCCATCAACATTTTCGTGAGCTAAAGAAAACCATTGCGTTGGTACAAGGTGCTTCTCACATTTCCGCACCTAACGATTTCTCATTAAAGGTCATGCAAAATCTACCGAAGGAAAAACGTACCGTGGGATTCAGACGTTGGTTTAGAGAGCATCCAATGCTCACCGCTGCCTCACTTTTTTTAGTATTAATGGCAGGGAGTCTTTTTTCAGTCTGGAATGAAAATGAGCAATTCTCTGTTTCAAAGCAACCTAACTTAATTGTTGAAAACAATACCGTGATTGTTCCTGAAGGCGAAACTGTGAAGGGCGATGTCGTTGTGAAGAACGGAAAAATCGTGATTGAGGGAGCCGTAGAAGGGGATGTCACTGTGATTAATGGGGAGAATTATATGGCCGCAGCCGGGAATGTTTCTGGTGATATCAAGGAAGTTAATCAGATGTTCGATTGGCTTTGGTACCATATAAAAAAGGTAGGAACAGATGTAATTCATATTTTTGACCACGAGGAATAGGCCATCTGACACGGTGGTCTATTTTTTTCGGTGTCTAGCTCCAGGCGCCATCGGCTCTATGGTCTAGCCAATCACTTCGGAAGGTAAAAAGCACCTTCTGTCAGTGCTTGTCTTATGCTAGTCGCCTCTGCCAGTACGGCAAGGATTCCAGCGTTAGGCACAGGACGTGCCTGCTCTTAGCTGGAATTGGGGCGCCTTGCGCTTTTCTAATCGAATTTATGCTTAGCCTTCTACCAATTTGTAATTGGTACATGAAAGTTATATGATATAATATTATAGCTAACTATGTTTTTTGGATTATTTCATAGAGGAAGTGTGAGAATGTCATTTAATGAACTCCCATTACTAGGTTACCTCGGCATTTTTCTAGATGTTCTCCTTGTCTGGTATGTGATATATAAATTATTATCCCTTATACGCGGAACAAAAGCTGTTCAGTTATTGAAGGGTATTATTGTGATCGTTTTTATCCGCTTATTAAGCAGCCTGTTAGAATTACATACGTTGTTTTGGTTAGTGAATCAGGTGATGGATTGGGGATTTTTGGCGATTATCGTGATATTCCAGCCTGAGTTGCGAAGGGCATTGGAACAGCTTGGTCGTGGAAAAATATTTTCGAGAAGTGGTACTGATGAAGATGACCAGCAGGTCAAATTAATAGAAGCCATCACAAAATCTACAGATTATATGGCAAAACGCCGTATTGGTGCACTCATCTCGATTGAACGACAAACGGGAATGGGAGACTATGTGGAAACAGGGATTCCACTGAATTCAGTGATCTCATCTGAGTTACTAATCAATATCTTTATTCCAAATACGCCTCTTCATGATGGAGCCGTCATTATTCAAAAAAATCAAGTAGCCGCTGCTGCTTGTTATTTACCGCTTTCGGAGAGTCCATTTATTTCAAAGGAATTAGGGACCCGGCACCGAGCAGCTCTTGGGATTAGTGAGGTAACAGACAGCATAACCATTGTTGTATCAGAGGAAACAGGAAGTGTGTCCTTAACGAAGAACGGAGAACTACACCGTGATTTGAAACCAGATGCATTTCGAGATTTACTAAAACAAGAATTAATAACAAACGAAAGTATTACCTCTCATCCACTATGGCAATGGAGGGGGAAAAAGAATGGATAAACTAATCGATAACCGTTGGGTTACACGAATCATAGCATTGTTAATTGCTTTACTCTTATTTGCATCTGTCAGCTTTGAAAATCAACCTTCTTCCAAGAGTCCAGCAGGGTTACCGCTTTTTTCAAATTACACAGAAACATTAACGGAAATTCCGGTAAATACATACTATGATGATCTAAATCTGGTGGTATCTGGAGTTCCTCAATATGTGAACGTAACAATAGAAGGTCCATCCGGCGTTACCAAAAGAGAAGGTCTTCAAAAGGAAATGGAAGTGTATGCAGACCTTACTCAATTATCAGTTGGCACTCATAAGGTAAAGCTCCAATACCGAAATATATCGGATAAAATTAAAGTGAAAATTGATCCTACTGAAATTACCGTCGTTATTCAGGAAAAGGTGACAAAGGAATTCCCTGTTGAGGTTGATTTTGTGAACCGTGACCAAGTAGCAGAAGGATATACAATTGAACAGCCAGTGGCAGCACCTCGAGTTGTAAAAATAACCGGAGCCTTAGAGGAAATCGAACGAATAGCTTTAGTAAAAGCAGTAGTTGACCTTAAGGGAGTAACGGAAACCTTTACACAGGAATCACGAATAGCGGTTTATGATAAAAATCAGAATGTATTGTCGGTATCCGTTGAGCCGAACGTTGTTGAAATTACAGTCCCAATTGTTAGCCCGAATAAATCAGTAGCATTTACCCTTAAACAAAAAGGAAAGCTTGCGGATGGATTAAGTTTAGTCAATATCACACCGACGCCAAATCAGGTTACAATATTTGGTCCGAAAGAGGTCATTGATGCAATTTCTACTATTGAAGGTGAAATTGACCTTGATAAAATAAAGGAAGATTCTACGGTTAAAGTGAAGGTGCCGATACCAAAAGGGGTTATCCAGGTATCCCCGCAAGAAATCGAAGTTAGAGTCGATGTTGAAGAGCAGATAGCGGAAACCTTCTCAGATTTATCAATTAGAAGTCAAGGTCTAGGAGCCCAATTTACACTTACCTTTTTAAACCCTGAAGCAGGGACCCTTGATTTAGCAGTTCAAGGTGCACCGAGTGTAGTACAAGGGACAAGTTCTACTAATCTTGATGTATTTATTGATGTGACCAATCTAGGGATTGGTGAACACGATGTAGATATAGAAGTGAAAGGCCCCGACAATCTGACGTGGGCATTACCTCAAGAAAAGGCAAAGATACGAATCACCGAAATTGAAGGTTAATGGAAGTATCTGCAAAAGGAGAGATCATTTAAATGGGAAAATATTTTGGTACAGATGGTGTACGTGGTGTTGCAAATAGCGAATTAACTCCAGAGCTCGCATTTAGGGTTGGAAGGTTTGGAGGTTATGTGTTAACAAAGGATAAAGAAAGACCAAAGGTTATAATTGGCCGCGATACTCGTATTTCAGGTCATATGCTAGAAGGAGCTCTTGTAGCTGGTCTATTATCAATTGGGGCAGAGGTTATGCGTTTAGGCGTCATCTCTACTCCAGGTGTGGCTTATTTAACAAAGGCTTTAGGAGCAGAAGCAGGGGTGATGATTTCTGCTTCACATAACCCAGTCCAGGATAATGGAATTAAGTTCTTTGGTCCAGATGGTTTTAAACTTTCAGATGAACAGGAAAACGAAATTGAGGCTCTTTTAGATTTACCTGAAGATCAGCTTCCTCGTCCAATTGGGTCTGATTTAGGACAAGTGAATGACTATTTCGAGGGTGGTCAGAAATACCTTCAATTCTTAAAACAAACTGTGGACGAGGATTTCACAGGTATCCATGTGGCACTCGATTGTGCAAATGGAGCAACATCTTCCCTAGCAACGCATTTATTTGCTGACCTAGATGCCGATATTTCAACAATGGGAACATCTCCAAATGGACTTAATATCAATGATGGTGTAGGTTCTACACATCCTGAAGCACTTTCCGCATTTTTAAAGGAAAAAGGTGCAGATGTTGGACTAGCATTTGATGGCGACGGTGACCGATTAATTGCGATTGATGAAAATGGGGATATCGTTGATGGTGACCAAATCATGTATATTTGTGCAAAATATATGAAGGAACAAGGTCGATTAAAGCATCAAACGATTGTTTCCACGGTTATGAGTAATTTAGGCTTCTATAAAGCATTGGAAGCAAACGATATTGCGAGTGTACAAACGGCTGTTGGTGACCGCTATGTTGTAGAGGAGATGAAGAAGAGCGGATATATTTTAGGTGGGGAACAATCAGGTCATATCATTTTCCTTGATTACAATACAACTGGTGACGGGCTATTAACAGGATTACAATTAGTGAACATCATGAAGAGCACAAAGAAACCTTTATCGCAGCTTGCAAGCGAAATGACAACATTCCCGCAGCTCTTAGTGAATGTGAAGGTTACAGATAAATATCATGTTACAGATAATCCAGTGATCAAAGAGGTTATCGAAAAGGTTGAAGCAGAGATGAACGGAAACGGCCGTATCTTAGTACGTCCTTCCGGTACTGAGCCTTTAGTAAGGGTAATGGCAGAAGCCCAAACAGAAGAACTATGTAAGGAATATGTAGATCGTATCGTAGCTGTTGTAAAAACAGAAATGGGAATAGAATAATTATACGCTTTCATTAAAAATATGCGTACCTGGAACACTTTGGTCCAAGTACGCATATTTTTTTAGTATACATGGAAAAGTCATACCATGTTTTGATTGACGGATTTAGATTTTCTGTTGTATTATTGTTCTTGTTCAATTTTTTGTAAAGGAGGAGTGAAAATAGAAGGTTACATTTAAAAGCGCCAGAACTAAACCACGAACGGAAAAAGGAACAAGGCATATGCTATTGTTACAGGTTTAGTTGACGAGGTGGAGGTTTATCGAAATTTCGGCGGATGCCTCCCGGTTGAGTTCAATCACGACCGCAATTCCTTTTCAGGTAAAACAGAGGGGTGACTCTCTGCACAAACGAAAGGAAATGATTGAGTAACTAGATAAATACGGAAAAAAAGGGGCAAGTAAGCCCCGTGCTTTCTTGTTCCCTTTTTTAGGGAGGAAACTTAATTATGTGCGGAATTGTAGGTTTTATTGGACATCAAGACTCAAAGGAAATTTTATTAAAGGGACTAGAAAAGCTCGAGTATCGTGGATATGATTCAGCTGGAATTGCAGTTATAAATGATGAGGGTGTTCATGTATTTAAAGAAAAAGGACGTATTGCCGTACTCCGTGTGGCTGTAGACCAAAGTCTGTTTGCTACAGCAGGGATTGGTCATACACGTTGGGCAACACATGGCATGCCAAGTAAGGTCAATGCACACCCGCATCGGGCAGCATCTGGACGATTCACTCTTGTTCATAACGGTGTAATTGAAAATTACACGCAGCTTAAAGATGAGTATTTACAAAACGTTGAGTTAAAAAGTGACACAGACACAGAAGTCATTGTTCAAGTACTTGAGCAATTTGTAAACCAAGGGATGGCAGTAGAAGAGGCGTTTTGTAAGACGTTAAGCCTACTAAAAGGATCCTATGCAATTGCAATGCTTGATGAGCAAAACAACGAAACCATCTATGTTGCGAAAAACAAAAGCCCATTACTTGTAGGTCTCGGCGACACCTTTAATGTGGTAGCAAGTGATGCAATGGCTATGCTTCAGGTAACCGATCAATATATCGAGTTAATGGATAAAGAAATTGTCCTTGTTAAAAAAGAGTCTGTTACAATCAAAAATTTAACAGGTGAAATAATCAACCGTGACCCATATACAGCAGAGCTTGATGCAAGTGATATTGAAAAAGGAACCTACCCACACTATATGTTAAAAGAAATTGACGAACAGCCTTTAGTAATGAGAAAAATCGTTCAAGAATATCAAACCGAAAGCGGTCAGTTAGCGATTGACCCTTGTATTGTCGAAGCAATGAAGGAAACAGATCGTATCTACATCATCGCTGCTGGAACTAGCTATCATGCTGGTCTTGTTGGAAAACAATTCATTGAAAAAATGGCGCACATTCCGGTAGAGGTTCATATTTCGAGTGAATTCTCCTACAATATGCCGTTATTATCCGAGAACCCATTATTCATCTTTATCTCACAAAGTGGAGAAACAGCAGACAGCCGTGCTGTGTTAGTACATGTAAAAAAAATGGGCCACAAGTCTATTACGATTACAAACGTACCTGGTTCAACACTATCACGTGAAGCTGATTTCACGTTGTTATTACATGCAGGTCCAGAAATTGCAGTCGCGTCAACAAAGGCTTATACAGCACAGTTAGCTGTACTTGCAATCCTTGCATGTGTAACAGCTGAATCTAAGGGAATAAAGGTTGGTATGGATATTGTAAAAGAGCTTGGGATCATTGCGAATAGTATGGAAGCTCTTTGTGATGACAAAGAAGTAATGGAAGCAATCGCTTGGGAGTACTTTACAACCACTCGCAACGCCTTCTTTATCGGTCGTGCAATGGATTTCTTCGTAGGATTAGAGGGTGCCTTAAAGCTTAAAGAAATCTCCTATATCCAGGCGGAAGGATTTGCTGGAGGCGAATTGAAGCACGGAACAATTGCCTTAATTGAAGAAGGGACACCGGTTATCGCTCTAGCTACACAAGAACATGTAAATCTAAGCATTCGTGGAAATGTAAAAGAGGTGGCTGCACGTGGTGCCCATCCATGCATCATTTCAATGAAGGGCTTAGAAACAGAAGAAGACCGTTATGTTCTCCCAGTTGTTAACGAAATATTAACACCATTGATTTCCGTCATTCCGTTCCAACTTGTCTCTTACTATGCAGCATTACACCGTGACTGTGACGTTGATAAGCCACGTAACTTGGCGAAGAGTGTGACGGTAGAGTAAGAAGATTTTTCACCTTTCAGAAATTTGTCTTATCGAAAAAAAGATCTTTATTTGATAAAAAAGTCCTTTACTGAAAATTAATGTTATTCACTCTAGTTCTTTAAGGTTTCCTTAAAGGACTTTTTTTATTTATATTGTGAAATGTTACACTTAAACTAACGAGGCAGGTTAGTGCAAGTAGTAATAAGTGAAAAAAGCCATATAAGACAAAGAGGTGTAAAAAGTATTTGACAACCCCTTTGTCCTATTTTATCATTAGTGTGTAAAAAGTTTTTTACACATTGTAAGTGTGGGGGCATATTGGATGGAAAATAGAATTAAGGAGTATAGAGTAAAAAATACTCTGTCCCAAGGAAAATTAGCGGAATTATGTAATGTGAGTAGGCAAACAATTAATGCTATTGAGAACAACAAATATGACCCTACTTTACAATTAGCTTTTGATTTAGCAAAAAATTTAGGTGTAACAGTGGATGAATTATTTTTCGGAGGGAGAGGAAATAAAGAATGAATTTTTTAATTTCGTTTGTAATAGTCCTTGTATTTATAATTATCATTGGGTATTTTACTGGGAGTAAGGAATTCATATTGGGACCGAATGATGATGAACGGAAAAAATTAATAAAACAAAAATCCATCGTTCAAAGCTGGGCTACCATATTTCTTTTCTTACTAACAAATTTCCTTTTTGATCTATTTAATTTGCATGATGAACGTGTGTCTGATACTACCTTTGTATTTCCAGAACTTTTCTATTTAATTATTTTGGTAGTGAGCTACTTTATTTTCTTAGTATTAAATAATAAAAAAATGAGTGCTTAATATTTTTTCTTTTTCCACTAACGGGTGCGTTGATCCAAGAAGGATTAACGCATTTTTTGTGGAAGTTATTAAACTAAAGAAGCAGGATTGTTGAAGAAGTGCTATCAAAATTTTTATTCCGTATTTTTGGGCAGATTATGAAAGAATCATATAAAATAGATTCAGTAGTTATAATCAACTAAAAAGTAGAAATTTAAAGAGGGTTAAAAATGAATAAAGAAACAGCCAAAAATATAAGAAAAGGTTTAACTGCTGATTGTTCTAAATGCTTTGGACTCTGCTGCACTGCACTTAATATTATTGCATCAAGTGATTTTCCAATTAATAAACCCGCAGGTACTCCCTGCATGAATTTGCAATCGGATTATAGTTGCCAAATTCATAGCCAGTTAAGAGGAATAGGCTTCAAAGGCTGTACAGTATTTGACTGTTTAGGTGCTGGACAAATCGTTTCTCAGGTTACTTTTAATGGTAAAAGTTGGCGAGATAATCCTGAAACTAGGGAAAAAATGTTCCAAGTGTTTCCTATAATGGAGCAAATTTATGAAATGATTGCTTATGCAGCAGAAGCAATGTCGTACGATATTCCAAATGACTTGTCTGATGAGTTGAGTCAGAAATTAAAAGAGTTACAGGATTTAACGAAATTGGGTGCTGATGAACTATTATCTCTTGATCTGGTGATGTACCGATTTTCGTTGAATGAATTACTTACAGTAGCAAGTGATTCTATAAGAGAAAATTTTATTGCAAAGTTAATTGGTGCTAAAAAGGTTAAAGATTTTGACCATGCAAGAGCCGATTGGATGGGAAAAAAATTAAAAGATAAAGATTTGAGGGCAAATGATTTTAGAGGAGCATATTTAATTGCTGCCGATATGCGAAATGCTGATTTAAGAGCAGTGAATTTTATTGGTGCTGATTTACGTGATGCTGATATTAGTGGGGCGGATCTTTCTACCAGTATGTTTTTGACACAAATGCAAATTAATTCGGCTAAAGGTGATGTGAAAACAAAATTACCTTCTCATATACAACGGCCTTCTCATTGGATTTAAGTGATTTTGTTATTTTTTGTATTGAAGAAGATTTTTGAATAATATCTCTGTCCAATGAATTAATACAGATTCTCTTATTCAACTAACGGGGTGCGTTGATCCAAGAAGGATTACGCACCTTTTTGTTGAATTTATTGAACTAACGGAGCAGGTTAGTTGAAGAGTGTTGTTTAACTTATGTTCAACAATCGGGCCAGATTGTGGCAGATTAGCAAGGGAAAATAAAGAGACAGCAGTTGTCTCCTTGTATGAATTATTCAATGTAAAACAGAGAAGCTGTCTCTTTTTTGAGTATACGTGGAATAAACAAAAAAGGACGGTATAATGGAAATATATAATAAGTTGAATCGGTTTAGAATTACATTTAATGAATTTCACTATTATAAATCCTGAACACTCATTTTTTCAATCTCTCTATTCCTTTTTAGTTTATCGCGACAAGTGTAATAAATGCCAAGTAGGATTGCTGTTGGAATGTTATAAAGGATAACGATATATAATGCCGATAAAAGAGTAGCAACTTTAGGGATTTGAACAGCATTTAAAATGGTTTTAAAACTTTGCTCGGTTAAGGTAGCCGGCATATATAATGTAAGTCCTAAAACAGCTAAGATAGAAAAAAACAAAGTTATTGCTGGAAGAACTAAGCCTAGCCACTTATTATCTTTCTTTGAAAGAAAAATCTGCAGAAAAATGGCTCCAGTAATAAATACTGCAAGCAAAAGTATTGTAAAAATAATTCTCATAATTTTTTATCTCCCTTCATTTTTTTGAATTCTGAAATCAGAATCTTAGCTGTATCAAAGTCAAGCTTTTCGTTTATGACCATTCGTTTTATTAAACCAATATACGGTTCATTCGAAGTATCCTCACTAATTTGAATTTTTTGAATCAACCTATCCAGCCTGAGCCTAACAGTTGGGTAAGTAACGCCGTACTGGTTTGCTACTTCTTTGAGAGAACCAGATGCTTGCAGGAATTTTTTTATGAACATAATATCTTCATCTTCCAGATTGACCATCCATTCTGGGATAATCTCAATTGTCATAACATCACCACCTTTAATAATGTTAAAAATATCATTTAACTTTATTAAAATCAAATCATAAATTAATGTTTATAAAAAATAAAGAAAATAGATATTTAGCTATGCACGAGTATTACACCAAATAGCCAGCGAGAAATTAGTAAGGTAATTCAATCTTCCACAACCGGGCACGATTGTTTAATAAGCGTCTCTGTTCTTATTAAACTAACGGGTGCGTTTCTAAAAAAAGTGGAGACGCATTTTTCTTATTGAAGTAACGGGGCAGGTTAGTTCAAATAACGCTCGGATATTTCCGAATATAACGATTGAACACACTAAATACAGTTGAAAAGCAACAATGTGGTAGAAAAAGAGCCTTTATTGAATGTGCCTCATTCTACAGAGAACCTCGACAGTAAATCCACCCGGTGCTTTAACATAGAATGTCCAACCATGCAACCTTTGCGGGGGTTTCACATCAAACCCATCATCCTTCAAGCGTTGATTGATCTCGTTCACTCGCTCTTCGCTCTCCAGCGAAAAGCCGATATGAAAGCTCTTGGGGTAGCTGACCTGAGTACCTTTCATTAAGGCAAGCAATAACCCGTTGTCGTCGGTCAGTACAGCGAATGAATCACCATGGGTGCTCTTGGTTTGCAGGTCGAAATATTTCTCAAAGAATTCTCGAGCTGCATTAACGTCGGTGACGGTGAGATTGAGATGGTTTAGTTTCATAGGTTACACTCCTATTCTAAGTGATAATATTTTACTCCCAACTAACGAGGGGTTTCTTGGACTATCGTATTCTGCCCAGCAGCGACCATCCACGTTCCCTGTTCTTTGACCATCACGTAAATGGCGAGACTGCTTTGCCCATTTTCGATTAATTTCCCTTCTGAGGTTGTCGGATATTGCCGAATGTGTACAGTAGCCACATCTGGACGAACAAAAATAATGCTATCGACAGTATAACGAGCATATGAGTTGCGGAGTGGTCCTTCCAAGATAACTTTGTGCGCTTCATTGATTTGCTTCCACCCAGATAGCTGCACACCGACCACATTGACCCATATGGCGTTTTGAGTGAAGTGCCGATCTAATTCATCTGCATCATGTTGATTAAATGCAGCCTCAATCTCGATGATGGTTTGCCGGATGGCGTTTATTTCTTCCTGCCGATCCTCTTTTGAATTGTAAACTTCGGGTTTGTTAGACATATACATTTCTCCTCCTAATTGTTACTGGGGATTGTTGGTTTCTTTCCATAATGCACACTATCTTTACTTTCTTTGTGTTAAGTAGATAACTGGTTATTTAGAGAAACCTTAACAGCATTCGGTTCCAATGTTTTGGTTAATATTATGATTTATTTCAATTATAAAGGGAGATAAAACATATTTAATCAGTCAAATTGATTAACTTGATTCCAACTTTAGTTGTATGAGACTTACTTTATAAATAATTAAACGCAACTCTTTACTCATACATTTTCTGAAAATGATTTATTACTGAGAGTTCATAAATTTAAAGTTCTTGTTCAACTAACGGGTGCGATAGTCCAAGAAGGATTATCGCTTATTCTTGTTGAAGTTATTAAGCTAACGAGGCAGAATACTTGAAAAAGGAT
>NZ_LMBW01000023.1:16251-16472 GCF_001439915.1 Fredinandcohnia humi | reverse complement strand
AGGTTGATAGGTCAGGGGTGTAAGCATGGTGACATGTGCAGCTGACTGATACTAATCGATCGAGGACTTAACCAAAAACGAAATGTGGAGCGAGCTCGCTCACATCCATAGGGAATTGGAACTCTCGACAAGAAGTCGTTCTTTGACTTCGCTGGAGAGAGTGAAATTACCGTAGGATGTAGCTCGCGAAACAAGACAAATCACTTCTAATGAATGGTTGA
>NZ_LMBW01000023.1:267-16205 GCF_001439915.1 Fredinandcohnia humi | reverse complement strand
GAACACGGAAGTTAAGCTCTTCAGCGCCGATGGTAGTTGGGACCTTGTCCCTGTGAGAGTAGGACGTCGCTAGGCAACTAAAAGATCAGCCGTTATGGTTGGTCTTTTTTTGTGTGTATAAAAGATTAGTTCAGGATTCGTGACCAATTCACGATTTAATTTGATGAAAGAGTAACGCAAAGGGCTTAATCATTCCTATTTGCCGATTGAATTATGAAAAAGGGTAACGCAAGCTTTGGAATTGTGCCCGTTTTTTGATTGAGATGAAGAGAAGGGTAACACAAAGTGCTCACTCATTCCTTATTGACGGTTAATTTATAAAAAAGAGTAACTCAAGTACCATAAACGGTATACCACCCACCCGCAAGACGATAAATGATATACCGCAAACGCCCTTAAACGGTGTATCACCAACTCACAAAACGATAAATGATATACCACAAATCCTCTAATCCTCTTCAAACCCCATCGATTTTCTCTTTTAAAAAGAGGTAGAGCAGAAAGGGTACTTTATCTGCTGAAACTGCTAGGAACTGTCTAATAAAGGGATAATCATTACTCGAATAGGAATGAAGCAGTTCACTCCACCACTCTGTCTCATATCTCGATATCATGCTTAAATTGTATAGTAATAAATAATGCGTCATGATTTCCGGGAAGAACGTTAATTGTTCACGCTCCTTTGGTAGATAATATGTGTTTTCGTATAAATGGTACAAAAGTGGAGAGCTTGCCAGTGGCAAAAGAAAATTTGTCGTATTCACCTTTAAAGAGATTGGGTCACGGTCTTTTTCATGTAATTCCCCATTACCATTGGTTGTCGTAAAAGGGAGAGTGTGAGCAATAAAATCCAGGAATCTTCGAGATGTCATGTGATAACTATCCAATGCTTCTATCGGAATGATAAGCGTATTTTCATCAGTAACAGGTGTTTTAAAATACAATTGTTGTTGAAAATGCAAACTGAATAAATTTTGTAATTCTGGAATCCTTTTGAATAGCCGGTCCATTGTGAACTTTTCACCTTCCATTTGTTTCACATGAAACATACGTTCAGAGAAGTGTGCAAATAGACCATTTTTCTGGACCTTTACTTCATCATGAAAAAACTCGTAGCTTTGCTTTTTTCGTTTTCTTGTGGAGACTCCATGGGCCAGTACAGAGGTAGATTCTGGATACTGGGGATCAACAGTAAGAAGGCAAGCCTTTAACAATTGGACCATGCCGTAAAAAAGAAGAACAGGTTTAATGGATAGTGGTGCATTTTGTGAAAGCTGATAGTAATTTTGACCGTGCTCTAAATAATAAATAAAGGGATAACTGTTTTCATAACTTTTTTTTTCAGCATCTGGCACAGCTGCTTTTTCATAGCATTTTTGAAGTAAATGCTGGGTTGTATTGGCTGCATGTAGTGCATTAAATGATTGCCAGATAAAACGATAATCAAACAAATTTAAAACCTCCAATTACAAGCAAAAAAAAGTGCAAGACTAAAGCTTTAAAGAATAATAAAAAACTCAGAATTATTAAACATATTATTCCTTTCTTGACAGTAGTTTACCCAGTTGATAATCTACTAATAATATTTTGCAATCGAAGGGGGATTTATTTACATGTGGGAAACTAAGTTTGCTAAAGAAGGTTTAACATTTGACGATGTATTACTATTACCGGCTAAGTCAGAAGTATTACCTAAGGATGTAAATCTTGGGGTTAAATTAACGGAAACACTTAAGTTAAATATCCCTATTATTAGCGCAGGTATGGATACTGTTACTGAGCATGAAATGGCAATTGCCATGGCACGCCAAGGTGGACTAGGTATTATTCATAAGAATATGTCTATCGAGCAACAAGCTGAACAGGTTGATAAAGTGAAGCGTTCGGAAAGCGGCGTTATCACAGATCCATTTTTTCTAACTCCAAGCCATCAAGTTTTTGATGCAGAGCATTTAATGGGAAAATACCGTATTTCAGGTGTCCCAATTGTAAATAATCCACAAGAGCAAATCTTGGTTGGTATCCTTACCAATCGCGACCTTCGTTTTATTCAAGATTATTCCATTCAAATTTCTGATGTCATGACAAAGGAAAATCTCGTGACTGCCCCTGTTGGTACGACATTAGAACAGGCGGAAAAGCTTTTACAAAAATATAAAATTGAAAAACTTCCACTTGTTGATGAGAGTGGTGTATTAAAAGGACTAATTACAATTAAGGATATTGAAAAAGTAATTGAGTTTCCAAATTCAGCCAAGGATGCACAGGGACGATTATTAGTCGGGGCAGCAGTTGGTGTTACGAAAGATACGATGCTTCGTGTTGCAAAACTTGTTGAATCTAGTGTTGATGCCATTGTTGTTGATACAGCGCATGGCCACTCAGCAGGTGTTCTTGATACTGTAAAAACAATTCGAGAAGCTTATCCAAGCTTAAATATTATCGCTGGTAATGTTGCAACGGCTGAAGCAACAAGAGATCTAATTGAGGCTGGCGCTAGCGTCGTTAAAGTGGGAATTGGACCTGGTTCTATTTGTACAACACGTGTTGTTGCAGGTGTTGGTGTACCTCAGATTACAGCAATTTATGATTGTGCAACAGAGGCAAGAAAACATGGTGTTTCGATAATTGCGGATGGTGGTATTAAATTCTCTGGTGACATCGTTAAAGCATTGGCTTCCGGTGGACACACAGTAATGCTTGGCAGCTTACTTGCAGGTGTGTCTGAAAGCCCGGGTGAAACTGAAATATTCCAAGGTCGTCGCTTTAAAGTTTATCGCGGTATGGGTTCTGTTGCAGCAATGGAAAAAGGAAGTAAAGATCGCTATTTCCAAGAGGATGCTAAGAAATTTGTTCCTGAAGGTATTGAAGGACGCCTTCCATACAAAGGCCCACTTACAGATACGATTTATCAATTAATTGGAGGTATTCGTTCTGGTATGGGTTACTGCGGTACAAAGGATTTAGAAGAGTTGAGAGAGAATGCTCAATTTATTAAAATGACAGGTGCTGGATTACGTGAAAGTCATCCACATGATGTGCAGATTACAAAAGAAGCGCCAAACTATTCAACTCTCTAAGGTAAATTTAGACAGATTATAATCCATTGGTAGGATTTTTATAATGTGGTAGATAGAGTCATGTACTCTGTCTATTTTTTTTGAAGCCAATATGTTAAAATGATTTTTGTGCGTAATACGAAAGTGGAGGTTTAGAACGTGAAAAAACAAACACAAAAAAGATTGATTATAAGTTTGATAGCAGTCTTTTTGCTATCACTTATAGTGGGCCAAGTACCTCCGGCAAAGGCGGCGCCTGCTCTTGATATAAATGTAAAAAATGCAATATTGATTGATGCAAATACAGGTAAAATCCTATATGAAAAAAATGCAGATCAAGCGGCTCCGATCGCAAGTATGGTTAAAATGATGACTGAATACTTAGTATTGGAAGCTATCTCTGAAGGTAGATTATCTTGGGATCAAACCACTCAAATTAGCCAGTATGCGTATGATATATCTGCGAATAATAGTTTTTCAGGTGTTGGGTTACGATTAAATCATGATTATACGGTAGAAGAGCTGTATAAGGCAATGGCGATTTATTCAGATAATGCAACAACAATTACATTAGCCGAGCTATTAGCTGGCTCTGAGGGTGAATTTGTAAAGCTAATGAATCGAAAGGCTGAAGAATTAGGTCTTCCTGATTATGAATTTGTAAATAGTACGGGGCTATCAAATTCAATGCTTGGTGCAAACTACCCTAAAGGAACAAGTCCAGATGGTGATAATATGCTATCTGCAAAATCTGTGGCCTTATTAGCATATTCATTAATAAAAGATCATCCTGAGGTATTAGAGATTTCAAGTATTCCACAAATTGATTTTTACGGTGAAAAACTAAATAACTGGAATTGGATGTTAAATCATGATCCAAAGGTTTCTCCATACCTTGCTGATTTCCATTATGAAGGCATGGATGGATTAAAAACAGGTACAACACCAGCAGCTGGTTATTGTTTTACAGGAACAGCTGAACGAGATGGAAAGAGATTGATTTCAGTTGTAATGGGTGCAACAAGTGAGCCAGAACGTTTTAAAGAAACTCGTAAACTTTTAGATTATGGTTTTAATAACTTTGATCAACTTGAAATTTACCCTGAAGGCTATCAATTAAAGGGTAATAAAGAACTAAAAGTTGTAAAAGGAAAAGAAAAACAAGTAGCAATTTCGACTGCAGCACCTGTAAAACTTTTAGTTGCAAAAGGTGTAGATAAGTCGGCATTTAAAGTAAAATATGTGTTTGATGAAAAGATTGTTTCGAAAGACAAAAAGCTTACAGCGCCATTTAAAGAGGGAACAAAGGTAGGGCATATGGCTGTTTCCTATGATGGTGATGATTTAGGATATATTACATCAAGTGGTGATGATAAATTACAGGTTGCACTTGTGACTGATTCAGGCGTTGAGAAGACAAACTGGTTTGTTCTCATGATGAGAGGAATTGGCGGGTTCTTTGGTGATATTTGGTCAAGTGTTGCGAATACAGTAAAAGGCTGGTTTTAACAAAACCGGGTGATAGTCTCTTCCCTATTTTTAGGGGAGGCTTTTTTTATTTCAAACGTATACTAATTTGGTATAATTACTAGGAAATATAGAAAAGTTGCGTTAGAATAATCTTAAGATTTTTTTAATGGGCATTTATTATCAATAAAAATATGATATGATAGAGCCTATAAATAAGACAATTTAACATCTTGTAGGGGGAATCGTAATGGCAAATACAGGTACAGATCGAGTAAAACGAGGAATGGCTGAAATGCAAAAGGGCGGCGTTATTATGGACGTTGTTAATGCAGAGCAAGCTAGAATAGCCGAGGAAGCGGGTGCTGTAGCAGTAATGGCATTAGAGCGTGTTCCAGCTGATATACGTGCAGCAGGTGGAGTTGCTAGAATGGCTGACCCAACAATAGTTGAGCAAGTAATGAATGCTGTTACTATTCCTGTTATGGCAAAAGCTCGTATTGGCCATATAGTAGAAGCAAGAGTACTTGAGGCTATGGGTGTTGACTACATTGATGAGAGTGAAGTATTAACTCCTGCAGATGAAGAATACCATTTAAATAAACGTGATTTCACTGTTCCATTTGTGTGTGGATGCCGTGATTTAGGTGAAGCAACTCGCCGTATTGCTGAAGGTGCATCAATGCTTCGTACAAAAGGTGAGCCTGGAACAGGTAATATCGTTGAAGCAGTGCGTCATATGAGAAAAGTAAATGCTCAGATCCGCAAGGTTGCCGGAATGAGTGAAGACGAGCTTATGACAGAAGCTAAGAATTTAGGGGCACCATATGAATTATTGCTTCAAATTAAACAAGAAGGCCGCTTACCAGTTGTTAACTTTGCAGCAGGAGGAGTTGCAACTCCAGCCGACGCAGCATTAATGATGCAACTTGGTGCTGACGGTGTATTTGTTGGTTCTGGTATTTTTAAATCTGATAATCCTGCGAAATTTGCTCGTGCAATTGTTGAAGCAACTACACATTATCAAGATTATGAATTAATTGCCCGTCTATCTAAAGGCTTAGGAAATGCCATGAAGGGAATTGAGATTTCATCATTATTACCAGAACAACGTATGCAAGAACGTGGCTGGTAAATAAGAGGGTGTTCTATTGTGGTTAAAATTGGGGTATTAGGACTTCAGGGGGCTGTTAGAGAGCATGTTCGTTCGATAGAGGCCTCTGAAGCAGAAGCAGTCATCGTTAAAAAAATAGAACAGCTTGAAGAAATTGACGGATTGATTGTCCCTGGTGGGGAAAGTACAACTATTAGGCGTTTAATTGATAAATATCATTTCATGGAACCTCTTCGTTCATTTGCAGAGCAAGGAAAACCTATGTTTGGCACATGTGCTGGGTTAATCCTACTTGCAAAAAAGCTGATTGATTATAAGGAGTCTCATCTTGGTTTGATGGATGTGACAGTTGAACGAAATTCATTTGGCCGTCAACGTGAGAGCTTTGAGGCAGAGTTAATGATTCCAGGAATTGCTGAGGATTTTGTAGGTGTATTTATTCGTGCACCACATATTGTGGAAGCGGGAGAAAACGTCGAAGTTCTTGCCAAGCATGATGGCAGAATCGTGGCGGCACGCGAGGGTCAATTTTTAGGTTGTTCCTTTCATCCGGAATTAACGGATGATCATCGTTTTACAGCATATTTTGTAAAAATGGTGGAAGAATCAAAAACGAAAAACCTTGTATAAACGATTGAAACATGGTAAAACTTAAGATAAATAAATAATAAATGTTAAATCTATGATAGGAAGTAGTAGCTTGCTTTTTTCTTAAGAGAGTCGGTGGCTGGTGTGAACCGATGAAAAAGGTCTGTGAATCCATCCTTGAGTGAAGTACTGAACTCGTAACTTTATTCAGTAATTGTTTCCACAGTTTGTGTGGTGCGATGTATGATATAAGGATATACATTTGTGGAGGTTAGTCCACAGCTGAATAAAGTTACAGCCTCCGGCGGATGCCACAGATTTTCAATGGAAACTTTTCGAGCATGCTCGAAAAAATCTGGGCGCAAATACGCCAAGGCGTATCTGATTGCAGTAGGTATTTCCGGTAAATCCGTTATCTTTTTCAAGAGGGGAATACGTGTATTCTCAACTAGGGTGGTAACGCGGGTTAACTCTCGTCCCTTTTTTAGGGGACGGGAGTTTTTTGTTTTGCCGTGATTGTCGATAACCGAATTCTTGCTTTTAGATAGTCAAGGGGTGGGTTCCATTTTTTACGCTATTAATACATAGATTTTAGGAGGTTTTAGTGATGTTAGATATTAAATATTTACGAAGCCATTTTGATGAAGTGAAGGAAAGACTTCAGTTCCGTGGTGAGGACTTAACAGATCTGGGGCGCTTTGAAGAATTGGACAAGACACGCCGTGAATTAATTGCGAAGACGGAGGAACTAAAAAGCCGTAGAAATGAAGTGTCTGGGCAAATTTCTGTCCTAAAAAGAGAGAAAAAGGATGCCGATGCTCTTATTTTAGAAATGCGTGAGGTTGGGGATCAAATTAAGGAATTGGATCCGAAATTACGAGATGTGGAAGAACAATTAGAGCACCTCATGTTATCTATCCCAAACATTCCTCATGAAAGTGTGCCGATTGGTGAGTCTGAGGATGACAATGTTGAAATTCGTAAGTGGGGTAATCTCCCTGAGTTTGGTTTTGAACCAAAGCCGCACTGGGAAATTGCCGACCAACTGAAGATTTTGGATTTTGAACGTGCGGGGAAGGTCACTGGAAGCCGTTTTGTCTTTTATAAAGGGCTTGGGGCTAGACTAGAAAGAGCGTTATTTAACTTTATGTTAGACCTTCATGTGGAGGAACATGGGTATGAGGAAGTCATTCCTCCATATTTAGTAAACCGTGCAAGCATGACGGGTACAGGTCAGCTTCCGAAGTTTGAAGAGGATGCATTTCGCATTGAAAGTGAAGACTATTTCTTAATTCCAACTGCAGAGGTTCCTGTTACGAATCTTCACCGCGATGAAATCCTAAGTGGTGAAGAAATGCCAATTAAATATGCGGCATTTAGTGCTTGTTTCCGCTCCGAGGCTGGCTCAGCAGGAAGAGATACAAGAGGCTTGATTCGCCAGCATCAATTTAATAAAGTGGAGTTGGTGAAGTTTGTTAAGCCGGAAGATTCTTATGCAGAACTAGAGAGTTTAACAGCAAATGCTGAAAAAGTACTTCAGTTATTAGGACTTCCTTATCGTGTCTTAAGCATGTGTAGTGCCGACCTAGGATTCACGGCTGCGAAGAAATATGACATTGAAGTATGGATTCCAAGCTATGAAACCTATCGTGAAATTTCTTCTTGCAGTAATTTTGAAGCATTCCAAGCTAGACGTGCAAATATTCGTTTCCGTCGAGACAGGGATTCAAAGCCGGAGCATGTTCATACATTAAATGGTTCTGGACTTGCCATAGGTCGAACAGTAGCTGCAGTCCTAGAAAATTACCAACAGGAAGATGGTACAGTCACCATTCCAGAAGTATTACGTCCATATATGGGAAATAAAGAAGTTATTGGTCCAAAATAGGCAAAACAGAGGGGCCAGGATTTTCCACCATCCTGGCCTTTAAAAAAATGTTAAAAGATTGTTGACTTCTACTTTTGAATTATGGTATATTAATTTTTGTCGATACNCGGCTGAAGGGATCGGTCTTGAAAACCGACAGGGGTGTTAAAGCCCGCGGGGGTTCGAATCCCTCTTCCTCCGCCATTATTGAAAATAATACTAGCGCATAAAGTATTGGAGATGAACACGTTACCTATCTAGGTAACGTGTTTTTTACTTTTTATAAAAATGTAGCCATAAAAGAACCCCTTTGAGAATCACTCAAAAGGGGTTCTTTTTTTAGCTTTTCAAAAGTTCGGTTTGTCTAATGAAACTTGAAATTTTTGCGATGATCGGCTCAATTGAACCTCCATCATTCATAATATCATACTCATTAATGTTTAATCGGAGAACTGGACACGCATTAAAGTTATTGATCCAATTTTCATATCGACCATGCATTTCTTCCCAATAAGATATAGGTGTTTGCTGCTCCATCGGTCTTCCGCGTTCTTGAATTCGATTAATAATATCATCAAGACTTCCTTCAAGATAAATTAACAAATTCGGGTGAGGAAAATAAGGGGTCATCACCATTGCATCGAAAAGATTGGTATACGTCTCATAGTCGACAGGTGCCATTGTTCCTTTTTCGTAATGCATTCTAGCAAAAATGCCTGTATCCTCATAAATGGAACGGTCCTGAATAAATCCACCGCCATATTCGAAAATTTTCTTTTGCTCTTTAAAGCGTTCAGCAAGAAAATAAATTTGAAGGTGGAAGCTCCATCTTTCAAAATCTGCATAAAACCGATCTAAATATGGATTAGTATCCACTTTTTCAAAGGATGTTCTAAATCCAAGTGCATCGGCAAGGGCTTTTGTCATTGTAGATTTCCCAACACCGACTGTTCCTGCAACGGTTATCACTGCATTACTGGGGATATCATATTTATTACGCAAATTCATTATGTCTAACTCCTTTTTCGAGAATGATGTCTTCTACTTTTGTTAGAATGTGATCAAGGTCTTCTTTATTCTGTACAAAGTTAAATTGGTCCCCATTAATTCGAATGACAGGAATGTCCGGGTGGGATTTTTCAAACTGTTTCATGAATTGCTCATAATCACGGGTTAACTGAGCTAAGTACGCCGGATCTATATTTTTTTCAATGTCTCTACCGCGCATTTTAATCCGCTCTAATAAAGTATCAAGACTTGCATGTAAATAGATTACAACATTCGGAACAGGCATATCCGCTGTTAAAATATCATATATTTGGAGATATTTTTTGAATTGATGTGTTTTTAATGTACGCTCAGCGAAAATAAGGTTTTTGAATATATGATAATCAGCAACAACCGGTTGGTCTTTTTGAAGGTAAAAATGATTAATGTCTTCTAGTTGTTTATATCGGTTACAGAGGAAAAACATTTCCGTTTGAAAGCTCCACTCGTCAATATTTGTATAAAATTTCCCCAAGAATGGATTTTCATCGACAATCTCTTTTAGTAAGGTAAATTCAAAGCGTTCTGAAATCGCCTTCGCGAGAGAGGTCTTTCCAACTCCAATCGGACCCTCTACTGTAATAAAAGGAATCCTACTACCCATCTCGTGTCCCCCTTTTTACTCTAAATTGCACAGATAAGCATTATTTTATCATAGGAATGATGAAGATTGTTATGTATTGTCGAAAAAACAAAATGGGAAAATTTGAGGTCCACAGGATGTGGGTCACAGAGGCATTGCCACAGGATGTTTGCTCCATTAGTATGAAAAAAAATGAAAAGAAACCCGAATAACGAGTTCCTTTGAAAGACTTTTATCGTTTTACAACATGGAAATTCTCTGTGATTAAAAGCCAGTTTTGCGGGAATGGAAGTCCCAGCTTCCAATAGCTAATTCCACGCAAATTCAATTCCTTAATCAAATTAAACTTTGCCTGAATACTTCTCGCATCCTCAAACCAAACCTTATGCTGCTTTCCGGCTGAGTCTGTATAGTCAAAGTGAGGTGCTTGTGCTTTCGTATCATATTGAATCGAAACATTATTTTGTTTGGCGATTTCAATTGCTCGCTGAGGGCTTACTGCTTTTGCATATTCGCCCCCGGCCACAAATGGCAGTGTCCAATCATAGCCATAGAGGTTTTGCCCCATCATAATTTTGGATGATGGCATTTCGGTAAGAGCATACTCAATGACATCCCGAACAGGACCAATTGGCGATACCGCCATAGGTGGTCCTCCACTATATCCCCATTCATACGTCATGATGACGACAAAGTCAACGATTTCACCGTGTGCTTTATAGTCATGTGCTTCATACCATTCCCCTTTTTGCTGGGCACTTGTTTTAGGGGCAAGGGCCGTCGAAAGAAGCCACCCTTCTTGGCCAAAGCGCTGCTTCGCTTTTCGTAAAAAGCTGTTATAGGCTTCACGGTCTTCAGGGCGTAAAAATTCCATATCAAAATGAATATCTCGGAACCCATACTTTTTTGCTGTTTCTACAATTGTATTTAAGAGCTTATTTTGGATGTCTTCATTATTCAGCACGAGTCTACCTAATTCAGCACTAAATTGCCCGTTTTCCAAATTTGCTACGACCATCATTAATGTCACATTATTTGCCTTTGCGATGCTTTGGAAATTGTTCAGCAGTGGTTCCTTTAAAGTGCCATCTCGTTGTATTTGAAAGTTAAAAGGGGCTAAGTACGTTAAGTATGGAGCAGCTTGTCGTGTACTTCTTTCAAGAGCGGGACTTACTGAAGAACCTAATGGTTCCACATAGGCATTGATTTCTGCTTTACGTTTCGGGCGTTCCGGAATATAGATTCTAAACCCAACCTGTAATGGCCGATTAGGTGGAATTTGATTAATTTGTGCTAATTGCTGATAATTAAGACCAAATTTATTTGCTATGGACCAAAGGCTATCACCAGGCTGCACCCAGTAAAACTGGCCAACAATTGGAATGACAACCGCCTGACCAACCACTAAGTTGTTTGGATCAGGAATTTGATTTGCACGAACAATCTCATCCGCTGTTGTTCCATATGCCTGAGCGATTCCTGAAATGGATTGTCCCTGTTCTACAACATGAATTTGCATGTTTAACCTCCTCATTCTACAATCTAGGTAACACACCTTTATTACTCTATGAGAGAATATGGAAGATGATGCTTGGTTAAAGTGCTTATTTGCTTTTCCTAGTAAGGGAGTTTGGATATGATGAAGTCTGACGAGTATTATATGAAGTTGGCAATTGAAGAAGCGAAAAAGGCAGCAGCTATAGATGAAGTACCGATTGGTGCTGTTTTAGTACTAAATGATGAAGTGATTGCCTTGGCCCATAATCTTCGTGAAACACAGCAACGGTCAATAGCACATGCAGAGTTACTTGTTATTGATGAAGCATGTAAACGAACCGGGTATTGGAGATTAGATAGCGCAACCTTGTATGTCACCCTTGAGCCATGTGCAATGTGTTCGGGTGCAATTGTATTATCTCGGGTTACTAGGGTCGTCTACGGGGCAAGCGATCCAAAAGGCGGATGTGCAGGAACCTTAATGAATCTTTTACAGGAACAAAGATTTAACCATCAGGCAGAGGTTGTTTCAGGTGTCTGTGAAGATGAGTGCAGTCAGTTACTTAGTTCTTTTTTTAGAGAGATCCGAAGGAAGAAGAAAGAAGAAAAGAAAACGACAACTGGTACATCTTGAAAAAACTTACAACTGGTATTGATTGATTTTTTTCGACTGAGCCTTTATACTAAGAATGTGTCATAAAGACACCTAACAATTTGGTATCAATTTTGCCGTGCTAAGCGGGGAGGTAGCGGTGCCCTGTACTCGCAATCCGCTCTAGCGAGGCCGAATCCCTTCATAGAGGGTAGTTATTGTGGGGTCTGCCTCAAGTAAGTGGTGTTGACGTCTGGGTCCTGCGCAATGGGAACCCATGAATCCTGTCAGGTCCGGAAGGAAGCAGCAGTAAGTGGACTATCCCATGTGCCGCAGGGTTGCCTAGACCGAGCTAACTGCTTGAGTAACGCCTGGAGTAACTATTCGACGGAAGGTGCACGGCAGTTATACTACATAAAACAACTCACTCAATAGGGTGGGTTTTTTTATTTTTTATTGAATGATAGAATCGCTTTGTACAGAATATTCACTTCCTGTATAATAAGAAAAGGACGATTAGAAGGAGGGGCAACACCAATGGCATATCAAGCACTATACCGTGTCTTTCGACCACAAACTTTTCATGATGTGGTTGGACAAGAACATATAACGAAAACATTAAAGAATGCCCTTCTTCAAGAGAAGTTTTCGCACGCCTACCTTTTCTCAGGACCAAGGGGAACTGGAAAAACAAGTGCCGCGAAAATTTTTGCAAAAGCAGTAAACTGTGAACATTCTCCAGTAGCTGAACCTTGTAATGAGTGTTCAGCATGTAGAGGCATTACAGACGGAACAATCGCTGATGTGATTGAAATCGATGCTGCATCAAACAATGGTGTCGATGAAATAAGAGATATTCGTGATAAGGTGAAATATGCCCCCAGCGTGGTACGGTATAAAGTATATATCATCGATGAAGTACATATGCTTTCTATCGGAGCATTCAATGCCTTGTTAAAAACATTGGAGGAACCTCCACGACATGTTATCTTTATTTTAGCAACAACGGAACCACATAAAATTCCTCTTACGATCATTTCAAGATGTCAGCGTTTTGATTTTCGTCGCATAACTACTCAAGCAATTGTGGGGCGTATGAAAACAATCATAGCTGAAGAGAATGTGACAGTTGACGACCAAGCCCTTTATGTAATTGCAAGGGCGGCTGAGGGTGGAATGCGGGATGCCTTAAGCTTATTGGACCAAGCCATTTCATTTAGTGATGAACAGGTGAAGCTTGAGGATGTTCTAACAATAACGGGAGCTGTTTCGCAATCCTTTTTAACGAATGTGGTTAAGGCGATTCGCGACCGCGATGTCCGAACGGCATTAAAGACGCTGGACGAAATGATGGACCATGGGAAAGATCCAATGCGTTTTGTCGAAGACATCATCTTCTACTATAGGGATATGCTTTTATACCAAACTGCCCCCCAGTTAGAGGAAGTATTGGAGCGGGTCTTAGTCGATGAGGACTTTACTGAGCTTGCGAAAAGTATACAGAGCCATGAAATCTACGAAACGATTGATATTCTAAATCAAGCCCAGCAGGAGATGAAATGGACGAACCATCCACGAATATTTCTAGAGGTAGCACTGGTGAAGCTTACCCAAATGGATCAGCAGCAATCACTAGAATCACTGCCACAAATTGAAGGCTTGATGAATAAAATAAATATGTTAGAATCTGAACTTTTATCCATTAAAGAAAAAGGTGTTACAGCCCATCCGCAGGATGCCAAACCAGCTGAAAAACGTCCCCAAAAGTCTTCCAGAAACGGTTATAGGACGCCTGTTGGGAGAATTAATGATGTTTTAAAGACTGCAACAAGACAAAATCTTGAATTGTTAAAAGGAAAATGGGGCGATATGCTCGACCAGCTTCGAAGTCAAAACAAAGCATCGCACGCAGCCCTTTTAATCGAAAGTGAACCAGTTGCAGCTTCAACCAATGCTTTTGTGTTAAAATTTAAATATGAGATCCATTGTAAAATGGCATCAGAAAACCCAGAGGTAACAGAAAACCTCGAAAATATTCTTTCTACATTAACTGGACACAGGTTTGAAATGATTGGTGTACCAGATGATGAATGGGGTAAAATTAGAGAAGAGTTTATCCGTGGGCAACGAACCGATGATGATGAAAAACCAGAGGAAACAGAAGATCCTCTTATCGCAGAAGCAATGAAAATCGTTGGTGCGGAGCTCATCGAAATAAAGGAATCATAAAATAGTAGTTATTATAAAGGAGGAATTACACATGATGCGTGGCGGCGGAATGGGAAATATGCAAAAAATGATGAAGCAAATGCAAAAAATGCAAAAGGATATGGCAAAGGCACAGGAAGAACTTGCTGAAAAAGTAATTGAGGGAACTGCTGGTGGCGGCATGGTCACTGTAAAAGCAAACGGCCAAAAAGAAATTATTGATGTCATCATTAAAGAAGAAGTGGTAGACCCAGAAGATATCGAAATGCTTCAAGACCTTGTATTAGCGGCAACAAATGATGCCCTAAAGAAAATCGAAGACCTCACAAATGAAACAATGGGTCAATTTACAAAAGGAATGAACCTGCCGTTCTAATCGTCGGTTGAAAGGACTTGGATAGATATGCATTATCCTGAACCAATATCTAAGCTAATAGATAGCTTTATGAAATTGCCAGGTATCGGCCCGAAAACGGCCGTGCGTCTGGCTTTTTTTGTATTAAATATGAAAGAGGATGTTGTACTTGATTTTGCTAAGGCACTTGTCAATGCAAAGCGAAACCTCACATATTGCTCTAATTGCGGGCATATAACAGATAGAGATCCTTGTTACATATGTGAAGATGAACGTCGAGATAAAACGATTATCTGTGTACTTCAAGATCCTAAAGATGTCATCGCAATGGAAAAGATGAAGGAATACAATGGTTTATACCATGTGTTACACGGGGCCATTTCTCCAATGGATGGTATAGGTCCGGAGGATATTAAAATACCTGAACTGCTAAAAAGACTTCAGGATGATACTGTACAAGAAATCATTTTGGCGACTAATCCAAACATCGAAGGGGAAGCTACAGCTATGTACATTTCCCGTTTGCTAAAACCAACAGGAATCAGAATTACCAGAATTGCTCATGGTTTACCTGTCGGAGGAGATTTAGAGTACGCTGATGAAGTAACATTATCAAAGGCGATTGAAGGACGTCGGGAACTCTAGGAGGTTTTCTATGTTTTTTAAAAAGAAGGGAAAACTTCGAAAAGAATTTAGCCAAGAGCTTTTTAGCCAATTAGAAATTGCAAAGAAGGAATGGATGAGACAGAAAAGCCTCATCGAAAAAAGCATTGAACCTTCTGACGATATTTTAAATGAGCTAAAAGTAGCGGAAACAAAATACTTCTTTTTATTACGAGAAGCAAAGAGACGAAAAGTATTTTTATAAAGTAAATCCTACCAGGTAAGCGTCCTAAGGTAGGGTTTTTTTAATAAAGTTTGCTAAAAAAAAATGGGACAAGAGGTTCTTAAAATCACTCATTCACATAGAATAGTAGTACAAGTTGTGTGAAGGGGTGAAGTTTGATTGGAACCAAAGGTTGTTATATCCATACTCGGGGGATTGATCGTGCTAGTGCTTCTAATGGGGGCTCCTCTTAAGCCCATTCGCTTAGTAGGACAAGTATTTGTTAAAATACTAATCGGTGCCTTGTTTTTATTTTTCTTAAATACATTCGGACAATCATTTGATTTACATGTACCAATTAATCTCGTTACATCTGCGGTATCTGGTCTACTCGGTCTTCCAGGTTTGGCTGCACTTGTAATTATAGATTTGTTTATAGTAGGATAAAAAACAAATGGTCTCTCATTTGTTTTTTTATGTCCATTTTGTATGATAAGTCACTGGCTTTACACAAAAAAACTATTTCGAAATAACTTGTTGACATTCAATTTAATTAAGTGTATATTTAAATTCCTCACCAGGGAATACATTACGAATAAGAAAAACATAAAAAAGTGTTGACTTATTTTTGTGAGGATGTTATATTAATAAAGTCGCTTCTGAGCGGCGGTTCAAATGAGTTCTTTGAAAACTGAACACAATACAAGCGTCAACGTTTAATTAAAGGTAACAAAT
>NZ_LMBW01000023.1:0-181 GCF_001439915.1 Fredinandcohnia humi | reverse complement strand
TAGCGGCGGACGGGTGAGTAACACGTGGGCAACCTGCCTGTAAGACTGGGATAACTTCGGGAAACCGGAGCTAATACTGGATAATATATGGGACCACATGGTTCTATATTAGAAGATGGCTTTTAGCTATCACTTACAGATGGGCCCGCGGCGCATTAGCTAGTTGGTGAGGTAACGGCTC
>NZ_LMBW01000022.1:6216-19381 GCF_001439915.1 Fredinandcohnia humi | reverse complement strand
AGTCCTATACAATTCAGAACTCTCGCCCAATCAGCTGCTTAAAAAATAAAATGTCTAACTTTTTGGGGTCACTTCAAATCTGAGCGTTTTTGATTGATATTCGGTATTTGTATTTGTGGCTACCTGATTTTGATCTTTCTTGGCTTCATGTTCCTTTTGATAAGTGTTTTTAAAATATTTATTTCTTCCCTTGAATTGAAGAAACTAATGGGCAGGACGATTGCTTTATCCTTAGAAACATATAATCGAAACATATCCTTCTCTTCTATTGCATTTAATATGTCACTCCACTTTATAGTAGCGTTTGCCCCTCTTATTTTTTGGCAAATTCCATTAGCATTTATTTCGTATGTTATTTCATCTTTAAATAATGGATCACTTTCGTACACTTTACTATGCTTCCTGTTCATTAAAATTACCGGTAGGAGAATTAGTACACTGGAAATTATGAACGAAAGGATTGTTACCAAAATAGAACTGCCAGTAATAATGTCGGATAAGACATAAAATGAACACAAAAAAACTAAAATGAAATAACCAATTACACTTTTTCTTCTGTGAAAACTATTATGCTTTTTGAAATCGGCATATGTTAAAGTTCCAGATACCAAAATTTCTTCGTTATTGCTTGCTGCCACCTTTTTTCCTCCCTATAAACTATTTTCTATATATTACACAATACCCTATTTTAACATTCTTCAATTGATAATTTACAACATTATTCAACGGTTGCCTTCCTTAAGGAAGGAGAAGCAGCCTTTTTTGTAGAAGTTATTGTACTACCGAATTAGGGGAGGGATACTAGTTGAGTGATAATTTATATAATTTAATAAAAGTAATATGTTTTGTTGTAATTGCTTTATCTAGTGTAATGATAGCTTTGGAACTGATGAATATTAGACAGATTCTACATTATATCGAATGTATGGGTAGAAATTACAGACAATAGTGATAAAGTTAAGACTGTTTATTATGCCGATGCAAAAGATAATTTTTCGATGAAAAGGTTAGATGAGGACACATTATATATTCTGAACGATGATCCTGATTATCCAAATTCAAATAGAAGCATCGAATTAAAAGTTGGTAAAGAAATATATCACGAAAATGGTTGGGCTTGTAAAAGTTTGTTAATGAAAGACGAATATGAGACTTGCTACCAAAACGAATAACGCTAATTGCACTGAAGGGTGCGTTAGTTCAACAATAGATAGAAAAATGCTCAGAGTTCATACGCCCTGAGCAGTTGTTATAGCGGTTATTGTAATTTTCTTGTTAATCTTCATTATGCTTGTTCAGCTTTTACATCGTTCATGATGGATACAATATTTTTTACCCAGTGATTATTTAGACCTGTGGCATCATTGGCTGCTTCACTTGGAGCATAAACTGTTTGGATTTCACCAATTGTTTCATTCCCGTTTTCTACATAATATTGCTTTAAATAGATTGCCTTAAATCGAATACTATCTTCTATTGAAAGAAACTTTTGCCAATCAGTTCCACCATCTACTAATTTTTCGCACCCAGGGTTTGGATAATCTGCACCAAAGATACTTGCATAAATGTCTGGCATACACGTAATCCCCCCAATATTATTCCATGGGGCACTCGCAATATCAGAATTGCCCCAACCGGTTTCTTGGGCCGCCAATGCAGCTAAAAAGATAGGATCAATATCATGCTCTTCGCCTGATTGAACAAAGTTTGGTCCTAAGCCTTTTAAATTCCCCTTTAAATGCTTGTCCAATTCTGAACCGGAAATTGTATTTTCCTGTTGAACATTGTAATTTTGTGAAGCCATTTGAACAGGTTTACTTTGAACAGGCTGACTTTGTTGTTCTTGATGATTTATATTTTCTTCCTCTATTTTTTGTTCTTGATGATTTATTTTTTCCTTCTCTATCCTTTGTACTTGATTATTCGTATTTTCGATTGACTCAGCATTTGGATGATGGATTGTAGCAAAAACACTGATTCCCATTATGAATAGAACTCCAAATAAATAAAGAAGGGCTGGTTTCTTTTTTGTAAGAGTTGAGATTTTCAAAGCATCCTACCTCCTTCACAAGACCTTTTTCCTACTTATGAAACTATCCTAACATAATAAAATGACAACTATGTTACAAAGATGTTATAGCCAGTTTATAAAAATATGACAGTGCCAACAGATTTGCAAATATGCTATTAGTCTAGTATAATGTGAAACTGTGTGTTTGTTGTCAAAAACGTAAACATTTTCCATTTTTATTAATAAAATGGAAGTAAGTTGCTTTTAAGGCAAAAAATATTCAATGAAAGGTGTTTGTAATGTATTTTCAAAGTTTGCTAATGAAAGAGGATCTGAATAAGAGCCCGTCAGAGGTCAAACAGGATTTAGAAGAGTTACAGTTCCAGATTTTTCGCATGCAGGACAATATTAAAGAAATTTCAAAAAAACATCAAATCATCGGGATTGACCAATCGAAGGACGAAAAATGGGTAATTGTCTCAGCCTTTGATGATGGAAACCGATGTCAAATCATGGTGAACGATTGTGAATCAGCCTATAAAGGTCACTGGGATTTTTCAATTCATGCTCAGTATAAAGATGAGGAAAATGCGATTCACATCGGTGATATAAGGGGACCAGAGAACCAAGGCTATGGTTCAATCTGCATGAATCATTTAAAAGAAATCGCTCGTGAACAAAACATTCCTGTGATTAAAGGTGATATAGCAAAAAGAGACTGGGATCACGTCGACCGCCTCGTATATTTTTATGAAAAACACGATTTCGAAGTTGAAATCGATCCTACAACAAAATCGGGTGAAATTATTTGGAAAGACTAATTAAAAAGAAGGTCTGCTTCCCTTTTATGATAGGGTAAAGCAGGTCTTTTTATTTTGGGGAAAATTTACTCCTGTCCAACCCAATTGAAACCTTTGGCGTATGATACATTATCACATGCCAAAAGGAATGAAATATATGCTTTATAAAAGAATCACATACCGGGTCGAACCTAATCAAGCTTCTCAATGTGCTCGATTTTTGAATGACCACTTTATTCAGATTCAAATAAAAAACGGAGCAAAACTAATTGGGCAATGGCAAAATGAATCTAATGAAGAAATGATGTCGATTTGGGAGTACCCAAATATGGACGAGTATTTAAAGATTGAAAAAAGGGTTCAAAAAGAGAAACAAAAATTGGAGGAATTTCAAAAACGGTACTTGGATTGTGAGGAGGATTTTTTATCCTCAACAGGTACTTACGAATTTCCAAAACATACGGTTAATGTAAGTGGATTTATCACCAATCAAAATCAGGAAACATTATTAGTAAAGACCTATTGGCGATCCGATACATGGGAGTTGCCCGGTGGGGTCGTAAATGAAGGGGAAACTTTGGATATGGCGCTTTGTCGGGAAATATTTGAGGAAACAGGGGTTCAGGTAAGTATACATGGTGTAAGTGGCGTATATTCAAACGGAAGTGTAGTTTCAATTGTTTTTCGTGGGGAGTATATCGGAGGCAGTTTGACAACCTCTAAGGAAACAAAAGAAGTAGCATTTGTAAATTTAGATGAATCAAATGTTGATGAATATATTAAAAGACCTAAATTCAAACCACGTGTTCTTGATGCTCTAAAAGGCGATTATGTGCCATATGAAGCATTTAAAGTAAGACCATATGAATTACTCGCAAGATATGAAGGGGAATAACTATTGTTTTAATCGGAAAAGTAATGGTACCATTGTAGCAGATTTAGGACTTAGGAGCATGGTTATGAAACTACTTAATAAAGGTTTGATACTTGGAATTGCAGCGATGATTCAAGGTTTTGCAATGGCGACATTTCTATTTCCGCATTTTATTCCTACTGGAGGAGCGGCAAGTGTCGCAGTCTTGTTCAATTATGTAGCGGCTATTCCTTTTGATATTTCATTATGGATACTAAATGCTGGCCTTTTATTTGCAGCCATTAAATGGCTAGGAAAGGGAACAGCCATTTGGACGTTGTATTGTGTCACGGTAACAGCAATTACTATTAGGATCTTCACTCCATTCATCACAAATCCCATTTCAAATGTAATCGTTGATTTACTTGTGGGTTCTTTTGTTTTTGGAGTGGGAATTGGGATATTATTTAGAATGGGAGCCTCGTCGGGTGGAATGGATATTTTAGCTTTAATTATTTCAAAACTAAAAGGATATTCACCAGGAAAAACTTTGTTTGCGATTAATGGTACGATTTTGCTTACGACCGGTCTTATGGTGGATTGGAAAATTATTATTTATGCGATTGTAGGTCAGTTTATAAGTACAAGGATTTTAGATCTTGTTTGTAAAGTCCAATTGCGAAAACAGCAGGGGCGAAAAACAAATGCATCAACCAGCTAACAAAAAGGCGAGAACCTATTACAGGATCTCGCCTTCTTTTGATATCTAGTTCCAGTGCCTAGCCCTTCGAGGTCATAAGCCAATCCGTCAAGAAGGATAAAATACATCCTTCTCGCCAGCTTTTCTTATGCTTGTCGGACTTGCACAGGAAGGAAGGCTCCGGCAGCATAATCATCGCACGAAGAAAATGTATTGCGCTTTCGAGGAAGTGCTGACATCGACGTTTGCCACAGAACGTGGCAGTATTTAGTCGATGTTCCTCTTTCAAGGCGCTTGCACTTTTCTAATTAGTTCATCGCAATCCAGACACTCTTGACTTCTGTGTAGTTATTTAGAGCATAGGATCCCATTTCACGTCCAATACCTGATTGCTTATAACCTCCGAATGGAGATGCTGCATCAAATGCATTATAGCAGTTTACCCATACAGTCCCTGCACGCAGATTATTCGCGATGTAGTGAGCTTTCGATACATCTTGAGTCCACACACCAGCTGCGAGACCATATTCTGAACTGTTTGCACGTGCAATTAATTCATCGAGGTCATCATATGGCATTGCCGAAATAACTGGACCAAAGATTTCTTCTTTCGCAATTGTCATTTCATCTTTTACGTTTGCAAAAATGGTTGGAGAAACGAAGTAGCCTTCTTCGTACGGTTTTTGACCACCTACTACTAGTTCTGCACCTTCATTAATTCCTTTTTCGATGTATCCTAAAACACGATTTTGTTGTTCAATCGAAACAAGTGGTCCAATTTCTGTATCGGAATGTAAACCTGCTCCTTGTTTAATTTTTTCAGCATGGCTTGCCATATCCGCAACAACATTATCAAATTGTTTCTTTTGGATAAAGATACGTGATCCCGCACAGCAAACCTGGCCTTGGTTAAACATAACCCCATTTAAAGCACCAGGAATGGCTTTTGAAAGATCGGCGTCCGGTAAAATAATATTTGGTGATTTTCCACCTAATTCTAATGTTACACGTTTTAATGATTTAGAAGCTCTTTCCATGATGCTTTTTCCAACTTCTGTTGAACCAGTGAATGCAATCTTATTAACCAGTGGATGATCAACTAGCGGTTGACCAGCTGTCTCACCAAAGCCAGGAACGATGTTCACAACCCCTGCAGGGAATCCTGCTTCTTCCATCAGCTCAGCTAAATAGAGAGCGGAAAGAGGAGTTTGTTCGGCGGGCTTTAATACAACTGTACATCCAGTTGCAAGGGCTGCACCAAGCTTCCACATTGCCATTAACAGCGGGAAGTTCCATGGAATAATTTGTCCAACAACACCAACAGCCTCATGGCGAGTATAGTTAAAGAATGGTCCATTTACAGGAATTGTTTGTCCTACGATTTTCGTAGACCATCCAGCATAATAACGCATATGTTCAATTGCTAGGGGAATATCTGCATTTGATGTTTCACGAATTGGTTTTCCATTATCCAATGTTTCCAATTGTGCAAGCTCATCTTTATGTAGCTCCATCAAATCTGCCAGTTTATACATGATACGGCTTCTTTGGGCTGCGGTCATTTTTTGCCATGGGCCTTCATCAAAAGCTTTTCGGGCTGCTTTAACAGCACGATCGATATCCTCTGGACCTGCTTCACTAACAGTTGCTAATACTTCTCCAGTGGCAGGGTTATAGGATTCGAAGGTTTTCCCAGAAGCACTTTCAACAAATTCTCCATTGATATAAAGCTTCTTTGTCCCATTTAAAAATGACTCAACCTTTTCTCGTAATGCAAAAATTAATTGGCTCATTTTATTCCTCCTTGTTTTTTAAACTAGTAATACAAGCGTCATGAAAACGCCCACAATACAATGTTAACATTTTGAAACTAGTAATCAACCAACTTTTAGCGAAAAATTCTGACGGTTTGCGACAGTTTTTTTCGACACATAAATGAATGATTGATTTAATGTATTTTTATTTGTGCCTATACAGTTAACAAATTTGTTGAAATAAACAGTCTTGTCAAAACTACTGTCATTTGTAGTACAGTTTTGAGTGCCAATTTTATTGTTTTTAAAAGCTGGTCGAAAAAGAGCTGCTGATTCCCGCATTTTGGATCAGGGGGGCCGGACAAATCGGTTGGGGGAACAGGTTAAGCACCCAATCCGATAAATAGACGGAAAAATTCCGTTTTTTAATATGGGAACTTCCTTAACGTTGTAATAAAGAATAGATATAATAGAAAATGAAAAGGACCTATATGTTAACTTTTAGGGGTGCAGATATGAAAGATATTTCGATACTAATTGCTGATGATGAAGAGGAAATTGCTGATCTAGTTGCCTTTTATTTAGAAAAAGAAGGGTACCGAGTTGTGAAAGTGTCTGATGGTCAAGATGCAGTTCGTGTTGTCGGGAATCAGGTCTTTGATTTGCTGATTTTGGATATTATGATGCCGAAAATGGATGGATATGAAGTAACCCAACGCATTCGTGAACAGCATAATATGCCTATCATCTTTTTGAGTGCTAAAACATCTGATTTTGATAAAGTGCAGGGACTTGTAATTGGAGCGGATGATTATATGACTAAACCATTCACTCCCATTGAATTGGTAGCTCGCGTAAAAGCCCAGTTAAGGCGATATACGACATTGAATCAAGCTAAGAATGAAAATAACTCAAATCTTGAGTTTGGTGGACTAGTTATTTCCCTTGATCAACGGGCGGTTACCCTTTACGGTGAATCTATTGAGCTTACCCCAAAAGAGTTTGATATTTTGTATTTACTAGCCAGTCATCCAAAGAAAGTGTATAGTGTGGAAAACATTTTTCAGCAGGTGTGGGGCGAGGCCTATTTTGAAAGCGGGAATACCGTTATGGTACATATTCGTACGCTCCGAAAAAAACTTAAAGAAGATAAACAGAAAAACAAATTAATTAAAACTGTGTGGGGAGTCGGGTATACATTCAATGGTTAAATTCGTACGAAGTTTTCGCTCAAAAATGATTATGTTATTTGGATTGAGTATGATTCTGTCTGGTACTATAACTTATATTATCTTTAAAATACTCCAATATTATTATCATACCCAAGTTGATTACGGCGATCCATTGGCCAAATTTCGTTCATTTATGAATAAAATTGGAGACATTAATTTCTTTTTACTACTATTTATTCCGCTTTCTATCTTGTTTTTCTTTATCCTTACGAAACGCTATTCTACTTATTTCAATAAGATTTCTAGCGGAATTCACTACCTTGCCCGTGGCGACTTTCAACATCAAGTTGAAATCCAATCTAATGATGAGTTTAATGATATTGCGAAAGACATAAACCTTGCAAGTGAAAAGTTAAAAGAAGCCATTGAAAGAGGTGACTTTTCGGAAAGCAGTAAAGATCAGCTAGTCGTAAACTTGGCACATGATCTGCGTACACCGCTAACTTCTGTTTTAGGTTACTTGGATCTAATCCTTAAAGATGAAAACTTGACGAAAGAACAAGTCAGGCATTTTTTAACAATTGCTTTTACTAAATCTCAGGCGCTAGAAAGACTAATTGATGAATTATTTGAGATAACTAAAATGAATTATGGAATGCTGCCAGTAGATAAAAAAAGATTTGATTTAACTGATTTGCTTAACCAATTAATTGAAGAATTATATCCTGTTTTCGAAAACAATCATTTGATTGCCCGAATGAATAGTCCGGTCCATTTACCCATTTTGGGCGATGGAGATTTGCTGGCACGACTGTTTGAAAATCTTATCACGAATGCAATTCGTTATGGATATGACGGTCAGTATGTCGATATTAATGGTTTCATAGAAGCAAATGAAGTGGTAGTACAAGTTGTGAATTACGGAGATAGCATTCCTCCAGATGACCTTCCGCATCTTTTTGATATGTTCTATACCGGAGACAAAGCTAGAACCCATAGAGAGGGTAGCACCGGGTTGGGTCTGTTCATTGCGAAGAATATTGCAGAGCAGCATAATGGATCAATTACTGCTGAAAGCAGCGTCATACAAACAACTTTTGAAGTTCGATTACCAAAGGATCGTGAACAAAATAATTAAGATAGATTGATTTCAAATAGATGATTTAAGAAAAATTTAAGATTTACCCTACACTTTTTTTAAATAGTTTTACCTATTCTTTTAAATAACGGAGAATAAGGAGGAAACTGAAAAATGAAGAAGTGGGGATTTTTGCTATTTTTACTTTTGAGCTTGTTTTTAACCTTCATATATAAGGAATCGTCTTTTGAATCAAAAGCAGATATACCAAATGTAGAAGTGCTGAAATATGAGCAACATGAAAATGATAAAGCAGAGGATAGAAGGGCTTCCGAAAATAGCCAACAAACAGATATTTCAGAAGAACAAATTTATCAAGGAAATCTACTATTGGTCAACAAAAAGTATCCTGTTCGTCCAGAAAGTATAAAATTAGATGTCGTTGATCTATTTACGCATAGTGAATTGGTAAAAGGATACGGATTGTTGGACAGAACCTATTTATCAGAGGATCTAGCACGTAAATTTTCAGATATGATTACTGCTGCAGGAAAAGAAGGAGTTTCTAATTTTTTCATTACTAGTGGGTTTCGAGACTTTGATGAGCAAAGTAAACTTTATCAAGAAATGGGCTCTGCCTATGCTTTACCAGCCGGATATAGCGAACATAATTTAGGATTATCCCTTGATGTAGGTACCACGCAAATGACTATGGCTAAAGCACCTGAAGGAAAATGGATCGAACAATATGCTTGGAAATACGGGTTCATTTTACGATATCCTGAGGATAAAACAGACATAACTGGAATTCAATATGAACCATGGCATATCCGCTATGTGGGTTTGCCGCATAGTGCGATTATGAAGGAAAAGGGTTTGGTTTTAGAAGAATATTTAGACTACCTAAAGGAAAAAAAGAAGGTTTCGGCTAAGGTCGAAAGTAAAAAATATACTGTTTCCTATTACCCTTTTTCTGAAAACATGACCATTCATATACCGGAAAATCACGAATATGAGATTTCAGGTGACAATATCGATGGGGTAATTGTGACTGTTTACAAATGATAACTGAAAACAGGAAAAGACCCAATCGTGGTGATTGGGTCTGTGGTCATTTATGCTGATTTTTCACATGCCCAATTGTCCTTGTCCCGGTCATGTTTTGGTTCATATGCTGGATGGGTTGATGGAACACCTTCGGGATAGACTTTTCGAAGCTCCGTACAATTTTTATAGGATTCTTTTCCATCACTTGTGTTACTGCTGCCAGAGCCACTTCCTGTGGATGGATTGTTTTTTGGCGGTGCAGGCTTTGAACTACCTGTATCAAGATCCCCTTTTGTTGTCCCATTTTCCCCGTATGCCCAAAGGCCAGTTTTATTTGCACGTGCTTCACGGGCAAATTTTACAAAATAATCACTATATGTTATATCCGGTGGATAGGTGGAAGGTTCCGCATACCCGTTTAAAACTAGATGCGCATTGAACATTTTTGAACGTATTTCAGATTCATCCATCACATTTGATGGAACGGATATCCAGATAAGGCGTAAGTATCGACTATAGCGGTCTTTATCGGATACATCTTTTTGGAGCCATACCTTTTTTCCTTCCAGTTGAGTGGTTGTGTAATTGCTAGCTTCTTTTCCATATACCTCGTGCTTATTTGTCGATTCAGGTGTATTTACGCCGACCAAGCGAATCTTGCGTTTATCGGACAGTTCGACCGTGTCACCATCCACAACTCGAGATACGATTACTTCTTCTAAGCCGATCGCTTGAGCTTGTTCGTCAGTTTTTTGCTTTGCTTGTTCCTCTTGTCTTTCTTTTTCAGCCGCTTTTTGTTCGGCTTCCTCTTTTTGTCTTGCTTCTTCAGCCGCCTTTTGTTTAGCTTCTTTTTCAGCCTGTTCTTGCTCTGCTTTTTCTTTTGCTGCAAGTTCTTCTTCCTTGACCTGCTGTTCAGTTACCTGTTCTTCCGGCTCTTTCTCTGTGGTTTCTTCGTCATTAATCGCAAATCCTATAATCACTGTAATGAGGATAATCAGCAAAAGAATTCCGAAACATCCTAATATATTTTTCACCGTTTTCCCCCCTGATTTATCACTTTTTGTTTAGTGTGTGAAATTAAATTAAAAAATAATGGTATCAAAAGATATGCCACATATACAAGAAAAAAGCCACCCTAGTTTAAACTAGAATGGCTTTTTTTGTATGGAGTTGATGGGAATCGAACCCACGACCCTTTGCCTGCCAGGCAAATGCTCTCCCCCTGAGCTACAACCCCGAATGAATGTAGGGAAATTATATCATGATATTTTTTAATAGACAACCATAAATATCTTTTTTTGCATGACGATGCCCCAAAATTCATATATTTCTATTAAAAATGGAATAAGACAAACCTTATTTTCAATGTTAACAACCAGAAAAAAATGGTAAAATTTGATTAAACCCAAAATGGTGGTGAACTGGTGATTTATTTTTATGTACTGGCCTCATATTTTATTGGAACGATTATGACTGCCTATGTGGTAATGAAGTTTATGAAAGGTGAAGATATCCGGAAACTTGGAAGTGGTAATGTAGGTGCAAGGAATGCCGGTAGATTGCTAGGGAAGAAAGGCTTTTTGTTAACTGCACTAGGCGATGTGCTAAAAGGGTTGCTTGTTGTCGCGGGTGCAAAACTCCTTGGGTTTTCCTTTGAAATTCAGATTCTATCACTCATCGCTGTTGTCGTCGGACATATTTGGCCGATTACGCTCAAATTTAAAGGTGGAAAAGGAATTGCGACAGCTGCAGGCGGCCTTGTTGTATTAGCTTATCAGCCCTTTCTAGTGTTCGGTGGGATCTTTCTCCTTTTATTAGCGATTTCAAGAAGCTTCACAATAGCAGGGATGACAGCCTTTTTTACAATGCCATTTATTTATTGGTTTATGGAGTATTCTATCCGCGAATGTGTACTTGTTTTTATTGTAATCGCCTTATTGCTATTTGCACACCGAGATAATTTAAAAGAAAAATTAGAGAAAAAAATCAATTAAATGGAGTGATGTCATCATGACATTTGTCTATAAAATAGCACGGACAAATCAAGAGTTTAATCAAATCCATCGCTTAAATTATAAAACCTTTGTTGAAGAAATTCCTCAGCATGATAAAAATATAGAAAAAATGTTGGTGGATAAATTTCATGATCAAAATACATATTTAATTTGTGTAAAGGATTTAAAATTAGTGGGTATGATTGCTGTTAGAGCAAACAGACCGTTTTCACTAGATTATAAGTTGCCTAATCTTGATGAACAACTGCCGGTAAAACCCAAAAATCCTTGTGAAATTCGTTTGCTTGCGGTTGAAGAAGAATATCGTACTAATGGTAGAATCTTTTTCGGACTTGCCCAGCTAATGTCTAATTATTGCTTAAAGGTAGGCTATGATGTTGCTTTGATTTCTGGGACAACCAGACAAGAAAAATTATATCGCCAATTAGGATTTAAACCATTCGCTTCTTTAACTGGGACTTCGGAGGCTTCATTTTGGCCCATGTATTTAACAAAACAGACCTTTGATGAGTCGCTGGCTGGAAGAATCCTAAAAGAACCGGTTAGCTTTTTGCCAGGACCTATTAAAATTCATGAAAATGTAAAAGTAGCACTAATGCAAGAACCGATTTCACATCGTTCAAATGAATATTCATTACAAATGAGGTCTGTTAGAGAGAAACTTTGTAATATGACAAACTCGAAGCACGCGGAAATATTAGTAGGATCAGGGACTCTAGCAAATGATGTGATCGCTGCCCAGCTTGCTACCATAGGAGGCAAAGGCTTAATCGTAAACAATGGGGAGTTTGGTTCAAGATTAATTGACCATGCTAATCGAGCGGGATTAGCTTTTAAAAAGCTAGAAAAAGTATGGGGTGTGCCTATTACAGAAACAGAGATCAAGAATGAACTAGAAACGGGCGATTATACTTGGCTTTGGGCTGTTCATAGTGAAACATCAACAGGGATGCTTGCAAACTTCCAAAATCTAAAGGAAATCTGTCTTTCAAACCATGTGAAACTTTGTCTTGACTGTATCAGTACGGTCGGTGCGGTTAAGCTAGATTTCCAGGATGTTTATTTCGCATCGGGAGTCAGTGGAAAAGCGATTGGTGGATATACGGGATTATCATTTGTCTTCCATAATCATGACATCACACCAAACCAGTCCATTCCAAGGTATCTTGATCTGGGGATGTATGTGTATCATGACAGCATTCCGTATTCCCAATCCTCGAACATGCTTGAGGCACTACATAACGCACTACAAAAATATGAAAATGATGATTACTATCTCGGAATTAAAGAAAGATACAGGATGATTCGTGAGTACATCGAAGGTTTGGGACTACAGATTTTGACACCACCTGAATCTTCATCACCCGCAATCATGACTATTCTTTTGCCAGAACATATCTCTTCTAAAGATTTTGGGGATGATATGGCACTGCAAGGGTACTACCTTCATTATGAAAGTCGCTATTTACAAGAAAAGAAATGGATCCAAATCTCGTGCCTAAGCAGCCATGAAGACAAGCAAATTGTAAAAATGCTCCGTATATTTGAGCTATTATTAAACCAATATGCCATCACTGGAGAGCCATCTATATAGAGGGCTCCCTTTTTTGTAGAGCATCGAGGCGCTTCCGCATTTCTTTTATGTCTAGCTGCAGCGCCTAGCCCCTCGAGGTCATAAGCCAATCCGTCAAGAAGGATAAAATGCAACCTTCCAGCCGGCTTTTNCTTATGCTTG
>NZ_LMBW01000022.1:0-6209 GCF_001439915.1 Fredinandcohnia humi | reverse complement strand
TCGGACTTGCACAGGACAAGGAAAGCTTCGACAGCATAATCATCGCACGAAGAAAATGCATTGCATTTTCGAGGAAGCGCTGACATCGACGTTTGCCACAGGACGTGGCAGTAGTTAGTCGATGTTCCTCGGACGAGGCGCTTCCGCTTTTCCTGTTGTAACATTTCTTACCAGGTTTCGTCTAAGTGGAAAAGGGGTGAGATGAATGAAGAAAAGATGGATTTTTTATCTGGCTTCGGTCATTCTGATAACGGCTATGACGGCTATATTTACTACATCAAAGCCGACAGTCGTTAGCCAAAAGGATCATGTGATTAATGAGATACAACCCGTTACAAAAGAAAAGCTAACTGAAATATTCCGGGATGCGATTAAGGAAGAAAAACGCAATCAAAGGTTTAGTATTTTCGCGAGGGACACGGCAAAACAAGAAATGTCTGTATCAACTGAATCCACTAAAGCTGATAGTGCCCCAAATGGTGGAAGTGAGCATTCAGAGACGAACAATCAGGTTCAAGGTGTCGATGAAGCAGATTTCGTAAAAACCGATGGTGAATATATTTATCAGCTAATTGACGGAAAACTAAATATCATTAAAGCAGCGCCTGCAAAGGAAATGCAGTTAATCACATCAATCCCATATTCTCAGTCATTTTCGCCAAGCCAAATGTTTTTATATGAAGACAAACTAGTTGTGATTGGCTATACGTTTCATAACATAACACCACATACTAATCAAAATCAACGAAAAATGATCTATCCACCCAGACAATTTGAAGCAACAACAGCCATTGTTTATGACATAAAGGACCCAAAAAATCCTCAGGAAATACGTAGAGTAGAGGTTGAAGGAAGCCATTTGACATCACGCCGAATAGATAACTATGTGTATCTAGTCACAAGTCACTATCCGCATTATTGGATGATGGAAGACGCGAAAGATGAGGATATCGAACTAAGACCACGTTACTCTGATACAGCAAATAATGAGGAAAGTTCATTGGTGCCCTATGAAAAAATTCAATATATCCCCGATTCAAAGGAAACTAGTTTTACTTTAATCGCTTCATTTGACCTGGATAACGCCAATAAAGAGGCTTCGATTACTTCATATTTAGGTAGCGGAAATTTATTGTATATGTCAAAGGAAAACATTTATATCGCAGTCGCAAACTATGGCGCGATCATTCCTTTTAGAGAGGATGGCTTCGAATCCCCTGATACAAATGTCTACAAATTTGCAGTGGATGGAGACAAAGTCGAATTCCATAGTTCAACTGAGGTACCTGGAACCATTATAAATCAATTTTCAATGGATGAATTCAATGGCACCTTCCGAGTGGCCACAACGAAAGGGGATACATGGAATAACACTAAACCATCCGCAAACAATTTGTTTATTTATGATGAGAATTTAAAGCAAATTGGTTCATTAAGTGACCTGGCACGAGGAGAACGAATCTATTCAGCACGGTTCATGGGGGAGCGTATCTACATTGTCACTTTTAAACAAGTGGATCCGTTATTTGTCATTGACGCTAGTAATCCAAAGGCTCCAAAGGTGTTAGGGGAGCTTAAGATTCCTGGCTTTAGCAATTACCTACATCCATATGACGAAAACCATGTAATTGGCTTTGGACAAGATACAAAGATAGTCGCTGATAAAACGATCAGTGGTGAGCCTATGGTTTATACAGATGGTGTCAAAATTTCGCTATTTGATATTCGTGATGTGAATAACCCAAAGGAGAAGTTTACAGAAATCATTGGCGGCCGTGGCACATACTCCCCATTAAATTACGACCATAAAGCTCTTTTATTTGATAAGGAAAAAGGAATTTTTGCCTTCCCGATTACGGTCTATCAAAATCTAGAGGGGAAAATGTATGAGCAAAGATTCGAATTTCAGGGGGCATATGTATACGATATTGATTTAGAAGGAATCGATTTAAAAGCAAAAATATCACATGATACTGACTTCTATGAAACATGGGAAGGGGAGATACAACGTGTGCTAACAATCGGCGACGCATTGTATGCCATCTCACCAACTAAAGTTTCTGCTTATGATATAAAAAATTATCAACAAATTGGAGAGGCTTCATTACGATAAAAGGGTAGAATTTTCTTCTATCCTTTTTATCCATTAATCTTATATACTATATAAGATTATAGTTGAAATGAAGGGACATACATGAATCAACCAAAAATAAATCCATATTTCGTGCTGGCAATTGGTGTCGTTGCAGTGTCAACGTCAGCCATTTTTGTGAAATTGGCCCATGCACCTGCACCGGTGATTGCTTTCTATCGGCTATTTTTCACAGTGCTATTGATGCTGCCCGTTTTTTTATGGAAATATCGAAAAGAACTCCGGGTCATTACAAAAAAAGATTGGCTTTTCTCCACAATCTCGGGTGTGTTTTTAGCTCTCCATTTTATCCTTTGGTTTGAATCGCTCAACTACACATCAGTTACAAGCTCAACCGTATTAGTTACGATGCAGCCGGTTTTTGCATTCATAGGAACCTATTTCTTGTTTAAGGAAAAAATAGGTTTAGGAGCAATATTAAGTACCTGTCTAGCTTTAGGAGGAAGCATCGTCATTAGTTGGGGTGATTTCCGAATTAGCGGGAGTGCTTTATATGGTGACTTCTTGGCGATCATTTCGTGTGTGATGGTTACAGCCTACCTATTATTTGGGCAAACTGTACGGAAACGGTTAACGCTTGTCACCTATACATTTGTTGTTTACAGCATTAGTACGGTAACTTTGTTTTTATATGTAGTGATCTTTAAATATCCACTGGGAGGATATGCCGGTCACGACTGGATGTACTTTTTACTATTAGCCATTGTCCCAACTTTACTTGGCCATAATCTTTTCAATTGGTCATTAAAATGGGTAAGCACCTCTACCATTTCGGTAAGTATCCTGTTTGAACCAGTGGGTGCGGGTATTCTGGCCTATTTTATACTATCAGAAAAAATCATCCAAACACAGATTATCGGGGGAGTCATTATTGTAGTCGGAATTTGGCTATACTCCATTGGCGAAAGAAAGAAAAAACAGCGTGTATCCTTATCGGAACAAAGTGCAGGGTAAAGAAATAAGCCATGTCTACTTAATCGTAGCCATGGCTTTACTTTTAAGCATATTTTCGAGTCATTAAAACAGTACCTACACCAAGAATCATCAATAAGGCTCCTATTAGCAGAAGGTTCGTATATGGACTAGCCGTAGCAGGAAGCTTATTCCCTTGGGCTTTGATACTCATTTCTGTGGCAAGCGTGGCAACAGTTAGAAGTTTTTCTCCGCGCTCAATGATAAAATCAGTTGCTAGCATTTCCTCTGAAACCTTTAGGTCGAGGAGGTACTCATCATTAGCCCGATATAGTTCCACTAGCAGTTCCGCACCATTAAGTGTGTCCATTTGAAGTAGCTTATTATAGGCTATCGCTTCTTTGGCACCATCTTTTAATAGATAGTATCTTGGCTGTAATTCAAAGACTTCAATCATTTCATCGTACATCACAAGAAGCTCTTTTTGTTGGTCAGATGAAAGTCCTTCTGAGTTATTATAGGAAAAGTATCTTTCCAAATTAGAGCTGATCGATTTCATTTTCCCCTCAATATTCACATCATCGAGACTTAAAAAGTGAAGAAATAATCCATCAATCTCATCTTCCGTTAACCCAACCTCCGAAAGCATCCGCTCTGCTTCTACCAATACTTCAGCATGATTTAAATAGAAATCAACGGTTGCTTCAAGGTCCTTAACGAATAAATAATCCTCCACGGACTCCCCAAAACCACCGAGGATATGATGCAATTCATCCTCATTAATATTATGTTTTGTTAATAGGGTCTGCACAGTCTCTTTATTAACTGGTTCCCCTAAATACGAAACCATTTCATGCACATTTTCAAAATCCTTTACGGACAAATCATAAACCGCCAAATAATCCTCGAGATCTCCTTCAGTTAAACCGGTCTTTGTTGTGTATTTCGTTAATTCCTCAGGGGTAACCTCAGCGAACACTCCAACAGATAAAAATGTAAGCTGGAATAAAAAAATAACCCCAACTAGTAAAAACTTTTTCATCCCTCTTCCTCCAAGCCATTATATTCATAGGTGTAGTATTTTCAACTTTTACCAAATAATGCATGGAAGGCTAGAAAATAACAAAGACCAAAATAGGTTGGACCTATTTGATATTAAATGATTTAGCTATTTCATGAATAACTTTTAGGTCTTCTTCGAAATCTGAACCTCCGAAATAGCCGGGATTAATTGCATGAAAATATAAATCATAGATGACCTCTTGATCATTGGGCTGAATCAAATAATGGACAGTTTGAATTGCGTGCATTTGCTTAACATGGAAAAGGACTCGTTGGGTTGGTTCTTGAAAATCATCCAACACATCATTCTCAAATATACCTGGCTGAGACAAAAGTTCCTGTTTTATTTCATTGTTGATCTTCTTTACCCCACCAACCTCTGTTCCATTTATCAGAAAAACATGATTGCCGTCTTGTTCCTCTATGTCAATTCCTTTTGGAAGATCGATATTAAATGAAGAGACACTATCTACGAGTTCGAGATCCTTTTCAAATATAGAATGATAAGAGTACGTTCCAATCGCGATTGCGAGTAACAAAATAACGACTCCTGATAGGAAGGGCATGATGAATCTGTTAGAAAAATTCCTGGTCACTTTAAAGGGTTCGTTTAATCTGATTTGATTTGCGATGCGGGTTTTCTGGGATTCGCTTAGTTGAAATCTAGGAAATGATTTATTTTGGTAGGTATCCTTCATAGTCTTTTTCCTCTCCTTTATTGATAGACTTAAGTTTTTTCTGTAAATTTTTAATAGCTCGATGGTAAGTCAATGAAACTTTGTTAGCAGACCAGCCTAAAATGGTTGCAGTTTCTTCAACACTTAGCTCCAAAATTAATCGTGAAACAAGAACTTCCTTATAAGATTTTCTTAAGCAAAGAATTGTATCATATATATCAGAAAGAACCTCGTCTAGAAGAAGAGTTCTCTCCGGACTAGATTTATCCATCGGAATATGTCTACTTGCAAGTAAATCAAAAGGTTGGAATTTGATAAGATTCATTCGACGATTCTTATCAATTACTAAATTCCTTGCAATTGCAAGCAACCATGTCTTAGGATTTGAACGTTCCTCAAAGGTAGGAAATGAACTGATTGCTTTCAAAAAAACCTCCTGAACAAAATCATCAACGTCTAAAGACCCTGTGTAATAAATAAGAAAGTTATAGACATCATCACCATACTCATAAAACCATTTCTTGATTTGACTAACTTGTGCCAAACGTCGTACCCCCTTTGTAAATACCCTCTATATAATAGACGATTAAGGCATCAACATCTTTCATATTTAAGAAAATATATTTTGAAAAGTGAACAAAAAAATACTGACATCCGATTAAAGGAATATCAGTATCGAGTAGGAGGAAATCTCTACTTAATAAAACGAACTAGCAAAAAAACTAAAAACGAAGGCCATAATGATAGAGGAAACAAAGGTAATGAAGGTACTTGCTTCAATTCTTCCCTCATTATTACTAATTTTCAAACCTTCTATATAAACGAATGAAAACAAAAATAAGCACATCGCTAATGATAAAAACATGCCAACTGCCTGCAGAAACTCAAAAAACAAAACCTTTCCTCCTTCCAAATTTTCTTTTAATAAATTATATGAGTAAATCTAGCAAATATGTTTAAGATAATAGAAGCGTTCAATGAAAGATATCAAAATAAATACATTACATATAAACGTATTTCATAAGAAAACTATTTCTTGTATAATAATTATGACCTTTTCAAATGATGAATTAATAGAAACAATAGAAGAAATTATTTTTTTTGCTTCTTTAAAAACTTTTTTTAAAAAAGGTCTTGAAAAAGGATATAAGAGATGATATATTAATTTTTGTCGCCAAAACGTGTGACAAAATTAATGAGTGAGAAACAAAATCTTTTAAAAAAAGATGTTGACACTCAAAAGTGAAAATGTTATATTAGTAAAGTCGCTTCAAGGCGATTAAGTTCTTTGAAAACTGAACACAATACAAGCGTCAACGTTTAATCTATTTTTTAAAACTATTGAGCAATCAATACTCTTATTGGAGAGTTTGATCCTGGCTCAGGATGAACGCTGGCGGCGTGCC
>NZ_LMBW01000021.1 GCF_001439915.1 Fredinandcohnia humi | reverse complement strand
CTAACAGTTCCTACTGCCAAGCCTGTAGTGGACTTTCACCACCAAGTTATAGCCCATGCCGGGCGCACTATAAAAAAGGCTTAAAGTTTTCCTTTAAGCCCCTTTTGTTAAGCACTTCTTGTTTCATTATATATCTGCCGTTAGTTCGGCCTTTTTCTTTGCTCTTAGGAATTTCACAATATTGATGACAATTGTTTTGATAACGGCATAGGTTGGAATTGCTAGAATCATTCCCAACACACCAGCCAGATTTCCCGCAGCAAGTAAAAGGATGATAATCGTCGCTGGATGTGTATCAAGCGTCTTTCCAAGAATTAGAGGGGAAAGGACATTCCCTTCAATTTGCTGTGCAATTACTATCACTAACACCACTAGTAACGCCTTCATAGGGGAGTCAAATAGTGCTAAGATTACAGCCGGTGCTCCTCCTAGAAGCGGCCCAACATATGGGATCATATTTGTCACAGCAACAATCAATGCCATCACAAGAGCAAATGGTAAATCAACTATTAAATATCCAATAAATGAAAGGGTTCCGACTGCTAATGCTACAGTAACCTGTCCTTGAATATAAGCCGAAAGTGTCTCCCCAGTTTCTTTTAAAATTGTAAGGGCCTCATCACGGTATGCATGAGGGGAAAATCTTACAATCGCTTGTGGAAACCGATGACCATCCTTTAACAAATAAAACAAGAGGAAGGGTACCGTTACAAGAATGATAGCTATATTCGCAATGATCCCTACAATTTGGGAAATCCCACCTGTGATCCGGTTCGGAAGGGTATTTGCAAAAGCTATTAATTTTTCTTCAACCGTATTTAGAAGCTCCTGTTGTTCATCCTGAATCCATTTAAATTCTGAGGATTTGGAGAACTCCGCAAAAAAATCCATCGCTTGGTTCGCATAACCAGGTAGTGCATTTCCAAGTGCTGTAAATTGCTTCGTAATCATTGGAACTAAATTACCAACTGCTAACACAATTAACCCAAAGAACACGACATAAATGATTAATATACCAAGGATTTTTGGAACCTTATGACGTTGAAGAAATTTTACGACAGGATTTAACAGAAAGAAAAGAAATCCAGTAATCAAAATCGGGAAAAAGATAGTTGAGAAAAACACGCCAATAGGTTTAAATAAAAATGTAATTTTCGTTGAAACAAAGATAATTGTTAAAATTAACAGAATTTGAATAAGCCAATATTGTAATTTCTTTTTCGACAAAGTATGTACCTTCTTTTCTAATCAAATTCGCCTTAGCGTATTTGCGCCCGATTTTTTTCGAGCAAGCTCGAAAAATTTCCTCTGAAAAATCGTGGCATCCGCCGGAGGCTTTAACTTTATTCTGTCGGGTTTAAAACCCGACAGAATAAAGTTAATATATAAGAAGTATAACAATTCACGAAAAAGAAAACAATTACTTCCTACAAAGGGATAATTTTCATGAATGATACGTTTGCTTAAATATTTCCTGTGTAAAATCTTCCGGCTTTCCATCAAAAATAATTTCGCCATTTTTTAAAGCAATTAGTCTTGTTGCAAATTGTTTAGCAAGTTCAACATCGTGAAGATTCATCACTGATAAAAGTATATGACGGTCATGTAATTCCTTAAGTAATAAAAAAATACGATTGGCCGTTCCTGGATCTAAGCTTGCAACTGGCTCATCCCCAAGAAATACACGAGGTTTTTGCAATAAGGCACGTGCAATTCCTACACGCTGCTTTTGACCACCACTTAAATGTTCGATCCGTCGATTTACAAATTCTGAAAGCCCGACAACATCAAGAACCCGCTTTGCATTGTCAATCTCTTCCTTGGAAAAAATCCCAAGTAAATTTTTTACCGAACTTCGGTAGCCGAACATTCCTGTTAACGTGTTTTGTAAAACCGTCAAGCGGGGAATAAGATTAAAATGCTGAAAAATCATTCCAATTTCTCTCCGTACAAGCCTTTGTTGTTCATTGTTTCTTTTCGTAAGTGGTTCACCATCCCAAAACACTTCACCAGTTGTAGGTTGTTGAAGGCCATTCATACACCGGATGAGTGTTGATTTCCCCGCGCCACTTTTACCAAGTACACAGACAAATTCTCCCTCATCAAATCTGAGATTGACTGAGGATAGCGCAGGCGATTCTGTATTCGGATAGTAGACAGTAACATCCGTTAATCTAATCATTTCACCGCCCCCCATTCAAATAACCTTATTCCTAACATAGCTTCCAAACGAATCCACAATAATAACAATCAACATGATTAAAAATACATCCAACGAAACGGAGGAATATTGAAAGCTTTTAAAATCATTAAAAAGGCGCTGTCCGATTCCTCCTCCACCAATAAAACCAAGAATGAGGGAGGTACGAATCGCAACCTCAAAACGATAAAAATATTGAGATAGGACATTTGGCCAAATTTGTGGAAGGATGCTAAAAAGAGATGCCAACCAGTTTTTTGATCCAACGGCTCTCATAGCTTCGTGTGGTCCTGGTTCTGCCGATTCAATCAGTTCGGAAATTAATTTTCCAAGCACCCCAATATTATGAAACATGATTGCTAAAACAGCAGGGAAGGGGCCAAGCCCTAAAGCTGTTAATAAAATTAATCCGAACACAATTTCTGGGATGGAGCGAACAAAGCTCATTAAAATTCTTGTGAAATTGAAAACAATTGCAGATGGTGAAGTATTTTTCGCCGCAAGGAAACTGATTGGTAAGGCAATGATTAATCCAAAAAAACTTCCTAGGAATGCCATTGCAAGTGTCTCAGCACTGTCCCTAAGCATTCGAGACAATGCTGAAAAATTCATTGGAAACCATTGCGAGAGAAAATCAATCATGTTTCGAAAATCACGAAATTTTGAAAGGTCAAATTCGGTTAACCTCATACTAAAAAAAATCGCAATAACTAATAGAACTACAGTTAGAAAGGTAGTTCGTTTAAACCACATGTGGATCAGCTCTATTCATTTATAATTCCTTGTTTGATTGCTGCTTGGCGGATGCTTTCATAATCTTCATCCGTTGCTTCTGTAAATCCACTTGCACCAAAAGCAGCCAGGATTTCTTCATCTTCAATCGCTAAAAATGCAGCCTTAAGGGTTTGAATGGTTTCTTCATCTGTATCTTTATGTACAGCCCACGGATATTGAAATAATTTTTCAGATTGCCAAATCGTTTTGAATAATGAACCATCTATTTTTCCTGAATCAACAAGCTGATCATAAATTGCACTGTCAATGGCACCAGCACCAACTTGTTTATTCTGTACCGCCAAGGCAGTCGCATCATGGGACCCTGTGTAACGGACAGATTTAAATTGATGGACATCCTCAGATTCGAAAACTCCACGATCCTTAAGTTCTATTGAGGGGATGAGGGAGCCTGATGTTGAATTTATATCACCAAATGCAAAATCTATTTCCTTAGAATGTGCCACCAAATCTTCAATTGAATTCAATGGACTATCTTTATGGGTAATGATATACGAATGGTAGAATGGCTCACCATCTATCAATTGTGTAATAATTGCTTTTGCACCACTTTTTTCATGTGCCACAACATAGGTTAATGGACCAAAATAAGCCATATCAATTTTGTTATAATTCATCGCTTCTACTACACCGTTATAGTCAGGATATACTTCAACGGATACTTCGCGGTTTAACTTATCAGTTAAGATAGTTTGAAGCTTATCCATAGCCGTTTCCATTTCACCGACAGTTTGTACAGGTATTACACCAATTGTAAAAGCTTCTTCTTTATCATTTTTATTTTCATCACTAGCATTTGAACCACACGCAGCTAGAAACAGGGTAAAAACTAAGAGAAAAACATAAATCGTTTTCTTTTTCAAAATAAGCACCTCATTTAATTTTATTGTTATTATTTCCTATCAACGAAAAAGGACTCAATTTCGAGTCCTTTTAAACCACTTTAATATTACCAGGATTTTCGCTTGTTACTTCACCAATAATGCTGGCATCTACATTTTTGCTATGTAATTCCTGCAGCATTTTTTCGGCTTCAGCCTCTGGAACTGATACAAGAAGTCCGCCAGACGTAATCGCATCACATAAAATGAGTTGGTCAAGTTCGTCTAAATTGGAATTATACTCAACTCGGTTTGCAAGCCAAGCATGATTTTTCTTTGTTCCACCTGGAACTACCTTTTGTTCAGCAAGCCCTTTTGTTCGTGGTAAAATAGGGACATTTTCGTATTGAATAGTCATCCCGACTTCGCTTCCTTCTGCCATTTCCATAGCATGCCCAAGCAGGCCGAACCCAGTTACATCTGTACAGGCATGGACGTTATAGTGATCCATCACCTCGGCAGCATTTTTATTCAATGTTGCCATGACTTCTGTCACTTTATCTATTTCTTCCTGATCTAGCAGATCCCTTTTAATCGCTGTTGTTAAGATCCCAACACCGATTGGCTTTGTTAAGATAAGACGGTCTCCAGGCAATGCACCAACATTTGCACGAATTCGATTTGGATGAACCGTACCAGTTACAGATAAACCGAATTTCGGTTCTTTGTCATCGATAGAGTGACCACCAACTAAAGATGCTCCCGATTCTCTTACTTTTTCAGCTGCCCCTGCTAGAATGTCTGCAAGGATACTTTTATCCAATGTATTAATAGGGAAGGCGACGATGTTCATGACCGTAATTGGCTTTCCTCCCATTGCGTAGACATCACTTAAAGCATTCGCAGCGGCAATTTGTCCAAACATATATGGGTCGTCCACAATCGGCGTGAAAAAGTCCAGTGTTTGCACAAGTGCAAGCTCATCATTGATTTTATATACTCCTGCATCATCAGGGGTATCAAGACCAACTAATAAATTTGGATTTGGTGTAGCTTTTGGTAAATGACGCAGAACCTGCGTCAGGTCCTCAGGACCGATTTTGCATCCTCAGCCAGCTTTTGTTGAAAGGGAGGTCAATTTAATGAGTTCTTCCTTCTTAGACATCAACTTCACTCCTTCCACACTTTGTATTTTGGCACCTAACTAAGCACCTAATTTTCAGAACTTATTTTAGCATAAGAAACGTAGGATTAGAAATTAATTTGATTTCTCTATCATTATTAATCTACGATGATAAAACAAAATTATACTTAGATAACATAACAACTAGTGGGATTAAGTATAATTATTCTCTTAACACTTTGAATGAAAGCGTTTTTAAAGATTCAGAATTGATGTAATTGTTGACACTATTTGATAATAATTATATTATTATAACAATTAATCAAGTAGAACAATTCTAGATATTCAAATCATAATCAATAACTAGGTAAAGTTCGATGATTAAAACTCATTTGCTAAAAGAACTTTTTTTACTTTGATTTGATTAAAATTCAGGAACTATTACATCAGGGGGATTACACAATGAAACAATCAACGAAAACATATTTGATTGATCGAATGTATAAAGCTTCACAAGGACTTGCAAATGCTGTTTTAGTTACACTTGGAATTGGTCTCCTTATGGAATCGCTCGGAACATTTACTGGTTGGGATGGTTTTACTATAATCGGAGTTTCGGCACAGCTTATGTTAGCACCAGCTCTTGGAGCAGGCATAGCATACCAGCTTGGAGGTAATACACTTGTTATTTTCAGTGCAATGGCCTGCTCTACGGTGGGAGCAAGTGCTGTTCAGATCACTGAAAATGGTGTTACATTAGTGACAGGACAACCATTAAGTGCAGTTATGGCTGCAGTTATTGCTACTTTGGTAGGTAAACGTGTTGCAGGAAAAACGAAACTTGATATGATGGCAATACCTTTTGCTGCTATTTTTGTAGGAGGGATCGCTGGTGTATTTTTATCAATGATTACCACTCCTTTGCTAGAATGGCTAAGCACACAAATAGCTACTTCTGTTGCTGGTTCTCCTATTATTGGACCTATGATCATATCTCTTGTTTGGAGTATTTTCCTAATGTCGCCAGCATCTTCTGCCGCGATTGCGATTGCATTACAGCTCGACCCAGTTTCAAGTGCCGCTGCTTTAATTGGTTGTACTGTTCAATTTGCTGGATTCACGGCAATGTCATTCAAACAAAATGATGCTGGGGCAAACATTGCACAATCCTTAATTACACCTAAGGTACAATTTCCTAACTTAGTCAAAAATCCAAGGCTTGCCATTCCGCCGTTTATCGCTGCGGTCATATGTGCTCCAATTGCAACATTGATTTTTAATTTTCAGGTTCCATATCAATTAGCTGGCCTTGGTCTTAATTCATTAATTGCACCTATCAATATATTAGCTGAACAAGGTGCTATTGTTTTATCAATTTACATCGCAGTTGGGATCATCCTTCCAATTATCATTACTCTAGCTATCTATCATGGTTTAAAAGGAATTGGATGGACAAAAGCAGCTGACTTAAAAATGGAATTGCAATAAATTAAATTGGGTGGAAAGGAAGAATCCTTATTCTACCCAGTTTTTTTGCCCGATTTACATTGTTCAGGTATAAAATTTCAACATCTTTTGAAAAATTCAAAAAAGAAATTTTATTTGCCTTATAAAGAAATTCCTGTATATAATTAAAGTCAGTCTTTTTGGGGTTGGCTGGGTGACTGGTGTCCTCCTGGGTCTTCAAAACCCTGTGGGAGGCGCGTGTCGTCTCCGGTGGGTTCGATTCCCACACAGTCCCGCCAAACACTTATATATCACCACTTTTAGGTACTCCTTCTTCAGAAAAACACATTATGAGAAGGAGTTTTTTCATCTACGGTTGCCATAAAGGAAAGAATATTGACTGCTAAATAAAAGAGAGGAGGGAGGAAATGGTTCAAACCTATTATACGGTCGGAATGGCAGGACATATTGACCATGGGAAAACAACTCTCACGAAAGCATTAACAGGCGTTGATACCGATCGATTAAAAGAAGAAAAAGAACGTAATATTTCTATTGAACCTGGATATGCACCACTCAAATTAGATAACCGAATTCACGTTTCCATAGTGGATGTACCTGGACACGAACGTTTTATTAGACAAATGATAGCGGGTGTTGCTGGGATCGACCTTGTGTTACTCGTAATTGCCGCAGATGAAGGTGTCATGCCACAAACTAAAGAACACCTTCAAATTTTGAAATTTTTAGGGATTAAAAAATGTATGGTCGTTGTTTCCAAGATAAGCAGAGTGGAAAAAGAGTTGCTTGAATTTGCTGTCGAAGAAATAAAAGATATACTTATAGAAACAGGATATAACGATGCGTCGATTCTTTATGTTGATAGTTTAACAGGAAAAGGAATTTCTGAACTAATTCAAGCCATTCAAACAGAAATCATAGGGCTTGAACAAAGAGATAGCAACGGCTCATTTCGCTTGCCAATTGACCAAGCCTTTTCAGTTCAAGGACATGGAACGGTTGTTCGAGGAACTGTTTTTGAAGGTGTTGTGACAAAAGACAGTTTGCTAAGACTGTTGCCATCCGGGAAAAAAATAAAAATTCGGCAAATCCAAGTACATAATCAGGAAACAGAAAAAGCACAAGCAGGACAACGAGTAGCTATAAACATTACAGGGACTACAAAGGATGAAATAAAACGCGGTGATGTGCTAGTCGATTCAGAAAACTTCCAAGTGACGAACACGATTAATATTGCACTGCAGCTTGTTTCATCACTGACAATACCTCTTATGCAACGCTCACCTATTAAGCTGCATGTCGGAACCACTGAAGTATACGGAAAAATTGTCTTTTTTGACCGAAATGAAGTAAAAGGATCTCCTGAAGAAATACTGTGCCAGGTTCGGCTAAATGAAGAAATTGTTGTTCGTCGCGGTGATCGATTTATATTACGAAGACCTTCTCCAGTTGAAACCCTCGGTGGGGGATGGATCATTGAGCCTCTAGCGCAGAAATATCGCTATGGTGAAGAAACTATTACTCTGCTCAAAAAACAAATGGAGAGTTCACCTTCAGAAATAGTGGATAACTTGCTTCGTACATACAAGTTATTATTAAAACATCAGCTTATTCAGCTATCTTCGCTACAAGAGGATGAAGTCGAAGAGATTTTATTATCGGGGAACTACATCGAAATTCATGAAAATAGTTATAGTTCAAAACACATCGTTTCTGAAATAAATGAAGTTATCTTAAATAAATTGACAGAATACCACAAACAATTTCCATTTCGAATAGGTATTAGTAAAGCTGAACTTCTTCAAGTGCTGGACCAAGAAAAAAATCTAACTGAGCATTGTTTAAACGACCTACTACAAACCAACAACATTAAGCAGCAAGAGCAATATTTATATGTAGCAGATTTTCAACCGTCCCTTCCAAAAGGTCCAATGGAGAAAATTGTTTCGTCACTTATGAATGACGGCATCCAACCCGAGAAATGGGTAGATTATATAAAAGAGGGTAACCTTTCTAATCAAGCAGGAAATGATCTCAAGACATATCTATTAAAATCAAATCAAGCATATTTCCTAAATGAAGTAACATTGATTCATAAAAGCGCCTTTGACAAAGCTGTTGACATGTTAAAAGCAGAAACAGATGATATTTTTAGTTTGTCAGAGGCAAAAGAAATTCTATCGCTTTCTCGTAAACATCTAATTCCTTTCTTAGAATTACTGGATCATCACCAATCCACAAGAAGAGAAGAAGGGAAACGAGTTTGGATAAATAAATAGGTTAACAATGGAACAAACCTAAGATGTCTTTATTAAGGCATCTTTTTTCGCTTATACCTCCATACCCGGAAGGGAATACTAAAAGAAAAACTCTTTAAAAGGTGAAAAATATGAGAATCCTTTGCATTGATGGGGGCGGAATTCGCGGAGTCTTTGCTGTTGCCATTTTACGTGCGATAGAAAAAGAATATAATCAACCCATTTCAGATATGTTTGACATGATTGCCGGTACTAGCACAGGTGCGATTATTGCTGCTTCGGCAACGCTGGAACTTAACATGGGGGAGGTGCAAGAAAGCTATATCAAATACGGTCATAAAATATTTACAAAACAAACGCCATTTGGATTTCTGAAAAGTGTATACAGTGACCGATATTTACGTCATTATATGCAAGAAGCATTTGGTGATATAACATTATTTGATATAAAAAAACCTTTACTAATCCCTACTGTTGATATAACCCATGGAAATCCTTTTGTCCTTCGATCAAATTATGGAAACGCCGAACAAAACGATTACTCCATAAAGCTTTGGGATGCCGTACTGTCTTCGAGTTCGGCACCGATCTTTTTCCCACCAAATAATATTAATAATCATTATTTAGCCATCGATGGGGGACTATGGGCAAATAATCCATCACTCGTTTGTATCACGGAAGCCCAGCATTTTTTTAAAAAGAACTTAGACGACATTCATATTATGTCAATTGGGACTGGTCTGCAAAAAATTGATTTTTCAATTGAAACGAAAAAAAAATGGGGCGTAACTCAATGGCTACCATTCCATTTACCATCGATGAAAATGACACCAAAATTATTAGATCTCGCCTTACATTTATCATCAGAATCCGTGACTTATCATTGTCAGCATATACTTGGCGAACACTATTTTCGAATTAACGAAGAACTTGGCAAGGAGGTTCCATTCGATGCCCCAGAATATATCGATTTTCTAGTAGATTTAGGAGACAAAACTTTTCAAAAAAACAGGAAAAAAATCGCGGTATTTTTAGCAACTTAATTGACAGAGAAAAAAATATATGGTATCAAAAAATTAGGCATTAGCAATCTGGTGTCGCGAGTGCTAATCATAATCGAAATAATTGTCATAGTTTATACCGGAAAGGGGAACTTGCCATGGCGAAAAAACAATTTAAAGCAGAGTCAAAAAGGTTATTAGAAATGATGATCAACTCGATTTATTCACAGCGAGAAATATTTTTACGTGAGTTAATCTCAAACTCCAGCGATGCAATTGACAAAATCTACTATAAGGCGTTGACGGATGACCGCTATCAATTTGATAAGGATAGCTATTTCATCAAAATCGTAGCAGATAAAGAAAACAGAACGCTTACTATTTCTGATACAGGAATTGGGATGAAAAAGGAAGAGCTTGAAACAAACCTTGGAACAATTGCAAAAAGTGGTTCGTTAGCTTTTAAAAAGGAAACTGAAATCAAAGATGGACATGATATTATTGGACAATTCGGTGTTGGATTTTACGCCGCTTTTATGGTAGCTGACGTGGTAACTGTTATTAGTAAACCACTTGGTAATGAAGAAGCATACAAATGGGAATCAACGGGTGCCGATGGATACACCATTGAAACAGTGGAAAAAGATACAGTTGGAACAGATATCATTTTACAAATCAAAGAAAATACAGAAGACGAATCATATGATGAGTTTTTAGAGGAATATCGCTTAAAATCAATCATAAAAAAATATTCGGATTTTATCCGCTACCCAATTAAGATGGACGTAACGACTAGCAAACAAAAGGATGGAAGCGAATCTGAATTTGAGCAGGTTACAGAAGAACAAGTCATCAACAGCATGGTTCCAATTTGGAGAAAGAACAAAAGTGAACTAACTGATGAGGACTATGAAAAATTCTATACTGAAAAGCACTATGGATATGATAAACCTTTAAAGCATATTCATATAGGTGTTGACGGCACAATCCGTTACAACGCAATTTTGTATATTCCTGAAAGTATTCCATTTGACTATTACTCAAAGGAATACGAAAAAGGATTAGAGCTTTACTCAAATGGTGTTCTAATTATGAATAAAAGTGCGGACCTGCTACCAGATTATTTTAGCTTTGTAAAAGGATTGGTAGATTCTGAGGATTTATCGCTTAATATTTCAAGAGAAATGCTTCAGCAGGACCGTCAATTAAAGCTAATTGCGAAAAACATTAATAAAAAAATCAAAAGCGAATTGCAAAGCATGTTAAAAAATGATCGTGAAAAATACGAAAAGTTCTATGATAGCTTTGGTCGCCAATTAAAATTCGGGGTATATAGTGATTTTGGAAGTAATAAAGAAACCCTACAAGATTTGTTGCTTTTCTATTCTTCCAAAGAGGAAAAGCTTGTCACATTAGATGAATATGTATCAAGAATGCCTGAAGATCAAAAATACGTTTATTACGCAACTGGTGATTCTGTTGAACGTATTGACAAACTACCACAAACCGAATTAGTCGCTGATAAAGGTTATGAAATCCTATATTTCACTGAAGATATTGATGAGTTTGCGATTAAAATGCTCACGAATTACAAGGAAAAAGAATTCAAATCTGTTTCAAGCAGTGATCTAGGCTTTGAACCTAATGAAAGCGACAAAGTAACAGAAGAAGAGCAAAACGAAAATAAAGAACTATTTGAGTATATGAAAAATGCTTTGGCTAATAGGGTAACAGATGTAAGAATCTCAAAACGTTTAAAAACACATCCAGTTTGTTTGTCAACTGACGGCGAAATCTCCATCGAAATGGAAAAAGTTCTAAATGCTATGCCAGACAACCAAAACATTAAGGCTGATAAAGTGTTAGAAATTAACGTTCATCATGAGGTCTTCAAATCATTAAAAAATGCATTTGAAAATGATAAAACAAAGCTAGATTTGTACACTCACTTATTGTACAACCAAGCACTTCTAATAGAAGGTCTACCAATTCAAGACCCAGTTGAATTTACAAATGATATTTGTAAGATTATGATCTGATCAAAAAGCAACAGTCCACAAGTGGGCTGTTGCTTTTTGCAATCTATTGATCACTTAATAAAATATTCAATTCCCGTAAGGATTCACACGCTGTATCTAATTTTTCAAGTGAATCGGCCTCAATCGTATGTAGATGTACTCCATTCGTTAGCAATGAAAGAAGGGAGGCATTGGTTTTAGATAATTTTTCAATAAAACGTTTCACTTCAAACCGATTCCTTATCATTAATGACCCTGTAATCTCCCCATACACAGGGTGTTCAACAATCACATTGCGGACTGTCACACCATAATCGACCAAGATATTTAGTTCCTCTGCAGTTTGCTCAGATGTATGTTTCACCGCAATAATTCTTGAAATGATATCCTCCTTTGATGGTTCTTGCAAATATATATAGCCCTGACTAGTAGCAACAATTGGCTCATTTTTCGCTTTTAGCAACGAGATATCCTGAACGATTACCTGCCGGCTTACATTTGCACGTTTTGAGAGTTCTTCGCCAATGATCGGGGAGGGGCTTTCTTTTAACCATTTGATAATCGATTCTCTTCGTTTTTCCCCTAAAAGTTTTTTATCTGTACTCATTTTTTTCACTCCATTTAAAGCAGTATGAGTCTTTCGTTGTATAATACCATTTATTCTATCAGCAAGTTCATAGGTACACAATTCCTGCAACTGCAAAAAACAGCCTGATTCAGATGAACTGGGCTGTTTTTTATAGGGTTAAAAAAGATTAGATTTTCATAACTCCACCAGTGCTGGCATTTGTAACAAGTTTTGAATAGCGAGCTAGGTAGCCTTTTTTCACTTTTGGTTCAAAGCCTTTCCATTCGGCTTTACGTCTTTCAAATTCTTCATCAGAGATTTCTAATGTTATTTTGCGGTTGTTTAAATCAAGCTCAATCATGTCGCCATCTTGAACAAATGCAATTGGACCACCTTCAGCAGCTTCTGGAGAGATATGTCCGATGGAGATACCTCTAGATGCACCTGAGAAACGTCCGTCTGTAATTAAACCAACTTTTGCTCCGAGACCTCTACCAACGATTTGCGATGTTGGTGCAAGCATTTCCGGCATACCAGGACCACCCTTAGGTCCTTCATAGCGAATAACGACAACATCGCCTTCTTTTACTTTACCGACGATGATTCCTGAGAGAGCATCTTCCTGTGAATCATAACAAACAGCAGGGCCTCTGTGGTATCCGCCAACCTCTGGGTCAACAGCTCCAACCTTAACAACAGCACCCTCAGGGGCTAAGTTACCAAAAAGAATCGCTAATCCACCCTTTTCGGAATGTGGATTTTCAAGTGGACGGATGACATTATGATCAGTAATCTCACAGCCTTCCACATTTTCACGTAATGTTTTACCTGTAACAGTTAAGCGATCTCCGTCAATGGCACCAGGCTTCTTGAGCAATTCATTGATAATTGCACTAACTCCACCTGCATTGTGTACATCTTCAATATGATGATCTGAAGCTGGTGCGATTTTTGCTAAGTGTGGAACACGAGCAGCAATTTCATTAATACGCTCTAAAGAATACTCAATTTCAGCCTCATTTGCTAATGCTAGAGTGTGGAGAACAGTATTAGTAGAGCCGCCCATTGCCATATCTAAAGCAAACGCATTATCGATTGTTTCTACTGTTACGATATCACGTGGCTTAATATCCTTTTCGATTAAATTCATTAATTGTTTCGCTGATTCTTTAACAAAATCTTTTCTTTCTTCAGCTACAGCTAAAATCGTACCGTTTCCTGGAAGAGCTAGTCCAAGGCCTTCTGCTAAGCAGTTCATAGAGTTTGCTGTGAACATTCCAGAACAAGAGCCACATGTTGGACATGCAAATTGTTCAAGTTCTGTTAATCTAGCTTCGTCAATTTGGCCAGATTGATAAGCGCCGACACCTTCAAAAACAGAATTAAGGTTTAGTGGGTTTCCAGCGGCATCTCGACCAGCTTTCATAGGACCGCCACTAACAAAAATAGTAGGGATGTTAAGACGCATCGCAGCCATCATCATTCCTGGAGTGATTTTATCACAGTTTGGAATACAAACCATTCCATCGAACCAGTGTGCTGAAACAACTGTTTCAACTGAGTCGGCGATAATTTCACGACTTGGCAGGGAATATCTCATTCCGATATGTCCCATTGCAATCCCATCATCAACACCAATGGTATTCATTTCAAATGGAACGCCACCAGCTTCACGAATAGCATCCTTAACGATTTTGCCAAACTCTTGTAAATGTACATGCCCTGGAACAATATCAATATATGAGTTGACTACTGCTATAAAAGGTTTGTTAAAATCTTCTTCCTTAACTCCAGCTGCGCGAAGCAAGCTTCTATGTGGAGCCCGATCGAATCCAGATTTAATCATGTTACTACGTAATTCTGCCATAAAAAAAACCTCCAAATTTCAAGTCGATAAAATCAAAAAATTTAAATTATTACTCATTGTAACACTATTTCTAAGATAATCAATTAATAAATTTCGTGATTTTTATGAGAATTTTAAAAGTAATAGTTTAAAATCTTCATAGAATCTGCAAATTTCAACAGTTGACGAATTGATTTAAAGAGAATAATCTTCTATAATATAAATAGTTAGTTTAGGAAACAAATTAATTATTTGGGTTTATATATAATCTTTTAAATTAATTGTTATAATCACTTTAAAAGATACACAAAATAACATCATGATTTGTTTTCTATCTTTATTACATAAGTAGAAAGGTTTGATTTTAAAATGTCTAAGCAACAAATAGGTGTAGTTGGTTTAGCAGTAATGGGTAAAAACTTAGCGTTAAACATAGAAAGCAGAGGATACTCTGTTGCTGTTTTTAACCGTTCATACGAAAAAACAGAAGAGTTCCTTCAAAATGAAGCAGTTGGCAAAAACTTTGTTGGTGCAAAGACAATTGAAGAATTTGTTAATTCCTTAGAAAAGCCACGTAAAATCTTATTAATGGTTAAAGCTGGTCCAGCAACCGATGCAACAATTGATTCCTTAAAGCCATATCTTGAGGAAAATGATATTCTAATTGATGGTGGTAATACTTTCTTCCAAGATACCATTCGCCGTAATAAGGAATTAGAATCTACTGGAATCCACTTCATCGGAACTGGAGTTTCGGGTGGTGAAGAGGGAGCTTTAAAAGGTCCTTCAATCATGCCTGGTGGACAAAAAGAAGCTTACGAGCTTGTTGAACCAATCTTAACAGCTATCTCTGCAAAAGTTTCAGGTGACGCTTGTTGTACATATATCGGACCAAATGGCGCAGGTCATTACGTAAAAATGGTCCACAACGGTATTGAATATGGAGATATGCAATTAATCTGTGAAGCATATTTCATCCTTAAGAATGTTCTAGGTTTAAGCACAGACGAACTTCATGAAGTATTTGCTGAATGGAACAAAGGCGAACTAGACAGTTATTTAATTGAAATCACTGCAGATATTTTCACTAAAAAAGATGAAGAAACAGGTAAACCGCTTGTTGACGTCATCCTAGACACTGCAGGTCAAAAAGGAACAGGTAAATGGACTAGCCAAAACGCTCTAGATCTAGGTGTTCCACTTCCAATCATTACTGAATCTGTATTTGCTCGTTTCATCTCAGCAATGAAGGATGAGCGTGTGAAAGCAAGCCAAGTTCTTTCTGGTCCAACTGCAGAAGGTTTTGATGGAGACAAACAAGAACTTATTGAAGCAGTACGTAAAGCACTATATTTAAGTAAAATTATTTCTTATGCACAAGGTTTCGCGCAAATGCGTGTAGCATCTGAAGAATATAATTGGAATTTAAACTACGGAGAAATCGCAATGATTTTCCGCGGTGGATGTATCATTCGTGCAAAATTCCTACAAAATATCAAAGAGGCATATGACCGTGACCAACAATTAGCAAACCTATTATTAGATCCTTACTTTAAGGAAATTGCAGAAGGTTACCAAGCATCATTACGTAAAGTAATCTCAGTAGCTGTGGAGAAAGGAATTCCTGTTCCATGTTTCTCAAGTGCGATTGCATACTTTGACAGCTACCGTACTGAAACATTACCTGCAAATCTCCTTCAAGCACAACGCGACTACTTCGGTGCGCACACATACCAACGCGTTGACAAGGAAGGAATCTTCCATACAAACTGGATGGAATAAATCATTGTTGGGGTTTCAACATTGAAACCCCGGCTTTTGTTTGTAGAAAATCTCATCTTTGGATGTAAGGGATTACACCTACATAATCTGGGCTTCCATTGTTTCAGTGCAAAATAAGAGACATTGCTTTAAAAAATGCGTAAACTGTTTTTAGATGTTATTTTACCTTTATTCAGCAGGGGTCACTTCCAGTTGGTGGGGTGAATGCAGTAAGAGTATACAATTCAGTGGTGGATTCAAACAAAGAATGAATAAAGTTAAAGCCTCCGGCGGATGCCACGATTTTTCAAGGGTAATTTTTCGAGGCTAAGATCAAAGACTAAGATNGTGGCAACGTCTTTGTGACCCACCTCGTGTGGGCCTAAAAAAATCGGGCGCAAATACGCCAAGGCGCATTTGATTAGGAGGGAGTCTTATAATGGGTATTCTCCAAGAGTTGTTAAAGGATATTCCAGTTCCAAAAATGCTTAAAGTTAAACAGCATTTTGATGACACAAAAGTTGAAAATCTTGTAGAAGATTTAACAAACAAATTACATCGGGAAGAAGTTAAACAATCCATTAAACCAGGCATGGAAATTGCAATTGCTGTAGGAAGTCGTGGAATTGACGCTTTAGTTGACATTACGAAAACAACTGTTCAATTCATTAAAGACATGGGCGGCAAGCCTTTTATCGTACCTAGTATGGGTAGCCATGGTGGTGCGACTGGTGAAGGTCAACGTGATGTGTTAAAACATCTTGGTGTAACAGAAGAAAGTGTAGGCTGTGAAATTCGTTCTTCTATGGAAGTTATAAAGCTGGGCGAACTCCCAAACGGCTTACCTGTTTACATTGATAAATATGCTTCTAAAGCTGATGGAATTGTTGTTATCAATCGAGTAAAACCACATACAGCATTCCGTGGTTCTGTTGAAAGCGGAATTCAAAAAATGATTAGCATTGGCCTTGGAAAGCAAAAAGGTGCTGAAGCTTGCCATCAATTAGGTTTTAAGTACATGGCGGAAAATGTTCCCGCAATGGCGCAAATGATTATGGAAAAAACACCATTTCTCTTTGGTGTAGCAACTGTAGAAAATGCGTTTGACAGGGTTGCAAGAATTGAAGTCATGCTACCTCATGAAATTGTCGAGAAAGAACCTGAGCTTCAAGCACAAGCAAAGCAACTACTTCCAAAACTATTCTTTGATCAAATCGATGTTCTTATCATTGATCAAATAGGTAAAAATATCAGTGGAGACGGCATGGATCCGAATATTACCGGACGTTACCCAACTCCATATGCACATGGTGGGCCTGATGTGAACAAAATGGTAGTGTTAAACCTAACTCTAGAAACAGAAGGTAATGCGAATGGGGTTGGGACAGCCGACTTTACTACCCAACGTCTAGTTGACAAAATGGATCTTGAATTCACATACGCAAATGGGTTAACTTCAACAGTCGTTGCTCCAACGAAAATTGCAACAACACTACCAAATGATAAAGAAGCACTCCAAGCGGCCATCAAAACATGTAATATCTTAGATTTCAACAAGGTAAAAATGGTTCGTATCAAAGACACATTGCATGTAAGTGAAATAGAAGTATCTCAAAGCCTATTAGAGTACATTAATCAACATCCAAATATCGAACAGGCTTCAGACCTTTATGAATTCGATTTCGATGAAAACGGAAACTTATTTTAACTTTATTCGGTCGGGATTAAAACCCCGACTGAATAAAATCTTTGGCAGAATAAGACCTGATTACATAATAAAAAAGGGGAATAGACATGACTAAATTATTTGACTTAACTGGAAAAACAGCTGTAGCAATCGGTGGAAATAGTGTTCTAGGTTCATCTATCTGTAAGGGATTTGCTGAACAAGGCGCAAAAGTTGCAATTGTCGGACGCAACCTTGAAAAGTGCGAAGCTGTTGTAAAAGAAATCGAAGCAGAGGGTGGAGTGGCGAAAGCTTTCACAGCAGATGTTCTTTCGCGTGAATCACTTGAAAATGCTGCAAAAGAAATCGAAGCTTGGTCTGGTGGAATTGACATCCTCCTTAATGCACCAGGTATGAACAGTCCAACTCCATTCTTTGATCTTGAAATGGACGAGTATGACAAAATCATGGATGTTAACCTAAAAGGTTATGTGGTAGCGACTCAAATTTTCGCGAAGAAAATGATAGATAAAGAACGAAAAGGAAGCATTATCAATATTTCTTCTGTGTCGTCTACAACACCACTATCTAAAGTATTTACATACTCAGTTTCAAAAGCTGGTGTAAACAGCATGACTCAGTTCTTAGCAAGAGAATTCGCACCACACGGAATTCGTGTCAATGCAATTATTCCTGGTTTCTTCCCTGCTGAACAAAACCGAAAAATCTTAAGTGAAGAGCGTGTAGCATCCATCATGGGTCACACTCCAATGAATCGTTTCGGTAACCCTGATGAATTAAAAGGAGCTGCAGTATTCTTAGCTTCAGAAAATGCATCTAGCTTCGTAACAGGAACATTCATCCGTGTTGACGGTGGATTTGGAAGCATGACCATCTAAATTAATACTTCTGTTACGGATTTAAAATGATATAAATAGAAAGAGAACAAATACAACCGGGAGAGAAGGGGAGAAGACAATGATCGACGAAAAGTATCAAAAGCTTGTGTCAATTCTCCGAGAGATGGAATCAGTTGTCGTTGCTTTTTCCGGTGGTGTTGACAGTACCTTTTTACTTAAGGCTGCTGTCGACACACTTGGAAAAGAAAATGTTTTGGCGGTAACTGCCGACTCAGAAACATATCCTTCAACTGAACTTAAGGAAGCTCAGGTACTTGCAGAACACATTGGGGCCAACCATCGTGTTATTGAAACATCGGAGCTAGCTATCCCTGGCTATACAGAAAATGATCGAAATCGTTGTTATTTCTGTAAGAGCAGTCTATTTGATCATCTCATTCCTGTTATGGAACGTGACGGTTATCACAATGTTGTATATGGAGTCATCGCAGATGATATGAATGAATTTCGTCCTGGAATGAAAGCTGCAAAGGAAAAAGGAATTCGTGGTCCGTTACAAGAAGCAGATCTTTTTAAAGATGAAATTAGGGAACTTTCCCGTGAATTCGATTTGCCGACTTGGAATAAACCATCATTTGCTTGTCTATCATCACGGATTGCTTATGGTGAAAAAATCACGATAGAAAAATTAACAAAGGTTGAGAGAGCGGAAGCATTTCTTAAAACTCTTCAAATCCGTCAGGTTCGTGTTCGTACCCATCAAGAAATTGCACGGATTGAGGTTGAACCTAACGATATGAAAATTGTCTTGGATAACCATGAAGTCATTACAAATGAACTAAATTCAATTGGCTATAAATATATAACACTAGATTTAGTAGGTTACAAGAGCGGAAGTATGAATAAAGTACTTTCTTAAAGATTTGTGNTCTAGCTCCAGGCGCCATCGGCTCGAGGTCATAAGCCAATCGCTTCGGAAGGTAAAATGCACCTTCTGTCAGCGCTTTTCTTATGCTTGTCGCCTCTGCCAGGATGGCAAGGATTCCAGCGTTAGGCACAGGGACGTGCCTGACCTTAGCTGGAATTGGGGCACCTTGCGCTTTTCTTGCGAGAACGCTTTGGAATCTTTCCAAAGCTTTTTCTTTGTAAAGAATAATATGGTAACATAAAGTCACAAACTAACAAACATACGATAGAACGTGTAAAGGAAGATGTAGGTATGTCACATGAATACGTCATTGGTCTCGACCTTGGAACTACCAGTGCAAAAGCAGTTATCTTTACCTTAGATGGCAAGGTAATTGCAGAAGCTGAGGATCTAGTTACTTCTTACTATCCTAAGCAAGGATGGGTTGAGCAAGACCCTGATGAAATTGAGCGCTCTGCAGTAAAAGCAATCAATATAGCCATTCAGCAAGCGAATGTTAATAAAGATGAAATTATTAGCCTGGGTATATCATCTGCCATGCATTCCATTATTTGTATGGGGGATAATGGAGAAGCTCTTTCTCAAGCATTGATTTGGGCTGACGGCAGGAGTACAAAACAAGCAAATGAACTTATGGACTCAGACGGTCTTGAAATTTTTTCAAGAACAGGTATGCCGATTCATCCGATGTCACCTTTAGCAAAGCTCATTTGGATGAAGGAAATTGATTATATTCCATATAACCAAGCAAGTTATTTCTTATCCATAAAAGAATACCTACTTTTAAAATGGTTTAATCAACGAGTAATTGATTATTCAATGGCTGCTGCAACTGGAATGTTTAACGGAAAAACATTTCAATGGGATACTGAAGTTTTGAAAAAGACCGGTATAACAGAGGAACAGCTTTCAAAAATTGTGCCACCTACTTATCAATTAACTGACATTCACACAACGATTGCCGATGAGATGGGAATTTCAAACGACATGCCATTTGTTATCGGAGCAGCTGATGGTCAGTTTGCTAACTTAGGAATTGGGGCGATTTCTCCTGGTGAAGTCGCTGTATCAGTCGGTACAAGCGGGGCGATTCGCCAATTTACAAAAGGGTTCCAATCAAATACAAAGCACGAAACCTTCTGTTATGCTTTTTCCGATGAATATTTTATTGTCGGCGGTCCAACTAACAATGGGGGTATCGCTCTTCAATGGTTAAAAGAACTACTTAATTACCAAGAAAGCTTTGATCACTTTACCGCAGAGGCTGCTAAGGTTGGACCAGGTGCAGAAGGATTATTTTTCCACCCTTATATAAATGGGGAACGTGCTCCATTATGGAACCAACAAGCTCGCGGAAATTTCTTTGGGATGTCAGTTACACATAAAACAGAGCATTTTGTTCGTGCCGTTTTGGAAGGCATCACATTTAATCTTTACCAAATCGGAAAGGCATTAGAAAAACAAGCAGGGGAAACTGAAAAGCTTTATGTAAACGGCGGTATGGCCCGATCATCTTTATGGCTTCAAATGCTTGCTGATGTATTTGGTAAAGAAGTCTATGTTCCAGAAAGCCATCATAGTGCAGCATGGGGTGCGGCTTGGACAGCATTAGTTGGAATTGGTAAAGCAAACTCCTTTGAGGAAATCAAGAACAATATTCCAATGGGAGAACCTGTTCTGCCAAATATGGAAAATCACAAGAAATATAAAGAAATTTATGCAAAATATGAGGCAATTGAAAAAGATATTATTAAGCATTTCTAAATAACAAAAGCGCAAGCGCCTTACTCAGCCGCGACAAGCATAAGACAAGACGGCGAGAAGATTGCTCTTTGACCTTCATGACGGATTGGCTTATGACCTCGAGGGGCTAGGCGCTGGAGCTGGATGTAGAAAAACTTTGTTAAAGCGTCAGTTTGCTGCTGGCGCTTTAAGCTATACATCGATTCCAAAATCGATAAAGGTGTGTGAAACATGGTAGAAGAAATCTTAGAACAAGTGAAACAAGGAACATTAAGTATCGAGGATGCAAAAAAACAACTAGCAACCTACGAAAATTTAGGATTTGCAAAAATTGATCATCACCGTAAAACTAGACAAGGCTTCCCGGAAATTGTTTTTGGTGAGGGAAAGACAAAAGAACAGATTCAAACGATTGTAAATGTAATCAAGGACCGCGGAGATAATGTTCTTGTGACCCGGATTTCTCAGGAAAAAGCGGATTTTATCTTACAATCAAATCCTGAGTTTGTGTACAACGAAACAGCGCAGGTTCTATATTGGAAAGACGAAACACGAGAAACCAAACAAAGGAATGGATATATCGCTATTGTATGTGCGGGAACCTCAGATTTACGGGTAGCGGAAGAAGCTGCAATAACAGCTGAGGTGTTAGGCAGTAACATTCGTCGCTTCTATGATGTAGGGGTGGCCGGTATCCATCGTTTATTTGATAACATTGAAGAGATTCGAAATGCAAATGTTTCAGTTATAGTTGCTGGCATGGAGGGTGCTTTGCCAAGTGTTGTTGGCGGACTAGTTTCTCATCCAATTATTGCAGTCCCAACAAGTATCGGTTATGGGGCAAATTTTCAGGGATTGTCCGCTCTATTAACAATGCTTAATTCCTGTGCATCTGGAATCAGTGTGGTGAATATCGACAATGGTTTCGGTGGTGCATACAACGCAGTCTTAATTGATCAACTAGCACAAAAAGGAGAACTAGATAAATGAAAACACTCTATTTTGACTGTTTTTCCGGAATAAGTGGGGATATGGTAATCGGTGCATTGCTTGATGCAGGTGGAGACCCGCAGAAACTTGTTAAGGAACTAAAGAAACTACGTTTTGAGGATGAATATGAATTAGCATGGCAAAAGGTCGTGAAAAACGGAATTACGTCCACGAAATTTGATGTCATTCTAAAAGATGAAGGTAATAATCACTCTGATGAGTATGAGCATCATCACGAGCATGACCATGAGCACCTTCATGATAACCACGAACATACTCATGACCACCATCATGATCACGAACACGAACATATACATACACAAGGTCATAGCCATAGTCACGGACACAATCATCACAGCCATGAACATGAACACCATAATCACGATGATGGCCATCATCACCATCATTCACATCGTGCTTATAAGGATATTGTGAAGATGATAAAGGAATCTGAATTGGCACCCGAAGTAAAAGAAATATCACTAAAGATTTTTAAGAAAATCGGTGAAGCGGAAGGTCTTATTCATGGACTTCCATTGGAAAAAGTTCATTTTCATGAAGTTGGTGCTGTTGATTCAATAATTGATATTGTTGGGGCGGCTATTTTACTGCATCAATTAGACATTACCACGGTCAAATCGTCATCCGTACCGGTTGGAACAGGTAAAATCCATATCGATCATGGAATATACCCAGTCCCAGCACCTGCTACACTTGAAATTTTAAAAGGTGTTCCAATTGAACAGAGCGATATTCGTTTCGAACTTACGACCCCGACTGGAGCAGGGATAATCTCTGTGCTCACGGATGAATTTTGCAGCTTTCCCTCAATGAAAGTAGCAGCTATTGGCTACGGAGCTGGCACCAAAACATTCAAAGATCGTCCAAATGTCCTTCGTGTCATTATTGGAGAATAAACGTTTCTTTTAGTCCTCACCAAAACGTGGGGACTTTACTTTTACGATAAGAGTGGAAATGGATTATTGACACTTGTTTTGTTATGCAGTATAATTATCTTGAAGTTAAGATATATTATTTGGAGATATATAACTTTTAATATATTATTATTGCTTGGAAATACTAAAATATATGCAATAAAATTGGAGGCATTATAATGAACGGATTAAAGGGAATACACCATGTCACGGCGATCACTAGTAGCGCAGAAAAAAACTATGAATTTTTTACCTATGTATTAGGAATGCGATTAGTAAAGAAAACTGTTAACCAAGATGATATTCAAACATATCACTTATTTTTTGCAGACGATACAGGCAGTCCAGGTACAGACATGACCTTCTTCGATTTTCCTGGAATTCCGAAGGGAGTTCATGGTACAAATGAAATTTCAAAAACATCCTTCCGTGTTCCAACCGATGCTGCAATCAATTATTGGGTTAAACGTTTTGATCGATTAAATATTAAGCACTTCGGGGTAAAGGAACAATTTGGGGTAAAAACTCTATCGTTCGTTGACTTTGATGACCAACAATATCAATTAGTTTCAGACGAAAATAATAAAGGTGTGCCCGCGGGTACGCCATGGCAAAAAGGGCCAATTCCATTAGAATTTGCTATCACTGGTTTAGGACCATTATTTGTACGAACTGCCCATTTTGATTTCTTTAAGGAAATGCTTGAAAAAGTATTACAATTTAATGAAATTGCAGCAGAAGGCTCCTACCACTTGTTTGAAGTAGGTGAGGGAGGAAATGGGGCACAGGTTGTCGTTGAAAATAACACCATTCTTCCACCATCACAACAAGGTTTTGGAACAGTCCACCACGCAGCTTTTCGTGTGGACGATAAATCAGTCCTTAATGAGTGGGACAAACATTTACGCGGATTTGGTTTGCAAACTTCAGGATTTGTTGACCGCTTCTTCTTCGGATCACTTTACTCTAGAGTAGCACCTGGAATTCTATTTGAGTTTGCTACAGATGGTCCTGGATTTATGGGTGATGAACCATACGAAACACTTGGTGAAAAGCTTTCCTTGCCACCATTCTTAGAGCCAAAGCGTGAAGCCATTGAAAGCTATGTTCGACCTATTGACACCGTTAGAAGTACGAAAGAATTTGTAAAAGAATAATCCTGATTAAAGTTGCCCTTTTAAAAAAATGGGGCATCTTTTTTGTATTTGTGGGTTTAGTAATGAATGGTTCCTTATGAAGTCAAACATTTAACAATTGCATATTGTACATAGGTCAAAAGCCGTGAAACCTTACTTTTCCGACGTTAAATTCTTCCATTAGGACTGACAATAGAAGGATTTTATCGAATTCCATCGAAATTTGTCTTGTTTCATTGTATAATTATCTGTTGTAAGACAAAAAGCTTTGGAAAGGATGATGTCCAATGATGGAGTGGGCGTTAGTCATATTATTTGGGGTAGCAGCAGTGTTGCTCATTTTATCTTATGCACTTACGAAAAAAGCAAAAAAGGCAGAACAGCGAGAGCTTGAATTATATTCGGTAAGTTTTATGGAGGAAATAAACAAGCTCCAACAGCAAATGAGAAACTTGGAATTAGACAATGAAATTCTTGCTAACCAAGCAGGGATCGATACTACAGATAAGGAACAACGAGGGTTACTTCGCGATGCACTTGATTTATATACAAGAGGATATTCAGTAACAAGCATTGCGAATGAGAAAAACGTAAGTGAAATCGAAGTACAGGGCTTGCTATCTCCTTTTATAAAACAAACGGAAGGGAGAAAAGCAGCCAATGACCGCTAAAACATTAACTAGCTTTGCTTCTGGGCTTTTACTTGCTGCAGTGGTTTGTGCGATTGTTTATTTTTTCGGACCCCAACAAGCAACTAATACAAAGGCGGAAGAAAAACCAACTGTAGAAGAACTTAAAAGCCTTCTAGCTGATGAAGGTTATCTTGTTCATTCAGAAGAAGAATGGAATCAAGCTATTGCTGAAGCGAAGAATACAGTTGAAAAAACTGAAGAGCAACCTAAAGAAGAAGCAACAGAAGAGGTAGTGGAAGAACAAAAAGAAGAACCAGCTGATCCGGTTGTTAATTCAACCGTAGTCACAGTGTCCGAAGGTATGACAAGCTATGAAGTTGGGAAAGCCCTTATTTCAGCAAACATCATAACTGGAAATGCTTGGGACTTCGCAAATTTGGTTGAGAAAAAAGGTGTTGCCAAATACTTAAAGCTTGGCACACACGAAATAAACAGCAATATGACAACAGATGAAATCATTTCAATCATCTTTAAGAATAAATAAATCTACAAAAAAAGACCAAAACTGATGTGCACCCCAAAAGTTAGACTAACCAATTCTAACTTTTGGGGTGTTTTTTGTGGTCAAATATCATGAAGAGTTTAAGCAAAAAGTAGTCGACGCTTACTTAGCTGGTGAAGGTGGATATGC
>NZ_LMBW01000020.1:26359-27442 GCF_001439915.1 Fredinandcohnia humi | reverse complement strand
AAGCCCCCCTCAAGATGAGATTTCCCATAGTGTTAAACTAGTAAGATCCCTCGAAGATGACGAGGTTGATAGGTCAGAGGTGTAAGCGTGGTGACATGTGCAGCTGACTGATACTAATCGATCGAGGACTTAACCAAATTTATTTTCAATGAATGTAGGAATGTTATCTAGTTTTGAAGGAATGAAAATTTCTTCTTGAAATATTTTCTAAAGATAGTATAATAATACTTGTCTTTACTTTATCTAGTGACGATGGCGAGAAGGTCACACCCGTTCCCATACCGAACACGGAAGTTAAGCTTCTCAGCGCCGATGGTAGTTGGGACCTTGTCCCTGTGAGAGTAGGACGTCGCTAGGTTTTGTATCNTCCGCAGTAGCTCAGTGGTAGAGCTATCGGCTGTTAACCGATCGGTCGTAGGTTCGAGTCCTACCTGCGGAGCCATTTGGAGAGCTGTCCGAGTGGCCGAAGGAGCACGATTGGAAATCGTGTAGGCGGTTAACACTGTCTCAAGGGTTCAAATCCCTTGCTCTCCGCCATTACTTTTAAAATATACATTTTGAAGGTAAGTTGGCCCGTTGGTCAAGCGGTTAAGACACCGCCCTTTCACGGCGGTAACACGGGTTCGAATCCCGTACGGGTCACCATTGGAGGATTAGCTCAGCTGGGAGAGCATCTGCCTTACAAGCAGAGGGTCGGCGGTTCGATCCCGTCATCCTCCACCATTTTAAACCTTAACNNNGTGGAGCAGTCTGGTAGCTCGTCGGGCTCATAACCCGAAGGTCGTAGGTTCAAATCCTGCCCCCGCAACCAAAAAAATGGTTGACTAGAACGAATTGTTATAGTAAGATAACATTTGTCCTGAAATAAAAGACGAAATATTTAATTAAAAACNGGTCCCGTGGTGTAGCGGTTAACATGCCTGCCTGTCACGCAGGAGATCGCCGGTTCGATCCCGGTCGGGACCGCCATTATAGTACATANNNGTGGCTCAGTAGCTCAGTCGGTAGAGCAAAGGACTGAAAATCCTTGTGTCGGCGGTTCGATTCCGTCCTGAGCCACCATTTGTTTTGTAAATATTTAAT
>NZ_LMBW01000020.1:26248-26339 GCF_001439915.1 Fredinandcohnia humi | reverse complement strand
GCCGGTGTAGCTCAGTTGGTAGAGCAACTGACTTGTAATCAGTAGGTCGTGGGTTCGACTCCTATCGCCGGCACCATTTTTAATTTAATAG
>NZ_LMBW01000020.1:402-26239 GCF_001439915.1 Fredinandcohnia humi | reverse complement strand
GAAGTGGCTAAACGCGGCGGACTGTAAATCCGCTCCCTCCGGGTTCGGCGGTTCGAATCCGTCCCCCTCCACCATTTGATTTAATTAGTAACAATTTATATAAAAAGAAATATTATATTTCATAGGGGTATAGTTTAAAGGTAGAACGAAGGTCTCCAAAACCTTTGGTGTGGGTTCGATTCCTACTACCCCTGCCAATCTATTTATGGCGGTTGTGGCGAAGTGGTTAACGCATCGGATTGTGGTTCCGACATTCGTGGGTTCGATTCCCATCAGTCGCCCTTTTTTGTTTTCAAGTGTTAATGAATACTCAACTTTGGGGATTCATATAGCTGCTNGGGCTATAGCCAAGCGGTAAGGCAACGGACTTTGACTCCGTCATTCGTAGGTTCGAATCCTGCTAGCCCAGCCATTTTAATTAAATAATTTGCGGAAGTAGTTCAGTGGTAGAACACCACCTTGCCAAGGTGGGGGTCGCGGGTTCGAATCCCGTCTTCCGCTCCAATGGCGGCATAGCCAAGTGGTAAGGCCAAGGTCTGCAAAACCTTTACCACCGGTTCGAATCCGGTTGCCGCCTCCATTTTCTTAAAATGAATGTAAGTGCTTTTTTATATCTNGCGGAACTGGCAGACGCACAGGACTTAAAATCCTGCGGTAGGTGACTACCGTACCGGTTCGATTCCGGTTCTCGGCATCTTTTGATGTTTTTTTCTTTCTCTATATTCGCCTGAGTGGTGGAATGGCAGACACGGTGGACTCAAAATCCACTGCCAGCGATGGCGTGCCGGTTCGAGTCCGGCCTCAGGTATCTTAGAACAAAATCAGTTCACTAAACCAAAAAGACACTCACAAATGTTGATATGTTCAATGTTTGTGAGTGTCTTTTTGCGTTATCCGGTAAGTCAACAATTGTAAAAAGGAAGTCAATTCCTAAGAACTGACTTCCTCATGCTTAAAATCTATTAATAGAATCTCTTAAACCCTTCAAAATGTTGTTTCCAATATGAGTTATTTACATTCGAAATGGCAACGCCATTATCTGAAGCATGGATGAATTCATTGTTTCCAATATAAATCCCCATATGAGAAATGCCAGGTTTATAGGTTCCTTGGAAGAATACTAAGTCTCCAACTTGAGGTGTATTTACATAATAGGAGCGCATATGGTAGCCTTCGCTTGAATAGCGATTAGTAGCTAATCCTGCTTCCTTATATGCAAAGTAAATGAACCCACTACAGTCAAATCCGTTAGGTGTAGACCCACCCCATGCGTAGCCTGCTCCCAATTGGCCTTTTGCTACTGTAATCAACTGATCGACATTATAGCTAATATTTGCTGGTGGGGCTTCAACTTTGGGCGTTTCTACTTTAGCGCCATCACCAATATTTAGCTTTTGACCAATATAGATCATATCTGATGTCAAGTTGTTCCAATTCTTCAGGTTTGCAACTGTAACTTTATATTCGATTGCAATTCTTGACAAGGTGTCACCGGACTTAACTGTATAAACAGTAGCGGATTGAACCTTTTCTTCTTGAGGTTTCTCTGTTTTCTCGGTAGTAGGGTTATTTGGTTTCTCTGGTGTTATCGTTTTACTCACAACAAACACATTTCCTGGGTATATAAGAGTAGAATTTAAGATATTCAATGACATTAATTCATTAAGTGGAATCTTATGTTTCAATGCAATACCACTTAGTGTGTCACCGGCTTTTACAGTGTATGTACTTGTCGTTGATGCATTTGTTTGTTGACTTTCTTTTTCATTCGCTGCTTGGGTATTGTTGCTTGTTGAATTGTTGGTGGAATTGATTTCTGTCTTAAGAACTTGATTCGGGAAAATAATATCGCTTGATAAACTGTTTAAGGACTTCAATTGTGTAACAGAAATATTATGTGTTTGAGCAATCTTCCACAGTGAATCACCACTTTGAACTTTGTACGCGCTTGCTGCCTCAGCCTCTTCTGCTGCAAAAAATGCAGAAGCAATAAGTGCAGTCGTAGTCACGGACATATATAGTTTCTTTTTACCCACCATTTATACCTCCTCACAAATCTATTAATCTAATAAATAATTATACTATAGGATTGTCTATGTTTGTAGATTAATGTGGAAATAGAGGAATAGATATCCATTATTAAAAGGATGAAAGCCCAATTTTGTCGAAATGATTAAAATTTCATTGTGTTCCACTAAGAAAGATGATGTCTTAATGAGAATTTTTCGTGGTAATGATACACTAATAATAGTGAAAAAGTTTTAATCCAATTTTTAAATAAACGGAGTAGACGGATATGAAAATGAACAATGAAATGGATAATGAACAAGAAGTAACAATGATCCAAACGGAAATGGCAAAAGAATTGGAATCGCATATCAGTAATTTAGAGGGGCTTGAACAACAGCGTTTGCCGCAACGGGCATATACTATCATCCGGTTGGCTATTAGAGACCTTATCCTTCCACCTGGAAAGACAATCTTAGAACGTGAGATGAGCGAAATTCTGGAAATGAGCAGAACACCCGTAAGGGAAGCGCTTGTCCGGCTGGAGATAGAGGGGGTAGTCCGTTTAATACCAAGAAAAGGATTTATTGTGAAGCCAATTGAAAAAGAAGATTTAAAAGAAGTATATGAGATTGTTGAAACTTTGGAAGGGCTTGCTATCGAATTGGCAACGAAGAGCATTGATGAATCAGAAATTAAGCTGCTTGAATCAATCATAACAAAACAAGAAGAAGCACTTGACTTGGGAGATTTAAAACAATGGGCGGTATTGGATAATCATTTTCATGCATTGACCATTAAATTTGCCAATAATAAACGACTAAGTGCCATCATTGACAGTTATTCGGATCAAACGTACAGAGCGCGCCTATATACTATTAAACATCGTCCAATCCCACTTCGCTCGATTGTTGAACATAAAGCAATCGTTAAATGTATGGAAGCGAAGGATGAAAATGCCGCTCGGATTGTGATGCAATCACATCGTAATCGGGCCCGGCAAGAAATCCTTAGTGCGCTTGATAAAATCGAGGAATAAATGTTGGTATATAAAAAGCTAGTATTCTCATTATAGAATACTAGCTTTTTTCAACGGGTTTCTATTATTGCATGAGATGTGCAAAAATAATTGGAACGTAGTAATAAACAACAATAACGGAAAAGATAATCGAGAATAAATTTAGCCAAACACCGGTTTTTGCCATTTCAGCCATTCTGACATAGCCAGTTCCAAATACGATTGCATTTGGTGGGGCAGCAACAGGGAACATGTATGCAAACGTTGCACCCATATTGGCAGCAACCATTAGAAGAATTGGGTCTGTCCCTAAAGATGCTGCGACCGCGGCAACAATTGGGTACGCCATTGTTGCAGTGGCTGTATTTGATGTGAATTCTGTTAAAATCGTGATCATTACAACGATCATGCCAATTGATAGAATAAGCGGGATATTTTTAAAGTTACCAAGCTGATCGCCAATCCAGGTGTCTAGACCGGATGACATGATTCCTGCTGCTAGCGCTAGCCCGCCTCCAAAAAGCCATAATATACCCCAAGGAAGTTTAAGTGCTGTATTCCAATCCATAATATTGCCTTCCTTATTTTTAGCAGGTAATAAAAATAAAACTAATCCGCCTAATAATGCAATTAATGTGTCATCTAGGCCCGGAATAAATTTATTAAGGAAAAATCCGCGAGTGATCCATGCAAAAGCTGTTAGCATAAACACTGTTAAAATGATCTTTTCCTCGTAACTCATTTTTCCGAGGTCATCAAGATCTTTTTTTACGATATTTCTGCCACCGGGTATATTCTTTAATTTCAAAGGATAAGCAATTTTTACTAGATAAAGCCAGATAAGCGGGATAAGAATAACAACCATTGGAACACCGAATAGGAGCCAATTTGCAAATGTAATTTCAATTCCGTACAATTCCTTCACGGTTCCGGCCAAAATAATATTTGCTGGTGCCCCAACAAGTGAACCAAAACCGCCAATCGTAGCTGAATAGGCAGTTCCTAGCATTAATGCTGTTCCAAAGGCAAACTTTCCAGGTGACGTATCAATTTCGAGATTGTTGCTATTTTTAATTGAATCGGCAACATGTTTTGTAACCGCCAAACTAATTGGAACCATCATCAATGTTGTCGCTGTATTTGAAATCCACATTGAGATAAACCCTGTTGCAACCATAAAACCAAGAATGATTAAGCTCGGACTTGTTCCGATAAAAGCGATAATGGAAAGAGCCACACGTTTATGTAGATTCCATTTCTCCATCGATAATGCAATCATGAAACTACCGGCAAAAAGGAAGATCAAATTATCTCCGTACGAAGCTGAAACCTCTCCAGTTTTCATTACTCCACCTAAGGGGAATAACAATAAGGGCAGGAGCGAAGTAATCGGAATTGGAATCGCTTCAGTCACCCACCATGTTGCAATCCATGCGACAGAAGCAAGTACAGTATTCGCTTCACTTGACATACCTGCTGGTGTTACAAGCAATTTAATTAGAATGAACAAGGTTGGACCCGTAATTAACCCTATTAATTGTGGTTTAGTATATTTCGGCGGTGTCTTTAGATGTTTTTCCTTTTTTAGTAGACCATTTGTTGTTGTTTGAGCATTCCTTTCATTTGTTGGTAAATTAGCAAAGGGCAGAAGAGTCATAACTGCTGATCTCAACATTCTTTTTACACCGTCGTTCCAATCCCACATTAAACACCAAAATGCTTTTACGATTGCCATCCTTCATCTCCTCCTATCAATTGTTTAATAAACCTTTCTTGTTACCGCTTACAAACAAGAGGTTCATCCCACATTGATAATTTATAGTTAAACTTTATACAATGTATACGTTGTTGTCAACGAATATTTTGAATTAATAAAAAACGAATCGTAAATGAGTGTGTTTTTACAATTAAGTGGTTAATTATATTGATAATTTCGATTTTTAAAATTAATGTTTGACATTAATGTATACGTTAATGTATATTTGAGCTATCAAAACTTACACTTAATTTTATCAGAACAGAGGAGGATTATCATGACAGACAAAAAGAATTTTAAAATTGCAGTGATTCCCGGTGATGGGATCGGTAAAGAAGTCATTCAAGCTGGGATACAAGTACTTGATTATTTGTCAAAAGAGTCAAATGGGAATTTCGATTTTGAATACGATTTCTTTCCGTGGGGCTGTGAATACTATTTAGAGAATGGTAAAATGATGGATGAAGATGGAGTTGAAAGATTAAGAGATTATGATGCAATCTATTTTGGTGCTGTCGGATTTCCAGGAGTACCTGATCATGTAAGTCTATGGGGTTTACGCATAGCGATTTGTCAGGGATTGGATCAATGGGCAAATATTCGCCCAGTTGAATTTTTGCCGGGGGTTCCAAGACGCCTAAATCATCCAGATGTAGATAATTTAAATTGGATTTTGGTTCGTGAAAATTCAGAGGGAGAATACTCTGGTATCGGTGGAAGAAATTTTTCCGGTCGTGGAGATGGTAAAGAAGTAGCGGTACAAACATCTTTATTTACAGAACTTGGCTGCGAAAGAATCATTCGATTTGCATTTGATCTAGCGAGAACACGGAAAAGAAAAAAGGTAACAAGTGTGACGAAAAGCAATGCACAGCAATACGGAATGGTATTATGGGATGAAGTCTTTGCTCGTGTAAGTAAAGAATATCCAGATGTTGAAACAGATCAATGGCTTGTAGATGCGATGGCAGCACAATTTGTTTTACATCCTGAGGAACTTGAGGTTGTAGTTGCATCTAATCTATTTGCTGATATTTTATCTGATCTTGGCAGTGCGCTTGCTGGCAGTCTAGGAATTGCGGCTAGTGCTAACCTTAATCCAGAACGACGCACACCTAGTATGTTTGAATCTGTCCACGGCTCAGCTCCAGATATTGCGGGACAAGGAATTGCGAATCCAATTGGTACAATTGGAAGCGCTGCATTAATGTTAGATCATTTAGGGTTAAAAGAAGAAGCAAAACAGATAAACCTCGCGATCGAAGAAACAACCCGTCAAGGAATTCTGACGAGAGATCTCGGTGGAACCTATAATATGAAAGAAATTACAGATGCAATTATTGGAAATCTATCAAAGGTAAAAACAAAAGCCTAAGTATTAAGGGGGACCGTAGTTAACTAGATTAGGTTGACTGCGGTCTTTGAATTTGTATTTCAATTATGTCACGGAGGTTATCAATGATGAAGGTAATAATCGCCATTGACTCATTTAAAGGAAGCATCTCATCGATTGAAGGATCCAAAGCGATCTCGAGTGGAATTAGAGAAGTGTATGAAGAAGCAGAAATTATCGCTTTTCCTTTGGCTGATGGTGGAGAAGGTACAGTTGATGCATTAGTTCAGTCTACAAATGGACAGTTCATTAATGTCAGTGTTACAGGTCCGCTAAATAGTAGGGTTGACGCCATCTATGGAATATTGGGGGATGGAAAAACAGCTGTCATTGAAGTTGCGGCAGCATGCGGATTGCCCCTGGTACATCAGAAAGATCGAAATCCTTTTCTGACCACCACATTTGGTGTCGGTGAACTCATTTTAGATGCCATCGAAAGAGGGTGCAGGGAGTTTGTTATTGGTTTAGGCGGAAGTGCTACAAATGATGCAGGTGTCGGGATGCTTCAGGCGTTAGGTTTCCGTTTCATGGGTCAATCCGGTCATGAAGTTGGCTTTGGTGGGGGAGTGTTGCAGGATATTGATAGAATTGATACCCAAAACGTTCATTCCATCTTGGCGGATTGTACATTTAAACTAGCCTGCGATGTTACGAATTATCTTCATGGAACGGAAGGCGCAGCATATGTCTTCGGCCCTCAAAAAGGCGCATCAGAAGATGATGTAAAAAAACTGGATAATGGCCTTAAGCATTTTGCTACCATTGTGAATCAAGAAATAGGTAAAGATATACATACAATGAAAGGTGCCGGAGCAGCCGGTGGATTAGGCGCCGCCTTTTTTGGTTTTTTTAATGCGGAACTACAATCAGGAATTGAAGTTGTGCTATCTATTCTTGATGTGGAACAATTCATGCACGATGCTAATTTTGTAATAACAGGTGAAGGAAAATTGGATTCCCAAACATCGATGGGAAAAGTGCCAATGGGAATTGCTCGACTGGCAGAACAGTACCAGGTTCCGGTTATAGCGGTAGCTGGCAGTATTGCAGAAGATGCCACCCAATTAAATGAACTTGGTATCACATCCTATTTCTCCATTATGAACACACCGATGACAGTTGAGGAAGCAATGAACCCCGAAACAACATACAATAATTTGCGAGGAACAACTGCTCAATTATTTCGATTAATAAAGTCAGTGGGTAGATGATGGTTGTCCTGGTGCCTGACCCCCAGTGTGTTAAAGTATTAACGCAGCGGGGGTCAGGCGCCTTTGTGAATTAACTTTTTTGAGGAGACTTTTCCACTGTGATATCCGTTGGGCCATTCTGAACTGATTTCCCAAGTTCATTAGCGGTAAGTTGTTGAAGGATATTCGATTGTAATTGGGTCATGATTTGCTCTAATTCCTCAAGTGTTACCGGCTTAGCCTTTTTCGTTAACTCATATCCAAGCTCCCCAGTAACCTCAATCGAAGCCGATTCTATATCGGTGATAGAAGAAATGCCTTTTTCCCGCATTCTTGCTTCTAACTGTACATTGGTCATGCGCAGCTTTTTTAGATTGTTGTATAAAATTCTTCCATCCTGGATAACCGGTGTTGCCTCCCCTATAAATAACTTTTCGATCTTATTAAATTTGAGTGTTAAAAACTGAATGAGTAAGAGAAGTCCTACAAGGGAACTTAAGGCAATGATCGTTTTAATTAAGCTTTGCTCCGAAATAGCGTGACCTGTTGTTGACGCGATCGCCAAGATTGTAATAGTTTCTAATCCTGTCATTTCAGACACTGTTTTTTTACCTGCAATCCGAAATAAGCAAAACCCAGCAAATAAAATTATGATAGCTTCCCAGATATAATTCATTTTATCCCTCATTTTTAAGCGCATTGCGCGCGATATATGCGTCGCCGCGCAAGTTAATTGTGTCAGCTTTTCGATTTTCTCAATAATGATAGCAGCTACTTTCGCATTTAAGTTTCCCTTTATTTTCTTTAAAATACTGTTTCTAGCTGTTTCCCATAAACTTTACAAGTTTTTGGTCTTCATGTACAATTTGAATTGAAATATTATACAGATTTTTCAGATTTTCGAAACAGGAGGCGAATGAATGAAGGAGCGAATTTTACAATTGATTCGTAAAAGAAGGCAATTGATGGCGCCTGCTTTGGCTGCTGCATTACTGTTTTATTTTTTGCTTCCTTTATCTCTTATTATCATTCCCGATGTGATGAATCGGCCAAGCTTTATTTATAGTATTTCCTGGGCATGGTTGTATGCATTTTTACAAATTCCGATGACATGGTTCTTTTGCGGGCTTTATCATAGAACTGCTACTAAAATTGAAAAACAGATGGAAGGCATCGATAAGGAGAAATCGTTGTGAATCCTACATATTTTTTATTTCTCATTTATATCATTGTTTGTACATTGATCATTACATATTGGGCAGCCAAGCGAAGTAAAACAACGAATCGGTTTTATATTGCTGCTGGAACATTAACCGGTTTTCAAAATGGAATGGCGATTGCTGGCGATTTCATCAGTGCTGCCTCGTTTCTCGGAATCGTTGGGATGGTTGCGATTCGTGGCTATGATGGCTTTTTATATTCCATTGGTTTTTTAGTTTCTTATCTTGTTGTCTTATTTTTAATTGCTGAACCGATACATCGCCTTGGTACATATTCTCTTGGAGATGTCATTTGTTCACGGTTTCCAAGTGATAAGATGCGATTAGTTATGGCCTTTTGTACGTTTATCATCTCAATCCTATACATCATCCCTCAGCTTGTTGCTTCAGGATTTTTACTTCGTTTACTGCTTAATCTTGATTACTCCATTTCAGTCATGGTGATAGGGGGATTAATGACGTTTTATGTCGTTGTAGGCGGGATGATTGCGACTTCTTGGGTACAGATAGTCAAAACTGTTCTTCTTATGTCAGGAACATTTCTTCTCACACTTATCGTTTTTTCCCATTTTGATTGGGATGTTGCGAAATTAATTGCAGAAGTAAAAACAGGTACGCCATTGGGAGAAAATTTTTTCCTTCCTGGAAATTTATTTGATAATCCGCTGGAATTCCTTTCACTTCAACTTGCTTTAGTGCTTGGGACTGCAGGGTTACCTCATATATTAATACGACTATTTACGGTTAGTAATACATTTGAGGTTCGCAAGTCACTTTTAAGCGCAACATGGATTATTGGAACTTTTTATGTGATGACACTTGTCTTAGGTTTTGGGACTGTCGCATTCTTAGGATATGATTCGCTAATGGCACTCGATCCTACTGGAAATTTAGCTGCCCCCTTACTTGCTAAGGCGGTTGGTGGTGACTTCCTGTTGGCATTTGTTTCTGCAATTGCCTTTACAACCATTGTTGCAGTCGTTGCAGGTCTCGTTATTTCTGCCACAACTGCTTTTGCCCATGACATATTCCACCATATCTTGAAAAAAGGGAAATCAACAGAGAAGGAACAATTGAGGGCAGCACGTTGGTCAGCATTAGGAATCGGGTTGATTTCCACTATATTTGCCCTACGATTGGAGACCATTAATGTAACATTTCTAGTATCGATGACTTTCATTGTTGCAGCATCAAGTATTTTTCCGGTTCTTTTATTAACGATTTATTGGAAGCGTTTTACTCAAGTGGGAGTCATAATGGGAATGCTTAGTGGTCTTGTTGCATCTTTAGTTTTTGTCATGTTAGGTCCTTATATCATGAATCCACTTGATGGATGGATTCGAGGAGAGGCAGTGTTTTCCTTATATAATCCAGGCATTATTACAATTCCAATTGGATTTCTGGGGGCATATTTGGGCACTATTCTTTCAAGTAGGCAATCCCAATCCATCGCAGAATTTAACAAGTTTTATATCAGGTCGCAGTCCGGCATCGCTTCAAGGGGAGAAAAGAAATGGAAAGCTTAACGATTATTTTATTTGAACGTTTGGGACTACTTCTTATTCTTGCATTTGTGATGACTCGGACACCGGGATTCAGGTCGTTATTGTACCGTAATTATAGTGTGAAGATGTCAATCGTTCATGCAGGGGTGTTTGGTTTATTTGGAATTGCAAGTACGGTTACAGGAATTGTCATACATGAAGATGGATTTTTCAGTCATCAATTAATTATTTTTCCAGTAGAGGATCAACACTTAATTGTTAGCATGAGCCTTGTTGCGATAGTGATAGCCGGTTTATTAGGTGGACCGATACTTGGTTTTGGCGCTGGAGTTATTACTGGGATCCATCTACTCTTTCTAGGCGGTGTTGGGGGATTGGCAAATGCTCTTGTTAATCCCATTACAGGCCTACTGGCAGGTTTAACGGCACGTTTTTTTTCTAACGAACGTGTTATTTCACCGCTGAAGGCATTATTTATTGGGGTCTTTCCTCCGGTTTTACACATGCAATTATTACTTATTATCTACACAGATAGACTAGATATGATTACACTTGTCAATACAATCGGCTTACCGCTTGTGTTATCAAATAGTGCAGCGATTGCTATTTTTACAGCGATGATCGGAATTGTTTTACGTGAACAAGAAAATGAGGCAGCGCTCGCATCGAAACAGGCATTAACGATCGCGAAGGAAGCACTTCCATTTTTAAAAAAAGACTCCCCTTTTGACGTGGCGAATGGCTTAGCAAATTTATTATATAGTCGCCTGAGGCTCGCTGCTGTTTCCATTACAGATCAAAAGGAGGTCTTAGCCCATAAAGGTCTGGGAGACGATCATCATCATTTTGGTGATCTGATTACGGCACGTCTAGCACAAAAGGCAATTAATTCAAAAAAAATTCAGGTTACACACGAGAAATCTGATTTAATGTGTACACATAAAAAATGCAGTCTTGAGGCAGCTATTTTCATTCCAATTATTGAAGATGATCATGTAACGTATCTGATTACTTTCTATTTCCGTAAAGAAGAACATATTTCTCCAGTTGAAATGATGATGGCACAAGGGCTAGGGCAATTTATTTCAGATCAATTGAATATGCTGGGGACGGAAAAACTAAAAGCACATATTCGAGATGCAGAGTTAAGGAATTTACAAGCACAAATCAATCCACATTTTTTATTTAACACCCTTCAATTAATAGCCGGTTTGTTTCGGGAAAATCCGGCGAAGGCTCGTCTCTTAACACTACAGTTAGCTAGTTATATGAGGTTTAATATACGCTTAGTATCGAAATCACTGGTTGAACTTGAAAAAGAGTGTGAACACGCTGAAGCCTATACATCTATTATTCAAGAACGATTTAAAGGAAGATTACAAATTACTTTCGTAAAGCCGGCTGATCTTTCCAATATTTATATTCCGCCATCGAGCATTCAGCCCTTGATTGAAAATTCGGTTGAACATGGTTTAAAGAATGTAACAGATGATGCAAAGGTTGAAATTATAATAGAAAAAGAGAATGGGATACTTGCCGTTTCAGTAAGGGATAATGGCGAAGGTTTTCCTGCACATATTTTACCGATTGTAGGCCAACAGCCATTAGTAAGTACGAATAATGGCGGGATAGGTATATATAATGTAAACCAACGATTAGTCCATTTATTGGGAGAGTCAGCGAGATTGCATATTCGAAATTTGTCCGATGGGGGCAGTGAAGTGAAGTTTTCGATTCCAATTCCAAATCATATCGAAGAAAAGCAGGTGATGGGATGAACATTCGTGCGATGATAGCTGAAGATGAGATGATGGCAAGAAAGGAATTGCTGTATCTATTGAAGGATGAGAAGGGAATTATTCTTACCCCACATGCGGAAACGGGTGAACAATTAATAGAACTATATTCTGAACATCGGCCGGATGTTATTTTTCTTGACGTAGAGATGCCGGGTTTCACAGGAATTGAGGCAGCAAAATATATTATGAAACAGGAGACAGACACGATTCCTTTGTTTGTATTCACCACTGCATATGATGAATATGCAATGGATGCTTTTGAAGTAGAAGCAGTTGACTACTTATTAAAACCATATGATGAAACAAGATTTCGAAGGACAATGAAGCGAATTCGCAAAAGCCTGAAGAATCGGAAGAATAGTAGTGAAGCAACCGGAAAAAAGGCACAAACGATGTTAACCAAGATTTTAATTGATGATGGAGAACGGATGGTTGTAGTCTCTCCTGATTCTATTTACTACGCTGTGCCCAATAATCGATTAGTAGAGATTCATACCGAGGATAAGGTCATCATGAGTCGGATGACCTTACAAGAATTAGAGGATCAGTTGGCTGGTCATATGTTTTTCCGTGCACATCGCAGTTATTTAGTGAATCTAAATCACGTTTTAGAAATAACCCCATGGTTTAACGGAACGAGCAATTTGACTCTAAAAGATAAAAAACGTTCTAAAATTCCTGTAAGTCGTACTGCAAGTAAGTCCATTTTTGATATTTTTAAATGATAAGATCATAGACTTGAACCTATAACCATTCACGGGCCATACATAACCATTCACCATAAATTTTCGACCGTTCATCCATTTTTCAATTATATAATATTCACAATATATATAATTGTCTATAAATACAATGGAAGGGGATGGTCTATTTTGGCTCAAAAGAAATTGATTGATAGCAAGGAGAAAGGTATAGATTATGTAAAGGTTAAAAGTAGTCCACAGTTTAAACTATTTTTGAGCAGGAAGAATAAATTTATAGTCCCGATGACCGTATTTTTTATGATTTTTTACTTTTTATTGCCAATTTTCACCTCTTACACCACATTTTTAAACACCTCAGCAATTGGAGACATTTCGTGGACTTGGATTTTTGCCGTTTCACAGTTTGTGATGGTTTGGGTGTTAAGTACAATCTATGTAAGAAGAGCAGCAACATTTGATAAAGAAGCCGAGCAAATCGTTAATGAGCAGTTAAACTAAGGGGGTATGGTAGATGGATCCGGTAGTAGTTATTCTTTTTCTCGCAATCGTTATTCTGACGCTAATCATCACTTATTTTGCAGCTAAACAAACAAAATCCACTGGAGATTTTTATACGGCAGGTGGGGGATTGACTGGTTGGCAAAATGGATTAGCAATAGCTGGTGATTATTTATCGGCGGCATCCTTCCTTGGTATTGCAGGAATGATCGCTTTAAAAGGGTTTGATGGGTTTTTCTATAGTATTGGATTTTTGATTGCGTATTTAGTTGTATTGTTTTTAGTAGCAGAGCCATTGCGTAACCTTGGTAAATATACATTAGCGGATATGATTAATTCGCGTTTTGATGCGAAAAAGGTAAGAGGGGCTGCGGCGCTTAGTACAATTACCATTGTTCTTTTCTACATGATTGCACAACTTGTTGGGGCTGGTGCACTTATACAGCTATTATTCGATATCCCGTATTGGATAGCCGTGTTAATTGTTGGGGTTATGATGACAATTTACGTTCTCTTTGGCGGAATGATTGCAACTAGTTGGGTACAGATTACAAAAGCTGTCCTTCTGATGGCAGGAATGGTAATTATCTCGTTCTTGGTACTAATGAAGTTTAACTTTAATATAGGGGCCATGTTTACTGAAGTGAAAACGGCAACTAGTCATGGTGCAGATTATTTAAATCCAGGAATCAAATATACAAATCCACTGGGGACGCTTTCATTAATGCTTGCCTTAGTGCTTGGAACAGCAGGTCTTCCACATATTTTGATGCGCTTTTTCACGGTTAAGGATGCAAAAACTGCCAGAAGTTCTGTTATCACGGCTACTTGGACGATTGGAATTTTTTATATTCTAACCTTATTCCTTGGCTTTGGGGCAGCAATTTATGTCGGTGAAAGTGAAATTCTCGCAGCAAATGCTGGTGGAAACATGGCTGCACCACTACTAGCGAAGGCAATCGGCGGGAATATCTTATTTGCTTTCATATCTGCAGTTGCATTTGCGACAATCTTGGCGGTAGTGGCTGGTCTCGTGTTATCTGGAGCATCTGCATTTGCACATGATATTTATGGACAAATTATTAAAAAAGGTGAGGTAACAGAAAAACAGCAAATGCTTGCAGCACGCTATGCGGCATTAGGGGTATCTGTTCTATCCATTTTATTATCATTAGGTGCTCAATACTTAAACGTAGCCTTCCTAGTTTCATTAGCATTTTGTATCGCAGCAAGTGCAAATTTGCCAGTCATTTTGTACACAGTATATTGGAAGCGCTTTAATACATCGGGTGCAATTTGGGCAGTTCTTTCCGGGTTGATCTCAGCATTAGTTCTAGTATCGATTAGCCCTAGCGTATTCTCACCAGTTGAAGGGGCCGCACTATTTGTAGGAAATCCAATCTTCCCAATCGATAATCCTGCACTTGTGAGTGTGCCATTAGGCTTTCTTGGTGGTTATCTTGGAACCATTTTCTCGAAAGAAAATGATTATAGACGCTATGCTGAAGTCTCTGTCCGGGCACATACAGGCTTTAAAAAGGCGGAATAAATGTATGATAAAATCGTATTTTTGGCATAGGGTTTATTAATAGTATGAAAATCATTTGAATCTATTAAACATGTATTAAGGGGGATGAGACGGATTTGGTAATGAATAAAGAAATAAATGTAGAAGAAAAAGTGACAAATTATCCTCAACAGCCACATGGAGGAAAATTAGTTGACCGTGTTTTAACTGGAGATGAACGAGATAGAGCGATGGAGCGGGCAAAGCAGCTTCCATATATTATGGTTGATTTGGAGGCCGTCATCACGCTTGAAATGATAGCTACAGGTGTACTTTCTCCGAATGAAGGGTTTATGAATGAAGCGGACTATAAATCAGTATTAAAAGATGGGCGTCTCGCAAATGGAATTGTTTGGCCTGTTCCGCTTAGTTTCGCACCTATTGGCGATGTAAATAAACAAGTGATTCAAACCCTATCGGTGGGAGATGAGGTCGCATTAGTGGATGAATCGAAGGAACCGGTAGCTATTTTACAGCTAGACGATATTTTCGACTATGACCGCAATTTCCGAGCACAGCAACTATTTGGTACAACTGACCGCAATCACCCTGGTGTTGATTCCATTTATCGAAGGATGGGGGATACTGCATTAGGTGGACCCATTCAGTTACTGCGCCGTGTCCATTGGGGGCCTTTTGAAAAAATACGAATTGAGCCGAAAGATACATGGAAACTGTTTTATGAGGAGAAAAAATTCAAATCTGTAGCGGGTTTTATTACCGGTGCAAACCCGTTGCATCGCGGTCACGAATACATTCATCGCAATGCACTTGAAGAAATGGATGGATTGTTTGTTCAGCCTTTAGTTGAGATGGCAAAGCGTGAATATACAAGACATGAATACCGTATGTTATCTTATCAGGCTGTGCTTGATACGTATTATCCAAAGGAGAGAACCATTCTTTCACCATTGCGTGTGACCTACATTTTTGCAGGTCCTCGCGAAGCAGTTCTCCATGCACTTATCATGAAAAATTACGGCTGTACCCATGCATTAATTGGCCGAGATCACGCGGGTGTTGGTGATTTTTATGATAAATATGCTAGTCATTCGATTTTTGATACGTTTACGAATGAGGAACTAGGAATTGATATTCGGTTATTCCATGAGGTGTTCTATTGCACACGCTGTGATAACCCGGCAACAGAGCAAACTTGCCCGCATGATGATCGCTATCGAATCAATATTTCTGGAACGGGTATCCGTGAATTGCTACGGTATGGTGTTTTACCGCCGAAGGAAATTGTAAGACCAGAATCTGCCCGTATTGCGATGCAGGGGGTGCAGCCTAAAGGAATCGATGAGGATGGGCTTGCAATTGCACCTGTTGGAAAAACCATCAAGTCTATTTTTCCTTATTATCTGCATTCGAAAGGAATAGGCGGTTCCAAACGCAGGCGCCCATTAGAAGTGAATGAACTTACGATTGAGGATTTAGAAACAGCCGTAAAGGATATACGCGAAAATGCGGACCGTGTGTACAAGGAGGTCTTTGACGAATTTAGTTATGTGGCAGACCACCTTCGTTCCGTGCAGCCGGTGTGGGTAACGGAAGCCCGAGAAGCGATTTATCGACAGCAGGAAATGGTCGTCGAGGACTTGAAAGAAAAAGTGGACGGAGCATTGGAAAAAGCATCCGATGAATTTTTGTATCAGGATAAATCGGAAGCTGAGCGCGAACTAGAGGTAGCGAAAAAAATCCTGGAAGATATTCCTGCTGCCTTAAGCAAAGCGGATCTCGATTACCGAACATGGAATCCACTGCCATATAAGCGGTATCGGGGTATTGATGAGGAATAGAGAGTAAGATTAATATAGTTCGATTTGAAATTGTATCTATGAAAAATGACCTGTCCGATAAAGGGTGGGTCATTTTTTATGTATGGATGATCAATCCCTCGATCCAATATTACGAAATCCCTTCGGAGTCTTTTACATCTCAGAAGGGATTTTTCATAATAAACCTTATCGAGGGGATTTGCAAAAATACCCTTAATACACTTTGGTTATAACCAAAAAGATGAATTGGTGTTTATATGTAAAATAAGTATATATAATATTAGGAAAATATTGAATATTTGTTAAAATTGTGATTTAATGAAATTATTGGTTGGGTCTTTGGGTTATAAATATTAAGTAAACATCATTATCAAACCAATCTATTTCTAAATAGTTTTTTTTCACCTGTTCTCCGAAGTGTATTTATCAAAAATATCCAAATTATATTTAAGTCTGAAACCTATGATTTTTTAATGATTATACGGATCTGATCTTATTGTTATAGCCGAGGATGAATAATATCGTAATTCATGTTGCCCAAATAAGTACTACCCAGAGGAGTTTAAGGATTACCCATGAAATAAATTAAGGAGCTCAAAGATGTATGTAACTATGTTGTTAATCGGTTTTTTATCTGGAATATTTACGGGCTTGTTATCAATTGGAGGAGGAATTATTTTAGTCTTTATGCTAATGTTTGTTTTTCCTTTGCTGACAGGTAAAACTTTTCCGATGCACACGATAGCTGGTTTTTCTATTATGCAAACTTTTTTTTCAACGCTTTCTGGTGGCTTTTATTATATACGGCACAAACTTGTCGTACGGAAAGTAGTCTTAATCATGGGTATTCCCGCGTTTATTGGCGGCATGATTGGGGTTCTATTAGCTTCCTATTCCTCTGACTTTCTTTTACGTACAATCTTTGCTTTTCTGGCTGTTACGGCTGCCATTGTAATGCAAATACCCTATAAATCAAATGAGGAATCGGAACCTTTTAACTTTACCATTTTTTCAATCATCCTAACTGTACTGGCCTGTTTTATGATAGGTATTTCAGGGGGATTAGTAGGAATTGCGGCGGGATTTATTTTTGTACCACTTATGATTTTTGTTTTCAAGCTTCCTATAAAAACTGCAATAGGTTCCAGTCTGCTTATTTGTTTTCTTTTAGCATCGGGGAGTTTAATTACTAAACTGGGTATCAGCTCCATACCCACAGGTTATGCGTTTATGCTGATTTTAGGGGGAATCGCGGGTGCCCAAATTGGCGGACGTATAACAAAACGATTGAATTCAATAACATTAAAGAGAATTGCTGCGTACTTAATTCTGCTTGTAAGTATAAAGCTTTTTTTTGATATTTATTTTTGAGAAAAAGAAGGGAATAAGAAACGTACAGTTCAAAGTGAAGAGACCTAATTAAATGAGACAAAGGAATAAACACCCCTCAAGTCGTATTTATAAATATGACATGCAGGAGGTGCTTTTCTTATGGAGAGAACTAAGAATTTTTACTCATATGAGACAACAATGAAAGCAATTGAAATGAAAATGTCAGGACAATACTCCAATCGTGAAATCATGGAGGAATTGGGAATTGTAAATGACTCTTAGATAATGATATGGATGATGTGGCACAGAAAGGGGGAGATGTATCTTTTTTCCCAACCGATCGGCAAACAGTATCCGACTTCAAGCAAAATTAAACTACCTTATCCCAATTGAATATAGGGAACAGGTAGCTTAGGTGTTTTTTCTATTGTCTCAAATCACTAGGTCAGTTCAAAAGAGCTGCACGTTTTTTGTTTTGTATTAAAGTCTGGATAATTTTCCTTAAGTAACGTTAAAGAGGTTCATGATAATCAAATAACCGCCTGTAAAGAGTAGAATCAGATAGGAAATCAATCGAAAAGTGCTCTGGCTGACCTTCTTAAAAAGGAACTGCCCCAGCAATATGCCTAAAAACAGCGCAGGAATGGAAATAAGGGAAGAATTCCAAACGACTGAAGTTGTACCACTAAATATGATTTGAAAAATTAAGCTAATGAAATAGACAAAGAGATTGTAGACTAATGGAATATTCCGAAAGCTGTCTTTATCCATTCCACTCCCAGAAAAATACAGTAACAGAGGTGGACCGGGTATTCCTATGCTTGTCGTTAGAAGGCCAGATATTCCACCAGTCAAGATGTCCCTTTTCTTTGTTTGGTAAATGGTTAGTTTTAAAATAAGAAGAACCGTGAAAATCAGAATCAGTACACCCACGATGATCTTTAGTATGGTGACATCCAAATAAAGATAAATCGGAATTCCTAAAAGAGTTCCTACACTACTTCCTTTTATTAAACGTATTAACAGGGCTTTATCGATTTCTTTTCCTATTTTAAAGATCATAAATATGGAAAGACAAAGGGAAAGAATAATACTAATTTGAATCGCCGTATGCACGGGATAGATCAAAAATAAAAACGGTGTGGTTATAACTGAAAATCCGTAGCCCGTACTTGTTTGCAGTAAAGAAGATATTAGGACAATCAGGAATAGGAAGATCCAACCTTCCTCCATGTAATGCCCCCCTTATTTATCAAACTGAAAAAACTAGAACTAAAAGGCAAGAATCCAATTTGAAATAGGACTTTTGCCTTGATCCGTTCATTTGTCTAAATTTGTTTTAATATAGTATCTAGATTTGCTCTTGCAATTTTCTTAATATCCTTGTATTTATTGTTCCCATGAGAATCAATAGAGACAATTAAAGGCCCAAAATCCTTTACCCTGAATTTCCATATGGCTTCAGGCATCAGGTCTTCCCACCATACATCCTCAATGGCTTCTACCTGCGTTGTCTCCAATGCTGCCGATCCCCCAAGGATAGAAAAATAACAACCATTAAAATCAACACATGCCTGACTCCCATCCTCGAGGAGTCCTCCTTTTCCAATAATGACTTTCATGCCATAATTTTGCATTAATCCCCTGGTAAAACGATCCATACGATAGCTTGTAGTCGTGCCAATGCTCACCTTTTCATATGTACCGTCCTCTAACTTTCTGACTCCCGGAGCCGTATGGAGACCGATTGATCCTTGTAATTGTGGAACAAGGTCAGCTGGCAGTTCCACCTTCTTATCAAAAAGGCGAATTAGATTTGCATCACGGATTCCGAAAATGATCCCATCTAAAGTGACTGTATCCCCTGCATATAATTTCTTAATATCTTCATCTATCAACGGAGCCTTTAATCTATAATGTGCCATAGTACCCCTCCTATTGGATTTATCAAACCTTGCGATCCTAAAGGCAACTAAACGATTATTCTATAAAATTTATTAAAAAAGGATAATAATTAGGAGTAAGCTGATAGTTCCCATGATAATGGATGAAATTAAACCAACCATTAAGGGGCGTATCCCTACAGATTTAATCTTTTTTAAATCAGTTCCTAGACCTACACTGGCCATGACCATTAAAATGACAAATTTAGCAATGAAAGTAGTGGGCTCGATAAAGCTGGATGGCAAAGGAAAAGTCGTATTTATCGCAGCAGCTCCAGCAAAAAATAATATAAAGAATGGAAAGACATTACTCATTTTTACTTTTTTCTGATCGGAATTCGCCGTTTTGTTTTTAATAGAAATAAAAATTGATAATAGGACAGCAACTGGCACTAGCATTAATGTCCTAATCAATTTAATGACTACGGATGCATCACCAGCTTCTGTACTGTAACTATAACCAGCTGCGACAACAGAAGAGGTGTCATGGATTGCTATACCTGCCCATGCTCCAAACATACTATCTGGCATGGAAAGCAAATGGCCAATAATGGGATAGATCAATACAGCTAATACATTAAAGGCAAAAATTGTGTTAATTGCATAGACCATGTCCTCATCTTTTGCTTTTAGGATTGGCCCTGTAGTGGCAATTGCTGTGGCCCCACATATTCCAGTCCCTAAACTAATGAGAAGAGGAATATTCCCTTTGAGTTTAAATAACCTTCCGATGAAATAGGTTAGGCCAATACCGAGGATGACTGCAACTAATACGATAATTGCCGTATTTATTCCAAGCTGAAAGATTTCAGAAAAACTAAAACTAAAGCCAAGAAGAATAATAGCTAGTTTTAATAACTTTTTAAGAGTATAGCCGATTCCAGGATAAAATTCCTCGGGAATAACAAGAAACTGTCTCATGAGGACTCCGATAACAATGGCAATGACAGCTCCGCCGATTAGGGGGAAATCCTTTCCCAAAGAATGGGCGATTAGCCCAATAACAAATGTTAAACTAATACCTGGAAGATTTTGTGACTTTATAAATGGTATTTTCGAATTGAGGACGGTGGATTTTTCTAATTGAAGCTCGCTACTCATTTGAAAACCTCCAGCTTAATTAGTGACTATCAGTAATATTTATGGATGAAAGGAACAAGGTTTTCTTTTACTCAATTTCATCTCCCTAACTGGGGAGATGAAATTGAGCTTAGATAGGTGATTAATTTTTGGGAAGTCTCATTAAAATGAAATTCTAGGTTCTTCCCCTTGAATGAAGATAGCTCTCATTCTTCGCGCAGGCCAACACATCATATTGACAGCTACAGGGTTACATGTCATATGCGTATCTGCTGCTTCAATATGGACTGCTAATGCTGTCGTACTTCCTCCTAAGCCTTGTGCACCCAAGCCCAATTTATTTATTAAAGTAAACAGCTCCTCCTCTAGTTTCCGTACATTTGGATCCGGATTAGGAGAACCAACTTCACGTGCCGCAGCTTTTTTTGCAAGTGCTGCACATTTGTCTGCTGTTCCACCGATTCCGATTCCCACGATTGTAGGAGGACATGGGTTGGCGCCAGATTCAAACACACATTCTAAGACGTATTTTTTAATCCCTTCAATACCGGCGGCGGGCGTTAACATTTTTAAATAACTCATGTTTTCAGAACCTGATCCCTTAGGAACAATTAAAATTTCAATTTGATCCCCTTCAACAAATTCATAGTTAATAATAGGGACTTGGTTTCCGGTAGAAGTGCCATGGTTTTTTCTTGTTAATGTGTTTACAATACTGCTTCTTAATGGATGCTCCAGCGTTGCCCGTTCCGTTCCTTTTCTAATTGCCTGCTCTAGTCTTAGACCATCAAACCGCACTTGATTTCCTACTTTTACAAAGTATACTGGAATTCCTGTGTCTTGGCAGATTAATAATTTTTGATCATCCGCAGTGGAAACAGTCTTGATGAGTGTTGCTAGAATCTCTTTACCACTTTCTAATTCTTCATTTTCGTAAGCTCTTTCTAAGGCAGTTCTAACATCAGGTGGTAAATCTTTAAGGGATTCAATATAAAGAGTTTTGCAGGATTCCTCGACACTTTTATAAAAATCTTTGTCCACTCCCCAAACATGCTTATAATCTGCAGCATAATCGGCAACTGTCACAGAGACCACTCCTTTTTCTAGTTATTTGGAAGCCACTTCGATCTTATATCCTTCAATTCTTGCCAAATCGATACGGGTTTGTTTAGTTTTTTCTACACGATAGCGGGGTTCTCCGTCTTCGCCCTTGGTCACATATATATTGCTTAGCCATTGTTCATCATTGCTTTCCTGATAATCCTCTCTGTAGTGAGAGCCTCTGCTTTCAGTACGCATTAGGGCACTAGCCGTAACCATCTTGGCTATCGTTACCAGATTACGAACATTTAAAAATTCTTGCCATGCTAGATTATAGTGTCGTGAACCTTTCAAAGATACAAGCTCAATTCGCTTTTCTAATACTCTAAGTTCACTTAAAGCAATCTCTAGATCATTCCCATTTCGGACCAGACCAACTTTTTCCCACATTAAGGTTTTCAAATCATTACGAATATAAAAAGGATTTTCTCCTTCCACATTATTAAAAGGCTTTACAGTATCATCAATAAAGGACTGAACTTGGGCATCCGATATTTTTCCAATAGTGCCGATGGTATTAATATAGGAAACGGCCGCATCGCCTGCTCTGGCACCAAATACAGTTGAGTCACAAACACCATTTCCGCCTAGGCGGTTTGCTCCATGTACTCCACCTGCATCCTCTCCGGCCACAAATAACCCGGCAATATTCGATTCACAGTTGTTCGTTATCCTTACCCCTCCCATATGAAAGTGGGCTGCTGGGGAAATCTCTACTGGCTCCGTGCTTAAATCTTTACCAACATCCCTGCATCGTTCTACCATGCCAGGGAACATTTGCCGTACATTTTCTTTCCCAAGATGGGATACATCCACGTATACCCCACCCAACGGAGTTCCGCGACCTTCCATGATTTCCATGTAGGCTGCTCTTGAAACCCGATCTCTTGTAGAGCGCTCCATACGTTCCGGATCGTAATTTTTCATAAATCTTTCTCCAAGAGAATTTATTAAATAGCCCCCAGCTCCACGAAGGCCTTCTTCCAGAACACCCCCATTTAACCGTGAATTCTCGGCAAGTAGTCCTGTTGGATGGAATTGCATCATTTCCATATCCAAAAACTCTGTTCCAGCTCGGTAACACATAGCCATTCCATCTCCCGATTTCTCAAGGCTAGGTGTTGCAATCTTGTACATTGTGGCGGCACCGCCCGTCCCAACAATAACAGCTTTGCAGTGAACTACAATAAATTCGCCGGTTCTCATATTGAGCATTAAACACCCAGCTACTCTGTGTTTTTCTTCATCAAATAATATATCAATAGCCCTTACTTCATCCCACGCGGTGACGTTTGGCTTAGCATAAAGCTGATCACGCATCCGAGAAATAATTTCAATTCCTGTTAAGTCTCCCTTATGAACAGTCCGGTCGAATGTTTGACCAGCAAAGGGTTTTTGGTGAATCGTTCCATCTTCATTTCTATCAAAAAAGACTCCCATTTTTGTTTCTAACTCTCTGATTCTTTTAGGCGCATCATTTACTAGCGTCCATGCCAGCTCCTGATCGTTGATTCCACCCCCACCTTTGATCGTATCCTTAAAATGCTTTTCAAACGAATCATCTGGATGAAGTACAACATTATATCCGCCTTGTACCATACGGGTACATCCGCTTTTTCCGATTAACCCTTTTGCTGAAACGATAATTTTTAAATTGGGGTTCTGATCAGCTGCATGATGAGCTGCAAATAAACCAGCACCGCCACTTCCCAAAATTAGAATATCTGTTTCTACGTGTTCCAACGAGTTCACCTACTTTTTTTAGTGAAAATAATATAATAATATGTAACTAGGACACAATGACATAAAACATGAGGGCACATAAAACCGCACCAATAACGGTAAAAATAGTAAACACACTTCGATTATCTTTTAAAATACCGATATCAATTAGAATCACCCTAAAACCATATAAAGCATGGAAAATTAAAGCAAAGATTAAGAGAGCATCTAATAAAGCGTTTAAGTGTAGAGCAGAGAATATACCGATACCTGGAAGTTTTCCGACCATTGCATAACCACTATAGATTTTTAATGGTAAACAAAATAGTAGGATTAATGCTGTAACTCTTTGAACTATCCATGCAATATAGCCAACAAAAGGACGTTGTTTCACTTTTACTTTTTGAACACTTTTACTTGTTTGCAAACTAGTTGAAGCCATTCCCAACATCTCCTATTGTTTAATCGAATTACCACTTCATACCTATCGCTCTTTTCAACTGCTTCATTTTGATTTTCTGGATTGTTGCCATTGGTTTAATTCCTTTTGGACAAACTTCTACACAAGCACTAAAAGAACGGCATCCAAATGCCCCATCTGTTTCTACCACCATGTCTAGCCTTTCCTCTCTAGCTCCATCTCTTTCATCTGCAATCAAATTATAAGCACGGTTTAAGGCGGCTGGACCGATAAACTCATCGACACCTCTAAGTGAAACTGTATTACAGGATTGAAAACACAATCCGCAAGTAATACAATCTTGATTTTCATCTATGATTTCTCGTCTTCCTGATGATGGAGGAATAATAGCAAACTCATCCGTATTTTCTTTTGGAACAAAATAAGGTTTTACCTTCTCCCAATTTTGAAAGAATTTATCCATATTGACGGCTAAATCTTTTATTACGTCCATGTTCCTCATAGGTTGAACTAGTATTTTGTCCCCTAAATGTTCGATTTTAGTTCGGCATGCTAAACGGCCTCGCCCATTAATAACCATCCCGCAGGAACCGCACATTCCAAGTCTGCAAGCACACCGGAAAGATAAACTAGGATCCTGATCCTCGACAATTAAAAACAAGCTATCCAATACCGTCATATTTTTTTTGGCTTCAATTTGAAATGTTTCATACTTAGGCTCATCGTCTGTTTGTGGATCAAACCGCATAACTGTTACTTCAACATCCTTCATAATCAGTACCTCCCAATTTGTGTGGCAAATTAAGAATCTAACTTCTTCTAACCTCCTTTTGATTTTAGATATGGTATAAAACTTTGAAATTCTTCCTAGCCTCTGAAATCATGGCATAGTGACCCAACCAATATATATTTATTAAATCACCATTTGATTCATAATTCAATATTTTATAAATATTTTGACTAATTTTATTTTATATAGAGAATAGAAAATTTGTAAAAAACAATAACCATATAATTGCTGGAGTATTTTTAGATGTCATTAAAACTCTTTTGAAAAAGTGGTTAGAAAAATTAAGCGGCTTACACAAGCGAATAAGGGAATTCCAGACGGAATTGGTCGGTTAAATATTGTAGATTCAACCGAATTTCGATTACCAGAAAACCTTTGTGATTGGTCTTATATCTCAAAAGGACACATACAGTTAAAATGCATACTCGACTAGTTGTTGCCTCTCCATACACTGTTTATCCAGATAAAATTGTTCCATCTACAGGCACCGTGAGTGATTTTGAAAGCTCCGATTTCATCTTTGAAGAAGATAATGCCACCTATGTAATGGACAGAGGGTATCCATCCAAAAAGAATTTATTTACTTTCATGCAAGGCTAGTGGGAGTCTGACCATAAAGAAATCCCAAAGAAACCAAAAAAAATATTTGAAAACTTCGTTATATTTTAAAAGTATTTTCTTAGGGATCATTACATACGTCTTTACAAAGCGGTTGTATAAATTTCCCTAACTTAACGCTTTCTATCAAATAAACCCTTGCTATGCGAGACTACACATTCAGTCCTTCAAAGAGTTTGCGAAATAGTATGAATATAGTGTTTATATAATTTGTTCTGAAAATTCTTAAAAGTGAGTATTGACTAATTTTTCTGTGAATGATTTAATGATACCCAAGTGGTAGGGTCACTGCTCCTAGGATGACTCTACTCCTAAATTTCATAATGATGAAGGAGGTATGTGAAGTGAGCAAAGCAAGTTCAGCAGCTTCAGCTGTTGGTGAAAAGAAGCCG
>NZ_LMBW01000020.1:221-329 GCF_001439915.1 Fredinandcohnia humi | reverse complement strand
TCAACAGTCGAGGTAGTCGCAAAGGGTGATATTCCGTATGGGCATAAAATTGCTCTCCAAGCATTAGATTTAGGTACTTCAGTATTAAAATATGGCATTGAAATTGGG
>NZ_LMBW01000020.1:0-203 GCF_001439915.1 Fredinandcohnia humi | reverse complement strand
ACCCATAATATTAAAACTCAAAGGTGGTAATGGATGATGCAGTTATATGGATATCGCAGAGAAAATGGAAAAGTGGGCGTAAGAAATTATGTTGTAATTTTACCAGTAGATGATATTTCAAATGCAGCGTGTGAATCCGTAGCAAATAACGTTCAAGGAACACTTGCTTTGCCGCACGCCTACGGGAGACTTCAATATGGACC
>NZ_LMBW01000002.1:625809-626081 GCF_001439915.1 Fredinandcohnia humi | reverse complement strand
TCAAGATGAGATTTCCCATAGTGTTAAACTAGTAAGATCCCTCGAAGATGACGAGGTTGATAGGTCAGGGGTGTAAGTATGGTGACATGTGCAGCTGACTGATACTAATCGATCGAGGACTTAACCAAAAACGAAATGTGGAGCGAGCTTGCTCACATCCATAGGGAGTTGGAACTCTTGACAAGAAGTCGTTCTTTGACTTCGTAGGAGAGAGTGAAATTACCGTAGGATGTAGCTCGCGAAACTAGACAAATCACTTCATGAATGTAAAT
>NZ_LMBW01000002.1:306829-625747 GCF_001439915.1 Fredinandcohnia humi | reverse complement strand
GCTCTTCAGCGCCGATGGTAGTTGGGACCTTGTCCCTGTGAGAGTAGGACGTCGCTAGGCACCTGAAAGATCAGCCAATATGGTTGGTCTTTTTTTTTGTGCATAAAAGATTAATTTAGGATTCGTGACCAATTTGCGATTGAAGTTAATAAAAGAGTAACGCAAGCTTTGGAATCGTACCCGTTTTTTGATTGAGATGAAGAAAAGAGTAACGCAAAGTGCTCAATCATTCCTTATTGACGGCTGATTTTTAAAAAAGGGTAACGTAAGTACCATAATCGGAATATCACTATGTCGCGAAACGATAAATAATATACCGCAAACATCCTAAACGGTATATCACCCAACTGTAAAACGATAAATGGTATACCGCAAACACCCTAAACGGTATATCACCCACCCGTAAAACGATAAATGGTATACCGCAAACGCCCTAAACGGTATATCACCCACCCGCAAAACGATAAATGCTATACCGAAAACAACTTTTTAGTATACCGTTTTGTATAGAAACTTAATTGATATACAACAACCTTTTTGTTTGTTAGATTACATCATTTAAATTTCTTCTAAATCATTCATTTAAAACTTCTCTCATTAATTAATAATCATCCAAGCCCCTAATAATGGTAATAAAAGTGCAGCAATCCAGAGTGGCGGGAACAGTTTTCTTGACTTTTTTACTTTTTTAGATGGAAGACTGAATGTATATATGCTTTTATGTAAACAATTCATCACCGCAAATATCATGGTGGTCCCAATAAAACTATAAAATAGTGTTCCTATATAATACGCTAATTTTTTATCAGTAAACGGAAGCTTGGTAATTAAATATGTCAAAATCAGGGTTAACAGTCCAATAAAAAATATTGTTCCTAAGTTTTTAATAAATAGTTTTGGTGACTTTGCAATTGCGTCCCTAACCGTGGTGTCTTCTAAAACAATAATGTATGGGGTTAGGGTGTAAAAAACTACAATTAAAATTCCCAATAAGGCTAATGGCCAAAAAATATTTGAAAAAATGAAGAGTACTCCACTGATGAAGAATTCGATTATCGAGAACCTCAACATCCTATCAAAGTAATAGGGTGCTATTTTTAAGATGGAATATGTATTATCAGGTCCTTCTAAAAAGCATTTCATGGAGCCGAAGTACATGCTAAGTGCGTAGCTTTTTATTAATTGAATTACTATGGTGGCTATACTAGAAAGTAGCATATTATTAGTTAATGATTTCTGGAAAGGATCTATAAGTGAGCTCCCATGGGGTAAGTAGATGTCGAAGTTGTAGAACTTGAATGTGGTAAATCCCATATAAAAGCCTACTATTCCAATGAATGTTAGAATGACGTTTACGAGAAGCGGAATGATGATTAGTCTTGGGTGGTAGATGGTATGGTAAAGACCTTTCAAAATGTTCAAAGTATCACCTCAGGTTATTCTTTCCATATTTTATCATGAAAAAACCTATTCCAATGAAGGAATAGGTTATTTTTTCTTTATTTTACCTGACCACTTTTTAAAGCCGCCTTGTAGCTGGTAAAGGTCTTTATAGCCTTTTCTACGTAGTAATTGTGCTGCACGGCCGCTACGAACAGTGTTTTGGCAGTATAAGTAGACTGGTTTATCAGGTCTGATTTCTGTTAATCGTTGTTTCATCTGGGATAAAGGTATATTACGTGCACCTAGAATATGACCCCCGTCAAATTCGTTTGGTTCACGGACATCGATCAGCTGAGCTTTGCGATAACCTTCACGAAACTGTTCTTCACTTAAAACAGTTACTATTTTTCTTTGGTAGAAGAATGTGACAATTCCGTATGCAATGATTCCACCTAAAACAATAAAAATAAATTCCAAAATCAATCTACTCCTTTTTCTATCTCTCATTTTCTATTATATTCGTGTGGTTAAAAAGAATCAAAGGAATTCTCTGGAGGTTTTGATTTTGAAAAACAATTTTTGTTCTGATAGACTAAGGAATGGCAAATAATTTTGAACAAAGAGGGTTTCGTATGGAAAAAGAGGTATGGAGATTTATTGATTCTGGCAATTGTTCGCCAGCATTTAATATGGCTTTAGACGAAGCGTTACTTGATTGGAATAGCGAGGGGAAAATTCCACCGACGATTCGTTTTTATGGTTGGAATCCAGCGACTCTTTCAATTGGGTATTTTCAAAAGGTAGAAAGGGAAATTGATCTTGATGCTGTGAAAAAATATGGTCTTGGTTTTGTTCGTCGTCCAACAGGCGGAAGAGGGGTGTTACACGATCAGGAGCTCACCTATAGTGTGATTGTTTCGGAAGAGCATCCTGATATGCCCAAAACGGTAACAGAGGCATACCGTGTTATTTCCGAAGGAGTTTTGCAGGGCTTTCGCAAACTTGGTCTTGATGCATATTTTGCTGTTCCTAAGACGGATGAAGAGCGTGAAGGATTAAAAAATCCACGGTCTGCCGTTTGCTTTGATGCACCTTCTTGGTACGAGCTTGTTGTTGAAGGAAGGAAAGTAGCTGGGAGCGCACAAACGAGACAGAAGGGTGTCATTCTTCAACATGGTTCGATCCTGCTAGATATAGATGAAGATAAATTATTTGATCTATTTAAATATTCAAGTGATCGTCTCAGAGAAAGAATGCAGCGTAATTTTAAAAATAAAGCAGTTGCTATTAATACATTAAGGGAGACTCCGGTTACGCTTGAAGAAGCGAAGCAAGCTTTTAAAGAAGGTTTTGAGGAAGGACTAAATATTGTACTTGAACCTTATCAATTGACAGATGATGAATTGAACTATGTACATGAAATTGAAGAGAGACGATACAAAACAGATGAATGGAATTTTAAAAGATAAATGATTTTTTAATCGTTTTTTACCGGAATAAACCGGAAATCTTTGGTATATCTGGGTTTGTTCTATTATAGGTAAAAAGCAACCGACAAAATTCTTCAAAAAAGACGAAAAAATTTAGTTTACCTAGTTTTTCCTCTGTTTTTCTTTATATATTATACTATTTTTGGTTTGACAAAAAAGATTTTTTTATCTGTAAATCAATATGTAGTGGTGTTAAAAATTATTTTAACACTATATATTGATTTTTCTGTTGTCATTCATATGGATATATGATACTTTAATTTTATAACTTAAATCATAAGCATAAGTATTTTTAATAGATTCAAAGGGAGATGTGAGAATGACTGTTGTGCTAGAAAAATTGAATATTAATGTTGAAAGATTGAACCAGGATATACGCCTTTTTCCACAGGTCCATCCAATTGCGGAGGATATGAAGATTACGCATAAGGGTGTATCTAGGCTTGTAATGCTTGACCGGTATACGTTTAAGGATACTGAGAAGCTTACTCTGGCTGAAGGTGACTTCGTTGTTCTAACGATTAAAGAGGATCCAAAGTTTCCTGCACGTGGTTTAGGTTTCATCGTTGACATCGATTGGGAACAGAAGACAGCAAAGGTGCTAGTAGATGAAGAGTATCGTAGTGTGTTGGACAACCCAGAGGAAGTGGAAACAGGAATTGTAAATCGTTCACTGGATGTTATTGAGAAGCCGCTTGAAGTCTTCTATGAGCAAATTGCCAAAAGAAATGCCACTGGTTTGGCTTCAGTTGAGAAGACTGAGGAAAAGCGTACGGAATGGTTTGAAAAGTTCTATCAAGAGCTAGTAAGCCTAAACTTCATTCCAGCTGGACGTGTTCTTTACGGAGCAGGTGCGGATACAGACGTTACGTACTTTAACTGTTACGTAATGCCGTATGTTCAGGATTCACGCGAAGGTATCTCTGAGCACCGTAAACAGGTCATGGAAATCATGAGCCGTGGTGGCGGAGTAGGAACAAACGGTTCTACATTACGCCCTCGTAATACACTTGCACGCGGTGTAAATGGAAAGTCATCTGGTTCTGTTTCATGGTTAGATGACATTGCGAAATTAACACATCTTGTTGAGCAGGGTGGGTCCCGTCGTTAACAGCTCGGCGACGTAATCTCGTGAATTGCTGGAACACCCTAAAGTCTTATCAGCTACAACGTGACTGGTAACAGTGAGCGTGAATGCTTGAAAATGATAAGGATGAATCAATGGGCAATCAGCAGCGAAGAGCCTTTGGAAACGAAGGTTAACGTTCAACGACTATTGAAACTTCCTAAAGTTTCCATTGTACTATCTAATTAAAGCTAGGGGGATGACAATTGGAAGCAATGGAAGGAGTAAACCATATCATACGGCGACGTAAATATGGGGCACGAGACAAAGAAGAATTAATCGAATTAATTATAAAACTCCATGACGAAGGCTATAGCCAAGTGGATATAGCAAATATGCTAGGTATAAATAGAGGTACGATAAAGAGATGGAATGATGGGCTTCACTTTATCAATTCACGATTACCTGGAGAAGCAGGAAAACTAAAATCAAAAAAATATAATTACGACGAGAACTACTTTGCAACAATCCAAAGCCCAAATCAGGCATATATTGTAGGTTATATTACGGGAGATGGAACTGTTTTTGATCGTAATAGTTCTAAAAGATTGGTTTTAACACTTGCCGAAACAGATAAACAATTACTTATTGATATTAGTGAAGAAATGAATATGAGAGAAGCAGTAAAATTCAGAAAGAAAAATGCTGAAAATGAACAAAATAAATATTCATTAACCATCAATTCCACAAAAATGTGTGATGATTTGATTGCATTAGGGATTGGTCCAAGGAAAACTGGAAATGAATCATGGATTGATTTTGGAAACCAGGAACTCCAATGGGCATATCTGAGAGGTTTCTTTGATGCAGATGGACATATTAGGGTTTATCATAGAAATGGATACCAAAAATCACGAATGGGTTTTACCGGAAATCCTATTATGCTTAAATCAATTCTTAATTTTCTTAAGGAGCAAGGGTTTGCAAAGAAAGTTAACTCTATCACACAAAAACAAGGTTGTTCCGATATTTATTTAAGTAGCATAAAAGAGTTGCGTGAAATTGGGCAACGATTATATAGACATGGTGATATTAAATTAATTCGAAAGCATGAAAAATTCCAATCTTTGATGATATAGTCTGACCTCATGTGAAAGCATGAGAGGATGGCAGAAATGACCATCCCCCTCAAAAGAGGAGTAACAAATCGGGAGCACAAATGATCATGTTACAATCGGATCACCCTGACATTATTGAATTCATCATTTCAAAAATGCAAAATCCAAGAATTCTGCGTTTTTTAATGGAAAATACAGAAGATGAAACCATTAAAAAATATGCTCAAGAAAAGCTAAAATTCACTCCATTTACTGCGCAGGAAGTTCAAATGTACCAAGGTATCGTGAATTATCAACATATCCCTGGTTTCGGCGGATTTAGCGAGAAAATAATTAAGGATGCTGAACAAAAATTAGTAACTGGCGGAACTTATAGTGTTCATAATCCTGAGTTTTTAACCGGTGCAAATATTTCGGTTTGTATCGCAAGTGATTTTATGAATGCTGTTGAAAATGACGAATTATATGAACTTAAATTCCCAGATGTAGAAAGCTACAATACAGAAGAAATGAAGCACTACAACGAGGAATGGCACAAGGTTGGGGACGTACGTGAGTGGGAGAAACTTGGCCATAAAGTTCGCGTATATCGTAAAATCAAAGCAAAAGAACTTTGGAACCTAATCAACATATGTGCAACTTATGCAGCAGAACCAGGAATTTTCTTCATTGATAATGCAAACGACATGACTAACGCCCAAAGCTATGGTCAAAAAGTCGTTGCTACGAACCCATGTGGTGAGCAACCCCTCGCACCATACAGTGTTTGTAACCTTGCAGCTGTTAACCTAGCTGAAATGGTAGACAAAGAAACAAAAACGGTTAACTTTGAAAAACTTAAGCAAACAGTTGAAGTTGGAGTAAGAATGCAGGATAACGTAATCGATGCAACTCCTTACTTCTTAGAACCTAATAAAAAGCAAGCTCTAGGTGAGCGCCGTGTTGGTCTTGGTGTTATGGGATTACACGATCTCCTTATCTATTGTGAGACAGAATATGGTTCAGAAGAAGGAAACAAGCTAGTTGACGATGTTTTCGAAACAATCGCAACTACTGCTTACCGTGCTTCAATCGAACTTGCCAAAGAAAAAGGAAGTTTCCCATTCTTGGAAGGAAATTCTCAAGAGGATGGCAATCGTATCAGAGAAGCTTTAGTTAAAACTGGATACATGGAAAAAATGCCAGAAGATATCAAAGAAGGAATCAAAAAACACGGAATTCGTAACTCACACTTACTAACCGTTGCTCCTACGGGTAAACAAATTGCCCCCTATATTCGTAAGAATGTAGCGTAAACTTGGCTGTATGCGGGAAACCCCGAGTATACTTTTGTACCTGTGTGCCAACACGAAAAGGTAAAAATCAAAAGTTGCGGACAATCCGCAGGGAAGGCGTGGCTGCCCCCTCAACGACTAAACGCCGAGCAACCAGTACTATACTGGTTGGTGGTATAGTCTGACCCATATGGCGACATATGGAGTGGGTACTAATAGTCCCACCCTCTATGAGAATAGAGAGTAACAAACGTGAGCACAGGAACAATGGTTGGCGTCTCTACAGGTTTAGAACCTTACTTCTCATTCTCTTACTTCAGAAGTGGACGCTTAGGTAAATTTATTGAGGTTAAAGCGGATATCGTTCAAGAATATTTAGATCAGCACCCAGAAGCAGATCCAAACAACCTGCCTAGCTGGTTCGTTTCTGCAATGGAGCTTTCAGCAGAATCGCATGCGGACGTACAATGTGTCATCCAGCGCTGGATTGACAGCTCAATCAGTAAAACTGTTAACGCACCAAGAGGCTACACGGTTTCTCAAGTAGAAGCTGTCTATGAGCGCCTTTACAAAGGTGGAGCAAAAGGTGGTACAGTTTACGTTGATGGAAGCCGTGATGCTCAAGTTCTCACACTTAAAGCTGAAGAGAATACGTTTGAAGACGCAGAAGATACAGTGGTTGAAGAAAAACCACAGAATCGTGTAGTCCTAATGGATACAATCATGGATTTACGTCAAACCGACGTTACAATCGGTTCGGAAGTGGGCGATACATGTCCAGTATGTCGTCAAGGTACAGTCGAAGACCTTGGTGGATGTAACACATGTACTAACTGTAATGCACAACTCAAATGTGGATTATAATAAAACGCTAAAGAAGGAATCCTAATCAGATTCCTTCTTTTTTTATCCTCAATAATAATCCTACGTACTAAATCCCAAGCTACCCGATTAAAAATGTATAAAGGCATTGTTTTAATGGGAGGGGTTCGATGTTAATCGATGGCGTTTTTTCGGGTGGGGGCATAAAAGGATTTGCGTTAATTGGGGCATACCAAGCAATTGAGGAAAAGGGCTTTGCCTTTAAACGAATGGCTGGAACAAGTGCAGGTTCCTTAATTGCCTCCTTAATAGCAGCGGGTTATACAAGTGGTGAGATTATTGACCTCATGGAAGAATTAAACCTCAGTGATTTTTTAGACCAGCGAAAAGCCCTCTTACCGACACCTTTGGCAAAATGGCTTCTTATATATTGGCGGCTTGGTTTATATAAAGGCGATATGTTAGAGAAGTGGATTTATCAAAAGCTCCGCGCAAAGGGGATAGTGACATTTCAAAACCTTCCGCAAGGTCGGTTAAGGATTATTGCTTCCGACTTAACGAATGGAAGAATCATGGTGTTACCTGATGATTTAGAACGCTATGGCATTAACCCGGCATCTTTTTCGGTGGCTAAAGCGGTTCGGATGAGTTGTAGCCTCCCTTACTTTTTTGAGCCTGTCCGTTTAAAAGATTATCAAGGCAATTCAATCGTGGTGGATGGTGGGGTATTATCGAATTTTCCTATCTGGCTTTTTGATGAAGAAATAAAGCTAAAAAAACGTCCTGTCCTTGGAATCAGGCTAAGTGGTAGTAGTCAAAACCAAAAACAAAATAAAATTAATAATGCCATCGATATGTTTGGAGCCCTCTTCGAAACCATGAAAAATGCCCATGATGCACGTTATATCTCGCGCCGACATGAAAAAAATATCATATTTATTCCAATTGATAGTGGTTTGACCACAGAGTTTGGTCTGACGGATGAAAAAAAACTAGAACTTATTCAGCTTGGTAAAAAGCGTGCGGAGGCCTTTTTGCGAACCTGGGGTTATTAAGCCCAAAAATAAGAGAAGAATCAAAAAAACTTTATTCAGCTAACTGCTGAATAAAGTTAAAATAATGCTCGATTCTTCTTTTTCCCCTTTTTTCCTTCAATAACGGTCAGGTGTGTCGTATTCGTTTTTCGTTTTTTATGAATAGATGATACAGTCGAACGTTTTGTCGCGCCTGTTGCAGGTTTTTTAATGCCCATTCCCATTGTCTGTGCTTTTTTCTGACTTCCTGCTTTAAATCGTTTCCTCGAATGTTTTGCTGCGCGTAAATAAGCGGATTGTTCTTTTCCTCCCATTCGTCGACTAATCACAAATTTATATAGTAGATAGATAATACCTATGAATAGGAAAATCATGCCTGCTTGCACGAGTAATGAACCCGGACGAGTGAAAAGGGTGTAGACAAATCCAAGTGCACCTAATCCTAGTAAAATCATGACGATTATATTTGATTTACGACGATTCATGAGATACACCTCCTAAAAAACTATACTTATATTGTATTATGAACCAATGTCGTTGTTGCCCGTATATTACATTTAAAATGGATAATTGCAAAAATAATAAGTGCTTCTTCTTATATATATTCTACAAGATATGTTAATAAACCTCTATGTTAACGACATCATTTATGACAATTTTATTTTTTATTTATAAACATTTACTATTGTACCCAGCAATTTCCATTGCTACACATTTTTCCATGAATCTTTTTCAAATAGATCAAAAAGTTTGGGGACATACTACCAAATGGAGGTGTTGACCTGTGGTAAATGCTGAAAAAAAGAATCCAGAACTTGAACAAAACAAAAAAGACGGTGAGATGTCTTTAATCGGTAAGGTTGTTGTGATCGGTTTGTTCGGTGGGGTATTTTGGAGTTTGCTGTCCTATTGTACGTATGTTTTTCATTTTACAGAACTGAGCCCTAATCTTATCCTTAAGCCTTGGATCCTTGGTGATTGGAAAAATAAAGTGTTAGGTCAATTTATTGGAATTTTTTTTATTGGTATTTTATCAATAGGTGTAGCATTTTTATATTATGCTTTTCTAAAAAAGTTTCAGTCCATTTGGGTGGGTGCCGGGTTTGGCATTGTTTTATGGCTACTTGTCTTTTATGTGTTTAATCCGATTTTTCCGGATATTAAAACCGTTGCTGAACTAAAACGGAATACAGTTATTACTACAATATGCTTTTATATTCTATATGGTGTCTTTATTGGTTACTCAATTTCATTTGAACAAAATGAAATGAAGGGGGAGAGGCTAGCCGCCTCTACAAATGAGTAGGTAAATTAGGGAAAATTATGATAGAATGTTCTTGTTCGAACATTCTATTTTTAAGGGAGTTTTAAGCTAGATGAGCAAATTAGAAAGATTACGTGAAAGTTTTTCTGGTTTTGGAATCGATGGTTTATTAGTTACAAATAGCTACAACAGACGTTACATAACTAATTTCACTGGTACTGCTGGGGTTGCCCTTATTTCTGAAAAATCGGCCGTTTTTATAACAGATTTTCGATATGTGGAGCAAGCCAATGAACAGGTGAAGGAATTTGAAATTGTGCAACATTCAGGTCCAATCATTGAAGAGGTTGCAAAACAAGCTGAAAAAATGGGAATTAAAAAGCTTGGATTTGAGCAGGAGGACCTTTCATTTGCGACATATACAGCATATGACAAAGAAGTGAAGGCTGAACTTGTTCCAGTTTCAGGCGCAATTGAAAAGTTACGCTTGATTAAGACAGAGTCAGAGATTAAGATATTAAAGGAAGCAGCGGAGATAGCTGACGCCGCCTTTACACATATCTTGGATGTGATTCGTCCTGGTATTACAGAAATTGAAGTTTCAACTGAGTTGGAATTCTTTATGCGAAAACAAGGGGCAATTTCATCTTCATTCGACACAATTGTGGCATCAGGCTATCGTTCTGCCTTACCGCATGGGGTAGCAAGCGACAAAGTGATTGAAAAAGGCGATTTTGTAACTCTTGATTATGGGGCATATTATCAAGGATATTGTTCTGACATCACACGTACTGTTGCTGTTGGTACTCCTAGCGATGAACTAAAAAACATTTATGATGTTGTTTTAGAGGCTCAACTTCGTGGTATGGCAGGGATCAAGGCTGGCATTACAGGCAAAGAAGCAGATAGCCTAACTCGTGATTATATTGCGGAGAAAGGCTTTGGCGAATATTTTGGTCATTCCACTGGCCACGGACTGGGTATGGAGGTTCATGAGCAGCCAGCATTATCATTCCGATCTGATAATGTACTTGAACCAGGAATGATTGTAACCTGTGAACCGGGAATATACATAGCAGGATTAGGTGGCGTAAGAATTGAAGACGATCTTGTTGTTAGAGAAGATGGCAACGAATCCCTAACATTCTCTAAAAAGGAATTAATTATTCTATAGACAAGGTTTTGTCGCATAACTTTATTCAGTCGGGTTTCAAACCCCGACTGAATAAAATTAATGCCTCCGGCGGATGCCTCGATTTTTTAAAGGTAGTTTTTCGAGCAGGCTCGAAAAAAATCGGGCGCAAATACGCCAAGGCGCATTTGATTTTAGGAGGAAATAGTATATGATTTCAGTTAACGATTTTCGTACAGGTTTGACAATTGAAGTAGACGGCGGCATTTGGAGAGTAATGGATTTCCAACATGTAAAGCCAGGTAAAGGTGCGGCATTCGTACGTTCAAAGCTTCGTAACCTTCGTACAGGTAATGTGCAGGAAAAAACATTCCGTGCCGGTGAGAAGGTAGCAAAAGCACAAATCGAAAACCGCAGAATGCAATATTTATATGCGAACGGTGACTCACATGTATTCATGGACAATGACTCTTATGAGCAAATTGAGCTGCCAGCATCTGCAATTGAGTATGAGTTAAAATTCTTAAAAGAAAATATGGAAGTTCACATCATGATGTTCCAATCTGAGACTCTTGGCGTTGAGCTGCCAAATACAGTTGAGCTTAAGGTTACTGAAACAGAACCTGGTATCAAAGGGGACACAGCTTCAGGCGGTTCTAAACCAGCCATCCTTGAAACAGGTTTAACTGTACAAGTTCCTTTCTTCATTAACGAAGGGGATGTGTTAATCATTAACACAGACGAAGGATCTTACATATCACGTGCATAATAAATATGAAATTGAGGACCCACCGATTTTGGTGGGTTTTTTTTTTCGAAAAAAAAATCCTCCCTTATTTCTACCACATTCCTTTTCCTCATAAAATTTCCTCTTCTGAATTTCCCAAATCAAGCATAGGTTGTACAAAAGAAATTTTATTGGGTGGGGACGACAATGAAACGAATGTTTTCGATGTTTGATTCGACTGTTTTGACGATGGCGGGTTTAAGGATCCTATCTGGATGCTTAGAGATTACAGCGGCCATTTTAATGTTGGCTTTTAATGATGTGAAAAAAGCACTAGCCGTGAATGCGCTACTTGCAGTTGTCGGGCCATTCATTTTGATTGCGACGATGTCAATCGGTCTAATTGGATTAGCTGATCAGCTATCCTATTCAAAGCTTCTATTCATAGGGCTCGGGGTTGGGTTTATTCTGTATGGAATCTTCCGTTAGAACTCAGATGGGTAGGCATAATGTGTCCAAGCTTGCATACATTGAATTATGAGAGATGAGGAGTTTACTATATGAAAGAAATAGTCGAGGTTTTACCGAAATCCATCGCTAACCTTATAGCCAAGTATCCTCCAGAACGAACAGACAAAATGGAAGAAATCCGAATTAGGGTCTCAAGACCTCTTGAAATTATTGAAAATGGAATTCCGATATTCCACAGCTATATCGTGACAAATGAAGACGCCATTCAGCTTCTCAACAAGCTTGGCCAATACTCGATTTATACACTTGAGGAAGAGCTGAAGCGTGGGTATGTCACAATCCAAGGCGGCCATCGAGTGGGACTAGCCGGTAAGGTCATCACTGAAAATGGAATGGTCAAAGCAATTCGAGATGTAACCTCCTTCAATATTCGAGTTGCCAAACAAAAAATCGGTGTTGCTGCACCGCTTGCGCCATTCCTTTATGACTCGTATTGGAAAAATACCATCATCATTGGTCCGCCGCAAACCGGTAAAACTACATTACTAAGGGACCTTGCACGGATGATCAGCTCGGGTATTGAAACGAGACGCATTCCCGCAATGAAAGTGGGGATTGTAGATGAGCGTTCTGAGATTGCCGGATGTGTAAAAGGGGTCCCACAGGCCTCCCTCGGACCAAGAGTTGATGTCTTAGATGCTTGTCCGAAGGCAGAAGGCATGATGATGATGATTAGGTCAATGAGTCCTGATGTATTAATAGTGGACGAGATTGGCAGGGAGGAAGACAGTCTGGCGATTATGGAGGCTGTAAATGCAGGTGTAAGTTTGATTGTCACTGCACATGGACACCAGCTTGCCGATCTCATGAAGCGCCCCTCTCTAGAAAAAATAATCAAAGCAGGAGTTATCGAACGATTTGTAGAGCTAACACGCACAAAAGGGCCAGGTACTGTAAAAGCCATCCTTGGTCCATCTGGAAAGCAACTTTTACCTAAAGCGAGCGTGACGTAAATGATAAAAATAATTGGAGCCATTTTAATATTACTTGCAACAACATGGATTGGATTTGAGGCGGCACGCAAGTTAAGTGAGAGGCCGCGCCAACTGAGGATGCTTAAAACAGCTTTGCAATCGCTTGAAGCGGAAATCATGTATGGACATGTTCCATTAATTGATGTGGCTACCCATCTTTCAAAACAAATACCAAAGCCGGTTTCCTATTTTTTCGAAGGGTTTGCAAAACGGCTTCAAACGGGTGATGTCAGTGTAAAGGTTGCTTGGGATGAGAGTCTGAAAGATGTGTCCAAATTGACTGCTTTTCACCAAGGAGAAATTGAGATTCTTCAGCAGTTCGGTGAGACGCTCGGGCAGCATGACAGAACCTCACAACAGAAGCATATTTTACTTGCGATTACCCATCTTGAACGAGAAGAAAGCGATGCAAAAGATAGGCAGTTGCGTTATGAAAAGATGGTGAAAAGCCTGGGCTTTTTGTCAGGATTATTGGTAGTCATTTTATTGATTTAGGGGGAGAAGAAGCGAATGGGAGTGGATGTAAATATTATTTTTCAAATAGCCGGTGTAGGAATTGTGGTTGCCTTTCTCCATACAATCCTAGATCAAATGGGTAAAAAGGAGTATGCCCAGTGGGTTACACTATTGGGATTCATCTATATCCTGTTTATGGTCGCAACAATCGTCGAGGATCTCTTTAAAAAGATTAAATCTGTATTCCTCTTTCAGGGGTAAAGGAGGGGATGAGCGATTGAGATTATACAAATCGTTGGATTAGGTCTAATCGGGACCTTTCTGGCACTCATTGTAAAGGAACAAAAACCAACCTTTGCCTTTTTGCTTGTCGTGTTTATTGGCTGTGTGATTTTTCTCTTCTTAGTTGGAGAAATTGCAGACATCATTCGAATGCTTGAGAAGGTTGCGATTAACGCAAATGTGAACACCGTTTATGTAGAAACCATTTTGAAGATCATTGGAATTGCCTACATCGCCGAATTCGGTGCACAAATTACAAAGGATGCAGGTCAAGGATCAATTGCCTCAAAGATTGAACTCGGAGGAAAAATTTTAATTTTAGCAATGGCGATACCAATTTTAACCGTTTTAATCGAAACAATCATTGGACTTATACCAAGTTAAATCTATTTGAAATACAGGTTTCAAGGGGGTGGTTGGCATGACCGGTAGCAAAGCCTTTTCATTTCTAGTTTTATTGCTTTTCTTTTTTTCTTTACCACAAATTGTACAAGCCTCACCCTCACAACAGGACATCATCGACAATCAAATTCAAAATCAGGTTGAGGAACAATTAGAAACCCTCGGGATCGACGAAATTAAACTATTCTGGAACGAAATCGTAACGGAATATGGTGGATATTTACCTGAAAGTCAAAAGGGTAGTTTATTAGAATTCATTCGTGGTGATAAGGAGCTGTCATTGAAGGAGTGGCTGCTTGGACTCGTCAAATTCGTGTTTCACGAGTTAATTGCCAATGGAAAGCTTCTTAGCACACTTATCATGCTTACGGTATTTAGTATGTTTTTACAAACACTTCAAAATTCTTTTGAGAAAAGTGCTGTCAGCAAGGTTGCTTATGCGATTGTCTATATGGTATTAATCATTATCGCGTTAAATAGCTTCCGGGTTGCGATCATGTACACCGAGGAAGCCATCCAGTCGATGATTAATTTTATATTAGCACTTGTGCCATTGTTACTGGCATTAGTAGCATCGTCAGGTGGAATCGCATCGGCGGCATTTTTCCACCCACTGATCTTATTTTTAATGAATACAAGCGGACTTCTTATTTCATATATCGTTTTACCACTGCTGTTTATGGCAGCATTACTGAGCATAGTGAGTACGTTAAGTGAACAGTACAAGGTGACACAGCTTGCCCAGTTGCTGAGAAATGTGGGTATCGGAATCATTGGAGTCTTCCTGACCATTTTTCTTGGAGTAATATCCGTGCAGGGCACTACGACAGCGGTTGCGGACGGAATAACAATTCGGACAGCTAAATTTATTACCGGTAATTTTATACCTGTCATTGGCCGTATGTTCACAGATGCCACCGATACTGTAATAAGTGCCTCGGTCATTTTAAAAAATACAGTTGGAATCTTTGGGGTGGTTATTCTTCTGTTAATTGCTGTGTTTCCAGCGATTAAGGTGTTGTCCTTAGCTATTATTTATAAGCTGGCAGCGGCACTCTTACAACCGCTGGGCGGGGGACCTGTCATAGCTTGCTTAGATATTATCAGTAAAAGCGTGATTTATATTTTTGCTGCATTAGCAATTGTGTCACTGATGTTTTTTCTGAGTATCACGGTCATTGTTGCAGCTGGAAACTTAACATTGATGGTTAGATGAAATGCGCAAGGTGCCTCAATTCCAGCTAAGGGCAGGCACGTCCTGTGCCTAACGCTGGAATACTTGCCGTCCTGGCAGAGGCGACAAGCATAAGACGGGCGCTGACAGAAGGTGATTTTTACCTTCCGAAGCGATTGGCTTATGACCCAAGAGCCGATGGCACCTGGAGCAGGACAATAAAAAGGTCTTGGGGGTGAGAACACTGAGTTTTATTGCTGAATGGATAACGAATATTATTTTATTTATCTTACTTGCCACAATTGTGGACATGCTGCTGCCCAGCTCGAGTATGCAAAAATACGTGAAAATGGTAACAGGGCTGTTATTAATCTTAATCATCTTAACACCGTTGTTCTCCCTTTTTAAATCCGATTTGGATCAGGTCTTGTTAAATATGAATCTAAAACCAGTTCAAACTGAAAAAAATCTAGAAAATTTAATAGATTTGAAGAAAAAAGAAATACAAGCCTCACAACGTGCATATGCTTTAGAAACAGTGCAAGTCCAAATTAGAAACGATGTTGAAGAGGAGTTGATTAAGGAACAAACAAATCTAAAAGTTCAAAAAGTAAAAATATTCCTTACTAGTGAAGCTGAAAAAAATGACGCTGTTACCTATGATGACATTCAATCAATCCAGGTCGTGTTATCAGAAAAGACAGCCGAACCTAATGATGTCCCAGTAGTCAAACCAGTTGAGATCGATACCTCCAAACAGATTGAACCAGTGTACAAAGAAGTGGATCAGACCAACGTTAAAGCAATCACAAAATCATTATCTACCAGATGGGAAATGGACTCAGAAAAAATCGTAGTCACTGTGGAAGGGGGGAAAGAGTCGTAGATGGATAAGAACAAAGGAATTTTGAACACAATCAAAGGGATGTTCTCGGGGTCTAAGGATGATCCGCCTGATAAAAAAGGAAGCAAGAAAAATCAATATTTCTTACTTTTATTAGGGGTTGGAGTCGCCTTTATGTTTATAAGTAATCTGTTTGGTGACAAACCTGCATCCTCGGTTATGACAGCTTCTTCTTCGGAAGCAGGTGCAAAAGATGAGCCGGCATTTGGATCTCAGAAGGATGACCTGACAATGGCAATCTCAAAATATGAGGATCGGTATGAAAACGAGCTCAAGGAGGCACTTGAAGCCATTGCTGGGGTAGAGGATGTGATTGTTTCAGTTAGTGTAGATGCTACCGAAACAAAAATACTTGAAAAAAACACCGTAACCCAAAGCCAAATTACAAATGAGGAGGATAGGGATGGTGGAAAAAGACAAGTAGAGGATATAACAAAAGATGAGCAAGTTGTCATCATTCGCAGTGGTGATTCAGAAACACCAATCATCCTGAAAATTGAAAAGCCAGAAATTCGAAGTGTTCTAATCGTCGCTAAGGGTGTTGAGAACGCGAAAATAAAACAAATGGTAGTGGAGGCTGTTACAAAAGGATTTGATGTTCCAAATCATAAGGTAGCAGTTGTACCAAGGAAAACGAAGGGGGATTCATAAAATGTTATTGAAAAAACAAACGGTATGGTTATTAACAATGTTAAGTCTGGTTGTTGTGTTGTCAGTCTACTATATTACAACGCCTGAAAACAAAAATAGTGATGTGGCGATGGGGCAGGAAGAGCAAAAGGACAATAATAAAGAAAATATGGAAACGTCAACTGAAAACAAAGACGAAGCGTCTACTGAAAATAAAGACGGTACAAGTGTCACTATACAAGAGGATAAAGATGGCAATGTCATTTCTTCAATCTCAGATGATGATTTATTTACTGAGTTACGTTTACAGATTGACGAGCATCGAAGTAAATTAAGAAGTACTTTAGAAGCACAGACAGCTTCATCTGAACTTACTGCCGACCAAAAAAATCAAGCATATGATGATATAAAAAAGCTAGATGATATCGCAACAAAAGAGAAAATTATTGAAACGATGATCAAAAGCAATAACTACGAGGATGCTCTAGTCCGCGTAGAGGGTGACAAAATTAAAATTACTGTTAAATCAAATGATAGCTCGAAGAAACAAGCTAATGAAATCCTGCGCCTTGTTCGAAGTGAGTTAGGAGAACTTCAAAATGTTGCAGTACAATTTGACTTAACTGGTGAAAAAGAAAAATAAATGCAGACAAAAAGTACGGCTAATAAGCTGTACTTTTTTTACTTTTTGTTAAAATAAATGAAAATATGGAAAAATACTGTTAAGATTTAGAATGAAAACAAAGCTTTTATGAAAAAATCTCAGCAAAATATTGAAATGACCCTTTTAAGTATCGTATCATATTAGTATGTGGTACTAATACTAGCAATAAAATGCTGACCTACATTTTTGAAATATATTTTGAGTTAATCACAAGGAGTGTAACGAATGTTAAAAATTCAAGAGCTACGTGAGCTTATTAAGTTAGTTAATGATTCAAATATTGATGAGTTTTCATTTGAGAGCGAAGGCTCAAAAATTAAAATGAAAAAAAATAAAGAAACAGCTGTTCAAACAGTTGTTGAAAAGGTACAAGCAGTACAGCCTGTTGCTTCAGTTGTTACAGAGGTAGCCGCACCACAAGCGCAGCCTTCACAACCACAGGCAAAGCCAGCAGAACCTGTTGCAGCTGCACCAACAGTTGATGAAAATTTACATAAAATTGTCTCACCGATGGTTGGTACGTTCTATTCTTCTCCATCACCTGATGCTGATTTATATGTTCAAAAGGGTGATAAAGTAAAAGAAGATTCAGTGGTATGTATCGTTGAAGCAATGAAGCTATTTAATGAAATCGAAGCAGAAGTGAATGGAGAAATCGTTGAAATATTGGTTGAGAATGGTCAACTTGTGGAGTATGGCCAACCATTATTCCTAGTTAAAGCATAATACCTTGTTCAAAAGGAGGGTGAAGAGAACCGAGAATTTCAAGGCGGCGCAGCTTTGAGTACCGGAGCGTATGCAGTTAATACGCGAGGAACGGAGAAGCAAGACAACGCAGAAATTCGATGTGTCATATTCGGCCGATCTTTTGAACATCACATAAAAGAGGAGCGACCCTATGTTAAAAAAGATATTAATAGCAAACCGTGGAGAAATTGCAGTTCGTATCATTCGAGCATGTAAAGAGCTTGGAATTGAAACGGTAGCCGTTTTCTCTGAGGCTGACCGTGAATCGCTTCACGTTCAATTAGCAGATGAGGCTTATTGTATTGGCCCTAAATCTTCAAAAGATAGCTATTTAAATTTCACAAATATTATTAGTGTGGCAAAGCTAACGGGGAGTGAAGGGATTCACCCTGGATATGGCTTTTTAGCAGAAAATGCGGATTTTGCAGAGCTTTGCCGTGAAGTAAACCTAACTTTCATTGGACCAAGTCCCGAAGCCATCAACAAAATGGGAACAAAGGACGTTGCTCGTGAAACTATGAGAGAAGCGGGTGTACCGATTGTGCCTGGTTCTAGAGGAATCATCAAGGATACAGATGAAGCGATCGCACTCGCAAATGATATGGGTTACCCTGTTATTATCAAAGCCACTGCTGGCGGCGGTGGTAAAGGGATACGTGTTGCTAAGGATGAAGAGGAACTCATTAAAGGAATCAACATCACTCAACAAGAAGCAGCAACAGCATTTGGCAACCCTGGTGTATATATTGAAAAATATATTCAAGATTTCCGTCATGTGGAGATTCAAGTATTAGCCGATAACCATGGAAATGTGATACATTTAGGAGAGAGAGATTGCTCCATTCAACGTCGTTTGCAAAAACTTGTTGAAGAGACACCTTCGCCTGCTCTTAATGAAACAACAAGAAAGAAAATGGGCGAGGCAGCCGTTAAAGCAGCTCAAGCTGTTGACTATTCAGGGGCAGGAACAATCGAATTTATCTATGATCATATCAATGATACATTCTATTTCATGGAAATGAATACAAGAATTCAGGTTGAGCATCCCGTTACTGAAATGGTAACCGGTGTAGACTTGATTAAAGAACAAATTCGCGTTGCATCTGGTGAAAAGCTTTCATTAGCTCAGAGTGATGTAACATTCAATGGTTGGGCAATTGAATGCCGAATCAATGCAGAGAATCCAGAGAAGAATTTCATGCCTTCTCCTGGGAAAATTGAAATGTATTTACCACCTGGCGGTTTTGGGGTAAGAATAGACTCGGCTGCATATCCTGGCTATTCCATACCTCCATATTATGATTCAATGATTGCGAAGCTCATTACATATGGGGCAACGAGGGAAGAAGCAATTGCAAGAATGAAGCGTGCTCTAAGCGAATTTGTCATTGAAGGTGTGCACACAACGATTCCTTTCCACCTCAAGCTTATGAATCATGAAAAATTTGTTGGTGGGGACTTTAATACAAAGTTTCTTGAATTATACGAGGTTATGAAGTAGTATCAAATACGCCCTGGCGTATTTGCGCCCGATTTTTTTCGAGCTTGCCGAAAAATTACCTTTGAAAAATCGTGGCATCCGCCGGAGGCTTAACTTTATTCAGATGGGATTTGTACCCCATCTGAATTGATTATTAATACAGCATTGATCCATCACATATAGAAGTGATGGGCTGAATAAAGTTAATTGTAGGAGGTGCTTGCTAATGGCAGCGGAAATGAATATTTTAGAAATGGATCAAGGGAACAACAGTCTTGGGAAGGTTGAAATTGCTCCAGAAGTAATCGAAGTGATTGCGGGTATCGCTTCTTCAGAGGTTGAAGGAGTAGCGCAGATGAGAGGAAACTTTGCTTCAGGCGTAGTTGAGAAACTTGGAAAGAAAAATCACGGAAAAGGTGTCAAGGTTGAATTAACAGATACAGGCATAATTGTGGATGTATACTGTGTCATGAACTTTGGCGTTTCCATTCCAAATGTTGCTCGTCAAATTCAAGACAATGTCCGTCAAGCTTTATTGAATATGACAGCTTTAGACGCGAACGAGGTAAATATCCATGTTGTAGGTGTCTTACTTGAGTCTCAGAAACCAGAAGTTCAAGTCGAAGAAGAAATCTAAGTATAGAGAGTCTGATGGCAAACGTTATCAGACTCTCTTTTTAATTTGTGAGAATAGACTTGGTTTTTATTTTGATAATATTTTATGATATTATCATGTTATTGAATGAAATTGTTAGTGGGACAAAAGTTTTACTATACATAAAGGAGAAAATAAAAAGTATGAAAAGACGTGCAGCACGACAAAAGGCTTTACAATCGTTATTTCAGGTTGATGTAAGCGAGAGTGATCCGAAGGAAGCGATTGAAAGTGTACTTGAAGAAGAGTCTTCAAATCCTTTCCTGGAGCAACTCGTTCATGGGGTTGTCGAACATAAAGAAGAAATTGATACCCTGTTACGAGGGCATTTAGAAAAGTGGAAATTAGAAAGACTTGCAAATGTAGACCGCTCGATATTGCGAATTGCTGTGTATGAAATGAAATACCTGGAGGAAATCCCAGTAAAAGTAAGTATAGATGAAGCAATTGAGCTAGCTAAAGAATTTGGAGATGATAGCTCTAGTCGTTTCGTCAATGCAATTCTTTCGAAAATAAAAGATACTTTAGTAAAGTAGGAAGTATCTTTTTATTTTGAAAAGTAGCTGAAATATACATAAAAAACTTTCAATGGATAAAAGGGAGAGTCGGGAAATGACAGCAGAGATAATTAGTGGAAAAGAATTAGCGCAAACAAAACGAAATGAACTTGCAGAAGAAGTACAGAAATTATCACAGGAGGGAATTATTCCTGGTTTAGCTGTGCTATTGGTTGGTAATAACCCAGCTTCAAGATCCTATGTAAAGGGAAAAGATAAAGCGTGTAAGGAAACAGGCATCCATTCCGTAATGCTAGAATATCCGGACACCATCACGCAAAGATTTTTACTGGGGGAAATTGATCGCCTAAACCAAGATTCGTCTATCCATGGAATTCTTGTTCAATTACCATTGCCGAAAACAATTAATGAAACAGCTGTTATCGAAAGAATCTCTCCTGAAAAAGATGTGGATGGCTTCCATCCAATTAATATTGGAAGAATGATGATTGGGCAAGATGCCTTCCTTCCATGTACACCATTTGGAATTATTGAAATGGTAAAATCAAAGCAGATTTCCATTGATGGGAAGCATGTTGTTGTTGTTGGGAGAAGTAATATTGTCGGAAAGCCTGTTGGTCAACTTTTCCTTAAAGAAAATGCAACCGTGACATATTGCCATTCTAGAACGACAAATCTAAAAGAAATGACTCTACAAGCTGATATCTTAGTTGCTGCTGTTGGTAAAGCGAATTTTATTCCTGGTGACTATATTAAAGAAGGTGCAGTGGTGATTGATGTTGGTGTAAACCGTCTTGAATCAACTGGAAAGCTTGTTGGCGACGTTGTCTTTGATGAGGCAAAGGAAAAAGCAAGCTATATTACTCCAGTACCAGGTGGAGTGGGACCTATGACGATTACTATGCTATTGCATAATACAGTTCAATCTGCAAAAAATACTGCCCTTCTTTCAAGGAAGTAGGGAATGGTCAAAATGGATCAAAATCGTTATTTAACCGTAACAGCTTTAACCAAATATATTAAGCGTAAATTTGATGCCGACCCGCACCTCCAGGATATTTGGGTGAAGGGGGAAATCTCAAATTTTAAGGCGCATAGCCGCGGACATATGTATTTTACGATTAAGGACGGGCAAGCACGAATTCAAGCTGTCATGTTTGCTGGCAACAACCGTGAATTAAAATTTACTCCGGAAAATGGGATGAAAGTATTACTGCGCGGTGAGGTAACAGTATTTGAATCGAACGGTAATTATCAGCTTTATGTAAAGGAAATGCAGCCGGACGGAATCGGGAATTTATACTTAGCCTATGAGGAAATGAAAAAGCGCCTTGAGGCAGAAGGGTTATTTTCGCAAACGTATAAAAAGCCAATTCCAAAAATCCCCCATTATATTGGGGTTGTTACATCGCCTACAGGTGCCGCAATCCGGGATATTATCACAACGATAAGACGTAGGTATCCAATTGCGGAGGTAATTGTTTTCCCTGCATTAGTCCAAGGCGTAAATGCGGGACCTTCCGTAGTTCGGGCTATTCAAAAAGCAAATGAATTTGGTAAAATGGACGTGCTCATTGTTGGACGTGGCGGCGGCTCGATTGAAGAGCTCTGGGCCTTTAATGAGGAAATGGTAGCACGGGCGATTTTTCAGTCGAAGGTACCGATTATTTCAGCGGTAGGACATGAGACAGATACTACGATTGCTGACTTTGTTGCAGATTTACGTGCACCTACACCAACTGGGGCAGCGGAATTGGCTGTTCCACATATAGCCGAGCTCACAGAACGCTTATTAGTGAGGCATACCCGTTTATTACGTGCGATGAAGGAAAAACTGGCAAATGATACGAAACGACTAGATACATTAAAAAAATCCTATGCCTTTCGCTTTCCAAAGAATCTCTATGATCAAAAAGAGCAACAGCTTGACCGCTTGGTTGAACGTTTGGAAAGAGAAGCGGTTTTGGCTATCTCCCGCAAGGAAGAGGGATTCCAGAAGCTAAAGCTCAGGTTGCAGCATAACCATCCAAGTGAAAAACTTATTCAAGCAAAGCAAAAGCAGGACCTTCATACGAAAATGCTTTTAAAGGAATTCACACAAATTCTAAAACAAAAGCAATATATCTTTTCATCAAAGGTAGCAAAGCTTGAAGCACTTAGTCCATTAAAAATCATGGACCGTGGTTATAGCCTCGTATACGATCAGGAAGAACATTTAGTGAAAAGCGTACAGCAAGTTGAATCGGGGAATCGAATTAAGGTAAAGCTTACGGACGGTCATCTTGATTGTGAAGTAATTGAAATAGAGGAGAGACAATAAATGAGTGAAGAAAAGGTATTATCCTTTGAGGAAGCAATGGAGCAACTTGAGCAAATTGTTGAGCGCCTTGAAGAAGGGGACGTCCCTTTGGAAAAAGCGATCACTTATTTCCAAGACGGAATGAAGCTTTCAAAGCTTTGTCATGACAAGCTTCAGCATGTCGAAAAGCAAATGGAGCAAATCTTGCGTGAAGATGGCGAACTTGAGCCGTTTACGATTCAGGAGGAAGAATAAACAGTGGGACCAACTGAGGTAGAACAATTTTTAAACGTACAAAAGAAGAATATTGAAGAACAGCTGCCAAAGTATATTTCACACTTATCAGCTCCGAAAATCATCAAGGATGCCATGGACTATTCTCTTGAAGCGGGTGGGAAACGGATTCGCCCGTTATTGGTAGTAGGCACGCTTCGTTCCTTTGGTAAAGATGAGAAGATTGGAATCCCAACTGCCTGTGCAATCGAAATGATTCATACGTATTCCCTTATTCATGATGATCTTCCAAGCATGGATGATGATGATCTTCGCAGAGGAAAGCCTACCAATCATAAGGTATTTGGCGAGGCGATCGCGATTTTGGCGGGGGATGCCCTATTAACTTATAGCTTTCAAGTAATTGCCGAATCCATGAAAGACCATATCTCTGCTGAAAAAAAACTCTTGCTCGTTACTGAATTAGCAAAAGCTTCAGGACCCGAAGGAATGGTTGGGGGACAGGTTGCTGATATGGAAGGCGAAGGTACTGTCTTGAACCTGGATGACCTAGAATACATACATCGCCATAAAACTGGTAAATTATTAGCATATAGTGTAATTGCAGGGGCGATTCTTGCAGATGCTACTAATGAACAGCTTGATAGGCTCACTCAATTTGCGCATCATTTAGGTCTAGCCTTTCAAATTCGTGATGATATTTTAGATATTGAGGGCACGGAGCTTGTTCTTGGAAAACCGGTCGGCAGTGATACAGGTAATCATAAAAATACATATCCTGCTTTATTAACGCTTGAGGGTGCAAAGGAAAAGTTAACCTTTCATATAGATGAGGCAAAACGGTTTTTATATAGTGTTGATATGAAACATGATATACTAGACTATATGTGCAATCTAATCGCATCTAGAGATCATTAAATATACTTTTTTTCGAAGTATATGATATGCGCCAATAGTAAATGAAAGTGAGTGAAACCTTTGGATCTTCTAAGTATTAAAGACCCTAAGTTCCTTAAAAATATGTCAATCGAAGAATTGAATAAATTGAGTAAGGAAATCCGTCAATTTTTAATAGAGAAACTATCAAAGACTGGTGGGCATATTGGTCCTAACCTTGGGGTTGTTGAATTAACAATCGCTTTACATAAGGAGTTTGACAGTCCAAAGGATAAATTTATCTGGGATGTTGGTCACCAGTCCTATGTACATAAAATTTTGACAGGACGGGCTTGTGAATTTGATACATTACGTCAATATAAAGGGCTATGTGGGTTTCCGAAGCGTAACGAAAGTGAGCATGACGTTTGGGAAACGGGGCATAGCTCAACAAGTCTTTCCGCTGCAATGGGAATGGCTGTAGCACGTGATGTTAAAGGAACAAAGGAATTTGTCGTTCCCATCATTGGTGATGGTGCCTTAACTGGTGGAATGGCATTGGAAGCGTTAAATCATATTGGACATGAAAAGAAAGACATGATTGTGATTTTAAATGACAATGAAATGTCTATTGCGCCAAATGTGGGTGCTCTTCACCATGTCCTTGCGAGATTACGAACTGCCGGTAAATATAATTGGGCGAAAGAAGAGCTTGAGCTTTTACTTAAGAAAATTCCAGCTGTGGGCGGAAAGCTTGCGGCAACTGCCGAGCGTATAAAAGATAGTCTTAAATATCTTCTTGTGTCTGGAGTATTCTTTGAGGAACTAGGTTTTACATACCTAGGCCCGATTGATGGACATAATTTCGAGGATTTATTCGAAACCCTTGAATATGCAAAGAAAACAAAGGGTCCGGTATTAGTCCATGTGATTACGAAAAAAGGAAAAGGCTATACACCTGCTGAAACAGACACAGTTGGTACATGGCATGGAACAGGTCCATATAAAATTGAAACCGGTGACTTCGTTAAACCGGAAAATTCACCTCCAGCATGGAGTGCTGTCATTAGTGAAACCGTTCGGAAACTAGCAAAAGATGATCAGCGGATTGTCGCGATTACACCTGCAATGCCCGTAGGTTCAAAGCTTGAAAAATTTGCGAAGGAATTTCCGGAGCGCATGTATGATGTGGGAATTGCTGAACAGCATGCAACTACGATGGCTGCTGGCCTTGCAACGCAAGGTATGAAGCCGTTTCTTGCCATTTATTCGACGTTTTTACAAAGAGCATATGACCAGGTCGTGCACGATGTGTGCCGTCAAAATCTGAACGTATTCATTGGAATCGATCGTTCCGGTTTGGTAGGGGCAGATGGAGAAACACATCAAGGTGTGTTTGATATTCCCTTCCTAAGGCATATCCCTAATATGACCATCATGATGCCAAAGGATGAAAATGAAGGTCAACATATGGTGAATACGGCAATTCAGTACGATGACGGACCGATCGCCTTAAGGTATGCAAGGGGCAATGGTCTTGGAGTTAAAATGGATGAGGAGCTTACGCTAATTCCAATTGGTTCGTGGGAGATTGTAAGACCCGGCACAGATGCTGTTATTTTAACATTTGGCACAACGATTCCAATGGCCCTTGAAGCAGCTGAGTTACTTGAAAAAGAGGATATTTCAGTAAGAGTCGTCAATGCTCGTTTTATCAAACCGCTTGATAATGATATGATGCATCAAATATTAGGATCAAATCTTCCTGTATTAACAATTGAGGAATCTGTGTTGATAGGGGGATTTGGAAGTGCAGTTCTTGAATTTGCCAATGAACATGAATATCATAATGCCAAAATCGATCGGATGGGAATTCCAGATCAATTTATTGAGCATGGAAGCGTCAATGCCCTTCTTCAAGAAATTGGAATGACGACTGAGAATGTCGTTGAACGTATTCACAAGCTCGTACCTAAGAAGAAAAGAGTGTAGTCATGGGTACAAAAAAAGAAAGACTCGATGTTTTATTAGTTGAACGGGGCTTAATTGAAACAAGAGAAAAAGCGAAGCGTTCAATCATGGCAGGTCTTGTTTTTACAAATGAAGAGCGACTTGATAAGCCCGGAGAAAAAGTAGAAATTGATATACCACTTACGGTTAAGGGAAATGTCATTCCCTATGTCAGTAGAGGTGGATTGAAGCTTGAGAAAGCCATAAACGATTTTGATTTAATTATCCAAGATAAAATCATGATTGATGTTGGCTCCTCAACTGGGGGTTTTACGGATTGTGCCCTCCAAAATGGCGTTAAGAAATCATATGCTCTTGATGTAGGTTATAACCAACTTGCATGGAAGCTGCGCCAGGATGAGCGTGTGGTCGTTATGGAACGAACCAATTTTAGGTATGTGACACAAGCCAACCTCCAAAGTGGATTACCGGAGTTTGCTACAATTGATGTCTCATTTATCTCATTGCGCTTGATTTTACCCGTTTTAAAAACACTTCTTGTTCCAAACAGTGATGTTGTAGCTCTTGTAAAACCGCAATTTGAAGCCGGAAAAGAGCAGGTCGGTAAAAAGGGAATTGTTCGTGACCCGAAAACCCATGAGGCTGTGCTGACACATATTATTGAATTTTCCTTAAAGGAAGGGTATGATTGCATCAATTTATCATACTCACCAATTACCGGCGGAGAAGGAAACATCGAATTTTTACTTCATTTACGCTGGAATGGACCTTTAGGGGTCGGTGAGAACAAACTGCCTGTTACAGAACAGAAGGTTGTTGAAAGCGCACATGCAGACTTAAAAAAAGATTAATATGGGGGCAGCCACTGTGCTGTCCTTTTTCTTCGTGAAAAAAATTAGTACCTCATCGATATTGTTAACCTAGAAATCGTTAAAAAAAATGTACAATTTTGTCAGAATCGGCTAACATAGGATGTAACAAAAGACGTTCGAGAGTGAGGAATACATGATGAATAAGGGCCAAAGACATATTAAAATACGTGAAATCATTACGAGTAATGATATAGAAACGCAGGATGATATTGTAGATATTTTAAAAAGTGAGGGGTACAACATTACCCAAGCGACCGTATCCCGTGACATTAAAGAACTTCATTTAGTGAAGGTACCAATGATTGATGGTCGTTATAAATACAGTTTACCGGCAGACCAACGTTTCAATCCGCTTCAAAAACTCAAACGTTCATTAATGGATGCTTTCGTAAAAATTGATTCAGCCGGGCATATGCTTGTGATGAAAACTCTTCCGGGGAATGCAAATGCGATTGCTGCCTTAATCGATCATTTAGATTGGGAAGAAATTTTAGGAACAATAAGTGGCGATGACACCATCTTAATTATTTGCGAAACGCCAGACCAAACAGAAATAGTCTCAAATCGTTTCCTAGAAATGCTATGACTGGGGAATGGAATGGAGGTGTAGGAAATGTTAGCAGAATTATCAATTAAGAATTTCGCCATTATTGAATCTCTTTCCGTTTCATTAGAAAAAGGACTAACTGTCCTGACTGGTGAAACAGGAGCGGGTAAATCCATCATAATTGATGCTGTCCATTTGTTGGTGGGTGGCAGAGGATCCGTAGAATTTGTGCGATATGGGGAAGAACGTGCCGAAATTGAAGGTCTGTTTTTAATTGAAGATTCTAATCACCCATGTTACGCAAAAGCAGAAGAGTTTGGAATTGAAATTAGCGAAGGAATGGTTGTTTTACGAAGGGATATTTCGAAATCAGGAAAAAGTGTCTGTAGAATTAACGGAAAACTTGTCACGATTTCCATTCTTCGTGAATTCGGGAGAACATTAATCGATATTCATGGCCAGCATGAGCACCAGGATTTGATGAATCAAGAGCAGCATATCTATATGCTTGACCAATATGGTGGAATTTTAATGAAACAAGCATTACAGGAATATCGGGCGGTTTATAAGAGTTTTTTACATATGAAGCAACGCTTAAAAAGCTTTAATGAAAATGAACAAGAGATGGCTCATCGCCTTGATTTAATTCAATTTCAATTAAATGAAATTGGAAAAGCGGAACTGCAGCCAAATGAAGATGTAGAATTAACGGAGGAAAGAAACAAGATTTCAAATTACGAAAAAATATTTACGTCCCTTCAAAATAGCTATAACGCCCTTTATGGAGACCAGAAAGGTCTTGATTGGGTTGGACTAGCCATGAATCATGCCGAGGATGTAATGGAAATTGATAAAGAATTAAAGAACATTCATGAGACCATCTCAAATAGCTTTTATTTATTAGAGGAAATTTCCTATAAAATACGCGAACAGCTAGACGTATTAGAGTTTGATCCTGCAAGGCTCGATTTTATCGAAGGCCGTTTGAATGAAATTGCACAATTAAAGCGGAAATATGGTCACTCTGTTGAGGAAATACTCGAATATGCAGCGAAAATCGAAGATGAAATTGACACAATCCAAAATCGTGAGCAGCATATTGGTAAGCTTAAAGAAGAGCTTGAATCCGTTTTAGAAGATGTAAAGCTTGAGTCAGAAAATGTTTCACAACTTCGAAAAAAGCTTGCAAAAAAGCTTGTTGATAAAATAAAAAAGGAATTAAAAGACCTATATATGGAAAAGGCGAAATTTGATATTAACTTTTTTGAGGATTCGCCTATTAAATTCACTCAAAATGGGAAAGATGATATTGAATTTTATATTTCGACTAATCCTGGTGAGCCACTCAAGCCTTTAGCAAAAATTGCCTCAGGCGGGGAACTATCGAGGATTATGCTGGCAATTAAAAGTATTTTTTCAAAACATCAAGGTGTTACCTCGATCATATTTGATGAAGTTGATACAGGGGTAAGCGGTCGTGTTGCTCAAGCAATTGCAGAAAAAATTTCTGGGTTATCTGCAGACTCCCAGGTTCTTTGCATTTCCCACCTACCACAGGTTGCGGCAATGGCCGATACCCATCTATTTATAGCGAAGGAAACTGTTCAAGGAAGAACCACCACATCGGTTACCTCACTAGATGAATCTGAAAAAATTAGAGAAATTAGCCGCATGATTTCCGGAGTTGAAATCACAGATTTGACGAAAGAGCATGCAAAGGAATTGTTAAGTCTTGCAAAAGAAAGCAAACTTACACGACAAATAGTAAATCACTGAACAAATTAGCTTTATACAAAGTTAAGAGCGATTTTTATTTGTAATGCTATCCAAAATGGGTAGCTTTTTTAATCTCTTAGTGGTTATAAATGTTGCCCTAAAGGGTCAAATTATAGAATGTAGCCATATAACTTTATTCAAGTGTTATGGCGTGGGATAGGAGCGAGGAGAGTGAAAGTAAATGAAAACAGATAAAATTAGATATATAATCGGTGCATTTCTCCTTGTTTCATTGATGGCTTTAGGGTTTTACAAGCCACTAAAAGAATATATAGAAATACCTCAACACCTTACTTTATTTGAAGGTCAAGATTTCACAATTCAATCTTCATTACCAGTCACGACAACTATTCAGGATTCCACTTTTGCCTTTTCATCGGCCACCGGTGATCAACAGATCTCAGTTGCTGCGAATGAAAGCGGTGAAGGCGAGATGATGGTTGAATTAGCAGGTATTCCAGTTAAAAAAGTAAATGTTAATGTTTTATCTGACTTTAAAGTTATACCAGGAGGTCAATCAATTGGGGTGAAACTAAATACGCTAGGTGTATTGGTTGTTGGTCACCACCAAATTGACACAGAAGACGGGAAACAGTCCCCGGGTGAAATTGCCGGAGTACAGGTGGGCGACATCATTAAAGAGATAAATGGTAAAAAAATCGAAAAAATGAGCGATGTTGGACCATTTGTTCAAGAATCCGGTAAGACAGGGGAACCGTTAAACTTGAGTCTTGTCCGAGACAACGAGGATGTAAACACGAAGCTTATGCCGCTAAAAGATAAGAACGATGAGGCATATCGAATTGGGCTATATATCCGTGATTCAGCCGCCGGTATAGGGACGATGACCTTTTATCATCCTGAAACGAAAAAATACGGGGCATTAGGACATGTTATTTCAGACATGGATACAAAAGAGCCGATCGTTGTATCTGATGGGCAAATTGTAAGATCGACGGTTACCTCGATTGAAAAAGGCAGCAATGGTGATCCAGGTGAAAAGCTTGCCCGTTTTTCATCAGATAAGGAAATCATCGGAAACATAAAACGTAATAGTCCATTTGGCATTTTTGGTGAGTTACACAAACAAGTAAATAATGGCGTAATGGATCAGCCACTTCCAATTGCACTTTCACACCAAGTAAAGCCTGGACCTGCAAAAATTTTAACCGTTGTTGAAGATGATAAGGTTGAGGAATTTGACATTGAAATTGTGAGCGCTGTACCTCAAAAAATTCCCGCGACAAAAGGAATGGTCGTTAAAATAACAGATAAACGCCTTTTAGATAAAACTGGCGGTATCGTTCAGGGGATGAGCGGCAGCCCGATCATCCAAGACGGTAAATTAATTGGAGCAGTTACCCATGTATTTGTAAATGACCCGACAAGCGGTTACGGTGTCCATATCGAATGGATGTTAAGTGAAGCGGGTATTGATATTTATAAAAAGGAACAAAAGAAAGCGAGCTAAAAGCTCGCTTTTTTTATGGTTAGATATTAGTTGTCGCCAAAACTTCAATGAGATTATATAATGAATTCAAACAAAGATTTTTCGACAAAACCTAAATTTCATCAATAAATTATGGCATATTTAGTCGAATACTTAAGTATAATGGAGAATATTTTATTTTTCAATAAATTTTTCCTATTTTTTTAAAAAAATAAAGGAATTCTTATTGCATTGTCGAATTCTTTCTTTAGAATAAGAATATATACAAATTTTCTGGATTTAAGCTTGAGGAGGAAATAGAGTGAAAAAAATACAAGTTTGTGTGGTTGATGATAACAGAGAACTGGTTAATTTACTTGATGAATATTTATCTAGCCAAGATGATATCGAAGTTTTAGGGGTTGCCTTTAATGGTCAAGATTGCCTTAACATGCTTCAAGATAAACAACCAGATGTTCTCGTTTTAGATATTATTATGCCCCACCTAGATGGACTAGCGGTTTTAGAAAAATTACGTGATTTAAATCTTGAAAAACAGCCTAGTGTTATTATGTTAACAGCTTTTGGTCAAGAGGATGTGACGAAAAAGGCTGTCGATTTAGGCGCAGCTTATTTTACTTTAAAACCATTTGACATGGAAAACCTTGCAAGCCGAATCCGTCAAGTTAGCGGTAAATCAACTCCGATAATTAAACGTAATTCATCCAATCAAATTGTTCGCTCACAGCCAGAAAGTAGCCCGAGAAATCTGGACGCGAACATTACAAGTATTATTCACGAAATTGGAGTTCCTGCACATATTAAAGGATATTTATACTTAAGAGAAGCGATCTCAATGGTATACAATGATATCGAGTTATTGGGATCTATCACCAAGGTTCTCTATCCAGATATTGCAAAGAAATTCAATACAACTGCAAGCCGCGTTGAGCGTGCGATTCGTCATGCCATTGAAGTTGCGTGGAGCCGTGGTAATATTGACTCTATTTCTAATCTTTTCGGTTATACGGTAAGTATGTCGAAAGCAAAGCCTACAAATAGTGAATTCATCGCAATGGTCGCTGATAAACTTCGTCTTGAGCACAAAGCTTCTTGAGAGGGTAAGGGGTTTTAAATCGAACTTATATACATCATAAAAAACACCGCTTATCACGTGATGAAGGCGGTGTTTTTTTGCGACAATCTTTCTATAATGGAAGTATACCAAAAAAAGGAGAATTCAAACGATGAAAACGAAAATTTTTGGGCACAGGGGCTCGGCCGGAACGCATCCGGAAAATACAATGATTTCGTTTAAAGAAGCGGCTAGAGTTGGTGCTGATGGGATTGAATTAGATATTCAAATGACGAAAGATGGTGTCATTGTTATCATCCATGATGAAACTGTTAAACGAACTACGAATGGAAAGAATAAAGGCTGGGTGAAAGATTATACATTAAAAGAAATCAAAAAAATGGATGTAAGCTATAAGTTTAAGGATAAGTATGGAATCTGCGAAATACCGACGCTTGAAGAATTATTTGTTTGGGCAAAATCAAACCAACTGCTAATCAACGTTGAATTTAAAACAGGATTGGTTTCCTATAAGGGGATTGAAGAGAAAACCTTGAAGATGATTAATGATTATCGACTTGAAGAGCGAATTGTATTATCCAGCTTTAATCATTCTACATTAGTGAAGTGTAGACAGCTCTCGAGTTCAATTGATTTGGCTATTTTATATATGGAGGGTCTTTATGAGCCGTGGAATTATGCAAAACGCCTTCATACGAACGGAATCCATCCATATCATCAAACAATCAATAAAGAAATAGTCGATGAATCGAAGCGAAATGGTATTGCGGTGCGTCCGTTTACTATAAACGATGAGCAGAAGATGAAGCAATTTATAGATTTTGGTTGTTCTGCAATCATTACAGATCATCCAAAGAAGGCGGTTGCTATCAATAAATGAATATAAATAATCCTGCTAGCAGCAGGATTACTTTTTTTGCTCTCCGCCAACAGGGGAGCTTTCTTTATTAAATTTTTCTTGAACTTTATTTCTTTTACGGTCACGGTGAAGAATGAATCCGCCGATAAAAGATAAACCAGCTAAGAAGAAAATAAGACCTATAATAAATTGCAGCATTAAGGATGGAATCGGCCTATGTAACACACCAAAAAACATATCCCTCATAAATTTAATTCCAACCCCAGCTATAATTCCGGGAATTAATAACACGATTAGAGCTAATATACGTTGCATAAAATAAGTTCCTTTCAAAAAAGACTACTTACTATTAATTTAAGCCATTAATAAAATTTGTCAAGATGGATGTTTCAGGTTATTATAAAGGTGTGCATATTCTTGCAAAGGGAATAATAAGAGTGTGTAAAATATTGCAAAACACAACCTTGTGATTGGGAGGTGGCGTTGGTTATGCAGAAAGTTATGGTAGATTTGATTTTAGATTCAACCCATGACGGAATGATTGTCATTGATATGAATAGCCAAGTCATCTTACTAAACAGCAGTGCGTCGAGGATGATCGGGGTTGCAAAAGAAGATGCAATTGGTAAGCATATTTTCGAATGCATTCCAGACAGCCGATTGCCTGAGATTCTTTCAACAAGAGCTATCGAAGTCAACCAGGAATTTGTTCTGGAAAATGGACGAAAAATCATTACAACCCGAATTCCAATGGTCAATGAATCAGGGATGCTTCTAGGTGCATTTGCTGTTTTTAAAGATATTACTGAAGTTGTCAATCTTGCTGAAGAAATTACAAATTTAAAAGAAATACAAACAATGCTTGAAGCAATCATCCAATCCTCTGATGAAGCTATTTCAGTAGTGGATGAGAATGGACGCGGTATTTTAATAAATCGTGCGTACACTCGAATAACCGGACTTGAAAAAGAACAGATCATTGGGAAGCCTGCTAATGCTGATATTTCTGAAGGAGAAAGTATGCATATGCAGGTATTAAAAACGAGAAGACCTGTCAGAGGTGTTCGGATGAAGGTGGGCCCATACGATAAAGATGTGATTGTAAATGTAGCTCCAGTCATTGTGGATGGCAAGCTTAAGGGAAGTGTCGGAGTCATTCACGATGTGTCGGAAATTAGTCAGCTCACATCTGAATTAAATCGGGCTAGACATATCATTCGTTCCCTTGAAGCAAAATACACATTTGATGATATTATTGGGTCCTCAGAAGAAATGGAATTTGCAATTGAACAAGCAAAACTTGGAGCGAAAACCCCAGCCACCGTTTTACTTAGAGGGGAATCTGGGACAGGCAAGGAATTGTTTGCACATGCGATACATAATGAAAGCAAGAGAAAATATAATAAGTTTGTTCGTGTGAATTGTGCCGCAATCTCAGAGTCACTGTTAGAAAGTGAGCTTTTTGGGTATGAAGAAGGGGCTTTTTCTGGAGCGAAGCGAGGCGGAAAACGCGGTATATTTGAGGAAGCGAACAATGGCAGTATTTTTTTAGATGAAATTGGGGAACTTTCTTTAAATACTCAAGCAAAATTATTAAGGGTTTTGCAAGAAAAAGAAATAAGAAGGGTTGGAGGAACGAAATCAATTCCAATCGATGTACGAGTCATAGCAGCAACAAATATAAATTTAGAAAAAGGAATTGGAAATGGAACCTTTAGAGAGGATCTCTATTATCGGATAAACAAAATACCAATCCACGTTCCATCATTGAGAATGAGAAAACAGGATATCAAACAGCTAGCAGAGCATTTGCTGCTTAAAATAAATCAGGATTACGGGCGGACAGTTAAAGGATTAACTGAAGAAGCAATTACCTATCTAAATGGATATGAATGGCCTGGTAATGTTAGGGAACTTGAAAATGTGCTAGGCAGAGCCGTAATCTTTATGAACTATCAGGAAAGACTAATTGATGTAAAGCATATCCAACCCCTACATAAATTGAAGGAGAAAGACCCTCCTAGTCAGTCTTTACCTGAATCTGAAATTAAGGATGTCCCTTTATCGGATTTAGTTGAGATTTACGAAGCAAAGGTTATTTCAGAGGTATTGAATTTGAATGGCGGAAATAAAACGGCAGCCGCCAAATCATTAGGGATTTCACTAAGAAGCCTATATTATAAGCTGGAAAAATATAATCTTGCAAATTAAAGCACGCAATTTTTTGCAAAAAGTGCAAGATGTTGCACAGAATATTTTGGTAAATCGGCCTCAATGAAGCGCTTTCATATATTTTGCGTTGGCACGATAATTGCATAATTAATAAGTGTAAAAAACGAAGGGGACTATGCTTGAAAAGAAGGTAAAATTATATGAAACTTACTAATCTTATCAAACATGCAGCAGGACGATCTGGGGTCACAGTTGCTGTTGCGGCCGCTGAGGATGAAGAAGTACTTGAAGCAGTTATTGAAGCCGTAAATCACAGGCTTGCTCGTTTTTTGTTGTTTGGCAATCAAGATAAGATCGAACAAATCCTTTCTACAAAAGGGGGATTTAGGACAGGGCATGACGCACTTAAACTTGTAAATGCACCATCACAGGAAGAAGCTGCAAGGGCTGCTGTAAAAGCAGTTCATGCTGAAGAAGCAAATGTGTTAATGAAAGGGAATATCCCCACATCAACTATTTTAAAAGCCGTTTTGCATAAAGAATATGGACTGCGGACTGGAAATGTTCTATCACATGTTGCTGTATTTGAAGTACCTGATTATGACCGCTTTGTAATCGTAACAGATGCAGCTATGAACATAGCGCCGGGGCTTCAGGAAAAGGTACAAATCTTAACAAATGCGGTTAAGGTGGCAAACTCAATCGGGATAAACATCCCAAAAGTAGCACCGATTGCAGCTGTTGAGGTCGTAAATCCCTCGATGCAAGCAACAGTAGATGCTGCTGTTTTAACCCAAATGAACCATCGCGGGCAAATTCAAAATTGTATTGTCGATGGCCCATTGGCACTTGATAATGCCATTTCGATTCATGCAGCTGAGCACAAGGGAATCTCGAGCGCTGTGGCTGGACAGGCTGATATTTTGCTGGTTCCAACAATTGAAGTTGGAAATGCATTATATAAATCATTGGTTTATTTTGCAAAAGCGGAGGTAGGGGCTGTAATTGCGGGTGCATCTGCACCGATTGTATTAACTTCTAGAGCTGATTCTGCAAAAAGTAAATTATATTCTTTAGCGTTGGCAGTATGCTCTGCCAATAAATAATCAACTATTGTCAATCTTGGGGAGGATCTTACAAAATGGAAATCTTTACTTACATGAAGAAATATGATTATGAGCAATTAGTATTTTGTCAGGACAAACAATCAGGTTTAAAGGCGATTATCGCCATTCATGATACAACATTAGGACCGGCACTTGGCGGCACCCGTATGTGGACATATGCTTCAGAGGAAGCAGCAATTGAGGATGCATTAAGACTTGCAAAAGGGATGACATATAAAAATGCAGCTGCTGGATTAAATCTTGGGGGAGGGAAAACGGTTATTATCGGAGACCCTCGTAAAGATAAAAATGAAGAAATGTTCCGTGCGTTTGGACGCTATATTCAAGGTCTTAACGGACGTTATATTACAGCTGAAGATGTGGGTACGACTGTTGCAGATATGGATATTATCCACGAAGAAACCGATTTTGTAACGGGAATATCACCAGCGTTTGGATCATCTGGAAACCCTTCTCCAGTAACCGCATTTGGTGTATACCGCGGAATGAAAGCCGCAGCCAAAGAGGCATTTGGTTCGGATTCGCTTGAAGGAAAGACTGTAGCTGTTCAAGGCGTTGGAAATGTAGCCTACACACTTTGCAAATACCTTCATGAAGAAGGTGCAAATTTAATTGTAACTGATATTAATAAAGAGGCAGTGGACCGCGCTGTCAGAGATTTCGGTGCAAAGGCAGTGGACCCTAACGACATTTATGGTGTGGAATGTGACATATATGCACCTTGCGCACTAGGTGCAACTGTAAATGATGAAACAATTCCACTGTTAAAGGCAAAAGTCATTGCTGGTTCTGCAAACAATCAGCTAAAAGAACCACGTCATGGTGACGTGATACATGAATTAGGGATTGTCTACGCTCCAGACTATGTGATTAATGCGGGCGGAGTGATCAATGTTGCGGATGAATTATATGGGTATAATCAAGAGCGTGCTCTTAAGAAGGTTGAATCACTTTACGACACAATTGAAAAAGTAATTGAAATCGCAAAAAGAGACGGCATTCCAACCTACCAGGCTGCAGATCGTTTGGCAGAAGAACGCATCGAAAGAATGAGAAATTCAAGAAGCCAATTCTTACAAAATGGGCACCACATTTTAAGTCGGAGAAAGTAAGAAATGCGCAAGGCACTCCAATTCCAGCTAAGGGCAGGCACGTCCTGTGCCTAACGCTGGAATCCTTGCCGTCCTAGCAGAGGCGACAAGCATAAGATAAGCGCTGACAGAAGGTGCAATTTACCTTCCGAAGCGATTAGCTTAGACCAGAGAGCCGATGGTGCCTGGAGCTAGACGTAAAAACTGGGCCGATTTTGGGGGAAGGAAGGATTAGGCTTTTCCTCCATTTTACCTTTATATGAATCACCAAGAAATGTAATAGCAACCGTAGGACTGCATTTACGTACTGGAGGTTTCAATGTTGCAAGACAAAGAATATCGGATTCTTGTTATCAATCCAGGATCAACATCAACGAAAATCGGTGTCTATGATAATGAACGTTCTATTTTTGAGAAGACAATTCGACACGATCGATATGAATTAAATGTATATGACAATATTATCGATCAATATGAATTTCGGAAAACAACGATTCTGAAAAACTTAGATAATGAAGGCATTAATATTTCAAAATTGAGCGCAGTTTGCGGCAGAGGTGGGTTGTTAAAGCCGATACAAGGCGGAACCTACAAAGTAAACGAGGATATGCTTCATGATTTGAGAATTGGTTATGCAGGGCAGCATGCTTCGAATCTTGGAGGTATTTTAGCGTATGAAATTGCATCTGGGTTAAATATTCCGCCATATATCGTCGATCCCGTTGTTGTTGATGAACTTGAACCTATTGCTCGAATATCAGGATTTGATTTGATTGAAAGAAGGAGCATTTTTCATGCTTTAAATCAAAAGGCAGTAGCGAGAAGGGTTGCAAAGGATCTTTCGAAAAACTATGAAGAATTGAATTTAATCGTTACCCATATGGGCGGTGGAATTACAGTCGGCGTCCATAAGCGTGGAAAAGTAGTGGACGTAAATAATGGGTTGCATGGTGACGGACCATTTAGCCCAGAACGAGCCGGGACAGTACCTGCAGGGGATTTAATCGACCTTTGTTTTTCTGGACAGTATTTCCGTGAAGAAATCATGAAAAAACTTGTTGGCCAAGGCGGTTTAGTGGGATATCTCGGTACAAATGATGCAGTTGAAGTCGAAAGAATGATTGAAAAAGGAGACGAAAGGGCGAGATTAGTTTACAAGGCAATGGCCTACCAAATTGCCAAAGAAATAGGTGCAGCAAGTGCAGCCTTATCAGGGCGGGTTGATGCGATCATATTAACCGGTGGATTAGCCTATGGAAATGAATTTATCTCCGAAATTTCCAATCATGTTAATTGGATAGCAGATGTCATCATTCAGCCTGGTGAAAATGAGTTGCAGGCATTAGCGGAGGGTGCATTACGTGTACTGCGCGGGGAAGAGAAGGAAAAGGAATATCCGAGAAAACAACTATCAACCCTAGTCTTAAAATAAGTGGAGCTAAGAAGGTGAACAAATTATGTCAAAGGAATATGATTTAGTTATTTTAGGAGGCGGTACCGGTGGGTATGTCGCTGCCATTCGTGCCTCGCAGCTTGGACTGAAAGTGGCAGTTGTTGAAAAGGGAAAGCTTGGTGGTACCTGTTTGCATGCAGGCTGTATTCCAAGTAAAGCTCTATTAAGAAGTGCTGAAGTATATGCAACAACGAAAAGAAGTGAAGAATTCGGTATCATCACAAAGGATGTTTCACTCGATTTTTTAAAAGTACAGGATCGAAAAAATAAAATCACTGAACAGCTATATAAAGGTGTCCAGCACTTAATGAAACAAGGAAAAATTGATGTAATTGAGGGCTTTGGACGAATTTTAGGTCCGTCCATTTTTTCACCCATACCTGGAACCATTTCAGTTGAAATGAACAATGGTGAAGAAAATGAAATGCTGATTCCTAAAAACGTAATTATTGCAACAGGGTCTAGACCAAGGTCATTACCCGGACTCGAAATCGATGGGGAATATGTTTTAACCTCTGATGAAGCCCTTCAAATGGATCGTCTTCCTAAATCGATTATCATCGTTGGAGGAGGGGTGATTGGCATTGAATGGGCATCGATGCTTCACGATTTTGGGGTAGAGGTGACAGTGCTGGAATTTGCTGAACGAATTCTTCCAACCGAGGATCATGAAATCACGAAGGAAATGCAACGTTTGCTAAAGAAAAATGGCGTAAAGATTGTAACGGGTGCGCGGGTGTTACCTGAGACCCTTGAGAAAGGGGAAGGAATTACGATCCAAGCAGAGCATAAAGGTGAAGCTAAATCTTTTTCTGCAGAAAAGGTGCTTGTATCTGTCGGTCGACAGGCTAATACTGAAAACATTGGTCTTGATAATACAGAGATTGTTTTGGAAAAAGGAACTATTTCAACAAATGAATTTTTCCAAACAAAAGAATCCCATATTTATGCAATTGGCGATTGTATCGGAGGTCTTCAGCTTGCGCATGTAGCATCTCACGAGGGAATTGTTGCTGTAGAGCATATTGCAGGTAAAAATCCTTCACCAATGGATTATTCGCTTGTTTCAAAATGTGTGTACAGTAATCCCGAGATTGCAAGTGTTGGATTTACTGAACAGGAAGCAAAAGAAAAAGGACTTACAGTCAAAATAGGTAAGTTTTCATTCAGAGCAATCGGAAAAGCACTTGTTTTTGGTGAGTCTGATGGGTTTGTAAAACTTGTTGTTGACGCGTCTTCAGATGATTTACTAGGTGTTCATATGATTGGGCCACATGTGACAGATATGATCTCAGAGGCTGGTTTAGCAAGAGTACTAGATGCGACTTCATGGGAGATTGCCAATACGATCCATCCGCATCCATCCTTATCTGAAGCAATTGGCGAAGCAGCTTTAGCCGTAGATGGAAAGGCAATACACGCATAAGTTTTTCACCCATTTACTATTTTATTAATAGGTGGGGTTGTCCTACCAGCGTTTATTTTGATTTTTTAGGGAGGTATTTTCATGACCGAAAACCGTCATCAAGCATTGGGGTTAAGTGATGATGCAGTTCTTGAAATGTATGAAACAATGCTGTTAGCTAGAAAAATAGATGAAAGAATGTGGCTATTAAACCGCGCGGGAAAAATTCCATTCGTTATTTCCTGCCAAGGGCAAGAGGCAGCACAGGTAGGGGCAGCGTTTGCACTTGATCGTGATAAAGATTATGTTTTGCCATACTACCGCGATATGGGGGTTGTTCTAGCATTCGGAATGACAGCGAAGGAATTAATGCTGTCTGGATTCGCTAAGGCAGAAGACCCGAATTCAGGTGGACGTCAAATGCCGGGTCACTTTGGACAAAAGAAAAATCGTATTGTCACGGGTTCTTCTCCTGTAACAACGCAGGTTCCCCATGCAGTGGGTGTGGCGCTGGGTGGAAGAATGGAAGGTAAGGATTTAGTTACATTTGTGACATTCGGTGAAGGTTCTTCGAATCAGGGAGATTTCCATGAAGGCGCGAATTTTGCAGCCGTTCATAAGCTTCCGGTCATCTTCATGTGTGAAAACAATCAATATGCAATTTCTGTTCCATATGAAAAGCAGGTAGCATGTGAAAAAATTTCCGACCGTGCAATTGGGTATGGAATGCCAGGTGTGACGGTGGATGGAAATGACCCGCTTGAAGTATATAAGGCAGTTAAAGAAGCAGCGGATCGGGGGCGTAGAGGGGAAGGCCCGACATTAGTGGAGACCCTATCGTATCGTCTAACTGCACACTCATCCGATGATGATGATCGTGCATATCGTGAACAGGAAGAAGTGGCAGAAGCGAAAAAGAATGATCCCATTCTTTCATTTGCAAATTATTTAAAGGAAACCGGAGTTTTAAATGATGCAAAGGAAAAGGAAATTGAGGATCGTATAGCAATACTTGTCAATGAAGCGACAGATTATGCAGAAAATGCACCATATGCAGAGCCAGAGTCTGCTCTAAAATATGTATACGCGTAAACAGTAAGGGGGAAAAAGAATGCCTGTAATCTCATATATTGATGCCGTCACAATGGCAATTCGCGAAGAAATGGAAAGAGATCCTAAAGTTTTTATTTTAGGAGAGGACGTAGGAAAAAAAGGTGGAGTATTTAAGGCCACAAATGGACTTTTTGAACAATTCGGCGAGCAGCGCGTAATGGATACCCCTTTGGCTGAGTCTGCTATTGCAGGTGTAGGAATAGGTGCAGCCATGTACGGAATGAGACCTATTGCGGAAATGCAATTTGCCGATTTTATTATGCCTGCTGTCAATCAAATTATTTCCGAAGCCGCTAAAATACGATATCGTTCAAACAATGATTGGAATTGCCCAATCACAATTAGAGCCCCCTATGGCGGGGGAGTACATGGAGCGCTCTATCACTCACAATCTATAGAGGCTGTTTTTGCAAATCAACCTGGCTTAAAAATTGTCATGCCTTCTACTCCTTATGATGTAAAAGGCTTGTTAAAGGCTGCTATTCGTGATGAAGATCCGGTATTATTCTTTGAACATAAACGGGCCTATCGTTTAATCAAGGGTGAAGTACCTGATGACGATTATGTATTGCCGATTGGGAAGGCTGATGTGAAGCGCGAAGGTGAGGACATAACAGTTATTACGTACGGACTATGTGTCCACTTTGCCTTGCAGGCTGCAGAGCGTCTCGCGAAAGATGGGATCGAAGCACATATCCTTGACCTAAGAACAGTCTATCCGCTAGATAAAGAAGCCATTATTGAAGCAGCTTCAAAAACGGGTAAAGTTTTATTGTTAACGGAAGATAATAAAGAAGGAAGTATTATGGGTGAAGTTGCTGCCATTATTGCTGAAAATTGCCTATTCGAATTAGATGCCCCAATTAAGCGACTTGCCGGGCCAGATGTTCCAGCAATGCCATATGCACCAACGATGGAAAAATTCTTTATGGTAAATCCGGATAAAGTGGAAAAAGCAATGAGAGAGCTTGCTGAATTCTAACTTTATTCATAGAGACTGAATAAAGTTAATGCCTCCGGCGGATGCCACGATTTTTCAAGGGAAGTTTTTCGAGCTTAGGATCAAAGACTAAGAACGCCACGTCCTGATGTCTTCGTCTTTGTGACCCACATCGTGTGGGCCTAAAAAATTCGGGCGCAAATACGCCAAGGCGCATTTGATATTATTGCGATACAAAGGAGGTTTTATGATTGGCAACTGAAAAAATAACCATGCCCCAACTTGGTGAAAGTGTTACAGAGGGTACGATTAGTAAATGGCTTGTAGCAGTTGGGGATACCGTAAACAAATATGATCCTTTAGCTGAAGTAATGACAGATAAAGTAAATGCAGAGGTACCTTCCTCTTTTTCAGGTGTTATTAAAGAGCTAATTGCCGAAGAAGAAGAAACCCTAGCGGTTGGTGAAGTGATTTGTGTAATTGAAACTGCTGTAGGTGAAACTGAAGCGCCACCTCAGGAAGATGTAAAAGAAGAAGCTCCTGAGAAACTAACAAATATAGCCGCAGAACAAAGTGATACTTCGAAAAAATTACGCTATTCTCCTGCTGTTCTTAAGCTTTCCCAGGAACATCAGATTGATCTCGCACTAGTACAAGGGACAGGTGCAGGCGGAAGAATTACCCGTAAAGACCTTATGAAGTTAATCGAATCTGGACAGATTCCAACTGCTGGTCAGGATGTTCAGAATGTGGCGACTCAAGCTGCTGTAAATCAGCCGGCTACAAGTGTATCCACTTCTAAACCATCCCAAGCACCAAATGTACCTGTATCAGTTGGCGATGTTGAAATACCAGTCACAGGTGTTCGAAAAGCGATTGCGGCGAACATGCTCCGCAGTAAACATGAGATTCCACATGCATGGACAATGGTTGAAGTGGATGCCACCAATATGGTTCAATACAGAAATTCAATGAAGAATGAATTCAAGCAAAAGGAAGGCTTCAATCTTACTTTCTTTGCATTTTTTGTAAAAGCTGTAGCCCAAGCATTAAAGGAGTTCCCACAAATTAATTCAATGTGGGCAGGGGATAATATTATCCAGAAGAAGGATATTAATATTTCGATTGCAGTTGCTACAGATGATGCACTGTTTGTTCCGGTGATTAAGAACGCGGATGAGAAATCAATTAAAGGGATTGCAAGAGAAATCACGGATCTCGCTGTTAAAGTGCGGGCTGGGAAACTTGCAGCAGATGATATGCAGGGTGGTACTTTCACCGTAAATAACACAGGTTCATTTGGATCTGTTCAGTCAATGGGGATTATTAATTATCCACAGGCAGCTATTTTACAGGTTGAATCAATTGTTCAACGACCAGTTATCATCGATGGCATGATTGCCGTGCGTCACATGGTGAACCTTTGCATGTCACTTGATCATCGTGTATTGGATGGCCTTGTGTGCGGACGCTTCCTAGCACGTGTAAAGGAAATCATCGAGAATACCTCAAAAGAAAATACAGCTATTTACTAATGACATTGCCCCTTCGCAATGTCTTTTCTTGTGGGTATAATTCTTACGGGGCTTACTTACTCTGTTTTCAATAGGAGCGTGTACCACAAGATGGATCTAGCGGTACACGCTAACGTGAAATATGAGGAAGCATGTACCGCAAGTCGATTCTAGAGGTACACGCTGGCTCGAAATATGAAGGAGCATGTACCGCAAGTTGGTTCTAGAGGTACACGCTGGCACGAAATATGAAGGAGCATGTACCACAAGATGGTTCTAGAGGTACACGCTGGCTCGAAATAAGAAGGAGCATGTACCGCAAGATGGATCTAGAGGTACACGCTAACGTGAAATATGAGGAAGCATGTACCGCAAGTCGATTCTAGAGGTACACGCTAACGTGAAATATGAGGAAGCATGTACCGCAAGATGGATCTAGAGGTACACGCTAACGTGAAATATGAAGGAGCATGTACCGCAAGTTGGTTCTAGAGGTACACACTAACACGAAATTTGCAAAAGCATGACACGTAACACCCTTTTAAACTTCCATCTATTCATTGCGACAACTCATTATATATACTAAAATTAATGTATAGGTGAAAGCGATTTCGATAAAAGGGGGAAGCCTTGTGACGAAGCAATCGAAAGAATACCAGAATATGACCTTCCCATCCATAGATTACAAGACATGGAAACAGGAAGCCGAAAAATCATTAAAAGGAAAACCTATTGAAACATTAGATAAAAAAACATATGAAAAGATCACATTAAAACCTATTTATACAAAGGAAGACATTCAGCAAATACCGTTTTTAAAAGATATGCCTGGAGAGGGTTCGAGGGTGCGAGGTTCAAAACTAACAGGCTATGTAAAAAATCCATGGCATGTTAGCCAGGAAATGGACGTAAAAACTCCAGCTGATTTTAACAAGGCAATTAAGGAAGCCCTTCAAACTGGTCAAACGATGATTCATTTTAAATTGCAACTGCAAAATAGCGCGGGTAAGGGCTTAGCATTACATAACGAAGAAGATATCGCAAATGCATTTGACGGAATCTCACTGTCCGATACACCTGTACTTATTGACGCTCAAACCGATTTAGTATCATTTTTATCGTTAATTAAATCTTACGCAAAAACAGATTCCATTCAAGGTACAATCGGAATGGATCCGCTTGCGATATTAGTTGAACAGGGGCAGTTATCTATGAAACCAGAAGCTGCCTATGACCAATTAGCCGAATCAATAAAATGGGTGTTGAAAAATCAACCAAATGTACGAACAATCCTTGTTAAAGGTGATCCATACCATAATGGTGGAGCAAATGCGGTTCAGGAACTTGCTTTTACAATTGGAACTGGAATTGAATATATGAGCGAGCTCCTTGAAAGAGGGCTTTCTGTTGGTGAAATTGCACAACACATGACCTTTTCTTTTTCAATTGGCTCGAATATTTTTATGGAAATCGCCAAACTAAGGGCTGCGAAAATTATTTGGACGACAATCATTGAAGCATATGGTGGAAATGAAGATTCTTCTAAAATGCACATCCATGCAAGAACATCTGCATTTACGAAAACCATTCATGACCCATATGTCAATATGTTGCGCTCGACAATAGAAGCATTTTCTGCAATTGTCGGCGGAATTGATAGTCTTCATGTTTCAGCCTTTGATGAACCAATCAAGAAATCAGATTCTTTTTCAAGAAGAATTGCAAGAAACACACAATCGATTCTTCGTGAGGAATCCTTCCTAAATAAGGTGATTGATCCCGCAGGAGGCTCTTGGTATGTAGAAACATTGACAAATGAACTGGCAGAAAAAGCGTGGGAGCTGTTAACCGAAATCGAATCCCAAGGCGGAATGCTTGAGGCGTTGAAAGCAGGTACTGTTCAAGAAAGTATCTTATCGGTTTTACAAGAAAGACAAAACAATGTGAACCATCGAAAAGATAAAATAGTCGGTACGAATATGTATGCAAATATCCAGGAAAAGCCAATCGGCTACACCAAAACAAAAGCTGTATATGAAAATAAAGACGCAACTATCTCAATCAAAAAAATATCACCGGTAAGAATTTCAGAAAGCTTTGAGCAACTTCGACAAGCATCTGAGAGATATCTGCAAACTGCTGGAGAGCGACCTAAAGTTGGATTGTTAAATTTGGGCCCGATACCCGAACATAAACCTAGGGCTGATTTTATTTCAGGATTTTTTGAAGCGGGCGGCTTCCTGGTCGTGAAAAACGATGGATATGGAACAGTAGAAGATGTGATTGAAGGCGCAAGGGCTATGAATCTAACAACTTATATTATTTGTGGAACAGATGACTCGTACAAAGAAATGGTCAAGGATATATGCGGTGAATTAAAAAAATCGAACCCAGATCTTCGACTTTTTATAGCTGGGAAACAAGAAAATGAAGTGTTTTTTAGAAACGTCGGCATAAACAATTTTATCCATATTGGGACGGATTGCTTTGCGTTTTTACATCAATTGCAACAAGAAATGGGGGTGCACTAATATGGCTAAAAGGATAGACCTTTCCAAACTAAAGCTAAAAATATCTGATACACCATCTTCTCCCGAGAAATGGTGTAAAAAAGTGGAAGAAGAAATCAAGCATACGATTGATGACTTGCTATTTGAAACAAACGAACAGATTGCGGTAAAACCATTATATACAGAGGAAGATCTGGAGGAGATGACTCATCTCGATTACATGCCAGGTTTGCCTCCGTTTTTAAGGGGCCCATATCCGACGATGTATGTGAAACGCCCATGGACCGTTCGCCAATATGCAGGTTTTTCCACAGCAGAGGAGAGTAATGCCTTTTACCGACGAAACCTTGCGATGGGGCAAAAGGGTCTCTCAGTTGCCTTTGACCTGGCTACCCACCGTGGCTTTGATTCGGACCATCCCCGTGTTGTTGGCGATGTAGGAAAAGCTGGGGTTGCGATTGATTCAATCTTAGATATGAAGATGTTATTTGATGAGATTCCACTTGATCAAATGAGTGTGTCGATGACGATGAATGGTGCGGTACTCCCAATTATGGCATTTTATATCGTCACTGCAGAGGAGCAAGGGGTTGCTCCTGAAAAATTATCGGGAACGATTCAAAATGATATTTTAAAGGAATATATGGTGAGAAATACATATATTTATCCACCAGAAACTTCAATGAGGATTATTTCAGATATTTTTGAGTACACATCTAAAAATATGCCGAAATTCAATAGCATCAGTATTTCTGGGTATCATATGCAGGAAGCGGGTGCACCGGCAGATCTTGAACTAGCCTATACCTTAGCAGATGGTCTTGAATATGTTCGAACAGGAATCAAGAAGGGAATTGATATTGATTCCTTTGCCCCTAGATTGTCATTTTTCTGGGCAATCGGCATGAACTATTTTATGGAGGTTGCGAAGATGAGAGCGGCTCGACTCATTTGGGCGCAAATGATGAAAGCCTTCAATCCTAAAAATCCGAAATCACTAGCATTAAGGACACATTCCCAGACTTCTGGTTGGAGTTTAACTGAGCAAGATCCATATAATAATGTGACAAGAACATGCATTGAAGCATTGGCGGCTGTATCGGGTCATACCCAGTCCTTGCATACAAATGCACTGGATGAAGCAATTGCACTTCCAACTGATTTTTCTGCTCGTATCGCTCGAAATACGCAGCTATATTTACAGGATGAAACTGGAATTTGTAATGTGATTGACCCATGGGGTGGTTCCTATTATGTAGAGACTTTAACAAGCGAACTCATGGAGCGGGCTTGGAAGCATATTGAGGAAATTGAGGCACTTGGTGGAATGACGAAAGCAATTGAAACGGGTCTTCCAAAAATGAGAATTGAGGAAGCTGCGGCGAGACGTCAGGCAAGAATTGATTCCGGTAAAGAAACGATCATAGGTGTCAATAAATATCGATTACAAAAAGAAGATCCGCTTGATATTTTAGACATTGACAATACAGCTGTTCGACTAAAACAAATTGAAAGACTTGGTGAATTAAAAGCTTCACGTGATGACAGACAAGTGGAAGAAGCATTGGCAGCAATTACGAATGCAGTGGAAACTGGTGAAGAAAATTTGTTGGAGCTTGCTATTCATGCGGCAAGGGTTCGCGCAACGCTTGGAGAGATTTCAAATGCAGTTGAAAAAGCATCAGCACGACATAAAGCTGTCATTCGTTCAATTAGCGGAATTTATAGCTCTGAGTATTCAAATGAGGAAGAGATTATGAACGTAACGAATATGACAGATGAGTTTTTAGAAAATGAAGGAAGACGTCCAAGAATCCTGATTGCCAAAATGGGACAGGACGGCCACGACCGTGGAGCAAAGGTAATTGCTACTGCTTTTGCAGACCTTGGCTTTGATGTTGATATCGGACCATTATTTCAAACGCCGGAAGAAACTGCCCTTCAAGCAGTAGAAAATGATGTTCATGTGGTTGGAATGAGTTCACTCGCAGCAGGTCATAAAACATTACTTCCGCAGCTTACCCGCGAGCTTAGGAAACTAGGACGTGAAGATATCATTGTAATCGTTGGCGGAGTGATCCCTGCACAGGATTATGAATACTTAAAAGAGCAAGGAGCCGCAGCTATTTTTGGACCCGGAACAGTAATCCCAGTTGCTGCCGGGAAAGTAATCGAAGAAATTTATCTCCGCCTAGGGTATGAGGCAGAAGGCAATGACTGATAAAAAAAATAGACCTGAATGGGTGCCAGAAAATGCCTCTGATGGTTTTACAACCGAAATTGTGAAGGGAAAAGTCCCAAATAGCGGTTCTGGAAGTACCCGTAAATTTGTTAAAAAGAAAGGCCGATCAACCGAAGAGTTTGTGCAGGGGATACGAAGTGGTGATCGTGCGGTTCTTGCACAAGCCATTACTTTAGTTGAAAGTAACGCAAAACGTCATGAAGACCAAGCCCAGGCAGTGATAAATGAAATTCTACCATCTACCGGAAACTCCATCAGGATTGGAATTACAGGCGTTCCCGGCGCGGGAAAAAGTACATTCATTGAGAGCTTCGGTTCATATTTATCTGACAAGGGACATCGTGTTGCTGTTCTGGCTGTTGACCCGAGCAGCACGATAACAGGTGGTAGTATACTTGGGGATAAAACACGGATGGAGGCCCTTGCCCGGAATAGAAATGCTTTTATTCGTCCATCACCATCGGGGGGGACCCTCGGTGGGGTCAACCGTAAAACAAGAGAAACGATTTTACTTTGTGAAGCCGCTGGGTTTGACGTCATTCTAGTTGAGACGATTGGTGTTGGTCAAAGTGAAGTTGCGGTTAGAAGTATGGTGGATTTTTTCCTTCTGCTTGTGTTAACTGGTGCGGGGGACGAATTACAAGGCATGAAAAAAGGGGTCATGGAGCTTGCGGATGTATTATTGATAAATAAGGCTGATGGTGAGAATAGACAGAGGGCAAAAATTGCTCGTGGAGAATACAATCGGATTCTTCACCATCTTCAGCCTGCAACAAAAGGATGGGCTTCGAAGGCCTATACAGCTTCCGCACTCTATCATGAAGGAATGGAAGAAATATGGAAAATTGTCCTACGATTTATCGAGACAACGAAAGAATCCGGAGTTTTCACAGATCGCCGAAACGCTCAAACGAAGGATTGGATTCATGCAATGATAAAGGATTATCTTGAAACAAGCTTTTTTACCCATCCATCCATTAAATCGCAGCTTCCAGCATTCGAAAATAAGGTTGTGCAGGGTGATTTGAACGTAACATCGGCCGTTAAGGAATTAATTCGACTTTTTGAAGCATAAAAAAAAGAAGGAGGGCATTTGCTCTCCTTCCATCTAGGGAGTTTAGGGGTATGATCTAGATGTATTAATAGAATACCCGAAATTACCTTTTCTAAACGTAAATTAACGAACCTTAAATTTGAAAAAACATGCTCTAAATTGATATGATAAAATAAGCAAGATATTTATTAGGAGGAGTGTACTAGATGGAAGTAGATTTTAATCTATTTATGAATGATATCGTACAAACAGCTCGAAAGGAAATTTCAGAGGCTGGCTATCAAGAATTAAAAACATCCGAAGAGGTTGAAGAAGCACTTGGCAAAAAGGGAACAACTTTAGTGATGGTTAACTCTGTATGTGGTTGTGCTGGCGGAATTGCAAGACCAGCCGCAGCACATTCCATCCATTATGATAAGCGTCCAGACCAATTAGTAACAGTATTTGCAGGTCAAGATAAAGCAGCAACAGAAAAAGCAAGATCATATTTTGAAGGTTATCCACCATCATCTCCATCTTTTGCATTATTGAAGGATGGGAAAATTGTTAAAATGATTGAACGTCACGACATTGAAGGACATGAGCCAATGGATGTCATCAATAAATTACAGGAAACCTTTGAAGAATATTGTGAAGAAGTATAAGAGGCCTTTAAGGCTTCTTTTTTTTGAGATGACTTTTAAATTATGCATATAATGATGAATCTTTTATTGCTTCTTTACTTTAATTGTTTATATCAGTAAAGTATTAAACACATGATATTGTATGTAAAGAAACACAAATTTTTTCCCTCTAAAATCCTGTGTAAGCAGTATAAACGGGAAGCTTAACGCAAATGATAGAATTATGAATCAATTATTATTTTTGAAAAACATATTGTATATTTATACAGATGTGTTAAAATACATTCTATCGAATAATTATAAATAACGTCTAGGGGGAAAACATAATGAAAAAGCTTTTACTAGCATCATTGATTACTATTTTATCAGTTGTATTTCTGGCTGCTTGTGGGACAAGCGATGATAATGCAACAGGATCTAAAGAAGGAACGGATTCAAAGAAAGTATTAACAATGGGAACATCTGCTGATTTCCCGCCATTTGAAACAATTGATGAGAAAACGGGCGAATATATAGGATTTGATATTGAATTATCAAAAGCGATTGCTGAAAAGCTTGGATATGAATTGAAAATTGAAAACATGGATTTCGGTGGTCTAATAAGTGCACTTCAATCGAAACGTATTGATTTTATTGCATCTGGTATGTCGGCTGATGAGGACCGTAAAAAGAGTGTTGACTTCTCACAGGAATATCACAGATCAGGTGAAATGTTTGTTACATTAAAGGATTCTGATATCAAAACTTTAGAAAACTTAGATGGTAAAAAAGTTGGTGTTCAATTAGGATCCATTCAAGAACAGGGTGCTAAAAAGATTAAAGAAGAAACACTAAAAAATCTAGAAATCTCAGCGTTAAATAAAGCTCCCGAGTTAATTCAAGAGCTTAAATCAGGAAGAATCGATGCAGTATATTTGGATAAAACAGTTGCTGTCGGCTTCATTAAAGAATTAGACCTAGCAGGCTTTGATGATCCAACTGAAGCTTCACCAGGAATGGCGATTGCATTTGCAAAAGGCAGTGAGCTTACTGAAGAATTCAATAAAGTGTTAGAAGAAATGAAAGCAAATGGTGAATTAGAAAAAATAGAAAAACAATGGATTGAAGCAGAATAAAAATTTTTAGGTAGAAATGAGGTGTAAGGCATGGGTTTGGATATTGATTTTTCCCGAATCGTGCCTTCAATTCCGTTTATACTAGAAGGAATCGGTATTACGGTATCCTTTGCACTAGTATCGGCAATTTTAGGTTTAATTCTTGGGACAATATTAGCGGTTTTTAAAATAAGCAAGGTTTCATTTTTGAAGTGGTTTGCGAATATTTATACATCCATATTCAGAGGAACACCACTTATCCTACAATTAGTTTTAATCTATTTTGCGGTGCCACAGCTATTTCACTATGACATTGATAAATTTGCAGCTGGGGTTTTGGCATTCGGATTAAATTCAGGTGCGTATATTTCTGAAATCATTAGAGCAGGAATTCAGGCTGTTGATAAAGGCCAACAAGAAGCAGCGGAAGCACTTGGTATTTCGTACCGTCCGATGATGTTGGATATTATCCTGCCACAGGCAGTGAAAAATATTTTACCTGCACTATTAAATGAACTTGTTACCTTAACGAAGGAATCGGCACTTGTAAGTACAATTGGATTGTTGGATATTATGAGACGAGCTCAAGTTGTTGGATCGAATACATTCCGCTATTTTGAACCTTTGTTAATTGCTGGGCTAGTGTATTGGATTATTGTTACAATCCTCACATTCCTGGGCGGAAGACTTGAGAGGAGGTTGCGTCGTAGTGAGTAACGATCATATTAAAGTAGAAGGTCTTCATAAATCTTTTGGCAAGCTTAATGTGTTAAAGGGGATTACGACCACCTTTAAACAAGGTGAGGTTGTTGCCATTATTGGTCCTTCTGGTTCAGGAAAATCTACATTTCTAAGATGTTTAAATTTACTTGAAAAACCAACTCAAGGAGAGATTTGGGTTGGGGAAGATGAGGTCACAGATGTAAAGACGAATATCACAAAGGTTCGTCAGCATATCGGCATGGTGTTTCAGCATTTTTATTTATTTCCACATAAGACAGTTCTTCAAAATCTCACTTATGCTCCGATGAAGGTAAAAGGGATAACGAAGAGTGAAGCGGTAAGTAAGGGTATGGAGCTATTAAAGCAGGTAGGTTTGTCAGAAAAGGCAAATGAATATCCTAATCGCCTTTCCGGGGGACAAAAGCAGAGGGTAGCGATTGCAAGGGCGCTGGCAATGGATCCTGAAATTATGCTTTTTGATGAGCCGACTTCAGCACTAGACCCTGAGATGGTAAAAGAGGTCCTTAGTGTTATGAAGGGATTAGCTAATACCGGAATGACAATGCTCATTGTGACTCATGAAATGGGCTTCGCTCGTGAAGTAGCAGACAAAGTACTCTTTATGGATGATGGGGTAATTGTTGAAGAAACCACTCCAAATGAATTTTTCACAAATCCGAAAAGCAAACGTGCACAGGACTTCCTAGAAAAAGTCCTTTAAAAGAATGATCAATGTGGTCATTCTTTTTTTCGTTGATTTAGCCATAATAAGAATTGTATCTGTATTTTATTTTTGCTAAAAAGGAGCCGATTTATGTTTAAAATAGGTTATCGAACTTTAAAAACAGCTGTAGGCGCAACTATTGCCATATCTATCGCAAAACTAATCGGACTAGATAGCTTTGCATCAGCTGGGATTCTAACGATTTTATGTATAAAAGTAACAAGAAAAAAATCGCTAAAGAGTTCGTGGGAGCGATTTATTGCGTGTGTTGTTGGAATCATATTCTCGTTTGTATTCTTCGAGGGAATTGGCTATCATCCATTAACAATCGGGTTGTTACTCCTATTATTTATCCCTACTGCGGTTGCTTTAAAAGCGAAAGATGGGATTGTAACAAGTACCGTTATTATTTTACATATCTTTTCAGCGGGGAATGTAACACTTGATTTGATTGTTAATGAACTAGGGTTAATTATTATTGGTATTGGTGTTGCGCTACTCGTTAATCTGTATATGCCGAGTGTTGATAAGCAACTTAGGGCATACCGACAAGAAATTGAAACCATGTTTGGAAATATATTAAACGAAATGGTTCACTATCTTCGAACAGGTGAAAGTATATGGGATGGTCGAGAGATAACAGCTATTGGAGATTTATTAAAGAAAGCGAAAAGAATTGCAAATAGAGATGTTGAAAATAACCTAACGCGAGATGAAACCTTATATTATACGTATTTTGAAATGAGGGAAAAGCAATTCGACATTCTGCAGAGGATGTTGCCTACTATTACTTCGATTACTCAGTCGGTTGAACAAAGGGAAATGGTTGCCGATTTTATTATGGAGGTCAGCCAATCCATTCATCCCGGTAACACAGCATTTGTATTTTTGCAGAAACTTGAAGCAATGCGTAAAGAGTTTAGAGAAATGCCATTGCCGGAAACTCGTGAGGAATTTGAAACAAGAGCTGCCCTTCTTCAATTTATTAAAGAAATGGAAGAATATTTAATCATAAAAAGATTATTCAAAGGGTTGCCGACATAATTGAAAAAGCTAAAGGTGACCTTTAGGTCACCTTTTTAGACTGATAACAAGTTTTGAATTAAAACCACATTCCTACGCCTGCTAACAGAGTAGTAATTACCATTACAGCTATCATTAAATAAACAACAATCTTTTGAGTTTTACGGGACATGTCATGTACTCCCTTCCGCTTACATATTTACTCATATTTTACCGCGAAAACCTCGGCTGGACAACTACTAAAGTATTTTTCACAAAACCTGAAAATACACAATTTTTGATGAGTTCGTGCTAAAATAGATTTATACACATATAAAGCGCATACAATTTTTGAGCGAGCGCTCGCTTGAGGAGTGAATACATGATTAAAAAAATTGACCATATAGGAATCGCTGTCTCATCAATTGAAAATTCTCTTCCTTTTTATACAAATATTCTCAACCTTCAAGTAGAAGGAATTGAAGAAGTAGAATCGGAGAAAGTGAGGGTTGCCTTCATTAAAATCGGTGAATCCAAACTCGAGCTACTGGAGCCTCTCTCACCCGAAAGTCCGATTGCTAAATTTATCGAAAAACGCGGGGAAGGAATACATCATATTGCTTTAGGTGTTTCATCCATCGAAGAGCGAATTCAAGAAATAAAAGAACATGGTATTCGAATGCTTGCGGATGAGCCAAAGCCAGGTGCAGGTGGTGCAAAGATAGCCTTTATGCATCCTAAATCTACGGGCAGTATCCTATATGAACTTTGTGAGAAACCTAGCGAGGGAGAATCTAAATAATGGTAGATATCTATGAAAAAATTAACGAACTTTATGATCGTCGTCGTGAGGTAGAATTAGGCGGCGGTGACGAAAAAATTGATAAACAGCATGAAAAGGGAAAATTAACTGCTAGAGAGCGAATTGATTTATTACTAGATAAAGGAACCTTTGTCGAGTTAAATCCATTCATTGAGCATCGCAGTATTGATTTTGGCTTAGCTGATAAAAAAGGTCCTGGAGACGGAGTAGTTACTGGATATGGCAAAATCAATGGCAGACCGGTCTATTTATTTTCTCAGGATTTTACAGTGTTTGGCGGAGCGCTTGGAGAAATGCATGCGAAAAAGATCGCGAATGTGATGGACTTGGCAGCTAAAAATGGTGCACCATTTATTGGCTTAAATGATTCGGGTGGTGCAAGAATTCAAGAGGGGGTCGTCTCCCTTGATGGCTATGGCCATATTTTTTATCGAAATGCGATTTATTCAGGGGTCATTCCGCAAATCTCCGTAATCATGGGGCCATGTGCCGGCGGGGCGGTGTATTCTCCTGCGATTACCGATTTTGTCTTTATGGTGGAAAAGACGTCTCAGATGTTTATTACAGGACCGAAAGTCATTGAAACCGTAACAGGTGAAAAAATTAGCTCCGAGGATTTAGGCGGTGCAAACGTACATAATTCAATCAGCGGGAACGCACATTTTTCAGGGAAAACCGAAGAGGAGGTTCTACAACAGGTAAGAGCCTTAGTGAGCTATCTACCTCAAAATAATGAAGAAAAAACACCAATTCTACCTGTAAAAGAAGATGATGACTATCGACCTGATTTAACAGATAGTATTCCATTTGATGCGGTTCGGCCATATGATGTTCGCAAAGTAATCGAACAAGTGGTTGACGAAAAATCGTTCATGGAGGTTCATAAAGATTTTGCAAAAAATATTGTTGTTGGTTTTGCGAGGGTAAAAGGTGAGGTTGTCGGTTTGGTATGTAATCAGCCGAAATATATGGCTGGCGGGCTTGATATTGATTCATCTGATAAAGCATCAAGATTCATTCGTTTTTGCGACTCCTTTAATATCCCGCTTCTTACATTTGAGGATGTTACAGGCTTCTTCCCAGGGGTAAAACAAGAGCATGGAGGGATTATCCGCCATGGAGCAAAAATTCTATATGCGTACTCTGAAGCAACAGTACCTAAGTTAACTGTCATTTTAAGAAAAGCATATGGTGGCGCATATGTAGCATTAAATAGTAAATCAATTGGTGCCGATTTAGTCTTTGCATGGCCAAATGCCGAAATTGCGGTAATGGGTCCACAAGGCGCAGCCAATATCATTTTTGCCCGTGAAATTAATGAAAGTGAAGATCCGGAAAAAACTCGTGCCGGGAAGATTGAAGAGTACCGTGAAAAGTTTGCTAATCCATATATTGCAGCCAGCCAAGGAATGGTAGATGATGTCATCGATCCACGTGAAACGCGAATTAAGATCATTCAGGCTTTAGAAATGCTTCGAAATAAAAAGGAAACACGCCCTAAAAAGAAGCATGGAAATATTCCACTATAGGGTAAACATATTTGATTTTTGATGATATTATGATAGGCTAATTTCAAAGGTCTAGCGCAAGCAGCCTAGCCCCTCGAGGTCACAAGCCAATCTGTCAAGAAGGTTAAAGAACAACCTTCTAGCCATCTTTTCTTGTGCTTGTCGGACTTGCACAGGAGGTGCTGACATCGACGTTTGCCACAGGAAGTGGCAGTAGTTAGTCGATGTTCCTCTTTCAAGGCGCTTGCGCTTTTCACATTAACCTATACATCTTGGAGGTACATACTATGATTAATCAGGATAGACTTGTCAATGAATTTTTAGAGTTAGTGCAGGTAGACTCCGAAACAAAATTCGAAACAGAAATTGCTAAGGTTTTAACAGAAAAATTCACTGCCTTAGGTGTGCATGTTGTCGAGGATGACACAACTGGTCAAACAGGGCATGGTGCGGGGAATTTAATTTGTACCCTTGAAGGAACAAAAAATGATGTGGATACCATTTACTTTACATCCCATATGGATACAGTTGTGCCTGGTAAGGGCATTAAGCCTTCCATCAAGGATGGTTATATTGTCTCAGACGGAACAACCATTTTAGGTGCAGATGATAAAGCAGGGCTATCTGCAATGTTTGAAGCCATTCGCGTTCTGAAGGAAAATCAAATACCACATGGTAAACTAGAATTTATTATTACAGCTGGAGAAGAATCCGGGCTCATGGGAGCTAAAGCCCTAGACCGCTCCATGATCACAGCAAAATACGGCTATGCGCTTGATAGTGATGGTAAGGTTGGTAACATTATTGTGGCTGCACCGACACAAGCAAAGGTTAAAGCAACGATTATCGGGAAAACAGCCCATGCAGGAGTTGCCCCTGAAAAAGGAGTTTCAGCGATTACCATGGCTGCAAAAGCAATTTCGAGAATGCCTTTGGGTCGTATTGATGACGAAACAACGGCTAATATCGGACGTTTTGAAGGTGGAACGCAAACGAATATCGTCTGCGACCATGTTGAAATTTTGGCTGAAGCACGTTCTTTACTTACAGAAAAAATGGAAAATCAGGTTCAAAAAATGAAAGAAGCGTTTGAATCCGTTTCTGCTGAAATGGGTGGAAGAGCAGAGGTTGAGATCACAGTCATGTATCCAGGCTTTAAATTTGAGGATGGTGACCATGTGGTTGAGGTTGCAAAACGAGCTGTTGCACGAATTGGACGCCAAAGTGAACTACAACAAAGCGGTGGCGGCAGTGATGCGAACGTCATTGCAGGACATGGCATCCCTACAGTGAATCTTGCTGTTGGCTATGAAGAAATTCACACAACAAATGAAAGAATGCCAATTGAAGAACTTGTTAAAACAGCGGAACTAATTGTTGCGATTGTTGAAGAAGTTGCAAAATAGTAGGGGTGAACGTTTTATGAAGGACCAAAAAGTTGTTGTATTTTCAGCAGGTAATGAGGAATTTGGTGTCCCGGTTTTAAATGTGATTTCAATAGAAAAGACACAGCAGCTTAATGCCATTCCGCAAATGCCAAATTATATGCTGGGTGTTCTTTCTATCCGCGATGAATTAATTCCAATCGTGGATATTGGAATCATTTTATTTAATAGAGCAATAGTTGCTACCGAGAAAACAAAGATCATCGTTGTAAAAACAGCTAAAATGTCTGTTGGATTACTTGTCGATGACGCAAGAGAAATAATCGATATCCCCAAAAATCAATTGAAACAACTAAACTTAACTTATCAGCTTTCCCCATATATTACCGGAGTTGCGACTTTGGAGGAAAGAATGATTACATTATTAGACCCAGCAAAACTGTTTGATGGTTTAGAAGGATTCGATACAATAGAGGAACACATTCACAGCCACCAAGAATAGGTGGCTTTTTCTATGGTAAACTAGTGATAGGATTAGTTGGGAAGTGTGAATCATGAAAAAAATGTATCCGAAGAACGGAAAGGTTATTTTACATGTGGACATGAATAGCTTCTATGCGTCCGTCGAAATTGCCTATGACCCTTCTTTAAAGGGGAAGCCTCTAGCCATTGCTGGGAATCCTGAAGAGCGAAGGGGCATTATTGTAACATGCAGCTATGAGGCACGCGCATTTGGGGTGAAAACGACGATGCCCTTATGGGAAGCCAAAAAAAAATGCCCAAATCTCATCGTCCGTAAACCGAATTTCGAACGCTATCGGAGCGCCTCACTTGCAATGTTCGATATTCTTCGTTCATATACGGACCTAGTCGAACCTGTTTCAATAGATGAAGGCTATCTTGATATAACAGATTGCTATGAAAAAGGTTCTCCAATTGAAATTGCGACTTCGATTCAAGAAACGGTACGAAAGACCCTTCTTCTCCCTTGTAGTATTGGAATTGCACCAAATAAATTTCTAGCAAAAATGGCATCAGATATGAAAAAGCCGTTAGGAATTACGGTCTTACGGAAACGAGATGTTCCTACCGTCCTTTGGCCATTGCCAGTCGGGGAAATGCATGGAGTTGGATCGAAAACAGCTGAGAAATTGGCCACAATCAATATTAAAACAATTGGCAACCTTGCAGAAGGCAATGATATTCAATTAAAGCATTTGCTAGGTATAAATGGTGCGAGGATTAAGCAACGGGCGAATGGAATCGACAATAGACCTGTTGATCCAGATTCCATTTCGGTGTTTAAAAGCATCGGGAATTCGACAACATTACCATATGACTCCACAGATGAGGAGCAACTTCTAGGTGTTATAAAAAGATTATCAAACTCCGTCGGGTCACGTATAAGGCGAAAGGACATGTTATCGAATAATGTCCAGTTGATGATTCGCTATGCAGATCGAAAAACGGTAACGAGAAGCAGAAAGCTTGAAAATCCAATTGATCAGGATAAAGAAATTTTTCAGGCTGCCAAGCATCTTTGGAAGAAACATTGGAATGGGGAAGCGATTCGTCTATTGGGTGTAACAGCCCAGGAATTGGTTGATAAACATGAGGCATTTAAACAGCTTGATCTGTTTTCCTATGAAAAAGAAGCAAAAAAAGAACCTTTATTCAAGGTGATTGACGAGTTGAAAGGCAAGTATGGAAACGAGATTCTTTCGAATGGAATCAAGCTTCCAAAAGATAAAAATCCTCGAAACAATGAACATGGAACAAGCTTCGAGAAGGACTTTTTAAGTGATTAAAGACCCCAACTCAGGTTAGAGAAGGGGTCTTAGTCTTTTTACATTGTTTAGTCTTCCACTGACCACCAGTGGAATCCATGCTCAGCCAATAATTCATCGGCTGCCTTTGGACCGTTCGAACCGGAAGGGTAATTAGGAAACTCAGTTGCAATTTGATTTTCCCAAACCTTTGAAATGGAGTCTACGTAACGCCATGAAAGGGCAACTTCATCCCAGTGAGCGAAGTTTGTTGTATCACCCATCATACAGTCATAAATAAGCTTTTCATACGCCTCTGGTGTATTAATGCCATCGATGCAGTTATTGCAATAATCAAGCTTAACAGGTAATGTCATCGTATTTTGTCCTGGTCTTTTCGCATTTAAATAAAGTGTGATACCCTCATCCGGTTGGATATTAATGACAAGCAGGTTAGGATTTTGACGTTCATTATCCTCTTTATAGTATAAATCCATCGGAATGTCTTTAAATTGAACAACAATCTTTGTGGATTTTTCCTTCATTCTTTTACCGGTACGGATATAGAATGGAACACCGGCCCATCTGAAGTTATCGATTAAAAGCTTACCGGCAACAAATGTAGCCGTATTTGACGCTGGGTCTACTTTCTCTTCTTCCCGGTAACCCGGAAGCTGTTTTCCATTTAATGTACCGCCATCATATTGACCTCTTACGAAGGATTTTTTAACATCTTCCTCTTCCAATGGTCGAAGGGCACGTAAAACCTTTATTTTCTCACTACGAATCTCGTCAGTGTTTAATTTAATCGGCGGTTCCATCGCTAATAGGGCAACCATTTGCAGCATATGGTTTTGAACCATGTCACGAAGCGCGCCTGATTTTTCATAATAGCCGCCACGGTCTTCCACACCAAGTGTCTCACTTGAAGTGACCTGGATATTGGATATGTATCGATTGTTCCAAAGTGGTTCGAATATTGCATTCGCAAAACGGATCACTTCAATGTTTTGGACCATTTCCTTACCTAAATAATGGTCAATTCGGTAAATTTCATCCTCTGAAAACGCATGGCGAAGCTGTTCATTTAATTGTTTTGCAGAAGGTAGGTTATGTCCAAATGGTTTTTCAATGACAAGTCTTGTGTAACCTTCTGTTGAAGTTAACCCTTCTGATTTTAAATTGAGAGCAATTGTTCCAAAAAATTCCGGAGCCATCGCTAAATAGAAGATTCTGTTCCCACCTGTGTTATAGGTTGAATCCAATTCCTCTGCAATACCTTTTAACTCTCTATAAGAAGCACTATCATTCACATTAAAAGGATGGTAGTAAAAATGTTTTGAGAACTTGTCGATATCTTCTCGTGGTTGGTCAAATCGTCCAGCAACCGAATTTCTTACGTTTTGTTGGAATTCTTCATTTTTTAATGGGCGTCTGGCCACACCGATTACTGCAAAATCCTCAGAAAGATTTCCTTTCATATAAAGATTATAGATAGAAGGATAAAGCTTTCGATTCGCCAAATCACCAGTTGCTCCAAATATAATCACAATTGATTTTGGTGCTGTATTTGTCATATTAATCCCCCACTTTTCCACGCAATGTTAATATTTATTTAATGTATCCTTTTTTGTTTAGTAAATCAACTAATTCGTATGAATTTTTTCATATCCTTTAAAAGTATGCCTTAACAATGAACTGATATTCGTTTACGATCAAGGTCAAGGCGCTTGTATAATGAAAACAAAAGCCAGAATATGATATAGTAAGTGAATGGACAACAAAAGGAAAACGTAATAAATTTATCTTTTAAATTGGAGGATTTCTCAAGTGGAAGTCGTATTTTTAGGAACGGGTGCAGGGGTACCTGCAAAAGAACGGAATGTTACTTCAATTGCCTTACAATTGCTTGATGAACGCAGGGCCTCCTGGTTGTTTGATTGCGGGGAGGCAACGCAGCACCAAATTTTATATACATCAATAAAACCAGGGAAAATTGAGAAGGTTTTTATTACCCATTTACATGGTGACCATATTTTTGGATTGCCTGGCTTTTTAGGAAGTCGCTCCTTTCAGGGGGGAGATTCCTTATTAACCGTCTATGGTCCTAAGGGTATAAAAGCATTTATTGAAACCTCATTAACCGTTAGTACGACCCATATTCGCTATCCTCTTGAAGTGGTTGAAATCGAAGAAGGGATGATTTTTGAGGATGATCAATTTTGTGTGACTGCAAAGGTGTTAGAGCATGGGATTCAATCCTATGGGTATCGCATTGTTGAAAAAGACTTGCCCGGAACATTGCTGGTAGATAAGCTTTCAACCGAAGGGATCAAGCCAGGACCCATCTATCAAAAAATTAAAGAAGGTCAAACGGTCATTCTCGAGGATGGACGTAAAATAAATGGTGAAGAATATATTGGTCCGGCTAAAAAGGGACGTATTGTGACTATTTTAGGTGATACTCGCTACGTTAAGGAAAGCATTGAACTTGCAAAAGATGCAGATCTTCTTATTCATGAAGCAACCTTTAGTTCAAATGAAGCAGGTTTGGCCCATGATTATTTTCACTCCACGACTGCACAAGCAGCGGATGTTGCAAAACAAGCCGGGGTGAAAAAGTTGATTTTGACGCATATTAGTTCAAGGTATCAGGGGGATGAAAGTCAGAAGCTCCTTGAAGAAGCCCAGCAAATTTTTCAACATACATATATGGCAAAAGATTTCTTGAAGTTCGAAATTAAATTAAGCCAAAACGAATAAAAACAACCAAACTGGAGGTTACCAATGAATTCAGTTATTGAAACGATTATGAATCATCGTTCGATTCGTAAATTTGAAGAGAAATTATTAACAGACGAACAAATCCGTACGATTGTTGAATGCGCCCAAGCAGCATCAACTTCTAGTTTTATCCAAGCTTATTCGATTATTGGGGTTAAGGATCCAAATAAAAAGCAAAAGCTTGCTGAGATTGTTGGGAATCAAGCCTATGTTGCTGAAAATGGGCATTTCTTTGTGTTTTGTGGTGACCTTCATCGTCACCAAGTCATTAGCGAAATAGAGGAAAAGGACTTATCAACCTCTTTGGAGAGTACGGAGAAGTTTATGGTTACGACAATTGACGCCGCCTTAGCCGCTCAAAATGCTGTACTTGCAGCAGAATCAATGGGCTTAGGTGCTTGCTATATTGGTGGCTTACGCAATAATCTAGACGAGGTTTGTGAAATTTTAAATATCCCTCCATTTGTGATTCCACTTTTCGGGATGGCTGTAGGTTACCCGGCGCAAATGCCTGATCAAAAGCCGCGACTTCCATTCGAGCATATGTATCATGAAGACGAATATCAGCAAAATGAGGGCATATTTAAACAAGGGTTAGCAACCTACAATCAAACAATTTCCGATTATTATACACAACGTACAAAGGGAAAACGCTCAGATACATGGACGGGTCAGATGGCAAACATGCTTGAAAATCCAAAACGAATGTATATAAAGGATTTTGTGAAGAAACAAGGATTTAACCAAAAGTAATACCCTTATAAATAGAAAGGAGCGGAACCCATGTATATCAAAATCAACCATAAAATGATCAAAGAAATGTGTGGTACCGTCTCCTTCAAAAGAGGGGACGCTTTTTATCGAACAAATAAAGTGACATTTATGGAATACGGACCTGACAAATGCAAGGCGATTGTAAAAGGTGCAGAGGACTTTCACGTTAGGATTGAAAAAAATACAAATGGAAAGATAGACGCTACATGCACTTGTCCGACCCTTGCGAATTTTGATAAGGATTGCCAGCATATTGCGGCTGTTTTAATTGCGATTCATGAACAGCAAAGTCAGGAGCCAACAGAATTCCATGAAACCGTGGCATCCAAAACCGGAAACCTGACAAATGATTTCATGACACTTTTTTTAGATCGTCCAACGCGTTCAAGTGGTCACCAGCTTCATTTTGAAAAAAGGGAAGTCCTAGATGTTCGTTTCACATGTATACCCGTCAAGGTTTCAAATGAGCAAACCTTATTTGGGGTGGAGATGGATATTGAACAGAAAAGAGTCCAAGATATTCGTGACTTTCTTCATGATTTAAAACAAGGGAAACTAAGTTTTATTTCTCCCCAATTTACATATGACCCAGATCAGCATTGTTTTCTAGATGAAGCAGATACACTTCTTCACCAATTAATGAAAGTAACCGAAGATGAAAAGGTTTTTCTGGACATGCTCTCTGGAAATTCCGATTATAAGGTTACCAGTGAACTCCTGCTGATTCCGCCATCTTCTTGGGGGTTGCTTATTCCATTGTTTTCTAAATGCCCATCCGTTTTTCTTGAAAACAATGGTCATTCCTATGAGGGGCTTCAAATTGTTCAAGAGCCGCCACCTCTTCATTTTTCCTTTGAAGAAGGGGATGAAAGTGATTATCAGTTAAGGATTCAAGGCTTCAATCGAATGAGTGTTATTAAATCCTATCATACGGTCCTAAGTGATGGGCTTCTTTATCAAATCGATGAAGAGGATTGTGACCGATTATTGGAGTTAAAACAGATGCTCGCAAATCCTGGTGCAAATCATATTCCGATTCCAAAGGAGAAGACCCATTTTTTCCTGAAAAAAATCGTACCAAGTCTGAAAAAGATTGGCACCGTCCATATGTCCCAAGCTATATCCAAAGAGTTTATGAAAACGCCCCTTGCTGCCAAGCTGTATTTGGATCGTCTGAGACATAAGTTGCTTGCGGGACTTGAGTTTCACTATGAAAATATCATCATTCAACCATTGGAGAATCGGGATCTCCCTACAGGTCCCATGGTTATTAGGGATGCCGAAAAAGAGGATGAAATTCTTAAAATCATGGATGAGAGTGGTTTTTCGAAAACTGAAGGCGGATATTACATGCATAATGAGGAACTTGAGTATGAATTTTTGTATCATATCATTCCAAGACTCCAGCCACTTTGTCAAATTTATGCTACGACAGCCATACGGAATCGCATTGTTCCAAAAAATGAGCATCCGAAAATTAGGGTGAAGATCAAAAAGGAACGCACCAACTGGCTAGAATTCAAATTTGAAATGAAGGGGATTGCTGAACAGGAGATTCGTGAAATATTAGGTGCCCTTGAGGAAAAACGAAAATATTACCGTCTGAAAAATGGATCATTGCTTTCACTTGAAACGAGAGAGATGGAGGAAATTCAGCGTTTTTTGCATGCTGTTCCGATCCAAGATGATGATTTTGAAGCAACCTTAAATATGCCGATGATTGAGGCTCTGCCCCTTTTAGATTCAATTGATGATAGTGAAATCTTCACGGCCGAGAAATCATTCCGTCAGTTTCTCGACTCGATCCGCAACCCTAATGATTTGAATGTTGAGGTTCCAAAGCAATTAGACCCTATTTTACGAGATTATCAGAAGCTTGGCTTTAAATGGATGAAGACTTTAGCAAGTTATGGATTTGGTGGTATCCTTGCCGATGATATGGGGCTTGGGAAAACGGTTCAAAGCATTGCATTTATTGTTTCGGAGGTTTCCAATATCCGAGAAAGGAAGCAGCCAGTACTTATTGTTTGTCCATCATCGTTAACATATAACTGGCTTCATGAATTATTGAAATTTGCTCCTGAGCTTCAAGCAATTGTGATCGATGGAAATAAAGAAGAACGAAAAGAGCTGCAAAAAGAAAGTGAAAATATGGATGTTCTTATCGCGTCCTATCCGTTATTAAGACGTGATATAAAATGGTACGAGTCCAAAACATTCCACACTGTTTTTTTTGATGAAGCTCAAAGCTTTAAAAATCCAGTTACCCAAACGGCCAGGGCTGTTAAAAGAATAAAAGCAGATCATCGCTTTGGGCTAACCGGTACCCCGGTTGAAAATTCAATCGAGGAGCTCTGGTCCATTTATTATGTTATCTTTCCACAGCTGTTTAAGGGCTTGAAGGAATATAGTCATCTGACCAGAAAGGACATCGCAAGAAGGGTTCGTCCATTTTTGCTTCGCCGTGTCAAAGAGGATGTTCTGGCAGAGCTGCCAGAAAAAATTGAGATTCTTGAATCATCAGAGCTACTGCCTGAACAAAAGAAGTTATACGCAGCCTATTTAGCAAAACTCCGTCAAGATACATTAAAGCATCTTGATAAAAATACGATTCGAAAAAATCGGATCCGAATTCTGGCAGGGTTAACTCGTTTAAGGCAAATTTGCTGTCATCCGGCTCTATTTGTTGACGGCTATAAGGGAAGTTCCGCGAAATTTGAGCAGCTGCTACAAATCCTTGAGGAATCTAAATTATCCGGAAGGAGAGTTTTGATTTTCTCACAATTTACGAAAATGCTTGAGTTGATTGGCAGGGAACTTACGAATCGGGGACATACATTCTTTTACTTAGACGGACAAACACCAACTGCTGAACGGGTGGAATTATGCCAACGATATAACTCAGGGGAGCGGGAATTGTTTTTAATTTCGTTGAAGGCTGGTGGAACGGGTCTGAATCTGACAGGTGCTGATACGGTTATTTTATATGACCTTTGGTGGAATCCAGCAGTAGAGGAACAGGCGGCAGACCGTGCCCACCGAATCGGTCAAAAAAAGGTTGTCCAAGTGATCAAGCTTTTTGCGCGCGGAACCATTGAAGAGAAGATGAATGAACTGCAAGATAAGAAACGTAACCTTATTTCAGACCTAATTGACTCTGAGGAAAAAACAACGCTAACGGAAGAAGATATCCGAGAACTTTTAATGATATAGACAAAGGCACTTTCCGCTTGGGAGAGTGCCTTTGTTTATTTATATATTTTTTCGGCTAATTTCTTACCTGTTTCTGTACTAATGAGTGCCACTTTAGCCGGTACATATTTTTGAATTTGATTATCATAAACATATCTTGTTTCGAAATACGCAATGACATCATAATGGGCAATACCTGAGATAGCTTGAATTGCGACGATTTCCTGAGGCTTCATTTTTGTTAATTTATCAAAACGATAGCCTGAGGCCGGGTCAACCCATGTTTCGATCGCTACAAGTCGTTTCTTTAATTCTTCCTTATCAGGAAAATCTCGATAGCGATCCTCTGATAGCGGAATGACCGCTTCTAAACCCGTTTGTTTATCAATAAATTCTATCTTGTACTCGCCAATGTATTTCATCGAAAAACGCTTTTTTGCTTCATCAAACCAGCCTGATGTATTCGGATCCTTGAAAATTTCCTCCACTTTTTCACCGGTATAGCTTAGAACCGTTAACCCTGTGATGCCCCCACTCCCGACAGAATGAAAATAGAGAAGTGTATCCTGTTTTCCATTTTGAAGGACGTCAGCAAACGTCATGTCAGCCAATTGATATAAATCATGTTTGTTATGATAGGTACCTAATTGCTCACCATTGATTTTTAAAGACCACTCATTTGCAAGATTGTATTGATTTTTTCTCGCATATAGCTCGATAATGTCCTTTTTCCCATCACCGTCTAAATCAATATATTCCTTTTGGACAATTGTAAAGGGGCCATACTCAACATCATTTTCCCCGGCAAGTGTTACACTGTGAAAGCCGATGAGAAGGCCTAACAATATGAAAAAACGTACCAGTTTCACAAAATCACCTCTTTGGTAGGATAACCAAATATTAAGAGGTATATAGGTGGACTGGCTTATTTTGTATAAAAGTTCTCCGTGTAGTAAGGATGGGACTCGGTATTAAAGGCAACTCCAACCCCTAAAAACTTATATTCTTTCTTTAAAATATTTTCCCGATGGCCCATTGAGTTCATCAAGCCTTCATGGGCAAAGACACTGCTGAACTGTCCATAGGCGAGATTTTCCCCTGCAATCGTAAATAAAACTTCGTCCTCAAGCATGCGGTCAAAAGGGGACTGACCTTGTAAATTTGTGTGACTGAAATAGTTATTTTCCGCCATGTCTACACTATGCTTTCGTGCCGTTTCCTTTACGTGCTCATCCCAAGTCAGAATCCCTAAACCATGATTGACCCTTGAAGCATTCGTTAGATCAAATAATTGATATTCGAAACCTACTTTTAACTGATCACTGGCATCTGTATAAAAATCGGCTCTTTTTTGTTCGAGCGCTTCTGAAACAATTTGAACCGAAGTCACCGTATTGTTTTCGTGTTTATCATAAAACAGGGTGACATAGGTGTTATCGATGTGGAAGACATCATAGTCCCGGTCCTGTTGAAATTCATAATAGACAAATCCTTTTTGGATTCGTGTCATAGGTTCACCAAGCAGATTAAGGGCATCTTGTTTTGGTGTTCCGCGTTTGATTCCTTTTGTTGATGAAATAAGGTCTTGATTTGTGTATAAGCCGACAACATGATCCTGAGAGTCATAAGCAATCATCATAAAATTGTGGTAGTTTTCATGATACGTATACCAGTTCGTTCCATATTCATTTAATGAAGTCCGTTTTGAAGCCCCGAGCTCCGTTTCTACACTTTGTTTACTCTCTCCAAGCTCGACATTGTGGATCGAAAAGGCCTGTTCACTTGGTATATTAAGTTCAGGCTTTTCTATTTCATTCTGGTCAATCATTGAATTTTCCGGTGCTTTTTCCTTCAAGGATTGCAGTAATGTAGTGATATATTGTATGCCTTCATTCAGCTTGGTTTTGATATTTGCAAGTTCCTCAGATTTAGAAACATTGTCAAATTCAGATGTAATAGTATCGAAAACTGATTGATTATCAGTTTTTGCATCGAGTTTATCCAGCACTGTCCACCCGGCATATAAGAAAAATAAAAATGATAAAAATAATAGGATTCTTCTCATACGTAACCTCCAATCCCTTAGCTTTATTAAGCAGAAGTATTTAACTTCTGCTTAATAAAGCTAGAGCCTCCGGCGGATGCCACAGATTTTCAAAGGAAACTTTTCGCTCGTAGGATCAAAGACTAAGAACGCCACTTCCTGTGGCAATGTCTTTGTGACCCACCTCGTGTGGGCCTAAAAAATCTGGGCGCAAATACGCAGAGGCGTATTTGATATATATATATTCTATCCAAATTTATTCGAAACGATAAGAGTTTTTAAGGACGAAATAAGAAAGAGGGGAGGCCCCTCTTAGACAGAAGTTGGAGTTGACGTTTTACCAATCCATATAAAATAAAGCAAAATAGAAATGAGAACAGAGAATGCAGAGGCAATGTAGATTGAATGGTACCCGAAAAGGTGGGCAATCTGACCGAAAGTCATTGCACCGACTCCAACCCCCAAATCAAAGGATGAAAAAAAGGTAGCATTTGCCATGCCCTTGCGGTGTGCTGGAGCTGTTTGAACAGCCCATGCTTGTAAGGCTGGTTGTAAGGCACCAAAACCAAGTCCATAAAGAAAAGCGGCAATATAAAGGACAAGACTGCTAGGTAACCAGGCCAATAGAAACATAGCAACTACAATCATAGAAGCACCAGGTGCAAAAATAGCTTTGTGGCCCTTCAAATCATAAAGGCGGCCGGAAAACGTACGAGTAATCATCAAAGCGACCGCAAATAAAAGAAAGTACCATTCAATCCCGGGTATTTCTTTTTGTAATGTATATATCGGTAAAAAGGCTGCAATTCCTCCAAATGTGACAGTGATAAAGAATAATAGAATCGAAGGAGGGAGGGCAGTTTTTTCATAGAAATCCCATTTTCTAGGGTTTTCTTTTACTGGTTCGACTTTTTTGTAGTGGATTCTTGATGATAGGATGAGTGCCACTAAACCAAGAATGGCACAGATGGAAAATAGCTTTGTAAAGGATATTGTACCTGCAAGTGTAAGACCTAAAGCCGGTCCAAACGCTAGGGCGATATTACCGAATAGCCCGAAATAGCCCATTCCTTCACCGCGTCTATTGGCAGGGATTAAATCTGTAGCGATTGTTCCTGATGCCGTTGTTGAGAAACCCCAACCAATCCCTTGAATGATTCGGAACATGAATAAAAAAAGCAAGCTTGAGATGAATCCATAGGAACCAACAGATAGTACGAAGATGGAAAGTCCAAGTAAATAAACGAAGCGTCGTCCTTTTCTTTCTAATTGATGACCGGCTAAAGGTCTGATTAAAAGCGCGGAAAAAGCAAAAAATCCAACGACTAATCCAATGAGCTGGTCATTGCCTCCAAGCTGTTCGACAAAAAGTGGGAGTGTAGGCAATGTCATCTGAAAGCCGAGAAAAATAAAGAAGTTTGAAATGCAAATAAGGGTAAAATCGCGGGTCCAAATTTTTTCTTTAGTTGTACTTAGTTGTGATGGGGTTTCTTTTACTAGCGGTGCACTCATAGAATCTCTCCAGTTTGTTTTATTTCGATTACCTAAATGAATTTTACCAAAAAAGGAAGAAAAATCCTACCTTTGTGCACCTCTTTTTAAGGCAGGATTCTATTTGCCTTGATAAGGCTTCAAACTTAGTTGTCTTGTGAAACGGATTGAAGCATGGCTTCCCCAAGCTCCGCGGAGCGAACGGTAGCGCGCTTAATACATGAGACCATTGCTTGCTGGTAGTTGTATTGTTCCAACACTTTTATGCCTGCTTCTGTCGTACCGCCAGGACTTGTTACTTCTTTACGTAATGTAGCAGGTTGCTTCGGTGAACGTTTAAGCATTTCCGCTGCACCAATAATCGTTTGAAGAATTAATTCTTTGGCAATATCTTTTTCAAGACCGATATCATCAGCTGCTTTTTCCATCGCTTCAACTAAATAATATACATATGCAGGGCCACTTCCTGATAGACCTGTGACCGCATGAAGATCTTTTTCTTCAACTGTTGTAACAATCCCAATTGTTTCAAATAATTGACGTGTTATCTGAAGATGGTTTTCGTTTGCGTACATTCCTATTGAAATGGCAGTGGCTGATTTTCCAATGGTAGCAGATGTGTTTGGCATTGCACGGACAACGGCAACTTCTTTGTCCAGTAAGTCGGTTATGGTTGTGGTTGCAACACCTGCTAATACAGAGATGATCAGTTGTTTTTCGCTGACAAAATCTTTAATGGCTAAAACAGCTTCCGCAACGTCCTTTGGCTTTATCGCAAGAATAATAATTCCGGCATTTTTAATCGATTCTTCGTTGTTTTGACCGATCGTTACCCCATACGTTTGGCTTAGATCTTTTAATCGTGTATGATTGGAGCGATTCATTACAGAAATTTGTCCGGGCAAGAAGAGCTCCTTTTGCAGCATTCCAGAAATCATTGCCTCGGCCATTGAGCCTGCCCCAATAAATACAATATTTTGTTTCATTTCCATAACGATCCCTCCGGTTTTTAATATCTAATAAAAAAGACCTATTCCATCCTTATCAAAGGACGGAATAGGTCTGCTATCCGCGGTACCACCTTACTTAACATCGGAAAAAATAAACTTTCGATGAACACTTGAACCCGTATCGTGGGAGGACGGTTAGGTTTTCCTAACAGCTCATAGGTAGGTTCAATCAAGAAGCGGGCTTTGAGATCTTTCAGCCGGTGGATCTCACTCTCTTTTCGCCATTGCGTGATTTACTGGTCCTAATCATTGCCTTTACGATTTTAATATTGATAGTCATTATGCACTGATTTAAGTGGGATGTCAAGAGCTCAGATGTAAAAAATAAGCCCATTTTTTTTACATACTTGATATATTATTTGAATATAATGACAAAATGGTGGTGAAAGGGTAAACTAAAATTGGATAAATTATTGATATCGGACAAAGGAGATTTTTATGAGTAAACTTACGACCACGAAAGATGTTTTTAAAATTACCTTGCCAACCCCATTTGCTGTTGGGGATGTGAATGTATATGTTGTTAAGGGTGACAGCTTAACTTTAATTGATGCTGGTGCAAAGACTGAGGAAGCATGGCAATCCTTTAATGAACAACTTGCCCAGTTAGGCTACAAACCATCTGATATCGAACAAATCGTGATCACCCATCATCACCCGGACCATGTTGGGCTTCTTGATTATTTTAGTAAGGATATTCCTATCATTGGTCATCCCAAAAATCAGCCATGGATCAGTCAGGATAAGCAATTTTTTGTAGATAATGAGCCGTTTTATAAAGAGCTTTTTAATCAATTAGGACTTGACCCAGCATTTGTAGCATTACTTGATATGGATGAAGAATTTAAATATTCTTGCCATAGATCGCTCACAACAACGACTGGGGAAGGGGAGACAATAGAAGGGTTACAGGGCTTTAAAGTGTTGGAGACACCGGGGCATGCACAAAGTCATATTGTCTTGTATCGGGAAGAGGACGGAATGCTTATTGCTGGGGACACTCTTTTAGCTAAAATCTCTCCAAATCCATTGCTTGAACCACCGCAATTTGGTGAGACTGCAAGACCTAGACCGTTAATTCAATATAATAATTCTTTAAGAAAACTTCTTGCCCTTGATATGTCAAAAGTCGTGACAGGGCATGGGGCCGATATTCTGAATCCACATGACTTAATTCAAGAAAGATTCGTATCCCAAAAAGAACGAGCCTATTATGTTTTGGAAATGATTAAGAAGAAGCCAATGACTGCCTTTGAAGTATGTACTTTGTTATTCCCAAGAGTGTACTTGAAGCAACCTCTTTTTACCGTGTCCGAAACAGTTGGACAGCTTGACTTCCTTGAGGAAATAGGTGAAGTTAAGATAGAAGTAGTGAACGGACAACATATCTATCACATGAATTAACTTTATTCGCTCGGGATTTAACCCGAGCAAATAAAGTTAAAGCCTCCGGCGGATGCCACAGATTTTCAAAGGAACTTTTTCGCGCATAAGTTCAAAGACTAAGAACGCCACATCCTGTGGCAACGTCTTTGTGACCCACCTCATGTGGGCCTAAAAAATCTGGGCACAAATACGCCGAGGCGCATTTGATTAAAATCCTGAGGTGAAAAAACTCGTATGAATTCAAGACTTAAAGGAAAAACAATTGTTATTACTGGGGCTTCGAGCGGGATTGGTGAAAAAATTGCCTATCTTGCTGCAGAGCAGGGGGCATCTCCCGTTCTCTTGGCCCGAAGCTATGACCAGCTAGAAAAAATAGCACAGAATATTAAAGAAAAACACAATATAGACTGTTTATTTTATAAGCTAGATGTTCGTGATACTGAAAATGTAAAAGAAGTGTTTGAGGACATCCTACGGAATGTAAAAACGGTTGACGTTCTTGTGAATAACGCCGGGTTTGGTGTGTTTGCAAATGTTGTGGATGCACAAATTGAACAAATGAAGGCAATGTTCGAGGTGAATGTTTTCGGACTCATTTCTTGTACAAAGATGGTTTTGCCAACGATGATTGAGCAAAACTCCGGTCATATTATTAATATTGCTTCCCAGGCTGGAAAAATCGCGACACCAAAATCAAGTGTCTATTCTGCTTCAAAGCACGCAGTTCTCGGGTTCACAAATAGTTTGCGGATGGAGCTTTCAAGCACAAATATCCATGTAACAGCCGTAAATCCTGGACCAATTCGGACTCGTTTTTTCGATATTGCCGATGAGTCTGGTACATATGCGAAGAATGTAAATCGGTTTATGCTTGATCCCGATGTCGTTGCTTCCAAAATTGTAAATGCCATGTTCACGCCAAAACGCGAACTCAACCTACCAGGCTGGATGAATGCAGGTAGTCTATTTTACACCCTCTTTCCTCGACTTATTGAAAAAGTGGGAGGAAAGGCGTTTTTTAAGAAATAATTTTAGACAATACCCCTTTTGTGAGGGGTATTTGTTGTTTTAAATCTGAAATAGTACTTATTCGTAGGCCAAGAACTGTTAACGGTGTATCTCGGGCGCGCAAAACGATAAAATGGTATACCGTAAACGATATGGGCTTGTTGAAGAAAGGTTCGGTTCTTCACTAGCACTGCTTGTATCTTATTATATTAATCGTCCCGTTGTTAATACTAGAATTTGATTCAGGATTGCAAAATTACAGGAACAAAGGAGGAATGAAATTTTGAAAATCCAAAGAATAGATCATGTGGCTGTAATCGTAAATAATCTCCCTGCCGCTAAAGGATTTTTTCTCGATTTTGGACTTGAGGTGAAAGGGGAATGGGAAATGGAAGGAGACTTGATGGGATATGCAGTTGGGCTTAATGACGCTAAAGTAGCGTGTGTAGGATTGGGAACGCCAGGTGGTCAGACATGGATAGAGCTAATCAAATTTTATAATCCGTTAGATGAAAAAGATATTCAGCGACCTTTTGCAAATTCACTTGGTATCCGACATATTGCATTTACTGTTGAAGATATTGAAGCTGTTGTTGCCAAATTAAAAGAGAAGGGTACAGAAATCTTTACTGAAATACAGCAATATGAAGAAAGTTATAAATTATGCTACGTTCGTGGTCCAGAGGGAATTATTTTGGAGTTGGCTGAGGAAATCAAATAAGTAACAGGCAGATAAAACTACCACTTATAGAAGTCTAAATTTCTAAGAATTAATTCTTGACGAATTATTTAGATAATGGGTTAATTACATTAAACATATTGAATTACTGTATAAATAGTGAGTACATAAGGGAGAGAATTACATGTCACAAAAAGATCAGAGAATTAGCTGCGCAATCCCTGTTGAATCTAACAATGATTCATCAAAAAAGCCAGTAGAAATAAAAACGGATGGCTCGTTCAATCGTCAAACGAATCGCTTTATTACACCTTTTGGAAATCAGCCTGGAGAGCTACCCGTTGAGTCTGGGCGCTACCGTTTGCTTTGGTCGGCTGCATGTCCTTGGGCACATCGATCTGTGATTGTTCGCAAAGTGCTTGGTTTAGAAAGTGCGATTAGCTTAGGCAAAGTAAGCCCATTAAGACCTAGAATTGAACATGTAGACTGGGAATTTTCCTTAGATGAAAATGGAGTTGATCCCGTCTTAGATATACAGTACGTTAGTGAGGTTTATAAGAATGCGGACCCTGATTATACAGGTAGACCAACTGTACCAGTCATGGTTGACCTAAAAACAAAGCAGGCTGTTAACAACGATTATTTTAAGCTCACCAACTATTTTGAAACAGTTTGGGCTCCGTTCCATAAGGAAAATGCTCCTGATTTATATCCGAGTAATTTGCGCGAAGAAATTGACGCATTGAATGATGTCATTTTTCATGAGGTAAACAATGGCGTATACAAATGTGGATTTGCTCGTTCTCAGGAGGCATATGAACAAGCCTATGATACATTGTTTGCTAGATTAGATGAATTAGAGGAATGTTTATCCAAGCAACGTTTCTTATTTGGTGATTTTATAACAGATTCGGATGTCCGTTTATACACCACATTGGTCCGTTTCGATGCTGCTTATTATTCTGCATTTCGCACAAACCGAAATCTAATCCGTGAGTTCAAAAATTTATGGGGTTATGCTAGGGATTTGTACCAGACTCCTGGTTTCGGCGAAACGACTGATTTTGATGCGATTAAGCGACATTACCACCTATCCATCACGATTGATCCTGCAAAAGGGGAAGTGAATATTCTTCCTAAAGGACCAGACGAATCTGTATGGCTATCCGAACATAGCCGTGAGCAGTTAAGTGGAAAAAAAGAAAAATTCTTGATTCAGGGGTAGGTGTAAACATATGAAAATTCGTAATGCGAAACAGGATGAATTGGATTTTATTCGCGAGCAACGAGTTGCTGCTTATCTTGAGCATTCCAGTGCAATTCCAGATGCCCATTGGCAAGCGCTTAAGCAAGCCATTTCTTCCGAATCTGATCGTCAGACCGGCGTTGACCTCATCGTGTGTGAATTTGATGAAAAAATTGTAGGGAGTATAGTCTTGTTTCCAGCTAATACTGATGCATATGATGGTGAGTTGGAAGAACTAGATTATCCTGAAATACGTATGCTTGCAGTTGATCCAGCGGCTCGTGGAAAGGGTGTAGCTTCGGCTTTAATTACCGAGTGCATTCAGCGTTCACAAGCAAAGAATCATCATTTTATCGGATTACATACTGGTGAGTTCATGAAGAATGCGATTAAATTATATTCAAAACACGGCTTCGAGCGTTTGCCGCAATATGATTTTGAGCCTGCAAATGATGGGATTATTGTTAAGGCGTTTCGATTGTCTATATAATAAGAGAGCCAGGGGGACGGGAAAGTGGTCCATTTAAATAGGAATACGGTATTTTTCGTAAAGGCGAGATAGATAGATGAACATTCTTTCACTAAATTCTTCTTGGTCTAGATTAGGTTAATAAATTTTATTTCGTTTAAAATAAAACTATCACATCTAAAGGAGAAAAAAACATGCAAACAATCGCAGGAAAAGTGGCGTTAATTACAGGAGCAGGTCGTGGAATTGGACGTGCAACTGCAGTAGCTTTTGCCAAGGAAGGCATTCACGTAGGTCTAGTGGGACGTACCCTTGAAAATCTACAAAAAGTTGCAGAGGAACTTAAGCAGTATGATGTGAAGGTAGCGATGGCTACAGCAGATGTAGCGGATTTAGACTCGATTACGACAGCGGTTGAATCAATTCGTGGCGAGTTGGGTGCAATTGATATTTTAGTAAACAATGCCGGCATTTCCAAATTCGGTAACTTCATGGATTTAACCCCTGAAGAATGGACAAAAATTATCGATGTCAACGTAAAAGGTGTGTACTATACAACACGTGCAGTATTACCGGAAATGATAGAGCGCAATACAGGCGACATCATTAATATCTCATCGACAGCTGGTCAAAAAGGTGCACCAATAACAAGTGCATACTCAGCTTCAAAAGCTGCAGTTATTGGACTAAGTGAGTCATTAATGCTAGAAGTGCGCAAGAAAAATATTCGCGTTACAACGTTAACACCGAGTACGGTTGCAACAGATATGGCAATTGAGCTAAACCTAACAGATGGCAATCCAGAAAAAGTAATGCAAGCAGAAGATTTAGCAGATTTAATGGTTGCGCAACTAAAACTTCATCCACGTGTTGTATTAAAGCATGCCGGACTTTGGTCGACGAACCCTTAATAGAACGATTGAATATCAAGGCGCTATCCAGTGTATTTTGGATGGCGCCTTCCTTTTTAAAAATAATAAAGATTGGTGGCAATCTAGTAGAGGTCTGCACTTAATGCAACATTAATAATCCAAATCACTCTGTAAATACTAACCAATATGCTATAGTAAATGAGCCTCTAAACAAACAAACCGGCATTAATATTAGAAAAGAGACGTGATTAGCCTTGGTAGATTTTTTACAAATTGGTATTCGAAAAGAGATTAACCATACATTAAAGTCATTAGGTATAGAAGTTCCAACTTCAATACAAGAACGGACGATACCATCAGTACTTGAGGGGAAGGATGTTATTGCAAAAGCACAAACTGGAACAGGAAAGACGTTGGCTTTTGTTCTTCCCATTCTTGAAAAAATTGATGTGCACAAGTCGGATGTTCAAGCCCTTATTTTAACGCCAACAAGAGAATTGGCTCAGCAAATTTCAAAAGAAATTAAGAAAATGATTGAGAACCTAGATGGAGTCAATGTGCTAGCTGTATACGGTGGCCAAGATGTGGAGCATCAATTAAAAAAGTTAAAAGGTGCTCAGCATATTGTCGTTGCAACGCCTGGTCGGTTATTAGATCATATTCGCCGTGGGACAATTGATCTTTCGACGATTCAGATGCTTGTGTTAGATGAAGCAGATCAAATGTTGCTTATGGGTTTTCTTCCAGAGGTAGATGACATCATTCATGAAACATTCCCTTCTAGACAAACGATGTTGTTCTCTGCAACAATGCCTAAAGAAATTCAATCTCTTGCAAAAAAATATATGGTAGAGCCAGAGTTCATAGAAGTGAAAGCAAAAAAAATAACGGTTGAAGAGATTAAACAGGTTGTTATTGAAACAACTGACCGAAGAAAACAAGCAACTTTATTGCATTTAATCCAAGAACATCGCCCATTTTTAGCGATTATATTTTGTCGTACAAAAATTCGTGCTAAAAAGCTTCACGATGCATTGATTGCGGGCGGGTTTGAATCAGACGAGCTGCATGGTGATTTACCACAGTCCAAACGTGAAAAAGCGATGAAACGATTTCGTGAAGCGAAAACTCAGTTTTTAGTTGCAACAGACGTTGCTGCACGGGGACTTGATGTAGAAGGGGTGACACATGTCTATAACTATGATATTCCTCATGATGTTGAAAGCTATGTTCACCGGATTGGACGAACTGGCCGTGCAGGTGGCGATGGGGTTGCCATTACTTTAGTGGCTCCTAAGGATATGGAGTTCCTACGAATGATTGAAAAAGGGATTCATCAAAAATTAGACATACAAGTGATCGAAGGAGTAAGTATCCCTGATCGGGAGGATTATCAGAAGGAAAGAAGCGAGCAAATTAAAAAAACAAAGCGCCCTGAAGGTAGTGGAAAAGACAGAAGCGATGGTACAACGTTTTCTTCAAGGAAAAAACCTAATGATCGTCAAACAAAAACCAATTCAAGCACTTCACCAAGAGGTAGAAGACGTACTCGATAAGTAGTTTAAGTGCTTATTGAACTAACTCACTGGTGGCAGAGTCTAATGTAAATGGAAGTCGATTCCCTAAAGACTGGGAATCGGCTTTTTGGTCTATTTATGATTAAACACCACTGGGGCACTTGAACTTCCTCCTCTCTTTTTAATTTTAAAATCTCTCAAATTCAATATTTTTAGTTTGACATAGACTTCGAAAGATTCTGACCTCGGTATATAATAAAAACAGACAGTATACCATTTACTGTGTTTCCTGATGATGCCCAAAAAGGAAGCGCATTATTTCATTATTATCTAGAAGGAATAGAGGGCGGAAGATAGAAATTATGTAAATAAAATAATAGGCTGGTTTTAAAGGGGGAATGTCAAATGCTTTCAAATAAACAATTAAAAGGAATTGAAGAGCTACAGAATGAATGCGAAGCAGCAGAATCGATTCAAATGAAACTCAATTGGGATATGCTGCACACTCGCAAGGAACATGAAATCAGCGATTTTTTCCATTATGAAGATGGGAAGCTTGTCGGTTTTGTCGGTCTATATGGTTTTGGAAATAAAGTTGAAATTTGCGGTATGGTACACCCTCGTTATCGCAGGAAGGGGATCTTCACCGATTTATTGAACAAAGTATTTGAAGTCATCGAGGTAAGGAATTATTCGCAAATTCTCCTAAATGCTCCTTCGACATCAGAATCGGCGAAAGGTTTTTTGCAAACGATCCATTGTAGCTACTCCTTTTCAGAGTATCAAATGAAGTGTGAAGAAACCGAATTCGTTTTACAAGACGATGTAAATTTGAGATTAGCATCTCCAGATGACCTTGAGATAGAAGTCCTATTGGACGTCAAGTGTTTTGGTTCCACGGCAGAAGAGGCATTGGAACACAATATGCGAATTAAGGAAGAGAACCAGGAGCAATTTTATATCATTGAGACTAATGCAAAATCAGTTGGAAAACTTCGTATCCCACTCACGAATGGAGAAGCATGGATTTATGGATTTGCAGTTTTACCAGAGTATCAAGGAAAGGGAATTGGAAGAAAAGCGTTAACGAATGCAATATTGAACGAACATCAAAAAGGGTACCCTGTTTTTCTTGAAGTAGAAGTGAAAAATGATCACGCATTAAGATTATATGAATCGTGCGGTTTCAAAGCCTATCATTCGCAAGATTATTACAAGATGGTGTAATTCACCACTTTATTTTAGTACGGTGTTTCAGATACGCACTGAGAATTAGCCCTAGTCCCTGTCCCCATTGAATTAATGCTTTACTGTTATGGGAGTCAGGCATTTTTTTTGAACGACAGAAATTCGCACTATAATTTTGGTTTATTTTGCTTATTTGGTTGGTTATATTATGAATAAGGTGGTGTGAGCTTAATGATTAGTAAAAGACAATCAAAAATTGCTGATGTTATTGCTGAATTAGAAGATGTATTGAAGGAGATAAAAGAAAAAGAACAGAGCCAGCGTTTGCAAAATGTAATTGATACACTTAAGAATCATGCTGTTACAGTACGATTAAAAGACACGACCATTACATTTATATCAGAAAATTCTGATGACGTTGTAATAGAATCAGGAACCAGTTATAACACGATTATAAACTATGAAGGCAAGCCTGACGTCAGTGGACTTTCTGAGGAAACAAAGGATGAAAATGGAGTAAGGTATGTTGATACAAAATCAGTAGCCGATTTCTATGGAGTATCGACAGAGACCGTTCGCAATTGGATAAAGGAAGGAAAGATTTCAGGTAAACAATTGTCCAATCGTGGAAAGTGGTTTATCCCTTCTGAGGAGTTTGAGTATCTCAAGCAGCAAAGAGAAAATGATCATACAGAAGATGAAATAGCTGAACTTCTCCTTGGAAAAGACTTTGATGACGATTGGGAAGTAGAATTACACGGAGAATAAAGGGGAGAGAAACGAGTGGTTTTAATAGCATTAGATACAAACTTCGTGACTCCTAGAATTCTTCATGGTGGAAAACGAAGTAATAAAGATATTAACTTACTAGATCGTTTATCGTATCAGGCGAGAAGACCCCCATCTTCAAATTCGAGGGATGCGTTAGCGAACGAAAATTAAGTGGGGGATGAATCGCCTACCCGCAGGGAAAGTTCTGGTTGAAAACAGAACATATATTCTGATACAATGATATTAACCAATAGCCAGAAAGGAGCAGAGGTAATGAAAACTCGAGCATATTTTTCTATTAGAATCTATAAAAACGTATTATCTGATGAATATGTTCAAGCCATTACTCACGCTCTTTTTGTGTTTAATCAAGCAAAGCAGTTTGCCTTTAATACATCTGTAAAAGAAGAGCGTTCTGGCATCAATAAACGAAATAAGTCTATGCACCTTACGGTGAAACATCGCTATTTTTTGGACAATCATTATGCAAATAGTGCTGTAAAAGAATCTAATGCTATCCAAAAGAGTCTGTCTGAGTTAAATAAGTTGTATATAAAAAATAAAGAAGAACAAATTCGGACTGTTAAAAATAAAATCAAGAAAACAAAAACTAGGTTGACTACGCTATCCAAAATTAAAAAGTCGTTCGTAAAAAACATACCAACATTCCCTAAGAACTCAAATGTTAAAAAAATGGGGAATTATTTTGTTGTACAATTCAAAAGCAGAACCGACTTGTACTACCATGCGTATCAATTTGAGCATGTCTTTCTAGATCGGGAAATCAACAGGTTGAAAAGTAGAATTGGTTTCTTGACATTTAAACAAAATCGTTTTGATGAAGAATTGAAAAGGCTAAAAATAAAAGTTTCTAGTGTTGCTTTTGGTTCTAAAAAATTGTTTAAATCGCAATTCACAAAAGAAGAATATATAAATAACCATTCTAAGTGGGTAACTGATTGGGAAAAGTCCCGTTATAACCAGATGACTATTTCTGGTCGAAAAGACTCAGTATCAGGCAATTTCGTGTTCAAATACAATCCTTCAGATAAAAAGTTGCATTTTCACACACCGTCAGGTGTGATTATCGAGATAGAAAACCTCCATTTCCCTTACGGGCAAGAAAAGGTCGAATCTGTAATTGAAATGCAGACAAATTGTAAGGATAAAAAGAAACATGGAAAGCCAATAGGATGGTCAATTGAGGATCACGGAGCTTATTACATTTTCAAATGTATTGTTAATGAAAATGAAAATGACAATATTAATTATTCAAAAGCAGACGGAGTTATTGGAGTAGATTGTAATGTAGATCACTTTGCAATTTCTAATAGTAACTCTAAGGGTCAGCTTATTTCTTCATGGTCATTAAAATTTGATATTAGTAATAAGACATCAGGTCAAATCACTAAGATTATCGAAGCTGAAGCTATAGAGTTAGTGGATGCTGCTGTAAAACTAAATAAACCTATTGCCGTAGAAAAATTAGATACAACAACATCAAAAGTTTCAAATCGATACGGTAATAAAAAGGCTAACTACAAAATGAGTATGTTTGCCTACAATAAAATGATTACGGCTATCAAATCAAGGGCTGGAAAAATGGGTGTTGCGGTTTTTAAAGTTAATCCAGCCTATACAAGCCAAATTGGAAAAATGAGATACATGAAACGTTTAGAAGTATCTATTCATGAAGCAGCTAGCTTTGTGATTGCTCGCAGAGCAATGGGGTTCAAAGAAAAACTTCCACCAGTGTAGGTGCATTGTTACCGGAGAAGATGGCAGGTGCTCATCACTGGGCGCAGTGGAAGTATGTTTCGAAATCGCTGAAAGAGATACGTACACATTCATACTATCTTTCAGATCTTTTTGATGTAGACAGGTTTCGTCTTACGGGCGAATTCTTCTTAACAGGGGCTCTTTCAGAATTGGAAAGAAAAAGTTTGTCGAAATTAAAAAGTGGAAAAACCGTCTCCTAGTTGAACGGGAGACGGTCGTATATCTTCGATATATGTCTTGCTTATGCAAGAATCCCCCACTTCAAACAAACCGATAGGTTGTTAAGTGGCAGGTAGTTCAATCTGAACTCTATAATCAACAAACACAGCAGGTATTAGGTGAAATTGCTAAGCTTCAACAATACGACCTTTGCCTATATTTAGAACCTGATGTGAAATGGGGCGATGATGGATTAAGGGTGCATGGAGAACAAGAAGTGCGAGAAGAAAATAATCAGCGCTTGAAAGAAATATTAAATCAAAGTGGAATCAAGTATGTGAGCATCAAGGGGACCTATCAAGAGCGACTTGAAAAATCGATTGAGTTGATACGGGGTAGGTTTGGGATTTAGAAGTGCAATGGCCCCGGATAACAGTGCCAGACCGCAAGTTTGCTTTAGCTTGTTGACTTTTGGTGCATTAGTCAATGATGAGATTATTTTTGCTTATTCGCATTTTTCCACGTTATCTGAACTATTTATTAGAAAACTCCAAGCGTTTTTATGTGTTAATTAGCTAATATAAATGAAAGTATCAAGATAGATTATGTAATTACTTCTTACTAGTTTATATGTTTCATAAGAAACTTATGAAACATATGAGTGTATAAATCTGGTTGTTCTTTATGTAGTAAGTGGCCAGCAAAAGGAATAACAGATATATATAAATAGAATTTAACTGGGTTCGACCCCGACCCTCAGTGCGGTAAAGCATTATCGTATTGGGGTCGGTACTTTTTTAATCCTCTATGTCGGAATTTCCTCTTTTACACTGCACCCTAACAATGGCATTTGGTCTTACTTATTTCTTTTCAGTTTTAGAATTTCCTCTTTATACAAGTCGGTAATTTCCTTGACTAAAGAATGATCAAGACCATTTTTTTAAATCATTTTTAAGGCATTTTGGTATCTTTCTTCCATTCTTCCTTGCTCAAGTCCTATCTCTTGGCCTTCTTCTCTTCCTAGTTCAATTCCACTGGCTAGGTTGTGATCCAGAAGGATGAAGCCACACTTGCAACATTCTTACCGTTCTCAATGTGATGGCAAGTTTCATAATCATCAGGAATTTCAAAGAACATTCCTTTGTTAAAGTTCGTATAGCCAGTTCTAGCTTTATCAGCTTTTATGAGCGGAAAAAATTCCTTGTATTTCAAAGAATTCGTATTACCGATAACAATAAAGACCTTTTCATACTCTGTAAGAGTAGAAATAACGGTCTGATCTATCGCATCATCCTCATTGAAATTATCAACCTCAGTTATCTCAATTTAGTTTGCTACTTTTTCACCATGAATAGAAGAAATTATCTCATTTTCTCCAAAAAGACTTTATTGAGTGTAAACAATTGAAAGGCTACCATAGCATGTAGCTATGAGCTTTTTCAGCCCCAGGAAAATGGATCATCGATACAAAATTTTATCAAGATGCTGTAAAAGTCCATTGGCGTTCAGAAAAATTAATTAGTGGTAGTCTCTGTCAACTGTTTTCTTACCTATGCAACTACCAAGATAAGAGTTTTCCTAAAAAGGAATTAAAGGGGATGCTGCTTTATCCATTACCAGGAAGGGAGCTGGATTTGTTATATGAGATAAAAGGGTATCCGATTAAGGTTTGTACGATGGATTTGAATCAAGATTGGCGAATGATTCATAAGAGGTTGGTGGAGATTGTTTGAGTTTAAATAGAAATGAAGATGAATCACTCATCTCCATTTTTTAATACAACTGGACATTTTATACTAAAGGAATCAATTCTTAAACCTGAACTCGCACATTCACAAAATTCCTAATATAGAATATCCAGATTAAGAAATGACTGACGAATTACTTAATTTCGGTATCCGAAACTTTTTGCTTGATTATATTTCATACTATTATTAATATTTATAATAGTGGATAAAATAATTGTTTATAAACCATTTATTTTCAGGGGGATATTATAATTGATAATTACAACTGAAATGGCACAACCGATCGTTGATCAGATGATAAAAATCATAGACTATAATGTCAATATTATGAATCAAAAAGGTGTTATCGTTGCAAGTGGTGATAAAAACAGAATTTATGAAATACATCAGGGCGCACTAGAGGCAATTGAATTAAAACGTGAAAGGATAGTCCATAAAACAGACTCAAAGAATATGGTTGGTACACACTCTGGGGTAAATGTCCCTATTGAAATTAAGGGAAAGGTTGTTGGTGCGGTGGGTATAACGGGGGAGCCAACAAAAATTTATAAGTTTGTTCATATAATAAAAATAACGGTAGAATCTTTATTAGAACAACAAATTTTAATTGAACAACTTAGGTATAAACAAACAGCATTAGGAGAGTGGGTTCAAAATTTAGTAGATATTCAGTTTAATAATATTCCATTATTGGAATCTAAAGCAGAGTATTTAAAAATAAATGTTAATAAATACATTTCAGTTTTTGTTATTGAAGTTAAATATTCAGGCATCGTAAATTTGGATTATGAAGAAATACAAAAGAATGAGATCCATATTATTAAATTATTGAACTTTTTTTATCCTCAGTGTCTTTTTACCTCCTCTATAGGTAAAGATTTATTTATATTTGGTATACCTTTTAAGGATAATGAAAAAATGGAATCGATGACCAAAATCGGATTAGGTATACACTCTAGTCTAAAGGCTGAAGGGTTTGATTCTTACGTGGGAATAGGAAATGTACACAAAGGAATCATAGGTTATCGAAAAAGTTTCATTGAGGGGATGCAAAGTATCGATTTGTTAAAACAAGTATCAAATAATAAAGTGGTATCTCATATAATGGAATGGGGATTATTACAGTTAGTCGAAAAAATTCCACCAGAAACACGGCAATCTTTTCTCTCGCAGTATTTATTTAGAAGACCATCATTAAACGAAGAATTAGAAGAAACATTAAGAGTGTTTTTAGAAAATAATCTTAATATTAAAATAACTTCAGATGACATGCATATTCATCGAAATACTCTTTTATATAGATTAGATAAGATAAAGGAATTATGGGGTCTTGATCCTCGAAATTTTAACGATGCAATTAAATTACAATTTTTTTATTGGTGCAAAACACTTAAATAGTAACATTTGTTTAATTCAAATTCTTTTTAAATTATTTTTAAAAATTATAAAGATGATTTGTCCATTTACATATTTCAAACTTACAGTGCGGTATTCTTTATGAATATCGCGTTTTTCTATTTTAGTAATAAAAAGTATATCTTAAAAGAACAGAAAAGCACTTTTTTATAGATATACTCTATTTTTGTATATTTGCATAAAGAATTACGAATTTTATATAAAAAATTCATAATTTTCAATAATGTTTTACTTATCTGTGAGTGGTAACATGAAAATGTAGTTAAAGCGCTTACACTTTAAGGTGACAAATACTAGTTTGTTGGAAAGGAGTGAAATATATTACTTTGTTATTAATTTAAACAATTAAAAGTAAGGGGGATTTATATGAAGCAATACAAGAGAATTGTTATTGGTATAATTTTAATGTTAGTTACGAGTACGTTTTTAGCAGCTTGTAACAGTAAAACAAGTTCGAATGACGACACAATTAAATTAGGAGTATTAGAAGATCGTTCTGGGGATTTTGCTCTAGTTGGAATTCAAAAATCTCATGCTGTTGAATTAGCTGTTGAGGAGATTAATAATAATGGAGGTCTTCTTGGAAAACAAATAGAGATAGTTGCGCCTGATACTCAATCGGATGATAAACGTTTTCAGGAAATGGCAAGAAAACTTATATTAGAAGATAAGGTTGACGTTATAATGGGTGCTTTTTCAAGTGCATCCCGTGAAGCAATAAGACCAATTATGGAACAAAATAAGATGCTATATTTTTATAATAATCAGTACGAGGGTGGAGTAGCAAGTAAATATACTTTTCCAACAGGTGCCGTTCCAGAACATCAAGTTATGACAGTTATGGAATATATGATTGATACTTACGGTCCAAACGTTTACACAATCGCAGCGGATTATAATTTTGGACAAATAACCGCTGATTGGGTACGGGTTGCAACTGAAGAGCTTGGTGGTGAAATCGTAGGAGAGGAATTTATTCCACTAGGGGAATCGCAGTTTAGTAGTAGTATTAATAAAATTCAAAAAGCAAAACCTGACTTCTTAGTTGTCTTGTTGACTGGTGCTAAACAATCTTCATTTTATGAACAATGGAACACATCAGGTATTAAGGATCTACCGATGGCTACTACAATAAATATGGCGCAACAATATGAGCATATACGAACTGCGGCACCTGCCCTAGCTAATATGCACGTCGCAGCACCATTCATGGAAGAGCTTGATACACCTGAAGCAAAAGCATTTGTGGAAAAGTTTAGAGCTAAATTCCCTGATGATGCATATGTAGGTATGGAGGCGGAAGCACAGTATACTGGGGTTTATTTGTGGGCAAAAGCAGTGGAGCAGGCGGGCACAACTGATGTAGATGCTGTAATAGAAGCATTAGAAAGTGGAATAAGTTTTGATGCCCCATCTGGAAAAGTAACCATTGATCCTAAATCCCATCATGCTATAAAGGATATTTACTTATTCCATGCTGATGAGAATCATAAGGTAAGCGTTCTTGATAAATGGGATCAGGTTGCACCATATTGGCTTGCAGAAGAAAAAGGGATTGACTTAACAAAGGATTCTCCAAATGAACAATATACACCAATTGATTAATAGTTTTATTAACAAAAATTATTAATTAATCTAAAAAGAATTAAAGACTATTTTTATCATTAAATTCCGATAATAATATAGTCCCTCTATACATTAGAGGGGCTATATTGAAACAATAGTATCATTTTAAGGTTTTGGGAGAGGAGCTGAACTTTAATAATATGCTGGAAAACTTATTTAATATATTTTATCAATTGATGGATAGTTTTTCATTCTTAATACTGGCAGCAATTGGTTTAGCTGTAATATTTGGAATGATGGGGGTAATCAATTTAGCCCATGGTGAATTCATCATGCTAGGAGCATACATTACTACTTTGTCATGGCTAGCAGGTGTCCCTATACCAATTGCTATATTATTAGGATCAATCGGAGTAGGTTGTTTTGGATTTATTATAGACAGATTAATCATTCGACATTTATATGGTAGACCATTGGATTCAGTTGTAGCTACTTGGGGTATAAGCCTTGTAATGGGGCAAGGCATGTTAATAATAATGGGTCCTTCTTTACAAGGTCCATCAACACCTTTAGGGTCATTTACAATTGGTGACCTTAACTACTCAACTTATAGGATTATACTTGCTGTTATTGCTTGCTTATTGCTTTTTCTTTTATATTGGGTTTTCACGCGTACAAAGTTTGGGTTAAAGTCAAGAGCAACTATGCAAAATGAAGAAATTGCAAGAAGTTTAGGAACGAATACTAAGCAAATTTACACTACTACTTTTGTTATAGGGTCAATGCTTGCAGGATTAACAGGTGGTCTTTACGCTTTTACCATGTCAATCGGGCCGACTTTTGGATCAGGTTTCCTTATGGAAAGTTTCGTAACTGTAATTGTTGGTGGTGCAAATCCATTAATTGGAACCGTAATGGCAGGGGGTACTCTCGGAGTTGTTCACAGTGGATTATCTTTCGTCTTTGGAACTTTTATTGGTAGAGTAGGACTATTAATAGCAGCAATACTCTTTATTAGACTCTGGCCTACAGGTTTTTCTGGGCTTATAGAGAAAAAAGTTATAAGGGTGAATAGATAATGAATAACTTATTAAACCAACAAAATATTAATTCCGAAAAAATTATAATGATATTATTGTGTGCAATATTTATAGCTTTCCCACTTATTGGATCAGAATATGATGTTTTAAATATGTCATACTTCATATCAATGGCAATCCTCTCTATTAGTTTATGGCTAATATGGGGATTGACTGGGATTTTTAGTTTTGGTCAAACAGCATTGTTCGGCTTCGGTGGTTACACATATGCCCTTGTTAGTATGAACTTTGATAATCCGAATTTTACGTTTTTAGCCCTTTTATTGGCATTAATAATTACATGGGCGTTTTCATTTTTGTTAGGTTATTTTATGTTCTATGGTGGGGTAAATGATGTGTTTGTCGGATTAATTACATTGTGCGTCACACTTGTTTTAGCGACATTCTTAGCTCAATCGGCAGGCTCACAATGGAAATTAGGTAATGTTTTACTCGGTGGAGATAATGGAATAAATAATATACCACCGTTGACATTAAGTTTTGGAAACACAGAAGTGTTATTTACAGGAAATCTTTTGTATTATTTTATAATAATTTCAATTATTACAATCTATTTAATCTTAAAGAAAATGCAAAGTACTAAACTCGGATATAGTTTCATTGCAATAAGAGAAAACAGAGAACGAAGTAAATTATTAGGATATAACACAGCATTTTTGCAAACGCTCGCTTTTTCTCTTGGTGGAGTTCTTGCTGCTTTTAGTGGAGTTTTGTACGTTACCTGGGGTGGATATATTGCACCGTCTGTAATGGCAATTTCTGCGGCAGCACTTCCAGTTGTGCTAGTGGCTGCGGCTGGTAGAAGAAACCTATCTGGAGTAATAATATTTACAATCCTATATTATTTTTTGTCTCAAAAACTCTCAGTTTCAGGTAGTGAATATGCTTTAGTAATTTTAGGTTTTATCTTGATTCTAGTAATTTTAGTTGTTCCTCAGGGTGTTGTTGTTTGGTTATTTAATTTTATTGATCGCTTTTTATTGAAAAAAAGGGGGAATAAGCTAAGTGAAAGTGCAGGAAATTCAGAAAAAGCAAGAAGCGTCTAAATATAATAAAATATTAGAATTAAAAAATGTAACAATGGACTTTGGAGGATTAAGGGCAGTAGATGACGTTTCTATTACGGTAAATAAAGGTGAACTTAGAGGATTAATAGGGCCAAATGGAGCGGGGAAAAGTACTATATTTAAACTTATTATGGGTCTTTATACACCTTCATCGGGTAGGATTTATTTTAATAATAAAGATATTACGAAATTATCGACTTGGGAACGAGCAAGAACTGGAATGAGTATTAAAATGCAAATACCTGGGGTTTTTGGTGAATTATCTGGTTACGAAAATATGCGAATTGCTGCTCAAAACATTAATTCAATGAGTGAAATAGATAATGAAATTTTAAGATTATCAAAACTTGTAGGAATCGATGATCTTCTTGATTCAGAGGTTAACAACCTTTCTCATGGTCAGCAGCAATGGCTAGAAATTGCTATGACTCTTGCTTCTAAGCCAGAACTACTTTTGTTAGATGAACCTGTTGCTGGAATGGGACCGGAAGAAACAGCATTTACTGCGCAAATTGTAAAACGTTTAAATGAAGAAGGTATTTCGATTATTTTTATTGATCATGATATGGAATTTGTTAAGCAAATTTCTCAACAAATAACTGTGCTTCATCAAGGAAAATTATTTGCTGAGGGCAATATCGCAGAAATAGAAAACAATAAAGATGTTATTGATATCTATTTAGGTACAGAAGTTTAAAAGGGAGTGGGATTAATTGCTAGAAATCCACGAATATCATACAGGCTATAACAAAGTAGAAATTGTACGTAATGTTTCTTTAAATGTTGATAAAGGTAAAATTGTCTCCATTATTGGAAGAAATGGTGTTGGGAAAAGTACCCTTATGAAAGGGATAATGGGACTTTTAATAGCGAAAAATGGAAAAGTTTTGTTAGATAATAAAGATATAACAAAATTAAATACTCATGAACGTGCACGTATCGGTATTGGATACGTACCTCAAGGTCACGGTGTTTTCCCAAATTTAACCGTTGAGGAGAATATTAAAATGGGAGAATCCATAAACAAGAAAGCGAAAAAAATGGATTATGAGATTATTTATAACTATTTTCCACGAATAAGAGAACGCTTAAGTCAAAAAGCAGGAACATTAAGTGGTGGAGAGCGTGCGCAGCTCTCGATAGGAAGAGCGTTAATTGGGAATCCGGATTTACTCTTGCTTGATGAACCTTCCGAAGGAATTCAACCCAATATCATTCAAAGTATTGGTGAAATTATTAATCAAATTAACAAAGATTTAGGGCTGACTGTTCTTTTAGTTGAACAACATATTGGTCTAATAAAAAGTTTAACTGATACTTGCTATGCGATGGATAAAGGCAGCATTGTTGGTAAACATGACGCTAGTGAATTTACACCAGAATTATTTCAAAAGTATTTATCTGTTTAGCATTTATAAATTTATATATTAATAGGAGATGATAGTAATGAAAGAAGTAGATCAAGTGAAAGAAGTAAAAATAATTAAACAACCTGGAAAACACAGTTATGTTTTTAGCCCATACCTAGATCCAGTTGCAAGGGTAAAACCAGGTGAAGAAGTTATTATTTATACAGAAGATGCGTTTGAGAGTCGTATAACAAAGGAAACGGATACTCCATCAAAGATCTTAGGAGAATATTTAAATCCACAAACTGGTCCTATTTACATCGAAGGTGCAGAACCCGGAGATACACTATTAGCACACATAATTGACATCGAACCTACACGTGATTGGGCAGTAAGTATACTTAACCCATACTTTGGAGGATTAACGGCTACACCAATGACTAGAATGCTGCACGATCCACTACCAGAAAAAGTGTGGATTTATAAACTAATTGATGGGATGTTAGTCAATAATACACAATTAAGTTTTCCATGGCGTCCATTTATGGGGACAATTGGAACAGCACCAAACCTAGAAGCGGTATCAGCCCTTACACCTTTTAGTCATGGAGGAAACATGGATGTACCTGAAACTAAACCTGGAAATACAGTATATTTACCAGTAAATGTACCTGGAGCGTACTTCTATACGGGTGATTGCCATGCAGGACAAGGGGAAGGTGAATTATGTGGTGTTGCATTGGAGATTACAGGGAAAGTAAGAATTAAGTTTGATCTAATTAAAGGAAAGTCCATTAAATGGCCAAGGATTGAAAGTCCAACTGAACTTATGGTAGTTGGAAGCGCAAGACCTATGGAAGATGCAGCACGTATTGCATATGCAGAACTAATTGAATGGATGGTTGAACTTGGATGGGAAAAACTCGAGGCTTACCAAGCCCTAACTCAAATAGGAAAGCTTTCAGTTGGTAATATGGTGGACACTTATTATTCTCTGGTTGCAAAGATTGAAAAGAAATATGCGTTTATTGATAATAATTAATAAATAATAGTTTAGGAGGATTAGACTGGAGGTATTAAATGCGGATTTTAGTTGCCCCTGATTCATTTAAGGGAAGTATATCATCCCAAGGTGTTGGAGAAATAATAAAATCAGCCATAATCGATGAAATTCCAAACGTTTTTGTGGATGTATTACCAATGGCTGATGGTGGAGAAGGAACGATAGATGCTCTATTATTTTCTACCATTGGAGAAAAGGTTAAAGTTGAAATTACGGGTCCATTAGGAAATAAAACAGTAGGATTGTATGGTGTATTAAATAATAGTCAAACTGTAGTAATTGAAGTGGCTTCAATAGCTGGTTATACGTCAGTACCTGACAATAAACGTGATCCGTATTACCTAACATCTTTTGGTATTGGGGAGTGTGTAAAGCATGCTCTAGATTCTGGTTACAGAAAATTTATATTTTGTCTTGGTGGAAGTTCAACAAATGATGCTGGTATTGGGCTACTTCAAGCATTAGGAGTTAGGTTTGAAAATAAAGATAGAATAAAATTAGCTCCATATCCATATGTTTTTGATGAAATTAAATTTGTAGATTTTAGTGGTGTAGATAGAAGGATATTGCAATCAGATATTCGTGTTGCAAGTGATGTGGAGAATCCTTTATGTGGTTTAAATGGTGCAACTTATATTTTTGGTCCACAAAAAGGGGTAAAAGATTCTGAACTAAATAAATTAGATAATAGTATTAAAAGGTATGCAGAATGTATTGAATCTCACCTCCAGAAAAATTTAAAGAATATGAAGGGGGCAGGTGCTGCAGGAGGATTAGGGTTTGCCTTATTATCAATTGGAGCCAAAATCGAATCTGGAGCAAAACTCATAGCAAAACATTTAAATCTTGAAGAGAAGATAATGGAAAGTGATTGGGTTATTACAGGAGAGGGGAGAACAGATCAACAAACTCTTCAAGGCAAACTTCCCTTCGAAGTCGCGAATATTGGAAAGAACCACAGTGTTCCAACTATTTTAATTTCAGGTTCTGTTGAAGGTGATTTAGAACAGTTATATACAGTTTTTGAAAGTATGCATTCAATATCAAGTGGCCCATTCTCTTTAGAAGAATCTATAAAAAATACTGAAAAATTATTACATCATAAAACACGGAATATTGCTAGATTATTAAAATTCACTGTGCAAGATAGGGACAAAAAAATATATGGGCAGAGGGATTCACTTTAATAAGTGAATCTCTTTCATTATCTATAGATTTAGTTTGTTAAAATATCTTATGTAAATAAAAGAGGAATACTCTTCCTAGTTCTATTCCTTCTTCTCTCCCTAATCTCCGCTCTCCTTCAAGATTGCTTATCATATCGCGTAGCTCTTTTGCACGTGCTTCATAAATCACATGATTCTCTTTATTTGCACTTAGAGTTTCCCATTCGATGAGTGCTTCTCTTACTTGCTCGATGTCCATTGGCATTCCTCCAATTCGGACATTAATTCAACGTCTAATTTATTTTCTGGATAATCAACTGCCGATAACATTAATAACCTCGGTAGCTCGTTGTTCTGTTTCATTTGCCGACAGTATTTTCTCCATTGTACCACGAATGACAAAAATTTTAATATTGGACTATAAGCGATTCGATAAGTTCTTAAATGTTATTGAAAAAGCAATAATTTCATGTGAGAACAGTGGTTTTAATCCTGAAGACCATTTTTCCCAAGTGGGAAAAATGGGGGAAGTAGGGTCAGGTGCGATGAGGAAAATTGAAGATTGGCATCTATCCCGCTTGCTTGTTATCTAATTGTACAAAATGCCGACCCAAAAAAGGAAATCGTAGCATTAGACAAACTTACTTTGCTGTTAAAACCCTAAAACAAGAATTACAAGAACATTTTGAAATAATCAATTGCCGATAACATTGATATTCAGGGTAGGTCATTGTTCGGCTTCATTTCCCGATGATATTTTCTCCATTTTACCACTAAAGAGGTCAATTCAAACAGATGGGATTCAAGGTGGTCACTTTCAAATTTTGTTTTAAATTTCCATTGAAATCGAACGTATATTCTCTTATCATTAAGAATATAATACGAACGTATATTCTTTTTGGAGATGATGTTAGATGGTGGATTATAGTCAGTTGCCCGTTCAAAAGATTTTATGTGTGGATATAAAAAGCTTTTATGCAAGCTGTGCAGCAGTGTTATTAGGTCTTGATCCACTCGAGTGCTATTTGGCGGTTGTTGGGGATACAAAGCGCCCGGGAAGTGTGGTGCTTGCAGCTTCGCCAAAGCTAAAACAGGAATTTGGGATAAAAACGGGGTCTAGACTCTTTGAAATCCCTAAGGATCCACGAATTAAAATTGTAAATCCGAAAATGGCAACATATTTACGAATTTCAACAGAAATCACAAGACTTTTTAATCGATATGTTCCTAAAAATGCGATTCATGTGTATAGCGTGGATGAAAGCTTTATCAAGATTGATGGAACTGAAAAATTATGGGGAGACGCGACCGTGATTGCGCGTAAAATCAAGCAGGAGATTGAAGCTGAGTATGGGCTAACCTGTGCGATTGGGATTGGTCCCAATATGCTGCTGGCAAAGCTATGCTTAGATTTAGATGCAAAGAAACAAGGGATCGCGGAATGGACCTATGATGATATCCCCGAAAAACTATGGTCTGTGTCGCCATTACGAGAAATGTGGGGGATTGGAAGAAGGGTAGAGCGAACCTTAAATGGGATGGGAATTACAACCGTTGGCCAGCTTGCCCACTATCCACTTGAATTGCTTGAGAAAAAGTTCGGAGTGATGGGGAATCAGCTTTATTATCATGCCTGGGGTGTGGATTTATCAGAAATTGGCGCGCCGATTATGCAAGGGCAGATTAGCTTTGGGAAAAGCCAAATTCTTATGCGAGATTACCCAGACCCGAAAGAAGTGAAGCATGTGATTCTTGAAATGTGTGAAGAGGTAGCAAGAAGGGCGCGGCGGCAAAAAAAGGCAGGAAGAACGATTAGCCTCGGAATTCATTATAGCCAAGATGAGTTTGGCGGAGGGTTTTACCGGTCAAAAACAATTGAAACTCCGACAAATATTACGATGGAAATGTATAGTGTCTGTCTTGAATTATTCGAGAAATTTTATTCGAAAAAGACCGTTCGTAAAATCTCAATTGCGCTTTCCAATATTGAGGATGACACACAAATGCAATTGGATTTGTTTTATCTCAACCGAGTCAAGCAGCATAAGCTTGGTTACGTAATGGACGGCATCCGAGGTAAATATGGTTCAGATGCAATCCTGCGTGCAGTTTCCTATACAAATGCCGGAACATCAAGACTCCGCAGTAAGCTCGTTGGCGGACATAAGGCGGAATAGAAAGAGGGTAATAAGAATGATACGGGACCGCGGAGCGATCAAATGGACAGCAATGATGCTGCCAGAGCATGTGAAAATACTTAGAGATTGGGCAGAAGAAGACACGTATGAGCAAAAGCCGGAACTAGATGAGCAGCAAATTGAAGAGATGAATGGCGTTCTTTGTCAGGCAATGGAGGAGGGAAGAGAGATTATCATTACGCATTATGAAGCGAAACACCACAAACTCCTTCTTGGTACGATTCACCATTATGACAGCCTGCAGGGTAGATTGCATATCATCGATAAATTCGGGGAAGTACACTACATTCCTGTAAATTCGTTAGTTGATCTGCGCTTTTTAGATTAATTTAGAAGGATTTTTCGAAAGAGGATAGAAGTTAATATGGTAAAAGAACAGAATAGAGTAAAAAATGATGTTTGTATACCAAATTGACGAGGAACTGTCCTTGAAATTAACAGAGTTAAGCGATGCCGAGCGAATTTTTGAATTAACCGATGAGTCAAGGCCATACTTAAGAAAATGGCTGCCATGGCTCGATATGACAACAAAGGTTGACGACACAAGAACGTATATCGAATCGTGCAGGAAAAGCTATGCAGAAAATAAAGGGCTGCATACTGTAATTGTCTATAAGGACGAAATTGTAGGTGTCGCAGGCTTCAACGAAATCAATTGGAGCAATAAAATTACCTATATCGGCTACTGGCTTGGTCAGCAATACCAAGGGAATGGAATCATGACCAGAGTAGCAAAGGCATTAACTGATTATGCTTTTAACAATTTAAAACTAAATCGAGTGGAAATCCGTGCAGCGGTCGAAAATCATAAAAGCAGATCGATTCCAGAAAGACTAGGCTTTGTGAATGAAGGCGAGATTCGCCAAAGTGAGTGGCTCTACGATCACTATGTTGATCATGCGGTATATGGTATGCTCGCAAAGGATTGGCAAGCAGAAAAATAAGAAGCAAGCTATCGATTAACGGGTTCTACTCAAGTAAAAAATATAAATAGCATTAGAAAAGGGACATCAAATTAGCGACGATTTGGATGTCCCATATTTGTTGTTATTATCTGTTAGGATCACACCATTATTTGTCTTGAACAAAAAGAAATGTAGACGAAATGTCATAATAATTACACTAATATAATGTTAAGTTGAGTTAATATAGATGTATACCGTTTAAAAGGAGGAATTACATATGAAAGGTTGGCAATTTGTTGAAACGAATGAACCTTTACAATTAGTGGAAAAGGAAGATCCTAAGGCTGTAGCTGGTAAAGTTGTAATCGATGTGAAGGTGGGAGGACTCTGTCACTCAGATGTTGGTGTTTTAAGAGACCCAGGTTGGAAAGCATTACTTGGTGAACTGCCAGTTATTATGGGGCACGAAGTTGCAGGTGTTATTAGTGAAGTTGGTGAAGGTGTAACAGATTATCAAGTTGGTGACAAAGTAGCCGTCTGTCCTACTGGCCCAAGTAAAACGGCTCCAGGTTATGCGTATGATGGAGGCTTTGGTACAAAAGTTTTAGCGCCAGCTGAAGACTTAGTTAAGATTCCTGATGGCGTTTCATTTGCCCAAGCAGCAGCTGGGACTGATGCAGGAATGACTTCATATCATGCAACTTTTACTAAAGGTGGCGTAAAAGCAGGTATGACAGTCGGTATGATTGGTATTGGTGGATTAGGTCAAATTGCTTTAGAAGCGGCTGTCGCAAAAGGAGCTACTGTTTATGCAATTGATTTAAATCCAAATGCTCGTGAATTAGCTAAACAACTAGGTGCAGCAGGAACGTATGAAAATGTAAAAGAAATTGCACAATTTGAACCTGAAGTAATTATTGATTTTGCTGGATTTGATATAACAACTAGAGAGGCCTTAGAATCTATTGGTTTTAAAGGTAAAGTAGTCCTTGTTGGAATGGGCAAACTAGAAACAACTCTAAATGTTACTTCATTGATCACAAAGCAAGCAACACTTGTTGGAAGTAACGGGGGTACTAAACAGGATATTGAAGAAATATATGAATTGTTTGCTAGCGGTCAGGTAAATCCTAAAATAACGGAAATTACGTTTGATGAAATTCCTGAAGGTATTCAGAAACTAGAAGAAAATAAAGTTACTGGTCGATTAGTAGCTAATATGGAAAAATAAGAAACGAGCTCTCGAGTAACGGGTTCTATTCGAGTACAAAATATAAAGAAGTATTAGAAAAGGGACATCAAATTGCGAAAATTTGGGTGTCCCTTCTTTGTTGTTATTTAAGGATTTGTAATTAAAAAACATGTTACGATAATAGTATTACATTGAAAAGGTTGGAGATTTACTATGGAAATTAAAACAGTCTCAATTATTGGGCTCGGTGCTTTAGGTATATTATTCGGGAATCAACTTGCGAAAAGATTGCCGAAAGAAAATGTTAGAATCATTGCGGATGAGAATCGTATAGAACGATATAAAAAAGATGGAGTATATTGTAATGGCGAACGTTGTGATTTTCAGTACGTCACACCAGAAGAACGATGCGAACCAGCAGATTTAATCATTTTTGCAGTTAAAATTAATGGACTACAGGAAGCCATAAGATCAGTAAGAAATCATGTAGGTGAAAATACTGTTTTTATATCCGTGTTAAATGGCATCACGAGTGAAGCGATTATTGGTGATGCGTACGGTATGGATAAAGTGCTTTATTGTGTTGCCCAAGGGATGGATGCCGTAAAGGTAGGGAATAAACTGACGTATGACAATATGGGAATGCTTGTGATTGGTGACAAGGGACCAGGAATTGTTTCGGAAAAGACAAAAGCAGTTGCTGCTTTTTTCGAGAAATACGGTGTTCCGTATGAAGTGGATCAAAATATGCCAAAAAGGCAATGGGGTAAATTCATGCTAAATGTTGGCGTGAACCAAACAGTCGCGGTTTATAAAAGTAATTATGGCGAAGTTCAAAAAGAAGGTCCTGCAAGAGAGAAGATGATTGCTGCAATGAAAGAAGTAATCGAGCTTTCAGAAAAAGAAGGTGTGAATTTAACGGAAGAAGATTTAAATTATTGGTTGAAGGTTTTAAGTACATTAGGTCCAAACGGAAAACCCTCGATGGCCCAAGATGTCGATGCAAGGCGTTATAGTGAAGTCGATTTGTTTAGTGGGACGGTCTTAGAGTTTGGTAAGAAACATGATGTTCAAACTCCTGTGAATCAGGAATTGTTCGACCGAATCAAAGCGATTGAAAGTGAATATTCCTAAGTAATTCATATTTTAGTAGATGAGACCAATGTGTAGTTTTCTCATAGAAATAAGAGTTGTTGTGTAGAATTGTCCTTAAAGTAAAGGTGCGTTGATCCAAGAAGGATTTAAGAAAAACCGGCCATAGCTCGGTTTTTCTTAAATAATGATTTTGGTTGCTTGCAAAGTGTGCTAGGAGATCGTCGAACTTGATTAAAATTCCTCATAAACTGCAGGATCTTGATTATTAGTCCTTCCATTGGGCTGGCTTAAGGCTGAAATCATAGCCATTTCTGCATCATCCAGTGAGAAGTCAAAGATAGAAATGTTCTCTAACTGGCGAACTGGTGATGCTGATTTAGGAATTGAAATCGCTCCAAGCTGATAGTGCCAACGTAAAACGATTTGTGGTATCGTTTTATTATGATGGGCAGCAATCGTTTGAAGTGTATCAGTCTCTAAGTCTTTTATTCCGCGAGTGAATGGGCTCCAGGATTCTGTCGCAATATTTTTTGCTTCATGGTATTTTCTTTGTTCAGCTTGGTTAAAGAATGGATGTAACTCAATTTGGTTAATGCTTGGTTTGACTCCAGTTTCTTTTTCCAAACGATCAAGGTGTTCAGGTAAGAAATTACAAACCCCGATTGAACGAATAAGTCCCCATTTTTTAGCGTCGATCAAAGCCTGCCAAGCTTCTACATATTTATCTTTGCTTGGGTTCGGCCAATGAATGAGGTATAGATCATAATAATCAAGGTTAGCTCGGTATAGAGATTCTTGAATGGTTGCTACGGCTTTATCGTATTCCTGATAACGACCCGGAAGTTTGGAAGTAATGAGTAATTCATGCCTAGCTACAGAACTACGGCGAACAGCTTCCCCAACCGTTCCTTCGTTTTCGTAGTTATAGGCTGAGTCAATCAGACGATAGCCATTATTAATTGCACTGGTGATGGCATTTACTCCATTATTTCCTTTAAGCGGGTATGTACCAAAACCAATCACAGGTAAAGTAAATCCATCATTTAACGTAACCTTTGGAATCCTAAATTCCATAAAATAACACTCCCTCCATTAACATCTTAATAATATCACGATTTCGGAAAATCCTCTATCATGTTGAATGGAAGGGAAAGGTGGATTGTATCATTCTTTTATGAACCGATTAATTTAGATTTTGTTCCTATAAATTCTGACTCAGGGCGGAAAATAGAATTATCCTGCAGTTGCTCTATTGCATGTGCAGTCCAACCTATGATTCTCGAAACGCTGAATGTGGGTGTAAACAGTTCTGGAGGCATTTCGATGGATCGCATAATTGCAGCGGCATAATATTCGACGTTCGTATAAAGTTTACGGCCAGGCTTGTGCTGTGCGAGTAAATCGATTATTTCCTTTTCAGCTACAACTGCTAAATCTAACCACTCATCTTTTCCTAACATACTGGCACATTTATCTCTCAAAAGAAGGGAACGTGGATCTTCGGTCTTATATATTCTGTGGCCAAAACCCAATATTTTTTCTCCTTTATGAAGTTTTTCTTCGATAGTAGGAATGATGTTTTCTTGATTTCCTATTTCCTCAAGTAACTCAATAACTCCTGAAGGTGCACCCCCATGCAAAGGACCTTTCATTGTGCCAATTGCAGATGTGATCGCCGCAGCTAAGTCTGATTCTGTAGAAATTGTTACGCGGGCAGAAAACGTAGCTGCATTCAATCCGTGTTCCATTGTTAATTTCAAATACGTTTCAAGTGCCTCAACTTGTAGGTCCTTTGGGAGCTCCCCATTTAGCATCCACAAGTAATTAGCTATGTGCGACAAATTAGGATTAGGGTTGACGGCAGGTAAACCTTGTTGTTTCCGGTAATGTTTTGCTACGATTACTGGAATTGCTCCAGTAAGTATTATTGCTTGCTCTTCGATAGGAGCTTTGGAAAAATGAGCATGTGCATATGCGGAAATAGATGTACGTATAGCATCCATCAATGGTACCTCTGCTGGTAAAGCATCAAGTATTGCTAGAACATGGGGAGGTAACTGTCTACCGTTCATTAGTTTGATCTTTAAATTCCTTAGCTTAATTTCGTCTGGTAAGACTCCGTGCCAAATTAAATATGCTATTTCTTCAAACGAAAAGAGAGGGATAAGTTCGTCTATTAAAACTCCTCTGTAGCGTAATTCCCCTAAATCTCCTTCGACAGAAGCTATATTCGTTTGGACGGCCACAACATCTTTTAACCCTTTTTTAAACATTCTGATTTCTCCTCCTTTTCTTTAGTATAGTGCTGTTATATGATTATATAAATTGAATGTTTTATATTGAATTAATTAATTTTATTAATTAAGTGAGGGGATTTTGTGGAGTTTCAATGGTTGAAAACATTTATTGTAGCGGCGGAAACGACAAATTTTCGACAAGCATCGGAAAAACTAATCATTTCACAACCTAGTGTGACCGTCCATATCCGATTATTAGAGGAATACCTTGGTATGAAGCTTTTTGATCGAATGAAGAACCGGGTTACATTGACCGATACTGGTAAACTATTTTATGTAGAGGCAAAGCAACTAGTCGAACAAATGGAAAAAAGCGTAGATAGGCTTCATACATATGCACAAGGATTCCGAAAAAACTGGAACATCGCGATATCACCACTAATGGCAGAGACGATATTACCATATATTTTACGAACGTTTATGGAGAGTCATCCAGAAGTTGAAATCAGCATCCGAGTGGAAGAATCTGATAATATTGAACAGCTCGTCGATAACGAAGATGTGCATCTGGGAATTTCAGCACTAGATGCTAAATTTAAGAATATCGAGTCGATTCGAATGTACGAAGACCCCATTCTTTTCGTTATTTCACCTGATACGTATGATGAAGAAAGTGGACCGCCAATTGACGTATCGGAAGTCTTACAGAAAAATTATATATTCACTCATCATCATCCAGTATATTGGGATAACTTGCTTAATCAGCTGAATAAACACGTAAATCGTATTCGAACAATGAAAGTTACACAAACGCATATTGTAAAACGGTTCATTCAGGAAGGCCTTGGTGTATCGTTCTTACCTCATTCAATTGTTAAACGTGAGTTAATAGAGGGAAGACTAATGCAACCACATTTTGACCTTTTTACACTTCCAACTGTTTCGACATATATTCTAGTAAAAAAGAAAGAGGAACTTGAGGAAGAATTCATTCAATTGATTTCCCGATATTATTTTGGATAATAAAGGACTGCCAGGAAAACAGGAAATACTAGTAAAGTATGATTTATTTAAATCCCATAAATTATCAGGAATAATTAATCTTTTTAATTGAGAATTGTTATCATTTATTGTATGCTAAGAGTAACGATCCATATATGGAGTAAGGGGAAGATACAATGCAAATTTACTGGACTAAAATAAATAAGATTATTGAGGAAACTACTGAGGTTAAAACATACCTGCTCGACTGTCCTGAAGGCTTTACATGGGAAGAAGGTTCCCACACCCACTTCGCACTGGAAGGATTCAATGCCGGAGATAAACCAAACAAGAGCCTGGTGCGCCATATGTCAATCTCTACTTTACCGCACGAAAATGCAATTGGAATCACAACGCGCATCAGAAAGCAGTGCTCTGAGTTTAAATCGATTTTAAGAAATCTTCAAGTTGGCAATGAAGTTGCAATCTTTAAGACACATTCGAATGTACCGCTTAAAAGAGAAGGCAAAAATGTGTACCTTCTTTCATCAGGTGTTGGGCTGGCAACTTTCAGGCCGCTTGTACTTGACTATTTTGAGCGTGCTGACAATGTCAATCAAATTCATTCCCTGAACATCGATTCGTCAAAGGATTTCTTATTTACTGATCTTTTTAAGTCCGCACCTGACAAGAAGTTCACGGCACGGTTCGTCGATAACCGTAACGACTATTATGAAGAAATGAAGAATCTTGCTGCGGACAAGGATGGACTCTTCTATGTTGTTGGCAGCGACGAGTTCCTTGTGCAGAACATTGAAGTACTACGAGAGCAGGGCATCAAGCCAGAACAGATTATGCTCGATAAGCGTGAGCAACAACTGCAGGAGTTTTTATCATTGGACTTGTCAATTTAAAAGAGACAAGCGTTAAACAAGGCGGTCATAGGAAATGACTGCCCTGTTTTTTTTTGTAGAGGATATTTTTGGAATAATATGTTAGTGTTGATATAGAAATATTGAGTAAATGGGCGGGTTTGTAAAAGATGATCAGAAATGAATTCGTAGAGGAGGTATAAAGCTGGACTTATTATTTTGGATTACTATTGGTTTCTTCACAATTGGGTTAGTTATTCTCGTTTCATTAAAAAAAGGGATGGAAAGTAAGTTGGCTTTTATAAAAGCAGATATAGAAAGTGTGGGAAGTTCAACAAAAACTTCATCCATTGTTTGGTGGATAGTGAGTACCACAGTTTGGGGAATAGTCAGTATCATTCTTTTTGTTAGTTGGTTTCATAATTACTTTGGATAACAGGTGATTTCAGCGAAGTAGAATCAAAAGAATTAAATACCATGCATATGTAATCTGAGGGGTTGGTATATTGGTTAGTCTAATAGAAAACATATTCCAAATATCGGCAATAATACTACTCTTATGTTCATTATATTATTATAGGCATTTTAAAAAGGTTAAAAGAGAAAGGAAACTAACTTTATTTGAACTTTCGATTTATCTAATAACCCAAGTTGCAATATATCTTTGTGCAGGTAGTTATCTACTCCTGTTTTTGGATAGGAATTTTGGATAGAAAAGATAAAACCAAGGGATGACGTTTTTTTTACAATTTTGTTGTATTTGGCCTATAAGGCAGTAACGGTTGGTTCAAGTACAGTTATTGTACTATCTGTTGCATTTAGATTTACATTAGCACCTATTGGAATAGCTGCTTTATAAAAGCCGTGACCTGAAGCAAGGTTGGCAATCAGTGGCTTTTTCAAGGGGACTAATAAAGCATTAATTAGGTCTTCATATGACGTACGATAAGATACAGGGCAATTGGTGCATTCCCCCATAATAATACCAAGACAATCTTGAAATTTACCTGACATTAACAATTGAATTAAATACCGATAAATCATTGTAGCAGGGGCATGGGTTTCTTCTAAAAATAGTATTTTTCCATGTGTATTTATTTCATAAGGTGTACCGATTGCATTGACAAGCGAAGTCATATTTCCACCCACTATTGGACCTGTTACATTACCTGGTACTAAACTCCTTAAGGCGATGTCCGGTGGGTTCGTGATTGTCCTGGGAGAAATGAATGTAGAAGTTTCTTCAAAAAATTGATTGAAATTATACGCAGGTGTTTCTGGTCTAAAGTCAATGAGCATTAAACTATGGAATGTAATTAAATTACTAAATTGATATAAACTATTTAATAATACTGTCATGTCACTATAACCAGATATAATTTTAGGATTCTGCCTTATGACATCAAAATTTAAATAAGGAAGAATGCTCTGAACCCCAGTTCCACCACGTGTGGCAAGGATCATATCGACACTCGGATCTCTGAACATATTCATTAAATCATCTGCCCTATGTTTGGCTGATGCTGCTACGATGCCATTGTGAGAATAAACATAATTGCCAAAAACGATATTGAAGCCCAGATTTCTCAAGACTTGTACTCTAGTATTAATCGTATTTGCTTCAAGAGGGGTGCCAAGCGTAACTAATCCAATTGTATCTCCTCTTTTTAACACCGGGGGTCTTATTGCCATATTTTCCACTCCTCAAAGTCATTTACGAATAACACTCCATTTTTAAATATTGTATGAAGTAACCTAGACATTTATTAATTAGTGTTAGAGTGAGCAAGGCTAATTGTACGCGAACCCTAAACTAATAGTGAAAAAGCTTAGTTCCATATGGGGCTGGGAATTTTTTCTCGAAAGAAAAAGCACCGCAAAATACGGTGCAAATTGAATTTCATTATTAGCAAGGCAAATCCTTCCCCTTATGAAAAAATCGGTACGTCATAATAAGTCCAATGAAAAACAAACAAAGGGCGAAATAAGCGGGCAGCAGATGAATAAAGGTCGTATAGCCAATCGCAAAATGAATCCAAATTCCTGCAAAGAAAGCGGGAAGTCCACCAATCAGCAAAGTCCACCAAACCCATTTATTCCCTTGTTGAAATCCCCAAAGTGATATCGTTAGTACTAGAAATCCAACACTGAGAAGGGCACTCCCAAAACCGGCACGGTCATGAGCAATTACCGAAATCAATTTATCATTAAATAAATCCAGCATTTCAGGTGGCATGCAAATATAAAGAATATCAGTAGGCACAAACACATTTGTGATCCCAATAAATGAGATTACAATCCCGCCCAATACAAACGAAAACCCAAGGGTGATAAAAGCTAATTGTCCTATTAAACTTTGTTTCCAAACCCGATGATTACGAGTATTAAGCGTAGTTGGCGTTCCGTTAAGCTGTTTCGTTTTCATAAAACCAGTTAAATAGATTGGTAGTAAAATAAGCCAAAAAATCAGGTGAAGCCAATCGAAATATCCGTATCCAATAAATAAGAAAATCCCTAAAAACCCAAGAATGGCGGCAAGATCGATTGCCTGCTTGGACCAAAGAAGATGCTTTCGAACCCCGAAACGCGCTAAAGCCATATAGACGATACCACCAGAAATCATTGTGCCGGCGAGAGTCATTCGATCATGGGCCATAAAATAAAGAATCCGCTCATTAAATAAGAGGATTTGCTCTCTTTGCATTCCAAGAAATTGCTCATCATAAGGAAGAACAATGGTTGTTAAGCTAAAAAGAGCAGCTATTACGCCTCCAATAAAGATAGACAATCCAAATAGCCAATACCAAATCCACCCTGGATGAAGCGGTGGCTTTGGTTGAAGTTGCTGTAAAAGGGCTTCAGTAATTCGTTTTGTAAGACCAGGTCCAGAAAAAACATAGCCTTTTGATAGCAGAACAAGATTAGCCCCTGCATCAAAAAGTGAAAGAGCATTGGCTGGCTCATGAATACCACCGACCGTGATGATTGGAAGTGTGAGCCCGTCTTCTCTTAAATAATGAATGGAATCTAGTAATTCCTTCAAATAGTGATTATTTGGCATACCGATTGGTTCATCGATCACGATCCCAGAACAAGTAGACTGAATACGATCAAGAGAAAGATCTTTTACTTTTCCAACAGGAACAGAAAGATAAACGGGACGGTTGGTTGTCAAACAAAGCTCCGGAGCAGAAGTTACAAATGCAGCAACATATGGCTCTAATTGAGTAATTAAATCCTGTTGTTCTTCAATCGTTCCATCCAATCTTGCCCAGACCGGCTGTTTTGGCTTCCACTTCTCAAGCTTTTGCACCGTTTTCTCGATTCCGATTGATTCATAGTTTGTAGAAAACTGGATTTGCTGTTTTTGCCAATCCACAACCGGAAGAGAAGGGTCCTGTGCAGGCTCTTTTGTCACCGGACCAATTTCAATAAAGCCAAACCCAAGATTTGAAAAAGCGTTTGAACCAGTTAAAAGCGGATCAATTTTTCCAGAAAGGCCAACTGGATTTGGATAGGTAATGCCATGAATTTCTTTTTTTACGAGTTCAGAAGATTCCTCTCTACCTAGAAAATGAATGAGGTGATGTCCTCCAGGGACGGAGGCAATATTATTCATTCCCCGGTGGATAAATTCCCGAGATTGATAGGGAGAGAGACGTGATAAAATAGGTTTAAAAAGTCCGTGATACGACCAATCAGGCATGTTTCGTCCTCCGTGATGGCTTTTTACCTGTATTGTATCATAATTAACAATCCCCAGAACGAAAAAACCGAACGCTGCTTTAGCATTCGGTACAAGAACTAAATCAAATACGACTTGGCGTATTTGCGCCCGATTTGTAGGCCCACACGATGTGGGTCATGAAGAAGTTGCCACAGGATGTGGCGTCTTTAGTCTTCGATCTTACTGCTCGAAAAGTTTCCTTTGAAAAATCGTGGCATCCGCCGGAGGCTATAACTTTATTCAGTAGTGGTTTTCTGCTGAATAAAGTTATTCTTCTGGTGCGCGTACGACTGATTCGAAATGACCTTTATGAGAACCGTCGCAAAAAGGTTTATTATTAGATCGACCGCATCTGCATAATGAGAAGGTTTGTTTTGTCGGGAACGTATTCCCTTCAGCATCGACCAAATCAACATCACCTGTAATCCTTAATGAACCATTATCATTTACTTTGATAGTAACCTTTGACATCTCTTAAATACCCCCTTAAAGTGATAGTATTACTATTGATAATAAGGTAATCTTTACCAAAACTCAAATGCTTGTAAAGATACAAGTCAATGTAATGATATGTAGAAGCAAACGAAATATGTTAAAATAGTCATACGATGAAAAAAAGAGGAGAACACTATGAACGTTACATTTACAGAACATGCAATTGAAAAACTGAACACACAAATTAAAAATAAAGATAAAAAATTAAAATTAAAATATGAAACAGAAGGCTGCGGCTGCGTGATGAGTGGGGTTACGGCATTATGGCTGGTAGACTCTGGGGACGAAGATGATCTAACCTTAGAAACAAATTATCAACCATTATTAGTAGAAAAATCGAAAATGGTATTCTTAGATGAAAAGATGACAGTGGATTTTGTTGAAAGTGCTAATTGCTATATGTTAAAAAGTCCAAATGAGATTCTAAATCCACGTTTGCGGTTAGTAGAAGTGAGTGATGTACATGAGTTCCAAGCTTAAAACAATCCGAAATATTGCAGAAGATAAAACATGGGTTTCCTTTTTACATGATAACCATCCCTATAGCCTTTTGCACTGGTCCATTGCAGGGGCCAACCATGACCAAAAGGATGTATGGCTGCTTCAGGATGAGGTGACTTTTGAGGTTCAGGAATTTGAAACGATTGAACTTGCATTAGCATGGATAAAGGAGAACTTAACAGACATTACAGATGTACTAGGGTAGGGGACTAAAAAACAAATCAGTCCCTTACATAGTTGTCAAAAAAATCATCAATCACTTTTTCATAGGCTTCTTTGTTATCGGCAAAGGAATAGGCATGTTTGCCTTTTTCAGCAATTAGCATTTGCTTTGGACCTTCCTTCATCTTATAAAGCTCCATTGTCATTTCTGGCAAAATATAATCATCCTTGGCACTGTGTATAAATAAAACAGGGTTTTTAATATTTTGAATCACAGAAACGGGGGAAACATCCTTGATACTATATCCATCCCGAAGCTTTAAAACTACATTGGCAAAAGGAAGAACAAATGGGGCAGGGATTTTATAATCAACCTTTAATAGATATTTCAGCTGCGCTTCAAAATCGGAAAATGGGCAGTCTACAATATAGAAATTAGCTCCGTCCTCAATCATTCCAGCGTATAGCAAAGTCGTTACAGCACCCATCGATTCGCCGTGAATACCAATGGTGCTGTCATCCCCATATTTTTCTTTCACCCAAGAAACAACTGATTCAAGATCGAATTTTTCATAATGCCCATAGCTTGTTGTCTTTCCCCCGGTTTCCCCATGGCGGCGATGGTCATATAATAGGACATTCCAATCGCGCTCCAAGAAAAGCTTCATGTACTTAATCGAATTTAGTTTATTTTGGGTTACTCCGTGGGAAATAATAATAAATCGTTTTTTATCTGTTCCTTTTACAAGCCATCCTTTAATCGTGTATCCGAATTTTGATTGTATGGATACATCCTCCTTGTTTAAGGACTCAACCTCATCTAAGGAAAGTCGTCCCTCACTTGTTTCACGTTTAAGAATTTCATCATCGGTTTTTTTCTTCATAAACATGACAATGTTTGTAAAAATCAATCCAATTGTCGCCATATAGCCGATGAGAATTCCAAGAATTATAAAGATCTTTTTCATTCGTTTCATGAAAAACGTTCCTCCTGAGAAATGGCATCTGTTGTTGTTTCAATTTTACCATTTTGCTCCAAAAAAACATATGAAAAACCGTACCTCAATTTGGCACGGTTTCTTCCTTATTGCTCTGAATTTTGACGGTTTGTTGGGTGAATGGCTTTTTCCATTTCTTCAGCAGCCATTATATTGTTTGTCGTATCAGCATTCGGTTTTCCTTTTTGAGTACGACCTTTGTCTCGTTTTGCCACACTTAACAACTCCATTCCTTAAATTTCAAAGATAGGATGTGGAGTTTGCATCCTAAATATTCTTATTTCGCAGATTGTAACCGATAATATTTGCTTTCAGTAGGTCGAGTGAGGTGGGGTTTAATGATATCAACCGCCTCTACAAGCTTTGAAAGATTAATTCCAGTTTGAATCCCCATTTCTTCAAGCATATACACAACATCCTCAGTAGCAACATTACCAGTAGCACCAGGTGCAAATGGACAACCACCTAAGCCGCCAGCAGAGGTGTCAAAACGGTCAATTCCAGCTTGGAGAGCAGCGAACACATTTGCAAGTGCCATGCCGCGAGTGTCATGAAAATGTGCGGTCAACATTGTGTTTGGCAACTCTTTTTTTAGCCTTGAAAAAAGCGAGAAAACCTCTTTTGGATTTGCTTTTCCAATGGTATCAGCCACACTCAACTCATCAACACCGTACTGAACAAAGGTTGAGCAAAGCTTTAATACAGATTCTTCTTCCACCTTTCCTTCATACGGGCAGTAAAAGGAGGTGGAAATACAGGCACGTATAAAATATCCTTTTTCCTTTAATTCCTGAATAAGGGGTTTAAGTTCCTCCATACTTTCCGTAGTTGTTTTATTGATATTTTTTTTATTAAAGCTTTCACTGACCCCAACAAAAACGGCAAATGCTTTACAATTTGTTTCGTAAAGTCTTTCAATTCCTTTGCGATTCGGGGCCAAAACAATATCCCGGGTGCCGTCTAAACAGGATGAGATGACTTCGTAAGCATCCTTCATCTGTGGCACCCATTTTGGCGAAACAAACGAGGTGAGCTCCATTTCTTGAAGGCCCGCCATTTTTAATTTTTTTATAAAATTAATCTTTACCTCTGTTGGAATCAGGCTTTTTTCATTTTGTAGCCCATCCCTTGGTCCGACTTCAATAATCGTGACTTGCTTTGGTAACTTCATTAAAAACCCTCCAGCAAAACGTATTGTTATCTTTTATTCTAGGGGAAGTATTTTATGAAAATCAAGAATAATCTAAATTAAGACAAAATAAGAGGTATTTCGAAAAAAGTCTAGAAATATATATGGTATTGGATACATAAAGATCGAACGTAAAAGGAGATGTTGAAATGAGTAATGGGGTAGTCATTGTAAGCGCTGTTAGAACGGCGATTGGTAGTTTTGGGGGGAGTTTGCAGTCTGTTTCAGCACCCGAACTTGGGGCTGTCGTTATTAAAGAGGCTTTAGAAAAGGCAGGGGTAGACCCAAAGCTCGTGGATGAAGTTATCATGGGGAATGTTTTGCAGGCTGGATTGGGACAAAACCCCGCAAGACAGGCTGCGATTAAAGCCGGATTACTACACGAAACTTCAGCACTGACAATCAATAAGGTATGTGGTTCTGGTTTAAAAGCAGTGCATTTGGCAACACAGGCGATTATTGCTGGGGATGCGGACGTTATTGTGGCTGGTGGGATGGAAAATATGAGCCAGGCCCCTTATCTTTTAAAGGGCGCGCGAAATGGATTTAAAATGGGCGATCAAAAAATGATTGATAGCATGATTTCCGATGGGTTATGGTGTGCGTTTAATGATTATCATATGGGGATTACAGCCGAAAATTTATGCGATAAATATGAGATTTCAAGAGAAGAGCAAGATCAATTTTCAGCACGCAGTCAGGAGAGGGCAATTGCTGCAATTGAAGCAGGGAAATTCAAAGAGGAAATTGTCCCAGTCGTCATTCCGCATCGAAAAAAAGAAAGTATTGTATTTGATACGGATGAATACCCTAAAGCGGGTACAACAACTGCTAAACTTGGCGGCTTGCGTCCAGCTTTTAAAAAGGATGGTTCTGTTACTGCCGGAAATGCTTCTGGTATTAATGACGGTGCCGCAGCATTTGTGGTAATGAGTAAAAAGAAAGCAGATGAACTTGGCATAAAAGGTTTAGTCACTATAAAAGCAAATGGAAACGCAGGTGTTGACCCAAGTATTATGGGAATTGGCCCGGTCGCAGCTGTCCAAAAAGCGATGGCAAAAGCTGGATTAAGTGTTAGTGATATGGATTTAATTGAAGCAAATGAAGCATTTGCGGCTCAATCGATTGCTGTTGACCGGGAGCTTCATTTTAATCATGATCTTTTAAATGTGAATGGTGGCGCAATTGCCTTAGGTCATCCAATTGGCGCAAGCGGGGCAAGAATTCTTGTTACTCTTATTCATGAGTTAAAGCGTCGTAATGATCGATATGGATTAGCGACTTTATGCATTGGCGGCGGTCAAGGTGTAGCGACAATTGTTGAAAATATCGAATAACCGGGTGTGCAAATGAAACCAGCGTACTAAGGACAATTTTGGCGAAATAACCAGCAAGCGGTTATTCGCTTTTTTTGGTATAATAACAATGAATTGGTTGACGGATGGAGGGATTAATATGGCTAAAAAGAAACAAAAGCCATCTGTTAAAAAACAGCAAAAAGATGAAAAGCTAAGCCTTGGTGATTTACTGAATGAGGATATTGTTTCAAAGCTGAAAAGTACACAGCAACAGCTTAAAGAAGAAGCGCAAATGAAACAAGAAGCTGAGCTTGAAAGACAAAGAGAGGAACGAAAACAACGGGAAAAAAATAAATCATTTGAGGAGCTATTCAGTGAAAGTAACCTTAAATGGTCAGATTTTAAATAATGAATAATCCCACAGGTATTCCTGTGGGATTATGTTAGTTTATCGATGCTGTGCATAAATAGATGCCTTTGTAAGTTCTCTTATTTTTTGAACTTCATCATCTGTTAATGGTTTTGCGTTGGCCGCTTCAGCATTGCTCTTAATTTGTTCAATGGAACTTGCACCTGTTACGACAGAAGCAACAGTATCCTCAAATAAACAATATTGCAGTGCGATTTCAGTTAGCGGTTTGTTGAACGCTATATCTGATTTTAAGCTAGAGATTACAGCATCAAGTTCCTCAAAGGAATAATCAAGGTATCCATTTTGTTTCATGCTTTGACTAGCATCTTCAACTGGTCGACTGGTGAGTAAGCCTTTTGCCACAGGACCACGAGCAACGACACTTACTTTATGTTCATTTAAAAAGGAAAACATCTGCTCCTCAGGGCGTCGGTCTAAAATACTATATTGCATCATTACACTTATGATAGAGGATTTCTCCACAAATTCTCGGATCACATTTGGACGGATTGAGGAAATTCCATAATAACGGATAACACCTTCCTGTTTTAATTCCTCGAATGCTTCAATTGTTTCATCGATATTGTCCTCAATTGTTCCCCCATGAAGTTGGTAGAGATCAATATAATCGGTTTGCAAGCGTTGCAAGCTATCCTTAACAGCGGATTTTATGTATTTTTTTGAGGAGTCCCAAGACCATCCATCTTTTCCTTTTTCAAAGCGATTTCCGACTTTGGTGGCAAGGATAATATCTTGTCTTTTCTGTTTAATGGCTTTTCCAACAAATTCTTCATTTAGTCCTTGATCATATAAATCAGCAGTATCTAAATAGTTGATTCCCATATCCAAAGCGGCATCAATTATTTGTAATGCCTTTTTTTCTTCCGTACCAATGGACATACAGCCTAGTCCGATATTACTGACGAATAAATCGGAAGATCCGATTCTTCTTTTTTCCACAACTATCCCCTCCATTCTAGTATCTAGTCACAGTTTATCCTTTTTATGTCTGAACCACAAATGATTTAACTTTAAATCAGCCGGGGTTTGAACCCCGGCTGATTAAAGTTAAAACCTCCGGTGGATGCCACGATTTTTCAAAGGAAACTTTTCGAACAAGCTCGAAAAAAATCGGGCGCAAATGCGCCTTGGCGCATTTGATGGGGAAGCGACGGAGTTTATTTTTTCTCTTTGTTCTCTTTTCCTTGATTGATCCACTCCTGGACCGTTTGGTAGGTACGGCTGTATTCCTTAAGTTTTGCGCGGATTTCCCAAGCCTTGCCGACCAATGCTACCCGATTTTCACCAATCACAATTTTCATAGCCAACCTCCTAGGGAGTTTTATCTTTATTCAGCCAGAGGCTGAATAAAGATAAGCCTCTGGCGGATGCCACTGATTTTCAAAGGTAATTTTTCGAGCACAAGATCAAAGACTAAGAACGCCACTTCCTGTGGCAACGTCTTTGTGACCCACCTCGTGTGGGCCTAAAAAATCAGGGCGGCAAATACGCCAAGGCGTATTTGATTAGAAACAAACTATGCTAAAATGTATGAAGTGGTTAGATTTCGTAGAACAAGGAGATGGCAATAATGGATCATTTACTAGAAAAAACAATTAGTAGGGAAGTCCTTTTTGAGGGAAAGATTATCGATTTACATATAGAAGAGGTAGAGTTACCAAATGGACATACTAGTAAACGGGAGCTTATCAAGCATCCCGGAGCTGTTGCGATACTTGCATTAACCGATGACGATAAGCTTGTAATGGTGCAGCAATATCGAAAAGCATTAGAGAAGGTAATTGTTGAGATTCCAGCTGGTAAGCTTGAAAAGGGAGAGCTCCCTGAGGTAACCGCAAAACGAGAACTAGAAGAAGAAACGGGTTATGATTGTGAAACATTGACACCGCTTATTTCTTTTTATACATCACCGGGTTTTGCAGATGAATTAGTTCATCTTTTTATTGCAAAAGGTTTAAAGAAAATTGAAAACCCAGCAGGCTTGGATGAGGATGAATTTGTCGATGTGCTCGAGATTACATTGGACGAAGCACTTGAGCTATTAAAAGAAAATAAAATTTATGATGCGAAAACGGCTTATGCGGTACAGTATTTACAACTACAACAAGCATTAGGAGAATAAGCTGCGATGAACAATTACTATGTTGATCTCCATATCCATATTGGAAGGACAAATTCGGGGAAACCGGTAAAAATCACGGGTTCAAAATCTCTTACAATTGGGAATATACTAAAGGAGTCCACGGAAATTAAAGGGATGAACATGATTGGTGTAATTGACTGTCATGTTCCGGAAGTCATTGGGGAGCTTGAGGCCTTAATTGAAATTGGCGAGGTATATCCCTATGAAGAAGGCGGACTGCGCTTTAAGAATGTGACTCTCATTCTAGGCAGTGAGCTTGAAATCTATGATGAAAACTGCAAAGGGCCCATCCATGTCCTGGCATTTATGCCTACAATCGAAAAAATGAAGCTATTCTCAGTCTGGCTATCTGAACGAATGAAAAATATTACCTTAAGCTCACAGAGAATTTATGTGAATGGAAAAGAGCTGCAAAGAAAGGTTAAAGAGTTATCCGGTATTTTTATTCCCGCACATGTTTTCACTCCATACAAAAGTATGTATGGTCGGGGTGTAAAACAATCTTTAACTGAAGTGTTTGATGAGGAATTAATTGATGCAATCGAACTAGGATTGAGCTCGAATACTGAAATGGCAGATCAGATTAAAGAATTGCATCAGTATACTTTTGTATCCAATTCAGATGCACATTCACTGCCGAAAATTGCAAGAGAATATCAAATCATGAAAATGAAAGAGCCTACCTTTGAAGAGCTCCGACTTGCACTCCACCGAAAAGATGGCAGGGAAGTTGTCGCAAATTACGGGTTAGATCCATTATTGGGAAAATATCATAAAACAACCTGTGATAAATGTTTAACACTCATTGAGGATGTTATGGCAGAGGTTTGTCCTAGCTGTGGGCATAAGGGATTTGTAAAAGGAGTTTTTGACAGGCTGCAGGAGTTAAAGAACACGGATGAATTAAAGCCAGATCGACCTCCATATGTGCACCAGATTCCGCTTGAATTTATTCCAGGGCTAGGGCCAAAAACCTTACAAAAATTAAGGGATTATTTTAAAACGGAAATGGCGATCCTTCATGAAATACCTGAAGAAGAACTGAGACGTATAGTAAAAGGTCCAATCGTCGACATCATCATTCAAGCCCGTCAAGGCAAACTCCGCCTAACATCCGGCGGTGGCGGTAAATACGGAAAAGTAGACTCCAAATAATTGGAGTCTTTCTTTTTTATTAATGTCCAAATTAATAGAAATAGTTTTGTCCAAGTTGTCATAGAAGTCTATTTGCCCTCATAGAATCTACTAGAAGATTGATAGGAGGAACGATAGATGAGAAAGCAACCGCCATATAAAACAATCGTAACTAACCACTTTCGTGAACATTCATCCATATATTTATTTATTTCCGTACTATTCCTAATGGGTGTCATCTTTGGAGCAATCGTCGTAAATAGTTTAAATCCCAGTCAAAAAGAAGACCTCTTTTTCTATTTAAGTCGGTTTTTTGGAGAGGTATCTGAAGGAACGTATGCCAACTCAACCGATATGTTCAAACAGAGCATCCTTCATAACCTGAAATATGTAGGACTCATGTGGATATTAGGAATTTCCATCATCGGGCTGCCGATTATTTTAATTCTGTTATTCCTAAAAGGGGTTGTTGTCGGATTTACAGTTGGCTTTCTTGTTAATCAAATGGGTTGGAGCGGGTTTCTGTTATCGTTTGTTTCCGTACTTCCACAAAATCTATTAATCATTCCGACATTCATTATCGTTGGTACTGTCGCTGTCGCATTCTCATTGAAAATGATTCGCCAGCAATTTATGAAACGAATGAACGAACCCATTTTACAGTTATTGACTCGCTATTCGCTGTTAATGGTTGCTGTAAGTTTCGTGATCTTAATGGCTTCAGCTGTAGAGGCATTCGCTTCTCCCGTCCTGATGAAAGAAATAATTGATGTCGTTAATAAATAAGAATAGTTATTACGTAATAAGTGTTATCCCTCGTTGTTTATAATTATTTTATTTGGACAGTGCCCCTTCTTCTGGTATAATAATGAGGTAACGGCGAGGGAGGGAAAGTTTTACATGGAAAATCGCATTGATCGTATAAAAAAACAGTTGCATTCATCTAGTTATAAGCTTACACCACAGCGTGAGGCTACCGTTCGGGTACTGCTTGAACATGAAGAGGATCACTTAAGTGCCGAAGATGTTTACCTCCTTGTAAAAGAAAAGTCGCCAGAAATCGGCTTAGCAACTGTATATCGGACACTTGAATTACTTACTGAATTAAAGATCGTTGATAAAATAAATTTCGGAGATGGTGTATCCAGATATGACCTTCGCCAAGAAGGTGTAGCACATTTCCATCATCACCTTGTATGTATCGAATGTGGTGCAGTCGACGAAATTAAGGAAGATTTACTTGAGGATGTTGAAGAAATCGTTGAAAAGAACTGGAATTTTATTATTAAAGACCATCGTTTAACTTTCCACGGTATTTGTCATCGTTGTCATGATAAAGAAGTTAAATAAACTGCCCTTTTCCTTTCGTGAAAAGGGTTTTTTCATTTTCATAATCTAATAGGATTGAAAAGAAATATGAAAATATGGGATAAGCGTGTATAAAACCATGTAAATTTGGCATATCTTCTAATAACATGGTTTATTTGGAGGATTACTAGATGAGAGAATGGTTTCGCGTTGTATATGATACAGTAAAGGTTTTTGTATTGTTTACTGGATGCACGATTTTATTTTATTATGGTATTATATGGGTTAATGAGGAGTATCAAAATTACCACAAATATGATGAACCGGAAGGATCCTCAGTGAAGGCTACCTCGATGATTGAAGAAAAGGAGGAGGGCCTGTTAGATAGATTACTGTTTTTTTACCGAAATGGGGAGTAGAGACCAGTGGAAGATCAAGTGAATGATTATTTGCATTATTTAGTTGTCGAAAGAAGACTTGCTACCAATACAGTGAAGTCCTATGAGCGGGATCTTAAAAAATATTATCAATATGTAACAAAGGTTGAAAATATTTCATCCTTTAATGAAGTGAACCGAATCCAAGTAATTCATTTTTTGAAACATTTAAAGGAACAAGGAAATTCATCACGAACCTTGGCTAGACATATAGCATCAATCCGTTCTTTGCATAAGTTTTTGTTTCGTGAAAAAGTAACCGATCATGATCCTACTGAACAAATTGAAACACCACAAGCAGAACGTACACTTCCGAAAGTATTAAATATTTCTGAAGTAGAGGCGTTGTTAGATGCGCCAAAATTGGACAATCCACTTGGGATACGCGATAAAGCAATGCTTGAGCTTTTATATGCGACAGGCCTTCGTGTTAGTGAACTCATCAACTTAAATTTAGCGGATATCCACTTATCAATGGGATTTATCAGATGCCTTGGAAAGGGAAATAAGGAGCGCATTGTTCCACTCGGCAGTGTAGCAACAAATGCATTACACGCATATTTAGATCATGGTCGCGGGCAACTAGTAAAGCAAAAGAAAACAGATGCCTTTTTTGTGAATCATCATGGGAATCGAATGACTAGACAAGGATTCTGGAAAAATCTAAAGAAAATCGCAAGTGCTGCCCGTATCGCAAAGGAATTAACCCCGCATACACTAAGACATTCATTTGCGACTCATCTTTTAGAAAATGGGGCTGACCTCCGCGCAGTGCAGGAAATGCTCGGTCACGCTGACATTTCGACTACACAAATTTATACGCATGTCACAAAAACACGTCTAAAGGATGTCTATAAAACCTATCATCCTCGGGCCTAATATTCATTAGTAGATTGCTAGACAAATATGTCTGGCTTTTTTTCGTCCTGTTTTGTCTAGCTCCAGGCGCCATCGGCTCGAGGTCACAAACCAATCACTTCGGAAGGCAAAAAGCGCCTTCTGTCAGTGCTCGTCTTGTGCTTGTCGCCTCTGCCAGGACGGCAAGGATTCAAGCGTTAGGCACAGGACGTGCCTGTCCTTAGCTTGAATTGGGGCGCCTTGCGCTTTTCTCATAACAATTTTTGTTAAAACTATCGTAATTTACTTGAAAAGACAGACATTCAACCTTATACTCAAAGAGGTCAGACTTCTGACGATTACATATGTTGTAAAAGATTGAGTAAGTTGCGACTAGAAGGGGAAAATATCGGAAAGAACGTCATAGAATATTTTGGGAGGGAATTACATGGCTGCTTTTACATATAAACGAATTTTCCTAATTGTCATGGACTCTGTTGGAATTGGAGAAGCACCAGATGCGAAAAAATTTGGTGATGAGGGTTCAGATACTTTAGGACATATTGCTGAAGAAATGAATGGTCTACATATGCCGAACATGGCAAAGCTTGGACTAAGCAATATTCGAGAAATAAAAGGAATTCCAGTTCAAGACAGGCCGCTAGCTTACTATACGAAAATGCAAGAGGCCTCTAATGGAAAAGATACGATGACAGGACATTGGGAAATCATGGGCTTACATATTGAAACACCATTTCAAGTTTTCCCGGATGGATTTCCAAAGGAATTATTAGATGAGCTTGAAAAACGGACTGGGAGGGGTGTTTTAGGGAATAAGCCAGCATCGGGTACTGCCATTCTTGATGAACTCGGTGAGGAACATATGAAAACTGGTAAGTTGATTATCTACACGTCCGCAGATTCGGTTTTACAAATCGCAGCACATGAAGAAATAGTACCTATAGATGAGCAATATAAAATCTGTGAAATTGCACGTGAGCTTACACTAGATGAAAAATATATGGTGGGACGCGTCATTGCGCGTCCATTTGTAGGGGAAGCGGGTCATTTCACAAGAACATCAAACAGACATGACTATGCATTAAAACCATTTGAACGCACCGTAATGAATGAATTAAGTGATCAAGGTTTTGATGTGATCGCAATCGGAAAAATTTCAGATATCTATGATGGTGAGGGCGTTACACAAGCACTGCGTACCAAGTCAAATATGGATGGAATGGATAAATTAGTTCAAACCCTTACAATGGATTTTACAGGCTTAAGCTTTGTAAATTTAGTTGATTTTGACGCGTTATTTGGACATCGTCGCGATCCAAAAGGCTACGGAAATGCGCTGGAGGAGTATGATGCACGTCTACCTGAAGTATTTGAAAAACTAACCGATGACGATTTATTAATCATTACAGCAGACCATGGAAATGATCCAGTACATACTGGAACAGACCATACACGTGAATTTGTCCCATTATTGGTGTATAACAAAAAAATGGAGGATGGTAAGGAATTACCATTACGAACAACATTTGCTGATATAGGTGCAACAGTCGCGGATAATTTTAATGTGAATTTGCCTAAACATGGAAAGAGCTTTCTTTCAGAGATTAATGGGGGAATATAGAAATGGATAAAACGATAGTAGAAAGAGCAGCGCAATTTTTAAAGGAGAAAAGCCCAGCAGTACCTGAAATCGGTTTGATTTTGGGTTCAGGTCTAGGTGTTTTGGCAGATGAAATTGAAAATCCAATAAAAGTGCCATATGACCAAATTCCAGAGTTTCCAGTGTCAACAGTGGAAGGTCATGCAGGGCAACTTGTATTTGGTACCCTGCAAGGAAAATCAGTTGTTGCTATGCAAGGACGTTTTCATTTTTACGAGGGGTATAGCCTTGATAAGGTTACCTTCCCTGTTCGTGTGATGAAAGAACTTGGTGTCACAACCTTAGTCGTTACAAATGCAGCGGGTGGAGTGAATGAATCCTTTCATCCAGGTGATCTCATGATTATTACAGATCATCTTAATTTCGCGCAAAACCCATTAATTGGACCCAATGATTCAAAAATCGGAGCAAGGTTTCCAGATATGTCAGAAGCCTATACAAAAGAACTTCGTACACTTGCAAAAGAAGTGGCAAATGAGCTGAACATTGCGATTCAAGAAGGGGTCTATGTTGGAATGACAGGACCATCCTATGAAACACCGGCAGAAATCAAAATGCTACGAACACTAGGTGGGGACGCAGTTGGTATGTCAACTGTTCCAGAGGTGATTGTTGCTCGTCATGCTAATTTAAAGGTGCTTGGCATTTCATGTATCTCAAATATGGCAGCAGGCATTTTAGATCAGCCCCTTACCCACGATGAAGTAATTGAAACAACGGAGAAAGTTAAAGCCGAATTCTTATCTTTAGTGAAACAAATTGTGAAGAAGATGTAAGCTCAATATAAATAATGGTTGGAAAAAGGTGAAAACAATGAGAATGGTTGATTTAATCGAAAAAAAACGTGACGGACTGGAATTAACCGCAGAAGAAATAGCTTTTTTAATAGATGGATATACAAAGGGTGATATTCCTGACTATCAAGTAAGTGCATTTTCTATGGCGGTCTATTTTAAAGGAATGACGAAACAGGAACAGGCTGATTTTACGATGGCAATGGTTCAGTCTGGTGACACGATTGACCTTTCAGGGATTGAAGGAATCAAGGTGGATAAACATAGTACAGGCGGTGTCGGTGATACAACCACATTAGTGCTTGCCCCGTTAGTTGCATCAGTTGGTGTTCCAGTTGCAAAGATGTCAGGGCGGGGACTCGGTCATACCGGTGGAACCATTGATAAGCTTGAATCTGTTTCTGGCTTCCATGTTGAAATTACCAGCGATGACTTTATTCGTCTTGTCAATCAAAATAAGGTTGCTGTTATCGGGCAAAGCGGGAATTTAACACCTGCAGATAAAAAGCTTTATGCGTTACGTGATGTCACAGCGACTGTTAACAGCATCCCGTTAATTGCTAGTTCCATTATGAGTAAGAAAATTGCTGCAGGAGCTGATGCCATTGTTTTAGATGTAAAAACTGGCGCAGGTGCTTTTATGAAAAATTTAAATGATGCGAAAGAGCTGGCAAGAACAATGGTTGATATCGGGAATAATGTGGGCAGAAATACGATGGCCATCATTTCAGATATGAGTCAGCCACTCGGTTTTGCGATTGGCAACGCGCTGGAGGTAAAGGAGGCTATTGAAACGTTAAAAGGGGAAGGTCCTGCTGATCTCGAGGAGCTTTGTCTTGTTTTAGGAAGCCAAATGGTCTTACTTGCGAAAAAAGCGAATTCTCTTGAAGAAGCAAGAGGTCTGCTTGAGGAATCCATTAAAAATGGAAAAGCATTAGAAACCTTTAAAACCTTCCTATCCTCACAGGGTGGAGATGCTTCTGTCGTGGATTCTCCCGAAAAGCTTTCAAAAGCAAACTATCAATTTGAATTTGAAGCGGAATCGGATGGATATGTTTCTGAGATTATTGCCGATTCAATCGGAACAGCGGCTATGCTTCTAGGTGCGGGAAGAGCGACGAAGGAATCGTCGATTGATTTGGCGGTAGGGCTTGTTCTTCAGAAAAAAATAGGTGACAAGGTATCAAAAGGAGACAGTCTCGTAACGATTCATAGTAATTTTGAAGAAATTGCTGAAATCAAAAACAAGCTATCTGAAAGCATTCTGATTTCACCAAATCCAGTAAAAGCACCGACATTAATTATCGAGAAAATTTTATAATTCACAATCGCCGAGGAGAAAATCCTCGGTTTTTTTATTTTTGGTGTCTAGCTCCAGCGCCTAGCCCCTCGAGGTCATAAGCCAATCCGTCAAGAAGGATAAAAGGCATCCTTCTCGCCGGCTTTTCTTATGCTTGTCGGGGCTGATCAAGGCGCTTGCGCTTTTCTATGTATATTTTTTCATTTGTTGGAAAAAATGGGAGAGTATAAAGAATGGAGGGTTTGGAGATGAAACGCGTATTTATTAGTTTGTTAATTTCAACAATCATGATTTTTACTTTTAGCCCGTTCGCTTCCGCACAGGAATCGACTGTTGATCTAGCGAATAATGCAAAATCTGCAATTTTAATTGAACGTGATACAGGGAAGATTCTTTACGAAAAAAATAGTGATGAAAAGCTTCCTCCAGCTAGCATGACGAAAATCATGACAATGCTGTTAATCATGGAAGCCCTAGATAAAGGCAGTATCACATATTCTGAGAAAGTTCGGACAAGTGAACATGCTGCGTCAATGGGAGGCTCACAAATATTTCTTGAACCAGGCGAAGAAATGACGGTAGAGGAAATGTTAAAAGGTATTGCCATCGGTTCAGGCAATGATGCATCCGTTGCCATGGGAGAAAAATTAGCAGGTTCAGAAGAAGCTTTCGTTGAAATGATGAATAAAAAGGTGAAGGAATTAGGTCTTACAAATACTTTATTTCAAAATCCAACTGGTCTTCCTGCAGAAAATCATTATAGTTCTGCCCACGACATGGCAATCATGGCAAAGGAATTGCTGAAATATGAAGAAATCACTAAATTCACAGGAAAATATGAGGATTATTTACGTCAAGATTCCGATAATAAATTTTGGCTTGTAAATACGAATCGCCTTGTCAGATTTTATCCAGGTGTAGATGGTTTAAAAACAGGTTTTACGACAGAGGCAAAATACTGTTTAACAGCTACTGCTGAAAAAGAAGATATGCGTTTAATATCTGTTATTTTTGGAGCGCCAACACCGAAGGAACGCAATGCGCAGGTAACAAAAATGCTTGACTTTGGCTTTAGTCAGTATAAGACACACCCTTTATATGAACGAAATCAGGAAGTTGCTGAAGGAAAAGTAAGTAAAGGGAGTGAAAAGAAAATCAAGCTTGTTACATCCGAGCCTATTTCACTTTTAACGAAAAAAGGTGAAAAAATAGATGATGTACAAAAAGAAGTTATAGTTGACAAGCTGAATGCACCGATTAAAAAAGGTGACAAAATCGGAAAACTCGTGATTAAGAAAGATGGAAAGATTTTAAGTGAAAGCCCGCTTGTAGCGGCAAAAGATATCGATGCTGCCAGCTGGTGGAAGTTATTCAAGCGTACAATGGGAACTTTTAATAAAACTCCTTAAGTCATTTACGTCGTAGTTTTTGGTGTCTAGTTCCAGCGCCTAGCCCCTCGAGGTCACAATCCAATCTGTCAAGAAGGTCAAAGTACAACCTTCTAGCCAGCTCGTCTTGTGCTTGTCGGGGCTGATCAAGGCGCTTGCACTTTTCGTTTTTTTTTAGCGAATGAACACTAGTTTTGTCGTCAAGAAGGATTCTTACAGGTAAATAGCGAAAAGACTCACTATACGATTTTAAGGAGGCATTGTAAAGTGAGTCTTGGAATTGAACTTGAGGTAAAAAACAATGTGTTATGTATTCGGCTAACAGGTGAGCTAGACCATCATACAGCTGAGGAATTGCGATTAAAGGTAACTGATACGATTGAAAGCAATCAAATTAATCACATCCTATTGAATCTTGAAAAGCTTACATTTATGGATAGCTCAGGATTAGGTGTTATTTTAGGAAGATACAAGCAAATCAAAAATCTAGGTGGAGAAATGGTTGTTTGCTCCATTTCCCTGCAGATCGAACGTTTATTTGAGATGTCTGGCCTTTTCAAAATTATTCGTTTAGAGCGTGATGAGTCTTTTGCGCTTCAGTCATTGGGGGTGGCGTAATGAAAAATGAAATGCACCTTCAATTCTCGGCACTAAGCCAAAATGAGTCATTTGCTCGTGTTGCTGTTGCAGCATTTATAACACAACTCGATCCAACCTTAGACGAACTAACTGAAATTAAGACAGTCGTGTCTGAGGCTGTAACAAACTCAATTATTCATGGATATGAAGGGGATCCAAGTGGGATTGTTTATATTTCATGCCAAATTGAAGACAGTACTGTGCACATCACCATAAGAGATGAAGGAATTGGAATTAACGATCTTGAGGAAGCTAGGCAGCCATTGTTTACAACAAAGCCAGAACTTGAGCGATCAGGTATGGGCTTTACAATTATGGAAAATTTCATGGATGATTTTGAAGTGGAAACAGGTTCAAGTTTAGGTACAACATTACGGTTAACAAAGCATTTATCAAAGAGTAAAGCGTTATGCAATTAAGGAGACTTGCCAATGGATGTGGAGGTCAAGAATACCAAAAGTGAAACGTATTTAAAGGACAATGAGGTTAAGAATTTAATCAAACTCAGCCAAGAAGGACGACAGGAAGCACGTGACCTAATCGTCCAGAAGAACATGAGGTTGGTTTGGTCTGTTGTACAACGATTTTTAAATCGAGGCTATGAACCAGATGATTTGTTTCAAATAGGCTGCATTGGGCTCTTGAAGTCTGTCGATAAATTTGATTTATCCTACGACGTTAAATTTTCAACATACGCTGTACCGATGATAATTGGTGAAATCCAGCGGTTTATTAGGGACGATGGCACAGTGAAGGTGAGTCGTTCATTAAAAGAGACCGGAAATAAAATCCGGAAAGCGAAGGATGAGCTGTCAAAGCAGTTCGGCAGGGTTCCAACAATTGTGGAGATTGCGGAGCACTTGGAAATCACCCCTGAGGATGTTGTTTTAGCCCAAGAAGCAAGTCGTGCACCTTCATCCATTCATGAAACCGTATATGAAAATGATGGTGACCCGATTACATTGCTTGATCAAATAGCGGATAATAATGAAACAAAGTGGTTTGATAAAATAGCATTAAAGGAAGCCATTCGTGAGCTGGATGAGCGCGAAAGATTAATCGTTTTCCTGCGCTATTATAAGGATCAAACCCAATCCGAAGTCGCGACCAGGCTGGGTATATCCCAAGTACAGGTATCAAGGTTGGAGAAAAAAATATTACAACAAATGAAAGACCGAATGGACGTATAATCCATTCGGTTTTTTTTTGTGGTAATTATTGGAGTTTGCGACCCAATCGCATTAGATAAATAAGATTTAACATACTAGATATATAAGGAAAACAATGTGTAGGGTGTGAAGTGATGGAAAAATCAATGTATGTTCGAATGCGCCATCGCGTACAGGTACAACCCAATGCAACAGTAAAAATTGGAGAAATCGTACAAATAAGTGCTGAGGAAAACATCGCACAGGAAATTAAAAAGATCATCATACATCAAGTAAGCAATAAAGATAAAAATATTATTGTTATTGATGTAATGAAGGTCATCGAACAAATCAGGAGGCAATTTCCTCAGGTCGATATTCAAACGGTAGGTCCCGCACAAACCATCATTGAGGTTGCGATTAAGAAAAAGCGGTTTGCACCAGCATTATTTGTCGCCGTTTGGTTTTTATTATTTATTGGAGCAGCCCTTACCATGATGAATTTCCATGAAGACGTGTCCATGAGGGAAGTTCATCTTCGAATCTATACCATGATAACAGGTGATGTAGTTCCAAAACCATTGCTCTTTCAAATTCCATATTCAATCGGTTTAGGGCTGGGGATGATTTTGTTTTTTAATCATTTTTTCCGTAAACGACTTAACGAAGAACCAAGTCCACTTGAAGTTGAAATGTTTAATTACCAACAGGATTTAGATAATTACTTAATTTTGACAGAAAATAAAGAAAGCATGAAACACATCGATGACAATTAAAGTCCTCCTCATTATTTTTATTGGACTAGGAAGTGGGCTTGCAGTTGGGGGCGGTTTTGTAGCTTTTTTAGCAGTCTTAGGTATTATCCCTCGGCTGACACAATTAACGAAAACGATGAAATTCATTCGATTTTATGAGTGGGGTGTTGTACTTGGAGCTGTATTTGGTAGCTGGTTTACGTTAAATGACCGAATCTTTCACCTTTGGGGCATTTTGGTAATCCCGATAGGGTTAGCATGCGGGATATTTGTTGGAATGCTGGCAGCTGCACTTACAGAGGTACTGAATGTGTTTCCGATTTTAGCAAAACGAATTGGAATCGATAATAAAATCGTTATTTTAGTTATGGCAATTGTGTTCGGAAAAATCGCGGGGTCTTTATTTCAGTGGATGTACTATGTGAAATGATTCCATTTTAGCGCACAAGGAGTGACCAGGAAGTGGCTACTAAGAAAAAGATTAAAGACGATTACAAAAACAGCATTAAAAAGTACCAGCCGAAACCGAAGTATTTTTTAAATTGTGTAAAAGCATTTTTTGTTGGCGGAGCTATCTGTTGTATAGGTCAAGGAATACAGAATTTTTATATAACCGTACTTGATTTCTCGGAAAAAGACGCGGGAAATCCAACTGTCGCCACTCTCATTCTAATTTCTGCCTTGTTAACCGGGTTTGGTCTTTATGACAAGCTAGGACAATTTGCGGGTGCGGGTTCTGCGGTTCCTGTAACAGGGTTTGCGAATTCAATGACAAGTGCCGCAATGGAATATAAAAGTGAAGGTATCGTGTTAGGAATTGCCACGAATATGTTTAAGCTTGCAGGCAGTGTGATCGTTTTCGGAGCAGTAGCTGCTTATATTGTCGGGATTATACGTTATTTCTTTAATCTCACAATTTCTTGAGGATTGAGGAGTGACTTACATGAGGCTAATTGGAAAACAAACATGGGTATTTGAGAATCAAATCTTTTTGAATTCAACAGGAACAGCGGTGGGGCAAAAAGAAAGTTTAGGTCCTTTAGGTTCTAGTTTTGATATAAAGTATGACGATTTGTATTGTGGTGAAGATTCCTGGGAATCAGCAGAAAGAAGACTTATGGTGGATTCCATTGATTCCTGTCTGCAAAAGGTGAACTTGTCAAATGATGATATCGATTTTTTCTTAGGTGGCGATTTATTAAATCAAAATGTCACGACTAACTATGCGGCTAGACATCATCAAATTCCACTAATCTGTATGTTCGGTGCCTGTTCGACTTCAATGGAGTCTCTTGCTGTTGGTTCAGCACTTGTTGATGGAGGTTTTGCAAACAGAATCCTAGCATCGACCAGCAGTCATAATGCTACGGCTGAAAGACAATTCCGATATCCAACCGAATATGGTGGACAAAAGCCAGATACGGCAACCTTTACCGCTACAGGTGGAGGTACCGCGTTAGTAAGTAAAGAGAAGGGTCCAATTAGGATTACTTCAGCCACGATTGGAAAAGTGGTCGATTTAGGAATGACAAATCCTTTTGACCTTGGTTCGGCAATGGCACCTGCAGCAGCGGATACCATTACCCGACATTTTCAGGATTTAAATCGTAATCCAGATGATTATGATTTGATTGCAACTGGTGACCTCTCCGGTATAGGTAGTCCGATTTTAAAAGAAATGGTAAAAGAAGAAGGCTATGATTTGGGAAACAAACATAATGACTGCGGGCTGATGCTTTATCACTCGGATCAAGAGGTGTTTGCAGGCGGAAGTGGCTGTGCTTGTTCAGCGATTGTCACATACGGTCATATCGTAAAAGAACTCATCAGTGGCAATTTGAACAAGGTGTTTATTGTTGCAACAGGTGCCTTGCTAAGTCCAACGATGATTCAGCAAAAGGAAACGATTCCTACTATCGCACATGGTGTAGTTTTGGAACGAGTTTAAGGTGGTGAAGAAATGGAATATTTATATGCATTTTTAGTCGGTGGTGCAATATGTATAGTCGGGCAGCTTTTACTTGATTTTGTAAAATTAACACCTGCTCATGTGATGAGTGTTTTTGTAGTAGCAGGGACAATTTTGGATGGGTTTAATTTGTACGATCGTTTAATTGAGTTTGCAGGGGCTGGGGCGACTGTTCCAATCACAAGCTTCGGTCATTCACTTTTACATGGTGCGATGCAGAGTGCAGAGGAACATGGATTAATCGGCATCGCGATGGGGATTTTTGAGTTGACCTCTGCCGGTATATCCTCAGCTATACTGTTCTCTTTCTTAGTTGCACTGATTTTCAGAGCGAAAGGATAGAATTTATGGACGAAGCCAGAAGTAAAGTAATTCTAGTAACAGATGGTGATGAATATGCACAAAAGACATTAGAATATATTTCAAAAGAAGTTGGGGGACGTTGTATTTCCAGATCACAAGGAAACCCAACAACCTTAACAGGAAAAGAAATAGTGGATTACATTCTTGAAACCCCTCACGATCCCGTATTTGTGATGTTTGATGATAGTGGATTTTTAGGTGAAGGGGCGGGTGAACAAGCATTAAAATATGTTGCAAAGCATCCAAGACTAGAGGTGTTAGGTGTTATTGCGGTTGCATCCAAAACCCATCAAATAGAATGGGCAAAGGTTGATATTAGTATCGATCGTGATGGGAACTTAACGGAATACGGTGTCGATAAAAGCGGTCTTACTGAATATGATATTGGTCGAATTAATGGAGATACCGTATATTGTTTGGACGAACTAGATGTTCCAATAATTGTAGGTATTGGAGACATAGGAAAAATGGCACGTAAAGACGATCTTAAAATTGGTGCGCCGATTACAAGAAAAGCTGTGGATCTAATACTCGAAAGGAGTGGTTATGATCGGAAAGGAAAAGAATAAGAAGAAGTCTCCAATCTCTCCTAATATAGAAGAAAATGATAAATATTTCGAATCTCGAATAGGCCTTGGTGTGGGAAATTTCGATATCGGTGTTAGAAGGATTACGATTTTAAATAAGGAAGTTCATCTATATTATTTAAATGGACTATGCGATACAGCATTTATTGTAGAAATCTTAGAAGCATTAGTAAATATCAATGATAATGAAAAGAAAACTTCTAAGGCTTTTCAAATCATTGAGAATCGTGTTGTTCATCAGCAGGTGAGCACGATAAAGAATTTGGACGAAGCCGTTGACAATATTCTTTCTGGACTTATCCTCTTTCTAGTAGAAGGGGAAGATTCGGGATTAGCCGTTGATGTACGGAGTTATCCCGGAAGGGAACCAGCTGAGCCTGATACTGAAAAAGTTATCAGGGGTTCCCGAGATGGATATGTCGAAAACATTATTGTGAATTGTGCATTGACGAGAAGAAGAATACGTGATGAAAGGCTTCGTAATGAAATTGTACAGGTCGGAGAGAGGTCAAAAACGGATATTGTTGTATCGTATATCAAGGACATTGCCAACCCCGATTTAGTGAAAATTATTAAAGAGGAACTTAGTAAGATTGATGTTGATGGGTTAACAATGGCGGATAAAACGATTGAGGAGTTTATTGTTCACCAAGGTTATAATCCATATCCATTGGTTAGGTACACGGAGAGACCCGATGTCGCAGCAACCCATTTACTTGAAGGACATGTCATCATAATGGTTGATACTTCACCAAGTGTTATTATCACGCCTACTACAATGTTCCATCATGTCCAGCATGCTGAAGAATATCGTCAAGCTCCAGCAGTTGGAACATTATTAAGATGGACAAGATTTATCGGAATTCTCGCTTCCATCTATTTGTTACCACTCTGGTTTTTATTAGTATTAGAGCCGGATATGATCCCAAAGGTAATTGACTATATTGGTCCGAACGATAAGTCAAACATTCCAATTGTTGTTCAAATTTTTCTTGCGGATATGGGAATTGAATTTTTAAGGATGGCGGCTATACATACACCAACGCCTTTATCAACTGCGATGGGTTTAATAGCGGCAGCATTAATTGGTCAAATAGCCATTGACGTCGGGTTGTTTGGACCTGAGGTAATCCTTTATGTAGCAATTGCAGCAGTTGGTACATTTGCAACGCCTAGCTATGAATTGAGTGCGGCCAATAAGATAGCAAGATTATTTCTTTTAGTTCTAGTAGCTATTTTTAAAGTGCCGGGATTTGTTATTGGTTGCACAATCTATTTCTTGTTCCTAGCAAATATACGTTCCCTGAATACCCCATATTTATGGCCGTTTCTACCGTTTAATGCAAAGGCGTTACTGCAAATTGTAATTCGGACTTCTGTTCCTGGAGCGAAGATAAGACCAAGTATTGTACACCCTCAAAAACCTTTCAAACAATAGTTGCACCATATATTACGTTGTGTTAATCTATTTTTCATAGCACAGTGTTAAAGTAGAGAAGTTATGACAGCTGATGACTATAAGTGATTGGCTGTCTTTTTTTCTTTAATAATTGGAAAAAGCGCGAAATAATCTATATTATAATGACTCTAGTGAGTACTTCTTTGAAGGAATGAGGGGAATTTAATGTTTTTGCATGGAACGAACAAAGTAAATGAAAAAAACCACCTAGAAATCGGTGGGGTAGATACAGTAGAATTAGCAAAATGTTATGGCACACCTTTATTTGTGTATGATGTTGCACTTATCAGAGAACGTGCTCGAAGCTTTCGTGATACATTCAAGCAATTAAAAATTCCTGCTCAAGTTGCATATGCAAGTAAAGCCTTTTCAACGGTGGCAATGGTGCAGCTTGCCCAGGAGGAAGGGCTATCACTAGATGTCGTTTCTGGCGGGGAATTATTTACTGCCCTGCAAGCAGGTTTTCCGGTAGAACGAATTCACTTCCATGGTAATAATAAAAGCTATGAAGAACTAGACATGGCGGTAAAACAAACAATCGGATGTATTGTTGTTGATAATTTTTATGAACTTTCTTTATTAGAACAGGTGTGTATTGAAAATAAGTCAACAATGAAGATCTTATTGCGAGTAACACCAGGAGTTGAAGCGCACACTCATGATTATATTACAACGGGGCAAGAAGATTCGAAATTTGGATTCGGACTTGAAAATGGTCAGGCAGACCAAGCAGTCGAGCAGGCACTTCATTCTGAATACTTAGAGTTACTAGGGATTCATTCTCATATTGGTTCGCAAATTTTTGAAACAACGGGATTTTTAGTTGCTGCTGATAAAATGTTTGCAAAACTTAAAGATTGGAAGGACCGCTTTGGGTTTACACCTAAAGTTTTAAATCTGGGCGGCGGGTTTGGAATTCGCTACACAGAAGAAGATCATCCACTTCCAGTGTCAAAATATGTTGAAGCAATTATCGGGGAAGTAAAAAAGCATGCGGATAATCTTTCAATTGATATTCCCGAAATTTGGATTGAGCCAGGCCGATCAATTGTAGGTGATGCGGGAACAACGATTTATTCTGTTGGTTCTCGAAAAGAAGTACCTAACATCCGTCAATATCTCGCGATTGATGGGGGTATGACAGATAATATCAGACCGGCCTTATATCAAGCAAAATATGAAGCAGTCTTAGCTAACCGCGTAAAGGATGCTGTTGAAGAAACTGTTTCTATAGCTGGTAAATGCTGCGAATCCGGGGATATGCTAATTTGGGATTTACCATTACCAAAAGCGAACTCAGATGATCTGTTAGCTGTTTTCTGTACCGGTGCATACGGTTACTCAATGTCCAATAATTATAACCGCATTCCTAGACCTGCAGTTGTATTTGTAGAGAATGGCGAGGCACAGCTTGTTGTACAACGTGAAAGCTATGAAGATCTCGTTAGATTAGACATTCCCTTAAAATCTAAGGTAGTAGAATAAATATGAAATGCGTAAGGCGCCTGCTTATAGGCGACAAGCACAAGAAAAGCGCTGACAGAAGGCGCTTTTTGCCTTCAGAAGTGATTGGCTTGTGACCTCGAGCCGATGGCGCCTAGAGCTAGACATCAAAAATGAAAACCCACGAAAATTCGTGGGTTTTCTTTATGGCCATTATTTGAAAAAATTCTTAATTGCGTCAATCAGGCTGACAAAAAAATCTTTAAGTTTATCTAAAAAGCTTTGCCCTTCTTCTGATCCAAGAAAGTTTGTCAGCTTTTCCTTAGCTAAATTTAATTGTTCCCCAACCTGATTCCAGTCGATATTAAGTTCCATTAACTTTTTAAAAAGATCCATGAGCCGATCGATGTCGGCATCTGTTAACGTAATCCCCAAATCCTTCGCAGCATTTACAATAATGGTGCGAAGTTCCTCATCGGTTTTCGGTGCGTTTTTAGCTATTTCATTCTTAATTTTTGCCATTAAGGCAGCAGCATCTTCTGCACCAAACTTTTCGCTTAATTTTGTGGTTTCGACCATTTCTTCATTGGCAATCTGTTTAACATCCTCAGGAATTACTTTATCCGAAGAAATCTCGTAAGCTTTAATAATTCCCGTTAAGGCTGCTGTTCCAGAAACATCAAAAGGTCCAGTTACATAGATTTTTGCATCCTTTACACCAGCTGTAATTAATGCATTTGTATACATTTCCTCTGTAATTAAAGTAATATGCTTTGAAATTGTTACATCTAACCCAGAACCTTTTTCTTCAATGGTGATCGAAGCTGAAGAGAGGGCTTTGCTCCCAATGCTAGCCTTCGGTATATAGTTCCCAAGGTACTGATGTTCTTCCGCATTTGTGACAATGACAATCTGAGGGTTGTCAGGTGCGTTCATTTCTTTTAAGATTGATTCTTTTTGTGTTTCGGTTAGGTTTTCACCAAGTGTAATAATCACATCTCCAGGTGTAGCGTCAGCGAAGCTAAGTGATGGAAAGATGAGTGAAAATACAAGTAAAAATGAGAGTATTTGTTTATATCTCAAACTAGTTCCTCCTTTAATTATCCAAATACAAGGTTATCCATCGTACCTATTATACAATATTCTTTACCAAAAATATCTTTTAACTATATATTCAGGAAAAACGCCTCCTTTTCAGATTGGATTATTCCAACCATTTATAGTAAAATGAACTCGTTCAATACATATGGACGAAAGATTAGGAGCGGAGGTTTCAAATGAAAAAAGCTAGCATTGAATTTGAAAATGGAGAAAAAATCGTTATTGAGTTGTATTCGAATGAAGCACCTGGAACAGTAGCAAATTTTGAAAAGCTTGCTAACGATGGATTTTATAATGGCCTAACATTCCATCGCGTAATTCCTGGATTTGTTGCCCAAGGTGGCTGCCCAACTGGAAATGGGACTGGTGGACCCGGGTATACTATAAAATGTGAAACAGAAGGAAATCCACGTAAACATGTACCAGGAGCATTATCAATGGCACACGCTGGCAGAGACACTGGTGGAAGCCAATTCTTCATCGTACATGAATCACAACCTCATTTAGATGGAGTGCATACTGTATTCGGTCAAGTAATTGAGGGATTAGAATCTGTGTACCGTATTAAACAGGGCGATGTAATGAAAGAAGTTAAAGTTTGGGAAGAATAAGAAAGGAGGCACAACAGGTCATTCTTGTTGTGCCTTTTTCTTTGTCTAGCTACAGCGCCTAGCCCCTCGAGGTCACAAGCCAATCGCTTCTGAAGGCAAAAGGCGCCTTCTGTCGGGCTTGTCTTGTGCTTGTCGGACTTGCACAGGATGTGCTGACGTCTACGTTTGCCATAGGATGTGGCAGGTTTTAGTAGACGTTCAACTACAGGGCGCTTGCGCTTTTCTTAATCCTATAATGATTCTTGAGGTGAAACAAATGGGTAAAGGAAGATGGACGGTATTTTTTGTCCTGCTTTTAATTGCGATTGCATGGGGAGCTATTTACTGGCTGTTTATAGTCTAATCATTCATTCCATATATACGAAAAATACATAGCCGTATCGTAAAGTGCTAAATTCGACAAAATAAGATTACTTTATGTTATACTAATTTACATTGCTAAAAGAATAAAATAGTTTTCCTTCGGGGTTAGGTGAAATTCCTTACCGACGGTGATGAACAATTGTTCTAAGCCCGTGACCCATTTTAATGTCAAACATTTCATGGTGATTCCATATATGCCATGATATTCATTTAAAATGGTGGACTTTGGTGAGAATCCAAGGCCGACAGTTAAAGTCTGGATGGGAGAAGGATGTTAGTACGGTATGTGAAAAAAAGTTTGTCCATAATACCTTTATTTGTGTTGGGCAAAAATACATATTCTGTTGCTTGAATAACATCGACCTAGACCCCGGATTGTTTTCCGAGGTCTTTTTATTTTGGAAACGAAGTTAGAATCCCCAGTAATAAGTACATGATAAGTAGAAAGGAGTGTAGATAAGTGAGAGATCGAGATTATATGAATTTAGCGATAAATGTTGCAAAGGCTGGTGTCGGCCAAACTGCGCCAAATCCTGTTGTAGGAGCCGTTATTGTGAACGAAGGTCGTGTGGTAGGAATTGGTGCACACCTAAAAGCCGGGGAACCACATGCAGAGGTCCATGCAATACAAATGGCTGGTGAAAAAGCAGAAAACGCAACGGCTTATGTAACCTTAGAGCCTTGCAGTCATCATGGAAAAACTCCGCCATGTGCTGACCTTTTAGTGAATAGTAAAGTGAAAAGGGTTGTCATTGCAACAACTGATCCAAATCCACTCGTAGCTGGTAAAGGGATTGCTAAATTAAAAGCTGCAGGAATTGAGGTTGAAGTTGGGGTATGCAAGGAACAAGCAGATGCATTAAATGCAGTTTTTTATCATTTTTTAGATAAAAAAGTTCCTTATGTCACCCTGAAATCTGCCACCACTCTTGATGGAAAAATAGCAACAGTTACAGGTGAAAGTAAATGGATAACGGGTGAGGCTGCAAGAAATGATGTTCATTTATATAGAAGTATCCATGATGCTATTCTTGTTGGGGTTAACACGGTGCTTGTAGATAATCCGGGTTTGACAACAAGGCTTCCGAATGGGACTGGCAAAAATCCAATTCGAATCATTTTGGATTCAACCCTAAGAACCCCTCTCGATTCACAAGTCGTCACTGACGGCAAGGTGGATACTTGGATTATTGTATCCAATAAAGTGAACGAGGAAAAAATAAACGAATTCTCAGGTAAAAATGGTGTTCGAGTTATTCAATTACAGGAATCTGATTTATCAATCAACACAGTGCTTACACGTTTAGGTGAGGAGGGTATTACCTCTATTTTTGTTGAAGGTGGAGCAGAAGTTAATGGCAGCTTTTTAAAAGAAAAAGCGATAAATCAAGTCATCGTCTATCTTGCACCAAAATTAGTAGGCGGGAAGCTAGCGCCGACATCCATTGGCGGTTCTGGTATCGAATCCATCAATGGTGCATTACAATTAACAATTAAGTCTGTGGAACAGCTCGGAGAAGACGTTAAAATCGTAGCAGAACCGAGATAGAGGTGAAAAAATGTTTACAGGTATTGTAGAAGAAATTGGGAAAGTTAAAGCGATAAATGGATCGCAGGATTCGATTGAAATGGTGATTCAGGCTAAAAAGATTCTTAAAGATGTAAACTTAGGCGATAGCATTTCGGTAAATGGAGTTTGTTTAACTGTGACGGAATTTACATCTGATGGTTTCACCGTTGATGTGATGCCGGAAACGGTTAAATCAACCTCATTACGTGAATTGCAACAACAATCTGCTGTTAATCTAGAAAGAGCAATGTCTGCGGACGGTCGCTTTGGAGGTCATATCGTTTCGGGTCATGTAGATGGGATCGGAAAAATTGTTCGCAAAGAACCAAAAGGAAATGCCGTGTATTATGAAATTGAAATTCCTGAAGAGCTTGTTCAGTTTATGATTTATAAAGGTTCGGTTGCAGTGGATGGGACAAGCTTAACTATTTTTGACCTTACAGAAAATACATTTACACTCTCATTAATCCCCCATACTTTATCGGAAACGATTTTACGAAAAAAAGGTGTGGGAGACATAGTAAACATCGAGTGTGACATGCTCGGGAAGTATGTAAGCTCATTTTTGCAACGTTCTTTTCCTAACAAAAAATCAACTAAATCAAAGATTTCCGCAAGCTTTTTAGAAGAACATGGCTTTAAATAAAAAAGGGGGGACAACAATGTTTGATCCAATTGAAGACGCACTTTCCGACTTAAAACAAGGAAAAGTAGTCATTGTATGTGATGATGAAGATCGTGAAAATGAAGGGGATTTTATAGCAATTGCAGATAAAGCTACTCCAGAGGTCATTAATTTTATGATCACACATGGACGTGGACTCGTATGTACTCCTATTACACAGTCGTTGGCGAACAGATTAAATCTAGAGCCGATGGTTACTCATAATACGGACCCGCATGGAACTGCTTTTACCGTTAGTATCGATCATAAAACGGCTACAACAGGTATTAGTGCAATTGAACGTTCAAAAACGATAATTGAACTGCTCAATCCGGAGTCAACAGCTTCAGATTTCAAAAGACCTGGGCACGTCTTTCCTTTAATTGCAAAGGAGGGAGGGGTTCTAGAGAGGGCAGGTCATACAGAAGCAGCGGTGGATTTAGCGGCCCTATGCGGGTCTCAGCCTGCTGGAGTAATCTGTGAAATTGTGAAAGAAGACGGGACGATGGCAAGAGTTCATGATTTACGCAAGATTGCAGATGAATTTAACCTGAAAATGATTACGATTGAGGGGCTAATCCATTATCGCAACCAAAAAACAACAACTAACATAAATAAATAGGCAATGAAACATTTATAAAAAAATAGAACAAATAACTGATAACACAGGAGGTTCATAATGAATAAAATTTATGAAGGACATTTAGTTGGCACAGGGTTAAGAGTAGGGATTGTTGTTGCACGTTTTAATGACTTTATAACAGCAAAGTTATTAAGCGGCGCACTAGATGCACTTAAGAGACATGGAACTGCAGACGAGGATGTTGAAATTGCTTGGGTTCCCGGGGCATTTGAAATCCCTTTAATTGCTAAAAAAATGGCTGAATCAAGTAAATATGACGCTGTTATTGCGTTAGGTACTGTCATTAGAGGCTCAACTTCCCACTATGATTTTGTTTGTAACGAGGTAGCGAAAGGATTGGCTGCAACCTCATTAGCTACTGGAAAACCTGTTATGTTTGGTGTTTTAACAACTGATACAATTGAACAAGCAATCGAAAGAGCGGGAACAAAAGCAGGAAATAAGGGATGGGATTCTGCTGTATCTGCAATTGAAATGGCGAACCTATCACGTTCTTTTGAATAATTCATTAGAGTTTGTATAGATATAGTAAGTTTTGGATATAATTTAAATTTAAGGGTGCTCCCAAAAGACTATGGAAAAATTTCTTGGTTAATGGTACTCTTAATAAATATATGAAGGTAGTCCAAAGGTAGTAATGGTTATACTATTTGGAAAGTTTTTCGATAATGAGGGATTTATATGTTAATTCGTTATAAAAAGAATTATGAGAAAATCGCAATGGGCCTTCTTTCATTTATGCCGACCGAAAAGGACCTAAAGAACCTGCAAGCAACTATGAAGCAATATGAAGAAGATGATACACAGCAGCTATTCTTATGGAAAGAAGAAGATATTGTAGGAATTATCGGAACAACAATCCATGACGGGAATCTTGTAGAAATTCAACATATTTGTGTGAATCCATCCCATCGGTACCAGGGTATCGGTAAGAAGATGGTGAAGGCGCTAAAAGAGCATTTTCCAGATCGTGAGTTACGACCAAATGAACATACAGCAGCTTTTTTTGAGAAATGTGATTTCTCCGAAGATGAACAATGTGAAGAAGGACAGTCATAAAGACTGTCCTTTTCATTTCTTGCTTCGCCTGTTCTGTTTCAACAGGAATTGTTTTTGCCGTTCAGCAATTGTCTCGCCTCTGTCGCGTAATGTATGCTTGTGAATTAATTCCTTATTGGATAGGTCGCTTGCCTCTCCCCATGACTTCCCGATTGTAGTAGCCTGTGAAATACAAGTCGCAAGCAGATTTTTATCCGATAATGGTAAATTTATACTTTTATAGGGTGTGCCATTTTCAATATCATTACCCTTATTTTGTAGCAGTTCAATCAGTTCGTCAACCTGAAAGCCTAACTGTGCTAATTCGGATTTATGATCTTTACAAATCTTTAGTGCACTTTTCATCATTTTGTGTGCACCTGCTATGTTTCCGCGGCGGAAGTGATAAAGTGATACAGCAATTTGAATTAAACCCACCCAATATGGCTTTCTTTCAGGAACAGGATCTTCTTTCCAATGATCTTCCAAAATTTCATGACATTCAAAATAATCGCGATCACAGTGAAAATGAATTAAATAGTCAATAAATGCTTGTGGGTACAAGTGGGATCACTTCCTTTAAACACTATGTATGTGTAGTTTAACATATTAACTGTACCCATCACATTGAAAAAATAAAGTGTTCAGCAAAATGCCGAACACTTTATCGTCATTTTTAGTTTTTAATTAAAACCACGCAGCACCTACGATAATTAAAAGAATAAACAATACTACGATTAAGGCAAATCCGCCTCCAAATCCATATCCGCCACTCATTTAAAATACCTCCTTAAATTTCTTGGTTACACAGCTATAGTATGACTTTAGCCAATTCTTGTGTGGGCGTATGTCCATATCCAACATTAATTTTTCAAAAAAATAATTGGGACAATATCTAAATTCCAGTTGTGGATTGAATAGTCATTATGTTCTAAACCCATTAACTTTAATCAGCAGAAGTCTTCAACTTCTGCTGATTAAAGTTAATGCCTCCGGCGGATGCCACGATTTTTTAATGGAAACTTTTCGAGCCTTAGGGGATCAAAACCTAAGAGCGCCACGTCCTGTGGCAACGTCTTTGTGACCCACATCGTGTGGGCCTAAAAAAATTGGGCGCAAATACGCAAAGGCGTATTTGATTGTGTTAAAATAGAAGAATATGAAACTGTCATGAAGGGTATTTATGGTGAGATGATCGTGGATTTACATTACAGCATAAAAATTGACACATTTGAAGGTCCGTTAGACCTTCTTTTACATTTAATCAATCGATTGGAAATTGATATTTACGACATACCAGTTGCAGAAATTACAGAACAATACTTAATGTATATACATGCAATGAAAGTATTACAATTAGATATTGCAAGTGAATACCTTGTTATGGCGGCAACGCTGTTAGCAATTAAAAGTAAAATGTTGCTTCCAAAACAAGAAGAACGTATCGAAGATTCTGAATTTGAATTTGAAGAAGATCCGCGTGAAGGTTTGATGAATCGACTAATTGAATATCGTAAATATAAGAATGCCGCAGATGATTTAAAAGCTCTGGAAGAAGAACGTTCCCAATTGTTTACAAAGGCACCCAGTGATTTAAGCGAATTTGCTAAGGATGTCGCCGTCGATTATTCATTAGATGTCAATCTCTATGACATGCTTGGGGCACTTCAGAAGCTAATGCGTCGCAAAAAATTGCAAAAGCCTTTGTCAACGAAAATTACGAGACAAGAAATTCCCATCGAAAAACGGATGGAAGAAATTATAAATGAATTAAAGGGGTACCGTGGAAAAAAGAAATTCACAGAGCTTTTTCCATACCATGATAAAAACCATATTGTTGTCACATTCCTTGCACTTCTTGAATTAATGAAAAAAAATGCTGTGTTAATCGAACAGCAGAACAATTTTTCAGAAATTTATATATCGAGTATGGAAAGGGATTTTTAGGTATGAAATTAATTGATTGGAAAGCCATTGTTGAAGGATTGCTTTTTGCAGCCGGAGACGAGGGTTTGACATTAAAACAAATGGCAATGGTGTTAGAAATAAATGAGAGCACTTTATTGGACATCGTAGGTGAGTTAAAGGATGAATACAGTCAACCTGGACGGGGTATAAATCTCGTTGAGGTTGCTGGAACCTTTCAATTAACGACAAAAAAAGAACATGCTAGTTATTTGAAAAAACTAGTGGAATCACCAACTTCAACCTCATTATCTCAAGCGGCTTTAGAAACTCTTGCAATTATTGCCTATCGTCAACCGATTACTCGAACAGAAGTCGAAGAAATTCGTGGGGTGAAAACAGAAAGACCGATTCATACCTTGATGGCAAAAGCATTAATCAAAGAGGTAGGACGTGCCCATGGTACAGGAAGAGCCATTTTATATGGTACAACAAAGGAGTTTCTAGAGTATTTTGGATTGAAGACATTAAAGGAATTGCCTCCGCTTCCTGAAAAAGTGGATGAGGAATACATCCAGGAAGAAGCAGACCTCTTTTTTGAGAGGTTCCAAGAAACGATAGGCGATTCAAATTAATTCACCTTAAAAACGCTATCTATGATAATATGTAGATGAAATCTATATGGAAAATTATGGCGAGTGGGGTGGAAAAATGTTAATTAAACAATGTAGTGGATTCGAACTTGAAAAAACGTTAAAAAATACGTTTGAGGACTTTTTTAACCAATCTGAGGTAACATTTGTCGAGGATGGGGAGGAAAGGACATTACACGTACTTTATTTGCGTTATTTTGATGAACAATTTACATCATTTACTCCTTTTAGCGAAGATCCTGTTTATAAAATTGATTCAAATGAGGTGTATTTCAAGGATCTTGTAGCACTTGTTTGCTTGTTAAAGAATCCTAGTTATCGTCATCGTAAACGTGTATACCTAAATGAGCAAAAACAATTTGAAGAACATTTTAAAGGGATTCATTTTGATCGACTAAAAGAAATTCTTACACATCTCCATCACAAAAACAGCTATGAAGTAAAATCAACATTGGAATTTATCCAACATTCACTGGCAGTAAGACCCCCATTTAAAGGTTTCAAGGGAAACCAAGAAAAGTAATGGGGGATCAACTGCCACTAAAAGCCCGATACAGAAGAACAAAGACTAATAACGCCACGTTCTGTGGCAACGTCTTTGTGACCCACTTCATGTGGGCCTCAACTAACATTCAGTGGGGGATGAAGCAGACTAAGAACGCGACGTCCTGTCGCAACGTCTGCACTAGCACTTCCTGTGCGTCGAAAAACCCCCACTGAATGAAGTTTCACTTTATCGAACAAACATAATATTTATTGAACCCCAATTGCAGAGTTGATATGCAATTGGGGTTTTCTTTTATGGGGGAGAGTAACGAAAATAGGTAAAACGCATACGATAATGACGATTAACCTTAAGGGAGGATTACGATGGACGCCCCTGAAAAGTATGTGGAAGACGTGAAACAATGGTTTCTTGAGATGAAAAATCAATTTGAAAATGAACGGAATGAAGACCTTCGATTGGAACTATCTCATTTTTCAAATTTCCTGGAAACGATTGGAGAAATGTTAACACCAACGAGTTTGCTTGAAATACAGATGGAAGTGGAGAAACTCTATAATGCAGGATTGCGATTTGCTGAACAACCTGAGGAAAATGAGGTATTTGTAGGGGTAAGAAGAGTGGGGATTGGACAGCATACATTGCCACCTCTCCCGTATGCCTATGATGCATTAGAGCCATATATATCCAAAGAAATCATGATACTCCACCATGACAAGCATCATAAGAGCTATGTAGACGGATTAAACAAAGCGGAGAAAATGATGGAAAAAGCACGCGATACTGGTGATTATGACCTAATAAAGCATTGGGAAAGGGAAGCTGCTTTTAATGGTTCTGGCCATTACTTGCATACAATATTCTGGAATGTCATGAAGCCAAAGGGTGGAGGTATGCCAGGCCGTGAATTGCTGCGCCAGATTAATAGGGATTTTGGCAGTTTTGAAGTTTTTAAGAGACATTTCAGTGAAGCAGCAAATAAGGTTGAAGGAGTAGGTTGGGCCATTTTAGTTTGGTCACCGAGAGCGGGTCACTTGGAAATCCTGCAAGCGGAACGACATCAATTCATGACACAGTGGGATACAATCCCTTTACTAGTTCTCGATGTGTGGGAGCATGCTTATTATCTTCAATATAAAAATGTTCGTGCAGACTATGTGAAAAATTGGTGGAATATCGTTAATTGGAATGAAGTGGAACACCGATTTAATGAAGCATCAAAACTGCAATGGAAACAATATTAAATAAATACCCTTTTGTGCTGACCAAACGCTGGTCAGTTTTTTTGTGGTCATTGCACATGTCTTTTGAAATCTAGCTGCAGCGCCTAGAAACTCGAGAAACTTCAACTCCTCCTGCAGAGGCAAAGAACGCCTCTTAGTCGGAGTCTCCGACGCACCGGAAGTGCTAGTGCAGACGTTGCCACAGGACGTTGCGATCTTAGTCGGCCAGTTTTCTCGTTTCTGATCAAGGCGCTTTCGCTTTTTAAATTTTTATTCATATAGTTGGACATGTTTTGCATACACTTTTACAAACGGCAAAAGGGACGGGGATCGAATGACATTTTTTCGCAGAAGATTTATTACACTGATCATCATTGTTATGGTTCTCATGGGCTTCCTTCCTCAAAAAGCAAGTGCACTTTCTGTTAGTGCAAAAGGTGCTATCTTAATAGAGCAAGAGTCTGGCAGAATTTTGTATGAAAAAAATGCCCATCAACGAATGAGAATTGCTAGTATTACGAAAATCATGACTGCCATAATTGCCATTGAATCAGGAAAACTGAATGAAATGGTAAAGGTAAGTAATAAGGCCGTAAGAGCTGAAGGGTCATCCTTATACCTAAAGCCGAACGAGCAAATAAAGCTTGAGGATTTGGTGTATGGATTGATGTTACGTTCAGGTAATGATTCTGCAGTTGCGATTGCCGAACATGTAGGCGGCAGTGTAGAGGGCTTTGCTTTTCTGATGAATCAAAAAGCCGCAGAAATTGGTATGCAAAATACTGAATTTGCAAATCCGCATGGATTGGATGATCATGAAAACCACTTTTCTTCTGCTTATGACATGGCGATTTTAACTCGATATGCAATGATGAATGAAAAGTATAGGGAAATTGCGGGTACTAAGGTGCACCGGGCTCCGAATCCTACTGAAAAATGGGATCGTGTTTGGAGAAATAAAAATAAGCTACTTACGAAGCTATATCCATATAGTACCGGTGGGAAAACAGGATATACAAAGCGGGCAAAACGAACCTTGGTTTCAACTGCATCAAAGGATGGAATTGATTTAATCGCGGTTACGATTAATGCTTCTGACGACTGGAATGATCATATGAATATGTTTAATCAAGCCTTTGAAACGTATGATTTAGTGAAGGTTGTCGAAGAAGGTGATCTGCAAACGGACAGCAGTTTTTACAAAGGTAAAGTGTTTGTCGATCATGATTTTAGGTACCCCTTGACAGCAGATGAGAAAAACTCGATAAAACTCGATGTCGATTTGCTTGAACACGATAATAAAGAGTGGCGGAACCCAGAAAATGTCCCTGATATTGTAGGTACACTTACGGTTAATCTCGGAGATGAGACAATTGAAGAAATGCCTATCTATTTTGATAATGGCCGTGTAAAAAGACCAAAGGAAACGTTCTGGGATACACTGAAAAGTATCTTTTTAGTAATTTTAGGGGTTAGATAACGATGGTAAATATCATATGGGTAGCGATGACGATTATCGGAATTATCTTTGCAATCGTAAATGGGACGATAAGTGAGGTAAATGAAGCAATCTTTAAGGGGGCATCAGAAGCAGTCACCATTTGTATCGGCCTAATTAGTGTGCTTGTTTTCTGGTTAGGACTGATGAAAATTGCACAAGAGGCTGGATTATTAGAAAAACTGTCTAAATTATTTCGCCCTCTAGTGAGCCGCCTATTTCCAGAAGTACCGGTCGACCATCCAGCAATGGGGTACATGCTTTCAAACATGATTGCTAATATGTTTGGACTTGGTAATGCGGCGACTCCAATGGGAATTAAAGCGATGGAGCAGCTAAGAGTCCTAAATGGCGGGAAAACGTCTGCAAGCCGCTCAATGGTTACTTTTCTAGCAATTAATACAGCAAGTGTGACGCTTGTACCAACTACAGTAATTGCAATCAGGATGACCTATGATTCTACAAATCCAACTGAAATTGTAGGGCCAACCTTAATCGTAACCATTATTTCGGCAATTGGTGCAGTATTAATTGATAGGTATTTTTATTACCGAAGAGTGAAAAGAGGTGGCATTGAAAAATGAACATCATTAGCACTCTCTCACTTTGGCTAATACCATTAATCATTGGATTTGTACTGTTATATGGAACTGCAAAACGAATTCCAACATATGAAACATTTGTAGAAGGTGGAAAGGAAGGAATTAAAATTGCCTTTTCAATCATGCCCTTTTTAATTGGAATGCTAGTTGCGATTTCCATATTTAGGGCATCCGGTGCAATGGATTTCTTCGTCAATCTAATCCGCCCAGCATTGGAATTCGTTGGATTCCCAGCGGAAATTGTTCCATTAGCCTTAATAAGGACGATGTCCGGTACAGCGGCCTTGGGAATGACTTCCGATCTAATTGCTACATATGGTCCTGATTCATTTATTGGCAGACTTGCTTCAATCATGCAAGGAAGCACTGACACTACCCTTTATGTAATAACAGTTTATTTCGGAGCAGTCGGAATTAAAAAAATGGGTGATGCCTTAAAGGTTGGTCTATTAGCTGATTTATTCGGGATCGTTGTAAGTATCATTGTAGTTACCTTCATATTTGGTTGAAAAAACACGCATAGATAGCGTGTTTTTCTTTTTTGGTTTTTTTCCCGCATTAACGGGCAGTAAGACCCCCACCTAAAAATTTTAGTGAAACGAAGAAGTTTAGGTGGGGGTAACTGCCCGTAAAAGCCCGATTGGTTCAACTAACAATCAGTAGGGGATGAGGCCCCCACTGATTGAAGTTTCACTTTATAGGAAATTACTAGAATGGACATACTAAAGAATGTTTTTATCTTGTACAAATACTAAGAAACAAGTAAGATGTTTAAGGGGTGAGCATAGATGGAACGTCTACAGAAAGTAATTGCACATGCAGGTGTAGCTTCAAGGAGAAAAGCCGAGGAGCTTATAGTTGCCGGACATGTTAAGGTAAATGGAAAAGTTGTGAAGGAGCTGGGAATTAAGGTAGGCTCAAATGATAAAATTGAGGTAAGCGGTATTCCACTGGAAAGGGAAGAGCCTGTTTATTTTTTATTTTATAAACCACGTTCTGTGATTTCAAGTGTGGATGATGATAAAGGGAGAAAGGTGGTAACTGACTTTTTTCCAGAAATTAAAGAACGTATTTATCCTGTTGGAAGACTTGACTATGATACGACAGGATTGCTTTTATTAACGAATGATGGCGAGTTTGCAAATCTTCTAACGCATCCAAAGTATGAGATTGAGAAGGTTTATGTGGCGAAAATAAAAGGAATTCCTCCTAAGGAAAAGCTGCGTCAATTAGAAAGAGGCATTAAGCTGGAGGATGGAAAGACTGCCCCTGCTAGAGTGAAGCTTATTTCAATGGACAAGCGAAAACAAACGTCTATTATCGAGATTAGCATTCATGAAGGAAGAAACCGCCAGGTAAAACGGATGTTTGAGGCAATTGGACATGAAGTATTGAAGCTTAAAAGAGAAAGATTTGGCTTTTTAACTCTTCAAGGATTACATACTGGTGAATTCAGAGAACTGCTTCCACATGAGGTTAAACAGTTAAGGGCTTTAGCAAGCACGAAGGATAATCGTTTATAATTGGTGGGCGTCGAGGGGAAACAAGTCCATCAATAATGATTCTCAATTGTCACATAACCTTCAAAATGTTTGCAATATCCTGATATTATAAAGTGCTATAATGGCAAAGAAAGTACGCAATTAACTTTATTCAGCAGAAGTCTTCAACTTCTACAGTTGGAAATGAATGCAGAAAGAGTATCCACTTTAGCCGTGGTTCAAACTCCGACTGAATAAAGTTAAAGCCTCCGGCGGATGCCACAGATTTTCAAAGGAAACTTTTCGAGCATGCTCGAAAAAATCTGGGCGCAAATACGCTAAGGCGCATTTGATTCTATTATAAAGGGAGATTTCAAATGGACAAGAAAAAGCGACGATTAGTTATGCGGACCATCATATTGTTACTTCTCGCCGCTGCACTCGTTTATACATTGTATATCAATTTCTTTACAAGTAAGGAAAAAGTAGCAGTTGGGGATATGGCACCAGACTTTGTCGTTACAGACTTGGATGGAAAGGAACACCATTTGTCTGAGTATAGGGGAGAAAAAGGTGTGTTCTTAAACTTTTGGGGAACGTGGTGTGAGCCCTGTCAACGTGAATTCCCATATATTGATACATATTATCAAGATTACAAGGAACAGGGAGTTGAGGTTATCGCTATCAACGTTGGCGAACCAAAATTCAGTGTAAATAAATTTATTGAAAAATATGAATTATCATTTCCTGTTGTAATTGATAAAAGAGACCAGTTGCTGAATGCCTATGGAATTGACCCATTGCCAACTACTTTGTTAATTGATAAGAACGGAAAAGTTGTTAAGATCATTACTGGTGAGATGACAAGCAAGATGGTACGTGATTATATGGAGCAAATAAAGCCATAGGGAGTTATTTTTTATGGAAAATGTAAAATGCGAATGTGGGCATGTAAATCCACACGGTACAATTTTTTGTGAGGCTTGTGGTAAACCTGTCCAAAACGAAGAAACAACTCAGGGAGATAAAGAGAAAAGGCCATTACTTGATATGAGGTATGAGGGAAGTGCTAGACGCTCTCAAACCTACAATAAAACAATTGTTGATAAAATTTGGAACTTCTTTTCTTCTGTAAAAGTCGGGATTTGGATCATCGTTTTGCTTTTGGTTGCGTCAGCACTAGGGACGGTTTATCCGCAGGAATTATATATCCCTCCAGCGATGAATCCGGCTGATTTCTATGAACAAGAATATGGCATAACCGGAAGATTATACTATCAATTAGGATTCCACAATCTATATGGTTCTTGGTGGTATATGATTCTTATCGCAATGCTCGGTATTTCCTTAATTATTTGTAGTATCGACCGAGTAGTGCCTCTATATAAAGCATTAAAAAAACAAGGTGTTACACGTCATGAAAGTTTCTTAAAGAGACAGCGTGTATACGGAAAAAACTCTGTTGAAAATATAGATAAGGACTTTGAAACGGTTAAGGCAAAATTAAAAAAGAAACATTATTCTGTCCGTGAAGAAAATGGGAATATTTTAGCGGAGAAGGGTCGTTTCTCGAGATGGGGCCCATATGTAAACCATTGTGGACTAATTTTATTTCTAATCGGTGCAATGCTTCGGTTTGTACCAGGAATGTATGTAGATGAGGTACTCTGGATACGTGAAGGAGAAACTGCAAGTGTTCCAGGAACACATGGTAAATATTATTTGGAAAGTAAACAATTTCTCGTAGAAGTTTACGAGAAAGGCAAAGAAAAAGAAGTCTTTGAAGAAGCAATTGAACTTGCTGGAAATGCAATGGTTGTAAAAAACTATCAAACAGATGTTACGTTATATGAACGTACAGATGAAATCATTCCCGGGGTTGAACCAGAATTAAAAGAAATTAAATCTCATGAAATTCGAGTAAATGAACCATTAAAACATGACTATTATGCATTCTACCAGGTAGATTATAAATTAAACGAATTTGGTACGATGTCCTTTAACATGATTGACAAAGATACGGATGAGGATTTTGGAACACTCACGATTAATCTAAGGGATCCACAGGAAACGTATGATTTGGAAAATGGGTACCGGGTCGAGCTGGCAAGTTATTTTCCCGATTTCTTTTTTAATGATAAAGGTGAACCGGCTACTAAAACAAAGATTCCAAATAACCCGGCATTTGTATTTAAAATGTTTGCTCCTGATAAACCTGAAGGAGAAATAAGTTTTGTTGCGATTCAACAAAATATAGAGCCAATGGGTGACAATAAATACAAGATGGCCTTTGCTGGAATAGAAACGAAGAACGTCTCCGGATTAACAGTTAGAAGGGATTTTACCCTATGGATACTAGCTGTGGGAGGAGCAATCTTTATGATTGGGGTTATCCAAGGCTCATACTGGCATCATCGTCGTATCTGGATTCAGCGGAAAAATAACGAGGTTATTGTTGCAGGACATACCAATAAAAACTGGTTTGGCTTAAAAAATGAAATCCGTTATGTTCTGGCAGACACAGGAATCTCGGAACCTATAGATCAAGTTGATGCGAAAAATAAGGAAAATAAGGAGGGATAAAAATGGCTGAATTAAGCTCAAATCTGCTTTATGCTGCTTTTATTCTTTATCTTGTGGCAACCTTTGTCTTTGGCGGGGCAATAAGAGATAAGAGAAGCACTAATGGGTATAACCGTTGGTCACATATCGGGATTGCCATCACCATCATTGGATTTGCTGCACAGGTAGGCTATTTTTTTACCCGGTGGTATGCATCGGGACATGCGCCAGTCAGTAATTTATTTGAATTTATCACTTTCTTTGGAATGATGTTAGTTCTCGCATTCATCATCATTTATTTTATTTATAAAACAAGCATATTAGGGCTTTTTACTTTACCAATTGCATTATTAGTTATTGCTTATGGAAGTATGTTTTCGAGAGAAATCTCGCCGCTAATTCCTGCTTTACAAAGTGACTGGCTGCACATCCATGTTACAACGGCCGCATTAGGTCAAGCCATACTTTCGATTAGTTTTGTTGCTGGAATCTTGTATCTTTTGAAATCCGTCGATCAGACTGTAAAAAGTAAGCAAACTTTCTGGCTGGAATTCGTAATGTATGTACTTGTTGTTGTTGTAGGGTTTGTATCAATTACAACTGCCTTTGGTGCAATGAAATATGAATCAGTTTTTTCATGGGTTGATAAAGAAGGCATAAATGCCGAAATGGTGTATAAATTACCTGCATTAGTCGTACCTAATGAAGGTGAATTATTAACAGATGGCAAGTTTTCTAGTGGTATTGAATTACCAGCATTATTAAGTGCTAGAAAAGTGAACTCAGTTCTTTGGTCAATTATCACAGGTTCCATTCTGTTTGGATTAATCCGCTTAATTTTACGCAGACGAATTGGTGCAGCATTACAGCCATTAACTAAAAGATTAAATTTAGATTTGGTTGATGAAATTGGGTATCGTTCAGTCGCAATCGGATTTCCAATTTTTACACTAGGAGCGTTAATATTTGCAATGATTTGGGCACAAATTGCCTGGACGCGCTTCTGGGGCTGGGATCCAAAAGAAGTATGGGCGCTTATCACATGGCTTTTCTATGCAGCCTTTCTACACTTAAGACTTTCAAAAGGCTGGCATGGTCAAAAATCAGCCTGGCTGGCAGTTATCGGATTCTTCATCATTATGTTCAATACGATTTTCGTAAATCTAGTTATTGCTGGATTGCACTCATACGCGTAAATTAGAAAAGCGTAAGGCACCAGCCTATCGGCGACAAGCACAAGACAAGCGCTGACAGAAGGCGTCTTTTGCCTTCAGAAGCGATTGACTTGTGACCTCGAGCCGATGGTGCCTGAAGCTAGACAGAATAGTAGCCTTCATCTAATGATGAAGGCTTTTTCAATCTCCTATTGTGTCGAATTATCGACTTTTCCGCCTCTTTAGAAAACAAGTGTGATATATGTTATAGCTAATTATGAAATTTTTATGTACGATAGAGATGTATAGAAATATTCTTTCGGAAAGAAAATGGAGGAATAAGAAAATGGAAAACGAAGCAAAAATTTTAATTGTCGATGATGAAGAGAGAATTCGTCGTTTACTTAAAATGTATTTAGAGAGAGAAAATTATGTGGTAGAAGAAGCAGACAATGGGGATCTTGCCTTAGAAAAGGCATTAAAAAATGAATATGATCTTATTCTATTAGATCTTATGATGCCAGGAAAAGACGGCATGGAGGTATGCCGCGAGTTACGTGAAAAGAAATCGACTCCGATCATTATGTTAACTGCCAAAGGCGAAGAAGTGAACCGTGTACAAGGCTTTGAAGTTGGAACGGATGACTATATTGTGAAGCCATTTAGTCCTAGGGAAGTTGTTCTGCGTGTAAAAGCTTTATTAAGAAGAGCCTCACTGACAACCTACCTGCAAACTGAAACAACGGCTAAGGATGTTATTGTATTCCCGCATCTAACAATTGATAATGATGCACACCGTGTCACTGCAGACGGTAAAGAAGTAGGATTAACACCTAAGGAATATGAACTGCTATGCTTCCTTGCAAAATCACCGGATAAGGTATTTGACCGTGAGCAGTTGTTGAAAGAGGTATGGCATTATGAATTCTTTGGGGATTTACGTACAGTTGATACGCATGTAAAACGCTTGCGCGAAAAATTAAATAAAGTGTCTCAGGATGCAGCTAAAATGATTGTCACTGTGTGGGGTGTCGGTTATAAATTCGAGGTCGGCCAGGAATGAAATTTTGGCGCAGTGTTGTAGGAAAACTATGGGCCACCATTCTTTTACTGTTTTCCTTTGTATTATTTGTGTTATCTATTTTATTCATGGAGTATTTTGAGAATTATCATATCCAAGAAGCAGAACGAAATTTAACTCAACTAGCGGCAAATATTGCTGTCATCATGGAGCAGCATGAAGATAAAGATGTTGCACGGAAACTTGCATGGGAGCTTGTGAATGATGAAACAAAGGTCATTATTGCAGCAGATGAAAGCACATATTGGGTATCACCCGATCGGAAATCACTCGCCAATATCCCTGTTAGCCTATTAACAGAAGATCCAGACCTTAAACTTGTTATCACAAATGATCAAAACAAAAGTAAAAAGATCATCATTCAGGAAAACGATGATGTGAATAAACAAAGCCAGGAGCTATTTGTTGTGGGGGCTCCACTTCATATTGAAAATGATCAAAAGGGTGCAGTATTTCTTTATCAGTCATTAGATGTTGTTCGGCAGACAACCCAGCATACAACCCAATTTATCATTTTAGCAGCAGGCATTGGGATCGTTCTTACAACTGTTTTTGCCTTTTTCTTATTGACGCGAATTACGGCTCCTTTACGTAAAATGAGGGAAGCTGCTACAGAAGTGGCTAGAGGGAAATTTGATACAAAGGTTCCAATTCTTACTCATGACGAAATTGGTGCTTTAGGATTGGCACTTAACCAAATGGGAAGGCAATTAAAATATAATATGAATGCTCTTAATCAAGAAAAGGAACAGCTTGCAAGTATTTTAAACAGTATGGCGGATGGTGTTATCACGTTAAATCGTGATGGAACAATCTTAGTTACAAACCCGCCAGCCGAACGCTTCCTTCAAGCTTGGTATTATCAACAGGGCATGTATCAGGATGTTGGTGAAGAGCTACCGCCAGAGGTTAAGGATTTATTTCAGCGTGCGGTTTCCTTTGAAAAGGAGCAATTTATTGAAATAAGCCTTCAAGGAAGAACATGGGTTATTTTAATGAGCCCACTTTATAATCAGACATATATTAGGGGTGCCGTTGCTGTATTTCGAGATATGACGGAAGAAAGACGGTTGGATAAGCTTCGTGAGGACTTTATTGCAAATGTTTCCCATGAGTTAAGAACACCGATTGCTATGCTTCAGGGATATAGCGAGGCGATTATGGATGATATTGCAAGCTCTGAAGAAGAACGAAAAGAAATCACGAAGGTCATCTACGATGAGTCACTGCGTATGGGGCGACTTGTCAACGAATTATTAGACATTGCGAGAATGCAATCGGGTCATATTACCTTAAATAAAGAAAATGTAGATTTTGATTCATTTATCAATCGTGTGATTCGAAAATTCCAAGGGTTAGCCAAGGATAATTTGATTACTTTAACTGCAACAAAAGAAGAAGGTATAGGTGAAATTCACATCGACCCTGACCGGATTGAGCAGGTATTTACAAATTTAATTGATAATGCCATAAGACATACCGATGAAAATGGGTTGGTTGAGGTTCATGTAACAGGGCAAGAAACATCAATTAAAGTAGATATTAGGGATACAGGATCTGGAATTCCTGAAGAAGATTTATCATTCGTATTTGAACGCTTTTATAAGGCGGACAAGGCTAGAACGAGAGGGAAATCTGGTACTGGGTTAGGACTTGCAATTGTAAAAAACATTATTGGTGCCCACAATGGAAATATTTCTGTCCACAGTAAACTTGGCGAAGGAACGACATTTACATTCATAATCCCTCGAAAAAGTGAGTAATTTGAAAGATTGTGGCGAAGATTCTTGTTTCATAAGAAACATTTAACTTGTAAAAGAAAAATTCTTCTAGTAATATTAGGAATGTAAAAAATTTAATAACAAATTAGAATTTAAGGTGTCGGAGAATAATTGTTTTCTCTTCAGACTTAATAGGGAATCTGGTGTAAATCCAGGACTGCCCCCGCAACTGTAAAAGTGGACGAAATGAGATAAACCACTGTATGAATGGATGGCAAATGCTGTTCATCATATGGGAAGGACTCAAAGTAGAATGAAGCTTAAGTCAGTAGACCTGCCTAATTCATTCATTTTTTAATTCTTCGGGGTGTGGGAATTAACACTAAAGCTTCATGCTTTTTTGTTTGTATTCCAAATTATCATCAAAGCCCACCCTAGACGGTGGGCTTTTTATTTTGGTATTTGGTGCGTAAGCACATTTACATACACATACTATTAAACACAAAGGGGAGCAAGAAACATGAAAAAATTATTATTTGTATTACTATCATTAGGATTATTATTTGGTTGTAGCAATGGCAATGACCAATCTACAAACGATACTTCTAATAGCAAAGCATCCGACACTGCTAAACAAGAGGAAAAAGCGGAAATCGTAACAGTTGTGACATCCAAAAATAATGGAGAAGAAATCATCGAAGAAAAAGAAATTGAAATTGAGGCAGGAAAAGAAGTTTTTTTACTGGAAGTCATGCAGGAGAATTTTGAAATTGTAGAGAAAGATGGTTTTATTTCTGGCATTGACGGAGTTGAAGGTAATGACACAGATAAAACATTTTGGCATATTGCTGTAAATGGTGAAGACTTAATGGTAGGGGCGGCTGATTATAAATTAGAGCCTGGTGACAAGGTTGAATTTGACCTCCAGAAGTGGGAATAATGAATTTATCTGTTAAAAAACTAACGCTTTTATCAATGCTAATCGCTTTATCGGTAGTAGGCCGAGTTGTATTTACTTTCATTCCCAATGTTCAGCCTACAACTGCGATTATCATCATAACAAGCTTATTTTTAGGGCCAATCTACGGTGTAGTTGTTGCCGCTTTTAGTGCGATATTGTCCAATCTGGTTATGGGTATGGGCTTATGGACGATTGGGCAAATCATAGCATGGGGGCTAATTGGTTTACTTAGCGGTGTATTGCGTAAGTATCGCGAGCGAATCCCGGTTCTGGTATTAGCCATCTATGCTGTTTTTTGCGGTTTTCTCTATGGCTTCGTGATCTCTGTTCCACTTTATTTGTTTTCAGGGAAGTTCCTCGCTTATTATATAGCTGGACTACCATTTGATATGAGCCATGCAATCGGAAATGGAGCGTTTTTTCTCATTCTATATCCAATTTTAAGACTACTATTCTTAAAAAATTTAACAATCGCAAAGTAAGGAAGAATATTACCAAAATATTCTTCCTTTTTTTATGAAAACATACTATATTGGGAGTGTAACTTTTTTTACGAAACATACGACTAATGAGATGAACGGGAGGATTTGCAAAATGGATTCCTTATTTGAGGAACTATATGAAAAGTATCATCACGATGTCTTTTCCTTTTTATTTTATATGGTGAAAAATCGTGAACTAGCTGAAGATCTCGTTCAGGAAGTTTATATAAGAGTTTTAAAATCATATGATAGTTTTGAAGGAAAGAGCAGTGAAAAAACATGGCTATTTTCAATTGCAAGACATGTGGCTATTGATTCATTTCGAAAACAAAAAGGTTGGAAACAACGAATCATGGATTCCTTTGATTGGAACCGCCAAGAGGTAAAAGATTTTGCGCCACTTCCCGAAGAAATAGCATTACAAAATGAGCAAGTCCAGATGATGTACCGTTGCTTGGATCGTTGTACGTCCGATCAACGCATGGTACTCATATTACGATATATCCAATCACTTTCGATTGCTGAGGCCGCACATAGCCTAGGTTGGACAGAAAGTAAGGTAAAAACAACTCAGCATAGAGCTCTTAAGGTCTTAAAGACATATATGGATGAACCTGGTGTAAAGGAGGGTTTAGAAGATGAAAAAATCAGAGTGGAACGATGAACAACTAGAGCAGATGCTATCGCAAATGCCAGGAATTAAAGATAACCGTAGACCACAAGAGATTTATCAAAATATAACCCTTAAAATGAATAAGCGAAAGAAAAAGGTTTGGATTGTTCCTGCCATTGCATCTATGGCAGCAGCGCTTCTTTTATTCATCTTGGCTCCTTCTTTCATAAATAATATGAACAGTTCAAGCTTCGACTCGGCCGAAATGTCACGAGAAGATACGAGAATTGCAATGGATAAGGAGAATAAGGAAGCAGCTTCAACAGATGAATCATTCAACACTTTACAAAAAGCTGAAGAGCCCAAACAAGTTGAAGAGTCAGGAATTGTTCCATTTGAGGAGCAACCAAGTCATACTTACGCTGTCAATAGTGTGGGGAAAAATGAAGTTCTTTTAACATACGGTGTCTATTTGGGAGGGGTTATGTTTCCTTCCGTTATTTCAATTGTTGTTGAATCAAATGGTGAGAATGTTGTAGAACAATGGCAACAATATATTCCACAAGTAAATGATGTTATTCGTCAAAACATGGGATGGGGCATTGATGAGATACCGGAGTCCTATTTTTCGGATTTTTCGGAAATTGAGACGAAAGACCGTGCCAAAGCCGTAAGGGTGGATGTAAATAACAACATTCAAACAGAATCCTTTGCAACTGGTCAATCTGATGAGTTTACACATACGATCAATTCATTCCGATATTTATCAGAAGATTATCAGCATGTTGAACTATTTCAAAACAATCAACAAGGCATTATTATAGGGCAGTCTGGAATTACTGAAAAACAAATTAATGTTGAAAAAGATACAAAAAAAGCCTTTTTATATTTTATGAATGAGGAATCAGGACGCAAGCTTTTAGCCCTATCTTACGAGGATTTCAATACAGTTGAACAAGCGCTTGAAGCTATGGAAGAAGATGCCATCCAAGGCGATTATATGCTTCACGCACCTATCATATCTGGAATTAAAAAAATTAAAGCTGACGGCTCTAATTTGGAAATTCATTTTAGTGAGGAAGCAGTTTTGGAGAATACGGACAATTACATCCTTATGCTAGATGCAATTATGCTTACAGCAAAAGAGTTTAATTTTAAATCAGTTACATTTTACGGAAATATTAATCAAATAGGGAATGTACGATTTGGTGAACCGACACCGGTCCCACTTGCACCAAATCCAATACCATTACACTAAAGAGGCACTTTGTTGTCCTCTTTTTTTTGTTTTTTGAAATTATACATGCATTTATTTACATAATTTAAGGAAATTTTTCAAATAATGAAAGGGTGTTATTTTTCATAGCACGAATTGTTTAAATTTCAAGGAGGATCATCATGCTTTTTTTTGTTAGACGGGTTGCGATTGTTGCGTGTTTATTCTTTTTCAATGGGGAAAGTGTCAATGCACATGAATTACCAACAGATACAACTGAGGAGTGGGCTTGGCCAGTCCTAGGGAGAATCACTGATACATTTGGAACTAGACAAGGGAATCATAAAGGGTTAGATATTGCTGCTCCACTGGGAGATCACATATATGCGGTTGAAGAAGGAATCGTTAAAAGTTCGAGTTTCAAGGGCTCATATGGACATGTCATTTTTATTGAGCATCCAAATGGTTATGAAACGGTCTATGCACATCTGAGTAAACGTAGTGTTCAAAAAGACGAGAAAGTTGAAAAAGGCCAATTAATTGGGTATATCGGGAGTACAGGACATTCAACAGGACCACATTTACATTTCGAAGTGCATAATGGGGAATGGAATTCATCTAAAAACAATGCCATTGACCCACTTTATGTGCTGACTGACGAACAAATTCTTGTCCCTGTAATCATGCAAAAAGAGGGGGTTGAGGTTTCAAAAAAACTTGAAACCTACACAGTGAAGGAGGGGGAGTCTCTTTCCGTTATTGCAAGTAAAGTAGGGTTATCTGTTGAAGAAATTAAAGCGTTAAATCAGTTATCAGGTGATTTAATTTTCCCAGACCAAGTTTTAATTGTCCAAAAAACCTAAATAATTTTAGGCTTTTTCATTCCCATCAGAGGTTTGTTCATGTATAATGATAAAAACTTTTATGGGGGATTTATATGCGCACTGATTATCACAATCACTTAGAGCTTGGTACACTTGAATTAGACTATTTGATGAAATTTATTGATGAAGCTAAGCGTAAGAAGATCGATCATTTTGGGATTTCCGAGCATGCTTATCACTTTTATCAGACAAAAGATATTCTTAGTAATCCTTGGGTTGATGCTAGGAGATATTACGATATGAAGGATTATGTGGATTTATTTAAGCTTGCCTGGAAAAATAATATCGATGTAAAAATGTCGATTGAAATGGATTATACACCTGGCAAGCATGCTGAAATGGAAAAATTCATTTCATCCTACGATTTTGATTATGTCATTGGTTCGATTCATTGGGTAGGTGAATTTGGAATTGACCTTGCTGAGTTCCGTCAAGAATGGGATAAACGAGATCTACATGATACATATACGAAATATTATGATCAAGTGATTACATTAGCTGAATCAAACCTATTTGATATTATCGGTCATATTGATCTTGTCAAAATTTTCAAGTATATCCCCGAGGACGAGGAATTCCTTTTGCATCAATTTGATCGTGCAACAACAGCATTAGCGAACTCCAAAACATGCGTTGAAATTAGTACTGCAGGATTACGAAAGCCAATCGGAAAGCTTTATCCGGATCCACGATTATTACAAATGTGTTTTGATAAAAACATTCCAATTGTCTTATCATCAGACGCACATCGTCCACAGGATGTTGGAGCTGATTTTGACCAAGCAATTGATTTAGCCAAAAGTGTGGGTTATAGAACATTGATGACTTTTGAAAAAGGGGAACGAAAAGAAGTTCCACTAGGATAAACGCGGGTGCCTTAGCCTGTTTTTATCTTTAAAAAAAAGAGCCCTTTCGAAAAAGGGCTCTTTATACTGAATCGTACTATTCAAATTTTAACGGATCACCATCGAATGACTCGTCTGCAACCTTAATGGAATCAGTTGGACAGCCTTCAAATGCATCCATCATATCTTCTTCTAAAATGTCCGGAATTTCAACAATTCCTTGGTTATCATCAAGTGTTACAAATGCAATACCGTCATCATCGTAATCGTAGATGTCCGGTGCAGCTGCACCACATGCACCACAAGCGATACAAGTTTCTTTGTCAACAATGGTATACTTTGCCATGTGTACTAAACCTCCCGAAATCATTACATGTATAAACATATATATTTATATTAGTTCCCCATCCTACTTCCTCATAAGATGAGAAACGACTTCCTCATATCTCATTGTAAAGCTGTTCACAAAACTTTTCAATAAAAATATAATGTGAGATTGCTTATCGGGACTGGGTTTTTCGTTTCTGACAAGCTTGTTTATATTTCTACACGAAAACATCCCACTTTTCATTATTATTTGATAAAATAAAGGTAACATTCATTCGACAATTTTCCATGCATATTTCCATAAACATGTCGATTGAAAGGGGAGAAGAAGGTGAACCTTACCTATCGTTCAATCTTGATTTTAACATGCATCGATAAACTGTGCGGAGAACGAACAGTTTACGGGATTTATCACTTGTTGAATGGTAAAAAATCCTCTCAAACGATCGGGGATGCGAATCTGTTTAATCTCACACAACTATTTGGAATTCTTAAACCGTTAAATAGAGAACAATTTAATAAAGAGATAAAAATGCTTCAAAAACTTTCTTTAATAGAAGAAATAACACCGTTAAGTAATAAGTTTATCGTGAATGCAAGTGGATATTCCGTTTTAAATGATGAACATAAAAAGAAACCGATTCCGAGTAATTTAAACGGCTGGAAATACAATGATCAGGCTCTGTTGCTGTGGCGAAGACTGTCCCTCCTTACACAGGTTTTGTCGAATTTAATAGATGGAAAAAACCAATATACACCCATTCAACAGGAAGATGCCGTTTTTGAATGGGTTAAAGACTTTCTAATGAAAAACGGACAAAACCGATATAGATTAGCTGAATCCTTATATAAAGAGATTTTGCAATCCCTTGAAATGACAGTTGAGCTTGAAGCAACGATTTTCGTCATGAGGCTAACAAGTTCAAGCAGAATTGGCTATACAATCGAGCAAATTAGTTCCTTATTAAATGAAGATGAGACATGGTGCCAGATTCTGTTCCTACATACTTTGCATACAATTATTAAACAATTTGAAATAAATGGTAAGGATTTTCCGATACTTGCTTTGATGACTGAAACAAATCAACAAAACAATGTTTTTTTAACTGCCTCAACGAAGACAACCTATCAGATGCTATTGCAGGGGAAAACAATTGACGAAATTTCACTCCTACGTAATTTAAAACGTAATACAATTGAAGACCATATTGTAGAAGTTACCCATCAAAAACCAGATTTTTCAATTGATCCATTCGTCTCTCCTGAGCATCAACAATTGATTTTATCAACATATCGGACTTTGCAAACCAAACAATTACGACCTTTAAAGGAAAAGCTGTCAAATGACATTTCGTATTTTAAAATTAGACTGTTCCTCGCGAGACTTGGTGGTGAAACATGAATCTTGATGTGATTTTAAAAGAAAAATTTAATCATTCTACCTTTCGGGAAGGGCAAAAGGATATCATCGAGGATATTCTTTTGGGACATGATGTCATTGCCCTTTTACCAACTGGAGGAGGAAAATCACTTTGCTATCAGTTACCTGCGCACATTCTCGAAGGCAGTGTTCTGATCATTTCACCACTTGTTGCATTAATGGAGGACCAGGTTCTTCAATTAAAGAAAATGGGCGAAAAAAGGGTAATTGCTTTAAATAGCTTCTTATCAAGCGAAAGAAAACGGAAGATCATGCCAAGCCTGCACAAATATAAATATATCTTTGCATCACCCGAAATACTGCAATCGAAATATCTCATGAACCGATTAAAAGGGATTCACATCTCATTATTTGTTGTGGATGAAGCCCATTGCATTTCCCAATGGGGACATGATTTTCGTCCTGACTATTCAAGATTGGGTGATATTCGCTCCGAACTTGGATCACCACCCAGCCTAGCCTTAACAGCAACGGCAACAAAAGAGGTTTTTAAGGATATCAGCGGAACCTTACAATTAACAAATCCAAAAATGCATATTCACTCCATAGATCGACCAAATATTGCAATCACAGTGAAAAAGGTTGATTCTCTTGATGACAAAAAAGAAATGCTTTTAAAAGTTGCAAATGAGCTGCAGGGTCCAGGAATTATTTATTTTTCTAGTCGGCTTTTAGCAGAAAATATTGCGCAATATTTAAAGGATAACGGCTTTGAAAGAGTTGCTTTTTATCACGGTGGGATGGAACAGGAAAAGAGAATGCTGATCCAAGAGCAATTTATCAATAACCAATTATCGATTATTTGCTGTACGAATGCATTTGGGATGGGTGTGAATAAACCCGATATTCGATTTGTGATTCACTTTCATTATCCTTCCCAAATGGAGGCGTATTTACAGGAAATAGGACGTGCGGGCAGGGACGGGGATCCGAGTGTTGCCATTCTGCTTCATCATGAAATGGACCATGAAATACCTCAAAGTTTAATAAAATATGAGCTTCCGACGAAAGAACAAACCCAATTAGTGGTTGAATTTATCAATCAGGAGATTAAAGAAAAGGGTAAATTTTTATATACAAAAACGATTGAAGCGTATTTTCTTACAGTTTTTAGTATTTCAGAAGTCCAATGGCGATTTATTCAATTTTATCTATCTTTGGGCGACGTGACTGAAACCCAAGTTGACGTACAAAATGCGATTCATATTGTCGATGAAGCTGCCAGAAAACGATATCTTTATAAACATAAAAAACTAAAGATGATGGGGAAGTGGATAAGGACACAAGAGTGTCGTCGTGAAGGAATTTTAGCTTATTTCGATGAAAGCCTAGAAAAAAAGCCTTCATCCTGTTGTGATTTATGTGGAATAGACTGGGATTTGTACAAACGAAAATCAAATGACGCAAATGATTGGAAGACACCTTCTTGGAGACAGGAATTACATCGTATCTTCCATGGAAATGGGTGAAAAAATATGGGTAGGCGCCAAGCAGATATTATCAAACATTTACCGGATAAAGAAATTGTTTTTCACCTTTATTTGACTCAAGGAATTTTGTTAATTGTGTCCTTAGTGCTTGGTTTTTTCCTATTTGACAATTGGTCATCATTTATAAAGCTTTGGAATTGGAAGGATTGGAATATCCTTTACATTGGTTCAGCTTTTGCTTTAATTGTAGTTGCAATTGATTTTTTACTTATCAAGTGGCTGCCTGAAGCAATGTATGACGATGGGGGAATTAATGAACGTATTTTCCAGAAACGGAGCATCCCGCATATTTTTATTTTATGTTTATTGATTTCCTTTTCGGAAGAAATTTTATTTAGAGGGGTCATTCAAACACATTTTGGACTTCCTATTGCAAGTATTATTTTTGCACTATTACATGTCCGATATTTATATAAGTGGGTTTTGTTGGTATCTGTTGTTCTTTTGAGTTTTTTATTAGGATATATTTATGAGGTCTATCAAAATCTATGGATTACGGTATATGCTCATTTTTGGATTGATTTTATTTTTGCTGTAAAGCTTAGAACAGATTATTTACGTGGTCTTTAAAAAAGAGGAGGTATAGTCTTGAAGCAGCCTGAAGGGGAAGAAAAGTCAATAGATTTAGAAACAAGCACTTCGACACTACCCCCTCGAAGTGAATTTCATAAAACGAAGAAAAAGAAAACAAAAGTTAAGGTTAAATACCCAATTATTCGGTTGTTGGCTCTTTTATTTGTCTTACTGCCTGTTGCAATCCTTAGCTCTAAATTTTATTCGAATCCAGACCAGCTGGAATCAACACCTATAAAAAAGAGTGCAAATTTTGAAAGTACCAGCTATGAAGACGTGGATGAGACTGAACAAGATACTGAAGTCAATGAGCCAGAAGAAGAACCCAAAAATGTTGAACAAGAACCTACTATAGAACAAGAAGATCAAAAACAGCCGGAAGTAGAAAAACAAGAGGAAGTGCCAACTAATGAAGATACCGTTCAAAGCGTTGTCGAAAATCCTTTACCTAAGGTCGAAGAAACAAAGCAAATAGAACAAAAGCAAGAAACAGCTAAGGATCGTTATGATGTAAAGTATCATACCGTACAAGCAGAAGAGAATCTTTATCGGATTTCCATGAAATACTACAACAGCCGTTCTGGAGAAGAATTAATTAAAAGATGGAATAACATTAACGGAGATACCGTAATCGAAGGTCAGGTTTTACGGATTCCAATTAAAATAACCAATTAACAACGCGAGGTTTCTCGCGTTATTTTTTTTGATTAGACATATACGAATGTACAAGCTCATATTTTTAAGATAAAGGATTGTTATGGGGGATTAAAAATCGAAAAGAAAATAAGGGAGTTAAGTGAATATAAAGACGAAGTAACAAAGCAAATGCTACAGCATACTATTGAGAAATAGAGAAAATTTGAAAAGCTAAAGGCGAGAGCCTATTATTTGAAGCTTGTTGCTCTGTTTCTATTATCGATTTTTTTAGTGTATATATATAAGACAATAGTCCTTCCTTATAGCCATTCCACTGAACTCATGGTTGGTATTTTCCTCGATGGATCCATTTATTTTTGTTTGTCTTCGTAACTGGGGGACTATATGGTGGGATTCGCTATGTAGATAAAAAGAAAGATGAAGCTAAAGATAAATATCATGCGATTAGGTGTGAAATTGTTGATAAGAGTAAGGATTTATGGAAGGAACCTGCTCAATGGCGTGACAGACAGCGGGTTTTTGAAATGATGAAAAAGGAATTTGATTTGAATTTATATCATGAAAATAAATAGCTGAAGTAGTCATTCAGCTATTTACCCATTTTAGAAGAATTTCTTTTTATCACGCTCTTCTTTAAGTATTTCAACAGCTTCTTTAAATCGTTGAGCATGGATAATTTCGCGCTCACGTAAGAAGCGTAAGCTGTCATTTAAGTCCGGGTCATCACTCATGTTGATGATCCATTGATAGGTTGCCCTCGCTTTTTCCTCTGCTGCAATATCCTCGTATAAATCTGCAATAGGGTCGCCCTTTGCCTGGATATACGTTGCAGTAAATGGTACGCCAGCAGCATTTTCGTAAAATAATGCGGAATCATGGCTCATATAGTGCGGGGCTAGTCCGGTAGCTTTTAATTGTTCAGGGGTGGCGTCTTTTGTAAGTTTATATACCATAGTTGCAATCATTTCTAAATGTGCGAACTCTTCTGTTCCTATATCATTTAACAACCCAATAACTTTTCCAGGAATTGTGTATCGTTGATTTAAATAACGTAATGCAGCAGCCAACTCGCCGTCAGCACCACCATATTGCTCCATCAAAAACTTCGCCAACATTGGATTACACGTACTTACTTTGACAGGATATTGCAGTTTTTTTTCATAAATCCACATTAATGTACATTCCTCCTCCTGTTGAAAATAAGTATTCTTATTATACCTGCCAAGGCCAAGGTTCGTCGTCCCAGTTCCACGGGTAGCTTGAATAGCTATATCTACCAAATTGAGTTAAAGGCCCAAACCTTTCTTCATATTGCTTCGCGACCTTTCTTCGTTGCAGTGAAACCGTGTTGAATTGTTGAATCGCCCCATAGTCATGTGGATGGGTATCAAGATACAAAGTAAGTTCAACTAACACAAAATCCAGTGCCTGTAAATCCTCTAATAACGCATAATACTCTGGGGGCATCTGTTTAGGATTCATTCAATCTCGGCCTCCCTTTTCGGTTCATATGGACCGAAATACGGATCGTAAAAAACTTTCCAAAGTGTTCCTATGGATAATGCTTCCCTTGCTGAAAATTGGGGTAGATTTGCTGGTTGGAACGGTATATAGAGATTAGGAGGGGTAACGTATGTTTTACATGTAATCGGTTTACAAGGGTCAAATGGGCTTACATAGGGGTAATAGGCCTTCCTAGTAGTAAACATGAAGCAACCTCCTTGATGTCAAAATACAAAACGATGTCATTCTACTGTATGGTATAAGGATATAAAAAATGACAAGGAATACCCTTTTATAAGAAGTGGTCGGAAAAATCAATTTGATTCTTTGGTCGATGGAAAACGTTTTAATTGTTAGCCTTTTCAATAATTTATGGTATCATATCCTTATATTTAAAAATGAAAAAAATGCTTGATCTAGATAGATAGGGCGTGGACCATGCTATATTTTTTCGGGATTCTATTTATTGGAGTACTGCTCCTTCTATACATGTGGCTAGAAGCAAGAATAGATCGTGTTGTAACGAACACGTTAACATTTTCGGATTTTCCAAAGGGCTTTGGAAAGATTACCATATTCTTTATTTCAGATATTCACAGAAGAGTGGTATCTGAAAAATTAATCAATGAAGTAAAAGGGAAAGCAGATATTGTCATAATTGGAGGGGATTTAACAGAAAAGGGTGTACCCTTTGCACGAGTAAAGAAAAACCTTCAATTAATTAAAACGGTAGGACCAACCTACTTCGTCTGGGGCAATAATGATTATGAAGTGGATTACCATGAACTTGATTCTTTACTATTAAGTATGGGAATTAAAATTCTTGATAACACGGCGATGTTTTTCGAAACTGGGGAAGGTGAGAAGCTTGCCCTCCTTGGGATTGATGATTTAAAGGTAGGGAGAACCAGATTGGACCTTGCTCTTTTGGATGCAGGGGATGAAGCGAATTTTAAAATTTTGGTTAGCCATAATCCGGAAATAATAAGTGAGCTCAAACCAGAGAACAAGATTAATCTTTTACTATCTGGGCATACACATGGCGGACAAATTCGATTTTGGAAATTTGGGCTTTATCCCAAAGGCGGTGTCGAGCATAAAAACGGTATGACCATTTTCATAAGTAATGGATATGGGACATCTGGTATACCGTTAAGGTTTGGTGCACCGCCTGAAACACATTTGATTACTCTTCAATCATCGCAATAGCTAATACGATTTGCAAAAAATGTCCTAACAATGCTAAATCCAAGAACATAATTTATATTCCTTCATAAAATAAAGTAACGGTTGTACGTAGGTGTGATGGTGAGGGAGGGTTTTTTAATGCGTCTTGAGCGCTTAACTTATAATAAAATCAAGATTTTTCTAACATTCGATGATCTGGTTGATCGTGGCCTCACTAAAGAAGATCTTTTGTCGGATTCACTAAAGGTCCACCAATTATTTCGTGATATGATCGAAGAAGCAAGTGTCGAATTAGGCTTTGAAGCGGACGGCTCCATAGCTGTCGAAGTTTATTCTTTACAAGCTCAAGGTATGGTGATCATTGTAACAAATTCAATAGGGGACCTTGAAGATGAAGAATTTATGGATGACGATTATATTGAAATGCAGGTTACTCTTGATGAAAGTAAAGATATATTTTATGAGTTTCATACGTTTGAAGATGTCATTCAACTTTCAACCAGATTAAATAGTTTATCAATAGATGGCGGCAGATTATATTCATTTAAAGATTATTTTTATTTATTACTCGAAGATCATTTTTCTTGTCATACAGAAAACGTCATTGCTATTTTAGCCGAATTTGGAAACCCAGCAACGATTACGAAATATCGGGTTCATGAATATGGAAAAATCATTTTAAATGAAAATGCAATGAAAGATATTTACCACTATTTTATTAAAAAATAAGTAAGACCTCTAACAATGCTTAGGGGTTTTTCTCTGTATTTGTGATATCTATATGTGTATTCGAATCGCTTTTTAATTTTAATTATAAAAACTGAAATTCTTCATTTTCCATCTTGCATAAACATATGGAAGGTGTATACTAGTGACTGGAAAGGTGGACAATAAAAGAAAATTGAACGATTTTGTTCACCGTGCTTTTTGAACATCCTCTAATGGAACTGTGAAAAATCTTGGGAGGTTTACAAATGGTAGCCGAAAACAATAAGGACATTTCAAAACAAAATAATGAAGAGAAAATGGATGTCCTCAAATCTACACAAACAGTCATACATAAAGCGTTAGAAAAATTAGGGTACCCTGAGGAAGTATATGAACTATTAAAAGAACCGATCCGGATGATGACCGTTAAAATCCCAGTAAGAATGGATGATGGTTCTGTAAAAATCTTTACAGGCTATCGGGCACAACATAACGATGCGGTAGGTCCAACTAAAGGCGGAATTCGATTTCACCCAAATGTAACAGAGAAGGAAGTCAAAGCGCTTTCGATTTGGATGAGCTTGAAATGCGGTATCGTTGATTTACCATATGGCGGAGGAAAAGGCGGAATTATTTGCGATCCTAGAGATATGTCATTCCGTGAACTTGAGCGTCTCAGTCGCGGCTATGTTCGTGCAATCAGTCAAATCGTTGGTCCTACAAAGGATATCCCGGCTCCAGATGTATTTACGAATTCTCAAATTATGGCATGGATGATGGATGAGTATAGTCGAATTGACGAATTTAACTCGCCAGGCTTCATCACTGGTAAACCTCTGGTATTAGGTGGTTCACATGGCCGTGAGTCTGCAACTGCGAAAGGTGTAACACTTTGTATTCGCGAAGCAGCAAAAAAACGTGGCATTAATCTAGAAGGTGCACGCGTAGTTGTACAAGGCTTTGGAAATGCGGGCAGCTTTTTATCGAAATTCATGCATGATGCAGGTGCTAAGGTAATCGGTATCTCTGACGCATATGGCGGATTATATGATCCAAATGGTTTAGATATTGATTACCTATTAGATCGTCGTGATAGCTTTGGAACAGTAACGAAGTTATTTAACGATACCATCACAAACAAGGAATTATTGGAGCTTGATTGTGATATTCTTGTTCCTGCTGCTATCGAAAATCAAATTACCGAAGAAAATGCCCATAAAATTCGGGCAGGTATTGTAGTAGAAGCTGCAAACGGTCCTACAACACTTGAGGCGACTCAAATCTTAACTGAAAGAGGAATCCTCCTTGTGCCGGACGTTTTAGCAAGTGCCGGCGGGGTGACTGTATCCTATTTCGAATGGGTTCAAAATAACCAAGGCTATTACTGGTCAGAGGAAGAAGTAGAAGAAAAGCTCGAAAAAGTAATGGTCAAATCATTTGAAAATATATATTCAACAGCCCAAAATAGACGTGTTGATATGAGACTTGCAGCCTACATGGTTGGGGTAAGAAAAATGGCAGAAGCGTCTCGCTTTAGAGGCTGGATTTAAGAGGTCCAATTAAGTTCGTTTTATTTGCAAAGACAACAAAAATCTCCTATCATTTCTGGTGGGGGATTTTTCTGTTTTTAGAATGAGGAGTGAAAAACATGCAAACGGAAGAAGTCATTATTATCGGGGGAGGCCCCTGCGGCTTAGCAGCTGCCATTGCACTGCAAAATATCGGAATTAAACCACTGGTAATTGAAAAAGGAAATATTGTAAATGCCATTTACCATTATCCTACACATCAAACATTCTTTAGTACAAGCGAAAAATTAGAAATCGGGAATGTTCCATTTATTATTGAAGGTCGAAAGCCAAAAAGAAACCAGGCTTTGGCGTATTATAGGGAAGTAGCGAAACGTAAACAAATTAGAGTGAACGCATTTGAAAAAGTTACTGGCGTTACAAAACTTGATAATGGAAATTTCCGCATCACAACTTCTAAAGATGGATATCAATCAAAAAATGTAATTATAGCGACAGGCTATTATGACAATCCAAACTATATGAATGTTCCTGGTGAAGATCTTCCTAAAGTTTTTCATTATTTCAAAGAACCGCATCCATATTTCGATAAAGATGTTGTCGTAATTGGTGGAAAGAATTCAAGTATCGATGCTGCTTTAGAGCTTGTAAATGCAGATGCAAGGGTTACTGTCTTATATCGGGGATCTGAATACTCTACAAGCATCAAACCATGGATCTTGCCTGAGTTTGAAGCATTGGTACGCAATGGAACCATCAACATGGAATTTCATGCAAATGTAATTGAGATAACGGAAGGCGCCGTGAAATATCAAGTTGGGGAAGTGCAAAAGGAAGTAAGAAATGATTACGTATTTGCGATGACAGGCTACCATCCAGATCATAGCTTCTTACAAAAAATGAATATTGAAATTGAGAAAGATACCGGTAGACCATCGTTTAACCCTGACACAATGGAGACGAATGTAAAAGGGATTTTCATCTCCGGTGTTATTGCAGCGGGTAATAATGCAAATGAAATTTTCATTGAAAATGGACGTTTTCACGGGGATTTAATTGCAAAAGCATTCTTAGAAAGAAAATAGGGCGGCTCATCTGAGTCGCCTTTATTTCATATGAAGAACATTTCCTGAAGTTCATCATGTTTTTGTGTAACTTCCAATGTGATTAATAGCTTAAGTCTTGCTTTTTGTCCATTTAGACCATTTGAGAAAATTACCCCGAGATCTTTTAACTGACGTCCTCCGCCTTCATAATTATATACATCCTGTACGTATCCATTAAAGCAGCGAGAAACTAAAACCACCGGAACACCTTCGTCAATCAATACCTTTAATTCCGGTACCATAGATGGAGGCAGATTGCCTTGTCCAAGAGCTTCAATAACCAATCCATCAGGATGTAAAGAGCGAATCGCGCTAATGATAGAACCGTCCATCCCGGCATAAGCTTTTAGGAGAATAACATTTTTCGTGACCTTTCCGATATCATATGTTTCCCTTACAGTAGGCATGTGGTGGAAGGTGATTTCTCGTTTACTCACAATACCCAATGGTCCGTACTGTGGGCTTTGGAATGTCGCTATATTGCTAGTATGGGTTTTGGTTGCATTTTTACCTGTATGAATTTCATCATTTAAGACAACTAAGACACCCGTTCCTGAGGCACTGTCGGAAGCCGCAACACGTACAGCTGAAATCAAATTATAAGGTCCGTCTGCTCCAAGCTCATTGCTGGATCTCATTGCACCTGTTACGACAATCGGAATATCTGATTGTACCGTAATATCTAAGAAATAAGCCGTTTCCTCTAATGTGTCAGTCCCATGGGTAATGACAACACCTTCGATTTTATTTTCTATAATACTCGTTTCGATCTTTTGTTTCAGAATAAGCATTTCCTTTTCCGTGATATGTGGAGAAGGCAATTGGAATAAATCCTCGACCATGACATCGGCAATTTCCGCTAAAGCATCGGTGTGGAGTAGAAGTGGATTTTTTTGATTTTGCCCGACAGCGCCAGTTTCTTTATCCTCCATCATTGCGATCGTTCCACCTGTATGAATAATTAGTATTTTTTTCATCGGATCGCCTCTTTTCAATATTCATAATTATCCAGTTTTAGGAACCTTCATATTTTCATTTACCACATTACATGTTACGATAAAAGTGTTTGTTACTCAAATAATTAATTAATTTAACAGAAGTATATATACTTCTGTTAAATATAATTAAAGCCTCCGGCGGATGCCACAGATTTTCAGATGAAACTTTTCGGGCAGAAGTTCAAAGACTAAAAACGCCACATCCTGTGGCAACGTCTTTATGCCCCACCTCGTGTGGGTCTAAAAATCTGGGCGCAAATACGCCAAGGCGTATTTTGAATTTATAGGGAGAAGAGGATTCTTTATGGTGGCGGTCATAACCGCAGGACTAGCACCTGGACTTGCGTTATTAAGTTATTTTTATTTAAAAGATAAATATGAAGCGGAACCCGTAGTCATGGTTTTTCGAATATTCATTTTTGGTGCTCTTTTGGTGTTTCCAATTATGTTTATTCAATATGTGTTGGGGGTTGAAGAGGTATTTTCCCATCATCTTTTACAGGCCTTTTTATCTGTGGGCTTATTAGAGGAGTTTTTTAAGTGGTTTATCCTTTTTTATACCGTTTACCAACATATTGAATTTGATGAACCATATGATGGAATCGTCTATGGTGCTTCCTTATCATTAGGATTTGCAACGTTGGAAAATATTCTTTATTTATTTGCAAATGGGGTCCATTTTGCGGTGGGTCGGGCTCTTTTACCTGTTTCAAGTCACGCGTTATTTGGTGTGATTATGGGATTTTATCTCGGTAAAGCAAAATTTTCTCCCAAGGAAAAGAAAAAGTGGATATTTATTTCCTTCTTATTTCCGTTTTTATTACATGGAATTTATGATTACATATTGCTTTCAATGAAGAAATGGATTTTTATCATGGTGCCATTCATGTTATTTTTATGGTGGTTTGGATTACGAAAAGTGAAAATTGCAAAGTCTTAACCTGTCATATGGCAGGTTTTTTTTATTGTTTCTTTTTTAAAGTATTGAATCTTACTTGAAATAGTTCTGAATAAAATACCAATCTCTACAGAAAATACTTGTAAGTATATATATAAAATGGTTAGGGAGGTAATTGATCATGAGCATTAAAAAGTATTTGATGTTTCCCATCGTCCTTATCATGTTTGTTAGTGTGTTCATTGGAGGAACTACCAATAATGTTCAAGCTTTTTCTGAGCAGATTATTCAACGTGGTGCAACAGGTGACGATGTAATTGAGTTGCAATCAAGACTACAATATAATGGCTACTACCATGGTACGATTGATGGAGTTTACGGCTGGGGTACATACTGGGCAGTCCGAAACTTCCAGAAGGCATTTGGACTTGAAGAGGTAGACGGCTTTGTGGGTGACAAAACCAAGGCAATGATTAACCGCTTTACGAAGTATAATAAGCAATTTGTTTACGATAATTTACGTAAAGGAAATCGTTTTACCCACTATGGTGGTGTTCCGTGGAGCATTCAATCCGCTCCTTCTGAAAAAAATATCCAAAAAGCAAAAACAACGGCAGAGGCTCGACGAACTGAAATTGAAAAACAATATACGACTGAACAAAAGCAGCCGCAGGCCAAGGCACCTGCACCACAGCCAAAGCAACCACAAGCTAAGGCACCTGCAACACAACAGCCAAAGCAGCCACAGGCTAAGGCACCTGCACCACAACCAAAGCAGCCGCAGGCTCAGCCTAAGCAACCAGCTAAACAGCAACCAAAGGCAAAGGTTCAACAACAAGAAGAGGCACAATCACTAGGACCAGCAGCGGTAAATATGCCAGGTGGGTTTTCGCAAAATGATATTCAGCTTCTTGCAAATGCTGTATATGGAGAAGCGCGCGGTGAGCCATATATTGGGCAGGTCGCAATTGCCGCGGTTATACTAAATCGTCTTAATAGCCCAACATTTCCAGATACAGTATCAGGTGTTATTTTTGAACCACTTGCATTTACCGCGGTTGCGGACGGACAAATTTGGTTGACGCCAAACGAGCAGGCGAAAAAAGCTGTTATCGATGCGATAAATGGCTGGGACCCAACAGGCGGAGCAACCTATTACTTTAATCCTGTAACTGCAACAAGTAAATGGATCTGGGGCAGACCGCAAATTAAGAGAATCGGTAAGCACATATTCTGTAGATAGAATGGAAGGTGAGACAATTGTTAAGAGGAATATTAATTACTGTACTTACGGTAGGTATAATCGGAACAGGATATTGGGGCTATAAGGAGCACCAAGAGAAAAATGCCATTCTAATACAGGCCGAAAATAACTATCAACGAGCATTTCATAATTTAACGTATCATATTGACCTTTTACACGATAAGATTGGAACAACACTTGCCATGAATTCAAGAAATTCACTTTCTCCAACACTTGCAGATGTGTGGAGAATCACATCCGAGGCTCATTCTGATGTAGGACAATTGCCACTGGCTCTTATGCCTTTTAACAAAACGGAAGAGTTTCTAAGTAATATCGGGGATTTTAGTTATCGGGCTGCAGTTCGTGACTTATCCAAAGAACCATTGTCAGATAAAGAGTATAAAACCCTTCAGCAGCTATATAAAAATGCAGAGGATATCCAAAAGGAACTACGAACTGTCCAGCATCTTGCAATGGAGAATAATCTGCGTTGGATGGATGTTGAATTGGCACTCGCTTCAGGAAAAAAACAGGCGGATAACACAATTATCGATGGCTTAAAAACCGTTGAAAAAAATGTGGCTGCTTATTCTGAGAGCGACTTTGGAGTGACCCTTACGAACACTAAAAAAGATGGCGGGGAATTTCCGAATCTAGAGGGTCCACAAATTAATGAGGAGAAAGCGAAAGAAATCGCGAAAAAGTTCCTTGGGTTAGAAGGTAATATTGAAATGAAGGTTACCGAAAATGGGGAAGGTTCCCCAAATGGTTTCTATAGTCTAGAAATAAATGACCCTAAATCAAAAGTAAATACATTTATGGATGTTACGAAAAAGGGTGGCATCCCGATATGGGTCCTTCGTAATCGCGAGGTTGCGAAAAGCACAATCAGCCTAAATGATGCATTTAATCGAGCTCAAAAATTCCTAAAAGAGAATAAGTTTGAAAACCTTGTGCTTTTTGAAAGTGCACAATATGATAATATTGGCGTATTTAACTTAGTTTCTGAGGTTGACGGAGTGAGAGTGTATTCAGATTCGATTAAGATGAAAGTAGCGCTTGATGATGGTAATGTTATTGGCTTTACCGCAAGAGATTATTTAATGGCTGGTAAAATTGAAACAGCCGGAAAACCGAAAATCTCACAAGAAGAAGCAAGGAAAAATATTAACCCGAACCTTGAAATCATGGAGGATCGTCTCGCCATTATTACAAATGATCTTGATCAAGATGTCCTCTGTTATGAATTTTTAGGTGCGATCGATAACGATACGTATCGAATTTTTATCAATGCTGAAAATGGATTCGAAGAAAAAGTCGAAAAGCTTAAAAATGCTGAGCCAGTCTATAGGGGCATGAACAAATCGTAATCGTAATGAATTAAAGAGGAAAGCAATATTGCTTTCCTTTTTTTGTTTATTCATGGTTTAATAAGAATACAAAAGAGTTTGCAGAATGTTTAAGAAAGAGTGAACGACCGTGTTGAAAATTGGGGATATGATTAACCTTGAACCGGCCATTAATCCGAATGGTGAAAAATTTCGTTGTAGGGTTGTTGAAAAAATGGAAAATAAGATCTATATTGATTATCCAGTTAACAACAAAACAGGGAAAACGGTTTTTTTATTAAATGGGACACAGCTAAAGGCTTTTGTCGTAGGTGATAGCACTTCAGCTTACTTTTTTGATACAATCGTATTGGGAAGAGTAAAACAAAATATCCCGATGATTGTTCTTTCCTTTCCAGGAGAGAACAGCATGTATAAGATTCAGCGACGTGAATGGGTCCGTGTTGAAACACCAGTTGATGTTGCAATACATAGTTTAAATGGGGAATTCCACCCCTTTGTCTCAATCACTAGTGATATAAGTGCCGGTGGTGCTGCCATCATATTACCGCCTTCGAAAACACTTATAACGGGAGTAGATATTATTACACATTTCGTCCTCCCAACCCTTTCCGATGAATATCATTACGTGACTTTCAGAAGTGATGTAATCCGAATTATTGACGGTAAAAATGGCGAAAGAAATAAGGCTTCACTTAAATTTGTGGATATAAACGAATCAGACCGCCAGCTATTAATTAAATTCTGTTTTGAAAGACAATTATTATTGAAGAAAAAAGGGATCCAACCAAGCGAAACATAGAAAAATGATAACCCAATAGAATAAAATTAACATAACTTTTGCATACTAGTAGTAAAACTCTTTTAACAATAATCAGTCGGGACTATCCCGACTGATTATTGTTAAAGCCTTCGGCGGATGCCACGATTTTTCAAAGGAAGTTTTTCGAGCAAAGGATNTAAAAACGCCACGTCCTGTGGCAACGTCTTTGTGACCCACATCGTGTGGGCCTAAAAAAATCGGGCGCAAATACGCCAAGGCGTATTTGATGAGGAGGTATGCAAAATGAAAAATTTCGAACGGATTTTAATCAAGCTAGCCATTATTCAATTTATTTTTTTACTTGTTGCACAGGCGATCATATTATATAGCCCATTAACCCCCTATATCACGAGAATGATTGAATATGAGGGTGTCAACAAGTCGGATACGACCAAAACCATTGAAACATTACTAAATAACAATTAAAATGAATTGCAGGGATTCCCTGCAATTTTTCGTAGGTAGGAATACTGTTCAAATGAGTTAATATAATAAAGTTTAGATAAACAAGCTTACTTGTTTATAACAACTATATCTCAAACCTACCACATGTTATTTACAGGAGGCATATATCGTTTATGGACAATAATAAGATTTCAATAGCAATTGATGGACCAGCAGCTGCGGGAAAGAGCACAGTTGCCAAAATTATCGCGAAGGATCTATCTTACATTTATGTGGATACAGGTGCGATGTACCGAGCGTTAACATACAAAGCACTGAAATTAGATTTAGATATAGAAAATGAAGACCAACTTCTTCATGCACTGCAAAACGCTACAATAGAATTAAGACCGAGTGAAAACGGTCAGCTTGTTTTTATCGATGACAAAGATGTGACTGATAAAATTCGTGAGCATGATGTGACCAATTCAGTATCCATTGTTTCGAAGCATCGTAGGGTTCGTGAGGATATGGTAAAGCGTCAGCAGGGCTTTGCTAGCCATGGTGGAGTCGTGATGGATGGAAGGGACATTGGTACTCATGTACTTCCAAATGCTGAAGTGAAAATATTTTTGCTTGCTTCCGTTGATGAAAGGGCCGAGCGCCGCCATGAAGAAAATCTATCAAAAGGCTATCAGTCTGATTTAGAACAATTAAAATCAGAAATTGCATTAAGGGATAAATTAGATTCCGAGCGTGAGGTTGCCCCGTTGCGAAAAGCAGAGGATGCGATTGAAATTGATACAACATCGTTAAGCATCGAAGAAGTTGTCGCAAAAATTGCGGATGTTGTAAAGGAAAGGATCTGAATGGTATGAATCTGTATCCATTTGCAAGGGGATTGGTTGGAGTAATTATCAAACCTCTTTACCGGATTGAGGTCTTGGGTAAGGAGAATATCCCAAAGGAAGGTGGAGTCTTGATTTGTTCAAATCATATTGACAATTTAGATCCGCCTGTTGTTGGCGTTACATCTCCAAGACCGATTCACTTTATGGCAAAGGCAGAATTGTTTAAGGTTCCTATATTAGGTTCGATTTTACCAAATATCAATGCATTCCCGGTAAAGCGCGGGGGGAGTGATCGGGAATCACTCAGAACCGCACTAAAGGTATTGAAAGAGGGGAAAGTGTTAGGGATTTTTCCTGAAGGTACAAGAAGTAAAGATGGGAAGCTTGGAAAAGGATTATCCGGAATTGGCTTTTTTGCATTACGAACAGACTGTGCGGTCGTGCCTTGTGCGATTATAGGACCCTATAAAATGTTTGGTAAATTAAGGGTTGTCTATGGAAAGCCAGTTGATATGGAAACTTTCCGTGAAGAGAAAGCTTCTGCAGATGTAGTAACCGATAAAATTATGGATTCCATAAGAGAAATACAGGAAAAATATCAATAGATTAAGAGTTTCTACTTGACAAATAACTCTATTTATTAGAAGTTAATTAAAAGAATATTTTTAATTTTATTAAGTAGAGGTTTAAACCTCTACTTAATAAAATTAGCCTCCGGCGGATGCCACGATTTTTTAAAGGAAATTTTTCGAGCAGTAAGATCAAAGACTAAGAACGCCACTTCCTGTGGCAACGTCTTTATGACCCGCTTCCTGTGGGCCTAAAAATCGGGCACAAATACGCCAAGGCGCATTTGATATTAATTTATTCATACATAAAGTGTTTTTTTGTGTTGGACTTTGAAGGAGGTAATTGGAATGGCAGAGGATATGAATCAAGTCGAGTACAAAGAGTTACAGGTTGGTGATGTAATTACTGGCAAGGTAACAAAGGTAGAGGAAAAACAAGTATTTGTTTCAGTGGAGAACAGTAAGTTAGATGGCATTATCCCAATTAGTGAGCTTTCCAGCCTGCATGTAGAAAAAGCAAGTGATGTTGTATCAGAAGGCGAGGAATTAGAGCTTTCTGTTACAAAAGTAGAAGAAGACGCTTTAATTTTATCTAAAAAAGCGGTACTAGCATCTAAAGCCTGGGATGATTTAGAGCAGAAATTCAACTCTGGTGAAGTATTTGAAGCAGTTGTAAAAGATGTTGTTAAAGGTGGATTAGTTGTTGACCTTGGCGTAAGAGGATTTATTCCTGCATCTTTAGTTGAGAATTATTATGTAGAGGATTTCTCCGATTATAAAGACAAGGCCTTAACAGTTAAAGTGGTTGAACTGGACCGTGAGAAAAACAGAGTAATCTTATCTCACCGTGCTGTTGTGGAAGAAAATCAAAAAAATAAAAAGCAACAGGTTCTAGATTCATTGCATGTTGGAGCTGTGCTCGAAGGTACCGTTCAACGATTAACGGATTTCGGTGCTTTCGTTGATATTGGCGGCATTGATGGATTAGTCCATATTTCTCAGCTTTCACATGAGCATGTGTCAAAACCATCCGATGTTGTTAAAGAAGGACAATTAATTAAGGTAAAAGTTTTATCTGTTGACCGTGACAATGAACGAATTTCATTGTCTGTGAAAGAAACATTACCTGGACCATGGGAAAACATTTCCGAGAAGTTATCAGTTGGAGACGTGGTTGAAGGAACAGTAAGAAGACTTGTTTCTTTCGGTGCATTTGTTGAAGTTTTACCTGGTGTTGAAGGACTTGTTCATATTTCACAAATTTCTTCCAAACATATCGCTACTCCTCATGAAGTATTAAAAGAGGGTCAAGCGGTACAAGTAAAGGTTCTAGAATTAAACGAGTCTGAAAAACGTATTTCTTTAAGCATGCGAGAACTTGAAGAAAATCTGGAAGAAGACTTTCGTCAATACCAACAACAAGAGGAAACAGGCGGTTTCCAGCTTGGTGAAGTAATAGGCGACCAATTAAACAAATTAAAATAATAAAGAAAAGCGCAAGCGCCTCTTAATGGAACATCAACTAACTACTGCCACGTCCTGTGGCAAACGTTGATGTCAGCANNAATGCAATGCATTTTCTTCGTGCGATGATTATGCTGTCGAAGCTTTCCTTGTCCTGTGCAAGTCCGACAAGCATAAGTAAAGTCGGCGAGAAGGATGCCTTTTATCCTTCTTGACGGATTGGTTTATGACCTCGAGGGGCTAGGCGCTGGAGCTAGACATAAAACGTTAAAAAAGCACTCACCCAATGATCTCGGGTGAGTGCTTTTTATTCTGGGTTCATTCGATTCATATCTCTTGCTTCTTCAGGTGTATCCAATCTTGTAGCACCTTTATAATCGAGGGATTGGTCGCGGTCTGACTCAACCACACGTGCTTTTTTAAGCTTTTTTTCCTGTCTATCTCTACCCATTTTATTTCCTCCTTTTTCATCCTACATATGTTTCCATGAATAGGGAATTTTATGTAGGGATAATCCTTTTTTTGAATTCATTTTATTATTGTTTCATAAAAGGATTTTTGGTATACAAATAGGGTTAAATTTCATATTTTCGAGCCATAATGGGAATAATGGGAGGTGGAGAAGTGGACGGAGCATTATTTTATTGGATTTTTTGGATGGCCTGGGTATGTAGTACTTTTCTTATGAAGAAAAACAAGGAAAGGCTGCTCCTGTCTATTTTGTTTTTAGTATCCATAATATTATCACCCTATTATGTTGGAGTGGGTGGTATCAAAATAAATTGCATTATTTTTCTTATTTTCTTTTTTTGTATCAAAGAGATCTCGAAAAGACCGAAAAAACAAGTGTTTTATATGCTTATTTGTATTCTTACCATTTCTTTAGCTTATTGTAGCTTCCTCATGTTTGAATTGTATGATCCAGTGTGGCTTTTTTTTAATCGTAATTTGATGCTTGGAGCCGCCTTAATATACGTAACATTAATGCTATTAAAGGATTTCCGTCTGCGATTAGCAGGGCTTTTAATTGGTGCCATACAGGGTGATATTTTCTATGGAATGATTATTAATAATGTCAATTTTTCATATGAAATTGGTTCATTTGTCTTTTTAGATGTTATTTCAATTAGTTTTTGTTTTATTTTTGTTTGGTCCTTATTGGAAATGCTGCTGCACCATGTTGATGTAATGGTCCAAAAAAATACGAAGGAGAAACACGGCTAGTATAAATGTGTAAGCTTAGATGAAGCATACACGAAATCAGCGGGAATTTGTACATTATCGTAAATCACTAAACAATTGATTGTTGTTACCATTTATTTTTGATAAAATGTAAAAGCATGACCCTTCTGACGTAGAAGGGTTTCTTAGTTTCAGTGTCTAGCTCCAGGCGCCATCGGATCGAGGTCATAAGCCAATCGCTTCGGAAGGTAAAATGCACCTTCTGTCAGCGCTCGTCTTATGCTTGTCGCCGATAGACGGGCGCCTTGCGCTTTTCTTAATTACATAACATTGATTTTAATCATTTTTTATGTGATATATGTAGTAGAGATAAGTTTAGAAGGGAAGAACGCATGTGGCAAAACCAGTTGTGGCAATTGTTGGTCGACCAAACGTAGGGAAATCAACAATTTTTAATCGTATAGTAGGAGAAAGGGTATCAATTGTAGAAGATATTCCTGGAGTAACAAGGGATCGAATTTATAGTTCGGGCGAATGGCTTAATCAAGAATTTAGCATTATTGATACAGGCGGCATCGATATTGGTGATGAACCATTTCTTGCACAAATTAGACATCAAGCGGAAATCGCGATTGATGAAGCAGATGTGATTATATTTATGACAAGTGGCCGTGAAGGCGTAACAAGCGCGGACGAAGAGGTTGCGAAAATTTTATACCGATCCCAAACACCTGTTGTTTTAGGAGTCAATAAAGTGGACAACCCTGAAATGAGAACAGACATTTACGATTTTTATGCATTAGGATTCGGTGAACCGATCCCTATTTCAGGTTCACATGGTCTTGGGCTTGGGGATTTGCTGGATGAAGTAGTAAAGCATTTTCCACAGGGCGGAGAAGAAGACTATGACGACAATGTCATTAAATTTTCTCTAATTGGTCGTCCAAACGTAGGAAAGTCATCACTAGTGAATTCCTTGTTAGGTGAAGAAAGAGTTATTGTAAGTGATATTGCAGGAACAACAAGGGACGCGATAGACACAAAATACACAATCGATGGAAAAGAGTATGTCATCATTGATACAGCAGGGATGCGGAAAAAAGGCAAGGTCTATGAAAGCACGGAGAAATACAGTGTGTTAAGGGCCCTTAAGGCTATCGAACGCTCCGACGTCGTCCTTGTTGTCCTTGATGCTGAAGAAGGTATTATAGAACAGGATAAAAAAATTGCCGGATATGCTCATGAGGCAGGTAGGGCAATTGTAATTGTTGTGAACAAATGGGATGCAATCGAAAAAGACGAGAAAACCATGAGGGAATTTGAAAAAAAAGTTCGTGATCATTTCCTTTTCCTTGATTACGCACCGATTGTTTTCTTATCCGCCAAAACAAAACAACGGATTCATACCTTAATTCCAATGATTGATATCGCTAGCGAAAATCATTCAGCGCGTGTACAAACAAATGTACTAAATGATGTCATCATGGACGCTGTGGCAATGAACCCAACACCTACGGATAAGGGAAATCGCCTGCGAATTTATTACGTTACACAGGTTGCAATTAAACCGCCAACCTTTGTTGTATTTGTAAATGATCCTGAATTAATGCATTTTTCATATGAACGTTTCTTAGAAAACCGTATTAGGGATGCGTTTGGATTTGAAGGTACACCAATAAAGCTAATCTCAAGAGCTAGAAAATAGGAAGGGGAGGAAGTAATGGAGAAGGTAACGGTTGTTGGAGCTGGCAGCTGGGGAACCGCACTTGCACTTGTTCTTGCTGACAATGATCATGAGGTTCGCATCTGGTCACATCGACAACAACAGGTTGATGAAATCAATACGAAACATACGAATTCCAAATATGTTCCATCAATTGAACTGCCGGAAACAATCATTGGATATTCGGATTTAAGCAAGGTGTTAAAGGATGTCAAGACAATTGTGCTTGCTGTTCCTACAAAGGCAATTCGAGAAGTTCTTCAAAAAATTAGTCAAGTCATTTCAACACCATTAACGATCATTCATGTGAGTAAAGGGATTGAACCAGACACATTAAAGCGGATTTCCGAAATGATTGAGGAAGAAATGCCATCAAATCTTTTAACAGATGTTGTTGTTCTTTCTGGGCCAAGCCATGCTGAGGAAGTGGTGCTTCGTCATCCAACAACTGTAACTGTTTCATCTAAAAATATGGAATCTGCTGAATACGTTCAGGACCTATTCATTAATCAACATTTCCGCGTCTATACAAACCCTGATATTATTGGCGTCGAAATTGGTGGGGCTTTAAAGAATATTATTGCCTTAGCTGCTGGAATTACAGACGGTCTCGGATATGGAGATAATGCAAAGGCTGCACTTATTACTCGGGGGTTAGCGGAGATTTCCCGTTTAGGCAGCAAAATGGGTGCAAACCCACTAACATTTGCAGGATTAACCGGAATTGGTGATTTAATTGTAACGTGTACGAGTGTTCATTCCCGAAACTGGCGTGCAGGAAATTTACTTGGTAAAGGACAAAGTCTTGAAGAAGTCCTTGAAAATATGGGAATGGTCGTCGAAGGTGTCAGAACGACAAAAGCAGCATATCAGCTAGCTAAAAAAATGGATGTGTCCATGCCGATCACTTTTGCCCTATATGACGTTCTTTTCAATAATCAATCACCAAAAGCTGCAGTTGATCAACTAATGGCCAGAGGGAAAACAAACGAAATGGCTGATCTCTTTAACTATCTAGAAAATGGAACAATGTAAAAAAATATCACACAGAGTTCATTTTTTTTGCATATGATGGCAAGGAGAAAAATAAATAGCGGGATTTCCTAACAATTTCGCAAGCAAGAAAATTCTAGTGAGTAAAAAGTTTGCACTTTCTTGTGAAAAATAGGCATGAGACGATACATATCATGCTGTTTTAGCATAAAATGCAACGTAGTATACTGTAGGTCTGAGCGATTGGGTAAAAGGGAATATTTAGTTTTACACTTGCTGAAGTAGAGACGCCCCTCTTTACTTCAGCTTTTTTGGTTGTAACAAGTAACAATTAAAAATATAGCCTTAGTTTGTGTGGAAGTATTATGATATAATATTTGACGGAATGTTAGAGTTGGACAAGGGAGTGAAAAAGGTGACACCAGGATTACTAAAAATGTGGATATCATTTGCAGGAATGGCATTTATGGCTATTGCTGTCATAGCCATTTATCTTAGCCGTTATAAACTAAAGGGCTTCCTAAAAGGAATAGTAGCCGCGATTGCATATCTTTTTATGATTCTAGCAGGAATTATTATTTTCTTAGTTGTGTTTAGCGGGCCAGTTAGTGAGTAAAGATACAAACATAAGGATGGTATTAAAATGAGAGTTACGTTACAGCTGTTGGTCATTGTTTTTTCATTATCATTACTTACAGGGTGTCTTTATCCGAAAGAAAAGCTTTCTCAAAACCAAATCCCCTATGAGGATCAAATCGCAGCTGTTCAAAGGGCTGTTGATCAATTTAAAGAGGATACTGGAGGTCTCTTGCCAATTAAAACGAGAGATATGGAGACCCCTATTTATCAAAAATATCCGATTGATTTTACGCGAATTTCACCAAGATACATAGCTGAGCCTCCCGGAAATGCATATGAAACGGGTGGAGTTTATTTATATGTTTTAGTAAATGTGGAAACAAACCCAACGGTTAAACTTTTAGATGTTCGAATTTCAGAAGAAATTAGTGAACTGAATTTGCGAGTGCAAATGTATCGTTCATCAAATAATTATGCGCCATTTAAGGAACAGCTTCAAACAAATGTATTTACATTGGATTATAGCAAGTTGGGCTTGAAAGAAGAACCGTTTGTTATTAGCCCATTCACAGGAAAAAACCTGCCGCTCCTGATAACGAGCACTAATGAAATTGTTGTAGATTATCGAATCGATTTATATGAGTATTTAACAAAGTATGAGCATACTTATCAAACAGGTGATGATATTCGGAATATTTTAGTAGACCATTCGATGTTCGTCCCGACCAATTCCATGCCATATACAATTAATGACGCAAATGAACCAATTTTTTTAGACAATTAAGTCATGAACCCTTCTTTTAGACATAAACTCTAAGGGAAGGGTTTTTACTTTGTTCAAAAAGTGTAAGAAAAATAGCTTGCTAGGGTGTTTTTAAACGGTCTTTTTGAACTTAATTTTACTGCTACATATTATGGGGGGAATTTTTTTCTTAAAATAGTCATATTTAATTAGGACAACGTCATACAAATATAATGTCCTAGAATATGTAGTAAACGGATAAAATTATCCCAAGAACTGTAAAATCGGGAGGGATCACACTTGGAAAAGGTAGATATTTTCAAAGATATCGCTGAGCGTACCGGTGGCGATATATATTTAGGAGTCGTTGGTGCAGTAAGAACAGGCAAATCTACTTTCATAAAGAAGTTCATGGAATTAGTAGTCTTACCTAATATCGGTAGTGAAGCTGATAAAGCTCGGGCACAGGATGAACTGCCACAAAGCGCTGCTGGAAGAACAATCATGACAACTGAACCAAAATTTGTTCCAAATCAAGCTGTATCTGTTCATGTTGAGGAAGGACTTAATGTGAACATTCGACTTGTGGATTGTGTGGGGTACACAGTTCCGGGTGCAAAGGGATATGAGGATGAAAATGGTCCTCGGATGATTAATACTCCTTGGTATGAAGAGCCAATCCCGTTCCATGAAGCAGCAGAGATTGGCACTCGAAAAGTCATTCAGGAGCATTCTACAATTGGTGTCGTTGTCACAACAGATGGCTCAATTGGAGAAATTCCTAGAAGAGATTATATTGAAGCAGAAGAGCGTGTAATAGCTGAATTAAAAGAGGTAGGAAAACCATTTATTATGGTTATTAACACAGTGCATCCACATCACCCGGAAACAGATGCTCTTCGAAAAGAATTAAATGAAAAATATGATATTCCAGTTTTAGCGATGAGTGTTGAAAGCATGCGTGACGCAGATGTATTCAATGTTTTACGTGAAGCACTTTATGAGTTCCCAGTCTTAGAGGTAAATGTTAATCTGCCAAGCTGGGTAATGGTCTTACGTGAGGATCATTGGTTACGTGAAAGCTATCAGGACGCTGTAAAGGACACAGTCCAAGATATCAAGCGTTTACGCGATGTTGACCGTGTCGTTGGACAATTTAGTGAGTATGACTTTATTGACCAAGCAAGCTTAGCTGGAATCGAAATGGGGCAGGGTGTAGCTGAAATCGATTTATATGCTCCAGATGATTTATATGATCAAATTCTTAAGGAAGTTGTAGGTGTCGAGATTCGCGGAAAAGATCATCTCTTACAGCTCATGCAAGACTTTGCTCATGCTAAAGCAGAGTATGATCAAGTCGCAGATGCGTTAAAAATGGTAAAGCAAACAGGCTATGGAATTGCAGCACCAGCGCTATCTGATATGAGCTTAGATGAGCCTGAAATCATCCGCCAGGGTTCAAGGTTTGGGGTTCGCTTAAAAGCTGTTGCGCCATCTATCCACATGATTAAGGTGGATGTTGAATCTGAATTTGCACCGATTATTGGTACAGAAAAACAAAGCGAAGAATTGGTCCGTTACTTAATGCAAGATTTTGAGGATGATCCACTTTCAATCTGGAATTCAGATATCTTTGGTAGATCATTAAGCTCCATTGTACGCGAGGGCATCCAGGCGAAATTGTCCTTAATGCCTGAAAATGCACGCTACAAGCTGAAAGAAACCCTTGAAAGAATCATTAACGAAGGTTCAGGCGGATTAATTGCTATCATATTATAGGATGCAGGCTCCTTTTGGGAGTCTTTTTTTTATGGAAACTTATAAAATTGATTTTTGCGTTCAGCTCCAGCGCCTAGCCCCTCGAGGTCATAAGCCAATCCTTCTAGCCGGCTTTTCTTATGCTTGTCGGACTTGCACAAGACAAGGAAAGCTTCGACAGCATAATCATCGCACGAAGAAAATGCATTGCATTTTCGAGGAAGTGCTGACATAGGCGTTTGCCACAGGACGTGGCAGTAGTTAGTCGATGTTCCTCTTTCAAGGCACTAGCGCATTTGGATATTTGCTTACTAAATGCGAATATGATAAGCTTTTTACAATAAATATAACTTTTTTGGTGAAATATACATAAAAAGGTAAAGTTTCTGTTGAAACATATTGAAATATGTCTAATTATCGTTTATTATAAGGCATGTTAGCATCAAGCGAATGTAGAAGATACTTGCTGGAGTAAGATTTAAGGTGCAATGAATGATTATTCATATGGTTTGAAATATTCGTTTGGGAGGAGGTGAATGTCATGAACAAAACAGAATTAGTTAACGCTGTAGCCGAAAGTGCTGAACTTTCTAAGAAAGACGCTACAAAGGCTGTTGATGCAGTTTTTGATTCTATTCTTGAAGCACTTAAGGGTGGAGACAAAGTTCAGTTAATCGGATTTGGTAACTTTGAGGTACGTGAGCGTGCAGCTCGTAAAGGTCGTAACCCTCAAACTGGTGAAGAAATCGAAATCGCTGCAAGCAAGGTTCCTGCATTTAAACCAGGTAAAGCGTTGAAAGATGCAGTAAAATAATTTTACATAAACTATGTGAAAGATACAAAAAGAGTCGTTTTCTTACGGCTCTTTTTTGTTTTATATCGATAAATATGCTAGAATCAATGGACTAGTAGTATGCGATAAGAGGAGGGGGTGGCGTATGACTTCCATAGATTATAAAAAAATAGAGCAAGCAGTTACAATGATTTTAGAAGCAATTGGGGAAGAACCACAGAGAGAAGGGCTAGTTGATACACCAAAACGTGTGGCAAAAATGTATGCCGAAGTTTTCGCAGGTCTGCAAGAAGACCCGAAAGAATACTTTAAAACCGTTTTTGGCGAAGAACACGAAGAATTGGTGCTTGTAAAAGACATCCCATTTTTCTCCATGTGTGAGCACCATCTTGTCCCATTTTATGGTCATGCACATGTTGCCTACATTCCTAAGGGCGGAAAAGTAACGGGCTTAAGCAAACTTGCACGGGCTGTAGAAGCTGTTGCAAAAAGACCTCAATTACAAGAAAGAATCACGTCAACTATAGCTGATTCCATTGTTGAAACACTTCAACCTCACGGAGTAATGGTGGTCATTGAAGCAGAGCACATGTGTATGACCATGCGCGGTGTCAAAAAGCCTGGGGCAAAAACCGTTACTTCTGCTGTTCGGGGAATTTTACAAAAAGACCCAGCCGCTCGCAGTGAAGTACTATCATTAATTAAGAATTGACATCCGCAAAAAATTACGAGATAGTAAAAAAGATATGGGTTTCACTTATCTGCACAAAATTGTGTTGTATGAGTTGAAATGCTTCCTATACATAGCATTCATAGGAGTGAAGTAGGATGAGTAAAAATAATTCAAACTCAGAATTTATCGTAATCAAAGCTGCAGAAGATGGTGTGAATGTTATCGGATTAACGAGAGGATCTGATACGCGCTTTCATCATTCGGAGAAGTTAGATAAAGGTGAAGTCATGATTGCACAATTCACAGAACATACGTCAGCCATCAAAATACGTGGTCATGCATTTATCCAAACAAGTCATGGAGAAACTGAATCGGATTCAAAAAAATAAGCAGGTAAATCCTGCTTTTTCTTTTGGAATGAATAAAACTAAGGGAAAAACTAAGGGATGTATGTTATAATTAACGTTGTTTTATAAAGACTAATATAATGAAGATTAAAATAGATTAACTTTATTCAGCAGACTGAATAAAGTTAAAGCCTCCGGCGGATGCCACGATTTTTTAAAGGAAATTTTTCGAGACAGACTCGAAAAAAATCGGGCGCAAATACGCCAAGGCGTATTTGATTGATTATTTAATTTGGGGAAACAAGGGTGATTGATTTGCATGATATCAAGGAAATAGTTGCCAATCTTAAGGAGCGTATTGAGGATAAAACAAGACACTCGTACCTTCAAAGATATATGGAAACACCGAGTATAGATGAGGATAAACTATTATTGTTATACTCCATTTGCGAGGATTTGCTTTTGCCAAAAGAGCAATTAACAAATTATATAGTAACCACTATGCTTGTTCAACAGGCATTAGATACCCATGAAACAGTCCCCAATCGAATTACTTTTTCAGATGAACGTATGCGTGGTCAACAGTTGGCAGTCTTGGCAGGAGACTATTTTAGTGGTTTGTATTATTATCTACTTGCCCAAGCTTCCGATATAACCTTCATACGTATACTTGCAGAAGGTATTAAAGACGTAAATGAAGCAAAAATTTATTTGTATCAAATGGATCATGAACAGATAGATAAGCTATTTTCATGTGTGACAGTAGTTGAATCTGCTGTCTTCCGAAAAATCGTGAATCGTTTTCAAATAAAAAAATGGGAAGAACTCGTCCAAAACTTTTTATTGCTTAAAAGACTATTGCGTGAAAGAGACCAATACGTAGAAGATGGAAATTCGATTCTTTTTAAGACGCTAAAGAAAATAGTCTCGGGGGAAGAGAAAGAACAGAAAATGGATGTTATGTATGAATTTAACATACATCTTTCTCACGTAAGCAAAAAGCTTGAACAGTCCTTAAAAACAAACCCTAAAATAAATAAAATGCTACTTAGCCGTATTAATGAATTACTTCTTAAAGGTACTGCATTATCATTGAAAAGAAGCGTGGAAGAAGGGTAATTATGGAGCAATCTAAAGAACAACGAGTACATCATGTATTTGAAAAAATATATAAAAATTACGACCAAATGAATTCCGTAATCAGCTTCCAACAACATATAGCTTGGCGTAAGGATACAATGAAACGAATGAATGTCAAAGAAGGATCATCTGCCCTTGACCTTTGCTGCGGCACTGCTGATTGGACCATTACCCTTGCTGAGAAGATAGGTCCAGAGGGAAAAGTGGTCGGTCTTGATTTTAGTAAAAACATGCTTAAAATCGGTCAAGAGAAAGTAGACAAGCTAAAGTTAAATCAGGTGGAATTGATACATGGTAATGCGATGGAGCTTCCGTTTGAGGATAACTCATTTGATTATGTAACGATTGGCTTTGGCCTTCGAAATGTTCCTGATTACATGACCGTTTTAAAAGAAATGCATCGGGTAGTAAAGCCAGGGGGAATGGTTGTATGTTTGGAAACATCTCAGCCTACGATGATCGGATTTAGACAATTATACTTTTTCTATTTTCGTTTTATCATGCCTATCTTTGGAAAGCTTTTTGCAAAAAGTTATCAGGAATATTCATGGCTTCAGGAATCCGCCCGCGATTTTCCGGGAATGAAAGAGCTTGCAAACATGTTTCGGAAAGCAGGCTTAACTGATATTGAAGTGAAACCATACACTTTAGGTGTAGCTGCAATGCATTTGGGTTATAAAAGAAAAAGTTGATCGCTTCATATTTTGAGACTAAGGTGAAACCGATGAGATTATCTTTGATGTATTCGTATTTGAATACAGATTTAGCAATTATAGAAAAAGAATTGGAGGCTTCCATCAAAGGGAAGCATCCGGTTCTTCAACAGGCTGGGTTGCATTTATTGCAATCCGGCGGTAAACGACTACGCCCCGTTTTTGTCCTTTTAGGAGGAAAATTTGGGAAATATGATATTGATGTAATAAAAAATGTTGCTGTAACACTTGAACTAATTCATACGGCATCACTTGTGCATGATGATGTGATTGATGATGCAGATCTTCGGCGCGGTAAGCCTACCATTAAGGCAAAATGGGATAATAAGATAGCGATGTATGCTGGGGATTATATTCTAGGTAGCTCACTAGAAATTATTACAAAGCTACCGAATCCCTTATTACATAAATTGCTTGCACACACAATTGTCGAGGTTTGTTTAGGTGAAATCGAACAAATTAAAGATAAATATCGTTTTGATCAAAACCTGCGCTGTTATTTACGTAGAATAAAGCGGAAGACGGCCCTATTAATTGCGAGCAGCTGCCAATTAGGAGCAGTAGCTGCAGATGTCCCTGCTGAAGTTCATAAAAAACTGTTTTTATATGGTTATTATGTGGGGATGGCATTCCAAATTACAGACGATATTCTAGACTTCACTGGTACTGATGAACAATTGGGTAAACCTGCTGGCAGCGATCTCATGCAAGGTAATATTACATTGCCAGTTCTGTATGCGATGAAGGATGAAAACCTTAAACAACAAATTATCCAAGTGTCAGAACGTACAACAGCAGCTGAGGTTAAACCACTAATTACATCTATTAAACAATCAGATGGAATCAAACAGGCTGAGGCGTTAAGCAATCGTTATTTAGAAAAAGCATACAAGATTTTAGAAGAATTGCCTTCTAGTCGTGCCAAAAATACACTGTATAATGTCGCGAAATATATAGGGAAAAGAAAATTTTAGGATTATTATTGCTAACCAATCAAAATAGTGTTACTATTTTGATTGGTCGCTAAAAAGAGACTATTATACATATTTTGGTGGGGTGGAGACAGTTATGGAAAAAACATTTTTAATGATTAAGCCTGATGGCGTACAGCGTCAACTAGTTGGTGAGATTGTTTCACGTTTTGAAAGAAAGGGCTTTCAATTAGTAGGTGCTAAATTGATGGCGGCTTCAGAAGATCTTGCTGGCGTTCATTACGGTGAGCATAAAGAGCGACCATTCTTCGGAGAACTAGTTGATTTCATCACATCTGGACCAGTTTTTGCAATGGTATGGCAGGGTGAGAATGTAATTACAACTGCTCGACAAATGATGGGTGCAACAAATCCAAAGGATGCACTGCCTGGAACAATCCGTGGTGATTTTGGATTAACTGTTGGAAAGAACGTTATCCATGGTTCTGATTCACCAGCTAGTGCTGAACGCGAAATTTCTTTATTCTTCAAAGAAGAAGAATTAGTAGCCTACGATAAGCTAATCAATAACTGGATTTACTAATCCAACAAAAAAACCAGCTCTATTTGGGGGCTGGTTTTTCTAAAGGATTTTCAGCCCCTAAGAATGATGTTTTTTTGAGGAGAAGCTATGGACAAGAATTACATATTATTTACCGAACAGATAAGAAGAAAAACAGGAATTGATTTAGGTTTATATAAAGAAGCCCAAATGGTAAGAAGACTCACTTCATTATATGAGAAAAGAGGTTTTTCAAACTTTCAGGAATATTTTAAAGGGATTGAAAAAGATAATGAGCTTTTGTATGAGTTTTTAGATCGGATGACGATCAATGTTTCAGAGTTTTATCGGAACGCGAAACGGTGGGAAGTACTAGAAACAAAAATTCTTCCAAAATTACTTCAACAAAATCGGAAGCTTAAAGTGTGGAGTGCAGCATGCTCAGCTGGTGAAGAGCCGTATACAATAGCAATGATTCTTTCAAAATTTTTACCTTTACATCAAATATCCATATTGGCCACTGATATTGATGAAAATATTCTTACTAGAGCAAGGATGGGTGTATATCCAGAACGCTCGCTTCAAGAATTGCCTTCAGACATGAAAAAGCGCTACTTCACCCAGGATGGTGCTTTTTACAAGATCCATTCGGATATAAAAAAGGCAGTGACTTTTAAAAAACAAAATTTATTAGCAGATTCCTTTGGAACCAATTTTGACTTAATTATCTGTCGAAATGTCTTAATCTATTTCACGGAAGAGGCCAAGGACATGCTTTATAACAAATTTAGTGACGCTCTTAGAAACGATGGAATCTTATTTGTTGGGAGCACCGAACAAATATTCAATCCGGCCTCGTTTGGTCTGGAAACAGAGGATACATTCTTTTACCGAAAAAATAAACAGTCAGAAAAATGACAAATCTACTATTGTTTGTTAATATATATGAATCGAATTTGCCATTTGGTAAATTCTTTTTCTTTATACTTTATTCATCAGAAGTCCTAAACTTCTAATGAATAAAGTTATGCCTCCGGCGGATGCCACGATTTTTTAAATGTAATTTTTCGATCAGTAAGATCGAAGACTAAAGACGCCACATCCTGTGGCAACGTCTTCATGACCCACATCGTGTGAGCCTAAAATCGGGCGCAAATGTGCTAAGGCACATTTGATCTAGTAAATGCAAAATCATAGAAATTTTTGAAAAAATCTATCCGGATTTACAAAGATTATGATATATTGGTACATAATCGCTTTAAATTACGAAAGTGAAATACACTTTTCGCTTTATCATATAAGGGGGTAACATAAATGAGATATTTAACAGCCGGAGAATCACATGGACCACAGCTTACAACAATCATTGAAGGTGTACCTGCAGGTCTTGAATTAACTACTGAGGATATTAACCTTGAACTTGCAAGACGCCAAAAAGGGCATGGCCGGGGCCGTAGAATGCAAATTGAAAAAGACCAAGTACAAATCGTAAGTGGTGTAAGACATGGTAAAACACTAGGTTCCCCAATTGCCTTGGTCGTTGAAAACAATGACTGGAAGCACTGGACAAAAATTATGGGTATCGAGCCGATTACAGAGGAAGAGGAAGAGGATATTAAGCGTAAAATTACGCGTCCGCGTCCTGGACATGCAGACCTTAACGGGGCCATGAAATATGGTCATCGTGATATGCGTAATGTTCTAGAAAGATCCTCTGCACGTGAAACAACAGTGCGTGTAGCAGCTGGTGCTGTGGCTAAAAAATTCTTAGCTTCCTTAGGAATCAAGGTGGCTGGACATGTACTTGAAATTGGCGGTGTTCGAGCTAAGGATACGACATATTCAAGCATTGAAGAATTAAAAACAAAAACGGAAGAATCACCTGTAAGGTGTCTTGATGATGAAGCAGGCGTCCAAATGATGAATGCGATTGATGAAGCAAAGAAAAATGGTGACTCAATCGGTGGAATTGTGGAAGTCATTGTTGAAGGCGTGCCTGCAGGTGTGGGTAGCTATGTCCATTATGATAGAAAGCTAGATTCAAAAATTGGTGCTGCCATGCTAAGTATCAATGCCTTTAAAGGTGTTGAATTTGGTATTGGTTTTGATGCAGCAAGAATCCCTGGAAGTCAAGTTCATGATGAAATCATTTGGGATAAAGAAAATGGTTACCAGAGAAGAACGAATAATTTAGGTGGATTTGAAGGCGGCATGACAAACGGTATGCCAATCGTTGTTAGAGGTGTCATGAAACCAATTCCAACTTTATATAAACCACTAAAAAGTGTAGATATTGAAACAAAGGAAGTATTTGAAGCAAGTATTGAAAGATCTGATAGCTGTGCTGTTCCTGCTGCTTCAGTTGTTGCTGAAGCCGTAGTAGCTTGGGAAGTTGCGAATGCAATTGTTGAACAATTTGGACAAGACAGAATCGACCTAATTCAAAAAAATGTTGCGGAAATACGTGAGTATTCGAGGGATTTTTAATGGACAAATTGACCATTGCTACAAAATCGAAAACATATCCAATGTACATCGGCACTGAAATTATCGATCAACTGCCCATAGTTATACAGGATACATGTAAATCGGTATCAAAGGTTCTCGTCATAAGTGATGAGTCTGTTGCTGCACTTTATTTAGATAAAGTGCTCGACATTCTTAAACAAAAATACGATGAGTCCTTATCATTTGTGATTCCTGCTGGGGAAAGTGCAAAATCTTTTGATATGTATTATCAATGCCAGACCTTTGCGCTTGAAAAAGGATTGGATCGTTCTTCAGTGATCCTTGCATTGGGTGGGGGTGTTGTAGGGGACTTGGCTGGATTCGTCGCGGCAACTTTCATGCGTGGCATTCCATTTATCCAAATACCAACAACATTGCTTGCCCATGACAGTGCTGTAGGAGGAAAGGTAGCCATTAATCATAATCTTGGGAAAAACATGATTGGTGCTTTCCATCAACCGAATGCAGTTCTATATGATATTGAATTAATGAAGTCATTACCTAGGCCAGAGCTGCGGTCCGGCTTTGCAGAAGTCATTAAACATGGACTTATCTGGGATCCAGAATTTTACCAGTGGCTCACGGAGGAAATTTCATCCTTGGATGACTTAAAAGGTGAAAAACTCCAATATGCTGTATTAAAGGGTGTAGCTGTAAAAGCTAAAGTTGTTTCCGAGGATGAGCAGGAAAAAGGTCTCCGGGCTATCTTGAATTTTGGTCATACCTTAGGTCATGCAATTGAAGCAGAGTCAGGATATGGGAAGATAACCCACGGTGATGGGGTCGCAATTGGAATGATTTTTGCATTAAAAGTGAGCGAAAAAATCTTTAATATCGACCTTTCATCTGAAAAGATTAGGGAATGGTTTCGTTTATTTGAATTCCCGACAACCATCCCAAACGGATTAGCTTGTGAAAAGCTTCTTGAACGTATGAAGCATGATAAAAAGGCGACCGCTGGAAAAGTGAAAATGGTCTTATTAAAAAATATTGGTGAGACTGCCATTCAAGATATTGAAGATGAGCAATTACTCAGTTATTTGAAGGAATTTCAATAAATAGGCATTTAGATGTAAAAAGGAGGGGCGAGGATGATAAGGGGAATACGTGGTGCTACAACAATTGAAACTAATAATAAACAAGAAATATTAGCTGCAACTGAAAAGCTATTACGTGAGATGATTTCTGAAAACAAGATTGAAGCAAATGATGTTGCTCAAATTGTATTTTCTGTTACAGAGGATATTGACGCAGCTTTTCCTGCTGCAGCTGCAAGACAGATTGATGGTTGGTCATTTGTCCCGGTAATGAGTATGAGAGAGATTCCGGTCCCAGGTTCACTGAAAATGTGCATCCGTGTGATGATGACAGTGAACACAACCGCCAAACAAGAAGAGGTCCAACACATTTACCATAGTGGGTCCATTGTCCTAAGACCAGACCTTTCAACGGTTAAAGGAAATTAATAAGTACAAACAATGCATTGACAAAAAAGCAGTGCATACGATATGATAAATAACAATATTTAGTATAGTCATAGAATAGTAAGTTTTCAGTTAGTTTTTAGAGCAGAGTTTAGGGTAGATGAGAATGAGAGAGTTTAGCTGAGGTTAGCAGAGTTTATTATGTGTACTTCTACCCAAAGATACGTATGTGTCTTTGGGTTGTTTATTTTTATCGCTTTTTACCTTTTAAAGCGATTCAAATTTTAATACACCTCCTAAATCCTCATTCTCCATATTAATTTTATTTAGTTGGGATTAACCCAACTAAATAAAATTAAAGCCTCCGGCGGATGCCACAGATTTTTAAAGGAAATTTTTCGAGCTTGCTCGAAAAAAATCTGGGCGCAAAATACGCCGAGGCGCATTTTATTATGGAGGAGTGAGCCAATTGAATACGTATGATTTTTCCTCATTTATGTCCGATGCCAAGCATTATCGGACAATTCCAATCGTCAAACGTTTCTTAGTTGATACGTTGACACCCATACAAATTTTTCAAAACTTAAAAAATGAAGCATCTTTTTTACTTGAAAGTAAGGATCATGAATCCGATTGGTCGCGTTATTCATTCATCGGCTTAAAGCCATTTCTGTTCATGGATGAAAATAAAGGCCACTACTATGTGAAAAATGAAAACCAGCAAAGCTTAGTCAAAAAACAAACCATGAAGGATGCCTTTAATTGGATCAAGGATTATCTCGTCTTAAAGCCACTCGATATCGAAATTCCCTTTTATGGAGGGGCAGTTGGATACATTGGCTATGATGCAATCTCAACCTTTGAAAAGGTAGAAGAACATTTAAACAATGATTTAAACATGGAACGCTACCAATTTTTCTTTTGTGAAACGATTTTGGCGTTAGATCATCAATCGCGTGAATTGATCGTGGTTCACTTTATTCGGTTAAATGGCGGTGAGGATGAACGGATTCAAAAAGCTGTTTTTGAACATGCCAATTCAAAAATCAATATGTATTTATCGCGAATTGTTCAAAACAAAGAACAAAGTGAAATGTTACTGCTTCCAAAATTACATGAAATACCAAATGTGACAGATATAAAAACAAATTTTGAAAAACAGGATTTTCTTGATGCGGTTGTTAAAATAAAAGATTATATTACCGCCGGAGATATTTTCCAAGCTGTTTTATCACAGCGCTTTGAGATTCCGGTTTCGGTAAGTGGATTTCAGTTGTATCGGGTCTTACGAATGGTAAATCCTTCACCCTATTTATTTTATATCAAAATCAATGACATCGAAATTGTGGGGAGCTCCCCTGAACGTTTAATTAAAATTCATAACAAACATCTGGAAATTCATCCGATTGCAGGTACAAGGCGGAGAGGGAAGACAGAGGAAGAAGATGAAGCACTTGCTGCAGAATTGCTTCAGGACGAAAAAGAGAAGGCAGAGCATTATATGCTGGTTGACTTAGCCAGAAATGATATTGGAAGAGTGTCTACATTTGGTTCAGTTCAAACACCAGTACTAATGGAGGTCGGTCGGTTCTCACATGTTATGCACATCATTTCAAAGGTAACTGGTGAGTTAGATGAGAAAATTGACCCATTAGATGCATTGCTTGCTGCATTTCCAGCCGGAACTGTATCTGGAGCACCTAAAATTAGGGCGATGCAAATTATTTCGGAACTTGAACCAACAGCAAGAAACTTGTATGCGGGTGCCATCGCTTATATTGGATTTGATGGCAATATCGACTCCTGTATTACGATTCGAACCGCAATCATAAAAGATGGTGTCGCCTACGTCCAAGCAGGAGCAGGAATCGTCGCTGATTCAGTTCCAGAGCATGAGTGGTTGGAAACGGTTAATAAAGCAAGTGCCTTAATTCAAACAATCCAATTAGCTGAGGACGCTTTTGATAAGGAGGATATTCATGTTTAAGCAACTTTTAAATAAATGTATCAATGGTGAGGTTTTAACTGAAGAGGAAAGCTATCAAGTGATGGACGTGATTATGACTGGAAATGCAACAGCCAGTCAAATAGCAAGCCTCCTATCAATCCTCCGCTTTCGTGGGGAAACAGTCGATGAGATTACCGGTTTTGCAAGAGCGATGAGGGAGCATATGATGCAGCTAGATTATGAGAATGATCAGGTGATTGATACTTGCGGAACAGGAGGGGACGGTGCTTCTACCTTTAATATTTCAACTGCATCCGCAATTGTTGTTTCTTCCTTGGGAATAAAGGTCGCGAAACATGGAAATCGAGCGGTATCATCAAAAAGTGGCAGTGCCGATGTTTTAGAGTATTTGGGTGTTGAAATACAATCAACCGGGGAAGAGGCAAAAGAGGCATTAAACAAACGAAATATGAGTTTCTTGTTTGCACCTATCTACCATGCAGCGATGAAGCATGCGGTAACTCCTAGACAGGAAATTGGGTTTCGGACCATTTTTAATCTATTAGGACCAATGGCAAACCCGGCTAGATGCAAAAAGCAGGTATTGGGTGTGTACTCAATAGATTATGCGGAAAAAATGGCATATGCCCTCGGTAAGCTTGGTTCTGAGCATGTTTTATTTGTTTCAGGCCGTGATGGACTAGATGAATGCAGTATTACAACTGAAACAGATATTGTGGAATTAAAAGATGGTGAGATTACAAGATTTGTCCTTTCACCTGAAGATGTCGATCTTCCACGTGGAAATATGAAGGATATCCAAGTTTCTTCTGTCATTGAAAGTGCCAGCCTGTTGCGGGATGTTTTATATAGTAAAGCCAATCAAAGTGCAACAAATATTGTTTTATTAAATGCTGGAGCAGCAATTTATGTGTCGGGAAAAGTAAATAGTATTCATGAAGGTGTTGAGATGGCAAGAGAAGCTATTGTAACTGGAATTGCCAGGAGTCAATTTGAACAGCTAAGAAGTCGTGAGGTGGAGTACTATGCTTAATAAAATCCTTGAACAAAAGAAAATAGAAGTGGAAAACATAAACTATCCGGAAATAGATTGTGAGGTTGAGCGAAAGTCTTTATATGACGCGCTTACAACTCCAAATCGTTCACTGGGCATCATTGCTGAGGTGAAAAAAGCATCACCATCAAAAGGTGTCATACGAGAGGATTTTCAACCTGTCTCCATCGCGGCTGAATACGAGGAAGCGCGAGCGGATGCTATATCTGTGTTAACAGATGAACGATTTTTTCAAGGCTCAATCAACTATTTAATGGACATTAAGAAGAACGTTAACATCCCTGTGTTACGTAAAGATTTCATTGTGGATGCAAAACAAATTAAACAAAGTGAAAAAATCGGTGCCGATGTCATTTTGCTAATTGGAGAAGCACTCACTCCCACTCAATTACATGAATATTATTGTGAGGCTTATGAAAGAGGCTTAGAGTGTTTAATTGAAGTCCATTCCCGGGAAACACTGGAACAGGTTTGCGGTATTTTTACCCCAAAAATTCTCGGTATTAATAATCGAAATTTGAAAATATTTGAAACTTCAATTACCCATACTGAAGAAATCGCAAAGGATGCTCCTTCAGATAGTCTTATCGTAAGTGAAAGTGGAATTCACACTCCACAGGATATTAAAGACATCATTCGATATGGAGCAAAGGCTGCTTTGATCGGGGAAGCTTTTATGAAGGCAATATCCCCTGGGATCGGGATTAAGCAAATGTTTGGAGAGGTTCCAAATGCTGCAGCCTCTCATTAAATATTGCGGAAATACTTCATTTGAGGATGTACAGGTGGTTGCGAAAAGCAAAGCTCATTATATCGGTTTTATATTTGCAAACAGTCAACGTAAAGTACATCCTGATGATGTAAATAACTGGTTGAAAAAAGTGGATATACAAGATAAAAAAACGGTCGGGATCTTTGTGAATGCGGAGCTAAAAGAAATCGAAACGGTATTGGAAAATGTCCCATTATCCGTCATTCAATGCCACGGGACAGAATCGGTTGATTTTATTAAACGAGTAAAAAACAAAACTGGCGTACATGTTTGGAAGGTCATTCATCATGATAAGCAAGGTCCGGGGACGATGAAGGAGTTTGCTGGTGTTGCCGATGGGTATGTCGTTGATACAAAGGTTGCGAATTTGTGGGGTGGCTCTGGTATTTCGTTTGAATGGAAGGTCATCCCAATCTATCAGCAAGAAGCAAGAAAACAGGGTGTTCCTTGTTTCATAGCGGGCGGAATTGATTCGAACAATATCGAAAATCTTCTAAGCTATGAGATTGATGGATTTGATATCTCCAGTGGAATCGAACATGAAGGTAAAAAAGACCACACAATCATACAAACTATAGAGAAATGGGTGGATAAATGTGTTGAACGTACCTAATGCAAATGGGAGATTCGGTGATTTTGGGGGTAAATTTGTTCCTGAAACATTGATGAAGCCATTAGAAGAAATTGAAACGGCATTGGAAGAAGCTTACCGGGATGAGGAATTTCATAAAGAATATATTCGTATTTTAAAAGAATATTCAGGTAGACCAACAGCTCTTACATATGCTGATCATTTAACGAAAGAACTCGGCGGAGCGAAAATCTTTTTGAAGCGTGAGGACTTAAATCATACCGGAGCCCACAAAATAAACAATGCAATTGGTCAAGCTCTCCTTGCAAAAAGAATGGGAAAGAAAAAGATAATCGCTGAAACGGGAGCTGGTCAGCACGGTGTAGCTGCTGCGACAGTTGCAGCTAAATTTGGATTGGAATGTAAGGTTTTTATGGGCGTAGAGGACATTGAAAGACAAAAGCTTAATGTATTCCGAATGAGACTTTTAGGTGCTGAAGTGATTCCAGCTACTAGTGGTAACCAAACATTGAAGGATGCAACTAACGAAGCGATTCGTTACTGGGTGCAGCATTGTGAAGATCACTACTATATGATTGGATCAGTCGTTGGTCCACATCCATATCCAAAAATGGTCCGTGATTTCCAACGAATCATTGGTGATGAGGCAAGAGAACAATTCCTAAAGCGCGAAAATGAGCTGCCTACTGCAATCGTTGCCTGTGTTGGCGGCGGTAGTAATGCAATGGGCATGTTCTATCCATTTTTAAATGATGATGTACGTTTAGTCGGTGCTGAGGCTGCAGGAAAGGGTGTTGATACATCCTTACATGCTGCAACAATTACAAAAGGAACTAAAGGAGTTATTCACGGATCGCTTACATTTCTTCTTCAAGATGAGCACGGTCAAATTACGGAACCATATTCTATATCTGCTGGTCTTGATTATCCGGGAGTTGGTCCTGAACACGCTTATCTTGCCGATAACGGAAGAGTAAAATATGAAAGTGTAACAGATAATGAAGCACTTGATGCTTTACAAATGCTCACTCGTATCGAAGGAATTATTCCAGCTATTGAGTCTGCACATGCGATGGCAAAAGCAATCCAAATGGCGAAAGAAATGTCACCAGAAGAATCCATTCTTGTTTGTTTGTCCGGTCGTGGCGACAAGGATGTCCATTCACTCATGACACACCTAGACGAAGGAGGAGCTACAAATGAACACAACCTTTACGAACCGATTGCCCAAGGCTAAAAAATTATTTATTCCATTTATTGTTGCAGGTGATCCACATCCAGATGTGACGATTGAAATCGCACTTTCCTTGCAAGAGGCAGGTGCTTCCATCCTTGAACTAGGAATTCCATATTCAGATCCATTAGCAGACGGACCTGTTATTCAAAGAGCCTCCGCTCGAGCATTGAAAAATGGAGTTACACTGGAAAATTCGATGAAACTTGTATCGGAAATGAGAAAAAAAGGATTGAAAATTCCTGTAATTATCTTTACCTATTACAATCCTGTGCTACAATTAGGAGAAGAAAACTTTTTCGCTTTAGCGCGACAAAATGGTATAGACGGTTTGCTTGTACCAGACCTTCCTTTTGAAGAAAGTGAAGACCTCAGAAGAAAATGTGAGAATGAGGGTTTGACATTTATCTCTCTTGTTGCTCCAACTTCTTCAGGTCGGATTGAAAAAATCGCCTCACAAGCACAAGGGTTTATATACTGCGTTTCATCTCTTGGTGTTACAGGTGTTCGAAATTCACTGAATAATGAGGTATACTCATTTTTACAAGAGGTAAAACGCTATAGCGATATACCTGTAGCGGTTGGGTTTGGTATCTCAAATTCCTCCCACGTAGAAGCACTTAAAGACCATTGTGATGGGGTTATCATGGGAAGTGCTCTTATTCAAAAGATTGAAGAGCATCTACCGGAGTTAGTAAATGAGGAAACAAGAGCTGCCGCCCTATATCATTTTAAAAACTTTGTAAGTGATGTACTTCATCCTATTAACTTAATTCAGGAGAAGTCCTAACTTCTCTGAATTAAGTTAAAGCCTCCGGCGGATGCCACGATTTTTCAAAGGAAACTTTTCGAGCGTGCCCGAAAAAAATCGGGCGCAAATACGCCAAGGCGCATTTGATTATAATAAGAGGTGTAGCTTCAGATGAATATCAAGGAACAGTTATTAGATCTAAAACCATATCAACCTGGAAAACCGATTGAAGAAGTGAAAAAAGAATATGGATTAGAAAAAATTGTGAAATTAGCTTCAAATGAAAACCCATATGGTTGCTCAGACCAAGCAAAAGAAGCGGTAAAAAACAGCCTAGATTCATTTGCAATTTACCCAGATGGCTATGCCACTGTGTTACGAGAAAAGCTTGCAAAGCATTTAGGTGTGGATGGCACACAGCTTCTTTTCGGAAATGGGTCTGATGATGTTATTCATATTATTACGACTGCATTACTTGCACCTGGGAAAAACACAGTTATGGCGAATCCATCTTTTTCCCAGTATAAGCATAATGCCATTATTGAAGGAGCCGAGGTTCGAGAGGTTGAGCTAATTGATGGCCATCATGATCTTAATGGAATGCTCGGGCAAATAGATGAGAATACGGAAATTGTCTGGGTATGCTCACCAAACAACCCAACAGGTGTGTACGTAAGCACAGAAAAGCTACATGCGTTTTTAAAACAAGTGCCAAGCCATGTTCTTATTATCATGGATGAAGCCTATTATGAGTTTGCTGCGAATGAAAAGGATTATCCGAATACAGTTGCTTTATTAAATGATTATCCCAACCTACTCATATTAAGAACTTTTTCAAAGGCATATGGGCTTGGTGGACTGCGTGTAGGGTACGCGATTGGAAATAGTGATTTTATTAACAAAATTGAGCCTGTACGTCAGCCGTTCAATTCCAACCGTGTTGGTCAACTGGCAGCGGCGGCTGCATTGGATGATCAAGATTTCATTTCAACTTATGTTGAAAAAAATAAAAAAGGCCTGCAACAGTTCTATACATTCTGTAAGGAAAATAATTTAGTTTATTATCCATCGTTCGGAAATTTCATTTTGATTAATTTTGAACAACCAGGGGATACTGTGTTTCACTATTTATTGGAACGTGGCTTCATTGTTCGCTCTGGAAATCCTTTAGGCTATCCAACTTGTGTTCGAATAACAGTCGGCACACAGGAACAAAATAGTGAACTCATAGCTTTACTTACAGAAATGCTAAAAAATCAAAAGAACTAAGACTATGGGGGTTGGCGTGTAACCCCCATAACGATTTTCCTATTTTATTGTCTAGCTCCAGGCGCCATCGGCTCGAGGTCATAAGCCAATCGCTTCGGAAGGTAAAAAACACCTTCTGTCAGCGCTCGTCTTATGCTTGTCGCCGATTAGCGGGCGCCTTGCGCTTTTCTATATTACGGTGGTGATAGTATGAAAACAAACGTGCTTGTGATTGGACTTGGCTTAATTGGGGGTTCAATTGCGCTTGCTATAAAGAAAGAACATCCGAATGCTACTATATACGGTTTTGACAGTAATAAAGAATCATCACTACTAGCTAAAACATTGAAGGTGATTGATGAAGCTGTATTTGAGTTAGAGGATTTTGTACATACATGTGACTATATTTTCATATCAGTTCCGGTCAAACAAACCGTTGACATTATTCATGAACTTAGTTCCTATACACTAAAAAAAGATGTCATTGTAACAGATGTGGGAAGTACGAAACAACAAATTGTTCAAATTGCCGATTCGATTTTTGGAAATCTTGGTGTCACCTTTGTCGGCGGACATCCGATGGCTGGTTCCCATAAAAGCGGGGTTGTTGCTGCAAAGGAACATTTATTTGAAAATGCTTTTTATATTTTTACCCCTCATAATGAGGCGCCTTCCAGTAAATTAGCTGTTGAACAGTTAAAAGCCTTATTAAACGGAACAAAAGCAAATTTTGTAATGATGACTCCAGAAGAGCATGACCGTGTCGCGGGTGTGATTAGCCACTTTCCGCATATTGTGGCAGCAAGTCTTGTTCATCAGGCGCAAAAATATGGTCAGACAAATGAGCTTGTCCGTCCATTAGCGGCAGGCGGTTTTCGAGATATTACTAGAATTGCGTCTAGTAATCCATCAATGTGGCGTGATATATTATTACAAAATCGGAATGTATTGCTAGACCTTTTTGAAAAATGGATTGACGAAATGGAACAAATCAGAAAATTCGTGGCAAATGGCAATGCTGATCATATTTATGATTATTTTATGGATGCTAAACATTTTCGAGATGGACTTCCTACACGTACAAAAGGTGCAATCCCTTCCTTTTATGATTTATATGTTGATATTCCAGACTATCCAGGTATTGTTTCAGAAATTACAGGACTTCTTGCAGAGGAAAGAATTAGCATTACAAATATCAGAATAATTGAGACGAGAGAAGAAATCTATGGAGTGCTAAGAATTAGCTTCCAAAGTGACGAGGATCGCGGCAAGGCGAGAGTTTGCATTGAAAGCAAGACCAGTTATGATACATATTATGGATAATGGAAAAAATGTTTTCTAGGGGTGGTAATATGGATTCATTAAAGCTACGTACTAATATTAATGGTTTAAATGGTTCAATTGATATTCCCGGGGATAAATCGATTTCCCATCGTTCCATTATGCTTGGAGCCATTGCACAAGGAAAAACGATTGTGGATAATTTTTTATTAGGGGATGACTGTTTACGTACGATTAGCTGTTTTGAAAAACTTGGTGTAAACATTAGACTGGACAAGGATCATGTAGAGATCGAGGGTGCAGGCTTTGATGGGCTTCGTGAATCTTTCGAGGTATTGGATACTGGCAACTCAGGAACAACCACAAGATTAATGGTGGGTCTTCTTTCAGGTGTGCCCATTCATACTTGCATGATTGGTGATGAGTCAATTGCGAAAAGGCCAATGAAACGTGTTACTGAGCCACTGCGTCAAATGGGGGCTAAAATAGATGGAAGAGAAGACGGAAACTTTACCCCATTAGCCATTCGTGGAGGTTCCCTACAGGGAATTGACTATGTTTCTCCTGTTGCAAGTGCACAAGTAAAATCCTCGATTCTTTTAGCGGGATTACATGCACAAGGAACAACTTCTGTTACTGAACCACATAAATCGAGAGACCATACAGAACGCATGCTCCGTGCCTTCGGATGCGAGCTTGAAGAGGACGGGCTAACTGTTAAGCTAAAAGGCGGTCAGAAGCTGTCGGGGACAAACATTCTAGTCCCTGGAGATATTTCCTCTGCGGCATTTTTCCTCGTTGCCGGGGCGATTGTGCCAAACAGTCGAATTATATTAAAAAATGTTGGAATGAACCCAACTAGAACAGGGATTATTGATGTTTTACTTCAGATGGGAGCCCGTCTCGAGATTGAAAACGAAAGAATCAAGAATAATGAACCTATTGCTGACTTAATAATTCACACCTCAGAGTTAACCGGGATTGAAATCGGTGGGGACATTATTCCTCGCCTGATTGATGAAATTCCAGTTATTGCGTTATTAGCTAGCCAAGCGCAAGGTAAAACGGTTATTAAAGATGCGGCGGAATTAAAAGTGAAGGAAACAAATCGAATTGATACAGTTGTCGGTGAACTTTCCCAACTTGGAGTAGTAATTGAACCGACAGATGATGGGATGATTATTTATGGTGAAAAGAAACAGTTGACTGGTGGCAAAGTAGATAGTCATGGGGATCATAGAATAGGCATGATGCTCGCTATTGCAGCATGCATTGCGGATAGTGAGGTAACCCTTACAGATTCTGAATCCATTTCTGTTTCATATCCAAACTTTTTTGAGCATCTTGATTTACTAATTGAAGAAAAATAACACGTAAAACCCATGGAAACTAAAATCCATGGGTTTTTAAGGGTTAAATGGACGAAAAACTAACATACATCAGCCACTTTTTGCATAGCTTGTCTTAAAGAGAATTGTACACTCATATGCGAAAGGAGAGGTTGGATGCCATATATATTAGAAAAAGCGAATGTCCTAAAGAATAATAAGGTCATTACATGCTCGCTTCTTATAAAAAATCAGCGTGTTGATTATATGAATAAAAACCTCAAAAGACATTCTTTTATGAAAACGAACTTATCGCAATATTTATTAACACCTGGACATGTCATGATGAATTACTCATTTACGAAGGAACATTCATTTCAATCTTTTAAAAAAGAAATGACTGAAAACTATCTGAGTAAAGGTTGTACAACCTTACTTGTGATGAGTGATGTGAAAAATGAAAATGAAATAGCCGATTCACTCAAAAATACAAGACATTTTCTCTTAAATAGTCCAATTGACTATTATTTAGGTATTCGTATTCCACTTGAAAGCTTAACGCCAGCTTTCCTTGTGGCATGTAGACGAAAAAAAATTCCGGTTATCATTGTCACCATTAATAAAGTCGATGATTTATACAAAGTACCATGGGGCTGGATAAGGGAAGCCTATCATTCTTATCAAATTCCAATCATCCCTGAGTGGAAGATGAAAGAGAAAACTGTTTTTAATAATAGTCGAAAGGAAATGATTTGGAGAGAAATTACTGAGGATAATCGAATTCCGACAATCCCAGTCTGTCCAAGTGAGAATGAGCCACTTTCCATGGATATGTTAAAAAAGATTGGCATATACCCTGATAAAGGCGATATTCGCGTTGGCGGGGAACTGGATTACAATCTGTATGAACATGATTTAATAAGCTATTCAGTTGATGAAAAGCCAACTCTCGATTATCATAATCTTATACCTACTATCACCATGCACAAGGGGAATTTCACAAAAATAGAAGCTAAGGTATACTTTCGTTCCGGATTTGGTAATGAATGTAAAGTAAAAAAACCTGGTTTTTTTGTATCTTCCTATGATAATGACGTATTGGTGAATGAGAGATAGATATGAGGAGTTATAATTCATGCATAAATTAGAGAATGCAATTCAGCTAGTGGAAGATGGAAAGGTAGAAGAAGGGCTCAAAGCCTTAAAAAAGCTTAGAGAATACTCAAATGATGACGTGAAATACACAATCGCTGAAAATTACTTTAAATGGGGTTTTGTCGATGATGCAAAAGAAATCGTTGAAGAATTAATATCTCGATACCCTGACGAAGGCGAATTATTTATTTTTTTAGCAGAAATCCTGATTGATCTTGATATGGAAGAGAAAGCAATTGAGATTCTGGAACAAATTGCTGAAGAAGACCCTGTATACTTAGAATCCTTAGTTTTACAAGCTGATTTATTCCAAATGCAGGGTTTATATGAAGTTAGTGAACAAAAGCTGCTGTTGGCAAAGGAAAAATCAGATGATGAAACGATAATTGACTTTGCTTTAGCCGAATTGTATTCAAGTCATGGCGAATACAACAAAAGTATTCCGTATTATGAGAAGGTTTTACAGCAAAATGATGAAGTAGCAGGTGTAAATGTCAACGCTCGAATTGCGGAAAGTTATAGTACAACAGGTAAATTTGAAGAAGCTCTTCCCTATTATGAGGAAGCCATCAAAAAACAAGAAGACAGCAATACATTGTTTGGTTATGGTGTAACAGCATATCAAGCAAAGTATTATAAGAAAGCAATTGAGGTTCTGGGTCGACTAAAGGAACTTGACCCGGACTATGGTTCTCTTTATTTATATCTTGCAAAGGCATATGAAGAAGAGGCAAGCAACAAGGAAAGCTTTATGGTCTTATTAGAAGGGCTTGAAGTGGAATCGTTCAATAAAGAGCTTAATTTCTATGCTGGCAAAATAGCTATGATGCTAGGTGATAAGGAAAATACGGAAAAATATCTTCGTGCAGCTGTGGGAATCGATCCAGGATATGTGGAAGCAACCATACAGTTGTCAAAGTTCTTGCTTCGAGAAGAAAGATTTGAGGATGTTGTGGAATGCCTTAATTCTGTCATGAGTTATGGTGAGGTTGATGAACAATTCGAGTGGGATCTTGCCTACTCAAAAAATAAATTAGAACAATATTCGGATGCATTAAACCATTACTGTCATGCATATACTTCTTTTAAAGAAACTCCAGAGTTTTTAGAAGAGTTTGGATATTTCTTAATGGAGGACGGCAAACGCCAAGAGGCAATCGAAGTATTTAAGGAACTCGTAAAGCTTGACCCAATGAAGTATGAGATTGAAGAATTAATTTCTGAACTGGAATAAGCGTAAAGTTTTTATGTTAAGAAGGATATTTTGATGTAAATGTTGAAGTATATCCGTATTAATTTTAATCAGCAGAAGTCTCAACTTCTGTTGATTAAAATTAAAGCCTCCGGCGGATGCCACGATTTTTCAGAGGGAATTTTTCGAGCATAGGATCAAAGACTAAAAACGCCACATCCTGTGGCAACGTCTTTGTGACCCACATCGTGTGGGCCTAAAAAAATCGGGCGCAAATACGCCAAGGCGCATTTGATTTATAATTACTCAATACTAGCAGAGGAGGGAAGAATAAGATGACTACCCCTGTATCTGTCAACGAGAAAAAAGACTTCATTCGCTGGTTTCTGAATAATTATCAGCTTAAGAGAAGAGAGTGTGTTTGGATTCTAAATTATTTAATGAGCCATGACCAACTCATGAAAAATGTCCACTTTGTTGAGCAAGCTCAATACTGCCCTCGAGGAATCATTATGTCGACGCATTGTGTTGATGATGTACCATTCCGTTTTTATAAGGAAAATGTCATGACAACTGATGCTGAAAAGTCATTTCATGATATTCGACTTAACAGGGAAGAAGAAATTTATATTCAACTTAATTTCAGATCATCCTTCCATTCTCCGAATTATGTGGCTGTACTTGAAGAGAATCCTTATATGCCAAAGCATCTTCATGTGAACGAACAGGATAAAGAGCTTGCGAAAAAATTTCTTGAAGAGTCCATTCATTTGTTTCAAAAGGAGCATCTGTTAAAGCGAATAGATGAGGCGCTTGACAGACAGGATAAAACAGAGTTTCAGAGGCTGACTGAACAACTAAAACAAATATAAAATAGTAACTTTTCATTTGTAGGGACTGACAGCTGTCAGTCTTTTTTATTTATCCTAAATATGGTATGGTAGTTTGGGAGTTTAGCTTATAAGCAAAGCAAATGGGAAAGGAAGCATACATAATGAAATGGGTAACGAAGGATATGGATGTCTATTTACAAGCAAAGGAATATGTTGATACTGCTGTTATTCCATTGATTCCGGTTTCGCTTGATGGAAATTTTAAAAATACCGTTTCAATGGGAGAGTTCATTGGCATCCTTTCAAATGAAGTGGAACGACAATTTAAAGGGAGAATTATATTGTTCCCTGCCTTTACTTATTCAAATGGCGAAGAGTTAGAAATGGCAAAAAAACGTTTAAACCAATGGACAAGCGATTTTAATGACGGCGGTATGAAGCATACCATTTTTATTACGTCTGATAGTAGCTGGAAGCAAGTCGAAGCTGACTTAAATGGTTCACTTATATGGCTGCCAACCATACCACTTGAATATGTCGAAGAAAAATACAAGCAAACGATGCTGCAGGATCAAATGAAACAACTTGTTACATTATTTACGAACATTTGGCAAAAGTAACTTGCATTATCTAAGAATAATAAATCATTATAAAGTGCTTTAACTGGATAAAGTTAAAAAAATTCCTTACTTTTCCTAAGAAAGTCACATAGTTGCCATTGTTTCCGCAAATCCTATTATTGACCTGTACCAAATATTGATATATCATGAGAATGTCCTAGTTTTAAATGTGTACAATTATGTCCGGAGTGGACTTAGCTTAGCATAGAGGGGGGAAAAAAATGAGCGAGAATAAACAACGGGTTTCAAGACGTCAATTTCTAAATTATACTCTGACAGGTGTAGGTGGTTTCATGGCAGCAGGGATGTTAATGCCTATGGTCCGCTTTGCAATTGACCCATTACTTCAGCCTGAAGCTGAACATGACATGGTACAAGTAGTTGGTGTTGACAAAATTACAAATGAACCACAAAAATTTGATTTTAAAGTAAATCAAGTTGATGCGTGGTACGAATCAGACGTTGCATACTCAGCATGGGTTTATAAAAATGATAAGGGCGACATTGTTGCGCTATCACCAGTTTGTAAACACCTTGGATGTGCAGTTTCCTGGGCTGAAGATCCAGCTAACCCGGATCGATTCTTCTGTCCTTGTCACTATGGTCTATATGAAAAGGATGGTAAAAACGTTCCTGGTACACCACCGATGGGCCCATTAGATTTATATGACAGTCAAGTGAAAGATGGTTATTTATATTTAGGCAAAACAAAGCCAAATCCTATAGGAGGAAAGTAATCAATGTTAAATAAGATATTTGATTGGGTTGATGAACGACTTGATATTACTCCTCTATGGGCAGATATTGCAGACCACGAGGTTCCTGAGCATGTAAACCCAGCGCACCACTTTAGCGCATTTGTTTACTGCTTTGGAGGACTAACTTTTTTTATCGTTGTCATCCAAGTTCTATCTGGTATGTTTTTAACAATGTACTATGTACCAGATATCATCAATGCATGGAATTCTGTCTATTATTTACAAAATGAAGTTGCGTTTGGACAAATTGTTCGTGGAATGCATCACTGGGGAGCAAGTCTAGTAATTGTTATGATGTTCTTACATACTCTCCGTGTTTTCTTTCAAGGTGCTTATAAAAAACCACGTGAGCTTAACTGGGTTGTTGGAGTATTAATTTTCTTTGTAATGTTAGCTCTTGGTTTAACAGGTTATCTATTACCTTGGGATATGAAAGCGTTATTCGCAACAAAGGTTACAATCCAAATTGTTGAAGCAACACCTATATTAGGGCCGTACTTAAAGACTTTAATTGCAGGACACCCTGATATTGTTGGTGCACAAACATTAACACGTTTCTTTGCGATTCATGTATTCTTCCTACCAGCAGCATTATTTGGATTATTAGCTGCCCACTTTATCATGATTCGTAAACAAGGTATTTCAGGTCCATTGTAGGATCTAGTCTTACTTTGATATAAATATGTAAAAAAACTCTTTTGAAGAAAATACTCTAATAAAGGAGGGGACCGATAATGCATCGCGGAAAAGGAATGAAATTTGTTGGGGATTCCCGTATTCCTGTAAGTAATAAAAAGCATATTCCGAAGGACTATTCCGAATATCCAGGAAAAACAGAAGCGTTCTGGCCAAACTTCTTACTTAAAGAATGGTTAGTTGGCTCTGTTTTCTTAGTAGCCTTTTTATGCTTAACAGCAGCACACCCATCACCATTGGAAAAAATCGCTGACCCTACTGCGTCAGGATATATTCCGTTACCAGACTGGTATTTCTTGTTCTTATATCAATTGCTTAAGTATTCATATGCATCAGGAGATTATACAGTAATTGGGGCACTTGTAATTCCAGGTCTTGCATTTGGAGCACTTTTACTTGCTCCATTCCTAGATCGTGGTCCAGAACGCCGACCATCTAAGCGTCCAATTGCGACTGGTCTTATGCTTTTAGCAATTGCCTCAGTTGTTTACTTAACATGGGAATCTAATTCTCAAGTAGACTGGGAAGCAAGAGCTGAATCTGCTAAAATTGTAGCAGAGGCAGAAATTGATAAGGAATCTGAAGGATACTTATTATATCAAGAAAAAGGTTGTATCGGATGTCACGGTGCAGACCTTGCAGGTGGCCCTGCAGGAAAGGCGCTAGTCGATAACGGCCTATCGCCTGAAGAAGTTGCGGACATCGCAGTTAATGGTCAAGGTGGAATGCCTCCAGGTATGTTTGAAGGAACAGACGAAGAATTACAGAAGCTCGCTGAATTTATTTCAAGTGTAACTTCTAAATAATCATAAAAAAAACTGACTTTTACGAAGTCAGTTTTTTTCGTGATAAAGCTTGACAAATCAGCCATTATTAAGAGAATCTTGAGGTAAGAAAAAAGGAAAGTTGGTACATAGATGAAGTGGATTACATATTTAATGGGGCAACGCTGGGTGCTTTGGATTCTTTTACTTATAAACATACCTGGGACAATATACGGCTATATTTGGTATGAAAGTCAACTGAACATCACTCCGCCAAAATTTTTAATCTTTGTTCCAGATAGTCCAACGGCAAGCTTGTTTTTTTGCTTTGTGTTAATCGCATTTGTGCTGGGAAAAAATTGGCCGCTTATTGAAGCATTGGCGATTGTTACCCTTTTTAAATACGGAATTTGGGCGGTTGTTATGAATATTCTTACCTATTTTGTTGACGGTCTGAATATTTATGGTTATATGCTCATTTTTTCTCACCTTGGGATGGCGATTCAAGGATTGCTTTATGCTCCATATTATCGCATAAGACCGATTCATTTGGTGATAGCAGCTGTGTGGACGTTACATAATGATGTGATTGATTATGTATTCTTTATGATGCCAAGTTATAGTGTGTTAGATCACTATATTCCGCAGATCGGCTACTTTACGTTTTGGTTAAGTATGGTCTCTATTTTCCTTACATATATTCTTTGTATAAAAAAAGATCGCTATCAACTTGAACTCCTTTAATCAAATACGGCTTGGCGTATTTGCGCCCGATTTTTTTCGACTTGTTCGAAAAATTCCTTTAAAAAATCGTGGCATCCGCCGGAGGCTTTAACTTAATTTTGCAGAAGTGCCCCACTTCTGCTGAATTAAGTTAATTTGTTGGTCTACTCTTGTCCAATCTATCATACATTTTACTAGATGTTTGAGGAGGGACAAGTATGAAAATTTCCAGAATAATATGTATTATTTGTTTTATAGTTATGATTTATCCTATATCCATAAATGCTACCTCCAACGAAGAAAATTGGGAAAAGCTCGATCAAATTTCTGATCAGACCCTGCAAATGGTGAAGCAAGAAAGGTACATGGATGCAAAGCAATTATTAACACATTTTTCAAATGAATTCCTGCGAATGAATCAGCGTGAACAATCTTTTTCAATGGATGAGCTTCGGATTATTTCCTTAACCCATGATTCAGCTTTTGAAGCAGTTACATCTACCTCGCTCAGCTTCGAAGAAAGAATCAATCGGGTAACCCAATTACGTTTGGTGATAGACGCGATGAGATCTGAGCATCAGCCGATGTGGACTGAAATGGAAGATTCGATTATGACGACGTTTGGGCAAATGAAGGAGACTGCCCTTGAAGGGGATCATGAAACATTTAATCATTTAGTAACTATCTTTCTATCAAAATATAATATGATTCATCCGAGCATTACAGTGGATATTACACCTGCGGATGTTCAAAAAATAGATTCACATATTGCATTCTTAGATACCTACCGTAATGAGGACCTGAAGGCAGCTACTAGGGTGCAGCAATTGGAGCAAATGGAATTAGATCTAAAAAATATGTTTGAACGTATGACCGAGGATGAAGCTGACCCATCACTAATTTGGGTGATGATTTCAACAGGTGGTGCGATTATTCTCACATTAATCTATGTTGGTTGGAGAAAATACAAAGGTGATAAGCAAAAGCGCCAAAAACAAAGGGATTACGATGAACGCTAACAGTGGGACCGAACCCACTGTTAATTTTTTTGAGTGATTTGTAAGCAAGTCAATTGACATTAGGGGAGTCACTAACTAAAATTAAAGTATACTATAGTTTGGAGGAACAAAAATGATTCTAGTTTATTTTGCTTTGATCATTATCATTCCGATATATGCGCAAATTAAAGTTAAAAGTGCATATAAGAAGTATTCGCAAATTCCTTCTTCTTCAGGCATGACAGGTGCAGAAGTAGCGAGAAGAATACTTGATCAAAATGGATTATATGATGTAAGAATCGAAGAAACACCTGGTTTACTATCTGACCATTATGACCCAAGATCAAAAGTTGTTCGACTATCAACAAACAATTACTATGGCAATTCAATTGCAGGTGCAGCAGTTGCAGCACATGAAGTCGGACACGCAATTCAAGATCAACAAAATTATGCATTCCTTCGTTTCCGCCATGCACTTGTACCGGTAGCGAACATTGGATCAAACTTTTCGTGGATTTTAATTATTGCTGGTATGATTTTCACATTCCCAAGCTTAATGCTATATGGAATTATCTTTATGGCAGCAGCAGTGTTATTCCAACTGGTTACACTACCAGTAGAATTCAATGCCTCATCACGAGCAATGGGCGAAATCGTCTCGGCCGGAGTTATTAGAAATGACGAAGAACGTGAAACAAAAAAGGTCCTAAACGCAGCAGCACTAACCTACGTTGCAGCAGCTGCAGTAGCGGTGCTCGAACTTTTGAGATTGATCCTAATGTACACAGGAATGACGCGAGAAGAATAGAAACAAAAGCTGGTTAACCAACGTGGATAACCAGCTTTTCTATGTTTAATTTTAGCTCATTTGAGCTAAAATCCATTTATATCACGTAATTCACCGCTCAATCGGCTTTTTATTCTCATCCAATGTAAACCCTTCTCCTAGCACATCGTGAACATCACTAACTGAAACAAAAGCATGTGGATCTACTGAGATAATCACCTGCTTTAAGCGACCGACTTCTCTTCTTCCGACAACACAATATAAAATATGTTTCTCCTGTTTTGTATACGAACCCATTCCTTTCAAAATCGTTACTCCTCGTTCCATCTCATGTAAAATCTTTTCAGCAATCTCAGCATTTTTTTCCGAAATAATCATTGCGCCTCTAGCAGCATATGCACCTTCCTGCATAAAATCGATCACCCTTGCCCCAATAAAAACAGCAAGCAACGTGTACATTGCCTCACGATAAGAAAGATAGAATATGAGGGAAATCGTTATAACCACAGCATCAAATAAAAACATCGTCCGACCCATCGACCAGCCAACATATTTTCGAACAAGCCTAGCAATGATATCAACACCGCCAGTTGTACCGCCATAACGAAAAATAATACCAAGTCCAACTCCAATAAACACACCCGCAAATAATGCCGCTAGCATTAGGTCACCATCAAGAGGAATGTCAAATTGATACCGTTGAAAGAACCATAAAAAAATTGAAACACTTACAGTACCGATAAGTGTATAATAAAATGCAATACGACCAAGGAGCTTCCATCCAAGAAAAAAAAGAGGGATGTTTAATATTAAATTTGTATAGGACGGATCAAATTTAAATAAAAAATAAAGCAAAAGCGTAATCCCTGTAAATCCGCCCTCTGCAAGATTATTTTGCATATTAAAATGGACGATTCCGAACGAAAAAATGGCGGATCCAAATAAAATAAAAATAATATTTTTTATCGAAAACCTCAAAGTATAATACCCCCGAAAATAGTAATAATTGCCACTTCATTATAAAGTATGGGTGAAAAACAAACAAATCATGTCGTATAAAAGAATTATTTGTCAAAAGTCTATATTTTAAGCTAACATAGGAATAGAAACGATAGAGGTGATAGTGATGGCAGATAAAACGATGAAACAGCTGCAGGAGGAAGTAGATACATATATAGGCCAGTTTAAAGAAGGCTATTTTAGTCCGCTTGCCTTACTTGCAAGGTTGACAGAGGAATTAGGAGAACTTGCGAGAGAAGTCAATCACTACTATGGTGAAAAGCCCAAAAAAGATACCGAAACGCAAAAATCGATGGCTGAGGAAACAGGTGACCTGTTATTTGTTATGATTTGTCTTGCAAATTCCTTGAACATTGACCTAGAAGACGCACATAATACAGTTATGGACAAATTTAATACAAGAGATAAAGATAGATGGACACGTATTGACACGAATAACGAATAAAGGGGAAGACAACATGGATAAAATCAAAATCGTAATTGCCGGCCCACGAGGCAGAATGGGAAAAGAAGCGGTTACCCTTGTTCAGGAAACTGAAAATTATTCACTCGTAGGGGTTATCGATCGTAAAAACAATGGTCAGTCATTAAGTGATGTAGATGGATTTTCAAATATAAATGTCCCTATATTTACGGATATTTTGGAATGCTTCTCAGATACAAAACCAGACGTGTTGATTGACTTAACAACACCTGAAACAGGTAAATACCACACTGAAGTAGCCATTGAACATGGGGTTCGCCCGGTAGTAGGGACAACAGGCTTCACCAAAGAAGAATTAGATAGCCTGTCAAGAATGGCGGAGGAACGTAAGATAGGCGCCATTATCGCTCCCAATTTCGCAGTTGGTGCCGTGCTTATGATGAAATTCTCACAAATGGCGGCCAAGTATTTTCAAGACGTGGAAATTATTGAGCTTCACCATGACCAAAAACTTGATGCACCATCTGGGACAGCTGTGAAAACAGCAGAGCTGGTGACATCAGTTAGAGAATCAAAGCAACAAGGACATCCTAATGAAAAAGAAACCATTCAAGGGGCCCGTGGTGCTTCATATGATGGAATTCGCATACATAGTGTACGATTACCTGGACTAGTTGCACATCAAGAGGTGATGTTTGGCGGAAACGGGCAAATGCTTTCTATACGTCATGATTCATTCAACCGTGCTTCCTTCATGTCAGGTGTTAAATTATCAGTTGATACCGTTATGAAATTGGATGTTTTAGTGTACGGGTTAGAAAATATCATTGAATAAGGGGATACAAAATAATGAAGATCGCTTTAATTGCTCACGATAATAAGAAAACAGATCTTGTACAATTTTCAACAGCCTATTCATCTATTCTAGAACAGCATGAACTATTTGCGACTGGAACAACAGGCTTGCGTATTTCCGAAGCTACTGGACTGCAAATCCACCGTTTCCAATCAGGACCACTGGGCGGCGACCAAGAAATTGGTGCGATGATTGCAAAAAATCAAATGGACATGGTGATCTTCTTTAGAGACCCGCTAACTGCGCAGCCACATGAGCCAGATGTTACCGCATTAATAAGATTATGTGATGTGTATTCTGTTCCATTAGCAACAAATATGGGAACGGCAGAGGTACTTATTCATGGACTTGAAAAAGGTTTTATTTCATGGCGAGAAATAATTCATGAAAGGCAAGAAGGCAATAATCTATAAGCCTTCCAACCGGTAATACTAGTACATATATATTGGACATATAAGTGGGAGATTCATTAATGAAACTTAAAATTGGGATTACCTGTTACCCATCTGTTGGGGGATCAGGTATCATAGCAACTGAGTTAGGGAAGCTGCTTGCAGAAAAAGGACATGAAATTCATTTTATTTCTTCAAGCCTTCCGTTTCGTTTAAACAAAATATATTCAAATATTTATTTTCATGGGGTGGAAGTAAATCAATATTCGGTTTTTAAATACCCGCCTTATGACCTTGCATTAGCAAGTAAAATGGCTGAGGTTACAAAAAGAGAGAAGCTGGATCTTTTACATGTACATTATGCGATTCCACATGCAGCATGTGCATATTTGGCAAAGCAAATGGTGGGTGGGGATGTTAAGATTGTGACGACACTCCATGGAACAGATATTACCGTTCTCGGGTATGATCCATCATTAACTGAACTCATTCGGTTTGGAATCGAACAATCTGATGCAGTTACGGCTGTCTCGCAATCACTCGTCGAGCAAACCTATGAATTAATTGAGCCAAAAAAAGAGATTAACACGATTTATAATTTCGTCGATGAAAAAATTTATTACAAACGGAATGTAGATGATTTACGTAGGCAATATGGGATCGGGGATGATGAAAAAGTCATCATCCATGTTTCCAATTTCCGTAAGATTAAACGCGTTTTAGATGTAGTTCATGCATTTAACCTGATTCAAAAAGAAGTAAAATCCAAGCTATTATTGGTTGGTGATGGACCCGAGCTAACTACTGCCTGCAAATTAATAAACAAATTCGGACTGACTGATAAAGTTCTACTTTTAGGAAAACAAGAAAATCTTCCGGAACTTTATTCAATTAGTGACTTAAAGCTTTTATTATCTGAAAAAGAAAGCTTCGGGCTTGTATTAATCGAAGCAATGGCCTGTGGGGTTCCAACAATCGGGACGAATGTTGGCGGCATTCCAGAGGTCATTGATGAAGGTGTAAATGGCTATATTTCTGAGCTTGGTGATATTGAAGACATCGCAAACAAAGCAATCACATTATTAATGGATTCTGACTTACATAAAAATATGTCTAATCAGGCAATCCGCTCTGTTCAAAAAAAGTTTAATTCAGAGCGAATTGTTAATGATTATGAGGATTTATATTACTCTATTCTTACCAATAAACGTTGATAGGAGCTCACGATGATGGATGAACCTTTTGTAAAAGCAAAAGCAATTCTTAACATTTTACATAAAAACGGCTATCAAGCTTATTTTGTCGGTGGTTCAGTCCGTGATTTTCTTTTACAACGACCGATTGGTGATATCGATATAGCAACCTCTGCAAGACCGAAACAAATTATTGATCTATTTCCAAAAACCATTGATGTTGGCGCCGTTCATGGAACGGTGATTGTTTTACATAAGGATGATCAATATGAAGTGACGACATTTCGAACCGAAGAGGGGTACGACGACTACCGGAGACCTTCCCATGTTGAATTTGTTACGTCTCTTCATGAAGACTTAAAAAGAAGAGACTTTACGATGAACGCGATTGCCATGACGATTGATGGAGACATAATCGATCCTTTTGGTGGAAGGAAAGCAATCAAAGAAAAATGGATTCAAACCGTTGGGGATCCAAATGAACGTTTTTTTGAAGATGCACTTAGGATGATGAGGGCTGTTCGATTTTCAAGCCAATTGTCCTTTTTGTTATGTAAGGAAACAGTGTCGGCTATCAAGGATAATGCGTCATTATTAAAAAAGATTTCGGTTGAGCGGATTACGATAGAATTTGAAAAATTACTTAGTGGTCCAGGCTGCCAAGATGCGATTCCAATCCTGGTAAACACTAATTTATATCAATATATACCTGGTTTAGCTGATGAAACACACCATTTAGGACGGTTTTCCTTATATAAATGGAGTCAGCTACAAGGGAGGGCCGAATATTGGACACTTATCTGCTATTTATTGAACAAACACGATATAAAGGCTTTTTTAAGACAATGGAAGCTGCCGAATAAAATAATTGAACAAGCTTTAAAAAATGTAGCTTGTCTTAAGAAAGTTCTTCAAAGTGGCTGGAACCAACGACTTTTATACGATTGTGGAGCAGAATGTATCCAACAGATTGAACGAATTTTAAACGTTTTGGGGGTTAGTCAAGAAGTGTCACCCTATCAGGAATTTTGTAAATTGCCCATTAAGCAACGTTCTGATTTACTGATTACCGGCGCGGATCTTTTGCTTTGGTACAATCAAAAACCAGGGAAATGGATAGCGGATCTTTATCAAACAGTTGAAAATGGAATATTAGAAAACAAAGTGGAAAATAACAAAGAAAAGATAAAGGAGTGGCTTCTATCGTGCAATCAGAAATAAGAACGAAATTGTTAGAAGTCTTCTCTAATGCCAACGGAAAATTTATTTCTGGCCAAAAGTTAAGTGAGCAACTTGGGTGCTCGCGTACCGCCGTATGGAAGCATATTGAAGATTTGCGAAATGAAGGATATGAATTGGAGGCCGTTCGAAAACTTGGATATCGAATTATTACGAAACCAGATAAAATTAGCAGCAATGAAATCCGTCTAGGTCTTGAAACTAAAAGCTTAGGACGAAAGATTCATTTTGAAGAGTCCGTAACCTCTACCCAACAAATCGCACACAAATTAGCATATGAAGATGCTGTCGAAGGTACTCTTGTTGTAGCAGAAGAACAGACAACTGGTCGTGGCAGATTAGATCGGGCATGGTATTCCCCAAAACATACAGGAGTCTGGATGAGTATGATTTTAAGGCCGCAGATTCCACCTTCACAGGCACCACAATTAACATTGTTAGCGGCAGTAGGTGTTGTCCAGGCGATTCAAGAAGTGACTGGTTTAGAGCCAGATATAAAATGGCCAAATGATATTTTAATTCATCAGAAAAAAATTGTTGGCATTTTAACAGAGCTTCAAGCTGAAACAGACCGAATTAATTCAGTCATTATTGGAATTGGTATTAATGTGAATCAGGAATTGAGTCATTTTCCTGAAAGTTTACATACCATTGCAAGCTCACTGGCGATCGAAAAGGGCGAAAAAATTGACCGTGCCAAGTTAATACAGGTGATTTTATTAAAAATCGAAAAGCTGTATAAGGAATATTTACAGCATGGTTTCAAGGTCGTGAAGCTTTTATGGGAAAGCTATGCAACAAGTATTGGAAAACAAATCATTGCGAGAACCCTTTCTGGTTCGATTGAGGGCAAAGCAATTGGCATCAATGAGGAAGGTGTATTGCTTCTTGAGGATGCAACAGGGACAGTACATCATATCTATTCAGCAGATATTGAACTTCCTTAAAATAAAGTATAGAAAAGAATGTGAATCTTATATATAATTCAAAGTAATGGGTGGTATCCATTATGGAACTACACCAAGTTTTTCGTTTTTAAGCAATGTAATTCAAAATTGTATTCTGCCTTGATCCATTGGACTGGGACAGAGGGATGAAATTTACCGAACTTATTCATGTTTAATCCTTCTTTCTCTTTTTTGAAAGAGGGATTTTTAACTTAATTTATCATAACTGCCACGAATCGGTCTTTCATCTCCTCTTTTAAGGAAACTCGGGGGGAATCCCTGAGCAAGGCGAGTTTAAAAGCCAAAAGGAGGAAAAATGATGAAACAAACAACGGAATTTTTGAAAATGAAACAAAGGAAAGAGCCAATCGTCATGTTGACAGCCTATGATTATCCATCCGCGAAGCTTGCTGAAGAAGCCGGGGTTGATATGATCCTAGTCGGTGATTCATTAGGGATGGTTGTATTAGGCTATGATTCTACGATTCCAGTAACGGTAGATGATATGGTTCACCATACGAAAGCCGTGAAACGTGGTGCAAAGGATACATTTATTGTTACAGATATGCCTTTTATGTCTTATCATGTTTCACGCTCTGAAACATTGAAAAATGCTGCAAGGATTATTCAAGAATCAGGAGCACATGCTGTTAAAGTTGAAGGAGCAAAGGACGTCATCTATACGATTTCGTCTTTAACGGAAGGCGGAATACCTGTCGTTGCTCACTTAGGTTTAACACCACAGGCTGTAGGGGTTTTAGGCGGGTATAAGGTACAAGGAAAAGATGCTGAAAGCGCCAGGCAGCTAATTGAGGATGCAAAAAAAGTGGAAGAAGCGGGTGCAATTGCTTTAGTATTGGAATGTGTTCCGAAACAACTAGGAGAAGAAATAACAAAAAGCCTTTCGATTCCTACAATCGGTATAGGTGCTGGAAACCTTACAGATGGTCAGGTTCTTGTCTTCCATGATGTGATTTCTTATGGGGTTGACCGTGTTCCGAAGTTTGTAAAACAATATGCTTCCGTGAATGAACCAATTTTACAAGGACTTTCAAATTATGTGGCAGAGGTAAAAGCACATTTATTCCCAGAAGAAAAACATACGTACACAATGAAGGAAGAAGAGCTTGCTAGCCTTTATGGGGGAAAATGAACATGAAAGTTATCACATCAATCAAGGAAATGCAGCAATATATCCACTCATTGAAGCAAGATGGGAAAACAGTCGGATTCGTACCAACAATGGGGTTTCTTCATGAAGGACATTTAACCTTAATGAAGAAGGCTAGAAGTGAAAATGATGTGTTAGCTGTGAGCATTTTTGTTAATCCAATTCAATTTGGTCCAAATGAGGATTTTGATTCTTATCCACGTGATCTTGAAAGAGATAGTAAACTCGCAGAAGAAACTGGTGTAGATGTTTTGTTTCACCCAAGTACCGAAGAGATGTATCCAGCAAAAATGTCGCTTACCGCAGTCGTTCATTCAAGAATCAATGTTTTATGCGGTAGACAGCGTAATGGCCATTTTGATGGTGTTGCAACTGTTCTTGTCAAATTATTTAATATCGTTCAGCCAGACAGTGCGTATTTTGGGTTAAAAGACGCTCAGCAGGTAGCAGTTGTGGATGGATTAATCACGGATTTTAATTTTCCAATAACACTTGTACCGGTAGAAATTGTTCGAGAAGAGGATGGTCTCGCGAAAAGCTCGCGTAATGTTAATCTAACTTTACAAGAGCGAGAAGAAGCGCCAAGACTATATGAAAGTCTTCAAATGGCAAAACGAGAAATAGACAAAGGACAACGTAATCCGAAAGTGATTGAGGATTTAATAATAAAACATATCACAACACACACATCAGGGGTAATCGACTATGTTGAACTATATCGTTATCCTGAACTTGATGAGCTTTCTCAGCTAAATGGAAAAATCATTATTGCGATTGCTGTCAAGTTTACAAAAGCAAGACTTATTGATAATATTACTTTTGATGTAAAAGAATAACTTTATTCTGTAGAATAAAGTTAAAGCCTCGGCGGATGCCATGATTTTTTAAAGGAAATTTTTCGAGCAGTAAGATCAAAGACTAAGTACGCCACTTCTTGTGGCAACGTCTTTATGACCCACTTCCTGTGGGCCTAAAAATCAGGCGCAAATACGCCAAGGCGCATTTGATATTCTATAGATTCAAGGGGGAGCATCATGTTCCGAACAATGATGAACGCAAAAATTCATAGAGCACGTGTTACAGAAGCAAATTTAAACTATGTGGGCAGTATTACAATTGATGAAGATATACTAGATGCAGTCGGAATGGTTGCTAATGAAAAAGTTCAAATTGTTAATAATAATAATGGGGCTCGACTTGAAACATATATTATCCCTGGTGAAAGAGGAAGCGGTGTATTTTGTTTAAATGGTGCTGCCGCTCGTCTTGTACAAGAAGGGGATATCATAATTGTCATCTCATATGCGATTGTACCTGAGGAAAAATTGGCAGAACACAAGCCAAGAGTAGCGATTATGAACGAAAACAATCAAATTAACGAATTAATTTTTAAAGAACCAGCTGCAACTGTTCTATAACTTTATTCAGCAGAGTCCCCAACCTTGTATAAGTGGGGATAGATGTAATAGTTTAAAATTAATATAATGAATCAAACCTTGTCTGAATAAAGTTAAAGCCTTCGGCGGATGCCACAGATTTTCAATGGAAACTTTTCGAGCAAAGGATCAAAGACTAAGAGCGCCACTTCCTGTGGCAACGTCTTTGTGACCCACCTCGTGTGGGCCTAAAAAAATCTGGGCGCAAATAGGCCAAGGCGCATTTGATATAATAATAACGCCCCCAATATGGGGGCGTTTCTGTTAGGAGGTGACACCAATGAATAAACGCTTTGTCGTAGTAGACCTAGAAACAACCGGGAACTCTCCAAAAAAGGGCGATAAGATAATACAGTTTGCAGCAGTAGTGATTGAGGATGGGGAAATTATTGAAAGGTTTGCAACCTTCGTCAATCCAAAACAAGACATCCCCATTTTTATTGAGCAATTTACGGGTATTTCTAATGAAGTTGTTGCGAATGCTCCTGATTTTTCAATCGTAGCGCCTGAAATTATTTCAATGTTTCAGGATTCCTATTTTGTCGCACATAATGTCCCTTTCGATTACTCGTTTTTACAGGAAGAATTAGCACAATGCGGGTTTGAAAATTTTCATTGTCTTACCATCGATACGGTTGAACTTTCAAGAGTAATGCTTCCTTTAGCAGATAGCTATAAGCTGGGACAGCTTGCTGAATCCCTTTCATTAACACATGAAAATCCTCATCAAGCCGATAGTGATGCTGAAGTAACAGCAGAAATTCTCTTGGAGATTTTGCTTAAAATAGAGCGATTACCACTTGTCACAGTTCAAAAGCTTTATTCCCTGTCAACCTATTTCAAAAGTGACATGCGTGACATTTTAAGAGCGATTCTAGACGAAAAATCAAATCATGTGGAAAAGAATCCGAAATTTGATATACACCGTGGCTTTGCACTTCATAAGAGGTCCAAGCAAAAAGATAATAGAAAACAAAAAAGCTATACATATACAGAGGTTTTTCACTCAGTGATACACGACTTTCCATTTCGTCAAGGTCAGCTTGAAATGGTACAGACGATACACCATGCATTGGAAACAAACCAGCATGCAATGATTGAAGCGGGTACTGGGATAGGAAAATCAATCGCATATTTACTGCCTGCGATTTATATCTCGAAAATGAAGGGTCGTTGTATGATCAGCACGAATACTCTTCAGCTTCAACATCAGCTATTAGAAAAAGATATTGCAAAAATCCGTGAGATTCTTTCGTTTGATTTTGATGTTGCGCTTTTAAAAGGAAGAGGGAATTACATCTCTTTAAGAAAGTTTGAACAAATTCTTTACGAGAAAACGGATAATTATGATGAAGTTTTAACAAAGGCGCAAATTCTAGTATGGTTAACAGAAACAGAAACAGGCGATATTGACGAAATTAATGTCCCATCAGGGGGCAAACTTTTATGGGAGCGTGTGAAAAGTACAGTTCATAATAGCGGTTTTGAAGACACAATCTGGGAATCCAGAAGCTTTTATCAAAAAGCAAGGAAAGCGGCCGAAAAAGCAGATATCGTGATTACAAATCATGCATTACTTCTGCAGGATTTGGACAATCGCTTTGAAAATCTTCCAACGTATGATTATTTAATCCTAGATGAAGCTCATCATTTCGAAGCTCTAGCTAAACGACAGGTTGGCTTTCATATTCATTATTTATCGATTCATTCCGTACTCATGAGAATTGGACTGCTTGAGACAGATGACTTACTTGCTAAATCGTCAAAACTTATGGAACGAAATGGTTTTGATACTGATTCTTTCATACATGTAAATCAAATCATAAAGAACATAAGAGCATCCATTAATGATTTCTTTCGCATGATACGCAGTCATGTTTTAATGAAACAGCCAAAAGAAAACGAAAAACATCGGATTCAATATATCCTTCATTCCGGTCATGAAAATGGAGAACACTGGCAGGAAGCGATTGAGCAGCTCACAAAACTTAGTATTTTAATAAAGGAGCTTATTACTAAAGTTCAATATCAAAAGGACCTCATTAGCCATAATAAGGTCTTGCTAACGCCATTACAGCTTGGTTTATTCGGCGATTATCTATTGTGTATCGATTTGGTAGTGGAAAAATGTTCAGTTATTGAAAATATTATTGGAGTCAATGGGAATCAAATGACCTGGATTGAGATTGATCCTAGAGGGCCAGTTAATTCGGCAACTCTTTTTTCAGAGCCAACAGACATCTCAGATTTTTTAGCGGACCAATTTTTTGCTCGTAAGAAAAGTGTGATTATGACTTCTGCAACATTAACGGTTGATGATTCGTTTACTTATATGATTGAAAAACTTGGCTTGGATGACCTCCAGCCAATCACCTTATCGATTCCATCACCTTTTGATTTTAAGAGTCAAGCGGCATTGATGGTGCCTACAGACGTACCACTGATCAATTCTGTTTCACAGGATGAATTTACTGATTCGATTTCAGATCAAATTACTCAAATAGCGAATAAAACGAATGGTCGCATGCTTGTCCTATTTACTTCACATGAAATGTTGCAAAAAACTTATATGAATTTAAAAAATACGGTGCAACTTGAACAATTTGTATTAATTGCCCAGAGTATCAGTGGCGGCAGCCGGGCAAAATTAACGAAGAATTTTCAAGCGTTTGATAAAGCGATTCTACTCGGAACGAGCAGCTTTTGGGAGGGTGTGGATATTCCGGGAGAGGATTTAACAGCACTTGTTATTGTCAAGCTTCCTTTTTCTCCACCAAATGATCCGATTTTCACTGTCAGGAAAAAGGAGATTGAAAAAAAAGGAGGAGACCCCTTTAGAGATCTTTCGTTACCGGAAGCAATTATTCGTTTTAAACAGGGTGTCGGTAGGCTAATTCGGGCTGAAAAGGATAAAGGAGTTATTTTTATTTTGGACCGCCGAATTGTAACAACAAGGTATGGGAATAAATTTCTAACATCGGTTCCAAAGATGAAATTTTTCCACAAACCACTACCCGAGCTATTGGAGCAGGTGGACGAATGGCTTTAGAGTGAATATATTTAAAAAAGACCTGTCAAAAGACAGGTTAAGGCGTAGGATTTGGAGTTAATTTTTAATCAAAAAGTATATTGTGAATGGTATTACACCTGTTATAATGATGTAAGGCAACATAATGTAAGACAACTTCAACTGTAATGTTGTAGTACTACTATTGTTGCCGTATGCGTGAAATGTATAAGTAGTAAAATTTGTGATGAATGAAGGGAGAGCTCCTGCTTGGAAAGTAAGATAGAAGTTCTATCGACTGTTAAAATTCAAAATACTCCTGATTTATATAAAATGATTGATTTGTTAAATCGCACATTAAAGCATGAAGATCTCATGTTTGGCCTTGCGCTTGATCGAGATGATCAAAAAAAGTGTGTTTTTACAATTTATCGTACGTAAAGTAGTGGATAAAAAATGAAAAAATGGATTATTGGGATACTCGTCCTTCTCCTTGTTTTTATTATTTGGAGGGGTATAAATATATATCAATCGGCACTTGAGCCACTAAACAATGCGGAAGCAAAAGGAAATGAAATTGCGCTTGAGAAAACACCGATCGAAACAATTGAAGACAGTTATACATATTTTGGAACAAAAGAATATCAAGTTGTCATCGGTAAAAATGATAAAGATGAAAAAATGATTGCTTGGATTCCCAAAAAAAAGGGGGAAATGGTAACACGCCTGGAACGTGATGGCATTACTGAAAACGAGGCGCTTGCTATTTTAAAAAGGGAGCGAAATCCACAAGAAATTCGTTCCGTTAAACTTGGAGTCGAAGATAATATCCCGATTTGGGAAATTATTTATATTGGTAGTGATAATCGCTTGACCTACCACAAATTGTATTTTGAAACTGGCAAATACCGCAATTCAATCAAACCATAATACATGGAGGGAATACCATGAAATTAGCACACAGAGTAGCAGCTTTAACACCATCGTCAACACTTGCTATAACAGCAAAAGCAAAAGAGTTGAAGGCTGGTGGTCATGATGTAATTGGACTTGGCGCAGGTGAACCGGATTTTAATACACCTGATTATATAATCGAGGCAGCCGTAAAAGCAATGAAAGAGGGACATACAAAATATACACCTTCTGCTGGTTTACCTGCTTTAAAACAGGCGATTTGTAAAAAACTTTTAAAAGACCAACAATTAGAATATAAGCCAAATGAAGTGATTGTTGGTTCTGGTGCAAAGTTTGTGTTATATGCATTGTTCCAAGTACTTCTTAATAAAGACGATCAAGTCATTATCCCAACTCCATACTGGGTAAGCTATCCTGAGCAAGTAAAACTTGCTGAAGGTGTACCAGTGTATGTCGAAGGAAAAGAAGAAAATAATTTTAAAGTATCTGTCGACCAGCTAGAAGCTGCAATCACTGATAAAACGGTTGCTTTAATATTAAATTCACCAAGTAACCCAACTGGTATGCTTTATTCGAAAGAAGAACTCCAGGCAATTGGGGAATTATGTGTGAAGCGTAATGTTTGGATCGTTTCAGATGAAATTTATGAAAAACTTGTTTATTTTGGTGCTAAACATACATCAATTGCACAGGTTAGTGAAGAAGTGAAAGCAAAAACGATCATCATCAATGGTCATTCAAAATCTCACTCAATGACAGGTTGGAGAATCGGTTATGCTGCAGGACCACAGGAAATCATCAAAAGCATGACAGATCTCTCAAGTCACAGTATTTCGAATCCTACTTCAATTGCACAATATGCGGCACTGGCTGCTTATGAAGGAGATCAAAAGCCTGTTGAAATCATGAGACAGGCTTTTGAACAGCGTTTAGACGTGATTTATGATAAATTAGTTAACATCCCTGGAATTTCATGTATTAAGCCAAAGGGGGCGTTCTATCTGTTCCCGAATGCAAAAAAGTGTGCTAAATTGACAGGATATAATAATGTCGACGAGTTTGCGAAAGCTTTATTAGAGGAAGCACTCGTTGCAGTCGTTCCCGGGTCAGGCTTTGGCGCACCCGATAACATGCGCTTATCCTATGCAACATCATTAGATCAATTAGAGGAAGCAATCAAACGTATTGTTAAATTTGTTGAAGAAAAGATGTAAGATTAGTAACCACGGGGACGGTTCTACTGGTTCTAGAAACCAAACGATTGTGTTCCCGTGGTATTTCTTGCTTCGTTATAACAAGAAATGTATAATAGGTAGGAATTCATACATAGGTTTTACGGTTTTGGAGGGACAATTGTGAAAATAACTATTTCAGAGGTTAATAAATATGTCGGTGAAGAGGTTATAATCGGTGCTTGGTTAGCGAATAAACGCTCAAGCGGAAAGATTGCCTTTTTACAGCTTCGCGATGGGACAGGCTTTATCCAGGGTGTCGTTGTTAAAGCAGAAGTGGATGAAGAAGTTTTCCAGAAAGCAAAATCAATTACACAAGAAACATCTTTATACGTGACCGGTGTTGTAAGAGAAGATGAAAGATCACCATTTGGTTATGAGCTTACGGTTACTAACATAGACGTTATTCATGAGTCTGTGGACTATCCGATAACGCCGAAAGAGCATGGTACTGAGTTCTTAATGGACCATCGCCATTTATGGCTTCGCTCAAAAAGACAGCACGCTGTTATGAAAATCCGTAATGAAATTATTCGTGCAACCTACGAATTTTTCAATGATCGTGGATTTGCAAAGGTTGACCCGCCAATTTTAACAGGAAGTGCACCTGAAGGAACAACTGAACTTTTTGCTACAAAATATTTTGATGAAGATGCATACCTTTCTCAAAGTGGTCAGCTATATATGGAAGCTGCAGCCATGGCATTAGGAAAAGTGTTCTCCTTTGGCCCAACTTTCCGCGCGGAAAAATCGAAAACAAGACGACATTTAATAGAGTTTTGGATGATTGAGCCGGAAATGGCTTTCACTGAGCATGAGGAAAGCTTAAAAGTACAAGAGGAATATGTTTCACATATTGTGCAATCTGCTTTGAAAAATTGTCAATTAGAATTAACAACATTAGGTCGAGATGTATCTAAGCTTGAAAATATAAAAGCACCATTCCCGCGTATTTCTTATGACGAGGCAATTGAGTTTTTACTTGAAAAAGGCTTTGATGATATTAAGTGGGGCGATGATTTTGGTGCTCCACACGAAACGGCTATAGCTGAAAGCTATGATAAACCAGTATTTATTACAAACTATCCGAAGGGCATTAAGCCATTCTATATGCAGCCGGCACCCGATCGTGATGATGTTGTGTTATGTGCTGATTTAATTGCTCCTGAAGGTTACGGTGAAATTATTGGTGGCTCAGAGAGGATCCATGATTATAACCTAATGAAACAACAAATTGAAGCACATGGATTAAATAGTGGTGCTTATGAGTGGTATTTAGAACTAAGTAAGTATGGATCAGTGCCACATTCTGGCTTTGGATTAGGCTTAGAACGAACTGTAGCTTGGATTAGTGGGGTTGAACACGTAAGAGAAACAATTCCATTCCCACGCTTACTAAACCGTTTATATCCATAATAACAACTTCAGGGACCTTCCCAAAAGGAAGGTCTCTTTAATTTTCAGGTAAACCTCAGACCAAATATTTCTTTCTTATCTCTACTCTGTGGTCTCATGGTATACTAGGTTATGAAGAGGTGTTTATACATGAAAATGGATAAATTAGTTGATTTATTCGAACAAGGCAGTATTTCAATTCCGAAAATGTTAATGTCCTCGTATCGACATCTACAGTTAAACGAAGAGGAAATGATGGTCCTATTCCATATATTAACCTTTATGGACGGCGGAAATTTCTTTCCTACACCCATTGAAATATCAAATCGTATGACAATTACTGAAGAAAAATGCATTGAAATCCTCCGGCAACTTATTCAACGTGGCTATTTAGAAATAAATGAAGGAAATGATGAAAGTCGTGTCATCTATGAAAAATACTCAATACGACCATTATGGGAAAAAATGCTTCAGCACCTCGTTCAACAAAACATGAACGAAGAAAAAGAACTTGAGAAACAGCAGGAAAAGGACTTATATAGCATTTTTGAACAAGAATTTGGACGACCACTCTCACCTTTTGAATGTGAATCATTAGCAATGTGGCTCGACCAAGACCACCACGATCAATCCATCATACAAGCAGCCTTACGTGAAGCAGTCATGTCTGGCAAGCTTAATTTCCGATATATCGATCGAATCCTATTCGAATGGAAAAAGAATGGTATCCGCACAATTGCACAAGCCCAAAACCATTCACAAAAGTTTCGTCAATATCAACAAAAGCACAAACAACCGGAGCAAACTCAGCAAGGAAATTATAAACGTACAATCCCGTTTTATAATTGGCTAGAAAGTTAAAGGTGATACAAGATGCTAAATAAACAACAAATACGATTTTGTCTGGATACAATGGGGGAGATGTTCCCAGATGCTCATTGTGAGTTAAACCATAAGAATCCGTTTGAACTGGTGATTGCTGTTGCATTATCTGCCCAATGTACAGACGTATTGGTAAATAAAGTTACGGCATCTCTTTTTGAAAAATACAAATCCCCTGAGGATTATTTAGCGGTTTCACTCGAAGAACTTCAAAATGATATTCGTTCTATCGGTCTTTATCGAAATAAAGCTAAAAACATTCGCAATTTATGTCAAATGTTGATTGAAGACTATAGTGGCATTCTTCCGAAAGACCGTGATGAATTAACAAAATTCCCTGGGGTCGGCAGAAAAACGGCCAATGTTGTTGTCTCAGTGGCATTTGGTATTCCTGCGATTGCAGTTGATACACATGTAGAAAGAGTCAGCAAAAGGCTTGGATTTTGCAGATGGAAGGACTCTGTTCTAGAGGTCGAAAAGACATTGCTGAAAAAGGTTCCGAAAGAGGAATGGTCAGCTACACATCATCGGATGATTTTTTTTGGTAGATACCATTGTAAGGCCCAAAATCCCCAATGCGAAATTTGTCCGCTCCTTGAAGTTTGTCGAGAAGGGAAAAAGCGTATGAAGGGGAAGGAAAAGGTTGGATAATGAAAAAATCATTTCTGTTATTGAGGGAAATTGGAACGCCCGAAAAGAACTTTTAATGCGCCTTTTCAGAAATAGGGATAAAGCAACTATAGAGGGCCCAATGGAAGAAGCGATTAATGACTTTTTGACCCTTTTATTTTTAATGAATGGAAAAAGGAACCCTGATAAAAATAGGCTCCAAGAAGACCTTATAGGCTTTGAGTATAGACCGATGAATCTTAATGAGCGACTATTATTTATTTTAAAAAAGCCGTATCAATATCACTCATTCATTCAATTAAATGAACTTTATCACGAACTTTTAAAGCTTTATGCAAAAATGAAAATACTAAAGGTTAAAAAATAACGCACAGTTATCTGTGCGTTATTTTTGTTCTTTTTTATTTCTATTGTCGATCTCCATTACTAGGTGGGATAGGAGGGAAGATTGGTATTCCACCATCACCATCTCCGTTCCCTTCGTCATCGCCTTCGCCGCCAGTATCGCCGCCGTTTTCGTCACCATTTCCATTGCCGTTCCCGTTCCCTGGATTAACAGGAGGTAAAGGAATTTCAATTTCTTCTTCAGGTGGTTCCGGAACATTTATCGTATTTGTAGCCGGGTCACTGCGTTTTTCAGGATTTTTATCATCCACTGCTGTTACAGTGAATTTGTATATTGCTCCCGGAATGGCCTCAGGGATCGTATATGTTAATTCTTTCGTGGTTGTAAGGACTTTAGCAGGGCCTTCGTCAATTGAAACACTGACTTCAAAGCTATTGCCTTCGATCTCACCTTCAGCATACGCCCAAGATATATTGATTTGATTGGTCACTTGGTCATACATCACATCAAGGTTTGATGGTGGATTGAGCTTATCGTATTTACTGGACACCTCAGTCGGCTCTGTCCCTTTAATGAAATACTCATAGACAATTTCATCTTTTGGTGTAAATTCGCTTGGAAGCTTCGCAGGGTCTGATCCTTTTTCCACACCGACTTTAACAACTGTCTTAGGCATTACGAAATCCTCTGCTTCTTTTCCTTCAGAAAGATTGGTAATAATATCTCTGAATAATTTTAACGATAAGCCTTGATCAGCAGGCAAAACTGGTTGTTGGTTATTTTTATAACCTGTCCAAATGGCGACAGAATAACTTGGTGTGTACCCACTATACCAAACGTCTGGAACAGCACCAGAAGGAATCTTATAGTCTTTAATTTCCTTTGCGGTGTAGTTTGTTGTACCGGTTTTACCGGCAATTTGCAATCCGGAAACATCATATCTTCGTCCAGTACCGTAATCCATTACGGATTTCAGCATGTCGGTTATCATGAAAGCAGTTGATTCTGACATTGCTGTTTCAGGCTCTGGTGCAAGAACAACTTCTCGATTATCCGGGAAGACAATTTTATTAACCGCATGTGGTTTAATATAGTTTCCTTGGTTACCGAATGCTGCATAGGCACCAGCCATATTAAGAGGAGAGATACCGCCTAATGTTCCTCCAATTGAGTATGGTTCATTAATTCTTTCTTCAAATGTAATGCCAAGCCCGTTAGCAAATTCCGTTGCTTTTGTAACTCCAACCTCTTGGAATGCCTTAAGTGCTGGAATGTTTCTTGAAAGGGCTAAAGCATTTCTTGCAGTCATTTGTCCCATAAATTTTCTGTCATGATTGTTAATAGGCTTTTTATCTGAATAGGTATATGGTTCATCCTTGATTTGATGGTAGGTTGACCATTTTAAATACTCAATCGCAGGACCATAGTCTAAAATAGGCTTAATTGTTGAACCAGGTTGGTTGTCAGATTCGAGCGCAAAGTTTCTGCGGGTATTTTGTGCTTGATTTCTTCCGCCGCCTAATGCTCTAATTTCACCTGTTTTCGTATCTACGATTGCGATTCCGGCTTGAAGCTGCTCATCCGGAAATTGAATATCAGGATTCTCATTTGCTAACAATGAATCGACATGCGTTTGTGCCTCGGGATCAAAGGTTGTATAAATCTTAACCCCTGCGTTGTACACATCAATATCACTATGTTCTTTTAGTTCTAATTTAACTTGATCCATGAAAGAATCGATTGGCTGGGACTGTTCTTTCGATTCCACAATTGATGATTCTAATGGAATCTTTTTAGCAGCATCTGCTTGTTCTTTTGTTATGAAATCATGCCTAGCCATAAGATTTAACACGACATTCCGACGCTTTTCAGCCCTTTCTGGGTGAACAAAAGGATTGTGAATACCTGGGTTTTGTCCACTCCCTGCAATAAAGGCAGCTTCGTGAAGCTCAAGTTCATCCAGTGGTTTACCAAAATATAATTCGGATGCCTTTGCAACACCATATGTGTTGCCGACTCCGTAGTATATTTTGTTTAAATACATTTCGAGAATTTCATCTTTTGAGTATTTACGTTCTAATTGAAATGCAAGCCATAGCTCCTGTGCTTTTCGTGTGAGCTTTTTCTGCCCCTGCTCAAAAAAGGAATTCTTTATAACCTGCTGCGAAATGGTACTTGCGCCTTCTGAACCAAATCCTTCGGTGATGTTGGCGACAACAGCCCCGCCAAGACGAATAACATCCAAGCCATGGTGCTCATAGAAACGGGCGTCTTCAACCGCTATAACAGCATTTTTTAAATCATCTGGGATTTGATTAAGAGGGACATAAGTCCGTTTTTCCGCCCCAAATTCATAAATTTTATTTCCATTCATGTCGTAAACCTTTGATGAAAGCGGATCCTTCAGTAGGGATTCATCTAATTTGGGAGCACCGCTTGCCATCACGAAGAATGTCGTAGCACCTGCTACCATACCGATAATTCCAATTAGCAGGATCATTAATAATATTCGTTTGAATACCCCGCCCTTTGATTTTTTACGCTTTTTTTTCTTTTGATTTGCATGTCGACGTTCTTCACGTGATTGATATTTTTCAGACATACTTGTTTCCTGCCTTTCAAATGCTTTCCTACTTTATGACGTATTTTAGTAAGGAAAGGTTTCATTCCTAGCCTATCTGCTATTCTTCATTGTTAAAAATAGAGTTTGTCAATAACCTTAATATAATCAATTCTTGGACGATAGCCAATAGCTAAGTGATGGCCGAACGTTTCAACTTCCTGCTTTGTAATTGATTTTCTTCCATCCTTATTTTTTCGTTCCCAAAAAATTAAGAGATGTTTTGCTTCAAGGAAATAGATTTCATCAATTGTAGTAAAACGCAGGATTACAAAGCAAATCCCATCCTGTTTTAAACAATCGGACATATGCTTGATTTGGTGCTCGTGAAAATTTTGGAGCGGGAAGGAGGTTTTGTTTTTCGTTTCCTTCGCTTCAAAATCAATATAACGGCCATTATATATGCCGTTATAGTCCGTAGTCGATGCTTGTTTAAAATAGGCTTCCTTAATGACGGCAGCACTTCTTTTTGGGTAATCTACATTTACGATTTGTACTGGTGTTGGTTTTTTATGAATAACGGCAATTTCCTGTTCCAAATAATATTGATTTGTTTCGTTAAGGTCTTCTTCTAATGTCATCCCGCGATTCCCATATATTCTTTGCTTGAGATGTGGTGTATTTTTCACCTGCTGGGGCTTGTATACCTTCCCATTCGGATAACGAAACTCCATACTCCAACCCCCTTAAGACACCCATTATACCATACTATTCGGCAGAAAATATACTTTTGAGGGCGTGCAGTGCGAGTGGATGGATACACTATTTATTAAGAGGTGTGCATGTATGAACGAGATTAAAAAACAAGAGTACATGGTAAATGAACGTAGAAATCGGGTAATCCAATTAACAAAAGAGGAAAAAGAACTATATGATGAAATTAAGTCCAAAACGGCAAAAGGAAATCTCGATAATATTTCGCGGACCAAGGCATATGCAAGCTTTTATCGACTCCATAATGAGATTAGATGGTCCTTTTTAGCGAGTATGGTTTCACGGAATGCGGGCTGGAATATGACGGATTTAGAAGGGGAATGGTTACCTAAAATTCTCTCCAAAAAAGAGAGAACTACAATGTTCTATACATATGAACATGCCAACTGGCTTATTTTTTCCGATGCCTATCCACAGCTCTTAGTATACGAATATTCAAAGCAACGAGGTAAGCCTTTCTTTCACATGCTGAGAATGTTTTCGGTATCCCGATTTATTGAAATCGAATGGGAGTATTACTGGAGGCATCGAGATGGTAACCGTTTAGTAACTGCTCAAATCATCAATGAACAACATATTATCCAAAAACCAGTGATTGACCATCCATTTTACAGAAAAAGGGTATTTCAACGTTTTTTTTACAACCTCCAGGATTTTTTACACTTTAGTTCTGTCATTTTTCCAACGCTTGAAGGAAGATTATTCGGTTTTTCTGTTCATCACTTTACAAAACTTGATGAAAGAATTGAGTTGGGAAAAAAACTAGCATCCCTGTTATTTCATGATCGCTACCATGATTTTTTTATCAGATTTTCAAACAAAGTTGAGCATACTGGCTCAAGATTTGATTATGAACGGTATGTTGCGGAAAGAAGGTTTCGAAATACACCATTTTTACGAACAACCTATCCTATTATTCAACATAAAAGCGAAAAGACATTTGATTGGTATACAGGGAAAAGGAAAGAAAAATGGTTTGAGGAAGTCAAGCATGGAGGTAAATTCGAACTTACAAAATGGTATTTTAAGAAACAAAAGCAGGTGCAAGCGGGAATCTTAATCGAAGAACTGATATTAAAAAACAAAGGCTGAGCAATCAGCCTTTGTATGTATATTTTTTCGTTGTCTAGCTCCAGGTGCCATCGGCTCGAGGTCATAAGCCAATCGCTTCGGAAGGTAAAAAAACACCTTCTGTCAGCGCCTGTCTTATGCTTGTCGCCGATAAGCGGGCGCCTTACGCTTTTCTTACGTTGATGGTCTATTTGGTCCTTCAAGTTTTTTATTTCCATAACCAGGAGCTGTCTCTTCATTACGTTCTTGTTTATTTTTCTTTTTATCTTTTTTTGCCATGGAATCTTCACCTCCTACACAAGTAGTGTAAGCATTTTTCTATAATACCATTCTAAAAAATATGAAAGTATTGTCGAAAAAGAAGAAAAGTGATGGGGGAATTCCACTTTCTTTGACGAATGAATACTAGTTTTGTCAAGCGTGCAGGAGGAAAAGTTCACACGTCGAAAATACATAAAAAGACTGTTTAGGAGGGTGGAAATGTTGATGGATGAACTAAAGACGAAAGTACATGTTCTTGAGGATATTGATCACTTACTTTCTACGTTAAACAAGATTGATATGCAAGTCCAGACAGAGGTCGGTAAACATATTAATGAAGAAGGAAACCGGAATGTGAAACATATAAAGCAACTTGAAAACGAAATCGTCTCATTACGTAATATGTATCATGTTCAAAAAGATGAGCAGATGACACAAACCGAAAAGGAGCATTCTTATCACTTAACATTAAGCTATTAAAGCGGTATGATAGTTGTTGAGGTGAGAGAATGTATACGGAACTACTCGCGAAGACAAATATGTTAAAGGATTTATGTGATCAATCGCTGAAACGATTAGAGGATGTTAAGGAAAATGAATCCTATGAGGTGGATTTTCATAACGAAGTCAAACCTTTTGTAGATAATACAATGAAAATAGCGGATAGCTGGAGAGATCTGGCGAACACATGGATCACAATGGAGTTTCCTAAAAACCTGCATCCTAATCAGATCGATGCGACACATGAAAATATACAACATATCTCCATACAAGGCTTTTACCAGGATACAAAAGTCAAACGTTTTAAAAATATGTATGAATCAATCCAGTATGTCCTTGAAAGCATCCTTGAGAAGGTTACAATACCAAACTAAAAAAAACTCCCATTTAAAAGATACCTTCATATGAAATGGTATCTTTTTTAGTGTGAACATCTAACCCATTTTTTACATAATCTATAGAAAACGAACATCACAGGAGGTATGTCCCACATGAATCAAAAATATCGCAGGAACAAAGCTGTCAGACCTTATGGTTTTTCTGGACCTTTATATGGGCAGCCAACCCAACAACAATTTTATGGTGGAGGATATCAATCTCAATCTCAATCTCAATGGAATCCATACTATCCTCAATCCTACATGCACTATAATATGAACAGTTATCCAGGTTATCCATCCTCCGGGTATCAAACTCCTTACCAAAGCCCCAACCAAACACCGTACCAAACCCCATATCCGACAGGGATGGGGCAGACGCAACAAAAAGCGGGAGGGGGCATCCTTAATCAATTTAAGAAAAAGGATGGAACCTATGATATCAATAAAATGATGGATACAGCGGGTCAAATGGCAGGGGCAGTAAACCAAGTTAACTCAATCGTAAAAGGACTTTCGAAAACATTCAAAGTATAAGGTTAAAAAGAAAGCTGAATCCAGCTTTCTTTTTATTTATTCTTGTTTCTTTTGTTCATTGTATTGTTTTGCTAAGAGCTGTAATGCTTCATTATAGGATAATCCAGAATTCGCATTGAGTCGCTTTACTTCTTCGACGTCAGTATCTGAGTATTGCTTCGTACCAAACTCTTTTTCCATCTAATTCACCTTTTCTAAAGCAATTCATACACTTCATTTAGTTGTTGCACACGTTTAAAATCTCTTTCATCCATGGCATAATTGATTTCTTCAGGAAGTATCTTGTTTAAAAATTCGATTTCTTCCTCATCCAAATCTCTCACCAATGCTCCTTCGGTCATGTATTGGTTATTCATTATTTTGGTAAGGATGACACGACTTATTTTATTTTCATCGCCATAATTTGAAATCGATTCAATTAAATACCCTAGCGTTTTGTCCATGATTACACCTCCTAGCCATATGATGCTAATCTTCTATGCAAAGTATGTAAAAAAGAGCATGATATTTCACATGCTCTCATCAATCCGTATTTTTCGTTTTCTTTGTTTTGGGATGTGAATTTTTAAGACACCATTTACGTAAGATGCCTTTATTTGATTTGTGCGAATCGGGTAAGGTAATGCAACCGTCCTGCTTGCTTTGTTAAAAGAATGTTTTTTTACATAGTAAGTTTTTTTCTCATTGGTTTCTTCCAATTCCTCAACGTGGTTGACGGTGATTGTAATATGCTTTTCCGAATACTCAATGTCAATTTGTTCTTTTTTGACCCCTGGTAGGTCAGCAGAGATAACAAGGTCAGTGTCTGTTTCATACATATCAATTGGAATAGTTGAAAGGGGGAAAGGTTTTTCAAAGAATTCATCGATGGAGTCAAGTAGTCGTTTGACGGGTCGCTGAGTAAAGAATTCATTCATTGACTTCATGAGTGGCCCGAACTGTTCGGGTTCGTATTTTTGGATTGGTTTTTCAGATTTGTCATCTTTCATTCTTTTCTCCTCCTAGACATATTATCTACTGTCACTATATTCATTTCGGAGGAAAATGTTTTTGTTTTTGGGTATAAAAAAGAACCGAACTTAGGGAAGTCAGTTCCTTTAGATTCCTATACAAACAATTCATCCTCTAGGCTTTCCGGATCAACAATGATATTTCCTTTTGCATCTACTTCCACAATATCTTTTTTCTTTAATTTTGTTAACGTTCTACTTACCGTTTCACGGGTGGTTCCAATCATATTAGCTAAATCCTTATTTGTAAATTGCGTCGTAATCATAATTTTACCATCTGACATCACTTGGCCATCAGTATTGCAAAGACGCATGATTAATTTAATAATTTGCTCATATGTATTATTTAAAATTTGTGCTTCTAGACGATTTTGAAGGTCTACTATTTTTTCACCCATCACTTTAAAAAGCTTAATGCAAACCTGCGGATGCTGCAAAAGTACATTTTCAAAATGAGAGATGGAAATCACCACAGCCCTCGTATCCTCGATCGTATGCGCATAAGCGGGATAATTTCCTTTGCGGAAAAATCCAACATGCGGGAACATATCTCCATCCTTTTGGACGGTTACAATTTGTTCTTTTCCATTTACGTCATTTTTATATATTTTTACCTTTCCTTTGTAGATAAAATAAACATTCTCCAAAGGATCATCTTGCATAAAAACATGTGTGCTTTTTTTATATTGACGATATTGAGCAATGTTGACCATCTCGTTTAATTCATTACTTGTTAATTCTTTAAAAATTGGTACCGTTCGTAAAACCTCAGCTATTTCAATCCGATTCATTCATCTTCACTCCAAGTTTTCACTATTGTCTTCAGTGTACCAAACTACTAGATTATAGGTAAAGCATTACCAGATTTCAGCCATGAGAATTTACTAAGTTAAAAGGTCATTGTAATAAAGTATGAAAGGAAAACTAGTACATATCACTAAAATAAAAAAGAAATTTACGTCTAATGTAATATTTTTACCTTTTTACTTATAGATTTAATGTAGAAATCGATTAGGGTTTCAAAAAAAGAGTATAGGGGGTCAATTGTTTGAAGAGGAAGCTTTCAGTTGGATTGGTATTATTGCTTTCTATCTTTTTAGCGTTATCTGGTTGTTTTAGTGGAGAAACGAAAACGAATGAACAAGAAAAACCATCAACACCTAGTGAGGAAGGTAAAGAGAACGAACAGGAAGCATCTGGGCCAAAGATTCTTCGCCTAAATAATAATGAAGAGCCTGGTTCATTGCACCCTGGGACGGCACAAGGAACACATGATTCATGGATTCTTGAGCATTCATTTGAAGGGTTAACAAAGAAGACTCCTGAAGGAGAAATCGTAGCTGGAATGGCTGAAACATGGGAGCCAAGTGAGGATGGATTAACATGGACATTCAAGCTTCGCAGTGATGCAAAATGGTCCAATGGTGATCCAGTTACCGCTCATGACTTTGTATATGCATGGAAATACGCCCTAAATCCGGAAACTGCGTCTACATATGCCTATCAACTCTATTATTTAGAGGGTGGAGAAGCGTATAACGCTGCTGAAGAGGGTGCTGATTTAGCTGCACTTGAAGCTGCAGTGGGTGTAAAAGCAGTAGATGATACAACACTGGAGGTTAAGCTAGCACAACCAACTCCTTATTTCTTAGACTTAACATCTTTCTACACCTATTATCCAATTAATAAGGCTGTTCAGGAAGCAAATCCAAAATGGTACCAGGAAGCGGATTCCTATGTATCAAATGGTGCTTTTAAATTGACTGAGTGGAAGCATAAAGAAAGCATGAAGTTGGCAAAGAACGAAAACTATTACGATAAAGACAAAATCAATTTAGATGAAGTTCATTTCGTCATCATCGATGATGAGAATACATCATGGCAAATGTACCAATCGGATGAATTGGATTTAGTTTATCCATTACCACAGGATGTAATTGGTCAATTGAAGGATCAGAAAAACCCTGAGTTCCAGATTGGAACGGATCTTGCTGTGTATTACTACAATTTAAATACAGAGAAAAAGCCATTTAATAATGTAAAGATTCGAAAAGCGTTATCAATGGCAATTGATCGTGAAACGATTGTTGAACATGTTGCTCAAGGCGGTCAAAAAGCTGCATATTCTGTTGTACCTCCAGGAATCCCTGATGTATCCGGAGATTACCAAGAAAATACGGGTAATTTGTTTGAAGCCAATATAGAAGAAGCGAAAAAATTAATCGAAGAAGGATTGGCTGAAGAAGGTCTTGATAAGTTCCCAGCGGTAACATTAACGTACAACACGTCTGAAGGACATAAGATGATTGCTGAGGCTGTTCAGGAAATGTGGCGTAAAAATCTCGGTGTTGACATTACATTGGAGAACGTTGAGTTCCAAGTGAAGCTTGACCGGGAAAAAGCAGGGGATTATCAAATTTCCAGAGCGGGCTGGGTCGGAGACTATGTAGACCCAATGACATTCATGGACCTTTGGATCTCTGATGGACCATATAATGATGCGAACTGGGGCAATGCTGAGTACGATAAGCTAGTTAACTTTGCAAAGACAACAATGAATCAAGAAGATCGCATGAAGGCAATGCATGATGCTGAAAAAATCTTAATGGATGAAATGCCTGTTATCCCAGTGTATTTCTATACAAAACCATTTACTGTGAAACCACATGTAACAGGCATCTACACACCAATCAATAGTTATCCTCAGTTCATTTATGCAGATATCAAAAACTAGGTAACTAGGAAATCGAGGTATGCTGGAATCCAGCATACCCGATTTTTACTTGACATGATGTGCCTGCGATTATTTTTGCCACGGGGCGTGGCAGTTTGTAGTAGACAATCCTTTAAATAAGGGGGATAACATGCTTACGTATATTGGCAAACGAATTGTCCTTGCAGTTGTAACCCTCTGGGTGATTATCACATTAACCTTCATCTTAATGCATAGTATTCCTGGAAACCCATTTGCCCAAGAAGGAACAATGCCTGCAGCGGTCTATAATAATCTACAAAGCTACTATAATTTGGACAAACCTTTACTTGTACAATATGGCCATTATTTACTTTCTATTTTACAGTTTGACTTTGGACCATCTTATAAATCTTCTACCTTGACAGTGAATGATCTGATCGTACATGGCTTCCCTGTTTCTTTGCATTTAGGAACGCAGGCCTTACTGATTGCTATTCCGCTGGGATTGCTATTTGGAATCATTGCGGCCCTTTATCGCAATCGATGGCCAGACTATTCATCCATGATTCTAGCCATTATCGGGATTTCCGTACCAAACTTTATTCTTGCAACCTTTCTTATCAATTACTTTGCGGTTGAACTCCGATGGTTTCCTGTTGCAACTTGGAAATCATGGTCACATACCATATTGCCGTCCTTGTCACTTGCGGCAATGCCAATGGCCTTTATTGCACGATTAATGAGATCCAGCATGCTTGAGGTGATGAGTCAGGATTTTATATTAACGGCAAAAGCAAAGGGTCTTAAAAGAGGAGCGATTATTTTAAAGCATGCGATTCGAAATGCCATTTTGCCGATTGTGACAATTGTGGGGATATTAATCGCCAATATTGTAACAGGGAGCTTTATAATCGAAAAAATATTTGGTATCCCGGGTATGGGAGAAATGTTTGTTACGAGTATTTTTAATCGAGATTACCCTGTCATACTCGGTTCGACTATTTTTTATTCTGCCATCCTCATTCTTTTTATTCTCATTGTTGATATCGCCTACACGTGGATTGATCCAAGAATTAAAATAATGGGGGAGAGCAAATGAAAAATCAACCAAATCTCACAGAAGACATGTTTGCACCTGTTAAGCAGAAATTTGAGGAAGCCGAAAAAATTGCTAGACCAAGCATTTCCTATTGGAAAGATGTATGGAATCGACTAAAGGAAAATAAATTAGCGATGCTTGGGCTCATCATCATCATTATCATTGGAATTCTAGCGATTATTGGACCTTATTTAAATGGGTACACGTATTATGAGCAGGATTTTACTAAGAAAAACCTGCGTCCGAACGCAGAGCATTGGTTTGGGACAGATGCATCCGGACGTGATTTGTTCACTAGAGCATGGTATGGTGCACGGATTTCGTTGTTTATTGGGATAATGGCTGCTTTAATTGATTTTGTAGCAGGAATTATTTACGGAGGTATTTCCGGTATTCGTGGTGGGAGAACTGATAATATCATGATGAGAATTGCGGAAGTTCTCTATGCCATTCCATATTTATTAATGGTTATTTTAGTCATGATTGTCCTTGAAAGAGGAATATGGGCCATTATCATCGCGATGTCGATAACTGGTTGGATACCAATGGCGAGGCTAGTCCGCGGGCAGGTACTCCAGCTGAAGGAATATGAATATGTTCAAGCCGCGAATGCGATGGGGGCGAAAACCTCATGGATTTTAAGTAGACATATGATTCCAAATACGATGGGACCGATTTTAGTAAACGTAACATTAACGGTTCCAACCGCAATTTTTGCAGAAGCAACACTTAGCTTTTTAGGTCTTGGGATTCCGGCTCCAAAGGCAAGCTGGGGAACGATGGCAAATGATGCATTAGGCAGTATTTTAATCGGGAATTTCTATCAATTATTTTTCCCAGCTTTTCTCATCTCGCTTACCATGTTTGCCTTTAATGTGTTTGGAGATGGATTAAGAGATGCACTCGATCCGAAATTGCGGAAATAGATAACCTTTATTCAGTGGGGGAATGAGTAGATGGAAAATATATTAGAAATCAACGATTTGCATGTTTCGTTTGATACAAGTGCTGGGAAAGTAAAAGCGGTTAGGGGCGTTTCCTTCGCAGTTGAAAAAGGGGAAGCAATCGCAATTGTTGGTGAATCGGGATGTGGTAAAAGTGTGACCGCTAAATCAATTATGCGACTTCTTCCATCCCCACAAGCAAAAATTGAAAATGGCACTATCATTTTGAATGGAGAAAATATTGTCCAAAAATCAGAAAAAGGAATGGAAAAAATAAGAGGGAATGAGGTCGGGATGATTTTTCAGGATCCGATGACATCGTTAAACCCTACGACAAAAATTGGCATGCAAATAGCAGAAGGAATTATTCGGCATACAAAGGTTTCAAAAAAGAAAGCACTCGAACATGCGGTGGAAATGCTTGAAATGGTTGGCATCCCTCAGCCAGAGAAGCGAATCCAGCAATATCCACATGAATTTTCTGGCGGGATGAGGCAACGGGTTATGATTGCAATAGCCCTTGCCTGCAAACCGAAGCTTTTAATTGCAGATGAGCCTACAACAGCACTGGACGTAACCATTCAAGCGCAAATTTTACAGCTAATGAAGGAGCTGCAAAGTCAGACTCATACTTCGATAATTTTAATTACGCATGACCTTGGTGTTGTAGCCGAAATGTGCAGTAAGGTTGTTGTGATGTATGCAGGTGAAATCGTGGAAACGGGCAGTGTCGGAGAAATATTCTCGAATCCGACTCATCCGTATACGAAGGGTTTGTTAAAATCAGTACCTCGACTGGATATGGATAAGCATGAAAAACTATCAACCATTACTGGTACACCTCCAGATTTACTAGACCCTCCAAAGGGCTGCTCATTTTATCCAAGGTGTGAAATGGCAATGAAAATTTGTGCAGAACATAAACCGGAATTTGAAGGGGTGAGCCCGACGCAGTATAGTTCATGTTGGCTTAATCATCCGATGGCTAAAAACCGTACAAATTTCGTCTAAGGAGGAGGTCGAATAGTGGTTGCAAAAGCACAAAAGTTACTTGAAGTAAAAAATGTACAGAAATACTTTCCCATCCAAAAGAAGCCGCTAAAGGCGGTTGATGATTTAAATTTAATCATAAACAAAGGGGAAACGGTTGGACTAGTCGGTGAAAGTGGCTGTGGTAAATCAACAGCTGCTAAAACGATTATTCGGTTAATTGAACCAACAGCCGGTGAGGTCCTTTTTGAAGGAAAAAATATTTATGAGTTTAATCAACGGCAAATGAAAAGTCTACGCAAGGATATGCAAATTATATTCCAAGACCCATATGCTTCATTGAATCCAAGGATGAAGATTGAGGATATTATTGGGGAGCCACTTGATATTCATCATCTTGCAAAAGGGAAAAAAAGAAAAGAGCGGGTGAAGGAGCTTTTAGAGTTAGTCGGACTTCGTCCCGAGCATGCCAATCGATTTCCGCACGAATTTAGCGGCGGACAAAGACAGAGGATAGGAATAGCCAGGGCATTGGCACTTAATCCAAAATTTATTGTTTGTGATGAACCAATTTCAGCTTTGGATGTATCCATTCAAGCTCAAATAGTTAATCTGTTAAAGAGTCTGCAGGAAAAAATGGATTTGACGTATTTATTTATTGCCCATGATTTATCAATGGTCAAATATATATCTGACCGAATCCTTGTGATGTATTTGGGGAACATGGTTGAGCTTTCGGAAAGCAGATCCTTATATGATGAACCACTCCACCCATACACACAAGCTTTGTTGTCGGCGGTTCCAATCCCAGACCCTGCAGTGAAACGGGAGCGAATTGTCTTGGAGGGGGAGGTCCCGAGTCCATTATCTCCACCCTCGGGTTGTGTGTTCCGAACAAGATGTCAATATGCAATGGAACGATGTGCCACTGAGATTCCAACATGGAAAGAAATAAAGCCATCCCACTTTACGGCTTGTCATTTATATAATGATTAATACGTCCGTTTTACAAATATAGGTAGAAAGTGGTATAATATTTACCAATATAGATAAATTAACAGTAATGCTTATTATAAGGAGTTTCTTATGGAAGCTTTCGCGTTAACGAAAATCCCTAAGACAAAGTTAGGTAATAGCGCTAAAAGCGCTCTTTGGAACGACTTTTTATAATAAGATTTTTTTTATTGTCTATAATGTTTTTTGGAGTGTTTCGTGCCAACCAAAACAAAGGAGATGATTTGAATGGCTTTTGGAAGAAGACCAGTCGAAGAAATTGTTACTGAGGAAACGAAGGTGTGGGAATGCACATCTGAGGAATGTAAGGGATGGGTACGAGATAATTTTAAAAGTACTACAGAACCAAACTGTCCATTGTGTGGGTCTGAAATGGAAACAAGTACAAGGGATTTACAGGTTGTCAATAACCATAACAAGAGCTTTTTAGCATAGAATCAAAGCCTGTTTCCTCCATTCAAACATTTTTTTAAAAAATAGAGTAATTTTTGGTTATAAAAAGATTTTCCTATGGACATAATAATTCATGCATTACCTTGCAACATATTTTGTTGCATTACATAGGAGGAAACGAAATGGCACAAGGAAAAGTAAAATGGTTTAACGGTGAAAAAGGCTTTGGATTTATCGAGGTTGATGGTGGAGATGATGTATTTGTACACTTCTCAGCAATCCAAGGTGAGGGGTTCAAAACGTTAGAAGAAGGTCAAGAAGTTACTTTCGATATCGAAGATGGCAGCCGTGGACCGCAAGCCGCTAATGTTCAAAAAGCGTAATGAACCAAATATAAACCGTTCAAAACAGATTCTATTTTAGGATCTGTTTTTTGTGTTGTACGTAAGATCAAAGACCAAGAACGCCACGGCCTGATGTCTTCGTCTTTGTGACCCACCTCGTGTGGGCCTAAAAAATGCCCCTGACTCATGTTGTCAGGGGCAATCTTTAATTTGTAGCTGGCTTAATTGGTTTTGTTTTTTCAAGTGCTTGAACTGCTTTTTCGCTAACGTCAACACGCTTAATGAAAAATGCCATTATTAAAGCGACAATATTAATACCTAGGGCTACAAAGAAGGAATAATTAATTCCGGCAAGTAATGCTTGTTGCCCAATTAAAGCTTGAGTGCTTTCAGTTAATGTAGTTGGATCTACATTTGCCATCAAACTAGTTCCTTCTGTTTTGGAAACACTATTCATGACTGTTATTAAGACTGCAGTACCAATCGAACCAGACACCTGTTGGGCAGTATTATTGATAGCTGTACCGTGTGGATATAGACGTGCTGGTAACTGATTTAATCCATTTGTCATAATTGGCATCATGACCATTGACATACCAAACATGCGAAGGGTGTAGGCTGTAATGATATAGGAGTAGGATGAATCAATTTGAAGCTGTGTTAATAAATAGGTTGATACTGCTGTAATTCCTAGGCCGCCAATTGATAGAAGACGCGGACCAAACTTGTCGAATAATTTACCGGTAATAGGTGACATAATTCCCATAACAATGGCCCCTGGGAGCATCATTAACCCAGATTCAAACGGAGAAATCCCGCGAACACTTTGAACATATGCTGGAGTTAAGATCATTCCTGAGAACATTGCAACTGCGTTTACAATAGAGATGACAGAAGCAAGGGCGAACATAGGATATTTATAAGCCCGTAAATCAAGAATGGGTTCATCTATTTTTAGTTGGCGTAAAATAAATGTAAGTAGTGCAATCCCGCCAATAATTAATGATGTCATTACAAGGGTATCAGTCCATCCGTCACTGCTTACAGAACTGAATCCATATAATAATCCACCAAAACCGATTGTTGATAATATAACAGACAGATAATCAATTGTTGCATTATTGTTTACTTCCATCACATTTTTAGATTTCCAAATGGCAAGAACTAAACTGATCACTGCTAGAGGCAAGATCATTTCAAATAATACTCGCCAATCATAATGCTCAACGATATAACCTGATAAAGTTGGACCGATGGCAGGTGCGGTGATCATAACTAATCCGAAAACACCCATTGCTGTACCGCGTTTTTCACGCGGGAAGCTAACAAGCATGATGTTCATCAATAATGGTCCCATCACGGAAGAACCTGCAGCTTGAACCATCCGTCCAGCAATTAAAACTCCGAAGTTCGGAGCAAAGGCTGCCATTCCGGTACCTATTGTGAAAATAAGCATGGAGGTAATAAATAAGCTTCGGTTTGAAAACCGTGTGATTAAAAAGGCTGAAGCAGGAATTAACACACCGCTGACAAGCATATACCCTGTTGCAAGCCATTGAACGGTTGAATAGTTTTCGATATTCAAATCAATCATGATAGATGGTAAAGCAACATTTAATAAAGAGTTATTTAAAAATGAAACAAATGCCCCAATAAAAAGTACTGCTAACATCAGATATGGCGGCTTTTTTCCTTGTAATGTTGAATCCATAAATTTATTCCCTCAATCCATTCGTTAAATTGTTACTTGAATGATTTTATACCACAAGTTCATTTTGTGCAATACTTTTATACTTGAGGTATAATATGCTAGTAAAAGAAGATAAATTGGTTACATGGATAATAATAGGAATTGTTGGAGGGCGTATGAATAAACGAAGAAGGCGTGTAGCAGATGCAGCATTGAAATTATTTGTTGAAAAAGGATTTCAACAAACATCGATACAGGATATTATTGAACATGCGAATATTTCAAAAGGAACTTTTTATAATTATTTTTCCAACAAAAATGAGTGTATTGCTGAGATTTTAGAAGGGTTGCGGTATGATGCCAGCCAAATCCGTATGGAAATGCAGGTTGGAAAGGATGAAACAGACCGCAATGTGCTTATTGATCAAATTTCAATTTTGACCAAATTAAATAAAGAACGGAATCTTAATACGATTTTTGAAGCCATTTTAAATTCAAATGAAGTTGAGCTAAAAAAATTGGTCATGCATCATCGTATTCATGAAACGGAGTGGCTAGCGGGACGATTTGTTGATGTCTATGGTGATGAAGTAAGATCATTTGGATTCGAACTTTCCATTCTCTATTATGGAATGATGCAATATCTTTTATTTACAATGAAGATAACGAATAGTACACAATCGATTCATCGGATTGTCGAAGTTTTGCTTACTTATTTAGAGGCGATTATTCCAATCATGAGGGAAAAGGGGAGCACATTGCTTGATCCATCATCACTCCATTTTCTCCAAGCGAGAATCGATCGAAAGGTGCTATCTCTTGAAGAACTTTTAGATATCGCCAATAGTATAGAGAAGGAAACTACATTCACAACGGATCAGCAGGACCTTTATGATACGATTGTGTCAGAATTGCAGCGAGACCGGATTCGAAAAATCGTACTTCAGCCTTTAATAAAACCGTTCCAACAGTCTTTTGTGCAAACGGAAATGGAAGCACAAGTCACCACATTTACAAATTTCCTATGGTATTTTTTAAAAGGTGTCTAAAAGAGAACTCCCCTTCCTCAAGTTTGTTGAGGGGTGCAGCACAAGTGTAGGGAGGGGATGAATCTTTGTCAGTCGTTAAATCTGAGTATTGCGAGATAGGAACTAATGTTCTATAATTAAGATATAATATTAAGGGGTGACGACCATATTGTTGAATCAAAAATATGAGATTTTTCCAAATGAAGAACAGAGAGACATACTTGATTGTTGGTTACAATACTGTCGTCAAACCTACAATTCCGCTCTTCTAGACAAAGAACGTAAATATAAGCGAAACAAAGAAAATTTCAATCGTTATGATATGCAAAGACAACTTACATTGGATAAAATGAAGTATCCGTTTCTAAAAGAAATTCCTTCTCAACCTTTGCAAGAAGTTTTTGGACGCTTGAAAAAAGCGTTTGATAACTTCTTTCGCAAAGACGCAAAATACCCAAAACTGAAAAAATATAAAGATTATTCAAGCATGACATTTCCTCAATTTGGCTTCAATGATAAAGGTAATAGAATGGCTATGTCTTTTTCTGAAAATGGTAAGCTATATAATACAAAATTAGGTGAAATAAATATTTTGATACATAGACCAATTGTAGGGACGATCAAGCTACTTGTTATTAAACGTCAAGGTAAACGATGGTATGCGATTTTCTGTGTCGAAAGACGAGCACTACCATCTGCTATTGATACTGATAACTCAATCGGTATTGATGTTGGACTAAATAAGTATGCGGTTCTATCCAACGGTAAGGAATATGAAAATCCTAGATTTCTTCGTAAGAAAGAAAAACAACTAAGGAAAGCACAACGAAAACTTTCTAAAAAGAAAAAAAGATCCGCAAACTATATTAAGCAAGTACAACGAGTTCGACAATTACATCAAAAAGTAGCCAACCAACGTCGTGATTTCCTTCACAAACTAAGTTACAACCTATCGAAAGATTACTCTGTAATCGCTGTAGAAAATCTAAATATCCGAAATATGGTTAAAAACAGAAAGTTGTCTAAGTCCATTTCTGATGCTGGGTGGGGAATGTTTGGAAACATGCTTGCTTATAAATGTGAAAAAAATGGCGGTGTACTTATCAAGGTAGAACCAAAATACACTTCCCAAGATTGCTCTTCTTGTGGGAATCGTGTAACGAAAACTCTTTCTATTCGTACGCATGTTTGTACGAAATGTGGAACAATTCTAGATAGAGACTATAACGCAAGCCTAAACATCTTACAAAAAGCATTAGATGAATGGCTTGCTGCAATCTGAATATTACTACCTGTAGGGCAAGGTTGTGTCCGAACAGTATAATCTACGCCTGTGGAGATTGTGTAAGACATATTGGGAAACCCCTCTATGCTACGGTCTATGAAGTAGGAAGCACCTTCCTTAAATAACACGAAAGGGTGTTAAGAAGGGGTCATTCACGAATGCAGTAATATTAAGAAATTAGGGGTGTTTATGATTACGAAAAATGAAATGGGTTGGAACTTTGATAACACCTATTTAGGGTTGCCAAAGGATTTTTATACGAAAACAAATCCAAATCCTGTCCAGGAACCAGAGTTAGTTATCTTAAATAAATATTTAGCGGAGTCGCTTGGTTTAGATGTTAAAGGCTTATGGAAAGAGGGAAAGGAAATCTTTGCGGGTAATTGTATACCCGTTGGTGCAGAGCCTATAGCGCAGGCCTATGCCGGCCACCAGTTTGGTCATTTCACGATGCTTGGGGACGGTCGTGCCGTGTTACTCGGTGAACAGATTACACCCGATGGTGCTCGCTATGATATACAGCTAAAGGGCGCAGGTCGCACTCCTTATTCACGCGGTGGAGATGGCCGTGCTGCAATTGGACCAATGCTGCGTGAGTATATCATTAGTGAGGCTATGCAAGGATTACGTATTCCGACTACTAGGAGTTTAGCTGTTGTCACCACAGGCGAGCCGGTTTATCGAGAAACAGTTCTCCCTGGTGCCATTCTTACACGAGTTGCTTCAAGTCATATACGTGTAGGAACGTTTCAATTTATTACTGGACTCGAAAAAAAAGATGAACTGCAAAACTTAGCAGATTATACAATTGAACGTCATTACCCCGAAATTATGCATGAGGAACATCGCTATCTTGCATTTTTACGTGAAGTGATCAAACGTCAGGCAGCCTTAATTGCGAAATGGCAGCTGGTAGGTTTTATTCATGGTGTAATGAACACAGATAATATGGCAATTAGCGGAGAAACCATTGATTATGGTCCGTGTGCATTTATGGATACATATGACCCAAAAACTGTGTTCAGTTCAATTGATACAGGAGGGCGTTATGCTTACGGTAATCAACCATATATCGGCGGTTGGAATCTTGCTCGGTTTGCAGAAAGCTTATTGCCGTTACTTCACGAAAATGAGGAACAGGCACTTCAATTAGCACAGGATGAAATAACGAAATACAATGGTATTTATCGGGAAAATTGGCTGAACGGTATGAGAGCAAAGCTAGGCTTATTCAATCAGGAGGAAGAGGATCACGAACTAATTGAAGAAATCCTGGAATTGATGGAACAAAACCAGTCAGATTATACAAATACGTTCGTCGCCCTCACCTTCGATAAATTTGAGGACCTTGCAGTTTGTGGCACAGATGGGTTTAAAAATTGGCAACAAAAGTGGAAGGAAAGACAAAATAGACAGAAGAACTCAGAAGATGAGATAAAGGATCTAATGCGGAAATCGAATCCAGCAGTCATACCTAGAAACTATCGCGTTGAAGAAGCGCTAGAAGCGGCTACAGAAGGTGATTACAGTGTCATGGGAAGACTATTAGACGTGTTAAAAGATCCTTTTAAGCACTCAGCAGAGCAGGCTCAATACGCAAATCCACCCGAACCCGCAAACCAACCATATCAAACATTTTGTGGAACATAATTTATCCAAGGGTACACCTTTTCCGGTGTGCCTTTTTGGATGTTAAAAATACCAGTTGTTTATTTTAACTTTATCACTTCAAAAACGAACATTTATTCGGTATAATTAGAGTAGAAATTCTGAGGTGATTTATAATGAAGTTTCGGAAAAATATCCATGAATTAATGGATTTTATAAAAGAAAACCCAAAATACGCAAAAAACATTGTACACTGGCATACGATTGAGGCGACCCCTGCCAAGTCAATGGAGATGCCGGCATCCATTGATCATAGATTACGAGAAGCATTGTACAAAAGAGGGATCCATCAGTTATACACCCATCAGTATACGGCCTATGAAATAACGCGAAGTGGACGGAACTTTGTTGCCGTAACACCGACAGCGTCTGGTAAAACACTTTGCTACAATTTACCCGTTTTACAAACAATTGTTGAAAATGATCAGGCCCGTGCACTTTATTTGTTCCCAACCAAAGCATTAGCCCAAGATCAAAAAAGTGAACTAAATGAAATCATTGAAGAAATGGGAGTTGCCATAAACAGCTATACATATGATGGCGATACACCGGCAAATATTCGCCAAAAGGTACGAAAAGCAGGGCATATTGTCATCACAAACCCGGATATGCTGCATTCTGCGATTCTTCCTCATCATACAAAATGGGTTTCGTTGTTTGAAAACCTGAAATATGTTGTGATCGATGAGTTACATACTTATCGCGGTGTGTTCGGAAGCCATGTTGCAAATGTCATTAGACGATTGAAACGAATTTGTGCATTTTATGGGAGCAATCCAATTTTCATGTGTACATCAGCGACCATTGCCAATCCGCAGGAACTCGCTGAAAACTTGACCGGAACCAAAATGGAATTAATTGAAAACAATGGTGCACCAACGGGTAGAAAGCATTTTATTTTTTATAATCCACCGATTGTCAATAAACCGCTCAATATTCGAAGAAGTGCGACACTTGAAGTGCGGAACCTAGCCAGTGAATTTTTACAAAATAAAATCCAAACGATTGTCTTTGCCCGAAGTAGAGTGAGGGTGGAAATCATTTTAACGTATTTGCAGGATCTTGTTAAACATAAGCTTGGACCGAAAGTAATCCGTGGGTACCGTGGTGGCTACCTACCGAAGCAACGTCGTGAAATAGAAAATGGTCTCCGGAATGGTGATATTTACGGGGTAGTCAGTACAAATGCTCTTGAATTAGGTGTGGATATCGGACAACTTCAGGTTTGTATTATGACCGGCTACCCCGGAACGATTGCAAGTGCGTGGCAGCAAGCGGGTCGCGCAGGCCGACGCCAAGGGGAAGCTGTCATCTTTATGGTTGCAAGCTCCAATCCGCTTGACCAATATATGATACAAAACCCAGAATACTTTTTTAGTAGAAATCCAGAAACAGCTCGGATTAACCCTAATAATCTTGTCATTTTAATTGACCATATTAAATGTGCTGCTTACGAATTACCATTTAAGACAGGGGATTCATTTGGTGACCTTGATCTTGAAGATATCCTAGAATTTTTAACAGAGGAAAGGGTTCTCCATCAAAATGGGGATAAATGGTATTGGATGAATGATTCCTTTCCTGCCCATAATATTAGCTTGCGTTCAGCTTCACAGGAGAATGTTGTTATCATTGATCAAACTGATATTGCGGCAGTGAAGGTCATTGGAGAAATGGACCGGTTTAGTGCGATGACCTTACTTCATGATGAAGCGATATATTTGCACCAGGGTGTTCAATACCAGGTTGAAAAGCTAGATTGGGAGGAAAAGAAAGCATTTGTGAGAGAAGTAGATGTCGATTATTTCACAGATGCAAACCTGGCTGTTAGTCTTCGGGTTTTAGAGGTTGATAAGAAACGTCTGGGTGACTTGATTGAAATTGGTTATGGAGATGTATCCGTTCAAGCAATGGCCACAATTTTTAAAAAAATAAAATTTGAAACCCATGAGAATATCGGTTCAGGACCAATTCATCTACCAGAAGAGGAGCTGCATACATCATCTGCGTGGATAAGTTTGAAAAAATCTGAACTCGAGGGATTAAGTGACGAGCGAATTGAGGAAGGATTAGTAGGTGTTGCGAATGTGTTAAGGCATGTTGCGCCACTTATGACAATGTGCGATCCTTCTGATTTGCATGTTGTTCCACAGGTGAAAGCCGTCCATAATGAGCAGCCGACAATCTTTTTATACGATCGTTATCCAGGCGGAATTGGCTTAAGTGAAAAAGTCTATGATGCAATGGAAAATCTCCTAGGTGAATCTGAGGAATTAATTCAAAAATGTTCCTGTGAATCAGGTTGTCCTTCATGTATTGGGACAGACGCGGTCCAGAAAAATGCAAAAACGGATGCACTGACATTAATTTCAAAGCTAAAACAAGAAAAGCACGGACAATATTAAAGGAGCTTCATTATGGCGATAAAAGCGAAATTAAACCGATTAAAAAATCATATTATAAAAGAAGATGAGGGAAAACCGAAATCTTTCGAATCTTCGGTTGTTATGGAAGAAATCCCATTTCTTGATAAATGGAAAGAACTTGGAGCCGAACCCTTTTATTTTGATGGAACGTATTGTATGGTTCGGAAAGTGGAATACCCATTGGATTATCAGCATGGTTTATATTCGTTTGCCAAATTAAAGGATTGTATTGAAATGTGGAATACATCTTCAATAAAGCACCCATTGTCTGCAAAAGGGCATCAGCTTTCCGATTTGTTTTTCTTTGACACCGAAACAACTGGTTTAGGTGGGGGGACAGGGAACACAATCTTTTTGTTAGGACATGCAAGAGTTCAGAAGGATAAGGTTATTCTTACCCAGCATTTTTTACCTAATCCTGGAGCTGAGGTTGCCCTTTACCAAAGCTTCCTTTCAAGTGTTGATTACAGAACTCTTGTCACTTATAACGGAAAATCCTTTGACTGGCCACAAGTCAAAACAAGGCATACGTTAATTCGGGATGCACTGCCCAAGTTGCCGGATTTTGGACATTTCGATTTGTATCATGCAGCCAGAAGGCTATGGAAAAACAAACTGGATTCTGTAAGACTTTCAAATGTCGAGAAGGAGATTCTAGATATTAAGCGTACCGATGATGTCCCAGGTTATTTGGCACCGATTCTTTATTTTGACTTTGTCGAAAATCAGGTGCCGGATGGTATTTTTGGCGTGATGCGGCATAATGAAATCGATATTTTATCCTTATTGACACTATACATTCATTTATCAGGTGCTGTAATTTTGAACGAAAAAAATAAATATACTTCTGATAAATACGAAGTGGCGAGGTGGCTTGAGGCATTAGGGGAGATTGGGAAAGCACAGGAATTATATCAGCAAGTAGTTGATGTAGATTCCGAAAAGGAAACAAAGGCAAAACTAGCCCTTGCTTTTCTTTCAAAAAAGGAAAAAAAGCTTGAAGATGCGATGAAGCTTTTTATTCAAATCCATGAAAATGGCGATGATCAGGATGCGGTTGTAGCAAGTATAGAGCTGGCGAAATATTATGAGCATCATAGAAAGGATTACGAAACCGCACGGGACTATGCAAATAGTGGGTACGTAAGATGGAAAGAAACATGGATTTCAGATAATAATACAAAAAATGCGAAAATAGAAAATGAATTTGAAAAGCGAATCGCGAGAATAAGAAGGAAACTTCAAAATAATTAGAAATGCGCAAGCGCCTCTTAATGGAACATCAACTAACTACTGCCACGTCCTGTGGCAAACGTTGATGTCAGCACTTCCTGTACAAGTCCGACAAGCATAAGCCAATCCTTCTTGACGGATTGGCTTATGACCTCGAGGGGCTAGGCGCTGGAGCTGGACATTGGAGTGAAAATATTACCCGGGTAAGCGCAAGATTAGCGGTTTTTCGCGTTAATTTGTCGATTTTGTGAAGTTTTAAAGGCTTTCTTCATTTGTCATTGTAGAACTTTGTAATACCATGTAAAATAGTGTTTTGTGAAAAGGAAATATTATTTTAGATGGAGCGAAAGTAAATGTATAAGAAAATTTTATTTTTGTACTTTTTTGTTTTAGTATTAATTGTGATCGTATTAACTGGACTAAAAGACGGCTCTTATGCCTTTTTTTCATAAAAATAGGTGTTTTGATTAGTACATGACTCTCCCAACTTTCATAGGCTATTAGTGTAAGACAGATGAAGGAAAGGAGATAGATAAAATGTTTTGTCCAACAAATGTAATGCAACCTATTATTCACCCAACTAAATGCTGTGTTCAACACCACTGCTGTAAAACAATTGTTCCACATATTCATCCTTCCCATACGCAACATGTAAATCATCATATGTATCAACATATGCATTATTTCCCACACACAGAATCTGTTGCGAATGAGGTAACGAATCAACAATTTAGTTGTGGAGCAAGACCACCTGGACCATTTATGGGTCGCTAATACAAATAACTTAATCTAAAAACGTAACAAATAAAACTGACAAAACACAACAGGAACTGTAATGGTTCCTGTTTTACATATGTTTTTTGGATTGCCAATAATGAAATCAATAAATAAAGGAGTCTAGACATGATAAAGGTTGTTGCTATTACAGGCTATAAACCATTTGAGCTTGGAATTTTTGGACAGGACCATCCTGGAATCCGCTATATCAAACTAGCCCTTAAAAATGCGCTGATTCCCTTGATTGAAGATGGACTTGAATGGGTCATTATTAGCGGGCAGCTTGGGGTTGAACTTTGGGCGGCTGAGATTGTATATGAGCTACAAGAGGAATATCCTGACCTTAAGCTTGCTGTCATAACCCCCTTCCTTGAGCAAGACGAAAAATGGAACGAAACAAATAAAGATTTCTATCAATTGATACTGTCACAAGCAGACTATGTAAACAGCATCACAAACCGGAAATATGATAATCCGTCACAATTCCGTTTGAAAAATGCTTTTTTTCTAGATAAAAGTGATGCATTATTAATACTATATGACGAGGAAAAGGAAGGGAGTCCACGTTATATTTATTCAGATGCGAAAAAAAAGTGTGGAAATGAGGGTTACCAGCTGATTATTATTAATGCATATGATCTTCAGGCAGTCGTGGAAGACGAGCAATACGCAAATAATGACTATTGAAAGAAACATACTTGCCAATATAAATTGACAATACATGAAATTTTTGAAAAAATAGACATAGGAATAATGGGGAAAGTGTATCGAGGTGAAATTTATGTTATCTGATAAAATAAAATTAACAGCAACACAAATACTTGAAAAAGAATTTAAATCAGGCATGAAAGGTTATAAACAAGAAGAAGTTGATAAATTTTTGGATGTAGTCATCAAGGATTACGAAATGTTTTATCAAGAGATTGAAGAACTGCAACAAGAAAATCTACGATTAAAGCGTCAGCTGGAGGAATCCTTTAAGAAACAACCACAGGCGCAAACTGGTACAACGAATTTTGATATTTTAAAACGATTATCAAACCTGGAAAAACATGTTTTTGGCAGCAAATTGTACGATTAACAGAATTTACCAGCAGGTAATCCTTGCAATTTTAATGTTTTTTTACTATACTATTTATTGCACACATTAATAACGTTCGGGTAATCGCTGTAGGGTGACCTACAGAGGAAAGTCCATGCTCGCACGGGCTGAGATGTCCGTAGTGTTCGTGCCTAGTGAAACGATAAGCTAGGGTAGCGAGGAGTTGATCTTTGCTAACGGCAGGGAAAATACCTAAGTCCATTGGATATGGTTTGACTACCTTTAATGTGCCACAGTGACGAAGTCTTGTAAGAAATTACAAGAGTGGAACGAGGTAAACCCCACGAGCGAGAAACCCAAATAATGGTAGGGGCACTTTCTTTCTTGGAAATGAACAAGGGGAAGGACAGATGGTTCGCTGTCTGTAGATAGATGATTACCACCAGAGTACGAGGCATTCGTTTTGCCGACTGAAGTACGAAGGAACAAAACATGGCTTACAGAACGTTATTAATTAAACGATTTTACATGAATAAAGAACGAAGCTCTTCATAATGAAGAGCTTTTTGTATGCATATATAACATTCTAGGCAGCAAATCTTGCTTTACAAGGTCAGATTCTTTATTCTTTATTTATATAAAATGAATGTACATAGTTAGGGTGATCGTGAATGGGAAAAGTAACGCTTATTGCCACAGCCGCAATGGGAATTGAATCAATTGTAGCAAAAGAGGTTCGGGATTTGGGCTATGAATGTACCGTTGAAAATGGGAAGGTTACGTTTGATGCTGATGAGCAAGCCATCTGCCGCAGTAACCTTTGGCTTAGAACAGCCGATCGAATTAAGCTTAAAGTTGGAGAATTTAAAGCAACAACCTTTGATGAATTATTTGAAAAAACAAAAGCCCTTAATTGGGGTGATATTATTCCGGAAAACGCAGAGTTTCCAGTCATCGGAAAATCAGTGAAATCCAAGCTTTTTAGTGTTTCAGACTGCCAAAGTATTGTGAAAAAAGCAGTTGTAGAGAGCCTAAAGAAGCATTATCGAAAAACATCCGGCTGGTTCGAGGAAACAGGTCCTTTATACCGCATTGAGGTAGCTTTACTTAAAGATGTTGCAACATTAACAATCGACTGCAGCGGAGTCGGACTACATAAGCGAGGATACCGTGCCGATCAGGGCGAAGCACCGATAAAAGAAACCCTTGCCGCAACCTTAGTCATGCTAACGAACTGGACACCTGAGAAACCATTTGTCGATCCATTTTGCGGCTCAGGAACGATTCCAATTGAAGCAGCTTTAATTGGGCAGAATATAGCTCCTGGTTTTAACCGTGATTTCGCGTCTGAGGATTGGGAGTGGATTGGTAAAAAGCATTGGAATGATGCACGCCAGGAGGTAGAGGATTTAGCCAAATATGATCAGCCACTTGATATTAGCGGCTTTGATATTGACCATCGAATGATTCAAATAGCAAAGAATAATGCCGAGGAAGCAGGGTTTGGAGACATTATTCAGTTTAAACAAATGCAGGTTCGCGATTTTACAACAACAAAGGACTACGGTGTAATCGTTGGTAATCCTCCTTATGGGGAAAGACTTGGTGAGAAAAGGGAAGTTGAAGAAATGTATCGCGGGATGGGGGAAGCCATTCGCCCATATGATACATGGTCAGTCTATATACTAACCTCACATCCCGAATTCGAACAATTATACGGCAAGCCTGCAACGAAAAAACGCAAATTGTTTAACGGATTTATTCGAACCGACTACTATCAATATTGGGGAAAAAGACCGCCAAGAGAACGTTAAAAACATCTTTTGAATCAAAATTCATGCATAGTTCATTTCCAAAGGACATATACTCTATTGGTGTCTACAAAATTTCCAGGAGTGAATGAACAATGAATTACCTAGATTTCAAAAAAATTCAAGATGCGTTGAATGATACATATAGGGTTCTCCAAACTGAGATAGGGGAAGAACTGGATCCTCTAAAATCCATTGCTCAGGCAAAAGACGACCTACTTCATGCAATGTCTCATTCAACTGCCATTGGTGTTGATTTTTTACGATATAAAAGTGAATGAACACCTGATATAAGAAAACTCGCTTCGGCGGGTTTTCTTTCTTTAATGTCTTGCTTCAGGCGCCTTACGCTTTTCTAAAAATATTGACTTCCCTAATTTACTAGTAGATAATTAAAAATTGGCGCATACCTTGGTTTGGGGGTTTTACATATGATTGGAGAAAGGCTACCCTTTCAAATATCCAGAAATGAAAATTTCTTTGATAAATTAAATGAGTGGATTGGCGATGTCTTTTATGACGTCCTTCCTGAGAAAGGCTTTGAGCTTCGGGATGAGCAAATTTTTATGGCATTTCAGCTGGAAAGAGCGTTTAAGGAAAAATCATTAGTGTTCGCAGAGGCCGGCGTAGGTACAGGTAAAACAATTGTTTATCTGTTATATGCGATTTGTTATGCTAGATATATGGGAAAGCCTGCAATCATCTCATGTGCAGATGAATCCTTAATTGAACAGCTTGTGAAGCCTGAAGGAGATATTGCAAAAATCGCTGATGCATTAGACCTAAATATTGATGTTCGTCTTGCAAAGGCACAGGATCAATATCTTTGTTTGCGAAAATTAGATGGTGCCACTCGACGAACAACAAATGAAAAAATTGCACAAATTTATAACGAGTTACCTGATTTTGTACATAGTCATTCCACATTGCAAACATTCCATCATTACGGGGATCGAAAAACATATTCTGAGCTTACGGATGAGGAATGGAAAGGCATCGCATGGGATAGCTTTCAGGATTGTTTTTCTTGTGATTTGCGCCATCGTTGTGGTCTCACATTATCTAGGGACCATTATCGAAAGGCAGTTGATTTAATTATCTGTTCTCATGATTTTTATATGGAGCATGTATGGACAATGGAAGCCAGAAAAAGAGAAGGACAGCTTCCCTTTTTACCTGAGAGCAGCTGTGTCGTCTTTGATGAGGGTCATTTACTAGAATTCTCTGCGCAAAAAGCATTAACCTATCGTGTTCAGGAAACTACCTTGGAAACTCTATTAACAAGGCTATTAGAAAATGATATACGTGAAGAATTTGCTCAATTAATTGAAGACACGATTGAACAAAATGAGCAGTTCTATAGAAGACTCGGGGAAAATAGTCAAATAGTTGAAGGCTCTCATCGAATGGATATCGAGCGGACTGAATGTTTAGTTTCTGAGGCTAAGAAACTTCATCAAATGATAGTTGAGGTTGGTAATGATCTTGTGTTTGAGGCAGAGACGTATACGATTGACCAATACGAACTACATATTGTCGATGAATATTTGGATCAAATAGAATATTCATTAAAACTATTCGGTGAAGAAAATGATGCTATTTACTGGATTGAGGCAGATGGTGAAAGCTACACACTTGTCATTATGCCACAAGCAGTGGAAACCATTTTAGCGGAAAAAGTATTTTCGAAAAACATCCCATTTGTATTTTCTTCTGCCACTTTATCTGAAAATAAATCTTTTGATTACATTGCAAATAGTTTGGGAATTAAAAACTATCAATCGTTTTCAGTTGAATCACCGTTTGATTATGAAAATCAGATGAAAATCAAGATGCCTGTGTTCCAAACTAATAAGGATTTGTTTCGTTCAAAATTTGAGTTTGCATGGAATGAAATTGAAAAATCTCAAGGGCGGGCATTACTTTTATTTAATTCCAAGGAAGAACTACAGACGTTCAAGGAAAATTGCAGTACGGAAAAATATCCAATTTTATTTGAAGGGGATCAAGAAATTAGTGGGCTTGTTTCCAGATTCCAAAATGATGAACAAAGTATCCTTTGTTCGGTTTCATTATGGGAAGGACTAGATATTCCAGGACCCTCCTTATCGAACGTCATCATTTGGTCATTGCCATTCCCGCCAAATGATCCTGTATTTCAGGCAAAAAGAAAAAAAACAGAAACACCATTAGAGCAGGTCGACCTTCCATACATGCTATTAAGATTGAGACAAGGCATCGGTCGATTGATTCGTTCAGGTGAAGATGCAGGAACTGTTACCATACTTGTAGAAGATAATATTGATAATGTAGTCATGAATAACATTACAAGTGTACTGCCGACAAAGATAACAGTGTAAAGGGGAGGATGAAAAATGTCAATACAACTACATCAAACAGAGCAAGCGTTTCTTGAGTTAGTTAAAAAGATGACAAGCTATAATGAGGCAATTGGGGTTATGTATTGGGATTTACGGACCGGTGCTCCGAAAAAAGGAGTGGAGCAGCGCTCTGAAGTCATCGGAATGCTCTCATCAGAAGTTTTTGCTATGTCTACTTCTGCTGATATGGAAGCCTATTTAAAAGATTTAACGACTCCTGAGGCACAAAAACAGCTAAGTGATATTACGAAGAAAGTCGTAGAAGAATGTCAAAAGGATTTTGAACGAAATAACAAGATTCCAGCGGATGAATTTCATGAGTATGTAATCCTGCAATCAAAAGCAGAATCCATTTGGGAGGATGCAAAAGAAAAATCAGATTTTGAAATGTTTCGTCCTTACTTAGAAAAACTTGTTGATTTCACGAAAAAATTTATTGGCTACTGGGGCTATTCAGGGAATAAATACAACACATTGCTTGAAATGTATGAACCAGGGGTAACGGTGGAGGTAGTCGACCAAGTATTTGGTCAATTGCGAGAAAAAATCGTTCCACTAGTTAAGTCAGTGGCGGAGTCACAAAATAAGCCGGAGACGTCATTTTTATTTAAAGAATTTCCAAAGGAAAAGCAACGTGCTTTAAGCCTAGAAATTCTTAAGAAAATAGGTTATGATCTCGACGCAGGACGACTTGATGAAACAGTTCATCCATTCGAAATTGGATTAAATCCAGGGGATGTTCGAGTTACGACAAATTATGTGGCAAATGACTTCAGGACAGCTGTTTTTGGCACCATCCATGAAGGAGGTCATGCACTCTATGAGCAAAATATTTCTCCTGATTTAGTAGGAACGAATCTTGCAGAAGGCACTTCAATGGGAATCCATGAATCTCAGTCCTTATTTCATGAAAATATTATCGGACGGAGTCTACCATTTTGGAAAAATAACTTTGGGTTATTAAAAGAATATGCGAGTGGTCAGTTTGATCAAGTATCTGTAGAAGACTTTTACCGAGCTATCAATGAATCAAAACCATCATTCATTCGAATTGAGGCGGATGAATTAACATATCCACTGCATATCATGGTTCGTTATGAAATTGAAAAAGGTCTTTTTAATGATGAGATTGAAGTTAAGGACCTACCGGAAATCTGGAATGCGAAATATGAAGAGTATTTAGGAATACGTCCAGAAAATGATGCAAAAGGGGTCTTACAGGATGTCCATTGGGCAGGTGGCAGCTTTGGCTATTTCCCTTCATATGCACTTGGATATATGTATGCGGCTCAATTTAAGAATGCGATGTTAAAGGATCTTCCTAACTTTGATGAATTGTTGGAAGAAGGGAACTTACTTCCGATAAGAGAATGGCTAACTGAACATATTCATAAGTATGGAAAACTTAAGAAGCCATTAGAAATCATTAAAGACGTGACAGGTGAGGGGTTAAATGCAAACTATTTAATCCAGTACTTAGAAGATAAATATCGTGCGATTTACAATCTATAATAGTAAAAAAGCTACGCAAATTAGTTGCGTAGCTTTTTTGTTCAATGTCTAGCTCCAGGCGCCATCGGCTCGAGGTCACAAGTCAATCACTTCTGAAGGCAAAGATCGCCTTCTGTCAGTGCTTGTCTTGTGCTTGTCGCCGATAGGCAGGCGCCTTGCGCTTTTCTTCCTTAAAGTAAATGTTTGAAAGGTTTAGCTCCCGGTGGTGCGTTTTGGATCATATCGACAAATGGTATTGTATAAGCGATTAAGATTAAAACGACTAATACGCCTACCCAAAGTTTCCAGTTTTCTAGGTACATAGGTGTTTTTTCAGCTTCATCTGCCACTTCACCTACAGGGAATTCTGTTTCACCTTTTGGTGCAAAGAAGGCAAGGTTAATGAAGATAACTAGAACTAAGATGATACCGATAAATAGGATTGATCCACCAATTGCTTGAGCAATTTGGTATGGAATCCAATCCGCTGCTTGCGCAGAATCCCCATATGTGGAGAAAGCGGAACGTCTAGGGGCTCCTAGTAATCCTTGAATGTGCATCGATGTTGACATGAATGTCATACCAATTGTCCATACGATTGTCTGAACAATCGCAAGCTTGTTCATTGCCTTTGTCATCACACGACCCGTTAAATGTGGAATTAACCAGTAGGCGATACCAAAGAATGTTAATACAACAGTTGTTGCAGCGGTTAAGTGGAAATGTCCAGTTACCCAAATCGTATTATGAATAACCTGGTTCATCTGGTGACTCGCATTGATAATTCCGCCCGCACCCGCAGGGATAAAGAATAACATACCAACGAATGGTGCAAAGAAACGTGCATCTCCCCAAGGAAGCTTTCTAAACCAACCAAATAATCCTGTTGCCCCTTTTGATCTTCCATACATTTCGAATGAAGCAAACAAAGAAAATGCAGTCATTAAAGACGGAATAACAACCATAAATGTTAGAACAACCTGTAAAAACTTCCAATTCGGATCAATCCCAGGTTCTGTCAATTGATGGTGAAATCCAACTGGAATTGAGAATAATAAGAATAAAATAAAGGATAATCTTGCAAGGGCATCTGAGAAAATCTTACCTCCGATAACCTTTGGAATCACAACGTACCATGCCATGTAGGCTGGTAATAACCAGAAGTATACAAGTGGATGACCGAAATACCAGAATAATGTTCTGCTAATCAGGACATCGATTGTTTCAACCCAACCGAATGACCATGGAATAAATTGAATAAGTACGGATGCAGCAACACCAAGCGTTGCAACTAACCATAAAATCATCGTCATGATAGCCATATAGCTTAATAATGGTGTTACTTTACCAGGATTTGCTTTTTTCCATTTTCCAAAATGGGAAAACATTGCAAATCCGCTGATCCAGCTACCTACTATAACAAGAGCCAATCCAATATAAAAGAAAGGGTGTGCTTGTAGGGGAGCATAGAATGTATAAAGAACCGATGCTTCACCTAAAAGAATGGTGGTTGCTGTAGAAGCAGTACCAATTGTCATTGTCCAGAAACCAATCCAAGCTGCTTGACGGATCTTAGGTGAAAGGGTTCCTGCTGTTTTACTTAAGCTTGCAAATAAGAATCCGATAATAAAAAATGTAGTAAGGACGAGTCCTAATAAAACACCGTGAACAGTTAGTAATTGATAATAGCCAATTCCAGCAGGTAATGTAAATTTCCCTGAACGAACAAGAGTCTGAAGTAATCCAGCAGTTCCTCCTAGAAGTAATGCAGCGAAAGCTACATAAAAGTGAGCCATTGCTAATTTCGCATCTTTTTTATCAACGATCTCGATTGAATTCGCCATTATTCGGTCACCTCTACTTTCGCCATCATTAAGTGGTGTCCAACCCCACAATATTCATTACATAATACTAAGAATTCACCTGTTTTGGGAAATGTTTGTGTATAGCTGCTGATATAACCTGGTTCAACAATCATATTGGCATTTGTACCAGCAATTGAAAATCCGTGTACAACGTCTTTTGTTGCAACATTAATCTTTACTTCTGCACCTTTCGGGATTTGTATTTCATTAGGTGTATATGCAAATGCCTCAGCAACTATATTTAGTTCGTATTTGTTACCTTCAATATAAACGAGTCCAGGATTATCAAATGGTGCTGTTTCAGTAACCTTTTCTGGATCAATTGTTTTAATGCTGCCCGCAGTCTGGTGTCCCATTGCAAATGCGCCGACCCCAACAACTAATAGGAATACGATGAGTATTGTAATTCCAAAAATGAGCCATATTTTTTCATATTTGTGGAAATGCATGGCTTTTTCCCCTTTCAATTTTCACATTCTTTTTCTGTCGGTTTTTTCATAAAATATTACAAGCCATTCAATTGAAGGACTTGCCTCGTATTCTAAGTCGAAAGTTTGTTTACAATCGATCTAAGAACAAGAAATAGACACCAAGCCAAGATAAAATTAAGAAAAGTCCAAGTAAAAATACAGATGCCAATGTCCCTTTTAAGGAAGTTTTTTCATCTTCAATTTTTGTTTTTTGGTTTGTCTTTGTAAGCTGTGTCTTTGCCATTCCTCATGACCCCCTTCAACTGTTAAATCAAATGCGCCTTGGCGTATTTGCGCCCGATTTTTTTCGAGCTTGCTCGAAAAACTTCCTTTAAAAAATCGTGGCATCCGCCGGAGGCTAACTTTATTCAGTCGGGGTTTAAACCTCGACTGAATAAAGTTCAAAGGTTTTTACATCTTCATCATACAAAACAATTTGTTAAAATCTAGACGGTTCCTATGCATTTCACAAATTGTTCATTGCTAATCTAATCACTATATTAATAGTAAAAACTTAGTAAAACAGTGATTTTTATCACATTGTGCCAGGGAAACATTTGAATAATTTGTGACAATTCTACTAACAGCTATGCAAACGGAAACATATCATATATCAAAAAGGATGTGTGTACATGATTAGATATTATTGCTCAAGATGTCATACGCTTCTTCTAAATAACAGAGAAAGATGTTTTAAATGCGGGTGTGGTGTAGTCACTCAAATTGATATTAATGTCCAAAAGAACGATAAGAAGTCCTCTTAATCACTATTTTAATAGTTTGTGACAGTTGTAAAAATTGATATTTTTATTCACACAGATTGCAACTTTGCCATATTCTAAGATAGGCGAATGTCTACAAGGAGGTATACAGTTTATATGGCAAAAGTAAAAAATTATTATGCAGGTACCAATTCAAGTGTAGGTTTTTACTCATTGTATGATGAGGCAGTGGAAGGCTTGGAAACTCTATATATTTTAAAAGGGGGACCTGGAACGGGTAAATCCACTTTCATGAGGAAAATCGGTCTTGTATTCATGGATAAAGGCTATGATCTCGAATACTTACACTGTTCTTCAGATAATCACTCTATCGATGGAATCATTATCCCGGAACGAAAATTAGGATTTGTAGACGGCACGGCACCACATGTTATCGAGCCGAGGTATCCTGGAGTTGTCGAGAAAATGATCGACCTTGGCCAATACCGCAATGATCAATACTTAGATCAATATAGGAATGAAATTATCGAAGTAACGGATGATATCTCAAAGAACTATGATAATGCCTATAAAACCTTTGCAGAAGCAAAGAAAGTTCATTTGCAACGTGAGGATATTTATGTCTCATCTATGAGCTTTAAAAAGGCAGATGCGGTTCTTCAAAATTTGATTGATACGATTTTTAGCAAGCCTTTTGAAGCGGAAGAAAGTCCAACAAAACGGAAGCGATTCTTTGGAGCAGCAACACCAAAGGGTGCGGTGAATTTTATTGATAACATTACCGAAGAATACGAGAAACGGTATATTATTAAAGGAAGACCAGGGAGCGGCAAGTCAACATTAATGAAAAAAGTTGCAAAAAATGCTGAACAGCTTGGTTTATCAGTTGAATATTTCCACTGTGCATTTGATCCAAAAAGCATTGACATGATTATTATTCCGAAACTAAGTGTGTCAATCGTTGATGGCACGGCACCACATGTTGTTGACCCATTCCGCAGGTCTGATGAAGTGGTCGATATGTTTGCATTATGTATGGATCCGAAAATCGAAAACACGTTTAAAACGGAAATAGAAGCGTTAAATCTTGAATATAAAAATAAGATGACGATCGGAACAAACTTTTTAAGTGAAGCAAAACGATTGCACGACAAGTTAGAAGAATACTACAAAGCGGCGATGGACTTCGAAGCAATCGACAAAAAACGAGAGGAACTCGTAAAGACATTATTATAGAAAGAAAAATAATAATCAAATACGCCTAGGCGTATTTGCGCCCAATTTTTAGGCCCACAGGAAGTGGGTCATAAAGACGTTGCCACAGGATGTGGCGTTCTTAGTCTTTGATCTTAAGCTCGAAAAATTACCTTTGAAAAATCGTGGCATCCGCCGAAGGCGTTAACTTTATTCAGTATAAGCTGAATAAAGTTAACCCAAAATTTTACTGGTGAATGTTTGAAAGCTTTGAGTTATACTATAAATGCACAACAACAAAACAACAAAACAACTCCTTTAAAACGTGAGCTTTCCCTTTAGTGGGAAGGCTTTTTTTATGCCCATTTATCGACATTTGCATACTTAATCTTAAACTGGAAAAAGTAACCTTAAGATATCCTTTAGAGAAAGGGCGGCTTTCCATGCCTAAAGTACTTTCAGTTGGTATATGCAATCCACCAAATAGAATCAATCAAACGAAAACAACCGAATTTATAAGAGACCTTTTTTATGAACAATTTCCAGATATCGATCGGCTCATCAATGTATTTGCCAACAGTGAGATAGAAGAGCGATATTTCAGCGAATCATTGGAATGGTATGGCAAAGCGCATAGTTTTGAAGAAAAAAACAATACATATATTGAAAAAGCTGTCGCATATGGTGCAGAAGCGATTCACAACTGTTTGAGGAATCAACATCTACTTGCGAACATGATAAGTCCTCAAGAAATCGATGCCCTTTTTTTTATTTCAAGCTCTGGAATCGCAACCCCAAGTATTGAAGCGAGAATCATGAATAAAATGGACTTCGGTCCGCATACGAAGCGAATTCCAATTTGGGGGCTTGGATGTGCAGGAGGAGCTTCTGGCTTAGCAAGGGCGTTTGATTATTGTAAAGCGTATCCAAAGGCAAAAGTACTTGTCCTGGCTGTAGAACTTTGCAGCTTAACCTTCCAAAAAAATGATTTCACAAAAAGTAATTTAATCGGAACCTCATTGTTTGCTGATGGGACAGCATGTGTATGTGTTAGTGGAGATGAGGTGGAGCATCATTCGACAACCAATGTTTTACCGACCTTTGTTTCATCACAATCGACCTTAATGGCGGATTCAGAGGATGTAATGGGCTGGGATATTAAAAATACTGGCCTCCACGTTATATTTTCAAAGGATATTCCGAGCATTGTGAAGTCATGGTTGAAGGGAAATGTGGATGATTTTTTACATGCCAATCAGCTTGAAATAAACGATACAAAGCATTTTATCGCCCATCCCGGTGGAAAAAAGGTGTTGGATGCATACGAGGCTGCACTTGAAATTCCAAGCTCGATGACAGACATTGCAAGAGAGGTATTGCGAAGACAGGGGAATATGTCTTCTGTAACAGTTCTTTACGTATTAAAGGAGTTCATGGAGAAACAGCTTGGAAAAGAAGGAGATTATGGACTAGTAACAGCCTTGGGACCCGGATTTAGCTCGGAATTAGTGCTTTTACAATGGAGGAAATAGGATGATATTTTGGATTTTTATTTTATTGGTAATCGCCGGGAGACTGATTGAACTGCGGATTGCGAAACGAAATGAAAAATGGATTTTATCGCAAGGTGGCTATGAGGTTGGGCACGGTCATTACAAATACATTGTGCTTACCCATATTTTGTTTTTTGTATCACTAATTGTTGAGGTCATTTATCAAGGAACAGAATTATCGGTGCTGTATCCGATTCTATTTTGTTTATTTGCATTAACCCAGCTTGGAAGAGTGTGGGCACTTACTTCACTTGGGATGTTTTGGAATACGAAAATCTTGATTTTACCCCAAAAACAGGTGCAGGTAATAGGTCCATATAAATATTTCAAACATCCGAACTATTTAATTGTCGCCCTTGAGATCATTCTAATACCGATGTTATTTCAGGCGTATGTCACTGGAATAATCTTTTCAATCCTGAACTTTGTGTTGATGACAATTCGCATTCCGATTGAAGAGCGGGCATTAAGTGTACATGATGAATATCAGCAACTTGGAATAGCTCGAAGTCGAGTGATTCTAAATGTCATGAAAACGATAAAAAAAGATTGAAAAGAGTGAAAGCGGCTGATACACTTAATGTAGTTGAAAATAATTATCACTATCAGTTGAAAGCTGGTGAAGAAATGCTTACATTATTTGTATCATTAACAATTGGAATATATGGCTTTATTATGTATCATGTCCTCCAGCATGTTGCAAACTCAAAACAAAATCCTAAAAAACAGCATAATCCCGTCCACGTAACCAGGTAAATACCTGGTTTTTTTATGCCTGCAGATGGTTTTGTAATATTCTGCTTTGTCAAAACCGAGGGTGTAGAGTAAAATACATATATATATACATTATTATGCATTGCCGGGTAAGGGGAATAGACATGATTCAAACACAACAAATTAAAGATATTACAAAGGAAGACCTCGAAAAGAGACTTTCTTCCTTATACGACATTTTTACAAAAAACAATGACAAAGAAAGCAGTTCAAAAATTATCCAGCTCCTAAAAAAACTAAAAAATTTAGAATATATGATTGGCTTTTCGGGCCATTTCTCAGCTGGAAAATCGAGTATGATCAACGAACTCATTGGGGAGAGTCTTCTGCCATCAAGCCCGATTCCAACAAGTGCAAATCTAGTAAAAGTAAAAACTGGCCGTGAATATGCACGCGTCTACTACCGTGACGGTAAAATCATCGAATATCCGGCACCCTATGACTATGACGTAATCAAATCATATGCTAAAGACGGGGAAGCAATCGAATCGATCGAAATCAGCCATGACAATATGAAACTCTCGCAGCAAGTTATCGTCATGGATACGCCAGGGATTGACTCAACTGACGATGCCCATCGCGTATCAACGGAATCAGCCTTGCATTTAGCGGATTTACTCTTTTATGTGATGGACTATAATCATGTCCTATCCGAGCTGAATTTCCAATTTACAAAGGAATTGACTGATCGAAATAAGACGGTTTACTTAATCGTAAACCAAGTGGATAAGCATAAGGAATCTGAATTAAGCTTTGCATCGTTTAAACAAGGGGTGGAGGAGGCATTCCAAAACTGGAATGTTGCTTACTCAGACATTTTTTACACAACACTCAAGGATCCTGATAACGAGAATAATCAGTTCAAGCAGGTTCAACAACTGCTTCATGATAAAATTGCAAACAAAGATCGGCTGTTATTTGACGGGGTTTTTCATTCCGCAAGACAAATTATTCTTGAGCATATTGCGTTTTTAGATGATAAAAATGCACCGGAACTTGAAGCTACAAAGGAAAAGCTACGCTCATTATCAGTGGTCGAGCGGGAAACAATTCCAGCTCAAATCGCCGAATTGAACTATCAATTAGCGGGCTTTACGAAAGAACGGGAAAAAGTTGAAAAAGAGTTTATCGACGAAATCGAAACGATTTTATCAAATGCGATTCTTATGCCGTTCCAAACGCGAGATCTCGCAAAACTGTTTGTTGAGTCCGTTCAACCAGATTTTAAAGTGGGATTATTATTTTCCAAAACTAAAACGGAAAAAGAACGTGAGGATCGTTTGCAAACTTTCTTTAATGAAGTAAAAGAAAAAATGTCTACTCAATTAGAATGGCATTTGAAGGACTATGCCGGTAAATTTGTTGAAAGCTTACGACTTTCTAAACAGCCGACTGGAAATGAACTAGCAATTGAGTTATTACCTGATGAGATGAAAAATTTAGTCAAGCCTGGCGCAGGAGTAACAGGGGAGTATATTTTAACCTATACGAATGATGTTGGAAATTATATTAAAAGAAAATATAAACAAAAAGCAGTTGCATTACTAGATGACATTCTTGAGCAAATGAAATCTGGAACTGCCAAGGAAGAAACTGAATTAAAAGCCGAATTACAAAAATATGAGGTTTATTCAGATGCATTCGTAATCTTAAAGAAATTTGAATCCAAACGTGCTGAAATCCGAATGATGCTTGACGACATCATGAATGGTAATTTTACAATCAACACGATCGAATCAGTTGAATACTTACTTTCACGATTTACAGAACGTGTGGAGATTTCCTCAACTGAAGAAATTTTAAAAGAGATAAAGAATCAAAAAGGTGAAATTTCAAAACCTGAGAATAAACCAGTACAAAAGCAAAAAGAAAGGAAAAGTTCGTCAGATCAGGCGATTCTTCATTTGGAAAAAGCGCATGAACTAATAAAGCCAGTTACCGGACTTTCGATGCTTGCGAAGGATATTCAGGATAAAGCATATCGTCTAAAGCATAAACATTTTACCGTTGCATTATTTGGTGCATTTAGTGCTGGGAAGTCGTCGTTTGCGAATGCATTAATGGGTACGCGTGCACTCCCGGTTTCACCAAATCCAACGACAGCAACAATTAATAAAATTACCTTCCCAACCGAAGAGCATAAGCACGGAACTGTACTTGTAAAAATTAAATCAACAAAACAATTAGTAGATGATATCAACCACTCCTTACACATATTTGGTGAACAAGCAGGAAATCTTAATGCATGTTTGGAGATTATTAACTCAAAAATTAGCAATATCGAAAAAATCGAAGCGAAAGAAAAGCCGCATTTCTCATTTTTAAAAGCGGTAGTAGCTGGTTTTGAAACCATATCTGTTCATTTAGATCAGATTTTAACAACAGATATGGAAGGCTTTAATGATTATGTCGCGAAGGAAGAAAAAGCATGCTTTGTTGAATCAATTGAGCTCTATTATGATTGCCCATTAACACAGCAAGGCATTACTTTGGTGGATACACCGGGGGCTGATTCAATTAACGCCCGCCACACAGGTGTTGCTTTTGAATATATCAAAAATGCAGATGCCATTCTGTTTGTGACTTATTACAATCACGCATTTTCAAAAGCAGACCGTGAGTTTTTAATTCAGCTCGGACGTGTCAAGGACACCTTCAGTATGGATAAAATGTTCTTCGTTATAAATGCTGCGGATTTGGCGAATACGACCGATGAGCTGGAAGATGTAAAAGAGTATGTTGAATCACAGCTTGTTGGTTATGGAATTCGTTTTCCGCGACTATATACGGTATCAAGTCGGGCCGCTTTACTTGAGAAGCTTAATGAAGTCAATGAAAAGGACCTTGGTATTCTTCAGACTTCGGGTATTGAACGTTTTGAAACAGATTTTCATTCATTTGTCATTGATGAACTCACTGAGGTAGCAGTGAATGAAGGATATGTTGATATTCAGCGTGCAGCGGCGATTATCGATTCTTATATTCAGTCCGCAAAGGAAGATAAGGATATTAAGCGTTCTAAGCTTGAGGTAGCGAAAGCGCAGCATGCAAAAATGAAGTCGGTCGTTTCGGGTGTTGATGACGTGGCGGCATTTGGAGTTGTTGAGCAGGAGATTAAGGAACTTACCTTTTATATTAAACAAAGAGTCTTCCTTCGTGTATCAGATATGTTTAAGGAGGCCTTTAACCCGTCATCGCTCAGAGATGATGGACGGGATTTGAAAAAGGCACTAATGTCGTGTTTAGGTGAATTTTTGGAATCTGTCGGCTTTGATTTAGCCCAAGAAATGCGCGCTACTTCATTGCGAATTGAAAGCTATATTTCAAAGCGATTCCATGGCCTGCTCGGTAGTTTTAATGAAGAAATAAAATCGATCAATCCAAAAATGAGTATTTCGGAGTCCATTGAACTGGATTTCGAATCGTATGAATTTACGAATGGTCTTGTAAATGAAGAACCCACCCGTTATAAAAAGGCACTTGGTTATTTTAAAAATCCAAAATCGTTTTTTGAGAAAAATGAGAAAAAGCAAATGCAGGATGAGCTTGAAGTATTAATAGATTCACCTGTAGATTCGTATCTCAATGAAAATCAAGCTAATCTTGTTGCCTTTTATAAACAAGAATTTAATAAAGGGCTCCAAGAACTTCAAGAAAATGCATTGCAAGAAATTCACGAGTATTTTGATGGCGTTACGAAGATCTTATCTGAAGATATTGATATTGAGAGCTTAGAAAATGTCCATGAAACGTTAAACGAATTTTATATAGAACATACATCGGAGGAACAAAAATGACAAATGTCCATGAAGCAATCACAAAACATTCTAATGCACAACACGAGGTCGTGAAAACATTCGTGGGGCTTGAGCAAAAGAGAGAACAGTTTATTGACGAAGCAGTTGCTTTAGCGAAGCAAAACCAGGAATTTACTGTTGATAAAATCAATAAAGTAACAACCGAAATAAACAAGCTTGCCCAAAAAGGAATTGTCCCGTTACGCAAGTTAGTAACAGTTGACATGGTGAGGGAATACGCATTCCGCAAATAAAACATGCTGGTTAGGAGAATACTAATTGTAAATCTCTGATGAAGGAGACACGCGTGTGAAAAAGGATAAATCAGCTTCTTCAAAGAAAAAAGAGCAGGAAGGGAATCCGTCAACACCACGAAAATTTCCTTCCTATGCAGAAGTAGAAACAGAAAAGATGAGAAGTAATTAGAACTGAGTCCTCTTATATTAGGGGGCTCTTTTCATTTCTTGGAAGGAAGATACAAACAAATACACGATGAATATATGGTATAATTCTCTTTATGAGGAAATTATGACAGGGAGGAAATGCTGATGAAAAATCAAATCATGTTAATAGATGGCATGGCGTTATTGTTCCGCTCTTTTTATGCAACGGCAGTGAGCGGTTATTTTATGGTAAATAGTAAAGGGATTCCAACAAACGGGATTCACGGCTTTGTAAAGCATATGATGACTGCGGTCAATAAGTACAAGCCTTCACATGTCATTTGCTGCTGGGATATGGGTAGCAAAACCTTCCGTACAGAAATGTTTGATGGGTATAAAGCAAATCGCGGTGCACCACCGGAAGAATTAATTCCACAATTTGATCTTGTAAAAGACGTAGTCGAATCCTTTGATATTCCAAACGTCGGATTAACTGGTTATGAAGCAGATGATTGTATTGGAACACTTGCTAGACAATATAGCCAAGACTCTGATGTGATTATTCTGACAGGTGACCAAGACATTCTGCAATTACTTGATGAGAATATTACCGTTTTAATTATGAAAAAAGGGATCGGAAATTACGCAGAGTACACGAGTAACAGCTTTTTAGAGGAAAAAGGGATTCACCCGCAGCAAATGGTTGACCTTAAAGCTTTAATGGGTGACACAAGTGACAATTATCCTGGTGTTCGAGGAATTGGTGAGAAAACAGCGCTTAAACTTCTGCAACAGTTTGAATCAATCGAAGGTATTCTTGAAAATGTGGAGAATTTAACAAAAGCACAAAAGACAAAAATCAAAGATGATTTAGACATGTTGCATTTATCTCGTAAATTGGCAAGAATTCACTGTGAAGTGCCTATTAACTGTTCACTTGATGAGGCATTAATCCAAATTAATCGTGAAAAAGTCCATGAAAAGTTCACTGAGCTCGAATTTAAGGGCTTGGATCAATTTATCGGTTAAAGGAGTACTCGAAAGGAGTGCTCTTTTTTTGATACCAAACCGTTTTTCGGTTCTTAATCATCTAATACTGTCACTAATTTTAGAATTCTGTCATTAGTAACAAAATACTGTCACTATTTTCATAATACTGTCACTATCTAAATATTCCGCTCCAATAATATAGGACACCCCGTTGTTTACGACGAAAGGGGCATCCCAGCAAATTTTTATATCTTCGTATTCTTTTTCTTAGCTCGATTCTCTAGTTCGCTTTTTGGTTCCATCGAGAATTCTGTATTTTCATTATAGCCTTGTGGGTTCACGCCTTTTGCTGCTTTTCCGCGATTGTTTGCTTTATTTGCCATAACATGTCACCTCCATTTCGTATTATTTCCATCCTATATTGGAATATGTCTTGAATAGAAAATGAGGCGATACTGGAAACTAATCTTGAGGTGAGAATCGTGAATAAAGGGATCTATACCGCATTACTTACAATTGGGCTTGCTCAATTTTTAAAAATTCCAATTAAGAAGGTGAAAACGGGGAAATGGGAGTGGGGCACCTTTTTTGAAACAGGCGGAATGCCAAGTTCTCACTCTGCAGGCGTTTCATCACTTGCTACCTTCATTGGGCTTAGAAGAGGAATTCCAACAATCGATTTTGCGCTATCCACCATATTTGGATTAATCGTCATGTATGATGCACAAGGAATTCGCCGCCAATCAGGGGAACTGACCATAAAAGTGAACGAACTTGATGAAGAAATAGAACGATTAGCAGGACAAAAGGACCATCATTACCATGATCATAAAGAAAAAAAATTAAAAGAAAGACTCGGTCATCAGCCAGAAGAAGTACTTGGCGGTGCTCTTTTTGGTATGATAACAGGAACAATAGCCCATCTTTTAACAAAAAAGTCATAGAGTTTCGACAAAAAATGCGGTACTATTAGGATAGAAACTGTTTTTTTAAAAGGATGGGGACAATTGTTTAAATTAGAAAATCGGGTCGAAGAGTATCTGCAGTTATTAGCCCAAAAAGGCTTTAATCTTGGGGAAGACGCAGTTGGCTTCATTTCATTTGGACAGCATTATACGGCAGCAAATGATGAAATCGTCAATGTTGCAATCGAAATTACATTAAAAGCACAAAAGGAGTTTGATGGCAGCTTCTTTATCTCATTACTAGAGATGCTTAAAGAAAATCAAATTCAAAACAGCAAACAAGCCTATCAATTTGTCGAAGAACGAAATATAATGGCATAAAACCCTTGGACCTATCTAGTCCAAGGGTTTCCTTCATGCTTCATTTTTACGGATACCTTGTCTGGCTAATTCGTCAGCCACTTTATTCCCGGCACTTGGGATCCATTTTATAAAAAAGAGATCCAATTCTTTTGAAAGTTGCATCGCTTTTTCAAGTAAGGGTGCGAATTTTTTATTTTTAACATATTCCTTTGCGACAGCTCGGTCCACCAACTGTGAATCGGTTCGAAAGGAAACGACTTTGTAGTCGTTTTTAATACAAATTTCGAGCCCTTTGAGTAGAGCGTAATATTCAGCTTCGTGGTTCGTCATAATTCCAAGTGGAATCGAATGTTTTTCGACAATACCATTACCTTTAATAAAAATGCCGGCACCAGATAGACCTGGGTCTCCAGCACTTGCACCATCTATATACACTTCAATCATAAATGCCTCCACACCTATTTGTTATATTGCATTTTATCACTAAATCAGCAATAGAGTGAAGAAAAAGACGTTCTTTTAGAAAAAGAGGAGTTCGTACCCAATGGAAAGAGTGTATAATGAGTTAAAAATTAGGAAAAATGAAGATACGTTCCATTAGAGAGGATGAGCGTGATGAAACTTAAGCTGGAATGGACATATAAAACGCCAAAAAATCAGGTCATCACCTTGATGTCTGATGAAGTTTCTGCAGAGGACGCATTACGTTTAGCAGAAGACTTTGAGCGAACAGGACGTACGAAGGAACTCGTTTTTTATGATGAGCGGCAAACAAAATGGACGAAAAAAGAACTCATCAGGCTGATTAAGGAAATTGAAACCGAACCTCAGGATATTATCGCTTATTTTGATGGGGGATATGACATACAATCAGGTAAGGCCGGTCTAGGCGTTGCCATTTATTTTACGCAAAATAATAAACCATATCGGGTCAGAGTTAATGAAGTGTTTGAAGAGATGGAATCCAATAATGAAGCAGAGTATGCAGCGTTTTGGTTGATGTTAAATACATTGGAGGAATTAGGCGTGCATCATTCTACGGTAACTTTTAAAGGGGATTCCCATGTTGTGTTAAAACAGCTTTCTGGGGAATGGCCATGCCTTGAGGAAAACCTCAATAGATGGTTGGACCGAATTGAGGGGAAAATTCAAAAGGCGGGAATTCATCCAATCTACGATCCGATTGGACGTAAGCAAAATTCAGAAGCAGATAGACTGGCTACACAAGCGCTGGAAGGGACGCTCGTTTCCAGTAAAATTGAAATAAAGGTTAAGTAATGTAATTAAGCCTCCCCGTCATACTCATTAAATAAGTGAAAACTGATGAGGATGGATGCTCGTTCGAATGGAAAGACGTGAAAGTGATTAAAACAGGAGTTGATTTTTTTATGAATCGCAAGGAACTTATTTTGGAAGTTGGTGAAATGCTTGACACGTATTGCCAGGAATGTTTCGTAAAAGAACATTTTCGGAAGGAATATGGAAAGCGCTATGCCCAAAACTTTTGTATTAAAAATTGTACAGTGGGTCAAAAGCTAAAGGAATATGGGAAAAAATTATCATAATAAAAGAGGCTCTTTTTAAGGAAAAAGAGCCTCAAAAAAGGCTGATAAAAAATCAGCCTCTGTTTCACATTTTTTAAAATGTAAGAATTATAGTTTTACAACGTTAGCAGCTTGAGGTCCGCGGTTTCCTTCAACAACTTCGAAAGAAACTTCTTGACCTTCTTCTAAAGATTTGTAACCGTCACCAGTGATAGCTGTGAAGTGTACGAACACATCGTCTCCACCTTCAACTTCGATGAAGCCAAATCCTTTTTCGTTGTTAAACCATTTTACTTTACCGTTTTGCATTATGGTTTTCCTCCTAAACCTTCGGCACAACTGTGCAACGTGAAAATTTTTATCAGATAGCCACTCATTATGTATCTTTAACAATAAAACGATTATAAAAAAATACGAAACTACTAGCTAAATGATGATTTTAATATACAACCTAAATCGTGTTAAGTCAAGAGAATAAAGGGTTTTTTACGTATTCTTGGAAAAAAATCGTGGTAATCTATCATGAGTAAACAATAATTGCTCGATATTTTTGTATATTCAAATAATTATTGTAGAAATTCCATTTTTTGATATAATAATAGAAACAAGGCTTTAGTGGGGAGTCATCTAAAATGAAGAACGATCAAACAAAAATCACTGTGATTCAGCCCGATGAACTTGATAGAATTATTGATGGTTTTGATAGCGATTACAATGGTGAACTCTTAAGTAAACCAACCGTATCAATCATTACAGGGAAACTAGAGGAAGCGATTGACCAGGTGGAAGATATTTTTTATTTTGTAAAGCGACATACAAAGCTGCCGCTTGTTGAGATTAAACAAACGGTTATTCCAATTATTCAAAAAGCGTCTGAAATCCCGCAATTTTTTCATTTGTTTTATCAGCTTCAATCTGCAGATGATTATACATATCGACATAATATCGGTGTGGGTGTGATTGCGACGTTAATTGGAAAATGGCTTTCATTGTCTGATGAGGAATTATCAGCTCTCACCATTGCAGCGACCTTGCATGACATTGGCAAAACAAAAATTCCCACAGAAATTTTAAATAAACCAGGTAGGTTAACAAAAGCTGAATATGAAATTGTAAGGAAGCATACGATTTATGGCTATGAAATTTTAAAGAATACGGAGGGAATTAGTCATGAAATAAGCCTTGTTGCCCTTCAGCACCATGAAAGGGAAGATGGGAAAGGATATCCCTTTGGTTTAAAGGGACCCAAAATCAGTTATTTATCCAAAATTGTAGCAGTGGCAGATGTGTTTCATGCCATGTCATCAAACCGTGTCTATCATGATGCAACACCCTTCTATCAGGTGATCAAACAAATGAATGACGATATGTTTGGAAAACTTGAACCAACGATTTTAGTACCATTTTTACAGCAAATTATGAATGCCTTAGTTGGCCACCATGTATTGCTGACAGACGGCCAAATAGGAAGCATTAAATACATCAATCCATATGATTTATTAAATCCATTAGTTGAGGTATCCAATACAATTATCGATTTATCTGGTCAAAAGTCAATTCAAATTGAACGCGTTTTATCAGATTAACTAAATTCAGTGGGGTAGTGACCCCGACTGAATTTAGTTAAAGCCTCCGGTGGATGCCACAGATTTTCAAAGGAAACTTTCCAGCATTAACTGGCACTAAGCCCTCCTAGAGGGCAATTGCCAGTAAAAGCCTGATTGGTTCAACTAACAATCTGTGGCAAAAACAACCACAGATTGAAGTTTCACTGTATCTCGCATAAGATCAAGGACTAAGGACGCCACATCCTGTGGCAACGTCTTTGTGACCCACATCGTGTGGGCCTAAAATTCTGGGCGCAAATACGCCAAGGCGCATTTGAATATAGGGGGCTGATGTGATGTTCAGACACAAATATAATGGGAAAGAAATTATTATCCGGTTTACCTCTCAAACAAAAAATATGAATGTCAATAAGGATTATTTGTATCATAAAATTATTTCCATTTGTGACAAGATTTTGATTGCCGGTCATGGAACTTCGTTTATTGTGGAGGATGATAAAGGTCGCTTTGCTGTTGGAACTGTCCAGCACGGTGAAGTAACGGTCATATCCATCCATCATTTTGTGGATCATACCCAAATTCATCTTGATAATAGGGAAGCTAAAAAACCATCCTGAATGGTTTTTTAACCCCCTGACGTTCTACAATTTACCTTCGAATTTCCCCACAAAAATCTCTATTCCTAAAACTAAGTAAATTTTGATACAATTAATTGATTAGTGAAATTGAAAAGAGGATTAATATGAAAGTGATAATCGCGGAAAAACCAGACCAAGCGACGAAGCTTGCTGCTCCTTTTAGGAGTAGGAAGTCTCAAGGGTTTATTGAGGTTGGACCAAATCCACTATTCCCGAAAGGGGCTTATTTTACATGGGCAGTTGGCCATATTTGTGAGTTGATACCCCCCGAAGAATATAATCCTGCCTGGAAAAGCTGGCGAATTGAAACGCTCCCTATCATTCCAGACCATTTTTTATATCGGGTCATGAAATCGAAATCAAAACAGTTTACAATCATCAAAAATCTTCTTCGACAACCAGGAGTAACAGAAATCATTCATGCGGGTGATGCTGGTCGTGAAGGGGAATTGATAATACGAAATATTATTGAGATGGCTAAGGTGACAAAGCCGTTGAAACGATTATGGATTTCTTCTTTAACTGAAAAAGCAGTGACAGAAGGTTTTCAGAATCTTTTATTAGAGCAGGACACACGGAATCTCTATTATGAAGCGAGAGCACGTGCGTGTGCCGATTGGATTGTCGGCATGAACGCCTCAAGAGTTTACACGTTATTGTTAAAGCAAAAAGGAATTTCCGACGTATTTTCCGCAGGAAGAGTTCAGACTCCGACATTGGCGCTGATTGTAAAACGCGAAAAGGAAATTGCGAATTTTAAATCTGAGCCGTTTTGGGAGGTTTTTGCAAACTTTCAAATGGGTGGAAAACACTATGAAGGAAAATGGATGAAGGATAACGAGTCAAGGGTTTCTTCAAAGGAAATGGCAGAGAAAATTGCGGCGTTCTGTAAGGATAAGCCTGCTGAAATTGCTGAAGTGGAAATTGAAAAGAAAGAATATCAACCACCTTTATTATTTAATTTGTCAAGTCTTCAGGCACTTGCAAACAAGGCCTTTAAGTTTTCACCGAAAAAGACATTAGATGTTGCACAAAGCCTTTATACGAAAGGAATTATTTCTTATCCTCGTTCCGATTCGAGCTATATCACAAAAGGAGAGGCTGGGACCATCCCTGATATTTTTTCCAAGCTTCAAAAACTTGAAGACTATCAAGCTTATTTTCCAACTCCAGTAACGTCCATATTTAATAATTCTCGTTATGTGAATGAGAAAAAGGTAACCGATCACTATGCCATCATTCCAACCGAGCAGGTTCCAAATCCTGCAAAGCTATCAGGTGATGAAAAGAAAATCTATGATTTGATTGTAAAACGATTGATTGCAGCACATTATAAGCAGGCGATTTTTAACTATACAACTATTAAAACTTTGGTGGACAAGCGTGCTGAATTCATCACAAAAGGGAAGGTAATGCTCCAGGAAGGATGGAGAAAGGTCCTATTTCAAGAGGATTCAAAGGATAATGATGTCATCCTGCCTCCGCTTGAAAAAGGTGAATCTGGTGTAGTTGAAAAAAGCTATACAAAAGAAGGTAAAACTCAGCCACCTAAGCGTTATACGGAAGGGCAGCTTATTACACTGATGAAAACGGCTGGTAAGCATATTGAGAATGATGAACTAGAGAAAATTCTCGCCAAAACGGAAGGACTTGGTACGGAAGCGACACGTGCGGGTATTATCACGATGCTGCAAGATCGGAACTATATTAAGGTTGAGAAGAACCAAGTATTTGCGACGGAAAAAGGAATTCTTTTAATTGATGTCATTGGTGATAAAATCCTTGCGTCTCCTGAAATGACAGCGAAATGGGAACAGCGTCTGCATGAAATAGGGCAAGGGCAAGCCTCACCAGCATCCTTTATGATGCAGACTAAAAAGCTTTCCCAAAAAATCATTGACGATGCGAAAGAGCAAAGTGGAGCTTGGGATCTTTCAAATGTGAATGTGGAGAATATGAGTTCCCAGAAAAGCACATACAATAAAAAAGAAATTGGAACAGTGGTGGGAACCTGTAAGAAATGTGGCGGAAATGTGATTAATAAAGGCAATTTTTATGGCTGTGCAAACTATAAAACAAATGGTTGCCAATTCACCCTATCAGGAAAAATTTTAGGAAAACCGATTTCAAAAACAAATGCTGGGAAGCTACTCTCAGGAAATAAAACAAATCTCATTAAAGGCTTTAAAAAAGACAGTAAAACTTTTGATGCTTACTTGAAATGGAATGAGCAAACTCAGAGAATAGAATTTGAATTTCCGGCAAAAGTGCCAAACGGGAACTAAACGAAAGGAAGGAAAGATAGATTGTCTTTTCTTCCTTTTTTTAATTTTCTTGAAATTCAGACCTATAAAATATACAATATAAATGAAATACTGATACGTACCGTATTAAATGAATGGATGGATTGATTTGTTATTTGTTACAGAAATGCCAATAGAAGCAAGAGAAAAACTAGTATATGCGGGAATAAAGCTTTTTACTGAAGCGGGATACCAAAAAACATCTGTGCTTGAAATTGTGGAAATGGCGAGAGTCTCAAAGACTACCTACTATCAGCATTTTAAAAGTAAAGAGGATCTTATGGTTGCTTTGTTTGAACAACTTGGCAATGAAATGGCTGAGGAAGTAAGGCATGCGATTTTACAGGAAGAAAGAATGACATACAAGGCATTTGCAGGGATTAATCGTTATATCCAAATCTGCTTTGAAAATAAAAATGTTGCCCAAATTTTATTAGTCGAATCAGTTGGGGTATCTCGAAATGTTGAATTAGTTAGGCAGCGGTCCCACCAGGTGTTTGCTACCATCATTTTAGAGACTGTAGAAACAGAGCTGCCAACAACTATTACGCAAAAAGAAATGAGAATTGTTGCTCAGGCTATGGTTGGAGCAATCAATGAAGTCATTATGAAACTCTTTTTTGATACTAATATTGAAGAACTCAATTTTGAAGAAATTTCTCGTTTGCTCAACCGTATCGTGATTTCGGCGTTCGTAAATCTTGGCATGCAGGAATAAGTTTATTTGTGTAATGAATACGAGGTCGTACTCGTTTGTTTTTCTAGTTTTATTGATATAATTAATGGTGGATATTGGAAAGGGTGATCGGGATGGCTGATTTCAAATGGCATGAAGAAGCGGAAAAACAATGGGATGGCCGGGCTGATTTTTGGAGCAAGCAAAGCCAAGCGATGTGGAATTCTGGGAGTCGTTCAACAATTCTTCCGTTTTTTTCAACGTTTCTACAGAAAGAAGGGTCTATTTTAGATGCAGGCTGTGGAGATGGCTATGGGTCATTTTTACTTACTAAGCGTGGTTATCAGGTGGTTGGTGTTGATATTTCAGCTGAAATGGTTGAAAAAGCAAATAAACGAAACAGGACTGAAGGTCTTTCATTTACACAAGGTGATTTGACCGCTTTGCCTTTTAAAGATGAAATTTTTTCAGGCGTCATGGCAATCAACTCAATTGAGTGGACAGAGGTCCCTTTACAGGCAATCAATGAAATAAAAAGAATAACAAAACCCGGTGGTATTTTTTGTGCGGGAATATTAGGACCAACAGCAGGGCCTAGGCAAAATGCATATCCCCGACTGTATGGTAAAAAAGTCATCCAAAACACGATGATGCCCTGGGAATTTGAACAATTGGTTTCAGAAAACGGCTGGTCAGTTGTCGATGGACAACCGGTTTATAAGGATGCTGTAAGTAAAGATATGGCAAACGGGCTCCCAAGAGAGCTAAAACAAGCATTGTCGTTCATGTGGGTGTCTATTTTAAGAAAAGAATAAAAAAAGGTATCTCCGTCGCGAGATACCTTCTGTTTATTCCCAATTATACGGTGTTTCTTGATAAACATAATAATTAAGCCAATTCGCAAACAATAAATAGGAATGCGATCTCCAGCTATGTACCGGTTGATTGTCTGGGTCATTATTCGGAAAATAATTAACCGGAATAATCTTCTTTCCTTTTGCAAGATCGCGTTCATATTCCTCTTTTAACGTATTGATATCGTATTCAGGGTGTCCAGTTAAGAAAATATGCTTCCCGTCATTTGAGGCAACAAGACACACACCGGCATCTTCAGAAGAAGACAGCAATGTTAAGCCTTCTGTATTTTCAATCTCCTGGAGTGTTACCTCCGTAAAACGGGAATGTGGTACAAAATAGTAATCATCAAAGCCGCGAACAAGATTTACATCCTTTTTTACGACGCGATGGTGAAACACACCGGTACATTTCTCAGGTAGCGGATATTTCTTGACTCCATAATGATAAAAGAGTCCAGCTTGTGCGCCCCAGCAAATATGTAAGGTCGAGGTTACATTTGTTTTTGTCCATTCCATGATTTCTTCTAGCTCTTCCCAATAATTAACATCCTCAAATGAAAGGTGCTCGATGGGTGCCCCTGTAATGATCATTCCATCAAATTTTCTGTGCTTAATGTCAGAAAAGGTTGTGTAAAATTTATCAAGATGATTCTTTCCTGTGTTTTTTGCAACATGAGTTTCCGGGAATATAAACGTAATATTCAGCTGCAATGGGGAGTTTCCTAGAAGTCTAAGAAGCTGAGTTTCTGTTCGTACTTTCTCAGGCATAATGTTTAAGATTACTATATTAAGTGGACGAATGTCTTGGCTATAGGCACGGTCCTCATCCATCACAAATATATTTTCTGATTCTAACACTTCTTTTGCTGGCAGGTCATGAGGTATATTAATTGGCAATCCTATCATCCCCCTATTTTCTCGTATAAATAGTAAATTTTATTACGTAATACAATGTATATATCTTAATGGGTGTATCCAAGTCGCTTGAGCTTTTATTCTATAATTGAAATTTTACAACAATTCGCATATGAATATCAATTAAAAAATCTTCACTCGTTTTTAGGGATAAAGGAAATCGATAAAAATTAGTGGTTTCCCTTTAAACCTGGATACTGAATAAGGTAAGATAGAAATGGTAAAGAATGATAACTTTATTCAGCAGAAGTCCCGACTTCTCTGAATAAAGTTAAAGCCCCGGCGGATGCCACGATTTTTTAAAGGAAATTTTTCGAGCATGCTCGAAAAAAATCGGGCGCAAATACGCCAAGGCGCATTTGATTACTAATAGAGTCTTGGGGGAATTGTGCATGGAATTATCAACGAACTATAAGTCTGATATTGAAATTGCTCAAGAGGCCGAATTAAAACCAATCAATGAGATTGTGCAGCAGCTTGATTTACTTGATGAAGAAGTCGAACCCTATGGTCATTACAAAGCAAAAATTTCTTTGGATGTGATGAAGCGCCTTGAAAAGAAAAAAGATGGTAAAGTCATTCTAGTTACATCCATTAATCCAACTCCAGCAGGTGAAGGAAAGTCGACCGTAACGGTGGGGCTTGGACAAGGACTTGCGAAGCTTGGAAAAAGTGCAATGATCGCGATGAGGGAACCATCCCTGGGACCAACAATGGGGATTAAAGGCGGAGCAACAGGTGGCGGTTATTCACAGGTAATCCCAATGGAGGATATCAATCTGCATTTTACCGGTGATTTTCACGCGATTACGACTGCAAATAACACGTTGTCTGCCTTAATTGATAACCATATCCATCAGGGAAATGAGCTTCAAATTGATGTCAGACGAGTTACGTGGAAGCGGGTTGTGGATTTAAATGACCGTGCCCTAAGAAACGTGATTGTCGGGCTTGGAGGACCAACCCAGGGTGTTCCGCGTGAGGACGGCTTTGATATTACCGTAGCATCTGAGATTATGGCCATTTTCTGCCTTGCAACAGATTTGCAGGATTTGAAGAAAAAATTATCTAAAATTGTAGTAGCCTATAATATACATAAACAACCGGTCACAGCTAGCGATCTTGGAGCAGAAGGTGCGCTTACGCTTTTATTAAAGGATGCGCTTAAACCAAATTTAGTTCAAACACTTGAACACACACCTGCATTGATTCATGGTGGACCTTTCGCCAATATCGCCCATGGCTGTAATTCTGTTATTGCCACAAAAATGGCAGCGAAATTAGCCGACTATGTGTTAACAGAGGGTGGATTTGGTGCTGATCTTGGTGCTGAGAAATTTCTTGACATTAAAGCAAGGTACGCAAATATTAAGCCAGAGGCAGTTATCATTGTCGCGACAAATCGTGCTTTAAAAATGCATGGTGGTGTGGCAAAGGAAAATCTTAAATATGAGAATGTCGAGGCTTTAGCGAAAGGCTTAGAGAACCTGCAAAAGCATATTGAAACGGTTCAAGCTTTCGGATTGCCATTTGTAGTAGCTATTAATCGATTTGTTACAGATACCGAAAAAGAAGTAAAGAAAATTGAATCCTGGTGCGCGGAACATTCGTATCCAGTTGCCCTTACAGAAGTTTGGGAAAAGGGTGGCGAAGGTGGAGTCGAGCTTGCCGAGAAGTTGCTCGAAGTCATCAAAACGGGAGAAAATCAATTTGCACCGATTTACGAATTATCTGCTTCAATTGAAGAAAAGGTAAAAACGATTGCCAGAACGGTTTACGGAGCGAAGGATGTAGAGTTTTCTGGAAAGGCGAAAAAGCAAATAAGCGATTTCGAAAAATTCGGTTGGGGTAATCTGCCAATTTGTATGGCGAAAACCCAATACTCACTTTCTGATGACCCAACCAGGCTTGGACGACCAACTGATTTTACAATTACAATCCGTGAATTCAGACCATCTATCGGTGCAGGTTTTATCGTTGCTTTAACGGGTGAAGTTATGACCATGCCAGGACTACCGAAAAAACCATCCGCGCTCAACATGGATGTTAGTAAAGACGGTAAAGCAGTCGGGTTGTTTTAAACGAATAAAGGCAGGGATAATCATGTTTGATCCAACTGTATTTGAAAATTTGAAGGTTGTTATTGAAGGGGCCCTTTATGATTTAGACTTAGAGGGACAAATTCTGATTATTGATCGTCAGGATCAGGTCGATATGGCGAAAATGGGCAGGCGTTACCGGATTACCTTTAAAGACAAAACAAATGACGAAATCGTATCCTATATTGATTTGAAAATAGACCTCGATAATCTGGTCACTGAACTAAGAAATACGGAAGGAAATCCAGGCTGTGTCCTTGAAATTGGTTTTATTTTTAAGCTGAATACACTGGACGCTTGTCCTGCAATTGAACAAGTACTGACCACCATCTGGGGCAACACACGGGAAATCCAACAGGAAATTTCGTACCAATACGGTTCGGAAAATCGATATACAAACAATAGTAAAATTATTTTTCACCGATTAATACATGAAGACAATATCGATGACTTACTCGAAATGATTGACTATATCATTGATTCCATTCATCAATTACAGAAAGCTAAAAAATAGGAGGCGTTCTGCCTCTTTTTTTACACTAAACTATTTAATTTTTCAGATAATTATATATTGCTTTGTGATATAGTAAGAGCATATATAGTAATAAAGACAGATAAGGGGGCGGTTTCATGGGAAAAATCGCATGGGTTACAGATAGTACGGGATTTTTAGATGAGGAGCTTTCGAATCATGAGGATATTTACGTTATTCCAATGACAGTCTTTTTTGATGAGGAAGAATACCGTGACGGGGTTACGATTACACCGGCTCAGTTTTTTGAACGGTTAAAAACCGCTAAAACCAATCCGAAGACGTCACAGCCTTCCATTGGAAGCTTTGTGGAATTATATAATAGTCTTGAAGGAAAATATGATGAGATCATCTCCGTTCATATCTCTGAAAAATTAAGCGGAACCGTTTCTTCTGCGAGACAAGCAGCCGAATTAGTGAATATACCAGTAACAGTAATTGATTCAAAAACCCTAACCTACATGATGTCAAAGTTAATGAAGGAAGGGATGAAACTTATCCGGGATGGTAAGACTTCTGCGGAGGTTAAGAATCATATTGCTGATTTAGCCGAAAGACTAGAAACATACGTGATTATCGGCAGCTTAGAACAATTGCACCGAAGTGGACGAATGAACACTGCCCAATACTATCTTGGCAGCATGTTGCAAATAAAGCCGGTCATCCAGATTAACGATGGTGCTCTATCGGTAAAAGAAAAGGTGCGCTCTGAAAATAAAGCAACAAGTAAAATCCTTGGTTATTTGGAGGATGCTCTCGCGAATAATCAAATTGAAGAGGTTTATATTTTATATGGCTTGGACGATTCCAAAACGAAGGAATGGGAAAAGAAGATTAGAGAATTTGCACCGGAAACCATATCGATTAAAGCGTGTCCACTTGGGGTGGCAATCGGTGTCCATGCTGGTGAAAATACAATCGGAATTAGCTGGATGAGTAAATAGGTTATTTAGCTAGCACATATTGCACCTCGTTATTATGAGACAGGGGAGCAATAGCCACGATTTTATACCCAATGCTTAAGAATTGGGATATTGTTTCCGCGCAATTTGGGTGTGGCGGCTCTGTTGGAGCATGAAGGCTCTTATGAAGTTGTAGAAATTGATTGGTAACGGGATTACAAGTAATCAATACGACATGACGACCATACCATGCTGTTCCAATTTCCGAAATTTTATCATTTGAGTGATACATATATGTTTTACCGCCTTTCAACTTAAGCTGGAGTTCCTCTAGCTTTTTTTATTTTATGCACGTCACTATCAGTGCGATACAGTTCAGTCGACTGTAATATGGTACAATGGTTACGATATTGATGTCAGTGGAGGATAAAATGGAGAATCAAAAAATAATTGAAGCAACAATTACTTTTGTAAAAAATATTCTGTCGTCTGATAGCAGTGGACACGATTGGTGGCATATTGAACGAGTCAGAAAGGCAGCCTTACAAATTGGTGAAAATGAAAATGCTAATTTATTCATCGTTGAAATGGCAGCATTATTACATGACGTGGCAGATGAAAAATTAAATAAATCAGAAGAAGAAGGCCTCGGAAAAGTGTGTAAATGGCTAGCTTCCATACATATACCTAATTCCGACCAAGAGGAGATCATTGAGATTATTTCAACAATGTCCTTTAAGGGTGGAAACCGACCTCCAATGAAGACAATTGAAGGGAAGGTTGTTCAGGATGCTGACCGCTTGGATGCGATTGGTGCCATCGGAATCGCAAGAACCTTTGCCTATGCGGGCGCACATGGTGATTTAATGTATGATCCGGACCTACCTTATCGTGAAGTCTTGACAAAGGAAGAGTACAGAAACGGCAAATCCACAGCAGTCAATCACTTTTATGAAAAATTATTAAAATTGAAAGATACACTTAATACGAACGCAGCAAAAGAGGTAGCACAGGAACGCCACGATTTTATGTTAGCGTTTCTTGAACAATTTTATAAAGAATGGAATGGACAGGTATGAGGCTCTTAACGGTTGAAAATCTAGTAAAAAGCTATGCCGAAAAAATGTTATTTGAGAATATTTCCTTTAGTATTACGGATAATGAACGGATTGGCATCATCGGTGTTAATGGAACCGGAAAATCCACACTTTTAAAAATCATTGCAGGTGTGGAAGAAGCGGATCATGGAGAAATCACTCATTCAAAGGGATACACAATTAGCTATTTACCGCAGCAACCTGAATTCTTCCAAGGGAATACCGTGCTTGACCAAGTCTTCCAGGGCAGTACACCCCTCCTTCGATTATTAAAAGAATACGAGGAAGCGATGATTCGAATCGAAAAAGATTCGATGAATACTGCGAATCAGGAGAAGTTATATGACCTGCAGCAAAAAATGGATGCTGCGAATGCATGGGAAGCAAATTCAAATGCAAAGGCTGTATTATCAAAGCTTGGGATTACAGATTTTTCTAAAGATGTGATGGAGCTGTCTGGCGGACAGAAAAAACGTGTGGCTCTTGCGCAAAGCCTTATCGAGGTTCCAGACTTGCTCATTTTGGATGAACCGACGAACCATTTAGATTACGATACCATTCAGTGGCTTGAGGATTATCTAGGGAAATACAATGGTGCTTTACTGGTTGTCACCCACGATCGTTACTTTTTAGACCGAGTGACAAACCGAATTATTGAGCTTGATGAGGGTAATCTCTATACCTATACCGGTAACTATAGCAGCTTTTTAGAGGCAAAAGCGCTTCGGATGGAGATGGAGCAGGCTTCTGAATCAAAGCGTCAAAATCTTTATCGACGTGAGCTTGCCTGGATTCGTCGTGGTGCCAAAGCTAGAACGACAAAGCAAAAAGCGCGGATCCAACGGTTTGATGAAATCGAAAATGCGAAGAAATCGGTGAATACAGAATCACTTGATATTTCTGTTGGTGGCAGCAGGCTTGGTAAAAAGGTCATCGAGTTAAAGAATGTTTCAAAGAGTTTTGCTGACATGAAAATTTTAGAGGATGTGGATTTGCTTGTTAAACCAGGAGATCGAATTGGAATCGTTGGTCGCAACGGCAGCGGGAAATCGACATTATTAAATATTATCGCGGGTACTATTCCTGTTGATTCAGGCGAAATGGAGATTGGACAAACGGTTAAGCTAGCATATTACACCCAAGAAAGTATCGATATGGACATTAATATGCGAATGATTGAGTATATCAAGGAAACCGCTGAAATGATTCATACTTTGGATGGAAAGATGATTTCAGCAGCGCAGATGCTTGAGCGCTTTTTATTCCCAATGCATACCCATGGTACACCAATTCGAAAGTTATCTGGCGGGGAACGAAGACGATTATATTTATTGAAAATTATTATGGGTGAACCGAATGTATTATTATTGGACGAGCCGACAAATGATTTGGATACCCAGACATTAACCGTGTTAGAGGATTATTTAGAAGACTTCCCAGGTGTTGTCATCACAGTATCACATGACCGTTATTTCTTAGATAAAGTAACAGACCAGCTGTTAGTCTTTGAAAAGGATCATCAGATTACAACGTATTTTGGTGATTACTCGGATTATCTTGAAAAAAATTTAGCGGAAACTGCACAAGCCATACAAAAAATAAAAGTTGAAAAGACATCAAACCAAGAGGCGCCGAAACCAAAGAAAAAGAAACTTTCCTACAAGGACCAACTAGAATGGGATGAAATTGAAGGGAGAATTGAAGCCCAGGAGGAGAAGGTTGCAGCTCTTGTAAAAGAAATTGAAGCAGCCGGAAGTGACTACCAGAAGGCACAGCAGGCTATGGATGACCATGTAAGGGAATCCGAGATGCTTGACCAATTAATGGAAAGATGGGCAGAATTATCGGAGATGGTCAATGATTAAAAAAGGGACTCGGCATTGCCGAGTCTTTATACTTTATAAGCGCTTAGCTCCTAAATAGCGTGATTGCCAGTAGTTAATCGTCATATCACCAATACTAATACCATCAGTTGAATCTGCATGGATGAATTTATTGTTTCCAAGGTAAATGCCTGCGTGTGACGGACCTGGCTTATACGTTTGGAAAAAGACAATATCACCAACGCTTGGTGCAGACACACTTGCCCCTTGACCCCAGATGCCCGAAACCGTTCGTGATAGATTTACTCCTTTTTGAGCATAAACAAATTGTAAAAATCCGCTGCAATCAAAGCCGTTTGGTGAGGTCCCACCCCAAACATAGGGAACGCCAATATAATTCATCGCAATAGAAATTACACTAGCATCCACAGGTGGCGCTTCAATTGTTTCAGTTGTTGCCTCACTTGTTTCAAGATTTGAATCTGACCTTGGTTGAGCCGTCACAACCGTTGCTTTTTTGATGGTGAGACCTCTTACATTTTTATTTTTCATAATGTGGTCAATTGTTTCTTCTGTTGCAAGCCCATTTGCCTCTAATTTAAACTTCTTTTGATAAGTCTTCACACTGTCCTCTGTGACTGTTCCAAATTCCCCATCGATCAACCCATTATAAAACCTGAGTCTTTGTAATTTGGTTTGAAGCTGTTTTACCGCAGGACCTTCGTCACCAACTGTGTAGAAAGCAGGCTTTGGCTGCAGGATGACTTGGTTTAATTTTTCTAGGGTTATTTCCCCAGCGATACCATCGATTTTTAATTCATATAATTCTTGGAATCTCTTAACAGCTTCTTGGGTTGAGGCGCCATAGTGACCATCAATCGTTTCATAGTAAAAATTTAATTTATGTAATTCAAATTGAAGAGAGCGAACTGTATACCCAGTGTGACCGTAGCGTAATTCCTGTTTTGTATCAAATTGATAGTGTTTGTCTAGTAATGGATCTAAGTTCTGCCTTTCTGACGCATCTACGGCATGTGGGGCGCCAAAGAAAAATCCAGCAGCAAGAGACGTTACGACAATGGCTTCGCGTGTTCCATAGCGTTTTTTCATTGAAGTTCCTCCTTGATGTTTGCAAAAGCAAAAAACTGCTCTTAAAATTAGCACACCCTTATGATATTTAGATAATTAGGTTAATATGACAAAATATCAGATTTTAGTACAATAGCGCCAAAGTCTTAAAATGGAAATATGGTGATTTTGTGTGCTACAATTACGGTAGTTGATATCGTAGGAGAAGGAGCGGTAGATATGAAAATTAAATCAATTGAACCAACACCTAGTCCGAATACAATGAAGATTATATTAGACGAGGAACTACCAAAGGGAAAAAGTAATAATTATAAAAAGGAAAACATAGATCAAGCACCACCACTTATTAAAGAAATGATGGCTATCGAAGGTATTAAAGGTGTATATCATGTGGCCGATTTTTTAGCGGTTGAAAGAAATGCAAGATATGACTGGCAGGAGCTTTTACCAAACGTACGTAAAGTGTTTGGGGAAGATGTGGCTGAAGGAGAAAACGAAGGAAAGAAACTTGACGAACATTTTGGAGAAGTGAAGGTTTTTGTGCAAATGTATAAAGGCCTTCCTATGCAGGTTAAGCTCCATGACGGAGAACAAGAATTCCGTTTTGGATTACCAGACGTATTCAGAGAAACGTTGCTACGTGCTCAGGAGGCTTCAGGAAACGTTGTGTTAGAACGTGATTGGAAGGAACAAGGTGTTCGATATGGCAGTCATGATGAAATCGGAAAGGAAGTAGTGGATGAGCTTGCTGCAGCCTATCCGAAGGAAAGACTCGACCGTATTGTAAAGCAAATTTCAGAGCAAACAGCAGCCCCATCTATCCAAAAACGACAATCCTATAAGGTTACTTTAGAGATGATGGATGATCCCGATTGGACGAAACGCTATGCGAGCTTAGAGCAAATGGATCCAGAAGAAAACGATATTCCAGTACTTGCGAAAGTCTTGAAAGATGAAAAACCGTCAATCCGCCGGTTAGCAACTGTGTATTTAGGTATGATTGAAAAGCCGATTGTCTTGCCACACCTGTATGAGGCCATGAAGGATAAGTCAGTTACGGTTAGAAGAACAGCAGGTGACTGCTTGTCAGATATCGGCGACCCAGCTGCTATTCGTGCAATGTGTGAGGCACTTCAGGATTCAAGTAAGCTAGTGAGATGGCGGGCTGCTATGTTTTTATTTGAGGTTGGCGATGAAACAGCACTTGAAGCCCTTAAAGAAGCAGAAAATGATCCGGAATTTGAAGTGAAAATGCAAATTAAACTAGCCATCGAACGAATTGAAGGTGGCGAGGAAGCAAAAGGTTCCGTTTGGAAGCAAATGACGGAAAGCAGGAATAAATAAAGGTGTTGCGTTCACTTTAAAACATGGTAAATGGTAATTGATGTTAGTTGAAAATTGATTTTGTTCATTCAAAATAGTATGCTTATTTTATTGAAAGAAGAGGGAGGGATTCGATATGTCAATGGCATATGATGAATATATGAAGCAAATCGTAAAGCCGATGCGTCAAGAACTTGTAGTAGCGGGCTTTGGCGAGCTTCAAACAGAGGAAGAAGTAGAAAACTTCATGGAGAAGGCAGAAGGCACTACACTTGTTGTTGTGAACTCTGTGTGTGGATGTGCTGCAGGACTTGCAAGACCTGCTGTAACTCAAGCGGTTCTAAATAATGAGAAAAAGCCAGATCATCTTGTTACAGTATTTGCAGGGCAAGATAAAGAAGCTACTGCAAAGATGAGAGAGTACTTTGAAGGCTATGAGCCATCATCTCCATCAATGGCTTTATTAAAAGGCAAGGAAGTTGTACACTTCATTCCAAGACATGAAATTGAATCAAATTCAATGGAAGCCATCATGGAAAACGTAACTTCTGCATTAAATAAGAATTGCTAAAAGGATGTCATCTCGACATCTTTTTTTGTACAAAAAAGGTGATAATATGTTTGTAACAACGGCAGGACGAACAAATGATGAAATGGTAAATTTGGCTAAAACAGTCGCTGCTGAACTGGAAGCGCCTTATATTCAAAGGAATAAGCGTTCCATTGCCGCTATTCAAAAGCTAACCGAAAAAGATATCCTTGTTGTTGGGAAAAATCGAATTGAAATTCATCCGATACATGGAGAAGAACCGCTTTTCTTTCACCCGAATTCCGCTATGTTTCGCATGAAACGAATAATGAAAGGTGAATTTGATCCATTTATTCAGGCTTCTGGTTTAGCGGAAGGGAACACGATTTTAGACTGCACTTTAGGCTTGGGATCTGATAGTATTGTCGCAAGCATTGTCGTTGGCGAGACTGGAAAAGTTGTGTCTTTGGAAGGTAACAAGTATTTGTATTATCTTTTAAAAGGCGGATTGAAAAGCTGGGATACCGGATATCCAATGATGAATGAGGCAATGACTAGGATTGAAATAAAGCATAAGACATATGAACATTTTTTGGACACGTGTCCTTCGAAAAGCTTTGATGTTGTGTATTTTGACCCGATGTTTGAAGAAACAATAGAAGAATCGGAGGGGATTAAGGGAATTCGCAAATTTGCGATTTATTCCACATTAAGTCCTGAAGCGATCAAAGCAGCGAAACGAGTCGCAAAACAAAAAGTAGTGCTAAAGGACCACTGGAAAAGTGAACAATTTGAAAGACACGGATTTACCGTTTTTAAACGGAAAACCGCTAAATTTCATTTCGGGGTAATTGACCTAAGGGGTTCTTGATAATTTTCCGCACCTTTGGAAATCTTAAATAACGGAGGTGATGATCTTGGGAAAACGCAAAAAAGACCCCACAACAATTGGTTTAGGCTCTTCTAATGTAGAAGGACAAGGGACAACGAATCAAGAAACTGGAAAAATGGAGCTAGATTCCTCGAGGAAGAAGAAAAAGAAGTTTTAGAAGTTTTATTACATATAGTCAACAAAAAAACAAAACCCGCATAGGCGGGTTTTATTATTCAGTCACACAACAATATACAAAATAAGCTAATGTAACTACACTTGCGATACCAAAAATCCAATCCATTTCCCTGAATCCACCTTTCAAATATGTATGGTACCCCTATTTTATCAAACTTAGGAGATTTTATGAACTTTATTTTGGTAAAATAATGCCTGAAGTTACTTTGGGATGAAAAAATTGCCTTTTCGTTAATTGGGCATTTATCCTTATTTTTTGTATTTTGTTATTTTCATAGTAAAATTTTTCGCGAGATTGTGTTAAAATGGGCATAAGGTAAATGTTTTGAAAGGGCGTTTGGTTATGAAAAAATGGTTGCGGAAAGCATTAGTCGTCTCATTTTCGATTATGACCCTTGGCTTGGTAGCGCCTCCACCGGCTCTTACTATGGAGCAAGCGGATGCGGATAAGCCAAGTAAGTTAAATGCGATAAATGAACATCATGCTGAGTCGAAGCTATATTCTGAGTTTGAATCAAATTATGGATATGATAGTAGAAACTTTGTTACGTATGCGATGACACATGCAGAAACAAAGTCATTTGAGAAATTTGGTAGTAAAATTGGACCTGTTATTGAAGATGAATTCCGTACTGAAATTTTACCGAGAATTGAAAGTGTCATTGAATTATTAGCAGAGCAATACCCTACAGAACAGCTTGACCAACTAGAAATTTCAGAGCAACCGTCTGGAGGAAATGGGGAAAAGATTTTTCATATTTTCGATAAAACAAGTGGGAAGGATATTGTTCGCTTCCATGTGCGCAAGGATCACCCGCCACAGGATGGCTATTGGTTTAATTTCCACTATCATACACACCATGATGGATTCCAAACACATCATGCTTTAGGTGATATTTATTGGAATAAAAATACACCGCCGAAATGGCTTAGTTAATAATAAGAAAAAGGTAGTTTAAGGTCGCATTTGCGAGCCCTTGGACTACCTTTTTTGTGTTCTCAATTCCCTTTAGAAAAAGTTTCCACTCCTAGTCTAGCAGACTCGTTTTTCCAGATATGATATAATATTTTTACAATTTAGGACATCATGATTCTACTAATTAGGGGAGCATTCTTATGAAAAAAACTGTTATTCTCACACTTCTATTTGTACTTGTCGGCTTCACTTATCGTCCTAGTGAAGCGTCCCCTCATGGAGTTCCACTAAAAGAGTATCAATCACTCACACTTTATACAGAAACATCAAATTTGAAAAACTATGAAATGTTAAAAGATATAATTTTATTACCAGAATCGAAGTTTAATGAAACCGCTGCATCAAAAATGATTGAACGTATTAATCAAATTGATGAACTTATTTTGCAAGGATTGGTTGATGAAGGCATTGTGCTAAAGCTGTTTACTGGCAGTTTAACGGAGGAGCCTTCTGCAGCCTATTTGAAGGGAAAAAAGCCCCGTGGCTATAGTGAAAATGGTCCGACATGGGACGATGTGCCGGGTATTGGCGGTTCTGGGGTCGTGCTAGCGAAAATTGGCTCTAGTGAACAAGGGAAAGGTCACGGGTCTATCAATTTAGAGCTACATGAACTGGCCCATTCAATTGACAAATTTGTATTTGATTCAATTAGCGAGGATCCTTATTTTCTAGCCATTTGGAAAAAAGAAGTCAATCAAATGTTCCCGAATCGTTCCTATTTTAGCGATTATTCAGAGGAATATTTTGCAGAAGTTTTTGCGATGTACTATCTTTCTGAAGAGTCGAGAAATCAATTGAAACTTGCGGCACCAATGACTTATCAGTTTTTTGTCGAATTAGGTGTAACCCTGCAATAATTTGTAGTAAGATAATAGCATGAAGTTGTGCAAGGAGTGAATCAATTGAAACATGGAGAAAGTGCGTATTTAGAGCTTTTAAAGCATGTTCTTGAAAATGGTACGAAAAAATCAGACCGAACTGGGACAGGGACAGTCTCTGTTTTTGGGTACCAAATGCGTTTTAATTTAAGTGAGGGTTTTCCTTTGCTTACAACGAAGAGAGTTCCGTTTCGTTTGATTGCGAGCGAGCTGCTTTGGTTTATTAAAGGGGATACGAATATCAGGTATCTTCTTAAAAACAACAATAATATTTGGAATGAGTGGGCTTTTAAAAATTGGGTTAAGAGTGATGAGTACCAAGGACGCGATATGACGGATTTCGGTAACAGAAGTCTAAGAGACCCCGAGTTTAATAATTTGTACCATGCTGAGATGGACAAGTTTAAAGCTCGAATCCTTGAGGATGATGAGTTTTCTGCTAAATACGGAGAGCTTGGTCCGGTTTATGGGAAGCAGTGGAGAGCGTGGGAGACATCACGTGGTGAAACCATTGATCAGTTAAAAAATGTCATTAATCAGATAAAAAATAATCCGGATAGCAGACGTCATCTTGTTGTCGGCTACAATCCTGGAGATGTGGAATTCATGGCTTTGCCCCCATGTCATAGTCTGTTCCAATTTTATGTGGCAGATGGGAAATTGAGTTGCCAGCTTTATCAAAGATCTGGCGACAACTTTTTGGGAATCCCCTTCAACATAGCAAGCTATGCACTTTTAACTCATCTAATCGCATTTGAATGCGGGTTAGAGGTAGGGGATTTCATCCATACGATTGGGGATGCCCATATTTACACAAATCATATCGAACAGGTCAATTTACAACTAAGTCGTGACCCTCGTCCGTTTCCGACTTTAAAATTAAATCCGGCTGTAGAATCTGTTTTTGATTTTGAAATGGACGACATTGAAATCGTGGGATACGACCCACATCCAACAATAAAGGCACCCGTTGCTGTATAAATCATTCCTATTTCCAAGCCCCTAGGGTATAATTTACCCTAGGACTTTTTTTGTGAGGATGATTAAAATGATTTCATTATTACTAGCAATGGACAAAAACCAACTAATCGGGAAGGATAACGACCTTCCATGGCGTTTACCAGCGGATTTAGCTTATTTCAAAAGAGTTACAATGGGTCATCCCATCATCATGGGAAGAAAAACATATGATTCCATCGGACGACCTTTACCTGGACGTGAAAACATTATCGTAACACGTGATACAACATACACAGCAGAAGGCTGTAAAGTGATTCATTCAATTAATGAGATTGTCACAATGAGTGAAGAGACAAACCAAGAGCTATTTGTCATTGGTGGGGCTGAGATTTTTAAAGAAATCCTGCCACACTCAGATCGTCTGTACATAACCGAAATCGAAGAGGAATTTGAGGGAGATACCTATTTCCCAGCCTTTGATAAAACCGAATGGACAGTCATCTTGAAGGAAAAAGGCATTAAGGACGAGAAAAATCCATATGAGTACACGTTTTTAGTCTATGAAAAAATCCCGCAGAACTGAATCTGCGGGTTCTTTTTATGAAATAAACGGAACATCGACGACATAAAACAGGATGGAGAAAAACATAGCAGCACTTCCTGCTAACACGAATAAATGCCAGATCGCATGGTTAAATGGCACCTTTCTCCAAACATAAAAGACAGATCCAACTGTATACAGAATTCCTCCAGTTAATAAAAGCATAATGCCGTTAAACCCAATGCCTTCATATAAAGGTTTTATTCCAATCACGATTACCCAGCCCATTAGCACATAACAAACCGTTGATAGAATCATAAATTTTTCTACAAAAAAGACTTTAAAAACGATGCCAATAATAGCTAGTCCCCAAACAACTCCAAAAATTGTCCAGCCAAGTGAGCCGCGTATCGTCACTAAAACGAAGGGTGTACAGGTGCCGGCAATTAATAAATAAATCGCTGAATGATCTAAAATTGCAAACACCTTTTTTGCGGTTGGATGTGTGATGCTATGCAAAAGGGTTGAGAACAAATAAAGAAGAAACATCGTTGCACCAAAGATAGAAAAGCTTACGATATGCCAGGCATTCCCATACTTTACAGCAAATACGATTAACATCACGAGGGCAGGAATACTTAATAAAACTCCAAGTCCATGTGTAATGGCATTTGCAATTTCTTCCTTTAATGACTCTTGCCGAAATGTCATTTCTTTCACCTCAAATCGATTCTTTTACCAATCATACTGCTAAAAAATGTGGAATACAAATGACATTTGTCATATCCCTTAATGAAATAACAAGGAAAAATAGATGCCTGTCTCCTAAATGCCGAGCAAATTTTTAAATAAATACAACTAGAAGCGATTTCATTTTTAAATAGTAATAAAATATTTAGAAAATTCCCCTACAGATTGGCATATTCATGTTATAATGAACAAATTAAATCTTCATTACTGTACTGTGTTGTTGTAAATATGTGAAAGGGGATATGGGGCTCATGGCACAAGAAGTAAAACAAAAACTAGATGGGATCCATGTAGAGGATATCATAAAAGCGAATCAAACATTGAAGGATGTTATAATCCATACGCCTTTACAAAGAAATGATTTACTATCCGGGCGTTACGAATGTAACTTATTGATAAAACGAGAGGATTTACAAATAGTTCGTTCCTTTAAAATTAGAGGGGCTTATAACCGAATTAAAAATCTTACGGAAAATGAACTTAAAAATGGAGTCGTTTGTGCAAGTGCTGGAAACCATGCACAAGGTGTAGCTTTTTCCTGCTTTGCATTAAAAATTCAAGGAAAAATCTATATGCCATCAACAACTCCTAGACAAAAGGTTTCTCAAGTAGAAGCTTTTGGCCGTGATTATGTAGATATTGTCTTGACTGGTGACACATTCGATGATTCCTATGAGGAAGCAGTTGCATGCTGTGAAAGAGAAAATCGCACATTCATCCATCCATTTGATGATGCTGATGTGATGGCAGGGCAAGGAACGGTAGCGGTTGAAATTTTAAATGATTGCGCAGAACCAATTGACTATGTATTTGCAGCAATTGGCGGAGGCGGACTCATTTCAGGTATCTCCACCTATATGAAGAGTATTTCTCCAGAGACAAAAGTGATTGGTGTTGAACCTGAGGGTGCGGCAAGCATGAAGACGTCAATTGCAAATGGTACGGTTACAACTTTGCCGAAAATTGATAAGTTTGTTGATGGAGCGGCCGTGAAAACGGTTGGCGAGAAAACGTATGAAATTAGTAAAGAGCTTGTTGATGATATTGTGGTTGTACCAGAGGGAAAGGTTTGTACAACTATATTGGACTTATATAATGAAAATGCCATCGTTGCAGAACCTGCAGGTGCATTATCATTAGCGGCTCTTGATTTGTACAAGGATAAGCTAAAAGGTAAAACCGTGGTTTGTGTACTTAGTGGTGGAAATAATGATATCAGCAGAATGCAGGAGATCAAAGAGCGTTCAATGCTTTATGAAGGCTTACAATGCTATTTTATCGTGAATTTTCCACAAAGAGCGGGTGCATTACGCGAATTATTACTTGAAGTATTAGGTCCAACTGACGACATTACCCGATTTGAATACACTAAGAAAAATAACAAGGAAAATGGTCCAGCATTGGTTGGAATTGAGCTTAAGCATAAAGAAGATTACGAGGCATTAGTAAATCGAATGGTGAAAAAAGGATTCCCTTTCCGTGAGCTAAATAAAGAGAGTACATTATTTAATTTATTAATTTGATGTCGATAATTAGACAAAGACGAAATGCTTGTGCTCATGTATAATAGAAGAAACGGGTGAAAAAGGACTGATAGTTTGCTATTCAAAAGCCTAGAGTTCAAAAACAGTTATGGACAGAAGGTTAAAGTAATTGAAATTCCGGTATTGGAGAAAGGCAGCACGTATCACTTTATGCTCGATTTTCGTTTACAGGCATTTTTGTCGAAAATCATGACCAAATCAGGTCCAAATCAAATCTATTCATTTCGGGAATATTTGAAGACGGTACTAAAATGGACTGATTTCGAACGCATTTTTCAACTTGATATGTTAAAACATAATGCATAGTTTTAGAATAGCCGATTTTAAAACATAAAATCGGCTTTTTTTTTGCTTTCAAGCAACAACTATGAGTAATTTACCCGTTAAATAAGGACAAGCTATTTAGTGAAAAAAGATGTATGACAGGTGTAGGAAGTGAATGTATGACAAAGGTGAAAATCGTAACAGATTCTACAGCAGATCTTTCAGAGGAGCTAGTAAAAGAACTAGGTATCTCAGTCGTCCCGTTATCCATTACAATTGATGGTGAAACGTTTCTTGACCGAGTGGATATAACCCCACAGGAATTTTTAACAAAAATGAAGCAAGCAGCTGAGCTGCCAAAGAGCTCTCAGCCTGCGGTTGGGCATTTCGTCGAGCTTTACGATCAATTAGGAAGCGATGGCAGTGATGTCCTCTCCATCCATATGACTGGCGGGATGAGCGGTACAGTGGCATCTGCCGAAAATGCAGCTAGATTAAGCGAATCAAAGGTCACTGTGATTGATTCGATGTATATCTCTAGAGCCTTAGCCTTTCAGGTTGTCGAAGCTGCAAAAATGGCGGAAGCGGGATTTGCGTTGGATGAAATTGTAAAACGTATCGAAGAAATTAGAAAAAATTCTACTTTATTTGTCACTGTTGACACATTGGAAAACCTTGTGAAAGGCGGCCGTATCGGCAAAGGCAAGGCATTAATTGGCTCTTTATTAAACATTAAACCAATTGCCTCATTACAGGATGGTGTCTATACTCCTGTGTCAAAGGTTAGAAGCCATGCAAAAATTGTGAAATACTTAAGTGAAAAATTTGCTGAGGATGTAAGTGATAAAACGATAAAAGGTGTGGCAATCGCCCAGGTGGATGCCGCGGAGCTTGCCGCTAATTTAAAGGATGCGATTAAAAAGCTAACCGGATATGCTGACGTTGATATCGTCGAAACCACACCGGTCATCGGCACCCACACAGGCCCAGGAGCGATTGGGTTTATGTATTATGCGGAAGTAGAAGAGAAAAAGAATGACGTGTGAGCCATCACACGTCATTTTCTTAGATTTCCGGCATTGGAGTTGGTGTTGGGTTAGCATAACCCTCTTTATAGGTTTCATCAATAAGCGCGCGAATTTCGCTTGGTGATTTACCCTTTGAAAACTCCATAACGGATGTAGCGGCGATTTCTAAACACACATTACATTTTGTACCGTGGTCATCCCAGACGATTTTCTCACCTTTGTTATCATGAACAAAGCAATCATAATTATCACGATGGCCTACAGAGTCGGCGCAACCACAATAGCAAGGCATTGTTTCTAAAAGTTCTTTATGCATTGCAGCCGCTTTATAAATTGTCACGATTTCCTCTGACTTGTCATCTAAAAAGGATGGCATTACATCAATTGAGGTAGTTTGCACGCGTTTATCTCCCATTACATGTTCTTGACTGCCGGAATCATGACCTTCCTCGTTTTGCGAGCAGCCAAACATCCCAAACACGAGAACAAGCATAAGAAAGACATATATCTTTTTCATAGTAAACAACCTTTCCTTATCTATGTAAGCCTATTTTAACATATCCAATACTTACACAAAATAAGTTCACCATTTTGTCGAAGAAAAAAGGATATCAAAACCGATATCCTTACTTACCTTCTGATTCTTCACCTGATAAATCCAATTTCTCTCCTCCGATGGATATGTAAGAGAGAATATCTAAGTCAGGCTTTGCTTTCGCCATTCCTTGGATGTAGGGTGTGATAGTATCTTTGAAATCCTTACTCACACCCATTTCCTCACAATGGCCATAGACATACATTTTTTTATCATCAAAAAAGAATGCAACATAGCCGAGCGCTTTCTTATCCTGATTGACTATATTTAAAATTTGGCATTCTTCTTTGATCAACTCTGGGGAAACAAATATTTGCAAGACAACCCCTCCTTATTACGTTAACTGTAATTTTTTGAACAGAGAATCATTTTTTTCCTTACTAGGGTTTTTCTTTTTCACACGAATTAACATCATACACAACAGACCAACTACAAGCGTTAACGAAGCGGTGCTTAAAAACATACCGGCTCGTGACCAGTTCATTAGCCACCCATAAATAGGGGGACCAATTGCCACTCCCAAAAATCGAACAGACCCATAAAGAGATGTAACGAAACCGCGTTTTTCAGTTGAAACTGAACCCGTAATAAAGCTATTAATACACGGTAGTACAAGCCCGGTTCCGATACTACTGAAAGCCAATACGGCTATAAATGGAATCAGGCTTTCAAATAAGACCAACAACGCAAATGATGCAGTCATGAGAACTAACCCAATTACGATGAGCTTTTTCATTAAAGGCATTTTTTTGCCGATTTTACTTCCTGTAATGTAGGAAGTTGTCGTCATACATAAGAGTGGAATAGCTAAAATCGCTCCTTTTAGCACTCCATCTGTTTCATAGGTCTTCTCTAGTACATCTGATAAATAAAAGAGAATTCCAAACAAAGTGAATAAACAGGTTGCGCCAGCTAAATAAGCAGTAAATAACCATCTGCCTTCATTTTTAAATACCGAAAACAATCCGCGTACATATTTTTTGAGTGGTGGCGGTTCTTTCTTCTGCTTTTTCTCCTTGACAAAAAATATCGTAAGAAGCACGGAAAGTAAACAAAAAATTGGGAAAGCGAAAAAGGCTGCATACCAAAATAATAGCGCCAATAACGAACCGATTATTGGTGAAATAACCTTTCCGAAGCCGTTAGAGGCCTCAACAAGCCCCAAGACACGGCTTTGTTTGCCTCCTTTAAATAAATCTCCTGTAAGTGCCATTGCAATCGGTGCAGTTCCTGCCGCCCCGATACCTTGCATAACCCGACCGGCCATAATCCAAAAATATGGACTAGAAAACCAAGCAGCTGCAAACCCAGCTAGAAGTCCACCTGTACCGTATAGAATAAGTGCAGGTATGATGACGGCCTTTCTAGAAAATCGATCCGAGAAATAACCGAGCAATGGGATTGATATCGCTGCTGCTACTGAGAAAGTAGTAATGATAAGACTCACCTGGAATTGACTTATATCTAGTTCTTTTTGCATCTGGGGTAAGACAGGGATGAGCATTGAATTACCCAGTACAAGGATCAGTGGAATGGAACTAATCGCAACAATTGTCATTGCTGAATTATTTTTGTTGGACAAGTTTTTGCATCTCCTTATATGTCGGTGAAATTTGAATCGATTATTGCTTTACTATTTTTTCAAATTGTCATGATACCTATTCTGTTAGTAGTTTCCAGTTAAAGAAGCAATAGAAAAGCCCATTCTATACACCATTTACCTATTTTTGAATAACATAGCAACTGTAAGAAGATGGGTGTATATAACAAAAAATGAGAGAAACATGTGTTTAGTGTTTGTTGATAAAGGAGGAGTTATGCCTATGGACTTTCTAGATGTTCCATTGCGAACAAAGGGAGAACGTAGTTATGGAATTACCTCAATTGCCGATTTTGGAACACCTATTGGCCTAGTAGAGGCGTATTTGCGTGATTATCATGACTATATAGATATCGCGAAAATCGGCATTGGCACAGCTTATGTGACCCCAAACCTGCAAGAAAAAATTAATCTTTATAAAAAATATAAGGTCATCCCATATTGTGGGGGAACGTTTTTTGAGAAATGTTTCGTTCAGGATAAGCTTGACGAATATGCCGAAACCCTTAAGAAACATGGGATTGAATGGATTGAAGTTTCAAATGGGACGGTGGATATTCCACTTCACAAAAGAATTTCACTTATTAAAAAATTTAAGAAACAATTTAATGTGATTGCTGAAGTGGGATCGAAGGATCAAAGCAAGGAAATGCCATTGGCGGATTGGGAGCATGAAATTAATTTGCTGTTGGCAGCGGGATGTAAATATGTCATTACCGAGGGAAGGGACTCGGGTACTGCTGGGATTTACAATGCTTCGGGCAATGTCAACACGGAGTTGATTGATCGAATTTCAAAAAATATTGATGTCAATATGGTTATTTTTGAAGCGCCGACACCAAAGCAGCAAATGTTTTTCATTAACCAATTTGGCGCAAATGTCAATCTTGGGAACGTCAAAATCAGTGATGTGCTTGTGTTGGAATCACAAAGATTAGGCTTGCGGAGTGAAACCTTTTTCATGGGGGAGAAGACATGGAACTTACCCTAATCAGACACCTTCCCACCGAATGGAATGATAAAGGGGTTCTTCAAGGTCATCGCGACATTCCAATACTAGAAATAAATAACGCTATCAAAGAGGAAGTCGAAAAAAACAAACAAAGGCTAAAACAAGATTTCTCCTTGATTTTAACGAGTGCCTTAACGCGAACACAACAATCTGCGTTGGCCTACGGGTATAAGAATTATGAAATTGAGCCCTTGTTGAATGAACTTCATTTCGGGGAATTTGAGGGGAAAGAAAAAACGCTACTTATAGAAACATATAAAAATAATTGGTTCACATACCCGCGTGAAATCGTGCTGGGGGAAAAGATTGCGGACCTAGAAACACGAATGCTCGCATTTTTAAAAAAATACAAGGATTATGAGTCCATTTTAGTGTTCGGGCATGGGTCCTGGATTCGAGCATGCCTATCTTATCACAGATTTGGAACGATTAATAATATGAATCAGCTTGAAATAAGAAACAATCAGTTACAAACGATCAAAGTAGGAGAGGAGGAATTTGAAATTGGTCGCTATTCACTATGAAAACTGGAATGAGGAGAACGTTTCCGACGTTTTGAAAAACAACAAGGATTATTACGATATTTTAAAATGGGCATATAAAACCTATTCAGCTGATGATATTGTGTATGCATGCAGCTTTGGGGCGGAAGGAATCGTTCTAATTGACCTCATTTCAAAAGTAAACAAAAAGGCGCGAATTGTCTTTTTAGACACTGGCCTCCATTTTGAGGAAACGTATGAACTTATTGATAAAATCAAAGAAAAATATCCAACTCTCAATATTGAATTGAAAAAGCCGGCATTAAATCTTAAAGAGCAGGAAAATAAACACGGTGATGAATTGTGGAAGACGAATCCAAATTTATGCTGTCAAATTCGAAAAATTCAGCCTCTAAATGAAGTGCTCGGGGATACGAAAGCGTGGATTTCTGGATTGCGTCGCGAACAGGGGCCAACCCGAAAAAATACGGAATACCTTAATATGGATGAAAAATTCAAAAACATAAAGATATGTCCGCTTATTCACTGGACATGGGACGACGTTTGGACGTATATCAAGCTGAATAACCTTCCTTATAATGAACTGCATGATAAAAACTATCCAAGCATTGGCTGTGCACCTTGTACGAACCAGGTGCTTAATGGCGAAGACCCACGCTCAGGCAGATGGGCGAATTCCGATAAAACGGAATGCGGATTACATGTGAAATAACGTTTTTACCTTTATTCACCGAATAAAGGTAAAAGCCTCCGGCTGATGCCTCGATTTTTTAAAGGTAAATTTTCGAGCGCAGGATCAAAGACTAAGAACGCCACTTCCTGTGGCAACGTCTTTGTGACCCACTTCGTGTGGGCCTAAAAAAATCGGGCGCAAATACGCCAAGGCGCATTTGATAGGAGGTAATAAAAGTGGCAATAAGTAAACCGCATGGTGGTTCTTTGGTTAATCGTTTCAACCCAACAATCAATCATGAAGAAATCGATAAGCAAATTGAATTGAGCAACATGGAGTTAAGCGATTTGGAATTACTTGCAGTAGGAGCATATAGTCCGCTTGAAGGCTTTGTAGGAAAAGCTGACTATGAATCGATTCTTTACTCGATGAGACTTGAAAATGGGCTGCCGTGGTCAATACCAATAACACTGGCAGTAGATCATAAAACAGCAAAGAAGATTTCAATTGGAGAAAAGGTACGATTAATTCAAAATGGGGAAGTATACGGGGTTATCGAAGTGACTGAAAAATTTATTCCGGACAAAGAAGTGGAAGCTTTTAAGGTGTATCGGACAACAGACACGAAGCACCCTGGCGTAAAAAAAATGTATGAAAGACCAAACGTTTATATTGCCGGGCCGATTCATCTTGTAAAACGTCCACAGAAAAAGAAGTTCGAATCCTTTTATTTAGATCCGATTGAAACGAGAGCTGTATTTGAACATTTGGGCTGGAAAAAGGTAGTCGGCTTTCAAACAAGAAATCCTGTTCATCGTGCACATGAATACATTCAAAAGTCTGCTTTGGAAGTGGTGGATGGGTTATTTTTAAATCCATTAGTTGGGGAAACGAAAGCCGATGATATTCCAAGTGATATTCGGATGGAAAGCTACATGGTTCTCCTCGAAAAATATTACCCGAAAAACAGAGTGTTCCTATCTGTGTTTCCGGCTGCAATGCGTTATGCGGGTCCAAGAGAAGCGATTTTTCATGCATTAGTTCGGAAAAATTACGGCTGCACCCATTTTATCGTGGGACGTGATCATGCAGGGGTTGGGAATTATTACGGCACATATGATTCACAGAATATTTTTAGCCATTTTACAGAAGAGGAACTAGGAATCTCGCCATTATTTTTTGAGCATAGCTTTTTTTGTGAAAAGTGCGGGAACATGGCGTCTGCCAAAACATGTCCTCACAATAAGGAAGACCATGTGATCCTATCAGGGACAAAGGTACGTGAAATGCTAAAAGCGGGAAAAAAACCACCGAAGGAATTTAGCAGACCAGAAGTAGTCGAGGTCCTCATTCGAGGCATGGCTGAACAATATACCAAGATATAAAGGTGGTTAAAATGGGCGAAGAACAATATATTATATGGCATCAATCAACAGTAACAAAGATTTCGCGTCAGCAAAAAAATCAACATAAAAGCTGTGTGATCTGGTTTACCGGGCTTTCAGGTTCTGGTAAATCATCCTTAGCAAATGCCCTAGACCAGGTGCTTTTTTCAAAAAAGGTGCAAAGTTATGTCCTTGATGGGGATAATATTCGGCATGGCTTAAATGCAGGACTTGGATTTAGTAAGGAAGATCGCAAAGAAAATATTCGCCGGATTGGTGAGGTGTCTAAGCTATTTGTAGAAAGTGGGCAAATCGTTTCGACAGCATTCATTTCGCCATTTCGAGAAGACCGAGACCAGGTGAGGGCATTGTTCCCTGATGGGGAATTTATCGAGGTTTATGTAAAATGTCCCATTTCTGTATGTGAAAATCGGGACCCAAAGGGCTTATATAAAAAAGCAAGAAATGGAGAGATATCCGAATTCACTGGAATAAGCTCCCCATATGAAGAACCCAATCAACCCGAATTGGTGATCGAATCGGACCAATTAACCATCTCACAATCAATTGAAACGATTATTGACTATTTAAAATACAAGTCAATACTTTAAAGTAAGAAAGTGAAATTTGCTTTCTTACTTTATTTTTTTCTCCAACCAAGTGAAGGTGCTGCGATAAAGGACGGTGCTCTTAGATGATAAATATAGTCGATGATATTCGTTGATACAGTTTGACAAAGAATTGCATAAAAGACGATACGAATATCGATCACAGATGCCGTTAATAAGAAAATGAAAAAGTTTAACCAAAGCATGACTTTGCCTGGTGACCAATCATTGTATTTTGCGATCATTAACGTTGGGATGACCATTCCACCACTAGATGAACCGCTTCGGATTAAAAGTCCGACCCCAATTCCAAAAATCATCGCCCCACATAATAGGTCAAGCCAGAAGTAGGGTGTAAGATAGGAGCCAAGAGTTGACGAAAAACTAACAGTCACTGAAGTAATTGTAACGGCAATCATCGTTTTAACAGTCCAGGGGAATCCGAAATATTTTAAAGCTAGTATTAAAAAGGAGAAATTGACAATCCAAAGGGACATGCCCAATGGCAATTGTGTCCAGTGATTCATTAAGATCGCTAGCCCAGCGGCCCCTCCAGAAGGAATATTATGGGGAAATAAGAATAAGGACATACCTAACCCCTGTAACAACGCGCCGATAATAATACAAATATAGGTAATCACCACTTTAGGCATTGATCAACATGACCTTTCTGATAACGGTAATAGGAACTCATACAGCGAAACCTCCTGAAACTTACTCTCCTTGTCCATTTTATGATGACAGGCTATTCTTTATGTTCAAAAATTGTTCACAGCCATTTAAGTTGTAAGTTTGTTACATATTCTTTAAAATAAGAATTTGAATGAGAATATGTTGAATGCAGGTGAAAATGTGAAAAAAATAAAATTTTTGGTTGTGGTTGCACTTATTTTTGTTTTAGCTGCGTGCGGTAGTGGAATTCCAAATGCGTTAAATTATGAGGTTACCGATTTCTCCTATGTGGATCAAAATGGCGATAACTTTACCCTGAAGGATTTAGAGGGGAAAGTTTGGATAGCGGATATGATTTTTACAAAGTGTGAAACGGTTTGTCCGCCAATGTCAGCTCATATGGCGAAACTTCAAGGCATGGCGAAAGATGAGGAACTGGATGTTGAATTTGTTTCCTTCTCAGTTGACCCAGAAGTGGACACACCTGAAATGTTGAAGGAATATGCGGAAAGCTATAGTGATGATTTATCAAACTGGCATCTGTTAACTGGTTATACTCTACCGGAAATCACGGTATTTGCTAAAGACAGTTTCAAAGCATTAGTTGCAAAACCTGAAGGCGAAGACCAAGTTATACACATGGTTAAGTTTTATTTAGTTGACCAAAATGGTACAGTGTTAAAGGATTACAATGGGGTCGAAAACACTCCATACGAAGAAATCTTAGCCGACATTAAAACAATCCAATAGTTTGAAATGCGGAAGGCGCCTCAATTCCAGCTAAAGGCTGGCACGTCCTGTGCCAAACGCTGGAATCCTTGCCGTCCTTGCAGAGGCGACAAGCATAAGACAAGCGCTGCCAGAAGGTGTATTTTACCATCTGAAGCGATTGAATTATGACCTCGAGCCGATGGCGCTTGAAGCTAGACATTTTCGAATAGGACTCCCATAAGGAGTCCTTTAGTTTGTTTACACTTAATCCTCCGCCGATAGGGCGCCATCAACGACAACAGTTTCTAGCTCTTTCCAGAACAACTCGTGGCTTGTGAAGGTGAGGCAGCCACTTGAGATTTGTTCCGGGAATTCCTGTTGCGCATCCATTTGATTTTCGCGATCTTTTTTCATAAGAAATACCTCATTTCCAGTAGTTTAAAAAAATTCTCCCCCTTATCTTTCCTTACTTTCCCAAAATAATTTCTCTTAAAAATAGGGAAAATGTAACTGTAAATGATTGCAAAAGGGGATACGTCGATGCTTGCGAGAATGAAGCTGTGCGTGATTACCATTTGGACGATTCTTGATCCAATTTATTATGCATTCACAAGGCTTACATATGTTGAGGATCAGGAGATTTTGCGGGTAAAAGTAACAAAATACAAAGGTCGTTCATGCGTTCTCACAGATGGAACTGAAATTAAGAAAAATGACTTATTAATTAAAATACACCTGCATAATGCGATACTACTAAGACAGCTGCTTGGTATCAAAGGTGAAACATCAAAGGCAAGACTTATTTATAAGCAAGTCAAGCAAGCAATGCCCGGGGTTGCCGACTATATTCAAAACCACCCGAAAAAGAATGAAATTAAAGGAATCATTGGGATTACCGCGTTAAATAAGGGGAGCAGGCGATTGGGATTTGAATCGATTGCGATATCAAATAAAATTTATCTCTGGTTTAAACTAATTGTGTTTCTCCCGATGTATTGTATGGCCGTATCGAATCTTTCAAAGCAAAGTCTCCGCAGGCATCCAATGTATTTATTTATGTCTAAAAATACACTATTCGAATTGTATCGATAGGTATCCATTCATTACCATTCACTTTTTCAAATTCTATTATTTATAATGGAAGGAGAAGAGGTGGTGTTTTTTTATGGGAATTATTAGCGTCCTTATTGCGATTATGATTGTTTATTATTTTATTAGAAAAGCAAATAAAAACACATATAATGTGAAATTGAATAAAATTGATGTCCAACCAACTCGAGATTATGTGAATCCAACGCAAATGAATGTTCTCCACCTATCAGACTTACATCTTGAAAATCTATCAATTTCTCCTGAAGAATTATATAATAAAGTTAAAGATGAAAAAATTGATTTAATTGCGATTACGGGTGATTTTTTAGATCGTAAACGCAGTATTCCGAAGCTAGTTCCGTATCTTGATATACTGAAAAGGATAACCCCGACACATGGAATATATGCGGTGTTTGGTAACCATGATTATTTTTTGCGAAATAAGAACTTTGAAAAATTAAAGCAGCTTTTGGAGGAATATGGGGTCAAAACCTTTCAAAATGAAAATGAGTCACTAGTGATTCATGGACATCGCTTGAATCTAATTGGGATCGATGACTTTAGTTCGAAACGGAGTAATCTAATAGAATCCTACTCTTCGCTAAAGGCCGGCTATAATCTTGTGCTAACCCATGATCCAAACCTTGTATTGCATATGAAGGATTATCATTTTGATTATTTATTATCGGGTCATTTCCATGGTGGTCAAATTTGTTATCCAAAGCCCTATCACTTGGTGAAAATGGGGAAACTTGTTAGAATGAATATGATAAAAGGTTTTCATATTCATGATGGAAAACGATTTTACATTAATGAAGGGTTAGGGCAGACAGGGGTTAATATTCGTGTACGAAGCAATCCCGAAATCACCATTCATAGGCTTACACTTGGAACAGAGAGTACGAGACAAGCCATTTAACTTTATTCAGCATTCCTCCTCTACCTCTGTAAGTGGGGGATGAATGCAAAAAGAGTATACAATTCAGTGGTGGGTTCAAACCCCGACTGAATTTAAGGAACTCAGACTAAAAACGCCACATCCTGTGGCAATGTCTTTATGACCCACTTCATGTGGGCCTAAAAATCGGGCGCAAATACGCCTAGGCGCATTTGATTGCAAAGACGTCCATTTTGACGTCTTTTTTAAGCATTATTTCTTAAATTGGGCTAATTTTCAAGACGATTAAAAATATTACTTTACGTTCATGATATTTTGTTGAAATTGGAATCGTTAACCCTTTTTTTACGTATGCTATAATACTAAACTTGTAGACAACAGTCACAAAGAGGAATGTAGGTGACCAAGATAACCAATCCATTATTAGCCATTATTATTACTAGCGTATTGATGAGTGGATGTGCTGGAGGGATGCCGGCAACAACAGGTATAGCCACTAGTAACCATGATACAGGCCTAACTCCGAAACGGGAAATTCCGGATGATTTTATCCCGAGAGATTTTCATATTGCGTCAATCGGTGATTCTCTCACAAAGGGTGTCGGTGACGAGATGAAGCAGGGGGGCTATACCTCCTTATTAGAGGAAAAGCTACTCGGCGAAAAAGATGTAAAATCAGTCACCCTTGAGAATTTCGGTGTAAAAGGGCATAAAACATCAGACCTTCTGAAACGTTTGCAGAATGAGAAAGTGCAAGAAGGGATCGCAGACGCGGACATTATTATCATTACAATCGGCGGTAATGATATAATGAAAATTGTAAAAGAAAACCTGTTTGATTTATCTTTAAATGTGTTCCAAAAAGAACAGGATAAATATGAGGCTCGCCTCCGCAAAGTGTTTGAAAATATCCGCAATGTTAATAGTGATGCGGAAATTGTACTAGTTGGTCTGTACAATCCTTTTGGGTGGTTTATCGATCTTTCTACTGAAATCAATACGATTGTTGACAATTGGAACGAAAGTAGTAAAAACATTCTTTCTGAATATGGTCATACTAAATTTGTAGAAGTGGATGATGTATTCAGCCAGTCAAGTGATAATCTTTTAGCGGAAGATGAGTTTCATCCGAACTCCAAAGGGTATGAATTAATGAGTGAGAGGATTTTCGAAGCAATCATGTTTGAATGATTTCCTTCGTAGAGGGGGTCTTTGATGAAGATAAAAAATAAATGGAAGGTCTTGTTTCTAACACTGCTTGCGGTTAATCTCGTGTGTGTGCTCGCTTTTTTCGGTTTGCTTTTTGCACCGACTAAAGAAGTGACCCCGAAGGAAAAAGTTGTTTCCAAGGATTATGTGAATCTATCTGTCCAAACGAACAAAGTGGACCTAAATAGGGTGATCAGTAACTTTTTGAAAAAAGAGGCAAAAGATAATCCGCTTAATTATAAGGTGTTGTTGACAGAGCGGGTTATGCTGCTTGGAACGATTACGGTGTTTGGCAAAGAAATTGATATGGTGATGACGTTTAAGCCAGTGGTGCTTGAGAACGGGGATTTGCTTCTTCAGCAGGAGGCTTTTACTGTCGGTCAAGTAAACCTGCCGGTGACATTTGTTTTACGCTATATTAATGACTATTACAATCTGCCGGAGTGGGTTCAGATTGATGCGAAAAAACAAGATATCTATGTCTACTTGTCAGAGATGAAAATGAAAAGCGATATGAAGGTTGAGGTCGAAACCTTTGATTTAAGTAAGGATGAGTTAAGATTCAAATTACAGGTTCCAATGGACTAGCGAGCAAATCAGTGATTGGTTTGCTTTTTTAATTGGGCTACCAGTAAACTATAAGAAAGTTGATGAAAGTGAGTTGTGTAGGATGATTTCTGAAATAACCTCAAAAATGCGAATAGAAAAGCCGGCAAATGAGGTATTTAATGCTTTAGTGGACCCGGAAAAAATCGGGAATTATTGGTTTTCATACGGTTCTGGTCGATTGGAAGAAGGAAAGCAGATTACCTGGCTTTATCAGGAATATAATGCTGAATTAACGATTACAGTAGTAGAGGTAAAAATAAACCAAAAAATTGTGTACAAATGGGGAGAAGGTGAGCATGAAACCACGGTGACCTTTTTAATTACGGAAGAGCAAACAGGAAGCACAGTGTTAGGGGTTACAGAATCAGGGTTTAACACCAACAACCCTGAAATCGTTAACATTTTATTAGGTCAAAAAGAGGGCTGGATGTATATGCTCACATGTTTAAAGGGATATTTGGAAAATAGCATTTCTACGCTAAGAGGTTCTTTGATTCATTAGTATTTTTAAAACGAGTTATGCTAGTATAATGATATACATATTTTATTGGGGGTAATAGAATGGTTCTTCCAAATTTTGAAGAGAATTTACAAAAGTATGCGAAGCTTTTAGTAGCAAATGGACTTAATGTGCAAAAAGGCGATTGGGTAAAAATGACGATTACAGTCGATCAAGCTCCACTCGCTCGACTTGTGACAAAAGAGGCTTATGCTTTAGGAGCCGAAAAGGTCATTATAAAATGGTCTGATGACGAGATTACAAAAGAACATTATCTACACCAGTCTGAAGAGGTGTTAACAAAGATCCCAGAGTATGAAATTCAGGAATCTGATGATCATGTACTAAATCATAAGGTTTGTCGTCTATCGATTGTTTCAAGTGACCCGGGCTTTTTAAGTGGAGTTGATTCCTCCAAAATTTCAGCTTACCAAAATAAAGCAGCTAAAGCGTTCAAGGTGCAACGTGTTGCAACTCAAAACAATGATTTAAAATGGACGGTTGCTGGTGCAGCAGGAGCAGGCTGGGCTGCAAAAGTATTCCCAGATTTAGCAACATCCGAAGAACAAGTAGATGCACTATGGGATCAAATTTTCAAAACCTGCCGCGTGTATGAGAACGACCCAGTTGCAGCATGGGAAGAGCATACAACAATCTTAAACGAAAAGGCAGCAAAATTAAATGAAATCCAGTTTGACGCGCTTCATTATAGAGCTCCAGGAACAGATTTAAAGCTTGGCTTGCCGAAGAATCATATTTGGGAAAGTGCAAGAAGCTATAATCCAAAAGAGGAAGAATTTATCGCGAATATGCCGACTGAAGAAGTATACACGGCTCCAGATACGCGCCGTATGGATGGAGTGGTTCGCAGTACAAAACCATTAAGCTATGCCGGTACATTAATTGAGGGCATCGAGGTTCATTTTAAAGATGGAAAAATAGTGGACATTTCTGCAGAAGCTGGAGATGAGATCATGAAGAATTTAGTATTTGATAATGAAGGGGGAACAGGTCTTGGTGAGGTAGCGTTAGTACCAGACCCATCACCAATTTCACAATCAGGTATCACATTCTTCAATACATTATTCGATGAAAATGCATCAAATCACCTAGCAATTGGTGCAGCCTACCCAACGAACCTTCAAGGCGGCACGAAAATGAATGAAGATAAATTAAAAGAACATGGCTTGAATGTTTCAACAGTTCACGTTGATTTCATGATAGGCTCAAACGAGATGGACATCGATGGCATTAAACAAGATGGTACAATTGTTCCGATTTTCCGAAAAGGGGATTGGGCGATATAAGCATGGCGTTGTTCCTGTTAGTAGGAACGACGCTTTTTCATTGCTTGTTATTTATTTCTTCTTCCACTAATGCATCTAATCTGGCAATCATGTTCTTCGCTTTGTCCTCGTCAATTTGACGATAGTGATGAAGACCGCCTTTTTCTTCATCCATCTCATCGGCAAGCTTTGTGATTGCTTGAAGCGGAGTACGCTTGATAGAGCCTTCTTCGATATAGGAGTCAGTGTGGAAAAGAATCGCATAGGCAATTTCTTTTGCATATGTTGGATTTTCGCCTAATCGAATTAATAATTTATGAGCGCGTTCTGCACCTTTAATCGCATGAATATCATTTTCCCTGTACATGCTATAATCCCATTTCCCATTTTTATACCAGGTGTAATGTCCCATATCATGAAGCAATGCAGCTTTTGTTGCTAGATCAACCGAAACATTCCGCTCCTTAGCCATTTTAAACGCATGGTATGCACAAGCAATAGCATGAGCTTTCCCTGAACGAGACAGGTACTTTTGCGCAATCCGGTGATTAAAGATGTCTGTTAACGTAACATATCTCATGTTTCAGGCCTCCTAAAAAGGATAAATTTTTTGAATTTTATCATGTATGAGGGACATTATCAAGATATAATAATCCAATTTAGTTGGAAATGGGTGGAAGAATGGAACGCCCGTGTTAAAATGATGGTAATACGAGGGTGTGGTGATTGGATTTGTTTTTACATAGTGTGAAATTAATGAAGGAAAATATACATAATGTGAGGGAGTATCCTTTTTCGATTCCAAGTATTAGGGGGCTAAGCGAGCTCGATTTTCATGAACCCGTGACATTTTTTGTAGGTGAAAATGGATCTGGTAAGTCCACTTTACTTGAGGCAATAGCCCACCAGTGCGGGTTTAATACCGGCGGTGGAGGAAGGAATAATTATTACACTTTTGAAGAAGCGACTCCGGCATTAAGTGAGTGTATTCGGCTCTCTTGGATGCCGAAAATCAATCAAGGATTCTTTTTGCGGGCAGAAAGCTTTTTTCAGTTTGCTTCTTATTTGGATCAATTGGCAAAGGAGGATCCTACTTTTAATTATGAGGGGTATGGTGGTAAGTCGCTCCATGAACAGTCCCATGGCGAATCCTTTTTGTCTTTATTTTTGAATCGGTTTGGTAATCAAAGCATCTATCTCTTGGATGAGCCTGAGGCGGCTTTATCTCCTGCGCGGCAACTTGCTTTTTTGCGAGTTATTCATGATTTAGCAAAAGTAGGAGATGCGCAATTTATTATTGCGACTCATTCACCGATTTTACTAGGGTACCCTGACGCTCAGATTTACAATTTTGATGCCTCGCCAATTGCGGAGATTGCATATGAGGACACTGAACACTATCAGATCACGATGGGCTTTTTGAATCGCCGGGAACGGTATTTGGATGAGCTATTTCGGGAGGATGACGAGGAAGACTAGGATTGCGGGTAAAGGGTTTTTGAAACCTTTTTACTAGCCAACTCGTAATACAAACAAATGAAAGGATGTGGGGAAATGAGTAAATATTCGATTTCGGAATTTATTAAAAACACGGAGCAAGAGGACAAAGGGGAAGGGCTATTTGAATTAGAGACTCCTAGAATGCTTGAAGTAAATCTGAATGGCATGATTTGGGCAAAAGCGGGTTCGATGGTTGCGTATAATGGGAGAATTAAGTATGAACGTGAAGGGATTCTTGAGCATGGCATTGGAAGCATGTTTAAGAAAGCATTGACAGGTGAAGGGGCTTCCTTAATGAAGGCAAACGGGCAAGGAAAGCTATATTTGGCTGACAGCGGGAAAAAAATCATCATCCTTCAGTTGCAGAACGAATCCATTTATGTAAATGGAAATGATCTTCTCGCTTTTGAACCATCCTTGAAGCACGACATTAAGCTAATGAAACGAATTGCAGGCATGATGGCTGGCGGATTGTTTAATGTTCGGTGTCAGGGAAGTGGAATGCTTGCGATTACAACCCATTATGAGCCACTCACATTACGGGTAACGCCGGGAAATCCGGTTATAACTGACCCGAATGCAACGGTTGCATGGTCTGGAAATCTCCAACCTGAGTTCCAAACGGATATTTCATTTAAAACGTTCGTCGGACGCGGAAGTGGTGAGTCGATCCAAATGAGGTTTGAAGGAGACGGCTTTGTCATCGTTCAACCGTATGAGGAGGTTTATATGCAGCAATCGAATAGCTAACCTTAAAAAGGATCATCTCAAAAAGATGATCCCTAATTTTTTACGGCCCCCAGAGAACATCGACGAGTTCACGTTTGAAAAGATTTGTGTCGATGTTGCAAACATCGGCGTCTAGGCCGTATTGCCAACCCCAAGCGAGTGAGCCTTCTGGAGCAGATGGTTTAAATTCTGGTGCTTTTGCCTCAGCAGTGATTCCTGCGCTTGGTGCGGCAGTCCATATATAGTTTTGTTCGAGGATTGCCCCATTGCTTTTTCCAGCTTCTTGAAAAGCTTTAAACAAAGCTTGTTCTGGATCAAATACTCCATAAATCCCAGATTTATAGTTTGACGCTACAATCGTCTCAAACCAACCTTGAATAAACTCTGAATCTACTGGATAGCCCGGTTCAATATCTGCAAAAATGGCCACACCCTCTGGGATGCCTAATTCACCAGCTAGTTTAATTGCTTCCATTGCATGTGCCGTACCATTATCGTATCCTGTTGCATTATCAAAATGATTATAGATAGGTAGAATAAAATCGCCTTCAGCATGCATGATTTCTACTTGTTCAGCTGTAAGACCTACTGAGATTCCTTCGCGCTCACCAAGGTAACGACCAAATACAATGGGGTCACCAAAGTTTTCTTTTACACATGCATAAAGGTCCTTAGTCGTTTCACTAGCGGAATCAATTCCCCAAACGACTTCAGGAAGTTTGTCACTTGGTTCTGTCTTTTTATCCTTTTTTTGATCTTGCTCTTTTTGTTTATCGTTCTCGTTATTTTTATTTTGGTTATCGTGATCCTGTTCCTTTACTGGTGGTGGCTGATTCGTATCAGTTTTGGTAGAAGGGGGAGTCAGTGGTGACTCGGTGGATGGTGTCGATGTTACGGGTTTCGCTTTATCCTCGGTTACATAGAAATACACGGCACAGCATAAAAGGAAGCCAATGACAGTAGCTATCATCAGATTAAATCCTTTTTCTGTCATTTCATCACCTCACCTTGTACTTTCTGTATCATATGTAAGGTGCAAGCGTGCCGTGTGGGTTTGGGCTGGTGAGCAAGCATTGAAGTGACCCCAAAAAGTTGGACAGAAAATTTAATTAAGCAGCTGATTGGGCAAGAGTTCTGAATTGTACAGGGCTCTTGCCTTTTAATTTTGATTTTATACGTTTGTTATTATAATAAAACATATATTCTTCAAGTTGTTGTTTAAAATGTTCAATGCTTTCAAATTCATTTAGATAAAGAAATTCAGATTTCATAATTCCAAAGAAGTTCTCCATAACGGCGTTGTCATAACAATTTCCTTTACGTGACATGCTTTGTGTTATCCCATGTTCTTTTAAGACGTGTCGATCCTGTTTCATTTGGTAATGCCAGCCTTGATCTGAGTGAATAATTAACTCATCATCATCTGATAATCGCTCAAAAGACTTCTCTAACATTTCTGAGACAAGTGAGTAGGTTGGTCTAGAAGCAATGGTGTACGTGATGATTTCACCGTTAAATAAATCTAGAATAGGAGATAGATAGAGTTTCTCTCCAAATAATTTAAATTCTGTAATGTCCGTTACCCATTTTTCATTTGGCTTCTCCGCCTTGAAGTTGCGGTCCAATATATTTGGTGCCGTCTTACCTACTTTCCCCTTATACGAGCGGTATTTCTTCATACGAACCATACATTTCAACCCTAATTCCTTCATTAATCGCTGAACTTTTTTATGATTAACTTTGTACCCACGATTCACGAGCTCATCCCTAATACGACGATAACCATACCGACCTTTGTTTTCGTCATAAATTTCTTTTATAAGCACTTTTAATTCTGCATCTTTGTCTGGACGATCGAGTTGCTTTATCCAGTAATAGTAGGTACTACGTTTGATTTTAGCTAACTTTAATAGTGGTCTCATCGGGAATTCTAGCCTTAGTTCATAGACTACTTTTGCTTTGTCTTGTTTGTTAATTTTCCCTTGTTTTGAACTAAGGCATTCAACTTTTTTAAATATGCATTCTCCATCCGTAGTTGTTCTAATTCGGCTTTTAGAGCTTCTAAAGATTCTTCAGTTGGTACTGCCTTTTTTTTCTTTTTATAATCTTCTTCAGTCATTAGTGTCCGCCCCTTTTTCTTTGGTTCTAGGGCGTCCACTCCTCCCTTTTGGAAAAGGATTCTCCAAGTTCTAATCGAAGCAGGGGAGGGAATGTTAAAGATTACAGCCGTTTCGTTTGGTGACGTCCCATTCTCAATCATGTAATTTAGTAGGTCTAGTTTAAACTGTGCTGTGTAATTTGTATATGATTTTTTAGACAGTCCCTCAACCCCGTGATACTCATATTGCTTTACCCAGTTCATAACTACACTTACAGATGTCCCCATAGATCTAGCCAGGGGAACATAACTTTCTACACCTTCCACGTATCGTAAAACCGCTGAGAGTTTTTCTTCCAATGTATATTTAGCCATAGAAAAACTGCACCTCCAATTGTTGGTAGTGTCCAACAATTGGGGTGCAGTTCACCTCCTAGCGTTTTTAAAGTGCAATTTATTTATTTTTCACAAGTACTTCTTGTTTCACGATGCGTTTTCGATGACTACTATTTAGGTAGGCTGTGGCCATAGCAACTAGGAGCAAAATTCCTGTAACAGTGAAAAGAATTTGGGTGGGGAATAAACCACCAAGTAAACCACCTATAAGTGGACCAATCATTCCACCGATTTGGGTTGCCGTTTGGTTTAAACTAAATGCTCTGCCGCGGAAATCTTCTGGTGTCGATTTGACAACGAGCCCGTTTAAAGCAGGGTAGACTGCAGAGAAGAAAATTCCATATACAAAACGAATAGAAGAAAAGCCCCAGATTTGGGTAAAGACGATTTGGGCTAATGTTCCGATTCCTGCTCCTAAAAGTCCGATGAATAAGATGCGCTGGAAGCCAACCTTATCCGCCCATTTTCCCCAAATAGGTGCAAATAGTGCACTTGCAAGGCCTGGTAAGGAAATGATAAAACCAGTAAGCAATGTCGCGTAGCTTGTGTGACTTGCGATATCCGCAATGTATAGTGGTAAGATAGGATCGATTATCATTGTAGAGCAGCTGACCATCACAGTGAGAATTAATACTAGTAAGAATGGGCGGTTGCTTATCGCAATGCTAAAGTCCTTGATAACAGAACCTTTTTCCTTGTTTGCTTTGAAGTTTTCTTCTTTTACGAAAAAGGTGATTAAAATTGTTGCGAAGAAGACGATGATCCCTGCACTTGCAAAGGTCCAGCGACTACCCCAAAGTTCAGCTAAACCTCCACCTAACAGCGGTCCCAATATCATCCCGGTCGCTGCCGCCGATGAAATCATCGATAGCGCATAACCGACTTTTTTCGTTGGCGTATTGGTACCAACGAGGGCAATCGACCCAGGAATAAATCCGCTCAGTAAGCCTTGCATAAGTCGCAGACCTAAAATTTGATAAGCATTTGTAACGAATGCCATTAATGTGTAAACGAGAAAAAGGGCAAATCCTGCCCGTACGATCATTGGCTTACGTCCGTATTTGTCGGCGACTCTTCCCCAAAACGGTGTCGCAAATGCACCAGCGAAAAAGGCGGCCCCATAGATTAGCCCTGACCATAATTCAGTGTTTTCATGGACCCCAATTTCCAACAGAAAGATTGGTAAAAATGGGATAACCATCGAAAAACCTGAAGCCGTAAAAAAGACACCAATCCAAAGAACCCAAAGATTTCGTTGCCAATTCGGCATGTATTTTTCCATCTCCTAAGAAAATTCTTCATATACTCATAGATTAATAATAACATAATTGAGGATTATTTTCATTAACGAAGCTTTCGGGTTCCGAAATACTTTGGTTATATAGTTACTGAAAATTAAAAAAACTAGACTTGATTATGATTGTTTCAATTTGATTAAGATTTTTCAGTATAGTTACAAACGGGTCATCTAGTATAAAAAGACCTTTACAAATCAAAGACAACGGAATAAAACAACTCCTTGCGATGTTATAATAAAATAACAATGTAATGGAGGTTTTATGATGACTACCAAGCGAGAGTATTATTTTGATAACGCGAAATTTCTCCTCATCTTCCTCGTTGTCTTTGGACATTTTATCCAGCCTTTTATAAATGAACATAAATTCATCATGACAATATACCACTTTGTGTATTCCTTTCATATGCCTGCATTCATTTTAGTTTCGGGATATTTTGCAAAGGGATTTAAAAAGGAAGGCTACATTAAAAAGACGGCAATAAAGCTGTTGATTCCTTATTTGATTTTTCAGCTGCTCTATACCATTTATTATTACTTCCTATATAAAGGTGAGTCGCTATTATTCGAACCATTTAATCCGCAATGGTCACTTTGGTTCTTAATTAGCTTATTTTGTTGGAACGTGATGCTATATGCTTATACGAAGTTACCGATCAAATGGTCCTTGGCTCTGGCAGTTTTAATTGGTGTTGGGGTTGGTTATCTTCCATTCGTGGAGAACTATTTGAGTTTATCGCGGACATTTGTCTTTTTCCCATTGTTCTTATTAGGTTTCTATTCTAAAAAAGAACAATTTACAGCGTTGAAACGTCCGTCTGTTCAGGTAGGCTCAGGTATTCTGCTTTTAGCCATTTTTATTGGTTATTATTTTGTTCCGGACTTCAATACGGGTTGGCTGTTAGGGTCAAAGTCATATGAAACACTTTCACAGGAAAATCTGGGTGGACTCATAAGGCTAGCTATCTATGTTGTCTCGATCGTGATGACAGTCGCATTCTTCTCGCTCTTACCAAAAAAACAATATTTCTTTACTAGCTGGGGAACACATACATTGTATGTCTATCTATTACACGGCTTTGTGATTAAATATTTCCGAAACAGCGAATGGCTAGATATGATCAATGATACCGGAAATTTTGTAATCTTAGTTGCTGCTTCACTTATATTAACCTTGTTATTATCAACCAAAACAATCCGAGCCTTTACCCAGCCATTAATCGAACTCAGAATTTCAATTATAAAGAGATTCTTTAAAGTAAAACAGGAAGGCTATTAAGGAACCATAGGGACGGTTCTCTTGGTCCGGTAGATACTGGAAATCCAAGAACTGTCCCTTTGCTTTGTTTTTTTTGTAAACTTGGGAACCACTAGAACCGTCCCCGTGGTCCCCCGAGAGGGCCGCCCCTTTTGGCATTCACCCTTTAAAATTCTGGGCTCTCTTGACGAAAGATATTTCATCTTCAATAAGGCCGCAGACGCCGCATTGTACTTTGATATCTGGACCGCGGTATGGGACATGGAACGGGTCAAGGCTTGCAGTGTATTCTTCCACGACTTCGCCGCTTTGAGGGTCCATTTTAACCGACCTTGGCACTTGTTCAATAAGATTAAATCGTGAGCGATTGGTTTTACAATTAGGACATAAATAAGGACTACTCATTCAAAACACCTCCTATTTTTTACTTTTTCCTGTTTTGGAAAATATATGAGCGTATTTTTTTGAACATACCCTAGAAGTGATATAATGAAATCAAGCAAAAGGAGAAAGGAAGAGGGCACATGGAAAACACTCATGAAAAAGTAGAAAAAGCAACCTTCGCAGGTGGCTGCTTCTGGTGTATGGTGAAGCCATTTGATACACAGCCAGGAATCATTGAGGTGATTAGCGGCTATACAGGTGGAACGAAGGAAAACCCGACTTATGAAGAGGTTTGTTCTGATACAACGGGGCATTTCGAAGCTGTTCAAATTACATATAACCCAGACATTTTTCCTTATGAAAAATTGGTTGAACTCTTTTGGCAGCAAATTGACCCAACGGATGCGGGCGGACAATTTTACGATCGTGGAGATTCCTATCGTACTGCGATTTTCTACCATACGGAAGAGCAGAAAAAAATTGCCGAAGAATCAAAGCAAAAGCTTGCTGAAAGCGGGATTTTCTCCAAACCTATCGTAACTCCAATTCTTCCTGCCAAGGAATTTTACCGTGCGGAAGAGCATCATCAGGGTTATTATAAAAAGAAACCTGAACACTATAACCGCTACCGCAAAGGTTCTGGAAGAGATAAATTTATTAGAACACATTGGGCCGCAAAAGAATTTGATGAGGCGAAGAAAAACCTGACAGATATGCAGCATTATGTGACACAGGAACAGGGGACAGAGCCTCCATTTCAAAATGAGTTTTGGAATAATACAATGGAAGGTATTTATGTCGATATTGTTTCAGGCAAGCCGTTATTTAGTTCATTGGATCAATACGATGCAGGCTGTGGCTGGCCGAGCTTTACAAAGGCGATTGATGCGAAGGAAATCGTGGAAGAGCTTGATAGATCACATGGTATGATTCGTACGGAGGTTCGAAGTCATACGGCAGATTCACACTTAGGCCATTTATTTTATGATGGTCCTGGCCCAACTCGCATGCGTTTTTGCATTAACTCTGCAGCACTTCGTTTTATTCCGAAAGAAGATTTAGAAAAAGAAGGCTACGGGGAATACGCGAAGCTTTTTAGTTAAAAGTCGTGTCTATACAGCATTTGTGAAAAAATGACTATTTTTATAATTGTTGGTTGACTATGATAATCTGCAGTGCTATGATGAAATTGACTATTTTGTAGCGTTATATAAGTTTAAAGAAAAATGAGAACGATAATTTCGGCTATTCTTCTGAAGTTATATGTGAATTTGTTTTAGATTTATGTAAGTGTACAATGGTTAAATTTTTCAATGCACAAATGGTTTGTGTGTTCATTTAGGAGGCATATTTCATGCAAAATGGTAAAGTAAAATGGTTTAACGGTGAAAAAGGCTTCGGATTCATCGAAGTACAAGGTGGAGACGATGTATTCGTTCACTTTTCAGCAATCCAAGGCGATGGCTTCAAATCTTTAGAAGAAGGTCAAGAAGTTTCTTTCGAAATCGTTGAAGGTAACCGTGGACCTCAAGCTGCTAACGTAGTTAAATTATAATTTAACCCATAAATGAGATCGAAAACAGTCCTACTGATGTGGGGCTGTTTTTTTATGGGGTTTGGTCGTGGGACATGCGACAGAGGGGGAACAAGTCAGCTTTACCAAAGCGGTCCATGGTAGGCTGAAGAACGTTAAGAGCATGTACCGCAAGACAGGTTTCACGGTACACGCTCGGGCGACAACGTAAA
>NZ_LMBW01000002.1:306687-306788 GCF_001439915.1 Fredinandcohnia humi | reverse complement strand
TGTACCGCAAGACAGGTTTCACGGTACACGCTCAGGCGACAACGTAAATAGCATGTACCGCAAGACAGGTTTCACGGTACACGCTCAGGTGAAAACGTAAT
>NZ_LMBW01000002.1:0-306647 GCF_001439915.1 Fredinandcohnia humi | reverse complement strand
TGTACCGCAAGACAGGTTTCACGGTACACGCTCAGGCGACAACGTAAATAGCATGTACCGCAAGACAGGTTTCACGGAGCATGCTCGGTTGAAACCGTATAGAGCATGTCCCGAAAGAACGTCCACAATTATCTGAGTGTAAGAAAATTCCCCGAACTTTAAGAAATCTTCCCCTTCACCAACTCAATAAAATTCTTTGCTGCAGTTGAGACATAGTGATGCTCAAGCCAGATCATTCCTAATGAAGAATACAAATTTGCGTCTTTAATTGGCGCGGAGTAGAGATTTCTTTCCCCATACACATCCAATACAGATTTTGGGACAATGGTTGCACCCATTCCTCCCTTAACCATCTCCATTAATACATGCATATCCGAGCACTCTGCAATACTTGTAAATTGAAGTTTTTGTCTTGAAAATACTTCATGAATGATATTATAGCTACCTAAGCCTTCAGTACTAGGAATAATGAGTGGCATTTGAGAAATCTCCTCCAGTGATACCTTGTTAGTTGTCTTATTACTCACAAAAACGAATGGTTCACTAAGCAGGTGCTCATAAATCAAACCTCGATGTTCTAGTGGAAGACGTACAAATGCCAATTCAACCGCACGCGTTTTCACCATTTCCGCGAGATAATAGGAGTCATTTTGAACAATTTTCAAAGTGACGAGTGGATATTTTTTATGGAAGGTTTGAAGCATGTCAGAAAAACCCGAAACAGACAGAGTGTTGATTCCTACAGCAAGAACTCCTTTCGTACCTTCTTCCGTTTCATGAATTTCATTTTTAATTTCCTCTACACTGTTGACGAGGTGCAATGCGCGTTGATAAAGGAGTTCACCTTTATCGGTTAAATCCATACTTTTTCCGTTGCGCTCAAATAATTTTACGCCAAGCTCTTCCTCCAACATCTTCAACTGCATGCTTAATGGTGGTTGAGTCATATGTAGCCGGGTGGATGCGGCAGTAATATTCTTTTCCTCTGCTATTGCGATAAAATAGCGTAATTGCTTAATGTCCATTCATTTCACCTTCTATATGAAAAAAGTATCGTTTCTATACGAATTATATATTTTTCATATAGTAAAGTCCATGTTATGATTAGAATCGTTTTAACGGATGGAAAGGTGATTAATATGGAACGATTTTTTAACTTAAAACAACATGGAACTACAATTGGAAAAGAATTTTCCGCAGGACTCATTTCTTATATAACTGTGGTCTATATTATTATTGTGAATGCAACAATTTTGGCAGTAGCGGGGATCCCGATGGAAGCGGGAATCATCGCAACCATCTTAACTAGTTTTGTAGGTTGTGTAATTATCGGATTTTGGAGTAACACTCCAATTCTCCTCATTCCTGGAATGGGTCTTAACGCGATGTTTACTTACACAATCGTGCAATCTGGAGGATTTAAGTGGCAGGAAGCGCTAGCGATGGTATTCGTTTCAGGTCTGATCTTCATTGTGATTGTATTTACACCTTTGGCTAAAGTGATAACATCATCGATCCCGAATTCCTTAAAAGAAGCAATTACAATTGGAATCGGAATTTTATTAATTTTAATTGGGTTTGATAATGCTGGTATCATCACAAGCTCTGAGCACACTTTGCTTGCGATAGGAGATTTAAGTAGTCCAACTGTCATAATAACATTTATAGGCTTAATCATTACGGTATTATTATTTATTAAAAATGTACCCGGTAACCTTTTATTAAGTATTTTGATAACATCGGTATTATCGATTTGGTTTGGTGGATCCGGTTCTGAAGGGCTTTCCTTTACGACACCTGATTTTCAGCAGTACTTTGGTGTGTTCGGCCAATTATCATGGGGAGCAGCAGGCAATATCGTCTTTTGGTTAACATCCATTTCATTAGCGATGGTTCTTGTTTTTGAAAACATTGGCTTGATTCATGGACATAGTAAGATGTTAAAACGTCCGGAAAGTAGTAAAAAATCACTACAAGCTACTGCTGTTTCCGTTTTATCTTCCGGAGTCTTTGGAACAAGTCCAACAGTTGCGTCTGTTGAAACAGCTGCAGGAATTACGGCTGGAGGAAGAACAGGACTAACCAGTATTGTAACAGGGGTTATGTTTTTAGTTTCCATTTTATTTATTCCAGTGATTAAAATGGTTCCCGCAAGCGCGGTTTCACCAATTTTAATTTTGATCGGGGTTCTAATGCTGCAAAATATCGTGAACATTTCGATGGATGATTTTACGGAAAGCTTTCCTGCACTTCTAATTATTGTGTTGATTCCGTTAACATATAGCATTGCGGACGGCATGGCGATTGGCTTTATTTTATATCCTTTAATGAAGTTGTTGATGGGGAAAGGGAAGGAAATTCATCCCGCACTTTATATGATCGCGATTTTGTTTATTAGTAATTTTGTGATTCAGTATGTGTTTTAAAAAAGTAGCCTTCAACGTTGGCTACTTTTTTTTCAGTCTTACGGGAAAAATCTAATAGAAAAAAATAGAAGAAAGCTAATTATCAAACACTATTATCAGAAAATAAAAAAAAGGTTGATTATTTAATCATTAGCATATATTATATGGAATATACAATATATAATATATTATGTAAAAAAGTGGAAAAGGTGATTGCTATGAAATTAAACCTTGTTATGCCAAATTCTTTAAAAGAACAAGCCTATACTATTTTGAAAAATGCTATCATAACAGGAATTTTAAAAGATAATGAAATGATTACGGAGCAATATGTACAAGAAAAATTCAATGTTAGTAGAACTCCTTTTCGTGAAGCTATTCAAACTTTAGAAGCTGAAGGATGGGTTTACTCTATACCGTACAAAGGAAAGTATGTAAAAACGATTACACATGAAGATGTAAAAGAGATTTTTGAACTAAGGTTATTAATTGAACCTAACCTTGCAAAGAAGATACAAAGTCTCCCAGATTGTAGTGACTGTATCGCAAAATTAAAAAGAAATTTATCGAAAATGAAGGCGGACTCTGACGAACAAAGCGATATTGATTTTATGGCATTAGACTATGATTTTCACAGAACACTGTATGAACATACCAATAATAGTCGAATTAAAGATATTTCTGATCGACTCTCCGATACAATGCTTCGACTAGGTATTAAATATGGAAATACAACTAGAAGAGAAGAAGTAATGAAGGAACATGGTGAAATAATCTTAGCATTAGAAGAAGGTGATGTTAATCAAGTAGTAAAAACCCATTTAGAAAAAGCATTGATATCTTTTATTGAACAAGATGGGATTTAATAAGGGTTATTTTAAATAACAAATATATATTTTTGATAAAGGGGTAATGGGATATGACTAATACTAGCAATATTCAATCAGAAGATGTAGAAGCACTTTGTACAGAAATACTAAAAAAACAAAATATACCCGAAAGAGATGCATTGATTACAGCTAAATCATTGGTTGATGCAGATCTAAATGGAATAAGTAGTCATGGTGTTATGAGACTACCATTATATTTAAAATGTTTACAAGAAACTGCCTTTGAATCTAATCCACAAATAAAGATAGTGAAGGAAACAAAAAGTACAGCTTTATTAGATGGTGGAAATGGTTTAGGGCAGGTAGTTTCTCAAAAAGCTGTTGACCTAATTCTTGAGAAGATAAAAGAAACTGAAATAGTTGCTATTTCTGTACGTAATAGCAATCATTTCGGAGCGGCTGCATATTGGGCAAATCACCTACAAGAACATAACATAATTGGTATTTCTGCTAGTAATGTTCCGCCTATTATGCCTGCTCCGGGTGGGGCTGAGACAAGGGTTGGTAATAATCCTATTTCCATTGCAATTCCTACTGATAAAGAAGCACCTATTATTTTAGATATGGCTACAAGTACTGTTCCATTTGGGAAAATTTTAAATGCAAAAAGTAAAGGAGAGCTGATACCAGAGGGTTGGGCAGTTAATTCGAGTGGTCAGCCAACTAGAAATCCAGATGAGGTAGTAAATGGTGGTTCATTATTCCCTGTAGGGGGACCAAAAGGCTATGGATTATCTGTTATTATTGAGGTTTTATCTGCATTATTAAGTGATGGAGCAATTGGGTCAGATATTAAAGTATTACACAATACACCAAGTAATGTTAGTCATTTCTTTTTAGGAATCCGAATTGACGCATTTATGGATCCGACTACTTTTAAATCCAAAGTTAGCAACTATATTCAATTTATAAAAAGTTCAAAGTTAGCAGAGGGAGTAGAGGAAGTATATTTACCAGGTGAATTAGAGTTCCGTCGAAAGGAAAAAAACGTATCCGGTGGAGTAAATCTTCCAATCTCAGTTATTGAAGAATTGATAGCGTTTTCTGAAGCGATGGATTTAGACGAAGGTTTAATTAAGCCATTTTATCAAGTTTCTACAAAGTGAAGTTACATAGGGTGAACATTGAGTGACAATCAAAATTGGAGGATAAAGTATATGAAATTATTAAATTATGTTTTAAAAGGTGAGCTTGGTATCGGGTTGAAGCTCGAACAAGGGGTACTTGATATTAAAAAAGCTGCGAAGAGGTTTGAAGAAGAAATTCCAAATAGTCTAGATGAAGTAATAAAAAGTAGTGATATAACTGGTATTCAAAAAATAGTTGATCGTGCAATTAATGAGGATCTAGCATCATTACTAGTAAATGAGGAAGAAATTGAATATCTTCCTGCCGTTTCAAATCCCGAAAAGATTGTTTGTGTAGGATTAAATTATCTTAGTCATATTGAAGAGGCAAAAAACGTAGATGTTCCGGAGACACCTGTTTTATTTAACAAATTTAACAATGCATTAGCAGCACAAAATGAAATCATATCACTACCTAAGGTAGGTGGAAAATTTGACTATGAGGCGGAGTTAGTAATTGTAATAGGCAAGGAAATAAAGGATGTTGATGAAAGTGAAGCTCTATCATCGGTATTTGGCTATAGTGTAGGTAATGATTTATCTGTAAGAGATTTACAGTTTACATCTAGCCAATGGTTACTTGGAAAATCCTTAGATGGTTTTGCTCCTGTTGGACCATATGTTGTGACAGCACACAGTATTGATCCAACCAATTTAGATATAGCATGTAAAGTGAATGGAGAAATTCGTCAATCCTCTAATACCAAACATATGATTTTTAATTGTGCAACTATTATTAGCTACATTTCGAAACATATGACTCTAAAACCTGGCGACCTCATTTTCACTGGGACACCAGAAGGGGTTATTTTAGGATATCCAGAAAACGAACAAGAATGGCTAAAACCTGGTGATGAAATAGAGGTTACGATTGACAAGATTGGAACGTTAAAAAATAAGTTAATTTAAAGACCTGTATTTTTTTAAATTAATTTTTCTGTATATTCTAAATAACCAAACATATTGCAGGTAAGGAGGTGTTCGTATGAAAAAAAATAAAGTGAAAGAAGCGTTAGCAAAGAATAATGTTGCTTTTGGAACTTGGGTGCAAATGTCGTCACCTGATGCTGCTGAACTAGCTTCCTATGCAGGTTTTGATTTTGTAATGGTTGATACTGAACATGGATCTTTCGGAATTGAAACTGTAGTCTCCATTTTTCGAGCCATTGAATTGGGAGGGGCATCTCCGTTTATAAGACTACCTGATGATAATAAGACGGGAATATTAAAAGCTCTTGATGCTGGAGCCATGGGAATCCTTGTGCCAGGTGTATCTACAAAGGGTGAGGCAGAGGAAATAGTAAAAGCTGCAAAATTTTATCCAGATGGATTTCGGGGAGCATGTCCGCTAACCCGTTCAACTGGTCACGGAATATTTCAATGGTCTGATTATGTGAAGTGGTCAAACCAAGAAACAATGGTATGGCTACTAATTGAAAGCCCAGAAGGAATTTCGAATATCGAAGAAATTCTATCTGTAGACGGTATTGATGCAATCGTATTAGGTGTTTTTGACCTATCTGTATCCCTTGGATTACCGGACCAAATTGATCATCCCAACGTGAAATCTAAATTATCTGAGATAACGAAACTAGCAAGAGAAAAAAACACAGAAGTTGTAAGAGTTATTCTAGATAGTAATACTGAACAAATAGTCAAAGAGGCTAAAGAGTGGATTGTTAAGGGATGTAGAATTGTCACAAGCGGTACAGACAGACAGATTTTAAGTCAAGGCTTTTCAGAAAATATATCGTTACTTAAGTCATTGTAATCTGAAATAAAAAAATATAACAAAACGGAGGCCAATATGAAACTAAAAAAACTGCTATTAACTATGATTCTAGCAATTACGTTAATTGTTAGTACTGCATGTGGAAATTCATCTTCCTCAGGAGGTGCGGCAGAAGAAGATGATGTTACGGTATTAAAAATTGCTTCAGCTTCTCCAAGTTCAGATTTGATTCCAAAAACTTTAACAGAGTTTGCTGATGCTGTGGAAAAAGAAACAAATGGTAAGGTTAAAGTTGAGGTTCATGCGGATGGTGTCCTCGGAAGTGAACACCAAACAATTGATCAGGTAAGATCTGGAGCAATCGAAATGCAACTGGCTTTAGCTATCGCAATATTTGAAGTATATGATTCAGGATTGGCAATCGATGAATTACCATTTGCCTTTCCAACTAGAGAAAGTGCATATGCTGCGGTGGACGGAAAAGTTGGTGATTTAATAAAAAAGGGTGCCGAGGAAAAAGGATTTAAGGTACTTGCTTTTTGGGAAAATGGCTATCGACATTTTACAAATAATGTTCGACCAATTGAAAAGGTAAAAGATTTAAAAGGTATCAAATTTCGTGTTGCAGAGTCAGATATGAGGATTGAAACATTTCAAACCCTAAATGCAAGTGCAACGCCTATAGCATTACCAGAATTATATACCGCTTTACAACAAGGGACTGTTGATGGGCAGGAAAATCCTGTTTCCCTTATATATAATTTTAAATTCCAGGAGGTTCAAGATTATTTAAGCTTATCTGGACATATTTGGAATGGAGCCCCAATGGTTATGAACTTAGATGTTTGGAATAGCCTAAAACCAGAATATCAAGAAGTGATTGAGAAAAATGCGATAAAATTCCAAGATATTCAACGTGAAAAAAATACTGAACTAGAAAAGGAACTTCTTCAAAAGCTAGAAGATGAAGGGGTTAAAATTAATGAAGTTGACAAGAAGGAATTCCAACAAGCCGTTCAACCAGTTTGGGATAATGCGAAAGATCGATTTGGCGAAGAGATGCTCAATGCAATTAATGAGTATCGAAATTAGGTAATTAAAATTAGAACCCGATAACCTCTTTGGAGACTCACGTTATGCTTTGAGTCTCCAAAGGTAAATTACATACATCATTCGAAAAAATGTTTTTCTAATTTAATGCTTCAAATTATTAGGGGGTGTGTAAAGGGTGTTAAGACTTAAAAATATTTTAGTAAAGTTTTTAGACTACCTCACTTACATTCTATTATTACAATTTACAATTGTTGTATTTTTACAGGTTGTATTAAGATATGTATTTAATATTACCTTTTTTTGGGGTGATGAATTTACTCGATATTCACTTGTTTGGATAGTTTTTGTAGGAACGGCTGTATTATCCGCAGAGAAGGAACACATTAGGGTAGGATTTTTAGTAGATCTATTACCACATAGGATAAAGAAGTGTATGGATTTATTAGTAAATTTATTGTGTATTACGTTTGTGGTAGTTATCTCCATTTTCTCATATGATTACTTAATTTCAAATTTGGATGTGGGGTCAATTTCATTAAAAATCCCGATGAGCTTTATATACGGAATTTTTCCTTTTGCAGGCGTATTTATTGTATTTTTCATGTTATTGGATTGTATCGATAATATAAAACAAATATTTTCAAACGAACAAAATACTTCTAGTGAAATTTCCAACGACATAAAGCACATATAGTTCATTGGTGTGTTTGTGTTATTGGAGGGGGGAAGAATATTGACACTTTTATTTGGTAGTTTATTACTATTTATTTTTATCGGTGTTCCCGTTGCTTTTTCGATTGGACTAAGTGTATTAGTATATATCATTTTTGAAAGTACTTTTCCAATTTCGATTGTTCTTCAAAGAATGATTGCAGGTGTTGATTCATTTCCGTTGTTAGCACTTCCTTTGTTTGTATTTGCTGGGGTTTTAATGGAGAAGGGGAGTACAAAAAGGCTTACTCGTTTTGCGGATAGTTTAATAGGTTTTGTTAAAGGTGGATTTGGAGTTGTAACAGTGGCCTCGAGTGCTTTCTTCGGCGCTGTGTCTGGATCTGGGGCTGCAACGGTTGCTGCTATCGGGTCTATTATGGGACCTGAGATGGTGAAAAGAAATTATGCAAAAGGTTTTACGGCTTCGGTTATTGCTACCTCAGGAGGCTTAGGAATATTAATTCCACCAAGTCTTGTAATGGTCATATTTGGTGTTACTAGTGGTGAGTCAATTGGAAGGTTATTATTGGCAGGAGCCATTCCCGGAATAATTACTGCAATAATTTTAGGAATTACGGCGATTTTAATGGCCAAAAAGTTAGGCTATGAAAAAAGTAGTTCATTTGAATTACGTGAAGTTTGGGAATCGTTTAAAGGTGCTATTTTACCTCTCCTTACCCCAATAATTATTATGGGAGGAATCATATTAGGTATTTTCACACCAACAGAAGCTGCTGCTATTGGAACAATTTATGCGTTTATTTTAGCTGTTTTTGTTTACAAAGAACTTAAAATAAGGGATTTTCCTATTGTCTTAAAAAAAGTAGTAGTTTCTAGCGTAATGATTCTCTTTATAATAGCAGTATCGAGTCCATTTGGATGGATCATAAGTTCTGAACAAATACCTCAAAAAATAAGTGAAACTTTGTTATCAATGATTAGTAGTCCCATAATGATTATCATTGTTATTCAATTGATAATTCTGATACTAGGAATGTTTATGGAAACAAATGCTATAGTACTATTAACAACACCAATATTTTTTCCGATAGCTGTTGGTCTTGGGATGGACCCTCTAGTATACGCTGTTGTTACTCTTATTAATCTGATTATCGGCGGTGCAACACCTCCATTGGCAGTTGGCTTATTTATAGCAACTAGTATTCTAAAAATAGAAATACATGAAACCTTTAAGTATTTATGGCCATTCCTACTGGCATTGATAGTTTCAATGGGAATACATATATTGTTCCCAAGTTTAACTACGTTTTTACCGAATTTATTAATGTGAATTTGTATATTAATATAGCAGTCCGTTCAGGGCTGCTATTGTTGTTTTGAAACTATTAAAACATACCATTCTCATTAGGAGAGTTCTTTGGTATTGGTTGGCCAATATCCCATAATTCAACAATTTTGTCGTCTTGGAAGCGAAAGATATGTACAACAACTGCTCCGAGATCATCCAGATTTTGTCTGATATGTGAGTATACTGTAACCTTATCTTCGCCTTGAGTTGCCATCTTCACCTCAAAAATTTTCTGAGGGTTTTGGGCTGCATTTTCCTCCATGGCGAGCATGAGACTTTCTGCATCACCACGAAAATAGGGGTTGTGGTGAGAAAAATCAGAAATGACATATTTCTGATAGGCTTCGCGAACATTTCCTGATGCTACTGATTTTAAAAATAACACTGCAATCTCTTTAAGAGAAGGGTTTGACGTATTCATCAGTATCCTCCTTTTTCCAAAAGTTTTATCTTTTGAAGTATAAACGCAAAAATAAATCCGGTCAATTGCGGAAATTTTGTGTGATATACTTAAAAAAATGTGTTCTAAGGGGGAAGGTTGTTTGAGTATTCAATTTGAAGTAAAAAAGACAATCGGTGTATCTCAACACAAAGTGTATCAAGGGTTACTAGATCTGGATTCTGCTAAACAATGGCTGCAAGGATTTGTAGGAATAGAACGGTTAGATGAAGGACAAATGAGTGTGGGAAGTGAATGGAGAGAAACAAGAAAGATGTTTGGAACTAAGGCTACTGAACATTTTGAAGTGATTGAACTTAATGAACCAAATAAAATTGTGCTTCGCTGCGATGGAACACAAGGAACAACAGGCAAAGGAGAATTTTTGTTTACATACATACTTGCTTCAACAGAAGGACAGACGTTCGTTACGTTGAATGGTGAAATCAACGGAATGACTGGTATAGCTAAATTTTTCGGTAAATTGATGGCAGGAACCTTTAGAAAGGCCTGCGAAAAAGATTTGGACGCTTTAAAAAGGTATTTAGAAACGAATGAATAACTTTTTCTCTTTATTCCAAGAATGTAGGAGGTATAGCAACACCCTATGTAGAAATTACATAGGGTGACAAAATTTGATGAAAATGTAGGTGGATATGATGGGAAGATTAGTACATTTTGAAATTCATGTAGATGATATGGAGCGAGCAAAAACATTTTATGGTGATGTATTTGGTTGGAAATTTGAAGATTGGACTGACTATGCGGGGATGCCTTATTTTGGAGCAGTTACGGGTGATGCGAATGAACTTGGTATTAATGGAGCGTTGATGCAAAGACAGAGTCCTCCTCCAGGAGCAAACCAGCCTTTGAATGGCTATGCTTGTACAATGGGTGTGGAAGATTACGATTCTAGTGAGCAAAAAATCATCGCCAATGGTGGTAAGGTAGCGATGCCAAAATACGCACTTCCTGGAATGGCGTGGCAGGGCTATTATGTTGATACAGAAGGAAATATCTTTGGGATTCATCAACCAGATGAGAACGCGAAATAAATAGTAAATAATACAGCCTTTACCCTCTGTATAGTGGGCGAAGGCTGTATTTGAGTTATGTATTATCGATGTTGATCGAAAAGAATTTGATTCCCATCTGGGTCCTCTACAACAAAATGTGAAGGTCCTTCACCTGTATCGTCGGTTTCAGTCAGCATTGTTATTCCTTTTTCTTTAAGTTGCTTTTGAATATCTCGAACATCAGTGAATGAATCAAGATTTTGCGCATTTGCATCCCATCCAGGGTTAAAAGTGAGAATGTTTTTATCAAACATCCCTTGGAACAACCCAATTACAGTATTTTCATTCTTCATAATGAGCCAATTTTGAGTGATGTCTCCACCAAAGGCCTGAAATCCTAAGTTTTCGTAAAATTCCTTGGATTTATGAACATCTTTTACATTTAAACTTACTGAAAATGCACCTAGCTTCATTCTTTCTCCGCCTTTCCTTTATTTAATTTAACTATAAATAAGTACTCTGCAATATACAACACAATATGGGACAAAAGGGAATTAAATTTAACATTATCCTTTTTAAAAGAACTTTCATTTGTCATAATGAGAGGTAATATTAGGTAAATATCAGTAAAAATGAAAGGTGATAATGAATGGAAAAAACAAGAACAATTGAATCAGTTGACCACTATATTCTGGCTTTACCAGTGGATATTCAAAACATTACTGCTGCTTTACGCGAAATCATTCTGAATGCATCTCCAAATTTAGTTGAGGAATATAAATGGTCTATGCCCAATTACACCTATAAAGGATTGGTATGTTATCTTCAAGCGTCTAAAAAACATGTGAATCTTGGATTCCATAGAGGAGTTGAACTCCAAAAAAAGGATACAAATCAATTATTACAAGGTTCCGGCAAAGGGATGAGACATATAAGGATTAAAAAAATGGAAGAAATTCAACCACCTGTTTTTACTGAATTCATTAAGGCAGCAATGGTATTAAATGAAAAATAAATGATAAAGGGACAGTGCACTGTCCCTGCCAATCAAGATCTATTTTTCATGAAATTCCTCAGCAAGAAAATTCAGCAAAGCTCTTACCGCAAATGATTGGTACCGGTCTTTTTTCGTAATCACTACAAGCTCCCACATTGGTGGTGATTCAAGTGGGATCATGTTAATTTGAGATTTATCCATTTTTGAATAGATGGATTTTGGTAAAAGAGTAATCCCGAGTTGGGCGATGACAAGCTCGGTTATCAAGTCCCATTGGGAACTAACATAAGCGATTTTTGGTGAGAATCCTGTATTTTGACAATGTTGAATGATCAAATTATGTAAGGCAAATTCTTGATTAAAAAGAATGAAAGACTCATTTTCTAGTTGTTCTAATTTAACAGATTTATTACTTGATAATGGATGTCTGGGATGTGTGAACAGCATAAATTCTTCTTTGATAAACGGATGGATTGTAAATTTTCTGCTATCCGTAGGAGATACGACAATCCCGATATCCACTTGTCCCTCATCCACCAAATGTTCAATTCGTTTTGCTCCAAGTTCGATTAATTCTAATGAAACCTCAGAATGGCACATCCCAAATTTCTGTGCAATCGTTGGAAAGAAAAGAGTTCCAATAAGGGGAGGAATCCCTATTTTAATATTTCCGGTTGGCAAATTCATTAAATCATCTAGTAGAGTATTAAGTTCGTTTGTTGTGAATAGTATTTTAGTAGCTTGCTTATAAACAATTTCTCCCGCATCTGTCAATGCTAACTTACGGGTTGAGCGTTCGAATAATTCAACCTTTAGATCGGATTCTAATTTTTTAACGGACTTACTTAATGTGGGTTGTGAAATAAAGGTGTTAACAGCGGCTTTAGTAAAACTTCCGTATTGTACAACTTCCGTAAAATAACGTAAATCTTTTAATTCCATTCCCATCACCTTTTATTCGATTTCGTAATATATTTTATTCCTTTTATTCATTTTACTGATAAATCATCGTAATGTAAAATTTAAATTAGAAGATACAGAAAATTTAAAATGGAAATTTCAACTTTATAGAAAAAATAGACATGCAGGAGGGGAAACGCGATGAAAAAAATATTTACAAGTGTTGAAGAAGCTGTAAGCGGTGTCGAAGATGGAATGACCCTGATGGTGGGAGGGTTTGGACTTGTTGGAATTCCAGAAAATCTGATTCAAGGGCTGCGCCAGGCTATTGTTAAGGATTTAACCGTGATATCCAACAACTGTGGGGTTGATGATTGGGGTCTTGGTATCCTTTTGCAAAATAAACAGATCAAAAAGATGATTTCATCGTATGTGGGGGAAAACAAGGAGTTTGAAAGACAGGTATTAAGCGGAGAGCTTGAGGTTCAACTTGTCCCACAAGGATCATTAGCGGAGAAAATTCGTGCGGGTGGAGCGGGGATTCCTGGTTTTTATACGCCAGCGGGAGTAGGAACTCCAATTGCTGAAGGTCGCGAAGTAAGAGAATTTAATGGAAAAGATTATTTACTAGAAGAAGGATTAATAGCCGATTTTAGTTTAATTAAGGCATGGAAAGCTGATAAATTCGGTAACTTAGTTTATCGAAAAACCGCACAAAACTTTAATCCAATGATGGCAGCTGCTGGGAAATACACGATTGCTGAGGTAGAAGAAATTGTCGAGGTTGGTGAATTGGACCCTAACGAAATACACACACCGAGCATTTATGTTCAAGGTCTGATTGTCGGAAAGCATGAAAAACGAATTGAGCGATTAACTGTAAAAGATTAAGGGAGGTAGAACGATGTCTAATAACGTAAGAGTGCAAATTGCACAAAGGGCAGAGCAGGAAATTCAAGACGGAAATTATGTGAATCTGGGAATTGGAATGCCAACGATGGTGGCAAATTATATTTCTGACAATAAACATGTGGTATTACAGTCAGAAAACGGCTTGTTGGGGATTGGTCCTTACCCGACAAAAGACGAGGTAGATCCAGACCTGATTAATGCTGGAAAAGAAACAGTTACAGCAATGACAGGGGCTAGCTTTTTTAGCAGTGCCGAATCCTTTGCCATGATTCGCGGGGGACATATCGACATTGCTATTTTAGGTGGAATGGAAGTGGCCGAGAATGGAGATTTGGCCAACTGGAAGATTCCAGGAAAGATGATCAAAGGCATGGGTGGAGCGATGGACTTAGTTCACGGTGCAAAAAAGACGATTGTCATCATGGAGCACGTGAATAAACATGGACAACCAAAAATCCTAAAAGAATGCAGTTTACCACTCACAGGTCAAAAAGTGGTGGATCGGATTATTACGGACAGGGCTGTAATCGATGTTACTGACAAAGGCTTGAAATTAGTTGAGGTGGCGAAAGGATACAGTCTTCAAGATGTCATTGAATCAACTGAGGCTGAAATGATTGTTTCTGATAGCGTGAAACTTGAGGCTTATTAGTATAGTAAGAAAAAACCTTCAAACACAGGTGTTTGGAGGTTTTTCTTTAGTGAAAATATAATCGTATAAATGTAGGTTTCATTGTTTATAAAGTAGGTTAATCAACAATCGTAATAATCGGAGGCTTTTCTAAATACTGAAATAAATTTGGACCGTCTGCTTCCGCTTCTCTTGCTTCTGGGCTAGAAAAGGCTTCAGTTAGTTTTTCCATATTTTCAAACTCTAGGACAGTTATTAGATATAGGTTTAAATTCGTATTTTGAGAATCAACAACACGATTAACGGAATCTTTTATAATGTTTGGGATTTTTCGACCTAGTGGAACATGTACATCGAAATAATGTTTGTCAAAAGCCTCTTTATCCGTTGGTTCTTCATACATAATGATCATTTTCGCCAAATCATTCACTCCTTATTTTATATTGCTAGTAAACTATATTCCTTTTCCAGTGGATTATTCTTTATTTGTTCTTCATTAAGAATCTGTTATCTCTTTACATATCAGCATCCATATTATTAGCTTGGAAGTTGTATACTAAGGCTGTTTTCGTATAGATTGTGGCTTTCTTAACCATACTAATAAAAGGTTGATATAATGCGGTCAGGAGGCGTTCAATTATGTGGTTAGATGTATATGAAGATTTTAGCGAATTAACTAAATCAGAGCAGTTAGCGTTGTTTAATGCAATGAAACAAGACTTGTTTCCCGATGAACCAGATAAAATTACGAAACTACTTAAAAGCATTCGTGAAGCCCGATTTGCCTCTGGCTTGGGTTGTGTTCATTGCGGAAGTTTTTCGGTTAAACGAAACGCTAAATATCGTTCAAGACAACGCTATCTGTGCAAGGACTGCGGAAAGTCATTCAATGATATGACAAACACGCCATTCTCAGGCTCTCGCTACCCTGAAAAGTGGGTAAAGTACATTGAACTAATGGTTGAAGGCTATACTCTACCCAAAATCGCTGAACGCTTGAACATTCATATCTCTACCGCATTCTATTGGAGACATAAAATATTGAATGCATTAGGAAGTATCGGTTTTAATCAGTTGCAAGGTATTGTTGAAAGTGACGAAACTTTCTTTCGTGAGTCAATGAAAGGTAGAGATGTCACGCACAGAAAAGCCAAAAAACGTGGGGAAAAGGACAAAAAGAGAGGTATTTCCAATCTTAAAATTGCTGTTGTCGTGGCACAAGACCGTAACGGCAGTGTGATTGCTCGCAAAGCAGGGTCAGGGCGTGTAAAAGCCGAAGAAATCGACACTGTGATAGGTGAGTATATTCACCCTTCTTCTTTGTTATGTACGGATACAGCAACGAATTACAAAAAGTTTGCCAAAATAAAAGGATTACAACACGAAACGGTCAATGAGCGACAAAAACAGCGTGTAAAGAAGGGAATATACCACATTCAGCACGTCAATAACTTTCATAACCGCTTGAAACGTTGGATGGAACGGTTTCAAGGTGTTGCAACGAAATATCTGGACAACTACCTCTATTGGTTCCGTTGGCTTGAACTTGGAAAAAACTTAGCATTTGAAAATCGTGTAGAGCAAATGCTTATTTCAGCGTGCCGAAAATCCAATCACAATACTGTTCAAATGTTGAAAAGTGCATAGTTTTTTAATATAAGAAAAGGATAGCAAATGCTATCCCATTTAAGACTTCGATTTACATTTTTTCAGAGTCTACCATAATGGCTCATCTTTATCGCTTAATTTTATGCGATGGAAAAGAAACGGAACAAATATAAGACTTATCCATCCCAATGTTAATAGTCTTTGTGATTCAGCGGAAATGTATTGTTTATGCCCGCAATTGGGGCAATTTCTCCCCTTTTTTGAAAATCCAAGAATCAAAGTATCCTTTGCTTTCCATTTGTAATCGCAGTTAGTACATCGTGCCATAAAACTACCTCCTCTCGGGAAGTGAGTGAAAGATGTACAAATATTTCCTATTGGCATGAATGGCTATTAAAAGAAAGCAAAGTCATTATGATTTGGCATGATCGGTGTTTGGCGCAATCATTCAATGAAAAACAATTAGAGATGTTGGAAAATTTACGAGAAAAAGGTCATATTTCTAAAACGTTTCTTTGTACCGCTTATCACTATAACAACGGGCGCAGTGAACCTGAAACATTTTGTTTGAAAAAGGAAGCCACTAAATAAATAAGAAAAAGAGCCGATTTCTATCGGTTCTTTTTACATGAATGTTCCAAAGTTTTGAGCATGCTTCGATACATTTCAACGTAATTACTGAAGCCCCTTAATAAAGAATTATTTTTCATTTTTAAGAGGGTTTGAGTACATTACGAATCCAAACCACAATGCAAATACAGTATAAATTAGTGCACCTACAACTAATTCAAAACTTAACCCATTCAACAATTCTTTTAATAACATTAGTGCAACAATGGTAAAGTGAACAAGGTTTGCAATTACGATTGGCCGACTATATATTCCCCCAATCATCTTTGACCTCGAATAATAGTTAAGGAAAGCGAATCCCAAATAGAGTGCCCCTGCGATTTGAACAATGATTACGACAAACGTATCAGGTTTTGAACCGAAATAAACTACTAATTCTTGAGGAAGAAATACGGCAATTACACCGAAAAGTGCCATCAATATAGCACTTTTCATCATTAACCAATTTGTCTTCATGACTAATCTCCTTTTTTGCTTTGTCATAAGTAGCCACCTTAAAAAAAATGAATTGTTCGAATATATCAACAATTTATATGTTAGTTATACAATTACAATTTCATTCCTTTTATATCTTTATGCTATCACAATTTATATTATCATCTTCGAAAGCAACAAAGTTTACGAAAACAGCCTATACTAAAGACATTTTTTAAAAACTATTAAAATGCTACAATACCAATATAATGAAATTTCTTGGGGGAAAATGATGAACAAAATTATAGAGAAGTTGCAGCTTTTTTTACCTGTAAACGTGTACGTAAAAGCTTCGGAGTTTGATGAGGAAAGCTTTGAGATTATTGAAGTAGGAACAGATGAACTTATCGGGACCTATTCTTTGAATGGAAAAGGGGAGTTAGTTGGTTTTTCATTAATGGAGGATGCATCTGAGGGCAATCTTTCAAAGGAACAAATGGCTCCAATAGCACAAAAATTTGTCGATACCTTTTATCCAAAGCAACAAGAATTTGAACTTTCGGCAATCCTGGATTTAGATAATCCGTACATGATTACCTATGAAAAAAGGGATGAGAAATACGGCTTGTTTATCCATAGTACGGGTTTTACAGTTTCGGTTTCGACATCTGGACAAATCACAAGATTTTACTTAGCGGATGAAGAATACGAGGTTCGATATACTGATATCGTTGTTTCGGAAGAGGAGGCTTTAGAACAATATGTTGAAGGACTAGACTTTGAGCTAAATATTCAACATTTTGATCAAGAAATTTATAAAAATGGGGATAATGAGTACCACCTTGCATATAGCGTCATTGAGCAGGTGATGGATATACCTGTTGATGGTTCAGACTCTACAAGTATTAGTGAGGGATATCCTTTGGACTTGACGCTAGAAAAACAGGAGTCTCCTAATCAGAATTTATATGAATTCGTTGGATTAACAACTGAATACACCAACTTGGGTTCACAGGTTAATGATGGGAAGCGTGTTGAGGTTTGGTCCAGACAAGACTCTATTACATCCTATACTTTTGATGTGGAAGATACGAGCAATCATGTTGTTAAGCTTTGTTATGAAGAGATGACTGGGAACCTATTACAGGTTAAAAATGGTGAAGAACATGAGAATAATGGGGCGGATATAGGCTTGGAGAAGGCGAAGCAACAGGCAATAAAACTGCTATTTAAGCAATTTCCTGATACCCATGAACGATTTAAACTTGAAATCTACGAATATGAAAATGATGAATTTGAAGAAGACTTTGAGGAAGACTTTGATGAACTTGAGAGCGAAGATGCCTTTGAGCATGATGACTATTTTGATAAGGACGAATTATTTGAAGAAGAGTTTGAGGAATGGGACGAGGAGTTTGTGGAAGTTGAAGAAACCTACACTTTTTATGTTCACCTATACCATCAGGGGCTGAGAGTTGATAATCATGTGTCTGTGATTGAGGTAGGAAAGTATTCAGGGAAAATTATTCATTTCAACTTAGACGTTCCATCCCAGAACCATTATGCAGACCTTCCAACAAAACCCGTTATATCAAAAATCGAGGCAAAAGAAATCCTGAAGAAGCATGTGAAAATGGAGCTAATGTTCATTCGTGAGTATGATGAAGACGGTAAGTCAGTTTATACACTTGCCTATGTTCCAGATTTTCCCGAGACAATCGGCAGTGTCCGAGCAATCGATGCGGTCTCCGGAAAAGCCATGTATGTAGATGTAGGAGATGCAATGTTTATTAATTAATTTGATAACCGCAAAAAGTAGGTGTCTGCAGTGGAAATTGAGTATCCAAGAAGGAAGGACCTGTACCACCAATGTTCACTTCACTTTACTCTATTAACATTAGAACAGGAGAACAAAAACAAATTTCGGCTCCAAGGAGGAATGAACTCGACGAAGATCCACAAGTTGTTGGATCTTATCTAACTTGGTTTCGAAGGATAGCGGAGCTCGATAAAGGGGAAGTACGGTTGAAAAATGCTTTAAATGGTCAAGAGGAGATATGGCTTAAAAATGTTGACTCCGCCCCAATATTTTTACAGGTTCATTGACCTAAACTGAAATTTGGTTATAAATGACAATTTTACTGTATTCAATTAATAGACTTTCATTTATAATTGAATTATATCTAAGTAGATGTGGAAGTGTCATAGAAATGAATGATTTTTTAAAATCTGATTGTTCGAATTGTTTCGGGTTATGTTGCGTGGCCTTACCTTATGCCAAATCAGCAGATTTTCCAATTAATAAGGACAGCGGGGAGCCGTGTAGAAATTTATGTTTAGATAATCGTTGTAATATTCATGATCAATTAAGGGAAAAAGGGTTTCGTGGATGTGTTTCTTATGAGTGCTATGGGGCAGGACAACATGTTTCACGGAAGATTTACAACGGTCATGATTGGAGAAAAAGTCCAGAGCGTGCCAAAGAAATGTTTAAAGTATTTCCACTCATTCAACAGCTTCATGAAATGCTTTGGTATCTCGATCAAGCCCTAAGCCTTAAAGAAACACAGTCATTTCATTCGTGTTTGCGAAACATGTATAATGAAACGATTAAATTAACTGAGAAAGATCCTGAAGAAATTATAAAATTAGATATTGCAACACATAGAAGAAAGGTTAATGCTTTATTACTAAAAACAAGCGATATATATCGTAAAGATTTCATCAAAAAACATAAGAAGCGTCTAGATTACGTGGGAGCAAATCTAAAAGGAGCAGATTTACAAGGGGTTAGTTTTCGAGGAACATTAATGATTGCAGCCAATTTAAGTCATGCAGATTTACGAAAAACAGATTTTATTGGCGCTGACCTCAGAGATGCAGACCTTAGCGACGCGAACTTAACAAGCGCTATTTTTCTAACACAATCTCAAATAAATTCAGCTAAAGGAAACATTCATACAAAAATACCAATCTATTTAAAAAGACCAGATCATTGGATAAAATGAGCCAATTTTTATTAATAACAAAAGGGGGGCTAGTGTTAAAAACACTAACTCCCTTTTTCGTGCCTGTTCTATTTTATCACATGATTAGGCTGACATAATTGACTTAAAAGTTTTTCCACCGTATGGATCCATAACCGGTATGCGGGTGGTCTTTAGATTGGATTTTAAAAAATTCATGTTCTAATTCAGATAAGGATAGCTCAAAAAGATGTTTCCCGTCTTTTTTATAATGATTAATTGCAATTAGCTTTCGAATAAGCTCGTTTCTTCTTTTCTCAACAGCATTTGTTAATAAAGCCATAATTAAAACCCCTCCTTTAGAAATTGGCAATCAAATGAACACCATTTACAAGATAAGAAGAGGTTTCTTTATGATTTAGGTAACGACCTCGCTTATCTTTCAAGCATAAAAGCTTGCTGGATTTAGCACAGTATTCAATGAATCTGTTGCTGAGGTTTCACAGGGCCAGTCCCTCCACCTCTCTTGATAAGTTTTTATATTTATAAATAGCTTAACTGAACTATTCCGATATGTCTACTATGATTTATGTGATTTTTAAAATGTAATGAATTTAATTGCTCTTATACAAGCTTTGCGAAGGGCAAAATATCTTGAAGAATGAAAAAAATCATATCGTGTTACCCGAAGGGAAAATAGGTATTAATGTATTTGCCAAAGCCGTAAATAAAGTAATAGATGAAACTAAAAGTAAGAAATTAAATGGGACAGTAATTAATAGAAGGTTAAAGGCTTTAGGAATTTTAAGCGAGGAAATAACCGAAAAAGGGAATACGGTGACGGTTACGAACGATCAATCTGAAGGGTATGGAATAGAGACAGTGATAAGACAGTTTAACAACAGGGAATATCAACAAGTCGTTTTTAATGAGGTTGGTAAGCAGTTTTTGTTGGATAATCTTGAGCGGATAATGGGGTAAGGTAGTGAACTTTATTTTAAAAAGTTGACCAAATCCTACATCCGACCACTTTTTAATTCAAACAGGACTGTAAAACTCAGTCCTGTTTTTTTTCTTGTTTTTTCAAATCGAAAAAGCCTGATGACATTTCATTCAATTTATTGAGAAACCGGTTAAAGCCAAAACCAACAAAAAAGGCGACACTAACCTGAGCATATGGACCTTTAAGATTGTCAGCAAAATCTATCATTAAAATGCCGCTTTGGATTAAATTGACGGCGATGACGGCCGTTCCGGTTGCGAACAGCGGAAAGAAAATATACATCACCCAATGCCGAGGATCAATGATTTCATCGTTCATATAATGCGAACAAAACATATAAAGATGTCTTAGGGATCCGCCGATGGCGCCTGCGAAAAAATAATACAAGAATGGTTCAATTCCAGATACCTTGGGATATGTTTCTTCAAATACACCAACCCACAACGCACCTACAGCTAAAAAACTCCCGAAAAATAGAAAGGAAAGGTACACTAAAATTAGGATCTTTACCCATCTTTTCATTTGATCACCCCATTTTAATCAGTTTATGGGGGACATTAAAAATGGTGCTTGAATCGGGACGATGTACCTGTCCCTAGTCCCAAATGTGTAACTTTTTTGGGTTTGATTCGTAGGTATTGGTGTAGGATTTTTATGAAGGAGTTTAAACATATGAAAAATGAAGATAATGGGTTGAAGCCATTTTTTAGATTGATTTTGTCGACGAATATCCCAAAGGGTGCTTTAGCCATAGGGTTAATCGGGAGTATTATAACAACATTTGTGGGTCTTTCGATTCCGTTATTAACGCGGGAGCTTGTGGATGGATTTTCTGGGGTTTCCATTAATGCCACTCTCATTGCGATTATAGCAGCAGTGTTTATTTTACAGGCAGTGGTTGATGGAGTATCAACTTATATGCTTGCCGCAGTTGGTCAACGGATTGTTGCCAGGTTGCGCGAAAAAATGTGGGAGAAGCTTATTCGTTTGCCTGTCAACTACTTTGACAAGCAACAAAGCGGGGAGTCTGTGAGCCGGGTCGTCAATGATACAGGAATTGTAAAGGATTTAATTTCGCAGCATTTCCCACAATTTATCACGGGAGTTATTTCAATCATCGGGGCGATCATTATCCTACTGATTATGGACTGGAAAATGACACTTCTCATGTTGATTTCTGTCCCACTTACAATGGTCATAATGATACCGCTGGGTCAAAAAATGGCGAAAATATCACGCGGATTGCAGGATGAAACCGCGATATTTTCAGGAAAAATTCAACAAACTATTAGTGAAATTCGCTTAATGAAATCCTCAACCGCTGAAGGTTTTGAAGAAGAGAAAGGAATATGCGGGGTTCGGAACTTACTTACATATGGATTAAAAGAGGCAAGGATTTTTGCGCTAATTGGGCCAATCATGTACACCATCGTTATGATTGTTATCGTCATCATCATCGGATACGGGGGAATTCGTGTCGCAAATGGGTCGATGACGACAGGCTCTCTTGTTGCCTTCCTCCTTTATCTGTTTCAAATTATTTTTCCTATCACATCATTTGCGATGTTTTTCACCCAGCTTCAGAAAGCGAAAGGAGCCACAGAGCGGATTATTGATATCGTTGAACTTCCACTAGAAGAAGGACAAGACGGAAAGGAAATCGATATTTCAAATTTACCGATTCACGTTGAACATGTATCTTTCGCCTATAGTGAAGAGGAGCCGGTTATCCAGGATGTTTCATTCGAAGCAAAGCCAGGTCAAATGATTGCATTTGCAGGTCCAAGTGGTGGTGGAAAATCGACGATGTTTGGTTTATTGGAGCGGTACTACGAGCCTACAACAGGTAAAATCCGTATCGGGGACACATCAATCCATGAGTTATCGTTGGAATCATGGCGAAGTCAAATTGGCTATGTTTCACAGGAAAGTGCAATGATGGCTGGAACCATACGGGAAAATTTATGCTATGGACTAAAAAATGTAGAACAAATTTCAGATGAACGTCTGTGGGAAGTCGCAAAAATGGCATATGCCGATGAATTTATTCGTGAATTCTCACAAGGATTAGACACAGAAGTAGGAGAGCGCGGTGTAAAATTATCAGGTGGACAAAGACAGCGAATTGCGATTGCAAGGGCGTTCCTGCGCGATCCAAAAATTCTTATGATGGACGAAGCAACGGCAAGTCTTGACAGTCAATCCGAAAGCATTGTCCAAGAAGCACTTTCTCGACTGATGGAAGGGCGCACCACCTTCGTCATTGCACATAGACTGTCAACAATCGTTGATGCTGATCAAATCATTTTCATTGAAAAAGGTAGGGTAACAGGGAAGGGGACTCACCAGGAATTAATCGAAAAGCATGAACTATACCGAAGTTTTGCCGAGCAGCAGTTGACATAACAAAGGGGAAAGCTCCATTGACTCAGGTAGGTCAATGGAGCTTATCCTTTGTTTTGACTATTTGAAGTGAACTGCTTATGTTTACAATGTTTATAAAGCTAATTTGGTTTTTTGGAAAATACCAACATGTGTGGAGTTTTGTGGTTGCTGGCTTATGAGTTGTTGTAGTTTTATTTCATGTTGAGCCGTTTTACTTAACAAAAAGTCTACCGTTTCTCTGCTTTCAGTTAACTCAAGACGCATTCCATCTTGCTTTTTGACCAATCTGTCTAGTTTCTCACCTACACGGGCGAAACCTACATCCATTTTAGAATCCAGCTCTATTTTCATATTGTCCATCTTAGATTCAAAATCAACCTTAAAATTATCTAATTTTTTGTCCGTTTTTTCAGAATATAGTTTAAATGCTTGTAAAATTTCTTTTAACATCGTTTCTTGTTCCATCTTATTCACCTCCATTCTATTAAATAGTATAAATGAAAGCGGTAGGGAATGGAAGGTGAAAAGAGATTAGGAATGGATTCTAGTGATTAATATAATTGTCTGACCTTCAGTGTGATTTAAAATTACTTTACTGTCAGACAGGCTTCATTTATTACTAATTGATTCGACTATATTTTGCCCATCTGCATTTTCATAGTAATTCACTACAAGGGAATCATTTTCCTTGAATCCATTGGTATCTACTTCAGAGACTCTAAAGGCCATGGCTCCTGATTCTGTCGCAACTTCAATTGATTGGTTATCAATCCAACCTGTAATAGAACCTTCAATTGTAAGTAATGTGATTTTTTCTTTTTCAACCACTGGCAAAGTTACTGCAGCGTCTTTTTCCATTTCTACAACGATTTTTTGTTCAACATCTTTATTCGTGGTGTCTTCAGCACCGTATGTTGTAGCTCCAAATATTCCGCCCACAATTATCAACCCAAGGACACCCACAGCAATTATATTTTTCATTTGTAACACTCCTTATTTATTATTAATTGTTTTATCAATGACTTAGACGGAGATGTTACCAAATAGTTACAACTTCTTTACAAAATATTACGAGGTGGATACTAATCAAATTTTGACTATGAGAACCTTTAAAATTGCAAACATGTCCAGGAAATATAAAAAGGCATCCCGGTACAAGAAAATTTCCAAATGCCTTTTTTCAAGATCTATCAGAGAAAAAACTTACTACTACACCTACGATCAAGAAAACAATTCAGGATCCTCTTTTAATATATGTTGTAGTAATTCAGTCATTTTTACAGTATCGCATACTCTTACGGTTGAGTTGCCAAATTGTCCTTTGTACATCACCTGATTATTTAGAAAAACGTCATCAACTCGTTCGTATTTTTCAGAGGTGTGACCGATATGTCTTCTTTGGGGTACGGAAATTTCAGTTTTATCTGGTAATACGGTATATAGCTGTTCATGAGAGTTAGTCAATCGACCCGGTATATCGAGCCATTCCTCGACTCCATGAATATACGTACATCTTCGTAAGTCGACCCCTATTAATAATATCGTCGCCTCTTGATCTAGCAATTTCCCCCAACTCGATTCCCTTGCACAGGGGGTGTCGAATTTTTCATTTCCTTCAACAAATTCACGAGCACCTTTTCCTAATGCAGCTACAGAATGTGTCGGATGCCATGAGCGAACAACACCGGGACGTTTACGGAAAAGTTCTGTCAATAATCCAACACAGGATGCTGATTTATCTACATAAAACCGAGGGTTCTCAGCGTTAATATACGACCATGTATGGGTTGGAAAAACCAAAAGGCCATTTTTCATGTATTCGGATAAAGCATCAAGGACGGTATCCGCGCCACCCTCAACTAGGCCTATACTTTTCATCGACGAATGAACAAGCAATGTTCCATTTTCATCTATTCCCAACTGTTTAAGAGACCCGAGTAAGTCTTGTTTTGTGTACATTTCATTCTACCTTTCTATCTTTATAGTAATAGGATACCACAATAATTTTACTAGTCGAATGAAAGGGCATGCATCACAGGAATGAGACGTGAACCCGTCCGACGGCTGAAAAAGAGAAAAAGCAAGTCAGCCATAAACAGCCAACTTGCTTTTTAATGCCCCTGCCAAGGAACTTCATTTTACCATAAAGGATAGTCAAGGGTGAAAGGTAATCCTATTTAAAAATCTGGTCAATCACTTGAATTTCATCCGGTGATAAAGCTACATCTACTGTTTTTAGGTTGTCTAATACTTGATTGGCACGTTTGGCACCAGGGATTACAGCATCGATCTCCTCACGTGTTAAGTACCATGCTAAGACGAGGTGTGCGACTCCCATCTGTTTCCCATTTGCAATTTCTCGTAGCTGTTCCACTTTCTCCAAGTTCTGTTGGAATGCTTCCCCCTGTAGATGAGGCATCTTTAAGCGCGAGTCATTGAAGGTGGTGTTTTGATTGTATTTCCCAGCTAACAAACCGGATGCAAGAGGGAAGTAGGGAACAAATGAAATCTTATTTTTGGCTACGTAGGGCAGCAACTCATCTTCTGCGGAACGATTGATCAAGTTATAACCACCTTGATAAACATCGACATATCCATCTTTATTGGCTTCTTTTATTTGATCTACTGAAAAATTAGAGATACCAATGGAACGAATGATTCCTTCTTCTTTTAAACGTTGTAAAGCACCAACCGCTTCATCCTTAGGTGTTTTTTCATCAGGGAAATGGATGTAGAATAAATCGATATAATCTGTTTGGAGTCGTTTCAGGCTTTCTTCAATGGATTGGCGCAAGAATGCAGGCGAATTATCCAAAACAGTTTCGCCACCATTTTCACGGTGTGCAGCTTTTGTGGCAATAATGATATCACTGCGATTTCCAGTTTTTTTCATAACCTCTCCAATTAATTCCTCAGAACGTCCATTTCCATACCGATAGGCAGTATCGATGAAGTTAATCCCGTTATCAATCGCGGCACGAACTAACTCTTTTCCCGCCTGTTCATCAAGATTTGGGTATAGATTATGTCCTCCAACTGCATTTGTACCTAGACCGATTGGGTTTATGTATAGATCTGTTTTACCTAGTTGAACTTTTTTGGCCATTAAAATTACCTCCTGCAAACGATTAAATTAAGTCAATAATATTTTACCATTATTATCAAGGAAGGCTAATCATTTTCCTTGATCAATCTGGTATTACACCGATTAATAATCTAATGTATAATTGATATAACTAGTATTAAATGTGGTGTAAGCAGGTGATTACAATCGATGTGATTGAAGCACGGGTGAGAGGATTTGTTGGAGATATTCAGCACCCGAAGCAAAAGAAGAAAATTAATATTAATGATTTAGAGATTCAGTTGCGCAGGCTTATGGATGATTATTTTGAAATGGACGGTTATTCGTTATTTTATCAGGCGATTGAAACATTGCGGGCTGAAGGACAGCTTATACCGATTCAAAATAATCAATATAATGGAAGAACCCCAGCGCTTAGTTTATATTACTGGGTTAATATAAAGGTTCAGGAAGATAAATGGGATCGTCTTGATATGATGAAATCAAGTGATCAGTTTGATTTTTCCTATTATGAACGGCATCCCGAATGGCAAACAAAAGAGGAATGGAATCGAATCCAGAAGGTATATCATTTTCTAAAGTCCAGTCAGGAACGGGAATTGGTCTCATTTGAAGAAAGAAGTCTGGAGCTTTTTGGCCATGAAAAGTTCTTACTAGATGATGATAGATTTCCAGGTGGAAAAGGGTTTTTAACTAGAGTTGGAGTATCAGAGGAACAACTTAAAATGGTGAACCACGGGGAGCCCTTTGTGTTTTGGATGAAACAAGGGAAGGAAATAAAAGATATACATCGGGTCCTTATTGTTGAAAATCTATCATTCTTTCATACGGCTATTAAGTTATTGGAAGATAATATACTTGATTATGATCCTGAACTCATTATTTATGGGGAAGGGACAAAAATTGAACGAAGCTTTTCTTTTTTCTTCCAAATGTTTCCGCAAAAATCCTATCTTTTCTATTACGCAGGGGATCTTGATGCTGCTGGTTACGGAATCCTCGTTCGCTTAATCGAAAAATATCCAGATTGCTGTATCCAGCCAGCCTTAAAAATGTACCGAAAAATGCTCAATTGTCTAGAGTATAGGAATGAGCAAAAACAAGGCCAAACGCAAAATATCAAATACCGCGATTTGTTCTTTCAATGGTTTACTGAAGAAGAGCAATCACATCTGCTAAAGTTATGGCAGGAAAATAAGCGGATCCCTCAAGAAGTCTTAACAATCGAAACATGGAGGCGATGGATGTGAACGAATCATGGGAAGGATTCGCCCAAAGAATGCAACGTTTAAATCCGCTGTTTGAGCTTGGTAGGGGAATGGAAGTAGGGGAGTTGAAACCCCATATTCAAACGATTCTCATGCAGGTGCTTCTAGTCATTTTTTATCGAGAATTAAACGATGATGACCAAAGACGAAAATCAGATATCAAATATATGGTAGAAGATTCGATTAAACAAATGAAGCTCTTGGCAGACGAAAAGCAAATTGAACGGATTACAACGGGGCTCCTGTATCAGGGAAAAGAGGAATTAAGTAAGCCGTTTGAAGCCCTCTATTATGATGAAATCAGACAATCCTGGGAGAACCAGGTGTTCCGATATGTCGAAATGGATGAATTATATACAAATTTAGAGATGGGCGGCTCTATTTGTTATAAACTCACCGATGTCGCTCAGGAAATGATTTTTATGAGCAGGGAAATGGCTGAGGAGTTTTCGATAACGATTGAACAACTCTACAGTATGCAGTTAATTAAAAACGGTAATTTTAGAAAAGCTACTCGAAACCTCGATCACCTCATTTCACGAGTAAACCGCTTAATGGCAAATGAATTTACCTTTCAAAAGGAAATGATCAATAATCCCAAAATCTTATTGATTGATGAAGAATGGCAAAGAGCAGACAATCGTGTTGAAATTGAAAAGCAATTTGAGGAAGAGAAAAATCACTTCCGTACAATCACTAGCATGATCGAAAAAACAAAACGAAGGAACGAGGAAGATGATTATATTCAGAAAGAATTGATTCTTCTCCAGGAAAAAATTAGTCATACCAGGCAATTACATGATCGTTTTGCTAAGCTAGTCATTCAAAATATTTCATATGAGATGAAATTAAAGGCAGAAAACCCTTCATTGTTTTGGGAAAACAGCCTTGTTTCATTTCGGGAGCAATTTTATGAAAATTGGTTAATGAAGGAAGGCGTTTATCGTTTTAATGGAATTGAAAAAGTCCTTTCTCCTTTATTTTCACCGAAAAATGAGTTTATTTTGCCGCTTGATTGGATTTGGGGTGAACAGGAATTCGATGAAAAACGAGTAACGGAACATTCAGTCGAAGAACAAGGAGAAGAAGGCATTACTCGTGTTCGAGTGACTGACTGGGGGTCTGTCATTAAGGCGTGGAGTTATGTGTTTCAATATCTACAAACCTACGGAACGTTTTCGTTAACAGATTTAGCTGATCTGCCATTGGATGTCCAGGATTTATGGTTAGAGGAATCCGAAACAATTGATTTATGGATGATGTTTGATAAAAAGCCCCTAAAGGTTCAAGTGCTGTATCGGAAGGAAGAAACATTAAGCGATGAGAGGGAAATTCTTCTTTATAAATTAATGATGGAGTATCCGCAATTTCAAATGTTTGAAGGCTTAAAGATTTTTACTGAATTTGATCATCGGGCGGAGCCTTTCATCTGGCACAGAATGAAAATTACCCCTTTTAAAATTTGTGTACAGGAGGAGAAATAATGAATGCGGAAGCGATCAAAAAAGCATCGGCAGTTTATTTTTCGTTACTAAAAGATAAAGTAATCGATGAAAATAGTGAACACTTTCAGACGTATTTTGATCCGGAAGTGAGGCAGACTGTTCTTTTATTAGCCGATGAATCAGGCACATATATTATTGAGGCACCAAAACGTATTCAATTAGTTGTTCAGCCAACTGGCTCCGTCTTTGCTACAAATTTTACCCATATGAAGGAAAAGCATCGGCAAATTGAAACGAAAAAGCATTTTCATCTGATTAGTGTTGTCATTATGTCCTTTTTAGCGACTATTGACCGCAACCAAGCAGCAAAAATCCGCACGAAGCGGGAAGGAATTAGCTACTATGCACTAGAGCGGGAAGTGAACGACCTGATGATGAATTGGGATAGCATTCTTAAAGCGAAGCCAACTTTCGGAGAAGAAGAACGAATTGATATGAAGGAAGTTGTGACAACCTGGAAATACATGGAGGTTGATTCGGATGATTACGGTGTAAAGAAAGGGAATAGACGAACAAGAATTGGCTTAATTGCCAGCAGCATGCGCTTATTAGAGACGGAGGGGCTTATTGTCATTCTTGATCGAGACGATATTCCCAAAGTGATTCCAAAACAAGAGCTGTTTGAGCGAATTGAATATTTGTATCATGATTATGATCGTTATGAAATGTTTAAAAAATTGATTACCGCAGAGGAGGATGAGCATGCCGAAAATCTTTTCGATTAGAATTGTTGGCCTGAAGTATGATGGCATGCAAAAGCAATATAAAGATACCACTTTTAATTTCCATAATGATGAGACATCTACAAATGGTCTCATTGCCATGATGAATGGCGGTGGGAAGGGTGTGTTCCTTCAAACAATCTTTCAAATACTGAAACCGGGAACCTCGTGGGGAAAACAGAACAATCGTTATTACCAGCAGTTCTTTTTTAATAATAAAGAGCAATTTATTCCCTACACCTTTCATGTAGTTATTGAATGGGAATTGGATGGAGCGGAACGCAGGCATTTGATTACTGGTGGTATGTTCTCAGCTGAGCAACGGATTTCGATCAATGAAGAAAGTGATCATGAGAGGAAAACACTGGAACAGGAAGCGAAAATCCTGCCGCATATCACCTTTTATACAAGAGACTTTGAACGGAATGAAAAGGCTGCGCTTGAGCATATTCCCCTCTATGAAAATGATGAAGTGGCCGAAACGGAAAGCCTGAAAGATTATTTAAAATGGAATGGATATGACGTCTACCGGGATACGAAGAAGCATTACCGGATTCTTGATACATACGGCATTAACCGTAAAGACTGGGATATTATGAAGGACATTAACAAGGATGAAGGCGGAGTTGGGAAATACTTTGAGGGGGCTGAGGATGATCATTCTCTCTTCCAAAAACGAATCATTCCAACTATAAGTGCAGTTCTGCATCGAACCGAGCATCAAAAGAATGACTTGGTCGAGATTTTTAAGAGCCAAGCAAGTATAGCAAAGGACCTCCCCGTTCTTTTAAAAAGGGAGCAGGCACATAAAGAGTTTTTAGAAGACATTGTCCCATTTGAGGAGCACTTAGAAAAAGGAATCCAGCATAAAGAAATTGTCGATGAAAGTATAAAAGTAGGCAGACAATTGCTTGGAGCACTAGAGCACTTAAAGCAATCAGAAGAAGAAACACGAATGACTTTAGAGAAGGACATTGAAAAATTAGCCATAAAGCAAGCGGATTTACGATATCAAAAAGATAATTTAGAGTACGCCGTAGTGCACAAAGATGTTACTGAATGGGAAAAGAAAGTAGTAGAAGAGAAGAAGAGTCATTCAGACTTAGAAGCGATCGTTCTAGAGAAACAGGAACAAAAAGAACAGCTGGCATTTCAGGTTTTATTGAAGGAATGGTATGAAAATGAACAAACCATTCAATCTCTTTCACAGCAGATTGCGAAATTGGAACAAAATAGTGGCTTAGAGCAAGTGAATCAAAGAATGGATGAAATCAAAAAAGAAGCATCCACTCAGTGGGGGCATGCTTCTCTATTAGTACAAGAAGCCCTCAAGCAGTATGGAGGTTATCAAAAATTCTTAAAGCAAAAAGAAGTGGAGCTCTCAAGGCAGGACAAACAAATGACAAAGGATCTTGCCAAGCTTAGTAGTGAAATTGATGTGCTATATACACGGATGCATACCTTTGAAACGATGGAAGAAGCACTTATTGGGGAGTTCGGTGATCGGATAACCTATGACCTGCAAGGGTTCACCGAAAGTCTTTCTAAACAAACGGAAGACAAAAGGACGCAGTTATATGAGCTGAAACGAAAAAGCAAAGAATCGAGTGAACGGCAAAATCAACTTGCAGCATCACATGGTACACTCACCCAATCCATTCAGTTTTCTGAAGAAAAATGTGAAGAATTGACTGCAAAAAATGAAGTGCAAAAGCAAAAAGAAGAAAAACTATATGATAAGATTCATGGTTTACTAGATGATGTAACAGTACCGTTTACCCACTCACTTTTATCAAAGTATGCCACACAAATAGAGGAAACACTTAGTCAAAACCTGCATCAAGGCGAACAAATTAAAAAGGAACTTTGGGAAACCCAGCTCGACCATTCCTTAAATGACGAGCACTTTTGGATTGCGAATAAAGATGTGAAGGAATTAAAGGAATGGATTGATGAGAAGACAGGCATTGATGTGTTTTATGGAAGCCAATTTTTGCAATCATTACGTGCCGAGGAGATGGCTAGCTATCTATTGACATATCCACTACTTCCATACGGTTTGGTTGTAAACGGTCATCAATGGCAACAAATTAATCAACAGGTTCTTTCAGGAAGAATGTTTAAAAGTCCTGTTCCAATTTTCTTACGTGAGGAAATGAACAGTGAACATCACGAATTATCGTTTGTGATTATGAATGGTACAGAAAGAGACTTATTAACAGATAAGAATCAATTCACAAACTGGAAAAGTAAGATTGCGAAACAAATAGAGGAAAAGAAAGCAACACAAATAGAAATTGAAAAAACGGAAAACTACTTACGTCTTATTTTAAAAGAAATTGATCGTTTTACATCAAGTGAGCTTGCTAGTGATATTGAAAGAGCATTCCATAAGGAGCAAAATGCCCTTCTTTCAAAGAAAACGCAATTACAGGAAATCACCATACAACAGGAAAAAGAAAAAGAATTTCAGATTCAGTTAACCGAACAGTTGGAAAAAAACAAGCAAAAGATTGAAAAGCTTTCAAAAGATGTAGCAACCTTGGAGGATTTCAAGCGGGATAAATCTCTTCATCAAGAAAATAAGCGGGTAAAGCTAGAGAAAGAGAAACAAAAGGAAGTCTTTAGGGTTACTCAGCAAGAAATCGGAAAAGAACATCAAAATATCGTTGAACTGCAAACGAAATGGAATCAAACCTATTTTGAATGGAAGCTTAAAATGGAACAGAATATTAATGAGATTGCCTTCTTTATTGAAGATGCTGTTTTTCCTGCGGAAGGAAAAGCAGACCAAAGTGAAGAGATCCCACGGTTATCACCACACATTTTAGAAGAGGTAAATGGAAGTATTGAAGAGCTAAAGCAGCTCCAAAAGTCAAAGGAAGAACAGGCAAGCGAATTACTTATTATTCAAGCAAGAAGTGAAACTGAACAAAAGCAGCAAAAGAAATTAGAGAAAAAACTGGGTACGTATAATGAGGATTGGAGTCAAGCACAAGAACCTGATGAACCTATTAGTATATTAGAAAATATGCTGCAAACGGCTCAAAAGGAAACGAAAACTGCGGAAAAAGAAGAACGGAAGCAAGGAACGGCTGTAACAGTTGCGGAAACCTCCTTACAGCATGCAACCGAACAGCGCGGTAAACTAGAGAAAAAGATAGTTAAGCATGAAAAACGGCCTGAAAAATGGGAGGACCTTGACCTGGAAGTAAAGGCTGTAGAAATTAGGGACCAAACGAAAATAACGAATGTGGAAATAAAGCAGGCTGAGAAAAGTCATAAAGAAACCGAAACGAATATCGCCGGTTTTGAAGGAGACTTATTGACTTTATCGGTGATTTTAAATGAAGATGCGGCAACATTTACCGAACAGGATATTGAAAAAATAAAGAGTCAAGGTAAAGCGTGTATTCTATCTTGGTGTGAAGAACATCAAGCAATTCAGGATGAAGGCCAAGAGAAGCATGCGAAAATCGAACAATCATTGCGGAATTTAAAGCTTACTATTGAAAGTAAAGATTGGGAGATTCGATTCAAAAATGAAGTGTTAACAACACTAGACCATATGGATACAAGACATTATATGCATATTCAAACAATTGTTAAGAATATGAAACGTTTTTCACAAACTGGGTTGGAACAATTAGAACGTGATAAAGAAAGGGCAGAAAAGGCTCAAAACTTCTGGGCTAGTCGTGCTAGTATGAAGGTAATGAGCATTTCAGAGGCAATTCGTTCGATGATTGCCAAAATGAAGCTAAAAAATGAACGTGGATCTTTTCCACTGGTTCAACTAAAAAAGGACATTTTACCTAAAAAGGCTGAAGAAATTGAGCCGCTGCTAAAGCTACACTTTGTGGCTGCAATAAATAAAATTACCAAACAATTTGATAGGATCGATGATCATAATGTAGCCTTAGATGAAGAAATAAAACAACTGATAAGTGATGAACAAATTTTGTTCGTATCATTAAGAAATCAATATCCTGAGTTACTTGTCTATAATATGCGAACAGATAATGCCTTTATGTACGGGAAACCGCAAAGGGAGCATTATTCAACCTGGCAGACAATTAACCAAGGTTCAAGGACGAAATCTGATGGCAGTGGCGGACAAAAGCTTTCTGCTCGAATGGTTATGATGATGATGTTATTATCTGTAAAAAGCGAAACGGATCAAAGTTGGGTTCCATTAGTCTGTGATAATCCATTCGGACAAGCTGCATCAGCACATGTCCTTGATCCGATATTTGCAGTTGCTGAAAAACTGAAATTCCAATTCATTGTCGTCACTCCGCCTGAACTTGTGAAAACCGAAATTAGCCAACGATTTGATGCTTATTACAAATTGGACTTCATTCGTGAAAATGGAAAAGAAATTGTTTCAGACACGATTATTCCAGCATTTCGGATCTACCAGGGGGAGGGGATTGTTTAATAAGATAATACAGAGATAAAACGAAATTGTTCATCAAAGATAAAAGGCGCTGGTAAATTAAACTAGCGTCTCTTTTGTTGTTTAGAAGTTAAAGACCCTTGGGATACGGGATGACCTGTCCCTCTGACCCACAATATGATAAGATAGACAAGCTATTTTGTAAGGAGATGATAAATGAATGAAACAGGAATTTATTGAGGTCATAAACGGTAGGGAAAATAATCTGAAAAATATTCATGTACAGATTCCAAAGGGGAAAATAACGATTTTCACGGGGGTCTCTGGTTCAGGAAAGTCATCGATTGTCTTTGATACGATTGCTCAGGAAGCGGGCCGTCAGTTGAACGAGACCTTTAGTAGTTTTGCCCGTCAGTTTCTGCCGAAATACAGCCGGCCTGAAGCAGATGAAGTTAATAATCTGTCAACTGCTATAATCGTTGATCAAAAACGACTTGGTGGGAACGCTAGATCAACACTTGGGACGGTTACCGATATTCAGCCACTGTTAAGACTTCTTTTTTCACGCTTTGCGGAACCAAGTATTGGTTGGAGTAATGCGTATTCCTTCAATGACCCAATCGGGATGTGCCCGCATTGCGAAGGGATTGGTCGAACGATTACATTAAACCTCGATGCAGCGCTCGATAAGGACAAGTCCTTAAATGAAGGAGCCATTTTACTTCCTGGATTTGGACCAGGCACATGGCAATGGAAAGCATATGCTGAATCTGGTTTCTTCGACAATGATAAAAAAATTAAAGATTTTACAAAAGAAGAATTTGATAAGTTAGTATATGCCGATGAGGAAAAAGTCGTAGTAAGTTATATGAATGGGGAAATCAATACCACTTATGTGGGCTTGGCAGTAAAATTCATGCGACAAAATGTCAATAAAGATAAGGATACATCTAAGGCTGCCGAGAAAAAGCTTAAAGAATTTGCTACAACTGGTACATGCCCTAGCTGCCAAGGGACACGTTACAATGAGAAGGTTATGTCTTCAAAAATAAAGGGCTATTCCATTTATGACCTAACAGCGATGCAGCTGGATGAGTTAAGTAATGTTCTTATACAATTCGATGACCCAAGTGCGAAGCCGATCGTGGAGGGGATTTTGGAGCGGGTTAAAAATCTTTGTGATATTGGATTGAGTTATTTGACCTTAACAAGGGAAACGCCGAGTTTATCTGGCGGTGAGTCCCAACGTGTTAAAATGGTGAAATATTTGTCCAGCAATTTAACTGGATTAATGTACATATTTGATGAACCGAGTACTGGACTTCATCCACGCGATGTCTACCGATTAAATGAATTACTCGAAAAATTGCGTGATAAGGGAAATACGGTTTTAGTTGTGGAGCACGACCCAGATGTCATCCAAATTGCAGACCATGTCATCGATGTGGGGCCGAAAGCGGGTTCTGGCGGTGGAAACATAATGTTTAGTGGAAGTTACCAGGGGTTATTATCTTCTGAGACACTGACTGCTACACATTTAAATAGGAAAATGGAAATTAATGCAAACCCAAGACCAGTTACCGAGTTTTTGGAAAGCAAAAAAAGCAGCCTTCACAATTTGAAAAATGCCAGTCTTCGAGTACCAATAGGTGTTTTTACAGCTGTAACTGGAGTAGCGGGTTCAGGTAAAAGTACGCTTGTAAACGAGGTTTTTGCAAAAGAATATCCAGAGTCCATTCGGATTGACCAAAGCCAGGTTCATGGTAACATTCGGTCCAATCCGGCAACCTATTCAGGTATTATGAATTCAATTCGAAAAGCTTTTTCAGATGTGAATAATGTGGATAGTGGGTTATTCAGCTATAACTCAAAAGGCGCCTGCGAAACATGTGGCGGAACAGGAACGGTGGAGCTTAATCTCTCGTTTATGGATAAAATGGAAATGGAATGCAGCGAATGTCATGGCGACCGATACAAACAGGAAGTGCTCCAATACCTGTATAAAGAGAAAAACATTGTAGAGATCATGGAAATGTCCGTGGCAGAAGCAGTAGAATTTTTTGAAGCAAAAGACATCCAAAGACAGCTAAAAAGCATGGAAACAGTTGGACTTGGGTATCTTTCATTAGGTCAACCTCTGAACACATTATCCGGTGGGGAAAGCCAACGATTGAAGCTTGCAAAAGAGCTAAATAAAAAGGGCAATATCTATATTTTAGACGAACCGACAACTGGATTGCATTCTTCAGATATCTCCAATATTCTACTGATTATCGAAAAATTAGTGGAAAAGGGCAATACAGTCATTGTCATCGAACATAACCTGGACGTCATCCGAAACAGTGATTGGATCATTGATTTAGGTCCGAATGGTGGTACCGGTGGCGGAGAAATTTTATACGAAGGACCACCAGCAGGAATTAAGAATTGTGAGCGTTCGATCACTGCGAAATATATATAAAAGAATCGGTGCCTGTTCCAGTGTTTGTATGTGTTATGTTACAGGGGTCTGGCACCTTTATTAATACTAAATCGCACGGGTGTATTAGTCTATTCTTTTTGCGGATTTTAGAAAAACTGAAACTAAATCATGTTTGATTCGTAAATAAAATATAAGTGAAATGTAATGTTGGATAATGTAAATCAAAACGATATTTAGTTTTCTCAAAAGGAGGTGCTATGTAGGGTGGAAAAACATGTAGAAGATATAAAAGCCATCATAAGTAAGCTGAGAAGTACTATCAGTAAAGAAGTTTCAAAAAAGCTGGATTTGAATAAATGTGAACGAGTAGTGAATAAGCTTGATTCTTTTTCGGTAACCTGTGAAGAATGTCAGCACCATCTACTTGAATTGAAGAATCATTTCATTCAACTAGAAGCTAACGCGAAAGAGATTGATGCGGATATTAAACAACATAAAAAAGGGATTCATGACATTGTCTCTCATCTCGAAAAGAAGCATAAGTTGGTGCAAGAGGGAATGTACCTATCATTATTCATGTCAATAGGAATGAGTTTGGGCGTTGTGTTTGGATTAATCATTTTTGATAATATTGGGTTAGGACTGCCGATTGGAATGAGTATGGGCATTGCAATTGGTGTAGGTTTGGATGCAGATGCGAAGAAAAAAGGGAAAACAATATAGTTTCTTGAACACCGCTAATTGGGAGAGTTTTAAAAAAAGGACAGCTATCGCTATCCCTATTCCATCGCTCTAAAATCAGAATCGCCAATAATTAGCAACAATGAGCATTATCACGACATAAACTCAGATGATATATTTATATATTTGAATAACACCTTCCCCGAAAACCGACACTACAAGAGGCATTAAAAGTACAATAACTCCTAAGATTATTGCGGTCATTCCAGTTCTTTTGGCATATTTATCTTTATCACCATAAAGGGTAGTTTCGCGAAAACCGATAATTAAGGATAACATCTTTTTTACTTGGATTAGATAACCAAAATAAATGATAAATACTCCTGCAACTATAATAGCTATCATGCTAAAAGTACTCAAAAAACCACCTCCATTTCATACCTATAATACGATTTAAGCAGGAAATAGTTTTATAAAATATATTGCAATAAACTTATAATGAACACTTCAATGGCATAAAAAGGGAAGGGGATAATTCCTCACTTTCAATGACAATCGCTGTTAATCCTGTATCTGTTTTAGTTTCATGCCATTCATCTTTTTCCCAAAAAACTGCATCCCCAGACTTTACTCTACAGTACTCATCTTTTTCTCCGCGGACATAGGCTTCACCATTTACAATTAATAAAAGTTGTGGGACCACCGCTTTGTGAAAACCCACGATCCCATTCTTATCTAAATGCATACACCCAATCTGAGCTGACATATTTGTCTGGATAATACGGGCCATAATAAAGTCCGAATTGTATTGTGATATTCGTTTACCGCTATCTTTGTTAAATGTAAAAATCTCCATGCTAAACCTCCTAAGTATTGGAATATTATAAATAGTTCTCTATTAATATGGAAATCCCCTGTTACTATGAGTAAAATGACATTTAAATAAACACAAATAATCGAATTACTGGATTACGATGTACATTATCTGACAAAGGACAAATAGAAAACTACTTGTTTGGAATCATGAACTCATGATGGTCGTACTTTTATTAAAGTTCCGAAAAATTGCATTTTTCCACCTGCTATGTTTAACTATATCTAGTAACTTAATAATCTAACAATTCGACTAGGGGAGCATGTATTTGCTGAGAGATAGAAATATCGACCCTTTGAACCTGATCTAGGTAACACTAGCGTAGGGAAGTGGAGTTGGTATTTTTCGTGAAGACGAATAAATTTACCGAACCCATTCCTAGTCACTAGTGATGGGTTTTTATTTTTTATCCCCCCTGAAGTCAACTAGGTGAAAGGGGAAATGAAAGTGAGTAGTAATTTTACAGATCGTCTATGGAATCGAATTGAGCCGATTTGGAATTCGTATTTTGAGCATCCATTCGTCAAAGGAATTGGCGAAGGCTGGTTAGAAAAGGAAAAATTTAAACATTACATGAAGCAGGATTATGTGTACCTAATTGAGTACTCCCGTCTATTTGCGTTAGGGAGTGCAAAGGCACCTGATTTAAAAACAATGTCCATTTTTGCAAACCTTTTGCATGGCACATTGGATGTTGAAATGGATCTTCACCGTCAATATGCCGCAAAATTTGGTATAACTCCCGAAGAGCTTGAGGCAACCGAGCCCGCATCAACCACAACTTCATACACAAGCTACATGCTGAACGTGGCCCAACTTGGTGGTGTTGAAAATGTTGTTGCAGCAGTTCTTACCTGTGCATGGAGCTATAACTTTATTGGCAAAGAGCTGGTCACTTGGCCAGGAGCAATCGATCATGAATTTTATGGTGAATGGGTAAAAATGTATGCATCTGATGAATTTACTGAGTTGGCCGAGGATTGCAAGAATCTACTCAATGAAATCACAAATGCAAAACCAGAACGAGATTTAGCAGCTCTTGAAGAAATCGTTGTAAAAACAAGCATGTTCGAATACATGTTTTGGGATATGGCTGAAAACAAAGAGGAATGGCCAATAAACATAGATTGATGAAGTCAGGTGTAGGGGACCCCAGTCCTCGAAAATTTATTAATGTCGATACCGATAACTAGCAGAAAAATTGTGATTTGGGTTAAGATCTGTCGTTTTAAATTTTATAGCTTACAAAAAGCATTTGATTGCCCTTATTGGCAACAAGTGCTTTTTGTTTTCTTGTAAGACTAAAAATACAAAAGAAAGCTAGCTTTAGTACAAATGATGAATTTTTTTCGGATCGAATTTTTGGGCGAATGGCCGTTGACTAGATGGTTCTTTTGTTATATAGTTAATTACATAAGTAACTAACTAATATGGTGGTGTGTATTATGGTTTTCACGATGGACGACAGCCGCCCGATTTTTATGCAAATAGCCGAACATATTGAAGACGATATTATTGCAGATCGGTTGCTGGAGGAATCGCAGGTGCCGTCAACAACTCAATTTGCTTCGTTTTTTAAAATAAATCCGGCAACTGCTGCCAAAGGTGTTAATTTGCTTGTGGATGAGAACATTTTGTACAAAAAGCGGGGGATTGGCATGTTTGTAGCAAAAGGCGCAAAGGTAAGGCTGATGGAAAAACGGAAGGAGAGTTTCTACGAACAGTATGTCGTTGCGATGATTCGCGAAGCGGAAAAGATTGGGGTAACGAAAGAAGAATTGACGGATATGATCCGGAGAGGGGAAGGGACGAATTGAAAAATATTGTTGAAGTCCAAGGACTGACCAAAATGTATCAAGGAGTTAATGCGGTGGATGATGTCAGTTTTACGATGGAACCGGGAAAAATTTACGGATTGCTTGGTCGAAACGGCGCAGGCAAAACAACGATCATGCACATGCTAACGGCGCAGATGTTCCCGACAAGTGGAAGGGTGCGCGTGTTCGGAGAGACTCCATATGAGAACAATCATGTATTAAGCAAGGTTTGTTTTATTAAAGAAAGTCAAAAATATCCTGACCATCTCCGTGTGATCGATGTGCTGGAGTTGTGTTCAGTTATTTTTCCTAATTGGGATCAAGGATTTGCTGATCAATTGGTGAATGATTTCCGTCTTCCACTGAAACGTGTGATAAAGAAGCTGTCGCGAGGCATGCTCTCTTCTGTCGGCGTCATCATCGGTTTGGCGAGTCGCGCACCGCTGACGATGTTCGATGAGCCTTACTTAGGATTGGACGCTGTGGCGCGGGAGTTGTTCTACGATCGGTTGATCGAGGATTACGCGGAGCACCCTCGGACAATCGTTTTGTCCACACATTTAATTGACGAGGTAAGCAAGATTTTAGAGCATGTAATCGTCGTCGATAACGGTAGGCTGATTCTTAATGAGGATGCGGATGCCATTCGCGGGCAAGCATATAGCGCTACAGGGCAGGCGAAGAATGTAGAGTCCTTCATTTCCGGGCAGGAAACAATCGAGCGCAAACCATTCGGTGGTTTATTGTCGGCTACGGTACTTGGCAGTTTGAATCCGGAAAGGCGGGAGCTGGCCGAATTACTAGGGCTTGAGCTTACCCCAGTGTCGCTTCAACAATTGATTGTTCATTTGACCAAACAAAAATCTGTTCATAAGGCGGTGGACATCGGATGAATCGATTTACAACCGTAATGAGAATTCATGCTAAGGATAAACTTACATGGTTTATTGTTCCATGGTGTTTTGTATTGCTTCCTGCTTTTTTAGTCAATCTCTTGATTGGAGGGATAATTCAGCTGGAAAAAGGAATGTATACCGGCGGTTTGGCATCTATCTTCTTTTGCCTATTGTTTATCGGCATTGCTATGCCGATGAAAAGCTTTCCTTTTGCGATTGGCCTAAGCATCCGGAGAACGGACTTCTTTCTTGGGACTCTTTTGATGATCACCGTGGTATGTTCGGGTATTTCAGCCGTGCTTTTAGCGCTATCGTTATTGGAGAATAATTGGAACTGGGGAGTCGGGCTGCATTTCTTCAACCTGCCTTATTTGAGTGATGGTTCCTTAGTGGCACAATGGTGGACTTTGTTCGCAACAGCGTTTCACATGGCCTTCCTTGGCTTCGTCATTAGCGCCGTATACAGGCGTTTCGGGAGGATGGGTATGTTCGTCTTATTTCCGATTATTATTGTTGCTGGGTCCGTGCTTAGCTTCTTGTGCACGTATTACAACTGGTGGATTGATATTTTCAATTGGCTAAGCGGACATTCCGCGGCTCAGTTAGCTTCGTGGTTGTTTGTTGGAGCGGTCATCTATGTCCTGCTTTCGTTTTTCATGATCCGCAAAGCAACCGTTTAGCCTTAAAACACGTCGTAAGGCCGTTCGATTATTTGTCGAGCGGTCTAAGGGCTTCATAATCATAAAGGAGTCATTTTCAAAATAATCCAATATTTCTGTTGACAACCATCTGTCAATTCATGTAAGGTATTAATAAATATTACCAAACTTAATACGATTTTCTCTTATCCAGAGTCGGGGAAGGAACCTGGTCCGTTGATCCCGCAGCAACCATTACGATGAATGTAACAAGGTGCTAATTCCAGCAAGCGTATGCTTGAAAGATGAGTGTTGACGTACAAAGTGCCTCTTCCTCATTGGAAGGGGCTTTTTGAATTTCATATGATTTCACTTATCGAACATATAGAATTTTGATTGTAAAAAGGTGAGTAAATTGATGTGAAAAGTCGTATTTGTTTGGTAAATAAAATTTAAGGGAGAGATTTACAATGACAGTAACAAAAACAGATAGCTTGTACAAAAAGGAATATTTCGGAAGACTTCCAGAATTGAAAAAGTATGCACCACAAGCCTTTCAATCTTTCATAAAATTTGATAGCCAAGCTTTAGCTGCTGGAAGACTATCCGTGAAGCAGAAGGAATTGATTGCCGTTGCGGTAGCTCATATTACGGGTTGTCCATATTGCATAGACCTACATGTTGGGAATGCGAAAAAGAATGACTCTACTAAAGAAGAAGTGGCAGAGGCCATTTTTGTAGCGACAGCATTGAAGGCAGGTTCCGCTTTAGCGCATGGGGTAAATGCACTTAATGCCTATGATGGAAATGGCGATGAGGAGCTTTATAAAGCAGCCTATTTTGCAAGACTGAAAGAATTTGCTGAATTAAATGGTGAGGCATTTAAAGCATTTATAGATTTTGACACGAAATCACTAAAAGCTCAAAACCTAACAGAAAAGGATAAAGAGTTGATCGCGGTTGCTTGTGCCCACACAACAGGCTGCGCGTATTGCATTGATCTTCATACGAAAAATGCCAAAAAGGCGGGTGCTGATTTGGAAGAAATCACAGAAGCCATTTTTGTTGCAGTAGCCTTAAAAGCAGGATCAGCCTTAGCACATAGTGTAAATGCGCTTAATGCTTATGATGAGAAGTAATCGGAATATATGAAATGAAAAACCTATTGACAAAAAAACGATAAAACTTTACACTTAAAACAACTATTTTGTATTACAAGGTAGTTGTTTTTAAAAAACGCTATCTTGTTTTACCAACTACCTAAGGATAGCCTTATTTATTTGCTCACTACCTTGTATAACCAACTAGGGGAGGAAGTATAATGAAATGTCAGTAAGAAGCCAGTTGTTAAAGGGAATTTTAGACGGATGTGTTTTGGCTGTCATTGAAAAGGAGCCAATTTATGGTTATGAGCTTTCGCAAAAACTGCTGAATATTGGCTTAGCTGATGTCAGTGAAGGAACCATTTATCCGATTCTTTTGCGACTCCAGAAAAATGGACTCATTCGAGGAGAAATGCGGCCTTCAGAATCGGGACCAAATCGGAAATATTATTTTTTGACAGAAAAGGGCCATGAGGCTTTGGAGATCATTGCCGAAGAATGGAATCAAATTTCGATACCAGTGAACGAGTTACTGAAAGGAAGGTAAGGATATGTTATCGGCAAAAAGTGAGTTCTTTATCGACAATCTCAGAATGTACTTAATGATGTCAGGAAAAAATGATCAAGAAATAAAGGAATTAGTAGCAGAATTACAGGACCATCTTACAGAAGCAGAGAAGAGTGGGAGAGGCATAGATGAGATTATTGATCAAACACCAGAACAATATATGGCTTCATTAAAACAGGAAATGAAGACAGATTATAAAAGTCTAATAAAATTCCTTCCACTTTATTTTCTTGGCGTCATAGCCTATTTCCTAATAGGACCAGCAATAAGGGGGGAGTTTGAACTAAACATCATACAAGTCATTGGGTTACCCATTTTAGCTATATTGGGGCTCGGGGTTTACGTCTACTTTTTACAGAATGCTGGTCGGAAGCAATTTTCAAAGAAGAAGTTTTTTCTGGGCGGAATGATTGCGGGCGGAATTGTAACAACCCTAGCAATTCTTATAATGGTTGCAAGTACAATATTCGTTAATCCGTTTTATGCTGGCGGTAGAACAACTGATGTAATTGTGATTGTGATCTGCAGCGGTATTTTTATCGCAACAGCCATTTGGAGTAAAACGTGGGTCCCGATTTGGATACCAGCTTTTCTTATTATTCCCGATGTTTTTAACCGATTTACGAGCTGGAATATTGAAAAAATACTAATGATACAAATAGCCTCTTTCCTATTGATGTTTGTGGTCCTCATTCTAAATATCTTGATAACAGAAAAAAGGAAAAAAAAGCTGGTCTGACATTTTTTTCTAAAATCAGATGTCTGTACTTGTTTATTGCACCGTTACATATGGTGCTTTTTTTAGTGACAAAAATCCCTGTTTGATAAATCCAATTCATTTTTAAAAATTGCTATTTTGGGTATTTAATAGGTTTTTAGAAAATAGGATGGAATAAAAGCGTTTTGCATGAATATTTGAAAAGATGGGGTGAATATATGGATTTTAGCAATTTTAAATCAATCAAAGATTATGGCTTTGAAGGCTATATTCCAGTTAGTCAATTGATGCAAAATCATTCGATCATTCCTCATACTAGAGGGGTTTATATGGTCCTGTATACGACTGACGATTCTCCAAGATTTTTGAATACAGGAACAGGTGGTTTTTTTAAAGGGAAGGACCCTAATGTTCCAATCGTAGAGTTAAATGACAATTGGGTAAATGATACGAAGGTAGTCTATATAGGCTCTGCCGGTGGTGGAAAAAGCACTTCAACTTTGAATGCAAGAATAAAACAATTAGTAAAATTCGGCAGGGGTAAAAATGTTGGTCACTCTGGAGGAAGGCTTATTTGGCAAATAGAGAATAACCATGATTTGATCATTTGTTGGAAGGAACTTCGTGTTGATGATCCTCATGTTGTAAAAAAACATTTAATTAAAGGTTTTAAGAACATGTATAGGAAAAAGCCATTTGCAAATTTGGTTAATTGATTTGAGAATAGGTTCAATACGAATGCTTGGAACAGGGAGTATAGATGTGAATCGATCGTCATCAATCCAACTTCAATACAGTTATATTGCCGACTTTCCAAATATGGTGGTCGGCTTTTTTATATATTTTAGTAATATCAATGGTTTAGGAAAAGATATGAATGCTACTACAGAAGGTACACGACATGAAGGGGGTTACTATGGTAGATAAAATGATACAAGCGATACAACAACATTCTATTCCAATTACTGGTTCTAAAAATGACCTTGATCCATTTGTTAGTGCGATTACAAATCAGAAATACATTTTGTTGGGCGAAGCCTCGCATGGAACATCTGAATTTTATAAAATTCGTGCGAACATGACCAAAAGATTAATAGTCGAAAAAGGGTTTACCTTCATAGCTGTAGAAGGTGATTGGCCGGCATGCCAAGAGGTAAATCGTTATATTAAGGGGTATTCAAATCAATTTAAGAAGGCCCGTGATGTCCTTATGTCTTTTAAACGTTGGCCCACCTGGATGTGGGCAAATGAAGAAATAATTGACCTAATTGAATGGTTAAAAGATTTTAATCAAGGAAAACCGAGTGAGAAAAAAGTTGGTTTTCATGGAATCGATATTTATAGTTTATGGGAATCAATGGATGAAATTCTAATGTATTTAGAAAAAAGAAACTCACCTGATCTTGAGGTCGCGAGAAAGGCATTCACCTGTTTTGAACCATTTAATCGTGAGGCGGAAAAGTATGCTTTGTCCTCTGCATTTTATGCTGAAGGCTGTCACGAAGAAGTAGCACAACTTCTAACGGAAATAAGAATAAACAAACAGACCTATCAGGATTCACAGGAAGATAGTTTAAACGTAGAGGTAAACGCGCTTATTACAGCTAACGCTGAAAACTATTATACGACCATGGTTACTAACGATAATGAATCATGGAATATCAGAGATCGTCACATGGTTGAGGTGATACATAAAATTGATTCCTTTTATAACCATGATTCCAAAGGGATCATCTGGGAACACAATACACATGTTGGGGATGCAAGGGCTACCGATATGGCAAATGAAGGACTTGTAAATGTCGGTCAACTCTTAAGGGAAGAGGCAGGTACTGAAAATGTGTTTATCGTCGGTTTCGGAACACATCATGGTACGGTTATTGCAGCTGCCGAATGGGGTGACAACTTTAAGAAAATGAATACCCCGCCCGCAGTTGCCGGTAGTTGGGAAGACTTCCTGTATAAAGCAGGAGCTTACGATAAATTTCTTGTTTTTACGGAGAAAAATAGACATCTATTTGTTAACAAAATCGGTCATCGCGCAATAGGCGTTGTCTATAATCCACAATTTGAACATTATGGAAACTATGTTCCGTCAGTGATATCCGAACGATATGATGCGTTTGTTTTCGTAAATACCACAAATGCTTTAACTCCACTTGAAGTAACTGGCGTGTTAATTTAATCGGATGTATCAGAAAAACTATTTAACATTCAAACACCATTAAGGTAGTCTCTGATTGAGGCTACCTTTCTGTACTATTTCCTAAACTCCTTCTGTAGGTTTTTGGGAGATAGATTGTATTCCTTTTTAAAGAGTCGATAAAAGCTGGAGTAATCTTGAAAACCGCATTTTATGGCAATTTCTTCGATCGAAAGCTCATTTTGTTGAATGAAGGCAACGGCGGTTGCAAGTCGTTTTAATAACACATACCGATAAAAGGGCACCTTCATGTGATTCTTAAAATAATGAGAAAAATAATATTTGTTTAAATGAAAATGATTGGATACGTTGTCTAAATTCATTTCCGGATCGGTCAAATGTTTTTCAACGTATTCAATTATGGAATGTAAGCGTTGATCAGTATCACTGCTTACACTTTTAGTTGGCTCGCCACTGGCTGGATTTAAGATAATTTCCATAGCCCGAAATAATAGATAATGTAAGGAAAAGGAATTAGGGTCACTATTATTTTTAATCCGATTACTAATTTCTTGGAAAAGCGAGAGAATTTCCTGTAAATTTTGGGAGTGGAGATGGACAACGTATGAACCCTGAGTTTTATGATAAATGATGCTATCACTCATGAAGGGAGAAATCGATAAAAATTCAGCCAATAATGATTTGCTGATCGTCGATACGATTCTCTCATAGTTGTCGAAATCGCTTACTTCTGCCTTATGTACCGCATATGGGGGAATGATGACCACATCCCCTTTGGTTAATGAATATATTTGTCCTTCACAAAAAAATTCACATTCGCCCCCTAAAAATACGAGTATCTCCATTGCGTCGTGACTATGCAAGCGAAATAAAGGCTCGATTTCAGAATAATTCTCTAAAGATGTAAGAGGCTTTTTTCCCCAATCATGGGAATGATATTTTTTACTCCAATAATAAACCTCAAAATTCTCATTCAATATTGGCATAAATGTAGAATCTATCATAAGTTCTCCTTTTATTTCATGTCTAGCTCCAGGTGCCATCGGCTCGAGGTCATAAGCCAATCCCTTCGGAAGGCAAAAAACGCCTTCTGTCAGCGCTCGTCTTATGCTTGCCGCCGATAGTCAGGCACCTTGCGCATTTCTAAATAGCAAGATATACAAGATTATAAGCAAAAATAACAATATATTTCATACATATCCTTGATATTATATCACTATATTCTTTATCTAATGAAGTTACAGAGGAAATGAAAGCATTATCTAGATGCAAATTTATGAAAATGAAAGCCTTGTCTTTTGGGGATTATAGTATACGTGAAAATCTAATTTAGTTGGTTTAAAACTTACGTCATTTATTCCTGTAAGATCGTGCTAAGAAATCACAACCAGGAGGATATCATCATGAAAAACAATGATACAACTGCAGAGCAAAAGGAAACAGTCTTTAATAAAATTTTAGGGGCCATAAGTGGAAGCTTTGCACCCATTTTGGGGGTTCTTGCCGGTTCGGGCCTGATTACGGCTTTATTATCTATTTTAAAATCATTAGGCTGGCTGTCTGCTGAAAGCGGTACCTATGCTATTCTTTCTTCTGCTGGACATGCTGTGTTTTACTTTTTTCCAGTTTTCCTTGGATATACAATGGCAAATAAGCTAGGAGCCAATGGATTTGTAGGAGCAGCGATTGGAGGAGCGTTATTAGAACCAAATTATGTGAATTTAGTAACGTCACAGGCACAGGATGTATCGTTCTTAGGGATTCCGGTTCTACTGGCCAGTTATTCATCCACCGTGTTTCCTATATTAATCGCTGCATCTATCTATGCTTTATTAGATAAATTATTAAAGAAAGTGATTTATAAAGACTTACAGATGTTTATCAATCCAATGATTTCCTTAATCATTATCGTGCCATTAACCATTCTTATTTTTGGCCCATTTGGGACGTATGTAGGTGAGGGCTTAGCATTCGTAATTCAGTTTTTAAGTGATAAAAGTGGATTAGTTACAGGAGCGGTATTGGGATCGGCATGGTCTTTCCTTACGATTTTAGGGCTTCATTGGGCAGTGATTCCAATCGCTATTGCCAATCTTGGTGCAACGGGTCTTGATCCAATTATTGCGATAGCAGCAGCGGCACCTTTTGCCCAAATCGGTATGGGGCTTGGCGTTTTCTTTAAAACAAAAGATAAGCAATTAAAAACACTTGCTGGGTCTGGGCTTTTACCAAGTGCTTTAGCAGGGACAACCGAAATTATCACATATGGTTTACTTGTCCGATATAAGCGAACAATGGTATACGTTGGGATAGCTGGGGCTATCGGAGGCGCGATAATTGGAGCACTAGGAGTTTCTGCAACGGCCTTTGCACTCCCAAGTTTCTTATCGATACCTGTATTTTCACCAATTGGAATTTTTGCAATCGGCGTGTTCACATCCTTACTAATAGCAATGGTGCTCACCCTTGTATTTGGATATGAAGGCAAGAACGACCTTGAAGTAGCTAAAAAGACAAATAAAGAATTTGGATTCGGAAACGTAAAAAAAGAAATGATCGCAAGTCCATTAACAGGTCTTACAGTACCATTAAGTAAAATTGAGGATCCACTATTTTCAAAAGAAATCGTAGGAAAAGGAATCGCAATTGAACCAACGAAAGGGGTCATCGTTTCTCCTGTTGACGGAGTCGTAACGACATTATTCCCGAGTAAACATGCGATTGGAATTACCTCGGATGATGGGGCTGAAATTTTAATATCTATTGGTCATAATACGATTCAATTGAAGGGTAAATATTTTACTTCCCATGTAAAGCAATGGGACCAAGTGAAAAAGGGAGATCTACTCATTGAATTTGACATAGAAAATATAAAAGCAGCCGGATATGATCTGAAATCTCCTGTCGTTATTACCAATACAGAAGCATATTTAGAAGTGAAACCATTGATAACGGGTAATGTTGAGGCAAATGATGATGTATTAATAAAACTGGATGCATAGCAAAATCGATGGTTTAAATAAAACATTTAGGAGGAACTTAGATGCAAAAACAACCTGATTTACAAGTTAGAACGAAGAAACTTATTGAACAGGACGGTTTGAAATTTAAAGATTTAAATAATAATGGCAAGCTAGATCCATATGAGGATTGGCGTTTAAGTCCAAAAGAACGTGCTGAAAATCTTGTTTCCATGATGAACATCGATGAAAAAATTGGAATGATGCTAATTAATTCAAGGAAAATGGGACTTGCCCAGGAAGATAAAAGCAAGACAAGCCATGATGGTGTTTTAGATGAAAGTATTATCGAAAAAGGTGAAACGATTTTCGCTGTTAGCAAGGTATACGGAACCACTCATACGATTGCAAACAGGAAACTAAGACATTTCATTTTAAGAGATAACTTTACCCCAGCTGAAATGGCGGAATGGGTTAATGCAATGAATGAAGTAGCTGAAGGAACACGCTTAGGAATTCCAGTTATCGTTGCATCGAATTCCAGAAATGAAAATGGTGAAGCGGTATTTGGAATGAATGATGCAATTGGTATCTTCTCTACATGGCCAGGAACGTTAGGATTAGCAGCAGCGGCAAAAGGGGATATCCAAAATGGTGGCGATGCCTCCCTTATCAGTGAATTCGCACGCATTGCCCGTAAAGAATGGAATGCCACTGGTTTAAGAAAAGGCTATATGTACATGGCAGATGTGGTGACAGATCCGAGATGGCAACGTTCGTATGGGACGTTTGGAGAAGATCCAGAGTTTATTGCGGATGTAATTGGCCGTATCCTTGATGAATTCCAAGGAGAAACCATAGGTACTGATAGTATTGCGATGACAACGAAACATTTCCCAGGTGGGGGAGCGAGAGAAAATGGCTTTGACCCTCACTATGAAGAAGGAAAATGGAATCTATACCCAACTCCGGGTAGCTTAGAAAAATACCATCTACCACCATTTAAAGCTGCAGCAGAACATGGAACATCTTCCATCATGCCGTACTACTCGATTCCAAGTATTAAGAAGAGTGTGGTTCAGGAGTTTGAAGGGGAGGAAATCCCATTCGAAGAGGTCGGATTTACGTTTAATCGTTATTTCATTGACCATATCCTTCGTGGAAAGCTTGGATTCAAGGGCTATGTGAATAGTGATAGTGGGATTGTTAATAAAATGAGCTGGGGCATGGAAAATAGCAGTGAAGCAGAACGCTTTGCGAAAGCGATCAATGCAGGTACTGATTTAGTCGCTGATACAAATGATATCGAAAATTTAAAATTGGCTATTAGTAAAGGCTGGATCAGTGAAAAACGAATCAATGAGTCCAATGTACGACTTTTAACAGAAATGTTCGCTTTAGGTCTATTTGATGACCGCACGTACAATGATCCAGAAAAAGCAACTGAGGTTGTCAGCACAAAAGCGCATTGGGAAGCTGCTTACGAAGCGCATAAAAAATCAGTGACCGTACTGAAAAATTCAAACGAAACCTTACCACTTACCGCCGACAAGTTAGATGGGAAAAAGGTGTACATTGAAGTTTTCCATAAGGATCAGGAAAGAGCGACTGCTTTTACTGAAAAAGCTAGAAATGAAGCGAAAGAACTCGGACATTTTACGTTAACAGACAACTATGAAGAAGCCGATACAGCGATTCTGTTCTTACATCCGAAATCTGGTTCTTACTTTGATGCAACACCAGGTTTACTAGAGCTTGAATTATGTGAGGATAAAGTAAACTCGGCGATCGATGGTACATTGTATCAGGAGACTACTTTAAGTGGACTGGACCATCTAAAAGAAGTCGCTGATAGCGTCCATAGCCGTGGCGGTAAAGTCGTGATGAGTGTAAATATTACCCTCCCATGGATTTTAGGAAATGTAGAACCATTGGCTGACGCTTTAATTGCGGGATATGATACATTCCACAATGCACAGCTTGAAGTGATTGCAGGAAATCACAAGCCAACAGGTGTATTACCAATAACCTTACCGGCAAGTGAAGAAGTAATTGCCGTGTACCAAAATGGAGATTGTGTCTCTCCAAATGACGTACCAGGCTATGATAAAGACAAATACATGCCGGCTGGAATGACTTATGCGTATAAAGACCGAGACGGTAATGTTTATAAACTTGGTCATGGGTTGAAATATTAAGGATATATAAGAAAAATCACAGGTGAGTAGCCTGTGATTTTTTTTGTGGGAAGGATTTACAACAAATCGACCCCCATACTTCTAATTTGGAGCATACATACATCTAACGGAATCTAACGGAGCATTTTTACATATCCTCCCAGTCAACAGACCACAACATGGTTAATCCCTAAATATCCCTGAATATCCAAAGATATGAGATTTGAGTAATAATTCGAAAAAGATATACAATTCTAGTAGACGTCTAAGTTATCGTAGTAGAATTCGTAAATCTATTTTAAAAATAGCTTTGTCATTAAGTTCTTGGGGGTAATTAGTTAGATGAAAAAAGGACTATCAATTTTACTTTTAATACTGGTCATGGGAATCATGACGGCTTGTGGATCTGGGGAGAAAGCAGGCAGTGAAGAAAGCACATCGGGAAATTCTGGTAGTAAATCTTCTAGTTTACTAGATGAAATTAAAGAAAAAGGATCCGTGAAGATTGGTTTTTCAAACGAAGCACCTTATGCCTATCAAGATCCGAAAACGGGTGAATTAAAAGGAGAAGCCGTTGAGATTGCCACGAAGGTTTTCCGTAATATGGGAATTGAAAATGTAGAAGGTCAAATCGCGGAGTGGAATCAACTTATTCCTGGGGTAAAAGCAGGCAAATTCGATGTGATTACAGCGGGAATGGCAATTTTACCAGAACGCGCTGAACAAGTAGATTTTGGTGAACCAGAAATTCAATATGGTGAAGGCTTAATTGTTGAAAAAGGAAATCCATTGGATCTCCATAGCTACACGGATATTGCAAACAATCCTGATGTGATCGTTGCCGTTATGTCTGGCGCAACAGAGGTTGAGTTCCTAAAGGAGATGGGTGTTAGCGAAGATCAAATCCTTGAAGTTGCCGACATTCCAGCCACATTCTCTGCCGTCCAATCAGGTCGTGCTCAAGCGACAACAGGGACTGAAATGACCGTAAAAATGGCATTACAATCTTCTGATCAAACAGTATTAGAATTTGTTGAAGATTTTGAGCAACCAGATATTAAAGGAGTACCTAGCTATGGTGCTGCCGCGTTTGCAAAAGGAAACGATGAACTCAGGGAAGCTTATAATGCGGAACTTAAGAAACTTAAAGAAAATGGCGAGATACTTGATCTCATTACCCCATCAGGTTTTGGTGAAGGGAACCTTGTTCCAGGTGATTTAACTACGGAACAAGTGGTCAAAAGTCTAAAATAACACGGGGAAAAGATGAACAGGTCTCCCGAATGGGAGATCTGTTTTTTAACGCAATTCCTAAGGATAAAACGCAATTATGTGGATTACAGCGCAATTCCGTGAAATAAAGCGCAAATATGTGGTTAAAGCGCAATTCCACGAAATAAAGCGCAAATATGTGGCTAAAGCGCAATTCCGCAAGATAAAGCGCAAATATGTGGCTAAAGCGCAATTCCGCAAGATAAAGCGTAATTCCGGGAAATAAAACGCAATTCCACAAGCTTAAAACGCAAATCCGCTGGTTAACGCATAAAAAGAGGTGAGTTCAATTAGTCAAATAGGTGAAATATTTTCAGTATTACTTCAAGGTCTTAATATTACAGTCCTTATTTTAGTTGCTTCCGCATGTTTCTCATTTTTAATCGCATTTTTAGCGGGGTTTGGTCGCTTGTCGAAGAATATCTTTTTACGAAAATTTACAGGGTATTTCGTTGAGATCTTTCGAGGCACCTCCTTAATCATTCAGTTGTTTTGGTTCTTTTATGCTCTTCCAATATTGTTTGGAATTGATTTAGGTTCCGAATTTTGGGCTTGTGTGATTGCGATTTCAATGAACTATGGAGCATATATGTCGGAAACGGTTCGCGGTTCGATCCTTTCCGTTTCGCATGGACAAACAGAGGCAGCCGTCGCTTTGAATATGTCACGCTTTCAACGTATGAGAATTGTTATTTTACCTCAAGCAGTCAGGATGATGCTTCCGGAATTCGGCAATTATCTCATTCAAATGTTAAAGGCCACTTCACTCATTTCGCTGGTAGGCCTGGCTGATATTGTGTACAAAGGTCAACTTTATACAAATACCAATCTTTCATCAACACCTACTGTTTACTTATTAATACTTGTCTTTTATTTTATTATCGCCTTGCCTTTAATCGGTTTAACAAAGTGGGCGGAAAAACAATCATTGAAGGGAGTGGCAAGTGAATAATGTGGGATTGGAATATGTTTTTTGGATCACTTCCGATGATTTTCAAAGGTGTGTGGGTGACCCTTGGGGTGACAATGGCTGCTTATCTTTTTTCGATGGTGTTCGGTTTTGTCTGGGTTTTTCTAAAACGAATTCCACTTAAACCTTTTCAGTGGGTTGTGTCATTTGTTCTCGAGTTTATTCGATCGACACCGCCGCTCGTGCAATTATTTTTCTTGTTTTTTGGATTACCAATGGTTCCATATGTTGGTGTGAGTTTAAGTCCATTGACAGTCGCTGTACTAGGTCTAGGGGTTCACTATAGCACGTATATTTCTGAAATCTATCGTTCTGGGATTGAATCGGTTGATAAAGGTCAATGGGAAGCCTCCATTGCATTAAATATGTCTGTTAAGGATAGGTGGACAAAAGTAATTCTTCCGCAAGCAATCCCTCCAACCATCCCTATGCTCGGGAATTATTTGATCATCATGTTCAAGGAAGTACCCTTGACATCAACAGTTGGTGTTGCCGGTATGCTGCTTATGGCTGATAAATTCGGTGCGAGAAATTGGGCTTATTTAGAACCATATACATTAGTGGCAATTTTCTTCCTGATTTTAAGCTATCCATCAGCAGTCCTGATAAAAAAATTAGAGAATAAACTGAATCGCCGATTTGATAAGAAAAATCCAACAGGAACTAACAATGTAAAAAAAGGAGTGGCTGTCGATGGCTGAGCCGATTGTAACATATAAAAATGTGACGAAATCTTTTGATGAGGTAGATGTCTTAAAGGGGATTAACCTAGAAATCGCACCTGCTGAAAAAATCGCTTTGATTGGACCTAGTGGGTCTGGTAAAACGACGATTATTCGATTATTGATGACATTAGAGGAACCGACTTCAGGGGCCATCGAGGTGAATGGTGAAAACCTTTGGCAAATGGAGAAAAAAGGTGAATTCGTGAGAGCGAATGAAAAGCATTTACGGCAAATTAGAGGGGATATCGGGATGGTATTTCAGCACTTTAATTTGTTCCCGCATATGACCATTTTAGAAAATTGTATGTCAGGTCCGATTCATGTGAAGGGTCAAACAAAGGAAGAAGCTAGGAAGAATTCAATTGAAATGTTGGAAAAGGTTGGGTTAAGTGATAAAGTAGATAACTATCCAAATCAGCTTTCCGGTGGTCAAAAACAACGGGTAGCGATGGCACGTGCCCTCGTGATGCGTCCGAAAATTATGCTATTTGATGAGGTAACCTCAGCACTTGACCCCGAGCTTGTTGGTGAAGTCCTAGAGGTGATCCGTGAAATCGCTAAAGAAGGTGAGATGGCAATGGTCCTTGTGACGCATGAAATGGACTTCGCACGGGATGTCGCTGACCGGATTATTTTCTTAGAGGATGGCGTGATCGCGGAACAAGGAACACCTGAAGAGGTATTAGAAAATACAGAAAGTGAACGCCTTCAGCAGTTCCTTAGCCGGTTTCGGTCTTGAAATTTGGTGAAGAGCCACACTCAGTTAAAGTGGAAATTGAAAAAAATAATAGCATTTGATTGAGCACGCATTTGTTAGATTGCGTGTTTTTTTACGATTAAATGAACGAATAATAATGAATACTGGATGACATATACTGGCAGCTTAAGAAGTAAAAAACAAATTATATGTGTTGACTAGATACCAAACAGTGTCATATAATTAGGACACCAATTAGTGTCCTATCTGTAAGGGGGAGGAGGCTTTTGAAAGAGAACGAACAAGAGCGTGATGTGTATGCAGCCATCGCTGACCCCACAAGACGTACATTGCTGCGTTTGCTGGCAGAGAAGGGGGAGCTACCCCTTTACAAATTAACTGCTCAATTCCAAATGGGTCGCACCGCAGTTTCGAAACATTTGGCTATTCTTAAAGAAGCCGGATTAGTTATTGACCGAAAAGTGGGCAGGGAAACAAGGTACCGAATAAATGCAACTCCATTAAGAGAAATTAAAGATTGGGTATCCTTTTACGAGAAATTTTGGACCAATAATGTGACAAATTTGAAAAAGTTATTAGAGGAGGAATAAAAAATGGCAGAAGTTTCATTAGATTTTCAGTTTAAAAGTTCAATTAATAAGGTGTGGGATTCATTAACAGATTCCGACACACTTGCAAAATGGATCATGGAAAATGACTTTAAACCAGTTGTAGGACATAGATGTCAATTCCAAAATCCTCAGTGGAATTTAATTGTAGATTGTGAAGTATTAGTAGTAGACGAGCCGAACAAGTTATCTTACACATGGGTGGGTGGCCCGATTGATACGATCGTCACATGGACATTAAAGGAAGAAGATGGAACAACCCACTTGCATCTTGAACAAACTGGATTTGAAAAAGAAGACCAAGCATATAACGGTGCGAAATATGGTTGGGGCGGCATGGTTGATGAACTTAAAAAAGTATTGGGTGAAATGTAAGGACAAATTTAATCTGGTTTAGGAGGGGACAGAATGGAAGCTTTTGCTGAATTTTTAGCGGGGATTGATGATCCAACTCACCTAGAAAGAGTAGGAGAAGTGTTTACTTGGATTAAAAACAAATATCCGAATTTAAAAACAGAAATCAAATGGAATCAACCAATGTTTACGGATCATGGCACGTATATTATTGGCTTTAGCGTAAGTAAAAAGCATTTAGCTGTCGCCCCTGAAAATTTTACGATTTCCTATCTAGAGGATGAGATTGTGAAAGCAGGTTACGACTACACAAAAGGGATGATCCGTATCCCTTGGAAAAGTCCGGTTGACTACTCGCTGCTTGAGAAAATGATTGATTTTAATATTTCGGACAAGGCTGACTGTTCTACTTTTTGGCGGAAATAGAAAAATAGGAAAGCCCTTTGAATGTTTGAAGGGCTTCTAAGATTTAAAGGAGTAAGAAAATGGGATTTTTTAAAGATGCTATAGCAGTATTTAATAAGAGGGATTTAGTTTTTATTGAAAGCAACAAAGAATCAGAAGACGTCTATAGCTTTTTATTTGAAAAAGAGCAGGATCTAACCTGGCAAGCAGGGCAACATGGTTTGTTTACAATTACTCATAAGAAAATAAAAAATGCTATACGACCATTCACCGTGGCGTCTGCATCTGCAGAAAATGTTATTCGGCTAACGATGCGTATTGGTGATAACCCAAGTGATTTTAAAAAAGCCATGTTGGAATTAAAGCAGGGTATGTACATTAAAATGAGCGGACCAGTAGGGAACTTTTATTTAAAAGATAATCATCCTACACTTATGATTGCAGGCGGAATCGGCATTACTCCATTTCGGTCAATTTTAAAACAAATAGAGGCAGAAGGCAGTGGAGCCGGGAAACAAATACATCTTCTCTATATGGATAGCCAAAAGTCATTTATCTTTAAAGATGAACTTGATGCGATTGCGAACGACATATCGATACGTGTAACGTACCTCGATTCAAGGGAAGATCTTCATAAGGAGATAGATACGTTTACCGCATCAAATAAGAACAATGGTAATTACTATCTTGCAGGACCAAAGTCATTGGTAGATTCGCTTTCTACTTATCTACAAAATCAAAATGTTGCCAAAAAGAATATCAAAAAGGATGCGTTTTTCGGGTATTAACGGCTTACCCCTTCTAAATAAGACAAAATAGATTTTACCCCAAAAGTTAAATTTAACCTTTGGGGTATTGTCATGGATTTTTTTTGTTATAGAGGGATCTATATTAATGAATTTTGGGGAAAGTCTCAACCTACAGTTGACTCGCAATTCTCCAGTATAAACATCAGTGCACCTTTTTGGTACAAGCTAGCAAAACCTGTATTGGAAGATTTGGTTTGCGTTATTATGAGAATAGTGACAAAAGTGTGAAATTTAAATCGAGATAATGAAAATTTTAGGAATTAATGTATAATTAAATTAGAACGAACGTTCAATTTAGAGGAAGGAGCATTTCGTTGAACAAAAGGCGTTATGACAGTGAGAATGCAAAAAATGAAATCATGGAACATGCCTCAATGTTGTTTTCTCAAAAAGGGTATAATCAAACATCAGTAGGTGATATTTCAAAAGCTTCTGGTTTTAGCAAGGGGCACATTTATTATCATTTCCAGAACAAAGAGCGGCTTTTTGTCCTTTTGGCACAAAAAACGATGCGAGATTGGTACGACAAGTGGGTGAAAATTGAATCTACTTACTTAACCGCAACAGAGAAATTGTATGGCATTGCAATGCATGTACTCTATAATTACCAAACACCTCTATTAAAATCAGGACAGGAGTTAGCTTCAAATCCAAACTCAAGTCCAGAATCTGTAAAAGAATTATATGAATTAGCCGTTGTTCCGATGAGTTCTTATCGCTCAATCTTTCAAGAGGGTATAGAAAAGGGGGAGTTTATTGCTGGAAATCCAGAAGAATGGACTGTATTACTAGGAACGTGGCTTGGTGGCTTATGCCAACTAACGAATACTCAAGAATTGAGTTCGCTTGAACCTCTTTTCAAACAAGCAATTATGATTTTTATAAGGTCAATTAAAAAGGAGGAATTACAATGAAAATCGGACTACTAGGTGACAGTTTAACAGAAGGTCGTCCTGGAGTGTCTTTTGTTAACATTCTAAAAGAAGACTATCCAGATATTTCATTTGATAATCTTGGCAAACCAGGAGAGTCAGTTAAAAGTTTGCATACCCGCTTAACAAAAGTAAAATTAGAAACAAATTATGATCTTATTTTCCTATGGATTGGAGTCAATGATGTTTATTCAAAATTGTTGAGAGTCCAAGCACAGCCTGTTGCAAAAGACCCCGAGGAATTTAGTGAGTATTACAACAAAGTATTGGAAATGGTTATTGCGTCATCTAAACAGGTGGTTAAAGTTTCACCAGCATTAGTGGGTGAAACTTTACAAAATGAATCGAATAAAGAAATAAAAAAGTTATCTTCCATCATCCAATCCCTCTCTAGAAATCATTTAAATGTAAGTTTTCTAGATATGCATTCCGTGTTTGAGAAACATCTTTCTAAAGCCACTAGTTCAGATTACGTCAGTATTAAGGTTATGAGAGTGATGCAGGATATCCTCTTTTATAAAAATCCAACTAGCATCGACCGGTTATCAAAAAAACGAGGACTTCACTTAACGTTAGATGGCATTCATTTAAATAGTACAGGTGCAGCACTTGTTGCAGACGAATATTCAACTATGATAGATCGACTTTTATTCAACGACCATAAGTCCATTCAGTAGAAAATACTTTTTAAATAGGGGGAAGTAGTAATGGCAGGGTATAGGAAAGTTGCTATTGTAACGGGTGGTGCATCAGGTATAGGTAAGGCAATTTGTAATGAATTAGTTTCTAAAAATGTATTTGTTATTATTTCAGATATTAATGAACGAGATGGGAAGAATTTTGAAGCAGAGCTTAATAAAGAAGCCATAAATTCTAGGTTTGTTCACTTAAATGTAACCGAATTCAAAAGTGTTGAACGTGTGATTAATGAAGTCTACCAAGAATTTAATCGTTTAGATTACCTTTTTAACAATGCAGGTATTGCCATGTACGGCGAATTATTTGATATGTCGATAGAAGACTGGAAAGAAATTGTGGACATTAATTTATGGGGAGTCATTAATGGAACCCAAATTGGGTATAAAATCATGAAGGAACAAGGCTTCGGACATATAGTTAACACAGCGTCAGCTGCAGGCCTTGGACCTTCTCCAATATCTTCTGCCTACTCCACAACAAAACATGCAGTTGTAGGTCTAACGACATCCCTTCATTATGAAGCAGAGCAATTTGGCATAAAAGTAAGCGCGCTTTGTCCAACTTTTGTTGATACACCTATTTTTGATGAGGCGAAAGCAATTAATATCAATAAGTCTATTATTACAAAACAATTGAAAAAACAAAAGATGATGTCTCCACAACAACTTGCTAAAATTGCCTTAGACGGTATCCATAAAAATAAACCTGTAATTTGTCCAATGCCAATGCGTAGAACAATGAATGTTATCTTTACGATATTTCCCCCTGCACACAGTGCATTGATGAGACTAGTTTGTAAAGTTAGTAGAAAAGCTCGTATAGTTTAAAAATTTCACTTCCTACTTGAACTAACGTAAACAGGATTGTGAAAAGGAAGGAATTTTATTAATAGGTAGCGAAAACAGTTGCAAAGGAACTATATGACTTGATTGGAACAGATTCTCTTTTAGTTTTCCTGTGTTTTATGACCCAACTTTTACAGAATTAAAATGACGAATTAGTAGGGTTCTAATCTTTGAGATATTGTTTAGGAAAAGTCCAAAAGGAATATATTCCTTTTGGACTTTGAAGGTAATTTTTCTATTATGGTAGTATTCACTATTCACCAACTGCTAATACCCAGTCATTACATCGTATGAAACTACCAATGGGATATTCAAAATCGCATTCACCAATGAGCGAGAAACCGAGCTTGCGACAAATTGCATTAGAAGCGGGGTTGTTGATTTTTGGGAAAGCATGAATGAAATTATGCTTCTTTTCAGAATTAATTTTAGCAATGGCTTTGGCTGTTGCATTCGTCGCTATCCCTTTGCCTTGATATGCAGCTAAAACACTCCAACCTATCTCATAAACAGGTTCTCCTTGCCAAATCGTATCCCAATAGCCGACACTTCCAACGGTTTCAAGATGTGGGAGATAGAGAACCTTAAACATACGTCCAGTTCTCTTTTCCGAGATCTCACAGTACCGATTATGACGAGCTAGGACTTTTTCCTCTGTCTCAGGACCTCCAATGTGTACTGTCATCTCAGGAGCATTTAGAAGATGAAGCAAATTAAGATCGCCTTCACCCCAAGGTTCAATCCTTACTTCTGGCCTATTTCTTTGTTCCAAAATGTCACTCACCCCTTGTTTAGGTTATGTAGAAAAAAGTATCGGATTCGCAAAAAGTCTTAAATCTTCTTTAATACAAATCGAGATTGTGAAGAATTGTAGTTTAACACTAGGATAGGCGCGTTGATCTAAGTAGGATTAGCCACCATTTTCGTTTAATTCCTATCGAATATGCGAAGCGGAATTGTTGAACAAGAAATAATTATATACGAGGTGAAATTAATTGAATATTAGACTTGCTGAAGAAAAAGACATTAATCAGTTAATAAAAATGAGATGGGATAATACCATTGAATTTGATGAGAGCAAAAAAGACGAATCCTATGAAGAGTTTATTAAAGAGTGTCAAACATTTTTGGAGAATGCACTCAATAGTAATCAGTGGTTTATTTGGGTTGCGGAGGATAAAGGGAAAATTGCTTCACATATCTACATAGAATTAATACAAAAAGTGCCAAGACCTGGAAGGATTACTCACCCATTTGTATATATGACCAACGTGTACACCATTCCAGAATATAGAAATGGAGGCGTTGGAAGTAAAGTATTAAGTTCAATAAACAAATGGATTAAAGAGAATAAATATGAATTTGTAATTGTATGGCCGAGCGATGAAGCTATTAATTATTACAAGAAAAATGGGTACGTTCATTGTACAGAACCCATGGAATACATTCCTTCTTGACGTAAAGGGTAGCAAGAGTTAAAGATCAGAGCTGTCACGAAGCATCTTTTTCTTGTTGTACTAAGGAAAGAGTTTAGTGATTAAAGATGAAACAAATTATAGAGTGAAAATATTGTTTTATAATCAAGAACATTAAGATGTAGGACAATGGTAGAGGAGTGATTTAATGAATGCTTTAAAACTGATTGAAACATTTAAAAGCGATCTGCAAAACTATTCACTTGAGCAACTAAGATATATATCGGCTAAAGGAGTTTGGTCCATTGGTCAAATGTACGACCATGTGATTCTAGTTGCCATTGAGTACCTTGACAATGTGGATGTTTGTGCGAAATCAAAGGAAGAGCAAAAGCTTGGAAAAACGGATTTTGGTGAGCATCTATATAAAATTGGAGGGTTCCCACCAATTAAAATCAAGTTACCGGACGAACTAAATACTCCACCAAGCAATTCGGATAGTAAAGAAGACCTTATGAGTAGGTTAGATCAGGTAATGCAGAGGTTGAGGCAATGGGAATCTAGAGTAGATGCTATAAATCCCAATTACAAAGTTAAACATGAAGGTTTTGGCTGGATGAACGCGAGGGAGTGGTTCGATCTTGTCGGTATGCATTTTCGCCATCACTTACGTCAGAAGTGTGAACTGGAACAAAAAGTTATTAATTTATAAGTTTTACCTACTTACTAAACTAGAACAATTAATAGAAGCTATAGTGATCTTCAACAATCGGGTGAAATACTTTAATAAAGGGAAACGCCCTCTTCTTCAACTAACGGAACAGGTTAATTGAAGAAGAGGTGTGAGCTATGCTGAGGAGATTAACTGGAATATTGACAAAAAAATTTTTAAGACGTAGATATAAATAGGACTTCAGAAGTAGATATAAATAGAACTCCGGAACCGTTATTTTAAAACACTTCTCATGTATCATCAAAGGTAAGATAATCAAAGGAGTTGGAATATTTATAATGAAAGCGCATTTAATAACAAGTCAGGTGTCACGGACATCCCCGCGGCCAGGTGTTACTGTGATCGGGGTCCTGATGGCTCTGTGGTGCATTGCGTTTGCGGTGGTCAATATCGTTTTCGAGGTCACAGACTATTTCGCAGGGGGTCCACTTGCCGAGTACACGGCCGGCATCACGGTGATGAACTGGCTTGTCGTTGGCTTTAAGGCATTGGGCGCGGTTGTGGCGTTATTGTCGGTTGCGAACATCCCGAAACTTCACCTACCGGCTCTCATGACCGTGTTGTTGTGGGGTACTTTCGCCACGCTCGGCTTATATGCCCTGGGCAGCGTGACGCAGGCGCTGGGCATGATTTTCGGATTTGCGGGCACTGCCGACCAAATCAATCTGAAAGGCGTCGGCTACGTATTTATGTTCTTGTTGGCCGCGGTTGGCTATGGCTTCCTGGCCGTATCCTACTCGCGGCGTCATAGCACACGAAGAGGCTACGTCGTTCTCGGGGTGGTCGGCGCACCTGTGGTGCTTGGTTTGATCTTTATATTGGTCCCGATGCTACTGATTACCCTCGGACTCTTACCTGCATACTGAACGCTAATTGCTGGGGATTCAATGTATAGCGTTAATGGAGTAATAGGGGGAGTAGAAACATATGAGGTCGGAAATAGCTGAAGGTGAGTTCGGTTAGCATAGGAGTAAAAAATTTGATGCAAATGCAGCCTTTCCAATCACCGAAAATACGTTAATTTCTTACCTAAACGGATTTGAAGTACCTTCACAAGAAGGGGAAGTTGTAATAGAGTCAACATAAAAAGTTTATTGTATGAATTGAGTAGAATAAAATTTTTATTGAACTAAAGGGTGAAAAAGTTCAAGATCAAGCTGTCATAAGGGCAGCTTTTTCTTGTTGAACTAACGATGGAGTTGAAAAAGAAATCTTTATACTTAATCTAATAAACTTTAAAATAGGAGAACTAAAAGGAACATAAGAATGTTTAAAACAAGAGTAAGATAAGAATTTTTACGGTTGAGTGCTTGTAAATTAACTTTAGATATTATGTTTTTTTTAGTTATTGTCTGTTTATGATAAAAAGTGATTAACTAAAGGGGGAATTACAATGGAAAAGGTACTTATTCTTGGGGCAAGTGGTCTTGTAGGAAGAGCTTTAATTGATGAATTTAAAGATGAATTTGACCTATATGGAACATATTCTTCTTCATTGACGAGTCTTTCCGATGGTAAGCAGTTCCAATTGGAAGTTCAACATATCGACAAGATGAGGCAAATTATACGTTCAATTAAACCAGACGTAGTGATTTCATGCCTAAGAGGACCTTTTGATCACCAGCTCCAGTTTCATAAAGAATTGGCAATGGACTATATTGGAATCAAACATGGCAAACAAGGTATCAAAAATCTCATCTTGATGCTGTCCCTGNCCATAGGAAATAATAAAAACAGCTTTANNNTAATTCCTGAAAATCATACATTTGCTGACTTAAAAAAACAACTATTAGAGGTGCTTTTACTTTGGCAAGAGTTATTACATGAAGAAAAAGTTGAGAGTGAAGTTAATGGTTTTTCTGGAAATGTGAACTGGTGGGAAGTTCTTGGAAATGTGTCAACTCATAACGCATATCACATTGGTTAGATCATTTATATCCGAAAGTTGCAAAATAGCTGGAAAATAGATGTAGAGAAGATGAATAAATAAAAGTTGCACAAGTGCCTTCTACTAAAGGATGCTTTCGTATTAAAAGGTTAACCAGTTTTTTAAACTGTACCCTTTGTAAAGGACATTTAAAAAAGGTTATGCAACTTGGAGAAGATGATTTCTGTATTCAACAGGAGTCATCTTCTTTAAATTCCATTGATACCTAAAATTATTGTGGTAAGTCATATAACTTCTTATTTCCTTATTAAGTTCATCTAAAGAACTACATGTCTTTATATTAGCTTCATCCTTAAAATGACCAAAAAAAGATTCTTGTGGTGCATTATCCCAACAGTTTCCCCTTCTTGACATCGATTGCCTTAGCCCCAGTTGTTTTACTTGTTTTTGATAAGTAGGACTAGTGTAATGTACGCCCTGATCCGAATGAATAAATACTCCTTCTGCAAACTCTATTTTTCTATAATTTTTTAACTTTACTAATGTATCCGTAGCTAGATCCAATGTAAGTTTATCGGATACATTATAGGCCACTATTTCATTCGTTGATCCGTCTAAAATAGTGGATAAATAAGCCCTTTGATTCTTTCCATAATAAAGATAAGTGATGTCTGTAAGCAGCACTTTACCTGGAATATCTTGTTTGAACTCTCTTTTTAGTAAATTTGGCAATACGGAGTGTTCCTGAGTAGCCTTTAACATTTTTTTATAAGGATTGGCCCTTCTAATAGGACATACAATATTATATTTCCTCATGATTCTTCGTATTAACTTTAAGTTGTATATAATATTAAACTGCTTTTCTAAGGTCATTTTAATCTGTCGTGCGCCTTTACTACGGCATTTATAATGAAAAGCCTTTAAAATATTATCTTTCAGCACCAAATCATTTTTCTCCCGTAGATTTCTTCTTTCCTGAGATTCTACAGAGAAATATTTATAATACCCTGATCGTGAAACCCCTGAAAGATTGCACAAATAGCTAACCATATTTTTAAGCTCGTACTCTTCAATCACCGAGTGAATTAAAAGAAACTTCTGTTCAGCAGAAACCATTACTTGTTTATCTTCACTCCCCTTTCGATCATCTCTAACTTTTTTAACAACTCGTTCTCCGCACGAAGAAGATGAATCTGAGCCTCTAACTTTGCGTTTTTTTCTTCTAGTGAAAGTTCTTTTTCAGACGGTCTCCCAGAATTGGTCGTACGTGTATCCTGTAATCCCAATACCCCAGATTCTTTAAATGCTTTTCTCCACCTATAGGCAGCCCTATGAACTCTGACTATTCCAATCAGTTCAACATCAAAACCGTGGTCTTCAAAAACCTGTCTAGGTGTCTTTCCATCCTCTGTTTCAGCTATCAATATTCTTTTAAATTCATCTGAATAAGTAATACCTTTTGAACTAACAGATTTAGCATATGGATTATTAGAAAGTAATTTAATTTCTTTCTCTGAAAAGTGTTTTTTTGTCATTTTATTATTCCCCGATTCCCCGTTTTGTTCATTATACAAAAAAGTACCCTATAGGGCAGACCTTTTTTAAGTGTCTACTCTATAGGGTACAGTTTATTTTACTGGTTGACCTTTTTTTAATAGATTCTATTATAGCAGTAGCCAGGGTAGGACGTACGGGTCCGTGGGGCATTGATCCCGTCAACTAAACTGTCCGCCCCCTACTTGTAGAAACATGTTTGAGGCTGGTTGGGACCTAGATCTCGTTTAACAAGCGAAGCTATGATACTTCAAGGTGGAATAGGGGTTACTGGTAAATAAATTGTGAGAGGAAGAGATAAATAATGAATCCAGTAGTTGGTCTGGATGTTTCAAGAGGGGAAAGTCAAGTCCAAGCATTTTTAGATAAGGGTAAGCCTTACAGAAAAAGTTTTAAAGTATTGCACACCAATGAGGCTTTAGATTCCTTACTTCATTTTTTAAAAGAGGTAGAAAATGAATCAGGGTTGGAGCCAACGGTAATATTGGAATCAACGGGTCATTATCACGCTCCTATAATTCAGTTTTTAGAGGAACAGAATTACTTGTATATTATGGTCAATCCATTACTGTCTTATCAGGCAAAAAAATCGAGCTTGCGAAAGGTGAAAACAGATGCGATTGATGCTTTTCACTTATGTGAGTTGTATTACAAAGAGGATTTGGAACCTTATAAGAAAAGGGGTATTCAACTCTTAAACCTTCGTAATCTAACTAGACAACACGAAACAATTACGGGTCTGTATGTGCAAGCTAAATTACAGTTCCATGCCATATTAGATCAAGTTTTCCCTGAATATAAAGGGGTATTGGAGATATTTATTCGAAAGTCTCTTTAAATACTTTATTGGAGTTTAAAACATCCGAATCCGTGTTACAAGCTGGGGAGCGTAATTTAACAGATAAGATTGCGGGGTTATGTATAACTCGTTCAGAACGTTGGGCACATGAAAGGGCGAAGAAACTGATTGAAGCGGCACAGCGTAATCCATTCAAAAATATATTGTATCAAAGTCATTTGATAAGTCTTGAAATGTATATTCAGATGCTTCTCCAGTACCAAGAGCATCTAGCAAAGTTAGATGCTCAAATAGATGCCCTGGCAGGAGAAATAGAAGAATATAAGATTATCAAATCAATCTCTGGGATTGGTAAAAAAATCGCTGCAACGATTCTTTCTGAAATTGGTGAGATTGAGGGGTTTAATCATCCTAAAAAACTGGTTGCCTTCTCTGGAATTGATCCGAGTGTACATTCGTCTGGTAAATTTACAGCAACGATAAATCGGATTACCAAAAGAGGTTCAAGTAGGTTACGACATGCATTATATATGGCTGTTCTCTGTGGAATTAGGGGCTCTCGCAATAAGAAGTTAAAAGAGTTCTATGATAGAAAGCGAGATGAAGGAAAGCCCTTTAAAGTAGCTGTGATTGCATGTATAAACAAACTTATTCATTGGATTTATGCCTTACTAAAACGTAAAGAAACTTTCCTTGATTTAGAATAAAAGTGACTATTAAGCAATACATGAAAAACCTTCCATTACGGAATAGGAAAGTTTTTGGGCATAAGCACTTTTAGTATATCATTAAGTACATAACAATTTTACAGAAAAATATTGACATCCTATTAGCTGGTTTAGTTCAACAAGCTAAAGGCAGGAATCATGATTATTATCTTGATCTTCGGCAATCGGGCCAGATTGCAGAGTAACTTATTTTACGAACGATGAAATTTTGAAACTGATTATTGTTAAGCTAAAGAAGGGATAGTCATAAATAACAAAAAACACCGGTGGTCGGTGTTTTTGTTGTGGCTATTTGAAACGACTTATTACTTTGTTAGGTATTCATCTAATTGATCAAAGGTTCCGGAATAACCTTCCTGAGCCATCTCTTTTGAATCCTCGAAGGTTTTGATCTCTTCCTCAGTCGGAGATACGGGAGCCACAATCATTGTAAGAGTTGTTTTATCTTCGTCCTCGGTTAACGTAATGGTATTCAGGGTTTCCATTGGCCAATTTGCGTCAAAGGGTGCACGTACAGTGTTACCTTCTTCATCAGAAAAGAAACTGGTGTAAACAATTTTCTCTGGTGCAATAATTTCACTGTATACAAATTTAACCCACATTACGTTGCCGTCAGCAGGTCTCTGGCTGTAGTGAAAGACACCGCCCGGACGGAAATCCGATTTAGAAACCTTGAATGTCCATCCTTTTGGCCCCCACCAATTCATTAGGTGTTCCGATTTAATTAATGCCTTAAACACAAGTTCACGTGGAGCATTGAAAGTATGAGTGATTTTGATTTGAGTTGACATTGTGATTCCTCCAATAATTTTAGTTTTCATTCTCTTTATTTTCTCTTTTTTGCAGATCCTCCAAATAACGATCCAAGTTGTCGAATTTTTCTTTCCAAATGTCACGGTATTCTTTCAGCCATAAATCTAAGGCTTTGAAGGGCTCTGATCTCAGCTTGTAGATTCGACGATTCGCTTCTGCATCAAACTCCACCATTCCTGCTTCATGTAGTACACGGAGATGTTTAGATGCTTGAGGCTGACGAATATGAATATGGTCTGCTATTTCTCCCACTGTTAGTGGGCCCTTACGAAGTAATTCAACAATCTGTAACCTACTGGGCTCGGCAAGAGCGCTTAAGATTGTTGTATAATCCATCTCTTATTCTCCCAACTCCTTTTAATCAATATTCTTTCTGAATATACCCAAAAAGGAATATTAAAAATGAATCTTTATTACAAATTATTACAGACATTACTTAGGCTAATGGACTTTTGTGCAATATCATAGGCATCTATTTATCTAAAATTATTGTTGCACGATCTTCAATTAAAGGGCGCTTTTCTTTAATAAGAAGGCGTCTTTTTTATTGTACAGGAGTCTAGAAACACATTTTAGGGATTGGATTATGTTAATGGTAGAAGTTATTGTGAAGGTTTCTACTTAAACTATAGGGTGCGTTATTCGAAGAAGGATTAACGCTTTTTTTGTTGAAGTTATTAAGATAACGGGCAGATTTATTAAAGAATGAAATTAATTTTAAGTAAGGAATTAGTAGAGATAATTAAAGGGTTTTTTCGAAACTAATATTGAAACATGTTTTTATGAACATTAATTTAATTTTCGACTAACAAGTAAAATAAAATGTTTCTCGTGAGAATATCATGACTTGAAAAGGAGGTTATAAAATGACAAATAGATTCTCGTCAATGAATTTTGAAATAATAACTGAACGGCTCTACTTGAGTATGTGGGAGGAATCAGATGCATCCTGGTATAGGGAACTTGTTGGGGAACGGGGCATTGCAAAGCCAACTCTTGACGCTGCTCACAAAAAAGTTATCAGTTTTCGCGACAGAGCACTGGAAAGTGGTATAAGTCTACTCACGATCCGACGCAAAGAGGATGGAGATTTTATTGGATATTGCGGGTTAATTATCGGTCGTTCTACTCTAGAAGAGCCTGAAATCGCCTACGAACTGTTCCAAAGAGTCCACGGTAATGGCTATGCGACTGAAGCAGCATCGGCTATTATAGAAGCTGCGGTCGCAACTGGACGGCGACGTCTGTGGTCTACTGTGCGTTCTTGGAATATTGCTTCCTTTCGAGTTCTTGAAAAGATTGGTTTCATTCGCCACCATAGTATATGGGACGAGAATGGAGAACTTGTTTGGAACATGCGTGATCTTTAGATAAAAAAGGTTTGTTTTACGAATAAACACCATTCGACTATGAAGATTAAATAGTTAGAATACTTAATTCCAAAAGTGAAAGACATCTTTAAGTAATATCAGAAACGCTTGAATGAGTTAGCTTTTTTATTTTGTAAGAAATATGCACAAAAATAACAGATGCTGTACTTAAATAATAAGGGTGGTCTTTTTTTGTACAGTAAGCTGCTTTCTTAAATAACGAGGAGATCTTTTTCTTATTATATAAACGGTGCAGCATTCCTGTAATAATTGAAGTTGAATCTAAAGTTTGTGAACAAATGTACTTAAACTATTGGGTGCGTTACTGAAAGAACGGTATGCTTCTTCCTTTTTCAAGTAACAGTGCAGTTTATGAAGGTTATATAAGAATGAGAAATGTAAGGAGTGTTTTTATTGAAAAGGAATAACAATATAGGAAAGTTCTTATTTTAATATATGGAATCTGAAAATTATAAATTTATTATTGTGAAAGCAGATAAAGTGGATTTTGATGTGAGGAAACAAATGTCTGAGATTTTTTCGGAAGGCTTCTCACAATGGCTCGTGTTTTTTTCAAAGGATAAAAATAAAATTGCAAAAGCTTTTGCCCATATGTTTGTTTTGAATCAATTTTATGTAGCGATAGCTAATAAAAAAATTGCTGGAATGTCAGCATGCACAGATGGTGCCGATAGATCGGTTCGATTAAATAAAATGGAATTAAGGAAGCATCTAGGGTTTTTCAAGGGAAGCATGGCAGGGATCTTTCTAAAGAAGGAATTTGAAGCGCCTTTTGAAGAATTTCCTCCCAATGCAGGGTCGATTGAGTTTGTTGGAACAGCTTCAGAATTTAGAGGACAGGGTGTAGCATCTCAAATCATAAAGCATATCATTGAAAACACTACGTACAATGATTATGTCATTGAAGAGGTTGCAGATACGACTATTTCGGCAATGAACTTATATAACAAATTGGGATTTGAAGAGTACAAAAGAAAGCCTCTTCCAGAAATTAGGGCTAAGAAAATTGGAATCAATAATTTTTTGTCTTTAAAATACGTAAAAAAGTAACATATGTTTCTTTAAGATAATGGAAAAAGCAAAAAGGAGGGAGAATTCCCGCCTAGAACTAAAGAACAATATGAGGCAATGAGACTGCTACTAAAAATAAAATCCATTCTGCTGCAATAAACTCTTTGCTGCAACCAGTATTCAGGAGATTGCAGTTATAGCAGGTATTAGCATTGGACTATTGTACCTTCACTATAAAATTAAAGAGAAATTGTTTAATGAACCTGTGAATATAAAAATCACAGGTTTTTTTGCTATGAGCGTTTTTTATGCCAATTTTTATGTTATTTATAATGTTAATTCGGTTACTAATTCTGTTTAGATTTTGCCTTCTAAATGCATTTTGTTCTTCAAAACCGAACTACTTAAATTAACTTGTAATGGTCTTTTTCCCGAAATCCTTTAAGGGTGTAAATTCAATTCGTGAATAAGTTGTACCTTTTCTAATCATCTTAAGAGATATACGAATTAGAAGAAGGTGTATTATGGCGAAGAATTGTTATTGGGCAATCACCATCATTTCTTTAAGCATGGCCTTATTACTAATGTCATCGTGTAGTCAATTGCAAAGAAAAGAGGAACACAAAAATGATAAAACTATTCGTGAAGTTTTAGGTTTCTACACAGAACAGGAAGGAACGTATCCAGGGTCTCAACCTACAGTTGACTCGCAATTCGCCAGTTTAAGCATCATTGCACCTTTTTGGTATAAGCTTGATGATAAACGTCCAGGCAGTCTAATAGAATCGGTTACAGCAGAACATAAAAGAAAAGTTATTCAGAGTGCTCATGATAAAGACCTAAAGGTATATATGGTTGTACATAATCTCTTTTATGAAACCGTGGAGAAGGGGAAGCAGGTAGCGAGTAATGTACTTAATAACGATGAAAACCGGAATGTTTTCATTCAGAACCTACGTAATGAAATGACTAAGTTTAAATATGACGGCATTAATATCGACATGGAAAATTTGAATTTGACTGACCGAGATTCCTTTAGCCAACTGATAAAGGAATTGTCTGATGCACTAAATCGTGATGGAAAAGTAGTTACGATTTCAGTCCCCGCAAACACAGGTGATTCCCGTGCTAATCCATGGTCACCGTGGTTTGATTACGAAAAACTTGGTCAATATTCTGATGGGTTAATGATTATGACATACGATGAACACAACCCAAGAACAACACCCGGGTCAACAGCATCAGTCGATTGGACAGAAGCAACGATTCGTTATGCTTTGAAACAGAGGGTCCCACCATCAAAAATTTTACTCGGTATCGCAGGTTATGGATGGGACTGGGATACAACAGCAGCCGATGCCAAGTATAGCTCATATGAAGAGGTAATGGCTCAGAAAACAAAATATAAAGCGAAAGTTCGTTGGGACTCCCGTTCGCAAACACCTCATTTCAGCTATGTAGATGCAGAACAACATAGCCATCAGGTTTGGTTCGAGAATAGTGATAGTCTGCAGTATAAGCTAGACCTGGTAGAAAAATATAACTTACGAGGAATCGGGATTTGGCGGCTTGGCTTAGAAGACCCAGAGTACTGGATGACTATACCTGAGAAAATAAAAATAAAAAAGTGATGGAATGGTCATCCCATCATTTGAGTAGTTATGGGGGAGGCAGGTTCTGACCTCCCCCACTCATTGTTTTTGATAATATTAAATCTCACCAAACAATACAAGGGTTCGTAGACCTTATATGGATCCTCTTATTTATTTTGGAAGTTGAATCCCATATTTCTTTACGCGTCGCATTAGGGATGACTGTGTAATTCCAAGGGCATCTGCTGCTTTTCTAGTTGTACCATGTAACCGATAAGCTTTTAAGATTAATTCCGTTTCAATTTGTTTTATTTTTTCATTAAGGGAAAATGCACTTTCAAAAGAAAATAAATTTTCAAATTTGTTAGTGTTCCTGATTTCTTCAGGTAAATCATGAACCTGAATGATATCTGCTTTAGATATTATGACCATTCTCTCTACAAGATTTTCTAGTTCTCTAATATTCCCTGGCCAAGTGTAGTTTTTTAATAAATCGAGCACATCATTCGATATACTTTTCGTTGTATAATATTTTCGATTGCACTTCTTTAAGTAATAATGGAGTAAAGGGAAAATATCTTCCGACCGATCCCGTAAAGCCGGAACATGTATTGGAAGTACACTTAGCCTATAATATAAATCGCGTCGGAATTTACCTAGGTTTATGGATTCAATTAGATTTGAATTTGTAGCTGCAATAATTCGCACGTTTGCAACGTAATTTTTTGTATCTCCAATTGGCATATATGTATTATTCTGCAAAAGCAATAATAGTTTTGATTGAAGGTGGAAGGGTAGGTCGCCAATTTCATCTAAAAATAAGGTTCCTCCCTCTGCTGTTTTAACAAGACCAATTTTTCCAGTAGTATTTGCTCCTGTAAAGGCACCTTTTTTATAACCAAATAATTCGGACTCTATTAATGATTCAGGGATAGCACTGCAATTAACTTGAATAAATGGTTTTTTACTACGGTGACTAAGTTTATGAATATATTCAGCGATTAAACTTTTTCCTACACCTGTTTCACCGGTAATTATTATGGTTGAATCTACAACGGCTACCTTCTTTAATAATTCTAACAAGTTATTAAATTCTCGACTTTCCCCAACAAAAATATGATTGGAAAGCTTTTGATTTTGTTGTCGGTTTATGATTTGGTACTCCTCAATGTATCTTTTTAAAAGAAATTGCGTTTCCTCTAATTGAGCGGTAGTCTTTATCGTTTCTGAAATGTCACGGGAGTGTGCAATAACAAATTCGGTATTTCCTTCGGAATCTGGAATTACATGACCAGTTACGAGTATTTTTCTACCAGATCTAAGGGTTTGTACAGCTGAGACTGTTTCTCCCGATTCAAATGCCATCATCGTAATGGATGGATAAAAGACACCTTGTTCTTCCAACGTCTTCACATTTATTCCAATTAACTTCGATCTAGGTGCTCCACATAAGTTTTCACTGGATTTATTTAACCACAGGGTAAGACCCTTCTTATCAGTTATATAAATACCGTCCGAGAGACTATCTAAGATGGAGAAAAAAAGTTGACTGGATAGGGTTTCCTCAATAATTTTACTCATCCCTCATCCCTCCCATTCACAGTTGTTTTTTATTTGAATCGATATGCATAGTATATGAGCCATTGTCGACTCAGTTTACATTTTTTAATAATTTAGGATTATCACAACTATCAAACTGGCTTTACCAACTATCCTCACTATTTAAAGAGAAAAGGGGTTTATTTTAATGGTAGAGGAAAACCCCACATTTTTTCTATTATCGATTCAATACCATGGCAATTGATCAAATAAAATAGCCCATTCTTGATAAATTTCAAATTATTTGTCCTTTACTATTGAAAAAGGCTGAAAAAAAATAAACATCACATAATAAAATCCTCTATGGATAGTCATCTAAAAGCACTCATTACCTCGTTCTAGATATAACAGATAATCTTGGCATGATAATTGCAATAATTGGTGTTGTAGAAAAAAGATGAATAGGGGGAGAGGAAAAATGAGACAGATGATTAAAGTGTTGTCCGTACTATTTGTATTTAGCTTATTGCTTGCTGCATGTAGTGAATCGTCCAATAGCTCGAATAGTTCGAGTAATACGAAAAATGCGACCAATAGTTCAAGTAATACAAATAATGAAGAAGGTAATTCATCAGTGGAAAAACAATCCATGCTTCAGAAAGAAGGGGTATTCCATTTTGTTGCATCAGGGGAATATCAACCATTTAGTTACTTTAAAGATGGGGAATTAACTGGATTCGATATTGATATCGGCTTTGAAATTGCTAAGCGATTAGGTCTTGAGCCTAAAGCTTCAACAACCCCATTCTCTGGCATTATATCTGGAGTACAGACAGGACGCTATGATGCAGCCATTGCCAGTCATGTTATCACTGAAGAGAGAGCACAAGCAGTGGACTTTGCTGACCCTTACTACATTTCGGGAGGACAATTGTTTGTTCAACCTGATGAAAATAATATTAACACGCTTGATGACTTAAAAGGGAAAGATGTAGCAGTTGCATTGGGAACAACACACGAAAAAATGGCAAGAGAATATACAGATTCAATAGCAACCTATGACAGTGATATAACAGCTTTAAGGGCCTTGGAACAAGGGAAGCATGAGGTGACAATTACTGATATTACTGTTGGTGAGATTGCAATACAAACAGGGATGAAAATTAAAATTGCTGGTCCAATGTTATCAGAAGTACAGCATGGGATTGCCGTTCAAAAAGGCAACTCTGAACTGTTAGATAAGATAAACAAAGCTTTAGCCGAAATTAAGGCAGATGGAACCTACTTAGAATTAAGTGAAAAATATTTTGGTCGTGATATTAGTAAAAAACAATAATCCTACCACTATGCCTAATAGACCCAAAGTAGTCTGTTAGGTTAACTACTTATTTCAAGGAGGTGCTTGTATTGCCGGGATTCCAACATGTTTTGGAAGAATTTATTCGAACTTTTCCCTTTTTTATGAAGCCATTGCTCCTAACGCTTGAGCTTACTCTTGCCTCAATCATAGTTGGAACGATTATTGGGCTATTCTTCGCTTTATTAAAGCTATCTTCAGTACCAGGTGGGAAGTATCTTGCAGATTTATATATTGCTATAATTCGTGGAACCCCATTGATAGTTCAAATTTTCATTTTATACTTCGGATTTTATCAAATCGTTGACCTAGGGCAATTTGCGTCCGCTACACTGGCTTTAGCTATTCATAGTGGTGCCTATATAGCAGAAATTTTTAGAGGGGCCATACAATCTATTGATAAAGGTCAGATGGAAGCGGGTCTTTCCCTCGGTATGTCAAAGGCACAGACGATGAGAAGAATCATTTTACCCCAGGCATTTCGACATTCCGTTCCTCCATTAGGCAACCAATTTATATTATCACTAAAAGAATCTTCATTAGCTGCATTTATTGCAATGGATGAATTATTCGCGATGGCTAGACGGTTATCTGCTGAAACATTTGATGAATTAACTTATTTCATTATTGTAGCAATCTACTATTTAATTATTGTTATTGCATTTACATTTATATTTAATCGCGTAGAGAAACGGTTTGCAAAAGGAGATTAATGGGAGGGGATATATTTGCAAGAAGAAGCGACCGAAATGATAGCTATAAACCATTTGAACAAAAGCTTTGGAAATTTGCATGTATTAAAGAATATTTCCCTCACAATCAAAAAAAGTGAGGTAATTGTTTTAATCGGAGCAAGTGGATCAGGAAAAAGCACGTTAATAAGATGTATAAACTTTTTAGAAACGATGGATAGTGGAGAAATTAGGATTGGTGGCAAAACGATTAATCCCAAAAAAGACAAACTTAGTGAAATCAGACAAAAGGTTGGAATGGTATTTCAGCACTTTAACTTATTCCCTCATAAAACAGTTCTTGATAATATTATAGAAGCACCGATTATCGTCAAAAAGGTTAATCCAGAAGTTGCGAAAGAGGAGGCCCTTTTATTGTTAAAGAAGGTTGGATTAGAAGAAAAAGCCCATGTATACCCTAATAATTTGTCAGGTGGACAAAAGCAAAGGGTAGCCATAGCAAGGTCACTTGCGATGAAACCTGATATTATGCTATTTGATGAGCCAACTTCAGCACTAGATCCGGAGCTCGTTGGAGAAGTACTTGAAACCATGAAACAACTGGCAGATGAAGGAATGACAATGGTTATTGTAACCCATGAAATGGGATTTGCAAGAGAGGTAGCTGATTGGGTGCACTACATGAATGATGGGAAAATTGTAGAAGTTGGACATCCAAATGAGATATTTCAAAATCCAAAGGAAGAACGTACTAGGGAGTTTCTAAGTAGGGTTTTATAATTAAGTCAACGTAGTTGTGGGTTAATTTTGCTTCTTATCCTATTAGTATGACGATGCTTATACGGGCATTTTAAAGGCTTTCTAAATTACTAGGATAAAAGGGCCTGACCTCCAGTGCGCTAAAGCGTTGCCACACCATGGGTCAGGCCCAATTACTCAATTTTTTTACAGATCTTGACATTCTTCTGGCGTTCACAGTGACGGAATCTATAGGGTTGGGTTCAATATATTGAGGAAATAGCAAATTGTGAGGATATTATAGTTGCCGATTAATGGGTTGCTGAAGTTTTCTCTCTTGCTGAGCAGTTTTATTTAAAATAAAGTCTATTGTTTCTTAGTTTTCTGTTATCTCAACACGCATTCCGTCCTGCTTCTTTTCCAATCTATCTAGTCGCTCTTCCACACGGGCAAAACCTGAATCCATTTTCATCTCCATACGGTCCATTTTGGATTCCAACTCCATCTTCATAGAGTCCATCTTGGATTCCAGCCCCATCTTCATAGTATCCATCTTGGATTCCACATCATTCTTCATCATATCCAACTTATTATCAATTTTCTCAGAATATATTTTAAATGCTTGCAATATTTCTTTTAGTATTGTTTCTTGTTCCATTTTATCACCTCCCTCTCAAAAAATAGTATATATGATAGTTTTGAATTTAGGAATGTGAAAAACGTAGGATTTGAATTAGTATGATAAATTTATTTTTACCAAGACTAAGCGCCTGATCCCTAGTGTATTAAAGCTTTACATCGCGGTGGGTCAGGCACCTTTGTTCGAATGTCATAAAATGCACCACCAAAAACCTAAATTACACTAGATCGATACGTGAACCCGACGTCAGGTTCTTTCTGAATTCTGGCTCTTGTTAAATTAAAGTAATCTATGTAAAAGTAAATTTATTTGATTATTTTGTATAAGTATACTTTACTTTTATAGAAATTTAGTTTACAATTTGATTCAAGAGGTGGTAGTCATGAAGAAAGATTTTGGTGACTCGATATCAAATAAGGTTTATGAATTTCGTGTACTTGCCAGAATGTCACAACAAGAATTAGCAGAGAAAGTCGGGGTTTCCAAACAAACCATCTTCGTAATGGAAAAAGGAAATTATGTTCCGACACTAATGTTGGCTTTTCGAATTGCCGCATTTTTTAATGTTGATGTAAATGACATTTTTACTTATGAGAAAGGAAGTGGTCAAAATGGCAATTAATATCTCAGATATTTCTAACGCAATTTTTAGCCCTTTAAAGTCTTGGGCTGAACATTCTCAGGAAAATTGGAATATTCTCATTGTTAGCGGTTTTGTATTACTTTTTGTCGGAGGGATTTTAACATACGTATTTCACAAAAAAATTGGTAAAGCTGACGAAAGAACAACGCAAATATCTTTAAAAAGTGCCCTCATTACTCTATGGGTAGTAATTTTATGCGACATAATTTTCCCTAAAGAATTTATGTGGCAAATTTTCTTCTTATTTAAATATTCCCTTGCATTCCTCGCTTCAGGAATCTATCTAGCTGTTCGATACAAAAAAGACTTTTTCTAACTATAGAACTAGACGGGAGGACCTAAGAATACTTGTAAATCAATTAATACACTAATCGTTTTGTTTGTGGTTGTCCTTAAAAAAAGTGAAAAAAATCAAAGTGTAGGGCAGGAAATACAGAAAAAGGTTGACAAGGAATGATAGAAATTGGGAGGAGAGGAGGGGCAAAAAATTAGGATAGTAATCAGAAGACGGTCCCGCAAAAAGGTTCTTATCATTCTTCTTTCCCTGTTTTTAGTGTCGATATACTGGTACCATCGACAAGGGAAAAACCTTGTATACCCGATTGTGCCTGTAGCGATCAAGGCCAATTTTTTATCAGAGGCATACTTTTCTGAACTCTTAGACCAGTATGATCAAATTCGCTCTGAGCATCGAAAATGGTATATATTTGACACATCTAAAGCAATTGCATCACACGCAATCCTAACGCTTATGATGGATGATTTAGAGGAAAATCAAGAGCTTCTGAATGGGCATAAGCAATTTGATCTGTTTTTTGAGACATTTGATCAACATGTCAAGCAACTCTCTTATATCACGGAAGAGATTCATTATTTTCGCAATGAACTGAATCGATATGGAGGAGCGCCTGAACAATTAGAAGAAATGATTGAACTAGTGGCATGTGGCAAATGGCAGCTATTCAGTGCTAGATATCACCGGTATGAAGTAAGCGAATATGACGCTGCTTATAATGTGAAGTTAATATCATCAAATGGTCGCTTTGAAGTTGTCTATCATGCTGAGATGGGTCAGATGGTAAACGATCCAGTTAACATGGGCACGTATAATTATGCACCGGGGAGTATCTATCCGTGGAAGTATTACCAGCACCATAAATACGATAAAGTACCCTGGAAGAAATGGGGTAATACTGATCAGATTTCATACAAGGAAATTACAAAGAGGCAGTCTAGGCATGGTTCAACGGAGCAAAGGAAAACTACAGAAGAACTCCATAACTTAATCAAAAACAAAATGTCAGATTCAAAGAAGTGTCGATAAGGATCTATCCTGAAGGATTTGAAGTACTAAAGGACTGTTCCCCACTAGTGAAATTATGCATATACTTATTCCATTATAGGTTGCTATCCCTCAACAGGGTTAAGCGCGTATTTTTCATTTAAGAGCTATTTAAACTGAAACATAAATCTTTAGTAAGGAGTCCATTTTGTTAAAATTCTTTTCAAAATGGACTCTTTTTATTGCCTTAAAATGTAGGGGTTAGAGACGGATTGATCGATTTTATGTCAAAGCTACACCTTGACCACTTTTAACATTTGGCGAAAGGATCCAAGGTGATACGCTGAATGAGACAAAGAGGATAACACTTCATTGGCTAGTAGTTCATTCCATTCAATAGCGTCAATCGATTCCAAAAGTGATAAGTATTCATTCCGCAAGCCTACCTGAATGCGGTTCCATTGCTGTTCATCTACTGAAAGAATATCCCAACTCTGTCCCCAATTCATTTCCGGTTGTTTCCCTTCTTCTAAGATTTTATTGGTTCCCCACATGTGATAGCGGACGTGATCAGTATGTGCAGCCAATGTTGTTCCATGAATTGACATTGAGGCTAGGTCGCAAGACATTCCCTCTAGTACACCGAAAATTCCAGAATTCGGTTCAGAATTTGTGAACCAACTTCCTTTTACAGGAACTGGGGGTCCTTCGAATGTTTCCTTTACCATCGTTTTAACCGAGTTTCTTAATGTTTCATTCATGTTTAGTCCCTCCAATATTTTTTTATGCATTCATACAACTTCCAACTGTTTTACAGACCTTTGAAAACGAATTTCGAGTGAAATTAGTACATTATTCCTAGATGTAACCGTTAGGACTTTGCTGCTGATCCGGTAAAGCCAAATTCCTGCTTCTTCGAGTGTGAAAAACCTTCTAATGTTTTAAAAATTTTGTTCAATTTGTAGGACAAAAATAGTACGCTGAAATGGATAACAGGACAAAGCTTTGTTAAGATGAATAAAAAAGCTATTTAAAAGGTGAGATTGTGAAAACAAGATATAGCAATTTAAATGATGTAACGAACAAAAAATCATTTCAAGATATGCGAAAGTGGCAAAAAGAAAGACGAAGCAAAGTGAAGGATTTAACGAAAAATATACCACAATGTCACTACAAAATGATTGAAGAACTTAGAGATAACAGATGTCGAACATCCTACACGTGGATTGGACATTCTACCTTTTTGCTTCAACTTAATGGGCTTAATATTCTTACCGATCCGGTATGGGCAAAGCGAATGGGTTTTCAGAAACGATTAACCGAACCAGGAATTCCATTGGGAGAACTGCCGGAAATTGATGTTGTGGTGATATCTCATGGACATTACGATCATCTTGATTTTCCAACGTTGAAAAAACTGAAAGGAAACCCTCACTATTTTGTTCCCATTGGGTTGAAGTCACTTTTTATAAAAAAAGGGTATCAAAAGGTAATCGAAATGAATTGGTGGGAATCGGCTGAATACAAAGGCGTGCAAATTCAGTTTGTCCCTGCTCAGCACTGGACAAGACGAACGCTGAACGATATGAATACTTCCCATTGGGGAGGGTGGATTTTTCAAACTGCCGGCGAAACGTTTTATTTTGTTGGGGATACAGGCTATTTCCCAGGATTTAAGGAAATAGCAGAACGATATTCGATTGATACCGTGTTTATGCCAATTGGTGCGTATGAACCGGAGTGGTTTATGGCAGATTCGCATATTTCACCTGAAGACAGTGTGAAGGCTTTTATCGAATTAAAAGCAAAACAATTTGTTCCCATGCATTATGGAGCCTACCGATTGGCAGACGACACAGGACCCGAAGCCTTAGAGCGCTTACTACAAGAATGGGAAAAACGGCAACTGCCGAAGGAGCATTTAAAGGTCTTACAATTAGGGGAAACTGTGATTTAAAAGCGTATATTGCGGTGGGGCTCTGGCACCATTAAGTTGACGGTAAAGTTTTGGGAGCCAAAAATACATAACAAATTTCCACGATTTTTTTTATTGAAAATTCATTTCTATTGTATAATTGATTAAAATAAATCTTTTTAAAATGAGGTGGTTATAAATGACTGCTGACGAGGTAATGAAGGCAATACAAGAAATGGATAACGGGGAACGAATAAAATTACTTAATTTGTTATTTGATAATTATTTTGATAGTAGACCCCCAAAGGATCAGATTTTAAAAGAAAACGAAGAAATTTTTGGGGGCAAAGAAGATAAATAAGACAGGCAAACGCGGAGAGGTTTGGACAATAGAGTTAAATGGAAAAAGAAGACCTGTCGTAATCGTAAGTAATGACAATGTCATAGGACAGTATGCCCGACCCCTGCTGTTTTAAAGTATTAACGTAGTTGGGATCAGGCACCTTTATTAATGATGAAGGGAATGATGCTGATGTTGTTTTATGCGATTTTGCTATTCGTCGCATTGGGCTTTATTTATGATTTACTTAGAAGTTCTTACAAAAAATCCAAGAGACAGATAGAGCTATTGGAACAATTAAAAGAACAAAACGAAGCAATAATAAGGTTATTGGACAAGGAACATAAAAGTTAGTTAGGTAAAGTATAATTTTGAGGTGGTAAAATGAAAAAATCCTTTTTCCTAATTTTGTTGGTAAGTCTGTTTTTTGTCTCCGCTTGTACAAATGGAAAAACGCAATCATTAGAATTATTTTTTAAGGATGCTAAAATTGAAAATGTTGATAAAGTCAACATTCAAGATGGTTCAACTGGTGCTTCAAAAGATATAACTAAGCAAGAACAAATAGATGAATTTCTATCTCTGATTAAAGATATTAAATTTACTCCGCAAAACAATCAAGAAAAAAGTGTTGGGTGGCGATATGCTATTACACTTTTTGATGGTAATAAAGAATTTAAATTCACTCTAAATAAAATTGGTAATACCTATTATGATTCAAACCCCGACATTCATCCGATTGTAGAGAATTATTACAAAGAGTTGGAAATCGCAGAAGAATGATGGCCACAAAATCTTTCATCCGGTTATCTAAATGAGCATACAAATGAAGAACAACTTGATCTGGCGGCTGGCTATCAAACAACCAAACTCATAAATGGTGCCTCTAAAAGGTGGAACGAATTGAGGAGTATTATTAGAAAAACAAACCGAAAGCATTCAGCTTCTAAGGTTTGGAGAAAGGCTCAATAGAAAAGGTTTCTGAATTCGTAAATACGTGCAATCCACATAAGAAAAGCATCCCATTGTGGTTTGAAAAAAAGATATCCCTTTTTCTATAAATTTTGGAAAACCAAGGATTCTGAACAAAAGGGCCAGACCCAGAGTTGAGGGTGAGGCCTTGTGTGTAAATGGGAGTATTCGTTACTTTATGTATATTGGACCCTACGAATACGATTTTCTCCATTTAGCGCTTATTTTTCTGTAAAAATAGTAACATGATTAGACAGCAAGCCAGTGATTCCTATGAACATGGTGTTGGAAAACAGTGTAAATCATAATCTTTATGATTATATCATTAGTGGGGTTACTGACTAAGAGGCAGTTATTAAAAGCTGACCATCGGGCAGTAACGGTATATGCCGTGGATTTGAATCAGGATAAGTTGTTGTAGATTGTTTGTTAAGGTTAACCGCTGGTATACAACCAAATAAATAATAAGAAATGGAGATGGGGCTATACATCTCCATTTAGTTTATAAACCAATAGGGAAAATTGTTCATGCTGACTAATCATTAATTAATGAGTAAATAATAAGAATTGAATTGGAGCAAAAGATTAGGAAAAGGAGTGAAAATTGTTGGATTTCAACAATCCATCGAATTTAGAAAAAACGATTATTGGAACGGACTTAACGATTTCGGATTTTTGGAAATGGGGTTTCTCTAATTTACTTACTAACTCATTAAGGGGGATCTTTGCCGAATTCTTAGTGGGTGCTGCGATTGGAGCTCTTAACCAAACTAGAATAGAATGGGATTCTTATGATTTAAAATACAAAGATATGAAAATTGAAGTAAAATCAGCATCCTATATCCAAGCTTGGTATAAGGGGACACTTTCCAAAATTATTTTTAATATCGGTCCTAAAAAGGAGTACGACTATAATACAAATACATATAGCCCGGAAGCAGCAAGAAATGCAGACATTTACGTATTCTGCTTATTAAAAGAGAAGAATGTGGAAATAGTAAATCCACTCGATACACGCCAGTGGGAGTTTTATGTCGTGCCAACAATAAAATTAAATCAAGACTATCCCCAACAAAAAACAATTTCTCTATCAACTCTTAAGAATATTTTTGAACCAAAATTATTCAGTGAATTGAAATCGGAAATTAATACGTTCTGTAATAATCTTTAGACATGGAATTGTTTGCAATCCCCAGGAAGATTATGGGACAAGTCTTTCGTAAGCTTTTCCCTTATGTTTTTGTACTGGGTGTGTCTTAGCTAATTGTAGGACGGATTATTATTTTCCGTTATAAAGGAGAGACAAAATTGTATCACATAAAAAATAAAGAGGCGATACCTATCGAGCCTACGAGTTTTTCGGAGTTACAGATGAACGAGCATGATGTAGAAGTGTTAATAAAAAATAATACAAATCTAATTGCAGAAGATGAATCGATGTTAATCGTTGGTCAACAAGTGAGGAATTCAAGTAATGGGATTTGTGATTTAGTTGGATTAAATCAAAATGGGGATTTGGTTCTAATTGAAATTAAGCGAGATCGAAAGGATATGGAAGCAAGAAAAGAAGCATTTGAATTTCAAGCAATTCGCTATGCTGCAGGATTTGCAACGGTAAAAGATATAGAAGATTTGATAAGTAAAATTTATGCGCCTTTTTTAGAGAAAAGTATAGATACAAAGAGGGATCCGTCCTTAACGATCACTGAACAAGCCAATCGAAATATCGTCACTTTTTTTCAAGATAACAATATTTCCATTGAGGATTTCAATCAGCGTCAGCAAATTATATTAGTTGCATCGGATTTTGATGAGCAAACAAAGTCAGCTGTTGCCTGGCTAAACAAAAATGGCGTGGAAATGTATTGCTTTAAATTGATTCCATATAAAATAAATGATGAATTATATATCGAAAGTCAAAAAATCTTGCCGTTAGATCACTACGAAGATTATTATGTGGATTTAATAGATAAAACATCGACTTCAAAAATTAAACGTAAAAGATCCTCGCAAAGACGTAACTTGCCAAGAATTGATTCCATGTTGGAGTGGGAAGTAGTTAAAGCAGGTGATATGTTAAAAGCAAAGAATCATGATTCAACAGCAGTCTTGTTATCAAATGGAAATGTTGAAGTTGGCGGAGAGGAAAAATCTATTCAGCAATGGCTAAGGGAAGTAACTGGCTGGTCATCCGTTGAAACTTATGCCTTTACGGAACATGTAGAAAAGGGAAAAACGTTGTCTGAAATACGAAGAGAGTACATGGAAGAAAGAGAGAAGTAAAGTGAAAATTTGGAGATGCGAAAGATTTTATCTAGCGAATTAAGAGTTCGCAGTTGGATGAGATGGGTGTTAAGGTTGTAACTAAGAGGACTGGTAAGGGTACTGAACACGTTGGTAAATTGAAAGGTAATGAAGTTCTACTGAAGAACATCTTTGAAAAAGAAGTGACCTATATCAAACGTGATCGGGATGAGTTCAAACAATTGAGAAATAAATTTAATGGTTCTGTTAGAAAAAACTTTCTACAAAAAATTGTAAGGGATGAAAATAAAATAAGACAACTAATAAAATTCAGGTTTGACGGAAACAGATATAAATAATCTAAAAAAAGGATTGGTTCCAGATGGATATCAGGTGCATCATAAACTACCTTCAGACGATGGCGGAACAAATGATTTCCAAAATTTGATACTAATTAAAAACGATCCATACCATAAAGCTTTTACTAATTCGCAAAAGGAATTAACTAAAGGGTTGAAGGTTGGAGATTCAATTCAGATAAATTGGCCAATCCCAGAAGGAATTATTTATCCTACAACTAAATAAAAGAGGTGTGAAATTGGTTTTAGAATTATTGGCTGAAATTGAGAAAATTAAAAACCAAGATGGAAAGTCAATTATGTTACCTGCGAGTAATGAGAATACTCAATCAATAAAAGAGTGGAAATCAAAAAATATATGTGAAAATCTATGGATCAGCTAAGTATGAAGAATTATTAAAAAAAGTAAATGGTTTTGAATTTAACGGACTTGTTATCTACTATGCTCGACCAGATGATGATAATAATGGTTTTATCGGAGCAAACAAAATTTGGGGAGATGATGAATGGGAAAATAATTATTTGTTTTTTGGAGATTCGAACATTTCTTGGTATTGCTCCGATATAGACAATGACTTATTTCTTGAACTGGATAAGCCAAGTGGGGAGCAATTGGAGGAATATAGTAGTTTTGTAGAAATGATTAATGAAGCAATGAAAAGTGTATTGTAAAATCATTGGGAGAAAAGGAATTAATAATTATTTTTTAAAGAATCTTTCCTGTGTGTGATTCAAACTATTCAGGCTCATTACTTTAAGTATTTCTAACCATTTCTTTAAGTTATACAATTGTAATGGTTTAAGCAGATAGTTATCATGAAATGGTTAAAAGTTGACAATAAAGCACCTGATCGCCTTTAGGCATCAGGTGTTTTTAGTTTTTTGCACCACTGAATATCTTAAAATTTTTGTACAGTTTTAAGAAAATTCTTATTGAATTAGACACATTTTTGAACAGAACAATTGTTCGGTACGAAGAAAAAGAACAGGATATTTTTGAATATGGGGTAGAGTTTCAAATTAGTGAATCCGATCGCGATGATTTAGCATTGTTGCTAAATAAAATCACATTGCTAATGAAGCAAAATCCGTTATTTAATAATGGGACATTTATCGTGTTAAATCCTTTAGAATTTTTAACAAAATTACAAAATAGTTAAAGGTTGTAATTAATCATCGTCTTTCACTATTAAAACTAGATAAAATTTCAACTAAACTAAATGGAGATGAAGAATACTGCATTTACAAAATCTATTAAGATTTATCAATAACTGAATAATTTAGATTTGTATACATATTAATTTATATAAGATTTTAAAAATATCCTCAAGTAGGCAGAATGTTTATATTATTTTGAATTTTATGTATTGACATTCTGTGATTTATGGGTTAGTATTTTTTAAAATTATTAGATATGTATACATAAGGTTCTATATGAATAATTTGTCCCGTAGAAAAATTCATTTTTCCAAACTCATTTCAAGTAAATATCCTACCAAGTAAAGACTTCTACTTCACCTCAGTTCTAACAAACTTTCTAGCTAGTTCAATTCCCGAGAAGAGGCTTTGAGTTTGCAAGATTTGCCACATTAGTACATTACTCAAAAAATTTTAAAAAACCACCTTCATATTTAATCAATTTTGCCTTTTAACTCCTGTTAATGTAATTAATATTAAATTTCTACATTGTTATTGAATGGTCTTATTCAATGAAAGGAAATTTTAAAAAAGGGAGGCTTTTAATTGGAAAAAAAACCACTTTCAGGAATTAAGGTAATTGAACTTGGCCAAATAGCAGCTGGTCCGTTTACTGGGATGCTCTTGGCGGATTTGGGAGCGGATGTAGTTAAAGTTGAAAGACCTGATGGCGGGGATGGAATGAGACAATGGCCGCCTATTATAAAAAATGAAAATGATGATGTATATAGTGGTAATTTCGCTTCATTAAATCGCAACAAACGAAGTATAACTATTGATCTAAAGAATGAAGTTCAATTAAATATATTAAAAGAATTATGTTCACAAGTTGATGTGCTAATCGAAAATTATAGACCTGGTGTTTTGGAGCGTCTTGGTCTCGGATATAAGGAAGTAAAACATGTAAATCCGAAAATCGTTTATTGCTCGATATCTGGCTACGGTCAAAGGGGACCTTATGCGAAAAAAGGAGCTTTCGATGTAACCGTTCAAGCCATTAGCGGTTTAATGAGTGTAACCGGAGAGGAAGATGGTCCTCCTGTAAAAAGCGGGGTGCCAATTGGAGATTTTGCATGTGGGCTTTACGCTGCATATACCATTACTACCGCGCTTTTAAGGGCGAAAAGAGATGGAGTAGGAGCACACATTGATAGCTCAATGCTTGGAAGTCTTCTAGGTATTTCAGCTTTGCAAACAAGTGAATACTATGGAACTGGAGAATCTCCAAAACGACTTGGTTCAGCACATCCTAGAAATGCGCCATATCAAGGTTTTCGGGCAAAGGATAAGCCATTTGTCATTGCAGCCGGAAATGACAAATTATGGAGAGATGTATGTTTAATCACAGGTTTACCTGAACTGATAGACGATGAAAGATTTAAAACCCAGCAGCTAAGGGCTAAAAATCAGAAAGAATTAAGTAAAATACTGCAAGCACAATTTTCTACTCAAAATGCGATCGATTGGATTCAATTATTTGACGAAAAAGGAGTGCCATGCGCACCAATTAATAATTTTCATCAGATTCTAAATGATGAACATGTGAATGATATGGGAATAATTCATACGCAAACATTACCTAATGGAGAAAATGAAAAGGCGATTGGATTCCCTATTATGATGACTGATTATGAATTCGAAATATATAGGAATCCGCCAAGATTAGGGGAACATAATCAAGAGATTTTACAGGAGTGGCTTAACTCCAATTCCGAGTAAAAAACATTTAAATTGTGATATCCAGTAATTTTAAAAAATAGTTTCATATTTTGTCAAGGGCCGTATTGGTGTTTCTGAGTCTTTTTCAATCGCGGGAGAGAGGAGCTTCATTATATGGATAGGGAAATGCGAATTAATAGTAAAGTATTTAGCGAGGGTTCTAAGAGAGCGCCAAACCGAGCAATGCTAAGAGCTGTCGGCTTGGAAGATAGAGATTTTAAAAAACCTATGGTTGGTATTGCAAGTACTTGGAGTGAGGTTTCACCATGTAATATGCATATTGATGAACTAGCTAGGGCCGCAAAAAAAGGCGCAAAATCAGCTGGAGCTGTTCCATTAATCTTTAATACTATTACAGTTTCTGATTCGATTGCAATGGGGACTAAAGGTATGAGGTATTCATTACCAAGCCGTGACGTCATTGCAGATTCAATTGAAACAGTTGTTGGCGGCGAAAATTTAGATGGGTTATTAGCCATTGGTGGTTGTGATAAAAATATGCCTGGATGTATGATTGCCATTGCAAATGCAGGAGTTCCTGGGATATTTGTTTATGGTGGAACCATTGCTCCCGGGGAAGTTGAGGGTGAAAAAATTGATCTGCTTTCTGTTTTTGAAGGTGTAGGGCAGTTAAATCAAGGCTTAATTAGTGAAGAAAATTTAAAAGAATTAGAGTGTAAAGCATGTCCTGGCGCAGGGGCATGCGGGGGGATGTACACTGCCAATACAATGTCAGCAGCAATAGAAGCACTTGGAATGTGCCTACCAGGTAATTCATCAACACCTGCGGAAAATGTAAATAAGCTAGAAGAGTGTGAAATGGCTGGAAAAGCACTTTATAATCTGATGCAAAAAGGTATTTATCCTACAAATATTATGACTAAAGATGCATTTGAAAATGCAATAACAGTTGTAATGGCCCTAGGAGGTTCTACTAATGCGGTTCTACATTTGCTTTCAATCGCACATTCAATTGGTGTAAATTTAACAATCGATGATTTTGATCGAATTCAAAGAGAAGTTCCACATATCGCAAACTTAAAACCTAGTGGAAAATATGTAATGGAAGACTTATATAATGTTGGCGGTGTCCAGGTAGTAATGAAATTACTGTTAAAAGAAGGGTTTATTAACGGTGAGTGTTTAACCGTTACAGGAAAAACAATTGCCGAGAACTTAAAAGGTGTATCAGATCTGCCAGATGACCAGGATGTTATTTATCCAATTAGTCGACCATTAAGTAAAGACGGTCCACTCCTAATACTAAAAGGGAATTTAGCTCCAAAGGGTGCAGTCGCTAAAATGTCGGGGGTTTCGGTTAAGAAAATGACGGGACCAGCCCGAGTATATGATACGGAGGAAGAGGCAGTTAACGCGATAATGAATAATGAAATAAATGAAGGGGATGTACTAGTTATTAGATATGTGGGTCCGAAAGGGGGACCTGGAATGCCCGAAATGTTATCTTCCTCCTCAATACTAGTTGGGAAAGGTTTGGGGGAAAAGGTCGCACTTTTAACAGACGGACGTTTTTCGGGAGGCACTCATGGTTTGGTTGTTGGACATATTGCTCCTGAGGCACAGGTTGGTGGTCCAATTGCCTTATTGAGCGAAGGTGATTTAGTAACAGTAGATTCTGAAAGTAAACAAATAACCATGCACATCACAGAAGATGAAATGGAACAAAGAAAAAGTAACTGGAAGCCACGTCCGCTATATAAAGGGGGAATATTGGGGAAATACGCACATAATGTATCATGTTCTTCTCTTGGTGCAGTAACAGATAAGTTTGATTAATTCCAATGAATATCTATTTGGGGGTTTAAATAAAATTGATAGAATCTGAATTTATTAGGTCAGAAGGCAGCACCATCCAAATATTAAAAATGAATCGACCTGAAAAGCTTAATGCTGTTAACTTGGAGTTTTTGATAAGGTTACGTGAAGAAATAGAATTGTTATCTAAAAATAGGGAAGTCGAAATAGTTATTTTGAAAAGTGAGATAGCAAAGGCATTTTGCGTCGGCATTGATGTCTCATTTGTGAGAGCGCTATCAAATGTTGATTCAGGAGAGTTTTTTGAATTATTGGCCGATACATTAGAGAAGTGGATGGAGTTGCCGCAGCTAACTATAGCAGCCATTGAAGGATATGCATTTGGGTTTGGAGCTGACCTTGGTGTGGCATGCGATATTAGAATTGCCTCTTCAACTGTTCAAATGAAATTTCCTGGCCCTAAGTTTGGAGTTATTCTAGGAACGCGGCATCTTATTAATGAGATCGGTTATTCAAAGGCAAAAAGGCTTTGTCTACTTGGAGAAACGTTGAATGCACAAGATGCTAAATCAATCGGTCTTATTCACATCATCTCAAGTTCAGGTAATGTTCAAGAAACTGCCATAAACAATGCGGAAGGAATATTAAAAATCCCAGATTTTACTCGATCAACTATCATAAATCTAGGCAAAAATACCACAGACAATAATTTAGTAAATACAAGTCCCCAAGAATTGGCCTATCAATCGATAGTTAATGGCGATTTTAAAATAAGGTTTAAAGGGTTTTTGAATGATGTTGCTATAAAGTAATTAAAAAATCACCTTAAAAAATACGTTGTAAAGTGAGGGATAAAATGTTTGACCAAAAAATGAATAGATTTATAGAGCAAGTAGATTACATCGTCAAGAAGGAAGAAGACGAGGTCCTTATTACTACGGAGGTTGCCAAGGTAATGAAGGAATTACTTGCAAATAATTATACACTGCCAAAAAAGTTTACCGTTCCAAATAAAGAAAAGTATGTCCTGTTTCCTCTTTTTGTTTCCGCAGACGAGGCTTTTTCCATTGCTTCAGCTGTATGGGATGTAGGGCAAACAACTCCCATTCATGATCATGGGACATGGGGGGTAATTGGAATCGTACAAGGTACGGAATATGAAGAACGTTTCAAAAAGCCCTAGCAAAGCGATCAATATCATAAACCTCTCATTAAATTAGAACATCGTTATATTAATAAAGGGGAGGTCGAGGTTTGTTGTACAACGGATCAAGATATTCATAAGGTTAGTTGTGCTTCCAGTGAACCTTGTATAGGCCTCCATGTATATGGGGGGAACATTGGGAAGCTAGAACGACATGTATATGATGAAATGACTAGCAATAAAAAAACGATTGTCACTGCTTGGGACGATTTTTCTAATTAAAGGGGGCTTATAGTAATGAGGTTAAAAGGCAAGGTTGCATTAATAACAGGCTCTGGGTCTGGAATTGGTAAAAGTACAGCAATCCTTTTTGCGAAAGAGGGAGCGAAAGTAGTTGTTAATGATATTTCACAAGCTAATGGAATACAGACAGTGAACGAAATCAAAAGTAGCGGCGGAGAGGCAATATTTTGCCTGGCGGACGTAACTAGTAAACCACAGATACTTAAGATGATAGATGATGTGCTTGAGACGTATGGAAAAATAGATATTTTATTCAATAATGCAGGTATTTCCGTTGTTGGTGCACTCCATGAAACGGAAGACGATGTGATTGAAAATGCACTTAAAGTGAATGTTCAAGGGGTTTTCCTAATGTCTAAATATGTAGTCCCCCATATGTTAGAACGACAAGAGGGATCCATAATCAATATGTCCTCCTGTTTGGCGGAAATTGGATTTTTAAAACGTGCTGTTTATGCTGCGACAAAGGGTGCAGTTCTTGCATTAACCAAATCAATGCAGGTAGATTATGCCCCGTATAACATTCGAGTAAATGCATTATTGCCTGGAACAATTCTAACCCCATTTGTTGAAAATTATCTAAAAACATCTTATGAGAATCCTGAAGAAGCTATAAATACAATTAAGCAGCGCCAGCTTAATGGGAAACTGGGAACCCCTGAAGATGTTGCATTTGCTGCTCTTTTTTTAGCATCAGATGAGTCTAAATTTATGCTTGGGTCCCCACTATATATCGATGGCGGTGTAGTATCTGGAAAAGCTTTGTAAAAAACGGTATCTTAGGGGGATTGAAATGAAACTGGTAACATTTAAAAAGAATAACAGCCTATTTTTAGGTATAAGAATGGATATTGGAATATTGGATGTATATGAAGCAAGTAAATATTATTCTATTAAAGACGTACCTTCCTCAGTAAATGAAACCATATTGGGAAATGTTCAAGCTAAAGAAAAATTGCAAAAATTAATTGATATCGTAAAGGATTCAGGAAGCTCAATGTTTATTTTACATGAGGAAGATATACAGTATGCTCCGTGTGTTCCAGAACCAGGAAAAATTGTTGGAGTTGGTTTAAATTATAGAAAGCATGTAGAAGAATCAAAAATGCCATTCCCAGAAAACCCAGTCCTTTTTAGCAAGTTTTCAAATGCAATTGCATCGCATCAACAAACAATTATATTGCCGCACAACTCGAATAAAGTTGATTATGAAGCTGAGTTAGTCATTGTGATAGGTAAACAAGCTAAAAGAGTGACGTTAGAAAACGCACGTGATCATGTGTTTGGGTATTGCATTGTAAATGAATTAACGGCCAGGGATTTGCAATTTCAAAGTTCACAATGGTTACTGGGGAAAAGCTGTGATGGATTTAGTCCAATCGGCCCATACTTAGTTACTTCAGATGATATAGATAATCCAAATCAATTACAAATTAAAACCTATCTAAATGGTGAATTGCGTCAGTGTTCAAACACTTCGGATATGATATTTTCTATTGAGGAAATTGTAAGTTTTGTCTCTGATCATATGACCCTTGAAGCAGGTGATATTATTTTAACTGGAACTCCAGAGGGTGTGATACTTGGCTACCCGGAAGAAAAACAGATTTGGATCTCAGATGGAGATCGTGTGGAGGTTCAAATTGAAAAGCTTGGCTGCCTTGTTAATGACTTTGTTCAAGGTAGCTGAAAATTGGGAGATTAAGAGGTCTATATAAAGAAAGATTGAATCTCCAAAGATTATAAAGACACATTTGCATGAGGAGTGAAATCTTAGGTGGCCATTATAAGGAAGGGGGGTTCTATGTCTAATTTGTCATCAGGAAACAAAGTTGACGAACTAACTATTCAGCTTCGTAATGCAATACTTACAGGAATCTATCCCCCGGGAACTATCTTTTATCAAGAGGCGCTTGCTGAGGAATTTAATGTAAGTCGTACACCTATCCGGGAAGCACTTAGAAAACTAGAATATGAAGGTTTTGTGGAAACAGGAAAAAGAAGACAATTTAAAGTTAGAAAAATAAATTATCAAAATATAATCCAACTTTATCGTGTGCGAGAAGTAATTGATGGTCTAGGTGCACGGATTTTAGCAGAAAAAAAAGATGAGAATGGAATTCAAAATACTGTTAAAGAACTAGAAAATATATTGGAAGAAATGGGTTTTACTATAGAAGAATGGGATCCAGAGAACTGGTCCCGACTAAATATAAAATTTCACTCTACTATTATTAATGCTACTGATAACGAGCCATTGATCAATCAGTTGCCCATTTTATATATGTCAACTGAATTGTTTTTTCCAACTGTTATTACAAAGCCAAGTAGAGCGAGTTCCGCGTTAGATGAGCACCGTCTTATATTAAATTCAATTTGGAAAGGTCAGCCAGATTTAGCAGAAAACGTTGCTAGGTTTCATATCAGATCTGCTCTTAATGCAATCGAAGAATCGCCTGGAAATAATTCTGAATAACGACATCTTAGGAAAACATTCAAGGTTTTTCCATATCGATATTTTTAGGTATGACAATATTACAGCGAATAAATAAATGTAATGGGGGAATTTAGAATGGTAAATTCAAATTGGAATTTTGAAACCAAAGCTGTGCATGTAGGATCTGATCCTTGTCCAGTATCAGGTGCACTTGTATCTCCGATTTATCAGACGTCGACATATACATTTAAAACAACAAAGGAAGCAGGGGATGTTTTCGCCGGTGAACTTGATGGGTTTGTCTACGGACGTTCTTCAAGTCCAACGCAGAAAGAACTTGAAATGAAAATTGCCGCACTTGAAGGAGGTGAAGCCTGTCGAGTCTTTGCATCCGGTATGGCGGCTATTTCCGCAACGTGTACGGCATTATTACAATCAGGTGACCATGTGATATGTGACACCGTACTTTACGGGGGAACATATGGATTATTTCAGGATATATTGCCGAAGTTTGATGTAAGCGCTTCATTTACAGAGGTGACTGATATTGAAAACTTACGAAATGCACTGCAGCCTAATACGAAGTTTGTTTATATCGAGACCCCGGCGAATCCAACAATGAAAGTGATCGACATTGCAGAAACGGCCAAGTTTTGTAAAGAACATGGATTAACACTTATTGTTGATAATACCTTCATGAGCCCTTACTTTCAGCAGCCATTAGAACATGGTGCGGATATTGTTATTCACAGTGCGACAAAATTTATGGGAGGTCACGGGGATTTACTTGCAGGAGCGGTTATCGGGTCCAAGAAATTCATTAATGAAAACTTACAAGTATCCTTAACCAAATTTGGAGGAATCATTTCACCTTTTACATGTTTTCTGTTAAAACGTGGGCTTCAAACCTTAGCACTTCGAATGGAAAAACATAATCAGAATGCGCTTGAGGTAGCAAGGTTTTTAGAAAACCACCCCAAAATTGAGTCATTGGCTTACCCGGGACTGGAATCCTTTACACAGCATGAACTTGTGAAAAAACAGAGTAGTGGATACGGTGGCCTTATAGCTTTCGAATTGAAAGGGGGAATTGAAACAGGTCAAAAATTTTGCGATAGTCTAAAAATGATTCATATTGCTGTTAGTTTAGGGGATGTAGGTTCACTTATTCAGCACCCGGCATCAATGACCCACAGAGGCGTTCCAGTTGAGGAAAGGAGAAAACATGGCATAACGGACGGTTTGATTCGATTGGCTGTCGGGATTGAAAATGCCAAGGACATTATCGCGGATATTGAGCAAGCTTTGGATCAAATTTAAAAATGCTTGCTCATATTTTTGCGAGCATTATCAAACAAAAATACATGCCTACTTTGCATAAATTGTGCTCAAAAATATTTATTTGATTATAAACTCCATAATTGTTTTTATTGTTGCTTTAATTTTAAAACCAAAAGGGGTGTAGATGGATGGAAAAGAAGATGAATAAAGGAAACCCATGGGCTTTGATGCCGCTAATCATATTTTTGTTGCTCTTTATTGGGAGTACCATAATTACAAAAGATTTTAATAGTATGCCAGTCATTGTCTCAGTGCTTATTGCCAGCATGGTAGGATTAGCGATGAATCGAAAAGAAAAATTTGCAGTTAAAGCTGATATATTTTCTAAAGGCGGCGGAGATCCGAATATTATCCTTATGTCAATGATATTCATATTGGCTGGTGCGTTTGCTACCGTAGCAAAAGGAATGGGTGCTGTTGAATCAACTGTAAACTTTGGACTTTCGGTACTTCCTGCAAATTTACTTATTGTTGGGATATTCGTCATCGGTTGTTTTATATCTTTAGCCATGGGTACATCAATGGGGACTGTTGTTGCATTGGCACCAATTGGCTTCGGAGTAGCTGAACAAGTAGGCATGTCTCCTGCACTTGCAATGGGAGCAGTCATCGGTGGTGCAATGTTTGGTGATAATCTTTCAATGATATCTGATACAACAATTGCTGCAGTTCGAACCCAAGGAACGAAAATGAGTGATAAATTTAAAGTAAACTTTATCATTGTGTTGCCAGCTGCAATACTGACAGCTATCATTTTAGGATTTATTACGACAGGTAATAATGCCATAATAGATGGTGATTTGTCTTATAACCTAATAAAAATACTTCCATATTTGGCTGTACTTATCGTTGCATTAATGGGTATTAATGTAATACTTGTATTAATTGGTGGAACAGTATTTGCTGGCATAATCGGGTTTATTGACGGATCATTTGATTTTTGGACTTTTATCGTATTAATTAAAGACGGAATCGCGAGTATGCAAGGACTAGCGATGATTGCAATTCTTTCTGGAGGGATGTTAGCGCTTATTAAGCATAATGGCGGACTTGATTACCTATTATATGCCATTATGAGTCGGATTCGTTCGAAAAAAGGTGCTGAATTAGGCATTGCGGGTTTAGTTAGTGTTGCAGACGTAGCTACGCACAATAATACCGTTTCTATTATTATGACTGGTCCACTTGCGTACGATATTGCAAAAGAATATAAAATAGACCCGAGGAAATCCGCAAGTATATTAGATATTTTCTCCTGTGCCGTTCAAGGGATTATACCGTACGGAGGGCAAATTCTTGCGGCAGCTGGAATTGCAGCAATTTCTCCGCTTAGTATTGTACCGTACGTTACTTATCCATTCTTGATTTTAGTTTTTGGAATATTATCAATATTATTTAATTTACCGCGTTTAAAGACTTATCAGGAACCTAATCTTATAGTCTATGAGGATGAGTCTAAAACTTTAAGCTGAGATGCTGGCAACGCCCAATCAAATGCTAATATTTTACTAATATTGGGAAAATAAATGATGGCTACTCAAAACATCAACCATTTGTGCCATTGCGTGTAGCAATATTGCACAACGTATCTTCGTACACAACTTGATAAGTAGTTTTAGCAATCTGGGTTGGAGCAGATAAACCTAAACTCATTCGATACTGCAAGTTTCTCTGGTAGGATTTTAATACGCCGAACAAAGGCAATTTACTTTAGCACAATCCTTCTATATAAAAAATCAAACAAAAAAATCTTCCAATCCGGAAGATTTTTTATTTTAAATTCGGATATCCTTGCTGGCGCAAAGCTTCATATACCAATATGGCAGCCGTGTTCGAAAGGTTGAGTGAACGAACATGGTTATTCATTGGTATTCTTAAAAAGTGATTTTTGTTTTTTTCTAGTAGATCTTTCGGTAAACCCGTTGTTTCTTTGCCAAACATAAAATAATATTCCTTTGATCCATCACTGAAATCAAAGGCTGAATGTGTTTTTTCACCAAAGGTCTCAATATAATAAAACTCACCTTGGTTTTTTGAGAAAAAGTCATCTAATGAGTCGTAATACGTGATATTTACAGTATGCCAGAAATCGAAACCTGCTTTTTTTATCATTTCTTCATCTGTTGAAAAGCCAAGTGGTCGGATTAAATGCAATGCTGTATCCGTTGCGGCACAGGTAAGTGCAATATTTCCAGCATTGGCCGGAATATCTGGTTGATACAGTACAACATGTATTGCCAAGACTAGTCACTCCTATCATTTTTTTACCCTCCAAATTATAGCATACAGTATGGGTTGATAAGCTATTTTGCAAACACGTGCGCTTGTTATGGGAAATAGATTATTAAAATTGCCCATTGGGCCTTTAGTTTTGAAATCCAAATAATAACAGAAACTTTTTTTGAAGTAATCCGTATATAAAGGTATAAAACCTATAAGGAGACTACTATATGGAATCCATTTTATTATTTTCAGTCATCATCGGGTTTGCTTCAACTTTAATCCTCTTTCCGTTTATACAAAAAACGAACAAAAAGGAAAAGAAAGCTAAACCCCATACCGGCCTTCTCCTAATGGGTGCTGTTTTAATTACCATCCTTGTATTTATCTTTTTCTATCTTACAAATCTTGATCGAAACTTTTCTTCGGTTTGGTTTTTAGCACTTGTCGTTACCGCCGTTGGCGCATTCTTTGCAACAGGTATTGAAAGAATGGTCAAAGGTCTTTTATTCATAGGAAGTCTTGTCTTTTGTATCTATTTAGGAACAGCTTTCCTATTTAATGCCGATGAAAAATATGAAGTTGCCAGCATGGCACAAGAAACGGAAATTAAGGTGTTTGACGAAACGAAAACACCTGCTAGTGTGCCTCCAAAGTTTGCGCGTAATAAAATGAAAAAGGCCTTTGGCCAAGTTCCAAATACGAGTTACTATGAACTTGGGAACTTACAGATTCAAAAGGTAAACAATGATTATGTGTATATCGCACCAATCGAATTTTCTGGACTCTTTAAATGGTGGAAAGGGGAACGTACGCCTGGATACTTCACGATTAGTGCCACGGATTCGACAGATAATCCAAGGTTTGTGAAGGCAGAAATGAGTTATACGCCATCCTCTTATTTCCAGAAAAATTTAGAGCGTCATATACGCATGAAATACCCGAATACGATCTTTTATGGGGTGCCTCAATTGGAAATTGATGAGGAAGGAAAACCCCATTATATTCGCTCATATGGAGATTTTATTTCAGCACGAAATGACTTTGAGGTCCAAGGTATCGTTCTTGTTGACCCAGCCACAGGGAATACGGAAATGTTTGTATTAGCAGATGTTCCCGATTTCATTGATGGAGCTGTTTCTCCAGAAGCGGTTAGCTTGCAAAATAGCTATTATGGAAATTATGCAAATGGATTTTGGAACAGTATGTTTGGAAAATCTGATGTGAAACTTCCATCAGATGAGGGAACGGAAGCGAATGTAAGTCCGATTTTTGATGAAAATGGAGATATGTTTTATTTCACCGATTTTACCAGTCCGAAAGAAGGCGTCGACTCGATGCTCGGCTATTCCCTCACGAATTCACGAACAGGAGAGGCTACTTATTATACTGGTAACTTGGAGGAATCGTATATGGATTCGCAAGGCGCCCTGCAAATTATTGAAAAGAAATTCATTGAAAAGAAATGGGACGGCGAAATGCCAATTCTATATAATTTTTATGGAGAAGCAAGCTGGTTAACGCCAGTATTGGATGCTAATGGATTTTTGCAGAACTATTTTATCGTCTCCGCTGCAAATCCGGAAATTTCCGTGTACGGTAATACACCAAATGAAGCATTAAAGCAATATAAAACGGCTTTGCAACGAGGTGGAGGGACGGTTGATGGAACTTCGAAAGCAGAAGAAAAACAAGTGAGCGGGAAAGTCGTGCGCGTCTATAAAGAGAATGCAGACAATGCAACAATCGTATACTTTTTATTAGACAATAACCAAAATTACATGATCTCATCTGAGAATAGCCCAAAAGCGATTTATTTACAGGTAGATGATGTAGTGAATGTGACATACCTTGATACAGGGGAAGAATTTTTACCAGCAAAAGTCCTTGTGATTCAAGGCTTAGATTAATATTTTTTGTTTAGAAAGTGTCGGTCAAAGGTGACAGGCACTTTTTTTGAATTTAGTATGTTTAAACAGCGGTGTGTGTCTTATTTCAATCAATCTCAAGTCTTCCCCTCCTATATGTCAACATTTCGAAAATACCCAATGATTACCTATTTTCATAAATCAGTATATACAGAATATAATGTATCAAATATGTACAAGGGGAGTGAAAAAATGAGAGCGGTAACAAACTTTTTTGTTCGACTGGTTCAGCGTTTTCTTCCGGATGCCTTTATCTTTGCGATTATTCTTACCTTCTTAGTATTCGTAATAGGCATCTTGTTTACAGAAAGCGGACCAGTTGAGATGGTTACGCATTGGGGAACAGGATTTTGGGATTTACTTGCCTTTACGATGCAAATGTCTATGGTTGTGGTAACAGGGTATGTGTTAGCCAACGCACCTGTTATCAAGAATTTCCTGTCCAAGTTGAGTAAATTGGCCAAAACACCGGCTCATGCAGTCATGCTAGTAACGTTTGTGGCAACAATCGCCTGTTTAATTAACTATGGATTTGGACTAGTAGTTGGAGCCCTATTTGCCATCCATGTGGCCAGACAAGTCCCATCTGCAGATTTTCGTATTTTAGTAGCTGGGGCATATAGTGGATTTTTGGTTTGGCATGGTGGATTTTCAGGTTCAATTCCATTGACCGTAGCAACTACTGGCCACTTTTTAGAGGAAAAAATGGGAGTTATTCCAGTAACTGAAACCCTGTTTAGTCCGGCCAATCTATTTATTGTAGTAGCTTTAGTGATAACACTGCCAATATTTAATCGTTTCTTGATGAAAAGCTCTAATACAATCGACCAAGATCGATCCCGTTGGGTGATTCCAGCTGACACGGATTCTACAGCAGATTTGGTAACTCCATCTACACCGGCGGAAAAAATTGAAAACAGTGTGATCGTTTCGATGTTGATTGGTATTATGGGTTTGGGCTTTATCATCTATCATTTTGTTACAAAGGGCTTTGATTTAAATATCAATATCGTAAACTTTATTTTCTTATTCTTAGGAATCATTTTGCATAGAACTCCGAAACAGTTCTTAAACACAGTAACGAACGGAGTAAAAAATGCAGGGGGCATTATCATTCAATTCCCGTTCTATGCGGGGATAATGGGAATGGTTACATTATCAGGACTTTCTGAGCAAATTGCGTTGTGGTTCCTCACATTTTCAAATTCACAGACGTTGCCATTCTTTTCATTTGTTAGTGGAGGTCTAATCAACGTATTTGTACCATCCGGTGGTGGTCAGTGGGCAGTTCAAGGACCGATTATGATCGAAGCAGCGGCGGCGATTGATGCAGATATCGCGAAAACGGCAATGGGTGTTGCATGGGGCGATGCCTGGACCAATATGATCCAACCATTCTGGGCATTGCCTGCTTTAGCGATTGCAGGCCTGCATATTCGTGACATCATGGGATTCTGTGTCATGATTCTCCTTTATAGCTTTATTCCGATTTCAATTGGTTTATTGCTGTTATAAAAAAGAGGCAAACGGACTATCCCGTTTGCCTTTCTTAATGATTTATAGGGATTCGGTGAGACAAAAGTTTTATAGATTCGGAATAATGCAGGGGTGACTTTTTATGAGAAAACAAATACTCGGTATGTTTTTAGGGATTGTTTTAGTTTTACTTTTAATTGGTTGTGCATCTAACAAAACTCCACCATTGAAAGGTGGCTATCAAAGCGAACCAGTGGAGGGATATATTGTTCAGATGACTTTTCAACCTGAAGATCATAGTTTTGTTGAATACATTGATAACAGGGAAGTAGACATAGGAACATATGAAAAATTAGAAAATGGTGTGTATAAAATTAACGGTGATATTCAAGAATTTGAAATTACATTAAATAATGACAACTCCTTTGATGTAATTGTAAAAAAACTAAATGGCGGTAACCCAATTAAACTGAAAAATATCGATGACGTTCCAACATATATTGGTACAAAATTTGATGATGCCGATGAATACAAATCTTTAATGGAGTGATTATAAAGAACATAGGACTACTAATTATGAAATTATTAACATAAACCGAAATTTAAAAAATCATCCAAGACGGAAGATTTTTATTTTAAATTGGGATATCCTTGCTGGCGCAAAGTGGTGATATATAGTACTCAGAAGGTGTTTTATTAAGGTATTCTTAACATGATGCAGAAAAATTTAGTCACATTTGGAAGATTTTGTAGAAAAGAGTTGATTGTGCAATATTTTTTGATATTATAAGATAATACCAAAGAACTATATATAGTTAATGGTACTAAATCGATAAAGGCAAACTTATTTAAAGATAAGGACGCAAAGCTACGAGCCTAAAGCAGTATTGCTATGGCAGTCGGGTTACCAAGTTTTGTATTGAAAAGGGTAACTCACGTATTTTTACGTGCAGTTATCTTTTTCTGTTTAATGGTCTATTAAATTATAACTTAATTAAGGTTAAAGAACTTATCATTGAGTATTGGCCTGAAACAAATGGAAATTAACAAGAAACACTTTTTTCACTAGGCATTCTTGGAGGTAGAGAAATTGAAATTGTTTGATAGGCTTCGCAAAAAACAAATTGAGGTAGATGTAAAAAGACAAAAAATAATAAATGGTAATCTTGAAACTTTATCAATTAATAATTTGGAAACATTAGTAGATGACATTGCAACTAATATTAATGAAACCGAAACCTTATCTCATTTTAAAAACACTTTAAATAAATTACGTTTAGCTGTATTTTCAATTGACCTTAACAAGCGGGAAATTACCTTTGTTTCTAGAGAAGTAGAAGAAATTTTGGAAATTTCCAAAGAGGAATTAACGATCGAATACTGGAAATCACTTTGGTATAAAAAGGGAATTTTGGATTTTTCATCAATCTATGCGAGATTAACCAATGAAGGTCGAAATTCGCATACCTACCGGATAATAACTCCAGAAGGTAATGTTAAATGGATAATGGAAACAACAATTGCTATTTACGGTGAGAAAGGTCAATTCGAAAAAATTGTTGGGGTTATGGAAGACCGTACGAATACTTTTCAACTGGAAAAGAAACTAAATTTTATCACTACACACGACGAACTTACAAATCTTCCAAACTTTTTAAATGGAAGTGAACATGTAGAAGAGGAGATTAACAAGATCAAAGCCTCGAAAGAAAGATTTGCTTTGTTCTGTGTAAATTTAGATGGGTTTAGCCGGATTAATAATACATTAGGATTTAAAATTGCTGATGAAGCATTTAAGCATTTATCAGTTAAACTTGAACGATACCTGAAAAAAGGGGTGTTCCTTTTCCGTTCTCAAGGGGATGAGTGGTACGTTATTGTAGAAAAGTCAATGAAGAATGAAGAGTACATGAGTATTGCTAAAAATATAATTGATATTATTCAATCCCCTCTGCATATTCAGGATTATTCGATTCGAATCACAGCTAGCGTAGGAATTAGTATTTATCCTGATGATGGGGAAAACAAAGTGGAACTCATAAAAAATGCAAACACAGCATTGAAACGAGCAAAAAAACATGGTACGGCAAACTATCAAATGTATTCTGTAAATATGAATATCGAATCCTTTAAAAACTACCAATTAGAGACTGATTTGCACAGTGCTATTGAAAATGGTGAATTATATATCGAATACCAGCCTAAAGTGGATATTAAGTTGCAAAGGGCAACTAGTGCGGAAGCTCTTATTCGTTGGAAGCACCCTCATTGGGGCGAAGTATCACCAATGGAATTTATAACAATCGCAGAAGAAAGTAATATTCACCGTAAGATATCAGAGTTTGTCATAGATACCGTATGTAAGCAAGTTGGTGAATGGGAAAGGAAAGCAATTGACTTTACCACCATTTCGTTTAACTTGTCAGCTAAGGACTTTTTAAAGAGTTCTTTAATTAGTACGATTAAAGCTGCTATTAATAGGTATCAGATCAATCCGGAGCATCTCGAAATTGAACTTACTGAAGGGACACTAATACAAGAAACGAGTGTTGTTCAAGATCAAATTGATCAATTAAAGGAGCTGGGTATTGCTTTATCATTGGATGACTTTGGAACTGGATATTCCTCCATCCATTATTTAAAAAAACTGCCAGTGAATACAATTAAAATAGACCGGTCTTTTATTCAACACATACATGAAAACGATGAAGATCAGATCATCGTAAAATCAATTATTCAGCTTTCAAAGGGATTAAATAAGGCTGTTGTGGCAGAAGGGGTAGAAAACGAGGCTCAATATAGTATCTTACGTACACTTGAGTGCGATATTATACAAGGCTACTATTATAGCAAGGCTGTTTCCGCAAAAGAGATGACGAAGCTGCTTGAATTGAATATTATACATCCTAAGAGCTGTAAGACCAGAGTTCCGGTTAATCGGCGCAAATACTATCGTGTTAACTTTCCATCCTATCCTTTGAATACACATATGACAATATTATCCTTTAACGGAAAAGCTGTTTCCCTAGGTTCAACTGATGTGCTGGTTTTAGATATTGGACTTGGTGGATTACGTTTCCTTAGCCATTTAAAACTTAAGCCGCATCATGACATTTTGTACAACTTTAAGACAAGCCTTATGGGAACGGACATAACCATAAATGGAACGATTGTACGATACGAAGAGAAAGAACAAGACACTTTTGAATATGGTGTTGAGTTTCAAATGGAAGAATCTGATCGGGATGAATTGGCATCAGTGTTAAATAAAATCACACTACAAATGAAGCAAAACCCGTTATTTAATGATGGAGATTTTATTGACGAAAATCCAATCGCATATTTAACAAATACTCAAAATCGGGGAATGTAGTTTTCAGGTGCATGAGGTTAGTTATTAATGTTGTTGTCAAAAGCAAAACGCTCAGATAAATAAATCTGAGCGTTTTTGAATTAAAATGAATAAAACGTAATATTGTTATCCACGAGTATTTGTGAAACCACCATCAATGCTGATAACCTCACCATTAATGTATTGTGCAGGTGAAGTTAATAAGAAAGCAACTAATTCTGCTACTTCTTCTGGTTGACCGTAACGTTTTTGAGGAACAGATTCAATTGCAGCCTTTTTAATCTCAGGCTGAGATTCGAAATATGCTTTTATCATTGGTGTTTCTGTTCCACCAGGTGCGATTGCATTACAACGAATACCTTGGCTTGCATACTCCATCACGATACTTTTGGTTAATCCCACAATACCGTGTTTTGTAGCAGAGTATGTGACAACACCTGCTTGGCCAATCACACCAGCGCTTGAAGATGTGTTAACGATTGAACCGCCACCATTTTTCAACATGACATCTAGAACGTATTTTACACCATATAATGCACCCATTAGGTTAATTCCTACAATTTTTTCAATTTCATCTGTTGAGACTTCGCCAAAAAGTACACCACTTCCGGAAATCCCTGCATTATTGAAAAAGTAATCAATCGTACCAAATGTTTCGACCGCGGCATCTATGTAAGCTTTGACATCTTCTTTTTTGGATACGTCAGCTTTTACAAAAATCGCATCTACGCCCAATTCCTTAACAAGATTAACCGTTTCATCTCCACCTTGTTCATTAATATCGACTACTACGATATTGATCCCTTCTTTTGCTAATCGAACAGCAGAAGCTTGTCCTAAACCGCTTCCACCACCAGTAATAACAGCTACTTTTGAATTTGTCATACGTAACACCCCTATGAAAGTTCTTTTTGTTGTCTTTACATTATTATTCTAACATAAAGAAAATTTTCACCCTTCGAAAATGCTCAAATATTGTCGTTGTTACTGTTTCATTCAAAGTGAGTATTAAATCAAAGAGGTCGGGGTGATTTATATATCGAAAAAAGCAATTTAATTTAATGAACTTAAAGCGATCACATAAAAAGTGAAATATCTTTTTTATAATTAGGAGAGTTGTAGTTTTGTGTATTATTCTGGCTAATATAGGCTAAATAATAAATGCGGTTAGATGAAAAGTTTGGGTAACACAAGACCTCGACTAGAATAGGTTGTAAATGAAGTGAATTTGAGGAGGTCATTTTATGCAAGAATATATTCATCAGGAAGCAATAGAAACTGAAAGGGATAAGGACGATTTCCATAAAAAGTGTAAAAAACATTTGTACCAGATTATTCAAATTGAATTAAAAGATGGATCTGTTTACCAGGGCATACTTCATAGCTATGACAGGGAAAAAATGTGTGTCCTTATGCCGAAGACGGGACATACACATTTGCCAATGCACACAATGGGTGAACGCGATGAAAACAGACTTTTCCGTTCTTTGGACCATTTGGGTTGTTTGGGTTCCCTTTCTTTGGGATAAGAAGATTTGGTCCATTTTTCCCATTCTTTATTTAAAAATCGAGACAATAAAGGCTTGTAGTGGATATGTCCATACAGGCCTTTTCTATCTTCTATGTGTGAGTTTCTAACAACTATTTCGTACATAAGAATACTCTATAGTCTAAAGTTCCTTGATATTTTCCCATTATATTTAAATGCTGATGTAGCACATTATAAAGTTCAGGTTCAATAGATTCTGAGTATTGGAATTCAGGTATCGAATGGTTTTGAAGGATAGATTGTTTTCTTTTAAACGTTTTTATATTTTTAAAACCGGCCAATTCAAATAAAGTAATCCAATCCTTTTCAAAGAGGAGAGAATCTAACCCATAAAATTGTTTGATTTCCTCTTCAAAATTCGTCCAGAGCCTCGTATTAAGGGTAAGTTCATTTGCAATAAACCGACCGCCATCCTTTAATAATCGATATATTTCCTTAAGTGCTTTAGGCTTGTTGACAAAAGAAAGTACCGATTCGGAAATAATAAAGTCATAGTTACTGTCTTTTAATGGACATTTTTCTATTGTGCCCTGAATAATTTCCACTGGTAATTGGTATTTTGCCATTCTATTTTTGGCTTTTTTTATCATGATGGGGTTGATATCCAACCCTGTTACTTTCGAACCATAACGGGCCGCTAAATAGGCAGACGTTTGGCCAGTACCACAACCTACATCTAAAATGCGAGAAGATTTGTTAATCATTTCATTCTCGAATATTTTCTTTGTTAGCTCAAAACCACCAGGATGTGCACCACTAACACCAAATTTGGACAAAAAATCTAAATATAATGAAGCCCCAATAAGAACCACCTTTTTCAGTTAACTTTTTTGTATCATATGATTATAAAATTAGATGGTTCCTTCCAAGTACAGATCAGTATCCTAAGAAAACTGCCCCTTTCAAAGTTACGGTGAACCGTACCATAAGTAGGTGCTGTTTTTATTGTCCTCAAAAGGGTTCACACCACGGTGAACCTTATCAAAAGTAACAGGGAAATTTGATAAAATAGCTGTGAAAAAAGGATGAGGTCTCCCATTCAATTAAAGGAATGATCATTCGTTTACAATACATACGGTTAATGATAATGAAGTGTTAGAACACTAATATTTATGAAATTGATGATAAGGAATTTTAAAAAATAGACAAAAAACAATAAAGATACCCATAAATTGGCTGATTACCTATTACATTTTTGAAGAAAGCAAATACAATAAAGCAGGTAAAATATAAAGTTTCCATTTAAGTAGTTATAAGATTTATCCTCTAGGTCCAAGCCGTTTTGCTTGAACGGGCAGGACAAACAATAGAAGGAGGTTAAAATATTGCAGGTGCATAAAATTATTAGAAGCAAGATGAAAAAAACGATACCTTTGTTGCAGGATCCAATCCTCTCTCCTCATGTCCCGGAAACCCATTGGTTTTCTACGGAGAGTCTTAAGACAATGGTGCAATCCCATCCTCAAGTTTACATCAAACCGAATATAGGCAGAAAAGGTTCGGGGATTAGCCGGGTCAAGCGGATCAGCAACTCTGCATATGAGCTATCCTATGAAAATATTACTAAGCGAGTCTCTTTCACTGAGCTTGTAAAGGATTTAACGGGTAGATTTAGTACTGGAAAGTCTTATCTTGTACAGCAAGGAATAGACTTAGCTACTTTTAACGAAGGCCCTTTTCATATTCGGGTGGTTATGCAAAAGGTAAAGAATTGCTGGCGGCCTTCTCTCATGTCCGGCGTTGTGGCGAAGCAGAAAGATGCTGTAGTCACTAATATAGCAAGGGGAAATTTTGATTTGTCTTTGGAAGAAGTCATGCAAAAAAACGATCAAAAATTGAATCCAATGAATACAATCCGAGAATTGACTGATCTATCCCACCAAATCGTACATGTTTTGGGGTCAAGTTTTCCGTTACTAGTGATTGGTTTAGACATGGGAATTGATAAGAAAGGAAAGGTTTGGTTTATCGAGGCGAACACCAATCCCGACTCAAAGGGTCTTGAAAAAGTAAATGATAAAGTATCGTATCAAAAATATCTTGATGCTAAAAAGTGGATTCGTGAGAACGAAGAACGTGTGTGATTTTACTGGAAAATATGATATAGGTAGGTGATTTTATGCCGATTGGAAGGCATCAAGTAAAGAGTAAATCAACGGTCGCTTATGTTCTTCAGTGTCATTCGGAAACCAACATTTATCTTCCTGCTACGGAGATCCTTTCTGAAAGAACATTATCGGATATGATCCGAAAACATAAAAAGTTATATCTAAAGCCTGATCGAGGCAGAAAATCTAGGGGGGTTATAAGAGTCGAACGGGCAGGCTCAAGTTCCTATCTTGTTCGTAGAAGTAATGAAGTGAAACAACAAGAATTTAATCGTTTCACCTCATTATGGTCAGAAGTACAGAAGTTAACTTCGGATCGTCGTTACATCGTTCAACAGGGAATAAATAGTACAACAAAGGATTCTCGATATTTTGACCTGAGGTGTCATGCCCTTCGTGTACATGGGAAGTGGATGGTCGGTGGGATTTGTGCCAGGGTAGGTGCACCCGGAAATATTGTCACAACTTCTCACATTGGAGGAACCCCAATACCATTGGAGACATTATTTACTCAACTACTTGATTATAATGAAGAGGAGCAGACACAAGTGATAGAAAGACTTCATGATTGTATTCTAAAAACTGTAAAAGTAGTGAGTCCTATCTATCCTAGAAACTGGGAGTTTGCTGTTGATATTGGGCTGGACAAGGAGAAGCAGGTCTGGATTTATGAAGTAAACAATGAACCCCTCATTCGAGGTAATTTCGGGCTCCTTCCTGACAAGACGCTATATAACAGAATTAAATCTTTGCGGAAAATAGCTAAGTAAAGAAACTCTTCTAGAGTCCGAATTCGGAATTTTTCAAAAATGAGTAAGTCGCTCTATTTAGAGACATTGGCTTTTAATTAGGCTATTCAGAAACAAATTATCTATGCATGGGTGAATGTCGTTTCTTTGTGTTTCTTATAGCCATACCATACCTTAGAATACCAGGGAGATGACGGAACTAATGGTGCCTTTAAAACGTCCCCTTGTGGGTACTTTTATTAATAATTCAGTAATTAGAAGATTGAACAAACAGAATTATGAATTCAGCAGCTACAATAGACTTCAAGAATTGGCTAAAGCAAGTGTTGAGGCAGGTGTTACCCTATTTTTCTTCTCAATTAAAGACTTTGATTTTAAGAAGAATGTTATTTTAGGTACTAGTTTTGATATAGATTCAAACCAATGGAAGCAAGATTATTTCCCTTTACCTGACGTTCTCTACAATCGACGTGCAGGTGGCAGATCAAGCAAATTTATCACGAAACGTATTGAAGATGTTCTTGATAAACATCAAGTAATAAAGTTTAATTCCCAATCCTACTTCAACAAATGGGAGGTTTATCGAGATCTGAGTCAAATAAAAGAGGTTGAGAAATATCTCCCATATTCGGTTTTGTATCAAGAGGAAAGAGATTTGCGAAAGTTTTTACAAAATAATAATGAAGCGTATTTAAAAGGAGTGCGTGGTGGACGGGGGAGATGGATTTTCCGAATCCGGAAGAAGCCAAACGGGAAATTCGAGTATAGTTACTATGTGGATAAAATGTTTAGAGGTCAAGCAGAATCTTGGAAAGATTTAGTTCAAGAAATTTACAAGTTTTTTGGTAAAAGGGAATTTATCATCCAAAAAGGGATCAATTTAATTAATATCAATGACAGTAAAGTTGATTTTCGGGCAGAATTACAGAGAGATGGAGAAGGAAAGATTAATATTATTGGAGTTTGTGCAAGAATTGGAAAAAGGCAATCTCCTATTACCATTCATTCATCAGCATATCCTATAGAAATATTTTTGAAAAAAATCCTGAATTATCCTGACATTACAGTAAAGGAATTAATGGAAAGGGTTCATCAATTTCTTTTTACCATTTATGAATCCTTGGAAAAGGTGTATGGGACGTTTGGAGAAATAGGAATCGATTTTGGGATTGATCAAGCTGGAGAGATATGGTTTATTGAGCCGAATTCTAAATCAGCAAAAGTCTCCCTCATGAAAGCCTACGATAAAGAGACATTTCATCAGGCTTTCCTTAATCCTCTATTATTCTCCAAATATTTATATATGCAAAGAAGAACTTCGTCCGATAAAGGTTGGGGGGGAATGTGGGGTCCAGTCTCGAGGCAATTCGGTCGTGGCTGGACTAGAGATGAAAGATAAGATGAGATTTAAATTTTATCCAGGAGGTTTTTTAAACATGCAAAATCCTAAATATATAACAAATATAAGTAAAATACAAGAATTGAGTGAGGAGGAAAAAAGAGTACTTGAAACTGTTACCAATAAGTTTGTTTTTCGAATAAATGAATATTATTTAAATCTTATTGACTGGTCTGATCCAGATGACCCACTTCGCAAGTTGGTGATTCCGTCCTCTGAGGAATTATTGGAATACGGCAGATGGGACGCATCTGATGAGGACACAAACTATGCTGTAAAAGGCTGCCAACATAAATACTCTACTACTGCTCTACTTTTGGTTTCTGAAGTTTGTGGAGCCTACTGCAGATATTGTTTTCGTAAGCGGTTGTTTCGTTCAGATGTAAAAGAGGCTATGTCCGATGTAACCGATGGGATTGAATACATCAGAAAAACACCCGAAATTAATAATGTTCTTCTTACAGGGGGAGATCCTCTAATACTGGGTACCCCAAAATTGCGATGGATTCTTGAAGAATTACGTAATATTGACCATGTACAAATTATCAGGATTGGCTCCAAAATACCTGTATTTAATCCTATGCGGATTTACGAAGACGAAGAACTATTGGCTTTATTGAAAGAGCATTCTACTGTGAACAAAAAGATATATGTCATGGCCCATATTAATCATCCACGAGAAATGACATCTCAGGCACTTAGAGCAATTGAAGCTCTACAAGAAGCAGGAGTAATCGTTGTCAATCAGTCTCCAGTACTGAAGGGAATTAACGATGATCCAACTGTCCTAGGCGAGTTGTTAGATAAACTATCTTGGGCAGGAGTTACTCCTTATTATTTTTTTGTGAATCGTCCTGTAGCAGGAAACGCTTCGTTTGTTCTGCCATTAGAACAAGTATACCGTATCGTTGAGGAAGCGAAGGCTAAAACCTCCGGCCTCGGTAAACGGGTCAAATTAGTTATGAGTCATACTTCTGGTAAAATTGAAATTCTTGCAATCGAGAATGGAAAGGCCTACCTTAAATATCACCAATCACGTGATGGCGATTATGGAAATTTCATGATTCTGGACTGTCCACCTACAGCATCTTGGTTTGACGATTTACCAAATAATGAACAATATTGGGAAAAACCAATAAAAAAGACTGATGATGTGATTTCTGTGAATGAGATGCCTCCTTTGCCTCAAAAAAAAACGCCCTTCTACTAATTAAACCTATGTATCTATAATCTCCATTTCATCTAACAAGTCAGCAGGGGAAATAATGATTATGCCCCAACCTCATTTAGATACAATACGGGAACCGTATCACAAATAGAGGGAGTTTTTTGAAAAAAATGTATTTGGCTTAAGTGGTATATTTTTTAATTTTCCTGTTGCAGTTATTTATGTTTATTTTTGGGCCAGTCCTCGTTGCTTTAACTGGCGGGGGACTGATTGTCTCTTTTAAAGAAATCTTGTGCCTAAGAAGGCCCAACTTGTGAATATTAACAAGTCGGACCTTTGGAAAATTAGGAGCAAGATTTTTTTGCGAAATTTTGATAACCCAAGAAGAATAAATAAATTTGGGGCAATAGTACCGTCCTTTGTTTCATCGTATTACCTGGTTGACACAATTGATCCAGAAGTCGTATTTCTGGATGAACCAACAACCGGACTCGATCCTCAGGCACGACAAATGTTTGGGAGATTATTCTTGAGCTTAAGAAATTAGGGAAAACGACTATTCTCACAACTCATTACATGGAAGAAGCGGAAAAGCTTAGCGACAGGGTGTGTATCGTTGACCAGGAATCATGGCAAGCCCGATTGCAAGTCGTTGCCGCTGACCACCAGATAATTTCTTGACTTGATTCTTTCGGTGCTCGGTCAGATTTACCAACTTGAGAATTTCCTCAGTTGACCGCGCCTTATCGTAAAATGTAGCAAATAGATTAAAATTTTCTTCAGGGGTCAATAAATCAAACATGGCACTAGATTGAGGCTGTACACCTATTTTCTTTTTAATGGTGATTGCGTGCAATCATCTCAAGTGTTGTTGTTTTTCCTGCGCCATTTGGTCCGATGATGGTAAAAATCTCTCCTTCTTGTACAGAAAAGCTAATATCTTTAACGGCTTGAATGGAACCAAAAGATTTCTTTAAATTCCGAACCTCTAAAATATACATAGTCACATCACCTTTCCTAGAAAACCAGCCATTTTCGCAAAAGTTCAGATTCCAAAAATAATACCAAGTTATTCCTATGTTGTGGAATATTAAAAGATCCATAAAATTTTGAGAAAACTAAGGGCTGGATTAGAAATGGCGGACTTACCCAATTTAAGTTAAATGGTAACTTTTGAGCAAATCGTTCTTTTCGCTATTTGGAAATGACACTTTTTTTAGCAACATAAAGATTGTATATTTTTTTAAAAAATACTTCGGCTTATACAGATGGGTTGAACCGTACCATAAGTACATGAGGTTATTGCGAAAAATTAACAGCACCCTCTAATTTAGAGGTGCTGTTTTGCATTTTGTTGCATGATGGATTGTTTTGGCTCTTGTATGGAATTAATTTTTTTGTTCAATCAGGGGGCAGATTCTTGATTTTGTTTTTTTAAGAAGGTAAAAAAGGAACTTTGTAGAAGGAGTACAAATACAATTTAAAATGTGATATAGGGTTGAAAATTATTAAAAGTTAAGAAAAATAATTTGAATTTCTTAATGGAATAAAAGTGGAAAACGATTATAGAGGAGTGTTTTCCAACGCAAAGGAATTATTGGTTCATCGCTTTAGGTATGATTTGGACCATTATTTTTTCAGGTATGAGCTTTTATTGGGCGATGGGTGGCTTACTTGGAGCAAGATCTCTAGGAGGCTCAATTTATGAGATGTCCATAAACCTTTCCCCCTCGTTCATTATGATTGTTTGGCTTACCGGTATTATTAAATTACTCGGGTTCATATTATTGTTAATGCTTCTTATTCAATGGAAGAAACCCATTATAACCGGAATTCTTTTTTACGTAACAAAAATTGTGGGAGCCTTATTGTTCTTATATGGTTTTCTTAATTTCGTCACAATTTCACTAAGTACGTTTCATATTTTTGATTTTGATTTAAACTCATATGCAACGTTTTGGAGGTTAATTTTTTGGGAACCATTTTGGATGATTGGTGGAATTTTTTACTTTTTTTCCATTAAAAGCAACAAATCTTAGGTCAATTACTGAGGGATTTTCTTTATTAAGCTAATCTCAAACATTCTACCAGAATAGGGCGCTTTTCAAGCGCGTCCGCCAATTAAGATATTACTTCTAATAAAGTACCTCCAATCAATGAATCAATTCTAATCCATCAACTATTCAATTATTTTATCGCGTAGCTGGGGCAAATAGGAGATATGCTTATTTTAACAAGTGGTGGGTTTTTAAATAAAACAAATATAGAAAAGGAGAAGAAAGATGATCACTTTACATACACCTATATGCGATGTACTAAATATTAAATATCCCATTATACAAGCTGGCATGGCTGGAGGTTCTACGACAGTGGAACTTATCGCGAATGTTTGTAATGCCGGAGGATTGGGAACTTTGGGTGCCGGGTACATGATGCCAGACGACATAAGGAAGGCAATTAGGGACATAAAGCAGCAAACAGATCGCCCTTTTGCGGTTAACATGTTTTGTGCAAAGGATCCCATTAATCCAAATGAAAAGAAACGCGAACACGAGGTAAAAGATGTGTTGGTAAGCACCGGAAAACATCTCGGGATTAAAGAAGAAGATATACAGTTCCATACGTCAGATCCGTTCGACGAAAGGTTTCAAGTTTTAATAGAAGAAGAGGTGCCTATTATCAGCACAGCTTTTGGTATTCTACCAGCGGATAAAATGGAAGCTGCGAAAAAAAGGAACATAAAGGTAATCTCGATGGTTACTACTGTTAAGGAAGCAATGATTGCGGAAAGAGCAGGAGTTGATGTCATTGTAGCCCAAGGCAGTGATGCTGGTGGTCATCGAAGCACATTTGATATAAAAGAGCACCCCCAGGGAGCAAATATAGGAACTTTTTCACTCATTCCACAAGTAGTAGAAAATGTTAAGATACCAGTTGTAGCAGCTGGAGGGGTCATGAATGGAAGGGGATTAGTGGCAGCTCTTGCTTTAGGGGCGCAAGGTGTCCAAATGGGGACAAAGTTCTTGGGGTCGAAAGAGTCCGGGATTCATCCACTCTACAAGAAGGCTCTGTTTGATAGTACAGAAGAACAAACTGTTATTACGAAAAACTTTTCTGGAAGGCCTGCGAGAGGTATTAAAAATACATTTATTGAAGAATTTGATGATTCAGGTGTTCCTCCATTACCTTATCCAATTCAAAATACAGCAACAAGTAGCATTAGAAAAGAAGCTTCAAAACAAAATCAAATTGAGTATATGTCCCTATGGGCAGGTCAAGGTCTTCGATTCATTCATCAAGAAAATCCAGCGGAAATGATTATCAAGGAACTTATGGGCGAAGCTGAAAAGATATTGGGATAGGCGGAATAAAAAGCAGACCAAATCGTAAAAATGGTCTGCTTTTTATTTAGGCAGATTTATTTAGTACCCGAATGTGGCATTATTTCATTTTTGCTTTTGCTGTGATTGTTTCTTACTTAATTCAGTAGAATGGTTTGGCAATGTTGTATGGGCTTTGTCTGTATTTGTATCCCATATACTATATTCAATATCAGATGGTGATTTGTTATTATTTTTCGACATATCTTTTTACCTCCATTTAAAAATTACTTCTATTTTTATGATGCTCTTCTGGTTCTATTATTATGTTAAAAATGGATTAGGACAAAATATTCATTTTCATAATTTTCAGTATTTTGTCTTGATATCACATTTCTCAGTTAGTATAATGAAACAAACCTTCCGCTACTGATGAAGGTTAGCCATCTTGTAAACGACAAACCGACACTCCTAGGCTAGACAGAAGGGAAGAAGGGTAATTAGTTTGTAAAAAAGATTTGAAGGAGGAGTATCGTCTTGAAAAATCAAGTCAAATTATTACCGTTTACCATTCAGTCTGTTGTTGATCAAACCAATGAAACACCAGAGGGAGTTCAGTTGGTACAAGCCCCTGCCATTTGGGATGATAGCAAGCAAGGTGAAGGCATTGTCATCGCAGTTATTGACACTGGGATTGACACTTCTCATCCAGATCTAAAGGATAGAGTTATTTCTGGACGGAACTTTACAACAGATTATCATGGAGACACCGAGGTATTTGAAGACAATAATGGTCATGGCACACATGTATCAGGTACCATTGCTGCAAGTCTTAATAATGAGGGAGTTGTGGGGGTTGCTCCGAAGGCTCAGATTTTAAGTCTAAAAGCATTGACGGGAGAAGGGGCAGGGAATTATGAATGGATCATAAATGCCATCAACTATGCAGTTGAATGGCAAGGTCCTAACAACGAAAAAGTTAGGGTGATTTCCATGTCACTAGGTGGTCCCGAAGATGTACCTGAAATGCATCAGGCGATTCAAAATGCTGTAAATCAAGGTATTTCTGTCGTTGTTGCTGCGGGGAACGAAGGGGATTCCCGGGATGATACATTTGAGTATGCCTACCCTGGAGCCTATAATGAAGTGATTTCGGTTGGAGCTGTAGACATGGATTTGCTGCTTGCTCCATTTTCCAACACTCACACAGAATTAGATCTTGTAGCTCCTGGCGTAGATGTGGTTTCAACCTATCCCGACAATAAATATGCAAGACTAACAGGAACTTCTATGGCGACTCCGCATGTTGCAGGCGCCATCGCTTTAATTGTCAATCTAAGTGAAAAAGAGTTTGATAGAACGCTTAGTGAAGCAGAGGTCTATGCTCAGCTTATCAGACGAACTGTACCATTGGGGAATAGAAAAAGCGCTGAAGGAAATGGATTTCTCATGCTAAACATAGTAGAAAAATTGCATGATTTGATTCCCACTTCAAGTGTGAATGTTATTAATTAGGATTACAGTAAAACTTCTAGATAATAAGTAAATTTTGTCCCCCTTTTTTGAATGAAGGGGGACAAGTTTATAAATATCTTGTAATCCCTCCATTTACATGTAGAACTTGTCCTGTTACATAAAATGATTGATTTGTTGCGAGGTATACAAATGCTGGAGCAATTTCAAATGGTTGTGCAGCCCTACCCATTGGAATGTCAGTTCCAAGTGTAGCTACATGATCCGCAGGATATGTGCTTACAGTAAGGGGAGTCCATGCTGGTCCCGGAGCGACGGCATTTACACGAATTCCTTTATCTGCGAGTGATAATGCCATTGAACGTGTAAAGGTAACGACGGCACCTTCGTAAGCAACCCTTGATGCGGTATTGATAATAGAACTCCCTTGTTTTAAATAGGGGAGGGCAGCTTTTGTCATGTAAAACAGTGGAAATACATTGGTCCGAAACGTGTCTTCGAGTTGTTCGTTTGATACGTCCATAATATCCTTTGTGTAAGGTTGTACGGCAGCGTTATTTACCACGATATCCAAAATCGTCCATATTTTTCGACTGTACGGGCAACCGCAAGTTCCGAGGTTGATGGATTCCGCAAATCTGCTTGGATAAGGAGACAATTGACCTCAAATTGTTCCACATATTTCTTTGTTTCATTCGCATCATATTCCTCATGCAAATAAACAATGGTCAAATCAGCTCCTTCTTTCGCAAAAGCCACTGCTGCCGCGCGTCCAATCCCACTATCATCACCCGTAATGATTGCTGCTATTCCCTTAAGTTTTCCACTACCTGTGAAGCCGACATAGTCAAATATTGGCCTTGGCACCATTTTCCATTCCAAGCCAGGTACCTGGTCTTGGTGTTGCGGTGGAAAAGCAATTGGTTGATTCACTACTTTTTGGATAACACCAAGGTATGGGTAGGTATGGGTAAACTGGATAGTTTTGGTCCATGTCTGACATCCTCCTCAACATTCATTTTTGAGGTATAGTATGAAACATGGGCGAATACAGTGTTTGCATTGTATCAATTTATTCTATTTCATTGTTTGATCTTCGAATGTTTTCCAATATAGAAAATCCTATATTTTGTTCGTTATTTATACCTAATCTATAATTAGCTAAAACGACAACTGCGACCTTTTTTTCTCGATCAATACCTAAAAATGTACTAAAACATCCAGTTCCACCGCCATGCCAACTTACATTATTATTTTGCTTTAACAGCCACCATCCAAGACCCATATCATACTTCTTTTTTCCATTTCCATGTTTTCTATGACATAGAGACAAATAGGGTCTTTCTTCGTAAATATTTATTTTTGCATATTTAAGCAGATCATCGGCCGTTGAACTTATCGCCCCCGCAGGTGATATAAGGTTTTTTGGACTCCAATTCCAGTTTCCACAATCATTATTTTTTTTACCAAAACCATGTAAATTATTATTTGATGTTCCTAAATATGTATCACTTAATCCAAGTTCATTTTGTAGGAAGCCATTCATCGTGTCCCAGTATCCTTTCCCCGATACAATCCCCAATGCATATCCAATGAGTGACATACCAAAATTTGAATATTTCCATGTATAATCTTCGTCTCTCAATTTGTTTCTCTCAGTCAGTATTTTCATTTTGTTAAAATCCATATTTAACGGATTATTCTTATTCATATCGCCACCGCCACTCATTAATCCTAAAAGTATCCTGAAATATTCCCTTTTATTTAATGGAAGGATTCCCGAATATCCAGATGAATGAGTAGCAAGACGGAGTAATGTAGGATAAGACTGGTCTGCCCTTAATTCTTCAATATAGCTGTGTATTGAATCATTTAATGACATCTTGTTTTCAAATACATATTTTGATAATAAAGTTGTAGTAAAGGTCTTTGTAATAGAGCCAATTTCATAATGATATTTTTTATTTGAGTCAAGTTCACCATTTTCATCATAAATTTTTATGACCGAATCATTGCCGGTTAAATACCCAACAGTTAACTTAAGATTTTTTCTTCCTTTACAACTCTTTTTAATTAAACGTAATGTTTTATCACTGATTTCATGCATAACTACTCCCCCTAAGAATACCTTTCTTTCATTATATTCAAAATTTTATGATTAAACTATATGTCAACTAGACATTTTCTGATTCAAGTAATCGCTAACTGAAATCCTTTCATAAAAGCAAAAAAGAAAAATTATGTATCCATAGTACCTTGCAATATACAGTACAGGATGTTATATTATACTCAATAGCTATATTTTATGATTTGGTACTGTTTATTGTATGGTAGTGAATGTTGCAATATATATAACAATCAAAAGCCGAGGTGAATACATATTGAACGTTCAATTTAAAAAAGGTGTTTTAGAACTGTGTGTGCTTGTGTTGCTTGATAAAAAGGATCGATATGGATATGAACTAGTCCAGAAGATTTCCGACCAGATTGAAATCTCGGAAGGAACTGTTTATCCATTATTAAGAAGGTTAACGAAAGAAGAATATTTTACAACGTATCTACAAGAATCCAATGAGGGACCTTCAAGAAAGTATTATAGACTTACAGATAAAGGGCGTACATACTTACACCAATTAGTGGATGAGTGGAAAGAATTTTCCGAAGGAGTCAATCAATTAATTAAGGAGGGAATATCACATGAATAAAAAGGAATTTTTATCAGATTTGGAACGGTTTTTACGAAACCTACCAAAAGATGAAAAAGAAGATATCTTACAAGATTATGAGGAATATTTTTCGATTGGTATAGAAGAGGGAAAAACGGAAAATCAAATTGCTGAATCACTTGGCACACCTAAACAACTAACAAAAGAATTACTGGCTGCTTATCATATTGAAAAAATGGAAGCATCCTCCTCTACTCGAAATATGTTGAGAGCCGTATGGGCGGTGATTGGCCTTGGTTTTATTAACTTATTGATCGTTCTTGGTCCCTTTCTTGTCATACTTTCCCTTCTAGTGGCTGGTTGGATAACTGGCTTTGCTGGAGTTATGAGTCCGTTATTAGTAATAGTCAATAATCTTGTCTATCCTGGAATTTTTGAATGGTATGATGTTTTCTTTTCAATCGCCTTTTGCGGAATAGGAATATTCATTTCAATTGGCATGTATTATGCGACGGTTGGTGTGAAAAATGGGTTCCTTCGTTATCTAAAGTACAATGTATCCATTGTGAAGGGGGGGAATAATCATGGTTAAAAAGTTATCTTTACTAGCGCTGCTGTTAGTTTTTATTGGTGCAATTGGTAGTGCTATGACATACGGTTCCATGAATAAAGAAGTTTCAATTAATAATAAAAAGCAGATTGAAAATGAGAATATTACGTCCATTCAAGTAAATGTAGACAGCACAGATGTGGAGTTTATTCCTGTCCCTAGTATGGATGAAGCGAGAGTTGAGCTTGTTGGAAAAGGTGTGGAAGACACAATAAAGGATTTTTCTGTAAAAGAAGAGGCCCAAACTCTTTCTGTGTCATTACAGCGTAAAAATACAAAATGGTTCAGCTTTAATTTCTACACGCCTACTTTGAAGTTAAAAATATTTGCACCGGAAAAAATGTATTCGGGCGTGAAAATTAAAGGATTCTCATCTGATATACTTGTAAAAAACCTTCAGACGGAAACACTTGATCTAGGGACCGATAGTGGTGATGTCAAAGTTATGAATATCACTTCTGAAAAAATGAATGTAAAAACATTTTCTGGTGACGTCCACCTGGAACGCGTACAAGGTGAAATTAAAACGGTAACAGACAGTGGTGATTTAAATGTGCATGATGCACCTGCTACATCATTCGATGCCATTACTTTCTCTGGTGATATCCAATTAAAAAAAATCACAGGTACATTGACTACAAAAACAGATAGTGGAGATGTCTTTATATCAACCAGTGAAATCTCAAATCCCATTTATGGGAAAACATTCAGTGGGGATATCAAGATTCATTCAGAAAAGGAACCAACCGACATTACATTTGACGTAAGTACATTTTCGGGTGATGTAAATTTATTTGACAAATATAAAAATAACGCGGAAATAGGTAAAGGGACGATCCTCATTCAATTAGAAACAGATAGTGGAGACATTACAGTAAAAACTAGATAAAAGATTGATTTCTTAAAAAGGTGCCTTCCCCGGCGAAGTGAAGTATTACATCGCTCGGGAAAGGCATCTTTTTTAACGATAAAATCCCTCCTATGCTGGATTGCACAGAAGGGACTTTATCAAGTTTAATTGCATTAAATCTACCCTTATTTTCCTGTTAGTTGGGCTTTCTTATTTTCAATCGTTTTAAGATCGAAGCGATCTGCGTTCATTACCTTTACCCAGGCAGCGATAAAGTCACGCACAAACTTCTCTTTGTTATCATCCTGAGCGTAAACTTCTGCAATCGAACGTAGAACAGAGTTTGAACCGAACACGAGGTCTACTCTAGTAGCTGTACTTACTACTTCACCTGTTTTACGATCACGACCCTCATAGACGTTTTCTCCTACAGGCTTCCACGCCACACCCATGTCTAGCAAGTTAACAAAGAAATCATTTGTGAGTTGGCCGACACGATCAGTGAATACGCCGTGCTGCGAGCCACCATAGTTTGTTCCTAGAACACGCATACCTCCGATAAGAACAGTCATTTCCGGCGCAGTAAGACCTAGAAGTTGAGCCTTATCAACTAAGAGTTCTTCTGGGCTCACACGATACTGTTTCTTTTGATAGTTGCGGAAGCCATCAGCGATAGGCTCCAGCACATCAAAACTTTCTACTTCTGTTTCTTCCAGTGTCGCATCGCCACGTCCAGGAGCAAATGGTACCGATACATCATAGCCTGCATCTTGTGCTGCTTTTTCGATTGCGGCACTACCTCCTAGTACAATCAAATCAGCCAGGCTAATATTAACATCCAAATCCTTTTGAATGCCTTCTAATACTTGAAGCACTTGTGCAAGTTGTTCTGGTTGGTTTACTTCCCAATCCTTCTGTGGAGCAAGGCGGATGCGTGCCCCATTCGCACCACCTCGATGATCTGAGCCACGGTAGGTACTTGCAGAAGCCCAAGCAGTTGTTACAAGTTTACTGACTGTTAGTCCTGAATCAAGGATTTTTTCTTTTATTTCAGCTATTTCAGCATCCGTTAATTCATAATTACCAGCTGGAACAGGATCTTGCCAGATGAAATCTTCTTCTGGAACCTCTGGACCGAGATATCTTGCTTTGGGGCCCATGTCACGGTGGAGTAGCTTGAACCATCCACGAGCAAATGCATCTGCAAACTCATCTGGATTCTGATGGAACCGACGAGAAACTTTCTCATATTCTGGATCAAATCGTAATGCCATATCCGCAGTGGTCATCATTGTTGGAACTTTAATGGATGGATCCTCAACATCTGGTGCAAGATGCTCCTCGGCAGGATCTACAATAAGCCATTGCCATGCGCCTGCAGGACTCTTTGTCAGCCACCACTCATATCCAAACAAGAGATCAAAGTAGCCATTGTCCCACTGTGTTGGATTCGCAGTCCAAGCACCTTCAATTCCGCTACCGATCGTGTCACGGCCAAAACCTTTGCCATAAGAGCTTTGCCAACCTAAGCCCATTGCTTCAATAGGAGCAGCCTCTGGCTCGGGACCAACATGAGTTGGATCTCCTGCACCGTGTGACTTACCGAAAGTATGACCTCCAGCAATAAGTGCCACAGTTTCTTCATCGTTCATTCCCATCCTTGCAAAGGTTTCACGAATGTCCTTCGCGCTTGCAATCGGATCTGGTTTGCCATTTGGCCCTTCTGGATTCACATAAATGAGCCCCATCTGAACAGCAGCAAGCGGATTTTCAAGGTCGCGTTCCCCGGTGTAACGATTATCACCAAGCCATTCTGTTTCAGCACCCCAATAGATATCCTCTTCTGGATGCCAAATGTCTTCGCGTCCTGCTCCAAATCCAATTGTAGGACCACCCATATCTTCGATGGCGACATTACCTGCTAGAACAAACAAGTCTGCCCAAGAAATCTTATTCCCATATTTTTGCTTTACTGGCCAAAGAAGGCGGCGTGCTCTGTCCAGAAGAACATTGTCCGGCCAGCTGTTAAGTGGTGCGAAACGTTGGTTACCAGTTCCGCCACCACCTCGACCATCTCCAATACGGTATGTACCAGCAGAATGCCAAGCCATACGAATAAACGCAGGACCGTAATGTCCATAGTCTGCTGGGCTCCAATCTTGACTATGTTTCATTAGAATACGAAGATCTTGCTTTAGAGCATCGTAATCTAGCTTTTTAAATTCTTCTGCGTAATTGAAGTCTTCTCCCATAGGACTAGATTTTCTGTCATGTTGGCGGAGAATATTCAAGTTTAACGCATTTGGCCACCAATCTTGATGGGTATTACCCCTTGATTTGTTACTAGTAGCACCCCCATGAAACGGGCATCCTTCGATGTTAGCATTGTCTTTAGTTTCCACTTTTTACATCTCTCCTTCTGTGAAAATTTAATAAATTATATGCATCTAGTTTTATGAAACTAGGATGATAATAGTTTTAACATATGAAGATAACAATAGAAGAAGGGCTAGATTAAAAGAAAAATAGACTTTGAAAATAAAAAACATCAGAACTATTATATTTAAGAGTTTTGCAATTATGATAGATACTTGAATCTAAACAAATGAAGTAAAGTCTCAGAGGATAGAAAATGTTGTTACGGACATAGAAGAAGGATCACAAAAAAAGTTACAATATTTTGTATATTACCATTATAATGATAACGACGAATATAAAGCAAGTCTGATGCACACCTAACTAAGGGAACATTCTAAAAGTATTGTAGAAGGGTTTAATACTTGTATTTTTATTTGCAAACCTTTTAGCATTGTGAATATTCCATTAATTATGTTCATAATAATAGAAAATTGAATATATTTTGAATAATACATTAGAAAGTTTTGGAACTTCAATGAAATGTAAGCGTTTAAATACCGATTAGGAGGTTTTACGATGTCAAATTTTGATGTAGCCCAATTAGCACATGTGGAACTATATTCTCCAAAACCAGAAGAGACACTTAGGTTTTTTACAGATTATCTTGGCTTACAGATTAGTGCGAGAGAAGGGCAGTCTGTTTATCTAAGGGCATATGAAGATTTTTATCATCATACTTTAAAAATCACGGAAGCAAAGGAAGCCGGTATGGGACATGCTGCCTGGAGGACTAGCTCTGAAGCTGCATTATATCAAAGAGTTCATTCCCTTGAAAAAAGTGGATATGGGAAGGGCTGGATTGAAGGAGACCTTGGACATGGTGCCGCCTATCAGTTCCAAACACCGGATGGACATAATATGGAACTTCTTTGGAATGTTGAGTATTATCAAGCTTCAGAAGATCAAAAGACAAAGCTTAAGAGTCGTCCGCAAAAAAGACCGAATATCGGGATTCCAGCGAGACGCTTAGATCATATTAATCTAATGTGCGGAAATGTTACACAAAATAAACGTTTCATGGCGGATGAATTAGGCTTTAAGCTTCGTGAGAATATTATAATGAATGATGGGGCTGAGATGGGCGCATGGATGAGTGTTAGCCCACTTGTGCATGAAATTGCACTCATGGGGGACCAAAGTGGTGAAAAAGGAAGGTTTCATCATGTTGCATATTGGTATGGATACCCCCAACATTTAATGGATCTAGCAGATTTGCTAGTTGAAAACGGTTTTGAAATTGAGGCTGGCCCAGGAAAGCATGGAATTAGTCAGGCGTACTTTATGTATGTTTTTGAGCCGGGTGGAAACCGTATTGAGTTGTTTGGAGATACTGGTTACTTAATACTAGATCCAGATTGGAAAACAATTACTTGGAAAGAGGAAGAATTGGATAAGGGGATTATTTGGTATGGTTCTCCACTACCTCAAGAATATTTCCTTTATGGGACACCGGATCGACCATCAATTAAGGCGAAATAAAAATTTTTTCCTATTATTTAGAAAATCGGATCGGAAAAATTATAGATCAATCAGCTACATTGAAGAAAGGAGTTTCAATCATGCCGTTTGTTCAGATAAATATGCTAGAAGGGCGTTCACCCGAGAAAAAGGAAATATTAATTCAAGAAATTTCTACGTTAGTTGCTAAAGTATTAGAGTCTCCAGTCGAAAATGTCCGTATCATGATAAATGAAATACCTCCCGAACATTGGGGGATTGGGGGAGAATCCGTAAAAATAAGAACCCAAAAAAGCAATAGATAATTGGGAGAAAATATATAATTGAAAAACCAATTTATAGATTTAACAGAGTTTAACAGACTTCTGTCCTGCAAAGATCATCATTTGATGGTCTTTATTTTTTCGAGAAACAATTGGGATATTATGTTAATGTTGATTGGTAATGACTTCTTACCGTAATGGATTACCTTGATAATGGCAAGAAAAAATGGCTTCGAAATGCACTAGAATTACACGAGCCGGAACATATGTGGCTGCAATTTTTGTTTTAATTCATGTTTATTAAAGGTGAGGGGATAAATGATGGAAATAAAAATACTTGAACCAAAAGATGCGGTAATTTACAGAGATATAAGATTAGATGCGCTAAAATCGAACCCTGAAGCATTCAGTTCAAGTTATGCTGAAGAAAAAGAATACCCTCTTGAAAACTTTGAAAATAGATTAAGTTTTGGACATTTCTTCACATTTGGTGCTTTTGTTGATGATAAACTCTCTGGGGTAGTAACGTTAATAATAGAAACAAAAATAAAAACTAAACATAGGGCGTATATTGTTGCTATGTATGTCAATCCTGAGATGCGTAAATCTGGAATTGGAAGAAGGTTAATGACTGAGGCAATTCAAATGGCTAAAGAAATGAAAGAGATTAAACAAATTTATTTATCAGTAACTTCAAGTAATGAACCTGCAAAAAATCTTTATAAATCATTAGGCTTTAGAACCTATGGGATTGATAAAAATGGGTTAAGAGTAGATGGCACATACTACGATGATGAACTTATGGTTTTAGTTCTATGATTTTTTTCACCAAACGGGTGTCCAGCTGTATTTCCTCATACGAACAAGAATGATACCGTTGTAAAACCATGTGCCGAGATGGGAAAGGTTTTAAATAGTTATTAGGAAAATAAAATTGTTCAACAACCGCGAAGTTCAAGATTACGGAAGGTTTGATTTAGAAATACTGCTAAAAGTGTTATGATAAATTCGAAACTGAACTTCTGAGAGTTGTTTTGCTTCTAGCAAGATTAGTAAATCATCATACATAGGAAAGATCATAGGAGGAAAAAACACTTGAAAATCATTGTTACCAGTTTATTTGTTGAAGATCAAGCCAAGGCATTGAAGTTCTATTCTGAAATCCTAGGCTTTGAAAAAAAGCATGACGTTCCGGTGGGAGAATATAGGTGGATAACGCTTGTTTCCCCTGAAGCTCCAGAAGGTACTGAGCTTGTGCTCGAACCTAATAACCATCCGGCTGCCAAAGAGTATCAACAGAAATTATTTGCTGATGGCATTCCAGCAACCATGTTTGGGGTTGCAGATGTTTTCAAAGAGTACGAACGATTAAAGAGCTTGGGGGTAAAGTTTACCATGGAGCCCAAAAATGCGGGGCCAGTTACAATAGCTGTCTTTGACGATACAAGTGGCAACCTTATTCAGATTGCTCATAATAATTAGGCGATATAGAAGTAACTTCGTTTCAAAACGACTTACTCTTATTTTAAAGTTCGGTGTGTTAAACCCTGTCCTATATTTGGACAGGGTTTATTTCATTACATAATGAAGGGCCAATTTTTTGCTTCTTATTTTTGACTAAAGGCAATTTTTAATCCGATAATTGTGAACAGTGACCCTTGAATAACATTTATTTTTTTCGATACTGTCGGATTCTTACGTAGGTAATAACCGACTTTTCCAGCAAAAATACTTATTAAAGAAAAAATGACTAAAGTTTGGACTAGAAATAGGATTCCAAAAACAAGCATTTGAATCGAAACATGACCATGCTCATAATTAACAAACTGAGGAAAGAATGCTAGAAAAAACAAAGAAACTTTTGGGTTCAATAGGTTCATAATAACGCCTTTTTTGTATAAAGATTTATAGTCTAAAGTGTCCTCGTGGTGAAGGTTAAAAGTCGATGCTTTTTCTGTGAAAGATTTATATGCTAAGAATAACAAGTATGCTGCCCCAGCATATTTAACAACGGTGAACGCAAAAGCGGACTTGTAAATCACGGCTGATATTCCTATAGTCGCGGCGGCAATATGTACTAATAATCCCGTGCAAAGCCCGAGAGTAGTGAAGATCCCTGCATTTTTTCCTTTAGCTATGCTCTGTGCCAAAGTAAACAAGTTATCCGGTCCTGGCATTAGGGTAAGTACGATTGCTGCACCCAAAAAAGATATGACAGAAAGGTAATCCACATTTATCCCTCCAATATATAAGGATAATTTTAACATATCCTATTAGACTAGCATATCAGGAATTGTAGAAAAGAAGGAAAAGAAGGAAAAGAAATGGATAATATTCAAGGAAAAAAATATCATTTTGTTGAATTAATAATTATCAGGATTTTGTCCAAAAATTGGTAAAATAAATTTAAAATACGTAACAGCTAGGGAGTACAGAATGGGGGGAGTGAAATGGACTTATTTAAAAAAATAAAGAAATATTTATTATACATGGGAATTATTACGAGTTCCTTTGGATTTATTTATGTTTTGGGAATTTCTAATCGTATTGAGTATACATATGCTTTTGGCATTGGGTTTATATTGATAACACTTAGTGTATTAATAAGAACCTTGGCCAACTTTTCGAATAAGATCGCATTAATGGTTTCTATTGGAGCTATGGTTCGATTTTCCATTAAAAAAACCAAGTATCGATAGCAATTAGCTGTGTCTGTCTAATGCTGTTAAGATGATTAGAAAAGAAAGGCAAGACGCATATACTAAGTGATTTAGAAATCTTTGCTAGCTACTTTGTATGCCCTTCCTTCAATATAGAATTCCCAGTACAAGCCATTCATATAATTGGGAAACTGTTCATAAAAATAATTTTATATAATAAGGTAGTGACGAATTAAAAATCGAAGGATTACCAATTTGGATGCATTTCAGGTAAGGTTGTATCTTTGATTGAGAGTATATAGATATGAAGTAATCGTTATTTGGTTTTAGCAAAGGTAAGCTGTGTATTACCGATATCTAACAGATTTAATATTTATGTGTTAAGCCATTCTATAATGGAGCGTTTAAAAACTTTTCGTTTTTTTTAACGTTTTCAAAATAAAAGGGGGTTAACACATGAGAAAATTAATACCATCTTTTTTAGGTGCAGCTTTATTGGTTGTTGGACTTGCAGGATGCGGAACTAACGGTAATAAATTTGATACACAAAATGATGATGGGAATATAAGGATATTGAATCAAAGAAATCAAAACGACCAGGACAACATGCGAGGTTTTAATCGCGGAAATGATAATAGAGATGGGACGAACAATGGTCGAAGCAACATAATGAATAACGGTAACGATTTAAATAATTGTGATGATGGCAATACAGGTCCAATAGGTACTGGTACGGGGATTAATGGTACGGGTGCTGGGGCTGGTACTGGCGTGACTGGAACTGGGACTAATGGTTGTGGATATGGCACGGGTGCTGGTACTAGTGGAACAGGAACTGGCACAGGAATAGGATCGGGAAATCGCTAATCTAGGGTTAACTAGTATTGAGACTTCAAACAATTCATATAGAGAGATGTTTGGAGCCTCTTTAATAAAAGTGAAATTTAAGCAAACAGTGTCTGGAAAAATAGAATTCTAAAAGTAGTCCAATGGAAATTTTGGTGCCTATCCCCACAAAAATTAACGGGTTGAGGGACAGGCCCCAGGTTTTCCAATATTTTTATGACCCTACCAACCCTGTCATTGGACTACTGGCTACTGCGTAGTCTTTTTCTTCAATCCGTCCTGCTTCATATCCTAATCTTCCTGCTTCCAACGCAAGCTTTACGGCGCGTGCCATTTTTACAGGATCCTTTGCACCTGACACAGCCGTATTCAAAAGAACTCCATCTGCGCCAAGTTCCATCGCATAAGCGACATCTTTTGGGGAACCAATTCCTGCATCAATAATGACAGGCACCTGAGTTTGTTCGATAATGAATGTTAAGTTTAAAGGATTAATAATTCCTTTACCTGAACCAATTGGACTTGCACCTGGCATAATCGCATGAACACCAAGATCCTCCAACCGCTTCGCTAAAACTACATCATCTGACGTATACGGTAGCACAATGAACCCTTCATTCAGAAGCATTTCCGATGCTTTCAATGTTTCAATCGGATCTGGTAAAAGGGATCTGTCATCCCCAATAATCTCAACCTTAATCATGTCACATAAACCAGATGCCTTCGCTAACTTAGCAATTCGAACAGCTTCTTCAGCCGTTTTCGCTCCTGCTGTATTTGGAAGAAGTGTATATTTTGTTAAGTCTAATTGCTCTAAAAAATTGGGCTGACTTTCTTCAAAAATATTCATTCTTCTTACAGCAAACGTTAAAATTTCGGCATCGGATACCTCTACAGCTTGCTTTTGAATTTCAAAAGATGAGTATTTTCCTGTTCCTAATAATAGTCTAGATTTGAATGTGCGATTTGCTATTGTTAACATTATTATCCTCCTCCTACAAATTGGACGATTTCGATGACATCACCATTTGCAAGTTTCATCGTTTTATAGTCGTCTTTTTTTATAATATCCTCGTTCATTTCTACAATCGCGATCCGGTTTTGCAACTTATAATGAGCTAAAAGCTTTTCCACTGAATTTATTTCTTCAGGGATTTCTACTTGCTCTCCGTTAAGCCTAATTCTCATTTTTCTCACCTCCTAAACCATGACTGTCTGCCTTCGATCGATACGAAATGCATCAATCCATTCTTGTTTTACCTCTTTATTCAGAATTAGATCACGAATCATTTTCCCAGTTGCAGGTGCAAGGAGAATCCCATTGCGGAAGTGCCCACACGCAATAAAAATCCGTTCCTCCTCAGGAAGTCTGCCGATAAATGGATGTCCATCAAAGGTGGTAGGTCTTAACCCAGTTGTAAAACTGTCAATTTTCCAGTTAGCTGAGGAGGGGAGCAACACTTTTGCTTTTTTAATTAAAGATTCAACACTCTGAAGACTAATTGAATCACTCCAGTCATCCTGAATCATTGTTGCACCAATGACGAGTTTTCTATTGTTTCTTGGAACGATGTAGGATTTATCGTGAAATAACGTGTGTTGTAAAAGTGGCTTCTCGTGGTGAACAATGATGCTTTCTCCTTTTACAGGTGACAGTTTTTCAGTTATTCCAAGATTCTGTAAAAGGTTATTACTATAAACCCCAGTTGCAACAACGATGTACTTTGCTTCAACATTTCCTTTTGCTGATTTCACGATGTAGTTGCTACCATTTTTCTCGATTCCATAGACGTTGCTGTTTTCAAAAATCGATGCACCCAGCACCTGAGCGCTTTTAGCAAAAGCTTCACAAGTTTTGGTCGGAATCACGTTAACATCATCTGCGATATATGCACCACCTAAAACATCATTGCTAATTCCAGGTTCCATTAATTTAACTTTTTCGTGATTCACCCATTTTACGGTCGGCTGTTTAAGAAGCAAATCGAGATTAAGCTTATCTTCTTCAGTGTAAGCAAGCTTCAATATCCCGCCCGTTCTATAACCAATATCAACACCACTTAATTCATACAGTTCATCCTTCAGTCTGTTGTATTCCAACTGGCTTGATCTCGCAAAAGGGAAGAAGAGGGAGAAGTCTCCATCACTTTCTGAATGAGCACCAAGCATTCCAGCAGCAGCTTTCGTTGTTTTCATTCCAATTTGTCCACCTTCAAACAATGCAACCTCTATTTGTGACTTTGCTAAGTAATAGGCAATGGAACAACCAATAATCCCACCACCAATAACAACTACTTCATACTTATTTTTCATGTTGTATCGCCTCAAAGAATTTTTTTGTTATGGAATAAGGCTCATCAGCTTTAAAAATACTGGACATGAGCGCAACTCCATCTGCATCAACAGCTTGAATAGACGGTATCGTTTTCAACGAAATACCACCAATTGCATAGATAGGGGTGTTAAGTTCATTTTTCATATGTAAAATAGGTTCAACCCCATTCGGAGGCAGTCCTGGTTTGCTATTTGTTTGAAAGCAATGCCCATATAGGATATAATCTGCTCCGTTTGCTTCGGCTTCTTGTGCTTTTTTAAATGAATGAACACTGCAGCCAACCCTTAGGTGAGGGTATCGTTGTTTCACCATTTGTACAGGAAGGCCGCACTCAGGTAAGTGAACGGTGGGAATGCCCATCATTAACGCAACGTCTAAGCGGTCATTGATCATAATTTTTTCTTTCTTCACACCGTTATTGAGTAAATATTCGATTAGTGTCAGAAGTTCTCGGACTGACTTTGATTTTTCTCTAATTTGAATAAAATCGACCACATCTTTAATCGCGATAATTTTTTCAGCAAGAGCTTCTATGGTGTGTCGATTATCCGTCACAGCGATTAATTTCATCTGATTCCTCCTTATTTGTCGCGTAAAAAGGAAAAGACGGTAAAGGCACAACAAAAAACCACTCTCCAATGCAGGAAAGTGGTTGGGTACTTTACACAATTTAAAAGTCAAAATTGCCTTTACCACATCCCTACGCAGATACAAGCCTGTTCAGGTGTTGAGGGTTTCAAAGTACACTACTTTTTTCTCAGCCCTTATCAAGGGTTCCCCTAGTGAAAACAGAAAATATTTAATTTTATATTCAATTTAACATAATTAAGTTGAATTGAAAAGGGATATGCTTCCAATAGGTCAGAGAGACAGGTCTTTTGTCCCAATCTTGAGCTTTTTTACATAATTTTTTATAAGTTCGAAAATGGACTAATTTAGATAACATCCTTGATTGTACTTCGCTTTTGACCTAAAATGAAATAATCTAAACACGGCCAGGTCAATAAAAGCTGATTCAGGTCTATTTTGCAGGTAAGAAAGGAACAACAAGACATGAATTCATCTGAGTATTTTTATAACTTTCTAGAACCCATATCCAAAGAATTAGCCTTTTTAGCGGGGGAATTAGAAAATACAATCTTTTCAAGTCCGCGTACGATGCTAACCCATTCGAGGGTACTTGTTGAAAGTATTCTTCAACATGTAATGGAATTTGAAAAAATGAAAGAAGAACCAAGAATTACATTAAAAGAAAGACTAACTATACTGGAGCAAGAGGGGATCCTTACAACGGAAATAAGGGATGCTCTTCATTTAGTTCGTCAGTTAGGCAATCAAGCCTCACATGACAAACGAAAGTTTCGTTTTTCTGAAGCACTTTTATCGTGGGAAGCTATCTACAAGATTGTAAAATGGTTTGTCGAAGTGTATACCTCGTTATCTTTCGAGGTCCCGGAATATAGGGACCCAACAACTCAGAAGGAAGAACGTTATGATATTACTGAATTGGAGCTCCGTTTGAAATCACTAGAGAATTTATTAATTGCTTCTATGAAAAAGGAGACATCAGGTAAAAAAGCACAAGATGAAGTTGCCGTTACTACAACAACTACCGCTCCAGCAACAATAGCAGAACCGGGTTATACAACAATTCGTACTATTGAATATCAAAGGACCACACTAGAAGTTCCGTATTTTCTCCGGGATGCCTTTTTATTACCACAACGCTTTGATAAATCAGAGACTTTTTTAATTAGACTAGGGGCAGAGCAGCAAGCGCGTATCATGAGCGAATTACCTAGCAACCTTGAAGACTTGCACAAACATGTGAAACGATTTAATGAAAACAACGACAAGCAATTATTTGATGAGCTTAAAATCTTTATTGAAGAAGAACAGATTCGTAGAAAGGTTGCCATTGAGCGACCAGGGGAACTATTTCTATTTTACAAAGCAAATTACATCATCCTAACAGATGCACTTAAAAATATCCCACTTACCAAGGAAGAATTCACAGGCATACCGAGCCTTATTAAACAATTAAACGAGGACGGAATCTATACCGTTGGACAGCTTCCAAAAGAACTTGTGATTCTAGGAAAATATAAAAATGTTGGGGTTGTTAATGTGGGGAGATTATTTGATCAGTTGAAGGGGAGATGAGGTAGTACAACCTGAAAACCAAAGCACATTTAAACATTTTTTTGGAGGACTAGAGAATTATCAATTCTCTAGTCCTGAATATTAAACATTAATATAAAATGAATCAAGAATGTGGGTTAATCTAGGTTAGAGAATCACGGAAAGTTTCGCGAGCAAAAATAGTCGATATAATACTTAATATTCCAAGAATACTTAAATAAACGGCAATTGGCCAGTACTGTCCATCGAATTCCGCCAGCAAATAAGTAGCAATTAGGGGGGAGAATCCACCTGCAATGATAGCCCCTACTTGGTAACCAATGGATGCACCACTAAGGCGTACCTTTGTGCCAAACAGTTCAGAGAAATACACAGCTTGAGGCCCATAAACAGCATCATGTAAGATATTCAATCCGATAATAATCCCAATAGTAATTAATAATATCGATCCTGTGTTCAACATCCAGAAAAAAGGAAACACAAACAGGGTTGAAGCGATAGTACCAAACAAGTAAACTGGTTTTCGTCCTATCTTATCAGATAAATGCGACCAAAGAGGAAGGGTGGCTAAACCAATAACGGAGGAGATCATTACTGCGTTTAATCCAACAGAGTTATCTAGTTTCAGTGTGGTTGCAATATAACTAAGGACAAATACGGTGTAGATATAAAATACAGCGTTTTGTAGTAGCTTCATGCCAATCGTCAGGAACAAAGGCTTTTTCTGTTCTCGTAGTACAGTTTGAACAGGATTTTTTTCTTGTTGATTTTTAGATGCTACTTCTAGGAATGCAGGTGATTCGCTTACCTTTAATCGAACATAAAGACCTACAATGACTAATAAAGCACTCAATAAAAATGGAATCCGCCAACCCCAAACCAAAAATGTTTCATTTGACATGCTGTTTGACACAATTGAAAACGCAAGGGTTGATAAAAGTAATCCGGCAGGTACCCCCATTTGAGGAAAACTTCCAAAAAGTCCTCTTTTATTAGGTGGAGCGTGTTCCACAGACATCACAACTGCTGATCCCCACTCTCCTCCAACTGCAAATCCCTGCACAATACGTAATAAACTAATTAATAGCGGAGCTAATAAGCCGACTGAATTATATGTTGGAAGTACCCCCATTAAAGTGGTGGCTACCCCCATCAGCAAGAGAGAGATGGTCAGCATTTTCTTTCGTCCGACTTTGTCTCCAAAATGTCCAAAAATCATACTTCCTAGTGGACGAGCGATAAACCCCGCGGCATAAGAACCAAAGGCAGCCATTGTTCCAATTAATGGATCTAGATTTGGAAAAAATAGTGCAGGGAAGACTAGCGCAGCTGCAGTTCCATAAAGATAAAAATCGTACCACTCAATAGTAGTACCCATGAAGCTGGCTAATGCTACTTTCTTTTGTTCCTTAGAAAGACCGCTCCTTTTTTTCTTTGTCATAAATTGACCTCCTTGTACTTTGTTATTGGTTCATTAGAATTTAATAGTCCAAAACGTAATAACTATCTGCCTTTAATTAATATATTGATAATTTCTTTAATAAGGGTAAAACATACTTTCAGTAAACTTGATGATAAATAACACCTCCAATGCCACATCAATTTTAATCCTACCAGAGAGTTACTCTTCCATTTTGCCCTCCTTTTATTTTTAATAAGAGATCAAATATATCGTATTCTCTTATTAAATTATTCAATTTAATGATTGATTAATTTATATGTCCGAGAATATTAAAAATTCCATTTTTTAAAGCGTGACAGAGATCTGTAAAAAAACTGTATAAATTTCCTAAACCTAAGAATAAATTGATATTTCCTCTAATAATGTAATAACACAACTATTCAATTGAATTATTTAATAATAAGCAAAATACTTTAGTTTCACTAAATATACTTGGAATTTAATAAGGAGGTACGTGATGATTTTACAAAATGTTAAAAATGAACCTACCATTCTTTGGGAACCCAGTGATGAATGGATTAACAATGCGAATATGACTGAATTTGCGAAGCAGGTAGGGATGTTGCCGATTCAGTATGAGCGTTTTCACAAGTGGTCGTACGCAAATCCAACAGAATTTTGGTCAGCGATATGGGATTATACAGACGTAATTGGGGAAAAAGGCAATGACATTCTAATTCGGTCTAATGACGGAAAAATGCTAGGAACGAAGTGGTTTCCACAAGCAAGGTTAAATTTTGCGGAAAATCTATTACGTGGAAATGGAAAACGTCAAGCAATCATTGAGGCAACAGAAGATGGGGTGACCCGCGCTTTAACAATGGAACAGCTTCAAATCATGGTTGCAAAAGCACAAACAGGATTACGCTCACTTGGTGTTAAGAAAGGAGACCGAGTTGCTGGGATTGTCACAAACGGAATTGAAGGGCTCGTTGGTTTATTGGCTACTGCCTCTATCGGAGCTGTTTGGACAACATGCTCACCTGATTTTGGTCCTCAAGGTATTGTTGATCGTATAGGGCAGGTAAAGCCGAAAGTCCTTATTGCTTCGTTAAGCTATCAATATAATGGTAAAAAATTCGATCTTAATGAAAAGATTCAAGAAGTATTAGTGATGATGGACGGGATTTCTACTATTGTGACAATAGAAGCTGCTCGATTTTTGCCCCATGAAAAAGATGTAAACGTTATCAATTGGAATGAATTAATTCAAAATAATGCAACGGTACCACAGTATGAGAGAGTTGAATTTGATTCCCCTCTCTATATTCTTTATTCATCTGGTACAACGGGACTACCAAAAGCGATTGTCCATTCTGTTGGTGGCTCGTTATTGAAGCATCTTTCTGAGCACCAATTGCACTGTGATGTAAAGCCGGGAGATGTGATGTTTTGGTATACGAATAGTGCTTGGATGATGTACCACTGGTTGGTTTCAGGACTGGCGAGTGAAGCAACTCTCTTACTCTATGACGGTGCAGCCGTACTAAAGGATGATCTAGGATTTCTGTGGAAAATCGCAGAAGGAGTCGGAATAAATCATTTCGGATTAAGTCCCAAGTTGTTAGACATAATGATGAAGAATTCGTATGATGTCCAAAACTTACATGATATGAGCCGCATTCGCGGAGTGTATTCTGCTGGGGCTCCTGTTTCACCAGAACACTTTGAATGGGTTTATGAAAATATTAAAAAAGATATGTTGTTCGCCTCGTGTTCCGGTGGTACTGAAATATTAGGATGTTTTGTTATGGGCTCACCGATTCATCCAGTTCGCAAGGGAGAGATCTCCTGTAAAACTCTTGGGATGGCAGTTGATGTCATGGATGAACGTGGTGCATCTGTCCTACATCAAAAAGGAGATTTGGTTTGTACAGAACCTTTCCCAAGCATGCCGATTACCTTTTGGGGAGAGGGTGGGGACGAACGCTATTTCGACACGTATTTTGCCGAACGTGAAGGAATATGGGTTCACGGTGATTTAGCAGAACAAACCATTGATGAAACGGTAATAATTTACGGTCGTACAGATACAACATTAAAGCCTGGTGGTGTACGCATTGGAACCGCAGAAATTTACCGGGTCATCGATCAATTTTTAGAAATTCAAGATTCCATTGTATTTGGAATAAAGATTGATGGTGATGAAGAGGTTGCCTTATGTCTAGTCTTGAAAGATGAAATAACTTCTGAGTTCGTGAATCAACTTCGTTACGCAATACGTATGAAAGCTTCACCGAGACATGTACCAAGACGAATATTTCAGGTTAATGAAATTCCTTATACATTGAACGGCAAGAAGGTTGAAGGTGCAGTTCGTTCCGTTGTAGCAGGAAAGCCGGTGAAAAATAGAGGCTCAATCATTAATCTACATTGTTTAACAGAATATGAAAATCTTACAGAGAGGGAATATTTATGATTGTTAAAAAACGTGAACCATTAGCAGCGGTTGTTGGCATTGGGGAGCTGAAACCCGTGAGGTACACAGAAGGTAAGACCACTTTGGAGTTAATTGCTGAAACAGTGAAACTGGCAGTTGAAGATGCTGGAATAGAAAAAGATGCCATTGACGGTTTATTAGTTGGACCACAGGTAGGTGAGACACCTCAGCATGTCCCTGCTACGGTTATCGAATATTTAGGGATTAAGCCGAAAATGTCAAATGTCGTTGACCTTGGTGGTGCATCTGGTGCGGGCATGCTTTGGCGGGCAGCTGCAGCGATTCGTATGGGCATGTGTGAAACAGTTGTCTGTGTGCTGGCAAATACAAATGAACGTGTGAAAAAAGGACCGAGATCACCAAATCGAAATCCAATTCGTGAATTTGATGTACCATTTGGCGCATCTGGTGCAAATACATCCTATGCGTTACTGAAGCAAAGGCATATGGCAGAATACGGTTCCACACAGGAACAATTTGCACAAATTGCTTACTGGGCTCGCCACAATGCACAAAACAACCCTCATGCTATCTTTTACGGAAAGCCGGTTTCTGTTGAAGATGTTTTGAATTCACCGATGATTGCTGATCCGCTTCATTTATTTGAAATTGTAATGCCGGTTGCTGGTGGAGCCGCGTTTGTAATGACATCTGTTGAAGCAGCAAAAAGATTGCCAAAATCCGCTGTTTACCTATACGGGGCTGGAGAAAAATTAACGCACCGAGCTGTTAGTCAGTCACCACCTTTAGCAGAATCTCCTTTTAAATTTGCAATCGCTCAAGCGCTTGAACAGGCAAAGGTCAAGGTAGAGGAAATGGATCTACTCTCTTTATATGATTGCTACACAAGCGTTGTCGCAAATCAAATTGAAAATGCAGGACTTTGTGAGCCTGGACAATTTGGGGAGTGGATGAAGGATCAGTCGTTTGACCATAGTGGTAATTTTCCATTAAACACACATGGAGGACAGCTTGGCTTTGGTCAGGCGGATTTAGCAGGAGGGATGTCACATATTATTGAAGCGGTTTGTCAGCTTAGACACGAAGCAAATGGACGACAAATTTCAAATGCACGACTTGCATTAGTGACAGGAAACGGTGCCACTATGAGTGAAATCACGGCATTAGTATTGGGGGCGGAATCATGACGGTAGAGTATCAGAGTTTATTGGTTCCAGGACCAACAGCAACACCGGTATCAGAGCCGTTTTGGAACGCAGTTGCAAGGAAGGAATTCATTTTACAAAAATGCTCAGACTGTGAGGAGTTTGTTTTTTACCCTCGTTCGCACTGTCCATTTTGTTGGAGTGAAAATCTAAACTGGGAAAAGGCGTCAGGGAAAGGTCGATTAAAGACCTGGACGATTGTCCATACACCAGGGCACCCTGGTTGGAAGATTGCAACTCCGTATGTTGTGGGATTAGTAGAGTTAAAGGAAGGACCGACAATGCTTAGTCATTTGTTAATTGATGATCGGGAAAAACTAGCAATCGGGTTACCACTACAGGTTCAATTTCAAAAGTGTGGTGCCCATTGGTTACCTTTTTTCAAAAATGAGGGGTGAGGTTTCATGAAAAAAGCAGTATTACTTGATGGCTGTCGAACTCCAATTGGTCGATTTATGGGGGCTTTATCAGAAAAAACAGCGGTAGACCTTGGTGCAATTGTTGTATCAAAACTTATCGAACGGATTCCAGAGGTAAAAATCGATGAGGTTATCCTCGCTCAAGTCATTCAAGCAGGGCAAGGACAAAATCCAGCCCGACAAGTGGCTGTAAAGACAGGCTTAGATTTAACAATCCCTGCAATCACATTAAATAGTGTCTGTATTGCAGGGTTAGCGACAGTAGCCGATGCGGTACGAAGAATTGAGAGAGCGGAAGGGGAAACATACATTGTCGGCGGTTTTGAGTCGATGACCAATGCCCCCCACACATCTGTGATTCGCCATCAGAAAAAGATGGGCAATGTCTCCTTTAACGATACATTGAATGACGGACTTTGGTGCTCACTTTCAGACCAATCGATGCTAGAAATTGCAGAAAAATCAAATTCTGAGTTAAATATTACGAGAGAAGAACAGGACCGCTATGCCGAAACTTCTCAAATACGTGCGACAAATGCGCAGGAAAAAGGATTATTTACAGAGGAAATAGTGGCAGTTGAAAATCTTCTACAAAAAGACGAAGGCGTACGACCAGGAACATCATATGAAAAATTAGCCAAATTAAGATCGATTGAAGCCGGAGGCACAATCACAGCTGGTAACGCCAGCCAAATGTCAGATGGCGCAAGTGCAGGCATTGTTTCAACTTTAGAAAACTCTGAAAAACTTGGAGTCAAACCGCTTGCAACAATAATCGATTGGGCAACGGTGTCAGGTCCTGATACTTCGTTACATCTTCAACCTGCTAATGCGATTCAAGCATTGCTCAATCGCACGGGATTAAAGCTACGGGATATCGATTTATTTGAAATCAACGAGGCCTTTGCAGGAGTGGTAATAGCAAGTCAAAGCAAATTAAGTCTCCCGATTGATGTGGTTAATGTCAATGGTGGTGCCATCTCAGTTGGGCATCCTCTTGGAGGTAGTGGCTTCCGTCTTCTGCTTACATTAGCGTATGAATTAAAACGCCGTGGTGGAGGAAAAGGAATCGCAACTCTCTGTGGTGGCGGAGGTCAAGGAACAGCTATACTGATCGAGGTTTAACAATTTTTCAGGAGGAGTGTTTGAGATGAGCGAAGCGAAAAACATAAATGGATGGACGAAATGCCGTTTTGATCAACCTAAAGTAGGAGAATACTCGGAAATTGTTAAGGAAATTAGTTTAGCAGATATTGAACTTTTTAGTGCGATGACAGGTGACCGAAATCCACTGCATACCGATAAAAAGGCAGCCGAAGCATCAAGATTCGGTGGTTTAATTGTCCAAGGTGGGGTGACTACCGGGATATTAAATGCCATTGTTGCGGAAAATCTCCCCGGTCCAGGGTCTGTTTTTTTAACAGTACAATGGGATTTTAAAAAGCCAGTCTATGTGGGTGATACGATTACGGGGATGATAGAGATTCTAGAGGTTCGGGATGATAAACCCATTTGTAAAATCAAAACGACTGTACGTAATCAAGAAGATGAAATATGCCTAGAGGGTATGGCAGTCACGTATACTGCCGCATTGGATGAGTAAAAGCGAATCCTTCGAATTCGGAAAAAGGCACACAAATAAGTTGCTTTTGATATCAATTGCCATGCTTGGCACAATGACAACATGGTTTTCCATGACAGCTATTTTACCAACTCTAATGGATTTATGGAGCTTGAACACCAGTGAGGTAAGCTCTATTACCATCATGGTCAATTTAGGATTTATTATAGGTTCGTTGGTTTTGGCATATATGAATCTACCAGACCGCATCCAGCCACATATTTTATTCTTTTGGTCAGCAGTGCTAGCAGGAGTCTCTACCATTTTAACAGCTGTACTTGCAAATAGTTTAATGGTTGCGTTGATTTTCCGTTTTATCACGGGCATTGCCTTGTCTGGAATATATGGTCCAGGTTTGAAGCTTGTTTCCACTTGGTTTCGATTCAGGCGTGGAATGGCCATGGGGCTTGTCGTTGGCGCTCTCACGCTTGGCTCTGCTGGTCCACATTTGTTCAAAGGAATCGGGATTTCTTCATGGGAGCTAGTATTAACAATAACGGGTTTGTGTTCAATTTTGTCAGGAATCTTAATGCTTTTTGTAAAGGTTGGACCTTATCCGTTACCTGCTGGAGCATTTGATCCAAAAGCAATTCCTCGTGCTTTTAAAAATCAAAAGGTTCGACTTGCAAACTTTGGGTACTTTGGTCATATGTGGGAGCTTTATGCAATGTGGTCATGGTTTGGCTTATTTTTAGCTGAAAGCTTTAAAACGAGTGGAATGATTGATTTTTCATCACCCGCATCTTTAATAACGTTTGTTGTCATAGGATCAGGATTTTTTGGAGCATGGTTTGGCGGTATTTATGCCGATCGAATTGGTCAGGAAAAAGTGACGATGTTGTCTTTAGGAATTTCCGGTGCGATTACACTATTTATCGGATTCTTTTTTGGAAGCCCACCATGGATTATTGCCATACTCGGCATAATCTGGGGAATAAGTATCATTGCTGATTCAGCCCAATTTTCGACATTAATAACGGAGCATTCAGACCAGCGCTATGTCGGGTCAACGTTAACGATTCAGTTGGCTATAGGTTATGTCCTTACTATTATTGTTATTTTTCTTGTACCATTTGTTGAATCGATTATTGGGTGGAAATACACGTTTTTGATTCTTATACCGGGACCAATTCTAGGATTCCTTTCGATGTATCGATTACATCGGATAAAATCTAGGGTTGCAAAGGGTGTCAGGATAGAATAGGGGTTGTTAAATATTTTTTTGAGAGTGCTAACATATTTGGGATTGCTAGGAATTTCTATCAGAAGACTAAGCAGTTTTTTAGTGAGTTGTCAGGGAATCGATATCTATTAGCATCTATCCTGACATGATTTAGGGCGGCCCCAATTTTAGCGGAACGATGATTTTCCAGACCCTCTTGTGATAGCGCAGCATAGTAAATGAATGAAAAAACAATATTATGAAGATTTTTTATTAAACTAGTAATAAAGTAGGGACCATTATAGTAGATATATTTGAAAGGAGGGATAAATTTAGGAGGTTATTATGAATAAAAGGGAATTTAATGATACAATCTATTATTATTTTTCAAAGGTGGGAAAGGCATTAACGAGCCCAAAACGAATGGAACTATTAGACTTGTTGACGCAAGGCCCAAAAACAGTCGAGGTATTGTCTAATGAAACGGAGATGAGCATCGCCAATACATCACAGCATTTGCAGGTTTTATTAGATGTAAAACTAGTGAAATTTCGAAGACGAGGAAACTTCATGGTCTATTCATTAGGGAATACGAGAGTATGTGAATTAGTGCAATCCCTACAAAATGTAACAGAAGACCGCTTTGATGAAGTGCGTCAGATGCGAATGGATTTTATTGTAAGGTCAGAAGAAATAGAGAGTTTGGAAATGAAGGAATTTTTAGAAGAATATAACAAGAAGGATATTGTGGTCATCGATGTTCGTCCGGAAACCGAGTATAATGCATCTCATATAGAGGGTGCAGTTTCAATTCCATTTGATTCAATCAAGGACCAAGTTTCTGAAATTCCAAAGGATAAAGAGATTATTGTATATTGTAGAGGCTTTTATTGCGTCTACGCTACAGAAGTCGTTCAATATTTAGTTTCTAAAGGATACCAAGCCAAACGTCTAAATGCCGGTATCCAGCATTGGAAAAGAAAAGTTGAGTTGAAATGAAATAGTGGCATTACAAAAAGTGGAAAAACAGTTGTATGAAAAATATAGGCTATCAGATCAAGAAATCTACCAAATAATTTTTTGTAAGTACAACATTTTTGCAAGTTTAAGTTATTTTACACAAATTTCACAAATAAAAAATCGTGAGCCTTGTAAAATAAGGCTTTCCGACTCATTTTCGACCTCGACCAACAGTATCGAATTGATAGTGGGAAATCGGCATGTTCTAATTAATAGGTGTGGATTTAAAAGAATCTATTCATTTGTAAAATGGCGCCGGTTACCGCTATCGAAAAGACTATATAGGAACACCGAGATGAGATAGTGTTTTCTAAATTATTAACAATCGAATTGGCTGTTTATTTATTTAATACGACCTTGTGAAATTGAAGGTATAGTTGTGGAATATAGAGAAATCGTTTAAATAGTCTGAATACAAACAATCTCTTGATTTATACAATATTAAAATTTAAAACCATTTTAAAATAATAGTTAAATCTACAAAAGTAACTTGAAAATCGCAAGTGGATTAAAATTTATCGAAAAGGAGTTGGGAATATTGATTTATAACGAAGTTCAGGTCCAGCATCCATTGGAACCGTTAACAGCCGAAGAAATTAAGCTTGCTACAGAAATACTTAAAGAGAAAAAAGGGATTAAGGAAGATTATCGTTTTGCTAATGTATCATTAAAAGAACCTTCAAAAGAAGTTGTATTAAATTATCAAGGTGATTCTTTTGAACGTGAGGTGTTTTTTGTCCTCCTAAATAATTCGGAGAATAAAACCTATGAGGCAGTCGTCTCACTAAACCAACAAAAAGTCGTATCATGGACTTATATTCCGGGTGTACAACCTAATATTATGTTAGACGAATTTTTTGAGTCGATGGAGGTAGTGAAAAATAATCCAGAAATGCAAGCGGCATTACTAAAGCGAGGAATTAAAAACCTAGATCTCCTTATGGCCGATCCATGGTCGGCAGGGGCCTTTGGTCATGAAGATGAAGATGGTGCTCGCCTTGTCCGTGTGCTTTTATGGTATAAAACGTCCAAGACTGATAATGGTTATGCTCGTCCAATTACGGGACTTTATGCCATGGTTGACCTCAATAAAATGGAAGTTGTAAAAATCGTAGATAAAGAGGTTATTCCGTTACCACCCCTTGACGGTAATTATACTGCTGATGGGGTTGAAAAATACAGAGATGATTTGAAACCACTAGACATTATTCAACCTGAAGGACCAAGTTTTACAGTAAATGGTCATGAAATTGAATGGCAAAAATGGAAGATTCGATTTGGATTTAATGCCCGTGAAGGACTTGTTCTCCATACAGTTAGTTATAACGATAAAGGAGAAGATCGTCCAATTCTATATCGAGCTTCCCTATCAGAAATGGTTGTTCCCTATGGAACCCCTGAAGAACCTGCCGACCGAAATATTGCCTTTGATGCAGGAGAATATGGTATTGGGATGCTCGCAAATTCTTTAGAACTTGGTTGTGACTGTTTGGGTGAGATTAGATATTTTGATGCTGTTGTAACAAGCAGCAAGGGAGAACCAATTGTTATTCCAAATGCGATTTGTCTGCACGAAGAGGATAATGGGATTTTATGGAAACACGAGGATTGGAGAACCGGACAAGTTGAAGTTAGACGTTCACGCCGCCTAGTTCTCTCCAGTATCTCTACTGTTGGAAATTATGAGTATGGATTCTATTGGAACTTTTATCAAGACGGTGCCATTGATTGTGAAATAAAGTTAACAGGTATTCTGCATACAACGGCTATTGCACCAGGTGAAACATCAAATTACGCAAGTTTAATAGCACCGCAATTGCTCGCACCTTATCATCAACACGTATTTAACATACGTTTAGATATGATGGTGGACGGAATGAATAATTCTGTTTATGAGGTGAATACCGAAAGTGATGTTAAGGGTCCACATAATCCTTATAAAAATTCTTTCATTGCGAAATCTACACTTCTTAAAACGGAAGGAGAAGCAATGAGAAATATTAATTTAGAAACAGCACGAACCTGGAAAATAATTAACCCAGAAAAGAAAAACTTCGTTGGTGGCAATGTCGGTTACAGGTTAGTTACGGGTGAAAATGGCTATCCTTTTGCCCATAATGATTCTAGTATAATGCAACGTGCTGGCTTTATGAAGAATCACTTGTGGGTTACTCCATATCACCCTAATGAAAAATATGTAGGTGGAGATTATCCGAACCAGCATAAAGGTGGTGATGGGTTGCCAAAGTGGACTGAGGCAAATAGATCCATTGAAAATACTGATATTGTGGTGTGGTACAGTATGAACCATCATCATATTCCTCGCCCCGAGGATTGGCCAGTTATGCCGGTTCATAAAATGGGCTTTCGTTTAATACCTTATGGATTCTTTGATCAAAATCCTGCTCTTGATGTTCCCCCTTCGAAACATCAACAGGGATCACATTGTAGCCATAACTAATTTCTGAGTAGGGATTATATCATAATCCCTACTAGATACCTTTCTAATAAAGGAGATTGACTGACATGCTGATGACCAGTTTAATAAGTTTAATAGTCGTGTTACTTGTTTCATTAGCCTTTGTAGCTGGAATCAATAAATTAAAGAACCAATTTAAATCATCATTTATACATGCACATGTTATTGTCATGTCATTCAGTATGATGATGGGTTTGTTTTTTGGTTTTTTTATAGGAGTTATATTGGATGAGAACTTTGTTCTTGCAACTATAATAGGGACATCATATGGTATTTTAATTGGATATATGATAGGTACATTGTTTAAGAATGCAATCGTCACGTTGAGTGGTGTGGTGGAAGGTATAATGGGTGGCGTGATGGGAGCTATGACAGGAAATATGGTTGCCATATCACCGAATGTATCAACAATTATTATTTTTTTTGATGTACTATTCATCGTTTTAGTGGTTATTTCTTTTAATATCATTTTTCGATTTTCAGATAGTATGATTCAAAAACCATTGGAATCTAGGAGTTTTAATGAGACAAATTAATTTTTCCACAATGGGATGCCATTTTTTTAGAAGGGTGAAGCTTAGCATTGGAAATGTAGATTAATAAAGTAATCACTGAAAATGAAGCAAAGAAGACTGTTAGAAAAATAGTTTAATTACATGTCAGGTTGTCGTTCTCCGTAAGATCACGGTTGGGGCTGCAGACCCATACTTTTGTAACAAAGGCTTATACCGATCCACCACTTACTATTTTTTTGTTAAGTTGGTGATAATTTTGCACTAGAAGCGCTATTACAACTATACCTCCTATAAAAACTAGTGATATTGCCTTACCACTGTCCTCCATTATCTATTTGAAATTTACCGTTACAATTCAAAAAAGCCAAGTTTTTTTCTTTGAACCATTCCAGTTGAACGTACCATACGACCGTATCATCCTAGTGGAATTGAATATTTTGGTGTTAGATTTTATCCTATACAGAAAATTTTTAATTGAAGTATCCAATGAAGGAGGCTTCTAAATAGATTATTTCTTTAGAAGATATAATGAATTTGGATTCTTACATTGTAGAGAAAATAGGAGTTGGTAAATCCTTCTTTGAAAGAATAAAGTGTTTGAAACATACATGATACTGGATCATATTTTCAAAGCAGTAGCAGCGGAGCTCAAACAATCAGCTTATTCTTAAAGGAGGTGAGGGCAAGTGTAAAAAATGGAGGTTCGTATGAAAACAAAAATCTTTACTTACCGAGGCACAGGTTAAATGTTGTTTAATGAAATACATGATTGGTTGATTAATCAACTAGACCATATACTTAATGAGTTTGGTTGCTCATTCAAGAACAAGTACGTTGAATGAAATTATTAATTTTAAGGGGGAATACCTTATGCGTAATTATCTTAAGCATTATATAAATGGGGAGTGGGTCGAATCAACTGGTTCAGAGACAATGGAAGTTCTCAATCCAGCGACCGAGGAAGTCTTGGGTCATATCAGTCTTGGGACCAAAGAGGACCTGGATCGGGCTGTCAAAGCAGCTCGTAACGCCTTTCCAGCTTTTGCCCAAACTTCCAAAGAATATCGGATAGAGTTACTGGAGAAGATTGCGGACGAATATGAAAAACGTAAGAACGAACTGGTCGAAATCATCACAGAAGAGCTTGGTGCCCCACTTAAGCTCTCGGAAAACTACCATTACATCTTGGGGTATGCCCATTTTAAAAAGGCAGCTGAAATACTTCGAAATTATTCTTTTATAGAAAAACGCGGGAATTCTACGATTATTAAAGAGCCGATTGGCGTGTGCGGATTGATCACACCATGGAACTTTCCTACTAACCAACCCTCAACCAAAATTGCGAGTGCGCTTGCAGCTGGCTGCACGATGGTTATGAAACCGGCAGAAATCACTCCTTATGCGGCAATGATGCTTGCAGATATTTTTGAAGCTGCTGGCCTGCCGAATGGGGTCTTCAATCTTGTTAATGGCGCAGGCGACGTGATCGGAAATGCCATAAGTTCGCATCCGAACATCGATTTTGTCTCCTTTACGGGTTCGAATGTAGCTGGTCGTAAAGTGATGGAGAACGCTTCGAAAGATATTAAAAAAGTCGCGCTAGAATTGGGTGGAAAATCTCCGCTTATCGTACTAAAAGACGCAGATGTTGCAAAGGCGGCCAAAACTGCGGTCACCAATATTTCTACTAATTCAGGCCAAGCTTGTATTGCAGCAACTCGCGTGATTGTTCCAAGAGAGATGAAAGCGGAATTCGAAGGGAAAGTAAAAGAGCTGGTTGCCGAATTGGCCGTCGGGGACCCAAAACAGGATAATGAGGTTGGCCCGGTTGTCTCGAAAAAACAATGGGATCGTATCCAAGGTTATATTCAGATAGGCGTAGATGAAGGTGCAACTATATTGACGGGTGGTAAGGGCAAACCTGAAGGGTTAAATCAAGGATATTTTGTAAAACCCACCGTCTTTACGGATGTGCGTAATGATATGACGATTGCCCAAGATGAAATCTTCGGGCCGGTAACAACGATTATCACTTATGATTCACTTGACGAAGCAATCGAGATTGCAAACGATACTGTCTACGGTTTAGCGGGTTATGTCGTTGGTGAAGATCCCGAGGCTTTAAAAATGGCCGCTTTAGGCATCCGTGCAGGAATTGTTATTGTCAATGATGCACCATTCGACTTCTCAGCACCATTTGGCGGCTTCAAGCAATCTGGTATCGGACGGGAGTGGGGCGACTTCGGTATAGAAGAATACCTTGAGCCGAAAGCTGTGATGGGGATACAATCCTAAAAAACATAAAAAATTGAGTCATGGGGCAAAACCCAAAAAATGAAAAAAGAGTGGATGTCACAAAAATAAGTTGACAAACTGGACCCTGTCAAGTTGAAAGCGGAATTAATAATTATTTAGGCGGCTTTAACTCATATTCAATAGGGTTAAGGTCGTTTAGTCCTTTATGGTATCTTTGTGTTGTTGGTGCCATAGGAAATGCCATTGATTGGATTTTATTCAATCAAATAACAGAATCTATCAACTTTCAACTTAACGGAGGTATTCTTAATCTAGCAGACTATGCCCTTAATTTCGGCATCATCCTGATTTTAGTAGATGCCATAATTGCGGAAACTATAAAAAAGAAAAGAAATGCAAGCACATGATAATGGAGACTCAACGAATATAGCGCACTCTATTATTTTAGTTGATTTTAACATTTCAAAAGACGGGTTTTTTGTATTTATTTTGATATAGAAAGTCTGTCTTTATATTTTGTATATATGTCCGAATATTAAATAAACAATAGTCATACATATTACTATCAAACGAACTCCACAGAAATAAACAAATTTTTCCTAAATACCAATCTAAATTCCTGTAGCTTTTTGTGGTTTTTCAAGTAACTTTAATTTTTATAAAAAGGAGAGGTTGAAATGAGTCATTCTGTACAAGGCAAAACGGTCATCGTTACTGGAGGAAGTAAGGGAATTGGAAAAGGGATTGCACGTGTATTTGCAAATCATGGCGCCAATGTTGCGGTAGTTGCTCGTAATCTTTCAGATGCTAATAGCTGCGCAGCAGAACTTAATGAAACTGGCGTTGGAAAGGTGCAAGCGTTCCAAGGAGATGTTACAGACCGTACGTCCATGCAAAATGTGGCAAATGAGGTATCCGAACATTTCGGTGGGATTGATGTTTTATGTGCGAATGCTGGTATTTTCCCATCTGCTTCACTTGAAGATATGACCAATGATGATTGGGACTTAGTTTTAAATACCAATACAAAGGGGACATTTCACTCCGTCCAAGCTTGTTTACCATACTTAAAAAACGCTGAATATGGTCGAATCGTAATTACCTCCTCCATTACGGGTCCTGTTACAGGATATCCTGGATGGTCGCATTATGCTGCAAGTAAGGCAGCGCAGCTTGGTTTCATGAGAACAGCTGCACTAGAATTAGCAGGCGCCAATATTACCGTCAATTCAGTCATGCCTGGAAATATCATTACTGAAGGATTAGAAGGTATGGGTGAAAATTATCTAGAAGAAATGGCTGCGAAGATTCCGATGAAGAAGCTAGGAACAGTCGAAGATATAGGTTTTGCTGCATTATTTCTAGCATCTAAGGAGGCAGGATTTATTACAGGGCAAAGCATCATAGTGGATGGTGGGCAAATACTACCAGAAAATTAATACGCATTTTAATTCCTTGTTATAGTAGGTGATCAAAAGATGTCATTATCCTATGAGGAAAGAAAAATAACGATACTAGAAGCACTAGATATGGAAGAGAAAGTACAAGTACGCGAATTAGCCTCTCAATTACAAGTGTCCGATGAAACCATTCGACGTGATTTGGATCGATTAGAAAAGGAAGGAATCCTTAAAAAAGTATATGGTGGTGCTGTGAAAACAAAAAGTCATAGCTGGGAGCTCCCCTTTGATGAAAAAACAACGATAAATCGATTGGAAAAAAAGTTAATCTGTAAGGCTGCTGCTAGTTTAGTTGAAGATGGTGACATTATCATGATTGGGAATGGAACCACACCTTTAGATATCGTCCGATATTTAGATGATATGGAGGATGTCACCATCATTACCCATTCAATTCCTGTCATGTTGCTTGCAATGGAAGTATTCAAAGGACGAGTGATATTTACAGGCGGTGAATTTGAAAAAAATCAGAAATATACAAGTGGTCCACTCACCAATGTCATGCTTGATATGTTAAAGGCGGACAAAGCATTTATCTCAGCGGGCGGAATATCTTTGAATAGTGGCATCACAGACTATGATATTAGCGGATCAAGTATTTCTAGAAAAATGATTGAAAGAGCGGAAGATGTCATTATACTAGCTGACTATTCAAAATTTGGAAATACCACGTTTGCCCATATGTGTTCATTAGAGCACGCTTCAATCGTGATTACTGACAAAAATTGTCCGCAAGAGTGGAGAAAATTATTATCTGAAAAACAAATTGAACTTGTAATCGCGCCTGAACATTAAATAGTAAACATATAATCATCTATTTTCTTAATCAACGATTCTAATTTAGCTTTAATAAGTGAGGAGAAGAAGATGCTGAAACATAGTAAAAAGGAATCTGTTCTTTCCCAATCTATTAATTGGTGGAATCCAGGGAAAACAAAACAATGGCAAGAAGATGGTATTGACTTAGTAATGGGAGAAAGAGAAGGGTACTATTTCTACGATATGGATGGAAAAAGGTTAATGGATGTCCATTTAAATGGCGGAACCTATAATCTAGGCCATCGTAATCCAGAGTTAATTGCCACTTTAAAAGATGCGTTAAATGAATTTGATATCGGCAATCATCATTTTCCGTCCATCACACGTGCACAGCTTGCAGAAGAATTATATAAAAGTACTCCAGATAGTTTACATTATTCAATCTTCTCAGCAGGGGGTAGTGAGGCGATTGATATAGCGATAAAATGTGCGCGCTATGCAACAAAGAGGAAAAAAACCGTTTCGATTTTGTATGGGTACCATGGCCATTCAGGATTAGCAGTCTCATTAGGGAATGAAAGATATTCTCGGCCATTTTTAAGTGAAGGAGATCCTTCTGAATTCGTTCATGTTCCTTTTAATGATATAGATGCGATGGAACAGGCTCTTCTACAGGAGGATGTTGCATGTGTTGTCATCGAGACTATACCTGCTACGTATGGCTTTCCTTTGCCAGATAAGGGGTATCTTGCAGCGGTAAAAAGATTATGTGAACGATATGGCACGCTATATATTGCGGATGAGGTACAAACAGGTTTAATGCGGACAGGAAAATTATGGGGAATTGAACATTATGGAGTGAACCCGGATATATTGGTGACTTCAAAAGGATTTGGTGGTGGCATTTACCCGATTGCGGCGACAGTTGTGAACAAAAAAGCAGGAAACTGGATGAATGAGGATGGTTTCGCTCATATCTCAACGTTTGGTGGCTCTGAGTTAGGGTGTATTGTGGCCATGAAAGTTTTAGAAATTACCCAACGAAAAGAAGTGAAACAAAATGTGGAGTTTGTTTCTCGCTATTTACGTACGGGCCTTGAAACAATCAAAAATCAATATCCTGAATTTTTTGTGGGTATTAGACAATCGGGTGTCGTAATGGGGTTAGAATTCAGCCATCCAAAAGGGGCTGTCTATGTTATGCAGTCCTTATACAAGAATGGAGTCTGGGCTATCTACTCGATGCTGGATAATAAAGTACTTCAATTTAAACCAGGATTGTTATGTGACAAAGAGTATTGTGATGATTTACTTTCCCGTTGTGAGTTAAGTATAAAACAAGCTGCACAAAAAGCTTTTAGTTATGTCTAATTCATGGATGGAAGGGAGCTAATTTTATGAGCCAATCTTCTTCAGACCCTTTACAAGATTCGTTAAACAAGTTTTCAAATATAGCAAATCAAGCCTTGAAAAAGTACCCGTTTTTAACTGATTCTACTAGTAAACTCTTAAATTACTCGGAAAATGCAACGTATCTTGTAACCATTAAATCAACAGGTGAAAAGTATGTTTTACGCGTTGGACGTCCGGGATATCATTCGAAAATAGAGGTTCAAAGTGAACTAGATTGGTTATTTTCCATTGATAAACATTCAACAATCAATGTGTCAATTCCACTAGCAGGAGGGAACGGTGAATTCGTTCAAGAGGTTGGCTATCAAGGGGAAACCTATCATTGTACGTTATTCTCATTTTTAGAAGGAACTGCACCAGATGAGGAGAATGAAGAGGAGCTGATTAAAGAGTTTGAGACTCTAGGTGAAGTAACGGCTCAACTTCATGTACATTCAAAAAGCAATAGGCAAAAATTAGCCCATATTACAAGACTGACTTGGGATTATAACTCCATACTAGGTCCTTCCCCTAAATGGGGACGTTGGGAAGATGGACTTGGGATAACACCTGAGAGGAAAGAGTTGTTTCAACAGGTATCAGAAAAAATTAAGAAGAGGCTTGAAGCATTTGGAAAAGCTCCAGATCGATATGGTTTAATCCATTCCGACCTCCGTCTTGCCAATTTACTTGTTGAGCATGACAAAATCAAAGTGATTGATTTTGATGATTGTGGATTTGGTTGGTATCTCTATGATTTTGCGACATCATTAAGTTTTATTGAGCACAAGCCATATGTTCCTGCCTTGATTCATGCTTGGATTACTGGTTATCGAAAAGTTCGTCCATTAACAACGGAGGAAGAAAATGAAATTCCAACGTTCATCATGATGCGGAGATTACAATTAGTTGCCTGGGTTGGTAGTCGTGATAACGAAACCACTCGAGAACTAGGAAGCAATTTTTCAGTTGAAACGGATGAAATTGCTAAGAGATATTTAACATCCACAAAAATATAGGTTAGTTTGTAAGCCTTTTTATAACAAGAATCAATACTTAGGAGCTGAAAGTATGGATCCGAATCTTGTAGAGAAAATTACTCGACTCGTAATAGCAAATTTAGATGAGTACAAAAGTTCGAATAAGGTGAATGCTATTCAATCTTCATCAGTTGAGAAAAATCCTAATTATCATCCATTAAGTAAAGCAGAAATAGATGAGTGGCAAAAAATTTCAACTATTATTGGAAATCCAAGCAATGAAGGCAATTCATATTTAAAACCTCTAAACGAAGAAGAATTTGAAATATGGCAAAGTATTTCATCAAAAATAAATGACACAAATAAAGATAATCCTCATGAACCAACACAAAAAAGGGTTAAAATCTTCCCTCATCACTAATTTTAACTTTATTCAAAGAAGTCCCCTACTTGTATAAGTGGGGATGAATGCAAAAAGAATATCCAATTCAGTGGGGGTTCAAATCCCGACTGAATAAAGTTAAAGCCTCCGGCGGATGCCACGATTTTTCAGCGGAATTTTTTCGAGCAAGCTCGAAAAAAATCGGGCGCAAATACGCCAAGGCGCATTTGATTAGGGAAAAGGGGTGATTTCTATCGTTGATCTAGATTATGACTTGTTATCGATTAAAGAAATGCGTGAAGCTGTAAAACATGCAAATAGGGCTCAAAAAGAGTTTGAGAGATTTTCGCAGGAAAAAGTGGACCACATTATTAAAAGTATAGCAGAAGCAGCATATGAGGCAGCTGACTATTTAGCTCAACTAGCAGTTGAAGAAACGAAAATGGGAATTGTTGAGCATAAAAAAATAAAAAATGAACTTGGTTCACTTGGAGTTTATGAATCAATTAAAAATGAGAAAACTGTTGGAGTTATTCGTACGGATCCAATAAATAAGGTCACAGAAATTGCTGATCCCTTTGGCGTGGTTGCATGTATCATTCCGACCACAAATCCAACTTCAACCGCCATTTTTAAAACTCTTATTTCGTTAAAAGCTCGAAATGGGATAGTTGTAAGTCCACATCCTTCTGCAGTAGCTTGTACAGTGAAAGCGTTAGAAATATGTAATGATGCAGCGATAAAGGCGGGGGCTCCTTCTGGGTTAATTGGATGGATTACTCAACCTACAATGCCTGCAACCACTGAATTAATGAAACATAAGGATGTTCATTTAATTCTAGCAACAGGTGGCGGGGGTCTTGTTCGTGCCGCTTATAGTTCGGGGAAGCCTGCTTATGGTGTAGGACCTGGAAATGTACCTGTCTATATCGATAAAACTGCTCCTATCAAAGATGCTGTTAGAATGATTGTCGATAGTAAATCATTTGATAATGGTACTATTTGTGCCACTGAACAAGCCATGGTGGTTCATAAAAATATAAAAGAAATCACAATTAGGGAGTTAAAGAATAACGATTGTTATTTCCTAGATAAAGTGGAAAAGAAAAAAGTAGAGAACGTTATTTCTCCAATAAAAGGTAAATTAAATCCAGCAATCGTTGGACGTTCAGCTGAACGAATTGCAGAGATGGCGGGGGTTACTGTACCTAAAGGAACAAGAGTGCTAATAGCTGAGGAAACCCTTGTAGGTAAGGATGTTCCTTTCTCAATTGAAAAGCTGTCGCCGATTTTCGCCCTTTATACGGTAAACGATTTAGAAGAAGCCAAAGAAATGTGTCATTCATTATTGAATATTGGAGGTAGGGGACATAGTCTTTCTTTGCACACAAAGGATGAAGCTGTCATTCAAATGTTTGGGATTGAAATGCCCGTGTCTCGTATCTTGGTAAACACCTTAGCTTCAATTGGTGCTGCGGGAGCAACGACAGGTATTACCCCATCGTTTACATTAGGTTGTGGTTCATATGGTGGAAACATTACTTCAGATAATATTACTACTCGACATTTACTGAACATCAAACGGATTGCACACGGTATCAGAGACGTTACCATTCCAAAAACGTCTATTTATCCAATAAACAAAAGTCATGAAACCGAAAACACGGATCAAATTAAGGAAATTGTTACCAACATCATAAAAGAACAAAATATAAGTTCCCATTCACTTGATTCAGAGCTCGTTTCAAAGCTTGTATCAAGCATTGTGAAGCAGTGTCAAAACCAGTAAATAGGAGGAATTAATTATGTCAAGAGAGATAAATGGTGCCCTTGGAATGATTGAAACAAAAGGATTGGTTGCTTCCTTAGAAGCTGCTGATGCAATGGTAAAGGCTGCTAATGTTAACTTAGTAGGTAAGGTGCATGTTGGAGGAGGAATCGTGACCGTTCTTGTAACTGGGGACGTTGGAGCCGTAAAAGCAGCGACAGACGCAGGTAGTGCAGCCGCCCAACGTGTAGGAGAGCTTATTTCCGTACATGTCATCCCTCGACCACATAATGAGTTACAAATCATATTGCCTAAAATCGAATCATAAATAAATGTAGATAAATAGATACCTTTCACGATTGAAAGGATGTGGTTCATGAAATGAATGAGATTACTACAAGACAGATCATCAATCAAGTATTAGAACAATTAAATAAGAGTACTAGAAATTGTTCGCTGGAAGTTCCAATTGGCGTCTCGGCACGTCATTGTCATTTATGTGAGAAAGATGTAGAAACGCTATTTGGAAAAGGGTATCAACTAGGTAAAAGAAAAGAGTTAAAGCAACCTGGGCAATTTGCAGCAAATGAAACAGTTTCGATCGTCGGTCAAAGAGGTAGTATTGAAAACGTGAGAATTCTTGGACCAGTACGAAAGTTAACTCAGGTTGAAGTTAGTTTTACAGACTCACTGAAACTAGGATTACGCCCACCCGTAAGAGAGTCTGGAAATATTGAAGGGTCTTCACCCGTTACAATTGTTGGGCCAAAAGGAAGTATCTATCTAAAAGAAGGAATAATTCTGGCACAAGCACATATTCATATGCCACTTGAAATCGCCCGTAAATTAAACATACAAGATGGTGAATATGTGAAGGTTGAAATTGCTGAAAGTCTTCGTCCGATTCGATTTGAAAAAGTAAAGATTCGGATTTCACCTAAATACGTTTTGGAAATGCATATTGATACAGATGAAGCAAATGCAGGCCTTATTCAGAATGGACAGTTAGGAAAATTAATTAAAGAAGGTATTTGAAATGATCCATCAAGAGGAAATCGAAAACGTTGTGAGGGAAGTTCTCCGATTAATTGATTACGAGAAGCAACCTAAAAAGTCAAAGCTTCTCGTTCTTCATCAAGAATCTGAAAAAAGCTTTCAACAGATTGATAGACTGAAAAGGTATTGGGACCTTAAACAAATACCTTTTTCTTATCATGGAATTCCTAGCGGCTTTCAACATGCCGTATTTCTGGAAGTAGGGCAGGACCTTCTAGTGAAGGCTGCTCTTGGGATAGCAGATTCTCCTGAAAGTATCCATTTTTCAAAGTTAATGTATCAAGAGTATCGTGTAGATTTTGTCCTTGATGATCATTTATCTTGGATAATTGAATCAGTGGAAAATGGTACAAATGAAAATAAATACTTACAAAAATTAGTACAATACAAAATGCAATTACAAGATTTCGGTGTTCATTTTTATCCATTATCTGCGATTATACCGAATGAAAAGATCTCAAGTATAACCCAATCAGATACAATTCGGGATCAACATACATTACCTGAAACGCTTTTAACAAAAGAAATGGTTGAAAAATGGAAGATGAAAAGCATCCATATCCACCCAAAGACAATCATCACGCCTCTAGCAAGGGATATTGCAAAAGAAAAGGGAATTACAATTAAATTCATGAACCAAAATGAGGGATGAATCATGGTCATTGGTACAGTGATTGGTAACATTTGGGCAACGCGTAAGGAAGAAAACTTAACAGGTCTCAAATTTTTAGTGGTACAGCCTGAACGATTAGAAAAAAACAACCCCTTGCAACCAGCATTTATTGCGGTCGATCGAATTGGAGCTGGATTAGGTGACCGGGTGATGGTGACAAAAGGTACGCCGGCTTCTTACATTGAAAATGCAAATATGCCGATTGACGCCCTCATTATCGGAATAATCGATGCCATAGAAAAAGGAAGAGGTGAGGAAGTTGGCTAAAGCTTTAGGTATGATTGAAACAAGGGGATTAGCCACATCCATTGAGGTTGCGGATGCGATGTTAAAGAATGCAAATGTGAGACTTGTCAATCAATCCATGGTGGATGCAGCACTTGTTACCATATTAGTGGAGGGAGATGTTAGTGCCGTTCAGGCAGCTGTTGAATCAGGCACAAAAATTGCAGAACGTACAGGAGCACTACTTTCTGCTAATGTGATTCCGCATCCAGATAGTAGTATTCAATCATTAGTTGCAAGGATGGACGAAGACATTGAGAAAGACAAAGATCCATTGATAACAGACAAACCCAACAATGAAGAATAAGGCTATGAGGGAAGGAGGCAAGTGTCGTGTCCTTCAAACGAAAGAAATTTGCAGTCATTGGAGCGGGAAATACGGGAACTACAATTGCACTTATGATTGCGCAAAAGAATCTTGGCGATATTGTCTTACTTGATATTCCTTCCATGGAAAATCCAACAAAAGGAAAAGCATTAGACATTCAAGAAGCGGGTCCCATTGAAAAATTCAATTCGACCATAACTGGAAGTAGCCACTATGAGGACATCGCCAATTCTGATCTTGTAATCGTAACAGCCGGTATTGCACGGAAGCCTGGAATGTCGAGAGATGACCTTGTCACCACAAATGTAAAAATAATAAAAGAAGTCTCTGAACAAATTAAAAAGCACGCTCCAAATAGTTATATTTTAGTATTAAGTAACCCTGTAGATGTCATGTCCTATGTGTGTTATAAGACGACTGGTTTTCCAAAAAATAGAGTAATCGGTCAGTCAGGTGTTCTTGATACAGCAAGGTTTAATACATTTGTTGCCAAAGAGTTAAATGTTTCGGTAGAAGATATATCAAGTTTCGTTCTTGGTGGCCATGGGGATACGATGGTTCCGTTAATAAGATACTCGTATGCAGGTGGAATTCCGTTGGAAAAAATTCTCCCAAAAGCAAAAATGTCTGAAATCGTGGATCGAACGCGTAATGGTGGAGGAGAGGTTGTAAAATTACTAGGGAATGGGAGTGCCTATTATGCACCTGCAGCATCCATCGTTGAAATGTTGGATGCAATCGTGAACGATAAAAGAAGAATCCTACCTTCTATTGCTTATCTAGAGGGTGAGTATGGATACCAGGGCATCTACCTTGGGGTCCCTACAATACTGGGGGGGAATGGAATTGAGAGTATTATAGAATTACCACTTTCAGAGGAAGAAAAACGTGCACTTGATATTTCAGCAAAGTCCGTGATGAACCTTTTACAACTTGTATAATATGCGACATTTTTTCTGTTACAATTTTTTGAATTTTTAGATGAAATTCTTCCTTATTCCTAAAAAGGAGGTGAATAGATCGAAATAATAAATGTGAGACGCCATTGGTTGTACTATTGATGTAGTGGTCTCTTTGGTCGTATGAATTAACCTCAGGAAAGAAAGGTGAGAACATGTCAAAAACAGGTCTTGCGTTGTTTGAACAGAAATCAACTGGTGGAATAGCACGACAGATTAGCCCAATTGATACGATGATCTACTCGGCAGCTAATCCAGGTCTTATGTTTGCTCTCGTTTATATTATGTGGGCACCATTTTTATATCCCGGGGCACACATGGTTTGGGCGATTGTAACCGTTGCTCAAATGTTTGTCATTGCAGGTCTTTATTGGCTACTGTCCGTTTCGATGCCTAGGTCAGGAGGAGAATACATTTACATTAGCCGTATTCTACATCCTTCAATCGGATTAATGGCAAGTTTTATGATTACCTTTACCTCCATCTCATGGACAGGGATTTTGTTAAATTGGATCATTAAATGGTCAATCGTTGAGTTCTTCTATTCCATGTCCGTGCTCAAAGGAAATGATCTTACCTGGTTGGGATATGCCGAATTTTTTGACAGTAACTATATGCATGCTATTATCGGAACCGCTCTATTATTATTCATCTATTTCATCTACTACAAGGGAACAAAGTGGATGGTTCGGCTTGCTTATTTAACTTTAGGGGCAACTCTTGTAGGTGCGGTTGTCTTTATTATTGCAAACCTTATAACAGGGCAAGGAACATTTGCTGCCAACTTTACGGAACTTACAGGCTTAAATTACAACGACGTTATTAAACTCGCTGCACAAGATGGCTATACGACCGAATTTCTTGTAGGTGCCACGATTATGGCGGGGTCCACCTATATTATCTTGAATACACTAGGCTCAACCTTTGGGGCAAACCTAGCAGGGGAAGTACGGAACGTTCAAAAGTCACAGTTACTTGCATTATTTGGCTCACTCACGATTCTTATGGTCATTTGGGCTGTTTTCTACGGAATGACATATGTGAACTTTGGAGACATTTGGTCGAACAGTTTATATTATCTATACAATGCAGGACATGAGGCTTATCCATTTGAAGGCTATGATCCATTTATCACAATCATGATTGGAATCATGACGAAGAGTCCAATTTTTGTAATCTTAATTGCGATATGTTTTGCCATTGCTACGTTCGGTTCAGCAGCTGGATTAGGGTTTGGCCCATCAAGAAACATCGTTGCTTGGTCATTCGATCGACTCATTCCAAAGAAGTTTATGGAACTTAATCCAAAGACAAATTCACCAACTTATGCGTTAAGGACAGTTATAATTGGTGCTTGGGGTTTCCTAATGCTTGATATATTTGTCCCAGCTTGGACGGCAAATATTGCGTACACCATTTTTACATGGTTTATGGCTTGGATTTTCTTAGGGATTGCTGGAATATTGTTTTCAACTAAGAAGAAAATCTTATTTAATTCCTCACCTCCGATTGTGAAAACGAAGTTCTTAGGCGTTCATTTGGTAACTATTCTAGGATGGTTAACATTAGCAATTAGCATTTCCATTTGTTACTATCTCCTGATTCCATTCTTTAGAGGGGATCTACCATTTACAATGATAGTCGTTTCATTATCGTTAATGCTTATTCCAATCATTATCTATTTTGTAATGAAGCGTTCAAATGCGAAGAAAGGAATTGATATCGATATCCAATTCCAAGAAATTCCTTCTGATTGATCTCAGGTTATATAAATAATGAGTGGGGTGAGGAACAGTGAAAATATTTTATGCAGCAGATATCCATGGTGCAGAAACAGCATTCAGAAAATTTACAAATGCTGGGAAATTTTATAAAGCAGAATTAATGATATTCGGTGGTGATTTTACCGGAAAAATGGTTGTCCCGATTGTTGAAAAATCGGGAGTCTATACATGTAAATACTATGGATCAAAGGTTAAAGTGAAAAATAGCAAAGAGCTTCCGGACCTAGAAAAAAACCTACGGGACGCTGGGTTTTATCCGTTCGTGATAACTGAAAATGAATTAAATCAATTAAACGAACAAGATGCAGAAAGAATTGTGAAGGAAAAACAAATAGAGGTTCTGAAACAATGGGTTGCATTAGCTGATGAAAGGTTTAAAACAGCCAATATTCCTTGTATCATGATACCTGGAAGTGTTGATGATTTTTATATTGATGAAATCCTTAACTCAGGTAGCTTTGTAGAAAATGGAGATGGAAGAATCATAGAATTTAATGGTTATGAAATCCTCTCAATAGGAGGAGGAAAACCGAGTGTGTTTAATTATCCTCGTGAATTTTCCGAGGAGGAACTAGCAGAGAAAATAAATCGGTTAGCATCACAGGTAAAAGATATGAATAAATGTATCTTTAATATCCATATCCCACCATATGATACGGATTTAGACCAAGGAACTCAGTATGATAAAGATTTAAAGCCAATATTAGATGGTGACTCATTAGCAACCGGTCCTTCAGGCAGTAAAGCTGTTCGAGATGCGATTGAAATGTATCAACCACTCCTGTCTTTACATGGTCATGTCCATGAAAGTCGGGGTGTTGAAACGCTTGGACGGACAATTTGTATTAATGCGGGAACGGATTATGACCAAGGAATGTTAAGAGGAGCCTTAATTGATATTAATAGTGATGGAACGGTTACTTATACCTTAACAGCTGGCTAATAAGCAAAAATTTACGAAGGAGTTTTATAAAAATGGAACTTATATCTAAAGAACAAGCAGTCTTAAAGATGTCACCCAACAATACGCCAGTAAAAAAAGTAGAATCAGGAAGTACGGTCGTTTTTGAAACGTTTGATTGTTTTAGCAACCTTATCCAACAGGAAGACCAGCCATTTAGTTCAGTAGGGTGGGATAAGATTAATCCAGCAACTGGACCACTCTACATTGATGGAGCTATAAGGGGGGACACCTTAAAAGTCGAAATAGTAGATATTGAGATTGATAACAAGGGCGTTATGACAACTGCACCGAAATTAGGAGTTTTAGGTGATATAGTTACGGGAGAAACGACTAAAATCATTCCGATTCAAGACGGGAAAGCGATCTTTAATGATAAAATCCATATTCCAATTAAACCAATGATTGGTGTAATCGGGACATCTCCGGAAACAGAGGAAATTCCGACTGGAACGCCTGGATCGCATGGAGGAAACATGGATTGTAAAAAAATTATTAAAGGTTCAACACTCTATCTACCCGTCAATGTTCCAGGTGCTCTATTATCGATGGGTGACTTACACGCAGTGATGGCAGATGGTGAAATTGTGATTTGCGGTCTTGAAATACCCGGTAAAGTAAGGGTTAAAGTGAGTGTAATCAAAAACAACTCACTACCTTTACCAATGTTACAAAGTGAAGATAAACTCATTACCATTGCGTCAGCTAAAGACTTAGATGAGGCCGCAAAGTTAGCAACAATCCAAATGCATACCTTCCTAGTAGAAAATATGGGATTAGAGATTGATGAAGCGGGAATGCTATTATCACTTGTGGGAGAGCTTAGAATTTGCCAAGTTGTTGATCCTTTAATGACAGCAAGGATGGAATTTCCACAATCAATTGTCGACCAATATGAATATAAGTTGCCGTAATTGAACTCTAAATATATAAAAAAGGGGAGAACAGTTTTCAAGCGTAAACGTTCTCCCTATTGTAGTGGAGACTTTAATGATTAGATTTCTCCACCAATTTTAACTTAAATTTTTGCTTGAGATTGATCTGATAATAGTGTTTCAAATCCTTCTTCTAGTATTTCATCAAGTACAATTCTTTTTGTAATAATTGGATCAACAGAATGTCCCTGTTTAACAATGTATTTACTGATTCTTTGAACGTTTCTAAAGAATATCCATTAGAAGCAACCAACCTAACACCGGACAGCATTAATGCAATTGGATTAAATTCAAAGTTTCTTGCATGAATGGCGATTACAACGACAGTTCCTTTAGGTTTTGTAGCTGCAATTGCTTGATCAAATGTTGTTTTTACTCCAGCTACTTCAAAGCTTGCATCTACACCGTCGGGGTATTTTTCTTTGATAAATGAAACAGGATCATTTTCTTTTGTATTTAACGTATAGGTAGCTCCAACTTCGTAGGCGACCATCCCTTAAATCAAATGCAAAAATTTCTTTTGCACCTGCAGCCTTTGCAGCAGGTATTGCAAATAATCTAATTGGTCCATAACCAAATATCGCGACTACATCACGCTCTTTTATGTTTCCTTCTTTAATACCCTCAGAGGATACGGATAAAGGGTCAGCCAATGCAGCTTTATCGAGCCCCAGTTCCTCAGGAATTAGAACAATTTGGTTTTCATTTGTTACAAAATACTCTGAGAATCCTCCATCCCCGTGAACCCCAAGACAGGCAATACCGAAATAATGGTCAATTTCTGGGTAATGTTCTCCTAGTGTAACAACTGGAAACACAACTACACGGTCTCCTGGTTTAACGTTTGTAACATTGAAATTAACTTCTTCGACGATACCTGAAAATTCATGACCTAATGTTAGTGGAGCCTTTTCTCCAGTAATAAAATGTGGCTCTGTAGTAGGGATTAATATAGGTCCTTATCGTATTCGTGCAAGTCACTACCTCAGATACCTGCCTTATCCAACGAAACTGAAATGAGCATCGCCAATACATCTCAACACTTGCAGGTTCTCCTAGATGCCAAACCCGTAAAATTCCGTAGACGGGGAAATTTCATGGTCTATTCATTAGGGAATACGAAAGTATGTAACTTGGTCCAATCGCTACAAAAAGTAACAGAAGACCGCTTCGATGAAGTTAGGCACATGCGAACAGAGTTTATCGAAAGACCAGACGAAATTGGGAGTCTGGATTTGGATTTGTTTTTAGAAATGGAAGATACGGATCAAATTTTAGTCGTCGATGTCCGACCAGAAACGGGGTATAATGCTTCTCATATTGAAGGTGCAGTATCACTTCCGTATGATTCAATCAAAGACCGATGATCCGAACTTCCAAAAGAAAAAGAAATAATTGTATATTGCCGTGGTTAGTACTGTGTCTACGCAATAGAAGCTATTCAGTTCCTATTATCACAAGGATATCAAGCAAAACGATTAAATGCGGGTACACAACATTGGAAGCGGGCGGTTGTGACAGTGGGATAGATCCACCGTCCTAACGAACAGTTCAAATAGTAGGTTTTAGAATGAATTCACAGAGGTTGTATACGCAGCCTCTGTTTTTTAAACGAGATTCTTCTTGTAGTTTTTTCCTTCTATGCTATAATTTGTTGTGTTTGATTTTCATTTTAGAAGGAGGAAAAAATGAAACAATTCCCGTTGTTCCGCTATCTTTATATTTTTTATTCATTCGTATTTTTACTCCATACGATTAATGTTTTTATAGATAGCGAGACGATCAATTACGTACTTGGCATCCTTGCTATTTTCATGCTGATTGTGTCATTTCCTTTGGCATCAGGCCTTTTTAAAATTCTTGGAGGAGCATTTCTATTCGTTGGAGGATATTTATTCTTCACAACAGGTCAGTCATATCATGTCATTCCTAGTTTATTAACTACGAATCTATCACTTTTGACCCTTTTAGCCATGCTGCCTTGGATGAATAGCATTGTACGGAGTGGAAGATTTGACCGAAATATGAATCTTCTGATGAAAGTAAATGTCGGAGATCTTGGTAAGCTGTATCCACGGAGTTCATTAACGACGCACATCCTGGCAGCCTTTTTAAATTTATCAGCTGCCACTATCTCACAAGATGTGCTTAAGAATACGTTATCTCCTTTTAGTAAAGAGATTCGCAATTCATTTATTACTACAGCATCACTTAGAGGTTACTCATTAGCATTGTTGTGGAGCCCATTGGAGATTATGGTCGCCGTTTCTATATTCGCCACAGGGGTTGACTATGTCACACTCTTGCCATGGTTGATTTTAATGGCAGTAATTGCGTTTATACTAGACTCTATATTTGGACGCTTCTATTATAGAAAGTACAAATTTGAACACGCGGATAAAAATAAGCAACCAAAAATCAATAAAAAGGCATTAGTGAAAAAAATGATACATTTCGTTATTGCACTGGCCTTGTTCCTAATCCTTGTCATTTTGATTGGAAATCTATTTGATTTAAGCTTTATTTTAACTGTAACAATCCTTATCTTCCCATTTGCATTCATTTGGTCGTTAGTTATGAAAAGACGGAGAAGTTTTTGGACAATTGGCTGGAATAATTGGAAAACAAAGACCAACACAATGCAGAATTTTATTGTATTATTTATCTCACTTTCCTTATTTTCCACTAGTTTAGGAGGAACATCTTTTTTGGAAGTGATTCAAAAACCACTATCATATGTTTACGATTATCCGATGCTAATCTTGTTCCTTATACAAGTCATCTTTGTTTTATTTAGTATGTTCGGTATCCACCCAATTGCTACTGTGGGTATATTAACTGGTATCATTACACCATTATTAGATGTGATGAATCCTGTTAGTATTGCACTTGTGATGATAACTGGATCTGTAGCCACCTTCACAGTAGGAACGTACGGGTTGCTTGTTACGTTAACTGCCATGGGAACGAAGCAAAGCCCATACCGAATAACTATTCAAAATATGCCATTCGCGATAGTCATGGGAATTATTGGAACCCTCGTAGCTTATTTTTTATTGTGATTTCATGGTATACTCAAAAATAATCTATTTAATTGTTGTATGAATTCATGTTAAAATAAGTCACTTGCCATTCTGGATATGACATAGACTAGCAATAAATTTGGAGGAATCAGAAAATGAATAAAAGATGGACGATTGGTAAAATTAATGAATTCGTTGAGAACAATTCGGAAAGTAAATTGCTTTCGACGGAATTCCACGGTTTTTCCCAAAAATTACTATTCAAATGTGCATGCGGTAGTAATTTTGAAAGATCATTTACAAAATTTAAAAACAATAATCAACGTAAATGTGATGTGTGCCAACCTCCAAAACCGTCACGATAAAACGTATACGAAAAGCGAAGCACCAACTTCTATTAAATCGAGGTTGGTGTTATATTATTTTTGCGGATCTCAAAAAGTTAAAATTCAAAGGATAGGTAGGGCAAACAACATGATTGAAATAAAAACATCTGCACTAAGTGATGGAGAATTCAATAGAGGCGTATTTGCAACAGCAGATATCAAAAAAGGACAACTTATCCATGAAGCACCTGTTATTTCATATCCGAACGACCAGCATCAGCACATTGAAAAAACATTACTCGCCGATTATGCTTTCGAGTATGGAATTAATCATACTGCAATGCTTCTTGGGTATGGAATGCTATTTAACCACTCCTATGAACCTAATGCCATTTATGAAATTAATTTTGATAATCACACATTCGACTTCTATGCTTACACAGATATAAAAGCAGGGGACGAAATCCTCATCAATTATAATGGTGAAGTTGATAACAAAGATCCACTCTGGTTTGACGAGGACTAAAAAGGACATCAAATTTCTACCAAAAATGATCTTCCAATTACACTTCTGTTCCATATAAAGAAACACCAATGTAGCAAATAAAAATAGGAAGTACTATTATAGAAGGTAGAATACGATGAAGATTGCGAGGGCGTTTAGAATGAAGGTTCACAACTATCACTTTAGGGTGGAGTGGGGAGATACCGATGCGGCAGGGATTGTATATTCCCCTAATTTTTATAAATGGATGGACCAGGCATCCCATTATTATTTTGAAAGTATCGGTTTTCCATTATCAAAATTAGTAAGAGAAGAAAGAATAGGTATACCTTTACTTGAATCTAAGTGTAATTTCCAAAAACCACTATATTTTGAAGATGAAGTCGTCATAAAAACCACTATTTCTGAAATGCGTGATAAAGTGGTTCATTTTGTCCATGAATTTTATAAAGAAGATCAGAAAATCGCGAATGGATATCAGATTCGTGCCATTGCTAAAATCGGCGAAGGTAATTTGAAAGCGATATCAATTCCTGAGCCAATTAGAAAAGCAATTATGGCGAGCGGGATCATTCAACAAAGTAACGTCATTTAACCAAATCATTAAGCCCGAAGTGAATCGGGCACGATTTTATCTATTCATATATACTTCCAAGGTGTTTTCGAAGGGGATGGCCACAAAAATGGTCATCCCTATTTTTCTAGTATTTTGTGGAAAACACGAAAAACTGTCCTCTGTATCCGCAAATTTGATGAATTTGTATAAGTTTTTTCATTCATCGTGTTGGTATTCTTTTGAAATTTCATCACCTATAATAAAAACAAGGTATCAGAACATTTATAATTTTAAATATACTACTCAATTTTTAGAAATGAAATAGTGATCTACTTATATCAGAGCAATATATTTTAATTTGAAAACGATTACAACGAATTGGTAAGGATGGTGACTCTTTAGTGTATAAAAATCAATATGATATGACAGTCTCACAGCTGCTTAACACAGTTACTTCGTCAGCGCCTGAAAACGAGGTAATCTTTGATGGAACGAGACGAATGACATACTCCGAATTAGATATGGAGTCTACTTATATGGCTGCCAGTCTTAAACAACTTGGAATTAATAAGGGTGATCGAATTGCAGTAAGCTTGCCGAACTGGCACGAATTTATCGTCATCGATTTTGCAATTGCAAAATTAGGCGCAATTCTAGTTCCATTTAATACTCGTTTTAGAAAAGAAGAAGTCCATTATATTCTTCAAAATTCGGGGGCTAAAGCAGTATTCTTTCCACAGGAGTTTGATAACGTAAATCACGATGAACAATACAAACGGCTAAAAAAGGAAATAGACTCTCTCGAACATTTAATAGGGGTTCGTTTCGAGGGAGACGAAGAAACTGGCTATGAAAGATTACTCGAAGTAGGGAAATCTTACCCGTTTACCCATGTTCCTATTGATCACAAAGAAGATGTATTTGCCATCCTTTATACATCAGGGACTACTGGAAAACCAAAAGGCGCCATGCTGACTCATAAAAATATGGTACATACAGCCGTAGCTGGTGCTGAATGGATGAAGTGTGCACCGAAAGATGTGTTTTTAATGCCGACACCTGTTTTTCATGTCATGGGTCTTATGTTTGTTTTACGAACCATATCATCTGGAGCCAGAATGGTTTTAATGGAATCCTTTAAGCCAGAGAAAGCCTTATCTTTAATCGAGCAGGAAAAGGTTACCATTCATCCGGGAGTACCTACCATGTTCGTTCTTGAATTAAACCATCCATCATTTGGGAATTACGATTTATCTTCCTTACGAACTGGTGAAATGGGGGGAGCACCAGCACCTATTGAAATCATTAAGCGGATTCGAAATGAAATGGGATGTAATATCATCATCGGCTATGGCATGACTGAAACCGCTCCAACCCTTACCCTTACAGGCTTTGAAGATGAAGATGTTTTGAGAGCAGAAACTGTGGGTAGGGCTTTACCAGGAGTAGAGATTAAAATTGTTGATCAAAACAGAAACGATGTTGGAATGAATGCAGTAGGGGAACTGGTCTGCCGGAGCTTTGGACTGATGAAAGGTTATTTCAAAAATCAAGAAAAAACATATGAAGTTATCGATGAAAATGGCTGGTATTACACTGGAGATCTCGCAACGATGGATGAGAATGGTTATATCCGAATAGTTGGAAGAAAGAAAGAAATGATCATTAGGGGTGGATATAACATTTATCCGCGTGAAGTAGAAGAATACTTCTATACTCACCCGGCAGTAATGGACATCGCAATAGTTGGGTTACCAGACACAGTGTTAGGCGAAATATCCTGTGCCTGTATACGTGTAAAGCAAGGAATGAAAGTAACGGAAAAAGAGTTAAAACAATTCATTAAGGAAAAAATTGCGGATTATAAAATACCAGATCGAATCCTTTTAGTTGATGACTTCCCCATGACTCCATCTGGAAAAATAAAAAAGATTGAGCTGCAGAAACGATTGAGGACTGAGCTACAACTACGATAACTAGAATCGTAATCAAATATTCTAATAGGTTCCAGTGCTTTACTTTCTATTATTTTTTAATAGAAACAAAATAAAATTAGGGGGAAATGGGAGATGAAAAAATTTAGTTTACTCAGTATCGTTTTAAGCGTTTTACTGGTAATTACAGCATGTAATACCGAAAGCACTGAAGGTGGGGGTTCGGGTGAGAAGGAAAACGAAGTTATTAAAATTGGAGCCATTTTTGCTCAAACAGGTCCAGCCTCTACGTTAGGAAAAACACAAGCAAATTATGTAAAACTACTTCAGAAAAAGTTAGATGAAGAGGGACCGATAAATGGCAAGAAAATAGAAATTATTATGCAAGATTATGAAACGGACGACACAAAGGCAGTTATCGCAGCTGATAAATTAATTTCCGAAGGTGTAGTGGCAGTTGTTGGGGCAACTCAAGCTAGTACGTCAATGGCCATTCTACCTAAAATTTCTTCTGCTGGAATACCATTATTCACAGTTGCCCCTGTAGATCCGGAAGCAAAAGAGATTTATCAAATGGCACCAAGCAACTATATGAGTGCAGAGTTAATCATAAAATTCCTTAAGGAAAGAAATATTACGAAAGTTGCATGGGTAAATGCCCGTGATGGGTTTGGGGTAGATGGACTCCCACCATTTGAAATAGCGGCAAAGGAAAATAACATTGAAATTGTTGCTCATGAGGAATTTGATGCTACTGCAACGGATATGACGATTCAATTGACGAATGTTCGTAAAAAGAACCCGGAGGCAGTTATTGTTTGGTCAAGAACACCTGGTGCTGGGATTGTCGCACGAAATTTTAAAGCATTGGGTTTTGACATCCCAATGATCCAATCATCTGCTTCTGCAAACCAAGGTTTCCTTGATCAGGTGAAAGATAATAATGAAAACCTATTTGTCATCGGTAGTAAATTAAGCGTTGTCGACCAATTACCTGACGGTGATCAAAAAGAGAGATTGAATGCCTTACGTGAAGAATATCGTGAAATGTTCGATAGTGATCCAGATAATTTTACAGCCCATGCAGGAGATGGATTCCAGCTTATAATCGAGGCAATAGAAGCAGGTAATACAACCTCTGAATCCATTCATGATTATTTAAAATCGAAAACAGATAAATATGAAGGATTTACAGGAACCTTTGATTTACAATCGGAAAATGTAGGACCAAATGCAGATGGATTCTCGGTCCTAGAAATTGAAAATAATTATTGGAAATTTAACGAGTAGAGGATCTAAAATTTCGGGTCAATAATGAAAGCCTTTTATAAGATCGAAGTGCAATGGCAGATTATGAACTTTCTGCCATTGCTATCTTTCTACCATTGCTTTTAAGGAAGGAGCGAAAGTATGGACTTACTGATGCAATATATCGTAACAGGATTAACAGTTGGAAGTATTTATGCATTGTTGGCTATCGGATTTGTAACGATTTATAACATAACAGGAATTTTAAACTTTGCACAAGGCGAATTTGCAATGATTGGGGCTCTTACATGTATTACCTTCGTAAATGCCGGGTTGCAAATGGTAGCAGCAATGTTACTCGCAATTATTATTACAGCATCAATAGGCTTAATTGTGGAAAGAACAGCCATTTTTCACGCAAGAAACACCTCGGTTATTATTTTAATCATTATTACTGTGGGCTTATCTATCTTTTTAAAGGGCATGGGTTTAATTGTTTGGGGAACAAATCCACACCAGCTCGCACCGATTCTTTCTATAGAATCAATTCAATTTATGGGGGCAGTCATAAATCCACAAAGCATCGTTATTTTTGGGGTACTAATTTTTCTTTTAGCCATATTATATTTGTTTTTTGATAAAACCTATATTGGCTCCGCATTACGGGCAAGTGAAAGAAACCCAAGAGCAGCAAAGTTAATGGGAATTAATACAAGTACCTTGTCGGCTTTGGCTTTTACACTTGCTGCGGCTTTGGGAGCGATTGCTGGTATTTTAATAACCCCGATTACCGATGCAACATATGAAATGGGCTTTCTAATCGGGATCAAAGGGTTCGTTGGGATGGTTATTGGGGGCATGCATAGTATTCCTGGTGCTGTGGCTGGCGCATTACTAGTCGGTTTATTAGAAACATTTTCAGGCGCCTATATTTCAACATTTTATAGTGATGCCATTACATTCCTCGTACTCATCCTTGTCTTATTCATAAAACCGAATGGAATTTTTGCCAGGGGTTCTGGTGAAAGAGTATAACGAAGGGGGAAATTGATGTTGAAACTGGAAAATGTGTTATATGGTAGCCGCTGGAAGCCCCTCTTGTTTGTGGGACTCATTATTTTACTATTACCACTGGTTGTTACATCTCAGTATATTTTTACACTATTCATTTTAATCGGAATATATTCAATTGTAACAATAGGTTTAAGTTTATTGATTGGATTTGCAGGACAGATTTCACTGGGCCATGCGGCATTTTTTGGAATGGGTGCCTACACATCCGGAGTATTAACGACAAGCTTTGGTCTATCACCATGGCTTTCCATGTTGATTGGGATAGTTGCTACATTTTTAATTGCCTATGTAATAGGGATACCCATTTTAAAATTAAAGGGACATTTTCTTGCTCTTGCCACAATTGGGATTAACATCATATTCTTTATTTTAATACTTGGACTAAATGATTGGACAGGTGGTGCAGCCGGTTTAATTGGGATACCGACCCTTTCCTTTTATGGACTACCACTTACTGATAAAGTTGTTTTCTACTTTTTTGTCTGGATTTTAGCTTTTCTTGTCCTAATCTTATCCTTAAATATTGTTCGATCCCATGTTGGCAGGTTATTAAGGAGTATACATGACAGTGAAATTGCAACCGAAACGTTAGGTGTACAAGTGTCAAAATATAAGGTTGCGATTTTTGCCTTAAGCGCAGCTTTTGCATCGCTTGCGGGTAGCGTTTATGCCCATTATATAACCTTTGTTTCTCCTCCCACTTTTTACATCACGACATCGATTTTATTTTTAATTATGGTCATGGTTGGGGGAGCAAGCTACATTTGGGGGGCCGTAATAGGAACTGCACTCATTGTATTTTTGAATGAATTCATTCGATTTGTTGGTCATACGTATTTTGGAATCAGTGGTGAGGTAGAAATCGTTGTCTATGGTTTAATCATTGTTCTGTTCATGATGTTTATGCCAAAAGGGCTCATGCATGTATTCATTCAGATTTTTAAAAGGGTTAGTAGTAAAAAACAAAAATCTGCGAATGATCATAAAGAAATAATGACTGAAAAAGGAGCTTAACATGTCAAATTTACTAGAGGTAAAGGGGCTAACAAAACAATTTGGTGGAGTTACCGCCGTATCGGATGTTGAATTTCATGTCAAGCCTGGAGAAGTGGTTGCTGTTATTGGGCCAAATGGTGCTGGAAAGACTACATTGTTCAATATGATTTCATGTTTTATTTCTCCGACAACAGGAGAAGTTTTTTACAAAGGGAAAAACTTAACAGGAAAAAAGATTTCAACCTTAGCACAGTTAGGAATCTCTAGGACGTTTCAAAATCTACAAATCTTTGAAAATATGACAGTGCTTGAAAATGTCATGATGGGTGCCCATATTAAGTTGAAAACCAATGTACTTAATGCAGCATTCCGTCTGCCTCGCATTAAAAAGGACGAAAAACTCGCCTATGAAATGGCATTACAAGTGATTAAAATGGTTGAACTTGAGGATTTACTGTATGAAAAAGCAGGGCAATTATCCTTCGGACAACAAAAGCAATTAGAATTCGCAAGGGCACTTGTCTATGAACCAGAATTTATTATGTTAGATGAACCAATGGCTGGGTTAAATGATACGGAGACGAATAAAATGGCCAGCTATATTCGGGAGTTTAAAAAGAAGGGTTGTTCTTTTTTATTCGTAGAACATAAGATGGCAACTGTCATGGAATTGGCCGATCGAATCGTCGTCATTGATTTTGGAAAAAAGATTGCGGAAGGGACACCAGAGGAAATCCAAAAAAATAAAAAGGTGATTGCTGCCTATTTAGGGGAGGAGGTCGTTTAAATGTTAAACGTTGAAAATTTATCTACTCATATCGGAAAAATCCAAATCCTCCACGATGTGAGCTTTCATGTTGACCCAGGGGAAATTGTTGCAATAATCGGTGCAAACGGAGCTGGGAAAAGCACCCTTTTAAATACGTTGGCGGGTCTTTATCGTCCTACTGCCGGAACTGTTATCCTTCACGATGAAATGATTGGTGGCTTTCCTGCCCATAAAGTCGTAGGAAAGGGTTTAAGTCTCGTACCTGAGGGTCGGCAAATTTTCCCCAATCTAACCGTGAAGGAAAATCTAATGCTAGGAATGTACTCCAAATATTATAAAGAGAAAAAGCATGCGAAAGAAAACCTAGATCGGATACTTTCGATGTTTCCCAACCTAAACAAACATTTGCATAATTTAGGGGGGAATTTAAGCGGTGGTGAGCAGCAAATGCTCGCAATTGGAAGAGGCTTGATGTCAACTCCAAAAGTTATCTTATTGGATGAACCATCGATGGGCCTTGCCCCCAAAATTGTAAATGAAATCCTAGATACGCTTGTTATAATTAAAGAACAGTTAGGAACAATGGTTGTTTTAGTAGAACAGAATGTAAAGGCGGCCCTTAAAACAGCGGATAGAGCCTATGTATTAGAACAAGGAAAAATGATTTTAAATGGAACTAGTCAGGAAATCAGCTCCAATCCTCAGGTTATGTCTGCTTACTTAGGGATTAAGACTGGAGCATAGGAACCCGTTTACCCCCAAGGTTTTAGGCCTTGGGGGTTTTTGACTATAAATAATTTTAATATTTTGCAAGTTTTAAATATTGCATATAAAATAATGTGTAATACAAAGCAATAGGGAGCTGCTAACTGTGACAATAGAAAAAAAAGAAAAACTGATGAGAAAATTAGAGAATCACTTGCGTTCCACAGCACGACATCTAATTAAGTTTGATACGGAAGAAGAAGTTCTTCAATATCTGACGGAAAGTTTCCGTTCAGAATTATACTGTGATTTTGTTGGTGTTATTCTGAATGAAGAGGGGGATTTTATTCCTAAAGCATGGAGTGGGAATATACCGGCTGTAACAGATGCATTTCCATTGCCTATTACTCATTGTTCAAATAAATTATTAAACCTTAGTTTAACCATTGAAAAGGGAGATCCCCCAGAAATTTGTTTGCTTTCTACTATTCTAAAAAAGGCAAATGTTAAAACCTGGTTTACAGTACCTTTTAACTATAATGACTTTCAATTTGGATTTTGTATTGTTGGTTTTTTGAATTATGTTCCATTGTTGGATATGGAAGCACCGTTCCAGGAATTTGGGAAAGATATTGCAGTTGCCATGGCGATGGCTCGTGAAAAAAACGTGCAGCAAAATAAAATAAAAGGGATTGAATGGATTAGCAAAAATCTCTCTCTCAATGCTCCGTTGGAAAAACATGTAGAAGAAATAAATTTAAGAGCAGGGAAAGGTACAAATGCAGATTTTGCCTGCATTTACCTATACAACGAAAAGGAAAACTGTTTTGAATACCAACCTCCTTCTTATGGGTTGATGGATCATTCAAAACGGATCGTAATCGAAGAAAATTACAGGTTAAGTAAATACTTTCCTCATTTAGAAAAGACCGGAGGATCGCAATTGTCTGTCCCTATTGTGATTGATTTAAGGACGATCGGGGTTTTACATATTGTACATAAAAAAGAGGCAGTCTTTACAGAGAATGATTTGAGATTGCTTGAACTTTTGTCCAATCATATTGCAGCTGTATTAGAAAATGCTAGGTTATTTAATAATGAGAAGGAACAGAAAAACCGTCTACAATTTCTTTTAGACTATCAACAAGCGCTTGTAAAGGAAACGATTAAAGATGATACCTTTGATGGAATTACATCAATGCTGTCCAACCTGTTTAAAAACCAAGTAATCTTATTCGACCGTTTCCTTCGACCAATTTCTTTTAGAGATCATCTTGATCGGGAAAATAAACTTCATTCTGATCAGATAACCGAAATATCTAGAAGAGGAAAAGAAAAATCCAATGTCCATGACTATTTCACGATTCAAGATCCCGATAGTCTAGATATACTTTCCTTTTGGATGATTAATGGAGGAGGAAGCCTGCTTGGATATCTTGCCATCCAAAGTTCGGAAGGGGAAATGGATGAAATTGATCGCTTAACGATTGAAGTTGCAAGAAATATTTGTTCAATCCAATTCATTAAGCAAAAACTAGTCTTAGATGCGAAGGAACAGGCCAAGGATAGTTTTTTTAGCAGATTGTTAGTCGAAAAAATAGAAGAGGAAGAGGGAATTTTTCAGTATGCCAGCCTTTTTCATTGGAATCTATTCCAAAGCCACCATCTAGCCGTTCTATCCATTTCACTTGATAATAATGAAATAATCGACAGCAATCTTTTTGAACAACAACAGAAAAAAAATCTAATCTGGGACTCTATAAAATCAAGTCTCCCAGAATTAGATCCATCTATCTTAACTGGAACCCACGACGAAAAATATATACTGGTTGTACCATTAAAAGAAGAAAATACACATTCAAAAAAGTTCTGGCATTCTCTTTATGAGCGAATAAATAAATGGGCAGATGAAACTTCAGTTCAGTGTAAGGTGTTAATGGGCGTAGGAGATAAAACGGACAACGTAAAAGGTTATTATATGAGTTACCAGCAAGCTATTCAGTCATTAAATATTTTAAATAGCCGGTTGGACTATTTGGGATTTTCCTTATTTAGTGAATTAGGTTCGTATACAATTCTTCACCATTTGAATCATTCCGTAGCAATTGATTTATTTGTCAAAAAGCAGTTAGGCCCGTTGATTTTTTATTCCGAAGGGAAAACAACAGATTTATTTAACACTTTACATGCATTTCTTCAAAATAATGGAAATATCAAAAACACCGCAGAGGATTTATTCATTCATAGAAGTTCTTTACTTTATCGTATCGAAAAGATTGAATCCCTGTTAGACATTCAACTAAGCGATGCAGAGGTACGGTTTGATTTAATGATGGCATTTAAACTATATGATATGTATGGGAAAGAAATCGAACGAAATACATTATTCCAATCAAAATAAGCAATCATGCTTTGAAAAAAACAAGTTCCTTTAACCATATTTTTGATGAATAATATAAAGGTTTTTCCTACATAGTGTAGGTACAAAATACGTGGGTAATAAAGCTATAATTAATTTACAGAATATTATCAAAGTGGTTATTAAGGAGATGGAATGATGACAATTCAAACAATTGGTGTTGTGGGGGCCGGGTCAATGGGGGCTGGTATCGCAAACCTTGCAGCTATGAATGGATTTAATGTTATTCTAAGCGATATTGAAGAGCGCTTTTTAGAAGGTGCTTTAAGTCGTATGAACAAATTTATGGAAAAAAGTGTTGCAAGAGGAAAAATGACAGAAGATCAGAAACAAGAGAATTTGGGACGTATTCAAACAACCACTCATTTGGAAGACATGAAGGACGCGGACATCGTTATTGAAGCAGTGCTTGAGGATCTTGATTTAAAAAGAAACGTATTTTCTCAACTTGATAAAATTGTTCGTGAGGGTGTAATCCTAGCAACTAATACGTCTTCCATGTCAATTACAGAAATTGCGGCAGCTACCAATAGACCCGAGCTTGTGGCAGGAATGCACTTTTTTAATCCTGCCCAGCTGATGAGATTAGTAGAAGTGGTCCGTGGCTATAAAACCAGTGATGAAACAGTTCAACAATTGAAAGCGCTATCTAGTAAGCTATCAAAAGAATCAGTAGAGGTAAAGAAGGATTCACCTGGGTTTATTGTGAATCGGATCATGACCCCACAATTTATCGAAGCCATTAAACTTGTCCAAGAAGGCGTTGCTTCTTATGAAGATATTGATAAAGCAGTCAAGCTAGGCCTTAATTATCCAATGGGACCTTTTGAGCTTCAAGATTTCGCAGGGGTAGATATTGGGTACCATGTGATGGAATATTTTAAAGATGAATTTAATGATAACTATTTTGCACCACCGCAATTATTAAAACAAATTGTTAGGGCAGGAAGATATGGTAAGAAAACAGGTGCAGGATTTTACGATTACGAATAATCATGGGAGGGAAAAGTAATGACTTTTGAATTTTTACTTTGCCAGATCGAAAATAAGGTAGCTGTAGTTACAATCAACCGTCCACCGGTCAATCCTTTAAATACAAAGGTATTTAAGGAATTAGCAACCCTAATTGACGAACTTGAAGCAAATGATGAAGTGCGGGCAATTGTTCTTACCGGCAGTGGAGAAAAGGCATTTGTAGCAGGCGCTGATATTAATGAGATGGCAAACCTCGATCTAGTTGGAATCAATAAAATGAATAAAACCTCTAGACTCGTATTTTCAAAAATTGAAAATCTAACAAAGCCTGTCATCGCAGCATTAAATGGTCTTGCACTTGGGGGTGGCCTGGAACTTGCCCTTGCATGTGATTTAAGAATTAGTTCCGAAAAAGCGAAATTCGCTTTCCCTGAAGTAGGACTTGGTATAATTCCTGGCGGAGGCGGAACGCAACGTTTACAACGAATCGTAGGTCAAGGGATTGCAAAAGAACTTCTCTATTTTGGTGAGATGTTTGATGCTTATCGTGCATTGGAACTGCAGCTAGTAAACAAAGTTGTTCCAAAGGAGGAATTACTAGAGACTGCCTTGGAGTGGGCGAAAAGATTAGCACAAAAACCTCCAGTTGCTCTTCAAATGGTGAAACAGGCGGTGAATACAGGAGGGAACACCGACCTTGAATCCGGATTAATCATTGAGAGTACATGTTTCGCCAACGCTTTTTCAACTGAGGATCGTAAAGAAGGTTTGAAGGCGTTTGCCGAAAAAAGAAAACCAGTGTTTGCCGGGAAATAAGCCACCGGACTCGAAAAAAGAATGTAAACGAATGAAGTATCCGAAACAATGAATCGGATACTTCATTTATATCAGGCTTCTGAAATAGAGCTAGGGGGGAGTGGTGGTTAATTGAAGGATTCAAAATCGTTATCTGTATACAGTCTTTTGGAACAGGCTGCTAATAAATTTATTGGTGAAGAAGCCATTTTTGATACAAATAGGCGGATAACCTATGGTGAAATTAAACAAGAGGCTGATAGACTCGCGTCGGCACTTTCCCTACGCGGAATTAGTAAAGGGGACAATTTGGCTATTGCTTTACCCAATTGGTATGAAACCATTGTCATCTATTTTGCTGCAGCGAAAATCGGAGCCATAATCGTTCCTTTTAATCCTAAATATAAAGCATATGAAATTCAACACATCTTAATGAATTCAAAACCCAAATTGGCTTTTGTTACAAAAGAGTTCGATGATAATTTTGGTTTTAAAGACGCTCTGTTTATTGTGCCGGATATGATTACCGTTCGGTTTGATTGGGAGGGGCTTTCATCCTATCAAGAGTTAATAACCGAAGAAAATTATAAATTAGAAGAAACTAGAATCGAAGTTGATAACGATATCTTTTGTATTTTATACACTTCAGGAACCACTGGTGTACCGAAAGGGGTAATGATTACCCACCGTGGAGTCGTCCAATCAGCGGTCACGATTGCTTCGGAACTATACTGTTCAGAACAAGATGTATTCATTCTACCTGCGCCTTTGTTCCACATCTTTGGAATGGCTGTAAATTTGTTTTGTGCGGTATTTATAGGAGCAAGAATCGTCTTACTCGAAAGGTTTAATTCAATAGAAGTTCTTACATTAATAGAAAATGAGAATGTTACGATCCTTCATGGCGTACCAGCCATGTTTATAAAATTACTAGAGAGGGAAAATTTAAATCAGTTCAATCTCGCGTCATTAAGAACTGGAATTGTGGGGGCATCACCAATTCCTCCTTTGAAAGTGAAGGAAATACGAGAACGATTGGGTATGAATCTCTGTCAATCATTTGGCATTACAGAGACAGCCACTGTCACATTGACACCCTTTCATGACGACGAGAGAAATATACTTGAGACACTTGGAAAGCAAATTCCTGGAGTTGAGTTAAGGATCGTAAATGATGATCGCTCAGAACTTCCTGTTGGAGAAATTGGAGAAATTTCGATAAAAGGCTTTGGCTTAATGAAAGGCTATTATGGAATGCCTGAAGAGACGGCTGCTGTAATTGATGACGATGGATGGTATTATACTGGAGATCTGGGGCTGCTAACGAATCAAGGTTATTTAAAATTTGTCGGCAGAAAAAAAGAAATAATTATTCGGGGAGGGTTTAATATTTATCCCCAAGAAATTGAAGCCCTACTGGCAAAATATCCAAAAGTAGTTGAATCCGCAGTTGTAGGGATTCCTGATACGATGATGGGCGAAATCGTATGTGCTGCAGTTAAGTTAAAAAGCGGTATTGAATGCAGTGAAGATGAAATCAAAAGCTATCTAAAGAAAAATATAGCAAATTACAAGGTGCCGGAAAAAATCGTTTTCACAACAAATTTTCCAGTTACTGCAAGCGGCAAAATTCAAAAATTAAAACTTCGTAACGTAATCCTTGCACAGGAAAATGAACCGATTATTAATACAGAAAGGTGAAACCAATGAAAAATGAATATTCATTTCAAGTACGCTGGGGCGACACAGACGCAGCTGGAATTGTCTTTTATCCCAACTTTTATAAATGGATGGATGAGGCTACACATGAGTATTTTACGGCGATAGGTCTGCCAGCTTCTCAACTTTTTGCCGAGCAACAAATCGGGGTACCATTATTGGAGGCGAATTGTCTTTTCAAAAGACCGCTGTTGTTTGAAGACCAAGTGACTGTCCAAAGCTTTGTGGAGGAATTACAAAACAAAGTTTTTAAAATAAAGCATGTTTTTATAAAAGGAGATCAAATTGCTGCAGAAGGATACGAAGTGCGTGCATGGACTTCTTTTAAAGAAAAGCCAAAGGCCCACCCAATTCCAGATGAGATACGCGAAAAAATGATGTCGAAGGCTGTAACAGTTGGAGGAAATGTGCATGCAGACTGAAAAAAAGGGAAATAAGAGTTTCTTAAACAGGGAGATCTTCCCATTTGATATTTTCACTCCTGAAGACTTTACGGATGAACATAGAATGGTTGGGGACATGGTGGGTAAATTTGCGATGAACGAAGTCTATCCTAAACTTGAGAAAATTGAGAAACAAGAATTTGATGAAACATTAACCCTTATGAAAAAAGCGGGTGAACTCGGTCTGATTGCTGCTGATATCCCTTCTGAGGACGGGGGGCTGGAATTAGGAAAAGTAAGCGCAACAATTATTTCTGAAAAAATGGCAGTGGGTCGTTCATTTTCGATTACTTTTGGCGGACAAACCGGTATCGGGGCATTACCCATCGCTTATTTTGGTTCAAAGGAGCAAAAAATAAAATACCTTCCTGGGATTTTAAGTGGTGAAAAAATTGCTGCTTATGCCTTAACAGAACCATCTTCCGGGACAGATGCCATGAGTTTAAGAACGACAGCCCTATTATCGGAATGTGGAAAATACTATCATCTAAACGGAGAAAAACAATGGATTACAAGCTCTGGGTTTTCCGATATTTTTATCGTATATGCAAAAGTGGATGGAGAGAAGATTGCCGCTTTTATTGTAGAAAAAGATGATGAAGGTGTTTCAACGGGTCCTGAGGAAAAGAAAATGGGACTAAAAGGTTCCTCAACACGCTCCCTTATCTTAAACAATGTAGAGGTTCCTGTTGAAAACATAATCGGGGAAATAGGAAGAGGGCATATTATTGCATTTAATGTTCTGAATATAGGCCGTCATAAGATCGCTGCAACCTCTCTCGGAACAGCTAAACGTGCGATTGAACTTGCTGTAAAATATGCTAATGAACGTCTCCAATTTGCACAGCCCCTGTCAAATTTCAATTTAATTAAAAACAAAATAGCAAATATGGTGATTCAAACATTTGCTAATGAGAGTGCAGTATATAGAACAGCTGGTGCCATGCAGAACGGATTCGATGAAAGGAACGAATCCAATTATGACTATGGGAAAATCATATCCCAGTATGTGATGGAATGCTCAATTAATAAAGTCATGTCCACTGAGATTCTTGATTTTGTTGTTGACGAGGCCCTGCAAATTCATGGCGGTTACGGCTATATGGAGGAATATGAAATTGAAACACTTTATCGTGACTCCAGGATTACTCGGATATTTGAAGGAACAAACGAAATTAATAGAATCGTCATAGCTTCAACCGCGTTTAAAATAGGAGCTGAAATAGACAATGATATAGTCGTAGACGGTCTCCTACAGCACGAAAAACAGGTGTTACAATTAATGAAAAAATTATTTCATGCCACTATCCTTTCGATGCAGGAAGCATCCTTGTGCAATGTTAACGTCGAACAAGAGGCTGCTGCATTTTTAGCTGATTTAGCGATTGCTATTTATGCAATTGAAAGTTCAATTTTAAGAACAGAAAAAGCCGTACAACAGACTGGTGAAAAACAAAACTCACTAAAATATGATTGCACATTGGTTTATACCCATGAAATCTCTCAACAGATCGGCCTCAAAGCCTTAAATATCATTAATCACCTTGGTGATAATGTATTGTTTTCACGAACAGCTAGCCGTTTAATAATGAGCAGTTCTAAAAATTTAGTAGAAGTAAAACGGAGAATTGCTAATACCGTCATTAAGGCTGAGCGTTATATTAGCTAGGAAACGTCGTTTTTCAAAAAAGAATTTTAAAAAGGAGAGGGTAAGGATGACCAATATCGTATTGGTAGAGGGGGCACGTACAGCATTTACTGAGATGTCCGGCACCTTTAAATCCATTTCTGCAACAGATTTAGGAGTAGAAGCCGCTAGAGGTGCAATTCGTAAAGCAGGTATCAATTCTGAAGAAATCGATCAGGTGGTATTCGCGAACGTTCAGCAGTCAAGTAAAGATGCCCATTTACTTGCTCGTCATGTCGGTTTAAAGGCAGGTCTTCCTATTCATGTTCCAGCATTGACGATTAATCGATTATGCGGCAGCGGTGTAGAAGCTATACTAACAGCGGCCCGTTATATTTTGACGGGGGAGGCTAAGGCTGTGCTGGCTGGGGGAACTGAAAGTATGAGTAATGTGCCCCATGTCATACCAGGTATGAGATGGGGAAGCAAGCTTGGTGGTCCTGTCATTGAAGACTGGGTATGGGATGGTTTGTATGATACAGTTGGTGACTGCACGATGGCAGATACAGCAGAAAATTTGGCCGAAAAATATGGTATTACCCGAGAAGAGGTTGACACTCATGCATTATTAAGTCATGAAAGGGCATTAGCTGCTATTGAAAGAGGATATTTCCAAGAAGAGATTGTGCCAGTTACGATTCAAGACAAAAGAGGAAGTAAAGTTGTTGATCAAGATGAGCATATTAGAAAGACAAGTCTAGAACAACTTGGGAAACTAAAACCTCGCTTCCGAAAAAATGGTGTAGTAACACCTGGTAATGCCAGCGGAATGGTAGATGGTGCCGCCGCAGTAATCGTAACAACGAGTGAATATGCCGAAAAAAATGGGCTAAACCCCATTGCGAGACTTGTTTCTTGGGGTGTAGTTGGCGTAGAGCCGAAATATATGGGAATAGGTCCTGTACCAGCTATTCAACATGCATTGCAAAAAGCAGGATTAAAAGTAGCAGATTTAGATCTCATCGAAATCAATGAAGCTTTCTCCGCTCAATATTTAGCCTGCCAAATGGAGCTAGGATTTGACCCTGTAATTGGGAATGTTAATGGCGGTGCGGTGGCACTTGGACATCCGCTTGCTGCCAGTGGCACCCGTATCACACATTCCCTCGTAAAAGAATTACAAAGGAGAAAAGGAACATACGGTGCATCCGCTGTTTGTATAGGCGGTGGCCAGGGAATTGCTTCCATTTGGGAACGGCTATAGTGGTGTTGGGACGTAGGGACAGGTCCATCGTCCCACCCAAAAATCACATTGTTTCAAAGAATAGAGGTTGTGATTTTGACAGCCTCTATTTTTTTGTCCTGAATCAGGTAAAGTTACTAGATCCAACCAGAATCTAACACTTTTCGACACTCTCTAAAAGGTATAATAAGGAAAACATGAATAGGGAGGTTCTAGTTTTGCTGGATTCTAGTAACGAATTCTATTTAAGCAGTGCAGAAAGGCAAATAATTATAACAGGGATTAAACGCGGATTAGAGCGTTTTTATAAGGATAGGGAGGGAAAGCCCGATCTCATCACCGAAAGAAACTTCATCTCCAGACAACGCGCTTCTTATGTTTTTGACTCCATCTACCACATCGCGAACCAACACCCAGAATTGAATGTAACACCTGAAATCCGAACAGCAGGATTATCTTACGGGTATGTATCGCTATTTTTTGAAACCCGAAAAATTGTAGTCACCTTTAGCCAAGTTAAGCGTCCAGAAGATCTACCAGAGTACAGCGAATATCGTAACGAGTATACTGAAGGGAATCGTCTATACAATCCACAACTTTCCTTCTTTCGGGAAGAAGATGAGTATCATCTCAAAATCTATAAACATCTCGTTGTCACTTACAATGGTTCACATGGGCCAGATCCACTTTTCGTATGGATAGGTGCCACTACGCCAGAACAGAATGCGTGGATTTATCATGAAGAACTAAATGAAAGCGTAGTTTTGGGATGAGTTTAATACTCTATAAAAATTACAGTAACAACTCACGGAGAATGTTTTCATTAACTTCTCCGCTTTTTTGTTTTCAATTTTGTCGATAAAAAAGGTACATAATATACGAAAATAAATTAAAATTTAGCAAGTAATGCTACCCTTATGTTATCTTATAAATATCGCGTTAAAGGAAGTGAACAAGTGCAAACCCTAAAACCAGCCATTCATTTTAACCGTATGAATTTTCATGCGGACAATAAACATATATTGAAAAATATCACAGGTTCCTTTTATGAAGGGACGATTACGACCTTGGTTGGACCATCCGGAGCGGGGAAGTCAACCCTTCTAAAGCTTTGTAATGGTCTTCTCACTCAAAACTCTGGAGAAATTTACATTAAGGAAAGGAACATTAATACATATGAGCCAGTGGAGTTGCGACGAACTGTCGGAATTGCTTTGCAAAATGCACCAATGGTAAACGGCACGGTGCTTCAGAATTTAGCATTACCGCTTACGCTCCAAGGTAAAAAACTGGAGGAAAAAACAGCCAAAGATTTATTAGATGATGTTGGATTAGAAGATGAATTTTTACATCGAGATGTTCGTGATCTATCAGGTGGACAGCGCCAAAAGGTCTCCATTGCCCGGACGCTCGTAAATTATCCGAAAATCATGTTGTTGGATGAAATCACATCGGCACTTGATCGTGTCTCTAAAACTGAAGTTGAGGAACTGATTGTTAAAATCAACCAAAAGTACAAGGTGACAATCATCTGGATTACTCATAACCTCCAACAGGCCATTGAAATTGGACATTATGTTTGGGTCTTGATGGAAGGGGAAGTGATTGAAACAGGGCGGAGTACATTGTTGAAATCTCCTACTCATGAAAAAGTAAAACAATTTGTGAAAGGGGAGTTGGCTTGAGCACACTTACCTTAGTAATCGCACTTATTTTTGTACTCATCCCCATTTTATTATCAAAAACCTTTAACTTAGGTTTGGAAAAAGACACCACAATTGCAGTTATCCGATCAATCATTCAATTATTTGCAGTAGGCTACATTTTAAAATTTGTCTTTGAAACTGAAAGTCTCATTTATATTTTTCTAATGGTCGTCGTAATGATTGTTGCAGCCACTCAAAACACAAGGAAAAAAGGGAAAGCCATCAAAGGGATTACATGGAAAATTGCCGCAACCTTAGTTTTTATGGAGGTACTCACCCAGGCTATTCTTTTAGGATTTCAGATTATACCGGCAACCGCCCAGTACATTATTCCAATCAGCGGAATGGTAGTTGGTAACTCAATGGTGCTTGCGATTCTTTTTTTAAACAGGTTTACTGCGGAGGTTGATACCCATCAGGAGCAGACTGAGCTAATCCTTTCCCTAGGTGGAACGCCTAAACAAGCGATTCATACTCAACTTATTACTTCAATTAAGGCAAGTATGATTCCGACCATAGAAAGTCAAAAAACAATCGGTCTTGTTCAGCTACCAGGGATGATGAGCGGCCAAATCATTGCCGGCGCGAGCCCGGTCCAAGCTGTTCAATTTCAATTGCTGGTTCTCTTTTTACTATTAACAACTGCAGCTGTCACAAGTATCATGCTCGGATTTTTATCATATCCATCACTATTCAACCAACGCATGCAGTTTTTGAAGATGAGATAAAAATAGATAAAAACCAAAAATGCCTGAACCCTTATGTCATTATGACAGGGTTCAGGCATTTATTCTATGATTTTAACAGGCAACCACTAAATTAGGTTTCCCAGCTTATTTTCGAAATTCAATAAAACATAAGTTAATATTTAAACACATGTCGTCCGATCTTCACGGCTGTGGCTCTTGAATCCAACCAACGACTTGTGGCAGTGGCAGGGTTGTAGAAGAACAACGCTTCCTTAGCAATATATCTCATTTCGGTTAGGGCGGCTTGCACCGCTTTTTTCGATTCTTCATCGGCAGGTTTATTGATTGCACCATTTCGTACGGGCTGGAACTGGCCACTCTGATAAATGACACCTTGAATTGTATTAGGGAATTTCGGGCTTTCTAAACGATTTAATACAACAGCTGCAACCGCAACTTTTCCTTCAAATTGCTCCGCTTGAGCCTCGGCTCGTACAATTCTCGCTAACAAATCTAGCTCTTCGGCAGAAAAATTATATGTACTTGAAACACTTTTAACCTCTGTCACAACTTGCTCTTCCTTAATCGTTTCTTGCGCCGCAACGACAACCTCTTCTTCTTTCTCAATATGCATTCCTTCAAATAATATTGGAGCGTTATCATTAATTACTATCGTTTGTATATGATCCCCGATAACAATCAGGTCTAAATTTTCCACTTGAGGGTTCAACACGGCTAATTCATCTAAAGTCATTCCATGCTTACGAGCGATTTCAGACATCGTGTCACCTTGTTGAGCTGTATAGGCAAATGCTTGATCCGCAAAAAATAGAGATGCTATAAAGATAGCTAGTCCTAATAGTATTTTTTTCATAGTAATGGTCCTCCTAGTCATTTTAAGTACTGGGTAATTCTCTATGACTCATTTCTATGAACAAAAAAAATAGATTAGTATTACAGTTTCGTTACAGGTAGGTTACGCCTTGTATCTCTTCCAAAAACTAGTAGAAAAAGAGACGGTTCTCATGTGATTAAGAGAACCATCTCTTTATAATTTTAAATCAAATCTTCCAATGTATACCATCGTGGGTGGAGCCTTATTTATTCGCAAATTCCTTTTTAATCTTCTCTAATAATTCTGGTTCTGTTAGAATTTTAAAGCCAGTTAACGCCATTGTTTTGGCACCAAGGATCATTGCTTCTTTACCTTGGTTGCTAAGGGCAGCTTCACGGAATCCATGTGTATGACAAGCAAATGGTTCATCACAAATTTTTACGTACGGATGGATAGAAGGGACCACATGACTGACATTCCCCATATCGAGTGACCCACCTTCCGCGCGTTCATGAATTTCCTCCGGATTAACTCCTAATTCTATTAATGAGTCAGTAAAGACATTTGAAAAAGATTCATTTGTAACCATGTCATCATAGGAAAATTCATAAAATGACCATTCCATTGTTGCACCTGTTTGAAGGGCAGCACCTTGCGCACATTTTTTTACTTTTTCAACAAGCTCGTTTACATAGTCACGGGAAGCAGCGCGAACATAGAACTGTGCAACCGCATAATCCGGTACGATATTAGCAGCTTGTCCGCCTTCTGAGATGATTCCGTGAATGCGTGCATCTGATGTAATATGCTGCCTTAATGCATTGATGCTGTTAAATGTTTGGATTACCGCATCAAGCGCATTGATTCCCTCGTGGGGAGATGCCGCAGCATGTGCTGCTTTCCCAAAAAATTCAAATTGGATTGCATCCATCGCAAGGGAAGCACCGCTTTTTTCGTAGTGGCTAAGCGGATGGACCATCATGGCTACATCGAGATCGTCAAAGATGCCTTGCTCCGCCATGGTTACTTTGCCACCCTTCGTTTCTTCAGCTGGCGTTCCGTACACAACCACTTTACCGCCCGTTTCATGAATAATCTTTGATAAACCAATTCCAGCTGCAATTCCCATCGTTCCGATAAGGTTATGCCCACACGCATGACCTAATTCAGGCAGTGCATCATATTCCGACATAATTCCAATTGTCGCACCCGGTTTACCACTGTCAAAAGTAGCTTCAAACGCAGTAGGGAGACCTGCCGTTCCAATTTCTACCTTAAATTGATGTTTTTTAAGCTCATCCGTTAAAATTTTATTAGCTTTAAATTCTTCATGACCAAGCTCTGGGTTTGCCCCTATATATGCACTGATTTCGTAAAAACGATCTTTATTTTCCTCGATAGCTGCAAGTATTTCTGCTTTCATAATAACCCTGCCTTCTTTTCAAATGGTTTCTACGGATTATTATAAATCAATATGTATAAAAATTCAATCAAACTCTTTGTCTACTATACTATTTTTATATAATGAAATAAAATTCTTGAAAAATAGGCAAGTGCACATACAGTACAACCCATAGGCTCATATCCTATCATTGTAAAGAAAAGGAAAGGGAGATGACATTATGTACCACGGCGGATGCGGATGCGACGGATATGGATATGACGGATTCGGATATGGAGGATACGGTGGATATGGTGGATACGGTGGATATGGATACCACCACGGCTTTGTATTAATTGTTGTACTATTTATCTTATTGATAATTGTTGGTGCTTCTTACGTACGCTAAATATATACAGAAACATACATTAGGAGGTTCCTTTCACAAATAGTGAAGGAACCTATTTTCTGTTTACAATAAAAAATATGTAAACTCAATTTTGTAAGTGGAATAAGGTTTATCATAAAATCATTATGTTAACTAAACAACTTTTTGAATAGATATTTACCCAAAAAACAAATGATAAAAGGTATATGTCTTTATTGAGGTGAGAGTATGGTCAATCAATATGAAGTCATCATAATCGGCGGGGGAATAGCTGGTTTGCAGGCAGCGATTCAACTTGGGAGATACAAGCATAGCATTGCGGTGATTGATTCGAATGACGGTCGTTCCACAATCTGCAGAAACTACCACAATATCCTTGGCTGGCCAGATGGAGTTAGCGGGGAAACCTTAAGGAATCTAGGGAAAATGCATGCTGAACGTTACGGTGTTTCTTTTATACAAAATAAAGTGATAAAAATTAAAAAAAACCATGATATGTTTCAAATCTATTGTCGGGGCGGCGATGCGTTTGCTGCAAAACGATTACTGCTTGCAACTGGTGTGAAGGACAATATTCCTTCCATTAAAAATATTTATAAATGCCTAGGCATAAGCGTATATGTATGTCCTGACTGTGACGGCTATGAAGTTATTGATAAGCATGTGATTGTTATCGGATCTGGAAAACCTGGAGCGAACATGGCACTTACTCTGGCTTATTTTACAGGGGACATCACTTTCATCAATCATGATTGGAGTAAGCTTGATAACGAAACGATGACCATGTTGGAGCAAAAGGGGATTACTCATCTTCAAGATGAGGTGGAGAAGATTTTACTTGATGAAGAAACCACTGATTTTACAGGTGTACGTTTGAAAGGTGGTACTATCATTCGGGGTGACCGGGGATTTTTGGGGTTTGGGGGAAACGTGGTCCGTTCGGAACTGGTTGTACAACTGGGCATTGAACGTTTGGAAAATAAGCATATCATCGTAGACCCAAGAACAAAAATGACGAATATTAAGTATGTATGGGCAGCCGGGGATATCGCCGTCCATTCCGAGCAAACGACGATTGCCATGGGGGATGGCATGCAGGCAGCCATTTGGATTCATAAAAGCCTATTGAATGAAAAAACCTGCGAATAACGAAATTATCATTCTTTACATACATATGATGTACTAATAGGCTTTTTATTTATCTAAGCCCTTACAACTTGTGTGCTGTACTACCATTTTGGCGAGGAGGGGTTCGTAATGGACGAAACCCGCTTGATAAAACCCTTATTGGATAAGGATTATCCGATGATTAGCCATGGGCATGGAATTTATTTATATGATACAAACGGAAAAAAATACATCGATGGTTCATCTGGGGCCATCACATCTAGTATTGGCCATGGCGTGAAGGAAATCATTGAAGAAATCGAAAAACAGGCTCACAAAATTTCATTTGTGTACAGGTCACAATTCACGAGTGAGCCCGCTGAAACATTAGCAAAAAAACTAAGTGACTTGGCAAAAGGCGGTGAATACTGGTCTTTTTTTGTGAACAGCGGCTCTGAGGCAACCGAAACCGCAATGAAAATAGCGATTCAATATTGGCAGGAAAAAGGCATCAAAGGGAAAAATAAAATTTTATCCCGCTGGATGAGTTATCATGGGATCACAATTGGTGCGCTCTCGATGTCCGGCCATACCGGGAGAAGGGCCCGATTTGTTTCATTATTAGAGGACTATCCAACAATACAGCCACCCTATTGCTTCCGCTGTCCATTTCATTCCACTTATCCGACCTGCGACCATATGTGTGCAACAGAGCTGGAACAAGCGATCAACCGGATTGGGGCCGATCATATCGCCGCCTTCATTGCCGAGCCGATTATTGGTGCAGCGGGTGGTGCGATAGTTCCACCAGAAGGTTATTATCAAGTCATCAAAAAAATCTGTGAAAAGCATCAAATATTATTTATCGCTGATGAGGTGATGACAGGAATGGGGCGCACTGGGAAAATGTTTGCCCTTGAACATTGGGATACACAGGCAGACATCATTGCTCTTGGAAAAGGGATGAGTGCGGGATACACACCGGTTGCGGCAACCCTTGTCAGTGAAAAGGTGATGGAACCGATCCAAAAGGGGTCAAAGCTCATCATGAGTGGGCACACCTATAGTGCAAACCCTCAATCTGCAGCAGTCGCTTTAGCCGTTATCAACTACATCGAAACTCATAATCTCGTAGAAAAATCTGAGAAACAAGGAAAATACCTCATAACTAAACTACAAGACTTACAAAAAAAGTATCCGTTCATTGGTGATGTGCGCGGAAAAGGACTTATGTGTGGCATCGAGTTTGTGTCCGACATGATGACGAAATTTCCTTTTAAAAAGGAAATCGATTTAACATCACTTGTTGTAGGTCAAGGACAGAAAAACGGTCTCTTACTTTATCCGGCAGCAGCAGGAATTGAAGGAATTGGTGGAGATGCCATCCTAGTTGCCCCGCCACTAACGATCGCAACAGAACAAATCGATGATCTAATCGCGCTCCTTGATCAAACATTAAAGGATGTGGAAACAAAACTAAAGAATAAAGGTGTTATCCCAGCATAACGTGGAGGTGTAATCGATTGATTGAGAATCGCTACAATAAGATTTCAACCCTAGAAGCGGCACTCACACATATAAATGATGGAACAACTGTAATGTTCGGGGGCTTTGGCGGGATTGGAAGTCCCCCAACATTGATTGATGGTCTACTAGATAAAAATGTCAGAGACCTGACTTTGATTGGGAATGACACAGGTTTTCCGAACATCGGAATTGGAAAGCTTGTTAGCCGCGGCCATGCGAAAAAATGCATTGTATCCCATATTGGTTCAAATCCTGTAGCAGGACAATTGATGACCGAAGGAAAAATGGAAATTGAATTTTCCCCACAAGGGACACTTGCCGAACGAATTCGTGCTGGTGGAGTCGGGCTTGGCGGCATTTTAATTGATGTCGGAATTGATAACGAAATCGTTTCAAATGGTAAACAAATCATTCCGATTGATGGTACAAATTATCTTTTAGAAAAGCCACTGACTGCCGATGTTTCCATCATTTTTGCAAAAAAATGCGATCCATTTGGAAATATCGTGTATGACAAAAGCGCCCGAAATATGAATCCCCTTGTGGCAATGGCTGGAAAATTCACGATTGCCGAAGTCGAGGAAATTGTCCCAATAGGAGAGCTTGACCCCGAGGAAATCATAACGCCTGGAATCTATGTTGACATGATTATTAAGACAAAAGGGGTGAACTGGAAATGGGTATGGGAGTAGATATCCGCAATCGAATAGCAAAAAGAGCAGCTCAGGAAATTAAGGATGGAATGATTGTGAACCTTGGAATCGGGATTCCTTCACTCGTTCCAAATCACCTGCCTGATGCCATAAACGTCATGGTGCATGCGGAAAACGGTATTTTAGGCATCGGTCCAAGCCCAGATAGGGGTGAAGAGGATGAGAATATTTGCAATGCTGCTGGGTATCCGGTAACAACTGTTACAGGTTCCTCTTATTTTGATAGTTCAATCGCTTTTGGTATGATACGTCGCGGTTATATTGATATCACCATTTTAGGGTCGCTCCAGGTCAGTGAAAAAGGGGACCTCGCAAACTGGATTGTTCCAGGCAAACGTGTTCCAGGTATGGGCGGGGCGATGGAGCTTGCGCAAAAAGCGAAGAAAGTCATTGTCTTAATGAATCATGTCGATAAGCATGGAAATTCCAAGATTGTCAAGGAATGCAATCTGCCTCTCACCTCAAAAAGCTGTGTCAATCTCATCATCACCGATATGGCCGTGATTGAGGTGAGGGAGGATGGACTCCATTTACTTGAAATAATGGCTCCCTTTACAGTCGAAGAGGTCATCAAAGGTACAAGTGCCGAATTGAAGTGGGATAACTCCATTTCGCAACTATCCTAACCAGTGGAGGAGAAGTGTGTGAGTGATAATAATGCGAAAGTGAAAAAGTGGATACATGAAAACAAGAGTAAGGGCATCCGACTTTTAAAAAAGCTCGTTCAAGAACCGAGTCTTCAAGGAAATGAAAGGTCCTCGCAAGCGATTGTTATTGAAAAATGCCGCCAGCTTGGGATGGAAATAGATATATGGGAGCCAAATGGTGCAGAACTGTTAAAGCATCCCTTTTTTGTATCTCCTAGAACCAATTTTCTCGACAGTCCCAACGTTGTCGGTGTCCTTAAAGGGACAGGTGGCGGGAAATCCCTTCTTTTAAATGGACATATCGATGTCGTTCCAGAAGGCGATATCACTCAATGGGAAATGGACCCATATTCTGCAGAAATAAAAGATGGAAAATTATATGGTAGAGGTTCTACTGATATGAAGGGTGGAAATGTGGCACTCCTTTTAGCAATCCAATCCATCAAGGAATCTGGTATTCAATTAAAAGGGGACATTATATTTCAAAGCGTTATTGAAGAAGAAAGTGGTGGTGCGGGAACCCTTGCTGCCATTTTAAAAGGCTATAAAGCAGATGGGGCGATTATCCCTGAGCCGACAAATATGAAGATTTTTCCGAAGCAGCAAGGCTCCTTATGGTTTAAAATGGATATTTTTGGTAGAATTGCACATGGTGGCACGAGATATGAGGGCGTCAGCGCGATTGAAAAATCGATGATTGTTTTCAACCATCTTCTAAAATTTGAAATGATTCGCAATGGAGCGATTAATGACCCTTTGTATAAAAATACACCGATTCCAGTCCCAATTAATATTGGAAAAATTCGTGGGGGAACATGGCCATCCTCCGTTCCGGACGTTGTCACAATCGAAGGGCGAATGGGGGTAGCACCAGAGGAAACAATCGAACACGCAAAAGCAGATATGAAGCAATGGCTTGAAAAATTATCAGGGATTGATAAATGGTTCGGGGACCACCCGGTTGGACTTGAGTGGTTTGGTGCACGATGGGTGCCCGGCACGATTGACCCTGAACATGAACTTATGAATCTTTTAATAAATAGCTTTAAACAGGTGAAGGGGAAAGACCCTGTCATCGAAGCATCACCTTGGGGCACAGACGGCGGACTTTTAACAGCGGTCGGCAATATTCCTACGATTGTCTTTGGCCCGGGAACGACAGAGGTTGCCCATTACCCAAATGAATATATCGAGCTTGAACGGATGTTCGAAACTGCGGAAATCATCGCACAGACAATTTTAGCGTGGTGTGAAGTTTCGGAAAATTAACTTTATTCATTTGTATTCACAAATTTATCAGTGGTGGAATCATTCAATAAGTTATACTATTAAATAGGGTTCTTACCCTGACTGAATAAAGTTAAAGCCTCCGGCGGATGTCACAGATTTTCAAAGGAAGTTTTCGAGCATAAGAACAAAGACTAAGAACACCACATCCTGTGGCAACGTCTTTGTGACCCACATCGTGTGGGCCTAAAAAATCTGGACGCAAATACGCCAAGGCGCATTTGATTTATTGATAGTTTAAAAGGTTTCAAGGAGGTTTGATTATTGTCAGAGCAGAAATACAGTGAACAAAAACAATTACAAGCAGCTACATATCAAGCAAATATCGTGGTAGATTATTTTAATCTTAGGCTTCGGATTTTAGAATATAGGGGTAATCTTTTGTCTCTTTTGGATGAGGTTCACGAGATTGCCGTACAGCATTCCTTTGAGAAAATCATTATTATGGCAAAACAGGAGGACCTCCTAACTTATATGGGTCAAGGTTTTATAATCGAAGCGATGATTCAGAAATATTATAATGGCAGTGATGCCTATTTTGTTACGAAATATTATACAAATGAACGACGAAATAGTGAAAAATGGATGGTAGAAGAAAAGATACTAACTGACATCCAGAGGAGTCCACAGGAAAGTAAATCAACAGACACCGATTTTTTAATCCGCAAAGCAACACCTGAAGACGCAGAACAGTTAGCTGCTTTATATAAAACGGTGTTTCAAATCTACCCAACCCCGTTAAACAACGCGGAATATATTCGGCAAGTGATGAAGGATTCGTCGATTTTTTATGTTGTCCTGGACAACGGTGTGATTGTAAGTGCGGCTTCAGCTGAAGTAAACCCAACTTTTTACAATGCAGAACTCACCGATTGTGCGACCTTGGATGCGTACCGGAAGCATGGATTAATGAAAATGCTCTTAGTACAGCTTGAAAAAGAGCTTATGAACAATGGAATTTATTGTGCCTACTCAATTGCGAGGGCACTTTCATATGGCATGAACAAAAGCTTTTATCAGCTTGGATATTCGTATACTGGCAGACTCACAAACAATTGTTATATATTTGATAAGATTGAGGATATGAATGTGTGGGTCAAAGATCTATCCAAAAAAAGGAACAAAGACTAAGAACGCCACGTCCTGTGGCAACGTCTTCGTGTCCTGTGGGCCCGATTTTCGGCATCAAGCGCCGGAATTTCATCATAGGATTGGAGGTGAAGATCCATGCAAATCGGTGAAGAACTAGTCATCGCCATTTTAGATAGTATTGATGAAGCCATTCATGTGATCAATGAGGAAGGGATCACCATCTTCTATAATCAAGTTGCAGCGGACCATGACGGGCTTCACCGAGAGGAGGTCCTCGGAAAGCATCTTCTTGAGGTTTTTCCCTCCTTAAACGAGAATTCTAGCACTCTATTAGAGGTCAATCGCACTAAACAGCCGATTTATCATCTCCCCCAAACCTATAAAAATAAATGGGGAAAGCTAATCGATACAGTTAACACAACCCTTCCGATAAAAATTAACGGAACATTCGTTGGTTCCGTTGAAATCGGAAAGGATTATTCCAAGATCAAAGACTTATCAAATAAATTGATGGACCTTCAATCAAAGGTTCGCGGTGTCTCGAAGAAACCGAATGAAATTTACGGAGCTAAATATACCTTTCACGACATCATGACGAAAAATGAGCGCTTCAACCTTGTGAAACAGCAAGCGACAAAGGTTGCGAAATCTTCATCAACAGTATTGGTGTACGGAGAAACGGGAACCGGAAAGGAGCTACTTGTTCAATCTATTCATAATGAATCGCAACGTCGACAGGGACCATTTATTGCACAAAACTGTGCGGCTTTACCTGAAAGCTTATTGGAAAGCATTTTATTTGGAACGGTAAAAGGCAGCTATACAGGTGCTGTGGACCGTGCCGGTTTATTTGAAATTGCCCATGGCGGAACGCTTTTTTTAGACGAAATCAATTCAATGCCGCTCGAGCTCCAATCGCGATTACTGCGAGTTCTTGAAGATGGAATGGTGCGCAGAATTGGCAGCCCAAAAGCCCTCCAAGTGGATGTCCGCGTGATTGTTGCATTAAATAAATATCCGTCGGAATGTGTCAAGACGGGTGAATTACGACCGGATTTGTATTACCGGTTGAATGTTTTCTCACTCGAAATTCCGCCATTATGTGAGCGGCTAGAAGATATTCCTTATTTAGTGGATCACTTTATTGGACTCTATAACCATAGCTTTCAAAAAAATATTTCAAAAGTGGATGACGAGGTACTTGAACTTTTCGCTAGCTACACATGGCCGGGAAACGTTCGGGAGTTAAAGCATATCATTGAGCACGCAATGATCATGGCAGACGGTACGACCCTTTCAAAGGATTTACTCCCTAATCATCTTATTGATTCACCGACTCTAGCCTCAACACTCGCATTACGCCCATTGCGAGAGGCTGTACAAGAAACCGAAAACACCTTAATCAGTGCTGCAATGAAAAAATCAGGCGGGAATATCAACCAAGCCGCAAAACTACTTGAAATCCCACGCCAAACCTTACAATACAAATTGCAAAAGAAGAATCATTAATTGAAAACTCCTTTCTACTTAATTGTTGGCATGCAACTTGCATGTTAAATGACAGTAGGGAGGAGATTTTTTATGCAGATGAACTTATATAAGCCAAAGCGTCATTGGAAGGACATCGAATTATGGAAGGATGTAACAGAGGAGCAATGGAATGATTGGATTTGGCAATTAACGAATACAATCCGTACGATTGATGATTTGCGCAAAGTGATTAACCTTACTCCAGAGGAAGAAGAGGGTGTCTTAATTTCGACAAAGACGATTCCTTTAAATATAACGCCTTATTACGCTTGGTTGATGAATCCGGATGACCCACGCTGCCCAATTCGTATGCAGTCCGTGCCGATCGGTAAAGAAATCAATAAGACAAAATACGATTTAGAGGATCCGCTTGAAGAAGACGAGGATTCGCCAGTGCCGGGGCTGACTCACCGTTATCCCGACCGCGTCCTCTTTTTGGTGACAAACCAATGTTCGATGTATTGCCGCTATTGTACGAGGAGACGATTTTCCGGCCAAATCGGTATGGGGGTGCCGAAAAAGCAGCTCGATGCTGCGATCGGCTATATTGCGAACACTCCTGAAGTACGTGACGTCCTAATTTCCGGCGGTGACGGTCTACTGATAAATGACAATATCCTTGAGTATATTTTAAAAAATTTACGGGAGATTCCGCATGTGGAAATCATACGAATCGGAACGAGGGCACCGGTCGTCTTTCCGCAGCGAATTACTGAAAACCTTTGTAACATTTTAAAGAAATATCATCCAGTTTGGTTAAATACCCATTTTAATACGTCAATTGAAATAACAGAGGAAGCGAAAATAGCGTGTGAAATGCTGGTGAATGTCGGGGTTCCAGTCGGGAACCAATCTGTTATTTTAGCTGGTATAAATGATAGCGTCGAAATCATGAAAAAGCTGATGCACGATTTAGTCAAGATTAGAGTTCGTCCATATTATATTTATCAATGTGATTTATCCGAAGGCATCGGTCACTTCAGAGCACCTGTTTCAAAGGGCTTGGAAATCATTGAAGGTCTGCGCGGGCACACTTCGGGCTATGCCGTACCGACGTTCGTCGTTGACGCTCCTGGTGGCGGTGGGAAAATTGCGTTGCAGCCAAATTATCTATTATCTCAAAGTCCGCAAAAAACTGTGCTTCGTAATTTTGAAGGGGTCATTACAACGTATCCTGAGCCAGAGAATTATGTCCCCGGCCGTGCGGATGCATATTTTACTGAGCATTACGGCTCACTTAATGATAAAAAATCAACAGCAGGAATTGCGGGTCTATTAGGTGACGGATTCAACCTTGTCCCAGAAGGTATTAATCGAATTTCCCGCAGAAAGAAATACAATGAAGACCCAACCCACAGCACGTTAAAAGATAAGCGTGACAAACGCGATGAACTAAAAGAGAAAAAATATCAATCTACTTTGAAAAAAATGCAGGGTGGTAAGGAAGAGGAAGAATCAAGCTAAAGATTGGAGGTCATAGTATTGAATTGTATGTGGTGTGAATCTGAAAAAACGCGGGAAACAAAAAACAGCGTGTTTTGGGAGCTACCGGATGGAACGAATGCAATTGAAATCACAGAAACACCTAGTGTAAAATGTGGAAATTGCGGCATGGAATACCAGGAGGAAAGCATTATTAATGAAATCGAGGACCAGCTCATGTTAATCGATACGAAAAAACTTTCTAAATCAATAGAGTACAAGGAACTTATGGAGATTCCACGATTTTTAAAGCATAACTACTTCCGATTTTAGTTGACATGATACTCTAACATGATAAAATGACAAAAAAACGAACGCAAAAGTAGGAAGTGTTGTCATGGGGAAGTCATTTTATCATTATATTGTGAAGTTTCGTGCTGCGAAAGCGAAAGATGAGATTAGTCAATTGGCTAATGACGTTTATTTGGATCACAGCTTTCCAATTTATTCGAAGGATTACAATGAATTGAGCTCTTACTTGGAGCTAAACGGACAATATTTAAAAAGTATGTCCATTTTTGATAAAGCCTGGGAGCTATTTGTGAACGAGGACTAATTTTTGACCACCGAGATGAGGATTCTCGGTGGTTTTCTTAGTTTTTGGAGCTGTTTCATTATGTAAGATTCATCATTTTATATAAATACTGTCACTATCGAAAATTTACTGTCACTATTTCAAAAATACTGTCACTACCCCAATTTACCCCCACTATCTCGAAAATACTGACACTATCCAGAATTTACTGCCACTATCCCAAAAATACTGCCACTATACAAAATTTACCTCTACTAGCCGAATTTCTCGACCACTTTCGACCTCTAAATCGAACACTCCAATCCCCATAAATTTTAGGCTCGCCAGCCCTTCATTTTTCTTATCTCACAAGCCCAAATCGAATGCCGTTTTACAAAAGACTTGCATATACTATCTCACACCCTTCAAATCGACACAAAAGCTAAAGGGATGAGGATATGGATGGTAAAAGCAAAATGCCAAAATACAAAATCGGGGATATCGTCGTTGTTACGTTATATGGAACGGTAGGGTCTGTGACAGATATCCGCAAGCTTGACGGGAATTTTATTTATAAAGTAAATAAAGGTGAGGTATTTTACACGGAATCGGCGTTATCTTTGCTTTCAGAATACAAAGCAAAGCCAAAAGAAATTGAAAAAATTGAAATTGAATATAAATATTATTTTGGTGACCTTGTCTTTGTTCAAGGATACGACAATGATGTATTTAAAATTGTCGGGATCCATACGGAGATTTGGAGATACAAAGAGGGTGCATGGGAGGATGTGATTTACGAACTAGCGCGAGTGACAGATGGTGAGTGGCTCGAAGCGGGAGAGGATGAGCTAACACTATTTGCGGACTTTGATCAAGCTGAAACATTCCTTCAAAAATATTCGCTGAAGTATTCTGTGAAAAAGAAAAACAAAAATGTGGGGATGTATGAAAATATGGATATCTATCGTAAATCCGAAAAAGATCATATGCGTATCAAAAAAGAGAAAAAAGAAATCATTGATGGCTTACTAGATGTGTACAACGACTACAAAATTCTGTACGACATGTTCCAGGATCAGAAATATAAGGAAGTTATGGATTTAGCCATGAAAAACCTTCAAAAATTTGAAACTGGGAAGAGTAGCGATTAACCCATGAAAAATGCTTGCACAACCACATAAACAAAATAAGGGATCCCTAAAAATAAAATAGTTGAAAATAAACCTTTTGTTACTTTTCCTAACACTTTGTCGAACCCATCACCGTCAATAAATTCAAGGAATTTATTTGTTTTTTTGACTGGAAAATTTACGATAACAGCATGCTTTGTCATGAGAACCCCTCCAATAGGCTTGTCCAATATTTATATTCCATCCTATGTATGAACCTTTGAATTCATGACCAAAAAATAAAATACATACGAAAAAGACATAGGTGTTGTTAATAAAACATACATCTTTATTAAAGGGGGCGATCATGCTGAAGGAAATTGAGGTTGTTATTGATACGGAGGAAATTGCGGAGTTTTTCTATAACGAGCTTGTCCAAAGGGGATTTGCCCCAGGCGAGGAAGAGCTAGAGGAACTAGCCGATATCACATTTGAATACCTGCTCTATAAATGTGTAATTGATGAGGAAAATGAAGACTGAAAAAATCGACGGCGGGGATTCCCGTCGTTTTTTTATTCCTGCAAAAAGGGGTGTCCTAAAAACCAGACACCCCATTTTATTTATTGATTATGTCCCGGACCGTTTTTACGGCCGCCTGCAGCTGAAAATTCTTTTCCATGTGCGATTTGCTCCGCCTCGATAGCCTCAGGTGGCACATGATTATTCTTCTTCGGTGCACCTGTACGTGCGCGATTTTTCTTACCCATTTTCATTCCCTCCAGTTATTTAGGCTGGATAAAGCCATCTTTTTCTTTTTTTGATGTATTTGGTGGATTCCCTGCACCCTTTGTTGTGTCGGTAGCATTTGCATATTCAACAGCCTGGCGCAGTTTTTTGCTCATTTTTTCATTAGCCACGTATGAATACCCTCCTTAGAAATGTTACAACTATAGCTTTCCCCATATTTTTGTGTTCATGACTATTTTTGCTTTCATGCTTATTTTTAAATAGAATGTAATTGTGTTAAGATGGAAACGTGCAATATTTGACATAGGAGGAACATGAATGAGTACACATATTGGTGCAAAACAAGGGGATATTGCTGAAACGATATTGCTTCCAGGGGACCCTTTGCGTGCAAAATATATTGCAGAAAACTTTTTTGAAAATGTTACATGCTACAATGAAGTGCGAGGAATGCTCGGATTTACCGGTACATATAAGGGAAAACGCGTATCTGTGCAAGGAACAGGAATGGGTGTTCCATCCATCTCCATATACATACATGAATTAATGAATGAGTACGGTGTCCAAAACTTAATTCGCGTAGGGACTTGTGGTGCGATTCAGAAAGATGTAAAAGTGCGCGATGTCATTTTAGCGATGACGTCATCAACGAATTCTCAGATGAACCGTATCAATTTTGGAACTGTGGATTATGCACCAACAGCATCATTTGATTTATTAAAAAAAGCGTATGATGCAGGTACTGAAAAAGGCCTTAAATTAAAAGTAGGAAATGTCTTTACAAGTGACGTATTCTACAATGAAAATGCAGAATTAGAAAAATGGGCCCAATATGGTATACTTGCGGTTGAAATGGAAACAACTGCGTTATATACACTAGCGGCGAAATTTGGTCGACATGCATTATCCGTATTAACGGTCAGTGATCATATTTTAACCGGAGAAGAAACAACAGCGGAAGAACGTCAAACCACATTTAATGATATGATCGAAGTTGCTTTGGAAGCAGCATTGGAAAAATAAACGCTGAGGGGAAAAGATTTCGAGTTTCGAGATTTTTTCCTCTTTTATTAAGGTGATAACTATGAAAAATCGTTTTGTGAAACATGGCGTAACGCTGGCAATCGTCCTGTTTGTCGTTTTTTTCGGTTCGAAAATTATTTCACCCTCGGAGGTCTATACAGACACCAAAGAAACCGTTAAAAACCAATTAATTGTAAACGGCTTCAAGATAGACGGGATTACGTTTTATGGGAATCAGGTTCTCGCCATGCTTGAAGAAAAAGGTGAAAAAAAGCTTTATATCGGAGACCGTGAACAATCCATTATTGAAAATGTGAAACCGTGGGTGGATTTTCAGCTTCCAAAAAATCCGGATAAAAACTACCAAGGGATCGAAGTAAATCCTGATTCCCACCTGATGTATTTGTATGGGAAAAAGGAAAATGGCAGCAATTTCATGGAAATCATTAATATTGCGACAAAAGAAACAGTAACCGAAATTTCATTTGAGGATTCAGCGGAAATCAGCAATATAAAATTCAAAAATGGATACATGGAAGGCATGCTGTATGCGAAAACAAATCCAGAAAAGCAAAACGCAGCAATCATTTTTAATACGACAGAATTCAATTCTCAGATGGATTTGCTTGTTGTGGATCTACCATCAAAAAAAGCGACACTCGATTGGATTGATGCCAATCCTGAGCTTGAACATATTGTTTTCACCATAAAGAATCAAGGCAGGGTTTCGGCATATGTTCATGATTTAACAACCAATCAAACGACACAGCTTACAAAAATAAGTGGCGATAAATTTCTATTCGATGGCGAACAACTCGTTGGTTTTAAATCAAAAAAGGACAAGCTCGCAATTAGAGTGTATGAATACTAGCATTCAGGGTCTGCCAACGACAAAAATCTGAGGCATGACTAGCGAATTTTTAACTAATTTTTACAACCTTTTTCTCCTTCAAAAATGCAAATACTTCTAAAGAGGTGATTTTGTCATGAATCATGAAAAGGATTTTGATCGAGAACATGACCGTGAGGATGCGCTCACTGACTATGCATTAAAGGAAATACTAGAGACTGCCTATAAGGCAGAATCTGAATTGATGCGACGCTATTTGATTACCTCTGAACGAGTACATCATGATGATGAACTCAAAGAAAGACTGGCTAACTTCGCGGAAGGAAATGCGAAACGGACCAAACAGCTTCAAAATGAAATGGAAAAACTGCATTAACACTTGCCACGGAGGACTTCTTCGTGGCTTTTGGTTGTCTACTTCCAGTTGTCATCGGCTCGGGGCGTATGCCGACGCATTAAGCATCATACATGAAACTTTTGAAAATTGCTTAAGATAATCAAAACATTTATGGAGGTGTCACAATGCCTGAATTACCGGAAATGGAGACATATAAAAACCTCCTTCAGTTGAAATTTGCCGGTCATACAATTAAAGCTGTCGAGGTAAACCGTGAAAAATCGATCAACAGCTCTGTTGCCGATTTTACGGAAGAGCTTGTTGGCAATAAAATTACCCAAATCCATCGTAGGGGCAAACATCTCGTTTTTGACCTTGCCAGCGGTAAAAAGCTGCTGCTCCATCTCATGTTGGGTGGCTTAATGTACATTGAAACAGATAAGGACACCATTTCAAGATCAAAGCAGGTAATTCTTAGTCTTACCTCACACAGGCTTACTTTTATCGGTCTACGATTGGGCTACCTGCATCTCCTAACTTTAAAAGAGGTGGAAGAAGAATTTGCTGAATTAGGTCCGGAGCCAATTGAACCGGGGTTTTCATTCGAGACTTTTCAAAAATTAGCCGAAAACAAAAAAGGAAAACTTAAAACAACACTGGTTGATCAACATTTTATAGCTGGAATCGGTAATCGGTATTCTGATGAAATTTGCTTTGCAGCTGAACTATTACCCACTCGCAGCCTTAATACACTTGATAATACTCAACTTCAAAAATTGCATTCATCGATTCAATCCGTTTTACAGGAAGGAATTCGCTACGGTGGATACATCGATTTGCCCCTTTTTAAAGGTGATCAATTAACAGGTGGCTTCGAAGAAAAATGTAGAGTATATAATCGGGAAGGGGAGTCATGTGTTCGCTGTGGTTCGGTGATTGTGAAGAAGGAAGTGTCATCTCGGAAAACATTTTTTTGTGCAAATTGCCAAATCTGAAAAATATACTTGATTATCATGGTGATTAATGGCTATTCTATAGGAGAATGAAAATTAGAAAGAGGGATAAACATGGCAGAAAAAACATTTACCATTACTAGTGATGCTGGCTTACACGCTAGACCGGCTACAAAGCTTGTACATAAAGCAAGTCAATTTCAATCAGAACTTACACTTACCTTTAACGGAAAATCTGTAAATCTTAAATCAATTATGGGTGTAATGTCTTTAGGTGTACCAAAAGGCTCCCAAATTGTCGTACAAGCGGAAGGCAATGATGCAGATGCAGCATTAGAAGGAATCGAATCCGTTTTAAAAGAAGAAAAGTTAGGTGAATAAAAAAGAAAAGTGCAAGGTGCCCCAATTCAAGCTAAGGACAGGCACGTCCTGTGCCTAACGCTTGAATACTTGCCGTCCTGGCAGATGCGACAAGCATAAGACAAGCGCTGACAGAAGGCGCCTTCTGCCTTCCGAAGCGATTGGCTTATGACTCGAGCCGATGGCACCTGGAACTAGACATAACCAAAATAGAGAACAACCATCTTTACTGATGGTTGTTTTTTATTATGCGGTTTCTTCGCCTTCGTCCTTAGATAATACCAATGCGCCATGGCGGATTAAGTATTGAAAATGGGAGAGAGGGAAAACACCTTTTTGCTTTGATTCTAGCTCTATTCGAACGGATGAATTATTTATTTCAACAACTCTTAACGTTTTTGCTTCACATAAGTTCGGAACGAATTTCGATGTTATGCCAAATTCCATATCATTCACAAGTTCAAGGTCTTCACTTGCCAATTTTGTTCACCACCTTCTTCATATTCGTAATATAACCAATACGTAGAAAATCATACCAGATATACTAGTAATTACAACTTTTTTCATTTTCAATTCGCATTATTGGAATTTTGTTGATAAAATCGTTACTATTTAAATATCACATCTATTTTATTTTGAGTTTGGAGGATTCACATTTGAAACCGATTAAGAAAGAAGATATTCAGGAGTTAATCAATCGTTTTGCCAATCAAAATGTTTATATTCACCTTGAAACAACAAATGGCGCTTATGCAGTTCATTCTGGTACCCGAAAGACATCGGCAGGTGCATTTATTCGAAACGCTCTTGTTACGTATACAGAAGGAAAAATCGTTGGAAATGACCCATACCGTGTAGGTCTTAAGATGGACCTCGGCTGGATTTATGCAGAAGGGCTTACCGATTGGGAATTAGACGAGAAGGATCGGTTATTGCTTGCCGGTCATGATGAAGAGGGAAAGCTTGCTGTTGCTCTTCAAATCAGTACAACCCCATTTTAAGGATTTGGGACAATCAAAATGATTGCATATTTCGAATAAAGGAGTAGTAAAATGGAACAACATATTTTAATCGTATTACCGCATCCGGATGATGAAGCATTTGGTGTGTCAGGTTTTATCAGTTTAAACACCCAAAAAGGGGTTCCCGTTACGTATGCCTGCTTAACGCTAGGTGAAATGGGCAGAAACCTTGGTAATCCATTTTTCGCTAACCGGGAAACATTGCCTGAGATTCGCAAGAAAGAGCTTAGAGAAGCTTGTAAGGCTTGTGGGATCACCGATCTACGCATGTTAGGCTATCGTGATAAAACATTGGAATTTTTGGATCCCGAAAGAATTGCAGATACTATTGAAGAAATCATCAAAGAGGTCAATCCATCACTTGTTATTACATTTTACCCTGGACATGGCGTTCACCCAGACCATGATGCGACTGGAGAAGCTACTATTCGTGCCGTTGGGCGCATTCCGAAAGAAAACAGACCTAAGGTTTATTGCAAAGCCATCACTCATGACCGTGTTGAAAAGATTGGTGAACATGATGTCGAATTCGATGTTAGTGAAGTGCTAGACAAGAAAATTGCTACATTAAAAGCACATCGTTCCCAAACGGAGGGACTCATGGGCAATTTACTTCAGAAAATCGATAACAAAGATAATGAAGTCTTGGATTGGCTTCGAACGGAAAGTTATTGGACCTATAAATTTAATGATTAAGGACTAGGTGCTAAGAGGCATATGGACTCTTAGGCATAAAAGGAGCTCTATGAAAATGGAGAACGATCCCGTGGATTTTGATCGAATTTTAAAAGCATACCAATCTCTTTGGACGAACAGGAGGTTGTGGCAAAAAGACCTTAGCAGTGAGGATATTCTTAGAGCTACAATCCGGAGGGACTTGCTTGATGAGTTGACCCATCCAAGGCTGCGAAAAACTCCATACGAAAAGTTTTTCATGGCAAGTAAACGAATCTTTGACTCTAGCCTGCCTATTGATGAGAAACTTCACATACAGCATGTCTATCTCGAAGAAATGGAAAATGTGAAGAATATGTAAACAAAACAAGGAATAATGTACAAATAGTTCAAAAATCAGTTGTACAACTACTTGAGTTTCCTTTATAATCGGTGCATATACAAGAAGGGCTCGTCAAAATATCTCAGCACATCAAGTATTGAAAGGGGTATTTTTATGGAGATGAACATGTATATGGAAATTTCAATGATCTTGTTTTTGATCTTTGCATTTTCCTTTGCACAGTCGATTTTTAAAGGAACTCATAAAAGAATAGCCAAAATAATTAGCGCAACATTTATAAGTTTATGCTCGTTTGTTATTGTCTGGAGAGCAGCAAGTCTATTGTCATATTTTCATTAACCATAAGGGCACGAACGGCAAAAAGAGCGAGTCGAGATTTCGCTCTTTTTTTAGTGCTCCTCTTCTTCCATAAACAAACTGAGTTCATTACTTTTTTCGGGTGATACAAAGTATAAGCCCATTTCCTCTTCTAATTCCTCGATTGACTTCTTTAGGACCGTCTCATCTTTTGATGTAAAGTTTTCCAATTTCGTCACCTCGAAAACTAGTATGCCCATTTTTTGAATAGTTCCTTACTTGATTGAAAAACTAAGTGTATATGTAGAATAGGAGACAAAACGATGAGATTTGGAAGTCATATTAGTATCCGTGATGGGTATTTAGGTGCAGCACGTCATGCAACAAAAATTGGTGCGAAGGCATTTCAATATTTTCCGAAAAACCCACGAAGCTTGTCTGTAAAAAAAATGGATCGTCATGATGCAAGCGAATGTGCAACATATTGTAAGGAACATGATTTACTAACGATTGCCCATACTCCATATGCAACAAATTTAGTCGCAGATAAGGATCAAATTGGGCTTGTTATTGATTCACTATTAAATGATTTGGAGATTGCCAATGAATGTGGATCAATCGGGGTTGTTGTTCATTTTGGAGTATTGAAAAATGCGGCCAATCCTCTTGAGGGCTATCAACGGATGATTGGAACCCTGAATGATGTTTTATCAAGATGGGATGGGGAAGCACTTATTTTGTTAGAAAATAATGCTGGAAAGAGTGGGCCGACCGGGACTACGATTGAAGAGCTCGTCCAAATTAGGCAGCTCACCGAGTATGCGGGTAAAATCGGCTTTTGTTTAGATACTTGCCATCTATTTGCTAGCGGTGTGTGGGATGGGGATAATTGGAGTGAGGTAGAGGCAAAAGGGATTGAATTAGGGTATTTTGATCATCTAAAGGCTGTGCATTTGAATAATTCTGCATACCCGACTAGGTCTATGAAGGACCGCCATGCGAATATTCCATACGGGGAGCTAAAAATCGAGCAAGTTAATGAATTTCTAGCGAGCACAGTGTTTGGTGATATTCCATTTGTGCTTGAAACGCCTCACGAGAGTGATTTTTCGCATGGAGATGAAATTAAGTTTTTGAATGAGATGATGGGGTAGACTGCTAACAGCCATAGACACAAAATAATGACCATAGAAAGTAGTCTATCGGCCATAGAATCAAAATAACGACCATAGGACGTAATTTTCAAACAAAATTCAAGAAATTCAACAAAAAACCAGCCCCTAAAAGGCTGGTTTTCCCTTATTCCATATTCAAATCCAGTCGAGCCGCTTTTTTCTGTACAATCACCAATCGTCCAGACAAGGTAATAGCACCTGCAGCAAGTCCGACAATCCATCCAATCCAATATCCAAACCCACCAAGTGACGTGTATTGAGCCAATACATAAATCAACTGGCAATCCGATTACCCAATATGAGATAAGTGTCATTACAAAGGTTGTATTGACATCCTTGTACCCATGAAGAGCTCCTTGAATCGGTGCAGCAAAACCCAGTATACACCGGCAACCAAAGACTTGAGCCAATTGCCACACCTGCAAGGTCATTCGCCCCAGCACGACCCGACATCATCGTATCCACAAAATTGATGAGAATTAGGCCAACCTGAGTGGCTAAAATGGGAAAGAGGATATGAAAAAATAATTTATTTTTTTCTTTCAGGCTAAATGTTTGATTCATAAAACAACTTCTTTTTACCTTCCCGCAATGATTAATGGATTATATCACAAAAATGACATGATTAGAGGAAAAATTATTCATACCAAATGCAAGACTCGTCCTTTTCCCTTTTTTAGTGTAAAGTAGTAATCGGGTATGAAAATAGCAAAACTAAACGAAACTACGAGTAAAGGGGGAATCTAACTTGATAAAGTTATTTTCAGATAGTGATTTAGATGGAGTAGGATGTGGGCTAGTTGCCAAGCTAGCATTTGGTGATGAAGTTGATGTCTCCTATTGCTCTTACCGAAACTTAAACGAGCGTGTGGAAAAATATATTGAGAAACCCGAGCACAATCAAGCAAAAATATACATAACCGATCTTGCAGTCAATGACAAAAATGAAAAGGCATTGGAAAAGCGTCATAAAGCAGGTCGCTACATACAAATGGTGGATCATCACAAAACCGCCATGCATTTTAATGAATATGACTGGGGGTTTGTACAGGCCGAATATGAATCTGGCAAGAAAACATGCGCAACCTCACTTTACTATGAATTTCTTCTAGAAAAAAATCTGATCGAAAGACATAAAGGATTGGAAGAATTTATTGAATTAGTAAGACTCTATGATACGTGGGAATGGGAATCTGAAAATCGCATTGAAGCAAAGCGGCTCAATGATTTATTTTTTATCATTGGTATTGAAGAATTTGAAGCAAAAATGCTGGAAAGACTTCAAAAAAACCAAGATTCCTTTCAGTTAACAGAAGCTGAGGATTTTCTATTAGATACCGAGGATCGAAAAATCGAGCGCTATATTAACTCGAAAAACAAACAAATGGTGCAGACGTTTATCGAGGATTATTGTGTCGGTGTGGTTCACGCCGAGCAATATATCTCAGAGCTTGGAAATGCGCTAGGTAAACTAAATCCTCACTTAGACTTGATTGCGCTGCTAAATGTTGGTACAAAAAAGATTGCACTTCGTACGATATATGATGAGGTTGATGTATCGGAATTTGCGAAGCGTTTCGGCGGCGGGGGACATCCGAAAGCATCTGGTTGTTCACTCGGTGACACGGCATTTGAACTTTTTGTAAAAAATACGTTCCCATTGTATGCTATTCGCCATGATGCTCAGGAAAACCAGCTCAATCTAAAAGAGAATGAAAATGGGACTCTTTTTGTGAATCGAAAAGGAGAAAAGTGCTTTGTCTTCAAAAAAGAGGACAAGTGGGTAATCCATCACGTGAAGAAAACGCTTGATGCAAAGTTTACATCATTTGATGAAGCGGAGCGTTTTGTAAAACGCCAATTTGCCAGTGGTTTAGCCTTTGACAATGAACTCCTAACCTATATTCGTGAGCATCTGAATAAGAGAGAAGATGCAATCAAAGCAAACCTAGACGGTGCGTTAGTGAGTATAAAGAACCAATTTTAAATGAAACGTGTGTTCGTATGGTAGAATGTGCTATAATGAAATGGCAATAGGTTGTCCATAAGGGTGGTCGGCTAAGCTCCCAAGTGAAAGGGGGTGATGCCTATATGACGATTTTTGAAAGCCTCGTGATTATGCTTTCGTTTGCGTCGCTTGTTGTTGCGATTTTATCTTTTGACAACAATAAAAAATAGACCTCCCTTTTTCCGCTAAAAATCGGGTGAGGTCTATTTCATTTTAGGCTGATCCTCTTAGTGGGACCATTCTATTGCTAGGCCGTAGATGCTCGTAACATCTGCGGTCTATTTGTATTTTACGAATATTTATCATTATCATACCATACCTTCACCAAAAATGTCACAAATACTTGAATTTCAAGGTGAATTCATTGCTCCACCCCGAAAACTTCTGTAAAATCGTGATGGTATAAGAAGATATATACGAGAGGATTTGATACTTCATGACAATTCAACTAGAAGATTTGAAGTTACCGACAACTATACAAACAGAAATTTCAAATAGAAAGAACCGAGTTTCCGAAGATGAGGTATTAATCGGAAATGGGGGGTATACACCTTCAGATATCCATATTATTCGTGACGCTATCATTGCACTAAGCATCGGCAAAAATGTGCTGCTAAAGGGTCCAACGGGTTCAGGGAAAACAAAGCTTGCTGAAACAATTTCACATATATTTCAACAACCAATGTACAGCATTAACTGCTCTGTTGACCTTGATGCAGAAGCCTTACTTGGATATAAAACGATTCAAGAGCATGATGGAAAAATGAAAATCGAATTTGTTGCAGGACCTGTCATTAATGCAATGAAAAAAGGCTATCTTCTATACATTGATGAAATCAATATGGCAAAACCAGAAACCCTGCCTATTTTAAATGGTGTTCTTGATTATCGAAAAATGATTACCAATCCGTTCACAGCTGAAGTGGTTCGTGCGGAAAATGGCTTTGGCGTCATTGCTGCGATCAATGAAGGGTATGTCGGAACCGTTCCTTTAAATGAAGCGTTGAAAAACCGTTTTGTTGTCATTGACGTTCCATATATTCAAGGGGAAACACTAAAGGAAGTTCTTCAAACACAATCAGCCTTACAGGATGAACATGTAATCAATAAATTTGTTTCCTTATCATCTGATTTAATTACACAGGTCCGCGGAGGTATGCTCTCTGAAGAGGCTGCGTCTATCCGTGCATTGATTGACACATGTGATTTGGCAATGTACATGCCGCCATTACGTGCCATTGAACGGGGCATTACTGAAAAACTTGAGGACGATCGAGAGAAAGCAGCAGTTAAAAATATAGCAGAAACTCTGTTTGAGTGAGGTTATTAAAATGAGATTTATTCAATTTAATGATAAGAAGGTCGACTCCTTTCTGTTCATGGAATTATCCGATCTTGCCAAAACAATCTCAAAAAATCCTGAACTTGAAATTGAGTTAGGCTACAAATCATATCTCGATCCCATTCAACAAAAAATAATCATCAGCCATTTTTGGGACAATCGCCCTGAAAATGACAAACGCAATGGATTATTAAGCGATGTTTTTTTACGGACAATCGGAAGTATGAAACACACGGATTTTAAAGAAATCGATCAGTATTTAAGATTCTGTAGAAAAAGCAGACTCCCAAGCTTTGCGAAACAGCTTTTCATGCTTTTTGAGGATTTTCGTCTAGAAGAGCTTTGTATCAAAGAACGTCCCGGAACAAGGAAATCCTTTTCTGAAAGACGAAGAATTTATCGCAAGTATTATGAGGACCAGCTCCATGTCAACATGGTTAAAAGTGTTCCAACGGATTCTCTGTTTAATGCCTTGTTTAAACTTTTAACAGCCGAGTCCCCGCTTGAGGAGATTCCGTCGATTCAATATAAAATTGATCTTGTTGTTCCGTTTTTACGAAGTCAAATTGCGAAGGTTTTCGATGCAAAATCAACAATAGACATCATTAAGAATTGTGAAGATATTATCGATGTGTTAGGGGATGTCCTCGATGAAGACATGTTAAACACGTATTTCCATTTACCAGAGCTTGATTATGAATTTCTTGAGGATGGACCTACAATCGATGACTTGAAACGCAAGGATAAGCTAAAAAACAATGATATGCTTGATGATGTCAAAAAAGGGGATGAAGAGATCCATGAGGAGAAGTTCGAAACCTGGCATCGAGAAACAAGCACTCCTACAAAAAGTTTTTTACAATTTGATTTAGAACAAGGCTCCAGAACTAATTTAATGGGTGAAGGGGCAAGGGAAGGGGAAGAAGGCGATCAGGCGTTGGGGATTGCCCAAGGCTCGTCTCGTAAAAGTAAAAACAGTGATTACTCCAAACTAGAAGCAATGGAATTGGTCCTTACTGAGAAAGAAGGTTCCTCAGAAGCAGAATTTGGAAAAGAAAATCGCTTTGCCTATGCGGTTTTCAAAAATGCACGAAAGCCCTCAAATGATGAGGTTATCCAATACGAGAAAAATAAAGCGGTCATTGCACCCTATCAAAAGAAGCTAAAGCAAATGATCCTCAAAACGCTGGAGCATAAAAAGAATCTTCCAAGAGGGGACTTACATTTTGGACGATTAAACAAAAAGCTTATTCGTATATTTACAGATGACAATCCAAGATTATTTTATAAAAAAGAACAGCCATCCCATCAAATTGATGCTGTGTTCTCTTTGTTAGTCGATTGCTCCGCGTCTATGTTTGATAAAATGGATCAAACAAAACTAGGGATTGCCCTGTTTCACGAAGCCTTAAAATCTGTTCAGGTTCCCCATGATGTAACAGGTTTCTGGGAGGACACCAATGATGCAGATCGTTTGAAGCAACCAAACTACCTGCAAACGGTCATTGACTTTGATTCTAGTTTAAAGCGCAGTTATGGTGCCGAAATCATGCAGCTTGAACCAGAGGAAGACAATCGCGACGGTTTTTCGATTCGTTTGCAAACAAAAAAGCTATTACAGCGTACCGAGAAACAAAAATTTCTGCTCGTCTTTTCAGACGGTGAACCAGCTGCATTTAATTACGAGCAAAATGGAATTATCGATACCCATGAGGCCGTTCTTAAAGCCCGAAAGCATGGCATCGAAGTCATAAATGTATTCTTATCAAATGGAGAAATAGACGAAGGCCAACAAACAACGATCCAAAACATATACGGAAAGTACAGCATATTGGTCCCAAATATTGACCAATTACCGGATGTATTATTTCCGTTACTGAAAAAGCTATTGTATAAGAGTATCTAAGAAAATCCAGCTGTTTGCAGCTGGATTTTTTCTGTGAAAGAATGTTATCACTAGCCCTATCATATGATGAAGTATCAAGAAAAATGGGGTGAAGAATATGCAAGAATCAAAGCCTTTTACGCAACTGCCTGAAGAACTCATTGCAAGATATTTCACATTAAGTGGAAAGGCCAAGGAAATTGAAAAAGAATTAAAAGAAATGAAGAGGGTCCTTAATGTTTATTTTGATGAAACAATAGGAAAGCAGGAAAAAGGAGAGTCGGTCATAGGAGATTACAAGATTCAACGGCAAATACGATTGTCTGAAAGTTATCATGATGAGAAAACAGTTAAGAGATTGGAAGAATTAAATCTCGTCGATTGCATCCAAATCATTAAGCAACCCGATCAGCAGAAGATTGACGCGGCGATTACACTTGGTCTGCTTGGACAAGCAGATATTGAAGACTGTATTGTAAAAAAGACCACCAACGCGATTACGGTACGTAAACTATAAAAAACAGGAGAGAGCCTCTCCTGTTTTCTTTTTAATCCACCACAATATAACCAATCATCGGACCGTTATTTTCTTTGTCGGAGTGATTTAAACAAATGATGCGGTACATGCCCTCGTCTTTAAAGTTGGCTTGGACAGATATTTCCTCACCTTTTTTAACGGTGCCTTTAATGTCTGTACCCTCGATATAGAAAGAGTGCTCTTTGCCATTTACCCCATAAATAAGGAAGGTTACTTCCTTACCTTGAGGAACATAGACAGTTCCCGGATTCCAGAAATAGGATTCAATTTCCTTGCCATCATCTGTCTTTGATTTTAGCTCTCCAGTTGTAATATGTATCACAACATCGTTCTTTTTGGCAGCTTGCGGGGCAATTGTAGGTATGATTTCCGGCTGTAACCATACCCAACCTCCAACCATCACCACTGCAGCAACAAAAGCAGTAACAATCCAGCTCTTTTTTATCACTACAAATTTCATAATCAACCCTCCTATAGTTTGTCTCCTTATATTGTATGCTTGACCCACCATAAAACTTGTCTACAATTTCAATTTTTAAAAAATTCAAAAAGGAGATTCGCGAAATATGTAGAATACTATATATAATTTGGACTTTACGCCTACTAAAGATAGATTTGAAAGGACTTGAACTAAATGAATCCTGTATTTGGAGAACTCGTATACTTCCTCGAGAGCAATTTATCGTTTTTTCTTAAATCATGGAAGGATAAGACAGTAATGTCCGAGGATGATGTTCATAAGGACAAATTAGTCTTGAACGGATTAACAATGTTTGAAATGGTCAAAAACTCTCTGATCAATCCAATTGATGATGAAAAGCTGAAATTATTCGCTTATAAACTAGCAGAAGAACGTGTTGATGCGAATATTAATATTGGGGAATTCGTTTATAATGTAAACTTAGGAAGAAGTGAAATTTTAAAATACATCTATCGGTCAAACATTGATCATGATCGATTAGACCCTGTTTTTGAGGAAGTGAATCGGATATTTGACTTGTTTTCATATCATGCAGTTTCCAAATATACTGAAATGAAAGAAAAACAGCTTCAGGAAAAAATTCAATACATCGACCAGAGTCACCAGGAGCGTCTTACAATTTTAGGACAAATGGCATCGACCTTTGTTCATGAGTTTCGAAATCCACTTACCGCAATAATCGGTTTTGTGAAATTAATAGGAAATGATAACCCTGACATAAAATATTTAGATATTATTAGTCATGAGTTAACCCAGCTAAACTATAAAATTTCGCAGTTCTTGCATGTTTCTAAAAAAGAATTAATTGAATACAAAGAAAATGAGGTTTCAATACTCGGTTTATTTACTGAAATAACTGAGTTTATTTATGCGAGTATTTTAGATAGTGATGTAAAGGTTCATACCGATATTGATTCCGGCATACATATAACCGTTAATGAGGATGAAATTAGACAGGTCTTGTTAAATATTTTAATGAACTCGATTGATGCCTTAAAACAAAGGGATACTTACCGTAACATCTGGATTAATGGACATCATATAGATAACCAGATTATTGTTTCGATTATTAACAATGGACCTCCCATTCCAAAGGAATCGGTAGATACAATCTTTGAACCATTTTATACAACGAAGGAATTCGGAACAGGAATTGGGCTCTTTGTATGTAAAAAAATTATTGAAAAACATGGTGGCACAATTGAATGTACGTCCAATTCAGATGTAACGGAATTTAAAATTGTCTTACCCGTTAGCGAACAGTAACTCGGCAACCAGCCGGGTTTTTTTATGTCTAGCTTCAGCATTTCAATTAATGCCTTAAAATTGGAATCGTGTATAATAAGAAGGGTGAATTGGAGGAATTGATATGAAATCACTTGTTCTTGCAGAAAAACCTTCTGTTGGAAGAGACATTGCCCGTGTTTTAAACTGTCATAAAAAGGGCAACGGCTTTTTTGAAGGGGATAAATATATTGTGACATGGGCGTTGGGTCATCTTGTCACATTAGCGGACCCTGAAAAATATGGAGACCACTATAAATCGTGGAAGCTAGAGGACCTGCCGATTATTCCGAATCCTTTAAGCCTTGTTGTCATTAAACAAACAGGCAAACAATATAGTGCCGTTAAAACGCAAATGCATCGTAAGGATGTAAATGAAATAATTATTGCAACAGATGCAGGTCGTGAAGGGGAACTTGTAGCGAGATGGATCATTGAGAAATCAAACACCCGTAAGCCGATCAAACGGTTATGGATTTCATCTGTTACAGATAAAGCAATTAAACAAGGCTTTTCCACTTTAAAAAACGGGAAGGAATACGAGAATCTTTATTCTTCTGCTGTAGCTCGTGCTGAAGCTGACTGGTTGGTTGGAATCAATGCAACGAGAGCCTTAACAACAAAGTTTAATGCGCAGCTTTCATGTGGAAGAGTGCAGACCCCGACATTGGCGATTATTGCAAAACGTGAAGAGGAAATTAAGGGTTTTAAGCCAATACCATATCACGAAATAAAAGCCGTAACGGACAGCTTAACCTTAAAGTGGCATCATGAAAAAACAAATGAACAGCGTATTTTTAAAAAGGAAGTTTCGTCATCTATTGTTCGTTCTCTTCAGGGGCAGGAAGCAAAAATCATCGACGTGCAAACTTCACAAAAGAAAACCTATGCACCACAGCTTTATGATTTAACAGAGCTTCAGCGTGATGCTAATAAACGGTTTGGATTTTCAGCAAAGGAAACCTTAAATGTTCTCCAAAAGCTGTATGAACAACATAAGCTAGTTACGTATCCCCGTACCGATTCAAAATATCTCTCAACAGATATTATTGAAACACTAAAGGATCGGATTGAAGGACTTATTGTGCAGCCTTATGCTAAGCTTGGGGCAAAGATCTTGAAAAATGGAATCAAAACAAATAAATCATTTGTTGATAACAGCAAGGTGACCGATCACCATGCAATCATACCGACTGAGGAACGCCCAAATCTGCAAGCCTTATCTACCAAGGAAGAAAAAATTTATGATTTGATTGTAAAACGATTCTTAGCCGTATTTCTTCCACCATATACGTTTGAACAAAAAACGGTTCAAGCACGTATTGGTAATGAGCAATTTGTTGCAAAAGGAATTACTGTTACTTCATTAGGATGGAAAGAAGTCATCACTTCGATGGATGAGAATGAGGATGAAGGTCAAATTCCAGCATCCATTCAACCGGGCATGAGCCTTAATGTCCTGTCCATAAAGGAAATTGAAAAAGAAACTCAGCCACCAAAGCCATTCAATGAAGGAACGTTACTTTCAGCTATGGAAAACCCTGCAAAATATATGGCGGGGGAAAGCAAGGATCTAATTGATACGATTGGAAAAACTGGTGGACTTGGCACGGTAGCAACACGTGCGGATATTATCGAAAAGTTATTCAATACTTTTTTAATTGAAAAAAAAGGTCAAGATATCCACATCACAAATAAGGGAAAACAGCTATTAGAGCTTGTTCCAGATGACTTGCAATCTCCAGTTTTATCAGCTGAGTGGGAGCAAAAGCTTGAACAAATTGCTAAAGGCCGTTTGAAAAAGAATGCGTTCATCTCAGATATTAAACAATACACAAAGGAAGTTGTCACAGACATTAAATCAAGCGATTCAAAATTCAAGCATGACAATATCACAGGTACAAAATGCCCGGATTGTGGAAAATTAATGCTTGAGGTCAACGGGAAAAAGGGGAAAATGCTCGTTTGCCAAGACCGTGAATGTGGTCACCGTAAAAACATTGCGAAACTGACCAACGCTAGATGCCCGAACTGTCATAAAAAGTTGGAATTGCGCGGAGAAGGGGAAGGACAATTATTCGTATGTAAATGCGGACACCGAGAAAAACTATCCGCCTTCAACGAACGTCGCAAAAAGAACCAATCAGGAAAATTATCCAAAAAAGAAGTATCAAACTACATGAATAAACAACAAAAAGAAGAACCAATCAACACCGCACTAGCCGATGCATTAGCAAAACTAAAATTTGATAAATAGGAACCGCGGGGGGACCACGGGGACGGTTCTTGTGGTTCCACCGGGATCATTTAGATCCAACTAAAACCCAATACAAAATAAACCTGAGCCCAAGCGGTCTCAGGTTTATTTAATTAGAAATTGATTGCCTATATTTATATGAAAAATGAAGGTGAATTTCTTGTAAGAATAGAATTTAAGTTGTATACAAGAAAATAAAAGAAAGATTTGAATATAATGCAGCATAGATATAAGGTAATGACTAAAAGTTGAGGTATCTACAATATGAATGTTAGATCAAAAGAGAATGCCGAAAAAAGTTATCAATTAGCGGAGAATAAAGCAGCTCGTTATTTTAAGGAGCTCTTTAAAGATGTCCAACAAAAGACCTATGTCACGACACTAACAAGAGACATCCACTTCTGGAAACAAGATCATATTCATCGATCGGTGATTCCTTTCATGGCCAATAAGAAGAAAAAGTTAAAAACAAAAGATAATTATAGTTATATCAGATGGCTAAATTACACGGGAAAATTACATGGATACCTGGAACGCAGTATTTCATATATTTTTATGAGAGACATGGGAAAAGACCTTAAATCCCAGGACACACAAACAAGGATACAAACAATAGTTTCAAGTTTAAAAGACTATTTAATTCAAACAACTTCTAAAGATAAAAAAGAGGAATCCAACATTTTTAGTATGGCGGGGTTGTATCGCTGGGGCCAGAGGGAAGGCGTTGAATCCACCATTATTTGGTTGATTGATAAAATAAAAACTGTATCTACGAACATACCAGATGGGCTAGATGGCACACATGCGCAGAGAAAATTAATCAAAATTATTGCTGGTGTCATAATAAATGAGAGTGAAGAAATGGCGGAGAACCTACCTCAACATGAGCGGAACAAAAGGTTTGATACGGCCATCCGATTGGGCTATGCCTACGGTCTTACATATCCCTTTATTGATGATCTGTTAGATGCTAAGGTTTTGTCTGAACAAGAAAAAAGAAAATATTCCGATTTGATCCGTACAACACTTCTTACCGGAACTGTGCCAGAATTAGGGGAATGGACGGGGAAAAACAAAAGGTTATTAGAATATGTTCATTCAGAACTTACAGAAGCCTTCAAGTATATTAAGACCCAACAGCCTCAAGAGACCATACATTCCTTTTTCGAACAATCCTATGTTTTTTTTAAGTCGCAAGAAGTAGATCGTGAAAAAGAACTTTCAATTGCAACTTACACCAATGAAGATCTATATGTGCCAATTATTATCAAATCTGCGTCATCGCGAATGATTGTCCGTTCTCTCATTAGTGCTCCTATGGATGGACAAATTGACAACCGAATTTTCTGTTATGGTATTTACAATCAGCTTGCTGACGATTTTGCCGATATGTTATCCGATATGGAGGCTGGTGCTGTAACACCGTATACCTACTATTTACACTATCACAAGAAGCGGCACGATTTAGTAAACCCATATGAATTATACTGGACTGTCATATTTTATTTGATTCATAACGTGTACCAATCAGACCCAAAAGCGTGTGAAATCATATTGGACCGGGCAATAAACGGATTGAAACGGTTTAAAAAGCGGGTAGGCAGTAAGGTGTATGAAGAGGTTATGGAGATATTCGCTACAGGTGATCAACCTTTTAATCGTTTGATTCAAAAAATGGTTCGAAAAGCAGACGATGTTGATTTCTTTGATAAGCTCTTGCGCGATAATATGGTTACAAATCTAAAAAATGAACAAAAAGAAAAGGTAAATTTTTCTGTGTTAATTGAAGACGTTCGCCTACAGATCAATAATCGTTTACACATTTCAAAAGAAGATAAAGACACGTCACCTATAGCTGATGCTGCAAACTACAGCCTTGAGGGAGATGGGAAAAGGCTGAGACCTATCGTGACCTGGATGATGGGTGTAAAGGAATATGGATTAGAGGAAACAGCGATTCTTCCACTTTTGAAATCAATCGAGTACATGCATACAGCTTCTTTAATATATGATGATCTTCCATCCCAAGACAATGCAGCTTTTCGAAGAGGACAGCAAACCGTCCATCAGGCATATAGCATAGCCGTTGCTGAATTAACAGGTCTTTTTCTTACACAAAGGGCTACGTTTGAGCAAGCATGTCTTACCCATTTTGATGCGAAAACGGTACTTAAGTTAATCCAGTATTCGGCTGAAAGCACGATGGATATGTGCAAGGGGCAAGCGATTGATTTAGACTCTAAAGGAAAACAATTATCGCTAGAAGAGTTAAACCTGATGTGCTTTTTAAAAACAGGAAAGGGATTTGAAGCTGCGCTTATCATGCCATCTATCCTTGCAAATGTGGAAGAAAAGGAAATCGACTCTTTAAAAAAGTTTGCGTATCACGCTGGTATTGCCTTTCAAATTAAGGATGATTTATTAGACGTAGAAGGTACAACTGATTTACTTGGAAAATTGGTCGGTAAAGATGTGGAAAACAATCAATCTACGTTTGTTTCCGTCCTCGGAATAGAAAATGCAAAAAAAGCGATGTGGGAACATTATTGTCTTGCGATAGAAGAATTGAAAGAGATCCCACTTAAAACGACTCTCCTTAAGCAACTATTAAATTATATTATCCATAGGGACCACTGAGAAAACACCTGCCACTTAATTATATAAAGGAGATACATATCTACATGACTATAAATATTATAAAGTGTACACTTGAAGATTTACCTAAACTTCAAGAAATTAGCTATGAAACATTTAATGAGACATTTAAGGAACAAAATTCACCCGAAAATATGCATGCCTATTTGGAAAGGGCATTTAACCTTGAACAATTTGAAAAAGAATTATCCAAAGTCTTTTCAAACTTCTTTTTTGTTTATCTTAATAATGAACTTGCAGGATATTTAAAAGTAAATACCAATGATGCTCAGTCTGAAGAAATGGGTAATGACTTACTTGAAATCGAGAGGATTTATATAAAGAATAAATTTCAAAAACACGGGCTTGGAAAATATCTACTAAAAAAAGCGATTGAAGTTGCACTGGAACAAAATAAAAAGAAAATCTGGTTAGGCGTATGGGAAAAAAATGAAAATGCTATAGCTTTTTATCAAAAAATGGGGTTTGTTCAAACTGGAGCCCACTCTTTTTATATGGGTGATGAAGAACAAATAGATATAATAATGACCAAAACACTCATATGACCTTTGAAAGGTGGATTTATTTTGTATGTATATACCTAAACATTTTAAAATTGATGATGATGAAGTAATTTATGATTTTATCGAAAAATATGGCTTCGCAACTTTATTTTCTCAGCATAGGGGAGAACCTTACGCCACTCATCTTCCATTGATGCTAAACAAATCTGATAATGCTTTATATGGTCATGTTGCTCGTCCAAACGAGCAATGGAAAGATGCTGAAAACCAACAAGTTCTTGTAGTTTTCCAAGGTCCACATAGTTATATTTCACCTTCTTCGTACGAATCAATGAAGGCGGTTCCTACTTGGAATTATGTGTCCATCCATGCTTATGGGAAGATGAAGATTATCGAGGATGAAAATGTGATATTCGATTCTTTAAATGATTTGGTAAACAAATATGAAAGTCCTGATAGTCCATACAATTTAAATGATATTGAACCTAATTTTATCCAAGGAATGAGTAAAGGAATTGTCGCTTTCAGAATAAAAATCACAAAAATTGAAGCGAAGGCTAAATTAAGCCAAAATCACTCTGTGGAACGACAAGAATTAATTATTAAGCATCTAGAAAACACTTCTCAACAAGATAGTTTGCAAGTAGCATCTCTTATGAAGAAAAATCTACTAAAATATAAATAATTGCATGTTCATTATTCCCTGTGGTAGCTGCTTCGCTTTTTCTAGGTAAAGAGCACATTTTATAGGTACAAGTTGAAAGGCGTAAGCCTATAGAATAGGATGCTAGTAGCCAAAGAATAAGGAGTGATTAAAAGATGTATTATTATGACCCAAACGGTCTAATGGCGTCATCACTACCACACTATACAGATTACGATTATTATTACGATTATGAAAGACAAATGGGCTCATTCCCACCATTTGGAGGAGGTCCTATGGGTCCACCACCATTTGGATCACCAAGTCAAGGACCAGGAGGTGGACCGCCATTTGGAACACCTGGTCAAGGACCTGGTGGAGGTCCACCATTCGGCTCACCTAACCAAGGGCAGGGTGGGGGGCCACCAACTGCACCGCCGCCATCGTTTGTTCCTACTCAATCTCAACACCAAGCCCAGGCTTTTGCAGTTGATCCGGGAAGTATTAGAGGATGTTTATTCAGATATACCTATCTATGGTTACGTGGTCGTGAGCAATTCTGGTTTTATCCAACATTTGTTGGCAGAACATCTGTTTCAGGGTATAGATGGAATGGCTTTAGATGGAATTACACCGGTATTAGTCTGAGACAAATCCAATCATTTACATGTATTTAATTAGAATTCAACGAAAAAAGAAGCGTAGGAACCGAGTTCTCATGCTTCTTTTTTTGATTACAGTATTTTTCTCATTTTATACGTAAAGCCCTTCTAATTCCTCAATTAAATCCCCTACGTATGCAACTGCTTTCCGAATTGCGTCTGGCTTAGACATGTCAACACCCGCATATTTCATTAACTCAAGTGGCTTCATTGTACCACCAGCTTTTAATACGTCAATCCAGCGATCAACTACCGGCTGACCTTCTTCTTTGATTAACTGGGCTACTGCAGTAGAAGCTGTTAATCCTGCAGAATACGTATATGGATATAGACCCATATAATAATGCGGTTGACGCATCCATGTTAAGCTCGCTGCATCATCAATCTCCACTGCATCTCCCCAGAAGGATTTTAACACTTCACCTTTAATTCCACTTAATGTAAGAGCGGTGATCGGATTTCCGCTTTCTGCTAATGCATATACACGACGTTGAAATTCTCCCTCAAGCAAGTGAGTCACAAAGTTATGATAGTACGTTCCTAGTAACTGAAGAATGACCCAACGCTTCATTCTCTTATCATCTGTTTTCGATAAAAGATGTTCTGCAAGAAGTAACTCGTTCATTGTCGAAGGAGCTTCGATAAAGTAGGTGGATGGACGTGTATTTCCAACTCGCTGATTTCCATTCGCATAATAAAAATGACCCGCATGACCAAGTTCGTGAGCTAAAATAAAAGCACCGCGCATTGTGTCAGTCCAAGTAATTAAGATATAAGGATGGGCACCATATGGACTTGAACAGAAAGCACCTGTTGATTTACCAACGTTAGCAGGGAGGTCAACCCAGCGCTCTGTAAGACCTTTTTCCATGATTTCACTATACTCTGGTCCCATAACCTGTAAAGCTTCAAGAATCGTTTTTGACGCCTCTTCATAGGTTGTTTTTGGATTAAAATCAGGGTCAAGAGGTGCTTTTAAATCACTAAAATGCATTTTTTCTAAACCAAGGACTCTTTGCTTAAGCTTTGCGAATTTTCGCATATGTGGTGCAAGTTCAGTTTGAATAATATCCAATTGATTATGGTACATTTCTAACGTAACCTGTTGCGGATGCAAAAGCATATGTGTAACTGATTCATAGTTACGCAGCTTTGAAAGTGTCACCTGTTTCGTTACTTCTGTTGCATAGGCAGCAGCAAATGTATTTTGATATTTTTTTAAAGTTTCAGAAAATGCATTGAATGCATTGCGTCTAATCAACGGATTTTCAGAAAGTTCATAGCGGTCTTCAAATAAGGCAAAGGAAAGTGGAAGCTCATTTCCTTCTTCATCTTTAAATGAAGGGAATGTCATATCAGATGCTTTGCTTCGTTGATAAATCATATATGGTGCATCATGGACTTCACCAAGGGCAGCCAGCGCTTCTTCCGTTTCAGGTGATAGGGTATGTGGTTTTTTCTCCAAAATAAGAGTTAAATTCTTCTGGAATACCTCTAATTCTTTTTCTTCTTTTATGTATTGTTCGATTGTGCCTTCTGGTAAAGTCAGGATTTCAGACTCGATAAATGATAGTGCCGCACTAATCCCTGAAAAAATAGACGATACTCTTGCAGCATTTCCTTGATTTTCTGGATTTGTCGCATCCTCATTGAAACGCAGACTTGCATATGTACCTGCTAAAATCATTCGTTTGTAAAGTTCTTCCTCCGCAAGTAAACAATCTAAAAATGAATTTGCACCATTTCCTAATTGACCTTTAAACTTGGTAACGGTCGATACATCAGCTTCAACAGCAGTCAATTCTTTTTCCCATGCGTCAACCGATGGAAACAAGTCCTCAAGTTTCCAAGTTTGCTCGACAGGTACCTCTGCACGGGTTAATAGCTTTTCTTTAACATTAGTCATGATATTACCCCCTAATGAAATATTTCGGTTCTCTAACAATTTTTATTATACCTGAAATAATAGAAGGGTTAATAGTATTTTCAGATAGCTTTTATGAAAATTTAATAGTATCCCAGAACCTTTTAGTCTAAGGCACTACATTTTCCTATTTCTTTAGATATAAATTACCACCAATAGACCCACTATAAATTAGTAAGTCAGCCTCATGATTATTCATATATTAAAATGGTATTATATTAATAGTTTATTTGTTTAGTAGTCTAACAAATTAATTATTTAACAAAAATGGAAGCGCATTCTAAATGCGTTAACTAAAAATGCAATCTAAATTGATTTCTTCTTTTTCAACATTTCTATTTAGCAGTACATGAAATTATGAATGTATGCTTTCCCTCTAAAATTTTTGAAAACCCTTTCTATTATTTTGGGGCGGCAGTATTTATTCTATAAATCACATTTATCAAAGGGAGGAATGAAAATGGCATCCGTTTCAAAAAGAATCAGAAAAGCTTCAAAGCTAAGAAAAAAACTTTTAGTAGGTACACTCGCACTCTCACTTGTAGCTCCTACAATTGGGTTTGCTGATGAGCAAGGTTACACAGGTGAGGAGGGGGAAGCTACTCCGTATACTGGTCGAGGTGCAATAACGACTTATAAAGTTGCAAAAGCTGACGGTCAACCGGAAATTGAAGTAGCAACTCAAGATAGAATTCTTGAAATTGGCGACAAGTATTTTAGAGACGCAAATGGCAGCAGAAGTTTAGATGTTTATGAAGACTGGAGAAAGCCAGTTTCAGAACGTGTGGCTGATTTGATTAGTAAGATGAGTCTTGAGCAAAAAGCTGGATTAATGTATATCAATACACACACTCCAGTAGCAGATCCTGCTGATGGGAAATTTGTAACTCCTCAAAATAGTAAAGTTATTACTGAACAAAAATTGCGCCATGTTATTTATCGTCTATCGCAAAACTTAGGGGATATTGCCAATTATAATAACCAAATGCAACAATTAGCAGAAGGAGTAGAATTAGGGATTCCGGTTGTTATCACTTCCAATCCAAGAAACTCTCAATCTACGGATTATACAAATATAACGAATGTTCAGGATCAACATACTTTTTGGCCTGGAACATTAGGTTTAGCAGCTGCGAGAGATGTCGATGCTGTTGGTGAATTTGCTGATATAGCCCGCCAAGAATGGAGAGCTGCTGGTATTCGTAAGGTTTATGGATATATGGCCGACGTTGCAACTGATCCACTTTGGGCGAGAATTGAAGAGACATTCGGTGAAGATCCTAAAGTAGTTGGAGACATGAATTATGAAATCGTGAAAGGATTCCAAGGGGAAAAACTTGACGCAGATGGTGTAGCCATCACTGTTAAACACTTCCCAGGCGGCGGAGCTCGTGATGATGGACAAGATCCTCACTTTGAGAACGGTAGGTTTAACATTTATCCAACAGAAGGAAGCATGGAAAAGTATCACATTCCTCCTTTCTTACGAGCAATTGAAGCTGGTGTAGCATCCGTAATGCCGTATTATGCATATCCAAGTAATGATAGTGCTGATCAAGGGTTACCACCGTATAGTGAAAGTGAGCAATTTGAAGAAGTTGGAATGACTTTAAATGAAGGAATTATCAAGTACTTACGCGAAGGTCTTGGTTTTAAAGGATATATTAACTCTGACTCAGGTGCAGTTGCCGGTAGTGCGTGGGGTTACCTAGACAAAACAGCAGTAGAAAAAGTTGCAAAAGCGGTAAATGCGGGAACTAACATTATTTCAGGTGGTGCAACACCAGGGCTAGTCATTGAGGCAGTTAATAGCGGTTTACTAGATGAAGCAAAAATTGATGAATCCATTACTTATACTTTAACTGAAATGATGACATTAGGTCTGTTTGAGGATCCATATGTAAATCCAAATGAAGCTATTGCTCTAGCAAACGATGATGAACATAGAGCATTAGCCTATGAAGCACACCAAAAGTCTGTTGTACTAATGCGTAATGATAAAGTCAAAGGTGAAAATTTATTACCATTAACTGAAGAAAAGTTAGAAAAAGTTAAGCTTTATGTAGAAGGATTTGTAGGAGTAGCTGCACCAAGAGGTCAAGCTAATCCAGAACAATACGTTATTGAGGAATCTAAAAAACAATCCGCTGGATTTACTGAAGACTTAAAGAAATCACTAAAAGAAAAATACCCTAATATCGAATTAGTTGATAGTGTTAAAAAAGCAACACATGCTTATGTATATGTGAAACCAACTCAGTCAAACTGGGATAATAATCCGCGTATTACAGTTGGTCCAGAAACTGGAGTAACTGACGTAGATCGAATTGTTGAAATCCAAAAAGCGGTTCCAACTATCACTGCCGTAAACTTTACAAACCAATGGCTAATTAATAAGCTTGAACCAAAAGCTGCTGCATTTATCGGTACATTTGGTACACAACAAGAAGCAGTATTTGATGTAATCACTGGGGCATTCAATCCTGTTGGAAAACTTCCATTTGCTATTCCGGCTGATGAAAAAGCGTTAGAACGTGAAGTCGGGGATGTTCCAAGCTTTGCACCTGAAGAATATAAACATTTCACTTATAAGGCTAAAGCTGGTGTCGAATATAAGTATGGATTTGGACTTTCGTACGACCAGAAGAAATCTAATAATGGTAAAAAAAATAAATAATAAAAAATTCATTGAGCCGACCCGAATATTTGGGTCGGCTCAATGAATTTTAACTCTAGCAGTAACTAATCTTCACCGGAACCAACCCTTTTGCTTAAACCACACAAACATACCAAGTCCAATCACAATCATAATTGCTTGAATCACGAAATACCCGTATTTATAAGTCAGTTCTGGCATATATGTGAAATTCATGCCATAAATGCCGGCAATGAAAGTGAGCGGCATGAAGATGGTCGTGATGACGGTTAGAATCCGCATCACTTTATTTGTTTGGTGAGAGTTCAAAGATAGATAACTATCACGAATATCAGCAGTCAACTCACGGCTTGCATCAATTTTTTCAGTGAGCCTTAACAGGTGATCATAGATGTCATGAAAATACTCGATCCGATGCTGTAACAAATCAAGCCGATGCGAATGGATAATCCGATACACCAAATCGCGCATGGGTGTTACGGTATGTCTTAAAGTAAGCAAATTATGTCGTGTTTCAAAAAGCTCATCAAGAAGCTCCTCCATTGATTTTTCATTCGAATTGTCTTCAATTTCATTCAATGTATCTTCAAGATGATAAACAATTGGAAAATAATTATCAACCAGCTTATCGATGATGTGATATAACACAAGGGAGGGATCCCATTGTTCAATCGTTTCGGTTACCAGTAATCGATTCCATACATCATTAATTTCACTTGACTCCTTTAAATGAAAGCTCACAATATATCCATCGCCATGAAACATATTAATTTCTTCTTTTTCCAATGTTTCTTGATGAAGACTGTGCGAAACAAAGAACGTATTTTTTTCATAAAAATCTAATTTTGGTCGTTGCAAGACATGGATACAATCTTCAATAGCAAGTGGATGAAAATGTAAGGTTCTTGATAATTCTTCAATCTCCATCTCTGTTGGGCGATTAAAATCAATCCAATACCATTTACATTCTGCATTTTTAATTTCTGATATGTGGACATCTGTTAGACGTTCATTTTTGTGTGTAATTGCCGTAATGCGGATCATGAAATTACCTCATTTTTCTTTTCGAGATATGCGTCTGTCTACAGAACACACATCTTTTCTTTTCGATTGTCTGTAGTATAATAGAGTAATTCTAGACTTAAAGGGGAAGACAAAATGAAATCAAAACCATTTGTTTTAGTAAGTATTGTCCTTGCAATGCTTATTAGTGCTATGGACACGACAATCCTTCAGACAACGGCCCCCACGATAGCAGAAACGCTTGGCGGGTATAAGTTTTATGGGTGGATGTTTGCCATATATGTTTTATTTTCTACTGTTTCCTTACCAATATTCGGGAAACTTGCCGATATTTATGGAAGAAAAAAGATATTTAGCATATCTATTATTCTCTTCACAATTGGCTCATTACTTTGTGGGTTAGCAGATTCAATGGTGGAATTAATCGTTTACCGTGGAATTCAAGGGCTTGGAGCCGGTGGGGTCTCCCCATTAACAATGATCATTGCCGGAGACCTTTATTCAATCGAAAAGCGCGGGAAAATCCAGGGATTCTTTTCAGCCATGTGGGGTGTTTCTGCTGTCATTGCACCGCTGATTGGTGGCTTTTTCGTCGAAACGATGTCATGGCGGTGGATATTCTTTATCAATATACCAATCGGGGTTATTGTTCTTTTATGTTTAATCCCATATAAAGAAAATATAATGAAGGATAAAAATCCGCTGAATTATTTCAGTGCATTTCTTTTCACTGGAAGTATGCTTGCATTCTTAATGAACACCATTACAACGGAAAATCTTGTAATCTATAATTTGATAGGTGTTATTTTCCTAGTCGCATTTATCTTAACTGAGAAAAAATCAGATAAACGATTTATCCCAATTGAGATTTTAAAGAATAAAAATATCTCGTGGCTTAATATTAATGGGGTCTTGATCTTCTTAAGTATTTTTGCGTTTCAGAATTATGTTCCTTTATTTATGCAAGAGGTACAGGGGTTTTCTATAATCGTAAGTGGACTCGTTCTATTCGGAATGAGTGCGGCCTGGATGTTTGCATCCGTTCCGTCGGGAAACCTTATCTTAAAATATGGCTATCGTAAAACGATTTTCTTAGGAAACGCATTGCTCGTACTTTCTGCGATTCTTGCACTCTTCATGAATAAAGACACAAGCTTCTGGTATATCTTTGCTATCTTAACGATTCAAGGTTTTGCGTTTGGTATTGTTGTTACGATCGGAACAATTGGTTCACAGGAAATGGCAGAAGCTCATCAAAAAGGGATGTCAACAAGTCTTCATTTCTTTGCCAGAAACATTGGAACAACATTTGGGGCAAGTATCATGGGGATGCTTATCACAAGTCAGGTGGATGTTGCTAAAGGAATGGATAATCTAATTATGTTTATGTTAATTTCTGTCACACTTGCCACAATAGTAAGCTTTATTGCCAGTCAAAAATTATATTCTCATAATCTACAAGAGCAGCAAAACACCAAAAGCTTCTAGCTTATTGGTGTTTTTTTCTATATTAATAGTGAAATATATTGTATTATAGAAATAATTTAGAAAATCGAAAGAATTGTTATGTACTTAATTTGGGGGCCTCATATGTTTAGAATGCTAACGTATTTAAAACCATATCGATTAGCCATTTCAGTTGCTCTTGGTTTGACATTTGTTGAACTTGCGGTGGAACTTTTGCAACCGCTTTTAATAGCAAAGGTGATTGACGATGGTATTTTACAAAAAGATCTTACTGTAGTCATGAAGTGGGGCGGAATTATGGTTGGAATCTCACTTCTAGCCTTTATCTCTGGAATTATCAATTCCTTTTTCGCTTCACATACAAGCCAAAGCTTTGCTTTTGATGTAAGAAAAGAATTGTTTGGAAAAATCCAATCCTTTTCCTTCGCCAATCTTCAAAAATTCAATACAGCTACATTAATTACGAGAATGACAAATGACGTAACTCAGCTTCAAAACACAGTGTTTATGAGTTTACGTATAGCCATGCGCGCACCGATGCTCATCATTTTCGGGATGGTCATGGCCCTCCTCGTAGATGTGAAGCTCGCCATGATGCTTATCGTCACGACACCATTTTTAATTTTGTTTCTTATATTTGTCATGACAAAAGCGAGAAGATTGTTCCAATCAGTCCAAAAGAAATTAGATATCGTGAACGGTGTGATGCGTGAAAACCTTTCCGGGATGAGATTAATAAAAGCCTTTGTAAGATGGGGACATGAAACAAAACGATTCGTTCATGCCAATGAAGACTTAAAAGACCGGACCATAACTTCACTTCGCCTCATCGAATTAACAATGCCAGTGCTTTTACTATTAATGAATGGAAGTATCATAGCCATTCTGTGGTTTGGCAGCATTGATGTAAGCGCTGGAAACGTCCAGGTTGGAGAAGTAGTTGCAGTCATCAATTATACAACCCGGATTACTGGGGCTCTCGGTGTTTTTTCTTGGATTATCATGCATTTCTCACGGGCGAAAGCTTCATCAGACCGTCTTGTTGAGGTATTAGATACGGAGGTAGATTTAGTAGAATCAAATACCAATCTAATAACTGTCCAGCATGCAAATGGTAGCATCACCTTCTCACATGTTGATTTCAGGTATCCAGGAACGAACGCGTTGGTTTTACAGGATATCACGTTTGCGATTCAACCAGGTGAAACTGTTGCAATTCTTGGAGCGACAGGTTCTGGTAAAACGTCCTTATTTCAATTGATTCCACGTTTATATGATGCTGTCCCTGGTAGTGTTCGGATTGATGACATTGATGTTAGGGATCGTAAGCTTGATGAATTACGAAAACAAATCGGCTATGTTCCACAGGAAGCGTTATTATTTACCGGAACGATAAAGGATAATATCCGTTGGGGCAAGCAGGATGCGACAATGGAAGAGATCATCATTGCTGCAAAGCGAGCCCAAATTCATGAAACGATTGAGAAGCTTCCATTACGATACGATACAGTCATTGGGCAAAAAGGTGTGAACCTATCCGGTGGGCAAAAGCAGCGAATTTCAATTGCACGAGCACTTGTTCGAAGTCCCAAAATTTTATTACTTGATGATAGCACCAGTGCCCTCGATCTAAAAACAGAAGCTAAACTACTTTCGGAATTAAAAAATTACTCTTGCACGACTTTAATTATTACTTCAAAAATTTACACAGCTATGGCAACCGACACTATATTACTGATGGAAAATGGAAAATTATTAGCTTCTGGAAGTCATGAAGAGCTTTTACATTCCTCGCCTTTTTATCAAAAGGTCTATGAAACTCAGTTCGGGGAGGGGGGACAAGCTCATGTCAACACGAATGAATCGTCCTAAACATAGTGTTGGAGAAAAACCGCAACAAGCAAAAGACAGAATGGCTACTGTTAAAAGAATTTGGTCCTATCTAGCAGTCAATCATAAATTATTGATAGCCGTCCTTGCTATGGTAGTAGCGAGCTCAGGGCTTGGGCTCCTTGGACCGTTCTTGTTAGGAAGAGGTATTGATGACTATATCGTAACGAAGGATCATCAAGGAATCTTTATTCTTTTACTCGGATTAAGCGTTGTGTTTGTCCTTCATTCCTTATCGTTATGGTATCAAAATTATTGGATGGTCGGAATTGCACAAAATACAGTATTCTCAATGAGGACAGAGCTTTTTGAACAACTCCATCGTTTACCAATTCATTTTTTTGATAAACGGCAGCACGGTGAACTTATGAGCCGAATTACAAATGATATTGAAAATGTGAGCTCAACCTTGAATACTTCTGTTATTCAAATTTTTTCAAGCGTACTTACAATAGTGGGAACTGTAGTAATTATGCTTTGGTTAAGCCCATTATTGACTTTAATCACGATGACTATAATCCCTATTATGTTTTTCGGGATTAAATGGATCACCAAACGGACTGGGAAGTTATTTAAGGAACAGCAACGTTATTTAGGCGAACTAAATGGGTATATTGAGGAAACAATTTCGGGACAAGAAATTGTAAAGACTTTTTCACAAGAAGAAACCGTGATAAATGAATTCTTAGAAAAGAGTGAAAAGCTGAAGAAAGCAGGCTATTTTGCACAAGCTTATTCTGGTTTTATTCCGAAGCTAATGAACGTATTAAATAACTTAAGTTTTGCAGTTATTGCCTGGATTGGCGGAATACTTGCATTGAATGGACATATCACCATCGGTACAATTGTCATTTTTGCTGAGTACTCAAGACAGTTTACCCGGCCGCTCAATGACTTGGCAAACCAATTTAATACATTACTGTCTGCCGTTGCGGGTGCTGAGCGTGTATTTGATATTTTAGATGAAGAAGTCGAAGCAAGGGATGAAATCAAAGCTAAAAAAATGAACGAAATTCATGGGGATGTAGAATTTGATCATGTCTCGTTTTCCTATGATAAGGATGGGAACACGATTAAGGATGTTTCATTTGATGTAAAAGCTGGACAATCTGTGGCCTTTGTCGGTCCAACTGGCGCCGGGAAAACCACGATAATTAATTTATTGTCCCGATTTTACGAACCTGATTCTGGTGCGATATTAATTGATGGGGTAAATACGTCAATAATGACAAGGGAAAGCCTTCGTCAAAAGATGGGATTTGTGCTCCAGGATACGTATTTATTTCAGGCGTCGATTTTGGACAATATTCGCTATGGAAGACTTGATGCCACTGATGAAGAGGTAATTGAGGCTGCAAAATCAGCAAATGCTCATTCATTCATCATGAAGCTGCCAAATCAATACAAGACGATTTTAAAACAGGATGGCAGTGGGATCAGCCAAGGGCAAAGGCAACTCCTTTCGATCGCAAGGGCAATCCTTGCAAATCCGTCTATTCTCATTCTTGATGAAGCAACAAGCAGCATTGATACAGTCACAGAAATGAAAATTCAAGAAGCAATACAGCGGTTGATGAAGGGGAAGACGAGCTTTATCATTGCACATCGTTTGAATACTATTGAAAAAGCCGACCAAATCATCGTGTTGAATGAAGGCGAAATTGTCGAAAAGGGTAACCATGAATTCTTACTCCAGCAGAAGGGATATTACTACAATCTATTTACAAGCCAGCTGAAAAAGCAAGTCATATAGAACTCCTATAATGGGGTTCTTTTTTAAAATTAGGCTATGTTAAAGTTTATTGTTGATATAAGGTAAAAAATGAGAACTTCCGTTTTCTGGAAGTTCTCATTAGTAATAATGTCTTATTCAACCAAAGCACCCGTTAAGTGAACATAATTACTATTTCTCTATCCTTTATTTTCTTCTAATTCTAATCTTTTTCGTTCCAGTTCTAATCTTTCCTGCTCTAATTTTATTTCTTTTTCCTTAATTTTAAAATGTTTATTGGTAGAGTAAATACCCATAATTAAGCTAACTATTAACACAATAACTAATACCACAATTACTATCAACAAAATAAATAATTCCAAATTACTCAGCTCCCTCATAATAAATAATGACTAAGAGAAAAATTAACATAAGAATTACATCACAGAAACCTAATGTTTCTTCTCTTGAACAATCCTGCCCCGTTAGTTGAATAAGCGACAGTGTTATACAGCAAATTTAGTTAACCTGATTGTATCATAAGTTTCTGAATTTTGTACTAAATTCGCTTTAATAATCAAGTCATTCATTGTTACTTCATTTCTTTGGTGATGGATACTTTCTAAGACCTGAAACCAAGTAAGGTAATTGTTTAAATACTTGGTCGCAACACCATTAAATCGTTGTATCCATCCTTTTAGTCTTCTATGATAATTATTCACGTTCTGGATGTGGTAAAGCCCCTTCGTACGAATTTTACCATCGGACTTGAATTGGTAAATATCCATTCCCTTTTCAGCAGCATATGTTTTAAATGCACGCCAAGAATCCGTGCATAGTAGTATATTTTCATTTGAAAGCCTATGCCCGACGGCTTTGTCTAATTGTTTTTTCGTTAACCTACCCATACCTAATATCTGCGAAAAAGTGGTCTTGTCACGGTCCCTTGCAACTAATACACACACTTGTTCATTGCTTATACCCCGTTTTTTTGCAGAACCGCCACGTTTGCGTGGCTTTCTATCTTTAATTTTTCTTTGTCCCTTTTCTGAGTATAGGAAATAGGTCTCGTCCATTTCAACGATACCTTCAAAATTAGGTATTTCCATTTGCTTTAACGATGATAGTAGTTTGTGTCTCCAATAAAATAAAGTGACGTGAGTGATGTTGCCGATTAAGTCAGCAGACTTCCGAAGAGAATAACCTTCAATCATACACTCAACAAATTTAATCCACTGGTTAAGGTGACGAGTTCGATAAAGAACTGTATTTGTGAGGTCAGTGAATGTCTTTTTACAAGCCTTACAGCGATAGCGTTGCTTTTTAACCTCTTCGCCATCAACAATTGTTGTATATTTACCGTATCGAACAATATGTTCTGATGCACAATCAGGACATTCATACCCATTCTTATTCTTACGTTCAGATATTTCGTGAAGAACGGTTCCAGTCGAACTCGATGCTGTGAGTGCATCAATTAAATATTCACGTAATCTGTGCTTCTCTGCTGGATTTAGTTTTTGAATGGCTTTAAGAATTTCAGTCGCTCTCACAATCATCACCAACCCTATTTTAGTTAGTTTAATTATAGAACATACGTTCTTAAAAATCAATTATCAACAACTAACTTTAACAAAGCTTAAAATTAAGAAGGATTCGTGCATTATTTGTTGAATATTGAAGAAAGAAATGTTTTCCAAGGGGAGAGTCATACATTGTGATCATAGCAGAAACAGATCCCGTTTTAATAAAAATGATACGAGAAAAAGACATGGGAGCCATTATCAATTGGTTTGACCATAGGAAAGATGACCTTTACAAATTTGCATGGACATATCTAAAAAATTCCGAAGACATTCAAGATGTTTTTTACCAAATCATGCTAAAGGTTCAAACTGACTTTCGAAAACAAAAAAAGAATCCAGACTTTGAAAAATGGGTGATTGGGCTTTTCCTAGAGGAATGTAAAAGAAGAACACAGGCAGATTTAGATGATGCCCTCGTTTTAACCTATGTGTTAGGACTTTCACAAAATGAGGTTTCCGAAATTCTTGGAATCTCGGGTGAAGCAGTTCAGGCACGTCTTCATAAAGGAATTCAGCGTTTAAGTGGGGTTAAGGAAGGTCACTACCTGGAAAAATTTATTGATTATTTAAGTCGATCATTAAACCGACCAGAAAAAATTGAACTTGAAATACATTTACATACATGTCAAAGCTGTCAAACTAGTCTAGCGAGTTTTCAGAATACCATATATTCGCTCATCGAGGGTGCTGAAGCGATCCAAGTACCGGAGGAATTTCTGGAACCAGTTATCGCTAATGTAATGAAAATAGAGGAGGCAAAAAGAAAAAAAAGAAAGAAACGAACAAACATTGGTGTTGGAATCGCTTCTTCATTCATTGTTCTCCTCTTGATTGCTTATGTGACAAATGGTTTTGCATATATGTATTATTCTTGGCTTGATTGGCAGGACAAAGAGGATGAGCAGCTACTTTCCTTTTTAAAGAGTGGAATCGGTGAGCCCCTTAATCTTATCCAAGAATCCAATGGAGTAAAATTGACAATAAAAAGCGCAGTTGCCGATGAATTTCAAACCCTGATCTATTATGAGGTTGAGAACCTCGAGGGGGAAGAACAATATGGAATTAATTTTTGGAATGGGGTCTATTTTGAGGATGAATTTGGAACCTTTGATCAACAAGCTTATCCTATCAATCATCTATCCGTTCAGCCCTTAGAAAGTGAGGGTGCTATTTTTAAAGGAAAGCTTAGTTTATTACCAATTTCTGCAGACGCAAAAACAATAAAACTCAATATTTCAAGACTTCAAAAAATCAAAGAAAATCTCGAAATGGAAGCTTGGATGGATTTATATGATGAGACTAGCTATACCGTTGGGAACTGGAGATTCGAAATACCGATAAAAATGCAAGATTCGACCGAGTATCCTATTGATGAAAAAATAACAGTGGATGGTATACCGATGGAGTTTACTAAATTGATAATGGCTCCAACTGCGACAGTCCTACAATATAGTTTTGAACTAAACACGATGGATAGAAATTTTAATCAATTATTTTTTGAAGGAATCGAAACGAAAGCTAAAACGGCAAAACCGATCGGTTATGGTTGGAATTTCCCAGTAGATGGAGGTACGAATGACTCTTACACATTTCAGTCTATTTTTGATTCCCTCTATTTTGACAAACCAAAAGAAGCTCTTGTCCGTCTAAATTCATTGTCTTATTATATAAATGATTTATTCATCGTGGATGTTGATATGAATCAAGCATTTCCGCAAACCTTTGAATATCTCGGCAGTGAGATTTCAATCGACAAGGTTGAGCTTGGTTTACCTACAACAATCGAAGTATCTACTGAATTGACGGAAGGACGGAAATTTGAGTCAATCGATTTTGAAGTGCTTGGTCAAAATAAGACATCAGCCATGTCTAGCGGAATTAGTAATATGGAGGGAGTATTGGTTGATCGGGCTGGAAAGAAATATGATCCTTACGAGTATAATTATTTTGCTAATATGGATTTAATCGACCAACCACGCCATTACCAAACGAAAGTATTAATTGAGGCTTATAGTGAAGTATCGGCTGAAGAAATTATTCCCGGTTCGCTACAAATTAATGGATATCAAAGCACTACCTATTTGGATGAAGTCATTCACTTTGACTTAAAATAGAAAAAGCTCAGGTTTCGCCTGAGCTTTTTTACATCTTGCCTTTTCGAAATTGAAGGTATTCTTGTTTAAATGAAGGATTTTCTTCAAAAAAATCAATCAAGGTTGTCAAACAAAGAGATGTTTCTTTGCTAATATAATGCTCGAGTTTCTCCACTTCTTCATAAATATTTTTATCTTGTACGCCGATCATTTTTAAAAAGTCCTCTAGCATTTCGTGCTTTTCAACCAGTTTTTTTGCGACTGTTGTTCCTTTATCAGTTAACACAAAGCCTCTATATTTTTCGTATATTCCATAGCCTTCCTCGTCCAGTTTTTGCATCATCTTTGTGACGGAAGAAGGGAGGACATTTAATGAAGAAGCAATATCTACACTTCGGGCGTAGCCTTTATGCTGAATGGATAAATAAATTTTTTCTAAATAATCTTCCATACTCGGTGTCGGAATCGTCATTACCGCCTTTCAATCAAATACGCCTTGGCGTATTTGCGCCCAGATTTTTTTTCGAGCATGCTCGAAAAAATTCCTTTGAAAAATCTGAGGCATCCGCCGGAGGCTAAAACTTTATTCTGTAGATCCCTCTACAGAATAAAGTTCAACATCGTAATTTCATTATATAATGAAATGCGGGTAATTTTCTATCTAATCCTTCAAATGTAGTCGGATATCATCTGTTCGATAACCAATAGACGTATTTAAATCTAGAACATCGAGAGAAACAACTGCATTTTTGGGCAAATCTAGATTGGAAAAAGTGATTAAGCCACTTTGGTCATCAGTAATTTTATATAATTCGTAATCTAATAGATTCAACCGGTAAGCTACATCCTTCTTTTTCTCTACTGAAAACGTCAAACTGTCCTCGGTAATGTCGATAGGTTCAGGCGTTTTCAGTTTCCTGTTCTGATCAATTTTAATACCTGTTTCTTGCTCTAAAAATTGATGTAGTTCTTCATTGTCTAATACATTATGAAGCTTCTGATTTTCATGCTGTGTTCGCTTATAAAAACCTTCGTTCGTATAGACATCTTCACGATTTGTCTCATCGGTTGCCCCGTATAATAGCACATAATCATCAGCAAAAACTTCCTGTGGATACCATTCATGTGCGGAGATGGAGTAATTTATAAACGAATTCCAATGAATAGGCATATGATCTAATCCTCTTAGTTTCGCCCATGTTGAAAAAGGAAAATGGTGAAAAGGAAAATAATAATAAGCAAAATGATGCCCATATTCGTGTGACAATGTACCGCGATATTCGCGTGCGTTTGAATGTTCATTTCCTTTATATAGTGTAATGCTACTTATAAAAGGATGATAGATTCCAGTAATCATATTATTTGAAGGTGAGGATCCGCCCATTACACGTATTTCCTGTAAAAGGTTTATTTCCCCACCATGTTTATTTTTTAGTAATTCCTGATATAAATCCTGTAATTGAGGTTCATTCCAGTTTTCTGTGTAACTCAAGAAAAGAATTCCTTCAGGAGATTCATATTTAGCATAATAAGTAGAGTCATACGTAAAGGGATCTAAACTTAATAAAATCGGAAGACTGCATAATAAAAATAGAAATAAAGTAATTTTTTTTCGCATGTTCGTTTTCACTCCCATACGTCATTTTATCATTCTTAGAACCTTTGAATCTCTGTTTTATTTTGCCAGATTGGCTTCTTCGATTATAATGGGAGAGGAAACTTATAAAATAGGACAATAGGTTGGTGAAGAAAATGAGTCGAGTTGTCATCGTAACAGGAGCAGCAAACGGAATTGGAAAAGGTATTGCTAAAGCATATGCAGAAATTGGTGCAAAAGTTGTTTTAGCAGATATGAATGCTGAAGCGGGAAAAGAACTTTCAAATGAACTTAACGAATATGGATCGGAAGCCATTTTTATCAAAACAGATGTAAGAAGCGAACAGGATATCTTCCAATTGATGAACCAAACTCATCAAACATATGGTAAAATTGATACTTTAATTAACAACGCTGGGAAAAATCTATTCAAATCACCATTCGATGTAACCCTAGAGGAATGGGATGATGTGATAAATACCAATTTGCGAAGTGTTTTTTTATGTTCAAGAGAAGCAGCAAAATATATGAAGGAATCTGGCGGCTCAATCGTCAATATTGCGTCAACTAGAGCGATCATGTCTGAGCCTCATACAGAGGGATATGCAGCAACAAAGGGCGGAATTGTTGCGATTACTCATGCACTTGCTGCATCATTTTCGGAATATCAGATTACGGTAAATGCGATTTCACCTGGATGGATCGAAACTGGTAAATATGAGGATCTTCGCGAAATTGACCACGAACAGCATTTTTCAAAACGAGTCGGAAAACCAGCAGACATTGCAAATGCATGTCTTTATCTGACCGATCCAAAAAATAGTTTTGTAACAGGAATTAATCTTGTCGTAGACGGCGGGATGACGAGAAAAATGATATATGAGGAGTAACATAGAGAGGAAGCTTTAACATTATGAAACTTGTATCTTGGAATGTAAATGGATTAAGGGCTTGTGTCCGAAAAGGATTTTTAGATTATTTTCACGAAATGGATGCGGACATCTTTTGTGTGCAGGAAACAAAGCTCCAGGAAGGTCAAATCGAGCTGGAACTTGAGGGCTATCATCAATATTGGAATTATGCACTTAAAAAAGGCTATTCTGGAACAGCTGTTTTTTCGAAAGAAAAGCCACTTTCAGTTTCATATGGTGTTGGTGATGAGAACGAAGAAGCAGAAGGACGAATTCTTACATTAGAATTTGAGGATTTTTATTTAATCAATGTGTACACACCAAATTCACAAAGAGATCTAGCGCGTCTCAGCTTTCGACTTGAATGGGAAGACCGTATACGTGAATATCTCATTCATTTAAACGAGAAAAAGCCAATTATTCTTTGCGGTGATTTGAATGTGGCTCATGCTGACATTGATTTAAAGAACGCGAAATCGAATCGAGGAAATTCTGGATTCACCGATGAAGAACGTGGCAAGATGACCGACTTGCTCAGCTCTGGTTTCGTTGATTCTTTCAGATACTTTTATCCAGACATGACTGGTAAATATACATGGTGGAGTTACATGCGAAATGTTCGCGAAAAGAACATCGGCTGGAGAATTGACTATTTTATTGTGTCCGAACCATTAAAGAACCGTTTAAAGGATTCTCAAATCCACTCCCACGTAATGGGCAGTGACCATTGTCCAGTCATATTAGAATTACACGAATAGAAAAATTTATAAGTTATACTTTAAAGAAGGACAAACATAGATTACAATAAGAATGCTTATCGAATTTAGTGGCAATAGTATCTAATTTGGAGGTATTAATGGATAATTGGATTACAGATTTTATGGATCAATTCGGGTACATCGGAATTTTTCTATTAATTGCACTAGAAAATATATTCCCACCCATACCATCTGAGGTCATATTAACAGCAGGTGGATTTATGACAACAATAACAAAATTAACTGTGCCAGGTGTCATCATCGCTGCAACTATTGGTTCGGTTGTAGGAGCAATTATTCTTTATGGTATTGGTCGCTTACTTGATGTGGAGCGATTAGAAAAAATTGTTGACCGCTATGGTCGGATTTTACGAGTAACAAAACAGGATATCCATAAAGCAGATGATTGGTTTGATAAATATGGTTACTGGACTGTATTTTTCTGCCGGATGGTTCCGTTAATTAGAAGCTTAATTTCCATTCCAGCCGGGATGTCCAATATGAATTTTTGGATGTTCATTTTATTTACAACGCTTGGAACATTAATTTGGAATGTAATTCTTGTGATGCTAGGAGCGGCTTTTGGTGAATCTTGGGATGTGATTGTTCACTACATGGACATTTACTCCAACATTACGTATGCATTAATCGCATTAGCAGGAACTGGATTTCTTGTTATATTTTTTACTAAAAGAAAATCAAAAACAAGATAATGAAAAAGGAGTAATTTACGTCTGATGGATATTATTGAAATTATAAAAGCGATTATATTAGGAATGGTTGAGGGGCTAACAGAATTTGCACCAGTTTCTTCTACAGGTCATATGATTATCGTTGATGACATGTGGCTAAAAACACAGGACTTTCTTGGAAAATACCCGGCAAATACATTTAAGGTTGTCATTCAACTTGGCTCTATTTTAGCCGTTGTCGTTGTTTTTAAAGATCGATTTTTTGATTTGTTAGGACTTAACCGAAAAAATAAAATAGTTCCGGTAGGGGCAAAACATTTACGTTTAACTCATATTATCGTAGGTTTACTTCCGGCAGGTGTTCTTGGCGTTTTACTTAAGGACGCAATTGATGATTATTTATTCCGAACAGAAACCGTATTAATTGGACTAGTTGTTGGAGCAATCCTGATGATTGTGGCTGACCGCTATAGTGCAAGCCATCCAAATATACAAACTGTGGACGAAATTACGTACAAACAAGCTTTGACAGTTGGACTGATTCAATGTTTATCGCTATGGCCTGGATTTTCACGTTCAGGTGCCACAATTTCAGGTGGTGTACTAGTGGGATTAAGCCATAGAGCAGCAGCAGACTTTACGTTTATCATGGCTGTACCAATTATGGCAGGAGCAAGTGGAATCTCCCTACTTAAAAACTTAGAGTATTTTACAATGGATGCATTCCCAATATTTATTGCAGGGTTCATCAGTGCATTCGTATTCGCTCTTCTTTCAATTCGATTCTTCTTACGTCTAATCGATAAAATCAAGCTCTTGCCATTTGCGATTTACCGCATTGTACTAGCGGCAGTTATTTATTTTGTGTTTTTATAAACTTTCATCAAATGCGCCTTGGCGTATTTGCGCCCGATTTTTTTCGGGTTTGCTCGAAAAATTTCCTTTGAAAAATCGTGGCATCCGCCGGAGGCTTTAACTTTATTCAGACGGGGTATGTCCCAAACTTAATTGTATACTCTTGTTGCATTCGTTCCACTAAAGTGGTGACCTTTGCTGAATAAAGTTAAGCATCTCAATCTGGGATGCTTTTTTTCATGGCGTAAAATTGTATTCGCTCTTCATATTATGTCTAATTTTGTGTAAAATATGGTAATAGTTCCAAACTTGTACAAATGTACTAGAAGAGGGGGAGGCCAATTATTAGACCTCGGAAATATTTGTTATTTGCGATTCTACTGCTCGTTATCACAATCATGCCATCTATCCACATACAACAAGAACAAGCAAGTGCAAATGAAAGTCAAAATCAAGTGCTTGGGCAGCTGAATCAGCTTGTCATGAATGAGCCTAACCTAAAAGGAGCAATTGCAGGCATAAGTATTCGGTCGGCAAAAAGTGGAGAAATCTTGTATCAACATGCTGGAGATATCAGACTTAGGCCTGCATCAAATTTAAAGCTAATTACGGCTACATCAGCTTTATCAGCCCTAGGTGATAATTATCGATTTTCAACTGAAATCCTTACTGATGGTAAACTAGAAGGAAACAAACTAACAGGAAATCTTTATCTTAGAGGAAAAGGTGATCCAACGTTGCTCCAGGAAGATTTAGATGCACTCGCGAAAAAAATTAAGAAGGCTGGGGTTGATGTGGTTTTCGGAAATGTGATCGCTGATGATACCTGGTATGATGATGAGCGGTACTCAATTGATTTAACATGGAGCGATGAAACCTATTATTACGGTTCAGCTGTTTCAGGCTTAACTGCATCCCCGAATAAGGACTATGATTCCGGTACGGTAATCGTGGAGGTGTCACCTGGAGAGAAAGCAGGTACCAAAGCTGAAATTTCTGTACAACCGTCGAATAATTACGTAAAAATCATCAATAACACAAAAACAGTTCAAAAAGATGAAAAGAAAGACATCGATATCATTCGAGAGCATGGAGAGAATGTCATAACAATTGAAGGAACAATCCCGGTGAATGCAAAACCTATTCAAGAATGGATGACTGTTTGGGAGCCTACAGGCTATGCGCTAGCTGTATTCAAGCAATCATTAGCTAAACAGGGTATCCATGTGATTGGAACAGAAGGGATTGCAAAAACACCAGATTCGGCAGCACTCCTCGCAACAGACCTATCCATTCCACTTAAAGAACTTCTTGTTCCTTTTTTGAAGCTAAGCAACAATGGCCATGGGGAAACATTAGTGAAGGAGATGGGGCATGTCCGATATGGAGAGGGAAGTTGGGAAAAAGGGATTAATGTCGTTAAGGAGGAACTTAGAAAAAACGGTGTAGATCCAAGTGGTATGGTTATTCGAGACGGCTCAGGAATTTCGCACGTTAATTTAGTATCTGCTAATGATCTCTCAAAACTACTTTATTCTGTTCAATCTCAAACTTGGTTTCCGGCGTTCTTACATGCACTGCCGATTGCAGGAAACAGTGACCGTCATGTCGGTGGTACTTTACGAAATCGCTTGAAAAGTCCGGAGATGGCGGGGAAGGTAAAAGCAAAAACAGGAACGATAACAACGGTGAGTTCACTATCAGGTTATCTTAAAACAAGAAGTGGGGAAGACCTTATTTTTTCAATCTTATTAAATAACTTAATGAACGACGCCCACGGAAAACCAATAGAGGACAAAATCGTAACATTATTATATGAATATTAAAAAGCAGGCCTTAGCCTGCTTTAAACATTGCTATCTACGTCCAGCTCCAGCGCCTAGCCCCTCGAGGTCACAAGCCAATCCGTCAAGAAAGTCAAAGAACAACTTTCTAGCCGGCTCGTCTTGTGCTTGTCGGGGCTGAACAAGGCGCTTGCGCATTTGTTTTTTATTCAGCTTTCCCAGCTTCGATTTCGATTGAAATTTTCACTTGGTCTCCAACTAAAACGCCACCAGTTTCTAGTGCTGCATTCCATACTAAACCAAAATCACTGCGGTTTAGGCTACCTGTTGCACTAAAACCAGCTTTTTCATTTCCCCAAGGATCTTTACCTGCACCTTCAAATACAACCTTAAAAGTTTCAGGTTTTGTTGTTCCACGAATTGTTAAATCACCTGTTACATCATACTCACCATCATCTGTTTTTACAATAGAAGTTGATTTGAACGTCATTAATGGATGGTTTTCAACATCAAAGAAGTCAGCAGAACGAAGGTGGTTGTCACGGTCTTCATTCTTCGTATTAATACTTGTAAGGTCTATTTTGAATTCAATATTTGCAGTTGTTAAGTCGGCTGGATCTGCCTCAATTGTAGCTTCAAAGCTTTCGAAGGAACCTTTTACCTTTGCAATCATCATGTGTTTAACCGAAAAATCAATACTGCTGTGTGATGCATCTACTGCCCATGTTGTGTTTGTCATTATAAATCTCCTCCAAAAAATTATTTTAATATTATTTATCTCAGTTTCAAGATATATCAACCTAAGATAAATTATAAAGCTGACTACCTATAATGTCAATAATAAAAATTTAAAAATTTAAGCATTAAAAAAGACATGTTTTCTTATCTCATAGTAAAATAAGCATAATGCATGTAAGGGAAGGGGAATTTAAATTTAATCAGTCGATTAAATAGGCTTAGGCGCATTTGATAAAATAGTGTTTTGTTCTTTTTAATCATTGGAGGTATTCAAGATGGTAGTTGAGATTTTAATCCTTGTTGTTTTAATATTAATGAATTCATTTTTTGCTGCTTCTGAAATGGCAATGGTTTCATTAAATGATAATAAAGTAAAAATGATGGCTGATAGTGGAGATAAAAAAGCAATTTTATTACATAGACTTCTATCAAACCCAAGTCGTTTTTTAGCTACAATTCAAATTGGAATCACGTTAGCAGGATTCTTAGCAAGTGCCTTTGCAGCTGGAAGCTTTGCTACTTACTTAACAAATTGGCTAATCGATGTAGGTGTTCCAGTTTCACCACGTATTATTGATTCCCTTTCGGTGATCATCATTACCCTTATTTTATCCTACTTCACATTAGTCATCGGAGAACTGGTACCGAAAAGGCTTGCTTTACAAAAGGCAGAGGAAATCTCATTACTTGCAGCTAGACCGTTAACCATATTATCAAAGGTCACATCACCATTTGTTAAGTTATTAACGTTATCAACGAATGGACTTGTACGTTTATTTGGGGTCGATCCTAATGCTGATGATGAAAATGTAACAGAAGAAGAAATCCGGATGATGGTCGATGTAGGTAAAGAAAGAGGTACTATCCAAGAATCAGAAAAAATCATGATTAATAATATTTTTGAATTTGATAATAAAACCGTATCAGACATTATGACACATCGGACGAATATTATTGCTATCCCACTTGATTACACATTAAAAGAAATCATTGATCTTGTAAAAGTTGAAAAATACACGCGCTTTCCAGTCTATAATGAAAGCATCGACCAGATTGTCGGGATCTTACATTCAAAAGAATTGATTCAATTCGTTGATAACTGTGATGAAGTTTCCTTTAACTTAAAAGACTTGCTAAGAGATCCTTATTTTGTTTTGGAATCAAAGCATACTAATGAATTATTTAAGGAACTGCAAAAGAACAATATTCATATGGCCATTGTCATTGACGAATATGGCGGGACAGACGGGATTGTCACAATCGAAGATTTAATCGAAGAAATCGTCGGTAATATATTTGATGAATATGATGAATACACAATTGAGGACGAGGATTTTATCAAACTTGATGAAAATACATACTCCATGGCCGGAACAATCAATTTATATGAAGTTGAAGATCTTTTGAAAATTGACTTTCCAACGGATGAATACGACACTTTAAGTGGTTTTGTGATTGGGCAATTAGGATATATTCCCTCAGGGAATGTACATCCAGAAATTGATTACAAAAATCATACATTCAAAGTATTAGAAATGGATGAAAAACGAATTATGAGAATAAAGGTGAGTAAGAATACTTTACCATTAAAAAACGAAAATGAAAAAGATTGACATTGATAATAATGAAAAGGGTGTTCTAGGAAATACTGGGACACCCTTTTTAAATGAAACCTAAATAATGGATTCTTCATTGTTAAGTGAAATAAATTAACACGTATTATCATAGGAAAACAAAAATTCTTATTTTTTCTTATGAAAAAAAATATAACCTGAAAGTGCAAAATGTTCAGAAAACAATTGACGTAAAGCGCCTAGAATGATAATATAACGATTAAATAATGACATACATTAACGCTTTTTTGCTTTACTGAATTAAAACAAAAATGTATGAAATTACTATTCTAGTAAAACAATAGAATGCTAGAATAGACAAAAAGAGTAAATGATATTAAGGGGGATTATGCATGAAAGGTTCAAGTAAAATGGTGGGAGTGTTATTAGCTGGTTTCCTTGCTTTAGCAGGATGCGGTACATCAGATAACACTTCAGGGGATGCTGGTAGCGGCAATAAAAAAGAACAAGTTGTAGTTGGGATTACACAATATGCTCCACATACTTCTTTAGATGCTGCAACTGAAGGATTCAAAAAAGCATTGGAAGATGAGGGATTTAAGGAAGGCGATAACTTAAAAATCGACTTCCAAAATGCACAAGGTGAGCAAAGTAACACTGCAACTATTGCACAAAATCTTGTCGGTGATAAAGTCGACTTAATCTTTGCGAATGCTACGCCTAGTGCTATGGCAGTACTAAATGCAACAAGTGACATTCCAATTATTTTCACATCTGTAACCGACCCAGTCGGTGCTGGTTTGGTTGAAGCATTTGATAAGCCAGGTGCCAATATTACAGGTACAACTGATAACCACCCAGACGCTACAAAAACAACAATCAACTTTATTACACAAGAAATGGGAGCAAAGAAGGTTGGGGTTATCTATAACTCTGGTGAACAAAACTCTGTAGTTCAGGTCGAGCAAGTAAAAGAATTTGCTGAACAAGACGGTGCAGAATTAGTTGAAGTTTCAGTTTCTACAACTGCTGAAGTAAAGCAAGCAGCGGAAAGCTTAGTTGGTCGTGTGGATGCCATCTATATTCCAACGGATAACACTGCAGTTCAAGCTTTAGATTCTATTATTGCAGTAGCAAATGATAAGGATATTCCGCTATTCGTTGGTGAGCTAGACTCGATGAAAGCTGGAGGATTTGCAGCAAGTGGATTTGAATATTTTGATATAGGATACCAATCCGGGCTAATGGCTGCCAAGATTCTAAAAGGTGAGAAGAAGGCATCTGAAATTCCAGTTGAACTTCCAAACAGCCTACAGCTTTTCATAAACAAGAAAGCAGCGAAAGAGCAAGGAATTGAAATTAAACCTGAATGGGAAAAAATTGCTGACATCTACGAAGGGGAATAAAGAAAGGATGATTCAACATGTTTACAGCAATCTTTGGGGCATTTGAATCAGGAATCATCTATGCAATCATGGCAATTGGTGTATACCTGTCCTTCCGTATACTAGATTTTCCAGACTTGACGGTTGACGGCAGCTTCGTTACAGGAGCTGCTGTTTCCGCCATTTTGATCACAAATGGAGTAAATCCTTTTATCGCAACACTCCTAGCACTTGTTGCTGGTTTTATTGCGGGTAGTATCACAGGATTACTACACACGGTCGGAAAAATTAATGCTTTACTATCTGGTATTTTGATGATGATTGCCCTTTATTCAATTAATCTGCGAATTATGGGTAAATCAAATGTTTCATTATTAAATATTGATACTTCATTTTCAAACGTTTCTGATGTATCTGCTTCGACAGGATTAGATTCATTTTTCAATTCTATTTTAACGGCAATCGGTTTAGGTAATAGACTGCCTAAAACGTGGGGCATCCTGCTTTTTATGGTTGTTGTAACATTGTTAATAAAATTCTTAATCGACCTTTTCCTGCGTACGGAAATTGGTCTTGCAGTCAGAGCAACTGGAGATAACAAAAAAATGATTTCTAGCTTTTCTGCTAATACGAACCTTATGACAATCCTTGGATTAGGTCTTTCTAATGCTCTTGTAGCATTTTCAGGATCGCTTATTGCACAACAAGGCGGATTTGCCGATGTTGGAATGGGTATCGGGATGATTGTCATTGGCTTAGCCTCCGTTATTATCGGTGAAGCCCTATTTGGTGCCAAATCCATTGCAAGAGCCACACTCGCCGTTATTGGTGGAGCCATCATCTACCGTATCGTTGTTTCACTTGCATTACGTGTAGAATTCCTGCAGCCGGGAGATATGAAATTAATTACAGCTATTATCGTAATTATTGCACTCGTCCTTCCTAAAATTCTTGAAGGAACGAAAGAGAAAAGCAGAAGAGCAAAACGACAACATCAACTTGTTCAAATGAACAGCGCACCTTCAGAAAGAAAGGGGGAGGCGAGTGCTACACTTAAATCAAATTCATAAAATCTTTAATGAAGGTACACCCGATGAAAAGATCGCCCTTGATTGGACGAATTTGCAGTTAAAAGAGGGAGATTTTGTTACTGTGATCGGAAGTAATGGTGCCGGTAAATCGACATTAATGAATGTGATTTCTGGGGTGTTAATTCCTGATGCTGGAACAGTGGAAATCGCAAATAAGAATGTTACATTCTTACCTGAACATAAACGGGCTAAACTCATTGGACGTGTATTCCAGGATCCAATGTCAGGTACTGCACCGAATATGACTATTGAAGAGAATTTGGCAATGGCATATTCCCGAAATAAAACACGCACCATAAGTAAAGGTGTAACTAAGAAACGCAAAGACTACTTTAGAGAAGTTCTAGAGTCCCTTAACCTTGGCTTAGAGAATCGTCTTTCTGCTAAAGTAGGCTTGTTATCGGGGGGAGAACGCCAAGCATTATCACTTTTAATGGCGACCTTCACTGAGCCTGCGATTCTATTACTTGATGAACATACAGCAGCACTTGATCCAGCTCGTGCTGAATTAATTACAAATTTAACAAAAGAGATTGTAAAGAAATACAATCTTACAACATTAATGGTCACACACAATATGCAGCAAGCACTTGATTTAGGGAATCGCCTCATCATGATGGATAAGGGGCAAATTATTTTAGAAGTTGATGAACAGGCTAAAGCGAATTTGACTGTTGATCAATTGCTAAATGAGTTCCAACGAATCAGGGGCGCAAAAATGACAAATGACCGTGCATTACTTTCATAAAAAAAACGGCCGCTTTATCACGAAGCGGTCGTTTTTTTATGCTGTTGATTGATTTTCGATAAGGTGTTGTTTTTCTCTTTCTATTTCCATCGCGGACACGATATAGGCAAATCCATTTAACATGAAAATAACGACATTCGATTGTACTCGTTCAGTTTCCCCTAAATACGTATTCATCAAGATGATACCGGAGTATACGATTACAAAAAATAATGCAATTTTATTCATTATTAACATTCGTCCACAACTCCTTTTTCATTGTCCAACTTCAGGCGCCTTGCGCTTTTCTTTATGGGATGTATTATTATTCTATTTATACTAAGGGTGTCCTATGTGTTAAATGTATACCGTTCCTAAAACTGCATTGAAAAGAGGAAATATTTTCACCATTAGGGTAAGAATGTGTATAATAGGTACGGATTGTATTTAATTTGAAGGGTGGGAATGTAATAATGAATATTACCGGATATTCGGTTGAAAAATTGAAGGATCCAACAGGAATTTTAGAGGGCGACCGTTATGAGTTCTTTTTGGATATCGAGGTTCCAGACGACGATGAACTATATTCTGAAACAGGAATTGAATTAAAAGTGATTTATGCAATTGATGGTAAGGGTGAGCGAATTGCCCAATATAATTTTTTTGAAAAAGGCATTGGAAAAGCGCTTGATTTCGGGCTTGAAGAAGATGAAGAAATCTCCATTAATGAATTTTGTAAAACGCATTTAAACGAAGAAATTGATTGAATTTGTCTAAAATTGTTTAACCAACAAGAATGATTGTGTAAAATGAGAGAGTACATCATACATAATAAGCAATAAGGAGTAATGCAAAAATGGAAAAAATACTTGTTTTTGGTCATAAGAATCCAGATACTGATACAATTTGTTCAGCAATTGCATATGCAGAGCTAAAAAAGAAACTTGGTGAAGACGCGGAGCCTGTTCGCTTAGGTGAAGTAAACAGTGAAACCCAATTTGCATTGAATTATTTTAAAGCTGAAGCGCCACGTCTAGTAGGGAATGTAGCCAATGAAGTTCAATCCGTTATTTTAGTGGACCACAACGAACGTCAACAAAGTGCAGACGGCCTTGAAAATGTAAAAATCAAAGAAGTAATCGACCATCACCGTGTCGCTAACTTCGAAACCAGTGATCCGTTGTATTTCCGTGTAGAGCCTGTTGGCTGTACTGCAACGATTCTTAACAAGCTTTACAAAGAAAACAATGTTGAAATCCCAAAGGAAATCGCTGGCTTAATGTTATCAGCAATTATCTCAGATTCACTATTATTCAAATCACCAACTTGTACGGAAGAAGATGTTCAAGTTGCGGGTGAATTGGCAGGAATTGCTGGTGTTGACGCTGAAAGCTATGGTCTTGAAATGTTAAAAGCAGGTGCAAATGTGAGTGATAAAACCGCCGTGCAACTGGTTTCATTAGATTCCAAAGAATTCTCAATGAATGGCAGTAAAGTTCAAATTGCTCAAGTAAACGTTGTTGACCCACAGGATGTACTTACAAGACAAAGTGAGCTTGAAGAAGTGATGAACCAACAAATCAATGACAACGGACTTGATTTATTCTTACTGGTCATTACAGACATTTTAAACAATGACTCTGTAGGACTTGCTGTTGGAGCGAAAACAACTGCGGTAGAAAAAGCATTTAATGTTAAACTTGAAAACAAAACTGCAGAATTAAACGGCGTTGTTTCCCGTAAGAAACAAGTGGTTCCAGTACTGACTGAAGCATTCAATAGCTTCTAATTTTTAAAAATGCCCTGAAAAGTTTAGAACCTTTCAGGGCATTTTTCTAATAATCATCTGCAATTAATTTTCTATCTAAATATGTTTCAATCATTTCACTGATCTGATATGAAACCTGAGGCAGGTCATAGTTTTCGTAGGCATGCTCACAGGAAGTTCTATAAGCCATTGTTTCATCATAATGGTTCATATGCCGTTTAATGTCCTCAGTACTATCCCCTCGTTCCTTCTGACGTTCATGGACAGTATCACGATCAGCATATACAAAGATTCGGATTGCTCTTTCTCCATACATTTTCCTCAAAAGATCTGCACCTTCAGGGTTAAGTGTTAAGTAAACCACCTTATGCTTCTTGAAGATATTAACAATGTCAATTTCTCGTATTCCATAAAAATGTCCGTCAATTTCGACACTCTCTAAAAATTCATTTTGCTGCATCATTTGCTGAAAAGTTTCTTTACTTACAAAGTGGTAATCTTCTCCGTTGTTTTCAAAAGGGCGGGGGCTTCGAGTTGTGAATGAGGGAACAGTTTGCAAATCAAATGCTGTTGCAACCATCTTGCCTAATGTCTTCCTGCCAGAACCATCTGGACCTGTATAAATAAAAACCCTCTCTTTGTCCTTTAATTTGTACATAGGTTTCCTCCTTCTTGGAAAAAGTTTTAAATTGAATGTTAGTTGAAATATTCTGTTTTTTAAGTATAGCATAAAAAGTTCATTTAGCGCCTAATAGATTAATAATTTTTTGCGTATTTTGAATTTTTGATGCGCTATATGACATTTATCATGTAATTCATATGACAGCTATGTCTAGTATAAATCTTTTTTCTCCTATAACATAGAAAAAGTAAGACAACTATTTGGCGGTTTGTCCGCAAATTTTCCCTTATTAATTTTTAAAAAATGACTAAAATATGAAATAAGAATTAAGAAAGGAATCGATTATATGAACAAAGTAGATCAACGAAACTTACGTAAACAAGTGGCACCATACGAAAAATCAAACCTTAAGGCAAGTATGTTTCAACTTTTTAACACTGTTATTCCTTATCTTGGGTTATGGGTTCTTGCCTATTATTCATTAAATATTTCTTATCTATTGACATTAGCGATCAGCATTGTTGCAGCAGGCTTTCTCGTACGGATTTTTATCATTTTCCATGACTGCTGTCATCACTCGTTCTTTAAAAACCGCAAGGCAAATAAAGTAATAGGCACCATTTCTGGGATTTTAACATTATTTCCTTATAGTAAATGGGGACATGACCACTCAGTCCACCATGCAACAAGTTCAAACTTAGATAAACGCGGTACAGGTGATATCTGGGTAATGACGGTTGAAGAATACATGGAAGCGTCTACTTGGAAGCGTCTTTGCTATAGAATGTACCGAAATCCATTTGTGATGTTTATTTTGGGACCAATCTTTGTTTTCTTAATTGAAAATCGTTTTAACAGAAAAAAAGCGAGAAAAAATGAACGACTTAACACATATATCACCAATCTAGGAATCGTTGGCCTTGCCGCCATTTTATGTTGGGCAATCGGCTGGCAGTCGTTTTTACTTGTACAGGGAACAATTTTTATGGTTTCTGGGATTGCTGGTGTCTGGTTGTTTTATGTTCAGCATACTTTTGAAGATTCCTATTTTGAAGAAGATGAAAATTGGGAATTTGTGAAAGCAGCGGTTGAAGGAAGTTCTTTTTACAAACTTCCAAAGCCTTTACAGTGGTTAACAGGGAATATCGGTTATCACCATGTGCATCACTTAAGCCCACGAGTTCCGAATTATAAGCTTGAAGAGGTACACAATCAAACGGCTCCACTTCAACATGTACCAACCGTTACTTTAAAAACGAGCTTAAAATCACTTAAATTCCGATTATGGGATGAAAAAGAAAAGGTGTTTGTCGGCTATGGAAAAATTAAAGAATTAGTTGACAATCAAAAGGATCTTAAAAAAATTCCCAGCTTAGAAAAATAAGCTGGGTTTTTTCAAATTTATGATATGATACAAAATAAACATGAATAAAATGAGGGTAAGTCCTATGAAAAAATTTACACTTTTTCAAAAATGGTCAGGAATCTCACCTTATATTTGGGCTGTAATGAGTATCCTACCATTTTATTTTATTTTTCAATCGTCATCGACACCTGAAATAATCGCAGGTCTTATCTTAACGGTCATTTTTTTCATTTCATTAAGATTTGCGTTTATCTCGAGAAGATGGCCGGTTTATTTATGGACTTCAATTTTAATCGGCATTTCCTTAACCATGTCAATATTGTTTGCATTTATCTATTTTGCTTTCTATATTGCGTATTATAATGGAAACATCAAGAACCGAGTTGCCTTTTTAACGTTATACATTATTCATCTAGTAGCCACAACATTTTCGATTAATTACAATCTCGTGATTAAAAATGAGGTATTTTTAACCCATTTACCATTTGTAATCATCATATGGATCAGCGTTATTCTGTTGCCATTTAATATTTATAATAGAAAGAAACAAGATATACTTGAGGAAAAACTTGAAGATGCAAATAAACGAATTTCTGAACTTGTGAAACAAGAAGAACGCCAAAGAATTGCAAGGGATCTTCATGATACATTAGGACAAAAGCTTTCAATGATTGGTTTAAAAAGTGATTTAGCAAGGAAGCTCATACATAAAGATCCTGAAAAAGCGCGCCATGAATTAAAGGATGTCCAGCAAACAGCTAGAACAGCATTGAACGAGGTTCGAAAAATGGTGTCGCAAATGCGCGGTATTCGAATTACTGAAGAAATTGCTCGCGTGAAACAATTACTGCGTGCAGCTGAAATTGAATTTGAGTATATCCAGGATGAATCATTCAAGGATGTTTCGCTATTCTACGAAAATATCATTAGCATGTTAATAAAAGAAGCGGTCAATAATGTTGTGAAGCATAGTAAAGCAACCCTATGTGTAATTAAAATTTTACAGTTTGAAGAAGAAATAAGTTTAGTGATTAAGGACAACGGGATTGGCACAATACCAGATAAAGATGTGATTGACGGTCACGGGATACGAGGAATGAGAGAACGTTTAGAATTTGTTAATGGTAGCTTAGAAATTTTAACAAATGATGGAACAACTCTAATTATTAAAATACCAAATGTACGTAAACAGGTCGAAGTGGAGGGACTGTTATGATTCGAATTGTGATTGCGGAAGACCAAAGAATGGTCCTTGGGGCATTAGGTTCACTCTTAAATTTAGAGGATGATATGGAAGTAGTCGGGATGGTAAACAATGGGCAAGAAGCGATATCACTTGTAAAGGAGCTTAAGCCAGATATTTGCATGATGGATATTGAAATGCCGTCTAAAACAGGACTTGAGGCTGCCGAAGAGTTAAAAGAAACAGACTGTAAAGTAATCATATTAACGACCTTCGCTCGTACTGGTTATTTTCAACGTGCCCTAAAAGCAGGTGTGAAGGGGTATCTATTAAAAGATAGTCCGAGCGATGAATTGGCTGATTCGATTCGAAATGTGATCAGTGGCAAGCGCGTCTATGCCCCTGAATTAATGGATGATTTATACTCAGATGAAAATCCCTTAACCGACCGTGAACTTGAAGTGCTTGAACTTGTTGCCGATGGGAAAAACACGAAGGAAATCGCAGAAGAGCTAAGAATTAAAGCAGGTACTGTCCGTAATTATATTTCTACTATATTAGATAAGCTTGAAGTTAAAAATCGGATCGAAGCGATCACACAGTCAAAAGAAAAAGGCTGGTTTAAGTAAAAGGGGTATCGAAATTTTTTATTGAAAAATTGAAATAAGAGGAATAAAATAAGGTTGCAATACATTTCGATTTTGGGTGGAATGATTATGGGAAACCTTGGTTTCGGAGAATTATTATTAATTGGCTTTTTTGCATTACTTGTATTCGGGCCTAAAAAACTTCCTGAGCTTGGAAAAGCAGCCGGGACAACACTTCGTGAATTTAAAAAGGCTACAAAAGGCATCCTTGAGGATGATGAGGTTGAAACTAAATCGAAATAAACAATGTGATTGGAGAGGGAATGAACCTCTCTTTTTTTCATTTAATCTTCTTCATTGAAAATTAACTAATCGTGTGAGAAACTAATTATGGTAAATCTTTCAATTATGAGGAGGATATATATGGTAAAAAGTCTTCAAGATACAACGACATTACATAATGGAGTAAAAATGCCATGGTTTGGCCTAGGTGTTTTTAAGGTACAGGAAGGGCAAGAAGTGATTGATTCTGTTAAATGGGCTATCAAGCATGGTTATAAAAGCATCGACACTGCTGCTGTCTATAAAAATGAAGAAGGTGTAGGACAAGCCATTCGTGAATCTGGTATCAATCGAGATGAATTGTTTGTTACATCTAAGGTTTGGAACAGTGACCAAGGCTATGAATCTACACTTCAAGCATTCGAAACAAGCCTGCAAAAATTAGGTCTTGACTACTTAGACTTATATCTTATTCACTGGCCAGGAAAAGATAAGTATGTTGAAACATGGCACGCACTTGAAAAGCTTTATAAAGAAGGTCGTGTCCGTGCAATTGGCGTAAGTAATTTCCATGTTCATCATCTTGAAAATCTCATCAAAAATTCTGAGATTAAACCAATGGTAAACCAAGTTGAATACCATCCACATCTGACACAAATAGAATTGCATGAGTTCTGTAAAGAGGAAGGAATTCAATTAGAGGCTTGGTCTCCACTTAAGCGAGGAGAATTACTAAATGATCCAACGCTTTTTGAAATTAGCCAAAAACACAATAAATCCATTCCACAGACTATTTTACGCTGGGATCTTCAAAATGGCGTAATAACGATTCCAAAGTCAATTAAAGAACACCGCATCCAAGAAAATGCTGATGTCTTTGACTTTGAACTTACACAAGAAGATATGGAAAAAATCAGCGCACTAAATAAGGACGACAGAATTGGTTCAAACCCAGATACAAATATGACTGGATTTGAGTGATTGATTGGATAAGCCACACGGAATATTTCGTGTGGTTTTTTTCTCATATCCTCACTTTACTAAGGTAGATTACTACTAGAGTAATATACTAAAATTTACCAAATCCATTGACAATTGGATTGGCTCACTAATACAATAATAAGTAGATAATAGATAATAGGAAAATTCAGAAACTAGAGGTTCTTTTTATGAATCAAAAAATAGCGATTGGCAAAATTGCTGTACTTCTTGCAACCTTAACGGAAGAAGAAATGGAAGCTTTTTCTACTTCATTACAGGATATTAAATTCTGTCAAGGGAAAGTCGGATCAATGAACATGCAGAAGGTAATCGCCGCTGTTGAAACAGCTGCAAAGCGTCATGGCATTATTCATGAATCACAATATCGTGAAACCCATGCACTGTACCACGCGATTATCGAAGGGATCGAAGGTGTGACGAGAGGGCAAACGGCGATTGGTGAAATAAGTCGGACGGTTGGCCTTCGATTTGCAATTGTCAGAGGGACCCCTTATTCAAATGAGGATGAAGGCGAATGGATTGCAGTAGCCTTTTACGGAACAATTGGTGCACCGATCAAAGGTCTTGAACACGAAACAGTCGGTCTCGGAATTAATCATATTTAAAACCTTATACTTTGTTACATTGCCTATAGTCCTTTAGTCAATAGGAGGCGATGATGGTATTTCTATGCCATTATCGCCTCTTTTTGTTTTTTAATACACGTTTCTAGAACATGTTACGGACACATAAATATTTAGGGGGATAATGTATGGTTGAGTTAACCGGTCAGTCGTTAACCTTAGAACAAGTCAAACGGATTTGTTATGACTATGAACAAGTAATAATTAGCAAGGAATCACTTCAAAAGGTAGAACAAAGCCGAAAAGCTGTTGAAAAAATTGTAGCTGATAAAAGGACAATTTACGGAATAAATACGGGCTTTGGCAAATTTAGTGATGTCATCATTGCTGATGATGATGTAAATGATTTACAACTCAATTTAATTCGCTCCCATGCCTGTGGTGTTGGCGAACCTTTTCCTGAAGTTGTTTCTCGGGCCATGGTATTACTTCGGTTGAATGCACTACTGAAAGGTTTTTCTGGGATTCGTCCAGTCATTGCGGAAAGACTAGTAACTTTATTAAATATGAAAATACATCCGGTTATACCTCAGCAGGGTTCACTTGGGGCATCTGGAGATTTAGCGCCACTCTCACATTTAGCTCTTGTCCTCCTTGGAGAAGGAAAAGTGCATTACAAAGGAGATATCCTTCCGACACAAAAAGCCTTTGAACCAGAAGGAATTACACCCATTGTTTTACGGGCAAAAGAGGGTCTTGCGTTAATTAATGGTACCCAAACTATGACGGCAATGGGTGTGATCAATTGGTTAGAAGCCTCACAACTTGCCTTGCAAAGTGAAATGATCGCAAGCCTCACACTTGAAGGACTTGAAGGGATCATCGATGCCTTTCATCCAGCTATACATGAGGCTCGTGGATACCAACAGCAAATCGCAGTAGCAAAAAGAATCCGCGACTATCTAACAGGAAGTCAATTGATTACGAGACAAGGAGAAAAGCGGGTTCAGGATGCGTACTCACTACGATGCATTCCACAAGTCCACGGCGCATCTTGGCAGGCATTAGATTATGTAAAAAAAAAACTAGAAATTGAAATGAATGCGGCTACTGATAATCCGTTAATTTTTGAAGATGGGAATTTGGTTATTTCAGGTGGTAACTTTCATGGACAGCCGATCGCTATTGCAATGGATTTTATGAAAATAGCAGTTGCTGAGTTTGCAAGTATTTCTGAGCGACGCATTGAAAGACTTGTAAACCCTCAGCTAAATGATTTGCCGCCGTTTTTAAGTGCTCAGCCTGGTTTACAATCGGGTGCAATGATCATGCAATATGTTGCAGCTTCTCTCGTATCTGAAAATAAAACACTTGCCCACCCTGCAAGTGTAGATTCAATCCCGTCTTCTGCCAACCAAGAGGACCACGTGAGCATGGGAACAATCGGGGCACGCCATGCCTATCAAATCATCCAAAATGTACGACGGGTTTTAGCAATTGAATGTATTTGTGCCCTACAGGCAGTTGAATACCGCGGCACCGGGAAAATGGCATCTGCTACCCAAGCGTTTTATAAGGAAGCAAGAAAAATTGTTCCGTCAATTACGGAGGACCGAGTGTTCGCTGAAGATATAGAGAGAGTAACTGAATGGCTTAAAAAAAATAACATAGTGTGGACAGCCAATTTAGAAGCAATCGTAAATTAACCTAGAAAGGGGTTAAAATCATGTCTATTCAAAATCGTGTCGTTCATGTCAAAAATGGATTGGAGCTCGAGTGTAAAGGGTGGGAGCAGGAAGCCGCATTACGAATGCTGTATAACAATTTAGATCCTGCTGTTGCAGAGAAACCAGAAGAGTTGGTTGTATATGGAGGGATAGGAAAAGCTGCAAGAAATTGGGAAGCATTTGATGCCATTGTATCTACCCTCCGTCGGTTAGAAGATGATGAAACAATGTTAATTCAGTCTGGAAAACCTGTTGCAGTGTTTAAAACCCACAAAGCAGCACCCCGGGTATTACTTTCGAATTCTGTTCTAGTTCCGAAATGGGCTAACTGGGAGCATTTCCACGAACTCGATAAAAAGGGCTTAATGATGTACGGCCAAATGACAGCAGGAAGTTGGATATACATTGGTTCCCAAGGGATTTTACAAGGAACCTATGAAACGTTCGCAGAACTAGCGCACCAGCATTTTGGTGGCTCATTAAAGGGAACGATTACACTTACAGCTGGATTGGGCGGTATGGGCGGTGCACAGCCACTTGCTGTTACCATGAACGGCGGCGTTTGTATTGCAGTGGATGTTGACAAATCCCGCATTCAAAAACGGATTGATACAAAATATTGTGATAGAATGACAGATTCAATTGATGAAGCGATCAAGTGGGCATTGGAGGCAAAACAAAATGGCGATGCCCTGTCAATTGCTTTGATTGGGAATGCTGCAGAAGTGCATCATAAATTGTTATATTCCAATGTACAGATTGATGTGATGACCGATCAAACCTCAGCACATGACCCGTTGAACGGGTATGTTCCGGAAGGGTATTCCATTGAAAAGGCAAATGAATTGCGTGTAAACGACCCGAAAAAGTATGTAGAGTTGTCCGCAGCATCGATGGCAAAGCATGTTCGGGCTATGCTTGAATTTGAAAGTCGGGGTACTGTGACCTTTGATTATGGTAACAACATCCGCCAAGTTGCAAAAGACGAAGGTGTCGAAAATGCGTTCGATTTCCCAGGATTTGTCCCAGCTTACATTCGTCCATTGTTCTGTGAAGGAAAAGGACCATTCCGCTGGGCTGCTCTATCTGGAGACCCGGAAGACATTTATCGCACAGATGCTTTAATTAAGGAACTGTTTCCGGAAAATGAACCATTATTGCGATGGATTGATATGGCTCAGGAAAAAATCGAGTTCCAGGGGCTGCCGGCTCGAATCTGCTGGCTCGGATACGGGGAACGTGTAATAATGGGCCTCGCCATTAATGAATTGGTCAGAAAAGGGGAATTGAAAGCACCAATTGTAATTGGTCGAGACCACTTGGACTGTGGCTCTGTTGCTTCACCTAACCGAGAAACGGAAAGCATGAAAGATGGCAGTGATGCAGTGGGGGATTGGGCCATTTTAAATGCATTGATCAATGTTGCTGCAGGCGGATCATGGATTTCGGTTCATCACGGCGGTGGTGTGGGTATGGGTTATTCACTTCACGCGGGAATGGTCGTAGTTGCCGATGGAACGGATTTAGCTGAAGAACGCCTACGCCGGGTCCTTACAACTGACCCTGGGATGGGGATTGTGCGCCATGCGGATGCTGGCTATGAAAAAGCAATCGAAGTCGCGAAGGAAAAAGGTGTGGATATACCAATGTTGTAAAGAAAGGAGCGTTATCATGAAATACGATTTACTCATCTATAATATTGGGCAATTGATTTTACCAAAACAGACTACCGTGCCTCTTAAAGGGGAAGAAATGAATCATCTTACGATTAAGGAAAATGCTGCATTTGCAGTTCATGATCGAAAAATAGCTTGGATTGGAACGAATGATGAGGCTAACAATATACAAACAAAAGAAAGTCTAGATGCACAGCAAAAAGTAGTATCACCGGGTTTAGTCGATCCACATACACATTTAGTGTTCGGCGGCTCGCGTGAAAAGGAACTTGCTTTAAAACAAGCAGGAGTACCATATCTCGAAATCCTGGCAAAAGGTGGGGGCATTTTATCAACCGTTGTGGCAACAAGAAATGCAACAGAGGAAGAACTATATGAAAAGGCTACCTTCCATCTAAACCGCATCCTTTCATACGGAGTGACAACGATGGAAGCAAAAAGCGGATATGGTCTAGAACCAGAAACTGAATTAAAACAGCTTAAGGTTGTTAAAAAACTTCGAGAAAACAACCCAATTACTATTGTTTCAACCTTTTTAGGACCACATGCCATTCCTCCATCTTTCAAAGGGAATGAAGATGAATTCCTGCAAGAAATGGTTCAACTCCTCAATACTGTTAAAAAAGAAAATCTCGCAGAGTTCGCAGATATTTTCTGTGAAACAGGTGTTTTTACCACAAAACAATCACAGTACTTTTTACTAAAAGCAAAGGAAATGGGATTCGGCTTAAAGATTCACGCTGATGAAATTGACTCATTAGGTGGAACCGAGCTAGCAGTTAAACTGGGAGCAACAAGTGCTGACCACTTAGTTGCCGCCTCTGATCAAGGAATAAATATGCTTTCCAATAGCAACACTGTTGCTGTTTTGCTACCTGGAACAACATTCTATCTGGGCAAGGATACTTATGCTCGTGCTCGAATAATGATTGATGAAGGTGTAGCTGTAGCTCTTGCAACCGATTTTAATCCCGGAAGCTGTGTAACTGAAAACCTGCAGCTAATCATGTCACTTGCTGCGCTTAAACTAAAAATGACGCCGGAAGAAATTTGGAATGCAGTCACTGTCAATGCAGCATTTGCAATTGGTAAAGGTGGAGAAGCAGGCACACTCGCATTAGGTCAACAAGCGAATTTTGTCCTGTGGGATATACCAAATTATATGTATCTGCCATACCATTTTGGCGTAAACCATACAAACAGTGTCTACATTAATGGAACTAAAGTGTGGGGGAGAAACAATAATGTCTGATTTTCAATATCTCACACCAGGTCGGGCAGCCATTTTTAAAGACCGATATGTAACCAAAGTGACAGATTGTATCAATCCATACCAAAAAGGAGCTAACGCCGATATCGGAATCATCGGTCTTCCAGTATCAAAGTCATCCATTTCACCATCACTTGCAGCAGATGCACCTAATACGATCCGAAACGCACTGAACGCCTATAGCACTTATTCAGGGGAACAGAATCATGATTACAAGGACACAACGATATTGGATTTTGGTGATGTTTACACCCATCCGACAAACCTTGAAGAAACCACTGAACGTTTGTATATCAGTGTAAAAGAAATGCTGCAAACCAATTCTTGTAATCGGTATATCATGCTTGGTGGTGATCACGGCGTAAGCTATCCATCAATTCGTGCATTTCAGGAGTACTTTGGTAGGGTCGGTGTCATTCAATTAGATGCCCATCATGATGTACGAAATTTAGAGGACGGTGGAAGAACAAATGGGACTCCTTTTCGAAGTCTGCTTGTGGGTGGTTTTTTAAACGGGGAAAACCTTTCCCAAATTGGAATTCGTGATTTCGCAAATGCTAAAGTATACAATGAATATGTGAAAAATAAAGGTGTGGCAGTGTACACTATGAATGATGTCGACCGGATTGGAATTGTTCCCATCATTCAAAAAGAAATGGAGCGATTAGCGCAAAAGGTGGATTTTATCTATCTTTCTGTTGATATGGACGTTGTTGATCAAGCCTTTGCACCAGGTTGTCCCGCAATTGGACCTGGCGGTTTCACATCAAGGGAGCTACTTTCAAGTATCACAGTGGTAGCTAAACATCCAAAAGTGAAAGCAATGGACATTGTTGAAATCGATCCTTCTAAAGATGTTCGCGATATCACGTGCAGGCTTGCAGCGCACGCGATGATGCGTTTTATGTATACTAATTAGAGAAGACTATTTGGTAAAAGGAGATGACAAATAAGCATCTCCTTGTCTCCATGTAAAAGTAGGGGTATCACAATGAAAGATCATATTCTGGAAATTCTAAAGCAAATTGAAAAAGAATACGACGTGAAAATTCTTTTCGCGTGTGAAGCTGGAAGCCGAACATGGGGTATTTCATCCAAAGAAAGCGATTATGATGTTCGTTTTATTTATATACATAAAACCGATTGGTACCTATCGATTGATCAAAAGCGGGATGTGCTTGAAATTCCAAAACACGATAAAGTAGACATCCCGTTAAACCCTTTAGTAGATATGAATGGCTGGGAGCTAACGAAGGCACTTCGACTTTTTCGAAAATCAAATCCGGCTCTTTTGGAATGGTTACATTCAAACATGATCTATTATGCAGACAATTCCTTTATCGATAAAATGAAACAACTGGAGCCTACCATCTTTTCACCCATTCCATGCATGTACCACTATGTAAAAATGGTAAAGGGAAACTTCAAAACCATTCAAGAAAAAGGACCGCATATAAAAACATACTTAAACGTAATTCGGCCATTATTAATGGCTAAATCTATTGAAAAAAACTACAAAATGGGTAGTCTTGATTTGAATGAACTAATTAGCGAAGTTTTACCAAAGAACGATCAAAAATTAAGCATTGAACAAATGATTATAATGAAGTCTTCCGGTCAAAAGCTTACAAAACAAATTCCAGTGATAGACAAATTTATTGAGAAAGAAATTCTGCATCTAGAGCAATATCTATCGAAACTAGAATCCGACATTCCAAATCCAACACACTTGCTTGATCAACTTTTTAGGGAAACATTAGCAGATATATGGAAATAAAATGGTGCTATCTATATTAGGTGATTAGCCAAAACTGTATAATCTAAATAGCTTACGATTATTAAAGGTAAAGGTATCGGGGTAACATCGTTTTCCCTTTTCTATGCAATTTTTTCATCTGAATCATCTTCAATTTTCTTAAGATGTGTATGTCTTGCATCCCAATAATAAACTCTTGGAAGTCCCCAATGCAGCCAATATTCATGAACCAAAGTTACTCCAACAAATAAAATTAATTGGATTTCTAATTGTTTCAACCAGATCGCCCCCTTTAAAAGAGTATACGAGCCAAGACCGTTGTCCAATAACCTGGCAAAAAAGAAAAACCCGTTCCAAAGATTTAAGCCTAGGAACAGGTCAAATATGTACCGGTACGAAAATTCGTTACTTTGGTGTTATTTGTTTTTACGCTCTACACGAGCGGCTTTTTTACGCGCTTTTTTACTCATGCCCTGTTCTGCACCAAATTCCGTGTCCATACTATTCGCCCCTGTTTGTGGCTGATTATTTTTATTTTTGTTCGCCATTTTTTCAATACCTCCTTTTATGATTGAATTCGCTGTTTGGTATGTATCATTTATTTCCTATATTTTACAGCGTCATGTATATCATGTATGAATAATAGAAAAATATACAAATTTCGACAATTAGCTGTTTCGAACGTATTTTTTTAGTAAAATAATCTACATATCTTACATAGAAGGGATTTTGAAATCATGACATCTTATCTTGTAATTGGGGCTGGGATTCTCGGCGCGTCCACCGCCTATCATTTGGCTAAAGCAGGTGCACAGGTAACAATTGTTGACCGACAGGATCAAGGTCAAGCTACTGACGCGGCAGCTGGGATTGTCTGTCCATGGCTTTCCCAGCGCCGTAATAAAGCGTGGTACAATTTAGCAAAAGCAGGCGCAAAATATTACACAACTTTAATAAGCGAGCTTGAGGCATCGGGTGAGACTAATACTGGCTACAACAAGGTTGGAGCGATTAGTCTTCATTTTGATGAAAATAAGCTTGATAAAATGCAAGAACGCGCACATTTACGTCAGGAAGATGCACCAGAAATTGGAGAGATAACACGTTTAACCTCGGCAGAAACAAAGGAACTGTTTCCACCTCTTTCAGAAGAATTCTCTTCAGTACATATTAGTGGTGCCGCTAGAGTAAATGGACGCGAACTCCGAAATGCTTTGATTCGTTCGGCCATACTACATGGTGCACTTGAACGAAAAGGAAGTGCTGATTTAGTAAAGGAGGATGGAAAAGTAATTGGTATAAAAATAGAGGATGAAGCATTAAGAGCGGATAAAATCATCGTAACAGCCGGAGTTTGGGCAAATGAATTACTAAAGCCACTAAATATCGATTTTCTAGTATCCTCGCAGAAAGCCCAAATTGTTCATTTAGGTTTAGAAGATACCCATACAGATAATTGGCCAGTCGTGATGCCACCAAATGATCAGTACATATTAGCCTTTGATGGCGGAAAAATTGTTGTTGGTGCAACTCACGAAAATGATAACGGGATGGATTATAGAATCACCGCAGGCGGACTTCATGAAATTTTTGATAAGGCTCTAAGTATTGCCCCCGGTTTAGCGGAAGGAACGGTATTCGAAACAAGAGTTGGTTTTCGGCCATATACTCCAGACTTTCTACCAGTTATAGGCGCTATTCCTGGTTATGAAAATCTGTTTGCCGCAAACGGTCTTGGAGCTTCAGGTTTGACCGTTGGTCCATATTTAGGTGGTGAACTAGCGAAACTTGCAATGGGCCAATCGCTAGAAATTAATTTAAGTCTTTATGATATCAAAGGTGCCATTGAATTATATTAGTTTACATAATTACATTCATCATAGCCTGATTCCATATGGGGATCAGGCGTTTACATTTTACTCACATTCCCAATTAGAAAATATTTAAAATTATACAGAAAAACTTCCAGAATAATGTTAAAATAAGCGATATTAGCACGCAACTTATTCAACACAGAACAGGGAGATGGCAGATGAACACAAAATTTTCAAGACCTAAAGGGTTTGGGGAAATCCTTGATCTCACATTTAGTTTAAGCAAAAAACGATTCCGAGACTTTTTTATAATTTTACTTATTTTTATGGGACCAGTGTACATACTCGAGGCACTCATCTTATTAGCATCAGGAACAAGCTTTTTTAGAGAAGTAGGTCCTGGCGATGACTGGATATCCCAAATCGCTAATAGCTTTGATGAAACGGTTGTTGCCGAGGATATGGGTTGGGGCGTGACATTAGGAACAATGTTTATCGGCCTGTTAGGTTTGGTTTTATTTCCTGTTGCTGAAGCAGCAATTCTAATTGCATTAAACCATATCCGAAAGAATGAGGAATATACAGTTAGTTCGGTGATTAAAAAAGCCTTTGCACGATTTTGGGCAATGCTTGGAAGCAATATATTATTCGGTCTAATTGTGTTTGGATTCGTCCTTGTTTCATTGTTGTTTTTAGTGCCAATTGGTATTTATGGTGCCTTTGCGAATCCATTCGGTGCCATCCTTTTCGTTATTATATTCGGATTAGGGTTATTTGTTGGACTTGGTTATTTACTAACACGCTGGGGCTTTTATTTTGGTTCGGTTGTACTAGACTATGAATCTCCTGGATTTTCAAGAAGTTGGTATCTATCCAAGAAGCGAGGTTGGGTTCTCTTTGGTCTATATATTGTTTTCTTTTTAATAATTAGTGCGATTAGCTTTGCCGTTGAAATGACATTTGGCATCTTTATGGGAAATAGTGTTCTATTAACGTTAATCGTTAATCTAACAACGATTTTTACTACATTGCTTTTTGCCGTTGGGTATGGCGTGATGTACCTTGACGCTAAAGTTCGATATGATGCAGAGGATTTGGATGAAATGATTGAGGGGTTCAATCAACCAAGATAGTGGTGATGAAAAATGGGACAAATGAATGATGCTAGGGACAAGATTGAAGATATTCTAAATGGTAAAGAATATCGAATTTACTACAATGAATCAAGGAACGTATTTCAAGAATGGTGGAATAGGGTAAAAGAATGGCTAGCCGATTTTTTAGAAAGCTTATTCCCTGCAATTGAGTCGGGAAGCAGTGCAGCAGAAGTGGTGCTAATCCTAATCATTCTTGCAGCCATCTTGCTATTGGGTATTGCAGTCTATTTACTTGTACGAAATAAGAATAGAAATGCAAACCTAAGTAAACATAAGCCTCTTCACTCAGCAGAGGAATTAAGCTGGACATATCATAGGCATTTGCAAGAGGCCTTAAAGCATGAAAAAAATCAACATTATTCACTTGCGACTAGGCATCTATTTTTAGCTCTCCTCCTGTTTTTCCATAAAAAAGATTGGCTTGAGGCTAAATTATGGAAAACAAATTGGGAATATTATGATGAACTCCGTAAAGTGAAACAATCCTGGGCTAATGAGTTTTATGATTTAGCATTAGTGTTTGATGAGGTAGCATATGGAGAATATGAGATTGATAGAGAAGAATACAATAAATTTCGAGAAAAGGCTTTTGTTTGGCTAGATCACTCAGAAGGAGGAAAGGAGAAGCAACATGCAAAACCGTAAAACATGGATTACCTTAATTGGGCTTATAGCGTTCTTGCTCTGTTTAACGTACTTTATTGAATCCTTTAACCCAAAGGCGTATCCACATTATGTGTCTGATTCTCCTTCTCCAACCGGTGTAAAAGCTATTTATACATATTTAAACGATGAGCATAAAGTGAAACGATGGTCACATTCACCAAATCTTTTAACCAAGCAAGATGCGAATCAAGTCTTAATAATGGTGGAGCCTTATTTCACACCAGAACAGGAAGAAGTGGATGGGTATCTTGATTTTATGAAAGCAGGAAACAAGATTATTCTCTTTAAAGAAAACCCAAGAGGGATGTTCGATCTTAAAACCCTACCGGCAGATATAGACTCTTTTCTTGTTGGAGCAATTACTATCAATGATAAAAATGGCATAAAATATGATGCAATCTTACAAGCAACAAATCGAATCATTCCAAGTAAAAAAGAGAAGGTACTTTTAGAGGATGGGTTCGGTGTCATTGCAACAAGTCAAAAAATGGGTGATGGTGAATTAATAACGGCAATTTCTCCAGAGTGGATCGTAAATGATCATCTTTTAGACTATGATCATATTCCACTCGTACTATCGTTGATTGAAGATAAAGATGCATCTATTTTTTATTTTGATGAATATATTCACGGACCAAAAAACGCTTCTAAATTCACAACTTTATACCCAGCGTGGTTTTTGGTTTTGCTTTTACAAGCTGGTTTAATTGTTCTTCTTTGGCTTTGGTACAAAGGAAAGCGGTTCGGTCCGGTTATTGTGCCCCGGGAGGAAACAGTTCGATTTAGTGACGAAGGTATTCGCGCTTTGAGCGCATGGTATTTAAGAGGTCGGTATTACCATGAATCATTAAACATTCAAGCTGATTATGTGAAGCAGCTTTTACAGGAGAAATGGGGAATTCCATTTCAGCGGAATTGGACGGATCTTACGAAAAAGTTAGTTCAACGATGGTCTGGAAAGAAAGAAACTGAAATTAACCGATACTTACATGACCTCACAAAGGTTTTAAAAACTGAAAAACTATCCAAACATGATTATTTGGAATGGTCAAAGAACCTAGATGAATTACGAAAAGAGGTGGAGAAAGGATGAGACCAGAACTTGCATCCTTACTTGAAAAATACGAACAACGAATTTTAGGTCAGAATAAGAATTTACGACTTTTACTTTCTGCCATTCTAGCTGGTGGACATGTATTGATTGAAGGTGTTCCTGGAACCGGAAAAACGCAAATGGTACGAACTCTTGCTACCTTACTTGGCGGGGATTTTAATCGTATCCAGTTTACACCTGATCTTTTACCAAGTGACATCACGGGAAGTATGATTTACAACATGAAGGAAGGTAGCTTCGAAACATTAAAAGGACCCGTTTTTACAAATATCCTTTTAGCTGATGAAATTAACCGTACACCTGCAAAAACGCAAGCGGCACTGTTGGAAGCAATGGAGGAAAAACAGGTTACGATTCAAGGTGAAACACACAAGCTACCAGAGGTATTCTTTGTTGTTGCCACACAGAACCCGATTGAATTTGAAGGGACTTACCGTTTACCTGAGGCGCAACAGGATCGCTTTTTATTTAAACTTCAAATTGATTTCCCAGCTTTTGATGAAGAAAAAAATGTCGTAAAGCAAGTAGTTGAACGAAGTTTCACTTATCAAACTTCATCAAATGTACTTGATCTAAACACTTTTTTATCGATACGAAAGGAAATTGAGAAAGTTAACTTAGGTGACGGTGTACTCGACTACATCATGCAAATTGTCCGGAAAACTAGGGAATCTGAAACGATTCGATTTGGAGCAAGTACAAGGGCAGCCATTTCAATTGCAAAAGCGGCACAGGCTTGGGCGTATCTGGCTGACCGAGATTACGTAACACCTGATGATGTAAAAATGGTCTCAAAGCCTGCACTAAGGCATCGTATTCAGTTATCTCCACATGCAGAATTGGAGGGAATCACCATTGACGAAATCATTGAAGAGCTTGTGGGATCGGTTCCTGTTCCTAGATAGGGGTATTCTTCCTACAACAAGGTTGATTTTTGTTTTACTATTTCTTTCGATTGGATTTTTGGTGTTGTCTTCATTCAAACTTTCATGGGGAGTAATCATTAGTCTTAATCTATTTGTCGTTTTTGGAAGTTTAATTGACTTGTTCTTTTCGCCAAGAAAAAAGTATTTGTCAGCAACCCGCAAATTATCGTCCGAAATGGAAAGGGGACTTTCAACTCCGGTTGAGATTGAAATAATGAATAATTCTACATATGGCTTAACGTACAGATTAATTGATGGCATTCCAGAATCATTTACAAAAGTCTTTCCGATCAAAGGGAAAATTTCTGGTGAGTCGACTACTCGAATTACTTATGAAACTAAAAGCTTGGAACGCGGTAATTATCAAATTAACAAACTATATGTAAGATACAAGAGCATCTTTGGATTATGGGAAAAACAAGTTACTTTTACCATAAAAAACGAAGTAAAAGTTATTCCCGATCTCACCGAAACAAGGCAGTACCTTGAGAATGCACAGAAATTTTTATTGTACGAAGGTGTGAAAATCCGTAAGCAACAAACTGGTACAGGTGAGTTTTCAAAAATTAGAAGCTATGTTGTCGGTGATGACCCTCGTACCATCAACTGGAGACAAACTGCAAAGCTCCATGAAGTCATGACTAATGAATATGAACCAGAGCACGGAAAGTATATTACGATATTACTTGATTGCGGCAGAATGATGGGGGCAGAATTGGATAAGGGAAATCGCCTTGAAAGAGCGATCGAATCCGCTATAACTGTTGCTACTGCAGCCCTTCAAAACGGAGACTATGTATCTTTGCTTGCTTTTTCAACGGATGTAAAGGTTTTTGTCCCGGCTGGAAAAGGGATCGCACATCTTCAAACCATTTTACAAGCAATCTACAATACCAAGGTCGATGCGGTTGAATCCAATTATGGTGCAGTTTTATCTTATTTAGAAACAGTGCAAAAGAAGCGTAGTCTGCTTTTATTGTTTAGTGATGTACATACTTTTGTTCGGGAAGAAAGTGCGTTGGTTTATTTACGAAAACTACGGCAACGGCATTATTTTTTAATGATTGGTGTAGAGGATGCCACACTAAACCAAAGAATTAATGAGAAGCCGACAACTGTTCAAACAGCAATGCTAAAAAGTATAGCACAGCAACAAATGCTTGTGAAAAAGAGGGAAAAACGGAAATGGGAAAACCAAGGCCTCATGATGGTAGAGGCCAAAGAAGAAAATTTAGCGGTTACAGCCGTTTCCTATTATATCGACATTATGAATCGGAATTTACTGTAGCTCCTTTTTTCACTAAAAATAATTTTCCAGTCACAACGTAGAGAATCAATCCAATGACTGTAATAAATGCAACGGCATACTTGGCTTCAAGTGAAATCGCAGCAGGTGTAATAAAGCCTTCGATAATACCGGCAATGATAAATAAAGGCATCGTTCCTAAAAGAAGCTGTACTGAACGTTTCGCCTGATGCTTTAGCTGATAACCTCTTGTGTACGGACCGGGAACAAGTAGCTTGTAGCCCATTAACAGGCCAGCACCGCCTGCGATAAATATAGCAGTGAGCTCTATCACCCCATGCGGGACAATGTATGCCCAAAAATCATACGTTTTCCCATAATGCCAAAACAAACCAGCCAATGCACCAATGATGATGCCATTGTAGATTAAAATGTAGACCGTTACTAATCCAAAGGTTATTCCGCTTGCAAATGCAAGGATGGCAACTTGAATATTGTTTGTCATGATGGTTGCTGACATAAGGGACGAATCAACTTCACCATCTTGACTGCCTAAGTAGTCTGGGTCCACACCTTGAGCAATTTCCGCCGGTAAAATTGAAAACATATGGAGAGGATCCTGCAGCACTGAAAAAAAGCTACCGATCCCACCTAGAGTAAACAAAACAAAAGCAATAACTACAAATTTCCATTGCTCTAATAATAATCCAATGAATTTTGTACTAAAAAAATATCGGATTTGCTGAAAACTTGAAACTTGGTCCTTGTAAAGGAGATTATGAGCTTTTGAAACAAGACCGTTTAAATAAGGTGTAATCTCCTCATTTGGAAAATAGGTTTGACTATAGGAAAGATGCCCGGCACATTTTTGATAAAGTCTATGAAACTCATTAATTTTGTTGCTGCCGCGAGATTCTCTACGCTTATGTACAGTGGTAATCAATTTCTCAAGTTGTTTCCATTCGTCTCTGTGCTGTTTTACAAATTGTTTTATGTTCAATGTGCATTCACCTCTTGAATTAACAATACCCTTATTATAGTAATTTTAGAGAAAAATAGAAACAAGTAATGTAAAAACAAACCAGAAAAGGGGGATCCTTTTGAATCAAGAACAAACCAATATTAAAACGCCGGAGTTTGTTTCCATCCAATTTCAGTTAGCAGGGGTAGGAAGCCGGGCCGCTGCTTTCTTTCTGGATACATTAATATTGTCAATTACCAGTTTTCTGATTTTACTCACCTTATTATTTATTTTACATGGAGGCCCTGATTTTTGGCTGCTAGAAGAAGCTTTTTTTTCCGGTCCGGTGGCCATTGCTATTATTTTATTGTTTGTATTAAACTGGGGTTATTTTTTTCTGCTTGAATTTTTTGCTGGGGGCAAGACGATCGGAAAAAAAATTGTAGGAATTCGTGTGATTCAAGAAAACGGGCATAGTATCACATTGTTATCAAGCTTTATCCGCAATTTTCTGCGCATCATTGATTCCTTACCAGCATCCTATTTTTTAGGAATGATCATGATCTTCTTTCATCCGAAACATAAACGAATTGGTGACCTGGTTGCAGGTACAATTGTTGTACATGAAAGGCAAGCGAAAAATCATAAAAAGCAAAGTCCGCTTGAAAAGGAAATCGGGAGACGCGGACTCGAAAAGGATTCGCTAGCAATCGATCAATGGGCATTAAAGACATTTGGAAACAAGGAATGGAAGCTTCTGCAAACCTATTGCAATCGCTTTTTACATTTGAAAGTGGATATTAAAGACAGAAGAACGAAACAAATTGCAGATATTTTATTACCAAAAGCGGGAATTGATGCGGCAGGTAAAACATATGAGCAATTAGAAAACGAGCTATTAGTCCTTTATTTAGTTTTAAAGGATGAATGGGAATTCGAACTATAAAGTGAAACTTCATTCAGTGGGGGTTTTCTTCATCCCCCACTGAATGTTAGTCGAGGCCCGCAGGAAGCGGGTCACAAAGACGTTGCCACAGGACGTGGCGTTCTTAGTCTTTGTTCTTTTATCGAGCTTTTACTGGCAGTTGCTTGCATTGGGGGCGTACTGCCAGTTAATGCGGGATAATCTCCTACTTTAGACTGACATCCCAGGAAGAACGATGTATAATGATTACGGTAGAATGCTATATGAGACAAGCAACTTCGATGCATATAGGCATTATTACCTATAAAAACCAGGGAGAAGTTGTAAACAGGAGATTTGAAAACATGGAATGGAAGATAATATGTATTGGATGCGTTCTCACAGCCCTAATGGTCGGGTGTTCAGCGCGGGCCAAAGAAGTAAAGATCCAGAATACGGAGGTAGAAGTGGCTACAGAAAAGATGATTGCTACTACTAATAAATTATTACCTCTCGACATTTCCGAAAAACGAATAAACGATCTTACACATCTAATGATCCATTTTATCAGCAATGCCGCACTCAAACCCGAAGATCCCTATAATGTAGATGATGTTTACTCAATATTTAAGGAATATGGCCTTTCGGTACATTATCTGATTGACCGTGAGGGAGAAATTTATAGTCTTGTTCCTGAGGACAGGGTGGCTTATCATGCCGGTAAAGGAAGTTTGCCTGATTTTCCTCAATACGAAAATAAAATGAATCAATATTCCATTGGGATCGAGCTTCTAGCAATTGGAACAAAAGAAGAGATGTTAGCGATTGTTGAGGAAGACATCTATAATCAAATTGATCCTGTACTTGCAGGCTACACAGAAGCCCAATATCAATCACTGCAGTTGTTAGTTGATAATATTTTGAAAAGAAATCCATCTATTTTACGAGACAGACGCCATGTGATTGGCCATGACGAATATGCACCGGGCAGAAAAACTGACCCGGGCTCACTATTTGATTGGACAAGAATCGGATTTTAACTTAGTACATTTATACCCCAGCTCTGAAAGTACGGAGTTGGGGATTCTTTATGCACCAAGTCTTTGTTCTATTTTTTTTCCTTTAGCAAATGTCCAATTGACTAAAAAGATACCTAGAAAAATGAATAAGGCACCTCCATAAACGAACCATTCAACAACCTCTTTTAATATCACCCATCCGGAAAGAACTCCAAAGAATGGCGCAAGAAATAGAAATGCAGATGTTTTTCCTGGGTCACCAGTATTAATTAAATAAAACCAAATCGCAAATTGAACGATCGAAGCCATGATTGCAAGCCATAAAATGATAAATACGGATGTTGGATTAATCGTTATAGCAGGTGTCTCAAAGAAAAAGCTCATCAAAAGAAGAAGAATGCCTCCGAATAGCATTTGATAAGCAGTTAGCACCCAAATATTAAAACGAGCACCCCATTTTTTAATTAATAATGTTCCGATCGACCACGATATAGATGATCCAAGACCTAATATGATGCCGATTTCTAAATTAAGATGAAAACCTAGCGTAATGAAGACTCCTATGAAACCAACGATTACTCCAATCCAATGAAAGAAATGATAGCGAATTCCTAGAAAAATCGTACTTAACATGACAACGAGTAATGGATTGCTAAATGTGAGAATAGAAGATTCACCAGCAGTTATCGTCCGTAGGCTTAAGAAGATACAGCCCATCACACCTGCTGTTTGAAAAAGTCCGATTGTGAAAATTCGCACCCAATCTTGAAGCTGTTTTGGAAGTGGTTTGTTCCTTACCAATAAAGCCATAAGAATTCCCGCGATTGTAAAGCGTATTCCAACAAGAAGAAGGGGCGAAACATAATCCAAACCGATTTTTCCTACCGCAAATGAAGAGCCCATTAATGCAGTTGTGGTAACAACTAATACTCCAAAAAGATATGGATTCATCTACATACTCCCACTTTTTTCCCCATCATAACATAAATTCAGGTTGTAAATACGATACTCATCCAAAAAGAAAAAGGCAAGCAGCAGAGTGCTTACCTTTTTCAGCTATCAATGAGAATTTTTTAATGGATACTAATTGAATATCCTTGTTACGCAAGAGCGGGTGTTCGTAACAAAAACCGAAGACTAAAAATTAATCTTCTCATGAAAATTATTATTTTTACGAACGTATAATACAACTCTGGGAATAGCTTAAATAGAATATTCAATGTATATCCCTCCACATTGATTTTTTAGTGAGAATTAAAACAACTTCTCACAGGATTATTGTTTACCGACCGCGAAGTAATAATGTGTATGTTTTAATCTGTGCACTGGAAAGATAAAATAGTACATAACTTATTTGGGGAGGAAAAAATCATGGAAAAGGTAAAAGTAGGAGAAGTTTTTTCAATTAGTGATGAAACAGGTGTAGATCAAGATGTTGAAGTACTTGGTGTTGTAACGATTGAAGGAAATGAATATGCAGCAGTTGGCTTTCTTGAGGATTTAGAAGAAGAAACCGAGGATGATATTGATATTTTCTTTTTAAAGATTGACGATGATGGAGATTTTTCAGCCATTGAAAGTGATGAAGAATTTGAAAAAGTGTCCGCAGCCTTTGACGAAATCTTCGATGAGGAATTAGACGAGGAATAAAACAATTTGGGACCCCCACTGGGGTTCTTTTTTTTACTCCGCATTCCAATCATCGATAATTTCTTTTACCTTCCTTTTATCGATAATATTAATGGCGTAATAGGTGATATCTTTAGTTATCATTTTCCTTACTGGATGATGCGATACCCCGTATATATCTCCAAGGACTAAAACATCTACCATTGTAAATCCTATTAAAATAATCATGGGTTTCCTATTTCCGGTCCATGTGCCTTTTGTTCCAAGTACCACTGGAAGCGGGTCTTTTTTATTGCTTATGTACTTATATACCCAGTCCTGTTCCGTAATTGTTTTATACATTTATTCAACTCCACATCCATATTGCATCCTTAAGATTTTATAAAAAAGTGCAATTCTATTCAAAAATAAACAAAATTCATATAAAATAGACGTTATATCCTAAAAAATTCTCACTAGAGGTAACACCAATCGAATTTAGCTTTTCTTTTTGATATGAAATTAATCATTGGCCTATATTAAAGAGGAGGAAAATAACATGAAAAAAGCATTGTTAAATGTAGATTATACAAATGATTTTGTAGCAAGTGACGGAGCATTGACTTGTGGGAAACCAGGGCAAGATATTGAAAATGAAATTGTACGCATTACTGAAGATTTTATCTCAAATGGGGATTTTGTTGTATTTGCTATCGATCTTCATAAAGAAGGAGATGAGCTACACCCTGAGACTAAACTATTCCCACCCCATAATTTAGAAGACACATCTGGAAGATTGCTTTATGGGGATCTCCAAAGGGTTTTTAATGAGCAACAATCAAATGCGAATGTATATTGGATGGACAAAACAAGATATTCTGCATTTGCTGGCACCAATCTTGAAATTAAGTTGCGTGAATGCGGTATTACCGAAGTCCATATAGTTGGCGTTTGTACAGATATTTGCGTCCTTCACACTGCGGTTGATGCATATAACCGTGGATATAAAATTGTCATCCACGGTTCAGCAGTTGCAAGCTTTAATCAAGCAGGACATGAATGGGCACTCGGACATTTTAAAGATTCAATCGGTGCAGAAGTTAGATAAAGAGAGAGTAGCGGGTCATATTGGAGGGAATTTTTGATGAATAAGCATTTTAAGGATGACAGCTTTGCATTACATACAGATTTATATCAAATAAATATGGCGGAAATTTATTGGAGGGAAAACCTACATAACCGAAGAGCCGTATTTGAAGTAAACTTTCGGAAGCTCCCATTTGGGAATGGGTATGCAGTTTTTGCTGGCCTTGAGAGAATCATTCATTTTCTTGAAAACTTCTCATTCAGCGAAACGGATATTGCCTATTTAAAAGAAGAGGGATATAAAGAAGACTTTTTAGATTATCTTAAGGATCTTCGATTTACAGGAACTCTACGATCAATGAAGGAAGGGGAAATCGTTTTTGCAAATGAACCGCTTCTTCGTATTGAGGGGCCAATTTGTGAAGTTGTATTATTAGAAACGCCAATTTTAAATATTATCAATTATCAAACCCTGATTGCAACTAAGGCCTCCCGAATCAAACAAGTCGTCGGCGACCAGACCGCGATGGAATTCGGTACAAGACGTGCACAAGAAATGGATGCTGCTATTTGGGGAACCCGGGCTGCCTATATTGCTGGATTTGATTCAACCTCGAATGTTCGTGCTGGTAAATTATTTGATATTCCAATTTCCGGCACACATGCCCATTCGTTAGTACAAGCCTATAGGGATGAATACCAAGCATTTAAACATTATGCAAACACTCACAAAGATTGTGTTTTTCTTGTTGATACATATGATACTTTGAAATCCGGTGTTCCGAATGCAATTAGAGTTGCTAAGGAAGAAGGAGACAAAATTAATTTCATTGGAATTCGCTTAGATAGTGGTGACTTGTCGTATTTATCTAAAGAGGCACGAAAAATGCTTGATGAAGCAGGTTTTAAAGACGCCAAAATTGTAGCCTCGAATGATCTTGATGAGCATACAATTATCAACTTAAAATCACAAGAGGCAAAAATTGACTCATGGGGTATCGGAACAAAGCTGATTACTGCCTATGATCAACCTGCTCTAGGTGCTGTCTACAAACTTGTATCAATTGAAGATAAAAATGGGGATATGGTAGACACTATTAAAATAAGTGGTAATCCTGAAAAGGTTTCGACACCAGGATTAAAGCGAGTGTATAGAATCATCAATAAGAATAGCGGGAAATCAGAAGGTGACTATATTACCCTTGAACATGAGGATCCACAGAATGAAAAAAGAATTAAAATGTTCCATCCGGTTCATACATTTATAAGTAAATTTGTTACGAATTTCGAAGCACGAGAGATGCAGTATACAATTTTTGATAATGGAAAACTTGTATACGAGATTCCAACCTTACAGGAAATTCGCACGTTTTTAAATGAAAATCTAGAACTTCTTTGGGACGAGTACAAGCGGACTACGATGCCAGAGGAATATCCAGTCGACTTAAGCCAGGAATGCTGGAATAATAAAATGAAACGAATTGAAGAAGTAAAGGAAAATATTGAAGAAATGATTGGAAAGATAAATAGTTAACAGTTTGTTGCACCTTTTCAAATGGAGGGAACTATCTTGAGTATTCAGCAACAGATTATGAAGGAATTACATGTAAAACCTACGATTGAACCAAAAGAGGAAATAAAAAGTAGAATTACTTTTTTAAAGGAGTATCTTTTAAAAAGTAAAATGAATGGATTTGTGTTGGGAATCAGCGGCGGTCAGGATTCAACATTAGCGGGCAAGCTTTGCCAACTGGCTGTTCAGGAACTCCGAAATGATGGGCATGAAGCGACTTTTATTTCTGTTCGTTTACCTTATCGTGTTCAAAAGGATGAGGATGATGCGATCGCAGCATTATCATTTATCAAGCCTGACCAAGCAATCACCTTTGATATTGCAACTACAGTTGATGCATTTGTGACTGAGTACAAACAATCAACTTCTGATGAGATCAGTGATTTTAATAAAGGAAATGTAAAAGCAAGAGAAAGAATGACTGCCCAATATGCGGTTGGGGGTATGCATAATTTATTAGTGGTTGGTACAGACCATGCCGCTGAAGCAATCACCGGCTTCTTCACCAAATATGGGGATGGGGGAGCCGACATTATGCCATTAACAGGACTTACTAAGCGGCAAGGACGTTCCCTTTTAATGGCATTAGGTGCAGAAAAACGCCTCTATTTGAAGGTTCCGACTGCCGATTTATTAGATGTAAAACCATTGCAGTCTGATGAAACGGAGCTGGGAATCAGCTATGAACATCTTGATGATTATTTGGAAGGTAAACAAGTGCCGGCAGAAGAAGCCGAAAAAATAGAAAAACGTTATCAAATTTCCAAGCATAAACGACATATGCCAGCAAGCATGTTTGATGATTGGTGGAAATAGCAATGGACCTGTTTCTAAACATTAGAGACAGGGCTTTTTTCTTTATTTTGCTATTGTTATTTGATAAGTTTTGTTAAAATCAAGGTGATAAAAGTGTAGAGGAGAAAAAAATTTGAATAAATTGATTCATCTTACTGTTCTTCTAAATAAAGGGCCGAATGGAGATTTTCAGAGCGGGAAAGTAAAAGGTAAATACGTTCCAGTTGATCATGGTTTAACGTGGGAGTTTTAATCGGAGGTAGCACCTAATGGGGAAGCGTAAAATAGTTGCAGGTTGGATGTTATTTATGATTGCCATCGGATTATTCTGTCTACAAATGGGTTATTTTTATCTCCATAGCAAATTTTTAATTGAGTATAGTGATAATCGATTATTTTATATGATCAATATTGCTATAGCAATTTTTTTAAGTCTAGCATTGATAGTGCTAATTAACATTAATAGATGGGGGAAGATTATTGGTTCTTCGATCCTACTGTTATTTATTATTTTAAACGCTATCATGATTTTTAATCATCCAATTAACCATGTCGTAAGTGTCTCACCGGATTTCAAGCATGTTTTCGTTGTTAAAGAAAATATGGGTAAGGCTAATTATTACCGGACGTATTATGGAATTTTCTCTCGTCAAAAAGAAACACTGCCTTATAAAACACTAGGTGATCATAAAGTTGAATGGTTAACCAATGATGTTGCCGCGATGACCTATAGGGCTATGGATGATTCACTTCACCAATATATTGGCACATATGGCGACCGTGGAAACGGGATTTCTTATTACTATGTAGGTTCAGCGCTACATGGTGAATGGAAAGGGGATACTAGTAATATACAAACCCATACAGAGGGAATTACTGTAGAAGTCAATGGTGAAAAAGAAACCTATAGTTGGGATCATGTTGTTCAATTTGGTACTTTGGCTGTCGTTTTAGTTGAGGATGACCAGGCTAAATGGACGATTGCATTAAATGATGATTTTAAAATAGATCCTTCATTGGGAATTGGTGTGGCTGGAACGGTTGGTCTTTATAAAGTATCAATGGAAGATAATGAAATCCTTACATTAAAAAAATAAGAACGCATATTAATGCGTTCCTTGTGGAATTTATCTTCTTCTCTTTTTCGAATCATCTATGGCCTTTTTAATCACGATCGGATCTAACTGAACTTGGACATGGATATTTCTTGCATCGATATCAGTTATTTTGGTAACCTTGCCTTTTTTTCCTTTTATTTTGATTGCTTCATCGACAGTTGGTACATTTTGTACCAGTTGTGTTAGTAACAGATTTTTATTTTCAAAGTAATGAACCACATACATGCGTATCACCTCATAAGAAATTCAAAATAAGTGCCTAATTATTTACGTGATAATATATGTTTAAAATCCGTTTTGGTCCTTAAAATTAAAAATATTTTTTAGGTGGGGAAGAAAATGGAAATAAGAGAATACAAAAATATTGACGAAGTAGGGTGGATTCACTGTAGGGTGTTGGCATTTTTAGATACAGCGTATTTTGACAATGTCCTTCAGGAGAAAGAAAAATATGAAAACCCTGCAATTGAATTAGTTGCAGTTGAAAATGGGCAAATTGTTGGATTGTTGGACATTGAATATGAAATTAAGGAAAGAACCGTTTGTTCAAGAGGAAGCGGACTTGGAGGCATGATATGGCATATAGCTGTTCATCCCGATTATAGGAGAGAGGGGATAGGAGGACAATTGCTAAGAAAGGCTGAACAAATAGCAAGAACAAAGAATTTAAACCGTCTTGAGGCTTGGACAAGAGATGACGACTGGGTCCAAAATTGGTACGAAAAAACTGGTTTCCAGAAGGTGGATTCCTATTTGCATGTATATCTTGAGGGGCATGAGGAAATCCAGAGTAATATTCTTGACTTAAAACCAGTGCATACATTCGCACACTATGTAGGACGTGATCATCAAATGATAAAAGACAAGTTTTCTAGGGTACATGAGTGTGTTTGTTATGAAAAGACGTTTTAGTTTAATGTAATATCATTATGTGAACTAATAAGAAAGAACGTACAAATTTTTCTGATTGTACGTTCTTATTCGTGATTAAAAAGACATTTCATATCATTTAGATGTCATTCCACCTGATACAACAAATTTCATTGCATCCTCAGGCTTGACGTCAATAATTTCTACTTCATTCTTAGGTATAAGAAATGTGAAGCCTGCGATTTGGAAGGTTTGTTGAATATAAACAGCTACATAGTCCTTCAATGGATCATAAAAACTTTCCACATCTTCAGTGGTAATAAAACCAATTGCTTTCACATCGGTTCCAGCTATCGTCACAAGCACAACTTTTGAAAATGACTTTTTTTCACCAAGAAATGACCGAAATGTATCTTTAATAACCGTGTAAAGAGTTTTGATTAACGGGATCTTCTCTAATAATCTGTCAATCAAGCGGAACAGAGCACCGGCAAAAACTTTATTTGATAACCATCCTAGGAGGGTTATCACAACAAACGTGAGCAATAATCCAATTCCAGGAATATAATCCTCTCTTAAAAAAGGTTTCAGGAAGTTCCCCAAAATCCCATCTAGAAACAAAAATATTTTAAAAACCACATACACAACTAAAATAATCGGAACAATTGTCAAGATTCCATTAATAAAATTTCGCAATATGCTTTTCATATAAGTTTCTCCTTGTATTCCTTTTGCACCAAAGTAGTTGCTGCTTAAAGATTTTACACCATACCTAAACTAGAATTCAAATGTCAATAGTTCTATTTTCACTTATAAAAATTGAAGTTTCTCTTTATGTCATTTGCCCTTCCTTTCATAGAATCGCAACATATTTTATTAATATAGTTCGATTAAAAGGGAGGGTAATGTAATGAGCGAGAGGAGAGGGTTTGGTTTTTGCATGCCTGGCTATAGATGGTGCGGTCCAGGCTGTGGTGGATCTGGTCCGCCGACAAATCGGGTAGATTCATGTTGTATGAAACATGACCTTTGCTATCAACGAAATGGCCCGTCACGGGAATGTGACTTGGCTTTAATGGAATGTTTACACCAACAGCGAAATCGATCTACAAAAGAGGGAAGAGATGCTGCTTTTTTTTATAATGTAATGAGATTTCGAAATATATTTAGACTATGAAAAAAGGGTGCCAATCGATTCTAGTAAGCGATTGGCACCCTTTGCTTTGATGTCTAGTTCCAGGCGCCATCGGTTCGAGGTCATAAGCCAATCGCTTCGGAAGGTAAAATGCACCTTCTGTCAGCGCTTGTCTTATGCTTGTCACCGATGAGCGGGCGCCTTGCACTTTTCTTTCTTATTATGCTGTTCCTAAAGTAACACCTATTTTTTTCAAATATTGACGATATGCGATACTCATACGGTCTGATTTTAAGGAAAGTTCCACTTGTAAATCCAATGGAAGATCTTCAGGCTTTTGATTTTCAACAATTGGCTTGTCCTGTAAAAAAATCATATCTTGGAACTTTACTGTATCTTCATCAGATGTTCCAGTGTCATAGTTAAAGGAAATGATTCCATGAGCAATTGATTTTTCTTCCGTAAGAGGTTGAATCATAAGGATAATTGACATTTTATTATCATTATCAGGGTCTCTCTTAGTAAATTGAACAACTAGAGGATTGAAAATTTCGTACGTATAATAAACATCCTTAGCAACCCCAGTTCCGTCCGGATCTGGTTGGAAGATGGCAATCTCATCAGAATAGATACGCTCTTCATCTTGGTGAACATTATAATCACCGATTACTGTTTTTTCTTGATCACCTAAAAAGCCTACGTGAACGAATGCAAGGTGACCAACATCCAGGAAATTTTCAACAACCCTAGGCGGTTTCGCATTGATTTCCGTTTGTCCCCATAAGACATTGTGATAGCTTTCATCAAGAAATGGACGATATGTAAACATTTTAGGATTATTGTTATTTAAATTCACCCATACATAGCCATATTCTTCTCTGCATGAATATTTAATTGCCTTCGCTTTTAAAGGAATCTTTCTTCCTTCAGGTAACTGTGGAATCTTTGTGCAATCTCCTTCAGAATTATATTCCCAGCCATGGTATGGACAAACGAGCTGTCCGTCTTTTACGCAACCTAGAGAAAGAGAGGCACCGCGGTGTATACAAAGATCTTTAAACGCATGAATTCTTTCTTCCGTTCTAAATAAAACAATTCTTTCACCTAATACAATTACTTGTTGTGGTTCTTCTTTAATATTTTCAGCTCTAGCTGCAACTACCCATTGATCTCTTAATACTTGGTCTTCAACTAACATGACCAATCCTCCTTATATCTTGTAATCCATCTTTCATTTTATAGAGTTACATAAATGAAGTCAACAAAAACCGAACATTAACAAGTAAATAAAATAAAATATTCGTATTTTCTATTTACATTTATATAAACCTTATTTATAATTCAAATATGTTATGCAACATGTTAATAGTGTTAATGAATTTTGCTTGGTTTAGCATTATTAACTATGGTTTATGCTTTAGAAGAAGCCATTTTCTTTTACTTATTTCAAATCATTGGAGGAAGAATTGTGGAACAGACGAATCAAAGTCCAAACCTAACCGTCGGAGTTAACGATAAGATTAGTGTTGGTAAATCTCTTCTATTAGGTTTTCAACACGTACTTGCAATGGATCTTTATATTGCGCCAATTATTATTGCGGGCCTACTTGCATTGAACACAATGGATACTACTTATTTCATTCAGATGTGTTTTCTTGCAGCCGGTATTGCAACACTCATTCAAACAATCGGAGGTTTAAAATTACCTGTTGTTCAAGGACCTTCTTATGTACCAATCGGTGCCCTAGCGGCAATCGGAGGAAAACTTGGATTAGCTGCCGTGTTCGGTAGCTTAATACCAGGTGCTCTTTTAATTGCGATTTTAGGCTATCCTTTAAAAGTATTTGCAAAAACAGTTAGAAAAATTATTCCTCCACTAGTCGGTGGAACAGTAATTGTTATTGTTGGGATTTCATTAATGCCAAGTGCGTTTAATAGCATTTATACTTCACCAGGAAATGTTGGACATAATGTAATTGTCGCTGCTGTTTCAGCAGGGGTTTTATTGGTTTTTATGTTACTTGGTCGTAAAAAAACGGGATTTGGTACGTTTTTCCGTTTAGTATCAGTTATTTTGGCCATTGTAGTTGGAGCAATCACAGCATCTTTCTTTGGAAGTGTAGACTTTTCTTCTGTAAATGATGCAAAGTGGATTTCATTACCAAGCTTCTTCCCATTTGGACAACCTGTTTTTGATCTTCAAGCTATATTAACAATGGTCTTCATTTATATGATTATTTTAATTGAAACAACAGGTACTTGGTTTGTTGTTTCAACAGTTACGGGTGAAGATCTAGATGACAAACGTTTAAATCGCGGATCAGTAGGCGAAGGGATTGGCTGCTTTGTAGGTTCTTTAGTTGGTGGAACTCCAGTGACAGGTTATTCTTCCAATGCCGGTATTCTCGCGATTACGGGTGTTGCAAGTCGTATGGCAATAATAGCAGCAGGGGTTATCTTAATTGTTCTAGGCTTAATTCCAAAGCTTTCTGCAATTATTACTTGTATTCCTCAGCCTGTAATCCAAGGTATTTTTGGAGTTGTCTGTGTCGCGATCGTAATGAATGGTCTTAAAGTTATTCAACATATAACGATTGATGACCGCAATATGATTGTAATCGGCGTTCCTATTCTTTTAACTGTTGGAACTATTGTATTACCAAAGGAGATTCTTTACAGTGTTCCTGATTTTGCTAACTACATTCTTTCTTCTGGTACAGCTGTCGGTGCAATTGCAGTATTGATCCTCAACTTGCTCATTCCTGAGGAAAAGAAAACAGTTCATTCTTAAAAAAATGCCATCTAGCGAAAACTAGATGGCATTTTGCATGCAAAAAGGCTCTCAATTGAGAGCCTTCTTCTTTTTTTACTTAAGCAGTAACTGCTTCTGCTGGTTCTTCTAATTCACTTGCCGGACCGAAGAATTCAAAGTGAATATTTTCCATTGCGATTCCCCATTCTTTTAAGGAACCATACATCATTTTCATAAATGGTACTGGACCGCAGAAGTAGAAATCAGCCTCATTTGTATCCACAGTTGCTTTTAACCAATCAAGGTCAATAAAGCCTTCCTTATCATAATTCATGTCTTGACGATCCTGTTCAGTAGGGGCAGAATAGGCGATAAAATTCTTCACATTCTCGTGTTTTGCTGCTAGATCTGCAACCTCATCTTTTAATGCGTGTACCTCACTATTAAGTGCACCATGGATGAACATCACTTCACGTTCAGGTTGTTGTTCTGCAATCGTGTTTAGCATGCTGACCATTGGCGTTAATCCTACACCACCGCTAATTAAAATAGCAGGAGTTTCTTTTGCCTCAAGAACAAAGTCACCAGCTGGTGCACTTACTGCAATTACATCGCCTTCATTAATTTCTTGATGTAAGTAATTTGAAACGACACCATGCTCTTCACGTTTTACACTGATACGGTAGTAGTCCTTACCAGGTGCATCTGAAAGACTATAGTGGCGGATATGTGTATATTCATCACCTTCAGGCTGAACCTTAACAGTTAGGTATTGACCGGCTAGATAGGATGCAATTTCCTTTCCATTCTCAGGCTTTAAGTAGAAGGAAGTAATAACATCACTTTCTTTTACCTTACGTTCTACAACAAAGTTTCTAAAGCCGTCCCAACCTCCAGGCTGTTCCTTTGCATCCTGATACATTTCTTTTTCCACACCAATAAATGCATCTGCAATCGCACCGTAAGCTTCAGCCCACGCGTTGATGATATCATCAGTTGCCGCATCGCCTAACACTTCTTTAATTGCACCAAGTAGATTTTCTCCCACGATTGGATAATGTTCTGGTTGAATCCCTAATGCTCGATGTTTTTGCGCGATTTGTTTTACAACTGGAATAATCGCACCTAAATTATCAATATTAGCAGCTGCGGCATAGACGGCGTTAGCTAATGCAGTTTGTTGACGACCTTGTCTTTGGTTTGCATGATTGAAAATATTTAATAATTCCGGGTTATTTTTAAACATACGTTTGTAAAATTGAGTAGTAATATCTTTACCGTGTTTTTCTAGTACAGGAACTGTGCTTTTCACGATTTCAATTGTTTTTTGGCTAAGCATTAAACAACGTCCTCTCTAAAACCAATATTTTGAATACATGTTTATAATATAATGACAGTGTTAATAAAAGATACCTTTTGAATACATCTTTTGAAAAGTTGTCACATTTACAGTAAAAAAAGGATATTCATGCTATAATTACCTGGGAACTCATAATATAAGGGGTTTTTTAAATGAGATTAACAAATTATACGGATTATTCTTTACGTGTTTTAATGTATTTGGCTATGAAAAATGAAAAAGAATTATCTACAATACAAGAAATTGCAGAAGCTTATAATATATCAAAAAACCATTTAATGAAGATCATTCATCATTTAGGTAAACTAGAATATATCAAAACGATTCGCGGACGTAATGGGGGCTTTAGGCTTGCTAAACATCCAAAAGATATTAATATAGGAGAAGTCGTATCCAATACAGAAGAGGACTTCAATATTGTTGATTGCTTTAAAGAAGGAGGGGGATATTGTTCTATTTCACCTTCTTGTAAACTAAAACATGCTCTTTACGAAGCTTTGCAGGCCTTTATTAATGTATTAAATGGGTATACATTAGAGGATCTGGTTACAAACAAAACAGACCTTCTTGATTTATTTCACTTACAGGAGCAGCAAAAATAAAATTAAATGCCATTTTGCTTGAATCCAGAATAACAAGTATCACTCTCCAATCGGAACCAATACTAGTCGTTTAACATACATTTAAGTAGACGAAAATAATGGTTTTAAAGGAGAAGAAGAAAGATGATAAGACATACGTCTGGTTTTTACTGCCCTTATTGTCAAGGATACTTAGAACCACGGAATATGTATGATGAATATTATTACCAGCAGAACGTGCCACAGTACCCAGCACCTTACTATGGCTGGGATTGGAATCGAAATCCTGAAACGATTTTAGGAAAAGCATCTTGGACATGGGGCGGAGTGCCAACAAAATGTGAGATTGGATGGTCCTATGATAACAATATGACTGTGGCGGTTGGTGAAAATAGCCCTTTTAAATGTGGTCAACGTTTACGAATCCGAAATGTTTCATTTGTCCCAAATCAAGATATCATCGTAACAGTGGTAGATCAGGTGAAGAAATACCCAGCCAATCGAATCAATCTTCACCGTAAAGCATTTGAAGCGTTGGGTGCATCACCAAGTTTTGGCGTTTTAAATGTAGAAATTACACCAATCAACTAATAAAAGAAGGAGAACAATGACTGCATTGTCCTCCTTTTTCATTTTAATTTTCTATATCTATTTGATCCATAGTCTTTTGATGAACTTCTTCATCATTGACCTCAAGAAGATCTTCCGAATGCAATGCATCATAAGCAGGATTTGTGATATAAAGAACCTGATTTTTCAGATGTTTTTCCTTCTCCATAAATTCCTTCCTTTCCCATTTATTATTAATATGTCTTTTAGAGAATCATTTTACACATACATATTTTTTATAAAATAAGCACATTTCTGTTCCCCCATCATATACTACCTATTGTGTGAGTATATAGTTAGAAGGGAAGTTCAGGAAAATGAACAACGAAATTAAAACACCAGTTACAAATGATTACAAGGACAAAGAAGGATACAAAGTAATCGAAGTCAATCTTAACAATCCAACAGAAAATTTATTTGCAGTCGTAACTCCTATTAAGATGCAGTAATGTTATTTAAACACCATCTTTTCGTAAGTATGTTTACATAGAAAAGATGGTATTTTTGTTTTGCCTTTAAATAGACATGAAGTACAATAAAGAAAACGTTTATTAAGGGAGCATGACATGAACGAATTAAACAGTCTTGTATCATTATTTGAAAAAAATCGAAATGAAGATAATGCAGTTCCAATGCAGAATTATATGAAAAACCTGTTCCCATTCCTTGGAATAAAAGCCCCATTAAGAAGTCAATTAATGCGCGACTTTTATAAAGAAACAGGTATTTTAAGACAAGAAATTAATCTTGGGTTTGTCAAACAATTGTGGTTAAGGGATGAACGTGAGTACCAATATGCTGCACAGGACTACCTTGTCAGAGCCATTAAAAAAATTGACAGAAGCCATTTGCCATTTATAGAAAATCTCATTACTACAAAATCTTGGTGGGATACGGTCGATATTCTTGGCCCACATTTAATTGGAAAAATAGCCAAGGAAACTCCTAGTATAATAGATGAATCGATAGAAATATGGGCATTCAGTGACAACTTATGGCTAAAACGCACCTCCATTCTGTTTCAGCTAAAATATAAAAAAGAAACAAATGAAGCATATCTATACAAATACATAACAGCCAATGCAGATAGTAAGGAATTTTTCATCCAAAAGGCAATTGGGTGGGCCTTACGGGAGTTCTCAAAGACAAACCCAGATTCAGTCCGTCAATTCATAAATGAGGCAACGTTGTCTAAGCTAAGTATTCGAGAGGGAAGTAAATATATTTAATACCTTTACATTTTAGAATAAACATACTATGCTTATAGAAAGAATATTCGCAAACTACTAGGGGTGCCCGGTTGGGCTGAGAGAAAAACGGTCGTTTTTTAACCCTTTGGACCTGACCCGGATAATACCGGCGGAGGAAAGTAGAGTGGAAATCTTCCATTTTTTCTTGATACCCAAGCCAGGTCCATTAATGTGGATCTGGCTTTTTTGCGTTTTTCTTATTTACTATATTAGGAGGCTACTAGAATGAAGCTACAGGATCAACTTATTCTCGTTACAGGTGGTGCACGTGGATTAGGAAAGGAAATTGTAAAAGCTTTTGCTAATGAAGGAGCAAAAGTGGTTATTAATTATTTCAATAGTGAAGCAAAAGCTCATTCATTAAAAGAAGAAATTGGTGAAAATGCGATTGCCATTCATGCTGATGTAAGGAATCGTGAACAGGTACAGAACTTATTTGTTGAAGCGAAAAAGCATTTTGATCAACCTATAACAACCGTTGTTAATAATGCCTTAATTAATTTCCGCTTTGACCCTATCGCACGTAAAAATGCAGAAGTTATTTCTTGGGAGGATTATCATGCACAGCTTGAAGGTGCAATCCGAGGAGCTTTACATACAACCCAGGCAGCGGTTCCTGACATGAAGGAGTTTGGCTTTGGTCGAATAATAACAATTGGCACAAACCTCTTTCAAAACCCTGTCGTTGCTTATCATGATTACAACACAAGTAAGGCAGCACTTCTGGGATTTACTCGGAACATGGCAAAAGACCTTGGTTCATATGGCATTAACGTTAACATGATTTCAGGAGGATTACTTCAAACAACAGATGCGAGTTCAGCAACTTCTGAAGAGGTTTTCCAATTAATCAAGGATTCCACACCACTTCAAAAAGTCACGACACCAGAGGATGTTGCAAACGCAGTTCTTTTCTTTGCATCTCCTTGGAGTAAAGGCGTAACGGGTCAGAACCTTGTCGTTGATGGTGGATTGGTAATGAATTAATTTTAACTTTATTCAGTAGAAGTCCTCACTTCGTTATGCAGAAGATAATACAATAATGGTTTTCAATATAGTCAGAGTCCAAACCTTGACTGAATAAAGTTTTGCCTCCGGCGGATGCCACGATTTTTCAAAGGAAATTTTTCGAGCTAGCTCGAAAAAAATCGGGCACAAATACGCCAAGGCGAATTTGATTGGGGGGGTTTGTAATGAGTAAAACATTAAAAATGACAATAACAGCGATGCTTGTCGCTATTGGAACGATTACAAGCCATTTGTTTGCCATACCAATTGGATTCACTAAGGTTTTTCCAATGCAGCATTTTATCAATGTACTGTCAGCAGTAATCTTGGGCCCTGCATATGCCGTTCTTCAAGCTTTTTCAGTATCATTACTGCGAAACATGCTAGGAACGGGTTCATTCTTTGCGTTTCCTGGAAGTATGATTGGGGCGTTTTTAGCATCATTTTTATATTCAAAAACCAAGAAAGCCTCTATGGCAATGACCGGTGAAATAATCGGAACAGGATTGTTGGGAGCGTTGGCTTGTTATCCAATTGCCACACTCATTCTTGGCCAGGATGCTGCCATTTTTGGTTTCGTACCGTCGTTTATTTTTAGCTCAATTGCAGGTTCCATCTTTGGATTTATTATTGTTGGAATTGTATTAAAAAACCCTGCCTTTAAAACATATCAAGAACGAAACCTCTAAATACAAAAAGACTAAACAACTAAGTTTAGTCTTTTTTAAATGAATAAACCTCCCACGATATATAGTACAATTGCAATTACGCCACCAATTGCTGAAACCTTTAATTTGTATTGCGCATAGTCAACAAGATCCATATCCAAAATCGATGCTGTTGTAATGGTTGTATCACCAAGTGGTGAGGTCAATGCTCCGAATGCACCACTCGCGAAAACCGCTCCCACGGTTAATGGGATGGATGCACCAGTTGATAAAGCTAGCGCAATTCCAAGCGGCATAAACAAACCCCAGGTACCCCATGAGGAACCAATAAAATATCCAACAACAGAGCCTATAAGAAAAATCGTCGCAGGCGTTAAAAATCCGGGCAAAAATGAACCTAAGGTTGAACTAATGAATGCAGAAAATCCGAGCTCCTCAGCCGATAGCGTGAGGGCCCATATCAGAATAAGAAGGCTAATCGCCTGCATCATTTGATTGCCACCGTCATAAAAATGATACATAATTTCATGTAATTTCTGTTTTCGAATCACATAAAAGACAAATGTAATAATGAGCGTGATAAACACAGCCAATAGCATCACAAAAGTTGCATCAGCCATCGAAAATGCTTCAAATACTGTTTTAGCCCCGAGTGATTTGCCATCCTCCCATAATAGAAAAAGCGACAATCCTAATAGTAAGAATACTGGAACAATTAAATTCCATGGCTGGGCTTTTACAAGAGATAGCTCTTTTTTTATACCCATTCGATGAAATTCATGTTCATGTTCTTCTTCATCAGGATTTTTGTCGGACTTCGTTTTTGTTTTAGATGGCCAAAATGTTTGAATGATTCCAATTACAAGCATCACAATTGCATAAAAATTAAACAGGATACTAAGCAGGAAAACCTCATAGGCGGACATTCCTAAATCAAGCCCCTTAATACCACCTTCAACAAGTGATACCATAAATCCAACGAATGCAGTCGCTACCGGTAAAAGTACAATAACCGATTCGGTTGAAATATCTAATGTCATGCCGACCTTTTGTTTTGATAAGTTCATTTTTTTAATGAGTTGTTTAATAATGGGACCAATCATCATAATCCGAAACATTGGCATCATAAAGGTAAAAGGGAGGGTGAGCCAAATTAAACCTAGCAAGCCACGTTCACTCTTAATTTTCGTACCAATCCATTCCGTAAATCCTTTAATCCCTCCTGCGATATTCATCATCCCAACTAAACCACCAAACACATACAAAAAACTTACGATTTTAATATTGGTTGAATCTGATAAAGTTGTCACAATGTAAGTAATAGCTTGTCGGGTTCCACCTAATAGATCAGATGTAACAAGAACGGCGCCAACAAATAATCCTAAAACCAGCCCAGGTAAAATATCCTTCAACCAAATCGCCATACCGATTACAATTAAAAAAGGAATAAGAGAGAGCCATGAATGTTCCAAACCAATGTCCTCCAATATGTAAAAATGTTCATTTGGCTAGTATGACCAATTTTGGATGTGAGTATTTTACAAAGGTTGTTTATGATTATGTAGAAATTAAAAACAAAAGGAGGTCGGTTATGTGATAAAAGTAGAAATCAGAAGGCCAAAAATTAAAGATCAGGAAGAGCTTCATCTCTTTTTTAGGGATGTCATTAATGACACTTTTGCAAAAGAAGGGATAGGGCATTTAACAAACGATATTGAAGAAGAAATTGAAACTAAAAAGAGTTATTTACAAAATGATTATGAAAGCGACGGCCAGAACCAATATTTCCTAATTGCCACCTATGACGAAACAATTGTTGGAACAATCGAATATGGTCCTGCAAGTAGCTTAATCTGTAAAAACACGAATGATATCTTTTGTGATGTAGTTGAGGTAGGAACTGTTTTTGTTCATCCGAACTATCAGGGCAACGGTATCGGTAATATGCTATTACAATCAATATATATAACTTTAAAAGAAAAAGATATTAAGGAGTTTTGTATAGATAGTGGGTATAAGAATGCACAAAAAATCTGGAAGAACAAATTTGGTAGTCCTGATTTTGTAATAAAGGATTACTGGGGTGAGGGACTTGATCATATGATATGGAGGGTGAATGTAACAAAATTTTAAGAGTATACAATATCAAAATTGACAATGTATACTCCATACAGTTTTCATTATTGATATAGAAATATCGTAACATTTTCGTTTTCATCTATTGTTCCAAGTAATATTTCATTAATTGTGACGTTATTGTAGGTAGTTTGTATTTTTTTCAAAAGCCAATCAGCGCTTTTTCCAATTTGGTTCAGTTCATTATAATCAATCTTTTTTTCCTTAATAATTGTCTTAGGATATTTAAATGGTTGAATCGGTCTATTAAAGGAACTCGGCGTAAGCGGCTGGTGTTCACTTTTTAAAAAGATAGAAACAGAGCCACCAGGCTCCCAAAAAGCTAAAGCAACCTTCTGAATATCTTCTGTATTATGCATCCTTAATTCTGATAAGAGCACATCGATTGAAATCCTTGCTTTGTTCAAATTTTTATAAAGCACATTTCCATTTTCAATTAATGGAATAGGTGCGGGGATAAACAACTTTCTTATCCTATTTGAACGTAAGCTTAATAAAATACCAATCAAATAAAGGATCAATACTACAGTCATCGTAATCATCGAACCTGCTAAACCTAATCTCTCATCTGATAATGGGTGGGCAATAATATTTCCAATTAGCAAGACAATCACGAAGTCGAGAATACCGACCTGTGAAATAGTTCGTTGCCCCATCATTCTGGCTATCACAATAAAAAACGCGAAACCTACAATTGCTCTGAGTATCCATTCAACAGCAGTGAGATGGTCTTGAGAAGCAAAAAACTGCATAAATTCCCCACCTTAACCTAAATTTCTCTAATTAGTTTGTTCCTATTTCATTATTACTATTACATTTTGCTATCTTGCATAGAAATCAATAAAAAACCCTTTCTAACACAGGAATAGAAAGGATTTTATAATGTTTGTTGAATGGCTAAAATAACGAATAAAACCAGACATGCAACTAATACAAAGGTTTGATTGATTTTTTTAAGTAACTGATTGATTATGTTCTATTTTATAAGTCGTACAGAATCTGATAGTCTAAAATTTTCTATAGGATATTTCGCATAAGCAGGAAAGTATGTTTCTTTCTTCTTAGTTGATAAGATAGTATTAGAAAAATGGTAGAAAGGATAATTGCAAATGACAACTATAAATATTCCCGTATCCGTCCTAAATCTTGCTCCAATTCGTAAGGGACAGAATCAGAAAGATGCAATTGATGCTATGGTTGACTTAGCTCAAGCTACTGAAAAAATGGGATACACACGATATTGGATTGCGGAACATCACAATTCACCAACATTAGTGAGTTCTGCTACATCAATTTTAATTAAACATACTTTAGAGCACACAGAACAAATAAGAGTTGGTTCAGGCGGGGTGATGCTTCCAAACCATTCACCACTAATTGTCGCTGAACAATTCGGCACAATGGCGACCATCTATCCAAACCGTCTTGATTTAGGGCTAGGTCGAGCTCCCGGAACTGATATGATGACAGCCAGTGCATTAAGGCGATCAAGTAATGATTCTGTTTACACATTTCCGAATGATGTAAATGCATTACTTACATACTTTGGACCTATGGAGCGTCAAGGCTATGTAAAAGCTTATCCAGGAGTAGGTACAAATGTACCGATTTACATTCTTGGTTCTTCAACGGATTCAGCCTATTTGGCAGCAAAATTAGGACTTCCATATGTATTTGCATCACATTTTGCACCTAGATTCATGGAAGAGGCGATCTCCATTTACCGCGATCGTTTTGAGCCATCCGAATATTTAAGCTCGCCATACATGATGGTTTGCTTAAATGTAATTGCAACAGAAACAGATGATGAGGCTAAGCGGGAAATCACCACCATGCAGCAATTTTTCTTAAACATTGTTCGTGGTACACAAAACCCATTACTACCACCAGTTGATAACATGGATGAGCTATGGCGCCAGCCTGAAAAAGAAATGGCAACTTCCATGTCAAGTGTTACATTATTAGGCAGCAAAGAATCGATTCGAAGCCAACTAGTGAGCTTCCAGGAAAAATATAATGTCGATGAACTGATGGCCGTTTCTTACATTTATGATCCGGACAAACAGAAACGATCATATGAGATTTTAAAAGAAGTTGTCGATGGAAAGTAAGTCGTGACGTGCAATCATTTCGTCATGCAAGGACAATTTATACAAAATTAGGCAATTTAAAGCAAATTGCTTCACAATATGATATTTACTTGCTAAAATAAAGTGAAACTAAATATTGATCTATCTTCGGGGCTGGGTGAAAATCCCGACCGGCGGTGATGAGATTACTCTCTAAGCCCGCGAGCCGCAAGGCAGGATTTGGTGCGATTCCAAAGCCGACAGTATAGTCTGGATGGGAGAAGATGGAGGTTCTGCGCGTTCAAAAATTTTTCAATGATTGAACGTTTATTAAGCATACCTTTAACTCCCTCAAGAAGCCATTCTTGGGGGTTTTTATTTGGGTATGTCTTAAGAGCTGAACTTTCTTCTTTTGAAGTGGATCGCAAAAGAGGAGAGAAAAGAAAAATGAAGAAAATACCTTTACGACAGTTTGTGGCAATTGCAATGTTAAGTACGGTTTCGTACATCTTAATGTTTTTTAACTTTCCATTGCCAACATTCCCGAGCTTTTTGAACGTCGACTTTAGCGATGTTCCCGCAATACTCGCAGCACTTATTTTTGGACCGATTGCCGGTATCTTAGTGGAATTGTTTAAAAACCTGATTGACTTTGCATTAACAGGCAGCGAAACACCAATTCCAGTCGGTCACATCTCGAACTTTTTAGCGGGGATTATTTTTGTCCTAACAACCTACTACATTTTTAAACTAATAAAAACAAAATTAGGCTTAACAATCGGATTAATTAGCGGTACAGTGATGATGGCAATCATTATGAGTGTTCTTAACTACTATGTCTTCTTACCGGCATTCAACTTTTTCTTGAATATCCCGGCGATGTCAGCACCAGAGACACTCAAAATGGTGGTTTACGCAATCCTTCCGTTTAACTTCCTAAAAGGATTGATCGTTACAACAATCTTCATGTTGTTGTATACTCGTCTACATCCGTGGATTAATAAACAAGCGTCGATATAGAAATTTGTAATGGCAAGCACCCACAGTCGGGTGCTTGTTTTGGTTATATGGAATTTTTTAATTTGGCAAAAAACCTCAAAGACAATATCTAAATCATCCTCTTTTAAAGGTAAGATCTACTATAGTCGTTTTCCGCAAATAACACCAGATAATGGTAAACTAATAAAATAAATAAAAAAGGGTCTGGAGCTATGAAAAAGAAAATCGTCCTAGCAGGTGGCACTGGTTTTGTGGGTACTTATTTTTCGAAAATGTTTACTGAACACGGTAATGAAGTTAAGGTCATTTCAAGAAATGCACCAAATATCACTTGGAATGATAGAGAAGGTATCATAAAAGCACTCGAGGATTCTGAGATGCTTATTAATCTTGCAGGAAAATCTGTAAACTGCAGATACAACGATCAAAACAAACAAGAAATTTTCACCTCACGAACGGAGACTACAAAAGTATTAGGTAATGCTCTCAAAGAATGCAAAAATCCGCCGGAATTATGGATCAATTCCAGTACAGCAACAATATATCGGCATGCAGAAGATAGACCAATGACAGAAGAAACAGGTGACATTGGTACAGGTTTTTCTGTGGATGTTGCAAAAAAATGGGAAAAAGCCTTCTTCTCTTATCAATTGCCTAATACAAGGCAGGTTGCCCTCTGAATTTCCATCGTATTAGGAGCCGGTGGAGGTGTTATGATTCCATATCAAAACCTGGTTCGTTTTGGTCTTGGAGGAATCCTGGGATCAGGTACTCAAAAATTCAGTTGGATTCATATTGAGGATTTGTTCAATATTGTTCTTTACATTCGGGATCATGGGCATCTAAATGGAGTTTTTAACTGCTCAACACCGAATCCAATTACAAATTGTGAGTTAATGAATAGCCTCCGAAAAGCATTCAATCGAAATGTAGGCTTACCTTCACCAGCTTGGCTACTTAAACTTGGAGCAATTTTTATAAAAACGGAGACGGAATTAATTTTAAAAAGTAGATGGGTTATTCCTGAACGCCTTGATAAAGAAGGATTTGTATTTCCTTATCCAACAATTGACGAAGCACTAGCGCAAATTACAAATAAAAATAGTTGAAACTATTTTCCCGTAAATCCGTAAACAATAGTGTTAGAACCAAATTTGGAGGGGATTTTATGGAAAGAAAAGGCTGTGTAAAATGTGGAAGCACGAATGCTGGTACCAAGGACGTGTCGATGACAGGTTCCGGAATCACAAAAATGTTAGATATCCAAAAAAATCGTTTTACTGTGGTGTATTGTAAGAACTGTGGGTACTCCGAATTTTATAGCAAGAATTCCTCGACTGCATCAAACATTCTTGATTTATTCTTTGGATAATTTTGCGAAGGGGCTTTACAAATCATGCTGCAAAAATTCACTATACAAACAAATAATCGTAAACAAATGATCGATGTAACAGATAAAGTTCAAGCTTTTGTTGACGAAAATAGAATTAAAGGGGGAGCAGTGATTGTCTATTGCCCCCATACTACTGCTGGGATTACTATCAATGAAAATGCGGATCCTGATGTAAAACGTGACATGATTCGTCGGTTTGATGAAGTGTATCCTTGGCATAATGAACTTGACCGCCATATGGAAGGAAACACGGCTGCCCATTTGAAAGCAAGTACTGTAGGAGCATCACAACATGTAATTATCACTGATGGTCGTTTACTCTTGGGTACGTGGCAAGGAATTTATTTTTGTGAATTTGATGGACCTCGAACTCGTACATTTTATGTGAAAATCGTATAAATAGGCGAACCTCTAAGATTCGCCTATTCTTCTTCATTTTATAATCCCCAGGTAAAGTCATTTACGGAAATTTTTCCTCATTTTTGTTAAAATAGTATTAATCATTTTATTTTTCCGAATTTTTAGGAGGGGAACCAGAATGGACGAACGTTATCCGATAGGGGAATTCAAATTCGATGGAGACTTGACGGAAGAATTAGTTACAGGTTGGATGAAAGAGATTGAGATTTTACCATCATTGGTAAAAGAAGCAGTGAAAGATTTAACAGATGAACAACTTGATACACCTTATCGCAATGGCGGATGGACACTTCGCCAAGTTGTTCATCATATTGCTGATGCATCAATGAATTCATATATTCGTTTTAAGCTAGCTGTGACAGAAAGCAACCCGGTAATTAAACCATATGATGAAGCAAAATGGGCTGAACTCTCAGATTCGGCTTTACCGGTAGATGCCTCATTAGCAATCATTGATGGAGTTCACCTGCGCTGGGTCACAGTTTTACAAAATTTTTCGATGGACGATTTCCAACTATCTTATGTTCACCCAGAAGGTGGAGAAATGAAATTAGGTCTCTTTTTAGGATTTTGCGCATGGCATGGCAACCACCATTTAGCACATATCACTACTGCGAAAAGTAGGTAACAAACAGGCAGTCATCGGATTACCTGTTTTGAAGATATCGCATAAGGAGGCGAACCAATGGCAACGGGAAAGACGAATGCCATAAGGATTTTGGATTCCCAAAAGATCCAATATGGAATTCATACATATGAAAGCAATGATGGAAAAATTGACGGTGTATCAGTTGCACATAAGATAGGAATAGAACCAAATAAGGTTTATAAAACCTTGGTCGCCCAAGGAAACAACAAAGACATCTTTGTGTTTATAATTTCAGTGGAAGAAGAGCTTGATCTTAAAAAGTGCGCGAAAGTAGCTGAAGTTAAAAAAGTCGATATGGTACCCGTAAATGATATCCAAAAACATACGGGATATATAAAAGGCGGTTGTTCTCCGATTGGCATGAAAAAAGCATATCCTACATTTATTGATGCGAAAGCTTCGAATCTAGATAGCCTCATTGTTAGCGCCGGAAGAATAGGAATGCAGGTCGAGCTAAAGGTAACTGATTTAACAGCTTCAACAGATGGGCAAATTATTGACATCATTAAGGAATGAAATTCTACACCTACTTTTCCAATTGGGATTGTTCAATTAAATGGTTGTAAGAACCCATCCCATCTGTTAAAATATATATATAAAATAACTGAATACCCTAAGGGGAGTAGCTTTAACAGCAAAGTCGTCAATACAGAGGTTCATTCTCTCGGCTTTGTTGGCAACTATACCGTTGTTAGCAAGACCTTACCAAAAACATGGTATAGGTCTTATTTTGCTTTTTACAGACCTATATCATAAATGATATAGGTCTTTTCTCATCCAACAAGGTGGGAGATGAATGCTTTAATTGTAAAAGAGTATTAGGTTGCGAACTTACGTTCGTCGGGGTATAATCTTAGTATATCCATTTTAGGAATCCACTTCCTCGAAAATCCAAGGGGGTAGTTCAATATGAATATTATTACGACAAAGAATTTGCCAATTTTTATTACAAAGGAACTTGATCAGTTACATAAAAAAATTGCTCCAATCATGATGAAGACATCTAAATACATGTTCTGGTCATTTCCATTGATCACTATTTCACTTTTTAACTTAGGTTTCTTACTATTTTTTATGCCGTTTACAAAAGAAGCAATTCCTTCCCTTCTTATTTATGCAATCATTGGTGCCATCGGATTTGCTTTATCTAAAGAAGTAAAGTTGAAGAAAAAGGAAATTGAGGCCATTTCATCTGAATATATCATTGAAAGAATTAAAAAAAGTGACTTGCTAACATCAGGTCGCCAGCAAGACTATATTACACGTTTAAAAAAACAGCCAAAGCTTGCTTTACACTTTTTTATCGAATTTCTAAACGAGGAAAAACTAAGAGAAAATCGAAATCTTTATTCCTAAAGGAGTTTTATGATTATGAAGCCCTCAAATTACGAAGCTATGTCAAAGGAAGAAAGACCTGTAAAAAAAGCAAAGCCTAAAAAATCGATCCACCAAATCCTTATACAGCTGCAAAGCCAGGGAGTTAATGCAACCCTTTGTAAAAAAAGGAGTAAGCTTGCTTTAGGATCGTAATCGGAAAACCTGACCCGTATCGAGTCAGGTTTTTTTCATACTGACAAAAGAATAGACGATGAGCATGAATGAAAGATAGATTGTATATCCAAAAAGTGAATATATATGCTTCCATTCTGGATCATGTAGAAACCAGCCAAATCCCTCGGAAAGTTTTTCACCTGCCGTCATTATTGACGCTAGGATCAGCACAGCACTGATCTTTCCTACGAAATTCAATTTTTCATAAATAAAAAGAAAAACAGCTAGTATAAGCGGCAATCCAACAAGGGTAAAGCCAATATGAATCGAAAATATATCAGGGAATGGACGCAACGGAAAAGAATAATAGCCTTTTCCAACATAAAACAAGTCTAAATATGTGCCAATTAAGGCTCCAAATAAAATCGTGAGGATAAGTCCTGAATTAGTCCAAAATCGAAATTGCCTTTTTGGCAATCGCTGCGAGCTCGAGTTTTTCAAGGGTTTTACAGTATTCATGAAGAATCTCTCCATCCACTTTATCTGTATCGTGTGTAAGATAATAAATAATTTCCCAATCCTTGTACCAATCCCCCATTTCGGCGGGTTTATGTTTTCTGTTTTCCCAAGCCATCTCTAATCTCGGACTGTAAATTCTTGGCGAACCTTTTGTAAGTTCACAGGATTTCACTCGTGACTTCAATAGGAAACCAGGCAGGCCTTCATCTACATTATTAAAAATATGCGGCCAGTAATCCTTTCTTGACCCTGAATGTTGGACTTTCTTTGCCCAGTTCACAACTGATTTGAGTCGTTTTTTATCAGTAAATAAGATGGAATATAAGCGTTTGCCTAACATAATTCGTTCACGAACACTTTTAAATTGATGGAGGGTTTGCCCGATTAAATGAATTTTCCCTTTATCTTCATACGGAAATAAAATATGATTCAAATCTAAAAAATCCTGGAGTTTGAATTCCAATGTATCAAAGACTTCTTTTTTATAATGGGAATTTGAAATCACTCGATCTTCAAGATAGCTTTGCTCATTAATAATTTGAGCAACGGTTAGTGTGTACGTATCTTGCCTCACCCAAAAATCATTCCATACTGACTCCATAAAAACAGAAACATGAAAGTGGGGGAGTAGGTAAAATAAATTTTGCTGATATAGTTTGCTTGCCTCATATAGTAAAAACTGAGGGAAGGCATCCTGGAAAATCAACCAATTTCCACGTTCCAAAAATGAAAAATATGATTCTGTTTCCTTCCTTGTTAAAAGCCTTGAAAGCTGTCCACCTTCTAAATCCGTCATATTCCAGCCACCATTTCGGGACACCATATGGCCAAGGAATGCCCAATGGATTTCGGGGTGTGCCCTATAGAAATCAAGGTAGGCTTTCGTCCTCGTCACATTATTTAGATTGTGGCTTCTCGTCATCCCAGTAATTTGCTGAATCAGCAGCTTTTCCTCCAAAGTAAGCGATGGCAAAAATACTGGTCGTTTTTGCCGTTTCTTTACATCTTTTTTGATTTGTAATAGAGATTCAGAGAGTGGGAGTTTCTTTTTTTTAAATAGTTTCCACATCATTGATGGCCTCCTCTATGAATTCTCTTACTTTATTGTGAATATGTATGAAGTAGGCTAAAAGGGAGGTTACGTATGTTTGACAAGGTGAATGACGGCTTGACGAAGTTAATTGACACCATTAGAAAGGACCAATCATCCAACGGAGCATGGAAGTATCCCTTTGAAACAGGCATTTCGACCGACTGTTATATGATTATCTTATTAAGAAGCCTCGAAATAAATGATGAGAAATTGATTCAACAATTAACAGAACGGATTTTAAGTCGGCAGGAAGAAAATGGTGCATGGAAGCTTTTTTATGATGAAGGGGATGGGAATCTAACTTCGACTGTTGAGGCATATTATGCATTGCTTTATTCGGGATATCTAGAAAAGAGCGACTTAAAAATGAAACGCGCGAAATCCTTTATTGTAAAAAATGGGGGACTCAAGCAAACACATATGTTATCAAAATTGATGCTTACACTTACAGGTCAGCAAAAGTGGCCAGCCTTTTTTCCACTGCAGCTTGAACTCATCCTGTTGCCACACTCATTTCCGATTCATTTTTATAGTTTTTCCGAATACGCCAGAGTTAATCTTACTCCCATCATGATACTTGCAGACAAAAAATATAGTCTTACAACAAATAAGAGTCCCAATTTATCTGATATAAATATTAAGAGAGGCGAAGACGGCCTTGATTTCCGAAATTCACATGAATGGCGATCCTTTTATTCAACTATCAAACAGGCAAGCAAAAGCTTAATTGGGCTTCCTTCACATCTTCACCAACTAGCAACGGAACAAGCTAAGCAATATATGCTGCACAGGATCGAACCGGATGGAACATTTCTTGGTTATTTTAGTTCAACATTTCTGATGATTTTTGCATTACTTAGCTTGGGTTATCCAAAAAGACATCCAATTATTATAAATGCCGTCAACGGGTTAAAGGGGATGAAAACTGAAATAAGCGGCCATACACATATACAATTCACAACCGCCGAAGTATGGAATACCTCACTACTTGGATATGCATTGCAAGAAGCAGGTGTCTCATCAACAGATCCTATGATCCAAAAAGCAAATCACTATTTATTGACGCGGCAACATGTTAAATATGGGGATTGGTCCGTTCAAAATCCTTCAAGTTTTCCTGGTGGATGGGGTTTTGCTGACATGAATACGATTCAACCTGATGTAGATGATACGACCGCATCATTACGTTCAATCGCACGAATGGTTAAACAAGAACCCATATATAGGCAAGCATGGGATAGAGGTATACAGTGGGTATTAACCATGCAAAACAATGATGGTGGTTGGCCTGCCTTTGAAAAAAATACAGATAATAAGTTTCTAAATTTTTTGCCAATTAAAAAAGCGGAATATATTTTTTCCGATCCATCGACAGTAGATTTAACAGGTAGAACACTGGAGTTTCTTGGTAAATATACGAAGCTCCCTAAAGACAATCCTTCTGTTAAATCAGGAATTAAATGGTTATATAAAAATCAAAAGGGCAATGGTTCATGGTATGGCCGTTGGGGAATCTGCTTTATTTATGGTACATGGGGAGCGATTACGGGATTACATGCTATTGGTGTTGTGTCAACGCACTCATCTATTATGAGAGCTGCCACATGGCTTGAATCGATTCAGAATCCAGATGGTGGCTGGGGTGAATCTTGTAAGAGCGATAGTAGTAATAAATATATTCCTTTGAAGACAAGTACATTAACACAAACTGCATGGGCAGTCGATGCCCTTATTGCAGCAAATGATAAACAAACAAAGGCCATCGAGAAAGGGATCCGATTTCTTCTTGACAATTTGGACCGAGATGACTGGACGACAAATTATCCGAAGGGGCAAGGTTTGCCAGGTGATTTTTACATGCATTACCACAGCTATCGATATATCTTCCCACTACTTACACTTGGACATTACCGAAAGAAATATACACAAAAAAAAGGCTAAAAGAACAAATGCTCTTTTAGCCTTTTTTCAGTTTTGATGGATTATTGATTTTATAGTGAACCGGGTCCTCAATAATAAATTCTTCCTCGACATCTTTACCTTTTGCAAGTTTCTTTTTCACGATTTTCGCGTCAAATTCAAGAATATTTCCAGGTTCAAGCTCTAATTTCTTTAAAGTTTTTGAGTGGGAGCACCAAGCCAGTCCAATTTCAATTGGATCCTCTTGCTGCACCACAACATTTTCAAGTACAACTACTTCATCGTTATCTTCGTTAAAATGATTCCATGTCTGCGCGAATTGTTTAACTGAAGCAGTAAAATGAACCTTATCCATCGGCAATTCGATTTTTGGTGCTTTTTCTTTTTTCGTCTTTTTCTCAGGTTGTTCCTTTTTAACAGTTGGCATTGATTCCGGAGTTGTCGGTTTTTCAGCCTTAACCTTACTCGCAGTTTCCCTTTTCTTTGAGGGAGCTATCGTAGAATCGGAGATAGCAGCTTTCGTAAAGTTCGGTGATTGCATTTCTTTTAAATAGGCAGGGTGAATACAGGTAAGATTGCCATCCTCAAATTCAAGCACAATTGTATAATGTTCCTGTGTTTTACCGTACACCTCATAGCCTTTTATCTTTACGGTTCGTTGGTGAGTTCTTTCTTTGTACCAGTATTCTTTTTTAACGGAAAGACCCCATTCACGAATCTTTTCTTCATAATGGGCCTCATCTACGAATATTTCGTAATCTCCTTTTGGAGGAAGATATGTTGATGCCGCTGAGTCCTCTACATGAGGCAATGTATAAGCCATGTATGAACATTCCTTTCATTTTTTACAAAATTATGTAAATCATATACAATAAAATGAAACATATCTATTTCATATCATATATTTCTTTCCTACATAATAAAAGGGTTTTAACTTAATTCAAAGGAGAATTGCCATGACAACTACGTATACGTCTCGAAATGAGGTTCCTGAACAAGAAAAATGGAACCTAGATGATCTCTATTCTGACCTAAGTAAATGGGAGGAAGATTACCAACTCATTGAAACAATGGGGGATGAGCTTGGAAAATTTGATGGAAATATTCATGACGGACCTTCGTTATGTGAGTATCTAACCTTAAGCGAAAAAATGTCTCTCCATTTTAACAAGCTCTATGCCTATGCAATGCTTAAAGTAGATGAAGATACAAGGGTGACGAAATCACAGTCTTATTTAGATCGTGCAAAACAGCTTAGTGTAAAGGTAAGTTCCGCGAACTCATTTTTTATGCCATTTTTATTAAGCTTGGATGAAAAAACTTTAAAACGATACATTTCCGAAGAAGATGGGCTTCAGTATTTTGAAAAAGAACTGCTGGAATCCTTCCGTTATAAGCCTCATGTATTAAATAAAGACCAGGAAGAAATTTTATCTCGATTGGGTGAGGCTCTTTCTGCACCAAGTACGACATACGGAATGATTAATAATGCCGATATTCGCTTTGGAATGATCACAAAGGATGACGGGGAGAAGGCCCGGTTAACAAGAGGGATGTATGCGAAACTTATTGAGGATGAAGACCGTGAGAAGCGAAAAGTGGCTTATAAAGCCTATTATGAGCCTTATGTACACTTGAAAAATTCAATCGCATCAACATTGTCAGCGGCGATTAAAAACAATGTCACACTTTCAAAGTTAAGGAACTATCCATCAGCACTTGAAAAAGCCTTATTCGGGGATAATGTTCCAAAAGACGTTTATGAAAATCTCATCGAAACAACAAAGAAAAATATCGGTGCCATGCACAAATACACCAGCATCCGGAAGGAAAAATTGGGCCTAGAGGAGCTTCACCAATATGATTTAAGCGTTCCACTTGTCAGTGGGGCAAAAAAAGATATTTCCTATGAAGAAGCATTTGAAACAATGTGTAAGGCACTTGCTCCATTAGGTGAGGATTATATCTATGCACTTAAGGAATTTAGAAAATCACGTTATTTCGATGTTAGGGAGACCCCTGGAAAGCGTTCGGGCGCCTATAATTTAGGGGTATATGGAGTGCATCCATATATACTTTTAAATCACCAGGATGACCTAGATAGTTTATTTACGTTGGTTCATGAATGCGGTCACGGCGTTCACAGTAAATTAAGCTCAAAGCATCAGCCGCAAATTACAGCCCGTTATAGTATTTTTGTTGCTGAGGTCGCTTCAACTGTGAACGAGGTATTGTTAATCAACTACCTATTGAACACAGAAGAAAATGAGGAGGTCAAAAAATTCCTCATCAATCATTTTATAGATAAATTTAAAGGGACTTTATTTACTCAGGTCATGTTTGCGGAATTTGAGAAGAAAACCCATGAAATGGCTGAACAGGGGCTGCCGTTAAATGTAGAATCCTTTAGCGAAGTATATGAAGGGTTGTTTAGAGAATACCATGGTGAAGAACTTGTGTTTGATGATGAAGTAAAATATGGCTGGGCACGAATCCCACATTTTTATCGTCCGTTTTATGTTTATAAGTACGCTACAGGTTTTGCGTCGGCGATTCATATCGCAACGAAGATTCTTGAAGGGAACGAAACGACGTTAACTTCCTATCTTGAATTCTTAAAAAGCGGCAGCGCGGACTACCCGCTTGAACTATTGAAAAAGACAGGGGTAGACCTTACTACACCGAATCCAATTGAAAATTCTTTGAAGAAATTTAATGAATTAGTAGAGGAATTTTCTAAATTATAAAAAGGGGTAGCCTTCCAAATTGGAAGGCTGTTTTCATTCGTTTGGATGCACCATATCTTCAGGTTTTACGTATTGTTCAAATTCCTTCTCTGTTAAAATACCTAGCTGTAAGGCTGCCACTTTTAAAGATGTATTATGTTTATGGGCATGTTTTGCAATAGTTGCAGATTTTTCATAACCAATATAAGGATTTAGGGCTGTTACAAGCATTAATGAATCTTGCAGGTTTTTAGAAATGATTGCTTCATTTGCTTGAATCCCAATTGCACAGTTTTTATTAAAAGATTCCATCGAATCAGCTAAAAGCCGTACCGATTGAAGGAAATTATAGATAATGACGGGCTTAAATACATTAAGCTCAAAATTTCCTTGACTAGCAGCAATTCCAATTGTTGCATCATTCCCCATCACTTGCACAGCAACCATTGTAAGAGCTTCACTCTGGGTGGGATTTACTTTTCCAGGCATAATTGAGCTTCCTGGTTCATTTTCAGGTATCGTAATTTCTCCAATACCGCAGCGCGGACCACTTGCAAGCCATCTGACATCATTTGCAATTTTCATTAAATCGGCTGCCAATGCTTTTAAAGCCCCGTGGGCATAGACAGTCTCATCATGACTGGTTAAGCCATGGAATTTATTTTCGGATGAGAAAAAGGTAAGCTTTGTGTATTCTGAAATTTCATTTGCCACATTCTCACCAAACTTCGGATGGGCATTAATTCCAGTACCAACTGCTGTACCGCCAATCGCAAGTGCAAGCATTTTTTCAGTCGATTCCATGATCATCACTTTGGAACGCTTTAACATATGGACCCAGCCGCTAATTTCTTGACCAAGTGTTAGTGGAGTTGCGTCCTGGAGATGGGTTCTTCCAATTTTTACGATTGAATCAAAGTCTTTTTCCTTTTGTTCTAAAGTAGCTTTTAACGTATCAATAACTGGGAGAAGGCCTTCATTTACTGCTTTCACACTTGCGATATGCATCGCGGTTGGAAACGTGTCATTTGAACTTTGACTCATATTGACATCATCATTCGGATGGACTTTCTCGTCCATTCCATGATCCTTTAACCATTGGTTGGCACGGTTGGCAACAACTTCATTCACATTCATATTACTTTGCGTCCCGCTCCCGGTTTGCCATACAACAAGCGGGAAATGTTCAAAAATTGCCCCCGATAAAATTTCATCACAGGCATTTGTAATAGCTTTTGCTTTATTGGCACCGAGTTTCCCAAGCTTTTCATTTGTGATAGCAGCACTTCTTTTTAAAATGGCAAAGGCCTTGATGACCTCCTGTGGCATCTTTTCCGTTCCGATTCGAAAATTTTCTTTACTACGTTGTGTTTGGGCAGCCCAGTAGGCATCAACTGGAACTTTAATTTCTCCCATCGTGTCTTTTTCAATTCTGTAATCCAAGTTTATCACCTCTAATATTCTTCTTTATATAACGTACCAATTATTCCCTTGTTTTATGTCTTTGTACTTAGTATGGATTTCAACATGCTTGGCAATAAAAATGATAGAATTTATAATGGAATTTCGAATGAAAAGGAGGTGGGCTAACATGAATAAAGGGGAAATCTTTTTTAATCGAAAGAAAGAGCAGCTCGGTGTAAAGCTAAATGACGTTCAGAAAAAGTCCGTACTCCACACAAAGGGTCCTTTACTCTTATTAGCGTCACCTGGTTCAGGTAAAACCACGACAACGATTATGCGAATTGGTTATTTAATTGAAGAAGAAGGAGTAGAACCTTCACGAATTAAGGCAGTTACGTTTAGCCGCGCTTCAGCATCTGATATGAAAGAAAGATTTGCTCGCTTTTTTCCGGAACACCCTACGGATTCAGTAGACTTTTCAACCATTCATAGTCTTGCATTTCAGGTGGTACGGGACTATTTTTATAAACGAAACGTTTCCTACCAATTGATTGAAGGCAATCAAGATGGCGGTCCAAATAAAAAATTGCTAGTAAGGAAAATTTATAAATCATTGAATGGTGAGAATATCACGGAAGAGCAGCTTGAGGAGTTAACAACGTATATTAGTTTTATTAAAAATAAGCTTCTCCCACGGGAAGAGTGGAGAAATATAGATTGTGACATTCCATTTGTCGAGACCATTTTTGAGGAATATGAAAAAATAAAGAACGCAAACCCAAGTAATCTCTTATTGGATTATGACGATATGTTAACCATTGCAAATGATGCATTCATAAATGATGGAATGATTCTTCAAAAATATCAAAACCGCTATGATTATGTCCTTACAGATGAAAGCCAGGACACATCACTTGTTCAGCATGCGATTATTGAAAAACTAGTAGGGCCACATCGAAACCTCTATGTAGTGGCAGACGATGATCAGTCAATTTATTCATGGCGGGGAGCAGAGCCGAAATATTTGCTTGATTTTAAAAAGGTATACCCAGACGCGGTTATTCTAAAAATGGAGCAGAATTACCGTTCCTCAAAGGATATTGTCGACGTCGCCAATCGATTCATTAAGCGGAATAAAGACCGTTATGACAAAAATATGTTCACAGAGAATCCGGTGCAAAAGCCAATTGTTATTAAACAATTTGAGGATTATCGAATCCAGGCAAAATACCTTGTGCAAGAAATTGATAGGGTAGAAAGGAAGAAGGACGTAGCGGTATTGTATCGAAATAATTCTTCATCAATCATGTTAATTAATGAGCTTGATCGGAATCAAATCCCTTTTTATATAAAGGATTCCGATAATCGCTTTTTCTCTCATTGGGTCGTTAAAGACATATTGAACTTTATGAGAATGACTTATACAGATAAACGGGTCGATATTTTTGAACAAATTTACACGAAGTGTGGATTTTATTTATCGAGAGAACAATTGTTCTGGTTGGCAAAAAAGCAGCCTTCTGAGTCTATTTTTGATAGACTTTTCCAATATAAAGGATTAAAAGACTATCAAGTAAAGCAAATTCAAACATGCCAGAAAACCTTTCAAGAAATGAAAGGGGAAAAACCTCTCAAAGCGATTAAGTTAATCCGACATCAGCTTGGCTATGACAAAACACTAAAAGAAATGAGCAAGAAGCTTGGATTTAAAACGGATTATTTGTTTAGCGTGCTTCAAACACTTGAGGAAATTGCAGATACACTTGAAACGATGGAACAATTTGCAGATCGATTGAAGCATCTTGAAAATCTGTTGAAAGCCTCGAAATTTAATAAAAATAAAGATGCCATCACTCTTTCAACCTTTCATAGTTCAAAAGGGCTTGAATTTAAAAAGGTGTTTATGATTGATCTGATTGAAGGAGTGATTCCTTCGCATGATGAGATTACAAAATATAAAGATGGCGAGCGCGGTCTCATGGAAGAAGCAGTCCGGCTATTTTATGTTGGGATGACACGTGCTGAACAGGAGCTTGAACTTTTATCTTATAAAAAACACAATGGAAAAGATGTTGCCCAGTCTAGATTTGTAGCAAATGTTAAAAATATTATTTTGCCCCCAGTTAAGGTGCAACCGGCAGAACCAAAGAACACGCGGGAACGAGGAAAATCTACTGTTCCATATAATCCAAATGCCATTAAAACAGCGGATGCAATAAAAGAGGGAATGGTCGTAAAACATCGAGTCTTTGGGCACGGAACAATCGTTTCGCTTGGTGAGGGGAAAATCGAAATTCAATTTCAAAAAGAAAAGAAAGCCTTACTGCTTGAAACCTGCTTAGAGATGGGATTATTGGAGCCAGCGGATGAGGTGTGGGTAAAATAACATAATAAAAGGAAAGGTGCTGCACCTTTCCTTATTTTTTACTTTCTATTTTTTCAATTGGTTCTATTTCAGTTTTTGTGTCTTCTTGTGTTTCCTCACCCTTCGCTACTCTTAGCTGCTCAATTTCTTTCTCCAGCTTTTTGATTTGTCGTTGCTGCTTGTACTGACGAAAAATGCCGAACATGCCTACGATCAGGCCACCTAGTAAAGCAGAACCCAAAATGATTAAAATAAGTGGAATCTCTGTATGGCCAAATACAAAATTAACCCTCACAGAATCCACATTAACTACCGCGAATATCGCTACAATAAGTGCAAATATAAGTCCTAAAATAAAATTCCACTGGAATCTCAAAACATACAACTCCTTAGTTCTACTTCATTTTATCTTACCCAATTTTAGCATTACATGTTCCCACCTCATACCAATTATTCGAAATCGTTCTAAAAACTATATATAATAAATGTATCGAAGGCTAACGGAGTTGAAATATATGGGTAGGTTATTTCCAACGCTATATGATTTTTGTATGAAACCACTTGAAAAAAGAAAATTTACTACGATTCGTCGCCATTTACTCATTAAAGCGAGCGGGAAAATACTTGAACTTGGTTCAGGAACAGGTGTTAATTTTCCACTTTACCAAGATGCACAAAGTATCACTGCAATTGAACCTAACCCAAATATGACAGACAGGGCAAATGCGAATAAAGCTCAAGCAAAGGTGCCGTTTGAAATTGTACAAGCAAGTGCTGAAAAATTACCTTTTGAAGATAATACATTTGATACTGCGGTTGCAACGCTTGTATTTTGTACAATTCCAGATGCAGAAAAAGCCTTACTTGAAATGAAAAGAGTCTGTAAGCCAAATGGGACAATCCTTATGTTTGAGCATGTGAAAATGAGAAATCCTTTTTTTTCAAGATTACAGGATTGGCTTACACCAACTTGGAAAAAAATATGTGATGGCTGTTGTTTAAACCGGGAAACAGAAAAACTTATTAAGCATAATGGATTAACAATTGTAGACAAAAAAGAATTTTATTATGGACTATTCATTGCGATGGAAATACGAAATATCAAAGAGAAGAGCTGACCAATGGTTACTGAAATACACTTAAACGATTACAAATTAAATGTGACGGATTACCATGAAGAATTTATAAATGATTTATTATTAGTTAAAGTAGATTTTAAAGTAAGAAGTGAAGATTACCACGATGTAACAACACTTTTATACAAAGGTAATTTCGACTTAAAGGTACCCGTTAGAAATATAGAGTGCAGAGTTTCAATCGATGAATACTCAACCTCAGTAACGAATCTTTATGAAAAAGATCAGGTTGGGGATTTTGCACTCACTCTTCGCGAAATAAGAGAATAGAAGGGAGCGGTAAAGATGCGATTAAGTATTTTAGATCAAGCTCCTATTTCGGCCAATCAAACACCGCAAGAGGCATTGATAGAGTCGATGAAGCTCGCACAAGCGGGGGAACGTTTGGGCTACACAAGATATTGGATTGCTGAACATCATGACCTATCAGGATTAGCCTGTCCGGCGCCTGAAGTTATGCTTGGCTACATTGGAGCACATACAAAATCTATTCGAATCGGCTCTGGAGCTGTCTTATTGCCACATTACAAACCTTATAAGGTTGCAGAGGTCTATAATATGCTTGGCACCTTATTCCCAAATCGGATAGACATCGGAATTGGTAGGGCGCCTGGTGGTTCTGCGGAAGCGACCAATGCGTTATCCGACAATTACCTGCAACAAGTTTGGATTATGCCAGAATTAATAGATATGCTACTTCATTTTATTCATAATGATTTTCCTGATGACCATGAATTTGCTAACTTAAAAGCATCCCCAATTCCGACAATACAGCCAGTTCCTTGGCTGCTGGGAACGAGCAAAAAGAGTGCCATACTTGCTGCGGAAAAAGGATTAGCATACACATTCGGCCTGTTCATGAGCGACAATGACGGCGAAGAAATAGTCAAGGAATACATACACAACTTTACACCAAGATTCGAAAGGGATAAACCTCAAGTGATCGTCACTGTATCTGCCATTTGTGCTGAAACCAAAGAGAAAGCAGAAGACATCGCGCTAAGTTCTTATGTGTGGGGTAAGCAAAGAGAAAAGGGGGAAGGAAAGGGAGGTGTTCCGTCCATTTCAGAATCAAGAAATTACCTTGAGAATGAGAATATCCATGAAGGCTTTGAAAAAATGAAACAAAAAGTTATCATCGGAAATTCAAAAGAAGTGAAGGATAGATTACTGGATCTTCAACAATCATACCAAGCTGATGAAATCATGATTGTCACAATAACACATTCCCCAAAGGACCGACTTGAATCATATGAACTTATTTCTAAAGAAGTGGGGCTTGCAACGAGATAAGCTCATATGCCTTGGTGTTATAAGTTTTGTTCGCAGCGTATTTTATTGAATAAAGCCATGCAGCCAGCTGCAACAAGACGATAGGTTTCATCAAAATCACCTGTGTAAAATGGATCCGGGACATCTATCCGGTATTTGGTCAGGTCGAGTAACCTAATGATTTTGGGATGATTGGGCTTGCCAGTTATCTTGAAGATATTCTTTATATTACTTTTGTCCATACCAATAATATAATCGAACTTCCAAAAGTCTTCTTTCTTTAGTTGGCGTCCATAAAGCCCATCTGAAGAGATATTGTATTGCTTTAGAATATCAAGAGTTCCTTCATGCGGAGGAAATCCGATTTGAAATGGACTGGTTGCAGCGGAATCAACTGCGATTTTGTTTGTTAAATTTTCCTTTTTGACTAAGTAACGAAAGAAAGCTTCAGCCATCGGTGAACGGCATATATTCCCCAGGCACACAAATAAAACCTTGATCATGTACTACGCCTCCAGCCAATAGTGGAATTTAAAAACAAATTGCCCCAACGATGATAAGGAGTATACACAGATTATGATTAGAGCAAAATCAGCTCCATTATTTACCATTTACCATGTATAGAACCTCCTTTCCCGTTCTTTTCGTAATCACAACATATGTACAAAACAGAAATATGGAACGGCACTAGTCCTAATTTTAGAGACTGGGTAAACGGGATGACGTTATTTAATAATGATTAAACATCACGAGCTTTATATCTTGATTTATAAATTTGTGCATTTTTTTACTTAAACGATGAGTTAGTTGAGAAAAATCGAGTAGGAGGCTAATCATTAATTGAGTAGCCGACCTCTCACACCACCGTACGTACGGTTCCGTATACGGCG
>NZ_LMBW01000019.1 GCF_001439915.1 Fredinandcohnia humi | reverse complement strand
AGTCCTATACAATTCAGAACTCTCGCCCAATCAGCTGCTTAAAAAATAAAATGTCTAACTTTTTGGGGTCACTTCAATTGAGCTAAGCGTCTAACTAATCATCCAGGTTTTCTTCTTGTCGTTTTGTTCTTAGATAATGGATATAGAGGATTGGAATAAGCCCGCAAATAAAAATGATTCCTCCAAAAATGAATCCATCAGAAATCCCAAACCCATCTGTAAATTTTACTGCAATGCCAATAATTAGCGAAATAGCTGCTAATACAATTAGAGAGATGATTGTACCTTTTATGGGTGATTTTTCTTCATTTTCATGGTCTACACCTACGCTCATTGAAAGATATAAAGATACAATGGTAGTCATCATGAATACGATCCATAATGGATTTTGCCTCATCCCCTCTAATCCTTTAGTGATTAAATCATATCCCAATATCCCGATAATCCCCATCGTTTGAACGATATATGCAGTCCGGATATTCTTTAGGTTTTTCAAAATTAATCGCTCATCTTTAATTTTTTTCATTAGTTGCCACTCCCCTGTTCGATCCAAAATAGTTCATCCAATGTTTGATTCACCGCATAGGAAATATCTAGACACAACCTTAAGGTGGGATTGTATTTTCCTTTTTCAATTAAACTAATTGTTTGGCGGGTGACCCCTATCTTTTCTGCTAATTGCTGCTGGGTTAAACCAGCTTGAATACGTGCAATCTTCACTTTGTTTTCCAAATGATGTCATCCCTCCTTGCTTATTATTGTAACATATACATTACGTAACGCAATATATATGTTACATCCATTTTATAAAAAAGACCAAATCGATTATGATTTGATCTAATAATTCATTATTGAATTGGATTACCGGCACGTAATTTTTCCGGTATGTGCCTTCTAATTGCAAATATGAATTCACCAAGAAAATAGAGGGCAACCGTTGGCCAGATCCACGCCCAATAGTTTCCCAAGGTCCCATATAAAGCGCTTAGCACTGGCTGAACATATGTCAAGCACACTAGTGACAAAGCAATCCAACAAAGAGAATACGAAAAACAAATATGGCCTTGCAGCTGCCACTTATGGGCCGAGTAGTCCCACCATTTCCGACCAAAAAACAACTCAAGAAGGAATCCGCTGCAATACTCCACTATAGTTGGGATTAGAAAACAAAGAAACAAGACTACCGACCAATGCATATCTTTTCCAATTAAAAAGATTAGCAACAGGGGCGCGAACCCATACATTGGCTTAAATGGTCCGAAGAAAAAGTTATCCTTAAAAAACACCCGTTTCCTGGAAAAGTTATAGCTGTTTTCTAGTAGCCAGCCAAAAAAAGAATAGATAGTGAAGAAAAAAACGACTGCCATGGCCCCATCCCAGGATAGTAGTACAGGCATTTCAAACTCAAAACCACTTACTAAACCCTGTAACACTGACAAATCACCTCAAGGATTATATTCCAAAATAGGATTTGCACGTTACTGGTTAAATATACCTCTTTTTACATTTTTACATGATGTTGTATTTAGGCTTCATGACTAAATTGCCATTGGATGTTGAACTTATCAGTTAGGCTACCGTACATTTTGCTCCATGGCACTTCTTGTAGCTCCATCTGAACGGTACCGCCTTCTTTCAACTTTTCGAAAGCATCTCTCATCGCTGCTTCATCACTACTTATGTATGCAAGTGTAAAATTGTTGCCCTCTTTAAATTCCATTCCTGGAAAATTATCAGAAAACATCAATTTGCTGCCCGCTATCTCTAGGTTCGTATGCATAATCAAATCCTTTGCTCCTGGAGGCAGTTCTCCTTCAGAGTGTATCGACCCGAAAGTCATGAAATTAGGTTCTTCTGTTCCGAACACTTTTGCATAAAACTCTACGACCTCTCGAGTATTACCATCAAACACTAAGTATGGATTCAACGCCATAAAATCACTCCTAAAATTGTTTTATTGAATGCCTAAATTTTAGCATTCTACAACCACAAAGTCAAACATACGTTCTAATTAATTTCCCTATGCCTTACTAAAATTTTTGATGTTCTAGCTTATCTACTATATTTTCGATTACCAAACCTATATCAGCATAACCATGATATCGGACAAATATAACATATTTTCCTTTGGATGCATATACTTCTTTCAATTCCTCTTCCTCATGAACAATCAAAAGATCAAAACTTGAATGCTTTGTTTCAACATAATCTTCAATAGGATATCTATAATTATATCTTTTAATTAAATCAGAAATTAGATTGTCTGCCATAGCCGGAATACTTAGCTGATAAAACTTTGTTTCAATACTTGGTGAATATTCACCACTACCGTCCTTCCACATTTCCCCTGGAATCAACCCGTTTTCATCTGATTCATATTGTACGGGTGCAAATGGACTCCATCCAGTTGTATATCGATTAGACCAATCAACATTTTCGCTCATATATTCAGACTCCCCACGAATTAAAGCAGGATTCTGCTCTACATCTGCTAATCTGACAATCGGTAGGTTCGGACTTTCTTCTGGCAATGTTTTAGTATCCATTTTTACAAGTTGTACGAATGGAACGATCGCGCTCAATCCAACTGCGATTGCAACAAGGAATGCGACAACTGAATTTAATCGATGGTGCTTCTTCCATTGGGCATGATGATCAATCGGTTTTCCTTCAATTAAACTTTTTCGTAAAGCACGAATGGATATGGCTGCTTGTAGTGAATTATAGGCCAGATACCCAAAGAAGATGGTTAAGATGGTATTTTGAACAACTAACCCCTCAACCAAAATATAGGTTGGTGTCCCGTCTAGAAACCAAACGGAAGACAGCATCCCAACCATTAATAGTAACGCAACAACAACGATACCTGCATTTAAAGCTAATTTCTCGTCCAGTGCCTTTAATGTATACGATTGCTCGGCAGGGTCAGAATGCAGTTCTGGTGCATTACGCTCTTCGGGTGATGAATACACATGAAAATTCCCATAGCCCGTCACATAATCCCATCCACTCTCCGCATATATATCGATCTGTTCTCGTAAAATCTTCTTTTTCATCGAAACATCTATTCTGTACCTCATTTTTTTCGGTTCACCTTTTACAAAATGAGCAAAACGTAACCCCATCTTTTTTAGATGAAGCCCTTGAACTGCCATATCTTGAAACCAGCTTTCATGCTCACCGATTCGCCAGTAATCACTGGGACGAAGTTTACGGACTATTTTACTCATTCCCATCACCTACCTCTAAAAGTTTGCCGTCTTGTATCATCGATTTTAATCGTCCATACTCTTCTCTTAATGCATGTTCTCCTTCTGGTGTAATTTCATAGGTCTTTCTTCTGCCATCATCTTCTGCTAATGAAATAAGACCGTCTTTTTGCATCCGTGCGAGCACCCCATAAAGAGTCCCCGGACCCATTTTTACTCTGCCATTTGATACTTCTGTAATTGCATGCATGAGCTGATAGCCGTGGTTAGGATGCATCAGCGCTAATAGTACATAATACATTGCCTCCGTCATCGGTCCCCCATTATATGCCATTCCTTACATCCCTTCTTTCGTTCCTTAAGTTATTATGTCTCTCGATATTATGTATTGCGATATATCGTATAACATAATAATACTTTATAAAATTTGTAATGTAAATAAAAAAAGACCATCAATTTGATGATCTCTTCAACTGGTATTTCCATTCACAACTTATACTCCACCATACCTTCTCTTACGTTGCCGATATTCTTCCAGCGCGTGCAGAAATTCCTTCTCGGAGAAATCTGGCCAGAGCACATCGGTAAACCAGAACTCGGTGTAGGCCAACTGCCAGAGCAGAAAATTGCTCAGCCGTTTTTCCCCGCCGGTACGAATGAGAAGGTCAGGGTCTGGTAGACCAGCTGTATACAAATACTTTGAAACCCGCTGTTCGTCCAGTTCATCCAGCGACAATTTGGCTTCGTTCATATCCGAGAACATCTCTTTCATGGCGTTTAATATTTCACTTCTGCCCCCATAGTTAAGCGCAAAATTAAGCAAAAGACCATCATTGTCCCGGGTGCGATCGATTGCAAACTGGATCGCTTCACGTGTATGGGCTGGAAGACTTCCCATATCACCAATTGCCTCAATCCGCACATTATTGGATATAAGCTCTGGTAGGTAAAGATGAAGAAACTCCTTAGGAAGTCTCAATATAGTGTCTACCTCGGGCTTTGGACGTTTCCAGTTTTCAGTGGAGAACGTATAAAGGGTTAGAACCTTCACATTAAACTTGACCGCTGCCTTAACAATTTTTACAACGGTTGATACCCCTGCTTTATGACCCGCAACTCTGGGCAAGCCCCGCTTCCTTGCCCAGCGGCCGTTTCCATCCATTACGATTGCTATATGCTCCGGTGTATCATGTTCCGAATACTGGTGGGATTGATTTAATGGTTTATGATTTAAAAAAGGAATTTTCATTGACATTGTCTTTCTCCTCGAAATTGTTGTTGATATCTTCTGACCTTTCGGGACGATGTACCTGTACCCGCGTCTCATTTAATCTAACATATATTTTATCGTATATCAATAAATTATTGTTGAATTTTATTACCTTTGTATTGTTTTTCACAATAAAAAAACGTTAATTCATAAAAGAATAACGCATGATTTACCCATTTTTAGGTAAACAGTCCTCTTCGGGCTTTATATGAACCTGTTTCCACAGATCACTTCCACCTTTTCTAAATTGGGCAATTTCGACATCGGTTCCATTTGTTAATGTAAAAAAAATAATACAATAATCCGCTCCATCATAACCATGAAAACAAATATTTTTAACATATCCATTTTCCAATGTTGGGTACATATGTTGAATCATTTTGCACCATTCGCCGAATTTTACCCCTACTACTGATTCCCCATCATGATCCCAGCCATGATAAGGGGCACATAGAAAATCCTCTCCAATCTTATTCAAATCGGAAATTCGATAGCCATCCTCTTCCTGAACTAGCTTGATAAACCCATACGAATAGCCAAAATACTCAACCATTGCGTCCTTGGACATTTCAATTGTTTCTATTTCATAGAAGAATCTAATTCCCCGTTTTTCATCAGGCACTTGTTGAAGCTTTAGCAAACTTGTATGTCCTATACCTTCAAACGAATCAAGATATTTTTCATAGCTTAGTTTAGCTTGATATCCTTTGGACAAAAAATTATAGGCAATGGGAAATGGAAGTTCCCCCTGACCGATGGAACCGCAACTCCTTCCTCCCGGATTTGCAGCTTCACGTAAAATACTAAAATAATTGTTAAGGGTTTCCTCAGGTGTCTTCGTCAATTTTGGAGGTAGCTTGATCTGATCATGCGTTTTATCATAATAAGGAGTCCAGAATTCCCAATTGCTAAATCTTAAATTTAAAGCTTTCAAGCAAGATGGACGAAAATATTTTTGATGATATGAAGCCATGTCATTTTGATTCCGCATATTAATCACCCTAAGTTCATACTATGGGCTATTGATAAAATCGTGAAGAAATCCCTTCATACTTTTGATCTGGGTGATAGGTTTACATATTTTTTTAAAATGGGAAATCTGCAAAACAATCAATCTAACAAAATCCATGTTAAGATTAAAATTGAACTATTTGAGAGAGGACGATTTTATGAATCATATAAATGTAACCATGAAGCGTCTTGGTTTGTACATTTTGGGCTTGTTATTTCTCTCGCTCGGTGTCAGCTTTTCAATTCAGGCGGATCTTGGTGTATCACCAGTTTCATCCTTAGCCTATGCATTTGCACTTGCTTCGGGTTTTTCCGTCGGAACCATGACAGTAGTTGCAAATGTTTTATTTATTTCCATGCAAGTGATTTTAAGTAAACTGTTCAATTTGAGGGAAGCTATCGTACAATTAGTGATTGTGTTGTTATTCGGTTTCTTTATAGATTTAACCTTATTTATTGTACGACTATTACCTACACCTGAAACGTTAATGATGAGAGGGGCATTTTTACTGATTAGTTTATTTGTCGTAGCAGTTGGTTTACTTGGATATTTCACTGCTAAATATCCGTTAATGCCATATGATGAGTTAACATTTGTTATAAGCAAAAAATTCAACAAGGAACTAAGTAAAGCTAAAATCTCCAGTGATTTAATTAATGTTTTGGTGGCAGGTTTAGTATGTATTATTTTCATCCAATCATTAGGGGCAGTCGGGATTGGTACAGTAGTTGCTGCATACTTTATCGGTAAAGTTTTAGGTTTGTTCATCAAACATTACCAAAAATACTTAGTTAATTGGATGAATAAAACGAAGGATAATGGAAAAATTCAAAAAGAAAACACGGGTCTTTCATCTTAACATGAAGATTCCGTGTATAATTATGTAGCCACTCAAGTTTTACCAAAACAAAAAAGTGCCCTTGGACACTTTCTTCATTTTACGCATACTTCCAAATATAGATTCCAACTGCAATCAAAGAGAGAAGAATTACCACTGTATAGATCACTGTTAGGTTAATGCTGTTTCGCTTCGTTTTTTCACGATAGTTTGCATCCCCTTTTCCTGCTATCAGCATTGTTCCAATTAACGCTGCGATTCCAAGGATAATTACAAATACAATTGCAAATGTCATTTTTCAAATTCACCTCATTTATAAAGATGTCTCATTTTTTACTAAAGAATTTTTGGGAAAGCTTTCACTTTTTTCTTGTACAATGATTACGGCTGCGATTACCATGATTATCCCGACATATTGCCACATTTGCAATGTTTCCTGGAAGATAAAGAAGCCAATGATGGCTGCAACGACCGGTTCAATCGTAGCGATGATCGAAGCCCTGCTAGATTCAACATACTGTAATCCTTTTGTATATAGGATAAACGCTAGCATCGTTGATAAAAAGCCTAATCCAACTATGTAAACCCACGATTTGATATCTGCAAATAAATTCAGCGCGGACCAGATTCCGCTAAACGGTGTCACTGCGACTGCTGCAAAAATAAACGTGTATACCGTGACTGTAAGTGAATCATATTTTTCAAGAGCAAGCTTGCCGAAGATACTATAAAGGGCATAAAAAAAGCCGGAACCAACACCTACGACCAGTCCAAAGAGTGAGATCGTCCCTGAAAAATTCGGAAAGACGCCAACTACAAAAGCACAGCCCACAATTGTGACAGCAAGGGCCAGCATTTTTCGAATGGTGAGCGTTTCTTTGAACAGGAGTCTTGCAAAAATCGTGACGAATGCTGGTGCGGTATAAAGCAGAATCGCAGCAACCGAAATCGAGGTTTCCTCAATCGCGACAAACATGCACCAGTTAAAAAGGACAATACTAATGATTCCTGTTCCAATAAAGTATTTGCTGTCCGATCCTTTGATTTTGAATGCCTTGGGATTTTTGAAAAGGGTATAGGTGATCAGAAAAATGGAGGCTGCAATCGCTCTCACCGCGACAACCTGTAATGGCGTAAACCCAATTGCGTAGAGATTGCTTACAAACAAACCGATAATCCCCCATAATGACGCACCTGCTGCAATTGAAAGCCCCGCCATTTTTTTGTTCATCAGTGTTTCCTCCGATTTATGTATTGCCAATATGTTACCAAAATTTATAAGACTTGGAAAGGAATTAACTCCCTTTGATGAAGATAATAAAAAAAAGCCAAGCAAACAACTTTGCTCAGCTTTTGTATCTTACCTTATAGGTATTTCAATTTCTTCTTCACCTAAGAGCACGTTAAGTACTAACGGTTTATCTGTTTCAGATACAGGTGTTGGAACCTTGAAATAGATATGGACATTCGTCTTTGTTAGTGCTGCAACACTAGAATTACCGAACTTTGTACCATTCTCTTCTTCGGCGGTAGCTAAGCTTTCAAACTCATGTTTGCCATCATAAAGTAAGGAGAATTTTACCGGTGCTAGCTGGTGACCAAAGTGAAATCTATCTGTTGTATCGTTATTAATTGTTCCTGTTATATGAAATAAGATTTGGGTATCTGCATTTGCTTCACGCATTGACCAAGTGTCATCGGGATCCGCGTTGGACGCTGAAAACTTTTTTACAAATGATGCATTCGTAAGCGTAATTTCTACAGAGTCATTATCATAATAGAATACCTTATCGGAATCAAATAAGTTTTCTGCTTGTTGGACTGGTTTTTCCGCATCTTTTCCAGAAGAGCGAAAAACCTCTGCTTCCTTTTTCGTTTCTTCATTTTTTTCATCTGATTCCTGAGCATCAATGTCGTCTTCTTTCTGAACACTTGACTCATTTTCTGGTGCATTCGCATTAGACGTATTTGACTGGTTATCGTCATTCTTTGCTGATTCATTGGTACTACCACAAGCTGCTAAACTCACCGCTAATAACAATGTTATAAGTAATCCCACCCATTTTTTCTCCATTATTCTCCTCCTATATCGTCACTCAAAACATAATTATAGTATCCAATATTTGGGGGTACAATAGGAAAAGTGAATAATAAGGAAAAATAGGAAGAAGTCCCCTTACGCTACATGGAGAACCACTAGACCTTTTATCTACACCACAAAAAAACCCCTACTTACTACCTATATTAAAAACCGCAAATTTGCGAATTTCTCACTTAGAATAAAAATAATATTTATTTTTACCATGTCGTTTTGCTTCAAACATGGCCATATCAGCATGTTTCATCAGGCCTGTACCGATTTAGAAAGTGGATTATAATTGAGTAACCAGTGACATTTAAAATAAGCGGATTTTTTCCGGTTAGATTACAAAATAGAGCTGATTCCGGGGATATAATCGGAGATTTTCCGATTAAGCAAAGCAAAATTACTCATTTTTACGCTTTTTGTGTTAATTGTCGGAATTCCTCAGTCTATTCAAGCTACTTTCAGTGCTATTTCCAAATTAAGCGAAATTTCTCCGCTTATTTTTCAAACTCGCTCTAGCATCTAATAAACTTGTACAACTTAAGGATGATTTTGCGAAAACGAAAATTTAAAAAAGGCTTAGAGATTGTATCACTAAGCCTACTGTGAAATATACTTTAAAGTTTATGTGATTTGCTATTTGATTCGGTCTTCGATTTACCGTTTTGCACTCACAAGTAAACCCGTTTATAACGATTATTTCTTCACCTTCGCTGCACTGCCTCTAACGATGAGCTTTGTGTGAATGGTTAGTTTTTTACAGATTTCGCGTTTGGTTGCGATTTGCTCGAGCAATAAGTCCACCGCGGATTCTCCCATGATTTCCGTGTACAACTTAACTGTGGTGAGCGGTGGCATCATGTATTGCGCCGAGGATACATCGTTAAAACCGACGATGCTGAGGTCCTCCGGAATTTTGACATCAAGTTCATAGGCCGCATTGTAGCAGCCGACTGCAATTGAATCGTTCGCTACAAACACGGCTGTTGGCTTTTCTTTTTGACTTAGCATTTCCTTAAGGATTTGGTAGCCGTCCTTTGGATTATAGCCGCCAATTTTGACGAATTCCTCGTTATAAATTCCTTTTTCCATTAAATACGATTCAAAGACGTCCTGACGTAAGTCCTTGAAGCGATTGCCATACATATCGGTTTCGACACCACCGATAAAGCCAATGTTTTGATGACCTAAGTCGACCAAATAGTTAAGCGCTTTTTTCGTTGCCGAGTTAAAATCTATTACCACCGCATCAAAATGGTCCTCATCCGGGTTTGCATCCACAAACACCGATGGCTTGTCGAAGCTCTTAATCAATTCAATATCTGCTTTTTTAAAGGTTCCAAGGCAGATGATTCCGTCCATTTTCGAAAGACTTCTCTTGGTGTCATCTTTGGTAATTGTTAAGATTTCCATCCCCATGCTGTCAAGCTTCTTTTCTAATGCGACCCGAATCGAAAGGTAATAGGTGTCGACCAATTCCTCTTCAAGGGAATAAGAATAGTAGAGTCCCACTGCGCCTTTCTTTTTCGCCTTTTTCCTTTTCGGGGTGAAGACATAGTTAAGTTCCTCTGCCGCTTCGAAAATCCGCTTTCTTGTCTCAGGTGCCACATTTAAAGTTTCATCATAGTTTAACACGCGAGAGACGGTTGCATTGGAAACCTGTGCTAAATCTGCTATATCTTTAATCGTCGCCATTTTTCATACCCACTTTGATTGATATAGTTCCATTATTTATCTTTTGGAAAAAACGTTCTACACCGCTTCTTTATAGCTTTTTTTCCTTATAAATTTCAGTTTTGTTTCAGAAATGATGATTGCCACAAGGATTAGGATCGCTCCGATGATCATTTTAAACGTTAATACCTCGCTTAATATGATGACAGAGAAAACCATCCCCCAGAATGCTTCTGTTGATAAAATGATTGCTGCATTTGTTTCGCTAACAAATTTCTGTGCGACTGTCTGCAATAAAAACGCAATGGTTGTTGAAAATACGCCTAAATATAGAACCGCGGATACCCCTTCGAAGCTCGCTGCAAAATGTGTTTCACCCTTGAAAAGAACGACGATAAACCCTAAAACGGTGGCAGCTGCCATTTGGATGACCGTTAGCAACACGGGATCTTCATCCTTCACAAATTGGGCTGTGTAGAAAATATGGAAGGCAAATCCAACCGCACATAATAAGGTAAGGAAATCCCCGAAATTGACGCCTACGGACAGCTTCAGTGACAACACACCCACACCGATAATGGCCATTAACGCTCCCATTAATTCATACTTATCCATTTTTCGCTTATAGATAAAAAATGCAATGAGAGGGACAATGACGACATTCACCGCCGTTAAAAAGGCATTTTTCGATGGTGTGGTATAGACTAACCCGACTGTTTGCAGGGCAAATGCCAGATATAGAAAGATTCCAATCACCGAACCTTTGATGATCGTACTTTTTTTGATATGTTTTAGTTTCTTAAAGAAGACAAGACCTAACAAAATAACACCAATGAGGAATCGAATTGCGAGGATTTGATACGGTGTAAAATGATCCAGCGCCACCGCACTTGCAACAAACCCGCTTCCCCAAATAATGGCCACAATTGTAAGACCTAGTTCCCCAATATATTTCCGCATATAATCCTCCACGTATCGGGACAGTGGGACAGGTCCCTTGTCCCGTTTTTTAGATTCGTAGGACAGTTTATTTGTCCTCTTGTCCCATGAATTGGAGAAAAACACTGGATGTCCACGTAAAGGAAGTATCGACAAGTCCTGTTCCATTGTGCGGGTCGAAGTTTTCTGCCATCCCGCCGACAAGTGTGAGATCTACGTATTTCTCTCTAATTCTTTCTCCAATTTCACTGTAGCCAAAACTTTTTAATGAATCAACAAAAAGATAGGTGACCGGTGCCCAAATTGGTCCTAACCAGTAGCCATTTTCCTTATAAAATGGACTTGATGGCATTTCTGTTGCAAATCCGTATTTCGTTTCGAAGTTTTCTACTAGGTCATCGACAAGCTGTTGCATCACTTTTTTTTCGAGACGGTACCCGATTAATACAGGTAAACGTAAAATCAAGCTTGAGCGGATGTCGATTTTTTCAGCGTCTTTGCCAACTCGACCAAAGAAACCATCTTCGTCATGAAGTCGCTCCATTAAGAGGGCAAACAGTGCATCTGCTTTTTCTATGAATTGCTTCGCTTCCGCTTCTTCTCCAAGAATCCCTGCAAATTTGGTTAAAATGTCATTTGTTCTGATTAAAAAGCTTGCGAGATCCGGTGCTTCAACTGGCATACCGCGATGGAATAATGACGAATTATCCCAGCCCGAATCATTGCCGTGCTTGTAATGTGGAAGTCTGCCATCGTAGGTTCGATATAATTCAAAATACTGCATATACTTTTTTGTCGATTCATAAACCTCTCTAAGACGGCTTTCATCCTTAAAATAATCGTTTTTATCCATCAATTTTTCATAAACATATGCAAACACTGGTGGTTTAATACAGTTATACGATACAAATTTATCATTCACAAAGTCAGGATATGCCCCTGATTCATCCTGTGTATCAATAAAGATTTTCAACTGGGAATATGCTAGTTCTGGATACTTTGCGCCAAGGTTCAATGCGTTAAAGCAGTTGTCCCACGACCAAATGTTATACATCCAAAGCTTTGACATATACATCGCGTAATCTTTTAACAGTCCATGTGGGTGAACGACGCTTGACCAGGTGATGTATGCCGCACGGTCGAGAGAAGCCTGATAAACTTCATTTTTCTCAGTGAGATTTTCTACCCACTCTTGATAGAGTTGTTCAACCTTTTCTTTACCCGCTTCAAAACTTGCATATTCCTTTGGCTTGAAAACAGTACGGTAGCTTTCGATGACAAAGTGACCATTACTCATACGAATGTCGATAAAATCATTGCCAATCACATTCCACGGCGCTTCAACCGACATGTCTCCGGAAAGCTTGCTGATCATCAGCTTTAATTCCTTCGGATAAATGTGGTATTCATACATTCCGTCTTCATATTCATGCAAGGTATCGTATTTCACTTTGCTTGCCTGTAGCCGGAATTCCACCCCATTTACCTCAATATGCAGTTCATCCTCTTCAGGAATAATGATCTCGGCATATTTTCCTAAGTCTTCGACTAAATAAAAGCGCAAACTCGTTTCGGTTGCGAGAATCTCAAACTCTTTTTCAATACCATCCTGCAGCAGGTCAAATTTGAAAAGCTTTGATGGTGCGTCATCCCCGCCGTGAACATCTCGTATATAAATGTCTTTAGAATCCTTTTCCTGCGATACACAAAAATAGGAACCAAATCTAGAAAAAGGGATTTCTTGAATATCTAATTTCATAGACTTTTTCTCCTTTACAAGATAAGCAGGGTTTCCCCTGCTTATCGCTTAACGTCCTGTAAAAAATTTACTTTCTTCAACTAGGTTATCCTTCTGAATTTTTCTTATTTCAAATTGAAGGCGGAAGTCCTCAATCACTGTTCGGTATGGAGGAAGCTGGTCTTCACCACAGCTATTGCTTCCGACACCACTTTGCTTGTAATCAATCGTCAACACATTGAATGGTGACTTTTTGATTTTACCGCGGTGCTTCGCCTCTTCAATAGCACTCGTTTCATAATCATGAATCGTGAAGTCATGCTCTTCTTTAAAATTGATGAGATATGCGTTCTCCCCTTTTGCTACAGCTAGGAAAGAGCTATCACATCGCGAACCATTTTCCTGCGGGTACACATAATCCGTATGCATGTCTTGAACAGTCTTGCTGTATAGGCCAATCGGTTGGCTACGTTTCGTATCCTGGTAGGTTTCAGAATCTCCGCGACCATACCAAGTGACATTGTTGTAATCCTGGTTAAGGTGCATCGTTACCCCGATTCGCGGCAGCATTTCAGGAATTTCAATGCCTCGTAGAATCTTTTCACCTTTTACGTCAATATTTAGTGCACCATTTTTCGTGATGCGGTAGTTGTATGTTAAGTGGAAGCCCCATGCTTGGTTTACAGTTGATAAAAACTTCGTAATGACGATGTCGACATGGTCCACAGACACTTCATATGAAACGTCGCCAAGCTGTTCTTTTGTATTTTTAAGGAAATACTTGTTCACCCAGTCATCCTTTTTATACATATCATTGTCGATTATCGCTCTCCAAAGTGTTACTTCAGGGCCTTTGTTCATGATTTCTTCCCCTTCAGATTCGAAGGATTCAAGTGTTCCGTACACGTTTGAGAAGACAGCCCTGAACGTATCGTTTTCAATCGTAAGCTGAGCTGCCTCGTCTTCGATTACAAAATCAGATCCTGTTGAAGCAACAGGCTTCACTACTTTTTCAACTTTAGTTGATTCTAGTAAAAAGCTTTCCTTTGTAATCTCATGACCTTTTTCCGCGTAAAGAGTATCTTCTGCTTCACGGTAGCTTAGGTTGATGCGAACATCGTCATGCTGAGCCGCCTTCACTAAATCTGCTTGCAAAATAATTTCTGCTTCTTCATGCGCCGGGATGCTTGGAAGTTTAATTTCTTTTTCCTCGATAACAGTACCGAATGTTTTTACTTCCACATGAAGGACGATTCCGCCTAAGTTTCTAAAATCGTACAGGTTTTTCACACGGATTTTTCCTTCAGTTAGGTTTACTTCTTCCGTTACAATCGGCTCAATTACTTTTTTGTACTCTATAAGTCCAGGTGATGGAGTTCGATCTGGGAATACGAGCCCGTCGATACAGAAGTTCCCGTTAGTCGGGAAGTCCCCGTAATCCCCGCCATATAAATAGTAGGTTTCGCCATTTTCATTGGTGACTTCGATTCCATGGTCACACCATTCCCAAATGAATCCGCCCTGTAATCTTGGATACTTTCTCATCACTTGTTGGTACTCCGTTAAGCCACCAGGGCCGTTGCCCATGGCGTGGCCGTACTCACATAAAATATGAGGCTTCTTGCCCTCCGCATTTTTGCCGATTTCTTCAAGCGGCTTTAAGCGAGTGTACATCGTTGTGTAAACATCACTGTATGCTGCTACTCTGTCACCCTCGTAATGTACCAATCTAGTTGGATCAATCGCTTTGATGGCATTGTACATTGCTGTGAAATTTCGTCCAGCGCCTGACTCGTTTCCTAGTGACCACATGATGATACTTGGGTGGTTGCGGTCCCTTTTAACCATACGTACAGCACGGTCCACATATTGTTTTTCCCATTGCTCATTATCGGAAATCCAATTGTAGTTCCCTGTGTTTTCGAAACCATGACACTCAAGGTCTGCTTCATTAATGACGTATAGACCGTACTCGTCACATAAATCATAGAACACATCATTGTTTGGATAGTGCGCTGAACGAACCGCATTGATATTATGCTGCTTCATCAGCTTAATATCCTGAAGCATATTCTCATAGCTTACCGTCCTTCCAGTCTTCGGATGTGCATCGTGACGGTTTACCCCGTTAAAGAAAATACGTTTTCCGTTAACACGAATTTCGTTGTCAATAACCTCGATTGCACGAAAACCAATGCGAAGTGGCACGATTTCCTTGTCACCGTTTGGTAAGCAATATTCAAATACAAGGTTATAAAGGTTCGGTTCCTCCGCATTCCATAAATGCGGTTTTTCGACTAATCTACTAATCTCGAATTTGTCATCAGCTACTTCAATTTCGAATTTATCTACTTTTTCACCGCGATGGTAAAGGGTCGCGAATAAACCTTTTACATGGTCAGATAAAAATGCTCCGCCGATTTTCAAAGTGAAATTTTCATAGTTTTCATCAGGAAGTGTTTCGACATACACATCCTGAAGCGTACCTTTATTGATTTTAAAGAGCTCGACACTTCTGAAAATCCCGGATAGCCACCACATATCCTGGTCCTCTAAGTAAGTGCCATCAGAGAACTGATAGACTCTTACAGTTAGTCGATTGCTGCCTTCTTTCACATACTCGGTGATATTAAATTCAGAAGGTACTCTAGAAACCTTGCTGTAGCCGACATGCTCTCCATTCACATATAAATCAAATGCAGAGTCGACCCCATTGAATTTTAAAATAAGTGCTTCGTTGTCTGCCAGATTGGAAACCTCTAGCTCTCTAAAATAAATCCCGGTTGGATTTTCCTGTGGTACAAATGGCGGGTTGATGGCAAACGGGTACAATACATCTGTGTAATGCATGTTGCCATACCCCTTGATTTGCCAGCTCGATGGAACCTCCATATCATCTAAACTTTCGATTGCGAAATCCTCCGCTTCAAACCCCTTTGGCGAGAGTTCTGGTGCATCTACAAATAAGAACTTCCACACGCCGTCTAGCAATGTATAACCAATACTTTTTTCTCTATTAAATGTAGTTGCATTCTCTTTTGTATCGTATCTGTAAAAATCAGTATGTGCGGGAAGTCTATTGATCCCTGTCAGATGGATGTTCTCCCATCTTTTCATTTCACGTCGCATTGTATCTTCCTCCGATAACTCTATGTTAAACTTACTTATGTCCAGCTCCAGGCGCATTAAGCTTTGCTTACTATGTCCAGCTTCAGGCGCCATCGGCTCGAGGTCACAAGTCAATCGCCTCTGAAGGCAAAATACGCCTTCTGTCGACGCTNCTTGCACAGGAAGTGCTGACATCGACGTTCGCCACAGGACGTGGCGGTAGTTAGTCGATGTTCCTCAATCCAGGCGCATTAAGCTTTTCTTATTTGATCGAACCACTGATTCCTTCGACAATATATTTTTGAGCAAATAGGAACACGATGACTGGTGGAATAATCATGACTAATGTGATAGACATAATCGGTAAGATTTGTAAGTCATGAACTCCTTTGAACGCCGCAAGTCCTAGTGCCAATGTATATTTTGATTGATCCTGTAGGTAAATTAATGGGCCAAGGTAGTCGTTCCAGACCATTAAAATATTTAATACTGCAATTAAGATAAGTGGTGCTTTCATAATCGGCAGGAATATTTTAAAGAAAATCTGGAATTCGTTCGCCCCATCAATTCTCGCTGCATTTTCAAGATCCTTCGGTATATTCATTAGGAATTGTCTTAATAAAAAGATATAGTACGCTGATCCAAAAAACGCTGGGATAATTAATGGCTTTAGTGTGTTGATCCATCCAAACATATTGAATTCCATATATAACGGAATCATCGTTACGTCCCAAGGAATCATCATTGTTGCAAGCAACAGGACGAAGAGTCCGTTTTTATATTTGAAATCATATCTTGCAAAACCGTATGCAACTAAAGAACAAGAAATCAATTGACCTAGAGTTGTCATTACAGTTACAATCACTGAGTTTTTAAGATAAGTACCAAACGGCTGGCTCTTCCAAGCATCAATAAAGTTTCCCCATTGTGGTACTTCTGGGAAAATCTTAGGCGGGAAGCTAAACACCTCAGTTTCTGTTTTTAACGCAGAAAGGATTACCCACACAAATGGTAGTAAGAAGTAAAGTGAAAATAGCCCAAGAAGGCTGTACATGATTATTTTATATTTCTTTGCCATCTTCATTTTTTCTTCTTCCCTTCTTTTTTCACTTCGTTTTCGTAAAATACCCATGTGGATGATGATTTAAAGATTAACATCGTTAAGATTAAAATGACGATGAACATAAACCATGCGTTTGCACTTGCATATCCTAACTGATGATGTTTGAACGCGTTGTTATACACGTAGAGCCCGTAGAAATAGGTCGATTTTAACGGACCGCCACCGGTTAAAAGTAAGACGAGTGTTAATTGTTGCAGTGCTGCGATTACCGATGTAATCACGTTGAATAAAATAGTTGGCGTAATACTTGGAATCGTAATGCTGAAAAACTGACGGAACGGGCCTGCGCCATCAATAGCTGCTGCTTCATATAATTCTGGCGGAATTCCTTTTATATCGGTATAAAAAATCAGCATCATCGTTCCGACACCCCAGGCACTCGCAATTACGATTGTCAGGATTGCCCACTTCGGATCCACAAGCCATCTCGGTCCTTCCATGCCAATTAATGATAGGATGTAGTTTAAAATTCCATATTCAGAGTTGAAAATCCAGCCCCAAATAATCGAAATCGCAACCCCGGAAACAACCGCTGGTAAATAGAAAATGGTTCGGAAAATTTTCATGCCTTTTAATGGTTGTGTAATGAGGAGTGCTAGGATTAGGGCGATAGCTAAATTTAACGGTACAAAAATCGCGGCAAATTTAAATGTAATAGCTAAAGATTTATAAAATTGCGGGTCGCCAGTGAACATCGTTTTATAGTTTTCGATCCCCACAAAGGATGGTGCACTTGTAATCGGCCAGTTAAAAAAGCTCATGACTAATGAGAATGCAAGCGGCCCTAGGGTAAACACCAAAAATCCGATAATCCACGGTAATATAAATAAATAGGGTACTTTCCTACTTACTAGCTGATAGCTATTCGCTTTCTTCGATTTATTTAACATAAGATGACCCCTTATTCAGATTAGAAATTNGCAAGGCGCCCCAATTCCAGCTAAGAGCAGGCACGTCCTGTGCCTAACGCTGGAATCCTTGCCGTCCTGGCAGAGGCAACAAGCATAAGACAAGCGCTGGCAGAAGGTGTATTTTACCTTCCGAAGCGATTGGCTTATGACCTCGAGCCGATGGCGCCTGGAGCTAGACAACATTAAATTTTAAAATTTTACTCAGCTGCACTCTTTAATGCTTCTGTTGGATCCACTTGTGTGCTTGGGTTAAAGATCGATTCAAATACATAGTTTAGGTTGTCAGATACTTGGCTCCAGTCCTCAACGATGAAGGATGCAGGCGTATATCCGTCACTCTTTTCAAGCATTGAATAGAACACACTTTTAATTTCATCTTGCTCAAGCTTTTCACTTTCAACTACAGATTTTAATACTGGTAGTTCGAAACCGATTCTTTCTTTATTTGCTTCTTCGTTTGTCCAGAATTTAATGAATTCAAATGCTTCCTCTTTGTGCTTTGAGTTTTTAGAGATTGAAACACCTGAAGAACTTAAAATACTTACGCTTTTTCCATCTTTAAATGTTGGGATTTCGACAACACCGTAGTCAATTCCAGCTTCTTGTAATGGAGTCAGCCCCCATGCACCGTATACGAACATTGCCACTTTACCCGATTTCATTTCTGTTGCACCAGAACCTTCAGTTGTGATGGCATAGCCTTCTTTCGCCATGTTCTGGAACATTTCAAATACTTCAACTGATTCTTTTGAATCAACGTTTCCTTTTAAGTTACCTTTTTCATCAACGTAAGATGCGTTGTTACCCCATAAGAACATTTCAAAATCATATGGGTCAGGCTTTCCTGAGAATGCAAATCCGGATACTTTCGTTTCTTTGTTTGATAGTTTCTTAGCTGTATCCTGAAGATCTTCCCAAGTCCAGCCTGCTTGTGGATATTCAACACCTGCTTCGTCAAATAAAGCTTTGTTGTAATAAACAACATGTGTTGTGTAGCCAACTGGTAATCCTAGAATTTGTCCATCTGCTGCGTTATAGTTCCAAAGAGTTTCATAGAAATTGTCTTTGTACTCTGCGCCTTCTTTTTCAAGGTAAGAATCAAGCGGCTCTAATGCAGCCTTGTATTGTGGATAGTTCCACATATACATAATGTCTGGAGCATCCTTTGCACCCATACCTGCTGTAATTTTTGTATCATATTCACTTCCGTAAGCTTCCAAAACGACTTCGATATTTTCGTGAGATGCATTGAACTTATCAATCATATCTTGCTGTAGGTTAACATCGTCTCCAACATCCCATGTGGCAAAGCGAAGTTTGACTTTACCATCTTTGGTTGTCCCACTTTCATCACTTGACGATGAACTACAACCTGCTAAAAGCAACATTGCTGCAATAAATAAGAAGAATATAGATTTCAATTTTACTAGTTTCATTATTGCCCTCCTTTTTATATGACACCTTCATTATATTCTGACTTTTACTAAATGTAAACGGTTTTATTATATATTTTACTAAATACTTATTGGTAAAAATTTGGTTAGAGCAGGTGTTATGGTAGGGTTTTACCACCTTTACAAGTGTTTAGTAAATAATGTGATAAGATGATTTGGTGTTTGTAAAAAGAGGATTCTGGCGTTTTTAGATTTAGTAAAACTGGGGCGTGGGGACAGGTATCTTGTCCCAGAAAGGCGTAGGCGCGGGATTGCTATGAAAGGCTTTTGGGTTGGATTTTTCGCTCTTAATGCTCTTCATCCGGCTTATGAAAGGGATTTCTATCGGTTTTTTCGCTCCATTTCCTCTTCATCGGGCTTATGAAGGAGGTTCCGAATGTGATTTTCACTCAAAGTCCTCTTCATCGGGCTTATGAAGGGGATTTCGAAAGTGATTTTCACTTAAAGTCCTCTTCAACGGGCTTATGAATAGGATTTTGAACGCGATTTACTCTCCATTTCTTCTTCATCCGACTTATGAAGAGGATTTCTGCTAAACTTTTCACTCATAATCCTCTTCATGCTTACACAACAACTAAATCCACCAACACAAAAGCCGATTCCCAGCAAAAAAGGAAATCGGCTCAGCCCTAGAGTGCTTCTTTTATTAACTTTTTATAATACATAACAGACAAAATCCCGAAAATGGAATAGAGCAACGTATAGAAGACCATGACAATGATCATTGGGGTCCAAAGTTCGGTACCGAAGAAGAACCAGCCAGATTTTACAGCAAAGTAGCTATGGCATATCCCGACGATTAACGGGATGCCAAAGTTAAATAATTGCTTCGCTTTGATTCCGTTTAATAAATCCGTTCTTGTAAACCCTAGTTTCCGCAAAATCGTGTAGCTTCCTTTTTCCTCTTCGCCTTCATCCATTTGTTTGAAATAGAGGATACAACCAGATGTAATCAAGAAAGTTAACCCGAGAAATCCAACGATAAACATGATGAATCCCATATTCATTTTTTGCGCTGTAAATACATCTACCTGGGACTCATGCCCCGCATATTGTCCTAATTCTAAGTCGTTGAAAATTTGATTGGCTTCTTTAAGCTCCGATTTTTTGTTAATATCAATTCCAACATATTTAGAAAACTCATTAAACACTTCGGGGTCGATATCGGCCGCTAATTGTTGATACACCGCGTCATCTACAATCGCAACCGGGAACCCGCCGCCCGTTAGTCGCAACGGAAGGAAACGTTTTTCTTCAGATTTTATAAAATCCAACTCGAATGTTTTCGTTTTCCCAGACATCGTAAACGGACCTGTTTTAAACGTGAAAAATGCTTGTAAGGCCGCATTGCTATTGATGAACACAGACTCATTTTCACTTACATCAATATCTTCGACAAAACGGTCTGACACAACTGTCATCGGAGTTTTTTGAAGCTCCTCCTCTTCAACCGTTAAGACATTCGATAAATCCGTATTCACACTCATCAAATCAATCTCTGTTTTGGAATAACCGATTTGCTTCGCATCCAACAAATCCGTAAATTGTTTCGCATGCTCCTCGTTCGGAACCGAAAAATCATTCACCACAGTCTCATCCGCTGATTTTACAGCTGAATAATAAGAGATATAGGTAAGTGACAATAATCCGATTGCTAATGCAGAAACAGTTGTAATCACGGTTAGCAAAACTGAATTCGATCTCATCCGAAACATAATCGACGATAAAGACAAGACTTTATTGACCGATAGATATCCGTTATCTTTTTTACGAATGAGATTAAAAATAAACCGAATCGAGCCTTTGTAAAAGAAATACGTACCGATAATGACGGAAACTAGGATGGCTAACATGACCATAAACATTTGTTCCATCACTAAAAATTGACCACCAAATAATTTGGTTGATAAATAATAGCCAAAAAGAATCAGCGCAAGTCCGAGAATCCCCATGATGACTTCAAGAACAGAGACCTTCCGTTTTCTGTCCTCAGATGTTGAGGTGGTATGGAACAATGATAAAATCTGTTGTCTTTTAATAAACAACGCATTCATGGCCATAATCACAACATAAATGGCAGCAAACACGACCAGCGTTTGAATAAGGGCTTCTGTTGAAAATCGTAGTCCCGCAACCTCTTCAATGCCAATGATTTTCAAAAGAATCATCATCACGAGTTTCGAGGAAACAAATCCGAGGAAGATTCCAATGATCATTGAGCCGAAATACAGAATCATATTTTCGACACTTAAAATCCAAAACGTTTTTCTTTTTGAGATTCCGACAAGTTGGAACAAACCAATTTCCTTGCCGCGACGCTTAATAAATAGGGCGTTGGCATAGACAAGGAAAACCATGACGATTACGATTAACATGACCGAAGCAGCTTTCATCGCTGCAGCGCCCTTAACCGACCCCTCCGTTGCATCCATCGCTGGGTCAAACTGCAGCGTCACAAAGGCAAAATACAAAGCGACACTAAAAATAAGTGCAAACACATATAGATAGTAGTTTTTAATGTTTTTTAGCAAATTTCGAAGGATGAGGCTTTTAAAGCTCATGCTCCCACCCCGCCTAACACAGCTTGCGTCTTAATGATGTCGTTAAAGAAATCTTGTCTGCTCTCATCGCCACGATTTAATTTCGTAAAGATTTGCCCATCTCTGATAAAAATCACGCGGCTGCAATAGCTTGCTGCTTGTGGGTCATGGGTGACCATGACAATCGTTGATTCCCGCTTTTCATTAAGATCACTTAATTTATTAAGCAAATCCGAAGCAGATTTCGAATCAAGCGCCCCTGTTGGTTCATCCGCAAAAATGATGCTAGGTTCATGGACGAATGCGCGTGCTGCTGAAGTCCGCTGCTTCTGACCACCGGAAATTTCGTTTGGATACTTATCCTTCACTTCAAAGATGCCTAATTCCTTTGCTACGTCTTCAAACATGATTTGCGCAGCATTTGGGGAAATCTTATTAACTGTCAGCGGCAGCATAATATTTTCTTTGACCGTTAATGTATCTAATAGATGATATTCCTGAAAAATAAACCCGAGGTGGCGTTTTCGAAACTCAGCTAAATCCTTATCCTTCAGCCCCACGAATTCCTTGCCTTCGACACGAATCGAACCCGAGCTTACACGATCTATTGATGAAAGGACATTTAGTAAAGTGGTTTTACCAGAGCCTGACGGACCCATAATCCCAACAAACTCACCCTTTTTTACTTCTATATCAATTCCTTTTAAAACCTCTTGGCGGTTCCACTTGTTTCCGTATGTTTTTACAATTTTATTAGCCTCTAAAATATTCATGTCTTTCAACTCCTTATCTCTATCATAGACAGAGTGCGGTCCCTTTTCCTTCGAATCAGCGAACAAAACATGAAAGCATGTGACACTTTTGTCACATGCTTGTAAGTTTAAGAAAGTCATTTTTCTTAGGGAAGGTTAAGGTAAAAGTCGTACCCTCTCCATATATAGATTGGACATCCATATGGATTTTTAACGGTTTTGCCGCATTTTTTGTAAGATAGAGGCCCATGCCGGTTGCAGCGTGATCCTGATGATCGGTTGTAGACGTGAAGCCTTTATCAAAAATACGCGGGAGATCCTTCTCCTTCATTCCCCGACCATAATCCTGAATTTCCAGGACCGTCGTGTCATTTTTTCGAAAGCCTCTAATTTCGATGTCGGTATTTTCACTGTATTTCACCGCATTGGTCAAGATTTGCCGTAAAATAAATTGTAGCCATTTCCCATCAGAGAACACCTCCGCCACATCAATTGACACATTAAAACCAATTCCTTTTTGAAAACACCATGATTGTAAGGAGCGAATTTCTGGAATGATTAGTTTTTCCAAATCAACTTTTTCAATATAAAGGTCATTTTCCATAAAAGGCAGCCTTCGCAGGTGCAATTGTTGGTCCAGAAGCAAGTGGACCCTAAGCCATTCAGACATGAGCTGTTCCTTTAATTTGTGATCTTCGACTCTTTCAATCATTAATTTCATCGTCGTGAGTGGAGTCTTCACTTCATGAATCCACGACAATAACTCATCCTTTTCTTGCTCAACACTTATTGCGTTACGGCTTATTTCTTTTATATAAAAATGATGCTGCTGTTTGATAGTGGATTCTACCATTTTTTCAATTGGGCTCTTTCCTTCTTGGAGATTATCAACACCGACACTAGTATCCCAGTCTTCAATATTTTTATAAAAAGAAACTTCCCGATTGTAACGAATGATTAAAAATATGACAAAATTGATGAAAAAGACAAAAACAATATAGAGCATCGAACGAAATGATAGGGATGGATCAAGATATCCGATCAATAGGATTAGCACCTGAAGGAAACAAAAAAATAGGATCCAGCTACGCCTTTCGACGAGTAATTTCATCATCATTTAAGCGTCATCCTCTTCCCTTGCCAGATAACCTTGTCCGACTTTTGTTTCGATAGATTGACCGAGGCCGATTTCTTCAAGTCGCTTCCTTAAACGATTGACGTTCACTGTTAAGGTGTTGTCACTCACAAACCGTTCGTCATCCCATAGACTCTTAATTAATTCCTCGCGGCTGACAATTTGATTACTTGACTCAAGTAGGATTTTCAAAATAAACATTTCATTCTTCGTTAGCTCAATTGTTCCGGTCCCATTTTGCACCGTATTTTTCACGTAATCAACAGAAGCCCCATTCCAAATTTTTAGATGGATTTGCTGTTCAAGACTGTAGTTGTAAACTCGTCTAAGGACGGCCTGAATCTTCGCAATGAGCACATCAAAATGAAACGGCTTCTGAACAAAATCATCAGCGCCAAGCTGCATCGACATCACCATATCTGTCGGATGGTCTCTTGATGATAGAAAAATAATCGGGACTTTCGAATGCGTTCGAATCATCCGACACCAATGAAAGCCATCAAACTTTGGCAATTGAATATCAATTATAACCAAATCCGGCTGGATAGTTGAAAACTCCTTCATCACATTGCTGAAATCACGGGTCCCATACACATCATACGACCACTGCATTAACCGCTCCCGAATCTCACTAAACAACGTCACATCATCTTCAATCAACAAAATCTTAAACACACTACCACCATTTCCTTCTGGGTCACGGGGACAGGTTCCGCGTCCCACCATTTTACGGAAGTTACTCCATTATGTCTACGGTTAAACCCCTATACAAATAATACCATAAACTACCACAAGTAGCCTGAACCCAATTATGGCTTCAGGCTACTATATTTCGGGTTGGAATTTGTCCCGGTGGAACCAGAAGAACCGTCCCTATGGTTACTTACTCGTCTCATTGACTGCGCCCATGCTTTTGATGTCTATTTCGACGGATACGTTGATATCCGCTTGTGATAGTGCTTCTCCCCAATTATCTTGGATTTTTTTAAAATGATTGTACTGGTAGGCTCTAGCGTAGATTCCAAATCCAAATGGGTCAATTTTATAACTTTGGATTTTTTTAAATAGTTTTTCATAATCCGCTTTCAACCGTTCCTCAATTGTTTTCTTGAATTTCGTTTGATGGGATTTCATATCTACAGATAATAAACTTTCTTGAATAGCAATGGACATGGTGATTTTGACATCAAATTTAAACGTGCCCAAGTCATATGATGGTATAATTTTGGATTTCACATTTTTCACTTCAAAACTTAGATCATTCTTATGAAAAATCCCAGCCTTTTTATCAGTGGGTATCGTGATTGTCGTGTAGCTAATTGGATGTTTCCGATTATACTTTAAAAAGAGGAATAACGTTGATTCTGATAAGTCAAGAGAATCAACATATTTTCCACGATCATCAAGGAGCACGGTTCCGATTACTTCAACCCTTTCACTCTTTTTCACATGGGATAAAGCTGGTGTCACTCCCTTCTCATAAAACTCAGAATGGAGTTGTTGAAGGGTCCCTTTTTCCGTTCTTGTTCTTTTATGATTTTTATCAATAACATTCTTCAAGTACAGCACGAGATATGCATTGCTTTTCGGCTGATAGTTAATGACATCCGATACTTGACCGTCTACAACCACAACTCGTGTATTTAGCGAAAAATTACTGTTCCGATACATCGTATCCAAAATAGGAAACCAGTCTTCATGTTCAACTACCCGCTTTCCCAATAAGAGGACCTGGATTTTCGCACCTGAAACCTCGCCACTTTCCACTGCGTCAAAATACTTCCTCGAATCCCGAATCGTATCAGCTTTTGTGTGATAAGTTTCGGTTTGCACCTTCGCTCCCTTACTAAATACAGGGCTGGACTCGTAAAAAATGAGGTTATTTTCTTCATCAAGATCAATCCCAAGGATGAAGACAATTGTCGTATCCTCTAAAGGAACTTGGTATCCACAGCTTGTGAGCATCATTAAAAGTGGAATAGTCAATAATTGTCGGAACCAACGTTTCATTTCAAGCTCCTCCTTTTAAAAAGACCATGTATGATGACATATCCCCATAGACAAATAGGGAAAGCGTACGTAAAGAGGTAACTTAGTGTATGTAATTCCTTACGCCACTTCAAATCAATATTTACGGAAGGAGGAAACAAAAAAACACAAACAACACTAAATACTAGGAACCAAAATAACGGTGTTGTGTGGTCCTCTTTTCCAAATATCCAGCTTGTACTAAACACAGACACGAACATAAGTGGGAGGACTTTTGTAGACATCACAAAGATATAAAATGCGAACAAGACAATCTCTAATCGTTCAATAAATGTAAGCTCAATGACCTTAAAGAGGGTGATGGCTGGTTCATTAAATTTTGTAATTTCATTTGGGCTAAAAACCACGAATGCCACAAGCGTAATCAATAAATAGGCAAACATGGTAATAGTATTCGCAATGACAATTCCAAGTGATGCGGATTCCTTCTTTTTTAAAAAAGGATAAAGGAAAAAGGCGATATCAAAGCCAACATATGTTGTAATGGTCATTTTTACAGTGTTCATGACGGGATGCCAGCCTTCCTTTAAAACCGGAAGCAGATTTAGAAATTGGGCTTCTTTCAAAGAAATAATATATATGAAGATAATCCATATTGTCATAAAAAAAACAAGCACCGAATATCTGCCTAGAATTTGAATATTGTTACGGACCAATAAATACGAAGGGATAGATAACAATAAGATTAATAAATAAAGGGATGCTCGCGGTAAGACCCAAGCCTGAATAAACATCGCTTCTGTAATAAACGAGTAAAGGGCTAATAGACCAAAATACAAGGCCAGGATCACCCCACCCACTCTACCTACCCACTTACCAAAGTAATAGGTCAACAGGTCAAGAATCGTTCCATTCGGGTGTTTTTTCATAATTTGAATAATAACTAAACTAGTAACTGTAGCAATGAACCACCCTATAATAATTCCGATCCACCCATCGGTCCCCGCCTTTTCTGCTAAATCACGAGGTAAGGTAAGGACGCCAACCCCAATTTGAACACCATGAATTAATAAGATGAACTGGACTAATGAGATTTGTTTACCTTCAACATTCATCATTTTTTGTCACCCTTTGGACGGCTAGAATCCGCCCTTCTCATTTGAATGGCCATCGAACTAACCGGACGCTTCCGGATGGACCATTGTGGAAAACGTATAAACAAATCCTTCCATTCCTGAATTCGCAAAGGTGATACAGGACTAGCATAGGAGATACCAAGTGATTTTAACTCAATAAGATGAACCATTAATGTCATTAAACCTACACTTAAACCAACAAATCCAAATAAAGAAGCAATAATCATCATCGGGAATCGTACAAGTCTGATGGATGCCCCCATTTGATAATTTGGAATGATAAAAGACGCAACTGCTGTTAACGCGACAACAATAACCATAATATTACTAACGATACCGGCCTGCACGGCAGCCTGTCCAATGACAATACCACCAACGATTCCCACGGTTTGCCCAATTTTTGCTGGGAGTCGAATTCCGGCCTCACGTAGCATCTCCAGAGCAATCTCCATAATTAACGCTTCAATGAACGGTGGAAATGGCACTCGTTCCCTCGACACTCCAATGGACATGAGCAATTTCAATGGAATCACCTCGAAATGAAACGCAATGACCGCAATATAAGTCGCCGGTAAAAAGATGGCTATAAAAAAACCAACATATCTTAACAGTCGGATAAAGGAGGCGACCAACCAACGTGAGGTATAATCATCCATGCTTTTAAAAAAAGAAAAAAATGTCGCTGGTGCCACTAAGACATTTGGTGCTCCATCCACCACTGTGACAATTCTTCCTGCTAAAATTTCCAAAGCTGCATAATCAGTACGCTCCGTTAAAAAAAATTGTGGGAATGGTGAATAGGGATTATCCTCAATGTATTCTTCTAATTCCACAGAATTTGTAATACTATCAACTTTAATCTTTTGAATACGTGTTTCAAGTTCTTTAATCAAATCCGGGTTGGCAACATCGTCTAAATATAAAATGGAGACCTTCGTTTTTCCTCGTTCACCAACGGTATATTCTTTTATTTTCAAATTTTGATTTGGAATATGCTTTCGTATGAGAGCAATATTTTTACTTCCAGATTCAGTGAACCCGATATGTTCTGCATAAATGGAAGACTCAATCGGAGTATCTTCAATCGATCGTTCCGGCCATTTCCCGGTATCTAAAAGGATTGCCACTTGGGACCCGTCTACAAACAAGACACTTTTCCCCTGTAATATTCCGTCTGTAATCTGGGACCACGTCTTCGCTTCTTTGATTTGGCCGATTGAAACCTTTGGCGTTGGTGTTGGATCATTGGTATCAGCATCAAAATCCAATAAGAGTGGTTTTAACACATGTTCATTGAGCATCGTACTATCTGTAACTTCACCTAAATACACTAGTGAAGCCAGCGACTTTGTTTGTTTAATCACAAGATTTGTCACAACCAAATCGGGTGTGTTAGTGAAAATGGTTTGGATTTCAGCCATGTTATCTACTAAATGCGAACTTAACAGTTCTTTGTCTGATCCTGAATTCACGGTATTCGTTAATTCTTGTTGCTGAATTTCTTTTTTATATTTTTTAAAAAAAGACATACAAAACCCACCCACAAGTTGATAGTTTAGTATGCTACATTGGCTGGAAAATCATGCACTTTCATCCAAAAAGGACCGAGGGTTTAGGAGTGAGGCATTTGGACAGGAACAGCGAGCTTTTTCTCTGTGATATACTAAATTGCATATTGGTATGTGGAGGTTTTTATGAATACAATCCTACATTTAAATAAAAAGATGAAGTTCAAACATAAATTATTTTATATAGGGGTATTCCTTTGTTTCATGGCAAGTCATATTTTTGTTACGAACAATTATTCTTTTTATGAACGCCCTATCGCAAAAGTAATCGAAATGAATGTAGAAGATCAAACAGAAGTCATTGATGCGTTCGGCAATAAAGACTTATTATTTACACAACACATCATTGCGGAACTAAAAAATGGGGAGCAAAAAGGAAGTCGGATTCATTTAGTTAATGAATATTCATCATCGAAAGCCTATGATTACGAATTTCATGTTGGGAATGAAATATTTGTTACCATTGATGTGATAAACCAGGATGATACCGATTTAACTGGAAACTTCGTAGAGGTAAAACGCGATAAATATTTAATGTTTGTAGCTTGGATGTTTATTTTTATCTTACTTCTGGTTGGAAAAAAACAGGGGCTATTCTCTATTTTTAGCTTGATAATCAATGCTGTCATTTTATCGTATGCTTTGGATCTTTATTTAATTAAACCAGACCGTAGTCTATTATTGATCTGCAGTATCGGGATTATTTTGTTTACGGTCCTCTCTTTGTTACTTGTCAATGGTTTTAATGAAAAAACATATTCCGCCATCGTTGCGACTCTAATTGGAACTTTTGTTTCATTGGCCATAGCCTATCTTGTTCTATGGGAAACCTCGGGAAAAGGACTACGATTTGAAGAACTGCAATTTATTACTCGCCCGTATAAAACGATATTTATGGCAGGATTATTCATAGGTTCCTTGGGGGCAGTAATGGACGTTGCCATCACCATGTCCTCTACCATCTTTGGGCTGTATGAAAAGAATAACAAGATCTCAGTCAAGGCTCTTGTGAAGTCGGGGATGGAGGTCGGCAAAGATATCATGGGAACGATGACCAATATTTTGTTTTTCGCCTACATAAGTGGCTCGATTCCATTATTGATTCTGTATTTTAAAAATGCCTCTCCACTAGGGTTTACTCTTAACGTGAATCTCTCCCTGGAATTGGCTCGTGCGCTAGCAGGTGGGATCGGCATTGCGTTAACGATTCCGATTGGTCTGTACACGACGATATTTTTTGTTAGTAGAAAGAGGGCGAGATCATGAACACATTAGTTGTGCTCGCAGCTATTTTATTTCTATTGATGACCCTTATCGGTGGGAAAAAGGGCGTACGTTCCTTTTTGGCCTTATTCTTCAACTTTGGGGTACTGATTATTGCCATCATTTTTATGAATGACCCGAATCTGAATCCAATTTATTTAACATTAATTGCATGTGGAGCGATCAGTGGCATCAATCTTTTTTATATAAATGAAGTGAATAGCACAACAAAGACAGCCTTCCTTTCCACGATTATTACAACGGTCATCTTATTAGTGTTCATTCTTTTGCTTTCGAAAAAAGCGATGATTCAAGGGTTTGGTGAGGAAGAAATTGAGGAACTCGGGATGTTTTCCCTCTATATCGGAGTGGATTTTATCAAGATTGGGGTTTCGGTTATCATTATGAGTACCATTGGTGCCATTACGGATGCAGCAATTGCCATCTCCTCGCCAATGCGGGAAATCTATTACCATAATCCAACTCTAAGTCGGAAAGAGTTATTTGCTTCTGGGTTAAGTATTGGAAGGGATATCCTAGGAACAAGCGCGAATACCTTATTTTTCGCCTTCTTTGGAGGCTATCTTGCATTATTCATTTGGTTCAAGGATTTATCCTATTCCATGGGAGAAATCGTAAACTCAAAGATTTTTAGCGCTGAAATGATCACCATTCAAATCGCTGGAATTAGTGTAACTCTCGTTATTCCGATTACAGCCTGGATTACGGCCTATTTTTCCGTTAAAAAAGGGTAGTGAGGGATCTTGGAGAAAGGTCCAGATTGAACCTTTTTCTCCTACCCTCCATTCCTTAGAAAGGTATCTAGTTTTTTTATAACCTCACTACTAATATGTGATTTAATTTTTTTTACTTCCTCGTCAATCTTCTCATCCTCAACTTTTATGAACTGAAAGAAACGGGAAAGGACTTCATGATTTAATGCTAGCTGCACAGCCAATTGCTCGCCTTTTTCTGTGAGTGTAAGAATCCCATATCGCTGAAATTCGATCAGGCCATCCTCCTTTAGCTTCTTTGCCATTTTCGATGCGGAGGGAACGGAAACATTCAATGACTTTGCTAATTGAGATACACGTGCAAAACCCTCATTATTTAAATGCACATAGATTTCGGAAAGATATTTTTCTCGCTTCGCGGAAATCACATTTCAACACCACCTTGTCAATCATCTGATTTTCGATAATTCATTGGAAGGGCTACCTATCATTTGTTGAAAGTCCTCCCTATCAATGATTCCAAAAGCTTTTAGAATAATGGAGTACTTAAGAATTTTAGAGTTGATTCTTGCACTTCTTTTCATGTTGCCACCACCTTTTTCTGAATTGTCACAGGTCTATTGATGATGGACCCGTTTTTCTTGCTGGGCGTAGCCAGTTTGAAAGCATTCCGTGACGAGGTGAAATGATAAAGCTTAGTAAAAAGATGATTCCTGTGGCAAATGCCATTGAACCAGAGATGGATGTATCAATCCAAAGAGCAAAATAAAATCCGAGCACGGCTGATACCACCCCAAATGCTGCACTTAGAAAAAGCATGACAAGAAGTTTGTCGGACCATAGATAGGCCGCTGCAGCTGGCGCAATCAGCATGGCTACGACCATGATGGCACCAACGGCATCGAACGAAGCAACGGTTGTTACCGAAACGAGTGTCATGAACAAATAGTGTAATCCAATAACCGGTATTCCTAAACTTGCTGCAAGTGCGGGATCAAAGGTTGTAAGTTTCCACTCCTTGAAAAAGAGTCCGATTACCGCAATGACGACGAATAATACAATGAATAGCATGAGTGTTGCTAAAGGTATGCTTCCGAGCACAGGTAGATCAACTGTATTCCAAGGAACAAATGAGATTTCACCCATTAATGCATGTTGAACATCAAGATGCACATTTCCTGTCTTTGTCGCAATCAGAATGACACCGATCGCAAAAAGGGTTGTAAATACCACTCCTATGGACGCATCCTGCCCAACCCCTCTCGAATGGAACCACTGCACCAAATACGTTGTTAAAATTCCGGCTACGGCCGCGCCAATGACCATGTGTATTCCATTTAAGCTATGGGTAAGTAGGTAAGCTACGACAATCCCAAGTAAGACTGTATGACTTATCGCATCAGCCATCATCGCCATTTTACGAAGGATCAGGAATACCCCCAAAATTCCACAAGAAATACCAACTAGGGACGCTGTCAGTAGAATCCATGCTGTGTAAGTCATTGATTTCCCTCCTTTATAAAGGAATTGGAAATCGAAAGTTCTTGTACTTCCCTCTTTTTATCCCGAAGTGTTATATGTTCGACTACCAATCCTTTTTTCATCCCGAAAAACAAGGATAATAGAAAAATAGATCCTGATATCACGACAATAAATGGACCCGTCGGTAAACTTTTTCCCATAGCACTTATCGTCGTTCCAACTGCACCGGAAATGCCACCGAAAATTCCTGATAACCACATCATCGTCTTAAAAGAATTCGTCCAATACCGTGCGCTGACAGGAGGAATGATGATTAGAGCAGACATTAAAATAACACCAACCGCCTGGATACCTACCACAACTGTAAGGACAAGGAGCATTAAATAAATGAAATTCATTCCTTTTATCGAAAGGCTAAGTCCCTTTGCAAAATTAGGATCGAAGAGGAATAATTTCCACTCTTTAAAACCGATGATGACAATCAAAATGACGGCTACGGCAAGGATAGACATTGTCATAACATCTGACGAAACCATCGAGGCTGCCTGACCAAAGATAAAATTGTTTAATCCCGCTTGATTTCCCTCACTACTTTGATTGACAAGCGTAAGCAGGACGATTCCTCCACCAAAGAATACCGCTAAAATCATCCCCATCGCTGTATCTTCTGTTATCCGAGTATTTGATTTTATGAACGAAATACATAATGCTCCAACTAATGCACTAATAGCAGCTCCAATAATTAACACATGCAAATCCTTTACCTGGAAGATAAGAAACGCGGTTACCACACCTGGAAGAGCTGCATGTGATAAAGCATCACTCATGAGACTTTGCTTTTTCCAATAAGCCAAGCAACCAACCAAGCCTGCCGCAATTCCAAGCAGTAGTGTGCTAAACAAGACCCATTGAAAGTTACTTGAAAGTAGAATTGACAATGCCAACACCCTCTTTTAACCAGCGAACAGTTCCACCGTAGGCTTTTTCAATATTTTTTGTAGTGAAGGTTGAAGAAACGTCACCATGTGCGATCACAGTACGATTTAAAAATAGCACTTGATCAAAATAATCTTCCACCGTCTGAAGATCATGATGGACAACGAGTACAGTTTTCCCTTCATTTTTTAATTCTTTTAAAATAGTCATGATCGCCCTTTCTGTTGCTGCATCGACACCAGCAAGCGGTTCATCCATGAAATACAAATCAGCCTCTTGAATCAGTGCCCTTGCCAAGAAGACACGTTGCTGTTGTCCACCCGACAATTCACTAATTTGGCGGGTCGCGTAATCAGCCATCCCCACTTTATCCAACGCCTCAAGTGCCATTTCTCGATGGCGTTTATTTGGCCACTTTACCCAGCCTATTTTTCCATACATGCCCATCATCACAACATCTAATGCATCTGTAGGAAAATCCCAATCCACAGATCCCCGCTGTGGTACGTAGCCAATCTTTGCCTTTATCTCTTTTAAGGGTTGGTTGAAAAAGGATGTCGTACCTGATAAACGCGGGTGAAGGTCTAGCAATACTTTAATTAAGGTTGATTTACCCGCTCCGTTTGGACCAACGATACTTGTAAGTGATCCCTGCTTGATTGTAAAAGAAACATCATGAAGAACTGTATTTTTACGATATGCGGCACTAAGCCCATCTACATGTAGAACGTCCATTATTTAACCCCCCTTGTGAGTCCATCGTAAATCGTATTAACATTGTGACGATACATTCCTAAATATGTGCCTTCCTCGGTTCCGCCCTTACCCATTGCATCCGAGAAAAGCTCACCGCCTAACGTGATGTCGTGACTTTTTTTAGCTGCTCCTTCAATGACTGCTTTGATCGAATTTTGGTTAATGCTGCTTTCTACAAACACAGAAGGCACCTTTTTTTCAAGTAATAAATCGACTGTTGATTGAATGTCCGATAACCCGACCTCATCCTCCGTACTTAATCCTTGTAGGCCAACAACCTCAATGTCATACATGCGACCGAAATACCCAAATGCATCGTGTGCTGTTACGAGTACACGTTGTTCGTCAGGGATACTTGCCATTTTCTTAGTCGCCTCTTCCTTTAATTCATCTATTTTTGTGAAATACTTTAGCTTGTTTTCTTCAAAGTAGTTCGCATCTTCGGGAGAATACTGTTTTAATTCTTCCGTTGCACTTGCTAATGCATCCTTCCACAGGTCAAGATCAAACCATATATGCGGGTCGATTGCTCCCCCTTCATCCGTTAATAATCGGCCTTCGTCTAATGACTCTCCTAAAGCGAATGTTGGTTTCGATTCTTTTAATTTCTTAAATATTTCTCCCATTCTTCCTTCAAGATGTAGGCCGCTGTAAAAAATTATGTCCGCATTTTGGAGTGTTGAAATATCACCTTGGGTTGCTTGGTATAAATGTGGATCAACTCCCGGCCCCATAAGGCTTGTTACGTTAACACGGTCACCGCCAATGATTCCGATGGGCTCCCCAATCTGGGCGATAGTCGTAACAATCTGAATCGCATCATCCGGTCCCTTTTCATTCGATCGGGTTGCTGAACTAGCGCATCCCATTAACGACACTGCCATTGCTAGCCCTAAAACAAATAGTCTAAATCCTTGATTTCCTTTTTTCATTCGTTGTTCCTCCTTGCATTAATGAATAATTGTTGCATAAGGGAAACTTTTTAAGCAAAAAAATTTATGTGTTTTTTGTGCACGCTGAAATGTTTCCTTAAGGAAAGAATAGTTCCTATAAGCAAGTCTTGTCAAGTGTATTTTTAAAAAATACCAAATATTTTTTGTGGCAAATAAAAAACTGCACCTCTGGAGAAAAGTACAGTTCGTCACTTATCCTAATGCTACATCCAAAATCATCATCACGACAAAACCAATCATTAAGCTCATTGACGCGAGATCTTTATTTCCTTTTTCCTGCGAGCTTGGAATAACCTCTTCCGCGACAACGAAGATCATCGCACCCGCTGCAAAACTTAATGCATAAGGCAGTAATGGCTCAATGAAGGAGACCGCAAATGCTCCAACAACGGCTGCGATCGGTTCAACCATCCCCGAAAATTGCCCGTAGAAAAAGCTTTTTCTACGGGACATACCGTCCCCTCTTAATGGCATCGAAACCGCAAGTCCCTCAGGGAAATTTTGGATTCCGATTCCAAGCGCTAATGTCAGCGCGCCTGCAATAGAAGCCTCCGTTCCGCCATTTGCAAGGGCACCAAACGCAATCCCGACCGCCAACCCCTCCGGAATGTTGTGAAGCGTAATCGCTAATACCAGTAATGTACTTCTTTTTTGACCCCTTGTATTTAGTCCTTCTGCGTCTTTGATGGGCGCATTTGGATGAAGATGAGGCAAGATCTTATCAATTCCCCAGAGAAAAATGCCCCCTAATAAGAATCCGAATGCCGCGGGAAACCAAGCACCGATTTTGTGGTTGCTTGACATGTCAATCGCCGGTCCCAAGAGCGACCAATAACTTGCGGCAATCATCACACCCCCAGCAAATCCCAGCATGCTATCTAAAAGGCGCTGATTGATGGTCTTTGTTGCAAAAACCAGGGTTGCTCCAAGCGCCGTCATCCCCCACGTAAACAAAGTCGCAATAAATGCCTGCATCACCGGATGAAATTGTTCAAAAAATGCAACCATACGAAAACACCCACTACCTTAAGTAACTTTCTAATAGTTTAACCATAACACAGATAATTACTATTAGTTTGCTAGTTGCTTGTCCCTTTAATTCGTGTACGGTATTACAATCGTAATGGAAGTTCCCTTACCAAGCTCGCTTTCGGCTGAAATATTTCCATCATATTTATTTAGGATATCCTTTGCTATCGAAAGCCCAAGACCCGTTCCACCTTTTTCTCTGCTTCGGGCTTTGTCTACTCGATAAAAACGATCAAAAATAAGGGGAAGATCTTCTTGGCTAATGCCATATCCATTGTCCCTGATTTCTATTTTGTATTTATCTTCATGATGACTGGACCTTATTGCAATTTCTTTCTGATCCCCACTGTACTTTATGGCATTATCAAGTACGATGATTAGTACTTGTTTCAAATGTTCCTGAGGAATCGCAAGCAAGCGATCGGCTTTCCTGATATCCTCTTTTTCTATTTTTAATTGCTCATATATGAGTTCGTAGTCGTGAATTACCTCATTCAGAGTTTCTGTAGCGTCAGAAGCAGCGATACTCTCTTGTACGACCTGCTTGTCCATTCGAGTGAGCATTAATAATCGATTCGTTAACGTAATCAATCGATTCGTTTCCTTAATGCCAGTTTGCAAGGAATTTTCTAATATTTTTTCATCACTTTTACCCCATCTTTGCAATAAAGAAAGATGCCCATGAATAACGGCTAATGGTGTTCTGAGTTCATGTGATGCATCTTCCACAAATCGTTTCTGTTGTTCCATTGAAGCCTCAATCCGGTCCATCATTGAATTAAAGATAGAACTTAGTTGGGAGAATTCATCCTTGGTTTCCATAACGGGTATTCGCTCTTGAAAATGCTGGTCTTCAATTTTCCTCATCGTGTTGGTCATGACCGCAAGCGGTGCTAAAAGCTTTCTTGCCAAAAGCTGCCCACCTACAATACTTAACAGGAGTGACAAAATGGTCCCTGCTAATAAGACAAAAAAAACTCGGTTCATAAATGCCTCAAACGTTTCAACACTTTGACCAATCTCAAGTGTCCCCTTAAATGTCCCTACGATTAATGGCTTTTTAAACATCAGAAAATCCTCATCATTTTCCTTAATTCGGTGGAAGCCATCTTCCAATTTGTTAGATTGAGGCTCAGGAAAGTTTTCCGAAATAGCAAAAAGTTCTTTTCCTTGTTGATCCAAAATCCGTATCATTTCATTCTGCCCGATAATTTTATCAAAGAAATTTTCAGACAGGGCCGTTTTTATATCGCTGAGCTTAGCTTGCTCCTCAATTAACGTACTAATCTCTTTCGAACGTTTCGTTAATTGATCTTCTTCTTGATTAGAGGTAAAAGCGTGGATAAGAATAAGTTGCATGATGTTACACAACATAAAAATAATAAAAATGGAAATGGTTGAATAGATGGTCATTCTCCATTTAATTGAGATTCTTTTATTCATTCACTCTACCCTCTAATCCCGTATGACATATCCTGTACCTCTGACCGTTTGAATATAGGATTCCTCTTCTTTTCGATCTACTTTTGCCCGTAAATAACTAATATAAACATCCACTATATTGGTTTCGATCATACTATCAAATCCCCATATTTTTTCTAATAGGAATTCCCGTGTTAACACTCTATTTTTGTTTTTCAATAAAAGATACAATAAATCAAATTCCTTTTTAGTTAGTTCAATTTCTTCATCGCCACGTCTTACCGTTCTTGATTCTATATTAACCTCCAAATCTTGATAGTCGATCGTATGGTTATTCAGAGGGACTTCCGATCTCCTAAAAAGAGACCTCATTCTAGCTAATAATTCTTCTATCTGAAAGGGTTTTGTAATATAATCATCTGCCCCACTATCCAATCCAGAAATCTTATCTAAAACGTTGTCTCTAGCTGTAATCATGATAATGGGAGTACGATTGACCAAACGAATTCTTCTACAAACCTCGATTCCATTTAAACCTGGTAGCATCAAATCTAACAAAATGAGGTCAACCTGTTCTTGTAACGCCTGGTCTAACCCGTCTCTCCCATCAAATGCAGTTCGTACTTCATAGCCCTCATGCTCTAATTCCAATTGGATAAATTGAGATAAATCTTTTTCGTCTTCAATAATCAATACTTTTTTCATACATGATCGCTCTCCTCAAAAAGGTGTCACATCTGGTGTTTCCTTCTTTCTTTATACCTTTGGAAAAACCAAATTGCGATTGAAAGCCAAAAGCCGCTAGCCAAATATCCTCCAATGATATCACTTGGATAGTGAACACCTAGATAAATTCGACTTGTACCAATCATAAAAATAAATACACTACTAATCAAAATCAGAATCGTACGTCCTAAATGGGACGGTATGTGACGCCATAACAAGAAAGCAATGATTCCGTATACGGCAAATGCATTCATGGCATGGCCACTTGGAAAGCTGTATCCACTTGCCTCAATCAATCGATGCAGATCCGGGCGTGTACGATGGAAGAAATGTTTTAAAACCTGATTAATAATGGGTGTTCCAATCATAACAGTTGCAAATAAGATAAGCTCCATTCGATGCTTTAAGACAAAATAAAGAAATAAGATAGTACATAGTGATATCACAAACACAGATGGAAACGACCCTATAAAAGTAAAAAATTTCATGATTAAGGTTAATGCCGGCGACTCCCAACCTTGTACAGCCGAAATCAATACTTGATCAAATTGAACTAATTTTTGTCCGTTTACTAATATCGCGAGACTACTAAAAGCAATAAGTGACACCAAACTTAGCATAAAGCCACTAAATAAATGTCTAATTAATTTCATTGAACTAACTCCTAACCAAGTGTCTTTACCCTGAGACACTAATTATTTTTTTCGAAAACCTTATTTATATTAGTGTGAAGTTTTTAATAAAAGTACTCATCCAAACTCTTTCATTCAATCCCAATTTAGAATAGCTTGTTTATCTTTTTATCCTTGCCCGATATGTTTCGGCTAGCATCCAAATTAGTAATAATAAAGGAATAGCAATAGCAATAACCTCAACAATAAGGGGTTCAATTTTTGTATTACCAAGAATATCGACTGTGATTGAATCACTAGAGTAAACGGCACTTTCTTGATCACTGCTCGCTGTGACATACAGCTTATATTTATCCGTATAGACAAATCGAATTGGTAGTTCAATCATTTTTTCTTCATGAGGCTTCAGCGTTCCAATCGTGATTGGCTGATCTGCACTGTAATCCTCAAGATTGACTGTCCAGTGTTTAACTGTATTAGCCATGGTAATATACGCCATCGTATCCGGAATCGCTTGATCGGTATTATTGGTAACTATTGCTTTAATATTCGTTTCAAAACCGGGATACTCCTTAACAGTTACCGGCGATTGGATTGTGACAGTAACATTGGGCTGCTCATTTGTTTGTGCAAAAATAGGTGGAGTCACCAAAAGAGAACAACATAGGATAAGTATAATCGATAAGAACTTTCTCATATTATTCTCCCCCCATTAGTTTAATATATCGACTTGCAAATAATAAAATGATAATAGCAATAATGAAAAAAATAAAAACAGGTAAGATATCTAAAAGTATGGTAGACATACCCAACTTATTAATAAGCAAATCCTTTGCTGTTAATAATGTTGACGAAATAGGACTTGTTCGATCCAATACATAAGCAAATCCTGCTTTTTTCATTTTGGTAGATAAAAACATTGGTAATAGAGTGATTACAAAAAGAACGATGGAAAGTAAGGTTGCATTTTTTGTTGATGAAAACCATGTAGAAAAGGCTAAGGAAAACAGCGAAAATCCAAAGACAAGTAAAGTTCCAAGGATCAAAATCAACGCAATAACGGTCGGTAATAATTGTGTTCCATACGTTAAAGCAAAAAAGTACGGAATGCTTATTATGACAACTCCAAACCAAAATACACAAATGGTTGCCGCTTTAACCATTATTATTTTTAAGTTGGATAAAGGTGTCAATAATAAGCTTTCTAACGTCCCTTGTTCTTTTTCATTTGAAATCATCGTAGAACCGATAATGATGGAAATAAGAATGCCTACACCTAATAATATTTTTATAAACGTCATATTCACTTCGACTTGGGCAAGTAGACTCAACTCTTTAAAGGTTACAAAAGAAAAAGCCATGGCGCTTAGTAAAATCGAAAGGGCAAAATAAATCAGTAGGCCTTTTCTTGAAAGAACATGTTCTTTCAATTCTTTATAAAATAATGCTCGCATCATTGTGATTTTACCTCCTTCGATTGGGTTAAATAGAAGAAGATATCCTCTAAAGTGACTTCTCCAGTTTCTGATAAACTTTTATATTTTTCTAATAACCCTACTAAACTATTTTCTTCAATGAGGTTGCCTTGCGAAACAATGGCTACGCGATTGCAAATTTCCGATATATCCTTTAATAGATGCGAAGTAATGAACACAGTTACTCCCTTTTCTTTATTTAACTGTAGGATAATGTTTTGAATATCCTTTTGTCCTTGAGGATCTAATCCAAGTGTCGGTTCATCTAAGAAAATTAGTTCTGGTTCATGGATAATCGTTTTAGCAAGACCAATTCTTTGCTTCATCCCCCTCGAATATTGGCCAATCGGTATATGGGCCTTCTCTATCATTCCCACCCATGTGAGTACTTCATCTACTCTATTCTTTAATTTGGATTTGTCGTACCCATATAATTTGGCAAAAAGAGTAAGATATTCCCTACCAGACATCCAATTATAATAGCCGTGTGATTCTGGAAGAACGCCAATCATTTTTCTAATTTCAACAAGATGATCTGCGACTTTCCGATTACCTATAAGGACTTCTCCTCTAGTCGGTTGAAGGAGGCCATTTAACATCCTTATGGTCGTTGTTTTCCCTGCGCCATTTGGACCGAGATAGCCATAAATATCACCTTTTTGAACTTGAATATTTAAATCATTCACAGCCACAAATCCATTATCATACTTTTTCGTTAAAGAGTTTGTATGAATCATCCTATTAACCAACCTTTCTGTATTGGTGAATTTTCCCACAAAAAAAGTGTCGCGAAATACTGACACGATTTCTGACACTTTTTCCATTGAAAACTTTGTTCCGTTTTATTGCTTATTTAGCTGTTTCTGCTTGGTTTTCAGGGGCGTTTTCTTCTTCAGCACTTTCATCATCTGCTTCGACTTTTACTACCTTGCCTGTTTGGGCATCCACTTTCACATCTTGTTGCGTACCGTCTGTAGAAACAATTTCAAATCCATAAACAATTGTTCCGTCTTCATCCTCTAATTCAACGTTTTTTACAGTTCCAGGTACTTTTTCTAATGCTGCTTTAGTAGCTTCTTCTTCTGTTATTTTTGCTTGTTTAGCTAATTCAGCTTGGCTTTGATCATCGTCTTTCTCTTCACCAGCTTCTTCATCATCAGCTTCGACTTTTACAACCTTACCTGTTTGGGCATCCACTTTCACATCTTGTTGAGTACCATCTGTCGCAACAATTTCAAATCCATAAACAATTGTTCCGTCTTCATCCTCTAATTCTACTGCATTTACAGTTCCAGGTACTTTTTCTAATGCTGCTTTAGTAGCTTCTTCTTCTGTTATTTTTGCTAGTTTCGCTAATTCAGCTTGGCTTTGATCATCGTTTTTTTCTGTTGCCTCAGTAGTAGGCTTGTCTTGTGGAGCAGCAGCATTTACAATGCTATAGCCCCCTCCTGCTAAAATGGCTGCTGCTAATGCTGGAATTAGCACTTTATTCTTTTTAATTTTCATGACTTTGTTCCTCCTTGTGATTTTGACTACAATGATTATCTTACTCTTAAAAAATAAAAAGGAGGTGAAGGTTTATTTAAAAAACGATTAGACTTTCATTAGAATTTTTTAATCTTTTAGAGGAAAATATACGGTAACCTTCGTCCATTCACCGTATACACTATCGATTTAAAAATGTTCCATCTGCTGATGACAACACAAATAATAACTCCTTTTAACGATTAAAAACTCCCTCTTTTTACTATAGAAGGAGTGTACTTTGTGCTAAGGGTGTCGGGCATCAGGGTCCATTGTTCTTAAAATCCGCAGAATTTCAAGGAGAAGGATGTTGATCCCCAGCCAGACTCCGCCGAAGACGTAGCCTGCGACGACATCGCTTGGAAGTTCGATCTGAAAATACAAACGGCCGATGGCGATTAAAACTAATAAGACCAAAGCCACTATCGGAACGAATGTATGAACCCACACGCGTCTGGAATGGCGAATGAAAAGAAATACGGCAAAACCGTAAATCACAATCGTCATGAGCAACTGCTCACTTGGAAAAGAATAAAACAATTGATCCATGATCGATTGGTTAACGGGGGAAAGCTTGTGAAAAATTCTACGTAACATTTCCTCGTAGAGCTCGCCGCCACACAGCACAAGACCGAGAGATAAACATTCAAGCAGCCTATCCCGGCCTCTCCATGAAATCCATACCAGTGTAAAGATAATAAGCGTAATTTGAACCTGCCTTGAGCCCATGAATGAAAATACCTGCATAATCCCGGCCCAGTCTTGATTAAAGGTTAAAGGCACTACCATCTCGACAATTTCATTAAAGTCCGTAAATTCTCCACCAAGGAAATCCTGGATCATCCCAATCATTAAGATGATTAGACCCACCGTTAGCACTGTGGTAATCCCTAAAAGAAGGCCTACCCGTTTTCGGGAATGGAATATATTCAACGTAAGATTCAACCCTCTTACCGATGCATCTATCAATTTCAATTTGAACTTTTTAATAAAAAAGTAGGCAATGATCAATATGGCAGCAATGATTCCTGCGATTATAAGGTATTTTTTAATCACACTGTGAAACTGCTCCCACTGCGGACCTAAAATTTTGCCAAGCGTAATAAAGGCCGTCACCCAAAGAAATGCACCACTATAGGCAAACAGCGCATACGTCCGAAACGGAAGCCTCGTTATTCCTGAAAAATAACCGGTGATGTGTCTGACCCCTGGGATAAAATAAGCAATAATCAGCAGTTTATTGCCATGCTTGCTAAACCAATGGGATGTTTTTTCAATCCGTTCTGGACCGAGATGAAACCGGTAACCGTGTTTTTCAAAAAATGGTGACCCTAATTTAAATCCAATCCAGTAGGAAACGGTCATCCCCAAACATGCTCCAGTGCCAGCAGTCAAAATACTTACGAACCAATTTAAATGTCCTTGGTAAACCAAAACCCCACTGTACCCCATAAGGACTTCTCCGGGTAATTGAGAGAAATTAATTCAAGTAATAAAGCGGCAAAAAGAATAATATACCCAAATTGATCAATGTAGGCGGTCACATTACTCAAGCTAAGTCCTCCTTTTTGTTCTATTATGCCCTCGCATTATGAAAAAATTTGGACTGGATCACAAATCTGGACGTGACGCTTTTACTTGGTTGGAGAAGGACTTCCTTGATCAAATCGACCATATCTTCCAGCTTCCAGCTCTATCCCCTCTTAATAGGAATTGATTCGATTTTCCTAATCGCTTCTTACAAGTTCAAAAATACCCCCTTATTTTGAAAGGATAATTAAAACAAAATGAAACTTTTTTCATCTTTGGGCATCTTTGAAAAAGTCATAGAAAAATCTTACATTTTCAAGTTCAGTCCATCCATAAGTTCTTAAAAAGGGAGCGTCAAGATTATAAATCCTAGTACAAACTATTATTCGTATTCGATCTGACTCCCCGTCACTCTTATTTTCACCTAGGCTGTATGAACAATCCATTATGTAATCTAGCGGGTATTTGTTATATCCATTATTTATAAGGTCCTCAGCCCCTTTAATAGTAAGCTTGTTAGCTATTAAATTTAACAGCGTAGATTTTCCAGAACCGTTATTACCATATAAGACTGTAATGTTATTAAAGACAAACACTTCTCCAGTTATTTTTCTAAACACATTGTATGGATAGGCATTTGGATTCTTGACTGTATGTGGGGAAAGTTTTAAAACTTTTTAAAAATATCATAAGGTTGAACCTTCCTTTATAAAAAGTGAAAAGCTGTAATCAATACAATCATCATTTTACAACGTTCGCAGAAATATAGAGGGAAGGTAACCAAGGTTTTACACCTTCCTTACAGCTTCAATAATACTCCTTATTTAGAAATGATAATTAAAACAAGGTTGTTTTCGTAAACTTTATTGTTTTTAGATAAAATTCTTAAATTATAATGTTATAATATACCAGATTTTAATAAATAAGAGGTGATAAAAAATGCTTTTCCTGACTCTGTTTTTACTAGTAATCATTGTGGGTTATCCAATATGGGATTATTTTTATTTGAAAAAGATAAAAAGCAACCTTATAAATAAGTGGAGAATGTACGGAGAAATTATGATTGCACAATGGATAAGTGTAATCGTTATTTTAGCCTATTGGCTCTTGACTAAACGATCTTTCAACGATTTATTTTCCTTTAAAAATCCCTTACTTTCTTTCCAAACTGAAACTTTACTGTCACTTGGGTTTGGAGCAGCTCTTAGTATTGTAATGTTTGCTTTGATTATTCGCTTCTCAAAAACAATAAGAAAAAGAATTTCCGATTTATTAACTGATGAAAGTATTCAATTTTTGTTACCTTCAACCTTTGGAGAACGTTTGTTTTTTCTTTTGATAGCAATTACGGCAGGTGTTTGTGAAGAAATCATTTTTCGCGGGGTGATGCTTTATTATTTAAGCCATCTTCCATTTGAACTACCAATCATTGCAATTGGTATTATTTCAAGTCTGTTATTTGGAATTGTTCATCTATATCAAGGGTGGAAAGGGGTACTTCTGACTACCTACCTGGGTGCCATATTGTTTCTTCTTTTCGTGGGAACAGGATCACTATGGGTTCCTATCGTCCTACATTTCATTATTGATGCGAAGTTTGTCTTTTTACCTAATAAAAAAGTGCCGAAAAAGAACAATTCAGGTAAAATTGTAAACAATTGAACTGACTATCAAATTTAATGTTGAGGAATTGGGCTTTAATGGATCTCGAATTCCTTTTCAGGCAGACCCAACTAATCAATTGTTTTGGAAATAAAAAAAAGAACCCTTTGACTTGCATTCGTTTGGCCCAACAAAGGGTCCTTTTTATTCAATGCTGTATGTTCTCTTCATTCCTTTGCGTTCATTCATTTCTTGATGTTTCCCACTCAATTAGGGCTTCGCGGACCTCATCAATATTCACGAACCATTCCTTCATTTTGATTCACCCATAAATGCTTTAACTTCATCCTCTTTCAATCCCGTTAGTTTAGCCACTTCTGATAACGTCATGCCTTTCTTCATCATGTTTTTAATAATTTCTTGCTTACCTATCCCGATTCCTTCGTCCCTTCCAATTTTAATACCCTCTCGGCGATACCCTTCCATATTGCTGAGTAGATCTCGTAAATCCTTTAATCGTTCTTCATACGCTTGCCGGTTTTCTTTGTTTGTACTTAATGTTTCCCATTCGATTAGGGCTTCGCGAACTTCTTCAATATTCATGAACCATTCCTCCAGTTCATTTTTGACCAATAGTACAGAGTGCGTTCAGGCATATCGTGTTGATCGACGAGTTGAATTTCAATATTTATACGTTCACCTAATGAAGTAAAAACGGTAAGGTCAAGTCGTACAGATTTACCATCTTCTCTATCCTTCACGTATTCCGTGTTTCAAACTGTAAATCAATTATTCTTTCATCACCCTTTCTACCCAATAAATCATTGATGAATGCTATGGTAATATGTTTACGCTTGGGCTGCCCAAAAAGCTGTTTGAACNNNATAAAGTGAAACTNNNTCCATCAGTGGGGGTTTTCTTCATCCCCCACTGATGGTTAGTTGAACCAATCGGGCTTTTACGGGCAGTTGATCCCCTACTTATCCTTCTTTGCTCCCTCGAAGTCTTGAACTGGGGGTCTTACTGCCCGTTAATGCGGGATAAAATCCATTTTTAAATCGAGATATTCTGTTGACATGGAATCTTCCTTTCGAGGTTCAATTTTTACGAGGAATGAAGAGGACAAGTGACAAGCTATTTTCTAATCACCAATGAACAAATTTGACGTACAACTGAAAATTCCTGCCTAGTTAAATTAATTTGTTATAATGGACTATACAAGAGGTGAGGTCATGCAAAACTTAGTTTTCGAGGAAGCGTGGGATCGGACGATTTCACGGAAGGACCGGGAAGAAATCGAATATATTTTTCATGAAGTAGTTGAGAATCTTGGTACTGGAGTTACATTCACAACCATCTGGGTTGCGGTTAATCACAAGAACGAGCGGCTGGTCACAACAATCGTACATAATAACACTGAACAAAGTCTCATTTTTACAAACAGAACGCTAGAAATATGGGATTTAGATAGGCTGCTTGCGGAGCACAGATTTACCCTTCCCACTTTCCAAGTACCACCTGAAACCAGTATGCCGTGGACGTTTATTTTTCCCGCTAGTTTTGAGATCCCTGATTCCGCCACATTACGACTAAAAAAAGAGAAGTAGACTCTATTTAGAATCCACTTCTCGCTTTTTATTTTACTGGGCCTTTTGTGATCTCGGTAAGCTTTGAATTGATGGCAAAGATTTTTCCGTTTACACCATTTATTCCAAAACCACCTAATCGTTTCGTATGCATGTCTAGATATTTTTCAGCGGTTTCTTTTGTCTCGAATAAATAGATTCCACCCGCTTCTTTTGCTTCGGGATTTTCTGTCCAGATTTTCCAGATGAAACCTGGCTCCTCGGTAATACTTTTCGCTAAATCCGCAAACGCATTAGCCATCTCATCCCCAAATGGCCCATCCATTTTAAAATCAACCTGTAATAAATAAGGCATTAAGATTCTCCTTTTTATCAGAATTTATTAATTTCTCACTGTTTTCAATGCAGTAGACCATGCGATAACATCGTCTAGTGTATTATTTAAGGAATCCTCGTGGAAAGGTGCTGGATTAAATGTACGCATATCTTGGAAATCAGTGAATAAGCTCATGGCTACTGAAGGTCCAACAGTTGCTACCTTTGGTACTGTTAAAATAAGACGTAAATCATTTGCAGCTGTTACACCTAAAGTTGATCCATAGCTTACAATTCCCGCTGCTTTGTGGTTCCACTCCACGTATAAATAATCAATTGCATCCTTTAAGCCAGATGTAATAGCTTTATTATACTCAGGAGTCACGAAAATAAATCCATCGAGGCTCTTAATTTTTTCTGACCAAGCATGTGCTTCAGGTGCTTGATAATCCTGTGACATAATCGCTGGAATTGGTTCATTAAATTTTGGAAGGTTGTAATCCTTAATATCTACCAATTCAAATTCTACATCCGTTCTTTTGTCCGCGATTGATTTCACCCATTCAGCAACTTGTAGATTTACTCTTGAATCTCTTGTACTTCCTGTAATAATACCGATTTTAATCATTCTTATTTCCTCCTAATGTTTATGATGTATCTTAACTATAACCAGTACGAAAGAAGGAAGACACCAACAGTAAATTGGATTTGTTGTTTATCCAACACATTTGCAAAAGTGTATGAAAAATGACCCCAATCCAAGATTAAGCCATTCTCTTTTGAGGTACTCGGGGCTCTAATTTCTAAGCACTTTTTGTTATTCTAAAGGCTCGAAAAAGGACATAGCTGCCTATTATAAAGATGGTAAAAATTATAATAAATTGCACTGCAAATCCATCTATGCCTACTACTTGTTTGAACAATTGGATGGGGTCGAAAAGTATATCCCAACTGTTAAATCGTAAGAATCTTCCAATGTAAACCCCTATTCCAGATAACAAAGCCACTACTAAAATTGCCAAATAACACACAACTGTTGAAGATTTCTTTCTTATGTTCTGTTCAAAAATGTATAAGGACTCTAAGCCGACTAATAAAGCAAAAAAGAAACCCATTCCAATCACTAACAATTTTGCCCAAATCATAATTTCATTACTGTATATAACGATGTTAGGCGAGTACATTTCTACTTCTGTTATCCACATGAATTTATCGTCGGAAATATGTATGAAATCAGTGATCATATAAACCGAGTTTGGAAAAAAGAATAACCAAAGAATCTTCCAAAAAACAGACCAGCCACCGTTTCCTTGCTCCTCAGCCATTTCTGCTTTTATAACAAAATACAATGGCAATATAGCTAACAGGACATTCCAAGATAGCATCACATAAAGAAAACTAACATTTGTAAAAAGCATGACAAAACAGATACACCAATAGGCAATCATAAACAATAATATTCCATTATATTTCTTTATAAAGTCCCCCATAGCATAAAACTCCCAACATATGTATTAAATATCAAGGTGGTTGAATTGCAGTTGAAAATGTTACTTCCGATTGAAAAACGTTTTTCGAAACCTACAATTCTTTTGCGTTTAAATCACCAGTTACTTTATAAACAACACTGCCAAATGTGTACTTAACAGGATACAGCGAAAGAATAACAGCAACAATCTGGCTGAATGTCTTTATTCCTCCCGTTAGGCGTAACATATCGTTAATCAAGTAATTCGCTAGTTGAATAAGAACAAATACAAGACCCACCGAAACTATGAATGCAAATAGGATTAAAATGACTTGTCGTATTGAAATCTGTTTTATCTTTTTCAATTTCTTAATCCTACCATCACTAATTAAAAAACTAAGATAAGTTAACGGAAGTAACAACAAGTACCAACTCGAATACCCAAATCCAATCCACGATACACCCATTCCCAAAAGCAAAATCCATCCGATTATGTTAAATATTTTTTTATTCACTCACCTAGCCCCCCATTTGAAAGAATTAAAGTATACAAACCTTATGAATGCAGGACACTATGAACTAAATATTTTGCATTCTCTGCGTCTTTTTTCCTAACAGAAACAACATATTGTTTTTCGTAATTCTTGTTCATTCCGAAACTTCCAAAGTTTCCTCTTGATGTACCAGGTCCCACCCATTTACCTGAAGAGTCAATAGCTTTATAGGTATATTTAATGCCTTCTGTTTTTAAAATTGCTCTTACCTTTGACAATTCTTCCATTGAAAATCCTATATAAACATCTTCTTTATTAAAGAAAAACATATCCATCCCCCTTTAATATTACCAAAAGAAACTACTGCTTTTTGTACTATTCAGCACCGTTAACTTAATATCTTCAACAAAAATAAGCGATAATCCTTCTTGGACTATCGCACCCGTTAGCTGAATAAGAATAGAGACACTTATTAAACAGCGCCCGTTTGCATAGGATTAAAGCGAATACAGTTCTATTATTTTGTCTATGGGTAATTTACTCGGATCACTCATATCAACAAAATAAGGCAACTGCCATTTTTGAGTTTTCATCGCTTGCTCACTAGTCGGCTTATCCCAGCTAGAATAAACTCTTATTGCCATTTTCCCCTTTGTTGAACTGGACCTAAGAATATTCTGTTTGAAAAGAATTTCTTTTGGAAAAATAAATTGTCCAAACTCACTATCATCTTTAAAAGTAGATATAACTAATAAATCAGGTGCTTGCTCATATGTAAAGGGTTGGTTTTTATTATTTTCATCTTTTCCCCAAAATGCAACAAACTGCCCTACTTTGGTGGGGGTTATATTTGCAACTCTGAAACGAACTGTTCTCGAAGATAATCGAAATGTACCAGCACCATACTTAAAATTTTGCTTTTCTTCTTGAACCGACTTTACAGTTAAGCCATTTGGCTCGTAAATCATTTTATTTACATAATTTAATGCTGTATAAAAATCATTCATTATTCCACCCCTCAAATTTTCAACAATCGATCCCGATTGTTGAATACAAGTTAAACAACACTCTTCAACTCTTCTGCCCCGTTAGTACATCAAGAAAAAAGACCGCCGTAGCGATCAATTTTCTTTAACTCTTGCTTCCGTTAGTTCACAAAAATAACTTAATTAGAATGGTCATTATGAGTTCTTTGTTTGTATTGCATTATTGCTCTTCTTTTTCTTTGCGGATTTTTACTATTTTAGTTTAATTCCAATAATTTGCAATTTTTTCTGTTTCCTGATATTATAAAGAAGAATTATTTTTGTTCGGTGTAAAGGATAGTATGAATATCATCTTTTCATCTTGATGATACTTTGGGCAAGGATAGTAATACAATGTGTGGTAACGCACTAGGAGGCAACAAAAATGGAACAAGGTACAGTTAAATGGTTTAATGCAGAAAAAGGTTTTGGCTTTATCGAACGTGAAAATGGAGACGATGTATTCGTACACTTCTCTGCAATCCAAAGTGACGGCTTCAAATCTTTAGACGAAGGACAAAAAGTAACGTTTGACGTTGAGCAAGGTGCTCGTGGAGATCAAGCCTCTAACGTTCAAAAAGCTGCTTAATAATAAAACGTTTATACAAACAGGCTCTTTATATAGGGCCTGTTTTTTTATGTTTTCTATATAATACTCAATAAAAAACCCTACTCAACGTTCGAGTAGGGAGATGGTGCATAAGAAAAATACTTCACAATCCCCTATTATAATAATTCCTTATTTTTCTTATATGATCTATTTAGGGAAATAAAACTTAAGAAAAACCAAAGTAAGCTTACTATAAATAATAATCCTATAATTTCTATCCATACATCAAGGCTGCTTGGTACACCTTCAAATAAAATGTATAACAGCAAAAAAGCTACTACAAAACTAAATGTCCTTGTTAGAATAATCTTTCTCTCTCTCTTATATGCATATTCTGTAACAATATCGGTATATTCAATACCAGATAATATATACCTTGTGGTTACATAACAAAAGAATATAGCAATCGGTACAAATAGTAGTGTTTCTTCGCTTATATTAAAATACTTATTACAAAAAATCGCTACAATGAGGAAAAGAAAAAGGATTATTCCCCCTTCTGATAAAAAATATAATATTCTTCTTTCCTTATACTCATCATTTGGTAAAAAAAATGATATCCAAGATTTCATTACTCTACCTCCCAAAATAATTCATCTAGAGTTTTATTAAGCTCTTTAGCAATGGCAACACATAGTTGAAGAGTAGGATTATATTCTCCTTTCTCAATTAATCCAATTGTTTGTCTAGTTACTCCTACTTTTTTAGCTAACTGTTCTTGAGTTATAGATGTTTTAATTCGAGTTATTTTCACATTATTTTTCATACATTCACCTACATTATGCAATATATATCTAACATATGCAATTTATATATTACATTTTAATTATTAAAAGGTCAATATTAAATGTCCCATAAAAAATTGCAATCCCTTCTACTGAGGCATTGCAATAGCATTTTGAATATGATTTTTTTATTGAACTATCCTGCGACGTTACCTCAATAAAAAAATGCGTCTACACTTATTGTAGAAACGCACCCTTTACTTTAAGTACAATCTTTCACAAACTCACAAATCAGTTGAATAACAAAATGGCTTTACCCCGTTG
>NZ_LMBW01000018.1:1026-53922 GCF_001439915.1 Fredinandcohnia humi | reverse complement strand
AGTATTGATTGCTCAATAGTTTTAAAAATAGATTAAACGTTGACGCTTGTATTGTGTTCAGTTTTCAAAGAACTTTTTAATCCGCTGTTCATCAGCGACTTTTATAATATAACATCTTTAAAAGTCTATGTCAACACCCTTTTAATTAGTGATTCATTTTTGTAGGGGCTGTGTCAGCGACCTACTTAATATACCAAGATTGTGAACCACCGTCAACATATTTTATTCTGGAAATATTAACCAATCCTTACCGTTTATTCAAAACCGCGACAAATATTGCTACAGGACTTGTGCAAAGTTCGCTTCAAATTAAAAAAAGACACCAGATTTTGAACCTGGCATCCTCGTATTTTTAAACTAAGAAAATGAAATATAAAATAAAGATAATGAACAAAGCATACATGAGCGGGTGAATTTCTTTTGTTTTTCCTTTTACCATCATTGTGATTGGATAAAAAATGAAGCCAATCGCAATACCTGTTGCAATACTATATGTTAATGGCATTGTTACGATTGTTAAGAAAGCTGGAACAGCAATCTCGAACTTTTTCCATTCAATATCACCCAAGGTTGCAACCATTAATACACCAACGATTATTAATGCTGGGGATGTAACGGCTGGTGTTACTACTCCTAATAGCGGAGAGAAGAATAATGCTAATAAGAATAATACGGCTGTTATTACTGAAGCAAATCCTGATCTTGCACCCGCTGCAACTCCTGCTGTTGATTCAACATAAGATGTAGTTGAAGAGGTTCCTAAGATTGCTCCGATTACTGTACCAGTTGAATCTGAAACTAATGCTCTTCCTGCACGAGGCAGTTTATTGTTTTTCATAATGCCCGCTTGGTTCGCAACTCCTACTAGTGTTCCTGCTGTATCAAAGAAGTCTACAAACATAAATGTAAGGATGACAACCAACATATCTATATTGAAGATTTCTCCAAAGTGTGTAAATGCAACTCCGAAAGTTGGAGCTAAACTTGGTACGTGACTAACTACTCTATCTGGTGTGTCAATTAAGTTAAAAAGCATTCCGATGATAGCTGTCACTACCATTCCGACAAATACCGCTCCATTAACTTTTCGAACCATTAAGATTACTGATATAACAACACCGAAAACAGCTAGTAAAGTATTTCCGTTTGTTAAATCACCTAAAGCTACTAAAGTAGCCGGATCACCGACAACAATTCCTGCGTTTTTAAGCCCAACAAAGGTAATGAATAACCCGATCCCAGCACCAACTGCTAATTTAAGGTTTTGCGGGATTGCATCAATAATCTTTTCACGGATACGTGTTAACGTTAATAAGACTAAAACAATACCTGATACTAATACGCCTGATAAAGCAGTTTGCCATGCAATGCCCATTCCTAGAACAACTGAGTAAGCAAAGAAGGCATTTAATCCCATACCAGGAGCCAAGGCTACAGGATATTTCGCAACGATTCCCATGATTAGTGTACCAAGAGCTGCAGCAAGAGCTGTCGCAACAAACACTGCGTTTGCATCCATTCTTAATGCATCTGGTAAATCTGGTACATCGCTTAATGATAAAATTGATGGGTTAACGAATAAAATATAAGCCATAGATAAAAACGTTGTGATCCCACCAATGATTTCTCGTCTATAAGTAGTTCCAAGCTCATCGAATTGAAAATACTTTTTCATATGATTCCCTCTCCCTTTGATCCAAATCGTCGTAAAATGAACCGAGTTTTATTGATTAAGCACACAAAAGCGCTCCAGAAAAAATCTGAAGCGCTTGACGTTAAGGATAACGATAGAAAAGAAGAATCATAGTTTATAGACTCTTTTCATTATCTGTTATACCTCGTAGTCAAGCTAATTTACGGTAGCCTGGTAGAAACTTTTGGGCCATAACCCCAAGATTATACGACGTATTTCAACAAAATCTTTATTTCGATTTTATTATATGACAATGTACCTAGAGAGTCAATCTAAAAAGCGAACATTTATTTATTATTTTTTTTTATCGTTCGTATATTATTCCCACTCAATTGTTGCTGGTGGCTTACTTGTAATATCGTACACAACTCTATTTACATGATTAACTTCATTCACAATTCTTGTAGAAATGAGTTCTAGAATGTCCCATGGGATACGAGCCCAGTCAGATGTCATCCCGTCAATTGATGTAACAGCACGGATTCCAATTGTGTAATCATATGTTCTTGCATCACCCATTACACCAACACTACGGATATCAGGAAGGACAGTAAAGTACTGCCAAATTTCGCGCTCAAGACCCGCTTTTCTAATTTCCTCTCGCAGGATGTAGTCGGATTCACGAACAATCTCCAGTTTATCATCAGATATCTCACCTAATACTCGAATGCCTAAACCAGGTCCTGGGAATGGTTGACGCCATACGATTTCATCTGGAATACCGAGCTCGGTCCCTAATACACGAACTTCATCCTTAAATAAAGTATTAAGCGGCTCGATTAATTCAAACTGCATATCCTCTGGCAGTCCACCAACATTGTGATGTGATTTGATGGTTTGTGCAGTTGCAGTTCCACTTTCAATAATATCTGTATAGAGAGTTCCTTGTGCAAGATAATCGATTCCTTCAAGCTTATCTGCTTCATCGTCAAACACATAGATAAACTCATTGCCGATGATTTTACGTTTTTGTTCTGGATCACTTACCCCTTTTAGCTTAGATAAGAATCTTTCCCTAGCATCAATTTTAATAACATTCATATGGAAGCCTTCACTAAAAGTCTTCATCACACTTTCGGCTTCTCCCTTACGAAGAAGACCGTGGTCAACGAACATACATGTTAATTGATCACCGATAGCCTTATGGATTAACACAGCAACAACTGAAGAATCTACACCCCCGCTAAGTGCGCAAAGAACCTTTTTATCACCAACGGTTTGACGGATCTTTTCCATTTCAATTTCAATGAAGTTTTCCATGGACCAGCTTTCTGTGCATCCGCAAACACCGAATACAAAATTTTTAAGAAGATCGTTACCGTATATAGAATGACGTACCTCTGGGTGGAATTGAACACCATATAAGTTACGATCCGCATCACTCATAGCAGAAATCGGGCAAGACGGACTTACCGCATCGACAGTAAAACCTTCTGGTGTTTCAACTACTAAATCCCCGTGGCTCATCCACACTACTTGTTCATTCGGGATAGTTGAAAAAAGGGCAGATTCGTTTTGAACATTAATAGTTGCTTTTCCGTACTCACGGTTATGCGCTTTTTCTACTCGACCGCCATAGTGTTGTGTCATGAGCTGCATTCCATAGCAAATCCCCAATACAGGGATACCTAAGTCGAAAATTTTCTCATCACATCTAAAGGAGTTTTCATCGTAGACACTATTTGGTCCACCAGATAAAATGATTCCCTTTGGCTGCATCGCCTTGATTTCTTCGACTGTCAAAGTATGCGGGTGGAGTTCACTGTATACTCCAAACTCACGGATTCTTCTTGTGATTAATTGATTGTACTGGCTTCCAAAATCTAAAACAACGATCACTTCTTGAACGTTATTCACAAAATCACCTCGTCTTATTTTGTAATATACCCATAAGATAAAAAAATAGAATCCTACCTTATAAAAAGGCAGAATTCTAGTTCATGTGCACAAATAGAACAGCTGCCTTCATAGTCAAACCATTTACGGTGGTCTGGTAGAAACTTTCGATCCATATTATCGAGGATATACGAAGGAATATCTATTAAATTTGTGATAATTTTATCAATCAGGCACCTGTTGGTCAAGATGATATCTTTTTAATTAAATTTTCCCATAATTCAACGGACTTCATCCATTCTTTGCGGGCATTGTCTTTTCGGTATAGAGCCCGTTCGTAGCTAAGCGTTAATTGTTCCATTTCATGTCCTTTGAAAAAATGATCTACCTGGACGGAATATTCCCTTAAGGTTTGCCCGTCTTTTCGCGGGAAGCCGACACGATCCAATTGTTTTAACAACGCTTGATAGGCTTTAAAATAAACCTCTTCATCCTTGCCGTTTTTATACAACCGAATATAAAGGTATGGCATCCATTTTTTTTGGGTCTTAAATAGGATATAAACGACCAAGAAGAAACTTAATAGGATAATTAACACGTATTTCCATGAAAAGGCATCCGCTAGTTTTTCAAAAATGCTGTTGTCCGCGTCTTTTGAAATAGGTGTCGCCGCTGTTTCTTTTGCCTTTTCTTCCTCAGGAATTTCCCTTTGCGGAGTTTGTGATGTTTGACTATTTTGGTTTCCAGTCGCTGTTAAATCATAGGAAAACAGATTGGAGTTACTAAATCCTTTGGTTGGCTCAAAGGGTACCCACCCGAACTCCGGAAAATAAACCTCAACCCAAGAGTGTGCGTTATTGTTGGTAATTTCATAGGAGTTTAATTCTAACCGCTGCCCTTCTGTATAGCCTTTCACCCATCTGGCTGGAATATCAACCGCACGCAATAAAACAACCATTGAAGTTGAAAAATTATCACAATACCCAATTTTTGTATCAAACAAGAACTGGTCGACATAATCCTGGTTAGCTTCTGGGATGGCTACATTTTGAGTATCATATACAAATCCATTTACCTGGAAGTAACTTTCAACCGCCTTTACCTTGTCGTACCGATTTGTTTGTGAACTGGTGATCTCTGCTGCAAGTTCTTTTACTCGGTCAGGCAGATCAATAGGTAATTGCGTGTATCTTTCTCTAAAATCGGCATTCTGTTCAAAGCTACCCGGCTCCGTAACCTCTTTAAGATGGTTAATATAGTATTTCGGATACCCATAATGTAGGGAATAGTGATCCAATTTAACCTCATCATTGCTTCTATAAGTAGAGATTTTTTCAGATAACGTGTTAACGCTAAAATGGATATCAGGATTTACCTCAACAGATGTCAATCCCAACGGATACACGATATGTGGATATTTCAGATCCATTTGAATTTCAGATTCGAATTCCTCCACCTCTGTTTTTGCCTCATACCAATTCAGCGCAGTATTTTCACCGAAGAAAATTTCTTTTTCCGCTGGTCCTGAGAGTTCCCAGCCCTTTCCGGTATAGGTATCTTTGGATTCAACACGCCAATAATGGCGTTTTTCAGTCTTTGCTGTAAATACAACGGTATCATCGGCAATAAATGGTCCACCTAGGTTTTGGTCATTGGTTCCATAACCAATTTTCTTTATCCCGTTAATTGCCCCATTCGCATTCTCCTGCCCATAGCCCTTCAAAAATGGAACGGGGTCTGGCCATTGAGGTGCCGCTTTCGGTGACATATAGCCAATAAGTGTAGAAAACAGAATAAAAATGACTAAGGGTATTGCCCACTTTTTCCCGATGTGTATATGCTCCGAGAGTTCTTTTTCCTTTAAACGCTCAAATTGCAGAATCCCCAACATAACAAAGCCAATTAGAACTGACCGAATAATCGCTGCATTTCCATCATATGGGCTGAATGTATCGATCACAGTAATATAAATGATGGTCAATACGAAAAACAATAGAATTCTCTTTTGATAGGTGAACCAATAATGAAGCAAGTAACTCATTAACCAAAGCAAAATGCAAAAGAGAAGCGTCCTGAAAATCGGTGTCATTCCCATCCAATTTGCTTGGAACATAAGTCCTATATTTTTTATAAAATCTGCAAAAAATTCACCCAACCACTCGATATTCAAAAAACTTTGCTTAAAATAAAGCGAATGGATCATATAGAACATCAGGAAGATCTTAATCAACGCACCATACAAAAACGGGACCCGTAAAAATAACAACAGAAAGCATATCCCAATAAAAATAACAAACCAGAACGTCTCCTGGGTATCTGTCACCGATTTAAGAGGGCGCAGCCATTCCCACAGCAAAAGAAAGCCGAATATATTCAATAATAGGTTGCGAATATCACGTTGTGCTGGAATTTTTGGCTTCATGATCTGCTCCCCTCATAAAATATATTAGCAAATTGCCCTTCAAAGACGACTTTTGCGATTACATTGTGCTTTCTAATTGCTTCTAGGACGCCCATTTCATCCTGCGTAAGCTTGATTCCTCTTTCTTTTATAACAAAAATTTGTAAATCTGCATTTCGCATTGAAAATCGGCTAGCTAAATGAATCGTATCCTTGCTTAACTCACCTGTGATTAGCATGAAGGTTACAGGTTGATAGGTTTTTTTAATCTCTGATTCTACAATTTGTGAAAAAGGGATGGGGCTATTGTCTTTAACCTTTGCTAGGTGGTGATAGATTACTTGTTGCTGGGATTCACCATCTTTTAATGGAAAAATAGCTTGATCCTCCCCAATGGAGATAAATGAAACCTGTGCACCTTTTCTCAAAATGGCTTTTGTCAGGGAGGCTGTAAAGGTTACGACCTGTTCAAATTGAGTTGACTTGGTTCGGTCCATGAATATAACAACATCATGGCTTTGCTGCTGCTCGAATTCCTTCGTCATAATATTATTTCGTCTAGCTGATGCCTTCCAATCAATCCATGAAAAACGGTCCCCAGGTGTATATTCTCGTACACCAATCGCAATCGCTGTATCCCGCTGCAATCTTACATTTGAAGAGGTCATCCCTTGTTCAAATCGACTTTCGAGCTGTCGATATACCATATCTACGTACTGTGGATATACTAAAAACTGGTCACGAACCGGTGCAATCGTTTCCTTTTCAATGAGGCCGAACAAATCTCCCGTCTTGATGCGAATTCCTTCTAATAAATGCTCTCCCCTCGGGATTGAATCGAATTCATATTTATAGATTAATTCCCGCTTGAACCACGGGAATAGAATGACCTTTGATTGCTTTGATTGCTCATATTTTCTTAATTGCGGCGGCAGTAGCTCCTCAATAATTAAGTACATGAACGGAAAAGGGATCTTACGCCTAATCTCAATGGTTGCTTCAAACTTTTCCCCTGCCACATACTCAGTTTGGTTGATATGGCGAATCAGTTTAAAATCTTTAAGGGGATAGATTGATAGAGCGGAAGAGTATAGCCCAAACGGGATGAAACTATAAAATAGAAACCAGCTGACGAACCCGCCTTGAAACATCGCATATACAAATGTTGCAACAATGAGAAAAAAGATAATAACGAGCCTGCCCATTTCTTTTAGCCTTCGAAATAGTCTTCTCATCAACGATTCAACGACCTTTGCACGGGAATCGGTGTTCTCTCAATGATTTTTTCCACGATCTTGTCGGTTGTCATTCCTTCAAATCTTGCTTCCGATTTTAAAATGAGCCGGTGTGGCAGAACAAATGGTGCAAGATACTGGATATCGTCTGGAATCACAAAATCCCTTCCGTGAATCAAGGCATACGCCTGGGATGCCTTCATTAATGCAATCGAGCCACGCGGACTAGCCCCTAAATAGATAGAGTTATGCTCTCTGGTTCGGCTTACTAAATCTACAATATATTCTTTAATTGTTTGGTCAACAAAGACCGCTTTTACTTCCTCTTGAATGGCAACTAACTCTTCAAGGGTAATGACGGCTTCAAGCTGTTCGATTGGCTTGGACTTTTCCGCCCTATTTAAAACCTCGATTTCCTCATTTACGGACGGATATCCCATTTTCATTTTTAATAGAAAACGATCGAGTTGTGCTTCTGGCAGCGGATATGTTCCTTCATATTCAATCGGGTTTTGTGTCGCCATGACAAAGAACGGCCTAGGCAAGACCCTGGTTACCCCGTCAACCGTGACGCTGCTTTCTTCCATTCCTTCAAGTAACGCTGATTGTGTCTTCGGAGATGTCCGGTTAATTTCGTCCGCTAGAACAATATGGCCAATGATTGGCCCTGGTCTGAACTCAAATTGAAGTTCTTTTGGATTATAGATTGACGTTCCAGTTACATCAGACGGCAATAGGTCCGGCGTAAACTGGATTCGTTTAAATTCCGCACTCACTGATTTTGCAAGGGAACGCACCATCATTGTCTTCCCTACACCCGGTACGTCCTCCAATAAAACATGTCCTTCTGCTAGTAATGCAACCAAGCTAAGTGTGGCCACATCTCTTTTTCCGATCATGACTTTTTCGATATTTCCGATAACTCTTCCTAATACTGGATGTAACGTGTCAAGCTGCACCATTTTCTGTCCTCCTAAAACCTCGTATCGTCTTACAATATATGTAACTATTATACTATCCGCACACTAATTATCAAAGCGATTATAGCCGATTCCAAAATTCAACAAGTATCGGTCTAAATATTAAAAAATGACCCAGATCGTTAAAACAATCTGAGTCATTCAATCTATTACTTAAACTAGACTAGAAAGTACATGTACACGGAGGATGATTCCTACTAGCCGTTGCTCTTCATTCACTACGGCTAAAGGGAACTTTGTTTCCAATGCCTTTGGAATGATATCTTGAATATATTCATCCTTTGAAACTGTAAAAATATCGTCCCGAATCACATCAGGCATTGTTTTCTTCTCCTTGATTCCATCGATGCAATCGTCAATGGTTACGATTCCCTCTAAGCGTCTATGCTTGTTAACTACAAACACACTTGAAATCCCATTCTTCTGCATTTCTTTTACTGCCACTTGTAGACTATCCTTAAGAGATACTAGAGCATTCGATTGGATCATAACATGCTCTGCCTGTAAAACCTTAGAGCGGTCGATATCTTTAATAAACTCGGAAATGTAGTCGTTCGCAGGAGTATCGATAATTTCCTCCGGTGTACCAATCTGCTCAACTACCCCATCCTTCATTACGGCAACACGGTCTCCTAATTTAAAAGCTTCATTGATATCGTGGGTAATAAAAATAATGGTCTTTTGAAGTTTGTCCTGCAACTCTATCAGCTCAAGCTGCATTTCTCTACGAATAAGTGGGTCAAGTGCACTAAAAGGCTCATCCATAAGAAGGATATCAGGATCATTTGCAAGTGCCCGAGCAAGTCCAACACGCTGCTGCATCCCACCTGAGAGCTCCGCTGGATACTTATCCTCATATCCTTTTAGCCCAACACTGTCAATATTTTTCAAGGCAATTTCTCTACGTTTTTCTTTTGAGATGTTTTTTATCTCAAGGCCATATTCCACATTTGCGAGAACAGTTCGGTGACTGAACAATCCAAAGTGCTGGAACACCATGGCGATTTTATCCTGTCTAAACTTCTTCAGCTGGGATGAACTATAGCGAACAACATCTTCACCGTCTACATAGATGGAACCGGATGTTGGTTTATTTAAAAGGTTAAAGCAGCGAATCAAGGTCGACTTACCACTTCCGGAAAGCCCCATGATCACAAAGATTTCACCTTTGTTGATTTCCATTGATGCATTATACACACCAACGGTATGATTGGTTTTTTCTAAAATTTCTTTTTTACCCATTCCTTTTTCAACCATTGGAATGATAGATTTTGGTTTTGGACCAAATATTTTTGAGACGTTCTTTATTTTAATTTTCGTTTCCATTATTTCGCCCCCTTGTGTTTCTGGAACGAGTTTGCTACTCCCGATGTCACACGGTCAATAATGATAGCTAGAAATACGATACTGATACCCGCTTCAAATCCGAGTGCCATATCAATACGGTTAATCGCAATTAGAACCTGCTCTCCTAGTCCCTTCGCCCCAACCATTGACGCAATAACGACCATCGCAAGTGCCATCATTGTGGTTTGGTTGACTCCTGCCATAATCGTAGGAAGCGCCTGAGGCAATTGAACCTTTGTTAGCATTTGCCATCTTGATGATCCGAAGGATTGCGCAGATTCAATGATATCCTCATCAACATTTCGTATGGCTAGCTCAGTCAATCGAATAACTGGTGGCAATGCATAAATTAATGTTGCAAATACAGCCGAAACGTTTCCTAGACTGAAAAAGAAAATCGCAGGGATTAAATACACGAAACTCGGCATGGTCTGCATTGCATCTAAAACTGGCCTCATGAAAATGGAAAATCCTTTACTAAACGCCATCCACACCCCAATGGGAATCCCAATAATCAGGGATATGAGAACAGATGTTAGAACAATGGCTATTGTAATCATCAATACATCCCATAATCCAAACGTTCCTATTAAGAAAATAAAGAATGCATATAACACACCAGAAAGAACAGATTTAAAGCGCCATCCTAAAAGGAAAATAATAATTAAGAAGAGCCACCAAGGAATAAAATTAAGGAAACCGCTTATTCCATTGATTGTTTGAGAGGAGATAAGATGTATGAAATCAAAAAATCCTTCGAATGTTGTATCTAACCATTTAATAAATTTTTCTACATATTCACCGATAAATTCCCAACGTATATCTGGAAAACTACCCATAAGCAGGTTACATGATGTAACCATTCACCTCACTTTTATTTAGAAAACCACATATTTTCCGACAAATTCTTGTGAAAACTGTAGTAGTTGGCATTTGCCAACTACTACGAATGTTTTACTATATCTAGCTCCAGGCGCCATCAGCTAGAGGCACAGGACTTGCCTGCCCTTAGCAGGAAATGCGCATTTCTTATTCCAATGAACTTTTTACTTTTTCTGCAATATCTTCTGAGACCCAAGTAGTCCAAATGTCTTCATGTTCCTTCATCCACCAATCGGCGGCTTCTTCAGCAGAAGCATCATTTTCATTCATATATTTAAGAGCTTCCTCTGTTAAGTCGTTACTAGTTTGATAACTTTTTAGGAACTCCACAACCTCTGGCGCTTGTTCAGACATGTCCTTGTGAACGGATATGACAACATCGTTTGGTGGGAATGCTGTACCAAAGTCTTTGTTCCATTGTTCCTCGTTATATTCTGGTTCTTCTAGAAGAGTAAGATCATATTTTGCAGTTACCCATGTTGGAGACCAGTAATATCCGACCCACCCTTTACCCTTTTCATATGCATTAACTAGAGTAGCAACCGCACTTGAATCTGAGCCTGGGCTTATATAGTTAAACGTATCTCCTAAGCCATATGTGTCAACCTTAACTGACATTGTTTCCCCAACAGCCCATCCAGTAGGAGCACCTATGATAAGGCCTTTACTTGAATCCTCTGGGTCCGGGAATACTTCAGGGTATTTCTTCAAGTCTTCAACCGTTTTTAAATCGGGTGCTAACGGTTCAATTCCTCTTTCTTTATCTCCTTCAATTACATATGTCGGAACATATAACCCTTGGCTATTATCATCAAAGTTAGTAGAAACCTCCACAATATCTCCGGCCTCTGTCATTTCTTGATAAAGCTCTTTTACATTATCAGTCCAGACTTCCATATACACATTGATGTCCCCTTGACGTAAACCTTCAAGTGTTGCAGCAGTTGATCCTGCTGTTACATCTGTTTTATATCCATATCCTTCCTCAAGGATTCGTTGTGCAATACTGTTGTGGACGCGAATACTGTCCCAACCTGCATCGGCAAACACAATTTTATTTAATTTTTTTGGTTCTCCATCCCCTGAAGACCCTTCACTACTACATCCAACTAAAGCTAATAGTAAAACTGCTAGTAATGTAAATAACTTTCGTTTCATCATAAAATCTCCCCTTTTTTTTCGGCTTTTATTTATTAGTAAACCGATTTATTTACTTGGTCTAATGTTAAGAATAACCCTCTGAAAATGAATATTCATTCACTTTTTTGTGCTAACATATTCCTCTCTGACTTTTACAATGAGCCAACTTTTTGATTTTATTAATAGAAAGGTAACAAGTAAAGTTCGTTCAGATGAAAAATGTAGAGGACGAGAATATGCTACATTTTTCTAGACTTTGAGGATACTTCTATTGAACTATTGTTCTTGGAGGGTAAAGCTATTTGTTTGTTATACGGTGGTGAACACTAGGGTTACATTAAAAGTATAGAGGAGTAGTAAATTGAGGACAAACCTGATAATCTAGCATATCTCGGGATAAATTAGCATATTCCATGATTTCAAAACCTCAGGGAAGGAAAATGTTTTATCCTTCCAAGATCCTCCCACATCCTCTCATATCCTCCAAATATGGTGTAATTTTCAGTTTTTCCAACAAAATATGCTATATGTAGTATGGGGTAGTACCTTTGTCCCCACATTTCGTTCAGGTGTGATTGGACACATGTATGTATACGTGGGAATTTCGTCGAAAAAAAACAAAAAAACCAGATTTAAGCATCTAGTTTTTGTTTTCCTCTATTCAATTACCTTTTTTTCTTCTGTAAAAACTTTTCGTTAATCACAAGTATTTTCCCATCTTCAGCCGGTCTGTATTTACGAAATTTGAATTTATTTTTTTCAAGAAGGATATTCCCAACCGTATAAATGGGTAGGATGATGAACAAGTTAACGAGCATTTGAAGCAATAGGTTCAATTCATTTTCAAATATATAAATGGTAAATACCGCATGAAACGCAAACGACACCATTAACACAATTAGCACATTACAAATATGAAAAGGGATCACACTCGTTTTTTCACGAAACATTCGCTCAAGTTCAAGCTTAAAAAAAAGGGTAATAAACACTGAAATCCCTATTGCAATAAGGGTAACGATATATGTAAAAACAGCGTCCATTTTTGCTAATCCCTCACCCTTCATACTATCCTCTAAAAATTTTGATTATACTTCTTAATTGTAACACATCCTATAAAAAAGAGGTCCGTCTCCACCCTATACGGTCCACTAAGACGTAACGTCCTAAGCTCCATCACTCTTGGTTGCACGAGCCACATCGTTCATACCATTTTCTAAAAAGTCACTAACATCTCTAAGTGTCATCCCCATGTTTTTAGCTTCGATGATTAATTCTATCCATTCCTTGTCAAGTTCTACCAGGTCTCCTTTGTTTACCGTTTTAATCTTCCTCATCCCCCGATACTTAATATATGGTTTCAGGATTTTGCAAACCATATAAATAGATATCCACTATTTCGTTCGCTAGTTGTTGTGGATTTTTTTTATCTGTGAACAGTTTCGTGATGGTGAGTCGCTCAATGGAGCCGGTTATACACTCTGCAACTGTTTGCATGTCTAGGTCCTGTCGAAAGTAATGATCTAGTTGTTCTGCTTGTAGGCTCTTGGTGAAATCTTTGACCATATCTCGCTTAATTTCCTCCGCCTCGTCTGAGATGTAAAAGCCGATCATTGTCAAATTTCGATTATTGTCAAAGAATTGAAAAATTTCACTTAGACCTTTAGCTATTCTAAAAGGAAGTATGCCTTTATCCAGATTTGTCTCGAGTCTGCTCTTTTTCGTTAGATGAATTAATTTCTTTCGAAATGTCTGTACGAGCTCCTGAAAAATAGCTTCCTTACTAGCGAAGTATAGATAAAAACTAGGCTGCGTAAAACCGGCCCTTTTGACAATTGTACTAATCTTCGTTTGATGAAATCCATGTTCTGCAAATTCCTCTGCAGCAATCAAAAGGATTGCCTCTTTGCTTTTGACCCCGACGGACCCCTTTTGTCTACCTCGTTGTCCCATAATGTTGCCTCTTATTCTATAAAAATTATATTACTCATGAGTATTATCCTGCAGAAAATAACCGTACGTCAACCTGCCTGTTACCCTTTTTGTTCTACAAAAACTGACAAACTTCAGCATTGCCGATTACGTATCTTGATTGTAGCGCATCCTATAAAAAAGAAATCTCTAACCTATTGTCAACATAATATATAATGGAGGAATTAAATCATGGAGAATGAAAAAGCAGATCGATTACGCGCACAATTAGATGAAGCTCTTCAACCAATTATCGATCGTTTAGACCGTTTGGAAAAGATGATACAAGAAGTGTTAAATCAAAGGAGCTAAGCTCCTATAATAACGGAAAAACCTTGGCTTTCTTCTCTATAGGGCGGGAACCGAGTTTTTTTCCAATTAACTAGTCACTAGATTATGTTATTATATTTACCTTTACTTATAGAAGGCATGATGTTCGGAAATAATGGTTGATACTATCATGATTTAGAAGGGTTTATCATAGGTTACAAAAGGGAAATAAAAAGGAAGTTAAAGGTCAGATAATTTAGCACAAAAAGGAGGGAAATTATGGACAAGTGTAGAAATAGAGGGTACAAGACAAATAATAATAAAATTGATGGGGTGGTAAAAATGGTTTCTGTGCCTCTAACAAAAGAAGCCCAATCCAAAACCGTTGGAAATAAGACTGTAAAAAATCCAAAGAAAAAACGAAGTGCTCTTGAGATTTCAAATTCTATTGGTGTTCATGGAGCGTTTGGTCGCACCTTGTCCGACCTACACAAGCAAGGGAGATAAGTATGGACTTTATTCTAGGTGGGGAACAAATTGATCAGGAAGATTTCTCTGGAGCATCTATTTATTTAGATGCTTGTTTTATTTTGACATATTTAGACCTTGATGATAATCGTCGCCACGAGGTAGCAAGGGTATTGGATGTGTGGTCAGATTACCCAGGAGTTGTTTTGGGACTGAGTAATCATACCGTTGCAGAAGTAATCAACCGACTTTTCCAAATGAAAATTCTGGGTGCCCTAGAAGTTTATCACCAAAATAACAAACTTATTAATCAGACAAAAGATGGCTTCAATAATTTAGCCTCTAAGCAAAGAATTCAATTACTAGATTTAGATGGCGCTCGATTTTTATACAGCTTGGCAAAACGTGAAGAAATAATGAGTTACTACAAAAAGAATGTCAATATCAAATTAAATGTAATGGAATTGATTAAATTAGCCAAAAAAGACGAAGTTAATCGAAATAAACTAGATGTCTTTTATCGAGACGCAGTTGATACTTTTGAGGAATTTGTTCATAAGATGACAGATGAATTAGGATTTGAGGCAGTCGAATTTTTGGACTCCTCTGCGGATATTTCATATCCCGCTGCCAAAATCTTTATGTACCAATTTCAACTTGATATTACAGACTCTTTCCATTTGGCAATCGCACAAGAAAATGAATACAATTACTTAGCTACACTAGATGGGGATTTTATAAATAACTTTTACTCTAGGGACACCTCTTTATCGACCAGAATAATAAAAGTAGCATAGATTTTATTTAACATATGGGGACTGCTTTTCAAAATACTTCAAAAAAAGTCTATAGCAGAAACACAAATAAATGCTTCTCCTATAGACAACAAATTTAATAAATATATTTTTTCTGCAAAAGTATTGCTATCAATATTCGTTTTGTTTACACTTATAAACGGCAAAAAGCTTTGGATATAAAAGTCTGAATGCCATGTGTAGAGGTTTTGGGTCTGTCTTATTATCCTATTTTCAACTTACCAGGTTAGATTGCTAGGATTAGACACCCGAAACTTCAACTTCACTTTCTTCCTCTTCATTTGTTTGAACTCTCGCATAGTCGATCATTACAATCGTTTCATCATCTTCGTGGTTGATCGTACAGTTACTATACGCTTTTTTGATATCGGCTACTCGAACGGAATGACCGATTTCAAATTCAGTGATGTCAATTTCAATGTTATCAGGGAGATCATTCGCTTTAGCTGTTAGATCCAATTCATGCAGAGATTGTTTAGCAATTCCCCCGACTTTCTCTCCATTCGAAGTTCCCTTTAGAATTACACTCACTTTTGTATCGATCTCAGTATCCTTATTTACTTGAAGAAAATCTACATGAAGAATTGCCTTCGTTACAGGGTCATTTTGGTAATCTCTTAAAATAACATTCTTTGATTCTCCATTAAGAATTAGAGGGAAAATACCATTTCTTCCAGCACCCTTTATAACATTTCTTAAATCAGCGTTGTTAATCAAAATAGCCTCTGTATCAATAGTCCTTCCATAAACAACCGCCGGGATTTTTCCTTCACTTCTAAACTTTTTCAAATCAGATTTTTTGATGGTTTTTCTTTCTTCTGCTACAAGTGTATTCATTTTAGTTCCACCCTTCCTATTATTTCTTAATATTAGTTTTTATATAAAAAGCATTCCAATAAACATTAGAATTACTTATACATCTAGTATATCTAATCTTTTGGTTTATTTCATCTTATTGGCTTTAAATACGAATTCTGAATACTTTATTCGTAAGTGGATATAGAAATTTAACCCCTAAATCAGGAGCAGCGGGAAGACATGCCTGATGCAACTAAAATGATAGGCATCGTTTCAAGTGACTGACTAACAGACGCCACTCCACCTATTCCCAAACTTATTGTTAAATGGGTTCGACCTTTCATGTTGCCACCTCTTTGTTGTTATTTCCTCTCTTTTCCTACCGGTAGTTACTAAGAACCGTTCAAACATAGAATACTGATTGACCACTTTTGGTAGATTCTAAGTAAGAGCCCGTCGGAGGTGGACTAGGATTTGGTGAATTCGACGAATTCGACAAAATCCAAGAAATGAAAGGAACATTAGTTCTTGATTAATCCGTTTTCCGTTAAGAATTCTTTGGCTACTTCGTCAACGCTTCTGTCTTCGATATCGACTTCATAGTTTAATTTCCTCATGGTCGCACTGTCTAGTGATTCGGATAGAGGTGCAAGAATTTTTTCAAGTTCTGGATACTTTTCGTGCGTTTCAGCTGTCACGGCTACTGCTGCGTTATAGGATGGGAAGAAGCCTTTGTCATCCTCTAGGTTGATAAAATCAAATGCTTCAATTCGGGCATCGGTTGCAAAACCTACAGATACGTCCACTTCTTCGTCGCGTAACGCGTTATAATTAAGTCCCGTTTCCATATCAATGACATTCCCTTTTTGGAACTCAAATCCGTACAATTCCTCTACACCAGGTAGACCGTCATCACGGTTACTAAATTCAGCATCAGAAGCCATTGAAAGATCGCCTGAATTTCCGTTAATGTACGCTGCAAGATCACTAATCGATTTGATATTTAACCCCTCAGCGTCAGCTGCGCGCATCATTAGGGTATAAGTGTTATCTACATCATTTAGGTTTGTCCAGATAATGTCGTTTTCTGCTTGGTCAATTTCATTTAATTTTTCATATGCTGCTTGTGAATCTGTCATTGGTTCTTCACCTAAGTAAGTAACAAGACCAGTACCAACGTAGTCCCAGGTAAGATCGACTTGTTTGTTTTCTAATGCTTGTCGTAAAGCAGCACTACCAAGGTCAGTGGTTTCCTTCACGTTAAATCCTTCATCTTCCAATACATACATCGTCATTTTTGCAAGTAAGTATTGCTCTGTAAAGTTCTTCGCTCCAACTGTAATTTGCTTGTTACTGCCGCCACCACCACAGGCTGCTAACACAAGTCCTGCAATCAGTAGCGTAAAGAGTAATTTTAACTTCTTCATTTTTTTCTCCCCCAAATTATTATTTTTTTGCTAATCGCAATCCTTTTGGTACAAGGACTAGCTGCATGATTTTAAAAAAGTAATCTACCAAAATAGCAAGCAGCGTCACTGGAACTGCGCCAGAAATTAAGAAAGGATTATCAAATAATCGGATTCCCGTGAAAATCCATGCACCGAGTCCGCCACCACCAATGAGGTAGGCAAGTGCTGCTGTTCCAATGTTGATAACGATGGCTGTACGAATTCCAGCGATTATTGATGATGCTGCGTTTGGTAGTTCTATTCTAATTAAAATTTGAAATGGGGTTAATCCCATTCCACGGGCGGCATCGATGGTATTTTTATCAACAGACCGAATTCCTGCGATGGTGTTTTGCAGAATTGGCAGTAGGGAATAAATAAATAGAGCAACAATCGCTGCTTTCATCCCAATGCCTAGGAATCCCATCGCAAGTGCTAATACGGCTAAACTCGGAATCGTTTGGCCAAGGTTTGCGATATTTACAATCCAAAATTCTGATTTTTGGAACCTTTTCCTTGTTACAAAAATACCGAGTGGAATCGATATCAAAATAGCAAACAATCCCGATATAAGCACGATGATTATATGCTGACCAAGTAAATGTGAGAATTTACCGGGATCCTCGATAATAGGGTGGAACATACCATTCATGATGGTCCATGTAAAAAAGGCGATGACAATTAGCCAGAACAGGATTTTTACAACCCAAGCGATTCGTTTCTTTGTCTTCATGATGTCACTCCGTCCTCATTTCAGTTTCTTTTACTTGTTTATAAAGAAACTTTTCCACTAAATCGAGGGTTAGAATCCCTTTTATTTTTCCTTTGTTATCCTCTACGGCTAATTGATCTACCTCTTGATTCAAGAGTTTTGAAATAACGATACGTAGGGAAGTATCTTCTTGAACCGTTTGTGCGCTATCTGCCTTTTCATAGCCATCCAAAGAAAGACTGTCAACAAGGTCTTTCACGGAATACAGGCTTGTACTTTTTAATACTCGATCTTGTCCGACGAATTCAGAAACAAACTCATTGGCAGGATGGTTCAGAATTTCAAAAGGTTGATTGTATTGCTGCATTTGTCCATTACGAAGTAATGCAATCTTGTCTCCCATTTTTACTGCTTCATCGATATCATGACTAACAAATAAAATAGTCTTCTTAATTTCCTTTTGGATATATAAAAACTCATCTTGAATCTTTGTGCGAATAATTGGATCTAGTGCACCAAATGGCTCGTCCATCAACATGACTGGTGGATCTGCAGCAAGCGCACGTGCAACCCCAACACGCTGTTGTTGTCCACCAGATAATTCATGAGGGTAGCGCCTGCGATACTCGTCTGGATGTAAACCGATAAGCTCCATTAAATAATTAAATCGTTCATGTTGCTTTTTCCTATCCCAGCCTAGTAAATCAGGAACAATCATGACATTTTTCTCAATTGTCATATTTGGAAACAAACCATTACTTTGAATGACGTAGCCAATCTTACGGCGCATCTCAATCTTGTTGGATTCTTTTACACTTTTGTTATTCAGAAAAATGTCTCCATCTGTGATGGATTCTAGCTGATTTACCATACGTAATAGGGTAGTTTTTCCACAACCAGAAGGACCAAGCAAGACAACTAACTCCCCGTCCTCTACATTAAAATTTACATGATCAACAGCTTTCTTATTGCTGCTATATATCTTTGAAACATTTTTAAATTCTAGCACCATATCACCTAACTTCCAGTTTTTATTCCTTTAGGAGTAAACCTTTTTTCGATATATTTTAATAGTAGGTCAACGAGAACGGCCAAAATTGATACCACAACCGCACCAACAAGGACCATAGTTGTATTCGATCTTGAGATTCCTTGGTTGATTAACGAACCTAGCCCACCAGCTCCAATGTATGCTGCAATCGCACCTATTCCGATGTTCAGAACGGTTGCTGTACGAACCCCAGCCATAATAAGTGGCATTGCATTCGGGATTTCCACCTTGGTTAGTCGTTGGAACGTCGTCATACCAAGCCCTTTCGCCGCATCGCGAATGTTCGGATCCACTTCATTGATACCTGTGTATGTGTTTCGGATAATAGGCAATTGAGAGTATAAAACTAATGCAATAAATGCGGGGAGAAATCCTATTCCCTGTCCAATAGTGGATAAAATAGGAATCATAACACCAAACAAGGCGATACTTGGAATAGTCATGATAATAGAAAAGATTTGTAACACGGTTTCGGCTAAGTACTCATTTGTCGTTAAATAAATACCTAGTGGAACACCAATAAGTATAGAAAAAATAATAGCTAGTCCCACTAATTGGACATGCTCCACAGTATATTCTAGAATTTGACTATGGTTATTACTAAAATAATGGAAGAAATCGATAATCATTAACACCTCCAGTGTAGTAACTTTTATTCTAAACACTTTTCTTTTAGCGAAAAGTAAAATGTTGAACATAACTATACTCTTTTGTCTGCTTCTAAAACATTCAACCACCCCTATTAGTCTATCAGTAATCTAAAATATAACAAATACAGTATGTACAACCAAAACTGTACAAACAGGTCCATTTGGACGGAAATGTCGATTTTAAGTCTTTAAAGGGTATAATATGGCGGATAATCGCATAATACGTCGAAATTGAGGGGGATTTGTTAGACAAGTGAAGCCTGTACCTGTGTCACTTCACAAGTAATCTTGTTGACCGGGGAACGCCTTTTTGTAGTTATATTAGGTCAAATAACACCAAGGTTTAAAAATCCTTTTTACAATAAAAAGAGGCCTCCCACAAGTTCCCAGAACTCATGAGAAGCACCGTTAAAAGCTTCATGTTATAAAAATGTTACCATTTTATATTTAAGCAACTTCTTTTTAAAATTAATCTACCTTTTTCCTTTGTCATAAATTTCGCCTAATGCTCTCGGAGCGCGATTTGATTTAGAGAAAAAGATTAGTAGCAATAACGTTAATACATACGGTAAAATCATGAATAAATCAGTGAAACTACTAGGCAATGCCATTGACTGAGCAATAAACGATCCCCCAGATTTTGCAAAACCAAATAATAGACAAGCTGCTAAAGTTGGCAGAATCCGCCAGTTACCAAAAATAAGAGCAGCAATGGCTAAGAAACCATATCCCATATAAATATTTGAAGAAAAGTTTGCTGAAATGGAATAGGCAAAACACATCCCACCAAGACCTGATAATAGACCCGATATGAGCACCGCGGAAAATCTAATTTTCGATACATTTACACCTGCTGCATCAAGTGCATGGGGATTTTCACCGCTCGCCCTTAATCGCATACCGAATTTTGTTTTATATAACAGATACCAAGCAAAAACGGCAATCACAATGATAATAACTTCGAACGGATACACATTCGTAAAGATCGCACCGATCACAGGTATATTGGCTAAACCTTCAATCGTAAACCGCTCCGATACACCTAACCGAAACTTGTCCGAAGCCGTTCCAAATACAAGTGCATTTATTTGCGTTGTTAAGAAAGTCGTTAATGCTAACGCCAAAATATTAATCACAACACCACTGATTACTTGATCTGCCTTAAACTTAATACTTAGAACAGCATGAATAACCGAAAATGCCATCCCGCCAATCATCGCAAAAAATAACGCCACGTAGAATAGATTTTGAATATCTGTACCAGAAGCATTTGCAATTAACACAGCTGACAGCGCTCCGATGAATGCACCGAAACCTTGAAAGCCTTCAAGTGCTAGATTAGTAATACCGCTCTTTTCACTATATATACCGCCTATTGCGATAATAAAAAGAGGCAGAGCAAAGGATAATCCATCAATAATAACTGTATCCATTATGATTCAATCTCCTTTCGTTCCACTTCTTTTTCCTTTAAGCGGCTGACTTTATATTTCATATAGGCACCACATGCACTAAACAATAGGATTAACCCAATAATAACAGAAGAAATTTCTTGTCTGATTCCAGCCTGTGAACTCATATACGTGCTTCCCTGATCAATAATCGATATTAAAAATGATGAAAAAATAATACCAATTGGATGCGAGTTTCCTAAAAGTGATACCGCAATGGAATCAAAACCGATACTTGATAATACTTTTGGTTGGATGGACGCAAAATAACCTAAATAATACGTGACTCCTGCAAGACCAGCCAAACCTCCAGAAATAGTCATGGCTAAGACTGTATTTCTTCCGACATTGATCCCAGCATATCTGGCTGCATTGCGGTTAGAACCTACCGCTTTAATTTCAAAACCGACAACTGTTTTGTCCATGAAAAACTTTATTAAAATAGCGAAAATGATGGCCATAATAAAGCCCAATGGAATATCCATTTTCAAATTGGCTATATCAACATTGACTAATGTCAGCCTTGCTTCATCTGAAATATATTTGGATTGTCTTGAAACAGGATCAACATAATACATTTGAATAAAAAAGCTTATGACATATTGAGCAATATAATTTAACATAATCGTTGTTACTACTTCATTAATGTTAAATTTATATTTTAGCCACCCTACTAATCCACCCATTAATCCTCCAGCGATAATTCCGATTACCAACACAAGCGGCTTTGCGATGATAGCATCTAAGCCACTGTAACCAACGATAATCGTTGCTAAAAATCCAGAGACGAGCATTTGACCGGAAACCCCGATATTAAATAGACCCGCTCTAAAAGCAACAGCAACTGCCAAGCTGGCAAACACAAGTGGCGTCATGGCATTTAGCAAACTTAAAAAATCAGTCAACATGCTCTTATAGCCAGCATAAGAAGGCTTAGGCAAGATCCCCGCGCCTTGGAATAAGTTATAAAATGCCTGTAAAGGATTTTTGCCAATTAGAAGTATAACAATAGCCGCAGCAATAAAACTTATGAGTATGGAGACTAATGGAATCGAGATCGGTTGCCATTTCTCGTTACTTAATGGTCGAATAAGACTATAAATTAAGTTGTTTTTCTTTTTATCTTTACTCATGCTTTGCCCCCATCATATATTCGCCGATTTCATTCGTCGTTAATGATTCACTACTAGCAATCTTTTGAAGTTGGCCATTATATATAACTCCTATGGTATCCGCTACGTTCATAATTTCATCTAACTCCAATGAGACAAGTAAGATTGCTTTTCCTTGATCTCGTTGTTGAATGATCATTTTATGAATATTTTCAATTGCACCAATATCTACTCCACGTGTTGGCTGAACGAATATCATGAGCGGCGATTGTAATTCGATTTCACGAGCAATAATCGCTTTTTGCTGATTACCCCCACTCATTGAACGAACCTGTGTCTTAATGCCTTGTCCACTTCGAATATCAAATTTATCAATCAACTGACTGCCAAATTGCTCAAATTCATCTGTTTTTAAGATTCCCTTACTAGCAAATGGCTCCTTATAGTACTGCTTTAATGCTAGATTAGTTGATAGATCAAAATCCAAAACGAGTCCAAAGCTTTGTCTATCTTCAGGGATATAAGAGATTCCCATTTCAGTTCTGTTTCTAATCGTTTCATTCGTAATGTCCTTGCCCTCGAGGGATATTTTCCCGCCGCTAACCTTTGTTAATCCAGCAATGGCATCCGCAATTTCAACTTGTCCGTTATCTGCGACTCCAGCAATCGCAAATACTTCACCACCACGTATGGTAAAAGAAACATCTTTGACTACTTCAAATCCATCTTCATTTTTAATGGTTAGATGTTCGACCTTCAATACTTCCTCTTTAAGCTGAGCAGGGACTTTTTCAGATTCAAAGTTTACCTCTCTACCGACCATTAATTGAGCCATAAGATTAACCGATGTTGTCTTTACATCCAACACATCGATTAATTTGCCTTTGTTCAATACCGCACATCGGTCGGCCACTTTCTTAACTTCATCGAGTTTATGTGTAATTAATATGATGGTTTTTCCAGCGTTTCTAAGACCTTCAATAATATCGAGCAAGAATTCAATTTCTTGTGGCGTTAGGACTGCAGTTGGTTCATCAAAAATAAGGATTTCAGCTTCACGATAAAGCACCTTTAAAATTTCCACCCGTTGCTGCATGGAAACAGTAAGATCAGCTATTTTTTTCGTGGGATCCACTTCTAAACCGAAGTTTTTAGACAGTTCTTCAATTTTACGATTGGCATTTCGAATATCCACGTATGGAAAGAGGCCTGCTACTTTTTTGATTGGCTCAACCCCTAAGATAATATTCTCTGTGATCGTATAATCAGAGACTAACTTAAAATGCTGATGGACCATTCCAATGTTAAGCTTTGCGGCATGGTTAGGTGAGCTAATTTGCACTTTTTCTCCGCGAATAAAAACTTCTCCTTCATCTGGTTCGTACATACCACCTAAAATACTCATCAATGTGGATTTACCTGCACCATTTTCTCCAAGTAAAGCAAAAATTTCCCCTTTTTTAATTCCAATGGATACATCATTATTCGCTACTATTCCAGGAAATCGTTTGGTTATATGTTTCATTTCTACAATATAATCAGACATCTTTCTTCTCCTTTATCACACTAATAGGAAATAAAAGAAGTTCATCAGTCCCCTAAAATGAGGAATTGATAAACTTCTAATGATTCATTTCTTTATTGTGCTTCTATTTAATGTTATAACCCTGGAAACTTTTCTGGAGTATGCTCATTAAAATTAGATGCAGGTACGATTGTACCATCCTTAACTAACTCGTAAGCTTCATTCAATTTACTTAGTGTATCTTCAGATAATTGATGACGACCTTCCTCTTTAATAAAACCAGTTGATTCTGTATCTGCATAAAGAACTACATTTCCACCTTTAAAAGTTTCATCAACAACAGAATTTAATGCTTTTTCGATATTCATAGCCATGAATTTAACCCCAGATGTTAATACGATGTTTTCAGAACCATTAACACCGTCATCAAATTGGTCAACGTCCACACCAATTACTTTTACGTCGCCTTTAGCTTCTTTAACTGCTGTGAATACACCATTACCAGTACCACCTGCAGCAACAAAGATGATATCTACACCTTGTTTAATTAACGCGTTTCCGATCACTTTACCAGTTGCTTCATCTGCAAAAGATCCTGCATAGTTACCACCAACATCAGCACCTGTTACATCAGTACCTGCATAACCTGATAATTCAACCATTTCTACATTCTTTCCAAAGACCTTATTTGCATAATGTACACCTGATTCAAAGCCAAATTGATAATTTACATTTGACGGATATGCTATACCATTTACAACCGCTACTTTATTTGATTTTGTTTCAAGGGCTGCAGCCATTCCTGCAAAAAAGCCACTTTCTTGTTCAGCGAAGTTCATAGCATAGATATTATCGAAGTCTGTTTGGTCACCTACAGGTGCAGGCTCAGAATCATTTAAAATAAATATTTTATCAGGATTTTCTAGAGCAATACTAGAAACACCAGCAAATTGAAACCCAGGTGTTACAATCACATCATAATCTGCCACGATATCAGCAACAGCTTGTACAGCCGCAGCTGGATCACCAGTTTCTTCTTTAACAGCTTTTACTGTTGCTGTTGGATGTTTGTCAATAAAGCTTAAAATTCCGTTATAGTTATCTTCATTAAAACTACCATCATCCACGCCTGAAGGGCTTGTTACAATAGCAATTTTTAATCCTTCTTTACCTTTTTCAGACTTAGCTCCATTTTCATTAGCTGAGTCACTACCGCATGCTGCCATAACTGCAGTCATTAAAGCAATAAATAATATCATAACGATTTTCTTCGTATTTTTTATCATCGAAATGATCCTCCTCTGTAAGTCATGTTGTATTGTTTCTGTAAAAATTAAAAAGCACCGAGTTATACCGGTGCTTGACTTTTAGGAAGGTAGAAAACAGAAATAAAGCATATGTTTATCTCTATTTTTATATACACAACCTCGTAGTCAAGCTATTTATGGTAGCTTGGTAGAAACTTTCGGGCCATATCCCCAATATTATACGAGAATAATATTTAATTTTTACTCACTCATAGTAACATCGTATATTTTAACTGTCAATAAAACACGAATATTTATTTTAAAGTAATAATTACCATTCGTCATTTGTGTGGTTTGTTATAAAAAACTAACTCCAATCTAACGATAAAGAATGAAAAAGAAGCTTCCTACAAGTTCAATGAACTTTATAGAAGCTTCTTTTTAAAATCTCAATGTTAGCAAAATTATTTCTTATCGACAAAAAAACAAATGATTATTTAAATACTTCAATTTTTTTGTCGATATCTACTCATAATTTGTAGATATTTCCCGGGAATTTGTTGAAAATTGAAAAATAGTGATATACATTGGGGGCGAGGGGTAAATTTTTAAATGTATTAGATATCGCAATCCCTGTTTCAATGGTTCATTCTAATCTTTCTTTTTGTTGATACACAAGATTCTTAGTTGTATCATCTACAACTTGTCCATATCGCGTAACGCTATAAGCGCTCCAATGTCAGATTGAACAAAGATACGCGGATTACCCTCCTTTAAGAACTCGTATCCTTTTCACTCTAAAATGTGGCCATACCTTTAAAAAGCGGGTATACATTCCACATCCTTGGAAAGGAATGGATCGTTCATCAGATGTATTGCATTATCGCATATCGGTCTTTCTTTTCTTAAAGATAAAGGTTCTGGCAATTTAATCGCAAGGTGTATCGCCCAGCGATATAAAATAAAAAAAGCCGTTCAACCCCTCCTTATTTTCGGAATAAGGAGAAGAGCCCTCCCCATTTTTCTTTAGGTTTTTGTATCGTTTCTTCTAAACGTTTATTGAAATCATTTTGTGAATTCCATTCTTTTTTCTGTTCGTCCCGCATATTTTGTAATTCTTTTTGTAAGAATTCACTTTTTTGTTTTTCTTGTTGCAGCAATATTTCGTAATAGTTCTTTTGTTGTTCAGTTAATTTTTCAATTTTAACATTCGTTTTTTGCGCAGAATTTCCAATAGTGGAACTTATAACATGATGATCTTGCTGAAGTCGGGAAACCGTTTTTTTAAGCTCTAACATATCGTTTGTCAGTTGGACATTCATCTCACGTGTGGCTGCTAGTTCATTAACTAAAAACATTAAGACCTCTTTTAATTGATTAGGGTCATGAGGTAAATTTTCATATGTATTGGTTATCGCAATCTCTGTTTCACTGGATTCTTCTATTCTCTCTATTTGTTGTTTCACAAGATCTTTAGCTGTATCGTCTAAAGACTTGTCCGTATCGCGTAACGCTATAAGCGCTTCGATGTCAGCGTGAACAAAAATTCGCCGATCGCCATCTTTTAAAAACTCATATCCTTTCTGCTCTAGGATTTGGCCATACTTTCGGACAGTAGGTGTTGCAATCCCCACTTCTTCAGCCACTTCCTTAGAAGAAAAAGCTCGTTCGTTAGGTTGTATATCACGTCTCATATCGGACCTCCTTCTATAATATGAAGGTTTTTAGATGTATTTGCAAGTATTATATCGCCTGACGATATGAAACAAAAAAATAGCCGATCAGCCCCATATTGACTTTACATACGAATTCTGAATACTTTTTTGGTAAGTGGATATAGAAATTTTACCCCTTTTTTCGTAAGCATATCTCCTACTATATGCGAAAGATAAGCAATTGTGGAAATAAGAGCCAAGCCTTCCACCTTGATGCTAACCTCTAATAAGTATGACATATACCACCAATATATCAATGCCCAAATCGTATGCGTGAGCCCTCGATGCGGAAACCACCCTGCCCCTCCTATGAATAATGCAAACATAAACAACCACCACAGTTCATTCGTAACAGCATAGTATAGAAGGAATAAACTTAAGACGCTCATTAAAATATTTTTCAACGTTTCCTGACTCTTCACGGAAAGACCTAAAATAACAGCACCCAACCCAAATAGAAGAAGTATATTTTGTTGATTAAACCATCGTTCATCTAGGAAAGAAAAGAAATTTACATCCCAAAAAAATGTGATCAAGGTCAAGACCATTAATGCCACGCCGACAAATACCCCACTTTTTTTAATTAGTATAGCTGTCTTCGTTACACGTTTATTTAATAGATTGTTTCCATCTAAATCAGGAGCAAGGGATGCCACGCCTGATGCAACTAAAATAACAGGCATCATTTCAAGTGATTGACTTACTGATGCCACCGCTCCTATTCCTAACCCTATTGTTAAATGCGTTCGACCTTTCATGCTGCCACCTCTTTGTTGTTAATTCTCTTGTTCTACTAAACGTTGTTTTTTCATAAGAGCAGGGACAGGTTCCGGCACAACACTTTAGTAGGCTACTAAATTAATAGTATAACAGTTCAACTCTTCTTCCTTCTCTTCCTCACAAACTCGTTCAATCAAACGATTGTTTGAACTAATCATTTCGGGGTATCGTTAGGATAAACCATTAAACAAACGTTTGTTTGAAAATGATGTTTTTAAAAAAGGCCCGATTAGTACAGATTACTATTAATCAAGTCTTTGGTTTTTTATTATAATATTTTGTTTCAAGCAAAAAGTCCACCTACTTAGAAAAAATAAGATAATTCGTTTTCCTTTTCGCTGCGACTCCCCCTTGGGCAATTATTTCATCAGCAGCTCTTAATATGACTTTTATTTCATCTTTAGATAATCGACTTGTCTTGGATTTCATCAAAATGGTAAGTCCTCATCATCAATCCAGTTTTCATGGACAATCGGCTTTTCTTGCTGTTTGGGCTTATTATTTGGTTCTTCACGTCGAACAGGCATCGTTTTTATGACACTGCCAAACTTCGTCTCATAAAGGTCGCGAACCCATACTTTTACAGATGCTTTCCATTGCTGGGTAGGTGCGGGGATATTTTTAATTAAACTCTTTGGTGTCATCCCCAACTCCTTCGCCATTTTGATATCAGCCTCATTCAATCGGCATCGTTTTTTGGCCTCTGCCCAAGCTTGGGCATTCTGTTTTTTTGCCATTATCCAATCCGTCCCTTCTTAATATTCCCCCTGCATTTCCTGATTTTCAATTCCCACAGCATTTTTTAAATTTCTTCCCGCTTCCACATGGACAAGGATCGTTTCTTCCAACCTTTTCACGTGTTTGGAGACTAATAACCTCCCCTTTTTTATTGGGCAGGGGTGATAATGTCTTCTTCTCCTGTGCGAAAAGTTCTTCTGATGTATATCCTTTTAAATACCATTCCCTCGTATTGTTCATAAGAGGAACAACGGCATCCATCAATCTTTGCACTGCTTCTAAACTTTCGAATGTCAGTCGGGTTTGTAAAAATTGAAGAATCTGGCTAGGTTGACCTCCCAATTTCACATTCATAATACAGTCTTCAACAAGCTCTATTCCTTCTTGTTTTAGCAATTGAAACTCCTGTGTAAATAGCGATAAAAGTTGTGCATAACCTTTTGGACGCTCCACATAGTTCGTTTCGCCCGCTTCAAGAAGTTGTTTCTTCGTGAATGGATAGTAGTCAATATTCTCCCGCGATGCCTGTTCCTCTAAAATAACCAAAGGCTTTTGCACCTCCCAGTAAGAATAGCCATACCTGTCAATGTAAATTTCTTGGCTATACTCCATCGCATCAAAAATAGCATGGTTGAAAGCAAGATAATCCGGGTGGATAGGATTGAACAGGATTTTTTTTCGATTTGAAACGGGGTTCACTATTTTGCTTTTTGTAATATCTAGTGTAGGCATCATTTACAATTTCTACCGATTTTTGAAGGGCAATACTATCTACTTCTTTCAAGAAAGGATAATGTTTTTTCAATTCTCGAACCTCTTTGATTGATTTGTTTTCATTGAAAAATTCACCTTTCCAATTATTTTGAGAAAGTTGACCATTCTGAACCATTTCATTCACGATATTCCAATATGCATCTTTTTCTTTTTGTTTATCCACAAAATAATTGTAGACAAATCGGCTACATCCAATGGTTTTATTTATGAGTGTAGTTTGGAATTTATTTGGATAGATACGGAATTTGAAGGCTTTTTTCAACATCATTTCACCTATTCATCTCACTTTTTGATTTAGAATATATTGCCGGATCTGTGCTTCCGTATACTCGCTAACAGTCGCTACAAAATATGATGGATTCCAAAGATGCCCCCCATAGTTGCTTCTTTAAACCTGGGAATTCTTTAAAAAGTAATCTTGCTAAAACACCTTTTAATGATTTAATCATCGTTGGGATAGAATGTTGCGGTGTACAATCAATTAATAGATGAACATGGTCACAATCGGTTTCAATTTCTAAAATGACGAACCCGTTATCAAAGGCAATTTGATGCAGCATTTCTTTCAATCTTACATCTACATCCCCTATTAAAATTTTATGGCGATATTTAACGAACCATACAATATGGTATTGGATGGAGTACACATACCCTCTACCACGATTAACTTCAGCCATATGTTTCACCTCAACAATATGTAACATATGTCATTGGATTTTAAACCGAAAATACCACTATATTAGTATTTTGTTGTAATTTAAGACTGACCATATGTCGGATAGTTAACATGGCATAAACCATGCCCTATCCGAAGCCGATTCATCTCATGATTTAAATCACAAATGTTCTCAGCTAATTCATAAATCTAATATCGCACACTCCCAATGTCTCTTTACCATATTTGACTTCTAAATGGTCCCCATCCTGCAGTGTTACTATGCCTTTGGGTGTCCCGGTGTAAATCAGGTCTCCAGCATCCAAACCGTAATTACTTCCAATAAAGTCTGCTAATTGCTGCAAAGAAAAGATCATTTGACTAGCCGAAGCAACTTGGGCTGTTTTTCCATTAAGAAGCATCGAAAATTCTTTAGATTGAATGTCTGTCAATGAAAATTGATTAAATACACCTAGTGCTGCGCCGCCTGGAAAACCTTTGGCTGGTAGCCAAGGCTGCCCTTTATCTTTCACTTTGTTCAATCGTTTTCTATAGGTAAAATCTATCCCAATAGTCATTTTATCAACTAATTCTTCAATGGAAATTCCCTTTTCATACTCCTTGCCGATGCTCAGAACAATCTCAGCCTCCCCATTCACAATATCACCAGAAGGATCTAAGCAAATATCCTGATCATTCATAAAAGCTAAAGAATGAGTTGGCTTCATAAAAACAATAGGAGTTTCAGTCGGCGTATTACCCATTTCCTCGGCAAAAGCTGTATAATTTCTGCCAACACAATAAATATTATGAAAAAATTTTTTCTCATTATATTGTTTTTGGTTCATTTTTTTACCCCCGTAGTTCGCTCTTTAACTCTTGGCATTTCATCATTGTTTCATTTCCCATTCGTGAATTTCATAAGACCGAGCCCCACCTATTATAAACGGATCGTCTTTAGCCATTTTGTTGCCTTCCTCTAAAGAATTCGCTTTGTAGATAATAAGACCACCAGTACCGTCTGAGAACTTCCCTTTAGCAAAAATTTTATTTTCCTCAGCTAACTTATTTAAATAAGCAAGGTGTGCATCACGCAATTGCTTATTTTTATCCATGTCCAACATCGTAGATATAGCCGCAAAATATTTCATGGTCTCAGTCCTCTCAAATATTTATTAATAACCTCTAAATTTCGTTCTACGGCATTCAGCATTGGATTAACACTCTAATGCTCTTTGACGCCATAATTCATATAAAGATTTAGCTTTATAATGAGATCATGTGACTGATTGGAGGGGCTTTAGATTTCAACGATTGGGCTAGCCTTTTTTTCCATTTTATCACATCAAAAAAATAAGGATTACAAGTTTTAATTTTACTTGTAATCCCCTAACACATTAGTTGTAATTTTCTTCCCAAGAAATAGTAACTAAATCTCAAACCCCATTTTCGCCGAACTGGTATCTTTTATCCATTCCTGCTTACGTGCCTTTTCATTAGCAGCATCAAGGTTATGAATAAGCTTATCAATATCAATGAAACTATCATAATGCCATTGGAGGGCTGCTGATGTGTACAGCTCATTCATTTGAGCGATAGAAAACCCTTTAGTATTTTCAGCAATGTACTCAAGATCCGAATAATTCATAAAACGATCCATTTTTTTAAGAAGTAAGTATTTATTTCGCAACTCCACACTTGGAAGTTTTATTTCATAAGCTCGATCAAAGCGACCCGCACGATTTATCAAAGCAGGGTCAATTTTTTCCGGATAGTTCGTTGTTCCGATAAGGAAAATCCCCTCCTTAGAAGTAGCACCGTCCAATACATTTAAAAAGACCGACCGTGCAGATTCTGGCATCGAGTCGATATCTTCAATGACTAATACCATAGGAGCTAGCTTTGCGACAATAGAAAATACTTCGTTGATCGAATAACTTGAGGTATATTCCGTGATTTGCCAATAAGCAACAGGAGCATTAATACTGCCTGCAATAGACTTGACAAGTGTAGTTTTCCCATTGCCTGGAGGTCCATAAAGAAGGACACCACGCTTATATGGGATATTATAAGTCTTGAAAAAATCACCACTTTCGTTGAAAAACTCATCAATCGAGCGATAAATTTCATTTTTCAACTCTTCTTCCAATATCACATCTTGTCTACACACTTGCTGTGTAATCCGCTCATTTGTCCGTACTACACCATCATCCGTATCCGTAAATACACTCACACAATTCTTCATCATGTCCCTTTGCCGTTCATACACGTATGTCAAAAAGGCTAACAAGCTTTCATCATTTTCTGCATAAATAAATTCATGCTGATAATCTGTATAGCTTTGAAAAATCGGTAACTTAACTAGAATCACGTGAAAGTCAGGATAAAAATACACTGAGTTATTGATAGAAGGTTTTATAACAAATCCTTGTTGCTCACCGAATTGACCATAGGAAATATTACTAGTTTCCACATAATCATAAACATGCGAAAGAAGCCTTGCTTTGCTAGCAACAACATCATGTGCTAAAACATTCCAAATTTCTTCTTGATCTTCATCATCCAAATATATGTTTAAGGAAAGACCGGTTTCTTCTAAAATAACCTGATGAATTTTATCCATCACGATTCCATAATCATGGTAATTTGGTGAAATATCGCGACCATTCTCGTTTAACGGAAAAATAAATGTCTTCGTCAATTTACGTTCCTTTCTTCATGCCAATTTTGTTTACCCACCACTCATTATAGCTAGATTGCTATTGTTAGAAAAGCGGATAATCTTGGGGAGTAAAATAACAATTAACGTTATGCTGTGAGATGCTGGTTATATTTAGATGATTGCTCTTTCTTAGGCGAATGTATGTTGACAGTTATATCGGATGGATTGTTGATGATCCCTATCAACTGCCCCGTTACTTTAAGTACATAATTCGAATCTCTAACTATTAAGTTCAATTCTCTAGTATTGCCTACCAATTAATTAAAATTATAAATACTAGCACTACAATTGATAATGCTGTGATAACTGACAGCCATCCAATCTTCACCCTACCTAATAATCGATCAATAATAAAGAATAAGATAGCAGAACCAAGACCAAAAACTTGTAATACTGCTCCGCAGCCTCAATGTAATAAGAAGGAGATAATTTCACAAATATAAGCTCCTTTAGCAATTTTCCTACTAAGCCAGTCACTAAAGAAGGAAGCAAGAACTCCGTATGTAATTACAATTACGAAGTTTAAATAATATAAATTGAAATATAAATTAAAAAATCGGTTCACTTCGAAGCCATCAAGTACTGAAAAGATAAGTGCAAATAACAAACTACTAAGAATAGCAGTTAATATTTTTCTCTTTAAAATAATAACAATTTCTCCCACTCTCATTTTGTTGATAATAAACTTGTATCTTGCAATATTTGTTGAAGCACATACTCGAAACACTTTTAAATTATACTACATATTTTGTTAACTTAATGTTGTTCTAATTGGACTAAACTGTATCGATATCCATCAGTTACAGGTAGATTTATGTCCAAAAGTATTAAATCAGATTTTTCCCTTAGACTATCATTAATAACATTTTCAAAGTTTGTTGGTGAAACAACTTCATAACCATATCTAATCAGGAAGGTCTTAAGTTCCTCTCTTATCGTTTCCGTGTCTTCTATAATCATTATTTTTGACATAGATTCACTTCCTTTGTACATTTCTTGATACATAATTTTATGTATATATAATTAATTTTTCATTTCCATCTTAGAAATACGCTCAGTCAAAAAATATATTCCACGCTTCTTTTACACTTATATCATGCCTACTAATTTATAACAAATATAAGGACAATTGGACGTCTGGATATTTTGTTTTTTTCAAAAACGAATGTTAAAAAGCTGCAAACTTTCCTAAGACCATTCGTAAATTCTTGATAGTTGTCTTAGTCGTATTCTTAAAAATACCTGTCATCTGAATTGTCTTGGTACTCAAATTATAACAACACAAAAAACCACTTCCTAATTTTTATAGGAAATGGTTTTTTGTTATTGATATATGTTTTACATGATTACTTCACAATTTAGTAAAATTGGTCGAAAAATAACTTAAGCTATTTTTCAGATGTTCAGCTAAGGAAGCTTTACATCATTCCACCCGTAAGGTGAGAGTGTGTAATATTTTTAACATTGTGTACGTAGAGTGCGGAAAATCAGGGTTTTGTTAAATTCTTACTGTAATATGTTTAACAAGTTTTAACCTTTTTTCATTGGATTGCGTTAGCAAAATGTTAGCAATTTCAAGCAGATATTCTGAAACAGTTGTTCACACACTCCACGCTACTGGTGTATTGATTGTAGAAATCAAGTTCATTATGGATGTAGCTACGTTCACCTTCATATACTTTTTAAAATCTAATGTTTACAATTATTACGCTTTATTATTCAACAAAACATTAAAAAAGTCGCTCCTAATTGAACTAGGAAATGGATAATCTCCTTATTTTCACCAGTCCAATCCTTAAAGTCTTCAAATTCACTTGATTTAATTCCAAAATGCTCATTTCTCCTGTCTATCTTAGCTATTCAAACTTCCTTTTAACCAGACGCGAGGATGATATGGACCGACAGGGATTTGGATAAGGCTTGTTTTTCCTATCGAATTGACTCCGTAAAGTTCATCACTTTGGTTCGAGTCGAATCCTAATAGTGGGTGTCCCCCCAACTCTAGGGCACATGCTGTCAAGAGCAGCCTTTGCACGAGTATACCTGCTTCCATCTGTTGAATTCTGTATCCTCTATAGCCCAGTTCCTTTTTGTAGTGGTCCTTGTCTCCAACAACATGCAGACAGAGTGGAACTTGAAACAGATTTACAATAGGCGTTGTTAAACAATTTTGCATATACTCCCGGAAATCCCCCTTAGATATTCTCCGAAGTGCATGTGCACCTTTGTCATAGGCGTAAGCACCATCTTTAACACCTTCCACGTTATAAAAAGTGCCATACAAATTTAAACCTGTATCATGATTCCCCTGGGTATTGTCAAGGTCTTTTTGATATGAAAATGATAAAGTCTCATTTAACAAAGTGGATACTGTTGTTTGACTGACTTTCCCTATCATAAAATCAATATCAGGAGAATGCCTCTCTCTGCAGACGGATGCTAAATCGTATGACATTGCCTCCGTAAATGGCAGTATGATTAACTCTGTACCTAATGCATTTTTAAGATGATCATTTTTTTTTATGTTCACAAATGAATGTGTTGCTTCCAACATCGATGCTTCATTGATCTCTTTCAGTACTGGGTAATCAATGACTCTCTTTGAACGGTTATATGTTACATGCTTGAGCACCGGAACTTCCCTTGACAATTCCGTTGCAGAAATATTTTTTTCTATTTTAAATTGGTCAACATTATAAATAGATAATGGGATCACAGCATTTACACTTTCATCCTGTTCAGATAGCCCAAGCAAATGATTGATCGAACGATCTAGAAATTGGTAACATACCCGTGTTGAGAACCCCATCCTATCCGCCACTTCCAACGATTGCCCAATTAGCACGCCTGCATCTAACCCTTGTAACCTGTAAGAGAAATTATTGTATTTGTAAAAATTTTTCCAAAAAACCGTCGATACAAAAACAATGCAAAAACAATCTGAAAGATTATAACGATTTCCAAGACTTCTGGATAGATAGGAATCGTAGTTGCCTTCTCGTAGCAATAAAAGGCGATGGTGTGCAACATCGTAGTGGTAAACTCCCTCTGGTACATCCTCCAACTTTAAGTACACATATAATTCATTGGGATACAACGCTCCACCAGAGGGAACAAATCTGCGAAACAACTGGGCGTAGCTTACAGTAGGTTTTTCCTCGGTGCCCTCAATGAAAGGAACTTGAGAGTATCGAGTAAGACCATATACATACCATAAGTAATGACCAAACTCCTCTAGGCTTGGTATTGAATTATCTTCTCTCCCTTTGAAGTTTAACGGTACATTTGCGGTAAGTGGAATCTCTGGTAAGCCACGGTACAGTTTATAGGGAAGTGGTGCGTCTTCCCAATCCGGTTGCCAATCCGACGTAAGAAGTTTATCAGTGTCAAAATGCAGATTGTATAGGAATGTATCTAGTTCCAACCTGAAACCCTCCTACTCTTGCAGTTATGGAAATGGATGGGGATATGGATTTAACTGTTCATATGTTAACGGTTGCTTTTTAAACCCGAGTTTCACAGGTACGTTGAGTACTCGGTCAAGACCTATTATACGTGTAAGGTGGTGCCCAAATGTCATTGGCAGCATTCCAGGAATCAATACCTTTACACAAAATAAGCTGTTCCTTTCGGTTATAGGTGATGTTTGGTCAACCACAATGACTTCCAGGTCTAACCTTCGAAACTTATTTAGAATATCCTCAACATCATCCTTCAAATCAGCATTCACCAACGGACATTTAAATTCCTCATCAAATGTACGTAAAGGACGATTTTCATCCAATAAAAAACTTAAATTCTCCTCTGCTTCTTTCAGCCCGTAAAGCATGCCATGGTCCTCCATGGTACGTACAGCGAACGGATTCTGTAACATTTCTTCATATTTCTGCCGATTTTTGTCTAAGATTTCGTCATGCCTAATCATCATTCCTGCAAGCTCGTAAATCGCACTTTTTACTGCCTTTACAGGATCAGGATTAGCTCCTGCTGCACAAATGAGGTTTGCACCCTTGGATTTTCTGTTTTTTGCCACTGCCCAAACGCACGGAATCTCATGTTCCATTGTCGCATTGTAAAAAAGCAGGTCATACCCAGTGACTTCACGAATCCGGCTAACCATCAACTGCAATTCTTTATCGTTCGCAGAACTAAGGTCAAGGCGAGGAAGTGGGAGTTGTGCATACCAGGTTAATAAGAATGAGTCTCGCTCAACGACCTCCATAATGGCATGGAAAATGGCCTCCTCTAAACTCCCTCCTAATGCACAGCCGTTGGAAGTCTCATAAACAAATCCTTCTTCATATCCCAAACTGTAATAGGCCAGTAACTCCGGAACCAGAATAGGGCGTTCTTGTAAAAATGAATATCCCCAGACCCAATTCATTGGTTGATCAGGATGAAATGGTTTAAATGGAAATTGTGGCTTTGCATACTGTTCCTCCTCATGCAAACCTACCCTTGTAGGATTTAATGCTTTATCCGCCAAATTGTGATAGCTATCACGAATTACCTTCCTTTTGCCTCGAGGTTCGATTCCGCAATATCTCTCCAAACCCTCTAAAATAGCAGTTAGCTCACTCATTTCATAAGAATTAGATCTACCTGCTACTCCCTCGTCCCCGACAAACAACGGCATGTTCACTAAAACGTCAGCGAACGGCAGCCTGAAATCCTGCATTTTCCCATTCATGATACCAGTACGATCATCCAGATAATCTTTGACTAGCACGTTTTTTAATTCATCCATCGAACGGCATCGGTAACCAGCAGGATTCAATTTAGGGCTAGGTTCTAACTTAATGTAAGCCAATTCAGATGTGTCTTTAGGTATTAGACTGCATATAGGGCACAACGAATCTGGCAAGAAAAAGTGGCTGGAGATCGTTAACATTTTCAGATTTGTAATGAACACCTGTTCTCCTAAGCAGCTTTGTTCTCCTTGAAGAATCTTCATCACTTCGTTACTAATCAAGATCGCCATTTGCGATAGTCCGGTTCGTGATACCCATGCGTCACGGAGTAAACCTTCTCTTGCTGCCATTTTCATCCGAAGACCCAACATTTCTTGGCGATCAGGTCCAGCTAACATAAGTCGTATGTCAGCACATTGAGAACATCCCGGTACATCAGGTCGTACAAATGGACCAATGATTCCCTCACCAAACGAAACGAAACCTCGAAGCCATGGAATACCTAGGGCCCTTAACCTCTCTTCAGCTTTTTGATGAACGTGTGGTTTCCAGGTATCGTGCAGAACAAGAACTAATTCTGTATTTTCGGGAACCTCTTCAAGAATGCTTTGGCGCCTAACAATATAGTTTGGGGACAATTGATCATAGACATATTCCGCTAATAGGCCCTCACCATCTATAAGTATATAAGCAGCCATTAGGATCCCCCCTCTTGAACCTGAACTCCAAACACCCCTGCCAGCTCTTGCTTTAAAAAAGGCTCACAGGCAAAGTCATAGATTACTAACCGCATGCGGTTCCGGTTTAATACATGAATAGACGATTGTAATAGCTCCCGAGATGTAATTTCATCACAAGATGGGATATCAAGTTTGCTTTCGTTTTTTTCTAGAAAAACCCCTGACTTCATCTCTTGCTTTACTGTAGAATTCACTTGGTTTTGAGATTCCAAAAGCGCTTGTTCCAATGCATTACGTAATGCCAATGTTGTATTTAAACCTGCACTTTTGTACAGACGGTCATTCGACCTTACCCATGCCACAGGAAAGCCTAGTACATCCTCTTTGAAACCAATTGTTGGAGCACCATTTAAGGTAGTCAGGGCATTAAAATAAAATCTGCATCTCTTATCTTCTATGGCTCCCAACTTAATACCATAAACCGTACTCTGCTGATCGACCTTACTCTTTTTCAATTCTTCACCTAAATATACTTGAAGGCCTCTACAAACAGACTCTGCGATTGTTTCTCCAGCACCGATGCCTATAAATTCCTCAGGTATGTTCGCACCTACCTTATTCTTCTGATGTTTGTATCCCACACCGTGCAAATTTATCATTTGTGAAACATACATTTCAATGCCCGTCAGCCCGGCCTCTTTTTTTGCTTCCTCATGTGTTAGTCCCGCACAGACAACTTCAGGAAGTAGCTCTGCGGGTCCCTCTGAAAGGGGGTTAACGGCTTGAACATAGCACTGTGCAAGTGGAAGTTGGGGTAAATTTCGTTCCTCCCAGGTATGGAAAATTCCTATTTCTTCTGACGTTAATCGACTGAAATACTCTAAGAGGTCACTCGATTGTTCATTTCGGTCCGTTTCCTGTTCAAGGCGTAAATCAAAATCATCCACCTGTCTTAGAGTATCACGTGTAGACGTACCCAATGGATGTGGGATGAAGTAAAGCCAGTCTCCTTCGAGGGTTTCAAGATCAAGCATGTAAATTTGATGACTCTCATTGGAATCTGCAATCCCTGTAGCCCTTTTGAAAAATTCGAATACTGAAACATTTGCCAGAATCGATCCCACTGTCGAAGAGAATGATTGAGGCAGTTGATCTTTTTTTAGTGCTGAGTGATGGATTCTGCGCCAAGCGGACTCCCAGCATCCATCTGTATCCGTTTGATCGAATGGACCAGATAGCCCCACCTGTTCTAAATAGACGGATGGCATAAATGCCTTCTTTTCTTGTTTGCAAACCAGATTAACATCCCTTAGTTCATTTATATTGCCATCCTGCGAGACGTATAGAATACAATCATAGGGCTGAATTGCTTCTCTCCAGAAACTGCTCCCCGCGTCTTTATGAAAAGGTACATTCTTTATCTCGACTTCAAAATCAGTCTTACGGGCCTTTTGCACCAGTTCATTTAGCCTCTGCCAATTGGTAGGAATGGAATCTGTAACCATAACATTTATTTTGGGCAGACCTGATTCGATTAACGCGGAAACCAATGAAACCATAAAGGGCCCAGAGCCAACAGCCAGAACTTTCGCCTGACGATATTCTTGAAAATGGTACGCAGCAGATTCCATAAAATTCTCTATAAATTCGATTTGTGTAGCATACTTTTCTAGAACGTTTCGATTTAATTGATGAGGAGCCTCTTTGCTTAGATCCCGTACAAAACCGTTGGTGTACAACATTTCTCCTATTTCGTACACCCTGTCCCGATAAGGGGCAGTTAATCCCACTGTTAATTCTCCCAATGTAAGCTCTCCATTGAACGAGGGAATTATTTTTTCAATCCACTGATAGATTGTATTACCTTCCATTCGTAAGGTGCTTAAGTTGTTTCTAAAATACACACCGCCATGTGGATCTGGAAGAAAAAAAGTATCCCTTTTGACCTTCAGACGTGAGGACGAGTCTAGTTTTGTCATACAGCCCCTCCTTATTCATAATCATATAAATATGCATTATTAGTTTATGTACGACTTTTTGTCCAATATGATAACCAATAAAGAAGTGCCCCTGCGACAAATTACGCAAGGGCATTTTTGATTTACAAAATTTATTTTTCCTTTAGGAAATTACCCGGCTCCAAACAGCTCAAACTGCCAAAAGAATTAAATAAAACCGAAACCGAAACAGCTCAAACCGAAGCCAAAGCCGAAACAGCTCAAACCAAAGCAGCCGCCACAGCCGCCACAGCCGCCGCATCGGAAGCCACAACCTCCACAACGGAAGCCCCCGCAACGGAAGCCGCCGCATCGGAAGCCACAGCCTCCACAAAGCCTGCTCATCGTATGCAGGTCCTGGCTTTGATGATCCAGAGGAACTAACTGACCAACTTGGTAAGGGTCGATTGCCAACCCTTGTAGCTCATTTTGTAACATTTTATTTCTTTCCTCCCCATTGTAATTATTTTGGTTAAACATGAATAAAGAGTGGAAAAGTCAATGCCAGTTCTGTGTAAACGAAATCATTAGTTACGAAGTGTACTCTCTTTAACAAATTATGCTTTCTTTTAGGTCTCTGTTACTAATCATAGAGCCTATTTCTTTTTCCCTCCAATTTTTATCTATTGTTTTTATCCATGGAATGGTTATGTTTCTTTCTGCCGGTGGATAAACGACCGAAACAAAATAAAACTTCAGGAGGAACATACAACATGAAAACAGCAAAAACCAATAGTAATTGTTACTTTTTTAAAGAAACCTTCTTCAATTCGATTGGCATATTGCTTTAAAAGCATTGGTCCTAAAATCTGGCTTGGGACTTCTTTTATATCTTCAATAATAATCTTTGTCCCTTTAGCAATATAGCAACCTTTACATAATATCCAAGCATTGGCCTCGACACTTGCTGTATTAGGCTTAGAGACATTCTGTTTGGTTGTGTTCTTGAAACGTTGGTCACCCAAAAAATCTTGATACGCAAATTTTAACAACACAAAAAACCACTCCCTAATTTTTATAGGAAGTGGTTATTGATATTGATATAAGTTTATTCCATGACTACTTCTCAGAATGAAGTAAAAATTGAGCGAAAAATAGTAATTACTATTTCTCAAATGTATGGCTTAAAAGCCTTACATCATACCGCCCATTCCACCCATGCCGCTCATGTCAGGCATTGCAGGTGCGTCTTCTTTAATGTCAGCAATTACTGCTTCAGTTGTTAGGAACATTGCTGATACAGATGCTGCGTTTTGAAGTGCAGAACGAGTTACCTTAGTTGGGTCAACGATACCAGCGTCAACCATGTTTACCCACTCGCCAGTTGCTGCGTTGAAGCCAACTCCAAGTGCTTCGTGTTTCAAGCGTTCAACAACTACAGATCCTTCAAGACCAGCGTTGTGAGCGATTTGGCGTACTGGCTCTTCTAATGCACGAAGAACGATGTTCACACCAGTTGCTTCGTCTCCAGCTAATTCTATTGCAGATACTTTTTTATATACGTTCACAAGTGCTGTACCACCACCTGAAACGATACCTTCTTCAACAGCTGCACGTGTTGCGTTAAGAGCATCTTCAATACGAAGCTTGCGTTCTTTTAGTTCAGTTTCAGTAGCAGCACCAACTTTAATGACTGCAACTCCACCAGCTAATTTAGCAAGGCGCTCTTGTAATTTTTCTTTGTCAAATTCAGAAGTAGTTTCTTCCATTTGAACACGGATATTGTTAACGCGAGATGCGATCTTGTCAGACTCGCCAGCACCTTCAACGATTGTCGTATTTTCTTTTGATACGACGATCTTAGAAGCGCGACCTAATTGAGTAATATCGGCAGATTTAAGATCTAAACCTAAATCTTCAGTGATTACTTGACCACCAGTTAGGATTGCAATATCTTCTAGCATTGCTTTACGACGGTCACCAAATCCAGGAGCTTTAACTGCTACTGCATTGAATGTACCACGAAGCTTGTTCACAACTAGAGTTGCAAGAGCTTCACCTTCAACATCTTCAGCGATTAGTAATAATGGTTTACCTTGTTGAACCACTTGCTCTAATACTGGTAGGATTTCTTGAATGCTAGAAATCTTTTTGTCAGTGATAAGCACATATGGATTTTCAAGAACTGCTTCCATTTTGTCAGAATCAGTTACCATGTATGGTGAAGCATATCCACGGTCAAATTGCATACCCTCTACTACTTCTAGTTCAGTAGAGAAGCCTTTAGATTCTTCAATTGTAATAACACCGTCGTTACCAACGCGCTCCATAGCTTCAGCGATCAATTGGCCAACTTCACTGTCATCAGAAGAAATAGCAGCAACCTGTGCGATAGATTCTTTACCTTCAATTGGTTGTGAAATAGCTTTTAATTCTTCAACAGCTACAGCTACAGCTTTTTCGATACCTTTGCGCACAACCATTGGGTTAGCACCGGCTGTAACGTTCTTTAAGCCTTCGCGAATCATCGCTTGAGCAAGAACAGTAGCAGTAGTAGTACCGTCACCAGCAACATCATTTGTTTTGCTAGCAACTTCAGCAACAAGCTTTGCACCCATGTTTTCGAATGCATCTTCTAGTTCGATTTCTTTTGCAATTGTAACACCGTCATTTGTGATAAGCGGTGAACCAAATTTTTTCTCAAGAACCACGTTACGTCCTTTTGGTCCTAATGTTACTTTTACAGCATTTGCTAATGCGTCAACACCACGAAGCATTGCGCGACGAGCATCTTCACTAAATTGAATTTCTTTTGCCATTTATAAGCCCTCCTCAAAAAAGATTAATGTATTCTATGATATAAAATGCTGCTTTCTATTAACCGATAACAGCTAAAATGTCGCTTTCACGTAAAATTAAGTATTCAGTACCTTCGTGTTTTACTTCAGTACCAGCATATTTTGAGAAGATAATGCGATCACCAACCGCAACCTCTAAAGCTACTCTTTCACCACTGTCTAACACACGACCCGTACCTGCAGCAACTACTTTACCTTCTTGAGGCTTTTCCTTTGCAGAATCTGGTAATACAATTCCGCTTGCAGTTTTTTCCTCTGATTCAACTAGTTCAATAACAACGCGATCACCTAATGGCTTTAACAAGTGAAACGACCTCCTCAAATAATTTAAATATTAGTTTTGTCTTCTTATTAGCACTCAAACAACCCGAGTGCTAACACAATTATAATATTAAATAATTTCTCCTTATTTTGCAAGTTATTTGATATAAAAATTGGAAAAAAAGATTCCGGTATTTGTCCACCTACCTATCCTATGTTTCAAACAGGATAAATAATCCGCGATTTTAATTTCTTTCAATGAAAATTTGGATTTGCATTATACTAATGGGTAGGTACGAAAATATGTTACAATACAAAGGATGGACAAAAGTCTAAAACAGGATAAATATCCCACCTACAAAAAGGAGAGTTTCATGAACGCTCGATATTGGTATGTCATTTTAACGTATATCATCATGCAGTTTTCTGGTGTTTTAGGTATCCCGCTTCTATTGTATTTCGGTGTTGGGATAGACCTAGATCCAGCCACTGCTAAAAATAATATTATTGCTCTTTGGACGATTATTAGTTTTGTAGTCGCACTCCCGGTTGTATTGTTTTTATTAAGACAAGATATTAAGGAAAGACATCAGAACCTGCGACGTTCCTCGAAAGGTGAGGCAATTGGATGGGCGATTGCAGGTATATTTATGGCCATGACAGCCCAGTTGGTTGCGGCAAATATTGAAATTCATCTGCTTGGTATTGAGCCCGGTTCTGAAAACACCCAAGAAATCATGACCTTGGTGAAATCTTTACCATTGCTTATAATTGTTGTTTCAATAATTGGTCCAATTCTTGAAGAGATTATTTTCCGCCAAATTATCTTTGGATCTTTATATAAAAAATTCAACTTTTTCATCTCAGGTTTAATTAGTTCGTTAATTTTTGCTGTAGTGCATATGGATTTCACTCATATCCTCATTTATACGGCAATGGGCTTTACCTTTGCATTTCTATATGTACAAACAAAACGAATTATTGTACCAGTTTTTGCACATGTTGCGATGAATACTTTTGTTGTTGCGATGCAGACGATTTTTGCAGATGATATAGAGAGGATCATGAAGCAAGCTGAGAATCTGCAACAGACATTTATTGGGGGCTTTTAATTTATGCGAAGAACTTCACCTTTTGCGATGGGCATCATTTACGCATTAATGGGAACTTTATTTATTTATATAGCGATTAGTAGTGCAACGGAAACGATTTGGAACTTTTCCACCATTCTTTTAGCACTTGTCGCAACATTTGACTTTGGTGTGGCGGTCCGAATGTTTAGCCTCCACTTTAAAATCAAAAAAGTCACAAATGCAAAAAAATAACCTCATAACGAGGTTATTTTTAATTGTCTAACTTCAGCGCCTAGCCCAATCATGTATGTTTCTTATGCTTGTCGGACTTGCACAGGAAGTGCTGACATCGACGTTTGCCACAGGACGTGGCAGTAGTTAGTCGATGTTCTACTGCAAGGCGCTTCAGCTTTTCTTTATTCCATACTATTCGCTGCCATCATTTCCGCTTTTAGCACCTTCCTGTAGGCACTTCTGGATACTAGAATACTGATTTCATATAATCCGAATAATGGCACGGTGACCATTAAATGTGAAACTATCTCTGGTGGCGTGATCAACCCTCCGATGACTAAAAGGACAAAATACGCATACTTTCGTATTTTCGAAAGAAACATCGGTGTTATAATTCCAAGCCTCGTTAAAAACATCACAACAACCGGCAACTGAAACAAAAAGCCAAACGGTAAGGTCAATTGCAACAAGAATTGAAAATACTCATTAATCCCAATTACCTGGTTTATATCAAGGCTCACCGCCAACCGCGTCATAAAGTTCACAACAAATGGAAATAGAATAAAGTAGGAGAAGGATACTCCCAGTAAAAATAAAAATACTGAAATCGGAATATAACTCAAAGTTACCTTTCTTTCCTTCTCATACAAGCCAGGACTAATGAAGGCCCAAAGCTGAAACAATAAAAAAGGAGAGGAGATAACAAGTGCAATAATAAAGGCAAAATTCATATAAATTTTAATTGGATCTGTTATTCGGAAAGCATTCATTGTCAACTCTTTTGCTTCCTCTGCATTTTGCAGGTAAACAATTACCGGCTCAGCAAGAAAAAAGCTTCCTATTGCAACAATGAAGAAGAAAACGACTACATAAATCAGTCGTTTTCGGAGCTCTCCAATATGATCAAAGACGGACATTTCATTTTCATTCATGTGACTCATCCTATCGTTACTTCACATCTTGAGTTTCATTCTTCTTATCATCATCATTGTCATCATCCGCTAATCCTTTTGTTGCGTTTTTGAATTCACGCAATGTATTACCCGCTGCTTTTCCTAGTTGAGGTAATTTCTTAGGTCCAAAGATTAATAATGCTGCAAATACAATGAGTAAAATACTACCAGGTCCAAGACTTCCCACTGTGAGTCACCTCCCTACAATTAGATTTTTTCTATTCTTCATTCGAATAATGCTTTAAAAAGTATACCAGTGCTTGTAGTTCAACAGCTAAATCAATATGGTGAACTCTTATATGTTCAGGAACATTGATTCTTGCCGGTGTAAAATTAAGAATACCTTTGATTCCTTTATCCACTAGGCGGTCAGTAATTGACTGAGCTGCTCCAACCGGCACCGTTAAAATGGCAACCGTGACATCATCAGGCATTTCCTTTTCAAGGTCATCTAAATGATGCACTTTTACTCCACCAATACTACTGCCTACTTTATTATAATCCACATCAAACGCAAGCTCAATTTTTGTATTATTATTTTTTGAAAAATTATAATGCAAAAATGCGGTACCTAAGTTACCAACACCAATTAACGTAACCTTTGTTAATTCATCCTGATCAAGGGTCTTACTAAAAAAGGATAATAAATAATTGACATTATAGCCATACCCTTTTTTTCCTAACGCACCGAAATAGGAAAAATCACGTCTAATCGTGGCGGAATCAACCTTTACCGCATCACTCAGCTCCGCAGATGATACTCTCTGTTTCCCTGAGGCATGCAGGTTTTTCAAAAACCGATAATAGAGCGGCAGCCTTTTGGCAGTTGCTTGTGGTATTTTTGATTGTTCTAAATTCATGTTTATTCCCCCGCTACTGGCCTTTTGAAATCACCGTTTTTTCCACCAGTCTTTTCAGCTAAAAAGGTTGGTCCAATCACCATGCCTTTATCAACCGCTTTACACATATCATACACCGTTAGGGCACAAACCGATGCGGAAGTCAACGCTTCCATCTCGACACCGGTACTGCCCTTTGTTTTAACTGTTACGGTAATATGTAAAATGTATTCATCTTGGGTCGTCCAGCTAAAACGAATATCAACACCCTTTAATGCCAATGGATGACACATCGGGATGAGCTCTGATGTTTTTTTAGCCGCCATAATACCTGCAACCTGGGAAACAGCAAGAACATCTCCCTTGCTAATTTCATTATTTATTATTTGCTTATAAATCATTTTATTTACAGTAATACTTGATTTTGCAATCGCTGTACGAACAGTATCCGATTTTTCCGTAATATCTACCATTCTTGCGCGACCTTGCTCATTGAAATGGGTAAAAGATGTCATAATCAAACCCTCCCATAAACTATACACTATTTTACCACATCTGTCTTTGGCATGTATGTGAACATTATCATTGCAGTTGCTCTATTAAGATAATATAAGATACACTGTTGATAGAAACAAGAGGTGAAATAGTATGATTTTACTACAAGTAAATCAGCTCAAAAAGTTTTTTGCGGCTGATCTTATTTTATCGAATATAAAATTGGAAGTACAAACTCGTGACCGAATTGCCATCGTTGGGCGAAATGGTGCCGGAAAATCAACTTTATTAAAAATTATTGCTGGCCATATGTCCCATGATAGCGGTGAAATCATTAAACCAAAAAGCGTCACCATTGATTACCTTGCTCAGGACACGGGACTTGAATCAAATCTTACCATTTGGCAAGAAATGCTTTCCGTCTTTGAACCCTTACAAAAACTTGAAAAAAACTTAAGAATCCTTGAAGTAAAAATGGGCGACCCATCCATTTTTGAAAATCAGGCTGATTATCCAAAGCTGCTTGAAGAATACGATCAACTCCAGGTTGATTTTAAGGAACAGGGCGGATATCAATACGAAGCCGATATTCGATCCATTTTACATGGCTTTAATTTTACAGAAGAAAACTACGAAACGAAAATATCCAGCTTAAGCGGCGGTCAAAAGACGCGGCTAGCCCTTTGCAAACTATTACTTACAAAGCCTGATTTATTGATTCTCGACGAGCCTACAAACCACCTCGATATTAGTACGCTTACCTGGCTTGAACAATATCTCCAAGGCTATCCTGGGGCTCTCTTAATTGTTTCCCATGACCGATACTTTCTAGACAAAGTGATTAACCAAGTCTATGAGATTTCAAGACACACAAGCACCAAATATGTCGGAAACTACAGTAACTATTTAAAATTAAAGGCTGAAAACTATGAGCTAGATATGAAAAAATACGAAAAACAACAGGATGAAGTCGAAAAACTAAAAGACTTCATCGCTAAGAACTTAGTAAGAGCTTCGACAACGAAACGGGCGCAAAGTAGACGAAAACAGCTTGATCGAATGGAACTGATGGACAGGCCATCTGGTGATGAAAAATCAGCTTCCTTCCATTTTGAAATTGAAAGACAAAGCGGAAATGACGTATTAAGTGCAAAAGACATTACCGTTTCCTATGAAAAAGACAAACCTATTATCAAAAATGTCAATTTCAATATTTATCGCGAAGATAGTATTGCATTGGTGGGTCCAAACGGGATTGGAAAATCAACCCTATTAAAGGCACTTATCGATAAGCTTGAACATGTGAATGGAACCATTCGTTTCGGTTCGCATGTAATGATTGGCTACTATGACCAACAACAAGCTGATCTAACCTCAAATAAACGGGTATTAAATGAATTATGGGATGAATACCCGCTCAAACCTGAAAAAGAAATTCGTACTGTTCTTGGGAATTTCTTGTTTTCCGGAGACGATGTACTAAAGACCGTTTCAACCTTGAGTGGCGGTGAAAAAGCGAGACTTGCTCTTGCTAAGCTGATGATGGAGAAATCGAACTTCCTTATTCTCGACGAGCCAACAAACCATTTGGACCTTGATAGCAAAGAAGTACTTGAAAATGCGCTAATTGATTATCCTGGGACAATTCTTTTTGTATCCCATGACCGATACTTTATTAACCGTATTGCAACGAAGGTATTTGAGTTATCCCCAGATGGACTCACAGAATACCTTGGTGATTATGACTATTACCTTGAAAAGAAATTCGAAAAAGAAGAACTCGCTAGACTCGAAACCCAAGAGAAAAAACCTGATAAACGAGAAGTAGTCCCAGAAAAAACATCCTATGAACAAGAAAAAGAATTAAAAAAGCAAGAGCGCCAACGAAAACGCCGAATTGAAGAAATTGAAGTTGAGATATCCACACTTGAGGAAAAAAACGAAGAAAATGAACAGCTTCTATGTGACCCCGAAGTTTACCAAAATCATGAGGAAGTTCAACGAATTAATAAAGAAAACGAGGACATTTCAGCTAAGCTTGAAGCCCTAATGGAGGAATGGGAATCTCTCCATGAAATAAGTGGATAACGAACAAACTAAACTCTTTCGTCTATCTACAAAAATAAGTTATCCCCATCTAAAATTTATAGAATGGGGATTTTTTTGTACATTTTTTTGAGTTATACACCGACTTATCCACACTATCCACATTTACCAACATAGTTATCCACATAAAGTGTCCGCAAATTCATATTAGTAATTTCAGTACTTCATATTAGTTTTCCACAAAGGCTGTGGATTTGTGGATTATTTATCAACAAAAAGTGTAGAACTTAAGAACTACTTTTTTGCTTTATCGTTATTAAAGTTAAACCTCAATATCTAGGCCTGGATTTGCGTTCAACGCATAGGATGAACGTTTTCCTTTTTCATACAAGACACTTCCAACTGCCGCAATCATCGCAGCATTATCGGTACAAAGCGAAAGTGGCGGAATAATAAGTTTCACTTCCGGCATTTCCAAAAATGCATGCTCTAAAGCTGCACGTAATCCCTTATTTGCCGCAACTCCACCAGCTAATAAGACCTGTTTTACTTGATACTCTTTTGCTGCCTTTACTGTTTTTGTTACTAACACATCAATCACACTTTCCTGAAAACTTGCTGCAAGATTCTTTGCTTCAATTGTTTCCCCACGCTGCTCAGCATTATGGAGCGTGTTAATGACGGCTGATTTTAACCCGCTAAAACTAAAATCGTATGAATCCTCTTCTAGCCATGCTCTTGGTAAATTAATCGTCGCAGTTCCCTCATGCGCAAGTTGGTCAATATGGGGTCCACCAGGATATGGAAGACTAAGTGTTCTAGCCACCTTATCATATGCTTCACCAGCAGCATCATCCCTCGTTTCACCGATAACCTTAAATGATGCATGCTCTTCCATATACACAAGCTCAGTATGGCCTCCAGACACAACTAACGCCAATAATGGAAACTCCAGCTCCCGGGCCAATCGATTTGCATAAATATGACCTGCAATATGATGAACTCCTAGAAGGGGAATATCGTGAGCAAATGCCACCGCTTTTGCCGCATTCACCCCGATTAATAAAGCTCCTACTAAGCCAGGTCCCTCTGTTACTGCAATTCCATCAATATCCGCAAAATGAACATCAGCCTGCTGGAGTGCCTCTTCAATCACAAGTGTGATTGCCTCTACATGGTGCCTTGACGCAATTTCTGGGACAACTCCACCGAACCGCTTATGACTTTCAATTTGAGATGCAACAACATTTGATAAAATTTCTCGTCCATTTCGTACAATCGAGACAGCCGTTTCATCACAGCTTGTTTCAATTCCCATAATTAATTGATTATCACTCATTTAAATTCACCCACATTACTAGCGCATCTTCATTATTATCGGTATAGTAGTTTTTTCGTATTCCACCTGGTTTAAAACCTAGTTTTTTATAAAGGTTTTGTGCAACATCATTCGACACCCTCACCTCAAGTGTCATCGTAGCTGCCCGATGCTGCATCGCTAACAGCTTCGTCTGCATCAACAAAGCTTCACCTAGTTTTTTCCCTCGATATTCTGGAAGCACTGCAATATTGGTAATATGGCATTCATCTAAAATAAGCCACATCCCACAATACCCAATCACTTGCCCGTTATCAGTCATCACAATATACTTTGCAAACTGATTATGAACTAACTCATTATAAAATGCTTCTCTCTTCCAAGGGACGGTAAATGCTGAAGTCTCAACCTTCATTACACCATCAATGTCCTCTAACGTCATGAAGCGAAACAAAATCTGTTGATTGATGATATCTTCCATGCTTACCCCTGCCTCTTCCCTAACCAATTCGCTTCCGCCTCTGCCAAACGAATATAATTTGGCACAAATGTATGAACATCCACAGGCTCTTTCTTCAAACCTAACTCTGCTAGCTCACTTGGTCTCGGATTCCAATCTGTGTATGGTGCAACATATGCAAGTGGGCCAAAATCTGTTTCTATCTGTTCCTTGTGGATAACTAAATCATTTCCGATAAAAAGTACCGGTGTTTCTTTCTTTTTAAGCTCCTTAAGCCAATCTGATAATAAAATAATTTTATCATCTTCAACACAAGTCAGAGTCTTTCCTTCATATTGATAAAGACCTGTATACACTTGGCCGCGCCTAGCATCGAATAATGGGGAAATAAAGCCATTAAAATACCTGCCATTGGCTGCTACCGCTTCTAAACTCGATACTCCTGTTAGCGGAATCTGTAATGACCAAGCTAATGTCTTCGCAATCGTTACTCCAATTCTCACGCCGGTATATGACCCAGGTCCCATAGCCACCACAATCTTGTCAAGTTCTTTAGGCTTAATGCCACATTCCTTCATTACCTGTTCAATAGCGGGCATCACACGGACAGAGTGGTTTTTTGGCAGATTTGTAATGATCTCCCCAATTACCTTATCCTCATCAACAATTGCTATCCCTAAAACATAATTGGACGTATCTATAGCTAAAACCTTCATTCGCCAAATAACTCCTCACATAAATGTTGATACCTTTCCCCTATTGGTATCACGGTAATCCTGCGCTTTGTATCTCCTTGGTGTTCAATTTTGATTGTGAGCCTGTTCTTTGGCAGCCAATCTTCAATAAGATGTGCCCACTCAACGACAGTCACTCCATCACCCTCAAAGTATTCATCAAAACCGAGATCCTCATCACTGTGCTCCAAACGATACACGTCCATATGGTACAAAGCTATACGCCCATGATATTCCTTTATAATTGTAAACGTTGGACTATTCACCGTTCTAGTAATGCCAAGTCCTTTTGCCAACCCTTTTGTAAAAGTTGTTTTTCCCGCCCCTAAATCACCTTCAAGGGTTATGACATCGCCCGGTTCAAGCTTTTCAGCCAAGCGATAAGAAAAATTCTCCGTCGCTTCAGATGTATTCGATATAAACTCATATTTTCCCATAGATTCCACCTTATTTTGTAAAATGATTATATCCCTTCATCTCAAGCTTTTGTAATTCACCGTTTCTGTTTAAAAATACAGCTGGACCATCATCGGAAACAATCCCAATTTTTGAAAGGACATAGCCATGTTCTTTTGCCTTTTTCTGTAGTATATCCCAATCTGAAGCAGCAACCGTTCCAACTAGTTCAAAGTCCTCCCCACCGTAAAATGCAAACTCAAGTGCACGGTCTTTAAACTGTGTTAAAATGGCTTCACTCAATGGGATTTTATCATCATCTATTCGTAATGTAACACCGCTTGCTTTTGCAATCTCATTTGCTTCACTAGCTAAACCATCACTAATATCATTTAATGAGACTCTATCAAAGCTTGATAAAAGTCTCCCAATTTCAACTTTTGGGATTGGATACTGATGTTTATGGATAAGAGATTCTTCTAATTCGGTAAATGAATGCTCTTTTCCATTATGTAATAATAAATTCAATCCAGCAGCTGAATCTCCAATCGTCCCCGTCACAAAAACAATATCTCCCGGCTTTGCATGGCTTCGTAAAAAATGCTTTCCTTTTTCAACCTCACCAAGTACCGTTACAGTTATTACCAAGGTTTCCGCAATCGACACCGTATCGCCACCAATTAAATCCATTGCATACCTATCTGCTAGCATTGCCATACCTTCATAAATCGATAACAAATCTGCTTCGTTCCAATCCTTTGGAATAGCAATAGACACCAAATAATAGGTAGGGACTCCACCCATCGCTGCAATATCGCTAATATTAACAGCCAAAGCCTTATATCCAATTTGATAAGGATCCATTGTATGGGAATTGAAATGCACACCCTCTACCATTGTATCCATGCAGATGATTTGTTCCATATTTGGGGTTGGTCGAAAAAGTGCAGCATCGTCTCCAATCCCCGCTATTAAACCAGATTGAAAAACACGCTTCGGCTTAATTTGATCAATAAAATGAAATTCATCCTGCAAAGCCATCTAAGGTCACTCCTAATTTATCGAAAAAAATAGTAAACGATGTAGTGAAAAAAAGCCTTAGGATAACCCCTAAGGACCTTACACAATATTATAAGTGTACCGTATTTCAACAAATTCAGCAAAAAAGAAAAAGAATAAATAATTCTTGAAACTAGATTATGCGGTATGGTCGGTTTTTTGACCTTGGTTTGATATAGTCTTTTATCAAATTTGATGAAGGACATTTGGTTTGGAGGTCGCAGGCGTTTGGGTATTCATAAGGCGATGAAGGGCTTTCTGCTTGGGCTCCGGTTGCTTTCGGGACTTCATAAGGGTGATGAAGTACTTTCTGTGTAGGCTTCTGATACGTTTGGGTCTTCATAAGGGTGAAGACCCAAACGCAGCTGCTGAATCGCAGAAACGGTTATCATCGAGAAGATGAAGGCCAAAATGCATTTGCTGAATCGCAGAAACGGTTATCATTGAGT
>NZ_LMBW01000018.1:891-1012 GCF_001439915.1 Fredinandcohnia humi | reverse complement strand
AACAGTTATCATTGAGATGATGAAGACCAAAATACATTTTTTGAATCGTAGAAACGGTTATCATTGAGTTGATGAAGTCCAAAACGCGACAGCTGAATCGCAGAAACGGTTATCATTGAGA
>NZ_LMBW01000018.1:768-866 GCF_001439915.1 Fredinandcohnia humi | reverse complement strand
AGACCAAAACGCGACAGCTGAATCGTAGATACGGTTATCATTGAGGTGATGAAGACCAAAACGCGACAGCTGAATCGCAGAAACGGTTATCATTGAGA
>NZ_LMBW01000018.1:225-753 GCF_001439915.1 Fredinandcohnia humi | reverse complement strand
AACAGTTATCATTGAGATGATGAAGACCAAAATACATTTTTTGAATCGTAGAAACGGTTATCATTGAGTTGATGAAGATCAAAACGCGACAGCTGAATTGCAGAAACGGTTATCATTGAGTTGATGAAGTCCAATATGTGGCTGCTGAAGTGGTTTTGAATAGAGTTCCTACTCTTTTTTCCCTTTCATAATCCCTATGAAAAGGGTATGGGTGGAGTCCAACACTTCTTTTCCCCTTCATAACCATGGTGAAAAGGGTTTCATCGAGTTCACGGCTTCCTTTCCTCTTCATAACCTGATGAAAGGAATTTGGGTGGGATTCTCCACTTCTTTTACCCTTCATTTCATTTCTTTTAATTCCTTTACCGTTTTTCGTTTCCCCTTATTAACTTTTATCAAATTACTAAGCTTTAAATATTATTCCCATAAATAGAAAAAACCACAACATAAAATGCTGTGGTTGATCTCAAATGTATACCTTCTTTTCTAAAAAAAAAAACGAAACCTAAAGTTTCGTGTGTTTGTAAA
>NZ_LMBW01000018.1:0-164 GCF_001439915.1 Fredinandcohnia humi | reverse complement strand
GGCAGGATTTGAACCTACGACCTTCGGGTTATGAGCCCGACGAGCTACCAGACTGCTCCACCCCGCGATAATATAAAATTAATTAAAGCCTAGCGACGTCCTACTCTCACAGGGACAAGGTCCCAACTACCATCGGCGCTGAAGAGCTTAACTTCCGTGTTCGG
>NZ_LMBW01000017.1:49127-55900 GCF_001439915.1 Fredinandcohnia humi | reverse complement strand
TTAAGCTCTTCAGCGCCGATGGTAGTTGGGACCTTGTCCCTGTGAGAGTAGGACGTCGCTAGGCACCTGAAAGATCAACCAATATGGTTGGTCTTTTTTTGTTGGCTAAAAAGTAAAATAAGCGGAGGTTTTCCGGTTAAATGCAGAATGGAGCTCTTTTTGGCGTAAATAAGGGTAGGTTTTCCGACTATTGCAAAGCAAAACCCCCCATTTTCACGCTTTTCGAGTCAATAGGCGGAATCTCTCCGTCTATATAAGCTATTTCTAATAATAATTTCCAATTAAGCGGAATTTTTACCTCTATTTATTAGCTCGGGTACTTAACCGGATTCGTCAGTGGAACGTCGCTAGGAAAACGAAAGATCAGCCAATATGGTTGGTCTTTTTTTGTGTGCATAAAAGATTAATTCAGGATTCGTGACCAATTCACGATTAAAGTTAATAAAAGAGTAACGAAGGCTCGGGATGCGTACCCGTTTTTTGATTGAGATGAAGAGAAGAGTAATGCAAAGTGATTAATCATCCCTATTTGACGATTGAGTTATGAAAAAGGGTAACACAAGTACCATAATCGGAATATCACTTTGTCGCGAAACGATAAATGATATACCGCAAGCACCATAATCGGTATACCACCCACCCACAAAACGATAAATGGTATACTTCAAACACGGCAATCGCTATACCGCCCAGTTGAAATAACCACGACATGATAACCGAAATACACCAAATTGCACTAGCAGTTAAAATTTTTTAACCTAAGACATACACAAACTAGCTCCCGAACTTCATAGATTACTAAATAAGCTAAATTAAAACTGTTCGTTATTTTTATAATTGTGTATACATTTTAGTGATTCCGGGCAAAATATGTGTATGGAGGTGGAGGCAGTGAGTTCACTCGCAAATAAAAACCAATATGGGGAAACGTGTATTATATGTGAGCAAGAGAAAATGAGAGGCATACACCTTTATACAAGATTCATTTGTTTTGATTGTGAGCAAGATATAATCCGCACGGAAACAAATGATCCGAAGTACCAATATTATTTAGATCGGCTTAAAAAGGTTTCTACACCAGAGATATATTCATAGTTTTAAATTTAACATAACTAACTTGACATTGCTTTTGCGTTAGGTGCAATCTCAAGTTGTTGTCGGACCTAGTGGAATGGGTCCCTTTTTTTGTTTTATAATAGGTTTAAGAACATTAGAAAGGGTATATATAATGATGAATCAACAACAAACACCATTGTTTGACGTACTAGATGGCCATGCTAAAATGAATCCCCAATCGATGCATGTACCGGGACATAAAAATGGACAAGTGTTTTCTAAAAAGGGCTATCCCTATTTTCATAAGGTATTGGAAATTGATGCAACAGAATTGACTGGACTCGATGATTTACATCATCCGGAAGGGGCCATTGTCGAAGCGCAAAAGTTAGTGGCAGACTTATATGGAGTCGAAAAAAGTTATTTTCTAGTGAACGGTTCGACGGTGGGAAATTTAGCAATGATTCTTGCGGCGTGTTCTGAAAATGATACCGTCCTTGTTCAACGAAATTCTCATAAGTCCATTTTAAATGGGCTAAAGATGGCTGGGGCACGACCTGTTTTCCTCCATCCAACGTATGATGATGAAGTGCAGGTTGCCTCTTATGTTTCTTTTAAAACGGTAAAAGAAGCCTTTGATACATACAAACATATAAAAGCTGTTATCCTAACAAGTCCTAACTATTATGGAATGGTGAATCAAAAAGAATTAGCCCAGATTATTACATATGCGCATGGGAGAGGGGCAGCAGTTTTAATTGATGAAGCACATGGGGCCCATTTTATACTTGAAGGTTTTCCTACTTCCGCGATTTCTTTAGGTGCTGATATTATGGTGCATTCTGCGCATAAGACTCTTCCGGCGATGACCATGGGCTCCTTTTTGCATGTGAATAGTAGCCTCATTAAAAGTGAAGAGGTTGAGTCGTACCTTCAAATGTTGCAATCGAGTAGTCCATCCTACCCGATTATGGCTTCTCTTGATCTTGCAAGGTATTATCTTGCTGCCGTAAAAGAAAAGGGTACGATCCAAATCATTGAAAAAATTGCTGTTTTTTCTAAAAGACTTGGGGCAATACCGCAAATAAAAGTCGTGACTTCGAAAAATCAAGACTTACAAACAGATGGCCTAAAACTTACAATCCAATCGCAATGTGAGCTGAATGGGTATGAGCTACAAAGATCTTTTGAAAAAGAGGGGCTATTTACAGAAATGGCGGATCCAAACAATGTACTTTTTGTGTTGCCATTATCAAAAGCCTTTGATGCCGATGAAATATTGATAAAAATTGGTCGTGCTGTTCGTGAATATAGGCCGATTGAACGTAAATCTATTGGTTTACATGATGAAGGAAAGACAGTTTCCACGCTTGTTCTTTGCTATAATGAAATAAAAGGGTACAATAAAAAGGTTGTTACCTTTAAAGATGCGATCGGAAACATTTCCGGAGAAATGATTATACCTTATCCCCCTGGGGTTCCTGTCCTAATGGAGGGAGAATATGTAACCGAACGACATATTGAAATCCTAACCGCCTATATTGAGACGGGTGCACATTTCCAAGGTGGGGATATGAAGGAAAAATATATCAAGATATTAGATATGTAAGGGGCTTGAACGAAAAGTGGCAGGTAATTTTATAACATTTGAAGGGCCTGAGGGTGCGGGGAAAACGACCGTATTAGGAATCCTTCAGGAAGAGCTTTCAAAAAAAGGATATGATGTTGTTTCCACAAGAGAACCAGGTGGAATTGATATTTCAGAACAAATTCGTTCTGTCATTTTAGATAAGAACAATACGAAAATGGATGGTCGTACTGAGGCACTTTTATATGCGGCTTCCCGTCGGCAGCATTTAGTGGAGAAAGTCCTTCCAGCTTTAGAAGAAGATAAAATTGTTTTATGTGATAGATTTGTTGACAGCTCCTTGGCATATCAAGGGTATGCTCGTGGCTTAGGAATTGATGAGGTTTTATCCATTAATGAATTTGCGATTAATGGGCTTATGCCTTCCTTAACGCTTTTCTTTGATATCCAGCCTGAAAAGGGTCTAACAAGAATTAGGAAAAATGATGAAAGGGAAGTAAACCGCCTTGACCTTGAGACGCTTTCATTTCACCAAAAGGTGTATGAAGGATATTTAACGGTTGCAAATCGCTTTAAGGGCAGGTTCCACATCGTTAATGCCGAGAATTCGCTCGAAACAGTGACTAAGGAAGCTTTTGAGATAATTGAAAAACATTTGAATAAAGGCTAATCATATGAATTACCTCAAAAGTCTGATGATTTTTGAGGTTTTTCATTTCGTTCCGGCTATACTTGTTATAGAATAAAGACAACTATAGACTTTCGCACATATAGTTACCAAATTTCGTAATATGAAGGTACACGCAAAAGTGATAAAATAAAGGGAGGCAATACGATGAAGCTAGTCGTTGCAGTTGTGCAGGATAAGGATAGCAACCGTTTGTCACAGGCATTAGTTGAACATAATTTTAGAGCAACCAAGCTTGCTACAACAGGCGGGTTTCTAAAATCAGGTAATACGACATTCCTTGTAGGAACAGAGGACATCCGTGTGAATAAATTATTGGATATTATCCAGGATAATTGCAAACATCGGGAGCAAATGATTTCCCCTGTCTCACCAATGGGTGGAAACGCAGACTCCTTTGTTCCATTCCCAGTGAAGGTTGAAGTGGGTGGCGCTACGGTGTTTGTATTACCAATTGATGCGTTCCATCAATTCTAACTTTATTCATTGGGTTTAACCCAACGAATAAAGTTGAAGCCTCCGGCGGATGCCATTATTTTTCAAAGGAAGTTTTTCGAGCTTAAGATCAAAGACTAAGAGNGTGGCAACGTCTTTGTGACCCACCTCGTGTGGGCCTAAAAAAATCGGGCGCAAATACGCCAAGGCGCATTTGATTAGAGGTGTTTTATCGTTTATGAAAATAAACCAAGACTTTCGCGTAAATCTAGATAAAAATCAGCCAAATACATCCAATAAAGTTTCAGGGAATCCGAGCTTTGGCAGAATTGTTCATCAAGAGGGAAATAAGCTGCAAATGGAACAATTGACGAAACTGCTTTCTCACATTGACATGGCGGGAGAACGACTCTCTCGTTCACAAACTTTTCAGGACCTGGCTTCTTATAAATCCCTTGTAAAACGCTTTATCCATGAGGCTGTAGAGTATGGAATGGATGTTAAAGAATCCCACAGTTGGAACTTTAATGGACAAGGGAGAACACATAAACTTGTTGAGCAAATCGACAAGGAACTATTGGATTTAACAGAACAAATGGTTGACAAAGAAAAAGGGTCAATCGATATTCTTGGAAAAGTTGGATTAATAAAAGGCTTATTAATCAATTTATATACGTGATTTGAAAGAGTGATATATAGTGGAAAAAACATGGGAACAACTTCAAGAATATCAACCACTTGTACTAAAAATGGTTGAAAATAGTCTCAAGAAGAACAGAGTGGCCCATGCTTACTTATTTGAGGGAAGCCGAGGGACAGGCAAAAAGGATGTAGGCTTTCTTTTAGCAAAAAGTCTTTTCTGTCAGCATCCAAATGGGTATAGACCTTGTAATGACTGTACAAATTGCCGCAGGATTTCATCGGGAAACCATCCTGATGTCCATGTCATTGAGCCGGATGGTCAATCGATTAAAAAGTGGCAAATACAAGCATTGCAGGAGGAGTTTTCAAAAACAGGTGTAGAGTCAAATCGTAAAGTGTATTTGATTAATCACGCTGATAAAATGACAACAAACGCTGCAAATAGTTTGTTGAAGTTCCTAGAAGAGCCGACAAGTCAAACAGTAGCGATTTTGTTAACTGAACAAATTCATCGGATCTTAAATACGATTCTATCCCGATGCCAGGTTCTATCGTTTCAGCCACTCGCTCCAAAGGTCATATCTGAGCGACTGATTGATGAAGGAATATCTCCAACCATTGCCTCACTTGTTGCTCATACAACGAATAATTTAGAGGAAGCGCGAGAATTAAGTACAGATGCTTGGTTTGGACAGTCCCGTTCAATAGTGTTACAATTATATGAAGTAATTCATACAAGGCCAACTCATGCTTTCTTTTTTCTGCAGGATCAATGGTTGCCTCATTTTAAAGAGAAAGAGCAGCTTAGCTTTGGTTTAGATATATTATTGCTTATCTTTAAAGATTTATTATATATACAGCTTGGTGATGAAGAAAAGTTAATTTTTCATGACCAGATTACTAGCTTTAAACAACATGCACTTAAGACGTCAACAAGACGTGTAAGTGACCAGATAGCAGCGGTATTAAAGGCGAAGCGTCGTCTATACACCAACATGAACCCACATTTATTAATGGAGCAATTGGTAATAAAGTTACAGGAGGGATATAAGCTTGTATGATGTAGTTGGTGTACGCTTTAAAAAAGCGGGTAAAATCTATTACTTTGATCCAAATGGGTTTACAATTCCTGACGGCGAATATGTCATTGTCGAAACGGTTAGAGGAATTGAATTTGGCAAGGTTGTTATAAATAAAAAGCAAGTCGAAGAAAATGACATCGTATTACCATTGAAAAAGGTCATCCGGATTGCGGATTCAAAAGATAAATTAATTGTAGAAGAAAATAAGCAAGCAGCTACAGAGGCGTATGATGTATGCCAGGAAAAGGTAGTGGAACACAGCCTTGATATGAAGCTTGTTGATGTAGAATATACGTTTGATAGAAATAAAGTAATCTTCTATTTTACAGCCGATGGACGCGTTGATTTCCGCGAATTAGTGAAGGATTTAGCGGCTATTTTCCGTACGAGAATTGAATTACGTCAAATTGGGGTACGTGATGAAGCTAAAATGCTTGGGGGAATTGGTCCATGTGGAAGAATGCTTTGTTGCTCAACCTTTTTAGGTGATTTTGAGCCAGTTTCAATTAAGATGGCAAAAGATCAAAACCTTTCATTAAACCCTACTAAAATATCAGGTTTATGCGGTCGATTAATGTGCTGTCTAAAATATGAGAATGATGAGTACGAAAGTGCAAAAGAACAGCTTCCAGACCTTGGTGCTATGATTGAAACAACAAGTGGAACCGGAAAGGTTGTTGGACTCAATATTTTAGAACGAGTACTTCAGTTAGAATTAATTGGCCGTGAACGAGTTGTCGAATATACGTGGGAGGAACTTTTGAAAGAAGGAGCGGTTTCGATTCAAGCCACAGAATGACGAGGTGGAATGCGTGGACAAAAAAGATATTTTTGAATCTGTTAGTAGTATGGAGATCCAAATTGGAAATCTGTATACTCAACTAGGAGAATTGAAAGAACATCTTGGGCAATTACTTGAAGAGAATCACAATCTGAAAATGGAGAATGACCTTTTACGTCGTCGGCTTGAACAATCCATTTCAAAGAAAAAAGAGGAAAAAAATGATAAGGCTTTACAAGAAGCTAGACTCGTTGATATCGGTGAGGGATATGATAATTTAGCTAGACTTTATCAGGAGGGATTTCATATTTGCAATGTTCATTATGGAAGTGTCCGTTCTGATGGCGACTGCTTATTTTGTCTTTCCTTTTTAAATAAAAAATAGGTCCTTTCCAACTGGAGAGGACTTTTTCATCTTTTAATGAGTGTTCAAAATGGAGGGTGAATAGGACCGCGTCGACAAGAACGGCACGTCCTTATGTCNTTGTCGACACTAGCACA
>NZ_LMBW01000017.1:0-49119 GCF_001439915.1 Fredinandcohnia humi | reverse complement strand
TCCTGTGCGTCGAAATTTCAAGGCGGTGCAGCTTTGAGTACCGGAGCGTATGCAGTTAATACGTGAGGAACGGAGAAATAAGCCAACGAAGAAATTCGATGTGTCATTTTCGGACGACTTTTTGAACATCCTCATAAGGAAAAGCCTTATAATGATAGGATACATAGATTACTGTAGGGAAGGAAAAATAATGAAATGGTTCAATTACATGATGATGAACGTTTAGATTATTTGTTAGCGGAGAACTTAAGAATCATCCAAAGCCCTTCTGTCTTTGCATTTTCATTGGATACGGTGCTTTTAGCGAGATTTGTGTATGTACCGATTCAAAAAGGAAATATCATTGATTTGTGTACAGGTAATGGGGTTATCCCATTATTATTGAGCAAGAAATCAAAAGCAGAGATAACAGGCGTTGAAATTCAAGAACGTATTTATGATATGGCAAAACGCAGCATTAAGTATAATGAGCTTTCAAATCAGCTTTCGATTATTCATGGGGATATTAAGGGCATGCCAGATAAGCTGGGCCATGGGAAATTTGATGTCGTGACTTGTAATCCGCCGTATTTTCCAACTCCAAAAGCAGATGAAATCAATAAAAATGAACATCTTGCGATTGCACGACATGAAATTTTTTGTACATTAGAGGATGTTGTGCGAGTGAGTAGCCAATTGGTAAGGCAAGGCGGAAAGGTTGCATTTGTTCATCGCCCGGGGCGATTAATGGACATCCTTACCTTGATGAGGCAATACCGAATCGAGCCAAAACGTTTGCAATTTGTACATCCTCGACTTGGCAAAGAGGCAAATACCATCTTAGTAGAAGGAATCAAACAGGGAAATGCCGATTTGAAAATTTTGCCTCCACTATATGTATACGATGAACACAATGAGTATACAAAAGAAATAAGGACAATTCTCTATGGAGACGAATAAGCATTATTTTTACGTTGTGGAGTGCAAGGATGGGACCTATTACGCTGGTTATACAACAGATGTCGAGCAACGGATGAAAAAGCATAATGAGGGAAAAGGCGCCAAATACACAAGAGGAAGAGGCCCAATTACCTTAATATTTACCCAGGAATTTGAAACAAAAGAAGAGGCAATGCGTGCTGAATATAGATTTAAACGACTGAAGCGGCCTGAGAAGGAGCAGTTGCTGGCAATGGAAAGTGAGGAGCGATATGTGGCAGCAAAAAAGCTTTCAACCAAATTATGAATATGGAACTTTATATCTTGTTCCAACGCCAATTGGGAATTTGGAGGATATGACTTTCCGTGCGATTAAGATTATGAAGGAATCTGCTTATATTGCAGCAGAGGATACAAGGCAAACAAAAAAGCTATGCAATTACTTTGAAATAGAAACACCCGTAATTAGTTACCATGAACATAATAAGAAGGTAAGCGGGGATAAAATTCTGGCTTTATTACGCGATGGAAAAGATGTAGCACTTGTAAGTGACGCAGGCATGCCGACGATTTCTGATCCGGGCTATGAATTAGTTGTCGAAGCAATCCAGGAAAAAATGTATGTCGTTCCCCTTCCAGGTGCTAATGCTGCGTTAACTTCTTTAATCGCCTCTGGGCTTCGTACCCAACCCTTTTATTTTTTCGGCTTTCTTGACCGAAATAAGAAAGAGAAACGAAAGCAGTTGGAAGGCTTAGTTCATATCCAAGCAACATTGCTTTTTTATGAAGCACCACATCGCTTAAAAGAAACACTTAAGATGATGAGAGAGGTATTAGGAGATCGCAAAATCACGGTTTCCAGGGAATTAACGAAGAAGTTTGAGGAGTTTATTCGTGGAGACTTGGATGGGGTCCTTGCATGGACGGAGGAGGATACGGTTCGCGGAGAGTTTTGCCTTGTTGTGGAGGGAAGCAAGCATAGTGAGGATGAGTTTTCAGAAGCCTGGTGGGAAAACCTATCAATCGAACAACATGTAAACCACTATACCGGGACAGGGTCTATGACAACGAAAGAGGCAATTAAACAAGTTGCAAAAGACCGAAATCAGCAAAAGAGAGAAATTTACCAAGAATATCACGGTTTGTAAATTGTAAAATGAAAAAAGCTTCTCTGCCCGAGAAGCTTTTTCATATCATCTATTACTTTACAGCTGTAAGGTTTTCTTGAAGTTCTTTAAGGATTTGTTCCGCACCTTCACGGCTAAGAACAATCTTTCCATTTCCTAAAGTGAAATTATCATCAGAAATTTCACCAGTTACTTGGCAAGTCATATTTGGCTTGTATTTCTTTAAAATGATTTTGTCATCGTCAACATAAATTTCAAGAGCATCCTTTTCTGCGATGTCTAATGTACGACGAAGCTCGATAGGGATAACAACACGACCTAATTCATCAACTTTACGAACAATACCTGTAGATTTCATTTGTTTTTCTCCTCTCAAATTTCTACTATTTATCTCTCTCTATCGTCAATTTTCGACAAATTGATTTCTAGATAATAATATCAAGATTTCCATTTAACGTCAATCATTTTTAACTACAAATCTTTTAAAATATGTATAAAAATGGAACAGTGTGTCTTATGACAGAGGGGTTTTATTGGTTATTTTCCATTATGAATCTACTATTTTTGGAAAAAAGTCTGTACCATAATAGAGAAAATATTGTAAAATAAATTCGACAAAATCCCATTAAAAGATGTCGAATTTTGTCGATAATAGGGGTATTTTCCGTCTTTGTCGAATTGTATCTTATTATTTTTATTTACATATAGATATAAATCTGACTCGCGCGGGATATTCCTCTCATGTGCTTGCGCTTTTCCCGTGCTTTAGGTATATTTTGAAGATATAATAGGAATAGATGAATAGGAATGTCTTGCTTATTCGGGCTTACATTTAAGAGGAGGTTTACCGATGGCTCAAGAGAATAAAACATTTTATTTAACGACACCCATTTATTACCCAAGTGGGAAATTACATATAGGACACGCTTATACAACTGTAGCAGCGGATGCTATGGCTCGATATAAAAGACTTCGTGGATATGATGTAATGTTTTTAACAGGAACCGATGAACATGGTCAAAAAATTCAACGCTCTGCTGAGGAAAAAGGTGTAACACCAATAGAATTTTTAGATGAGGTTGTGTCAGGAATTCAAGATCTTTGGAAGAAGCTTGAGATTTCCTATGATGATTTTATTCGTACAACAGAAGAACGTCATAAAACGTGCGTCGAAAAGATTTTTGATCAACTTGTAAAGCAAGGGGATATCTACCTTGATCAATATGAAGGCTGGTACTGTACACCTTGTGAATCCTTCTTTACCGAAAGACAATTAGTTGATGGAAATTGCCCAGACTGTGGTCGATCAGTTGAGAAGGTGAAGGAAGAATCTTATTTCTTCAAAATGAGTAAATATGTAGATCGCTTGCTCAAGTATTATGAAGAAAATCCTGAATTCATCCAACCTGAGTCTCGTAAGAATGAAATGATTAATAACTTCATTAAGCCAGGACTTGAGGATTTGGCTGTATCAAGAACAACCTTTGATTGGGGAGTTAAAGTACCTGGTGATCCAAAGCATGTTATTTATGTATGGATTGATGCGCTATCAAACTATATTACGGCTCTAGGTTATGGTACAGAAGATGATGCTAAATATCAAAAATATTGGCCTGCTGATGTTCATTTAGTAGGAAAAGAAATTGTTCGTTTCCATACTATTTATTGGCCAATTATGCTAATGGCATTAGATCTGCCATTACCGAAAAAGGTATTTGCTCATGGCTGGCTGCTAATGAAGGATGGCAAAATGTCAAAATCAAAGGGAAATGTCGTCGACCCGGTCACATTAATTGACCGTTACGGACTCGATTCTTTACGTTACTACTTATTGCGTGAGGTTCCTTTTGGTGCTGATGGTGTGTTTACCCCAGAAGGATTCGTTGAAAGAATCAATTTTGATTTAGCAAATGACTTAGGAAACTTACTAAATCGAACCGTTGCCATGATCGGGCGATATTTTGATGGTACAATTCCAACATATCAAGGAAATCAATCAGAATACGATACTCAGTTAGCGAATTCCGCTGTTGAAACTGTTGCAAAATACGAAGAGGCAATGGAGAAAATGGAGTTTTCTGTTGCATTAACAGCTCTATGGCAGTTTATTAGCCGTACAAATAAATATATTGATGAGACACAACCATGGGTTGTGGCAAAAGATGAAGCGAAAAAGGATGAACTAGGTTCTATTATGAGTCACCTAGCGGAATCTCTACGTTTTATGGCCATTATGCTAAAACCATTTTTAATTAAAACGCCAGGGGAAATCTTTACACAACTTGGAATGAAAGCCGATGAATTGAAAACATGGGAAAGTCTAGCTGAATTTGGAATAAAACAAGAAGGAATTCAGGTTACAAAGGGTGAGCCAATTTTCCCTCGTTTAGAAATTGCCGATGAAGTTGAATATATTAAGGATAAAATGCAGGGCGGAACGAAAAAAGAGGAGCCTGTAAAAGAAGTGAAACAAGCAGATGAAATCACAATCGATGATTTCATGAAGGTTGAGCTTCGTGTGGCTGAGGTGATTCAAGTAGAACCAGTGAAAAAAGCTGATAAGCTATTAAAGCTTCAATTAGATTTAGGCTTTGAAAAGCGTCAGGTTGTTTCTGGTATTGCCCAGTACTATACTCCTGAAGAACTAGTGGGCAAAAAGGTGATTTGTGTAACAAACCTTAAACCTGTAAAACTTCGTGGTGAGCTATCACAAGGAATGATTTTAGCAGGATCTGTTGATGGAAAGCTATCGGTCGCAACAATTGACCAAAGCCTACCAAACGGAGCGAAAGTAAAATAACAAGAAAAGCGCAGGGCGCCCGGACTGAGGAACATCGACTAACTACCACCACGTCCTGTGGCGAACGTCTATGTCAGCACTTCCTGTGCAAGTCAAGCATAAGACGACCCCAACATTCCGAAGCGATTGGCTAGACCATAGACCCGATGGCGCCTGGAGCTAGACAAGAAAAAGGACAGAATGATTTCTGTCCTTTTCATATTAGAAAAAAGGAGTTTTAGCTATGCTTATTGATACACATGCACATTTAAATGCGATACAGTATCAAGATGATTTAGAAGAAGTAATCGCAAGAGCTCAGAGTGAAGGTGTGGAACGAATAGTTGTTGTTGGTTTTGACCGGGAAACAATTACAAGAGCGATTGAATTAGCGGATCAATATGAGTTTATCTATGCAACAGTCGGATGGCATCCGGTAGATGCGATTGATATGACTGATGAAGATCTTGCGTGGATTGAAGGGCTTTGTGCACATCCAAAGGTTGTTGCATTAGGAGAAATGGGTCTTGATTATCACTGGGACAAGTCTCCAAAGGATTTACAAAAGGAAGTCTTCAGAAAGCAAATAGCTTTAGCGAAGAAAGTAAAACTACCTATTATTATACATAATCGAGAAGCAACAGCTGATATTATCGACATTCTACAAGAAGAGAATGCGAGTGAAGTGGGTGGAATTATGCACTGCTTTACAGGCAGTATCGAAGTTGCTAAACAATGCATTGATATGAACTTTTATATTTCATTTGGTGGTCCTGTTACCTTTAAAAATGCGAAAAAACCGAAAGAAGTGGCAGCAGAAATTCCACTTGATCGCCTCTTAATTGAAACAGATTGCCCTTATTTAACACCACATCCTTTTCGAGGAAAACGAAATGAACCAAGCTATGTGAAATATGTAGCAGAGCAAATTGCGGAGCTAAAAGGGGTCTCATTTGAGGAAATTGCCCAAAAAACATCCGACAATGCGATGCGATTTTTCGGCATAAAATGATAGCAATTTTTGTCAAAATGTAGGGTAGCTTGTCCAATAATAAGTTGATTAGAAAAAGTTCTACATGTCTCCTTTGTCTCATATATATCTTTGTCGACAACTAATTCTTCCTTTTTAAAAACTCTTCTTGCATAATATTTTACAACGGTGATGTAAAAAAGGGGTGGGGTTGACAGATTAATATATCCTTTATATAATCCACTGAGAGAAGGAGGCGTTTTTCATTTGCTTAAAAACATGAAAAAACTGTTTTCCGAGTCAAAGCACAAAAAGAGATTAATAGTCTCGATCAGTAGTTTTATAGTCTTAGCAGGTGCCGGTACGGGTTATGCTGCATATGAAACCACTAAGGATACAGTTACATTATCATTAAATGGAAATGAGCAAGTTATAAGGACGCACGCAAACACGGTTGCAGAAGTTCTACAAGATTTGGAAATTGATGTCTCAAAACATGATGAGCTTTCACCATCTATGGATACGGCAATCAAGAACAATCTGAAAGTAACGTGGCAAGAGGCCATTCCGGTTGAACTTGTAGTTGATAACCAACCACAAAAGATTTGGACAACAGTCAAAACCGTGGAAGATCTTTTCAAAGATGCAAAGGTAGAAATTACAGAGCACGATAAAGTCAATCCAAGTTTAGATACTAAGTTAACAAAAGATATAAAAGTAGAAGTTGAAAAGGCATTTCAACTTACGCTAAACGACGGCGGTACTGAAAGTCAAGTTTGGTCCACTTCGACTACTGTCGCTGACTTTTTAAAAGGTCAAAAGGTTGCACTAAATGAATTGGATCGAGTCGAGCCAGGAATGGAAGAACAGATTACAGCAAATAGTGTCATTAATGTTGTACGAGTAGAAAAAGTCACCGATGTAGTGGAAGAATCAGTTGCCTTTGCAGTTGTTCGTAAAAAGGACAACGGCATTGATAAAGGCAAAGAAAAAGTTGTAACTCCCGGTCAAGAGGGGAAAGTTGCAAAGCACTATGAAGTTGTTCTTGAGAATGGCAAAGAAGTGTCAAGAGATCTAATCGAAACAAAAACCCTACAAGATAGCAAGGATAAGGTTGTTGCAATTGGTACGCGTGAAATCGTTCAACAGGTTTCCCGTGGTACAGCGAATGTAGCAAACGAATTCTATGTGTCGTCTACAGCTTATACGGCGTATTGCAGCGGGTGTTCTGGAACAACTGCTACAGGAATTGACCTGCGGTCTAATCCAAATGTTAAGGTTATCGCAGTAGACCCAAGCATCATTCCTTTAGGCACAAAAGTGTATGTGGAAGGGTATGGCTATGCAATAGCTGCTGACAAGGGCACGGATATTAAAGGTCACAAAATTGATGTCTTTTTCTCAGAGAAATCACAAGCCTATCGTTGGGGACAGCGTCAGGTCAAAATTCAAATCATAAATTAACTTGCAGTTAACAGAGGAGACTTCCTCTGTTTTTTTATGTCTAGCTTCAGTGTTTCTGTATATGTCTATGTCTTTTTTGTTATAATTATGTAATATTTGTATCTATATTGTTAGACGAATTAAATCCAGAAAGGTTTCAAATAAAATGAAAATAAAAGAAATAATTGTTGTAGAAGGAAAAGATGACACAGTTGCCATTCAACGCGCGGTCGATGCCGATACAATTGAAACAAACGGTTCAGCCGTTAATAAAGAAGTGCTAGAACGAATCAAGCATGCCTATGAAGTGAGGGGCATTATTGTCTTTACAGACCCTGACTACCCGGGTGAACGAATTCGTAAGATCGTTGCAAAAGCCGTTCCAGGATGTAAACATGCGTTTTTACCTAAATATGAAGCACTTGCAAAGTCAGGTAAAAAGGTGGGGGTTGAGCATGCCACTTCAGAGGCGATTCGAAAGGCCCTAGCGGACGTAAAACAGGAACAAGAAGACTTTCACACGGAAATTGAATTTGATGCCTTAGTGGACGCAGGATTAATTGGAGGAAGCAAGGCGAAGGCACGTCGGGAAAAACTAGGCGTTCTTTTAAAAATTGGTTATACTAACGGAAAACAGCTTTACAAGCGTCTGCAGATGTTCCAAATTACAAAAGAGGCATTTGACCAGGCTGTTGAAAAAGTGTTACAGGGGGAAAGGCAAAGTGATTAAAGATATAGCCACACCTATAAGAACGAAAGCTATCTTAGAAAAGCATGGGTTCTCTTTTAAGAAAAGCCTAGGACAGAACTTTTTAATTGATACGAATATTTTACATCGTATCGTTGACCATGCGGAAGTTACAGAAGAAACGGCTGCGATTGAAATTGGACCAGGAATCGGTGCATTAACCGAGCAGCTAGCTAAGCGCGCTAAAAAGGTTGTCGCATTTGAAATCGATGGGCGGCTTTTGCCGATTTTAGCGGACACACTGTCTCCATACCCAAATGTTGAAATTATCCACGAGGATGTTTTAAAGGCGGATGTTGGATCTGTCATAAATGAAAAAATGCAGGGAATCGATGATATCATGGTAGTTGCCAATCTCCCATATTATGTAACAACGCCAATTATTATGAAGCTGCTTTCGGAAAACCTTCCCTTAAGGGGCATTGTTGTTATGCTGCAAAAGGAAGTGGCCGACCGGATTTCAGCTGTGCCTGGTACAAAAGAATATGGCTCCTTGTCGATTGCTATCCAATACTACACAACCGCTGAAACCGTCATGATCGTACCTAAAACCGTATTTGTTCCACAACCGAATGTGGATTCAGCAGTCATCCGTTTGTTAAAAAGAAAGGAACCTGCTGTTAAAGTAGAAAATGAATCGTTCTTTTTTGATGTTGTTCGTGCATCTTTTGGACAAAGGAGAAAGACAATCTTAAATAACTTAACCTCTAATCTGCCAAATGGAAAGGCATCTAAAGAGGCAATTGAAGGCTGTTTAGCCACTTCAAATATTGATCCAAGGCGCCGCGGTGAAACATTATCAATTGCGGAATTTGGGCGTTTAAGTGATGAATTATATAGAGTTTTGTATGAGGGACCTGCTGAATAGTAGGTCTTTTTTCTATCTATCGGGTCAAATTTCTTTCTCCTCACCACTTAAGGTTATGCTGCATAGGCTAACAAGAAGGCATCTCAATAGCGGAAAAACCCTAAAAGTTGGAGTGGGTGAGGATGGATATAAAAGTTGGCGATTTTGTTGCACGAAAATCACATCAGTTTGATTTATTATTCAAAGTAACAGAAATAACACATAGCCAAACTGTTCATTTATATGGTGAGGATGTAAGGTTGATTGCGGATGCTCCTTATGGTGACTTGGTCCTAGTTGGCGAGGATGAAAGGCAGGAAAGACAACAAACAGATCGGGAAAAGGTGGACCATTCCTATCGGTTATTTCGACAAGATTATCGATTAGTCAGGCAAAAAAATGAATACCGTGCTACAGGCGGGTATTCAAACAATGCAGAGTTTTTTCAAATCCCAGGAAGGGTATTGCATATTGATGGTGACCCCAACTATTTAAAAAAATGCCTTATGTTATATGAAAAAATTGGTGTTCCGGTATATGGGTTTCACTGTCATGAAACGGAAATGCCTGATAGGATAGATGAATTACTTGATAAATACAGACCCGATATTCTTGTTATAACAGGTCATGATTCATATTCAAAATCAAAAGGAAAGGTTACAGAACTAAAAGCATACCGACATTCTCGTCATTTTGCGCAAACAGTTCGACAAGCGAGAAAAAAGGTTCCACATTTAGATCAACTTGTCATCTTTGCTGGCGCCTGCCAGTCTCACTTTGAGTCTTTAATACGGGCCGGTGCGAATTATGCAAGTTCACCTTCTAGGGTCAATATACACGCTCTAGACCCTGTGTACATCGTAGCAAAAATAAGTTTTACTCCATTTGATGAACGAATCAATGTATGGGATGTTCTCCGCAATACCTTAACAGGAGAAAAAGGTCTAGGCGGGATTGAAACGAAGGGTGTATTACGAACAGGTATGCCTTATCAAAGATTGGTTAATGAAGAGGAAAATTGGGGTCTCTAACGGCATATATTGCCAGAGATCCCTTTGGTACTTTATTACATACATAAAATAGTGAAAACTTTGTCGATTGAAAGAAATCCTGATTTATATACATATTGACTGCGTTTTTGAACATACTAGGGGTTGTGTGTTGAGAAATTTGTAGGAAAAAATTCATTGACAAGTATTTTGTATCATTGTTATAATTTTAGTTTTGTTTGACGTTCGGCGTTTTTTTTGATATACTAAATAATAGTGAGGTGGAGTGAAATGGGAAAAACTTTGCTTGATATTAAAAAGTCTTTAGATACGAATTTGGGTAAGCGGCTTACACTCAAGGCGAACGGTGGTCGTAGAAAGACGATTGAGCGCTCAGGAGTGCTTGCTGAAACGTACCCCTCAGTATTTGTAATTGAACTAGACCAGGATGAAAATTCCTTTGAGCGAGTTTCATACAGTTATGCTGATATCCTTACTGAAACCGTTCAATTAACATTTTTTGATGAGACATCCGGGAACGTAGCTATAAGTGGGCAGTAAACATCATTGTTTGCTGCTTTTTTATTTTGTCCAAAAAACGTAGTGCTTTTTCATAAAGCATGCGTTTTTTTGTTTATATATATATGTTACTTTGACAGGGATTTGCCTAATCGGGCTAATATATGAGCCGGTTTGCCAAGGATTTGCGTCATCGCGGGAATATATGCTTCGTTTTTCGCGGAATTGCGTCACCGCCCGAATATATGCGTCGTATCCCCCAGATTTGCGTCACCGCCCGATTATATGCATCATTTCCGCCAGATTAACGTCCCCACGTTTAAAAAAGAGCAAATAGGATAAAATTTGATACTATAACTAATCCTTTTTATTCAAACACTAAGAATGTCGTAGACTTGGAAAGGGGTTGTAGTTATTGGGAAGACGTCGTGGTATCATGTCAGAAGCCTTTAAAGAAGAAATAGCGAAGGAACTTGGGTTTTACGATACCGTTAAAAATGAGGGTTGGGGTGCGATTCGATCACGTGATGCTGGAAACTTGGTAAAACGTGCAATTGAAATCGGACAACAACAGCTTGCCAATAAAGGACAAAACCAGTAAAAGAGTGTGTTTTGAACTACGACGCCGGAGCAGTTTTGCTTCGGCTTTCTTTATATAAAAAAACCTCTAGGAAAAAGGTCATAATGAACGACTTCATAAAAAACAGTGCCAACACCATGACATCACTGTTTTACGACGTTTACTTTATGGTACAATGTCAATATTGAATTTACGTTTAAAGCAGGTGTTTTCATGAAATTATTAGTAAAGGCCCCAGCAAAGATCAATTTGGCACTTGATGTTTTACATAAACGCCAGGATGGTTATCATGAGGTGCGGATGATTATGACAACCATTGATCTATCGGACAGGCTTGAATTATCCGATTATGAGGGAGATGAAATTAAGGTCGTTTCCCATAATCGCTTTGTACCAGACGACAGCCGCAACTTGGCATACCAAGCCGCCAATTTACTTAAGAAACGATACGGTGTGAAAAAAGGCGTAGTCATTTCGATTACAAAATCAATCCCTGTGGCTGCAGGATTAGCAGGCGGAAGCAGTGATGCGGCCGCAACGTTACGAGGATTGAACAAATTTTGGGACCTAGGACTTACTTTGGAGGAACTAGCATCAATTGGTGCGGAAATTGGCTCAGATGTGTCTTTCTGTGTATATGGGGGAACGGCTCTAGCAACAGGTAGAGGAGAAATGATTTCAAAATTACCCGCACCTCCACATTGCTGGGTCATTTTAGCAAAGCCGACGATTGGTGTTTCAACAGCAGAAGTGTATCGAAATCTTTCCATTGACCAACTTACCCATCCAGATGTGGATGGGATGATTCGAGCAATTGAAACGAAGGACTTTGGTGGAATTTGCGACCGAGTTGGAAATGTTTTAGAGGACGTAACCTTAAGGCTCCATCCAGAAGTGGCACATATTAAAGATCAAATGCAAAAATTTGGGGCGGATGCAGTTTTAATGAGCGGCAGTGGTCCAACTGTTTTTGGGCTTGTTCAAAGAGAATCAAGAATGCAACGCATCTATAATGGATTACGTGGTTTTTGCGACCAGGTTTATGCAGTACGGCTACTCGGCGAACGAAATAAAGTTTAACTTTATTCAGAGAAAGTACCTCGTTCGTGTAGGAAATAAATGTAAAATGGTATACGCCGGTTAGTGGTTTAAACCTAGCTGAATAAAGTTAAAGCCTCCGGCGGATGCCACGATTTTTAAAAGGAAATTTTTCGACTTAAGATCAAAGACTAAAAACGCCACTTCCTGTGGCAACGTCTTTGTGACCCACCTTGTGTGGGCCTAAAAAAATCGGGCGGCAAATACGCCAAAGCGTATTTGATTATAACGTACGTTAATGGTATATTATCAATAAAACATTCGGTTTTGGGAGGCAAGCCATGAAATTTAGACGGAGTAGTAGACTTGTTGATATGACAAATCACTTACTTTTACACCCACAGCACCTTGTATCCCTTTCTTATTTTGCTGAAAAATATGATTCTGCTAAATCCTCTATTAGTGAAGATTTAACGATTATCAAACAGACCTTCGAGCAACAGGGAATTGGTACATTAATCACTGTAGCGGGAGCAGCTGGAGGGGTAAAGTTTATTCCAATGGTTGGGGAAGCAGAAGCAAGTGAGGTTGTCGGAGAGCTTTGTAAGGTAATTGCAAATCCAGATCGGCTTCTTCCGGGTGGATATTTATATTTAACAGATATCCTTGGAGACCCGAGAATTGTGAATAAAATCGGGAAAATCTTTGCCTCTCTCTATTCCAATCACGAGGTTGATGTGGTCATGACTGTTGCGACAAAGGGAATCCCTCTTGCATACGCAGTTGCTTCTTACCTAGATGTGCCTGTAGTGATTGTAAGGCATGGCAATCGAGTGACGGAAGGCTCTACCGTAAGTATTAATTATGTTTCTGGATCAACAAAGCGGATTCAGACGATGGTATTGGCAAAAAGAAGCTTGAAGGAAGGTTCCAATGTATTAATCATCGATGACTTTATGAAAGCTGGCGGTACTGTTAACGGAATGGTCAGTATTCTCGAAGAATTCAACGCCAATGTAAAAGGAATCGGTGTTCTTGTTGAGTCAGAGGGAGTCGAAGAGCGACTTGTGGATGAATACATATCCTTGGTAAAGCTTACAGATGTTGATGTGAAGGAAAAACAAATAAAAGTAACGGTGGGTAATTATGAATCCTACCTAAAGCAAGTTGAAATTGAAGATGAGATGGGGGAAGAAGAATGAGACAAGTTCAAACAAACCAGGCTCCTGCAGCAATTGGACCATATTCGCAAGGGATTGTTGTAAACAACATGTTTTTTAGCTCAGGCCAAATTCCGTTAACACCAGCAGGGGAATTAGTAAGCGGTGGAATTAAAGAACAGACAGTTCAAGTTTTTAAAAATCTTCAAGCTGTCTTGACTGAGGCAGGTGCGTCATTAGATACAGTCGTAAAAGCAACTGTATTTATTAAAAACATGGATGACTTCGCAGAACTAAATGAAACGTATGGAGAATTCTTTGCGGGACATAAACCGGCTCGTTCAACTGTTGAAGTAGCAAGGCTTCCGAAGGATGTTTTGGTAGAAATCGAAGTTATTGCACTCGTAAAATAAGACTTTTTTCACAAATATTCTGTTCATTCACAAAAAAGTATGAATCTTTTTAAAAAAATATTTAATATTTAGCAGGAGATTACGATTTTCCGTTGAATATGATACTTAAGTTTTTATATAGTTAAAAAGGTGGTGAACAGAATGGAAGTGACAGACGTTAGATTACGCCGCGTTGATACTGAAGGTAGAATGAGAGCGATTGCATCAATTACGTTAGACCATGAATTTGTTGTTCATGACATTCGTGTAATCGATGGCAACAATGGTTTATTTGTTGCTATGCCGAGCAAACGTACTCCTGATGGAGAATTTCGTGACATCGCTCATCCAATTAACTCAGGTACGCGTGGAAAGATTCAAGATGCAGTACTAGCTGAGTATCACCGTTTAGGTGAAGTTGAAGTTGAGTTTGAAGAAGCAGGAGCATCTTAAAATAAACGTATATAGCATCGAAGAGCCTACATTACGCGATAGGCTCTTTTTCTTATCCCCAAAATAGCCCCCATCTGCGCTGTATAAAAATTTCCAATCAAAAAAATCATGTACTTTCTTTAGTTTTCTTGAAAATGGTCCCTTTTTAAGATATATTCAAAATGGATATTACCGTTATCAAGGTAAATTGGAGGCCTAAACATGACAAATCGATATGGCGTAATTTTGGCCGCAGGGCAAGGAACACGTATGAAATCAAAGCTTTATAAGGTTCTACACCCTGTATGTGGAAAACCAATGGTACAGCATGTAGTGGACCAGCTTTCAACATTATCCCTACAAAAGCTTGTGACAATCGTTGGACATGGAGCGGAAAAAGTAAAAGCACAAATTGGAGATAGAAGTGAATATGCCCTTCAAGAAGAGCAATTAGGTACTGCGCATGCTGTTATGCAGGCAGCTAACCACTTAGCTAATGAAAAGGGAGTAACATTAGTGGTTTGTGGTGATACTCCACTTATCACAGAAGAAACAATGGAAGCCTTATTGGAACAGCATGAGCGGGCTGGAGCGAAAGCAACAATTCTAACAGCTGTGGCAGCAGAGCCTACAGGCTATGGAAGAATTGTCCGCAATGCAGCAGGGCATGTTGAGCGCATTGTTGAACATAAAGATGCAACAGAAGAAGAACGTACAATTAGTGAAATTAATACCGGTACATATTGTTTCGATAATGAAGCATTATTCGAAGCACTTTCGAATGTATCGAACGATAATGTACAAGGGGAGTACTATCTTCCTGATGTGATTGAAATCTTGAAAAACAAAGGTGAAATCGTAACTGCATTCCAAACAGCCTCTTTTGAAGAAACGCTGGGTGTTAATGATCGTTTTGCATTATCGCAGGCGGAAACGCTAATGAAACAAAGAATTAATAAACAACATATGATAAACGGTGTTACGATCATTGATCCTGACAATACGTACATTTCGGCAGATGCTAAAATTGGTTCAGACACTGTGTTACATCCTGGAACAATGATTATTGGGGATGTTGAAATTGGAACTGATTGTGAGATTGGTCCAAATTCAGAAATTAAGAATTGCAAAATTGGCGAAAGAACTGTAATCCGCCATTCAGTTGCACATGATAGTAGTATTGGAAATGATGTAGCGGTTGGACCGTTTGCACATATCCGCCCTGCATCACAAATTAGTGATAAAGTAAAGGTAGGAAACTTTGTTGAATTGAAAAAGGCTGTTTTCGGTGAAGGAAGTAAAGTATCTCATTTAAGCTATATTGGGGATGCAGAGGTCGGTATAAATGTAAATATCGGATGTGGTTCTATCACTGTAAACTATGATGGAAAGAATAAATTTTTAACGAAAATTGAAGATGATGCTTTTATTGGTTGTAATTCAAATCTAGTGGCTCCAGTAACGGTCGGAAAAGGAGCATATGTTGCAGCAGGCTCAACCATTACAAATGAAGTGCCGAGTAACGCTCTTTCCATTGCTCGAGCACGTCAGGTTAATAAAGAGAATTATGTAGAACGTCTTAATCAAAAGAAAAATTCCTAATGGAGGTTGGCTAAGATCATGTCTAAAGAATACCGTGACTCAAGTTTAAAGGTGTTTTCGTTGAATTCGAATGCACCTTTGGCAGAGGAAATTGCTAAGTCTATTGGTGTTGAGCTTGGAAAATGCTCCGTTACACGATTTAGCGATGGAGAAATTCAAATTAACATTGAAGAAAGTATTCGTGGATGTGATGTTTTTGTCATTCAATCAACGAGTGCACCTGTAAATGAACACATCATGGAAGTATTGATCATGATTGATGCACTTAGACGTGCTTCCGCAAAAACGATTAATATTGTCATGCCCTATTACGGATACGCTAGACAAGACCGTAAAGCACGTGCTCGTGAGCCAATTACTGCCAAGCTTATCGCCAATCTATTGGAAACAGCAGGAGCGGACCGCGTGATTACATTAGACCTTCATGCTCCGCAAATCCAAGGCTTTTTTGATATCTTAATTGACCACCTAATGGGTGTCCCAATCCTATCAGATTATTTCAATAGCAAAAACTTGGAGGATATTGTCGTTGTTTCTCCTGACCACGGTGGGGTTACACGTGCACGTAAAATGGCGGACCGTTTAAAGGCTCCAATTGCGATTATTGATAAACGTCGACCAAGACCCAATGTGGCTGAAGTTATGAATATTGTAGGTAATATTGAAGGGAAAACTGCGATTTTAATCGATGATATTATTGATACAGCCGGAACCATTACATTAGCTGCGAATGCCTTAGTCGAAAACGGTGCTTCAGAAGTTTATGCATGCTGTACACATCCGGTTCTTTCAGGACCAGCGATTGAACGTATTCAAAATTCGAAAATTAAAGAATTGGTGGTCACCAATACCATTCTTTTACCCGAAGAGAAAAAGATTAATAAAATTAAAGAGCTTTCGGTAGCGTCTTTAATTGGTGAAGCCATCATCCGTGTTCACGAGCAACAATCAGTCAGCACATTATTTGATTAATACAAATGCTCTATGTGCGCAGAATAAGTGTTTATTTTTCTTTGAAAAAAGGTTTACTTCACCATATTTAGGGGAAATTTAGTAATATAACTAAATCTTCCAAGGATGGTGTATAACATGTCTGCAGTATTAGCAGCGACAGAACGAACAAAAGATAAGCATTCAACACTAACAAAAATTAGACAAGCGGGAAACATCCCGGCGATTTTAAATGGTCCCAATCAAAGCCAACCGATTTACGTAAGTAATGCGGACTTTTTAAAAACGATTCGCGCTACAGGGAGAAATGGGATTATCAAGCTTTCAATTAATAATAACCAGCATTCCGTGATGCTTAATGACCTTCAGACAGACCCAATTAAAAGTGAAGTCATTCACGCAGATTTTCAAATTGTAAACATGTCAACAGAGGTAACTGTAGATGTGAATATCAATTTAGTTGGGGAAGCAGCGGGTGTAAAGGATGGTGGAGTACTCCAGCAGTCGATCCATCAGGTATCGATTTCTGCCCTGCCAACCGACATTCCTCAAATCATCGATGTCGATGTATCACAGGTACAGGTTGGAGATGTTATTAAGCTTGAGGATATAGATACAAAGGGTACATATACCATTAATCAGGACCTTTCCCAGGTTGTGGCATCAGTTCTAGCACCAAGACAGGAAGAAGAAATTAGCACAGGCGAACAACAAGAGCCTGGTGAACCTGAAAATAAAGAAGGCAGAGAAACAAACCAATCCTAGTAAAGTAACCAAAAAAGGACTAAAAGGTTGGACGTAACCAAAACGGTTACGTCCTTTTCCACAGGCTAGCAGCTTTTTTATATAACATTATTCAGGGGGATTAACCCCCTGAATAATGTTAAGCCTCCGGCGGATGCCTCAGATTTTTTAAAGGAAGTTTTTCGGGCTTGCTCGAAAAAAATCTGGGCGCAAATACGCCAAGGCGTATTTGATTATATGGGGGAAATAACATGAAGCTAATTGTTGGGTTAGGAAATCCAGGTAGGCAGTATGAGGAAACAAGACATAATGTCGGCTTTAAGGTTATTGATGAGCTATCAGACAAATTACGTATCTCTTTAGACAAGGCCAAATTCAATGGGGTGTTTGGACAAGGCGTCGTAAATGGGGAAAAGGTTCTACTTTTAAAGCCCCTTACATATATGAATTTATCGGGAGAAAGTATCAGGCCGCTTATGGATTATTATGATATTCTAGTAGAGGATATACTCATTGTTTATGATGAACTTGACCTTCCAGTAGGAAAAATCAGGCTTCGTGAAAAAGGAAGTGCTGGTGGTCATAATGGGATGAAGTCAACGATTCATCATTTAGGCACTCAAGAGTTTAAGCGAATTCGAATTGGGATCAATCGTCCAACAAATGGGATGAAAATATCCGATTATGTTCTAGGACGTTTTCACGCAGAAGAGGCACAGGATATAAAGGACGCGATCCAAAAGTCAGCAGAGGCTGCAGAAAAGTGGATATCAACACCATTTTTACAGATTATGAACGAATTTAATGCAAAATAGTATAGTATAGTATCATTAGGTAAGCAGGTGTGAATAAAGAATCTCTCCACGGTTTATACTAGACAGTGAAAACTTTTTGCACTAAGTTTTTAGTGTCTAGCTTCAGGCGCCATCGGCTCGAGGTCATAAGCCGATACGCGGGCGCCTTACGCTTTTCTTTAGAGGAGGATTCTTATGTCACTACACTACCATTGTCGACATTGTGGTGTGCAGGTTGGTAGCATTGATAACTTGTCCCTACATAGTGAAAGTCTCGGGTTCCATCAATTAACAGACCAAGAACGACAAGAGATGATTTCATACCAATCAAATGGCGACATTCATGTAAAGACCATATGTGAGGATTGTCAGGAAGCGTTGCAGCGTAACCCTGATTATCATCAATACGAATCATTTATTCAATAAAATAAGAAAAAAGCTTTGGCCCACACACCAAAGCATTTTTCTATTTATTTTAAGATAGAGACTTGAGATTCATAAGTTCGATTGAAATCTAATGAAAGACTACGAACTTAGAGAGGGGGTAACTGAGTTGCTTAAGGGATTACAGCAGTATATTGGAAACAATGACGAATTAAAGTCAATTATAAATGGAATAGATGGAGGATTACGGGAACAGCTAATTGCTGGTTTATCCGGCTCTGCTCGCACCGTATTTACGGCAGCTCTATATAGACAGACAAAACGCCCTATCCTAGTTGTCACTCATAATTTGTTCCAAGCCCAAAAAATTTATGAAGATTTAAATGGGCTTTTAGAGGAAGACGAGGTTTTCCTCTATCCAGTCAATGAATTAATTGCATCCGAAATTGGAATCGCAAGCCCTGAACTGAAAGGGCAACGAATTGAAGCTTTGAATCATTGGAGCCAAAAATCCAAAGGGGTTGTTGTTGCTCCAATTGCAGGATTAAAAAGGCTGCTTCCACCTAAAAAGCTTTGGAATGAAAGTCAGCTGACGTTTACCGTCGGAAATGATATTGAAGTGACAGATACATTAGAAAATCTCGTGGCGATGGGATATGAACGGGTGTCAATGGTATCAGCACCCGGTGAATATAGTGTAAGAGGCGGAATTCTTGATATCTACCCTTTAACCGAGGAAAATCCAGTCCGGATTGAGCTATTTGATACGGAAGTGGATTCAATCCGCACATTCTCACTGGAGGACCAACGTTCACAAGGAAAGATAAACTCAGTTGTACTTGGACCAGCAACAGAAATTCTACTGACAAAGGCGCATTTGGAAAAAGGCGTGCACGCAATAGAGGATGGACTTGCCAAGAGCTTAAAGAAGGTTAAGGATGAAAAGGCAAAGGAACTGTTAATAGAGAATATATCTTACGAGCTTGAACAATTAAAAAATGGGCAAGTCATACAGCAAATGTTCAAGTATCTATCCCTTATCTATGATCAGCCTGCTAGTTTACTAGATTATTTACCAAAAAACGGGCTTGTTTTATTAGATGAAGTTAGTAGAATTCAGGAGATGGCAGATAGCCTGGATAAAGAAGAGGCTGAATGGGTGACAATTCTTTTATCACAAGGTGAGATCATCCATAATATTACCTTGTCACATCCGTTTTCAAAGCTTCTTCAACAGGCAACGAATCCTTTGGTGTATCTATCTCTTTTTCTAAGGCATGTACCGCATACAAGCCCACAAAACATCTTAAATATGTCTTGTAAACAGATGCAGAATTTCCACGGTCAAATGCATGTTTTAAAGACAGAGCTTGAACGATGGCAGAAAGGGAATTACTCTGTTATTTTCCTTGGTTCAAATGAGGAGCGGGTGAAAAAGCTTGAGCAGGTTTTGTCTGACTATGAGATTGATGCATTTCCTAGTAAAAGTGATGTAGATATTTTGCCGGGAAAAGCACAAATCATGCTCGGGGATCTTCAGGATGGATTTGAATTGCCATTACAACGTATAGCCGTCATCACTGAGGAAGAGCTGTTTAAGAAAAAAATGCAAAAGACAAAACGAAAGCAAAAGCTTTCAAATGCAGAGCGGATCAAAAGCTATTCTGAGTTGCATGTTGGAGACCACGTTGTTCATATAAACCACGGGATTGGGAAGTATTTAGGAATTGAAACATTAGAAATCAATGGGATCCATAAGGATTATTTGCATATTCGCTATCAAGGAAATGACAAGCTTTATGTCCCGGTAGAGCAAATTGAGCAGGTGCAAAAGTATGTAGCCTCTGAAGGTAAAGAACCGAAGATTTACAAATTAGGTGGTACTGACTGGAAGCGGGTTAAGAAAAAGGTTGAATCATCGGTACAGGATATTGCCGATGATTTGATTAAGTTATATGCCGAGCGTGAAGCGAGTAAGGGATTTGCCTTCTCTCCAGATGCAGAAATGCAAAGAGAATTTGAGGCAAACTTCCAATATCAAGAAACAGAGGACCAGCTAAGGTCAATCCAGGAAATTAAAAAGGATATGGAACGTGAGCGCCCAATGGATCGCCTTCTGTGCGGTGATGTTGGCTATGGTAAGACAGAGGTTGCGATTCGTGCCGCGTTCAAGGCGATCATGGATGGAAAGCAGGTAGCTCTCTTAGTTCCAACCACGATTTTGGCGCAACAGCATTATGAAACCATCCGTGAAAGGTTTCAAGATTTCCCAATTTCAATTGGACAATTAAGCCGTTTCCGTTCTAAGAAACAGCAAACAGAGGTTACAAAAGGGTTAAAAGCAGGAACCGTTGATCTCGTCGTTGGAACACATCGCCTATTGTCCAAGGACATTATATATAAAGATTTAGGCCTGTTAATTATTGATGAGGAGCAACGTTTTGGTGTTACGCATAAGGAAAAAATTAAACAATTAAAAGCGAATATAGATGTCCTTACCTTGACGGCTACACCAATCCCACGGACACTTCATATGTCGATGCTAGGGGTTCGTGACCTGTCTGTGATTGAAACACCACCAGAAAACCGGTTCCCTGTACAAACCTATGTCGTTGAATACAATGGTGAACTCATCCGAGAAGCGATTGAACGGGAAATGGCAAGGGACGGTCAAGTGTACTTTTTATATAACCGTGTTGAGGATATCGAGCGTAAGGCAGAAGAGATCTCCATGCTCGTTCCGGATGCAAGGATTGCGTATGCCCACGGGCGAATGACTGAGAATGAGCTTGAATCGGTAATTTTAAATTTCCTAGACGGACAATATGATGTCCTTGTGACGACAACCATTATTGAAACAGGTGTTGATATTCCGAATGTGAACACATTGATTGTTCAGGATGCGGACCGGATGGGTCTTTCACAACTTTATCAGCTTAGAGGTCGTGTAGGACGTTCGAATCGGGTTGCATATGCGTATTTTACGTATCGGAAGGATAAGGTATTGAATGAAGTTGCCGAAAAACGACTTCAAGCAATCAAGGAATTTACAGAGCTTGGTTCTGGTTTTAAAATCGCGATGCGTGACTTGTCTATTCGCGGTGCAGGGAATATTTTAGGTGCCCAGCAGCACGGGTTTATTGATTCTGTCGGATTTGACCTTTACTCACAAATGCTAAAAGAGGCAATTGAGGAACGCAAGGGTGATGTGTCAGCTGTTAAACAAACCAGTGTGGAAATTGACGTAGAAGTGGATGCGTATATTCCAGATGCATACATTTCAGATGGCCGCCAAAAAATTGATATGTATAAGCGATTTAGAGGCATTGCTGCAATGGAGGATGTTGAAGAACTCCAAGAGGAGATGGTAGACCGTTTTGGTGAATATCCAGAAGAGGTAAATTATCTATTCAAGATTGCTAAAATTAAGGTCTTTGCGTTAGCGGAGCAAGTGATCTCTATTAAACAGGTTAAACAGGAAATCACGATTCTTTTATCTGAAGAGGCTAGCAGCCAAATTGATGGCGGGAAGATCTTTAAATTAGGAAATACATTTGGTCGGATGATTAGTCTAGGGATGGAAGGCAGTAAACTAAAAATAGTCATCCAAACAAAAGGACTAGATGTGAACCAATGGTTAAACATTATCCACGATATGGTAAAAGGGTTGCAGGATGTGAAAAAGGAAAATGTAAATGCGATTTAAGCTTATTCAGCAGTTTGGGGTAACAGATGAAAAATGACCAAACGTCAAATTCAAGCGAGTCGACGCCATACACTATTGGTTAATTTTTCCTCCTACGAAAAATCACAATCATCGTGAATAGAACTTTGTTGGTGTAAGATACTAAACCCAACAACAAATGGTGATTTATTCAAAACTATACAAATTGTACATCAATCACCACTATTCTTTAATCATCAGATGAAAGTGAGGCATCATGAATGAAGGCAACTGGTATTGTTCGTCGAATTGATGATTTAGGTCGAGTAGTCATCCCAAAAGAGATCCGCAGAACGTTACGTATTAGAGAGGGAGATCCATTAGAGATTTTCGTTGATCGTGATGGAGAGGTCATTTTAAAGAAATATTCCCCGATTAGTGAACTAGGCGACTTTGCAAAGGAATATGCAGAGGCCCTTTTTGATAGCCTAGGGCATCAAGTACTTATTTGTGACCGTGATGCATTTATTGCAGTTGCAGGAGGTTCCAAAAAAGAATACTTAAATAAAAACATAAGTGAGCTAATCGAAAAAGCGATGGAGGACAGGTCCTCTATTTTAGAAATAGAAGAACGCCAAGTATCCATCGTAGAGAATACCGATGAAACAATCTCATCATATACAATCGGTCCTATTATTGCAAATGGGGATCCAATTGGTGCAGTTGTGATTTTATCAAAAGAAAAGGCGCTTGGGGAAGTTGAACAAAAAGCAGTAGAAACTGCAGCTGGATTCCTAGCGCGTCAGATGGAACAGTAATAAATGACGAATCGAAAGGTAGCTATTATGGCTGCCTTTTTCTTATGTTTAGGAAATTATAAATTTCAACATTGTGGATAAGTTGTAAATGAGTTTATCTACATCTGGCTCCAGCGCCCAGCCCCTCGAGGTCATAAGCCAATCCGTCAAGAAGGTCAAAGAGCAACCTTCTGGCCATCTCGTCTTATGCTTGTCGGACTTGCACAGGAAGTGCTGACATCGACGTTTGCCACAGGACGTGGCAGTATTTAGTCGATGTTCACCTTCAAGGCGCTTGCGCTTTAGGATTTATACTCAAGAAGGCAAGTATGTTATAATACACAGGAAAATCTGATTGGAAGGAGATTGGCATGGACGTCCAATCCGATGAGCGGTCAAAACGAGTTTGGGAAGGTGCATTTGCCCTCACCCTTGCCGGCTTGATCACTAAGATACTGAGTGCAGGCTATCGTATCCCATACCAAAATATAGCGGGGGATATTGGTTTTTATATCTATCAACAGGCATATCCGATTTACGGAATTGTCCTCGTATTTTCTACATATGGTTTTCCAGTGATTATTTCAAAGCTTCTTGCAGAGAAATTGGAACAACATGACGAAGGTTCTGTCATGAAAATACTCTATATCACCTTACTTACATTACTCGGAATGGGGATTGTGATTTTTAGCTTTTTATACTGGGGAGCAGAAATGGTTGCTGGCTGGATGGGTGACAAAGAGCTTTCACCACTGATAAAGGTGATCTCATTTTCCTTTTTACTTTTGCCGTTTATTTCCGTTTTTCGCGGTTATTTTCAAGGACATAAAAATATGGTCCCCACTGCTGTTTCCCAAGTAACTGAACAATTAATTCGCGTTGTCACGATACTGTTCATGTCATTTATTCTATTGGATTATGGCTATGGAGTCTATGAGGCAGGAGCAGGGGCGATATTTGGTTCGATTACCGGAGGGTTTGCGGCTATTTCCATTCTGTTGTTTTATTTACTGAAAAGGAAGAAGAGCGATCAAAATCGAATGTTTCAAAAAGCTTCGATCAAAACAATGGAGATTGTCAAAATCCTTCTCACCCAAGGAATGACGATTTGTATTAGTGCTTTATTGTTAATTCTATTTCAGTTAGTCGATTCCTTCACTGTGTATTCCTTGCTAGTTTCAGGTGGAATGGAAGAGGAAGCAGCAAAGCAGGTTAAGGGAATTTACGACAGGGGTCAACCCTTGCTTCAGCTTGGAACCGTAGTAGCTACATCCTTGGCATTATCACTTGTGCCACTAATTGCAAGTGCCAAGGCAAGAAACGATATAATGTTTATTCAACAAAAGGTCGATTTAACATTCCGATTAAGTGTTGTCGTAGGACTTGGGGCGTCAGCAGGCCTTGCATGTGTCTTGGAGCCTACAAATATTATGCTATTTCGAAATGACCTTGGAACAAATGTCTTAATGATTATCGGCTTTTCGATTTTATTTACCACATTGTCGCAATCCATTACTGCAGTTTTACAAGGTCTGGGTCATCCCTTTATACCTGCCCTTGTCGTGATGTGCGGAATGCTATTAAAATGGATTCTCAATCAGTTTCTTATCCCAAGATACGAAACCTTAGGGGCAGCTATTGCCACCCTTGTTGCTTTTGGAATGATAACCGTCTTACATATTTTTATTGTAAAAAGGAAGCTGCCTGGGGTGTTGGAAAATTGGACGTTTGTTTACCGTGTCATTATCGCAACAGTTGCTATGGGTTTCATTGTTCTTTGTTATTCATGGAGCTTGCATCACCTTTTTCCGATAGAAGCAAAAACGCGTATATTTGCAAGCTTTGAAGCATTGTCCTCTGTTTTTATTGGAGGAATTGTTTATCTATTTTTTATTCTAAGAGGGAGCGTATTTTCGAAAGATGAGCTCTCGGAAATCCCGATTGGATCAAAAGGAACCTTTCTATTAAGGCTACTTAAAGGGGGTAAAAATGTATGATTACTATAATAGGATTAGGCGCTGGAGATTTATCACAGCTTCCGCTTGGAATCTATCGTAAAATTTTAGCCACTGACCATTTGTTTCTTCGGACAAAGGAGCATCCGGTAATTAAGGAATTAGAAGCCGAAGGAATTTCCTATCAATCCTTTGACGAGATTTACGAAAAACATGGCCAGTTTGAGTCGGTTTATGATGAAATTGTTGCTATTTTAATAAATGAAGCAAAAACGAAGGATATTGTCTATGCTGTACCTGGGCATCCAATGGTAGCAGAAAAGACAACTCAACTTTTACTTGAGGATGAAAATCTTCAGGTTCAAATTGAGGGTGGCCAAAGTTTTATTGACCCGTTATTAGCATCATTAAAAATTGATCCAATAGAAGGGTTCCAATTCCTTGATGCCTTATCTTTAGAAAAAGAAGAATTACAGCTTTCTCAGCATATCATCATCTGTCAGGTATATGACGGGTACATTGCATCCAATGTGAAATTAACACTAATGGAGCAATTGCCTGATGAGTATGAAGTGTATATCGTAACAGCAGCGGGCAGCACTGGTGAAAAAATCACAAAAATTCCTCTATATGAATTGGATCGGGGAGTCCAGGTGAACAATCTAACAAGCGTCTATGTCCCGCCCGTGAAAGAGGAAGAGCTGCTTTACCATGATTTTCGTACATTTAGAAGAATAATTGCTGCATTAAGAGGTCCTAGCGGATGCCCATGGGATCAAAAACAAACCCATGAGTCATTAAAAAAGTATTTGCTAGAGGAAGCATATGAGGTCCTTGATGCAATTGACAGTGAAGATGATGATCACTTAGCAGAGGAGCTAGGGGATGTGCTTCTCCAAGTTCTCCTTCATGCCCAAATTGGCGAGGATGAAGGAATGTTTACGATTGAAGATGTGATTCGCGGAATTTCCGAAAAAATGATTCGACGACATCCACATGTATTTGGAAAAGCATCAGCAGATACTGCGGAGGAAGTCGTGACCAATTGGGAGCAAATCAAACGATTGGAAAAAGGAAGCACTATAGAAGAAAAGTCGATTTTAGATGATGTCACAAAGGGCTTACCTGGTTTAATGAAAGCTGTTCAGTATCAAAAAAAGGCTGCCAAGGTAGGGTTTGATTGGGATGCTGTCGAACCTATGTGGGACAAGGTTTTTGAGGAAATACAAGAATACAAGGAAGCAGTTGCGAAAAAAACAAAGGGAGATGCCATTCAAGAATTTGGGGATATCCTTTTTGCATTAGCCAATGTAGCGCGATTTTATAAATTTGACCCGGAAGAGGCGCTTGCGATGACAAATCAAAAATTCGCAAGACGTTTTCAATTTATAGAAGAAGAGCTTCGAAAACAAGGGTTAAAATTTGAGGAGCAAACCCTGGAGCAGCTAGATGCCATCTGGGAAAAAGCCAAACAAAACGGACTGTAGAAAGAGGTGAAACAAATGAGGTTGGATAAATTTTTGAAGGTTTCACGGTTAATTAAAAGACGCACGCTGGCAAAAGAGGTTGCTGACCAAGGGAGAATTCTTATTAACGGCTTAGCAGCAAAGGCTAGCAGCACTGTGAAAATGGGGGATGAGTTAACCATTCGTTTCGGTCAGAAAGTCGTAACCGTGAAAATTGAGGATCTCAAAGAAACTACAAAAAAAGAGGATGCTAACAAGCTATACTCTGTAGTCAAAGAAGAAAAGGTAGACGCGTAAACATTCAAGAGGCTTGTTCTAAATCCCGCCATAAACTCATACATTTTACTATTAAACAAGTGGTCGCTTTGACTGCTTAAGTATGAATGTGGGGGTTAAAAGATGAACCAATACTATGATGGAACGCCATCCAATAAAGGAACTGTACAAGAGCATGATGTGATCATGAGAAGTCGCAAGCTTCTTGACATAACAGGTGTAAAACAGGTAGAAAGCTTTGATAATGAGGAATTTTTACTTGAAACTGTTATGGGCTTCCTAGCCATACGTGGCCAAAACCTGCAAATGAAAAATCTAGATGTGGAAAAAGGCATTGTATCAATCAAAGGAAAAGTCTATGATATTAGCTATTTGGACGAACATTCCTCGGAGAAGGCTAAAGGATTCTTTAGCAAGTTATTTAGATGACCCTATCAACCCAGTTTTACACATTACTTGCAATGATTTTCATGGGGGGGTGGCTAGGAGCCTCTCTTGACACCTATCACCGCTTTTTACAGCGCCCAAGACGAAAGTATTTCTTCGTTTTTATTAATGACATTCTTTTTTGGGTTGTACAAGGTCTGTTGTTCTTTTATACGCTTTTGGTGGTAAATGAGGGCGAACTGCGATTTTATGTGTTTATCGCGATCCTATGTGGATTTGCTGCTTACCAAAGCCTTATAAAAACAATTTATGTGAGAATATTAGAACATATCATCCAAGCCATCATACACTTATATAAATTTTTACTTAGAACCGGTGAATTACTCATCGTTCGCCCTATTAAAATGCTGATTCAGCTTATTATTGTAATTCTGTTGGGAATATTCAATGTCCTCCTGGTGTTTGGGAAAATCCTTCTTAAGACCTGTTGGATCATTATTAAAATTTGTTTTACCCCAATAAAATGGATTGGAATCATCATTTGGAAACTGTTACCATCCATCGTTACGAAAAATGTAAAAAAGATTTTTCAAAAGTGTGCAGGATTTTTGAAAAAAGTAGAGAATATCAAACCTATATTGATAAAATGGTGGAAGAAGATAAGGAAAAAATAGGAGGGCATTCTCTACAATGGGTGCAGTTCGAAAGAAAAATGTAACACAGTTACAATCAACCTATATGGAAAAATATAAACAGCAAGAACAAGCCATTCATGTGAAACGAAAAGGCATTATGAGAAGATTGATTGCCTTTTTTGTCCTGGCTGCAATCATTTCTTATGGGCTTATTTCAATGGTCGTTACACAACATAAGACAATGAATGAAAAGGTTGCTGAAAAGGAAAAACTACAGGAGCAACTTACCGCACTAAAAGATGAGCAGGTACTTTTCGAAGAGGAAATCGTAAAACTTAACAATGATGAGTATATTGAAAAAATAATTCGCAGGGATTATTTTCTATCAAAGGAAGGCGAAATCATTTTTAAAGTAGGGAATGGGTCTTAGTCTTATTGACACCCGGTTTTTATTTTATGTATAATATAGTAAAATGATTTTGTTCAAATCTAAGGAGGAGCATTTTTTTTATGTCAATCGAAGTAGGCAGCAAGGTTCAAGGGAAGGTAACAGGAATTACGAATTTTGGAGCGTTTGTGGAGCTGTCAGAGGGCTCAACTGGTCTTGTCCATATTAGTGAGGTTGCTGATAATTATGTTAAAGATATTAATGAACATTTAAAAGTTGGCGACCAAGTAGAGGTCAAGGTTATTAATGTTGAGAAAGATGGAAAAATTGGTTTATCCATTAAAAAGGCAAAAGAAACCCAACAACCACAACGTCCACGTCACAATGGTCCGCGTAATAATAGAAATGACCAACGTAATCAAAACAAAACTGAAAACTTTGAACAAAAAATGAATCGCTTTCTGAAGGACAGTGAAGATCGTCTATCTTCCTTAAAGCGCAACACTGAATCAAAACGTGGTGGGCGTGGAGCGAGAAGAGGATAACCTGCTGCTGTAGCTTAAATATATATATAAAGCACCCTATTCGGGTGCTTTTTTGTGTTCTGGATATTCAGGCAAAAGAAAAAAAGCTAGTGAACTCACCAGCTTTTCGTATGACCCGTACGGGATTCGAACCCGTGTTACCGCCGTGAAAGGGCGGTGTCTTAACCGCTTGACCAACGGGCCTCAACTATTATGATGTCTAGCTTTTCGCGACTAGAAACTCGAGAAACTTCAACTCCTCCGAAAGAAGCAAAGAACGCTTCTTCATCGGAGTCTTCGACGCACAGGACGTGCTAGTGCCGACGAAGACATAAGGACGTGGCGCCTTTAGTCGGCCAGTTTTCTCGTTTCTGTACAAGTCGCTTCAGCATTTCTGANGAGGGGATCGAACCCCCGACCTCACGGGTATGAACCGTACGCTCTAGCCAGCTGAGCTACACCGCCATGGATAAAATGAGTATTTTATTAGAGTTCGACAATGTCTTTCTCAAACTCTAGTAAGTAAGCACAAGTTATATAATACCTTCAGTCTATTCGTTCGTCAATATATTTTGTCTTGAAGGCAAATAATACAAAAATTCACACAATAAACGCAATAAATCCATGAACTTGTTCGTAAACCTCCCATATTCCTCTACTAAAATTCGCCATATGACATTTAATTTGTTGGAAAACTAGACAAGCCGTCGAATGATTTTCCTTTTCGCTTCTGTTGTTTTGACAAAATATGAATTCCTTCAACTGTATAATAACAAACAACTATTAAATACGGGGAGTGTTTGTAAATGGAAAGAATAGAGAGGAATCTAAGCGGGCCGATCACAGAGGTAGACATTGAAAAAACGCAGGACACCTTGTCCAAATGGTTTCATCGTTTTCAAGTCAAGCTTGAAAGTCTATTTCTATTAAAAGGGCTTTTACTAGTCGTCGTAGGATTTTTATTAGGACGGGCACTCATCCTGAATGAATTAACCCCTTTTGCATTACCATTTTTCGCGAGTGTTTTTATGATGAAAAAAGGAAAAGCGGGACTTGCCATGGCAGCTGTTATCGCTGGATCGTTTACCCTTTCAGCAGATGTAACTGTTTTTACATTTCTATCAATTATCTTTTTTCTAGTAATCTATAAGGTTCTTCAACGATTTAAAGTAGATCTGCTCAAAGCATTACCGGTTCTGGTATTAATCGCATCTGCCGTTGCTAAGGCGGGAATCCTTTATGTTACGCAGGGGTCAATCACCATCCATGATGGGGTGATGATTGGTGTCGGCTCCGGCTTAGCCTTTATTTTAACCTTCATTTTCCTACAAAGCGTACCATTGTTAACAGAAAGACGACGGAGACAATCCTTTAAAACGGAAGAAGTAATTTGTTTAATTATCTTAATTGCCTCTGTATTAACAGGAACAATGGGATGGCTCGTCTATGAGATGTCCATTTCAAATATTCTTTCAAGATATGTTGTCCTCTTGTTTGCGTTCGTTGCTGGGGCAACGATAGGCTCAACGGTAGGGGTTGTATCCGGACTTATATTAAGTTTAGCGAATGTAACGAGCCTGTACCAAATGAGTCTCCTCGCTTTTTCTGGTTTACTTGGGGGTCTTTTAAAAGAAGGTAAAAAAGCTGGAGTTGCATTCGGTCTTATTGTCGGAACGCTTTTAATTGGCCTTTACGGTGAAGGGGCTAGTCAAATTATTCCTACTTTATATGAATCTGGTGTGGCCATTCTATTGTTTTTACTAACGCCTAAGAGCCTAATAAGCAAAGTGGCGAAAAATATTCCAGGAACACCTGAACATCATGCAGAACAACAGCAATATCTGCGTAAAGTTCGTGATGTGACTGCAAATCGCGTTTCACAGTTTTCGACAGTGTTTGAGGCTCTGTCCAATAGTTTTACGGAATATGGGTATCCCATTGATGAAGAGGACAAAGACCGTGAAGTCGATCTGTTTTTAAGCAATGTAACGGAAAAGACCTGTCAATCATGTTTTAAAAAGGAGGCGTGCTGGTCCAAGAACTTTAATAAAACATATGACTACATGAAGGATATTATGCATGGATGTGATACAAATTCGCTTCAGTACAATCACAAGCTTACGAGAGACTGGGACAAGCATTGTGTACGAGGGAAAAAAGTAATTGATGCAATTGAACAGGAGCTGACCTATTATCAGGCAAATCAAAAGCTGAAAAAACAAGTGAAGGAGAGCAGAAAACTAGTAGCTGACCAATTATTAGGTGTCTCCCAGGTAATGAGTGATTTTGCGAAGGAAATTCAAAGGGAAGGTGAGAATCACCATGTATTAGAAGAGCAAATCTTGGATGCATTGCAGTCGTTTGGGATTCAAATTGGACATGTTGAGATTTACAGTGTGGAACAAGGAAATGTTGATATTGAATTAAGTATTCCATATTGCGATGGAAGTGGGGAGTGTGAAAAATTAATTGCGCCGATGTTATCCGATATTTTGGAAGAAACGATCCTCGTGAAAAATGAAGAATGCTCAAGCCTTCCAAATGGGTATTGTCACGTGACCCTTGGTTCTGCAAAAGCATATGTCATTGAGACGGGTGTCGCTCACGCTGCTAAGGGCGGCGGATTAGTATCAGGGGATAGCTATTCAACAATTGAGTTAGGTGTTGGAAAGCATGCAGTTGCCATCAGCGATGGTATGGGGAATGGTGAACGAGCCCATTACGAAAGCAATGAAACCTTGGAGTTGTTAAAAAAGATTCTTCAATCCGGCATTGAAGAGAAGGTGGCGATTAAATCCGTTAACTCCATTCTTTCCTTACGAACAACAGATGAAATTTTCTCAACACTCGATTTAGCAGTGATTGACTTGCAAGATGCAAGTGCAAAGTTCCTAAAAATCGGATCTACGCCAAGCTATATTAAGAGAGGAGATAAGATTAGTAAAGTCCAGGCAAGTAATCTGCCAATGGGAATCATTGAGGACTTTGAAGTGGAGGTAGTTGATGAACAATTGAAGGCTGGGGACCTATTAATCATGATGAGCGATGGAATTTTTGAAGGTCCAAAGCATGTTGAAAACTATGATATGTGGATGAAACGTAAGATCAACGAAATTCAAACAAAAGATCCTCAAGAGATTGCGGATCTAATTATGGAGGAGGTAATCCGTACAAGATCCGGTCAAATTGAAGATGATATGACGATTGTTGTGACAAAGCTCAAACATAATACACCAAAATGGGCAGCCATCCCTGCATATGGATATCAGAAATCGAAAAGTAAAGCGATTTGATACAGTCCAGAAGGTTTAAAAAACGATTATTTCGTCCATCCTGTTACTAATTTTAACAAGATGGAGGGGATGAAACGTGCAAAAAGGCACATTGAAGCAAATTCTATTGATTACGGACGGTTGTTCAAATCAAGGGGAAGATCCGATTGCAATGGCAGCGCTAGCTAGGGAGCAGGGAGTAACCATTAATGTCATTGGTGTAGTGGAGCAGGATACAATTGATGAACAAGGAATGCAGGAAATAGAAGGAATGGCTACTGCTGGGGGAGGCGTAAGCCAAATCGTCTATTCGACTCAGCTGTCCCAAACTGTTCAAATGGTGACAAGACAGGCAATGACCCAAACTCTACAGGGGGTGGTCAACAAGGAACTCCAGCAAATCCTGGGAGCCAAGACATCAATGGAAGACCTTCCTCCAGAAAAACGTGGAGAAGTGATGGAGGTAGTTGATGAACTTGGTGAAACGGTTGATTTAGAGGTTCTAGTTCTGGTGGATACGAGTGCGAGTATGAAGCATAAATTGCCAACTGTCAAAGAGGCATTGCTTGACCTATCAATAAGTTTAAATGCGAGAATGGGAGACAATCAATTTTCTGTTTTCGTATTTCCGGGGAAAAGGGTTGAAGTAGAAAGGGTATTGGATTGGACACCAAGACTAGAATCCTTGTCTAGTATTTTTCCAAAGCTCACAACCGGCGGAATCACGCCAACCGGACCGGCAATAAGAGAAGCACTTACCTACTTTAAGAAAAAAAGATCATTAAGGAGTTTGTTGTCTCGTGATGATGAACAATACTACGAAGAGTCCGGTATGTAAGGTTTCCCCTGGTACTGTCATTTCTGGAAAATGGCATAAAAAATCATATCGCATTGTGAGACCTTTAGGACAAGGTGCCAATGGCATTGTCTACTTAGCCGAGGGCATTGATGGTCCTGTTGCTTTAAAAATTAGTGAAAATGGCGTGACAATTACGTCGGAAGTAAATGTGCTAAAACACTTCTCTAAGGTCCAAGGCTCTGCCCTTGGGCCTTCTTTTATAGATGTCGATGATTGGATTAGACCTGGATTTTCCAGCCCGATTTCCTTTTACGTTATGGAGTATATTCGTGGGGAAAGCTTTTTATCTTTTATCGAAAAAAGGGGGAAGGAATGGACAGGCATACTATGCTTGCAATTGCTTTCTGATTTGGACAGGCTCCATCAGAAAGGATGGGTTTTTGGAGACTTGAAACCTGATAATCTACTTGTTGCAGGGAATCCTCCAAAAATCCGCTGTATTGATGTTGGAGGTACAACTGTCCAAGGCAGAGCCATAAAAGAGTTTACCGAATTCTTTGATCGCGGCTACTGGGGAGCGGGATCAAGGAAGGCGGAGCCGAGTTATGATTTATTTGCGGTTGCGATGATTATCATCAATACGGCTTACCCAAACCGTTTTACACGAACAGACCAGCCGGTGAAACAATTAAAATCCATTATCGCAAATACACACTCCTTACGAATGTTTGATACCGTGCTCTTGTCTGCGATTGATGGGAAATATCAACAGGCTGCCGAAATGCGTAAAGATTTGGTGATGAAGTTAAGTCAGGTTAATAATGATCAGGCTTCTGTACAAAAAACCCGAGCAACGAGAAAGTCGCAAGGTAATACAAAGGCAACTAATTCTCATGTCCAACCTAATTCATCCCGGGCAAATAGACAACTAAAACCAAAAAAACAAAAAGGAGGGGTTCTTGAGACGGTATTATTACTGCTATTTGTATCACTTGGGTATTTACTATATCTATATGGACAAATTCTGTAAAAATGGCGTGGAAAGTGATACGATTAAATTACTGTTTTTAGTTATATACAAAGGATTGGTCCAACAATGATCGAAAAAGTAAACCAGTTTATTCAGAAACATGAATTAATTAAGAAGGGATCAACGATAATAGTAGGGGTATCTGGTGGTCCGGATTCCCTCGCATTATTGCATTATTTATACCATAATCAAAAGGAATCAACTATTATTACTGCCCATGTTGACCACATGTTCCGCGGAGATGAGTCAGAAGAGGATTTACGATATGTAAAAGAATTTTGTGAAATAAATCAAATTCCTTTTGAATCAATCCAAATCGATGTGACATCCTATAAAAAGGAACATAGTTTAAGCTCCCAAGTAGCTGCGAGGGAAGTGAGATATCATTTTTTTAATGAAATCATGCGAAAGCATAAAGCGGATTATTTAGCACTTGGGCATCATGGGGACGACCAAATAGAAACGATATTAATGCGTTTAGTCCGCGGTAGTAAGGGAGTTGGATATGCGGGCATGCAGGTAAATCGTCCATTTTCATGTGGTTCAATCATTCGCCCATTTTTAGCCGTGACCAGAGCGGATATTGAAGAATATTGCAGGGAATGGAAGCTTTCACCGAGACGCGATCCATCAAATGATAAAGACGACTATACAAGGAATCGATTTAGGCATCATATTCTTCCTTTTTTAAAACAAGAAAATCCTGCAGTTCACGCCCGTTTTTTGCAATTTAATCAGTACATGACAGAGGACAATGAAGTTTTAGATGAATTAACAATTGAAAAAATGAATAAAGTAATGAAAAGGAATGAAGATAACGAAGTAGAGATTGAAATTCCTCCATTTTTGGAGATGCCAAAATCTTTACAAAGAAGAGGGATTCAACTAATATTAAACTATCTCTACAAAGAACTTCCTCCTTCTCTTTCTGCTGTACATATTGACAATTTGTTAACCTTCCTGGCGAGTAGTCATCCATCTGGAGAATTGCAGTTTCCAGCTGGTTTGCGAATTGTGAAATCTTATGAAAGTTGTACATATACTTATTCGGATTGTGAGAAACACGTAAGCCCCTATCGATTACAAATTGATACACCTGGGCTTTATAAACTTGAAGATGGTAGTGAAATAAAGAGTCAAGTGTGGAGGAGCTATCCTCGAGGTCCAATCGGAAATGACAGTTTCGTCATTGACCCAGACACCATTCAATTGCCAATTTTTGTCCGAACGAGAGAAATCGGAGATAAAATGAGACTAAAAGGAATGAATGGTTCTAAAAAAGTGAAGGATATTTTCATCGATGAAAAAATACCCCTTCGCAGACGTGACCTTTGGCCGATTGTCGAGGATAAACAAGGAAAGATTTTGTGGCTTCCAGGATTGAAAAAGTCATCATATGAAGCAACATGTAAAACAAAATCGCACTATATCGTAATACAATACACGCAGAATGTTTAGGGGGCTTTAAAAGCATGGAGCAGGATATCGAGAAAGTTTTATTTAGCGAGGAAGAACTTCAGCAAAAAATCAAGGAATTAGGTAATACTTTAACAGAGGACTATAAGGATAAATTTCCTTTAGCGATTGGAATTTTAAAAGGAGCTATGCCTTTTATGGGCGATCTGTTAAAAAGAGTGGATACATATTTGGAAATGGATTTTATGGATGTGTCAAGCTACGGAAACTCAACGGTTTCTTCCGGTGAGGTAAAAATTATCAAGGACCTGGATGCATCTGTAGAAGGAAGAGATATTCTTGTCATCGAGGATATTATCGATAGCGGTCTGACATTAAGCTACCTGGTTGAATTATTCCGTTACCGTAAAGCAAAGTCCATTAAAATTGTTACACTTTTGGATAAGCCTACCGGTAGAAAAGCCGAAATTAACGCAGACTATGTTGGGTTTATTGTTCCTGATGAGTTTGTTGTCGGTTACGGTCTAGACTTTGCTGAAAAATATCGCAATTTACCGTATATCGGTGTATTAAAACCCGAAGTTTATTCGGAATAGGTTTCTTGTTATAGAAAAAACTTGTACCTTTTTGAAACTTATTCACACGTAAAACGTATTTCATTTGAATAGCAATTATTATCTATGATACTATTTACTATAGTTTGTTCACCGCGGGAGGAGGTAAGAGATGAATCGGATTTTTCGAAATGTCATATTCTATTTACTCATATTTTTAGTCATTATTGGTGTGGTTAGCTTCTTCCAAGGAGCAAATGGCCAGCCAGAAGTGATGAAATATGGCAAGTTTGTACAACATCTCGAAGCTGGGGATGTAAAAAATATTACGATACAACCTGAAAGAGGCGTCTACGAGGTTAGAGGTCAGTTAAAGAATTATGATAAGGATCAATTCTTTGTCACGAATATCATCGGCAGCCAAAATGAGGTTAATCGGATTACGGATGCTGCATTGAGTTCAGATGTTGATGTACTTAAAGCAAAGGAAACAAGTGGTTGGGTAACCTTCTTTACGTCGATTATTCCATTTGTTATTATCTTTATTTTATTCTTCTTCCTACTAAACCAAGCCCAAGGCGGCGGTAGTAGGGTTATGAACTTTGGTAAGAGTAAAGCCAAGTTGTATAGTGAAGAAAAGAAAAAGGTTAGATTTAAAGATGTTGCAGGTGCAGATGAAGAGAAGCAAGAGCTTATTGAGGTGGTTGAGTTCTTAAAAGACCCGCGTAAGTTTGCTGAGCTAGGTGCAAGAATTCCAAAAGGGATCCTCCTTGTTGGACCTCCTGGAACTGGTAAAACATTGCTTGCCCGTGCGGCTGCTGGTGAAGCGGGAGTTCCGTTCTTCTCTATCAGTGGTTCGGATTTTGTTGAAATGTTCGTTGGGGTCGGCGCTTCACGTGTACGTGACCTATTTGAAAATGCAAAGAAAAACGCGCCGTGTATCATTTTTATAGATGAAATTGATGCAGTTGGACGCCAGCGTGGTGCAGGTCTTGGAGGCGGTCATGATGAACGCGAACAAACCTTAAACCAATTGTTAGTTGAGATGGACGGATTCGGTGCAAACGAGGGTATCATTATCGTTGCTGCAACAAACCGCCCAGATATTTTAGACCCTGCTCTTTTACGTCCAGGACGTTTTGACCGACAAATTACGGTTGATCGCCCTGACGTAAAAGGAAGAGAAGCGGTTTTACAAGTTCATGCTCGTAACAAGCCTCTTGATGATTCCGTTGATTTAAAGGCAATCGCACAGAGAACACCAGGGTTTTCAGGTGCTGACCTAGAAAACTTACTTAATGAAGCAGCACTTGTTGCCGCTCGACACAATAAGAAGAAAATTGATATGACTGATCTCGATGAAGCATCAGACCGCGTAATTGCAGGTCCTGCGAAAAAGAATCGTGTTATCTCGAAAAAGGAACGAAACATTGTTGCTTATCATGAAGCGGGACATGTGATTATTGGAATGGTTCTTGATGAAGCAGATATGGTTCATAAGGTAACGATTGTTCCTCGTGGTCAAGCGGGTGGATACGCCGTAATGCTACCTAAGGAAGACCGTTATTTCATGACAAAGCCTGAATTGTTAGATAAAATTTGCGGCCTTTTAGGCGGTCGTGTATCAGAGGAAGTCACGTTTGGAGAGGTAAGCACAGGTGCACATAATGACTTCCAACGTGCTACCGGAATTGCTCGTAAAATGGTTACCGAATATGGAATGAGTGACAAGCTTGGCCCACTTCAATTTGGTCAACCGTCGGGTGGTCAAGTGTTCCTAGGGCGTGACATTCATAACGAGCAAAACTACAGTGATGCAATCGCACACGAAATTGATCTTGAGATTCAACGCTTTATTAAAGAAAGCTATGAAAAAGCACGACAAATTCTTATAGAGAATCAAGATAAACTAAAGCTTATCGCCGAAACATTACTTGAGATTGAAACTTTAGATGCAGCCCAAATTAAGAGCTTGTTCGAAGAAGGTAAATTACCTGACCGACCAGTAGCCATTGTGCCTGCGGATAAACCAAAAGAAGATGTAAAAGTTACGATCAACTCCAAAAAGGAAGAGGAAGTAACGGAAGGCGAAAATAAAGATAAAGAAGAGTAACAGCAAAAGGTGTCTACATCCAAACGTAGGCGCCTTTTTTAGTGTCGTTTTAGATTCCTTAATTGTGGAATATTAAAAACGAGGTATGGTATGATGTTTGCATTAGAAAGGTCAGAAGTCGGGGGTAGGGGAACCACATGATTTTTGTTTGTGATGTAGGAAATACTAATATGGTTTTAGGGGTATATGAAAATGATGAGTTAAAACATCATTGGAGGATTGAAACCAGCCGAAATAAAACAGAGGATGAATATGGACTAGTCATAAAATCACTATTTGTGCATGTTGGATTAACCTTTAAGGATATTAATGGCATTATTATGTCCTCCGTCGTTCCGCCGATTATGTTTGCACTGGAACGAATGTGTGTCAAATATTTTGGAATGAAGCCGTTAGTCGTGGGGCCAGGAATTAAGACAGGCTTAAATATTAAATATGACAATCCAAAAGAAGTGGGTGCAGACCGAATAGTCAATGCCGTCGCAGGAATCCATCTATATGGATGTCCACTTATTATTGTTGATTTTGGTACAGCCACTACATTCTGCTACATAAATGAGAAAAAGCAATACATGGGCGGGGCGATTGCACCAGGAATTGCAATTTCCACTGAGGCTTTATATTCAAGAGCAGCAAAACTGCCAAGAATCGAAATAGCCCGTCCAGAAGGTGTGATTGGGCGAAACACTGTAAGTGCGATGCAGGCAGGTATATTATTTGGTTACGTTGGTCAGGTAGAGGGTATTGTTGCCCGCATCAAAGCCCAATCCCAAGAAAAACCAAAGGTAATTGCTACAGGAGGACTTGCTGCGTTAATTGCAGCTGAATCGAATGTGGTTGATATCGTTAATCCCTTTTTAACACTAAAAGGGCTGCACCTTATTTATCAACGTCATAACGAAGCAAAATAAAAATAACATCAGATGTGATGACATAAAAAAGGAGTAATAAAATGAGTGATTATTTAATTAAGGCGTTAGCTTATAACGGACAGGTTCGAGCATATGCAATTGATTCAACGGAAACAGTCGCCGAGGCCCAAAGACGTCATTACACATGGCCTACAGCGTCCGCCGCTCTTGGCAGAACAATGACAGCAGGGGTGATGCTTGGAGCTACTCTAAAGGGTGATGTAAAGCTCACCATTAAAGTTGAAGGTGGCGGTCCAATCGGAATTATTCTTGTTGATACAAATGCCAAAGGGGAAGTAAGAGGGTATGTAACGAACCCCCAAACCCATTTTGATTTAAATGAACATGGAAAACTTGATGTAAGAAGAGCTGTTGGAACAGAAGGAACTTTAACGGTTGTAAAGGATGTCGGAATGAAGGAACAGTTCTCTGGACAGGTTCCAATTGTGTCAGGAGAACTTGGAGAGGATTTTACCTATTATCTAGTTACATCTGAACAGACTCCTTCATCTGTTGGGGTAGGGGTTTTGGTGAATCCGGGCAACTCCATTTTAGCTGCTGGCGGATTCCTTATCCAGCTAATGCCTGGTACAGATGAGGAAACCATTACACAAATTGAAAAAAGGCTTCAAGAAATCGAACCGGTCTCAAAAATGATTGAAAAGGGACTTACACCTGAAAACATTTTGGCAGAGGTCGTTGGCGAGAAAAACCTTAACATTCTTGAAAAAATGCCGGTATCCTTTGTTTGCCCTTGCTCAAAGGAACGAATTGAAAGTGCCATTCTCAGCCTAGGCTCAGAAGAAATCAGTGCTATGATTGAGGAAGATGGGAAAGCAGAGGCACAATGCCATTTTTGTAATGAAAAATATCATTTTTCAAAGGAAGAATTAATAGAATTAAAAGACCAAGCAAAGTAAGGTAATGGGAGATGAGAAAAATGAATCAAAAAGTACTATGGTCAATTATAGTTGCTCTCGTTATCATTAACTGTTTGTCGGTTGTGTACTTCGTGACTGATTCATCAGGGGAAAGGTCTGAGGAAAAGACGGTTGAGGCGACCAAGCCTGTTGTTGCAAGCGGGGAAGAAGAGGTAGTGGCCACAATCGGAGAAACATCCATTACCAGACAACAATGGTTAGATGAGCTTGAAGACAGGTATGGGAAACAAATTTTAGAGGGAATGGTCGATAAGGAAGTTGTTCGTCAAATGGCCAAAAAGCATAACATTGCTTTGTCGGAGGATGCTATTGAGCGTGAATTGACGTTAATCAAGACCATGTATAATACCATTGATCACGAGAATATTGATGATGAGCACTGGAAAGAGCAAATTGAGTTAAGCATTTTATTAGAAGAGCTCTTAACTAAGGATGCGGTTATATCTGAGGGGGAAATGAAACATTTCTACGAGGAAAACAAGTATTTATACGAAATTCCAAAGTCATACCACATTTCCCATATTGTCGTAAAAACAAAAGAAGCGGCTGAACAGGTATTACATGAATTAGAAAATGGATCAAGCTTCACAGCACTTGCTATGGAGAAATCAACGGATGAGTTTTCATCAAATCGGGGTGGGGAACTCGGATTTGTAAATGTGGAAAATGGATATGCTCCTGATAGCTATTTAGACGTAGCGGATAAATTAAAACCAAATGAATGGAGTGAGCCTGTCGAGGTTGAAGGTGGCTTTGCGGTCGTTATCCTCCATGAAGTAATTGATGCGGTAACCTATTCATATGATGATGTTAAGGATCAAATCAAACGTCAAATTGCAATTGACCAGATAAATGGTGCAATTTCGGTAGAGCCGCTCTGGAAAGAGCTTGGCGTCAAGTGGTTCTTTGAAAATCGCCAATAATCCCTAGAAAAACTTCACAATTAGCAGGCGGTAAATTCGTTGACTTTTCGTGTGAGAATTGCTAAATTGTAGATAAAACCAATAAAAATACTAGGAATTGAGGGTGGAATCATGACAAAAGTAGCAAATTCAATATATGAATTAATCGGCCAAACTCCAGTTGTAAAGCTTAACCACTTAGTTGATGAAGACAGTGCAGATGTTTACGTGAAGCTTGAGTTCTTTAACCCAGGCAGCAGTGTAAAGGATAGAATTGCTTTAGCCATGATTGAAGCAGCTGAGAAAAATGGTGACTTAAAACCGGGTGACACGATTATTGAGCCGACAAGTGGAAACACGGGTATCGGGTTAGCGATGGTAGCTGCTGCTAAAGGGTTAAAAGCAATCTTAGTTATGCCAGATACCATGAGTATGGAACGTCGCAATCTTTTACGCGCTTACGGTGCCGAGCTTGTTTTAACACCAGGTGCTGAAGGGATGAGAGGCGCGGTTAACAAAGCAGAAGAGCTTGTGAAGGAACACGGTTATTTTATGCCGCAACAGTTCAACAATCCAGCAAACCCAGAAGTTCATCGTTTAACGACTGGTAAGGAAATTGCCGAGCAAATGGGCGATCAATTAGATGCGTTTGTAGCAGGAATTGGTACTGGAGGAACAATCACTGGTGCTGGCCCTGTATTAAAAGAGAAGTATCCAAACATTCAGATTGTAGCGGTTGAACCGGCTGATTCACCAATTCTTTCTGGTGGAAAACCAGGTCCGCACAAAATCCAAGGTCTAGGTGCTAACTTTGTACCTGACGTGTTAAACACAGAAGTATATGATGAAGTGTTTACAGTTAAAAACGAAGAAGCGATTGAATATGCGCGCCGTACAGGTCAAGAAGAAGGATTCCTTGTAGGGATTTCATCAGGTGCAGCCATTTACGCAGCACTGCAAGTTGCGAAAAAGTTAGGTAAAGGAAAAAAGGTGCTTGCAGTTGTCCCAGACAATGGCGAACGTTACTTAAGTACAGTTCTTTATCAATTTGACGAGCAATAAGAAAAGTGAGAGTTTTATCCTTAGGGGTAAAACTCTCATTTTTCTATATACCACCTTCCGCAATATCATGTAAAATAGGGCTATAAGGAGAGTGGGCCATGCAACAAAAGAGAGTATCTTTTGCGAAGAAAATACCGTTTGCACAAGACAAATGGTACGACAAATATAAGACCCTAACTCAGCACGAACCTTACCACATGCTATTGGAAAGTGGGCAGGGTGGAAAAACCAGCATCATGGGAATAAAACCATTTGCTGTGATCCAAGGAAAAAACCATAAATTATCGATAACAACTAAAGAAGGCACAACAATACTTGAGGGTGACCCTCTTACACATTTTATGGAGTGGATGAAAGCCCATCAAACCGTGCACCACCAGGGCTATCCTGACTTTCAAGGCGGCGCACTTGGATTTATTAGCTATGATTATGCTAGATATATCGAAGAATTACCAAATACTGCACGGGACGACCTAGCAACACCTGATTTATATTTTTTAGTTTTTGATGATGTGTTTGTTTATGACCATAATGAACAAGCAATATGGCTGATCACTCACGATGACATACATAATGAACAACAAGCAAATGACAGATTGCAAAAATATGAAAACCTTTGGATGACACATACTGATGCGCAAATCACTAAAACAAATATAAAAGCGCAAACTGAACATTTTTCTGTTTCTTTATCTGAGCAGGAATTTACCGATGCAGTGGAGAAGGTAAGAGAATATATTTCTAAGGGAGACTTTTTTCAGGTTAACTTATCAGTACGGAGGTCAAAGGAAATCAAAACCCATTCCCGGGAAATATATGATACATTGCGTATCCTTAACCCATCTCCATATATGGCATATATGCAGGTACCGGAATTTCAAATTGTGAGTGGTTCACCGGAGTTGCTAGTAAAGAAAAAGTCTATACGGGATCAATTGGGTGGATTGGGTTTTCAGGAGATATGGAGTTGAACATCGCAATCCGAACAATGATCATTAAGGATGGCATTGCTCATGTTCAAGCGGGTGCCGGTGTAGTTATTGATTCTAACCCAAAACATGAATATAAAGAGTCCTTGAAAAAGGCGATCGCATTATGGAAAGCAAAAGAGCTGAGCGAAGCAGAGTTTACCTTTATTCAGCAGGGGTTTGACCCCCACTGAATAAGGTAAAGCCTCCGGCGGATGCCAGGATTTTTCAAAGGAAATTTTTCGAGCTTGCTCGAAAAAAATCGGGCGCAAATACGCCAAAGCACATTTGATCAAAATTTAAGTATGAGGTGAGCTAGTATGATCGTAATGATTGATAATTATGACTCGTTTACATTCAATATCGTACAATATGTGGGAGAATTAGGAGAAGAAATCCTCGTTAAAAGAAATGATGAAATCACAATTCAAGAAATTGAGGCATTAAACCCAGATTTAATTATGATTTCACCAGGACCTTGTACACCGAATGAAGCAGGAATAAGCCTAAAGGCAATAACTTATTTTGCAGGGCGTATACCAGTTTTTGGTGTGTGCCTGGGCCACCAATCGATTGCCCAAGCGTTCGGAGGGGATGTAATCAAAGCTCAAAGACTTATGCACGGGAAGACATCAGAAATCCATCACGATGGTAAAACTATTTTTTCAGGGTTGGAACGCCCATTTACAGCTACTCGCTATCATTCATTAATCGTAAAAAAAGAAACACTTCCGGATTGCTTTGAAATATCAGCAGAAACAGATGAAGGTGAAATCATGGCCATTCGCCATAAGGAATACCCAATTGAGGGTGTGCAATTTCATCCAGAATCCATCATGACCACAGCAGGTAAACAACTAATCTTAAACGTTATACAACAATATATCAGGAATGAGAAGGAATCATGTACATCTATCTAAATGGTGAAATTAGTAAAATAGAAGATGCGCGTATATCCCCATTTGACCATGGTTTTTTATATGGAATGGGTTTATTTGAAACCTTTAGAGTCTATGATGGTCATCCGTTTTTACTAGATGACCATCTTGTGCGTCTACAAGCTGGACTAAACGAGCTACAGATTAACCTGCTATTAAACAAAGCACATGTGATGGCGATAGTTAATGACCTGCTATCAATAAATGGTTTAAAGCAGGCGTATGTCCGCTTAAACGTCTCCGCTGGTGCAGGTGAAGTCGGCCTGCCTTCCACAGACTACGAGGACCCTTCTGTTCTTGTATTTATGAAGGATATTCCTTCTGTCTTAGGGGAGAAAAAAGCAATCCTATTAAAAACACCCCGTAACACCCCGGAGGGAGAATTTCGTTTAAAATCACATCATTTTTTAAATAATATCTATGGAAAAAGAGAAGTCGGGAATAATCCTACTATTGAGGGAATCTTTTTGTCGAGGGACGGATTTCTCGCTGAAGGGATTACCTCAAATCTTTTTTGGGTAAGAGGGGATAAGCTGTTTACACCAGCACTAAGAACAGGGATACTTAATGGTATAACAAGGGCTTTTGTGATTGAATTAGCAAATTCCATCGGTTTACATATACAAGAAGGGTTTTTCCGGCCAAAGGATATCCTTCAAAGTGATGAAGCCTTCATTACAAACTCAATCCAAGAAATCGTACCGCTTGGTGCGATTGAAAATCATATATTACAAGGTAAAAATGGTCCTATTACGAAAAAACTACAGTACATATATTCACAATATAGGACTAGCTTATGGAGCAAAAATGATTTACCAAAGGAGAATCAAAAATGGATCAAGACAGAACTAGACGATCATTCATAACATGTGGTCCTTACAAATTAGATTTTTCCAAAAAGACAATGATCATGGGGATCCTAAATATCACACCCGATTCTTTTTCAGATGGCGGTTCTTACTTTGATTTAGATGCTGCTATCCAGCATGCAAAAGAAATGGTCCGGGATGGTGCAGATATTATTGATGTAGGCGGTGAATCAACAAGACCAGGTCATGAAAGAGTCTCTGTTGAAGAAGAGATTGCTAGAGTGGTGCCTATCATTAAGGCGTTGGCAAAGGAAGTTCACGTCCCCATTTCCATCGATACTTATAAATCTGAAGTGGCGAAGCAAGCAATTGAAGCGGGTGCCCATATTATTAACGATATTTGGGGTGCAAAAGCAGATCCAAAAATGGCAGAAGTGGCGGCAAGCTATAATGTGCCGATTATCCTGATGCATAACAGAGATAATAAAAACTATAAAAGTCTCATCGATGATATGATTTTCGACTTAAAAGAGAGCATTGAAATTGTAAAAACTGCTGGTGTTAAAGATGAAAACATTATCCTAGACCCAGGTGTAGGCTTCGCTAAAACGTTTGAAGATAATATTGAAACAATCCATCATCTAGATCGTTTTAGTGAGCTTGGCTATCCATTACTGCTTGGTACTTCAAGGAAAACCTTCATCGGTCAAATTTTTGATTTGCCACCTCGGGAACGTGACGAAGGAACAGGTGCAACTACCTGCCTTGGAATTCAAAAAGGCTGCGATATCGTCCGTGTCCATAATGTGAAGGTTAATGCGAGACTTGCAAAAATGATGGATGTCCTTGTTGGTAAAGGGGAACCGAGATGACAGATAAAATCTATGTGAATCAAATGCAATTTTACGGATATCATGGCGTTTTTCAGGAAGAGACAAAGCTTGGCCAACGTTTTATTGTGGACCTGATGGTGGAAGTGGATGTCAAAAAAGCGGGTGAAACCGACAATCTAGATTATTCAGTTCACTACGGAGAGCTCTACAATCTATGTAAAGAAATCGTGGAAGGACAACCATATAAACTTCTGGAAGCCGTTGCTGAAAAAATTGCTGCGGAAATTTTGAAGCATTTTTCGTTAGTCTTGGGCTGTACAATTAAAGTCATAAAGCCAGACCCGCCAATTCCGGGGCATCTTCAATCGGTTTCTGTTGAAATCAGAAGGAGTCGCTCGTCATGAAAAATTCGGCATATATCGCCTTGGGAACGAATATAGGAAAACGAGAAGACTATTTACGATTTGCATTAACGGCGATTCAAGATCAACACATGGTGATTAACGATTATTCTTCGATATATGAAACAGACCCAGTTGGTTATGAAGAACAAGATCGATTTTTAAATATGGTAATTAATGTACATACGAATTTGCCACCATTTGATTTATTGAAGGTTTTACAAAATATTGAGCTTGAATCTGGAAGGGAAAGGAAAATAAGATGGGGTCCAAGGACATTAGACCTTGACATTTTGCTGTTCAATCACGAAAATATTGAAACAGAGCGTCTTATAGTTCCACATTCCCGAATGACAGAACGGGCATTTGTTCTAGTACCATTAGCTGAGATAGACCAGAATCTACAAATTCCAGCAGAAACGAAACCAATATCCTTGCTACTAGACGAATTACAAGACAGAGAAGGTGTGCGTATATGGAAGCGGAGAAGTGGGGAAGACGTATTCGTGCTTTTCGAAAATTGAAAGGTTATACTCAAGAAAGTTTAGCGAAAGATCTTGGAGTATCTGTATCCCTTGTCGGGGAAGTCGAGCGGGGAACACGAATGCCAAGTAAAACATTTTTACAAGAGGTTTCAGATATACTAAAAGTTCCAATTGAAGACTTAACCCCAAAAGGGTTAGATTAATAGATGGATGTTTTAATTAAAATGAAGAAGAAGGGTTACTATGTTAAAAATAGGCAACATTGAAATGAAAAACCAAGTTGTTCTGGCTCCGATGGCTGGGGTATGTAACTCTGCGTTCCGTCTAACCGTCAAGGAATTCGGTGCAGGATTGGTTTGTGCGGAAATGGTAAGTGATAAAGCAATCCTATATAAAAATGCGCGAACACTGGGAATGCTCTATATAGATGAACGTGAAAAACCACTAAGCCTTCAAATCTTTGGTGGAGAAAAAGAAACATTGGTAGAAGCAGCGAAGTTTGTCGATAAAAACACAACTGCTGATATTATTGATATTAATATGGGATGCCCAGTACCAAAAATCACGAAATGTGATGCAGGGGCGAAGTGGCTATTAGACCCGCAGAAAATTTATGAAATGGTCTCCGCGGTAGTTGACGCAGTAGACAAGCCTGTTACCGTGAAAATGCGTATGGGCTGGGATGATGATCATGTTTATGCAATTCAAAACGCTCAAGCGGTGGAACGTGCTGGCGGTCAAGCGGTAGCCCTGCACGGAAGAACGCGTCTTCAAATGTACGAAGGTTATGCGAACTGGGATATTATTAAACAGGTCAAACAATCCGTAAATATCCCAGTAATCGGTAACGGAGATGTTGCGACCCCACAGGACGCAAGACGTATGCTTGATGAAACAGGTTGTGACGGTGTCATGATCGGTCGTGCGGCATTGGGAAATCCATGGATGATTTATCAAACAGTTAAGTATTTAGAATCCGGTGAGCTAATTGATGAGCCCGGAGTCAGGGAGAAAATCAATGTATCCATTCTTCACTTAGACCGATTAATAAATTTGAAGAATGAAGATATCGCGGTAAGGGAATTCAGAAAACACGCGGCTTGGTACCTAAAAGGTATTCGCGGCAACGCAAAAGTTCGTAATGAGGTCAACACCTGCAATACACGTGATGAATTAGTGTCACTTTTACAAAGCTTTGTCGAAGAAATGGAAGAAAAGCAAGAAATCAGTGAGATGGTTGTTTGACATCAAAAGTTCCCTACACTATAATACCCGTAAGTAGCCGACTGCCAGTTTTTTGCTGGCAGTTTTTCTACTTTAGGTTTATATTGGAGTAGGACAATTTACAAGTAATTGTATTAATATAGATACTGTAACAAAATAGGAGTTGATGAAAATGAATCATGAGGAATTAAATGACCAATTGATTGTCAGAAGAGAAAAGTTACATACATTACGTGAAATGGGGGTCGACCCATTCGGTAAAAGATTTGAAAGAACACATAGTACACGTGAACTTATCGACTTATATGATGAATTTACAAAAGAACAATTACACGAAAAAGAAATCAGCGTAACAATTGCTGGTCGTATTATGACAAAGCGCGGTAAAGGTAAAGCTGGATTTACCCATATCCTAGACCTAACTGGTCAAATCCAACTATATGTACGTCTTGATGCGGTTGGAGAAGAGCAGTATGAGGTATTCAATATTGCAGACCTAGGGGATATTGTCGGTGTCACAGGTACTGTTTTCAAGACAAAAGTAGGAGAACTTTCTATTAAAGTTATTTCATTTGAACTATTATCGAAAGCACTTCGTCCATTACCCGACAAATTCCATGGATTAAAAGACGTTGAACAACGCTATCGTCAACGTTACCTTGACTTAATCATGAGCCAGGAAAGCAAAGAAACCTTTATTACAAGAAGTAAAATCATCAGAGCCATGAGACGTTATTTAGATGACCACGGCTATTTAGAGGTAGAAACACCGATGATGCATTCTATCCCTGGCGGAGCATCTGCACGCCCGTTCATTACTCATCATAACGCATTAGATATCGAATTATATATGCGGATTGCGATTGAACTACACCTTAAGCGCCTAATTGTAGGTGGTTTAGAAAAGGTATATGAAATTGGTCGAGTATTTCGTAATGAAGGTGTTTCAACACGCCATAACCCAGAATTCACAATGATTGAATTATATGAAGCATACGCTGACTATAAAGACATTATGAGCCTAACTGAAAACCTTGTCGCCCATATTGCTCAAGAAGTACTAGGATCTACAACTGTAACCTACGGTGAACACGAAATCGACTTGAAGCCAGAGTGGAAACGACTTCACATGGTAGATGCAATAAAAGAGTACGTTGGGGCAGACTTCTGGAAGGAAATGAGTTTAGAAGAAGCAAGGCAACTCGCGAAGGAACATCATGTAGAAATTAATGATCATATGCAATACGGACATATCGTTAACGAGTTCTTTGAACAAAAGATTGAGGATAAACTTATTCAACCGACATTTATCTATGGTCATCCAGTAGAAATTTCACCACTTGCGAAGAAGAATCCAGAAGACCCGAGATTTACTGATCGCTTTGAGCTATTTATTGTGGGTAGAGAACATGCCAATGCATTCACAGAATTAAATGATCCAATAGATCAACGTCAAAGATTCGAAGCTCAACTTAAAGAAAGAGAGCAAGGAAATGATGAAGCTCATATGATGGACGAAGATTTTGTTGAAGCATTAGAATATGGTTTACCACCAACAGGCGGATTGGGAATAGGAGTAGACAGACTTGTTATGCTCCTAACGAATTCTCCATCCATAAGAGATGTATTACTCTTCCCGCAAATGCGTCATAAATAAGTTAAAAAAGAGTGGAAATCCACTCTTTTTTTTGTGAAGAATTTTTCTAGTATAATTTTTCATCAAAAAGTCTTGCCATCTATGTTTCAAGGTGGTATAGTAAGTATCTGCCGCTGAGATGTGGCGGTGAAATTAAAAAGAAATAAAAAAGTTATTGACTATCCAAAAGATAGATGATATTATTTAAAAGTTGCTTCAAGAGAGCAACGATGAATAATCACCAAAAGTTCTTTGAAAACTGAACACAATACAAGCGTCAACGTTTAATCTATTTTTAAAACTATTGAGCAATCAA
>NZ_LMBW01000016.1:71190-71385 GCF_001439915.1 Fredinandcohnia humi | reverse complement strand
TTGTTTGATACCCCGCTAAACCAGGTAGCAACCGCCTGTGGTACACCATCACTTGTTAGGATCCAACCAAACAGTCCAGCAGTAGCAATAATCACTAAGATTACTGAACTCGTTAAAGCAGCATTATAAAAGATCTTTGGGAGTTCCTTCCACTTCAGTTCTTTGTATACAAACAAACCAATAATCAATGCATAG
>NZ_LMBW01000016.1:70733-71088 GCF_001439915.1 Fredinandcohnia humi | reverse complement strand
ATTTTTGAAACAACATAGACTAGAATCATAAAGGTTAATCCAATCATGATACCAGGAATAATTCCTGCAAAAAACAAATCCTTGATTGATACTCCTGTAGCGACCCCAAATAAAATGAGCGGTATACTAGGCGGAATTATCACTCCCAACTCTCCAGAGGCAGCCACAGTTGACGATGCAAATNCCTTTATCGTATCCTTTGGCTACCATCGCAGGTATCATAATGGACCCAATGGCAGCAACGGTTGCAACACCCGAGCCGGAGATTGAAGCAAAGAACATACAGGCCAAGACTGAAACCATTCCTAATCCGCCTGTCATAGATGAAACGAGTGAATATGAAAAATCTACTATT
>NZ_LMBW01000016.1:70461-70714 GCF_001439915.1 Fredinandcohnia humi | reverse complement strand
CCACCAGCAAGGATAAAGAAGGGAACTGCTAATAATGTAAATGAGTCTATCGTTGTAAATAGCCTTTGTATAATAACGGTAGGCGGGGTACCGTCCATAAATACCATGAAAGCAGACGATAATCCGATAGAGATTGCGACTGGAACGCTTAAAAGTAAAAATATCAAAAACGATACAAATAATAAAATTGGACCCATTACACTTGTTCGNNCCTCCGTCCGTATCCCATACTCCTTCTACCCAAGCTACCACT
>NZ_LMBW01000016.1:0-70456 GCF_001439915.1 Fredinandcohnia humi | reverse complement strand
GTATTTAATAGCATAATTAAACTTCCTAATGGGATTGCAATATAAGAGATGGACATTGGTAAATGCATCGCAGCAGACTTTTGTAAATGGACAATTTCAAGTATTTGAATACTGTACATTAAGATAATGATACAAAACAGNCATGGTGATGATTGCTGCAAGTCCCCTTATTCCTCTTTCAACTTTAGGTGGAAATTTAATAAGTGAAAATAAAAATTCAAGACGGATTAACTTTGCATATCGAATCGCAAGACCAGCCCCGACAAAAGTGATCCAAACTAAAATATACCTTAGTAGTTCTGATGACCAACTAAGTGGAGTGTTAAAAATTTCACGAGAAATGATTTGCCAAGTTAAAATAGCTAACGAAACGGCTAGCAAAAATCCAATTAAAAACTTTAGCAGTTGATTAATCTTATCCATTATCAATACAAATATTTTCAATTTATCACTCCTTTACAATATGGTGCATATTGTATGTTTTACATTACTTCACGTCCTACAAACGCCCGAATAGGTAACGCTTTCATTTTAGATCGATCTAAGAAGCTGTCCTACTGATCATTCCCCTATACACACTTTAAAATTACTAATCTATCTTTCTTCAAAAGATCCAAAATAAAAGATTACAATTTCAGTTTAATGATTCCACGGTATGGAACTCTATATACTTATAGCGGAACTTATTTAAATTAGAATACCATAAATCTTTGGAATTGTCAGTAAATTTTTATAATTTTATCTCTATTTTATTCCTATATTTACACGTAAACCTATTTGGATGGATTCATAACTTGCTTCAAGTACTCGCATATTATTTATAGTAGATTCTCCTGTATTCAAAAGTCGGGAATCATTTAATATCGCATTTGAAAAATGTTCTACTTCTAAGTGAAAAATATCACCTTGGATTTTTTCTTCACGGGTCAATCCGGCAGTTTGAACGATAACTAGACCTATCTGGCCATTAAAATCAGGACGAAAAGCAAAAGGAACATTTATCGTGCCTTTTGTACCAATCACTTCATATTCCTGCCTACGCGTCATATCAAAACTACAATCAAAGAGTGCAGTTATTCCATTTGCTAGATGAAGATATCCGTGTGCGGACAGGTCAATTCCAGATGCTGGATCTTTTTCTGCATGGGCCTGAACTACTGTAGGTTCAGATTGTGAGATATTCCGGATGGCATGGATAGCATAACAGCCAACATCATACAAACTTCCTCCCCCCATTTCTTTTCCCATGCGAATGTTCGTATCACGATTTTCCATATAATAAGAATGACTTGCTCTGATAAGTTTTACCTCGCCAATTTCTCCTGAAGTGATGATTTCTTTTACTCGCTCGTGCTGTGGATGAAATTGATACATAAATCCTTCCATGAACTTCACATTATGTTCTCGGCATATTTGGACCATTTCAATAGCTTCGACTGACGTTAAGGCTGCCGGCTTTTCGCATAGGACGTGTTTTCCTTGTTTAGCAGCTTTGACCACCCATTCCTTATGCAAATGGTTTGGAAGTGGAATATATACAGCATCAACGTCCCTGTCACTCAGAAGTTCATCATAGTCTTCATATGCCCTTGGAATATTGAATTCTCTCGCTACTTCATGAACCTTGCTGCCACGGCTTGAAATTGCAATGATTTCGGAATTTTCAGCTCGGATTAGTGCAGGAATCAACTGTGTTCGCGCAATATTTGCAGTACCTAATACACCCCAATGAATTTTACTCATTTCTACACTCCCATTATTATTTAAATAACTGACTTCTTAACCCGGCAACCTTTTGACTGAATTACTTTTTACCTAAACCAAAATAGAGGTTGAAAATTCATTCAGGCTTAAATCCAAGATTAGCAGAAATCTCAATTCCACCATCGATTAGTTGTTTTTTTAATTGGGTGATCACTTTTTCCTCGAAACTTGCAGTTGGTCCTGATATTGATAGTGCCGCAATGACATTGCCATTGACATCAACTATTGGTGTGGCAATTGCCGATGACCCTAGCTCTCGTTCATCTATACTTTTGGCAAATTGCTCATTTACAATTTGACGAAGTTCTTTTCTCAAATCTTCTATACTTCTTTTCGGATTCTCATGTATGTATATTTTTTCAATAAAATCATCGGAATGATAGGCTAATAATACTTTTCCGGTTGCTCCTAATGTGAGTGGCAGCTTTTCCCCAATTCTTACTGCGTGTCTTACAGACTGTAAGCTTTCAAATTGTTGAATGCATATTCTACTTTCTTTATCCAAAACACCGTTTCTTTTGTTTGATCACGGAGTCTTTCCATTGTTGACTTTGCAACTGAGCGAATTTCGATTGAGTGTCCTGCTAGGTTGCCAATAAAGTATAACTACTTACCTAGTTTATATTTAAAAGAATTAGGGTCTCGTTCAACGAAGTTATTCAGTTCCAAAGTGTATAGTATTCGAATCACTGTTGATTTTGCCAGATGAATTTTTTTTGATATTTCCGTAAGCGAAAGCTCAGTTTCTTCCATTGAAAAACAATTTAATATATCTATAGCCCTTTGTAATTAACGAATTCCCTTTTCTTGTTCCACTGAGTTCATCAAAAATCATCGCCTCTATAAAAATATACTACTATTTTAGGTCACTTTTCTTTAATCAAGGATACAGCCGCACGTAAACCGAGGTAGTAGCTGTCGACTCCAAATCCACAAATTTGTCCATTCGCAATTTCCGCAAAAACAGATTTATGCCTGAACTCTTCCCGTGCATGAATATTAGACATATGAATCTCAATGATTGGTACTTCAAGTATCGCTAGGGCATCTCTTAAACCATAACTATAATGTGTCCATGCACCTGCATTTATGATTACAGCGTCTTTATTTTCCATATATGCCTGATGAATTTTTTCGCACATTTCTCCTTCATGATTGGTCTGGAAGCTTTCAACCTCGACTCCAAGTTCTTTTGCTAAATCATTCAACCCGGCATTAATTTCCTCTAACGTCACCGTACCATATTGAACAGGATCTCTCTTTCCAAACATATTATGATTAATCCCATGCAGCATTAGAATTTTTTTCATTCTTTCTTCCCCTAACTATAAATTTAGTAATATGACAAGTATTCAATACCCTCTAAGTATAACCTGATTTAGAATTTTCAGGCAAATAAAAAGAGAGATCACACTGTTCCATTTTGAATGCAGCTTACACAATTAATTTATTAATCCTCTTCAGCAATTCATTTTAGCTCGTTCGCGGGTATTTACTTAGATAATCCTTTGCAGACTGAAGACAGCGTCGTGCAAATTCTTCATTGCCAAGTTCTCTTGATCTTTTCAGGTTAGGTAATTCAATCGAATACGGGATCTCGGGAATTCGATTGACGATACTTGCAATATCAATGCCACCTTCACCTACATATGATCTTTCCTCTCGAAGAACACGTGTCATCTCTTCTTTTGAGTCCGGAATATCGATTGGTGCATCACAAAGATGTAAGTATCGGAACCATTCGGTTGGTATCGTGTCCAAATCCTCGATCCTGTCCTTGGAGCGATGAAAATGGTGGATATCTATCATTAGACCCGCATTTCCCCGATTTACTGCACGAAGAATATCAAGTGTTCCAGCTAGATTATTAATGCTCGCTATCGGCACAAACTCTAATTCTACCGTCAATCCAAAAGGTTTCGCGAGATCACAAACCTCTGCAAACCGTTCGATGGCAAAATTTCGATCATCCGTCCAGATGCTGCTAAGAATATGTTTCCCGCCAAGTTCAGCAGCAACTTCCATAGCTGGCAAATATTTATTTGGATCAACTCCATCGTAAATCCGGGCAAGTTCAATGTCAAGAAGCTTTACGCCCGTATCAGAAAGTGCCTTTTTCGTTTCACGCATCATTTTTTTATTCGTAGCTAACTCATAATTGGGTTCGCCAGGTAATCCCATATAAATGGGACGTATACTAACGAAATCATAACCAGCTCTAGCAGCTAAATAGACCATTTCGGGTGGCGGTGAATCTAATACCGTTAAATGCGCTAAAGAAAATTGTTTTTTCATCTTTATAAACCTCCTATTATTTTTTGGGGGTTCCTTCAAATTGGTAATCGCTTTCATTTGATGTTTTACAACTAGACCTGATTAGTAAAAAAACGAAATTTTCCACTAAACTAATTGACATGAACTTAACGAAATTCTACCCATTACCCTAGCTTTTCCTGGGATTCTGGTGTGATATGAAGTTGCGAATTTGGACCTGCTTGCAGCATATAGCTTCCACCATCATGGCCAAGCGTTTGTTTCACTTCCTTTGCAACCTTAATTGCCAAATCTAAGTCAATTCCAGTTTCAATATTCATTTCATGGAATGAATGGACAAGATCCTCGGTTGCAATATTCCCCGACGCCCCCGGCGCATATGGACATCCTCCCAATCCGGCAATTGAACTATCAAAATGGATAATTCCTTGCTGTAAGGCTGCAAAGGCATTTGCGATGGCCATTCCACGTGTATTATGCAAATGCATCGAGAAAATCATTTTCGGAAACTGCTGCTTCAATTCACCCAGCATGTTGTAAACTTGTCGAGGATTTGCCATTCCTGTTGTATCTGCTAATGATACTTCATTAATCCCCATTTGATTGTATCGATCTAATACATATCCAATACGACTGATTGGCACATTTCCCTCATAAGGACAACCAAAAGCAACTGATATTGATCCTCCTACATCCATACCTTTTTTATCTGCAAATTCAATAATCGGTTCTAATTTATTGAGAGCTTCTTCTGTAGTACTATTTGCGTTCGAAATACTATGTGAGTCTGTTGCAGACAGCATTAATTTTAATTTGGTTATGCCTGCCTCGAAGGCCCTTTCTGCTCCCTTTACGTTTGGGACTAACGCACGGAATTGGATACCGGTAAAATCTCGAGAATTTCTTACAACTTCACTCGCATCCTTCAAATTAGGTATCGCTTTGGGGTGAACAAACGATGTGATTTCCATCGATTGAATGCCAATTTTCGCGAGTTCTCTTATGATATGGAGCTTCTGCTCGGTGGGAATCCAATTTTGTTCAGCTTGGAATCCATCACGCGGTGCCACTTCACAAATGACTACCTTTGATGGCAATGATAAGTCTGTCATTTAAATAACCCCTTTCTCTTTTAGTTCCGTTATTTTTTCTACTGAAAATCCTAACTCTCCTAAAATAGCATCATTATGTTCGCCTAATTCTGGTGCACGGTGGCGAATCGCACCAGGTGTTTTGGAAAACTTCGGAACAACTCCTGGAACCTTAATCTTACCTAAACGGGGATGCTCAACTTCTACAATATTTTCCCGTGCCTGATAGTGCGGATCGTTGAATATGTCTTCTATCGTATAGATTGGACTAATCGGGACACCAAATGAATCCGATTGTTCGAGTAACCGCTTTTGGGTAAAGCCCTTAATCCACTCAGTAACGATGACTTGTACGTCGGCATCATTTTTCAAACGCTGTTTATTGGTGTGATAACGCGGATCTGTTAGCATATCCTCTCTATCCATTGCCTTAGCTAAGCGATCAAATGTGGAATCTGTACTGCATACCAATACAACAAATTTACCGTCCTTCGTTTCATACGTACCAGCCGGGCTTGAATGATTCGCTAACCCTGGGGTCCTTTCTCGTATGACCTGATTTTGATCATACTCAGCAATTAAAAACTCTAACATGCGGAACATCGATTCATAGAGACCCATTTCCACAACCTGACCTTCTGACTCATCATTTTTAACGACATGAAATAAAGCGCTTACTGTTGAAAAAGCAACAAATACGCCAGTTATATAATCAAGCAAAGAGTAAGATGGGCTGACAGGTGGACGATCATTAAAGCCTTGTATCGATGTGTGTCCACTAAATGCTGTACTTGGTGTGCCAAATCCCGCCTTGTCTTTGTATGGACCTGTTTGCCCATACCCTGATAACCTCATCATGATTAACTTTGGATTCAATTTTTTTAATTCGTCATACCCTAGATCCCATTTTTCTAATGTTCCGGGACGAAAATTTTCAATTAACACGTCCACCCGCTCAATCAATTTAAGAAATATTTCTTTTCCTTCCTTCTTGCGAATATCAAGCGTAAGAGATTTTTTATTTCGTGCCAGTCCCGGCCATCTTAATGGTTCAGTACCTTTCCATGGTCCGACATTTCGTAATGTATCCCCTCTTCCCGGCAACTCAACCTTCGTTACATCAGCACCTAAATCCGCAAGCAATGTTGCCCCAAAAGGAGCGGCAATCATAGTTGATATATCCAATATTTTCACACCTGTCAATGGACCGAAGTTTGGCTGTGCCATATGATCAACACCTTTTAATAGTATAGTATTATGTAAGTTTTCACTTAGATCTCTTTGGTAAAAAACAAGCCCTATTTTTACATATATAGAGAATAGGACTTGTATTGATAGATTTAGTTTGTAGAAACATGATGAACTTTTCGGTCAGGTGAATAAATGTCCATAATGTTCCAGTGGCCCGCTGTCGGGACAGGATTATTGAGCATAGCAACATCAATCACGACTGGCTTATTGGACTCAATAGCTGACTTTAGAGCTGGCTTAAATTCTTCTGCTCTTTCAATTTTTATGCCTTCGATTCCGAAAGCGCGAGCGATCGCAGCGAAGTCCGGTGAGTAAGGATTGCCATCTTTCGTGAATAATGTGCCAAGCGTAGTATCGTAATGGGCCTTTTGCAAACCGGCAATTGTACCAAATGCAAAGTTATTCATAACGATCCAAATAACCGGAATATTTTCTTCAGCTGCTGTTGCTAGAACGGCAGGGTTTTGACCGAAACCGCCATCTCCAACAAGTGATACGACAACACGATCTGGATGTGCGACCTTTACACCAAGTGCAGCTGGTGCACCAAATCCCATTGTTGCGAATCCACCCGGTGTAAAAATTGTGCCTGGTGTGTAAATATCAAACTGTTGACCCACACCATTTTTGTTCCAGCCAACATCTGTAGTAATAAATGCATCTTTTGGTAACACATCACGTACATCGGCCAAAATGCGCTGTGGCTGCATCGGGAAACAATTGTCCTCTTCAAACTTTTTGTTGCTGTCTTTAAATGCCTTTTTATTGATCGCAATTTCTTGTTTTAATGCTTCATTTTGTCGGCCACCCGGTGCAATTTTCTTTGCTACACGATTTAAGACAGTAAGTGCTTGTTTCAAATCAGCTACAACTCCTAGTTCAACTGGGTAGTTACGACCAATTTCACTAGCTTCAATATCGATTTGAATCAATTTTGTTTTAGGAAAATCAAATGTATATTCATTCTCCCATGAGCTGCTGTCAGCTTCTGCAAAACGAGTACCAAGACCGAAAATATAATCCGCTTCACGTGTTTTCCTGTTAATGAATTCTGTTCCCCAAAAGCCTGTCATACCTAGAACAAGTGGATTGTCGTCTGCTACTGCCCCTTTACCCATCAAGGAATGGGCTACAGGTATATCAAAATGATTGACGAATTCCGCAAGCTCTTCTGCCGCATCAGCTAGAAGTACACCGCCGCCTGCATATATAACCGGATTTTTAGCATCCAGCAATGTAGAAATGATTTTTTCAGCTGTTGCTTCATCAATTGATGGTTTTTGAAGTGATTTTGTATGATGGTTTTGTCTCACAAACAACTCTTCTTCGATTTCTGTTGAAAAAATATCCATAGGGACAGAAATAAGAACCGGTCCCGGCGTTCCACTTTCAGCTAATTGGAATGCTTTTTCTAATATTTCTGGGAACAGATGGGCGCTATCAACTCTCCATGCACGTTTTACAAATGGACGATAAATTTCATATTGTGTCGCATCCGCATGAAGGTTCACTTCTTGGTGAGGGTGTTTACCGTAGTAATGTCTCGGAATATCACCTGCGAGCACCACCATTGGGATACAATCCAGAGCTGCGTTTGCTACACCCGTAGCTGCATTGGTCATTCCTGGGCCAAGGTGGGTTAACAGCACTGCTGTTTGTTTTTTCGCGCGGGCGTAGCCATCAGCCGCATGAGCCGCGATTTGTTCATGGCGAACATTCACAAATTTGATCGAGCTTTTTTCTAATTCTGAAAGAAATGCTATATTTGTATGCCCGCAAAGTCCAAAAATATGTTCAACACCGCGATCCTCCAAATACTTAACCAATAAATTCGAAATTAGTTTTGCCATCCATTATTCCTCCTTGAATTTTAATAGGATTTTTCCATAATTACCCGAAGTAGCATCCTCGTATGCTTTTGTGTAATCCGAAAAATGATAGATTTTTGAAACAATCTGATCCACTTTGAAACTTTCTTCCTTTAGATAATCAATACTTTTCTGAAAGTCGCAAGGTGCGTTGTAAATGATTGAACCAAATAAAGTAATTTCTTTTCTTACCACGTGAGCAATCGGAATTGTCGCTTCCGGAACAATCCCAATTAACACCATTACGCCTCCGGGTTTTACTAATTCAACACCTTGTTCAAATGACGACCTAGCACCAGCTGTTTCTATTACAATATCGAATAATTCACCCTTTACATCCTCTGGTAATCCTGTTTGAATGTTCGGGAAAAAGTTTCTTATCTTTTCAAGCTTTTCTTTATTAATATCAATACCAGTTATGCTTGCATTTAAATGATGCGCCAGCGTCATTGCTAACAAACCTTCTGTTCCGCAACCAATAATGGCAACAGTTGTATCTTTCGTGATTAACACCTTTTCCAATGCATGCACAATGACAGCAAAGGGCTCAATCAGTACTGCTTTTTCATTCGGTAGTTCATCAGGGATAAGCATCACATATTTTTCAGATATGATGAATTCTTCTGAGAAACCTCCATCTATATTCACACCTAATGATTTTTTGTTTTCACAAATATTTCGTCTGCCTTTTCGGCAATTTTCACATTCATCGCAATACGAATTTGGCATCACAACAACTCTTTTGCCAATTTCGAAAGTCGAATTTGGACCCACTTCGATAATGGTACCAATCAATTCATGCCCGGGACAAATAGGATAAGTGGCATGTGCCAATCGGCCTTTAAAAACACTTAGATCCGATCCGCATATCCCACCATAGATTAATTTGATTTTTACCTCATTGTCTTGCAAAATTGTGGTTGAAGGAAGTTCCTTTAATTCTAGTTCTCCTGGCTTATTCAATAACAACCCCAACATCTTCTTCACCTTCTACCCTTTTTGTAAAAGTATTATGTATCTTTTATTCGGAGACCCGCAGGACGATCATTTTTGTCTCTGTCATATCCTCAATTGCAAAGCGTGGACCTTCCCTGCCGATTCCACTATTTTTCACACCGCCATACGGCCAATGGTCCAACCGGAAATTCGATGTTCCGTTAATGACAACACCACCAACCTCCAAGGCATGTGCTACCTGGTAAATGACATCCATCTTATTTGTAAAAAGACCGGCTTGTAAGCCAAAGGATGAATCATTGGTCCACTCAATCGCTTCCTCTATATGTTCAAAAGGAATCACACTCACAATCGGCCCAAACACTTCCTGGCAAACAACTTTACTTTCCTTTGGCGGGTTTAACAAAACAGCCGGTGTTACGGTTGCACCTATTTTTTCGCCTCCGCATAATAATGTAGCCCCCATATTGATGGCTTCATCGATCCATTCAATAATTCTGTTGGCTGCATTCTCATCCACAAGAGTTCCTACATCTGTATCTGGCAACGACGGATCGCCAACCTTTAACTTCAATACTTCCTCTTTTAAAAGGGCAATAAACGGGGCAACCACTGATTGGTGGACGTAAATCCGCTGTACAGAGATACAACTTTGACCAGAGTTACTAAACCCAGATGCTGCACACATTTTTGCCGCTTTTGCAATATCGGCATCATCATGTACGATTGTTGCTGCATTCCCGCCCAATTCAAATAGTACCTTTTTGATTCCTGCCAATTTGCTAATGTTTTTGCTGGCAACAATTCCGCCAGTAAAGGAAATTACATTAATCCGATCGTCCTTTACGATTTGCTGTCCAACCTCGACTCCGCCGAGTACCATATTCACAGCATTTTCAGGCATACCCGCTTCCAATAATAACCTCAAGAATTCTGTAGCAATTAGGGCTGTTTGCGGTGCTGGTTTGAAAACAACACTATTTCCGGCAGCAAATGCAGGGCCAATTTTATGACAAACAAGATTCAGTGGCGCATTGAATGGGGTGATTGCTGCCACTACACCAACAGGCACACGGAATGTTATGGCCAAAGCATTTTCCCCTCTTTCGGATGAATCGCCTGACATTGTTTCACCCGTTAACCGTTTGGCTTCTTCCCCTGATAGTTCTAATGTTTCGATCGATCTTTTTACTTCATCCCTTGTGTATTTTAATGGTTTCCCCAATTCAAGAGAGATTAGCTTAGCGAACTTCTCCTCATTCACTTCCAAAAGTGCCGCTGCCTTTTTCAATATTTTCGAACGTTCCATGGAAGTTAATTTTGCAACATCCTTTTTGGCTTTATATGCCGAAGCAAGAGCATTTTCTACGTCCTCTTCTGTCGACAGTACTTGTTGACCAATTACTTCTCCAGAATACGGGCTTTTTACATCAACAAGTTCCCGATCTTCCAAGAACCAATGGCCATTAATATAAGGCTGGGCTTGCATAACAATTACACCTACCTTCAAAAATGTAAGATCAATTAGTTAGATCGATCTAATTTTAGTTTGATTTTTCAAATTTGTAATCGTTACCAAAATAACACTTACTTTTCCTTGTCCATCCTTCATTACTTATCCTTGAACATTTGATGGATTACACCTTCTTGTTAAAGATGGATCTTGAAGTATTATAATTAGATGGATCTAATTTTCTGCTATAAAGACTCGGATATAAAGTTTGCCCACCTCTTTTCTTTAAAGCCATATTCAGAAACCCCTAACCACATGTTACAATACATTTCATGTGACATCAACACATTTTATGAATTTTCTAAATAATCATGATAAAAATTTGAATAATTCCTTTTGAAATATAAAAAACATATGGTAGTATTTATTAAAATGAATGTATATGAAACTAACAATAGGAAGTGCCGTAAATGATTAATACGAATAATTCATTAAGAGAAAAAAGTATCGTTTTCATCGGTTTTATGGGAGTCGGGAAAACAACGGTTGGCCAACTTGTTGCAAAAAAACTTTTTAGAAGTTTTGTAGATATTGATCAAGAAATTGAAAAAGAATACAATATGCCCACATCACAAATTTTTAAGTTAATTGGTGAAAAGGCCTTTCGTGAAAAAGAAAAAAAGACTATTTCAAACTATTGTACTCAAAAATTAAAAATCATTTCTCTCGGTGGTGGTGCCTTTTTACAAAAGGAGACCAGGGACATTTGTTTAGAAAATTGCATTGTTTTTTATTTGGACGTTTCTTGGAAGTCTTGGAAGGAAAGAATTAACATTTTGATAGATAGCCGTCCAGTTCTACAAGGTCGTTCTTTAGAAGAAATTGAAGAACTATTTAGCGAAAGACAGGATATATATTCGTTACATCATTCTAAATTAAATACCGACAACTCTAATGTAGAGGAAATTGCAGATTATATCATCGAATCATTAAAGTTAGCTTGGGAGTTATATGATTAAAAAGTACAGGGGGGTGACCTTATCGGGTCTCCCCTCTATACCCTCTTATTCTAGGAAGAGCTTCTAACTACAAGTTCTGGATGTAAAATAATCCGTTGCTGCTCACGATCTCTATTTAAGATTCGTTGATGTAAAAGACTTGCAGCTTGGGAGCCTATTAGACGTGCATAAGAAGACACTGTTGTTAATGGCGGATTATACAGGGATGCTTCAGGAACATTGTCAAAACCTACAACCGCCATATCCTTCCCAGGGTTTAGCCCAGCCTCGCTCAGACCTAATATCACTCCATGTGCAACAAAATCGTTAAAACAAAAAGCAGCCGTTGGCGGGTCCTGATTGTGAAGGACCTTTCGAACTGCATCTTTTCCGCCCTCTCGTGATACTTCACTTTCAATAATTAGCGAATGATCTATCTCTATTCCCGCTTGGATTAAAGCATTGCAATACCCTTCTTTTCTCTTCTTCCATGCAGAAGAACCTGAATACCCGCCCAAAAAGGCAATCCGTCGATGCCCTTTTTGAACCAAGTGATTTACCGCCATTTGTGACCCAACTACGTAGTCAATTCCGACATAGTCTGCATCCACATTTTCAAGTTCCCTTACCGAAAGAACAATTGGTATATCCAATTGTCTAATCCGCTCAACTGTTTCTTGTGAACTATCAGAGACAGGACAAAGGATCAGTCCGCCTACCCTATGTTCAAGCATTGTAGAAAGAAGTTTTTGCTGCTTTGTATCTAAATCAAAAGTGGTACCCAAAAATACACTATATCCCGCTTCATCTAAAGCATTGTGTACGCCTCTAAGCAGCTCCGAATAAAATGGGTTCGCTATATCGGTAATAATTAAACCAACTGTTGAGGTCTTATTGGAACGCATATTTGCCGCGACACGATCATAGACGTATCCAAGTTCTTGCATTGATTTTAACACCTTGTTACGGGTCTTTTCAGTAATTTCAGGACTTTCACGAACAACAAGCGATGCAGTAGCCCGGGATACACCTGCGTGTTTCGCAACATCTAACAAGGTTACACGTTTTTTTGATTTCAATTTCTTTCACCAGCTTACCTATTTTTAAATTGGCTTAATTACTATTAATATCGCAATCTTTTAATATCGATTCATACTTATATTATTCTAGAAAAAAGAGCGTTAATGGGACCGTAAGCAGACTTATGAGTGTAGTGATTAATGTAGTTAATGAAATTAAATTTGGTTTTACATCGAATTGAACAGCTAACATGGTTACATTGGCTGCAACAGGCATGGCAGCTAATAGAATAAAAACACTTTTTATGACATCGCTTACAGGCATAAAGATTACTAAAACCGCAGCAATAAGCGGAGCAGCGACCATGCGTATAAGTGATACAGCGCTTAAATACTTATATTCAAACTTTTGCGGTTTAATCTCGGCTAATTGCATGCCTAGAACGAGCATGATTGTTGGAATTGCAGCAGCACCTACTAAGCTAACACTATCAACAATAGTTGTTGGCAGTTCCACATGAAGAAGCTGAAGTGCTACACCAAGAAAAACACCGTAAAGAACCGGCATTTTGATTACACTCATTACAGCATTTTTTATAGTAGCGGATTTTTGACCACCGTAGGACGCAATGAATATCCCAATTGAATTAATTAAAAGGCCATGAATAACCATAAGAATAACTGCATAGTTAAATGCATGAGTCCCATAAGCAAATAATACAACAGGTGCCCCATAATTTCCACTGTTAGGAAAAAGTGTTCCCAGTAACATTACAGACTTATGTGTTTTATCCATTTTCATGAACCAACCTGTAATCAATGTAACCCCCAAGAGAATGATAATAAGTAAAACAGAAAAAAGAAACATATAGAAATAATCGATGTTTAGTTTATTCGAATAAAATGTTTCAAAGGTTAAAAAGGGAGTCATTAAATAAAGGGCCATTGTTGAAATAGATTTAACGTCTAAATGAAGCATCTTTTGCCCAATATAACCGGCTCCAAAGATGAGAAACGCTGGCAAAACGATTAATATCAAATCCATTTCAACATCCCCTTCAAAAATCAAAAATTCCTAGATTAGAAAAAAAAAACCGGGAGAATGTATCTGACCCGGTTTTAAAAATTATCCCGCGTTTAGCCATTTAATAGTATCATAAAAGGCTTTTATCTTTCCAACTCCGCTTGATAAAAATCGCCGAATAATTCTTCATCCGAAGGGCGATCTTCCGCAATTTTTCTTGAAACCCATGTCGTGTTCATATAATGTTTAAGATTAACATTCTCTGACACAATATTGCCTCCCCAGGTACCGCAGCCAAGGCTGGATGTCATAGGCATACCATTGTCAAACGCTCCAGCATTTGCCTTGGATTGTGGTTGACGTACCATGATTCTGCTGACTGGTGCAGCTAGGGCAAGACGATGAATATGGTCATCGTTGAAAGAATAAATACCGCATGAATGACCCTTCCCACCTACTTCATAAATAGCTCGCATCATATTTAGAGCGTTTTCAAACTCACCTTCATATTTATAAACAGCCATTAATGTCGTTAACTTCTCACCAGAAAACGGATATTCTTTACCTATTCCATCACCATGAACAATTATGAACTTTCGGTCAGCTGGAATGTTGAAACCAGCAGTTTCCGCTAACTCTTGAGGTGAGACTGCGACAGTCGTTGGCAGACGCTTGCCTTCTTTATCCCACATAACGTTACGAAGTTTTTCTTTTTCTGCCTCATCGGCAATATAACCGCCCTCTTTGACGAGTTGGTCAAGAAATTGATCAAAAATCTGATCACTAATAATTAGATTGCCATCAGAGGAACAACCCGATCCATTATCCGATGTCTTACTAAGCATGGAATTGCGGGCAGCTTCTTCAATATCAGCTGTTTCATCAATGATCATCGTAGAGTTACCAGCACCGACACCATAGGCAGGTGTTCCAGAACTATATGCACTTTTTACCATATCTTTACCACCAGTTGCAAGGACAAGATCAGCACGTTCCATAAGTTCTTTTGTCATTGGAATATTGACATGTGTTAGACACTGTAAAATATCTGCAGGTGCTCCCTCTTTCTCCAGGGCTTCACGCATTAACTTAACTGTTTCAAAAGAAGTATTTTTAGCACGCGGATGTGGAGAGAAAATAACGACATCCCTCGCCTTTATTGCGTAAATGGCTGATCCTGCAGGTGTAAGATCTGGATTTGTTGTAGGAACGATCGAAGCAATAACACCTACAGGTTTTGCATATTTCACAATCCCTTTTTCAGGTATTTCTTCAATAACACCTACACTTTTCTGACGTAAAGCATCCCGTAATATTCCTCTAATTTTGAAACGTTTATTCATTCGACTTTCATAGTCACCTAGTTTACTTTCCTCGATACCCATTTCGGTTAGATGGGTAAATGTTTTTTTATTCGATACTGCCCAAGCGACCGCTTGACAAAGTCGATCAACCTTCGCTTGATCGTATGTTTCAATAATCGCTAATGCTTTTCTCGCCTTTTCAAATGCAGAATCAAGTTCGTTCTGCTGCACCTCAGTAAGAACCTTTTGCTTTGTAACCTCAATAGACAATATGATAACCTCCTAAAATAATGTATTGATGAGAGTACCTCTAAAAATGGAACTCAGTTTCATGTATCGGAATCTCTAATTGTGATTTTATATGATTTTTTGAATTTTTTCAATACTTTTAATAATCATTATAAAATGTGTTGAATTTATTCCTCTCTGCGAAGGTTGTAGAGGCATGAAAAAAGACACTCTATCTTACAGAGTGCCTTCGATGGAATTCATTCTACAAATCATTGATTCAAATGTTTAAGTTTATCGGGATTTGATACCATGTATATATGGTCTATTTTCCCATCGTTTACGTCAAAAGACATGGCGTAATTGACCGTTCCATCAATAATTATGATGATACCGGGACTGCCATTCACATTTTTAAAGTGATACGATGCATTCTGTGGGAGCCTTGGAATGATGCCAAATAAGAACCGGGTAATATGATCGCTACTTACGATTGGTCGCAGTGCAGCTGTAACCTTTCCACCACCATCGGTATAGAAAACAGCATCTTTTTTCAACATTGCTTGAACCAATTCAATATTCCCATCCAGAACAGCTTGTGCAAACTTTTCAATATAAGGCTTTGTGTGACCTTCATTAGGCTTTACTGAATCCCTTTTGTCCATAATTCCCTTTTTCGCCCGATGGAAAATCTGTCGACAATTCGTACTACTTTTGCCTACCATCGAAGCAATGTCATCATAATCATATTGAAAGACCTCACGCAAAAGGAAAACAGCTCTTTCTACTTCAGTTAATTGTTGTAAAAGTAGCAAATATGCCGTCGATATGGATTCCTTTTTTTCTAAGGAAATAGAAGGATCGTCTAAATGATCGTCAACTATAGGTTCTGGTAACCACGGACCTACATAGACCTCTCGCTGTTTTGCAGCTGAACGCAGCTTATCGATGCACCGATTGGTCACGATTTTACATAGATATGCCTTGCTATTCATTATTTTTGTCTCATCTTCCACCTCTCCCAACACAAGAAATGCTTCATGCACAATGTCCTCAGCATCCATAACACTTCCTAACATCCGATATGCTAAGGAGAATAGTAATGGTTTATAGGTTTGATAGGCTTCGGTCGTATCCAAAATCAATCCCTTCTCTCATACTAAGATTTTACTTTTTTCCAGAATTTTTATTGCCGCACGCTTTCCACTTGCAACAGCCCCATCAGCCAATAATTCTTCATGGCATGCCCAATCTCCTGCGATGTATAATCCTTGTGTTGATGGAACTTCAGGACCAATTGGACCCTGTCTATCAATTCTTGAGAAATCATGCACCACTGTGATTTTCGGCAAAAACTGTTGTGTGATTAGCGCGTTTCTCCATCCAGGTTGAAGGAGATCCATTGTTTTTTCTAGTTGTTCTTTATTTACATGGGGATCATAATCTGAGCATGACGGATCATGATATTTTATTAAGTGAACAACGACATTTCCTTCCTTACAAACCTTCGCGGCCCTAGACTCATTTGTAAAAAAAATAGGCTGATCCAGGCCCAGCACAAACTGATGGTCTGGATTAGGCAAATGGGTCAAACAGAAATCCAGAGCAGTCGCTGTAATCGGAACCGCCTGCTCTTTCCATGATAATAGTGAAGAACTTTCTATTAATCGGCAGGCTTCATTTGGTGGTACTGCTAGAATTACATTCTCGGTTTCGAAGGTTTCATTATTTGCACATCGAATTGTTTTTAAGGGATGTCTATCTACTACTCTTTCCACCTTATAATGACTTTTTATTTTTACACCTAGATTTTCTGCCTTCTTTCTTAAATCCGAAACAATGGTCTCCCAACCACCATCGACATAAATCACACCTGTTTTTAGTGTTCTTTGAAGTTGCCTTAGAACGGTTCGAGCCTGCTGAAGATTTGGTGCATGCGTATAAGTGGTTGTACGACATAACGCGTAAAAATAATGTCTAATCATTGGACTTTTAATTTCCTTTTCTGCCCAATCCCTTAAACTAATTGTCATTACCTTATCTATATTCATTTTCCATATCTGAATGATCAACTGAGTAAACTGGAATTTTTCTGACCATGAAAAAAGTGGAGAGTTAAGAAGTGAACCTAACCCTGTCGCAAACGGAACCGCTTTGTTTTTCCAAATTCCATGCGTTTGAACGAGCGCGTTTCTTCCTCTGATTTCAATACCAAGCTCTTTAAAAATGGGTATGGCTTCTCCGCCCTTATAGAGTGCATGAGCACCGATATTAAATAATGCACCGTTTACGTTATTTGTCATAGATCGCCCACCTAGTCGGTTCGCTTTCTCAAATACAACGACATTCTTTCCTTCCATAGCCAAGTAATTGGCTGCCGTTAACCCTGCCAAGCCACTACCAACAATCACTACATCAATCTTTTCCATTACACTTCCTCCTTCAAATCGTTCTACACTCAAGACGATTAACGAAAAGGTTTTGTGACAGAGCAAATAAAATTTCAGAAAATAGGAGGCATTCACCTATGTTAATTTCTATGAATATCTTATAAAGATGTGACTTTAACTTTATTCAGCAGAAGTCCTTACCTTTTTAAATGGGGAATAAATGCAATAAGAAGAACCAATTTGCGAGAGGGTTCAAACCCCGGCTGTATAAAGTTAATGCCTCAGATTTTTTAGAGGAGTNCGAGCATAAGATCAAAGACTAAGAACGCCACTTCCTGTGGCAACGTCTTTGTGACCCACCTCGTGTGGGCCTAAAAATCTGGGCGCAAATACGCCAAGGCGCATTTGATTAGAACGGAGGAATTGGCATGGGATACTTTGTAAATGTGGAACCAGGGGTGAATTTATATGTGGAGGATCTAAATCCCAGGGGACGAAAAACGATTCTTTTTCTCCATGGATGGCCGTTTAGTCATAAGCAATTCGAATATCAATATAATGTTCTTACTTCGAAGGGATACCGTTGTATTGGTATAGATTGGAGAGGATTTGGGAACTCGGATAAACCGGTAGACGGCTATAATTATGACCGACTGGCAGATGATATCCGTGCAATAGTGGACATCCTTCAACTTGACAACTTCATACTTGCGGGGCACTCGACTGGGGGAGCCATTGCGATTCATTATATTGCCCGGCACAATGCGTACGGTGTATCGAAACTTGTCCTAATTGATGCTGCAGCCCCCACCGGGTTTACAAAAGATACGGCTGCTCACCTTCTAAAAGAAACATTAAATGACCGACCTAAGATGATTCGGGGAATAATGGACACCTTTTTCTTTCAATATATTACTCCTCCATTCGCGGATTGGTTTTTCCAATTGGGATTGCAAGCTGCCGGTTGGTCCACCGCGGCTATCATTATTTTATTAAGGGACCAGAATCTTACTACGGATTTGCAAAAAATAGGTGTCCCTGTATTAATCGTTCACGGCATTCACGACAAAGTGATTCCATTTGCGCAAGCTCAGGAACTACACCACTTACTAAGAAATTCGCAGCTTGTCCCTTTTCAATACAGCGGTCATGGATCTTTCTGGGAAGAACGCGACAAACTAAACCAGCTCCTGATACAGTTTACTGAATGACCGTACATTCCCGCTGATTTTTTTAAAAAATAGGTACTTGACCCTCTACGTATGAGAACGTAGAGGGAAACATGTCGGGAATTCTTAGTGGTGTTATCCCCTATATCTAACAGTGAGTCCTTTCAAGAAGTTCCTTGCGAAATTATCTCCGCACTCCCTATAATTCTTATGCCCTTCTTTTCTTAATAGTGCACCAAGTTCCCCTTTGGTTACCCTTAGATCAGCCTTCGCGAATATATCCAGCATGTCCTCAGTCGTTAATGCCAGGGCTATCTTGACTTTCTTAAGCAGGAGATTATTGACGTTCGCACTTTTTGTTATTGCCGGTTCGGCTGTTTCATGCTGTCCTGGTTTGGGTTCTTGTTTCCCTCTTTTAAAAATAATCAGGCCATTTAAAAATGAATCCAACATACTGTTATTACATTTTATTTGATCATCATTCTCAACTTCATCCTCATCCGATTTTGTGAGAATCTTTATTACCTCTGGTACCGTAACTTCCACGCCTCCTAGTTTGAATATCTCTGCCATTTGTTTATTTTTTATCTCTAGTGCATATCTCAAACGAATTAATATATCGTTATTCTCCATCATTAGTCCTCCTATTTTCTTAACCAAATGCTTGATAAACCAAAGTTCAATTAATAATTCTAAGCTACTGACCCAATTTGTGCATCTATATTCTACCTTCTACCTATTATTTTGGCACAATTACAAAGAAACAATCAATGGTTTCCTATCATTTAGCTCAATGGTTCATTTTTTGCTAAAATAGAATAGATTAATCAAACATAACGAGGTGCGTATCTGATGGAAAAATTAATGTTTATTGAAACCGGGATGGGGATTGATGTACACGGCCAAAATATTACGAAAGCAGCTATTCGCGCTGTAAAGAATGCGATTCATTTTAACTCAATGCCAGGCATTCGATCTGTATTGCCGGAAAATAGCTTAGATAACATGGTAGTGAATGTAAAGCTAGCAGTGCCTTGTGATAAAGAACAGCTTGATATCGAGGCAGTTAAAGGGGCTATACCGTTCGGAAAAGTCTCTGTGGAAGTGATGGATGGAGGAATGTTGACGACAAGCGGAATCGTCCTTGAAGAAAAAGGCGACCAAAATGATTTAATGTACATAGTTGTCGCATCAGTTGAGGTTGGGTATTAAAGGGAAAGTGGCCCCAATTTACAAAGGTAGCGGGACGTGGGACCAATCCCCGTCCCAGTTACACTCTAAGTATTCTGCTAATCTTTGCGCTGAGCCCCGCAAAAATGAATGATTGTGCAGCCTCGTCTTTTTTGTATGTGACACTGTCACTAATGTTTTGATCCTCAAATAGATAGACCGTTACTTCTTGATTATCCGGATTCACAATCCAGTACTCACTTACACCACAGGACATATAAAGATCCAGTTTTTTTATGAGATCCTTTCTTCTTGTGCTTTTTGAAAGTACCTCAACAACGAGTGACGGTACCCCTTTATAATAATCATCTTCATTTAAATTTTCCTCTAAGTCACAAATAATCATCATATCTGGCTGAACAATATTAATATTTTCCGGTGTTCTTTTTAGCTCAATATCGTATGGTGCAACCAAAGGTGTACAGTCTGTTCCTTGGAAAAAGTTATAAAAGATTACAATTAACTCTGTTATGGCAATCTGATGTGCAGTTCTTGGAGAAGCGAGAAAATAAATTTCCCCATCGATATACTCGTACCTTTCATCAGATTCCTGTTGTAATGCAAGAAACTCCTCATATGTCGCCTTTTTTCCATCATGGCTATATTCATGTGCCTTTTCATATACCATTTCTGGCTGGACTTTATTGGCTGTCGCTGTTTCTTTAACAGTTGTTAGTTTGGCAATTTCTGTGCCATTACGGGTAATGATAATGTCCTCCTGTGCCGCAAGCATTAAATATTTCCCGAAATTATTTTGCAGTTCTGTTGAGTTTACAATCATTTTGGCTACACCTCACATTAGATAAAATAGCTAATTTAGCTAATGTAATTATATAGGATTCATTTTTCATTTTCAAGAGTGATGGTTATTTGTCGTGGATAAAAAATAGGCGCCCTTCATTATTAAAGGAAGAACGCCTTGGCTAAAAAATGTGGCAAGCTTAACTTCACTAATCCCTTTAATCATTTTCTTTTGTTTGACAAAAGCTACATCAACCATTATCATCAGTTCAAACATATTTACAGGAGAGTTAAAATGAAAATTTATATTGATGCAGATGCTTGTCCAGTAAAGGATATTATTATCTCTGAGGCCACGAATGTGGAAATTCCAGTTGTCCTCGTGACTAGCTTTTCTCATTTTTCCAATGCGGAGCAACAATCCGGAGTGGAAACTATTTATGTTGATTCTGGAGCAGATGCTGCGGATTATCGGATCATGAAATTAGCGAAAACAGGAGATATCATTGTTACGCAAGATTATGGACTTGCTTCACTAGGTTTAGCAAAAGGCTGTATCGTCCTTCACCATAAAGGGTTTAGCTATACAAATGAAAATATTGATCAATTATTACAGACACGCTATTTAAGTGCAATGGCACGTAAAAGCGGAAAGCGTACAAAAGGTCCAAAACCCTTTACATCAGAGGATAGGGATAAATTTCTAGAGCATTTTAAAAAAGTCATTTCAAGATAAATTATTCAATGGCCTTTTTGTAAGAAAGATTGTCATTTTCAAAACACCTTTTAATTGTGTTGAAAATATGTAAAAACCACCCTCAATACGAGAGTGGCTGTTAGTACGTGCGTCTAATATTCTTTGATTCATTTGTTTTTACTTGTTTCCCTTCGTATGATTGGAGCGACCTCCGTTGCTAACAATTCAATCCCTTTTGCTACATTCTTAAAAGGTTGACCACCGATATCTAATTGTGCAAGGAAACGTTGGTGCCCAAAGAGTTCATATTGTTGAAGGATTTTTTCGACGACCTGCTGTGGACTTCCCACGAACAAAGCAGTATCCGGACTAGCCATCTGTTCAAATTCAGCCCGTGACGGCTTTATCCCCATTCCACGCTGTCGGTTCAAATATGCCCAGTAATTGGAGTGATAAGGATAAAACTCGTCTTTAGCCTGCTGAGTTGTCTTAGCTATATAAGCATGACCGGTTACACCAACCTTCAATGATTCTGTTGCATGTCCTGCATCTATTCCAGCTTGACGATAAAGATCGACAAGTGGCTTAAAACGTTCTGGAGGACCACCCAGGATAGCTAAAGCCATACCCACCCCAAATCTTCCAGCACGTACAGCACTCTCTGGTGTTCCTCCAACTCCAATCCAAACCGGTAATTTTTCTTGTACCGGTCTTGGTGCAATTTCAGCATTCCTTAAAGTAGGACGGAATTTCCCCGACCAAGTCACAGTCTCATTTTCGGTCAGTTGTAATAGAAGGTCCATATGTTCTTCAAACAATTCATCATAATCGTTTGTACTATAACCGAAAAGAGGAAATGATTCGATAAATGCACCTCTACCGGCCAGTATTTCAGCTCGACCATCTGAAAGTAAATCCAATGTAGCAAAATCTTCAAATAGACGAACAGGATCAAGCGTACTTAAAACACTTGTTGTGCTCGTTAAACGAATTTGTTTTGTTCCTTGAGCAATAGCAGCCAGTAGTACAGCTGGAGATGAAGAAGCGTAATCTAGTCGATGATGTTCTCCAATTCCAAATACATCTAGCCCAGCCTCATCGGCAAGTTTTGCCGCTTGAATAATTTCTTTTATTCTTTCCTTAGCCGTAATCGTATTTCCGGTAAGGGGGTCCGGGCCAATATCTGCAAGTGTATATATCCCAATTTCAAGGCCACTTTTCTTATCTTGCTTCATAAAGCTTCTCTCCTTTTAAACAGCTAATACGATTTGGTTACCAGAAGGGTCGTACGTAATAAAGTTATTATTTTCTTCCTCAACTGTCGCACCAATCTGTTTTAAATTATTCACGATCCCGGCACGAGTTTCTTCATTTCGTAAAATGAGTGTATAAGATTCAAGTCCAACCCCATTTTTGGGTGGCATCGGTGCTCCTACCCCATTCCATGTATTTACCCCGATGTGATGGTGGTATTTTCCATAGGAAAGGAATAATGCCTGACCTCCAAATCGATTGACGACATCCATTCCAAGACCTTGCACATAAAATTCTTCGGTCTTTCTTAACTCAGCTACGTGTAAGTGAATATGCCCCATAACCGTTTCCTTTGGCATCCCTTGCCATGGTTTACCAGGTACAATGTTTGTTAATAATCGTTCAAAATCTAGTGGATCAACTGCCATATCGACTTCACCACCATTCCAATCCCATTCTGAAGGATCGCGGTCAATATAAATTTCAATTTGGTTTCCATCTGGATCATTAAGATATAAAGCTTCACTTACTAAATGGTCTGAAGAACCAAAGCGAATCCCCTTTTCATCCAAATGAACAACAATGTTAGCTAAATCCGTTTTGTTTGGTAAAAGAAGAGCAAAATGATAGAGCCCGGTCGTTCTTCCCTGTTTAGGGATAACATCTTCAGGTTGTTCAAGTGATAGAATGCTTGTCTTTCCATCTGTCGTTAGTTTTACGGTTGAAGCTGTTTGTTCCAAAATACCGAAACCAAGAATTTCCTTATAAAATTGTATAGAACGAGTTAAGTTTTCAACTTTAATTTTGACATGTCCTACGAATGTGGTCGGTTTTGTGTGAAATCCCATAATAGCCCTCCTAGAATCTTTTAAAATGATCAATTATGCATTCCCGAATTTTTAAATAAGTTACTTTATGTAAGTAACTATATATAAATAATTGATTAATGTCAAGTAACTATATTTCTTATTGTAATCAAACGTTTATTTTTGGTACAATAGAAATTAAGTGAGGTGCATTTTACAAATGAAACAATCTATAATTTGTCCCAAGTTCGAAAAAGCAATAACGATTTTAAGCCAAAGATGGACAGCATTAATCATTTATCAATTATTAGTAGGACCACAAAGGTTTAATGAAATACAAACTTCAATTGGCATAAGTGGCAAGGTATTATCAGACCGTTTAAAAGATTTAGAGTTCCGAGGATTGGTTAAACGTGTAGTTATTCCAGAAACACCCGTTATTATTGAGTATTCCTTAACGGAAAGAGGACATACCATGGAGCCGATTTTAAAGGAAATTGAACGATGGTCACAGGAATGGATAAAGCCAGAATAATCATTAGAAGACTTTTAATAAGGAGTTTAAAAGTCTTCTTTTATCCATATAAATAAGGCTGTTCCAAAAGTAATAACACTTTCGGGAACAACCCTGTTTTTGATTAATTTTTACTTAAAATATCATCAATAAACTAAAGGACATACTCCTCTTTTTACTATAGATTTAAAAACTGGTCATTATTTTCCTTTTTGATTTTTACTTATATTTTTTCATGAAATAGAATAGCCCAACTATTGCTAGGGCTGCTAAGATGAGTTTTCCTTCTGTTGTCCAATTGGTTACTTGGTTTACTGAATATGCTTCAATAAGTAGTGCTGGAATCTTTCCAATCGAGCTTGCAAATACGAAAATGAGTAACGAAACTTCCCCTACTGCGGAGGCAAAAGTCACTAAACCTGATGGAACAAAAGGTAATAATCGTAAAGATAGGATTAGAAAAAAGGCATCCTTCCCTTTTGTACCAAGAAGTTTAGATACAAATGGATATTTATCTAGCTTTTTTCCTACATGTCTTTTAAAACCCTTTCGGTAAAGCCAAAAAGATACAATTGCACCTATTGTCTCCCCTAAGAAAGAAATGAGTGTCCCCTTCCAAAAGCCAAAAACTAGTAAGTTTCCAGCTGTTATGAATACACTAGGAATTACTCCAAAGATGCTGATCAGAATATTAATCAGTAAACTGATTACTACCGCAAACTCTTTATAACTAACTAGAACCTCCACTAGCCAATCTTGCATTCTCTTCCCCCGTTTTTTGGCTCCTGAAAAACCTTTTGTATAAATCCTTTTTACTTTACATCAACCCTGCCAATTCTCAGGTAATCGACACTTTTATATTTTCAAAACCATAACGATTTAAAAATTTGAAAAATGGTTCTCTCTTTTTGCCTTGTTCGGAATAGATGGCAATAATCTTTTCAACAACCTCATATAAAAACAATAGAGTAAACTATCAAACCGTAGTTTACTCCAAAGCTAATAGTGACTTTAATTTTTAAATTTTACGCGTTGTAAACGTAATGCGTTTAATACAACCGACACTGAACTAAATGCCATTGCTGCTCCTGCTACCCATGGTGCAAGGAATCCTATTGCCGCAATTGGAATTCCAATTGTGTTATAGGCAAATGCCCAGAATAGGTTTTGTTTAATATTACGCATTGTTTTGCGGCTCATTAAAATTGCATCAGCAATGCTATTGAGGTCGCCACGGATTAGTGTAATGTCCGCAGCTTCCATTGCAACGTCCGTACCTGTACCAATGGCCATCCCGATATCCGCTGTAGCTAGTGCAGGTGCGTCATTTATACCGTCACCGACCATTGCCACTTTTTTACCTTGTTGCTGTAATTTTTTCACTTCTTCTGCTTTACCTTCAGGGAGCACTTCCGCGATAACTGAATCAACACCTACCTCTTTCCCAATGGCCTGCGCTGTTCGCTCATTATCGCCTGTCATCATGATGACGTGAATACCCATATCATGTAAACGACGTACAGCTTCATTTGAAGTATCTTTAATGGTGTCCGCCACGGCAACCAGACCCGCGTATTGCCCATTAATGGCAGCTAACATTGCTGTCTTACCGTTACTTTCTAGTCCTTCCATGTGTGGTAGAACCGATTGTACATCAATTCCATATTGCTTCATGAGTTTTCGTGTACCAATAACAATACCTTGACCAGAAACTGTTGCAATGACGCCATAACCTGGCACCGCTTCAAAAAATTGAACATTTCCAAGTTCGATGCTTTTTTCCTGAATACCTTCAACAATTGCTTGTGCTAATGGGTGCTCAGATTGTTTTTCTGCTGCACCGATCAGTGATAAAAATTTCTCTTGATCTTGACCATCCGCTACTAAAACATCAGTTAAAACTGGTTTACCATGTGTTACAGTACCAGTTTTGTCGACTACGACTGTATCAATTGCTTGAGTTTGTTCTAGGTGTTCGCCACCTTTGAATAAAATCCCAAATTCAGCTGCACGACCAGATCCCGCCATAATAGAAGTCGGTGTGGCAAGTCCCAGCGCACATGGACAAGCAATAACCAGGACTGCAATTAACACTTCGAGTGCAGGTGTAAACTCTCCCGGACTGACCCATATGATCCATACTAGGAACGTGAGGAGGGCAATCCCAACTACGATTGGTACGAAAATACCAGAAATCTTATCCGCCATTCGTTGGATCGGTGCTTTTGAACCTTGTGCATCTTCTACTACTTTAATGATTTGAGCTAATGCTGTGTCTCGGCCAACTTTGGTTGCTTTCATTTTGATAAACCCATTTTTGTTAATCGTTGAGCCATATAATACGTCACCGCTCTTTTTATCCACTGGTAAACTTTCACCTGTTAACATGGATTCATCAACGGCAGTTGTTCCTTCTACTACTTCTCCATCAACAGGAATTTTTTCACCTGGCTTTACTAAAATCGTGTCACCGATTACGACCTCTTCTAGTGGAATTTCTTTTTCAACTCCGTCACGTACAACAATGGCTGTTTTTGCTTGAAGTCCCATTAATTTTTTAATTGCTTCAGATGAACGACCTTTTGCCCTTGCTTCAAATAATTTCCCTAAAACAATCAGTGTAATTAGCACTGCACTTGTTTCAAAATATAGGTGCGGAGCATGATTCGTTCCAGCTGTTACAATCGCTTGATAAACACTATAAAAATAGGCTGCAGACGTACCCATGGCAACGAGCACATCCATGTTTGCACCGCCATTGCGGAGTGATTTATAGGCACCCACATAAAACTGCTTCCCGATCATAAATTGTACTGGCGCTGCTAAGATCATTTGGATCCATGGATTCATTAAGATATCTGGTACATATAAAAAGGATGTAAAAGAAAAATGCGCTACCATCGTCCATAATAATGGTAATGAAAAGACCACTGATACTATAAATTTTCGTTGCTGATCTTTTATCGCCTTTTCACGATGGTCTACCTGTTCTTTATCATTTTGTTTTTGGTGTGCACCGTAACCGAGATTCTCAACCTTTGCAATAATGTCTGCGATCGTAATTTCCGATGGATTAAATTCGATCGTTGCTCTTTCAAGAGCTAAATTGACATTTGCAATTGAAACACCTTCCATTTTATTTAACCCTTTTTCAATACGTGTAGAACACGCTGCACAAGTCATACCTGTAATATCAAATTCCGCTTTTTGTTTCACAACACCGTAGCCCAATGCTTCAATTTTCTTTTCAAAATCTGCTTCACTTAGTTTTGATGGGTCATATTTAATCGTTGACTTTTCAAGTGCTAGGTTAACGGACGCCAGCTCAACGCCCTCCATTTTATTTAACCCTTTTTCAATACGTGTCGAACACGCCGCACAAGTCATCCCTGTAATTTGAATGCTCGCTTCTTTTAATTTACTAGCTTCTGCTGCTGCAGTACTCAAGGTCATTTACCTCCATTATACCCAATAGGGGTATATTTTTACGAAAACGAGAGAGTGCTATGGAAGCACTCTTATTCTACGTCATATCCTTGTTCATCAATCGTTTCTTTAATTTTATCTAGGGATACCTCGGATTCATTAAAGGTTACTTCTACCAAAGCCTCGTCTAATTTTACCTTTACTTCGTTAACACCTTCTAACACGCCAACGCTGCCTTCAACAGCTTTTACACAATGTCCACATGACATTCCTTGTACGTTTAATGTTACAGTTTGCATATTGATTCTCTCCTTTAAAACTATTTTATACTCTATAGGGGTATATTAAATTCAAAAAAATTTTTATTTTTTCATTAGCTTTTGGATGGTTACAACCAATTCGTCTAGAACCTCATCATCACCTTCAGAAAGGCGATCAACGACACACCCCTTTAAATGACCTTCCAAAAGGATTTTGGCCACACTATTTAAAGCTGATTGTGTTGCGGAAATCTGAGTAATCACATCATCACAGTAAACGTCTTTTTCAATCATTCCCTTAATGCCCCGAATTTGACCTTCAATGCGATTTAAACGATTTGTTAAATTCTGTTTCACATGTTCAGGATGATGGCTTTTTCGTTCAGATGTACCACATTCTGAATGACAGGCTACCTCTTCAGCTTTGATTTCCATAGCATAACCTCCTAACTTGATTACATCTTAGCATACCCCCATGAGGTATGTAAAGTGGAAAGGGGTTTAATTTTTTAGGGCAGAGGACAGGTTCAATGTCTAGTCCCCGTAGTTTGTGACCCACCACGACTTTTATACGCTTTTGATTTCTTTGTATTCAGGTTTCTACATTGCGTTTGTTACCGTGACTCGAGACTTCTCGACTTCGGGAGATTAGTTTAAGCACCCGAACTGCTAAATAGACGGAAAAATTTCGCCTAATTAGTAATTATCAGTAAAAAAGGCTGAAATAGACGGAGAGATTCCGCCTATTGACTCGAAAAATTCGAAAATGGGGGATTTTGCTTTGCATTATCGGATAACCTTCCCTTATTTCCCCCGAAACGAGCTCCATTCTGCATTTAACCGAAAAATCTCCGCTTATTATACTTTCGCTGGTTATCAGACTCTAAAAGAAGAGGTAAATTTTGGGGATATAAAGCAAATGATGGTTAATGAATCTGATCAAATAAAAAAGCTCGATCCAAATAAGAATCGAGCACTTTTTTTACTATTATTCACAGCATAGGTGGTAAATCTACTAAATTAGTCGACCAATTCCCTGTCAGGAACCTTGAAATTAGCACTTAACGGATAATTCCTTTTGCTTTTTCTTTCATTTCATTATATCGTTATCGAGGTGGAAATAATCGCTGTTTTCATTAGGGAAAACTCTGAATAACTAACCTGTTACAACTTTTTGAACATTTGTTCAAAATTTGAGCCTACCCTCAGTGTGGTAAGCTTTGAGTACACTTGGGGGCGGGCATAAATTTTAAGGGAAATTTTCCAAAGTCTTATCTATATGTGTATAGACACCTTTTAGTCCTGTCTTATCCTTAAAAATTTCTTCCCTTTAATGCTTCTAGGTTCGCAGTACGGTGAGAATAAATACTTTTATCAATAAAGTGTTTTAGTATAGCTTTCATCAAGTCTTTCTTGAATGGAAGCAACACTACTATTGGGGAGCTTAGCATGTTCAAATAGTATTTTGGCAGCTGATGGTAATGTGGCTTTATCAGGCCAAGTATTTGGATCCCAAAGCCCTGAACGTTTAAATGCTTTTGCACAATGAATGAAACATTCCTCCACCTCTACACCAATGCCCAAAAGGGGACGCTTGCCTTTTACAGTCATTTTTCCAAGCAATTCCTCGTCTTTTACAATTGTTGCATTGCCATTAACTCTGAGAGTTTCTCCAAGTCCTGGGATCAAAAAGAGAAGACCTATTTTGGGATTTGACAGGATGTTCTGCAAAGAATCTATTCTTTTATTACCTGGTCTTTCTGGTATGATTAACTGTTTTTCATTTAATACAAGAACAAATCCTGGTTGATCTCCTCTTGGCGAAACATCACAAAAACCAAATTTATCGGTTGTAGACAAAACCACAAATGGTGATTTAGAAATGAAATCTCTACAATGATGATCGATATATGGAATGCTCTTATTTTTTACTAATTCACTTGGAAAACCTGCAATTGCACGCAGTTCTTCTTCTGTCTCCACCGAATTTTTAAATAATCCGTTATTTATCAAAATAATCACTCCCTACTTACAGTCTTTATTTCTATTAAACGATATGCTAGAATGCTTTCAATTATGAGATAATCGTAAAACCAACTTTCCTTTATTAAACAAAAAAGTGCCATTCATAACGTTCTGAATGGCACTTTTGTTTTAAATTATCTTTAATAGTTAAACCAATACCGCTGATAAATTTTTTGCTACAGTTTCAACTTTTGCTAACCCTTCAGCAATAATTGTTTCAGCTCGATCTGGTGCTGCAGCATGTCCTTCAATAATGACTTCATCTATGATTTCCATACCGAATACGCCACTAACAACGTTTTTAATATAGGTAGCGGCCATTTCCATTGGCGCTGCTTCAGGCGTTGAGTAAATGCCACCACGCGCACATAGAATAACGGCTTTTTTATCGGTCATTAATTGTACTGCTTGCCCATTCTCATCGTATTTGAATGAGTAACCAGCCTGGTACACATAATCGATGAATGTTTGTAATTTAGCTGGGATTGTTAGGTTCCATAATGGGAACGCAAATACAACTACGTCTGCTGCTGTTAATGCATCCATTGCTTTTTGTTTTGCAGCTAAAATACGTTTCTCTACGTCTGTCATTTCTTCGCCTGATTCTACTTTACCAAAAGCATTGAATAAATCTTGACCTAGGTAAGGCATGTCCTCTGCAAATACATCGTAGGTTGTTACATTTACACCTTCTAGGTTGTTTATAAAAGTTTCATACATTTTACTTGATACGGCTTCAGAAGCTGGACGGTTATTTGCTTTTACTACTAATACATTCATTATATTTAAAATTCCTCCATTTATCTTTAAATTAATTGTCTCGAATTAATGCTATATTAAAATAGGTTATATTTCAACCAATCGGCTCTATATCTTAGTTGGTACTTTTTAGTATGACACTATTTACAACAATTTTAACTAACGCAGAATAGTGAGGTATATGAATGAGAAGTCTTTAAATTAGTGGTGTAGAATTACGCGCAGTCAAATGAAGGATGGAGGCATCCGTCTAACAAATTTTAAACAGAAAAATCCAACAAAAAAGCTGCGAGAGGGAAAATTTTACATTTCCCCCTCACAGCTCTGCTATTCTAGTGTTTATTAGACAACCCTTTTATTTTTGTGGTTTATTGCCTTACTTTTAAAAATTAAACGTTATATAAAGCACCATCGATAGTGAATGAAGATGAGCTTACATAAGAAGCTTCGTCAGAAAGAAGGAATACAATTACGTTTGCGACCTCTTCTGGTTCACCGTAGCGTTTCATTGGTACTGCATCGTTATAAGCTGTTTTTGCTGCTTCTTCTGCACCTGGTGCAACATTCGCTTCAATTTTACGCATCATTTGTGTATTAATTACACCTGGATTTACTGTGTTTACGCGAACATTAAATGGTGCTGCTTCTAAAGCTGCAACCTTATTAATACCCATCACAGCATGTTTGGATGAGTTATATAAGATCATGCTTGGCGAACCAATTAAACCAGCTACTGATGAGGTATTAACGATTGCACCCGATTTTTGTTCTTTCATAATTGGCAATACATATTTAAGACCAAAGAGTACGCCTTTTACGTTAATGCCGTAGACAAAATCAAAATCTTTTTCAGTAACTTCTTCAAGTGGTTTTGCTGGACCCTCAACGCCTGCGTTATTTACAAAGCCGTCAATACGGCCAAATTTTGCAACAGTTTGTTCTACATAATTTTTAACATTTTCTTCATTCGAAACATCTGCTTTTACCACTAAGCTATTTTCTTCTGTTAAACCAAGCTCAAATTGTACAGCCTTGATTGCGTCTTCATTTAAATCAACTAATACAACCTTCGCTTTTTCGTTCGCTAATTTTCGTACAACTTCTTTCCCTATACCACCAGCTGCACCTGTAACAATGACTACTTTACCTTCAAAATTCATTTTAACCTCTCCTTTTATTCGGATTAGTTTTAAAGTAACCTCGAATTAATTTATCTTGAACATAAGATATAAATAAATTGTATTCCTAATATAATAATAAAGCAAGGGATGGGACTTATTCGTAAAAATCCTTCCTCTTACGTATCCCTTCCTTCCACTTAAAAGCAAGAGAAATTTTTGTTTCTTATCTTCAGAAACAGTGCCTAACTCCAGGGTTAGGCACTTTTGTAATATGTTATTCTACTTTTGCATTAATAAAAAAACAGTATATCATCGGTTTTATTTTTATCGGGAAGTATACCCAGCATTATTTCACAATTATTATTATGTACAATGACAAGAAGATTAACGTTGTATGAAGGTTTTGTGTCATCTTTTTATATACTCTCTGATCATTCAGCTGTTTTCAGCAAAACGCTTAATTCTTTCACCCACTTGATCACGAACCCGCTGGAACACAGCCCATTTCTCTTCTTCAGTACCTTGAGCTTTTGCCGGGTCATCAAATCCCCAATGATCACGTTTTACATGAGGTGGTGTCATCGGACACTTGTCAGCAGCGTCTCCACATAAAGTAACCACAAGATCCGCATTATTTAAGATTTCAGGATCAATGATATCAGAGGTTTGGTTAGAAATATCAATTCCAACCTCTTTCATTGCTTTTACAGCATTAGGATTCAGGCCATGTGCTTCAATACCAGCACTTAATACGTTCCACTCTTCTCCTAAATATTTCTTCCCCCATCCTTCTGCCATTTGGCTTCTGCATGAGTTACCTGTACATAAAAAATAAATCGTTTTTTTCGACATTGTGTATAGTCTCCCTTAATGAATTATAAGTAACCAGATATATAAACCGACTAATGTAATGAACAGTGTTGGAATCGTGAGTATGATACCTGTTTTGAAATAAGTACCCCATGAAATTTTGACGCCTTTTTGTGAAAGAACATGCAGCCATAATAGAGTGGCAAGAGAACCAATAGGCGTGATTTTTGGCCCTAGGTCTGAGCCAATGACGTTAGCATAAATAAGTGCCTCTCTGATCACACCGGTTGTGTTTGTATCCGCTATCGCGAGTGCATCAATCATTACAGTTGGCATGTTATTCATAATGGAAGATAGAATGGCCGCAATGAATCCCATCCCAATCGTTGCAGCAAATAAACCTTGATCTGCAGTTACCTGGATAAGGTTAGATAATAAATCCGTGAGTCCTTCATTTCGCAGTCCATAGACAACTACATACATACCAATTGAGAAAAATACGATATTCCAGGGAGCACCTTTTATTACAGTACGGGTATTCACAGCAGGACTTCTTTTAGCCATGAAAAGGAAGAAGATAGCTACTATACTTGCAATGATGGAAACAGGAATACCTGTAAATTCACTAGCAAAGTATCCAATAAGAAGAATCCCTAATACAATCCAAGATAATTTGAACATTTTCATGTCTCGAATCGCTTCTACCGGCTTCTTCAATTGAGCCATATCATAATTCTTTGGTATGCTCTTACGGAAAAATAGATATAAAACTAAAATACTTGCTGCTAATGAAAAGAAATTTGGGATAATCATTCTTGATACAAACTCCGCAAATCCAATCCCAAAAAAGTCAGCCGAAACAATGTTAACTAAGTTACTTACGACAAGCGGAAGTGAGGTTGTATCTGCAATAAATCCACTAGCTATGATAAATGGAAACACCATTTTTTCATTAAAGTTAAGGTTTCGAACCATCGCCAATACGATTGGAGTCAAAATTAAGGCTGCTCCATCGTTTGCAAAGAATGCTGCAACCAATGCACCCAATATAGACACATAGACAAACATCCGAACCCCATTACCTTTAGCAGCTCTAGCCATATGTAAGGCTGACCACTCAAAAAATCCAATTTCATCTAAAATTAAGGAAATGATTATGATTGCAATGAACGCTAAAGTTGCGTTCCAAACGATTGATGTAACATCTATTACATCGTTAAAATTCACTACTCCAACAAGGAGGGCTAGGATAGCCCCACCGCAGGCAGACCAACCGATCGATAAACCTTTAGGTTGCCATATGACTAAAACAAGTGTAATTAAGAAAATAACTGAAGCTAAGATTACTGATGTCAATATATGAACCTCCTACTACTTACACGAGGGTGCAGCGATTTTATATGAATTAACAATTACATTTAATAATTGAGATTTCTTTCAAATGATCAATAATAGACTTAATATATGGAGGCAGCTCATCATTTAATCGATAATGCTTCCATGTGCCTGATCGTCTTTCGACAACAATTCCAGCATCCTTTAATTTCTTTAATTGTTGACTAACCGCAGGCTGAGAAATATTTAATACATCAACAAAATCACAAACACATACTTCCCCTTTTTTAAGACATGATAAAAGCTTTAATCGGTTGGGGTCACTTACAGCTTTTAGCTGTTTAGCCATGAATTCAAGGTTCTCCAAATAATTTTTCACCTTCTTCACATAAGAACATCCTTATATAACATTTTGCTTATATATACTAAACGATTTAAATAATAATCGCAACTTTATTATGTATGCATCTTTTCACTTAAAGTAAGGCTGTTCTCTAAAAGATTATTCCTATTTTTAAAAAAATTATAAGTTATCATGTATTTTCGCTAAAATTAATATATTGTTTATCAAATAATGTAATTAAAACGGCAAATCAGTTTTGTCAATATTACGCATATTGACATATCGAAGGAGATGCAACAATGTACAATAGAGGAGAAGTTGTTGATTACTGTTTGCAGTTTGATAACGCATATATAGATGAGCCATTTCGTGATAAAAATTATACGGTAATAAGACATAAAGAAAACAAAAAAATTTTCGCGTGGATTTTTGAAAAGGATGACCATATTTGGGTCAATGTGAAAGATGAACCTGATTTACTGGACTTGATGCGTCAATTTTATCCTTCAGTAGTTCCAGCATTTCATCTTAATAAAGACCATTGGAATTCTATAATTCTTGATGGTACTATTCCAGAAGAAGTAATACACGATATGATAAGAAAAAGTTATATACTTACAATGAAAAAGCCTAAATAATAGACTACTAAACCTCAAAAAGAAATTGACTGCGAATGCGGTCATTTTGAGGATTATTTTTAAATACTATTAGAACATCAAGATAACCGCCGCTATTAACGGTGTGAGTACCATTGCACTCTTCAAAACTGGAAGTGGAACATAATTCGTAAATTTTGCCCCAATATATGAACCGACCATCGTTCCCGCCAATACTTGGAGAAGTAGTAGAACATCAAGGTATCCCTCAAAATAATAACCAATCCCGCCAGCCAAAGCGATCGGTAGAATGACCAACATCGTTGTACCAACTGACTTTTGAACCGATAATCCTAATATAGCCAATAACCCAATCTGGATAAATGGAGTCGAACCAATCCCAAATGTCCCCGATAAAATACCGCAGACGCTTCCTACCAAGGCAGAACGCACAAAAAATCCAACTTGTATAGACAATTTACGATTTCCGCCAATTTTATTCACAAAAAACAAACGAACCAACAGCATAATTGCAGATAAGAACAACATTCCAGCAGTCAACCAATGTAATATATGAACCGGAATCCATGCTGCAATCCCAGAGCCCAGATAGGCAGTGACCGCACCAAATACACCGGCTGCTAATCCCGTTTTTACATCTATATTACCCTCGCGATAGTGGCTGTAAGCTCCTGACAAAGTTGTAAATACCATTGCAGCAAGCGAAGTCCCAAGTGCTGTATGAATTGGTACCCCAAACGCAACCGTCAAAAGCGCAATAATAAAACCAGATCCCCCGGCCCCAACAAACCCTAATAAGATTCCTAACAAAAGCATTGTCAGTGTAATAATCATCTAGATTCCCCCTAAAAAGCACCAACCAATCTGAAAAATAACAACTAATACCATCCATAAAACTATAACATTAAGCGGATGGATTTTGTAACAAAAAAAGAGGAGCCTGACCCCCAGCGCATTATCACTTTAGTTGACCGGGGATCAGGCACCTTGTATGCTATTCTGTAATTAAATCATATGCAGAAACTTTCTTGATCCTTAGCGATACGAACATTGAGACAATGTAAGCTAAAATAAGAATACCTGCACAAATCATTGTAATAATTGGTAAATACATCGTAAATTCCAACCGTTTTACACCTGCACTTGATAGTAAGACGGAGAGCATTGGATTGGTGAAAAAGTAGCCAAGCACACCGCCAATTGCAACACCTGTAATAATCACGGGCAGAAAACTAATCGAGATTTGATTCATCAGTTGAATCGTGGAATAGCCGATTGCTTTCATGACGCCAAACTCTTTCTTACGCTTAATAATCATCGTTTTGATCACTAGATACAGAATCATCACAACGACTAGAACAGTAATAATCAAAACCATCAGCATCACTGCAAACACGGCCGCTGTATACATACCTGTTTGGCTCTCTATATTTTCATCGATATCTAATGTGTCAATTATCTTATCTCCGTACTGTTTCTGAACATTTTTGATAAAGTCCTTGTTCGATATACCGTCTAGATATACATAAAGGGTCGTACCTTTATAATCCGATTGTAATTGTTGGATTCCCTCCATTGTTACGGCTGCTACCTGTCCTAAATTACCAATTGATTGACTGAGTCCAGTTACCAAATAACTTTTTACTTCTGCCCCATATTCAACTTCAACTGTATCGCCAATTCCCTTATCGATTTGATTTGATACAACCCATGAGATGGATATTTCATTTTCATGGACCGGCTGTCGCCCTTCATAGACGATATCATTCTCCAATTGGTTATAATCATCAGTAACGTTTGTATATACGGTTTGATCATCAACTTTTGTTGTAATTAAGTCGAATATATTTACTTTCCTTACATGATCCATTTGTTCAATGTCACGTAAAAGTTCACTTGTATCTGTATCTGACTTAACAGCTACCAACAAATTCGCTGGTTCTGATCCGAATAAGCTAACAAATGCCGTTTTGTCTGAAGCAATGTTGTAATACAATACCGCTGAAAAAATTGTAGCAAAAGTTAACGCACCAATAATTAAAAAAATCATCATATTTTGTTTTGTATTCGCTAGCATCGATTTAATAGCAAGTAAGAAGTGAAGACCACCTCTTGCTTTTTCCAAAGGAAAGTGATTTTTCCTGAAACTGTGTGTTTGAATACCCCCGCGAAGTGCCGCAACAGGTAGAATTTTTCGAACACGGAAGGCAGAAAGCAATGTAACGATTACAACACTTAACACAACAAGGAAAATACTGACTAAATTAATGATTAGGTCAAGGCTTTGAACCCATACCAAACCAGATAAGGATGCAATAATACCCCCAATGAAAGGCATTAAACCATATGATAAAGCAATCCCTACCATACTTGCACTAATGGCAATTAAAACAAACTGCAGGATTATTGATGAAAGAATTTGCCCGCTTGTATAGCCGATCGCTTTAAGGGTACCAATATTTGCCATCCCATCTTCAATGCTATTTGAAACACGGAACTTAATGACAATTAGTGATACAAGCACGATAATGGCTGCAAAAGCTACTAAAATTGTCGCGACGATGTTAATGGTCAGTGTGCTTACACTTTTCACCAATTCAATATCTAATCCCCAAATATATGATGTCGCTTCCCCCACCATCAATTGGGGAAATTCTTTCATGAAATCATTTAGTAATTTCGACGATTGTGCTTTGTCCTCCATCACTGCAGATAGGATCATCCCATTTGACTGATCGTCTACTTTTTCTGCTAATGTTTGATAGGAGGTCTCTGGTAGCATAAATTTCATAACTCCGATGTTGGTTGTACCCATGATTGTAGTTTCTAAGAATCCAGCAATTCGATATTCATAGTCCTTATCTTGATATGTAAGGATAAAATGATCACCTAATTCATAATCCCCGTTTGTTTTAAAACTGTAGGGCACATAAATATCATTGTCACCCGCTGTATCTAGCTTTTCAATCAACTTTAGCGGTCCAATCAAGCGATTGTTTCCTGCATTAAAAATAGCGACACTGCTATTTAATTCACTACGACCAAAATTAAATGTAGCAAGGCCCATCATGACAATTTTTTCTGTTTCTGTCTCTGTTACCCCCGAATAATTCTTGATAAATTCATCATGGGTCGAATGATAACTAGTCTGATCCATCATAATCATTACATGAGGATCATGTAATTGCTCAACCTTATTATCAAAAAATGGATTTATTTGTGTAATAACCATTAAGCCAATATTAAGTAGTAGTGCCGCAACCAAGATAAAAATAAATAAAGAGGCTGTAGCAGATTTGCTTTTTCGAATATTCGCCATAGCTAGATTCATAATTTTCACCTTACCACCCCATTTCTGCAAGGAAGTGTTTAAGCTTTTCATGTCGCTCGAAATTATCATTCTCACTGTATGCGCCTAGCTGCAAGTCTCCGCAAATGACACCATCTCTCAAATAGATAATTCGATTACCTCGCAACGCAGTTTTAATATCATGGGTTACCAAGACAATACTTTGTCCATTACGATTTACATTCGTGATTACATCTAAAACACGATCACTGGATGCGGAGTTCAACGCACCCGTTGGTTCATCTGCAAATAATACCTTCGGACTGTTAATAATCGCTCTCACAATCCCAACCCGCTGAGCCTCACCGCCAGAAAGCTGAGTTGGAAATTTAGACCATGAGTGTTCATCAATCCCTACTTGTATTAATAATTCCTTCGCTTTTTTTACGAGTTTCCGCTTATTTTTATTTACTAAAAGACCACTTGCCAGTACATTATCAAGTACGCTCATATTATCCAGCAAATAAATTTGTTGGAATACAAAACCACAATTATTTCTTCTAAAAATCGCTAGTTGGTCATTGTTTAATTTAGCTAAATTTTTTCCAGCAAAATCGATTTCACCTAATGTTGGTTTATCCATTCCACTAATTGCGTAAAGCAGCGTGGATTTCCCGGATCCTGAACTACCCATGATGATTGTAAAATCCCCTTCTACTAAACTAATATCTAGATTTTTTAACACATGTTGCTGAATACCTCCGCTAGAAAAGCTTTTACATAGCTTCTCCGTTCTAATAATTGTTTTTGGCATGATTTGTTACATCTCCCTTTATGAAATTCATCTGTTTTTATCCAAAAGAAAAAGACCGTAATGAAGATTACAGTCTTATCATACAAAATGAATTCTTATTAAATCTTTGTGTAATTCTTAACTATTTCTTAATTCTCATGCAAGTTTGATTTTTAAGACTATTGTAAAACCGTCTTTACGGTTGGAACAGCTAATTTGACCAAACATATTTTCCATGAAGTACTTCGATATAAAGAGCCCAAGGCCCGATCCATTCTTGCCCTCGACATTTTTACCGCGGTAATATTTATTGAACAGTAGCGGTAATTCTTCTTCACTCATTCCTGGTCCAGAATCTATAATGTGGAGTTCAAGATAACCCTCATTAATTTGTGTCTTAATCATAACCTTTGTTCCAGCATATTTATATGAATTACTAATAATATTGTCCATTACCTGCTGCATACGTAAGGGATCCGTTAAAATAATACATGGTGGAATTGGCTCATAGATGATTTGATGATTATAATTGACATTCTCAATCATATCAACAAGCACTTCGCTCGAAACTTCAGTTATTGTTAATTTTAACTGTTGCAGTTCTTCCAAAGTGGCGTGAAACATATCCGTAACCAGTAAGTCAATTTGCTCGGCTTTCGAAGAGATTGTGTTCACTTGCTTGATCACCTTATGATCCTTTGTCTGCATGAGCATTAATTCACTAACTGCTTTAATTGAAGCAACAGGCGTCTTAATATCGTGACTTAATGAGGCGACAAGCTCTTTCTTACTACGGTTGGATTCATACTCTCTTTGGCGTGCAGCATCAAGTTCCTCACGCATTATATCAAAACTTTCCGTGAACGCACCAAAATAATTGTTCTTGTCCATATTTAAAGGTATATCTAGATTGCCCCTAGCCACATTGGCTGCGAAATTTTGAAGCTGCTGAAATGGTTTTAATAGCGTTCTATAAATATAGATTATATAAAAAATACTAACAATCATTACTAAACCAAAAATCAAGCTTATCGATAGGATCAGTTCACTTTTCATTTGTTGCACTAATTCTTGTTCGTTGTTATGGATAACTATTTTTCCTACAATCTCACTATTTTTCTTCAAATCTATAAATGTATCTCGATTTTTGATGGAACCGTTTAAATCGATAAAATGATTACCTGGTGTTTGATAAATCACATTTCCCAAGTGATCAATAATAGTAAATGGTTGTTTTATGCCGCTGTTGTGAAAAATTTCTTCATTAATTTGCCCCCAATTTTGTTCGGCAGTTTTAACCACATCATTTAATGCTACAAGGTCCACTTCCGAAATACTTTTATTCTTAATAACTAGTACGGAGAGAAAAATTCCAGTACTAAAAATAACCAGTATCGTTACAAGTAGTAATTTTATTCTCATTCGTTGTTATCCTCAAGAACATACCCTGTTCCCCATACTGTTTTTATGAATTGCGGGTCCTTTGGATTACGTTCAATTTTTTCACGTAAATGACGGATATGTACATTGAGGGTCCCATCCCCTACAAATGAATCGCCCCATACATTTTGAAACAATTCATCCTTTGTTATGATTCGATTTTTATTTTTTGCCAAATAAGATAGAAGTTTATATTCCATCGTTTTTAGTTGAACATCGACACCATTAACTCGGATACGTTGCAGCTTTGTATCAATCTGGATGGGTCCAAACTCCAAAACTTCTTGTTGGTTACTAGAGCCACTGCCAACTCTTTTAAGTACTGCTTTTACTTTTGCCAGTAAGATGCTTAGTGTATATGGCTTTTGTATGTAATCGTCTCCACCTATATTTAGAGCAATCAGCACATCGTCATCACTGGAACGTGCACTGATAAAAAGAATCGGAATCTGCGTTGTTTGGCGCAATTTTTTACATAAATCAAATCCAGAAGAATCCCCAAGATTGATATCAAGAAGAATCAATGAAGGTTCATGTTCCGCCATAAAACGTTCGCACTCCTCCGCATTTGTCACATATGCCGTTTTGACCTCAAACATATTAAAATATTCACAAGTAGTTTCAGCTAAAGCAATCTCATCATCAACAATCAAACAATCTACTTTCATCGTAATTCTCCTAGAAAAAGATTATCCTAGTTTGTTAACTGGATAGTTACAGTATACATTAGATTTGCGGGTCAGACCTTACATGTTGTATTGTCTTTTAAAATCTATAATTTCATTAACAGCCTGTTGATACCCACCCGCTTGTTGGAATGATTCCTTCATCTTTGCCGCAACTTGAAGAAAGGTTGGCTGGCTTAAGACGTAGTCTGCAGATTCCAGTAGTTGATGTGCCGTCAAACCTTGCATTTGTAATTGAATACCCGCTCCACGTTTGGCGACTTGAGCAGCAATAACCGGCTGATCAGCACTTTGCGGAATGACAATAAGCGGAACCCCATAAAAGAGACCCTCATGGACACTGTTCATTCCGCCATGTGTGATAAATAATTTCATGTGTTTAAGTACCTCTATTTGCGGAATATAGTCTTTTATAAAGAAATTTTCGGGTATCTTTCCTAAATCAGATTGTTGAACTTTTTCCCCCATCGACATGACCACTGTATATTCCGTGTTGCCAAACGCCTCAAAACATAGCTTATAAAAATCAATTGCTTGATTAAAAACCGTGCCCAGTGATATATAAATTAATTTTTCCCCTTTGAATTTAGTAAGGTCAAAGTGTTGATATTTCTTCCTGGAAGTAATGGATGGACCTACAAATTTAAAGGTTTGATCGAATTCTTCTTCAACAGGTTGAAAATCCCTAGTTGTATATACAATTGTCAGTGGTGCAGGATTACAAAAGACTTCATACGGAGTTTGGATCTCCACCCCATATTTTTCCTCCACCATTGTCGTAAGCCTTTTATATTCATCAAATGTTTCTGAAGGAATATTTTCCGAAAGTTGGTTGAACATGCTATCAAATGAGCTTTTAGACTGGGCAAAAGAAGAACACGAATTGACGGCAGGGAGATTAAGTATTTGGGCAAGTATTCGGCCACAGCCAAACATGGAATCGTGGATGATATAATCAAAGCGTTCACCTTCAATTTGTTCCAGAACGCTAGGTATCATAATATCTATTGTTCGTAAAAGGCCATTAATTCTTTCGAGTACATTATTTCTTCCACCAGAGATAAAGGCTTTTATAAATGCTTGAACATCAATGGTCCTTACAGTTGCACCTGTCTTCTCAATGCGCTCCCGAAAATCCTCGATTGTAAAATACACGACATCTTCACCGCGCGAAACCAACTCTTCCACCACTCCGATTGTTGGATTAACGTGTCCTTCCGAACCACTATTAATGAATAAAACACGTGCCATTATACCACTCCTCGTATTTCAAGGACTTAATTCCATTGGCCCCCAATACGCGGAGGTCAGCCCCTTAATTTTCCGTTTCTTTTCCCTGACCTTTCGCCAGAGATTTTCTATCAATCGCTTCTGGTTGTTTTTCCAGCCAGCTGTGTTTAACCATAATATCGTAGGAAAATGCCCCAGCCTTCATTGCATTGGTAAAAACTTTTGAATAGTTTAAGACGATATCCGATCTATGGCTGTAACCTATCGATGCACCATAATAAGTAAGAGCGGCATGTACTAGAAACCCTACATGAAACATCATCAATTTATCAGAAAATGGGCTTACAGTGGAATCTGTAATCTCTATATCCCATTTTTCAGGTATTGTTAAATGATCTTGCTTTAATATAGCGTCAAGACTTTCAGCATCTCGCCCTGCTAATTTAACGTTTTTAACCATGAAATCACGGACCTCTTCTAGTTTAGCCACCTGGCTAAAAGCCATGCTTAATGCCTTACTAAACCCTGTTTTTGTTGAATTAAAGAAAAGGGTGCTAATTTCCGAACTATTTAGGGGTCTTTTGTCCCCCATTAAATTATCAATGAATCCGGGTGACCGATAAACTTCGCCACATGAGGGGAAGGGATGGAAGGTACACTTGTAAATTTCGGCTCCTTTTTAGCCAATTCCACAATTTTTTGGAACAATTCCTTCGATGTTTCCGTGCATTCAAAAAAAAATTTTGAATGTCTTGCCGTTCCGCGTTTGTAATAGCCAGGCTATAAGCAGTTAATCCATGTATGGTCATTTTATAGCTGTAAAAAAGTAAGAATTGGTCAGAAAACAAACGCGGTGCATTAACATTTACATCATGCTCCGTAAACCCAGTTGGGATTTGAAAATTTGCGCGTTTTAAAAATTGGGTGATTTTCTTAACATGGTTCTCAGACAATTTTAACGCTTCTTCCAATATAGGTTTTATCTCTTTATTTTCAACAATGGCAAGAAAATATTTGTACACACATATTGACATACTATCACCCAAATATTGAAGCCAGAGTGCGGAAACTTCGGCCGCGGTTAACGTATTGGGGGTGTTTTGTGTCTTACTAAAAATACCCAAGGAAAATACCTCCGTTTTTCATTTGTTATCCTCAAATTAGTTTATGGTAATCATCGTTGTAATACACTTCCAAAATTTCCAAACCAGTTCCAATTATATATTTTTGTAGAATACATAAGTACAAAAAATTTATGAAACAATAAACATACATGTAATTTGTTGGAGGGTTTGTAATGGGGAAATTCATAAAATATAAAAAATTGTTATTACTATTGATGTTGGTCTTTTCTTGGCTTTCCCTTCTCTTAATGGGGAAAAATTCAGTTAAACGATTTCTGCCAGCAGGAGTATTTATGGCTCTAATCACAATGTGGGAAAATGTTGTTGCCAAAAGAAGAACCTGGTGGTGGTGGTATGAAAAATTCCACCCCAAATTACCAGGCTCATTCCCTTTTGTTTGGGGTCCATTTATGATTGGTTCGATATGGATCCTTAAATTGACTTATGGGAAGTTTTTTCGATATCTTCTATTAAATTTTGCAGTTGATTCGATTTTTACCTTTATATTAGTAGATAAGTGGCTGACAAAATGGGGAATTGCATCATTGGTTCGAATGAAAAAAATTCAATTATCCCTCTTATTGTTTATAGATTCCTTGCTTTTATATGGATTTCAGTACCTCATAGAAAAAGTAAAAGAACTGGATTTGAGCGAATAAGCAGCGAGCACACGCAATTCTTTTAAATCAAAACTCCCCTTTAGAGCAACAAAATTCTAAAGGAGATATTTTTTTTCGACTTCAAAAAGAAGAGGGGCCTACCCCAGTACTTTTACACTTTAATTTAGTGGGGATCAGGCCCTGTATTCGTTTTTCATTCATTTATCCTTAGATTCGGAACTAATTCCAAACAAATGCTGCATGTAATTCTGTCGCTCGTTTAACACACGTACAATTCGAATTATATCTAACTCAATACGAAAAAAAACATAATTTTTTTCCGAAAATAAATACTGGTATTCTGTTGGAACATCAATAATTTTTCCGAGATCAACGCCTGATAAAGGATATTGTTCTAGTCTTCTAATATCAGATGTAATCTTTTTCAATACCTTTGTTGCAACATCTTCTCCCCAATTATCTGAAATATAATCGCGGATATATTGTAAATCTTCCAAAGCAGCCGGGGAGTATTTAACCTTTCGCATTATTATAAACCTAATTTCTCTTCTACATCATCTGCCGACAACCATCCTTGTTCTCTTGCTGATCTCTCCCCAACTTCTAATTTTGCCAATAAATTGACTGCCGCCTTCAATTTATCTAATTCTTCAAGTTTTACTATTGCATATTCTCCTCGTCCATTTCTAGTTAAATAAACTGGACTACCTTCTGCAACTTCATTGAGCACCTCTGTATAATTCCTTAAATCTGAAACCGGTTTAATATTTGTCAAAGTTATCATCCCCTTTTGTCAAATAGTATATGTTACACACCGCAAAATAACAATGTAAATATACATGTTTATTTACAGCATAAGTATTTTTGGTTATGTATCTACCAGATAATGCATTATCGATATTTCTAATCACAAATACCGATTTATTCCAACACATTTTGACTATTTATTATATGGGATGAACCTGTATGTTCTACGTTTTTAGATTTGTAGAAAAAACACCTAACGATTTTCCCCGTCAGGTGTTAATAACCAGATATACTGTATAACGGATCGGTCACCATGCTTTGAGTAGCCCTAGATTTGATGGCACAAGCAAATTTCATCTAGCCCCGATGTAGATGAGAGTGTCACTCTTTAGCGATCGCTTCTATTAGTGGTTTTAACCAATCATGTAAATCAGTAAATTGGAAGCCTTCCTTTGTTGCTTTTTCATTTGTCATATACCATGTATCTTCAACTGCATATGGAGACATTATTTCCTCATTTTCCGAAATATAGATGTCCGCTGTTTTGCCTGTTGCTTCTTCGACAAGATTGATTAAATCAGATAAAGAAATTTTTCCATTTGCAGTTGCATTATACGGACCTTCCACTTCTTCAGCCATGCCTGCCCATTTTAAAAATTGGGCAGCTTCGGCAGCTTGTATGAATGACATTTCTGCACTCATATTCACAAAACCAATCGGTTCTCCTTTTGAAACTCGGTTGACATGAAAATGCAAACGGCGAGTATAATCATCCTCTCCCATTACGATAGGAAAACGCACCGCAACAACAGGAAATGTTGCGTATTTAAAGAAAACAGCTTCAGCCTGACGTTTTCCTTCTCCGTAGGTGAAATCTGTGCTGCCTCCCATCTTAATTTCATATGTATACGGGTCAAAATCATTCTCACTTTTTGCCTTCCCATCCACCGTGTAAGTTGAGAGGGTCGAGGTGAATAGTAGTTTACCAATTTTCCCATTGAACATTTCACAGAATGTATAGGCAGCTTTTGGAGAATAACAAATATTATCAAAAACAATGTCAAAAGTTCGACCTCCTACTTTTTCTAAAAGATTCACTTTATTTTCACGGTCTGCGATAATATGCTCAACCCGGTCACCAAATGGATTACCCGACATACCCCGAGTGATAATTGAAACATTATGCCCATCCTCAAGTAACAACTCTACTAACTTCCGTCCAAAAAAACGTGTACCACCTAATACTAAAATATTTTTTTTCATATAATCCGCTCCTCCGCTGATCCTTATAGTCAAAAAAATGAAACCCATGACTACTTTATTTCTGCATTCTTTCATCAATTCCTTTTAAAACATGTTATTTCATCTGTTTAATTTGACAAAAAATGACCTATTCCTGCATTGATACTTTCTTCATAAGTTCTGTTCTTCTAGAAAAAGTAAAGGAACAGTAATTGAATGAACAAGCAGCAGGCACCTTTGAATCAAAACACCCCTTTAGAGCAACAAAATTCTAAAGGGGAGTTTTTTAAATCGATTTCAAATTCTGTGTCTCAATGCACAAGCCAAGCAAATTGGCGAAGAGTGGTTTCGTTTGAAATGCGAACACGTCTTAACAGCAATAATTCATTCGGTTGATCTTTACTAATAAATTGGCCAGATTTTGTCGTAACTGCAAATGTGTAATGTTTCCTTGTTTCTTCTACGACTTTATTGTTAAATTGACCTGCCGGGTATGCAATTGCCATCACAGGATAACCTGTTAGATTTTCAATTTTTTGTTTAGAAGCATTCAGTTCGTTATCGAAATTAGAGATGATTGGCAGATCGGCATGGGTCAATGTATGGGACTGAATCGAGAAAATACCGGAACTCACCATTTCTTTAATATCCTCCGATGATAACCAATATGGGGATGTATCAATTCGATTTGCAACAACAAATTCAGTAGCCCTAGGAAGGAATTTTTCATCTTCCAAAGCTTGGAGGATTCGGAGTGCATTCATATTGTTCTTCATTCCATCATCAAATGTAACCAAGATGGGTTTGTTCACCTTATTCCTTTCATCCCACTGCTCAAAGGTAAGAAGTGTATACTTATTTTCTTTTAAATACCTCATTTGCGCCTCAAAATTTGCAGGTGAGACAAATAAACCTTGTAAGCCTTTTCCTTTAAATTCATCGATGGCATGATACATCAGAATTGGCACACTCTGCTCAAAACAAAATGTATTCTGGGCAATGAGCTTTTCTATTCCTTGTTCATCGACCATGTATGCCTCTACCTGATATTCGCCACGCTGCGCTAAAAATTCACTTGTGTCAAATAAAAATGAAAAATTACGTTCTTTATCCGTGGATGTAAACTTCTTCATAGTTAATGGACTGTCAGCGGTACGCCAAATATGGTAATCGATTTGATTTGCATTTTCATCTTTACGTTCGACTGTGGTAATTGTAGTTTCTGTTGAATTGTATGTAGTTGGAGCAATAGAAATAGTTGCCATTGGTCGATAAACATTTCGTTTTTTTAATTCCTCATTTTCTTCAATTAAAGATGAAGGAAATGTTGTAATTGTAAATGGACGCTGTAATTCCCGTTCCATATCTTTAGCTGCAATTTCACTATTAGTAAGCAGGAATAGTGCAAAAAAAGAAACCCAAAAGTATTTGTACATACCACCCATCCTAACCTAAAATTTACTAACTTTAGTTTGTGGGAGGCAATAAAAAATACAAGTGGGTATTATTGGTATAATGCAAGTTTGTCCTATACTTCTAATCCCGCAATCCCGAATCCGCCAGATCCAGCGTGAGTAGAAATCATAGCACCAGCTTGAATCCATTTTACATTTTTGAAACCAGCTTCTTTTGCCATTTCTTCCATCCGTTGCTTGATATCTTCATCAAGTCCAATGGAATAAAGTAAATATAGTTGTTCTCGATCAATGTTGTATTGATTTAAATAATCGTGCATAAGTTTTTCCGTTACAACACTCATTTTTCCACGATATTTTTTAGTTGATACAAGTTTTCCTTCAATTAATTCAATACATGGCTTTATTTTTAACAAAGCCCCTCCAAGATAAGCAATATTACTTACCCTTCCACCTGCTCTTAAAAAGTCCAAGCTACCAGGAATGAAGGCCAGCCTTGATTTAGGAACGATTGATTCTATCTTTTTTATTAAGCTAGCAGGTTCTAAAGCAGGCTCTTGTTCTAGTAAAGTCGCAGCATATAACACAATTGCAGCTAATCCGCCAGTAACGTTCAAAGCATCAATTAGATAAAGATCTTCAAAATTTTCCGCTGTGATTAACGCATTTTGGAAGGAAGAGGATGCCTTTGATGTATAACCAATATGAATAATGATGCTATCAGGAAAATCATCTTTTATTTTTGTGAAAAAATCATGATACTCATGGGGATTTGTGGAAGTTGTCGAAGGTATTTTTTTGGTACGCTCATAATAGTCATATATGTCCGTTACAGGTAAAGAACCATCCAAATAATCCTGTTCATCCATAATGATGTGCATTGGAACCACTTGAACAGCATGTTTGTCAGCTAAATCTTTTGGTAAATCGGCTCCACTTTCTGTTGATAAAATAATCCTTTTCATTGTTTGTCCCCTTTTCTAACACCATTATTGCAGTTCACGCTTCATTATTAAAGCTAACTCTAACTATACATTAAAAGGGAAAGTAGCGGTAGGACGGAGTGAGGTTTATTGTCATACATTTATCATCTTCTAAAAGTGGTGGTACGCGGTACTTGTCCCCGCGTACCATTAATGAAAGGTCTACTTAAAAAATACTTTTTCAATATTATATTTAGCTTTTTGTTTATTAATTATATACGTTTCGTAAATGTCCCTTTCCACTGGATCCTCGACAACGAGCACCGCAATTTTATAAACCTCATCTCGATGCATTTTAATTGGGGAAACGGTATCCTCAAAGTGTTTCTTTAATCTTGGACGTAATTTTCGGGCTTTACCGACATATAAAAGATCATCCTCCGTGTTGAAAAATAAGATGATCCCGCCCTTATCACGTGGAATTCGATGATAATCTGTAAAGCCATATATGCTGCTAATTACTGCCTCAACTTTTTCTCCTACCTGTTTTTGTTTTGTTAATATAACATCAGGATTTGGTACTTCGATTTTTATCATAATCTACACTTCCTATTCTCTTAAAGGTGTTCTTAAAGGAAAACATTTTTTAACTCTCTTCAAAATACATGAGGCACTATTTATTTTCAAGTTTCGGCAACATATTCCGTCACCAAATGTGGAACAAACCTCACACGCTAAAATTTATGTATTTTGAAAAAGCTTACCATTTCATCAATTGCTCTTCGGGACGATTCTTTATGATATCTTGAAGAATACGGGTCACTAAATCCATGTAACCCATTCAACTTAAGTGTCTCGATATTATTTTTATCCAACCTTAAAATAAATTCATCAACATTAAACGATTTTTCTTCTTGTGGTAAGATTAGCAACGTTGGACATGAAGGTTCTATCTCTACAAAGTCTCGAATTCTTGAACCATAGTATCCAATCATTCCATGGATGCCATTTTCTTCAGTACATAACCAAGCAACAGTTGCCCCGACACTAAACCCAACAATATATACCCTTTGATATTTGCCCTTAATGTCACGTAAAACATTTTTAATTTTTCCCGAAGCACTCACAAAACCCACATTCTCTATAAAATGATGATAGGCAACTTCATCTTGCGAATAATCAAAAGGTGTTTCGCGCCCTAATAAATTTGGACAGATAATATCAAATCCCTGTTCCGACAGCAATTGGCTAAAATATTTCATATGCTGGTTAACTCCATAAATCTCGTGAACCAAAATAATTACACTGTCTAGGCCTTTGTTTATACGTATCAATTTGTTTCCTCACATTAACCTTTTTATTTTAGTATACTTTACCGCGGCGACGTTAATATTCCGAAATTCTATAATACAGCAACCGATGTCGATTTCAAAGAAGGACAGGTACATCGGCCCAGATTTCTTTCCACAAAAAAAGGGGGACACGGTATCTATCAATCAACAAACGCATCAACAAAGGATTGTAAAAAGGTAACTGTTCCATCATTTTTAATTTTTCCTTGTTCATCTAATGGGGCAACTACATTCCCAATATAGGCTTCTGGTTGTTGAACTATAGGACCAAAGTGTATATTTGATTCATCATAGTATGCACCAAATGAGAAACCAAGATTGCTCTCTAACCACTCAATTTTAACAGAGTACGGGATTCCGTCAGAAATTTCTGAATCATTCATCTCACCCCTAAATATCTTGCGTTTGAGATAAATATATATGATAAAACCTAAATTGTCATTGTCTCTATAATGCTGCAAAAATCAAAATAAAAAGAAGTAAACTCCATCTTCCGAATTTACTTCTTTTTTATTGATAGGAAATACAATTCCCTTTTAGGCATTCAATTCTTTTAAAGTACGTTTTAGGAACTTCCTAGTACGATCTTGTATTGGGTTATTGAAAGTTTGCTCTGAGCTTCCTTCTTCAACAATAACTCCCTTGTCCATAAATACGACACGGTCAGATACTTCTTTTGCAAATTACATTTCGTGCGTTACGATTAACATCGTAAGCCTAGATTCAGCAAGTTCCTTCATCACTTTCAGAACTTCTCCTACCATTTCCGGATCAAGTGCTGATGTTGGCTCATCAAATAACATTATATCTGGTTCCATCGAAAGTGCCCTTGCAATCGCTACGGGTTGCTTTCCTATAAGAGCGTCAACCCGTATTTATTAGCATTATTTAGTAACTCACTCCGGTGTAAAATCTACTGCTTGGCGAATGGCTTCAGTTAAGCTTTTTTCATCCACAATCCCTTTTCCCGCAATATCAAAAGCTGTTCCATGGTCAACACTCGTTCGAATAATGGGTAAGCCGACTGTAATATTTACCCCAGCATCAAGCCCCAGTACTTTTACGGGTCCGTGCCCTTGATCATGATACATCGCGACAACAATGTCGAAATCCCCGCGAGTTGCACGGAAAAATAGAGTATCAGCAGGCAATGGACCATAAGCCTCTATTCCTTCAGCCTGAGCTTTTTGTACACCAGGAATAACTTTCTCTTCCTCTTCGCCGTACCCGAATAACCCATTTTCACCAGCATGAGGATTGATTCCACAAACAGCAATTTTAGGATTTTTAATTCCAGATCTTTTTAAAGTCTCATCCGCTAATTTGATCACATTATATACTCGTTCAGGATTGATCATCTTAACTGCATCGAGTATCCCCACATGTGTTGTCACATGAATGACTTTCAAATTAGGCGCAGATAACATCATCGAAAAATCTGTTGTCCCGGTCAAATCAGCCAATATCTCCGTGTGACCAGGATATATATGTCCGCCCTTATGCAAGGCTTCTTTATTTAACGGTGCGGTGCAAATTGCATCTATTTGCTTCAGTTTTGCTAGTTCAATAGCTTTTGCCAAATATTCATACGCGGCATGGCCTGCTTCTGCAGAAACCTTTCCAACGGGTAAATCCACCTGCAATAAATTTAGATCAAGACAATTAACAATCCCCATTTGAAAGTCTGCATCATCAATCTGCTGGATGGAATGAATAGAGAGCGTAGAATGAACATAAGCTTTTGCCCGCTCAAGAATTTTTGCATCACCAATTACGATTGGGTTACATATTTCATGGACTTCTTGTTCAGCAAGACTTTTTAAAATAATTTCGGGTCCAACCCCGGCAGCATCTCCCATAGTAATTCCAATGATTGGCCTTTGCTTCGTCAATGTTCACACATCCTTGTCATAAAGTGCATTGCATTTTTCAAAGATTCATTGTTACCGAATCCCCCGGCTTTCGTAACGGCCCAAAGATCTTTTTCATATCCAATTAATCGTCCAAACGGCAAACCTGGTTCGATTTCAGAAACCAATTCCATCTCGTTAATTCCAAGTATCGAGCAGACTGCCTTTGCTGTATCTCCGCCGGTTAATATCAATCCATTAATTGATTGATTTTGGTTACAAATGTCTTTTGCCACAGTTCCTAAGCTATTCGCAATTCGCTCACTAATTTCTATTTGACTTAAACCTTGTTTTGCACCTTCATGTTGAGCAATTTTACGATTTTCCTCATTCGCTTCAACATACACCATGTAATGCCTTGCATGGGAATGTGCTTTTATTTCTTTTAAAATTGAACTTGTCTCGAGGTTTGGTTGAAGCAATTTCCGGACATCTAATTTAATGGCAAACACATCTTTTAAGTGAGATGCTTCTTCAAGCTGAAGATTTGTCGTTTTTGAGAGGCTGCCCGATACTGTTAATGTTTTACCTATAACTGGTGGTGAATTGTGAATAGTTTTTCCTTTTAATTGTAAGACTTCAGGCAAGTATTCAATTAGACCGGCAGACCCCGCCCAAACAATCCTTTTTCCTGTCATGATAAATCGTTCTAGAATCATTTGAAAATCAGATTCCCGCTCTACATCACATACAATCCATGATATGGCTTGTTTCAAATAATCATCAATTTGTTGAAGAAACTCTACTTCAGTACCATGAAGCACATCCTCAGATAAAACCGTAGCTTTTCTCCCGCTATCTTTGAATAGCAAATGTGGAATATAACTTTCCGTAACAGGCGTCTTCGGATCCTTCCCGAATTCTGATTTTGAGATTAAAGTTCCATTTACGTAGTGATAGCCTGACTTTGTCGTTCTTCCCATTTTTGGTAGTGCTGGTGCAATGACGATTAACTCCGGCTGATAGACGTCTTCGATTGCTTCAAGTTCAGCTCTTATATTTCCTCTTAATGTCGAATCCACTTTTTTATAAATGCATTGATAACCCAAGCTTTGTAGCATGAGGGCAGCTTTTTTCACAGCTGCCCCTGCTTCTTTTGTGGCTAAGGCTCGACTATTCGTATCGATAATTAACACATCTTGGTTTTGCAAATTACCTTCTTCCTTAAGGTCAAGGATAACCGAAGAACGAAGGCCCTTTAAAGCAAGCTGCACACCAGAGTCATTTGCCCCAGTAAAATCATCTGCAATAATCCCAATTTTATTGTTCAATCCATCCACACATCCTAATAGAAGACAAGAATCAAATACGTCTTGNTTGCGCCCGATTTTTTTAGGCCCACACGATGTGGGTCACAAAGACGTTGCCACAGGACGTGGCGTTTTTAGTCTTTGGCCGCATGCTCGAAAATTTACCTTTGAAAAATCGTGGCATCCGCCGGAGGCTTTAACTTATTTAGTAGGGGTTTGAGCCCCTACTGAATAAGTTAAAAGGTTGGTCCAATTCTCCAAATGCCAAAGTCATTTTGCTTCAAAATTTCCGATTTTGTTAGTTTACCAGATGAAACGGATTTTATTTCTTCAAAGATAGATTCCCCAACTGATTGTACGGTCTCTTTCCCTTCAATGATTGTTCCTGCATTCAAATCCATATTATCTCCCATACTATTAAACATTGGTGTATTTGTTGAAATTTTAATTACAGGGGCAATTGGTGATCCCGTTGGCGTACCACGACCAGTTGTAAATAAGACTACCTGTGCCCCTCCCGCTACCATTCCTGTCAGTTGTTCAATATCTTGCCCCGGTGTATCCATCCAAACAAGCCCTTTTTTGGTTGGGGTTTCTGCATAGTTAATTAACTCCTGAAGCGGGCTCGTGCCAGATTTTGTAGCGGCTCCAAGTGATTTTTCCTCAAGCGAACTTAATCCTCCTGCTATGTTTCCTGGTGTCGGATTACCTGTCCGAATATCTATACCCATCATTAGCGCTCTACCTTCAGCCTGCTTAATCTTTTCATATACGCGTTCAACAGTACGTTCATCGACCGCTCGATTAGCAAGTAAATGTTCGGCACCGATTAATTCTGTAGTTTCTGCAAGTATTGCGGTACCACCCGCTTTTACAATTAAATCACTAACATGGCCAACTGCAGGGTTTGCAGAAAGACCAGAACATGCATCTGAACCACCGCATTCCGTTCCAACAATTAACTCACTAACATGGCACGGCTCTCTCATAATTGCAGAAGCATCCTGAACCATTTTTGCTGCAATTTTTGCTGCATTGGCGATCGTTTGTAAGGTACCGCCATTTTCCTGTATTGAAACCGTCGCAACCGGTTTTCCGCTTTTTGCAATCTCTTCCGCTACACTTCTCGCCTGATGTGTCTCACAGCCTAATCCTAGTACAACTACACCATACACGTTTGGATTAAGTCCTACCCCCACATACGTTCGAAACGTTTGGTCATAATCCACCCCTACTTGTGTACAACCATGCTGATGTATAAAACTAACAGTCCCATGCACTAGCTGGGTAATTTGGTATGCAGCCTGTGTCGCACAAGTGATAGTGGGAAGAATCAATACGTGATTACGAACCCCCACTTTCCCATCCGTACGTCTATACCCCATAAAATATTGTTGATTATCCATTTAAATCCCCCCTACCACGTGTTCCTTCGAGATTATGAACATGAACATGCTCTCCCGTAGCAATGTCACTAGAAGCAACACCGATGATTTCACCATATTTATAAATCTTTTCACCCTTTTTAATTAAACCAACCGCGAATTTATGTCCAAAAGGAATAGATTGTAAGAGCTTTACATTCAGCTTCCTGTCACCATACGAGGCAGTAACAATGATTTGAGCCTCTAAATCAGCTAAAACAGTCGCAACATTATCATTCTCATTCATTAAAACCGCTGAAAAACTTTGGGACATGCCCCATTCCTCCTCTAATCAAATGCGCCTTGGCGTATTTGCGCCCAGATTTTAGGCCCACACGAGGTGGGTCACAAAGACGTTGCCACAGGAAGTGGCGTTTTTAGTCTTTGATCTTACTGCTCGAAAAATTACCTTTGAAAATCTGTGGCATCCGCCGGAGGCTTTAACTTTATTCAGCCGGGGTTTGAACCCCTGCTGAATAAAGTTAAAATCGTATAAATCATACTTCATTGAAATACCTACTAAATCCCCCTTCAAACAATATAAAAAGGCAATAAATTTTAATAGTTTAGAAGGTATCAGTATTAGTCCTCAGAATCAACATACGGAATGGTCAATGGCCCTAATGGTAGTACTGCTACAGACATGTCCTTTCCATACTTTACTTTAAGCTGCTCTATCGTTTCTTCAAGATTATGTGTTGGCTTAAGCATCGCCTGTGTCACCTGTTCATCTGTAAGTAATGAATATACATATACATCCGCCCATACCTGGATGACAGCCTGCTTCTGCACTTGCCACTGGTCAAATGTTTTAAATTCAGGATTATTGATCATGTCTAAGATTTCTTGTGGGGATTTGGCCATCTTTAATATGTCCGCATAATTCCCATGGCTTGGAAGACCATCTGAACATTCTGAAGCAATAATAATTGTTCCACCTTTTTTCACAATTTTATGAGCTGCACTCATTCCTTTTACGGCCTGGTACAGATTCTGATCGAGTGGATAGCCCGAATTTGATGTTATTACCACATCAAAACGCTGATCACATTTTGACATGGCATGCTCTTTTACATAGGCACAGCCTTTGTCATGTGCAGCAATTAGTTCCCCGGCAAACACATTTGTAATCTGCTTATCACGGTTCAAGGTAACATTCAGCATAAAATGTGGTTTGCACATCATGTTGATTTCCCTTGTCATATCCTGGAGAGGATTATTGACCATATTTCCCCAAGTTGATAGCGGGTCGCCGATCATCCGTGCATTATGAAAGGTCATGATAGTTTCAATCCCTGCAATCCCTGGCATGATTCCCTTTGGTCCACCGGAAAATCCAGCAAAAAAGTGAGGCTCGATAAAACCTGTTACAATGCGAAAATCGGCTTCAACATATTCTTTATTCAAATAAACATCACAGCCAAATTGACTATGTCCTACTTTGACAAGTGTTTCTTTATCGTGACACTGATTATTAACGATACGAATATGATCAACAACCCATTGACCAAGCATTTGGACAAACTCTTCCTCGGTTTGATCACGATGCGTTCCTGTTCCATTAATAATCACAAAATTTTCAAGCGGCACATGACTCAATTCTTTAATTAATGCTGGAACAAGTTTTTCATTAGGGGTTGGCCGTGTGATATCACTAATGACGATAGCTACCTTATCCGTTGCTTTCACCATTTCCGCTAAAGGAGGTGATCCAATTGGATTTTTAAGTGCCTCTTGTAAAGCATCCATCTCATTAGCAAGGCTTGAGGGATTTTGTGGTTCTAAAATGAGTGCATCATCCGGAACGTTAATCGTTAAATTCTCTTTTCCATATAACAAAGTTGTTTGCATTTTTTTCTCCTTTGTGATTCATTATTTCAATAAATAACCACACCCCTAGCCTCTTAATCGACCAGGGGTGGAGCGTCTTTCTTACACCGGTACTCCAGGATCTTTTGGCGCCCTAGGATTTTCCAGCTTACCATCGATACCTTTACTTCTTTGGTATTTATCCATTAATATAACGGCAATTGGGCAAAGAATAGCAGTCGTTAAAGTAGAAATTGAAATTTGCATCGTAGCAATGTTCGCTATATCCTGATAAGCTTGGGCTTCAGCGGCGCTCATCATGCCAGCACCAGATGCAACGACTGCAGCAGCTGCAATTGCTGCAGGTGTACCTACCGCATTCCCCGCTGTGGAGGCCTCAGCCACCGGGGCAATTTGGCTTTTTTCTTTAAACAGCTTGAACACGAGAATACCGGTTAATCCGGTTAATACGACCGTCATAATCCCAAGAAGTAACCCCGCTCCAACAACGCTTGGGTTAAAGAATGTTGTAAAACTCATTCCTGCACCGAGTGCAAACGCAAAGAATGGAACTGGCAGGATTTCACCAGGAGCCAAAAATTCACGAATTTCAGGGTCAAGATTTCCAAGAATCATTCCTAATGCAATCGGTAATAAAACAGCAATAAATGCAATAATTGGGAATTTAGATCCTAAAAGGCCTAATGACATTAAGGTAAAAAATGGTCCATCATTTAGTGATAACACAGATACAGCACCAACATCTGACCTGTTACCGTATTGACCAGTCAAGGCAGCAAACATACCACCATTTCCATTAGTCATCGCCGCAATAATTGCCATTGTAGATAAACCAAGGAAACCATTCATTGGATCAAAGAAGTATCCAAATATAACCCCAACGGCAAGTCCTGTTAGGTATTTCGATGTTGTCAACAATACCCCTTTTTTCAACGCAATCCCGCCGACTCGAAGATTCATCTGGCTACCTGCACAAAATAGGAATAATGCAATCAATGTTAATGCACCATTTTTAAATAATTGTTCAGAGAATCCCCCAATACGTAAAAACTCGTAAAAACCGTCAGCAGTTGGGGCAACCCCCAAAGATTTTAAGCCGTTCATAACTGTTGGGATGTGCATTTGGTCCACAGTATTAAATAACGCCCCTAGCATCAAAGGCACAACCATCAATCCACCAGGTACTTTCTCAATCGTTTGCTTGATCTTCATTTCCATTTACCCCCTCTTTATTGAAAAAATAAGTACGGCTAACTTGCTCAGCTGTGAGTTCTAACAATTTTTTTGACTCTTTCATCGCTTCATCTAAACTTATTGGACGATTTATGATGCTAAAAACCCCGATGATTCCGTATTGATGTAACGTTTGAATCCTTTCACCAATAGAGCCAGCAATAACAATAGTTGGAATGTTAAGTTCCTTTGCTGTTTGAGCGACCCCCATGGGCGTTTTTCCATATGCTGTTTGAAAATCTACCTGGCCTTCCCCCGTAATGACTAAGTCAGCATCCTCTAGATTTTCTTTCAGCTTTGAATATTGAATAACGACATCGACCCCTCTTTTCATTGTCGACGGGAAAAATGCCTGAAAAGCTCCACCAATCCCTCCGGCAGCTCCAGCACCCGGCATATCATGCAATCGGATACCAGTTAACTGTTCCACCACATCCCCCCAATGTGTAAGATTTTGATCGAGAATTTGAACCATTTCATCTGTCGCACCTTTTTGTGGTCCAAATACACGAGAGGCTCCCTTATCACCTACTAGTGGATTTTCCACATCAGAAGCAATTAAAAAATGACTTTCATAAATTCGTGAATCAAATTGATCAATAAGGACTTCATGAATTTGATCTAATGCACCACCACCAAAGGCAACATTTTTTCCAGATTGATTTAGAATCTGCATCCCAAGTGCCTGTAGCATACCAACGCCACCATCATTTGTGGCAGATCCACCAATTGCTAATACGAAATTCCGATATCCTTCATCAAGTGCTCTCTTAATTAATTCTCCGGTTCCAAACGTTGTTGCAGTTAATGGATCACGCTCAGAACGATCAATTAAATCCAAGCCCGATGCACTGGCAATTTCAATAATGCATGTCTCATTGTCACCTAGCACCCCGAAAGATGCATCAATAGGTTTACCAAGAGGACCTGTTACTGTCACTGGAACTTTATGTCCTTTCGTCGAAGAAACGAGATTTTCCATCGTTCCTTCTCCTCCATCCGCCATAGGTATTAACTTCGTTTCTGCATTCGGAAATGCATTTTTAATTCCCTTTTCAATTGATAAGGCCGCTTCTATCGCAGTTACACTGCCCTTAAATGAATCTGGCGCAATTAATATCTTTACTTTGTCCCCCTCCTTATCAGAAAACGCTTACAATATCCCGTTTCTTTTATTATAATGTACTTGCTTCAAATCTTCTTTATATGTAGAATACAAATAATTATATAAATTCAGATAATTATTTGTACTTAATAACCAAAAGGAGAATTAGATGATTACAAGGGAAATTGCTGAGATGTTAGTCAAAGAAACTTCGAAAGTTATGAACCTAAATATTAATATCATGAATGAAAATGGAGTTATTATCGCATCCGGCGATCCCTCTCGTCTGGATTCAATCCATGAAGGTGCATTAGAAGTAGTGAAAACTGGAAGGGAACTAGAAATTACATCTGAAAATCAAGGACAACTTCGTGGAACACAGCAAGGAATTAATTTACCGATTCATTTTCATGATGAGGTTGTTGGAGTCATCGGTATTACAGGAGAGCCCGAAATAATAGGAGAGCGTGGTGGCCTTGTAAAGATGATGGCCGAGTTATTGATGAAGCAAGCTTACATGACTTCCCAAACGGAATGGCGCCAAAGAACGAAAGAGACTATTATCGAAGAATTATTAAAGGTTAGTCCCTACGCTATTAATATTGAACGCTGGCTCAGTCTACTAAATATGAAGCTTAAGGGTCCTTTCGTCGTTAGCTTAATTGAGATATTTGATTATTCTTTTTCAAGTCACTTGCTTATTAAAAACACAGAAGAAGTGATTGGTAAAGGAAAAGTGTTAGCAGGATTTATTCATGGAAATAAACTACTACTGCTTTTAACTGAGGTTTCTCATGAAGGAGCAAAAAAGAAGTTAACATACCTTTTTAAAGAATTTGAAAAAATGAAGGTTCACGTTCGTCTGGGGTTCTCTCCACTAATTCACCAACTTCTACACGTTAACCAGGGTTATCGTGAATGTGAAATTGCCTTAGCCATCAGTACATCACAACAAAAGATCATTTCTTATACAGACATTGAACCGGAGGCACTCGTTCACCAAATCGAACTAAAGCTAGCTGAACAGTTTTCAGAAAGAATACTAAAGAGCATGGGTGATCTTAAAAATCATTTAGATACGCTTCAAGCATTTTTTGACTCGAATTTCAATATAAAAGAAGCAGCGAGTAAACTTTACATCCATCGCAACACCTTAATCTACCGTCTTAATAAAATTAAAATGGAAAGCGGCTATGACCCACAAAACTTTAATGATGCTTTTGCATTGCAAATGTTCATTTGGTTAAATAACAGAACCAGCTCTCCACCTCAGTGAGAAGATGGAGAGCTTTGCTCATGTCTTTTGATGACTCTTTCTTCTATGTTAATTCAACCTGCTTTGTTTCTTTTCCTAAAACTGCAAGTGTAATCACACCGATGACGATACTAGCGCAAAACAGTGCAAAAATGAAACCAATAGGTTTACCTGCAGCAACCAGCGATCCAACAAGAAGTGGACCAAGGATCCCACCTACACGACCGATAGCCGCGGCCATACCAGCGCCTGTTCCACGAATCACAGCCGGATATTGTTCAGGTGTATAAGCATATAAAGCCCCCCAGGCACCGAGGTTGAAGAATGATAATAAGATACCTGAAACGATCAGAACTGCAGTCGTTTCTGCCTGGCCGAAAACTAGTGCAGAACCCGCCGTCCCTAGCAAATAAGTGACAAGCACAAATTTTCTTCCTACCCGTTCAATAAGCCATGCAGCTGTAAAATAACCGGGCAGCTGAGCTAAAGTCATGATTAATACATATTCAAAACTTTGAATCATACTAAAACCTTTCATAACCATCACGCTTGGCAGCCAAAGGAACATGCCATAGTATGAAAAAACAACCGTGAACCAGACCATCCAAAGGACGAATGTGGAACGTGCATATTTCTTCGACCAAACATCTCGGACATTTTGACCAATCGACCGTTTCTCCGCTTTTTTGGGTGAAAACGCCGGAGAGTCAGGTAGATTAAGACGTAAATATATGGCATATAAAGCAGGTAGAGCACCCAGGATAAGAGCAACTCTCCAACCAAATGAAGGAATTACAAAATATGAAATAAGTGCTGCAAGTAACCAACCAAATGCCCAAAAGCTTTCTAGTAAAACAACAACTCTCCCGCGCTCCTTCGCCGAAACACTCTCTGAAACGAGTGTTGAAGCTACTGGTAATTCTCCACCAAGACCCATGCCCACAAAGAATCGTAGAACTAAAAAGGCGAAAAGGGTCGTTGTAAATGCGGAAATACCGCTCGCAAGCGTAAATAATAATAAGGTGATAATAAATATATTCTTCCTACCAACCCTATCAGCCCATAGGCCAAAAAGAAGAGCACCTACAGCCATCCCGATTGAGTTCACACTTCCGATCCACCCCATCTGTTGTGGTGTCAAACCCCATTCCGCGTGCAGTGCTGCAATAATAAACGAAAGCATCCCTACATCAAGAGCATCAAACATCCAGCCAAGCCCTGCAATACCAAGGAGCTTTCGCTGTGAAATTGTTTTTTCTGTCATTATCTCCACTCCCAAGTGTCTTGTCAGTTGTCATTACTATTACACTATAATCGGCTTTAATCGAAAAGACAAGGTTTTTTTCGTGTATGGATTAGTATGAACCCTTTAATACTGCATTATAGATTTTTCCACCGCTTTATCGCAAATCCAACTCTCATTAGTGCTCTTCCCCAAGAGTTTTTCCTTCAGTTAAAACTCTTTCCTAACAAGATACTTTGTTGCTATATCACAAAAACGTTGCCGTAGACTAACACGAAACCCCTTTGTTACAATAAGATTCAATGTGAATTTTGGGAGGAAATGAAATGGAGCAGAGGTATCAAGATTTGAAGCTAGGGGAACGTGGTGCGATATTAAGCATTGCCGTTTATATCTTCTTATCGGTATTGAAATTAATCGTAGGGTATATCGCCGGTTCAGAGGCTTTAAAAGCCGACGGTTTAAATAACACTACTGATATAGTTGCTTCTGTTGCAGTTTTGATTGGTTTAAAACTTTCTCAAAAACCCGCTGATGACGATCACCCTTATGGCCATTGGAAAGCTGAAACCGTTTCTTCCTTAATTGCATCTTTAATCATGATGGTTGTTGGTGTTCAAGTTCTATACGGTGCAGCATCATCTGTTTTTAGTGGTAAAACTGAATCACCTGATATGATTGCAGCATGGACCGGGTTTATTTCTGCTTTTATCATGGTATTAGTATACCGATATAATAAAAATTTAGCTTATAAAGTAAAAAGTCATGCAGTGATGGCTGCAGCTAAAGATAATCTCTCTGATGCATGGGTTAGCATTGGTACTGCAATCGGAATTTTAGGTTCTCAGCTTGGTATACCTTGGCTTGATCCTGTGACAGCATTTGTTGTCGGATTATTAATCTGTAAAACTGGTTGGGACATTTTCCGAGAATCCTCTCATTATTTAACAGATGGCTTTGATATAGAGGATTTAGAAGAATACAAACAGACCATTTTGTATGTTAACGGGGTTTTAGAAGTAAAAGATATTAAAGGGAGAACATACGGTAATAGCAATGTTGTGGATGTTGTGATTTCTGTTCCGAATCATTTAGATATTACCCGGGCACATGAAATATCAACAAAAGTGGAGGTCATTTTAATGAAGGAACACAACGTTCAAGATGTTCATGTGCATGTAGAGCCAGTTGGAGATGACAAGTCTATTATAAATTGATTAAAATAAGTTGAAAAAACAACGCCTTTTCAACTTATTTTTTAAGGACTGGAATTACCCACTCTCCCTTAGACATTCACTTTTACAGTATCCTTTACATACATAAGGCGGAATGGTACTTAACTCTGGATGTTACGTGAATGTGAACCTAAATTTACAGCCAAAAGAAAAGAGTACTCGGGCAAAACCCCGAGTAACTCAGTAAGTTCCTTCTATTTAAACTTTAATAACAAGTGATTGATCTATTTCCGATATAGACTTCCTTCCACATATAGCCATCTGTAGTTCTGTTTCTGCAATGAGATTTTCCATGACAGCTTTGACCCCTGTTTCTCCTGCTACCGCAAGACCATATATATACGGGCGTCCGATTAGTACAGCAGACGCTCCTAACGCCAATGCTTTGATGATATCAGCCCCTCTTCGGATTCCACTGTCCATCAGAACAGGAACTTTATGTTCCACCGCTTCACAAACAGAAGGAAGTGCCTCCAATGTAGCAATTGCACCATCCAGTTGCCGTCCACCATGGTTTGACACGATAATCCCATCCGCTCCGTGTTCTACGGCTAAAAGGGCATCATCAGGATGGGTGAGGCCTTTTAATAAAACAGGTAGTTTTGTCTCCTTTTTAATAAAGTCTAGATCTTTCCAAGAAAAACAGGCATTGTTTCCTTCATCCAAGGCCATTTTGCACGCAGCCTTTAAATCCTGTTCCGGGGGGGCATCAAGCATCGAAAGGAAAACAGGATCAGTGAAGTAATTGCCCATCCCTTCTCCAGTTAAAAATGGTAGGAAAGAATTTCGTAGGTCTGTTTCTCTCCAACCTAAAAGAGTCGAATCAATCGTCACAACAATCGCAGAAAATCCTGCTTTTTCAGCTCTTTTTAAAAAGCTTTTCGTTAATTCTTGATTGATTGGCGGATAAAGCTGAAACCATCTTGGTGCATCACCCATGACTTCTGCAATTTTTTCCATTGGCGTTGTCGAAACATTACTTAAAATATACGGAATCCCGAGCGTTGCAGCCGCTTTTGCGGGGGGAACCTCCGCTTCAGCATGCACAATTGAGTTCACTCCTATCGGTGCAAATAAAAATGGAACAGGATATTTACCGCCGAATAATGAAATTTCCAAATTTCGCTTTGAAATATCCCGACAGATTCTTGGACGAATTCGATATTGTTTAAAGGCATCTGCATTCGCCTTCATCGTGTCACCGGCACCAGCTGCACCGTTCACATAACCAAAGGGGCCTGAGGCTAATTTTTCTTTTGCCCTTTCTTCCCACTCGGTATAGGAAACCGGTAAATTCATTGCTCCGCTATCTGCACTTTCATAAAAACCCATTTGAATTTGTTCAAAGTCTTTCAAAAATATCACCCTATTTTTAAGTTAATTGGTATCAACCAATAGTTTTGTCCTTTTTATTTTTTTTAACCAAATATTTAGGCTCCACATGTTACAAATGGCTCAATATGTCACAGTGACGACCCGAATATTCTTGTTTTACAACAATGTTCCACTGATGAATTTTAAAAAGCTTGACTCAAATAATGAGTCAAGCTTTTAATTCTATGTCACTCAAACGGTGCTAGATTGTCTACTTTATTTTTTTCTAAAAAATGTGCCTGACCCCCAGCGCATTAACACTTAAAGATAGCACTTTAGCGGTTAAGCCATAATTCGATTATTAAAGGCATCGGTTGTGACCGATGCCTTATTCTTAATCGTACATTATAATATCTATTCCCGAACCTTTAGTAATCTTAAGCTGTTCAATGTAACTATCAAAGTAGCGCCCATATCGGCGAAAATTGCGATCCATAAAGTTAACCAACCAGGCACGACTAAAAGTAATGCTACTAACTTAATGGCTAGGGCGAAGGTGATATTTTGTTTGATAATCATTATAGCTTTACGACTTAGTTTGATGGTATATGGTAATTTGCTTAGATCATCAGACATTAACGCAATGTCGGCTGTTTCCAAAGCTGCATCAGTACCAGCACCCCCCATTGCGACACCAACAGAAGAAGCCGCGAGTGCTGGAGCATCGTTCACGCCATCCCCGACCATTGCAACACTTTGATGTCTAGCTCGAAATTCCTTGATAAAATTCAGTTTATCTTCTGGTAGTAAATCCGCTTTAATATCGGAAACCCCTACTTGTTTTCCAATTGCTGATGCGGTTCTCTGGTTATCTCCTGTCAACATTACTGTTTCGATTCCAAGATGATTCAATTGTTTTATAACTTGGTTTGATGTTTCTCTCATCTCATCTGCTACGGCGATCAACGATAGGATCTCTTTTTCAGTACCTAATATCATTACTGTTTTTCCTTGAGTTTGCATCTCCCTAATCTTTTGCATTCGATCATTTTGGATATTTCCGTGTAATTCTTCAAAAAGGTTTGGGCTTCCTACATAATATATTTCATTATTTATTTTTGCTTTTACACCTTTACCTGTTATCGATTGGAATTCTTCAACAGTCAACCCATTCAAGTTCAAACCATTTACTTCTGCTTTTCGAATAATTGCTGATGCAAGTGGATGTTGTGATCCTTTTTCAATGGCTGCCGTAATTGCCAACAATTCATTTTCATATCCACCATATGTCACGATGTCTGTTACAGCAGGAATCCCTTTTGTTAGGGTTCCTGTTTTATCAAAGGCAATTGCCCTTAAATGACCCGCTTCTTCTAAATGAATGCCGCCTTTTATTAAGACACCATTTCTCGCAGCATTTCCAATTGCAGTCACGACAGCAACGGGAGTAGAAACAACTAATGCACACGGACAACCGACTACTAATACAGCTAATCCTTGATAAATCCAATTGCTCCAATCACCTCCAAGTAATGGAGGAACGATTGCAATCAAAATAGCAATCATCACAATAGCCGGTGTATAGTATTTTGCGAATTTATCGACAAACGCTTGAGATGGTGCCCTTTCTGCTTGAGCTTCTTCAACCAGGTGAATAATTTTCGAAAGGGTTGTATCTTCAACTCGTTTCGTTACTTTTACTTCTAATAATCCTTCTTCATTCAATGTTCCTGCAAAAACTTCATCGTTGACATTTTTAGCTACCGGAACACTTTCACCAGTTATTGCAGCCTGATTTAGTGTTGATTTGCCTTTTACAACTACTCCATCCATGGCAAGTTTTTGACCAGGTTTTACAATCATAATGTCTCCAACCCGAATTTCATCAACGTGGATCATCATTTCTTGGTTCCCGCGACTGATTAACGCTTCTTTTGGAGCAATATCCATTAATGACTCAATCGACCTGCGAGCTTTATCCATTGAATAACGTTCTAATGCTTCACTAATCGCAAAAAGGATCACAACTGTTGCTCCTTCACCCCACTCACCAATTAGCGCAGCACCTATGATCGCAATAGTCATAAGCGTTTTCATATCAAATCTTAGTTTACTTAGGTTTTTAAGACCAATAATAAACAACGAATATCCACCGATTAAAATCGAAGCCGCATAACCAATCGTAGGAAGAATATGCCCTTCCCCGTATTGCTCCCCTAGAAACCAGCTAACCACAAGTAAAATCGCCGAAACATAGACCTTAAGATTTTCTTTTTGCTTCCAAAAAGGTTCACGTTCGACCCTTTGCTCTTTTTCATCTCGAATCTTTAAGTTTTCAAATGCGCCTGCTTTTTCTAACGCCTCGATTGTTGTCGATCCTATAACATAAACTTTAGATGCCCCAAAGTTTACTTTCGCATCCTGAACACCTGGCAACTCCTTCACATTTCTTTCAAAAGTGGCTGCACAGCCTGCACAAGAAAATCCTTGGACACGATACGCTTTCATTTCTTGTTCGGAAAGAGAAACTTGATGATCAGACATTGACCTTCGCCTCTTTCTTATGTGCCAACGCAATTGTCATGATATGCTTTATATGTTCATCATCTAATGAATAAAACGCGAGCTTTCCTTCTTTCCTAAACTTCACAACACCTTGTTTATGAAGAGTTCGTAAGTGATGGGAAGCATTAGCTACGGAAACACCAAGTATATTTGCTATATCACAGACACATAATTCATCATCCTGGCACAAGGCATAGGTAATTTTTGCTCTATTTTCATCTGCGATCGCTTTTAGCATTTGCGAAACACTAACAATATCAATGCTTTGTAAATCAGTCTGTATACGATTGACCTTTTCCTCGTCATAGCAGTAAATCTCACAGGTATCGTTCTTACTCATCTTCTCACTCCGCTTTCATTCAAATATTTATTTGATAATATTGTATCTTATTTAAAGGTACAATCAAATAGACATTTGAATGAAAAAAATGAAATAAATTGAATTTTAATGAATAAAGGGGCAAAAAAACCACTTCGAAAAGTGGTTTTTAGATTTATGTTGAGTTTCCTTTAATTTTTTTTATTTAAAATTATTCAAACGGAGATACATTATCTGTTCTACTATTTTCTAATGAATATTGATTGGTTTTGTCTTCATATTTTTTGGTACATTACTTTTCCAACTGTGTTTACATGCTCTTGTAGTTTATGATTGTTGATTGCCACGTAATGAAGAATGTCGAAAAAATATGGAAGTGGATATACTTCATTCAAAAGATCATCTAGTTCATATATGATTTTACTTGTAACTTCTTTCCCAACAATCACAAGATCAACATCGGACCCTTTTTTAAAGTTTCCCATTGCTCGACTGCCAAATAGTATGACGCGTTCAATTAATCCATACATATAATCAGGCACTCCAGATAATTTGACATAATGTGATATAAAGATCGAGAAATAGATTCCTTTACAAATTTATCAGCAAAGCCGTAACCATTTCGCTGTCAATGTTTCTGCATGTAACATCTCTTCTGGCGTGCCTTCAAATATAAGATGTCCGCCTTGCTTTCCTCCCCCGGGACCCAATTCGATTACCCAGTCGCTCGCCCCTATAAAGTCTAAATTGTGTTCGATTATTATTACAGAATTACCTTTGTTTACAAGTTTCTGAAATAGATCTAATAGTTTTCCATTATCTTTGGTGTGTAGTCCCAAGGATGGCTCGTCTAATAAGTAGATTTGTCCTTCTTTTTGTAAGTGGCTTGCAAGCTTTAGACGTTGGATTTCTCCTCCACTTAGAGAACTTGTTGTCTGTCCTAGGGTTAAATAACCTAGCCCTACGTCTTTTAGTGTATTCACTCTTTTTATGATCTTTGACATTTTAAAATAGTTGATTGCCTCGTCAATCGTTAATTCTAAAATCTCAACTATATTTTTATCTTCGTATTGATAAGACAGGGCCTTATCTGAATATCTCGTACCGCCACACGTTTCACACGGAATCGTCACTGGGTCTGCAAATGCTACGTCTGGCATCAGGACTCCTTTTCCTTTGCAGATAGGGCATGCTCCCAACGAGTTAAAGCTGAACAAACCTGGAGGTTGTCCAGTTTCTTTTGAAAGTATTGACCGAATATCGTCCATTATTCCCATATATGTAGCTAGTGTAGAACGGTTTGAGATTCCTATACTGCTTTGCCCGACCATTATCGTTTCTGGATATTTTTTCGTGAATTCCCCAAACATTAAGGAGCTTTTACCTGAACCAGATGCTCCACATATGGAAACTAAGACATTGCTAGGAATATTTACACTTATATTTTTTAAGTTATTGTTCCTGGCACTTTTTATTGAAAAATAATTTTCTATCGCTCTTGGATTCTTGTTGATTTTTAGCTTATGGTTTAGAGTTGTTGCAGCTTTTGAGTTTATTAGTCCTTCTATTCTTCCTTGATAGACAACTTCTCCTCCATTAACACCTGCCCCTGGTCCCATCTCTATGATTTCATCCGCTTCTTTTATGACGGATAGATCGTGTTCAATTACGATTACGGTATTATGTTGGGCTTTTAGACCTTTCATCATTTGGATTAACATATCCACTTCTTCCGGATGCAGTCCTGCACTTGGTTCGTCGAAAATGTATGTCATATTATTTAGGCTGCTCCCCAAATGCTTGGCGATTTTTACCCTTTGAGCTTCCCCACCGGACAAGGTCCCCATTTTTCTTGATAAACTCAAATAACCTAATCCCAGTTCAACTAGTTGGATGAGTTGCGGGATTGCTTGTTGTGCGGCAGATATTCCCATAGGATCATTTATGTTCATTAGTTCTTCCAGCAGTTCGGTTAGCTCTAATTGATCGTATTCTGCAATATTCAAACCATTGATTCTACATTCTAATACCTTTGGATTTAGCCCTGAACCTTGGCAAGTTGGGCACAATGTATGCGTTGATACAGCTAGAACATCATCCTGGGTTACTTCTTTTAGCTTTTTGATGTCTCGATTGATATAAAGGCGCGTAAATCTAGGCAATAACCCGTCCCACTCATGTGGTTGAGGTCCGTTTTTTGTGTGAAACGGCGCAAAGACTTTTTCACCTTCCGGGGGACCATATAATAATAGTTGGAATTTTTCTTCTGAGTAGTCTTTTATCGGTTTATCCGGATCGAACAATCCGCCGGTCATCATCCATCTGCCTTGCCAACCTGAAGGCGACAATGGTTTAAACTTCACTGCATAATCTCGAAGTGACTTATTGAAATCAATAATCTTATTTAGGTCTGGCGCAATGACCTCCCCAAATCCAGTACATTCTGGACATCTTCCAAAAGAACTTTGGCTTGAAAAGTCAGTGGCAGAACCTATCGATGGCTTTCCTATTCTTGAAAACAAAAGTCGAATCAATGGATTAATATCCATATATGTGCCTACAGTTGAACGAGAATTGCTCCCTATAGATCTTTGTTCTACGACTACAACAGGGCTTACATTTTTCATAAAATCGGCATGTGGCCTTTCGTACCTTGGCATTTGATTTCGAACATAAAGAGGGTAATTCAAAGTCATTTGTCTTCTACTTTCAGTTGCTAATGTATCAAAAACAACGGAGCTCTTCCCTGAGCCTGAAAGACCAGTAAATACGATGATTTTCTCTTTGGGAATAGTTAAATCTATATTTTTTAAATTATTTTCTTTAAGCCCTCTTAAGATGATTTCATCTTTTAATTCTGGCATGTTATCACCCTCTCTGATAATCTACTATGCTTCTTTCACTTCTTCCCCGCCAGTTTCATAAGAATTTCTTCGCAAATTTCATGGGTTTCAAGTGCATCCTTAGCTGAAATTTGAGGTTCTGAATTTGTACTCACGGCATGAATAAAATCTCTGACCATTTGCTCAAACCCTCTTTTAAACAATGTTGGCTCCCAATCACTGCTCCGAACCTCTAAATTTTCCATTCCTTTCGAAATGACCAGGGTGGATACATTAGTGACGGTCCGCTTCTCCCACGGCCCCATAACCTCTGCAATTTCCTCGGTTGTTCCATTATCCCTATTCATAATGCCGATTGCCGTACCGCCTTGGGAAATAAACTGAAGCACCACTTGGTATAAGGCTCCATTTTCCATGCGGCCGTTCACAAACATATCTTCAATCGGATGTGGAAATAAATACTTCATCGTATCCACTACATGGATAAAATCATCGAAAATAAATGTCCTCGGCTCACCAGGAAGATTATTGCGGTTTTTCTGGACTACCACCATATTGGGTTGCACAACTTCCTTCAATTTTACATACGATGGAGCATACCTACGATTAAATCCTGCCATAAGTATAAGACCGCGGTCCTCGGCCAGTTCAACAAGCCGTTTAGCGCCTTCATAATTGTCCGTAATTGGCTTGTCCACAAACACATGAATTCCGCGATGTAGAAGCCACTGAACAATTTCTTCATGAGAGGATGTTGACGAATGGACAAATGCACCCGTAATACCGCTATTAACCAGGGATTTGAGATCAGAGTGTATATGTTCAAACCGATACAGGCTGGCAAGTTCCCGTAACTTTTCTTGATTTCTTGTGTAAAAGTGAAACTCAATCCCCTTTAATCCACTATAAACTGGAAGATAAGCTTTTTGTGCGATGTCTCCAAGTCCAATAACCCCAATTTTAATCACTATAAATCCCCCATTTCACTATTTTGATCTGCGCATCACAGCGACTACCCAAATTTATCCTCGAAATAGTTCTATTTACTTTCTGTACTCCTTACAGTTTAATACAGGCATAAATTCTAATAAACCGCGTATTTATATTTACTATCCTCAAAGTTCAATAACCAATCTAAATTCATCTATTTGGTTACGTTTATTTAAACAACTCATGTAAAAATATACACGTGGCCTTAGGTCACCGAATATTCGCGTCGGTCACAAAATAATTGCGTCGAAAACCGGGTATTTGCGTCGGTCCCACATTATTTGCGTCGATTACCGGATATTTGCGTCGTTTCTACATTATTTGCGTCGATTACTGGATATTTGCGTCGGT
>NZ_LMBW01000015.1:12557-73780 GCF_001439915.1 Fredinandcohnia humi | reverse complement strand
GCATGTATTAGGCACGCCGCCAGCGTTCATCCTGAGCCAGGATCAAACTCTCCAATAAGAGTATTGATTGCTCAATATTTTCAAAAAAAGATTAAACGTTGACGCTTGTATTGTGTTCAGTTTTCAAAGAACTTTTTGACCCGCCGCTCTGAAGCGACCCTTTTAATATAACATGCTGACAATTTGAAGTCAACACTTTTTTTGAAGCATTTTATTAAAATTAAATATTCGTCAGCGACGACGTTTATTAATATATCATCATGTAAAATCCGTGTCAATAATCTTTTTTGATTTATTTAAAGAGGACCATATTACATACAATCCTCCACACGTCATTTATCCCTTTTTACTATTTACCTTCTTTGAACGAATATACCTGCTGCATTCTGATGGATCAGCAATTCTTTTAAATAAACGAAATAGGATTTGATATCTTTCTTCCATTGCCCTTTTTACAATATGATCGATCCTTGCATCTCCCACATCAAAAAGGATTTCGTCCATCTCTCTTTTGAGAAGGTATTCTAATTCTTTTACTTCCTTCTGATCAACTAATAATCCAATCATAGTTTCACCCCAAGTTTATTGTGTTTCTAGTTATTACCAGATTTTTGTTATTTTATGAATCAGTTTTTCGTGAGAGTTTTACACATACAAATGGGATGACAAGCATATTATTTTTACAGAAGATGCTTTGGACAAGGAGGATAAAAATGAATTTTTTCTACATCCTGAGTAGCAAAAGGATTAAACAAACATTAATTATTCTTTTCGCAAGCCTTTTTACAGCCAGTATTTTTTATATAGAAAAAGGAAATATTGCTCCTGTTTTTTCTACAGAAAACGGACCACGTGTGATTTATAAAGGAGAAAAAGGCGAAAAGACGGTAGCACTTACCTTTAATATTAGCTGGGGGGACACTAAAGCCTTACCAATTATCGACACCTTAAAAAAAGAAGGAGTCAAAAATGCAACGTTTTTCCTTTCCGCTTCTTGGGCTGAGCGTCACCCGCAAATTGTGGAGCGGATTGTAAAGGACGGACATCAAATCGGCATCAAGGGTTATGATTATAAAAACTATACAGAACTAGAGGATGCACAGATTAAGAAGGATATTTACAAAGCCCAGGACGCATTTAAGAAAATGGGGGTCAAAACCGTTTCATTCGTTCGAACACCCGATGCGAATTTTGATTCAAGAGTTGTGAAGGTATTAGACTCTCTTGGTTACACCCTTATCCATTGGAGCATCGATTCAAATGATTGGAAAAATCCCGGAGTGGATAAAATTACCGGCAATGTGTTAGATCATACAAAAGGCGGAGATATCATTTTGTTCCATGCTTCAGATTCTGCCAAGCAAACGGCTGAAGCTCTTCCCGGGGTATTGAAAGGAATCAAAGGGAAAGGGCTCACCTTGGTGACGGTTAGTGACATGCTTAATAATGCTGATGTAAAAAGTGAAGTAGTCGAATAAGAATAGCGTATAACGCATTAAGCTAAATTAAAAAGCTGATCCATTGGATCAGCTTTTTTGATTTGTTATTTTTGGAAGTATCAATAATTGATACGCGTTACAAATTAAAAGTGGATAAATCATTAAGTACAACCAGCTTGTATCATTCACTTGGATAGCCGGCATCCATTCAATCACAGATACAACAAATATAAAAAATACAGCCGGAATAAATGCCTTGTTATTTGTTTGTTTGCTTTTAAAGTATGCAATGATTAATGCAAATACTAACATCAAAACCGGTATCCAGACATATGACGAGATGCTTTCGCCTTCAGTTGCAAATACCTTAAAGCGAAAATAAATTAAATCAAAGAATACAAAAGCAATTAATACAACCTGTGCTGGGACCCAAGCACCTTTGAAAAGTCCGCGTCCAAACCGGTGGACGGTTAGATATGCAAAGAAGCCCATTTGGCTAATAATACTAAAAATAAATCCAGCACCAATAAACCAAAATACTACAATGAGTATTTCTACGAAATCTGCTGCCAAAAATAATTCTTTATATTCATCCCATTTAATAGAAAATCCAAAAATGATTGTGCTAATCGCACCGACAAGTAAGGTAGAAAGAAACAGCCTTACCCAATTTCGACTTTTCACGACAAAATCCCCCAGTCTATATTTTCAAATATGATTGTACCAAAACGGAGGGGATAAATGCTAGTTTCCCACTGTACAATGCGTGAATATTTTTTAACAAAAAAAGCATATTAACTAATAAGGATCCCTTATGAAAGGAGCTTTACGAATGAAAAAATGGATGTCGCTCCTCCTCATTTTTAGTTTTCTATTGGCTATTGTGGGGTGTGCCCCAGCGAATGTTGAACAAAACCGAATGGATTATGAAGAAACCAAAAAGATGGTTGTCGATATATTGAAAACCGATGATGGTAAAAAAGCAGTTGAGGAACTTATGCGTGATGAAAAAATCAAGCAGCACCTCGTCATGGACCAAATAGTTGTCAAAGATGCCATCAGGGAAACCCTTACCTCAGATAATGGGGTTGAATTTTGGAAAAAGACGTTCGATGATACAAAGTTCGTTGAGGAATACGCAAAAAGTATGAAAACGGAACACGAAAAGCTCATTAAAGAATTAATGAAGGATCCCGATTATCAAAAAATGGTGATGGATATCTTAAAAAATCCTGAAATGGAAGAACAATTCTTGGATGTACTTAAAAGCCAGGATTTTAGAAAGCATCTACAAACGGTCATTAGTGAAACACTAGAGAGCCCATTATATAAAGCAAAGATTGAAGATATTCTCATTAAAGCTGCTGAGGAACTACAAAAACAGGATAAAGCGAAAAAAGACAAAGGCGAAGGAAGCGGTAATAGCTAGTTCGTCCATAATGAAAGACCCTCCGGAATATTCAGGAGGGTCTTTTTTGATTAAATTGCATCTATTACTCTTTGCGCAATGTCATTATAGATTTTCCCGGTAGGGTGGTCTTCGTCATAAACAGATGGTGCAAAGTCATCGTCGTTCCAATCAGGCTGCCCCAATGGAATTTTGCCTAGTAAAGATGTTTGAAGCTCTTCAGTAAGCTTCTCTCCGCCGCCTTTACCAAATACATATTCCTTTTCACCTGTTACTTTGCTTTCAAAGTAAGACATATTTTCAATAACACCAAGGATTTCGTGCTCTGTGCGAAGAGCCATTGCACCCGCTCTTGCTGCTACAAATGCAGCAGTTGGATGTGGGGTTGTCACGATAATTTCCTTACAATGCGGAAGCATCGTATGAACATCTAATGCCACATCTCCTGTACCTGGTGGCAAGTCGAGAACAAGATAATCAAGATCTCCCCACTCAACCTCATTAAAGAAGTTATTCAACATTTTCCCTAGCATTGGACCACGCCAGATTACCGGTGAATTGTCTTCTACAAAGAAGCCCATTGAAATCACTTTTACCCCTTTTCTTTCAACAGGGATAATTTTCTCGCCACGAACGACAGGGCGATTTGTGATTCCCATCATGTCTGGAACACTGAATCCATAGATATCTGCATCAATAATTCCAACCTTTTTCCCGAGTCTTGCTAAAGAAACAGCTAAGTTCACGGAGACGGTTGATTTACCAACCCCTCCCTTACCACTTGCTACTGCAATAAAGGTTGTTTGATTTACCGGAGATAAGAGAGGAGCCGATTCCCCTGCTGATTCAGTCTTAAATTTCGCTAGCTCTTCTGGTGCAAGGTCAGTAAAACGAAGCCCGACAGATTCTGCTCCCGCTTGTTTTAACGCATTGACAATTGTAGTTTGAAGCTGAAGCTGCTCACCTGTACCAGTCTTGGATAAGGCAACTTTTACACTGACATGTTTCTTTTCTTCTTTTATTTTAATCTCTTGGATTGCACTCGTTTCCTCGAATGTTCTATGTAAGAATGGATCTTGCATTTGATGTAATACTTCTCTGACTTGTTGCTCAGTTAACATAAAAACACCACCTAAACTCTGTATTCGGTTTCACTCTTCCTCATTATACCATACCTGTCCGAATTTACAGTGTGAGGAGTGTCATAGCCAAAAAAATACCCACCTTTTATTCGGGCGGGTTTGATTCATTTGAGAAATATCGGTTGATTCCGGTATAGATGGAGGCTGCGACCTTGTCCTGGTATTTATCTTGTACTAATAAAGCTTTTTCCTCCGGATTGGAAAGGAACCCTACTTCTACAAGTGCACCGGGTTTCTTAGCACTTTTTAATAAATATACGTTATTGATTGCTTTCGCTTGTCGTGTTGTATTTCCGAGATTGTTTCGAAGTTCATCTTGAATAAATTTGGCTACATCTTCATTTTCCTGAAAGGTGCTAAAATAAAAAGTTTGTGCCCCTCTCCATCTTGGTGAAGGAATGGCATTTAAATGAATACTTATAAATAAATCCGCTTCTGATTCATTAACGATTTGAACGCGTTTCTTCAAATCCTCTGTTTTTCGTCGGCTGAGTCCTTTCGTTCCGTCCTGCGCTAAATCTGTATCTTCTTCCCGCAGCATTTGTACAAGCGCGCCCTGCTGTTGTAAGTAATCACGGAGTTTATTGGATATTTCAAGGGCAATGGTCTTTTCTTGTACATCACCACTTTGGGCTCCTCCGTCAGCTCCACCATGGCCTGGGTCAATAATAATGAACTTCCCTGATAAAGGTAAATTCCATGGGTCCCAAACATCTTTATCCATAAATCGATATTGTATAAATATAAATATAACAACAGCTCCTAAAAGGAGACCCGTAATTTTTAGTTTCTTATTCATCATTTCCCTCCTGCATGTCCCTAAATTAACTATATGGGACAAGGAGAGTATATATGATTAAAAATCCTAATGCAATTTTAGTCGGTGTCTTTTTTCACCTTTCTGGAATCCTTCGGTCCACCAATAGGTAACATAGTGTTCACATGAATAGTAGAGGGACTCATTCACAAAGCCATGGTCGCCAATATGCCCCCAATAGCAAATGAACTCATATAACGCATCAATCAGGTTCTTTTCAAACCTGAAACATCTCATTCTTACTTGTTCAACAGATTCCCCGTAGTAACCGAATTTACTATACTTAGCCCCTAATAGGTATGACTCGATTGCAACATCAATGCAGCCTTCTTCAATCGCACTTCCAATTATGGTGCCCATTCTAAAATAACTCCCAAAGCTATCCACGACCCTCTTTTTAAGTTCTTCTAATGAAAGCTCACGCAGCATTTTTCGTTCATACTTGACTTGCTTCTCTTTCCGTTTTTCCTTGAAGGTTGTAATTACATTCATAAAATAAGAACCCCCCTTTGACAGATAGTTTCCTTCTGTACCAGCATAAACATGCGCTAAACACAAACTACCTTAATTGCCAAAATAAACTAGGCATACACAGGAATGCGTTTCAACAAATTCACAAAAAAGGCCCTCAATCCACTGATTGGGAGCCTTTTTTCTATATATCCGATGTCTTCAGACTTTCAACTTCAGGTGATGGACTTTCCTTTTTCTTTCCGAGCAATCTTGCTACCTGCCATCCAATGACCATATGCACTACACCCATAATACCGAATAATAAGTAGTCTCCGATTGGTTCGGGAAGTAAGAGATCCACGATCAACCACATTCCAGCCGACGAAGCACCAACAAAAGCACCGAGCATCGATTTTTGGATACGACTCATTTTCCACCCACCCCTTCTAGTTTGTTACCATTCTTACATTCATCTTATGTGGGTGAATTGCTCGAAATAACTTGAATTTTGGCGGAAGGTTGTCCGAAATGAAATTGCTTTTTCATGCAGAGTAGTTTATTCTTCTCCTTCAAAAGTTGTAGATAAAATTCAAGCTTTTTTACGACGAAGAATGATCCAGTTGCCAGTATGCTTAAATCATAAAGAACGTTAGGAGAGATAACGATGATGAAGAATAGAATTGTCATGATTACTGGAGCATCAAAAGGACTTGGAAAAGCATTGACATTAGCTTTTGCAAAAGAAGGGGCAATGCTGGCAATCTGCGCGAGAACGGAAGAATACCTTTTAAAAGTGAAGCAAGAAGCTGAAAACCTTGGGGCAACAGTCCTTGCAGTGACCGCTGATGTTTCTAAATCTAGGGATGTGGAACGGTTTGTTGCACTAACTGAAGCGACATATGGCAGGATTGATATTTTGATAAATAATGCCTCCATGTTAGGACCTAGCCCCATGCCGTTATTACTTGATTACCCCGAAGAAGACTTTATGGAGGTATTAAGGGTAAATGCACTATCCCCATTTTTAGTAACAAGAAGAGTTGTTGTTGGGATGCTTCAGCGCAACAAAGGCTCGATTATCAATGTTACCTCGGAAGCCGGTCACACTGGTTTTGCAGGTTGGGGAGCATATGGAGTATCGAAGTTTGCAGTTGAAGGTCTCACTGAAACATGGGCGGATGAATTAAGCGATACAGGCGTTCGGATCAATATGGTTGATCCCGGAGAAATGGATACAGAGATGCACCAATTGGCTGTTCCAGATTGTGATTACCCTTTAGCAAAACCAGAAGATGTAGTCGACATCTTTTTATACCTTTCTTCTGATCAAGCAAAAGCCATTAATGGCAAGCGGTATTCAGCCCAAGCTCATGAGGAGGTGTCATGATGGCAGCAAAAGTCATAGATTTTTATCTTCCAGATAAGCTGAATGCCTCTCTTCCACCTGAAAAACGTGGGATTAGGAGAGATCATGTCCGAATGATGGTAATTGATCGGACTTCAGGTAACATCGATCATGACTGTTTCTTCCATTTACCGCAGTATCTCCAAGCTGGAGATCTTGTTATTTTAAATAATAGCCGCACCATCCCAGCTGTTTTACATGCAGAATGGCTTAGGAATAAGGTTCAATTAACGACCAATACTGAAATTCGACTTGCCAGACGTCTTGGTGAAGATCTTTGGGAGGCACTCATTGTTGAAAAAAATGTAAAGAGTGGTGATCTATTCACTTTTTCATCCGAATTATCAGCAACGGTAATTGGCGTTAAAAAGAATTCACCATTAAGTATTTTGAAATTCACGAAAAAGGGACCTAACCTATTAAATATGTTCTATACACTTGGTGAGCCGGTTCGATATGAATATATTGATCAACCATGGGCGTTAGACTATTACCAAACGGTTTTTGCCAGCCATCCAGGTTCAGTGGAAATGCCCTCTGCGGGAAGGGCCTTCAGCTGGGAGCTACTTTTTACGTTAATGCGAAAGGGAATTCAGGTTGATTTTCTTCAACTTCATACTGGTCTAAGTTACTTGCTTGATGATCAGTGGCATCAGACCCCTGAGGAGAATGAGGAGGAATATCATATTTCCGAAAAAACGATGCAACGGATACTCGAAACAAAAGCTGCCGGAAAACGGGTTATTGCGGTTGGAACAACTGTGGTTCGAGCTCTAGAGAGCGCCGTAAAGTTCGATAATCTTTCAGGAGTAACGAATTTATACATTAATGACCAGTTTCCTTTGAAAATAGCCGATGGGATTATTACTGGATTTCACGAACCAAAGGCGAGCCATCTTGATATGCTTTCAGCCTTTATTCCTGAAAAGCATCTTCTACGGGCTTATGATCAAGCCATTGATGCCAGATATTTATGGCATGAATTTGGAGACATGAATCTAATCATCTAATTTGGAGGACTGCTATGAAATTTCATCATTATGGAATTGAAGTAGGTAATCTTGAGGACTCTGTCGATTTTTATAAAAACCATTTAGGTTTTCAAGAAGAAAAACGGCTTAGGTTCATGGAGGAAGAAATGGTGTTTTTGACCCTTGATGATTCTAGAGTTGAGTTAATAGCTGGTCGTACGTTAAATGCCCATATCTGCTTTGAAGTAAGTAATCTTGATAAGATAATGACTAAGCTTACGGGTCTTCGAAAAGTCGAAGGCCCCTATAAACTAGATAATGGTTGGCAGACCGTCTTCTACGAAGGACCTACTAAAGAAATACTTGAGTTTTTACAGAAAAATTGAGTTCCATCAAGAAATATAAAGTCTGAATATTGTAAATGGGCTATAATGAAAGCAGAAAATACTGCTGGGGGGAATTTCATGTCCGCACGGGATCGATTCGAGGAAATCAGCATTTTAAAGGAAATCGCTGAACTGTTAAATGAGGGAACAGACACAAGAAACGTATTATCCTATGTTTTAAATAAGCTCCTTCAGGTAACAGGTCTGCATACCGGTTGGATATTTTTAATAGACGAGAATGGTAAACACCATCTTATCGCTGACGAAGCACTTCCCCCTGCATTAGCAAGTAACCAAAAGCAACGGATGTGCCATGGCAACTGCTGGTGTGTCAATAAGTACAACAATCACCAACTCAATAAGGCCACAAATATTATTGAGTGTAAAAGAATTGAAGATGCCCTCGAGGAAAAAGCTGGAGATACATGTGGCTTGACACATCACGCGACTGTCCCGCTCCGTGCTGGGGACGAACGATTTGGGATCTTGAATGTGGGAGCACCACATAAAACTCATTTTGAAAAAAATGAACTTGCCTTGCTTGAAGCCGTTGCCTATCAAATCGGAACCGCATTGAAACGTATCAAGCTGACTCAACGTGAACAAGAGACAGCACTTGTTGCTGAACGAAATCGTTTGGCACGAGATCTTCACGACTCGGTTAATCAGCTCCTATTTTCCCTAAGCCTGACTGCTAGGGCTGGGGTTGAAATGACTGAAAGCAACGATGTCCAACAAACGTTCACCTATATGCAAGACATGGCTCAAGAGGCACTTGGGGAAATGAGAGCCTTAATCTGGCAACTGCGGCCTTCAGGTCTAGAAAACGGAATTGTTAGCGCCCTACGAAGCTTTGCCGAAATGCTAGGTCTATCCATCGAGACCAAAGTTACGGGTGCAGCAACTATTCCTGGAAAAGTAGAGGAAGCCCTGTGGCGCATCGGACAGGAAGCCCTAGCAAATTGTAAAAAGCATTCCCAGACCACAGAAGTCATTTTACATTTTCTAGCTTCTGAAGATGAAGTGAGAATGACCATAAGGGATATGGGCTGCGGCTTCCATTATGAAGAAAACCTAAAAATACCATCGTTGGGATTGCGAAACATGAAATCACGGACAGTAAGCTTGAACGGGACTTTTCTTTTACAAAGTAAACCGGGAAGTGGAACAGAAATAGAGATTCATATTCCGTTTTAGGGGGATTAGAGTGAGTATAAAAATAGTAGTTGTTGATGACCACCATGTCGTTAGACGCGGCCTTGTCTTTTTTCTCCGAACACAAAAAGGTCTAGAAATAGTCGGGGAAGCCGCGAACGGAATCGAAGCGATTGAATTGGCAAAATCCTTAAACCCAGATCTCATCTTAATGGACCTGATGATGCCAAAAATGGACGGGATTGAAGCAACAAGGATCATCAAAAAGGAACTACCTGCAATAAAAATTATGATGCTAACTAGCTTTTCTGATCAAGATCATGTCATCCCTGCTCTAGAAGCAGGAGCTTCCGGCTACCAATTAAAGGACATTGAGCCTGATGATCTTGTCACATCCATCAAAAAAATAATGAACGGTGAAAATCAGCTCCATCCAACAGCAACCTCACATCTACTGGCCAATTTATCCAATAATCGAAACCAGGAGAAACATGCAATAGAGGAATTAACAAATAGAGAGGTAGATGTCTTAAAGGAAATTGCCAAAGGAAAAAGCAACAAAGAAATTGCTAGTTCACTATTTATCACCGAAAAAACAGTCAAAACGCATGTATCAAATCTTCTGAGTAAGCTCGAATTGACAGACCGAACACAAGCAGCTCTTTATGCAGTAAAAAATAAATTAGTAGACTAAAAGCGGATGTAGGTTGGATACTACATCCGCTTTTTAAAAAACATAAGTTAAACCTGCATATTTTCAATAATCGTTGCGATTCCCATTCCGCCAGCAATACATAGCGTCACCGCTCCATATTTCTTACCAGTGCGTTCAAGCTCATATACTAATTTCGTCAAAAGTATTGCACCTGTTGCTCCAATCGGATGGCCCATAGCAATGGCTCCTCCATTCGGATTCACCTTACTATAATCCAGACCTAGCATGTTCACACAAGCAATTGCTTGCGATGCAAATGCTTCGTTTAATTCCACGACATCGAGATCTGCTACTGACAAGTTAGTTTGCTTCAATGCCTTTTGCATCGCATATACAGGTCCCATTCCCATCAACTCCGGGGAACACCCTACGGAAGCTTGGGCGATGATTCTTGCTTTTGGCTTATACCCACGTTTCGATGCCTCATCTTCGGACATTACTAATAACGCTGCTGCACCATCATTACGACCACTCGCGTTTCCAGCTGTTACCGTGCCACCTTCTTTAAATACCGGCTTTAGTGATGCTAACTTTTCCAATGTGGTTTCCCTTGGATGCTCATCAACCTCAAACGCTACGTTTCCTTTACGAGTTTTCACTTGATAGGGTGTAATCTCTTTTTTAAAATAGCCTTTTTCTATAGCATTTTTCGCCTTTCCCTGACTACCTAATGCGAATTCATCTTGTGATTCTCGTGAAATTCCATACTTCTCTGCTATATTTTCAGCAGTAATCCCCATATTCAAGTCACCATAAATCTCTCTTGGCTGGGAACCGGGTTGACTTGCCGTATTCGGATCCTTCAATGAAACATCTCCGGATTTTGTGCCAAAACGGACACGATTTACATAGTACGGAGCAGTACTCATCGATTCTGCTCCTCCAGCAATGATAATATCACTTAATCCTGTTTGGATTTGTTGCATGGCGGAATTTACTGCTTGCACACCTGACCCGCATTGTCGATGAATGGTATACCCAGGAACTTCGACAGGTATTCCTGCACGAAGCATCGCAACCCTTGCTAAGTTTGATGCATCAGCACTTTGTTTGGCTTGCCCTAAAATGACTTCTTCCACAGCGTCTTTTTCCAAGTTTGTTCTCTGTATCAATTCCTCTATTACATGTGCTCCAAGAAAATCAGCTGATTCGTTGCCTATGCTGCCTCCAAGCTTTCCTATTGCCGTACGTACGGCATCGACGATTACTACATTTTTCATCTCATTACCCCTCCCCTAAAGGCTTCTTGTATAATGCTTCACTTTTTCACGATCAATTTCTACACCGAAACCTGGACCATTCGGTATGATGATTTCAAAGTTTTCAAATTTAATAGGTTCTAAAGTAAGGTCATCTTTAAACAATAATGGACCAAATATTTCTGTACCGAATTTTAGCTCTGGAATCGTTGCATATAGTTGCGCACAAATTGCTGTTCCTCTGTTCCTAAGCTAGATTCAATCATCGTCCCGCCATACAAGCCAATTCCTGCCGCTTCTGCTATGCCTGCCACTTTCTTTGTTTGTGTTAATCCTCCTGCTTTACAAGGCTTTAATGCAATGGAATTTCCTGCACGGTGTTTCGAAATTTGGAACACATCTTGTATGCTATTCGCTGCCTCGTCTGCCATAATTGGAACGTTAAATTTAGCTGTAAGTCTAGACATACCTTCCAAGTTCCATGTTGGAAGCGGTTGTTCCACCATCGAAACGCCACCATCTTCTAAAGCAGCGATACAATAATTTGCCGTATCTTCATCCCAAGCTTGGTTAACATCGACTGTAATGCGCGCCTCGTCTCCAACTGCTTGTTTAATCTGCCGAACATGCTCTACATTTTTAAACGGATCGCCTTTTCCGATTTTCAATTTGAAGATATTATGGCGCGGTAGAATCATAGTTCGAGTATAGTCCATCCGCATCATCCTGCCACCACTCGACCTTGGTTTTTCCAATTGGACCATTTACGGAACTTACATTACCGTAGAACTTCAATTTATCTCCCGGCTCATCTGGTCATTGCGGGATAACCACGCTTGACCCTTCTAGTAATGGTGAGTTTTCTTCATAGTAAGGTCCAAGTAGAGAAGGCTCTGTACCGAGAGCATTTTTATATTTTGCTTCCAAAACATGCGTTTCTACAAAAACATCTAAGAACAACGGAATTTCTCCACTTCCCCCTAGTCGATCTGCCCAATTAACAAAGTTTGTATATTTATTCTTCATGATTAAACTGCTGCTCGTCTAAAAATGCTTTTAAATGCTTTACGAACCCTTCATATGCCTCTAATACTCTTGCGTTTTTCACATCTACTTTTGTCATATTCATTTCCCCCTCAAGTGTTGTTTGAAGGTCCCAATCCATCCCAATCATGCAAACGCATTCATTTGCACGCAAAAAATAAAAACATCATCTAAACCTCTTGCAATATTTCTTTTGTTATTGTACGGTATACGTACAATAATCATTTATTCGTACAACCTCATTTTAACATGAAGGGTGATATCCTTGTCAATAGAGAAAACAGATAATTTCAAACAGTCTGGAGACTATATACAATCATTAGATCGTGGACTCCAAGTAATCCAAGCATTTTCACAAAAAAGCCAAGCACTCACAATTAGTGATGTTTCGAAACTTACAGGGCTTAGTAGACCTACCGCCCGCAGAATATTACTGACACTTGAACATCTTGGTTTCGCCGAATCTGCCAATGGTGTATTCTCATTGACAGCTCGTACACTATCACTTGGTTATGCATACCTATCATCTAATAATAGCTGGGGCATCGCTCATTCATTCATGCGTGAATTTGTTCACCAAACAGGGGAATCTTGCTCTATCTCAATTTTAGATGGCACAGATATTATTTACGTAGCGCGCGTTTCCACCAAACGAATTATGTCCATCAATTTAGATGTTGGTTCACGTCTACCGGCTTATGCAACATCCATGGGGCACGTTCTACTTGCAAACTTGCCAAAAGAAAAGTTAGAAAAATATTTAGAGTCTATCAATTTTGAAAAGTATACGGACAAAACAATTGTGGATAAGGAACAATTACTCAAGATTTTAGAAGGTGTTCGGGAACGTGGTTGGGGTGGGGTTGACCAGCAATTAGAAGAGGGACTCCGCTCCATTGCCGTTCCACTACGGGATGGAACTGACAAAGTTTTCGCTGCCTTTAACTGTTCCGTTCACGCTGGACGAGTTTCGGAAGAGGTACTTCGTAATGAATTTTTACCCTTATTACAAGAAACCGGTAAGAAGATCAGCCAAGCGGTTGCCATTACCAATAGTTCGAGATTTGTGTAATTCCATAAAAATGCCCTCAATCATTGGTTGAGGGCTTTAAATTATTTTTAATGTACCCTATGCTAGTGCCTTTTCAATTTCATCCTTTAATGCATGAGCATCAAGCTCAATAGGGAATTGGAATTCTTTATCGTTTATAAAAACGGTTGGTACCATTTTAACCTGACGTTTAATTGCTTCAGCTGTAATCTTTAAACTAATATCAATTGTATCTGGTTCTTCTTTTAATCCAAACTCTTCCGTTAGCATTCTTTTAATGGAGTCACTATCAGACTCACTCCATTCACTCTGTTTCCTAAATAACTCTTTCATCATCTCATAAATGCGTTCTGGTTTATTATAGTCAAAAAACAAATTGACTAAAGTACCATACAACAACATTTCACGAGGTTTATCATAATGTTTAATCACATATTGAATTTGATCACTTTCAATATAAGGAGCGAGAACTTGATCCGCTATTTCAAAAAACGTCGCACAGTAAGGGCATGCTAGATTTAAAAATACTTCAACCTTTACTGGTGCATTTGTATGGCCATAACTTAAGAATGCATTTTCAACTACCTTTGTCATGTGAAACCCTCCGATTACTTGATGTTGTCTGGAATCATTGCTTCGTCTACATTTGTGGCTTCTTTAACATTTACTTGGGTTTCTAGTAAACCAGCCTTAAAGAACGTATCTCCTAATTGTTGTTGACTTGTAATAATGGCTTCGTCTATTTTTTCAACTCCAAATGTACGACGGTCATTTGCCTGCTGGATTGGCTCAATTTCTAAACCTAATTCTGCCGATAGAATTTCAGAAATTTCCTGCTTATTTTCGTTTGCCCATTGGTTAGACTTTTGTAATTCCTCTAAAATTATTTTGATAATGTCTTGTTTCTTAGCTAAAAACTCTTCTGAAGCAAAGTAGAATGTACGGTTCTCAGTTAAATCAGAACCATTCACAATCGTACGAGTTTCTACTTTATTCTCAACGATTGCTAAATATGGATCCCATGTGCCATATACATCAAACTGATCTGTTGTAAAAGCTGATAAACCTTCAGCTGCATCTTTATAAAATCGAATTTCTACTTCGTCTAAAGCAATACCCGCTTTTTCTAAGGCTACTAATAATAGGTAGTGCTGATTACCACCTTTTGTTACACCAATTGTTTTACCTTTTAAATCTTCTACTGTTTTTATATCTGAATCAGCCTTCGCGACCAATGCAACGCCTTTTGGATAAGGTGCTTCGGAAGCGACATAATGTAATGGGTGACCACCAGCTTGCATGAATACAGCGTTACCGTCAGATGCATGTCCAAAATCAATATTATTCGTATTTAATGCTTCTAGTAATACTGTGCCAGTGGGGAACACCTTCCACTCAATTGTATAACCCGCTTTACTTAATGTTTCATCAAGGTTACCATGCTCTTTTAAAATATTTAATGTATTCCCTCTTTGATAACCAATTTTAATCACTTCTTTTTTGACACTTTCGCCATCGCTTGAATTACCTTTAGATGAGGTTCCACTGCTAGAATCGCTGCCACACGCAGCTAAAACAAATAAAAACAAAACAGATATAAATAATACTAATGACTTTTTCATGCTTATCCCCCTAAAATTTGATCTAATATTTTTTTCTCATAATACGTAAATTTCTCGTCACGCAAACGAGGTCTTGGTAGATCTATCGGCTGATCTAATTGGATCATCCCGTTGTCAATGACAATGACACGTTCCGCTAATCGGACAGCTTCCGTTACATCATGTGTGACAAGTAGCGATGTGAATTTCTGCTGCTGCCAAAGTCCCTCAATTAAATTTTGCATTTCAATCCTTGTAAGTGCATCAAGCGCACCAAGCGGCTCATCAAAAAGTAAAATATCAGGATTGCTTGCCAATGCACGTGCAAGTGCAATTCGTTGTTTTTGTCCACCGGACAATTGGTCAGGCCAATCATTTTTCTTATCAATCAATCCCACTTTTTCAAGAGATTCTTTTGCGACCTCTTTATTGACCGCACCAAGGTTAATATTTTGTAGAATACTTTTCCACGGAATTAAACGATCATCTTGAAACATAACGCGGATCTTCGGTTCCTTAGCTTCTTCCCCCGAAAATGACAATTCCCCTTTTGAAATTCCCTCTAACTTCGCGATAATTCGTAACAGTGTGCTTTTTCCACACCCGCTTCGTCCCACGATAGCAGTGAAGCTTCCTTGTTCAATCGATAGATTAATATCATGAAGAACTTCATTTTCCCCGTAGCTTTTCGCTACATTCTTTAGTTCAATATTGAACATAAGTACCACCCCATTTGCGATTATTTTTTGTTGTAGGATGGATTCCATTTTAATAGACGATTTTCAAACAGTTTCGCTACAAAATCTGATAACTTGCCTAAAATCGCATATAGCACAATCGTTAATACAACGATATCCATTTGCATAAATTCACGGGCAGTCGTTGCCAAAAAGCCAATCCCAGAATTTGCCCCAATAGTTTCGGCGACAATGAGTGATATCCACGTTACGCCAAGTGCATAGCGAATCCCAACTAAGATTGAAGGCAAGGAACCCGGCAAGATGATATTCGTAAATAACTTCCATCTTGATAAACCATAAACAGAACCCATCTCAATTAACTTATGATCAACGTTTTTAATCCCGTTAAATGTATTTATGTAAATCGGGAACATCACCCCAAGGGCCACTAGAAATATTTTTGCACTTTCATCAATGCCGAACCATAAAATAACGAGCGGAATTAACGCCAAATGGGGGATTGTCCGTACCATTTGGATTGTTGTATCAACTGTTTTTTCAAAAAATAGAATCGTACCGTTTAAAAGACCAAGAATAAATCCTACAATTCCTCCAATTAAAAAACCAAGTAGTGCACGTTGTGTGCTTATGAAAACATGTTCTTGTAATTCACCAGATTTAAATAATCGGATCGCTGCTTGTATAACCTCCAAAGGGGTAGGTAATATCGATGAGGCAATAATTTTGTATTGTCCAAATACCTGCCAGATGACAACAAGCACAATTGGCAATACCCAAGGGAAGAATTGATTGTTATACCATTTGCTGTTTCTTTTCACTTTCTCACCCACTTTGTGGAGAATTAATATACTACAATGAAATTAATTATAATAATTCCGATGTGTTTTGTAAACATTAATGTTTTACCACTTTAAAATATTTAAAATAAATGAATATATTGTTTGGGCATAGAAAAGACTCTCGACCAATTGGTTGAGAGTCTTTGTTAATTTTATAGTTCTTTCAAACGCGGGGTATTCTTCAATTCCTGAATCGTTCGTGCCCCGATACCGAACATCGACATCCGAAGTTCCATCTCTCGGATTTTCATTACTTCAAGGACATCTTCCGCACTTTGAGTCGCCTCTTTCAGGATGGATCGCCCGAATCCGACTAGGTCGGCACCTAACGCAATGGTCTTGGCACCGTCCAACCCAGTCTGCATCCCTCCGCTGGCAATAAGCGGAAGATCCACACTTTCTTCGCGAACCAACCTGATTGATTCCGCCGTTGGTATGCCCCATTCGCTGAATGCTTCAGCGGCAGCCCGCTTTACCGGATCTTCGGCACGGAACTTCTCCACCTGACTCCAGGAAGTGCCTCCCGCTCCTGCAACGTCAATAAACGCAACTCCCGCGTTAATTAACTTTTTCGCAGTCTGCCCATCGATTCCCCATCCGACTTCCTTAACTCCGACCGGAACCCCTAGCGTGCGACACAGTTGTTCAATCATCTTTAATATCCCTTTAAAATTCGTATCTCCATTTTCCTGAATCACTTCTTGGATGCTGTTCAAATGAAGAACGAGCATATCTGCTTCAGTCAAATCGATTATTTTCTTACATTCCTCAACACCGTATCCATAATTGAACTGGACAGCACCCAAATTAGCAATAATCGGAACACTCGGTGCATACTTCCTCATCAAGAAAGAAGATGAGTGGCCGTCACTGTCGAGCAGGGCACGTGTGGAGCCGAGTGCAAGCGCCCAGCCACTTTCTTCGGCAGCTATAGCTAAATTTCGGTTAATTGTCTCGGCGAGTGCTGTTCCGCCCGTCATGGAACTGATAAGAAACGGTGTTTGACACTCAAGCCCTAGGAACGTAGTTTTCATGGATATTTCATCAAAGTCAATTTCAGGGAGCGCGTTGTGAATGAATACAAACGACCCCAATCCAGTTGAAATTGACTCTCCCGTAACCTTTTCGTTCAATGTAATTTGAATATGTTGAGATTTTCTTTGCTCGATTGAATTGACCATCACCAACACCTGCCTTTATCCTAATTCAAAATGGAGCAGCCTCTCATGTTGCAATTATCCCATGACCCATGTCCCTATACTAAATAGCATGGACCTAATTGGATTGAACTTCTTCCACCGTTTTTTCTACCTCTGCACGTGAAATTTTTTCCCGTCCCTCTTTCAACGCTTTTAACGTTTTATGGGCTAGAGCAAGAGGCAGACGGCAGAATAGTACAATGCTTCTCTTATTGAGAGACTTCATATACTCATCTGCCTTCGTTAGATTTTCCTCTGCATATTTGAATAGCTCCTCACGGTTCCAGCCATCTGGTACAAAGCTTACCCCACGTTCATCCAAATCTTCCTTTTCATTGCGCAAAATGTTTACGGCCTGAAGCCCGCGTCCATAACCGATGGCAAGTTCCCGATTTGTTTTTTCTTCGCCATAATGCTCCCATAGGTCCGAAAGCATGACTCCAACAAGTCCTGCAACGTAATATGTATAGTCATCTAAATCTTCACGTGTATGGATATCCCAATTGGCTTTTGCCCATTTTGCCATACCAAATGCCATTTCATTAGCAGCATTCATGACGATTGACAAGGAATCTTTTGGACAGGCTTGCAGCCATTCTGCTAAACGAAGCGTAACTTCAGGCATTTGGTATTTTACCGGTCCCAGTATCCGTAAATATTCTTCATTATCAAATGGTTGTTTGAATAATTCACTTACTCGCATTAGGATCGTGCATTTTACATCATTGTCCAATTCTTCGTGGTCCTCAATTTCATCAATTGCCCGAAATACCAAATAAGCAACTGCAACCGAATACTTTAACTCTTTTTGTAAAAAAGTAATTGGAATATAAAATGTACGACTCGTCTCTTTTAGAATACGCATTGCATCTTTAGGAAACCCACTCATACTAATTTTCGTACCTCCTATATAAATCTATCTATACTTACTATCGTATCGCAATTTTTAAAAAGATACACGCAAAAAATACAAGCCAATTTTTTCTTTATTTATAAGAGCACCTTCAGTTATTAAAGTTTTTTCACCTGAACGCAAAAAAAGACCCCAACCAAAATGATTGAGAGCCTTTGAAACGTATAATTAACGTTTTGAGAACTGAGGTGCACGACGAGCGCCTTTAAGACCGTATTTTTTACGTTCTTTCATACGTGGGTCACGTGTTAATAGTCCAGCTGATTTTAAAGATGGACGGTATTCAGGGTCAGCTTGTAGTAACGCACGAGCGATACCGTGGCGGATTGCGCCAGCTTGACCTGTGTAACCACCACCATTTACATTTACAAGAACGTCATAACGTCCTACAGTTTCAGTAGCAATTAGAGGTTGATTTACAACTGCTCTTAAAGCTTCAAATGGAATATATTCTGCAATGTCACGACCGTTGATAACAATGCGTCCGTCGCCAGGAACTAAACGTACACGTGCAACAGAGCTTTTACGACGACCAGTGCCTATATATTGTACCTGTGCCAAATTAATACCCTCCTTAATAATTAACCGCGAAGTTCGTAAACTTCAGGTTGTTGTGCTTGATGTGGATGTTCGCTTCCAGCGTAAACGTGCAATTTTTTATACATTTGACGACCAAGAGAACCTTTTGGAAGCATTCCTTTAACTGCAAGTTCAAGCATTCTTGTTGGATAGTTTGTGCGCATTTCTAATGCAGTTCTAGATTTCAATCCGCCAGGGAATTGGCTGTGACGGTAGTAAATTTTATCGTGTAATTTATTACCAGTTAATTCGATTTTTTCAGCGTTGATAATGATCACATTGTCACCAGTGTCAACATGTGGTGTAAAAGTTGGTTTGTGTTTTCCACGAAGTAATGTTGCAACTTCAGTTGATAAACGACCTAAAGTTTTACCTTCAGCATCTACAACATACCATTTGCGCTCTATATTATTAGCATTAGCCATAAATGTTGTACGCATGAGTTTCCCTCCTAATTTTTCACTAACGTTTCATATTGTATTTAATCACGATTAAAGTTCCGGGGCTTTAACGTGGGGTTTAAATATCATACCTAAGATATAATATAACTTTTAGGAAGCAATGTCAAGAAAATGTTACACCAGGATTAGTTGTTATGGAAACTTCCATACTTCCTATTTCTGCCATTCCTCATAAAATACTTGCCATAGGTATAAACCTTGACCTGGAGCAGTCTTCCCTGCTAGTGAGCGATTTTTTGCAGTCAAAATAGACTCCATCTCTTTTGCATCTCTTTTTCCGTTGCCAACCTCTAGTAAAGTCCCTACGATTATTCTTACCATATTATACAAAAAACCATTTCCAATAAACGAAAGAATGAGTTCATCACCTTGTTTTTCCATTTTAATCTGATAAATGGTTCGAACCTTATCTTGCACTTCTGTCTTTGATGCACAAAAGCTTGTAAAATCATGTGTGCCCGCTAAAGAGAAAGCAGCTTCTTTCATTGCATGAAGATTAAGCGGATATGGATAATGATACGTATATTGTCGTTTAAAAACACAAGACTCATCACTAATCAGCAATCGATACCGATATTCCTTCGCCTTCACATCAAAACGCGCATGAAAGTCTGGCTCGACCGTGTCCACTGAACGTACACGAATATCCTCAGGAAGCATGGAATTCAAGGCTTTCCTCCATCCTTCAACAGGGATCGATAAAGGTGAATCAAAATGAACAACCTGTCCAAGAGCATGAACAGTTGCATCAGTTCGACCTGATGAGATAATTTTTATTTGTTCCCCTTTATGCATTTTCTGTAACGCGTATTCAAATTCGGATTGAACTGTTCGTTTATTCGGTTGTACTTGGTATCCTGAAAACTGGTTCCCGTCATACGATATGATGCATTTGTACCGACTCATCTTTTCCCTCATTATCCACGTAATAAAAATAGTACGGCTGCTGTTGCAAATAGCAACGCAAGCATAAGTGTATCAAGCCCACGCCATTGTAATAAACGCAATTTGGTTCGTCCTTCTCCACCACGATAGCCTCTCGCTTCCATAGCGATGGCAAGTTCCTCTGCTCGTTTAAATGAACTAATAAATAATGGTATCAATAAAGGAACAACCGCCTTCATGCGATCCTTGATCGGGCCACTCGTAAATTCAACACCCCGTGAAGCTTGTGCCTTCATGATCTTCTCGGTTTCTTGCATTAATGTCGGAATAAATCGAAGTGAAATGGACATCATTAGTGCAAGTTCATGTGTGGGCAGACCGATTTTTTTGAATGGTGCCAATAAACTTTCCATCCCATCGGTAATTTCAATAGGTGTACTTGTTAATGTTAATATTGTGGTCATAATAATTAAATATAATAGCCGTAATGCGATAAAAATCCCCTGTTTTACACCACCCTCATAAACTTTTAGCCAACCAAAGTCGACTAAGAGGTCTCCTTCTTTTGTTAAAAAGATATGAAGTATGAATGTAAAAATGATGACCCATAAAATCGGTTTTAATCCAGAGAGAATGTATCGTAATGGAACCTTTGTTAAGATAACAATCGTAAATGTGTAAATTCCCAACAATGCATAGGTAAGAACTGAATTTGCAATAAAGACAATAAACACAAAAAAGAAAATTAATAATAGCTTCGCCCTTGGGTCCATTTTATGAAGGGGAGAGTTACCTGGTATATAGCGACCTATAATGATGTTCATAGCAAACCTCCCTCTCCTTTAAGGGCTTCTCCGACATAACGAACGATTTCATCCACGGATAAACTAGCCGTACGTGGGATCTCGATTCCCAATTTATCTTCAAGCAACCCTTTGAGTCTAACAGCTTCTGGAACATCCAACCCTAAATGTAGAACCTGCTCAGGGTATGAGAAAATCTCGACCGGGCTTCCTTGAAATTTAATCGTTCCTTTTTCCATCACAAGGATTTGATCAGCATAACGGGAAGCATCCTCCATACTATGGGTTACAAGTACTGTTGTAAGGCCACGTTCTTTATGAAGATTATAAAACATATCCATAATTTCTAAACGACCTCGTGGATCTAGTCCTGCAGTAGGCTCGTCCAAGACTAGTACTTGCGGGTTCATAGCCAGGATTCCAGCAATCGCAACCCGTCTCATTTGACCACCACTTAGATCAAAAGGAGATTTCGTTAAATATTCCTCAGAAAGACCCACCATTTTTATTGTCTGTTTTGCCCTTTCCTTTGCATCCTCTAAAGGCACACCAAAATTTAAGGGGCCAAAACAAATGTCCTTCTCTACTGTTTCCTCAAACAACTGGTGCTCAGGAAATTGAAAGACGACCCCGACATTCTTTCGAAGGGGCTTAAGATTTTTTTCTTTTTGCTTTGAAGTGATTGTACGATCACCAATCGTGATTGAGCCGGAAGTTGGCTGTAAGAGTCCATTTAAATGTTGCAGAATCGTCGACTTCCCAGAACCTGTATGACCAATGATGGCAGTGTACGAACCTGATACTATATCTGCATTCACATCATATAAAGCAAGTCTTTCAAATGGTGAACGAATCTGGTAGCGATGCTCTAACTTTTCGATTGTAATGTCCATAACTCATTCACCAAACTTTCTTCTGTTATATGATTCTTTGAAAGGGGAACACCGTTTGCTCGTAGTTTTTTAGATACCTTTACAGAAAAAGGCAAATCTAGCCCTATTTCTACAAGCTTATCATCTAACGCAAAAATTTCCTCAGGTTTCCCTTCCGCAAATAATTGCCCTTGGTTCATGACAATGATTCGGTCGGCCCTTGCTGCTTCCTCTAAATCATGGGTAATGGACATAACCGTGATTTGACTTTCAATTTTGATTTCTCTTATTGTTTCTAGTACCTCTGTACGTCCAATAGGGTCTAACATGGAGGTTGCTTCATCTAAAATGATTAAATCAGGCTGTACGGCAAGGACACCGGCAATTGCTACCCTTTGCTTTTGACCACCTGATAATTGATGTGGCTCGTGCTCAAGGAACTCCTGCATATTGACCATATCAATCACTCTTTCAATTCGATACTGCATCGTTTCGCGGGGGATACCATTGTTTTCCATACCAAACGCAATATCATCTTTTACAGTCGTTCCAACAAATTGGTTATCCGGGTTCTGAAACACCATCCCGATTTTCCTCCGTATATCCCAAATAGACTCTTCATTTAGCCGTACCCCTTCAATTGTTACGGTCCCTGTTTGCGGTAACAGCAAACCGTTCAGGATGCGAGCTAAAGTGGATTTCCCAGAGCCATTATGACCTACAATCGCAAGCCATTCTCCTTTTTGAACAGAGAATGATAGATTTTCCAATGCTAAACCTGTGTTTTCTGCGTATTTATAGCTAATCTGATCAACAACTAAAAGGTTCTCACTCATTCCCATTCCCCCCTCTATATATACCATCATAATCAAATACGACCTTGGCGTATTTGCGCCCGAATTTTTTAGGCCCACACGAGGTGGGTCACAAAGACGTTGCCACAGGACGTGGCGTTCTTAGTCTTTGATCCTAAGCTCGAAAACTTCCTTTGAAAAATCGTGGCATCCGCCGGAGGCTATAATTTTATTCAGCCTTAAAGCTGAATAAAATTATTTCCGTAGAAATAAAACTATCTCGTCTCTACTTACTACCTATCAAATTATTCGTTTCTTCCTCATCTGTCAAGGGAATAAGAACGCGTTGTTACAGGGATTTAGGAAGAAAAGTTAGTACTCTTGTGTTTGTAAATATGGAGGCAAAATACTATTCGTAGATAATTCTATCCTTTTCGAAAGATAATGAATGTAAAACAAAAAGGGCTTAGACCAGTTTATAAAACTGTCCTGCCCTTTGGATGTTACAAATTTATACTAATTCAATAATAACCATTGGTGCACCGTCACCACGACGAGGTCCAAGTTTCATGATACGAGTGTATCCTCCTTGGCGCTCTTCATAACGAGTTGCGATGTCACTAAATAATTTTTGTAGCGCATCTTGACCAGACTCTTCGTTTGCTACTTCGTTACGGATGTAAGCTGCAGCTTGACGGCGAGCATGTAAGTCACCGCGCTTACCTAATGTAATCATTTTTTCTACAACTGATTTTAATTCCTTCGCACGAGCTTCAGTTGTTTCGATGCGCTCGTTGATGATTAAATCGGTAGTAAGGTCACGTAATAACGCCTTACGTTGCGCGCTTGTACGTCCTAATTTTTGATATGACATGAGGTATTCCCTCCTTTGTTGAATTATTATGAAAGACAAAGCATAACTAGGCTCTTGTAACAAGTATGACTAAACGTGTGAGAAGGATGCCTCTAATTCGCATAATTCAAAACGAGTCAGTCATCTTTACGTAAGCCTAAACCAAGCTCTTCTAGTTTAGCCTTAACTTCTTCTAAAGATTTACGACCAAGGTTTCGTACCTTCATCATATCTTCTTCAGTTTTATGAGCAAGCTCTTGAACCGTATTGATTCCCGCTCTCTTTAAGCAGTTATATGAACGAACAGAGAGATCCAATTCTTCAATTGTCATCTCAAGGACTTTCTCTTTTTGATCCTCTTCCTTTTCAACCATAATTTCTGCATTTTGAGCTTCATCTGTTAATCCTACAAAAATATTTAAATGTTCTGTTAGGATTTTCGCACCTAGTGCAATCGCTTCTTTCGGACCAGTACTGCCGTCTGTCCAAACATCAAATGTCAGTTTGTCAAAGTTCGCGACCTGTCCAACACGTGTATTTTCCACTTGGTAATTAACACGTGCAACCGGAGTATAGATTGAGTCAATCGGAATTACACCAATTGGTCGATCATCACGCTTGTTTGCATCAGCTGGTGTATATCCTCGTCCACGCTTCGCAGTAAATCTAACACGAAAATGTGCGTCCTTAGCAAGAGTTGCAATGTGTAGATCTGGGTTTAAAATTTCAACATCACTGTCATGCGTGATGTCAGAAGCTTTTACCGGTCCCTCACCTTGAACATCGATCTCAAGAGTCTTCTCTTCATCAGAGTAGATTTTAAGAGCTAATTTTTTCACATTTAAGATTATAGATGTTACATCTTCGACGACGCCTTCGATTGTTGAGAACTCATGCAGTACCCCATCTATTTGGATAGACGTAACAGCGGCACCAGGAAGAGAAGATAATAGGATACGACGTAAGGAGTTACCCAAAGTAGTTCCATATCCACGCTCAAGTGGCTCGACGATGAATTTACCGTATTTGGCATCTTCGCTGATTTCAACCGTTTCGATTTTTGGTTTTTCAATTTCGATCATTTATAAACCCTCCTTCAAAACGTCGAAACCTCGGCTAGACCATGATCAAAAACATCCAACCGAAATTCCCAAAAGTTAAGTTCCCTATCTGTGCACAACAACAACTCGATTTATTCTGTAAAGAACTTATAAATAAAACATGGCGATTCGTGAATCAACCTCACTCACGCCTTTGTTGCACTTATAAGAATAAAAAAGTTTAACAAAACCCATTAATCCATTATAGCCATGGATAAAAAATCTTATACAGAAAAAGATCAAATACGTTCTGTCAAAATTGTACGTATCTTATACGCGACGACGTTTTGGCGGGCGACATCCGTTATGTGGTACTGGAGTAACATCTTTAATAGCTGTAACTTCAAGACCAGCAGCTTGAAGTGCACGAATTGCAGCTTCACGTCCTGCGCCAGGGCCTTTTACAGTTACTTCAAGAGTTCTCATACCATTTTCCATTGATACCTTAGCCGCAGCTTCAGCAGCCATTTGTGCAGCGAATGGAGTAGATTTACGTGAACCTTTAAAACCAAGTGCACCGGCACTTGACCATGAGATTGCATTTCCGTGTGTATCTGTAATTGTTACGATCGTGTTGTTAAATGTTGAACGGATGTGAGCAACACCAGATTCAATATTCTTTTTTACACGACGTTTACGAGTATTCGTTTTACGTGCCATTTATCCATTACCTCCCTTACTATTTCTTCTTGTTTGCTACAGTACGACGAGGTCCTTTACGTGTACGAGCGTTATTTTTAGTATTTTGACCTCTTACAGGTAATCCGCGACGATGACGTAGACCACGGTAAGAGCCGATTTCGATCAGACGTTTAATGTTAAGTGAAACTTCACGACGAAGGTCACCTTCTACTTTGTAACGGTCAACGATTTCACGAACTTTGTTTAATTCATCTTCAGTAAGATCACGAACACGTGTATCTTCAGAAACACCAGCTTCTGCTAGGATCTTTTGTGCAGTTGGACGTCCGATTCCAAAAATATATGTTAAAGATATTACTACACGCTTTTCGCGCGGAACATCAACACCAGCAATACGTGCCATTTAGACGTACACCTCCTTATTTATTAGCCTTGTTTTTGTTTATGTTTTGGGTTTTCACAAATTATCATTACTTTACCTTTTCTACGAATAACTTTGCACTTTTCGCAGATAGGTTTTACTGATGGTCTCACTTTCATTTTTCAAACCTCCTTGATAGTTCGGAGCGCATTTATTTAAAACGGTACGTAATCCTACCGCGAGTCAAGTCATAAGGTGATAATTCTACCGTAACCTTGTCTCCGGGTAAAATACGAATAAAGTGCATGCGAATTTTACCAGAAACATGGGCCAAAACAGTATGACCATTCTCTAATTCAACTTTAAACATTGCATTAGGTAATGTCTCTGCAACAGTACCTTCAACTTCAATTACATCGTCTTTCGCCATTGGATAGTTCTCCCTTCTTCAAATCAGTAACGTGCTCATTGACAAACTTCGATATATACAAACATTCCTCTACGTTTGCCATCGACCAGTTTCTTTAATACTGCTCTGAACTTCCGGAGATACGTAATCAAAAATTAGATGAATGTTATTCTCATGAATAGGGTTTGTGCCTTACAATTTTGTTAAGATCTCATACCCTGTTTCTGTAATAGCAATCGTATGCTCAAAATGCGCACACGTTTTGCCATCGACTGTTACAACAGTCCAGTTATCTGCTAACGTCTTCACGTATCGACTACCTGCATTTACCATCGGTTCAACGGCAAGTACCATTCCTGGTTTTAAACGTGGTCCTTTATTAGGAGGACCGTAATGTGGAATTTGCGGCTCCTCATGTAATTCTTTGCCTACACCGTGACCAACATATTCCCGAACAACCGAAAAGTCGTTTGTCTCGACATAAACTTGGATTGCATGAGAAATATTTGAAAGACGCACACCAGGTTTTGCTTCTTCTAATCCTTGGTAAAGAGATTCTTTCGTTACTTTAAGAAGTTTTTGATTTTCTAGTGAAATCGTACCTACAGGATAAGTCCAAGCTGAGTCACCATGATAGCCATTGATCTTTGCGCCGATATCAATACTTATAATATCTCCATCTTGTAAGACGCGATCACCTGGCATACCATGTACCAGCTCTTCATTAACAGAAGTACAGATACTACCGCGAAAACCATTATACCCTTTAAAAGAAGGAATTGCATCATATCCACGAATAATCTTCTCAGCAATTGTATCCAGTTCTTTCGTCGAAATCCCCGGAGTAATATATTTTTGCAATTCTTGGTGTGTTAATGCAACGATTTTACCAGCTTCGCGCATTATTTCAATCTCACTTGGTGACTTGCAAATAATCATCTACTTTAGTCCCCCAAGGAGCTCCTCTACATCACCAAAAACTTTGTTAATTTCTTGTTGTCCATCGATATTGCGAAGATAGCCTTTTTCCTGATAAAAGTCAAGAAGTGGCTTAGATTGCTCAATATTTACTTGAAGACGAGTCCCAACTGTCTCCGCGTTGTCATCAGCGCGTTGATATAGTTCACCACCACACTTATCGCATGTCCCTTCCTGACTAGGTGGGTTGAATACTAAGTGATAAGTAGAACCACATTCCTTACAAATTCGACGACCTGTTAATCTCTCGAGTAAAATGTCAGAATCAACTTCAATGTTAATACAAAAGTTAATCTTTTTATCAAGATCAGTAAGGATTGCTTCTAGCGCTTTTGCTTGTGGAACGGTACGTGGAAATCCATCAAGTAAAAATCCTTGGTTGCAATCATCCTTGCTTAATCGCTCACGGACAATTCCGATCGTAACTTCATCAGGTACAAGCTCACCCTTATCCATAAAAGATTTTGCTTGAAGTCCTAATTCTGTTCCATCTTTTATTGCAGCACGGAACATATCTCCTGTTGAGATATGAGGGATATTGTACTTTTCTACGATTTTTTCAGCTTGAGTGCCTTTACCAGCACCCGGAAGCCCCATTAATACTAAGTTCAAGTGATTTGCCCCCTCAGCCTCTTATCTTAGAGGCGCTGGGAAAAACATTCCCAGAACCTTATTTAATAAATCCTTTATAATGACGTTTTACAAGCTGACTTTCAAGCTGCTTCATTGTCTCAAGTGCAACGCCGACAACGATGAGCAAGCTAGTTCCACCAATTTGTGCAGACTGCGGTAAATTCGCAAAAGTTATAAAGAATACAGGAAGAACAGAAATAGCTGCTAAGAAAATAGAACCAACAAAAGTTAAGCGATACAGAATTTTCGTTACATATTCTTGCGTGTTTCTTCCTGGGCGAATCCCTGGAATGTAGCCGCCTTGCTTTTTCAAATTATCTGCCATTTGCTCAGGATTAACTTGAACAAATGTGTAGAAATATGAGAACGCAATGATTAGCGCGATATAAATGATCATCCCAACAGGTTGGGTATAATCGAAGTATTTTGTAATAAATTCAGTTACCGCATTAGGACCGAAGAACGATGCAATCGTTGGTGGTGTAATAATGAAGGAAACTGCAAAAATTACAGGAATAACACCAGCTGCATTTACTTTTAATGGTAAATGTGTGGAGTGTCCTCCAACCGGGCTATTAGCAGCTAACCGCTTTGCATATTGAATTGGAATTTTACGTAATGCTTGTTGTACAAATATTACACCTACGACAACAGCCACAATAGCAATTAGCAGTAAAATAACAGTAATGATGCTTAGGAATAATCGATCTCCTGCATTTTCAAATTGTTGAATATAGATTTGATTTACAGCAGTAGGAATACCAGCAGCAATACCCGCAAAAATGATAATAGAAATTCCGTTTCCAACGCCCTTCGCTGTAATTTGTTCACCTAACCACATTAAAAATGCAGTACCAGCAGTTAACACAACAGCGATTAATAAATACGTTCCGATACTAGGATTTTCAATTAACATTCCATTTGACATATTGTTGAAGCCGTATGACATACCTAATGCTTGAACAAAGCCAAGCACGATCGTTCCATAGCGAGTAAACTGTGCTAATTTACGACGTCCAACTTCCCCTTGCTTGGACCATTCCGTAAATTTAGGAACAACGTCCATTTGCAACAACTGAATGATAATTGAAGCAGTAATGTAAGGCATGATACCCATCGCAAGGATTGAGAAGTTAAACAATGCTCCACCACCAAATGTATTTAAAAGGCCGAACGCTGTGTTGCTGTCAGTCGCTTTTAAAACGTCGGCATTTACATTTGGCACTGGAATAAAGGTGCCGATTCGAAATACTACTAACATAAGTAAGGTGAATATAATTTTGTTTCTTATATCACCAACGCGCATAAAATTGGAGATTGTTTGAAACATTAAATCACCTCAGTTGTTCCGCCAGCAGCTTCAATCGCTTGTTGGGCAGTAGAGGAGAATTTGTGAGCTCTAACTGTTAGCTTTTTATCAAGAGTACCTTTACCAAGGACCTTAACTCCAGCATTAAGTTTACTTACAACACCAGTTTCAATTAGAAGTTCAGGTGTTACTTCTGTTCCGTCTTCAAAACGATTTAATGTTTCCAGGTTAACAATCGCAAAGTCTTTGCGATTGATGTTTGTAAAACCACGTTTAGGTAAGCGTTGGAATAAAGGGGTTTGACCACCTTCAAATCCAGGACGAACACCGCCACCTGAACGTGCATTTTGACCTTTATGACCTTTACCAGCAGTTTTACCGTTGCCTGAACCAGTTCCACGTCCAACACGATTGCGTGTTTTACGGGATCCTTCAACCGGTTGTAATTCATGAAGTTTCATTTGGGCACCTCCTTATTTCAGAAAAAAATCTAATTATTGTTCTTTAACCGTAACTAGGTGAGCAACTTTATTTATCATACCGCGAATCGCAGCATTATCATCATGAACAACAGTTTGATGTAATTTTTTCAATCCAAGAGTACGAACAGTTACACGTTGGTCTTCAGGGCGTCCGATGACACTGCGAGTGAGGGTAATTTCTAATTTCTTTGACATTGTGTTTTCCCTCCTATCCTAACAGTTCTTCTACTGATTTACCACGTAACTTAGCTACTTCTTCAGCACGCTTTAATTGAGTTAAACCTTGGATTGTAGCACGAATCATATTTACTGGAGTGTTCGTTCCTAATGACTTAGAAAGGATATCACCGACACCAGCAAGTTCTAAAACCGCACGAACTGGTCCGCCAGCGATAACTCCAGTACCTTCAGATGCAGGCTTTAGTAATACTTCTCCTGCTCCATATTGACCAACTACTTGGTGAGGTATTGTTGTGCCAACCATCGGCACAGATACTAAGTTCTTTTTAGCATCTTCAATTGCTTTACGAATTGCGTCTGGAACTTCTTGTGCTTTACCAGTTCCAAAACCAACATGTCCGTTCTTATCACCGACAACTACTAATGCTGCAAAGCGGAAACGACGTCCACCTTTTACAACCTTAGCAACACGGTTAACGGTAACCACACGTTCTTCAAGTTCTAATTTATTTGGATCAATTGCACGCATCTATAATGTCCCTCCTTTTTATTAAAATTGTAAACCAGTTTCACGAGCAGCCTCAGCTAGAGCTTTAACGCGTCCGTGATATAGGTAACCTCCGCGGTCAAATACAACCTCTTTGATTCCTTTTTCAATTCCACGCTTTGCAACTAGTTCGCCAACCTTTGTTGCTGCGTCTACGTTACCAGCACCTTCAACAGAAAGTTCTTTATCTAATGTAGAAGCACTTGCGATTGTTACTGAGTTCACATCATCGATTAATTGAGCGTAAATGTGTTTGTTAGAACGGAACACATTTAGGCGAGGACGAGCAGCAGTTCCTGAAACACGAGAACGAACACGAGCATGTCTTTTTCTACGAACTGCATTTTTATCCTGTTTCGTAATCATTTACGTCTCTCCTTTCTTTTACCTAAAAAGGCTTACTTCGCAGTTTTACCTTCCTTACGACGAACAAATTCACCTTCGTAGCGAATACCTTTTCCTTTATAAGGCTCAGGCGGACGTACACCACGAATATTAGCAGCTAACGCTCCAACACGTTCCTTGTCGATACCTTTAACAACGATCTTCGTGTTAGATGGTACTTCGACTTCAACGCCAGTCTCTGGTACGATTTCTACTGGATGAGAATATCCAACATTTAACACAAGTTTGTTTCCAGCTTTTTGAGCACGGTATCCGACCCCGATTAGCTCTAAGCCTCTTTCAAAACCTTTGGATACACCTTCAACCATGTTTCCAAGCAGACTACGTGTTGTACCGTGAAGAGCACGGTGTTCTTTATTTTCAGTTGGACGAACAACAGTGATTACGTTGTCTTCAACATTGATCTTCATATCAGGATGAAAAGTACGAGTTAATTCGCCTTTTGGTCCTTTTACAGTAGCAGTATTACCGTTGAATGTTACAGTAACACCAGATGGTATTTCGATTGGTTTTTTACCAATACGTGACATGTACTACACCTCCATTCTAGTAGAGCTTTACCAAACGTAAGCTAAAATTTCTCCGCCAGCTTGCTTTTGACGAGCTTCTTTATCAGTTAACACACCTTGTGAAGTTGAAACGATCGCGATTCCTAAACCGTTTAACACACGTGGTACTTCGTTAGATTTTGCATAAACACGTAGGCCTGGCTTACTAATACGCTTAAGACCAGTAATAACGCGCTCATTGTTTGCACCGTATTTTAAGAACATACGGATAATACCTTGCTTGTCGTCCTCAATATATTCAACGTCACGAACGAAACCTTCACGCTTTAAAATTTCAGCGATTTCCCTTTTGATATTTGATGCAGGGATTTCAAGTTTCTCATGACGAACCATGTTCGCATTACGGATGCGAGTAAGCATATCTGCAATTGGATCTGTCATTACCATAGTATTTTTACCTCCTTCCCAATTCGGGGTTTACCAACTTGCTTTTTTTACACCAGGAATTTGACCCTTATAAGCTAGTTCACGGAAACAAATACGGCATAATTTGAATTTACGTAATACAGAGTGTGGACGGCCGCAACGTTCGCAACGAGTGTACTCTTGTACTTTAAATTTCTGTGTGCGTTTTTGTTTCGCAATCATTGATTTTTTAGCCACGTTTTCGCCTCCTTTACTTTTGGAACGGCATACCGAACGCTGTTAATAACTCACGAGCTTCTTCGTCAGTATTTGCAGTAGTTACGATAACGATATCCATACCACGAACTTTACTTACTTTATCGTAATCAATTTCAGGGAAAATTAATTGTTCTTTTACACCTAAAGTGTAGTTGCCACGGCCATCAAAAGATTTCTTTGATATCCCACGGAAGTCACGTACACGTGGTAGTGAAATAGAAACAAGCTTATCTAAGAATTCGTACATACGCTCACCGCGTAGTGTAACTTTCGCACCAATTGGCATTCCTTCACGAAGACGGAATCCAGCGATTGATTGCTTCGCTTTAGTTACAATTGGTTTTTGACCACTAAGAGCAGCTAATTCTTCTACTGCATTGTCTAATACTTTTGAGTTTTGAACTGCGTCACCAACACCCATGTTGATCACGATTTTATCTACTTTTGGAACCTGCATAACCGACTTATAGTTAAACTTGCTCACAAGAGCAGGTGTAATTTCTTTTTGAAACTTTTCTTTTAGGCGGCTCATGTAAGTACCTCCTTTCTATATTTACTATTTATCTAAAACTTCACCAGATTTTTTTGCTACACGTACCTTTTTGCCATTCACTTCTTGGTATCCAACACGAGTTGGAGTACTAGATTTAGGATCTAATGGCATAACATTTGATACATGAATAGGTGCCTCTTGGCTGATGATACCACCTTGTGGATTCGCTTGAGACGGTTTTGAGTGTTTTTTTACGATATTAACGCCTTCTACAAGAACACGGTCTTTCTTTGGGTAGCTCTCAAGGATCACACCTTGTTTACCTTTATCTTTCCCTGAAATAACCTGTACCTTGTCACCCTTTTTTACATGCATCTATTTCGCACCTCCTTAAAGGCCAATCGATTTCGAATTATAATACTTCTGGAGCTAGTGAAACAATTTTCATAAAGTTACTATCACGTAATTCACGTGCTACTGGACCGAAGATACGAGTTCCACGTGGACTCTTGTCGTCACGGATAATAACACAAGCATTTTCATCAAAACGGATGTAAGTTCCGTCATTACGACGCACACCGCGCTTCGTACGTACAATAACAGCTTTAACCACATCACCTTTTTTAACAACGCCACCTGGTGTTGCTTGTTTTACTGTACATACGATGACATCACCAATATTTGCTGTTTTACGACCAGAACCACCTAAAACTTTAATAGTTAGTACTTCACGTGCTCCTGAATTGTCAGCAACCTTCAAACGAGTTTCTTGTTGAATCATTCATGAAACCTCCCTTCGGATTATTGATTGATCCGAACAAATATATTTAGATAATAACTGCTTTTTCTACTACTTCAACAAGACGGAAGCGTTTTGTAGCAGATAATGGACGAGTCTCCATAATTTTAACGACGTCGCCAGCTTTTGCAACATTGTTCTCATCATGCGCCTTAAATTTCTTTGAATACTTTACGCGTTTACCGTAAAGAGAATGCTTCTTATAGGTTTCTACAAGCACAGTAACTGTTTTATCCATTTTGTCAGATACAACACGTCCAGTGTAGACCTTACGTTGGTTACGTTCACTCACTATCGTAGACCTCCTTCTTTGGTTATCGATTATTTTCGACCGATTTCTCTTTCGCGGACTACTGTTTTCATACGAGCGATCGATTTACGAACTTCACGAATACGTGCAGTATTCTCAAGTTGACCAGTAGCTAGTTGAAAGCGAAGGTTAAATAATTCTTCTTTTAATGATTTCACTTTTTGTTCAATTTCGGCAGTGGTAAGGTCACGGATTTCATTAGCTTTCATTTGATTCACCACCAATTTCTTCACGTTTTACGAACTTAGTTTTAACTGGTAGTTTATGAGATGCTAGGCGTAGAGCTTCACGAGCGATCTCTTCAGATACACCAGCAATTTCAAATAAAATTTTTCCAGGTTTAACAACTGCTACCCATCCTTCTGGAGCACCCTTACCGGAACCCATACGTACCTCTAGAGGTTTTGATGTATATGGCTTAGATGGGAAAATTTTAATCCAAACTTTACCGCCACGTTTCATATAACGTGTCATCGCGATACGAGCAGCTTCGATTTGACGGTTTGTAATCCAAGAAGCATCTTGAGCTTGTAAACCGTATTCACCAAAGTGTACTTCAGTACCACCTTTTGCTTGACCACGCATTTTTCCACGGTGTTCTCTGCGGTATTTCACACGTTTTGGTAATAACATATTATTTTCCTCCTTCCTCAGTTTTCTTCTTTGTAGGAAGGATCTCTCCACGATAGATCCATACTTTCACACCGATTTTACCGTAAGTTGTATCAGCTTCAGCAGTACCGTAATCGATGTCTGCACGAAGTGTGTGAAGTGGAACTGTTCCTTCACTATAGTGTTCTGCACGAGCAATGTCAGCTCCGCCTAGACGACCAGATGTTTGAGTCTTAATACCTTTAGCACCTGCACGCATTGTGCGTTGGATTGCTTGTTTCTGTGCACGACGGAAAGAAACACGATTTTCTAATTGACGAGCAATGTTTTCAGCTACTAGAGTTGCATCCATATCAGCTCTTTTGATTTCAAGGATGTTGATGTGTACTCTCTTACCTGTTAATTGGTTTAATGCTTTACGAAGTGCTTCAACTTCAGTACCACCTTTACCAATTACCATACCAGGTTTAGCAGTATGGACAGTAACGTTAATACGGTTTGCTGCACGTTCGATTTCAACTTTAGATACAGAAGCATCACTTAAACGTTTTGCGATGTATTCGCGAACTTTAAGGTCTTCGTGCAATAAATCTGCATAATCTTTACCCGCGTACCATTTAGATTCCCAATCACGGATAATCCCAACACGCAGTCCAATTGGATTAATTTTTTGACCCACTACTTATCCCTCCTTCTTTTCTGATACCACGATTGTAATGTGGCTAGTGCGCTTGTTAATTTGGCTAGCACGTCCCATAGCTCTTGGACGGAATCTTTTTAACGTTGGACCTTCATTTACATACGCTTCAGTAATAACTAGGTTATTTGCGTCCATTTCGTAGTTATGCTCTGCATTCGCAATCGCAGAATTTAATACTTTTTCTACAACTGGTGAAGCAGCTTTAGGTGTATGACGTAGGATTGCGATTGCTTCACCTACTTGCTTGCCTCGAATTAAATCTGCTACTAATCGAACTTTACGAGGAGCAATACGAACTGTTCTCGCAACAGCTTTAGCTTGCATAGATAAATCCTCCTCTCATTAACGTCTAGTTTTCTTATCGTCACTTGCGTGGCCTTTGTACATACGAGTTGGTGCAAATTCACCAAGTTTATGACCTACCATGTCTTCAGTAACGTAGACTGGTACATGTTTACGACCATCATAAACTGCGATTGTTTGACCAATGAATTGAGGGAAAATCGTAGAACGACGAGACCAAGTTTTAATAACTTGTTTCTTTTCTGATTCCATTTGATTCTCAACCTTTTTCATTAAGTGGTCATCTACAAAAGGTCCTTTTTTTAAGCTGCGTCCCATGAGTGAACCTCCCTTCGTGATTGACCTACGGTTCCGATGAACCGTAGCACAATCCCGTTATTTTTTACGACGACGTACGATAAATTTATCTGATTTGTTTTTCTTCTTACGAGTTTTCGCGCCAAGTGTTGGTTTACCCCATGGAGTCATTGGAGACTTACGTCCGATAGGAGCTTTACCTTCACCACCACCATGTGGGTGATCATTAGGGTTCATTACAGATCCACGAACTGTTGGGCGTTTTCCTAACCAACGTGAACGACCTGCTTTACCAATGTTAACTAGTTCATGTTGTTCATTACCCACTTGACCTACAGTTGCGCGGCAAGTAGCAAGAATCATACGAACTTCACCAGAATTTAAACGAACTAGAACATATTTTCCTTCTTTACCTAGTACTTGTGCAGAAGTACCTGCTGAACGAATTAATTGTCCGCCTTTGCCAGGTTTTAATTCTACGTTGTGTACCACTGTACCTACCGGAATGTTTACTAACGGAAGTGCGTTACCTACTTTAATGTCAGCTTCAGGTCCTGAAACGACCTCCATACCTACTTTTAGGTTTTTTGGAGCAAGAATGTAACGTTTTTCTCCGTCTGCATAGTTAATTAATGCAATGTTCGCTGAACGGTTTGGATCATATTCAACTGTAGCAACGCGTCCTGGTATACCATCTTTTTCACGTTTAAAGTCGATTACACGATATTGACGCTTATGTCCGCCAGCTTGATGACGTACTGTAATTTTACCTTGGTTATTACGGCCACCTTTTCTGTGCAAAGGCGCTAGTAATGACTTTTCTGGTCTGTCAGTAGTGATGTCAGCAAAATCCAAAGTTGTCATTCCGCGACGACCATTAGAGGTTGGTTTGTAATGTTTAATCGCCATCTCTATTTCCCTCCTTCTCTATAAAATTAAACTTCAAAGAATTCGATTTCTTTGCTGTCTGCTGTTAATTTAACGATTGCTTTTCTGCGACGATTTGTATATCCACTGTGACGTCCTACACGTTTGAACTTACCTTTGTAGTTCATGATGTTAACTTTCTCAACCTTCACACCGAAAATTTGTTGAATAGCATCTTTAACTTCAGTTTTATTAGATTTAACATCAACATCGAAAGTGTATTTCTTTTCAGCCATTAAGTCTGATGAACGTTCAGTAATAACAGGGCTCTTAATAATATCTCGAGGATCTTTCATTATACGAGCACCTCCTCTACTTTTTCCACCGCAGCTTTAGTAATCACAAGCTTATCATGGTTAAGAACATCAAGAACACTAATTCCATTTGCAGCAACAACGGTTACTCCAGGAATATTACGAGCTGAAAGTTCTACTGCTTCATTGAAATCTGCAGTAACGATTAACGCTTTGCGTTCTACGTTTAATCCTTTCAGTACCGCAACCATGTCTTTAGTTTTAGGAGCATCTAATACTAGATTTTCTAATACTAGAATGTTTTCCTCCAATACCTTTGTAGATAATGCAGATTTGATTGCTAAACGGCGAACTTTTTTTGGTAATTTGTAGCTATAGCTTCTTGGAGTTGGACCAAATACTGTTCCACCGCCGCGCCATTGTGGTGAACGAATCGAACCTTGACGAGCACGACCAGTTCCCTTTTGACGCCATGGTTTACGTCCTCCGCCTGCTACTTCAGAACGAATCTTTGTTTTGTGAGTTCCTTGACGTAAAGAAGCTCTTTGCATGATTAGTGCGTCAAATAATACTTGTTGATTTGGTTCAACACCGAATACAGAATCGTTTAATTCGATTTCTCCAACAGATGAACCAGTTTGGTTAAACAATGATACTTTAGGCATTCAAATGTCCTCCTTTCCTAGTAAGTTACTTTGCTTTAACAGCAGTCTTTACTGTAATAACAGATTTTCTCGCACCAGGTACATTACCTTTTACTAGAAGAAGATTACGCTCTGTATCTACTTTAACGATCTCTAAGTTTTGTACTGTGATACGCTCTCCACCCATACGACCAGGTAAAAGTTTGTTTTTGAACACACGGTTTGGCGCTACAGGTCCCATAGAACCAGGACGACGGTGATAACGAGAACCGTGAGACATAGGTCCGCGAGATTGGTTATGGCGCTTAATTGCACCTTGGAATCCTTTACCTTTTGAGATTCCTGTTACATCTACGATATCTCCTTCAGCGAAGATATCAACTTTGACTTCCTGACCAACTTCAAACTCATCTAAGTTAACTCCGCGTAATTCTCGAACGAAGCGCTTAGGTGCAGTGTTTGCTTTTGATGCATGACCCTTTTCAGGTTTGTTTGCAAGCTTTTCTCTCTTATCTTCAAAGCCGATTTGTACCGCCTCATAGCCATCAGTTTCGACTGATTTCTTTTGAAGAACTACGTTTGAACCAGCTTCAATTACAGTTACAGGAATAAGCTCACCGTTACCTACGAATACTTGAGTCATACCAATTTTTCTTCCTAAGATTCCTTTGGTCATTAGTCACACCTCCTATTATATTTACGATTTATTTCATATTTTAAATTAAAGTTTGATTTCAATGTCAACACCAGATGGTAAATCTAAACGCATTAATGAATCAACAGTTTGTGGTGTTGGGTTAATGATGTCGATTAAGCGCTTGTGTGTACGCATTTCAAATTGTTCACGAGAGTCTTTGTACTTATGAACAGCACGAAGAACCGTATAAACAGACCTCTCAGTTGGAAGTGGGATTGGACCAGAAACTGCTGCTCCAGATCGTTTTGCTGTCTCAACGATTTTCTCTGCAGATTGATCAAGAATTCTGTGATCATATGCTTTTAAACGAATACGAATTTTTTGTTTTGCCATTACTTTCCCTCCTTTTTTCGCCTATTTTAAAAATAGACCTTCTCCGTGGAAATTTCCTTACACTCGCCATGGCAAAGCGGCCGGGTGTATCAGCAACCTTCCACATCATCGCAGTCAAAGACCAACATTGACTATTATACAAAAAACAAATACGAAATGCAACATAATTCTTCGTTTTATGCATGTCTTTCGCACTTTTTCAATTATACACACCGCAGATGGACATTTCAACAAAAGTACAAATTTATTTTTCGTTAGATTTTGGAAATGAATTTATATTGTACTCACGCTTCGTTTCCTTCTATATATATTGAAATCACTGTACAAAAAAAACAGGCGGGATCATCCGCCTGTTTTGTATACCATATTATTACTCAGTGATTGTAGCAACAACGCCAGCGCCAACTGTACGTCCACCTTCACGAATAGAGAACTTAGTTCCTTCTTCGATTGCAACTGAAGCGATTAGTTCAACAGTCATTTCGATGTTGTCACCAGGCATTACCATTTCTACGCCTTCTGGAAGGTTACAAATTCCAGTTACATCAGTTGTACGGAAGTAGAACTGAGGACGGTAGTTTGAGAAAAATGGAGTATGACGTCCACCTTCTTCTTTTGATAATACGTAAACTTCTGCTTTAAACTTTGTGTGTGGCTTAATTGTACCTGGCTTAGCAAGTACTTGTCCACGTTGGATATCATCACGAGATACACCACGAAGTAGTGCACCGATGTTGTCACCAGCTTCAGCAAAGTCAAGAAGCTTACGGAACATTTCAACACCTGTTACAGTAGTTGTTTTTGGCTCTTCAGTTAAACCGATGATTTCAACAACTTCACCAACTTTAACTTGTCCACGCTCAACACGACCTGTAGCAACTGTACCACGACCAGTGATTGAGAATACATCCTCAACTGGCATCATGAATGGCTTATCAGTGTCACGAACTGGAGTTGGAACATATTCGTCAACAGCAGCCATTAATTCAATAATTTTATCTTCCCACTCAGCTACACCTTCAAGAGCTTTAAGAGCAGAACCTTTGATAACTGGTACATCGTCACCAGGGAATTCGTATTCAGAAAGAAGGTCACGAACTTCCATTTCTACTAATTCTAATAATTCTTCGTCGTCTACCATGTCACATTTGTTCATGAATACAACTAGGTAAGGAACACCTACTTGACGAGAAAGAAGGATGTGCTCACGAGTTTGTGGCATTGGGCCGTCAGCAGCAGAAACTACTAAGATTCCGCCGTCCATTTGTGCAGCACCAGTAATCATGTTCTTAACGTAGTCAGCGTGTCCTGGGCAGTCAACGTGTGCATAGTGACGGTTGTCAGTTTCGTACTCAACGTGTGAAGTTGAGATTGTGATTCCACGCTCACGCTCTTCAGGAGCACCATCGATTTGGTCATAGCCCATTGCTGTTCCTTTTCCGCTTCTTTTTGCAAGAACAGAAGTGATAGCAGCTGTTAAAGTTGTTTTACCATGGTCAACGTGTCCAATTGTACCAATATTAGCATGTGGTTTCGAACGGTCAAATTTCTCTTTTCCCATTTGAAAAGCCTCCTTAAGTATTAGTTATTTTTATAGTAAGTATGATATCCCGAAAGTGGGTTGCACCCACTTTCAAGGTCTACATAAGTAGTTATACTTGATGTAAAGGTGAAAATCAATTATTCACCTTTATTTTTTTTGATAATTTCTTCAGAAATTGATTTTGGTACTTCTTCATAGTGATCGAAGTGCATTGTGAATACTCCACGACCTTGAGTGTTAGAACGTAAAGAAGTAGCATAACCAAACATTTCAGATAGTGGAACCATTGAACGTACTACTTGCGCATTACCGCGCGCTTCCATACCTTCAACACGACCACGACGAGATGTAATACCACCCATAATGTCGCCCATGTATTCCTCAGGAATAACAACTTCAACCTTCATTACAGGTTCAAGGATAACTGGTTGACATTTTGAAGCAGCGTTCTTAAGCGCCATAGATGCAGCTATTTTAAACGCCATTTCACTTGAGTCAACATCATGGTAAGAACCATCATAAAGCTTAGCTTTAATGTCAACTAATGGATAACCAGCTAGAACCCCTCTATCAAGAGCGTCTACTAGACCGGCTTGTACAGCAGGGATGTATTCACGTGGAACTACCCCACCAACAATCGCGTTTTCAAACTCGAAGCCTTTTCCTTCTTCGTTTGGTGCAAATTCAATCCAAACGTGTCCGTATTGACCGCGACCACCAGATTGACGAGCAAATTTACCTTCAACCTGTGCAGTCCCGCGGAATGTTTCACGGTAAGCAACTTGTGGCGCACCAACATTTGCTTCTACCTTGAATTCACGCTTCATACGATCTACAAGGATATCTAAATGTAATTCACCCATACCAGCAATAATAACTTGACCGGTTTCCGGATCAGTATGTGCTCTGAATGTTGGGTCCTCTTCTTGAAGCTTTTGTAAAGCTGTTGACATTTTGTCTTGGTCAGCTTTTGATTTTGGCTCAACAGAAAGCTGAATAACCGGCTCTGGGAATGTCATTGATTCAAGAATTACCAGGTCTTTTTCATCACATAATGTATCACCAGTTGAAGTATCTTTTAATCCAACAGCCGCCGCGATATCACCTGCATAAACAATAGAGATTTCCTCACGGTGGTTCGCGTGCATTTGAAGAATACGTCCGACACGTTCACGTTTACCTTTAGTTGAGTTTTGAACGTATGATCCAGAGTTTAATGTACCTGAATACACACGGAAGAATGTTAATTTACCAACATAAGGGTCAGTCATTACTTTAAACGCTAGAGCTGAGAATGGCTCGCTGTCATCAGAATGACGTTCAACTTCTTCACCTGTATCCGGAAGAGTTCCTTGAATCGAAGCTACATCTGTTGGAGCTGGAAGATAATCGATTACAGCATCAAGCATCTTTTGAACACCTTTGTTCTTGAATGCGGTACCACACATTACAGGGTAGAATTCTACCTTAAGTGTAGCTGCACGGATTGCTGCTTTTAATTCCTCTTTTGAGATTTCTTCTCCACCAAGGTATCTTTCCATCAAATCTTCATCTAATTCCGCTACAGCTTCTACTAGCTTTTCACGGTATTCATTAGCTTGGTCCAGATATTCTTCAGGAATTTCTCCTTCTTCGACATCAGTACCTAAGTCATTACCATAGAAAGTTGCATTCATTTCAACAAGGTCAATAATACCTCTGAATTGATCTTCTGCACCAATTGGTAATTGGATTGGGTGTGCATTCGCTTGTAGACGGTCATGAAGTGTACCAACAGAATATAAGAAGTCAGCACCAATCTTGTCCATTTTGTTAACGAATACAGCACGCGGAACTCCGTAAGTTGTAGCTTGACGCCAAACTGTCTCAGTTTGTGGCTCAACCCCGGATTGTGCATCTAGAACAGTTACTGCACCATCAAGTACACGAAGTGAACGTTCAACCTCAACAGTGAAATCTACGTGTCCAGGAGTGTCAATGATGTTAACGCGGTGACCCTTCCATGATGCAGTTGTTGCTGCAGATGTAATCGTGATACCACGCTCTTGCTCTTGTTCCATCCAGTCCATTTGAGATGCACCTTCATGTGTTTCACCGATTTTATGAATCTTACCGGTGTAATAAAGGATACGCTCAGTTGTTGTTGTTTTACCAGCATCAATGTGAGCCATGATACCAATATTACGAGTGTTTTCTAAGGAGAACTCTCTTGCCATTTGGGTCTTTCTCCTTCCTATGATCAGTATGATTTTTATTGTAGTAATGGCTCTGTTAAACTACTTAACAGAGCTCTTTAAATCTACGGCATCTGCCGCAGGCTATAAGTTAGATCAGTAAAAAACTGAATTAACTTTTTACCAACGGTAGTGAGCAAATGCTTTGTTTGCTTCTGCCATTTTGTGAGTATCTTCACGTTTCTTAACTGATGCGCCAGTGCTGTTAGCTGCATCAAGAATTTCGTTAGCTAAACGCTCTTCCATTGTTTTTTCACCACGAAGACGTGAGTAGTTTACTAACCAACGTAAGCCTAAAGTGGAACGACGGTCTGGGCGAACTTCAACAGGAACTTGATAGTTTGCACCACCTACACGACGTGCTTTAACTTCTAGGACAGGCATGATGTTTTTAAGAGCTTGTTCAAACACTTCCATTGCATCTTTACCTGAACGTTGTTGAACTAATTCAAACGCATTATATAAAATCGCTTGAGATTTACCTCTTTTTCCATCAACCATCATTTTGTTGATTAAACGAGTTACAAGCTTTGAATTGTAAATCGGATCTGGTAACACATCTCTTTTAGTAACAGGTCCTTTACGAGGCATTGATATTTCCTCCTTTCAGTGTTAAATATGTTAATCTATTATTTCTTAGCTGCTTTTGGTCTCTTAGTACCATATTTAGAACGGCTTTGCGCACGGTTGTTAACACCAGCAGTGTCTAACGCACCACGAACGATGTGATAACGTACCCCTGGTAAATCCTTAACACGTCCACCACGAATTAGTACAACACTGTGCTCTTGTAGGTTGTGACCAATACCTGGGATGTAAGCAGTAACCTCAATTCCGTTTGTTAAACGTACACGAGCATACTTACGAAGTGCTGAGTTCGGCTTCTTAGGAGTCATTGTACCAACACGAGTACAAACACCGCGTTTTTGAGGTGAAGTAGTATTAGTTTGTGACTTTTTAAAGCTGTTATAACCTTTATTTAACGCTGGAGAGTCGGAATTTTGAACTTTCGTTTCACGACCCTTACGAATCAATTGGTTAATTGTAGGCATATTTGTTTCCTCCCTTCTATTTTCTTCAAGACCACATATCCAGGTGGTTCATTTTTTTGCAAAAAACAAAGTCTTTGTAGAATTTTCTTTTTCTCCACAAAAACAGTTTTTAATTAATGATCGCTACAACAGCGGCTCCTACTTCGATTCCACAAGCTTTTCCTAGCTTCTTCATCGAATCTACCTTCAATATTGGAATCTGTTGTTCCTCGGCCAACTGTAATGCTTTATTGATTACACGCCGATCAGCATCTTCTGCTACAACAATTTCCGATACCTTATCGGTTTGTATCGCCTTTACTGCTTGCTTTGTACCAATAATAATCTTCTTTGCCTGTAATACTTTTTCATAAGACATTTAGAATATCCTCCAAAGTAACAGGTTTAAGGAGCACCTTAGATATATTAACACCCTAAGAGAAGGATGTCAACTACAAGAAAATAAAATTATTTTTGCTCGTAGTAGACATCCAATATCTTAGATATGCTCTTCTAACCTTTATTCAACACCCACTGGATCTTCTTGTTGCTCTACAACTACTGGTTCTGCACGACGATAGCGTGTCATACCTGTACCTGCAGGAACAAGTTTACCAATAATTACATTCTCTTTTAATCCTAGTAACTCATCGCGTTTTCCTTTTATTGCAGCATCTGTTAGAACACGTGTAGTCTCTTGGAATGACGCAGCGGATAGGAATGAATCAGTTTCCAGTGATGCTTTCGTAATACCCAGAAGTACTGGTCTTCCAGTGGCAGGTGCCTTACCTTCCAGTAAAGCTTTCGTGTTTGCATCAGTGAACTGATGTATATCAAGTAATGAACCTGGTAATACATCTGTGTCACCTGCATCAGTAACTCTAACCTTACGAAGCATTTGTCTTACCATTACTTCGACGTGTTTATCACCGATTTCAACACCCTGCATACGATATACTTTTTGAACTTCTTTTAAGAGATATTCCTGAACAGCCCTTGTACTTGTAACCTTTAATAATTCTTTCGGATCAACGGAACCTTCAGTTAATACCTGACCACTTTCAACATGCTGACCTTCAGCAACTTTCAGACGAGCACTATATGGCGCAGTGTAAGAACGGGATTCTACATCACCTTGAATTACAATTTCTTGCTGTCTATCTTTTACTTCATTAATTGAAGTTATAACACCGGCGATTTCCGTAATAACGGCTTGACCTTTCGGGTTTCTCGCTTCAAATAACTCTTGAATACGCGGTAAACCTTGTGTGATGTCGTCTCCCGCAACCCCACCAGTATGGAACGTACGCATTGTAAGCTGTGTTCCTGGTTCACCGATTGATTGGGCAGCGATGATACCGACCGCTTCACCAACTTCAACCTCTGATCCTGTTGCAAGATTTCGTCCATAACATTTTTTACACACACCATGGCGTGTATTACATGTAAATGCAGAGCGAATTGTTACTTCTTCAACGCCAGCTTCCACAATCGCTATTGCAAGATCTTCCGTAATTAGTTCATTTTCTGCTACTAATACTTCATTGGTTTTCGGGTTAACAATTTTCTTTCTTGCGTAACGGCCATCTAGACGTTCATCGAGTGGTTCAATAATTTCTGACCCTTCTCTCAATGCACTAACAAGTAATCCGCGATCCGTACCACAGTCATCTTCACGGACAATGACATCCTGGGCTACGTCAACTAAACGTCTTGTAAGGTAACCAGAATCGGCTGTCTTTAAGGCTGTATCTGCAAGTCCTTTACGTGCACCGTGAGTCGAAATGAAGTACTCCAATACGGTTAAACCTTCACGGAAGCTTGATTTAATTGGAAGTTCAATGATACGTCCAGCCGGGTTCGCCATTAATCCCCGCATCCCAGCTAACTGCGTGAAGTTAGATGCGTTACCACGGGCACCAGAGTCACTCATCATGAAGATCGGATTGCGCTTATTAAGTGAAGCCATTAGCTTACCTTGTATTGTATCTTTCGCAGCGCTCCAGATGGAGATAACACGGTCATATCGCTCTTCTTCCGTAATTAAACCACGTCTAAATTGTTTTAATACATTGTCAACCTTCGCTTGTCCTTGTGCCAAGATTTCTTCTTTTTCAGCTAGTACAACAATGTCAGCTACACCAACGGTGATACCTGCCTTTGTTGAATGCTTAAATCCAAGATCCTTCATACGGTCAAGCATTTTTGAGGTTTCTGTTATTTTAAAACGTTTGAAAACTTCAGCAATAATATTACCTAGAATTTTCTTCTTGAACGGATCAATCTGTTCTTGGCTTTGAATTACTTCTTTAACATTTACGCCCTTAGGAATGAAATACTTATCAGGTGTTTTCACTTCTAAGTTCGTTTTTGTAGGTTCATTTATATACGGGAATGACTTGGGAAGAATCTCGTTAAATATCAACTTACCTACGGTTGTCATAAGTAACATGTTATTTTGCTCGTCAGTAAATGTCGGATTCTTTAAGGAACCAGCATGTACTGCAACTCTTGTATGAAGGTGTACATATCCATTTTGATATGCAAGAATAGCTTCATTTGTATCCTTGAAAATCATTCCTTCTCCGATTGCTTCAGGACGTTCCATCGTTAAGTAATAGTTACCTAATACCATATCCTGTGATGGTGTAACAACTGGTTTCCCATCTTTCGGGTTAAGAATATTTTGCGCAGCCAACATTAATATTCTTGCTTCAGCCTGAGCTTCTGCAGAAAGTGGTACGTGGACCGCCATTTGGTCACCGTCGAAGTCTGCGTTGTAGGCAGTACATACGAGTGGGTGGAGACGAATTGCACGTCCTTCGACTAATGTTGGTTCGAATGCTTGGATTCCTAAACGGTGCAATGTAGGGGCACGGTTCAAGAGTACCGGATGCTCCTTAATGACCGATTCGAGCACATCCCAAACCTCTGGTTGCACACGTTCAATTTTACGCTTCGCACTTTTTATATTATGAGCAAGCCCTTTTTCAACAAGCTCTTTCATCACAAATGGTTTGAATAATTCCAATGCCATTTCCTTTGGTAAACCACATTGGTACATTTTAAGGTTCGGACCTACCACGATAACGGAACGACCAGAGTAGTCAACACGTTTACCTAATAGGTTTTGACGGAAACGACCTTGTTTACCTTTTAACATATGTGAAAGTGATTTTAATGGGCGATTACCTGGACCTGTTACCGGTCTTCCGCGACGTCCATTGTCAATCAATGCATCAACCGCTTCCTGAAGCATACGTTTTTCATTCTGAACGATAATGCTTGGAGCGCCTAAATCTAAGAGACGCTTTAAACGATTATTGCGGTTAATTACGCGACGATATAAGTCGTTTAAATCTGATGTTGCAAAACGACCACCATCAAGTTGAACCATTGGTCGCAATTCAGGCGGAATGACAGGTAGTACATCAAGGACCATCCATGAAGGCTCATTGCCTGAGTTACGGAATGCCTCAAGGACCTCGAGTCGCTTAATGGCACGGGTTCTTCTTTGTCCTTGAGAAGTTTTTAATTCTTCTTTAAGGCCATCGACTTCTTTTTCAAGGTCAATGTCCAGCAGAAGCTTTCTAATTGCTTCAGCTCCCATTGCTGCATGAAATGTGTTTCCATACTTTTCACGGTATGCACGATATTCCTTTTCGGAAAGCAATTGTTTTTTATCTAAAGGAGTATCTCCTGTTTCTGTTACAACATAAGAGGCGAAGTAAATAACTTCTTCAAGAGCCCGTGGGGACATGTCTAAGACAAGTCCCATCCGGCTAGGGATTCCTTTAAAGTACCAAATATGTGATACAGGTGCAGCAAGCTCGATGTGTCCCATACGTTCACGACGAACTTTTGATCGAGTAACCTCAACGCCGCATCGGTCACAGACAACACCTTTGTAGCGAACACGTTTGTATTTGCCACAGTGACATTCCCAGTCCTTTTGCGGACCAAAAATTCGTTCACAGAATAACCCATCTTTTTCTGGTTTTAATGTACGATAGTTAATTGTTTCTGGCTTTTTCACTTCACCGAAAGACCATGAACGGATTTTATCGGGTGAAGCGAGACCAATGCTCATGTATTCAAAATTATTAACATCTAGCAAGGGGCCTACCTCCCTTTCGATCTACAGGATTACCCTAATTGACCTTTGCTTTTCATGACTGTTAACTACATTCATCCCACTTGTAAAAGTGATGGACGTATGCTGAATAAAGTTATTCCTTTACAACTGCGTTCTTCTCTAGTTCTGAGTCGATTTGTTTATCAGCATCCAGGGATATTCCATCTGATTGACTTGCTTCTTCATCATCATCTGTATCACGCAATTCAATCTCTTTTTCGTCACTGGAAAGCATCTTCACATCTAATCCTAGTGATTGAAGTTCTTTGATCAATACTTTGAACGATTCAGGGACACCAGGTTCTGGTACATTTTCACCCTTAACAATCGCTTCGTATGTTTTCACACGACCGACAACATCGTCTGATTTGACTGTCAGAATTTCTTGGAGTGTATATGCAGCACCATAGGCTTCGAGCGCCCAAACTTCCATCTCACCGAATCGTTGTCCTCCGAACTGGGCTTTACCACCAAGTGGTTGCTGCGTAACAAGAGAATAAGGTCCAGTTGAACGTGCATGAAGTTTGTCGTCAACCATGTGTGCTAATTTGATCATGTACATCACACCAACAGATACTCGATTGTCAAACGGTTCACCCGTTCTTCCATCGTATAATACTGTTTTCGCATCACGTGACATACCAGCCTCTTCAATTGTATCCCATACATCTTCTTCAGTTGCTCCGTCGAATACAGGTGATGCGACATGAATGCCAAGCTGTCTAGCAGCCATACCTAAGTGTAGCTCTAGCACCTGACCGATGTTCATACGAGATGGTACCCCTAGTGGGTTTAACATGATATCAATCGGTGTTCCATCTGGAAGGAACGGCATATCCTCTTCAGGAAGAAGTCTTGAAATTACCCCTTTGTTTCCGTGACGACCAGCCATCTTATCCCCTTCGTGAATTTTACGTTTTTGAACGATATAGGCACGAACAAGCTGGTTTACACCTGGTGGTAATTCATCTCCGTCTTCACGGTTAAACACCTTCACATCAAGGACAATCCCTTCTCCACCGTGTGGTACACGAAGTGAAGTATCACGAACCTCACGTGCTTTTTCACCGAAAATAGCATGTAAAAGTCGTTCTTCTGCTGTAAGCTCAGTTACCCCTTTAGGTGTAACCTTACCTACAAGTAGATCACCATCTTTTACTTCTGCACCAATTCGGATGATTCCACGCTCGTCAAGATTACGTAACGCATCTTCCCCAACGTTGGGAATATCACGTGTGATTTCTTCAGGTCCTAATTTGGTATCACGGGACTCTGATTCATATTCTTCAATATGAATAGAAGTATACACATCGTCTTTTACAAGTCTTTCACTCATAATGATGGCATCTTCATAGTTATATCCATCCCATGTCATGAAACCAACAAGAACGTTTCGACCTAACGCAAGTTCTCCTTGTTCCATTGAAGGTCCATCAGCAAGGATTTCTCCAATTACTACCTCGTCCCCTTCGGTAACAATTGGGCGTTGGTTATAACAAGTACCTTGGTTAGAACGGATAAATTTAAGGAGACGATACTTATCAAGGTCACCTTTTACCTTTTGACCATCTACTTCTGCATAACGACGTACCCAAATTTGTTTTGCCTCAACGCGCTCAACTATACCAGGGTGTTTACAGATAACAGCAGCACCTGAGTCTTTACCAGATACATATTCCATACCTGTACCAACGAGTGGAGCTTCCGGCTGCATTAGCGGAACAGCCTGACGTTGCATGTTCGCACCCATTAGCGCACGGTTTGAGTCATCATTTTCTAGGAACGGAATACAAGCTGTTGCTGCAGATACAACTTGTTTTGGCGATACGTCCATGTAGTCAATTCGGTCACGGTGAACAACTGTGTTCTCACCCTTGAAACGAGCAACTACATCTTCATCTATAAATTCACCTTCGTCATTTAAACGAGAATTCGCCTGAGCGGTAACATAGTTATCCTCTTCATCTGCTGTTAAGTAATCGATACGGTCTGTTACTTTACCTGTCTCGGGATCAACCCTTCGATATGGAGTTTCAATAAACCCAAATCGATTCACTTTTGCATAGGATGATAATGAGTTGATTAATCCAATGTTTGGACCTTCCGGAGTTTCAATCGGACACATACGACCATAGTGAGAATAGTGAACATCACGCACTTCAAATCCTGCACGTTCACGTGTTAGTCCACCAGGTCCCAATGCTGATAGTCTTCGTTTATGTGTTAATTCTGCTAATGGATTAGTTTGATCCATGAACTGTGAAAGCTGTGAGCTACCAAAGAATTCTTTAATAGATGCAATCACTGGGCGAATATTGATTAGTTGTTGTGGAGTAATTGTATTCGTATCTTGAATTGACATTCTCTCACGAACAACACGTTCCATTCTTGATAATCCGATACGGAATTGGTTTTGAAGAAGTTCACCAACAGAACGTAAACGACGGTTACCTAAATGGTCAATATCATCTGTATCTCCAACCCGATGTAACAGGTTAAAGAAATAACTAATAGAAGAAAGAATATCTGCTTGAGTTATATTTTTAACACCTTCTTCAACAAAACCATTACCAATGACATTAATGACTTGTTCGCCATCCGGATCATTTGGAGCATAAATTTTAATAGATTGAAGGACTACTTCATCAACAATTACGCTGCTTGATGGTTGCAGTGTTTTAAAACCAATACCATTCTCCAAATATGGAATGATACGATCTAGCGTTCTGCGATCGAGAAGAGTGTCTTTTTCTACGATAATTTCACCTGTTTCAGGATCAACAAGCGTTTCCGCTAAACGTTGATTAAACAAACGGTTCTTAATATGAAGTTTTTTATTAATTTTGTAACGACCTACACTTGCAAGGTCGTAACGCTTAGGATCAAAAAAGCGAGATTCTAATAAACTTTTTGCATTGTCTACTGTCGGTGGTTCTCCCGGGCGCAGACGCTCATATATTTCTAGTAATGCTTTTTCTGTGCTTTCTGTATTGTCTTTCTCGAGTGTGTTACGTAAATATTCGTTCTCACCAAACAAATCGATGATTTCTTGATCAGAGCCAAACCCAAGCGCGCGCAAAAGGACCGTTACCGGTAATTTTCGAGTGCGGTCGATACGAACGTATACAACATCCTTCGCATCCGTTTCATACTCTAACCATGCACCACGGTTCGGTATTACTGTTGCAGTAAAGCCGCGTTTTCCATTTTTATCGAGTTTCCCACTGAAATAGACACTTGGTGAACGAACCAATTGAGAAACAATTACCCGTTCTGCACCATTGATAACGAATGTACCTGTTTCTGTCATGAGTGGGAAGTCACCCATAAACACATCTTGGTCTTTCACTTCACCAGTTTCTTTATTGATCAAACGCACCTTAACTCGAAGTGGCGCTGAATAAGTAACATCTCTCTCCTTCGATTCCTCTACAGGATACTTCGGCTCGCCTAAACTGTAATCAATGAACTCTAGAGATAGATTACCTGTAAAATCTTCAATCGGGGAAATATCCTGGAACATCTCCCTAAGACCCTCATCAAGAAACCACTGATAAGAAGAGGTTTGAATCTCAATAAGATTTGGTAATTCTAAAACTTCACTAATACGAGCGTAACTTCTTCTTTGGCGGTGTCGTCCATACTGAACTAGTTGACCTATCAACCCATTCACCCCTCATATCAAGCGTTATTAATCTTGCTAATTTATAAATACTTACTAATTATTTAAGTCTATCTTTGCAACTTTATATAATTAATAAGAATGTTAACCACAAATCAAAATGATAGGTCACATAACGCAGCCTATCAATTCCTAAATTTCTTTGACTTTTCAAGCCTAAATATGCTCTCGATAAAGTTGTTTTTATATACAAAAAGAAAAAGGGTTTCTACTAAGAAAACCACACTTCCAAAAACAAACTATTGATTTTATTAGTTTTTCCATACATACTATATTTATACATATATTTAATTTTTTAGTTATACATGGAAAAATTACATATCGGCATTATATAATGCTACCACACGAGAAATGGCCAGTCAACAGGTTTTTACTTTTGTCAAGCGAATTTTTAGGCCCACACGATGTGGGTCACAAAGACGTTGCCACAGGACGTGGCGTTCTTAGTCTTTGATCCTAAGCCCGAAAGTTCGTACAGCTTTAATGATATGGTAACCTTTTTTTCTTTCAACAATTTCTACCTCTCCAAAAACTGTTTCAAGCTTCTCAATTGCAGACGGGGCTCCTTGCTTCTTTTGGATCACAACCCACAACTCCCCTCCAGGTACTAAATACCGGTAACTCATCTCTAAAATATGATGAACTACTTTTTTCCCTGCACGAATTGGCGGGTTGGAAATAATCGCAGCAAAACCCTGATTTGCTACATTTGTAAACAGATCACTTTGATGAATTTCCACATTGTTGATTTTATTCATTTCTGCATTCTTTTTCGAAAGCTCAATCGCCCGTTCATTCACATCAATCATTTCAACAGAACGCTCATTATGTACCTTTGCTAGCGCAAGACCAATCGGTCCATATCCACAACCAATATCTAAAAACGGACCAGCTACTTCAGGAGCACGAAATTCCTCTACTAGTAATCTCGATCCAAAATCTACATCATTTTTAGAAAAAACACCACTGTCGCTTGTAAAAGAAAACGAATGTCCCTTTAAAACAAAGACCTGGGTTTTTTGATTACTTGCTACCGTGGGTTTGCTAGTATAATAATGTTCGGCCATTTATGTATCTCCCAACATAAGAGTATATGATCAGTATACCCATATCATTCCAAAACATAGAAGTGTTAAAAAAAAGCTCGCTTTCATAGCGAGCTTTTTCATACGTTCATTAAAGATTACTTAACTTCTACGCCAGCTCCAACTTCTTCAAGTTTAGCTTTAACTTCTTCAGCATCTTCTTTAGAAACGCCTTCTTTGATTGCTTTTGGAGTGTTGTCAACAAGTTCTTTAGCTTCTTTTAAGCCAAGACCAGTGATTTCACGTACAACTTTGATAACTTTGATTTTTTGAGCACCAGCATCTGTTAGTACTACATCAAATTCAGTTTGTTCAGCAGCAGCTTCAGCAGCGCCACCAGCAGCTACAGCTACAGGAGCAGCAGCAGTTACACCAAATTCTTCTTCAATTGCTTTTACTAGGTCATTTAGTTCTAAAACAGTCATAGTTTTAACTGCTTCAATGATTTGTTCTTTAGTCATTAGAAAATCCTCCTTGGTTAATTATCTTATTTGTAATGCGAATTGTATGTTTGTTTTACGATTAAGCGCCTTGCTCTTCCTTTTGTTCTGCAACTGCTTTAGTAACAAGTGCAAGGTTGCGGATTGGAGCTTGAAGTACGCTAAGCAACATAGAAAGTAAGCCTTCGCGTGATGGTAGATCAGCAAGAGCCTTAACTTCCTCTAAAGTCGCGATGTTTCCTTCAATAACACCTGCTTTAATTTCTAATGCTTCATGCTTTTTCGCGAAGTCATTAAGAATTTTTGCAGGAGCAACTACGTCTTCATTACTGAAAGCAATTGCATTCGGTCCTGTTAATGCATCATTTAAACCAGCAAGTTCAACTTGTTCTGCAGCACGGCGAGTCAGTGAATTTTTGTACACTTTGAAATCAATACCAGCCTCACGAAGCTGCTTACGAAGTTCTGTTACTTCCGCAACAGATAGACCGCGGTAGTCAACAACTACAGTTGATTTACTTTCACGTAATTTGCCTGCAATTTCATTTACGATTTGTACCTTTTGTTCTACTGCATGACTCATTCTTTTACACCTCCTGTGAGTAATTTCACAACATTTGAAACCGTTCGGCGTTAGATGGTGTCTAAGATGAACACCTTTCGATTAAAAAACCTCTATGCTATAAAGACATAGAGGTAGTAAGATCTTAGTTTATATACTACACCTCGGCAGGAAATTAAGCTTGAAAAAGCACCCACTGTCTACGGTACAAATGCTATTCATTTGTTAACAACAAAATTTATTATATGAAATGCTTTCGCAAAAGTCAATATCCACTTTTTTCTAATTAGAAAGTAGAAGCGTCAACTTTTACGCCAGGTCCCATTGTAGATGATACAGCAATGTTCTTCATGTAAGTACCTTTTGCTGCAGATGGTTTAACCTTAAGCATTGTTTCAAAAATAGTTGTAAAGTTCTCAATTAGTTTTTGATCATCGAATGAGATCTTACCGATTGGAACATGGATGTTTGAAGACTTGTCAATGCGGTATTCAACTTTACCAGCTTTGATTTCGTTGACAGCTTTTGTTACATCAAAAGTAACAGTTCCTGTTTTAGGGTTTGGCATTAAACCTTTAGGTCCTAATACACGACCAAGTTTACCAACTTCACCCATCATATCAGGAGTAGCTACGATTACATCAAAGTCAAACCAACCTTGTGTAATTTTGGTGATGTACTCGCTATCGCCAACATAATCAGCTCCAGCCGCTTCTGCTTCTTTTGCTTTTTCGCCTTTAGCGAAAACTAATACACGTTGAGTTTTACCAGTACCGTTTGGCAGAACAACTGCACCACGAATTTGTTGGTCAGCTTTCTTAGGGTCAACTCCTAAACGGAATGCAACTTCAACAGTAGCATCAAATTTAGTTGTGTTTGTTTTCTTTACTAGTTCAATTGCTTCTGCAACTGAGTAAGCTTTTGTACGGTCTACTAACTTAACAGCTTCAACGTACTTTTTGCCTCTTTTTGCCATTTTTATTTCCTCCTCAATTGTGGTTTTAACGGAATAACCTCCCACTCCGAAAAGCGCAGGCGCCTTGCTAAGCCCCGATAAGCTGCTTGCGGGCCAGAAGGTGAAGTCGTTCTCTGACTTCATCGGCTGGACCGAAGCGACCTCGAGGGGCTAGGCGCCGGAGCTAGACAGAACAAAGGTTGCGAAAGAAAATAGATGTTCTATCCGCAACCCCCTGAAACTCTTAACAAATAGGAATTAGTCTTCGATTGTAATTCCCATGCTGCGAGCAGTACCTTCAACCATACGCATTGCAGATTCAACACTTGCCGCATTTAAATCAGGCATTTTTGTTTCTGCAATCTCGCGTACTTTATCACGCTTAACTGTTGCAACTTTATTACGGTTTGGTTCACCAGAACCAGACTCAATACCAGCCGCTTTCTTTAAAAGAACTGCAGCAGGAGGAGTTTTTGTAATAAATGTAAATGAACGATCTTCATAAACTGTGATTACAACAGGAATAATTAAACCAGCTTGTTCTGCTGTACGAGCATTGAACTCCTTACAGAATCCCATGATGTTAACACCTGCTTGACCTAATGCCGGTCCAACTGGTGGCGCTGGGTTTGCTTTACCCGCTGGAATTTGTAGTTTAACCTCTTTAATTACTTTTTTAGCCACGAGACACACCTCCTTAAAGTCCGTGATGTGGTAATAGGGGTTTACCCTCCCACTCATCTATTCTTTACATATCGTTAAAGAACATTAGCATAGCATGTCTTTAGTGTTTCGAGACATACTGACCTATGCAATATTACCACTTTTCAATTTCAATATCAAGTTTTTCTTAAACTTTTTTGTCTAGTCTCAACTTCGGCATTTCGGTCTAGATTTTTTCAATTTGTGTAAAGTCCAATTCAACCGGTGTTTCACGACCGAACATGTTAACAAGTACCTTGACCTTTTGCTTATCTACATCAAGATCCTCAATTGCACCAGTGAAGTTTGTAAACGGACCCTCTTTCACACGAACCGTTTCTTTCAATTCGAAATCAACTTCCATTGGTCTTTCATCCATTCCCATTCTTTTAAGGATGAATGCTATTTCTTCCGGTAAAAGCGGTGTTGGTTTCGAACCTGAACCCGCTGACCCAACGAAGCCAGTTACTCCAGGTGTATTACGTACGACATACCAGGAATCATCCGTCATGATTAATTCGACTAATACATAACCTGGAAATACTTTCTTTTTAACAATTTTCTTTTTACCGTTCTTAATATCTGTCTCTTCGTCCTCCGGTACAACAACACGGAAAATTTTATCTTGCATCCCCATTGTCTCGACACGTTTTTCTAAATTTGCTTTTACTTTATTTTCGTACCCTGAATACGTATGAACAACATACCAATTCTTTTCCATAAGTTAGGACTGCTTGTCCTTCCCTCCCTTTACCTAGGTTCACCATTACGTGCTCTTTTTTTGCAATTAAAAAAACCCGTGACCGGGCTTTTTCGTAAACATTATTTATTCTCTATCCATCATTATACCATGAGTGTATAGAGTTTATTCAAGTACTAAACGAATTAATTCGGAAATTCCCAGGTCAATCACGGCAAAAAACACAGATACAAAGATTACTGTTGTTATTGTAACAATTGTATAACGTGTGAGTTCCTTTCTCTTTGGCCAGCTTGTTTTCTTCATTTCTCGAACTACTTCACGAAAAAACTTGGTTAAGCGTTTCATCCATGTAACCTCCAACTTTATCAAAACAGTCCTAATCTATTTCGTTTCACGATGATTCGTATGAGAATTGCAAGTCTTACAAAACTTCTTCATTTCAAGTCGTTCAGTTGAAGTGCTATTCTTCATGGTGGAATAATTTCTGCTGCCACATTCCACACAGGCTAAAATTACTTTTTTTCGCATTTTATCACCTGCTACTTACATCCTATATTTATAAAAAAAGTCTTAATTTCCTTAAAAATGTAACATAGGCTTGATTTATATGTCAATACTAGCCGCTATCTGTAAATAATGGTTAATAACGGTTATCTATAATTTAATCTCTTGTATTTCTAAATACCGTTCTAATTTTCGTTTTACCCGCTGAAGTGCATTATCAATCGACTTTACATGTCGGTTTAAATCCTCTGATATCTCCTGATAGGATCTTCCGTCAAGGTATAAAGACAATACTTTGCGTTCCAAATCACTTAGGAGCTCTGCCATTTTTAATTCAATGTCATCAAATTTTTCCCTGTTGATGATTAATTCCTCAGGATCCAAAATTTTCGCTCCTGATATAACATCCATTAATGTACGGTCAGATTCTTCATCATATATCGGCTTGTCCAACGAAACATAAGAGTTAAGGGGAATATGCTTTTGTCTTGTCGCTGTTTTAATCGCAGTAATAATTTGACGTGTAATACAAAGCTCTGCAAACGCTTTAAATGAAGAAAGCTTGTCCTCTTTAAAATCACGAATCGCTTTGTATAACCCGATCATACCCTCTTGAACAATATCTTCACGATCTGCTCCAATTAAAAAGTATGATCTGGCTTTTGCACGAACAAAATTTTTATACTTATTGATTAGATAGTCCAATGCCTCACTTTCTCCAGCATGAACCAATTCCACGACTTCCTCATCCTCTAGTCGGTCATAATATAACCTGTTGCCATAATCATCGAAGCTTGAACTCACACCGATCCCTCCGACCTGCCATAGAAGTTGTTTTCATAAAATTCTTTATCTTAAAAATATAAGTTTAAAAAGGAGGATGAAAAGGGCCGCGTCGACAAAAACGCCACGGCCTCATGTCTTGTCGACACTAGCACATCCTGTGCGTCGAAAGTTTGAGGCGATGCAGCTTTGAGTACCGGAACGTATGCAGTTAATACGTGAGGAACGCAAAAGCAAGCCAACAAGCTTCCACAGTATGTGGTGACTTCGACGTTCGACACAGGACGTGTCGGCATTTAGTCGAAGTTCCTCTACCAACGTGTCATTTTCACCGGACTTTTTAAACATCATCTAGAAATATTATACAGGAGTCCTTTTCCAAGCGTCAACCGCTCATCGCTGTCCTCGACGCCATTTTTCAAAAATTTCTGCAATTTCGTCGGAAAGTGGAATTTTTGACACGCTTTTTTCTTGATAGGTTTTCTTTACATCCTTTTTAATTCCAGACTCTACGACTTCCATCTCAGTTAATAATTCCCTTGCCGATTTCCGTAAGGCCCCTTGTCCAAAAATTTGCCATTGCTCGGTAAAGTCTGAGGTTGCTACATGGATTTGTGTTTTGATATTGCTTAATTGTATGGCAAGTTTTTCGATTCGTTCATCAGCTGTCTCGTTTTCACGAGTGAAAATAACTTCTATTTTTCGGCTTTTCATTTTCGTTTCAGTTCCTGGTACGAGGTGTGCATCAAATACGACAATCACCTTATATCCTGTATAAGCCTGATATTCAGCCATCTTTTCGATTAATAAATCACGCGCTGCTGAAAAGTCCTTTGTTTTAAGAAAACGTAGTTCTGGCCATGCACCAATTATGTTGTAGCCATCTACCAGGAGGATATCCATTTATCTTATTCCCCTAACGGATTCCGCTTACGATATACCTCATACATTAGTAGACTTGCAGCAACAGAAGCATTTAAGGAGGTTACTTTACCTTGCATCGGCAGGTTTAGAAGGAAATCGCATTTTTCCTTCACAAGACGTCCCATGCCTCTGCCTTCACTGCCAATTACTAAGCCAATTGGCATTTTACCATCGACTTTTCGATAATCCTCTTTTCCCTTCGCATCTGTTCCCACAATCCATACACCACGGTCCTTTAATTCATCAATCGTTCTTGCTAGATTTGTTACACGCGCAACTGGTATATATTCAATTGCTCCCGTCGAAGCCTTCGCGACAGTTGCGGTTAAACCAACTGCCCTTCTTTTCGGTATAATAACCCCATGTGCCCCAGCCGCATCTGCTGTACGAAGAATCGAACCAAGATTATGGGGGTCCTCTAATTCATCCAACAGAATAATAAATGGTGCTTCTTTTCGTTCCGCTGCTAAAGCTAAAATATCATCGACCTCAGCATACTCATACGCTGCTACCTGCGCGACAACTCCTTGGTGATTCCCTTCAACCATTTGGTCAATCTTCTTTTTTGGAACAAATTGAACCATTACATTTCCTTCTTTTGCTAGTGAAGTGATCTGGTTCATTTGCCCCTTATTCGAGCCTTCTGCTATCCAAATTTTATTAATATCCCGCTCTGATTTTAATGCTTCGATAATCGGGTTCTTCCCAATAATATAATCACTCGTCATTTCTTTTTCCTCCTTTCTTAAGACTCGATGATTCGAAATGCTTCTTCAATAATGGAATGAATTCTGTCTGTGTTATTCTGTAAAAAATGATAACCTAGTAAAGCCTCAAATGCGGTACTGTATCGGTATGTCAGAACATCTGTATTTTTAGGGACGGTTCCACTCTTCGCATTGCGACCCCTTCTAATTACCGCTTGTTCTTCTTCAGAGAAAAACTCTTCATCAAGCATCTGGTGAATCACAGCAGACTGAGCTTTAGCAGAAACATAATGCTTCGCCTGATTATGAAGTTGGTTAGGTCTCACACTCCCCTTTTGCAAAAGGTAATGCCGTACATACATTTCGTATACGGCATCACCCATATATGCAAGGGCAAGGCTGTTTAATTGATGGCTATCAATTTGCTTGTCTGATAAAAATATCATTGATTATCCTCTTTTCCATCTTGTCCCTTGAGGAGTGTCTTCAAGAATAATATTCATTGCTTTTAACTGATCACGGATTTGGTCAGATAAAGCAAAGTCGCGATCCTTACGTGCTTGGTTTCGCTTTGCGATTAGTTCTTCGATTTCCTCATCAAGTAATTGTTCATCCTCTAATCTAAGCCCAAGCGTATTAAATAATACCTCGAACTCCTGTAAAAAAGCTTCGATGACTTTTTCCGACGTGTTTTTTTCCTGCAAATAATAATTCGCTTGCTTCGAAAGGTCGAACAAGACCGAAATTGCGTTCGCTGTATTAAAATCATCGTCCATCGCTACGATAAACTCGTTGCGGAAACCTGTCATTTTTTCTAGCCATTCTTCATCATTATTGGTTAGATTTGTACTACTTTCTAAACGATGCTTTAAATTTGCATAGGAAGTTCGTAATCGTTCTAATGCATTTTTCGTACTATCAAGTAAATCTAGGCTGTAGTTAATTGGATGACGATAATGAACAGAGAGCATGAAAAAGCGTAATACCTGTGGGTCAACGTCTTTGATAATATCGTGAACCAACACAAAATTCCCAAGGGATTTTGACATTTTTTCATTGTCAATATTAATATAGCCGTTGTGCATCCAATAGTTTGCGAATGTCTTTCCATTCACTGCTTCCGATTGCGCAATTTCATTTTCATGATGCGGGAATGCCAAGTCCTGACCACCTGCGTGAATATCAATTGTCTCGCCCAGGTATTTTTTTGCCATTGCTGAACATTCAATGTGCCAGCCCGGGCGGCCATTCCCCCATGGGCTATCCCAGTATATTTCTCCTGGTTTTGCACTCTTCCATAGCACAAAATCAAGGGCATCCTGCTTCTTATCTCCTCTTTCAATTCTTGCACCAATGCGAAGTTCATCAATGGATTGGTGTGAAAGCTTTCCATATCCCTTGAATTCTCTCGTACGGTAATACACGTCACCTTCCGATTCGTAGGCATACCCTTTATTAATCAGAGCTTCGATAAACTCGATGATAATATCCATGCTCTCTGTAACCCTTGGGTGAACATCTGCCTTCTTGCAGCCTAATGCCGAAACATCGTCGTGATACGCTTTAATAAAGCGTTCCGCAATGGTTGGTACATCATCACCTAACTCATTTGCCGCCTTAATTAATTTATCGTCCACATCTGTGAAGTTAGATACATAATGAACGTCATAGTTTCTAAATTCAAAATAGCGACGGACTGTATCAAATACGATAGCAGGGCGTGCATTCCCTATATGGATATAGTTATAGACGGTCGGTCCGCACACATACATTTTTACCTTATTTTCTTCAAGTGGTTTAAACTCTTCCTTCTTTCGGCTTAGCGTATTATATATGTGAATGGGCATTATCCTTTACTCCTTCCTTTTGCTGTATTTCCTCTTTTAGGCTTTTTATTTCATTTTCTAGTTCACGGATTTTATCTAAAACCGGATCTGGTAAATCTCGATGATTTAAATCCTTACTATTTTTAATTTTGACGCCATCTTGAATCACAACTCTACCCGGTATCCCGACAACCGTTGAATTTGGAGGAACATCTTGCAGAACGACCGAACCCGCTCCTACCTTTGAATTTTCTCCAATTGTAATCGATCCTAATACTTTTGCCCCTGTTGCAATAAGAGCATTGTCTTTAATTGTGGGATGCCGCTTTCCTTTTTCTTTCCCTGTACCGCCAAGTGTTACGCCTTGGAACACGGTCACATTATCACCGATTTCGCACGTCTCACCTACCACTACACCCATGCCATGGTCGATAAAAAAACGACGTCCTATTTTAGCCCCAGGGTGAATTTCAATTCCTGTGAAAAAGCGACTTATTTGTGATACCGTTCTTGCCAGGAAAAACATCTTTCGTGTAAAAAGAAAGTGTGCCACACGGTGTGCCCATACAGCATGCAAACCGGAATAGGTTAGGACCACCTCAAAATGAGTTCTTGCCGCTGGGTCCTGTTCAAATACAACCTCGATATCCTCTTTCATTCGTCTAAACACAATCAACCCTCCCTATCAGAAAAGCGCAGGCGCCTTGCTCAGCCCCGACTAGCACAAGACAAGCGCTGACAGAAGGCGCCTTTTGCCTTCAGAAGCGATTGACTTGTGACCTCGAGGGGCTAGGCGCCGGAGCTAGACATTACCATTTTGCCAAAATAAAAAACGCCCCTGTGTATAAACACAGAGACGCTATATTCACGCGGTTCCACTCTGTTTAGGCAATGATAAATCCACTACCTCAACTTAATCTCTTAACGGTGAGACGCCGCTTTTATCTACTGCATGAATGGTTCGATAAAAGACTCAAAGGTGCATTTCGATAAGTATTTCCCTTAAACCACTTTCAGCCGATGATGGTTCTCTCTGACTGTATTTGCGAAAAGACTCGAAAATACATTAAAGTAAATTACTTATTTACTCTCCTTATCAACACTTTCACAATAT
>NZ_LMBW01000015.1:0-12551 GCF_001439915.1 Fredinandcohnia humi | reverse complement strand
AGGCCCACACGAGGTGGGTCACAAAGACGTTGCCACAGGAAGTGGCGTTCTTAGTCTTTGATCTTATGCTCGAAAAGATTCCTTTGAAAAATCGTGGCATCCGCCGGAGGCTTTAACCTTATTCAGGCAGGACTTCTGCTGAATAAGGTTAATTTATTATCTATACTATATTACATTTTCAGCAAGTTGTTAACTAATTAAACTCTTTAAGCGCGAAATAATTTTTTCTTTCCCCAAAAGGTGAATCGCTTGTGGAAGGTCCGGACCATGAAGCTGACCAGTTGCAGCTGCACGAATTGGCATGAAAAGGTTCTTTCCTTTTTGACCTGTTCCTTTTTGAACTGCTTTGATGGATGCTTTAATTTCATCAGCACCAAATGTTTCAAGCCCCTCAACCTCTTGTAAAAATGCCTTTAATACCTCTGGAACTGTTTCACCCGAAAGGACTTCCTTTGCATCCTCATCAAGCGTTAATTCATCTTTGAAAAATAAGTCTGTTAGTTCAACGATTTCTGCTCCATAACTCATCTTTTCTTGATGCAGTGAAATTAAGTCACGAGCCCATTGCTTGTCAGCATCACTTGACGGATCACTTAATCTGCCAGCTTTGATTAAATGTGGTAATGAAAGCTCAACTAGACGATCAACATCAATGTTTTTCATATATTGATTGTTCATCCATGTAAGCTTTTGAGTATCAAATACAGCCGGTGATTTAGATAGACGCGCTGGGTCAAAAATCTCAATAAACTCTTCTTTTGTATGAAGCTCTTTTTCCCCGCCTGGTGACCAACCTAATAGGGTAATGAAATTGAATAATGCTTCCGGCAGATATCCAAGTTCCTCATATTGCTCAATAAATTGAATAATAGACTCATCACGTTTACTAAGTTTCTTATGACTTTCGTTCACGATTAATGTCATATGTCCGAACGTTGGAATATCCCAATTTAACGCCTCGTATACGGCCATTTGCTTCGGTGTGTTGGAAATATGGTCTTCCCCACGTAATACATGAGAAATTTCCATCAGATGGTCGTCGACAACTACTGCAAAGTTATAAGTAGGAGTACCATCTTTTTTCACGATTACATAATCACCCATGCCATCTGATTCAAAGGAGATCTCACCTTTTACCATGTCATTAAATGTGTAGACCTTCCCTTCAGGAATCACAATTCGAATACTTGGTTGTCTTCCTTCATTTTCTAAAGACTTTTGTTGGTCATTTGTTAAATGTCGGCATTTTCCTGAATAATGTGGTGTCTCGCCACGTGCCATCTGCTCTTCACGCTCTTTTTCAATTTCTTCTTCTGTACAGTAGCATTTATAAGCGTGTCCTTTTTCAAGAAGCTCTGTATAATACTTTTCATACATCTCATTTCGTTCTGATTGGCGGTATGGCCCATACTCGCCACCAGCATCTGGTCCTTCATTCCAATCAATTCCAAGCCATTTTAAATATTTTAGCTGACTTTCTTCGCCGCCTTCAATATTTCGTTTCTTGTCTGTATCTTCAATACGGATAATGAATTTTCCATTTTGATTTCTTGCATATAAATAATTAAATAAAGCCGTCCTTGCATTACCTATATGTAAATGTCCTGTTGGACTTGGTGCATACCGCACACGTACATTATTTGCCATTTATGTTCCCTCCGTTACAACGGTTAATTTTTAAACAAAGAATTAGTTATCTACCTTATGCAGTAGAATCGTCGCCTGTGCCGCAATTCCTTCACCGCGACCAGCGAAGCCTAACTGTTCAGTCGTTGTTGCTTTCACATTCACAAGTGCTGGATCTGCTTCAAGCAAATCGGCAATTCGTGCTCTAATTTGTTCGATATACGGTGCCATTTTAGGCTTTTGAGCGATAATTGTGCAGTCGATATTTCCAAGTCTATAGCCCTTTTCCTTCACCAAATTCCATACATGCTGTTGAAGTTTTGCAGAATCAGCATCCTTAAAATTCGGGTCAGTATCGGGAAAATGCCTGCCTATATCTCCTTCACCAATGGCACCAAGACAGGCATCAGACACGGTGTGAAGTAATACATCCGCATCTGAATGTCCTGCTAATCCTTTTTCATATGGAATGGTAATTCCACCTATAATTAATGGGCGTCCTTCTACCAATTGGTGAACATCAAAGCCCTGTCCAATACGAAACATGGGTTTTCCCCCTTTATAATAGTCGTCTAGTTCCAGCGCCGAGCCCCTCGAGGTCATAAGCCAATCCGTCAGGAAGGATAAAAGGCATCCTTCTTGACGGCTTTTCTTATGCTTTTCGGACTTGCACAGGAAGTGCTGACATCGACGTTCGCCACAGGACGTGGCGGTAGTTAGTCGATGTTCCTCAATTTCAGGCACCTTGCACTTTTCTATTTTGTCCAGTTTTGTAAAATCGCTTCCGCAAAAATTAAGTCATCTGGTGTCGTTAGTTTCATATTCAAGTAATCGCCTTTAACAATATATACTTGTTTTGGGATTCTTTCAACGAGACTGGCTTCATCTGTACCGAGAAAATCTTCTTTTTTTGCCAACTCATGAGCTTCTTGTAAGATAGAAACATGAAAAGCTTGTGGGGTTTGGATGGCCCACAAGCTAGAACGTTCAACTGTTTCTTCTACATATAAATCACGAGAGGCGCGTTTGATTGTATCTTTTACGGGAACCGCTAATACAGCTGCTCCTTTTTCCGCCGCAACACTGACTAGCTCATGAACATGCTTTTGTTTAAGGAAAGGTCTTGCACCATCATGAACTAACACAATATCTGTGTTCTTCACTGCTTGTAAGCCATTATAGACGCTGTACTGGCGCTCACTGCCACCCTGTACGAAGGAAACAACCTTTTCGATCTTATACGTTTGTATCAACTCTTCAAATATGGGCTGTTCATCCTTATTCATGACTAAAATAATCCCTAAGCACATCGGGTCATGTTCAAAAACTCGTAATGTATGAATAATAACTGGTATTGATTTCAATTCAATGAATTGTTTATTTTTTCCTGCGTTCATTCTTTTTCCTTGTCCTGCCGCAGGTATTACAACCTGATAATCCACCCCATAGCGCCCCTATCAATGTATAAAATCAAATACGCCAAGGCGTATTTGTNCCAGATTTTTTAGGCCCACACGATGTGGGTCACAAAGACGTTGCCACAGGATGTGGCGTTCTTAGTCTTTGATCTTAGGCTCGAAAAGTTTCCTTTGAAAATCTGTGGCATCCGCCGGAGGCTTAACTTTATTCAGTTGAGTTTGAATCAACAACTAAATTATAGCTATTTACAGTTGTTCTAACTTATAGACTTAGTAACATTTGCTGAATAAAGTTATAATGCCTTCTCAAGCAATTTGGGCTTTGCGAATATCATTCGGCCTGCTGATGTTTGTAAAACACTTGTTACAAGGACATCAATGCGCTTTCCGATATAGTCACGACCCTCTTCGACCACAATCATCGTACCGTCATCTAAATAAGCGACACCTTGATTATGCTCTTTCCCATCCTTAATGACTTGAACGCTTAACTCTTCACCAGGTAGCACCACCGGCTTCACCGCGTTTGCGAGGTCATTAATATTCAACACCGCCACATTTTGAAGCTCGCAAACTTTGTTTAGGTTAAAGTCATTTGTCACGACTACACCCAGCGTTAATTTGGCTAGCTTCACTAACTTACTATCAACCTCTTGAATATCATCAAAATCACCCTCGTAGATTTCAACCTTGATCGATAGTTCTTTTTGAATCCGATTTAGAATATCCAGTCCTCTTCTACCGCGGTTCCGCTTTAACACGTCTGAAGAATCGGCAATATGCTGAAGCTCCTCTAACACAAACCGTGGAATAACGATCGTTCCCTCAAGAAACCCGGTTTGGCATATATCCGCGATACGTCCATCAATAATAACGCTCGTATCTAAAATTTTAAGTTTTTTCGCTTGTGGGTTTACTTCCTCTTCTTCCGTACTTTTCTTTTTACCAGCTCGGTTAATAGAGAATAAGTTCACAAGCTCATCCCGCTTTTTAAAACCGACCTGGAAACCTAAATATCCTAATAGCAGAGTAATGAAAATAGGGAGCACCGTATTTACAACCGAAAATGAAATACGATCTAATGGAATCACAATTAAAAACGCAACTATTAACCCCGAAATCAAACCTAAGCTTCCAAATAAAACATCTGTCACAGGAGCCTTGATTAATGACTCTTCAAGCCATTTAATTAAACCTACGATATAATCTACTAACCAAAAAGTAACAATAAATAATATAATGGCACCTAAAATCGCAAGCGTATATGAGTTATTTAGATATGGAATATTGTCGATATTTAACAGCTTCAATAAATCCGGCAGATAAACAATTCCAAGCATACCTCCGACGATTAGAAAAAAGAGCTGCACAATACGTTTTAACATTCCTTCACCTCCTTCTATTCATTATAATCACTTTATAATAATTGAAACCTACAATAAATAGCTTTTTCAAAATGAAATGCAAATGACATAGATGTGTAAAAGATTCTCGTATATTATTTTTTAATTCAGCTAAAATTATAACTGCTTTGGTGGAAAATTATTTTTACTCGGCTTTATTATGGAAATATGGATGTCCATTTATTCCACACTTACTATACGTATAAAGAAATATAAATGTTTCATTTTGGGCAATTTTTTTGATACGGTGAATGTTGGTTATTTTTCTAATGTATGTTGAATGGCTTGCCTAATATCACTCACACCAATAACCTCAATTTCCTTTGGAATTGTCCAACCGCCTAAATTTCGCTCAGGCAGAATCACTCGCTTAAAGCCTAGTTTTGCCGCTTCCTGGACCCGCTGCTCAATTCGTGAAACACGTCTTACCTCACCAGTTAAACCAACTTCACCAATAATGATATCTGTTGGATTTGTCGGCTGATCCCTAAAACTAGAGGCAATACTCAAAGCAACTGCAAGATCAATCGCCGGTTCATCTAGCTTTACACCACCCGCGACCTTCAAATAGGCATCTTGATTTTGCAAAAGAAAGCCCGCTCTTTTTTCTAATACAGCCATTAATAAAGAAACCCGGTTATGGTCAATTCCTGTTGCCATGCGGCGTGGATTACCAAAGCTAGATGGTGATATCAATGCCTGAATTTCGACTAGAACGGGGCGTGTGCCCTCCATTGAAGCAACAACTGTTGACCCTGCAGCACCTGCAGAACGCTCCTCAAGAAATATCTCAGAAGGGTTTGCGACCTCTTCAAGGCCGGTTTCCTTCATCTCAAAAATACCCATTTCATTAGTCGAACCAAAACGGTTTTTTACAGCACGTAATATACGATATGTATGATGACGTTCCCCTTCAAAATAAAGAACGGTATCCACCATATGCTCCAATAAACGGGGACCTGCAATATTTCCCTCTTTCGTAACATGACCCACAATAAAAATAGCAATCCCGGTTGACTTCGCAATCCGCATTAATTCAGCTGTACATTCCCGCACCTGGGAAATACTGCCTGGTGCAGATGCGATTTCGGAGTGATATATGGTTTGAATGGAATCAATAACAACAAAGGATGGGTTTAACTCGGTAATTGTCTGGGAAATAAATTCAAGATCAGTCTCCGCTAAAACATACAATTGATCAGAGGAAGCCCCCAGACGATCAGATCTTAGTTTCGTTTGTTTGACTGATTCCTCTCCGGAAATATATAAAACTTTGTTTTGTTTGGCTATTTGGGAGGATACTTGTAGCAATAAGGTAGACTTCCCTATACCTGGGTCACCACCGATAAGGACCAGTGAACCTTTTACAATACCACCGCCGAGTACACGATTAAATTCCTTGTTTGCTGTATACATTCTTGGTTCATTCTCTGACTCGATCGAAGTGATTGGTGAAGGCTTGCGCTGAACTGTGGGACTTGAATGAGCAAAAGCACCTTTTCTAGCTGGTTTATTTAGTGTTTCTTCGACTAATGAATTCCATGCGCCACATCCAGGGCATTTTCCCATCCATTTTGGTGATTCATAGCCACAGGATTGACAAGTGAATTTTGTCTTTGTTTTTGCCATAGGTCATTAATCCTTTCCTTATTAGAAAAGCGCAAGGCGCCCGGATTGTGGAACATCGACTAACTACCGCCACGTCCTGTGGCGAACGTCGATGTCAGCACTTCCTGTGCAAGTCAAGCACAAGATAAGCGCTGACAGAAGGCGTTTTTTGCCTTCAGAAGCGATTACCTTGTGAACTCGAGCCGATGGCTTCTTGAGCTAGACATTGTCTGAAAAAAAGAGGTATACATGAATCGGTTATTTAATGTATACCTCTTTTACACTTTCATGCTTTTTTATTTGACTGTTTCTATTGTTTCTTCGACTTCTTTTGAATTGATCACAAATTCTCCGTTAACAAAATCCATTACAATTTTCTTTCCTTTTTCTATAGTACCGCGTAATAGTTCTTCAGACAAACGGTCTTCAATTTGTTTTTGAATCGCGCGGCGTAATGGACGTGCTCCGTATTCTGGATCATATCCTTCAGCAGCAATTTGGTCTTTCGCGCTTTCCGTTATTTCAAGCTCGAAGTCTTGCTCCCGCAGGCGTTTTGTTAACTGATCTGCCATAAGGGTAACAATTTCCCTTAAATGCTTCTTCTCAAGTGAGTGGAAGACAATGATTTCATCAATACGGTTAAGGAACTCAGGTCGGAATGCTTTCTTTAACTCTTCCATTACCTTATCCTTCATGTTTTTATAATCTTGTTTTTCATCCTCAAGCGCAAAGCCAACATATTTATTTCGCTTTAATGTGCTAGCTCCGACGTTTGATGTCATAATTAAAATAGTATTTCTAAAATCAACTGTACGACCCTTAGAGTCTGTTAAACGACCATCCTCTAGAACTTGAAGTAAAATATTGAACACATCAGGGTGTGCTTTTTCAATTTCGTCTAGGAGGATAACAGAATATGGCTTACGGCGAACCTTTTCTGTTAATTGGCCACCTTCTTCATAGCCTACATATCCTGGAGGCGAACCTACTAATCTTGATGTGGAGTGCTTCTCCATGTACTCAGACATATCTACACGAATCATCGCATCCTCATCACCAAAGATGGATTCAGCTAAGGCGCGCGCTAATTCTGTTTTCCCGACCCCTGTTGGCCCTAGGAAAATAAATGAACCTGTCGGGCGCTTAGGATCCTTTAATCCGGCACGTGAACGCCTTACAGCCTTAGAAACTGCTTTTACAGCCTCCTGCTGACCAATTACACGTGAGTGAAGGATTTCTTCCATGTTTAGCAATTTATTAGCTTCCGTTTGTGCTAGTTTAGATACAGGGACCCCAGTCCAGCTTGAAACAACCATTGCGATATCTTCCACTGTAACCTCAGAATTCTCTTGTCCCTGTTTTTCTTTCCAGTTTTTCTTCGTTTCTTCTAACTGCTCACGAAGGCGTTGCTCTGAATCTCGTAATGAAGCAGCTTTCTCAAATTCTTGACTTTGAACGGCTGCATCCTTTTCTTTACGAACCTCTTCAAGCTTTAGTTCAAGCTCCTTTAAATTAGGCGGAGCCGTATACGAACGTAGACGAACCTTTGAACCAGCCTCATCTATTAAATCAATGGCCTTATCTGGTAAAAAGCGATCTGAGATATAACGATCTGAAAGCTTAACCGCCTGAATGATTGATTCATCTGAAATCGATACACGATGGTGAGCCTCATAACGGTCACGAAGTCCTTTTAATATTAAAATCGATTCTTCAGCAGTAGGCTCATTGACTTGAATAGGCTGGAATCTACGTTCTAGCGCAGCATCCTTTTCAATGTATTTTCTATATTCATCTAATGTTGTTGCACCAATACATTGTAGTTCACCGCGAGCAAGAGACGGTTTTAAAATATTTGATGCATCAATCGCACCCTCAGCGCCACCAGCACCGATTAACGTATGAAGTTCATCGATAAATAGAATGATATTTCCTGCTTGGCGAATTTCATCCATTACCTTTTTCAAACGATCCTCAAATTCTCCACGGTATTTCGTACCTGCAACAACTGTACCCATATCAAGGGTCATCACACGCTTATCGCGAAGCGTTTCTGGTACCTCATTGTTTATAATTTGCTGGGCTAATCCTTCAGCAATGGCTGTTTTACCTACACCAGGTTCCCCTATTAAAACAGGGTTATTTTTTGTACGGCGGCTAAGGACTTCTATCACACGTTGAATCTCTTTACTGCGCCCAATTACAGGATCAAGGCTTCCTTCTCTTGCAATCGCTGTAAGATCCCGTGCTAAGCTATCAAGGGTTGGTGTATTGGCATTGGCAGAACCTCCGCCATGATGCCCTGATGACGACTCATTGCTTCCCAATAGTTGTAGAACCTGTTGACGAGCTTTATTTAGGCTTACTCCAAGATTGTTTAATACTCTTGCAGCAACACCCTCGCCTTCACGAATTAATCCAAGTAGGATATGCTCTGTTCCAACATAGGAATGACCAAGCTTACGCGCCTCATCCATTGATAACTCAATTACCTTTTTAGCACGCGGTGTGTAATGTATAGTTTGTGAGCCTTCCTGACCACGGCCAATTAGTGCCTCTACTTCTTTTTGAATTTTTTCAGGACCTAATCCAAGTGCAAGCAAAGCCTTTGCAGCGATTCCTTCACCTTCACGTATAAGACCTAGTAATACATGTTCAGTTCCAATATTGTTATGTCCCAATCGTACAGCTTCCTCTTGAGCTAACGCTAACACCTTTTGTGCACGCTCAGTAAATCTGCCAAACATCATAACCCATCACCCTCCATGTCAGTAGTCTTATTATTTTCTAGCTTCAATCTTTCTCGAATAATAGACGCCCTTTTGACGTCCCTTTCATCTGGCCTTAATGCCCCACCAGCATAGACCTGCAAGAATCCAGGTTGAGTTAAAATCATAAGTTCATTAAGGATGGTTCTTGATATATCCTTTATCAGCCCGAGATCAATACCCAATCGAACATCTGACAAACACTTAGCTGCTTCCTTCGACTCAATGATTCTGCTATTGGCTAAAACACCATAGGAACGAAATACCCTGTCCTCCAATTGAATATTGGATGTCTTCACAAGTGCTTCTCGTGCAGAGCGCTCTTGTGCAATCAGCTGTGCAACTACGCTCTTTAAGTCCTCCACAATATCTTCTTCTGTCTTTCCCAGCGTGATTTGGTTGGAAATTTGGAAGATATTTCCTAACGCCTCACTGCCTTCCCCATATATTCCTCTTACAACTAGACCCAGTTGATTGATCGCTGGAATAATGCGACCCATTTGATGTGTAAGGATAAGTGCTGGAAGATGCATCATGACAGATGCTCTTAGTCCAGTGCCCACATTTGTCGGACAGCTTGTTAAATATCCTCTTGTTTCATCAAATGCATAATCAACATGCCCTTCTATCCAATCGTCTAAGTTATTGGCAGCCTGCAAGCCTTGCGATAATTGCAACCCTGGGAATAAACATTGTATTCGAATATGGTCTTCTTCATTAATCATAATGCTAATTTCTTCATTTTCAGATAAAAGACAAGCTCCAAATGAAGAGTTTTCTGCTAGATGCGGGCTTATCAAATGCTTTTCAACCAATACTCTTTTTTCAACGGGCTGAAGCTCCGTCATTTTTAATAATTCAAATTCCCCAATAGAAGGAAAACCCTTACCAGCAAAACCTTTTTGGAAGACATCTACAATTTGCCCAGCCTCTTCATTTGAATATACCGTTGAGAAGGGCACATTTTTAAGATTACGAGCAAGCCTAATCCGTGAACTTAAGACAATATCTGAATCAGGACCTTCTTGACTCATCCAAGCGCTTAAGGCTTGATTGATAAAACGCTCAAGTGACATTGATTAAACCTCCCCTTCTTTGTAACCACTCAGTTTTTTTTCTAGGTCTCTAACGTGGTCACGAACATCTGCAGCTTTTTCAAATTCCTCTAACGAAATATACTCCTGCATCGTTTGCTTTAGTTGTTCTATCTCTTTCCGAATATGGAAGGAGCCTCCGATTCGTTTTGGAATTTTCCCTGTATGATGTGTATTGCCACTATGCAGACGTTTTAATATTGGGGTGAGTTGTGTTTCAAAGGTTGGGTAGCAGTGTGAGCAGCCAAACCGGCCTACCTTTGCAAATTGTTGAAAAGTCATTTTACAATTCTCACATTGTAATACTTCATTTTGTTGAAATGCATTTTGCTTTGAACCTGTAAGTGGCTCAAACTGAAGAAGTCCTGCTAATAAGTTATCTATTGAAAAGCCAGATGTGCCTGGAAACATGAACATTTCACTTTTTTCTTGAGCACAATGTTCACAGATATGAACCTCTGTTTTTTCACCATTAATAACCTTTGTAAAATGAAATGTTGCAGGACGCTGGTTACATTCTTGGCATATCATGAAAACACCTTCCTACTTCTTACCTTATTATCTATACATGAGGGATGTAAGCATTGCCTTTAGCATTCTAGCTCTTAATTCATCCCGATGTGGAAGCTCAATAAACAAAACGGAACGGTCAATTACACTCAGCATAATCTTCGCTTCTCTTTTCGAGATCACTTCCTCCTCATTCAAGCGTAATATGACATCCTCAGCACTTGTTTGAGAAATACGTTTATCGATAATGCGTACGAGTTGATTAATCAACTGAGAGTCGTCATTTATTTTGACCCTCATTATCCGAATGTAGCCTCCGCCACCTCTTTTGCTTTCCACCATATAGCCTCGTTCTAACGTAAACCTTGTATTTATCACATAATTAATTTGAGATGGGACACATTCAAATTTATCTGCAATCTCACTTCTTTTAATCTCAACAATAGCTCGATCACTTGTATCAAGAACACTTTTTAAATATTGTTCAATGATATCAGATATATTCCTCATTATGACCACACCTCACCTTGACTTTGACTATATTTGACCATAACTATAATATAAAATGACTGCACTAATTTTTCAACTGTTTCGCATCTGAATTTTAAAATTAGCAATCATTTACTATCCTATACTTTCCAAACCAGGTACTCCTCTAAACACTAAATTAAAATATTTTTTGTACCATTTCCTGCTTTGACATTTCCTCATATAAGCGTAAGCGTTCATTTTTACTTGCCACTTCCACATCAATTGTGTACTGACAATTATTATCCACTTTATCCTTGGAATACTTAATATTAAAATCCCTTACTCGAAAACCATTATCCTTAAATAATTTTAAGACAGCTGAAAATGAGGAAATATCCTCATTAATAATGATATGAACAACTTTTAGTTTTCTGGATTTAAAAAAGAATTCCTCAAATCGGTTTAGAAAAATCAGACTTAGTAAAACCACTATTGTTGTTAAAATAGCAGGAGCATACATCCCTAATCCGATTATTAATCCAAGCCCAGCAACGACCCAAATTGATGCTGCCGTAGTTAACCCTCGGACCGTTGCATCCCTCACTAAAATGGTACCCGCGCCCAAAAACCCAATTCCGCTAATCACATATGAAGGGATTCTAGCTGGGTCAAAGCGGACATTTGCACTCATCTCCAAATAAGGCTGAAACCCGTAGATGGACATGAGCATCATCAAACAAGAACCGACCCCAACGAGTAAATGTGTACGGAATCCAGCAGGGTGCTTATGTACCTCTCTCTCCAATCCAACTAACCCGCATAATAACGCAGCCATAAAAATACGAATCGACATCGTTAAAAATTCCTGAGTTTGGAATGATGCAATAAATTGTGTCATTGTCACATTCCCCCTGTTCTAAAGATGCTGTAACTAAAATATTCGATAGTGACTTTAAAATCCCCTTTAATATGCAAAGAAAAAGTATGTGTTTTATAATTATACGATTATCTAAAAAGTTTATGATTGTCCAGTCTCCCTTTTTTAGAATAGTATTTCAGTCTTAGGAACATAGACATTTTTATCATAAACCTTTCAATTTAAAATTTTGATAAAATGCTAGGTTGTAAAAATTAACATCATATAGGAAAGCCATAAAATAGAGTCAAAAGTTTGTTGGATACTTGAGTTGCCGAGAAGGGCTTCATGCTTATCGTTTTTCGAATGGGATGGTATACCGTTTATGGGGTTTGTGGGTGGGTGATATATACAGTTTAGGGCGTTTGCGGTATATCATTTATCGTTTTGCGGGTGTGTAATATAACGTTTAGGGCGTTGTGGTATATCATTTATCGTTTCGCGACATAGCGATATTCCGATTATGGTACTTGCGTTACCCTTTTTCATAATTCAATCGTCAAATAGGGATGATTAAGCACTTTGCGTTACTCTTCTTTTCATCCCAATCAAAAAACGGGTACGATTCCAAAGCATGCGTTACTCTTTTATTAACTTTAATCGTGAATTGGTCACGAATCTGAATTAATCCTTTTGCACACAAAAAAGACCAACCATATCGGCTGATCTTTCAGGTGCCTAGCGACGTCCTACTCTCACAGGGACAAGGTCCCAACTACCATCGGCGCTGAAGAGCT
>NZ_LMBW01000014.1:79375-92163 GCF_001439915.1 Fredinandcohnia humi | reverse complement strand
TAAACGGACGAATGACATGTGCAGAAGTACTCGGCCATAAAGAGTTTGTCCTAACAAGATTATACCGCAGTGCATAAAGGTGTATTTTTATAGACCAATGAAGGCGATTTAAGATGCGTGTACAGAGAAAACCTCAACTTTAAGTAAAAACAATCCAGAAACAAATCACCAAGAGTTGAGGTTTTCTGTTAATAAACTTTACCATTTATTTCTGAAAAAAGTTGTAATTCTTCGAAATTCATTGCCTCACCTGTTTTTCCATTAATTTGTTGAAATCTTGAGCACCGAAGGAGTGAAGACAGTTGGAGTTTTCATCAATAATCTCTCTTCTTCCTGAATCCGGCGGAATGACCGCAAACTCTTCCGTCTCTTCTTCCGGAACAAAATACGGCTTCACACGTTTTAGATTGTTAAAAAATGGTTTCATGTCAACAGCCTAAATTAGGAGAGGTTGTAAGGGGAGCATACCTTTTATTGCTATAAATGATTCAGTAATGATTATCGTTATTATCTTCCCGAAAATTTGACGGTATTTAGTAGACTTCATGAAATAACGAAAAACCTGGCGGTAATAATGGGAAAAATATTTTCGCACTGAGTTCAGATAGATAGGGGGGTCAATATGTTTGAAAGCAAGAATTTTTCAAGAGCTTCAGTAACAGATAATGTTGTTGAGTATATAAAGGAACTGATCGTCGAGGAAAGAATTGTCCCAGAAGAAAAACTACCTTCCGAACGGGAAATGTCTGAACGATTGAACATTAGCCGGAACACCGTAAGGGAAGCATATAAAATTTTATCAACGCTTGGTTATGTTCAAATTAAACATGGTTCAGGAGTGTTCGTATCGAGCGAAATTAAAACGATTGATCAATGGGCGGCCACTTTTTTTATGAAAAATGACCAAATACTGGAGTTGTTTGACATTCGGATATTGTTGGAATCGCAAAGTGTCAAGTGGGTCGCCGAATTTGTAAGTGAAAACCAAATCGAAACCCTTCAAAATCATGTTCAACGATCTTTAAAACTATTTAAAAACAAAGATATTAATCAAGCTGCTCCCCTATTAGCCAAAGCAGATCGAGAGTTTCATTTAATGCTTGCCGAATTCTCTGGAAACTCGATTCTCCATCGCATTATGCTTAACTTAATGGATATGTTAAACGAGGTTCATAAAGAAACGATTGATATTCCAGGCCGCCTCTATAAATCTATTAAAGAGCATGAACGGATTATTGAGGCCATTATGTGGAAGCAGATTGATATAGCTGAGAGTCAAATGATTCATCATTTAGATAGTGTGAGAGAGGACATCACTTCTAAGATGAATCATGAAAGATTGAATTTATAAGTGTGACTGGGAGAGGGGCTGTACGATGGATGTTGCCATTATAGGCGCTGGTCCTTATGGACTTTCACACGCTGCCCATGTGAAGAGCACCGGGCTTACATATAAAGTGTTTGGTTATCCGATGGATTATTGGAAAATAAAGATGCCGTCGGAAATGTTTATTCGAACGCAATTAAAATATACAGGAAGTTATCAAAAGAAAATTAAAATTTATTGAGGGAGGGTATATCATGAAAGTATTGGTCACCGAAGTAATGTGGGAAGAAGGACTTGTGGAATTGAAAAGTCGGGGCTTTGATGTTCATTACGACCCACATTTATGGAATAACCGGGGGGGCCTCCTAGAGCGAGTCAATGATGTTGATGCACTCATAGTACGGAATCAAACAAGGGTAGATAAAGAGCTGCTTGAGAAGGCTCTTGAATTAAAGGTAATTGGCAGGTTAGGAGTCGGATTGGAAAACATTGCAGTAGATGATGCAAAAAAACGCGGAATTCAAACGATTGTTCCTCGTCATGCGAACGCCACCTCTGTTGCAGAATATGTGATGGCGGCAATATTGATGGCGAACCGGCCGCTTTTTTTAGCAAATGAAGATGTTAGAAAAGGAAACTGGGACCGGAAGCAACATACTGGCAGGGAAATTTTTCACAAAGTGATTGGGCTCGTTGGGCTCGGCGAGATTTCCCACCGCGTTGCGAAACGGGCAAATGCGTTCGGCATGAATGTGATCGGATACGATCCTTTTTTAACCCCATATGATCATATCGTTGCAGAAACATCCGTTCAATTGAAATATACGTTGGAAGATGTGTTAAGCTCAGCTGACTTTATTTCTATACATGTTCCACTTACCTCATCAACAAAAAATTTAATATCTGAGTCACAGCTATCCTCCATGAAACAATCGGCTTATATTATAAACACTTCTAGGGGGGGTATTATTGATGAAGAAGCCCTTTGCAACGCATTGAAAGAAGGAACGATAGCGGGAGCATATTTAGATGTTTTGGAATCGGAGCCGATCGATCAGATTAACCCGCTGCTACAATTGGACAACGTCATTTTTTCACCGCATATTGCCGGGCTGACGACCGAGTCTCAAGTTCGGATATCCTTATTGGTTGCAAAAGAGGTTGGAAAAGTGCTTGATGGGAAAAGGTCGCAATGTCTTATATAAGGGGATATATAGATGAGAAAAGAATCTAGTGAAATTAGCAGGTTTGAAGCAAAAGAATTAATTCAATTTACGATTGAGATTTTGACAAAAATTGGCGTACGACGCGATCATGCAATATTAGCAGCAGACACATTGATTCGGGCCAATTTGGAAGGAGTTGACAGCCACGGACTAACGAGATTAGGCATCTATTGTCAACGAATGAACGAAAACCGGATCAACCCGCGTCCGAAAATCCAATTTTTTAAAAAAGGTCCTTCCGTCCTAACGGTGAACGGCGACAATGGTTTAGGACATATTGTTGGTTCCGAGGCAATTACACGGGGGATCGGTATGGCAAAAGAAACGGGGATGGCTGGTATCACGGTTAACAATAGTAATCATTTCGGGACAGCTTCTTATTATTGTCAGATGGCATGTGACCACAATCTTGCAGCGCTCGCGTTTACGAACTCCCCTTCAGGGATCCCGCCGTGGGGTGGACGTCAGGCATTTTTTGGAACAAATCCGATCGCTTTTGGCTTCCCCACGGGCGATGATGTCCCCGTTATTATCGATCTGTCAACAAGCGTCGTTGCTAGAGGAAAAATTATTGCAGCCGAGAAACAGGGTAATAGGATACCGGACGGGTGGGCCATAGATGAAAATGGTGACATGACAAATGATGCTGCTGCCGCATTGCGCGGGGCTGTTTTACCATTAGGAGGGGCAAAAGGCTCTGCACTGGCATTGGCCGTTGAAATTTTAACAGGTGTTTTGACAGGGGCTGCATTTGGACCGAATGTCACGAGCATTTATCAAGATGAGAAAACAGACCGTGCCAATGTTGGCCACTTTTTCATCCTCATTGATATTGAAAAGTTTATGCCGATCGAAGAGTTTAATCGTTCAATGGGAGAATTATTACAAGTGATGAAGAATATACCGAAAGTCCCGGGTACTGATGAAATTCGCTATCCTGGTGAAAGAAGAAAAAGAGAATATGACCGCAGGATGAATGAGGGCATACCGTTACCGGAACAAGTAGTGGAAGAGTTGATTCTCTTGGGCGAGATATATGGTATTCGATTTCCGAATAATGTGTAACCCATGTTTCGCGCTAAGATTATCACATTGATTTTTTACTTAAAAAAAAATGTGGAAGAGGCACATACCTTGTGCCTCTTTGGTATTTTCTTATTAATTTTGACAATGCCTTTGCCTTGATTATCGGCGAGGAAAATGCCAGCAAAATCAGTAAATGGCTGGCTGTTTTAGTCGTTAAAGATGGTAAGCGACTGTCCCGCAAATACCAAGTGATATGTAGCAATTTAATTAATCTTGCTCCTTGAATCGCTCCACAAGAAAATCTATAAAATACCTACTTGAGATAGGTAATGTCTTTTTATTTGTATAAACATAACAAACCTTTTTTATATATGGAAGGAATTGCTCCCCATCGGGGGTTAGACTAATTCCATTTCGTGAACGAAAAATTAGAGTAGTTGATAGTTCTTCTTCAATAGCCTGTACCATTTGACTCACCGCTGATTGAGTATAACCAAGTGAATCCGCAGCCTTTGGATCAAACATGTGTTGATGGGAAAGAATCTTAAAAAACCTATGATTGTTTTAAGAAATCGATTTCTGTTTCATTTTTTCGCACTTCACGTTTGAAGAGGTATTCACCATTGCGAATGGAGGCAAGTACTTCTGCACGCTCGCGAATTGCTTCATATGGATCTTGTGCATCTAAAACGATAAAGTTTGCTGGTTTTCCGGCTTCAATGCCGTACTCATCGTTCACTCTCATAATGTTTGCTCCATTGTATGTGATCAAGTCTAACGCCTTATTGATTTCATCGATATGTGTATAGTGAGCTAAATGGATGCCGTTGTCCAAAATGTTCATCATATTTCCATTTCCTAATGGATACCAGTAATCTGCAATTGAATCTTGAGCAAACGCCACATTATTTCCGTTATTTAATAGTTCTTTCACTCGAGTTAGGCCACGACGTTTCGGTCAGCTGTTCTCTACCATCTATAACGCAGATGCAATCCTTAATGAACCTATTAGTAATATAAAAAAATCGATTCAATTTGATAAAGCCTCTCTAAAAACGATTTTTATGGGGGCGTTTGACAAAAATTCAAACGTGTTTATTTCACGGTAATGTATCACCCGTATTGAGGGTTAGGCACCTTTATTAGGGCGTGCCAGGCACAGTCATCAGGTTTTTAAGGAAAGAAGCTGTTATTAAAGGATTTCTCCTTATAACAGCTTCTTGGATAACAAAATTATTAAAAAAACTTTAGAATTCCCCCCATTTGTCTTAGCATACCAATTCCGGTTGTAACCTTTCCCACGTGTCCCATAACCGTTTGTAATCCTTGAAGTCTAGAAGATGGTGCCTGTTGATTTGGAGTTGTAAAAAAAGAACGAGGCTGTCGTCTAATTCGATTAGGCGGTCCAAATCTTCTTGGAGGGAATGGTCTCCTTCCTGGGTTTGGAGGATAAAATGGCATATTTAATCACCTCCTGTTAATTTCTCATGTCCAGTAACGTTCCTTACTAACATATGACAAGTGTTTTTGAATTGATTAGACATTAGATAAATTGTCTACAAATAATACATATACCTACATAACAATTACATAAAATAAGGGGACTTGGAATAAATTAGGAAATATCTAAAGAGAGGGGGAGGAAATGAAAGAAATTTTAAAATTAAAGATGGTGACTGACTTTCATCGCGGTAATACATTAACGTGTTGGGGCAGGCATCTTTTTTCGATGTAATAGTCTCCAATATGGGGAAACAGTAAACATAGGAACTGATAAAGTTAAAATAGCAGAAGAACTAGGTTTCGGTTTCTATGTTACAGATAAATACTACTATTAAAAGTAGTTCCTTCTGACGCGGTCGTTATCAATGAAATAAGGAGAAAGACTAGGTAAATAGTGGAATCCTGGTCGTGTTGGAACGTTATTTTGGGACTCGTGACCTTTTTTCTTTGATTCTACTCTATCGTTTAGAGGACAAACTGGTACTTTGAACTAACAACATACAACGATGTTTTATTGTTATCTTGTGTTATTCCTTAGTATATAACTACAACGAATACGAGGTCAAAAATGGGAGGTCCAAATGTAGGAATAAGAATACTTCATCCGGTTTCACGCACCAAAAAACTGATTCTTGTCTGAATTCTTTTTAAAAGAAGAGGGAAAAGCGCATCCATGGGAATGTACCATTATAATCAAATTCACTCTGTAAATACTAACCAATATGCTATAGTAAATAAGCCTTTGAACAAACAAACTGACATTAATATACGAAAAGAGACGTGATTAGCCTTGCCAGATTTTTTACAACTGGGTATTCGAAAAGAGATTAACCATACATTAAAGTCATTAGGTATAGAAGTGCCTACTTCTATACAAGAACGGACGATACCATCAGTACTAGAAGGGAAGGATGTTATTGCAAAAGCACAAACTGGAACAGGAAAGACGTTGGCTTTTGTTCTGCCCATTCTTGAAAAGATTGATGTACACAAGTCTGATGTTCAAGCCCTTATTTTAACTCCAACAAGGGAATTGGCTCAGCAAATTTCAAAAGAAATTAAGAAAATGATTGAGAACATAGATGGCGTCAATGTGTTAGCTGTATACGGTGGTCAGGATGTTGAGCACCAATTAAAAAAATTAAAAGGTGCCAGGCATATTGTCGTTGCAACACCTGGTCGGTTATTAGATCATATTCGCCGTAGAACAATTGATCTTTCAGCATTTCTCAGCTACAAAGTTACCAAAGGGAACCACCCTGTATGATACGAATGACGTGATACTGGAATTATCGTAGTAGAAACGGAGAATGGTAAAATATTATATTATATGCAATTACTCGAAGGCTAATTTATGAATTGGTGCTTAAGAAAAATAAACTATCGAAAAAGTCGAATCCTTCGCGTAAGAGGAATTCGACTTTTTACGATTAATATTCACTTAGCGTAGATAACTCACGCAATTTAGCGATTCACTTACATTGAAATATCGATTGAATTGGTGAAAGATAGCGTCGTGAAACGCCGGAACCGTCCCCTCGTTTTTCGTCCTCCGTTTTTTAAAGTCCGCCCAACTTACGTAATTCTCCAGCAGCATCATAGTAATCAACTAGGCTGGAAACTTTCCCATCACGTAGCGTAATGACCATAGCTCCACGAAGGTTTATCAGCTGATCGTTTGTAGGAACTCCCAAAAACTCTTTTGTTTGCATTTCCCATGTATAATCGATAGCTCCACCATTCTTGTCACCTTTGTAGCTAAGTGCCTTGAACCTATGCTTCATTTGACTTGGGTCAAAGAATCCTTCAAATAGGGAAGTTAGTTGTTCTTTACCTTCCATGCGAAATCCGATAGTAAAATCCTCGAAAACACCATCATCCGTAAACATATTTAAAGCTTTTTCTTGTCCTTCATAGTTAAAATTATTTAAAAGTTGTTCCGCAAATTTCATATTCATGCTAAATTCTCCTCTCAATATTTTTATAGGATTATATTTTGGGTATTGCATTCGTTTTAAAAAATAATAGCTTAGCTTGCTTTTCGTTTAAATAAAGCTTTGAATAATCGAGTGATTCCATTTTCTTTAGCCTTAATTGGTTGACTATTCTCCTTTAATTTACGAATTTGGCTAGTAGCGTCATAGTAGTCTATAAGGCTAGTAATCTTTCCCTCTTTCAAGGTGATTACCATAGTTCCACGAAGGTTTACTAGCTGGCCGTTCGTTTGAACTCCCATAAACTCTTTCGTTTGCATTTCCCATGTATACTCGATTGCACCACCTTTCTCGTTACCTTTGTAACTAAGGGCATTAAACTTATGTTTCATTTGGTTAGGGTCAAAGAATCCACGGAAAAGGGAAGTTAGTTGTTCCTTACCCTCCATGCGAAACCCGATAGTAAAGTCCTCAAAAACACCGTCATCTGTAAACATCGCCAAGGCCTTATCCTGACCCTCATAATTAAAATTGTCCAAAAGTGTCTTTGTAAATTTCATATTCATTTTAAATTCTCCTCACATTTTTTAATTAAATTGTTTTGCAATTGCTTTGTAACTTTATAGTAACAGGAGGAAAAAAACGAATGTACCAATAGAAAAGGAGAAATGTCGTTTATCCAACACTTCAATAAAATTGTTTGAAAAATAGGAGTTAGTTTGGTGCTTAGAACGAAGGACGAGGATGGGAGGGGGAATCACTTGATGTAGTCTATTTTGAGAATAGTCTACGCTAGATACCTTTTAATGATGAAATATGAATATACGTTCCAACCTACAGAACAGCTGAAAATCCATTGTGGATAACTGAATGAATTAATTTTCATCCCTACATTCAGTTTAAGTGGAGGGATTAAGAACAACTTTTAATATAAATAGCTACAATTCCGGTGCGCTTGTAATGGTCAGGAACTTTTACCATGTAGCGACGGGCTTATGAGTAGGAGTGACTTAGAGTAGTAGCTCTTTCTCTTTAATTAAAAGGATAAGAAAGCCATATTTAGAATATATTTAATCGTTGTAATATATTTTCCAACTCTGAAACCTTTTAGGAATTACAAAGGAGGATAATTGTGACTACAGATATTTATGAAAAATAAACCAGCTTAAAGTATTTATACACGAGTCAAACTACACAGTCGTGCTCACCGGTGCTGGAATGAGTACTGAGTCGGGGCTGCCTGACTATCGGTCTGCACCAAAAGGGATGTGGAGAGGGATTGATCTACTGCAGCTTGCGAGCGTCGAAGCTTTACTACAGAACACAGAGAATTTTTATAAGTTCTACAAAAAAAGAATAGTAGATTTAAACGAAGTTACTCACCATGTTGGTCATGAGATTTTAGCAAAGTGGGAGAAAAAAAGTATTATCAGATCGGCCATCACACAAAATGTAGATGGTTTCCACGCCAATGCTGGAAGTAGAACTGTTTATGAACTGCATGGCACCCTTCAAAAGTGTCATTGTCATAACTGTCTCCGGGAATATTCAAACACGGAATTGCTAGAAGGTATTCATCCATACTCAATGTGGAGGTCCGATTAGACCGTCTGTTGAATTATTTGGTGAAAACTTACAAGAAGAAGCTTTGGTGGGTGCCGTAGAGGAAACGGAAAAAGCAGATTTATTTATTGTGCTAGGTTCTTCACTTACGGTTTCTCCGGCTAACTGGTTTCCTATTTACTGCTAAAGAACATGGAGCAAAACTTGTAATTGTTAATATCGAGCCAACTGAGCTTGACTGTGGTGATTGTAAAATCGGGTATGTATTAAATGAATTGGACCAAAATTTTTAACTTACTAACTGCGGAACTTAAACATAAAAAACAATAGCACCGATTTAACATGATTTTCAAACTGCAAAAATGAACGGAGATGATAATATGGTTATAAAATTTGAAAATAAAGAACATGAATATGAGGAATGGTGCAATATGTATACAAACGGTTACGTATTTAATAGGGCGGGCGGTAGAACAGGTAACGTCCTACATTCGGTGGGTTGTTGGCATTTAAATGTTCCTTCGCGGAAAGGTACTTATTCAACACGTTACCCAAAGTATTGCACTGAAAATCTAAATGATTTATTGGCGGTTGTTGGTGAACTAAGTAAGCCAGACAGTTGGAGAAAGTGTAGTGCCTGCCTTAACAAATAAAATTGCGAAATCTGGTGCCTAACCCCTAGAGAGATGCAGTAAAGTATAGGGAGTTAGCACCTTTTTTGTGAAATAAAAATAAAACATGTGGTTCGTAGAGTTACAATGAACAATTAATGATTACCTTAATCGTGTGGGGAAATCGAAAGTGGGTTACAATCCTAGTAATTCATTTTTCTTTTTATCAAATTCCTCTCTGGTTATAATGTCCATATCTAATAGCTCTTTTAATTCTTAAACTTGTTCCGCTGGGGATTTACTCATTGAATCATTGGAAGTGATTCCGGCGTTATTATTTTGTGAGATTTTCATTTCGATGAAATCTTTTAATTCCCTAGCTTCTGCTAGTTTGTCTTTTTTGAATTTAATAGCGTTCTGTGGTTGATCCACGGTACGTGCAACACCAAGAATTGATGTCCGTGGGGTGCTTAACTGAAGATAGCCTTTTGAACCTAGGGATGGTTCTTTGTATTTAATCTGTGTAATTTGATTATAAAAGACCTTTGTATCTCCACGCATCATTTTATGAATCATAAGATCGTTCTGTCCTCTTCGGAATGTAACAGAGTCATCCTCTAATATCAACGTTGTCTTAGGATCTTTGAATTGATATTCTCTTTTCATTTTAAAGCTCCTCCTCTATACGATTTAACTTTTTATATTTTTACTTCATTACCATCTTCTTATGTAAATAATCTAATATTTTAACTGATTACATTCATTCGATTTAGTGTGCATTAGTATTATTCTATCCAATTGCAAAATATAAAGGACATGAATTCGATATGTTAGTCACCAATAGGGGACCTCTGATGCCTGACCTTCATTGCCGGGTCGTCACAGTGACGTATATTTCAAATAACAATATACGCCCACTTTTATAGCAATATTTGAACATGAATAATATACCACTTATGGTAAACTTCTTATATTATTGCTTTCGTAGAGAAATTCCTCTCACAAAAAAAATGATAGGAAGAGGTTTATTCTTAAATTTTCATCCTTGTAATATAAAAAGCTGCATACTTCCTCACAGAAAATTACAAACGGTTGTAATACTAACTCAAATACGGTAATGTTCCGCACCCCAGAGTAATAGCAAAAATTTTTCTATAAATATACATTTCTATAAATTTCAAACCTTATAAATTCTTAATGATACTAATCCAAACAATCAAAAAGGGTCAGCTTAGAGTATTTACTTGTAACAAAACAGATCGTTATTTTAAGGAGGGATACACCATTAGTGTGCTAACCTACCTTCCTTCAACCGTGAGTAATATTATTCAAAACTCGAAAGGGGTGATCGCCCACCAATTTACCTTAGTGCTGTCTACTACTTTATGGATTTTAGAAAGGAGCTTTTGAAATGAAGTTGTCAAAACGTGTAAGAAATCTGGGCATAATTTTCGTGTTTATTTTCACTATTGTTTTTTCTGCTTTACCAGTAAATAAAATTAAAGCTGCTGATAATTTTGAGAGCGTTGTCATTTTAGAAGGTAGAGGTTGGTCTGAAACTGCTTATATAGAATGGTCACCTGTAAATGATGCGGAAAGCTATAATGTATATGTAAAAAAAGAAAGTGCAACAGATGCACACTATGAAGGAATTAACAATGAATTAATCCGGAAATACCCATCCCGTTGGAGAGCAGATGCTTTAGGACTTGAAGCGGGAAATTATGTAATGAAAGTGGAAGCATTACTTTCAGATGGTTCAAAAATAAGTTCTGTTTCGGATAGGCTAACTGTAACAGCAAATGACAGATCTGGATTTGCTTTTGCACAAAACTCACCATATGGTACAGGTTCAGGTGCTTATAATGATAACGGAACACTTAAGGATGGTGCACAAGTTATTTATGTAACACCTGAGACTGCTCAAAAAGTAACACTTGATGTGATCATCAATAATAAAGGCGGAAAACAAACAGCTGTTGGTATTGGTGAAATTCTGAACTTAAGACAAAAAGGATATGATACCACGCCACTTGCCATTCGATTTATTGGAAAAGTTACAGCTGCTAATATGAGTGGACAACTTAATAGCAGCGGATATCTTCAGGTCAAAGGTAAAAACAATTATTCGGAAATGAATATAACAGTAGAAGGTATTGGTGACGATGCTTATGCTTCTGGATGGGGATTACTTCTCAGATATGTTGGTAATATAGAAGTAAGAAACTTAGGTTTCATATTATTCCCTGACGATGCTATTTCATTGGATACTGGAAACGCTAATGTTTGGGTGCATAATAATGATCTTTTTTATGGCACTGCAGGTTCAGATAAAGATCAGGCTAAAGGTGATGGTTCAACGGACATAAAAAAGGGATCTACCTATATTACGTTATCGTATAATCATTACTGGGATTCCGGAAAAGCTTCCCTGGTTGGTTTAGGTGAATCAGAAGAATTTTTTGTAACATTTCACCATAACTGGTTTGACCATTCAGACTCTCGTCATCCCCGTATAAGAACGGCAACAGTCCATGTATACAATAACTACTATGATGGAGTCTCAAAGTATGGTGTAGGTGCTACAACTGGTAGCTCCGCTTTCGTAGAATCAAATTATTTTAGAAATACGAAATATCCAATGCTAAGTTCCTTACAGGGTACGGACGCTTTAGGAGATGGTACATTTTCTAGTGAAGATGGAGGCATGGTTAAAGCATACAATAATAATATTGTTGGTGCTACTGGGCTTATTTATTCAAATTCCGATGGAGGAACAACACCTGCAAATGCCACTTCATTTGATGCTTATCTAGCTTCGTCAAGAAATGAAACAGTTCCAGGTTCTTATAAAACTTTAGTAGGTGGGACAACGTATAATAATTTTGACACAACGATTGATCTTGGAGTAAACATATCTGATATTGATGAAGTAAACAATGTTGAACAAATTGTAACAGCAAAAGCAGGACGCCTAGATAATGGAGACTTTACATGGGAATTTGATAATTCAGTTGATGACACTTCGTATAGTGTAAATGATAAACTGATGTCTAAAATAAGAAATTATACTTCGAGTCTAGTGTCCATAGGGGGCAATTCAACTGAAACCCCAACAGAACCAACACCGGATCCGGATCCAGAACCGGGTACGCCACCAACAAATCCAACTACCGGAGAATATGTTCATAACTTTACGACAGATGGGTTAGCAAGCGACTTTTTCAAAATCCAAGGAAACCTTTCAACAAGTAAAGGAACGGTGGAGTACAATGATTTAATACTAACGCAATGTTTAAAAATCGAGAGTTCAACTAGAATTGAATTTACCACACTTGAAAACTCAACATTAACTTTAGTTTTCAATTCACCAGACGGAATAGAAATCAAGATTAATGGGACAAGTTATCCCATGGAAAATGGCATTGTTTCTGTTTCACTTGAGCCCGGCACGCATACCATTACAAAAGACGATACAACAAATCTTTATTATATGATAGTAGATATTTTGGATGCTCAAGAACCGATTGATGACGAAAATCCAGGTAATGGAGAAGACCCAGGCGATGGCGAAACTCCAGGTAATGGAGAAGACCCA
>NZ_LMBW01000014.1:79256-79355 GCF_001439915.1 Fredinandcohnia humi | reverse complement strand
GAAACACCAGGTAATGGAGAAGACCCAGGCGATGGAGAAACACCAGGTAATGGAGAAGACCCAGGCGATGGAGAAACTCCAGGTAATGGAGAAGACCCG
>NZ_LMBW01000014.1:0-79240 GCF_001439915.1 Fredinandcohnia humi | reverse complement strand
GATGGAGAAACTCCAGGTGATGGAGAAGACCCAGGCGATGGAGAAACACCAGGTAATGGAGAAGACCCAGGCGATGGCGAAACACCAGGCAATGGAGAAGACCCAGGCGATGGNNNNCCAGGTAATGGAGAAGACCCAGGCGATGTAGAAACACCAGATAATGGGGAAGACCCAGGCGATGGCGAAACACCAGGCAATGGAGAAGTCCCAGGCGATGTNCCAGGTAATGGAGAAGACCCAGGCGATGTAGAAACACCAGATAATGGGGAAGACCCAGGCGATGGCGAAACACCAGGTGATGTAGAAGACCCAGGCGATGTAGAAACACCAGGTAATGGAGAAGACCCAGGCGATGGGGAGACTCCAGGTCAAGACCCAAGCGATGGTGAAACTCCGGATAATGGAGAAACTAAAAATCAAAATCCTTCTAATAATGAAAACCTGAAAAATGGGGAAAATATTGATAAAAATACTAATAATCTAGCAGTCTTGCCAAAGACAGGAACAAATATGTTCAATTCTTTTATACTAGGTATAGTTCTTCTATTAGCAAGTGGAATTACAATTGTTGCACTTAAAAGAAAAAAAGCACTGAGTAATGTAGATTTTTAAGACTGAAAAAGAACTTGTGGGGTAATGACTGCAAGTTCTTTTTTTTGTACAGTCAGCTCTATAGAGAGGTCAGGCACCCGAAAGGGAAGTTGGGATCACAGGGCCTAACCCCCTGCGCATTAAAGCATCACTGGTCTGGGAGTAGCAGGATTACATGGAAATGACCCTACACAGTTAGGTTATTCTTAATCAAAGTTGTGAAATGGTGTAGTTATCGTAACAAGGCAATTAATTGAAGAAGAAACTTTTGATAGATAATCAACGTCTATACAAAAAAAGGGGGATGTGATGAAAAAATCACTTGTTTTATGTTTAATTACGATTGTGTCACTTATTTCACTTGTTAGTTGTAGTGCCGATGGTGGTAAAGTAACTGCGAGAGATGTTCTAAAACAGAATGATGGTGCTGATGTCTTAAAATATAATGGTTTTATGTACAGTAATGTCACTGATCTTGAATGGTTTGAAAAAGATAAGAGTAAATTTCATAAAGAAAAAGAAATTGGGAAAATCAAAAAAGCAACAAATTCTAAACTGTTCTTTACTAATTTCTCAGCTACAAGGTTACCAAAGGGAACGACCCTGTATGATACGAATGACGGGGATACTGGAATTATCCTAGTAGAAACGGAGAATGGTAAAATATTATATTATATACAATTACTCGAAGGCTAATTTATGAATTGGTGCTCTAGTAAAATAAACTATCGTAAAAAGTCGAATCCATCGCGTAAGAGGAATTCGACTTTTTACGATTAATATTCACTTAGCGTAGAAAATTCACTCAATTTAGCGATTCACTTACATTCGAAATATCGATTGAATTGGTGAAAGATAGCGTCGTGTAACGCCGGAACCGTCCCCCCGTTTTTACAATGTGTATTGGGTTATTGAAGATGATAAAATAATTACTAGATTTGCTACATAGCTAGTGAAAACTGTAAATGGGAAAATTTTTTTAGAGAAGGAGGAAATAAAGTGAACTATGAAATTATTACATTACCTGGCTATCGGGCAGTGGGATTAAGGTGGGAGGGGACATTCTCTGAGATTGTACCTAATTTAACAAACGTTATTCGCCAAATAGAAGAACGTGCCAATGATTTAGATGACAAGCTGAACCCTCATGTTCAATTAGGACTATCTTATCATGTAATTGAAAATGGTTTCGTGCATTATGCAGTATATGAAGTAAGTGATAGTCAGGAAATTCCTGACGGGATGATTGAAATAAAGGTTCCTCAATTGACTTATGTGAAGACAACACATCACAAAGGGGAGGAAATACAAAAGACTTATACGGATCTACATGAATGGTTATTTGATGGTGATTATACCGCATTTAGGGAACCAGGTGTAGTTTACTATGATCCATATATGCCAATAAAACATGAACATTATCCAGTGGAACGCGACCCTAATGATCCACATTTTGATATTTATATACCGATTGTGAAAAAGTAAATCGACATAGGATAGAGAGATGGTTCCAACGTTTCACCTTGAAACGCCGCAACCGGCCCCTTGTTTTTCCAAGACCTTTTCAGAGGAGAGTGAGATTTTGAAAGACAAAGAGATCATAGACGTCTTTGAACAGTCAGAAATAAATTTACTCGTAGAGCTGCGAATGGGAAATGGCTTTCAAGAAAAGGAGTATGAAAGGTTAGTAAAGGCACTCACCGTCTGTGCGGATGAATGGGAGAGTCGTACAAGTATACCGGGAGAAGTCGTCCATACTTTAGTTGGACTATACGATGAACTGTACAACTTTTCATTAATATATGGTGATGAAGAATCAGTCCGTATTAAGAAAGCAGCCGAAAATACCAAAAAGCTGATTCAAAGATGTACGAAGGATAAGGGGGATATAGAACCCGAAAAAGCCAGAGTGATTTCCAGGTTGATTGAGAAAATCAACGAACACGGAAATTTTTTTAATAAACTTCAAAATGGCAAGGGAATGGATGAACAACAATTTGAAAGAATCTATCAGGAATTATATGAAATTATCGATGAGATTTATTCGTGGGAGGAAATTCCAAAAGTTTTGGTAAATATTTTTATTGATTTTCGTGAATTAGATTTGTTTGTCAGTCAATATCAAGATGAGTTCAAACAACCTGAAGAGGCAAATAAGATTTATGATGCGTATGAACGTATTTTTAGTTTAATTTTTGGTTGAACCAGTGAGAGATGAGAAACATAACAGTTTGATAGACAAAAAGCTACATATGTGACCAGTGACACAAAAGTACAATGATGAGGCCTGACCCCCAGTGTATTAAAGCATTACTGTCCTTGGGGTTAGGACATGTACGGAAAAATTAATCTAGCATTACTTAAGTAGTTGAAATCTTACCTATAATTTCATATGACTTCCAAACTTAATAATATATGATATATCTTCATCAATTACTATTTGTGATATGCTAATAAAAAGACAGATGTATGAGGAGGTACTTATGAAGGCAACTGAGGCTAACCTACTTAGATTTATGCAAAAACCAAAACAAATGATTGTTCCAATTTACCAGAGAAAATATAGCTGGACTAAGACACAATGTGAAAAGTTATGGCAGGACATTGAAAGAGTGGCAGATCATCCTGAAACGAAAAGTCATTTCATTGGTTCAATCGTGTACATTGATGATGATAGTGGATCAAATATAACCGATATTACAAAATATTTACTCATAGATGGTCAACAACGTTTGACAACAACGACGATTTTGCTCTTTGCGTTGGGAGAAGCATTTAAAGAAGAGGAAGAAGAAAACACTCAACGAAAAATAAATAATTACTACATTTTAAATAATGAAGAGGAAGGTGAATTAAGGTTTAAGCTCCTTCCCACTAAATCCGATAAAAGTACTTTGCTAGCTATTTTAAATGAAACCGAGCTACCCAATGACGCTTCGACAAGAGTGATAGAGAACTACAACTTTTTCGTTCAAAAAATAAAGCGAAGTCACTTATCACTCCCCGACATTTTAGAAGGAATGAAAAAATTAGTAATCGTTGACACGTCCTTGCAAAGAGGGCAAGATGATCCTCAATTAATCTTTGAGAGCCTTAATTCAACCGGTTTAGATTTATCCCAAGTGGACCTCATTCGAAATTATATGCTGATGGGATTAGACAGTTCCATGCAGGATAAAGTCTACCGAGAATACTGGCTTAAAATGGAACGGCAATTTGAACAATCGGAAGATACAGATCTATTCGATAAATTCTTTAGGCATTATTTGACGGTTAAAACTGGTTCCATCCCGAAGAAAGGGGAGATTTATCAAGTTTTTAAAAAGTACTATATTGAACATCGTGATTCTGGTGTCGAACTATTGGTTTTCGACATTTATAAATACGCGAAACACTTCTTTAAAATCGTTTTTCAATCAGAACTTGACAAGGATATTAGAGACGTATTATTTAATCTAACTGAATTAGACATGGATGTCATGTACCCATTCTTATTACAAGTGTATGAGGATTACGAGGCTGAGATAGTGAATAAGCAGGATTTTATCGAAGTACTAAGAACAATAGAGAGCTATGTCTTTAGAAGATCAATCTGTGAAATTCCTACAAATGCCCTGAATTTGATTTTTGCGAACTTAAGAAAAGACGTGAAAGAAGAAAACTACCTAGAAAGTGTACAGGTTACTCTTTTGCTTAAGGAGTCATATAGAGCATTTCCAAGGGATGAAATGTTTAAGACAAACTTTATTCAAAAAGATATTTATAACTTCCGTAACGTTAAATATTTGTTTAGAAAACTTGAGAATTATAAGCGCAAGGAAAAAGTCAATATAAATGAATACACGATTGAACACATTATGCCGCAAAATACAATCAACCATTCGGAATGGCAAAAGGAGTTAGGGTCAAATTGGGAAACCACCTATGAGAAATATCTACACACAATTGGTAACCTAACCCTGACAGGATACAACTCTGAGTTAAGTGATCATTCTTTTTCTAAGAAAAAGGAAATCTTTGTAGAGAGTCCCCTCCACCTTACAAAAGGTTTTGCTAATATCCAGCAATGGAACGAGGAAGCGATTTTGAAAAGGGCTAAGACCTGGGGAGAAATCGCTGCAAATGAAATATGGGAACTTCCTAAGGTGAATCAAGCAATTATCGAAAAATATAAACCAAAGAAAGAGCCTGATCAAGGGGCGTTTACGGCAGAACATCATTACAATCGGATGTCTGAAGAAACGAAGCAAATCTATCTTGAATTAAGTAACAGAATAAAGAGCCTTGATGAGCGGATAATTGAAAAATACAATAAGTACTATATCGCGCTTAAATTTAAAGATGCTTATTTAAATTTTGTCGACGTTGAGGGAAGAAAAACAAAGCTTAAAGTCTTTCTAAATACTGATTATCGAGAGTTAGATGATAGAAGGAAAATAGCTGTTAATTTTACGACGCAAAATAGTGTTTGGACTGGAAGTACGCTTATTGAAATAAAATCGATGGATGATATTGATGGGGTAATGGAATTAATTGAGCAATTTTACAATAAGCAAAATAATTAAGGTAAATGAGGTAAGCTGTTACTTATTAGAATGGGTGACAGCTTTCTTTCTGATTTTTCCAAAAAGAAGAAATCGGTCCTATAATATTGACAATCCTGTGCTTAATTTTTTTGTTGTCTCTACCTGCTAAAGCGTTAGCCAACCGGGGATAGGCCCTAAATTTTCTTTGATTTATTTTTAACGAATGATTAATCGACTAATTTATTAATTTTCGGGGAGTGACAAAGGCTCATGAACTTAAATTCTTCAAAGGACTTTAGGCGGTGTCCCTCAGTACTGTATAACTTTAAATACTCGGGTCAGGCAACAATTCTAGGTTAACAGGAACTTTATTAACATTTGTATAATAGAATGATGAGGCCTGACCCCTAGTTCATTAAAGCATTACTGTGCTTGGGGTCAGGCCATAAATTCCCTAAATATCTTACTTTTCCATAAATACATATCCTAAATAATTTCCGGAACCTCGTATGATCTGAAGGCCTTGTTGCTCTAAATCCCTCCAAATTTTTCTATCTAGGGCATACGGACCTCTTTGTTGAAGTGTTGTTAACTCTGTTTCAGTGATTGTAAGTTGGTAAGAGTCTTGTTTACCTGTAACAAACAATACATAGTTCTTGAGTTTCATGACAATCACTTTAACATCTGGATCCCGTTCCTGCAGCTCTTGTTCAATGAAAGTCGCAACATGAATGAAAAATTTCTCTCTCTCCATATTTTTTGACATCATTCCTCTTATAAATCCTGAAGTATTCATCTTTTGTCCTCCTAATCATTAAATCAATAGGGTACAAGAATGAAAGCAATGAATAAGGCTCTTCATTGCGTATGAACGCAACAAAGAGCCTAACCCGATCGTCATCATTCAAAGCACTGCTTTGCTGGTTGGAGCACCTTACCAATTGGCAGGTTGCTGTGAAGTCATTGAGCCAGGACTCTCGTTCACTCTTGATAACCTTATTGAATTATATATAGTATAACTATAACAATATTGTATCGTCAAATGAATAACTGTCCTGAAAAAAGAATAGAGGGGTACTTGTTCGACCCTGACCACCGGTATCTGATCCATCTTACCGTTATCAAATAATAATTAATTAATACCACCGTATCCAACGTCTTTCTACAATATGTAGAAAGGCGTTGTTTTGGATGTTTAACATTTCCACACGACAAATTAAAACCAATTCCTGTTCACTTGATTTTGCCATGTGGTATGCTACTGAACATTAAATACCCAAAAAATTAGAAGTTCATTAAAAAGCTGCTCACATCAATGGACAAGAACCGAGGGAAGACTGTTGAAGAAAAATGCAAAAACAAAACGCCATAACCAAATCGACTATTTTGAGAATGATTTAGATGACATTTTTTATTATATTGCGGGCTACACCGATGGTGGTTCACCCTATGGAACTACTTGGGAGGAAATGATTGCCGATGAATTGAAGTTTCGGGGTGCTGGGAAAAAGGATGCCAAGAAAGTTGCGGAACTCATTCATATCGCTATTGACGATATTGCTGTGCAACTGACTGGGCAAACGAAGAAAGAAAATATCCGTGAAACGCTGGCGCATTTCTTTTGTGAAGAGAATAATCGTCTCAGCTATCAGAATATAATGGTTGCCGATATTTTAGGAGAAGTAGTGGGAATTGTGATTACCTATCCGGGAGAAGATGCGACTCGTTTGGATGAGCCTATCTTGAGGCGATTAAGAAAGAAACGAAGGAATGAGGAGATTATCCTGGATCAAGAGGCAGACGAAGGGGATTTTTATATCGATACTGTATGTGTTGATGCAAGGTTCAGAGGATACGGAATCGGTACGATGCTGATAAAAGAAGCAGAAAAGTTAGCCATACAAAAGGGATATCCAAGGATCTCTTTAAATGTTGCACACGATAACCCATTGGCAAAGAAGCTATACAAACAAAAGGGCTATAAGGAAGAGAAAGTAATCCGAATTAATGGGCATCCTTATGATTATATGGCGAATTCCTTTGAGATGGAGAACAATAGTAGGCGGGAATTACTACTTGCGATTACATCCTAAATCACCTGGTTTTTATATCAGAAAAACATTTTTGCGAGACTTTTATACCATTTGATATTGTTGTCTATACTTCAAGTGCCTTTATTGGAAATAATAAATTCTTTACTGAAATAGTATTTAAATGATAAAATTTCATTAGTGACTTTTCGCTTAATCTTATTATAAGAGCGGGGGACCCAAATTATTCATGCGGAACTTTTCCGCTATTGGTGAATTCTATTATAGAAAGGGCTCAGTGTTTCCGATAGTCCTAACCTGAAAGCTAACCTCGTAAGCCATTTAGTGGAAACAGAAACGATAGAATAGGAAGTCGGCAAATGCCATATTGATCATTATCGTATCTACTTGTTTCCCTTACCTAAGCAATTTTTATTCTAAATCATCAAGAAGGTGGGGTAATTCATGAAAAAAATCAAGTTAAGTTTAGCAACTCAAATTTTTATCGGTCTTGTATTAGGTATTATCGTCGGTGGGATTTTCTATGGAAGTCCAACCGCACAGAGTTTCTTACAGCCATTCGGAGATCTTTTTATCCGATTAATTAAAATGATTGTTGTTCCAATCGTTCTTTCTAGTATCATCGTTGCGATCGCTGGTGTTGGTGATTTGAAATCGGTTGGTAAGTTAGGTGCTAAATCCCTGACCTATTTTATCGGGATGACATTGGTTGCGATTGCGGTCGGCCTTATTGCTGCCAATATTTTTCAGCCTGGTGCTGGTCTAAATATGGACAAGCTAGAGCAAAGTGACATTTCAAAATATGTAGACACGTCAGAGGAACAAGAAGGCAAATCGATTGCTGACACATTGCTTCATATTGTTCCGACAAATCCGATTCAAGCGATGGTTGAAGGCGATATGCTAGCGATTATCTTCTTTGCAGTCGTGTTCGGTCTTGGAATAGCAGCGATTGGTGAAAAAGGAAAACCCGTTTTACGTTTCTTTGAAGGTATGGCGAATGCCATGTTTTATGTGACGAACTTATTTATGAAGTATGCCCCAATTGGTGTTTTTGCATTAATCGGTGTAACGATTTCTAAATATGGTTTCGCATCACTAATTCCATTAGGTAAGTTAGCCCTTACTGTTTATGGAACAATGATTTTCTTTGTTATTGTTGTTTTAGGATTGCTAGCTAAATTCGTTGGGATCAATATTTTTAAATTATTGAAGATGATCAAAGAAGAGTTAATCCTGGCATTTTCAACAGCAAGCTCGGAAACCGTCCTTCCGAAAATTATGGACAAGATGGAGAAAGCTGGAAGTCCAAAACATATTGCGAGTTTCGTTATTCCAACAGGCTACTCCTTTAATCTAGATGGATCTGTTTTATATCAAGCAATAGCTTCTTTATTTATTGCCCAAATGTACGGCATTGATCTCAGCATTGGTACACAAATTACACTCATGTTGGTCTTGATGGTAACCTCGAAAGGTATGGCAGGCGTACCTGGTGTGTCCTTTGTGGTCCTATTAGCGACATTTAGTACAATTGGTTTACCACCTGAAGGATTAGCATTTATTGCGGGTATTGACCGTATTTTAGATATGGGACGTACTGCAGTTAACGTGGTAGGAAATTCATTAGCAGCGCTCGTTGTCGCGAAATGGGAAGGTCAATTTAACCCTCCTGTTGAAGTTAAGAATTTGCAAGAAGCTTCATAAAATGCTTATAAATTAAGACTTTCAACTCGTAATATAACGGGTTCGGTTAACGATATAAAGCATAAAATAACAAACCTCTAAGCAGTCCAATTTGCATATAAATTGGACTGCTTATTTTGTGTTATAGCAAATGTTTTCAAACAAAAAAGAAACTTTTGTTAAAATCAACCGTATAAGATAGAGTAGAATTTATTTTAGGAGGTGCGATAATTGGGAACTCTGTATGAACTTTTAGGTTCAATAGGTACACTGTTATTTTCCTTTACAAAAGATGTTACAGAAGAAGAAATAGAGAAGAATATAAAATTGCTTAAAGAATACAAGTGGTTTCAAAATTACCTTAATGATGTAAAGTTTGAAAACTTAATTAAGGAACACAAAGATGTTCGTTATGTAATAGGAAAATTAAACATTGAAAAAATGAAAAATAAGGCTGGGTATTACAAAAAATATCAAAAGAAAATTCATAAAGTGTTACTTAAAAATTTCAAATAACTTAATCTACGAATTTATAAGTGGAATAGACCCCATTTTAATTGAGGTCCTTTCTTATGCACTTCTTAGTATTTCAACCGTTGTACAGGATAATTTACTGTTTTAATTGACCTAATTCCCCAATACACTCTTGAACAAGTGTAACTGCCTGACTCATTACTGCCCCTCCACCGAATGCTGCAGTTACATCCACTGCTTCTAGAATTTCCTGTTCTGAACAACCTTGATCTAAACAACCTTTTGTGTGATAGATTATGCAATACTCATCTTGCGAATATAGACTTATTCCTCGAGCAATAAGTTGATTTTTCCTTTTTTGATAGAACCCCTTCATTAAAGCATTCTTCAGTAAAAGCATTATACCGTTCTGCAAGATTTGGCATTTTTTGTGTAAACATACCTATCCCAGCTTTATAGTGGTGAAGTGCAGCTTCAGTTGAATTTCTAGCCTCAAATTCCATACTTGACTCAATCCCGTTTCAAAATTTTTATCAAGAACTAGTATGAGTTCAAATGAATAATTTACGCTTAACAACAGTTAACATTTAACAAAGTTAGGAAGAAGTATATATATTTCTACATATATATTTATAAATCCATTCATGAGGTTAATTTTCAAAAAAACATCCATCTTTTCTAACTTCGTAAGAGAGCAATTTAAAGGCAGAAAACTGAATGAAATTTTATTTAAACTGAAGTTTGAGGGAGAACTAAATGATGAAAGCGATGGTTTACAATAAGTACGGAACGACCAACGTTCTTAATCTAAAGGAAATAGAAATACCTGCTCTAAAGCAAAATGAGGTATTGGTAAAGATTCATGCTGTTTCTGTAAATTCTTGGGATTGGGACCTCCTTAGAGGTAGACCATTCCTGTCTCGTCTTGGTGGTCTTTTTAAACCAAAATACAAAATCCTAGGTGCAGATATAGCAGGAAGGGTTGAAGCAATTGGTAGAGATGTAAGTCATATATCTGTAGGGGATGAGGTATTCGGTGACTTATCTTGGTGTGGGTGGGGAGGCTTTGCGGAATATGTAAATGTGCATGAACAGGCATTGTCTTTAAAGCCCCCCAGTATGACTTTTGAAGAGGCTGCTGCGATACCACAAGCAGGAGTTTTAGCTCTTCAAGGGCTTCGTGATAGAGGACAGATACAGAAAGCTAAAAAGGTCTTAATTAATGGTGCTGGTGGAGGTGTAGGGACCTTCGCATTGCAAATTGCCAAAATGTATGGGGCTGAAGTAACTTGTGTGGACAGTGAGAAAAAATTAGATACACTTAAGTCCATTGGTGCAGACCATGTTATTGATTACAATGAGGAAGATTTCACAAAAAAAGGACAGTATTATGATATGATTCTCGATGTTGTGGGAAATCGGTCTATCTTCGACTACAAGCGTGTACTAAATCCTAATGGGACATATGTTATGATTGGAGGTTCCATGTCTCTTATCTTGCAACTATTGTTGCTGGGACCCATGATTAATAAAAATGAAAGTAAGAAAATGGCTATCCTTGCTCATAAACCAAACAAGGATGACCAAGATCTACTAAAAGAACTTTTCATGACTGGTAAACTTGTACCTGTTATAGATAGACGTTATTCGTTAAGTCAGGTTCCAGAGGCTATTCGTTATCTTGGAGAAGGACACGCCAAGGGAAAACTGGTCGTCTGCGTTGTAAATAGTGAGAACTAAACAAACGGGGCTTATGTTGAATTAGATTCACATTTTGGCGACAGTTATCTACTGTCGTTTTTATTTTTTCAGTCACAAAAAAAGCAAGTGCTAATTCTGTTACGAATTGCATTGCTTGTCTGTGTGATTTTATTGTTGCGGGTTTTTTTTAGCCTAAAAAAGTTATATTCGGGTATGGATAGAAATGGTACTATTGTCATATGAGCCCATAAAATGAAAAGGAGACTTGTCATGAAGGAAATCCTTATGAAATATATGGCTAAATATACTTCGCTAAATGAAGATGAGCAACAGGCTGTTATTGATGATTTACAAATAGAGAAATTTAAAAAAGGGACCTATCTAATCAAACAGGGAGATGCTCCAACCAAGAGATGTTATTTTGTGTTGAAAGGGTGTGTCAGAGAATATCAAATTGATGAAGATGGAAAAGAGGTTACCTCCAATTTCTATACCGAAGAACAAGCCATTTCGTTGTTTAATATTGAAGAACCAGATCAATCATCCAACTACTCATTAATTTGTCTAGAAGAGTGTGTCTTGGTTGTTGCTGACTTAGAGTCCGAACTAGAAATGTATAAGCAATACACGGAACTTGAAACCATGACCCGCCACATGATGGAAGGCTACCTTGCTCAAGTTCAAAATGAATTTGCGAAATTTATTCGTTCGTCTCCAGAAGAACGCTATAAAACGATCATCCAAACTCGACCAGATCTTCTCAAACGTGTACCCCAACATCAATTAGCAAGCTACCTTGGTATGACACCAGAATCATTAAGTAGAATTAAAAAGCGAATTCAATAAAAAAACTTCCCTTATCTATATCCATCTTAACTTAAGTCAATGCAGCATCCACATTTTCCAACTACAATAATAAAAAAGGTTTAAAGGAGGACGGAGATGAAAGCAATTATCTCTGAAAGTTATGGATCACCAGATACACTTAAACTTAGTGAGGTCGATACACCCACACCAAAGCAAAATCAAGTTCTTGTAAGAGTTCATGCGTCATCGATTAATTTCGGAAATCTTGTTTTATTAACAGGGAAACCACTGCTAGCCCGATTAGTATTTGGACTTAGGAAGCCGAAATACCCGATTCCTGGTGGAGACATGGCTGGAATCGTGGAGGCTATAGGTGAGAATGTCACCCAATTTCAGGTGGGAGATGAGGTGTATGGAGACCTATCCAGCAGTGGCTGGGGGGCTTATGCAGAACATGTAGCTGTTGATGAAAAGGCATTGGTCTTAAAACCGAGTAATCTTTCATTTACTGAAGCGGCTGCCGTGCCGATGGCTGCTACCACAGCTTTACAAGCGATAAGGGACAAAGGGATGGTAAGGGCTGGACAGGAAGTACTGATAATTGGTGCTTCAGGTGGTGTCGGAACATTTGCCGTTCAAATTGCGAAGGCCTTTGGTGCAGAAGTGACGGCTGTGGTGAGTACTAGAAACGTAGACATTGTAAGGTCCTTTGGCTCTGACCATGTGATTGATTATAAAAAAGAAGACTTTACGAACCATAATCAGACCTATGATTTGATTCTCGGAGTGAATGGAGGTCAATCCATTTCTACCTATAAAAGAAAGCTAAAAGGGAACGGAGTATTCATTCATATAGGTGGCAAAGAAAGTCAAATGTATCAAACAATGACGCTAGGATCCTGGTACTCTTTGATTGGAAAAAAGAAATTTAGCACCTTTTTACAGAGGGCAAACCCAAAAGATTTAGTATTCATGAAAGAGCTTATTGAAGAAGGAAAGGTAAAGCCAGTTATTGATAGAAGCTATTCCTTAAGTGAGGTTCCAAAAGCATTTCAATATTTTGAAGAAGGACATTCACAGGGGAAAGTGATTATTACCATCTAATCTAGAAGAAAAGAATTCATGATTGGTTGGCTTCATGCCCTAGTATAAATCGAAATAATAGGAATCGTGCAGGATGAAGCAGTATGCTTGATTTAAACCCTGAGCAAATTATCTTAAAACCGTCGTTTGCCCATTATCTGTGAACCCAACTGGCAATGGAAACGAAAAGAATCCATACCGAACTATGATTTGCTATACGTGTGGAATGGGGAAGGGACTTTAGTTTTAAATGGGAAGGCTTATTCGATAAAAAAAGGCAGCTGTTTCTTATTCCTACCAGGCGATTGGATCACGGCCACTCATAATCCCCAGAATCCACTCAAGTTAACCTACATCCATTTTGACTTAGAAAATCAACCATCTTTATTACCTTCTTCTTATCGGATGATGAAAGATGCAATCACTTTTGAGTCCCTTTTTACAAGATATGTTCGTTTATTTTTAATCAAAACGTTTGGGGCAGATACAGAAGCAAAGCTAATCCTTAAACAATTAATGATCCTGCTATTACGGGAGGAGCAACAGGTCAACAAACAAGCTGATCAAGCACAACATACTCTTTTGTCAGCGATTAGGGAAGTGGCAAATTACGTGCAATAAAACCCTGGCAAAGAACATACGGTGGAGAGCTTAGCTGCTCGTGCAAGCTTTTCACCACCTTACTTTTCACGAAAATTTAAGGAGATTATCGGTCAGCCGGTCCAATCCTATATTGTGGAGGCTCGTATCAAAAGAGCGGACCATTTACTGCATTATACTGGGATGACAGTTACAGAAGTGGCTGATGCATTAGGCTATAGTAATCTCCATTTTTTTAGTCGACAGTTTAAAAAGTATACGGGCAAAAGTCCCTCTGAAATCTGCTAATTTATTCAGAGTGGTAGCTTTTTCGATGCGGAGAAATAACTGAAAAACGAAATACTTCGGGATAAGCATGAATACGTCCATTGAAAAGCGGTAAAGGGTACGAGATTAATAAAGTCATTTATGAATAACAACCTCAGTACCGATTCGAACTCTAGATGATAATTCTAGAACATCATGATTAAACATTCTAATACATCCATGTGAGACACTCTTACCAATTGAAGCTGGGTTATTTGTTCCGTGTATACCATAATGAGGTCTTGACAATCCCATCCACAACACTCCGAAGGGTCCTCCGGGATTAGGATGTTTATTGATAATCGTGTATGTCGCAGTAGGCGTTGGTGTTACTATTTTTCCAACTGCAATTGGGTAAGCCTTTATCAGCCTGTTTCCATCAAAAAGTTTTAATTGATGTTGTGATGTAGATATGTTGATCCATTTCGCCATGTAGCTCAACTCCATTTTTTAAATATTGTATGAAGTAACCCAGGTATTTGTTAATTAACAGAAGTTGATTGAACAGTTAATAAGAAAAGAAGGCAAAACTGCTTAATGACAGTTCGACTATAATATGTACTAGAAGCGCATCGCTTGTTCAACTAAAAGTGCAGGAATGTTGAAGAAGAAAGTTGTTTTAATACAGGGATAAGAACAACTTTCACAAGTGGTTCAAGGGTATAATGTGATCGGGGTTGCAAAAGCCTCACTAAAATACTTAGCCTCAGATTTAGGCTCAAGGAACATTAGAGTAAATGCTATTTCAGCTGTTCAATTCGATCTCTTGCAGCAAAAGGTACTCCTTTATTTAACCAAATTCTTCATCAAATTGGAGAAGTTGCACCTCATAAAAGATATGTGACTCAGGAAGAGGTAGCTGATATGACTCTTGCGCTTCTTAGTCATCTATCCAGAGGTGTAACAGATGAAATTGTTTATGTGGATGCAGGTTACAATTAGGGGGTAGTCATCAATAACTTACCAAAGGCAATGCTTTAAGAACGCATCGCCTTCAATATTGCTAAGCCAAAGTTGTAAAGTATTGTAGTAAAACTATTGGGTTCAAGAGTTATGATGGGACTACGGGTCTTTTGTATTAACGGTAATCTGGTTACAAAAATCCAGTCATAATAGGACTGGCTCTCCTAATTTAATTAAACTTTGCAGTAGCTAAGGAACTTATCATTTTAAATAATAATGACTCACCGTTGCTGGTAGGTGACTGAATCTTTATCTCTCTTACTTTCTTTTCTCCGCCTTTTACATATGACTTAATAAGATAGTACTATGTCAAATTGTCGCCTTCAACCATCAGTATTCCATCATAACTTTTTAATTGAGGATATTTTTCCATATCCACCTTAACCACTGGAACCCTCTTATTTTGTTCTGAAGGCTTATAATGGTCCAGATGTTTTATTGTTCCATCCATTTGACTTTGTTCGATGATCATTCTAGTTGAAGCCGTTTCATAAATAAATGGTTGTTTTTCTGGATCTCTTAAGCTACGTGGTGTTGTATTAACAGTTTTTTCTTCTATATTTCTCACGATTCCACCGACTGGAATTTTAATCTCATTTACAATTCCTACCTTCTTCAGAATTTCGGAAGGAACCAAATTTGTCCTTCTGTCTATTTCCACAGCTAAAGCATTATTGGATTCTACAGCTAACTCTTTTGTTATTAAAGGGAATGTAAATCTATGGACCTCAGATCCATCCTTAGAATTATATTTAATTACTGAACTATAAAGAAAAATAAACTAAGTTGTCTATACATGAAACCAACTTTAATCTAGCACCGTTTATTCTATGAGACCGGTCGATAAAGAAGATACCTATGGAGAAATAATCTTAAGTTTGTGAAACGATGTACTGCGCGAAACGTTTCCTTATAAGTGCCAAAGCACGAAATAGGAGAATTGCTATCAAGCAATTACAACTGATTAATTGAAACTCGGAATGAAAGCCGTCATGTTGAGCTGAAACGAGTTATCTGATCCTCCTACATGCACATAATGATAGTAGTTAGAATGTGTATGAAGCTAGGTAAAGTCGGCTGAAATGAACCTAAGTTGCTTATCTAGAATATGGTTTGTGATAGGTCGGGATGCTACAAAATACCTATGGTGAGAATGTCCAACTGGACTGACGAACTTGCGAATGTACGGGTCTAGAAATTAATACGCTCGAAAGGCGTATGCTGCGAACGCAGTGTCAAACACCGGAAAGTACGAGTAGTGTATAGGAACTTCGGGATATCTAACAAATGAGGATATAGGTTGGCAGGCTTAAAGTGAGCACCTACGGATATATGTAAAGCTAGGTTAATCGGAACGTTGTAAGTAAGAAACATCCACTATTAAACGACTACTATCGGGATGGTGTCTATAAGATAATAATATATTTATCGAAGTGACTTTACTCTTACGAAAGTAGGGACACAGTACCGTTGAAGCGTGTAACGAGCGTGGAGGGATAGTCCCAAGTCTTCTCTTTGAAAACTAACATAACTAAATGAAACTCACAGGGTCGAGTAAGATGATGGGATTTTCCGCAAGGAAGGAGAAACAATCCATCGGTGAGTACAGCTCTACGACATTCAGAATATTACGGTATGCAAGACATATTTGATGACCTTTATGAGCGAAGTAAAAACAATGCTACAAAGGGTTTAAGGCTTTATGAACATATCATATCGAAAGATAATATCTTATTAGCCTTTCGGAACATTAAAGCGAATACAGGTTCAAAAACAGCTGGAACTGATGGCATCACGATTGACCAATTCAAAATTGAAAACGCTGATGAATTTATCGAGGAAATTCGAAAAGTACTACTGAATTATAAACCTCAAACGGTACGAAGAGTTGAAATACCTAAACCCAATGGTAAGAAACGTCCATTAGGTATTCCAACTATGAGAGATAGACTAATTCAACAGATGTTCAAACAAGTATTAGAGCCAATATGTGAAGCCAAATTTTATCACCATTCATACGGTTTTAGACCAAATAGGTCAACTCATCATGTAATGGCTAGATGTCAGTTTTTAGTCAATAATGTGAAGTTTCACCATGTAGTAGACATTGATATACAAGGTTTCTTTGACAACGTGAGCCATTCAAAGTTAATTAAACAAATGTACAGTATTGGCATACGTGACAAAAGAGTTTTAACGATTGTCTCGAGAATGCTAAAAGCACCAATCAAAGGCATTGGTGTTCCAACTAAAGGAACTCCGCAAGGAGGAATCCTGTCTCCTCTTTTATCAAACATTGTTTTAAATGACTTAGATTGGTGGACAGCTAACCAATGGGAATGCCTAAAAACAAAACATACTTACGCAACCAATAGTAAGACAAGAGCGTTAAGGAAAACGAATCTCAAACAAATGTATATCGTCAGATATGCAGATGATTTTAAGATTTTCACAAATTCTCATCAATCAGCTATCAAAATATTTCACGCTACCAAGGAATACTTAAAAAATCAGCTAAACCTTGATATATCAACCGAGAAATCAGCGATTACTAATCTTAGAAAAAGGAAATCTGATTTTCTAGGTTTTTCTCTTAAAGCAGTATTCAAGCGTAATAAATACGTATCCAATACACACGTTATGGACAAAAAGATGAAAAGTATCCTAGAAAAACTTAGATATTTAATTCGCAAAATCCAAAATAAGCCAACACCACATACTGTCATGGATTATAACGCTTATATTCTCGGAATAAAAAATTACTTCAAGATTGCGACTCATATCAATATAGATTTTGGAAAAATAGCCTATCGTCTATTGAAAACCATGTATAATCGTCTAAAACCAATTGGCAAATATAGAAAGCCTATAAAACCATCAGAAACATACAAGAGACTTCATAAGAATAATTTCAGAACATATAAAATTGCTGGTGCATATTTATTTCCATTAGGGGATATTCAAACAAGTAATGCCATGAACTTCAGTCAAAATATATGTAATTATTCAAAAAAAGGAAGGCTTAGACTTCATCAAAATCTTAGAGCCGACGTTGCCATAGAAATTAGAAAAATGTTACAAATGCCTTACGCCAAAGACAATTTATAAATTGCAGATAACAGAATTTCAAGGTACTCAATGCAATTAGGATTATGTGCAGTAACAGGGGGATTTTTAGCATCTAACCAGGTACACTGTCATCATAAGCTACCCAGACATATGGGAGGAACAGATGAGTTTAATAATCTTGTAAACGTACATAAAGATGTCCATAGATTAATCCATGCTACAAGTGAAAAGACGATTGAACGATATAGGAATATTCTTCAATTAGATGGAAAACAATTGAAGAAGTTAAACCAATTTCGTAAAGTTTGTAATTTAGTTGCTTTAGTCTAAAAGAATAAGATGGAACGCCTAATGCGGTGAAAGTCGCACGTTGGGTGTGGAGCAGGGGAAAAGATGGAGATAACATCAAAGTCTTACCTATTGCTCTTAAACTACCATGAAAATAAGTTTCCTCTAAGTTGGAAAAAAGACAATGATTAAGGACCCTGCTCAATCGTCAAAAAAATGAGTAGAGCGTTAAATTAATAAACCAATGGATTGGTTTGACTGGATTAAGGTCAGTATCAGAATTGATACTTCTAAACCATTTTCATTCTCTGTGGTGAAGCGCTGATTTTTTGGGCTACTTGGGTGGCTAACGGGGCAGATTACTTCAACAATCACTGTTGCGAACGGAAATTTTTGTAAAACTATTTCGTAAATGATAAAAGGGTTTCCAGAAATTAAAGAAGACTTCACTAGATCAAATTATAAACATCATTAGTTCATAAAAAACAATGAATTCCGCTGATTGATTGTTTTTTATTACAAACCTCACCAACATTAGGGGACACTTCATATAATACTTTAACTTTTGAATTCAAAGTGAATCAAGCACTTCTAACTATATAGGATAGTATTATGAGAATGCCATTTTCAAAAAAAATAGGGGGGACATTTTGAAGACATTATTATTGGAGGACATTTTAACTGCGTTGAACATTCAGCCTAATAAAAAGCAAAAGGGTAAAAAAATCATGACGGTCACGAAAGACAGATATAAAATTAATAATAATACGTTATATTTTCGTTGGAACGACAGAACGGTTCCTGTTGAAAAGATCAAGAATTATAAGGATGTATTTATCGTTACAGAAACACCATTTGCTAATATGATAAGATTAAAACCCGAGCAAATCATTATGGTAAAGGATCTCAAAGAAAGTTTCTTTAAATTTACCTCGTATTACAGGCATTTGTTTAACGTACCTGTAGTTGCCATTACTGGTACATGTGGAAAGTCTACTACAAAAGAAATGCTAAAACACATTTTGAAAGAAAAATACAACGTCCAGGCAACCATATCCAGTAAAAATGGTGGTTATTACAACCTTCCTTATTTAATGGGAATTGACGAAGATACAGATGTGGCTGTGTTTGAAACAGCCGTAGCTAAAAGTGGGCATATGACGGAGTCCTGTAAATATTTTTACCCGACTATTGGGATTATAACCATGGTTGATGTAGATCATACGGATAGATTTCGATCATTTGATGATTATTTAACAGAAAAGGCAAAAATAATGGAAGGTATGAACAATGTGGGGACTCTCATTCTTAATATAGACGACCCAAGTCTTTCCTCTCTCGATACTTCAAAGTTCAAGGGAGCAATAATAACATTCGGCAAACATAAGGATGCTGATTTTAAGATAAAGGAGTATCGACGTTATTCATCAGGAATGATTTTTCGTATTGAATATAAGCAAAGTGTATTTAAGGGATATATACCGGGACTTGGTGAACATAATGTATACAATGCAGTTACTTCATTGGCAGCTGCTGCAAACTTAGGAGTGGATCTTCACTATGCTTTAAAAAGATTATCCTCGTTTCATCACATGAGATCCCATTTTGAAATAATTAAAGGACGAAACCAAATTACAGTGGTAGATGATACTTGGAAGTCAAATCCTGCTTCCTTAAGAAAAGGCTTAGAAACATTAAGCAGTATAGCATTGCCAAATCAAAGAAAAATTGCTGTTCTAGGAAGAATGGCAGCACTGGGAAAATATGCTGACGAAGAATACGAAAAGGCAGGGCATCTGCTCGGTAATTCAGGAATTGATGTTCTTATTACCAAAGGTACCATTGCAAAAGATTTTGCAAAGCCTGCTATAGAGGCCGGAATCGATCCGGATAATGTCTATCACTTTTCAAATGTAGATGAAATGAAAAGATTTTTCGATTCATTTTTAATCCCAGATGACATTATTTATTTCAAAAGTGGCGGTCAGGGACAGGCGGACCGCGACATTGAGGATGTCATCGATTATTTAAGCAGTTAAATGGGTGAAACTTTTCTCATAAAACTTTTTTAATTGATAAAGGAAAAAGGGCTTTCCCAAGAAGCCTTAGCCGAAAAAATAAACACGACAAGGCAAGCCGTCAGCAAATGGGAAAATGGCCAAGGTTATCCTGAAACTGAAAAACTTCTTATGAACGGAAATATTTATGGAGTTTCTATGGACGATCTGTAAAAGTAATCTTTCGTACCTAGTAATGGTAAAGAATCAGGATATTATCCACAATAGGTTATATTTAATTAACTGGTTCTTCTTATCTCTAAAACTTTATTCTACTATGTCTAACTAGAATAAACATTCTCCAGTAAAAATAAACAATTCCTATCCTAACCCGGTTTTCGTGAAAAAATATATTTCCGATTTCCGGGGCTTTTCATACAAGTAGGGGTTGAACAGTTTAGCTAACGGGATTGTTTACCACGGGTGCAACGTTCTACCCCGACTACCGTTATCGTAAGACCATATAAAAATAGGTTAACCAGAAAAACTGGCTAATCTTATATTACGAAAGAGTGCAATAGTTTAATGGAGCAACCAGTTATTAAAACAAGTTGCTCCATTAAATTTGTTAGTAATATTTTTGATAAAACTCCTTCCTGAGACGACCTCTTACAATTATTATGCCGTACAGTTAAAGACTACATGATTTCTTATTTATTATAGGTACCTTGGAATAAATAATTTATATTGAAAATATGTAATGAAGTTGCGGACTTACGATATCAAGGGGGTCCCGACCATGTCGTATGTGTATATCCCTATGAACACTATTCACTTTGGGGAAAAAGAATTGAGAAACCTTTTGCCACGATCAATTGAAGTAGCCAGTATGTCAAACAACCTACTCTCTTTGAGATTTATAAAATCACTTCTTTCAATGCAACCAAATGATACTCTCCCATATCTAATATATTGAAAAACAAAACAGTTAGTAAGGAGGTGCCTGAATGGGATCACTAAAGGCCTTGGTCAAAAAGGCAAAAAACGGCGATGGAGAAGCGTTTGTTTTACTTGTAAAACAATATGAAGATGTGTTGTACCGAACAGCAAATAGATTATTAAACAATGATGAAGATGTAGCCGATGCTATGCAGGATGCAATTATCTCGGCCTATGAAAAATTACATACTCTAAGAAATGTTGAGTACTTCAATACTTGGATTTGTAAAATCCTAATCAATAAATGTAACAGTTTGCTCAACAAGAATAAGAATGTTTCGGTGATTGATGAGAATTTACTTTTACAAAAGAAAGATGATGAATTTCAGAAGATAGAATTAAAGGATGCGCTCAATAGTTTAAATGAAGTCTACAGGTTAGCACTTGTTTTATACTATATTGTCGGATTGAATGTTAAAGAAATTAGTGAATTTTTAAAGGAGCCTGAAGGGACTATTAAATCCAGACTTTCTAGGGCCAAGTCGATATTGAGAAATAACTACTATAAAAATGAGGGAGCGATAGTCTATGAAAAATAGCTTTGAAAAAGAGTTGAATCAGATGATGAGTGAACAGAAAGAGATACCTGTCAAGGTAAGGAAATCTCTGGATCAATCCTATGATATTATTCGAGCTAAATCAAAGAAGAAAAAAGTTAATTTTATTTGGAAAAGAGTAGCTACTGCTGCTTGCGCTCTTATCGTAACTGGTGTTGTCATTACTAATGAACATGTAATGGCTGGTATTAACGAATTCTTTAACTTTGGAGATAAAGGCATAGAACAAGCCGTAAATAATGGATTTATACAAGAAGGTGATAGTTCAGTTACCGATCAAGGTATTCAAATAACGCTAGATAAGCATTTTTCGGACGCAAATAAATTGGGATTAAGTTTTCTGTTAGTATTTGAAAATCCCTCAATTTTAAATAAGGTAAGGGAGGTCTCGATGGATTACCGATTGAAAAATGGTGATGGCGAATACATCGATGAATTTATTCCAGATACAAAACCCTCGAAGAGTGACAACAGATATATATCGGGTTCTGAACATCAAAATCCAATATTGGATGTGAAAACAGGGAGAATTCAGTATGATGTGTTATCCGATTCCAACGAAGGTCTTATTCCTCTTTTAAAAGACGCATTAATAGAAGTGGAAAGTGTCAATGTTTTTTATGACACGGGAGGATTCAAAAAAATTGATGGAAATTGGAAACTGTCAGTTTCCAACAAAAATAAAGAAGAGTCAAATTCAATTATTCAATATGCAATGCAGGATCAGTCATCTGTCATTCAAGTTTCTAAAGCTAACGCAAATCCAACATCATTAAATCTAACATTTTCATTGGCTGGAATATATGAAAATGAAAATACTTTTACAGATATGAAAATCGTAGATGAAGATGGTAATGAATATGGAGTAACTGGTTTTAGAATGAGTACAAAAAATAACAAAACGATTATTTCAACAAACTTCCAAATAACTTCTTATAACAATTCCAAAAAGCTAAAACTAATTGTAGATGGAATTGGTGAAGTAGAACTATTTAAAAAATAGTTAGCAAAACGAATCCCAATTTATCATGTTATACAAGGATGAATCGGGATTTGATTATGTTGTTATCGTTATAAGGCCAATTGGAGTTAAAATAGAGATTTGCATTTATGCAAACAACGGTGACAATTTAAAAACGATGAGTTTTTGAATGCATTTATTGAGATTGTTGAAAAAAAGGATGGAGTTACGGGGGATGGAGTTTCCAAATAGATGAGGAAGGAAACCAGATAATTGATATTGAATAGATTATGTTGTTTTCTGAAGGGCGCGATTGCACAACAAACGAACCCTATAGGATAAAATTCATTCGTCTTAATGCTATTCAGGTCAATTGATTTATGTGGGAGGAATGATTTTGCGATTAATACAAATAACCTTTGGTTGGGTTTTTGTAATTACAATTTATGAATTTATTACTAGTCAAAGCCTTAGGTCAGTAAGGATAAAAAATTATGAAATTAACTCAATAAATAAAAAAGCGTTTCATTTTAGAAGAATCTTCCAAAATGAAACGCTAAAATCTGTCTTTAATTAAAGGGCAGCAATACGTTCACGATCGTTTGCTGTTAGTTCAAAGTCAAAAATATCTAAACTTTGTGCTTGACGATCTTTATTATGAGACTTAGGAATGACGATAACATCACGTTCAATTTGGTAACGTAATACAACTTGTGCGTATGTCTTTCCGTACTGGTTACCAATTTCTTCTAGAACCTGCTTAGCATTTTCATCGATACCGCCTAATGGAGACCATGCTACAGTTGCGATATCATTATCTTTATTATAAGCAATTAATTCTTCATTCCATTTTCCAACGTGAGATTCAATCTGGTTAACAGCTGGTTTAATTTTGCCATTTTTAAGAATTAAATCAAGATGTTCTTTTTCAAAGTTCGAAACACCAATTGTTCTAGACACACCGCGGTTATAGTAGTCTTCTAAAATATTCCAAGCCTCCAAAATTTCATCATTATTATCCCATGGGAAATGGATTAAGAATAAATCCAAATAGTCAGTTTGCAATTTCTCTAAACTTTTCTTAATTTCAGCATGCGCCCAGTCTGCACCACTGAAACCTTCATAAGTATTTAGCTTAGTAGTGATAAAGAAATCTTCACGTGGTAGAGAGGATTTTTTTAACCCTTTTCCGACAACCTCTTCATTGTAATAAATTTGAGCAGAATCAAAATGACGGTAGCCATTTTCAATTGCCCAGTCAATCTCTTGAGTGTCTCCTCTTAAGGCACCTGAGAATTGGTTTCCCTTTTTACCGTAAGTATTTGTACCGCTACCAAAAATTGGAATTTCAATGTCATTGTTTAATTTAATATTTTTCATCCAAATTCCTCCTATGCTGTATTTCTTACCTTACCTTTACTAGAAAAAAGAATCAATCAATATGATTTGTTAAAAATCAGTATGTAAAACGCTTTAAAATATAAAATTTGAATAATTTAAACTTGGGGAAAGGCACCAAACTATGTAGAATAGTTTGAGCAGACTAGTGAAGTGTTGGAATCTACTTCAACACTTCATTAGATAACCGTAATAAAGTACTTAAAGAAAAGTGGAATATTTAGCGACATTCAAAGAAAAACTTAAATGACATGGCTTTCTCGCCAGTAATTTTCATAGGAGGTAATAAAAATGGCATTCAAATCCAAAAATATCTTTATCAATTTATCTGTAAAAGACGTGAACAAGTCCACCAATTTTTTCAAGGAGCTTGGTTTTGAGTTCAACCCACAATTCTCCGATGAGACCACATCTTGTATGATCATCAGTGAGAATATCTTTGCTATGATAATGATTGAGGAACGTTTCAAAGGATTTAGTAAGAAGGAAATTGTGGATACTGCTACTTCTGCCGAAGCAATTCTCAGCTTTTCAGCTGAAAGTAGGGATCAAGTGGATGAGATAGTAAATAAGGCATTGTCATCTGGTGGTAAATCTTTTAGTGAGCCCCAAGATCATGGGTTTATGTATATTAGGGGGTTTCAGGATCTAGACGGTCATTTATGGGAAGTTGCTTATATCGATGAAAGTGCAATTAATCAAGAATAAACTTTAAGGTTAAAGTCATCCAGTATAATATTCAAAGGGATGATGTCTTAAAATGTATCATCTTTTTATTTATCTTTTAGAGGTCATCTTTCTTTTTAAGGAATATTTATCCCCAAGATTCTCATCCAATGAAGAAAGGTAGTATTACCTTTAACAAAACCAAATTAGTCCGGATTGAGTCCGGACCCATTTCGGTTTTATTTGAATTATTTTTGTTCCCATAAATAGTTTACAACAGCATCATATTCTTTTTCCGACAATGACCCTGGAGAAGACTTTGGCATATTCTTTGATACAAACGCTTTGAGCTCATCCTAAGTCTTGAAATCACTATGGATTTTGGTTGCATCAAGCTTCGCCTGGCCACCGGTTATGTCCCCTGAGCTATGGCATGAAATACAGCTTTTTTGGAATACCTCATCACCTGCAAGTGTAGTAGGTGGTAATGCTGTTTCCTTCCTCCCTTGTTCATCACTACAGGCACTTAGTAAAACCTTTATTAGAACCTCATTTAGATGCGCTACGGTGAACCGTACCATAAGTAAATGTGGTTTTTATCAATCACCCTCTCCTTCCAAAAGGAGAGAAACTGATTTGCATTTCCAATCATAATTTAATTAAATTAAAATGTATCGAAAAAACATATAAGAGGAGGTCGTTCATTTGAAAGCACTTGTGTTTAATACATTCGGGGGACCGGAAGTACTAGAATATCTGGAAATTGAGGATCCGGTTATCGGACCTGATGAAATATTAGTAAGGATGAAAGCAATTGGATTGAATTTTGCAGATATTTATAGAAGAAATGGGAACTATCATCTTGCTGGCAATCCCCCGTTTATTTTAGGATATGAAGGGGCGGGAGTCGTTGAAAGGACGGGAGCTAATGTCCAAGGAATCAGCGTTGGCGACCCTGTTGCATTTGCCGATGTCCCATATGCTAACGCGGAACAAGTGGCTGTTCCGGTGGAAAAGGCAATTCCTCTTCCAGAGACCATTTCATTTGAAGAGGCGGCTTCCGTTTTGCTGCAAGGCTTGACTGCCCACTATTTAACAAAAGATAGTTATGCGGTTAAGGAGAATGATACAATTCTGGTTCATGCGGCAGCGGGGGGCGTTGGACAGCTGCTCGTCCAAATTGCAAAGTTTCTCGGTGGAAGGGTCATTGGATTAACCTCCTCTATGGAGAAGGCGTCCGCAGCTAAGAAAGCTGGAGTGAATCAGGTTTTCTTGTACTCGGATGATTGGAAGAGAAAAGTTTTAGAGGAAACAAACGGAAAAGGTGTGGATGTAGTCTATGACTCAGTAGGCTCCACGCTCGAAGACAGTTTTGCAGCAACTCGCATTGGGGGAACGGTCGTATTTTTTGGAATGGCAGGGGGAGACCCTGCTCCAGTTGACCCAAGAATGTTGATGGATACTTCAAAGACTTTGACTGGAGGGGATCTTTGGAATTTCCTTACTTCCCGTGAGGAAAGGGCAGCCCGTTCAGCCGAGTTGTTCCGCTGGATAGAAGAGGGGAAAGTAACAGTATCTGAGCCTATGGTATTTGCACTGCGAGATGGCAGCAAAGCGCATCGTTTTTTAGAAAGCCGCAAAAGCACGGGGAAAATTTTATTAAGACCATAAAATGATAAGCTATGTTGGCGAACAGGGAGACGTTTTCATGTTTTGAATCGAGAACGTCCCTTTGTTTTACTTTCGTTTGAACATATAGGAAAAGAAATTAGGTTGCACCCTTACAAGTCTTTTGCCCTTATTCACCCACAGATGACCCCCGAATGACTGAAATATTTAATTATCAGTCTATTGTGTCAGAATGATACTATTCATTTGGTGATTAACCGGATAATTTAGGATATTATGGGGGTACAGAGGATTTCAATACGACTTTATAACTTAATAAATAACTAAGATCAATTTTTGAACCTCTTTTAAACTGTTATGATTTTCCTCAATAGGGGCCCATCTCTTTAAGCCTTTCATCTACTGCTAATTGTTTATGTTCATCTTGAGGGTTAAATAAAAACCAAAGCAAAAAGAGATGACCACCAAAAATGGCAGTCACCTCTCTATTGTTTAAAAAATCTCTTATTATTCCGATAATCCTATGACTAACTCTTTATAGATATCGAAGAATGCAAAGTAGTAATCTTTGTAGACATATTCATCGGTTTTGTGTGCCATTTTTGTTTCGCCTGGACCAAACATCATGAATGGGAAGTTGTCATCTTTACCTCGTAATAAGTTAGATGCATCCGTCACCCCTGGTGAACCTTTAACAGAAATTTCTAAACCTAAATGTTTTTTACCGAGTTCTTTAGCAAGATCAACCATCTCAGAGTGTCCTGAAGTGAAAACACTTTGTAATGACATTGTCACTTCAACATCAATATCAGAGCCTTCTTTATTGTATTTGTTAGCTGTTGTGTTGAATAGGTCAATCACTTCATCGTTATCAAATTCTGGAATCGTACGCACGTTTATTTCAGCTACTGCTTTTTCTGGAACTGAGTTTACTTGGTTCCCTGCATTAAATATAGTTGTACTCATAACCAATTTATCTAGAACTTCATTTTTACGATCATCGCCATTCAATTTTTCGTTTACTTCTAATAGATATTTCATCAATGGATTAATCGCGTTATAACCTTGGTCGGGCATAGAACTGTGTGCTGCTTCACCAATAGACGTTACACGCAAGTTAAGTGATCCTTTATGAGAGTAAATAATCGTGTCATGAGAAGGTTCAGCCACCCATAGATAATCTACATCATCCATATAGCCGTCTTCGTATAATTTTTTAGAACCTGCGCCACCGACTTCTTCACCAGTCGTGGCCATATAACGGACAGTACCATTTTTTAGTTCATTATTTTCTTTGAGTTCAATCATCATTAAAGCAAGGTTTACTAAACCCGCTTTCATGTCATTTGTTCCACGTCCGTATAATTTTCCGTCTCTTTCTGTCAATGTGAACGGATCTGAAGTCCACTCGCTTTTATCACCAGGAGAAACGACATCCATATGACCAGAAACGCCAATGACTGGACTCCCGTTTCCAATATCAGCCACTAAGTTAACACGAGTGTCTGTAACTGGAACAATTTTAGATTCAATGCCGTATTCAGCAAATAAATCTTTCAAGTAATTTGCCACTTCGATTTCGTTTTCATTAATAGATTTAATCGCTATAATGTCAGATAAAATCTTTATCTTTTCTTCTTCTGTAAAATGTTTCATACTAAATCCCTCCAATCTGTCTATCCTCAATGAGAATACAACTGTATTTTACCCAAAAGTCCATTAATAAGTTGGCCGCTTAAGGATTCTCTGACTACTATACTCCAGTAAAGCAACCTAAAATCTCACTTAAGCACATATCTGGCAAAAAGGAGAGGCCGAGTATATTTGTCACGCTGAAATAGATGTGCAGGAATTTTTATAAGTTAATCATTAGGAGGAAATAAAATGGGAGGATCGTAAACGAAGGAAGACATCTTACAAATCGGAAAAGCGGAAAATGTAAGGTATATTCGCTTACAGTTCACAGAGATATTCGGCATTATCAAAAATTTAGAAATACCGGTCTAGGCGAACACATTAGCAACCATTTTATAAAAGCACAACAAATCGAGTGGAACCAGTTCCGCACGAAGGTCCATGACTGGGAGAGAGGGCAATATTAGGGCTTGGCCAATTGGAACGGGGGAAAAACAAGTCAAGAACCATAGGGACCGTCCCTATGGTTTTCCGGTTTTTACGAATAGTCCAAAAGTCATCACTAAGTCAATATCGTATCCCCTATCCGTCAATATTGTTTCCTGTATTCTAATTGTCTACCAGTTATAATAAAAGAAAACGGTTTCAAGAATAAGAGGGTGGTGTAAATGGATACGAAGACAGCAGTAAATGAAGGTCAACTGAGCCGAAAACCAGAACTCGGGGCCAAACGAAAAATAAAGTGGAGAAGCGTGTTAACCTATGCTGCTTTTGTTGGACCAGCACTTTTGTTTTTTGTAATGATTCAAATTATCCCATTCATGTTGGGAATCTATTATTCATTTACATCCTGGAATGGGATTAGCTCAGCGGTGGATTGGGTTGGATTTGAGAATTATAAAAAGATTTTTACAAACGATGCAAAATTTTTCAATTCCTTCTGGTTTACAACGAGGTTTATGTTTGCAGCTGTTATCATTAGTAATTTGATCGGATTTGGATTAGCGTTATTGCTAAATGGTGCATTAAAGACGAAGAATATTTTACGAACGGTCTTTTTTATGCCAAATGTGATTGGCGGACTATTGCTCGGGTTTATCTGGCAGTTCATCTTTGTAAAAGGATTTGCGTCAGTAGGAAAATACACCGATATTGGAATTTTTAAGCTCGCATGGTTGGGTGATGAGGCGACTGCTTTCTGGGGAATTGTGATTGTATTCGCTTGGCAAACGGCTGGGTATATGATGATCATTTATATAGCCGCTTTACAGGGAGTGGATCAATCCTATATAGAGGCTGCTAGAATTGATGGGGCTTCGAATTGGCATGTCTTAACGAAGATTATTATGCCGTTAATTCTGCCTGCATTTACAATTTGTTTCTTTTTGACAATCTCGATGGCATTTAAGATCTTCGACATTAATATCTCGTTGACGAACGGGGGACCGTTTAACTCAACAGAGTCTGTTGCGATTAATATTTATCGTGAAGCGTTTCAGTATAACAATTTCGGTCTAGGTACGGCAAAAGCGGTCTTGTTCTTTGTAATTGTCGCGGTCTTTACGACTGTTCAAGTTGTGGCGACGAAGAAAAAGGAGGTTGAGGCTTAATGAACCGAAGATACACAAAAAGGACCTTTTTATTAGAGATATTCGGAATTGTGCTAGGTCTCATTTTCCTCATCCCATTTTACTTTGTATTCATTAACTCAGTGAAGGCCTTTTCTGAGATTTTAATTGATGCTGCAGCATGGCCGAAGGAAATTTTATTTACGAATTTTGTGAAGGTTTGGGACATCATTCATTTTCCAAGAGCGTTTTGGAATTCATTGATTATTACGGTTTTAAGTAATATTGGAATTGTCGTGATTAGTTCAATGGCAGCGTGGAAATTGGTCAGAACAGGTGGTAGGTTTAGTAGTTTCTTATTTATCTTTTTTGTGTCAGCGATGGTGATTCCCTTTCAGTCTGTCATGATCCCGTTGATGAAGCTAGGTGGGATGTTAGGGATTGTGAATAGTATTCCAGGGATTGTGATTATGTATTTTGGGTTTGGTGTACCCTTGTCCTTATTCCTTTTTCATGGATTTGTGAAGACGGTACCCGTAGAAATTGAGGAATCAGCGAGAATCGATGGTTGTTCACAGTTTGGCGTCTTTTGGAGAATTGTTTTTCCATTATTAAAACCAATTACAGTGACTGTGATTATTTTAAATACCTTATGGATTTGGAATGATTACTTACTGCCCCTACTTGTTTTAACAGATGCAGAGCTACGAACGATTCCATTAGCAACAAGCTCCTTTTTTGCTCAGTATACAAAACAATGGGATATGGGATTAGCAGCGCTTGTTCTTGGTATCACTCCAATCATCATATTCTTCTTGTTCTTACAACGGCATATTATTAAGGGAATTGCTTCAGGTTCGATTAAATAAGGGTTATACGTTTTTGTATAATACAAAAATTTACATGATAAAGGGGGAAACAAGTTAATGAAACGCATTCTGCTTTTGTTAACGATGGCTTTGGTTTTAAGTATCCTTGGTGCTTGTTCTGATAAGGAGAAGACAACTGGCAAGGGTGATACAGGAGGAACCGATAAGGAGGAGACTGTTACTCTAAACATGATGCAGTTCAAGGTTGAGATTGCAGACCAGCTCCAAGCGATGATTGATGAGTATGAGAAAGAACATCCAAACATCAAGATTAAGCTTGAAACAGTTGGTGGCGGTGCTGACTATGGTGCTGCGCTAAAAGCGAAATTTGCCTCAGGTGATGAGCCAGATATTTTTAATAATGGTGGATTTAAGGAGTTAGAGCTTTGGAAAGAGCGCTTAGCAGACCTTTCAGATGAGCCATGGGTTGAGCATGTGTTACCAATCGGAAAAGTTCCAATGACAGATACAGATGGTAAGCTATATGGGATGCCTGTCAACTTAGAAGGCTATGGATTTGTGTATAACAAGGATTTATTTGAAAAAGCTGGCATTAAAGAAGCTCCAAAAACATTCTCAGAGCTAGAAGAAGCTGCAGTAAAGCTTAAAACAGCAGGGATTGTTCCTTTCTCAGCTGGTTATGGAGAATGGTGGGTAATTGGCCAACATTTACTTAATATCCCATTTGCGCAACAGGATGACCCTGTTAAATTTATCGAAGGGCTTTATGCTGGTACAGAAAAAATTGTCGGGAATAAGCATTTTGAAGATTTTCAGAATGTACTAGATTTAGAGTTAACATATGCAAATGATAATCCACTTACGACAGACTATAATACCCAAGTTACCTTATTTGCATCCGGTGAAACGGCCATGCTCCAACAAGGAAACTGGACAGAAAACATGATTTACGAAATTAATCCTGAAATCAACATGGGCTTCCTACCTATTGCGATGACGGATGATGAAGCTTCAGCAAATCGTCTACCAGTAGGGGTTCCAAATAACTGGGTACTTAATAAAAATTCAAAAAATCTTCAAGAAACAAAGGATTTCTTAAATTGGATGGTGTCTTCAGATACTGGTAAGCGTTTTATTACAGAGGAATTCGCGTTCATCCCAGCATTCGATAACATCGAACCAACAGGATTAGGTGATCTTGGTCTTTCGATTCTGGAATATTCTAAAGAGGACAAAACAGTTCCATGGACTTGGTTTAGATGGCCAGATGGGGCAAACATGGAGAAAGCAGCAGCGATTCAAGAATATGCAGCAGGAAAAATTGATTTCAATGAATTATTGGCTCGTTTCCAAGAAACATGGGATAACCTGAAGTAATTCATAGTCGCTAAGCATTTTTTCAGTGATTACTCCCTTCTTTGTAGAAAGCATGTCTATACTAGATGTGCTTTCTATTTTATACTAAAGATGTATATATTTGGGGGGAGATGCCCTTTGTTTAAAAAGAGTATTCGAAATCGGCTGATTGTGTTATTGCTACTCACAACCATCGTGCCGTTTGGGACGTCCATTGCAATTACATATTTTCATATTAAAGAATCATTGAAGGATCAGGTCGTTCAAGAGAATAAGAGTCTCTTATACCAAGGGAAGGAAAATCTTGCGAGCTATATTCGAGAGCTTAATGGATTGTCGCTCTCCCTTTATAATAATCCGGATATTGTAAGTTTTCTAAGGTCACCTCAAAAAGAAAATCATTATCCGACCTTGGATACTCTGAAGGACGTTTTGCAAACCATTTTATATGCTGAGGAAAATATTGAACGAGTCTATATTACGTTGTCAACTGATGATCGAATTATCTCCATTTCAAAGCAATCAGCGGTTGTATTTGCAAATAAGGTAAAGAACGGTAACGAAGAAGTCTTCGAAAAGGCAAAAAGTAGTCCAGGTAATATGTATATTGAGCCTATACATATCCAAAATAATTTGGACAATATTGTGAATGTCAAACGGCCAAAAACTGTTTTATCCATTCATCGTTCTTTTATCAATTCACCGTCTGATCACGTTCTAGCCTTTGTGACATTGGAAATTACACCAGATAAAATCTTTGAATTAAGTGAAAATCTATATAACGAGGAAAATGAGGAATTTTATATTGTTTCAGCTGAAGGGGAATTTATCTATCAATCGAAACGAGAGAAAAAGGCCGATCATAAAGCGTGGATTGAGACATTAGTTCATACAAGTGAGGAACAGGGGACCATCGAGTGGAGTGATGATTCCTTTCATGGGGTCATGGTCTATAGTAAGCTTCCGGAGATTTCAGGAAACTGGATGTTAGTCAAACGAATTCCCTATACCACTCTCTATGAGAGTGTGAATCACGTAGCGATTATCAATATCTTGTTTGGGGTCATTGGATTAATTCTAGTTGTGCTAGCCACTTTATTTGTCTCATTTAAAATAACATCTCCGATTCGCATCCTTTTACATAATATCCGCCAGGTTGAGGATGGAAATATGGATGTGAATTTTCAACCATTAGGTGAGGATGAAATTGGGGTGTTAGGGAATCGTTTTAAACAAATGATTGAAAAAATTAATCATCATATTAATAAGGAATATAAGCTTGAATTGGAGAACAAGACCAATCAATTACGTGTACTTCAATCACAAATTAACCCGCATTTTTTATACAATGCCCTTCAATCCATAGGTACACTTGCGCTAAAAAATAATGTACCACAAGTTTATTCGTTAATCACTCAGCTTTCGAAGATTATGAGATACGGAATGAATATGGAGGAAGACATTATTCCTCTGATTAAAGAAGTAAATTATATAAAAGCATTCCTTCTTTTACAGAAGGAAAGATTTGAAGAACAATTAGAATTCACCATTGATGTTGATGAAAATGCTCAATTTGTGAAGGTCCCGAAAATGATTCTGCAGCCTATCATTGAGAACTATTTCAAGCATGGATTTGATGATCGGACAGAAGTTGGCATCATCACACTTTCATGTACAGTCGAAGATAATGAGCTATTCATTGCCGTAAAAGACAATGGAACGGGTGTATCTGAAGAAAGACTTCAAGAAATCTATTCGTATTTTCATAGTGAAACGAGTTTGGGTGATGGGACTAATATTGGACTCAAGAATGTATATGCCAGATTAAAGCTTTATTATCATGACCAAGCAACTTTACAACTTCAAAATAATGAGGAGGGTGGTCTTCTAGTGACGATGAGACTTCCGATTAATGTGAAAGGTGCCGATTATGAAAGCGATCATTATTGATGACGAAAAGCATGTGCGTGAAGGACTTCTTTTACTAGCAGAGTGGAAAAGATTTGGGATTGATACGATTTTTGAGGCAAAAGATGGGGAAGAGGCGATGCAACTCATCTCGAAGCATCAGCCTGAGATCATTTTTACCGATATGAGAATGCCAAAAAAAGATGGAATCAGTCTTTTGAAATGGATTAACAAATCCGGGATTTTGAGTAAAACAATTGTTGTAAGCGGTTATGATGATTTTGAATATATGAGAAATGCGATTTTTTATAAAAGCTTTGATTATATATTAAAGCCGATAGAGCCAGATGTATTGAATGAAACATTAGAAAAGGCTGTTAACGAATGGAAGGAGCAAGCCCTCCATCAAAAGAGATTAGTAACAACCACTACAAAAAAGAAAACAGGAATCCATTTGATTGAAGAATTCGTTAGACAAAATTATCAGAATGAAATCAATCTCCAAGAAATAGCTGATCGCTTCTTTTTCAGCAGGGAGTATATTTCAAGGAAGTTCAAGCAAGAGTTTGATGAGACGATTACCGATTATGTGATGAAGATTCGGATGGAAAAGGCAAAAGAATTATTAGAAAATCCGCATTTGAAAATATACGAAATTGCTAATCATGTCGGATATCAGAATGAGAAATACTTTAGCAAACTATTTAAGAAGCTAATTGGGTTAAGACCGAATGAATATCGAAATAGGAAAGTGAAGGTAAAATGAACAGATTGGAGGAGGAATCGATGCTAAAGGTAACGGTTTGGAATGAAAATCGCCATGAGCAGAAGGATCCGCTTGTACAAGAGATATACCCAGAAGGAATTCATGGGGCCATTGCAGGGTTTTTAAAGGAGGAGCCATTCGAGGTTAAAACAGCAACCCTTGATGAGCCAGAGCATGGCTTAACAGATGACGTTCTTTTGGGGACAGATGTTTTAGTATGGTGGGGACATCTTGCCCATCATGAGGTAAGTGATGCGATTGTTGAAAAGGTAAAGCAGAGGGTTCTTGATGGAATGGGGCTAATTATTCTTCATTCAGGTCACTTCTCGAAAATATTCAAAGTTTTGATGGGGACCTCTTGTGATTTAAAGTGGCGAGAAGCTGGTGAAAAAGAAAGGATTTGGATTGTCGACCCAAGTCATCCGATTGTCGAAGGGCTTGGCGAATATATCGAGCTTGAAAAGGAAGAAATGTATGGGGAACATTTTGATATTCCAGCACCTGACCAGCTGTTAATGGTGAGTTGGTTCGAAGGTGGAGAGGTATTTAGAAGTGGTTGCACGTATCAAAGAGGGAAAGGCAAAACTTTTTATTTCCGACCAGGCCATGAGACATACCCAACGTACCATCATAAGGACATTCAACGAGTGATTCGCAATGCAGTCAAATGGGCAAAGCCTACTGAGCTGCCAAAGCCGATTTATGGGAATGCGAAACCACTTGAGGAAATTAAAGCGAGCAAATAAATACATAGGGGAGGAAATTTCGGATGAGCATAGTGAAAATTGCTGTGATTGGTTGTGGGAGTATTGCCCAGCACCGTCACCTGCCTGAATATTCGATGAATGAAAATGTCGAAATTGTAGCAGTTTGTGATGTTGTCGAGGAACGAGCCCATAAGGTTGCGAGTAAGTATGGTGTAATAGCCTATACAAGCTATGAAGAACTTCTTGCAGATCCTGAGGTAGATGCAGTTAGTGTTTGTACACCAAACTATTTGCATGCACCCATCTCGATTGCCGCATTGGAAGCAGGAAAGCATGTGCTTTGTGAAAAACCGATGGCTACTTCCATGCAAGAAGCGATGAATATGATTGAAGCGGCGAAGAAATCAAACAAGAAGCTGATGATTGGTCATAATCAACGATTTGTCGCTTCCCATCAAAAGGCTAGACAGATGATTGAAGATGGTGAACTAGGAAAAATATATAGCTTCCGTACAGCATTTGGACACGGTGGACCAGAAGGCTGGAGTGTGGACGGAAATGATAGCTGGTTTTTTAAGAAGAAAGAGGCCTTTATTGGGGCAATGGGTGATCTTGGTGTCCACAAAACAGACTTGCTGCGTTTTTTGTTGGGCGAAGAGTTTGTAGAGGTCGGGTCGTTTATTGAAACAAGTGCAAAGGAAAACGCGGATGTGGATGATACAGCGGTCTGTATTTTACGAACAGAATCTGGAATCATCGGTACATTAGCTGCGAGCTGGTCCTATGTTTCAAAGGAGGATAACTCAACGATTATTTATGGGGAAAAGGCGATTTTACGACTAGAGGATGATCCAGTTGCTAACGTCATTATTCAATATAAAAATGGTGAGGTTGTGAAATGTGAATTAGGCGGTATTCAAACAAATGAAGATGGTGGACAAACAAATTCTCACGTTATCCCACAGTTTGTCAATTCTATTGTTACCGACACAACGTCACCTGTATCAGGAGAAGAAGGAATGAAATCGTTACAGGTGATATTGGCAGCACTCGAATCAAAAGAGACAAAGAAGATTATCTCAATCAACTGAGGTGTAAAACGTGAGTAAACTAAGAATTGGAATAATAGGAGCTGGTGGAATCGCACAAGCACGGCATATACCTGCATTCCAACACTTATCCGAGCATGTCACGATTGAAGCGATTTGTGATGTAAATGAAGAGATAGCAAAGACTGTTGCAGAAAAATTCCAGATTTCAAAGGTTTATACAAACTATCAGGAAATGTTTGCTCAAGTTGATGCCGTTGTTGTTTGTACCCCGAATAAGTTTCATGCGGAGATTTCAATTGCTGCACTTGATGCGGGCGTTCATGTGTTATGTGAAAAACCAATGGCGATGTCAGCAGAAGAATGTCAGGCAATGATTGATGCTTCCAACAGGACAGGGAAAGTGTTGGCAATTGCCTATCATTATCGTTTTCTAAAAGATTCGCAGGCTGCAAAAAGGCTAGTTTTAGAAAATGAAATTGGTGAACCCATCGTTGCAAGGGTAAAAGCATTAAGAAGACGAAAGGTGCCGGGTTGGGGTGTCTTTACTAATAAAGAACTGCAAGGTGGAGGAACCCTTATCGATTGGGGCTGTCATTTCTTAGACCTATCCTTATGGTTATTAGGAAATCCAGAGCCTGTAGTGGTAAGCGGTACAGCCTATAACCGCCTAAGTAAGATGCCAAACCAAGTCAATCAATGGGGAGGCTTCGATTCGGAATCTTTTGATGTGGATGATCATGTAACAGCCTATATTAAATTTCAAAACGGTGCCTCGATGCTTTTTGAAACGTCATGGTCAGCCAATATTCCGCAGGATGAAGAAGGAGTTAGCATTTCGGGGCTTAAGGGTGGAATTGATCTATTCCCACTTCAATTAAATCAAGCGAAGCACGGAATGCTCCTAAATACGGTTGCGAACTGGGTACCGGGTGAAGACTCTCCAGATATTCCACAAGCGAAAAACTTTGTTGATAGCTGTTTAGGAATAGGTGTACTAATCGTGAAACCAGAGCAAGCTTTACAAGTCTCAAAAATCATCGATGCGATTTATGAAAGTAGTGAAACAGGGGAAAGTGTTAAATTGTAGCGGGAGGGGAATGAAGTAATGAAACTAGGAGTATTTACCGTTTTATTTTCAGAAAAAAGCTTTGAAGACATGCTTGATTATGTAGCTGCCTCAGGATTACATGCAGTAGAAATTGGGACTGGAGCATATCCAGGGAATGCCCATTGTAACCTTGACGAATTGCTAGGAAATGAGGGAAAACGAAGCGAATATATGGAAAAAGTGACATCACGTGGACTCCAAATCAGCGCGTTCAGCTGTCATGGAAACCCACTTTCTCCTGATCAAAAATTTGCCGACGAATCCCATCAGACTTTGGTGAAAACGATTAAGCTTGCAAGTTTACTAGGTGTTCCAGTGGTGAACTGTTTTTCAGGCACTGCAGGAGACCATGAAGATGCGAAATTTCCAAACTGGCCGATTGCTCCATGGCCAAATGAGTACAGTGATGTTTTAAAATGGCAATGGGAGGAAAAGTTAATTCCATATTGGAAGGAGTGGGGCCAATTTGCAAAAGATCATCATGTGAAGATTGGGCTAGAGCTTCATGGTGGTTTTTTAGTTCACACTCCATATACCCTTCTTAAGCTACGAGAGGAAACAAGTGATGCAATTGGCGCGAACCTCGACCCAAGTCATTTATGGTGGCAAGGAATTGATCCTGTAGCGGCGATCAAAATCCTAGGTAAGGCAAATGCGATTCACCATTTCCATGCGAAGGATACGTATATTGATCAAGATAATGTCAACATGTATGGGCTGACAGACATGCAGCCATATGGCAAGGTTCAAACGAGAGCATGGTCCTTCCGTTCTGTGGGCTGTGGCCATAGTCTACAAGAATGGTCAGATATGATGAGTGCTCTACGAACATATGGATACGACTATGTCGTAAGTATTGAACATGAGGACCCAATCATGTCAATTGAAGAAGGATTTTCCCGTGCTATACGAAATTTAAAGTCAGTCTTGCTTGAAGAAGTACCGGGTAATATGTGGTGGGTATGACGAAATAAGAACCTTCGATTAATTTTAAACGTAGCACTTTTAAAACACCTGCAAATGTAGCTATCCAACATATTGCAGGTGTTTTTTTGTGATGGTGGCTGACACTTGTCGATATATACAATTCTAGTTATAGTAAAAGGTAGTAAAGGTGAAGTTACTTAGAATCAGATAGTAAGGAGCAAAACATGACAATTATCGGTAAATTAAATCTAATAAAGTACAAAAACATGGTCGTTATTAATCAACCAAGTGATTATGATGTATTTGCTGATCCCAAAACGTCTTTATCTGGGGGACATGACGCTATTTTCATTTTTGTTGAAACGATTGATGATATGGTCCAGCATACACAGCGTATTATTAATGAAAATCACTTGCTTGAAAAGGGGTATTTATTTTTTGCTTATCCGAAAAAAGGGAATCAGAGATATCCTACTTTTGTTCATAGGGATGAAATATTTCCAGCCATGAATGTTGGAGAAGATGGTTATGTACAGGATAGTGATTTAAAATTTTCTAGGATGGTAAGCATGGATGATAATTTTACGGTTGTTGGTTTAAAGCGGGAGCAGAAGAAAGTGAAAAAATCATCAGCCGCAAGTCAGTGTGTTGCCGATTATGAGGAAAATGTAGGAGATGTCGAAAAACTATTAACTGACCATCCTAGTGAACTTGTATTCTATCAACAGTTAACACCAGGTTATCAAAGAGATTGGGCTCGTTATATCTTTTCAGCAAAACAACAAAAAACACGTGAAAAACGTCTGGAACAGATGATAGATATTTTATCACAAGGCTATAAAACCGTTGATTTATATCGCCAGAAAAAGAAATAAAAGTGAATCTCCTCACAAATGTTGAAAAATCAATATTTGTGAGGATTTTTTGCAGTTTGTGTTATTTACTTATCTCAACTAGATGTTCCTCATGCTCGTGCAGACCGCTGTCATTTTCAACGTGGATGACGATTGTGTGAGTTCCATCTAGATTAAATGAATGAGAGGCTTTGTATTCCCCTGTAGCACCTTCTTCTGTATTAACCCAGTCATGCTTTTCTGAACCCGCTTTATAAATTTCATATCGAACTCTAGCATTCGTTAGAGGTTCATTATCAAGTTGTAGGTGTACAGCTAATTCTGTTTCTTGATTTGCTTTAATAGCCCCTGGTTTCATAAAATGCATACTGAGACCTTCATTATGCCCGTGGTCATGACCTTCTGCATGATCTTGATGTTCTTCCTCATGAGTGGCACTGGCACCGTCACCGATTGTAATTGATTTTTTTGGCATTGTGTGCATAGATTTCGCAGTTGTGTGGGCATACATCTCATAAACCCCATCATGGTCAAATGTCACTTCGGTGGTGTACGAACCATCGTCATTATTCGTCGATTCGACCATTGTACTTTCTCCTTGCTTACCACTTTCCCAGTATTCAAATTTAACCTCGTCCGCGTCTTTCACTTTTTCTTCCCCATATGTAACAACTGCTTTAAGTTGGATTTTCTCACCTAAATCGGCTTTTTCAGGTACGATAAATTCAACTTCGAGTGGCTTTAGTTCTTCAGTTGCCTGGTCTTTCTCTTCAATTTTATCTTTGTTACCACATGCAGCTAATAAGCCAATGATCAATACTAAAAGTAACACTCCTAATTTTCTTTTCAATTTCCATTCCTCCGTTTATAAGTTATATTCCATTATTGCCTTACTTAATGATGTTTAGTGCGACAACCTGAAGGACCTTGCATTTTCTGATGAATCACTTCCATAGCATCCTGTAATCCATAGATTTCTCCACCAAAGCCCTTTATAAATTTTTCGGCATGTTCTCGGTTTTCAAACGTGAGTACCTGTGGTTGACAACAACCGACGTTAAGAGTGGTGTCCATGACAAACCAAGTTAAAGGAGCACTTATCGTTGTACTCATAAAAAAATCATGACAGATCGCCTGTAACACTTCTTCACCCAGTTGGCGATGTCGAAGGAGTCCACAGTGAGCACAGCAGGCCTTTTCGATCTTGTCATCAGCTAAGATTAACCGATACGCCATTTTTGACTGGGGTGGTTTGTGACAGTACACACATTGGCTTTGATTTGGCAGCACATGTTTATTTTTTTCAACAAGTGATATCCCACCAAAGGTTTTTGCGATAAGACCTTCTTCAACTAGAGGCTTAATATCACGATAAATCGTCATTTCAGAGACATTAAATTGTTCACTTAGCTCACTAATTTTTAATGTCTTTTTTGATTGAATCAACTTTCGTATTTGGCTCTGCCTTTCTATTGGCAGCATGTGATCACCTCTTTGTTAGGTCAGATATTCTTAAAAAAAGCAACAATCTACAACATTTATTCTATCATCTATTGCTTTAATTGAAATAACGAGAAACTGCAATTGTATGAAAAGTTTGTGACAATTTGTGATAAATCACAAACTCAAACATAAGCTATATGGTTGCGATTATGAACAGCATGAGACATTCTTTCGAAGAGAGGGATTAACATGGATATTGATGTTTTGCTTGAGGAGCAATTAATGTGGAATTTTCCATTGTTAATGAGTTTGATGGTTATTGCTAGTATTTATTCCCTATTCGTGCATCGTATTACAAAAATTAAATTGTATCAAAAACAACCACTTTACTTTTTCTTTGGTTTAGGCTTGTTTTACCTGTCCATTGGTAGTCCTCTAACCACAATAAGTCATCTTTCCTTTAGCTTACACATGATCCAAATGAGTATTTTATACTTTATTGTCCCGCCTATTCTTTTAGTAGGAATACCTAGTGCTTTGTTTCAAAGGATAAGGGGAATTCCTATTGTTAACGGAGTAAGTAAGTGGTTTTTAAGCCCAAGGATTGCATTAATTGTTTTTGCGATAATCTTGTTTATGTACCATTTACCAGTTGTTTTACATGTCTTTTTACAACATTCCATTCTTCAAAATGGAACTATTTTTGTGCTTTTGATTTTGTCATTTAGTATGTGGTGGCCGATTGTGTCACCTGATCCCATGCAACGATTAAGTAAAGAGGCAAAAAATCGATTTGCTGTTCTAAGTGGGATTCTATTAATGCCAGCTTGTTTATTATTCATTTTCAGTGCATTAGTTGATGGACTAAACAACCCCTTCCTCACACAATTAACGGCTCATCTTTGCATACCCTCACAATCCATTTCCTTACTACTTCCCCCTCCATTGCATACAAAGTATGATCAAGCATTCGCAGGGTTTATCATGCTGGGAATCCACAAAATTGCGTTAACCGCAACAACCCGGATTGAGAGTGAGTAATCAGAAAATCAGATGGAGAAAGCAGGCTTATAAAGACATCAAAAGGTTTAACTTCAATTCCTTTCTGAAGTTAGGCCTTTTAATAAATCTATTATTTGTTCTAAAAAATATCAATTTTTAATAGAATATAATAATTGAAGGAAAATGAAAGTGGTGAAGCTCTGTTATGAAAGAAACTAGCCATTTAGAAATCAGTGGAATGCATTGTGCCGCGTGTGCGACAAGAATTGAAAAAGTAGTCTCAAAGATAGAAGGAGTAGAGGAAATACATGTAAATTTAACGACCGAAAAGGGTCGTGTTACATTTACTAATACACTGACCAATATTAATGAAATTATTAATAGAATAAATAAAATTGGATTTGAGGCGAAAATTGATCGGAAGAATAGTCTTCAGTCAGAAATGGAAAAGCGTAGAGAACTTTCACTTCTTAAGTGGAAGTTCTATATTTCAGCAGTGCTAACCATACCTTTGGCGTGGGCGATGTTTTCCCACTTTAAGTGGGCTTCGTTTATTAAAGTTCCGGAAATTTTTATCAATCCGTTATTCCAATTTGCGATTACCATTCCAATTCAGTTTATTATCGGGTTTCAATTTTACGAGAGAGCTTGGAAATCGTTGAAAAGTGGAAGTGCAAATATGGATGTATTAGTCGTGTTAAGTACTTCCGCCGCCTTCTTTTATAGTCATTATTTAACGTTTACTCATTTAGGTAGGTTCAGTCATCCACAAACGATTGTCTTGTTTTATGAAACAAGTGCATTCATTATTACATTCATTTTGTTGGGAAAATTACTAGAGGCCAAAACGAAAATGAGAACAACAGAGGCCATCAAGAAGCTTTACCAGTTGCAAACGAGAACTGCCACATTGTTTTTAGACGGTACGGAACACCCAACACCCGTTGATAAGATTTCACCAGGGAATGTGGTTATTGTGAGATCCGGTGAAAAGGTACCAATTGATGGACAAGTTATCAAAGGGATTTCAATGATTGATGAGTCATTGTTAACAGGGGAGAGTATACCCGTTGAAAAAGGTGTTGGAAATCATGTGTATGCTGGGACCATTAATCACAATGGAACATTAAAAATAAGGGTAACGAAACAGGAATCAGAAACTACTTTGTCACAAATCATTCGTATTGTAGAGGAAGCTCAAGGCTCAAAAGCACCGATTCAACATATAGCCGATAAAGTGACAGGGGTCTTTGTGCCGATTATTATCTTCATTTCCATCGTTACATTTTTTTTGTGGTATATGTGGATTCAACCGGGGGAATTAAGTGAAGCCTTGGAAAAAACGATTGCTGTATTAATAATCGCATGTCCATGTGCCCTTGGTTTGGCTACTCCTACTTCAGTAATGGTAGGGAGTGGACGAGCAGCACAAACGGGTATTCTATTTAAAGAGGGAAAATACCTTGAAGTACTCGGAAAAAGCAATGTCATCGTATTAGACAAAACTGGAACGATTACTAAAGGAGAGCCCGAAGTAACTGACGTGTTTGTTGAATATTTAAGTGAGCGCGAGTTTTTTGGGATAGCAGGTGCAGTGGAAGGTAATTCAGGACATCCTGTTGCACAAGCAATTGTCAAAGAGGCAAGAAAAAGGGGAGTAAATCTCCCATATGCAAATCAAGTCGTATCCATTCCTGGTTATGGGGTCATGGGGACAGTAGATGGGAAAAAAGTATTCATTTCTAATCCAAGTTACTTTCGTATGAATCGTTTTTACATACCACGAAGAGCAGAAAGAGAGATTACGAGACTAGAACAAGAAGGAAAGACAGTGATGGTTGTATCGATTCATTCTCGATTTTCTGGGATTATTGCTGTTGCCGATGAAGTGAAACAATCGTCAAAAGCAGCGGTTACTCGTTTGAAACAACAAGGGATGGAAGTCATCATGCTAACAGGTGACAACAAAGAGACGGCCATGATGATTGCGAAAAAGACGGGAATCGAAAATGTCCATGCAACAATCACGCCACAGAAAAAGGCAGAAATCATCCAAAGTCTGCAGAAGCAAGGAAAACATGTTGTGATGGTTGGCGATGGGATCAATGACGCGCCGGCATTAACTGTCGCTGACGTGGGAATTGCAATGGGGACAGGCTCCGATATTGCGATAGAATCTGGTGATATTACGGTTATAAAAGGTGATTTAAATAAGGTTGTGGATGCGATGAAGATCAGTAAAGCTACGATGACTAACATTCGGCAAAATTTTATTTGGGCATTCCTATATAATATCATCTGTATCCCATTTGCAATGTTCGGTCTCTTAGCCCCATGGCTGGCAGGTGCGGTAATGGCATTTAGCTCCGTATCAGTCGTCCTTAACTCTCTAAGATTACAAAAAGCTAGAATCTAATCTAGTAAAGGGCCAGTCACCCGGTGTGGGACTCGCCCTTTTTCGTAATGTTTATTTTGGGACAATGGACCTGTCCCTCTGACCCTCGATTGTTTCGATGAATTTTTCGATTGTTGGGGTTAGGTAGGTGTCGGATCTTCTTATGAAAACTGTTTTTATCTTGCTATATTGCTCTGGGAGTTTATGAAATTGAATGAGTCCGTCCTTTTCTAGTTGTGTAACCTCTGATTTTGGAACGAATGCAATGCCAAGTCCCATAACAGTACTACGCAAGATGGTTTCTAATGTGCCGAATTCCATTATTTTTTTGGGAGTAATGTTTTGATCCTTATACCATTCTGCTAGACGAGCCCGGTATCCGCAGCCTTTGCTAAAGCATAAAATTGGTTCTTCTGTTAGCTCATCAAGAGTGGAAACTCGAGTATCAGAAATGAGAACGAGTTCCTCTTGAAATACTTCATGAGATACAAGGTCGGGATTTAAATCTGATTCGGTGATGAAAGCACCATCCAACTTATGATGTAACACTTCCTCCATCAAGGTGTTTGTAACGCCAGTAAATATAGACAGATCAACATCTTTATATTTTTTTACATAGCTAGATAAAATTTTAGGTAAATGAATGACGGTTTCGACTGTACCAATTTCTAATTTTCCAGACGGTTCTTTGTCGGTTTGAACGGCTTGTTTCATTTCTTCTGTTAATGTCAATATTTTTTGACTATAGGTTAATAGTTTTTTTCCTTCCGGTGTAAGGCTCATCCCACGTCGATGTCGATTAAACAACGGCGTATTCATTTCAGCTTCTAACTTACGAATTCGGGAGGTAATATTTGATTGCACGTATTTCAATTCTTTTGCTGCTTCAGTAATGGTTCCTTTTTCTGCAACCAACTGAAAAATCTCTAAATCTTTGAACTCCACTTTTAATCCCCCTTGTGCTTATTCCATCCCTTTATGATATCACAAAAACAGATGGTATTTAATCATTATTATTCATTTTACAAGATATCAAAAAGAGGAGATAATCAATGTATTAGTCATCAGGGAGGCGCGGAAGGAAATTGAGAAATAACGTTTTATGGGGAGCTTTTTTGTGTTTTATTGCTGCTGTTTCATGGGGAGCTATGTTTCCAGTTGCACATGCAGCCTTTAAGCATATCGATCCTTTTTATTTTACAATCATTCGTTACGGGGCTGTAACGATTATTTTGGTTGTGATGTTATTCTGGAAAGAAGGAAAACAAGCGTTTCGTTTTGATGGCAAAGGCTTGCCATTATGGTTCTTCGGGACAATGGCATTTACGGTCTATAATCTATTTATCTTCTGGGGAGAAGATTTATTGGGTGAGCCAGGAGTAATGGTTGCATCCATTAACGAATCGCTAATGCCGATGATTTCGATTGTGATCGTCTGGATGTTTTTTAAAAAACGTCCACATTCATTTACATTAACATGTGTACTCGTGTCATTGATCGGTGCGATATTAGTGATTACGAAAGGGGATCTTCAATCCTTTCTAAGTGCAACGGATAATTTGATTCCTTCCATTCTTATCTTCATCGCAGTTGTTGGGTGGGTAATTTACACGATGGGCGGAAGTGAGTTTAGCGGTTGGTCCGTATTGCGGTATTCAACGTTAAGCTGTTTACTCGGGACGATAACAGCAGGTGTGGTTGTAGCGGGAGCAACAATGGTTGGATACATATCTTTCCCAACAGAAGAAGTGATCATGGCAACAGGTCCTCATTTACTGTTTATGATTATTTTTCCGGGTCTCATTGCACTGCTCGGCTGGAACGTGGGAGTAAGTATTTTATCACCAATCAACGCACTTTTGTTTATTAACTTTGTTCCTGTAACGACACTTGTCGTTTCGATTTATCAAGGTTATGATGTGACGATGTTTGATATTCTAGGCACTGTCCTCATCATTCTTTCCCTTTTGGCCAATAATCTTTTTATCAGGTTGCAAAAGAAAGAATACAAGCAGCCGATTGCTCAAACGAAATTGCGGGAACGGGCATCCTGACTTCAGTTTAATTAAGAAAGAAGCCAATCATGTATTGGCTTCTTTTTTATGACAAAAACATTTTTTCTAAATCTTTTTTTAAAACGACTAAATATATTGACAATTTAACTACAAAGGTAGTAACATTCATTTAAGGAGTTGAATTAATTGAAAATTGAAGAAACTATACATAATTTAAAAGAACTTGGATTTACAGAATATGAGGCAAAAATTTATATTGCACTATTGCGTTCTCATCCTTCAAACGGTAATTTAATTGCTACACTTTCCGGTGTGCCTGCTCCAAAGGTGTATGAGACACTTCGAAAAATGCAAGAGCGTGGAGTTGTTAGCAGTGTTTCAGGGGGAGACAAAGGAAACAAAATTGGATACATACCCATCTCTTATCGGGATTTGCTTGACCAAAAATGGAAAGCGTTCTCAGAGAATACGAACTTCCTAGAAAAAGCACTGAAGGAAATCACAACGACCAGCGATACTAATTGGACGGAGCTTTTTATGATACATGGTTACTCTGCATCCATAGAGGCGATTCGATCTGCCGTAGAAAATTCCAAAACACAAATACTTCTGAGCGGTTGGACGAGCGAATTAGAGGCTTTAAGGGAAACGTTGCAGGCGGCATTTGTCCGAGGTGTTGACATTGTCTCTTTGACATTTGATGAAGCAGAGTGGAAAGTATCATGGAAAAATTTTACCCACTACCAAATTAAAAATGCGCTACGTCGTCATGCAGGTGAACTTTGTATAGTCATTGACAATGAGAAATCAATTGTATTCCAAACGTTAAGTGATGGAGACGGGGCTCATGCAGTCATCTCAAGCCATCCATCCACAGTGATGACCACCAGTAACTATATTCGACATGACATTTTAGTAAATCGATTGACTTATGAATTTAAAGAGGAATTAGAGAATCGATATGGGGAAGGCTTTGACAGCTATATTAATAAATTTTAGCACATAGATAAGGAGAAAAAATATGAAACTATTAAATTTTAACCATGATGGAGAAATCCGCTTAGGAATCAAAACGGAACAGGGAATTATCGATAGTACTACAATATTTGATAATCAAATGACGATGGAAGAAGTAATTTCCCAAGGAACAGAAGGTGTAACAAACCTTCAAAATGCCATCCAGGATGCCACTGTTTCATACGTGGATGAATCTACGCTTACTTTTGCTCCTATCGTTACAAAACCTGAGAAGATTATTTGCGTAGGTTTAAACTACGCAAAACATGCAGCAGAAGCGAATCTTCCAATTCCTACTACTCCTGTGTTGTTTAGTAAATTTAATAATGCGCTTGCTGCACACCAAGAGATCATTGAGCTCCCGAAAAATGGGGAAAAATTTGATTACGAAGCAGAACTTGTTATTGTAATTGGTAAAACAGCGAAAAATGTAAGCGAGGAAGATGCACTTGATTATGTTTTTGGTTATAGCGTGGGAAATGATTTTTCTGAACGGAGTTTCCAATTTCGTACAAGTCAATGGCTATTAGGTAAAACAGGTGATAAGTTCGCCCCTGTAGGTCCATATCTTGTAACAGCAGATGAAATCAATGATGTACACAATCTGCAAATTGAATGTAAAGTAAATGGTGTTACCCGCCAATCAGAGAATACAAAAGATATGGTTTTCGATTGTTCGGAAATTGTGAGCTATGCTTCGCAATACATGACACTAGAGCCTGGTGATCTGATATACACTGGTACACCATCTGGAGTTATTGTCGGATATCCCGAGGAAAAACAGATATGGTTAAAATCTGGTGATGAAATTACAATTTCGATAGAAAACATCGGAACGCTTACGAATGTGCTCGAATAATTGAGAGAAACCTAGAGACTGTCTTATCTTAATGGAAAAGCAACTAGAATGTGTGGATTATATTACATAGGTATGGATATCCACACATTCTTTTTATCTTAAAAATACACTGGCCATTAATAAGTAGAATACTTTTCTTTATTAGAAGGGGGAGATGAAATCATACTAGGACATGAAAGTAGAAAATATAATCGCTTACCTATCGAAAGGGGGGATATCAGTATATATAGCTCCTATTTGGTGATTAGACGACAATTACATGGTTCTCAGTTATTTTCTTTGTTTTAGCAGCAATTATGTCATTTTCTACGGGAAGTACATTTGGAACGTTAATTTTAATGTTACCTATTGGTGCTGAAATCATTGCCATCATAGACCCTACTTATGTCATACCAGTATTCGGAGCTGTTCTTGCAGGATGTATATTTGGTGAACATAGCTCCCCGTTGTCAGACACAACTATTCTCTCTTCTATTGGAAACGGTGTACACGCTATTGATCACATCATGTCGCAATTGCCTTATGCATTAATTTGTGGTGGTGTTTCAATTGTTGGTTACATGATCTTAGGATTCACTAACAGTGTGATTATCGGTCTTCTTTCAACAATTCTGATCTTAGTTTTGGTTGCTTTTATACTAAAAAATAAATTTGCTACAAGTAGCTCTTATGAAATGGATGCCTCAAATTAAATTCTGAGTAAGTGGTATAAAATGAAAACAATAGTCGCAATATTCATATAATTACTAAAATAAGGGGTTGTTTGAAGATGAATTATGTATTAGAAAACAATCAGGTTGTGCAAAGAGAAAATGTGAAAACTGATTTTCTAGACAGGGCTTATGTATTTGGTGATGGTGTTTACGATGTTATTGGAGTTTATAATGGAACTCCATTTAAAATGGAGAAACATATAGCGAGACTTGAGAATAGTGCTGACCAGATAGAAATTAATATGCCATACAATCAAGTGGAATTAAAAAAGAAATTGCTGCAACTTATCGAAATGAATCATTTAGTTACTGGCTTTATTTATATACAAATAAGCCGGGGAGTTGCACCAAGAACACACCACTTTCCGCAAATAGAGGTATCACCAAAACTAATCGCACATACTACCGAAACTACGAGATTACCAGAAAATCATTATACAGATGGTGTAAAAACGATGCTTGTGGAAGATGTGAGGTGGCTTAGATGTAATATAAAGAGTTTAAATTTGTTACCTAATGTTTTAGCAAAAGAAACAGCCGTTAAAAATAATTGTTTTGAAGCTATCCTTCATAGAGGCGAAATGATAACGGAAGGTAGTTCATCCAATGTGTTTGTTGTAAAAGAGAATAAACTTTACACACATCCAGCAGATAACTATATTTTGAACGGTATTACTAGACAAACTGTTCTCGAGATTTGTGAGAAAAATGATATTGAAGTGGTTGAACAGGCCTTTAATAAAGATTTTTTATTAACAGCAGATGAGGCATTTTTATCCGTAACATTTTTAGGTATTATACCAATCCGGAAAGTCAATGAAACAACAATTGAGATAGGTGAAGTCACGAAGAAAATCCAAGATGAATTATACAAACTTACTCATAAAAGCGGGATTGCTTCTCTTTAAAAGTTTATTAAGGAAAAACTGTAAACTTGTAGTAACAAATTCATTTGGGTCAGTTTTATTAAGAATCGGAGGAGCAAAACAATGAATCAAGAAATTACTAATGTGCAATTTTATGGTGGTCGGTTTGTTTCATTAATACCTTTTGGCATTTTCATTACTATAGCAATTATCATTTCTTTGCTTAAGGCTCCTGACTTAAGGGGAATGTGGGTCGCAGCATTAGTAGGAATTATGGTTACATATTTCCTAAGTAAAGAAAAAGAAAAATATTCAATGGCTGTTATTGAAGGAATGGCTGATAAGATAGCAATAATTCCAGTTGTATGTTGGATATTTGCTGGAGTATTTGCGCAAGTATTAAAGGAATCGGGATTAGTAGACGGCATTCTTTGGGCTGCCTATCATATAGGCGCAACTGGTACATTATTTGTTATTATTGCATTTGTAGCCAGCGCACTTTTTGCAACTGCGACAGGAACTTCTTTCGGAACAATTATTGCAGGGATATCCGTTTTATATCCAGCAGGTATACTATTGGGTGCTGATCCTATTATATTGGCAGGGGCAATTGTCGGTGGTGCTGCCTTTGGAGATAATATTGCACCGATTTCAGACACAACAATTGCATCTGCTGCAAGTCAAGATGCAGATGTAGGTGGTGTCGTGAAATCAAGGATTAAATATGTAATTCCTGCAACCATTATAACTATAATTCTTATAGCTATTTTCGGTGGAGGTGGCTCATCACAAGAGGTACTTCCCTATGAACAATTAAGTAAACATATGAACCCATTAGGTTTAGTGATGATTATACCTGCAATAATAACAATCATATTTGCAGTTAAAGGTGCTCATTTAATTAGTGCAACAACAATAGGAACAGTAGTGGGAATAATCATTGCACATCTATTTGGCTTAAATAGCTTTTCAAATTTATTTTATATCCAGGATGGTGCTGCACAAGGGGTGTTTGTAAATGGAGTCGCAGGGATGGTCGATATTTGTATTTTTGCTTTATTGATTATGGCCTGTGTAAATATTATGAAAGTAGGAAAAGGTGATAAAGCATTAATGAGTATTGCAGAAAAATTTATATCAACTGCTAGAGGGGTAGAAGCTTCTATTGGAGCTCTAACCTTAGCATTGACTTCTGTGATGGGGCTTAATGCACCTCCAATACTTGCGATAGGCGTTTCTTATGCAAAGCCCATGGCAGAGAAATATCGTATTTATAAATATCGAATTGCGAATATATTAGATGCTTTTGCAAATACTTTGTGTTTCATCGTACCTTGGTCACCTGCATTATTTTTAGTTAAGTCTCTATCGGAAGAAGCGAATGGTGTGTATGGAGAGATGGTTCCTATCTTATCTACCGGACAACTAGGAATTTGGATTATCTATTGTTGGGCTTTATTAGCGGTTATGATCTTTTCTGTCATAACTGGTTGGGGAAGGACTTATGTAGGAAATAATGGAGAACCAGTAAAATCTCTAACATTAGTCGATGAACATAAGGACAATAAAAATATAGGAGTCTAACTCGAATTTAATCATAGTATAATAGAGTAGAAGAAGGTGATAACTTTCTTCTACTTATTGCTGTTTCAAATTTTAAATATACAACTGTTTTTTTCAAAAGGAGGATTTTAAAGAGATGGACAAACTGATCATTTGCAGATGTGAAGAAGTGACTTTAGAAGACATCCAAAATACAGTTAAGCAATATGAATGCTCAGCCCGTGAAGTTAAATTGCGTACGAGAGCCGGGATGGGGTATTGTGGCGGGCGCTCATGCCGGACCGCAGTTGATGCCGTTTTATATGAGATCAAAGGGGAAAGACCAGGTAATGAAATTCCATTAAATATAAAACCACCTGTCAGACCAGTATCTCTATCAGCATTGGGAGGGCAGTCATGAATAATAACCGAATCGTTAAGCATCCTGTTTTAGGAGATTTAGAAAATAAAAAACCGATTACTTTTACATATGATCAGAAAATACTCCAAGGATATGAAGGCGATACGATTGCTTCTGCACTTCTCGCGAATGGCATACGTCTCTTGCGTGTACATGAAGAAAGCGGGACACCACGTGGGATTTATTGTAATATCGGCCACTGTTATGAATGCCGTATGAAGGTTAATCAAACGTCAGGGGTCCGTGCATGCTTGACGGAGTTAGTGGAAGATATGATGATTGAAAGTGGAAAAATGCAAGCGTTACCATTCCCGCAAAACATGAATGCAGAAGATCTGCCTCGGACATACGCAGAATTCGCTAAAAAATGTGCAGGTAAGAAGGAGGATGCTCCACATGTATGATGTTGTGATCATAGGTGCGGGTCCGGCGGGATTATCAGCGGCGATCGCTTGCCGTGCATGGGATTTACACGTTCTCGTAATCGATGAATACCCAAAACCAGGTGGTAGATTACTAGGACAGCTTTATCAGGAGGCCAACGGAGAATGGTGGAATGGGTTGGAGGAAACAAAAAAATTACTGAAAAATGCAACTGACCTGGAAACGGAAATTAGATGCAGCGTTTCTGTTCACCATATAGAAAAAACAAACCTAGGCTTTTGTGTACATACAAATAAAGGCCGATTTAATACCGAAAATCTTCTGCTCGCAACAGGTGCTGCTGAAACACCTGCTCCAATCCCAGGGTGGACTCTGCCTGGTGTCATGTCAATCGGTGCGGCACAGGTTATGTCGAATGTACACCGGGTTCGTGTTGGTAAAAAAGGGATTGTCGCCGGAATTAATGTTTTATCAGTAGCCATTGCACGGGAACTGCAATTAGCGGGAATTGAGCTTCATAGTATGGTTTTACCAGCTGTGAATTCAGTCACGAAAACAGCAGGAAATCCAAAGCTTGTGATGGAAGGGTTAATTCGGGTTGCACATCTTGCCCCTTCTGCTTTCCTTCGGTTTGGAAGTAAATTTGCAAAAGCGGACTGGGTGCGCAATCTGGCTGTACAATTTTATCCCAGTGGTGGCGTGAAAATGTGGGGAATGCCCATCGACATTCGTAAAGCAATCGTTCAAATAAATGGTATAGATCAAGTTGAATCTGTCACGATATGCAAGGTTACCCCGGATGGGGAACGCATACAGGGGAGTGAAGAAACCATTTCCGTTGATTTTGTTTGTATCGCTGGTGGACTTTATCCGCTTGCAGAACTTGCTTCTGTAATTGGCTGCCCATTCCAATATATCGAAGAACTTGGTGGACATGTTCCTGTTCATAATGAACAAATGGAAACACCGCTTGAAGGTTTATTTGTTGCTGGAAACATTACCGGAATCGAGGGTGCAAAAGTAGCCGCTGCACAAGGCACACTCGCAGGAATATCGATCACTAGGCGAAAATTACAAGACGTTGCTGACATAAGCGATAAAGTGGTCCAAGCAATGGAAAATGTGAAATCAATCAGGAGAGACGCAGCCATTCAATTCCATCCAGGAATCAACGAGGGACGAGCTAAAATGGAAAAAGCTTTCCAAGCATATGAGCAAGTGATGTAAAATTTATCCGAAAACAGAGAAAATGTGTTTTCTCCTTTTCTAGTATTTTAGGTAAAAAAACAGGGGGGATCCTAGATATGAATATGAGTAATCACACAGAAGTAGCCATAATAGGCGGTGGGATTGTTGGTTGCGCAATTGCATACTATGTTTCGAAGGCTGGAATAGATTGTATGTTAATTGAAAAAGGGGATCTCGTAAGTGGCACATCTTCCAAGTGTGATGGGAATGTCACCATCGTCGATAAGGATCCGGGGTTTGATAGCCAAATGTCGTTGGTGAGTCAGGAACTAATTGTTGATTTGCATGGGGAGCTCGATTTACCATTCGAATATCGTGCACTAGGGAGTATACTCGTTTGTGATAATGATGAAGAAATGGAAGCCGCAACAAAATGGGTTGAGACGCAAAGTAAAGCGGGATTGAAATTTAATGTTCTTGACCCAACGGATATACGTCAGGAATCGCCATTTTTTGCTGATGATATTCCAGGGGGATTGGTATGTGAAACAGATTCACTGATTAATCCCTATTTATTTTGCTATTCCTTAATTGATAAAGCAAAGCAATATGGATTGAAACTGCGTACACACTCAGAAGTTATTGCCATTACGAAAAAAGAAGATTTTTCAATTGAAACAACAAACGGAACATTTACTGCAAAAAAGGTAGTCAACGCCGCTGGTGTATGGGCTCCTTTTATTGGGAAAATGCTTGATATTGATATACCAATAATCCCGAGAAAAGGCCATATTCTTGTAGGGGCAAGGCAGCAACCAATTATGATGCGAAATGTGATGGAGTTTGGCTATTTAATGAATAAATTTGGTCGTGAACGTAAAGTAGACGCACAAACGAAGGAACATGGAGTTGCATTAGTATTAGAACCGACGGAAAGTCAAAATTTCTTGCTTGGCAGTAGCCGTCAATTTGTGGGGTATGATGGAAGAGTTGATATTCATGTTGTGGAAACAATGGCAAAAAGAGCACTCCGGTTCTTCCCTAAAATAAACGACTTTAACATGATTCGAACCTATACTGGTTTCAGACCTTGGACAGCAGACCATTTACCGATTATCTCCGCAGTGGAGAAAGTTCCAGGATTCTATATTGCAGCGGGACATGAAGGGGATGGAATCAGTTTGGCTACAGTCACAGGGAAATTGGTAGAGGAGTTAATTCGTGAAAAAGAGGAAACGATTATCCCCGTAGATCCATTACGATATGATCGTTTTGTAAAGGCACCTGTGCCTTGAAGTATCAATAACCTATAGTGCTTTACCAAAAGTGAGGTTGAATTGTTATTTTGAAGTCTATCCTTAATTGAGTAAACAGTGATAATTAAAATAAGCGGAAATTTTCCGGTTAGACTGTAGAATAGTGCCCGGTTCGGACTATTTAAGCGGAGATTTTCCGATTAAGCAAAGCAAAATACCCATTTTCACGTTTTTTGAGGTCAATAGTCGGAATCTTTCCGTCTATTGACGCTATTTTCAGTGCTATTTCCCAATTAAGAGAAATTTCTCCGCTTAACTATCTAACTCACTTTAGCATCTAATGAACGGTTTCCTTTTCTTAAATTTAATTATGATAAAAGGTTCATACATGTACTTAATAATTCTTTACCAATTTATATCTAGGCTGAGAATAATAGTTCGGGACAAGGTACTTGGTCCCTCAGACTCATTACAAAAACATTTTTTCTAATTCTAATGGTTCGATGTATTCTCCGTTTTTGTAGGCGCGCATGTTTCCGCCAGAGATTTCATCGATTAGAACGATTTGTCCGTTCTCGCCAGTACGTCCGAATTCGAATTTGATATCATATAGGTCAATGCCCTTTTTCGCGAGTTCATCTTTGACGATACCCCCGATTTGCACGGTAAGTTCTTTTAATACTTGATATTCTTCTTTAGACAAGATGCCGAGCATGTCCAAAGCGTCTTCACTGATTGGAGGATCTTCTCGGCCGTCATCTTTTAAGGTCACTTCAACAAAAGCATCCAGGGCTTGTCCTTCTTCCGCATATAAGCCATATCGGCGCAGAAAGCTACCTACAGCACGATATCGGCAAATGACTTCAAGTCCTTTACCAAACACTTCAGCCGGTTTTACTGTCATGGTTGCTTGTTCGATATCAGCGTCAAGATAGTGAGTTGGAACCCCTTTTTCATTTAAGATTTCGAAAAAGTATTTCGTTAATTTCAACCCAGCGCGCCCTGCACCTTCAATGGTTAACCCAACTGTATTTGCACCAGGATCAAAAACACCATCGACACCTGTTACATCGTCTTTAAATTGAAGTAAGTAATTTCCGTCCTGCAATTCATAGACATCTTTTGTTTTACCTTTGTAAGTTAGCTTCATGTTAATCCTCCTACGCGAAATTTAACAACATAATAATCATAAATAAAAAATGATAGTTGCACAAGAGCAAATAACGAAATATTTTAAATGGAATACATATGAATGTTAATGTTTTAATGGAATCATAGGGATTGTGATAAAGAAATATACACTTTCGGTGAGTTTAAAGCGAACATAGGTGATGAAGGGTAATTAAAAAACAAAAAATCACTCGCTGGATTGTGAGTGATTTTTCGTTCATTCTTATAGATAATCTTTTCTTAATTGCTCTGGTGATTTTGGGCTGATATAGCTTGGAGCAACATCGAATACAGTTTTTGCACCAAACTGCTTTTCTTGGCTTAGACGATATGCGGCTCTTGCATATGCGACTAATACAGCTGAGGTAAACTCAGGGTTGCTATCTAGTTTTAAAGAGAATTCGTAAATTTGTGTGGTGTCTTCACCTGTTTTTCCACCGCGAATCACAAACCCGCCATGAGGAGCCTTAGAGTGGTCACGATTTAATTCCTCTTCAGAAATAAAGTTCACTTCTGTATCATAGTCAGCGAAGTAGTTTGGCATTGTTTTAATTTCATTTTCAATAGCAGCTTTGTCTGCGCCTTCTTCTGCCACAATATAGCAGACACGACGGTGCTTTTCTGCAGTAGTTAGTTCTGGATTTGAACCACTGCGAACTTTATCCATTGCATCCTCAGAAGGAATGGTATATTGGACACCGTTTTTAACACCTTCCACACGTCTAACTGCATCAGAGTGACCTTGGCTTAGACCTTTGCCCCAGAATGTATAATTTTCACCATTTGGTAAAATCGCATCCGCCATTACACGGTTGATTGAGAATAGACCAGGATCCCAGCCTACCGAGATAATAGCTGTTGTATTTTTTGCAGCCTCGTTTACAGCTTGGTAAAATTCAGGAATCTTTGCGTGTGTATCGAAACTATCTACCGTATTGAACATGCTTGCAAAGTGTGGTGTTTGTTCAGGCAGATCTGTAGCAGACCCTCCGCAAAGAAGCATAACATCAATTTTACCTTGATAATCACTTGCATTTGCAATATGTTCAGCTTTTACATTCGCATCCTCAAGCTTTAGGCTTTCGGGAGCTCTTCTTGTAAAAACTGCTACTAATTCCATGTCAGGAGATTGTTTAATAGCCTTAATTGCACCTTTTCCAAGATTACCGTAACCTACGATACCCAGTCTAATTTTGTTGCTCATATACATTTCTCCTTTACCTCAATTACTCTCAAAAAAATTCTGTTAATGCACAGTAGCCTAATTGAAAGGTTACTTTTTTCTTAACTTTTTTGATAATACTTATATTAATTGAATCGACTTTAATATGCCAATCATTTTCTTTTAGACACAGTGTTTTTTTCTTAAGAAATTCCCGAAAATTTTGATAGCATCCATATTGTTTGGTAGTTATACTAAATATAATTGAGAAGTTTTTAATTCCCAACATTAAATAAAAAGGAGCTCAAGATATGATTAAATGTGTTTGTAAAATCAAACTAAAGCCAGAAATAAATATTGAGGAATATTTAACGCTAGCTCGAAAAGTTGTGACAGAAACCCGAAATGAAATAGGATGCATCACGTATACGCTTAATCAAGATATTAATGATCCAACTATCATTTCGATGCTTGAGGAATGGGAAGATGAAGAGGCTTTAAAACAACATGATAAAAGTAAGCATGTGGTAGAAATTGTACCTGAGCTAAGAAAATTTCGAGAAAGTACAGAACTTAACATTTATAAGGAACTAATCTAATTACTTCATAAAAATTAGCTTCATCAAAGTCTCCGCTGGGACCAAGATGAAGCTAATTTTCCCTATAATCAACTACCACATGTTTTTTATTTAATATAAGTTTTCCCCTTGGCAAAAGCCATTCAGAAATTCTTCGATATTTCCACCTGCATTTTTTGCAGGAATTTACTTTGTGTGTCTTCAATTGTTTCTGGGATTTCGGATGAAAAACCGACAATGGTAATAATCCCGATTAGCTCATTGATATAATTCAAAATGGGTAGAGCGATGGATGACACTTCAGATATTAAAGGTTCCTTTGCAAACGCAATTTTTTCTTTCTGTATCATTTCGATTTCAGCTGGATCATGAATGATGGCAGAATCAAAACTTTCTTTCCAAATCTTTATCTTATGCGGCTCTGCAAATAGATTGAAAATCTTTCCGGCCGCAGAATTTGGCGGAAGCAGCGTTCCAATCTCGGCGCCAATATTTAAGATCTGATTGGAGCGGGTGATTTTTGTAGCCACAGGACCATTAAATGTTGGTACAGAAAAGAGTGCCGTATTGTTCGTGTGTTCACTAATCGATTGCAAATAAGGTGAAATGATCGCTAGGACATCTTGATTCCCCATGGCTGTCATTCCGTATTGAATTAATTTTGAACCTAAGTGATACATTCCACTATTCTGATCCCGAAAAATTAAATCATCCTGGACAAGGGTATTGATATATTTATATAAATTGCTTTTTGTTATGTTCGTCTCTTCTTGTATTTCTGCAATCGAGAGCGGTCTTCTCGCTTTTGCCATCGCATCTAAAATTGAAATTCCAATGCTTAATGATTGGATGGTATCTCTACTTTTTTTCGTTTCCATATATATTCTCCTCGTTCATTATTCTTCATTTATCAGTAAAATTAACCAATTTAAATAATTTTGACATTGACTTTAATAAATATTCTGACATATAATTATTATATATAGTATAACTCATTATCACAATAGTGGAATTTATTTTAAGTGGTGGTGGCTTTACTGTGTATCAAGGCGCTCAATTTTTAACATTATTAGCGTGGAAATGTTCATATAAGAAAATGAACCAAAAAATTTTAACAAAAGGGAGAATACGATGAAACTTATTACTTTTACTACAGGCGGTTTTTCTAGAATTGGGGCAATGATTGACGACAATAAAGTAATTGATCTTAATTACGCTTATCAAGCTCAATTACAAAGTGAAGGAAAGTATCGATTTAAGGAAATTGCAGAGGCATATGTACCATCTGGAATGGAAGCGTTTTTACAGGGAGGTAAAGAAAGTATTGAAATGGCAAGGAATGCAGTCAACTATGCATTAGAGAATCCGGATACATATACGCACCAACTTATTTTTAACAAGGAAGAAGTTAGAATTGAGGCACCATTAACAAAACCCGGGAAAATTTTCGCAGTTGGACATAACTACCGCGAACATATTTTAGAGATGGGGCGTCAGATTCCAACACATCCGGTTCTTTTTGCAAAGTTTGCGAATGCCATTACAGGTCCACAGGATGATATTCCATTCCATCCTATTTCAGAACAGCTGGATTATGAAGCGGAATTCGCATTTGTTATCGGAAAGCGTGCGAAAAATATTTCGGAAGAAGATGCACTTGATTATGTTGCGGGCTATTCCGTAGCAAATGATGTTACATACCGTGATGTTCAACGACGCACCCTGCAATGGCTACAAGGTAAAACAGTGGATGGCAGTTTACCACTTGGCCCATGGTTGGTTACCGCAGATGAAATCAAGGATCCGCAAAGCTTAGAAATGGTACTAACGGTTAACGGTGAAGAGCGTCAACGTACAAACACAGCTAACCAAGTGTTTACAGTGAAAAAATTAGTGTCCTTTTTATCTCAACTAGTAACGTTAGAGCCAGGCGATCTCATTATAACCGGAACTCCTGGAGGCGTCATTCAAGCAATGGAACCCCAAGTTTGGTTAAAAGACGGCGATGTTGTGCGCGTAGAAATCGAGCAAGTCGGTGTGTTAGAAAACACGGTAAGGAAAACGAGAGAGGAGTAGGAAATATGACACAAAAATATATCACTTCCGTTAATGAGTCGATTGATCGAATTATAGAGACAGTGAATGGCTTATCTGAAGAGACAATTCGTTGGCAGCCAACAAAAGATGAATGGTCAATCATGCAGATTATCGCCCATATTGTTGAAGCATTACCTTATTGGGTGGACGAAATCGGGCAGCTTGTAGAAACACCTGGAAAAGAATGGGGCAGAAACCATCTTCACGAGCCGCGTTTGGAAGCAGTGAAGCCTGAAACTGTTGACGCCATTTCTGTAAATGAAATGGTGAAGGAGCTTGAAAAAATCAAAGGGACCGTTCAAGCTGGAATTGAAAATTTGACCGAGGAACAGCTCTCGGCAGAAGCTGCAAGTGTCAATCCAAACTTCGGAACGAAACCGCTGTCATTTATTATTGAGCATTTAATCGATGGACATGTGAACAAACATGAAGGTCAGATCGAGCGCAATCTTTCCAAGTTAAGCACTAAAAGTTCTTAATAATAATAAATAAAGGAGAGGTTTAAAATGGCTGAAAAAGCAGGTTACCTTAAAGATCAAGATGTAAAGGATTTTACGAAGGACATTCAGCAGTACAATCTTGGACCATTATGGGAAGCGATTCCAGAAGTTATGAATAAAACTCCAGAACCTCATGCACAAGCGTATTTATGGACAGGGGAATTACTAGAAAAAAAGTTAATGGAAGCAGCTGAAATATTTACACCAGAACGCGGTGGGGAACGTCGCGCCATCTATTTTCAAAACCCTGGTTTAACTTACCGTCAGCCTTGGGGGCATGTTTCGACTACTCAAACTTTATATGCTGCCGTACAGCTTCTTTTACCAGGAGAAGAGGCTCCTTCACATCGTCATACACAAAGTGCGCTTCGTTTTATTACAGAAGGGGAAGGCGCTTATACGATTGTTCAGGGGGAACGAATCTTCATGGAAGAAGGCGATTTCCTCATTACGCCAAAAAATCTATGGCATGGACATGGGCATGTTGGCGATAAACGAATGATTTGGATGGATGCACTTGATATCCCGACGATTTACAATCTTGGTGGTACATTCTTTGAACCATATGCAGATGGTTTACAACAACCGAATGTACCTGACAACTTCTCCGAAAAACGATATAGAGGCGGAATGGTTCGTCCGGTTGGTGATGAAAAATATGATGTTGCACCACTAGCAAACTATAAATGGAGTCGTACCGTTGATGCGATTAAAGGGTTAATGGAATTTGATCCAAATCCAAACCATGGATTCGCGGTGGATTATATTAACCCAACTACTGGAAAATCCGCAAATCCAACTATGGGTACACGGATGCAGTTCCTCCCAAAAGGATTCAACACGAAATCACTTCGTCATACGCATTCAACCATTTATCATGCGTACAAAGGATCTGGATATACGATTATTAATGGTGTTCGTTTTGATTGGAAAGCAGGCGACTATTTCGTTGTGCCAAACTGGGCATGGTATGAACATGTTTCTGCGGAAGATTCTTACCTATTCTCGGTTAATGACCTTCCAATTATGGACCGCTTTGAACTGGAACGAGAAGAACAATATGAGAAAAACAATGGACATCAAACGGTTACTGGAGAATTCAAACCGGATTTTAGATAATGACTTTTTAAAGGGGAAACAATTTGTTGTTTCCCTACATATTTCACTAGTTAGGAGAGGACAAAAATGACAAACAGCAAACAAAATCCGATTATAATCGTTGGTGGAGGAATTGGCGGGTTGGCAACAGCACTTGGACTAGCCCAAGCTGATAAATATGTAAAAGTGTTAGAACAAGCGCCAGAATTCGGGGAAGTAGGCGCTGGAATTCAGCTAGCGGCAAATGCAACGAATGTTTTACAAAAACTAGGTGTCATGGATAAAATTAGTGAAAACGCCGTATTTCCAAAACGATTAGTATTAATGGATGCGTATACAGGTGAAGAATTATCCGCACTTGACATTGATCAAGTATATCGAGAAAGATACGGTGCACCGTATATTGTATTGCATCGGACAGATCTTCATAAGGCCCTCCTTGATGCATGTGAAGAGCATCCAAAGATCGAACTTGTGACAAATCAAGAAATCAAAACGGCAGCAGATAATGGAGATTCTGTAGAAGTATTTACTGCTGCTGGAGAATCCTTTTCAGGTTCAGCTGTAATTGGTGCAGATGGTATCTGGTCGAAGACTCGTAAACTATTTGTTGAAGATCAGCCAGTATGCTCTGAATATGTCGCTTACCGTGGAGCCATACCTATGGAAGAAGTAGCGAACGCGAATGTAGGAGACCCGGATGATGTGTATATGTTTATTGGACCTAACATGCACGTTGTCCAATATCCGGTAAGAAGCGGGGAATTATATAACCAGGTTGTTGTGTTTAAAAGCAGCCAGTACAGAAAAGAAATTGAGCATACGGATCAGTGGGGAACCCCAGAAGAAATGGATGAGTTTTTTAAAGATAAATGTGACCGAGTGAAGACGGCTATTTCCTATATCTCAAGACAAAGAAGATGGCCGATGTATGATCGCAATCCAATTGAAAACTGGACACAAGGGAACATTACCCTGATGGGGGATGCTGCACACCCGATGCTTCAATACTTGGCACAAGGGGCTTGTCAAGCATTAGAGGATGCTGGGTACCTAGCGGATATGGTCAGAAAACATGGCGATAATTATAGCAAAGCATTTGTAGAATACCAAAAAGAACGTCTCCCGCGCGCTACTTATGTCCAAACAAGTGCAAGAAACTGGGGGGAAATTATCCATACAACGAACCCTATCACAAAATTGCTTCGCGATAAGATTCTAGAAAATCGCACAGATAAGGATTACAAGTATGTTGATCAATTCCATGGATACAAAAAAGTTCTTGAAGAGGTAAATTAATAGATTAATACACTCTAACCTGTTCGGTTTTCAATTGAAAACCGGCAAACGAGTAGTCCAATTAGTAGTAGAATTGGGCGGCTTGTTTTTTAAAATAAAAGGATTATATTCAGTAGGTGTAGAAATAGGTAGGAAGGCAGCTTTTGTATCCCAACATTCAGATTACTTAAGGTAAACGGGTGAAATAATGTACTTTAAGGTACATTTTCTTCATTAATGAAAGGAGATGTTTCTTTGGTTAGTCTATTGGAAAACATATTCCAAATATCAGCAATAATACTGCTCCTATGTTCATTTTTTTATTATAGGCATTTTAAAAAAATTTAGAGGGAAAGAAAACTAACCTTTTTTGAACTTTCAATTTACATCATAACTCAAGTTGCAATTTATCTTTGTGCAGGTAGTTATCTACTACTGTTTTTGGATAGGAGTTTTGGATAGAATTTATTAAACAAATGGGTGCTGTACTTCAATAACGAATGCTATTTCTTATTGAAGTAAGCTACTTACCTATAGTTAAAGAAAAAGGGAGACCGATGATGGATAACCAATATTTTGTAGGTTGGGGTACACTGGCGTTGATAAATGCTGCACTTGCGCAAGGGAAGAATAGGACGGTATTAAACTGGTTTTTTCTTTCTCTTGTATTAGGTCCATTGGCAACACTAATTTTGTTATTTGTCGGAAAGAGAGAACAGTGACACGTGGATGTTAAACGATTTAAGATCTCTCAGATCATCGATAAAGCAGAAAAGTGTTATGAGGATTTACTTCATGCGAAAATCCCCACAATGTTTTGTGAGGATTTTTTGTCATTTTAATAGTTTATTACGTTTTCATAATGGTTAAAGTAGAAATTAGGCATGAATTCTTCACTGGTCTATTTTTTCATTTGATTTTTTTGCTTTTGCTGTATATGTCTATTACTCCATTCGTGCATGGCGTGCAAAATAGGTTCCAATTCCTTCCCATATTCAGTAATTGAGTATTCAACCTTTGGAGGAACTTGGGGATAAACAACTCTGTTAATGATTTCCTCTTCTTCTAGTTCCCTTAACTGCTTAGTTAACATCTTTTGGGTGATGTCAGGGATGCTTTTTTTTAATTCATTAAATCTCATCGTTCCGTTTTTTAATAAGTACAATAAAATAATTGGTTTCCACTTTCCTACCAAAACATCTAATGTATCTTCTACACGACAGAGTTCAGGCTCAATATTCATTACAATTCCTCCCTTAGTATCCTATTGTATACTATACCACTTTTAAGTGCGTACTTTCCTAAATGATAATTATAAGGGATACTGATAGTGTAAGATTGTTTTCTAAATCATTTTAATAAAAGGATGTTTTTAATATGAAGAAATATAGAATTGACCAAAGTAAAGGGTTAGAGTTTGGAATTTATACATTGGGTGACCATATTCCTAATCCTCACACTGGAGAAAGAATTTCGTCACAACAACGCATTCATGAAATTATTGAAATAGCAAAGCTTGCCGAGCAAGCTGGTATTGACTTTTTTAGCGTCGGTGAAAGTCACCAAGAATATTTTACAACTCAGGCACACTCTGTTGTTTTAGCAGCGATTGCTCAGGCAACTGAAAAAATAAAGATTGGAAGTTCCTCAACGATTATTAGTACCTCAGATCCTGTTCGTGTGTATGAGGATTTTGCAACAATTGATTTAATTTCAAATGGCCGAGCTGAGATTATAGCAGGCCGAGCTTCTAGGGTCGGGTTATTTGATTTATTAGGTTATAATGTTCGCGATTATGAAGAATTATTCGAGGAAAAATTCGATTTGTTATTAAAAATCAATAAAGAAGAAGTTGTCAATTGGAGTGGGAATTTCCGAGCACCATTACGCAATGCAACTGTAATTCCACGCCCATTGGAAGGAACATTACCTATTTGGCGTGCGGTTGGTGGGCCCCCAGCTAGTGCAATTAAGGCAGGATTTGCAGGGGTTCCGATGTTTCTGGCAACATTAGGTGGACCAGCTTCAAGTTTTAAGATTTCAGTTGATGCATACCGTGAGGCAGCAAAACAAAGCGGACATGATCCTTCAGATCTACCGATTGCAACAGCTGGTTTTTTCTATGCAGCTGAAACAACTCAGCAGGCACAGAGAGAAGTCTACCCTCATGTAAACCAAGGCATGACGTTTATTAATGGCAGAGGCTATCCAAAGCAACATTTTGCACAAGGTGCCGATACACGCGATGTAATGAATGTTGGTAGCCCACAGGAAATCATTGAAAAAATTCTCTATCAACATGAAGTTTTTGGACATCAGAGATATATAGCACAAATGGATTTTGGCGGTATTCCTTTTGAGAATTTACGTAAAAATATTGAGCTAATAGGTAATGAAATCTTACCTGCCATTAAAAAATATACGGCTAAAAAAGAGGATGAGTAGAAAGATGAAAATCGTTGGATTGTCAGGTTCAATAGTTGGTTCAAAAACACGAACTGCAATGGAACATGTAGCTAAAGAAATATCAAATAAATATCCCGATGTAGAATGGACTTTACTAGATTTAGCGGATTATAACATCCAGTTTAGTGATGGGCGTAACTATTTGGAATATGAAGGAGATACAGGCTATGTCTCCAAAACGATCATGGAGGCAGATGCAATTATCATTGGTACACCTATATTCCAGGCATCGATTCCTGCGACACTAAAAAATATCTTTGACTTACTACCTGTAAATGCTTTTAGGGATAAGATTGTAAGTATGCTTGTTACTGCAGGTTCATCGAAACATTACCTAATTGCTGAACAACAATTAAAACCTATTTTAGCTTACATGAAAGCACAAATTGTTCAAACGTATGTATTTATCGAAGAAAAGGACTTCCATCGGAAAGAAATTATTAATGATGATGTACTCTTCCGTATTGCTCGCTTAGTTGAGGATACTACGCTATTAACGGATACGTATACAAAGATTCGAGAAGAAAAAGAAGCAGCATATGATTTTTAATTAGTTGTGTAACCTAGTGCAGGCTAATGTAAAACAGAATGGAAATTTAGTATCTGCTTAAAACATTGTTGTAGAATGGGAGGAATACAGATGAATATGGAAAGTGGCCGTAGCATAAAAAAAGTTTGGACAGTTCATGAAAGAAAAGTAAGCGGGGTTCATCGAGCCGGGCCTGTTCTAGAACCTGGATTTTGGGAAGATTATGATCCGTTTTTATTACTAATGGATGATCGATTTGAAAAAGGAGCATTTGATATCCACCCCCATCGTGGAATGGAGACAATCACATTTGTAATAGATGGTTCCATTAATCACTATGACAGTGTGACTGGAGAAGGTGGAAAACTAAAAAGTGGGGATTTTCAATTTATGACCGCCGGGCGTGGTGTTGTTCATAATGAATCTCCAGATGAAGGGGAAAGTGTTCACCTCCTTCAATTATGGGTTAACCTACCAAGAACGTATAAGATGGTAGAGCCGAGATATCAGAACATTCCTAAGATAGCTGCTCCAGTTCGTCAAGAAGAGGGAGCTCTCATTCGAGTATATTCTGGTTCTTCAGGTCCAGTGGTTTCAAAAACTCTTAATTATGTACCTGTTACTTTTGTAGAGGTTATTGCAGAAGGTAATACCTCAGTTCGTCAAGACCTACCTGGAAGTTACAATGGTTTTATATATATCCTAGAAGGCAGTGGTACGTTCGGAAAGAATCAAGTACAAGCTTCTAAAGGACAAGCCCTTTGGTTAGAAAAGGCTGATCATTCTAACATGAGTTATATTGAGGTGACCTCAAATGAAAATGTAAGATTCGTCTTATTCGCGGGAGAACCTCTTAATGAACCTGTTGTTGCACGTGGACCATTTGTTATGAATACAGAGGAAGAAATTGAACAAGCATATGCAGATTATCGGAAGCGGAAATTTCTAACCCAAAACAATAACTAATATTTAAAGTATAATTATTTCCCTCCATTTTGTAAAGTTCTATGTGGCTAGTATGCTCGCTTCCCCTTTATACAGTGCATGCCCGTCCAAACTAAAAACCGTCTGCACCAAAGCAAAAATCCCCACAATGTTTTGTGAGGATTTTTTGTCATTTAATTGTTTATGACTTTTTCATAATGGTTAACGTAGAAATTAAGCATGAATCTGCTTGTTAACGTCTTGGTCAGGTCTTGCATTGATCTTAGCTGGAGCAGATTCAACTAGCAAGAATGAAACTAGTAATACACATAATCCTGCACCTGCACTAATGAAAAGCGGTGCCTGAAGACCAAATTTATCTGCTGCTATACCTGTGATAATTGGACTTAAGAACCCCCCAAATAATTCTCCTAAACCTGTAACAATACCAATCGCAGCACCTGCTAGTTTGAATGAAACAGATTCAGCAGGAATCGTGGACATGAAGATTGATCCTAAACTGAAGCCCGCAGGTAAAAAGAAAACGACGAGCATAAGTGCTGGTAATGCCGTTAAGTTTGCGATTAAAAGTGGCATTGCAATGATGAACAAAGAGAATAAGGCGATAACCGGTTTTCGTCCGAAACGGTCAGATAGAGCAGGAATGACCATACCGAAAATCGCGTAACCCAGACCAAATGAAGCCATAATAATACTCATTGTACTTGGCGTAAATCCTCTGAATCCGACCAAGAATGACGGCGTGTAAATTTGGAACGCCATTAAGGATGTCATGTATAGACTGAATAGAATAACTACGATCCAAATATTACGAGTTTTAAGTACTTGTTTAAAACTAACCTTTTCCTGAGATTGGGCAACTGAATTCTGATAATCAGGTCTATTTTTCATCGTTTTTAGGATGAAGAATGCTAATACAAGTCCTGGGATAATCGTTACATAGAATGCCATATGCCAATCGAAGCTTTCAGCCAATGCTACAACAATGATTGGTGCTAACAAACCACCTAGAATAGCATTACTTGTGTTCATTGTGATCCCAGTGTTAAATCCACGACGTTTTTCAGATGATTCAATCGCCATAACAGATTGTGCAATTGGAATGATTGGTCCTTCTGCAATCCCCATCATTAAACGTAAAAAGAAAAGCATGCCGACAGTTGAAATAAATCCATGTAATAAAGATACGGTTGAAAATAGTAGAACAATAATTGCTAAAAGTACCTTTTGATTTTTTACCTTATCGGATAAATAACCCCCGAGCGGACTGGCAAAAGACCATGTTAGGGCTAGCGCTCCGCTTGCTAGACCGATTTCTGTATTCGAAATCGCAAAGTCCCCTTGCATGAATGGGTACAGATAGTTAATTGCAAGTCTATCAAAAAAGACAAACCCGATTGCAAAGAAGAAGATCACTGTTAATTGATTTTCGTAACTCCAAAACTTTCTTTTGTCCATTTTCAATAACACATCCTTTTTTTAATGTTCTTAAAACAGAGCGTAAAAAAGAGACAGGAAATAGAAACCCATTATTTGATGTGTTATCAGCTCCCTTAAAAATTATTTTTAAGGGCATTTATTTAATTTTTTTGAAATCGTTTACACTTTTAGGTTTGGTTGTTAGGACTAATATACCAAAGTATCTGAATAATATGAAACTTATTTTTTCATTTAATCAATAAAAATTTCGACAAACACTCATAGTATTGCTGAAATGAATTCAGCCATGATCCAAAAGGCTAAGTAAAAGAAAAATATTTTACTTTGTTTTATATAATGTGGATGTAATATTTTAGAAAGCTTTTGAAACAATAAAACTTATAAGATACCCTTATATTTTGCTTGATTTTATGATAAAAACCCTTTTTGAGGACAAATTTGAATAAGGAAACTATTAATATATCGAAATAATAAGTATATTATTCTAGTATCGAATTTATTCTGAATAGTTAAAAAACACCGTTGACTTTGGTATAACAATATTATAATGTTTAAATATCAACATTGAGATTGCAAAAGATGGGCATTTATTTTATAGAAAGCGATTACAAATAGGAGTTTTTGCTTAATAGGTAGCAAGCTCTTCTATCCTTTAAGGGTTGGTTGTGTTGTTGAAATAAGATCTACATAGTGGTTGTTGTTTTCAATTTGAATAAACGAGTTATGATGGGAGGTTTCATTATGCCACATAATGAAGAAAATAAGTCAGGTGTTGTTCGTACAGTTCTTGGATTGGTACCAGCTAATGAACTAGGTGTTGTACTCATTCATGAATCACTTCTTTCAGTTGTACCAGGTGCAGAATTCGCGCCTGAGATTAAGATGGACAAAAGTGAAATCTTTGACACTTTAAAAAGTAAACTAATCGAATTTCGTAGACTTGGCGGTAAAACAGTCGTTGAGCGAAGTGGTATGTTCCACGGACGTGATATAAAGCTATATGAAACTCTTTCTAAATCAACAGGAGTACATATTGTTGCATCAACAGGCTTAGGGCCTGAACCAATGTTAAGTGGATACTTTGTAACACCGCAAAAGAATCCGCCAACACCATGGTCAGCTGAACAATTTTCTGGATTGTTTACAAAAGAGGTGACTGAAGGAATCGTTGTACCACGTGTTGAACGCTCAAGTTCCGCAGGCATAGTGACGTCAATCGCTAGTCAAAGCGGGATTACAGAAAAAGAGACGAATCTATTCCGCGGCTCAGCGCAAACGGCTCTTGTAACAGGAGTACCCGTATCAGTAAAATATGGTGCAGATGCCGTAAATGATTTAGAACTTTTAGTAGGTGAAGGCGTTTCTCCTGCACGTGTCATTATCGGAGGACTAGATCGACTAGATGCGGTTGAACGGAAAGAAGCATTCGCCGTTGCAAGCCGTGGAGCTTATGTTGCTTTAGACCATGTTGGTTGGACCCCAGAAGAAGGCTATGTAAACGATACTAGACGGGCTGAGTTCATACTAGAATTATTTGATGAAGGTTATGGTGACCGTGTTCTAATCTCTACGAATGCAGTTGGGGTTGCCAAAGGACATGATGCGAAAGATGTTTCATACGACTACTTACTATCTACATTTCTGCCAATCCTGCGTAATGCAGGTGTAACGGAAGAACAGATTCGTATTTTAGTAGAAGAAAATCCACAACGTGTGCTTACAGTTCATGCACCGGCAAATAGAGAAAAAGAAGCAGTTGTGCAAGCTGAGAAAAACTAAAGTGAGGAGTGAATAAAAAATGGGAAAGGTTAATACGGTTCTAGGCACAATTCCGACAGAAGATTTAGGGGTCGTAGCCATGCATGAGCATATTGGGTTTGGTCTGCCAGGATGTGACTTAGATACACAATGGTGGAAAGCGCCTGAGGAAGCGTTTGAAGTTACAGTGCAGAAGCTGCGCCGATTTCGTGAACATGGAGGTAAAACATTCGTAGATTGTACTGGGATTGGAAATGGACGTGACCTTGAATATTTCCAAGTCCTATCACGAAAAACAGGTGTGCATATTGTCGCAGTTACAGGCTTTGTAGCAGGTGACTCCGCGCTTCCCTATTTCCGTAACAAATCAATCGAATATCTAACGGATTTATTCATTCATGAGGTAACAGTTGGAATTGATGGCACGAACGCAAAAGCTGGGGCTATTAAGGTTGGTGTAAGCCGAGGCGGAAAATTAAGCGAGCTGGATAAACGAATTTATCGGGCGGCTGCTCGAGCAGCACTAAAAACAGGTGTTCCAATAATTACACATTTATGCGTAGATGCCCAAACAGCAATTGCCATTTTCAATGAGGAAGGCTTATCTCTTGATCGCGTACTTATGGGTCATGCCGATGATGGCGGTTATCTTGATGAAAATCGTGACACATTGATCGCTGAGCTTGGTGGTTGGGTCGGCTTTGATACAATCGGTTATGACAGTGAGATGGAAGGTGCACCATATTGGTCACGTCCGCGTCTGGATCGTGTTGAACATTTTCTTCGTTTTCTCGATAAAGGATTTGTAGACCGTGCACTAATCTCTGCTGACGCTAACTGCTGTGCTCTTGGCTGGCCAGGATTAAAAGGGCATTCAGTAAATTACTTATTTGAAGAATTCCTACCTGACCTTCGTAAAGCAGGTGTTGGAGAAGAAGTATTTGAACAGCTTTTAGTTCATAATCCTGCAAAAATCTTAACGATGCAAGCTCCTTGTGAACCAAAAAGGCTAACGTCTTCACTAACGGCAGTAGAGTAGCTTAAACTTGCTTCAACATTGTTGTTTAGTCAATAGGATTAGCGGAGGTTAATGAATATGAGTATTAAAGGTATGGCTTATATTGTGGGAGCTTTTGAGCACCCAGCACGTAAGGCACCAGATAAATCCGTTGCAGCTTTACATGCTGAATGCGCCAAAGGAGCATTGGAAGATGCAGGACTTACCTTTGCAGATGTTGACGGCTACTTTTGTGCGGGGGATGCCCCTGGTGGCGCTCTGTCAATGGCTGAGTATTTAGGTCTCAATGTACGCCATGTAGATTCAACTGAAATAGGCGGGTCATCGTATATTGCTCACGTATCACATGCGGCACAAGCAATTGCAGCGGGTAAATGCAATGTTGCTTTAATTACGATGGCAGGACGTCCACGTTCAGAAGGCAGAAGTGGTGTGAAACAAAAAGTAGTCGGGTCAAACGTACCAGATGCACCATTTGAACTTCCTTATGGACCAACAGCTGTGAATGAATATGCGATGGCGGCGATGCGACATATGCACGAATACGGAACGACGAGCGAACAGTTAGCATGGGTTAAGGTCGCAGCCTCACATCATGCACAATATAATCCCAATGCAATGCTTCGGAATGTCGTAACAGTTGAGGATGTTCTTGAATCACCGATGATTGCCGACCCATTACACCGTTTAGATTGCTGTGTTGTTAGTGATGGTGGCGGTGCTCTAGTTGTAGTGAAGCCTGAAATTGCTAAAAGTCTGAAACGCCCACTTATCCGTGTGATGGGTAGCGGAGAGTCACCTAAAGGGTTAAATGGCGGCAAAGTAGATCTCACCTATTCTGGAGCAGTATGGTCTGGACCGAAAGCGTTCGAAGAGGCAGGTATTACACCTCGAGATATTAAGTACGCATCCATATATGACAGCTTCACGATTACGGTCTTGATGCAGCTTGAGGATTTAGGTTTCTGTAAAAAAGGTGATGGCGGCAGGTTTGTGGCCGATGGGAACTTAATTTCAGGGATTGGCAAGCTTCCGGTCAATACCGATGGAGGCGGGTTGAATAACAACCATCCCGCGGGAAGAGGCGGTATCGTGAAAGTGTTGGAGGCAGTGCGTCAGCTGCGCGAGGAAGCACATCCGAAGGTTCAAGTGGAAAACTGTGACATTGCATTAGTTCACGGCACTGGTGGCGGGCTTGCTAGTCGTCATGGTAGTGCAACTCTTATTTTAGAGAGGGTGTAGATGATGGCAACGATGTACCAAACGAGAACCATGGCCATTCCTGAGATTCAACCGGAACTTACCGAATTTTGGGATGCCTCTTCAGAAGGAAAACTATTACTAAAACAGTGTGACGATTGTAAGGAATATCATTTTTATCCGCGTTTACTATGTCCTTTTTGCCACAGTGAAAAAACATCCTGGACAGAAGCGAAAGGCACGGGGACCATCTATACATACAGTGTCATGCGCCGAGGTGTCCCGTATGCGATCGGCTTTGTTGAACTCGATGAAGGTCCGAGAGTCTTGACCAATTTGGTTGATTGCGACCTAGATACGATTAAAATTAATCAACCTGTAAAAGTAGTATTCAAGCAAAGTGGAGACGAAGATCATTCAGGACCATTTATTCCGTGCTTTACTCCCGCTTAAAAAGGCTAACAATCTATCAAAATTAGTTTACCTATTTCATAGATCGAAAAATACGTAAGGGGAGAGAATGAACATGATAATCAAAAAGAATGTACGTATTCCCATGCGTGATGGTGTACATATTGCAGCAGATATTTACCTTCCGGATGGTGCAGAAAAGGTACCTGCGTTACTTGCTCTAAGCCCATACGGTAAAGAACTTCAGGCACAAGCGTTAACATTACCTCCACAAGCACGTCCAAGTCATCTTTGGAATGGTGCAATCGAGGCAGGAGATATCCGTGCTGTTGTCAAAAATGGCTATGCACATATTATCGCTGACGTACGTGGTACAGGTCACTCTGAAGGTGAAATGTGTGGTAACTATAATTCAGGTGGTCATGGTGACGGTAAAGATATTTACGACATTGTTGAATGGATGGCCGAGCAAGATTGGTGCGACGGAAACGTTGGAATGATCGGCATTTCCTACTTCGCATCTATTCAAATTTTAGGTGCAGCGGAAAAACCGCCACACTTAAAAGCGATTTTCGCAAATGGTGGTCATTTCGACCTTTACGAATTATGTTATCACGGCGGGATCATGTGGCTAATGCCACGCGCTTCTCGAGAAGGACGCGGTGGTGACAGTGGGAATGCGTTTAATAATGTATCAAGTAAGAGCTCAAAAGTGTATTCTCCGGAAGAACTGCAACGTATAACGCAGGAGCGCCTAAATGACCCAGATATTGCGCATTGGTCAGACTTTGTTCACCTTTTACATTACCAAGACCGGCATGAATTATGGATGGATTACTTATTAAATCCTCTAGATGGTCCATTCTGGCGAGAAAATAGTGCAATCGATGCAGCAAATAAGGTTGATATTCCTGTCTACTTCCAAGCAAAATGGGGACGCGGATGGAATGTTGAAGGAACGATTGAATGCTTCCATCGTGTCCAGGGCGTGAAGATGCTTGAAATTCAAGCGTTTCCACCAATGTTAGAAAGACCATTCCATGAATGCCATGACGAAATGTTCCGTTGGTATGACTATTGGTTAAAAGGGATCGACACAGGCATAATGGACGAACCAACTGTTCAGTTCTCTGTAGAAGGCTCTAATAAGTGGCGCAAAGAACAACAATGGCCATTACCAAATACAGAACATAAAGATTTCTACCTACGTCCTCGCCATAAAATTAGTGAGAAACGTGAACCGCTAACATCTGAATATGCACATCCAGATGGCTTTTATCAAGCACCATTAACCGTAACAACAATATCAGAAAACCTGAAATGGTCAACGGATAAATTCCGCGAAGAAGTAGAAATGACAGGTACTGGGGCATTATATCTTTTTGCAGAAATTGATACAGATGATACAAACTTCATTGCGAAGCTTTATGATGTAGATCCAAGCGGCAAGCGAACATTAATGACATCAGGTTATTTAAAAGCATCTCACCGTGAACTAGATGAAGAAAAATCAACATACGGTGAGCCATGGCATCCACATAACAGAGCAATTCCTGTACCGACAGGTGAAATTATTGAGTATGCGATTCGCTTATATCCATTCTCTTTCTTAATTAAACCAGGGCATCGGGTTGAATTAGAGCTTGCATGTAACGAACCGCTTGATGGCGAAGATGCAAAATTATTACCGCCAGATAGCTACCACTTACCAAGTGGACGTGCAACGATGCATAAAATCTATCGGGATGCAGATCATCCATCACGACTTGTTTTACCAGTAATCCCCAAAGGAATTGACACTACGAATCATTAAAATATCGGGAGAACTGTGAATTCACGATGATTACTCATTAGGGGTGGAAAAATGGTAAAAGTTATTCCGATTGAATGTAAATTTGGACCCATTTCCGCTTGGGCATATTATATCGATGCACCAGAGCCTGCATTAGTTGATACGGGCGTTGCTTCATCGGCTATTGGGGCTATTGAACCAACTTTAGCAGAACATGGTGTAAAGATGGAAGATATTCGTTGGATTCTGCTTACACATGGACATGTGGATCATCTTGGTGGTGCAAGGGCGGTTTGGGAAAGAACAGGTCAACGTGCAGAAATCGTGATTCCGAAAAAGGATGCTGACCTACTGCGCAACCGTAATACACATATTACAGATTACAAACAGCTTCAAGGAAAATTTGTTGATCCAGAACTTCATGAGAAGCATATTTCCATGATGTTGAATGATATTAGCGAGGATTTGGAACCCACACTTGAAGTGGTTGATGGCGATCAAATTTCTTTAGGTGGAGATGTATCGATAACTGTCGTGGAAACACCCGGGCACTCAATCGGATCTGTAACCTTTGTTCTGGATGGACTTAATTGGGCTTTTGCTGCGGATGCTGTCCAAATGTACGGCGGGGAAAGAAGTGGAATTCCTACGATTGAATATCCGACGCTTTATCGAAAAAGTGTACAGCATCTTCTTAAAGTGGTGCGTCCGAAGCGTTTATATTTAGGGCATCCCTTTAGAAATGCAAGAGATGAGGTTGTCATTCCCCAACTTGAGGGAGATGCTGTTTCCGCTGCTTTACAAGAAAGCCTTGATATGGATGCGAGGCTAGCAGGAATTGTAAAGCGTCACCTCTCGGAAAATCAGGAAAAACCTGCAAATAGCGATGGATTATATGGACCATTCGGGTCAATTGCGGAGGAAATTGGTTATACCGGTGACCCACGAAATCTGCCATGTGCGTTTTTTGTGACGATGAATGGCTACCAGAAAGAACTTAAATGAAAGGGGGAAATTCTAAGTGATTCAGAAAAGGTTTGAAACATTTAAACAAGCGGTTGCCGATATCCATGATGGAGCAACCTTGCTTGTTGGGGGATTTGGCGGAAGCGGACTTCCATCACAGCTCATCGCTGCTCTTGTCGAACAGGGAGCAAAGGATCTTACGGTTGTGTCAAATAATATTGGTGCCGTTAGCGACGGTGTTGCAGCACTGATAAGTAACAATCAAGTGAAAAAGATCATCTGTTCATTCCCAGTAGGTCCACATGCAGACGACCTCATTAATCGTCTTGCAAAAGGGGAAATTGATCTTGAAATTTCCCCGCAGGGTACTTTAGCAGAGCGTATCCGTGCAGGGGGAGCTGGCATCCCGGCCTTCTACACTGCCACAGCTGTTAATACTGAACTTGGAGAAAATAAACCAATACAGGAATTTGATGGTCGGAAGTATGTGATGGAGCGAGCGATTAAAGGTGATTTTGCTTTTATTAAAGGTCAGAAAGCCGACCGTTGGGGGAACCTGGTTTACCGCAAAACTCAACGTAACTTTAACCCCGTCATGGCGACAGCAGCGAAAATCACTATTGCTGAAGTAGATGAAATCGTCGAAGTAGGCGAAATTGATCCAGAGGTAATTGTATCTCCGAGTGTTTTCGTACATCGCTTAGTACAAATTGAACCGCAACATGAGGGGAGGGTACTAGTGAATGAGTAATGATAAAAAAATGGGTTGGTCGATGCAGGAATTAGCTGCTCGTGTAGCTCTAGACCTTGAAGATGGCTGGTTCGTAAACCTTGGGATTGGTTTACCAACTATAGTGGCGGAGTATATACCAGAGGGTCGTGAAATTATTTTACACAGTGAGAATGGTCTCCTTGGATTAGGGCCGAAACCTGAACCAGGTGAAGAAGATATGGATCTAGTAAATGCAGGCAAGGAACCTATTACATTAATGCCCGGTGGTTCCTATTTTTCACAAGCGGACTCATTTGCGATGATTCGCGGTGGTCATCTTGATGCCGCAGTCCTCGGTGCCTTCCAGGTTTCCCAGGATGGGGATCTCGCTAGTTGGAAGCTTCCCAAGGATCCGCTAGGACGTGTTGGGGGAGCAATGGACTTAACAGTTGGCAGTAAGCGTGTTTTCCTTTTCATGCAGCATACCACAAAAAAAGGGGAGTCAAAAATTGTTGAGGAATGTACGTATCCACTAACAGCGAGTCACTGTGTAGATCGTATTTATACAAATCTAGCAATCATTGATGTGACGGAGCAGGGTCTTGTTGTAAAGGAACTTGCGCCTGACATAACCTTTGAATATGTACAAGAAAAAACGGGCGCTCCACTAAAACGATCAGAGTCCTATCAAGAAAAATCTACTATTCTAGGGTTGCATGAATGAGGAAAGTAATGAAAAGAAATTTTATTGATCGGAATTCGTCGATTCCACTGTATAAACAAATTAAAGAAATCCTTATTGATGAGCTGCAAGATAGTGAGGCGGGAAGTCCATTTATCACGGAGGGCGAACTCACTCGCCGATTCCATGTGAGTCGGGCACCGGTACGGCAAGCGTTAAAGGAGCTAGCTGATGAGGGATATGTGTACCGGGAACGTTCTAAAGGAACATTTCCTGTGCAAGAATTACCCGTTCATCCGCCAAACTTACAATTAGGAGGTTTGGTTAGCTACCTTCGTCAGCAAGGTGCAGATGTTCGTTCGAAAATTTTAGGTATCGAGAGAGTGGTGCCGACTGATGAATTACGCGGGGTTCTTCGTCTAAACGGTGATGTTAAGATTTTACGAGTCTCTCGTTTGATACTTTTAGACAAGCGCCCTCTTGCTTGGGCACAAACTTATTTGGACGTTCCAGAAGAATTTAATCCAACTATACGGGAACTTAAGCAAGTGGAAAGTGTTTTTGAATTACTAGAAAGTGATTTGGGAATCTCTATCTCTCGAGGTGATCATCAAATCTATGCATCAGCTACGAAAGAAGAAGAAGCAAAAATTTTAGGTTTTGACCCCGGAGATCCAGTTCTTGTCATGGAAACGAAATTATACACACGTAGTAATCAACTTGTTGGCTGGAGGAAAGCTGTAAATATAGCTGACGATTATAAGTTTTCTTTTACAGTAAATCGTTAAATTATGATTGCATTTGCTGGTGAAATTAAATAGTGCCAATAGATTTAGTGACGGTCATTTTCTATAAATCTATTGGCAGCATATGTGAATTAAAACAAACAATATTGTTTATAAAAACGGAAATTTAACCGCTTACACCGAAGCCTGTAATGATACTCGTAACTCAATTTTCTTTTCCATCATGATAGCGGTCGTCTTTTCGTTTAAAAAAATAATTCGGAAACAGGAGGGAATTTGTATGAAAGCGAAATCTGAATTACGAGTAGTCATTATTGGAGGCGGTATCGGTGGTGCAGCTGTTGCGGTTGCATTGCAAAAGGAAGGAATTCGTGCAGAAGTGTATGAGCAAGCACCGGAGCTAAAAGAGGTTGGTGCAGGTATTGGATTACGTCCGCCAACCATTAAATATTTCAAAGATTGGGGCGCATATGACGCTCTTGAAAAGGTAACTACACATAGTGACTATATGGAACTTCTAACTGGTGCAGGTGAAACACATAGTAAGGAAAGATGGCCGGCTATGTCAGAGAATCAAGATGAGCGCTATACACGATTCGTTCATCGGGCTGACTTATTAGACGCACTAATTGCCCAATTACCGCCAGAACAGGTTCATTTGAGTCATCGTTGTTCATCGATTATTCATCATGAAAATCATGTTGAAATTCATTTTGAAAACGGTCATTCTGTTGAAGCAGACTTGGTAATTGGTGCAGATGGTATCCGTTCCGTAGTTCGGGATAAAATTTTCGGTGAAAGTAAGCCTGTCTATTCTGGCTACCATGCCTATCGGCTACTTGTGAAGGATGAACAAACATATGGATGGGTTTCGGAAGAAAATAATCTCCGCATTGCAATCGAAGGAGATGTCCAAGTTTATTTCTTGCCATTACAGCTTCGAAAACAAGTATCCCTTGATATTACGGCACCATCAACAGATTCTGCTGTTAGACCTGTAGTAACAAAACAAATGATATTAGATTCAGTAAAGAATTTTAGTCCGGCAATGATTAAAATCGTAGAAAATCTAACACTCGAAGATTTCACTTGTCGTGCATTATATGATATTGATCCACTTGATCGCTGGAGCACAAATTGCGTAACACTGGTAGGGGATGCTGCTCATGCCATGCTTCACAATATCGGCCAAGGTGCAAATGCGGCACTCCAAGATGCAGGTGCATTAGCCGTCGCCATTCGTGAATCAGAGACCATTCCGGAAGCATTGCAAAAATATGAGGCTCAGAGAAAGCAGCTTACAACGATTTATCAACAGCTATCACGTGTATTCCCAAAACTAGAGATGGAAAGTGTTTTAACAGAGAAAGACTATTTTTAATTTGAACAGGGGGCTGAATTCTCAGCCTCCTTTATATGAATTTTTAGATGAAAGATGATATGTTCTAGTAGAAGTGAGAACGTTTGAAATGAGGAGGTTTACTAGATGCCATTACATCCAGTGATAAAAAAAGTCATAGATTCGATTCCAGTATCCGATGAGAAATATAAAATCATTCCAGAAGAACATCGAAAGATTTTTGATGCACCCATTTTACCTGTTGAAGAACGTGTACAAGTTTATGAGATTGAAGATAAGACTGTTTCGACACCAGAAGCAGATATTCCTGTAAGAATTTATACACCTCATGAAGGTGATTCTTATCCACTATTAGTGTATTTCCACGGCGGTGCCTTTTTCTCAGGAAGTATTGAGAGTCATGATGAAGTCGTTCGACCAATTAGTATGGAATCAGGCTATAAAATCATTTCTGTTGATTACCGCCTTGCACCTGAGCATCCTTTTCCCGCCGGACTAGAAGATTGCTATAATGTAACAAAATGGGCAACCGAGCATCAGGAAGAATTGAAATGGGATGGCAAAAACCTTGCCATCGCTGGGGATAGCTCAGGAGGGAACCTAGTTGCAGCTGTTTCTTATCTGGCGCGTGACAAAAAAGAATTTACGATCACAAAGCAAGTATTATTCTATCCATCGTTGGATCTGGATTTCAGTGAGTTCCGTTATCCATCCTTAATCGAAAATGGAAAAGGCTATTTCGTTGAAAGTGACTCATTAGCTGAACATAACTCTTTTTATTTACTAGGTGACGTAGATACAGATAATCCGCTAGTTTCGCCAATTCGAGAAGAGAATTTAGAACACCTTCCATCAGGACTTGTTGTCACAGCGGAATACGACCCATTCCGTGATGAAGGTGAGCTATTTGCTGCGAATTTAAAAAAATCAGGAGTTCCCGTTGAATTAAAAAGATATGAAGGGGTAACTCATGGGTTCCTAGGTAAATTCACACATCTTGATGAATATAAAGATGTTTATAAGCAAACAGGAGAATTTTTAAAATCAGATCTATTGTAGAAATGATATTTTGACAAGGTGATTAGCCTTGTCTTTTTTGTAGTGCGCCCGGCATGGGCTATAACTTGGTGGTGAAAGTCCACTACAGGCTTGGCAGTAGGAACTGTTA
>NZ_LMBW01000013.1 GCF_001439915.1 Fredinandcohnia humi | reverse complement strand
AATTTTGAATGTTGTCTTATTCGTAGGATTACAAATATGTACGGAGTACCAGGTTTATTCAACAAAAGGGCAATGTGCCCCATCAGGTTAGCATAACTGGCCTCCACCCCTTGGATAGGCGTGACGAAGGAATGAGAGGGCGTTTGACCCGTTGAGACATGGGAGGGAAAGCCTCCAGGGGCGGCGTGAAGATGTACATCATATGGTAAAATATGGAGTATTAGCTAACTCCTTTATTTAACTATGCCTTCACGAAGCCGAAATGACCTGAACTCACTTCTAATGCCTTTTAATCCATTTTAAAGGGTTATGAAATCCTGCGAATAAGTGAGCATTCGAGAGATATTCGTATCAAACTGAGGGAGTAGAAGTAGGAATTAACTTATTATCTATGTCACAGAAGGACGATAATGCAAAAAAATGATTGATAAGAATATGAAATTATTAACCGGAAGTGTAATCTTTTTCCAATATTAGTGAAATATACGTTACTATTATTTAAAGTATAACTTTTAATGGGAAAGGAGTTTTAAAGGTGAAAAAAGAGATTGAACATTTATATTTCATCGATAATATAAAAATAGCTTTAATTATGCTTGTAGTAGCTCACCATGCTGGACAAGCCTATGGACCAGGTGGTTGGTGGTATTTTTTGGATGATGAATCTATCAACTGGTTGGGCAGATTTTTCTCTGTAAATGCAGCATTTTTTATGAGTATGTTTTTCTTTTTATCAGCCTATTTTCTCCCTCAATCAATCGTGAGAAAAGGGCCGAAACGGTTTTTAAAAGATCGGCTTATTAGAATTGGTATTCCATTACTACTGGGATTTCTCATGATAATTCCTATTCTGATGTATTTATATTACATTAATTTCAGAGATTATGAACCCATCTCATTTTTTTCTTACTATGTTAATATATTTTTTGGACTTGGTAGTGAACCCACGAATTGGTCTGGACCATCATGGCCTGATATGCAATTTGGCCATTTATGGTTTTTAGAGCATTTACTTGTGTATGCGGTTGTGTTTTCAGTTTGGACCTTCTTTACATCTAAGAAATCCACAAAAAAATTTGATGGAAACATTAAGGTTTATCAGATTCTCTCCCTGTGGTTGATCGTTAGTTTAGTGACTTTCATTACAAGGATATGGTTTCCTATTGATCATTGGACAGCTTTCGTAGGATTTATTCAAACAGAATTTGCACATGTACCACAGTATGTGAGTTTCTTTTGTTTAGGCATTATGGCCAATCATCGCAAATGGTTTTTAACTTTGAGTGCGAGAGTAGGATACATCTGGCTTATTATTGGAGTATTAATAGTAACTATTTTGTATTTTGGAGGGAATACAGTAGATCCTTTTCTCTTAAAAGGTGGACAAAACTTCGGTTCGTTGACTCGATCATTAATTGAGACGTTACTGTGTATTTCGCTTGTAATCGGTCTTCTAATTTTATTTAGAGAAAAAATTAACGGCACTAATCGTTGGTCTAGGATGTTATCAAACAATGTATTTGTTGTTTATTTCATCCATGTCCCAGTAGTTGTCTTCCTTCAATATACATTGAATGACCTACCAATATCAGTCTGGACTAAATTTTTTATTACGGCATTTTTAGGAATCATTCTAAGTTTTTTGCTAAGTCATTTTGTATGGCGAAAGATTCCATACCTCAAAAAAATGATGTGAAAGGAAATAAAAGTAAAAAAGCCAGCATTAATGCTGGCTCTTGTCTTAGTAGGATAATGATGTGTCATAAAAATAATGATTCTTGTTCAACTAACGTAGCAGGTTAGTTGAAGAAGGATGAATTTAAATATGTTTTTAAATAAATATGTTTAAGGATGTGAAAAGTTGAGAAAAATTATGTTTTTGCTACTCATTACTCTTATACTTTCGGGTTGTCTTGGAATGGAAAATGGAGAAACAGAAGCATCGATTGACGAAGTAAAGGCAATCACAATTGATGAAGGGACTATAACAATTGGCAAAACTGAAAATGAACTGATATTGAATGAAGAAGGATATGAAGGAATACCTCTGTTAGAATATGCTAATCAACAACCTTCTATTGTAACAAGCCCAAACAAAACAGCTACTATTCATATTGACAATGATCCGAACGTTTCGGTTTATCTTTGGGATAAGTATGTACCACTAAAATTAAACAGTTTCTCAATCCCATATGAAACGGGGCGTTATGTTTACAATATCGAAGCCAAATGGCCAACTAAAGAAGCAAATTTTATTGCTGTAATTGAAGTTCCGTATGAATTTAAGCGAGTTCAACGTGAAAAGGAACCTGATGATCCAAATGCATGGATTCTGTCGCCGAATGGTGAAAAACAAGTTATTATTGAAGGGCTTGGAGAATTTGAAGCGAATGCAACAATTGTATTGAAAGAGCTAACCAGTAATACGATCGAGAATATTGATTTTAATCATGGTCTTCAATGGACAGCTAAGGAAATTGCATGGTATGACAATGATTCAGTTTTAACGACGATTGGGCTTGTTCATGGTACGGTAACTCGTGGAGGTAATCTCTATCACTTAAATTTAACAACACTTGAGCTCACTCCGATTCTGGAACTCCCTGTTAAGGAAGAAGTAGCTGATTTTTCAATAGAAGGTAATCTACTAACATATGAAGTACACGTTTATGAAGATGACGAAATGAACAAAGGGTATATGGAAACTCGAACTTTAGAACTATCAACTATAGAGAATTAAGGAATAAATATCCCATGAAATAATTGAAATAGTAAATAGGATAATTCTTTTATTCACCCCCTTTAGAAGGCATAATCATTAGATATTGTTTAGACAGAAAAAAAGGGTTTTGCTTTTAGTAAGTGTTAAGTTCTCTTAGTTAAAGCTATTGAACTAATGAGGCAGGATAGTTGAAGAGTGTTGTTTAACCTGTGTTCAACTATCGAGACAAATTGTGGAATGAAATATTGTGTTAGGAGGTGAGAAAAGTAATGTCTTATAAGATTACGGGAATTGTATTTATTGCTATGGCAGGATTTATATATACTTTGGAACGAGGATTCTCTTTGCTTTCTACGAGTATAATTCAAGCAGGCTTTTTCTCTGGACAAATGTCTGGTGGAGTTCCGAACGTTGAAACTAATGGTTTCTTTGCCAATTTGTTTGTTCCAGCTTTCTTAATTCTTGGAATCATATTCTTAATTTATGGGTTTAGTAAAATTGTAGAAAATAAATAATCCGCAAACGGGCACGATTATTTAAGAAGTGTCTCTGTTCTTCTTCAACTACTATGAAAATAAACTTCTCTAAATCCGGAAAAAGACAATACCAAAGAAAACCCGTCTCATGTGTTTAAAAAATTGAGAGAGCGCTGCTAATCATTGGGGCTATGAATTGGTTGACTGGATTAATAACCAGTATAGTCATACCATATATTTTCATTCTCTGTGGTGAAGCGCCAATTTTTTCGCTTCATGGATGGCTAACGGGTGCTTTTGCACAATAACCAAGATGTCAATTTTCATTGTTTTTGCATTTGCCACTTTTCAGCAATCGGGCGCTTTTCTGAAAATAAGGAAAGCGTCTTTCTTCATGAAAAGGGCCATTTAATGGAATAAGCAGGTTTATTTCTTTTTATAAAAATAGTTACAATAGCATCATATTTGGAATATTCTATAATTTGTTGCAATAACATTCTATTTAGAGACGTCTGTGCAGAAATTAAAAATGATTGGAAATTGTTGAGAAAGGCAGGGTGCGAATGAAGGAGCGCTTGTACTATCTTGACTGCATACGGGCAGTACTTACCATTCTTGTAGTTTTGCATCATACTTCCATAACTTACGGGGCTTCCGGGAGTTGGTACTACATTGAAGTTACCGGTGATGAATTAACGCTTTCGAGGATGATATTAAGTTTGTTCACCGGCGTAAACCAAGCTTTTTTTATGGGTTTTTTCTTTTTAATCGCGGGCTTTTTCACACCAGGAGCCTATGACAGAAAATGGGCAGCAAAGTTTTTGAGGGATCGTTTTATCCGGCTTGGCTTTCCGCTTGTCTTTTACCTGGCAGTAATTGGGCCTTGCTTGACTTACTGGCTCTCTTTCTCGGATAAGACATCGTTATGGTCCTTTTATTTGGAATACATATTCACGCTTAAGCAGCTTGATTTTGGTCCGCTATGGTTTGTAGAGGCGCTGCTCTATTTTGCGATCGTTTACGCCGGTTATCGGTGGTTCAAAAAAGGCAGTAATGACAAACCAGCTATAAAAAAGTTCCCCAGTCACACACAAATTCTCCTATCTGCAGTCGCAGTCGGATTAACCGCATTCGCGATTCGTCTTGTTTATCCTACAGGAACCAATGTCCTTGGACTTCAGCTCGGTTATTTTGCTTCTTATGTATTTTTGTTTATCATCGGCATTTACACTAACCGAAACCAATGGCTGGAGCATCTTTCTACCCGTACGGCTGAAAGATGGTTATGGGTAATGTGTGCAGTTTCTCCCGCTTTGCCGATTGCGACAATCGTTTTTGGCGTCTCGATAAACGGTGGATTCCATGCGGAAGCGTTCGTCTATGCGATGTGGGAGCCATTCATTGCATTTGGTATCATCATGTGGTTGCTCGTTTGGTTTCGTGAAAGGTTTAATCGGGCAAACCGTTTGTTCCAATGGTTATCCGACAATGCTTTTACGGTATTTATCATTCACCCCCCGATAGTTGTCGGAATATGCTTGCTGATGAAGGAACTCGAATGGCCGCCATTAGCAAAATTCCCAATTGCCGGTATAATTGCGACGGTTTGCTGTTTTGCTGCGGCTTCATTCATTCGATTGATACCCGGCACGAAACGCGTATTAGGATAAAGACAAGGTGATAGAATATCTGGAAGAAATCGAATCGGCAAATCTAACAGTGGCGGATCAAGACTTTAAAAATAAAGTCTAGTCTGCCGCTATTGTCGTTAACCCCATAGGCCGTATATTGCGATGCCTCTTCTATGTGTCTGTGCCTGATCTCTTATTAACATGTAACTTTCTTTTAAAGCTATAGTTATCAAGAAACGGGCGCGATTGTTGAATAAGCGCCTCTTTTTCTTCTTCAACTACCATGAAAGAACGTAATTATCTTTCATTCTCTGTGGTGAAGTTATGATTCATGGATGGCTAACTGGTGCATTCCTTTATCAATGGATGCTTAATTTTTATTCCAGCACAGGTGCAGGATAATACAAATAGTATCAAAGGAATAAGTTCAATAGTTCTGTTTGATTTGAATTTGAATATTATTAAAGATACGTTATTACATTCTTTCCAGCGATCATATCAAGCGATTAAATAACGGGGGGGGGAAATTTATATGGATAATGTATTAAAAGTATCATCAAAATCAAATCCGAATTCAGTTGCAGGTGCAATTGCAGGCGTATTAAGTGAAAGAGGAAATACAGAAATTCAAGTGATTGGAGCTGGTGCTTTAAATCAAGCGATTAAAGCCATTGCGATTGCAAGAGGATTTGTAGCTCCTAGCGGTGTTAATCTGGTTTTTGTTCCTGCATTTACTGATGTTTTAATCAATAATGAAAATAGAACAGCAATCAAATTAATTGTAGGTCCTAGAAAAAAAAGATAGATTTTCGTTGAGAAGATCAATAAAAGAATTATTTAACAAACATTCCCCTAATGTTATATCAGCTTGTTGTGCTAACGGGTGCGATAGTCCCAGAAGGATTATCGCTTATTCTTGTTGAAGTTATTAAGCTAACGATAGCAGAATAGTTTAACAGGGATATTTTGACTTAGTGTAGAATTATTACATTAAGGTGGGGTGAATATAAAATGCGTTTATCACTTTTGGGTATTTCAGTATCACTTTTTGGTATAGCTCTAATACTAACATCCAGTGGTTCGGCAACTACAATTGGATTAGGTGTTTCATTTTTAGGATTAGTAATATCTTTAATTTCTTATTTTTAGAAAGACAGTAAGTGAAAATTCTTACTCAACGGGTGCGTTAATCCAAGAAGCAGGATTAACGCAATTTTTGTTGAAGTTATTGTACTAATGAAGCAGGTTAGTTTAATAGTGAAACTTTAATTTTTCTAATTCGTAGATAAATACAGAGATTAATATTCCTGGTACTTTAACGGAATAATAAGTGTAAAATTTCTGAAAAAATATTAAGGAGGTGTCGAAAGTGTCTACTGGTATTATTACCGTAGTAGCTATAGTCTCTATCGTTATATGGATTGCGGTGTCCAGAGAGCTTGTAAAATCTTCAAAAGAGAAGAACGGAAGGAAAATAATAACTTTAATATCTGCGGGTTCTTTATCAACACTAATACTGATCATTTTACTTTTTCAAAATATCCAATTCTGAAAATTATAAGCTAAACTAACGGGTGCGTTGATCCAAGAAGGATTAATGCACTTTTTTGTTAAATTCCTTATTGAACAAACGGGGCAGTTTACTTTAATTAAGAGATGTTGTTATTGTAGGGGGAGAAAAAATGAAATTTTATGTGGCATCAAGTTTTAGAAATATAGATGTTGTAAATCAAGTTGCCAATCATTTAAAAAAGAGAGGTCATATTCAAACCTATGATTGGACAAAAAATGCAAAAGCAAAGGAAGAACAAACTTTTACATTTGATGACTTAAAAGATATAGGTCAGAAAGAGAAAAGTGCAGTAATAGAAGCAGACTTTGTTGTAGTTTTATTACCAGGAGGGAAAGGTACTCATATTGAATTGGGTATTGCATTAGGGCAAGGTAAAAGAATTTTTATTTATTCACCAGGTGGAGAAATCAACAATTTTGATACGACCAGTACGTTTTATCATTTGCCTGAAATCGACAAATGCTTTGGAACCATAGATGAGTTAGTAGATATTATAGACTTAAAATCAAAAAATTTATTAAGCTAACGAGTGCGATAGTCCAAGAAGGATTATCGCTTATTTTGTTGAAGTTATTGAACTAACGAAGCAGTTTAGTTGAATAAGGGAATATCCCATAGAATAAATAGGGACATAAATAACTAGAGAAGCGCAATAACACGCTTCTCCTAGATGGAGGTTTGATTAAGTTGTTACGAATTAGGGGAGATTAGTATCCACCGCCTACGAATGAAGTACCAACAATGATTAGTAGGATGAAGAGTACAACAATTAATGCAAATCCTGCACCCATACCCATTCCCATTCCGTATCCGCCGCTCATAGAAACACCTCCTTATTCTTACATAACTTAGACTATGAATCAAAAATATGATCCGACATGGACAAGCGCGGAACTTTAACAGAAAAACCTTCTTCTATGGTGTACAACTTCAGTTCTTCGAATTGGTTTAATAATATGTCTTGGGACATCGATTACATTTATTCGATTAACATTGACGATTGGGTGGATGATTGGATGGACTCGTTTAACAAATTGATTTCGAACATGATATCTCGGAGGACAAACAATTGGTCTTGAACGAAACATTTTCAATTACACCTCCTTTTCCTTTTATAAGATGATTAATTTATACATATTGAAACGGACAAATTCATTAGATTTCTTTAAAATAGGTATTGGTTTATTTTATTTGATAATGGAATCCTACCTATGTTACTAACAGGTGTGTTGATCCAAGAAGGATTAACCACCTTTTTTGTTGAAGTTATTAAGCAAACGGAGCAGTTTAGTTGAAGAAGGAATTTTTACAATAGATGTCGAAATATGATATGACCTAATTATTTCCAACTGGAGGATGTTTTTAAAATGAATATCATAATAAAAGAATTACCTGAAACCGAAGTAGCGTTTTTTAGACGTACTGGGAGTTATTTTGAACCACAAGAACACTGGGGAAAGCTGATTAATTGGGCAATTAACAATGGGCTTTCCCCTCCTCAACAATCATTTATCGGAATTTCATTAGATAATCCCAATCTGGTTGAAAACAAGGATTGCCGACACGATGCTTGTGTTACAATTCCTGATAGTTTTGATAAAGAAAAACATAAGAATATAACCTTCAAGAAGTTGGATGGCGGGCTATACGCCTTGTATCCCTTTTATGATACGCCTGAAAAGCTGAATTTTGCTTATCAATATATGTTTGGAGAATGGTTGCCTAATAGCGACTTTGAGGCGGATTATGAAAGATTTAACCTTGAATTTAATAAAAACAACCCTTCCGAAGATCCAGAAGGGAAATGTAGAGTTGATTTATTTGTGCCAATAAAAAAAAGAAACCCTTGAAAACTTACGGTCTCAATTTAGAATGTCCCAACAATCATTGGTGCTACTTTTGTTATTGTACTACCATGAAAATTAACTTTGGGTAGAAGGCAATACTAAATACGACGCAGCTCATTCGTTTTTTAAAAAGGGGAGAGCGCCTGATTGATTGATCATATAAAGATTAATTGGTTGATTGGATTAAGATACTTCAGGTACTTGTAAAGAAACAGTGTATCCTAAACTTTCAAGTCTTCGAAGAGAATGCCGAACAATTGATTGCTCTCTCTGCTTATCAAAGTAGTCTTCGCCTAAGTCTACATACATTTCTTTTCGCGTTAAGAGGTAATAAGCAATTCTCAACATGGCATGAGCGACGACAATTCCTGCTCGTTTCCTACGTTTTCGTGATGCTGTACGCCTATACAGTGCACCGAGATAGTTTTTAGAACACCCTTACTGAATGAGCTGCTTCTGTTAATGCTGATCTCAAATACTTGTTTCCCTTTTTGGTTTTAGCTGATTTCCTCTTTCCAGCACTTTCGTTTTGCCCAGGTACTATTCCCGCCCAAGAACACATGTGAGCTGCACTTGGGAATTGTTTCTTAACATCAGTCCCAATTTCAGATATTATTTGCTGAGCCATTCTAGTAGCTATACCAGGGATAGAATCTAATCTGTCAATATTTTCTTGATGAGAACTTACTCTTTCCGCAACTTCTTGATCAAGCATTTCGATTTGCTCAGTTAAAAAATCGATGTGTTTTAATATTGTTTTAAGCATTAGACGTTGGTGTGAATTGATGTATCCTTTAAGGGCGAGTTCCAATTCTTCTTTCTTCTTTTTCATCGTACGTCGAGCGAAGTTTGCTAGCTTCTCAGGATCTTCTTCACCTTCGGCGATAGCGTTCAGCATATCACTAGCCGAAACACCCATAACATCTGATACAACAGACCCTAACTTTATGTTTGCTCCTTCTAACACTTTTTGAATACGATTATGTTGTCTAGCACGCTCTTCAATGATACTTCGACGATAGCGAACAAGTTCACGCAATTCTCGTTGATTTCTGTCTGGGATGTAACTAGCTTTTAGTAATCCATGACGAAGAAGTTTGGCAATCCATTCTGCATCTTTAACATCTGTTTTACGACCTGGAACTGCCTTCATATGTTGGGCATTCACAACTAAAAACTCAATATCCTCAGCCTCTAGAACAATGGGTTTCCAGTAAACACTCGTACTTTCCATGGCTACATGGGTACAGTTATGTTGTTTAACCCAATCAATCAACTGTAATAGAAATACAGTTTTTGTAGAAAATGTTTGAATCTCCTTTCCTTTTGGTGTGATGATGCATGCAGTAATATTGTCCTTATGTACATCCATACCACATGCACGTTCAATGACTACATCCATTGAAAACATCCTTTCTACGGCTTAGCTTATTATTAGAGGCTGGTGCAACAACCAGAATAGGATTAATCTACCATGTGTGCTTCCCGTAAGGGAGCGACAGTCAGTGGTGCACCGTGGTCGAAGGAGTCAGACTAACGGATGGGCTCTAACGCACCATAGTGTATCGACCTTCCTCTCCAGCCGTAGGAACAGTATCGTCGGAGTAAACCATTTTCATTCTCTGTGGTGAAGCGCTGTTATTTGCGCTTCATGGATGGCTAACGGAGCAGGTTAGTGTAGGAGTTTACTTTCTGGAAATATCCAATTAAAGTTATTTATTGAATAATAACCTGCTTGGATTGTAATAAAATTTAATACATATGTTAGAAAGAGGGGGTAACATGGCAGTAATATTTGTTACAGGCTTATCAGGAGTAGGTACTTCAAGTGTATTAGAACAATTAGAGAAAGAAGGGTACAATGTAGTCGATACGGATTATGGCTACATAAAGGTAATAAAAAACGGGGGAATTGAAGAAAGAGTTTGGGATGAAGAAAAAATAACACAAGTGTTAGAGAGCTATAAACAATCTCACTTAATAATTTCAGGCTGTTACTCTAATCAAGTGAAATTTTATAAACACTTTAATCATGTAGTTTTACTAAAGGCTGACCTGGACGTAATGCTTGATAGAATAAATAAAAGAACTTCTAATAATTATGGTAAGAGCCCAGAAGAAAGACAAGAGGTTTTAGATAGTTTTGAAAACGTACTACCATTATTAGAAAAAAGTTCTGACATTATTATTGACACTACACATAATGGAATTGACGAAGTTTGTAGACAACTTAAAGAATTATTATAAAACGTGTAGTTCTAGTAAACCACCATGAAAATAAACTGCTCTAACCTCGAAAAAAGACAATACCAAAGAANNTCTCATTTGTTTAAAAAAATTGAGAGAGCTGCAATTCATTGCTATGGATTGGTTGACTGGATCAAGGTCAGTATCAGTATTGACACTTCCTAACCATTTTCATTCTCTGTGGTGAATCGCTGATTTTTTGCGATTCATGGGTGGCTAACGGGGTAGGTTAGTTTAACAAGGTATTAGATTATTATGGTAAAATTTATAGTGTGTTTGTATTTATGTTATGGAGGTTTTGGTAGTGAGTGCCGATTTAATCAGTAGTACCTTACAGGCAATCATTTTTGGTCTGCCATCTAAGAAAAATAGAATAATCAATAAAAAAATTAAATTACTTAATCAAATACCTTGGTACATTGAGGTTGTAGATAGATATGGAAATTTAATTATCTACAATCAAACTTTTCGAAACTTCTTGTATCAAAAAGATATTGAGTACATTCTAAAAGACAAAAATGAAAATCAAGCATTTCAAGAAGAACTTCAACAACTACTCATAAAGGAAAAAATATAAATTTTCTTTGTTCAACTATCGGGTGTTTTAGTTGGATAGAGTTTCCTGCAGCTAAAATTCAGCAACAGAGTAAACGACTCTTTTATAATGTAGCAAGTTTGTTTTATTACAATTATTACATTGAGTAATCAACTTTTATTAAATAGGAAAAATATCTTGGGTGTTACCGTAGGTGGGTTTTGCAGCTGTTGGAGTAAACGACTTTTTTTTCATACAACAAAATTATCCCTAGAATCCATTTTGATATTTTTTCAAAATGGATTCTTTTTTTGTTAAAGAACAAGAAGGCTTTCATATAAGAAAATAAGTCATAGAGAATAAAAAAACATGCGATCGAAAACATTAAAGGTATCGACCTCATTTTTTTATAGATTATCTTCTTCATAATACAAAGGATAACTCTTTTATGAGACGAGTTTTAGACCTACCGCAGCACCTAATACCATTCCTATAAAAATAAGTCTTCTCCAGTCTTTTGATTCACCATAAAATAACATACCTAAAATGGCCCCACCAGAAGCACCAATTCCTGTCCAAACTGCATAAGCTGTGCCCATAGGAAGTGTTTCCATTGAATAAGCAAGAAATAGGAAACTTGCTCCAAATCCAAGAATCAAGAGAACTAATGCTTGCCAATTACGGTCTATGTGCAATTTATTGATCATAGCAACACCAAACATTTCACAAAGACCAGCTAAGATTAAAGAAATCCATGCCATTAGTTTTCATCCCCTTCCTGAACCTTGTCATTCGTAACTAATTTCAAGCCGATGACTCCTGCTAACAAAATTAAAATGAAGAGTATCTTTTCCACTTTAAATGGTTCACCAAATAGTAGCATTTCAGAAATGACTGTTCCTGCTGTACCTAACCCAACAAAAACTGCATATACAGTGCCCACAGGAAGTTTCCTTCCTGCCATTATCATTACATAAAAGCTGATGATGATAGCAATAACAGTTCCGGTCCAAGTCCAAAAACTATCAGCGTGTTTTAACCCAATAACCCACAAAACTTCAAAAAAAGCAGCAACAAATACTTTAATCCAGTCTGTATTCATTTGTTATGCACCCCCGTATTTATTATTTTCATAAAGCAAAAAAAGCCTAAGAGAAAACTGTAAAAACAGTCTCTCCCAGGCTTTTATCCTTCCGTGGCACAGCAAAGCTGTGAGTTTACTCTCGGACCAGACCAACATTTACAGTTGCGGAACCCTAGAAAACATTCAACTTTTGCAATTACCTTGTATTATACACAGTTTTAAACCTTAGTCAAGGTTACAAATTAAGCTGAACAGCTTTCAAACTTAACGTACCAAGGGTCCGGAATCATATATTAAGTTAACGTAACTTTCGTGCGCCTTCCTGGACCATTTCTATTTTCACACCCCGGTCAAGTCTTGCGGCACTAAGTGCGATTGTCGTTGCAGCAGTCCCAATAGAAATCAGCGCCACAAAGAAGATGGCCACAAATAATGTCAGCGTTGGTGAATTTGATTTTATTTCAAGTAAAAAGGATATAATTTTGATAACAACACCAAAGAAGCCACCAGTCACTGGTAGGAATTCATTTGCTCCTGGGGGGATAATGAGTATTCCAAATGGGATTAAAGCAACAAACAAATAGATATACGATAGGAACATGAGTAAAAGCCCTGGTACAAATTTTATTCGGTTTTGTGGATTAGCTGGATTATATTTCGCCCCCAATGTCCCAATCCAAATTCCAATGCTGCTAATCCCGATCGATACAATAGCATTAATAATGACACTTATAAAAAGGTGGAATAGGGACCAATTAAGAAAAATTCCAATTGCAGTTTCAATAATCGAGAGTATGATCCATGGAAGTAGCCAGCTAATCCAAAGCTTTCCAAGAGCAATTTGCGAGCCTTTTAGCGGGAGCATCCGCAAAATCGATAGAGATTTTCCTTCCCTGGCAATTGCCGCTGCAGACATAGAGCCATTAAACATTGCATAGATAAATAGAAAAATTCCCTGTGCAACCATCCATGTAATATCGCTGTACTCTCTTAAATCCGCAATTTTTACACCACTGCTTAAAAAACCAAAAATACCGAATATCGCAAAGAAACCAAGTGGCATGAAAACCATCCATTCCCGCAGGTCTCGTTTAATCGTCTTCCATTCTTTGATTCCAACTGCAATGACTGGATGAGAAAGTGAACTGCCTTTTTCCCCCTTTATCTTTACCTTTTTCTTTTTCCCACCTTCACTTAGACGGATCCAGCCTGTTCGAAAGCCTTTTTCTACTAAAGTTGAAGAAAAAGCCGCAAGAAATGTAGCGACAAGGATAAATAAAACTAAAGGCAGCAAAAATCCAGTAGAACCAATTGTTGCTGATGCAATCGCATCCCCACCCCAAGTGATTGGCAGCCATTTTGGAAATGCAGGCAATTGTGTGATCGTCTCTTTTCCAATTGGTTCATCATAAAAGAAATTAGGAATTTGAAATAAAATATAGATAAATAACCCTGAAAGTGCACTCATAACCGTCATAAGTTCATTTGCACGATTTGCCGGTAGAATTTGAATCAAAACTAGGTTAAATAAATATGCAAGGGATAAACCGATAACCAAATTGCTTGAAAGTACTAGTAACAATACAGGGTAATATAGAAAACCCGCACCTGCACGAATACCATAAGTCACTAGTGGTATGAAGGCTAAAAGAAATACTATGAGCGGAACCCCTACAAAGCTTTGTATGTATTTCACCCAAAAGATGCTTCGGGTTTGAATCGGTAATGTGAATAAAAAGGATAGATCGCTTTCCGAGTAAAGACTTTTAAATATTTGTGGAATCCCCAGTAACAAAATCATCGAAATAGACATGAGTATGATATATGGGAAAATTCCTTCTAGTACATTTGGTTGGATAAATCCAGATACTTCCCATGCCAGCTTCGAAAGCAATACGACAAAGATACCTACAACAAGAACGGAAAGCACCACACCACCATATCCTTTTGCACCCTTGGAACGTATTGAATTAATAAACATTCTCCATTGAACATGAAGTAATTTCCTGGTCATTTCAACTCACCTTGTTCCTCTTTTGAAAGTTCCTGAATGACTGCCTTCGCATCCTCATCCCCTGTGAGCTCTAGGAAAATATCCTCAAGGCTTGCATCACTTTTGCCCTCACGTTCTTTTAATTCCTTGATGGTTCCAAGTGCAATGACATCTCCGTCACGAATAATCCCGACACGATCACACATTTGCTCGGCAATCTCAAGGATATGGGTAGTTAAGAAAACAGTTGTCCCTTGGTTACAAATTTGGCGAAGATGATTTTTTAATGTTCTTGCACTCTTTGGGTCAAGACCAACAGTGGGTTCATCAAGAAAGAGAACCTCGGGATCATGGATTAGCGCCCCACACAAAGCAATTTTTTGCTTCATACCATGTGAATATCCTTCAATTAATTCCCCTGCTCGATCCGTTAAGCCATACATCTGTAATAATTCCTCTGCTTTCTCTTTGAAAACACTTTGTTGGATTTGAAAGACAGAGGCTACAAATTGCAGGAACTCCCAACCGGTTAATTTCGGATAAAGATTCGGTTGATCTGGAACATAGGCAATCTTCTTTTTTGCTTCAATAGGTGTTTTCCATACATTTATACCACCAATTTCAATTGAGCCACTCGTAGGTTCCAATAGACCTGTCATCATTTTTATTGTCGTCGTTTTTCCAGCACCATTCGGACCAAGAAAAGCAAATAACTCTCCTTTTTGTACAGTTAAATTCAGATTTTTTACAGCCTGATATCTACCATAGCTTTTTGATAGATTTGTAATTTTAATCGCTTGCATATTGAAATCTCCTCACACGTCCATTTTTGAAGACACCACAAAAAACAGCTGTCTATATGTTTTCGGAATCCATAAAATCCATTACATTAATACTAACACCATTTTTTAAATATTCCTATTTGTCTCTATAAAAATACGTTAATTTGAATGATAAGAATGTTAATCCGGGATGGAATCGGGAGGAAATAGTGAATGAAATCTACTGCTTTTATATATGAGGAGTGTCTTGTATTTCAAAAAAGAGGGGGTGTCCTTTAACGTTATTTTCTAACTTTTGGACAGCCCCGTTTTTAAAATCAATCTGTACTAATCAATGGTTCCTTCGAAAACCCGTTTTCAAACAAACGTTTGTTCAACGGATTTTACTAGTTATATCAACAACTTGCAAATTCAATCAAACGTTTGATTGAATATATTTGGTAGTGTGAAACATTGCAAAATGTCCGCTGTACTAGTCAACAAGATTTGGTGTAAATACTGCCTTTTAAAAAATAGTAAAAGCCCAATCAAAAGCAATGATTGGGCTTTTTGTTGGTCACTAATCTACGGAACAATCCGTGAAACATGAATATTCGGGTAGTCACTGTGAGTAATGGAATGTGTTGGATTTATGATTGTAGGTGGCTTAGTTTATGAAGCTTTTTCTCGTGTTGAATGATTTTGGAGTGTAAAAATTGAACGGTTTCCTTGGTTTCCATTATATCCGCTTGTGCGCCATCTTGTCTTGCGGTTAATCGATCTAACCTTTTATTAACATCAGCAAAGCCTACTTTCATTTCTTTTCCCATATCATTCAACTTCTTATCCATCTTCTCTATCTTCTCACCCATCTTATGTGAGTAAAGATTAAATGCATTTAGCATTTCTTTAAGTACTGTTTCATTTTCCATCTTGTTTCACCTTCTTCGTTAACTAGTATAAATGACTATGAAGTCATTTGGAAGAGCCTTTTAGTTGTGTTAATATCACTTGAGTAGTAAAGTGATATTAACGAAAGGTAGTGACAAAATGTTATGCAAAAAAATACTCGTGGTTCATTAATCTGGCTGCGGCTCACTCGTTTTACACATCAAAGTAACTTGCTTTCAAATGATTTTTTAAGGAAATTTGATCTTACAACTGCACAATTTGATGTATTAATGCAAATCTCAACATATGAACCATTAACACAAAGTGAGCTTGCCGAGAAAGTTACGGTGACACAAGGCGGTATTTCGCGCATGCTTAGTCGCCTTGAAAAAGAAGGACTTATTGAACGAAAGCAAGACTGGAAGACGAAAACAATTTCGTTAACGAAAAAAGGCCGTGAAAAACTAGGGTCTGTGTTTGATGATCAGCTTGCATTTCAATCTTCTTTCTTTGATGAATGTTTATCTAAAGAAGAACAAAAAATATTGTATACCCTCATGTCACGTGTGCAAAAAAATAGCGAAAAAAAGAAAATGCCGAATTGAAATTTTTTTACAATATCACTTGACTGGTAAAATGACAAAAGGAGAGATAACTATGTATACAATTCCAGGGCATCATCATATTTCGATGATTACAAAGGATGCAAAACTAAATAATCGTTTTTATCGAGAAGTACTCGGGCTACGTCGTGTGAAAATGACAGTGAACCAGGATGATCCATCGATGTATCACTTATTTTATGGAGATAAAACGGGAAGTCCAGGTACAGAGCTATCATTTTTTGAAATCCCTCCAGTTGGGAGGACGCATCGAGGCACAAATGCCATCACCCGAATTGGTTTACTTGTACCAACGCAAAGTAGCTTAACTTATTGGAAAGTACGTTTTGAAGAATATGGTGTACAACACAGTGAAATTTCATCATACGCCAACAAGCAAGCCTTACACTTTGAAGATGAAGAAGGTTTGCGAATGGTTTTACTAGTATCAAACGGTGAGAAAGTTGAGCACTGGGAAACATGGGGAAAATCAAATGTGCCCGAAGAACATCAAATTCAGGGGATGGGTTCGGTGGAAATTACTGTCCGTAGACTTGATAAAATAGCAAGAACCCTAACAGAGATGTTTGGTTATACGCAAATTTCACGTACGGAAGATGAAGCAATTTTCCAATCCATACAAGGCGAAGTATTTGGAGAAATTGTTGTGAAATATTTAGATGGCCCGACTGAAAGACCCGGACGCGGTAGTATTCATCATTTAGCGATTCGTGTCAAAGATGATGCAGAACTTGCATACTGGGATGAGCAGGTTCAAGCACGTGGCTTCCATTCATCTGGGATTGTGGATCGCTTCTACTTTAAGAGCTTATACTTCCGTGAATCAAACGGGATTTTATTTGAAATTGCAACAGACGGACCTGGTTTCACAATTGATGGTGATATTGAAACACTAGGTGAAACATTAGATTTACCACCATTTTTAGAAGATCGTCGTATTGAAATTGAAGGAAATCTAAAACCAATTGAGGAGGATTAACAATGGAACAATACCGCATCGATCCAATAAAGGGTATGGAATTTGGACTATATTCATTAGGTGATCATATTCCCAACCCATTAACAGGCGAGCGAATTTCAGCCGGGCAACGTATCAATGAACTTATTGAAGCAAGTCAATTAGCAGAACAAGCAGGCATTGATGTATTTGGTGTTGGTGAAAGTCACCAAACGTACTTCACTACACAAGCACATGCTGTTGTTTTAGGTGCCATCGCTCAAGCGACAAAAAAGATTAAAATTACAAGTTCAGCAACTGTACTAAGTGTTTCTGACCCTGTGCGTGTGTATGAGGATTTCGCCACAATTGATTTAATTTCAAATGGTCGTGCTGAAATCGTTGCTGGTCGCGGATCACGTGTAGGTGCCTACCACCTGCTTGGGGTTGATTTACAGGATTATGAGGAAATTTTCGAAGAGAAATTAGAACTGCTGAAAAAAATAAATGAAGAACAGTATGTTACATGGCAAGGTGAATACCGTGCACCACTAGAAAATGCAGAAATTCTTCCACAGCCAAAAAATGGATCACTTCCGATTTGGCGTGCTGTAGGCGGTCCACCTGCCAGTGCGATTAAAGCGGGTTATATGGGAATTCCGATGATGCTGACAACATTAGGTGGACCAGCCATCAACTTTAAGCCGTCTGTTGAAGCATATCGTGAAGCAGCTGAGCGCAGTGGCTTTGATCCCAAAACGTTACCAATTGCAACAACAAGCTTATTTTACGTAGCAGATACAACACAAGAAGCATTACAAGGAATGTACCCACATATTAATGGTGGATTCATAGCGATTCGTGGTAGTGGCTATCCTAAGCAACAATTTGCTCAAGCGCCAGATACCCGTGATGCATTAATGGTTGGTAGTAAACAGCAGATTATCGAAAAAATGCTTTACCAATACGAGCTTTACGGGATGCAACGTTTTATGGCACAAATTGACTTTGGTGGCGTACCTCATGAAAAAATCATGAAAAACATTGAAATCATTGGAAACGACATTATTCCTGCAATCAAAAAATATACAGCAAAGTAAGAAGGAGAGATCAACCTATGAAAATCGTAGCGCTAGCAGGCTCAATTGTTGGCTCAAAAACAAAAACTGCAATGCTGAAAACTGTGGCAATACTTGAGCAAAAATTTCCGGAACATGAAATTACACTTCTTGATTTAGCCGATTATAAATTGGAATTTAGCGATGGACGAAATTATTTTGAATATGATGGAGACACAAAATACGTAACCGAGACAATTATGTCTGCAGATGCCATTATTATTGGAACACCAACCTTTCAAGCTTCCATTCCAGCAACTTTAAAAAATATTTTTGACTTACTGCCAGTTAACGCATTCCGGGACAAAGTAGTTAGTACAGTCGTAACAGCTGGTACAGCGAAGCATTATTTAATGGTCGAACAACAATTAAAACCCATTTTAGCGTATATGAAGGCTCACATCGTTCCAACGTATGTATTTATCGAAGAAAAAGACTTCTTACGTAAAGAAATCATTAACGATGATATTCTTTTCCGTTTAGATCGGTTAGTGGACGACACCGTTCAAACATATCATGCAGTGGATATGATAAGAAAGGCCAAAGAGGAAGAATATGGTTTTTAATTTAACCATATTAGGGAGGCAAAAACTATATGAAAAAAGGTTTTATTATTCTGCTATTAATATGTTTTGCTTTAGTAGGTTGTGGTAAAAAAGAAGAGGTTAAAGGCGCATTCGATCTTAAAGGAAATGTTGTTGAAATAAATAACAAAGAAAATAGTATTTTAGTAGAGGATAAGGATAAAGGGTTAACTTGGGTAATATTGCATGAAAACGGCAACATCGAAAATTATCAAGAAGGACAGGAAGTTGTTGTTTGGGTAGATGGCGGAATAGACACATCATCCCCTTCATCAGCAAAAGCATTAAATATTGAGATTACATCGCCAAAACAATAATACAAATAGAGAGAGCAAGGGGCAGACAATTATTATGCAACAAGTGACCCTGAAACGTTCCGAAAACTTGCGGGAACCTTTGATTTAATCATTAACACAGTAAGTGCAAAGATTGACTTGAATGCATATTTAGGACTACTCATTCTTGACGGCACTCTAGTTAACGTCGGTGCTCCTGCAGAACCGCTGTCACTAAATGTGCAAAATTTGATCGGGCATCGCAGATCATTTGCGGGTTCCATGATTGGGGGCATCCGTGAGACTCAGGAAATGTTAGACTTCTGTGCGAAATACAACATTGTTCCTGAGATTGAAGTCATTTCAGCCGATCAAATTGATGAAGCATATAACGCGTATTAGCCTCCGATGTGAAGTATCAATTCGTGATTGATATTAGTACAATGTAAATTGGGAAACAATTATATAAATGCAGTACCTAATTTTAAACAAGATCCTCTTAGGAGAAATTTGCGTATGTGTTCTAACGGTCATTCACAGTGTCTTAAAAGCCCAGCTTTTGGGGCACTTTTTTTTAGACCTGCCATATTCCGTAGGAAGGTGATTGAGTTGAAAAAAATGTTTAGTGTATATTTGGTGCTTATTTTTTTATTAGTTGGTTGCTCTTCGAATAATCAACAAGATGCTGTACATAACAATAATGAGCAAAAAACTCCACAAAGTCAGCAGGAAAATCCTGAATTAGAAGTGATTGCTAAAAATCTCGATGTTCCTTGGTCAATTGAAAAAATAAACAATACCTTCTATCTGACAGAAAGAACCGGATCGATCGTGAAAATAGAAAATGGAGAAATGATGAGGCAAAGTGTAAAGCTTGATAAAAAAAAAGCTACGGCTTCAGAAGCTGGGTTATTGGGATTTGTGCTCGCTCCCGACTTTCAGGAATCCAATTTAGCTTATGCGTATTATACGTATGAAGACAGCTCCGGACAATTTAATCGCATTATAACACTTCAGTTAGAAGATAATGTTTGGAGAGAAAAGAGTTTGCTTCTTGATAAAATCCCAAGTGGTTCCTACCATCATGGGGGAAGGCTTAAAATTGGGTCTGATGGGAAACTTTATGCAACAGCGGGTGATGCATCGGAATCGGATATTGCACAAGATCTCGATTCATTAGGCGGGAAAATTTTAAGAATGAATTTCGACGGATCTGTACCAAATGATAACCCATTTTCAGATTCATATATCTTTAGTTATGGCCATCGAAATCCGCAAGGGATGACGTGGATGCCTGATGGAACGCTATATGCTAGTGAGCACGGAAACAGTGCAAATGATGAAATAAATAGAATAGAAGCAGGTCAAAATTACGGCTGGCCAATTATTGAAGGCTATAAAGAACAAAAAGGAATGGTTTCACCACTATTTACTTCCGGAGATGAATCAACTTGGGCACCATCTGGAATGGCTAATTATAATGGGAAATTGTACGTTGCCGCTTTAAGAGGGACTGCTGTTTTGGAATTTGACCTTGAAACAGGTGAATACCGAGAAGTTATAACGGGTCCTGGCAGAATTCGAGATATACTAATCGAAGATCATATCCTTTATTTCATTAGCAATAACTTAGATGGACGTGGAAATCCAGAGGATAATGACGATAGATTGTACAGAATTTCACTTTCCGAATCCAATTGAGTAACTAAATAATAGAAGAAAGGTGGTTTTTACAATGGACATGAACAAGTCTGGATGCAGGATTCGGAGGATGAAAAGTAATGAATGATGTGAAATTAAGGCCTTTGGAAAGAGTTGACTTAGGATTTGTCCATAAGTTAAATATTAATGCAAACATCATGTCCTATTGGTTTGAGGAGCCTTATGAGGCATTTGTTGAATTGCAGGATTTGTATGATAAACATATTCATGATCAGGGTGAAAGAAGATTTATTGTACAAAAAGGTACTGAAATGGTGGGGCTGGTAGAATTAGTAGAAATTGATTATATTCACCGCAGGGTTGAATTCCAAATTATTATTGATCCGAATCATCAGGGAAAAGGATATGCGAAGTCTGCAACATATCTTGCAATGGACTATGCGTTTTCTGTCTTAAATATGTATAAATTATATTTAATCGTTGATAAAACAAATGAAAAAGCGATTCATATTTATAACAAACTTGGTTTCCAGTTCGAAGGTGAATTAATTGATGAGTTTTTTGTTGGCGGTGAATATCATAATGCAATAAGAATGTGCATGTTTCAACATCAATATTTTAGAAGGAATTCTTGAGAATCTGGGCAGGCTACTTAAGAAATGATTGAGTTCAATATTTCGGACAAGGCAAACTGTACTACTTTTTGGCGGAAATAAAAATAGGATGGATCTTGAAGTCAGGCTGAATCCGATACGGACTCGGTCTTTTTCTTGTTCAATAGCCAACAAATTCTTCATTGTTTAAATATTATATGGTATATTATTACCAGCACTTATTAAAGACGTTTAATAAGTTTATTTTTTAGGTGGTGACTCTAGTGAATGCTACTCCAAAATCCATGAAAAAGACAATCCTTTCTGGTATGCGTAAAGCACTTTTAGAACTTGGAAGTGCAACGAAAGTAGAACTCAGCGATAAATTAGAAATTAGTTTCCCAACCATAAGTAAGTTTCTAGCACAAATGGAGAAGGATGGGGAAGTTATTTCGGTTGGTTTAGACGAATCAAGTGGTGGGAGAAGAGCAAAACGATATTCTTACAATCCTGAGTATATGCTAGGTCTTGCCATTTTCTTAGAAAGGGAAGAGACCCATTATATTATTTATAATTGTGTAGGAGAGGTAAAGGAACAAGGAAAAGCTCCAAGTCTATTAATAGATAACGGTATTAATGAATTAACTACGTACATTGAAAAATGGATGCTATCATATCCCAAAATTAGTTCTATTGCAATCGGTGTCCCTGGTTCTGTTGAAAATGGACGGATTTTTTATATGCCTGGTTATGAGCATTTTCAAGACTTTGACTTAAAAGGATACTTAGAAAACCGTTTTTCTGTCCCTGTTGTAATCGAGAATGATATGAATGCAGCAGTGTTTGGTTATCACCATGGTATGGGAAACAATAATAATAAATCACTAGTCTATTTATATTCCGGTCAAAATAGTCCTGGTGCTGGAATCATGGTAAATGGTCACGTGGTGCGGGGGAGCACGAATTTTTCGGGAGAGGTTTCTTTCGTCCCTCAGTATGATGAACGAAATTTTGGTCAGGCTTTGGAAAGTGAAAATGAACCTTTCAAACTATATAAGGATAATACGGTAGATGCATTTAGCAGATTAATAGCATCATTTGTTGCCATCATCAATCCTCATACCATTATTTTTTGTAATGACGAGGTTGATAAAGCAACATTAGACAAAATGGCATTAGGCTGCTCAAAATACATCCCGTCAGAACAACTTCCAGAGCTTATAATAAGTGATTGGAAACAAGATTATTTATATGGATTACAACGTCTTGGAATTGATCTTATGATGAATGGAACAAACGTGTAAAATTGAATACTAAATAAGGGCGAGGTTTACATATGACAATATTCCTATTAATTATCATTTATTTGGCTTTTATCAGCTTAGGTTTACCTGATTCATTGTTAGGGGCAGCTTGGCCTGTAATGCGACCGGATTTTGGAGCTCCACTTGAAACGGCCGGTCTGCTGTTTATGACAATTGCAGGTGGCACCATTATCTCTAGTTTACTTAGTGGAAAGGTGCTTAAACGGTTTGGGACTGGCAAAGTTACATTTGTCAGCGTTTTAATGACTGCTGTTGCTTTGCTAGGATTTCATTTTGCGCCATCGATTGGTTGGTTAATTGTATGTGCAGTCCCACTTGGATTAGGAGCGGGGGCTGTTGATGCAGGCTTAAACGATTATGTGGCTACACATTATAAGGCACACCATATGAGCTGGCTCCATTGTTTTTGGGGAGTTGGGGCTACTCTTGGTCCAATCATAATGGCTCAGTTTATTTTAGAGGGAAATACTTGGAGAAATGGATATTTTGTTATTTCTAGCATTCAGTTTGCGTTAGTTATCATCCTTCTGTTCACATTGCCTTTATGGAACAAAGTAAATAAAAATAGCAAGGTTTCCTTACATGACTATCAGGAAGCTACAAAAGATGGTTCTATTGATGAAGATTCTAAAGATATAAAACCATTACAAATTAAAGGAGTTAAACTGGCTCTTGCCTCTTTCTTGTTTTATTGTGGGGTTGAAGCTACTGTGGGTCTTTGGGGAAGCAGTTTCCTGGTGAATGTCAAAGGATTAAGTGCAGCAACTGCTGCTGGGTGGGTTTCCTTTTATTATGGAGGCATCACAATTGGAAGATTAATAACAGGATTTATTACTTTTAAAACCACAAATCGTACCCTCATTCGGACTGGGCAAATAATCGCATTAACGGGCGCCGTTATTCTATTTTTACCCTTGCCGTCTATTTTTTCACTTGTTGGTTTTATTATTGTTGGCCTTGGTTTGGCACCGATATTTCCGTGTATGTTGCATGAAACGCCAGCTCGTTTTGGGAAAAGGCATTCTCAGACAATCATGGGCTATCAAATGGCGGTTGCTTATACCGGCACTACATTCATGCCGCCGCTCCTAGGTTTCATTGCGTCTTATTCAACAATTGGCATCTTCCCTATTTGTATCGTTATTTTTGTTACTGGCATGCTACTAAGTTCGGAAAAGTTAAATAATCTACTGAAACAGAAGATTTTAATAACGAATTGAAATATAAAATATCGAGCCAAATGGCTCGATATTTTGTTTTATAGAGATCGGAATATATCAATCTGTGATAGTGGTAACACTGAAAAAAAGATATGCTATTACCATTATTATAGTAGAAATAGGAAAGGAAGCGGGAAACTTAAATAAATATTGACACATGAAAGATTGTGCCCTACTATTATCTTGAATTCAAGATATTTTTGAGAGATTAGGAGCACTTATTGTCAACACTTGTCTAGGGAGGCTTAATTCAATTGTTCAAACAGAGAAGAAATAATACGATTAAAAACATCATAAATGAAATTCAGCAAAGAAAGGAAGCATCTCTTAAAGAAGATCTTTCGTCCTACCAGATTTCGATTCAGACAGATGATAACGATTTACAAGATCTAGTCGAATCAATAAATGGTTATATAGACGTTTTACAAACTAAATATGAAAATCTATCAGTAAAACATCGAATCGTTACGGAATTAAATGGAATCGGAACATGGGATTTGGAGATAAATGATGGTATTCCAGCAGGAAATGTATATGATCAAAACTTCAGAACATCATTGGGTTATCAGGATGAAATGGATTTCCCAAATGTATTTGATAGTTGGTTAAACACCATTGCACCAAATGAAGTGGATAGTGTTACGAAGGCTTTTCAAGAACATTATTCAAGCGAGACAATAAAACCATACGATATTGAGTTTAAAAGCATTAAGAAGGATGGTTCAATTGAATGGTACCATGCTAAATCAGAAACATTACGAGATGAATTCGGTGTTCCATACCGAAATGTCGGTACGATCGTAAATATCCATGAAAATAAACTAAATTCATTAAAAATCCAAACCTTATTATCCCGCCTGGAATTAATTGAAAAATCTTTAGGCTATAGTGTTACAACAATAGAAGGCGCATGGGGAATGGATTTGAAAAATAATGAAGCTTGGTTTTCCCCACAATTTAGACAATTACTTGGATATGAAGAGAATGAATTTAAACCAGAAGTGGAAACTTGGTTGCAAATGGTATTGAAGGAAAATAGAGAACATGTAAGAAGTAACTTTCATTCTTATCTAAATAAGAGTCAAGCAGATTTCAATATGAAATTCCAGATGAAGACAAAAAATGGAGAAAATAGATGGTTTAACATGTTAGTAAAAACAGTACGGGACAATATCGGAAATCCAGTTCTAGTTTCAGGCGTATTACGCGATATAAATCAAGAGATTGAACGGAAGGCTTATGATGAGAACATTGAGAATGAAATGAATGAATTTACACATTCCTTAAAGGAACTTGCCGGAAATATTAATGATATTACAAACCAGGCAACAGAAATAGCACATGAACATGAAGTAACATCAGATGCTGCAGATCAAGCGAAGGAATGCATTGCATTAACAAAATCTATAACAGAATTAATCAAAAAAATTTCAAGTCAAACTCGCTTACTTGGATTGAATGCTTCCATCGAAGCAGCGCGTGCAGGTGAACATGGAAAAGGGTTCAGTGTGGTTGCTGCAGAAGTTCAAAAACTATCATCTAGTACTTCAGAAGCTGTAGAGCAAATTGAGAAAATCATTGAAGATATTAATTCTTCTATACAAAGCATTGTCAATAGTATCAATAATATGAGTGATAAAATTCAATCACAGGCGGCTGTAACCGAAGAAATTAACAATACAACAGAGAATATCCATGGAATGTCTAGCCGATTATTAACATTGATTCAGCAGTTAGACTAGTAAGCTCGGATCATGTTCAAAGATAGTAAGTTAGCTCCATTGGTCAGGGGTTAAGTGAAAATTGACAGTTTAGGCATTTTAATATATATTTATCTCGAATCAAAGATGTTTAGGGGTGAGATAAATGATTCAAAGATATCCATCGGTATCACGTTATTCTGTAAAAAATGATTGGTTAGAGAGCAATCTTAGTTTTTCATTTGGAGAATACTATGATGAGGAAAATATCCAATTCGGTCCACTTCGTGTTTTTAATGATGATACGGTGCAAGCAGGAAAAGGATTTGGAATTCATCCCCATAGGGAAGCGGAAATTGTATCGATAGTATTGGATGGACAACTAAAGCATGAGGATAGTCTCGGAAATAGTGGAATATTACAATTTGGAAATGTTCAGTGTATGACAGCTGGAACAGGCTTACTTCATTCCGAAATGAATCCTTCATTAGAGGACGAGGCAAGCTTTTTACAGCTGTGGTTTAAACCTAACAAAAAGCAATTACCTCCTTCGTATGAAGATATCTCCTATAATACCGATTCGATGAGGAATGAGTTGTTACCAATCGTTTCTTCAACTCCAACTAATGGAGCAGCGAAGATTCATAGTGATGTAACATTATACTTATCCAAATTAGATGCAGAAAAAGAGATCTTCTATCAACAAGAACAGGGAAGAAAGATGTATGTTTTTGTGATTGATGGAGAGCTTGTTTTAAACAATGATGTTGTTGTTGGAAAAAAAGACAGTGCTCGTATAACTGAACTAAATGAACTTACTTTAAAATCAACAAAAGAAACCTTCTTTTTATTGATAGATTTGGGTGGTGCCTAATATGTTATTGGTTCGTCATTCGATTGGAAGCCGGCTAATTTATCAAACGGAAGAATATAAAATTCTTCCCGAACAAGATAAGTGGGTTGTGTCGATCAAAACTTCCAAAGAAGCTGCCAAAGAAATCATCAAATTTAAAGAGGAATTAAACCTATTTGATGTAGAGAAAAACCAAAAGACTTGGTATTACACATCTAATGCAAATGTTGAATATGACAAAGAAAAGTGCATAATTACTCTTATTGCAGACCATAAAACCGTTTATCCAGTTACAAACTAACTCAGATTGTGTAATGTGTATAAACTGATGAATGGAAGATATATTAACAGTGGAAAAGAAAAAATTTCCTAGATTCAATAAAACAAGATAGGTGGTAAAAAACATGGTAAAAGTTGCATTAATTAGCGGTAGTTTAAGAAAAGAATCATTGTCAACAAAAATTGCTAAAAGTGTAGGAGGATTATTCCCGGAAGGATACGAAACACAATTCGTGGAAATCGGAAATCTTCCTTTGTACAATGAAGATATTGATACCCAAAGCAATGTTCCTGCAGAGTATACTGCATTCCGAAACGCAATTAAAGAGAGTGATGCGGTACTTTTTGTAACTCCTGAGTATAACCGTTCAATCACTGGTGCATTAAAAAATGCGTTAGATGTTGGTTCACGTCCATATGGACAAAGTTCATGGAATGGTAAACCTGCAGCGGTAATTAGCCAATCTATTGGGAATTTAAGCGGGTTTGGTGCGAACCATCATTTACGTCAATCCCTTGTTTTTTTAAATATGCCAACCCTACAACAACCAGAAGCATACCTAGCAAATTCAGCACAATTATTTGATGAAAACGGCAAAATGAATGAAGATACTACTCAATTCTTACAAACCTTCGTTAATACCTTTATTGATTTAATAGGAAGACATCAAAACTAATTATTTTTTGAATATGAAAAATATAGGCAGCGGTTATCCTTTTTAAGGATAGGTGCTGCTTTTTTTTAATTTGTTCCCCAAAAGGAAAGGTGATTTGCGTTGAAAAAGATCTTTCGTGTATAGCTGGTTCTAAATCTTGATTGTTTACATAAATGGATCATGTCATATCCCAAAATTAGTTCTATTGCAATCGGTGTCCCCGGTTCTGTTGAAAATGGATATAATGAACGAAATTTTGGTCATGCCTTGGTAGTGAAAATGAACCTGTAAAACTATATAAGGATAATGTTATTGATGCATTTAGCAGATTAGTAGCTTCGTTTGTTGCCATCATTAATCCTCTGCTATTGTAAAAGAGCTTATAAAAAATGAAGACTGAAAAAGAAAAAATGTTAGCTGGAGAAATGTAAGACCCTGCTGACCCAGTTAGGAAGGGGCTGTCCGAAAAGTCACTGAAAACAGCTACATGCTTTTGCCCATATTCTTAACGGTACCCTTGGAAAAGCTATGATTGCCCTGATTGCGGAGAGTAAAAAGGATTCAGAAATAGCTAAGGCTTTTTATACAAACTATTTTAATCCTCGCCGTGAAGAGGTGAAAATGATTCTTAAGAGGGCCATTAATGAAGGGAAATGCAGGACACAATTAATTTAGATGTTGTGTTAGATATGTTATACGGTCCTGTGTATTTTGAAATTCTTATCTATAAGAAAAAGGTAGATTCGGATTTTATTGACACATTAGTAGACCATGTATAGAAGGGTATTGGAGCTCCTAGTAGCTGAATGGGTAAAAAAACAGATCAGTAATCTGTAAATCTTCTGAGCTAATCAGGTATAGCTGATTAGCTCTTTTTTAATTGCAGGAAGTGACTGGTTAAGGAAATGTTTAAAATATCTTTAATTCAAGATATTTTTATTGCATTACTATCACTTGAGTTATAAAGTGATAGTAACCGAAGAAAATTACGTATTCAAAAAAACAAAGAACAGGGTGAGTTTTAAAGATGGAGAAATGGATTGTAGACCAAGGACATTCCACAATTGGATTTGAAGTGAAACATATGATGGTTTCAAAGGTAAGAGGTCAATTTGATTCATTTACAGCCGATGTAGAGGCTGAAGATTTAACTGATTTAACAACTGCAAACATTGTATTTAAATTTGATGGGGACAGCATAAACACTCGTAACCAAGAACGTGATAAACACTTAAAATCAGCTGACTTCTTCAATACTAAAAAATACCCAAATATTGATTTCAAATCTACTACTATTACAAAAATTGACGCGAGTTACAAGGTTACTGGTGATCTAACTATTAAAGGGATAACAAAACCAATTACATTTGATGTGATCTTCGGCGGTAAAGCTACAGATCATTTGGGAGTAGAGGTTTACGGTTACGAAGCAGAAGCAACGATTAACCGTGAAGAATTTGGTCTCACCTGGAACGCAGCGCTAGAAACTGGCGGAGTATTAGTTGGTAAAGAGGTTAAAATTATAGTTGAATTAGAATTAAACCAGCAAAATAGTGTATTTTCGAATACATCCATTATAAAGAAGCAGTCTCTAGTAGGAAATACGTATTTGGATGATGAAACAAAAAGCAATAAAATTAACCGGATGGTCGCAGAAAATTTAACTGAGCTTGTTTCGATTATTAATAGGAGCGGTGTCATTCAATATGTCAGTCCATCATTTAAAACAGTGTTAAATTATGACTCGCCTTTCATTTTAAAGAGTAATTTTTTTGAAAAAATCCACCAGGATGACCGAGATACCGTTAGAAAGGAGATATTATCTTACTCTGGCAGAACTATAAAAAAGGCATTGAAAAACGAATTCCGACTCCTTCATAAGGGTGGATATTATATTGAGGTCGAGGCAAATATCATTAGTATTAACGAAGATTCTTTTTCAAAAAATGATAACGAACTAATATTAGTCGTCATGCGTGATATAAGTGAACGAAAAGAAGTAGAAAAGGCCATTTATCAATTAGCCTTTCATGATTCTTTGACAAATCTTCCAAATCGACGTTCATTTATGAACCAGCTTCGCAGTGAAGTCATGGAACGAAATTTATCCGGGTCAAGACTGTCCGTATTTTTTATTGACCTAGATAATTTTAAGCAAATTAATGACCAATGGGGGCATGATGCAGGAGACCTTGTACTTATAGAAGCAGCCAAAAGAATTCAATCAGTTATTCGCCCAAAAAATATAGCTGCAAGATTTGGCGGGGATGAATTTGTTGTTATGTTAAAAGATGTGCAGGATGAAGAGGATGCAATTACAATTGTCCAAAGGATAGTAACTCGGTTTCAAGACCCTATTAATCTATCTGGCCAGGATTATACACTTACCCCAAGTATTGGAGTGGCACACTATCCGATCCACGGGGAATCTCCTGAAGATCTGATAAAGAATGCGGACACCGCACTTTATTATGTAAAAGAACGCGGTAAAAATGATTTTATGGTATTCAATCAACTCATGGAACATCAATCTTTAGAACATCGAATACTTGAAAATGCATTAAGACAAGGGATTAAAGAGCAACAATTCTATTTAGAATATCAACCGAAAATGAACATGTCTACTAATGAGTTAATTGGTATGGAGGCATTGGTCAGATGGAAGCACCCAGATTTAGGAATCATTCCACCTGGGAAGTTTATACCCCTGACGGAAAAAACAGGACTAATTGTTCCGTTAGGCGAATGGATTCTTAGAGAAAGTATTCGGCAAACATTAGCGTGGCAAGAAAAAGGTTATCCACCTTTAACCTTATCTGTAAATGTTTCGGTTCGTCAGTTAGAGGACATAAATTTTGTTGATAAGGTTAAAACAATTTTACATGAAACAGGATTAGATCCAAAATGGCTTGAATTAGAAATAACTGAAAGTGTATTGGCAGATATCAAAAGTACAATATCTATTTTAAAGGAAATCCAAAAGCTGGGCATCCAAATTTCGATCGATGATTTTGGAACAGGTTATAGTTCTCTTAGCTATATTAAAGAACTTCCAATTGATACATTAAAAATCGACCAATCATTTGTGAAAGATATTCATACGAATAAGGAAAGTAAGGAAATTGCAAAAGCAATCATCAACCTAGCAAATTCCATTGGCTTAAATGTGATTGCAGAAGGAGTCGAACTAAAGGAACATGTTGATGAACTTAGCAAAGGTGGGCTTATACTTGGACAAGGCTACTATTACAGTAGACCATTGAAGGTGGGAGCATTTGAGGATTATATGACTAGTATTCATGAAGCGTCATAATAGATGAACTGAATTGGTCCGTGAATTTAAAATAACATATAGGAAAATCTCTCACAGCCATAAATGGTGAGAGATTTTTTTGTTGGAACTCTAAAAAAATTTTATTAAAATATCTTGAATTCGAGATATTTTTCTTGACCGTTACAAAATTGAGGAGTATTATGGTTACATAAAGTTAATTAGGTAATTAAAAGTTACTCGATATAAAAAAGTGTTTATATAAATTACGAAATATTTTACGGATAGGAGTGAAACATATGGTTGAAGTAACATTGACTCTTGAATATAAAGGAAAGAACTATCGAACAAATGTCATTGTTAAAAAGGATACACCTCAAAATGAAATTAACTGTATTGCACAAGAACAAATTATGAAACAATGGTCAAATTAATAATCTCCTATTTGAAAGGAGTAAGAACCCCTTGAATCAGAAAAAAGAAGTTGGAGAAAAAGCTATAGATTATATAGAAGATGGAATGATAGTTGGGCTAGGTACTGGTTCCACAGTCTTTTTTACCATTACTAAACTTGGAGAATTAGTTCAAAAAGGGCTTTCTATTAAAGGAATTCCTACTTCAAAACAAACAGAAAAGTTGGCTAATAAAGTAGGAATTCCACTTATCTCTTTTGATGAAGTCGAACAGATTGATGTGGCAATTGATGGAGCCGATGAAGTAGCTCCTGATCTAAATCTCATTAAAGGTGGCGGTGGTGCGCTTTTAAGAGAAAAAATAATTGCGAATGCAGCTAAAACATTTATTGTCGTAGCTGATCCAAATAAAAATGTCCCGAAATTAGGTTCTTTTCCATTACCGGTTGAAGTGTTGCCTTTTGGATTTGAAATGACCAAGAAAAAGATACAGAATCTCGGGCTTACAGCTCATTTAAGACAAGTTCAGGGAAAGCCATTTCTAACGGATAATGGTAACTATATACTTGATTTTCTTATCCCGGATATGACAAATCTTAAAGAATTAGAAAGAAAGCTTAACCTAATTCCTGGCGTTATAGAGAATGGATTATTTCTCGGAGTGACTGATATATACATTACCTTGGATCGTGAAGAGGATAACTCTATTGTGGTCAGACATAGAAACAATGTGTAAATGAATTCCGGCAATAGAATGAAACTTACTAACTTCATTTACATTTACTAGGAGGACTTAAAATGGAATCAATTACTTTTGTATTATTTGGCTCAACAGGCGACTTAGCTAAAAGAAAAATTTTCCCCGCCCTGTATAACCTATATGTTGATAATAAATTACCACAACCTATATCAATAATAGGTCTTGGAAGATCTGATCTTTCTCAAAAAGACTTTCAAGAAAAAGTGAAAGAATCCATTTTTTCTTTCTCACGGCGTCTTGAACATGATACAGATGAAATGGATGATTTTCTAGATTCTTTTCGTTATATGACCCTTGATGTTACCAATAAAGAGGGCTATAAAGAATTACTTCACTTGGTTGAGCAAAGGGAAGCGGAGCTAAAAATAAAGCAAAATCGAACATTTTATCTTTCAGTCGCTCCTGAATTTTTTGACATTATTGCTTTAAACCTTAAGGAAAGCGGACTTGGTACGACGAATGGTTGGAAACGATTGATGATTGAAAAACCATTTGGACACGACCTCGAGTCAGCTCGTGAATTAAATGAAAAATTAAGCGGTGCATTTGAGGAAGAAGAAATCTATCGGATCGATCATTACCTAGGGAAATCAATGGTTCAGAACCTTGAGGCTCTAGAATTTGCAAATCCAATTTTACAATCCATTTGGAACAAGGATCACATAGCAAATGTTCAAATTACAGCGAGTGAGACAGTGGGTGTAGAGACAAGAGCAGGCTACTACGATCACGCTGGTGCCATACGCGATATGGTTCAAAATCACATGCTACAAATGTTAATGATGACAGCCATGTCCTTACCTGAAAAGATGAATGCAACTGAAATACGCAATGAAAAGCGTAAGGTAATGGAAGCTATCCGTCCAATGAATATAGAAGATGTTCATTTGAATATCATTCGTGGGCAATATGGATCAGGGGAGAGTAAAGGTAACCAAGTTCTAGGGTATAGAGACGAGCCAGGAGTAAATCCTTCTTCCAAAACAGATACATTTATCGCAGCTCGTATATGGATCGATAATCCATTCTGGAAAGGCGTACCTTTTTATATACGAACTGGAAAGAGAATGAAGGAAAAGTCAACTCGTATCGTCATTGAATTTAAAAATATATTGAATTCACCTTATGAAAATACGAATCAAGTAATTGATCCTAATTTATTAATAGTTGAAATAGGCCCGGATGAGAATATCACTCTCCAATTAAATAGTAAAAACCCAACAAACAATGGGAATATTGAACCTGTTAGAATGAACCTTTCACATGAAGGCACAGGAATAGGGGCACCAGAAGCATACGAAAGAATCATTCATGATGCTTTCATTGGTGATTCAACATTCTTTGCCCATTGGAAGGAAGTTGAGTTGTCCTGGGAGTGGGTTCAACCAATTCTAGATGCATTTGAAGAAGACCTTGTTCTGCTACATGAATATCAATCCGGTTCAAATGGTCCAAAGGCATCAGATTCATTGTTAGAGGAGAATGGATTTAGATGGTGGTTGGATGAAAGAACTCAAAGTCAAGAAGCTAAAGAATTAGTAGGAATGAAATAAGGATATTCAGGAGGAAATCATGACACAAAACATCGAGAATTTAGCCGTTACAACAATACGAACTTTATCTATTGATGCAATCAATGCAGCAAATTCCGGACACCCGGGATTGCCAATGGGCGCAGCACCAATGACATACGCATTATGGTCAAAACATATGAACCATAATCCTGCAAATCCAAAATGGTTTAATCGTGACCGATTTGTTTTATCGGCTGGACATGGATCGGGCTTATTATACAGCATGCTTCATTTAGCAGGTTATGGCGTTACAATTGACGATTTAAAGAACTTCAGGAAATTAAACAGCAAAACACCAGGACATCCTGAATTTGGCCATACAGCTGGTGTGGAGGCAACAACTGGACCATTAGGCCAAGGGATTGCCAACGCAGTTGGAATGGCAATGGCGCAAGCACATTTAGCTGCGAAGTTTAATAAAGAGAGTCACGCCGTTATTGACCATTATACGTATGCTTTAGTAGGAGACGGTGACCTTATGGAGGGTATATCCTATGAGGCAATGTCAATGGCTGGACATATGAAACTAGGTAAATTAATCGTCCTGTATGATTCAAATGATATATCTCTTGATGGCGAATTAAATGTATCCTTTTCCGAAGATATCCAGAAAAGAGCAGAATCGGCTAATTGGCACTATGTACGAGTGGAAGATGGAAATGATCTAGAAGCGATTTCTAACGCAATCGAATTAGCAAAACAAAATCCCGATCAACCAAGCATTATTGAGGTCAGAACTATTATTGGGTATGGAAGTCCGAAAGTAGCAGGTAGCAATAAAGCCCATGGTGCACCGCTAGGACCTGAGGAAGGAAAGGCAACGAAGCAAGCTTATGGCTGGGATTATGAAGAGGATTTCTTTGTTCCTGAAGAGGTAAAAGCTCACTTCAATGATCTAAAAATGAAGGGAATGGATGTTGAACAAAATTGGAATGATTTATTCCGTTCTTATCAACAAGAATACCCAGAACTAGCAGATCAACTAACCAATGCGATTACTGGAAAAGTTCTAATTGATGCAAACGACATTTTAACCTTTGAAACAGGGAAAGCTGTTTCCACTCGTGTTGCAAGTGGAGAAGCGATTAATCATTTTGTAAAGTCAGTTCCTGCCATTTTTGGAGGAAGTGCAGACCTATCAGGATCTACGATGACAGATATAAAGGGAGAACAAATTTTTGCTGTACAGTCTTATGGTGCTCGAAATGTGTACTTTGGTGTTAGGGAGCACGCGATGGGTGCAGCAGCAAACGGTATGGCCTATCACGGTGGGGTGAAGCCTTTCGTAAGTACATTCTTTGTATTTAATGATTATCTTCGTCCGTCAATCCGTCTGGCAGCACTTTCGAAACTTCCAGTCACATATGTATTTACACATGACTCAATTGCAGTAGGTGAAGATGGTCCTACACATGAGCCGGTTGAACATTTAGCAGCACTTCGTTCAATACCTGAGCTTACAGTAATAAGACCAACAGATGCAAATGAAACAGCAAGTGCATGGGCATATGCACTACAACAAGCAGAAGGTCCAGTTGCATTAATATTAAGCCGTCAAAACCTACCGGTATATAACGAAACAAAAGCGAATATCGAAAATGTTTCAAAAGGGGCATATGTTCTAACCGAAACAAATTCAACACCTGAGGTCATTTTAATTGCGACAGGCTCTGAAGTTTCATTAGCTGTAAGTGCAAAAGAAGAGCTCGAAAAAGAAAATAGATCTGTTCGAGTAGTAGCGATGCCGAGTTGGGAACTATTTAATAAACAATCATCTGATTATAAAGAAGCTATTTTACCATCGTCGATTTCAAAACGAGTTGCAATCGAATCAGGAATCTCGATGGGGTGGGAACGATTTGTTGGTGCGGAAGGAAAAATAGTATCGATTGAAACATTCGGTGCTTCTGGAACAGGTCCTGCAGTTATGGAACAGTTCGGATTTACAACTGAAAACCTAGTACAAAACGCTAAAAGTCTATTAAATGCTTAAAAGCTATAAAACCATTGGAGGTATTTTAACATGAAGGTCGGATTAATCGGTTTAGGGAAAATGGGTTTAAACTTAGGACAAAATCTTATCGATAACAAACACGAGGTAGTTGCATACGATGTGAACCCAAGCGCTGTTGATGAAATGACGAAATATGGAGCTTCAGGGGTATCAAGCTATAAAGAACTAGTTGAGTCTTTAGAAAAGCCAAGAATTATCTGGATTATGGTCCCTCATTCTGTTGTGGATTCTGTCATTGATGAAGTTGCACCATTCCTAGATAAAGATGATATTGTGATTGAAGCGGGGAATTCTCATTATAAGGAATCGATCCAACGCTATAATGATTTAAAGAAAATTGGCGTACGATTTATGGATGCTGGTACTTCAGGTGGAATGGAAGGAGCACGAAATGGTGCTTGCTATATGATTGGTGGCGACCCTGAAGCATGGGAAGTAGTTGAACCGATTTTCAAAGATACAGCCGTAGAAAATGGTTTCTTATATGCAGGTAAAGCGGGAAGCGGACACTACTTAAAGATGGTTCATAATGGTATCGAATATGCAATGATGGCTGCGATTGGTGAAGGTTTCGAAGTACTGGAGAAGAGCGAATTTGATTATGATTATGAGAAAGTAGCAAAAGTTTGGAATAATGGTTCCGTTATTCGTTCTTGGCTCATGGAATTAACAGAGAATGCTTTTTCAAAAGATGCCAAATTGGATGAAATTCAAGGAATCATGCACTCATCAGGTGAAGGAAAATGGACTGTTGAAGCTGCGTTAGATCTACAAACAGCTACCCCAGTTATTGCGATGTCACTATTGATGCGCTACCGTTCACTAGAAAATGATACCTTTACAGGGAAAGTTGTGGCTGCATTACGAAATGAATTTGGTGGACATGCTGTCGTAAAAAAATAAACCAAAATGGAGGAAATGAAAAATGAAATTTTTTATCGATACTGCTAACTTAGAAGATATTAAAAAAGCGTATAAAATGGGTGTTTTATCTGGTGTAACAACAAACCCATCACTTGTTGTAAAAGAAGGCGTAAAATTCGAAGACCGCATCGCTGAAATCCTGCAAGCTGTGCCAGAGGTAGAAAGCGTATCTGCTGAAGTATCACCAGGCGCTGAAACTGCAGAAGAGATGATTGCAGAAGCAGAAGAGCTTCTAAAAATCAACGGTGGCGACAAAAACATCACTATCAAAGTTCCAATGACAGTAGCTNGATTAGAGGCTACACGCTACCTATCTAAAAAAGGCGTTAAAACGAACGTTACTTTAATCTTCACTGTGAACCAAGCTCTATTAGCAGCTCGCGCTGGTGCAACATATGTATCTCCATTCTTAGGTCGTCTTGACGATATTTCTGAAGATGGCGTACAGCTAGTTGCAAAAATCGCTGAGCTATTCCGTGTCCACAACCTAGATGCTCAAATTATTGCCGCATCTGTAAGACACCCGGACCACGTTACTCGCGTAGCCTTGGCTGGTGCACACATCTCAACTATTCCATTCTCTGTAATTGAGCAGCTTACAAAGCACCCACTTACAGACCAAGGCCTTGAAAAGTTTGCATCTGATTGGAAATCTGCACTGTAAATAATAGAAAAGAAGGACTGCATGTATTGTAGTCCTTCTATACAAATACATTTCAGAAAGAATAGGAGAAAAAATATGTCTATTACTTTTGATTATTCTAACGCACTACCATTTATGCAGCAGCATGAAGTTGATTATTTAAATGAATTTGTGAAGGTAGCACATGATATGCTCCACGAGAAAAGAGGCCCAGGTTCTGACTATCTTGGATGGGTTGAGCTACCTCATAACTTCGACAAAGAAGAATTTGCTAGAATTAAAGCAGCAGCTGAAAGGATTCGTAACAATTCAGACGCTTTAGTTGTAATCGGGATTGGTGGGTCATATCTTGGTGCAAGAGCTGCTATTGAAGCTCTATCTCATACGTTCCACAACCAAATGAAGGACACTACGGAGATTTATTATGTTGGACAAAATATCAGTGCCACTTATGTCTCGCACTTATTTGATGTGCTTAAGGACAAGGATATTTCGGTTAATGTTATTTCAAAATCAGGTACAACAACAGAGCCTGCCATTTCGTTTCGTATTTTCCGTGAGTATATGGAGAAAAAATACGGAAAAGAAGAGGCAAGAAAACGAATTTACGCTACAACAGATCGTGCAAAAGGTGCTTTAAAAACTCTTGCAGATGAAGAAGGATATGAAACCTTTGTCATTCCTGATGATGTTGGCGGACGATACTCCGTTTTAACAGCGGTAGGGTTATTGCCGATTGCTACGGCAGGGCTAGATATTGATAAAATGATGGCTGGTGCTGCAGGCGCAGTTGATAAATATAGCAATCCTAACCTGGCTGAAAACCAAAGTTATCAATATGCAGCAGTGAGAAATGCACTTTATAGAAAAGGAAAATCCATTGAACTATTGGTTAACTTTGAACCATCTCTACATTATGTTTCTGAATGGTGGAAACAGTTATTTGGAGAAAGTGAAGGAAAAGACCAAAAAGGACTTTATCCTGCATCTGTAGATTTCTCGACGGACCTTCACTCAATGGGACAATATGTCCAAGAAGGCCGCAGGGACCTTATTGAAACAGTAGTCACTGTAAAAGAACCTAAGCTTGATGTTACGCTCGGTGAGGAAGCATCTAATCTAGATGGCTTAAATTATCTAGCCGGAAAGACAATGGATTATGTGAATAAGAATGCTGCACAAGGTACGGTTTTAGCTCATGTAGATGGAGGAGTTCCGAACCTTTCCGTGGAGCTTGACAGATTAGACGAATTTACATTTGGGGAAATGGTATACTTCTTTGAAAAAGCGTGTGGCATTAGCGGATTATTAATGGGCGTTAACCCGTTTGATCAACCAGGGGTAGAAGCCTATAAAACGAATATGTTTGCACTGTTAGGCAAACCAGGATACGAAGAAGAAAGAGCTAAATTGTTAGAACGTATTTCAAAATAGTTTGGATATAAATGTAGGGATACTAGAAAGAATAGTATCCCTTTTTCGTGCTTTATTTTAGTTATAACCATTTTTCAGCCCATGCTTCAACCGTTTTTAATGACTTCCCTAATTCATGCCCCTTTTTTGTAAGTGAATACTCAGTACGGACTGGGCGATCTGTAATAACGTTCCTTAAAACAATTCCGCAATATTCTAGCTCTTTTATCCGTTCATTGAGCATTCGTTTACTTAAATCTGGTATAAACGTATGAATTTCACTGAATCGCTTTGGGCCTTCCATTAATGTGTGAATGATCAAACACATCCATTTTTTCCCTACTATATGATATGATTCTTCAACTTTTGAACATACTCTTTCCTGAATATCTTTCTCCATCATGATTAAACACCTCCTAAAGTAGTGTGTGTGAATAAAAAGTAACAAGGTAATATATTATATTATTTTATTATAACCCATAAAACCCATTATAAAAAGGGTACATGTGAACAAATAGTGAAAAATATAATGCGTATAAAATAATAACTAGTTGACTAAAAGTAACCATTGGTGTAATGTTTGTTATATAAAGTAACCTTATTAAATAATATATTTCTATATAAGTGGAGAGAGGTATAAAAAATGCAAGTATTAGATGCTAAAATGATTCAGATAAAAAATGGATTGGAAACCTATTTAGATAATCAAAAAAATGTTTTAGTAGCCGATTTACGAATTCCTACAGCAGATAGTCCCTTTTTCGATATAAAGATAGGAATTGAATATTATCGTTTAGTAGATCAACATTATTATGATAACCAGATTAATTACTTTTGGATAAGGATACATCCGGAAATGAATACAATTACTCTATTGGAACCTGTTGTACAAAACATTTTTAGTGTGAAGGATGTAGAAGAAAGAGTAGCAACCAAGAAACTTATTGGGGAATGGCTAATTAATACTAACGCTTTTAAGTCTACAATCAAAAATTTAATTGAAGAAAAGAAATCTGCAAATGTAGTAACAGAAGAAGATATTCGCGAAACAGTACGCACGATAGAATTATTGGAGAAAACGCTTGAACTCAAAACAGAAGATATATTAAAGGCCGATGTTAAAAGATATTCGTAAAACCGAATGATATTGACAAATGATTTTTTATGTATTATTATTATCTCGAAACCAAGATAAATCAATTTAGGATAATTGTAGGGAGGTGTTATTTTGGAACGAAAATGCTCCAACGAACCATTTTTACTATTAATGCATACAGCTAGAGCAATCCAAGAGTCAATTAGGGACGAGATGCTTAAAAATAACCTTAGCCTTACTGATTTTTCGGTGTTAGAGGTACTTTTTCATAAAGGTATGCAAACAATACAACAAATTGGTAAGAGCATACTCATTTCAAGTGGCTCGATGACATATGTAATCGATAAATTGGAACAAAAAGGGCTTCTGAGACGAAGTGCTTGTCCTGACGACAGAAGAGCCATTCATGTGACATTAACTGATACCGGAAATGATCTAATGAAAAAAGTAATGCCCGAACACGAGACTTTCGTCGATAGTGTTTTTGACTCTTTAGATGAAAATGAGAGGAACACACTTGTAAACCTGTTAAGGAAAGTAAAAGAAAAAGTTGAAAAGTAATTTTTAATTTTTTTTAGATAAATACCTCGAATTAAAGATTCTTTAATTATAGATAATGAATTTGTTTCATGTATTAAGCGAAAAATATAAAAAAATTAGGAGTGAAACTAGAATGACTAAAAAAACAATGGGTATTCACCACATTACAGCAATAGTAGGTCATCCACAAGAAAATGTTGAATTCTATGCAGGGGTTTTAGGCTTGCGTTTAGTAAAGAAAACTGTAAATTTTGATGATCCAGGAACGTATCATTTGTATTTTGGGGATGAGGGTGGAAATCCAGGGACAATTATTACATTTTTCCCTTGGGCGGATGCCTATCAAGGAAAAATTGGTGATGGTCAGGTAGGTGTTACTACGTACGCCGTTCCAACGGGAGCTTTAAATTTCTGGAAAGCAAGATTAGAAAAGTTTAAAATCCCTTACACTTCAATAAAACGTTTTGGTGAAGAATATTTGGAATTCGATGACCCACATGGCCTACACCTTGAAATAGTTGAGAGAGAAGAGGGAGCCATCAATAATTGGAAATTCGGAGATGTAACCCCTCAAGTAGCTATTAAAGGCTTTGGCGGCGCAATCCTATTTTCATCTAAGCCAGATCAAACTGCTGAATTACTAGAAAATGTAATGGGGCTTGAAAAGGTTGCTGAAGAAGGAGATTTTGTCCGTTATCGTTCTTCTGCTGACATTGGAAATATCATTGACCTAAAGATGGTTCAATCCGGAAAAGGACAAATGGGAGTTGGAACTGTTCACCATATCGCATGGAGAGCAATTGATGACAATGACCAACTAGATTGGCAAAAATATGTTGCTACAAATGGCTATGGCGTAACTCCTGTACAAGATAGAAATTATTTCAATGCCATTTATTTTAGAGAACATGGCGAAATATTATTTGAAATTGCAACAGATCCCCCTGGATTCGCTCATGATGAATCACATGAGACAATGGGAGAACAATTAATGTTACCTGCACAGTATGAGCAATACAGAGAGCAACTTGAACGTAGCTTAATTCCAATTAAGGTGAAAGAACTCGACTAATAAGGAGCGATTCCCATGCTTTCAATTGACCCTACTACCCTTTCGGAAAGAGAAAATTATAAGTTTTTAATCGGAAGCATTATCCCTAGACCTATAGCATTCGTCACAACATTGTCTGAGGATGGCGTTATAAATGGTGCACCCTTTAGTTATTTTAATATTGTATCTTCTAATCCTCCAATGATCTCTCTATCCATACAACGTTCTGGAGGGAGACAGAAGGATACTGCTAGGAACATCATAAATAAAAAGGAATTTGTCGTTCATATTGTTGATGAGGATAATGTTGGAAAGATAAATGAAACAGCTGCTAGTTTACCGCCGAATCAAAGCGAAATTGAGTTGGCGGAATTAACTCCAGTTGAAAGTGTAAAGATATCAGTTTCTGGTGTGAAAGAGGCAAAGGTTCGAATGGAATGTGTACTAGAGCATTCATTGGAATTGGGAGGAGCTGATTCTCCTGGTTGTGATTTAATCATCGGAAGAGTTGTTCAATTCCACATAGAAGATGATATCTATGAAAACGGAAGAATTAATCCAAGAGGACTCGCTGCTGTAAGCAGATTAGCGGGTGCTAGCTATGCGAAAATTGGAGAAACCTTTGAAATAGAACGACCTAAATAGGTACATTATTATATAGAAAGTAGATTTGGGGCAAGTGTTCTGTATCTTGCCCCAGAATGGAGTGTAAAAGATGCAACAAACGTCTGGTATCCATCATATAACGGCAATGGTAAACGATGCACAAAGGAATATTGATTTTTATGCAGGTGTTTTAGGGTTAAGGCTGGTTAAAAAAACCATTAATTTTGATCGACCGCAAAGTTATCATTTATATTTTGGGAATGAAGCTGGAGAACCAGGAACTGTTATTACCTTTTTTCCATGGCCAAAACAGTTAAAAGGTCGAATAGGCATGGGACAGGTTGGGGTAACAGCCTACTCCATTCCAACCGGATCATTAGAGTTTTGGAAGAAGCGTTTAAGTAAGTTTGGCATTGATTTTAAGACTCACAAGCGCTTTGGTGAAAGCTATCTAGCATTTCAAGATCCAGACATACTTGAATTAGAACTAATGGAGAGAAGCAATGGTCCGGTAAATAATTGGAGTTTCCAAGGGATTGAAGCAGAGCATGCCATAAAGGGATTTGCTGGAGCAACTTTATTATCCGCACAGCCTAATAAAACTGCTGAAGTATTAGAGAATGTGTTAGGTCTAACATGTATTGGTGATGAAGATGGTTATCTTAGATTCAAATCGGAAGCAACACTTGGAAATATCATAGATATTAAGTTAACTCCTTCAGTTAGAGGTCTTATGGGTGCTGGAACGGTTCATCATATCGCTTGGAGAGCAAAGGACGAAAAAGATCTCCTCAAATGGAGCGAACTTCTTAAAAATAAAGGATATTATCCAACTGAAATACGCGATCGAAACTATTTTAAGGCTGTGTATTTTCACGAAGATGGAGGTATTCTCTTTGAAATAGCAACTGATCCTCCTGGTTTTGCTGTGGATGAACCACAATCTGAACTTGGGACGAAGCTTATGCTTCCTTCATGGTTAGAGGAAAAACGAGAAGAATTAGAAGAGACCTTACCTCCTGTTGAGGTTCGTGTTTTGGAAGGAGAGTAACGATGAAACACATATTTAATCAGGGTACAAACCCCGAAAAACCTACTTTTTTAATGCTTCACGGTACAGGGGGAAATGAATTAGATTTGTTACCTCTTGCAGGGAGAATTGATGATGAGGCAAATGTGTTAAGTGTTCGTGGGAATGTTTTAGAAAACGGAATGCCCCGTTTCTTTAGGAGATTGGCAGAAGGTGTTTTTGATATAGAAGATCTTATTTTCCGAACAAAAGAATTAAATGAATTTCTAGATGAAGCTGCAGAAAAATATGGATTCGATCGGGATAATATCATTGCGATTGGATATTCAAATGGAGCAAATATAGCAGCTAGTCTTTTATTTCACTATCAAAATGCATTAAAGGGTGCAATTCTGCATCATCCAATGGTACCTCGACAAGGAATGGATCTTCCAGATTTAACTGGAAAAGCAGTATTTATCGCAGCTGGGACAAATGATCCAATATGCTCTCCTTTGGAATCAGCCGAGTTAAAGGCTTTATTGGAGAAAGCGAATGCGGACGTAGAAATTCATTGGGAAGATCGAGGACATCAATTAACAGCAACAGAAGTAGAAGCCGCTGCCGGTTGGTATCGCAAATTATAGTCTAAAAATAATAATTAAATGAGGTAAAGAAAATGTTACAAAAACACGAAATTGGCGCACTTATTTTACGAGTTACACTAGGAGTACTATTTTTTATTCATGGGTTAGTAAAGTTCCAAGGTGGAATTGAGAATATTGTTGGATGGTTTGAGAGTATAAGCCTACCTGGATTTATGGCGTATGGAGTTGCATTGCTTGAAATGATAGGTGGTATAGCTTTAATCATTGGATTTGCAACAAGACTTGTTTCTGTTTTATTTGCTTTATTAATGATTGGGGCAACATTAAAGGTCAAACTTTCGATTGGTTTATTGGGTAATGGTCAAATGGCAGGATACGAACTAGATTTAGCGTTTTTAGCTATTGCAGTATATCTAATTATAAATGGAAGTAAGGCATTCTCAGTAAGTCAATTACTATTTAACCAAGATTCAACTGAAACAAAAAAAGCAGGATAATACTAAACTTAGAGCTAATCAGCATGGTTGATTAGCTCTTTTTTTATATAAAAAAACCACCTCGGTTTAATTTGCAATCAATGGAGGCAAGATATTATCAGTTAGTCAAATGATTTTTAATACAGATTCAAATGAGTGGGATAAAGTTTAGAAATATTGAATGAGGTCTTAGTAAATAGGAATAATAGGTGGTGTGTTAAACATGGGTTTCCTGTCCAAATTATTTGGAAGTTCAACAACAAAGGAGAATGAAACAATGTCAAATGTGAAATTAGCTGTTGTTTTTTACAGCATGGGTGGTACAAACTATCAATTATCGAAGTGGGCTGAAGAAGGAGCGAAAGAAGCTGGTGCTGAGGTTAAGGTATTAAAAGTACAAGAATTAGCACCAGAGTCAGTCATTCAGGGAAATGAAGCATGGAAAGCAACTGTTGAAGCAACAAAAGATGTACCAGTTGCAACATCGGCTGATCTTGAGTGGGCTGACGCGATAATCTTTAGTGTACCAACAAGATTTGGAAACATGCCATCACAAATGAAACAATTCCTTGATTTACAGGGTGGTCTTTGGGCAAGTGGTAAGACAATTAACAAAGTAGTAAGTGCGATGACATCTGCACAAAATCCACATGGCGGTCAGGAAGCTACTATTTTATCCTTATACACTTCCATGATGCACTGGGGTGCAATTATAGCACCTCCTGGTTACACAGATCCAGTTTTATTTGGGGCAGGCGGAAACCCGTATGGAACAAGTGTAACAGTCGGCCAAGATGGAAAAATGATTGAAGATGTACAAGGTGCAGTTAAACACCAAGCAAAACGTACAGTTACCGTAGCTGAATGGGTGAAAAAAGCGAATCAATAATTGTGTAGAATCTTCGATGCTAATCAGAAAGCTGATTAGCTCTTTTTTAATACTCTTCTATATTTCCGTCTCTATTTAAATATTCAGCCCTAGCTAAATTTCTGATGGCGTCCCAATCTTTCTGACTTTTATCTCCTTTTGGCGGCATACTTCCATATAAAGATAATAATGAATCCTTCTTTATACTGCTTACTGAAATTTCCTCAGATTCTTCATTGTAATAAAAAACCACTTGATCACCCGGTTTTGCATTTATCTTTTTTGATTCTTTAAAATCAGACATAAAACCACTCCTTTACATTTTATAATACCTTTACATGATCAAAACATAAAGTAAGGTTCCAAAAATCTTAAAATCATTTTTGAAACTCACTTGACAAAAATATTTATTAAATAGTAAAATTAATTACACAAATTAATGCTTGTTTTGTCACTATAAAATGTATAGTTTTCTTTAGCATAGAGTTAATAATTCTGTATTGATTATATGAAAAAGTGAATCTATTAAAAATAGTGATATAGAGCAACATGAACGGTTCATAAAATACATAAAGACGGTAGACTGTAAAAAAACCAATAGGGTTCGTTTAAAAGTAAACCGACAATTTTCAGCGTTTAATGGTCATAGGACCATTAACCATTGAAATTGTCGGTTTTTTTATTTTTTCTTAAAAATCGGAGGAGAGGCGAAATGCTAAGTTCATTAAATCTTTCACTGCAATCGATATTTTTTATAGTGCTTGCACTTTCGGTGATCAGTGGATTCCTTTTTTTAAACCCAAGAGTTCCGTTGACTTATGTTCGGATTCACATTGGCATTATTGCATTGCCTCCGATCATAGCTATGTCCGCGCTTGTTTTACAAAGTGGCGGCACAATTGTTGGACCATGGAGCTTTGATTCCTTAACGTGGCTATTGGCGGGATTTGTTCTTACAATTGGGTTAATTGTACAACGGTACTCTGTACGTTACTTACTGGGCGATCGCTCGTATCGAAAATATTTTGTATTACTAACACTTACAACAGTTGCTGACTCACTTGCATGGCTTAGTGATGATCTTCGTTTATTACTCATTTTCTGGGGCGTAACACTTCTTGGATTGACGCTACTTATCGGATTAAGAAAAGAATGGCAAGTGGCAAGAAACGCTGCAAAAATTTCTAGTAAACAATTTGCAATAAGCTGGCTTATCCTGCTTGTTGCAATTATGTGGGTCACACAATCTACAGGTCACTGTCAGCTATCACTTTTACTTACCGAAGACAGCATGAAACAACTTGCTGCATGGGAGAAAACCTGTATCAATATTCTTCTTGTGTTCTCCGTCATTATTCCTGCAGCACAGTGGCCCTTTCAGCGTTGGTTGTTAGACTCAGCTGTTGCCCCAACGCCGATTTCTGCTGTCATGCATGCAGGTATTGTGAATGCCGGGGGGATGATTTTATCACGTTTTGCACCTCTTTTTAACGGTGATCCTGCACAAATTGTCCTACTTATCTTTGCTAGTTTTTCCGTATTAATCGGAACTGGAATGATGTTAGTTCAGGTGGATTATAAACGGCAACTTGTTGGTTCTACGATTGCCCAGATGGCTTTTATGCTCATTCAATGTGCACTAGGCGCTTACCTTGCAGCAATTATTCACGCTGTCTTACATGGATTATTTAAAGCTACTCTTTTCTTGCAAGCAGGTAGTGCCGTTCATCAAAATGGGGCTGTTACCCGTTCGCCACAACCAGCGTCTTTTTTATGGACGATAACCGGAGGCGCCCTGGGTTTAGTTGTTGGCGCTTGTTTTTGGATTACCTCTCATGGGGAAACGTATCAGTTAATAAGTGCTGTCATAATAGGGTGGTCAGTGTTCTACGCTTGGAAGCAGCTTGTAGCCTCGGGGTATGGGCATATCGGGCGTTTCGTTGGATTTTCTTTGATTCTACTAGTAGGGGGAGGATATATCCTCATCCACTCTGCTTTTATAAATCTGTTGCATGAAATGATTCAAACTGGGGGACAGCCACCAATACTTGAAGCTGTTTTACTGCTTGTAATTTTGTTGGCTGGAAGTGTGATAGGCTTATTGTCGGTTCGTCATCGGTCATCAAAAGCATATGCCTTGATCTATCTTTGGCTTATAAAATTGAGTGAACCCGGGCAGGACTCGATCGAAAGCCATCCAACGTATCTAATACAAAAAGAGGGGAATGTATGATGAATACCACATTAGCTAAAAATCTTTATTTAGAAAAGGAACTAGATGCCTTTCAACTTGACGTGAATGATGTAGTGGAAGCGGCAAGTAAAGTGATTGCACCGCTTGGTCCTATTCATACGTTTGCAGCCCGCAGTCCTTGGGCAGGCTTAGAACAACAATCATTTGAACAGGTTGCGCGCCGTCTTAAAAATGTATGTGATGTAAATATATATCCTAGTGACAATATGCTACAGACGGCTCGGAATCAGGGGGAGATTAACCTTGATTTTTTAGAAAAGGGGCTAAAAAAGTGGCTTGATACGCAGTCTATAGGACTGTCACGAGGGGATGCTGAGCAATACTGCAGAGCTATTCTTTTAAATGATGTATCACCCAATAAATTGGAGACGCCAGAATTAAAGAGGCTAGCAAAAAAATGTGGTCCATTCAAATTTCAATTTAGAAAAAATTATGCTGTCCGTACATTAAGTCAGCACTTGGAACAGTTAGGTAATGGGAAAGTGGCTAATGAACTAAACCATCATATCATTAAGTGGTGTAAATTGTTTTTAGACGAGTCACAGGATGCCTGGTCTATGCCGAATCGAGAGGAAGGTTTCTATCATGCATGGCGAAAACTTGTGAAGCTGGATCCAGCCCTAAATACCAAGGTTCGCAAGCAGTTAGATCAGTTGCCAGGTGATGCAGATTTTGCATTAAAGGAAGTATTAAGCAGACTGGAAATTCCCTATTTAGACATACAAGAGTATCTAGAAGCCCATCTACTTGTTTTGCCTGGTTGGGCGGGTATGATGTTGTGGCGATCTCAGCAATCAGCAAAGGATCAGACACTGCTAATCGACTATTTAGCAGTTCGAGTTTCTATGGAATGGGCCTTAATTCAATCATATTTGCCATTAAAAGAGCAAAACATTGAAGATAGTGGACATTTAGAATCCTTGATTACAACATGTGTTCATTATAGCAATCTATCAGTTCATGAATGGAACAGGCTGTCTCTATCGGAACTAAAAGCACGTATTACGCTAGGCTTTAATTTCGATAAGACGTCACGTCAGCGCCTTTGGATGGAAGCGTGGGAAAAAACCTATGAGCATCAATTAATGAATATGGTAACTGCAAAATCGAACCAATATGAAAAAAATGAAAATGCAGTACAGGCACAATTCGTCTTTTGTATTGATGTGCGCTCAGAGCCTTTTCGTCGTAAACTGGAAGAGCTAGGTCCTTTTGAGACATTTGGTACAGCTGGATTTTTTGGATTACCGATCGAAACGCAAAAGCTTTGCAGTAATCATAGCCATCGATCTTTGCCGGTTATGAACAAGCCGCAATTCAAAGTTATTGAATCAAATATAGATTTAAAACAGTATGAACAACGTCTTCATGCGACCCAATCACCTGGGGGGATATTTAAGACGATGAAACACAACCTGCTTTCAAGTCTTGTATTGCCGGAAATAAGTGGTCCATGGCTTGGGTTGCATACGTTGGTTCGTAGTTTTGCTCCGGGAAGTATGGATTCATCCTTTAGCAAAATTCGTAAAAAGTGGCTGCGTAAGCCATCTGCTAAACTATCACTAGACGAAACGTACAATATCAAGTCAGAGCTGCCGGTTGGGTTTACAGAAGAGGCTAAGGTACATTATGTCGAGCAAGCTTTAAGAATGATGGGGCTTACCGCAGATTTCGCTCCTTTAGTTGTAATTTGCGGTCATGGAAGCCGCAGCATCAACAACCCATACGCTTCTGCACTAGACTGCGGTGCATGTGGGGGGGCATCAGGTGAATTTAACGCGAGGGTGCTTGCTACTTTATGTAATCTTCCAACTGTTAGAAAAGGTCTTGCTGAAAAGGGAATTTTCATTCCGAATGATACCGTATTTGCAGCTAGTGAGCATATCACATCACTTGATGAGTTACATTGGGTTTATGTCCCTGATGAACTTTCAGCTACAGCAAAGGAAGCATTTGAGCATGTCAAAAAAGCACTTCCAAGGGTTAGTCATGAGGCAAATGCCGAGCGGATGCAGCAATTGCCAAATATCATCTCGAAATGTAAAAATCCAAGTTTAGTGGCAAAGCGTTTTTCAGATGATTGGAGCGAGGTTCGCCCTGAGTGGGGACTTGCACGTAATGCCGCATTTATTATTGGAGAACGCGAGCTTACGAAAAAGTGTAATTTGAATGGAGAGGTCTTTCTTCATAACTATTCTTGGAAAAAGGATGAAAATGGTGAGTTGCTTGCAAACATAATGTCGGGTCCGGCAACCGTTAGTCAGTGGATTAACTTGCAATACTATGCATCAACTGTTGCCCCTCATTATTATGGCAGCGGGAATAAAGCGACCCAAACTGTCACATCTGGTATTGGAGTCATGCAGGGCAACGCTAGTGACTTATTAACTGGTCTTCCTTGGCAGTCAGTGATGAAGTCAGATAATGAAATGTATCACAAACCATTAAGATTATTAGTTATCATCCAAGCTCCAAAAGAAAATGTGGAAAGGCTGCTTGGGCAAGACCCAATATTCCGCCAAAAGGTTCAAAATGGATGGATTCGCCTTGCATCAATTGATCCGGAAGGAAACTGGAAGAGTTGGTCATAACCACTTTTCCTAAATTTTACATAAGAAAGAAGGAAAAGTCACAATGGAGAAGTCAAAAGGAGCAATCGAAGCCGAAATAAGTAAAGAATTAACACATTGGGAAAAAAATTATCTTGGGCGCGGCTCAGTGTCGGTAAAATCGGATATTTTGCGAGATATGATTATTGTTGTCTTGCGTGGTATTTTAACTCCGGCTGAGTATTCGCTTTGTGAGGACCAACGTGGACTCTTGGCCGTTAAACAAAGCCGAAATAGCTTAGTGGAGTCTGGAGTAGAAGAATTAAAAAACATCATTTACGCAATAACGGGCCAGGAAGTCGTTAGTTTTTACACTGATATTAGTACACATACTGGCGAACGGGTCATTGTCTTCAAACTCTCTGGTGATTTGGAAAGCCAACTATCATAAAAAAGACGGGGTGAAAGCTATGTATCTAGGTGAAAAAAAGAAGGTATTGTTTGTAGCTGGGACAGAATACAAACCAGAATATTTAACCAACTATCTGAACGATATCAACCCGGAGGATATCATCATCTTGAATAGTTATGGACGCGAAGTTTTACAACCCTTCGGCGATATCATGAGAGATATCATCATAACAGTATACCAGGAAAACATTGAAGACATTTTTGTCGTTGGGGACGAGGGGACAGGTACATCGTCCCAACCGGGACGGTGTACCTGTCCCTCTGTCCCACAGGATAAACTCGAAACACTTGAGTATCTTTTCGAAAATTGTATGCCGGAATTTCCTAGTATGAGTTTGCGCGGATGGCTAGAAGGGAACAGGACAGCAACCGATTATGTGGAAAAAAGTGCTGATACGATCCGCAACCATCCGCTTATGCCATCTGATGTAATCGTTCACGGATTATTCATTAACACAGCAACCGATGAATTGTCTGAAGAAGTGGTTTTTTAATAAGGGGCACGCGAAAGGGACAAATAGTGGTCCAAACAAAAGAAGCAAGGGCAGCCGCCCTTGCTTCTACTTTTTCTACTTTTATCTTAAATTACACGTACTGAAATGATTCCGCTAATTTGCTTGATCTTTTCTAGTATACTAGGAACGATTTCACCGTTCACTTTATTATCAATGTCAATCATCGTATATGCGTATTCGCCACGGCTTCTGTTTACCATGTCAGCAATGTTTAACTCATAGTTTGAGATTGAAGATGTGATTTGCCCAACCATGTTCGGCACATTTTTATGGAAAGCTGTTACCCGTGTTTTTCCTGTATAAGGTAGAGACGCGTTTGGAAAATTTACTGAGTTTTTAATATTTCCTGTCTCCAAGAATTCCTTTGTCTGACGAGCTGCCATAATCGCACAATTTTCCTCAGATTCATTTGTTGAAGCGCCAAGATGTGGTGTGCAAATGGTATTCTTCATTTTTAACACATTTTCATTAGGGAAATCTGTCATATACTTTCCAACAATTCCGTCTTCAAGTGCAACTGCCATATCAATTTCGTTCACAAGTTCCCCGCGTGAGAAATTGATAATGTGAACGTCTGGTTTCATGATGCTGAATGTTTCCTTATTAAACATTCCTTTTGTATCGTTTGTTAGTGGAACATGTACGGTAATATAGTCAGATTCTGCAAACAGCTGTTCAATTGACATTGCACGCTGAACATTACGTGACAGGCTCCAAGCTGTATCAACAGAGATGAACGGATCAAATCCGATGACATCCATATCAAGATCTAGCGCATCGTTTGCAACAAGCGCACCAATTGCACCTAAACCAATAACACCCAACGTTTTCCCTTTAATTTCTTTTCCGACAAATTGTTTTTTGCCTTTTTCAACGAGGGCTGGTATCTGATCGCCTTTGTCTTCAAGTGTTTTTGTCCAAGAAATACCTGCGAAAAGATTTCGGGATGTAGCCATTAAAGCAGTTAAAACCATTTCTTTTACAGCGTTTGCGTTGGCACCTGGTGTATTAAAAACAACAATCCCTTTCTCAGTAAATTTTTGAATGGGAATGTTATTAACACCAACACCTGCGCGTGCAATTGTTTTAACGTTATCACCAATCTCAAGGTCATGCATATTGTAGCTGCGAACGAGGATTGCATCAGGGTTTTCACTTTGATCATCGATTGTAAAATGATCATGCTTGAACACCTTTAGTCCGCTTTCCGCAATGTTATTTAATGTTTTAATCGTTTTTACCTGATTTTCAATAAGTGTGCTCATCTCGTCTACCTCTTCCTGAACATAGATTTTAAGTATAGAAAACTTACAATATACGAATTATGAGGTCTGGATCTGTTAAGGGTTGGTAAGCACCAATCCACATAATCAAATGCGCCTTGGCGTATTTGTGCCCGATTTTTTTCGAGTTTAGCTCGAAAACCTTCCTTTTAAAAATCGTGGCATCCGCCGGAGGCTTTAATTTTATTCAATCGGGGTTTCATCCCCGATTGAATAAAATTAAACAGAAAGAGGCAAGGGACTTTCCCTTACCTCTGCCCAGGCGAACGGCTCCGACACTATATGCTCCCTCGCGGTTATCCGCGTTCGCCAGTCACATATAGTCTGTTTGATTTGTTAGTATGATACCAAGTTTTTTGATATATTTCAAGTTTTAATTAATTAAAATTATGGGGGGAGGTACGTGTCCCTCTGTACCAAAACACCTTGAAGGCTAATCCTTCTTCAAACGTGATGCTAGACGGTTGCCTAATGATTGGAGTCCTTGGACTAAGATAATAAGCAAAATTACGGTTATATACATAACATCCACTTCATAACGAAGGTGACCGTAGCGATAGGCAAGGTCTCCGAGTCCGCCCCCGCCAACCAACCCGGCCATTGCCGAGGCCCCAATAAGACCAATGGTTGCAATGGTTAAGCCTAGAATAATGGATGAACGTGATTCCCTTACAAGCACGTTCCATATGATATGCCGTGTTTTTATTCCCATTGCTTCATAGGCCTCCAACACGCCACGGTCTACTTCTAAGAGGGCTGTTTCCATTAATCTTGCAATATATGGGGCTGTATACACAACTAATGGAACGATAACACCTTTAACACCAATTGATGTCCCAACAATTACTTTTGTAAAAGGAAGGATGAAGAACAATAAGATGATAAATGGGATGGAACGAATAATATTAATAATAATATTTAAAATCTGATAGACATACTTATTAGCAAATGCCTTTTCTGGTCTTGTTAAAACAAGCAATATTCCCAATGGCAGACCAATTAATATGGAAATCCCCAATGCAATTCCAACCATTTGAAAAGTTTGAACGGTTGCTTCCCAAAGATCAATGCCCCAAAGCTCAAGAAATTCTTCTATTCTTGCTTTCACTTACTTTCACTCCCTCCACATGTACATGATGTTCTTCTAAGAAAGTCAGGGCTTTTTCAATCTCAACCATGTCGCCCTTTAAGTGGATCAAAAGCTGTCCAAAGTTTTCTTCCTTTAAGCGGGTAATACTTCCCGATAGGATATTTGGATAGACATCAAATTTCTTACTGACTAAGGCTAAAGCCGGTTCCCCAGAAGATTCTCCAAAAAAGGAAAGGGTGACTACTTGGCCTGTTTCATTTAAAGTAGTGAGTAATTCATCCGGGATCTTATGTGAAAATAGGCTATTAACAAATCTTTTTGTTGTATGATGCTGAGGCGATGTGAAAATCTCTCTCGTTGTTCCTTCTTCAATAACCTCGCCATTTTCCATAACAGCAACTCGGTCACATATCCGTTGAATGACATTCATTTCATGAGTGATAAGTAAAATGGTGATCCCTAGTTCTTTGTTAATTTTTAATAATAAGTCCAAAATTGCTTCTGTTGTATCGGGGTCAAGTGCACTTGTCGCTTCATCACTTAAAAGAATCTCTGGTTCATGGGCTAATGCACGTGCAATTGCTACTCTTTGCTTTTGTCCGCCTGAGAGCTCAGAAGGATAGGCATGATGCTTATCTTCGAGGCCTACAATACGTAAATATTTCGTAACTCGTTCCTCGACTTCTTTCTTGGTTAAGCCAGTAAGCTTTAATGGAAGTGAGATGTTTTCGTAAACTGTAGCTGTTTTCAAAAGATTAAAGCCTTGGAAAATCATCCCGATTCTTCTCCGAGCTTCACGGAGTTTTCCAGTTGAGAGCTTTGTCAAATCTACATCATTTACGATTACAGACCCGGAATCAGGCTTTTCTAAAAGGTTCACACATCGGATAAGGGTACTCTTTCCAGCACCACTATAACCAATCACACCATATATCTCCCCTTTATTTACGGAAACGGAAACATCCTTTAACGCGTGAATTGAACCCTGTTTAGCTGTAAAAGTCTTTGAGATTCCCACTAGTTCAATCATTTGTAAAACTCCCTTCTAAGCTGGTATATCCTTTTTATCAATCATGTTTTGCAGGTATCATTTATTAGTTAAAAATAATATTACTAGTATAAAGAGGACGCAGTATAAATAAGGTTACCACGTCCTCCTGTAGATTTTTTTCTTACCAAGATGGAATAACAGATCCTTTGAATTCTTCTTCCACGAATTTTGCGATTTCTTCACTGCGATAAATATCCGCTAATTTCTTAATGATTTCATCATCTTTATTTTCAATTCTTACGGCGGCATGGTTTATATATGGAGAATCCTTAGGTTCAATAAAAATGGCATCCTGGGATGGTGTAAATCCTGCTTCAATCGCAAAGTTCGTATTAATTGCGGCTGCATCAAGCTCTTCCAGTTGACGTGCTATTTGTGCAGAGTCAAGTTCAATGAACTCATAATTATTTTTGTTTTCCACAATATCCTTTACAGTTGAGTTGATTCCAGTATCTGGATTTAATTTGATGAATCCAGCTTTTTCGAATAGAAGAAGTGCACGTCCGCTGTTTGTAGGATCACTAGGTAAACCAATTTTAGCACCATCTTTTAGTTCCGAAACATCCTTTACCTCCAAAGAATAAATCCCCATTGGGAAAGTTACAGTATCAAACGATTTGATAAGATCCAATTTACGGTCTTCTTTAAATGCATTAAAGTATGGTTCAGTTTGGAAAATATTTAAATCAAGCTCTTTTTCATCTAAAGCAATATTGGGCATAACATAGTCGGTAAAGACTTTGATCTCAATATTTAGGTCTTCTTTTTTTGCAAGTTCTTTTACTTTTTCAAGAATTTGTTCGTGAGGACCTGCAGTTACACCAATAACCAACTTTTCATCACTGTATAAGGCTTCAGCTTTTTCGCCTTTTGAACTACTTGCACTGTTTCCCCCACAAGCTGCAAGAGCTGAGATAACTAAAACAAGTAAACTTGCTAACAACCATTTTTTCATGTTTTTTCCTCTTTTCGTAGTATATATTTTGGGTTGGATTTATACCTATTCTATTTCTATAACTTACAAGTTTAATGAACCTTTGAGAAATTAAGATTTTCCACTTTCCTAATCGCAGATAAGAGAGCATCTTCCGAAATTTTCATATCCATAAAATGAATGGATTCCTGTGGAAGAGTTGCTTTTTTAATAATTTTTTCTAAAAGGATTTGGTTCTTCGGATCGATCGTTAAGTCTTTTAAATTTACTGGAAGTCCCCAATCATGGTAATAGTTTGAAAGTCTTAAAAGCTCTTGATCTTTATTTTCTAGGGCTAATTGGACCAATATTCCATATGCAACTAGCTCACCATGTAAATAGTTTCTGGCTTCGTTTGCTTCAGTTAGGCCATTATGAATGGAATGGGCGCCAGCTACTCTTCCTGCTTTTCCGCCGAAACCTCCTACCATACCACCAGTCATAATAATGGCTTCAACTACCCTAATCAGCTCATCAGAGACTCTTCCTTCAGAAGCAGATTGAATCGCTTCTGTGGCATCCTTTAACAGAACATCTCTGCAAATAGATGCTGAGAATTGTGAAACCTTAAGCCAAACCGGCAGCTCTTGATTTTTAAAGAATGAAGAAATTAAAGCATCTGCTTCATAAAACTTTGCCAGTGTATCACCAATTCCGGCCCGTAAATACTTTACCGGAGCTTTGGCAATAACAGCGGGCTCGATAAGTACTAGGGTATTAGCGAGAGGGAATTCAGTGTAGTGTGTAAAAACGCCATTTTGGTCATAAAACACACTAAGTGGAGTCCATGCCGCACATGTTGATGCAATACTCGGAATCAATATTGATTTTATACCTGCTTTTACAGCTGAAGCCTTGGCGGTGTCTAATGCGGTTCCGCCTCCGATGCCGATCACTGCATCAGCTGAACTTGCTGATAACTGATTAGAAATACTTTCAACCTTTTGTAAAGTGCAGTGACCCTCAATGAAAGTAAAACTCGAACTAGGGGATTTTGCTATTTTTTCCGGCAAATAGGGGCGAACTGCATTCCAGGCCTTCGTGCCGCATACTATATGAATATTTTGAACCTTGAGCTCAGATAATAGGATTTCCAATTCTTTTAGGATCCCCTCACCAATTCTATAATGACCTGGAGCTCCTTTAACCAGTGTTATGGACATGTACTCAATCCTTTCATTTAATATAAGTAAATGATCAAAAATAAAATGCCTCTCATAAAGAGAGGCATGGATATACTTTAGAAGTACTACCTCTCTCATTTTTCAAAATACATCGTATTTTGCAGGATTTAGCACCTGTTCGTGTTTTGGATAAACATGAATGGTTGCCGGGCTTCACAGGGCCAGTCCCTCTGCCGCTCTTAATAAGAGAATTTTTATTAAATTTAATATTTTGATATTAAACCTATTTTAGAGTTAAGTCAATGCTTTCTTCTCAATTGTCCAAATTCTAGAAAATGTAATACCATTTCATTTGCGGTTGATATTATTTGGTATTATAATCCTAATAAGAATTTTCAAAGGATTTGAAGTAAAAGGTATTATGTCTTTTTGGAAAATGGGTAATCACAATAAATTGAGGAAAGTAGGCTTTATACGATGAGTACATCTAAAGTGAAGGATGCATACATTGAAAATATCGTGAAGGATGAATATTTTCCAGTCTCCTATGAGGAATTAGAGCGGGAGGCAAAACAGAAAATGTCTGTTGGTGGCTTTGGGTATGTTCGTTCAGGAGCGGGTGGAGAAGTGACCTTGCGGAAAAACCAAGAATCATTTGCAAAATATTCCCTAGTACCGAGGGTTTTACGGGATGTATCAAATATCGATGCAAGCATCACCTTGTTCGGAAAAACATATCCTCATCCTTTTTTACTTGCCCCAGTTGGAATGCTAAAGCTGGCACATGAAGAGGCAGAATTGGCTGTGTCAAAAGCAGCTGCCGCTTGTCAGGTGCCTTTTGTCCAGAGTACCGTTTCTAGCTACTCAATTGAAGATGTAGCAGAGGTATCTGGTAATAGCTCGAAATGGTTTCAACTTTATTGGTCAAATAACAAAGAGGTTTCCTTTAATATGGTAAAACGAGCCGAGGAAGCGGGTTATGAAGCAGTTGTTCTAACGGTTGATACATTTATGATGGGCTGGAGAGAAGAAGATATGAAGAATCGTTTTTCTCCATTAAAGCTTGGTGTAGGGAAAGGCAATTATGAACAGGATTCTGTTTTCCTATCTTCCCTAGATAGTCAAGATTCAGAGTCTATTATTCAAGGAATCTTAGATAATATTCACCATCCTTCACTTAACTGGACTCATGTCGCTGAATTAAAGGAACGGACCTCGTTGCCAATTTTATTAAAGGGAATTCTTAGTCCGGATGATGCCAGATTTGCAGTTGAAAATGGGATAGATGGAATTATTGTTTCCAACCATGGAGGCAGACAGCTTGATGGTGTGATTGCGGCCATTGATGCATTGCCACTTATTGTGGAAGAGGTGAAGGGGAAAATTCCTGTCTTATTTGATAGTGGAATTCGACGCGGTACCGATATTGTGAAGGCACTTGCACTAGGAGCAGATGCGGTTTTTATTGGTAGACCGTTTGTATATGGACTTGCGGTTGCTGGGCAGACAGGTGTTGAAAAGGTGATTGAAAACTTTATTCAAGATACAAAGGTTTCCATCGCATTAGCTGGTGCATTAAGTGTTAAGGACCTTTCTGCGATTAGACTTGTAAAATCATAATACTTATTTGGTTTTTAGGGGTTTGGACGGTTATGAAGGACATTTCGGTGGTGACTTTTGGTTGTAATGGTCTTCATCGGGCTTATGAAGGACATTTCGCCCATGATTTTGGATTGTAATGGTATTCATCAAGGTTATGAAGACCATTTTAAGTCCCAATTCCGCCAGTTATGTCCTTCATCCAATCATAGACGTTAGACCCCCCCCATGCCGTTATACCTTTTGTAGATTTCTACCAAAAAATCACATTTCTGTCCACCATCTATTCTTATTTATTCGGCCCATACACGCGGCTATCAATCGATTTTGATTCACCTTGAAGTCGTTTTGTGAGTGTTTCTTTCCAGTTCGGTGCAAGATATTCACACGCAGCTAGTTTTGCTGCTGCCGCTAAATCATCTTTCTTTTCATGCATGATTTCGTTGCAGCGAGCGATAGTCCATTCAGGATAAGGTCGTTCAATCAACTGAATTGTATCGTGTTCTTTTACCATTCCTTCTTTAACGACACGGAAGTACCATCCAGTTCGTCCGCTTTTTTGAATCCGTAATGCAAAATCCAATATTTGATAGCGTCGAGCAGGCTTCCAGCACGGCTGACGAGGTTGTGATACTTGAACCAAAGCTTCGCCTACCTCAAAAATATCACCTATGCACACATTGGTTTCATCGAGCCCCACAACAGAGAAGTTTTCTCCCATTGCTCCTGCTTGAACTGAGCTATTATCCAATTCACTTTGCCATTTTTCATAATGGGTTGCTGCATAGGCAAGAACTGCTTTTTCGGGTCCTCCATGATTTTTTAAATCTGCCTGGCCGTCCCCATCTAAGTTTTCCTTACCGAGCCAGAGCGGTGCTTGGACCGGCTTTTTAAAAATGCCACTTGTCCATTCCTTGTCCATGAGTATTTTTGCATTCGGGTCACCCACCGTTTTGGGCTTACCAACAAACAATTGATCTATGTAAGGTTGTTTTTCCATTTTTCCCATCCCCTTTCCTTTTATTTTAACACGAATTGGGACACGGGACCTGTCCCTCCGACCCACCGCTGACCCTTGTCCAACCTTCAAATATTATCCTGAGCGACGTTATGGGTGCGTAACAGGTGGTTAGATGTGATTAGCTTTTTATGGTGGCGTTTACACTGACTAATTGAATCATATGCGCATGACTTTCCAGGAATCCCTTGATATTGATTTTTAAGATGTTACGATGGGGACGTTGCTAAAAATTTACCATAAGGGAGACATTTGATGTTACTTGAAAAAACCATCGCTTTTATAGGGGCAGGGTCCATGGCAGAAGCAATGATTTCAGGAATTATTGCAGCTGGAAAAGTCCCGGCAAATCAAATTTTTGTAACCAACAGAACGAATAGGGAAAGACTTCAACAGTTAGAAGTAGAATATAAGATTAATGGCCTTCCAAGCCAAGATCTTAAGATAGAAAATATCGATATAATCGTCCTCGCAATGAAACCTAAGGATGCAGAAGGTGCATTACAGTCCATCAAAGATTCACTTCAACCGAACCAACTCGTTTTATCCGTGTTAGCGGGTATTACAACAGCCTATATGGAGCGGCAATTACCAGCGGGACAACAGGTGATTCGGGTAATGCCGAATACATCGAGCATGATTGGAGAATCTGCAACGGCCATGTCGGCCGGCTCTTATACCACCAACGAAAATATGTTACTAGCAAAGGAATTACTTGAAACCATAGGAGCCGTTTACGAGATTCCAGAAGACCAAATGGATGTTTTTACAGGGGTAGCGGGCAGTGGACCGGCTTATATTTATTACCTCATGGAACATATGGAGGCAACCGTGAAAAAGTACGGCTTACAGGAAAAGTTATCAAGAGATATTATTGCTCAAACGATTGTTGGGGCAGCGAAAATGATTCAGCAACAGGGTGAGACGCCTACCACATTACGGGAAAACGTGACTTCACCAAATGGAACGACAGCTGCTGGTTTGGCGGCATTAGAAAAGAATGGTGGCGGAAAGGCAATCACACAAGCTATTAAACACGCGGCAACGCGTTCACAAGAGATAAGTTCGCAGCTTGAAAGCAAAACGACCCAAAAGGTTCAGGCTGTCTAACGTAATATACCTTTTACCGGCGATCAAAAACAAAAAAAGATAAGGATTGATCGGATGTCCATAGAAAAAAGAGTTGTCATTAAGATTGGAAGTAGCTCATTAACGAGCCGTCATGGGGAAATTAGTAAGATAAAGCTCGAAAAACTAGCGAATGAAATTGCTCAGCTGAAGGATGCAGGGCATGAGGTTGTTCTTGTTTCATCGGGGGCAGTTGCCGCCGGTTACCGAAAACTAGGATGTCTGAAACGCCCTGATTCATTACCGGAAAAACAAGCAGCAGCCTCAATTGGCCAAGGTTTATTAATCGAATCCTATTCTCATCTCTTTTTATCACATGGGTATGTGGCCTCACAAATTTTGATTCTACGAAGCGATTTTTTAGACGAGTCACGCTATCAGAATGTTCGTAACACATTAAACGTCCTATTAGAACGAGGAATTATTCCCATCGTCAATGAAAATGACACACTTTCAACTGAGCGTTTGAACTTTGGTGATAATGACACACTGGCGGCGAAGGTTGCCGGATTAGTAGATGCCGACCAGTTGGTCATTTTATCTGATATAGATGGTTTATATGATAAAAATCCGACGATGCATAAGGATGCAAAGCTAATTGAGAACGTTCCTGAAATTACCGATAAAATTGAGAACGCTGCAGGTGGTTCGGGGAGTTCGCTTGGTACGGGTGGCATGAAGTCGAAAATTGAAGCCGTGAAGATTGCGATGGCATCAGGCATTTCTACCTTTTTAGGAAATGCGAATAAAGAGAATATTAGCGTAGATGCCGTGGGAGATAGGGCGGTTGGTACTTATTTCAATAGTAAGAAGTCCGAAACCACACTAAATCAAAAGGAAAAATGGATTGCTTTTCACTCTGGTTCTAAAGGTGAAATAATTCTTAATCCCCATGCGACAGATCGAATGGTGATTAAGAGAAAAAGCTTGCGTCTCAAGGAAATTCATCAGGTCAATGGCAGGTTTGAAAATGGTGCTGTTGTGCGTGTAATGGACACGAATGATGAAGAAATAGCCCGCGGTGTAGTGAAGGTATCTTCTGAGGATTTGCAACGAATGCTGCAGGATGAAAAGGATCAAGCAATTGATTCCACAGTCATCATGGAGATGGGAGATTTTGTTTGCCATCTTGATGCCCCAATAACGGTTGGGATGTAAAAGGAGGAATTCGGTGACTTTAATAAAAGAAAATGTCGACATTAGATCACAGGCGCGTATGGCAAAAAAAGCTTCAAAACAAGTAGGTATTTTAACTGAAGAGGATAAAAACAGGGCCTTATATATTTTAGCGGAACATTTAGAAGCGGGATTTGAGTCCATTTTAGAGGCGAATAAAGCCGACTTGCAAAAAGGGAAAGAGGCGGGTTACACAGCTGCATTTATGGACCGGTTAACACTAACGAAGGATCGTGTCTTTGATTTTGCGGAAGGAATTCGTCAGGTAGCTGGATTAGAGGACCCGACAGACCAAGTCATCTCAGATTGGACATTAGAGAATGGTTTACAGGTGAAAAAGATAACCGTGCCATTGGGTGTCATTGGAATGATTTATGAGGCGCGGCCAAATGTGACGGTCGATGCAACTGGACTTGCATTGAAATCCGGAAATGCGATTATTTTAAAAGGCGGCTCATCTGCCATCTACACAAATAAAGCGATTGTTGAAGTCATTCAATATGCGCTAGAACATACGAAAATACCAAAGGAAGCTGTTCAATTTATCGCAAGTACAGACCGAGAAGCTACTCGGCAATTATTTACGATGAAAGAATACATTGATGTACTAATACCCCGTGGTGGAGCTTCCTTAATTCAAACGGTTGTAAAAAATGCGACAGTGCCCGTGCTCGAAACGGGCGTTGGAAATTGCCATGTATATATCGATGCAGAAGCCGATGTCAATAAGGCATTACCTATTCTTGTCAATGCAAAAACAGATCGTCCAGCTGTTTGTAATGCTGCAGAAACGGTCCTTATACATAAGGATTGGTTACTGAAGCATAAAAATGCTCTTGTGATGACATTACAGGAACATTCTATTACGGTACATGGGGATGAGCAGGCACTTTCGGTTATCCCGCAAGCAATCTTGGCAGGAGAAGAGGATTGGGCGAATGAATACCTAAGCCTACACATTGCGATGAAGATTGTGGAAGATGTACACGAGGCAATTGACCATATAGAACAGTACGGGACAAAACACTCGGAAGCGATCATCACAGAAAAACAAGAAACGGCAGATGTGTTTATGAAGCTCGTAGATGCGTCTTCGCTTTATCATAATGCTTCTACAAGATTTACTGATGGTAGAGCCCTTGGGTTTGGAGCGGAGATCGGCATCTCTACGCAAAAACTGCATGCCCGCGGACCAATGGGGTTACCGGCTCTAACAACAATAAAATTCTTAATGACTGGAAATGGCCAAATAAGATAACTACTAGCACGGCAGAACGTTTAACGTTCTGTCGTGTTTTTTTGGGACGAAGGTCCACTGTATTTAAAGATCGAAATATCTACCTAATAAGTATGCAATCCACTTGCAATGCGGATGGTTTCGGATGTTTTCCAGGAGCCCTTTGGTAATAGCTAGGCTATAAGTTTGGTCCAGAACCTGTTCCCGTAAAAGCAACAATGACTCCTTCTCAATGGAATCCTCCATTTCTTCTGCCTTCTCCGAAATCAGAGAATCCATTTGTTCCTTAGTTACATCACCTTGCATTTGGATCACAGGGACCTCCATTTGCTTTATATTTAAAAAAGGAAGCGTCATCCCGTGAGCCAGTAAATCCGTTTTTTCCACAAGAGATTTACAAAGAAGCTTTATATCCATTGGGATATTCTGATACAAAAAGAGCTCTGAATACATTCTTGTAAAGCCTTTTATGCAATAGAGCAGGTCATATTTTGTATGTTCTATTTTTTCTCCATAGATACGGTCAATCATTAAAAGAATAGTGGTATTAATAAGTTTGTCAAAGTTGTGCATTTTAAGGATAAGTTTTTCGTTTAAGGACTGCGTGTATTCCTTCATAAGGATATTTGCAAAGTCCCTATGTTGATTAAAGGATTGAAAGCTTACATAATAATACTCAAACAAAAGAGTTTTTTCATCTTGTTTAGTTCTGACTATATGGTCAATGTCAGAGAAAACTTGTTCCATGAACTGGTCAATTAGGGCGATGATTAATTCATCCTTTGATATAAAAGAAAGATAGAAGGCGCCCTTTGAAATCCCACATTGATCGGTTATTTGTTGAACGGAAGTTGCTTCGAAACCTTGCTTTGCAAAAAGCTCCAAGGCCTTTTCCATGATGAGTTGTTTTTTTACCATTTTACGTTCTCTCCCATAGTCTTTCATTGACAAATGACTGAATGGTCATTATTATAAATAAATGGGTTAAATAAGTCAATCTAGGGTAGGTGTAAGTGTGAGAGGTATAGCCAACTTTGTATTAAAAAATAAACTAGCGGTTTGGTTATTAACAATAATTATAACAGTATCTGGAATTTATTCAGGTACACAAATGAAGACAGAAACCATTCCGGATATATCGATTCCTTTCTTAATGGTCATGGATGTATATCCTGGTGCCACTCCTGAACAGGTAATGGAAGATGTCTCGATGCCGATAGAAAAGGCAGTAGAGGGGCTTGAAGGAGTTAAAGCTGTCTTCTCAAATTCGTATTCAAATATGTCCAATATTCAAGTTGAATATGAGTATGGTGAGGATATGGACGAGGCAAAACGTGCCCTGCAGTCTGCGCTAGATGCTGTAACATTGCCAGAAAATGCACAAAAGCCTGTTATTACAGCAATTAGCATGAACATGATGCCTGTCGTGGCACTTAGTGTAAGTAGTTCAACAGAAGACATTGTGGAATTAACATCAACAGTTGAAGATGTTTTACTTCCCAAAATTGAAAAACTTGATGGGGTTGGTTCCGCCACGATCACAGGTCAGCATATTGAGGAAGTGGAGTTAACATATAATCAAGAAAAAATGGCTGATCTTGACTTAACAGAAGATACAGTTAAGCAAATGATTCAAGCTAGTGATATGTCTGTATCATTAGGTCTTTTTGAATTTGAGGAAGGTGAGCAAGCTGTTTCGGTTGATGGGAAATTTATGACTGCAACAGAATTAAAGGAAATGTTAATTCCTGTCACACCTTCTGAAAACAATCCTGTACCATTCGTAAAGCTTGGTGATATTGCAGCAATTGATGAGGTTGGACGCGTTCAATCTGTTTCCCGTACGAACGGGAAAGACGCGATTGCTATTCAAATTGTCAAACAGCAGCAAGCAAACACGGTGGATGTTGTAAACGACGTAAAGGATCTTATCAAGGATGAACAGGATCGAATTGAGGGTCTTGTCATTAATGTATCACTAGACCAAGGTGAGCCGATTGAACAATCTGTTTCAACAATGATCGAAAAAGCGTTATTTGGTGGTTTGATTGCAGTATTAATCATTCTACTTTTCCTGCGTAATTTCAAATCAACGATCATTTCGATTATATCAATTCCAGTCTCCATTTTTATGGCATTATTGTTGCTAAAATGGATGGATATAACGTTAAACCTAATGACACTAGGAGCCGTTACCGTTGCGATCGGACGTGTAATCGATGACTCCATCGTAGTTGTAGAAAACATTTATCGACGCATCCATTTAAAAGAAGAAAAATTAAGTGGGCGTGCGTTAATTCGAGAAGCAACACTTGAAATGTTCAAACCAATCTTTTCATCTACATTAGTTACGGTTGCTGTTTTTGCACCACTTATTTTTGTAGGAGGAATGGTTGGAGAATTGTTCATGCCATTCGCATTAACAATGACTTTTGCCTTAGGGGCTTCATTACTGGTTGCAATCACAATCGTACCAGCGTTATCTCATACGCTATTTAAAAAACAGCTTTATGTTGAAAAAACAGAAGCAAAGCATAAAGAAGCAGGTAAGCTTGCGAACTGGTACAAAGGTATTTTAAATTGGTCACTGAATCATAAAATCATAGTGTCTGTGCTTTCGATCTTGTTATTGGCCGGCAGTTTAGCATTAACACCGCTAATCGGGTTTAGTTTTATGGGAAGTGAAGAAGAAAAGGTTATGTACTTAACTTATACACCAGGTACTGGTGAGTTAATGGATAAAACACTTGAAAATGTAGCTACAGTTGAAGAAGAGCTCTTAAAACGAGAGGATATTGATATTCTTCAAGTATCTGTTACAGAGAGCGGAGACCCGATGGCTGCGATGATGGGAGGCGGCGGTGACGGTGCATTAATGTACCTCATTTTTGACCCAGACATGAAGGATTTCCCTGAAGCTCGTGAAGAAGTAGAGGAGTATGTGTTCAATATCGGCCAATCCGGTGACTGGAAGAGCCAGAACTTCTCGGCAATGTCTATGAGTACTAATGAAGTAAGCTATACGTTGTATAGTGAAGATTTAGATAAACTGTATGATGCGGTTGATATGGTGGAAAATGTCATGAAGGATGCAGACGGCTTGGAGGATGTTTCCTCAAGTGCTGAGGATGCGTATGTCGAGTACACTTTCAATGTGGAGCAGGATGAATTATTGCAATATGGCCTTACAACCGGTCAAATTGTGATGATGTTAAATCCTAATCGTTCACAAGAGGTTTTAACAACTGTTGAAAAAGACGGAAATACATTAGATGTTATTGTTCAGCAGGAAAAAGTAGCTGCACCTAAATCAATCGATGACATTCTTGCAACACAAGTACCAACAGCAATGGGTACAACAATGCCTTTATCAGATTTAGTAACAGTGAAAGAAGGAACTACCTTAAATACACTTGCTCGTAGTAAGGGCGAGTACTATGCATCTGTTTCAGGAACCATTATTGGTGATGATATTTCAAAAGTAACATCAAAGGTTGGAAAAGAAGTTGATGAACTCAACCTTCCCAAAGGTGTAACACTAGGAGTTGCGGGTGTTCAGGCAGATATGGTTGAAACCTTTACTCAGCTTGGTCTAGCAATGGCTGCCGCAATTGCAATTGTGTACTTCATTCTTGTTGTAACGTTTGGTGAAGGGGTTGCGCCATTTGCAATTCTGTTCTCTCTTCCGTTTGCGATAATCGGTTCGTTTGTCGGATTATTGATAGCAGGCGAAACCATTTCTGTTTCGGTAATGATGGGTCTTTTAATGTTGATTGGTATCGTTGTAACCAATGCCATCGTCCTAGTAGACCGTATTATTCATATGGAACGTGATGGTATGACAATGCGTGAAGCAGTTCTTGAGGCGGGAACAACTCGTTTACGCCCAATCCTAATGACGGCAATTGCCACAATGGGTGCGTTAGTTCCGTTAGTTCTTGGCACAGGCGGTGGTGGTCTAATTTCGAAAGGGCTTGGTATCACCGTTATCGGCGGACTTGCAAGTTCGACTTTATTAACACTTCTCGTTGTACCAATTGTCTATGAAATTTTATCCAAAATGTTTAAAAAAGACCGTAAAAACATTCAAGAAAACTAATCAATTACACCCTACAAGGTTATACATATCTTGTGGGGTTTTTTTATAAATTTTTTCGGAATATGTGTTGACCTTGACGTTGCGTTAAGGTGTAAAGTGAAGATATCAGGGGGTGATGAGATGGAATACACGGTTCAAAAGTTAGCGAAATTAGCAGGAGTTAGCTCAAGAACATTACGGTACTACGATGAAATTGAGATTCTTAAGCCGGCAAGGATCAATTCATCTGGGTATCGAATCTATGGTCAAGATGAAGTCAACCGTCTCCAGCAAATTCTTTTTTACCGTGAACTCGGAGTCAATCTAACTGATATTAAACAAATCATGACAAATCCTGCCTTCGATGAATCCGAAGCACTAAAGGAACATCGGGAGCAGCTCCTTGATAAACGAAGACAAATTGATCAATTAATTGCCAATGTCGAAAAAACCATTGCGCAAAAAGAAGGGAGAATAACCATGTCCGATCAAGAAAAATTTGAGGGCTTTAAAAAGAAAGCCATTGAAGAAAACGAGAAAAAATACGGAAAAGAAATCCGTGAAAAATATGGTGAAGAAACGGTTAAACAATCAAACGAGAAATTCACGAACATGTCTAAAGAGGATCATGACGCTGTGACACGTCTTGGTGAAGAATTGATGGATACATTACGAGCGGCGATGAAAATGGGCGATCCTGCAGGCGAACTCGCGCAAAAAGCTGCTGAGATGCATAAGCAGTGGCTCATGTATTACTGGCCAAGCTACAGTAAAGAAGCACATGCAGGTCTTGCACAAATGTATGTCGATGATGAGAGATTCACTGCATATTACGACAAAGAACAGCCAGGAACCACGGAATTTTTGAGAGATGTGATTCATGTGTATACTGGGAAAAAGGGTGAATAAGTAGTTGAGTTATTGGGAGCGAGATCTTACGGGTCTTGCCCTTTTTCTTTTTTAGAGAAGGGATTTGGACAGGGTAAAGGGTAATTTTTTGATGATTGTCCGAATGAAGGGTTGATTCTGACAGTGGAGCCAGGAAGTGAGTAGCTTGAGTCCAAATGAAGTATTGATTCTGACAGAGAAGTAAGGAATACGAGTAGCTTGAGTCCAAATGAAGTATTGATTCTGACAGAGAAGTAAGGAATACGAGTAGTTGAGTCCGAATGAAGGGTTGATTCTGACAGAGAAGTAAGGAATACGAGTAGTTGAGTCCGAATAAAGGGCTGATTGTGACAGAGTAGTAAGGAAGTGAGTAGCTTGAGTCCAAATGAAGTATTGATTCTGACAGAGAAGTAAGGAATACGAGTAGTTGAGTCCGAATGGAGGGCTTATTCTGACAGAGAAGGAAGGAATACGAGTAGTTGAGTCCGAATGAAGGGCTGATTCTGACAGAGGAGTAATGAAGTGAGTTCCACCCCAACCTCCAATTCCCCTCATACTAATTCCCAATATCCGGAATACTTCCTTGCCAAGCATCATAGGGTGTAGTAAATAACGGAGACTTCTAGTCTATCAGGGGGTCTTCAAATAGGAGGGATTTGGGTGGCATATGTAATCACTTCTCCATGTGGGGCGGAAAAAGCAGCAGAATGTGTAGAGGTATGTCCTGTCGACTGTATTGAGCTTGGTGATGATCAGTATTATATCAATCCTGACATATGCATTGACTGTGGGGCATGTGTTTCTGTTTGCCCGGTTGATGCTATTTTTCATGAGGACGAAGTACCAGATGATGAAATTGGATTTGTTGACATAGCGCGCGAGTTTTTCGGAGTCTAACCCAAAATACATATATATAAAATTCCTATCCTTTGAAGTAACTACACTCGTAGTTACTTCTATTTTTTGTGCCAACCTTTGAAAAAAAAGTAATCGCTACCACAATTTTACTCGTATATATTACAATGTAATGAAAGGGATTACTTTGTAAAAAACAAGAGCATAAAAGGAGAGGGAGAAATGGAGAAAGTAAAGCAAATTCCAGGTGCACTTATGGATTGGATTATTAAAACCTTAAACAGTGGCGTAAACCCTGAAGCAATTGTGGATGCAATGATTCGAAAAGGCTATGATCCTAGACTCTCTTATACAACTCTGTTTCGAATTATAGGAAATAAACCAATAGACACACAAGACGTACAAGCCCCATACGAATATGAACAGCCCGAAATTGCGAAAAAGGGAAGTAATTTACACACAAGTGACCGAGAAATAAAGGTCTTATCGAGAGTAGAAAAACCGTTTATTTTACATTTAGATAATTTCTTAAGCTTTGATGAATGTGACCAGTTGATTAATATGTCAAAAAGCCGCCTCAAGCCTTCAACTGTCATAGATCCGAAGACGGGCGAAGAACAAGCAGCAACCGGTCGAACGAGTAAAGGAATGTCTTTTTATTTGCGAGAAAGTGAGTTTATCAAAATTATAGAAATGAGAATCTCAGAATTAACAGAGTTTCCCGTTGAAAATGGGGAAGGGCTTCAGGTATTGAATTATGGCATTGGCGAGGAATATAAAAGCCATTTTGATTATTTTCCGCCAAGCAAGGTAGACTCTGAACAAGGTGGTCAGCGGGTAGGGACGTTCCTCATCTATTTAAACGATGTACCTGCTGGGGGAGAAACTGTTTTTCCGAAAGCAGGTGTTTCGATTGTTCCGAAGAAAGGCTCAGCTGTGTATTTTCAGTACGGAAACAGCAAGGGTGAGGTAGACCGCATGTCACTGCATTCAAGTATTCCTGTGTCTGAGGGTGAAAAATGGGTCGCGACAAAATGGATTCGCCAAGGGAATATTTATCGGAATAAACGGTAGGCAAACGATTAGAATTGTCATGGCAATCATGATATAGTTATAACAAATGATTTATGTAACTAAAAATGAGACTATTTTTAAATAAGTGTGTCATCGTGTAGAAAGGTGTGTGAATATTGGATAATCATACAAAAGCGCAAACTTTTAAAGACGTCATGGGGAATTATCCGACGGGTGTAACAGTTGTTACTACGACTGATGAAAATGGAGTTCCACTTGGACTGACAGTTAACTCATTTGCCTCTGTTTCATTGGATCCATTATTAATTTTATGGTCCATTGATAAAAGGGTATCCACTTACGATATTTTTACAAAAACTGATAAATTTGCGGTACATGTTTTAGCTGGCGATCAAGGGGATATCTGTGCCCTTTTTGCAAGTAAGGGAACCGATCGATTTGCAAACTGTGAATGGGAGATGTCTGATAAAAATCTTCCAATCTTGAAGGGGACTTCAGGTGTTTTACACTGTAAAACCTTTAAGACGGTAGAAGCAGGTGACCATACGATATTAATTGGTGAAGTGGTTGAGATTGAAAACTACAGCAAACCGCCACTCCTTTATCATAACCGGAAATTCGGCAATATCCCTGACGAATTTTATAAGTAAATTGGTATCTAAGTGTTCGAACCATTTTTAAATGAAACGAGTGGCTTTACGTGAAACTCATGTCGACATTATTGGATTGTTTGCGATTACCAAATAAGGCTGCGATGAAGCGGCTGAATAAACTGGAAATGAGAAATACGATTCTATTCCTCCTTTTATTATTGTTTATCGTGGCACTTCCAATTGAAATCAATTTACTTTTGGATGACTCCTATAAGGAAAGCGACATTCCCCAAAATATTTACGTCATCCAAGTACTTTTATTTTACCCGTTTTTAATGCTATTTTTAGGTATCGCAGGGATTTCAGTATTAGCGGGAATAGGAGTAGGAATCAGCAAAATCACACACCGCCAGTTGAAATTTCAATTTCTATGGAAAATGTGTGCGTTTGCGTTAACTAAGCCAATTATCATTTTTGCGGTTGCTAATTTACTGATTTCCACCCATTGGATTGTAAATACAATTGTATTTATTTTGTTGTTTTACACGATACTACGGATGATTTTTCACTACCCAAAACGAGTAAAAAAACAGTAGGAAGAACCGGTGCGCCGGTTCTTTTTGTATATAATAGCTTCTCCACTATAAATAAAATACCAATCCTGTGAAACACTAATGCTATTCGAATCGTGTAGGGGGGATTTTTATGGAGAAGGACATGCAATATGGAAGTGATTATAAGTTTATTCCTGCGACTTCCATCGGTAGTGGAATCGGGATACAGCTATTACCGGACCTTTATTCTCATACGATCCAAATCGTTAACTTTGTTTTAGTTGGCGAGCCGGGTACATCGGATTTTATAATTGTAGACGCAGGCATGCCTGGCTCAGCGGAGGAGATAATGGCTGTTTGTGAGGAACGCTTTGGGACGAACAGTCGCCCGAAAGCGATCCTGTTAACACATGGTCATTTTGATCATGTTGGTGGAATTATTGAATTAGTTGAGCACTGGGATGTGCCTGTCTATGCACATGAGCTGGAAATGCCATTTTTAACAGGACAAAAAAGCTATCCCGAACCAGACCCGACGGTTGAAGGGGGAATGGTATCAAAAATGTCGCCGTTGTTCCCAAATGAACCCATTAACCTGGGACGCCATGTAGAAAAGTTGCCAGCAGATGGGACAGTGCCTCATTTGCCCGAATTCCTTTGGATTCATACACCAGGGCATGCGCCCGGACATGTATCGTTTTTCCGTGAAAAGGATCGTGCGCTTATAGTTGGGGATGCGTTTGTGACTGTTAAGCAAGAGTATCTGTATAAGGTGATGACCCAGGAGCAGGAAATTAGTGGTCCGCCAAGATACTTAACAACTGATTGGCAGGCCGCGAAAAAGTCTGTAGAAACATTGGCGGGACTTAAGCCAAGTATTGCCGTTACAGGTCATGGTTTCCCAATGACCGGTGAATTGTTAGAAGAATCCTTAGGTAAATTGGATAGGGACTTTGATCAAATTGCAATTCCAGACTATGGACGGTATGTAGATAAAAACATTCATTAGGAAAGGAACCTGGCTGAAGAATAAGCCAGGTTTCTTGCTCTTAAAAATTTAATCTCGCTAAAAACCAGGGAACAACAATATAATTTATAGAGCGGGAATAAAAATGATAGAAATATTAAAATAAGTCCAGACATCATGAATATAGCTAAATATTTTATTAACATTCTGAAATATAGTATATTTGAATGTAGAATGAATCGGATGAGAGAGGAAAATATGGTAAATATTACTTCATTATTATTAGGTTTGGTTATGGTCTTAAACATTGTATTTGCCGTGGTTGTCATCTTTCGTGAAAGAAGAGATGCCAGTTCAACTTGGGCATGGTTATTAGTCCTTTTTTTCATTCCAGTTGCAGGCTTTATTTTGTATTTGCTTCTTGGTCGAAATTTAACACACAAGCATCTTTTTCAATGGGATGATTTGAAAAAAAGTGGGATTGAAGAGGTCCTAGAGAAGCAAAAAGAGCAGTTACGAACACAAAATTTTCATTTTAACAATCGCGTCACAGAGGATAATCAAGACCTCATATATCTGAACCTTGTGAATGACCAGGCCTTGTTTACGAAAAACAATGCTGTTGAAGTTTTTACAGATGGACAGGAGAAATATAGACGTCTATTCCAAGATATTGAGGCTGCACAGGAATCCATCCATTTGCAGTACTATATTATTAAAAATGACAATCTAGGTCGAAGATTAATAGCGCATTTAACAAAAAAGGTAAAAGAAGGCGTTACAGTCCGCGTTCTTTATGATGAACTAGGCTCTAGGGCATTGACGAAACGTTTTTTTAAGGAATTTCGTGAAGCGGGCGGCTTAGTTGAGGTCTTTTTCCCATCAAAACTAAGGTTTATCAATTTGCGGATGAACTTTCGAAACCATCGAAAATTGGTCATTATTGATGGAAAGGTCGGATATGTAGGCGGCTTCAATGTCGGCGACGAGTACCTGGGCTTGAATTCAAGGTTTGGGTATTGGCGAGATACTCATTTACGAATTAGAGGAACTGCTGTTGATACGATGCAAGTTCGCTTCATATTGGACTGGAACCAAGCGTCGCGTGATTTTGATATTATGTATGATCCTGAGCTTTTTCCGATTGAAAATGTCAGACTTGGCAATGTTGGGATTCAAATTGTAACAAGTGGCCCCGACTCAGAATTTGAGCGGATTAAAAATGCTTATATCAAAATGATCTATTCGGCGAAAAAATCGATTTATATGCAAACACCTTATTTTATTCCGGATAAAAGCTTGCTTGACGCATTAAGGGTGGCTTGCCTGTCAGGGGTTGATGTGAATATTATGATTCCCGACAAACCAGATCATCCATTTGTTTATTGGGCGACACTTTCACATATTGGGGAACTGCTTCCAGTTGGGGCGAATGTCTATATTTACAGCAATGGCTTTATCCATTCAAAAACACTCGTTGTTGATGAAGAGATGTCCACTGTTGGTACGGCGAATATCGACGTAAGAAGTTTTAGACTAAATTTTGAAGTAAATGCCTTTTTATATGATGAAAATATCTCGAAGGAGTTGGCAGACATTTTCAAAGATGATATAAAACTTTCAAAATTACTGACCTATGAAGAATACGATAAAAGAGGCGTTAACATTAAATTCAAAGAATCGATCTCAAGACTTTTATCGCCAATCTTATAGTTGTCTTCGGTGTGGCTTACACTTTTGTTAGGTTGTGTAAGCTACATCGATTTTTTTTTGGTTGAAATGCCGTACATTCTATGTAGGATTCAATTTGGGGGAGTTTTCTTGAACTTTAAGGATATCAATACGGACGTGTTTTACAAGATTAATGGGTTGGGCAAGGAGTTGCCGGTTTTGGGTGTGCCAATGATAATTATTGCGAATTACACCTTGTATTTCCTCATCATTGCGGTGATTTTCTACTTTTTAAAGGGTCCGCAAAACCGTCTTATGGTGATTAGTAGCCTGCTTTTAGTAGGTTTAGCGATACTTCTCGGAAGAGTGGCAGGGATGTTTCATTCCAATAACCAGCCATTTGCCGAGCTGCCAAATGTGAACCAATTGATTGAAAAAGCAGTTGATAATTCATTTCCAAGTGACCATACGATGATCTTCTTTGCGATTTGTTTTTCTTTTTTCTTGTTTAAGAAACCTGGAAGATATCTTTGGATGGCACTGGCATGTTTAGTCGGCCTTTCCCGTATTTGGGTGGGAGTACATTATCCCGGAGATGTTTTAGTGGGTGCTTTACTTGCGATGCTGTCTGCGTTATTTTTATATGTTATAGTGTCAAAAATGAAATTCGTAAATCGTAAAAAACAGATTGAACTGCCGACAACAAACGTCACAGACTTCTAAAAAGGAATTGGTTCCAAAAAAATATAATTTTTAAAATATTGCTTGACTTTAAAAAATCACTCAGATATGATAATAATCATCAACATAATAACTGAATAATTATTATTTTCCTTAAGAAAGACTATGAAGAGAAAAAGTAGGATTTAGCTATTTTACACAGAGAGCTTCGGTAGCTGAAAAGAAGCAAAAATACGAATCTGAACAATGGCCTCTGAGTTTCGTGCTGAAAGTAACAATTGTTACGACTAGGTTCCGACGAGATTTGGTACTCGTTATCAATACCACAGTATATGGGCTTGAATAGACCCTCGTACTTGTTGAGACTGTTTGTGTGAGCAACCAGTGAACTAAGGTGGTACCACGTGTGATAAAACCACGTCCTTATCGTATTTGATAATGACGTGGTTTTTTTTATTTCCAAAAAACGGGTAATCCGAATCAATTATAAAAAATGGAGGAATTTATTGTGACAAATCATCTAGTATTACAAACGGACTTTGGATTAAGTGATGGTGCTGTAAGTGCAATGTATGGAGTGGCCATTACGGTTGATCCAGGCTTGCGAATTTTTGATCTAACTCATGACATTCCGCAATATAATATTTGGGAAGGCTCATATCGTTTATATCAGACCATTTCCTACTGGCCAGAAGGTACTGTTTTTGTATCTGTTGTTGACCCTGGTGTCGGCTCCGATCGCCGTAGTATCGTAGTGAAGACAGAAACAAATCAATATATTGTGACACCAGATAATGGAACCCTTACACATATTCAGAAGAAGTTAGGTATCAAAGAAGCGAGGATTATTGATGAAAATATAAATCGTTTACCTTCTTCAGGAGAATCTTATACATTCCATGGTCGAGATGTTTATGTCTATACGGGGGCAAGACTTGCAGCTGGTGTGATTTCATACGAAGAGGTTGGGCCTAGTGTTCCGGTTGATTCTCTTGTTGAGTTACAAATAACAGAGGCGACTGCCCATAAAGATAATGTCTTAGGTACAATTGATATTCTCGATATTCGTTTTGGTAATCTATGGACGAATATTGAGCGTGAAACTTTTAAACAACTGAATGTGGAGTATGGGGATCATTTTGAAGTAACCATTGAAAATGATACGCGTCAGATCTATAAAAATATCATGACTTATGGTCGCTCATTTGCAGATAGCCATCTTGGTGAACCGTTATTGTTTATTAATTCCCTTGACAAAATTGGGGTAGCCATTAACCAAGGCTCTTTTGCCAAAGCTTACCACATCGAAACGGGCACCAATTGGAAAATTTATATTCGCAAAGTGCCAAAAATCATATATAATTAATTTTTGTTTCAATTCAAAAAATTGGGGGGTATGAGAATTATGAAAAGCTTATCTATTAAAACGATTGTTGCAATCGGAATTGGGTCTGCTGTATTTCTAGTTTTAGCAAAATTTGCGGCAATTCCAACGCCAATTCCTAATACATCAATTCAAACATCTTATGCATTCTTAGGTCTTATGGCAGTGGTGTTCGGTCCTATAGCAGGAGCGTTGATTGGATTAATCGGCCATACTTTAAATGATGCCATTTCCTACGGTTCTGTTTGGTGGAGTTGGGTCATTGTTTCAATGCTTGTTGGGTTTTTATTCGGTCTTGCTAAAAATAAAATTGATATCGAGTCTGGTGTTCTGAATGCGAAGAAAATTGTAACTTTTAACATTGTGCAAGTAATTGCACAGGCGATCGGCTGGTTTGCTGTAGCTCCAACATTAGATGTTTGGATTTATGCAGAACCAGCAAATAAAGTATATGTTCAAGGTCTTGTAGCAGGACTTTTAAACATGGTCACTGTCGGGATCATTGGTACGATTCTATTAGTGGCATATGCAAAAACAAGAAGTCAAAGTGGAAGCTTAACCAAGGATTTATAATAGAAAAGTAGTTTATGGTTTGCTAGGAGAGTAGTATGATGAAAAAACCTGTTATTGAATTTATAAATTATGGATTTACGTATCGTAGCCAAGCAGAGCCTACTCTTCGGGATATTACTCTTAAAATATATGAGGGCGAGAAGGTATTAATTGTAGGGCCTTCAGGATCAGGGAAAAGCACGATTGGCAATTGCCTAAACGGGCTTGTTCCCTTTTCTTATAAAGGGAATACTCAAGGTAGCCTTACCATTATGGAGAAAGAAGCAAAGGATCTGGATATTTTTAAACTATCAAAAATGGTCGGCACCGTACTACAGGATCCAGATGGACAGTTTATTGGTCTTTCTGTTGGAGAAGATATTGCCTTTTCTCTAGAGAACGATTATGTGCCACAGAAGGGTATGCTTGAAACCGTTGAGAAAGTCTCGAAAATGGTGGAAATGGAGGATTATTTACAATCATCCCTTCACCAATTATCGGGAGGACAAAAGCAAAGGGTCTCTCTTGCGGGAGTTATGGTCGATAAAGTAGACATCCTCCTTTTTGACGAACCATTAGCGAATCTTGATCCTGCAACGGGACAGTATGCAATTGACCTAATTGATCGGATTCAAAAAGAAACAAATACAACAGTAGTAATCATAGAACATCGCTTGGAGGATGTTCTATATCGTCATGTAGATCGAATTATTGTTGTAGATGAAGGAAGAATTATCGGTGATATGAAACCGGATGAGCTTTTATCCAAACCGATTTTGGAGGAACGTCATATACGTGAACCATTATATCTCAAAGCAGCGAAGTATGCAGGGTGTGACATAACAGAGGACATGAATCCGGCATATCTTCCTTCCTTTAATGTAGAAGCCTGTAAAGGTAGATTAAAAGCGTGGTTTGAAAAGGTGACCATACCTGAAAAGAGAGAGAAAACTTCGCCAATCTTGGAGCTGGACCATCTAACATTCAGCTATCATCAAGGAAGAGAAACGATTCGGAATGTATCCTTTTCAATTGAAAAGGGCGAGTTAGTAAGCATCGTCGGAAAAAATGGTGCAGGAAAATCTACCCTTTCAAATCTCATTTGCGGATTTGAAAAACCAAGCTCTGGAAAAATTCTTTTTTCAGGTCAAGATATTACAAATGATACAATCAAGGAACGATCTGCACGGATAGGAATGGTTATGCAAAACCCAAACCATATGATCTCCAAGCATTTCATTTATGACGAAGTAGCATTAGGTCTTGTGAACCGCGGTGTACCAGAGGATGAGATTAGAGAGCGGGTTGAAAAAACACTTAAGGTGTGTGGCCTTTATCCATTTAGAAAATGGCCAATTTCTGCGCTGAGCTTTGGGCAAAAGAAACGTGTGACCATAGCATCTATACTTGTATTAGAGCCGGAAATTATTATTTTAGATGAGCCAACTGCAGGGCAAGACCTTCGTCATTACACAGAAATTATGGAGTTTCTTGTGGAATTAAACAAGCAGGGGATTACCATTCTTATGATTACACATGATATGCATTTAATGCTTGAGTATACGCCACGCGCCATTGTGATAGCCGGCGGAGAGAAAATTGCCGACCAATCTGCTGCCAGTGTGCTAACAGACTCTGAAATTATTAAACAAGCTAACTTAAAGGAAACTTCCTTATTTGAATTAGCAAAACGAGCGGGTATAGAGGAACCCCTTGAATTTGTTGAACGATTTATTGCATATGATAAGGAGGTTCGCAGGACATGGCAGTAGAGATGTTATCTTATATTGAACGAAGGTCACCCGTTCACCAGCTAACAGGCGCAACGAAGCTTATTTGCTTCGTTTTATGGTCTACTGCTGCAATGTTAACGTACGACACGCGTATCCTTCTGTTATTATTTATAATCAGTCTCATCATTTTTCAAGTTTCTAAAATTAAGCTAAAAGAGATTTCATTCGTGCTCCTTTTTATCCTATTGTTCTTGTTTCTTAATAATATTGCGATCTACGCTTTTTCACCTCAAGAGGGGGTCAAGATATATGGGACAAGTCATGTAGTCTTTGAAATGTTCGGGAGATACAATATTACCTTGGAACAGCTGTTTTACCAGTTTAATATCACACTTAAGTATTTTACGGTCATACCGGCAGCATTATTATTTATTGTTACTACAAATCCAAGTGAATTTGCTGCATCTCTAAATCGTGTAGGTATCAGCTATCGTATTTCTTATGCAGTTGCACTTTCATTGCGTTATATTCCGGAGATTCAACGGGATTTTTGGAACATCGCACACTCTCAGCAAGCAAGAGGAATTGATATGTCGAAAAATGAACGGCTGCACAAGCGGATAAAAAATGTAGCTTCCATTATTATTCCTTTGATTCTATCAAGCCTGGACAAAATCGAAACGATTAGTAATGCAATGGAATTACGGGGCTTCGGAAAAAATAAAAAACGTACCTGGTATCGTTTACGCCCCTTTCAGGTAGCTGATTATGTGACGGTGGTTCTATTTATTGCGATCCTAATTATCTCCATGGTTGTAACGTACCATGATGGTAATCGATTTTATAACCCTTTTTTATAAATATAAAAGGAATACCACTATATACGTGGTATTCCTTTTCCTGTATTAGGTCAATGGCGTTTTGTTTTGTTTTAAAAGGTTTGAAGCGGGAAGTGTAATAATCTTTCCTCCGATTTGAACATGGATGGAATCATTAAATATTGCCTTTACTATCCCTTTTAACTGGACAGTTGAATTAACCGTGATCTCTTTTTTGGATTCATTATTGGTGGTCATGGCAATTCTCCTCTCAGGATTTTATATTTATATGAGGTTTAAATAAAAACCAATCAAATACGCCTTGGCGTATTTGCGCCAGATTTTTTAAGGCCAGCACGAGGCGGGTCACTAAGATGTTGCCACAGGAAGTGGTGTTCTTAGTCTTTGACCCTAAGCTCGAAAAGTTTCCATTGAAAAATCTTGGCATCCGCCGGAGGCTTTACCTTTAATCAGTTGGGATTTCAACTGATTAAAGGTATATCCTATACTTATGAAATTTATACGTGTAAATTAACGTTTATTTTATTATTTTACATGTATTCTTTTGTCTTGTGCAAGTTTCATGAATTGGTTATTTTTTCTTTTTCGATGAGCCCCGGTAATAATAAGCCCCCTTGGTATTAGTGTATTTCTATTTATAATAAAATAGATTGAAAATTTTGTCAGCACTATTTTTTAATTAAGCCAAAATAACCTTTCCATCCATATTATATGTGTTTAGAATGAAGAAAAGGGAGGGCGGTCTCATGGTCCAAAAGGTGATTCTATTTTTTATCATATGTTCGGTATGTTTGTTATCTTCCTGTGTTTCTAAAGAAATGAAGGAGGTTGGAGGAATGGCACATGGGAATCACGATTTAAAGCCGAAGGTGAATACCGTTCCTGAAGCAAGATTTCCTTTAGATACTTCATGGAAAACTGAGTATCTTCTTGAAATAAAGGGGGAATCTCCATTTTTGGAAAAAAGGACTGTAGTCTCTATGCAAAAATGGCGCGATGAGATCATTGAATTCTCGAAAACTCAGGAAACTGTATTTATCAATGGTCCAAATAAAAAACAGGTGGCGTTAACCTTTGATGATGGACCAGATAGTACGGTGACTTCTGCTGTCATTGGGGTATTGGACCAATACGGGGTTAAGGGGAATTTTTTCTTTTTAGGTAGTGAGGCCCAGAGGCATCCAATGGTTGTAAAGGAAGCTTATGAAAAGGGGCATCTTGTCTTAAGCCATAGCTATCACCATGTTCAACTTGATAAGTTAGGAGAGGCAGAAATACGGAATGAAATAAAGCAGGCAGGTGCTGTGATTGAGGCAATCATCGGCAAAGAGCCGGCATTGGTAAGGACGCCGTATGGGTCAACAAATGAATTGGTGGCTGACGTGGCAAAAGAAAATAATTATTCAATTATTCTATGGTCGATTGATTCACTCGACTGGGCACAAAAAAACACAGATGTGATTTATTCAAATGTGGTAAAAAATATCCGAAACGGTGATATTATCCTTATGCACGCGGATTCCGATGAATACGATACATATGAGGCTTTACCCAGCATCATTGAAGAATTACAAGGACTGGGTTATGAAATTGTAGATTTGGAAACATTGCTTGGCGTACCAGCTTATCAGGAAAACCAAAAATCGTAGGCTTCTTGTAAATGAAACCTACGATTATTTTTAATCTTATCTGATACTTGCTTTTCCGCTATTTGATTTAATTTTCACATCATAGGTACCAGCACCGTGTTTTCCCTCAATTTTCCCTTTATCCCTAGTGGAATCATCAAGAGAGAAATCGTTGGAAATAAAACCGCTATTTGATTCACCCTTTAATGTAAAGTCGGCATCATTTGGTAAGTCAATATCTAGTAGACCTGATTTTACGCTTGCATCAATTGAATCTTTAAGCTCCTCAATCGTAGCTTTTAATCGACCAGAGTACACTTCAGTTTTTAATTTTCCGGTATATTCGTCTACTGTCACATTTCCGGAACGAACATCAATTTCACCGCTTTTTGTCGTAAGACCCTCAATTCTCGAATTTCCAGAAGCAACGTTGTGTGTAAATGTTTCAACAGAAAGGTTTTGCAATCTCATATTTCCAGAATGGACATCGGCAGAAAGCTCATTTAGCTTCATTGGCGCACCGTCAAATTCTAAGTGACCGGAACCGACTTTAAGTGATAGATCCCGATCATAATCTTCCGGGATATACACAGTTAGTTTCGTATTATCAAAGAAAGGGAACCAACCCCAATTGAATAATCCACGTTCATAGGTGACTTCTATCGTGTCTCCACGTTTTGACACATGAACCTTTCCTCTTCCTTTCAGTTCAGCTTCCACGTCATCGCGGTTTTCAGGGATGACCGTCGTGCTAATCGATGTAATATCGATTTCAATCTCATTAATTTTTTCGGTAACCTTGGCGGATTCTCCAGAATTGCCAAAAGGGATCCCAGGAATACGGTATAGATTTGTAATCAATAGATAAGCCCCAACAAGAACAAAAAAGATGATTACTATTTTCTTCATTTTCTAACCTGCCTTTATCATTTATTCTATACCTATCATAAAAGAAAAATGAGAACGGGGTAAGGCACTATCGATATATTTCTAAATAAGACCTGAGGCTTAGAAAAGAAAAAAAGCAGATTGCTTATGATACAATCCGCTTTACTCAGCTGTTTGTGAATTTAATTTAACCCAATCCTGCGACCATTTTTGAATTTCATCCATTAATGGTTTTAAGGCCACCCCTTTTTCGGTTAACGAATATTCAATTCGTACAGGGGTTTCCGGGTATACATGTCGATTAACAATTCCTTGATTCTCAAGGTCTTTAAGTCTCTCTGAAAGAACTCTTCCACTGATTCCAATAGAAGATTCAATTGTACAAAAACGCTGTGGACCGCCGAGCAGCTGGTAAATGACAAGTCCTGTCCACCTTTGACCAACTAAATTCATAGCTTTTTCGAATTTAGGACAAATTACATTTGAATCCATATTTCCTTCACCCCAATGAATATATTATAGCGCATTGTAAGAAATAATAAACTTACTTGACATAATTTAATTATAAAGGTATAGTTACTTACATAAAGTAAGTGTATAATAAAAATTAGGAGGCACACATTAATGAAATTTCAACGCCCGCCATATACATTTGTAGGTCTTGTTGAATTAAAAGTAACCGATTTACAACGTTCTTTAACGTTTTATCAAAATATTATTGGATTTAAAGTATTAGAGCAATCTGAAAAAAAAGCATTTTTAACTGCGGATGGAAAAACACCATTATTATCAATTGAACAGCCTGAAACTATTACACCAAAAGAGCCGCGCCGAACAGGGCTTTACCATTTTGCATTGCTTTTGCCTACACGTGCTGACCTAGGAAAAGTACTTTATCATTTAGTTCAAAATAATATTCCAATTGGCGCATCTGATCACGCGGTTAGTGAAGCTCTTTATTTAGATGATCCAGATGGGAATGGAATTGAAATTTACGCAGACCGTCCTGACACTGAATGGGAATGGTCAAATGGTGAAGTAAAAATGGTGACAGAACCACTTGATGGGCAAGGCGTTCTTGCGGCTGCGAATGGGGAAAAATGGACCGGACTTCCCGAAGGGACGGTTATGGGGCATATTCATATGCATGTATCGGAATTGACGAAGACAGAGGAATACTATACAAAAGGACTTGGTTTTGAGGTTGTCACTCGTTATGGAGGCATGGCATTATTCATTTCAACAGGCGGTTATCACCACCACATTGGACTTAACACATGGAGTGGCGTGGGTGCACCTGCACCATCTGAAAATAGTGCAGGGATTAAGTGGTTCACACTTGTACTGCCAAATGAAAATGCTTTACAAACTACCGTCAAAAACCTAAAGCAAATCGGCGCATATGCCCAAGAAGAGGACGGGGTCATGGTTACAAAAGACCCTTCTGACAATAAAATAAGACTTGTTGTTGCGTAAACACCAATGGATTTAGCGGCTATCTTAGGGTAGCGGCTTTTTTGCTTGTTAAATATTGAATTTTCCTATAAAATAATCATTATATTTAAATACTAAGTAATGATAGGATTCAGTAGCAATTTATCTCCCTGCAGCAGAGAGCCGGTGGTTGGTGAAAACCGGAACAAAGATAAAATGCGAATTACCTCCTTGAACTTTCTTTGTGAACGCAGAAATCGGCAATTAGCAGAGAACGGACGAGCCGTTATTCGAATGAAGCGGAAGATATATATCTTCAACAAGGGTGGTACCGCGTGCAACCACGTCCCTTTTTTAGGGGCGTGTTTTTTTGCGTTCTTTTGGAGTAGTCTGCCCTGACTCAGGGACGAACGCATGGTGAAATATGGAGGGAATGTCTTTGAGCAGGTGCCTCGGAGACAAAACTCGCCCAGGATCGTTAAGAAATGTCTTTGAGCAAGTGTCTCGTGGACAAAAATAGGTTGAAATCCGGGCGGGATGTCTCTGAGAGGCTGTCTCGAGGACAAAATGGACTCGGTATCAAACAGAAATGTCTCTGAGGATGAGTCTCAAGGCCAAAGGTAGATTCAGAAATGTCTCTAAGCCAGTGTCTCAAAGGCAAAAGCCCACCAATCCTATAAAAATGTCCGGGCCCCAATGTCTTCCGTCTTAAGAACATTATAAGTTTGTAAAAGACCTTTTAAATAAACTACAAACCAGGAGGAAACCGAATATGGAAAACTTTATTGAACAGTTAACAAACGAACAAAAAATAGAACTAGAAAGACAATTTTCCATTTATACAAATGGTATTCAAGAAGTAGTCCCTGCACATGAACTAAAACAAAAAATCGCAAAATCCATTGTTACAAACCAACCGCTAAAAGTAAAACTAGGCCTTGATCCATCTGCGCCAGATGTTCATTTAGGACATACAGTAGTATTAAACAAATTAAAACAATTTCAAGAAAACGGTCATGTGATCCAGCTTCTAATCGGTGACTTTACTGGAAAAATTGGGGACCCAACCGGTAAATCCGTTGCCCGTAAACAACTGACAGATGAAGAAGTTAAGCATAATGCGAAAACATACTTTGAGCAGTTTGGAAAAGTTTTAGACACGGAGAAGGTTGAGCTTCACTACAACTCCAAATGGCTATCTACCTTAAACTTCGAGGACATTATCAATTTAGCTGCAAGTATCACAGTTGCTCGTTTGCTTGAAAGAAATGATTTTTCTGAGCGTTTAGCGACTGGAAAGCCAATTTCACTTCATGAATTCTTCTACCCACTAATGCAGGGGTATGATTCTGTTGAGTTAGAAAGTGATATTGAATTAGGTGGAAATGACCAGCACTTCAACGTATTAATGGGAAGACATTTACAAGAGCATTTTGGTAAAGAAAAGCAGGTTGTTATTCTTCTTCCATTATTAGAAGGACTTGATGGCGTTGAAAAGATGTCTAAGTCAAAAGGGAACTACATTGGTGTTGATGAGGCACCAAATGATATGTACGGAAAAACGATGTCCATCCAGGATGAAATGATGGCAAAATACTTTGATCTCGTAACCGATTTATCTATTCAAGAAAAGAATGAGATTAAAGCAAATATAGAAAACGGTACTCTGCACCCGCGTGATGCAAAAATGCTTCTTGGAAGAACCATCGTGAGAATGTACAATGGTGAAGAAGCGGCTCAGCAGGCTGAAGAGCATTTTAAAACGGTCTTCCAAAAAGGGGTAATCCCAGAAGACATCCCTGAAGTAACTTGGTCAGGAGAAATCTCAATCTCCATCATTGACATACTTGTTCAGTTGGATTTACAAAAGTCCAAAGGAGAAGCTCGAAAAATGATCCAAAACGGTGGCGTCAAACTTAATGGCGAAAAAGTAGAGGATATTCATTTAGAGGTGGAAATTACAAACGACACGATTATTCAAGTCGGAAAGCGTAAATTTGTAAAAATTAAAAAGTAATCAAAAAAGCGGGGGCGACACTATGTCAGCCCCCATTTCTTTGTCTAGCTCAAGAAGCCATCGGTTCGAGGTCATAGGCCAATCGCTTCGGAAGGTAAAATGCACCTTCTGTCAGCGCTCGTCTTATGCTTGTCACCGATAGACGGGCTCCTTTCGCTTTTCTTATTTTCCAATAAACATTTGTGACCAGTAGTTACCACTTGCTTGGTGTCCAACTCCAATATGAGTGAAGTTTGGATTCAGGATGTTTTTACGATGTCCTTCACTGTTCATCCAAGCATTTACCACGGCATCAGGGGATGCTTGCCCTTTGGCGATATTCTCACCAGCTGTCTTGTAAGATACTCCCATATCCCTCATCATATCAAATGGAGATCCGTAAGTAGGGCTCGTATGGGAGAAATAATTTTTTTGCTGCATATCATTTGCTTTTGTCTTCGCAACTTTACCTAATGCGGTATCTGCTTTAAGGGCAGGTAAGCCATTTTTTGTACGCTGTGCATTTGTAAGGTCGATTACCTGTTTTTCAAAATTACTAACTCCAGCTGCAGGTGCTGGGGCAGGAGCAGGAGCAGGCTGCTGAGTGGCAGGCTGACGATTTTGTTCAACAGGTGGCGTTTGTCCTGTTGGATAGTTTGGTGAGCCAGCAAAATTCGGTGGTGGTACTACATTATTTGGCATACCAGTATGATAGTTCCCATTCGGAACTACGTTCGTACCGTTTGGCGTAGGTACGACAACTTTTTTATTAATGAAACGAAAATATTGTTGTTCGCCTTGTGCATGCTGAACACTTGTTGTATGTGGATACTTATCACTGGACGTTGTCGTGCGATAAGGGTGATCTTGCTTCATGATATAACCGTTATTCACATTTTTTACGTTTGCTGAACGGTTCGTATCATCTGCGGCATTGTTGGTATTACACGCAGATAATAAAAGCATCGCAGACCCAAGAATCGCTATACCGGTTTTTGTAAATCTTTGCAATCTAAATTCCTCCTTTGCATGATTCGATTTACCTTTATATTTTGCTACTTCCTTAAATAAAGTATTGGTGGTAATTATAGAGAGTCGAAAGGCTGAAGATGCTTAACGGCGGCATAGATATCGAGTAAAATAAAAGAAGGAAAAAAATACCTAAGCACATGAGGTGAATAATATGAAAATCATTGATATTTCACAGCCTTTAAGTCGTACAACACAGGAATGGCCGAAAGATACTCCGTTTGAATACGAACTGCCATGGTCGATTGAGAAAGCCTCAACAGTAAATGTGGGAAAAATCACAACAAGCACCCATATTGGGACGCATATTGATGCGCCATATCACTTTGACAATAATGGAAAAAAGGTGCATGAACTAGATCTTGACTTATATGTGGGAAAAGCACGAGTTATTAAGGTGTCAGGAAAAAAAGAGATTGGGATCGAGGACATAAAAGGAATCGACATATCGGGTGTAAAACGTTTATTAATCCGCACAAATTCTTGGAAGGATCGTAGCAAATTTCCAAATTCGATTACAAGCTTAAAACCTGAGCTCGCTTCATTTTTATCTGAAAAGGGAATTCAATTAATTGGCGTCGACACGCCATCTGTCGATCAGTTGGATAGTAAAGATTTACAAGCCCATCATCATTTACATAGGCATGGCATATATATTCTTGAGGGGATTGTCTTGGATGATGTGGAACCAGGTGATTATGAATTAATTGCACTGCCACTGCGAATTGAAGGAGCAGACGGGAGTCCGGTACGTGCAGTTTTAAAAACCATATAAAGGGAAACAAAGAAAAATCCATTGTCACGAAAACAATGGATTTTTTAACCTATAAGGAAGGGGGAATCACGTTATTAACAAGCAACAGGTATGAGATCGCACTTATTTACGAGCTCTACCTTGAAGAGTAATTCCATTTGTTTGATCTCATACATTCCATTTTCATAAACGTACAGAACTTCGTACAAATCGTTATTATAGACAACCTTATCACCTTGTTTCATGGAATACCTCCTAATCAATTGCTTATCCCTAGTGTAATATAATGAAATCCCTTCATCTATACTGCTTTAGTTATATTGTAGCAGTTAATATTGATGATTTTTTGTGAAAAATTCCATTGAAGTGGTATAGACAACTAAACCCCTAAGTGTTAAAATGAGTTGCAGTAATTATTCTGCCTATTTTTTGGTTACACTAACTTGTAAGCGTTGCCTATAATTGACATCATTCTTGATTTATTTATGAAGTTAGAGGACCAGAGAATAGAAGGAAAATACTAATTATAGGAGGAATATCAACATGATGAAGTATCTTCAAAAACTTGGTCGCTCATTGATGTTACCTGTTGCTGTATTACCAGCAGCGGCGATCTTGATGGGTATCGGTTATTGGATTGACCCACAAGGATGGGGTGGAGGAAGCCCTATCGCAGCTTTCTTAATAAAAGCTGGAGGAGCCATTATTGATAATATGGCAATTCTTTTTGCGGTGGGTGTCGCATTAGGAATGTCGAAGGATAAAGATGGATCAGCGGCATTAAGTGGATTGGTTGGGTACCTAACAGTTACAACATTACTTGCAACAAACACAGTGGCAATGCTCCAAGGGGTAGACCCAACTGAGGTTAATGCAGCGTTCGGAAAAATAGAAAACCAATTTATCGGAATTATATCTGGTATTATTGCATCTATAATGTACAATCGCTTCAGTAATGTACAATTACCGGATGCACTAGCCTTCTTCAGTGGAAAAAGACTTGTTCCAATTTTGACATCCGCTGCTATGTTAGTCGCATCTCTAGTGCTGTTATTTGTATGGCCAGTTATCTATTCTGGATTGGTTTCATTTGGTAAAGGTATTCTTGATTTAGGGGCAGTTGGTGCTGGGTTATATGGTTTCTTTAACAGACTTTTAATTCCAACTGGTCTTCACCACGCGTTAAACTCAGTATTCTGGTTTGACGTAGCAGGTATTAACGATATCAACAATTTCTTAAGTGGTGCAGGTGAAAAAGGTATTACTGGTAGATACCAAGCTGGTTTCTTCCCTGTAATGATGTTTGGTTTACCAGCAGCAGCACTTGCCATGTATCACACAGCTAAAACAACAAGAAAGAAACAGGCTGCATCCTTATTAATGGCAGCTGCATTCGCAGCATTTTTCACAGGTGTTACAGAGCCACTTGAATTTGCGTTCATGTTCTTAGCACCAGCATTATATGTGGTACACGCAGCATTAACAGGTATTTCATTATTTGTAGCAGCTACATTCCATTGGACAGCAGGATTTGCGTTTAGTGCAGGTTTTGTTGACTATTTCCTAAGCTTACGAAATCCTATTGCGAATCAGCCTTGGATGTTAATTGTACAGGGACTTGTAGTGGCAGTGATTTATTATGTTCTCTTCCGTTTCTTAATCGTCAAATTTAATCTTAAAACACCTGGTCGTGAAGATGAGGAAGCGGTCGAAACAACTACACAAGCAGATGGAAAAACAAGATTCGCTAATATGGCAGCTCAAATTTATGAGGGCTTAGGTGGAGACGAAAATGTAACTTCAGTTGATAACTGTGTAACTCGTCTACGTCTTGAAGTGAAAGATATGGAAAAAGTCGATCAGCAAAAAATTAAAGCAACTGGTGTTCCGGGAATCAATATTGTTGGTAAAAACAGCATTCAAGTTATTGTAGGAACAAACGTACAATTCGTTGCAGACGAAGTCAATAAAATTCGCAAAGAGAAGTAATAATAAGAGGGGCATTCCATTAATGGATGGCCCCTTTTTAACTTTATTCAGCCGGGGTTTAAACCCCGGCTGAATAAAGTTAAAGCCTCCGGCGGATGCCACAGATTTTCAAAGGTAATTTTTCGAGCTTAAGATCAAAGACTAAGAACGCCACGTCCTGTGGCAACGTCTTTGTGACTGGGCCTAAAAAATCTTGGCGCAAATATGCTAAGGCGCATTTGATTTGATAGGAAGATACAATAATTTTATAATAGAAAGGGAAACGTAAGGTAAAATAATAAATAATCTAGTGGTATAGACAACTAGCCCCTATAAAAGATATTCTAGCGTAAGAACATAAAAGGAGTCCATGACATGTTTATAACAAATCTGACCATATTTTCTGAAGAAGGTATCATCGAAAAAGGATTTATTGAAATTGATGGAGAAAAGATAAAAAGGGTTGGCCAAATGGCTGACTTTCAAGCAAGTGATAAAGACGAAGTCATCGCCTTTGATGATTCTTACTCACTCATTCCAGGTATGATTGATCTACATATTCACGGGGCAAATGGTGCCGATGTAATGGATGCAACCCCTGATGCATTAGAAACAATGACAAGAGTATTACCAAAGGAAGGTACTACAAGCTTCCTTGCAACAACGATGACGAAGACAAAAGAAGATATTGAGAACGCAATCGGTAATATTGCTGATTTTATTCCAAAGCAAAATCTTGGGTCTGCAGAAATTTTAGGAGCGCATTTAGAAGGACCATTTTTATCTCCGAAAAGAGCGGGAGCACAGCATCCAGATAATATCATCAATCCAGATGTGGAGCTGTTTAAAAAATGGCAATCCTTATCAGGAGACAATATTCGACTCGTAACATTAGCACCAGAGGAACCAGGTGGACTTGAATTAACGGCTCATTTGAAAAATTCAGGCGTAGTTGCCTCCATTGGCCACTCAGATGCGGTTTATGATGAAGTTGAAGCAGCGATAGAAGCAGGAGTTACCCATGCTACACATTTATTTAACGGGATGCGAGGCGTTCATCATCGGGAGCCAGGTGTAGCAGGTGCTGTACTTTTACATGATGAAGTAAAATGTGAAATGATTGTCGATGGAATTCATATAGCACCCAAAATGGTGAAGTTTGCTTACAAAAATAAAGGGAGCGAAGGCTCTATTCTTGTAACCGATGCAATGCGTGCAAAATGCCTTGGCGCAGGAATGTATGACCTAGGTGGTCAAGAGGTAATTGTGAATGAGGAAAGAGCTGTATTAAAAGATGGAACCTTGGCGGGAAGTATTTTAAAATTAAATGATGCAGTTCGAAACATGATGAAATTCACTGATTGTTCTCTTCAGGATATAACCCAAATGACAGCCGTTAATCCAGCAAAGCAAATCAATGTGTTTGACCGAAAAGGAAGCATTAAGGCTGGTAAGGATGCAGATATTGTGATAGTGAATGATCAATTAGAGGTAATCATGACATTTTGTCGTGGAAAGCTTGCTTATTCAAATAGGGAGGAATAACAAATGAAAGTTGTAGCCGTAAAGGATTTTAAAGAAATGAGCCAATTGGCAGCAGCAATGATTTCACATCAAGTAAAAGAAAAGCCAAACACGGTATTAGGTCTTGCGACTGGTGGTACTGTAGTGGGAACATATGAGGAGCTAATTAAAGACCACGGGCAAAATAAGACAACCTATGAAAACGTCCAGACAGTAAACCTCGATGAATATTTAGGAATTAAAAAGGACCATCCAAATAGCTACCATCATTTCATGATGGAAAACCTTTTTTCACATATCAATATTAATCAAGACAATATCCATCTTCCGAATGGGTTAGCAAATAATTATGAAGAGGAAAGTCAAAAGTATGAAAAGGTCATTTCGGATTTAGGTGGAGTCGACCTTCAACTACTTGGGATTGGGGTAAATGGACATATTGGCTTTAATGAGCCAGGTACACCTTTCGATTCTAAAACCCATGTTGTTGAGCTTGAAGAGTCAACAAGACAAGCAAATATGCGCTTTTTCAATAGCATTGAAGAAGTTCCAACACATGCTGTTACAATGGGAATCTCTACTATTATGAATAGTAAAAAAATCCTATTGCTCGTATCAGGAAAAACAAAGGCTGAAATCCTAGAAAAAGTTATCAACGAGGGTATCACTGAAACAATTCCAGCTACTGTTTTAAAGAATCATCCTGACGTAACGATTATTGCAGACGAAGAGGCACTTTCATTAGTGGATGATGAAAAAAAGAGGGGCTTTGATCGTGATAAAGAAGAGTTCTCCGGTACCTATTTACTTTCAAATTGAGCAGCTAATGCGCGAAAAAATTGAAAAAAAAGAGTTAAAGCCTGGTGACATGATTCCATCTGAAAGAGAATTTGCAGAAAAGTACCAAATCAGTAGAATGACCGTGAGACAAGCCATCAATAATCTCGTCAATGAAGGTTATTTACAAAGGGTACGAGGAAAAGGGACCTTTGTGGCAGTGAAGAAGTTCGAAAAGAATATTCAGCGATTAACGAGCTTCTCTGAGGACATGCGTTCAAGAGGTTTTGAACCAGGTACACAAGTTCTTGATTTTACAATAATCGAAGCAGATCCGTTAATTGCTTCAAAATTAGAGGTGGAAGAAGGAGCAAAGGTTTACCAGATTGAACGTTTGCGAATTGCAGACCAGCAGCCGATTGCTTTTGAGGTTTTTTATATGTCAGAAGACCTTGTGCCAGGTGTAACAAAGGAAGTGGCAGAGCACTCCATTTTTCGTTATGTTGAAGAAATTGGACTTCATATCACATCCGGGGTTCAGGAGCTTGAAGCAACGACTGCCCATAAGCGTGAGGCGACTGCCTTAGGGATTAAGGTGGGGGCACCTATCCTGTATATCCAACAAATTTCATTCCTTGAGGATAAGCAACCACTAGAGTTTGTAAAATCCTATTACCGTGCCGACAGATATAAATATAAGGTGGAAATGGTTCGAAACTAAAGTAGGAGGTATCATCATGAAACGACTATTAGATTGTACAGCCTCAGATTTCAAAAAAATGAACGGACAGGATCTTAAGCAATCCATTAAGGCTTCTGAGGGAAGGGTTATATTATCAGAGGTCATTGGTTCCTTTCAGCCGGTATATCCAGCCGTGACGAATGCGGAAATGGCGTCAGCATTTGGGGCCGATCTCTTGATTTTTAATTACTTTGATGTCTTTTCCCCTTTTGTAGAGGGCTTTCAAGCCGGGGAGGGTGAATCCATTGTTGAAAAGCTAAAGGAGCTCACCGGCAGACCGATAGGTTTAAATTTAGAGCCTGTTGACCCAAATGCCGAGAAGCTTGAAAAATTATTCGAACTTCCGAAGGGGCGTTTGGCGACAGAAGAATCCTTAAGTGAAGCGAAAAAACTTGGCTTTGATTTTGTTTGCTTAACTGGAAACCCAAAAACAGGTGTAACAAATGATGAAATTGTCGTAGCGATTAAGAAGGCACGTGAAGTGTTTGGAAGTGAAGGCCTAATTATTGCTGGAAAAATGCATGGTGCTGGGGTTGCAAATGAATCCGGAAGTGGAATCATTTCAGACACAGCATTAGAAAGCTTTGTTGATGCAGGTGCAGATGTGATTTTAATGCCAGCACCTGGAACTGTTCCGGGAATCACTCTTGAGACTACGGAAAAGAATGTTCGTTTTGTTCATTCAAAAGGTGCATTGGTGATGTTAACTATTGGTACAAGCCAAGAGGGTGCTGATGAAGCAACTATTCGCCAAATTGCATTAACAAGTAAAATGGCAGGTGCGGACATCTACCATATTGGAGATGCGGGCTTTCACGGCATCGCAATCCCTGAAAACATTATGACTTATTCGATCGCTATTCGTGGAAAACGACATACATATATACGAATGGCAGCATCAGTCAATCGCTAAAAAGGAGACGAGGTTCCAAATACACCTTTGTATTTGGCCTCATCTCCTTTTTTTTCGTTGTCTACGAGCACTTAAGACCTGCAACAAAATATAACCAATCACAGCCCCTACTGTATTCAAAATAATATCATCTACATCAAAGCTTCCAAGCTTACTAAAAAGCTGAAGAACTTCTAGTGAAAAAATTCCAAAGACAAAAGCAAAGAGAAATAAAAAGAAATTTGAGAGCTTTGGGAAAAGAATCGGAAGTACAATCCCAAAGGGTATAAAAACGCCAATATTTCCTGCAATATTCATGATCCAGATGTGATAAGGAAAATGATCATAATACGTAAAATAATTTTTAATCGTCGAAAAAGGCGTTAGGTTATACCGGAATTCTCCTCCCTTTGTCCGGAAATAGGCAAAAAACATCCAATAAATAAGAAATAGTGAATAAGTGATGAACACCATACCAGCCAAAAACCGTTTTGTAGCCTGTCGCAATTTTGTAGATCTCCAATCGATCAAATACGCTTCGGCGTATTTGCGCCCAGATTTTTTAGGCCCACACGAGGTGGGTCACAAAGACGTTGCCACAGGACGTGGCGTTTTTAGTCTTTGATCTTATGCTCGAAAACCTTCCTTTGAAAATCTGTGGCATCCGCCACGGGCTTTAACTTTATTCAGTTAAAGTTGAAACAGCCCACTAAATTGTAAGCTCCTTATATATTTATCCCATTACATAGAAGTGGGACATCTACTGAATAAAGTTAAAACATTTTTCTAATTTACTCTACCGCAAAAAGGAGGCAATGTCACATGAGATTTTTCGTTTCCTCCATTTTTCGATTATAATAAGGTTAACGTTTATATAAAAGGATGTTGAAAAATGGATACAATTACAATACTTCAAATTGGATTAGGGATAATTTTCATTATTTTAGTATATGATTCCTTCAGACCTGCAAAAAACCTCGAACAATTATCGGAAGCTGATTTTAAAGAAAAAATGAAAAAGCCAAACGAGATTGCGCTCATTGATGTGCGTAACCCTTATGAATTCGAAACAAACCATATTAAAGGGGCCGTAAATCTTCCTTTATCCAAAATTAAACGGAACAAGGTAGAAATCCCAACTAATAAGGATATCATTTTATATTGCCAAACAGGAATACGAAGCAAGCAAGCGGCAAAAGCCATACGAAGAAGGCATAAGGATTTGCCACTATCCCACTTAAAGGGTGGTCTCTATAGCCTGAAAACACAAGCCACTTCGGCACAAAAGAAAAAGTAAACTACGAAATCCGTACCAGAAAAAACCGTCACGTTTGACTGTACGGTTTATTTTACATATAATAGAAGAATAGAAGTCTGATAGAAGGGGTGATGTCGTTGGGAAGTTATACCGTATTGGCGAATTAGCAAAAGAAACAAATGTATCAAAACGTACGATCGATTATTACACACAGCTTGGTATTTTAACTCCTGAACGATCAGACTCGAACTATCGATTCTATGGAGAAGAAGCAGTGGAAACCCTTCATCTCGTTTCCCAGTATAAGGAGTTAAACATCCCTTTACTTGAAATCAAGGAAAAGGTAGAACTTTTTCAAACAAATCGTATAGAGAAAGAACAAGTCTTGAAATACACACAGGCTCTTTCAAAGCGAATGGAGTATTTAGAAACAGAACTGAAAGAAATGAGGCCAATGCTGGAATCTCTTACAGAAGAGCAACAAAAATCTGTGATGAATAAGATGTCCACACAAAGCATGGCACTCGCAAAAGTAATAATGGTTCTGTTTACTTGAAACAAAGAATCCTATAGTTATGAAACTTGCAGAATAAAAATTCATTCTTATAGTATAAAAAATCAATATCATCAATACTTTGTATAAATAACATTAAAGTGTGGATTCAAAAAGGAGGATGAAGAGGACCGCGTCGACAAAAACGCCACGTCCTGTGGCATTGTCGACACTAGCACGTCCTGTGCGTTGAAATTTCAAGGCGGTGCAGCTTCGAGTACCGGAGCGTATGCAGTTAATACGTGAGGAACACAGAAGCAAGCCAACGAAGAAATTTGATGCGTCATATTCACCGCACTTTTTGAACATCCTCTAAAAACTTACCTATTTAGGAGGTGTAATCCTTACTTGCCCCGGGGCGTGTAAGGAAACTATTTGGAGATATTTAATTTGGTCTTGGTTGCAATTTTGATTGCGTTAACTGCCTTTTTCGTGGCGTCGGAATTTGCGATTGTGAAAATCAGAAGTACTCGTATCGACCAACTCGTACAAGAAGGGAATAAAAACGCATTTGCTGCTAAGACCGTCATCTCAAACCTGGATGAATATCTATCAGCGTGTCAGTTAGGTATTACAGTAACAGCTTTAGGGCTTGGTTTTCTTGGGGAATCAACATTTGAAGCGTTACTCCATCCGTTCTTCGGTATGTTAAATATACCGGCTTCATTTTCGACTGCTTTATCAATCACTTTAGCTTTCCTGATTATTACGTTTTTGCATGTGGTTGTCGGGGAGCTTGCGCCGAAAACGATCGCGATTCAAAAGGCAGAAAAAATTACTGTATTTTTTGCAAGACCATTAATCTTTTTCTATAAATTGATGTACCCATTCATTTGGGTATTAAACGGCTCTGCTCGTTTGTTAACTGGACTATTCGGCTATAAGCGAATATCAGAACACGACATTGCCCATACAGAAGAGGAATTGCGCCTCATTTTATCTGAAAGCTATAAGAGTGGTGAAATTAACCAGTCTGAATATAAATACGTAAATAATATCTTTGAATTTGATGATCGCGTGGCAAAGGAAATCATGGTACCTCGAACTGAAATCATTGCCCTTGATAAGGATAAGTCAGTTCAAGAGATAGTAGCGATTATGACGAGTGAGAAGTATACTCGTTATCCAGTCGTTGATGGAGATAAGGACCATATTATCGGATTGATTAACCTTAAGGAACTACTCACTGATGTTGTGACAGGCACGGGTGCGAATGAAAAAACAATTGCAGATTATACAAGGCCGATTATCCATGTGATTGAATCAATTCCAATTCAGCAATTATTAGCAAAAATGCAAAGAGAACGCGTTCACATGGCGATTTTAATCGATGAATATGGTGGAACTTCTGGATTGGTTACGGTTGAGGATATTATCGAAGAAATTGTTGGGGAAATCCGCGATGAATTCGATACCGATGAAAAACCGGCCATTCAAAAAATTAATGATACGACCACCATCTTGGATGGTAAGGTCCTAATCGGAGAAGTCAACGACCTGTTTGGATTACAAATTGATGATACAGATGTGGATACGATTAGTGGTTGGGTTTTAACAGAGCAAATTGACATCCACCCTGGTGACAAAATTCCGTACGAGGATTATGAATTTAGAATCATGGAAATGGATGGTCACCATATCAAATCACTTGAAATCAAAAAAATCATCCAACAAGAACATGTCATCACCATTGGACAAAGTGCCAGCGCACTAGAATAAACATGCAAAAGCCATGACGATAACTCGTCATGGCTTTTTTTGACGACGGAAAACCCGTAAAGCGCAATTATTACTGTTGAAGGCGCAATTATTTAAAATAAAGCGCAATTCCGGCCCGGTAAAGCGCAATTATCCGAAATAAAGCGCAATTATTGTGTGAAGGCGCAATTCCCGGATTCAGAGTATATTGATTCCACCGTTACTGCTCAAAATCTTCCCGCCACCGCATTTCATAAATCCAAAATTAAGGTACAAGCCTAGACAGACACATTTCTAGACGGATGTAATAAATTATAGAAATGTTATGTAATTGATATATAATATAAAGGCGTAAATGTTACAATAAAATGTATACGAAATTTTTAGGAGGAAGCTTATGAAAGTCAAACTAGGCTTGCTATACGGAGGGAAATCAGCTGAGCATAAGGTTTCCTTGCAAACTGCATTAGCTGTAATCAAAGCATTAGATCACTCAAAATATGATATTCATCCCATTTATATATCGGAAGACGGCAAATGGATTCGCGGAAACCAATTGACAGGTCCTGTTGATGACGTAAAGAAACTAATTCTGAAAGAAGCGGGAACCCCAATTTCACCTGTTTCTTTAAATGCGGAACTCTTTCCTGCACAGCAATCTGAACAACAGGAAACAATTGATGTGATATTCCCATTATTGCATGGACCAAACGGTGAGGACGGAACTGTTCAAGGGCTGCTTGAGCTAGTCAATATTCCATATGTCGGTAACGGTGTACTTGCTTCATCAGCGGGTATGGATAAAGTAATTATGAAAAACATTTTTGGCCAAGTGGGGCTGCTTCAAGCAAAATATGTTTCCTATATTCGAAGTGAATGGAAGCAAAATCCGGAAGAAGCTTATGCAAAGGTTGAAGAAGAACTTGGTTATCCATGCTTTGTAAAGCCTGCAAACCTTGGTTCAAGCGTTGGTATTAGCAAAGCGACAAATCGCGAAACCCTTGAAAAAGCGTTTGAAGAAGCATTCATGTTTGACCGCAAAGTCATCATTGAAGAGGCGATCATTGGCCGTGAAATCGAAATCGGTGTCCTCGGAAATGACAATCCAAGCTGTTCTGTTGTTGGTGAAATCGTGCCGAAGAAGGATTTTTACGATTACAAAGCAAAATATGAAGATGGTGATACGGCCCTTATTATTCCTGCGGATATTACAGATGAGCAATATGAAACCGTCAAAAATGAGGCAATCAAAGCATTCAAATCCCTTGATTGCTCGGGGTTAGTAAGAGCGGATTTCTTCTTAACGAAAGAAGGAAAAGTCATCATTAATGAAGTCAATACTATGCCCGGATTTACACCATTTAGCATGTTTCCGTTATTATGGCAGGAGGCCGGTGTTAGTTATCCGGAGCTTATTGAAAAATTAGTTGGGCTTGCAATCGAGCGCCATACGGAAAAACAAACAATCAAATTCACCATTTAAAACAATTAGAAACACTATTCTTCCTTTTGAATAGTGTTTCTTTATGAAAAGGGGAGAACCTCGTGATAAAAAAGACTCTAGCCCAAATCGCACAAATGGCAAAAGGCGGAAATCTCGACCCGCAATACAATGATGTCGTGATTGAAGGTGTATCCATCGATACAAGAACCATCTCACTAGGAAATCTGTACATACCCATCATCGGTGACACCTTTAATGGTCATCAATTTGTGGATACGGCAATTAAAAATGGTGCAGCGGCAGTTCTATGGGGCTATGATCAGCCAAACCCGCCACAGAAAATCCCTGTCATTTATGTAAAAGACACATTAAAAGCTCTTCAGACCCTTGCAAAAAGCTACCGTGATGAGCTTTCGATAAAAGTCGTTGGAATTACTGGAAGTAATGGAAAAACAACAACGAAGGATATGGTGACGGCTGTTTTATCTACTACTATGAAGGTCCAAAAAACAGAAGGAAATCTGAATAACCATATTGGCTTACCCCTCACCATTTTACGTTTAAAAGAGGATACAGAAATAGCAGTACTGGAAATGGGGATGAGTGCACGAGGAGAAATCGAATTTCTTACCCTTTTAGCCCGTCCTGATGTGGCTGTTATCACCAACATTGGTGAATCCCACATGCTTGACCTTGGCTCTCGCGAAGGAATCGCAGAGGCAAAGCTTGAAATCGTTGACGGATTATCAAAAAAGGGCTTATTCATTTACCACGGGGACGAACCTCTTTTAAAAGAGCGTGTTAAACCAATGGATATACAAACGACTACCTTTGGTGAATCAGGGAAAAACGACCTATACCCGCTTACGATTAAACAGGAAAACGAGGGCACCTATTTTTCAATTAACGAGCAGGTAAAGAAAGAATTTTACGTGCCAGTCCTCGGAAAACATAATGTGAATAATGCGCTGGCTGCGATTGCTGTTGCCCGCCATTTCGGATTATCCTGGGACAATATCGAAAATGGTTTAAAACAAATTAAAATCACGAATATGAGACTTGAATTAATTGAAGGTATAGAAGGGACGAAATTAATTAATGATGCCTATAATGCAAGTCCGTTATCGATGAAGGCTGCAATTAGTTTAGTTCATGATTTACAAACTTCAGGTAAAAAAATCATCGTCTTAGGTGACATGCTAGAGCTAGGTGACAAAGAAATTGAATTTCACGAAGAAGTGGGTCGCTTCATTCAGCCTGACAAGGTTGACTATGTGTTCACATATGGAGCATTGGGCGAGCATGTCGCCAGCGGTGCAAAGGAGCAGTTCCCGCAAGACCGAGTCTTTGCGTATCAAGATAAAGAGAAATTAATCGAAGCATTACGAAATTTATTATCAGAAGGGGATATCCTTTTAGTTAAGGGCTCAAGAGGAATGAAACTTGAGGAAGTTATCTTTGCCTTCAAAAAGTAAGAAAAGCTGAAGCGACTCGCCTAGAAATGAGGAAACTGGCCGACTTAGATCGCCACGTCCTGTGGCTAAGTCAGCACTAGCACTTCCTGTGCGTCGGAGGCTCTGACTCAGAGGTGCTTTTTACCTCTGAAGGAGGAGGTGAAGTTTCTCGAATTTCTAGTCGCTGAAGCTGGACAAATAAGAAAAAGCTCGGCGTCGGGTGCCGGGCTTTTCTAGTTGATAAATGGCAGGATAATTAACATAGTTAGTAAAATTCCGAAGGAGTATGCAAATAGTTCTTTCATAAAGTCTGTGTTTTCATTGAAAAGCTTGTCCATTTTAAAACCTCCTAAAAATACTTCTTACATATTAGTACGTTTGAAAATGAGAAATGTTACAAAAACATTACAATTATTTCAAAAGTATTTTTACTTTGAAAAAAATTCCTTATCTCACCATGTGCAAAGCATCATGTTTGTTATGGGGAGGACCAGGATAAACTATTTAATGAGGCAGATACATTTTTACATGAATCAGAAAGAGAATGTCTATACTAATTGAAGGCTGACAAATTGACTAAACCCTACACTAACAAAGCAGTAAGCCCCTTTTTGGGGTTTCCAAAAAATTCCTATAGGGATAAATTTACTGCTAGTATCACATGTATGTTGATGAACTCGCTAAGCGAATTTTCACTTTATTGCATTTCGCTAATTGTAGTGGTAAGATAACAACTACAGTGTTAAAAGGGGCTTGGTATGTATGAATTTATCGAATAACGCCCTTTTATTAACTTTTTGGACGTGAACCTTGAGGGCATTACTTCCGTTACTTTACGGAAAATGTCCTTTTTTTAAGCAGAACTCAACTTTATTCAGCTGGGATTATAACCCCAGCTGAATAAAGTAAGCCTCCGGCGGATGCCACGATTTTTCAAAGGAAACTTTTCGAGCATGCTCGAAAAAAATCGGGCGCAAATACGCTAAGGCGCATTTGATTTCTGGTCTACTATAAATACTAGGCAGATTCCTACCTTACGCATACATCATCATGTGTAGGTTTTGCGATCATGATACAAAATTTGTATCCAGCTTAAAAACGATTTTTTCGAGGCGTAAGCCCAGTGTCTATACAGATTTCGACGTCTAAATAGTCAATTTGTCATTGTACAAATAGATTAGCAAAAGGAGTATGAAAAAATTGGCAACATTTAACGAACTAGGAATTAGTGAAAATTTAATGAAATCGATTAGCAAGATGGGGTTTGAGGAAGCAACTCCAATTCAAGCACAAACGATTCCATTAGCTCTAGGTGGGTCTGACGTAATTGGTCAAGCCCAAACAGGAACAGGAAAAACAGCCGCATTTGGAATTCCGCTTATCGAAAATGTGGATATAAAGAACGATAATATTCAAGGAATTGTCATTGCACCAACTCGTGAGCTTGCAATACAGGTAGCGGAAGAGCTCAACAAAATAGGTCAATTCAATCGTGTCCGTATTTTACCAATCTACGGGGGTCAGGACATTTCCCGCCAAATACGTTCACTTAAAAAATATCCACATATTATTGTTGGTACACCAGGTCGTGTTATCGACCATATCAACCGTAAAACACTTAAGCTCCAAAATGTAAAAACAGTGGTGCTTGATGAAGCGGATGAAATGTTGAACATGGGCTTTATTGAGGATATTGAGGCAATCTTAAAGGGTGTACCTGATGAGAGACAAACTTTACTTTTCTCTGCAACAATGCCAGGACCAATCCAACGTATTGCTGAGCGTTTTATGAAAGACCCGAAAGTTGTAAAAGTAAAAACAAAAGAAATGACTGTACCGAATATTCAACAGTACTACTTAGAAGTCCAAGAAAAGAATAAGTTTGATGTGTTAACTCGTTTATTAGATATTCAGTCACCAGAACTAGCGATTATCTTTGGACGTACTAAGCGTCGCGTGGATGAGCTTTCTGAAGCATTAACTTTAAGAGGCTATGCTGCAGAAGGAATTCATGGTGACCTTACCCAGGCAAAACGAATTTCTGTCTTACGTAAATTTAAAGAAGGATCGATTGAAGTATTAGTTGCAACCGATGTGGCAGCACGTGGTCTAGATATTTCTGGAGTAACACATGTTTATAACTTTGATATTCCGCAAGACCCTGAAAGCTACGTGCACCGTATCGGGCGTACAGGTCGTGCAGGGAAAAATGGTATGGCGATGACTTTCGTTACACCTCGTGAAATTGGCCAACTTAAAAATGTTGAAAATACAACAAAACGTAAAATGGACAAAATGAAGCCGCCAACTTTAGATGAGGCTTTAGAAGGTCAACAAAAAATCACGATGGAAAAAATCGTTTCCACAATCGAGGCTAATAATTTATCATACTATACTCGAATTGCTGAAGAGCTTTTAGATGAGCATGATTCAGTTTCCGTTGTTGCGGCTGCAATTAAGTTAATGACAAAAGAGCCAGATGCAACACCAATCAAGCTTACCGAAGAAGCACCAGTTCGTGTGAAAAGAGATAACCGTGATAATAACCGTAGTGGTGGACGTGACCGTGGACGCTATAAAGGCGGACGCGAGGGTGGACGAGATCGCGGACGTGGAAATGGCGGTCGCCAAGGATCAGGCGGAAATCGTCCTTCTTCTTCATCTAGCAATCGTCGCGGCAACTTCCGTAAAAACGAAAGTTAACCTTATTCGGTTGGGGGATAACCCCCTGATTAGTAAAAACAGTGCACAATATAAAGTGCGCTGTTTTTTTATTGCACAAAATCATTTATACTTATAAGATTGATATGAAAAATATTCCAACGTGGGAAAGGTTGGTTGGATGATGAGAGATATTCCAAAGAATCGGATTAGTAAACGTGCCTTAACGGTATGGAAAACAGCTGCAAGCATCACATCTATGATTGGTTGGATTGTTACAATTGCCGTTCTAGTCCTAACGATTATTTTTGATTGGACATTTTTGGTTTTTACAATCTTACTTATCCTATCGATTCTTGAATCGATTTTGACGATTTTCATTTTACCTAAGTTAAAATGGAAGCGTTGGAGATATGAGGTACATGAACATGAAATTGATCTTCAACGTGGTGTATTAATCGTAAAAAGAACGATTATCCCAATGAACCGCGTTCAACACGTTGATACACAGCAAGGTCCATTGCTTCGCAAACATCATTTGGCATCCGTTACGATTTCAACAGCAGCAACTATCCATACAATACCTGCACTTGATTTAGAGGAAGCTGATCAATTGCGTGATTCAATTTCAAGATTAGCAAGGGTGGATGAAGATGATGTCTGAACCACGTCGAATGCATCCGGTTGCTGGCTTTCTTAGCTTCTTAAAGCAATTAAAGGAATTATTCCTCCCATTTATTTTTATTTTTTTTATAGGACCAGGCGATTCGTTTGGGAAGTATTATTTTTTAGGCGCTGCTGTCGTTATCCTTTTAATGTTAGTATTCGGAATATTACATTGGTACCGCTATACATATCGAATTGAAAATGGGGAATTGCGAATTGAATACGGCGTGTTTATTCGAAAAAAACGTTTTATTCCAATTGAGCGAATCCAAACAATCGACGTATCGGCGGGCATTATTCAACGGATTTTTGGATTGGTTAAGTTGCAGGTGGAAACAGCAGGTGGGGGTATGCAGGCTGAGGCGGTTTTAACAGCCATCAAAGAAGAGGAAGCCAATCAATTACGTGAGGCTTTATCCCATTCAAAAAGCCAACAGGAAGAAGAATCGAACTTACAGCATACTAGGATCACCTATCAAATTACATCTAAGGAGTTACTAGTTCTAGCTTCCACGTCTGGTGGAATCGGAATTGTCATCTCCGGTGTTCTGGCATTCCTGAGCCAATTTGCAGAATACTTACCATTTGAAAAGTTATATAACACGATTGAAAAATATGTAAGTCTATCGTTATTAATCTATATCATAGTATTAATCGCATTGTTCTTGTTTATCTCATGGTTTGTCGGCATTTTAATCATGTCATTACGCTATGCCAATTTTACAGTTGAAAAACGCGATGATGAATTATATATTACAAGAGGCTTGATTGAAAAAAAGCAGACAACCATTCCGTTAACGCGAATACAGGCCATTCGCATTGGTGAGAACTTAATTAGGCAGCCGTTAGGATATGCAACGGTGTACATAGAAAGTGCCGGTGGCTCGCTTGATAAAGGGGAAGATTTTTCAACAGTGCTTTTTCCATTAGTCAAAAAAACGGCCATTAATGATTTATTACAGCATTTTGTTCCTGATTACCAGATGCAAGAGGTTGAAAATCATGTTCCAGCAAAGGCAAAGTGGAGATATATGGTTAGGGGGTTGTTGCCTTTCATACCACTCGTGCTAATAATTATCATTTTATCCTATTACTTTAGTTCGTGGGGCTATTTAGGTATGCTCCTTTTACCAATTGGGGCAACCTTGGGCTATAGTCGCTATAAAGTAGCGGGCTGGAGTATCGTTAATGATCAGCTAACATTGCAATTTCGCTTTTTTAGTAAAATAACTGTTTTTCATCATAAAAAACGAATACAGTCGATGGACAAGAAGCAATCATTCCTTCAACGAAAAAAAGACCTCAGTTCTATAAAAACCTCGGTTAAAGCTTCAATTGGAGGCAAAAGGTTTGAAGTAAGGGATCTGAACGAATCAGAGTGCTGGACGATTTGGGAATGGTATAAGAAGCGTAACAAGAAAAACATAGAGGATATTATGGTGGAATAGGAAAAGGAGCTAAAGTCATTTTAGCTCCTTTGTTATTTTTTAAAGAAAAATTCCGAGAATCACTAAGATGATAATAATGAGCCATAATATATGCTTTATCGAAAATTGTCTAGGAATCCTCATTCGCGGTTGATATGAGGAATCACCTGCCATGATGACTAGCGGCTGGCTGGAGGTTTTTGGTAAGGTGAGTGGTGCAATGATAGCGCCAGCAAGGAAACCAAATATATGGGCTACAATATTTACATTAGAATTGATAAAAGTCATGACTAGACCAATCACCAAAATAGTGATGATTAATTGAGAATTCATTTGATTAATTAAGTCTTTGCGGAACATAACCATGTATAAGTAAATCCCGAACAATCCGAAAATGGCACCAGATGAACCGACATGGGCAAAATCGGGCGGCTCAATGTAGAATGTTGCTAGATTTGCAGCCACTCCAGTTAAAACATAGGCAACAATGAATTTCACCTTTCCTAACATACTTTCTAATGCAGGTCCAAATAAGATAAGTGAGAAGGAATTAAACAGCATATGTCCAAAACCGCTATGTACAAAAATCGGTGTGACGAGTCTCCAATATTCCCCTTCGGATATTAAAAAATTAAACCCAATCATATGCTGCATAAGGGTGGTTCCGAATGGAAGGGATAAAAAAATCAGCAGCCAAAGAAAAATATGAATCCCGATTATAATTGATATAATAGGATATAATCGTAAAAATTGACGAAAGCTTTCGGTCCGTATAAACATTTTAATTCTCCTTTAAGTAGTCTTCCTATAATACTATATTCTACAAAGGATGAAAAACATCCTTTGTAGTGTTTGTACCATCATATGTTTGAAAGCTTTTAGATAGAAGAAGGGATTTTTAAAAAATGATCATTGGTACAGGTATCGATATTGTTGAAATTGAGCGTATTAAGAAAATTTTCCAAAGGCAAAAAAGGTTCGTTGATCGCGTTTTAACAAATACAGAGAAAGAAAAATTTTTTCGTTTATCTGAGTCTCGTCAAATTGAGTTTCTCGCTGGGAGATTCGCGGTTAAGGAAGCTTACTCAAAAGCTGTTGGGACAGGGATAGGAGAAAATTTAAGCTTTTTAGATATAGAGGTTTTATCAGATGAGAACGGTAAGCCAGTCCTCACCAAGCCTTTAGACCATAAGACTCATTTATCCATTACTCACAGTAAAGAGTATGCTGTTGCACAAGTAATTATTGAAAGCTTGTCAAGCTAGTCTGCATATTACACAACTTTGTCTCATATATTTTTAGTGCGGCAGGTGAGACAAGGTGTAAGAGTATATGAACGGTGTGATTTTTACCTGTTCATCTTATCATGCACTTTGTCCAAACCAATAGGCGATAAGAGGCAAAGGGGTTGAAGAAGAAATGAAGAAAAAAGTATTTTTGTTGTTATTAGGGCTACTCATTGCCCTTGTACTCGCAGCATGTGGGGAAAAATCACAGCAAGACGTAGTAAGTGCACTAGATGCAAAGGTGCAAAAAATGACTGGCTATAAAGCAGATGCAAAGATGACGCTTCAAACTGGCAATGATCCACAGGTGTACGAAGTGGAAATTTGGCATAAGGATCCAACTTTCTATCGCGTAAACCTTAAAAATGCAGAAAAAGATCAAAGCCAAATGATTCTACGTAATGAAGAGGGCGTGTTTGTTTTAACACCAGCTCTAAATAAGAGCTTCCGCTTCCAGAGTGATTGGCCGGAAAACAGCAGCCAAGCCTATTTATTTGAATCCTTGGTGCATGATGTGAAGGAAGATCCAGAAGCGAAATTTACTGCTACAAAGGATCAATACATTTTCGAAACAAAAACGAACTATAAAAATAATAATATGTTGCCAAAGCAAGAAATTACATTCAGTAAGAAGGACTTAGCGCCTGTGTCTGTAAAAGTAATGGATCCAGATCGTAAAGTATTGTTGCTTGTAGAGTTCGGAAAGGTAGAATTTGATGCTAGCTTTGATAAATCAGCATTTGATGTAGACAAGAATATGTCTTCTGCAACCTTAGATGAAATCCCGGTTATGGGCGAAGTTGATAAGCAGCCGCTAGAAGTTCTCTATCCTTCAGAGGATGCACTTGCTGGTGTTGAACTACAAGAAGAAAAGAAAATTGAAACAGAAAATGGTACACGTGTCATCATGACATTCGGGGGAGAAAAAACCTTCACAATGATCCAAGAAAGAGCACGCGTTGCAGAGGTGGCAACAACGATTTCTCTAAGCGGTGAACCAGTGGACCTTGGATTTACAGTTGGTACCCTTACAGATAAGGCTATTTCCTGGACATACAATGGCACAGAATTCATGATTGCTTCAGATGATCTATCTCAAGAGGAGCTAATCTCCGTTGCTCGTACAGTACAAGGCAAATCAGTAAAATAAATTTTTGATCACAGGTCCGAATAATCGGGCCTGTTTTTTCATTTCTAAATCTTGGCAGACTCCTTTGGAGTTTTCAGGAATTGAAGGATTAGTGGGGCGAGGAGACAAACCCCGTAGTCTTTTTGAAGTCTTATCCCAGTGATATTTAAAATAAGCGGAAATTTTCCGGTTAAGCAATGCAAACAGACTTTGGCATCTAATGAAATTAAAGAGGTCCTTTCCTTGTCTTCATTGTTTCCCTCACATATTTTCTTTTTTCCATCATATGTTAAGATGGGTATAACTTTATTCAGCAGAAGTCTCAACTCCTGCTGAATAAAGTTATTGCCTCCGGCGGATGCCACGATTTTTTAAAGGAAGTTTTTCGAGCAAACTCGAAAAAAATCGGGCGCAAATGCGCAAAGGCGCATTTGATCATAATACTTCCATTGACATGGACACAACTCCGTTTAATAATCGAATTAATATATTATAGTAGTCATAATTCTAAGAAGGTGTTTACTCATGGATTCTACCCATTTTTATCGCGATACATGGGTTGAAATTGATTTAGATTGTATTTTTGAAAACGTAAAAAATATGAAAAGCTTTTTACCAGACCAAGTGGATATTATGGCGGTCGTTAAAGCAAATGCATATGGGCATGGGGACGTTGAGGTTGCAAAAACTGCACTTGAAGCGGGTGCAACCCATCTTGCCGTAGCTTTTATCGACGAAGGTATTTCCTTGCGTCAAGGAGGGATTGATGCACCAATACTCGTTCTTGGAGCATCACGTCCAACTGACGTTATGATTGCGGCAGAACACGATATATCACTCACCATCTATAGTCAAGAAGGGCTCGATGAGGTAATCGAAAACTATCACAGCAATACACCACTTACCCTTCACTTAAAACTTGATACAGGGATGGGGCGTCTTGGGGTCAAAGAAAAAGACGAATTACAAGCAATCCTTAAAACAATCGAGCAACATCCTAAGGTTCAACTTGAAGGGGTTTTTACTCATTTTGCAACTGCAGACGAAATTGATATTTCCTATTTTGACCAACAGTATCAGAATTTCCTGCAAATGCTTGAGTGGATCCCAAACAAACCAAAGTTGATACATTGTGGAAATAGTGCAACTGGCTACCGTTTCCCAGAGAAAGTATTTAACGTTGTAAGGCTTGGCATAGGAATGTATGGAATGACTCCGTCTTTAGAAATAAAAGACCAGCTTCCTTACGAACTCGGGCAAGCTATTTCTTTCCACAGTAAGCTTGTTCATGTAAAACAAATTGCAAAAGGTGAAAAAGTAAGCTATGGCGCAACCTTTACAGCTGATGAAGATATGTGGGTTGGAACCGTTCCAGTTGGTTATGCGGATGGATGGCTGCGAAATCTACAAAATACGCATGTTTTAGTTGACGGTGAACGCTGTCAAATTATTGGTCGTATCTGCATGGACCAATTTATGGTCCGTCTGCCAAAGAAACTTCCGGTTGGCTCAAAAGTCACATTAATCGGGAAGCAAAAGGACAAATTCATTAGTGTAGATGATGTGGCTAAGGTGCTTGGAACAATCAACTATGAAGTCACTTGTACAATAAGTTATCGCGTCCCGCGTATTTTTTTACGAAATAAGAGAATAATTGAAGTGAGAAATACGTTATTAAAACATTATTAGCAGTACATTAGTTGTACAAATTGGGTACTTTCTTTTTTTATGTACGTAATGGGATGTAGATTTTGGTACCTTTGTAAAAGATGTGCATAAAAACCAATTCTAAATGTCGATAATAATCAAATACGCAAGGCGTATTTGTGCCCGATTTTTCGAGCTTGCTCGAAATATCCTTTGAAAAATCGTGGCATCCGCCGGAGGCTTTAACTTTATTCTTCTGAATAAAGTTAATAAGAATTAATGGATTAAGCTTTGCATCCAATTATAATAATGGTATTATTAAGATTGGAGTAGAATATTGGTGGCAAGTTGGTGGAGGTGTATGATTGTGTCTGAATCCAGCGCAACGACAGAAATTCTAGTACGATTACCGCAAAATCTAATTAGTGAGTTGGATGGCCTTGTGAATCAAGAGAATGGTAACCGTAATGAATTAATTTATCAGGCTACAAAAATGTATCTACGTGAGAGAAAGAAACGTCAGATTACTGAATCAATGAGACGCGGTTACATGGAAATGTCGAAAATTAACCTTACTATTGCATCGGAGGCTTTTTTGGCTGAATCAGAGGCTGACCACACCGTAGAACGCTTAGTTAGCGGGGGGTAATCATTTGATTGTAAAACGTGGCGACGTTTATTTTGCAGACCTCTCCCCAGTTGTTGGCTCAGAGCAAGGAGGCGTTCGTCCTGTTCTTGTCATCCAAAACGATATCGGGAATCGGTTTAGTCCCACAGTCATTGTCGCAGCTATAACTGCCCAAATTCAAAAAGCAAAGCTTCCAACACATGTTGAAATTGATGCGGAGCGTTATGGATTTGAGCGCGATTCAGTTATTCTGTTAGAACAAATTCGTACAATCGATAAGCAGCGTCTAACCGATAAGATTACACATCTCGATGAAGAGATGATGGACAGAGTGGATGATGCCTTACAAATTAGTTTAGGACTCATCGATTTTTAATTCATTTTTTATATGTTTACGTTTATGAGAAGTTACCCCATGGTAGCTTCTTTTATTTTGTGTCCATTCGGGCGTTTGGTATATTACAAAAACATTTTACTTATGTAACAAATCCCAGAATGTGAAGGGAACCGCGTCTTTTCTATCGAAATACATAATAAGGGATTATCCTAATCAACCTTTCCTGACAAAAATAAAAAGAGAGCGGTGGAAAAAATGAGAAAGCAATCTACAAATCCGAAAAGTGAGGAAGTAGAAAGGCTGGTACAGAACTTCCAAAAAACTGGCTCAACACATGCAGAAAGGGAAATCATTGAAAAATATGAAAAATTGATTCATTCAATTGCTTGGAAGTACTCTAAGGGCAATGACTATCACGAGGATATCATCCAAGTTGGAAGAATCGGACTTTTAGGTGCGATTAGAAGATTTGACCAAACGGTGGGGAAAAGATTCCACACATTCGCAATTCCAACCATCATTGGTGAAATCAAACATTTTTTGCGAGATAAAACTTGGAGCGTCCATGTTCCAAGAAGCGCAAAGGAACTCGGAATTAAGATCATAAAAACGGAAGAGGAACTTACGAATACTTTACAAAGAAAGCCAGAGATACATGAAATCGCAAATCATCTTCATGTTGATATAACGGAAGTTCTACAAGCGATGGAGCTAGGACAAGCCTATTATACAAAGTCAATTGATACACCGATTGATCCGGATTCTGAAGGAAAAACCCTCCTAGAAACAGTTGGTAAACGGGAGAGTAACTACGAAAAAGTGTTGAAAAGATTGGATGTAAAGAAAGCCCTTCACGTTCTGTCTGCACGTGAAAAAAGAATTCTTTATTACACTTATATAAAAGAAAAAAGTCAGAGAGAAACAGGGGAAATCGTAGGGGTATCACAGATGCATGTATCCCGCATTCAGCGAGGTGCTATAAAAAAGCTTCGACAAGCCGTACTTGGATGAGGCAATTTTGGTAAAATAGAAATGGGTTAGAAGTGAAAGTAGGAGGAAAACAGTCTTGACTCAAACATTGCAAACAAATGACATGATGGTGAAAACCATCGCCAAAGAAATTGGAATTACAACAAAGCAAGTGCACAGTGTAATCAACCTCTTAGATGAAGGTAATACAGTTCCCTTTATCGCACGTTACCGTAAGGAACTAACCGGGTCTTTAGACGAAGTTCAAATTAAAGATGTTCAAGAAAAATGGACCTATTTGCAAAACTTAGAATCACGAAAAGAAGAGGTAATTCGTCTCATTTCCGAACAGGGAAAGTTAACCGATGAACTTCAAACAGAAATTGTGAAGTCCATAAAGCTTCAACAAGTCGAGGACTTGTACAGACCATACAAACAGAAAAGACGCACAAAAGCGACTGTTGCTAAAGAAAAGGGTCTTGAACCGTTAGCGGAATGGATCTATACATTCCCGATGAACGTGGATGTTGAACAATATGCAACCCAATTCATTTCAGAAGAAAAAGAAGTCCTAAGCGCTGAAGATGCGATAAGTGGTGCAATGGATATTATTGCTGAATGGATTTCAGATAATGCAGCCTTCCGTCAATGGATACGCAATGAAACCTTCAAGCTTGGCACCATTGAAACAGCCGTAAAAGACCAAGAAAAAGACGAAAAAAATGTTTATGAAATGTACTATGAATACAAGGAGCCGATTCAAAAGATAGTTCCACACCGCGTCCTAGCAATGAACCGCGGGGAAAAAGAGGAGATCCTACGAGTGACACTTGAACCGCCACTCGACCGAATTTTAACCTTTTTAAATCGAAAAATCGTAAAAAAGGAGAATTCCCCGGTAACACCTTTTATTGCAGAAACAATCGAAGATGCCTATAAACGTCTTATTCAGCCTTCGATTGAAAGGGAAATCCGAAAAGAGCTAACAGAGAAAGCGGAAGATAGAGCGATTCATATTTTTTCGGAAAATCTTCGAAATCTACTTTTACAGCCGCCGCTTAAAGGTAAGATCGTTCTAGGTGTCGACCCGGCATATCGAACTGGATGTAAGCTTGCGGTAGTTGACGAAACAGGAAAGGTACTTAATATAGGCGTGATTTACCCTCATCCTCCAGTGAATAAGAAGGATGAAGCTGTTAAGAAAATGAAATCCGTTTTACAAGAATTTAAAGTTGAGATGGTGGCTATCGGAAATGGTACAGCCTCAAGAGAAACTGAAAGCTTTGTTGCGGATATCCTAAAAGAAGTGAATCAAGAAATCTTCTATATTATCGTCAATGAAGCGGGAGCGAGTGTCTATTCTGCATCTGATATTGCTCGGGAAGAATTCCCTGATTTTCAAGTTGAAGAAAGAAGTGCCGTATCGATCGCAAGAAGACTTCAGGACCCACTAGCTGAACTTGTAAAAATTGATCCGAAGTCAGTGGGAGTTGGTCAATACCAGCATGACGTATCCCAGAAGAAGCTAAATGAACAGCTAACATTTGTTGTTGAAACAGTCGTTAACAAGGTTGGTGTAAATGTTAATACGGCATCCCCATCCTTGCTGCAATATGTAGCTGGCCTATCAAAAGCTGTTGCCAACAATATCGTCAAAAAACGTGAGGAACAAGGTAAATTCAAGGGTAGAAGCGAATTGAAGGATATCCCTCGTCTTGGTGCCAAAACCTATGAACAATGTATTGGATTCCTCCGTATTGTTGATGGGGTCGAGCCATTAGACCGTACTGGGATTCATCCGGAAAACTATAAAGAAGTTAAAAAACTACTCGCAAAATTCGGTCTGACGAGTAATGACCTAGGAACAGAAAAATTAAAAGAAGCGATTTCGTCCATTGTCCCTGAAGAGGCAGCTGCTGAATTAGGAATTGGTGAAATCACCATTCACGACATTACTGAGGCATTGGTCAGTCCAGAACGTGACCCTCGTGATGAACTAGCAAAACCATTACTTAAAACAGATATCCTTAAGCTCGAAGACCTTGCAAAAGGAATGGAGCTGGAAGGAACTGTCCGAAATGTTGTAGACTTCGGAGCTTTTGTAGATATAGGAGTTAAGCAGGATGGCTTAGTTCATATCTCAAAGCTAAGTAAAAACTTTGTCAAACACCCACTTGATGTTGTGTCTGTTGGTGACGTTGTAACCATCTGGATTGATGATGTTGATGTGAAAAAAGGAAGAGTTGCATTAACGATGCTCCCTCCACAAAAATAGGAAAGTAAAAACACTGCTTTTACGAGCGGTGTTTTTTTCTATAAAAATACCAGCATTGATTCAATAATTTAATTTGGTATCGATTTTTTTCGTAATAGGCACGTTTCATTTGGTTTTGAAGCCAAGTAGGCATAACCTAAAACCTCCTCTTCAGTAAACTTTTATATCTGAAAAAACAAAAAGAATGGTACTATAATGATGCAGTTACAAAACTAACGTTTGAGTATATATAGTGTATGCATACACAGTACGTCCTGTTCGAAAACGATGGAAAGGAAGAGAACAAGTGGAACAGTTTGAATTGCAAAAAATCGTGGAAGAAATTTCACTTGGGTTTTTTGGAAAGCCATTTCTTCATAAAGTAACCTTCAATAGTCGATTGCAAACGACTGGTGGAAGGTATCTGCTCAAATCTCACAATATCGAACTTAACCCAAAATATTATCAGGAGCGTGGAACGGACGAGTTGGTGGGAATCATAAAGCACGAACTGTGTCATTATCATCTACACCTTGAAGGCAAGGGGTACCAGCATCGCGATCGTGACTTTCGGAATCTCTTAAAAGCAGTAGATGCCCCACGATTTTGTAAACCATTAGAATCCGTTAAAAGAAGAAAAACGTCAAAACAATATTTGTATACATGTAATAGCTGTGGGTTAGGATATGTAAGAAAAAGAAGGATCGATACAACTCGTTATGTTTGTGGAAAATGCTCAGGGAAATTAGTAGAAGTAAAAAAATATTGACTCGTGTTTGTTACTGTGATAAATTATAAAAGTCGCCGCGCAAACGGAAAGACAAAAAACATTAATAACAGATACTCTTGACAACAGGAAATTCTGTTTTTATAATTGATAATGTCGCTATNATTCCGCAGTAGCTCAGTGGTAGAGCTATCGGCTGTTAACCGATCGGTCGTAGGTTCGAGTCCTACCTGCGGAGCCAANTGGCTGAAGAGGCGCCCCTGCTAAGGGTGTAGGTCGCGTAAGCGGCGCGAGGGTTCAAATCCCTCCTTCTCCGCCATATTAAAATGGCCCGTTGGTCAAGCGGTTAAGACACCGCCCTTTCACGGCGGTAACACGGGTTCGAATCCCGTACGGGTCATACATTCATGGGATGTAGGATTACAAATTCCTACCTCCCATTTCTATCTCTAAAANGGAGGATTAGCTCAGCTGGGAGAGCACCTGCCTTACAAGCAGGGGGTCGGCGGTTCGATCCCGTCATCCTCCACCATGAAACACTTATATTACATTATATTAATGAAAGTTTTTAGCTTAACAAACGATGTCAATAGCGTTTTTTACTAAGAACTCGTTATTACTTAGTAATGTCGAGGATATTCCGCAAAATTTCCTGCTGAAATTTTTCAGAATATCCTCTTGCGGAGAAGCTCATGTAGCATTTTCGAAGATGATTTTCATGAAGTTTAANCTATAGCCAAGCGGTAAGGCAACGGACTTTGACTCCGTCATTCGTAGGTTCGAATCCTGCTAGCCCAGCCATTTATTCACGAGCAAAGTAGATGCTCCTTCTAGTTATCTTCAATAAATTTTNCATTAGCTCAGTTGGTAGAGCATCTGACTTTTAATCAGAGGGTCGAAGGTTCGAATCCTTCATGGCTCACCATTTTAATGANGTGTGGCGGAATTGGCAGACGCGCTAGACTTAGGATCTAGTGTCTTTGACGTGGGGGTTCGAGTCCCTTCACCCGCACTGTCCTAATGCATTTGCGGTCGTGGCGGAATGGCAGACGCGCTAGGTTGAGGGCCTAGTGGGAGTTAATCCCGTGGAAGTTCGAGTCTTCTCGACCGCACCAAAAAAACTTTTAAAAAAACACTTGCAATCGAAAATGTAAGGTGTTATGATAGAAAAGTCGCTGATTTCGAATCACCTTTCAATNCGTAGCTCAATTGGATAGAGCGTCTGACTACGGATCAGAAGGCTATGGGTTCGACTCCTTTCGGGCGCGCCATATTATATCGGGAAGTAGCTCAGCTTGGTAGAGCACTTGGTTTGGGACCAAGGGGTCGCAGGTTCGAATCCTGTCTTCCCGACCAGACGGAATTTAATATTTGCGGGTGTAGTTTAATGGTAAAACCTCAGCCACGAGCAAAGCATCAATGAATTATCTGCGAGTTGCCTCGACGGATTAACTTCTTGAGTATGCTTGCAGAGGAAGAGGCATGTAAGGCCAAAAAGCGGTTCGTAATATTGGTTATTGTCAATTAAATAAATGCGGGTGTAGTTTAATGGTAAAACCTCAGCCTTCCAAGCTGATGTCGTGAGTTCGATTCTCATCACCCGCTCCAAATTAGTTCTTTGAAAACTAAACATAATACAAGCGTCAACGTTTAATCAAAGGTAACAAACTATTGAGCAATCAATACTCT
>NZ_LMBW01000012.1 GCF_001439915.1 Fredinandcohnia humi | reverse complement strand
ACCGCCGTATACGGAACCGTACGTACGGTGGTGTGAGAGGTCGGCTACTCAATTAATGATTAGCCTCCTACTCGATTCAGTAAAATTTTTGGGGTCAAAACTTGAAATTATTGCTAATTTGAGGTTATAGTGATTTTAAGATTAATTAAACGGCTTTAGTTGAAAAATAGCCATATAGGTTTTTGCTATAACCAAAAAAGGAGGCTATGTTTAGATGTTTTTATTGGATGAAACTGAGCATAAGTTAAAAGGCTTGACACTCCATACGATTAAAACAGATAAATTTAAAACGAATACCATTGTACTTAGAATGAAGGCCCCGCTTCAAGAGGAATATGTGACACAGAGGGCATTGCTCCCATATGTCTTGCAAAGTGAGACATCTAGCTATCCCTCAACGACAAGTTTACGCTCTTATTTAGATGAATTATATGGGGCAGCATTATATGTGGACTTAGCTAAAAAAGGCGAAAATCACATCATCACATTCTTCGTTGAAATTGCAAACGAGATATTTTTAAAAGACCAGACACCATTACTTGATAAAGCTATTTCCTTGTTACAGGAGATGGTGCTTTCACCAGTTACCGAAAATGGGGCTTTTAAGGGTGCAATCGTTGAAAAAGAAAAACGCAGCCTTAAACAAAGAATTCAAGCCGTTAATGATGATAAGATGAGGTATTCGAATTTACGATTAGTTGAGGAAATGTGTAAGGGTGAACCATATCACCTCCACGTAAATGGACGAATTGAGGATATTGAACGTATTTCTGCAGAATCCTTATACAGTTATTATCAAAAAGTCATAGCAGAAGACGAGATTGACCTCTATATTATAGGCAATATCGAACCTGAAAAGGTAAAGGAAACAGTTTCATCTGCCTTTGTATTTACAGACCGAAGCAAGCGTTCACATACGGAAACCAAATCAAAGCAGGGTGAAAAGGTAAATGAGGTTTTCGAAAAACAAGATGTAAAGCAAGGTAAACTTAATATTGGTTTCCGAACAAATACAACATATAATGATCCAGATTATGATGCCCTTCAAGTGTTCAACGGGATTTTCGGCGGTTTTTCGCATTCGAAGTTATTTATTAATGTACGCGAAAAAGAAAGCTTGGCCTATTATGCAGCATCAAGAGTAGAAAGTCATAAGGGTCTATTAATGGTGATGTCTGGAATTGATGATGCTAATTATGACCGGGCGGTAACCATTATAAAGGAACAAATGCAAGCTATGATTGATGGAGATTTCACAGACGAAGTCATAGCCCAAACAAAAGCAGTTATACGGAATCAACTCCTTGAAACCATAGACACGTCTCGAGGTATTGCAGAGGTTTTATATCATAATGTTGTTTCTCCAAAATCGAGAAAAATCGAAGATTGGATTTCTGGAATTGAAGCTGTAACGAGGGAGGAAGTAGTCGATGTTGCTAAAAAAATTGAACTCGATACCATCTACTTCCTTACGGGATTGGAGGGCGGCAGGTAATGGAAAAAATCACATTTGATCAACTTCAAGAGAATCTTTTTCATGAGAAACTTGAAAATGGACTTAATGTCTATATCCTTCCGAAAAAGGGATTTAATAAAACCTACGCTACCTTCACTACGAATTATGGTTCTGTGGATAATCAATTTGTCCCTTTAGGAAATGAAGAATTCGTTCGTGTACCTGATGGAATTGCTCATTTTTTAGAACATAAGCTATTCGAAAAAGAAGATGGAGATGTATTTCAGGATTTTAGTAAACAGGGTGCTTCAGCAAATGCGTTTACTTCATTTACAAGAACGGCCTATCTATTTTCAAGTACATCCAACGTGGAATTGAATCTTAAGACATTGATTGACTTTGTTCAAAGTCCTTATTTTACCGAGAAAACGGTGGAAAAAGAAAAGGGGATCATTGGTCAAGAAATTACCATGTATGATGACAATCCAGATTGGAGACTTTATTTCGGTGTAATCGAAAATATGTATAAAAATCATCCGGTACGAATCGACATTGCAGGAACGATTGATTCCATTGCCAAAATAACGAAGGATATGCTCTATGAATGCTATGAAACCTTCTATCATCCGAGCAATATGGTATTATTTGTTGTGGGTGCAATTGAACCGGAAAAAATAATGGAGCAGATTCGTTCTAACCAAGCCACAAAGGAATATCAGGATCAGCCAGAAATCAAACGCCATTTTGAAGATGAACCTATTGAGGTAAATGAAAAGAAGAAAGTTCTGGAAATGAATGTTCAATCATCAAAATGTATGGTAGGTGTAAAAGCCTTAAATCCGTCACGTAAAGGCAATGAATTGCTGAAACAAGAATTGTCAATTACGATTATCTTGGATTGGCTATTCGGAAAAAGCTCAAAGCATTATCAGACGTTATATGATGAGGGCTTAATTGATGACACATTTTCGTATGATTATACGGAAGAGCAAGGTTTTGGATTCGCTGTAGTTGGTGGCGACACTCCTAACCCTGATGAATTATCCTCCAAAATAAGAACGATTATGCTTTCAAGTAAAAATCAAGGGATCACTTCAGAAGAATTAGAACGAGTAAAAAAGAAAAAAATCGGGGCATTTTTACGCTCTTTAAATTCACCTGATTATATTGCCAATCAATTTACAAGGTATGCATTTAATGAAATGAATTTATTCGATGTCGTTCCAATAATGGAAAGCCTGACAGTCGATGATATTACAAATACTGTGAATGAATTCTTTGATGAAATTCGAATGACAGAGTGCCAGGTAATACCCAAAAAGTAGTAAACGCTAAAGCATCCTTCTCGAAAAGGATGCTTTTTTAAGGGGAAATGGGTTATGAAAAAATATGCGTTGGTCACAGGCGCGAGCGGAGGGATAGGAAGCGCCATTGCGAAAGAAATTGCGACTCTTGGCTATTCGTTATACCTTCACTACCATGAAAATGAACTGGCTATTAAAAAGGTAGCTCAAGAATTAGCAGATGAAGGTGTGGAAACATACCCGATTAAGGCTGATTTAAGTCAGCCAAATGGTGTGGAACATGTAGTTAACCAAATTCAACATCCAATTGATACAATTATCCATAATTCCGGTAAAAGTGTGTTTGGACTCATGACAGATTTTGACCAAAAGACGATTCAACAAATGGTTCAACTGCACGTGAATACACCGTATATGTTAACACAAGCATTGCTTCCAAATATGATTACAAAAAAAAGTGGAAATATCATCGTCATATCCTCGATTTGGGGAATTACCGGTGCCTCGTGTGAAGTACTCTATTCAATGGTAAAGGGTGGGCAAATATCATTTGTAAAAGCTTTGGCAAAGGAAGTTGCGCTTAGCGGAATTAGAGTTAATGCTGTTGCACCAGGTGCGATTAATACAAACATGCTGATGGAATTTACGCAAGAAGATATTGATGGCATAAGCGAAGAGATTCCGATGGGAAGAATTGGGGAGCCAAGTGAGGTTGCGAATGCGGTTGCTTTTTTACTTTCAGATAAGGCTTCTTATATTACAGGCCAAGTGTTGTCGGTAAATGGTGGTTGGCATTGTTAATTTTATAATGGTTTGCCTTTTTGACGAATAAATTATTTTACAATCGACAAACTAACATTGTAATAACCTAAATAAGGAGGGTCACTTATGTCAGTACTAGATAATTTTGAGGATTGGAAAAATTTTTTAGGTGATCGCTTGCAGCATGCTAAAACTGAAGGAATGGATCAAAATGTGATTGGTGATATGGCTCATCAACTAGGTGATTACCTTGCAAGTGAAGTTGAGCCGAAAAATGCTCAAGAAAAGGTATTACGAGACCTTTGGAATGTTGCTTCTGAAGAAGAACAACAAGCGATTGCTAATGTAATGGTAAAGCTTGTCCAATAGGTTTAAGTGAGTGTTTTGAAATGAGAGAGGATTTCCTCTCTTTTTTATTTTTGCACTCTCCTGCTTTTTTTTCTACCCCTCTATAAAATGTGAATTGATTAGTTTATAATAAAAATGATGCATTATTTTATAATTGGAAATGATAACCGCCAAGTGAGGGGCTGGGATATTTTGGAGAAAAAAGAATGGTATTTGGAATATGAAATAGCAAAAAATCGCCCTGGACTTCTTGGGGATATTTCTTCATTATTGGGAATGCTTTCGATAAATATTGTTACAATAAATGGTGTAGACGATCGTAGAAGAGGTATGCTTTTATTATGTGAAAGTAATGAGCAAATTGAAAGACTTGAATCAATTTTACATACAATGGATACGATAACCGTTACAAAGCTTAGAGAACCGAAGCTTCGTGATAAGCTTGCGGTAAGACATGGACGATATATTCAGCGTGATGCAGATGATAAAAAAACATTTCGTTTTACTCGCGATGAATTAGGACTTCTTGTTGATTTCATGGCTGAGCTCTTTAAGCAGGAGGGCCATAAGCTTATTGGGATTCGTGGAATGCCAAGGGTCGGTAAGACCGAATCAGTCGTTGCTGCGAGTGTTTGTGCGCATAAAAAGTGGTTGTTTGTGTCCTCAACCTTATTAAAACAAACAATGAGAAATGAGTTGATTCATGATGAGTACAATGTCGATAATCTTTTTATTATCGACGGTATTGTTTCAACTAAGCGTGCAACCGAAAGACATTTACAGCTTGTCAGGGAAATTATGCGACTTCCTGCTGTTAAATTAGTCGAGCATCCTGATATGTTTGTACGTCATACCGAATATACTTTGAAGGATTTCGATTATATAATTGAACTTCGAAATGATCCTGAAGAAGAAATTACATATGATATCGAATACCAACAGTTTTCAAGGTCTGATTTTTCAGGTTTCGATTTTTAATTTTAAGTAATAAACCTTTACTAAAGAAGGACATAAATGCTAGTATTATGAACGCGAATACGCCAATAAGTATCCCGTGAATTGGTAGGTGAAAAAAATGACGGAATTAGGTTCTCGACTTAAAGAAGCGAGAGAACAAAAAGATCTGAGTTTAGATGATCTGCAACAAATTACAAAAATTCAAAAAAGGTATTTGGTTGGGATTGAAGAGGGAAATTATTCTGTAATGCCTGGTAAATTCTACGTTCGTGCATTCATTAAGCAATATGCTGAAGCAGTCGGATTAAATCCGGAGGAATTATTTGAGGAATTTAAGTCAGAAATTCCAGGTACATATAATGATGAAATTCCTGAACAAATTTCAAGAGTACAATCGAGAAGACAAATTTCTGCGACAAGTTCGAAAGTCATTGATAAAGTACCAATGATTATATTGGTTCTTTTCCTTCTTGGCGGTGCGATGACGATCTACTGGTTTGTATCCAATAAGGATGTTGCTAAGGAACCAGACACACAGGTAGAGAGTCAGGAAACTGAATATGACCAATCAAAAGAACCACCTCCTGTTCAAGCTGAACAACAAAAGGGACCAAAAGAAGAGGAACAGGTAGCCGGTGAAACGGATAATGCCCCTGCTAAAGAAGAAGAACCTGCACTTGCCCAGGAATTAATTGAAATTGAAAAAGGAACTAGTACAGCAGTTTATGAGTTGAAAAATACGGATTCATTTAAAATTAAAGTTACCGCCACTGATGCTGGGGAGTCTTGGGTAACACTCCAAAATCGTCAAAATGAAAAGTTTATTTTCGAAGGAATCGCACAAGGTGCTACAAAAGAAGTTGATTTAACAAATCAGACTGAAGTCATTTTAACAGTTGGCAGGTCTTCTGATCTGAAAGTAGAGATCAATGGTGAACCTTTTACGTATCCATTTGATACGGGGCAAATTGTTCGTCAAATTATTACGTTAAAATTTACTCCAGGAACCGGGGAATAACAAAAGTCATCATTATGATGGCTTTTTGTTTCGCATAAGTGGTATTATCACTATTATATAGTTAATTTAGTAAATGTTGGAGGTATGAATTTTGAATTTACCAAATAAGATTACAGTGGCAAGAATTTGTTTAATTCCACTATTTTTAATTATCATGTTTGTTCCGTTTGGATGGGGTGATGTTTCAATTGGCTCAATGTCCATTCCTGTTGCCCATTTAGTCGGTGCAATTATTTTCATTGTGGCTTCAAGTACAGATTGGATAGACGGTCATTTAGCAAGAAAGCATAATTTGGTAACAAACCTTGGGAAGTTTTTAGACCCTCTTGCAGACAAGCTATTAGTATCAGCAGCTTTGGTTAGTTTAGTCGGATTTGGTCTGGCTCCTGCTTGGATGGTCATTATTATCATAAGTAGGGAATTTGCTGTTACTGGGTTACGGTTGTTACTAGCGGAAGGTGGAGAAGTCTCTGCCGCAAAGATGCTAGGTAAAATTAAAATGTGGGCCCAGGTAGTAGCTGTGTCCGCATTATTATTACATAACTGGCCATTTGAATTTCTTTCAATCCCGTTTGATATGATTGCGCTTTGGGTTGCCGTCATTTTTACGGTTGTTTCTGGCTGGGATTATTTCGCGAAAAATAAAGGCGTTTTTGCAAACTCCAAATAGGATGGTGGTTCTTAAATGAATGCTGAAATAATTGCTGTAGGCTCTGAACTCCTTTTGGGTCAAATTGCAAATACCAATGCACAATTTCTTTCCAAACAGCTTGCCGAGCTTGGAATCAATGTTTACTACCATACAGTTGTTGGTGACAATACCGACCGTTTGGAGGACGTAATTAAAATCTCACAATCTCGTTCGGAATTAATCATTTTTACCGGAGGATTGGGTCCAACAAAGGACGATTTAACCAAGGAGACGATTTCAAGAATAGTAGGAAAAAAGCTTGTATTTGATGACTCAGCCTTACATAGTATTGAAGATTTCTTTAAGAAAACAAATCGCCATATGACGGAGAATAATAAAAAGCAGGCTCTTGTCCTTGAGGGATCCGAAATCCTTCCCAACGATCATGGGATGGCACCTGGAATGGGGCTAGAGGTTGATAAGATTACCTACATGCTTTTCCCGGGTCCACCTAAAGAACTCAATCCAATGTTTCTATCATATGGTGGACCCTTCTTATTAAAATCACTTGGTGTTGTTGAGCGTATTGAATCAAGAGTTTTGCGTTTCTTTGGAATTGGGGAATCGCAGCTCGAAACAGAAATAGAAGATTTAATCGATAATCAAACAAACCCAACGATTGCTCCATTAGCAAGTGATGGTGAGGTTACCCTTCGATTAACAGCCAAGCATAGCTCACTTGATGTTGCGAATAAACTATTAGATGATACCGAGGCTAAAATCTTAAAGAGGGTAGGCAAGTTTTTATATGGCTATAACTCGACTTCCCTAGTCACGGAACTTATGAATAAGTTAACAGGGTCTAAGCTAACAATAGCGAGTGCTGAAAGTTTAACAGGTGGCTTGTTCGCCGAAGAACTAACCAATATAGCGGGATCATCTGCAGTTGTGAAGGGCGGAGTCGTTTGTTATACAAATCAAGTGAAGGAACATGTGTTACATGTAAAGAAAGAAACCCTTAATACAGATGGAGCTGTAAGTAGTCAGGCAGCCCAGCAGCTTGCTGAAAATGTGAGGAAGCTGTTACATTCCGATATTGGGATAAGTTTTACAGGTGTAGCGGGACCAAGTGAATCGGAAGGAAAACCGGTGGGCACGGTGTATATCGGCATTTCCTATTTAGATCAACCTACAAAGGTATATCAGTTGCAGTTAGCGGGTTCACGTCAAGGAATACGAACTAGAACCGTAAAATATGGTTTCTACTATTTACTCCAGTTATTAAACGAACAGAGAAACTAAATTTTTTACTTCAACAAGGCGATCATTTAGGATCGTCTTTTTTTATGGAATATAAAGGAAAAACCCAAACGTTGTTGAATGGATAAAATAATAAAAAATACATAAAGGAGAAAAAAATGACAAATACAGTTCAAAACATCGTTCCACATTTATGGTATGACAAGGAAGCAACTGAGGCAGCAGAGTTTTATGCTTCCATTTTTCCAGATTCAAAAATTACGAATATCACAACACTTCACGATACACCCTCTGGTGACGCGAATTTAGTTTCATTTGAGTTGTGGGGACAAAATTTTATGGCCATTAGTGCGGGACCTTATTTCAAATTCAATCCATCGATATCTTTCTTCGTTAATTTTGACCCTTCAAGGGATAAAGACGCGAGCGAACTGATAAATGAGGTATGGAACAAATTATCCGAAGGCGGCACAGTGCTAATGCCACTTGATAAGTATCCGTTCAGTGAGAAATATGGTTGGATTCAAGATAAGTATGGTTTGTCATGGCAGTTAATCCTTACTAACCCGGAAGGTGAAGAACGCCCTACGATTATTCCGTCATTCACGTTCACTGGTGATAAATACGGTAAAGCGGAAGAGGCGATTCATTTTTATTCATCTGTATTTAAGAACTCAAAGCAGGGGCATATTGCCCACTATCCCGGGGGCATGGAACCTAACAAAGAAGGAACAATCATGTTTGCCGATTTTAGATTAGGGAATCAGTGGTTTGTTGGAATGGATAGTGGTGATGATCATAAATTCAGTTTTAATGAGGCAATTTCATTTATGGTATATTGCGACACTCAAGCCGAGATTGATTACTACTGGGACAAGCTGTCTGCAGTTCCTGAAGCCGAGCAATGCGGCTGGTTGAAAGATATGTATGGAGTATCCTGGCAGATAGTGCCACTAGAAATGGACGAGATGATGAGCAATTGCACACCAGAACAATTTGATCGTGTTAATAAAGCGATTCTTCAAATGAAGAAACTTGATCTTGCGGAGATACAAAGAGTATATAAGGAAAAATAATCAAAATATATACGTTTATCGTTGTAGTCAGCGCACAATTTGGCTACAACTCGATTCAATTATTAGAAATGAAGGATAATTTCATTTACACTAATCATAATGAAACGAAAAGGAGGAACACCAGATGTTAAATGACAAGCATGTAAAATCTGTAGAATCTTCTACAGATGGCAAAGATGTTAATGGAGTATTGAAGGAACTAAATGGCGTTAAAAAATTAAAAAGCTTGGACTTTGACAATTCCTCAGGGTTTGTCTGCGATGTCAATACAGGAATATGTGGTCCGGTAATTCAAAAGGAAGAGGGAAAAAAATGAAAATAACAATTTGGTCAGATTTTGTGTGTCCTTTCTGCTTTATTGGAGAATCACATCTAAATAAAGCATTGGAGAATTTTACCCATGCTAAAGAAGTCGAGATAGAATATAAGAGCTTTTTACTTATGCCAGATGCGAAATATGTTCCTGGTGAAAGCTATGCCCAAACCTTTTCAAACATGAAGGGAGTGCCAATAGAACAGGCCAAGGCAATGCTTAAACAAGTGACAGATACGGCAAAAAATTCAGGAGTTGCAATCAACTACGACAAAGCCAAGCTTACTAGCACATATGATGCCCACCTCGTTTTCCAATACGCTAAAGAACAAGGAAAGGGTAATGAATTTTTCAGTCGTTTCTATGCTGCTCATTTTACAGAAGGTGAGGTTTTGAGCGATACAGAAACGGTCATCCGTTTGGCAGAAGAGGTAGGTCTTGATGGTACGGAGGTACATAAGATCATCGAAAGTAAAGACAATACTGAAAAGGTGAACCAGGATATAAACGAGGCACGATCAGCTGGTGTACAAGGTGTCCCTTTCTTCGTATTTGATAATAAGTATGCTGTATCTGGTGCACAGCCAGTTGAAGCGTTCAATCAAGTTTTAAATAAGGTTTGGGAAGAAGAAGATTCCAATTGATAACGTAAATTTAGAAAATAAAAAATGGCGTAAGCTGCATATGCTTAGGCCATTTTTTATAACTGTTTTAATATTCTTTGTGGGGTAAAATATGAATTTGAGGGTCTCTATTTCTTTGAAAATATGATTTTCAACTATTAATAATTGGATTTATGGGAAGAAACTATTAACAAAAATAACCGAATAAATGTTCGACTTTTTGCTTGGCAAATCGAACAAAACATTGTATAGTAATAATAGTTTCACGAATAAAGGAGGAAAAATAGTGAGTGATCGTCAAGCGGCCTTAGAAATGGCACTGAAGCAGATAGAGAAACAGTTTGGTAAGGGCTCAATCATGAAGCTCGGAGAACAAACTGATCGTAGAATTTCCACTATATCCAGCGGTTCATTAGCAGTAGATGTTGCATTAGGTGTAGGGGGATACCCAAGAGGACGGATAATTGAAATATATGGACCAGAGAGCTCTGGTAAAACAACTGTTGCACTTCATGCAATTGCTGAAGTACAAAAAACTGGTGGACAAGCAGCATTTATTGATGCAGAGCATGCGCTTGACCCAGATTATGCACAAAAATTAGGTGTAAACATTGATGAACTATTATTATCTCAGCCAGACACTGGTGAACAAGCATTAGAAATTGCTGAAGCATTAGTGCGAAGTGGTGCAGTCGATATTTTAGTAGTTGACTCTGTTGCAGCACTTGTTCCAAAAGCGGAAATTGAAGGTGAGATGGGTGATTCCCACATGGGGTTACAAGCTCGCTTAATGTCACAAGCACTACGTAAGCTATCAGGTGCAATCAATAAATCAAATACAATTGCAATATTCATTAACCAGGTCCGTGAAAAAATTGGGGTTATGTTCGGAAACCCAGAAACAACTCCAGGTGGACGCGCGCTTAAGTTTTATTCTTCTGTAAGACTAGAAGTTCGGCGTGCCGAACAATTAAAACAAGGTAATGAACTTGTTGGTAACAGAACAAAAGTGAAGGTCGTTAAAAACAAAGTAGCACCACCATTTAAAACAGCCGAAGTAGACCTTATGTATGGACAAGGAATTTCAATCGAGGGAGAAATCGTCGATATAGGAGCTGATCTCGATATCGTCCAAAAGAGCGGTTCTTGGTATTCCTATAAGGAAGAACGAGTTGGTCAGGGTCGTGAAAATGCAAAACAATTCTTAAAAGAAAACCCTGATATCCGTAATGAAATCCTTCAGCAGATTAGAGATCATTATGGCCTTGACGGTGAAGTAGTTGCTCCTGCCGATGAGGAACAAGAAGAATTTGATTTAAAAGACTAATGAAGTAGGAGACACAGCCATTGTGTCTCTTCTTCGATTTCCCCATAATCTTACTCTTTTCAACACGAAAGAAACCCCTATTTTCCTTCTCAAATCCAAAATATAAACAATTCAACTGCACAAAACTTCCAATTTCATGTAACACTATTTCTGACAGCACTTGACAATAAAAATTCACACATTTACAATTAAAATGTATATTTTACATTTTGTTAGAATTAAAACGTTAGAAGCAAAACTCGGTTTGAGCTTTTGCTATTCAGACCCGGAGTAGTTCAGCTACTTTCGGATCGTAACCTAAGACTCTGATTAGCTTAAAAAGCCTTTGCGCTGTACATTGAAAAAATGTACATGCCGACATTTTGATCTAGCAAGAAAAAGTTCATAGTAAGAGGAGGTGAAGAAGATGGATCCCATTTCTATAATCATCTCCGCTTTGGTTGGCCTAATCGTCGGTACGATTGTTGGCTTTTATGTTCGTAAGTCTGTTGCCGAAACTAAAATTGCAGGAGCAAAAGGTGTTGCCGAACAAATTATTGAAGATGCAAATAGAGAAGCAGATTCTTTAAAGAAGGAAGCACTGTTAGAGGCAAAGGATGAAATTCACAAACTTCGTTCAGAGGTGGAAAAAGAAACCCGTGATCGAAGAAACGAACTACAAAAACAAGAAAATCGTTTAATGCAGAAAGAAGAGAACCTTGATCGCAAGGATGAAACCTTAGATAAACGTGAATCCATGTTAGAAAAGAAAGAGGATTCTCTAGCTCAAAGACAACAGCATATTGAAGAGATGGAAAGCAAAGTGGAAGAAATGGTACACAAGCAACAAGCTGAACTTGAGCGTATTTCTAGCTTAACACGTGAAGAAGCAAAGCATATCATCCTTGATCGAATTGAAAATGAACTTTCCCATGATATTGCGATGATGGTGAAAGAAGCAGAAAATCGTGCAAAGGAAGACTCTGATAAAAAGGCAAAAGAAATCCTTTCACTTGCTATTCAAAGATGTGCCGCTGATCATGTCGCAGAAACTACAGTATCTGTAGTTAATTTGCCTAATGATGAGATGAAAGGTCGTATTATTGGTAGAGAAGGACGAAACATCCGTACACTTGAAACATTAACGGGTATTGACCTTATTATTGATGATACTCCTGAGGCAGTTATTTTATCTGGCTTTGATCCAATTCGCCGTGAAACAGCGAGAATCGCACTTGAAAAACTTGTTCAAGACGGACGTATTCATCCAGCACGTATTGAAGAGATGGTTGATAAATCAAGACGTGAGGTTGATGAATATATTCGTGAAGTGGGTGAACAAACAACCTTTGAGGTTGGTGTTCATGGACTCCATCCGGATTTAATTAAGATCTTAGGTCGCTTGAAGTATCGTACAAGCTATGGCCAAAACGTCTTAAAGCACTCAATGGAAGTATCATTCTTAGCAGGCTTAATGGCTGCTGAGTTAGGTGAAGATGAAACACTTGCTCGTCGTGCTGGACTATTACATGATATCGGTAAAGCTATTGACCACGAAGTGGAAGGTAGCCACGTTGAAATCGGTGTAGAATTAGCAACGAAGTATAAAGAGCATCCAGTTGTAATCAATAGTATTGCTTCACATCATGGCGATACAGAACCAACATCAATCATTGCTGTATTAGTTGCAGCAGCTGATGCTTTATCTGCCGCAAGACCTGGTGCTAGAAGTGAGACACTTGAGAACTATATCCGTCGCCTTGAAAAGCTTGAGGAGATTTCCGAATCCTATGAAGGTGTTGAGAAATCCTTTGCTATACAGGCTGGACGTGAAGTCAGAATTATTGTAAAACCTGATGCAATTGATGACTTAAATGCACATCGATTAGCTCGCGATATCCGTAAACGAATCGAAGAAGAGTTGGATTATCCGGGACATATCAAGGTAACCGTCATTCGTGAAACAAGAGCGGTTGAATACGCAAAATAAAGTGGTCAATTAGACCACTTTATTTTTTTGCTCAAAAGTTCAATCTGTCACCCCCCTAAAAATGTCTTCGGCATTGAGTTTTTTTACTTTTTGTGCTTCACTTGTTTATGAAAGGGGCTTTTACATGAAGATTTTATTTATAGGTGATGTAGTCGGCTCACCGGGAAGAGATATGATCCGAGGATATCTTCCGAAACTAAAGGCAAAATTCCATCCAGCACTTACCATTGTAAATGGGGAAAATGCTGCATCAGGTAGAGGAATTACCAAAAAAATCTATAACCAATTTCTCGAAAACGGTGCCCAAGCAATTACTCTTGGTAATCATACTTGGGACAACAAAGACATTTTCGAGTTTATTGATACTGCGAAAAACATGATACGACCAGCAAATTTCCCTGAAGGAACTCCTGGTCAAGGAATGATGTATAGTAAAGTGAATGGACAAGAAGTTGCAATTATTAATTTGCAAGGGCGGACATTTCTTCCTGCCATTGATGATCCATTTAAAAGGTGCGATGAATTAATTGAACAAGCAAAAAAGCGAACCTCCATTATTTTTGTTGACTTTCATGCGGAAGCCACAAGTGAAAAAATTGCTATGGGCTGGTATCTTGATGGACGAGTAACAGCTGTCGTTGGAACACATACACATGTACAAACTGCTGACAACCGTGTTTTACCACAAGGCACTGCATTTATCACGGATGTCGGAATGACAGGACCCTACGATGGCATTTTAGGAATGGATAAAGAAGCCGTCATTCATAAATTTAAAACAGCATTACCTGTACGCTTTGAGGTCGTTGAAGGAAGAACCCAATTAAATGGAGTTCTTGTAGATGTAGACCCTAAAAGCGGGAAAGCAAAAGGGATTCAACGAATTCTCATTAATGATGATCATCCATTTTTTGACTGAAATTATCAACCAAGATATCAAATAAAATATCTTGGTTTTTTCATGTTTCAAACTAATTTTTGAATTTTTAGAAAAAACTTTGAAACAAGCAGGAATACTAGTAGTTTCTAGTGAATATAGTAGTTATGGGATCATTATTCGTTGTTCAACTCAGACTCGGTAATCCCTGGTTGAATAAAGATAGCCTTTGGTATTTCTTGCGATTATTGTAAAATCACATAGATAAAATGATAGATCGCAAATTTGTCAGTGGTAATTAGTTTGTATGGTTCTGCCGATCACTCAGGGAAACATTGTAAAGTACAAGGAGGAAAGTAGAAATGGAAATATTAAAAGTTTCAGCAAAATCTAATCCAAACTCTGTAGCAGGGGCGCTTGCAGGCGTATTGCGTGAAAGAGGAAATGCAGAAATCCAGGCGATTGGTGCAGGTGCATTAAATCAGGCAGTGAAAGCAGTAGCGATAGCTAGAGGGTTTGTGGCACCGAGTGGAGTGGACCTAATTTGTATTCCGGCCTTTACTGATATTCTTATTGATGGTGAAGAAAGAACTGCTATAAAATTAATCGTTGAGCCACGATAATGGTATGTCCTTTTATAAAAGCAAGTCAAGTTACGGGTAATGACCTGTTTGTCAAATACGACAAACAGGTATTTTTGTGTAAAATAGAATCAAAAGGAGTTGATTTTTGTGAAAATATTTGATGCGCATTCAGATGTTTTATATAAAATGTGGATGGATCCTACCATTGAATTTGCAGACTCACCGAAATTGCATATTACATACAATCAATTAAAAGCATCAGGCAGCAGGGTGCAATGTTTTGCAATCTATATACCTGAAGAAGTAAAGCCGGAAAGTCGGTTTGAAGTGGCGTTAGAGATGGTAGAAATTTTTTATAAAAAAATAATAGCATCTTCTCCATTATTAAAAGCGGTACGAACAAGAGAGGATATCCTCGCCTTAAAAGAAAATGAAATAGGGGCTTTTTTATCGCTAGAAGGCTGTGATGCAATTGATCAAAGTATAGTAAAGCTGCAAACGTTATTAAGGCTCGGGGTGTCATCTGTGGGCTTAACATGGAATTACGCTAATTATGTTGCAGATGGCGTAGCGGAACCACGAGGAGGGGGATTAACAAGCTTTGGCAAAGAGGTTGTGAAGGAGCACAATAAGGCATTAATATGGACAGATGTATCACATTTATCAATAAACGGGTTTTGGGATGTAATGGAAATTGCGGATTTCCCAATTGCATCTCATTCAAATGCGATTGCAATTTGCGGCCATCGCCGCAATCTGCGGGATGATCAAATTCGTGCACTCATTCAAAAGAACGGTATGATTGGAATCACATTTGTGCCGCAATTTTTAAGCAATCATGGCAGTGCATCAATTAAAGATGTATTAAAACATCTTGACTATATTTGTTCGTTAGGTGGAGAAAACCACGTTGGATTTGGTTCAGATTTTGATGGAATAACAGATACACCAACCGGGCTTGATAGCTTCTCAGGGTACGATAGACTTGTTGGAAATTTGCTTAAACATTACTCTGAAAACCAGGTGGAAAAATTCCTGGTTCAAAATTTTGTAGCTAATCTACCAGTATAAATAAACCCAAATTTAATGGGAATAAAATGAAATTGATTGAAAAATAAAAAAATACGCATTTTTCTCCACAATTTGCTTACTAAGGGTTGCTTTTTTTCGTTGTTAGGTCTAGAATGAAAGCGTTTAGTACATATCCAACAGTATAAATTTGGACAGCTTTTTGCACTACATTTTTGGTGATTTTCTCCCATCTTTGTTGTTGGAAAAGGTCCTTTTTCTCATCATAGGAAATTACATAAAAATCAGTTTCAGCTTAGTTGGAAAGTGCTACACACTTAAAACTAAAAAAATCTTATATAGAACGTATTCCAAAGGGGTGTAAGTCATGATCAATCAACTTTCGTGGAAAGTTGGCGGACAACAAGGGGAAGGAATCGAGAGTACGGGGGAAATTTTTTCCGTAGCTCTAAATCGTTTAGGCTACTATTTATACGGTTATCGCCATTTTTCATCACGTATTAAAGGTGGGCATACGAATAACAAAATTCGGGTAAGCACAACTCAGGTTCGTTCAATTTCGGACGATCTTGATATTTTAGTAGCCTTTGATCAGGAAACAATTGATTTTAATTTTCATGAGTTACGCGATGGGGGAGTAGTGTTGGCGGATGCTAAATTCGGACCTACTATTCCTGAAAACACCAATATTCATTTGTATTCTGTTCCTTTTACCGGGATTGCTACTGACCTTGGAACGTCACTAATGAAAAACATGGTTGCAATTGGTGCAACTAGCACATTATTAGACCTTGATTTAAATGTATACCTAAATGTAGTAGAAGAAATCTTTGGTCGTAAAGGTCAGCAGGTTGTAGCAAAGAATATGGAAGCAATCAAAGCAGGTAGTGAATTCCTGCAGGATCAACTTAGCGAAGACGTAAAAATGAAGCTTGAAAAGGCTGATGGAAAGCAACGTATGTTCATGATTGGTAATGATGCAATTGCGATGGGTGCTCTAGCAGGTGGAGCAAGATTTATGCCTGCATACCCAATTACCCCAGCTTCTGAAATCATGGAATACTTAATTAGCAAACTACCTGATTTTGGTGGAACAGTTATCCAAACCGAGGACGAGATAGCCGCTTGCACAATGGCAATTGGCTCTAACTATGCCGGTGTACGCGCATTTACAGCCTCCGCTGGACCTGGTCTATCATTAATGATGGAATCAATTGGATTATCAGGTATTACTGAAACTCCGCTAGTTGTTATTGATACACAACGTGGAGGGCCAAGTACAGGTCTTCCAACAAAGCAAGAACAATCTGATTTAATGGCAATGATTTATGGGACTCACGGAGAGATACCTAAGATTGTTATGGCTCCGAGTACTGTTCAGGAAGCTTTCTATGACATAATCGAAGCATTTAATCTAGCTGAAGAATATCAATGTCCGGTTATTTTTCTAACAGATTTACAGCTTTCACTTGGTAAGCAAACAGTTGAACCACTCGATTATTCTAAGATTGAAATCAGACGTGGAAGCCTAATTCTAGATGATGAATTACCAGAATTAGAGAATAAAGAATACTTTAAACGCTATGAAGTAACAGACAGTGGTGTATCTCCTCGTGTAGTTCCAGGCGTAAAGAATGGGATCCACCATGTAACAGGTGTTGAACATAACGAACAAGGTAAACCATCTGAGGTTGCAAGTAACCGTAAGGATCAAATGGATAAGCGCTTTAGGAAGATTAAAAATATTCAATTCAAGATCCCTGTTCATAAAAATGTGAAACATGAAGAGGCGGATCTTTTAGTTGTTGGTTTTAACTCCACACGCGGTGTGATTGAGGAAGCAATGAATCGTCTTGAGAATGATGGTATTAAAGTGAACCATGCACAAATTCGTTTAATTCACCCATTCCCAACTGATGAAATTTTACCTTTAGTTCAATCAGCTAAAAAAGTATTAGTGGTTGAAAATAATGCTACAGGTCAGCTCGCAAACATTATGAAGATGAATGTAGGACATGCAGACAAGATTAATAATTTCTTAAAGTATGACGGTAATCCGTTCCTACCTCATGAAGTTCACACCAAATGTAAGGAGTTGTTCTAAAATGGCAACGTTTAAAGACTTTCGAAATAATGTAAAACCTAACTGGTGTCCGGGATGTGGAGACTTCTCCGTACAGGCAGCCATTCAACGTGCATCTGCAAATGTTGGACTCGAGCCTGAACAGCTAGCTGTTATTTCAGGCATTGGATGCTCTGGACGTATTTCAGGGTATATCAACGCCTATGGATTGCATGGTATTCATGGACGGTCATTACCAATTGCTCAAGGGGTCAAAATGGCTAACCGTGATTTAACTGTTATTGCTTCTGGTGGAGACGGTGATGGTTATGCAATTGGGATGAGCCATACAATCCATGCGATTCGCCGTAATATCGACATCACTTACATTGTTATGGATAACCAAATTTATGGTTTAACAAAAGGGCAAACTTCACCAAGAAGTGAAATTGGCTTTAAAACAAAGAGTACGCCCAAAGGCTCGATCGAGTCTTCACTTTCAGTCATGGAAATGGCTTTAACAGCTGGAGCTACTTTTGTTGCGCAAAGCTTCTCAACAGACCTTAAAGATTTAACAGCACTAATTGAGGCTGGAATCAAACATAAAGGTTTCTCGTTAATTAACGTATTTAGTCCATGTGTTACTTACAACAAAGTAAACACATATGACTGGTTTAAAGAAAACCTCACAAAACTAGGTGATGTTGAGGGATATGATCCATCTAACCGAAGTGTTGCTATGCAGACATTGATGAAGCATAACAGTCTAGTTACAGGGCTAATCTATCAAAATACAGAAAAGCCTTCCTATCAAGAACTTGTACATGGATATAATGAAACACCACTCGTACATGCTGATTTGGAACTAGATGAAGAAAAGTTTAATAAGCTTGTTGCAGAATTTATGTAATTAGTGAACTTAACCCTACTAAGGATTTTCGTCTTGGTAGGGTATTTTGTTATTTCTTTACTCACAGTTTCTACAATGATAAAATAGACATGTATGTCTTTATGGTGTCTAGCTTCAGGCGCANTCGGCTCGAGGTCATAATCCAATCGCTTCGGAAGGTAAAATGCACCTTCTGTCAGCGCTTGTCTTATGCTTGTCGCCTCTGCCAGGAAAGCAAGGATTCCAGCGCGTTAGGCACAGGACGTGCCTGCCCTTAGCTGGAATTGGGGCGCCTTACGCTTTTCTTGTAAAAATGAACAAATTTCTACATTTTTATGGTTTTATTGTATTAAAACTTGTTAAACCTTATACTAGTTTAATGTGTAGGTTTGTAGCGTTTAAGAATTTTATTGTTTAGAAGATAGTTTTTCGAAAAGGAAGGAGATCCCACATGAACGAAAAACAACGTCTTGAAAGTACTCAAGTAAAACCTGCGGACAAAAAATCCGAAAAGGATTACAGTCAGTATTTTCAAACCGTTTATCAACCACCTTCATTAAAAGATGCGAAGAAACGTGGTAAGGAACAAATCAATTACTTAAAAGAATTTTCGATTCCTGAGGATATGAAAAATGCAGGAAAAGGAAAACGCTTTTTAATCCGTACATACGGCTGCCAAATGAATGAGCATGATACGGAAATAATGGCAGGTATTTTTATGGAAATGGGCTATGAGCCTACTGAAAATACCGAGGATGCCGATATCGTTTTACTTAATACTTGTGCAATCCGTGAAAACGCGGAAAACAAAGTATTTGGTGAAATAGGTCACCTTAAACCACTGAAACTAGAAAACCCAAATCTTATCATCGGTGTTTGTGGATGTATGTCCCAAGAAGAATCAGTTGTAAATAAAATTCTTGAAAAATATCAATATGTTGATATGATTTTTGGTACTCATAATATTCATCGCCTTCCTCACATTGTAAAAGAAGCAATGTTCAGTAAAGAGATGGTTGTTGAAGTATGGTCCAAGGAAGGTGACATCATTGAAAACCTTCCGAAAGTACGTAAAGGGAATATCAAGGGTTGGGTCAATATTATGTACGGCTGTGATAAATTCTGTACATACTGTATCGTGCCTTATACACGTGGAAAGGAACGAAGCCGTCGCCCAGAGGATATTATTGAAGAAGTACGTCATTTAGCAAGACAAGGATACCAAGAGATTACCCTGCTTGGTCAAAACGTAAATGCCTACGGTAAGGACTTTACGGAAATTAAATATGGGTTAGGAGACTTAATGGACGAGCTACGTAAGATTGATATCCCGCGTATTCGCTTCACAACAAGTCATCCGCGTGATTTCGATGATCATTTAATTGAAGTACTTGCCCAAGGTGGAAACCTTATGGAGCACATCCACCTGCCTGTACAATCCGGAAGCTCCGGGGTTTTAAAATTAATGTCTCGTAAATATACGAGAGAATCTTATTTAGAATTAGTTCGCAAAATGAAGGAACAAATTCCAAATGCTTCCTTTACGACAGATATTATTGTTGGTTTCCCTAATGAAACGGATGAACAATTTGAAGAAACTCTTTCCCTATATAAAGAGGTAGAATTTGATTCTGCATATACCTTCATTTATTCACCACGTGAAGGAACACCGGCTGCAAAAATGGAAGACAACATTCCGATGGAAGTGAAGAAGGAAAGACTTCAGCGTCTAAATGCACTTGTAAAAGAGATTTCAGCAAGGAAAAACCTTGCTTACAAAGATCAAATTGTCGAAGTGCTTGTTGAAGGCGAGAGTAAAAACAATCCGGATGTTTTAGCTGGATATACGAGTAAAAATAAATTGGTCAATTTCAACGGTCCAAAATCAGCAATTGGTAAAATTGTAAAAGTGAAAATTAACCAAGCAAAAACGTGGACATTAGATGGAGAAATGATCGAGGAAGCGGTAGAGGTGAACTAAAATGGCACAATTTACAAAAGAACAAATCGTTGATCGTGCAACAGAGCTTGCTAAGATGATTGCAGAAACAGAAGAAGTTGATTTCTTTAAACGTGCAGAAGAAAAAATCAACCAAAACAAAAAGGTTCAAGAGATTATTGAGACAATTAAAAGCTTGCAAAAACAAGCAGTTAATTTCCAACACTATGGTAAGTCTGAAGCTTTAAAGCAAGTTGAAGAAAAAATTGATAATCTACAAGCAGAGCTTGATAGCATTCCAGTTGTAGAAGAATTCAAAAACTCACAAGTTGAAGTGAATGATCTTCTGCAACTAATAGCACATACTATTTCAAACAATGTTACAAATGAAATTATTACATCTACTGGCGGAGATTTGTTAGCAGGTGAAACCGGTTCAAAAGTGAATAACAATAGTGGCTGTGGCTGCCACTAAAAGAGTGGGGCAAAAGCGAAGAGCTTTTGCCTTATTTTTTTTGCTTGTACAGCTTTAAAAAAAGGTACATAAATGGGCGAACGCGCATACAATGAACTATACGGTAATCGTAAGGTTGATGTATAAAGAGAAGGACATTGCGTTTTTTTAGTACTTACATTGAATTATTTATTTAACTTTTTTTCATGTACTTACAAGAAAACCATCGAAGTGACTTGCAAAAAGTTATAAAAAAGAAATCAGTCTTTAGCACACTAGTCAAATGTCCCGCATAGGATGAATTGAAGATTGATTGAGGAGGGTTTGTTCGAATGTCTGAATACAGAGAGATTATCACTAAAGCTGTTGTAGGTAAAGGACGTAAGTTTTCGCAGTCTACTTATACAATTTCACCACCTCACCATCCAACGAGCATTTTGGGATGCTGGCTCATTAACCACGAATATGAGGCGGAGAAAAAAGGCAACACCGTAGTAGTACACGGTACATTTGATGTTAACGTATGGTATTCCTTTGGTAACAATACAAAAACAGAGGTTGTTAACGAAACTCTTTCATACACAGACCACATCAAACTAAAGTATAGAGATGAGAATTTCTTGGGTGATAACTGTGACGTAATTGTAGATGTATTACAACAACCAAATTGCTTAGAATGTACAATTTCACCTAATGGAAACAAAATTCTCGTTGAGGTTGAGAGAGAGTTACTAGCAGAAATTATAGGAGAAACAAAGGTATGTGTTAAAGTAAATCCAGATGGGTGCTATGACGACATCAAAGATTGGGATGTAGACGACGAAGAATTTGAGGATTTAAATCCTGACTTCTTAGTTGGTGATTTAGAAGAATAATTGAAACTAGGAGGCACGACTTCCTAGTTTTTTTTCATTTTATGGAAGACAAGTCTCCCCCTCTCCTTTTTTAAGTTATGATATAATATGTTAAGAATCAAAGTTGTTGGGGGATTAATAAATGGCAGAATATACGCCGATGATAAAGCAATATTTAGCGATAAAGGCAGATTATCAAGATGCCTTTTTATTTTTTCGACTTGGAGATTTTTACGAAATGTTTTTTGAGGATGCGATAAAAGCATCTCAAGTATTAGAAATTACTTTAACCGCAAGAGGGGGCGGCCCAGATGAAAAAATCCCAATGTGCGGGGTCCCTTATCACGCAGCTGCTGGATATATTGAACAATTGGTGAATCAAGGATATAAGGTGGCAATTTGTGAGCAAACGGAAGATCCAAAACAGGCAAAAGGTGTCGTCAAACGTGAGGTTATTCAATTAATCACACCTGGAACTGTGATGGATGGTAAAAACCTTTCAGATAAAGAGAATAATTATTTAGCATCTGTAACAGGTTTTTCAGATGGGCATTTTGGTTTTGCATTAACTGACCTATCAACCGGAGAAAATCGGGTCTCGATATTGTCTTCACATTTTGAAGACGTCATCGGGGAAATTTATGCAAATGGTGTAAAAGAGGTTGTTGTTCCATCTGATTTTGAGGAAAAATATAAAAAAGCAATGATGGAACGCTGTCTGGTTACGATTTCTCATGAAGATAATGTTGATGTAGCAGACCAATTACAACGGCTTACTAATGGTCTTAAGGATGAAAAGTTAGTCCATACCTTCGGACGATTATTAAATTATTTAATAAAAACACAAAAGCGATCACTTGATCACCTTCAACAGGTTCAGGTCTATAATACAAATCAATTTATGAAAATAGACCTTTATTCGAAGCGTAACTTGGAGCTAACCGAAACGATTCGTAGTAAAGGAAAGAAAGGGTCGTTATTGTGGCTTTTAGATCAAACAGTTACCGCGATGGGCGGACGCCTGTTAAAGCAATGGATTGACAGGCCATTATTAAATAAAAATGAAATTGAAGCACGTTTAAATATGGTCCAAACCTTTATTGATCAATATTTTGTGCGATTAGAATTAAGGGATTTATTAAAAGAAGTCTATGACTTGGAACGACTTGCAGGAAGAGTAGCCTATGGAAATGTGAACGCAAGGGATCTGTTACAGTTAAAGAAATCACTTGAACAAGTTCCTGGAATTCACCATCTTGTGGTTCATCTACAACATCCATATGCAGACAATCTAGGAACACAAATGGATCTCTGTGACTCACTTACAGAGATTTTGCAGAATTCCATTAAGGAATCACCTCCAATGTCTATTAAGGAAGGAGATATTATCAAGGATGGTTTCAATGCCACTCTTGACCAATATCGGGATGCAAGTCGGAATGGAAAAACATGGATTGCAGCCTTAGAAAAACAGGAAAGGGAAAAGACCGGGGTCAAGTCCTTAAAAATTGGATATAACCGTGTATTTGGTTATTATATTGAAGTAACAAAAGCAAACCTGCAGTTTTTGCCGGAAGGTTTGTACGAAAGAAAACAAACATTATCAAATGCGGAACGTTTTATCACCCCTGAGCTTAAAGAAAAAGAAACATTAATTCTCGAAGCGGAGGAAAAGATTGTCCAATTGGAATATGATATTTTCCTTGATATCCGTGAACAAGTGAAAGGATATATTCCAAGACTTCAGTCTTTGGCAAAGATCATTAGTGAACTTGATGTCTTGCAATGTTTCGCTACGATAAGTGAGGAGCGGCACTATTGTATGCCTCATTTTACGGAAGGTCAGCTTATCATTAGGGATGGACGTCACCCAGTTGTAGAAAAAGTGATGCAAGCACAGGAATATGTTCCGAATGATTGTGAAATGGAGGACGGTCGTTCATTACTACTTATCACTGGCCCTAATATGTCTGGTAAGTCTACGTACATGAGACAAATTGCCCTTACCTCAATATTGGCCCAAATCGGTTGCTTTGTTCCGGCAAGTGAGGCGGTATTACCGATTTATGATCAGGTATTCACAAGAATAGGAGCTGCGGATGATTTAATTTCAGGTCAAAGTACATTTATGGTTGAAATGCTCGAGGCGAAAAATGCGATTGTGAATGCAACATCTAAGAGTTTATTATTATTTGATGAAATTGGACGTGGCACATCCACATATGATGGGATGGCATTAGCTCAGGCAATTATTGAGTATATTCATCAAAATATCGGTGCTCACACACTGTTTTCCACGCATTATCACGAGTTGACAGATTTGGACGTGAGCCTTAAAAATCTAGTGAATGTTCATGTTAGTGCGATTGAGGAAAATGATAATGTTGTTTTCCTTCATAAAATTAAAGAAGGACCTGCAGATAAAAGCTATGGGATTCATGTCGCAAAGCTTGCAGAGCTTCCAGACAACTTAATTGAGCGCGCAAAAGAAATTTTGACTCAGCTCGAACTAGGTGAAAAGCAAGTCATAGCAACAAAAGAAGATTCACCTGATCTTTCTAATAATCTACAGCTTTCATTTTTTGGGGAAACAAAGGCTTCCTATCAAAAAGAAGAAAAGCCCATATCTTCAAAAGAAAAGGATGTATTGAGTTCCATTAAAGAGATGGACATTCTGGGTCTTACACCACTAGAAGCTATCAATCAGTTATATGAAATTCAAAAACAATTAAAAGGATAAAAATGACTTTTTGAACATCCTCAAAGAAAGTGGGGTGAAGGCATGGGGAAAATTATCCAACTTGATGACCTTCTTTCAAATAAAATAGCAGCAGGGGAAGTGGTTGAACGACCGGCCTCTGTTGTAAAGGAATTAGTAGAGAATGCCATTGACGCAAATAGTACAATAATCGAAATCGAAATCGAAGAAGCGGGTCTTTCGAAAATTCGAATTATCGACAATGGAGACGGCATGGATAGTGACGATTGTGCAAATGCTTTTCATCGTCATGCAACTAGTAAAATAAAGGACGAAAACGATCTATTTCGAATCCGGACTTTGGGCTTTAGAGGAGAGGCGCTGCCAAGTATTGCCTCTGTTTCCGAACTTGAAATGAAGACAAGCACCGGGGACAATTCAGGTACTCATATTTTAATTAAGGGTGGTCAGTTTGCCTGGAAAAAAGCTACAAATAGTCGCAAAGGAACTGATATTACAGTTTCAAATCTCTTTTTTAACACTCCAGCACGCTTGAAATATTTAAAAACTGTTCATACCGAACTGGGGAACATTACCGATTCTGTGAATCGAATCGCACTTGCTCATCCTGAAATATCGTTTCGTTTGCTTCATAATGGGAAACGACTTTTATATACAAGTGGTAATGGAGATGTTAGACAGGTACTTGCTGCAATTTATGGATTAGGGATCGCGAAGCAAATGGTGCCGATCCACCTAGAATCTTTGGATTTTACAGTTGAAGGCTTTGTATCAATGCCCGAGGTTACAAGAGCATCGAGAAACTATATTTCCACGATTATTAATGGTAGATATATTAGAAACTATCCGCTTGTAAAAGCTATTCAACAGGGCTATCATACTCTTTTGCCGATTGGAAGATTTCCAATTGTTTTACTTACTATTAAGATGGATCCATTATTAGTAGATGTAAACGTCCATCCGGCAAAACTAGAAGTCAGGATTAGTAAAGAAACCGAACTAAATCAATTAATTGATGAAGGAATCAAGGATGTTTTTAAACATAAACAATTAATCCCAGATGCAGCATATCCGAAAAAGAAAGAAGTACAGAAATCAGAGCAACAAGAATTCGTGTTTAAGCATTCCATTAAAACAGAACCTTGGCAACAGCAGCCATATATTCCTAGATTTATGGAGACGATCCAAGAGGTTCCAAGGAAAGAAGAACCGATGAACGAAACGCAAACATCGGTAATCCAACCTTCATATGAGGAAAAGTCATATGATATGGAAAACGTGGTGATTGCCGAAAATGAGGATTCAACCCTTGTTGCAATTGAAGAATATGAAGAGACCAATTTTACAGGTACTAAAGAAACTGTGAACCTAGGTGATCGAGTTCCGGTCATGTACCCAATTGGTCAAATGCATGGAACCTATATCCTTGCTCAAAATGAGAAGGGCTTATATATCATTGACCAGCATGCTGCACAGGAACGAATTAAATATGAATATTTTAGGGATAAGGTTGGCGAAAATATTTCAGATCTCCAGGAATTGCTACTCCCTATTACCTTGGAGTATTCAACTGATGAATGTATAAATATAAATGCACACAAGCAGGACTTGGAAAAGGTAGGGATTTTCCTCGAAACTTTTGGTCATAACAGTTACATCGTTCGGTCACATCCGCAATGGTTTCCAAAGGGTGATGAAAAAGAAATTATCGAAGAAATAATTGAACAAGTGCTAAATGATAAGAAAATAGATATTAAGAAATTGAGAGAGGCAGCAGCAATTATGATGAGCTGTAAAGCATCGATTAAGGCAAACCATCATTTACGAAACGATGAAATTTTTGCTTTACTGGAGACCCTTCGCAAAACAAGTGATCCATTTACATGCCCGCACGGTCGACCAATCATCATACACCATTCGACCTATGAAATGGAGAAAATGTTCAAACGTGTCATGTAAGGATTTAAATCAAATGCGCCTTGGCGTATTTGTGCCCGATTTTTAGGCCCACAGGAAGTGGGTCATAAAGACGTTGCCACAGGAAGTGGCGTTTTTAGTCTTTGATCTTACTGATCGAAAAGTTTCCATTGAAAAATCGTGGCATCCGCCGGAGGCTTTAAGTATATTTAGCCGGGGTTTGAAACCCCGGCTGAATATAGTTAAAATGGTTGAAAACTCGCTAAACTGGCGAGTTTTTGCCATATAAGTCGAAGGTTGTATAGAAGTTTGGACAAGGTTAGAAAAAAATGTTATTTTTTAAGTCGATTTGGTTATAATAATTTAGTATTCGTCTTATTATCTATGGTACGATAATAGTATGAATTGAAGTAAAGGTAGTGATTGATTGAAAGAATCGAAAAATGAGAAACTAGTCGTTCTAATTGGTCCAACCGCTGTTGGAAAGACGAAATTAAGTATAGAGCTTGCGAAGAAGATAAATGCCGAAATCATTAGTGGCGATTCCATGCAAATCTATAAAGGGATGGATATTGGAACAGCCAAAATATTAAACGATGAAATGGAAGGGATTCCACATCATCTCATTGATATAAAGGAACCCCAAGAAAGTTTTTCGGTTGCAGAATTCCAAACAGTTGTAAGAAAATTAATTTCGGATATACATAGTCGTGGTAAATTACCGATGATTGTTGGAGGGACAGGGCTTTATATTCAATCTGTCATTTATGATTATCAGTTTACAGATGATGCCTCAAATCCCGAGTATAGAAGAACACTCGAACAACAAGTTATCGAAAACGGAGTAGAATCACTATACCAGGAACTTAAAGAAATTGATCCGGAAAGTGCGGAACGAATTCACCCTAATAATGTAAGAAGAGTCATACGAGCACTTGAAATTTTTAAATCAACTAGGAAAACGATGACCGAATATACGGAAGAACAGAAGCAAGAGCTTATTTATGATGTTGCTCTTGTTGGATTAACAATGGAACGAGAGATGTTGTATGATCGAATTAACAAGAGGGTTGACTTGATGATTGAATCAGGATTGCTTGATGAAGTCAATACGTTCCATACTCAAGGTTTACGTGATTGCCAATCCATCCAGGCAATTGGCTATAAAGAACTTTATCGTTATTTGGATGGAGCACTGTCACTAGACGAAGCAATCGCTCAATTGAAGCAAAATACCCGGAGATATGCGAAGCGTCAATTAACTTGGTTTCGAAATAAAATGGATGTAAAATGGTTTGAAATGACAGCGAAAAATCAGTTTGAAGAAAAATTTAATGAAATTTATAAATATATAGCAGGAAAGCTGGGAATTTAAGAGAATAGATAATAATAGGATTATTCGTTTTGTCCAATAAATAGGGCAATGAAGTTTTGAGCATTTTGCACCGAAGTATGGAGGAGGACAGTTCATGAAACAAGCTATTAATATTCAAGACCAAATTTTAAACACACTGCGTAAGGATGGGACATTTGTAACTGTATTCTTATTAAATGGATACCAATTACGAGGGTTAGTAAAAGGGTTTGATAATTTTACAGTTTTATTGGAAACAGAAGGGAAGCAACAGCTTATCTATAAGCATGCAATCTCTACTTTTGCCCCACAAAAAAATATTAAGCTTGAGCTTGAATAGCTAATGAAAAACAACCTTACTTTTTAAAGTAGGGTTGTTTTTTTATCTTGTCTATTTTTTCTTCAAGATTTTCAAATTGTCTCATATACATATAGTGTTATGAAATATTTTCTGGGAAAGCGCACGCTTGGACAAAAAAAAGTTATTTGTAAAAAAATGTAGAAATAAAAAGGAAAAAGGCATGCGTTCTACGTCTAGTTCCAGCGCCTAGCCCCTCCAGGTCATAAGCCACTTTAGAATTGAAGGCAAAGAGCGCCTTCTATTCTAAACCGTCTTATGCTGGTCGGACTTGCACAGGATGTGCTGACATCGATGTTCGCCACAGGACGTGGCGGTAGTTAGTCGATGTTCCGCTATTAAAGGCGCTTGCACTTTTGTTTTACCCTTGGGCTTTTGTCACGAAATGAACCCAACAACGTATAATGTACACATATAGGAGAGGTGAGAGCTCTTGGATCAACCAATTACAATGAAAAACAATGGACAAATAAATGTCATTTTAAATGGTGAAAAAAAGAAATTAAAGGTACTGCATTCAACTTCAAAAGAAGAGATTTTAACGAAAATACAAACGAAACATGCAGCTCTTAAGGATATTGAGGAAGAAATGAGTGCCCTTGTGGGTATGGATGAAATGAAGAAAATGATAAAAGAAATATATGCGTGGATTTTCATTAATAAAAAACGTGAAGAACAAGGATTAAAGGTAGGAAAGCAAGCATTGCACATGATGTTTAAAGGAAATCCAGGAACGGGTAAAACCACGGTCGCTCGTTTACTGGGAAAATTATTTCTGCAAATGAATGTTCTTTCAAAGGGACACCTAATCGAAGCAGAAAGGGCCGACTTAGTCGGAGAATACATTGGTCATACTGCACAAAAAACGAGGGATTTAATTAAAAAAGCAATTGGCGGCATATTATTTATTGATGAGGCCTATTCGCTAGCTAGGGGTGGTGAAAAGGATTTTGGAAAGGAAGCAATTGATACATTAGTTAAGCATATGGAAGATAAACAACACGAATTCGTCTTAATTTTAGCTGGATATTCAAAAGAAATGGAACACTTCCTTTCTTTAAATCCAGGATTATACTCACGTTTTCCGCTAGTTATCGATTTTCCGGATTATTCTGTGGATCAATTAATGGAAATCTCAGCGAGAATGATGCTGGAGCGTGAATATATTTTCAGTCCTGAAGCAGAGCGAAAATTACGTGAGCATTTACTTGCTGTCAAAATAGATTCTTACCCAGGTAAATTTAGCAATGGTCGCTATGTACGTAATGTCATTGAAAAATCGATACGCACACAAGCTATGAGATTATTGATCGATGATACTTATAGTAAACAGGAGCTTCAAACAATAAGAACTCAAGATTTAATATTTAAGGAATAAGCACGCCGTCTACCCAACTAGGCGGTTTTTTTCATTTCGAATTGGTGTAGTTACAATAAATTTGATATGATAACTTAAGGAAAATGACTTTTAACTTTATTCAGCAGACGTCCCAACTTCTGCTGAATAAAGTTAAGACCTCCGGTGGATGCCACGATTTTTCAAAGGTAGTTTTTCGATCAGTAAGATCAAAGACTAAAAACGCCACATCCTTTGGCAACGTCTTTATGACCCACTTCCTGTGGGCCTAAAAATCGGGCGCAAATACGCCAAGGCGCATTTGATTCAAGAAAGAGGGTAAATTGATTGGCAAACGAACAAAAGAAAGAATTAGAAAAAGCCATACTTGTAGGATGTCAGATTCAAACCGAAGACGAAAATAGATTTCAATATTCACTTGAAGAATTACAATCATTAACGAAAACTGCAAAGGGCCAGGCTATAATGACTGTGACTCAGAAACGTGAACGTGTCCATTCAGCAACCTATATTGGAAAAGGTAAGGTGGAGGAACTAATTACTCTTGAAGCAGAGCTAGAACCAGACTTGATTATTTTTAATGATGAATTATCACCGAGTCAGGTAAGGAACTTATCTTCCAAGCTCGAAGCCAGGGTTATTGATCGAACCCAATTAATTCTTGATATTTTTGCTTCAAGAGCAAATTCCAAAGAGGGTAAATTGCAAGTAGAATTAGCACAGCTTCAATATATACTTCCTCGACTAACGGGTAAAGGCATTGAATTATCTAGACTTGGTGGAGGAATTGGGACAAGGGGACCCGGTGAAACGAAACTTGAGACAGACAGACGCCACATTCATAAACGGATCGATGATATTAAAAATCAATTATCAGTCATTGTGCAGCACCGTGAGCGTTATCGTGAACGAAGAAAGAAAAACAATACATATCAAATCGCATTGGTAGGATATACAAATGCGGGGAAATCAACATTATTTAATCGATTAACCGAGGCGGATTCATTTGAAGAAAATTTATTGTTTGCAACACTGGATCCGATGACTCGTAAAATGATTCTTCCATGTGGATTAACAACCCTTTTAACGGATACCGTTGGGTTTATTCAGGATTTGCCGACTTCACTGATCGCGGCATTTCGTTCCACTTTAGAGGAAGTGAAGGAAGCAGATTTAATTATCCATGTAGTCGATTCCTCAAATCCAGATTATTTTAATCATGAAAAAACGGTATTGAAGCTTTTGGATGAATTAGGAGTAGAATCCATTCCGATTTTAACGCTTTATAATAAAAAAGATAAAGTTCACCCGGATTTTGTTCCATCATCGACATCCAAATCCGTTTCAGTCAGTGCATATGATGAAAATGATTTAGTCGTGATCAAGACAAAGGTGGAGGATTCCATGACCCAGGAGATGGAAGAATACAAGGTGTCACTACCTAGCTCGGAAGGTAGGATATTAGCACATTTAAAACAAGATACGATTTTAAAAGGACTGCATTATAATGAAGATACGGAAAAATATGATTGCACAGGTTTTATTTTTACAAACCATTCTTTAAAAGGACAACTTAGGGAGTTTTATTCATAAAGGAGAAAATATCATGTTTACAGAATTAGATTACGGTAAACTAATTTCAGAATTAGTTGATGTAACAGAGCAACAAATAAAAGAAGTACATACAAAAATTGAAAAAAATATCGATTACAATCAGTATCGAGTGCTTAAAAGCTTTCAAGACAATCGAGTGAGTGACTCTCATTTTATGCCATCAACTGGCTATGGCTATGACGACATTGGACGAGACACACTAGAAGCCGTGTATGCGGATATATTCGGGGGTGAGGCGGCACTTGTCCGCCCACAAATAATTTCAGGTACACATGCAATATCTATAGCACTTTTTGGGGTATTACGTCCAAATGATGAATTGCTTTATATTACGGGGAATCCATATGATACGTTAGAGGAAATTGTTGGTATCCGCGGCTCAGGAAATGGCTCATTAAAGGAATTTCATATCGGCTATAATACTGTCGATTTAACAGCAGAAGGAAGACCCGATTTTACTGCGATTAAAAACGCCATTCGTGAAAATACAAAAATGATAGGGATCCAACGTTCGAAAGGATATGCAACAAGACCATCCTTCACGATCTCAGAAATTAAAGAAATGGTTGAATTTGTGAAGGAAATCAAGCCAGATGTGGTCGTGTTTGTTGATAATTGCTATGGGGAATTTGTCGAGCATGAAGAGCCTTGTCATGTTGGAGCCGATTTAATTGCGGGCTCACTCATTAAAAACCCGGGTGGCGGACTTGCAAAAACAGGTGGTTATTTAGTTGGCAAAAAAGAACTTGTTGAAGCTTGCTCATACCGTATGACATCACCTGGAATTGGAGCGGAAGCAGGAGCATCACTCTATACTCTTCAGGAAATGTATCAAGGCTTTTTCCTTGCCCCACATATTGTAGGACAAGCTTTAAAAGGAGCTGTATTTACATCAGCGATTTTAGAAAAAATGGGACTTAAGACAGAGCCGAGCTGGGACAGTGAGCGTACAGATTTAATTCAATCGGTTCAATTTGATAACAAGGATATGATGGTTGCCTTTTGTCAGGCGATACAATTCGCTTCACCCATTAACTCACATGTAACTCCATATCCAAGCTACATGCCAGGGTATGAGGACGATGTGATCATGGCAGCTGGTACATTTATTCAAGGGGCAAGCATTGAACTAACAGCTGACGGTCCTACGCGTCCGCCATTTGTTGCATATATACAAGGTGGTCTTACTTATTCACATGTGAAAATTGCCATTTGTCTAGCCTTAAATCAATTGCTTTCAAAACAACTTATATCCATTAAAACAGAGGAATAAATACCTCTGTTTTTTTAACTTTTATCATGTGAGGTTTTCTGACATCAACTTGACAGATATTCTAACATCATTTAAAATCAACTTATCATTGCAAAGGAGGATCCCATATGAGTGACGAAATTCGACGTTCCATGCCACTCTTTCCGATTGGTATTGTCATGCAGTTAACTGAATTATCCGCTCGGCAAATCCGGTATTATGAGGAAAATGGTTTGATTTCTCCTGCAAGAAGTGAAACAAATCGAAGACTATATTCATTTAATGACGTTGATTGTTTACTTGAAATCAAAAGCCTGATCGAACAAAAAGTCAACCTAGCAGGAATTAAACAAATTTTCGCAGTCCAAAAACTACAACAATTAGTCGAAGAAAAACCGGTCGAAACTACGAAACAGGAAATAACAAATTCAGAGCTGAGAAAATTATTGAGGAATGAATTGCTGCAAGCGGGAAGATTTAAAAAGCAATCGGGTCCTCATCATAGTGATATGTCGAGATTTTTTCATTAATATTGAACATAACTTTACTTACAACAAAGGTTGGGGAGGAAGACTTAATGTCCAAATTTACGAAAGATGATATTTTTCGTTTAGCAAATGAAGAGAATGTGAAATTTATTCGTTTACAATTCACAGACATTCTTGGAACGATTAAAAATGTTGAAATTCCTGTAAGTCAATTAGAAAAAGCATTAAGTAATAAAATGATGTTTGATGGATCTTCAATTGAGGGCTTTGTACGTATCGAAGAATCAGATATGTACCTTTTCCCAGACTTAAATACATGGGTAGTCTTTCCGTGGACTGCCGAAAAAGGGAAGGTTGCTCGTTTAATTTGCGACATCCACAATGCTGATGGTACTCCATTTGAGGGTGACCCTCGAAATAATTTAAAGAGGGTTTTAAGAGAGATGGAAGAGCTAGGATTTACAAATTTCAATCTTGGGCCAGAACCTGAATTTTTCTTGTTTAAATTAGATCAAAATGGTGAACCCACTCTTGAATTAAATGATAATGGCGGATACTTTGACTTAGCGCCAACAGACCTAGGGGAGAACTGTCGCCGAGATATCGTTTTGGAGCTAGAGGAAATGGGATTTGAAATTGAAGCGTCCCATCATGAGGTAGCACCTGGTCAGCATGAAATTGATTTTAAATATGAAGATGCTCTTACAGCTTGTGATGAGATTCAAACCTTTAAACTTGTAGTTAAAACAATTGCCCGCAAACACGGTTTACACGCAACATTTATGCCGAAGCCATTGTTTGGAGTGGCTGGATCTGGAATGCACTGTAACCTTTCACTATTTAAAAGTGGAGAAAATGCATTTTTCGATCCAAATGGAGACCTACAATTAAGTGAGAATGCAAGACATTTTATTGCAGGTATTTTAAAGCATGCGCCTAACTTTACAGCTGTTACAAATCCAACTGTTAACTCATATAAGCGTTTAGTACCCGGTTATGAAGCACCTTGTTATGTTGCTTGGTCTGCTCAAAATAGAAGTCCGTTGGTTCGTATCCCAGCTTCACGTGGTTTAAGCACACGTGTTGAGGTACGTTCGGTCGACCCATCAGCAAACCCTTATATGGCAATGGCTGTATTACTGGCCGCAGGCTTAGATGGAATTAAGAACAAACTTACACCACCAGCACCAGTTGACAGAAATATTTATGTCATGAACAAAGAAGAACGTAATGAAGCGGGAATTGTAGATTTACCACCTACTTTAGCACTTGCTTTAGAAAAATTAAAACAGGATGAAGTGTTAGTTAAGGCCTTAGGTGAACATCTGTTCGAACACTTTATCGAAGCTAAAGAGATTGAATGGGATATGTTTAGAACCCAGGTCCACCCATGGGAGAGAGAACAGTACATGACAATGTATTAAAAGTGATAAACCCTCGACACTATTTGATGTTGAGGGTTTTTTAGTTAATTAAATGCAAACAAAAAGGGAACATTCTGATTGAATGTTCCCTAGACTATTAGTGAATTGTTCTATAGACACCAATGACTTTACCTAAAATGGTCACGTTCTTTAGGATGATTGGTTCAAGCATTGAGTTTTCCGGCTGTAGGCGAATGTGATCCTTTTCTTTGAAGAAACGTTTTACAGTCGCCTCATCTTCTTCTGTCATTGCGACAACAATATCCCCATTGTTTGCTGAATGCTGTTGTCTTACGATTACATAGTCTCCATCAAGAATTCCCGCTTCAATCATACTGTCGCCCATAATTTCTAGCATAAAGATTTGATCATCATGGGCAGCAAACCGATCAGGTAGTGGAAAGTACTCTTCAATATTTTCAACTGCTGTGATTGGTTGACCCGCAGTAACTTTACCAATGACAGGAACATTCACCACATTTGCAGTTGGAATTGTTTCATTTGCATCTGCCTGTAAAATTTCAATTGCGCGAGGCTTTGTTGGGTCTCTTCTGATCAAGCCTTTTCCTTCAAGTCTTGACAAATGACCATGAACAGTTGAGCTTGATGCTAATCCAACTGCCTCACCAATTTCTCTTACGGAAGGTGGATAGCCCTTTTCTTTTACTTCCTTTTTAATAAAATTCAATATATCCTGCTGCCTTTTTGAAATCTTTGTCGTCATCTACTCTCATCCCCTTACTATTTATTTTCCTTTTTATATGTATCTAATTCACATTCTTCATTATGCTCGGTAGGTGTCTTGTGTGTTCGACATATACCGAGTTTGTTAAGTAGAGTATAGCATGTTTTACTAGATTATACAAACATAAGTTCGAATTTTTGTTGACACGAAACATTCGTTCGATATATAATAAAAATATAAAATACGAACAAACATTCTGTGGGAGTGAAAATGAATATGTTTAAAAAATTACAAGGCGGATTTATTTATTATGTTTTATTTGTTTTATTAAGTATGGGAATGGTTTTTATTACTGCGAACTAAGTGACTCAACGTGGAAAACTTGTAAAAGATCTTTTCATCTAGTACTATAAACTATGATTTTAGAAAAGATTAAACAAGGAGAAAAAATGATGCTATCAAAAGATAAACTTGATCGGATCAATGCCCTTGCAAAAAAGGCAAAGTCAGTTGGTCTTACAGATAAAGAAAAAGAAGAACAACAAGAGCTTAGGCAGGAGTATTTACGCGTCTTTAGAAGTTCAATGACGAATACCTTGCATTCAGTAACTGTTGTAGATCCCGAGGGGAATGATGTAACCCCTGAAAAATTAAAAGAGAGTAAACGGAAAAGATTGCATTAACTTTATACAGCAGTCGCCCCCTGCTGAGTAAAGTTAAAGCCTCCGGCGGATGCCACGATTTTTTAAAGGAATTTTTCGAGCTTGCTCGAAAAAAATCGGCCCAAATACGCCAAGGCGTATTTGATTAAAGAATACATAGATTTCTATGTATTCTTTTCTTTTTGTGCATACTACATAAGAACTGACTATTTTATTTGAAAGGATGTTTGTTTTATGACACACTCAATAACTGACTTGTCGATAGCGGCAATACGAACTCTTTCCATTGATGCAGTTGAAAAAGCAAATTCAGGACACCCAGGGATGCCAATGGGAGCAGCTCCAATGACATATGCTTTGTGGACCAGACATATGAAGCAGAATCCAAATAATCCGAAATGGTTTAACCGTGATCGCTTTGTTTTATCAGCGGGTCATGGATCGGCATTATTGTACAGTATGCTTCACTTATCAGGCTATGACTTAACGATTGAGGACTTAAAGCAATTTCGGCAATGGGGAAGTAAAACTCCGGGACATCCTGAGTATGGACATACAGCTGGTGTCGATGCAACAACAGGTCCGCTCGGGCAAGGTATTGCAATGGCTGTTGGGATGTCGATGGCCGAGCGTCATTTAGCGGGTGTTTACAATAAAGATTCATTAGAAATTGTAAACCATTATACATACGCCATTTGTGGAGACGGTGACCTGATGGAGGGAGTATCCGGGGAAGCTTCATCACTAGCAGGTCATTTAAAATTAGGGCGTTTAATTGTTTTATATGATTCAAATGATATTTCTCTAGATGGCGACCTTGATCAGGCTTTCTCCGAATCCGTTGAACAACGGTATAAGGCCTATGGCTGGCAGTATCTTCGCGTTGAGGATGGAAATGATGTTGACGCGATTGATAAAGCAATCGAAACCGCTAAAGGGGATTTTAGCCATCCTACACTCATCGAGGTTCGAACAACAATTGGCTATGGATCTCCTAACCGTGCTGGTAAATCAAAAGCACATGGTGAACCATTAGGTGCTGATGAATTAAAACTTACAAAAGAAGCGTACAATTGGACATTTGAAAATGATTTTCACGTGCCAAGCGAGGTCTATGCTCATTTTGAGGAAAGTGTGAAAAAGGCCGGGGAACAAAGTGAACAAGAGTGGACCCAATTGTTTAACAAGTATAAAGAAAGTAATCAAGAACTTGGAAAGCAGCTTGAAATGGCGATTGATTGTACACTTCCGAAGGGTTGGGAAAAGACGTTACCTGTCTATGAAGTAGGTAAGAGTCTTGCAACACGAGCATCCTCTGGTGAAGCATTAAATGGGATTGCGAAAAGTGTACCCCAATTCTTTGGCGGTTCTGCTGATTTAGCGGGATCAAACAAAACGATGATACAAGATGCTGCCGATTTTATGCCTAATGATTATAGTGGGCGTAATATTTGGTTTGGAGTTCGTGAATTTGCAATGGGTGCAGCCTTAAACGGAATGGCTCTCCATGGGGGCCTTAAGGTATATGGAGGAACATTTTTTGTTTTCTCGGATTATTTACGACCAGCGATAAGACTTGCTGCATTAATGAAAATACCGGTCACATACGTGTTTACACATGACAGTATCGCGGTTGGGGAAGATGGACCAACCCATGAACCGGTTGAACAACTACCTGCATTAAGAGCGATGCCTAACTTATCAGTTATACGTCCTGCGGATGGAAATGAAACGGCAGCTGCATGGAGAACGGCTATTGAATCAAAAGATGTTCCTACTGCGCTTATTTTAACAAGACAGAACCTGCCGACTTTAGAAGGAACAGATGAAAAAGCATATGAAGGTGTACAAAAAGGTGCCTATGTGGTATCCCCTGCAAAATCAGAGCAGCCTGCAGCCCTTCTATTAGCAACGGGTTCTGAAGTAAGTCTGGCAGTGGAGGCACAGAAACAACTTTCCAACGAAAATATTGAGGTATCCGTAGTAAGCATGCCATCATGGGATCGTTTCGAGAAACAATCAAAAGAATACAAAGAATCTGTTATTCCTAAAAGTGTGAAAAAGCGTTTAGCGATCGAAATGGCAACACCACTTGGATGGGAGAGATATACAGGAGATGAAGGGGATATCCTCGGTATCCACGAATTCGGTGCTTCTGCACCAGGAGAAATTGTCCTGAAAGAATATGGGTTCTCTGTTGAAAATGTCGTGAATCGTGTTAAGCAATTGCTTCACTAACAAATAATGGGGTCGAATTCGGCCCCTTTTTGCATAAACAAATAGATTCGACAAAACTAGACGATTCTTACTCCAGTTTCAGACAAAAAACACAGACTCTTTCGAATATACTATCATTACAAGGTAGTGTTAGGAGGAAAGAGTATGAGAGAGTATTACATTTATTTAATAGAAGAAGAATTTGCCACTCATTACTTTGGGCGTGAATCACTAATCTATCATCTGTTTTTGGAATATAACCAGTCCAAACAGAAGCGAAAACAAGTATTATATAAACAAATTGAGTTTATCACAAGGTCAATTCCAACCATACGCTTAGGGCAAAAAATTGAATCAAGCCTAGCTCATTATTCCTATTATCAATGCGAAAGTCTTATACACACTCTTGAATGGCATGAATTTAATAGCTATGCAAAATTAACAATACATAATAGTTACATCCATCTACAATCCACGGGAAGCTACGAGGCTGAAACGGCTTTTTTTGAAATCCTGCGTAAATATGATCGATGTTTTCTAGCGATGGATTTTTCTGCAAATAAATTTGGGTGGTTAAATCCAATTAAAGAAAGAAAGTTTGTATAAAGGCTAGGAAAACATAAAACAAATATTGTATAATTGCATTTGGTTTAGTACACTGTAATGAGACAACATGAAGGAGGAAGTTTTTGTATGATGCAAATATGGTTAGCTATCGTCTTAATCGTGGTAGCTTTACTTGGTGGCGTTGCATTAGGATTTTTTATTGCACGTAAATACATGATGAACTACCTAAAGAAAAATCCACCAATCAATGAGCAAATGCTAAAAGTTATGATGATGCAAATGGGTCAAAAACCATCTCAAAAGAAGATCAATCAAATGCTAAAAGCAATGAACGGTCAAATGGACAAGCAATAAAAGTTGAACAAGCCTAGTTTCAACTTCCATAAAAAGCCACTTTTTTAGTGAGATCTCACTAGAAAAGTGGCTTTTTTGTATTGTTAACTATAAATCCCTTTGGTCCACATTTAACTCAATTAAATTTCCATCGGGGTCAGCACAGAAAATTTGTGCAAAGCCACTGACGCTATCTGGTTTTTCAAGAACCGTTACATTATTTATGGAGAGCCAATTTAACGTGTCATAATAATTTTCAACTCTTAATGCAAAATGACCCTCGCGGCTGCTAATGCCTTTATCCTTCCGAATTGTTTGGGACTCAGGTAGGACAATTAGATGCAACTGTTGATTTCCAACCGAATACCAGGCACCAGGGAAATCAAAATTTGGACGTTCAATTTCGTGTAAAGAGAGAATATTGCTGTAAAAATCCTTCGCTTTTTCAAGATTGGTTACCGTTATACTCACATGATGAAGCTCCTTGTATTTAATCATCATCATTCACCTCAAATTTATGATCTAAAGATAGTATAATAGAAACCTTGAAAGAATAGTATGATTTTCATTTATTTACTACCAAGAACACCCGTTACTTTAGTTCAGGGATAAATTGGATATTTTTTGGTTTTTGAATGAATATTCAATTGGCGAACAAATGTTCCCTTTGGTAAAATATAGGGTAAGAGGGGGTAGGACAATGGAAGTGATAAAAGAATCTAGAACTTATCAAACTAGAATGAAAAAGGGCATAAAATGTATGGGTATTTCGATAAATTATGCGTGAACAGTAACAATTTGTATAACAACTTTTATATTAGACAAGTCTCTACAGCTATAAACAACAAGAAGAATCTTCAACCATTACAAAAAGAAGTGTTGGAAACCATCTACCAAAACCTTGATAAAAAAATGACAAACAAACCATTGTTTATTTCAAAAAACTTCATTGTAAATTATCTTGACCGATTTTTCACCTCAAATGGTTGGAAATGAGAACCCATCGATTGTAAAAGGGGAAGCTGAATTTAAAAATGTCAGCTTTTCCTATGATGGAAAGCCAGATGTTGTCAACTACCCACCACTTAGATTCCAACGAATCTTGAAGTGGGGGCTTGAAAAAGCCTTTGGTTGTCTAGCCTAAGTTTTACGAGAACCACGTTGGTATGGTAATCACACCCTCGGATGATTCTCTAGTCCGTTGCTCTGTGTAGGCTCTGTAATAGTTCTGAATGGGGAGGAACAGTCAACCTAGTTTGGCGGCTTTACCGCAAAGCCATTCCAACATTGGCGAAGGGAAACAAACTCCAAAAGGAGGGAATACGTCATGTTCGTATTTGTACTTAATAAGCATGTGGAAGCCTTAATGCCATGCAAACCAAGAAAAGCGAGACTCTTGCTCAAACAAAAGAAAGCAAAAATCGCAAGCTATAAACCATTTACGATCCAACTTATATATAGAAGTAGTGGCTACAAGCAACCTATAAATATTGGTGTAGATTTAGGTGCTAAACACACAGGGATAGCGGTCACTACCAATGACAAGGTACTTGCCAAAGGAGAGGTAGAAGTACGTCAAGATGTTAAGAGTCTACTAGAAACCAGACGTATTTACCGAAGAAGTAGACGCTATCGTAAATGCCGTTATCGTGTACCTCGTTTTGACAATCGCAAGCGACAAGAAAACTGGCTGCCACCAAGTATACAATGCCGCCTAGACAACACGTTTCACTGGATAGACAGGTTTTTAGCTCTTGTCCCAAATCCTGTGTTAACCATAGAAGTAGGTAAGTTCGATATTCAAAAGATGATGAATTCCGAGATACAAGGCGAAGAGTATCAGCAAGGACAAACACTTGGCTATCATGTCCGTTACTTTGTATTTGCAAGGGATAATTATACGTGTCAAGCTTGCAAGAAAAAGGGTGGTATCTTGAATACACATCATATTGTTTATCGTTAACACGGAGGAAGTGATCAAGCTGATAACCTAATAACAATATGTACAGATTGCCATACGCATGAAAATCATCAAAAGAATGCGATATTATGGAAGTGGATGGAGGAAGGAAAAAATTTAACTTCATACAAAGAGGGAACGTTTATGAATATCTTCCGTAAACGAGTATTCACGAAGTATCCCCAGGCTGACATAACATATGGATCTGTCACCACACCACGAAGAAAAGAGTTAGGATTAGAAAAAACACATGCGAATGATGCGGTTGCGATTAGTAGAATAGAAACGATTCAGCAAATAAGTGAATCTGTATTCTACATTAAGCAATTTCGCAAGAAAAAACGTTCGTTGCATGAGGCCACTGCTAGAAAAGGTCGGAAGACAAAGAATATCGAGAGCAAGCGAAACAAAAAGAATGTAAAACTACTGAAAGGATATTATCTTAATGACCAAGTAAGAGTATATGGGCAAATTGGATATATTACAGGCTTTATTGGGACAGGTATGGCGTATGTCAAAAATATTCAAGGTAGCTACTTAACTAAGCCTAACAAGTCGTACAAACAGGTCAATCTAAAAGATTGTGAGTTTCTCAGTCATAATAATAACTGGCAATATATCGAGAATCTTTAGGCTAACGCCTAACCGAAATTCATCCCCTCCCTACGCACTTCGTTCCTTGAGGAAGGGACTTCTTTCGGTAAGCTGTTAAAAAGTTGGAAGATGGATACGATTATCAAGTTGTCTAGCGCGGTTCAACCTTCTCAAGTGGTCAAAGGCAGTTATTGGCATTTGCACGAACCATTGTTACCAATCCGAAAATATTGGTGCTGGATGAAGCTACCGCAAATATTGATACAGAAACAGAGGAAGAAATTCAAAAGGCGCTTGAAAAAATGAGGTTGGGAAGAACGACAATCGCAATTGCCCATCGCTTGTCTACGATTCAAGACGCCAATCTAATTTTAGTATTACATCAAGGGGAAATCGTTGAAAGAGGAACACATCAGGAGTTATTAACGCAAAAAGGATTATATTACAAAATGTTTTTACTACAGAAAGGCAGTCTAGATAAAGTGAAACTTCAATCAGTGGGGGTTTCTTCATTCCCCACTGATTGTTAGTTGAACCAATCGGGCTTTTACGGGCAGTTGTCCCCACCTAAACTTCTTCGTTTTCACTAAAGTTTTGGGGTGGGGGTCTTACTGCCCGTTAATGCGGGGAAACGTTGAAAAAGCAGTCATGTAAAAATGTAAAAGCCTCTCATGAATTTGAGAGGCTTTTCTGTGTTATTCCAGCATTATATTGATTCAAAAGATGATCTAAATCTTGGCTTACTTGAATGGTGGTCGTAGCGGTAAAACCGTGTTTCAAGACAATTTCAACCAGTTCGGTTCTTTTTTGTTCAATTTTAAGCAGAAATTGTTCTTTAGACACAAGGTAAAACCCCTTCGTTAGTTTTTATGTTCATCATGGACAAGTTATTTTTTAGTATAACATATAATGGTAAATAGTTGGCAAAAACTTATTTGGAAATATATTTAACCTGCGATTTGTGGAATGACACAAAACATTCATATTAATAATTATGAATACTGTAGTATTTTTGCTAGAATAATAATGACTATCGAATTAGGAGTTGTTAAAATGGCAGATGTAAATGTGTTCCTTGCTTTTGGTGCCGGATTTTTATCCTTTATATCACCTTGTTGTTTACCGTTATATCCAGCATTCTTATCGTATATAACAGGCGCATCTGTAAGTGAATTAAAATCAGACAATGCAATGCTGCAAAAACGAAGTATTTTACATACAATTTTCTTTTTAATTGGTTTTTCAATTATTTTCGTGATGCTGGGCTTTGGAACATCCTTTGTCGGTCAATTTTTTAGTAACTATAAGGATTTAATTCGTCAGATCGGTGCGATTTTCATTATTTTCTTTGGTCTTTTTGTGCTTGGTATCATAAAACCTAAATTTTTAATGCAAGATCGTAAAATCGAATTCAAACATCGACCAGCAGGATATATAGGATCTATTTTTATTGGAATGGCATTTGCTGCTGGCTGGTCACCGTGTATGGGACCTATTTTAGCAGCAGTTATTACGCTTGGTGGTACAAACCCAGACTCTGCAATGCTTTATATGGTGATGTATTCATTAGGGTTCTCGCTTCCATTTCTTGTACTTTCATTTTTCATTGGCCGTTTACAATGGATTCGAAAAAACAGCATAAAGATAGTAAAAATTGGTGGATATGCAATGATTATCATGGGAGTTATACTGTATTTTGACTGGATGACAAAAATTATCGCATATGCAAGTGCACTCTTTGGAGGATTTACAGGTTTTTAGTCGAATTAGTTACCTTAAGAAGTGTTTTCAAGGAGGACCAGTATAGTGGCTAGAATCTTAGTAGTTGATGATGCGAAATTTATGAGACTTACTCTCACAGACATATTAGTTAAGGCTGATCATGAAGTGGTATCGGAAGCAGAAAACGGACTAGAAGCTGTTGAAAAATATAAAGAGACTAAACCAGATCTTGTGACAATGGACATTACAATGCCAGAAATGAATGGCATTGATGCTGTTAAAATGATTAAAGAATTTGACCCAAAGGCTCGAATTATTATGTGTTCCGCTATGGGGCAGCAAAAAATGGTCGTTGATGCTATCTCAGCTGGAGCGAAGGACTATATTGTAAAGCCGTTCGATGAAAGCAGAGTTGTTGAAGCGATTAATAGAGTATTAAATTAAGTGTAAACCCATTTAAGAAATAACATCTTAAATGGGTTTCATTTGGCTATCTTTGAAGTTTACAGACGATAATAAAAGGACTGATTCATTTGGTTATAGCATCTTCAATTGTCGCAATTATGATGGCAATCTTCGTAACCTTTTTAAGAACAAAATCTTCTCAACAACCTGCATCTGTAAAAAAAATTATTTTGCCACCTGTTTTTATGAGTACGGGGGCACTCATGTTTGTACATCCAATGTTCCGAGTCACGCCAATTGAGATTTTAGAGGCTATTGTCGTTGGGATGCTGTTTTCTAGCCTTTTAATAAAAACATCTTCATTTGAAATTAGAGAAAATGATATATATCTTAAGCGTTCAAAAGCATTTATTTATATTTTAGTAGGCTTATTGGCCGTTCGGATTGTTTTAAAGTCAGTATTAAGTACGACGATTGATTTTGGAGCATTAAGCGGGATGTTCTGGATCCTTGCTTTTGCGATGATTGTCCCATGGCGAATTGCTATGTATGTAAAATATAAAAAACTTGCATCTGAACTACAAAAAAACTCGGCATAGATGAAGTGAACCCCTTAAGTTGGACTAAACATCCATCTTAGGGGGTTTTTAGTTTGACTAAATTTTCAATTGAATTTAAAGAAAAGATTGTTTTAGATTATCTGAACGGAGGAGGAGGAACACATGAATTAGCAAAGAAATATGGTATTAAAAGTAATCATTCTATTCTTAATTGGGTGAATCAATACCAAAAGTACGGTAAGCAAGCGTTGGAAGTGCGTAGTTCTAAAAGGGTTTATGATGGCAAGTTTAAAATGGAAGTATTAGAATGGATGTGGAGTAACAGAGCATCATTATCAGAATCTGCCCTTCATTTTAATATATCCTCAGCTAGTTCAATCTGGTTTTGGGAGAGGAAGTACAAAGAAAAAGGGGTCGAAGCTCTGTTTAATATGAGAGGAAGACCAAAAGATATGATAACTAAACATAAATTGAACAAGGGGGAACAGGAAGACCCCATTGAAATTTTACAACACGAAAATCGCATGTTAAGGATTGAAAATGAATACTTAAAAAAGTTAAAGGCCTTGATTCAGGAACCCCAAGATATCGACAAAAGCAAACGCTAGTAGTCACTGAATTAAGGGAAAAATATAGGCTATCTGAGATTTTAAAGGTCGTAGACCTACCTAAAAGTGTATATTTCTATCATCAAAAAAATAAAGATTCAGACCAAAGTGATCAGGAATTAATAGACGAAATCAAGGCGATCAAAAAGGTTAACCCCGCCTATGGTTATCGTCGCGTTTCACTAGAATTAAAAAACCGTGGATGGAAAGTTAATCACAAAAGAGTACAGCGTGTTTCACAGGAACAACACTTACAATCGCAAGCATACACAAAGAAAAGCAGAAAATACAATTCCTATAAAGGAACAATTGGTAAAATTGCCCCAAATAGGATCAATCGCCGTTTTTATACAGATCGACCTTATCAAAAGCTTACAGTAGATGTCACGGAGTTACGCTGGGGAGATAAGTCCTCAGAGCACCGCTGTTACTTAGAACCTGTAATGGATCTATACTCTGGTGAGATCCTTTCCTTTAACATTGGTCTTCATCCTACTGTGAAATTTGCGTTAGCTCCGTTACATGAAGCCCTAGAAGCTCTTCCAGAGCTTCCTTATCGGACAACTGTTCATTCAGATCAAGGGTTTCAATACCAACATCGCAGCTGGGTAAAAGAGCTTAAGGACCATCATGTTTTTCAAAGTATGTCACGAAAAGCTACATGTCTTGATAATGCGGCAATGGAAAGTTTCTTTCACCTTTTGAAATGTGAAACAGTCCATCTTCATGATTATCAATCTTTTGAGGAGGTTGCGCAGGTAGCTAGTAAGTGGATTAGTTACTACAACAACTATCGAATTAAACAAAAACTCGGTGGCCTGAGCCCGGTACAGTACAGGTTTCAAACCACCGAGCAAGTAGCATAATATTTATGTCCAACTTTATGGGGTCAGATCATAGATGCCGAGTTTTTTTAGAAAAGGTCATGATAGGGTGTTACATCTATTTGTTTTTCTTTTAATGTTTTTAATAAAAATTTATGATCACGCTTCGGTGTGGCTACGATATATCCACGAACGACTAAATCCTGAGAAATTTGTCTTGCCTTTTCCTCAAGTGCAAGTTCCCCTATTTTTCCAGCAATTTTTTGTCTGGCTACATCACGGAAGAGCTCTGGCACTGGCTTTACTAAATCCTCTAATAAAGCCTTCAGTTCGCTTGGCCACATATGACGCGTTTGTTCTATGTAATAATCCTGCCAATCTAAATCAGACTTTCCATCTTCCTTTGGAAGTTTTTTGAGAAACTTTCGGAACATAAAAAAGCCACCAATTGCTAGAAGTGTGATAAAAAAGAAAACCCATATTAATATAAACCATAAAAACCAACCTGTTAATTGCATGAAAATGTTCACCTCAATGGTGATTATACCTTATTTATCAAAAGTTTTGAAAGAATGAAACTGTCTTTTATGTGTAAAATTTAGAAATTCATATATTTCTTGATGAATGGGAATTATACCCTTATGAAAAAGATACTATTTTTTACGTGCATATTTATTTTTATATTGGATTTATCCTATGGGGATGCAGAGGAATTAGTACGTGTTCGACTTAAAAGTTTTATTGGAGATGCGGAAGAGATTCAGATGCAATTCACAGGTGATTATTTCACCTTGGATCCTACCTTATCATTACAAGAAGGAGTCAGCTACCGTTTATATGTCAAACAGGGGAAATTATATCTTAAGGGAGGAGAAATTAACCAACAGGTGGATAACAATTTTTTATTAATCCCTCGAAGTTATAGTGAGAATCATCGTGTTTTTATCGATGAACGGCCATACTTAGGTGCGATGGAATTTCAAGTTGAAAATAATCATCATGTACGCCCAGTTAACCAGCTTCCTTTAGAAGATTATTTAAAAGGAGTTGTCCCGCTTGAGGTGTTTCCTTCATGGAATATTGAGGCCTTAAAGGCCCAGGCCCTTGCCGCAAGAACGTATGCTGTATCCCATCTTAAAGAAGATATGGATGATACGACATTCTATCAGGTGTATGGAGGATATGCATGGAAGGAGCGGACAACAAAGGCTGTTGACGCTACCAAGGGTCAAGTGATTACCCATAAAAGCAAGTTAATTGATGCTTTTTATTCAGCTAGTAATGGCGGAATGACAGAGAATAATAAAAATGTGTGGGGAGGAAACACCAGGTCATTCTATCCAATCAAAGAAGATCCATTTGATCCAATCCATCCTTGGGAATTTACCCTATCAAAAACACAAATAAACCTTGAAGAAATCGATTGGGAATCTGTTGATGCATGGGACATGCTTCAGGAAAAGGACAAAGAAATAACAGCTGGCATGAAAAGATCCATTAAACGACAAGGGTATCCGGGTGATATTGCGATTCTTTCAATCCCTAAATTTGAAGTAAATGCGAAGAGGTATAAATCAAACCGCTCCATGACAGGTTCAATTGAAGTTGAATTTTTACAAAGATTGCTTGATGGGACCGTTCTATTAGGAAATATTACGTTTGAAAATGTAAACCTCAATCGAATCCGCCCAATGATTGGTGGTACTATTTTTAAAAGCTATTATATTGACTCACTTGATTCTGATGATACGAAATATGTGATGAAGGGAAGAGGCTATGGACATGGAGTTGGGATGAGTCAATGGGGAGCAAGTATTATGGGGGATAAAGGAAAAAAATATGAAGAAATCATTCAATTTTATTTTCCCGGAACAACGATTACAGATTTTGAAGAAGTTTCAAATTAGAAAGGGTCCTGTAGCTTTTACAGGACTTTTATTTTTATCTTGCTTTTGCCCTTTTTGCGTTTGCTGTTTTTTTTGATATAAATTTCGAGAATTTCATTTCGAAATAGTGCTTCTATTTTCTTTTTTTCTAATTCAAAAGGAAGGGTAACGATTCTTTCGGTTAAAGTTGTATCATTTGGAGGTTTTCCGCAATCAGTCAGCTTGATACGAAAGGTGTCGTTTTTGACATTAAGCTGGATTTGTTCGGGCAGATAGCCTGATAATTCAGCCTCAATAATGTACTCAGTTTGTGTTTCAAACAAATCAATTCGAAATTGATAATCGTTTAATAAATATGGGTCCTCAAGGAATTGTTTCATCCAGTCCTCCAACTCATTTAAGGAAAGAGGTTTTGAATTATCGAATTTATTCATGTTTTGTACCTCCATTTAATTCTATATTTAGGGTATTCAAAAGGAAGGTTGTTCGTGATAATTAAAACGAGGGAAGGGTACAATCTGTTGTAAAGTCGGGATCAATCATGTAAAAATAGACTTACATATACAAGAAAATGTGGAGGAATCGGCATGAATAATTATTTAAAATTACTCCCAGCCATACATGATTTACAAACCCATCCATCTTTTGGACAGTTTCTGATTGATCATCATGTGGAAAAAGATTATATGACGAGCGTATTACGGGATGTAGTCACGGAGATTAGAGAGGAAATCATTCATGGTGATTGGGTTAACAAGATTTCATCAAAGGAAGAAATGACGGCCTTTATTTTTCAAAAAGGGGAAGTAGAGCTTGAAAACAGAACAAAGTATTACTTAACAAAAACCATTAATGCAACTGGGACAGTTTTACATACAAATCTAGGACGGGCAAGGCTTAGTGATGAAGCCATTCAACATGTTGTTGACATCTCAAAAGGCTATTCCAATCTAGAATATGACATTAGTGAGGGGAAGCGGGGCTCACGACATTCAATTGTAGAATCTCTACTAATGGAATTAACAGGTGCTGAAAGTGCGATGGTTGTTAACAATAATGCTGCAGCTGTCTTTCTTGTTTTGCGCGCATTAGCTAAAAACCAAGAGGTGATTGTTTCGCGCGGTCAATTAGTGGAAATTGGCGGCTCATTTCGCATATCCGCAATCATGGAGGAAAGTGGCGCAAGGCTCGTTGAGATAGGCACAACCAATAAAACACATCTAAAAGATTATGAGAATGCCATAACAGAGGAAACAGGAATGATTCTTAAGGTACATACAAGCAACTTCAAGACCATTGGATTTACAAAAACAATTGAGGTTTCTGAATTAGTTCCACTAAAAGAGAAAAAAGGCAATCTCATTATTTATGAAGATCTTGGAAGTGGGGTGCTATACGATTTCGCTGCGCATGGAATTGGGGAAGAGCCTATTATAAAAGGAATATTGGAACAAGGGGTTGATCTTGTATCATTTAGTGGGGACAAGCTTCTCGGAGGACCACAAGCTGGGATTATCGTTGGAAAGAAAAAGTTAATTGATCAATTAAAAACACATCAGCTGGCTCGAGTTTTACGCGTTGATAAAATGACATATGCAGCACTTGAAGCAACTTTATTAACCTATCTGAAAGGTAAGCACTCCGAAATACCGACCATACGGGATATCATCGTCCCGATAGAGGAGATATTGGAACGTTGTAAGCTTTTTAGTAAACAATTTGTAGAAAAAACGAATGAATTTACAATCGAAATAAAAGAGGAAGGTTCACCAATTGGTGGTGGAACAATGCCAGGGGTTGAAGTTCCAACTTACGTAATTTGTATAACCCATTCTAAACTGTCAGCAGAAGAAGTGGCAACAGAGTTGCGTCAGCACTCGACACCAATAATTGTACGGATTAAAAAGAATGAAGTCTTACTTGATTTTCGGACAATTGAAAATCAGGAAATGAAAGAAATGGTTAAAGCTTTTATGCTTATAGGATGAAAAGCCGCAAGTTCTTAATGTAGTTTTCGATGTCTAGCTCTAGGCGCCATCGGCTCTAGGTCACAAGCCAATCGCTTCGGAAGGCAAAGGACGCCTTCTGTCAGCGCTTTTCTTGTGCTTGTCGCCGATGAGCGGGCGCCTTGCGCTTTTCTTGATTTTACATATCGTGTCCTTGATTATGTTTTTGCCTAGAGTGATTGCGGTTCTTCACTTTTTTCGATCCACTTAAGGGTTGTGGTTGCCCCCCAGGGTTTTGGCCGCCATTTGCTCGAATATCTTTGGATGTATTTTTTTCTGCCATGCTTTTTATCCCCCCTTATAAGTATTAGGATAGTATTTTTCCACTTTTTTATGCGATTGCAACCGAATGATTTTTTGGAAAAAAGGTAAGCTATAATTGCACGAATTACCTTAAGGGAGTTGAAAAAATGCCGTATCATAAGGATAAGCAGCAGGCATTCCAAGCTGCACAGCAAGGGACTGAGCAAGCGAGAGATATTTATGAAAATATCGTCACAAATGATCCTGACTATGGTGCTCATTTAAAGCGGTTGAAAAATGAGGTTAATGAAGCTTATCAACAAATTGAAAATGCGTTGGAAGTGGCATCAGAGCACCAAAAATCCCAGCTTCAGCAGTTTCACTCGGACTTACAATCCATTATGAATGAAGTAAACGAATAAAAATAAGCCCGCATTCTAGCGGGCCTACCATATCATCAGTATTGTCTAGCTCCAGAAGCCATCGGCTCGAGGTCATAAGTCAATCGCTTCAGAAGGTAAAGTGCACCTTCTGTCAGCGCTTGTCTTATGCTTGTCGCCGATGAACGGGCTCCTTGCGCTTTTCTCTATTATTGATTTTTCTTTCGCTTTTTGTTGTTTTGACGTTGTTCTGCCGTTAATGGCTCATTTGCAAATTCTTCATTATATCCCGCTCCAACACCTTGCGCACTTGCATCGTTCATTCCAGGTCGAACATGATTTGCTTTACGTTTCGACATTTTTTCACCTCCGACCTTATTTTATTCTTTTTTCAACAAATTATCCTCTATAGTGATAAGTAAAACTTATGGAGTATAATAACAATCTTGTTATTTACTTATGAATAGAGTTATATTAATATATATATTGCAGGGAATTTAATGGGAGAGTATTAAAATCTCTTAAATTTCGACAATTGTGTAAAATTGCGTTATTATTTAAACAAAGGGGGAATACATATGTCAAAGCATGATGTATTCAATGCGCGTTCTTCTTTCGAAGCAAACGGCAAAAAGTATAACTATTATAGCTTACAAGCATTAGAAGATGCTAAAATTGGTAACGTTTCAAAATTACCATATTCCATTAAGGTTCTTTTAGAATCTGTATTACGTCAAGTTGATGGAAGAGTAATTACAAAAGAACATGTTGAAAACTTAGCAAAATGGGGAACTGATGAGTTACAAGAGGTTGATGTTCCATTCAAGCCTTCACGTGTCATTCTTCAAGACTTTACTGGGGTACCAGCTGTAGTTGATTTAGCTTCACTACGTAAGGCAATGGCTGACATGGGTGGAGACCCACAAAAAATCAACCCAGAAATCCCAGTAGATTTAGTAATTGACCACTCTGTACAAGTTGACAGAGCAGGAACACTTGATGCACTAAACTTCAATATGGAACTAGAATTTGAACGTAATGCCGAGCGTTATAAGTTCTTAAGCTGGGCTCAAAAATCATTTGACAACTACCGTGCTGTACCACCGGCAACAGGTATCGTTCACCAAGTAAACCTTGAATATTTAGCTAATGTTGTTCATGCAGTTGAAGGTGAAAACGGTGAATTCGAAGCATTCCCGGATACACTTGTAGGTACTGACTCACATACTACAATGATCAACGGTATCGGTGTACTTGGTTGGGGTGTTGGAGGAATTGAAGCTGAAGCAGGAATGCTTGGACAGCCATCCTATTTCCCAGTACCAGAAGTAATCGGTGTTAAACTAGTTGGTGCATTACCAAATGGTACAACAGCTACCGACTTAGCCCTTAAAGTAACTCAAGTATTACGTCAAAAAGGTGTTGTAGGTAAATTTGTTGAGTTTTTCGGACCTGGAATTTCTCAGCTTCCACTTGCAGACCGTGCAACAATCTCTAACATGGCTCCTGAATACGGTGCTACATGTGGATTCTTCCCTGTAGACGGAGAGGCTTTAGAATATCTTCGTTTAACTGGCCGTGATGAAGAACAAGTTAAAATTGTAGAAGAATATTCTAAAGTTAACGGTTTATTCTATACAGCCGATGCAGAAGATCCAACTTTCACAGACGTTGTTGAGATTGATCTTTCTGAAGTTGAACCAAATCTTTCTGGTCCTAAGCGTCCACAAGATTTAATTCCACTTTCGAAAATGAAAGAAGCTTACCACACTGCATTAACAGCAACTGGTAACCAAGGCTATGGTTTAACACCTGAAGAAATCAACAAGGAAATTACCGTAAAATTTAACGATGGTGAAGAAGTACAAATGAAGACTGGTGATATCGCTATTGCTGCAATCACAAGTTGTACAAATACTTCAAACCCATACGTTATGTTAGGTGCTGGTCTTGTTGCGAAGAAAGCAGTTGAAAAAGGCTTAGAAGTACCTAAATTTGTAAAAACATCTTTAGCACCTGGCTCCAAGGTTGTAACAGGTTATTTAGAGGATGCAGGTCTACTTCCATACCTTGAAAAGCTTGGCTTTAACACAGTTGGTTTTGGATGTACAACATGTATCGGTAACTCAGGTCCATTAGCTCCTGAAATTGAAAAAGAAGTTGCTGAAAATGACCTAGTTATTACATCAGTTCTTTCTGGAAACCGTAACTTTGAAGGACGTATTCACCCGCTAGTAAAAGGTAACTACCTTGCATCACCACCACTTGTAGTGGCATATGCACTAGCTGGTACGGTTGATATTGACCTGCAAAAAGAGCCTATCGGTAAAGATAAAGACGGAAACGATGTATTCCTTAATGACATCTGGCCAACTGCGGAAGAAATTAAGGCAGAGGTTAAAAAGACCGTTACACCTGAGCTATTCAGAAAAGAATACGAGCGTGTATTTGATGATAACGAGCGTTGGAATGCAATTGAAAGCACTGATGAAGCACTTTATGTGTGGGATGAGGATTCAACATATATTCAGAACCCACCATTCTTCGAAGGCTTATCTAAAGAACCTGGCGAAGTTACGCCACTTAGCGGTTTACGTGTAGTTGGTAAATTCGGTGATTCGGTAACAACTGACCACATTTCACCAGCTGGTTCAATTGGTAAAGACACACCAGCAGGTAAATACCTGCAAGAAAACGGTGTAACACCTCGTGACTTTAACTCTTATGGTTCACGCCGTGGTAACGACCGTGTTATGACAAGAGGAACTTTTGCGAATATCCGTATTCGAAACCAAATTGCTCCAGGTACAGAAGGTGGATGGACTACTTACTGGCCAACAGGGGAAGTAATGTCTATCTATGATGCATGTATGAAATACAAGCAAGATGGAACTGGCCTAGCTGTTATCGCTGGTAACGACTACGGTATGGGATCATCACGTGACTGGGCTGCAAAAGGTACAAATCTACTTGGTATTAAGACAGTTATAGCTGAAAGTTTTGAGCGTATTCACCGTAGTAACCTTGTATTAATGGGTGTACTACCGTTACAATTTAAGCAAGGTGAAAATGCTGAAACTCTAGGCCTAACTGGTAAAGAAGCAATCGAAGTTAAAATTGACGAAAATGTAAAACCTCGTGACTATGTAAAAGTAACTGCAACAGACGAAGAAGGAAACAAGAAAGAATTTGAAGTACTTGTTCGTTTCGACAGTGAAGTTGAAATTGATTACTACCGTCACGGTGGTATCCTGCAAATGGTACTTCGTGAAAAAATGAAGGGGTAATATCCTTTGATATGAGGCAGTTTTGTGAAATTCACAAAACTGCCTTTTAAATTTGTCTTTTTGTATGATTTAATAGGTATAATGGTAATAAGGATACCTTTGATTTTTGCTGAATTTTTATACGGAGGATTCAAATGGTTAAAAAAATTGTAATTACACTTGTTTTAATAGGCTTAGTAGGATATGCTGTTTTTGAATTTGTTCAGGATCAAAAACGAGGAGTAACCGGCATAGAAATTGGAAATATGGCACCTGATTTTGAGGTACAATTATTAAATAATGAAAACGAGACAATTCGTTTATCTGATTTAAAAGGAAAAAAGGTTGTTGTGAACTTCTGGGCATCATGGTGTAAGCCATGTCGAGAAGAAATGCCTGTAATTCAAACGTTTTACGAAACAAAAAGCGACGATGTTGAAGTGCTAGCAGTGAATATGACTGCATCTGAGGTTAAGGCTGAAAACGCATATAAATTTGTGGATGGTAAGGGATATACATTTCCGCTCTTAATGGATCCAAAAAATCGGGCCAGCAGTGATTATCAGGTTTTAGGATTACCGGAAACATTTTTCATTAACACTGATGGTACGATTAATGATTATATCAGAGGACAAATAAAAGATTTAGACATGCTTAAAAGCAAAGTCAATAAATTAAAGTAAAAAAAAGAACCAATAAGGTTCTTTTTTGTTTTTTTTCGACAAAAACCGTCTTTTTTGAATTTTTAAATAAATTTTCGGAAATTTGTAATAATTAGAGCAGTTTTTGGAGATAATTACTATTACAATGGTAATAGAGGAAGGTGAGAAAATTGAGAAAAGTTAGAAAGGTTTCATTTGCTGAGTTAGTTAATGAAAACAAACAACAATTACTGAAAGATCAGGAAGCGATGGAGCGTATTGAGGCGAGAATCGAACAAAAAAGATTAGAAAAAGCCGAGTAGACTTTCCATCAAATCTTTGATATGGATACAATCTCCATCCTACTTTTTACATGAGAATCCCGATTCTGGGTGATAATGAAAAGGAGGAGGGGATATTAAATGCCTGAAAAAGACCATAAGAAATTTGTACCTAACCATATAGGAACGCAACCACGTGGATTTGGTGGGAATAAAGGGAAAAAGATGCAAGATAAATCTGGACAGCATGCTCAGGTTATGCAAACAAAAGGTGAATAATTATGCTTTAAAGGGACGTTACGTGTTTTGACGACGTCCTTTTTTGTATGTAAATATCCCTTTTTTTTTCAAAAATATTTTTTCGTAAATTGAGCAAAATAGAGGTGTACTACAATACATAGGAGGAATAAGTATGGCACACAAAAAACCAAAACCAGATGATCGCAGTGATAATGTAGAAAAGCTACAAGACATGGTTCAAAACACGATGGAGAATATTGAGGAATCCCAAGAAACTATGCAATTTTCAAATGAACAAGATAAACAGGGAATCCAAGCAAAAAATGAACGTCGCCAAGAATCAATTGAAGCAATGCAAGCCGAGATACAAGATGAAGCTTCAGCCCGTGAAAATGGCTATCAATAAAAAAATGGAGTATGCCTGTTAATAGGGCATACTCCATTTTTAATGTTTCATAATTTGTTTCATTTTAAAGGCCTTTTCTATTGTGATACTATATTTGTATGAATAATACTTCAATTTAGAGTAGGGAGAGGTCCGAATTGATCATTTCAAAGAAAGAAGTCGAAGTAAGATACGCAGAAACAGACCAAATGGGTGTCGTTTACCATGCAAATTATTTGGTGTGGATGGAGCTAGGAAGAACCCAACTTATTAAGGATTTGGGTTTTAGCTATGCGGCGATGGAGAGTGATGGTATTATTTCTCCAGTTATTGACCTGCAGGTTTCCTACAAAAAACCATTAAGATATGGTGAAACGGCTTTAGTCAAAACATGGATTGATCATTATGATGGTCTCCGCGTCATTTACGGATATCAAATTACAAGGCCGGATGGTGAGGTTTCGGTTAATGCTACATCTTCACATGTTTGTGTGAAAAAAGAATCATTCCGTCCGATTTCGATTAGGAAACATTATCCTGACTGGCATACTGCGTACGAAAATGCTAAAAAACAAGCGGAATAGAAAAAAACAAGGCATATCACAGGATGCGCCTTGTTTTTTGATGTCTAGCTCTAGGCGCCATCGGCTCGAGGTCATAAGTCAATCGCTTCGGAAGGTAAAAAACACCTTCTGTCAGCGCTTGCCTTATGCTTGTCGCCGATAGGCAGGCGCCTGGCGCTTTTCGTTGATTATTGTGCTTTTTCAAGCCATTGATTCATATGGTGGGTCATTTCTTCATATTTACCTGCTGCATCGCCTAACCCAAAGTTCTTCGCGTCTTTGAGCGGTACAACTTTAAAGCTTTTATATTGACTGTTTGAAACAAATGTTGGTGTAAATTGCGGATTTTCTACTCGAATGATCGTTTCATTCTTCGACTTACTTTCTTTAACAATTTCAACCTGTAATACCCCGCCAATATCTTTATAATCCCGAATCTGTCCTGATAAGAAATTGCCAAGTGAGTAAACAACAAATGTTTGATTTCCATTTTTACCTGTTAACCAATCCATCGGCTGTAATACGTGGGGATGGTGGCCGATAATGAGGTCAACTCCCTCATCTGCAAGCCGCTGAGCAAGCTGTTTTTGGTAATCATTCGGGTATAATTGATACTCATCTCCCCAGTGCATGCTAACCGAAACAACATCAGCTACTTCCTTTGCTGCTTTGATGTCCTTTTTGATCAATTCCATATCAATTAAGTTAACGAGATAGTCTTTTCCTTCTGGTACAGGAATGCCATTTGTACCATATGTGTAAGAAAGGAATGCAATGCTGATTCCATTTCGATTTAACACCCGAATTTTACTTTTATCCTCAGAGCTCTGATAGCCTCCTGTATATTCCATATCAATTTTATTTAAATAATTAGTTGCGCTTATAATCGCCTTTTCGCCCCGGTCAAGCGTATGATTGTTCGCAATGGAAACAATATCAACGCCCGCATCCTTAAATGCATCAGCAACCTCATAAGGGCTATTAAAGCTTGGATAGGTCGATAAACCGATTTCAGTTCCACCAACGATTGTTTCCTGATTGGCAATCGTGAGGTCCGCATCTTCAAGTAAACCTTTTACATTCGCAATCATTGGTTTGAAATCATATCCATTTTCTTTGTTTGCATCATTATACACAGCCGAATGAATTAAAATATCCCCGATTGCTGCAAGTGTCATTGATGTTGTAAAAGGCTTAAATTCTTGCTCAGTCTTTTTAAAATCATGATTGTGAGCAATGTAGTCTTTAGTCACTGAATTTGCTTTTAAACTATTTAGTGTGAAATAAACACCTAATGGAATAAGTAATAAAATAACTAAACTGATGACATATTTTGTGATGTTTATCGATTTTCGATTCCTTCTACTTCTTCTCATATGACACTGCACCCCATATTTTATGTTACTTCTACTATAATACAAAACTATGAAAAAATGTAAGAAATTTATCGAATATTGTCTATCTTTTGGGGTGTTTCATAATTCGAAATAACTACGAAGGAAAATCTGGAAAACTTCGGTTTATCTAAAAAAGAAGACGTGTGACCAATAAGGTTCACACGTCTATCTTTTGATGTCTAGTTCCAGGCACCATCGGCTCAAGGGCATAAGCCAATCGCTTCGGAAGGTAAAATGCACCTTCTGTCAGCGATTTTCTTATGCTTGTCGCCGATAGTCAGGCGCCTCGCACTTTTCTTACAACCACTTAATCTTAGGTTCTGTTTTATTTTTAATTCGGACAATATTTGCACGGTGCCGATAAAATACAAATGCTGCAAGTAATGAAGAAACAATGATTAAAGGAAAATCTGTCTTAATGAAAATACTATAGACTACACTGAAAGAGACACAATAAATTGCCACAAGCATAGAGGATAGTGAAACCATTTTCGTTAATTTTAGGAAAATAAAGAAACATAATAATATCGATAGAAAAAGTATCGGATTATATCCCAATAGAACCCCACCTGAGGTTGCGACTGCTTTTCCACCTTTAAAACCAGCGAAAATTGGGTACATATGACCAATTACTGCAACCATACCAACTAATAAAGGGAGATAATCAGGATATGAATTACCCAATACCAGAAAAGGAAGTGCTGTTGCCAATGTTCCTTTTAAAATATCAGCTATCGTTACGATCAAACCAGCCTTTTTCCCTAGCGTACGGAATGTGTTTGTCCCACCTAAATTACCGCTGCCATGCTCCCGAATATCAATACCGTAGCCAACCTTCCCTACAATTAACCCCGAAGGAATCGAACCAAGAAGATAAGCAAGGAGTATAATAACTATCTTTAGTAACATACACATAACTCCTTTAATAAAATAATAAATATAAGTGCAACCTGCACCAATTGTACCATTCGAACATAGATTTCGATGTCTAGCTCCATGTGCCATCGGCTCGAGGTCATAAGCCAATCGCTTCTGAAGGTAAAGAGCACCTTCTGTCAGCGCTCGTCTTATACTTGTCGCCGATAAACGGGCACCTTGCACTTTTCTAATTATACCATGCTTGTACAAGTATACTCATTATACTAAAATTTTTTCCTTACGTTGATTTTTTATATTAATTTCGACAAAAAATGATTAAAATGCTAATAAAAAACAATCAATAATGTTGAAAATCAAAATATATGCAGGAATATCTATGCTTGGGACCGAAATACTATGAGATAAATAATATCTATCGTGTAAAATATAAATTAGAATGAAAAAGGGGATACAGGCTATGACATTGGAAATTCCAACTCGTGCTGAACTTGGCGAAATTCTAAAGAAAAGTAAAAGGATAGCAGTTGTAGGTTTATCTGATAACCCTGAAAGAACCTCCAATATGGTGAGTAAGGCAATGCAGGCTGCCGGTTATGAAATCATTCCTGTAAATCCAACTATTGGCGAAGCTCTAGGTGTAAAAGCCGTTAAGTCAATTAAAGATATTGAAGGGCATATTGATATAGTCAATGTTTTTCGACGCTCTGAGTATTTAATGGCAGTTGCGAAAGAATTTGATGAAATCGATGCAGATGTATTTTGGTCACAGCTTGGTTGTGTTAGTGAGGAAGCATTTAACTTCTTAAAGGATCGCGGATATACCGTTGTCATGGATCGTTGTATTAAGGTTGAGCATGCGCTGACAAAATAACAGATCACGAGACAAAAATCCTTGTTTTTATACAAGGATTTTCGCCTTTTTGAGAGAAACGGTTTGCCAAATCTGGATAAAGATATAAAATGAAAGATAGGGCAATAAAAAACAAAACATTTGTTCTGCTAAGTAAAAATATTTCTATTAGTGAAACTACTTATAAAGAGAGAGGCTATTTATTAGCTATGTACTTGGGTAATCTCCCAAGTGTTTTGTATATGAAAGGGGTATGTTTTTTTTGGTAAAGCAACAATTTGATTACAATGATGATGCGATTCAGGTACTAGAGGGCCTTGAAGCCGTTAGAAAAAGACCTGGTATGTATATAGGAAGTACCGATAGCAAGGGTCTTCACCACCTTGTTTATGAAATTGTAGACAACTCCGTGGATGAAGCTTTATCTGGTTATGGAAATCAGATCATTGTTAAAATCCATAAAGACAATAGTATAAGTGTCCAGGATAAAGGACGTGGAATGCCAACTGGAATGCATAAAATGGGCAAGCCAACACCAGAGGTTATTTTCACCGTGCTACACGCAGGCGGAAAATTTGGTCAAGGCGGCTATAAAGCAAGTGGAGGTCTTCATGGGGTTGGAGCTTCTGTTGTTAATGCATTGTCTGAGTGGCTTATTGTTACAATCAAGCGTAATGGATCTGTATATGAGCAACGCTTTGAAAACGGTGGAAAACCTGCCACCACGCTTGAAAACATTGGGAAGACGAATCAAACAGGTACAACCATTCATTTCAAGCCGGATCCTACGATTTTTAGTTCACCAACTTTTAATTTTGAAATACTAAGTGAACGCCTAAGAGAATCAGCCTTTTTATTGAAAGGGTTAAAAATTGAAATTATTGATGAACGAAATAATTTCCATGACGTTTATCATTATGAAAATGGTCTTGAAGCGTTTGTGGAATACTTGAACGAGGAAAAAGATGTCCTACATCCTGTTGTATCATTTGAGGGTATTCAGAACCGAATCGAAGTAGATTTTGCATTTCAATTTAATGACGGGTATTCAGAAAATATCTTGTCCTTTGTAAACAATGTTAGAACAAAGGATGGAGGGACTCATGAAGTTGGATCAAAGACTGCATTAACTCGTGCCTTTAATGAATACGCACGTAAAACGGGCCAATTAAAAGAAAAGGATAAAAACCTGGATGGCTCTGATATTCGTGAAGGATTAACCGGGATTGTGTCTGTTCGTATTCCTGAGGAATTATTACAATTTGAGGGTCAAACAAAAGGTAAGCTTGGAACAAGTGAAGCACGTTCAGCCGTCGATTCAGTTGTGTCTGAAAATCTTGCCTATTTCTTCGAGGAAAATCCAGATGTAAGTTCACTTCTTGTAAAAAAAGCAATCAAAGCATCTCAAGCAAGAGAGGCTGCTCGAAAAGCAAGGGAAGAAGCTAGAAGCGGGAAAAAACGTAAGAAATCTGAAACGTTATTAAGTGGTAAGTTAACTCCTGCTCAATCCCGAAACCCTGATAAAAATGAACTTTACTTAGTTGAGGGTGATTCCGCTGGAGGTTCAGCCAAACAAGGGCGCGACCGTCGTTTCCAAGCAGTTCTTCCACTAAGAGGTAAGGTCATAAATACGGAAAAAGCAAAGCTTGCTGATATATTCAAGAATGAAGAAATCAATACAATTATTCATACAATCGGCGGTGGAGTTGGTGCGGACTTTACTGTTGAAGATATCAATTATGACAAAATCGTCATTATGACGGATGCCGACACTGATGGGGCGCATATTCAAGTCTTGCTTTTAACGTTCTTTTATCGTTATATGAAGCCTTTAATCGAAGCGGGTAAAGTCTATATTGCTCTTCCACCCCTTTATAAGGTAAGTAAGGGTGCAGGAAAGAAGGAAGTGATTGAATATGCGTGGAGTGATGATGAGTTAAGTGGTGCGGTAAACAAAATAGGAAAAGGGTATATGATTCAGCGCTATAAAGGTTTAGGAGAAATGAATGCAGATCAACTATGGGATACAACCATGAACCCTGAAACGAGAACGCTAATTCGAGTCCGAATTGATGATGGAGCAAGAGCCGAGCGCAGAATAACAACACTTATGGGTGATAAGGTTGAACCGCGTCGTAAGTGGATTGAAGCCAATGTTGCCTTTGGTCTTGATGATGATTCGAATATTTTGGACAATGAAAATTTATCGGTCGTAGAAGGGGAGTAACAAATAGATGGTACAAACAGAAAAATTTCGTGATCTACCACTTGAGGATGTTATTGGTGATCGTTTCGGTAGATATAGTAAATATATAATTCAAGAACGTGCACTACCAGATGCAAGGGATGGTCTAAAACCAGTTCAAAGACGTATTCTATACGCGATGCATGTTGAAGGAAATACGGCTGATAAAGGTTTCCGTAAATCCGCTAAAACAGTTGGTAATGTAATTGGTAACTACCATCCACATGGTGATACTTCTGTATATGATGCAATGGTTCGTTTGAGTCAGGACTGGAAGGTTCGAAATGTCTTAGTTGAAATGCACGGAAATAACGGTAGTAATGATGGTGACCCGCCAGCAGCGATGCGTTATACAGAAGCACGTCTTTCAAAACTTGCTTCCGAGCTTTTACGTGATATCGAGAAAAATACTGTTGAGTTTATTCCTAACTTTGATGATACAAGTAAAGAACCAGTTGTATTACCAGCAAGTTTTCCTAATTTGCTGGTAAATGGTTCAACTGGAATCTCAGCAGGATATGCAACTGATATTCCGCCACATCATCTTGGTGAGGTTATTGATGGTGTTATAACTCGAATTGATCATCCTAATTCAACAGTCGATGACCTGATGCAGGTAATTAAGGGGCCTGATTTCCCAACAGGCGGTATTATCCAAGGGATTGAAGGGATCAAGAAAGCCTACGAAACTGGAAAAGGAAAAATCATTGTGCGTGGAAAAGCGGACATTGAAGATCTTCGCGGTGGAAAACAGCAAATTGTCGTAACTGAAATCCCATATGAAGTAAATAAAGCCAATATGGTTAAAAAGATAGACGAGATACGGTTAGATCGTAAAGTGGAAGGAATAAGTGAAGTCCGTGATGAAACAGACCGAACAGGCTTAAGAATTGTCATTGAACTTAAAAAAGACGCGGATGCACAAGGAGTATTAAACTTCCTCTATAAAAATACGGATCTTCAAATAACCTATAACTTTAATATGGTTGCGATTTTAGACAGACGACCTGTATTGATGAGTTTGCCGAAGATTTTGGATGCGTATATTAACCATCAAAAAGAGATTATTACCAATCGTTCTCATTATGAATTGGAAAAAGCACGTGAACGTCAGCATGTAGTAGAAGGTCTGATGAAGGCTTTATCAATCTTAGATGAGGTAATCGCAACCATTCGTGCTTCGAAAGATAAGAAGGATGCGAAAAATAACTTAATCGATAAATTTGAATTTACAGAACCTCAGTCTGAAGCGATTGTTTCCTTGCAATTATATCGTTTAACAAATACAGATATCACAGCACTACAGCAGGAATTTGATGAGTTAAACAAAAAGATTAGTGAATTAGTTGAAATTCTTCAAAATGAACGCAAGCTGTTACAGGTTATTAAAACAGACCTAAAACGTGTTAAAAAGACGTATGCGGATAATCGCCGTTCAAAAATTGAAGATAAAATTGAAGAGATTAAAATTAATCTCGAGGTTATCATTCCATCCGAGGATGTAATTGTGACCGTGACCCAGGACGGCTATGTAAAACGTACAAGCCCTCGATCATATGCTGCATCAAACGGTCTTGATTTTGGCATGAAGGATACGGACCGATTGTTACGGCAATTTGAAATCAATACAACGGACACATTACTTCTTTTTACAAACAAGGGGAACTACTTATATATTCCAGTACACGAGCTTCCAGATATAAGGTGGAAGGACCTTGGTCAGCATGTCGCCAATATAATAAGTATAGACCGAGATGAGTTTATTATTGAGGCATTCCCAGTTACAAATTTTGAACTGCCTGAATATCTTCTTTTCATCACGAAAAATGGAATGGTGAAAAAATCAGAGCTTTCATTGTACAAAGCCCAACGATATTCAAAACCACTTGTTGCGATTAACCTGAAGAATGATGATGAAGTCGTAAATGTTCATATAACCAATGGAAATATGGATGTCTTCTTAGTTACACATCTAGGCTATGGACTATGGTTCGGGGAAGAAGAAGTAAATGTCGTAGGTCAACGAGCAGCAGGGGTTAAAGGAATTAATCTAAAGGACGACGATTATATAGTTGCTGGATACGTTGTACCACCATCTACACCGGCTGAATTCGCCATCGTTACCCAACGTGGTGCTGTCAAGAAAATGAAAATCTCGGAATTTGAAAAAGCTACTCGTGCAAAACGTGGATTGGTCATGATTCGTGAGTTAAAGAATCACCCACACCGCATCGCAGGAGCACATTTTGTTACAAAATTAGATGAAATTATCCTCAAAACTAAAAATGGAAAAATTGAATCCGTCGAAACAAATTCGTTACGTCCAAATGATCGCTATAGCAATGGTTCGTTTGTTGTAGATACAGATGTAGCGGGAGAAGTTATCGATACTTGGATTGTCACGCAAGAAGAAAAAAATGACGAAACGAAATAAAGATAAAACGAAAAAACAGCTACCAAATGGTAGCTGTTTTTTGATGATGAAAAATTGTCAAACCAAAAGTCTTAATTTCGAAAAATATTTATATTTTAAATACCTCTTCTTTACTGTACAATAATTTTATAAGAAGATCCCGGATTAACAGGTAGAGAGTAGGTAATTTTGCGAAAATGGTTAAAAAATATCTTAATAAAAGAAATATTCTCCTTATCATCGCGCTAGTTACTGCATTGTATTTATTACCAATGTCAATTTCATTAATTTTAGCCCTTTTAACCGCTCTTTTATTGGAGCCAATTGTTAATTTGTTAACCACAAAATACCGATTCAAACGACTATATTCTGTAACAGTAACGTTTGTCGTTTTCCTAGTATTCGTATTGTTTTTAGGTTATTTATTGGTCAATGTTATTATTAATCAATTGATTACTCTTGTAAAAAATATACCGTTTTATGTCTCAAGCATTGATACGGATCAAATCATCGCGACTTTTCAAAAATTTGAAACCTATTTTGAGGATTTACCAAAGGAAGTCTTTGATTCAATCATGAATACCCTGTATTCCTTCCAGGATTTATTGATTGTTTTAGCTAGGAATATTACAGAGGGGACTTTTGGTTTTGTTTCAAGCCTTCCACAACTATTATTAGAGCTAATTGTGTACTTAGTTGCAGCTTTTCTTTTCATGAACGATCTTCCTACAATTAAAAATAAGCTTAAAGATATGCTCCAGGAGAGTTCGATTGAAAAGTTAAAGATTGTAACGACCCAATTGAAAAAGATATTTGTAGGCTTTTTAAAAGCACAAATCGTACTTAGTGGGGTAACATTTATTATCACTTATATTGGGCTTTGGATTTTAGATGTTAAGTATCTTTTAATTCTTTCATTACTCATTGTTCTTGTCGATTTACTACCGATACTTGGTACTGGATCATTCATTGTTCCGTGGGCGGTTTTTGTGTTAATTAACGGAAACACCAAACTAGGGGTCGGACTATTGATTCTGTTTGTGCTAATCACTGTGATTCGAAAAATCATCGAACCAAAGATATATTCCCAAAGCTTTGGTATTAGTGCATTAGCAGCGCTCATAAGCATGTATTTAGGATTTAAAATAATTGGGATCGTTGGTCTACTGCTTGGACCGCTTCTCGTCATCCTTTACGATTCGCTAACAAAAGCAGGGGTGATCAATCTCGGCTTTAATAATTCGGATAAAATTTAAAAGCTACCTTATAGGGTAGCTTTTTCACTTAAATCGATTCTTTTATTTTTGTTTCTAAAAAGCTTCTAAATGTTTCAAGGTCAATCGGGTTATTAAAAGCAGCCTGGGCCGTGGTATTGTTGCCGCCACCTTTTCCATGGTATTTTTTTAATTCTTGTTTGAATAATTGACCACATTGAACTGGAACTGAGCCATTATGTGAGATAAGTAGTTTGTTTTCAAGTGTTGTCGTAAAAATAACACATTGATTTGATGATTCATTAATTTGTTTCGCGATTCCTTGAAGTTCCTTTAAAGATTTATCTTCGAATGTCTTGATAATCACGGGTCCGTTATGAGACTGAATCAGTTCCTGTGCAAGAAATTGATGTATTTGCCCTTTTAACTCCTCAATTTCTTTTTGAGATTGTTTATTTTCTGCCTCTATTTTTGTTATTTTTTCAAGGAGACCCTCGCGATTTGTACTATATTGGTTCGCTAAGGACGTTAAGGTCGAATGTGTTGCCTGGTAATCTTTAAGAGCTCGACCGCCAAAAATAAAGTAAACACGCGTATTACCTTTACTTTTTTCTGTTTTTAATAGCTTCATTAATCCTAATTCGCCTGTTCTAGAAATATGTGTACCCGCACATGCAGATGTGTCAATTCCTTCAATTTCAACAATCCTCATTTCATCACCTTCAACATCTGGCATTTTTCGAAGAGGAAGGGAGCTGGCTTTTTCCTTAGAAACAAAATATGTGTTAATTTCACGGTTTTCATAGATGGCTTTATTCACCTGGTTTTCAATATGTAAAAGCTGATCATCCCTAAATTCTGGAACACTTAAATCAATAGAAACGGTATCTTTTCCTAAATGGAAACTTGATGTGTGCGCATCATATTCATCAATACAAATTGCTGACAGCAAGTGTTGGCCTGTATGCTGTTGCATATAATCATATCTTAGCTCCCAATCAATCTGGCATTCAGTTACCCGGTTTTCCGGGGGATGGGGGAGTTTATGATATACTTCGCCAGCTTCCTGAAAGACATCCAAAACTTTAATATTCTCAATCAGACCTGTATCAGATGGCTGTCCGCCGCCTTCAGGATAAAATGCTGTTTCCGCTAGGGTAACGAGGAAGTGATTATCCTTTTTAATGATATTTGTAACTTCAGTGGTCCAGTTTGTTAAGTATGGATTTTCATAATATAACTTATTTGTCATCTAGTACAGATCCTTTCAACTTCAGATATTAAAAACATACTAGAAATGGAAAAAAGATTCAATTAATAAGATGAAATAGAAGGGAGGAAGCTCCATTAAATTTTTAATAAGACTAATCTGTATGAAGCAAGAGAGAGGCTTGTGTAATTAATGTTTACTTCGTAAAAAAGTAGATAGTGGGAAACAGGGGCATATTTATCTTAATGAATGACCAAATGTCCGTAAGGATCTGCCATGAGGAGATGGAGGGGATGCTGGAAAAAATGATTAATATTCGTGAGAAGTTGCTGGAGATTAGATTAAGGAATAAGTTGCTGTTTAATATAATAATATTATGTAAACTAAAATAAAGGCAAATGTGAGGGAGGGTTTGAGTTAGACATTTTGATATTTTTCAATAATAAATTCCATTCCGATTTCAATTAATGTGTTTGCATGTGTATTAAGCCTTCGTGCACGATCCTTTAGCAATTCAAATTGATTATAGCTAAATGTTGTGCCCATTTGAATTCGATCCGTAGGTTTGACTGGATCTTTAAATTCTTTAGGTTTCTTATAAGTATTTAATACATAATCAATTCCTTCAGCTAGTAATTGATTAAACGGAACTTGTTTGTGATCTGCAATTACTTTAATTTGTTCGAGCAAACTGCGGCTAATTGTTGTATTTTTCGTTACACGATCAGCATTATGGGGTCTAATTTTGCTTTCGTAAGGCATATGTAGATCAACTCCTGGGTAAATGTAAAATGCAGTGTAATGTAAAATTTGGTTTACTTAATATATCTAAGTAATCAAAGCTAAAGAATAAAGAGAAAATTGACTGTTAATTACCGTAAATTTAATTATAGCATGGATTTGCTAATATTTTACTGATTATAACTAGCTTCCTAGAATAGATATTATGTCAACTAGTTACAAACTGCATCCGAACAATAACAAATGACTTAACTTCTTATAATAATGGATATTGTGAAGTTGGCTCCCCCTAACTTGACGATAATGTGTTGGAGCGTCCGGATAACGTCCGGTACCGTTCCGATAACTCCTAGGATCGGGATGAAATGTATAGGTGCGTCCAAATAATTTACTTTTTTGGAGGTCGATCCCTATGGATTTGCAACATGCTGTCGATGATTTTCTATTGTATTTGAAAGTCGAACAAAATTATTCGGAATTAACCATTCTTAGTTACGAATATGATTTAACACTGTTTCACCAATTTTTAAAGCGTAACAATCGTTCTTGCGATTTGCAAGATCTCAATCGTTCCGTTGTTAGACGGTTTATCCAGGACCAAACGATGAATGCAAAAATGAAACCAAGAACGATGCAGCGTCGGATTTCAGCCTTAAAATCGCTAAGCAAGTATTTACTTAAAGAACAATTCATTGATTCTGATTTTATGGCTGGAATCAAAGCACCAAAATCTGAAAATAAGTTACCCGTTTACATGAATTTACAAGAATTAAAGCAGTTATTTGCATCTCTAGAACAAACGGAACATCACCTTGCACTCCGGAATGAAGCGATGTTTAAGTTGCTCGCTACAACTGGGATGAGACGGCAAGAAATCGTATCCCTTACGTGGGAGCAATTAGATTTTTTTAATGAAACCATCCGGATTTATGGAAAGGGGAAAAAGGAACGCCTCCTCCCCCTTCATACGTCCGTTATACCAGTATTAAAAAGGTATAAAGATTCTTTACAGGATTATCAGACCTATTCATCTGAACATGTCTTTTTAAACCACCGTGGTAAACCATTAAACCCTCGTGGCCTTCATGTGATCTTTAAGGAAGCATTAAAACAGGCTGGACTTCCACCCACGAGGTTTTCATTGCATCACTTGCGTCATACCTTTGCGACGTTGTTGCTGCAGCAATCGAAGATGGAAACGAAAGATGCGGATGGTATGCCGTATATAAAAGATAAGGTGGATTTGAAAACGCTACAAGAATTATTAGGTCATGAATCATTAGCCACTACAGAGGTTTACACACATATTGATTTTGAATCCAAGAAACGTGCCATTGATTCGTTTCGATTTGATTAATGGGCCAAAGAAAGCTACCGCAATATCGGTAGCTTTTTGTCTGTTTACATGGCAACAAGATTTTTTGCTGCAAGCGTTTTTGCTAACTTAGGATTAATTTCAGTGAGTTCTATATATCTCTCTAAAGAAACTTGTTTTAGTCCGTTTGATTGCTCGTGATTTACTTGCATGATTGCTTCATTATCGTTGTTGCTGGAATCTTCGTTTACCTCTTCATTCTTAGACGATAATCGTTTTAATAATGACTGATGAATTTCTTCTTCAATTCTCGTCATTTCCGCACGTATAGCTCGGATCTTCCGATTATCACGGCGTAAGTATTGATCCACATTATCCTTTGTAATGGTGTGACCTAATAAGTATTGGATATTGATACGATCCACCCCTCTTTCATCTAATATCGTGGCGATAGATGCACGGTATCCATGTGGGGTAATGTGCTTTTCTCCTACCCATCCCAACTCTTTATTAATTCGGTCGGTTACGCGATTAAGTTGCTTATTTTTTAGATCCTGCCCTTTTAAACCGTGTAAGAGCTGATCCTCGGGTAGGAGGTCAAAATACTCAATATGGTGTATTAACTTTTGTAGTAACTTTGGTGGAATTGGAAAAAATTGAACCACATGTTTATTGTTTATCACTCCTGGATCGTAAAAAATTAACTCCTTCTCAATCAAAACATCTTTCACTTGTAAAGTTGTTAGAGCTTGATTACGTAAACCAGTAAAAAACATAACTTCGGTAGTGACGGACAAATCTTTCCCTTCTTTATCCTTAATTTGTTCAATGGCCTCAAAGACATCTACAATTTCATCAAACTCTAATGCTCTTGAGTGGTGACCTACTTTTCCAACTGGTACGCGCGATGCTTTAAATGGGTTGTGAGTAATCGTCCCAATTGTTTGGTAAAAGGAAAATACACTTGAAAGGGATGCGATTACTCGCTTCGTTGTTCGATATGCTTCCTCATCCTTAGCATGTTTGATATATTTTTGAACGTGATGCAGCTTAATACCCTCGAGGGTTGGTTCAAAACCTTGCCTTAAGCTAAAGTCTTCAAATCGCTCTGCATCTTTTAGGTAAGCTTTGTATGTATTCTCTTCCCAAGTTCTGTACTCTTTCATCTCCTCTAAAGCAACTCGTATTGTCCATGTTGGAAGTGCTTTATCCTCAATTGAAACGATATCAGTAGTATTTTGTTTATTCATTTGTTCTCCTCCTAAAGATAAAAAGGAAGCACCCGAATAATTAGGAAATATTAGAAGATAGACCAATGCTACCTTCAGTTAGTTCCTAAAAATCCAGGTGCTTCCTGTGATTTCATCATATTAATTTATAATCTAATTATAGCAACAATTATCTATCATTGCTATTACTAGTCCTAAATAAGGAATATTATTTTTTTCCTTTTACATTTTTCTAATCATCTACTGGTAGGACAAATGTAATTCTAGTATAACCGTGGATGTATATTTTTCGAATATTGATCATCTTCTATTTTTGCACCTATTTTTTTACCTACTTTCCGGTTATGTAATTCCTGATAAATATCGCCCTCAATTTTTGTTAGCTGCTTTCGCAGGGCATTTATTCGATTATCACTTCGTAGATGATGAATTAAGCTGTCCCATTGGCCAAGTAAGTACTTGATACGCCCGTGTTCCATGCCTCTTTCATCTAAAATTACTGGAATCGAGGTTCGGTAACCATGAGGTTTTGCCTGTTTCTCACCCAACCAGCCGAGTTCTTTATTGATTTTCTCTGTTATACGATTGAGATGTTTCATTTCCAGACCCTTTCCACTTAATCCTTGTAACAACTTATCTTCAAGTTGAAGTTCATGATCAACAATATGTTGTTTTATCTTTTCCATTAATTTTGGTGGAATAGGAATATTTCGATTACTGGCCATCCAGTTTACGATCTCTGGGTCTACACAAATCAACCCCTTATCAAAATTATATTTTTTACTTTTAGACTTGTTAATTCATGATTACGTAATCCAGTAAAAAATAAAACTTCGATTGTGACAGACAAATCTTTTCCCTCATTATCTTTTATCTGTTGAATAGCTACAAAGATATCAACAATCTCATTAAACTTTATAGATCTAGAATGTCGCCCAACTTTACCAAGTGGTACCTTGCATGCCTTGAAAGGATTATCCTTAATTGATCCAAGGTCTACGTAAAAGGAATAGACGCTAGATAGAGATGCGATTACTCGAATTGTGGTTTGATATGCTTCTTTACCCTCAGCTTTTTTAATATATTTATCTACATGATGAGACTTAATCCCTTCAAGGGTTGGTTCAAACCCTTCCATTAAAGCAAAGTCTATGAAGCGATCTGCATCTTTCAGATATGCTGTGAATGTTTTAGAGTGCCACTTGCGATACTCTCTCATCTTCTCTAAAGCAATTCGTATGGTCCAGGTTGGGGCTCCTGCAAAAGCTGATACGTTTAGTTTATTCATCTTATTCTCCTCCTAAAGATAAAAAAGAAAGCACCCGAATAATTAAGAATTAATTGAAGATAGACTATTGCTCTCTTCAGTTAGTTCCTAAAAATCCAGGTGCTTCCTGCGATTTCATCTTATTTAATTATACCTAAATTATATCATTATATATTTTACTTGGCTATAAAAAATACTTAAAAGTTTATAAAATCTTATAGAAATTTTTAAAAGATTAGTATATATAGTAACATAAGATTTCTGTTAACATGACAGAACCAAAAAATTTAATAAGTTACTTATAGATTTGGACAGTACTTGTTGTTTCAATAATAGTAAATAGCACTATCTTTTTTAATTTTTAAATTTATTTTAATACCCTATACTTTAAACTTTCAGTTTTATGCTTAGACAGTAATCTTACTTTTCGGTGAAATAATTATCTAGGCATAAACCTAACAAATTTAGATAGTATTTAAACTTATTCATATCCATAATTGAAAACACCCTTGTTATTTAGATATTATTATTTATTTCCGTTTTTCAATCCATATATGTACGTCTTGTATGCTGAAAATACCTGTAGTGAATCCACTAACATTTTGGACTTTCTATGTACAGGGTAGTTATGAAAATCCTTATAAAAAAACTTCTATTTGATGCCAACAATAATAGATTGATGGCTTTATTTATTAAATAACCTATTCAATAGATCAAAAAAACGTTTGCTCATTTGAACTTATTCGCACCCGTTTGTATTAACGAAGATTTAATGAGAAGTTCAGTATACTGAACTTCTCATTATAGTTTAAAAGTAAGTATAAATGACAATAATGGTACGTATTAAGGAGGGTTTTTATGAATAAGAAAAATACTTCAGAAACGTATTCTGTTCATTTTCAAAATAAACCAACATTTGAACAAATTTCTATTATATACAGAAATATTGTTAATGATATTTTACATAAGGAAGTATTAGAACAATTAGAAAACACAAAATCGAATGATATCTAAATTTATCCTTAACTACAGTTTATCAAAATTACAATCACAGGTATTAATGTGATTTTACCAGCTTAATAATGTGTGGAGCATTTAAAAATATGCAAATATAATCCTTTTGGCCATAAAAATAAGGTACAAAATCTATAAACGATTACGTACCTTCTCTGCTCTAAAATATGTTTTAATATTGTGCCTTTTTGAAAAAATAAAAGCACCATTAATTATTTTTATTTATTTCGATGATCTCTTCATTATCATTTAGTGAGATTTTAATCTTCTCTTTTTTCATTTTCTCACTTACTTCTTCAAACTCACCTCTTTCAATAAGGCTAGTAAAACTATCATCATTGTCTATTGTAACTACAAAGTTTTTTTGTTCATTTAGCCTATTTAAATTTGTTATTATTTTTTTCATCTCATTATTAAATTGTTTAACTGAAATTTTTAATGTAGCAAACTTTAACTCCAACTCCTTTTTCTGTTCCAATAAGTCCTGCCTATTAATTACAGAATTAGTATCTTGTTGTTCAGTAACTTCTACATTCTTTAATTCTCGAGTCTTAAGGAATGTTAATACTTTGGGTTCAATATAGTCCTTATGCAGGACAGGGCATTGTGATTTTTGCTCCCTGCGCTCTTTACATACATATTTCTGTTTTCTAAAGTCCCCATACATTATTGAATTACAATTCGGACAATACAGCACTTTAGCCAGTAAGTTAAATCTTACTATTCTAGTTTTGCTTTTTTTATCAAGAATTTCTTGAACTTTCGTAAATGTTTTCATTTCTATTATTGCTTGGTGCCCAACTTCGGTTAATAATTCATCGTCTAAGTATATCCTTTTTTTTGAAAAAGACTCTTGTAACTTAGATTTCCTATACTGATTGCCTGTGTAATTTTTATTTCGAAGAATTTTGTAAACAAATGCTGAATCCCATGGTGATCCATTAGGTTTTGAGTATCCACTTTCATTCAAATGTGCAGCAACTTTAACAGAAGATTGAAGTTGTATATAACTATCGAATATCTCTTTAACAACAGCTGCCTGCTCTTTTACAACAATAAGAAAACCATTATTATCCTTTGTATAACCGTATGAAGGTTGATTCATGCATCTCCCTTTTTTTATTTCGGACTGTATCGCTTCAGAGAGCCTTTGTTTCCGAAGAATATTTTCAAATTCAATTCTTACAGCTGTAAAACCAAGTTGGATTGGGCTTAGCTCAGAACCATTTATCTTTTCCGAAACACTTATAAATTCAATCTCTTTTTTCTTTATCTCACTTAACGAACGAATAAATTCAAATCCTTCTCGACCTAATCTATCAGAATAAGCAACCAATACCAAATCAATGTCATTATCACCAATGAATCTTTTAAATGTTTGATATCCTTCTCTATTAGTAACTGTAGTACCAGTTTTTGCCTCGTCAATAAATATTTTAACAAGTACTATATTATGCTTATCACAGTATTCTTTAATAACAGCGATTTGATTTTCAATACTGTGTTTTGGATTACTGGCACTAGAAGTTCTGGCATATGCAACCGCAAAACGAATGAGTATATTTTCAACAGCACTCATACTATCTCCTCTCTCATAATATTATTTGAATGAAATGTAATTTTTATCTTTTTTGCGGCTAAATCAACTAGGATTAGATATGGATAAGTTATTAAATAATGCCCAAAATCATCAATAACAGAAGGAGCAGGGTCGTATTTCGATAGGTACAGCAACTTTTTCATTGCTACATCTAGATCATAACGGTATTTTTGGATTAAAATTGTGTTAGCTTCAATCATATTTTTCTTACTTCTTGATGCTAAGTTCATTGTATTAATTAAGGATTGACGTTGCTCAAGTTCAGTAATTTTCAATGATAAATTTTTTACCTTTACCTCATTAATTTTCGTTAATTCTTCTTTTACTTTATTTATTTCTAATGTTTCCATTTCTCCATTTAAAACAACTAAGGAGTAGCGTACAATAATGTCTTTAATCTCTTCCTCATTACCTTCTAACCCACAATTATTACAAATTAGTTTACTCCCCTTAGAAACTAGAGGAGTAAAGCAGTGACTACATTGCGTTAATAAAGCATTTCTCCCCATAGTCTTTTGTTTTCTCCCTCTGTTCTCACTCTTTAATTTCTGCTGTACTATTTCAAATGTAATAGGATCTATTAATGGTTCAATATTTGCATCTTTAATATAATAACTTGAATAGCCTTCAAGAACTCCCTCTAAAACCCCTATATATGCTTTATTGCTTAAAACATAAGCTACTGATTTATAGTCCCATAGTTTTCCTCTTCTCGTAAAACCAAATAGTTCATTAAGTTTTTTTGCAATTTCACGAAGTGACATATCAGTTAAATAAGCATTATATATATACTGAACAATCAAAATTCCAATTTGTTCTTCAGTATCATTTGTATTTTTAAAATGCGCTGGCACTAAGTAACCATTGTTATTTTTGGTATAGCCGATTGCAGGATAATTACCATTAAACAATTTCCTTTGAATAATCTTTGATTTTCTACCAAATGACAGTGTTTCTAATAACTTTTTGTGGTTTTCGTCTGCCATTCCTGCAAAGATAGGAAAGAATATCTTGAAGAACTGTGAATCGCTTGAGAAATTCTCAACTAGAAAAGTAACAGTTTTAACGTATTTAGTAATTTCTAAAAACAACTCAATATTTCCATCTAAATCCCGTGATAGTCTATCTACTGAATATATCAACAAAGTGTCAGCAATGACTTTTCCAGTTTGTAAATCCTCCAACATCTCATCTAAATCTGGTCTTCTTAATTCTTTTCCGCTTACACCAATATCCGAGTAGGTATGTACAAGTTCCATTCCATTGTTTTCAATATAATCATTGATGGCATTTAGCTGGTATCCTACAGAACGCTCATCACTATATCCTTTTATAACAATTGACTTCCTAGTATATCCTATTGCTTTTAACAAAGATTCTCCTCCTTTCTAGGAAAATAAAAGTTTACTACGGCAGCCTTCAATTCTTCTATTTCATCTATTTTGGGAGTATCTATATCTGCCGAAATTAGTTTACAATTAATATTGTTTAATGCCTTTTCTACTGCAATTTGTTCTAGTGGGTAACGGGAAAGATTGTTTAGATTTTTACAAATTACTGCATCTAACTTTTTAGTTCTAACGAGATTTAATAGTCTTTTGATGTCCCTTCTCTTAAATATTAGAGTATTATAGCTCCCGCCAACTTCTATAATTGGTTGATCTACTATATTAAATTCATTACATATCTGGAGGCTATTCAATTTTGCTAATTCTCTCTCTACTTTACTGTTGTCCATAAGTCTTATGTAAAACACTGCTGTCTGTTTCATAAAATATTTACCCCCTCCAAGAGGGTAAATAATAGAAATATGTTCTTACGTTTATTTTTCCATCTTTTGCCTATGAGTATACCTAAATTACTGGGGTTGGCTTGCAAATTATACATAAGGAAATCTAACTTAATAAATTCAGAAGATAATTTCATCTTAATCCTCCTTATAAAACAAAAAGCACCACTAAAATTCTTAATAAAGAGGGTATGAAAAGATACCTCTTAAGAATTTTAGTGGTGCTCCCACAAATTTGTAATTAATATTATCATAAGTTTACTATATTTTATATTATTTCATATACTTTTTCTATTTGTCAATTATAAATTAATAAGATACATAATGATAATTATGTATAATTATATTATTAAATAAGGTAAATCCTAGTTTATATGTTCTGTACTTAGTTTTTAATTTTTAAATACCCCAGCGCATCTTTTATAAAAGCTGATTCTTATTATTATATAAATATCAGTAGCAGAGAAATTACTCTGCTACTACATATTTATTTAAGCATTTTGTAATACCTGTGTTTCTTCTTCATTTAAAATACTTTGACTTTGGCGGTACTCTACAGCTTTCATAGTTGTTGTAAATTCCACTGTTGGGTCAATCTCTTGAACCAATTCCTGTAATTCTTCCACATTGGAATAGAAAAACTCTTTTCTCAAGTTAATTTTATTAACACGGCTCTTATCTAATGTCTGATGGAGTTTTTGTTCTAAATCAACCGCATTATCGCTAAACACCATAGCATGTACGTCAAACTTGAATGGTACGGAAGCATCTCCTAATTCGTCAATTCGGTCAAGCGGATTCAATCGGCGTGTCATACCTATTTTAAATGTGTTATCTCCAAATGATCCTAAGTTGGAAATGACATAAACATAACCTGCTCTACCGTTTGCTCTCTTAACAATTTCCTCTTTTTGTTCTTCTAATTGATCGATTTGACCTTGTAATTCCACGAGCCTTGCTTTGAGAGCTGCAATTTTATCTTCATCAATTTCTTTTTCAAGTAGCTCTTTGTTTTTGTTCATTTCATTCAAGTATTTTTCTTCTTCTTTTTCAATCTTTTTCCGTTCTTGCTCCAGTAATTTCCGTTCCTCGGCTTCCTGGCGCATTTGCTCTTTTATACGACGTTGCTCCTCTTTCTCTTTTTCCTTTTGAATATAATATTTATATTCAATTTGAATTGCATTTATAAAGAGCGGCTCCAGTTCGGATAGGAAACGCGTGATAGTCGGTAAGATACTCGCGTTTCCTTCTGCACAAATAATTAAATACTTGTTGATTAGGTCTTTGGCTTTCTCCTCAGCCTTCTCGACATTGGAATAACTTAAAGTATATAGAATATTTTGCAACTCAGCTTGCAGACCAATTACCATCAAATTATAAATTGTTAGATTGGCCTTTGTTGTGTATCTGGTTTGATAAGATTTAAGCAGGTTCTTAATCAGTCTATTATTGGCAGACATTTCTTTACGAAGTAACTTAGAATCTTTATGGTGAAGATCTAAACTTACGATTGTATCTAAAACGCCTTCTTCAAGTGATTCATTTAGTGTTTCTAACTCATTCTGGATTTCGTCAAAGTTAATAGCGCCAGGAAACCGTTCAATTAAAATCTTTAATCCTACACTTTCGGTACTGAACTTCTTTGTCTTTTTCAAAATTTTTTCAAGCTCAGTTCGATTAGAGGTCAATTTCTCTTCAAGTTCAGATACATCTCCTTCGAGTGTCGATTTTTTATCGGAAAGTTCGCTGAGGTCCTTCTCTGTTTGCGTAAGTATATCCAAAGCTTCTTTCTTCGCTTTCGAAAGGATTTCTTCTCTTTCGGCTTGCATACCGTTTTTTACTTCTGTCGTAATTTCTTCGATAAGTTTGTGTTTGTCTTGTAATTTTGTTTCAAGTTCCTTCAATTTCTGTTCTTTGACCGGTAATACTTTATTTACTGCTAAAAGTTCTTTAATTTTCTTAAACATATTTACCTCCAATTAATTTCCATTTAATAAAACAACTTAAATACAAGGGTAATAAATAGATACTAAAAAGTAAAAAATCCTATACTCTAATAGTATGAAAGTCAGTATGTGATTATGGGCATAAAAAAGTGCCACTTCTGCCATCTTGTTTAAAGGTGATGCCACAGGACTTACCACCTGTTTCCATACATTTACCAATGGACAATATTTAAAATAAGAAAGGATAAAAGGATTTCAGTTCCACCTTCTTTTTACAAGAAAATTAGGCTTTTGATCATTACAAGCGCCCATTCTTGAGTAACTAAAATGTGCAATTAACCTTACTAGAACCTAGATCATATCTATAATAATCCCATTATCTTTATCATAACCGCCCTCAATAAATGTTTTTTCAGCTGCTTTCCCAATCAAACAAGTAGAAGAGGCATCAAACGATCCACCAACTACTCCTCCAAGTAATGGCACCATTTTTCCTAAATTAATAACCCCTTTTTCTCCAAATTTCGTTAATAATCTAAAACCAACTTTTTGATTAATTTGTTTTATAACCTCACCGGGTATTCTTTTAATTTGTACTACGCCAACCTTCTGAGCAATTTTAATACCACTTTGCTTTACTAATTCCGAAGCAGATTGTCCTGTTAAACATGCATATATAAAAGTTTGTACTTGGTCATCCTTTAAATCGTACCCACGAATATAAGCTATTGCTGCAATCATTCGCATTTGCATATACATTACAGAAGCTAGATTTGCAGGGATGGCTACAGGCATAACAATAATTCCACCTAGTCCAGCAACAAATCCATTTGTGGCTGTTTTTCCTTGTTGCCATCTTATTAAACTTTTGATTGCTTTATCATTCGAAGAGTGTTTAGACGTATAGCTATTAGCTAGCTCATAAACAGAAGCTGTACATGGTACTCCATTTAATGCTTTTTCATATGTCCAATCTAAAAACTTTTGTACATTACCTTCATTTAGATCCATATACAATTCCTCCAAATTTGCTTAAAATATGTTTATAAATTTTCTTTCCATTTTTTATAGAATTATCAAATGCTAGGAGTTGTTTTTCTTTTTAATCTTCTTCTCGGCTTTCACCTTTTCGATTCTCTGTTTTTCTTTATAAGATAAATCTTTAATTGCGAATGATTTATTCAGAAAACTCATTGCAATCCCCATTATATAGTTTGTCAAATGATTATTTGATAAAAAAGATTAAAGAGTTTAAGTTTAGGAATTGTAAACCATTTGAAAATATTCAGTCGTTTTTTATAATGAGATTTATTTTTACCTATCCAAATCCTCAAAAGGCGAACAGATCAGACTATTTATCAAACTAGTACTATTATACTAGTTTTCTCTGCCATAAAAAGACCTTCGACAAAAACAGACAAAGTTATAAAATTGCTATTTTTAATATTTTTTTCTTCTTACTGTCTGTAAACATTAACACGTCTTGAGGAATACTTAACATTGTAGCTTGTTTTAATACTGTAATATTCTTTAATAATTTTATAAGTGCTTTTTTAAATAATCTTTTTTTATTCAATAGTTAACAAATCTCTAATTTTCTATTTTTATGGGTAGTTCGACAGCTTTTTTTATCCTCCAAATATTAACAAATCACTACATCGAACATTAAAATTTTTATTCAATATGTCACAAATCGCGCTTGTCTATCAGATTAATTAAACAAAAATAGCGGAAGTCATTTAAGACAACCGCCTAATTCTTATAACGTTAATAATGTTAAGCTTACACACTGGTTTATGAAATTGTTCATCAACTTATCTCTGAGCTATTTCTAGTTTAGATGTAATTTAATTTACTACAAGTTGTTGTCCCTCTAATCTTCTCTTTTCAGCCTCATACAACTCTTTATTCTCAATATCTCGTAAATATTTTTCTCTAACTCCTGATATTACCTCTGTTGGTGCTTTGCTACAAAAGCCAGGATTTTCTAATTTCTTTTCAGCATTTGAAATATGTATATTCAACTCTTTTATTGCATTTTCAACCCTAAATAAACTTTGTTCAGGATATAAATCGTTAATGAATCTTTCCAATGCAATAAATATCTTAGAAACCTCATCACTATTTTTAGAGTGAACAAAATTATAACTATTTTCATCGAAACTATGGTGTTCCTGATTTTGTGCTTGCCAATTTATTAAATCTTTTTTTATTATTTTAAGATTTTCATTTTCATTAAACCTAGTGTTCAATATATTATAAATACTTTCTAGTGATGCTTTCAGTAAGTTACTTTTATTATCTCTTGTAAACTTCCCTTTTAGTTCAATCCCATTTTCAATACAATACTTTAGCACTTCACTTTCAAACCATACTCTGCAATATATAAGAGCCTGTCTTATATCATATTTATCTAACGCTTCCTCAATCTTAGATTTGAATGATACATTATGTTGAATAAAAACTGATCCTTTATTTGTATAGTTAAGAATATAACTTATATCGGTTACTTCTTTTTTATTAATTTTAATCTCATAATAATTACAAAATCTTTCCCAAAATAATCTATCATGAGTTGTAATTATTAATTGAGTTTTTTGTAAATAGGGGTCATTGTAAAACATATCAATAATGTTTGCTCTATGGTCGCTATCTATTGCATTTACAACATCGTCAAATAATAAAAAAGGAGAGTTGTTTTTCTCAGCTACAGCCAACATTAAAGAAAGACCCAGAGACCTTAAATGTCCCTCACTAAGGCAAGCATATGCATCAATTTCTTGTTCTCCGCTTTTTTTAATAACGAAAATTTTATAATTTGAACCTTCAAGAGCAAAATGTATTTTTTTAATAAACTCTGATTCACTATCATCTTTATTAATTTGTTGATAATAATGTAATGCTTTATTCTCAATATTATTTATTTTACTTGTTTCTTGTGCAATTTTGAAGTTTTCTAAATCTTTATAAAAAGTCTTATACTGCTCTTGTACTTTTTCAAGGAAATCATTATATTTTTCTTCGTCGCTTTTGAGCTGTTCAAGTTTTTCTATTTCCTCATTATAACTTTCTAATTTTTTATTTAATGCTGTAATTTTACTTTCAAAATTATCTAATTGTTTTTTTACTGTATTCAAATATAAAATTTGTTCATCTATTTGTTCTATTTCTTTTTGAATATTATTCATTAATTTATCTTTTTCTATATCCTTATCGATTTCACCTTTTAAATTATTAAAATAAACTTGTATATCCGCCTGTAGCATTTTCAAGTTTTTAACAAATATTATTACTAATTCTAATCTATTCTCATAATTATCCTGAGTTTTCAGACTGTCTATTAATTTATTTATACCTTCTTGGCTTATGTTCTCTGAAACCCCTTTATTATTTACATAGTTATTTATAAATGTTGAAATTATTGAATAACACTCATTATTTATTTTTTTCTTTCTCTCTTCTAAATCCTTCTTTAATAAACTAATATCTTTTAATTTTAAAAGTTCATCCTTTGCCTTTTGAAAAGGATTAATTTTTACATCAATTAGGGGAGTTTCGCAAGCAGGACAAGCTTCAATATTTTCATTAGAAATATCATTTAAACTTTTATAAAGGTTTTCAAAATTTAATTCAAGCGCTTGTTCTTGTAAGTTTTTCTTAGCAAGGGTATATCCATTTATCTCCCTTTCAATAAACATTATTTCTCTTTCAAATTCTTGCAATGTATGATGTTTTGGTGATTTTTCTTTACTTAAATTAATCTTTAGATTTAACGATCCTCGAAGTTTGTTCTTTTCTTTTATGATATTATCTAATTCACTTAAATTTAGTTCTATATTATAGTTTTCTTTTAGTTCCATTTCCAATTTTTCTTTATCTTCATCCAATGTTCTTTTCAATCTAATATTTGTATCATTTTCATTTTGTAATTCTCTAATACTATTAAAAATTTTTTGCCTTTTTAAGTCTAATAGATTAAAACTAGTTGGTTTTACAAAAGTAGATATTAACTCATCTAATTCATGCATACCTAGAAGACTCGCTATAACATCTTTTTCTTTAGTTCCGGTATCTTTAGAGCCAAGAAGTGCAAATTCTTGTAGTCGATTTTTTTCAATAAAGCTGTTTTGAAAATACGCTTTATTATAATCATTTAACTTGTCAGCATTCATATCGTTATTATTAAAAGTAATTTGTATTTTGTGATTTTTATCATCTCTTTTGATATAAGTATTTAAAGGTATGTTTCTTCTTTTAGCTTCTTTTATATTACCTGTTAATTTAAATTCAAAAGCCTCACAAAAAGATGTTTTCCCTCCACCATTCGGTCCAAAAAAAATATTTTTCCGATTGTTTAATTTTATAAAATTACCTTTGTCATCATTTTCTAAACTTCCAAACCCCCTGAAATTTTGTATTTGTATAGATGTAATAGTTGAATAATAGTCGAGTTTCTGTTGTCTTGAATCAGTTGATTTTATTTTTTTAATTACTTTTTCAGCTTTATTAACCTTTTGTTCAAAGTCGATTGAGTTTAAATCTAACTTTTCTAATTCTTCTTTTATTGAATTACTTAGACGGTTGTTGTAGGTTTTTAAGTTTTTATAGACTGACCACAAAATAAATAGATAAGGCATAGATTTACCCTCAAAATTCTCTTTTATAAACTCTTTAAGATAGAATCTCATAATACCCCCCTTTTCACTTGGAAAAATATTCTAAATCAATTTTATCACAAAGAAATACAAATTTTGAATTTTTTGTACAAAAACGTGTTATATTGTAAAAAAAGTGAAATATATGGCGAAATAATACCATCTAGATGAAAAAAATCTACCAACAGCTTATCAAATATAATATTAGTAATTTATAGTTTAGGTCTATCGTTTGTCTATCCCCATTATTAGAAAGTGTAAAGGTGTATTACACATACCTACATTGTGAATTGTTTAATAGTCCAGTAAAACGATCCTCCACTTTAACCAAAAAATAGAGTTGAAAAAAAGGCGTGTCCTAGAATTCAATGGAATCGCCTTTAACTAAACCAAATTAAATATTTTTTACTTTCCAAACTTTGACCAATCATAAGTGTTTTCTTTTTGTTTTCTCATTTTTTCTTCATGTTTACTCTCTACATTTTTTTCTTGAGTAAAGTTCATTATATAACCACAATCTTCACAATTATATTTATACACTTCTACAGTACTATCGTAATTGCTATATTTGTCTTTTTCTTCAGAAACTAATTTATAGAAGATTTCCCCACTTTCAACAATTTCATTTTCAATAGATGTACTAATATCTACATCAACATCTATATGTACGTCATCAAAACTTCTACTGCTTACATCAACATTATTATATGCAGTAGGATATATATCAACATTTACATCTATCTCATAATATCCTTTACGAAAATGCTTCCCACCACAAACTAAACACTTAATTTCTTTCAATTAGCATCACTCCTTAGTTTTTAAATGTATATTTTTAGAGAATGAGTTTTATGAAAACCGAAGAAAACTATTATGTTTAAAAAGAAATTTCATTTAAAGGAGGAAATAAACATCATGAGTCAATAACAAATGTTATATCTAAATGGAGAAAAAGTATAAGCGACAACTCATTGTTGTCGCTTTAAAAATTAATGTTTACTTAATGGGTATTATAAGAACAAACAAACGTAGCCATCTAGTGAATATTAGAAAACCTTTTTGTTATAGAAATTAATTGCGCACTCGCGTTTCTATTTTTGAAATACCTTTCTATTGAATAGTTTGGTTGTACTACGTAGCAACCTACTTCATATTTTGGTCACTAACTTAATCCACTTATAACCATCCAGCATTTATAACAGAATTTTTAGTAAGTATAAATAAGATATAAGAGTCTACTTTTTGGGCTGATCAAGTGCTTGGTAAGCTACCTGACACTTTCCTCCATCCGCAACTTCTGAATGGTACAAGGCCTTGAGGGCATTGTTTTTCTCAAGACCATGCTCAGCCTTCAGTTCTTTAAAGCGTGTATGCAGTTCTTTATTTTCCTTAATTAGTTGTTGCATTTGCGATTTTAAATACTTCAAAATATTTATCTCCTTTCTGAATCTCTTAGTTTAGCTTAGTTTTTACGAGAAATAACCTGTTTAAAAAGATCCCTAAATTGCTCCCGGTCTTCTGCTGTAAAAGGCTTAGGTCCCTTTGTTCGCTGTCCGCTTTTTCTAGCCATTGCACTTAAATAACGTGTTTGTAATAAATGGTCAATATTTTCATTTGTATATCTGAATCCTTTATGGTGGAGGACGATAATTCCTTTTGCTAAACCTAGTGACGCAAGACCATAATCTTGCGTCACGATAATATCTCCTTTTTCCACTAACTTCACAATCCGATAATCTGCAGCATCTGCTCCAGAATCAACATAAATGGTTTTCACTCCTAATGGCTGTTCTGCATTAGAAAAATGAGAAAAGCTTGTAACAAGGATAACCGGAATTTCAAAATCGCTTGCTTCTGCAATAATAATTTCTTTTACCGGACAAGCATCTGCATCCACATAAATTTTCATCTTTCCCCTCCTGTTAAGAAGTTCGACTTACTATTTAACTTAATCTTTTTTCAACTATAAAAGGGACTGGTGACTTTTGTTTAAAAATAATCAAGAGTTCTTCCTTTTGCTGTATTTTTTCTATCCTCATATTATACTTTATAGAATTTTGTTGGCAAATGATCGTTCAATTGCCACAAGATAGTTGGCTAAATCATCTGCTTTTATTAAATCTCTAGGATACCTTAGAACTAAATACTTGATTAGAATGTCATACATTTTATAGGTGTAAAAGAAAAAGGATAAATGAACAGGATGATCCCCTGTATAGATCTATCCTTTTTATACAACTAAAGACCTCATTTATCACAATAATAATATTGTTTGTTGTTCAACTCTCGCTCCCGTTTGTATAAGTACAATAGTTCACTACTTTACTTCACTAAAGCGGTCACACTTTTAATAATTTCATAGTATCGTTGTACTACGTATTAAATAGACCAGTGTTTTTTAGTCTTTCTTATTCAACATTATCGGCCTAAACAAAAAAGACACGTTATGAAATAAACGCGTCTGATTGCTGAATACTGTGCAATTGAATTTACTAAAGTAATCGTGTATTAATCACATATATTTTAGATTATTAATACAATAAATCTCGGAATTCCAAGTTCCCCATAGAACCAAACTTATGTATTAAAGCAACGGCAGCTGCTTTTCCGTTATCGTTTGGATTGCTAAGGACTTTTTCAAGAATTTTACGTATTTCTTTCCTGTTTGATCTGACTCCCCATCCGTTGGTGTCCATTTCAGCAATAAAAGTAAGACACTCTATGGTTCGTTTAGGCATTTCAATTGAGTAACATTCTAAATTTTCTATAATTAAACGTAATTGAAGTGAGTCTAGACTTGAGATACTCTCAAGAACATTATACAGTTTCTCTATTAGCCAGTTTTTATTGAATTTACTTGAAGAAAACCACCAAGAAAAAGCTGATAATTCTTTTTCATGCTTCGCCCTCGTACTATAGGAATTTATCACGATACTTCTTTCATCCCATAGCTTTTTCATCCGAATAATTACGTCTGCTTTAATATCTTGCTTTGAATTGTATAAACCTCGGCCAATGAATTCAATAAAATGTCCAGCAAGTTCATCATCTGCATTTTCAAAAAATAACGGAAGAAGGTTGTTATATTCCTCTCGATCCAATATACCTCTCCAGTATAGAGTAGCCAAATGTTCTGCAAGACGCATCTCTGGATCTGTTATGGATCGTTTTTCTATTTTTATTTCTTTAATTCTTTCAACTGCTTTTTTATACTCTTTATGAAGAATTTCAAATACATTATCATAAGATTGACAGTAAAGGATATATGTTTCCCATGTAACTAGATAAATATTGGATTTATCAGAATCTGCTGGTAAAATTAAAGCTAAATTTTTGACAAGCCATTCTTCATCCAACAGGACTAGCCAAGGTAGCCACTTCCCATATATTGAACGAATAGAGAGGGTTAATTCTTTCTTTAGGTCCAAATGTTCCTCTAATACCTTCTGTACCTCAGGCATTTTTTCAAATCCTTGTTTATTTTCACTAACAATACCTGTTGTATGACGATGGACCCATAAGGCATACCGAACTACCGAATGCATTGCTTCTCCACGAACCGTATTAATGGAAAGTAGGCCAAGATCATTATAATCCTTAAGATATTCCTCCTCATATCCTATTGTAGGCTGTTGATCAGCACTTAGCATTTCTAGTAGCTTCCATACAGAACCTCTGTAGTTGAAGGGAATTTCATTATCTCCATCATTGAGTCCACTAGATAAAAGGCCAGCAACCTCTTTTCTTGTACCTTCCCAATCGTAATCTTTGTCCACGATACTTACTGTACGAACATGTATATCTTTTTGTTGGGTTGCCCAAATACATAAATCCAAGATAAATCCTCACTTAAATACCTTTCCTGCATCTACTGCTTTACGAAATCCCAAAAGAACAGACCGAACGTATGTCGGATTAATACCAGTTTTTTTAAACAAATTGGCTTTCTCCGCAAACTGCTCATACTTTTCTTCAATCAACGTACTTAAATGCATACCCAGACCTTCTGGAGTAGGACTCCTCCAATCCTTGACTGGTTTCCATGTAAGCAAGAAATCAATGAGATTTTCTATCGTCATTGTGTCTAGTTCCACGAGTTCTTTCGGACTAGTTGGCCCAATCCAAACTCCATCCTCTTCTTCTTCAACCTCTTTGTTATAACAATTTATTTCTACTAACATTTCATAGCGGTTTATCCATTCACTAGGAAGGGCATGGTGGAATGGTGACAATCGCTGGATCATCCAATTATCAATGTACCTCTTTACTTGTTCCGAAGATGGGGTGTTGCCGATTCCAGAAGCCAAAGTCGTTATCACCTTATCTACACTTAAACCCTCATCTATCCATGCAAGAATTTTCCCTTGTTGATCTGGTGAAAGTTGACCAAAAAATTTTGCTGCTAATTGGTTATATTCAGCACGATATGCAGTAGTATCAAAGTATATCTTATTAGTTAAATATCTATCAGCAAGCTTAGTATTCTTGTCTGTATGCTTATAAACCGTGTATAAAGACAAGCGACGAAAGATGTTATATTGTTTAGAGTCAAGGAAAGTGACAATCTCATCGATAGGCATTATGTTCAACATTATAAGTTGATCTATACTTTCTTTGATGGCAGAAACAAGAATATTCCTTATTCTATGGGGTGGTTTCTCATTATCTATCTTTCGTTGCCAAATATATGAATAATCTTCAGGACTATCCAACGGTTGATTAAATCCAGATAATTTAATGGCCGATTCTAGAGCACCACATAGAATTTCAACAAACTTCAAGTCTGAAACTGACAATAAGTCTGGGATTATCGCATTTAGAAACCTCTCGTATTCCCAAGTACCAAGTTTTGTTTTTGGTTGATCAGCATTATTTGTTTGAACTATAGCCAAAAGTTCTTTGGAATAATTTAGAGCCATTTCTAAATGACCACCTACTGCTAATTGGACAACCAACTGGCTTAGGCTATCATTGACTAAGAAAATACTATCATTTGCTCGAATCCACTCTAGTTCTTTATTAGCTATAATTACGGCATGTTTTGCAGGCATTGAAATAGCAGCATTAAACATATCATTATGTACTCTCACATTATCTGTTCGAGGAATCTCAACTATAATATTAAGAACTACCTCAGGGTCCAATGCGGCCATTCTAGAGAGATATTCTGAAGCAGGCCAATAAGGAAAACCAACTGTCCCCTCGTCAAGATTTCGCTCTGGTTCAGGGGGATATCTAAAATAGCCCGCTTCATTAAGTGGAGTCAGCCAAGCAGGGCTACTTAGCCGTTCAAAAAAATACCCTAAGGTCACTTGATTATTAGGAATTGTATTTCGTAATGCAGCACTGTCAGCAGATGTCGGTATTTCTCTTGTGAGCATATCATCAATCTGCTTATGTGTTTCCAAATATCGAGATCGATATTTTTCAAGGACAAAATCCAAAATCTCTTCCATTTGGTCCCACAATTTGCGGAATTCTTGATTCACTGGGCGGGGACGTGCCAATGCATCACGATGAGCACGAGAGGCTAAACCATATTCCTTCGAGTCAGCCAAGCTCAGCCACGCTTTTGCTACAGGCTCAGTATCAGAAATTTCCAGACCCTTAAGTATTCCAAGAATAATCATCTTATGTTTTTGATTAGATTTTTTTACGCCTAAACGTTCTGATCTATCTATATACGTTTCCAAGACAGCTCTAAGCGCACTCTCAATTTCACGCAGTAAATGTGATACTAAATGTGTGGTTGAAGTAATTTGCTGCGATATCATTAATAAGCAAGCATCCTTATAAAAATAAGCAGGGCCGTCTCCTACTAAGAGCAAATGCTGATAAATACGCTCTTGTCTTTCATTTATAAAATGAAATATATCTTGCTCCTGTTGTTCTAATGTCATTATTTTCCCCCTTGCGTAAATTATTATCTTAAAATCGGTTCATAACACTAAAGTCACAAAGATATTATTGGCTACTTCCCTCATCTTTGATTTATACAGTTGGGACATCAAACGCTTATTTTTTATGTTACTATCCCCTAATTCCCAATTTTGACCTATCATAACTTGGTTGTGTGGATGAATGATACTTTTTATTTAACTATTGGCCATCGAAAATCTCTTCAATTAAATCCCCTTTAAACGCGTCAAGAATCAAATTTGAATCGTTAAAAAAATACAAAATCATTTTGGCCCAATCTAAAACTTCAACTTCTCCTTCAACAAGGCATTGTTAGATAATATAAGAGTCACTCCGCAATATGGCCAGATTGTTGAAAACCTACCATTGAGAAATAAACCTCTTTACTTTAAAGGACGTTCTTTTATAAAGTAATTTATTTGTTACGCAGTATAAGTCTACTACTTTATAACTCAAAAATTATATTTTTATACATTAGTAGTTACTTTGTTTTTATTAATAGTTGGCACTCCTGCATTTTCAAGTGTTTGTAATAGCTCTGAGATATTACAAGTAGTTTGTCTAGTATTTTCTATTTTTCCGAATCTAGAAACATCTCTCTGATTACTAACTGTAAATATAATTCTCTCTTTAGCTCTTGATAACGCTACAAAAAATGCATTTTTATCAGCTTCTCTTTGAGTAGAGAAACTCCAAAATGCAGCATCTTCAACCCCAATGAAAATTACAGTTTGATATTCTAGACCCTTACTTTTATGTATCGTCATAATCGGAATACTATAATCGCCACAAAAATCACAAATAAGTTCTTCCATAGAAGTTCCATTTTCATAATTTAATCTCGAAATCATCTTTTGTATTTGCTCATTTAAGTAATTACCTTGGCTATATTTAGGGTATGTTGATTTAATAATGTCCTCATCCAAATAATCTACAATTTTCATTAAGATACTTTCAAAACACACATTAAAGTTGCTTTCATCTAGATTGGAAAAACAGGTTTTTATCTCTTGTAATAAATTCACTAATTCTTTTTCAATAGATATATAATTTAATCTTTGGAATTCTATATCTCCATATTTCATCTCAATAACTTCATCAATTATATTCAACCACAGTTCTGGAGATTTTTCTTTGTAACTTAATTCTAAAAACTTTATCAATAATAGGATTATTTCCTCTGATAAAAGATCTTGAAAATCTTTTTCTACTCGACTTCGTATATTAAATTTGGCTAGCTCAGTCATAATCGCTCCTGCATAAATTTTTTCCTGTTGTTTAACGATAATGCAAAAGTCTTTAGGAGTTAGATTTTCTTCATTCATCCATTCACTAATATTTTGAGCTAAAATACTAGCTTCACTAATATGATTTTCAAAGTTCCAAATTTCACATGTTCCATCATGTTCATTCCAGTTTCCAGTCGCTTGAACATTTACAGAAATATCATTTAATGTTTGTGAAAAAACATTTTGTATATAAACCAATTTTGGAGCGGATCTAAAGTTACACAAAAGTGTAGTCTGTTTTGCATTAAAATCTATAGTAAATACTTCAAAAGCATTAGGCAAAGCTCCTGCCCACCCCATTATTCGCTGTTTATTGTCACCAACAGCTGTAAGTATCGTATCTGATCCTAAAAAGATAGTTTTTAATAAATTGTATTGTAAATACGTGGTATCTTGAAATTCATCTAGGAATACGTGACTGTAAGTGGCCCTTAATGCATTCACAATTAATGGATTTTGATTTAATAGATATTCGACCAAAATAGATATCATCGGAAAAGTTAATGAGCTTTTAAGGTCTCCTTTTCCTTTTATTAATAATCTCCATAATCTCTCATTAATCCAGGAATACAAATCATTTTCAAAACTTACTAATGGCAAATTTGTACTTTTTATTGTCCTCATCAACTGATTAAAATTATATTCATTTTGCCAATTATGATAATGAAGATTCGTTTCTGTAATATATCCCTTTACAATGTCATCAATAGTTCTTTCATTTAAAATTATCTTATAGTCCTTCTTCGGCTTATATTTTTCAGGTAATGCATGTAAAAACTGTTCTAATAAACCTTTCGAAAAAGCATCAAATGTTTTAGATTCAAATCTACTAACTACATCTTTGCCATATCTTTTTTGAACCCGCTCTTGAAGATTTTTAGCGGCATCTGATTTAAAGCTTATAGCCAGTATTTTTTTAGGATAAGGACATATATTTCTTTCAATTAAATATCCCGCTTTATGAGCTAATAATTCTGTCTTACCAGCTCCTGGTCCAGCAGCTATTGAGATATTTTTTGGATATTTAATGGCCTGTAAAGCTGCGTCTTCCAATACAACACCATAGGAAGGTATCCATTCATTTGCTTCGTTATTCATCTAAAATCACCCTCCTTCTGGTAACCCAATCTTTTCTCTAATTCGATTTACAAGCCTAATCAGTTCTGCTGGGGCGTTTTTAAGTAATTTTGTATTATTGATATCTTTAAGTGCCTCAATATGTGTACTAGGTTTCCCTCTACCTAAAAACAATGAATTGTACCAAATCATTATTTTTTTCTCTTGATCAGTATATGTTTTTGCAGAAGCAGCAGTACTTTTTAGAGTGGCATGTATTGAACTCTGTAACTTTGCAGTATAATCTGCAGAATGTTCATCTTCTATGTCTCTGGGACCATGTTTCATAGTTTGGTGATATTCATCTTCAAATTCTTTTAACATCGAAAAATCAATATCTAAAGGGTATGAGAAGAATATATCTTCATTTTCTAATTTGTTTATCCACATATTCATAGAAGCCATTTTTTCAACATCTCTGTTGTGAAACTGCTCAATTTTATCCATTGTGTAGGTATACCTTACTTTTTTACCATCCAAAATCTTATTAACTGTTAGAAGTTTTTCTGAAGTTCTATTATTAGCATGAAGCTGTTTTAAAACATATTTAATCCTTCCCCATCCTCCTCCATTTCTCTCTCTATCTAAATCTAATAAGGTAACATGTGGTATCGATAAATTATTTAATAGCTTCCACATATGATTAACGTGTCTACCCCCTAAAGGAACAATGGAAATATTAAAATCATCTAAATAAATATCTGAAGCACTTAGTAACTTTGGCAAGACAATTTCTTCACTATCTCCTTCTCCGAGGACAACTAACTTTGAAAAATATAAATCCGGATATGCCTTAACAGCTTCTTTAATATAAGTGTGTGCTTCATCAGTCTTTTCAGGAAGAGTAATAGAATTTACTATTGACCTCGAATCCTGCACTTGCAAATGTCTGATATACTCTGGGTCTATTTTACCAACGATTGATGAATTATGTGATGATAAAATAACTTGGGCATTTTCTTTTACTGCTATTTCTTTTAAATTTCTAACTACTCTTCCCAATAAATGTTGTGAAATATGATTTTCCGGTTCTTCTATGGCTAATACATTCAATAAAGGTTTATCTTCTTTGTCCTGTTTGCTTTCGATTTCCAGTAAGGAAGAAACAAGTGTGATATAAAATAAAGATTTTAATCCATCACCGAGTTCATCTACTTTTACCGTATTTCCATCCACAGAAGGATTAAATAAAATCTCAACATTTTTTAAGAAATCCTCTAATGTGCTACTATTGAATTTCAAGTTGCTATTAGAAAATCTATGATCTTTATGATATTTATTCCAATGAGAATTTATTATTTTCTGTATGCTTTCTATGTCTTTGATACCCTTAAATAAATTTTCGATTGGATTGGTTAAAGCTCCTATTTCTTCATTTAGATTCTCTGGCCAATCAATTCCATTAAAAATTCTCCACAATATCGTACCTGAAGCGTTTTTTAATTGTGTAGTAGGATTACGCATAGCAGGAACGTACATCATTTGAATTAAATTTTTATGGTGGATTGGTACTTTAAATAGATCCTCATCTTGTTCATCGGTTCCATAGGGTACTTTGATATAATATAATTCTTGCTCTATATCCCCATCTGGGCTTGACCCCTTTATCCATTTTCCTACTAAACGAATCCTTAAATAAGGTGCTTTACCAGTTTCTTCAATCACCAAATGTTTAATAAATTCTGGTATAGTTTCTATTTCAGTAGGAGATTGCCATTCTAATTCAGGAAATATTACTTTTACTTCTACTAAGAGATTCATTTCATTAACAGTTGAAATATCTACATTACTAGGAATATGAAAATCCGTTTTGACTAAAGTTCTATCGATATTTTTTTGTCCAAACATTCTTAATAACGCTACAATTAAACTTGTTTTACCAGAACTATTTGCTCCTATTAATGCTGTTAAATCGTCTATCTTAACTATCTGTAATTCCTCACCAAATGATCTAAAATTACTTAAATGTAACTCTGCTATAAGCATCGTATCTCCCCCTTTTAAAATCATTATATTACAAATATTTACTTTGGGCTTATTAAATGGAATTTTTCATTTTCTCATCATTAAATTATTCTGTCTCCTATTAGGAGGATTAGATTTAATTGTTAGTATATAAACATTTTACTTTTAACTTTTATTCTATTTAATTAACAATCTTTTGCGTTTTGATAGTTATTAAAAATCGTCGATTTATCACACTACTTAGAATAAAGCAAGCATTAATAATCTTCTATAAGCTTTTAACTTCCCATAACAATTCAATAATTCTCCAACTGTCCATTAACCTCCATAAGTTCTATTAACTTATTTCACATATAGAATAATCCAGTTTTTTAATGAATTGGCTAAACTTTCATCAATCATTGCGAGAGGAGCAAAAAAGAACGTTTGCTTAAAGCTTAATATGCGGGTACAACTTACTTATACCAGCCTTTTCGCTAGATTCTAAAAAATATTAGAAAAGCAGGGTCAATGTCCGGAGTGGTTATTTTTGACTACATTTTAGAGCATAAAAGTTATTATCTTTTATGGGAAGACTCTGAGGGATAAAATTTAGTATATTTTATTTCATATAATCCATGTTATAAGAACCATCATACTTTATTCGGGAATTGCCTGTTTATGAGATTGGTTAGCATTACTAAGGAGGGAAAAAAATAAACGATGTTATTTTAGAAGCGGATATTTAATAAGGAAATAGAATAAAAGTAGCTCAGTTCTATTTGAACCGAGCAATTACTATTTTTTTTTTAATAAATTCGCGCTTTCCCCTTTCGCAAAGTTAGCACGAATAGCTTTGATTTGAATGCGTAGTATCGTTGTAATGCGAAGCAAATAGTTCTGGTTTTTTTGTCGCTGAATCAAAATTAACACCCTAAATAATAAAAAGACGCGTTATGAAATAAACGCGCCGATTGTAGAAGAACATTATTTTAAATGTTATTAATGTTACGGTTCACCGTAACGCATCTAAGTGAGGTTATATTGGAACTGATCTTCTTTTTTTGCTTCTTCCATTTCTTTCTTTGCTTGTTCTTTTGTTTTTCCATCTATATAGTAAGCTATTGCTGCTTTACCTACTGCATAAGTTCCTGAATAAGCTATTGTACTACTGATAGCAGATCCTGAACCTGGTATTAATACATTTAAAAATTTCACACCTTGTTGAGCAACAAATCTCAATCCTAAACCAAACAAAGCTACTCCTCCTAACGAAAGAATAAATTCTCTCGCCATCTTACTATCTATCTTTTGTCCACTTAGATAAGCTATAAGAGTAACTTCAACTATCTGTATAGGTATTAGAACTACAATATCACTTGCTGGTATCGGAGTAATTGCCACACCTGCACTTGCTGTTGAAAACACTTTGACAAACTTATTTGCAATTTTCTCAATAGCTATATCAAGTTTGTTGTTTAACATTAAATATACAGCGGCACGAAAGTCAATGTTTTCCTCTAAAAAGTTTATCAACTTATCAATATTGTATCTTCCATCAAATTCAATCACTAGTTCCGCACGCTCTTCTGGAGACAAAGATTCCGGGTCTTCATGATTCCATTCAATATATGAAGAAACTGGTACTATAAAAGTATCTGATAATCCTACTTCTTCTAATACTTGACTAACCTGTTGCTCTTTTATTCCAATGCTATCTTTTTTCTTTTGAGTATATCTTGTTGGTTCCTTAATTCTAGCTGGCTCTATATCATCTATTCGTGTAATAACTGTAACTAAAGGGACAGTTATTTCTAGACTACTATAAACTTCTTTAAGATACACAGCATCTTCTCTTAAGGTAGATCTATCAGCACCATTGGTTAATAATAAAAAGGCATCTGGTTCAAATTCTTCAATTACATTTTTTAAATCTTCTTCAGCTGTACTTGATAATGCATTTAAATTTTCTTTAATGCCTCTAGTATCAATAATTTCAAATATTACTTCATCATTCTTTTTATATTGAAATATTTGAGAATTTTTAGTACCAACCTCTACGGCACTAGTCTCCGCTAAATATTCACCAAATATGGCATTAATAAGGCTGCTTTTTCCTACACCTGTGCGCCCCATTATAACTAATCTAGGGGGTCTTCTTTCTTTGATTCCTTCCATAATACTAGTAATCTCATCTGATTTTAAAGCATTAATCACTAAATCTTTCGATTTTTTCGGGATAGCAAAATCTAACCCATTAATAAATTCTTCCACAGCGTCCATCGTATCTGTAATTTGTTGCAATCTTTTTTCTAAAGTCTCTCTACTATTCATAATTCCACCTCCAATTAAAATACCTATATTGCAATACTTAGAATCAAAACAATACAGTATTCAATATAGACTTCTGATTTAAATTGTTGAATCTAATTTTATCTAATAATATAGGGAAAATTATCCACTTATATAATATCATTATAGATTCATTAAATATAATAAAATTTACTCAAATTACTTTTATTCATAATTTAAAGCCAACAAAACCGATTTAGGAGCGAGAGAACCATCTAATGATGACTCTCCCACTCCTAAATGTAATTCTTCTATTACCTCTGTTTTGAGCCTTGGTAGTTTGTAATTGTCTTATTCGAGCATAAAGGTCCTATCTAGATTTCACTTTTGAAAATTGCTCTAGCTTATAAAAATCTCATTTATTATGTATGGTTCACTCCGATTAATCCCCCAAAACTTTAATTTGATAACAATCCAATCCACGAACTCTTTCTCCACAATCTGGATCGATTGTTGAAAGCCTAACACCGATAAAATGAAACCTCGATTAAAGGACATTCGTTCATAAAAGAAATTAATTATTGCGCAGTAATAGTCTACTATGTAATATTAGTGTTACTCAATCTAGTTTTGCTGAAGAAAATCTTTCTCTTAAACTTATTTCAGATAATCTATGTTCTAACGCCTTCATTATTATCCACTGAAGATTTTGTAGGTACGCTTGCTATCTTTACTTTTCCTCTGTCTGTACCGCTTAAACTTATTCTGAAGGAGAGTTTAATGTTCAAGAGCGACATCCTTTACCTTGTAGCATCAATTTCCACTCGTATAATCAATAAGAACAAATCGATCTTTTAGGTAAGACATGGCTAATACCTTTGAATACAGAAACCCGCTCCTGTTTAGCAAAAGAATCTCTTTTTCTTTGCATGGACTTGAGCTTTATTTGAACAATCTTTATCTTTATCTTTCTTTTCTACCTAAATCTGGAACTATCAATTCTAGATTGACTTAGAAAGTTCTTAGCAAAACACAAATAAACCCATTCTTCGACTCATTGCCAGGAGCGGGTTAAACTTTATGGACTCTCTACTAAACATTTTTTCACTTTTTTATATTCAGAGATGCTCCATTCATTAAAGTTGGCTAGCATAATGCTAATAAAAGAGTTCGAGGCCGTATCATTGAGAGTACCAAGCCAATTTTTTTGTTCTAATGGAATTAGACGATTTTTCCATTAATTTAATATTAATGAAGTATATAGAGGGTAACAAATAATTAAACCTCCCTTTTATATAGATAATTTTTACAAAAGGGAGGTTATCCTTTATTATAATAGATCAAACTACTATCTAAATTCAGCCGGAATTTATGTTATGACACTTCACACGCATATCCATCCATCTTTATTGTACAGTTACATCTGAGGCTGCCATACAGAGCTCAACTGCTGAACCAAATGCTGCACTTGAAATTCTTTAATGTCTGCATCATTTAACACGATTGAGTGATTTTTAGCGCCTGCTAATGCTTGAACGCGCTTCAAGTTTTCTGTTCCCTTTATATACACATACTCTGCTACAGGCTGTGACCCTACGATTGAAATAGCCTTAACCAGTTTATGCTCTATAAGCCCGTTTACAACATCATGAGCCCCATGTATGATATTTAAAACCCCTTTTGGTAATCCAGCTTCTTCAAATAGCTCAGCAAGTCGATTAGCTAATAGCGGAGTGCACTCTGATGGCTTTAATACAAATGTATTACCGCACGCATTTGCAAACGGGAACATCCAACAAGGTACCATCATTGGAAAATTAAAAGGTGTAATTCCACCAACTACTCCAATTGGATAACGTTACATACCAGACTCCATATTATTAGCGATATCCGGAAGTTGTTTTCCCATCATTAATGTAGGAGCACTTGCTGCGAATTCAACACACTCTATTCCACGTAATACCTCTCCATGTGCTTTTGTAAAACTTTTTCCATTCTCCGTTGTTATTAATTTAGCAAGTTCATCCCAATTTTCTACTAGTAGTTGATGATACTTTAATAGAATACGTGCTCTTTTCGGCACAGATACCCGTGACCATGATTTAAAAGTATCGTTAGCAACCTGCACAGCTTAATCTACATCTTCTTTTGTAGAAAGAGGTACTTCTGCGATTAATTCCACGGTTGCTGGATTATATACCGACTGTGTTGGAGTAGTAGAGCTTTCAATCCATTCTCCACCGATATAGTTAAACAAAATTTTTGATTGAACAAGCATGAATTTCTCTCCCCTTTTGGTAATGCTATATTAATAAGCTAGGCTAGTGATTTTACCTTGTTTTTTCTCACTCATAGCTTGACGATAAGGCATCGTTGGTGATTGCCACTCATCAGTATATACATTTATTACGCTAGGTCGGTCAGCTTCAAGTTCCCGTTTTAAAATAGGGCCTAAATCTTCAATATTTCTTACATTTTCACCAACCATTCCATACCCTTTAGCAATAGTTCCAAACTCAAAACTTCCTAGCTCAACTGATTGGTTATTACCTTCTAAATTCAGTTGTTGCGTCCATTTTGACCAAGATAAAACTGAGTTGTTAAAGACAACATTGATGATTGGTAAATTTAATTGTTTTAAAGTCGCTAGTTCACCAACGATGTAACTAAATGCACCATCCCCACTGATAGCTATAATACGTGAACCTGGTTTTGCCATTGAGGCACCGAGTGCAAATGGTAAGGACGATCCTAATCCTGCCGCTCCACGAGGAAGAATAATATTACGTCCTTGTCTCTTTAATTCTACGAATCCTCCTGCCCATCCGCTTGAAAAACCTGCATCACAGGTAATAATATCATTTTCCCCTAATTGGTCTACGATGGCTTGAATTGCAGCTTGAGGCCAAATAGGAGTATTCTTACTATAGTTCTCACTATTACGAACTTGTGACCACTTCTCTTTCTCAACTTTGACTGTATTCTGCCATTCATTTGAGGTTGCAAACTGATGATTCTTTAACTCAACTAGAATTTGTCTTAGAGTTTCACGCGCATCGCCCCACAATGCAATATCTGCGTTGATTATCCGTCCAAACTCAGCAGGATCTATATCGATGTGAATTAGTTTCTGATCTTCTCTTGGCCAACTCCAACGATACGAGCTATTTTGGGAATGTTTATATCCAATTGCTAGAATGACATCAGCTTGATTAGCTACCACTTTTGCACATGGACTACCTAATTCACCTAAAACACCAAGACATAAGTCATTTGTTTCAGGGACACTTCCCTTACCAGTTAAGGTTGTTACGACAGGAATTCTATAGTTATCTGATAATTGATTAAGTTCCTCGTAAGCTTGAGAGATTTGTACCCCTCCGCCCGCTAGAATAATAGGTTTCTTCGCAGTTGCAAGTAATCGAACTGCTTTAGCAACCTCAGATTCAGGAGCAGAACATCTAAATTTAGGGAAATGGCTAGTGCCTGATAGCGGTTCCAATTCTGTTGTCGCTATGAAAACATCTTGAGGAATTTGCACAACAACTGGTCCCGGACGACCTGAAACTGCTGTATGAATAGCAGCAGAGACAACTTTAGAAAGCATCTCAATACTTGGTACATTAAATGTTTCCTTTGCAAATGGTTTTAACATGTCAAGTTGGTTTCCACCTTGGCTAATACGTCCATATTGGTGCAACAATACAGAGTTTTGCGGATGATCACTTACAATTACTAAAACCGGTACTGAGCTATTATATGCTTCCATTAGTCCAGAAGGAAATTTAGTAGCACCTGGACCCACAGTAGCGTCACAAACACCAATGCGACCCGAAACTCTAGAAAATGCATCTGCAGCAAAACCTGCAGTTGTTTCATCCCTAATCAAAATATGGGTAATTTTATCTTCACGTTGTGATAAAGCATCATAAAAAGCGTTTGCCTGTCCTCCAGGCATTCCAAAAACATGAGTTACTCCGTGATTAATAAGTGTATCAGCTAAAACATATCCTCCATGACGTTGCATAACAATTCCTCCTATACGTTCGTTTTATTTTAAATAATTAATATTTTGATAAACTATAACTTGAATAGCACCTTTACTTGCTCTTTATTTTTAAAGGCTTCAAAAGCATCTTTCCACTGCTCTAACTCATAAAATTCGTCAATTAGAAGTGAAAAATCAACTTTACCTTCCTTTACGATACGTAGCGAATTTTCCCAATCAAGTTTGGTATGTCCAATACTTCCAGTAACTTGAATTTCTTTATAAGCTATTTTCATAAAATCAATCGTTACCGGTGTACTTCTTGTACCTATCTGCACATACTGACCAGCTCTTCTACATAACTCTAATCCTTGATTTACACCACCTGCGGTACCAGTACACTCAATTACTATATTGGGTCCTTGACCATCAGCTAAGGCTAATAGTGAATCACCTGCCCCGTTATCAAGTTCGTCAGAAACAACAACCAAATCAGCCCCTAACTTTTTAGCTAATGTGAGTCGCTTTCGATCATGTTCTAGACCAGATACGACTACTGTTGCACCATAAGCTTTACAAAGAAGCACTGCCATAAGTCCAATAGGACCTGGACCAATAATAAGAACAACATCAGACGGTTTGATTGTAACCGCATTCATTGCGTGGACCACTACAGTAAAAGGTTCTATAAGCGCAGCAGTTGCTAAATCAATTTCTTTAGGAAGTATATGAATTTGATTTTTATGGACTTTTACAAATTCAGCAAAAACACCATCATGATCGAAACCAATTCTTGTTTTTTCCTTACATAAGTTTTCTCTTCCCTTTATACAAAGTTCACACTCTCCACAAGATGAGAAAATAGTTCGAGCAACAACATTGGTTCCAATTGCCAAATCATTTACCCCTAGCCCAAGGTTTACTACTTGACCACTGAATTCATGTCCAAGTACTAATGGATTCTTATATGAATGATAATGACCATCGTAAATTTTCATATCAGTTCCACAAATACCTGCATATTGAACTTTAATAACTACTTCATCATGGCCAGGTTCTGGTTGCATTAATTCTTGTAATAACACATCTTCAGCATCAAAACTTTGTTTCAGTAATGCCTTCACTAACATTTCCTCCAATATTTTCCAAAAGTATATCAATTGCTACATCATTGATTGGACTGTTACTAAAAATAGAATAGAATTTGCTATTCTTCAGGAGTTCCTAAGCGTCTCAATGGAATAGCTAAAATATCTTTCTGCTTGAGAAGAGATATTTAAATTGTATCCCACTATATGAATGTTTTTTTCAAAATAAAAAAAACTTACACCAAAAGAGTCGTTATTAACGACTCCTTGGGTCAGCTCTTTTTTTCATCATTTTCTGTGCAAGCTATTAACTAAGAAGTAAAGCTTCTGGGATTATGATGTCTTTCTATTAATGTCATCTTCTTGTTCATTGTTCGTAGTAGTCTTTTTTAACGGTATAGCTTTCCTAAAAACAGCCCATATAACAATTAAGATGGAAATACTTAATAAAGTAGCTGTTATCGGTCTATCAAAAAACTGAAGAAAATTCCCTTCTGTCATCATCAATCCTTGACGAAGACCTTCTTCTAAAAGTGTTCCTAATACCAGTCCAACAACAATTGGTGCTGGTTCGAAATTACAGTACTTCATGATAAAACCAACTATTCCGAAAATGAACATAATCCATAAATCAAAAATGCTATTATTGACGCTGTAGGCACCGATAAACATAATGCCTGTAATAATCGGCATAAGGATTTTAACAGGTACTCTCGTTAAAGAAGCAAAGACTCCCACAAGAGGAATATTTAAACCAAGCAACATTACATTCCCGATATACATACTTGCTACTACTAACCAAAATAAATCACTATGTTGAGAAATAAACATTGGACCAGGGCTTATTCCATGAACTAATAATCCCCCAAGTAATAATGCGGTTGGAGGTGAAAACGGGAACCCTAGTGCTAGAAATGGAATCATTGCACTAGTTGAAGCAGCATTATTGGCGGATTCAGGTCCAGCAACTCCTTCAATTGCTCCTTTTCCAAATTCATCGGGATGACGAGAAAGTTTCTTCTCTAATTTATAGGAAATCAATGTAGACATAAACCCAGCCGGACCAGGCAATAATCCCATTGGAAAACCTACGAATGTCCCTCTAAGTATAGGCCATATGGACCTTTTCGATTCTTTTTTACTCGGATACATATCTTTTAGTTTGACTTTAATAAGATTGGAGCTCTGATAAGGTGCCAGAGCTACAGAGAAAATCTCCGCCAGACCAAATAATCCCATAACTACTGGTACTAAATCGATTCCACTTGACAGTTCCAATACGCCAAACGTAAGGCGGTCATCACCCGTTACCAAATCAATCCCTATTGTACTAAGCATTAATCCTATAATCACCATTAAAAATGATCTTCCAAAGGATCCACCCGTTAAGTTACTTAACACGATCAATCCAAATAACGCTAGTGCAAAAAATTCTGGTGGACCAAACGCAAGTGCTGCATTCGCTAAAATCGGTGCAAAAAACATTAGTCCTACGATAGAGAGTGTACCAGCAACCCATGAACCAATGGCCGCGATTGATAAAGCTGCACCTGCCCGACCTTTTCTTGCCATTTTATACCCGTCTAGTGTCGTGACTAAAGAGGCAGCTTCACCTGGTAAATTAACGAGGATAGAAGTAATGGCCCCCCCATACATCGATCCATAATAAATCCCTGCTAGCATAATGAGACCTGCTCCTGGATCCATTCCGAAAGTTAAAGGTAAAAGAATAGCCATAGCACCAGTTGGTCCAATTCCCGGGAGAACCCCAGTTACCTGTCCAATAAAAACCCCTATAAAGCATACCAATAACATTTCAAAAGAAAAAGCAGACATTAACCCGTTTGTTAAGTTTGTTAGTGCATCCATCATTTAGTTGTACCCTCCCTTAAAAATTCCCAGAAGGGAATGGAATTTGAAGCAACATAAATAAGAGGTAAACTGCCAGTGTGAAAATTCCTGCAAATAGAATTGGATAAATCCAGCCACGAAAACCGGAAATCTTAGCAAGACTGAAAATTAATATAAATAACATCGGAGCTCCAATAAACGGATAGAATATTAAAAACACGACAATACTGATGAAATAACCAGCAAATCGGAGAACTCCTGGCTTTGTGAATTCTTCTAACTTCTCTATCATACTTCTATTCAATAACTCTTTTATCAACAGCCCTGAAGATAAAAGGGTACCTATTACGCCAAGCGTAATAGGTAAAAATCCTGGTCCCGGCATCCTAGGACTTCCAAAAGACATTTTGAATGAAAAAAATAAATACGTTATACAAAACAAAAATATTCCGCTAGTAGTTATATTGGTTATCAATTTTTTACTCAAAGTATCACCACCTATGTATCCAAGATATTAAAATTTCTATCTGACAGTTTGATAAATTAATCCAAATCCTATCTAATTTTTTCCGAACCAAACTTATTCAATCATCGAATGATATGCTTCTGTCATATTATTCGATTGTCTCTGAATTTCGTTATCTACTAAATGCAGATTCAATAAACATCAAGTTGATAACGCTTTCTATTTTTCATGTCATTTAGATATTCTTCTGCCTTTTCGCGGCTCATACTTCCTTCTTTTCCAATAATGGTAATTATTGTCTCATGGACATCCTTGGCCATTCTATCTTTATCACCGCAAATATAGAAGAAAGCACCATCTTGGAGCCATTCAAATAGTTGCTTGCTCTGTTCAAGCATACGATCTTGAACATATATCTTGTCTTTTGTATCACGGGAAAATGCTATGTCCATTCTCGATAATGTACCGTTTTTTATATATTTTTCCCATTCCGTCTGATAGAGAAAATCCGTTGCAAAGTGCTGGTCACCAAAAAACAACCACGATTTTCCGACTGCTCCGACTATCTCACGCTCTTGCAAAAATGAACGGAAAGGCGCAATACCCGTTCCAGGACCAACCATGATGATTGGTGTATTTGGGTCCTCTGGAAGACCAAAATGTTTGTTTTCCTGAACAAATACTAGAAGTTTATCACCAGGCATAATCCGTTCTGCGCACATTGTGGAACAAACGCCCTTTCTTAAGCGATCATGTGCTTCGTAACGAACAGCTCCAATAGTTAAATGTACCTCATCCGGGTTAGCAGCAAGACTACTTGCAATTGAATATAGACGAGGTGGCATCCTCCGAAGTATACTGACAAAATCATCCAAGTTAAATGGCCCAAAATCATGAATTAAATCTAATAAATCACGGCCCTTGATATATTCTTTTGATTTCGAATCATTTTCCCTTGAAACAAACTGCTGCAATTTCATATTCGATGTTAATGCTGCTGCCTTTTTCATTATTGACTTAGTTATCGGACGAAGATCATAGTATGTGAGCAGTGCTTCCCTAATAGAAACCGTTTGTCTCTCGTTACTGAGAATAATCATTTCCTCGGGGTCCCATTTTGCTTCTTTAAGAATCATGTCTACAAGGACTGGATCATTCTCGGGATAAATACCTATTACGTCCCCAGGCTTATAATCCAGTCCTGATCCTTTGAGAGATAATTCAAGGTGCCGTGTTTCTTTAACAGCACCACGGCCATTTAAATTTATATTTTTTAAGACTTCCGCTGGAAATGGGTTTTTACGGGAATACACTGATTCTTTCTTTAATGCTTTAAAAGAATCAGACTCTATTGGAGATGGTTTTGTTTTTTGCAATTGATCCCCTTCTCTTAAAAGCGTTTTAATTTTTTGCAACAATATCCACCTCATTTGTTACTGCTCTTCCAAGTTCAGCAGGAACTGTTTCTAGAGTTCAATATCTAGTTGCTGCGTATTGCAACAGATATTGATTTGGTTACAAGGTAATCTTCTAATCCATATTTACCTCCTTCTCTTCCAATTCCACTTTCTTTTATTCCACCAAATGGTGCTTGAACAACAAAAGGAGAAGGATCATTCACACCTACCATTCCATATTCGAGTTTTTCAGAGACTCGATGTGCTCTTGAAAGATCATTTGTGTATACGTAAGAAGCTAAACCGAACTCAGTATTATTTGCCTTTTGTATAACATCATTTTCATCACTGAAACGAATTAATGGAGCTACTGGTCCAAACGTTTCTTCATGGGTAATCGTCATTTCATCATTCACATCAGAAAGAACGGTTGGGGTATAATAATAACCATTTGTAAACTCATTTTCAGTTAAGGCTTTTCCTCCACAAAGAATAGAAGCACCTTTATTTATTGCATCTGTTACATGTTCATGTGATTTATTAACAGCATCTTGATTAACAAGAGGTCCCATCTGAACATTTTCATCTAAGCCATCGCCTATAACCATTGATGAAACTTTATCTGCAAATCTCCTAGCAAAAGTATCATAAATTGAATCATGTACATAAATACGATTTGCACAAACGCACTGTTGTCCATTGGATGAGAATTTACTGATAGCTGTACCTTCAATTGCAAGGTCAATATCAGCATCTTCAAATATTATAAATGGAGCATGACCTCCTAACTCCATTGATACACGTTTTACTGTATCAGCAGATTGGCGAATTAATTTTTTTCCAACTTCTGTTGAGCCCGTAAATGAAATTTTTCGAACATCGTTGCTTGCCATCAGTTCTCCAACAATTTCAGATGAACTTCCGATTACAAGATTTACCACACCTTTTGGTATTCCTACCTCGTCAAATATTTTAAATAGCTCTAAAGTAGATAAAGGTGCTTCACGAGAAGGTCGTAAAACAACGGTACATCCAACAGCCAGCGCTGGCCCCAATTTTCTGGCACTCATTGACAATGGAAAATTCCACGGTGTAATAGCTCCAACAACTCCTATTGGTTGCCTTATAACTGATAGCCTTTTATTTGGTGCCGAGGCCGGAACTATGTCACCATAAACACGTCGTGATTCTTCAGCATACCATTTAAAAAAGGCAATTGTACTATCCACTTCTTTACGAGCATTATGAATGGTTTTACCCATTTCCTTCGTTATGGTTTGGGCTAGATGCTCCTTTTTTTCTAGTATTTTTTCAACGACTTTATGCAAGTAGTCTCCACGTTCTTCCCCTGTTAATTCAGACCATGATCGAAATGCATCTTTAGCTGCTGCGATTGCATTTTGAGTTTCTTTCCTTCCTACTAAGTAAACTTTATCAACCAGTTGACCGTTTGCAGGATTGTTGACCTCTAATACTTGATTAGTTACAACCCAGTCTCCGTTAATATACATTTTCCTTTAGACCCCCTTCATGTTTGGGTTACATCGCAATATGATAGGTAATACAGCAACAGAAAGCATTTCATTTCTACTAACATTAGTAAACAAAGACATTAATTAGACATTAATTAAATTTCTTTGGGGTATAATCTGGTACTGCTCCTGGAGTTGCAGCAAATTTTTTGGCAAGTGGACCAACGCTTTCCATATCAACAACGATTAATGATGGTTTTCTTCTTGCTACCGCTAGCTTCAATTCATTTAAAAATTCATCTGGTGCTCCCACCCGATTAGAAGTGAACCCCATCGATTCACCTAATTTAACAAAGTCAGGGGTATATAAATCAACAGCCACTTGTTCTCCATAAGTTGCATCTTGAATATTACGTAAAACGCCATACCCTGAATCGTCGAACAATAGAACGACTAGTGGCAGTTCTTCTTGTGCAGCAGTTGCCATGTCTCCGATATTCAGCATGAATCCGCCATCTCCAGCCATCAAAATAACAACACGATCCTTATATCCAGCCTGGGCCCCAATTGCCAATGGAAGCCCTTGACCGATTCCACCACCAGCTACATATATAGAAGTTCTTGGTTGATAAATATCAATAGCTCGACTACCCCATAAATTAGCTGGAACCGTTACATCACGAACAAAAATAGCATCTTTAGGTGCAAATTCCCTTATCCCCAACGCAAACTGTTTGTAAGGCCCTAGAGAATCATACAAAGACTGACGAAGTTGTTCACCTAATCGTTTAATTTCCTCAGCATATTCATTATCTGTTGAAATCTTTTTCTCAGAAATTTGCGTAATAATAGTCTTTAACACTCGTTTTGCATCACCTAAAATACCGTGAGTCACATTATAATTAAGATTAAAAGCGTTAATATTTTCATTAATACTTATGTGATTTTCTGGAACGAACGATTCCCATTGAGCAGTTTCGGTAGCACGAAACTGTGTACCAACACTTATCATCAAATCTGATTTTCGAATAAACTCGCGAACCTCTTCTTTTGCAGAGAAATAACCAATACATAGTGGATGATTTTCTGGAATTGAACCTTTGCCGGATTGACTTGTAATAACTGCTGCCCCAGTTAATTCCGCCAACTCTTTTATTTCATCATGAGCTCCCGATTTAATGACTCCACCACCTGCCCAAATTACAGGTCGCTGTGCCTCTAGGATTTTTACAATGACGTCATCAGGAAGTTGAACATTAATCTCCTTTAAGTCAATTTTGGGATTACTGTTATGTACTTCAATTATGTTACTATTTGGAACGATAGCCGACTGATAATCTATTGGAATTTCTAATGTCACAGGCCCGCTGGGAGCTGCAAATGCTTCATGAATCGCCTTACGTATAACAGGAACTGCTTGTTCAGGTTTACGAAGACGAAAAGCTGTTTTACCAGCAGCTTCCATCATGGAAAGCTGATCTTTACATTCATGGATATACTGCTTTCCAAGATTAATATAAGGACTTTCAATTTCTCCTGTTATGTGGAGAAGGGGAGTCCCTGCATTCCATGCCTCAACCAAGGAACCAGCAGTATTTCCGGCCCCGGTTCCGGTACTTGTAATCACAACACCTAACTTACCAGTTACCCTTGCATAACCATCAGCCATGTTTACCGCACCACTTTCACCTCTAGCGGTAATTAATTGAATATTCCCATCGCGATGAATCGCTTGGTAGATTGGTAAATTGTGGATACTAATGATACCAAACGCCACTTCAACGCCTGCCCTTACAAGTTCCTGAACAACAGCATCCGCTGCAGTAAAGACTTCATTCTTATATTCTTTCATTTTAAGTATCTCCTCTACTATTCATTTGATAAAACAATGGATACTACTTGAAAATGTTTAATTGCTCGATTCCCTACCTATAGGCCATATCTATAAATGTATATAAGGACATAACACCCTATATTCTACTCTATAAAACTAGTATTACTAATTACCGATAAAACTTTGTTAAGTAAAAAACTGAAATCTTTTTTAATCTCTTTTCATCCGGTTCTATATGAAACCCATGAGCCGGATGTAAATTCCCTATACATGGCTCTAACGTAGTTTATTACGTTAGTCCCCCTTTAGTATTTATTCTAAAAATACATATAGAACTATGCATAAACGACTATTCTTTCATTCTCAACCTTGACTGAATATGTTTTAACTCGGCACCCCTCTGGATCAAAAAGGGATTTTCCTGTTTCTATACTAAATTCCCATCCATGCCACGGACAGGTTACTACACCTTCTTCCATCCCAAATATATATTCATGTGGTTTAGATGGTAAGTTGGTGCCTGTTACAACTCCTTTACATAGTTCTGCCTGTTGATGTGGACATACATTTCGTAGAGCATAATAAGACCCATTTCGATTATAAATTCCTACCTCTTTTCCTTTCACCGAAACTATTTTCCATTTGCCTGGTTCAATTTCTTCAATCCCCGCTACATCATATTTGTTTTCCACAGATAATCCCCCTATTAAAGTCGATATAGTTCTCTTGCGGTTTCTCCTGCTATCCTACTTTTAAATCGCTCCGGCAATCTTTTTAGTACGAAGGTAGGGTCATCATTGTCCCAGTGCGGATAGTCAGTAGCAAACATTACGGTTTTGTCAGCCTGTATCATATCAAACATTTGTAACAAATGATTGTAATTGCTTGGTTCCTCAATTGGCTGAGTTGTAAAACGGCAATGTTCCATTACATATTCACTTGGCAAGTGTTTCAGCCAAGGAACCTCAGTCCTTAAACCTTTGTAATTTTTATCCATTCTCCATAGTAAGCCAGGTAACCAAGAAAGACCACATTCAACGAATATTACTTTTAATCCAGGAAATTTCTCAAAAACCCCTTCACAAACTATACTGTTTAAATGTGACATTGGGTGAATTGGTAGAATATTATGTCTTTCTAAGTTAGTTGTAGGAAAGCCCGCTGCAGAAGTGGGTGGATTTATACCTGAACCTTCCGCACCAAGATGAAATGCAATCGGCAGATTGTGCTTTAAGGCCGCTTCATAAATAGGATAGAAACGACGTTGGCCGTATAATTCACGTGACCCTGTTGTCATTACAACCTGAATAACTTTTGGATGATTACCAAGTCTTTCAATTTCCTTCGCGGCTGCGATAGGATCCTGTGCAGCGACAACAATTGAAGCTCTCCACCGATCATCTTTTTCCACCCAATTCTCTAGAGTGTAATCATTGAATGCAGTAGCCATTGCACTTGCATAATCAGGATTATAATGACTAGAAATTCCAAAAAGACCACCTGTTAAAATGCCAATATTAACATTATATTTATCTAGCAAATGTTCTTTTGTAAATTCAGGATCAGAGCCAGGCAACAAACCTTCCCCCGGTGAAGCATCCTTTCTAAATAATCCTGTAGGTCGATAATACATAGTAGTAGGGAGTGTAGCGTTAACCTCATCAAGTCTTCCCCACCAAGTACGCGGTAAATATGGTCTTAAATCATTGTAGTTTTTTAGAACCTGATGAACATCACAATCTACCAAGAATTCCTTAATATGTTTTCTTGTTTTTAATCTAGTTTCTTCTCTTAAGTTACTCATTAAGTCTCCTCCTAATAATTCTATTATTCTAAAATTTATCTACAATAATTAGATATAGTACTTGTGTGGCAGTTGATAAGAACAAGCCCAACCTCACATTCTCATCACTATACTGGCAATAACTTTTTCCCTAGGGTTTTGAACTACCCCATAAACCTTCCTCCGTTTACATCCAATACAGCGCCAGTCATATAACGTGATTCATCGGAGGCTAGAAAAACCGCTGCGTTTGCAATATCTTCTTTCGTTCCGAGGGATTGTAATGGAATTTCTGAAAAAATCTGCATTCTTGTCTCCTCCGAATTTTCTTCATAAAACAGATGGCGCATACGTTCGCCGCTAATAATTAGTCCCGGAGCAATAACATTAACATTAATTCCGAATTCTCCAACTTCTTTCGCCAGCCTTCTTGAGAAATTAATGACTCCTCCCTTAGCTGCAGCATATGCAACCCCCGTAACTAAACTCGCGGTTCTACCACCAATTGAAGACATATTAATAATTTTCCCACCGCCGTTTTCTTTCGTGTGTTTAACAAATGCCTGGGAAGTAAGGAAAGTTCCCTTTAGATTAACATTAAGAACCTTATCCCAATGTTCCTCTTCAATCTCTTCCAATACGCGGGGAGTATGAAGACTTCCTCCTGCATTATTTACTAAAATATTAATCTTACCAAACCGTTCTATGATTTGATTAAACATCTTTGTAACGTCATGTTTATTAGAAACATCACCTGCTACATAATCTGATTCATATTCCATTTGCAATTCCTTTGCTGTTTGCCTTACTAGTTCTTCTCTCACATCATTCAGTATGACTACGGCTCCTTCTCTTGCCATATGAGTTGCTATTTCAAGTCCAAGTCCCTCTGCGGCACCTGTAATTAAAGCAACTTTGTCCTTGAGTCTTCCCAACTAATACCACCTCTTCTTCTATCAAACAAACATTAATTAACCTACACCTGAACATAAACTGTTACTTCTTTTTATTGTCACATTACAGGTATTAATACGAATATTTTCGAGTTCAACTAATTCTGTTTTGATATAAATTCCTAATTAACTTATACAAATTTCTCTATATGTATAACTTTCCCACCATCATAATTACAGTCTAACAATGTAAATTGTTTATTATGCTAATTGAGATTCCTCAGTGGCAGGCTGTGCCTTCTTGTTCCCATCTACCACTCTATTAGTTAATTTACCAATCCCCTCAATCTCTATTTCTACCTTATCCCCAGGTTTCAGAGGACCTACCCCGGAAGGTGTACCGGTAATTATAATGTCACCAGGGTTCAACATCATTACCTCGGTTACGTTTTCAATTAGGGACTCTATATCGTGAATTAAATCATTGGTATTTGAGTGTTGTTTAACTTCTTCATTTACTGAGAGTTTGATTTCAATATTATTTGGATTTAAATCCGTTTCTATAACAGGACCTAGTGGCTTAAAAGTTGCAAATGATTTTGCTCTTGTAAACTGACCATCTTTTTTCTGTAAATTTCGATCTGATACATCATTGCAAGCAGTGTATCCAAACACATAATCTAAGGCATTTTCTTTTTTTACATTTTTCGCCTGTTTACCGATTACTATTGCAAGTTCAGCCTCATAATCTATCCTATGCTCAAGGTTAGGTAATGAAATTTCTTCGCCATCCGCAACTACTGCCGTTGGTGAGACCATAAAGATCATTGGTTCATCTGGAATAGATTTACCACTTTCCTCAGCATGAAGAGCATAGTTTAGACCAATTGCAATTACCTGTCCTGGATTTACTGGTGGTAAAAGCTTAGCTTCCGAAAGATTAAACACTTCACCGGTTAACTTAGGTGATCCCGTTAAAAAGTCTCCATCTAATTTTGAAATGGTTTCTCCATTTAAAACCCCAAAGTAAGCCAGATTATTTTTTAAAAAGCGTAAATACTTCATTTAGAATCAATCCTCTCAAGACTATTATTTTTAAACGAATCGTTGCAAGCCCTTCCAAAACTTTGCGCAGTTCAATTGAGACCTCTCAACAGTGCCGACAACCATTTTCATTGAACTGATTATGTAATAATTCGTATAGTAAAAACAAACAGGCATTAAAAGAGATAACCATTGATTGTTTTTCATAGATATCTCTCCTAACTAGCCGTTTATCCCATTATTCTTTAATATCGTACTCCTCTATCATAGACTTATAGCTGGTCTCCATGTCCTTTAATTGCTGCATAGCATCGTTTCCACCTAAATTTCTGATGAAAAGATTCATACTCTTCGCTTTTTCTATAAACTCGGGATCTTCCAATGCGGCTTTGATGCTTTCACTAAGATGGGCAGCGATTTCTTCTGGTGTATCCTTAGGCGCTGTTAAGAAAAATCCTGCCGAAAAATCAGTATTGTCATATTTAAAATCAATTCCAGCCTCTTTTAATCCTTCACCTATCGTAGGAACATCAGGATAGATATCAAGCCGCTCAGGGAGGTAAACACCCAAAACTTTAATTTTTTTATCCTTGACATATTCCTGTACATCATTTGTATATAAACTAGTAATATCAATGTGGCCGCCTAATAGTGCCGCAGTAACCTCCCCATTGCTTTTAAACGGAACCTTAATACCATTCATTCCAACAGCACCACTAAAGGCCGAGTTAGCCATGTCAACTGCCCCACCCACTGAAGAATGGCCAAATTTTAGGGACGTATTATTCTTCTTGACATCTTCTACAATATCGTTAATAGAGTTATATGGGCTGCTATCCTTGACAACTAGTAAAACAGGATTGTAAGTGACATGTGAAATTATTTTAAAGTCATCTAGGCTGTACTGCATCGGCTTTAAATGAGGATGCACCACCAGGTTAGTTCCTCCAGTTAAGGTAAGTGTGTAACCGTCTGGTTTGGCTTTTGCCCCCTCCACAGTGCCAATACTACCGCTTGCCCCCGCCCGGTTAATAACAACCATAGTTCCCCCTACATATTTTGGAGAAAGATCCGCAATCATCCTTCCAACCATATCAATACCTCCGCCGGCATTAAATGGAACAATTAGATCAATATTTTTTTCAGGGTAATTCAGCTTCTCTTCTGTAGGGTTTTCCGCTTCCTTTGAGTCGGAGGCAGGAGTTGCAGTATTTTTTGAGTTTGTACCGCATCCAACTAATAGAATAGAAACTAACAGAACAATTAAAGATAATTTTGACCATCTTACTTTTGTCATCCTTATACACGCTCCCAATTATTATTTAGTTTATAAACATTGTTCCACCTTACAAGTAGATACAACAATCATCACCAACAGCAAATTCTATCCAATCTGTGCTTTTTGCTTGTTTACCGATTACTATTGCAAGTTAAGTCTCATAATCTATCCTATTCTCAAGGTTAGGTAAAGAAATCTCTTCGCCATCAGCAACTACTAAATTTGGTGAGACCATAAAGATCATTAGAACATTAGTTCCTGAAATAGATTTACCACTTTCCTTAGCATGAAGAGCAAAGTTTAAACCAATTGATATTATTTGACCTGGATTTACTGGTGGCAAAAGCATAACTTCTGAAATATTAACCACTTCACCGGTTAACTTAGGCGATTCCGTTAAAAAGTCTCCATCTAATTTAGAAATGGTTTCTCTTTTAAAACCCCAAAGTCAGCCAGATTATTTATTAAAAAGCGTATATACTTCATTTTGAATTCATCCTCTCAAGTTTATAATTTTTTTAATGTTTATTGATTAAATTATTAAGTTGTTCATAAAATTTTCGCTGATTTATTCTTAGAATTTCTTTTCCAGCTCGTGCTTTATGTTTGATCATATAATTTTCCGCAAGCATACCGTCTTTTTGCAATAAAGACTTGTAAATCATTTCATGTTCCTCTATAGATTTTTTTATATGTTCATCATTTTCTTTAAATAGTGAAGGGTAACGCTTTGTATTACTCCATAGATCATCAATTGTTCGAATAAGTAATTTGTTATTTGATAAAGAATAAATTTTTTTATGGAACTGTATATTTAATGCTTCAAATTGAATAAATTTTTTTTCTTTATAAGCATTATTTGATTGATCTAATATATATCTAAGATCATTTAAACCCTCGTTGGTCAATCCTTCAACTGCTAATCTAGTTGCTAGACCTTCCAACTCTATTCGAAGTTCAAATATTTCTTGAATATCTTTTGATGAAAGTATGTTAACAATCGCTCCTACATGGGGTCTAATTTCAATTAACTTTTCGGATTTTAATAAATTCATAGCTTCTCTAACAGGAATTTCGCTACTTTCAAATCTAATTGCCAACCGACTGATAATTAGCTTTTCACCAGGTTCGTAAAAACCATTAAGAATTTCTTGTTTAAGAATTTGATAAATCATTTCCTTTTTAGTTTGATAATTTTTCAATTTGTTTATCCCACCCTCGACTCACTATTCATATATCATATATGATATATGAGTCTGCAAATTTGGACAATAATTAATTTTCAGATAACAAAAGGTGGTAGAATAATAGATGGACATTTCTTCTAAAATAATAAAACATTCCCATTCATGAATTTTTCTTATTATTGCTTACTTTCAAATATCCGTACTCTTATAGACATTCATTTGCTTTATCATTTTAAAAAACACCCTTTAAATCTAAGAGATTATAGCTTAAATATAGTAAAAGTATTTTTGTAATATCAATGTATATTATAGGCTCCTAACTTGTAAACTTTCCCCTAACTTTTGTAATTCAAGCCAGACACCTTCACTAATAGGAATTCCCGACTTCATTCGATCTGCCTCTATTTTAAACTCTATCTCGCCAGGCAGATAAAGCTCTTTTACTCCGCTAGCCTTTACTGCATCCTTCACGTAAGAGGAAAGAAGCGATATTCTCTTTTTAAAATTTTCTATTTCCATAAAGTCAGATACATTTATGACTAGCATAAAATGGGAAATGGATTGTTTTTGTGTTAAATCATACATCGATGGGATCATTTTTGAAAAATCTCCACCAGACAAAACACCTGTCAATATTTCAATCATTAACGCAAGCCCAAATCCTTTCGGACCTGCTGCTGGTAAAACAAATCCTCCATTTAAAACTAATGATGGGTCAGTTGTAACATTCCCTTCACGATCTGCGCCCCATCCTTCTGGAATAGGGATTCCTTTTGTTTGAGCAAAAAGGATTTTACCCAAGGCTACGTTACTAAGTGCCATATCTAATAATAATGGGAAACTTGTTTCTGTAGGCGCTGAGATAGCCAATGGATTATTTCCCAAAACTTTTTCAGCACCTCCAATTGGTGGCATTAATGGTGAAGTATTGCTCATTACAATCCCAATCATGTTTTTCTCAGATGCTTTGAGTGCATAATGAGCTGCAATTCCGAAATGGTTACTGTTTTTGACCGTGACAACACCTACGCTACTCTCTTTGGCTTTACTAATTGCAAGTTCCATTGCTTTTGTTGCAACGACTTGACCTGCTGAGAAATTTCCATTTAATACCGCAGAAGCATTCGTTTCATTTTCCACACTTACATTTGCAACTTTTAAAATTAACCCCTTTTGGATTCTCTCTATATAGATTGGTAATCTCATAATTCCATGGCTATGTATACCCCTAGCATCAGCTTCAATCATAGTATTAGTAATAATCTCCGCTTCTTGTTTAGGGACTCCTATTTTTACCAAACACGAATTGGAAAATTCCTCTAGTTTTATCCTTTGTATTTCCACATAACTCCCTCACTTCTTAAAAACAAAATTTTAAAACATTTCCCTTAACCAAGATAAAAAAATTCTTAAAATTAATTTTCAGTTATTTATTTCCCCTAGCAACAATAGTAATTTCAACTCGTATTATCAAAAATTCTATTTCTATTGTTAACTTTGGTTATTTTTAATTGTATTCAATATGCTAATAGTGGTAAAATTCATATTATTCATAACTATATGAATGAAATTCATATCAGGTGGGGATAAAATGAATATTGAACAATTAAAATATTTAGTTGAAGCTTCAAAAAGCGGGTCTATATCAATGGCTGCAGAAAATCTTCATATTTCTCAATCTACAATTAGCAAGTCGATCCAAAGGCTAGAAAATGAATTAGAAGTGATCTTATTTACTCGTTCACAATCCGGAATTACCCCAACTCCAATAGGGCGGAAATTAATCAAAAAATCAAATGAAATCATAGAAAAGCTGCAGGAGTTTAGGCAAATCGTAGAAGATCAAAACGATTCATACAGTAAAATAATTCGCCTTGGAACAGTTCCTATGTTTTCTGACATCATTTCCCAAGCAGTTGAAAAATTAATGATTGATAACTCACAGATTCAAATCGATATAAATGTTGTAAAAAACTCAAATGAGATTATTACTGATCTCAAAGAAAATATAATTGATTTAGGTTTTATGGTTGAAAATGATGACATTAAGAAAAATAAGCATTTAGATTATAAACTAATGTTAGAAGTGCAAGCCTATGTGTGTCTTAATATTAATTCTCCACTTGCTAACAGGGACTTCCTTACTCCTGAGGATGTAATAGATCAAAAAATCGTAATGTATAATGGGAGCATTAAAGAATGGTTAAAGGGTTATTTTGATAATATTGAATCATTTAAGTACTCCATGATTACTAACAACCTTCAAACAATTAAAAGAAGTGTAGAGAATGGGTCTGCAATTAGTTTTCTATCAGAGCTTACTTTAAGAAATCACTCTTTCTTAAAAAACGGAAAAATTATTGCAATTCCACTAGTTATGAACCGTGTCGATGTAAAAATGCAAATTGTATCGGTAAAATTAAAAAACAGTGTATTATCAAAGTCCACCAAAGAATTGTTAAAAAATGTTAATCATTTGATTAGTAGTGAATTTAGATTTTTATAATCTAACTAATATTGTACAATAATAAAATTGTCTATTTATTTTTTGATCTACTTCAGCAAAGAGAGTCGTTAGTAAAAGAGGCATCTGACATATTATAGAGGGAATATTAATTTATATCGGAGATGGATATCTCTTGAAATATTCCCTAATTAATATAAGTAATAGCGAACAATTACTACTATTGAATAATATAGATTTACATAATAGCAATTAAAATTTTAGATACATTAAGGTTATCAGACTTCGATATAAACCAACCCATTATCTATATTAACTTCATAGGTTTTTACCCTAACTTTATCGGGATTAAAGATTGAACGACCTGTTCTTATATCAAATTCCCAACTATGCCATGGACATCTTAAAACTTCTTTATCTTTTTCAAAAATATATTCACCTACTGAGCTTGAAGAACAATTTTCGTCAATCATACCTAATGACAGGCAAGGTCCTTTGTGTGGGCAAACATCTCTTAAAGCAAATACCTCTCCATTTTTGGATTTGACTAATACTATCGCCTTACCATTGACAACAACAGCCTTTTTGCGTTCTAATTCCAACTCCTCATACTTACAAACTTGGTGTTTCATTTAAGTATCCTCCTTTTCTAGAAATCTACCTCACATTATTTCAAACTATAAAAATCTCGAGCATTTTCGTACATGATCTTTTGGCGTAAACTATCCGGTATTTGTTTTGGTAAGGTGCGTTCCGGAGAGTCAAAATCCCAATGCGGATAATCAGTTGCAAACATAATCATTTCTTCTGATCCCATCATATCAATCACATTTAAAAATTGATGAGCTGTAAGGTCATCCCATGGCTGTGTTGTAAACTTAAGATTATCTCTAAAATAATCACTTGGCATCCGCTTAACCCAAGGTGTTTCTTGTCTAAGTCCCTTGTATGCTGAATCCATTCTATGCATCATAAAAGGGACCCATTCAAAACCACCTTCAACTAATGCCACCTTTAAATCAGGAAATTTATCAAAAACCCCATTGGTAATTAGGCTAATTACTTGCGTCATGTAAGCTTGGGGATGCAAAGAACGCCAAGCAACATAATATCTTAAAAAATCTCCTCCTTGTGCAGAAATACTTGAAGAGAGATGCATTGACACAGCTAAACCATGTTTGTATGCTGCTTCGAATATTGGGTGGAAATACGGGTCTCCCCAGGCAAAGTCAGAAATACCTAACATTACTTGTACCATCTGTGGATGTGAACCAACCCGTTCAATTTCTCTAACTGCTGCTTGAGGATCCTTAGGAACTGTAATTGAACCTAACAGTCGTTTGTCCTTTTCTAGCCAATGCTCAATCGTATAATCATTGTATGCAGATGCTCTAGCTGTCGCAAATTCATACCACCCTTTTGCAACAGTTGCTTCATAAAACCATCCAGTTAAAATACCATAATTAATATTGTACTTATCCAATAACTGTTCCTTTAAAAGTTGATAGTTTGAACCTGGTGTAGAACCGTCTTCTGGTACAGTATCCATTCTATATTTAGTCGCCTTTCTAATTTGATAGAAAGGAACAGACCGTTCCTCTGGCTTCCAATTATAATCTAAAATATACCTTTTCCATTGATCAGGTAAATACGGAACTAAGTCATAAACAGAGCTAATATTATGATGTATGTCAGTATCTATTATTGGATTATTCTGATTTTTTTGGGTAACCATAGTACTTCCTCCTAAATATAATTTTCAATTTTAAGTGTAAGACATAATACCACAATGGTAAATTTCATTTTCATCATACTATTATGAACAAATGTCATTACTCTCTACTTAATAAAATTAAAAATATCGTTCATAATGTATCCCATTTTAAAAGCCTCCTTAATATTGTTGAATACCGACCGTAGGGCTAAGAGAACAAGAAATGCTTTTGAAACTGCCTTTTTATCATTGATTAAGAGGAAGAAATATCGAGATATTACAATTCAAGAAATTGCTGAAAAAGCTGAAGATACAAGAGGAGCTTTCTATTTGCCTTTCGCCTCAAAAGAAGACCTGGTAGTTTGTATATTTGAGACTAAATTAGAAAATTTAATAGCCAGCATAAATTCACCTTATGAACCTTTCAAATCGATAACAATCTCTGAGAATCATCCTGGTGCAATTTTGCTCTTTGAACATATTTACAGCCATAGAATTTTTTATAGCTTGCTAAATCCTGAAACATTTATAACCATCTAAACAGGAAAAGATAGTAGCACGGCTAATCAAATATCTCTCTTACGAATTTCAGATAAAATATGCACATGAATTAAAATATGACCACCAAATTGGTGCTCACTTTTTTGCATATTCTACCTATGGCATCATTTCATATTGGGTTAATTCTGGTTTTAAATATTCACCAGATTATATGTCTGATCAGTTAATGCAAAAATTAATCACACCCAGGAACCAAGGGATGAATTCATATATAAAATATGAGATTTTTTAAGCTGTTCTAGCATTTTTAGTGGATTATACGTTAGTCTTAAACCAGTTGTAAGTAAAAAAACCACTGGTCGTTTTGAACAATCGCACCTGGTAAAGTAATTGGATAGCAGGTACTCATAATCTATGTTATAAGAACTCTTCTATATAATGGTTTTATTTAATAGAAGCGGGTTCTTCATGGTAAATATAGAAGCTCAGTTCTAATTTGAACTGAGCTTTTTCCTCTCATTTTTAGTTTTGTTCTTTAACTAAANTTAGTTTAATAAGAAAATCAAGTGAAAACTTTATTTCTAAAGAAGGACGATTGTTAAAGAGTGTAGAATATATATAAATAATAATAAAAATGGGGGACTAATATGAAAAGTGAAGTTTGTGTAATTAGCATTTACGTGCCAAATTTAAACAAAGCAATCGACTTTTATACTAATATTTTAGGTTTTGAATTAAACAAACAGTATGGCCCTAAGATTGTGTCACTTGTACACGGAGAGTNTACCACTTGTTTTAGAAGAGAACGATAATGCAACCTATAATCAAGATATTNNNTCAGGGGTTGTATTAGGATTGCGAACTGAAGATATTTATGAAAAAGTTAAATTCTTAAAAGAGAAAGAAGTGAATTTCATTATAGACGAACCAACTAATTGTCCTCCAGGAAAATATATTAGTTTTAGAGACCCCTTCGGAAATATTTTTGAATACCTTCAATTTGAAAATTTGTAACAAGTATAAAAAGTCCAACATAATTGTTGGACTTTTTTAGTCTTCTTCTTCAACTCCCTCAGTTTGATACGAATATCTCTCGAATGCTCACTTATTCGCAGGATTTCATATCCCTTTAAAACGGATTT
>NZ_LMBW01000011.1:3312-121020 GCF_001439915.1 Fredinandcohnia humi | reverse complement strand
TATACTCATAATCTTACTGAGGGGTCCTATTTTTTTCAAACCTGATATTTAACGAACTACAGGAATGCTAAACTGCTACGATAGTTTAATAGGATCTTCCGTTTAAATTTCTAGAATCAGGTCAATAATTCCTTTAAAAATATAAGTTTAAAGGGAGAGATATATTCTGTTACTATCAAAGGCATGGGAAACGTATGAATCGGATAAGCGAATAGAGGGATTTTCACCACAAACATTAATAGCATATCAACTTCAGGTCAACTTACTAATTCGTCATTTTGGAGATGTTGAAATTGAATTACTTTCAACAGAGCAGTTAAAAGCTTACCTCTCCAAGTCTAGCAATACATTAAAACCCTCATCACTTGCACATCGTGTTCGTTCAATGAAGTCGCTCTTTCGCTGGACACACGAAGAAGGACATATCAGTAAAAATCCAGCAGCCAAGATTAAAGAACCAAAGTTAGGGAAAAGAATCCCCAAATTTTTAACAGAAAGGGAAATTGAACATCTTAGAGAAGCTTGTTTTATACCTATGGAGAAAGCTCTATTTGAGTTTATGTTTTCAACAGGTTGTAGGATTGGTGAGATCGTAACTCTCGATAAGAATAGCATTAATTGGTCTAATCACTCTGCCATCGTTAAGGGGAAAGGTGATAAGGAGAGGGAAGTATATTTTAATATTCGATGCGACATTTGGCTTAAACGATATATAGAAAGCCGAGAAGATAATGATGCAGCTATCTTTGTAACCGAAAGACATCCTCATCGAATGAGCAAAGCACAAATGCGATATATCATTAAACGAATATCAAAACGGGCAGGTATTAATAAAGTAATCCATCCGCATCAACTGCGACACAGTTATGCGACCCACTTACTAAATAATGGGGCACCCATTGAAGTGATACAGAGTTTGATGGGACATGAGAAAAGTGAAACTACTCGAATATATGCTGAGCTAAGTGGTCGTCTAAGGAAGGAGTTTTATCAAAAATATTTCTAACAAATCCATTGGAGCAACTTGTTTTAATAACTAGTTGCTCCATTAAACTATTGCACTCGATAGTTTAATAAGCATTAAAGGCTATTCAGCTAAATCTAAATCATAATGATAATATTGAGAGTCCTTTTTGTATCCATTTTTTTCATATAATCTTTGAGCAACGTAATTATCTGGTGCTGTTTCCAAACTAATACTTTTAGCACCTGTTTTAATAGCGAAATCTTTTGCTTTATGTAAGAGCATTTCTCCTATTCCTTGGTTCCTGGTTTTTACATCTATATACAAGTCATTTAATATCCATGCTCTTTTCATGGATATTGATGAAAACGTGGGATATAGTTGAGTAAATCCAACATACTCTTGTTTATCTTTAACAACGAATATAATAGAATCCTTGCTTTCTAAACGATTTTTTATGTAAGTCTTGGCACCTTCTAAATCTGATGTTTGTTGATAAAACATACGATACAAATTAAATAAATTTGATACTCCTTCTAAGTCTTCAATGGTAGCTTGATATATTTCCATTTGAATTCCTCTCCCCATAGATAAAATAATAAAACTTTATTGATTACAATTTTATATGGTATATTATTCTAAATACATAATTATTTTAAGGTTTTTTTAAAAATTACTTAATTTTAAACTTTAATAATATATACATACTTAATTTTTTAATGTAAAGGTGGAGGCTACCTTGGATGAAATTGATCAAAGCATTCTTACTCAACTTCAAAACAATGCTCGAATATCAATGACAGAATTAGGAAAGAAGATTGGACTTTCAACTCCTGCAACAAACGAAAGGGTAAAAAAACTTGAGGATAAAGAAGTTATAAAAGGGTATAGGGCTATCATCGATCCTGAAAAACTCAATAAAAATGTAACAGCATTTATTTTATTCGATACGAAACAAGGAAAGAAATTTAGAGATTTTTGTAAAGAACATCCGGTAGTAGTAGAATGCCATCGATTAGCAGGTCAGTATAGTTATTTAGTAAAAGTCGTAACGGAATCAGTGAAAATACTTGAGGAATTTATTGATGCTACTTTACCTTACGGAGAACCGTCTACCTTAATAAAATTATCTTCTGTTGTGGAATTTAAACCATTTATTAAAGACGTTCTTGAAGAATAATTATATTTGAGGATAAATTAATTTCTTAATGTTATCTTATTAGAATAAAGCCCCTTTAGTGTTGGTGATTTGGTAGACAAAAAGGCATCCTGAATAGATCTATTCGGATGCCCTTGTCATATTATATACTCTTAGAATGGACTGACCCTGCTTATATATATTAAAGAAATGCTCCCTATTGTGAAAAATAGTTTCAAGGACCTTATTAAGGTAAAGCACCCGTTACTTTAAGTACATTTTTTCACAATATCAATAGAGTAAAGTCTATTGATACTTAATCAAATCACCTTTAAATAAGACTTCGTAATGTCTCATAAGACTTGTATCAAAATGCTTAGCGTTGTAAATCCGATTTCCTATGCTTTCTCTTAGAAAAATAAAAGCAAAATAAATCCAATAGATATTATTTCTCAATTTGCTATAATGAAACGTTGGTAACATTATTGAGGAGGAATATTTTTTTATGGAAGTAGAAGTTGGAAGTAAGGTACAAGGTAAAGTAACAGGCATCACTAATTTTGGAGCATTCGTTGAATTACCAGAAGGAGTAACAGGTCTTGTGCATATCAGCGAAGTAGCAGATAGCTATGTAAAAGACGTTAATGACCATCTCAAAGTAGGCGATCAGGTTGAAGTAAAAGTGATTAGTGAGAAGGAAGGGAAAATTTCTTTATCCATCAAAAAAGCTATAGAAAAACCCAAAGAACAAACCTCCACTTATTCAAAACGTCCATCGCGACCTGGAAGACCAAACAGCCATTCCAAAGATTTTCGTTCTAAAGGAAATTTCAAACCAAAAGAAAGTTTTGAAGATAAAATGACTAGTTTTTTAAAGGCTAGTGAAGAAAGTTTATCAACACTCAAACGTAGCACCGAATCAAAGCGTGGTGGTAGAGGCGGTAGACGAGGATAAACTAGATTTGTTTTGTCATTAAGATCATATAGGGGTAGCGTCAGGATGGTGCGGATTTACAACGTTAAGAATTTGCCCATCATAAAAACCTCAATTTTATCTATGAGATACAAAGATAAAATTGAGGTTTGTTTTTTTACTAAAGCACCCGTTAGTTTAAGTACATTTGAAACCGACAGTTATCCAAAATAATTATGAAACCACCAAACAACAAGAAATATACCCCCTACTCCCCAAGCAGTGGTACTCCATATCCACCAAATTACGGATTTAGCTTTTGATGAATTTTCCTCGTCTTCCATATTTGCTTTTATAAAAGCGACCTTACTTTCCATACCTTTTTTCATAGAAACGAGAACAACTAATCCGATTAGCATGAAACCAGTAGTTATCCAGAGTAATAAGTCCACCTTCTATACCCCCTTTTTTTATGAATTACTTTCCTTTCAATCTTCTTTATTCAACTAACCTGCTGCTTTACTTTAATACGTTTGAAACAAATAGATGTTCCATTTTTATATAAATTTTCCATTTATAATAAGTAAAAATCCATTTGGCTTATTGAACTAAACTGCCCGTTAGTTTAAGTGAAAAACTTCACATTATAGAGTGTATTATTCTATAATTTTTCTAATAATCCTTGTTATTGTTTTATGATTAGGTTCACATAATCGGTGTTATAAGAACTTCTTCTAAATAATGGTTTCATTTAATGGGAGCGGGTTCTTCATGTTAAATATATAAGCTCAGTTCTAATTTGAACTGAGCTTTTTCCTCTTATTTATTGTTTTGTTCTTTAACTAAAGCACCCGTTCGTTGAAGTGTATTTCTTCACAAATCCTATTCTAAACAGCACTTGCAGTATACTAAAACCAGTGCTATCTGTGGTGCTGTTTTTTATGGCAATTTAGTTTTTGTACTCCAAAACGGAATTAGTTGTTTAGTAACGGGGTCTGTTTTATTAGAAACTAAGTTTATAGCGTAAAGCTACTCTTCCGTCTCTTATTATATGAGGTAACTCTGTGTAGAATTCTATATCCTCAACTATTGCCTCACCCTCATCGTATCCATGTTCAATGCGAAAACGGTTAAATATGTATGTTATACATCGACTATGGGATGGAAAAACACATATCTCATTACCCATCTTATCTAACAAAATTGTCATAGTTTGATTAGGACTACGAAAACTATTAACCATATGGTCAGAATTCTCTTTGTGAGTAACCCATTCTAAATTACTTTTTTTTGGATTTAATCGGTCTGAATCCATATGGTTAACAATTGGTTTGTTATCAGGATTAGGTATAAATGCTATTGCGACCAGTCGATGAACTAATAGCTGTTTAGGTTTACCGTTAATTCTTAAGCTAACAAACTTATACCCTCCAGTGTTAATATGGTGTGTTAATATTTTGCCATTAGTTTTATTTAATACCTCGCCATCTGTATTTATCATGTAATTCGGACAACCTTCAACTTCTTTCCATTCACCAACTGATGTAATTTCTTTTATTTTATATAAAGTTTGTATATCCATGTGTCTCAATCTTTTTTACACCTCAATCACTTAAATGTGTTGTACATGCAAAAAGACGCTTTTTTATTAATGAAAAACGCCCGATTGTGGAATTTAAGCATAATGCAGAAATTGCTTATACTTTGGGCAAACAGGAATTTGTCTCTAATCATTAATCTCACTTTCATCAGCAATACCTGAGTAGATAATATGGTGGTACGTGTTCCCATCATATTCGTATGCTGTGTATGGAACTATACGATTGTATTTATTCGTAAATTTCTCAACAGGTTGAAATTGTGCAATGGCATCTGATTCACTATACTCATTTACTGGAAAAAAAAGATGATCATACATATCGGGCCGCCCAAGACGTTTGGCACTTATTACATGTATTTCACGTTTGCAACACTCCTTTCACTTCGCATATTAACTTTGGTATCTTTAACTAACTTCTTCAACAGATCTCGAGCATTTCTATTTAGGAAATTGCTTTTAGAATATAATAAATCAATATTTTCTAAAATGTATTTTCTAGACGTGTATCTATTCGATATCCATATATATAAACTCCTTTAAAATATGTCGAATATTTTCTGTTTATATTGATATCGGTAGATTCCCAAAGAGTTAAGTAATTCCTCAAACAATTAATACCCCGTTTTTCAAGGAGTAGGGGCATATTTGGGGAAATCTGGATGTCACACTTATCATATCCTACGTAAAATCAATGATTTGATTTTCTTAATTCTTTCAATTGTTGGATATAAATATTTTCTTCTTGTTTATCTAAAATAGTTAATATTTCTGTATCACTCAAATCGGTTTGGGTTACTAGTTTGAATAACATTTTAATATTTGTATCTATAACTCCTTCGGTATAACCTTCTTTTCTCCCACTTTCATATCCAGCAGTAAACCCTTCCTGAATAAATGAATACAGACTATTAATTGTTTCATTTATTTCTGCCTTGCTTTCCTCATAATATGCTTCGTAGGCTTTATTGTACCGCAAGGCATTGATAAGTTGACTAAATTCACTCATTTTATCTCTTCTTTCCCGGGTTATTATAGAATCCAACTTGAGTCTTGTCATGCATTTATTTATCCCTTTAATTTTCATCCTCCACTATTAGTAACAATTGTATGAATGAAATAAACGTAAAGACGTTTTAAAATGGACAACCCGCTCCTGACAAAGAGAAGCGGGATTTTTTCTTTAGATATACTCTAGAGGATTCATTATTAAATCGGTATTAAACTGATTACTGATTTTTGCTTAACGAACTTTAATACTCAGTTAGTAAGAATTTATTAAATTGTTGAAGAATAACAGTTCAATCTGAGTTATATCCATTATTCTTCCCTGGTTTAAAGCACTATTTACTTGCAATCACAATTAAATATAACTTTAACAATGTCGTTTAGCTTAACCTTGTGTATTTCGTCAAATTTATCTAAAATTCTTAACTCATACCTAATTTGTTCTAGATAAAGTACTTTTCCAGCTAGTATTTGGAATTCTCCATTTTGGTACAAGGTAAACACTAGTTCTTGGTTATACTCCATTGCACTACATATCGTTTGGTTTATTTCTTCTAATAGATGTTCATCAAGGATAGGTTTTTCAACTTTTTTATAATCCCAATCCACCTTGTTATGGGAAGCCACCATTTCAGGCAACATAAATGCAGCCCCCCATTTCATTTTCCCACGATCTTTTATCACATTAGCTCCTCCTTATAAAAATATCATATGCGAATATATGTTCGGTTAGCACTTAAATTATAAATTTGGCAGATTTGCGTGCTAGAAAAAATAAACGTTAATCCTTCTTTTGGATGAGCGCAAGATAAAACAAGTTCATATATCCTCTGTTCTAAGAACCTCACACTTATCCAAATGATTACATAAAAATGAGTGCCAATCATGATTGTTCCAAATTTATTGAAGAAATTTCACTCTGTTCCGCCCTTGTTTCCTTATTCCTTATCAATCCTTTTTATTCTTAGCAATTCTTTTCAATTAAGCTGGATTTTTTATTCTTTAATTATTCCCTATATTTTTTCTATCCGTCCATCTACATATTCTCTTATCATCTTTCCATTACTCGTATAAACTATTGAAGCATCGGGATTTCCACTTTTTCTTGCTTCTTCTCTTGCAGCATCGCCCATTTTACTAAGTGCTTCTTCAATATCTTCTCGATTATAAGGTTTAAGATTCCTATTTTTATTCATTTTAAATTCCTTTCTTTTTTGTTTATCAGTTATCTATACCATGCTGTTAAATCCTAGGTTCTTAACTCTGGGATAATTTTACCAAATTATTTTATTAACATTGCTAGATCATGAATTGAAGTCATTGAAATATTTTCCATATCTACATTACGAGTGTCTTTTTGCACAGATATTATTTTAAATCTTTAGAAATATTAGGTTTATAGTACAAAATTGGTATATAGGGATAATTAAATATGTATAAGTTACAGTTTGTTAATGCCTTTACTCAGGAATTATTAGGGAAGTCGAGTACTGATTGAACCTATATCAATGAATTTTTAGGAATCCTTGAAAGTACTGATGAGGACTTAATTATATTCGATAATAAGATGAAGCATATATACAGCAAGGTATTTTTCTCATGCCATACTACGAGATGGAGATACTAAGATTTTTATTTAAGCTAAAACAAACTAATAAAGAAGTAACGATTAAGGTTAGGTTTTGAATAGGTTTATACTTCTTCCACACCTCACAGGGTAAATATCAGACTGCATTTCTTCATGGATAAAGAATTGGTACAAAGTGTATTCAAAATCATCCTTTTTGTAAGGTTAGCCTCCCATTTATGACAATAGGGGTACCGATGTATTTTCATTGTCCATTTTATTATTTAATACAAGAAGAATATTTCTACCGGTTAATATCGATTTCTCCATTTATTCCAAAGCTCTTGAAACAACATATTAGATTTAATCATGACTATATATCCAAAAGCTAATATGATTATTGATACAGGTTGAATGGGAATTCTAAATAAAATATTCATTATCATTACATATGTAAGTGCCACGGGAAAGCAAATACCGAGAATATTAATGAACAAAAGCAGCCTATGTAGATCCATATATATCCCTCGTTTTCATATAGTCAAATTTAAATGGCATTTCTTTTAATTTTTCCACACTAGCACAAAGATATTCTTTGATCTGTTGTTTAATTGAATCTCTGCTAAATATTAGGAACATCACATAATTTTATTCTTTCAAGATAACAACAACTATGCTCTCATTAGAGCGAGATCTCATCCATGCATATGCATTTCACTAAATAGTGATTAAAATTAATAAACCCGATCCCTTTTTCCAGTATACATTCCTGTGATTTCCAAAAGGAAACCACCGCAAACTACACCAATGGCAGGAGCGGGTTTATGTTATATCTTTAACTGTGGAAAAAGATTATACTCCACTGCTTGTTTATCGTTTCCGTGAATTTATATTTCTAACAAATCTTTTCAAACGTCATCCATAATCAGTCTGGAATCAGCACCATTTGCTAGTTTCATACTGCTTTTATTCTATGAACCATTTCCCACACCTTCACACAAGCATAAGTATTTGATGGTAAATAGAAAGTACGTTGTTCGAGTGGCTTAAATTACAAAACACAAAAAAAGCAATGCAATTTTACCAGAGTATGGACTAACCTAAAATAGTGAGACAATATAAAACACCTCCAAAATGGCAATACTTTAGATAAGTATGGTGACATTATTCGGAGGTGTTTTTGCGTGGGCAAAAAAACTGTATATACAAAAGAGATTAAATGGGCGGTAGTAAGAGATAAGGTAGAAGGAAAATTAACAACAAGGGCAATTATGAACAAATACAAAATCAAGAATAAAACCCAAATTGAAACTTGGATGAGATGGTACAAGAATGGAGAATTGTATCGGTTTGATCAGCCAATTGGTAAACAATATACATTTGGGCATGGACCCGAATCCTTAAGCAAGGATGAGCGAATTAATAATCAACTTACTCACTTAAAAATGGAGAATGAAATCTTAAAAAAGTATTTGGCGATGAGAAAGGAGTCGATAAAAGGATAGTAGTACAATTGGTCGAACAATTTCGAGAAAAGTATAGTGTAACTTCCATTTTAAAGGTTTTGGAGGTTCCTCGTTCTAGTTATTATCGTTGGACAAACGGGTATGGGGAATATAAGAATGAACATGAAGATTTGATAATAGGAATCTGTAAGGCTACTAAATATAAGTATGGTCACCGTAAAATTAGAGCTATGTTAAAGCGAAAACATCATATTTATCTAAATAGGAATACAGTTCAAAAGATTATGCAGAAGCATCATTTGCAGTGTAAGGTGAAACCAAAACGTAAGTGGAAATCGCAGGGAGAAAGTGAAGTCATTGCACCTAATATCCTTAATCGTGATTTTAGTGCAAGTAAGCCAAATGAGAAGTGGGTAACGGATATTACGTATATCCAGTATGGCAGCGAAACATTATATTTGTCTACGATTATGGATTTGTATAATAATGAAATCGTAGCTTATAAGATTTATAATCATCAACAAACGCCATTGGTAATTGATACGCTGCAGGATGCTTTGAATAAACGGAATCAGCCAGAAGGAGTTATTATCCACTCTGATCAAGGGAGTGTGTATACTTCGTATACTTTTCAAAGTTATGTAAAAGAACATCATTTAATAAGTAGTATGTCTAGAAGAGGAAACTGTTGGGATAATGCAGTAATTGAATCATTTCATTCAAATTTAAAGACAGAGGAATTCCAATATTGTAAGTTTAATACCCTGTCTAATATAGAAGTTATTTTTAGAATAGATGGGTACATTCATCTTTACAATGAGGATAGGATTCAAGCAAAATTAGGTTATTTAACTCCAAAAGAATTTGGATTAAAGGCATCTTAATGGGGGTGGGGTTATCCACTTCGCATGTAGAAAAGGCGTGCACTTTATTTGGAGATGCGGGCATGATAGCCTATTATGGCTAAGCCAGATTCTATTTGAGATATCTAAGCTTCCTGGCTAAAGAATCTATGCCCGCAGAGGCTCCAAGTAAAGTGACAATGTGCTTGATCTAGTTTCCAGTAAAGAACCAATTTCAAATTATTGAAAAAGTGTTAAATTTAATACGTTAAGGTGTTTTATATGTGTCTCATTTGGCTAGGTCAGTTCAGTTCGCACTTGCTTTTTTTTGATGAGAAAGTGTTTGTTTCAGTTTAAAAACTCAATTAGCAAAAAGTAATAAAATTTAAATAAAAATCCAAATTCCCTATAATAACTACTAAAGATAAAAAATATAAGGTTTTTATATTCCCGAAGTACTTCGTCAAAAACCAGTTAGGGATATTCGTAGTTGGGAGTTAGTTCATCACTTAACATAGCAGATTTATCGTTTTCTCCTATAGGCAAAAGTTCACACTATATGAACCGATTTTCTTTCTGCTTATGATTTTTGTCTTTTTGCTTCTTTTTTATATATTATATCTATCTTCAATATTCATAATTAATCTTAATAAGATGATCCAACAATTTATTTTCAATATCCTGTATTTTATTTTCATCCCACTGATAAAAACCTTTTTGTGTTTTAAATCCTTTTTCATTACTCATAGCCATTTCTATTAATATTTGAGATGGTTCTTTCGTATCTTCTAAGTATTTGAATATATAATTATGAATGGCTAAGGTTAAATCAGTTCCTACCATATCAGCATTTTCAAGAGGTCCTAGAATAGATAGTCTTTGACCAAAGCTGTACTTAATTGCTTCATCTACCGTTTTTGCATCTGCTATACCATTCTCAACAATTGATATAGCCTCCCTCCATAATGCATGTTGTAGTCGATTCGCAACAAAGCCAGGTACATCTTTATTTACTCTAATAGGTCGTTTGTTAATCGCTTCTAGGATACTTATGATTCGATCCATTGTTTCCTCACTAGTTTCATTGGTTTTTACTACCTCAACTAGGGGTATTAAATATGGTGGATTCCAAAAATGTGTTCCAACGATTCTGTCTTTATGTTTTGAGGTTGCTGCAATTTCTGTAATGCTCAATACAGAGGTATTAGATGCTAATATAACTTCTGGACCACAAATAGTGTCAAGAACTTGAATTAAGTTTTGCTTTAATTCCAAGTCTTCCGGTATACACTCGATTACAACTTCGGTTGCTTCTGTAGCTTCGTAGAGTTGGTCTGTAACATGAATATTGTTAAGTACTAATTCAATAGGGGCATTATTCATAATGCCCTTTTTATATAGGATTTCTAGCTTCGTTTTTAATTTCGATTTTACTTGTTCCTCAGTTTCGTCAATTGCGTATATTTTTACTTTATATTTATTTACTGCAAAGAGTATGGATATCCCTGACCCCATTAATCCTGAACCACAAATAGTAATCGTTTTATGATTGGTCAAATTTCTCCACCTTTCTCTCCAACTTCTTCAAATCTTTCTAAAAACCCCAGTGTGTTTATTTCACCTGTTTGTTCCTTTTTCTTTATAATCTTTACCACCATGTTATTATAAGGTGTTGGAATGCCAGTTTCCTTTCCTTTTTTCGATACATATCCATTTATAAAATCTATTTCAGTTTTTCTACCAAGCTCTAAATCTTGTAACATGCTTGCTTTAAGTTTGCTATGTTGATTCCATACTTCATAATAAATAGGAAACTTCTTAATAAAATCTTGTTGTTCCCTAATCTCCAATGTTTCAAAATTCGTGCCCTGCATTTCGGTTAATTTAATCCCATGGCTATGTGCGACCTTTATGGTTTCATCAGCGATATATGCGACACATTTGAGTGCAGTCTCATTTTTTAATACGTCTCCAAATGTACATCCTAGAGCTGCAGACATCCCACTAAATGTTGCATTCATCAGCAATTTTGACCAACGTAGACCCATAAAGTTATCTAAAACATTGCATTTTCCTACGTTTGATAGCAATCTTTCTATTTTATAAATGCGATTAGTAATGGTACCGTCTAACTCACCAATTTCAAAAGCATATTTCGATAATACTTCAATAGTAGAAGTAAAGTTGGTAACACCTGGCTCCACCCAACTTGCCCCAAAACCTACTGCCCCTCCGATAGTTCTTTCTTTTCCTACATAAGCCGATACACTTTCTTCTGGAATACCATTTTGCAAGGTACAAACTATACTCTCTTTATGCAAAAATGGTATAAGTTTAGGTAATGCCTTTGGATTTGCAGTCTGTTTTATACAAAGTAATATAACATCATATGTTCCTGTCATTTGATCTGGTGTTAATGCATTTACGGGTACATTTAGATTCAAATATCCCTTGATGGTTGCCCCTTGATCATTTAGTACGTTAACAATTTCTTCATTAGCATCAATGATGTCAATAGGTACATTATTTTTGCTAATTAATGCTCCGACCAATGTACCAATGGCACCTGCTCCAATGATAGCGGCTCTCAAAAGTCACACCCCTTGTATACCCTTTTGAATTTGAAAACGTTCTAAGCTTCCATTAACAAATTTTGCTGAAGCATTTGTTATCATGAATGTATTTAAATGCTCAATTACTGGGAGTTTATGGACATCATCAATTTGAGAAAACCCTGTATATGAAATGGAACCATCACATTCCCAAATATCACCACTAGTAAATTCCAATTGAGCAGCAACAACATCTGTAATTGGCGGTTCACCTGGAAAACTTCTAACCCCTATAATTGGAGGTTGTTCCATTACTTTTGAATTTTCCTCACATTTCCCGTAATACCTAACAGGCCTTATCACGCTGTATGCAAGAGGAACTCCAGTTGGTCGCTCCAATTTAGCAGAAACAAGTGGACTATTAGTCTCTTTTAGTGGTGAAAATTCAATATGCCCTAATAACTTTGGAACTCCTAAAGGCTCTCGGCCAGCAATCAATGCAGTCTCATTTGTTACATATAAAAATACTGGATAAATGTATGCCTTTCCTTGGAATGTAACATTGACAAAAAGCATTACTTCACGATATCCGCCGTTTCGAGACATACCCCAATTGTAAAATCCTGCTAATATAACGGGCTTTTCATTTATTTCGAATATTTCTGGGATGATACTCGAAACTACATCGGGATCTGAAATATACTTGATTAACAGAGCCGAAGCTGATGTAAAAACTAAATGTGCCGGCTTTATTGGAGGATTATGAAAAGGAATGGCACCTCCATCATACTGAAGCTTTAGTTTTCCTTTTATAGACATTTTAATCACCCCTATATCTTATCCATTTATTTATTGATATAACTATTCTTTAAACCTAAGATTTTACGAGTTTCATCTGGTGTTGCAATCGATTTTCCAAATTCATGTACAATTCTTTTTGCTCTCTCGACAAAATCAACATTCGATTTTGCAAAGACACCTTTTGAATAAAAGATATTATCTTCCATTCCCACTCTAAGATTCCCCCCAAGAGCAAGGGTAGCGTACAAAATAGGTAAATGCATTTTCCCTATACCAAATGCACTCCATGTTGAATTTGGTGGGAGTTGATTTTTTAAAAACACTAAATTTTCAACAGTGGCTGCCATTCCACCAGGTGCACCTAATACAAATTGAAAGTGGGCAGGTTCATCAAGAATCCCTTTGTTGATATAATATTTCGCATTATCAAGCATCCCTACATCAAATATTTCAATTTCTGGTTTTACATTATTTTTCTTCATTTCTTTTCCAGATTTTTCTAGAAAGGTAGGGCTATTAATAAATGTCGTTGTATGGGACCAGTTCATTGAACCACAATCAAAACTAGCAAACTCGGGCTTCAACTCTATATAAGGTTTCATCCTTACTTCATCTTCAAGTCCCAATCCACCTGAAGTTGTCAAATTAAGAACGATATCACATTTGCTCCTGATGAGCTCAACAGTTTCTTTAAATTTTGTGAAGTCCATCGATGCATTTCCTTGATCATCACGTACATGAATATGTGCAATCGAAGCTCCTGCTTTATAGCATTCATATACTTCATTTGCAATTTCTTCAGGTTGTAGTGGTATATAGGGAGTATCTTCCTTTGTTGGCCAAGCTCCTGTAGGGGCAACTGTCAAAATGACTTTGCTTTTCATTAAAACCTCAACCCTTCTATTGTGATTGGTGGCAATTATTGTCTTATAGGCGTTGTAAGTCCATCTGTACTTCTTTGTTTTCATATAGCAAGCACGCTGTCATACCATTTTCTGAAGTTTGTAGTAATGTTGGAGAAATCCTTTTGCAACTCTCCATAACCATTGGACAGCGGGTATGGAAGCTACAACCACTGGGTGGATTCGCTGGACTTGGTAAATCTCCATTTAGAATTATTCTTTCTCTTTCTCTCATCTTTGGATTCGGACTGGGAACTGCAGAGAGGAGAGCCTTCGTATAAGGATGACGAGGGTTTTTGAATAATTCCTCTGTATTAGTAATTTCAATGATTTTTCCTAAATACATCACAGCGATTCTGTCACTTATATGCTTCACGGCTTGAATACCATGAGCAATAAAAAGATACGAAAGATTCATATCCTCTTGAATTTCTTTTAATAGATTTAAGATTTGTGCTTGGATCGACACATCTAGCGCAGAAACAGGTTCATCACATATGATAAGTTTTGGCTTTAGCGCTAATGCTCGTGCTATCCCAATGCGTTGCATTTGCCCTCCAGAGAATTCAAGAGGGTATCTGTTCCCGTGGAAGGCTGATAAACCTACCCTTTCCAAGAGTTCATCTACGATTTTTCTTCTTTCTTTCTTACTACCAACCCTCTGGATAACTAATGGTTCAGCAATGATATCAGATACTTTCATCCTTGGATTTAAAGAGGAAAGTGGGTCTTGAAAAATCATTTGAAGATTATTCCCTAATTGTTTCCGATTCTTAAATTCACTTAGAGACTTTCCTTCAAAATAGATCTGACCAGCTGAAGTCTTAGAAAGACCGACGATCATTCTTCCTAGTGTAGACTTTCCACAGCCTGATTCACCCACCAAACCTACGGTTTCACCCTCATAAATATCTAGACTTATACCATCTACCGCTTTTACAAAGTGGTTTTTCTTTCCAAATAATCCACTTCCAACAGGAAAATGCTTTTTCACATTATCTACAGTAACTAGAGGCTGCTGCATGATTTTGTTTCCTCTCCTTTCGTAAGTGGATTCCAACATGCAACACGACTTCCTGTTGACTGTTCTATCAATTGTGGTTCAATTTCGCTGCATTTATCTGTTGCGAATTCGCATCGTGTGACAAAACTACAACCGTTAGGTAGTTCTACAGGATTAGGTACTGAACCAGATATTGCATTTAACCTTGACTTTTTCTCTCCATGTAATGGCGGTATACTCTCCATCAATCCTTTTGTATATGGATGTTGAGGATTTTCAAAAACATACCCGACTGTTCCTTCCTCGACGATTTTCCCACAATACATGACCAATATTCGATCGGCTATTTCTGCAACCACACCCAGGTCGTGAGTGATTAATAGAATCGAAACTCCAAATTCTTGCTGCAAATCTCTTAAAATGGCAAGAATTTGTGCTTGAATAGTAACGTCAAGCGCTGTTGTTGGTTCATCTGCAATAATCAATTGTGGATTGCATGCAAGAGCTAATGCAATCATTACTCGTTGTCTCATTCCCCCAGATAACTGATGTGGATATTCCAGTAAACGCCGTTTTGCATCAGGAATCCCAACCTTATCCAACAGTTCTAATGCAAATTTTTCCGCTTCTTTAAATCTAAGTTTTTTATGGAGAAGTATAGACTCAGTAATCTGTTTGCCTATTCTATGAACAGGATTTAATGAATACATTGGATTTTGGAAGATCATAGAAATCTCCTTTCCACGGATCTTCCTCAATTCCTTTTCATTCAATCCTAATAAATTTTGATTATTAAATTGGATTGAACTACTCTTTCCATATGATATTTCTTTTGAGTTTAACCCCATGATGGATAGAGATGTTAAGCTCTTTCCACTTCCAGACTCCCCTACTAAAGCGATAATCTCACCCTTATGAATAGAAAATGAAACATTATTTACGGGTTTAAATGCTCCCTTAGATGTTTGAATAATTACTTCGAGATTTGATACTTCTAATAAAGGCTTACCTACGGTATTCATCCTACCTCCTCCTGTATTTAATATTTTTTATAGGTCGGATCAAGCGCTACACGGAGTCCATCCCCCAAAAAGTTACCCGCTAGTACGGTAAAGACAATGGCTAATCCTGGATAGATAATCATTGTTGAATTGATATTAATCATGCTATACGCCTGCTGTATCATATTCCCCCAACTAATTTGTGGGGATTGGGCTCCCAAACCAAGAAAGCTAAGCATTGATTCAACAAGAATGGCATAACTAATGTTAAACGAAGCCTGGACGATAATCGGTGGTGAAATGTTAGGAATGATATGTTTTAACGTAATCCAAAAGACTCCTGCACCCGATATTTGCGCCGCTTCAATATACGGTTCTGTGCGAACCTGAAGAGTTTGCCCTCTTGCAAGTCTTGCAAATTGAGGTGTAAACACAATTCCAACTGCAATCATTGCATTCCATAGGCTGATTCCTAATGCCCCGGTGATGCCTAACGCTAATAAAATAGCTGGAATAGCTAGAATACTATCAACGATCCGCATAAAAATATCGTCGATTACTCCACCAAAGTAACCAGAGATGATGCCTAATGGTACACCGATAAAGACAGGGATGATGATTGCAACTAATCCAGCCTGAATCGCAGCCTTTCCTCCCATTAATAGTCTGCTAAAAATATCACGCCCAAGTTCATCTGTGCCTAACCAATGCTGTGAGGATGGACCTAGCATCACTTTCATGAGATCTTGTTTAAAGGGATCATGTGGAACAATGAAAGGAGCAATAAAAGAAACAATAATAAGGATTAGTAAGAAAATTGCACTTATAAAAGCAACTCTTTCATCGATTAATCTTGGAAGAAAAGTTTTTATATTCATTGTTTCCCACCTTTCCTAATATTCAATTCGTGGATCCAATACGGAATAAATAATGTCAGTAATCAAATTAATGAGTATAACCATCACAATCATGACGAGTACCACACCTTGCAACATCGTAAAATCACGTTGTAATATCGAGGTAACTGCAAGCTGACCTATACCTGGGATTCCGAAAACAGTTTCAATCACGACTGTCGCACCTAATAAATTGCCGAACAAGATTCCAATGGTTGTAACAACTGGGATCATTGCGTTTTGGAGCCCATGTTGGAAAATTGCACTCCATCTATCAACGCCTTTTGAATATGCGGTACGTATATAATCTGTTCCCATCACTTCAAGCAAGGAAGAACGTAAATGTCTCGTAATTTGTGCCGTTCCGACTGCACCTAGTGATAATGCTGGTAACATGGACCCTTTTAAAAAAGGAATAATTCCTTCCGTAATGCTTGTGAACCCTGTTGCAGGCAACCAGCCGAGTTTTAAACTGAAAAATATGATAAGAATCATCGCCAACCAAAAATTCGGAATGGCCATTCCAAAATTCCCTAAAAAACGAGAAATATAGTCTATCCAACTACCTGGATAGAATATGGAGATAATTGCAAAAAACATTCCCCCGCAAACGGAAAAAATCATAGCCAATACCACTATCTGAAAAGTTATTGATAGCCTACTAAATACAGCTTCATGCACCAATTCACCAGTAAAAATGGACTTCCCTAAATCCCCCTGAATTGCATCTGATACCCAATTAAAATATTGTATTAAAATGGGTTGGCCAAGTCCTAATTGTTTTCTTAATTGTTCAATATTTTCAGCAGTAGCATTCTCCCCGAGCAATGCCAGAACTGGATCGCCCGGGATTAAAAGAATGAAGGAGAACACTACTAAGGTTGTGATAAAAAGCATAGGAAAAACATAAAGCAACCTACGCATTAAAAATTTTAAAAACATACCAAAACCTCTCCTATCGTAAAATCAGTCATTTTATTCCTCTTTTCTAATTGTAGAGAAAATAGGTTTACCAGATAGATTTTGTTCAAATCCTTTAATTGAATTGTTCATTGCATCAATGGCTGGTGTGAAGAAGAGTGGGATAATAATTGCTTCATCAATTACAGCTTTCTGAGTAATGGTTCTATATATTTCTGCACGGTCTTCTTGCTCATACGTACCCGCTGCCTTTAATATGAGATCTTCAATTTCTTCTGTTGAATAATCTCCTGCATTGAAAAAGCTGTCACGATTAAAGAGGTAACTTATTGTCATTTGAGGATCTGGTCGTCCTGTCCATACTGATTGGAATAGTGGTACTCCCTTTTCAGCAAAGTAATTGTCGATTGCTGCGTTTAATTCTAGAGTATTTAATTCTACAGTAATTCCTATTTCACTTAATTGACCTTTTATCGCTTCAGCAATTCTTTGCTGATATGCGTTCGTGAAATAATTCATTTGGAATGATATGTTTTCTAATCCTGCATCTTTTAGGATTTGTCTTGCCTTTTCTGGGTTATACTCGATTGTCAAATCAGGATCTGCTGGCCAATACTCTTTTGGAAATGGTTGATAAGCAGGCTCACCTTTTCCAAAATTAATTGCCTGGATTAGTGCCCCCCTATTGATTCCATATTGAATAGCCTTTCGTACTTCTTTATTATCTAACGGTGCTTGTGAAGCATTTACGTATAAAAGTCTAAATTCAACAGTAGAGCTTTCTAGTAATGTGATATTCGAATCATTCTCTAAGCTTGCTGCATTTCCTGGTGAGATTTTTGTGGCAAAATCAACCTCCCCTGATTTTAAAGCATTGATTCTTGTATTTTCCTCTAACATAATTTTAATTGTGATTTTATCTAAGTAAGGTTGACCTTCTTGCCAGTAATCTTCGTATGCTTCTAAGACTATTTCATTACTAGGCACACGTTTCACCATTTTATATGCTCCTGTTCCTACAGGACTTTGTTGAAAGTCCTCACCCATTTCTTCTACAGCTGATGGAGAAACCATCATTCCACCACGGTCTGAAAGGGCTAACAAAATGGAGGAATCAGGTTGGGATAGATGAAGTTTAACTGTTTTTTCATCTACTACTACAACACTAGAAATGTTTTGTAATTCATTTACAATTGATTCATCTGAATTTGTCCGTTCAATATTAAATTTTACAGCTTCTGCATTAAATGGAGTTCCATCATGAAACGTAACTTCCTCCCGTAAATTAAGCACTAATGTTTTGTCATCTTCAAATGTCCATGACTCGGCTAATCCAGGTTGTGGTTGAAGATCTTTTGTAAAGGTGATGAGAGTATCGTAGACTGGCCACAGTAAGGTATTATCATAACCTGAGCTACCTTTAATTGGATCGTAATGACTAATATCAGAGTCATATGCGATGACAACCTCACCACCTACATCCTCAGTATTATCGTTATTATTGGATTGTTGATCTCTATTTTCATTGCTTTTAGAATTTGAAGAACAGCCAACAATAACCATCATTAAAACTAGTATGATTATAAAATTTATCCACCCTTTTTTTTCCGCTTTCACTGGGTTTATCCCTCCATTTATCTATAATTCACTGATTAATTTTTCTAGATTTTCACCATAATGATCTGACAAGATGTCTATAAAATCCGCCAATATTCTATTCACATAAATATCATGTCTTATATAGTTACAAGTTGTTTTCACCAATGATTTATGAGTTGCGACGATAGTATGTGGATCCTCTTTTAGAGACTCTAAAACAAAAACTTTTTTTTCATCAATCACACATGACAATTCACCTTCATGTCGCTTATAACTGCTAAAATGGTAATAGCTCTTCCAGGGTGTATCCATTGGTGTATCGTTAAAAAATATCATGATAATTTTTACACCACGAAGATGTGCAGCGGTTAATGATTCTAGCAAATAGTTTAATTCTTCTTTCCAACAGCTTAGATAGATTACTTGTTGAGACTCATCGATTGATTGTTTTATCGCCTCCAATGATGTTGCATAACCTTGAATATGCAACAATTCTGATTCATTATAATTACCGCGTGTTGAAATTTCTTCAAAAAAGCTGTTTAAAGTATTTTTGTTTTCACGAAAATCCCTTTGAAAGTTATTAAGTAGCTCTGAAAATGGTAGTGGAATGTATTTCTTCATCTTTTTTTGCTGTGAACTGACAGTGACTGGGAAAATATATTCCTTTTCAGTCAGTCGTCGTAAACATTCATATACCTTAGGGCTAGGGACTCCAGAAATGGAAGCGATTTCATTTCCGTTTAACGGATGCTTGGAAAGTAAAGTAATATAGATTTTCGCTTCGTATTCTGTAAAACCGAAATCTTTCAGGATCGAAATGCTCTCTTGTATTTTCATAAGCCCACCTATCATTAATTATTAAACTAGAATTTTTTTCTATATTCTGTGTCATACCTAGGAAATTATAGGAAGTATTATATGGCTCGGATATGTTTCATTATGAAATATTCGATTTACAGCCTGGGTCATATCCTCGTACGTTTCTTCAGCAATATTACCACCTGTATTGGTATTTGCATCAAAGCGAGGAAAATTACTACTCGATACTTCTACTCTAATCTGATGACCTGCTAGGAATACATTTCCTGTTACCAGCATATCGATTTCAAATCTATAGATCTCTCCTGGAACCAATAATTCTGGGTGTTCTAGCGAGTTTCGAAATCGTCCACGTATAATCCCTTCAGTTAATTTTATTGCTTTCCCATTTGGATGAACATCGACAAGTTTGACTGTGAAATCGGTATCTTTCGCAGAAGAAGATGTGTAAAGTATAGCTTTAATGGGGCCAATCACTTTCAATTTGGTCTCTAGAGGATCACTCGTATAACATAAGACATCCGATCGATTCTCGACCTCTCTCTGGTCTTTCGGACCTTGATTAGTAGCATTATTCATCCCTGTTAGTAAAGTCTGACCCCCAAGCGTTGGTACAGGGTTTCGAGGATCGTATAAATAGATATCCTCAATTTCCCATGTAGGTTTTTCTACACTCAGTTTTCCATCGCCTATTCTTGTGTTGGCCTTTCCATTACTATGGAAATAAAAATTGGTCCATTCAGTATTGGCAAGTGGCCAGACTTTTTCTTTATACCAACGATTTTCACCCATTACAAAAATCTCAACCGGTTTCTCGTTATCTAACTGGTTCTTCTCTTCTTTTAACCAATAATCAAAAAATCGAAGGCACTTTTCTTGTAGGTTAATGGCGAGACTAGAGGCATATATTCCAAAGTTAATATCTGGATAAATCCCCCAATTTCCATCTCCATGTGACCAAGGACCGATAAGTAATTGATTGCCTGTCGTTCCGAGGTTCCCTTTTCTGTTTTTCATGCCAATATAGTTCTCAATGGTCCCACCAATAAAAATATCAAACCACCCCCCAACGTTAAAAACGGGAATATCGATTTCTTTATAAAATTCTTTTGGAGAAACCTTCTTCCAATAATCATCATACATATAGTGTTGTAGCCAATCCTTATACCAATATATATTTTCATTAACGGCATCCTGTAAAGGACGTACTTTGTATTGTTCATCTATTTGAGACTGTGCGATAATATTTTCTTCTAAGTCTTCTATTGTTGCTTTACCATCTTTTATTTGTTTCGATAAAAAATCAGCAGCTAACCGATACGTCCAAAAAAGATTAAAACCTAACTGAAACGCCCCACCTTGATATGTCCAACCATCATAATAATTAGATGCAGTAACAAAAGGTATCATGGCATATAAATGAGGAGGCTTTTGGCTAGCAGCTAACCATTGAGTCACCCCATAGTAGGATGAGCCAAACATCCCTACTTTTCCATTACACCAGGGTTGTTCGGCAATCCACTCAACTGTATCGTATCCATCTGTCTGTTCATGAAAAAATGGATTAAAGCCCCCGTCTGAATTAAATCTACCTCGAGTATCCTGGATGACAACAATATATCCACGCTGTGTAGCGTGTATTGGATTTATAATAGCAAGCGTGTTTATACTATCTTTATCGTACGGAAATCTTTGAAGTATGACTGGAGCAGTCTCAATACTACTTTCACGTATGACATCAGCTCTTGTAACCGTCCCATCTCGCATTGGTATTTCAACATTTTTCTCCGTAATAATTTTAGTCATCACTTTTCCCCTTAGTTCTGATTCTTCCTTGAAGTTACTACTTAAGTATTTCAGCCTCGGGATCATCTACTCCACGCCATTGATTTGTCGGACCAAACAGAAAAAATATACGAAATGAAGTGTGCCCCTTTCCTTCATCCCAACTTAAGGTAAATGGTGGTCTCAATACATGAGAATAATAAATCCCCATATACAAACCTGGTTTCACCCTACGTATTTCATCTCGTAATCCATCAGCTCCAGAATCATTATTAAATACACTGTATTGCATTATTAGAGATGGCTTACCATCAAAATTGGAATTCCCAATTTTCCATCCAAAACGTTTTTTACGTATCACACCCTCATTACTTAACCATAGGTTATAGCCTTGACCGGGTAGATTACCAACTGCCTCTAAAGAATAGGCTTTACCTAACCAATGACCTAATCTAGACTCAAAATAAATTTGGATGTCTTCCTCGAATTGCATAGGTAATCTTGATGAATACTCTCCTTGCATTTCTCCAGAAACTGGTGGCTCTAGATTTCGGAAAATTCTCAGTAACTCCTCAATCGGAAGCTTTACGAGCCTATCAATAGTCCAATACTCAAAACCTTTCATTAGATGCCCCTCCTTACCATTTATTTAAGTAATTTTATAAGCAATTTGAGTGAGGTTTAATTTTAAAAATTCCGAAAATTAATTTTAATTTAATATACTACTTAAGTAGTCGCATTATGAATTTAATCTAATTTATTTGTTAAAATGTTTTCGACAAATTGTCCCCACCTTTTATAAGGCGAGGACTTTAAGTATTTTTATTTTTTACTTGTAAAAAACAATGTAAGTTACAGGAAATTTTGTTTCGGATTGACATGAAGGGAAGGACTAACCATAGGATTCAAAATTATCAAAACTGGGCTGTTCTGATTTCGAAGGATTAAGAATTTCTCTTCTAATTTCACAATAAAGATTGTTATAATAAAGGAATCATAAGATCCCTCATTTATTATAATTGTATATCCAAATCTCTAACCCCCAAAAAAAGTCATAAGGGTCTTACCAGAAGTGGAAGTCTTCTTTCTTCAATTGAATAATTGTAGTAAATGGGACAAGAATGGGTTGGCCTGACGCTTAAACATATTAAATCAATGCAATATCCGCATACAAGCAATAATTACTTTATCCCAGTAAAGGTGTTATCCATAAAGTTTAGTGAAAAATTTCATTAGTATCTGAGGTGCGATATTTTCAACAAAATCAATTACACATTTTACAATGTAGCTGGGAAATACAAAGACCCATATCAATTTCAGAAATTTATCGACAGCGAGATTCAACAATAAATATAAAAATCCTACAAAAGACATGTGCCAAAATTGTACAGGTTTCTCCATATATATAATTTGAGTTTTTGGATTACATAAGGAAAGTTATGGGAACACCATTGTTAAGAGGAGTGGTGGATTCTGTTTCTAGCCTTATTGAAAAAAGAAGTATGCAATTAGGTTGCATACTTCTTTTTTATTATGACCCTATTAGATAACATAGTGTTAATTATTTCATATCAGCATTATTTATTGAATCTTTCCGCAATCCAGACAGTTGGAGTGATGATCGCAGGTATAGTATTGTGGTGTTGCCTCAGAAATATTAGTTACAACTTTTCATATTTACCTAATATCATAACTAGTACTTATGTAAAAAAAAGGGAAGTATTTAATATACCTCCCTACCTCTTAGATTTATTATTAACAAATGTTGTAAATGAAAAAACATAAGATTATCATTTATAGTAGTCTTTAGGATTCTAAAAAAGCCAGGATCACTATAGTGCTATACTCGAACGCTTCTTGGAGATACCCCCAACCACTCGGCATACTCGCTCTGTGACATGATTTCTCGTCCTGCAAATTTCGCCAATTCTTTAGTGGCTAAAAATCGCTCAAGATTAGATTTAATAAGATCATTTTTATGTGGCCATTTATAAATAGTATCTTCCATACCAACACGCACATGAAGTCCCATTAACATTGCTAACATCGTCAGGTAGGAAGATGCTCTACCTGCACCACAAACCATGATTCTACTATCAGAATCAATATCATAGATAGTCTCTACCATTCTTCTAAGGCCACTAATCATCTGATTTGGGTTATGCATAGGACTACAACCCGGCAATGCAGGTAAAAGTACCCATACATATGGTTTTTTGAGCAAACCTGTATCTATTAAATATCTTTTAGCATTATCTATATCAGCATCTGTATAAACAGCAAGTTCAACTTTAAGACCTGCTTCCTGAATTCGTCTTGTTTTTTCAATCATCACATGAGGAGGTTTAACAAACATACTATCACCATTAAAAGCTGCTAACGTATTTACTGGTACAGCATCTAATGTCTTTCTTTCTAATACAGTATTCATATTCTCCCATTCCTCCTGCCGCGTAGCAACCATACATCCGTCAATTAATGCCTCAGGGTGCTTTTCGCGCAATGGATCAACTATAGAACGAAAAAGGTCAGCATCTAGAATATTAAAGCCATTCTTATCTCGTGCATGGAGGTGCACAGTTGTTGCACCAGCATCTAAACACTCTTCTGCAGATTTTACGATACTTTCGTTATCGACTAACTGATTTGGATTGCTATTTTTTCCAAAAAAAGCCCCTGTTATTGCAGTAGAAACAGCTACTTTTTCTGGAATTTCCCATTTGGGCATAACATCAACATCAGCAAATACCGATTTATATGGATCAATAATTTCAGGAATTCCATATGGCTTCCAAACTGCATAATATCCATCTTTTTTTCCCCTACGTTCTACAAAGTCCCAGTTAATTTTATTTGACACAAATATTCACTCCTAAAATATATTTTTATTCTTAATTCATCCTTAAAATAGATAAAATTATAAGAGTTTTGATATTTTTTTCCACTCTGCCTCTTGAAGTTGCCTCCAAAGAATCTTGCCACTAGCTGAAACAGGTAATTCTTCAACAAACTCTATAATCCTTGGGTATTTATACGCCGCCACCTCCTTTTTTGTCCAATTAATAATATCTTCTGGGCTGACAAATCTACGTTGGTCCTCTTTTAAAACAATAAATGCTTTTATTTCCTCTCCCTTTCGATTATCTGGTACCCCAATTACACATACTTGTTGAATAGCGGGGTGTTTAAATAATATTGATTCTATTTCAGTTGGTGAAACTTTAAACCCTGATGCATTAATAATCCTCTTTAATCTATCTATCATGAAGAAAAAACCTTCATTGTCATAGTAACCAATATCACCTGTACGGAAATATCTCTTCCCATCAATTGTGACAAATGCCTTTTCATTTTCTTCTGGACGATTCCAATATCCTTTAAAGAGCTGGGGTCCATTTAAAATAATTTCACCCTCAACTCCTGGTCCTTTTTCAATAAGTGTCTGTGGATCTATAATTCTTGCATCAACATCAAAAGCTGGAATTCCCATACATTGTCTTTTAGGTATATCCATTAGATTACAATGAGTATGTGCCATCGTCTCAGTTAATCCGTATACCTCAACAAAGTTGATTCCCGTAAAATCTAATAATCTATCGCAAACAGCATCGGGCAATGTTGCTCCCCCACCTTCAATGACCTTTAAAGAACTTATATCAAAATCAGGCAAATTTGGATTTGCTAGAAAATCAATTACCATAGTGCTGATTGTTGTCCAGTGTGAACACCGATACTTTTCAATCATTTCAGCTGCAGTTTCCCGATTCCATCGAGTTAGTAACACCATAGTTGCACCAACATATATAGGAACCAGCATACTGTGAACCATACCTGCTACATGAAATAAAGGCAACGACGATAGGACATTTGCTTCTGTAGTAAGTGGACACCAAAGAGCCCAGGAGCGTGTATTTGCTTGTATCGACCTATGTACATGCATACACCCCTTCGGTTTTCCTGTTGTACCTGATGTATAAGGCATTACCGCTAAATCATCTGGACTTACATCTGGAAACTTTTGATCAATTAACTGATTGAGTGCACTGTTCCAATTAATAACAGAAGGTAAGTTGGATGTAATTCTAGGCATTTTAACGACATTTGGCGTATTTTTATACTCACCTGCGTAGTCTGAATAAGTGACTAAAATAATGTGTTCTAAACAACTTTTAGAAATAAGAGGTTCGATATATTGGTGAAGTTCTTGACTTGCAAAAGCGACCTTAACGCTACCATCTTGAATATAATGTTTAAGCTCCTCTGTTACATTCATTGGATTAACTGGTACTACCACAGATCCAATCTTCAAAATAGCATAGTACGCTACTATAAACTGTGGGCAGTTTTGCATATATAATAATACTTTATCTTGCTTTTTAACCCCTAAATTTTGTAAATAAGCTGCCATAGCATTCACTTCTTCATAAAGCCTTAAATAAGTGATTTCCGCTCCATAATAAATAATGGAAACTTTATTAGGATATCGACTTGCGGACACTTCTAAGTTGTGACACAATGTTGTTTCAGGAATTTCTAATGAAGTAGGCAACTTAGAAGGCCAATTTTTGTTATGAGTATTAATCATGTACTCTCCTCCAATCTCACTAGATATAGTAATTAGAACCCAATCTTCTACTTTATAATTATCCACCTAGATAAAGGCGACGTACTTCATCATTTTCTTTAAGTTCCTTTGACTTACCTTCAAGTGCAATACAACCATTTTCTAATACATATGAGTAATCAGAAATATCTAAAGCCATATTCGCATTTTGTTCTACGAGCAGGATAGAAGTACCCTCCTTATTAATTCTTTTAATAATTTCAAAAATTTCTTTGACTAATATTGGTGCAATTCCGAGGGACGGTTCATCTAAAAGTAACAATTTAGGATCTCCCATTAATGATCGTCCAATTGCAAGCATTTGTTGTTCACCACCACTCAAGGTTCCAGCTTTTTGGTGAATTCTTTCCTTTAATCTTGGAAAATAGTGATAAACCCTTTCCAAATCTTTTTTGACATGCTTATTTCTTCTAGTGATGGCACCGATTTGTAAATTCTCCTGAACTGTAAAAAGTGGAAAAACCCTTCTGTTTTCTGGACAATGAATGATCCCACTTTTAACAATTTGGCTTGAATTTACTTTTAGCATTGATTTCCCCTCTACTTCAATTAACCCTTTTTTCGGTTGAATTAACCTGGAAATTGTTTTTAATGTGGTTGATTTTCCAGCACCGTTTCCACCTAAAAGGGAAACAATTTTCCCCTTTGGCACTGTTAGCGAAATCCCCCTTAAAGCATGAACATGACCATAATTAACATGAACATCTTGTATATTTAACATTATTTCTCACCACCCAAATATGCTTCAATTACTATTGGGTCATTCTGAATTTCACGAGGAAGACCTTCCGCTATTTTTTGACCGAAGTTCATTACAGTAACAAAGTCTGATACTTTCATGACAAGAGACATATCATGTTCAATCACCAAAACGGTATAGTTCAGTTCTGTTTTTAATCTTAAAATAAGTTGGCTAATTCTTTCTGATTCTACCGGATTCATACCTGCTACTGGCTCATCCAATAAAATAAGTCTTGGATTAGGCATAATTGCCCTGCCGATATCAACCATTTTTTGAAAGCCAAAAGATAAATTTTTTACTTTTTCGTATGCTAGGTCCAAGATCCCTAGTAATTCCATGACTTCATAGGCCTTTTTAATCGAATCTTTTTCGGACTTTCTTACGGAAGCAAGATTAAATGCGATTGAAAATATATTCATCTTCAGATTTGGGTGAAGACCTGTTAGTAGATTATCTAATACTGTCATTTCCGCAAAAAGTTCAACGTTCTGGAAACTTCTACTGATTCCTTGTTTAATCACTTGGTGTGGCTTATATTGTAAAAGATTAATTCCTTTGAATTCAACCAATCCATTGGTAGGATTATAAAAGCGGCTTATTGTATTAAAGACCGTCGTTTTTCCTGCACCATTTGGACCAATAAGTGAGAATATTTTTCCTTCCGGAACTTCGATAGAAAGTTTATTCACTGCGGTTAACCCCGCAAATTGTACGGTAACTTCTTTAAAGGTCAGCATTTTTTTGCACTTCCTTTTTCTTACTCAATGATTTATTTTTCAACAAATCAAGTAGTGAAACGATTCCATGTGGTCGAAATAAGACAACTAACACAATAGCAATCCCTATTACAATATTCGTTACACCGACGAATGAACTTGTTAACTCTGGTAGAATGGTGAGGATTAAAGCTCCGATTATTGCACCTGGGATTGAAGCTAAGCCACCAACAACAATCATGGCTAGTAATAAGAAGGATGTCATGACTGTAAAATCACCCGGGCTTACAAATCCAACCCAATAACCATATAGTCCACCAGCAAGTCCGGTGAAAAATGCACTAATAACAAACATAAGTGTTTTGTAGAAAGATAGATTAATACCTATTGATTGAGCAGCCACTTCACTTTCTCGAATTGCAATAAAGGCTCTTCCAAACCTACTTTTCACAATATTTATCAAAAGCCATGTGATAATGACTGTTACTAAAATGACAATATAAAAGAATGATAGATCACTCTTAAACCATTCTGGGCGAGACAATGAAATTCCTGAATAACCTCCAGTAAATGAATCAAAGTAAAGGGTCATGTGAGGGATCGACAAGCCGAACCCTAATGTTGCGACAGCTAAGAAATGTCCGCTTAACCGAACGGCGGGAAGTCCAATAATCAATCCAATAAATCCTGTAATGATACCTGACAAAGGCAGTACAACTATAAATGGTAATCCCAGCTTTGTTGAAAGCAAGGCAACTGAATAACCCCCTATTGATAAAAAGCCAGCATGCCCAACAGAAATTTGCCCACCATATCCGATCAATAAATTTAGGGCCATTGATGAAATCATATATACACATATGAGTATAAATAATGTTATTAAATAACTAGATTGCCCAACTAAAAAGGGAAATGCACACATCAATAGGATGAGTAGGCTAAACCACACTTTCTTATTCAATATCTATCACACTTTCTTAATAATTTTTGCTCCACCAAAAATACCTTGTGGTCTAATATAAAGTACGGCGATTATTAATAAAAATACAAGGACAATTTTCATTTCAGGTGCAATAAAATAACTCACTAAGTTCTCAAAAACGCCAACAATTAGACCACCAATTATGGCTCCAGGTAAACTCACGAATCCCCCAAGAACAGCTCCAGCAAATGCAAGAATAAGCACCTCAGCCATCATATTGGGACTTAAAAATGTTACAGGTGCTGTCATCATACCTGCAATGCTTCCTAAAACTGTAGCGATTGCCCAGGTTCCCATAAAAACACCTGTAACTTTAATCCCCATTAATTTTGATACTGTGATATCTTGTGACGCAGCACGCATTGATAAACCAATATTTGTAAACTGAAATAGGAAATAAAAAAGTAGCATTAAGAAAATTGTTAAACCTACAACAAACAATTCGTTTCCGGTCACATAGACATTCCCGAATTGAAATGGTTCTCCTTCAAATGCTTCTGGAAACGAAAACGGTTGATATCCCCAAATTTGGCCAGCTAAACCATTAAAGAGCATATATAATCCGAGGGTCAGTACAACCTGATTTAAATGAGGGGCTGATTGAACTTTTTTCATAAAAATAAAATAGACTAGAAAACCAAATATGGCGGCAAAAGCAAATGATAATAAGAGAGAAATACTATAAGGAAACCCATAGCTTGTTAGAAATATATAGCTTACAAATGTTGTGACCATGGCCATTTCCCCATGAGCAAAGTTGACAACATCTGTGGTTTTATAAATAAGCACGAGCCCCAATGCAACTAATCCGTAAACACACCCAAAAATTAAACCACTAACAATAATCTGCATGGTATGATCCCTTTCTTTTTTTAGATAGGCACAAATCAGATATACAGGATTTGTGCCCCCTGTTGATTAGTTACTATATTGAATTTCGCCTGTTGAAGGATCAAATGTAATTTTTTCTGTGACCGGCAAAATTTTTCCATCTTGAGCTTGTGTCATGAAATTCGAAGTCAATCCATAGTGATTATTTTCCGAGAATGTGACGGCTTCATAAATAGATCCGTCCCAATTATCAAAGGTATATAATGAACTGATTAGATTTTCCCAAGTTAAATCATCACCCGCTCTTTTTAAAGCTTCAACAAGTACTTGTGCTTCTCCCCATCCGATTTGTGCTAAACCAGCTGCAGGATCGTTCGGATAATACTTTCCTAGTTGTTCAACAAATAGTTTAATATGTTCATTGTCTGGTGCTACGTCAGGCATCGGGAATACGGCACCACTATACGTGCCTTCCCATACGTCCGTGCCGGCTAAGTTAAATAAATTTGGATCGTTCGCACCCACACCTGTAACAATGTATGCAGGTTCTGTTACCCCAACCTTATGCATGGCTTTCTTTAAATTTGCTGCAGGGTTCGCTAATGCAAAAGTCAAAATCGCATCTGGTTCTGCTTCCTTAAGTTTTTGTGCATGGGAACTAAATTCTGTATCTGTTGCTAGAAACGGTACTTCTTCTACAATTTCAACACCAGGATATTTTGATATTTCTTCCTTTACAGCATCATATCCGTTCTTTCCAAAGGTGTCATTTTGAAATGCAATTGCAATCTTTTTCGCACCTAGTTTTTCAACTGCATAGTTTAAAAAGATTTTTGCTTCAATATTGTAATTTAAGCTTGCTGAACCAAGGAAATTTTTAATAGGTGGGTTTACAAATTCACTAGATGCCGCACCAAGCATGACCATAGGTATTCCTTTTTCTACTAAATAATCTTGTGCGGCTGCAACTCCAGCGGAAGTTCCGAATCCAACCAATGCAAATACTTTGTCTTCTTCAACTAGTTTCTTTGTAAATTGTACAGTCTTAGCTGGTTGATATTGATCATCATACGCAATTAATTTCAATTGACGACCATTCACTCCGCCGTTTTCATTGATATAACTAAAGTATGAGTCAATCCCTTTACGAATCAAATCGTAAGCCGCAGCAGGTCCTGATTGTGGGTCAACATGTCCGATTAAAATCTCACTATCTGTGACCCCTTGTGAATATTTAGATATACTAGATGTATCATTATTTTGACTGCTATTTTCTGAACAAGCTGCTAGAAATAGTGTGAAAGAAATCAAAATAATCATAGATATTTTTTTAATAGATCCCATTATTATCCAACTCCTAGGTATTGTTTTATAGTTTTTCAATAAATCTTATAAACCTCTTCCTCCATCAACACCTAAATCAGCACCAGTAATCATTGAAGCTTCCTCCGAAGCTAGGAATACTGCTGAATTTGCTATATCTACTGGTTCAGCCAATCTCCCTAACGGAATCGTCCCTACTGTTGACTGTATAAAATCCTCATCTATCATTGGTGTTTTCGTTGCTACAGGATTGATGACATTTACTCGGATTCCATATGGTGCTAATTCTAATGCCATAGACTTAGATAATGAGAGCACAGCACCTTTTGCTGCCGAATATAAATTTAAACCTGCTCTAGGACGGATGGCATTTATCGATCCTGTTGATAGAATGACACCACTTTTTTCCTTTTTCATATGTGGTACGACATGTTGAATTCCTAAAAATACTCCCTTGATGTTAGTTGCCATTAATTGATCGATAAATTCCTCCGTTACTTCTTCAATCGGTGTATAATTCATACCTACCGCTGCATTATTAAAGAGAATGTCAATTCTTCCAAACTTTTCTATAACTTCGTCTATCATCTTTTTATAATGAATCGAATTGGAGACATCTAAGGGCTTAAATATTGCTTGATATCCATTGTGAACTAGTTCTAATGCGACTTTTTCTCCCTCAGAGGTGGGTAAATCTATAATCACAACCTTTGCTCCTTCTTCACAGAAGCGTATTGCACTTGATTTACCAATACCTGAAGCAGCACCTGTAATGATGGAAACTTTATCCTTTAGTCTCATATTTTTTCTCCTTACTCTATTTTTCTAAAATTAATTTAAGGATTTGCTTTGTAGCTTTCAGGGATTCTTTGAATTTGAATAACATCCAAACATGGATCATCCCAACGTATTCAATAAAGTCTACTTCAACATTTGAGGCTATAGCTTTTTCCTTTAGCAATTTAGCTTCTGGATATAAAATATCTCTTGTCCCGGTAAATATGCTGATTCTTCTTAAACCGTTTAGATTCCCATATAATGGACTAATTAAATAATGTTTAGGGTCTGTGTCGCCAGCATAGGCCATTCCTGCCAATCTTAAACCAACTGGTTCAAGATACGGATCTATTTTATTTATGTCCTCAATGCCAGGACTTTTTAATAGAACGTCCAACCATGGAGAAAGTAGTATGATTTGATCTACTTGCCTGATCTTTTCATCCTTTAATTTTTGCGCAAGTGCTAATGCTAACCCAGCCCCAGCAGAGTCGCCCATTAACACGAGCTTTGTCATTTCCGTATTTTTTGCTAGATCCCTATAGAGGTCCTCTACCATACCCACAGCTTCTTTATACGTATTTTGTGGTGCTAAAGGATAATCTGGAGCAATCACAACCCCATTTGTTTGATCCACGAGCGTACCTATAAAATCCCAATGTTTTTTTGTGAAGGTGGAAATATAGGCTCCACCATGAAGGTAGAGAATATATATTCCGCTTTTATCACTCTCCTTAGGTTCCAAGGTATATACATTGTGATTTTGTACCTGATGGACATGGATTGTAAACTGGTTATACATTTCCTTCATTGGCCTTTCAAAATCACGGGGACGCTCTGCACCAGTTTCCATCCGTACTTTAGCAACCTGTTTTAAGTTCTTCCACTTGAATACTTGAAACATAATACTGCTTTTTAGGCTAACCATAATTTACTCACCTTTAATTATCGAATTTCTAATCGGTTCAGTTGTCTCGTCATCGACTCCTTTCCAATCATAAACAGGTCCTACGAGGAAAAATACTTCCTCTAATGTATGATTCTTTGCTTCATCCCAGCCCCGTGTAAATGGTTTTCGAACAATATTAGAATGGTAGATTCCCATATACAATCCTGGCTTGATGCGACGTATTTCATCATGTAACCCATCATCACCAGAGGAATTGAGAAATGCATCATAATGCATAATAAGTGCAGACTTTCCATCTAATGTTGATTTCCCTATTTTCCAAGCAAATCTAGAACAGCGAAGCACACCAGATTTCGTTAACCAGAGATTATATCCTTGCCCTGGATAAGTATCTACCTTCTCAACCGTATAGGCTTTTCCGAGCCAACGACCAAATCGAGTTGTTTCAAAATATGATTGAACTTCTTCTTCTCGTTCTAATGGTAACCTTGATAAATATTCGCCTTTTAATTCATCTAAGTCTGGGGGTTCCAAAATACGAAATACTTTTAGCAATTCCTCAGTTGAAAGTTTTACTAGTTTGTCAACCGTCAATGATTCAGTAACTTTCATGTCCTACACTCCATTCTATAATTCTGACACATCAATAAATTTACTGTCTTTGATAATTCCTGATCCATTGACAATCAGTTTTGCTTTCATCGGTTCAACAACTGGCATTTTGTGAATATCATCAATGTATGAAAACGCTGTGTATGCCATACAGCCGTCACCAAACCATACATCACCTGATGTAAAATGAATTTGAGAGGAACAAACCTCGGCAATTGGTGGCCTACCCGGTAAACTACGTAATCCAGTGATCCGACCTTGATCATATAACTCCGGTTTGTCTTCTATTTGACCTAAATAGCCTGAAGGTCGAAACACTCCATGTGCAAGAGTCACTTCTGCTGGACGTGATAGCTTTGTCGTGACAAGTGGTGTATTTGATTCTTTCAGAGGGTTAAATTCAATATTGGCTATGAGTTTTGGCATTCCAAGCGGCTCTCGCCCTGAAATTAACACCGCATCATTTGAAGCATAAATATATGGAACATATTCGTATGTTTTTCCTTGTAAATATACGACAACATAGAAGATAATTTCTCTATAATTCCCAACCCTACTTAAGCCAAAGTTAAACGTTCGAACAATCACTTCTGGATTTTCGTCGATTTCAAATATGTCAGGGATAATCTTCACTACTTCCTCAGCATTTGATTTATAACGGAATTCCAGACATGAGGTGTTTGTAAATGCAGGCAAAGTATTTTTCGGAATTGGTGGGTTTGTGATTGGCATGCTGGTTCCATTAGCTGAAAATTTAAACTTTCCTCTTATACTCACTCTCTACCTTCCTTTCTAAATTGTTTTGTTAAGTATGAGAAAATAACTTCCCATCCTTTTTTTGAGGCATCATCTGGCCCCATGTCAGGCCATACAGTAAAGCAATGATGACAATCCCTAAACATGTGATAATCCACTTTAATATTTACTGCTTTCAATTTTTCTGCATATGCATCGTAACCTTTTCGCCAGGTATCTAATTCAGCACTAATCACCAATGTAGGGGGATGACCAGCAAAGCTTCTGGATAATAAAGGTGAAACGAAAGGATTCGTTACTTCTTCCCACTCATTTACGTAGCAAGCTGCAAAAAAAGAGGGGCGGTCCATATCTTTCAAATGAAGATTATCCCCAAATCCTTGAAAGGGTTGATAGTCTGCAAATGTCATAGCCCCACAGTCAATAACCAAACTGTGAATTGAAAATTCTCTGCGTTCCTGCGCTAATAAACAAAGAACTGCTGCAATATTTCCTCCAGCACTATAACCGCCTACTGCAATTTTTGATGGATTGATTCCCAAACTTTCTGCGTTATCATTTACCCATTTTGTAACGGCATAGCATTCTTCAATCGCAACCGGAAATTTATACTCAGGTGAAAGCTTATAATCAATATTTATCACTGCACACCCAACCTTAGTTGCGATTTGGCGACTAAATGGATCATCTAGGTCCGCTCCCCCCATAATAAAACCTCCGCCATGCATGGTGATATAGACTGGGAACGGTTCATTTGTTTTCGTTTCAGGTTTGTAGAATAGAATTCTAGTCTTTCCTTCATTGATAAGATCGAGATGTATCTCCTCATAGTGATGAAATGGCATTCTATCAAATTGAAAGTCTATGGATTTTTTTATAAAACTTTCTCTTTCCACCATGGTCCGTTTTAATAACTGTTCAAAGGTATACATATTTTTCCACATACCCAACTTCTTTCTTTGAAAAAATGTTGAACAAACCACTTCAGTGCTTCTTTACTCTATTGATCAAAGTACTCTATAGGTAGGCTAAACTTTCCCCCGGTATGATGACCAACTTTTTAGGCTCTAAAGCTTTTTCATAGTCCTTAAAGGTTAAGTCAGTTGGAGTAATACGATCATGCCCACTTGCTAAAATCAATAATGAGGTAGGACTAATTCTAGAAGTATTAATTCCTGGTTCATAAGCTCTTGAAAATTCCACAGTACGAAGGTTACCTTTATTTTCCTGATTTTTGGAAGTTCTCTTGCCATCCAAATATCATTCGATTGCTTCTTTCTATTAGAATAAAGCGTTTTCATTATCTTCAACTAGAACAACTGAATAATAAATTGGCTTTTCAACATTTAACCTAATCATTCGGTCATTTGAAAATTTATTCATTAAGCGGTAAAGATTATAACCTGATTCCCTTCCCTGGGCACTTTTATGTCACTAATCGTTGGAACACTTGTGAATTAAACATTTTATTCTCTTACCTGTAGTACCAATAACCATACCAATGCATGAACGCCACCATAGCTTATTCCCCAAACGCCTATACTGTCACGAACAATATTTGGTAGAATACCTGCATAGGTGATACATGTTGATAATCCAATTTGTTGCCAAAGGCTTATTTCTTGTCGAGGTGATCCCTCACTTTCTCCAAAATACCTATCATCAGAGATCAACACAGCTAATCCTGCCTTTGCAAACACTTCTGCAAGCGATACAAATACATTCATTTAACCGCCAACCATAATAAAAATGGGTTTCTTGGATTAATCATTTTGCGACATGTACAACCATCCACTTAGTTTCGTACCATTTGCATTAGTTTTAATATCTTTTCTAACAAACTTATCTTTTGTCATCAACCTTTACGCCAGTCCTTTTCTTATTAATAGATTCCTAGTTCTTTAGCGACTCTTCTGATTTGACTTCCGGCAGACATGCCACCGTCAATGACTAATTCAGAGCCTGTCATATAGGAAGATTCATCAGACGCTAGGAATAATACACCATTTACTACTTCTTCCGGATGCGCTGCACGCTCCAAGGCTGTTGCACTGTTAAAAGAATCCACAATTTCTTTTATGCTTTCAACAAATGGAGTCAACACATATGCAGGATGTACGGAATTCACTCTAATTCCCCATTCTGCAAATTCCATCGCTGCCGTTTTGGTTAATCCCCTTACCGCCCATTTGCTCGCGGTGTAGGAGGCGGCGAAGTAACCTGTTAATCCAGATACAGATGAAATATTAATAATTGACGATTTCCCTGAAGTCTTTAATAATTCAAAACAATGTTTCATCCCAAGAAAGACACCTGTTTGATTAACAGAAATCACCTTTTCCCAATCGATAAGTTCACATTTAACGATTGTGGATCGGTTCGTAACACCTGCATTGTTCACTAAAACATCTAATTTGGAATACTTCTCTTTTATTAAGTGAACAGCCATGATCCATTCCTCTTCCTTTGATACATCAAGCAACATCGGAAATACCTCAACATTCCCTACTTCTCTTACTTGTTGCGAAATGATGTCTAAATTTTCTTTTGTAACATCAGCAATGATGATTGCTTTTGCTCCTTCTTTAGCAAACCTTAAACACCCTAAAGCCCCTATCCCACTTGCTCCACCCGTGACTAAAATTGTCTTTCCATCTACTCTTCCACTTATAATTAATCACTCCTCTTTAGGAACTTAGTTTCATATTTGGATTATAAAACAAAGTTAAAGTGGGTGTCAAGAATATTCTAAAAAGTTGAAAAATTAATTTTTTGCTGTAAAATACTATCTAGGGAAAGGAGGTGCTTGGAATGAGTGAACAAAATATCATACCATCAGTGGATTCTTCCATCCGCTTATTAAGTCTTCTATCAAAAGAAAAATTTAGAAATGCAACTTTAACACAAATCTCTGAAGAGTTATCAATCAGTAAGACCACTTGTCGGCGAATATTAAAAACATTTGAATATCAGGAATTTGTGAAATACGATAAATTTAATAAAACCTATTCACTTGGACCTCATTTAATTGCAATTGGGAACCGCGCAAAAGAGTTAAATGATTATTTAGGTATCGCGAACTCAATCTTACAGGATATTCCGAATGATAAACTAGTCTTTGTACTCGTAAAACGAGTAAAAGATAGTTTAGTTTATATGGGAAAAAAAGAGCCTCCTCTTAAGATTAGACTGACCGTTTCTACAGGTGATTCGTTTCCGATTGCAGCTGGAGCAATAGGAAAATGTTTCTTCGCCTTCTTATCGGATAAGGAACAAAATAGAATCACGAAAAATATTTATAGCAATAATTCATTACCTAAATATACTGAGAACTCAATTACCTCACTTGACATTTTTAATAAGCAGATTCATAAGATTAAAGAAACTGGGTTTTCGGAAAGTTATGAGGAATACTCGGAGGGTATTGGGGCATATGCTGTTCCAATCTTTAATAAAGACCAAGAAATCATATTGGTACTTGGTGCCTATATGCCATTAACCTTTATGAAATCACTTGAGATTCCAGAACTAAAAAATATCATGAAGGATACAGCTAAACAAATTAGTGATGCAATAGCGCATCTTACTTAAATAAATTCTCTTAACATAGAATTAATACGAAGGGTGGATCTATCTTACATACTATATATTCAAAGAAAAAAATCGCCTTGAATTTGATGATAAAGCAGCCTTCTATTCTCAACGTAAAATAGAGTTAGAAAGTAAGTTCGGTTTACCTCAAGGGAAAATCGTTGGTTTCACAGATTTCATTACGAGTCTTGACAAAGTTCATGTCGAGTTTGGAATTTGGCATTTGCACACAATCTATTGAAAGGTCAAACAAAAAAGAAGCGAGATAAAAACTTTATGTTTTCCTCTCGCTTTTTACTATTTTAAATATTTTTTCTGACAACAACACCCTTCAATAAAACTTTTTAAGCATTTATGTACTATTTTGAGTCAATTTTTAGGCTAAAGGAAATGGAAATCATATCACATTTATTTGGAACTTCCCTAAAATTTCGCTTTAGATATTAAATTTGTTGTTTTTTAGAGATACTATTTAATATTTAATTCCTTCTAAAGTGAGTTTGAATATAAAAGAACATCACGTCTTTTTATTAGAGAAAATATTTTTTAAAAATTTTTAATAAAGCGATTTAATTCGTTTGGTAAAATTTTTCTCATATAAAATTGTAGCTAGGAATGTTAAAGTTTAATCTAGGTGCTATGACAACAATTGCTAAATTCCCCCAACAAGTGATTTCACTCAATGTTTAGTTAAATAAAGTTTCAATATTTACTTATATTTATACCTTCTACTAAGATTACAATGAGCAATGTTTAAAATCTTCCTAACAATGACATAATAAAAACAGCTAAGTTTAATTAACTTAACTCTTGAGGATGCATCGAATAATGTTAAATACCCGTCCAATAATTATAGGAAGCAAATAATAAGTCGATTCTTGTCAAAATCTAATAGATATTATGTAAACTTGATGGCAAAAAGAAGAAAATTAAATTTGCTATTTCTTGTGGTTCAGCATATCTTCCGTCTGGAGTAGCCTTTTCAAAAACTTCTCTTTTTAGGTGAACTTCCTCATCGTTCCCGTTTGCAAAACCCATTTCTAATGAACGCATCATAGAAGTTTGGACGGCTCCAGGGCATACTGCATTCACACGAATTCCATATGGTGCTACTTCCATACCGGCGGTCTTAGTCATACCAATTACAGCATGTTTACTCGCACCATATGCTATTAAGTTTGATGTTGCACGAAGTCCAGCCACTGATGCGGTGTTTACAATCACCCCACTTTTGCGCCGAATCATATGGGGTAAAACATATTTCATACCTAAGAAAATGCTTCTTGCATTAATATTCATTACTTTATCAAATATTTCTACCGGATAGTCTACTAATGGAGAAACCACACCTTCCCAACCAGCATTATTAATAAAGATATCAATTTTATTATATTTCCCAATTGTTGATTCAACATAATACTTAATATCTTTTTCTTCAGATACATCAGATTTTATAAAAAATGCTTCTCCACCTTTTTCTTTTATAAGTCCTTCTATTTCTATTCCTTTTTTTTCATTTATGTCTACTATAACTATTTTTGCTCCACTTATAGCCAATTGTAAACATACAGCTCTACCGATTCCATCTCCACCACCTGTTACAATAGCAATTTTATTTGAATTATCAGGTTGGTTCATTTATACCCTCCCGTTTTACTGACATATTTTTTGAATGTAAATTGTAAGAAAGAATAAAAAACTAGCAAAGGGGGGTGGATAACAGTTTAATATAAGATGAAAATAGTTAGTAAGATATATTTGTATTTCTATTACCATTTCATTTACATCAAAAAGTTACCACCTTTTTCATTTGCTTAATCTTATTTTATATGAAGGAAATCAGTCTAAATTTACCCATATATTTTTTATTTCAGTGTACATATCTATAGCAGCGGCACCGTTTTCTCTGCCGATACCACTTTGTTTATATCCGCCAAATGGTGAAGTAGGTGATGTTAGATTATAGGTGTTGATCCATACATTACCGGTTCTTAAGGCATGAGCGACTTTATGTGCCTTACGAATGTCCGTTGTGCAAATGCCTCCGCCTAAACCATATGGAGTATTATTTGCCATTTTAATAACTTCATCAATACTTTCAAAAGGTATTGCTGCAACAACTGGCCCAAAAATTTCTTCTTGTGCAATTCTCATATCATTTGTTACATTGCCCATTACAGTTGGTTTAACAAAATAGCCATTGCTAAGTCCATCCTCTGTTGCATCCCCACCAACTATTAATTCAGCTCCCTCTTGCTCTCCTACATCTATATAATTTAATACGGTTGTTTTTTGTTTTTCTGAAATGACGGGTCCTAACATACTATATTTATCAAAGCCATTACCGATTGTATAGTTCTTTGAATAGTCTGCTAAATCCGCTACAAATTTGTCATATATCTTTTTCTCAACAAATAATCTTGAACCGGCAAAACAAATTTGACCAGTGTTCATAAAAATTGCATTTGCCGCATTTTGTAAAGCTACTTCATAATCAGCATCTGAAAAAATAATGTGTGCAGATTTTCCTCCAAGCTCTAAGGTAACCTTTTTAATAGTATCTGCACCAGAACGCATGATTTGTTTTCCGACTTCCGTTGAGCCGGTAAAGGCAATCTTATCAACATCTGGGTGTTCAGTTAATCTTTTTCCTAATGTTGAACCAGGTCCGGTAACGATATTAACTACACCATCTGGAAAACCTGCCTCTTGAATTAACTCACCTAATCTTAAAGTTGATAAAGGTGTTTCTGATGCTGGTTTTAGCACAACAGTATTGCCAACAGCTAATGGTGCTGCTAATTTCATAATAGCAGTCATAATAGGACCATTCCAAGGACCTATCGCTCCACATACTCCAATTGGCTCTCGTCTAGTATAATTGAAAATATTTCCTGGAACGGATACTGGAATTGTTTCTCCAGTAATTTTAGTTGCCCAACCTGCAAAATAACGGAAATGTTCGGCACCGACATTTGCGAGGCCAGCAGTAAACTTTAAAGTTCTACCATTATCCATTGTTTCTAGGTGGGACAATTCTTCAGCATTCTTATCAAGGAGATCAGCAAGCCTTAAAAGAAGCTTTGCTCGTTCAGCTGGTTTAAAATTTGACCATGGACCCTCATCGAATGCTTGACGTGCAGACTCAACTGCTAAATCAATATCTTCTGGTCCACCCTTAGGGACTGAAGTAATGATTTCTTTAGTTGCCGGATTAATTGTGACCATTCTCTCCCCTGTCAAAGAATCAACCCATTTTCCGTTTATTAACATTTTTTTAGGCTGAGAAATAAATTTTGCTGTATTAGGATTTAAAGGGACAAGTGTACTCGTAGACATAATTACCTCCATTTAATTAGTTATTTTTAAGTGAAAATTAAACTTGTAATACATTTTTAGTGAATAAGAGAATTGTTATTACTTAAATTTTTTCGATATGTCAACTGAAAACCTTCGTATCCATTATTGACAACTTCATCACATTTTTTTCTATATAGTTGAAATCCACCACGATAAACGAGAATTCCTTTTGGTTTACCTTCAATATTTGCTCCAGTATACCAGCTATCATGCTCAGCATAGAAAAACTTTGAAGCTACTTCATGAGCATGTTTTGACCAAACCTCTTCAGCTTCTTTTGTAGCCTCGATTTCTACTATTTCATTTTCACGGAGAAAATTAATACATTCTGCAATCCACTCAACATGTTGCTCAATAAATATTGGTACTGTCCCAAGTACGGATGGGCTTTGAGGCCCTGTAATTGTGAACATATTTGGAAAACCAGAATTTGCAAGACCAAGATAGGTTTTTAGATTTGCTCCGCCATCCCATTTTTCCTTAAGAGAAATATCCGACTTTCCACGGATATCAATTTTTAATAATGGACCAGTCATTGCATCGTATCCTGTTGCAAGAACTAGAACGTCTATTTCATACTCTCTTTCTGTGGTACTTACTCCTTTTGGAGTAATCTCAATTATTTGCTCTTTTTTTGTATCGATTAAGGAAACATTTACACGATTGTATGTTTCGTAATAACCTGTGTCAATTACAATTCGTTTAGCGCCTATCGGAAATGTAGGGATTAGCTTCTCAGCTATTTTGTGGTCTTTTACAATTTCAAGTATTTTATTTTTAACAAACTCTGCAGCTGTTTCATTCGCTTCAGGATTGGTTGATAAATCATTGTAGCTACCAGATAAAAAGTGTGGTCCTCCCTTATTCCAATAGTTTTCATATATTCTCTCCCTTTGTTCGGGTGTATCCTCTAAGGCTGAACGGTTTAATGGTTTGGTAATAAAACCTCCATTTGTTTTGTGTCTAACCTCATTCCTGAAATTCTCAAAGTTATCCATAATATTTTGTAAATATTCCGGATCAAGTAAATGATTATTTGCTGGAAGAGTATATTGTGGTGTACGTTGAAAGACTGTAAGGTGTTTGGACTCTTGTGCAATTATAGGAATTACTTGAATACCACTCGATCCTGTACCTATAACACCTACGCGTTTTCCTTTAAAATCAATTTGTTTATGTGGCCATCTAGAAGTATGGTATATTTCACCATCATAACTTTCAATACCTTTGATAGTAGGAATGTTAGCGGCCGATAAACAGCCTACACCAGTGATAAAAAGTCTAGCGGTTACACATTCCCCTTCTTTGGTTTTTATAACCCATTTATTGTTTTCCTCATCGTAGTGAGCAGATTCGACCCAGGTGTTGAAGGTAATGTCCTTTCTTAAATCAAGTGTATCAGCGACATAGTTTAGATAACTTAAAATTTCTGGTTGCTCAGGATACCTAGAACTCCAGGTCCAGCCTTTATAAAGCTTTTCAGAAAAAGTGTAGTTAAAATAAATACTTTCTGAATCACAACGTAAACCTGGATAGCGGTTCCAGTACCATACACCCCCAACATTCTCTCCTGCTTCAAAAACTCTGCTTGTAAAGCCTGCTTCACGTAGTATATGGAGCATATACAGTCCGGAAAAGCCAGCTCCAATTATTACTGCATCAAAGTCAATGGAGCTATCTTTTACATTTCCTGTCATAGAATAACCTCCTAAAAATTAATTAGTTTAGATTGGTATAGACAACTTTTTTCAACACATACATGGTATGCGCTTTCAAAATTAAAGTTGTTATCAATCCCTTTATCAGTTTAAACAGAATTCTTATTAATTGCGCTAAAACTATTTTATAATATTTCGTCAAATGTGAATATTCCTAAAATAGAAGATGGGATATCCCTCAAAAGTATAGAAATTTTTACATCTCAATACTACTTTTTAGAAAGGAATAAAAATTCCTTTTATACAAATAATTCAAAAATATCATAATATTCATTTAAAATATTACTTGAATGTATTATAATTATTATTAATCGACCTTATATACATAGAGTTAATCCCTTCATAAACTGTGAATATTTAATAATATGCTAGAAAAATGGAAAAAACTTCTATCAAGTGAATATATTATTTCTCCAAGGAGTGAACTGAATGATATCGCAATTAGACGTCAGGCAAAAAATAAAAGAGATTGAAGCAATCGATAGTCATGAGGAACAGTTGTATAAACTAGTACATATCTATTTAGAAATGCTCCCAGGATTAGATTTTTGTAATTTTTTTAGATATTCATATTTGGGATTTCAGGCTGAAGGAATAATAAGACTATCTTCGAAAGGTTTAGAATCGATTCGAGATGTACGGGATGATGTTCGTTCTTTTCCAATAATTCACTCTTCTCTTCTTAGCAGAGAGGCCAAATATTATTATGGTGTTGACCTTCATCTAAAACAATCAAGTAGCAAATTTCTTAGTCATTTTAATGCATTGCTTGTTACACCAATATGTTATGGATCGGTTGCGCTTGGTTATTTAATTAGCACATCACTGGATGATCTAAAGATAGATGATAAATCATTATCATCTCTTACCTTTTTTGGTCAATTAGTTGGGAAAATCATAATGAGTAATAGTAATGTGAAGGAAACATCTCTTTTAAGTAATAGAGAGTTAGAAGTTATGAGAAGAATCTCCTGGGGAGAAAGCACAAAGGAAATGTCAGATTCTATGAATATAAGTGAGTTTACAGTAAAACAGTATGTGAAATCAGGCATAAAAAAACTAGGTGCGCAAAACCGAACACAAGCAATTGCTGAACTCTTTCGACTAGGGATTATTTCTTAATCTTCTTAGGTAAAAATATATAAAACCTCTTTTTTTCTTATTCTATTCTTAATAGTTAAGTACAAAAAGAGGTTCAATTTTTTGTGAAACAGTCCACTCTAGTTATATTTCCTTACCCAGTTTCCATGAAAAATCAAACAAACGAAGGTAGCCATAACACAATCTGAGGAAAAATCATTATGATTGCAATGACTAGAAAATATAATAAAATAAACGGAATAATAGCTGAATACATTTCTTTCATTGGAATTTCAGGTGCTACTCCTTTTAACACAAACAAGCTCACTCCAAAAGGTGGAGTTAAATTTGCCATTATCCCACAAATGATATAGATAATTCCAAACCAAATTAAGTCAATTTCCATTGATAACATTAACGGTAGGAACAGAGGGGCAGTAATAAATAATATAGCAGTTGGATCAATGAACATTCCCAAAACAAAGAAAAGTAGAATCAATATTATAACAAGAAAAGTTGGAGAAAGATTAAGTGATGTAAAAATATCTGCTACCATATTCCCAATATTTGTAACAGAGACAATTTTAGAATATGCTGCAGCTCCGATTACAAGCCAGAACATCATTGTGCATAGAGAAACTGTCATTGATATCATCTTTTTAAAGTTACTCCAAGTTAATTTCCTATTTATTGCAGCACTTACTAAGGCACCAACTACCCCAACTGATGCAGCCTCTGTTGCTGTTGCAATACCTAAAAAAATACTTAGTATGACTACTAAAATAACCATCATAGGTAAAATGACACCTTTTAGAGAAAAGAATTTTTCTTTCCAAGTAAAACGTTCTTCTTTAGATAAAGCTGGTCCTTTATCAGGATATAAGTGGCAATAAATAAGACAATAAATGATAAATACGCCTGCTATTAGTAGTCCAGGTATTATACCTGCCATAAACAATTTTCCGGGTGACACACCAGTAACCATTCCATAAATAATCATCAAAATACTAGGTGGGATAATTAATCCTAATCCACTAGCTCCTAGAATAATTCCTGTTGTTAATTTACTATCGTATCCTCTTGATATCATTGATGGTCGTGCGGTAACACCAAGGGTAGCTGTGGCGACTGACGATACTCCTACCATGGCCGCAAACATCGCGCTCATAATAGTTGTACCTACAGCTAATCCTCCTCTTAAACCACCTAACCAACGATAAAATGCCTCATACATGCCATCGACTAGATCACTATATCGTAAAATTGCTGCCATCAAGATATATAATGGTACTGCAACAAACACGAAACCTTGTACGTTTGTAAACGAGGACATAACGAAACCTTCAACACTCGAAAATCCTCCCCAAACAAAGTATCCTACTATAATAGAAATACCAGACATGGCAAAGGCTACGGGCACCCCTAACATTAGCGTAATAATTAATGAACCGAACAAAATTAAAGCTATCATTCCGACTTCCATTATGCACCCTCCTCGAGTTTCCTACCAGTACATAGAAAATAAATATCTTTGATTAGGAGTGTTAGGGATTGAAGTCCTAATAATAATCCACCAATAGGTACAATAATCCATCTTATCCAAAGTGGTACATTGAAACCTGTAGAGGCTATTGAGCCTCTTTCAAACATAAATATCACTCGATCCATTCCTAGTTTTAGTAATGAAAAAGCAACAAGTAAAACAAAAATTGAAACAAATATATCAATTATGGATCTTTTTACAGCGGATAATTTATCATAAAATAAGTCTATTCTAATATGTTCATTTCTTAATAATAGTAGGCCCCCACCGAGAAAAGCTGCCGTACCATTCAACCATCCAGATAAATCAAATCCAAAGCTTGAAGGTTGGTTAAAAACATATCGAGCAACAACATCGTAAAAAACAACTAAACTAATAACTATAAAAATAATGCCTATTAGTATAAACATGGAATTATTTATTGAATTAATAATTCGTATAATTCTTTTTAGAAATCCCATATAAACCTCCCATTCACTAATTCTAATTCCAAACAAAGTCACTTATAGAGGGATTTCTATTCATAAAAATTTCATAATTAGAAATCCCACTGTTATTATGTTTACTTGTTTCGATATTCTCTGATGATCTCTATCATTTTGGCTGTTCCATCACTAAGCGCAGCAAATTCATCCCACATTGGTTGAACACTTTGATAAAATTTTTCCTCCTCTTCGTCAGAAAGAGTTATTACCTCAATATCGTATTCTTCTATAAAGCCTGGAATTTCTTTTAACAATTCTTTATATTCTTCTATTCCCTTTAATTCTCCCTCTTTAGCAACGTCCTGAATAATTTTTTGTAAATCTTCAGGTACCTTTTTCCAAGTTTCTTCACTAATTAATACACTTGCCATAGCAGCATTTAACCAGGTAGGATAAACAACATAATCAACCACTTCTCCAAAGTTTGATGCTTTTAATCCAGTAAATACGGAGATTCCACCATCGATAACCCCTCTTGAAAGTGCGTCATACCAGTCACCTTGTGGTAACTCGACTCCAGTTACACCTAACTCTTCAAACCAAGTATTATATAATCCTCCAATACTTGTAATTAATAATCCATCCATATCTTCAACTGACCGAACTGGCTTATTTAATATCCATCCTGCCTCAGTCAAAAATGTATTTGACAAGTTTCTTACTCCATAATCAAGAAATGCATTTTTGTATATCTCCCCAACTTCTGTGTTGTTCCAAATATCATGTCCTTCATCTAGTGATTCTGCCCAATATGGAAAATAAGTAAGGAATCCTTCTGGAACAACGTCACCGTAATATGATGTTGTTACATATGCCATATCAATTGAACTTCTAGCCAAACTATCTAAAGTTTCAGGAATTCCGGCAAGCTGACCATTAAAGTATAGGTCAACTTTGATTTGTCCATTACTTTTTTTTTCGACTTCTTCTTTGAACCAATGTGTAACATTGTACATTGAAACACTCGTTTCTGTTAAATCTGGATACGGAATATTATACTTTATTGTATATACAGTTTGATCCTCAGAGGACTGATTATTGGAAGTTTGAGAGGATTGGTTGGATTGAGTTGTATCGGAACCACATGCTGATAAAACTATTAAACAAGTAGTTATGATAAACGAAAGAATTAGATTTTTATTATTTTTCACTTACACTCCACCTTTTTTGATAGTATTTTAGGATAAAATTATTCGTAATATGGTAAATTTTTTCCCTACAGTAAACGCTTTCAAAAAAATAAATTTTTTAACGCTGCTAATATTTAAGTACTCACTCCTCCCAACTAATTCGAAAATTTTAGAAGCGTTTCTTAACACTATATCCAATATACGAAAAGTGAAAATTAAGTATAATTAGTTAAAACCATTGTATAACTTTCATAATTTTTTGAATACTCCTAATAAAGAGTATATTATATCCCTATTTTGGTAGTACTATAGATAGTGATGTCCTATTAACGATTTTATTAATCAAATTTGGTTACAACAAACGTGCCTGTTGCAGAATAATTACTCATGGCTTCAAAAATAGAAGTTACTTCAGAAAGTGAGATTTCTCGGTTAACCATTTTAGAAGGTGTCAACCTCCCTTGAGCTACTAATGAAATCATTGAACTAAATCTATGAGAAGGCATCCCTAATGACGTAATAAACTGAATTTCATTTCTAACCATGTGATCAACAGGGATTGGAATATATCCTGCCTCTCTTTTTGTAGTTAAACCTATTTGAAGGTGACGACCTCTCTTATTTAGGCTCATAATTGAATTTACGCAAGTCTCCTTTATTCCAAGTGCATCAATTGAAACACTTGCACCTCCATTCGTAAGTTCTTTTATTCCCTCTATAGGATCCACATCTTTTGGATTAATGGTGAATATAGCTCCCATCTGTTTTGCCAGGTTTAAATTTTCTTCATTTACATCAACAGCAATTACATTTGCACCCATCGCTGTTGCGATGTTAACCGCTGATAATCCCACTCCTCCGCAACCATAGATTGCAACCCATTCACCTGGGTGAACTTTTACTTGATCCGCCACACCATGGAATGCTGTCATAAAACGACATCCCAATGCAGCAGCATCGGTGAAGCTAACTTCCTCAGGTAAGTGCATAACGTTTAAATCTCCTAATGGAACAGCTACATATTCACCATACCCCCCTGGATAACCAGTTCCTGGAATAACATATGAATCACAAAGATGTGAATTTCCGGCCTGGCAGTGACGACATGTGCCGTCACCTCCAGAAAAAGGTACGATAACCCGGTCACCTTTTTTGAAATTCTTTATATTACGCCCAACCTCTTCAATAACACCACTCATTTCATGACCAAGGATTGGATTTGTTATTGGAATATCTCCAATCCATTTATGCCAATCACTTCTACAAACCCCGTTTGCCTTTACTTTAAGTAGAACTCCATCATGATTAATGGTTGGCTCAGATACATCCTTTACTTTGGCATTTTTTATACCCTCAAAAACAAGTGCTTTCATGATAGCCCCCCTTAATTTAATCTAAATTAATAACAACACTTTTTAATTTTGTGTACCCTTCTATTCCTTCGTAGCCCAACTCTTTGCCAAATCCACTTTGTTTATATCCACCAAAAGGCATATTATCATTCATTAATAAATAGCCGTTAACCCATACAGTACCAGCCTCTATAACATCAATCATTTTATGTGCCTTTGAAATATCTTTTGTCCATACTCCAGCTGCTAATCCGTAATCAGTCAAATTGGCTCGCTCAATCACTTCATCTATCTCCTCAAATGGTAATACAGCTATTACAGGTCCAAATATTTCTTCTTTTACTGCTGAACAATTTTCGTCGAGATTTGTTATCAAGGTAGGTTCTAAGTAATAGCCATCACTTAATTCTTTATCCTTTGGAATGTTTCCCCCAGTTAAAATTGTTGCTCCATCTTTTCTTGCGCTCTCAATATAGCTAATAACTCTTTCATGATGTTGTTTAGAAACCAAAGGCCCCATCATAGTTGTAGGATTTAGTGGATTTCCTACTTTGATATTTTTGACTTGTACTGTTATCCTTTCTACAACCTCATTGTAAACTGACTTTTCTACATAAATCCTCGTACCTGCCCCACAAGACTGCCCTTGATTTTGGAAGGAGGCACCTTTAACCGCTCCCTCTACTGCCTTATCCAAATCTGAATCGGCGAAAATAATATTTGGGGATTTCCCACCAAGTTCTAATGTAATTTTTTTTAAGTTAATTGAAGCATTCCTCATGATTCCTTTTCCAACTTCTGTTGAACCTGTAAAGGAAATTTTATCTATATCTGGGTGAGTTGTAATCGCATTACCAACTTCCCCACCAGGCCCAGTAACAATATTTACCACTCCATTAGGAAAACCTGCTTCTTGAATTAATTCCCCTAAAAGTAAAGTTCCCATTGAGGTTTGTAAGGATGGTTTTAGAACAACCGTATTACCAGTTGCCAAAGGGGCTCCTAATTTCCAACAAGCACCCAGTATTGGAAAATTCCATGATGTGATCTGGCCACACACACCTAAGGGTTCTCGTTTCGTGTATGCATGGACATTTCCTCCATTTGTAAGTTCTATTGTTTTACCCGTTAATTTTGTAGCCCAACTAGCAGAAGTGCGTAAGTGGGCTATAGCACTAGGAAGTGATGCATTTTGAGTTCTATTTATTGGGCTTCCATATTCAAGCGTTTCTAAATAAGCAAACTCATCTGCTCGTTTTTCAAGTAAATCAGCCAATTTGTTTAGTAGTCTTGCTCTTTCTGCAGGTGAAGTTTTGGCCCAACTTCCTTTAAAGGCTGTTTTTGCAGCTTTTACTGCTTTATTAACATCCTCCCTATTCCCCTCATAGATTGTACCCAGAATTAGACCATTCGCTGGGTTTATTGATTCGTATATCTTTCCTGATTCCGAGGGTACCCATTCCCCGTTAATATACATCTTTCTAGTAGTAGATAAAAATTCTGAAACCTTTGTTGGAATTTGTAATATTTCATTCATGTTTGTTACCACCTTTAACGATTTTTTTAAATCCTCTTTAAGAACAAGTCGATATTTTTAATTGATTCTTTTGCATACTTTGAAAATACAACCATATTGGTGAAATACCCATGAATTACACCCTGCTGGCACATGTATTGAACTTTATTACCACAATTTTTTAATCGTTCAGCATATGCTAATCCTTCATCCCTTAATACATCATTTGCAGCTGTTATGATTAAAGTTGGAGGGAGATTACTTAGATTCTTAGATAATAACGGAGAAACCTCACTATTCTCCCTATCTTCATCTTCTCTAAGATAATGATTTGCAAACCACATCATTAACTCTTTATCAAGACCATAGCCCTCCTGAAATAATTGATATGAATTTGTATTAAAATTCAAGTTAGTAACAGGATAAATTAATACCTGTGCAAATATTTCAGGTAAATCATCGTTTCTAGCTTTCATCGCAACGATAGTAGCTAGGTTGCCACCTGCACTATCACCACAAACAATAATCTTTGATGGATCCCCATTAATATTTTTCGCATTATTTAGGACCCAAGTAAAAGCATCATATGAATCATTAACTGGAATTGGAAACTTATGCTCTGGTGCTAATCGATAGTCTACTGATACAACAACACTTCTAGTACAATTAGCTAACATTCTACAACTAGCATCAGATATCTCAATATCCCCAATAACCCAACCACCTCCATGGAAATATGTAATAATCTTAAATGGTCCATTTCCTTCAGGAGTATAAATTCTTATATTTATCTTATTTCCGTCACTTGTGGGTATTTCCTGGTCTTCAATTTTTGCAACTGGAGCCCTTTCCATTTCTACTGAATATGCTTGTGCTATTAAATTCCTAACACTGTTAGGATCCATTTTGTACATCTTTGGTGCTTGTTTTAACCTCTCAATATGAGCAACAGCTTCTGGAACCAAATTTTCCATAATTCTCCCCTTTCTTAATTATTGTTGAAGAAAAAATATATTCCTTATCTCTTATAAATTATAAGGTTATTTTAGTAGTTTGAATATTCCTTCTCTTTTGTATGTCGATTCCCTATAAAGAGGTATTAATTAGAGCTTAAAAATATTCGAATTTGGGTAAAAAGTTAGTTTTTATTTTGACTGTAATTTTTTTAAATTTTTTCCAAAGATGGAGGTTTAACTAGTTTCATAGAAGGAAAGATTGGGTATTCGCAAAACAATAAAGGATCGGGTAGCTTTGCCCGGAATTTTAAGTAGCAATTGTTTTTCTTCTTGTTTTTAAATAACCCAGTACTATCACAAACCCAATAATTAGTACTCCTACTATACTTGTAATTAGATTAGGCTCAATAATCAAGATGCCACTAATAATTAAGATGATCCGTTCCCAAATGGATATTTTGTAATTTTTAAAGTAACCACCGAAAGCAAATGCCATGCTTAAAATGCCAATCAGTGCGAATAGAATACTGGTTATTATATCTATGGTGTCACCTTGGAAAATCAAGCCTGGACGATATATCCAATAGTAGGGTACAATAAATCCTCCAATTGATAATCTCACAGCTAAAACTCCGGTTTCCATTGGTTTTGAATCTGCAATACCTGATGCAACGAAGACTGCATTAGCTACGGGTGGTGTAACAAGTGCTAGCATCCCAAAATAAAATACGAATAAATGTGCCCCTAATTGGGTAACCCCCATGGAAACAAGTGCTGGTGCAATAAATATTGCAAGGATTACATATACCGCTACAGGTGGCATTCCCATCCCTAAGATAATTGACCCAAACATTGCAAGAATAAGAAGAATCACAAGTGAATTACCGGATAAATCTACTAAAATAGAGGTTAAATCAACAGTAATTCCCGTCATAGATAATACGCCAACGACAATCCCTGCTATTGCAGTCAATACTGCAATTTCTGCAGCTTGAATTCCGCCACTTGCAAGACCCTGAAATAAAGATTTAAAATTCCATCTTGTCTCTTTCCGTATATAACTAACTACCATTGCAACGATGATGCTCCAAAAACAAGATTTCATTGCAGACCATCCAATTACTAGAAATATGACTAAAGCAAGTAGAGGTATAAGCAAATGCCCTCTTTCTCGTAATATTTCTTTAGCTTTTGGAAGGCTTTCTTCTCTTTCGTTTTTTAATCCTATGCGAGCTGCTTCTCCGTCGACTTGTATATAGAGTGCAAGGTAATAAATGACGGACGGTATAAACGCCGCAAGTGCAATTTGAAAATATGGAACGCCAATGACTTCTGCCATAATAAAGGCAGCTGATCCCATAATAGGTGGCATCATCTGTCCCCCAGTAGAGGCTGAGCTTTCCACTGCAGCTGCATATTTTGATGAGTAACCTGATTTTTTCATAAGTGGAATTGTAAATGCACCAGTTATAACTACGTTAGCAACGCCACTACCGCTAACAGTCCCCATTAAAGCACTAGAAGCAACCGCCACTTTAGTCGGACCACCTCTTACATTACCGACTAAAGCACGACTTAAATCATATAAAACATCGCTAATTTTAAATTGGTTTAGCAAAGCAGATAGAAGTAGGAATAATACAATAAAATTTGCTGAAGCACCTAATATTAATCCGTAAATTCCTTCTAATGATAAATATAAATTGGAAACCATAAATTCCCAATTGAATCCAGAATGAGCAAATACGCCAGATAAACGATTGCCGAAAAAAAAATATCCAATTGCAAGTAAAGCGATGACCCCAATGCTCCACATATTTGTGCGACGAATAGCCTCGAACAATAAAATCAAAACAACAATTCCAAAATATAGATCATATGAATTTGGAAGGCCTGCTCGTAGAGCGATTGCCTCCGCATTAAAATAGACATACATACTTCCAACAAATCCAGTTATTGCTAATAGGTAATTGAAGAATAGATTATGGTTTGATTTATTTTTGAAATATGGTTTTGCAAGTAGAACAAGAAACATGGCAAAGCCAAGATGAATGGCCCGTTGTTGCATTGGAGGCAATAAGCCAAATGCTGCAGTATATAGGTGGAAAATTGCAAACAAGCATGCGATAATTGTAAGAATTGTAGTGTGAATTTTCTGAGGTTCTAAAGTAAAGATACCTTTTTTGGCATCAGAAATTTCTGTTTTCAATTTTTTCCTCCCCCTTTTTAAATTTCATAAAAAAATAAGAAAGGCGCAATAGAATTTGTCAAAAGTCAACTCAATGCGCCAATTGTTAAGGTAAAAGCAATGTATCAAAGCTAAAGCTTCTGAATATCCGTTCCTGTTATTCTACAAATCCAATCTCCTTCCAATATCTATCTGCACCTTCATGTCCGGGAACAACACGAGCTAGTACTGCCCTTTCACCTTCTCCTGGCCAATCCTTTGCTGCAGGGTGTATTTTAATTAACTCTGGATTTTTCTCATAAAGCACTTTTGTAATTTGATATACGGTTTCGGCATCTAAGTCACTATTTGCTGCTAAGGCAATTGGCAGTCCTACAGTTGCGATATCACGGTCTAAAAATGAATACGTATCTTGAGGAATTGTATTTTTTACGTAATAACCTTTTAACAGATCATCTGCGATAAGTGTTTGTGTATCTGGCGTTAATTCCAAGAAATATATATCTTCTCTTACACTTAAATCTTCCAAAAATGATGTGGGAATAGTAGTTGTTATAAACGCTGCATCTACATGACCATCTTTTAATGCATCTGCCATCTCTCCATAAGTCATTGGGGATTCTTTAAAATCCTCTTTTGACAGATTATGTGCTTTAATCCATCCATCCCATATCCATGTTGCACCAGCACTTCCAGGTGTTGGAATTGCAATGTTTTTACCTTTTAGGTCTGAAAAATTTTTAATTTTCGGATCTAATGTGATAAGTTGATCGGCTGTAACAATTCCACTCATCAGAAATTGTATCTTTTCAGGTTCAATAACATCTTTGTATACATCTTGAGCATGGTAAGCATCATATAAATCCTTACTATTTACAACTCCAATATCAATTTGTCCAGAAGCGAGTAATCGTGCATTTTCTGCACTACCGGAGGTTACAGTTACTTTAGCACGTACATTGGGAACATATTCATTAATTAAATCTGCCATTCCTGAATATATAATATAGCTACTCGAACCAGGTCCAGCAGAAGAACCAAAAGTAATAATTTTTTCTTCTTCAGACACATTGTTATTTCCCTCTTTTTTTTCATCATTATTCTCTTTTGTAGATGAATTTTGATTACTGCAACCTACAAAAAATATACTAATAAGCAAAGAAATAAGTAATAGCCCCATTTTGTTTTTATAAGTTTTCATTATAATCTCCCTTCAAGATTAGGTTGGAGTCATAATACTACAAGAGGTTGTTCAAAAAGTCCGGTAAAAATGAGACATCGAATTTCTTCGTTGGCTTGCTTTTCCGTTGCTCACGTATTAACTCATAGGTTCCGCTACTCAAAGTTGCGCCGCCTCGAACTTTCGACGCACAGGAAGTGCTAGTGTCGACAATGCCACAGGACATGGCGTTCTTGTCGACGCGGTTATTTTTATCCTCCTTTTTGAACACGCACTACAAGTTTAGGTTATTTTGATGTCCACCCTCCATCTACGTATAATATTTGCCCAGTTATATAAGAGGAAGCACTTGAAGCAAGGAAGACTACAGGACCTGATAACTCTTCTAATTCCCCAACTCGTTTCAACATCGTATTATTTACAATGTCCTTGTATCTTGTTTCATCTGAGAGCCAACTTTCTGTCATTGGTGTTCGAATATATGCAGGTGCGATAGCGTTTACATTAATTCCGTACTCAGCTAATTCATCAGCCCATACTCTTGTTAATTGGTTAATGCCTCCTTTACTGGCAGAATAACTAGTTTGATAGGGTAAACCAACTGTACTTAGTATTGAAGAGATATTAATAATTTTTCCGGATTTTTGTTTTATCATTTGTTTTGCAACTGCTTGCCCAGTCAAAAATATTCCTTTTAAATTCGTATTAACTACGCTATCCCATTCCTCTTCTTCAACTTCGACTAATTTCTTCCGAATATTCATCCCCGCATTATTAATTAAAATATCAATTGAACCGAATTCGGAAATTACTTTTTCGACTAGGTTATTTACCTGTTCCTTATTAGTTACATCGACCGGAAAACTTTTCACATTAATTCCCTTTTCTTTTAGGTTGCCTTCAGCTTTATGCAGATCTTTCATATTACGGCTAGCGATTATTACAATTGCTCCAAAGTTCCCTAGTGCCTCTGCCATCCCATATCCAATTCCTTTACTTCCGCCTGTCACTAGTGCAACCTTTTCTCTTAAGTCAAAAATGGGTAATTGCATATGTTTCACTCCTAAAATTAAGACGATAAAAATTTTTTTGTTAGTAGATAATTTGCAAAACGATTTATTATTTTACACTTAAGGAACTATTTATCGATTCTATAAAAATTAAGTTTATCCCAATCAATATTAATACCCAGCCCATAGTCATTATTTGGTCTAATCATCCCCTCCGAAATCGGATATTTACCTAGGAAAATAGAATCTATTGCTTTTAAGTGATACATTAATTCACCTGGTAAATTCATATAAGAATGATTTAAACAAGTAAAATGGACACCACATGCTACTCCGAGCAACCCTTCTCCCTGTGTACCAATTAAAACTGGAATTCCGAGGCTTGAACACAAATTAACAATTTTTTCGGATAAGAAAAATCCTGTTCTTGCAGTTTTAATACTTATCATCTGACAACTACCATCTAAAACTTTACTTGCAACTTCCTCTACCGTTCTACACATTTCGTCACCTAGAATAGGTATAATTCCACTATTTCCAATTTGCCTTCGAGATACAATGTACCCCCCTGATGCAGGTTCCTCAATCCAGTCTATATACTTTGTTAATTGAGGTAATAACTTATTAATTGTTGTAATATCGTATCCATGATTAGCATCAAGGTAAATGATTGAATCAGTAAATTTATTCCTGAGTTTTTTACAAATTTCAATATCTCGTTGATAGTTTATTCCACCCTTTATTTTAAAAGATTGGATACCATATTGAGTATTAAGTTCCTCTGCTTCACTTAATACTTTGTCAGGTTCTCCAAGACCTAATAAAGCTGTAACTTGAATGGGTTTACTATCACCGCCGAGAAATCGATATGTGGGTATTTTCAGCAATTTCGAGGCTGCATCAACGCAAGCTATGTCTAAAGCAGCTTTTAATGTATTATTCCCCTCAATAAACCTTAGTTTCCACCATAATCCATCTCTGTCAAACAAATTGTGCCCTTTAATAATTGTCTCAATCTCATCTTTTAAACCAAGTATTGACTTGATTGTTTCACCATAAATCATCAATCGAGGTGGAATTTCTGCAAAACCTGTTATATTTTTATCTGTGTATAATATTAAAAGGACATGTGATTGGCTATTCCAGGTACCTACAGATGCATGAACTGGGTTACTTAATCGAATTTCATACGGAATTAGTTCAATCCCTGAAATGACTGCTTCATGTGACGGCATCATTTCCAGCCTCCCACCAAGATCTTTGTCAGTTCTGAATAACTTAATTTTTCATTTTTACTAAAAACGATACTACCATTTACCATAATCCATGTTTTCAAGTGCTGCAATTAACTCATCTGTTGTGGGGGTACTATCTAGAGTTTTAAGCACGTTAACAAAGGCATTTGCAGCTGCATAAGATTGAACCTTCCAAACATTTATTGGAATATTTGAATCATAAGCTTTTACCTTTTGAACAATTTCCTCAATTTCTTCTTTGTCTAATGGTCCAGCAAGGGGTGTAACAGCATAGAAAGGTATTGGTGCAGATGTCGAAACTAATTCATTTATAGCTTCAGTAGCACCGCCACCAAAGGCTAATACAGGAATCTCCAAACCAGCACTATATAATCCTCTTATTAATGAAGCCAAAGGTGTTTGCGTTCCACCAAATATAATTACATCAGGTTTGTAATCATTTATTTGTTTAACCTGGCCTGTAGCATCAGCAGCAGAAGGTGATATTTTAATATTATTTAAACTAATGTTTGACGTTCTTTTGTAGAATTAAAGGTTATTTCCCCATAATCGTTTTCTTCTTGAACAAACATTATTTTTTTTGCTTTCATTGATAATGCAAGTTTTATAATTGGATTTGCCATATCATCGAGAGTCATGTTCGGCTGAAACACCAATTTATTAAATGGATTTGTTAGTGATGGATCTGAATTCCCAGGAGTATAAAAAGGGATACCTGCATCTGTTACAATCTTATAACTTGCAACTGTGGGTGGTGTATACACCCCACTTTAAAACGCAAATATGTCCCCTCGATTTACCATTTTTTTTGTTTCAGCAACAGCACGAGAAGGATCACCAGCAGAATTTTCCACCGTAAAAACAATCTTTCTCCCATTAATACCTCCAGATTCGTTAACTTCATCAAAAACCATTTGTGCTGTTCCAGCATATATCGAGCCGTAAACTCCGGCGGCACCTGATAAAGAGAATACTCCAGCTATTCTAATTTCATCATCTGTAATACCATTTTGACTAGATGATGGTTGATTCGCATCAGTAGAGTTATTATTTTGTCCATCGTTAGTTGATTGTGAAGAACTACATGCACTTAAAACTAAAATTATGCAGGCAAAAAATAATAGAAGTTTGTTCTTTCTTATCATTTTTTCTCTCCCTTTTTAAAATGCTTGTATCAGTAATCCTTTAATCTCCTCAATATCAGTAACCTCTCGTGGATTAAAATAAAGTCCACGGTCAGAAAGCGATTTCAATGCAATCTTTTCAATTTGTCCTTCTGTAACTCCAATTTCCTTTAAAGTTTTTGAAACTTGTAACTGGTCTTGAAGGTCACTAATTCGTTTAATGAGATTCTCGGCGAGTTCTTCTTCAGATAATGTGATATTTTTTGAAATGTGTTCTTCAATTTTTGCCATTTGCTTCATTGCATCTAATTTATTAAATTTAAGTGCGTGAGGTAACATCACGCTATTTGCTTCACCATGGGAACTCCGACTTATTGACCCAATACAATGGCATATTGCATGGTGTATGCCAACACGGGCATTTGAAATAACCATTCCTGACATCGCAACAGCCATTGGCAATTTCTCAAAGTCTGGGCTCAATTTGAGCCCAGTTTTAACAACATGATCTATTGTTGCCATTGATTCCAAAGCTATGGCTTGGGAAATTGGTTGGGTACTTTGGGAATACATCCCTTCAATATTGTGTGCAATGGCATTCATTAGAGATGTGTTAAGTATTTGATCCGGAATATTTAGCCATTGGTTAATATCATAAAAGACAGCTCTAGATGCAATTTTTGGATCCCAAAATAATAGTTTCGTATTTTCACTGTTTGTTATCCCAGCACCTGGTGTTATTTCTCCTGCTGATGCAGTTGTAGGAAATGTAATTAATGGAATCTTAGGTTTTTTTAGGTTATTCGGGATATAGGTTCTAGGTGGTATAAAGGTACTTGCATGATCTTCAATACTTCCACCTTCTGCCATAACTATTGCGATACCTTTTGCAGTGTCACTTGCGCTCGCTCCACCAACTGCAATCAAGCCATCTATTTTCAAGGTAACAGCCATTTTAGCGCCTTCATCCACAATTGAAGTATTAGAATGTTGAAGTACATTATCAAAAATATGCTCTGTAGGAATTCCAACTAGCTCTTTTATTTCAGCAACAAAATCTGAAGCTCTTGCACGTGGGCTACAAACAATCAATGGTTTTGAGATTCCAAGCCACTCCAACTCATCTTTTAATTTTAATACTAAGTTTGAGCCTACAACTATTTTTTGCCACGGGGTTGTAAGTTCCATAAACTTTTCCCCTCCCACTTAATTCTTCTTCTGTATTTTAACTCTGGCTTCCCCTTTGGTATTTAATTCCCCTAATTGGTTGTGTCCCTCAATTGAAATATAAACTCTTCCATACTCATCATCGATTGACTCTGTTTTTGTTACAGTTCCTTTAATCCAAGTTGTATCTCCAAACAAATTAGGGCGTCTAACTTGAATGTTGATATGTTCTAACCAGCCATCGTCTCCCATCCAATTTGTTATTAAATGAGTTGACCAGCCAATACGTTGTGGCCCATTATCGTATGCTCCAGGCATACCTACATCGTGTGCAACTGTATCATCCTGATGGCCTTCACTAGGTAAAGTAAACTCTGAGTAGTACGATACATCATAATTATTTGGTAATAATTCAGGATTTTCTCTAGCGCGAATCCAGTTTTTCCAGCGTAATTCAGATGCACGATAACCGGAAGTTCCTGGAACACCAGCATAATAACATGTCATTGTAATACGATCTAATGGACCTTTAACAACTGGTGTAATGCTATCTCCAACATTAACATTCTCCCAATATCTTACATCTTCTCCTCTACGAATTTCAGAACGTACTCCGTTTTCAATTTCTTTCATTTCTGCTTCAGAATATTGGTAGCGTTGTCTTGGTTTGTATGCCAATCCTTCAGAAGTTCCTTTGCGCCCGAGACGCCATGTATTTGAACGAACTTGTGCAACTTTTTCATTATTTTGATTAAAGTACTCTATTAATCCTGTTTGCATAATCATTCTACCGCCACTTTTACCTTTGAACTCTTGCGCATCAATACACTTAGCCTTATAGGTTATAGTGTCGTTGCGTTTCACTGGTAAGTAAAAATCCCATTCGGATCCAGCGTAAACAGGTTGTAATCCAACCAATCCAGGGGCAACAACTGCGTCACAAATACTGTATAAGAAGGTAGGCGGTGCAATAATTGTCCCGTATTGTGTCTTTTCACCATATTCTGGATTACACCAAAGTGGATTATCATCACCTAACCCCCACGCATAATGACGAATTGTATCAACAGTTGCTTCAAGATTCCATCCTACAAACCGAATAGGTTTACCAATCCATGAACGTGCCTCTACAATATCATTATCATTAACAGGTCGAACGATTGAAAATGAATTATTTACCTTTGCTTGTGTCATATTCAAAACACTCCTCAAATTTTCTTTTTTAATTTTCTTCATCTAATAATAGTTTGTAACCTACTAACCCCCAAGGGGCAATTCCGCGAACCATAATAACAGCCAATAATGCATTGACTAGCTCTTCTTTCTTCAACCCTTCTTTATAAGCTGCATTTAAATGATTTTTTGCTCCATCAAGATTATTAGAAACTACATCCAAAATTACGAGTAAAAGTTCAACATATTGAGTTGGTAATGCACCATGATACACCTCATGTCTAAATTTTGCATATCCTTTAAATGCTTCTTCTGCATTTTCAGCCATAGTTGTTAATGCTGGTGGATAGTTCCCGAGGGTTCCAAATATTTCCTCTAAATACTTGTCAACTGAATAATTCTCTGTAGTTCCACTCATCTAATCACCCTTTTATTATTTTTTTTGACTTAATAATTATTTCCTACTTTTTCATTACTTTTACTTCGTGTTGCTCGCCAATCAACAGCAACTGCATTTGTATCAGATACAATTAATGGATTTATTTCAAATTCTTCAAATTCTTCATTACTCCATAATTGTGAAAAAGCTGTAATTACTTCATTCAGTAGTCGGTAATTGATTGGTTTAGTATTGCGACCCCCTTTAAAAACTGGACTCTTTAATTGCTTGTAGATATAATCTAATTTTTCTTGGTTGACTGGTGGGGATGTAAATGCAACATCACTGAGAACTTCTGTCCATATCCCTCCGGAACCAATCATAAGAATTTTTCCAAATTCAGGGTCATTAATACCTCCAATTATTACTTCCCTACCACTAACCATTTTTTGTACTTCAATTGCTTCAACTTGTGGAATGGATTTCAATTCTTCCCAATTAGTTATTAATTCTTCATCATTTTTTATCCCTACTCTTACTCCTCCAATATCACTTTTATGTGATGGTCCAACTACTTTTAGAACAATAGGATAGTCAAACTCTTTTGCAGAATTTATGGCTTCATTCACATCTTGACAGATACATTGGGAGACCAAAGGTACGCCATATTGCTCTAGGGTTTGTTTAATTTCAGTATGATTAACAACTTCTGCGTCCTTTCCAATTTTGTTTATATCTAACGTATCGCTATTATTCTCTTCCTGATCTTTTATGGTGATTAAATCCCTTTGGACAAAAGTAGAAAGTACTTGAACTCCCTTAATAGGGTTGATGACGCTTACAATATGATTATTTTTAAGCTTCGTGACAATTTCATCACTTAATACGTCATCCAAAGATAAATAGCTGACAATTATTTTTTTGTTATATTTCCGTGCCTCCTTCCCTAATTCAAGTAATTCATTTGAAAGATGTTGATAGTCATGAGCTAAGCTAGATATTATTAACATTAGACAATCAACATTGTTATCTTTAATAAGTAATCTTGCGACTTTTAAATAATCATTTGTATCTGCAAATAAAGCAGTATCAATTGGATTTTGAATTGAAGGTAGATTTGCAAGTTCTTTTAGAGTTTGAGTTGTATGTAGTTCAAACTTCGAAAGCGGTAAACCTTTTTTGTAACATTCCTCAGCAATCATTACTCCTAATCCACCTGATACGGTTAATACTGCTAATCCATGATTTGTGTCAGTAGGCATTTCATATCTAGTTTTACCAAAACTATTTTCTAATTCTGCCAATAATAATAGTTCTTCAATAGTTGGGATAATACTAATTCCCGCTTGATCACAAATGTTTTTCCATATTTTATTAGAACTGTGAGCTATTCTACCTGTATGGGACATAGACGCAGTTTGAGCTCCAGAACTTGATCCTGCATGTAAAATATAAATCATTTTATTTTTATTTTTTGCTTTTTGTCCAAGTTCTACTAACCTATTACCGTCTGATAAGCCCTCGATGAACATTGGAATCATACTAACATTTGGATCATCCAATAAGTAATCCACTACCTCCAAACAATCTATATCTACTTCATTACCTACAGAAGTTACGGAATGAATTCCAATATTTCTTTTAATACAAGACTGCATAATAGAATTTGCAATTGCACCGCTTTGACTAACAATAGCGATAGTACCAGGCTTTGGAATATTATTTTTTAAGACTGTTGAAAATGTGATGGGTATCCCATCATTTACATTGATAATGCCTATACAATTAGGTCCAATAATTCTTATTCCAGTTTTTTTAGAAATTAATTTTAGGTTATCTTGCAAACTAGTATTACCAGCTTCTGCAAAGCCACTTGCAATGATAATTGCAAATTTAATACCTTGTTCACCGCAGCTTTGGAGAGTATCTTGAATTTGTTGTGAAGGAACTAAGAGTAAAGCAACATCAATTTCAAACGGAATGTCCTCTACGGTTCGATAAGCGGGAAAGTCTTGAACCATATCTTGATAAGGATGTACAACTGCAATTTTTCCCTGATATCTATAATTTTTCAAATATTGTAATGGTCTTCCTGATAATTTGTTTGGGTCAGTAGATGCGCCAATAATTGCAATGTTTCTCGGCCTGTATAAACGTTCCATTTTACCCCCTCTTTCACTTTTACTAATTTCAGTATTAGTTATACCTTTAATATTGCAATATTCGTGCCAAACTTTTAGAATGCTAATGTTAAGTGAAATTTTTATTAATTATTGTAAGAAATAATAGTGTCGGGTACCTTTTGTAATTTCAAATGATTTACTAATGAAAAAATATAACGTGAATATTCTGTAAAAAATTCATCAGCGATTCTTTTTTTCATCAAATAAAAAACATTACAAACTATTCATTGAAAATTCGGCATGATGTGGTATTCAAAAATATTGAACACAAATTTATATCTCAACCTATTTAATAAATAATAAACTGTAAGAAATAGACAGATGCTAACCCAATTACGAAAATACAACATACATCCCGTTCATCTGGATTCCTACTTTGAAGACACTTTTATTAACTGTATTTGAAATCAAAATAGTGATAGCATTAAATGGGCTAATAATTGATGAAAGAAACCAAGCTAAAATAAACGTAAATGCTAATACAATCGGGCTTGTTCCTACTGAAACAGGATCAATTTGCATAGCTAGAATTGGAACAGTAATAATTTGATGAAATCCAATAAAGGCAAAAAATGCAACAACTAAGATAATCAATACCATCACAATAAAAATAGAACTGTCAGCTAAATATGAGAATATTTCTTTTATCTCGTTGGAAATAGTGATCTCGTGATGGCATTTGCAAACAACCCGGCACTCGAAAAAAGGACAACCTCTGTATTCATTCCACTTTCAATTTTTTAAAAATACTCTTTTATTTGGCTATTGAAAGAGGACCACTTTCTGGTTACTAATACCCATAAAAGAGGGGCTATTATTGCGATTAAACTTACTAAAAGAAGCATTGACCATCTTGTTACTTTTTCTAAGAGTATTAATAAGCCGATTAAAATTAATAAAACTAAAAGAAGCTTTAAAATTTTGGCTATGAGATTTTTTTCCAACTTCTGATGAAAATTTGAATTACTCTTACTTTCTGTGTTGTTCCTTTTATTTTGTATAGTAAAAAGCAGATTTCCGAAAAAAAGTTGCATGGCTGTAAACGTGATACCGAATATAAAATAATCACTGTATGTAACCCCGACATAAAATAGCGTGATGGCAACGGAACCAAAATAAGGTGAACACACCATTGTTGTGGCAAAACCTAAGAAATATGCGGGTGCTAATAAATCCCCTCTTAACTTTAAATCCCTAATGAAGTCATCTGTTATTCGAATAGCTCCTATATTCAAAATAGGAGTAATCAATGATAGAAAACTAGTTATACTTAAAAATGTTTTATTAGGCGGTTTTTCCTTCTTAATAAAATTTAGGATAAAAGCAAGATAACCACTAGACCTAAGTGGAATCGATAAAAGCGGGACAACCAGTAATAGAACAATTAATGGAAGGTTTGTTTGAAGCCCCTCAATATTTGAAAAAAATGTAGTAGGACTTGACCACATATTCATAAGAAAACCTATGCATAGAAGTCCCACTGCCATATATTTTGTTAACCTTCCGACGGTTTTTATAAAAATTAAAAGAATTACTAGAATATTCACGGAAAGTAATGAATGAACTATAGGTATGGATGTGAAATAGTCAACAAAATAGGTTAAACACATTAATCCTATTAAACTACATTTGAAAAAAGTCATCTTATTACCAGCTTTCTAGAGTAAAAGGTCAGGTAACTTGAGAACAAAGAAGGTAATTAAATTTCTTTCGCTTATAATTTAGATGCAAATTTAAGAAATAATTTTATACTGGATATACGGGGTGTTTTCTTCTGGAGAACGTAATATATTTACTCATATAAGTATCAAATCTTATTATGAGCTCGTCTCTCAGATTATTTGGTGATACAATTCCATCAATAATCATTTCGGATGCAAGGCGATAAATATCAATATCCATGCGATATTCAGATTGTTTTTCGGCAATAAAAGATAAACGTTCTTCCTGAGTCAACTTAGCTATTTTGTTCGCATAGACTGCATTCACTGCTGCTTCAGGTCCCATTACAGCAATTTGTGCACTAGGAAGTGCTAAGCAGCAGTCCGGTTCAAAGGCGGGCCCTGCCATTGCATATAATCCAGCTCCATATGCTTTACGAACGATTATTGAAATTTTTGGTACTGTAACTTCTGACATTGCAGCAATCATTTTAGCTCCGTGGCGAATAATTCCTGCTCTTTCAACCTTTGTTCCTATCATAAAACCAGGTATGTCAGTTAAGAACAAGAGCGGTATATTAAACGCATCACATAGTGTAATAAATTTTGCAGCTTTATCAGCAGAATCGTGGAAAAGTACACCTCCTTTTATTCTTGGTTGATTTGCAATAATGCCAACGGAATGTCCATTTAATCTAGCAAACCCTGTAATTATTTCAGGTGCAAATAATTTCTTTATTTCAAAAAATGAATCTTCATCTATGATATGATCAATAAATTCATACATATTAAATGGTGCATTTTGATTTTTTGGTATGATTTCTTCTAATGATTTTTGAAAACTTTTAGGTGTATACGGGTTAGCAACAGGTGGTTTTTGGGAAAAATTGGCTGGTAGATATGATAAATAACTTCTTCCCATTTTGATGGCCTCTTCTTCGGACTTAGCAAGGATGTCTCCACAACCAGAAACTGAACAATGCATTCGTGCACCGCCCATTTCTTCTAATGAAACTTTTTCACCTATAACCATTTCTGCCATGCGAGGTGATCCAAGGTACATGGAAGACGTTCCATCAACCATAATGACGATATCACAAAATGCAGGAATATAAGCTCCCCCTGCAGCCGACGGTCCCAACAAAATACATACTTGTGGAATTTTACCTGACAATTTTACTTGATTGTAAAAAATTCGCCCTGCTCCTCGTCTTCCTGGAAACATTTCAATTTGGTCCGTAATTCTAGCACCTGCAGAATCAACTAAATAAAAGAGTGGTACTTGGAGCTTTTCAGCAGTCTCTTGCATTCGTATAATTTTCTCAACAGTTCTCGCTCCCCATGAACCGGCTTTAACTGTGGAATCATTAGCAATTACGCAAGCTGTTTGACCATTAATTTTCCCTGTGCCAGTAACTACACCATCTGCTGGTAATTCATCCGATTGACAGTTAGCAAATAATGCATCTTCTACTTGGATTCCTGAGTCAAATAACAATTCTAAACGTTCTCGAACAAATAATTTTCCTTGATTGGCATTTTTTTGATGGTATTTTTCTGCTCCACCTTTTTTTATTGTTTCAATTTTATCTAGTAATTGTTTTTCAAGTGACACATTATACTCTCCTTCATTTACATATTTTTTAATAGATACATTATTTAGATTTGATTTATACAAACTTTATTCTGATTTACTTGCATATTATGACTCGGAAGTTGTCTACCAATTTTCTCCTGGATATATCGTGCAGCTTGCAATAACTTTTTCTCATCAATATTTGTTTTAATTCCCATACCGTGTAGCATATAAAGGAGATCATCCGTTGCGAGGTTTCCAGTTGCTCCAGGAGCATAAGGACAACCACCAAGCCCACCAAGAGATCCATCGAAGGTTGTAATACCCATATTAAGTGAAGTAAGTGCATTTGCGAGTCCGCAACCTCGAGTGTTATGGAAATGCATGGCGAATTTTTCAGTAGAATACCTTTTTAATAGTTCGTTTAACACTTCTTGAACTTGTTTCGGATTCGCAATTCCTATTGTATCTCCAAGTGAAATTTCATAGATACCCATCTCAAAAAGTGTATCTGTAATACGTAAAATTGCATCAATAGAAATTTTCCCTTCAAAGGGGCAACCGAAAACAGTAGAAATATACCCTCTAACTTTCTTATCAGCTGATAATGAATCTTTAACGGTTTCTTTAATAATAGGAAATGTTTCTTGTATGGTTTTGTTTATATTTTCCTTATTATGGGTTTCACTTGCAGACATAAATACTGCTATTTCATCAATATTAGCTTCTAAAGCTCTATCTAATCCCCTCCTATTAGGCACTAAAGCAGCATATGTTACACCATTAACTCGGTCAATCCCTTTAACAACCTCCTCTGCATCGCCTAATGCTGGGATCAACTTGGGATTTACAAATGATGTGAGTTCAATGTATTCTAATCCTGAATGGGACAAATGGTTAATCCAAGCAATTTTATCTTCTGTTTTTATAAAAGTTTTTTCATTTTGAAGCCCATCCCTGGGCCCAACCTCTTTAATTTTCACCGCATCTTTCCATTTCATTTCATAATTCCTCCGAAAAAAGTAATTGGTTAACCTACTCTATTTCTATGATGATATCCCCTTCATCTATAAATTCCCCTTCACTAGCAATAATCTTCGTAACATATCCAGAATTTGTGCATTGTATTGGAATCTCCATTTTCATCGATTCTAAGATTACAACATCTTGCCCTTCCGCTACTTGATCCCCTGCGCTGACCAATATTTTCCATACCGTTCCAGCCATATTTGATGTTACTTGATTCAAATTAATTCCTCCTCGTTTATTTGGGATTATTTAGTATCTGATAATGAATAGATATGCTTTTCTATAAAATTAGTAGCGGTATCCCCTTCTATAAATGGTTGACTGGATACTACTTTAAGTAAAAGGGAAATATTCGTTTTAATTCCTTCAACTTTATAGCTTTTTAAAGCTTGCTCCAATTCACTAATTGCCACTGCACGATTTTCCCCTTTAACAATAAGTTTTGCTATCATAGGGTCATAATATGGTGAGACTGTTGAATGTTCAGAAATAGCTAGCTCATGACGTACATTTTCCCCTTCAGGAATCTCGAATTTTGTTATTTTACCTGGAGAAGGAAAAAAAGTTTTTGGGTCCTCAGCGTAAATCCTAACTTCTATTGCATGCCCATTGCACTTTACATCTGATTGTTGGAAGGATAGTACTTCACCGGCACTAATTTTAATTTGTTGTTCAACAATATCAAAACCCGTGATTTCTTCAGTAACGGGATGCTCTACCTGTAATCGTGTATTCATCTCTAAAAAATAAAAGTTTTTATTATTGTCTACTAGAAACTCAATTGTTCCTGCATTACTGTATCCAATTGATTTTGCAGCCTTTACAGCTGTTTCTCCCATTTTTTTTCTTGTTTCCGTATCTAAAAATGTTGATGGAGCCTCCTCGATGATTTTTTGGTGACGACGTTGGATTGAGCATTCTCTTTCCCACAAATAAACGGTATTCCCTTTTTGATCAGCAAGTATTTGTATTTCAATATGTCTAGGACTTTGTATTACTTTCTCAATATACATGGCACCATCACCAAAGTAATTTTCAGCTCTCTTAGAATTGCTAACGAAAGCATGCTGTAGTTCTTTCGGAGTATTTACAACTTGCATACCAATTCCTCCACCGCCACTGGATGCTTTTAACATAATTGGATAGCCAATGCCATTTGAAATAGTTAACGCTTCGGCCGCATCGGTAAGTGGATGTGTAATCCCTGGAACAACAGGCACACCAGCCTTTTTAATCGTCTCTCTTGCTTCGATTTTACTGCCCATTTTAGCTATAACATCAGATTTTGGACCAATAAAAACAATACCAACTTTTTCACACTCTCTTGCAAATGAACTATTTTCAGAAAGGAGTCCATATCCAGGATGTATGGCCTCTGTACCGGTTGTTTTTGCGATTTCTATAATCTTATCAATCTTTAAATAACTTTCATTTACACGTGGACCACCAACAAGATAAGCTTCATCAGCCATGTTTACATGTGGTGCTTCCTTATCAGCTTCAGAAAAAATGGAGACAGTTTTTATTCCCATAAGTTTACAAGTTCTAATAATCCGTACTGCAATTTCACCGCGATTCGCTATTAATATCTTTTTAAACAAGAATTTTCCTCCTTACTCCTCGATTAATTTAAGTTCACCATTAGCTTTGTAATGTTTTTTCGTGAGTATTTTTTCGTTGGGAAAATAATATAACAGTAATTAATAAAACACCTAAAGCGATTGAACTTATAAGCCAATTAGGAAATAGCAACAAAATCCCTAATGAGAATATGTATATTCTCGTTATTTTGTTTAGATTTCTTATTGATAATATGACACCGTCTAAACCAGCTGCCATGAGATAAATTCCTATTACAGCAGTAATGAATGTGAATAAAATTTCTGTAATACTGCCTTGGGCTAGTAGTGCTGGGTTATATACAAAGAAAAATGGGATAATATATTTTACCAAGCCAAGTTTCATTGAAGTGAACCCAGTCTTCATTGGATCTGATTCGGCAATACCAGCTGCAGCATAGGCTGCAGTTGCAACAGGAGGAGTAATACTAGAAATAATCCCCCAATATAGGACGAAGAAATGAGCAGCAATTGGTTCAATTCCCATATTTACTAAAGCAGGGACAACGACTATGGCTAAGAAAATATAAACGGATGTAGCTGTCATTCCAAAACCCAAAATAAAACTAGTTAATGCAGCTGCCACTACCAAAAGGAATAAATTATCTCCAACCATCATTACAAGCTCTCTAGAAAATGAGAATGCAACACCAGTAAGTGATAATGCTCCAACTAAAAGACCAACAGCTGCTAGAATGGCTACAAGTTCTGCTAATATTCTCCCTGTTTCATGAAACAATTGTCCAAATCTTTTAAGTGTCAGTCTATTTTTTTTGTTAATATAAGACAATAGGATAAGGAGAGCACTTGCATAATATGGTGCCCATGCCTCTAATCGAAGCGTAAAAATAAAATATACTAATACCACAATTGAAAATAGGAAATACCAACCTTCTTTTAGGGTTTCCCGTATAGGAGGTAATTCAGATTTTGGCATTCCTTTGATATCGTTTTTAAATGCATAAGTATCAACCTGAAAATAGATACTGATAAAATATAAAAGTGCGGGTATAATGGCTGCTATTAAAATAAAGGTATATGGTTGACCCATAAAAGAAGCCATAACAAAAGCGACCGATCCCATTACCGGAGGCATGATAATGCCACCTGTTGATGCACAAGCTTCTACTGCACCAGCATAATGTGGTTTATAACCAGTTCGTTTCATTGCTGGGATTGTAAATGCTCCTGTAGTAGCCACATTAGAAATTGCACTTCCACTTAAACTTGCAAAAAAGGCACTTGAAATGACTGCGACCTTTGCAGCTCCACCGCGGCTTTTTCCAAAAAGGGCTAGTGCTAATTTAATAAAGAAATCACCTGCACCTACCCTTTGAAGAACAACTCCGAATAACATAAACCCAATTATGAGTGACCCTACAGTTTGGAGAGGAATCCCTAAGATACTGTTTAAACTCATGGCATGATTTCTCGCAGTTTCAAATATGTCAAAATTTGGCCCTTTAAGAAATGCAGGCATTAATCCGGCATAGATTGGATAAAAAGAAAATATAAGACAAACAATTGCCAAACTTATTCCAGCAACACGCCTTACAGCCTCAATAACTAGTGCCCATAGAATAATACTAAATACTGTAGGTGTTACAGGAGCAATTAATTCCCATCCAAAATTTACAATGTTTATAGCATTTATTGCAAAATAAATATTAATAATTATTGAAGTAACAAATAATAAAACATCGTACCAAGGAACAGAATCTCTTGATGACTTTTTAGTTGCAGGATATATTAGGAATACGATTGATAGGAAAATCGCAATTATATAATAAAGGTAAGAAGTAGCATAAGGTTGAAAACCAATTAAATTAAGCGAGAAGATTTGATTTATAGATATTACAATTCCTAAAACTGAGAGTGATACGACAATGTAATACCATATTTTAGGGAGTTTTCTTTTCCGATTAACTTCCTCCACTTAACCCACCTACTTTCTAAGAATTACTAAGAATATAGTGAGAGACTTGGGAAATCTCTCACTATGAATTTACTCGGCCTTTCAGAATCTATTTAGTGTTAATTAGAAATTAAATTAATTTCTTATTTTAATGCTTCTTCTCGAATTTTTAACCAAAATTCAGGAAAATCTTTAGAACTAATTCCTTCATCAGTTGCTAGTTCTACCGCCTTGTTCCAGGCATCTTGAAGGGTTTTTGTACGTTCAATCTGATGTTCATTCCAAGCATCATCTTCCTCAGTCCAAATTCCAATTTCTTTTAAGTAGCGAATTGATCCTTCGTGAAATGGAGCACTTGCTTTAGGTCTACCTGATTTCTCCATTTCCCAGTTGTGCATAACAGGATCAACGTCCTTGTATAAATCATAGGTTTCATCGATATATTTCATCAATTCATAAACTTCGTCTGCACTCTGATTAGCGTAGGTAACCACTTGAGGATAACGTGTAGCAGGGAAATCTCTTGTTCCGCCTTCTTCAATTCCTGCACCACCATCTGTGTATTCGTTGTAGCTTACCCAAGGAGTGATTTCCTGAACTCTTTTCCAGCCTTCAACATCATCTTCTGGGAATTCAAGCCAGTGCAGCCCTTGGGGCGAATTTTCAAGCTCATAAATTTTTGAAACCGTTGGTGTTGCGATTGCCGCATCAATTCTACCTTCAATAAGACCGTTAAGAGCATCTCCATGACTTGGAACCTCTATTTTTTCTACATCATCCCAGGTAAGATTCGCGAATGCTAATAGAGCTTCCGTTTTAACATACAGAGAAGGTGAAGCTTGAACCCAAGCAATTTTCTTCCCTTTCAAATCAGCTGGGGTTTTAATTCCACTTTCTTTTGTTACAGCTAATACTGTTGGAGAAGGTGGTTGAAGTAAAACTCGCAAATCTTGTGGACCCCATTCATAATTTGCGAATTCGTATAATCCCTCTGAAGCAAAGAATACTTCGTCTGAAAGTAAGCCGTATTTTGCTTGACCGCTTTTAAGTGGTGTCAATCTTCCTACGGATGTACCAGAAGGCATAATTCTAATATTTATTCCTGTTTCTTTAGTTATTGCATTTGCTACTGCTGCTGCTTGAACATAACCAGCTGATCCAACATCATAAGATGTCCACGTCATAATTTGAGATTTATCAATTCCACTTGTTCCATTCTTTTCATTATTCTCATTTGCACTAGGAGCGTTGGTTTGATTTTCTTGACCTTGATTATTTGTATTCCCTGTTTGAGAACACCCAATAATTCCTATAAATAAAAATGTCAGTATTAAGAAAAAACCTATTTTTTTATTCAATTTTCAATAGCACCCCTTTTTTAATAAATTGCAAGTGGCTTCAACATCATTTTTGTAAATGGTTCCCAGAGGCTAGATAAAAATAACAACAAGGTTTTTGAAATTCTTTTGTTTTAACAACCTACTTCTATACAAAAGTTTTATATTTGATTGTTGCAATATTTGTGCCAAACTTTAAGTTTTATAGAATGTATGTTAATTACATATCAAGTAGTATTTGAATAGTACAAATGAAACTTTGAAGAGTCTATTTACTTATCAGTAAAAAGAAAAGTGCATGTAACAATTGATTCATATTTTCATCAATCGATTCAAAGTTTTGTAAAAAGAGGTAACCATTTATAAAATTTTATAATTGGGTACTCTTTTTCTTGAGATCGATATATTTGTTGACTAATTCTTTTTTTAGTATTTTTCCTCCTTCATTCCGAGGTAGATTATCTACAAACATTACATCCTTAGGTGCTTTATAGTCTGCTAATTTTTGAGTGACATAGTTTTTTATTTCTTCCATGGTAATTTGCCTTTGCTCTCTTTTTACGACAAATGCAACAACTTGTTCACCAAATACACTATCTGGTACGCCTACGATAGCAACTTCAAGTACACAGGGGTGGGTATAAAGAACAGATTCAACCTCTACAGAATAGATTTTTTCACCACCTCGATTGATGACATCCTTTTTGCGGTCCATAATATAGATGAATCCATCCTCATCCTTCCTTCCAATATCACCAGATATCCAATATCCATTATAAAATGAGTTATGATTTGCTTTTTCATTCTCCCAATAGCCCTTTATTACCATGGGGCCTTTAATCAATAATTCGCCTATCTGATTAACCTTGACTTCTTCAAAATCTTTATTAACTATCTTTATTTCTGCAACTGGAACAGGAAGACCGACAGACGCTAATTTTGAATCAGAATATACAATTGGTGAGATGGTGGTTGGAGAACTTGTCTCAGTTGCTCCATATGCGTTATGAAGATTGATATTTGGAATAAATATCCTTAATTTTTGAATCGTATCTGTGGCCATTGGAGCCCCACCATAAGCAATTGTTTTTATAGATTCCAATGAATAATTGTGAATTTGTGGGTGAGACATCATCATGACATAAATGGTTGGGACATTAAATAAAAAAGTTATTTTCTCTGCTTCTATGGTTTTTAGAAAAGTGTCTGTTTTATATCTTTTTATTAGGACAGAGGTCCCCCCAACGCTAACCATATGAATTAATTGACCTATCAGGCCTGTGACATGAAATAGTGGAATAGCGATTAAAGTTCTAGTTTGTTCAGATGTTTTCATAGTTAATTCGTAACTCATTGCGCTATGAATGATTCCAATATGGCTTAGCACTGCACCCTTAGGTAATCCAGTTGTTCCTGATGTATACATGATTGCAAATGGGGCCACATCGAACACTTTATCTGGTATAGGATTTGTCACATGCTTCTTTTTAGTCAAACTAGAAAACGGTACATATCCTCTACCCGAATTATCAAAATTTCCTTCACCAGTTAGAATGAAGGTTTCAACAGCTGGCGTTTCATGTTCTTTACTGTTTCTTATAGATTCAATCTTAGTTACAAATTCATTATCCGTAACGACAACTTTTGAACCTGAATGATTAATTCTATAAAGGATTTCCTCCTCTCCAGAACGTGTGTTTAAAGGGACTAAAATTGCACCTATTTTCGCACAGGCAAAAACGAATAAGGCGAACTCAATACTATTTCCTAGAAATAGTGCAATTCTGTCTCCCCTTTTTAAATTAAATTGATAATAAAGATTACTAGCTAACAAGTTTACCTGTATATCCATTTCACTGTACGTCAATCTTTTGTTGTTCATCACAAGTGCTTCACGACTAGGACATTTTTGGACAGTTTCTTTAAACATTTCATATAAATGCCTTGGTCTTTCCGTAAAAACTTTTACCGTTCTATTAAATACGTACTCTTCAGAGATCATTGCTTCACCTCTTGGTTTCTTTTATTTATTCAATTTTATTTAACAAGTTTGAAAATATTTATTGCAATATTCGTGCCAATCTTAATATAAGCTCATTTAATTTTTGTTAACCACACAATTACTTGAAAAATCTGCAGTGAAAAATAAAACACTACACGAATTCAAATGGAATTTCATGAAGTGTTTTATAAAGTTGTATACATTTTTCATCAGTGATTCTTTTTGGAATCACTGATTTATTTAGATTCAATATCTAGTCTCTTCATTTTCTTAACAAGTGCAGATTGACTCAAACCAAGAGCAGCAGCTGTTTTTCGTGTAGTTTTATAAATCAATAACTGTTCTTTTATAATATTACTTTCAATATTTTGAACAATTTCTTTTAGAGTTTGTGTTGGTTTTATCTTTTTCTTTTTAATAAATGTTTGTGGTATATCATTACTATTTATTACGTCATTTTCAGTCGTTACAACTAACCTTTCGATTAAGTTTTCTACTTCTCTAACATTTCCAGGCCAATCATGGTTTTCTAATATCATATATACTTCAGGGTGAATTTTTTTATTAAATCCGTATTTTTTATTATTTTTGAGTAAAAAATATTCTATTAGAGGTGTGATATCTTCCCTGCGAGCTCGTAGTGGTGGTATATAGATTGGTATAATATGGAGTCTATAATATAGATCTTTGCGGAATTCTCCTTTTTCAACCATTTTTTCTAAATCTCGATTTGTTGCTGAAATAACTCGAACATCTACTTTAAGGGTTTTTCTTCCTCCAATACGAGTTATTTCACTCTCCTGAAGGATTCGTAGTAATTTAACTTGAAGATCTAATGGCAGTTCGCCTATCTCATCCAAAAAAATTGTGCCTCCGTTTGCTTGTTCAAACAAACCGGGTTTTCCACGGGGATCGGCCCCAGTAAAGGCCCCTTTTTCATATCCAAATAATTCAGATTCTAATAAATGCGGAGGAATTGCACCACAGTTTACTTTTATGTAGGGCTCATTTGCTCTATTACTAGAAGAATGTATAATATTAGCGAACACTTCTTTACCTACACCCGATTCTCCTAAAAGAATAACAGTTGAATCTACGTTTGCAATTTTAAGTGCTAATGACAGGACTGAAATAATTTCCTTACTTTGAGCAACAATTTTTTTCAATAATAATTCAATATCCTTTTTTTTCTTTAGTTTATCAATTTCATTTAAATATTGATTAGATAATGCTTTTTCTTTCCTTAATTCCATTTTTAGGCGATTTAAGTCTGTAATATCTCTAATATTGGTGATGACAAAAGTAATCTCATTTGTTTCATCAAAAATTGGATTTCCAGTAACCAATACTTCTTTTCCACGAACACTTTGTATAATTGTGATACTCTTTTTTTCTTTCATAACTTTTAAAGTAACTGAATCAGATATGATTCCATTCTTGACAGCCTCTCTAATATTTTTTCCAAGTAGTTCTTGAGGCTTAACACCAGTAATTCTTGTATATGCTTTATTCACTATAATGCCAGTACCAACTGAATCAGTAACAAAAATGCCATCATAACTCGAATTAATTATTTCATTTAAAGTAGTATTCATATTTAGAGAGGTTGATAGGGAATTTTGTTGTTTTATATACTCGGTTATATTTGTTAGATTGATTATCTGAAGGGTATGTTTATGATTTGTTTTTACTGATGAACATTTTACTTGTAAAATATAATCATTGATTTGTATAATATGAATTCGTCCATCAAGTTTTCCTTCAAAATATTTGTAAAGTGGCGTTTTAGTAATAATTTTACCATATATATTTTCTAGAATTCCAAAATAGCCTTCTAAATCTTTTTGAATATATATGACAACATCATATTCATCTAAAATAATAAAACCATCAATAAAAAAGTTAGGTTTCATAGTAATCTCGTCTTTTTTATGTAGAGTATATCTTGTCATTGTTTCACCTCCCAAATATTAATTTCCATTTTAACATAGATGACAGACAATTTGTACAATTTCGAACAATCATCTATTACTTATTATCAATATTCAATTGAGTATGTAAAAAAAGCTTTCCATAAAATATTAATTGGAAAGCTTTCTGATTATTTAGTGTTTCGATTTAAAGGGCGTTTCTTCTTTGCTGTTAACTATTTTTGAAGCAAACTCTATTTTTTCCATCCAGTTGATTGACCTTTGAATAACGACTTTTTGTGCTTGAGGTGAACCAGCTCCGTGCATACATTCAATAATCGGTGTTGAGCCAGTCATATTTTCAACCAATCTACCCAGTTTAATTCTTTGAATTGTATCTTTATTAGCTCCAGTACTATAGTATTTATGAATAAATGGTGCAACATTTGGATTGTCTAATTCTTTTTCGGAAGGAAGAGTAGCAACGAAACCTCCCGCAATATCTTGGGAAAGCTTTGTTACTTCAGGATAGTACCTTGCAGTGTTTAGTTTGGATGAATTAGCTAGTACAGGATCAACAAATGCTGTACCACACCCATTTTTCGAGCAATTGAACGAACAAGCTAGGGCTCCACTATACATCGTTTCCACCATATGCGCCATTTCTGATAATTTCTCCTTAATATGGCTTGCCTTTGCGATACCGTGCATATCAGCTATTGATGCAGTAGCACCTATTAACACATCAAGATTACCTGCTTTACATGCTCCATAATTTTGTCTATGGTAGGATGCAAATCGATCTACAAGTTTTCCAGCAAATTGAGTTTCTTTATACATAAATACTCGTTCCCATGGGACAAAAACATCATCAAAAATAATCAGAGCTTCCCCACCAACAACACCATATTTAGGATTTCCTTGGTCAATCGTACCTTCCCATTTTCGGCTATCATTTACTTGTCTCCCAAATACATATATTATTCCTTTTTCATCAGCCGGTACACCAAATGAAATAGCATAATCCGCATCCTGTGGCGACATTGCTGCTCCTGGCATAACTAAAATTTGATGGGAATTTATTGCTCCTGTTTGGTGCATTTTTGCCCCTCTTACAACAATACCGTCTTTTCTTTCCTCTACAACCCTAACATATAAATCGGGATCATGCTGTTCAGAAGGTCTTTTTGAGCGATCTCCTTTAGGGTCTGTCATTGCTCCATCTGTCATATAGTCATTATTTTGTGTTTCAATTAAAAAACGTTTAAATCTATCGTGGTAATTTGTTCCTAATTCCTGGTCCATCTCCCATGTAGTTGAATATAGTGTTATTAGTCCATCCATTCCAACACATCTCTGAAAACATGTTCCAGTTATTTGGCCTGCAACTCGAAGCATCATTACTTTTTTTACAAGATCCTCCTGATTTTGCGGAATATGAGTCCAACGATTTATCTTATTCCCTGTTAGATGGGATTTTGCACTACCGAGATGTTCATATTCTTTTTCAGTTCCCAATTTATAAGTGACGGAAGCAGCATTTATATGTGGTCTCATTGCAGGATGGTTGACTATGTTTTCAACCCTTTCCCCCATAAAGTAAACTTCTTTCTTTTGTCCTCGTAAACTTTCAATATATTCCTCTTGTGTCATCATTAGGCTTCTCCTCCTTTATTAATATGAAAATGAAAAAATAAATATTTCTTCTTTTCATTATTATTTAATATGCAAGAAGTGTGCCGACATTTTGATTTTCATAGGATATATTTATAAAAAATTCATGTTAATAATTTCTTTCAAAAAAATATATAAGTTACAAAAATAATCTTTATAGCTGTTGGTTAGTTAAGATTATTGGCATTGCTTGTACATATCTATTCCTTTCTAGAAAATATTAGAAAAGGATATAAGTTTATATTATGTATGTTTTGTAAATCTACTAGTCATTATAGTTCATTCTAATTAAAGTAAAAAATAAGATTGTCTGGCCATTTATATAAATTAACCCTTCTCTATATTTATGAGAAGGGTTAATTTATATTTTACTGGTAAAATCATTTTTTTGGAGATTATGAAAAGTCAGACGAATAAATTTCTAATCATATGTTGCTTATGCTTTAATAAGTTTAAAATTTTGGTACCGAGATAGATGCCCGATTTCTAAAAATATAATGATATTTGATAATTATACAAAGTACTGGAAGCCATTTAAAAGGCAATTTGAAGAATTGTGAGTTATTTAAAATGAAAACCACATTGAATTTCAATACCCTGAGGAAGCAGCTTTTCGTATTTGGTGGTTAGTATTCCCTCACAATCGGCTAAATCCTATTATCAAATGTCTTACCGTAATAACTCAAATAAATTTTTCAGGAGTTAATTAAAATATTTAGTTTTATATGGAATGTTTAAAGTAACCTATAATGGCAAAACTAATTGAATGTTACGTTCATTAACTAATCTAAACGTAACATTCAATGACGCGTCTTAGAATTAAAGATCCCGACCTAATAATTATAGGAAGCAAATGATAAGTCGATACTTGTCGAAATCTAATAGATATTATGTAAACTAGTTGTAGATTAAATAGTTAACTAGAGTAGCTATTTCTATACGTATGATTTTTCCTGATCAGGTAAAATCAAAAAGGTGTCCCCTTTCCAACAATATTATATATATATGTGGAACTATTTCAACACATAGTTGCGCTACACCGCAGCATAGTAATAGAAAGGAATTTAGAGAAATGTAAAAGTGCCCGTCCCCGTATGTTTTTGTACCGGTGGAGGCACTTTTACTGATAGATTCCTTATTTAGCCAATTCATATTTAGCTTGAGCGTAGATTGCAATTGCCTTGTACATGTTCTCTATGTCAATGTATTCATCCTTTTGGTGTGCTGTATCTATTTCACCAGGAAAAAATGGTCCAAAGGCAACACCGCTTTTCATCGCTCGCCCATAAGTACCACCGCTAATTGCTAGAAGTTCGGCATGTTCTCCAGTTTGTTCCTCATATACTTTTTGTAGTGTTTTGATTAGTTCATGATCCTTGTCAATATGATGTGGTGGTTTATTAACAAAATCGTCAGAAATGGTGTAATTGTACTGTCCACCTACTTCTTGTAATTGATTCATGACAGCGTCGAAGTCGGTGCTCACAGGGTAACGAATACTAAGTCCGACTTTAGCCGCTCTTTCACGGGAATAAAAGAATGTACCTGGGTTAATTGTTAACCTTCCACTAATATCATCTTCAACCGCAATTCCTAGTTTTTCACCGAAAAAACCATCTACAAAATGCTCACATAGAAAAGAAACAAATTGTTTACCTCTTTGATCTAACTCGATTGTTCCAAGGAATTGTGCCATCGCCAAGCCTGCGTTTAGTCCTTTATATGGCTCCATTGCATGGTGGGATACTCCTTCAATACTCATTAAAACCTTACCATTTTCAATTTCAAACTTTCCTTGGATACGATTCTCTTCCAGATAGGAAACAAACATGGCTTCTATACCTGATACATTTTCTTCTCCCCTGAGCACTACCATTACGTGATCTGGCACCATGTTCACTCGGTCTCCAGAAGTAAATGATTCCAACTTCCAGTCCGAGGAAGATTTACTAGAAGGTTTGTAACTTTCTTTAAAATGACACGAAAGGATCCCTTTTTCAGTTGATACAATTGGAAAATAGGCATCAGGGGCAAATCCCATTGCTGGCACTGGGTGTTGTTCGAAGTATTTTTCAATCCCAGTCCATTCACCGTTTTCTTCATCTGTACCAAAAATTAGTCTAACCTTTTTCCTAAGCGGAAGGCCAAGCTCCTTAATAATCTTTAAGGCATATACGGCTGCCATTGTAGGGCCTTTATCATCATTTGAGCCACGCGCATACAATCTACCATCTCGTACTTCAGGTTGAAACGGATCAGAGGTCCAGTCACTTCCTGCGGGGACAACGTCAACATGACAAAGTATACCGATGAATTCATCCCCTGCCCCATAATCGGCATGGCCGGCATATCCTTGAGCATTATGTACAGTAAATCCAAACTCCTTACAAACATCTAAGATGTATTCAAGTGCATCAGCAATATGGCGACCAAATGGGGCATTTTCCCCAGCTGTAGATTCATCGAGAACACTTGGAATTTTTAAAAATTCAATTGTACTCGCTAAGTAATCTTCCTTTTGACGTTCAACTTCTTTCTTCCAGTTAATATCCATTGTTTTCTCCCTTCATTTATAAATCACCTTTAACTAGCTGTACAAATGACAAGCAACAGTATGACGATCTTGGATCTGTATTTTTTCAGGTACTTTGCTTTTACATATATCCATTGCGTATGGACATCTTGTATGGAAAATACAACCTGTAGGAGGATTTAAAGGGGATGGGATTTCTCCTTTAAGAATGATTCGTTCTCTTTTCTTACCTATTTTTGGAACTGGAACCGCTGAAAGTAGTGCCTGTGTATATGGATGAACAGGATTTGAGAATAGTGTATCTGTATCAGCCTCTTCCATTACCTTACCTAAATACATCACTCCCACTCGGTCAGAGATGTGACGAACAACACTCATGTCATGTGAAATAAAAAGTGATGTAAGCTTAAATTCATCCTGTAAATCCTGTAGAAGATTTAGAATTTGAGATTGTATGGATACATCTAGTCCAGAAACTGGTTCATCCAAAATGAGAATACTAGGGTTTGCGACTAACGCCCTCGCTAGTCCAATCCGCTGTCTTTGGCCACCAGAAAATTCATGAGGAAATCTGTAATAATGATCTGGTCGTAACCCAACCTTGTCCAGAATGTTGATCACGATTTCCTCTCTTTCCTTCCGATTCCCAATCGAGTGGATTGTCAATGATTCCTTTATACTTTCTCCAATTCGAATTCTTGGATTCAAGGAAGAAAAGGGATCCTGAAACACCATTTGCATTTCTTTTTGAACCTTTCGAAAACCCTTATTCGATTTTTGTAAGATGTCCTCATTCCGGTACAAAACCCTACCTTCTGAAGGCTCAATCAACCGCAAAATCGCTCTGCCGGTGGTACTTTTACCACAACCAGATTCCCCAACCAACCCTAAGGTTTCACCTTTATGAAGCGTAAAAGACACGTCATCGACAGCCTTGACTTGGTGATTTCTGGATTTCCTTCTTAAACCTTTTACTTTGAAGTATTTCTTTAAACCTTTTACCTCTAAAATCGGTTCAGTTTTTTGGTTAGGCATGTTCAACCTCTTCCTTCCTGGCAATGTTTGCGTAGTGCCAACATCTTACCTTATGATTTCCCTCATGTAAGAGGAGGTCGGGTGCCTTTTCCTTGCACAATTCATCTGCATACTCACAACGTGAAGCAAATCGGCAGCCTTTCGGGATTGCATTTAACGCAGGAACAGTTCCACCAATAACATTCAACTTCTTTGTCCGGTCACCTTCCATTTGTGGAATGGACTTCATCAAACCTTTTGTATATGGATGGAGTGGTCTTAAAAATAAGTCTTGAACATCTGCTTCTTCAACAACCTGACCCAGATACATGACTACAACACGTGTACAAACCTCTGCCACAACTCCTAGATCATGGGTTATAAAAACAACAGCCATACCTAATTCCTCATTTAAATCAAGGATTAGATCAAGTATTTGTGCTTGAATCGTAACATCTAATGCAGTCGTTGGTTCATCGGCAATGAGAAGCTTTGGTTTACAGGCCAGGGCCATCGCAATCATAACCCGTTGTCTCATACCACCTGATAGCTGATGGGGATACTCATGGACTCGATTTTCAGGTGAGGGAATTCCTGTCATCCTTAGTAAGTCAATTGCCATTTGATACGCTTCTTTTTTGGTTCGATTCTGATGCAGTAAAATGGTCTCCGTTAATTGAAATCCAATTGTAAATACGGGGTTTAATGAACTTAATGGGTCCTGAAAAATCATTGAAACCTCATTGCCACGAATTTTTTCCATCTTTGCTTTCGAAAGGCTCAACAAATCCTGACCTTGAAGCTTGATTTCACCTTCATACTTTGCCGTGTATTTTTCGTCAAATAGACGTAAAATTGACTGTGCTGTGACACTTTTTCCACAACCAGACTCCCCAACTACACCAAGGATTTCTCCCTTATCTACCGAAAAAGTAATTCCATCAACAGCAGTTACCTGTCCTCGCTCTGTATTAAAATGCGTTTTCAAATTATTTATTTCAAGAAGAGGTTGATTCATACATATTTCCTCCATTTACTTACATAAAATGATACTTCAAATCTATTACATTTTGTGCACCGCTCGAAGTGGATAGATCATGTAAAAGACTATTTCGTGCTTGATTGTGGGTCAATTAAGTCTCGTAATCCGTCACCAAGTAAATTAAGACCAAGAACGGATAAAATAATAAAGGTTCCTGGGAAAACGGTCATCCACCATGCGGTATAGATAACTGCCTTTCCATCGGATAAAATATTACCCCAGCTTGGGTCTGGTGCAGGGACCCCTGCCCCTAAAAAGCTCAAAGTTGCTTCAACGATTACTGCTTCAGAGAAAACAAAGGTAGCTTTAACAAGCAAAGGTGAAATGGTGTTAGGTGCGATATGCCGCCAAATAATGCGCAAGGAGCTTGCTCCCTGACTACGAATCGCTTCAATATAGGTTTCTTCCCTAACGACTAGTGCTCGAGAACGAACAATTCTGGCAACTTCAGGAGAGAAAACAATTGTTAAGGCGATGATTACATTTTCAGTTTTCGCTCCAAGAACGGCCATCAATGCGATAGCAAACAAAATAGCGGGAAACGCGAGTAAACCATCACAAATACGCATTAGGATATTATCTAAATAGCGATAATAACTTGCTGATAAACCAATCGCTAAGCCAATGATGGATGATAAAAAGGCCGATGCAAAACCTACCGATATTGAAACCTTAGCTCCATAAACAATACGAGTTAATAAATCACGACCAAAGTTATCCGTTCCAAGTAGATGGGTGGCGCTTGGAGCCTGCAATCGCTCCTTTACGACCATTTCATAAGGGTCATAAGGTGTTAATTTGGGACCAAAGATGGTGAGTAACAGTAATAAAGCAACCATAATACTTCCTGTTACCAACATTTTATTAGATAAAAAACGCCGAATAAAAAGAGCTCTTTCCTGTTTCTTTAGGTCATATTTGACTCTTTTCGGGTTCGCATTTGCTTCAATAACATTCATGTTTCTCCCCCTTACGTCCCTAGTATCCTACACGTGGATCGATTAACATATATAATAAATCGATCACGAGGTTTATCATTACATAGAAAAATGCCACCATTAAAATTACCCCTTGAATAACGGCATAATCCCTGCTTTGAATAGAATTTAAAACTAATTGACCGATACCAGGAATATTAAAGATTGTTTCAATCACGACCGCCCCTGCCACTAGGAGTCCAAATGTCTGTCCAATGACTGTTAAGATTGGAAGTAATGCATTCCGTAATGCGTGAACATAAATAACAGAACGCTCTCTTACACCCTTTGAACGAGCCGTTTTAATAAAATCCGCATTTAGCACTTCAAGCATCGATGACCTTGTCATACGAGCGATTAAAGCAGATTGAATAATTCCAAGTGCAAGACCTGGCATTAACAAGTATTTTAAATAAGTCCAAAATCCACTACTTAATGGCTGATAACCTGCCACAGGTAACCACCCAAGGTTAACACCCACTACTAGCATAAGTAATAATCCAAATAGAAAGCTAGGTATCGCCATTCCTGTTAGGGTAAAGCCCATCACAAATTGGTCGATAAAAGTACCACGATGTCTGGCTGCTATTATTCCAACAGGCACTGCGATTAAAATAGAAATGATTTCTGCGAGGACAGCGATTGAAAGAGTCGGGCCTAAATGGTCGAGAATGGCCGTAGATACTGGCATATGCATAAAATAGGAATCTCCCAAATCCCCTTGAAAAACATTGAACAACCAATTCAAATATTGAATATACAATGGTTTGTTAAACCCCATTTGTTCACGAAGTCCTTCGATCTGCTCTGCCGTTGCTTCCTGCCCTAACATAACTGAAACAGGATCACCAGGTGTTAAATAGATTAGTAGAAACGCAACAATCGAGACAACGAATAAAACTGGAACTAGGGAAAAAATACGTTTTAATATGTAAAAATACAATGATCTTCCCCCTCAGATATGTAACTTATCTCATTTAATCAACACCCTCCCGCGCAAAAAGCATCGGGAGGGCATGTATAATTATTCTACTGTTGTATTCCAAACGATTGGTCCTTGGAAAATCTTAAAGCCTTTTACATTATTTCTTGCTGCTGCGACTAGACTATATGTTCCGAAATTAGATACTGGAACATAATCATTTGAAGCATATTCCTGCAATTCAGCCCATAGTGGTTGCGCTTCTTTAACTGAAGGAGCAGCGTCGATTTGTTCTAGTAAATCTGCAATTTTAGCGTCATTCGTCCAGCCGTGGTCATTTGGATTCAAGTAGTAGATTTGAGCTGGGGTTGTAACTGTAGAGTAACCAGTTACCATAATATCCCATGCTGCAGGATCTTTTCTACGATCCAATAATGTTGGCCAGTCAAATGTTTCTAACTTAACATTAACCCCAAGTTCACGTAATTGACTTTCTAACACAACGGCAGAGTCATAATGTTCACTGTAATCACTTGTTGCAATGATGTTAATTTCTTCCCCTTTATAGCCGGCCTCTTCTAATAACGCTTTTGCCTTTTTTGCATCAGCTTGATTATAAGATTCAAGTCCTTTCTCAGTGTACCAATCCTTTTGATCCATACCCATGTAACCGTGGTCTATGTTAAATAATTCTTCATGTACAAATGTTGCTAGCATAATATCTTCTGTATTGATTGCGGCATTGATAGCTTGTCTCATTTTTTTATCTGTGAATAAGCCACTTTGCTTATTATATACAGCTAATAAGTTACCGTATTGGTCAGGATGCGTATTAATATTTTTATCCTCTTTAACAATGTCATATTGTTCAAAATATACATCAGTATTGATGTCATACTCGCCTGTTTGAACCGCTGCCAAACGAGTCGCTGCATCCTTCACAATATAGAAATATACATCTTCTACTAATGCTTCTTTTTTACCTGCTAAACCGTCAGCTTCTGAATCTACTGGTTGATAGTCTTCATACTTTGCTAAATGAATGTATTGATTTTGTTTTAACTCTTCAAGCTCAAATGGACCTGTTCCGATAAATTCTGTTACACCTTCGGCCGTAGCTGTTTCAACGATTTCCTTAGGCATGATCGCTGGGAACTGCTTTGTTGATGCTAAAATATTTAACACACCTGAAGATGGTGAATCTAGCTGTAATACAACTGTGTAATCATCCTTTGCTTCAAATGCAGCATCTCCTAGTATATCGCTTGCGACAACGGAAGCTTCCTTCCAACGATTCATCGATGCGACAACATCCTCTGATTTCATCTCTTTGCCATTGTGGAATTTAACACCTTGTCTTAACACGAATGTATACATTTTTCCATCATCACTAATGTCTACAGACTCTGCTAACATTGGTACAGGTTGATAATTGGAATTCGGAGTGACCAATGTTTCAAAAATATTTCTCGCTACTGTTGCTGCATCAACTGAATTCGTTGCGACTGTATCAAGAGTTGGTGGCTGTGCAGACAAAGTCAACTTTAACTCACTTTTTCCTTTGCTATCCCCATCAGAACCTTTCGTACCTCCTGCTGACTTATCATTGCTACAAGCCGAAACAGCAAGAAGCAATACTAACATTACAAGCAAAAAAACCTTATTTTTCATCTTCATGTGAAATCCCCCTTTTTAGTAAACTAGTAATTTATTCTTTGGCAAAAATGCCGTGTTCCAAGCCTTGTGTTTTTTAAACAGTTTGCAATACCTCTTCTAACACATCTAGACCGTGATTGATTTGTTCTTTTGTAACGGTAAGAGGTGGAATCATACGAATAACCTCACCAGAATTGCCACATAAGTAGAAGAGAACCCCTTTTTCAAGGCATTTGTTTAAAACTTCCATAACCTTAGCACCACTTGGTTCACCTGTTTCTACATCTTGCAGCGAAATTCCAATCATTAATCCAATCCCGCGAACATCTGAAATGACTGGGTATTTCTTCATCATTTCATGCAAACGTTCAAGAGCTAATGCTCCCATTGCATTCGCATTATCCAATAGCTTTTCTTCTTGGATAACCGCCAATGAGGCCCTTGCTGCGGCACAAGCGATTGGGTTTCCGCCGAAGGTTGTTCCATGTGCACCTAGTGGCCATTGTGACATGAGTTCCTTCGAAGCAACTGTTGCACTTAGCGGAAGTCCGGCTGCTATGCCCTTAGCAATTGCCATAATGTCCGGTCTTACATCAAAGGTTTGTGCAGCAAACCAATTTCCAGTTCTTCCAAATCCGGTTTGTACTTCATCAAAAATAAGCAGGATATCATGACGATCACAGATTTCCCTGATTTTTTTCAACCAACTTTTGGGCGGAATGATGTATCCCCCTTCTCCTAAAATGGGCTCCACAATCATGCATGCAACCTCTTCAGGGTCGACTTGATGCTTAAATAAGGTAGCCACATCCCTTTCTAGTTTATCCGGAAAGAAAACTTCCGGATCCACTCCTGCAGGACAATCCTGTTGATGGGCATATGGTAATTGGTATGTAAGCCAAGAAGGCTGTTGATGTTTTCGATACTTACTTTTAGAAGTAGAAACACTTAGTGCCCCAATTGAACGTCCATGAAAACACCCGGTAAATGAAACAACATATGGCCGCTTTGTTACATATTTCGCTAATTTAAGTGCACCTTCTATTGCTTCAGTACCACTATTTGCAAAGAAAAAGTTATCTAGCTTTGGTGGAAGTATTCCTTGAAGCTCTTGTGCTAATTTTAAAATAGATTCATAGATTATAACTCCTGATGGGCCATGAACCAAATGGTCCACACTATCCTTAATTGCCTCTACAACCTTCGGATGTCTATGCCCAACATTTTCGACGGCAATCCCTGATGTAAAATCAAGGTATGTAATCCCGTCCGCACCGTAGTAGTAGCAACCTTCCGCTTTAACAACCGGTAAGTTGGGATGATCCTTTGCCATACTTGGAGCAAGAAAATTACCAATTGAATCTACCAACCTTACCCAATCTTGATCTAGTTTTTCCATTTAGAAGACTCCTTAAAAACATAATGAACTTGTTATTTCTTCTACTCTATCTAATCCCTAATTACTCAAACAAGAATTGAATTTGCAATACATCCTATATTCAGTTTTGAATAATTATTCGAAATTGTATAGCTCATTATATTATATTAAAGATCTAGTATCAAGATTAATTACAATTTTCAGTAGATTTATTTTCTTTCATTAATAAAGATGACATAAAAATGGAACTTTAACTTTCAGAACATTATATGAATATAAGATGTATAAAAATTAATAGTTTAATGGTTTCGTTGTTTGATTGAGGAAAGTTTATCTGAAAATTTTACCAGGATTTAATAGTCCCATCGGGTCTAACAATTGTTTGATATTTTTCATAATGGATAACGCATCGCCGTGCTCTTTTTCTTGATATTTTATTTTTCCAATTCCTACGCCATGTTCACCTGTACACGTACCACCCTCTTCAATTGCACGAATAGCCAATTTTTCATTAATACCCTCAGCAATCTCACGTTCCTCAGCTATTTTTGGGTGAAATACAATTAATGTATGAAAATTTCCGTCTCCGATGTGTCCCCATATTCCACCTTTTAAGCCACTTTCATCAATCAATTTTCGGGCATATTCAACAAGGTTTGGTACCTTTGAAATCGGAACACAAACATCAGCGCCTACCTCGTCTATCCCATTTTGGTGTAAAAAAACGTAGCATAGTTCATGTCTTGCTTTCCAAATTTCCCGCTGTTTTGTAGGGTCACTTGCAACCTGCCAATCCTCGGCACCTAAGTCCTTCATTATTTCAGCAACTATTTTTACTTCTTCCTCAACCGCACTCTTTGATCCCGCGAATTCTAAAAATAATGAATGCTTCACTGGAAAGTTGTAGTTATAATACTGATTAACTTCACTGATACTCATTGCATCGAGAAGCTCCATTTTCATAACGAGAATCCCGCTTTGTAGAATGGACTGTGCAGCAATCCCGCAGAGCTCAAGTGTATTAAATGTACAGGTAGCCATCATGGTATGCTCAGGAATTCCATGCAGGCGCAGTGTAATTTCTGTTATGATTCCTAATGTCCCTTCGGATCCAGCAAAGAGACCTGTTAAATGATAACCCGAAGATGATTTTTTAGCTCTAGTACCAGTATGTATTACTGTCCCATCCGCTACCACGACTTCCAAGTCCAATAACTGATCCCTCATGGACCCATAACGAACAGCTGTAGTCCCACTTGCATTCGTAGCAACCATCCCACCAATAGTAGCATCTGCACCTGGATCAATCGGGAACATAAGTCCATGGCGATTAATGATTTTGTTTAGCTGCATTCGTGTAATTCCTGGCTGAACCGTAATAAGCATGTCATCTGGTGAAAAATCGAGTACCTTGTTCATATTTTCAAAATTCATCGAAATTCCTTTTTTTATTGGTATGGCTTGTCCTTCTAGACCTGAGCCAGCCCCAAAAGCTGTAACAGGTATTTGATTCATCTTTGCAATCTCCAAAATAGCTTTGACATCCTCACGACAGGTTGGAAAACAAACAACATCTGGTTCAACCGGAATATGTGGTGATTCGTCATGGCTATGACGGAACAATTCAGTTTCGTTCCGACTTACCTTTTCGGTGCCAAGTTTAGCAATGAGTTGTTGAATATACATCTTAAATAACCCACCTTTGTATTTTGATAAAAAATAATGTCCATGCATCATATCCAAGCAGGGTTCAATCATTAAAGTATTTTTTCATTTTACGGACGACGGAAGGCTGGCTAATCCCTAATGCTTTTGCCATTTCTGTTGTTGTTTTGTATCGTCTTTGAGTACTTCGTAAAACTCGTTCTTCAACATGATCTAGAATTGTTTGCAGGGTGCGTCCCTCGATATAAAGGCCATCCATTTGCGAATCATCTTTTCGATATTCTATAGGTAGGTCATCCTTTGTAATGATTGTCCCATCGCTTTGAACAACAAGCCGTTCGATCACATTTTTTACTTCCAAATGGTTGCCGCTCCATTCTAAATGCAGTAATTCGTGGAATAAGTCATTTGAAATTTCCTTTTTCACACGGTAGGTGTTGCAAAATTTATGGAAGTACTTCCAAATAACCTCTGTTAAATCTTCTAATCTTTCTCTTAAAGGCTTGATATGAATAGGAATAACATGGATTAAGTAAAACAAATCCTCTCTAAACAGTTTCTTAATCATTAATTCTTCAAGTTGGTTTTCTGTCGCACTTATAATTCGAAAACTGTTCTTATGTTGGCGGAGTGCTTTCACTAAAATTGTTTGGGCTGCCAATGATAATTCATCAATCCCCTGTAAATAGAGGGTGCCGTTTTGAGCCATTTGAAAATAGCCAATTTTTTTAGACTCGTCTTCCTCTCCGCTTCCTAATAGTTCATATTCAAAGATTGCTTCAGGAATGGTCCCGCAGTTCACTTCGATGAAAGGACCATCCCACCAGGTGCTTTGTTTATGAATCAATTTGGCGAGGAGCGATTTGCCAACCCCGCTCTCACCCTGCAGCAATACAGATACTTGAAGTGGGGCAACCTTAGCAATTGTCTTTAACACTTGCTTCATATATTTGCTTTCAGAAATAATCCCATTCACACTTAATGTTTTTCCACGTAAAAATTCAAGTTCTTCCTTAACTTTTGTCATCTCACCTTCAAGTTCATTTAAATAATCCTGAAGTACAAGTAATTCAGAAACTTCATAGGAATAGCTTAAAATAAATTCAACCTCATTTTTTTCGTTAAATAATGGAATGCCTGTGACTAGTATTTTTCGATTATCCAAATTAGTCTGAATGACGACAACCTTCTTTTTCTGTTGCAAAACTAGCGGAGTAATCGCAGGTGAAAAAATTCCCTTTTTTTCTAATTCATAGACTGATTTACCCAGCAAATCTTTAGCAGGTATTCCATATTGTTGCCCGCTTATGTGTGTAACCTTGATAATTTTTCCTTCTCTATTTGTAACAATAATATCCTCGTCATATGAGTCTATAATTTCATCCTCAGCATTCGGAAGAAGATATAGGTCATCCACAAAATCCCTCCTCATGTTTATCAATATTAGCCTCTGTTATTCTAGTAATATAATAATGACTAGTCTATGTATTAATTAATAAATAATTATTCATTTTTGTATATTAAGTTTACAGTTGGTTTTTCCAATATTCAAGTTTATTTTTATCTTCAGTAAATTTTAAGTAAAAAAAAGGTAACCAATATAAAACCGGCTAACAATAAAGAATGGCTGCTTTACTAAAATAATCAATTGTATGAATAGAGATTTTCCAATCCCAATCCGATACTTGGTTTGTCAATAAACTATATATTGCTTTTTCTTTCTACTACACAAATAAAGCCGATAAAAACTACTTGCAAAGTAGTAAATTTATCAGCTTTATTATTTTTATTCTCTTGAATGACTATATTCTATTTTGATTGGCAGTTGTAAGCTGGTTACCATGTTGTTAACGGCACTAAAGTGAGCTTTTACTGAGGAAATCATAATATCTGTGTCAATTCCCGTGCCCCAATATTCAGTACCATTTTTTCCGGTAATTCCTACATAAGATATAGCATTTGCTTCTGAGCCTGTTCCGAGCGCATGCTGCTTGTAAATCAAATCTGTATAGTCAATTTCCAGTTGTTTTTGTATAGCGTTACTAATAGCATCAAGCCTTCCATTTCCCACACCAGTTAAATCATATTCCTCATTATTTATCCTGATTGATACGATTGTTTCATAATTACTGTTTTGTTTTTAGTTGTAATAGATAAATTCAATCGGGCTGTTAATATTCACATAAATATTGATGAAAATATCATAGATTTCATTCGGCATAAGCTCCTTGTGGTTACGATCTGAAACATTCTTCACACTATATCCAAAGCTCTCACGCATTTCTGTAGGTAGAGTTAATCCATACTTTTCCTGAAGGATATAACTGATTCCACCTTTACCGGATTGACTGTTTATTCGGATGATATCTCTTTCATATTCTCTTCCAATATCCATCGGATTAATTAAAAGATAAGGTACAGTCCAATACTGAGGATCTTCTTCCTTGTGCCATTTCATACCTTTCGCAATGGCATCTTGATGCGAACCTGAAAATGCAGTAAAGACAAGTTCACCACCATATGGGTGTCTTTCGTGTACCTTCATTCTTGTTAATTTTTCATATTTGGAAATAATGGTAGGGATATTTTCAAAATTCAGCTTTGGGTCTATACCGTGTGAAAACATATTTAAGGCAAGTGTTATGATGTATACGTTCCCTGTTCTTTCTCCATTTCCAAACAAGGTTCCTTCGACTCTTTTCACCCGGCAAGCATTCCAAGCTCAGCATCCGCTACGCCTGTTCCTCTGTCATTGTGTGGATGAAGTGATAGGATTATATTATCTCGGTAGCTAAGGTTATCACTCATATACTCAATTTGACTGGCGTAAACGTGGGGCATTGACATTGATACCGTAGCTGGTAGATTTATTATTACCTTGTTATCTACTGTTGGCTGCCAAATATCAAGTACACTATTGGATATTTCAAGCGCAAACTCTATTTCTGTACCCGTGAAGCTTTCCGGAGAATACTGAAATTGAAAGTTCCCTTCGGTTTCGGCAGCATATTTTTTTATCATTTTTGCGCCAGTAACAGCAATACCAATATTTTCTTCTTCAGATTTTCTAAATACTTGTTCACGCTGCGCGGCAGATGTTGAATTGTACAAGTGAACTACAGCCTTATTTGCACCTTGTAATGCTTCAAATGTCTTCTTAATAATATGTTCTCTTGACTGTGTTAAAACTTGAATTGTCACATCATCTGGAATCAAATTTTCTTCAATCAATGTACGTAAAAAGGCGTATTCTGTTTCAGATGCAGCTGGAAACCCGACTTCTATTTCCTTAAAGCCCACTTGTAAAAATAATTGAAAATACTCTAGTTTCTCCTCTAGGCTCATTGGCACAACCAAAGCCTGATTTCCATCGCGAAGATCCACACTACACCATGTAGGTGCTTCCTCAATATACTCTTTCTCAGTCCATTTTAAGCTTTTTACTGGTGGCATAAAGTAACCTCTAGAATACTTTTCAACATTTTTCATATTGAATCACACCATTACTTTTATTAGAGTTGATTTAAATAAAATAAAAAAAGCCTCGTCTCTATAAAAATATAGAGACGAGGCATTGCTCGCGGTACCACTCTAATTGATTAATCATAATTATATTAACCCACTTATTTTCGGTGGCAATCACCATCTATCTTAATAACGGTAGAAATCCGACATCCCTTACTGATTATGTTCAGGGAGTAGCTTATGGAGGAGTTCAAAGGCTATAACTACCGATTCTCAACAACCATCGGCTCTCTGCAAAGTTTATAAATCCTTTTACTGTTTCCAATCTTTGCTTTTTACTATTTAGTTAAACATGATGATATTTCGATAAACTCAAGTTCGGTGTTTGTCAACATAGTTGTCGCATTTTCTTTATTTTCTAGTGTAATAGTTTTAGAGTTACTACGCGCTTCGCTTGGTGGCCTTCTCATCAAAAAACAGAATTCTTTCTGTTCTTTGATGAGAAGGGAAAGGGTAATTCAAGCTCTGTCGCAGTGGGACTATTTTGTTCCATCCTTTTCTATCTTGTCCTTTATTGGATTTAAAGCCACTGAATCATGTGCACTCCAATCTCTAGTAGAGCGCGTCCAACGTTCTGGATGCTGTTGTTTCGCTAGTTCATAAACCTCTTTGCGCTTTTTCAGTATTTCAATATGGGCGCATGTGTGGCATTGTTCTGGCGTCACAAAATTTATACCACTGTGTAAATGTATACAGTTATACCAATTAACAAATCTTAATGCCCATTCACGTGCAGCCTCAAGTGTTTCAAATCCTCTATACGGGAATTCAGGTCGATATTTCAGAGTCCGAAACATGGCTTCAGAATAGGGATTGTCATTACTTACTCTTGGTCTTGAATAAGAGCTTTGGATCCCAAACTTTTCAAGTAATACCTGAAATGTTGCGGCTTTCATGGGACTGCCATTGTCGGAATGGAGGACCAGCGGTCTCCCTTGGATTTCCTCGCTAATGACGTCTTCTTCATCAATTCCTCTGCATATTTTGCCTCTTCTTTTTCCCAAATCTCCCACCCTACTATCTTTCTACTAAAAATATCGATAATAAGGTAGAGCCGGTAATAAATGCCTTTCACTGGGCCTTTTATCCATGTAATATCCTAGGTCCAAACTTGGTTTGGGGCTACTGCTAAATGACTTTCTGGTAATCTACGTTCAGGCTTCTTGCTTCTTCCCCGATGGTTTTGCATTTTATTCTCACGAAGTACCCTATAAAAGCTAGATTCAGAGGCAATGTAAATACGTTGATCCGCTAATTTTGGCACAATTTGTGTGGGCGGTAAGTCTACAAATTCCTCTTTTTTAACGACCTCCAGTATCTCCTGTTTTCCCTCCTTCGTTAATTTATTTTTTGGCTCTGGGCGTGATGCCATAGGGCGTTGATCCTCCTTGATTCCACCTTCTGAAACCCAGCGTTCATACGTGCGTACGCTAATATTCAATTCTATGCACGCCAGGGCTAACCGCGCACCGATTTGGTTTGCTTCTTGGATGAGTTTTACGGCTAGTGCGCGATCTGATGGGCTTATCATTCGTCCTCTTGGTCCCCCCAGATCGCTTGGGCCTTTTTTCTAAGTAGTAATAAGGCCGCTGCTTCTGCCAATGCTTTCTCTTTTTTTCGCAAGTCTTTTTCTAATGTTTTTGCTCGCTTTTTCTCCTCTTTCAATTCTTGATTTAGCTGCTTTGCTTGACTAGATTCTCGGCCATTTGCATTTAGGCACGAAACTCGCCATGCTTCTATTTGTTCTTTATAAAGTCCTTTTTTGCGACAATACTCTGCAAGCTCCGCACTATTCATTGAGTATGTTTCCAGTACAACGAGAAACTTATCCTCACTGCTCCATTGTTCTGAACTTTGTCCATCTCCAGGTGTGGGGTTCCCAGCTAATCTAGCTTGCTTTCTCCACTTGTAAAGCGTGGGTTCAGTAATGCCCAACTCTCCACTTAATTGGCCTACAGATTCATTATTGGGGGGCATCATTCTCTGAACAATTGTAGCTTTCTCTTCCTTTGTATATCATTTACCATTATTACTTTTCATGTCGATCAACCTCCGTGTATGATTTAAACTATACACTAAAGTTCCCTACGACATCTATCCTAACAGAGGGGGACCATTTCCCACACTTCCTGTATCTTTTAAGCCACGATTCCTATAATTTGACAATATATTTCTTAATTCCTGTGATTTTCTTTGTATTTGTTTACTAAAGTCCACTATATTTGGCCACCTTTCTATTAGATAATTATAGGTATCAAAAGTTTAAAGTCGTTTTAACTATGTAATAACTGCTACTTCTATTAATATAGTTAATACAACAATTATGGTAATTTCCCATATTAAATTTTATGTAGTTTCCAATGGTCGCCATAAACGTTTTTTACCCATCTTTCAATTTCATTTGCACTTCTAAATCCCCTAATACATTTAAAAGCTTCAATAATAGCCTCTGCTTGAGTAACCATAATTTTTCACCTTCTCATTAAGAACAATTATATTGGTAATCTTCGACACAAAGTTACAAAAACCTTTTATACAACAAAAACATGTGTTAAAAACACATGTTGGTCTCGATATTATTTTATTTATCCCTAAATGATTTAGTTATATATATATTATAGTGCTTTTGTTAGTTATTCTTCTCATGATGCCTCATTTAAGTGAAACCTTTTAAAATCTTATGTGTACTATTCTTAGTCTTTCTAAAAATCATTTCAATGATTTTTATGAAGTTAGAGTTTTAATACTCATAATCTATGTGCTAAGAATTCTTAAGTAAATCTGATCACGGTAAAGTGCTCTAGTTATTTTTTTCTCTCACGGTCTAGTAAAATAAATTTACAATATCTGCATAAGGGGATAGATATGATTTTATGGTTGGATAGAAAAAAGATTACAGATTCTTTTTGGATGTCAAAAACAAAACACTATTAATATCTCCTCGCTTTCTCCCCGCTTTAGCAACCGAAAATGTTATTATTAAAAAATAGTTTGAATTTAGGAGGTAATACAATTGAATTTACATAAGTTCCTTGTAACGGGATTCTTAGTCGGAGGATTGTTAGTTGGGTGTGATTATGAGCAAACTACTAAAGATGATGAGTATGTTGAAACTGAAGAAGACTATTCAATTGAGTGGGAAGATGTTTCTGTTGGGGCAAAAGAATTTGTTGCTGATGCACTTGTTGAGGTAAATAAAGTCCCTAGCGGAAACTACGAGGAAGGATATGAACAGTATCTGTTGGCGGAAAAAATATCGGGAGGATTAAGAGGTTATATACGTGGTGAAGGCGATAATCTTGAAAAAGATTTCACCAACCTATTTATGATCACAAGTATAATCTCACACGAACAATTCGTCCGTACTGCTCACATTGATGGCAATGGAGGTGCGAAAGACAGGGTTGATTCGATTGACAAATGGAAGCCTGTTCAGGAAGCCCAATTGAAAGCTTTCGACTATATGAAACAATTATTAAACGATCTTGATGTTGCTCTTAATAAAGATGGAGAAGGTTCCAGGTTTGGAGTGACATATTATTTGGACGGCGAAAATGCAGTAAAAATGGAAATGGACCTGAGCATCCAGAAAGAAGAATAGTCCGGGGCAAAAAAACAAAACAATACAAGTATTCCCATAGTAAGTGAACCTCCGGAACTTTAAGAATGACTCCCAATAGGAGTATATACCTGTTATAATCTATGTGAATAGGAAAGGAGGAAGTCTAATGGGAAGAAATGACTTTAGATCAGGGAATGAAATTGTTATCCCAGAAAATCCTGTATCCTGGTATTTGTTTAACAACACTCGTTCTGCTTGGATTTGGTTAGTTATTCGTTTGTATGTAGGATTTACTTGGTTGACTTCAGGCTGGGGGAAATTTGGAAACCCAGTTTGGACAGGGGAAAATGCTGGTGCAGCCATTAAAGGCTTTGTTGGTGGAGCGATTGAAAAATCGGAAACTGGTGGTGATGTTGCAAGCTGGTATGCAATGTTTTTAGAAAACATAGTACTTCCAAATTCAACTGTTTTTTCCTATATAGTTGTTTTTGGAGAGATAGCGGTTGGCTTAGGATTAGTCTTAGGTCTGCTCACAGGAATTGCTGCTTTCTTCGGAAGTATTATGAATGCTACATTTTTATTTGCAGGTACATTAAGTGCAAACCCAGTCCTCTTTATTCTTGCAACCTGGTTAGTCCTAGCTTGGAAGGTAGCAGGCTGGTATGGACTAGATCGCTGGGCACTACCGCGTTTAGGTACACCGTGGGCACGAAATAAGTAGTAAATCTATTGACTACAGGTCATGTTTTTTATCGACTTCGATATATTACTCATGGTGACAGTACATTATAAAATTATTTAAGTACGTGCAGAATTACTTGTTTTTTATAGTGGGTCTGCGTCACATAACTACCCAATAATGGATAATAGTTTTTTTATAATTCTTGAGCACATAAACCAATTGTGTGGATAAAAAAATCTCCGGTCCACCAGTACCATACTTAAGGACACAAATTACAAAATGCATATAGTAATAACTAAACAGGGATTATTCTCTGTTTTTTGTTTTTTATAAAAGGCTATTTTCGTATAGATTGTTTTGTTTTTGTAACCATCATCAAAGGTAATGAAAATGGGTTAGTTTACTTTATAAATGTCTTGCCATCGAACAAAAGTTAATAATGTGTGTATCCATGGTCTCTTAGATAAATCATTTGTTTCTCTAAAATCTTCAATTTTACATATAACTCCTTAGAAACCTGCCCTTTAAATTCGTCAATCGAATGATATTTTAAAATAGGTACTTTACGTTGAGCAAAAATTTGTGATGGAAGAATGAGTATAAGAAGACATAGGAAAAACATTACAACCTTTTTCATAAAACTCCTCGCTTTATGTCCTTTTTTATTACTTCTCAATTTATTGTTTCTCAAAAACAAAGGACTATTATGATTTCGAGTTTGTGGAAGACCATAAACATAAGTCCTCGAAAAAAATACGGAAATTAGGCTTTATTATCCATTAAAATCCCATTAATTTTAATGCTTTACTTCACAATCTTTAGTTTTGCCGTTAAATTATCCTTTTACTACTGCTCAACATATAATGTTGAGAACCTAACTAAAAGGAGTGAAATCACATGGGATATTTCCCACGCCAGGGGACGATGAGTCCACAATCCCCACCTCCAACATTTATACCACCAAAACCTTCCGTGTCCTATATCGTAGACTGTCTATATCAAAACACTTATGTATGGCTTATAAATGGCAGTCAATTTTGGTTTTACCCTACTCGTGTGGAATATGGAGAAGTATCTGGTTATAGATGGAACGGTGCTTTCTGGCAATTCTACGGTATTGACCCAAGACTAATAGATGCTGTTGCCTGCTATCCTACTCCTACCCTTTACTAAAATCTAAAAAGCCTTATGGTAATTAAAAATCACAAGGCTTTTTCCTTTTAAACTAGTATATATTAAATTCACATTTCCATCTACGAAGGTATTTTTATTATTAATTCCTTTAATTGAAGACAACTCTAAATATTTTTTAATAATAAGGTAAAGAATAAATTTGTCTTGATTAAAAAACAATTTTCACGTATAAATCATCACTATTTTTAGAATTAGCCTTGAAGGGCGGTACTATATACCATGGGTAAAGAAAAAGTTAAATTATGGACAAACCAATATGTAATTATTATATTACTGTCTTTAGTAATGTTCGCTTCTTTTTATATGATTACAGCAGGTTTCCCAATTTTTGTATCAACCATTAGTGATAATCCTGCGATTGCAGGAATCATGACCACGACCTTAATGTTAGCATCACTAATTACGCGTTTCTTTGCAAGTGTAATTATCCAAAAAGTTAATATGAAATTGCTCCTTATTATTTCCCTCCTTTATTTTTTGGGCACAATTGGTCTTACTTTTGTAAACGACTCTATCGGATTTTTAATATTCATTAGAGCCCTACAAGGTATTGGATTTAGTATGCTTACGATTTTAGTCTTTACGATATCAAGTAATATTGTTCCTAAATCTCGGTTAGGTGAGGGTATTGTTTTTTTTGCAATGTCTACAAGCGTTGGGACGACAATGGGGCCACTAATCGCGATTTCTTATCTTGCAAAGTTTTCATTCCATTCCTTGATGATGTTAACTCTCGGTCTTATGTCTTTTTCATTTGTTTGTAGTTTTTTCACAAAAAATACGGTTATAAAAGAAAAGGAAAGTCCACAGGCGACAAACAAAGAACCTTTCTATAAGTACATGTTCGATAAGCGTGTCCTTCTTCCATGTATTCTGGTAGCGTTTAATTATATTACAATTGCAGGGACAGTCAACTTTATGGGTGCGTTTGGAAAAGAGATTAATGTTGGCGGAAAAATAGCGCAGTTTTTTATCGCACAAGGAATTGCAATGGTATTAGTTCGATCTTTCTCTGGTAAAATTTTCGATAGATTCGGCCACAGAATCCTAATTATTCCAGCCGCTATTTCAGGGGCTGGAGGTTTGATCTTATTAGGATTTTCTACTACCATGTGGATGATTTGGGTTTCAGGGGTATTATTTGGAATCGCATTTGCCATCATCCATCCAATTATCCAAGCGTGGGCATTAACTCTTGTTCCACCCGAGAAAAAAGCAACAGCTAATTCTATGCTCCTTATTTTTATAGATGCTGGTCTAGCGATTGGATCAGTAGGTCTTGGGTTCTTGGCTAAAAGTGTTGGGTACGGCATGACTTTTAGTTATTCTGCAGCCTTTATGATAATAATTTTGTTAGTGTATCTAATTGGGAGCAAGAAAACGGTGGCATTAGAAGCTAATAAGTAAGAATAATCCTGAACTAAACCTACTAGCATACGAATAAGATAAATCATAACGAACTGGGGCTGTTCCATAGTCAACATTGACTGTTGGGACAGCCCCTACTCTTTATTCTTCCATCTTTTCATCTTGTCGTTATGTTCGTTGATTATAGATATAGACAATTGGAATAAGACTACAAATAAATAATTCTACCCATAATTACCCCATTGGAAATATTGTAAAGCCATCAGTGAGTGATACAGAAAGTCCAACAACAGTTGAATTTTGTATTTTTAAACGTTCATCTGTTATTTTTTCAATCTCAAAACTCTTTCTGATTTCGTTACTTCCTTGTCTTTTTTTAATCCTTCGCAAGTAAAAATTGACAGTTGTTGAAATTTACAAATATTTTCTCTTTGCTCTTCTAGCGTTAACGGAATTTTGTTTTAGCAACGCAAGCTTCCTCTTAACCATGGACGAGGTCGATAAGGACCGATTGGTACTTGAATTAAACTTGTTTTATTATGTGAATCCAGCTTGTAAATTTTATCAGATAAGTTCGCATTAAACCCAAGAAGTGGATGGCCCCCCAACCCAATCGCTGAGGCTACCAAAAGTAATCTCTGCACGAGCATACCTGCTTCCATTTGTTGGATTCGGTAACCTCTTCGGCCTAGTGATGTTTTGTAGTGGTCCTTATCTCCTGCAACGTGAAAGCATAATGGTACTTGAATCAAATTTACATTATCTGCAGACATTCCGTATTGAAGATTAAGCCGATGATCTCCAGGTTCTATCTGTCGTAAGGAATGAGTAGTGCTATCATAAAAATAAGCAGCGTCCGGATTACCTTCTACATTATGAAAACACCCATAAAGTGAGATACGGGACTCATGCTCCTTTAGCTTACTGTCCAAATCATTTCGATACGAGAATGAAGCTGTTGCCTCTCGTAGTAAAGTGGCCAGTTCGATTTGATTTACCTCTCCCATAGTGAAATCCATGTCCGGTGAAAAACGCTTTTGCAAGACTGACGCAAGGTCGTACGATAAACGATTCACTCGAGGAAGAGATACTTTATGACCTTCACAAATCATCCCCTTTTCTGGCTTAATCTTGCTAATTGATTCTGTTGATTCAATAAAAGACTCTTCATTCAACTTAGTTAAAATTGGATGCTCTAGTATCCTCTCTGAGCGTAAATAGAATTTATTATCCTTCATTTCATTCAGCTTACTAGACAATTCTAGGGAATTGACGATCCCATATCTGTCACTCTGATTAATATTCCAGTTTGTTGCTTCTACAGTAAGTGGAATTACTGCATATACGCTTTCTTCTTTTTCGGATAGCCCAAGCAGATGATTGATTGCCTTATCAAGAAATTGAAAGTACACCCCTGTCTCAAATCCAAACCGTTTTGCTACTTCGAGTAATTGTCCAATCAGAACACCCGTATCCAAACCTTGCAAACGGTAGGAAAAGTTGTGGTATTTAAAGAAATTTTTCCAAAACATTGTTGATATAAAAACAGTACCAAAACAAGTGGACAAATCTATGCGATTACCAAGTGCTTGGTTGATATAAAAATCGAAATTACCTTCTCGCAGTAATACCAATCTATGGTGTGCTACGTCATAGTGGTATACTCCGAAAGGCAAATCCTCCAATTTCAAATAAACGTATAATTCGTTTGGATATAACGCTCCGCCGGAAGGGACATACCGTCTGTACGCCTGCATTAGATCAATGTCTTGTTCCATTGTAATGACTGATTGACTAATTTGATTAAGACCGAATACATACCATAGAAAATGCCCCATTCTGCTTTGATTAGGTTTGCTGCGGACATCCTGCTCTTCTAGCTTCAATGGCACTTCTAAACTCAACGGAAAATCATCCAACCCACGGTATAGTTTATATGTCAAAGGTGAATCTTCCCAATCGACTACCCTATCTGGTGGGCTTACTTTATCAATGTCAAAATGTAAGTTGTGCAGAAATTCATCCAGACTCATCCTACTTCCTCCTAAACATTCTTATGGAAACGGGTGGGGATGTGGATTGAGCTGTTCAAGTGTGAGAGGTTGATTCTCATACCCGAGTTCCATCGGTACCCTCAATACCCTCTCAAGTCCATTTATTCGGGTAAGATGTTGCCCGAATGTCATCGGTAACATCCCTGGAATCAATACTTTTACACAATGAAGTCCGTTTCTTAATGTTTCCGATGTCGTCTGATCCACTACAATTACATCGAGCTTCAATCGACGAAACACCTGAAGTATGTCTTTAAGATCTTCGGTAAGGTCTGAATGAGGCAGCTTATCCTTGAATTCCTCGACAAACGTTCGCATTGAACGACTTTCGTCCATCAAAAATTTAAAACGATCTTCCGCTTGCGGCAATCCATATAGCATGCCATGATCATCCATTTTCCGAACAAGGGAAGAATCTTGCAACATTCGAACATACTCTTCCTTGTTCTCCTCGAATTTATCGTCAAGCGTAAGCATCATACCGGACAACTCATGAACTGCGCTTTTCACAGCCCGTATCGGGTCAGGATGCGCTCCTGCTGCACAAATAATATTTAATCCGACATTCTTTCTGTTTTTTGCCAATGCCCATACGCTCGGAATTCCGTGCTCCATCGTCGAGTTGAACAAGTATATTTCATATCCTGCAACTGCACGTATACGATCTACCATTAACTCCAATTCCCGATCGTTAGTTGAATATGGGTCTAATTGGGGGAGGGACATTTGCGCGTACCAAGTCATCAAGAATGAATCACGTTCTACGACTTCCATTATTCCGTAGAAAATAGCCTCTTCTAAACTTCCGCCTAATGCACATCCATTTGATGTTTCATAAACAAAACCTTCCCCATGGCCTAAGCTGTAATAGGAAAGTAACTCTGGAACAAGAATCGGGCGTTCCTGCAAAAACGAATAGCCCCATACCCAATTCATTGAGTTGTCAGGATCAAACGGTTTAAACGGAAAACCAGGTTGAGAATAATTTTCCGCTTCATGAAGACCTACTGTGATGGGATTTAGTGCTTTTCCTTCTAAATTTCGGAAACAATCATGGATGACAGTTCTTTTACCACGTGGAGAAAGACCACAGTACCGCTCTAAGCCTTCTAATATCGCAGTCAATTCACTTACTTTGTATGAATGAGTCCGCCCGGCTACTCCCTCGTCGCCGTTCAACAATGGTAGATTAACACCTACATCGGCAAAAGGTGGCAAGAGGTCATACATTTTCCCATTTAAAAAGCCCGCCTTAGGATCCAAATAGTCATTTACTAAGAATTTTTCTAAGTCTTCTAAAGAACGGCATCGGTAACTATCATGACTTGTTTTAGGACTAGGTTGAAGAGAAATTTTGGCATTACTTGCTGAATCGTCAGGAAGTACACCACAAACCGAACATAATGGGTTTGCTAGAAATGAATGCCATGAACTTTTTAACGTTTTCAAGTTTATTAAGAAAAGTTTCCCTTCTGAATGAGAGACCTTTCCACTTAAAATCCTCTTTGCCTCTCCAACTATCAAATAAGCCATCTGCAAAAGGCCGGTGTTAGATGCCCATACGTCACGAGTAATTCCTCTTTGTATAGAAAGGTGTTCCTGCAGATGCTGCATTTCTATTCGGTCACGGCCAGCCATGAGTCGCCTCATGTCAGCGCATTGGGAGCAACCTGTAGAATCTGGATGAACCAACGGACCAACTACACCCTCGCCGAAGGAAACAAAGCCCCGTAACCAGGGAATGCCCTTAGGGCGTAATAAATCTTCTGCCTTTTGGTGAATGGAGGGATTCCAGGCTTCATCCAATACTAAAACCAAATGAGTCTCTTCTGGTATCCCTGAGTCGATATCGGGTTGACGAATGATCATGCAATTGGAGGCCAATTCTTCGGACACGTGCTCCGCTAAAAAACCTTCTCCGATTATCGCCACGATAGCATTCAAGAGGATTCCTCCTTTCTTAATTGAACACCAGACAGCTCTATCAGTTCCATTTTCCCAAATGGTTCTACTTCTAGTTCACATACCAAGATTTGCTTGTTGTTTCGTTCCAATACTTTTATAGCAGAATTCAACATCTCTGAATGTGTGATCTCTTCACACGAAGGGATATCAAGGCTTAGTGGAACAGATTCCTTCAGAAATACGGAAACTTCTGATGTATGAGATGTGCGAAAATTCCCTCTGTTTTCTGTCTTCATAATCGCGTGTTGTAACGCGTTTTCCAAAGCTTTTGTGATCGTTAAACCTATACCGCTATACCAACGGTTATTAGTACCAATCCAAACAACGGGGAATCCAGAGACTTCCTCTCCTAAGCCGATAATCGGTGCTCCATTCACCCTAGTCAATACCTGCAAATAAAACTGACAGTGTTTATCTTCTAATGATTTCAATTCTACACGAGAGACAGTATGCTTCCTTTCAACATGTTTTTCGCTTAGCTCCTCAACTAAACACTTTTGTAGGCCACGGCAAACACTTTCTGCTAACGATTCCCCCATTCCTACTCCGATAAACTCGGTTTTATCTATCATACTTTCATCTACTTCCTGATGTGGTAGAGTTCTAAAGTGATGATTAAAAGTTTGAGACACATAGGCTTCAATCCCTGTCAACCCTGCTTCCCTTCGAGCCTCCACATGAGTCAAACCAGCACAGACAATGTCTGGCAACAGCTTAGCTGGCCCCTCTGACAACGGGTTAACTGTTTGAACCCGGCATTGTGATAAAGGAAGTTGCTTCAAATCCCCTTCTTCCCAAATATGAAGAATGCCAGTTTCAGGTGAGGTCAATTGATTGAATAATAGAAACAATTGATCCACATCACTGTTTCTAGGTTCCTCGTTGATTCGTAAATCTAAATCCTGTATCTGTTTTGCTTCTGCCAATCCCGTTACAGTGGAATGTGGAATGAAGGAATGCCAGTTCCCCTCTAGAGTTTCTAGATTAAGCAAAAAGAATTGATGATCCTCTTTTTCCAATTCGATTATTCTGGTCATCTCCTTGAATAATTCAAAGACGATTACATTTGCAAGCATCGCTCCTGCTACTTGAGAAGAATTGGATATTGGCTGTTCTTTGTGAAGTGCTGATTCGTGTATGCGCCTCCACGCAGATTCCCAACATCCCTTAGATTCAGGACGCACTAGAGGACCCGCCATCCCCATGTGGTCCAAACAGACAGCGGGGAGAAACCCCTTCTTCTCTCTTGTACACATCTCATTAAGAGCCCGCAGTTCCTCAACATCACTGTCTTGTGACACATACATAATGTACTGAAATTCTTGAACAATTTCCCTCCACGAACTCATTCCATCCTTTTGTAGAATGACCTCATTAACCATTACCGCGGGGTCAGTTTGACGTGCATGTTCAACGTGCTCCAACAACCGCTTTCTATTAGTTGATACTTGGTCGGTAATGAGTACATGGAATTTTGGTAATCCAGATTCGAGTAATGCAGATACCAACGATACTAAAATAGGGCCAGATCCTACTGCCAAAACTTTTGACTCACGATAAGCTTGAAAGCGGTAAGCACCTGAACCTCCGAAGTTTTCTAGGACTTCAATTTGAGATGCAAACTTCTTAATAACATGAGATTGTAAATGGTGTGGCAAATCTTGACTTACATCGCAAACAAACCCATTTCGATACAGTGCTTCTGCAATTTCATATACCCGCTTTCGGTATGGTTCGGGTAATCCTTCTGTTAAATTCCCCAACGTGTACTCTCCATTGAACATCGGTATTAGTTTTTCAACCCACTTATCGATTGTATTTCCTTCCATATGGAACGAACTTGTATTGTTCCGAAAATATACTCCGCTGTTTGGATTAGGGAGAAAAAACGTGTCTCTTTTAACCTTGAGACGCATTGAAGGGCTTAATTTTGTCATTGCGCTCCTCCTTTACTAACTATCCAGTTTGAGGTTCTGTACCATCACTCTCTCTATAATCCTATGTACAGAAATTTGTCTTATATGTCTAATCATAAAGAGATAGCCCCTAAAGTATTTTTTCAGGGGCTACATTCTTGATGGTTAGAATTACTTTGTATTTAAATTCGAATTAGAAACCTCCGCAGCGGCCTCCGCCACCGCAACGGTGTCCTCCTCCACAGCGGCCACCGCCACAACTAAAGCAACTAAAGCAGTTAGAGCACCGGAAACAACTAGAGCAACTGGAGCACCTAAAACAACTAAAGCAACTTGAACAACGTCCAAATCCACCAAATCCACCCAATCCACCTAAGCCACCCAATCCACCTATTCCACCAAATCCACCTAATTGTCGTACAGATTCATCATAATACTGGTTTGGGTCCCAAGGAACTACCTCACTCGAATGGAAATCTCCAATATTCAACATTTGGAGTTCATTTTGAAAATTATTCACGAACATTACCTCCGATTATTTTTTAATTGCGTGTGAAAGTACTTTAAATTGAAAATAGAACTTACAAAATATAATCGTAATATGTTCAAGATATTTTCGACATATTTCAAAGACTCTCATCAACAAAATATGAACCTTTAATGGGTATTGTGCCTGATTGCGTAGCCTATTTTTATTTGGCCATTTAAGAGGAGCGTTGCAACAGATTCATATGATTCTTGTACTGAATCCTGCAAGCCTACAACATAACAAAAAAATCCTCTCCTTATCTTTTCAATGGTATTCATCGAAATATTATTAAAAGGAGAGGATTTTAATATGGAGTTACTAAGAGATTCATCTTGAAAAGGACGGTAGGAGTTAATTAGTAAATTGCTTGAGCGTAATCAATATAATAAAGATGGAAAATACCCGCAATTATTCCCACATTTCTTTACCTTGATTTTGCTTGTTTACTTTTTGCCTTACCAGGAATTAGATGAACATCGACACTTGGTCCAAATCCACTCCATCTGTATCCTGAAACCTCAAGAAGACCGTTTGGAAGTACATCTGAGAGTCTTTCTCTCTTAGAGTATTTAATTGCATGACCAACTGCTTCTACCTTAAACGTGTATCGTTTTCCTTGTTTTAATCCCGTTACAGTATAGCTTGTATCCGGTGTTGTCATTTCCGAATTAATTGGTGAAAAAATTGTTCCTTCTGGTTTGATAGCTTGTCCATTCACATACACCCGGTATCCAATTACATCTTGATTGAACGCTGTTGCAGCGTTCCAGGATAGAGTTATACTTTTTCCATCCGTATTAATTTTTGCATCAAGGTCACTATCGAAGGATGGAGCACCTATCGGGTAAGGTTTTGCTGTTTCAAAATCTAGCACACTATTATATAGTGTCTTATTCCCAGCAAGATCAACTGCTTCGACTTCAATATTATAGTGTGTACCAGGTTTTAAGCGTGTTAATGTGTATTTAGTAGATGTTGCAAATCCTTGTAATTCACCATTTGCGTATACATTATAACCAGCAATTCCAGTATCATCTTTAGCCGCATCCCAATTAATTGACGTCCAGGTGAATCCTGTATACACAACATTTACTCCCTTGCCACTAAAAGTATCGCCAGCAGGAATCTTGGTAGTTGATTCTGAAATCTTTGTGTTATTTGGTAGGACTGGTGCTGTTTGGTCTGGTTCGCCATTTGTCATTACCTTAACTTCCGGACCATTCGAAGTGCGATTACCAGTCGCATCTGTTGCTTCCACTTTAAATGTATATTCTTTTGCAGGTGTCAGGCCATTAATAGTAAAACTTGGTTGATTTGTAGTTATATAGTCTTCACCGAGTTTTTCACCATCTTTATAGATTGTGTAACCCGTAACGCCAACATTATCTGTAGCTTCATCCCAGCTTAATGTTATACTTTTTCCGTCAATGGAAGATTCCGCATGAATTTTTCCATCCTGAGACCATTCAGGTTTTTGTGTAGTATCAGTGGGTGATGCTGTTGTATTCTCAAAAACAAGTCCTGTTGAATTTTTAATTCTCCACGGATTCCCGCCGTTATCCTTGACGTTTGTAAAAGATACATTGATAAACTTGAAGTCTTTTGCGTAATCCATATTTACGGAATAGACATTATCAAATTTAACATTTTTGAAAGTTATATTTTCGTGATAAACTTCGCCAGCACTATTATTTCCATTTACAAGAATGGCTTGCTTGTTACTTCCCCCTTGATTTCGAACGGTTGTATCAACAATCTCCATATCTCTGAATTGAGAGATGACCTCCGCTGGTTCGTATTGGATTGCAGCATTCGCATCTGTATAAGAAGAGGTGAAGACAAATGGGCCGTCTCCGTCAATACCCTCCAAAGCATTGTTTCTGAAAAGGATATTTTTAGCCCCCCCACCCATAGGTGTATTTGTCTTACTGCGTAAACCTACATCCGTTTTATACATGATATTATCCTCTACTAAAAAATCCTGGATCCAGCCACCTGTATGGCTACCGGTAACAACCCCACCGTGACCCTCACGAATATAGTTGTTGAAGATCCAAGCATTTCCTGTTGGTTCACTCTTAGATGCGACTTGTCCCATACCAGATGCAAAATTAATTGCATCATCGCCTGTATCAACAAAGTTATTAAATACCATGATATTTTGAGAGTCACCAAATTCGTATCCATCCGCATTATTGCCATCATACGTTTTGGAAATAGTTCCATTTATTACAATGTTTTTACTATGGAGGTTTACAATCCCGTGATTTGCTGGATTAAGCTGTGTGATACCTTCATAATACATTCCATCTACGCCACGAACAGTAATCAGATTTGAACGAGTCGAATAAGCAGATTTCACATCCATGCCCATTTCTTGTGCGGCATATGATTGATTTGCTGCTAAGATTCCCAATGTATTTTCAGATTCAAGATCTAGTGGGCTCATCTTCCCGTTCTCTACCTTTACATTTCCAGTTACTTTTGAATTGTTGCCTGCAACGTAACGTGGTAATTCTTTTCCAAGTTCATCGATGGTAGGATGATTCTTATCATATTTCCACCCGTTCCCATCAATGATTCCATTACCAACAATACGAATGTTTTTTAAACTTCCGTAATCGTATGTATGTGCATTGATGAGTGAATATGAACGTTCATCTGTAGAATAATCATATAGCCAGAAATTCGTAGTGTAGTCTTCAGCATCCGGTGAGCCAAGTAAATATCCATCCACTTGTAAAGTCATATCAGATTTAAGCCATAATTCTCCGGAGATAAATTTTCCATCTGGAATTAACACTTTTGAACCAGGTGTTGCAGCATCAATGGCTGCTTGAATGGCTTCTGTATCCTTACTATCATCATCTGGTGTTGCCCCATAATCTACAATATTAAAAATCTCTGGTACCTTTGTTGTTTTTCCTGCAATTTTATTAGAAGGTGCCGATTCCATCCCATCAGCGTTCACTGATGTTACATAAAATTCGTAGGACTTATTAGGTTTAAGATTGTTAACCTTAAAATTATGGATAAGAATCTTTTCGTGGAAATTATCCTTATCGATATTTTCATAGAAATTATCGATATACGCTTTTGCTGGTCCACTATTGTCTTCTAGGGCGCTTCCAATTTTCTTCTTATTCATATAAATGTTAAAATCAACGATGTCATTATAATGCTCAGGCTTTTCCCAAACAAGAGTGATGCTGTCTTCGTCATAAGAAAGGTCTGGAATCTGTAAATTTACAGGTGATGCAGGTGCAATATGTGATCCCTCCGACTTTGCATAAACTGCTCCGCTAAAGCTACTAAAAACTAATAGTAAAATTAAAAATAAAACTACATTTACTTTAAAACCCTTCAAATACATCTACCACCTTCTCGTGTTTTTTGTGAATCTAATAAACTTATTAATTCTCCTTTCTATAAAATTTTATATAAACCTTTTTGGTGCAGAAACACTGCGATTTAAAGGTTCATATATTAATGTAAATCGGATATTACAAATCTATGTTAACCGCTTCCATTAGAAACGTACACAATCATTTTATTGAATATTTAGATAATTATAGTTCTAATTACCTAACCAAAAAGTCCTTTGTGAACTAGTGATTATCTCCATATTAAATGATTACCATGGACAAAAAAAGCTTGGTCTAATCGCTTTTCCATGCCCTAGGAAATCTAATTTGTATCTTTCTACAAACTCTTGGGAAATAAATTATTCTTCTCTGATCTAGGTGTTATAGCGGAATAACATCATTACTTTCCTACCCTTTTACAAACAGAAAAAAGCATGAGGCTCAAATTGTCCTCATGCTTTCCTAGAACCTTCTTCCCCCACCGCCAGAGCGGCCACCACCACCGCTTCCGCCGCCTGAAAAAGAAGATCCTCCACCATTATTTGAATTTCTTTGAATTTTTTGCTGTGTAACCCGTGTATTATAGTGTCGGTCCATTTTATTAGTAACATTGAAAGAATTTGATTCTAGATAAGTATTGGCGGTTGTTGTGGAGCGGCCTTTATTATACATCGCCATCACTCCAACTGAAATCACTCCTACCCCAATTGCTACCGCAAGATAGATCAAAAACTCTTTAACTAAATCTCCTTGAGAAGTACTTGATGCACTTGATGAATAATAGCCATCTGATTGTGCGTAACCTCCAGATGAGGTTGATCCTTCAGGAATTCCTGCATTCATAGTGGCTTCTACATCTGTCAAGAAGGCTTTGGCACTTTCACCAAATGCTTCGTCAGTTAGATAAGGATAGACGTGATCGAGCATTTCCTCCACCGTATAGTCTGGGAAGTAATCAACAATCCGGTCCCTTGTAAAGATATACACTTCACGATTATCCATATCGATTAGGTACAAGATGCCGTCCGCGGTATCACCGTAACCAAACTCGTGACTATCATAAAAATCACTCGCATATTGTCTTGAGGATTTTCCTTCACTGTCGTTGGTTGTAACAATCCGGATATCCATTTGGAATTGTTCACTTAAACTGCTTGCTTGTTCCTGTAATTCTACTTTTTCCGTATCTGAAAATAAATTAGCCTGGTCAAAAATAATTTCAGTGTTAGCGAATGCAACGGTGGTATACGCCAACAGCGCAAGGAGGAAAAATGGTATTATAAAATGCTTCTTTTTTACCATAAAAATAACCCTCCTAACGATAAGACTGCAAAGACACTAGCCGAAATCATACCAAACCATTTACTTGCTCTTCCGATGCTAATTGGCAAGTTACCGGCAATTTTTCCGGTTTGACCATTCATTGCAAAGACATAGGTCTTTCCCTTGAATTGATACGTAAACATCCAAACTGGTAATAATACGTATTTTGCCTTAACATTCGATAGCTTTACGTTTGTATTTTGAATCGAAACCGTGCTATAGCCGTGAATGGTCCCCTCAAGTAAGGTTCCTAAGTTGTCTCGCAGTAGGTTTGAGATTCTACCGTAGACATCATTTTGGTTCATATCATATTTTTCTGCAAAAAAACCTGACAAATAGGACATTGAAAAATCAGTCAAATCCTTATAATCATAGGGCTCAAGAATGGTCATAAGTTCATCATCCATTTTTTTGGAGCCGTCAGCTGGTACATCGTGGAATTTTGCTTTTCCTTCACGCATCACCTTATAATATTTTGTTTCGGTATACCTTGTATCTCCCCTTGTATAGGTTCTGACTCTTCTAGCTTCGCCATCGATTTTTCCAGACGTATTACTATCAAATAACCAAAAGGGAACGTAGATTCCTGATAATTTTTCTAGCGACGAATTTGAAGTGAAAAACTTGGGAAGCAGCGGCTTGCCTTTACACCATTTCACAAATAATTCTTCTGCCTTATTACGATCGATTTTAAAGGGAATCACCTTTTCAGGGCGATATTCACCTTCTAGTTGTCTCGGGATAATCGTTGGATTATGACAATAATAACAAAAGGTTGCAGCAGTTGTATCATCGGTGACAATTTCCGCACCACAACTGCTACATGTATAGCCTGTTGCTTTCTCATTGAATTCTTGGTCCAATTCCATTGCTTGGTGTAAGGCCTCTTCATTCTCTTCGGCTTCTTCTTCAGCCTTTTCATTATTTACGAATCTTTTTAAATCTGTTTCTGTGAATTCACTTAAACAATAATCACAGGTCCAGTTTTGGGTGTCTGCCTTAAAAGCTAATGGTCCCCCACAGTTTATACATTTATATACGATAACCCCCAACCAATATCACCTCTTATTCTTTTGTATATGGTTGATTAAAGTTCAAAACGCGTTCCGCATTCTGGACAGAATTTTGCATTTGGATTTGAAGGTTTAAACCCACAATTTTGACATGTTAATTCTTCAGGCTTTTTATTGCCACAGTTTGAACAGAACTTCCCGCTATTCTCTTGGCCACATTGACATTTCCACGTATCTTTCTCGGGTTCCTGTTTTGATGAACCGCATTCTGCACAAAAATTGCCTGTGTTTGTATGCCCGCATGAGCATTTCCACTGATTAGGATTTGCAGCCTGTTGATTCTGCTGTCGCTCTGTTTGTTGCTGCATTTGCTGCCGATTGGTTTCAGAAGCAGCACCCATAAATCCACTTGTACCCTGCATGCCCATACCCATGCCTAAAAATCCTTGCATCGAGCCAGCTTCATTGGAACCAGCAGCCTCCAAGCCCCTTGCAATGGCACCTTGTACATACCCTTCACGGACAGATGGATCCTGAAGCATTGCCCCTTGGTTTCTCATGTTAATCAGCTTTTGAGATTCCTCGTCATACGTAATGCTATTAATTCCAACAGACTCAACCTGCATTCCGCGCATTCGTGTCCAATCTTCATCAAGGACTTCAGCCATATACTTCGCAAGCTCCATCCCTTTTGAAGTGACATGTGAAATTCGAATGCCATCTATGGACATTTTATTGATTGCCGTTTGCAATGCATTCATATATTCAGATAAATATTGACCATTAATGTCATTGATATCGACATTCGATTTATTTCGTGGAATGGCCTCCATGTAAAATTTAATGGGGTCTACGATTTTAATCGAATAGTTTCCATGAGCACGCAGAAATAATTCCGCATTATAAAAATTATCGAAGTAATTAATTGGGTTACGGGTACCGAATTTAATTCCCTTGATTTCTTGAAGATTGATAAAATACACTTTTTGCGATGTTGATGGGACACCGCCAAACTTAAAACGATTGAAGGTTTCGTATAAAGCTTCTTCAAATTGACCATTGAATAAGGATGGCTGTGAAGAGTTTACGACTTGGTAATAGCCTTCTTCAGCTGTATAATCAACAATTTTTCCACTATCAACTAAAATCATAAATTGATTTGGGTACACGTGAATAACTGAACCATTTGAAATCGTCGAATCTGTTCCTTTAAAATTCTGATTTCGACGGTCTTTAGCTCGTACTTTTACACCAACTGACATAACGGTCGTATCACTCATTGCTTGTGGTTCGATTACCTCATGCCATTGATCTGCTAAGTTTCCTTTTACCGCACCGACTGCAGCCTTAATAATTCCCAATTATAACCCCTCCTGCTTTAACGCTTATGTCCTTGTAACTATATGAAATAGCTAATTCATTCATTATAATGATACCAGAAAAAATATCATCTGTTTTAGCCTGATAATATTGTAATACGATTTAAATAGGCGTAAGGTTTCATTTTAGCTGACTTTTAGTAGGGATGGAAAAAGTCTACAAAGAAAAACTAAGTGAGAAAACCCATTCAGTTTTATAGTCCCTTCACCCATCTTCCAGCCATTTCAATCCAATTCTCTACCTCTTGCTGAATATGATTATCTCTACCTTTTGATTGTGTTTCTTCCGTTCCAAGCGATAATCCATGGACGCCTTCTGGATAAATATGCATTTCGAGCGGGACTTTGTGTTTTAATAGGCTTTGCGCAAATAGTATACTGTTTTCCACTGGAACGGCCATATCTGAAACCGTATGCCATAAAAAAGTCGGTGGAGTTTCATTCGTTACTTGTTTTTCCAAGGATACAAAATCCCTACTATGATTGTTCTTGAACTTTTCTCCTAATAGCGCTTTGAAGCTTCCTTCATGTGCTAAAGGGCCTGAAGATATAACAGGATAGCTTAAAATTAATCCATTGGGCTTAATTTGTTCTTTTGAATAGGTCAGCTGTTCGATGAGAAAGTCCTTATTCCAGAATACACCTAAGCTTGCAGTTAAGTGGCCGCCTGCCGAAAAGCCCATGACAATGATTTTATCGGGATCAACGTTCCAGTTTTCCGCATGTTCACGAATTAAGCCAATGGCACTTGCCAATTGACATAATGATGTTGGAAAAACAGCAGGCTCAACACTATATCTTAGAATACCTGCGTGAAATCCTTTACTGAGCATCTGAATCGCAACTGGTTCAGCTTCCCGGTCTGATGTATGTACATAGCCGCCACCAGGGCAGATGACAATCATTGGCCTTTTGCGATCAGGGTCAATACTTGGTGAATTATCAAGTAGATATGTAAAGAAATCTGCTTTTTCATTGTTATATATTAGCTCATATTTTTCATGGATCATTGTTCCCCCACCTTTTAATTAAGTTCTATCTATTAAATTTCGACATTTTTTCTTAACTTCCTGCAGCAAAAAAAAGGCTGGAAATCCAGCCTTATTCATAACGTAATGCATCAATCGGACTAAGCTTTGAGGCTTTGTTTGCCGGTAAAATGCCAAAAATGATGCCAATGAATGCGGAGAACCCAACGCCAATGATCACAATTAGTGGACTGACCGTTGCAGAAATAGGCGCAAATTCAGAAACGATGATGGTTCCTAAGGTTGCTAGCCCAATTCCCAATAATCCTCCCAATGATGTTAATGTTATCGATTCAATTAAAAATTGAAGCAAAATGCGTCCTCGTGTAGCTCCAAGCGCTTTACGCAATCCAATTTCTCGCGTTCTTTCGGTGACAGAAACGAGCATAATATTCATAACACCGATGCCGCCAACTAATAAGGAAATCCCCGCGATACTTCCGATTACCAAAGTCATAATGGTAAGGACAGTATCAACTTCTTTTTCGTAGTCAGAGAAATCGTTCACTGCGTACATCCCGTCTTGAAGTTTTTTTGCGCTAGTTAATGCATCGGCCGCTGAGCGTCCAATTTCAGAAATTCGTTCAGGGTCATCTGCGATTATGGCTAAGCGCTCGATTTCTCGATTTCCGAACATCATCGAAATAACTCCGCGTGGCATGAGCATTTCTCCAGATTCATTATATCGAAATTGTTCAGGGATAGGTGATTCATACACGCCAATGAGCTTATATGGATTCCCATTAAGGTCGACAACTTCACCGATTATATCCTCTTTGTCTTTAAAGAATTTTTCCCTTGCCACCGTATCAATCATTACGACACGGTTTTTTCCATCGTTGTCCCTTGCATTGATTGGTCGTCCTTCGACGATTTGAATATCGCGAGCTGCAAAGAATTCAGGTCCAACTCCGGTAATCTCCATATCACCCTGCTTATCATTATAGGTCAACGGTCCATAACCTTGGTTTGTCGCAATCACTGCTTTTACTCCTGGAACATCGGATAGGGTTTTGATATCCTCGGAGGTTAGTTCAGGTTCCATCCAGGCCATCCCTGATTCTTCCTCACCCTCTTTTGGCATAGGCTGATACCAAAGATCAACAGCATTTTTTTCAAGGCTAAACAATTCCTCAGTCATCTTCGTTTTTGCACCTTGTCCAATCGCCACAATAATGATTACAGCCGCAACACCAATAATAATTCCAAGCATCGTTAAAATGGATCGAACTTTATGATTCCATATCGAGGATAATGCTACTTTGAAGCTTTCTAATAGACTCATAGACTTCTCCTCTGATCATCCGTTATCAACCCGTCCTTTATGGTGATAACCCTATTTGCATATGCTGCAATTTCCTCCTCATGCGTGACAATGATGACGGTTCTGCCTTCTTTATTTAGTTGAACCATAAGTTCCATTATTTGTTTACTCGTTTTAGAGTCAAGGGCACCGGTTGGTTCATCTGCTAACACGATCGAAGGATTATTTACAAGGGCCCTTGCAATTGCCACCCTTTGTTTTTGTCCGCCTGAAAGCTGGTTCGGTAAATGTTTTACTCGATCCCCCAGTCCCACCTTGTCCAACATTTGTTTTGCCCTTTCATTTCGTTCACGCTTTGGGATTCCTGCATAAATAAGTGGAGATTCCACATTTTTTAGTGCATTATGACGCGGTAACAGAAAGAACTGCTGAAAAACAAAGCCGATGTGTTCGTTACGTAATTTTGCTAGCTTTTTCTCTTTGACCAAGCCGATTGTTTCCTCATTTAATTCAAATGTACCAGAGGTAGGTGTATCAAGAAATCCAATTATATTCATTAAAGTGGATTTTCCTGAACCAGAGGGTCCCATGATGGCAATGAATTCCCCATCTTCAATGGTTAAATCAATCCCGTGTAGTACCGGTACCTCAAGTGTACCATTTCCATATACCTTTGTAATATTACTCAATTTCATCAAAGGAGGTCACTTCCATTCCGTCATACATTCCTTCGTATGGTGTTAAAACAACTAGCTCATCCTTTTTAACACCTTCTGTAACCTGGATAAATTCATCATTCATTGAACCGGTTTGAACTTCACGCCTTTGTAAAAGACCGTCTGCCAACACATATACAACTGCTGCTCCACCCTCGTCTAAAATAGCAGTATGCGGTACAACAGGAAGAATTTCATTGCCAGGGATTCTGACTTCTAGTGAGACGTGAAATCCGTGGCGAAGGTCAGATGTATCGTCTGTTATACCAACCTTGAATGGGTACATTGTGACATTGCCTCCACCACCCATACCATAGAACTCACCTTCTCCGCCGCCAGTATCATTAGGAAACTGGGAAACAGATTCGACTACACCCTTCCATTCGCGATCCTTATACACCTTTGGACGGACAATTACCTCTTGATCTTGTTGGATTTTCACTGCATCAAACTCACTCATAGTTCCTATTACCTTATAAGGTTTATTTGAAATAATATGTATGACTGGTTCAGTAGCCCCATTTTCCGTTGCGGCAAGATTTTTATTCACTTTTACAATCATACCGTCAATCTTACTCACAACTGTCATATCCTTTTTTTGATTGGTGATTTCGGTGATTCGTTCGTTTGCTGCTGTAATTTCTGATTTCGTATTTTCATATTGTAGCTCCATTTGAACCTTCTCACTAGTAAGCTGGTTAACATCTTCAACTGGAATTTCCTCTACTTGTTCTGGTTCTGTGCCTTCTTCAGTCTCTGGGTTTTCCGGTTTTGGTTTATTTTTTTGTGCCGCAATGGCTTTTTTCGCCTCTTCAATCCGTTTATTTAATGCTGCAATTTGGTTTTGTTCAGTTTTTGATCTGACCTGGATTAAGTCTCTTTCTCTAGTTGCTCGAGTTAGCTCTGTGTCTAGCTTTGAGGAATCATAGACAAATAGCGGGTCTCCAGCTTTAACGGTTTGGTTTTCCTCTACTTTATATTCGCTGATTTCTCCATGCTCTGAATTTAGGAAAACCTTCTGCTCTCCTTCAGGTACAATTTCTCCTGTAACTAAAATGGTTTCGATTAATTCTTGTTCCTTTGCTTTTTGCACGGTTACATTTACTTCTTCAATTTGATTTCCAACCGATGCAACGCTCCGTTCTTTCATCAAAAAAGCAGCTGCACCACCCGCGATTGCCAGGACACCAACAATCGACAAGACCCAAATTAAAACCTTCTTTTTCTTCACCATACTTCCCCCTATAGTTTTCATTTCATTGGGTAAATTTTGAATCTCTCTATCTATTGAATCAAAGTATTCCACATGGCGGAATGTGATTAAAAAACTCCAAATTTAACCCTAATCATTAAGACGTCAAAGATTACCAAAAGGTTTCAATTTTTTACAAAAAATTTAATTTTTCAAGCAAAGGATCAAAGACTAAAATCGCCACGTCCTGTGGCAACGTCTTTGTGACCCACCTGGTGTGGGCCTAAAAAAGACCAACTAGATAAAACTAGTTGATCCTTTAAATATAAATCAGCCATAATGCCCTCTTCTTGGCCGCTCGAAATAGCATTCATTACAGATTGCGAAGGAAAAGCCGATTGGCAGGTTCTTTCCGCAACGCTTGCATACTCTTTTGGCTGGTTGGATTCCGGTCTTTAATTGTTCATGAATTTTGTCACTAATTTCTTCTCGTACTCTTTCCCAATAATGGGCTTCAGTCTGTTTTCCTAATTTATAAAGGAATAGTAAGTGTAGACCGACCGCTTTATAGGAGAGCTCGAGTTCTTCTAGTCCCGATTCTTTCAGGATGGGATCGGGTAATGCAAGTCCTTCAATGATTGCTTCTAAGGTTTTCTTCCATTGCGCTCGCAGTGATGGTTCATTTGATGAAAAAGGCAAATGTAAAAATCCATATAAGTCTGGTAACGATAGCTTTGCCTCAATGATTGTATCTTCAACTAATTCATATAGCATTCTTTCCTCATTGAGGGTGGCTTTTTTTGTGCCTTCAGGACTTTTGAAATGATCCCAAAGGTAGAAGAACATTCCCAATTTTCGAGAGTATTTTTGAAAACGTTCAAGAATCGCATTCGTCGGTGCAATCGCAAAGCCCTCAAGTGGGGTATCCTCTTGCTCTAATAGACGTGTCATTGTCTTAATATCGCTGGTAAAGGCGACCTTTCCGATATCATAAATTCCTTGTCTACCTGCCCGACCTGCTATTTGCTTCACTTCCTGAGAGGTAAGTAATCTTCTTCTCGTTCCATCAAATTTATCATTTTCCAAAAACACAATCCGTCTAATAGGCAAGTTAAGTCCCATTCCAATTGCATCCGTAGCTACAATAACTGTTGTTTCCCCATTATTGAAACGTTGAATCTGCTTTTTCCTCGTTTCCGGAGGCATANCTACCGTATATCATACTCACCCGGCTTCCACTTCTTTGCAGCTCGGATGCTGTTTCAAGCACTCTTCTTCGCGA
>NZ_LMBW01000011.1:0-3305 GCF_001439915.1 Fredinandcohnia humi | reverse complement strand
AAAACAAACAAGTGCATCACCTTTTCTTGTATGATTCAAACGAAAAGCTTGTGGTTCTACCTCTAGTGGCACATCCCGATGATACTCGTGCACCTCTACATTTGAATTTCCAAGCAACTGAAGGATCATCCATTTTGCATGAAAACTACAAATGATGTGGACCTCTTTTGCATTAGCATTTGTAATGGCCTTATACCAAGAGAAGCCACGGTCTTTGTCGGAAATCATTTGTGCCTCATCAATCACAACCACTTCATAAAAGTCCTTTTCTCTTAGCATTTCAACGGTTGCGGATAGATGATTCGCATCTTCCACACTCTTTTCTTCTTCTCCCGTTTTTAAATTGCAAGGAACGCCTTCCTCATTCAATGTTTCAAAAATTTCGAGTGCTAATAATCGTAAAGGCGCTAAATAGATCCCGCAGCTGGCCTCCTTCATTCTTTGGATTGCCTGAAAAGTTTTTCCGGTATTTGTTTCACCAACATGTAGAACATACTGGATATTTCGACCTGGTGATAAATTGTATGCCCGTCCGAAAATATCATCAATCATTCTTTGTTCTTCTTCTTTTTGTCGTCTTAATTCCTCTTTTTCTTTTTCTGCTTGTTCTTTTCTATCGGTAATATCCTTTTCAAAAACTTTCCGATGTTTTTCTAAATCAAATGGAATATCAATCAACTTCACAAGATCGGACATATATTCCTCTAAAATATCCTCAAATAAATCATCCCGAACATCGATAAAATACTCATATGCTACTTCCTGTAAAAACGCATCAGATAATGGTTCTTGAAAGCTATTTTTACACTCTTCGAATATATGTTCTGGTAAGTGAGATTTTAACCAATTTGGTCCGAAATCCATGAGTTGATGTAAAATGAGATCTTCGTATTGCTCAATCAAGTTTTCCTGATAGAAATAGCGGTTATGTGCAAGTTCTGTTTCTTTATATATATAAGAAGCGAAAGTGATGTCATCTGATGATAGAACCATTCCCGTTTGCTCAATTTCGATTGATACGTGGCTTCCCAGTAAATATCGAATCCTTAGATAAAGTTCCTCGTAGTGGTTACTTAGTATTTCGTTAAGATAAAAATTGAGCTTCAGAATGAATTTTCTCTTTTTTTCTCTATCCTGTTGTTTCTTTATTTGGGCTTGAAAGTTTTCTCTTGCAGTTTGATACTTTTGCCCCCATTCATTCGGTTGATTTGCAAATGTGTCCTCAAGCCAGGAGATAAAATCAAAGGGCTCAACATCACGAATCTCAGTTCGAAATAATTTGTTAAGCAGCTTTTTAGCAACATCTTCTACTTCAAAGCCACGCTTCACTAAATAGGCCTTTTTCTCTGAAATTGGCGCCTGAGCCGCAGTATTCAGCCAAGCATTTTGCCAAAGTTGATCGAGAAAAGAACCGCGTTCACGCACATATTGTTCAAAAGCAGGGATTGTTTCTTTTTGTTCTAGGTAATGATGGATATCATCCATAATCATCTGTTTTGCCCGAACGACTGCTTGATTATAGTACTGTTCAAGTTGCTTGCTCATTTATTTGCTCCTTGTCAACATGACGTATTGTTTTAGTTTATATTGGAACGGTAAAAAATATTAACCAGATAGGATGATATTACCACACACTTATTCTTGATCTGTTTGATACAATTTTTAGGATAATGATCATCAGGAGGACAACATCATGAAAAAAAGATATATCTTCCTCACTATTTTGTTAGTTGTGATATTTATAGGGGGATTATTAACAGGTACCATGCTATCAAACCCAAATCAATCTGAAAATAAAATGACAAAGGATGCACCCCATTCTTCCAAAGCACCTACACCTAAAGAAATGCCGAAGTTGGATAAAACGCAGTCCAAGGTTTTAGTAGGGTATGTCCAGGATTTTCGTGATCCAAATCAAATCGATTATTCTAAACTAACACATATTATCTTTTCCTTTGTTCATCCGACAAAGGATGGGCAGATTCTCTTTACAGGCGATCACGCAACCCAAAATCTGAGAAACATGGTAGCAAATGCACATAAATATAATACAAAGGCGATGCTTGCTGTCGGCGGATGGTTCCATATGAATGGCGGCGAATCGTATGATTATTTTTCAGCAGCACTTGCAAACCCTAGTTCACAAGCAAAGCTCATAGATGAGTTACTTGAAGTAGTTGAACTAGAGAGTCTAGATGGAATTGACATTGATTTTGAACACCCGCGTACAGATGCAGATTCGAAAAACCTACATCAATTTATTAAAATTCTTGGTGACAAGCTACATGGGAAAAACAAGGAATTATCAATTGCTGTTCACTCAAAAATTCATGGACAAACATTAACAGAGCTTGGATATGTTAAATATGAGCCATCTATGTTTCAGTTTGTCGACTATGTAAATATTATGGCCTATGATGGCCAATGGGATGGCGGCTATCATGCCGAGAACTTATCCCCTTATCCATTTACCCAAAGAATTGTTAGTTACTGGTCAAAATTATTTGATACCCACAAATTACCAAAGGGGAAACTTGTTTTAGGTGTTCCGTTTTATGCGCAGCCTGCTGATCCGAATATCAAGCCAGTTTCATTTGAAACAATTATAGAAACCAATCCTGAAAATGCGGAAAAAGATACCGTCGATATGAATGGTACAACCTATTATTATAATGGTCAGAAGATGATGACAAGAAAAACAGAGCTTGCATTAAATCATGGTTTTGGCGGAATGATGATGTGGGAGCTCGGCCTTGATGCAAAAGGAGCAAATAGTTTAACAAATACACTGTATGAATCCATAGCCTCTACAAATATAAAGAATTATTATACGCTGAAGAATTAATTATTGTCATGTTTTTTTGATTTTCAACCATCCTAAAAGATGGAGGTGAAAACATGGTAAATCGTAATCCGGTTGAATTTAAAGGGAATGTGTTAGATAAACGGAATACCTTAACGGGCCCAGATGATGAAGATCGAGTTGGACATCCAAAACGTCCGCAAAATGTACCGATTAAAAAAGATCAATAAGGGTATGATAACTCCAAAACGATTGGAGGAGTCCCCCAATGATCGAAACCAATGATGAAAAATTAAATCCATTTGACAATCCTATTCGTGAACAAATGAAGAAAAGAAATGCAACTGATTTTAGCAGTTCATCCTTAAGAAGAATTGCGCTCACACAATTGAGTAGAAAACGATAAAAACGTTAGGGTCCACGTCTGAACTGCACCCCAATTGTTGGACACTACCTAACAATTGGAGGTGCAGTTTTTCTATGGCTAAATATTCATTTGAAG
>NZ_LMBW01000010.1:168281-202875 GCF_001439915.1 Fredinandcohnia humi | reverse complement strand
CCAGGATCAAACTCTCCAATAAGAGTATTGATTGCTCAATAGTTTGTTACCTTTGATTAAACGTTGACGCTTGTATTGTGTTCAGTTTTCAAAGAACTTTTTGACCCGCCGCTCATAAGCGACTTTCTTAATATATCATGGTGATTTATTAATGTCAATACTATTTTTAAAAAACTTTACCGGCTGATTTCTGTCTTTCAGCGGCGAGATTTAATATAACATGGGGAGCAATTATTCGTCAACACCAAAATGAAATATTTTATTAAAATAATAAAACTCCTTCAACGTTATGAAGGAGTTTAGCGATTTTAATTATTTATACTATACGTTCTATGGAAGATGCCTTTTCCTTTTGTTTCGATTTTTTCTACATTTATAAAATGTTTATCCACAAGGAATTCGAGATATACTTCAAGATCAACTGAGTAAACTTTAAGCTCAGGCAATTCCATAATTTCACCGAATGTCCAAGACTCATTTTTTCGAGACAAAACATTTAAGATATGATTGGCTCCTCGTTTCGCTCTGGAATGGATAAGAAATTCACTTGCAAGGAAGAGAAGCTCTAACCGTTTTTCAAGTGATTCTTCACTTTCTAAGAGTTCAATATATAGTTTGTAAATTTGCGGATCAATTTGTTTTACTTGGTTCCAAACGGTTATTTCGGGATGAAAGCCATTTTCGATAATGGCTAACCGCGCAAGATGATGAAGGGCATGAATGACATAATTATAGGCATCTAGATGTTGGTTTGCATTAAAAAATGCTTTCCCGTCCTGGTATCGACGAATTAGTTTTGCAAATTCGATCCCCATTTTAATTTGTCTTTCCTCTGCCGGGAATTCATGCAGCTCATTCCTTAAGTTAGTAATGTATTCATTTCGATCAAATAGTACTTTACCGTTTAAGATCCAGTCTACCATTTTCCGATTGGAACCGAATAAAAGCCATTCTTTTATTTGAGTTTCTTTTACAGTATACAAAGTTGCTTTGTTTTTATTGTAGTCATAATGTTTAATAAACACATTTCTCTCTGCCTCTTTTACCATTACAAGTAAGGCTAGGTCAAAGTGATCTGTATGTGAAAAAGCATCCTTTCCCTTTTCTATTAGAATTACCCCTAGAGTATTAGGTTGGCTTGCTCTTTCTTGGTAAAGAGGTCGAAGTAAATCCTCCATTTTGATTGCCTCCATTCAAATCCGATGCTAATATATTTCGACGCATAAAAAATAAAACCCTGCACAATTCATGCAGAATCTTTTTTTATTTTTATAATTCTTTTTTTATTGTATAGTATATGAAGGAGGTTGTATGACAAATGAGTGTAAAATATTCAAGTAAAATTAATAAAATTCGTTCTTTTGCTCTTGCTTTGATTTTCGCTGGGTTCATCGTCATGTACGGTGGAATCTTTTTTAAAGACAATGTTATCTTGATGACAATCTTTATGTTGCTTGGTCTTATTTTTATTCTAGCAAGTACAGTGGTATATTTCTGGATTGGCTTGTTATCGACACGAACCATTCAGATCATTTGTCCTTCTTGTGAGAAGCCGACTAAGATGCTTGGCCGGGTGGATGTATGTATGCATTGTAAGGAACCATTAACACTTGACCCAGCGCTTGAAGGAAAAGAGTTTGATGAGAAATATAATAGTAAAAAACTCAGTAAAATAGAAAAAAGCTGACAGGATGACCTGTTCAGCTTTTTTAGTGTGCGCGCTTTTTTTGACAATCTTGACATGAACCGTAAATTTCCATTCTATGATGGCTAACCTTAAATCCTGTTACATGCGCAGCCAATGCTTCCACTTCATCCAATCCCGGGTAATGGAAGTCCACAATTTTACCACATTCTTCACAAATCACATGATAGTGCTGTGTTGTGATAAAATCAAAACGGCTTGATGAATCTCCATAAGGTAATTCCTTTACTAATCCAACTTCACGAAATACACGAAGATTGTTATATACAGTTGCAACGCTCATGTTAGGGAACTTTCCTTCAAGTGCTTTATAGATATCATCTGCAGTCGGGTGACTCATTGAATTAATTAGATATTCTAATATCGCATGACGTTGCGGAGTGATTCGAACCCCGGTTTCTTTCAACGTACCAAGCGCCTCTTTCAAAAGATTATCTGACACCGCCATGCACCTCTTTTCTAGTAAACATTATTACTTTATAATCCTTATAATTAGTGTATCTTGCTTACACTGCTTTTGTCAACATATCTACCATTACTATATGACTAATCCCAATAAAATAAGCTTATTTTGCGGAACATTTCATTGATGAAGTGTTGGTTCACTTTGGCCAAGCTTATGATTAACATAGCGAGCGGCTACAAAAAGAAAATCGGAAAGGCGATTTAGGTATGAATTCACCAGTGGATTTACCTCTTCCCCAACAGCTACAGCATTTCTTTCAGCCCTTCTCACAATCGTTCGTGCAACATGAAAAGCTGCACCCGCCCCGCTGCCGCCAGGTAAAACAAAGTTTGTAAGTGGTGGATTGATGGCATCCCATTTATCAATTGTTTCTTCTAATAAAGAAATGTCCTCCTCGGAAACCTTCCACTTTACTTCCTTCCCCGATGGTGTTGCTAACTCTGCACCGACGTGAAACAAGGTCGTTTGAACTTTTTTGAAAACATGTTCGACCTCTTCTTTGCCTTCAAATTGAGTTTCATGTAAATGACTTAAGCCCAATCCGATCATGGAATTTGCTTCATCACAGGTTCCATATGCTTCAACACGCAAATCTGTTTTTGAAACCCGCTGCCCGTAGACTAATGAGGTTGTACCTTTATCCCCTGTTTTTGTATAGATTTTCATCTTAATACCCCCGGTTCAAGTCAATTTTATTGATAAATTCGCTGCCGCCCTGTTTAAATATATGAAGATTTTGTTCAAAGATTTCAAATGATCTTGGTTGATAATAGTTTGATTTACTTGAAATATGAGGTGTTACAGTCACATTTTTAAGTGTCCAAAATGGATGGTCGCTAGGAAGTGGTTCCCGTTCAAATACATCCAATACTGCGTGTGAAATCTTTTTTGATTGCATGGCTCGTAGTAAGACTTCTTCTTTTACTAAATCACCGCGGCCAATATTGATGAAAATGGATTCCTTTTTCATTCGGTCAAAATGGGTATCGTTTAGGATATATTTTGTTTCATTGGTGCTTGGAAGGACCGAAACAAGAAAGTCTGCGTTTTCGCAAATGGAATTGAGACCATCAAATTGGACCATTTCATCGATATATTCGTGCTTCTTGCCACTGCGATTTAAGCCGATTGTTTTCATGTTAAAAGCCTTCGCTAGTCGCGCAATTTCCACACCGATTGCACCAACACCTAAGATTCCGATTGTTTTTCCATGAAGCTCGCCAACAGGAAAATGGGTGAATCGATCCCAACTTTTATTCTTTTGTTGTTCGACGATTTTGCTGTTTTTCTTGGTGACATGCAGCATCATGGAAAGGGTGTATTCAGCCATTGGGATTTTGTGAATGCCTCTTACGTTTGTAACGAGGATTCCTTTTTCTTTAATCGCTTTAAAAGGCATTAGCTCAAGCCCCGCCGAAATCACCATAATCCATTTTAGATTTTTCGCCATTTCAATATGTTCTGGGGTTAAGTCCTCCCCGTATGTAAGTAAGATGTCTGCGTTATGCAGTTCGGGTAAGGCATCTTCAATATCCTTACAATAGATAATTTCTTCATCCGGAAACGCCTTTTTCATGTTTTCAGTAACTTCTTCAATTGGAATAAATGTTGATAAAATTCGCATTACTACGCCTCCTTAACTACTATAGTACCAAGTTTGTGTGGAAGGTGGAAGAAAAAAAAGAGTACGAGATTTCTCTCGTACTAAATTACGCTAACATCTGAGGAGGTATGCCCTACACTTATAAGATACGTCCGTTATATCGAAAGTGTATAGACGTTTGACTCTATCTGGTGAAAATAGGCTACTTGATCAATCTGTCCATTTGAAGTATTTTAAACCGACGATGGTTGAAACAAATAAAATTCCAAGTAAGATTCCAAGGTCAGGAAGTGCACCTGTTGTGAAAAGTGTTCCATTCCAGCCGTCTCTTAGGACATTCACAACATACGTTAGCGGTACGAAAGCCGCAATTTTTTGAAGAACCTCTGGAAACGTTTCTAAAGGAATGGTTGCCCCGGATAAAAACATCATCGGGTACATCGCAATCATGGCTATCCCTAGAGCCGTCTGCATGCGCTTTGTCACACTTGAAACGATAAAGCCAATAGAAAAAAACGTAATCGCACTAAATGTTAAGGCTACAAAAAACTCAAAAGGATGGGCTGTTAATCCTGAACCAAATCCGAACTTTGCAATTAACAAGATTTCAATTGCGCCAACATAGATCGCGATAAATCCTTTCAAAATCGTTGCCGTAAAAATGGCGTTTTGATTGATGGGCGTACCTTTTAAGCGTTTGTATACCCCTTTTTCACGATCAATCACGATTTGAAGACCCATTGAGAAAAAGGCTGTGGTAAAAATAATGATGGCAATCATGCTAGGTATATAGGCTTGAAAGTAATTTAGTCCTTCATATGTGTTTGATTCAAACATAAATCCAAACACGATAAAACTGACGGCTGGGACGATAAAGGTAAATAGCAAAGCTAATGTCTCGCGAAAAAATAATTTTAATTCCATTTGTGTATGTGTAAGTATTGTTTGCATGTTGTTTTCCTCCCTTATTGTGAAACCGCGTATTTTAGATAAACGTCTTCCATTGTGCCTGCACCTTGCAGGTATGAATCGATTAGATTCTGTGGTTGGTCACAAGCTACTAATTTACCTTTTTTAATTATCGCAATTCGGTCACAGTGCTTTTGCGCTTCGTCCATATAATGGGTAGAAAGAAGGATTGTTTTTCCTTCATCTCGGTAGTGATTGATGCATGACCAGAGATCACGTCTTGCTTGTGGGTCAAGGCCGGTCGTTGGTTCATCGAGAAAAATAATTTCCGGGTCGTTTACAAGCGCTAAGGCTAAGGATGTGCGTTGCTGCCAACCGCCTGATAGATTCTTGACGTATTTATTTAGATAAGGTTGAAGTCCCAGTGTTTCAATGATTTCCTGTATGTCACGTTTTTTATCATAATAAGAGCTGAATAGTTTCAAAGCTTCCTTGACTTTAATTCGGTCGTAGAGGGCTGTTTGCTGAAGCTGGATACCAATTTTTTGTTTGATCTCGTTTGATGCATTTTCGATATTCATTCCAAGGACTTTTACGGTTCCTGTGTCAGGTTTGCGAATGCCCATCATGATTTCGAGGGTGGTTGATTTGCCTGCACCGTTTGCACCGATAATTCCAAGCACCTCTCCTTTTTTGACCTGTAGGGTGATGCCGTCCGCTGCTTTTACATCTCCATAGCTTTTTGATATATTGGTAAGTTCAATCACATTTTGATTCATGTTAAGGTCCTCCTTTTAATCTTGCTTTGCTTGTTATCCTTATCATAGACAGCGAACCTTAACTCAACCTTAAGTGAGTCTTATATCATTATTAAGATTAATTAACACAGCAAAAACGCTTGGATTTGAGTTTAATCCAAGCGTTTTACAAAATCTATGAGATTGTGAAACAACAAATCATATTCCGATTTCTAACATTTTCGCTGTTACTTCTTCAACTCTGCGATCGATATCCGTCCGGTCATATTTCGGAAGCTTCAACTCGGTCACAATACTACCGTCTCGCATAAATAGAATGCGTTCCGACCGAGCTGCAACCTTTGCATCGTGAGTGACAAGCATAACCGCGGTGCCGTCTGCGTTGATTTCGGAAAATAAGTCCATAATCTCCTGCGCAGATTTTGAGTTGAGTGCTCCCGTCGGCTCGTCACCAAAGATAATTTCCGGGCCATTCATTAGCGCACGGCATATTCCTGCACGCTGAAGCTGACCTCCTGAAACCTGTGTAATGTCACGTTTTTCAAGCTCCGAAATCCCTACCCTTTTCATAAGTACGCTTGCTTTCTCTGAAATTTTTGTAACGTTTTTTCGATTTTCACGCATAGATGGTAAGATAATATTGTCGATAATGTTTAAGTTTTTCAGCATTGTCGGCTGCTGAAAAACAAATCCCATTTTATTACGACGTATATCCGAAAGCTCATTCTCCGAGCATGCTGATAAATCCTTACCGTCAAAAAGGACCTTACCACTATCAACTCCATCCGTTCCGCTTAACGCAAACAGTAGCGTTGATTTTCCAGAACCTGAGGGCCCCATAATCGTAACGAACTCACCACCATTTATTTCAACAGATACTCCATCAAGAACATTTCGCTGTTCATTTCCCTCACCGAACATTTTCACTATATGATCACCTATTAGAATCTTCTTCAATTGCCTACTCCTCCTATTCCTTAATATGTTCGGAAATTTTTATTTGTCCCGCGCTCGATGTACCGAACATTGTTGCGAGAAGTACCATGAATGCCATCATCAACGGACTAAGCAGATATGCCTGAAACGGATTGACCGTAAAATCAAACGTTGATGCTCCAAACGAAGCGATAAGCATGCCTGTAAGGACCTCTCCGAGTGTGTTCGCGAGAAGCGTGCCAAGAACAATTCCAACAATCAGTACAAAAAACGATCGTGAATAATACTGCACCTTAATATCCGAATTTGTAAAACCGAGGGCCTTTAATACGGCAATGGAATACCTGTCCTTTGCAACAAGCATCTTTATGAACAACAGTGTTACCAGTATCGTAATAACAAGCGCAACAGCAATTGCGGAGTATGATGCCATTTCGACGGCACTGATTGTAGAGCCAAGAGTTTGAGAAACAAATTCATCGATGTCTGATGTCTTCGCAAAATCGAACTTGTCCGAGTATGCCGAAACCTTGCTGTCTACAAGTGATATATCCGAGAGTTTGACACAGATGATGGTCCACATGATATTTGCCGATTTGTCGGAAAATACAGCCTTTGCGGTTTTACCACCATTAGTAACATCGGAATATAATCCAGTAACCGTAAGTTCTTTTTCCTTCTCTTCACTCACGAGCGTAATCACATCTCCAACTTTTTTGCCCATTTCTTCACCATTTATCGACGAAAGCGCAATTTCATCATCATGGATAGGTGCTCTGCCCTCTGCATACTCAATAGGGAATGCCGAATGGTCACCGAGCTCAATTTTAATATTTTCCTCTGTTCCGTTATTTGTTTTTACTTTGAAAGTCTTTGTTGTCAAAACTGTATACTTTGAAACGGAACTGTCGCTTTCTATCATTTTTACGATTTCATCTGTTTTGTCAGCAATATTGGTCTGAATCCGTAGATCATAGTCTCCGATTCCCATATATTGAATGAAACCCTTTGAAGATATCGTGTTGTACAGGTTCTGCGGAACAATGATGATAAATGACGAAATCACAAGGACTAGTAGCATTGTTGTGTACAGTCCCTTTCGTGCGAGAACATCCTTCATTCCAAGGAAAATATTCGTGCTAACCAATCTGTTTCGATTTAAGGAAAAACGCCTTGCCCCAGCTTTCTTTTCCTGGGAAGTCCCATAGCGTATAGCCTGTGCAGCCGATATTTTTCGAAATTTCATCAAAACAAAGTTTACATAAGCCATAATTGCAAGAAATACAAGCAGTATGCCAATGATTCCTAAAACTAGGGCAAAAGAAGAATTTTCGCTTTCACCCATATACAGCCGAATATTTTCAAGAAGTTTGCCTTGGAACAAAAGTGATAGAATAAACCCAAGAATACTACCTGCCGCAGCAATACTTACGTATTTCGCAATGTAAATCTTTTTAATGTCTGAAAGACGAAGCCCTATTGCTTTCATAACGCCAATTTCACGGTAGTCGTCTTCGATTTTCGCTAGTAGCGTAAAGCGTATGCTCATAAATGCAATGGCAACAACTAGTGCGCTTATAAGAAGGATTACCGCAATCATCATTCCGTCTGAAATGGCGTTCATCATTTTAAATAGAGTATAAGTTACTGTTGGTCCGTTCGCTTCGAGTCCTGCGGATGCATATTCCGATTCAAATTTTCCTATTTCTGAGAAATCATTTAGTCTAAACTCAATTAGATACTCGATACTTCCAAGAGCCTTTATTTCCGCAAAATCATTCTCGCTTACAAGAAATCGCTTTGATGCGGAGAGCGAGGAATTCATCGTCGAATCACGGAGAAATCCCGCTACAGTAAATTCTTTACCGCTTATTACCGCCTTATCACCGACCACTGTAGTGTTATCTCTCATATAAGCTACTGGAACGTATATCTCACCATCTAATACGTTGATGATGTTGCCGTTAAGATCTAGAAGATAATCGAATTTTTCATTTTGTATGCTCAAGCCGTTATCCTGAACACTATTCGCAAGCGAATTATCTCCTAATATAATTTGTGAGCCATCGATACCTAGAAACTCTACTATCTGAAATTCCTCGACTTTGTCATTTTGTTCTGCAAAAGATTTAAGTCGCTCCCTATCAATTTCACCAGCATGCATTTGCATAAAATGTGGCGCTTCGGCCTTTGTCATTAGCATATCTAGTGCACCTGTCAGATTTACGATGAGTATCGCAGCGAGTGAAACAAGCATTGATGCTGCAGCGACAAAAATCATGGTTGTAAATGTTATTACTTTGCTCTTTACTATTTCATTTCGTATTAGTCTAAAATACATATGTCACCTCTGTTTTTACTACTTGAGCAGTTTTCTCTGGATTTTATAAAACTTACTTATTATTTTCGCTGCCAAACATTTTCATAACACTCATCAAGCTTCCGCTTTCTGCGCCGAGAAGCCTTTCTCCATTGAATATAAACCCTTGTATCCGTGAGGCGCGCTCCTCATTGGTCATCTCTACCGTGTCATCATCAAAAACGATATTCGCATATGTAACAATCATTTCCATACATTCATACGGGTACGGCGTGCTAAAAAGTCCGTGTTCAATGCCCTTTTGGATGATACCTGTCAGTATGGGGGTAACGCCGTTAATGATGACTTTTTGTATTTTCTGATGCATAAGGGCGTTCTGTGGCTTATGAATATGTTCCATAATTTCCTGGCTACTTCCGCCACTTAATTTCATTGATATAACCACACGCATAATACGTTCGACTACAGGAATACTCTTATCTGCTGCAATTTCCTGCGCCGTACCTAATAGGCGGACACTATACCGGTCAATTAACGCGTCCATAATATCCTCCTTTGACTTAAAATGGTAATAGAGTGTTCCCCGTGCAATTCCGACCTTTTCGAGAATATCGTTTGTACTCGTTCCATCAAAGCCCTTCTGACCAAACAGTTCATCAGCAGCATCAAGTATTTCGTTTTTACGTTCATCTGCTCCTTTTCTCAAGATTACTCCTCCTTTATAGACCGACTGTCTATCGATATTAAATTAGCATTCTACTTTTAACGATTAATTGATTGTTCGTTAATATTTTGTAAAGATTTTGAACTCTCTTCATCAAATGGATTTGGGAGTTCTTAAAAAAAGGAAAAAGACCAAATCAACTATGTGATTTGGTCTGCTAATTCGTGTTTCACCACGATAACTGTTATTCAATTGGGAGTTCAATTATAAAATTCGTTTTTCCTCGATTTGGTGCTGTGTCGACATGAATATAACCGCCGTGGAGTTCAACGATTTTCTTTGTAATCGCAAGTCCTAGACCTGATCCGCCGTCATTCATTCTACTTTTATCGCCTCTTACAAACGGTTCAAATAATGTTCGGGCAATGTCCTCACTGATACCGACACCATTGTCACCGACTTGAATGACAATTTTACTTTCTGATTGATGTAATCGGAGGTAAATTTCCGTGTTCTCAGGATTGTATGTATTTGTATTTTGAAGCAGATTTGATAATGCCCGATTGAGTAGTTTTGGATCGAATGAAAATATTATCTTTGAATCAGGAATATCGATATCAAGCTCCATATCCTTTTCCTCAAAACCATCATAATGCTCAGCAATAACTCCGCGGAAAAATTCACAAATGTCCTTCAGCTCTTTCTGAATCGGAACATCTGGGCTATCTAATTTTGAAAACATAAAAAGCTCATCAATTAAGGATGTTACACGAATTGATTTGTCATAAATGTATGTTAAGTATTTTTTCGTTTGTACTTCATCTGTTACTACACCTTCATAAAGCGCCTTCGAATATCCTTGTATCGTCGTAATTGGCGTTTTTAAATCATGAGAAATGTCTGCAAGCATTTGCCTTTTGCTTTCTTCTAATCTTGTTTTTTCACGATTCTTTTGTTCTAGTTCTTCAGCTGTTCGCCTTAAATTTTCACTCATTTCTTTGTACTTGATCGACCCCTTCATAATAAATGGGAGGATGCTGCCACCGAATATGGGGGGTCCCAAATTGAGAATGGTGTAATATTCTCCGGAAAGGACAACTTGGTAGACAAGGATTAGACCAAAAAACGTGAACAGGCCACACACAACATAAATCCATTGCATCGGAAGCCGAACCACCTGATAAACAACAATGAATATCATGAAAATATACAATGGGTCATACATAAAACCAAATAGTAATATGATTGTGATTTGGACAAGAACAAATCCAAGTGTGTGCTGCGGGCTCCAGTAAGCCTGCCGGTGTGCTACAACAAGGACTGCCATGAATAATAAGCCAAGCAGCAATTTCCCTTGTGATTCTTGAAACAAAAAGTAAAGCGGAATGACCAGGTTCGCTATGTATAAATACGGGAAGACTCCTTCTTTTTCTGGAAAAATCCGATAGAATATATTTTTCATGTATCTCTTCCTCATCGATTTCTATTTATGTTTTTCAAACTTATAGCCTAAGCCTCTAATCGTTTTTATGTAGATTGGTTTTTTCGGATTTTCCTCAAGCTTTTCCCTTAGCTTCGATATATGGACATTGATTGTGTTGTCTTCTTCGCCGCCCATGTAGTAATCATCCCATGCCCGTTCGAAGATTTGTTGTTTCGTATAGACCCTTCCAGGTGAACTCATTAATAATTCAAGAATACGATATTCGATTTTTGTGAGAGTGATTGTGACGTCACCCTTTACCGCTGAAAAGGAACTTTCATCTAAGATAATATCCCCCACTTTAATCTGGAGACTTTCACTTTCAATTTCGGGATCCTGCTTGTAGCTATAGCTTCTTCTAAGCTGTGCCTGAACCCGCGCGATCACTTCTAGTGGATTGAAGGGCTTAGGAATGAAGTCGTCTGCCCCTAGCCCAAGTCCAAGAATTTTATCGTTATCGTCGTTCTTAGCAGAAATAATGATGATGGGGATATGAAGGTTCTGTCTCACTTTTTTAATGAGCTGATAGCCGTTAATGTTTGGCATCATTAGGTCAACAAGCATGAGATCAATGTTTTCCTTCTCGATGATCTGTAGTGCCTCCCGACCATCAAAGGCTTCTAGAATTCTATAATTTTCTTTTTCTAAATAAAGACTAAGCAGCTCGACAATCTCAGGCTGGTCATCCACAATTAAAATCGTTCGACTCATCCGAGTGCCCCCTTCCAAAGTTCCATTTTCTTTCCAGTATAACAAATCTGAAAGTTTACGGGTACAACAAATGTGCAAGTGCCTTAATCGAGGAACATCGACTAACTTCTGCCACGTCCTGTGGCAAACGCCGATGTCAGCACATCCTGTGCAAGTCCGACAAGCACAAGACGAGCCGTAAAGAAGGTTGCTCTTTGACCTTCATTACGGAACGACTTGTGACCTCGAGGGGCTAGGCGCTGGAACTGGACGAAAAAAAAGCCGCCCAGATCATCTCTGGACAGCCTCTTACGCACATTATTTTAATTCAGCTATGATTTCTTCAATTTTTGCCAGTTCAGATTCTAAACCGCCACCGCTTAGGTACCAAAGTACACCGTCTAAATACACTATTCGTTTGTTTTGATAAGCTTGTGTTTTCTCGATGATTTTATTTTCCATGTCTTTGCTGATATTTGATTGACCGCCCACTGCCGCTGTACGGTCGATAACGAATAACACCTCTGGATTAAGATCCAGAATTGCTTCAAATCCAAAGTTAGAACCATGGGAGGAAGCTGTAATTTCTTCAGTTACTGGCTTGAATCCGTAAATATCATATATATAACCAAAACGTGAGTTTGTTGCGAAACCTGATAATTTTCCTTCATTGTACATGGTAACTAATGATGTTTCATAGTTGCCGGATAAAGCCTTCACTTCTTCTAAAGCTGAATCGATTTTTGCCTTGAATTCTTTTGCTTCAGCTTCTTTATCGAACATTTTCGCTGCTAAATCAACAGAAGCTTGGAATGTGTTCCAGTAATCATCCTGAGTGGTTCCAACGAACACTACAGGTGCAATTTCTTTTAATTCCTCGTAATATGGTGCTAGACGTCCTGAAATGAAAATAGCATCTGGACCAATTTCAGCGATATCTTCAAGCAATGGTTCTTTTAAAGTTCCTACATTAACGTAGTCATCGCTACCATACTCTTCAAGACTTGCCGGTAAACTAGAATCTTGGGGAACCCCTACAACACCTTCAACACCAAGTGCATCTAATGTATCTAAGAATCCATAATCAAAAACAACGATTTTTTCTGGCATTGCTTTAAACGTTACATCTTCAAAGTTAACAGTTCCAGCTTCTTCACTTTCAGCTGATGCAGTCGTTGGAGAAACAGTCATTGGATATTGCCCTGTTGCTTCCTTTGTTGCTTGTTCTCCAGCTACGTCTGTCTCATTTTTTTCTTTTGTAGCCTCATCGTCATTCCCGCACGCCGTAAGCGCTAACGTAAGTGCTAAAACCGCACTTGCTAATTTCCATTTTTTCATGTGAATTGTCCTCTCCTTTTTAGGGATTATGTATTTGTTAATTAAAAATGAGAATCATTTTCATTGATAACTATTCTCATTATAGAGTCATAAATAACTTCCGTCAATACAAAAAAAGAAACTTTTTTCAGCATAAGATCAAAGACTAAGAACGCCACATCCTACAGACAAAAAAAGACCTAGAGACTTGATCCTCTAGGTCATTATGCATGTGAATTAAAGTAAACACAAATCCGACAGCCATTTTGTTCTTGGATTGGAATATCCATATCATAGATCTCACGTAAAGCATCTGAATTAATAATTTCATGTGTGGGTCCATTTTTAATAAGCTTGCCGTTTTTCAATGCGACAATTCGATCTGAATAAACAGACGCAAAGTTAATATCATGCAAGACAATCACAACGGTTTTGCCGAGCTCATCCACAAGTTTCCGCAAAATCTTCATAATTTGGACGGAGTGCTTCATATCCAGGTTATTTAATGGCTCATCTAGCAAGACATAGTCTGTATCCTGTGCAATGACCATCGCAATAAAAGCCCGTTGTCTTTGCCCGCCTGATAACTCATCTAGAAACATGTCTTGGATATCGATTAAGTTCATATATTCAAGTGCTTGGTTGATGAATTTATCATCTTCATCTGAAAGGCGTCCCTTTGAATAAGGATAGCGACCAAATGCAACAAGCTCACGAATAGATAAACGTACATTTAAATAGTTGGACTGCTTAAGAATTGAAACACGTTTTGCAAACTCAGATGACTTCCACTTTTTCACATTATTTTGATCAAGTAAAACTTGCCCAGTATCAGCATCTAATAATCGACTTACCATAGAAAGAAGTGTGGATTTACCCGCACCATTCGGCCCGATAAACGATGTAATCGTGCCGGGCTCAATGTTAATGGACACATCTTCGACAACAGGCTTTTTCCCAAAATACTTCGATAATCCTTTGATTTCAATCATTATGCTGACCTACTTTCTTTTAATAGTAAGAAAATGAAGTAAATACCACCGACAAAGTTTATAATGACACTTAATGTGGTACGTAATTCAAAAATATGTTCAACGAGAAACTGACCACCAACAAGGGCAACGACGCTCATTAAACTCGCCCCTAAAATTAAAATCGAGTGTTTATATGTAGCAAAAAATTGATAGGAAAGATTCGCTACGATTAAACCGAAAAATGTAATCGGACCAACTAATGCGGTTGCGGTCGCAATTAATACAGATGATAAAATTAAAACATTCATGACCATCTTGTCATAGTTGACACCTAAGTTCATCGCGTTTTCACGGCCAAGTGACATGACATCCAATTTATCCATAATGAGATAGCCGTAAATAAACGCAATAAGTAAAATACCGATTGCAATATATAATAGCTCTGCCTTTACGTTTGTAAAGGTTGCAAATAAACGACTTTGTAGACTTAAATATTCGACTGGGTCAATCATAACCTGTAAAAATGTGACGAGACTTCCTAAGAGTGTTCCGATAATCATCCCGATTAATAGAAGTAAATAGATGGGATGTTTGTCTGATCGAAATAGGAAACGGTACAGGATGAGTGCAAATAATACCATGGCAATAATGGCTGCACCAAAGTTTAAATACTTGTTTAGCACCCATATAGACATAGAACCTGCAAAGAAATAAATTAATGTTTGTACAACTTCGTACATCGAGTCAAGCCCCATCATCGAAGGAGTCAGTATCCGGTTTTGCGTAATCGTTTGGAACACTACAGTTGAATACGCAATCGCAATTCCTGTTACAACCATTGCTGATACTCGAATCATCCGTTTCGGAAAGGCATAATCAAATCCACCTTTTAAATCATAAAATCCATATAGTAACATGCAAATAATTGCAATGACGGATAAAAGTATTAATTTATGACTATTTCGCATATGCTCTCCCCCTAAATAACATAATTAAGAAGATCGCACTGCCGATTACTGCAACCGTTACATTGACCGGAATTTCGTAAGGATGGACAATGATTCTACCTAAAATATCACAGATTAATAGAAACACAACCCCTAAAGCTGCTGTATGAGGAATCGTCTTCCGTAAATTATCCCCTAAATAAAGTGATACGATATTCGGTACTATTAATCCTAAAAATGGAATGACTCCAACTGTTAATACAACAGTTGTGGAAATAATAGCTACAAGTACAAGACCTATATTTAAAACAACTTTATAGCTTAACCCGAGGTTTTTCGCAAAATCCTCACCCATTCCGGCAACTGTGAATTTATTAGCAAACATATACGCCAAAATAACAGCTGGTATAGCTACATATAAGAGCTCATAGCGTCCTGAGATAACCAATGTAAAGCTACCCATTAACCAAGATGAAATGTTTTGAATCAGGTCTGCTTCGTATGCAAAGAATGTTGCGATGGATGATAAGATATTTCCGTACATAATCCCGATTAACGGAACGAAAATCGCATCCTTAAATTTAATTTTATCTAAGATTTGCATAAAAATGAGTGTACCCACCAAAGCAAATGCAAAGCTAAAAATAATCTGTTGTGTATAGCTAACATTTGTAAAGAACAGCATTGAAATTAATATCCCAAGCTTTGCCGCGTCTAGTGTACCCGCAGTTGTTGGGGATACGAATTTATTTCTACTTAAGCTTTGCATAATTAATCCTGCAATACTCATCCCTGCTCCCGCTAATATGATCGCCATTAAACGAGGGACCCGGCTAATCAGGAAAATCTGTGTCTCATCTGATTCCCAATCCAGTAAATCCATCGGTGTGATATTAATAGCTCCAATAAATAGTGAAATGAAGGAGAGAACAATTGCAGCGATTATTAACATCCATAGTCTCATTTTGTAAATCCTCATTCAGTGTATTCTTAGTATATGACAAATGAAAACGATTATCATTACTAATAACTTCATTATAAGTAAAGAATATTGTAAAATCAACCTTCAAATAAGATTACGAGTGGTTTCAATAACACAACCCGTAATCCTCCGAAACATTGTCCCTGCTTACATTCAAGTGGTTCCCCAGTGAGCTTTAGGACAGCATCTTCTTTATATTTCACAAATTCTTCACAAACTATCCCTTGGACCTCACTGATTGAAGTTTCATTTTATTAAAGGTTTTCTTTTATGTATGTGAGGGCTTCTGCGACATGGCCTTTGACTGATACTTTGCGCCACTCTTTTACGAGATTTCCTTCTTGATCTATGATGAAGGTTGAACGCTCAATCCCCATGTATTCCTTGCCGAAGTTTTTCTTAAGCTTCCAGACTCCATATTTTTCTGCTACTTCGTGGTCTTCATCTGCGACTAATAGAAACGGAAGATCATATTTATCGATGAACTTTTTGTGGCGATCAAGTGAATCTGTGCTAACGCCAAGTATCACAGTGTCAAGCCCGCTAAAGCTTTCATGTGCGTCTCTAAAATCACAAGCCTCCGTTGTACAACCAGGTGTCATATCTTTTGGATAAAAATAAAGCACGACGTTTTTACCCTTAAAATCTCCTAAAGAAACAGTTTCCCCGTTGCTAACAGTAGCCGTAAACTCAGGTGCCTTTTTTCCAATTTCAATCGTCATTCTGATTACCTCCTGTTTTTTTCCTATTAATCATAGGGTACATAATTTCGAAAGCATATACAAATAAACTGGTTTTATTCCTATAAGAATTAGTGCTAAACTAGAATCGTTGATTTCAAAGCTAGGAGGAAGACATAGATATGAATTTATCAAAATCAGAAAAGCTGCATAGTGAAGCATTGGAACATATCGTTGGGGGTGTAAATAGTCCATCACGTTCATATAAAGCTGTTGGCGGTGGTGCACCGGTGGCGATGGAACGTGCAAAAGGGGCTTACTTTTGGGATGTTGATGGGAATAAATACATAGATTATCTAGCAGCGTACGGCCCAATCATTACAGGCCATGCTCACACGCATATTACTGAGGCAATAACAAAAGCGGCTGAAACGGGTGTTTTATATGGAACTCCAACACCTCATGAAGTGAAGTTTGCGAAAATACTTAAGGAAGCCATTCCGGGAATGGATAAAGTGCGCTTTGTAAACTCAGGTACGGAAGCTGTTATGACGACCATTCGCGTCGCACGCGCCTATACTAACAGAACGAAAATTATTAAATTTGCAGGCTGCTACCATGGACATTCGGACCTTGTTTTAGTTGCTGCAGGCTCAGGTCCATCAACACTTGGAACACCCGACTCTGCTGGTGTTCCAAAAAGTATTGCGCAAGAAGTTATCACAGTTCCATTTAATGATATCGAACCTTTTAAAGAGGCACTTGCAAAATGGGGTCATGAAATTGCCGGTGTTCTTGTTGAACCAATCGTAGGAAACTTCGGAATCGTTGAACCAAAGGAAGGCTTTTTAGAGCAAGTACTTGAGCTTTCCCATGACGCTGGTGCACTCGTTATTTTTGATGAAGTGATTACGGCTTTCCGCTTTATGTATGGTGGCGCACAAAATCTATTAGGGATCACACCTGACTTAACAGCACTTGGTAAAATCATCGGCGGTGGACTTCCAATCGGTGCATACGGTGGGAAAAAGGAAATTATGGAGCAGGTTGCCCCACTTGGACCGGCTTACCAAGCTGGAACAATGGCCGGAAACCCAGCATCGATGCTTTCTGGAATTGCTTGCCTGGAGGTACTTCAAGAAGAAGGTCTATATGAAAAATTAGATCGACTTGGCGCGATGTTGGAAGAAGGCATTCTAAAGCATGCGGTTGCCTACAATGTGCCGATTACACTTAATCGATTAAAAGGTGCATTGACTGTTTTCTTTACGAATGAAAAGGTTGAAAACTATGAGCAGGCTGAGAAGACAGACGGAGAAATGTTTGGTCGATTCTTCAAATTAATGCTAAGCCAAGGCATCAATCTTGCTCCATCGAAATATGAAGCATGGTTCCTTACGATTGCGCACACGGAAGAAGATATAGTGGAGACACTAAAGGCTGTTGAATATGCATTTAAGAATCTTTAATTCGTTTTTAGAACCTGCCTGGGGGCAGGTTCTTTTTGTGTATTTTTGCTTAGTGACAGTAAATTTGAGATAGTGACAGTTTTTTACGGATAGTGACAGTATTTCGTGTATAGAGACAGTATTTTCCGGATAGTGACAGTATTTCGCGAATAGCGGCAGCAGGCACATTTAAATGGGACATGTTTCCCTTGCTATAAGCATAAAATCATTGTATGATACTGTATTGATTTAGATTATGGAGAAAAAGCTAACTCTAATAAAACAGCTTTTTTATAGAAAGGATTCGAAACAATGAAATTTGGTGCCCGCATGCTAAAAACGGGAATTGCCATTACACTTGCGTTACTGATAGCGAAGCTTCTTGACCTGCCTTCGCCCGTATTCGCAGGAATTGCTGCTATTTTTGCAATTCAACCTTCAATATACCGCTCTTATTTAACGGTGATTGAACAGGTTCAAGCAAATGTGATTGGTGCATTCTTTGCCATCCTATTTGGAATGTATTTTGGTAATAATGCATTTATCATTGGACTTACCGTCGTTCTTGTTATTGCCATTAACCTAAGATTTAAGATGGAAAAAACGATCTCTGTCGCCATCGTGACTGTCATCGCGATTATGGAAAGTCCGAGTGAGCAGTTTATAGAATTTGCTAGTCTTCGATTTCTTGCAATTCTTTTGGGGATCTTATCTGCGTTTTTAGTGAACCTCGTTTTTCTTCCGCCAAAATATGAGAAGAAACTATATGATGCAATCGTTTTGCAATGTGAGGAAATCTTTAAATGGGTGCGAATCAGTACCAGACATGCTTCTGAGTACAATACATTAAAAGATGATATAGATAAAATTAAAGAAAACATCATTCAAATTGACCAGTTATTTCTCCTTTATAAAGAAGAACGGAATTATTTTAAAAAGGTAGAATATGAAAAGTCCAGAAAGCTGGTCCTATTTAGACAAATGATAACATGTACCAACCGTGCATTAGATATGCTAAAAAAATTGCACAGACATGAAAATGAGCTTCAAGACATGCCGATTCCGTTTCAGCAATTATTTGTTAAAGAAATTGATGACCTTGTTCATTCCCATGAGCAGATTTTATTAAAATTTGTCGGCAAGGTTAAGGTTCAAGCACCAGATGAGTTAATGCAGGATTTTATTTTTGATCGAAAAAAAGTAATCGATACCCTGATTGAACATCAGAATCCAACTGATGAAGAAAACCAAGAAAATTGGTATCACCTAATGACACTTGTTTCAGCTATCCTTGAGTACTCGGATCAGCTCGAGCGCCTGGATACATTGGTTGAAAGTTTCCAAAGCTTTCATAACGAAGTCATTGTCGATGAGGCAAGTAAAGCGTAAAAAACAGCTAACACGAGTTAGCTGTTTTTTATTGCTTCATTTTTGGGTCAAGTGCATCCCGTAACCCATCACCCATTAAATTAAATCCAAGCACGGTCAGCATGATAGCAATTCCCGGAAAAATCATCGTCCACGGAGCCTGTGTTAAGTAATTCTTTGAATCCGCAAGCATCTTTCCCCATTCGGGATTTGGCGGTTGTGCGCCCATTCCAAGAAAACCAAGTGCGGCGGCTTCAATGATCGCTGTTGCAATCGCCAAAGATGCCTGGACGATAATCGGCGCCATACTATTTGGAAGAATATGCTGAAATAAAATTCTCCGGTCCCTCATCCCGACTGCCCGTGCAGCGGTTATATATTCCTCTTCCTTAACACTTAACACCCTCGAACGAATCAACCTTCCGAAGTTTGGTACATTGATGATCGCAATGGCAATCAGCGCATTTCTTAGGGATGGCCCTAGAATCGCGACAATAGCAAGTGCCAGTAGAATACTTGGGAATGCTAGTAAAATATCAAACACGCGACTAATTACGTTATCCACCCATCGACCGTAATAACCTGCTAGAATTCCAAGCAAACTTCCAACGATTGCTGAACCCATTACAGCAAAGAAGCCGACCCGTAATGAAATTCGTGCCCCAAAAATAATCCTTGATAATATATCCCTTCCAAAATCATCTGTTCCCAGCCAATGATCACTGGACGGCGGCTGAAGTCGATTTGCAAGATTTTTTTCATCAATCCCTTGAGGGGCGATGAGCGGTGCAAAAATTGCAAGAATGATAAAAAAGAAAACAATACAAGTCCCGACAAGGGCTAATTTATTTTTTCGAAAGCTTCGCCACGCTTCCTTCCATGGTGAAACAGCCCCATCGCTTTTTTTTACCGGTACGTTCGTTTGTGCTAACTCAGCCATCTTCTCACCCCTTCCCTATTTTTTACCGGTATTTAATTCGCGGATCAATGACCGCATACAAAAGGTCTACAATTAAATTGATAAAAACAAAGAAGGTGGCGACCACTAAAATACCTGACTGAATCACAGGGTAATCACGGTAATTGATGGCTTCATAAATATATCTGCCAATTCCTGGCCAGCCAAAAATGGTTTCTGTTAAAATGGCTCCTCCAAGCAATAAACCGGTTTGTAATCCGATAACCGTTAAAACAGGAATAACTGCATTTTTCAAGGAGTGCTTGTACACGACCCAAAACATTTTCACTCCCTTAGCACGTGCTGTTCGTACAAAGTCTGACCGCATCACTTCTAGCATACTTGAACGGGTTATCCGTGCGATTATTGCCATTGGAATGGTTGCTAGTGCGACACTTGGGAGGATTAAATGTTTTAAAACCGTTACAAATTGGTCGGTTCTCCCGTTTATTAATGTATCGATTAAATAGAGGCTTGTGACCGACTCAACTGGATCCCTTACGTTTTCTCTGCCCGTAGTTGGCAGTAAATCTAGTTGTAGTGCAAATGCCCATTGCTCCATTAAACCTAACCAAAAAATCGGCATCGATACACCGATTAACGCAAGGATCATTGCACTGTAATCAAACCATGAATTTTGAAACCATGCGCTTATGATACCCGCGTTAACTCCGATTACAATTGCAATAATCATCGCAACAAGGGTCAACTCGATTGTTGCTGCTAGATAGGGCCAAATCTCATCACTTATTGGCGTCTTGGTTCGGATAGATTCCCCTAAATCCCCAGTAAGAAGCCCCTTTATATACTCGTAGTATTGAATGTACAATGGTTGATTAAGGCCGAGTTTTGTTGTTAGTGCTGCGATGGAATCCGCGGTGGCACGCTGACCAAGGATGATTTGTGCTGGATTTCCCGGAATTAAGTGTATGATCGAAAAGACTACCAGTGTCATACCGATTAGCACTGGAATGACCATTCCGATTCTTCGTAGCGTATATGCGAACAAGGTTAATCACCTCTTTCGTTTGAAAAAAATATGACCATAAAGGGGAGTTAAAAACTCCCCTCCATCCCTCACTTTTATTCGAACTCAACCTTTGTTAAAATATCGGATCCTGTTGGGTGTGGCAGTAATCCCTTAAGATTACTTTTTCCAGCCAGCAGCGGTGTTGAGTGGACAAGTGGTGCCCAAGGTGAATCCTCGTGGATAATTTCTTGTGCTTTTTTATACAATTCATTACGTTGTTCCTGATCCGGAATTGTTTGGGCTTCAATTAAAATATCATGAAGCTCATCATTGCTGTAATAGGAATAGTTATTGCTTCCAATACTATCTTTATCTAATAATGTATAGATAAAGTTATCTGGGTCCCCATTATCTCCTGTCCAACCTAGCATATATGCATCAAATTCACCTTTTGTTGCTTGCTCTAAATACGTACCCCAGTCAACAGATTTGATTTCCGCTTTTACACCAATTTCAGCAAAGCTCGATTGAATGACTTCTGCTACTTTCATTCCATCTGGCATATAAGGGCGCGGTACTGGCATTGCCCAGAGATCCATTTCAAATCCATCTGCGAAGCCTGCTTCCGCCAATAATTCCTTCGCCTTCTCTAAATCATATGGATATGGATCAATCTCATCATTGTAGCCTTCTAATGCCGGTGGAAGTGGATTTTTCGCTGGCTCTGCAAGTCCACCGTAGAATGCCGCAATAATACCCTCTTTATCAATTGCATGATTTAATGCTTGACGTACGAGCTTGTTATCAAATGGAGGTCTATTTACTGTAAATCCTAAATAACCAACGTTCATTGATGGACGCTCAAATGTTTGAAGATCCGGATTTCCTTTAATTTGTTCAAGGTCAGATGGATTGACACCATCCATTAAATCAATTTCGCCTGCCAGCAACGCATTTAAGCGAGCTGAGTTTTCTGGAATTGATCTAAAAATAATTTTATCTAGCTTCGGATAGCCTTCCATCCAATATTGTGGGTTCTTTTCTAAAGTAATTCGGTCATTTTCTTTCCATTCTACAAATTTGAATGGACCCGTTCCTACTGGATTTTTCATAAAATTATCCCCGAATTTCTCAAGTGCAGCTGGACTCGCCATACCAAATGGGGACATGGCAATGTTTTTTAAGAAAGGTGCTTGTGGACGATTTAATGTGAATTTAACCGTATATTCGTCTTCTGCTGTTACTTCTTTAATGACATGGCCTTCATCCCCTTTAAATCCTCCAAACATCGTATAATATGGGAATTGATCAGAATCGCCGTTCATCCAACGCTCAAAGTTCTTAACCACTGCTTCTGCATTAAAATCTGTTCCATCATGGAACTTAACACCCTCACGCAGCTTGAACGTATATTCAAGACCATCCTCGGAAGGTGTCCATTCAGTTGCCAAACCTGGATGTAATGTTGTATCTTGCTCACCATAATTAATTAAAGTTTCGAACATATTAACCGTTACCTTAAAGGTTTCCCCTTCTGTAGTTGAAATCGGGTCTAGAGATACGGAGTCCCCGCCACGACCAAATACGAGCTCCTTTTGTACGTCCGCTGTTGGTGTTTCTCCTGTGGGCTTTTCCCCCTTATCCGGACTTTCATTTCCTTTTTTACTTCCTCCACTGCAGCCAACTAAAGCTGTTGATACTAGGAGCAGGAATAGAAGTGAAAGTAATACGCCTTTCCTCTTAAACAAAGCAATTCCCCCTTAAAAGCATTTTTTATCATGAATGCTGCAAGTCATTAATAGAGATGACATGCAACAAAATGACCTTCCTCTACTTCCTTAAATTCAGGGCGGGCTGTCTTGCATATCTCCATACAACTCCGACATCTTGTGTGGAACGCGCAACCTGCAGGTGGATTGGATGGGCTTGGAATCTCCCCGGTAATGCCCTTTGCCTCATTTTTATAATCAGGATCTGGAATCGGAACGGCTTCTAACAGCGCTTCCGTGTATGGATGAAGTGGCTTGTTATAAAGCTTTTCGCTATCAGTTAATTCTATGATTCTTCCTAAATACATGACGCCCACTCTATCACTTATATGCCGGACGACCCCTAAATCATGTGCAATAAATATATAGGTCAGGTTATATTTCTTTTGCAAATCCTCCATAAGGTTTAATACCTGTGACTGAATCGATACATCAAGTGCAGAAACAGGCTCGTCGGCGATAATTAAGGAGGGATTAGTCATTAGCGCTTTTGCAATACCAATGCGTTGACGCTGACCTCCACTAAATTGGTGCGGATATCGCTTTGCATGATAACTACTTAAACCGACCACTTCTAGCATTTCTTGTACTCTACGTTTTCTTTCCTTTTTATCGCCAATTCCATGAACAATCAGCGGTTCTTCTAGTATTTTATCGACTGTATGCCTTGGATTAAGGGAAGCGTATGGATCCTGAAAAATGATTTGCATATCACGCCTAAGCTTTCTCATTTCAGACATTGATAGATTCGTAACGTCTTTCTCATCAAATAGAACCTGGCCTTCCGTTGGTTCCAAGAGCCGTAAAATGAGTCTTCCTGTTGTGGATTTTCCACATCCACTTTCTCCAACGATGCCGAGTGTTTCGCCAATATTCACAAAAAATGAAAGTCCATCTACTGCCTTGACGTCTCCTATCTTTTTACCAAACACGCCGCCATTTATCGGAAAATACTTTTTTAAATTATGGACTTGCAGTAAAGGCAGTGTCACGATGGCTTTCCTCCCCTCCAATTTGTAAAAAGCAACGAACACGATGCCCTTTTTCATCAACATCGTAAAGCCCGGGATTTTCTGAAAGGCAGCGTTCAAAGGCAAACTCACAACGTTCTGCAAACCGACAACCTTGTTTAATTGAACCAGGCCTTGGCACATTCCCTGGAATGGAATAAAGCCGTTCATTTTTATTGCGAATATCAGGTACTGATTTTAATAAGCCTTTCGTATATGGATGCTTTGGATTTTTAAAAATGGACGAAACTTCCCCTTCTTCCACGATCTTTCCGGCATACATGACAACGACTCGTTCACAAATTTGGGCAACGACACCCAAATCATGGGTAATCAGCATGATGGCCGTATTCATTTCAACATTCAATTCTTTCATGAGCTTTAAAATTTGTGATTGGATCGTCACGTCTAAAGCAGTTGTTGGTTCATCAGCTATTAATAGTTTTGGGTTGCATGCCATTGCCATTGCAATCATCACCCTTTGCCGCATGCCTCCTGATAGTTGATGCGGGTAATCGTTCATCAATTCTTCAGCACGCGGGAGACCGACCCGTTTCATGCTTTCAATTGCCTTTATACAGGATTTTTTCTTATCCCATTTCAGATGAATTCTGATTCCCTCTATCATCTGGTCACCAATCGTAAAGAGTGGATTGAGTGATGTCATTGGCTCCTGAAAGATCATTGCAATCTCATTTCCTCTGATTTGACGCATCTTTTTCTCAGAGAAATGAACGAGATTTTCTCCATTAAAAACAATCTCGCCACCGACAATTTTTCCAGGTGGAGTCGGAACTAGTCCCATTATAGATAAAGATGTGACGCTCTTTCCGCAGCCAGATTCTCCGACTACACCTAAAACTTCGCCTTCGTTTATATGAAAATCAACATCGTCTACTGCTGGTATTTCCCCTTCATCCGTAAAGAAAGAGGTACGGAGACCCCTTACCTCTATTATTTTTTCACCCATCCATTACACCTGCCTTTACATGAAGATTTATTAGAAAGTTGTCTCAATTATTACCCCAATGTAAAAAAAGCCTTCGAGCTTCGATTGAAATATTCCGCTATTATCCGACACCATTTCCCTGGAAATAACAAAAGACATATACAGACTGTGAAATTTGTCGAAAAAAATAGACACAGAGTTTAATCTCCGTGTCTATTTTCCTTAATCATCCAGTTGTTGGACCTGGAACAGATCGTAATAATGTCCTTTTTTGCTCATTAATTCAGCATGCGTTCCAATTTCTACGATTTCCCCGTGTTCAATGAGGACAATTTTATCTGCATGTGTAATGGTTGATAACCGGTGTGCGACGATGAAGGTCGTACGATTTTTCGCAAGCTCCTCCAGTGACTCCTGAATCAGATGTTCACTTTCAAGATCCAATGCTGAAGTTGCTTCATCCCAAATCAATAATGGTGGATTTTTTAAGAAAACACGTGCAATCGCAATCCTTTGTTTTTGTCCACCTGATAGCTTAACGCCTCTTTCCCCTACTTTTGTATCATAGCCCTGTGAGAGATTTTCGATAAACTCATGGGCATTCGCCGCTTTGGCTGCTTCAATAATTTCTTCATCTGAAGCACCTGGTTTTCCAAGAAGAATATTATGCTTAACTGATTCACTGAATAAAAAAGTATCTTGGTGAACCATCCCAATTTTATCACGGAGGCTCCGTACCTTATAGGAGCGTATATCAACCCCGTCTAAAAGAATTCTTCCTTCCGTCACATCATAGAACCTTGGAATTAAGCTCACAAGTGTCGATTTTCCTCCACCACTCATTCCAACTAAGGCAACGGTTTCCCCGCTTTGAATATCTAAATTAATATCCTTCAATACGATTTGATCATCGTCATCATCCCCATATGAGAATGTGATATTTTCAAACTTCATATTCCCGGATATTTGTTTACATTCAACCGCATTTGGCCCGTCGACGATATCATATTTTTCATCCATAAATTCAAAAACACGGTCCATTGACGCAAGCGCTTGTGTTAATGTTGTCGAAGAGTTCACAAGTCGTCTTAACGGATTATAGAGTCGGTCGATATATGCAACAAACGCAACTAGCGTACCGACTGTAAGGCTCCCTTGAATGACCTGATATCCGGCAAATCCAATCACAAGAAGTGGGGCGATATCGGTAATGGTATTCACGACTGCAAAGGTTTTCGCATTCCAGCCTGTATGGTCCAATGCCTTCTGTAGAAAATTACTGTTCTGCTTATCAAAAAGCTTTTGTTCATGGTCTTCAATCGCAAAGCTTCGGATAACCGGAATCCCTTGAACCCGTTCATGGAGATACCCTTGCACCTCCGCTAACGCCTGTGAGCGAGCCCGTGTAAGATTGCGCAATCTACCATAAAAATACTTAATTGAAAATCCATAGAGTGGGAATAAAATGATAGACACGATTGTTAACGGAACATCTAACGTCAGCATGATGATGATTGCAATAACGATTGTAAAAAGGTCGAGCCACAAGTTCATCAATCCGGTTATAACAAAGGTCTTCGTTTGCTCCACATCATGAATAACCCTTGAAATCACTTCACCCGCTCTTGTGTTGGCATAATACCGAAGGCTCAGCTTTTGAATATGATCAAAAAGCTGATCGCGGATATCGTATAGGATTTTACTGCCGACCCATTGTGCATAATATTGACGATAGTATTCCACTGGCGGTCGCAGTACAAGAAAAATGAAGAGCATGATTCCCATTGCAAAGAAAAGCTTTGACAGTTTTTCATCCTGCACTAAATCTGCTGCGATGACATCATCCAATATATATTTCAGTAATAATGGTGTGAGCATCGGAATTGAAAATTTAACAATACCAATGATGATCGTAATAAAGATTTGAAACCGGTACGGCTTCACGAATTTCATATAACGTCTAGTACTCCCCAAACTTCTGACCTTCCTTCAAGTTGTAGTGCTAAAAATATTGAAAACCTGTTGCTAGTTTCAACAGGTTTTAATAAAACTATTAACTGCGATAGGTTAAATAGCGCTCATACCAGATATCAATAAAGTCTGGTGCGAATGGACCTTTTCGTCCACGAATCCATTGGATGAGCTTGTCCACGTTATTTTTTAAAATCTTATCGATTACATCCGGATAATTCATTTCACGACGATGTTTTTCATACTCATCCTCGTCTAATAGGATAAATGTCATATCCGGGAATACTTTAATATCCAAATCATAATCAATATATTTCAATGCTTCGTCATCGGAAATGAATGGCGAACTGATATTACAATAATAATACACCCCGTCCTCACGTATCATTCCGATAATATTAAACCAATGGCGCGCATGAAAATAACATATAGCCGGTTCACGTGTAATCCAAGTACGACCGTCGGATTCTGTCACGGTTGTGCGGTCATTTCCGCCTATTACAAGGCTTTGGGTTCCTTTTAGCACTCTCGTTTCGTCCCAAACACGGTGAATATGGCCATTATGCTTATAGCTATGGATTTGTATTTTGTCTCCTTCCATGGGAATACCCATTCTCTCTCCCTACTTTCACTTTTGGGCAGCTTTGACATCAAATGCGCCTTGGCGTATTTTNCGCCCAGATTTTTTAGGCCCACACGAGGTGGGTCACAAAGACGTTGCCACAGGACGTGGCGTTCTTAGTCTTTGATCCTATGCTCGAAAAGTTTCCTCTAAAAATCTGTGGCATCCGCCGGAGGCTTTAACTTTATTCAGCCCAGGGTTTGAACCCCCACAGAATTGGTTACTCTTATTACATTCATCACCACATATAAAAGTAAGGGACTTACTGAATAAAGTTAAACAAAGAAAAACCTTTTTCTATTATTATAACGGTAAGTTCCATATTTTAAAACAAAAGAGCCACCGGAAATTTCGATGACTCTAGTACGGCCCCACCTAATCAAATACGCCCTGGCGTATTTGTGCCAAGATTTTTATCGAGCTTTGCTCGATAACTTCCTTTAAAAAATCTGTGGCATCCGCCGGAGGCTTTAACTTTATTCAGTCGGGATTCAAATCCCGACTGAATAAAGTTAGACCGTTTGATGGATTTTGCCCTGATAGGATCGGATGACTTCTTCAGTTTGTTTTTGGAATAAGTCATGAATTTGCACAAGCTCTTCCTGCATACGCTTAATCTCTACTTGTATCGTTTCGAGCTCCGTTTCTTTTTGAAGTTCTAGAATTTGAGTCTCAAGTTCCTGGCATCTTTCAATTTCGGATTGAATAAAAAGTAGCTTGTCCATTGTTTTTAACTGTTCACCAACAAGGTCATTAAAGTTGCTCATCTTGTATCCTCCTATTGTCTATGAACCATTCATTATTGTTATAACCTATTATTTCTGTAAATAGACCCAATTTCCTTTGTCTTTCTATGTAGAGAAATAGGAGGTTTTGTCAAATCAAAAGCTCCAGCGCCTCGATAGGGGTTCATCGACTAACTTCTGCCACGTCCTGTGGCAAACGTCGATGTCAGCACTTCCTGTGCAAGTCTGACAAGCACAAGAAAAGCTGGCTAGAAGGTTTACTTTGACCTTCTCGACAGATTGGCTTGTGACCTCGAGGGGCTAGGCTGCTTGCGCTAGACGAAAAAAGTAAAAACACTTCCAGCGAATGCATGGAAGTGTTTTTGTGTTAAGTATTAACTATCATGTTTATGTCAGCCTTGTCCTTTGTTAGACTGAGACTGTTGGTTTTGAGCTCTTACTTCTTGAGCGTTTGTTTCGCTGCCGAACTCTGTACCGAATTGACCACCAGCACCTTGAGAAGCACCTTGAGACTTTTGGTTTTGCGCTCTTACTTCTTGAGCATTAGTTTCGCTACCGAACTCAGTACCGAATTCACCGCCAGCACCTTGAGATTGAGCGTTTTGTTGTCTTACTTGCTGAATGTTAGTTCCAGCTGAAGATTTGTTTGGTTGTTTAGCCATTGATATCACCTCCACGAACATTAATTTGTCCCATATGCGAATGTAATATCCCTAAAAATAAATTTTTATATTACCAAATGAGAAGGATAATTTTTCATCAATTGGATAATCTTATTAATTGAACAAAGGAATTTTTAAAGGAGGGTAATTGTAGATGTATTCTGGTCGAGACATGACTCATTTATCAATGATCCCAAAAAATGAATGGAAGGAAAGCGAGCTTGCTTTTTTCCACCATTCCTTTCAACAAATTGTTCCGTATATAAATGCGGAGGGTCAGTCCCTTCACCGTGAAATCGTCCAAGAAATCCAAGACAGAGGCGGTTTCCATCGTAACCATGACTATACCAGTGATATTAGAATGTCGTATGACTAAAGGAAAAGTGCAAGGCGCTCAGCCTTAGACGACAAGCATAAGAAAAGCGCTGACAGAAGGCGCATTTTGCCTTCCGAAGCGATTGGCTAGACCAGAGAGTGGATGGCGCCTGGAACTGGACAATAACCATGAACAAAAAGCTTTCTCATCTGCTGAGAAAGCTTTTTAATATTTTTTGATGAGAAACAGGGAATGTATACTTCTCTAAATCCTTTAAACTCACCAAATTTAAACTGTCGGTTTCTTTCACGGAGCTTTCGATTTCCCCTTCAAAAACAGTGATATTCCATATTAAATGTGAAAACACATGCTGAATTGTTGTAAATGCTTGTCCAATCTTTGCATCAATCTTATAGTCACTTTTTAAAAATTCACCAAGTTGTTCCTTTGGAGCCTGAAGACCCGAAATCGTTTCATGGTTGGGAAACTCCCATAGGTTTGCTAAAAGGCCTTTTTCTGGGCGCTTATGTATTAAAAATCGACCCTCTTCGTTCTGAAGAACAACTGCTGCCATTGAAAGGGCAGTTGGCGCCTTTTTCTTACTTTTTACAGGGAGTTCTTTTTGGACACCTTCTGCAAAAGCCTTGCAATGCTCCCGAACTGGACATAATAGACAAGCTGGGTTTCCAGGGACACAAATTAATGCACCTAATTCCATTAACGCCTGATTAAAAGCCGATGGATTCTCTTTTGAAATAATTTCTCTTACAATATCCTCAAACAACTGGCGGGTTTTCGGTTTCGCGATATCATCCCATACCGATAAAATCCTTGATAGAACGCGCATCACATTGCCATCGACGGCAGGCTCTGGAATTCCATAAGCAATACTTAGAATGGCCCCAGTTGTATATGGTCCGACACCTTTTAGACTTGATATCTTTTCCACAGTGTTTGGAACCTTTCCTTCATATGTTTGTGCTACTTCTTTAACGGCCGCATGAAGGTTTCTCACTCGGGAATAATACCCTAAGCCTTCCCAAGCTTTGAGTACTTTTTCTTCTTCGGCTTTAGCAAGAACCTCGATTGTCGGAAATTTGGAAACAAAATTCTCAAAGTAGGGAATTACGGTATCAACCCGTGTTTGCTGAAGCATGATTTCAGAAACCCATACTTTATACGGATCCTGATCTTGTCTCCAAGGAAGATCCCTTTGTTCTTTTTCAAACCACTCAATTAAATCCTTCTGAAATTCATTTATCGAAAAACTTTCTAACATTTTCATGAATTATTACCATTCCCTCTCCCAAGGTGTTATCATTAAAATAATTTATCTTTGGTTATATTAATCTTAAGTATGTAAGAAAAGGAGGTCCCATTTTTGGATACAGGAACACATGTCGTTATGGGTCTTGCTTTAGGTGGCATTGCCACACTTGACCCAACTGTTACAGTTAACCCCGCTACAACTCATGCTGTTCTCTTTGGAACGCTAATTGGTTCACAGGCACCGGACCTGGATACCATCCTTAAATTGCGAAACAATGCTAATTATATAAAAAATCACCGTGGAATTACACATTCCATTCCGGCCGTTTTATTGTGGCCAATTTTGATAACGGGAGCCCTTTTATTCTTTTTTCCAGGGGCTGACCTTCTCCATCTTTGGATGTGGACCTTTATCGGTGTGATCCTTCATGTGTTTGTCGATATCTTTAATGCGTATGGAACACAGGCACTGCGTCCCTTTTCAAATAAATGGGTGGCGTTAGGCGTCATTAACACATTTGACCCATTTATTTTCCTTATTCATTTAGCAGGTATTGTCGTCTGGAAGCTCGGCTTACATCCGGGAGTTACTTTCTTTTCGGTCTATGCCATCCTTTTTGTCTATTATATCATTCGGTTTCGAATGCGAAATAAGGTCGAAGCAGCAGTTCGTACTCAAATCGATGACAATATTACAGAAATCATCATTTCACCAACCTATCGCTTTAATCAATGGCATATTGCGATCGTGACTGAAAAGTATTTTTATGTCGCACGCTCCACAAACAATGAAATTATTATACATGATCAATTTGCAAAACGCCCAATTCCTGATACACCTGTTATCAATGCTGCAAAAAAGGACAAGAACCTAGCTGCATTCCTTCACTTTTCACCCGTTTATCGCTGGGAAATCGATGAATATGATGATCACTACGAGGTTCGCTTTATTGATCTTCGTTACCGAAGCAAAGGGCATTACCCATTTGTTGCTGTTGTTCAGTTAGACCTTGATTTAAACATTGTAACATCCTATACGGGCTGGATTTTTAGCGAAGAAAAGCTTCGTAAAAAACTAGAGCTCATTCCAAGTTAACCAATTTTCCCCATAACACATGTTGTTATGGGGATTTCCATTAATTCACGTTGTTCATTTTACATGATAAAAGAGCATGAACACCATACTAGTAATACGTGTTTAAAGGTGAGAACTCCCTTTAGGCACGGTGTCCAATTTGTCTTATTACTTTATTCAGCGGGCTGAATAAAGTAAAGCCTCCGGCGGATGCCACAGATTTTAAAAGGTATCTTTTCGAGCAAGCCCGAAAAATCTGGGCACAAATACGCCAAGGCGCATTTGATAAGGAGGTATTCGCATGCGGAATAAAAAACAAGGATTCCCAAACCAAAATAGTAATAAGTTTGAGGGAGAGCCTAGAGCAAAGGCTGAATACGCTTCAACAAGAGCAGATGGTTCCATTAACACACATCCACAGGAGCGAATGAAAGCTTCAAGTGAACGTCACGATTTTTAATACAGGAGTATTTATGATCAAAACGTCTTTGTGACCCACCTCGTGGGCCTGAAATCGAATCGAGAATTAACTTGGAGGTGCGTGTTATGGGTAAAAAAGGTTATAAACTAAATGAATATAACAATCCTTTCCAAAAATTTGGTGCCAATCCGAAACATTCTTGGGCTCAGGTCAACGGAGAAACGAAACAGACGCAAAACCAAATCGTATTAGAAAACGAAGTTAAAAAACGGATGTTCTGAAAAAAACCAGAGAGGAAAAAGTCCTCTCTGGTTTCATTCTTTAATGAGTAATGAAATGGGTAATGCCTCTTCTTTGTCTTCTTGCCCGACACGATGTCCCCACGCAAAAACTCCGTTGAGATAGTTAATCTTAAAATAACTGCCAGGGTCTCCATCAATTTCATATTTTTCACCTTTTTTAAAATCCTCGGGATTAAGCATATACGCCTTTGCCATTGATGCTTTCCGTTCAAGTACAGCAAGCTCATTTACAATCCCGAGCTGTTCGGCTTTTCGAGCTTGTTCTTTTAGACTCGCGATTTCCTGTCTTAACTCAAATTCGGTCATTTGGCTATATCGTTTTTCCTGCATGTCAGTTCTCTCCATCCCTTATGTGTTCAATTAATTTGTCAATCAAGCTTATGTCAAATCCTTTTCGGAAAAGGGCCTGCTTCATCTTTTGTTCATATTCCCAGCCATCCAGTTTTTCATATTTACAATGGGCTTTCATACCATGATGCCGTAGCGCTTCCCACTCTTCATTCGTATCCTTCTCAGTTGGTGCTTCTTCCATGGCAATTTGGATTACATCCCATGTGTATCCCTTTCTAACCAGGGTTTGCTCAAGTTTTTGTTTCGTTTGGCGCTCTGAAACTTTATTGTTTTTTGGCATAGTTTTTGCAATTAACTTAATGGCTTTGGCAATTTGCTCGTCCATCGTAAAAAGCGCAAGACTTTGCATTAGTATGGCCTGATCAATTCCTTTTTCAAAAAGTTCTTGTTTAATAACCTCAGGACCCTTTGTTGTTGTATTGATTTGCGTTTGGACATATGCTTTTGCAAATTCCTTATCATTGACATATTTATACTCGGCAAGCTTATGTATGACATCCGGAATTATTGGGTCATCAATTTCCTTCTTTTTAAGATAATCGATGACTTCCTTCTTTGATCGCATTCTATATGATAAAAAGTTCAGCGCCATATTAAAGGCCTTTTTCACTTCATCTTCAAATTGGATTTCCGTAATATCAAGGTCGTCCAGTTCCATTCCTTTTTTCAGTTGAAAGGAAATCAGGATATCTTGATCTACGCTAAATGCATATTCCTCGCCCTTGCCATTCCCGTAATCAAGAAATATATTAAAGCGATCCGTATTTTTCTTTTGAGTTGTGATTTTCGCTATTATCGCCATTTGAATGACACCTCCCTATAATAGTAGCACAAGATTTTTGAAGGATATATGGAAAACTTATTGAATTATGTAGAAAAGAGATGGAAAGGAAGAAAAACATGAAGATTGCAATTGCTGGTGGAACTGGCTTTGTTGGAAAAAAGCTTACGGATTATCTTTTAGACCAACATCATGAGGTGTTTATTTTAACTAGAAATGTCGCCAAAACAAGTCAACATCCCAATCTCCGATATGTTGAATGGCTAAAGGCAAATAGCAATCCAGAGAAGCAGCTATATGAAATAGATGCGATCATTAATCTTGCAGGTGAATCCTTAAATAGCGGCAGATGGACGGAATCCCGTAAAAAACGAATTTTGGATAGTAGGGTGACCGCGACAAAGGAGATTCTGCGCATTATCTCTTCTTTGCCTAAAAAGCCTAAAGTGTTATTGAATGCTAGTGCAGTCGGCATTTATGGAACCTCCGAGAGCGACACTTTTTCGGAGGAATCCTCACGAATTGGGAGTGACTTTCTAGCTAATACGGTTTCTGCTTGGGAGCAGGAAGCCGACGGGGCAGCTGCGTTAGGTATGCGAACTTGTTTTTTACGACTAGGTGTTGTGCTTGGAGATGATGGCGGTGCCCTAACACGGATGGTTCTTCCTTATAAGTTTTTTATCGGTGGTACGATTGGTTCTGGAAAGCAGTGGCTGTCTTGGATTCATATTGAGGATGTGATTAAGGGAATTGATTTTCTTTTATATCACGAAACCGTAAGTGGACCTGTTAATTTCACTGCACCAAATCCATTGCAAATGAAGGAGTTTGGTCAAACTGCTGGAAAGGTTCTTAATCGTCCACATTGGCTTCCCGTGCCCAGATTTGCTTTACAGCTTTTACTCGGTGAAATGAGTATTTTAGTGTTGGAAGGACAAAAAGTACTTCCGAAAAAACTAGTAGAACACGGGTTTACTTTTACATATGAGACTGTTGAAAAGGCGTTAGGTAGCATCTTTAAAGGATAATTCGACAGATTGCTACATGATTCCTCAGGAACGTCGAAATTTCCAATAATTTGATACAAAAAATTCACAAAAAACCTATTTATTTTTACAAAACTTTCAAGTATGATACCTAGAGTAAAGTAAAAAAAATGACCTAAAATGCGA
>NZ_LMBW01000010.1:151886-168273 GCF_001439915.1 Fredinandcohnia humi | reverse complement strand
AAACGCCACGTCCTGTGGCATTGTCGACACTAGCACATCCTGTGCGTCGAAAGTTCGAGGCGGCGCAGCTTTGAGTACCGGAGCGTATGCAATTAATACGTGAGGAAAGGAGAAGCAAGCCAACGAAGAAATTCGATGTGTCATTTTCACCGGACTTTTTGAACTTCCTCTAAAAAATTAAATACAAAACTTAAAATTGGCCAATGCAAAGTGGCTAACTTTAGGGAAGGCAAATGGTGCGCCACCAGTTTCACTGGTTCTAGTGGGTTCGATTCCCACCCCGAAATTTTTTAACAACACAAAAAATTTCGAGGGTGGATCCTTATACCTGCCACAGGTCCGGTCTGTCCTCATTTGGAGGGGAAACTGATGCTAAAAAAGCGTGAACTTCAAGATAGCCAAGCTCTTTATGACTTAATGGTGCACCCGGATGTCTTTCCTTTTGTGCGTCAAAAGGCATATTCTTATGAAGAGTTTTTATTTTTAACCAAGCAAACGATTGAGGCAGAAGAGCGAGGTGAACTGATTTCACGTACCATTTTAGACGAATGGGGCTCTCCAATCGGGACAATTAATTTATTCGATATCGCAGGCAACGCTGGTTTCCTCGGAACGTGGCTTGGAAAACCTTTTCACGGTAAAGGCTACAATCAACCAGCTAAGGATGCATTCTTTTCCGAACTCTTTTATGAACTTGGGATCGATACAATTTTTATGAGAGTTCGAAAAATAAATAATCGCTCCTTAATGGCTGTTCAAAAACTTCCGTTTGTAACTTTCGCCAATGAAACGCGAAAGTACTTACTTGATGAGCTTAATGCAAATGGCGATGTTTACAACCTTTTTGAAGTATCGAAGGATTTATATACATTACACACATTGCGTGTTGGACATAATCTTGAGGAAGAACATTTGAAGGAAGCTTAGTTGAACGTCTTCTAAAGACTGCCACGTCCTGTGGCAAACATAGACGTCAGCACATCCTGTGCAAGCCCGTTTTTCAACGGGTTTTTTTGTTTGGATTTTTCTAGGATGGATAAAATAATACTATCTTACTTTAGAAAGCGAGGTAACTTTGATGGCAAAGGATAAAAAGCGTGATAATAAGTCTAAAAGCACATTAAGCAGCATGCAAGAAGTTACATACCAAAATGAATTCAGATTGGCAGATCATGCTGGCGGATATGCGAAAAAGCAGGCTCGTCATTAATTTTTCATACAAATTTCCACTTATGATGTACCTTAGGAAGGTCATCCTATAATTGAGTAGGTTGCCGCTAGTAGCCTCTCCATTATTTTTTAGGATGGTGTTGATAATGGGAAGATCAAGGGGACAAAGATCAAGGGATAAAAACAAAGGGAGCTTGCCACAGGTTCCTAAAAACATGAAATCAGATGGTCGTGATGTCGAGTTCTCACGTGAACTTGCTGACCAGGATGATTTAGAGGCACTAGCACGCTCTAATGCAGCAGACACTAGGGCTAAGAAAAAGAAATAGTTACGATTTGAAAGCCGAAGGAAAGGATCCTTCGGTTTTTTTGTTTGTAAACTCGATCTCCTTCATCTAGGCGAAGACGCATATCCTCCTGAAAAGCACGTTATTATAATTCAGCGCATAAGATAAACGGATTGTAATACTCATAATTCATGGAGGTGAGTGAAATGGAGTATCCAATTACAAGAGATTATATTCGTTTTGGAAATTCACGTTCAGGTCAAAAGATTTCCAAGGTAGGTTTTATCGTAAGTCATGATACAGGAAATCCTGGTTCAACAGCCTATGGAAATCGAAATTATTTTGACCGTTCACAGCCAAGTGCTTCTGCCCATACATTCATTGATGATAAATATGTGTTAGAAATTATCCCGCTTACTGAAAAAGCATGGCATGTTCGCTACAATGTAACGAGAGATAATGCAATGTTTGGGGATGATGCAAATGATGCAGCGGTTGGTGTAGAGCTCTGTCATGGAGGGAAAATTAATTTCCAAGAGGCATATAATCGATATGTCTGGTACCATGCTTATTTATGTAATAAATTCAATTTGGATCCGAAACGACATATCGTTGCTCATAGCACGTTAGACCCATCAAGAAGATCAGACCCACAAAATGCCTTGCGCCCACATGGAATTTCGTGGGAAGAATTTATAAATGATGTACAAGAATCGTATAATCGTGATTTTAAAGGAATTCCGACGAGCAATCCAAAACCAGTTGTTGAAGGAGTTTCTGCTAAACTTCCAGTTCGAAAAGGAAATAAAGGTCCATTTGTAAAAGAAATTCAACAAGACTTAATTAAAGCTGGTTTCCCACTGCCACGTTATGGTGCGGATGGCAGCTTCGGTACCGAAACCGAGGGTGCGGTCATGCGATTCCAAAAACGATATGGATTAGGTGTGGATGGACTAGTTGGCCCTGCCACTTTGAGGAAACTTGAGGAGGTTATCAAACAGGGTAATTCTGTTCACGATGAGTTTCCACTTCCAGATGGAGTTTGGGGACGTGGTGACAAGGGTGAAGAAGTTCGCATGATACAACGTGCGTTAAAGCATATCCACTTTGATCCGAAAATGATTGATGGCAGCTATGGTCCTTTAACGGAGGATGCTGTTCGAAGATTCCAATCGATGTATGCGGCTCTTGCAGATGATGGGATCTACGGTCCGAATACGAAAAAGTTTATCCAAATGGAATTGAATGATATGTAACTTGTAACCCACTGGGGCTCCAGTGGGTTTTATTTTGAAAATTTTAGTGTTCTCATAGCTAAAGACCATAGAATTGAAATAAAAACCATAGGGGTGAAGCTAAAAACCATAGAATAAAAATAATGACCATAGAACTACCGCAAATTACTTTTGTGATACTTTTTCCAAACCTCTTCATACACCTTTTTCAATGGAATGCCATGTTCTTCAGCGATTCGGCGGCAATCCTCGTATTCAGGTGACTTTTGAACCGATTCTCCTTCGAAAATTCCCTCTTTTATCGTGACCTTACCCCATTGAGTCATAACTTCTGTAAAATTTCGCTCCAGTCTGTGAACACTCAACGGATAATAGCGCAAACCAAGTGTTGTTGTTTCCGTAAATAGGATTTCTTTCATTTTCTCCAATTTACTTTTTGAGCAAAGCAGCTGCAGAAGGACAGCCGGCCGGTTTTTCTTCATAAAGATCGGGGTGTAGTAGACATCATTTGCCCCTTCATCAAATAATAAATCCATGACGTAGCCAAGCCATTCGCCGGACATATTATCAAGATTTACCTCAAGCTTGATCATTTCATCATCAATATGCTCATGATTTGGTGGAAGCTTTTTGTCCATTATTCCCTCTCCTTTCGTATCAAATCAAATACGACTTGGCGTATTTGCGCCCGATTTTTTTCGAGCTTGCCTCGAAAAATTCCCTTTGAAAAATCGTGGCATCCGCCGGAGGCTTTAACTTTATTCAGTGGATGATTTTCGCTGAATAAAGTTAATTCACTACCGTTAGTATATCAGAAAATAGCCCGCCATTACGGCGGGCTATCGACTATCTTTATCATTCATTTAAAACTCAAAGTATTCCTTTGCGTTGTTATAGCAGATTCCTTTAACGACATCTCCTAGTAAATCCATGTCGTTTGGAACTTCACCATTTTCTACCCATTCCCCGATTAGGTTACAAACTAGACGTCTGAAATATTCATGTCTTGTGTAAGACAGGAAGCTTCGGGAGTCTGTTAGCATACCGATGAAACGGCTGAATAGGCCAAGGTTTGCCAATGCTTTCATTTGTTCAAGCATACCTTCTTTTTGATCATTAAACCACCAAGCTGTTCCAAATTGCATTTTACCTGGTTTTCCTCCACCTTGGAAGTTACCAATTGTTGTTCCAAGGATGTAGTTGTCGTTTGGATTTAATGAATACAGAATTGTTTTTGGTAGTGCATCTTCTGTATCAAGTGCATCAAGTAATTGGTTTAATGGTCGAGCTAATTCGCCATCATTGATGCTGTCATAGCCAGTATCTGGTCCTAGCTTAACAGACATTCTTGAGTTATTGTTACGCAATGCGTGAATATGTAATTGCATCGCCCAGTCACGCTTCGCATATTCTTTTCCTAAGAAAACTAAGGTATAAGATTTATATTTAATTTCGTGTTCTACAGAAACCTTTTCACCTTTGATTCCTTTTTCAAAGGCTGCTGCAGCTTCTTCTTTCGTTGAGTGCTCATACATCATTGTGTTAAGGGCATGGTCAGATACGCTTCCACCAAGTGAATGGAAGAATTCAATTCGGTTTTCTAATGCTTGTAAGAAATCATCATAGTTTGAGATTTCAATACCGGAAACTTCACTTAGTTTTTTCACCCAATCAGCAAATGTATCTTGGTTGATTTCTAAGCCTTTGTCAGGACGGAAGCTTGGTAATACTTTTACATCAAAGCTTGCATCTTCAGCAATAAGCTTGTGGTACTCTAATGAATCAGTTGGGTCGTCAGTTGTACAAACCACTTCTACATTTGACTTTTTAATTAAGTCTCTCGCTCCGAATCCTTCACCAGTAAGCTTGCTGTTTACTTTTTCCCAGATAGCAGGAGCTGATTTTTCGTTTAAAATTTCATGAACATCAAAGAAGCGTTGAAGCTCAAGGTGAGTCCAGTTGAATAACGGGTTTCCGATTGTCATTGGAACGGTTTTCGCCCAAGCAACAAATTTATCATAGTCAGATGCATTACCTGTAATGTATTCTTCCTCAATCCCGTTTGCTCTCAAAGCTCTCCATTTATAGTGGTCACCATATAGCCATGCTTCAGTAATATTTTTGAAGGTTTTGTTTTCATAAATTTCTTGAGGATTTAAATGGCAGTGATAGTCAATAATCGGCAGATCCTTTGCAAAATTATTGTACAACGCTACTGCAGTTTCATTTGATAATAAAAATGTTTCATCCATGAATTTTTTCATTTTGTCCACCTGCTTTTTATTTTTTATAGTATCCCAAAAGGTAAGAATTAAATAATGGAATCGCATTTCAAATTTTTGAAAGTCTATTAATCCATTATTTTGACTAAACCGTATGTAAACCTTTTCGAAAGCACAAGCAATCGTTTTCAAGTCCTTATAAAACAAAATAACAACGTTGTTATTCCATCTTAATCTTAAAATAAACAAAGACCGTTTTCAAGTCCTTTTATAGATATTTTTAAATACCAACTATAAAAAAGGGATAATTAATGATATTATTTTTATAGTTTTATCTCTTTTAATAATAACGTTGTTAATCACTCAAAAAATAGGTGGTTTTTCATGAATATCACAATTAAGGATATCGCTCAAGTGGCGGGTGTGAGTTACTCCACTGTCTCAAAAGCGTTAAACAATAGCCCGTTAGTAAAACCTGAAACGAAAAATAAAATTATGAAAATTGCTAAAGAACTTGGATATGAGCCAAACCTTGCTGCACAACAGCTTGTTTCAAAGCAATCAAAGGTAATTGGTTTAATTTGGCCAACCCTAGAACGAATTGCCCCTTCTACACTAGTCTCGAAAATCAATGAAGAAATTAGGGCAAACTCCTACTCGATGATCTTATCGATCAACTCTATCGAAGAATCGCTGGAAATGTTTAAGCGGGTTCAGGTGGATGGGGTCATTGTATTTGATGAGCAGAATCATCACATTCTTGATATGATTACAATTCCCCTTGTTACGTATGGGGTTGGTCGAAATCATAACCATTCTGTCATTGATGTTAATTATCAGGCAGCGATGGAAATGGCAGTTGAGTATTTATATCATCTAGGGCACAGAAATATTGCCTATGTAGGTGATTTTTCCCCAATTGATGACCGGCAATCCGAGAAATTTCTTGGAATCAAAAAAGCGATGACTAGTTTTAATCTTCACATCACCAATCAAAATTTTATCAATACTGCTGGACTTGGTTGGTATGACGGCTATGTTGCTACGAAACAATTACTATCGACTACGTCCAAACCAACTGCTATTATTGGTTCAAGTTATGATATAAGTGCTGGGGTTGTTCGTGCATTGCGCGAGGCAAATTTTATTATCCCAAAGGATATTTCTGTGATAAGTTACGATAATATCCCGCAAATGGCGAATTTAGAGATACCCTTGACGAGTGTGGGCGTGCCTGTTGAGGAGATTGCGAGCAATATGGTGAACTCTCTTATAACCCGCATAAAGACAAAGGAAATGACACCATCCATTACACATTTAACCCCCAAAATAAATGAACGAGTTTCCTGTGCCGGGGCAGGCATAGTAAGAGGCTAGATTATGTCAATCTAGCCTCTTTTTATCGTAATGGTTGATTTCCGTTAATCCGCATCCCCTTCAGTCTTAATTTGTCCGCGCACGCTTTCGATATTCAGATGGGGTCACTCCTGATCTCCGCTTAAATAAGTTACTAAAATACGTAATATCAGAATAACCCAGTCTGTCGGCTATTTCATTAACCCTTAAGGAGGTCCTCTCAAGGAGTTTCTTTGCTTCATTCATTCGAATATCAATAACGAAGTCTACAAAGTTTTGATCTGTCTTGTCTTTAAAAAGCTTGCTAAGATAACTTGGATTTAAATGTACGTGGTTGGCAGTTTCAGCTAAAGTGACTTCCCCCGGAACTTTGCTTTTGACATACTGTATTACTTTTTCAACAGTTGATAATTCGGATGGGTCTACTTCTTTCACGAAAGCATTTTCCTGAAGATTATTTTTTCGGCGCAGCTTTTCCCATTTTTCCAGGCATTCCTTCATGTCTTCCAGTTCTACCGGCTTCAGCAGATAATCTATTACACCGGAACGCAGGGCATGCTGTACATAATTAAAATCTTCATAGCCGCTAATCATAATACAGTCCGTATCACGTTCCTCTTTTCCCATTGCGCTTACTAAGGCTAATCCATCCATCACGGCCATCCGGACATCAGTCATGACAAGATCAACGGAATGTTCCTTTAAAAAATCTAAGGCCTCTAATCCATTTGTGCATTCTCCGATAACCTCGAAGGGTAATCCCGTTCTGGCTATTGTATGTTTAAGTGCAATTCGAACCCATTTTTCATCATCGACTAAAAGGATTTTATACATGCTCTCAGCTCCTAATCAAGCAAAAAATATTAATGAATTTTCAAGGTATCACCACTGAAAATTCAACTAATCAATATACCTGTTTAACGGCAGGCGAATACAAATGACCGCTCCGCATTCTTCACAGCTTTTAATGCTAATTCCAAACTCTTCTCCAAAAAGGTGAACAATTCTTTTATGTACATTCACCATACCAATTCCTGGTCCGCCTTTCATAATATCCTTTTGATTCAGGTTTCTGTGTATCTCCTCCAGCTTTTCTTGATTAATTCCTATGCCGTTATCCTGAATTCGAATGACATACACATCCTCTGATTCCCGTAAAGCCGTTATGCTGATTTTTGAAATGCCAGCTGAAGGTTCGATGCCATGCTTAAACGAGTTTTCAACAATCGGTTGAATCGAGAATTTGGCAATATTTTGTTTCTCCGCCCATTCCGGGATCAAGAATTCGTATTCCACTTTTTCACCAAAACGGTGTTTCTGAATACGAAGATATACTTTTGTGTGAAGAATTTCTTCGGCCAACGTAACTGTTTGCGAATGATTGTTTATATTATACCGCAATAGTTTGGCCAAGGCGGCGGACATATCCGCGATATCATCCATGCCGTGTTCCAATGCCATTCCGCGCATGGTTTCCAGGGAATTAAACAAAAAATGTGGATTGATTTGCGCCTGAAGTGCTTTGAGTTCTATTTCTTTTTGTCGGAACAACATTTCCTTTTCCCGGATTTCGGAAAGATAAACTTCATTTACAAGATCATGTAAACGGATTAGCATTTTATTGAACCCATACGTCAATTCACCAATCTCATCTTTTGACATGACCTTAATTTGTCCGCTGAAATCACCTTGTTCGACCCGCTTCATCATCCTTTGCAGCCTTCTTATTGGATTTATAATACTGCTTGCCAAACCTAATCCGAGAGTGGCTGCAACAAGCAAGGTAAAAAGGACCGTGATAATAATGGCGTTTCTAATATTGACAGAACTTTTAATCAGTTCTTTATAGGGAATAGATGTAATGATCGTCCAACCTAGAAATCCGGAATGGCTATATGTCAGTAAATTTTTCTCCGCTCCGCTCGTAACAAACGACCCGCTTTCCCCCTGGAGAATGCTTTTCATATTTTGAAGAGAAGCTTTTTCTCCAAGTTGGGAAAAATCGGGGTTATAGACGTAATTCCCCTGTGAATCAACAATATACATAAAACCTGATTTTCCAATATTAACTTGAATAGCAATTTCTTTAAAGCGCTTAAAGTTAACGTCCATCACGATAAACCCAATTGGTTTCAGGGTCTGTGAACTAAACAGCCTTCTTGCAATGGATATAACATATTCCGTGTTCTCCCCATCCGAAAGTGTCCTTGTGAAAATAACAGGTTCTGCATTTTTCGGCAGGATTTTTTGAAAAAAGGCAGGCTGAAAAGACTCGATTGGATGAAAACGGGTGTGGCGTACATCAAGTGTATCCACGGTAGCTACATTATTCACGTATATAGTTATATTGGATATGTCTGATCTGGAGTAGGCTTCATTTTGCAGTACTCGCTTTACATTGCTTTCCATTCCGCTTGACTCAAATTCCTCCTGGGTATCCATTTGTAGAAATTGATTAACCGTCTGGTTGTTCAAAATTTTTAATATCTCGATTTCAAAATCGCCGACATAATACTCAATATGCGTATTTACCTGTCTGATGATTTGCCAGCTAGATGAACGTGCCTCATTCTCAAGCACTTCAACAGATTTTTCGTAGGTAAAAAACACAATAAAACCAATCGGAACAATAACAAGCAGCGTTGAAAAAATAAACAACTTGCGAGTGAGTGACTGATCCCTCATAAGCAAAACATGGATCAGACGCTTAAAAGCATTTTTTTCGTAACTTTGCATAACACACCTTGTTTCTTTCATATGATAAAAAAGAAAGACTATGCAAATAGTAGCATAGTCTTTCCCGATAGTTTACCTTTTTTCAGAAAGTATTATTTTCTTGCTTGATCGATTGCGTCAAGTACATCGCCATAGTCGGCACGGTACTTGTCAATTACAGGTTTAACTTTATCCTGCCAAGGTTTAAGATCTTTTACTTCAACAATGTTTACCCCAGCTTCTTTAATTTTTTCTTCTGATTCTTTCTCCATTTTTGCCCATTCTTCACGTTGATATTCCACAGATTCTTGAGCAGCTTCCTGGATAATCTTTTTATCCGCATCACTTAATTTATCCCACGCAGTCTTGCTCGCGATAACAACTTCAGGTACCCGTTGGTGACCGTCAAGAATTAAATTTTTCGCAGCTTGATAGTGGTTGGCAGAAACATAGCTTGGTAAATTGTTTTCCGCACCATCGATAACACCAGTCTGCAATGAACTGAATACTTCACCGTAAGGCATTGGAGTTGCACTGCCCTCAAGTGCAGCGATTAGGTCAATATTAATCTGACTCTGTTGGACACGAATTTTATGACCTTTCAATTCATCGACATTATTGACAGGTTCATTCGTATAGAAGTGGCGGGCACCAGAATCATAATAAGCCAGTCCCAGCATTTTTGCACCTTCTAAGCTCTGTAACAATTCTTTCCCTTTATCACTGTTTAAGAAATCCCATTCGTGTTCGGAACTGTCAAAGATATATGGAAGACTAAAAACACCTAGTGACTTACTGAATTCAGCCATTGGTCCAGTACTGACACGCGCGAATTCAACCGCCCCTAATTGAACTTGTTCAATGATTGATTTCTCATCTCCAAGCTGTCCATTCGGGAAAACACTAATTTTGATACGCCCATTCGATTTTTCGTTAACAAGCTCAGCAAATTTCTTATCCCCCAATACAGTTGGATAATTATCAGGGTGATTATCTGCCATACGGAAGGACAATGTTTTTTCTTCAGAAGCTGGTTTTGATCCATCCGAAGTTTTTTCCTTATCTCCTGCTCCTCCACATGCGGAAAGAACCAAACTTGCTCCTAGGACTACACCTAGCATTGCGGATAAACGTTTTGATGATTTCTTCATCTTAATTCCCCTTTCCAAATGATAAAATTTGTTTGGTATATAAATGTTAAGAATACCCTTTTTAATGGCCTAACACACTTGGCAGCCATAACGAGATTTGTGGTACATAAGTTAAAATCATCAAAATTACAACCAGTACTAAGCCGAACGGCGCCATTGCCTTGGCCGCTCTCATAATCGGAATGCCGCCGATTGCGGAACCAATGAATAAGACCGTTCCAACCGGAGGTGTCAATAGACCAATCCCCAAGTTCAGCATTAGGATGATACCGAAATGCACTGGATCCATTCCCAAAGCGGTGACAACAGGAAGCAGAATTGGTGTCATAATCAGGATCAGCGGTGCCATATCCATTCCACATCCTAGGATAAGCAGCAGAACGTTGATGATCAATAGGACAATAATCGGATTATCAGAGATAGTTAATAAAGCATTCGTTACCATTGAAGGTATTTGCAGGTAGGCAAGCACATACCCTAATGCATTTGAAGCAGCAATCAAGAACAATACCATGGAAACCGTCCGGAATGTCCGGATCATAATGCCCCACATCCGGCTGAACGGAATTTCCTTAAAGACAAAGAAAGTAACAATGACTGCATAGAGTACAGCGATAGCGCCCGATTCCGAAGCCGTAAACCAGCCCGAGAATATTCCGCCCAGGATGATAACAATCGGCATAAGCGCAATAATTCCATCTTTAATTACCTTCGGAGCATCTTTTTTGTCAATGACTTGTGTTTGTGTAAAGCCTTGGCGAATCGCCAAAATGCGGCTTACAATCATTAGAGTTACAGCAAGTAAGATTCCTGGTACTACTCCAGCCATAAACAAGGTTGCAATCGATACACCACCTGAAGCCAGAGAGTACAAAATTAAGTTATGGCTCGGCGGGACGACAACACCCTGAATCGCAGCGGCCGTGGTTAAACCAGTTGCAAATTCCTTACTATATCCCTTTTTCTTCATCATCGGAATCATAACTGATCCGATTGACGATACATCCGCAGCTGCAGATCCGGAGATATTCCCGAACAATAGACAGGCAAGAACGTTCACCATCGCTAAGCCGCCTCGAACCCGGCCAACCAATAGCATGGCAAGGTTGATTAAACGTACTGCTAAGCCACCCTCATTCATTAACTGGCCAGCCAGAATGAAGAACGGGATTGTTAACAAAGCATAAGAATTAACCCCTTGAATCATCCTTTGCCCAACAACCTCAAGCGGAGTACCTAAATACAGCAAGGTGAGAACAGTGGAGCCAGCCAATGTAAGTGCTACTGGAAAACGCAGTACCAGCATGATGACAAAGCTTGAGAGCAATATAATTATGGCAATTGTTGTTGTATCCATCGTTAGTGGCCACCACCTTCCACATTATGTCTCCTTGTGTCAATACCAATCAATTGCAAGAAGGCGTAAATGAGCATCATAACACCTGTAATTGGCATGACAGCATATTCCCACGCGTTGGATAACTTAGTTGCTGGCAGAGTTGCATCAACCATTAATACGGTAAAATCCCAGCCATATTTAATTAAAAACACCGCGAAGGCCATGGTACCAAGTGCCACCAGTTTATCAAGGAACTTAATTCCCGCCGGAGGCAGTTTAGCGGTAAAAGATTCAATGGCTAAATGCAGTTTTTCTCGAACACCAATGGCGATTCCCATAAACGAAAACCAGCATAACATTAATAGAGTAACTTCCTCTGACCAAAACAGGACAAAATTAAACAATTTCCGAGTAAAAACTTGTATCGTTACAATTATTATCATGGCAATAAGAGATGTTAACGCCACTTTTTCAAAAAGACTATCGAAAAACAGACATACCCGTTTAAGCCCTTTCACAAATAGCCCCCCTTCCTTCCTTACACTCTTTGGATTTATATCTTTCTACGATGTAAGCACCTTACTACATATATTGTAAATGCTTTCATTACTCTGTGAAACCGTACTAAATTTAGATTTTTTTATACTTTTTTTAGGTATTGACTTAATTTTTCATAAACTCTGTATTAATTAGAAAAGTGAAAATGGGTGAATACACCCCCAACCAATTATAAAAAGCCCTGCAATAGTTACATTCTGGGGCAGGGCTGCTTCATATTATTTGTTATAGTTTTACAGATCTTCCTTCTTTTGCCGATTGGTAGATGGCTAAAATTAATTCAAGTGATTTTTTTAGGTAAAGGAAAAAGTACATGATATTATCGGGTTTTAGGAATAGAGTAGTGTTAGGATTTTATATTTCATACACAATCATTTCTTTGACTGCTATAATGTGAATATTCACTGAAATCGCAAGAACACGTAGGAGAGATCACATGTTATATTTATATGGCTTATTATTTATATCTTACTTTCTTAATCTACTTATTAATGTTGAATGGCTTTCCTATTTTATTGGGGTCCTGGCAATGGTTGCATGGTTTGTATCCATTAAAGGTTCATCCAAGTTATTTAGCACCATCAGCGTTATTTTTGTCGGGATTGGTGTCTTCGTATTTTTCCTTGAGGGTAGAGTTTTAACGGAGCTGCCATTGTATATGACATCGATGGTCCCGCTTTTAGCTATCTTTTATGTACTTCCATTTATTAATTCCATTATTATTGTCGGTCGTTATGACCAACAAGTTAGTAAACTATTAAAGGTCCGCATCCACCATCTGGGCCAATTATATGGACGGACATCCATGGTAACCTTTTTATTAGGCGGGTTTTTAAATCTTGCAACTCTTCCTCTTGTAAAGGCTGTTATTGAAAAAAATGTGTTGCAGTTTAATGAAAAACTGCGAAATAAATTTATCGCTCAAGCGATGCTCAGAGGGTATGTTTTTGGCATTATTATTTCCCCTATGGAGTTACTGGTGATTTTAACAATCGAATATACACATATTCCATACCTTCATATTTTACCTTGGTTAATCCTAATTACCTTGATCTTGATTTTGATCAATTGGCTAATCGGTCATTTTTCATATAAGAAACATGATCTTGCCGAAGAGGGAGAGCAGATGCCCTCTACAAGGACGAAACAGCTAATGAAACAAAAGGTTTTTTCTTTAATAAGCTACCTAATTCTGTTTATGATTGTGATTGTAGGTGTGAATAAACTTTTACATATTGGGTTTCTGCAAACCATTGCAATCGTGATTGTCCCATTTTCATTTATTTGGGCGATTTTGATTAAACGTTTAAAATCCTATGTGACATACGCTGTTCCGTTATGGAAAACACGTACCTTTGGCTTAAAAAGTAATCTGGTCCTCTTTTTAGGGGTTGGATTTTTTACTAGTAATTTAAGTGATTCTAGTTTTATAGATTACCTGCAGGAGCCATTTACAAAGTTGAGCCATTATCCGTTATTTTTATTTATATTTATTCAGGTTCTTTTCCTTGGGCTTGCACTTACCGGGTTTCATCCATTGGTTACGTTAAGTATTTTAACTGCGATTATTGAACCCATTTTACAGATTGTTCATCCATTATCTTTGAGTTTAGTTTTAATTACTTCCGCTTTATCGACAACGATTGCTGGGCCATTTAATGTGTCAGTATCGATTACTGGAGATTTATTACATGTTAATTCCTATAAGGTGTCTTTATGGAATATAGGCTTTGCCTTTTTATTTAGTGGAGTAGGTACAGTTATCGCACTTTGCTTACTATAATATGATGGACGAAAAAAACTCGCCGAGGCGAGTTTTTTATTTTAACGTCTTATAGTTTTACAGGTCTTCCTTCTTTTGCCGATTGGTAGATGGCTAAAATTAATTCAAGTGATTTTTTTGCTTCTTCACCAGTCACAAGCGGTTTCCGATTTTCTAAAATCGCCTGAACGACGTCTGTGTATTGTTTGACGAAGGATTCATTTGATTTTACGACATTCGATGACACATTATTTTCAATTTGATTTTGTTTATTTTCGTATTCCAAACCACTTTTAAATTTCCATTCTTTCACATTGTCGTTTTCAATGATAACACTTCCGTTTGTTCCGAATATATCAAGTGTGGTTGAAAAGCCAGGATAAGCAGTCGTATTCCCTTCAATAAGGCCTAGTGCACCCGATTTAAATTTAACAGTCGCAACTGCGATATCCTCCACTTCGATGCGTTCATGCGCACGAGTAGCTGTATAAGCATAGACTTCATCAACTGGTCCCATTACGTATAAAAGAAGGTCAATATAATGGATGGACTGGTTAATTAATGCTCCTCCACCGTCCAATTCCCATGTACCACGCCATGCACCGCTATCATAGTATTCCTGTGAGCGATAAATCATTGTGCGAGCAGCACCAAAGTTTAATTGACCAAATTCCCCTTCATTTAATACCTTTTTAACATCTTGAACGGCTTCATCGAAACGATGCTGGAAAATACAGCTTAATGTGACATTTGCATTTTTACATGCTTCAATGAATTGATTTGTTTTTTCTATGGATATATCAATTGGTTTTTCCACAACTACATGCTTTCCGGCTTTTGCTGCAGCCATTCCAAGGTCAGCATGGGTACCACTTGGTGTAAGGATTACAACCATATCGATCCCAGCATTTGTTAAAAAGTCTTGATAGTCAGTGTAAGCTTGGATATTATATGTATCTGCCATTTTTTGAACGGTTTCCTTATTCCTTGAATAGATGGCAACAAGTTCAGCATTTGGCACTTCATTAATGCTTTTTATATGGGTATTCGCAATGCTTCCGGATCCAACGATTCCGATTTTCAGCTTTTTTGTCATGACATTTCCCCCTATACCTGTAAATGTTATCACCTTTATTATAAGAATACTTTCTTTATTTTGCCAATGTAAAAAGAACGAACTAATATCGTTTGCCTAATTATCGTTTCTTTTTTGGGGCTGGTTTTCTGGTTTTGGGAGCTGGTGTTTTCTTTTCCTGCGCGTCCACAATTTCTCCCTTGTAGAAATCCTTTTTGTTGAATGTGATGCCCAGTTCATGCCCCATTTTTTTGACAAAGTTTTCCTCACGTGCATTTACGATGGAGATGACTACACCTTTTTTCCCCATCCGTCCTGTCCGACCTGAGCGGTGAACATATTGGCTCGTTGTTTTCGGAAAATCAAAATGGATCACATAGGTGACATCCTGAATATCCAGGCCCCTTGCCGCTACATCTGTTGTAAGCAATAATGGGATTTTTCCGGCACGGAAATTTTTCATCGATTGCTGTCGTTCTTGCTTATTCGCTTCTCCAGCAAGAACCGCAACATCAATATGGTTATAGGTTAACTTGGCTTCGAGTTCCTCTACCATATCCAGACTTTTTATAAAAGCAATTGCCTTGTCTGGCTCAGTAACCATAATTTTGCGAAGCACATCGATTTTATCGCGTTGCTCACATAGAAAGTAAATGTGAGTGATGTTTTCTTGGTTGAGAGTTTGTTGCACCCGAATCGTTTCCGCGTCAATCATCAATGATTTTGCAATCTTTTCAGTTTGCTCAGAGATTGTTGCGGAGAAAAATAGGATTTGGCGATCCCTTAATGTTGATTTGATAATGCTTTGTACATTAGAGAGATGCTCAGCTGAAACAAGTTGGTCCGCTTCATCAACAATGACGGTCGTCACTTCATGCATTTTCATTTTTTTCATATTAATAAGTTCAATAATACGACCGGTTGTTCCAACCACAATTTGCGGACGTTCTTTTAGCTTCTCAAGTTGTTTTTTAATATTGGCGCCGCCAATGAAAGAGCCACTTACGATATTTGTCCCTTTCGTCCATTTTTTTACCTCATCGGAAATCTGCATGACCAGTTCACGGGATGGGGCAAGGATTACTATCTGGATGCCTTTCTTTGTTTCGTCGAGCTTTTGTAGCGCAGGAAGTAAATAGGAAAGAGTTTTTCCTGTTCCAGTCGGCGATTCGCAGATGACATCCTTCCCCTCTAGGATTGCGGGAATCGCTTTTTCTTGAATACTTGTGGGTGCTTCGAAGCCCGACTCCTGCCAGACTTCCTGTATAAAAGGTTTCATTTCTTCTAATTGGGACCATTTTGACATAGTTTTGTACCTTCCTTGTCCAGTTCACTTTAATTTGACTATTGTTTATTCTAACTATCTTTTGGGGAAAGTGCAAAAAGTAGTTGATTTTTGGAATATAGTTTCCTTCAAAACCAAATGGAGTGGCATCATTCTACTTATTACTGGAGTATAGTGACCTCCAAAAACGAATGGAGTGGCACCATTCTCCTAACTACTGGTATATAGTGAC
>NZ_LMBW01000010.1:815-151841 GCF_001439915.1 Fredinandcohnia humi | reverse complement strand
CGATTGGAGTGGCACCATTCTCCTAATTACTGGTATATAGTGACCTTCAAAAACGATTGGAGTGGCACTATTCTNNNACTGGTATATAGTGACCTTCCAAACTAAATGGAGTGGCACTATTCCCCTAATTACTGGAATATTGTGACCTTCAAAAACGATTGGAGGGGCACCATTCTCCTAACTACTGGTATATAGTGACCTTCAAAAACGATTGGAGGGGCACCATTCTCCTAATTACTGGTATATAGTGACCTTCCAAACCAAATGGGGTGGCACTATTCTCCTAATTACTGGTATATAGTGACCTTCCAAACTAAATGGAGTGGCACTATTCTCCTAGTTACTGGTATATAGTGACCTTCCAAACTAAATGGAGTGGCACTATTCCNACTGGTATATAGTGACCTTCCAAACTAAATGGAGTGGCACTATTCCCCTAATTACTGGAATATTGTGACCTTCAAAACCAAATGGAGTGGCACCATTCTCCTAATTACTGGTATATAGTGGCCTTCAAAAACGATTGGAGTGGCACCATTCTCCTAATTTCTGGAGTATAGTGACCTTCAAAAACGAATGGAGTGGCACCATTCTCCTAATTATTGGTATATAGTGACCTTCAAAAACGATTGGAGGGGCACTATTCTCCTAATTACTGGTATATAGTGACCTTCAAAACTAAATGGAGTGGCACTATTCCCCTAATTACTGGAATATAGTGACCTTCAAAAACGATTGGAGTGGCACCATTCTCCTAATTACTGGTATATAGTGACTTCTTGAGTGGCTGAAGCACCTCCATCCTTCCATACAAAAAAAGCCCCTCACAAAAATTGAAGGACATTAACAAAACACTGTTCTATTAGATTTTTATAGCTTCTTTTACTTTTGCGGATGGGTCCTGTGTGAATGTTACTTTGTATTCAACAACCTCAATTTCGCAGTTTGGACCGATGTTGACGTTATTTCCTCGAATCATTTTAGCGTTTGTAAATTCGATATCAATTTCATCTGCCTCGATGATTTCAGCTGTCAGGGAGATTGGATAGACAGATTTAAAAATATTATTTAGGAAACTAAAAATTCCTTTTTTGACCTTAATGATTCGACCTCCGATTTCTTTCGCGTGACATTCGCCGGCAATGGAGATATCAATGACGTCTGCATTTAATAATCCTCCAATTGCGAAGCTCCCTTCGCATTTGAATTCTTCAGTCTCACAATCTTCGTCAATCGTTGCCTTGCCTCTAATTCTTATTTCTTCCCCTTTTAAGCTGCAGCCAATTTTTCCTTTACCTGAAATCTTCATTTTATTTACTTTTGCATGATCACGAATACCGCCAGTACCATCAATTGTAAAATGATCAAATTCGATGGAGCCTTCAATGTTTCCGCTGCCGTTTATTCTTCCTTCATTTCCTTTCAAATTCCCAGTAACGGTGCCAGTGCCATTGATTTTAAAATCATTGCATTCAGTATCGCCGGTTACAGTACCTTTTCCATTAATCAATACCCGATTAAAACTTCCGCCACCAGAAGCTCCCGTTCCATTAATCAGTAAGTTCCCTTGATTTTCTACATTCACCATACTTTAGCCTCCAATTTAGATTAATTTTGTTCGCAATTCTTCAATTTCATTCGTAAAAATGATCTTAACGATTAGCTTTGTTCCTTGTTCGATTACCAAATCTGTTGTACTTTGCACGATAAAACATGTCGATACACCTAGTTTGCGGAGGATCACTAGTTCACCGTAGCTTTGTTTTTCTTTTGCAAAATAATCGTTTGAAACTTGGATTACCATTTTCGCTTCTTCAAGACTGATATCTCCTGATTGAAGAAGCTTTTCAACCATATAGACTGTTAGGATTCCTTCAAAATGAAACTGGTCTGGGCTTTCTTTCCTTTGTTCTAGGTAGAGATTGATGGTCGTTTCTGAAGCGAGACCTCGTTTCACAAGTTCCATTTTGGTTAGGTTCAACTCACCGACACTTGGCGAGAACATTTCTGCCATTTCGTCAAGGGAAAGACTTTCCTTCATTTTTTGAATCCGATCAATTCGCTCAAGGATCCTTTCTTTTGGAAAAAAGGTCTCTTGCCCAGTAAAGGTGGATTTACGAATAAACCAGTCCTCTGGTATCAAATCTTTTCGCTTCCATCTGTAGAGTTGCCCATAAGAAATGCCTGTTTCTTCAAGTAATTCTTTTTTCGATAATAACTCTTCACTCATTTCTAACGGCCCCTTTCTATAAACGCAGTGTAACATAACATTGTTACGCTGCACAAGAAAAAAATAAAAAATACTCCCCGTCCCACAAACCAAAGCGCAAGCGCCTTGAACAGCCCCGACAAGCACAAGACGAGATGGCTAGAAGGTTGTTCTTTGACCTTCTTGACAGATTGGCTTGTGACCTCGAGGGGCTAGGCGCTGGAGCTAGACGAAAAAAAGCTGAATCGCAGGGTTGCGAAACAGCTTTTTTATAATTATCTTGCCAACCAGCCACCATCAACAGCTAGCGTATGACCATTTGTATAATCGGATGCGCGACTTGCTAGGAAGACGACTGCTCCCATTAAGTCGGCTGGGGTTGCCCAGCGTGCAGCAGGAATACGTGAGAGGATTTCTGCATTGCGCTTTTCATCTGCACGGATTTGTGTAGTGTTATTTGTTGCGACATATCCCGGTGCGATTGCATTTGTTTGAATTCCATATTCAGCAAGTTCATTTGCAAATGACTTGGTAAGTCCGTTTACGGCATGCTTACTTGCTGTATATGGAGGAACAAATTTTCCGCCTTGGTATGAAAGCATGGATGCAATGTTGATGATTTTTCCACTCTTTTGCTCAACCATTATTTTTGCAGCCTCTTGGCTTAAAATATAAAGTGAGTTTAAGTTCAGATCAATGACCGCATCCCAATCCTCTTCCTTGTATTCAAGAATTGGAGAACGACGGATTGTGCCTGCATTATTTACTAAAATATCAACTTTTCCATATTCTTTTACACATGCTGCTACTACTTCTCTTGCATTTTCGCGTTTGGATAAATCCGTTTGGAAAAATTCAACACGACGACCTTCTTTTTCGATTAATTCCCTTGTTTCTTCCCAGCTCGTGCCGTGTGTAGTAATAAAAAGGTCCGCTCCAGCTTTTGCTAATGCAACCGCAAAGCCTTGGCCTAGTCCAGTAGCTCCACCAGTTACGATGGCAACCTTTCCTTTTAATGAGAAAAAGTCTAATGAGAAATCAGACAATTGTGTTGTCATTTCAATATCCTCCAAGTCTCTTATCGTAAATCTTCCATTGGTACAACATCCATGTCAGTGTACGTGATGTTTTCTCCACACATTCCCCAGATGAATGTATAGTTGCTTGTTGCTGTACCGGTATGGATTGACCAGCTTGGTGAAATCGCGCATTGTTCATTTTTCATAACAAGATGTCTTGTTTCATCTGGTTGACCCATGAAATGGAATACACGAGTTTCTGGCTTCATATCAAAGTATAGGTAAACTTCCATTCGGCGCTCATGTGTATGACATGGCATTGTGTTCCAAACGCTTCCTGGAGAAAGCATGGTTAGACCCATTTGCAGCTGACAGCTTTCACACACATTTGGATGTACATATTGATAGATTTTACGCTCATTAAGTGTTCCTGGCTCGCCTGCTTCTAATGGTTTAATTTCATTAATATCAATTTTTACAGTTGGATACTTGTGGTGTGCCGGTGCTGAGTTAATATAGTATTTTGCAGGATTGTTAGGATCCTTAGAACGGAATAAGACTTCCTTCGTTCCTTTTCCTACATATAGTCCATCTTGGCGAGCCATGTTGTACTCTTCGCCATCAAGGATGACCATCCCTTCGCCACCGATATTGATAATGCCTAATTCACGGCGCTCTAAGAAATACTCAACACCTAATTCTTTATTAAGTGTAATTGTTAGTTCTTTGTCAGTTGGAGTAACTCCACCGAAGATCATGCGGTCATTATGAGTGTATGTTAAATGTACTTGGCCAGGCTCGAAAATCGTTTCCACTAAAAATTGGTTTCTTAATTCATCAGTATTAAATCGCTTAATTTCCTCGGGATGATTTGAATAACGTGTTTCCATTTTTGTTTCCATTTATATTCCTCCTAAAAGTAATCATATTTTTATATTGAATATCTTTAGCGGACGATTTTACCTGGCGCATTTTCAGCAAATGCTTTGATATCCTCTTCCGAAAAGATATTGCTATCTCCATGAACTGTATGTTTTAATGCGGACGCTGCAGTACCAAAGGTGACAATTTCCTCAGGCTCGTGTCCTTCTAAAATTCCAAATAGGATTCCAGAAGCAAAGGCATCACCGCCCCCAACTCTGTCTACAATTTGGTTAATGTCATGCAGCCTTGATTGATGCAACTCCCCGTTTACAAATAAATTCCCTTGCAATCGATTATGGGAAGCAGAAATTACATCTCTAAAAGTAGAATATAAGAATTTGATATTCGGATACATTTCGGTAATCCTTTTATAATAAAAAGCAAGTTTCCTGGAATGGTCCAAAGTATCATCAGCTTCTTCAATCCCTAATAGGTTAAGCGCATCCAATTCTCCACACGAGCAAATATCTACATATAGTAAAAATGGCTTGATTGCAGCCGACGCTTCGTCAAGATTCCATAATTTTGCTCGATAATTAAAATCAAAGCTTGTTGTGACACCTAATTCTTTGGCGACCGTTAAACCTTGTAGCGTTAATTCCTGCAAGGATTTTGAAAGTGCGGGCGTAATCCCTGATACATGAAACAGATCAACACCTTGTAGAATTTCAGCAAAATTAATTTCATCCATGGATAGCTGTGCAAAGCTCGACCCTTTTCGGTCATATGTAACCTGTGCACTTCTTTCACCAACACCCGTTTCCAGGTAGTAAGCACCAAGGCGCTCCCCGCCTTTTAAAAGGTAATCGGTATGAATTCCAAATGAATGTAAATGTCGTTCATATGCTTGACCGAGTGGATTGTTTGGCACTTTCCCAACAAAATAAACATCATAGCCAAATCGTGAAAGGGATGCTCCCACATTTGCCTCAGCCCCGCCGTAATGCATTGTCAGATGATCCGTTTGAAAAAGGCGTTCTCCTAAGTTAGTGGATAGGCGAAGTAAAGGTTCGCCAAATACAACAATCTTTTTCATGGTTTACGCCCCTCTTGCTTCTTTAACTTTGGCGACATATTGTGCAGCGTATTCGGTTATTTTCGCATAATCTCCTGTTTTCGCAGGGGCAACTAAATTCCCGCCTACACCAACAGCCACGCATCCATTTTTAATCCATTGATCAATATTATCAAGGCTTACTCCGCCCGTCGGCATAATGTTCACCTGTGGGAGTGGCGCTTTAACCGCTTTCACAAAGTCTGGGCCAAAGGCATTCCCCGGGAAGAGCTTAATAATGTCGGCACCTGATTCTAGTGCACGTTTCATTTCCGTAATAGTCATACATCCTGGCATGTATGGTATTTGATACAAGTTACATAGTTTAGCAGTTTCTTCATCAAAGCTTGGGCTCACAACAAATTGTGCCCCTGCTAAGATAGCAATTCGGGCAGTTGTAGCATCAAGAACGGTTCCAGCACCAATAACAACTTCACTGTTTTGGTAGTTGGAAGCAAGTCTCCCAATAACCTTGTCAGCCCCATCAACTGTAAAGGTCACCTCGATTCCAACGATTCCACCCTCTACACAGCTTTCTGAGATTTTAACTGCTTCTTCTTTTGAATCTGCACGGACAACTGCGACTACGCCGCAATCCGCGATTTTTGAAAGTATCTTTATTTTTTTCATGATTGCCTCCAAAATCTCTTGACTATTTCCTATTTGGAAATTAACTTTATTATATGGAAACTTATAATGTCATTATATATAATCATGAAAGGGATTTCAACCGATAGATTAAAAATTTCAGATATTAGTAAAAAGTGAGTGATAACCTTGGAAGAAAAGAAGCAACCTTATGGCACTGTCCTGATAAAAGCCGATACTATATTAAAATACCTTTCCATTGTCGACAAACCACAAAGCCTTCAACAAATTGCAAAAGAAACCGAATTAACCAGCTCGACCGCATTAAAAATTTTGGATACTCTCCAATTAATCGGATATGTGCAAAAGGATGAGGAAACAAAAAAATTCCGCTTAGGAAGGTCCATTATTAAATACGCCAACAAGGCATTAAATCAAACCGAAATCAAAGAGATTGCGCAGCCCTTTTTAGAAAAACTAAGAGAACAGACAAGCGAAACTGTCCATATGGGCATCCTTGACCAATCACACATTATCTATATAACAAAATTAGAAAGCTTCAATCCGGTTTCATTATATTCACGTGTTGGCAAAGCAATCCCGCTCTATTGTTCTGCCATGGGAAAATCAATCCTTGCCGATCAAAGCAACGAACAAATTGAAGACTATTTGAACAACCATACATTGGAAAAAAAGACAGAAAAGACAATTACAACAAAAAAAGGGTTTATGAAGGAAATCAATGAAATCCGCAAAAATGGATTTGCATTTGATAATGAAGAACACGAAGCAGATATCTTCTGTGTAGGAGCAAGTATTACCGCAGGTGGCAAAAACCATGGCGCTTTCAGCGTAAGTGTTCCGAAATATCGAATTACCGATGAATTTATTAATCAAATTATTGAAAATGTCCTTACTTGTAAAAGTGGCATTGAAAGTGAATTAGTATAATGTTTTAGTGGGACGTGGGGACAGGTTCGTCGTCCCACTATATTTTTACAGAGGCAAGTGACCTATTCCTTAAGTCCCCTATTGTTACTGCTTTCCCTACTGTATACACCCCCCAATAATAAATACAATCAAAAAACTTATTGACCTTCTTTTCCCTCTCTGTTAATATACCAATATATTAAAAATCCATGACGAGAAAGAGTACGATAGGAATCCTGTTCCTCAGAGAGTCGACAGTTGCTGAAAGTCGATGTTCAGAGCCATCCGAAAATCATCTCAGAGATGCAAAGCCGAAAAAAGTAAGCTTTGACGGGAATCCGCCGTTACAAGGAAGACGTATGGTAGTACGTTCATGAGTGTCGTGCCTCTTTTGGGTGCGGAATTTGGGTGGTATCGCGAGTTAACCTCGTCCCTATTTTTAGGGGCGGGGTTTTTTATTTTGTGTTGAGACAATGGACCTGTCCTTTTGTCCCAGGAAAAACAATAAAAGGAGAGATTCAAGATGAAGAAATTAGACACTTTATTTATCGGTTTCATGTTATTTTCAATGTTCTTTGGTGCTGGAAATTTAATTTTTCCACCGTTTTTAGGCGCTGGTGCAGGTACAAACTTTTGGACTGCTATGCTTGGATTTATCGTAACTGGCGTTGGCTTACCTGTATTGGTAATCTTTGCCGTTTCCCTTGTAAAAGGGGGTGCTCAGGCAATGGGCGATCGTGTCCATCCTGTATTTAGCACAGTATTTATGGTTGCTGTGTATCTATGTATCGGACCATTCCTTGCAATACCAAGAAACGCAAACGTTGCGTTCGAAATGGGGATTACTCCATTTTTACCTGAATCAACAAATACAGCCCTTATTTTATTACTTTTCTCAGTCGTCTTCTTTGGAGTCGTATATTTTATCAGCTTAAACCCTAGCAAAATGGAACAATATATGGGTCGCTTCATTGCCCCAACCTTGGTAGTTGCAATCGTTATTTTAATCGCTGTTGGATTATTTAAAATGGATACACCTTTCCTTAGTCCAACAGAAGGCTATCAAACTGGTGCGTTCTTCACCGGATTCCTTGAAGGCTATAATACGATGGATGCCCTTGCCTCTTTAGCATTCGGAATTGTAATCTTAAACTCAATCAAAAAAAAGGGCATCAAAAATCGGTCACAGTTAACGAGTTACACTTTTAAGGCTGGAATGATTGCAGGTATCCTTCTTTCCGCCATTTATGTTGGAATCGGATTAATTGGTGCAAAGATGGCTGGTCATGGCACATTTACTGATGGTACAGGGATTTTATCTTCCGCAGCCACCCAATTATTTGGACAAAGTGGAACAGCACTGCTTGGCTTGATTTTTACATTAGCTTGCTTTACAACGGTGGTTGGATTAACAACTGCCTGCGGACAGTATTTTTCAGACTTACTTCCAAAGGCAAGCTATAAAACAGTCGTCCTTATTGTGACATTAGTCGGTTTTACGCTTTCAAACCTTGGATTAGCACAGATTTTAAAAGTATCAGTTCCATTCCTAGTGATGACCTACCCGCTACTCATTGTGTTAGTAGTATTAACCTTCTTTAGCCGTTATTTTAAAAATGTGAAAGCTGTATATGGTTCAGCTTTTGTTTTCACAGGTGTATTTGCACTAATAAGTGGATTAAATGCATTTGGGCTTGACCTGGGACCTGTTCAAGACGCAAAAAATATGCTGCCGTTAGCATCTGCGGGATTAGAGTGGATTGTTCCCGCTCTCGTTGGTACAGCTATCGGGCTTGTGTTGAGCCAATTCAGTAAAAACCCAGAAATTGTTGATGCTGAGATAAAAGCATCATAAAACAAATGAAAGGATAGATACCGAGTTCGGTACCTATCCTTTTTTCAATCTGTCTTGATATCTAATAATTTTTGACGTAATTCTACTTCCATTGAGGCAAGTTCAAGCTCAGCTTGGCGCCGCTTGTTACGGCCTTCCTCTTGGATACGTAAGGTTTCCTCCAATGTAGAAATGAGGTTTTCCTTCGTTCTCTTCAATGTTTCTACATCAACTAAACCGCGCTCATTTTCCCGCGCTGTTTCAAGTGTATTGCTTTTTAGCATTTCAGCATTCTTCAGTAAAAGCTCATTCGTTGTTTTCGCAACTTGTTTCTGTGCCTCTACCGCGTTACGCTGTCTGATTAAGGTTAACGCAATCGCTACTTGGTTCTTCCATAGTGGAATTGCCGTCATGATCGATGATTGAATTTTTTCCACAAGTGCTTGGTTAGTATTTTGGATGAGACGAATTTGCGGTGCACTTTGAATCGTGATTTCCCTGCTTAGTTTCAGGTCATGAACACGTTTTTCAAGGCGGTCTGCAAATTGAACCATATCATTTACTTCTTGGACCTTCATTTGATTATTTGTTGCCTCGGCTTGTTTCTTTATCTCTGGGATGAGCTTTTGGTGCATCTCCTCAAGCTTTAGCTCACCCGCAGCAATGTAGACATTTAATGCATCAAAATAATCTTTATTATTGTCGTAAAGCTTATCTAATATCGCAATATCTGATAACAGGACATTTTTACTTCGGTCCAGCTTTACACTGATTCGGTCAATTTGTGCACCTGTTTTTTGATATTTTGACAATACCTCTTGAACGGAATTTGAGACTTTTCCAAAGATCCGTGCAATGACATTTCGTTTTTCAGGATTCAATTCCTCAGGCGTCATGTCATCAAGACGGTGCATCAGTTCCGAAATGATTTTTCCAACTTCACCCACGTCATTCTTTTGAACATGCTCGAGCATTGTGTTTGAAAATGAAAGCAGCTTGTTTTGCGCTGGCGTTCCGTACGAAATCATCGCTTGGTGATTGGTAGGATCAATTTGTTTTGCAAGCTGTAAGGCTTTTTCCTTATTTTCTTCAGGCAGTACATCTACTAATCGGACAGGCTTCTTCTCACCTTCTTGCGTGATGATAAGTGGATTTTCCTGCTCTTCTATTTTTTCATCAAATGGATTTGCAAGTAATTCATCCATTAAATTGGGTGACTCATTATATTTTGGAGAATACTGTTCACTCATACTCATTTACCTCCTGTTTTGATCAATAAACTGAGAATCATTTGCTTGTTTATTGGAGTTCTTTGCTACATCGATTTCGAATTGCAGGTCTTCTATATCATTCGAGAGCATCTTGTGTAAATCCTTCTCAATCGTGTTCGTTAATTCTTCAAGTACCCTACGCGTTTCGTGCAATGATCGTTCGAGCTCGCTATTTTTCTTAGGTTGGGATGCAAGAAAAGCATATTTCTCAGTCAACTCCACAACTGAATCCAGATGCGAAAAATAGAATCGTTCCGCTAAATAAAAGCGTCGCGGTTCACTCTTCGTTAAGCGATATATTTTCTTTGTGACACGATGCAGATCGACTCTTTGCTTTAATGACGGGATGTGACGAACGGTAAAAATGGATTTATTTAGTCGAGCAAGTTTTTTTCTTGCTTCTTTTAGATTTCTCTCAATATACTGATATTCCTTCCTCGTTAGCCGATGTTTTCGTAAAAAGGATTGTTTTATAATGGCTGACGTGCCCAAATAGACGATCCCGCCGCCTAATAATGCATATCCAGACGAAAGTAGGTAAGTTAGATCAAACGCAAAAAAGCTTACTAACCAAACAGTAACCGTTGTCGGCACTGAAACGAACGATTTAACAATAAAAGCAAGAAACGAATTCATATCATCGACTCCTAACATTTAAGTCTTACTATTATATACGAACCAACACGAACGTTGGTTTCAAAAATTTCTGAGGGAAAATTTGGTGTAAAGTAGCGCCCCAATTAATTTGTTGATGAATGACTTTCCTGTGGTAACCGCGTTGTGTTCGGGGCTTCATAAGCTCGATGAAGGACTTTCCGACGGCAACCGCGTTGTGTTCGGGACTACATAAGCTCGTTGAAGGACTTTCCGGTGGCAACCGCATCGCGTTCGGGGCTTCATACAGCTTGATGAACAGGATTTCTCCGGCGATGGTGCATTAGATTTCCCCTTCATCACATCGATGAACGGGATTGCGGCGACACTGCAGATGCCTTTTTCTCTTCATTTATCTCTTTTTCCTCAAGTTAACTATACTATAAGATATTTATTCAAACTATGGACCTAGAAATTACAAGTATCTAAGACTTAAGGCGTATTTTCAAAAAAAACACTTTAAAAGCCGTCCTAATCATAGGTCTCATACCTAATTATAGTCTTTTTTTAAAAATTATAGTAAATTATCTGGAATTTCTTCATATGATGTAGTATAGTACATTATATCGCTAATGCACTAATGTACATAATCACCTAAGGAGGTGTTTATTATGAAGTTTAAGCAGGATGGCGCAAAGCCTATTTATGTCCAGATTTCAGAATGGATTGAAACCGAAATCTTGAGCGGAGCTATACCTGAGGATCATAAAGTGTTTTCCCAGTATCAGCTTGCGGAGATGTTCACTATTAATCCTGCTACTGCTGCGAAGGGGCTGAATCTCCTTGCAGACGAGAATATCCTCTATAAAAAGCGTGGCTTGGGCATGTTTGTAACACCAAATGCCAAACAATTTATTTTAGAGAAAAGGAAAAGTCAAACGATGAAAAATCTTGTATTGGAGCTTGTGATGGAGTCGGAGCGATTAGGAGTTAGTATAGACGAATTAGTCAATATGATTAAAGCTGAAAAAGAACGGCAAAGGGGGAATCGGAAGTGAGTGCAATTAAAGTTCAAAATGTATCAAAACTGTACGGTGGTATAAAAGCTTTAGATCAACTTTCTTTTACAATTGAGCCAAATACGATAACTGGGGTCATAGGAAGAAATGGAGCCGGAAAAACAACTTTCTTAAAAATAATCGCCGGATTTTACTCGGTATCTTCTGGAGATGTTCGCGTTTTTTCAGAAAATCCCTTTAATAATTTAAAAGTATCTTCCAATCTCATTTTTGTGGATGACAATATGGTCTTCCCACCTTGGCTAAATTTAGCTGAAATCTTAAAAGCGAGTGCAAGCTTTTACCCTAATTGGGATGGTGAATTAGCAAAACGCCTATTCGATTATTTCGATTTAAACCCAAAGCAACTTCATCATCATCTTTCAAAAGGTATGAAAAGTACATTTAATATGATCATCGGTCTTTCTTCCCGCTGCCCGATTACAATCTTTGATGAACCTACAACTGGAATGGATGCGGCCATACGAAAGGATTTTTACAAAGCGTTATTGAAGGATTACATCGCACATCCTAGAACAATCCTTTTTTCAAGCCACCTTCTTAATGAGATTGATAGTATTCTTGAAAATGTTCTCCTTATTCGAAATGGAAGTGTTGCACTTCATGTACCAATCGATGATTTGAAGGTATATGCCGTAGGGCTCCGAGGAAAAACAAATGTCATCGAACAAATTACAAAGGGTATGGAAGTCATTTATGTTGAGGATATCGGAAATGATTACATTTATTCGGTTGTAAAGGATATTTATCCAGAAACAACATGGCTGGAAGCAAAAAAGCTTGGGATTGAACTATCACCTGTTGCGACAGAAGACCTTTGTGTGTATCTCACGGCAAAGAATAAAGGGGGTATCAATGATGTCTTTAACTAATGCGAGTTTACTTGATGTTGTCAGAAAACAATTGGTTTTCAAAGTTCGATCATACTATGGTACGTTTTCAAGTCTTGTAACTGTCCAGGCGATTGCGCTTTTGTTTTCTTTTAATGGGGTTGGATCGATGGGAATGGGTGGAAATATAAGCATCTCCACTTACTCAGGAAGCATGATTTTTGCTTTTACTATCTTTTGGGCTTTCATTACGGCAATCACGATATCAACAAAACCCTATCACTATATTGATTTTTCATTTGTAACAAACAGAATGAGCAGCCATCTTTCAACAATCGGGATGATGATTATCTATTCTTTCATCGCCAGTATCACCTCGACATTTGCCGGGATTCTGTTAAGGGTGATCCTATTTTTTAAAGATGGCGGCAATAAAATAATTGCGGATCATTTCTTCCTACCGTTCTCTGATTTGCTTGTTGGGATTTACGTTGGAACCCTATATCTGATACTCTTCGCAACCTTAGGATATTTAATTGGAATGTTTACACAGGTGAATAAGCTGTTTGGATTTGTGATTCCAGCACTTCTAATTGGTTGGGCAATATTTGAAGTAAGGGCAAATGATATGATTAGCTATATTATATTTTTTGCTAGTGAATCATCCATTTTTACTTTTACAATCAAAGTTGTGATCACAGTTGCGGTATTGATGTGGATCGTAATAGCTGCAACTAACCGATTGGAGGTTCGAAAATAATGTCAGCAATCGCAATTGTACTTCCTATTATCATCTTGTTTATCATAGCAGTTATCTTGCTTTCGATATTTGTTGGTAAAAAGTCCTATGGTTCTAAAAGTACAAAACTATTAATCGGAAGCTATTTTATCATTTTAGCAGTGTCCGTCATTGTTTATTATTGCATACCTAAATCAAGCTTTTTTTCAACCGAAAGTAGTACACAGGCTTTGACCTATGAACAAATTCATCAGGCAATTGAACAAGGGACATTTAAAGATGTTGAAACGATACAGGAGAAAGGTAAATGGGATTTCACATTCGATAGAGAGAACCTTAATGTTCAATACTTGGATAACATAAACATGTTTACTATTTTTGACCGGAAAGAAAATAATGACCAAACCATTGAGGTTATCTATTATTTAGCAAATACAAATTTTAATGGGTACGATTTTTATGAAGAAATCCCATTACCAACCGTTTCAATCGAAGGTAATTATTTGATTGCGAATCCCGCAATTAATCATGAGGTAAAACTCTATAGTTTTCATAATGATTTTGTGATTTCACAGTTTAGAGGTGGCGGAATCACGGAGGAGTTTGACAATAGACATGACGATGATAAGCCACTTAATTATGAATTTATCATCATCCGTGTCCCGAAAAACCTTGAATTAACCGGGAGCGAATTTGTTAACTTTCTTGGGGAATGAGTCCACAAAAAAGGAAGGGGTTTCCCTTCCTTTTTCTATGCATATTTTTGTTTACTTGGATCCTTTAATACGGTTGAATAGCTGTAAAGCAGGTTATCAAAAATGACATCCCATTTTTGAGTTAATGCATATTTTCTTCCTTCCATTCCCATTCGACTGCGAACCCCGTCATTTTCTAATAAATGCAGAATCTTATTCGTAATTTCCTGAATATGACCTGGCTCACACAAATATCCAGTAATTCCTTCTTGAACAACATTCCTTACTCCTCCTGCATTCACCCCAATAACCGGTGTACCGCTAGCCATTGATTCAAGCATGACATTTCCAAATGTTTCTGATGATGATGGAAAAACAAATACATCCGAAGAAGCATACACTTCTGCCAATTCCGTCCCCTTTAAAAATCCAGTAAAACTCATATTGGAAGGAGCTACTTCCTCCAATTTTCTCTTGTGTGGTCCGTCACCAACAATTAGCCATTGGATTTGTTCACTCCACTCAGGTGGCAATGACTTTGCTATTTCAACCAGTAGCTCTATATTTTTTTCAGGCGCTAATCGCCCCACATAAGTAAGCATATACTTTTTAGAAACCCGGTACCTTTGCCGAACATCAGCTTTATTATAGTAAGGATTAAACAACTCGCAATTGACCCCATGAGTCCATATTTCTATATTAGCAAACCCTTTTTCCTCAAGCTGTGTTTTTGTCACAGGGGTTGGTACATATAACTTTTGAAATGGTCGATGGAACCATTTCATATAGGACCACAATGGATTTGATAAAAATTGCAAATCATAAAACTGCAGATAATAATCAAAGTCGGTATGATAAGAGCCAACAAGCGGAATGTTCAACTTTTTTGCGTAATAACTTCCACAAAATCCAATATTAAAGGGTGTTGCGACATGGATGATATCAGGTGAGAATTTTTCGAGTTCAGCCCGAATTTGAAGCATATTCGGGAATGCAAGTCTGCACTCTGGATATAGAAAAAAGGACAAGCTTTTAAATCGGTGTATGTGAGTTGACACGTATTCTTTGGAGTCAGACTTTGGAGCAAACACCTTAACATCAATACCTTGTTCCTCTAAATAATCAGTAAATCTTTTTAATGTACGTGCTACACCGTTTACCTCTGGATAATAAGTATCTGTAAAAATCGCTATTTTCATAAGATCCCCCTTAAGGTAGATTCCGTTAATTGATTTACGAAAATAAAACTTGTCATTCCAACTACAGAACCCAAAACTCCACCAGCAATCACGTCAGATGGATAGTGTAAGCCTAAAAATATTCGAGACATTCCAACACAAATCCCAATTGGGAGAAGGATGGTTGAAAGGTATGGCATATATAAACTAAATGGAATAATGACCGAAAATATGGCTGTTGTATGCCCTGAGGGAAAAGAATGATCTGTTAATGCTTTTAAAGGAAACTTTGATTGTTCTACTATTAAATACGGTCTTTTCCTAGGATACAGCTTTTTGATTACTTGAACGGGTATATGACTAATCGCAAGTGAAAGCGCGCTTGCAATGGCCGTAATCCTTAATTGATTTGTCGTCAATAGGGCTAATGCAAGACAAATGATAATAGTAAAAGTGGCCCCACCTAAAAATGTGATTCTAGAGAAGAATAAGTGTAGCCATTTTTGATCATAATGCTGGTTTACTTTTTGAAAGATTCGACAATCCACATGATAGATTGAAAGAAATAGCTTCATCATCCAAATCTCCTCTCTTTAGGGTCAGAGTTTCTTTGTTAACGTATTAACTACCGTTGGTCTCCCTATCGAAACATATAACAGTGGGTGTTTTTGTACTTCTTCTAGTGGGTAACAATTTCTTCCGTCTATTACTCTCGGTTCTCTCATAAATAAACTATATAGTTCTAAGGGAAACTGTTTAATTTGCTCCCACTCGGTTGTAATGATTGTAAGGTCTGCTTTTTGAATGGCTGTAGAGATTTCATCCGTATAGTCAATGGCATTTCCAAATATCTTTTTAGCATTTTCAATGGCTATAGGGTCATATGCTGTGATACTTGCCCCCTCCTGAAGGAGTTCCCTAATGACCGTGATCGAAGCCGCTTCACGCAAGTCATCTGTATTCGGTTTAAACGAAAGGCCTAAAACCGCAACCTTCTTTCCTTTTAAAGAACCCAAAATCTCCTTAGCCTTGAAGACAGGATACGATTTTTGACGATTATTAACTTGAATAACAGCCTCGAGTAATTCAAAATGATGACCCAAACTTCCTGAGGTATGCATCAGAGCTCTCGTGTCTTTTGGAAAACACGAACCTCCATAGCCTAGCCCTGCTTTTAAAAAATAGGGTCCAATTCGTTGGTCCTTTCCGATTCCATATGCGACATCGTCAATGTTAGCTCCTACTTTTTCACACATTCTAGCAATCTCATTCACAAAGCTAATCTTTGTAGCAAGAAAGGCATTTGAGGCATATTTAATCATTTCTGCGCTTTTCAAATCCGTTTTAATGATTGGAATTTTGAGAGGTTGATAGATTTGTTCAAGCACCCCGGCACTTTCTTGATTGATTGCCCCAACTACAATTCGATCTCCATAAAAGAAATCAAGGACAGCAGAGCCTTCTCGTAAAAATTCAGGGTTTGATATAATCTCAACCTGAAGCTGCGGGAGCTTTTTAGAATCAATGATCCGGTTTATTTTATTATTTGTTCCCACAGGGACGGTGCTTTTCGTACATATAATGACATCATTTTCAATATGAACAGCAATCGTTTCTGCAACATTATAGACATAATCGAGATTTGCAGTACCGTCCACATGCTGTGGAGTCCCCACTGCGATAAAAATAATATCAGCATTTGTGTACGCAAAACGTGGGTTCGTCGTAAAATAGAGTCTGCCTTCTTTCAAGTTCTTCCGTAAAAGTGGCTCCAACTCGGGTTCGTAAATGGGGGAATACCCTTCCTGCAGCTTTTCTATTTTTTCAGTTTGGATATCAATGCAAATTACATCATGCCCAAGTTCAGCTAAACAAACACTTGTAACTAGTCCCACATACCCCGCACCAGCAACCGTAATCTTCATCTAACCCCTCCATTTCCTTTTACTACATTTTATCGAAAAATTGCGATTATTTTCTTTAGCCACGGTTAAAGAATTGTAAAGTTTTGGTGAAGAGCATAAAAAAAAGGAAGGGGAGCCCCTTCCTTTTTTTACCCTACCATCTTTTCCTCAGAAAACCGTGTGCGTTGAATATGAACGAGTCTTGCAGATAACCCGATACCTGCGGCGAGTAGCCCAATTGACAATCCAAGCCAGTAACCGGCAGCCCCTAAATCGGTGAAATGAGCAAGCCCCCATCCTGCAGGTAAGCAGATAAGCCAGTAGGCAATCAATGTCATCACAAACGCGATGTTGACATCCTTGTAGCCTCTCAGGGCAGCCTGTGCCGTTGCTTGAATGGAGTCTGACACCTGGAAAAATAACGCATAAATTAAGAATTGTGCCGTTAAGCCAACAACCGCTGCCTCTGTTGAATACAAGCCTGCCACTTCAAAGCGGAAGATAATCACAAGTATTCCAGTTACAAGTGCGATGATCATCGATAGTGCAATCCCGAGCCAGCTGTAAACTTTCGCATCCTTATAGCGGCGCGCCCCTACCTCATACCCTACTAAGACAGTTAACGCCATCGAAACACTCACCGGAATCATATATAAAAACGAAACTATATTTAGTGCGGATTGATACGCGGCAACGGTTGTAACCGAAAATTTACTTATTAAAATGGTCACGACTGCAAACATACTCGTTTCGAAAAAGGTCGATAACCCCATTGGGATACCGATTTTTAAAATCTCCTTACTTTCTTTAAAAGTAAACCCTCCCGGCCCCACAAAAACTTTATAGGAGGAAAAAGGTTCTTTCGTAATCACAATAAAAGCTGTAATCCCAACAATAACCCAAAACGTAATCGAAGTTGCAAGTCCTGCTCCACCTCCACCAAGTGCCGGAAAGCCCCAAGCCCCAAAAATCAAAACATAATTTAATAGAAGATTAATAGGTACGGATACTAATAAAATAAACATAACAACTCTCGTAATCCCTAATGCGTAAATAAATGACCTCAATACGTTAAAAATGAACAATGGAATGATTCCAAAGCTTAATCCTACTAAATAATCATGTGCAGTCTGGTGAACACTTTCTGGCAGATTCATCATCGATAACAACGGATTTAAAAAGATGACTCCTGCCAAAATAACCACAAATCCAATAATGAAACTTAAATAAATCCCACTGGATACAATTATCGATACTTCATTGCTCTTCTTTTCACCAAATCTCTGTGCGGCAATTGGTGATACCGCAAGTAAAATAGCACTAATTCCTGTAAAAATCGGATTCCATATTGACGATCCAATCGCTACCCCAGCTAAGTCCGACGAATTAAATCGACCCGTCATAATCGTATTAAAAAAGACCATGGAAAACATACTGAGCTGTGTAATTAAAATCGGGATCAGCATAACAAAAATCAATTTTATTTTTTCTCTGATGGTGTTTGTTTCGTACATGATTCGTTCTCCTCTATATCAAATGCGCAAAGCAGTATTTTTAATCAAACATAACCACTATTATATTCCATCTCACATCAAAATGAATACTTTTTTACTTTGCCTTTACACGAATTTCATATTTTAATTCCCAATTTTCTGTTATATTAAGAATAGATTGCAAGACTTTTGAAGGGCGGAAATTCATATGGCTAGACTCACCGATCACTTACTCGTCATTTCATTTGACTGTCTATCATCACTAGATTTTCCAATCATTGAAAAGCTGCCAAATTTTAAAAAGCTCTTAGAACATGCGTCATATTGCAGGAATGTTGAAACGATCTACCCTTCTGTTACGTATCCCTGCCATGCCACGATCGTCACCGGCAGGTATCCAAAGAATCACGGAATCGTAAACAATACTTTTCTTCAGCCTGGCCGGACGTCACCGGATTGGTATTGGCATCGTCATCACGTTAAAGGTACAACATTATATGACGAGGCTAAAAGAGCCGGCATGAAGACAGCCGCTCTTCTATGGCCTGTAACCGCTAAGGCAAATATCGATTACAACATGCCGGAGATTTTCGCAAATCGTCCTTGGCATAATCAAATTTTTGTTTCTTTATTTAATGGAAGTCCATTCTATCAGCTGAATATGAATCGTAAATTTGGTCATCTGCGAAATGGACTCAACCAGCCTGAGCTTGATGATTTCGTCCTGGAATCAACGGTTGAAACAATCAAGACTAAAAAACCACATTTAATGCTGGTCCATTTTGTCGATTTAGATTCACAACGCCATTATCATGGTTTTTCATCTGAAGAAGCAGTGGCTGCCCTTCTTCGCCATGACGAAAGACTTGGCAAAATGATGAACGCACTTAAAGAAAGTGGAATCTTTGAAAAAACGACCATTATTGCATTGGGTGACCATAGTGCACTAGACGAATCCAAAGCGGTTAAACCGAATGTGCTATTAAAAAAAGCAGGGCTTATTTCTGTGAACAATGAAGATAAAGTAATAGATTGGAAGGCCTACTGCAAAAGCTGTGACGGGTCTGCATATATTTATATCAAAGATCAAAATGATACAAAAACGCATGCTCAGGTAAAAGATCTTTTAACAGAACTAAGCAATAATGAAGATAACGGAATCGAACGTATTCTTTCTAGTAGTGAAGCTAAGGAAAAAGGTGCCGATGACAACGCCGCATTTATGTTAGAAGCGCGCCTCGGTTACTATTTCAAGGAGCTGCTTGATGGTGAGTATATCGATGATATCCAAGCTGAAGATGTCCGTGAAAAACGCTATACCTTCGCAAGTCACGGCTACTCACCGGAAAAAGAGAACTACACAACTGTTCTCATAGCATCTGGCAAAGGAATTCGTCCAAACATAGAAATTCCAGCCATGAAACTAGTAGACGAAGGCCCAACCTTTGCCCGTCTACTAGGACTTGATCTTGGAGAAACGGACGGTCATGTTGTTGAAGATTTACTAGACATTAATTAACTTTTAAGGGGGTTATGGGATGAGGGGCTTTAGTAAAGAGGAATCGAGTTGGATGTATTATGATTGGGCCAATTCGGCTTATTCGATTATTATTACAACTGCGGTGTTCCCGATTTTTTACAAGGCAGCGGCAACGAATGCGGGTGTTAATGCCTCGGATTCGACTGCTTATCTAGGCTACACTATTGCCATTTTTACATTTATTTTGGCGATGCTGGGTCCGATTTTAGGAACCATTGCCGATTATCAAGGCTACAAAAAGAAATTTTTCACATTCTTTTTTGCTTTAGGCGTAGCCGCCACAGCTTTATTAGCTTTTATTCCAGGTGATAATTGGCTGCTCTTATTAATTGTTTATACGTTTGCAGCACTTGGCTCAACAGGAGCGAATGTTTTCTATGATGCCTTTCTTGTTGATGTCACATCTGATGAAAAAATGGACCGTGTTTCTGCACGCGGATTTGGACTTGGCTATATCGGCAGTACGATTCCATTCCTGCTTGCAATCGCCATTATCTTACTTGCGCAAAAAGAAATTATACCCATTTCAGCATCGGTTGCAAGCAAAATTGCTTTTCTTATTACAGCTGTCTGGTGGGGACTTTTCTCGATTCCGATCTTTAAAAATGTGCATCAGCGCTACTACATAGAGCGTGAACCTAACATAGTCGTGAACAGCTTCAAACGACTTGGAACTACCTTTAAGGAAATTAAAAAATACCGTGCCGTGTTTTTGTTCTTAGTTGCTTACTTCTTTTATATTGACGGGGTTGGTACCGTTATTTCAATGTCTACAGCATACGGGTCAGACCTTGGAATCAGTGTTACCAATCTTTTAATCGTCCTATTTGTGACCCAAGTTGTGGCAGCTCCATTTGCAGTTCTTTATGGCAGATTGGCACAAAAATTCACGGGTAAAAAGATGCTTTATGTAGGAATTTTCGTCTACATTATCGTATGTGTATATGCATATTTTTTAAAAACAACTTTGGATTTCTGGATTTTGGCTATGCTGGTTGCCACTTCACAGGGCGGAATCCAGGCATTAAGCCGCTCCTATTTTGCAAAGCTTGTACCAAAGCAAAATGCAAACGAGTTCTTTGGTTTCTATAATATCTTTGGAAAGTTTGCATCAATTATGGGACCATTACTAGTGGGAGTAACAGCGCAAATAACCGGAAAATCTAATTTGGGTGTATTTAGCTTAGTGATCCTATTTATCGTTGGTTTCATCGTTCTAACGCGTGTTCCCGAAGCAAGCGCGGCAAAATGAAGCATGTTATAATGAAGAAAAACGTGGAAAGAGGACTAGAAATGGATAAAAAAGAAATTGAATACAAACTTCGCGAGCTAAAATTAGACTATGTCCGCCTTCAAAACGACTTGGAAAAATTAGATTCTGTGAATGGCAATATTTCTCCATTAGAGCGTCAAATTGGAGAACTCGAGGAAGAGATTAGCGCCTTATCTAAACAACTGCGAGAAATGTAATAAGAGTTGCAACCAAAGCGGTTGCAACTTTTTTTTACGTAGACCAGCTCAGATTTCCAATCAGAGTTTCCCTTGTGAGCATGACGGGTGTCGGATTCTGCAAATCTACCATCCACATTTCAGTTGCGAATCCTTGCTCAGAGCAGCCCGATAAATAGGCAATTGTACGGCTATCGGGAGACCACGTAACAGGTGTTGCATAGCACGTGGACTTCGTAAGCACCCGCTCGTTTCCACCTCGCTTTCCAACAAGTCGTATTTCATTATAATATCCGGTCCCCTCGCTATAAGCTGTTGCACTAAATGCAATAAGCTGTGAATTTGGCGACCATGTTGGATTGTAATTCTTCGCCTGTTCCCCCCCTTTTATTTCGTATACTTCTCCCGACGACAACTCAACCGTACGAATTAGTGAAATACTCGCTCCAGGTGTTGTATAAAGGGCAAATGTCCCGTCTGGAGAAAGTGAAACATCATGTAATGGTCCCCCTGGATTGTTCGTGATTTGCCTTCTTCCTGATCCATTTGTCGCAATCCGGAATAATTGCTGCGTGCCTGAAGAATCCACATCTTGAAAAAGAAGGTCCTTTCCATTAGGAAACCACTGAACATCTGATGCGTTCGGGGCCAAAATTCGATTTGCCCGATGTGACAAAACATCATACATCATAATGTGATTTTGCGTTGTATAGGCTAACATCCGGTGATTCGGAGACCAATCCAAGGTTACATCCTCATTAGGTCCGATTTTATCAATAGCGGCGATTCTGCCAGTTGTAAGGTAAATCACATAAATGATCCTACTTTTTCCTACAAAAGCAACTTTACTGTTATCGCCTGACCAAATTGGCTTCGAAAAGGAATCTGCTAATCCGTTCGTTATCTGCAACCGTTCCCCATTTTGAACATAAAAAATCCAAATATTATATTGCCCGTCCAGGCCCAAAGTATATGCAATCGCCCCATGCGGTCGCGCCCTATAATAAAAAGACAAAATACATCACCCTCTCGAAAAGATGTCATTTGCCTATTTTATTCATTCAATTGAAATGGGTTCGACTTACTACTTTCTATAGATTTATTTTTTCCTGACTAATTGTAAGAATAGTTTGTCCTTCCCGGCAATAGAGTTATAGAAAAAGGGGGGATTTGCCAAACGATGAATAAAACATTTTCTAGCATGAATCTTATCCGATATGCTGTTGCCTATGTGTTTATTACAGCTGGGGCTATGAAGCTTCTTAGTAATGAACTAAGCTCCACCTTTATGAATCTGCCATTACCTGCACCGGAATTAGTCATGTATGTTGTCGCTAGTCTTGAAATCATTTGTGGAATTCTCATCGCAATTAATAAGGAAGTGAAAAAAGCAACGATTCCGCTACTCGTCATTATGATTGCAGCCATCCTTTTAGTAAAAGTTCCGATTCTACATACAGGCTTCCTACATTTTGCATTTGCAACCAGGCTGGATATCGTCATGCTGGCATTATTATACATTCTATATAATTCACACCAAAGATAATTGAAAAATCCTCCAAACTTGGAAGCCATAAACGGATTGCTGATGCAATCTGTTTATTTTTTTACAAAAATAATAATATAAAGCAGTTTCATTTCACCTAAAATTATAAACCTTATAAAATATTGCTCCAAATCGGAATTTTCGTATGGTTGACATAGTGAAATAATTTAAATTATTATATTAATATACTATTTTGGAGGTTTTATTATGTCAGGCTATAATAGACAGAAAATTGTGGACAGTGTTCCTCAAAAGGGGTTCTTTGGACACCCTAAAGGACTATTCACTCTTTTCTTCACAGAATTTTGGGAGCGATTCTCGTATTATGGGATGAAAGCCATTCTCGTTTACTATATGTACTATGAAGTGTCTAAGGGTGGTTTAGGACTTGATGAGCATACTGCAATTGCCATCGTCTCCATCTACGGTTCACTCGTTTATATGTCGGGAATTATTGGTGGGTGGTTAGCAGACCGCATCTTTGGTACCTCTCGAGCAATCTTCTATGGTGGAATTTTAATTATGTTTGGTCATATCGCTCTTGCGATACCTGGAAGTATTAGTCTATTCTTTGTATCTATGGTTTTGATCGTTCTTGGTACAGGATTATTAAAACCTAATGTTTCGAGTGTTGTCGGTGATATCTATAGTGAAACAGATTCACGCCGTGATGCTGGATTTAGTATTTTCTATATGGGTATTAACCTTGGTGGATTCCTTGCACCAATTATCGTTGGTGAAGTTGGAATGAAGTATAATTTCCATTTAGGGTTCTCGATTGCGGCTGTTGGTATGTTCGTTGGATTATTAATGTTTGTTTTTACAAAGAAAAAGAATCTTGGGCTAGCTGGGACAATCGTTCCAAACCAGCTTGCACCTGATGAAAAGAAAAAGGTATATACTCAAATTGTTCTTGGTGTAATTGTTCTTACAATTTTAATTGCGATTGCAATTCCTACAGGTATCCTTACATTTGATTCATTAATTGCACTTATTGGTATTCTTGGTTTCTTAATCCCAACTATTTATTTTGTTACGATGTATCGCAGTTCAAAAACAACAGATGTGGAGCGCTCAAGAATTTTAGCGTATATTCCTTTATTCTTAGCTTCCGTTATGTTCTGGTCGATTCAAGAACAAGGGGCATCGATTCTAGCGCTATACGCAGACAAACGAACACAGTTACATTTCGCAGGCTTTGATATTTCACCATCTTTGTTTCAATCATTAAACCCACTGTTTATTTTTATCTTAGCACCTGTTTTTGCATGGTTGTGGGTAAAGCTTGGAAATCGTCAACCTTCTGTTCCGAAGAAGTTCTCTTTAGGGTTATTGTTTGCTGGTCTTTCATTCCTTGTAATTTTATTACCAGCATACTTAGGTGGAACAGATTCATTGGTTAATCCACTTTGGTTAGTACTAAGTTATTTCATTGTTGTTCTTGGGGAATTATTAATTTCACCGGTCGGACTTTCCGCTACAACGAAATTGGCACCGGCTGCGTTTACAGCACAGATGATGAGTTTATGGATGCTTTCAAACGCTGCGGCGCAAGCTCTTAACGCACAGCTTGTTAAGTTCTACAGTCCTGAAACGGAAATGACGTATTTTGGAGTAATTGGTGGGGCAGCTATTGTTTTAGGTATCATCCTATTATTCGTGTCACCAAAGATTCAAAAGTTCATGAAGGGTGTTAACTAATATTTGTTTCAGTTTTTGTACAAATTAAGACTACCTATCAAGTAGCGTGAGAATAACTCACGCTACTTTTTTTAAAAAAAAAGATACATTCGATATTGGTAATCGCCCAGTTTGGTCAGTCTACATTGGCTTTGCATTCGGACTTGCTTCTGGATTCCCCTGACCCAACTGTCCAAATCAGCCTTACATTCGGACTTGCTTCTTGTTTTCCCTGACCTAACTGTCCGAATCAGCCTTGCATTCAGACTCATTTTCAGATTCCCCTAACCCTGCTGTCCGAATCAGCCTTGCATTCGGACTCGTTTCTGGATTCCTCTGACCCAACTGCCCAAATCAGCCTTGCATTCGGACTTGCTTCTTGTTTTCCCTGACCCAACTGTCCGAATCAGCTTTTCATTCGGACTCGCTTCTGAATTTCCCTAATCTAACTGTCCGAATCAACCTTACATTCGGACTCGCTTCTGAATTTCCCTAATCTAACTGTCCGAATCAGCCTTGCATTCAGACTCATTTTCAGATTCCCCTAACCCTGCTGTCCGAATCAGCTTTTCATTCGGACTCGCTTCTGAGTTTCCCTAATCTAACTGTCCGAATCAGCCTTACATTCGGACTCGCTTCTGGATTCCCCTGACCCAACTGTCCAAATCAGCATTGCATTCGGACTCATCTTCAGATTCCCCTGACCCAACTGTCCGAATCAGCCTTGCATTCAGACTCATTTTCAGATTCCCCTAACCCTGCTGTCCGAATCAGCTTTGCATTCGGACTTACTACTAGTTTTTCCTACTTAAACCGATCGAAAATGTACCCAAATAAAAAAAGCCTGTCACATTGGACAGGTTCTTTTTTTATAGATTCTTAATAAACAATCTCACGACATCGGCTCCGCCGATAAATAAGCCAAGTGATGTACCTAGGTTACATAACACAATAATGAGCAAAATGCGCGTTACTTTGTTATGCCAGAAGCCTTTTACACTATAGACATCTGTTGAAAGTGTTTCAAAGTCCTTCACACTTGGGCGACGTAAATAAGCCTGGACAAAGCCTGCTATCCATCCTGCAGCAATTAATGGATGTAATACTCCGATTGGTGCTGCAAAAAAGGCCGCCACAATCGTAACGGGATGCCCTAAGGCAATTGCTGCCCCAATGGCTGAAAAGGAGCCCGTCCATAAAACTAAGCTTAATGTTTGCTGCAAACCCGCTTCCGGATTTGCAAAAAAGGTGTAAACAATTACCGCTACTATTAAAATTGGAATTGCCCAACCGATAATTTTGGGCGCTTTTGATTTTGGTGGAAGCTGGGTAAGCTTCTTTAAATCATGTTCCTTTTTTATTTCTTCCTTGATTCCCGGAACATGTGCTGCCCCAAGTACAGCTACTATTTTTTCTCCAGGGGCATGTTTGATTTTTTCCGCTAAATACTGATCCCGCTCATCTATGAGAGGCGTTTTTAATTTCGGAAAACTCGTAGAGAATTCCGTCAGCATCGAATTCAGCATATCCTGGGACTTCATTTTTTCAAGCTCTTCCTCGGTTATAGATTCGTTGCTGAAAATGCTGTAAATCACCGACATTAATAATTTCATTTTACCGGTGAACCCAACAGCATTCCAAATCCGTGAAAACGTAATTTGAATATTGCGGTCTGCTAAAACGAGTTCAGCCCCAACTTCTTTTGCTGACTCAATCCCTTGCAGCATTTCTTGACCGGCATTAATTCCGAATTGGCTTGCCATTCTCTTTTGAAAGGAGGAAATCATTAGATTCATAAGAAGCAATGTGGCCTTTTTCTCTTTAATGACTTTAAAGATGTCCATTTCCTTCCACTTGTTGCCATCCATCATTGATTGATATCTTGGTTCATCCAGTTCAATACACACTGAATCTGGTTTCTCTGCTTCTATAACTTCCTTAACCTGTTCTGCACTGTGCTTCGAAACATGTGCTGTTCCGATTAATATGTATTCCTTACCATCTAATTCGATCCTTGTAATATTCTCTTCAGACATAATAGACCTTCCTTATACATGTTCAATTTGTGTATACATACAATTCTAAACTAGAATGACATAGATTTGAATTCTTTTATAAAATATATACAAAAAAAGGGACCGTAGCCTCGATAGACTTTCGGTCCCTTTCCCCTTTATCCCGGGAATGACTTATCCTTATTAGCTAAAGAGCCTGATGGGTTATCATCATGAACATAATCATTCACCCAGTAATCGGCATTTTTAATTCCAAGCTTTACCGGATCAAAGACTGGATCAAGTCCCGCCTTTCGTTGTCTCTCATAATCCTTCAAAGTAATCAATGCCGGTTTCGCCAATATCAGAATCGCAATGACGTTAAGCCAAACCATTAATCCTAATCCAATATCCCCGAATGCCCATGCAAGCTTCGCCTCATTTACTGTTCCGTAGGTCATTGAAGCTAATAACACGATTTTCAGTATGAGCATGGCTACTCTGCTGTCCCTGCCTCGAATTAAATAGGCGATATTCGTTTCAGCCATATAGTAGTATGCCATAATTGTTGTAAAGGCAAAGAAGAATAAGGCGATTGCTGTAAATCCGGCACCAAATCCAGGGAGTGCAGTTTCAACCGCCTCCTGTGTAAATGCTGGACCGGCTTCAATCGTTTCCCCTAAATTGTTTACAATAAACGATTTATCCTCTGCTTGAACGTTGTACATTCCTGTAAATAAAATCATGAAGGCAGTTGCTGAACACACTAATAATGTATCAATATATACAGCGGATGCTTGAACCAACCCTTGCTTAGCCGGGTGCGATACTTCAGCTGCTGCTGCTGCGTGCGGTCCTGTACCTTGACCTGCTTCGTTAGAGTAAATACCACGTTTTACTCCCCACGCTATCGCCATTCCGACGATGCCGCCAAATGCCTGCTCTGCGCCAAAAGCACTCTTAAAGATTAAAGCCATGACTGCCGGAAACTCACCAATATTCATAATCATAATAATAATTGCCATTAAAATATAACCTAATGCCATAAAAGGAACAACATACTGGGCAACGTTTGCAATCCTTTTAATACCACCAAATATAATCCCGCCAATTAACGCAATCAAAATAACTGCAGTTACCCATTTATTCATTCCAAATGCATTGTCAAGCCCTGCAGCAATAGAGTTCGATTGGATTCCCGGCATTAAAAAAGCCATCGCAAGAAGAGTAGCAATTGCAAACACAATTCCATACCACTTCCAACCGATTCCTTTTTCAATGTAATACGCTGGTCCCCCACGATATTGTCCATCTTGCTTTACTTTGTAGATCTGAGCCAATGTCGATTCAATAAAAGAAGTTGATGCTCCAATAAAAGCAATGGCCCACATCCAAAAAACAGCACCTGGTCCACCAAATGCAATGGCTGTCGCTGTCCCAGCAATGTTTCCTGTTCCAACACGCCCTGATAAGGAAACCGCCAGCGCTTGGAAGGAAGAAACCCCCGCATCAGAGCTTTTGCCTTGGAACATCAACGTTGTCATGTCTTTGATATGCCTTACCTGTAAAAAACGAGTTAAAATTGAAAATAAAAGTCCTACCCCAAGCATCCCATAAATCATAACTGGACTCCAGAGAACCCCATTTACCCAATCCGTAAAAGCCTGCACATACATTCCTCCTTTTTATTTTAGAAGATTCGATATATTAAGAATTATAATTCATCCGTGTAGACAACTCAATATTATTGTTGTAAAACAGTTCTTCCATCCTATAGTTTTATAAAAGAAATGACATAAATCACGGTAAGGCTTTTAATCCTGCCTTATAATGGGTATAGATAGTGAAGAAAACATAAAAGGAGCGATTCAAATGAAAAAGGAAATGCTCGATAATTTTATTGAATATAATGAGGAAAGACTTACAAAACGCGTCATCTTTAAAGAAGGCGGCAGCACAGTCTTTGTATTGAACTTCATGCCAAAACAACTATTACCTGCCCATAAACATCCAGGTTCAAATGTATATTTACACGTTCTTACAGGCGAAGGTACCTTTACAATTGATGAGCAAGAAGTAAAAGTGAAGAAGAACGATGTGATTGTTTGTAATGGTGAAGAAAGCTTAAGCTTCGTAAATGACGGCTCTGAAAATGTAAGTCTTTATGTTACCCTTACAAAGATCCCTGATGAAAGATATGCTCAAGACGTCTGATAAAATAAAACTGCCAACCATTTACCAGTTGGCAGTTTTTTCTTCGTCCAGCTCCACCGCCTAGCCCCTCGAGGTCACAAGTCAATCCATCCAGAAGGTCAAAGAGCAACCTTCTAGCTGTCTCGCCTTGTGCTAGTCGGACTTGCACAGGAAGTGCTGACATCGACGTTTGCCACAGGACTTGGCAGTACTTAGACGATGTTCCTCTTTAGGCGGTTGCGCATTTGTTCTTAGTTCATTACCCATTTATCTTTCATAAACATGATTCTGCCAATTATAAAGAAAATAATCATACAAGCGATGTTGCTACCAAATGCAAGTAAAATATGTTCATAGTTAATGATTCCGAACATCAATTCTTTTAATAAAGTAAACAAATTCATAATAGGTACAGCGAAATGATAAGTTGTCAGTTCATTCACTCCAACCCCTACTATAATCATGGCAGGGAACATCGCAATCATCATGACAGGACTACTATAGCTTCCTGCTTCTTTAATCGTCTTGGCAACAATACTTGTAATCATGATTAATGATGCAGTGAAGGCTGCATAAATAATTGAAAGTAAAATCGCGATTCCAATGATTAAATAAGCGTCATCTCCAAAGGATACAGCATTTTTTAGATTTTCAGTAAACAAATTAATCTCTAATGCAACTACACCCAATGTAATAATAGCTATCACTGACCCAATTGTTGCAATCGTTAGCCATTTTGCTAATAGCAAGGTAGATCTTTTAACCGGTGTCATTAACAGAGCTTCCATTGTTTTCTTCTCTTTTTCCCCTGCAAATAAGTCTGATGCAGAAGGTCCAGAACCAACTCCGATTGCAACTGATAATATTAAGGGAATTAAAAATGCAAGCATTTCAACATTTGGATCCTCATTTGTGAGCTCGATTTGTTCAATTGCAAATGGCTGCATGATAGACGGATCGATTCCGCCTTCCTGAAGGTTCCCAGCAACAACTGTTTTTTCAAAAACTGTCAATGCATTTATAATAATCGCATTTAATTGAGTAGACTTTTGACTAAATGAATCCCCAACCAGAGTTACTGAAGCTTCCTCCCCATTTTGTGTGGCCTCAACGAAATTTGGTGTTAATTGTAATCCGCCCTGTGCATCTCCATCAAGAATAGATTGTTCCAGATTAGCAGATTCGATAAGATCGACATTCTCTACTCCTGAAAAAATCCTTTCCGCCTCATTCATGGAAGATTCTTCAACTGCAAGCTGAAAAGTCTCCCCTTCCCCATCTGAAATCATATTTTCATAGAAAAACGTCATTCCGGACATCATAATGATTGGTAATAAGACAGTAAGTATTAAAGTTCGGCGATCTCTAAAGCAATCCTTTAATTCTTTTAAATATATTTTACGAAGCATAAGTTTCGTTCCCCCTTACAAGTTTACTCATGAAAATATAGTTCAAATCCTGGCTTCCTTCTGATTTATAAAGCTCCTCTAATCCACCGTGGTAGACAAGCTCTCCTTTATGCATCATCGCAACGGAATCACAGAGCATGGAAACCTCCTCCATGATATGGCTTGAGAAAATAATCGTCTTGCCTTCACGTTTCAGTTGGTGAACAAGCTGTCTGAACACATTTGAAGATGTAATATCTAAGCCTGTCGTTGGTTCGTCAAATAGAATTATTTCTGGATTATGAATCAATGTCCGAGCAATCGCTACCTTCTGTCTCATCCCTTTAGAGAACCCGCCGACCTTTCGATTCAGGTAATCTCTCATTCCAAACATTCGCGCTAACTCGTCAATCCTAACTTTAGTTTCATGGTTGCTTAACCCGTAAAGGGCTGCAAAATACTCTAGATTCTCACGGGCAGTTAGGCGATCATATAAACCGGTTTCGCCGCCGAATAAAACCCCAATTCTCTTCTTCACTTCTTCTGGATTTTTTTGTGTATCAAATCCAGCCACCTTAACATTGCCATCCGTTGGAGTTAATAGAGTTGCAATCGTTCGTAGGAGAGTGGTTTTTCCCGCTCCATTTTCCCCTAGTAATCCAACTACTTGCCCTTTTTCAACTGTAAATTTCACATGCTTTAATGCAGTTATGGAAGTCTTTTTATCTTTGAATCTTTTTGTCACTTCATTAATTTCAATCATTTTTTCCACCTCGTCTTGTTCTTATGTCTATATCATAGCCATACCCATCCTGAAAATCTCTAGATATGTCGCGAATGTTCCTTTTTTTGTCGCGAAAAGGTCAAATTTCCCTATAAAGGTGTTAGAATATAAGGATACTATATTTGGAAATTACCAATAACTATCTTCATCAGGGGTTTAGACCCCTGATGAAGATAGTTAAAGCCTCCGGCGGATGCCACAGATTTTAAAAGGAAACTTTTCGCGCAGTAAGATCAAAGACTAAAAACGCCACTTCCTGTGGCAACGTCTTTGTGACCCACATCGTGTGGGCCTAAAAATCTGGGCGCAAATACGCCAAGGCGCATTTGATTGAGAGGTCGATTATCATATGAAGGTTGGTCTTGTAGATGACCGGTTGATTGATTTGGATAAGTTAAAAGCAGTCGTAGGAAGCATGCCAGAAGTTGAAATTGTCTTCTCCACCTTATCTGCCGAAGAAGCCTATGAACAAATAAAAAAAGAAGAAATCAATTTGTTGATTGCTGACATTGAGATGCCGCATCTATCAGGCTATGAGCTTGCTGATATTATTCACACGCACGCGCTCAATATTTCCGTGATTTTTGTAACAGGAAATAGCGGTTATGCCGTCCATGCCTTTGAGCTAAATGTTCATGACTATATTATGAAGCCCTATCCAAAGGAACGATTAGTGAAATCAATTGAGCGATTACTTGAAAAAACAAAGTCAGCCGAAATTCACGGAAGACTTTACTTAAAGCAAAAAAACGAAATACATATTCTTCAGAAAAAGGACATCATTTTTATCGAACGTTCAGGTCGGTCGACGACCATTTATACAAAAACAGGACCGATTAAAACCTACCAAACTCTTGGTGAACTAGAGGGTGAATTACGTGAACGAGACTTTATTCGTTCACATCGGTCGTTTATCATTAATATTCACTATGTAAAAAACTTTTCGCTTTACGCGAAAAATTCGTATATTGTCACTTTCGAAGGCATTGAAGAACAAGCCATGATTACAAAAGAAAAAGTAGACTTTTTACAACAAAATTATTTTTAGGGTGGGTTACTGTTGACAATGCTATATTGGGGAACCATTACGTTGTTAGGGGTTTTATGCCTTTTTTTATTTTTTTCTCGATATTTTCTTTCAAAAAAAATGAAAACCTTATTGGAAGAGGCGAAACATTTTGACGAGCAGCGTGCTCAATTTAACGAAACCTTCCGCATCGTTCGGAGTGAACGTCATGACTTTTTAAAGCATGTATCAGCAATTCATTTTATGCTTGAAACGAACAAAAACGGGGAAGCCAAACTATATTTAGATGAATTGGTTGAAAGCTATAAGGAGACAAACCTTTCCATTAAAGGTGAACGCGGTGTGGTGGCAGGCATTCTCCATCAAATGTATCGTAAAGCTAGAGCACTTGATATTGAGGTTGTGTATGATTTTGATGTGCCACTTTCTACCCTGCCGTTGTCTGACCAGCAAATCATTACACTCATCGGAAATCTTTTATCAAATAGCATCGATGCTTGTGAGGATTGGCAAAAAAAGTATAATAAACAAGCCTTTCTATCCCTGCAATTTTATAAACGAAGTGGTTTGTACATTTTACAATCAAAAAACAGTTCCCTTCCGATTCCAGCGCAGGTCCTCGATCAATTATTCGTGAACTTCGGAAAAACAACAAAAGGCGAGGGCCATGAGGGGCTTGGTACAAAGCTTATTCAAGATGTAGTCAATGAGTCAAATGGTTTTCTTGACTTTGTTCATAAAGACGAGGAATTTGTGATAAAAATTAAAATACCTTCAATTAAAGCATAAAAAAGGAGAAATCAATCCAAGTGGACCATTTCTCCTTTTTTTAACCTTTAGCTAATGTGGGCTTAACACTTTGTTTTGAATTTCGCTTTCCGGTAATATCCTCTTCCTGTTTTGCACGTTTCATAAAGAATGCAAGAATGAGAGCAATGAAAATTAAGAAGGTTGAAACGAAAAATGTAAAATTAATTCCATCAAGCATGGCTTGTAATCCAATTTGTAGCTCCTGCGCCTCAGTAGGCTGCCCCTGAATACTCTTTAGTAAATTTGCTGTTGTTGCCTCTTTTTTTAATGACATCAGCGTAATTAATAACCCGGTTCCGATTGCTGCGGAAACCTGATTCAACGTATTGTTTACAGCTGTACCATGTGGATAAAGATTTCTTGGCAGCTGGTTTAATCCATTTGTTGAAACTGGCATAAAAACCATAGACATCCCAAACATTCTCACCGCATGCAAAACCATAAGATGCATATAGGTAGTTTCAAATGTTAGTTGGCTGAAAAGAAAGGTTGTCACGGTTGTGATGGACAATCCGAGCGTCGCCAAAATACGTCCGCCAAACTTATCAAATAACCGACCATTGATTGGCGACATAATCGCATTTAAAATAGCCCCAGGTAAAAGCATAAGTCCTGTTTCCATTGGTGATATGCCTAGAACCATTTGAGCGTAAATGGGTAAAAGTAAAAACCCTGAAAACATCGCCATGTTGACAGCCATCGTGATCACTGATGCTAAGGTAAACATGGGATAGCGATAGACCCCAAAATTAAGCATGGGGATGTCGAGCTTTGACTGACGCAAAATAAACCAAGTTAACGAGATAATTCCGATAATAATCGTTCCGTAGACCAATGGACTTCCCCAGCCCATGCTGCCGGCTGAACTAAACCCATACAATAAACCACCAAACCCAATACTAGATAAAATCAATGAGAAAAAGTCAAGTTTTAGGAATACTTTTTCCTTCTTATCCTTCAGCATGACAAATCCTAGTATAAACACAATCACTGCAATTGGAGTGATGAAGTGAAATAGCATTCTCCAATCATACCGTTCAATAATCCAGCCTGAAAGGGTTGGTCCGATCGCTGGTGCAAACATGAGAATTAATCCGAAAACCCCCATCGCAGCCCCCCTTTTTTCAACCGGGAAACTCACCAGCATAACGTTCATCAATAGAGGCATCATAATCGCCGATCCAGATGCTTGAATCATCCGCCCTGCAAGCAGTACGGGAAAGACATGAGCCGTACCCGCTAGAATCGTACCAATTGTAAATAATCCCATGGCGACTAAAAATAAGCGGCGAACCGTATATTTTTCTATTAAAAACGCTGTCGTCGGAATCAAGATTCCATTGACTAGCATGAATCCAGTCGTTAACCATTGTACTGTCGTTTCATCAACCTTTAGTTCGGTCATAATGGTAGGCAACGCAATATTTAGTAATGTATTATTTAAAAATGATATAAAGGCTCCGACCATTAAGACGGTAAGAATACCGTAATTAGGGCGGATATGTTTGTCGGAAAAATCCATTAATATTCCCCCTCATTAGACGCTTTCGTTTTAGTATTTTTTTCCACTGTTTTATGTAGGCATAAGATATATTATATCATGGGTCTTTGGATTGCAATGAAATTGCGTTCCTAAAACATACTTAGGTTATAATTTTTTGACAAGAGTTCAAGAAGTCTTATTCCTGCAATACTATTTCCTTTATCATCTAGGGCTGGACCAAAAATACCGATTCCAAATTTACCAGGTACTGCCCCCAGAATCCCTCCGGATACACCACTCTTTGCTGGTATGCCTATTTTTATCGCAAACTCCCCAGAGGCATTGTACATACCGCAGGTCACCATAAAGGTTTTACAAATCCGGGCAATATTCACTGGCATCACTTGTTTTCCCGTTTGCGGATCCATTCCGTCTAGTGCAAAAACGAGTCCAATCCTTGATAAATCAAGGCAATTCATTTCTATCGCGCATTGCTTTGTATAAAGGTTAATTAGCTGTTCAACATCTCCATCGATGATATGATGCTGCTTTAAAAAATAACATAACGCCCGATTTAGATGGGCCGTTTCAAATTCGGAACGCGCTATTTCTTCATTATATCGAATCGTATTATTGCCAGCCAATTCTCGAATAAATGTTAGCAATCTTTGAAACCGTTCCTCTACTGAATTCCCTTTAATCATATGAGTTACTGCAAGTGCCCCGGCATTGATCATCGGATTCAACGGCTTAGATGGGACATTCGTTTCTAGCTTTGCAATCGAGTTAAACGGGTCGCCTGTAGGCTCCATTCCGACTCGCGCAAAGACAAATTCTTTACTTCTATCCATTAAAACAAGAGCAAGTGTTATCACCTTGGAAATACTTTGTAGGGAGATATTTTTCTCAATGTCCCCAGCAGAATAGCAGCGACCATCCGGATAGTTAATCGCTATGGACAGATCGCTCTGGTTTGCCTTTCCGAGCGCAGGAATATAAGCTGCTACACGTCCTTGTTTCGCTATTGGCCGCGCCTTTAGTACCAATTCTTTTAATTCATCACTTGATTGACAAGCCATTTTCATCACCGCTAGTAGTATTTACTAACTAGGGTTCTACTATGAAAATAAAATAGCCCACTCCCGGGAGTGGGAAGGGCCATTTTTAGCTAAGATGATAAGCGATATCCAAGGATACGAGCCTTGATTTCTATCCCGCTGTCTTTTCAGTGAATTGACTATTGTATAGATCCGCGTAAAAGCCATTTTTCTCTAACAACTCAGCATGAGTTCCCTGTTCAATTACTTTTCCGTGGTTCATCACTAGAATTACATTAGCATCCTTAATGGTGGATAAACGGTGGGCAATAACAAAGTTTGTCCGCCCCTCCATTAATCTGTTCATTGCTTTTTGGATATAACTTTCAGTCCTTGTATCAACACTTGATGTTGCTTCATCAAGAATCATGATTGGCGGATCGGCAAGTATCGCGCGGGCAATGGTTAGAAGTTGCTTTTGTCCTTGTGAAATATTCGATGCTTCTTCATTCAAAATCGTGTCATAGCCATCTGGAAGTGTCCGAATAAAGTGATCGGCATGGGCGGTATAAGCCGCCTTCACAACTTCTTCATCTGTTGCCCCGTCTTTTCCATAGGCAATATTATCTCTAATTGTCCCATTAAAGAGCCAGGTATCCTGAAGCACCATACCGAATGTTTTTCGTAAATCATTCCGCGACATTTCCCGTGTATCAAGTCCGTCAATCGTAATTTTCCCGCCATTTAACTCATAGAAACGCATTAATAAATTTATTAATGTTGTTTTTCCTGCACCGGTTGGCCCAACAATTGCAACTGTTTGACCAGGTTCCACATTAATATTCATATCTTCAATCAGCAATTCATTCGTATAACCAAAATCAACATTTTCGAATGTTACCGCACCTTTTGCCCGTGTTAATTTTACTGCAGTTTTTTCCTGCTCTTCTTCCGCTTCATCTAGAAGTTCAAATACACGCTCTGCCGCTGCAATCGTTGACTGAACGATATTTGCGATGTTAGCTGTTTGAGTGATTGGCTGGGTAAATTGTTTTGAATAGGTGATAAAAGCCTGAATATCACCAATCGAGATTGAGCGATTAATCACCAGAATCCCACCAACTACACTAATTAACACATAGGTCAAGTTCCCGATAAAAAACATCATTGGCATAATAATCCCTGAAATGAACTGCGCTTTTTGCCCTGCATCATAAAGTTCTTCATTCACGGAATCAAACTTATCCATTGCCTTTTTCTCATGACCAAACGCTTTCACCACTTGATGTCCAGTATACATTTCCTCAATATGTCCATTTAACTCGCCAAGCGTATGCTGTTGTTTTGCAAAATACCGCTGTGATCGTTTTAAGATTGGCTGAATAACGAAAATCGATAATGGCAGGCTTATAATCGTAATGAGGGTCAAACTCGGACTAATATAAAGCATCATAATAATGATCCCGACAATTGTAACAACGGAAGTGATAAACTGTGTCAAACTTTGCTGCAAAGTACTTCCAATTGTATCAATGTCATTTGTTACCCGGCTAAGCGTTTCGCCATTCGGCCTGCCATCGAAATATTTTAGCGGAAGCTTCTCAAGCTTTTGATTTACATCCTCCCTAAGGTCGTATACCGTTTTTTGAGCAACACTAGACATCATGTATTGTTGGATAAAGGTAAAAAGACTGCTGAAGATATATAGTCCACCCAATAGGAGAAGCATATTTCCTATTTTCCCAAAATCAATTGCTGCACCAGGTATCCCCTGAATCTTACCGTAAGCACCTTCAAAAACTTCTGTAATCGTATTTCCCATGATTTTAGGCCCGATAATTGAAAAGACTGTACTCATAATGGCTGCTAGGAAAACTGCAATTAGCTTATTGCGGCGTGGTTTTAAATAAGATAACAGACGTTTAAATGTGCCTTTGAAATCTTTTGGCTTCTGGCCCATCATCATCATGCCGCCCGGTCCCGGTCCCATTCCCACTTGCCCGCCTTGATGATGGTTTTTATTTTTACTCATGCCGTTTCCTCCCCGCCAAGCTGTGATTCAACAATTTCCCGATAAACGGCGTTTGTCTCAAGCAGCTCATCATGTGTCCCAATTCCTGCAACCTTGCCTTGATTGAGGACAATAATTTGATCTGCATCAACTACCGTACTAACCCGTTGGGCAACAATTATTACGGTTGCATCCCTTATTTCATCTTTAAGTGCTTTTCGTAATAATGCATCGGTCCGATAATCGAGGGCAGAAAAGCTATCATCAAAAATATAAATATCAGGTTTCCTAACAAGGGCACGTGCAATTGAAAGTCGCTGCTTTTGTCCACCAGATAAATTTGAGCCCCCTTGTTCAATCAAGGAATCGTATCCATCAGTCATTTCTGAAATGAAATCATCCGCTTGAGCAATTTGGGAGGCATGCTTAATTTCGTCAAGGCTTGCATCTTCTTTCCCATAACGAATATTCTCGGCAATTGTTCCGGTAAAGAGCAAAGCCCTTTGTGGAACAAAGCCAAGCTTTAAGCGAACTTCAGCTTGTTGTACCTCACGGATATCAACACCATTAACACGAATTGCCCCGCTTGATACCTCATAGAAACGCGGGATTAAATGAATTAGGGTTGATTTACCAGACCCAGTCCCTCCAATAATTGCTGTAACTTCCCCGGGATTTGTTGAAAAACTAATATCTGTTAATGCAGGTTCTTCTGCCCCTGGATAACTGAACGTTACATGATCAAATTCAAGCGTTCCACGTGCTTTATTAGTTGTTTTATTCCCATTATCCTGAAAGGTTGGTTTCAAATCGAGTACTTCATTAATCCTTTTTGCTGATACCGCTGCCCTTGGAACCATAATAAACATCATCGATGCCATGACAAGAGCAAACATAATTTGCATCACATATTGGATAAATGCCATTAAATCCCCGATTTGCATACCGCCATTGTCTATGCGCACACCGCCAAACCAAATAACAGCAACAATCGTTAAGTTCATGATCAACATCATCACCGGCATCATAAATGCCATAACCTTGTTTACCTTAATCGAGACATCTGTTAATTCGCGGTTTGCCTGTTCGAGCCTTTTTTTCTCGGGAACTTCGCGATTAAACGCACGAATAACCCGAATCCCGGTTAGATTTTCCCGTAATACAAGGTTTAATTTATCCAGCCTTTTTTGAACCAATTTAAATAATGGCACACCTTTATAAAGAATAAGTAAGATTGAGCCAACTAAAAACGGGGTTGCACCAACAATGACAAGGGATAATTTAGCATCTTTCGACACCGCCATAATAACCCCGCCAATTAACATAATAGGTGCACTTACAACCATCCTGAGCATCATAATCACAACCTGCTGAACCTGTGTGATATCATTCGTTGTTCTTGTAATAAGTGATGCAGTCCCTAATTCATCAAATTCCTGCAGGGAAAACTTTTCAACATGATTAAATACCTTTCGTCGGACATCCCGTCCAAGCCCCATCGCTGCCTTCGATGAATAATAGCTTGCAAGAACTGAGGCGCAAGCACCAAAGGCAGAGACAACTAGCATCAAACCACCAATTTTCCAGATATAAGGGATGTCCCCAACAATAACTCCATCATCAATAATGTCTGCCATTAATGTAGGCAGGTAAAGGTCTGACATCGATTGCAGAAACACAAAGCCAAGCACTGCAATCACTAGCCATTTATAAACAGATAAGTTTTTTAATATCCGTAGCACTTTTGATCGCCTCCTTCTATTATTGTTGTACTTTAATGTGGTTTACAATTTGCTGATGTGTTTGCAAAAGATCTTCATATTGTTTATCTGTCAAGGCATCAACTACCTCCCGAAGAACTTGGTGAACACTTCCTTCTTGAAAATGGATCTTTTTGATAAATGATTCCCCTTTTTCATTCAGTGATAATAACATTTCCCGTCGATTGTTTTCTAATTGCTCACGGTCAAGTAAACCCATTTGCACAAGGCCATCTACCCCTTGGCTAAGGGTACTCTTAGGCAAAAATGTTTTTTCGCCAACACTTTTCTGAGTCATTTCCTTCTTTGGATAGATTGTTAAAAGGATTGTATATTGCGGAATAGAAATTCCATTTTCTACTGCAGTCTTTTGAAAAAAATGCATCATATTTTTCTGTACTTCATAAAATGACCGCATTAACGTTACCGAACGGTCAAACTCCTTAAATTGCTCGTCTATTTCAATCACCATCTTCCTGTTATGAACGGTTCGATTATGGACAGTTCTATTCCGGTTTATTTAGTTTACCGCCACGTACGTTCATAGTCAATATTTTTCAAAAACAAAAAAAACAGCGAGAGAAAAACTTTAAGTTTTCCTCTCGCTACTTTACTATTTTTTTAGAAAGCCCCCATCATTAGCTGCTTAATGCTAAATGATGATATGCAATATCCATATTATTTTTAAGTTCTTCTGGATTGTCGTGGTAGACGACCTTTCCCTTACTTAAAATATACACATCGTCTGCGATTCGTAATGCCGTTGAGATATTTTGCTCAACCAAAAGCATCGACATTCCAGATTCTTTTAATTTCAAAAGAACATCCATTACTTCACCAACCATTAATGGTGATAGTCCCTCTGTCGGTTCATCGAGGAGAAGGATTTTCGGATTTCTCATCAATGCTCTGCCAATGGAAAGCATCGATTGTTCTCCACCACTAAGTGTTCCCGCATGTGATTTTTCACGTTCCTTTAATCGAGGAAAATAATGAAAAATCTTATCTAAATCCCAATCGCCCTTTTTCGAATTCGCAAAAACGGTTAGATTTTCTGTCACTGTAAGGTTCGGAAAAATTCGTCTGCCCTGCGGAACAATTCCAATTCCCTTCTGCGCAATTCGGTGACTTTGGAGGGAGGCAATATTTTGACCTTCCAAAAGGATTTCACCCTGAACTTTTTTTACAAAGCCGATAATGGAATGCATGGTTGTTGTTTTACCCATTCCATTTCTTCCAAGCAGGGTAACAACCTCCCCTTCCTTCACCTCGAGATTTACACCGTGAAGAATGTGACTAGAACCGTAGAAGCTATTAACATCTTTTAGTTTAAGCATGTGCAGCCTCCTCCCGACCTAAATAAATCTCCTTAACCTCTTCATTTTCACGAACGGCTTCTGGTGTGCCATCGGTAATTAGTTTTCCAGTATGAAGGACAATCACGCGGTCCATATTACCGAACAACACATCGATATCATGTTCAATCATACAAATTGTTACTTCTCTTGGAAGCTTATTAATCAGTGCAATAATTTGGTCGGTTTCAACCTGTGACATTCCTGCAGTTGGCTCATCTAAAAGCAGAAGCTTTGGTTTCCCTGCAATCGCCATGACAATTTCAATTTGTCTTTGAACCCCATAAGAAAGTTCTTGTACCTTCGTATCACTGTATTGTTCAAGGTTCCATTCATATAAAAGGGCATCTGTTTCTTCATGCAGCTTACTGTAGTTTTTCAGACTAGCATTTTTCCACCATTGTGTATGTTCTTTTCGCATTCTCTGTATGACGAGAAGAATATTCTCCTTTACCGTTAACCCAAACATCAGGTTGTTTTTCTGAAAGGTACGAACGATTCCATTTTCCGTTCTTTTATAATTTGGAACCTTCGTAATATCTTTGCCGAAATAAGTAATTGTCCCGCCACTGGGGTTTAAGTCTCCTGCAATCATGTTAAAAAATGTTGTCTTCCCAGCACCATTGGGTCCAATTAATCCAACACGTTCACTAACAGAAACCTCTAATGTAATATCTTCAATTACTTTTAACCCGCCGAAATGCTTTGATAGATGTTGAATTGAAAGAATCGTCGTCATCACTATCCCCTCCCTATCCATTTATTTTTGATTGCTGTTTAATGGGTTTGATCGATTGCTCAATATATTCTTGCTTCACAGGTTTGGGCTTGGCTTTAAATAAGCTATGCGATAGCTTTGCGAACAACCCGGCAATTCCGGATGGAGCAAAGATTGTAAACAGAATAAAGGCAGTACCAATTATCATCATCCAGCTTTCTGTGTAAGAGCTAATGATTGTCTCCAAAACAACGATAAATGCCGCTCCAATAACTGGACCCCAGAGCGTCCCCGCACCTCCGACCAATACCATGATTAATACAGATCCGGATACTGTCCAGTACACATCTGTGGGGGCAACGAAGCCGTTGAAGAATACATAGAGTCCGCCTGCTAATCCACCTAAAGTACCTGCAATCAAAAAGCTTATATTTTTATAGAAGGTTGTGTTGTACCCAATCGACTTCATTCGGCCTTCATTTTCTTTAATCCCAATGAATACGTGCCCTAACGGGGAATGAAGCAGTTTGTTAATAACGATAACGACTATAGCAAACACAACTAAAATGAAGTAGTAGATAAACACCTGGTTGGATAGGGTAAAATCCCCGAACAGGCCTGGAGCAGGAATTCCCGATAAACCATTTGAACCGCCCGTTACATCCGTCCATTGATAGATGATCGAATAGACCATTTGGGAACATGCAAGTGTAAGCATCAAAAAATAAAAACCATGTGCCTTGGTAGAGACAAAACCAATTAAGATTGCTAACAGGAACGCAATTACCATTCCAATAACAAGGGCTAGAAATACATTCGTGGATAGATGACTAGCAGCAAGACCTGTTGCATAAGCGCCAGCGCCGAAAAATGCCGCATGCCCTAAGGAGACCAACCCAGTCTGACCAACTAGGATATTTAGGCTGATCGCGAAAATCCCAAAAATTAAAATTTCCGTAATAATGTTGACGTAATAGAGAGAGACGAAAAATGGAGCAGCAACCATCAATATAAATAGTAGACTACCCTTGACCCACTGTTTGCCCATTTATGTCCTCCTTCCTATCAATCCCTGCGGACGGATAATTAATACTGCAGCCATTAATGCAAATGTAATGATTAAACTTAGTTCCGGTACAAAGAACCGACTAAATGTTTCAACTATTCCAACTAAAAGACTCGCGACAATCGTCCCCGTTACAGATCCGAGCCCCCCTACAACTAGGACGACGAGAGATAAAATCAGAATATTAAACTCCATTCCCGGAGCTACCCCTAGTATTGGAGAACCCAATACTCCACCTACTCCCGCTAAAAAACTTCCAAAGAAAAATACGAGTGTAAAGACAAGGTGGATGTTAACGCCAAGTCCACCAACCATCTCTTTATCTGATAATCCTGCACGGATAACGGCACCCCATTTTGTTTTTTCCTGTGTATACCAAAGAGCCGATGCAATGATGATTCCGACAACAATTAGCGCAAGACGGTAGGAAGGAATCATATTTCCCATAACTTCAACAGATTGGCTTAGGAAAGCTGGGGGGGTTACGGTCATAATATTCTTACCCCAAATAATGGAAAAGAGGTCATGGAAGATGTAAGCAAGACCAAAGGTTAACAATACCTGGGATAGATGCCCAAGCTTATATGTAGGCCTAAGTAAAATGACTTCTAAAATCAATCCAATGATTGCAATAATAAAAGGTACAACTAAGAGAGCAACCCAAAATGGCAGCCCTGATTTTACAACGATTGAATAACCAACATATGATCCTAGTAAATACAGGGAACCATGTGCTAAATTTAATACTCCCAAAATACCGAAAACAAGACTTATCCCACATGTAATGGTGAAAAGGAGAAACCCGTAGCTAAGAGCGTTCATTAATTGCAAAACTAAAGTATCCATTACTACCCTCCTATCGGTTAAAAAGAAAGAGGCAACAACCACTTGCCTCTTTCCAGATTCTACTTTTTATTTTCCTGGGTCTACAACTTCTGGTACTGTGTCAATCACTTTATTTTCTGTCTTGTCACCATCTAGATACGTTTCAACGATATAAAGATTTTGAATAATTTGATGGGTTTCCTGGTCAAACTTGATTGGACCTCTTGGGCTATTAAGCTCAACCTTTGAGATTTCCTCTACTAGTTTATCAGGGTCTGAAACATCACCGTTTAACGCTTCAATTGCTTTTGCCATGATCGCTGCTGCATCATAGCCTTCTGCAGATTCAATACTTGGTCTAGTATTGAATTTCGCCTCATACGCTTCAACAAATTTTTTATTTTCAGGAGTGTCTAAGCTATAATCCCAGAAAATTGAAGTAATGATTCCTTCAGGGGCCGTTCCTTGCTGCGGACGAGTGTCTTCAGCTGTAAGCCAACCGGAACCAATTAAAGGAATCTTTCCTTTTAATCCGTATTGCTCGTATTGTTGAACAAAGCGGATTGCATCAGTACCAGCAAAGAATGCATAGATACCATCAATGTCATCACGGTTCATTTTTGCTAGGTAAGAAGAGTAGTCATTATTTCCAAGTGGCGCAAATACTTCTTCCACAATTTCTCCACCTGCAGCCGTATAAGCATCTTTAAATGCTGCCGTGGCTTCGTGACCAAATGCATAGTCAGCGGCTGTTAAATAGATTTTCCCTCCAATATTGTCATAGGCCCATTGGCCCATTGAGTGTCCAATTTGGTAGGAAGAGAAGGACGAACGCCAGATATAATCACTGCGCTTTGCTCTCGTTAAATCGTTTCCACCGGCATGTGATACAAGGAATGGTAATTTATTCTTGTCAACCTCGTCACGAATTGCATAAGCGACCGCAGTGCTGATTGGACCTGTTAAAATATCAACTTTGTCCTGCTCCATTAACTTACGAAGCTTACGTAATGATACTTGAGGGTCTGCCTCTGTATCTTCATGCACAATTTCAATCTTCTTTCCTGCAACTTCCCAGCCTATTTCCTCGAAATAAAGCTCCATACCATTCTTAACATTTTCACCAAGTGACGCGTATACACCGGTTGCTGGTAATAAAGCTCCAATTTTAATTGGTTCGTCACTTGCAGAATCCGTAGTAGCTGGTGCCTCATTTTCTTCCTTTTTATTACTATCTTTAGAAGTTGTACTGATTGCCCCTGAGCTACATGCTGAAAGTAATAGAACAAATGCCAACATGATCAACCAATTTCCTTTTACTTGTTTCATGGTAAACCTCCCTTTTTTGGTTAACGCATTCATTATTGACCCTCTTTGGTGGAAATTCCTAAGCTGCAATAATCTTGTTTTTATGTTGATTTTTCTTTCATATCCAAAACATCTTTATTGTCTTAATTTAAAACGCTGCATCTTCCCGGAAGCAGTTTTTGGAATTTCGTCCATGAACTCTATGACTCTAGGATACTTGTAAGGTGCTAAATTTGCTTTTACGTAAGATTTTAATTCAGCTTTCAATTCTTCGGAAGGGGAAACATCTTCCTTCAGCACAATACAAGCCTTCGGAAGATCCAAACTATCCTCTGTCTTCACTCCGATTACCGCTACCTCAAGTACAGAATCGTGCTTGAGTATTGTTGCTTCTACTTCAACTGGTGATACCCAGATTCCGCCGACCTTCAGCATGTCATCTGAACGCCCAGAATACCAAAAATATCCCTGTTCATCCTTATAATATTTATCTCCTGTGTACATCCATTCACCATGGAACTTCCTATGATTTTCGGCGATATTGGCCCAGTATCCTCCAGTTAGGCTCTCACCTTTGATGACTAGGTCCCCAACCTCATTGGGTCCAACTTCCTGACCATCGTCATTTACAATTTTCGCTCCATAGCCTGGAACAGGCTTACCGGTACTGCCAGGGCGAATATCGCCAACTCTGTTTGAAATAAAGATATGTAAGGCCTCTGTTAGTCCAATTCCATCTAAAATATCGAGATTAAAGAGCTGCTTCCATTTAGTCACAAATGTATCAGGAAGTGCCTCACCGGCAGATACACAAACTCTCACAGAAGATAGGTCAGGAATCTTGCCTGTTCGCTCTACATAGTTAATCAAACTGCCATAAAGCGTTGGAACACCAAAGAAGATCGTTGGTTTTGTCTTTTCAAGTGTTTCAAACACTTTATCAGGTGTAGGACGATCCTTTAAAAGAACGGTTGTACCTCCGGCTCCCAATGGGAAATACATCCCGTTTCCAAGTCCATATGCAAAGAAGAGCTTTGAAGCAGAAAAGGTAATATCATTTTCATCCATCCCTAGAACTTGTTTCGCATACGTGTTTAGTGCGGCTTCCATGCTTCGTTGGTGGTGAATAACACCTTTTGGATTCCCGGTACTTCCTGAACTGTAAAGCCAGAATGCAGGATCATCCTTTACTGATAAAAATGAGTCAAGTTCAGTTGAAGCATTATTTACAAGTTCGTGGAAATCAATTTCGTTCGTATCAACGGATGTGTTTTCTGTTATGACGATAACATGCTGAAGAAAGACAAATCGATCTCTATTTACCTTGATTTTGCTCCAAAGATCCTCGTGAATAACAAGCACCTTTGAACGGCTGTGATTTAAAAGATATTCATAATCCTCGGGCTGTAACATGGTGTTAGTTGGGATTGGAAGTGCACCAATTTTTACCGCCCCAAAAAAGGATACAATGTTCTCAGTGGTGTCATGCATAACCATTAGCATGCGATTTTCGCTTTCCATCCCCAACCCTTTGATAGCGTTTCCAAATTGATTAACCCGGTTTAGCAGTTCCTGATAAGTGACTTGTTCATCTCCACTTACAATCGCTACTTTATCCCCTAATCCGTTCCGTACATTTTCTTCAATAAATCTGTCGGCTGCGTTGTACTTCGTTGCGATTCCCTTTAAATCCGAAGTTACTTTTATCACAATTTTCCTCCTTACCTTATCTTTCGATAGTAAAAATTTCAGCTAGTGGAGGTAAATTTTTACCTCCACATATTTGGAGTTATTCATAGGTGATATTTTGTTATTGACACCGTGTATATAGTGTTAATAAGCCGCAAAGAAGATTGTTTAATGTTTTACTTACCTGACCAGTTTGCTTCACGCTTTTCGATGAAAGCACTTAAGCCTTCCTGAGCATCTTGTGAACGGAATAATAGATTTTGGAGTTCACCCTCATAGCGGATTGCAGCGTTAAGTGGCATTTCTTTTCCATTCATGATTGATAGCTTAATGTTAGAAGTTGCGTAAGTAGCACTATTCGCTATTCTTTGTGCATATTCTAACGTTTTAGCTCTCATTTCCTCTTGAGGGTACACACGATCTACAAGTTTAATAGCTAATGCTTCCCCGGGTGACAAAGTTTCACCTGTGATATTTAGATCAAGAGCTTTAGAGTGGCCAACTTGACGTGCAAGGCGTTGAGTACCACCTGTCCCCGCTAACACACCTAGCGAAACCTCTGGAAGTCCGATTTTTCCTGCTTGATCTCCCATAAAACGTAAGTCACATGCAAGAGCCATTTCTAATCCACCGCCAACAGTATGGCCTTCTAAGCAAGCAATCCAGATTTGTGGAGAGCGAGCAATTTTATCTAAAGTTTCATTACAGAATAAGCAGAATTGTGTTTTGAAACGCGGTTCTGCAGATTTTAAGAAATTAATATTTGCACCTGCTGAGAAGAATTTCGGCATATCGCTCATTAGTACAGCCACTTTAATGTCATTGTCAAAACGAATATCATCAATCGCAGCATTTAATTCTTTGTAATAATCAAGGTCATAAGAATTTGTTTTGTTTACATGGATGTGAACTTCAGCAATCCCATCAGCTTTTTTTACAGTAAGTGTTTTTGTTTCTACATTAATCGACATTTTTACATTCCTCCATTTGGTATGATTGAAAATTATATAAATAAACTATATTCTGAAAATATTTAGTGGACGTTCACCATTATATGAGACAACACTTTTTGTTTCCGAATAAAGATCAAGTGTTTCGACACTTAACTCTCTTCCAAACCCTGATTGCTTGTAGCCACCAAACGGTGTTCCAGGGAAGGCTGAAATTGGACAATTTACCATAACGATACCTGCACGAAGTCCCTCTGCAATTCGGTGTGCTCTACCATGATCTTTCGTCCATACGGCAGAACCAAGTCCAAAAATAGAATCATTGGATTGCTTGATTACTTCATTTTCATCTTTAAATTTCATGATGACAACGACTGGACCGAAGACTTCTTCTTGAGCAATTCGCATATCATTCGTGACATTTCCGATAACGGTTGGTAAATACCAATATCCATTATCAAATTCGCCACCTTCTGGCCTTTTTCCTCCATAAAGGATCTCTCCGCCCTCTTCAATTGCAAGCTTTACATAACCATCAACGACTTCTTCATGGTCTTTAGAAATCAAGGCTCCCATATGTGTTTCCTTATCGAATGGATCACCAACTTTTAGCTTTTTAGCTTTTTCAATAAATTTTTCGACAAATTCATCGTAAATGTTCTCGTGAACAAATACTCTTGAACGAGCCTCACAGGATTGTCCTGTATTATAGAAGATTCCATAAATAGAACCAACCACAGCTCCGTCAATATCCGCATCATCAAAAACGATATTAGGAGACTTTCCGCCTAATTCTAACGTAACGCGCTTTAGTGTTTCTGATGCTTTTGCCATAATGTCTTTTCCGGTTTCAGTTTCACCAGTAAAGGCCACTTTATCGATTCCAGGATGGGTTGTTAAGTATGGACCAATGACAGAACCACTTCCTGTAATAACATTGACTACGCCAGCTGGTACTCCCGCTTCATGGCAGATGTCTGCAAGCATATATGCGGTAATCGGTGTATGTGATGCAGGCTTTAGAATAACCGGACATCCAGCTGCAATTGCAGGTGCGATTTTCCAAGCAGCCATCATTAGTGGATAATTCCACGGAATGATTTGCGCACATACTCCGACTGGTTCTTTAACTGTGTAGTTAAAGAATCCATTGGGAACTGGGTTCGTACGTCCGCCAAAGGTTGTAATAGCTCCAGCATAAAATTCAAAGTCCTCAATCGCTTGACCGATTTGTCCCTTTGCAGCAGCAACTGTTTTTCCACTATTTAAAACTTCCGCTTCAACAAGGTCATTAAAGCGCTCACGCATGATTTCTGCAATTTTATTTAGAACTCTTGCTTTTCTTGCTTGAGGCAATTTTGGCCACTTGCCATTTTCAAATGCGTTTCTAGCTGCGTCAACAGCTCGGTCCACATCTTCCTTTGTTGCCTTTGCTACTTTTGCTAGAACTTCACCAGTTGCAGGGTTATAGGTTTCAAAAAAATCATGATTGCTGCTATTCGAGTATTCTCCGTTAATTAGTAGTTTGTACGTCTCTTTTAATTCCACCATAGATGTTCTTTCACTCCCTACATTTCTCTATAATCGTTGCGATTCCTTGGCCAACGCCGATGCACATTGTCGCCAACCCATAACACACATCACGTTTTTGCATTTCATACTGAAAGCTTCTTATTTTGACGGTTTTGATAATGGTAAAAGCATTTATCGGTTTCTCCGCCTATCCACCCAGCGTATACAAGCTTTCGGATAAGTGGTGCTGGTCGATAACGCTCTTCCCCCAATTCATGATATAAACCATTTAAAACTGTATATATATCATCAAGTCCAATTTCCTGCGACCACTCAAAGGGTCCCATTGGATAATTGGTGCCTTTTCTCATGGCTACATCAATGCTCTTCGCCTCTGCAGTTTGCTCTGTTAATGCAAAAGCTGCCTCATTGATAATCATTGATAAAATTCTTGGGAAGACCATGCCAACCTCATCTTCCACAAGTTCTATTTCCTGATTAATTAATGAAAAAATGTCTGACGCAACCTGGACATACCTTGGTTCTGCCTGTAATGGCATTGCAACCTCAATCAAGCTGCCTTTTCTAAAATTAGCAAATGTGCCAAATCCTATTAATCTTTCAGGATGGGAAAGCCATGAAGCGACCTCTGTTGCTGTCACACCAAGAGTAGTTGATAAAATCAAAGTCGCAGGTGAAACGCTTGCTTCAATTTCCCCAATCCTGCGTTTCTTTTCTTCCTTGTCAAGATTCATCGTTTCAATCACGACATCAACATGTGCGACACCCGACCGTAAATCAACCATTTGAACTTGCGGGTTTTCTTGAAAAGAATAGAAGAGTTCTTTCGCGATAAGATTATCTCCTACAATGACGACGGATTTATTTGTCATAATCGAAGAACCCTCCTTTTGTTTTTCTTCCTAAACTACCTGATTGAACCATTCGCTCCTGGTAATAATGAGGACGGAATCTGCTTTCTCCATGAAATCCCTCATATACTGATTTTGTGGTTGCAAAATTGATATCAATCCCGATTAGATCCTGTAATTCGAACGGACCCATTTTAAAATTCCCTGCACGTTTCATAATTCGATCGATTTGTTCAACCGATGCCACCTTGTCATTCATAATTCGCAATGCCTCATTGTAAAATGGTCGGGCTACTCGATTCACAATAAAGCCTGGTGTATCCTTACACACTACCGGGCTCTTATTGATTGTTTTAGCGAATTGAACAAGAGTTTCAACAGCCCAGAAGGCTGTTTTTAACCCTTTTACTACTTCTACAAGCGGCATGATTGGTGCAGGATTGAAAAAATGTAAGCCTGCGATTCGTTCTGGATTAGCGCTTTGACCAGAGATTTCTGTAATCGAAAGTGAGGAAGTATTCGTTGCCAAAATCGAATCTTTCGTACAGATTTCTTCCAGTTGTGAAAAGATAGACCGTTTAATTTCTAGCTTTTCAGGCGCTGCCTCAATTACTAACTGGCAATCAGCAAATGAGTTCATATCCGTTGTCGTATCCAAATTCTTTTTTGCTTGTTCTGACGTTGCAAGGATTATTTTTTCTTTGACTACTAATCTCTCTAACTTTGATTCTATTGCTTCCTTCGCTCGCGTTACCGCCCTTTCATCGATATCAAAAAGTACGACAGGGTATCCATTTTGAACGAGTAATTGAGCGATCCCTGCACCCATCGTTCCAGAACCAATTACACCTATTCTTTTTATTTGCTGCATGATATTCGATCCTTTCTAGATGATGTTCAAAAAGTGCGGTGAATATGACGCATCGAATTTCTGCGTTGGCTTGCTTCTCCGTTCCTCACGTATTAACTGCATACGTTCCGGTACTCAAAGCTGCACCGCCTTGAAATTCTCGGTCCTCTTCATCCTCCTTTTTGAACACGCATTCTACTTTGCCGCATCTTCCTTTTGCCATCGAATGTATTCGAATATACTTTTACATTTATTGCAATAGTATTGTCTGACTAGTTGGGCTGTACCAAAGGATGAAATTTTCTTTACATCTTCGGATGAGCAAAATGAACATTGAACATTCTCTTTATTAGACGACATTTTGTTCCGCCACATCCTTTGACACTTCATGAATCGCAGCATCGTACTTCTCTGCCAATCTAGCATCCTTTGGAATGATGTTTTCTGTGACGAGATACATATCATTTTCAATCTTAATTAACCATTCCTTCGCCTCTTGAGCTGTTTTTGCAATTGCTTCTTGGCATCTTCGCGGAATTGAACCTTTATCAAGTAAAAGCTGTTCACACCAGCTCTGTGAATAGATGAGATGCTCCTGCTGTTCCTTTAGCATTTTCGTAAAAGGAGGATTCACATTTGGATTATTCGCTTCAATCATAGCCCTCATAACTAAATCAGCCGCTACATTTGTTACATAAAGTCCTGCGATTAGTTCAACCCAATTCTCAATTTCAACATTTTGTTGAAAGGCTTTTCCAGTCTGATGTTTAACTTCCGTTTTAACACCCGTTAAGTCAGAAACCCAGCGATATAAAAGTCTGGAATGGCCTAGTTCCTGCTGAGCCATCGCAATTGATGACAGCGTTCCTTCTAATGTCGGGCCGCTAATACCGATTTCGACCAAGCGATCACCTAAAATAAATTTATTATCAGCAATTGTTTCACCAAGTTCAATTAACGAAATATGTTCCTTAGACATCCATCTCACTCCTTTCCAAATAAAGGTTCTGGGCTTCGAACGCAAACAAGATCTTCTTTTTTCACCACGTACATTTCAACCCAGTCTTCTTCGTCGTAAATATGCTGTGCATAAATTTTTGCTAAGTTCTCATTAACCGCTTTAAATGTTCCGACATGAATAAGTTCATCTCCACGATTGATCCGAGTGAGAAGAAGGTAATCATGTTTAGTTGCTGTTGCTACTGTCACGAACTTACCCCCCAGTGCTTTAATTTATTTTTTCCTTCTTCACTTAGGTTTGCTGTCGTCCAAGGCGGATCCCAAACAACTTGAATCTGTACGTCTCCAACATCTTCTTCCTTCAGCAAACGTTCTTTGATATCATTTTCAATCCACTGCATACATGCACATCCAGTGGAAGTATAGGTCATTTCAACCTCCAAATCGCTTCCATTTTGCGTAATATTATAAATTAATCCCATATCCACAACGCTGATTGGAAACTCGGGATCCATTACTTCCTTAAGGGCATTCCAATACTTAGCTGTTTCTTGTTCGTTTTGGATAATCCCACTCATGCTTATGCCTCCTCTGCTCTCATTTTTTCTAACTCCCAAACTCCCTTTTGGATTCGAGAAACAAACTCATTATTTTGAGGACCCCTTTGTTTAAAGCGCTCGATTGCGCCATCCCAGGTATCTGGTTGATCCGTTAACCATTTCCTATTTTCGGCATCAAATTTACAAGGAAACGGAACATCGATTACGTAATTTCCTTGGTCTTCATCGTAATGAGCTGGAACCTTAATTCCAATCGATTCACAAAATGGAACAGCAGTTGAAAGCCATTTTTGTCTTAGTTCATCATTGGTGCTTCCTTTTAATCGATAATCCAATTGAGCTGAACGGCTCTTAAGGTTGTCTGCAACTCCGAAGAATTCAAGTGCCATTAAGAACATCCAATCCACGGCATCTTGAACTTGCTTTGCCGTTTCTGGTTTCTTCATTGCATTTTTCATAATGATTTCACCATTGCGAAGGTGGAATAATTCCTCTTTATCAACTTTAACGAGTGCACGTTTCCAAGGTCCATAGGATGTGTGTTCATACGCATCACCTAAAAGCGTATATCCAGAACGGTCAAACAATCCGTTGAAGACCCCTAATTCAACCCAGTTGTTTAATTTAAAATCGAAAGCATATGGATTTTTCCATCGATTCGCTGGTCGGCGGTAGAGCATTTCATCAATATCCTCACCGAGGTCTTCCAGCAAGCGGTATGCGATATGAGCATGACCAATTTCATCCTGCATGACTGCTAGTGCAGTAATCTTATAGTTTAGGTTTGGGGCTTGATCGTAGACTGTTAAAAGTGGCGGTACGCTTAGAAGTTCTGTATCTCCTACAATCGCGAGTGTTTGTTTTAGCGCTTTCAAATATTCATCATTCATATCCTCCATAAGCTCTACAATAAATCCATTTTGAACCTTTTCCTGTAATAACTCAGCCTCTTTTATACTCATCAATGAACACCTCTTTGTATTACGTTTTTTTAACCATCGTATATAATATGTAATATAGAATATTTTAAATTATTTGTCAACATGTTTATATTGTTTTTTTAAACGTTAATTAAAAAACGAGAGTAAAAGAAAATCGCTGGGGCTTTAAATCCCATTTAAAAGTAGGAACTCACTACAGCCATCATTATTCGATTACAGAACAACCCGGAATAATATGCTATTTATTAAAGTAGGAATTTTTCATAAATTAAAGCAATACGATTGACTTTATTAAAACCTTTTTATTAATATGTAATATAACCGAAAGAAAATAATTCATAATGAATGTAAAATCACAGATGGGAAGTGAGGAATTTGGAGCTTAAGGCAAAAAGAGGAGAATTAGTTGAAGTAGCAAAAGGGAATATCCCGGCAGATCTGTTTATTAAAGGCGGTACGGTCATAAATGTATATTCGGGGGAATTTTTAAAGCTGAATGTCGCTATATATAAGGATTGTATTGCGTATGTCGGGGAGAGTGAAACGGCAATTGGAGAACATACGAAGGTGATTGATGCAGCAGGGAAGTATCTATCCCCAGGATTTATCGAGGCACACTCTCACCCATGGGTAGTCTATAATCCTATTAGTATGACAAGTAAGGTGCTTCCACTAGGAACTACAACAACGGTCAACGACAATCTATTTTTCTACTTACATATGGGAGCAAAAGGCTTTAAGGATATGGTTAAGGACTTGAAATCGTTGCCTGGAAATTTTCTGTGGCTGGTAAGGATTGTTTCCCAAGCCGATTATCCGGGAGAAAGGGAGTGGTATAACCATCAGGAGATCCATGAACTTTTGGAAATGAAGGAAGTGGTGGGAACAGCAGAAGTTACCCGATGGCCACTACTGTACAATGGAGATCCTTTTTTACTTGAAACGATGGATTTTGTAAAAAAAATCGGGAAGTTTTCTGATGGACATACGTCTGGCTGTTCGTATGAAAAACTAAATGCAATTGTGGCGTCTGGTGTTACGGCATGTCATGAGGCAATCACAGCTAAAGAGGCATTGGACCGCCTCCGTTTAGGAATGTGGACGACACTTCGGAACAGTTCATTAAGACCAGACCTAGAGGAAGTTATTAAAATGATTACTGATGGAAGCGTAAGCACTAGCAGAATTCTAATGACAACGGATGGTCCACATCCTGCTTTTATTGAAAAAGAAGGCTTTGTAGACGGGCTTGTACGCCTAGCAGTCGAACTCGGTGTACCTGTAATAGATGCCATTCAAATGGTAACTATCAATGCTGCGACGTACCTTCGACTGGAGGATTATATCGGCGGAATCGCTCCGGGTAGGAAGGCAGATATCTTGTTGCTTCCTGATTTAGTGAGTTTTCGTCCGGATCTAGTGGTTGCCGGTGGAGAGATAGTTGCTGAAAATGGGCAGTTGCTGGCATCAGTGCCGGAAATTGATTGGGATAAATACATCGTACGAGAGCCATTTGAATTTCCTAAATCTGTTCTCGAAAATCCGGAATTATATCAATATCCACATCCAAACGGAAGCGAGCCAATTCCAGTTTCCTTTTTTAAAAGCAATGTGATTACCCATAGGAAAGATACAATGATAGATGCTGTAAATGGTTTTGCGGATCTGTCCGGACATGATGGCCTTCTTTACGCAGCTTTGATTAGTCGCAAAGGGGAATGGGTCAGCAGAGCAATCCTTGAAAGGTTTGCTGTCACGTTAGATGGAATGGCGTCTACGTATAATACTACAACAGAATTACTGGTTGTTGGACGAAACCAACATGCAATGGCAAAAGCAGCGAAACAAGTTTACGAAATGGGCGGGGGCATTGTCATTGTGGATGGAGATGAAATCATCCTTGAAATCCCATTACCACTTACGGGAATGATGACAACAGATTCCTCTTTTGACAAAGCCGTACAGTATCATGATCAATTGCTACAAAAACTGCAGGAACGAGGCTTTCCATTCCATGATATTTTGTATACTCTATTATTTCTAACATGTGATTTCTTACCAGGATTAAGACTGGTTCCGTACGGGTTATATGATGTAAAAAAAGATGAGATATTATTGCGGGCAGAGGAATTTATTCCGTCCCAGGTGTAGATAGTTCACTTGGAATTTCACTTTCATCCTGCATCGTACCGTGCCTTTGGCAATATAAGTTATCCAATAAATTTCACTACTAAAAGCACATGAAACGTTTCATGTGCTTTTGGGTTGATATTTTTTATTTTTTTACATAAATTATAGGATGTTGTGATTGTTTTGCGATTCGTTTTTCATGCACTAAATAGTTTAGGTGGGCGATTGTTTCTGCGATTGCAAAACGCCACTGATGAGGAGTGAGTTCCCTGTGGGCAAATAATACCTCGGCGATTTCAAACGCGGTTTTATAATCTGCTAGACTTTCAATATAGGCAAGTCTCTCATCATGATGCTCGATTAACTCATCAATGCGTTCACCTACATTTTGCACCGGTGAATGGTGGGCAGAGTATACCTTCTGAATTGAGAGCTTTTTCACCTTACGTAAGGATGCAATGTATTCATGTAATGGGTGCTGGCTGGCACCTGGCCAAACACTAATATTCGGTGTAATTCTTTCAAGAATATGATCACCGCCAATTAAGATGCCTTCTTCTTCCTGATAAAAGCAAACATGCCCTGCACTATGCCCTGGGGTATGTATTACCTTCCATTGTTTCTCACCAAACTCCAGTCTATCACCGATTGGTTTTGTAACGGGTAACGGGAGCACATTTTTACCTAGTTTATCCATATGGTCGGCGATTCCGGCCGCTAATTCTTCTGGAACCCCATGCTGCAATACCATTTCTTTCAATCTCACAACCTGAACGCTGCCTGCGCCCCAAACACGTTCAATCATTGCGGCATCTATTTCATGCATATATAGATCAGCACCAGTTTGCTCTTGCATCCAGCCGGAAAGCCCGGAGTGATCTGGATGGAAGTGGGTTAAATAGATTGTTTGAATATCACGAGGTGCGATTCCCAAATGGTCAAAAACCTCATGCCATGTGTCTTTCGCAGCACGATAGTTTAATCCCACATCAATCATCACATACCCGTTACCTTGTTTAAAAAGATAACAATAGACATACTTCATTGGGAATGGAACTGGAATTCCAATCCGATAGCCGCCAAATTCAATTCCTTCAATATTCATGTCTCACCTCGGTTAAATGTAAATCTCTCCAAATGGATTTAGTGCTTTATCACGTTCGATTTGAATTTCGTGATCTGGAGCTCTTTCAAAAACGGACTCAAAGTACCGAATTGATGGGATCGATAAAAGCTGATGAATATTCCAAAATAATTCTCGTGCCTTTATACCAATCCAGCCCTGCGGAAGTAAATCCCTTGGAAAACCTGGATCCTGAAAAAGAAACTTCCGGTACTGATGCACAAGCACAGTTCTTTCAAAAAAACATTCTTCATCCTTTAATGTGTTATTTAATGCTTTTTCCCGCAGTTCTTCAAATTTTGGTGTGAACGTATCAATAAAGGTTTGATATTCATCCCTCACCATATTTAAGTCCCAACCGATATCAATTATGGTTTGATTGTCATGTGTTACAATTGAAGATGATGTGAATAAAAACGCATATTCTTCAATTTCGTATACTTTGATCATTTCTTTTACTTGATCCTCAACGGGATTTGGTGTCACTAGTGTACTATTTGTGAGATGACCAAATCCTGTCCAAATCAGTTCTTTTCGGATTTTATTGCGAATCTCACGCTTTTCTTCCGGAAACGAATATGTAAGGATTCTCCACTTCTTATCCCATATGTGATTTTGAGTGGCATACACCCTGCTAACCCCTTCATCAACACGACCTTGGGCAGTTGCGGAATAATAGCTCTTCTTTCCTACTTTTCGGACCTCCAGCAAATTATTTTGGGCCATTCGAAATATCGCGCCCCTTACAGACGATTCGGATACCCCAAACGGCTTCATAAGTTCAATTAAACTACCAACCCAAATTTCTCCCCCATAATATTTAATATATTCACCATATAATGTAAACATTAAGGATCTAGGCTTCATCGAAGTCACCACGCTTACTATTTTTTGTTATATTTCGATAATGTTAATTTTTATTATAGAGGATTTTGGAAATTATGCATTAAAAAGTGGTCTTTTTCCTGTTTCATTCGTGTGAAGGTCTTCTTGTAGAATGGACCGTACATCCTTGGGTATTGGAACAGCTTTAATTTCGGTTGGTGATTGTTTTACCCATCCACGTATCTCATACCCATGTCCCGTTCTTGTTTCTCCCCTATATACTTCATGACGTAGCTTGATCGTTTTTGTATTAATTTCTTCAACCTTTGTTCGAATCGTTATAATGTCATCATACAATAATGTTTTTTCAAAGCTGCATCTTGCATCAAGCATGGGCAGGATAATTTGTCGTTCGTCTTCCAATGTGTTTGGTGATAATCCACAGCTTCTAAAAAATTGATGCCCTGCGATATCGAACCATTTGAAATAATTTGGGTAATACACGATACCAGCTTTGTCGGTATCTCCCCAGTTAACAATGACTTGAAACTCATTTGATCTCACACTATTCCTCCTATTGATGAAAAAGGCTCGGAAAAATTCATTCACTGAGCCTTAAGAAATAGCGATACCGGAAACCCGATATCGCCTTTCATTCAATTCTTATTTCCCACTCCAGTTAGCCTCACGCTTTTCAATGAATGCACTTAAGCCCTCCTGAGCATCTTGTGAACGGAATAATAGATTTTGAAGCTCGCCCTCGTAACGGATAGCTGCATTAAGTGGCATTTCTTTGCCGTTCATAATGGACAGCTTAATATTAGATGTTGCGTAAGTAGCACTGTTTGCAATCTTCTCTGCGTATTCTAACGTTTTCGCTCTCATTTCTTCCTGTGGATATACACGGTCTACAAGGTTAATATCTAATGCCTCCCCAGGTGTTAATGTTTCGCCGGTGATGTTCAAATCAAGAGCTTTTGAATGTCCCACTTGGCGGGCAAGACGTTGAGTTCCACCTGTTCCCGCTAATACACCTAAAGAAACCTCAGGAAGTCCGATCTTTCCTGCTTGGTCTCCCATAAAACGCAGGTCACAGGCCAGGGCCATTTCCAAACCACCACCCACTGTATGACCCTCCAAGCAAGCAATCCAGATTTGTGGAGAGCGCGCAATTTTATCTAGAGTTTCATTACAGAATAAGCAAAATTGTGTTTTAAAGCGTGGCTCAGCAGATTTTAAGAAATTGATATTTGCCCCCGCTGAGAAGAATTTTGGCATATCACTCATTAAAACAGCTACTTTAATATCATTGTCAAAACGAATATCATCAATTGCAGCATTTAATTCTTTGTAATAGTCAAGGTCATAAGAATTCGTTTTGTTTACATGGATGTGAACTTCGGCGATCCCATTTGCTTTTTTTACTGTTAATGTTTTTGTTTCGTTTACTGTCGTTGTCATTCTTCATTACCTCCCGAAATTATGTATTACGTTTTTTAGCCTTTCGTAATTATTTACAAATATACTGAATCTTTATTAAATTATCAAATCGGTGATTCTGCTGTTTTTGAGGAAAAAAATAGGGTTTTCTCTTTCATACTCTTTCGCTCTTCCTTTTTTGTGGTTTTTTAAACGTTCGTAAAAAATACGTAATTCTCGAATGGGATTTGTGTTATTATAGAACTACTTACATATGCTCTATTAAAAAAGTGGAAATCGTGATTATTTCTGGAGGTTTCAATGAAAGGTAATAGGAGATTTAAGGATCTATATGAAAATCTAAATATCAATACGATTAGTTCTGGTGTTGTTGCGGCAATATTCGGATGTACTGGTCCTGCGCTCATTATTATTGGAGGTGCATCAAGTGGTGGTTTAACCCATGAGCAAACAATAAGTTGGTTATTTGCTGTGTATTTCTTTGGGGGATTATTAGGACTATTTTTATCCTTGAAATATAAGCAACCCATCGCTGGGGCTTATTCCATCGCAGGTGCCGTGTTGGTTGCGGGTGCTTTGCCACATTTTTCATTGCCGGAAGCAATTGGTGCCTATCTTGTTGCGAATCTCATTGTCCTTGGGCTTGGTGCAACCGGGTTAATTGATAAAGTGATGAATTGGATACCTGTCCCCATCGTTATGGGGATGATTGTTGGTGTCATGATGAGATTTGCGATTGAGATGATTACATCTGTTGAGATTTCTCCCCTTTTAGCCGGCTCGGCCATTTTAGTTTATCTGTTTTCCTCCCGATTTATCAAAAAAGTACCACCTGTGTTAGTAGCATTAGTTGTCTCTGTTCTTCTCGCTGTTGTCACGAATGAATTTAATTTTTCAAAGGTCCAAGGTTCGTTTATGCTACCCCAACTAGAAATTCCAACCTTCAGTGTTCAAGCTATTATCTCCCTTTCGATACCGCTTGCAATTTTAATTATCTGTACGGAGAATGCACAAACAACCGGAATCTTGATGGCAAAGGGATTTAAGCCACCAAGTAGTGCGATGGCTGTTTTTGGAGCAATCTTGGGATTTTTCGCTTCATTTTTCGGGGCTCATGCGATTAATACTGCGGGACCAATGACAGCGATTTGTGCCTCTGATGATTCGGGTAAAAAGGAAGGTCGGTATGCCGCTTCAGTTGCAAATAGTGTATTATTTGCATGCTTCGGTGTGTTTGCGGCTTTTGTGGTTCCTTTTGTTATTGCGATGCCAGCTGTGATCGTGAGTACGATTGCCGGTTTAGCGATGATTGGTGTTCTTTTAAGTTCCTTGAAAATTGCTTTTGCGGATACAACATTTCAAATGGGGGCTTTTTTCGCGTTGGTCATTGGAATGTCAGGTGTGAACTTCTTTAACATTGGTGCACCTCTTTGGGCAATTGTCGGGAGCATCTTGGTTTCCCTATTAATTGAAAAAAATGATTTTGATAAGAAGATAAAAGTTGAAAATAACTTAAAATCGGGAGCATAGGTTTTTTGGCATAAATGGATGTGTTGTAAATAGCTGGACATACTAATCACATCCGAAAATCTCTTGAGGGGTGAATCAGCATGAATATTGATATAGCATCTATTTATGACAATATGCCGGATTTTTCGAACCATATGGAAGCGAGAGAATGGTTTAAAAACGAGTTTCAAGACAGATTTTTCTTACGAACCCATAGTGATAACGACGGAAAGATGACCTATTATTACCACATCGTTAAAGACCCGCAAAACTATCAACGATATATGGAGAGCTTCGCAAGTGAGGAAAAACATGATATCACTGAAATGTCAACATTTGAAAGCTACACGACTGTTGAAATCGGTGAAGACGGAGATGTAAATATTACACTATAGAAAGAAAAGTGCAATGCGCTCAGCCTTATTTGACAAGCATAAGACAAGCGCTGACAGAAGGTGCATTTTACCTTCAGAAGCGATTGGCTTATGACCTCGAGACGAAGGCGCCTGGAGCTAGACATGACTAAAAGGAGGCTTCCATTACGGAGCCTCCTTTAGTCTATTTCCCCTTTGACCGCTGCTTCGAACTTCACTGATTTATGATTACGGATAAATTCAACCATATCATCCTTGCTTATAGGTCGACTGAATAAATAGCCTTGAATTTCATCACAGCCCATATTCACAAGCAATCCACATTCATCCCAGGTTTCTACTCCCTCTGCAACCACATTGAGACGAAGTCCATGCGCAATATCAAAAATCGATTTTACTAGTAATGCCTTTTTCTCATTTTTATCGATATTATGGATAAACTGTCGATCGATTTTAATTTCATCGATTGGAAGCTTCAATAATTGATAAAGAGAAGAATATCCTTTACCAAAATCATCAATGGAGATTTGAACGCCCAGCTCTTTTAGCCTTCGAATTCGATCGGCAACTTGCTGTTGGTCAGAAATAAACACGCTTTCTGTAATTTCTAGTTTTAGATATTTTGGCTCTAATTCCGAAGTCTCTAAGGCCTTCTTTACCATGGAAACAAGATAATCTTGTTGGAAATGCTTTGCCGATAGGTTTACAGAAATCGGAACATGTAAAAGATTTTCTAACTGCCATTGTTTATTCTGCCTACATGCCTGAACAAGGGACCATTCATCAATTTGAGAGATAAAGCCGATTTCCTCAGCTACTTCGATGAATACTCCTGGAGAAACTGGCCCTAATACGGGATCGTTCCAACGTAGTAGGGCTTCAATACTTGTAATTTTACCTGCAAATATTTTAGGCTGATAAAACTGTTCAAATCCTTTATTATCGACTGCTATACGTAAAGCATTTTCAATCGTTACACGCTCTTGAAATTTATATTTCATGGATTCGTCGAAGAACTGAACGGTGTTGCCACCCTTCTCCTTTGAAATATACATCGCTATATCTGCATATTTTACTAATGTATCTAAGTCCTCCCCATCCTCTGGGTACATACTAACTCCAACGCTTGCGGTGATATAGTGATTTTGGCCGGCTATTATAAAATAGGATGAAAATTCTTTGACAATCATGTCTAACGTTTCGGTTACTTCATCCTTATTTTCAACCGAATGAACAACAACAAATTCGTCCCCTCCAAGTCGGAATACCTGTCTGTTATCTCCTTGTAGCTTCTTAAGCTTGTTCCCGGTTGCTTTTAGAAGCGAATCTCCTGCATCATGCCCTAAAGTATCATTGATTTGCTTGAATTGATTAAGGTCAATGAAGATAATCGCAATCTCATTATATAAGTTATTGCGGATTAGCTCTCTAACATAGTTTTGGAAAAAATAGCGATTAGGCAAATAAGTCAAACTATCATAAAAAGCTAGCTTATGGAGCTTGTCCTCAGATTCCTTCAACATCTTCGTTTGTTCACTTAAAATTTGATTCATTTCGATACTTTCTTGGAAAAGTTCCTTCAGCTTATCTGCCATCTTCTTTAGGTTTTTACTCAGGACACGAAGCTCTGAAATAGTGCTTTGTGGCCACTCAATATTTTCCAAGCTGCGAAGCTTTTGTGGTAAACCTGTCGTGATTGTTGTAAGCTGCCTTAAGTTGTTCGTAAGAAGTTGGCTAATGAACATTATAAATATAATGACTGAAACGGCAAGAATTAATAAGTATGTAAGCTGATCAAGCGAAGTATTAAAGAGCCGTTGTTGATATTGAGCAATTGGGAACTGTAGCATAATTCGAAATGAATCCGTGTCCCTCGTATAAAAATAATAAGCATCCTTCCATCTCGTAAGTGGCTGTACATCATTGTTTACGACTGGCAGAGCCTCATAAAGCTTTGGTGAAATCTCCCGAACCTCGTACTTATTAGGATCAAAATCCGTTAATGCTGTCGACGCAATGATATTATCCTTATTGTCAAATACAATAATATTGCTTTCTTGGTTCTTATTTCTCCAAATGATATCCTCAATTTGCTTCACATCGATATTTCCAATGCTGTTTTCCAATTGGAGAAATTCATCTTCAATCCGATTCACTCTCGTTTCGCCTACAACACCTAAATCTTTTTTTACGAGATCAAAAGTATTCACTGCATTTGTAATGACACTTATAAAAAACGGAACAAGAATGGTGAAGAATGTAATCTGAGATAAAAACTGATGAATCGACACATTATTTTTATTGATTCGCTTATTTTTAACGAATTTATAAAATGGAAAATATGCCAATAAAACGTCTGCAACTAATACATTGAAAAGTCCGTTCGCAATATCTTTACATATTAGAAAATAAAGGGCACTGCCTGACAAAGATTCCCGAGCAATAAAAAATAACAGAGCAAATCCAATTAATAACCAAAAAAACATATCGACGTAAAACATTTTTGCTTTTCGGCCACGAAAGAAAAACGCACCAACAAAAATGATTTCCGTTAAGCTAATGATTGCATAGAAAGGACTGTTTGAAAAAGCGTTGGAAAACAAAATTGTGATAAGCCCCGTTACAATCGCAGCGGTATAGCCAAATATGCGAAGTATTAAGAATAGAAAAATACTCGCAAATGTAAATGTAATTCCATACAAAAGTGATAATTTAAAATGAGAGGCGAACAGAACCAGTCCCATTAGGGCTACTAATAGGATTATGTCGCTATTCAGTTTGCCTTTTAATTGCGTAAATCCTATCATATAGCCTCCTCTAGTTTTTCATAAAAATATGTAAAACGACATTTTTCACTATGATTATGATAATAATATCATAAATACTACAAATTTTTTGCGATTTTTGTTTATTAATACTATGAAAAAAAGGCAACCTACCATGTAATGTGGTAAGTTGCCTTTAATAATTATTTGCTTAGTGTTTCTGGTTACTTTTTAACGACTATTGGGTGGCAAGTCCTTGCGTCCACGTCCTAACCCCATCATCTTCCACGAATTCTATGATGACATCAGTCACCCCTTTTATTCCTTGTATTTTTTCTTCAATTCGTTCTTTTATGGTAAATGCTTCTTTCACTGAAAGAGTGGGGTCAATTTCTAGTTTCATTTCGATATGGAAGTCCTCCCCTTCTTTCATCGCAAACAATGTACGGATATCCTTGATTTCCGGATTTGTAAAAATAAATTCCGCAATTTTGTTTTCTAACTCTTCATCTGCTTCACCAAGTACACCTTTTGCATTGTCTAAAAATACCTTCCCTACAACATAAAACATCATTAGACCAATCATTATAGAGGCAATTCCTTCCGCCGCATGAAAGCCTCCAGAATAAGAAAGCAGGATTCCAATAATCGCAATGAGCCCACCAAAGGTTGCGACTAAATCCTCCATGAACACAAGTTTTGTTGCAGGTGTGGCTTTTCCAATATGACTAAAGCTTTTCCAAACAATTGCGAATCCGCTTGCTTCCACATGTGCTTCATGAAGAACTTCTTTCATTGCCTTAAAAAGGACGTACGACTCCAAGAATGCGGCAAATCCTAAAACAGAGAGGTTAATTGCGATCCCAGTTGATTCGGTTGGGTGTTTAATGTGATGATACCCTTCTTTAATTGTTTCATAACTCATAATTCCAACGATGAGAACAGCACCAAGTAAAACAAGATTTACAAGCCGGCCGAAGCCGTTTGGATATTTTTCCGAGGGCATTTTCTTACTTAAGGCACTGCCGATGTATACGAAAAATTGATTAGCGGCATCCCCTAAAGAATGCATCGTTTCCGCAAACATCGCAACATTCCCCGTAAAGAAAAACGCAACTCCTTTTATAATCGCAATAATTGTGTTCACAATTGCAGCAATTAAGGAAGACTTGTTTCCATTCCTTAATAAACTTTGCTTTTTTGACATAAGGGCCTCCAGACAGTAATTCTTAGTAATACTTGTAGTATTTATTACTTTTGGAAAATTTATAAGGAGGGATTAGTTTTCAAGTATTTTGGTAATGTGGGACTAGCTAGAAGAAGGACATTTCAGAGCAAAACCACAGGCGAATTGTCCTTCATAACACCGATGAAGGACTTTTCGAAGCAAAATCACACTCAATTTTGAGATTTAAAAAATGCCTGCCCCCAAGCCGTGTTCATGCTTAAATGGGGTCAGACACAATATTTGGAACTAAGTATTAATAATTGAAAATGTTGATTTAATAAAGGATCAAATAAATGAGGTATTGGGAGGTATATGCGAATATATCTAATATGGATCGTGTTCGCCGTAAAATACTTTAAGTGCCCAACCGGTGTTTGCGTGGAAACAGGCTTCAATATAAACAGTTAATTCATGTTCAGAAATCCTATAGATTACAATTGTATTATGGATATACGACCAATGATAACCATTGATTCAAAGTCAGGATAGTCGGCTGAACCATATGATTGACCATATGGATTGAGGGATAATATTAGTGTAGATGATTTATAAACCCTTTCGAAATCTATGTTGTAAAGTTTACCTAACTGACGTAGTGCGGACCTCTCCCATTTTACGTAATACTTATTGTCCATCTCCAGCCTTTTTTATAATTTGAATGGCTTCTTCATCATTTTGAATATAGTCACGTTCAGTTGAAGCTTTCCGGAGTTGTTCTAACACTTCTTCGTTATAAAAAATAGCTTTAGTCAATTTTCGCCTCTGCTCTTCGGTCAACTTTTCATAAGTTGTCTTTTCTTTCAACGGAACAACAATACCAAATTCTTTTTCAAAAAGCTCAGCAAAATCTGTTAATGCGATTACTGATTTTCCTTTCACGTTCTTGTCTAACGTTTCCTTCTTAATGTAATCCAATAAAACCACCTTCCTTTTCTTCAATTTACCATATAGTTGATATAGGATAAACTATTTAAAAAACACCTGTCCCCAAGTCATGTTACTACCTGGGGACAGGCACCCCAAATTATATATTCAATATTTCCCTTATTTCTTGTTCAGTAATGCTGGATATTGCCTGATCACCTGGTTGGATAATCGTTTCGATTAGTTCTTTTTTGTTTTGTTGCAGTTCGTAAATTTTTTCCTCTATCGTTCCTTGGGTGATTAATCTAATCACTTGAACAACATTTTTTTGACCCATACGGTGTGCCCTTCCTGCCGCTTGCTCCTCAACAGCTGGATTCCACCAAAGGTCATAAAGGATAACTGTATCCGCACCTGTTAGGTTGAGCCCGGTATTACCGGCTTTTAAAGAAAGCAGAAAAAGTTCTGCTCCACCTTGATTGAATTGATCAACCATCCTAACCCGTTCTTTAGGGGCTGTTTGACCATCTAAATAAAAGTATTTCAAACCTGTCTTACTTAATTGTTCGCGAATAATCAAAAGCATGCTAGTGAATTGGGAAAAAATCAGGATACGTCTGCCGTTTTCTACAGCATTTTCGACGATTTCCATTAATTGCTGAAGCTTTCCTGAATCCCCTTTGTAATTGTCCAAAAACAAGGAAGGTGGCAGCACAATTGACGAAGTCTCGTCAAACCAGCAAGGATTTTTATGCGGATTTTAATTGATCAATCATAAGATTACCTCACTAAATGAAATTCTATTATTCTTATTACATTTGGTTATCCATAGTATAGACTATAATACTAGATTTATAATAAATGCAATTGAAAAAAGATGCCTTCCCCAACAATTTAACTTGTCAGGAAAGGCACCTTATTTTATTCCCTTACAAGCAATGCAACGGCTTCAACGTGGACTGTATGTGGGAATAAGTCCACTGGTTGCACGACTTTTAATGTATATCCAAACGGTTCAAGTTCTTTAATATCAGTTGCAAATGTTTCCGGGTTGCACGAAACATAGACGATTCTTTCTGGCTGAGAGCGGCCAATTCTTCTCATTACTTTACCGCCGGCACCTGAGCGTGGAGGGTCAAGTAGAAGCAACTCTGGTCTGCCAAAGCTTTCGAGCACCTCATCAATTCCTTTTCTAGCATCCTTCGCTAAGAAATATGTGTTTGTTAAACCATTGTCACTTGCATTTCGTTTTGCCGATTCAATAGAGCTTTCAACGATTTCAATCCCAGCCAACTTTTCAACACGGCTTGCAAATGGAAGGGAGAATGTTCCAACGCCACAGAAAAGATCAATCATTTTTTCTGTTTCCTTTGGCTCACCCATTTCGACGGCAAGGTCGACTAGTTTCTGAGCTTGGGTTGGGTTTGTTTGGAAGAATGTGTCAAACCAAACACGGAAACGATACCCGTCCATTTCGTCGTAAATAAAGTCACGCCCCGCTAATACATGTGTTTCTTCTGATTGTGTTCGGTCAGCCCAGTCTGTATTTTCAAGCCATAATAAGCTTTTTACTTCTGGGAATTTTTCCTCGATCCGTTTTACTAAATCATCGGCTGCTTCTCGATGATTACCCTTTGGTGATTCAGTTGCAAATAGGGCAAGCATGATTTCACCAGTAGCAAAGGATTGTCTCACCATGAGATGGCGAAGAAGTCCTTCATGTTGATCTTTGTTATACCCTGATAACTGATGGTCCTTCGCCCACTTGGCAACCTCCATCGCACCTTCAACCATTTTTTCACCTGCAATTAAACATGTTTCAAGAGAAATGATTTTTCGGAAATTCCCTTGTTCATGTAAACCAAGTGAACCTTCAGGTGAAAATGTAAATTCCATTTTATTGCGGTAACGCCAAGGCTCGTCCATACCAATGGTGTCTTTGACAAGGTCCGGATTGAAACCTTGTGATTCAACCTGACGCTTTACATAATCCGTTTTGTACTGAAGCTGTCCTTGGTAGTCCCAATGCTGCCATACACAACCACCGCATTTTTCAAAATGGGGACAAGGCGGAGCTTGCCTTTGTTCGTTTAATGTTAGGATTTCATCAGCCTGTACTTTTCTACGTTTTCGATCCGGTTGGTCAACGGTCACACGCACTTGCTCACCAATAAGGGTTTGTGGAATGGTGAGCTTTAGCTTCTTTTTATTACCGTGCTCATTTTCACGCCATACGTTTGCCCGTCCTGAACCCTTTTCATCCAAACTTTTTATTTCAGCAATCATCGTTTCTGGTTTTGTTACTGCCAATTACTGTTCCTCCCTTTAAAGCTACCTATCTATATAGAAGTTTCGGTTTTTACGTTTCATTTTTATTATTTAAAATATAGCATAGTCCATTTCTATCCTATTTTACAGCATACTAACCAAGTATAATGCACAAACTACAAATTTGGAATTCCTATACCCCTAGAAAGTATTAACATTCCACTTAATCTAGCATCGCCAAGGGGGGATTTGCGTAATCGGTGGCGGATTTGCGCCCGTTTCAGATTATTTGCTTCGCTTTGGCCTGGATTTGCATCGCTTTCACATTATTTGCGTCGATTTGGCCTTGATTTGCGTCTGTTTCTCATTATTTGCGTCGATTTGGCCTTGATTTGCGTCTGTTTCTCATTATTTGCGTCGACTCGCTATACAATTGCGTCTATTACCAATTATTTGCGTTGCCACTGGTAAATTTAAAAATCTTCCTTAACCTGTTCTGACAAAGGGCAGGTTAAGGAAGATTTTTTGTTAGGTATTATGAATTCGCTTTTACTTTGGCGACGCCTTGTGCAAAGTGCTCCCAGAGGATACTCTCCACGTGAGCGGCTAGTGATTCTTCACAATCAATGATAAGAATGATTTCGGCAAATTTGCCTTTTCGCGCTCTCTTTTTCTTTTTATAGACTAGCTCCACATATAACCGAATTGCAAATCCTAGGATAAATCCCAGGGCAGCACTAATTAACCCCCAATAAATGGGGCCCCATGTTAGTTTAAATCCGATACTTGCTCCAATTACAGAAAATGCCGTAGCAAGTGCCACACCAATATCGATAAGGGTGGTCCCATCTGATTGATGCAAGGTATCATATAGTCTAACATCCTCTGTTCGTTTATCAAGCGGAACCGCAAAAATATTTTCGCTCTTTATCCCTTTTTTTTCGATTGCTGCGATTGCTATTTCAAGATAATCATTACTATCAAACGTTGCAAACAACTGCATGTACATTCACTTCACTTTTTGTCCCTTTAGAACTTGAAATTGGCTTGACTGGTAATTTTCCCTTAAGTATTTACGTTGTACCCGTTCATATAATTTGTTATTTTCAACTGTATTTATGTAAGAATCGTATATAGCAAACCCGAAAATTGATGGTAAAAACATAAACCATTCGGGATCCAAAACCGCTGTAGCCCCGCTTATTTCACCTAAAAATAAGAGAGATACAGCTTCTAGGGCATGAGAAAAATAGAAAAAGATGACACAGCAGACGATGATAAAGATGGATGAAATCGTCTTATGATTATAGAGGTGTCCTAGCCCCGGCATAAACAATGACCATACAAAAGCCAAGACTGGATTCCTTTTATCCAAGTAGTTCATACCAAAATTACCTATGGTAAAAGTATTAAAACGATGATCTTCATGGTCAGCTAAAATATACAATCTATTTAAATCAATTGCTGACCGGTAACTATCCCAAATGCCAAAAATATATAAAGGGATGTACATAAGTAACCATCTTGTATCCAATATATTCTTAGCCATTTCGATATTCCCTTGAAACGAATGGATCATCGCAAGATTCACGTTTGCATGAATGTTTACAATAATTTCCCAAATAACAAGAAAGTATCCCCTATGGTATTTACCTAAAATCAGATGACCAAAGCCTGGAAAAGCTGCTGACCACCAGCCCGCAATATATGGATTCCTTAAGTGAAGAATGGAGGTCCCAAACAAACCAACATCTGCAATATAACGTCTTGCTGTATTATCATTCGTATAATTTCTCATGATGTATAGGCTTGCCCCCATCCGTTTATTCATCTATGTAAATGGTAATCTTCCCCATTGTAAAAAAATTTAACCCCTTTCCCTTTTTTACGATTTAGGCCATTTTTTTGAAAAGGTACATAATTCCATTAAAGTTGTTTCATACTAAAATGACCATTAAGCGGTTGATGGGGGTGGATGGTATGAAGGAAAATATTTTGCAGTCAAATTATGAAACGAATGAACGAACAATTGCCGAGGTTTTTCAACAGTCAAAAAAGTCATTTGATTTTACTACATACTCCCCTGTTGCGTCTTCTGAATTTCTCGAAATCAGCTATTTTAGTACGATGGTTGATATGAATATCCTTCAACAGTCTGTTTTAATCTCATTGAAGGAAAAAATTGCAGATGTTCAGCAGCTTTCTGATTTAAAAAACATTATTCCAATTGAAAGTATTCAATTTGTTGAGAGTGGCCAAGATTTAGAAAAGGGGTTACATACAGGTGCGGTTGCTGTTTATTTTAAAAACCACTTAGAGGAAATTGCCCTACTTAACATTGGAAATTCAAGGCTTGGTCAGCGCGAAACGAATGAAACAGAAAATGAATTTAGCGTCATTGGTCCAAAGGTAGGCTTTATCGAAGACCTTAACTCAAATCTGCATTTATTAAGGGATCATTTGGCCACCACAGATCTGATTATTGAGCAATTCGCAATTGGGACTAGAACAAAGACATCCGTCGCAGTTGCATACTTAGAGGGAGTTACAAATCCTCAGTATATCAATACAGCGAAGCAACGGATATTAGATCTTGATGTAGACGGAGTGTTTGATAGTACTGAACTGGAACAAATGATTTCAGATCACTCAAGGTCACCATTTCCATTATTTATTTCAACAGAAAGAGTTGATCGTGCATCTGCAGCCCTCTTAAAAGGTGAACTTATTTTAATGTGTGACAAATCGCCATATGCCTTGATTGGCCCTATCACACTGATGGACTTTTTTTCAACTCCCGAAGATTTTTATCTTCCTAGTGTGATTGCTTCTTTTTTTAAATTAATTCGGATATTTGGCATGTTGTTTTCAATTTTTGCCACTGCGTTTTATGTGGCGATTTTAACCTACCATTTTGAAGTGATCCCGAAGGATTTACTAGGCCCACTTATTTTTTCAAGAGCCAGTGTGCCTTTCCCTCCTTTTATTGAGGCATTATTTTTAGAAGTAACCATTGACCTTCTTAGGGAAGCGGGTGCACGTCTTCCAGCAAAAATTGGACAAACCCTTGGGATTGTTGGGGGAATCGTAATTGGACAAGCAACAGTTCAAGCAGCTCTAACTAGTAATATTTTGTTAATTATCGTAGCACTTGCAGCATTGTCTTCATTTACAACACCCATTTATAAATTGTCAAATGCAGTACGTTTGTTGAGATATCCCTTTATTATTCTCGCAGCTATTTGGGGAGGATTGGGGATTTACATTGGAATTTTATTCTTAATTGGGCATTTATTGCGTTTAAAATCACTTGGCATTCCTTATTTGGTACCACTTTATCCATATCGCAAGGGTGGTGTTAGTCATTCATTTTTAAGACCAAGCCCTGAAGGAGATGGAAAACGCCCCTCCTTTTTTAGAGTTTTAAGTAATTTAAGATTTAAACCATCTGCAAATCAAGATCCTGAAGATGGGCTAAATTCAGAGTAAAAATTTTTAAAAAGGCAGAGGTTGATATATGGATAAGTGGAGAAAAACGATTATTTTCATTCTAATATTGGCTTGCTTGGTAGCTCTTGTTGGCTGTACGAGAACAAGAATTATTGACAAATTAAGCATTATTACTGTCTTTGGATTTGATTTAAATAACAGGGGACAATTGAAAGGAACTGTACTTATCCCCGAATATACAAAAAGCAAGGCAGGTGATAAAATCGAATATTTACAAGCAGATGCGGACGTAGCTGCTTTATTAACATCTAAGATGGCAACCCATACAAGTACTCCTGTCGAGTTAGCCAAGGTGAGGGTCTTGGTATTAGGAAAAGGCTATGCAGAAGCTGGGGTTCGTGATGCCATAGAGCGAATTCTTGCGAACCCAAATATCGGAACAGGTATTCAAATTGTAGCTTCCACTCACTCCGCAGAGGAGACTCTTAAAGCATTGAAAAAACAAGGATTTCTGACATTATCAGATGAAATCAAACACAATATGAAAGGACAATTAATTCCATTCATGAATCTCCATGTCTTCTTAAATCATTTTTACGGACAAGGAATGGATCCATATGTACCAATGATAACGATTGACGATTTCGGAAAAATCCAAATAGATAAGGTTGGAATTTTTAAAGATGATCAGTTCAAGCTTCATTTAAATGAAGAACAAACCTTTCTATTCTCGGTTCTCGAGGATTACCGGACACAAGCCCTTTTTGAGATTAGCCTTGAAGATGGGGATCGGCTGGAATCACTTGTCGTTCAAGGTTTCCGTAGCAGAAATACGTGGGAGTGGATAAAGAGTGAGCAGCAGCTAAACCTTACGATGAATCTTATATGGACCATCATGCACCGCCCCAAAAGATTTGATTTAGAGAATCCAAACGATATTAAGACGTTAAAAAAGATCATTGCGAAAGACATAAAAACAGATGTGGAAAAACTAATTAAAACCTTTCAAGAAAAAGGGGTTGACCCCCTAGGGATTGGGAATATTGTCCGTTCACAGGATAAAGATTGGAATGAGGACTCTTTTTATGAAGAACTTTACCCTTCCATACCAGTAAATATTAACGTGAACCTAGAAATCATACATTCCGGCCTTCAAGGCTAGCTAGACTAGGATGGTCCATTATGTACAACAGTAAGATTAGCGAAAATAAACTAGTATCTCCCTTTTTACTGTTCTTTTTAATTCATAGTTCCCAAACTGGAATAACCGTCTTAAAATATCAACGGGCGATCGTTCAGGGGGCCGGCTATGATGCCTGGTTATCCGTATTTGTAGTAGGTTTGAGTACAAATATCATATTTTTCATGATGTTATATATCATGAAACAATCTACTGCCGGTGATATTCTTTCCTTACACAAAGATCTATTCGGAAAATTTTTCGGGGGAGCACTGAATCTATTAATGGCATGCTATTTTTCCATCGCTGGCATGTCCGTTTTATATTCATATATTGACGCTCTTCAAGTTTGGGTTTTCAACGGAATAGCTAGTTGGGAATATGCTTTGGTCCTATGTGCTTTAATCTTTTATCTAGTCGCAGGCGGATTTCGAGTTATTACCGGGGTTGCTTTTTGGGGTTTAGTTATACCCGTTTTCTTGTTGCTTTCCTTTTTCTATTTAATTCAATATCTCGAAGTATCATACCTTTTACCTCCTTTTAAATACGGTTTAAAAGAGCACTATATTTCTGCTAAAGAATCTGTGCCGTTATACTTAGGTTTTGAAACAGCACTTCTTTATTTTCCTTTCTTAAAGAACAGAAAAAAGGCGAGTAAATGGGGACATTTTGCTTTATTCTTTACAACAATCTTGTATGTGGCTATTACCCTCGTAACCTTCATGTTCTTTACCCAAGGAAAGATGCAGCACTTAATATGGCCAACTTTAACGATGATCAAGATCATTCAATTCTCCTTTTTGGAGCGCTTTGAATTCATATTTATCTTTACTTGGCTTTTAGTGATTATCCCAGTCATTTGTATTTATCTTTGGTCTGCTGTCAGAGCCATTAAATTTACAATTCCCAAAATTAAACCGACATACATCCTGCTCTTTTTGCTTGCTCTTTATTTGTATACCAATAGCTTCTTAATCGATTTGTATTACACCCAGTTAATCGGAAAGACAGTGAAATATACGGGGACCATATTCGTATATGGGTACATCCCATTGATTTTTTTCATAAGTTTTATTCGGAATTTTATTAAAACGCAAAAGAAAGCTTGATTTACCGACTAAGTGCCTGATTCCCGGCGTAAATGCACGCTAAAGTGCCAGGCACCTAGTCCGTTCATTTTTACTTCGTGTAACGGTTTGCGTAGCATGAGGCCACAAATGCATTTGGTTTTATTTTTGGTTCCACACCGATTGCTTCCATTCGTGTCACCATTTCCTTCACAAATTCACGTGTTTTGTTCCTTTTCCCTGCCCCAATATCAATATGCCCCTCCATCGTGAATGAGGCGCCATCGTAAATATGTGGCAGCACTATATCGATAAGCTGATTTTTCTTTTCCTCGGTAAATAATGAAACAATTTCCTCCGATAATGATAATTCATAGGAAATCCGCTCATGCAAATGTTCCATTCTTCTCGGAACAACCACTTTTCGAATACATGCCCACACACCTTTTCCTTCATTAAGTATCACAATTCCTGTAATAAAGATGGTTTGCCTTGGATGCACCTGAGAATCTGTACCAATAATAAGCCTGAATTTCCCACTTGGATCAGATCGCATGAACTCTAAAATATGTTCAAAAACCCGCTCAAATGACATTCGTTTTTCCATTAGGTTTTTAAATAAGAAGTGATTGTTTGAATTGTTTTTCATAAATTCAGATCACAACTTTCCCGGTCTTTTATTGACCACTTTTATACATTTTATGACCAGGATCAAATAATGTGTGATAAATGGTAATTTGTACAAAAAATGGATGTCCACGTTTAGAAAATGCGCCCTTTTTCCTAGTTCTTTATTACCTACTTTTACCGTTGGCCAGATTGTATAATATTACCATAAGCCTAAATTGGAGCGTGTATTGAACATAATGAAAAATCAATTTATTGACCTATTTGATGCCATTCTGTCCGAAGCCATAACTAATCCGATGAAACGGTATTATTTTTATAAAGCCTTCATGGATTTGGAGGTTGTTACGATTGGCACTGTTTCTTCGGAAAACAAAAACGGTTCGCCTACTTTGAATCTGAAATATATTGAAATGAATAATGAGCTCGTGCTGCCTGTGTACTCAAGTGTTGAGAAATTCAACTCCATCTATAAAGGAAAGTATAAATATATTAAAATTTCTACACCAATGCTTCTAAAGTTGATTGAACTAGATTCCCCTTGGGTTCTGAACCCTGGTTTTGATATCAGTAAAAAGATCATCCAAGAGGAGCTTGAAACCTTACGTGACGGAAGAATTCTTCATTATTTTTTTGATGAGTTAGGTCTTGAAGAAAAACAGAATTTCCTGGCAAACCAGATGACAGAGATCCCTCAATCGGTCCTTGAAGTTATTTCAAGCAAACTTAAAAACTTCCCTACTATTAAAAATGCCTATTTTACACATATTTATAATCCCGCTAAATCTACGAATCCGATCCCTGTGATTGGACTTATCATTGATCAAGAAGAGGAAAATACGGTGGAACTTTTATCTCAGGTTTTTAAAGCAGTTAATGAAAATACTCAGCAGCTACTTGAAATTCTTAACCTTATTGAGAATCTTCCACTCACAAATTCAATCATTAACGGGACTGAGCCATTCTATAATCGAACATCGATTGATGATCTGAAGTCCATGTTCCGATAGCATTCACGAAAGGAGGTATCGAAGTGGCTCAAATTGACATTAAAGTAAATAGTGTCCGATCTTCAAACAGTCGACTAAAAGGAATCACTTCCGATTTGACAGATACACAGAGTCGAATATCGAGTCTACGCCATGCGATTGACAGTCAAATCACTAGTAGGCAAGGCATTGGAGGAAATTTAAGTAGTATGGCATCCTCCATACGTGATTTGGAAAAGCGCCTCAACCAACTACATAGTTTCGTAGATAATAGTGCATCTCGGTATGAACAAGCGGATAAACAAGTAAACTCCAATTCACAGAGGTTAACCGATCCTCCTAAAAAATCATTTTGGGAATCAGTTGGAAAATTCTTTGGAGTCGTGGGTGACTCTGTTAAAGGATTTGCAACCGGACTCTGGGACGTCGGTGTAGCCACTGTTGAAGGAATTTGGAACATCATCACTCATCCGGTTGAAACTTTTAAAGGCCTTGTGCATGTCATTCAACACCCAATCGAAACCGCAAAAGGAATATGGGATGCAATCAAAACTTCATGGAATGAAGATGTTATTAATGGCGACGCAGAAAGCCGAGGAAATTGGTTCGGTCGTGCCTTTGGAGAAATTGCCCTCGCAGTTGTAGGTACAAAAGGTGTGGATAAAGCAGTAAAATTAACTAAGGGTGCGAAAGTTGTGGATGAGGTTGGTGGGGTTAGGGTTGTTGATGAGGTTGTCAATCACAAAACAAGTGATTCGATAAAAACTGTACTTAATGAAAATGGATATACCCCAGATACCTTTGTAAAATTACTTGACCCTGATCGAGTATTAACTCAAACTGAAATGAATGCAGTTAAATCTCTAAGGGATCAAATTGGGATTCCCGCGAGCGGTACTCTTATGGCAAAGGTGATTCCGCAATCCGATATCTATAAATATTTGTATAATGATTATAAAGGAGTTAGAGGTTTCACAGCCTTGGAGGAACACTCAACAAATCTTAAATCATTGAGTGATAATTATGAGGGAGCAAGGTTAGATTATAATGATTCAGCGTTTAAATTAACCCATGGTGTTGATGGTATATCCAAATCTACTGGGGCACCGGATAAAGTTTTTGGTGTTATCGAGTATCGATTAAATGATCCAAAACAACTTTCAATTCCAGACTGGGCACCTGCTCCTGACAGCTATCCTTATACAGGTAGAGGTTTTACGGGAAGTAAGGAAGTCATTTTACCAGAATATTATCAGGATACACGAGGTTTTGTAGATGGGGATATGTTAAAGATTGTTGACGCAAATAACGGTAATATTACAACACAATTTATTTTTGATGCTGATGTAGGAGATTGGGTACCTTTTAAGTAAAGTGAGGAAATTAAAATGAATAATTATGCTGTCTATAACAAGAAAGACTATTCGGCCAATATTAGAAATCATGTCTTACGGCTAAGGAGTAATATTAAAGAAAGTGGCTTTAATGAATTAGTTGATTTAGCAGGAAACAAGCACGATGATATTTTTATTAAAGAGGTTTCCCTTGAAGATGTTGAACTAGTTTATGAGTTAAAGATTAACGCTATTTATAAAGGTAAGGAATTCGAAACTTATGGGGTCGATTCCTCTACTTTGGAAAAGAATTACATTCTATTATTTAGTATGGATTATAAAGATGTAAATGACTACAGTTTTAGTAAACACGAGCAATTTGTATACCAAAAGCAAGTTGCACTTGATGACATTGATGCATTAGTTGAAATTAAAAAGCCTGTCTTAAAGTGGGAGAACCAGCCTGAATTAAGGAAATTAATTCCCAACAACACGATTCAAGAATATTTAAGTTAAACATTATAAATTGCCTAACCACTTAATTATAGGTTGGGCATTTTTTATAATTGTTTTGTATACAAGTGTTTTTGTAAGGAAGTTTAAAATAATTAAAGCTGATGGAATTCAACAAAGTGAAAAAATGTATGCTAAAAAGTTTAAGTAGGAAGATATATGGACAATAAACTCAAAGAAAAATTAAATACGATACAAAATAACCTGAAAACAAAAATCAATCTAAAAAATACATTTAAGTTAGATGAAATAACTACAGTTGCTGGAGTAGATATTGCTTATTGGTCCGATAATAATGTAGATTACGGAGTATGCTGTATTGTTGTAGTGGATTATTCAACTAAAGAGATTATTGAACAAGTTGAATATCTAGGCGAAATTGAATTTCCTTATATTCCTGGTTATCTGGCTTTTCGGGAATTGCCTATTATTTTAAAAGTTGCTAAGATGTTGAAAAATATTCCTGATATATACATGTTTGATGGGAATGGTTATTTGCATAAACGGCACATGGGAATTGCAACACAGGCATCCTTTGATTTGGGAAAACCGACAATTGGGGTTGCAAAAACTTATTTTAAAACCGATAATACTGATTTTACTATGCCAGAGAATATAGCTGGGGCCTATACTGATATTATTATCGATGGTGAAGTCTACGGACGTGCATTGAGAACAAGGGTCGATGTTAAACCGATTTTTGTCTCATGTGGGAACTGGATTGATTTAGATACAGCCACTAAAATAACAATGCATTTTATAGAAAAACATAGTCGACTCCCTATTACCATAAGATATGCAGATTTAGCCACACATGAAGCAAGAAAAAGATATCAATAAGTGGATGAATAATCAAGAGTCGTCCAATTCATTTCGTCCTTCATCCGGTAGATGAAGGACATTCCGACTTGCATTTCCGTCCGTTTGGTCCTTCATTGTGCTTATGAAGACCATTTCGACCTCAATTTCAATCCGTTTTGGTCTTCATCGGGCTTATGAAGACCATTTCGACCTCAATTTCAATCCGTTTTGGTCTTCATCGGGCTTATGAAGACCATTTCGACCACGATTTCGATCCAATTTGTCCTTCATCGAGTTTATGAAGACCATTTCGACCTTAATTTCAATCCTATTTGTCCTTCATCCGGCTTATGAAGACCATTTCGACCCCAATTTCAATCCGTTTTGGTCTTCATCGGGCTTATGAAGACCATTTCGACCCCAATTTCAATCCGTTTTGGTCTTCATCGAGCTTATGAAGACCATTTCGTCCACGATTTCGATCCAATTTGTCCTTCATCGAGTTTATGAAGACCATTTCGACCTTAATTTCAATCCTATTGGTCCTTCATCGGGTTTATGAAGACCATTTCGACCTTAATTTCAATCCTATTTGTCCTTCATCCGGCTTATGAAGACCATTTCAACCACGATTTCAATCCGTTTTTCCCTTCATCCGCTTATGAAGGACATTCCAGCTTTAATTTCTGACCGTTTGGTCCTTCATCGGATTTATGAAGACCATTTCGACCCCAATTTCAATCCGTTTTTGTCCTTCATCCAGCTTATGAAGGACATTTCAACCACGATTTCGACCCGTTTTTCCCTTCATCCGCTAATGAAGGACATTCCAGCTTTAATTTCTGTCCGTTTGGCCCTTCATCGGATTTATGAAGGACATTTCGACCTCAACTTCAATCCAATTTGTCCTTCATCCAGCTTCCGAAGGACATTTCGACCACGATTTCGATTCGTTTTGCCCTTCATCACACCCTGGTCCAAAACCAAGCGGAACCACGAGAACCGTCCCCGTGGCCCTACTGCTCCCTCTCCCCTTCAATTTCGATGATGCCTTTTAGGTCATCCTGGACGCTCTGTGGAGCGAGTGGGACTTTGGAGCGGTAGGCGGAGCGCATGATGACGTGTGCTGAGATTGGGGCAGTCAGGAATACGAAGAAGATTCCTAGAAATAAGCGAATGCTAAAGGTTCCTTCCATTATAAAAAACAGAAATGTTCCTACTAAAATGAATAGAACTCCCATCGTTGAGCTCTTTGATGCTGCATGGGCACGAGAATAGACATCTGGTAACCGAATCAACCCAACAGCACTTAAAAAACTAAAAATAGTCCCTACCAAAATCGATATTACTGCAAGTAGTTCTACTACCTCAATCGGATTATTTACGTCGCTCAATGACAACACCTCTTTCAATAAATCTTGCGAAGGCAATTGTTCCGACGAAGGAAAGGATTCCAATTAATAAAATCACTTCAAAAAAGCCGGTATTTCTTAAAAACACGGAAAAAATCGCGACCCCTGAAATAATATTTATCCCTAATACATCAAGGGCTTGAACACGGTCAGAGGCTGACGGCCCCTTCACTAAGCGATAAATCGTCGCAAATATAGCAAACGTAAGAAAACCCAATGAAATAATTAAGATTGCTTTGATCATTAGCGCGTCACCCTCTTTATTGCCTCTTCGAATTTTGCTGTTGAACGTAACACAGCATCACTTGATTCCGGGATATCCATTGCGTGGATATAAAACTTTTTCTCATCGTGTGATACTTCAACCACAACTGAACCAGGAGTTAATGTTAATAACATCGCGAGCAAGGTTATTTCCAAGTCCCCTTCCAATTCTGTCTCTAGGGTGAAAATGCCCGGCGTAATATTAATCTTCGGCCGCATAACCTGTTTTATAACTAAAACACTTGAAGTAAATAACTCATGGATAAAGACAAAGAACAATTTTAAAATAGCAAGTAAAGTCACTGCATAAAATTGATGCGGAAAATACCTCCGCAATATAAAAAGCACGATTAAACCAAATAAATAACCACTAAAAAAGGTTAGAACAGTCCAACTATCCTGGAGGAACATCCAAATAAAACCGATAAGCAAATTGATTAGCACTTGCATGGGCATTGATACCACCCCTTTCCTATATAGAATTGCCGCGTGATTTAAGCTCAAACTCTTTCAACAAAAGCACTACCTAAAACCGCGTCAATATAGATGCTTGGATTCATAATGACTTCAACTGCAAGATCAACATACTCGCTAATCCCTTCCGCACCAATTCCCAGCGCTATAGTCAAAGCCGTAAGAATCCCCATAGGTAATAACAAACCTTTTAAAGACATTGTTTCACTTTCCTCGCGTACGTCAGTATACCCCCAAAATCCGTTCATAAAGATTTTCATAATCGAGTACAGAACCATTAGACTGGTCAACAAACCGATTCCACCGAGCCAAAAATAACCGGATGCAAATGTACCCTCTGTGATAAATATTTTTCCTAAAAATCCGCTAAGGGGTGGTATCCCCGAAAGTGACAATGCCGCGATAAAAAACATCCAGCCGAATTTCGGCTGCAGCCGCATGATCCCACTGAATTCTTTTAAATTACTAGTTCCAGTGAAATAAATAATTGTTCCGCCTAAAAGAAAGATCAATGCCTTTACAATCATATCGTGGATTAAATAATAGATAGAACCCGTGATTCCTTCTGCCGTAAACGAAGCGACCCCGGCTAAAATAAAACCAACACCTACAACCACATTGTAGGTAATGATTCTTTTAATATCCCAATAGGCGACGGCACCGATTGCTCCCAGCAGCATCGTAACGGCCGCCATAATTCCGATTAACAAATGCGTGACCTCAGGCTCATGGTAGAACACAAGCGTAAATAGTCTGATGATCGAATAAATTCCTACCTTTGTTAAAAGCGCTGCAAAGATGGCTGCAATCGCAGTTGGCGGGGCACTGTATGAACCCGGCAGCCAAAAGAATAGAAATAGACCTGCTTTTAAACTAAATACGATTAAAAATAAAATCGCCACCGTTGTCATTACGCCATCCTGACCAACTTCGGCAATGCGAACAGAAAGATGAGCCATATTCAATGTTCCTGTCATCGCATATAAATAAGCTACTGCTACTAAAAATAGAAAAGATGAAATCAAGTTCACTAAAATGTATTTGATTGATTCGCGAAGCTGACCTTTCGTACCACCTAACGAAATCAGGACATATGAAGAAACAAGCATCACTTCAAAACAAACGAATAGGTTAAAAATATCTCCAGTCAGGAAGGAACCATTCACACCTGTTATTAAAAATAGAAAGAGCGGATAAAAATAAAATAATTCCCTTTCTTCACCGATTGTTTTAAACGCATAGACTAAACAACAAAACGCTACAACGCTGGTGATCATGACCAAGATTACAGCTAACATGTCAGCAACCATACTGACACCAAATGGCGCTTCCCAGCCACCCAATTGGAGAACCTGAATACCATCTGTTTTAATTCGATTCATTAAAACCAAGGAAATTACAAATATACTAATGGCTGCAACAAGACTGAGCACCCTGTGTAGCCTTATATTTTTTCGAAAAATAACCAAGATCATCCCAATAATAATAGGAATGATGATTGGAAAAATGACTAAATTACCCATCGCTTTTACCTCTCAAGCTTCTAGTATCGTCCGTACCTAAAACTTTATATGCACGGTAACTTAGCACTAAAAATAATGCTGTTGTTGCAAAATTAATAACAATTGCTGTTAATAGAAGTGCCTGTGGCAATGAATCAACATAGGTTAATCCCTTTATTCCCAGCAAAGGAGGTCCACCTTTTTCGAGGCCACCCATTGTGATAATGAGTAAGTTCACACCATGACCGAGTATAGAGGTTCCTAAAATGATTCGTAATAGAGTTTTCGTTAAGATAAGATAAATTCCAATCGCAAATAAGATTCCTACTAGAATTGACATTAAAGTTTCCATTACCTGTCATCCCCTATACTCATAATAATTGTGAGGGATGTTCCAATAACCGCTAAAGCGACACCTACGTCAAATAAAACCGCAGAAGCAACCTCTGTTTCTCCGAAAACAGGGAGCTCAATATATCCAAAAGTTTGGGTTAAAAACGGGGCTCCAATGAGCATACTGCCAAACCCTGTGCCAACTGCGATTAATACCCCAATGGCTGCAACCACTTTAAAATCAAGGGGCAGATTTTCACGAACCGTATCAATATCAAAGGTGAGGAACAGAAGAACCAATCCTGCAGAAAAGGTTAAGCCTCCAATGAAACCACCGCCTGGATTGTGGTGACCCGAAACAAACAAGTTGATTGCAAATGTAAAAATGATAATAACAGCAACCTTCGTTACACTTCGTATAAGGACATCATTCGGCTCTTTCATCTGACCCCTCCTTCGCTAAACGCAGCTTGATTAATGAATACACACCAAGACCTGCAATACTTAAAACAAGAATCTCTAGCATTGTATCAATCCCACGGAAATCAACAAGGATTGAATTGACAATATTTTTTGCCCCCGCAAGTTCATATGCATTTTCATAGTAGCTTGAAATAGAGTCGAAAAGACGATTTCCATTCACAGATAAAGCCACTATTGTGACTACCGCCCCTGCCCCAATCGAGATAATTGCATTTGTTAGCTTAAAAGGAATTCGGCTCTTTTCCTTGCGCAATTGCGGTAAGTGGTAGAAACATAATAGGAAAAGAGCTGTTGTCACTGTTTCCACTACTAGTTGGGTCAATGCTAAATCAGGTGCCCGGAATAATACAAAGAAGAATGCTACTAAGAATCCTAGTGCCCCCACTGACACAATTGACGTAAGTCTCGTTTTAGAAAATAACACAAAAACCGCTGAAACGACCGCAACAATCATGATGGCTATTTCGAAAAGCGTGACCGGTGCATCATTTGAAGAATCAAAAGAAACTCCATCAAATAACCAAATAGATCCTCCGACAACTAAAATCATGAAGCCAAGGATATAAACTAGGTAGTCCCGAATGAAACCCGTCATATAAAAATTGGTTATGGAACCAGAGATATTCTCCATTTTATCTAAAGCAAGATTGTAAAGATTGTTGATGGTTAGTGATTGTGGATAGGAGTTATAAATTCGGTACCATTTTCTAAGATTGAGATAAAGAATCGTCCCGAGAACAACTACCCCGATTGTCATCCATAGTTCTGGATTCAAAAAACCATGCCAAGCTTCTATTTTGAGTTCCAAAACCTCTGCTTCAGAAAGTACTGGTAATATGGAAGTTAATGCTGGCTTTAACAGATAGTTTGAAAGCAGATTCGGGAAAAAGAAACCAATTATCACAAGCGAACCTAAAATAATCGGTGAAATCAGCATTCCTAGTGGTGCTTCATGGACAACTCGGGACTTATCAAGCTTATATTTCCCTCTAAACGTTTTAAATACAAGAATCATGCAATAGATGAACGTAAATACACTTGCAATCCAGGCGACAACAGGAATGAGTACCCCAATTGTCCCCATGTGGAAAAAGTCCATTTTTGCAGCATTATTAACTGCCGCAAAAAACATTTCCTTACTTAAGAAACCATTAAATGGAGGCAATCCTGCCATCGAAAAGCCACCTATCACCGTAAGCGTAAAGGAAATTGGCATAAGATGAATGAGCCCGCCAAGTCTTCGAATATCACGGGTCCCTGTCTCATGGTCAATAATCCCAACTACCATAAAAAGACTTCCTTTAAAGGTTGAATGGTTCACTAAATGGAAAATAGCTGCAAAGATGGCCGTACCATAAATAGCAATCTCGTCCCCCAAACCGAAATACATGGCAGCTGAGCCAAGACCTAACAGGCTCATGATTAAACCTAATTGACTGATTGTCGAATAAGCCAGTAGCGCTTTTAAATCGGTCTGGCGAACCGCATTGACCGATCCGTAAAGCAATGTGATTAATCCAACACCTGTAACAAGCCAAAACCAAACATTGGAGCCGCCAAAAACAGGTGTTAACCTGGCTACTAAATAAATACCTGCCTTAACCATTGTAGCCGAGTGCAGATAAGCACTAATCGGTGTTGGAGCTTCCATTGCATCAGGCAGCCAAATGCTAAACGGAAACTGAGCTGATTTTGTAAAGGCACCGAGCAGTATTAATACCATTGCCGGTATGAATAAGGCACTCGCGTAAATCGCATCCACATTCAGCAGCATTTCACGAATGCTGTATGTTTCCGAACTGCTTGTAATCATAACGAGACCTGCAAGCATCGCTAATCCGCCAAAAATCGTAATCAACATTGATTTTTGTGCGCCATATCGTGATTTTTCACGTTCATACCAGTACGCTATTAATAAGAAGGATGACACACTTGTCATTTCCCAAAATACATATAGAACAAACACATTATCAGAGAAAACTAAACCGAGCATCGCTCCCATAAACATGAGTAAGTATACGTAAAAATTATGAAGAGCTTCACGCTCCTTTGACAAGTAAAAAATGGAATACAAGATGACCAATGCACCTATACCCGTTATTAATAAACCAAAAATCAAACTTAACCCGTCAATATAGGTTGTAAAATTGATATCATAGGAAGGCATCCAAGGAATGCTAGTGATGATGGTATTCCCGTTTGCAATAGTGGGAATAAATGTTATAAGATAAGAAAAAATCAGAAGTGGCACGAAGAAAACGAACCAGCCTGTATGAACTCGTGGGGTAAACATTTTATATAATATAGGAACAAACACGGCAAAAATAAATGGCAGCATGATTAAAAACTGGAACCAATACAATGGAATCCCCTCCTTAAAAACGGATATTTTTTACAAATCAGCTTAATGGATTGACTCATTTTGTAGCATGCGATATAGTCATACATAGTTTATAAATATAGGAACATTTTTTTCTACATTTTATAGGTGGTGTGTTAAATGTAAGCCCGGCTAAATATGGGGGCTACTCTCTAGGGTTCCTTAATTTCTAGGTATTTATGAAACGGAAATTGGCTAGGCCAATGATTTCACATCAACTTTGAGGTGAGTAATTATGAAACTGAAAAAAGAAAGAATGGATGAGAGTATTCTTGTCTGTGTATATTATGGTCCAAATGGCGAACGTCTTATCCAACGTGGTTGTAAGATTGCAAATATGCTAGATTGTCCACTTTATATTCTAACCGTCGATCCAAAGCCTTTTGATGATCTCGATCCCGAGAAGGTTAACTACATTGCGAGATGGCAAGAATTAGCTGATCAACATAGTGCGCATACCTTTCTTATAAAGGACAATGAAAAAAGACCTATCTCAAAAGTGATTGCAGATGTTGCAAGAGAGAAAAATATTACCCAAATTATTCTTGGCCAAACCGCGCAAAGTCGCTGGGAACAAATCGCAAAAGGTTCGATTATTAACTCATTATTAAAAGAAATACCTTTTGTTGACCTCCATATCATTTCAGTTGCTCGTTTTCTAAAAAATACGGAGGGTCAATTTGAAAAAGGAGTTCGTGCATATCTAGTCAAAGAAGATGATCAGTATCGTCTGATCTTTAAACATACAAAAGATGTAATCTTTGAAGGAATCTTCTTCAAGGAATTTGGTACCGACTTTAATAATGGTATTTTTAAATTTATGAAGGACCAAACGATGTTACAGGTCCAAGTGAATGATGATATCGTCAATGATTTTACAAATGTAGATATGAATACAAATGTAGAAGACGATAACTTTTTATAATTCCTCCACCCTTAGGTGGGGGTTTTTTTAGGCCCACACGATGTCGTCACAAAGACGTGGCGCTCTTGGTCTTTGATCCGCTGAATAAAAATTATAAATTCACGTCCACTTTTACTAAATTCTTCTCTTCCTTATTAATTCCGATATATTTGAATGTCTCCGATGGGGAATGATGGTTATAGATATCCATTAAGATGGATATCGCAATTCCTTTTAGGTAGGCGTGATAACCAAATGTTTTCCGAAGCGTGTGCATGCCAATTTTTCCAGGAATCCCAACCTCTTTAGCAGCATGATTTATAATTCGATAGGCCTGTTGCCTGGAGATTGGCTGATTATCTTTTTTTGATTTAAATAAAAAATCACTGCATTCATATTCTAACGTTCGTAAATACTCTCTCAATTCATTCTTTATCATATTGTTTAAATAAAAGGCTTTTACTTCCTCGCTTGTTGTGTCCTTTACATATAGGAATTCCTTCATTTCCGATTCATCCCACACGTCCTCGACACGCAAAGAAAGCAAATCACTTATCTTAATTCCCGTATTTATCCCAAATACAAAAAGCAAAAGATCTCTTTTGGATTGCTTTTTTAGCACATCTTTAATCGCATTAATTTTATTAACGTCCCTAATTGGATCGACAAACTCCATCGGTTTATCCTCCCGCTAATGTTACATAACATAAAACTAACATAGATTAAGTAACATGACAATAATATTGCTTACAAATTCATTGAAGAAAGTTTTCCCTGTTTTGTTTGGATTATGAGTAAAGCCATCAATAACCCCCTCAAATTCTATTTCAAAAAAAGGATTATTTTATTTAAAGCAGGGCAAATTATAAAAAGTTATTTTAGCAATTATCACCATTACTACTATGGAAAGGAGTTTTAAGATATGGGCAAGTTTGGATGGATTATTATCGGCTTGTTACTGGTCATTGCTATTGGAGCTGGTGTAATCATTTCGAAAAACATCGGTGAAGAAGAACAGGCTGAACAAGGCGTTGAAAACCTAGAAAAAGAAAATCAAAGGGTAGACAATGACAAGCATTTTTCAGTACAACACAAGGATTATCCGGGAAAAATGGCTCCTAAATTTTCAGCGGATGATTTAACAGCAGCACCCGCAGGAGATTGGATCACAAACGGAGGAAATATTTTTAATGGAAGATACTCTCCGTTAGATAAAGTCACTAAATCAAATGTAAAGGGTTTAAAAGCTGAATGGGTCACAAGTTTAGGCTCTGGCTTTGAATTTAAATATTCCGGTGAAGCAACTCCAATTGTATACGACGGGGTCATGTTTACGATTACAGGAGCCAATGATGTTCAAGCCATCGATGCAAGAACGGGTGAATTAATTTGGGAATACCGCCCTCAATTAGCAGCAAATTTAGATACCGTCTGCTGTGGCTGGACAAGTCGCGGTGTAGCATTAGGTGACGGTAAGGTATTTATTGGAGCTTTAGATGGTAGATTAATTGCCTTAGATCAAAAAACCGGTAAATTTGTTTGGGAAACAAATGTCGAAGATCCGGAAAAAGGATACACGGTAACAGGTGCGCCACTGTATTACAATGGAATGGTATATACTGGGGTTGCTGGCGGTGAATATGGGATTCGTGGGTTTGTTGCCTCATATGATGCTGAAAAGGGTAAACAACTTTGGAAAACCTACACTATTCCTGGACCTGACGAGGTTGGCCATGATACTTGGCCTCAGGACAATGATTCATGGAAAAAAGGTGGTGCACCTATTTGGCAAACACCTGCGATTGACCCTGTATTGGGACTTATCTACTTCTCTACAGGTAATACAGCCCCTGACCTTGACGGAAGCAATCGCGAAGGTGACAACTTATTTTCCGATTCAGTTCTCGCCTTAGATGCGAAAACTGGGGAATACAAATGGCACTTCCAAGAAGTACACCATGATATTTGGGATTACGATGCGCCAAACCCGGTAGTTCTGTTTGATGTAGAAATGGATGGAAAGATGAGAAAAGGAATTGCGCAAGCTGGAAAAACAGGCTGGGTCTACATATTGGACCGAACAAATGGAGATCCACTAATCGGTATAGAAGAAAAACCAGTTCCACAGGAACCGAGACAAAAAACATCACCTACTCAGCCATTCCCTGTTGGAGATGCTTTCATTCCACAGACCGTGACGGAAGAGGATATTAAAAAAGACCTACCAGAAGATTGGAATGGTATCGCAGGTGATATTTTCACACCGTTTTGGGATGAACCAGTTATAGTAAAACCAGGACCTCAAGGTGGAGCAAACTGGCCACCATCGGCTTATAACCCTAATACCGAGCTTTTCTATGTATTAGCGAATGATACTTATTTTTCATTCACACATAATGAAAATGATGAAGCAAATGTTTACAAAGAAGGGGAAGTGTGGGCCGGAAGTGTATTTCAGCCAATATCGAACGCACCTGGTACTGGAACTGTAACAGCACTGGATATTAAAACAAATAAAATAGTTTGGCAAAAAAATTGGGATCAGATTGCCTATAGCGGCCTTTTGACAACAAAAGGCGATCTCCTGTTTGCAGGTCATAACGATGGTCGAATAATCGCATTTGATGCAACAAATGGGAACGAATTATGGGAGTTTAAAATGGATGCGGGAGCAAATGCACCTCCTATCACATATGAAATTGATGGGAAGCAATATATCTCTATTTTTGCCGCCGGTAACTCCCTTGCAGGAACTACACATGGTGACAAGATTTACACATTCTCTCTAGAAGGTGCTTATGCATCCCTAGAAGATATTCCTGAAGAAAAAATCAACAAATCACCAACTGCTAATGACCCTTCTGCAACAGATAAGAAACAAGATGCAGAAGAAAAAGACAAATCAACTTCACATGAGGGCTTGGATGTATACAAAAACAACTGCCTAGCATGTCATGGTGACAACGGTGTAGGCGGTCACAATGGACCAAAATTACAAAATAACGAATTTGTCCAAGACACGGATAAAGTAATCGATCAAATTAAAAATGGTAGTGCAGGGATGCCTCCATTTAAGGATACACTAGACGATAATCAAATTAACGTGTTAGTTGAGTATTTACAAGGGCTTGGGAAGTAACATGAAAGGGAATCGTTCAAAGGACGATTCCCTTTTTCTTTGTAAGATCATTTTATCAATCCTATAGCTTTTGTCCTTTAACTAATAAAATAAAATCCCCCGCATATATTTTTAGAAGTTGTTAATATGATTGGAGAGAGTTTTATGCAATTTTATTATGGAAACCAGATGCCACTAAGGGTGCTGGATGAGGCTGAATTTTGGAAACACCAAGAAGAGGAGCATACTGTTGTCATTAGGGAGCTTGTGACAAATCTTGAACAGAAATATGTAGACGCATTAAAGGAATGGGAAAAATCGTTTAAGCATACCCATCAACAGGTTGTGAGATATATTGAAACAGTGAACCGCACCGAGGGGCAGGTTTCACAGGCACTCTTTCAAGATATCCTTCAACTCACCACTTTTTGCTTGCAGCAAAGTGAGCAGTTTATTCAATTTTGCCGAACGATGACCGAAGAAAGTAAGCCAATTAGTTCCAATCCAACTGCCCAAGTTGTAATGAATCATATTATTGTGGAATCGGAGTATTTTATTGGGGGCGCTCAGACGATTTTGTATCAGAAATAATGAAAGATGGCCAACTCATCCTAGTAAGAAGGCCATTTTTCTATTCCCTTTTCCTTTGCGGTGTATCCGTTTTTCAATGATGCTCGTGCTCAGCTTCCATCGCGGCCTTTTTTGTTTTATGGACAGTGCCGAATGGGTGATTAGGTGGCGCGTAGATGGAGTAAAGTTTTAACGGGATTTTTCCTGTATTCGTTACATTGTGCCAGGTACCAGCCGGAATGAAAATGGCTGAGTCGTCATTGACTTCACGCACAAAGTCTAAATGGTCTCTTCTTTTCCCCATTTGAGCTAGTCCATGCCCCTGTTCAAGACGTAAGAATTGGTCAACATGCGGATGTATCTCTAACCCAATGTCTTCACCAACAGGAATACTCATTAACGTCACCTGCAAGTGGTCACCTGTCCAAATTGCAGTGCGATACGTCTTGTTTTGCTTTGTAGCCTCATTGATATTGACTACATATGGCTTTTTCCCATGATCTTTGAACTCATGTTTTTCTCTAAACATTGGTGATTGATAATAACCCCAATTATTCCAATAATGCATAGGTTCATTCATATAAAATGGATGATGATGGTGGTGATTGTAATAATACGGATGCACATAAGGTACATAATACATGTCTTCATGATCCCTCCACAATTTGATAAATTATCCTATGCAGACATATCCGAAAAGGTCACTTAGTGAGGCAGAGGGACAGGTCCCCCACCCCACTTGCCCCGCTATTTTTTTGTGAACAATGTAATGAGGAAGAATACGATGAAACTCACAAGTAACGCAACACCGCCCCCGATATACATGATGAGGGTTACCCCTTCTGGAAGCGGAAATGGTTTGACCATGTATAACCACATTCCATTTGTTAGACCGGTTGATCCGATGATTGCTGTCCAGACGTGTATTCTTGTTAAAATCGATTGTTCGACTTGGAATACTTTGTAGAAAACTGCCCATGCGAACAAACTCAACCAGCCTACGACTAAAATATGCGCATGTACTGGGCGAAACGCATAGGAACCTGCACCCGCCATGTGTGCCCCAAGTATCGCCCCGATTAGGCCGAATATACTTGCGAATCTTAATAAGACTAAACTATTTTTATTCATTTAGTTTATAATCGGTATGTGAACGAAAGATGAACGGAGGGTAACGATTTAAGTAGGGTGAGTGCGTTATCCTATTTTTATTAGTAACCCTCAAAACAGGAAAATCCTGTTATACTATTTTCATCAATTACCTTGAAGTGAGGCTATGTGGAATCTGACAAAGCAGGCAAAAGAAAAGTTAAATAAGTGCAATACCCTCCCTATTCCTGAAACTGACGAGGAATGGGAAATTTCTTTAAGAGAGGCGAAAGAGGATGGCGAGGATCTTCTTTCCTATTTTAAAAATGAGCTTGAGGAAGTAAAAGAGGAATTGCTGCTGACTTTGCCAGACCGTTTTATACCATACGTAGAAAATCGAACATTAAATCAGCCGACATTAACAAAATCTGTACGTGAAGATTACTTACAATGGATGCGAGAAGCAGATAAAGAATTCGAACAAATTTTAGATGCTGCCCATGAACAGACTGCAAATGCTGTTACTTTTTTATCAAAGGCAGTTCAAGATGTATTTGAGGAAAGCTTGCATGACTCAACCATCGAGCGAATTGAACGTGAAGGGGATTCACTTCACCTTTATATCAATACGGATGGCGGTTTTTCATCAAAATCCCAAATTCACTTCGTTTTTGAAAATGTGATGTCCGAAGAATCTGATGAGCCGTTGGAGGTCGGGCATTGGATTATCTATTACGAATTGCAGAAAACTGATAATGAATTTGCTTTTCGGGTGTTATTTGATTGTCCTGATACCGAATGGACAATTTCCATGAAGAACTTGGAGGCGAGTTATTATTGTCGTCCGGCTTTGTATACTTTATTGAATCACGAAGAAAAATTAGAGGAGACATCATTCACGGATTACAGAGCGCAATTAAATCCGGACTACCAATATTGGTTGATTACACCGCATTTTTACACCACCATCCAGTTATTCTCGGAAACCCCCACATTAGAAAATGGAAAGCTTGATATTACCGAAAATGAAACGGTTATTACAGTCGGGAATGAACATTTTACATATAATCTGGAAGAGTACAACCCCATTCAGTTTATATATACAGATGTATATGAGGATCCGTATGCACATTTGGAAGTGCCATTAGCATCAGATGAAATCGAAGTAGCAGCCCTGGGCGATGATTTTGAACTGCAAGTACGTGCGTGGAATACGTTGTACGCAAACCCTAATGAACTAGCGGAAATTATCAATCGGGTCTTGGCAAAAATGGTGATAACGGAAGAGAACGAAATGATGGCAAGTGCTTATGCAAGCCATTTTTATGAAAATGGGATTTTAAACGAAGACGTTATTGAAAAATATCGGTCATTGATTTAATGAAATGTAGATCACGTCCCTGCTTGGATCAGTGTACCTGTCCCCGCGACCCAAAAACAGGGTATCCCTTTATGGAATGCCCTGCTAAATATCCTATAATTCATCTAATCCGACAACTTCCCCTGTCGTTGCGTTTACCCCGTAATGGCAATCTATTTTTCCGCATAACACATATTGATTTTGCTTAAAATCATACACATAATAAGGGGTAAGCTCGAACTTACCTTTAAGTTTTTCGTAGGCTTCATCTTTGCTGATTACCACTTTCTCTGGTACCTCAAATTCATCAAACATCTCCAGCATCATCAGGTTGTCCATATAATTTACGGCCCGAAGGATCTTTGGATCGATCATAACATTCATTTTCCGCTGAAATACACGATTATCCTGCTTGTTCGCTCTTAGTATTGCATGAATATAACCCCTCTCACGATGAAGTGACTTTAAAATCCAGATTCCGGAATCGTTCGGATATTCCTTCCGCAACAAATCCCTCACCACGATCACACATTTTTCTTGCTCAGCCTCAGTGATTGGAAATGAATCAGGAGAAGCTTCACCTGAAAATGCCTGTTCTGCCGTAATTTCCTCATACCATTTTAGCTCTTTTCGAATAAACGTGGTATCAAGCGACTCATCCCACTCCAAAGCTTTATCAATTTTTAAATATCCTTTTACATCTACGATTATTTCAAAAGGAATCGTGGACGTTTGATCATTCCGAACATATATCTCTTCCACTGCATAAGCCGCCAATAAACGCTTTTGTTCAAATAACGGAAATTCAAGTAACTTCAATTGTTCCTTTGCTATGTCCTCAATTTTTTCAAGGGTTAATATATATGGTTCCACCTTTACCATTTCTTTGGATGGAAAATGACCATAGGATGAAAAAGAGGTAAGTCTACCATCTTGATCAAACTTGACATCAATCATCCCTGCAGGTGAAACGGAAACACCGTCAATGCATTCACTAAAATGCAACTCACCCTTTTCTTCCTTACGTAGTTGGAATTGCTGCCTATACTCTAATCCCGTTTCCTGTTCAACCCAGCTTATGATTTCATTTCTACCGGAAAAGGTTACCCCATTCTTTGCGAATGTCTGACCCATTACGAAAATCGCACTTTGAAACTTGACGGTATGTATATCGACTTCAATCACGGCTGTTCCATCTGGGTTCTCGTCTTCATCCACTGGTTCCGCAACTTCATTCGGAAACCATTCCATTGACATTGTATAAGTAGTCTTATTAAATATATTTACACTACGATTGAAGCTGTGCGATTCAAGGTAGTAGTTCCACAGTCCAAACTTTTCTCTTGTAAAATCAATTAGTTCTTGTATTCTAGCATCCATTCTAACACCCCACTTCTGGTACACTGTACCTGTCCCTATGTCCCACTATACTCTAGTATATTTTCGAATAAACCACAAAGGAGATAAATACAGTGCAGATTATTAGGGCTGTTAGGATGTTGATAAGTTGGGCAGCGGTTAAAGCAAGTAATTCAAATTGAATTCCAATATTAAATATGAGTAGATAAAAAATGATAGCAAAGTACGAGGCAAACATTCCTTTTTCTCGGATGAGTTTCATCCGTTCATCCTTTTGCTTGAAATGCGGATACAGATGCGCCATACAAAAACTCATCACTGCCATCGCCATTGTTATATAAACCATAGGTGCAGGTGTCGATTTTGCCATAATCCCAACAAATATTACAAACCCAGACATCAATGTAAACAAAATACCTAAAATGACATATGTAACTCTGTAATTGCCCATGTTATTTCCCCCTTAAATTTGTAGTAAATTTCTTCAAATTGCCCATGATTCTTACTTATAGTCTTCGTCTTCCAGAATAAAAATGTTTTCCACATTTGTTTCAAAAACTTCAGCCATTATCATTGCCAAAGGCAGAGAAGGGTTGTATTTTCCCTTTTCAATCGAAATAATCGTTTGTCTCGAAACCCCTAATTTTTCAGCTAAGCGATCCTGGGAATAGCTATATTTCTTTCTGAACTCCGACACTTTATTTTGCAACCCTTTCACCACCTCTTATAATTTTCATCATAATGTAAAGCCTCCTTTACGTCAAGTTCCCTTTACACCTCTTTATAAAAAAAGGGCTAGCTCTACACTTGAATAGAACTAACTCCATCTCACTACCTTGATAACACCCGTTCAATTTCTTGGTTCAATCCGTCAATGTTCACCGGTTTTTCCGGTAAGTCGTTCAATTTATATTTTTCTTTTAGTTGCAGGATCCTTCCCACACTTTCGTCGATCCTCTTCTCAGAAATCTCCCCATTCTCGACTGCCTTTTTGATTGTATTTCGAACGTGGACGACTTTGTTGTAATCATGGGCCACCATGATAATATCACTGCCGGCCTTTATTGATTGAACCGCAGCCTCGCCAATTTCATAATCATTCGTGATTGCCTTCATGAAAAAGTCATCGGTAATTACCACACCATTAAAACCTATCTTATTTCGCAAAATGTCCGTGATCATCCTTTTTGACATCGAGGATGGAAGGGTTTTATCGATAGCCGGTACTAATATATGACCGATCATCACCATGTCTGCACCATCTTTAACTGCCTGTCGAAATGGAATCAACTCTAGACTCTCAAGTTCTGCGAGAGTTTTATTAACCTTAGGCAATTCAAGATGGGAATCGACATGCGTATCCCCGTGTCCTGGAAAATGCTTTACAGCAGAAACGATCGACTGCGATTGCAGCCCTTTCATTGTTTGAATCCCAAGAGTGCTAACAATCTTAGAGTTGCTGCTGAAAGAACGGTCTCCAATTACCGGGTTATCTGGATTGCTATTAACATCAAGTACTGGGGCAAAATTAACATTAAAACCAAATGCGTTTAATTCTTTGCCTAGGACTGTACCAATTTCAAAGGAAAGTGATGGATCATTTCTTTTGCCGATTTCCAGGTTTGTTGGAAAATCAATTAACCCACCTGGCAGCTTCGAAATTCGTCCACCTTCCTGGTCAACGCCAAAAAACAAGGGAATTTGACCTTCATTTGCCTGCTTGATTTGTTTCAAATATGTCACAGTTTGCTTTGGGTTTACCAAATTATCACCGTTAAAAATAATTCCACCAACATGATATTTCGCGATTAATTGGTTCATATTCGTATTCATTTTCGTACCGGAAATACCTGCAAAAATCATTTGACCAATTTTTTCATCCAAGCTTAAATCCTCATTTTCATCAGGTGTTTTTTGAATCTCTGTGACGACAGAAATATGATGCACAGGTGGATTTGATTCCTGCTTAGTTGGCTTTGGTAAAATCCATTTTAACTGATAGGTAGAATTCACGAGATAATAGAGAATGATTTGGTTAACATTTTTGTCTTTAAAATACTTAACTTCATCTGGTTCGCCTAATCCATTTTTTATATCCTCAAAACGAATGGTAGTTAATTCAGATTGGTCAGAGCGGATATCGAAAGCAAGACCATCCTGGATTCCAATTGTCACGTCATGATCCGGATAAACAACAAAATTCCCAATCGTAGTTTCATCAATTGTTGGTGGAACACCCCATTGATCTTGTATTTCCTCATATTTCGTCTGTCCCGCTATAAAAGGTGTATGTGGAACTTTTCCAGTTTTAGCAAGTGAAAAAACTTCCTTTACTCGCTCAAGGGAATCCATTTCTACTGGAACTTCTTCCGGTATCTCACCTATTTCTTCACTTTCATCAGGCTTTTCCGACTCCTCAACAGGAGCAGACTTTTCATTTTCTTGACTTTGACCTTTATTAAAATTGAAATATAGAAAGATAACCACTAAGACAATGGAAAGTACACCAATCAAACTTATAAGTAATCCCTTTTTAAACATAGGCTACCTCCCTGATTTTTTTCTAAAAAAAATTAGACTAGATTTTTCACTAAAACGTTACACAGGGAGGTTCATTGTCCCATCGTATCAACTGTCTAGTAGCGGGATGCGAGACCTGTTTTCCGGCAAAATCACTGAAACCTCTGTTCCAACATGTTCCCATGTTTCAACGGTAATTTCTCCGCCGTGTAGTTCTGCAATTTGCATTGCAATGCTCATGCCTAGTCCTGTGCCTTCTACACGTTCATCTGTATTCGTTCCACGGTAGTACCTATCGAATAAATGTTTCTTAGTCGCTTCATCCATACCGACCCCGTTATCTTTTACAACCATTTTTATTTCTTCATTATTTTCTTCCAAAATAATTTCAACGCTTGTTCCGGGCGGGTTGTGTTTCATTGCATTATATATAAGATTATCCAGCATTCTTTCAAACAAACGTTCGTTTACACTTAGAAATCTATTTTTTTGTAGGGGGATTAAGGAAATCGCATAATCCTTTAAAATGCGATCTCTTTGAAACTTTTCTAAAATACTCTCAATCAATGGATTAACCGCTACCCTCTCAAACTGAACTTGGTTCCCACTATTTTTCAACTGGAAACTTAATGAAAAGTCCTCTATCAGGTGGAGCATATAATCACTTTTTTCACCTATCGTTTTCCCTATATCTTCTAGTTCGTCCTTGGTCCATTCATATTGGCCACTTTCTAATAGGTTTCCATATCCTTGCATCGTTGACAAAGGTGTGCGCAAATCATGAGAAATTCCTGTCATCCATTCGGTTCGGGTTATCTCCAATTGCTCGCGTTCTTTTCTTGATGCATCAAGTTTGCCCGCCATATCATGAAAGGCTTCAAACACCTCTTGATACAGTTTAAAACGCAACCGTACATTCCCATTCTTACGGTACACTTTCTTCCTCTCCCGCTCTGTTAATACCTCATTATAGTTTCCATTCCCCATCCTGCCAAGCCAGTTTGCAAAAATAAACAATGGGTTTCCATAGCGGAATCCATTCCATATCGAAATTGCAATTGTAATAAAGAGGACAATTGCTCCTGTAATGAGAAATCCCCTTGCAACATCAAGATATGTTTCTAGTTTCACTTCATTTTTATTATCATTTGGTGTATATAATTCCCAAACCACTCCATTTTTTTGATCTTCATATGTCGTTCTTTTTGATGAATAAATATCAGGTGCAACATCCCTTACAAATACATCCAACGGTTGCTCTTCCTCATATCTTTCTGTGCCTATTGTTTGAAGCGTTGTCTCATCAGCACGATAAATCTTTAAAGTACCATTTTGCTTTTCCAAAAGATTTTCAACCTTAGTTCGGTCTGCTTCTGCTATACCCCCACTTGCCCCATACTCTTCAACAATTCGTTTCAGTAACAGGTTTGTACCATCTCGATAACCTAAAACAAATAAATACGGGGATTCGTAAAATGTCTCCAAGTAAAAGGTAAGTGAAAAATCCTGCAATTGCTTAGTATCCTTCATATCTTTCAATTCGTGATACGTATATTTATTTGGAATATATTCCGGAACATTCCCTGATTCAATTACGTTCCCCTCATGATCAATAATTTGCACCCAAATATGTTCCTTTTCTAATTCTTTATCCCAATCTTTGTTCATCTCAAGTTTTGTAAATGAAAATCCCGTATCTACAGCAATTGACTCTAATTTTGCTTGATACCTATTATATTTTGATACATCTTCAGCATAAAGACCAATTACGACTATGAGTGTTAAAAAAACGACAATAACCATGAGGGCAGCCACTGAAATGAATTGTAATGAAAAATGCAGAAATAAACGCCATCTTAATTTTTTCATGGTTGATTTCCTTTTACAAGCTTATAGCCGAGTCCCCTAACTGTCAGTAGAAATTGGGGATTACTTGGAACTTCCTCAATTCTTTCTCTAACTCTTCTAATATGTACTGAAACAGTATTTTCGTCGACGTAACTATCAAAGCCCCAAACCGCCTCAAGCAGTGTAGATTTAGAAAGAACAATATTCGGATGCTTGCAAAAATATAGCAATAGCAAATAGACCTGAGTTGGGCAAGGTACGGTATGTCCGTTTACGAGTAATTCTCCAGCGTCTTCATCTAACAAAAAACGACCAAAATCATATTTCCTGTTATTGGCTTGGTTAGCAGAAACAGCCGTTTTAGAATTCCTTCTTAGGTATGCTTTAATTCTTGCTGCCACTTCCAATGGATTGAACGGCTTTGTCACATAATCATCACCGCCTGTTGCAAATCCAGTAAGCACATCTAAATCTGACACTCTAGCAGTTAAAAATAATATATAAGCGGAGGAAATCTCACGGATTTTCGGACAAAAATCAAATCCGCTACCATCTGGAAGCATTACATCTAGGATAATAATATCTATCTGATTTTGTTGAAGAGTTGAAAGAGCATCTTGACCGGTATGAGCTGTAAATATATTCTGAAACCCTTCCTTCTTTAACATCATCTCTAACATTTTAACAATTGCTTTCTCATCATCTACTATTAATATATTTGTCGAATTATGCATAAGTTTTCACCTCCTAGATATCATAACAAAGGAAGTTTACGAACAGTTGAACAAACCAAATAAATTTTTATGCATTCGTAAGGTCATGTTCAATTTATAGAAAACTACTCCCCATACAATGAAGGTAGTTCAATCACGAAAGGGAGAAAACAATGAAAAAAAGAGTAAAGTTGATTGATGGTCTTAGAGGTTTTAGTTTAATAGGGATTATAATTGCAAATATGCTTATTTTCCAATATGGCATGTTTGGAAAAGATCAGTTGGCAAACTATCGGCTGTTGTCAACAGATGAAGGGGCCTATATTTGGATAAAAATCTTTGTGGAAAGTAGCTTTATGCCAATCTTTATGTTTTTATTTGGGTTCTCAATGATTAAGCTAACTGAAAAACTTGAAAGTAACGGAAAAAAAATTAAACGACACCTACTACGTCGGTTCATTCTGTTAATGACATTTGGCGTGCTTCATTCTATCTATGTTTGGGAAGGTGATATTTTATTTACGTATGGATTAATTGGATTACTCATGATTGTTTTTGTTAATCGAAAGAAAAAGACGATTCTTATTTGGACCGTTACGTTTTTTTCTTTAACTACTTTGTTGGGATTAGCAGGCGCAAATGAGAAATGGGAACAACCTGAGAATTTAAATTCCTATATTCAAAAAGAATACAATGCCTATTCAAATGGAGGTTATTGGGAAGTTTATGAGTTTCGGAATAGCGGGGAAGATCCGTTTGGTTATCCTGATTATGTATACCTTCTCATGTTATTGCTTATGCCCCTTTTAACGAGTCCAATGTTTTTGTTCGGAATGTATGCTGCAAGAAGTGGGTGGTTCTCAAACCCAGAGGATGAAAAAAGGAAATATATTTGGTTTATATGGCTATTTGTCCCAACGGGCTTAGTGTCGAAATCATTACATTATCTTTTTCCAGAACGTATATGGACGGAATCGATTTATACAATAGGTGGTCCTATACTTTCAGTCGGTTACATCTTCTTATTTTCCTATTTTTACACAAAAGGGGATTCTGTAATTCAAACACTTTTCGAAAATGTGGGGCGTCTCTCCATGACGAATTACTTTTGTCAAAGTATCATCTGTACCCTTATTTTTTATGAATATGGCCTGGGATTATTTGGGGAAATTGGTGTCCTAAACGGGATTTTTTTAGGAATCTTAATTTACTTAATACAGATTATTTCCAGCCATTATTATCTCAAAATCTGGAAAACGGGACCTTTTGAAAAGATTATGAGAATCGGCACCTACATGACTTGGCGGGGAATTCCAAAATCCTGGGTCAGAGGGACAGGTCCGTCGTCCCACATTCAGTCGTAGGAAAGTAGTAGATTCTTAAATTTTTTCCGTCTTCCAAAAAACGGAACTTTTTTTCTGGTAAATCGTAATACTAGTATCGGTTATATCTTTGGAGGTGCCTCATATGTTTGAATACAAATTTATCAAGTTAGAAGTAAAAGGAATCCTAGAATCTAAGCCCGAGCAAGACTATCATGAGATTGTTCATGAACATGCTAAGGATGGTTGGCGACTTGTTCAGGTGCTAACTCCACCAACTGGTCCTTCTGGTGCAGCAACATATTTTGAACTGATTTTTAAGAAACACGTTTAAAAAGCATGGCCGAAGCCATGCTTTTTTTTATTCAATATTATAAAACAAAGCCATTTCCCATTAAAACTTCTTTAAATAAACTTTCTCCATTAAATGGTCCTTGCCTTTTTTTAATACGACTTTGGCCCGGCGGCGTGTCGGCTGGATGTTTTCACGTAAATTTTTCGCATTGATTTCTTCCCAAATATCGGTTGCTTTTTGGATAGCTTCATCCTCTGATAATTCCGTGTAACGGTGAAAGTATGACATTGGATTCTGGAAAGCTGTTTTTTGAAGCGTCAAAAATCGTTCGATGTACCATTTCTTGATATTCCTAACATCTGCATCAATATAGATGGAGAAATCAAAGAAATCACTAACGAAAACGGAATGTGCTTTGCTGACTTGCAGGACATTAATCCCTTCCACAATTAAAATATCAGGCTGATCAATTATTTCGACTTTATCCTTCAACACATCATAAGTTAAATGGGAGTACAGTGGTGCTTCCACTTTCCGTTTGCCAGACTTCACTTTCATCATAAATTGAATTAGTTTTTGAGTATCATAGCTTTCAGGAAACCCTTTTCGACTCATAAGCCCCTTTTTTTCTAAGGTTGCATTGGGATATAAGAATCCATCAGTCGTTACTAATCCTACTTTTTTATGATTATCCCACCGTGATAATAGGGTTTGAAGCACTCGCGCCGCGGTACTCTTGCCTACTGCAACACTTCCTGCAATACCAATAATATATGGAACTTTTTTAGCTTGATAGTCCAAAAAGGAGTTCGTCACGCCTTGCAGCTGTTGTGAGGCTTCCACTTTTAAATTGATTAAACGAGTCAATGGTAGATAGATTTCTTCTACTTCTTGAAGTGAAATTTCTTCGTTTATACCTTTAATGCTCTCCAGTTCTCCCTCTGATAGCAATAAAGGAGTTTTATTGCGCAGTGTTGCCCACTTTTCTCTATTAAATTCAATATAGTTTGTTAACGGATACATAACATTACCTCTAATTTAGATTCTCGTTCATTTTATCAAATTGCAGCTAGTTTGGATATCTATTAATTAGATCCGTTTTACCATGATGTACCTCAATGTGTATTTTCAAAATAATTATTTAATTATAACACTTTCTGGGAGATATCGTACACTTAATCCCCACATTTCTTAATTGGGAATATATCACAAAACAGTAACGGTTACATGAAACGCGTTATTATGAAGGTAAAAGACAAAGAAAAGCGACCTGCCATGCTTAAACAATTAAAAAAATGGAACACATTGCGAAATCAAATACTATTTATCTTCTTATTTGTAATGATCATTGTTCTATTAATTGTGGGTCTTTTGACATTAAGACAGGTTTCCACTCTATTAAAAAGTAATGCTGAAAAACAAATATATCAGGTTGAGATTGAGTCAATTTAATAGGCCCCTCTGATAAAGTCTTTGACGTTTTCATGGTAAAAATGCCGAATCTTTTCTTTTTCTTCATTTGAAAAAGATTTTGTCTCTAATGCAGTTAAATTAACTTGAACCTGTTTGATATTTTTGAACCCAGGGATAATACATGTAATTTCTTCGTGGTCTAAAATCCAACGAAGGGCTGCACTTGCCATTGAGTTGCGTCCTTCTGCAATCCATGTCAATTGGTCAGCAAGTTCCACACCTTTTTTAAAACCAAGACCGGCAAACGTTTCACCCACATTGAAAGACTCACCATTTTCGTTAAAGCGACGGTGATCATTTTCTTCAAAAACATGATTAGCTGTAAATTTACCAGTAAGCAAACCGCTTGCAAGTGGCAGTCTAACAAGTAAGCCGACACCTTTTTTATAGGCTTCTGGAATTAGAGCCTCCAATGGTTTTTGGCGGAACATATTAAAAATAATCTGTAGGCTCTTCACATTAGGATTTTCCAAGCAAATGAGCCCTTCTTCGACCGTTTCCACACTCACACCATAGTGACGGATTTTTCCTTCGCTTTGCAAACGGTCAAGTACTTCAAACACACTGCCATCTCTTAAAATCTCGGTCGCCGGACAATGAATTTGATACAAGTCGATAGCCTCACGATTCAATTTGCGTAGGCTATCTTCGCAGTAACGACTTACTTGTTCATAGCTGTAATTTTTCGGATCAAAAATATCTCCCTGGCGACAGAACTTTGTCGCGATATGTATGCGGTCTACCTTGCCCTTTGTTGCTTTGGCCAACAGTTCTTCACTATGACCGTCGCCATATACATCAGCTGTATCAAAAAAATTAACACCTTGGTCAATTGCATATTCCAAAGACTTCAGCGCAACGGTATCGTTTGTCTTTCCCCATGCACCGCCAATCGCCCATGTTCCAAAGCTAACTTCACTAATTTCTAACCCAGTGTTTCCTAGTTTACGATAGTTCACAGTTATCTCCCCTTTAAAGAATCCCCACAGTGATGCGAGGTTTATTTTACTTTCTGAACTCTCTTAATTGCTCATTGAGCCCTTTTGTTTGTGCATAAACCTGTTGGTACAATGCGAATAGTTTTTGATAGGACTCCACATTTTCATGTATGGGTTCATATGTTTTGTAGGTTTGTAGGAATGCATCAGCACATTCTTTTAATGATGTGAACCAGCCACAGCCATACGCAGCAAGCATAGCTGCCCCCATTCCAGGGCCTTGTTCAAACGTTAATTTTTCAATTTTGGCGTTGAAAATGTCAGCCTGCATTTGCAGCCAAGCTTCATTTTTGGCACCGCCACCGATTGAAATAATGGAATCAATCGTTTTGCCATTGTTTCTAAAAATCTCAATCGACTCGTTCATTGAAAATGTAATCCCTTCAAGAACAGCACGTGCAAAATGCTTTCGTTCATGGGCTGCATCAATCCCAATAAGGCTTCCGCGAATATTTGAATCTGCATGTGGGGTCCGCTCCCCAACAATGTATGGAGTGAATAGTAATCCGTTGCTACCTGCAGGTACTTCATCGATACCTTGTAAAAATTGATCAAAGGCTTCTTCTTTTGCAAAAGTTTCCTTGAACCAGCTTAAGCTATAGCCTGCTGCAAGAGTTACGCCCATCGTGTAGTACGTATTTTCTTCACCATGGTTAAAATAGTGGACCTTACCTTCGAAATCAAGGTCATTGCGTTCTTCATAAGACAGCACAACCCCGGAAGTTCCGATACTGCAAAGGGTTTTTCCTTCTGATAAAATTCCAGAGCCGATTGCACCACAAGCATTATCTGCACCTCCAGCAAAAACCTTGGTTTCGCTAGAAAGACCAGTTTCCTCAGCAAATTCCACTGTTATGGTACCAACAAAGGCATGTGATTCAGCTAAAGGTGGACAGAATTCAGGTTTAAGCCCAAACGCCTCCAACACTTCCTGACTCCATTCACGATTTGCAACATTTAGCATCAATGTTCCTGCTGCATCCGAATAATCCATATGAACAGCACCAGTCATACGATAGCGTAAATAATCTTTAGGTAACATGAAGATACTTGAACGTTCGAACACGTGAGGTTCACTTTCTTTTACCCATAGAATTTTCGGCAATGTAAATCCTTCTAAAGCTGGGTTCTTTGTAACCTCTAAAAGACGTTCCTTCCCGAAAGTTTCATAGATTTCCTCACATTGCTTTGTGGTTCTCGTATCATTCCATAAAATCGCGTTTCGCAAAACTTGATTTTCTTGATCAAGGAGAACAAGTCCGTGCATTTGTCCGGAAAAACTGATTCCTTCGATGTCATGTATATCGCCATCGAATTTTTTAACAAGCTCTTTAAGACCCTCTGTTGTTTTTTCAACCCATTCTTCCGGATTTTGTTCACTATAACCTGATTTTTCAATAATGAGAGGATATGATTTCGATACCTCGCAGGCCACTTCTCCTTTTTGATCGACGAGTAAAATCTTAACAGTACTTGTTCCAAGGTCCACACCGATTACATATTTCATCCGTATCATCCTTTTCTATGAAAATGTTCTGGACTAATATACTTCCAGCACATTTTATAAATTAAAGAGTTTCTAGTAGGTATTGATTAATTAACGCTTTTAAGCGTTCAGTTCTACCTGATGTATTTTTGATTTCCGTTAAACCAAGTGCATATGCTTCAAGCTCACGGAAGTTTGTTTTTCCTTCAACGATATCTAAGCCGATGCCCTTAGTATAACTGCTATAGCGCTCTTCAACAAAGCCATCAAGGACTTTATCTTCAATTAATTTATTTGCTACTTTTAAGCCGACTGCAAATGCATCCATACCTGCAATATGTGCATGGAATAGGTCATCTGTATCGAATGAACCTCGTCTTACCTTCGCATCGAAGTTTAGCCCACCCTTACCAAGTCCACCATTTTTTAAGATTTCATACATAGCTAATGTGTTTGTGTATAGGTCTGTTGGGAATTCATCCGTATCCCAGCCAAGTAGAGTATCCCCTTGGTTGGCGTCGACTGAACCTAGCATACCGTTAATACGTGCTGTTCTTAATTCATGTTCAAAAGTATGACCAGCAAGTGTCGCATGGTTTGCTTCAATATTAAACTTGAAGTAGTCTGTTAGGTCATATTTTTGCAAGAAGGCTAGACCAGTTGCTACATCAAAATCATATTGGTGCTTCGTTGGCTCTTTTGGTTTTGGCTCAATTAAGAATGGTACATTTAATCCAATTTCCTTTGCATAGTTAACTGCCATGTGGAAGAAACGAGCTAAGTTGTCCATTTCTAACTTCATATCTGTGTTAAGAAGGGTTTCGTAACCTTCACGTCCACCCCAGAATACATAATTTTCAGCACCAAGCTCTTTCGCTACTTCTAAGCCTTTTTTCACTTTCGCTGCGGAATATGCAAAGACGTCTGCATTTGGTGATGTCGCAGCACCATGGGTATAGCGTGGATTTGTAAACATATTTGCTGTATTCCAAAGTAATTTAACTTTACTTGTTTTCATATAATCCTTGATCATTGCAACAATAACATCAAGATTTTTATTTGTTTCCTTTAATGTGCTTCCTTCTGGTGCGATATCAACATCATGGAAAGCAAAGAATGGAACATCTAATTTTTCAAAAAGTTCAAAGGAAGCTTCAACACGTGCTTTTGCTAAATCTAGTCCTTTAAGGTGATCCCAAGGACGGATTGCAGTACCTACCCCAAAAGGATCAGAACCATTAGCCGTAAATGTGTGCCAGTATGCAACTGAGAAGCGAAGAAGCTCCTCCATTGTCTTGCCATTGATTTTTTCTTCGGGATTGTAATATTTAAATGCAAAAGGATTTGTTGATTTCGGCCCCTCATATTGAATTTTGTTAACCGATTCGAAATATGCCATGGGTTTATTCCTCCTAGTATTTTAATAGTTTTATATATGTAAGTGCTTTCAAAACACTACCTAAAGCTTCGAATCTATAACATTTTCATACCCAAATTATAGCACCGTCCATCCGCTTTGTCTATGCGATAAACTAAGTATTGATTGATTATTATTAAATCGTATTGAAATATGTCAACCTCTCACTCCTTCCCTTAATCACAAACAGTTATATGTTCGTATATCCAACAGACTAAGTTAATGATAAAATAAAAATACTACCAAAAAGGAGTATATGACAGTGGGTACGACGATATGGAATCAACAAGTTGTGAAAAAGAATAATAAAGCACTCGTCATGCAATTAATCATAGAACAAGAGCCGATTTCACGTGCTGACATCGCCCAAATTTCAGGCTTAAATAAAACAACAGTTTCTACATTAGTAACTGAACTATTAGAAGAAGATTTGATTTTTGAATCGGGTCCCGGGGTTTCAAGTGGTGGACGTCGTCCTGTGATTCTTCATTTCAACAAAAAGGCTGGCTATGCAATCGGGATTGATATTGGTGTGAACTACGTATTATCTGTCCTTACTGATTTAAAAGGAAATATTCTGATTGAAAAAAATCAACCCTTGACTCGCACCACATATGCGACAGTCATGAGTATTGTTCAAGGTATGATTCAGTCGTTAATGGATGAAATGCCTAAAAGCAGATATGGGATTATTGGCATAGGGGTTGGTGTGCCGGGAATCGTAAACAATGAAGGCGCCATTCTTCTTGCCCCAAACCTTGGTTGGAGCAATATTCAATTTAAAGAAGATCTTGAAAATCTTTATGAAGTTCCTGTTATCATTGAAAACGAAGCAAATGCCGGAGCGGTCGGTGAACAGCAATTTGGTGCAGGACAGGATCAAAAAAATATTCTTTATGTTAGTGCAGGTATTGGAATCGGTGTTGGAATCATCGTAAACAAAGAGCTTTATAAAGGAAAAAGTGGTTTTTCCGGTGAAATGGGCCATATGATTATTGATATGAACGGGAAACGCTGCAACTGTGGCAGTCGAGGCTGCTGGGAAGCCTATGCATCTGAACAAGCCCTCCTTGAAATGGCAGACCCAAACAGCGATTCATTAGAAGCTTTGATTCAATTAGCTGGAAACGGCGATGAAAAAACAAAAATGCTGTTTGAAGAAATTGGCAGCTATCTAGGACTTGGTATTAACAATATCATTAATACATTCAACCCTGAACAAGTCATCATTGGAAATCGACTAGGATTGGCAAAAGAATGGCTAGAGGCACCAATCCGGAATACAATTGAAAAACACACACTTGCATTCCACCAAAGCGACCTTACGCTCAACTTCTCAAAACTTGGAAAATACTCAACCTCATTAGGTGTATCAGCATTTGTGGTAGACCACTTCATCAAAGGATAGGTGGAACAGGGCTGGCGGTGGTACAGTTTACAGGTCCCTTGTCCCAAAAGCAAAACCCCGAATTTGTTTAACCCTGTTTTTCACATTTGTGAGATAAAAGAGGTTAGAAATAAAAAAATGGTGAATCTTGAATACAAGATTTCACCCTTTTTTTTTAAAACGTCTCTGTTTCACTGATATTACGAGATCCTTTTATACATCTCAATTAGTTCTTTTACTAATTCTGTGATTGTTTCTGTACTCATCATCTGATCTTCTGCATGCATAAATAGTAGTGATATTTCTACTTTTTCTCCTGCTGCTTCTTTTTGAATGAGTGAGGCATGGACCTTATGTCCTTCCACAAAGTATTGCTTGGATTCTGCTAATTTTTCTTCAGCTAAAGTGAAGTCCCCTTCTTTAGCTGCATAAAGTGCTTCCATCACTAGGCTTTTAGCAGTTCCTACATTACTAATAATTTGAAAACCTATCATATCCATCGAATTGTCTACCATCTTTTATTCCCCTCTCCATTCAAATTTGAAGTAAAACTATTATTGTTAACTTTTATTTTGACTTAGGGATTTTGTTTTGGGCAATTAATTCCTTATACCAATAATAGCTTTTCTTAGGAATTCGCTTCATATCTAATAAATCAAAATCCTCTCGATTCACATAAATAAATCCATATCTTTTTCTAATTCCTTCACGAGTGCTTACAAGGTCAATTGCAGACCATGGAGTATACCCAAATACTTCTACACCATCTGTTAAAGCTTCTTGAATTTGTTTGATATGTTGTTGATAGTATAAGATTCGAGCGTCATCATTAACATTGCCGTCTTCATCCACTTCATCATACAAACCAATACCATTTTCCGTAATAATTAATGGAAGATGATAACGGTCATATAGTTCTCTCATCGTTGTTCTAAACCCAATCGGATCAATAAACCAACCAAAAGGCGTTTTCTCTAAGTTTGGGTTATCTTCTAATTGATAGAAGCCTGGATCGGTTATAATTTTTGCTTTCTCAATTTCATCTCTTTTTAGAGGTGCGCCTGGACCAACTGCTGATACCGTAGTTGATTTATAGTAATTAAAGGCAATAAAATCGGGATTTCCAGCTTTTAAGGTTTCCATATCTCCTTCTTCAACACGAGGAAGTGCATCTCTATCTTTTAAATAGGACCAAATCGTTGGGTTGTAAATACCTCTAACAGACGCATCTAAATATAACCAGTTGCGAAGCGCAGTCCAATTTTCTGCAGCCACCATATCCTCCGGTTTACTTGAAGAAGGATACACATTAGCAATATTTGGAGCTGGTCCAATTTTAGCATTTAGCAACATTTTGTGACATAAAATCATTGCTTCCGCTTGAGACAACAACATATGATGATTTTGTTGATAGCGTTCTTGCAAACTATTTGTGGTTGCAGTTCCAAGTAAATCTCCATACAGAATCATGTTGTTTTGCTCATTAATAGTAAGCCAGTATTTAACGCGATCTCCGTAGTTTTCAAACAATACCTTTGCATAATTCTTGAAATCTTCGATGATAGAACGATTTGACCATCCACCTTCTTGTGCCAACGCCCAAGGTAAATCAAAGTGGAACATAGTGACAATCGGTTCAATTTTGTATTTTATAAGTTCATTAATTAATCGATTGTAAAAATCCAATCCTTTTTCGTTTACTTCCCCTCTACCTTGTGGAAGAATCCTTGACCATGAAATTGAAAAACGATACGCTTTTAGCCCCATTCCAGCTAGTAACTTCACATCTTCTTCCATGTGGTGATAGTGATCACTTGCAATTTTAAAATCTGTTGTATTTTCCGGTGCTACCAACATGTCTTGAGTAGAAGGTCCTTTACCATCTTCATTCCAAGCACCTTCAATTTGATAGGCTGAAGTAGATGCCCCCCAAAGGAAATTAGTAGGAAAGCTTTTTAATTCTTTATGATACATAATAAAACTCCTCTCTGCAAAATTTGGTAGTCTTTAATCTACTAGTTATTTTCTTGCTCACGCTTTACTGCGATTCTGTCAGCAGATTTAAAGAACGGATAGTAAATAAGCATTGATAGTAATATTTGTACTACGTTTAAAAGAGCCCCACGCCATCCACTTACAATAAATCCGGCAATAATTGGCGGTGTCGTCCATGGTATATTTGTTCCATTTGTAAATGGTACTAATCCAGTTGCCATTGCAACATACGCTACAATCGCAAAAATGATAGGAGTAAGAATAAATGGAATAATCATAATTGGATTCAATACAATTGGCATACCAAAGATAACAGGTTCGTTGATTCCAAAGATTCCAGGTCCGATCGCTAACTTTCCTAAAGATTTATATTGTTTAGATTTAGCTTTCATAAACATTAAAATAGTAAGACCAATTGTTCCCCCAAATCCACCGACTTTCATGAAGTTAGAATAAAATTGGTGGGTAATAATATGTGGAAGTTGTTCTCCAGCCGCAAACGCTGCAGCATTATCGGCAGTTAAAGCAAACCATATTGGCTTCATAATTCCACCAATAATATTTGATCCGTGAATACCAAAACCCCACAAACTTCCTTCAAACAAAGTAATAATCAAAGTTGCTGGTAAAGTACTACCTAGACTTAATAACGGTAATTGAAGGAAGTGGAAAATAAAGTCTTGAAAAGTTCCATAAGGTGTGAAAGAAAATAGAATTCGAACGATATTAAACACAATAATAACTAACAGTGCCGGTATTAATGCAGAAAACGAACGAGACACGTTTTCAGGAACGGAATCCGGCATTTTGATTTTCCAGCCCTTATTTTCGGCATAACGAACAATTTCTACAGCGATTACGGAAACCAGCATTCCTAAGAATAATCCGCTCGCACTTAAGTTTGTAATCGGAATACCAAAGCCACCATCTTTAAGCTCTACAAACGGTGTTAATAGTAAAAAAGCTACTAACGCAGAAGAAATTGCAGATATACCGTCTAATTTGTATGTTCTTGCTAAGCTCCTTGACATCGCAATGATAACGTATAATGTCATAATGTTCATTGTTATATCATAAGGAACATTGAAATATGATTTCCAGCTCTCACCAAGCCATGATGCCATAAAGTCTGCATAGCCAGCTACAGGGATATTCCCTAATAGTAAGAAGAATGATCCAATGATTAGGAGTGACATTACTCCAAAGAAACCATCCTTAATAGCTGTAATATAACGGTTGCCGTCAAGCTTAATGGCAATTGGAACCATTTTATTTTCTAACATCTCTATAAACTTTTGCATTCGTTTTCCTCCTAAAGCGGAAAGTATATAATTTCATTATTTCAAAAAAACGCATCAATTTAAGATGGTTTTATTTATTTTCGATTAGTTCAATTGCTTGCTCTAATACTTTTTCACCGTCCATCATGCCATAGTGCTGCATGTTGATAACATCAATTGGGATATTTTTTTCTGCTACTTTTGGTTCAAATTGTTTTTTCATGAATTTCACTTGTGGCCCAAGCAGGAAAACGTCAACATTTTTCTGTTCTAATACATCATCCACTTCTGATGCTGAGACGGCAAAGATATCGCTTTCAATTCCTTTTTTTGCGGCTGCATCCTTCATTTTTGTAACTAATAAACTTGTACTCATTCCAAGAGCACAAACTAACATGATTGTTCTCATATCTAATTCCTCCAATAATCTATTTTTATCTACAAATTAATCATAGTCCTTAAATCCTACATATTAAATCGAATCATTTTCCTTTGATCAACGGCAATTTTTACACAACTGTAATAATTGTTAATTTGAAACTGTTAATTCCAAACACAAAAACTGACCATTTTTGATGGTCAGTTTTGATTTTACAAATTCATTATTTTCATTATTTCTTTTCTGGAGTGGCTTTTTATTAGCCCTTCAACAGCCGTTTTGTCCTCCATAATTGAAATCAATGTTTGGTACATGTGATCAAGCTCACCCTTAGGACCTTTACTTATATTTAATAAACAGACGAATTGTACCATCTGATTATTACTCCAGTAGATGGGCCGTTTTAATGTGCATATTGTTAAAAAGGTTTCTTCCGTTACTGGGGTTAATGGATGTGGAATGGCAACTAAATTTCCAAAACTAGTTGGAGCTAGTAATTCTCTTTCAGTTACAAGCTTTTCATAGTCTTCTGGAACAACTCTTTGTTTACTTAATTGATCACACATAAAATGAATGACACTTTCTCTATCATTTAATTCTTGATGGATAAAAATTCTGTCTGGAGATAAAAAAGAGCCTTCTTCATTGCATTTATCGAAAACCAAATGACTCTTAATTTCCTCAATGTCATTTTCATCTATAAATGTATTGACAACTTGTACTGGTAATCCAAGATCTTCATTAATAGGAATCGTACTAATAATAAGGTCAATTGAATTAAAATCATATTTTTTTAATTGATAATAGTTTGTTGTACCTACTATATCTAATTCATTTCGAAATATGTTTTTTAATTTATAATAAAGTAATTTTGAACTTCCAACACCTGACGCACAAACAATTAGCGCCCTTTTCACATTTTCTTGTCGCGACTTTCTTCTTTCTAATGCTGCGCCAATATGGAGTGCAATATAACCGATCTCATGTTCCCCTACATCTTTTGATAAATAATCCTCAATACATTTTCCCGCTAGTACAGCACCTTCAAATGCAACAGGATATTTTATCTTGATTTCATCTAATAAGGGATTCCTTATATTCAATCCATATCTAAGCCTATTCATTGCGGGACGAATATGTAATGTTAGGGCTTGAATGAATTCAAAATCATCCTTTAAATCCCAATTAAAATCGGATTTCAATTTTTCCAATATCGTTTCGATTATTTTGGCGACATGGTCATAACCACTATATTTCGATAGCTTATCTTTCGCCAATAGCTTTGTACCTAATAAATGAACGATAATATAGTCTACTTCTGCTTCAGGGAAGGTTAGATCCGTAACTTCTTCTACATTTTTCACAATTTCAGTTGCTACTATTTTTTCAAAAGGATATTCTTTTTCCCACAACTGATCAAATTTAGCAATCACAAATCCTTCCTTAATTCTAAGACAAGCTATTGAAATATGTGTTGCCAAATTCTCAAGGGCAATATCTGATATTTCAATTTTATATTTAATAACTTTCTTAATGATTATTTCCTTAATTTCTTCAAAAATAGTCTGGTCAATAACTTGAAATGATTCATCTTTAATTGTGAAGTCTTGATTTCTATTTAATATATTGTTAGACAAGCATAATCTTTTCATATACTCTTCGCCCTCAACATATACCCCATAATGAGGTCGGTTCACTAATTGCAGGTTATATTTACCCAAAATAGTTTTTACTTCTTTTAAATCATTTTGTATCGTTGATTTTGAAACAAACATCTCATCTTCAATCACTTCAAGCTTAATCTCAATTTGTTCAAGCAATAATCTTTTTAGCAAATATAAAACTCGATCCTTTGGATTTGAAAAATCAACGGATTCACCTTTCATTTCTTTCGTCCATTGATTAAAATATGTTTTATATAATTGTTCATTATCGATTTTTAACTGATAGCCCTTACCACGAATCGATTCAATGGATATACCATATTGAGCGGACTCTTTTTGTACATTTTTTATCTCACTTCGAACGGTTCTATCACTAATTCCTAAATTCTTAGCAATCCAATCTGAAGTTACGATTTCATTGACTTTTGATAACCCTAAGATAATTTCCTTTTGTCTATGTGAAAACAATTCACGAACCTCCTTCTCTGAAAAGGGTAACAGTACACCCTCATTATAGATTGTTTTACAATCTTCGACAAATTTCACGTCCATTATCTCAAACTACTCTCTTCCTTATTAATCCATCTAGTATAAAATAAAAGATAAGTTTCCTAGATTTCTAAAATATTAAGAAATTCTTAAGAGTTTTTGATATGGAATGTTAAGATTTACCGGTTATGATAGAAACTATGAAAGCGGATTAGAAGGTTGGGTGAAAAATGGATCATTATTTTGTACTGGTTGTGGATGATGAAAAAGAGATTCGGGATGCGATAGAGATTTACTTGAAAAATGAAGGGATTACTGTTTTGAAGGCTAAAGATGGAATCGAGGCATTGGAGATTTTACATGAAAACCAGGTTCATCTGATTATTTTGGACGTGATGATGCCTAAGCTTGATGGGATTTCGGCAACTTTTAAAATCCGTGAAACCAATAATATTCCCATCATCATTCTAAGCGCAAAAAGTGAGGATACAGATAAGATTCTAGGGCTGCAAGTTGGCGCAGATGATTATGTAACTAAGCCGTTCAATCCGATGGAGCTAGTGGCCCGCGTCAAATCCCAGTTGAGGCGATATGTCACATTTGGTACCTATGAAGGTGCCAAAAAGGTGATTGACCTAAATGGATTGACTCTTGACCAAGTTGCAAAGGAAGTGGCTGTTCACGGAGAGCCTGTGAAGCTGACCCCGATCGAATATAAAATCGTTGAATTGCTTATGACCCATGCAGGTCGGGTGTTTTCCATCACCGAAATCTATGAACGTGTATGGAAGGAACCTAGTTATAACGCGGAAAATACGGTTGCCGTTCATATCCGGAAAATCCGTGAAAAAATTGAAATTGATGCGAAAAATCCTAGATATTTAAAGGTGGTATGGGGTATTGGCTACAAAATGGAAAGGTAAAATTACAATTGGCTTCATCGCACTTTTGTATACGTTTGGTCTTTGTGGTCTTTTGTCCGTAATTGTCCATGGCAGCGATTATAAATATAAGGATTATTTTCGCACACCAAATTTTCAAGAAGAACTCGAGCAGTTTTCCGGATTGATAAGTATGTTTGAGCTGGCCGATGTCCAATCAGATAAAGCGAAAGAAGCAATTACCGTTTCCGAAGATGAAATTCATGAACACCGTTATCGCTATGGCGACCTCCCTCAACAGATTGAAAATATAAACTCTCAATATGAAGGGAAAATTCAGGAGGCAGTGGATGCGAATTACCCAGATATAGTCGAAGCCTACAGCGCTGAAAGAGATAAGAAAATAGAAGACATTACGAAAAATTTTAAGAGTGATGACTATGTAAAAAACAAGATTATTAAAGAAAAAGAGAAAAGCATTGATGAATTTTATAAAGCAAAAGAGGGTTACAAGTCTGATTATGCTACATACAAAAAAGAGTTCCTTTATTATTTTACAAATCCTACAACCGGAAAAATATATACGAATATAAAACGTGATGAATCAGTCGAAACGGCTATGAACGAAGAAAGTGCCTATTTTCTAACCAATTATACAATCACTAGAGACCATATTGTTTCTTTTGGTTCCTACCAATATGAGGAATTACTTGAATCGATTATTCCTGTTGATATAGGAACTCTCGATGGAAAAATTGCAGTGTCAACAACAGGAGATGCATCAAATCCTCTGATTATGCAATATGACACCTACCGAAAAAAGCAACTGATTTTATTGGTTACTGCCTTAACAAGCCTTCTAGCCCTCATTTTTTCTTATGTTCTTGGTAAAAAGGTGCAAGCTGTTCCAGCTGAAATTGAAAAATGGAGACCCTATTACAATACACTCCCAATTGATTCACGTGTAATCTTTTTTATTCTGGCGGGTTTGGTTTCGATATTCTGTATGTTTTATGCTGTGAACGAATTCTATTATGTTCTCGATAATCCTTATCATGCAGTGGGGCCGGGTGTCGTTCTCGTAATCGGAGCTTGTTTTCTAGGCCTTACTTATCTACAAGGGAAATATCTTTTTACTGAATTAAGGGATTGGCAAAATGTAAAGAACGAATGGGAAAATGGCCTCGTCAGCAAAGCAGAAAAAGGGATTGTCGTCCTTTTTAAAAAAGGAAAACAAAGTCTTAAGGAAACATTTTTAAATCAGAGTTCAAGGACCCAGGTTGTTGTCGTTCTAGTCATCGTCTTTGGTTTAGGTTTTGGAGTCATTTCAATTTTTATAAACCCTTTTTTCTTCCTGCTTTATATATTGACACTTGGGTTTATCGGAATCCCGCTATTCTTTGCCTTGGTCAAGAAGGTTGGGTATTTTAATAAAATTGTGGAGAAGACAGATGAGTTAGCGGCTGGTAAATTAGGCGAGGACCTTCCTGTCAATGGGGAATCTGTGTTTGCGACTTTAGCAGGAAATATCAATATGTTAAAGCACGGTGTAAAAACTTCTCAAAATGAACAAGCAAAAAGCGAAAGGTTAAAGACGGAGCTCATCACCAATGTAAGTCATGACCTCAGAACACCTTTAACTTCGATTATTACGTATACGGAGCTATTGAAAACTCAAAATCTATCTGATGAGGATCGCTCAGCTTATCTTGAAATCATCGACCGTAAGTCAAAACGGTTAAAAGTGCTCATTGATGATTTATTTGAAGTATCAAAAATGGCTAGTGGAAATATCGAATTACACTTGGAGAAGGTTGACCTCGTTCAGCTTTTACAACAGGCGCTTGCAGAACATGATGACACGATTAACTCATCCAACCTGCAATTCCGTGTGACGAACGGTGAGAAACCACTCTACGCACTTGTGGACGGACAAAAAATGTGGCGTGTATTTGATAATTTACTTGGAAACATTTTTAAGTATTCACTTGAAAATTCACGAGTTTATATTTCGACGAACACGATTGAAAATCAAGCAATCATTACGTTTAAAAATGTATCAAAATACGAAATAAATGAAAACAGCGACGAGCTTTTCGAACGTTTCAAACGGAGTGATACATCCCGTCACACGGACGGCTCTGGACTAGGACTCGCCATCGCCCAGTCCATCATCGACCTCCACCATGGAAATCTTGAAATTGAAACAGACGGCGACCTATTTAAAGTGAAAATTACTTTGTCATTGATGTAGTGGGACGGAGGGACAGGTCCATTGACCCAGTAGAACAGGGAACCTTCCCCTCCATTCCAAAACCAAAGGGGGTGTTTTTTTTATGGAATTTAATTTTACAAAGATCTATCACGAATACTATGCTCGTCTGTTTCGAATTAGTTATTCGATTAGCAGGGACATACATATGGCGGAAGATATTGTCCAGGAAACGTTTATTAAGGCGGTAAATAAAATGGATACGATTGAGGACGAAAGCAAAATGGGAGCTTGGCTGTCTACTATTGCGACCAGAACGGCGATTGATTTTGTCCGGATGGAAAGAAACAAGAAGGGAATCCCAATGGAGCAAGAAATGATTGAATCCTTAGGAACAGCAATGAAACAAAATGTAGAGGAAGAAGTAGAAACAGTCTTCGTAATGGAACAAATCAATCATGCCATTCGAAAGCTGCGAAAAGAATACCAGGAAGTACTTTCCCTTAAAATATGGCATGGATTAAAAGAAAACCAAATTGCCCACGTCCTCAACCTCAAGCCCTGCACGGTCAAAACAAGAATTTATCGGGCAAGGAAACAATTGAAGATTTTTCTGGGTGAAAGGGAAAGGTCCGTCGTCACGCCTCTCACTTAAGGAGATCAGTTGCGGTTACAGCACTGATCTTTTTTATTTGCATTCCACTAATGCTTGGATTAATCTGGTTAAAGCAAAAAAACACCCGCATTCCTTGTAAAGGGTCCCGAGTTCAGATAAATCACCCGAGCTGATGCATAGTCGGAAAACCTCCCCTTATATCCCCCGAAACGAGCTCCATTCTATATTTAATCGGAAAATCTCCGCTTATTTTTCCTTTTCTGGTTACTAGCACCTTGCCCCTATTATTGCAGTGAAATTTCTCCAGTTTCTGTTCCACAAAAACCAGTTTGTACTTGTAAGACAAGGTCCCCGCTGGAATATCAAAAACAACTTTGCCTTTGTTTTCGATCGACAGGTCTATCGTCCCAGCCACCTTTTTATCCTGTAGCTAAACGAAAATACCCCTCGCACTTGGCGAGGGGGCTATTTCCAAACTATCTATTAATACACATCACGCAGGTAACGACCTTGTGTTTTCATTTCTTTTAAATAAGCTTCGGCTGCTTCTCTGTCCATGTTGCCCGCTTGTTCAATAATTGTTAAAAGGGCATCGTTCACGTCTTTTGCCATATGGTCTTTATCTCCACACACGTAGAAATAGGCACCATTTTCAATCCATTCGAACAACTCTTTGCCGTGCTCAAGCATCTTATGCTGCACATAAACTTTTTGATCTGAATCACGAGAGAAAGCAACATCAATTTTGGTTAGAATTCCGTCTTGTTGATATTTTTTCAATTCGTCTTGATATAGGAAATCAGTAGCTTCATGCTGGTCTCCGAAGAATAACCACGAACGGCCTGAAGTCTTATTTATCGCAAGTTCTTCGATAAATGAACGGAATGGTGCAATTCCTGTACCAGGTCCAACCATAATCACATCTTTATCCAAGTCTTGCGGTAAATGGAAGTGTTTATTTATTTGAACAAATACGGGAAGTGTATCACCTTCCTGAACACGTTCCGAACATTGAACAGAGCAAACCCCTTTGCGTTCACGTCCGTGCGCTGTATAACGAACAGCACCGATTGTTAAATGAACTTCATCGGGATGTGCAGCTAAACTGCTTGCAATCGAATAAAGTCTTGGGATCATTTTTCGCAGTAAGGCAACGATTTCTTGTGCTGAAACCTTCCATGGGCCAAAATCACGTAGCATATCGAGTAGGTCACGCCCATCGATATATTCTTTAAGTGCTACTGCATCTTCTACAAGCTTCTGGAGTTCTTCGTTGTCCGTGAATGTTGCCGCAGTTTGTAACATCTTCCTTGATAACAAAGTAATATCAAGGTAAGTTTCCAATGCTTCTTTAAGTGGCATTGACTCTCCTTGACGACCAACGGTTACTTCTTCGTCTGCATCCCACTTCATTTCTTCAAGAAGGGTTGCGACTAATTCTGGATCATTGGAAGGAGCGATTCCGAGGGTATCCCCAGGAATATAGGAAAATCCAGATCCTTCTAATGATAATTCAATATGTCTTGTTTCTTTACTTGAGCCTTCTCCATTTAAGTCAATGTTCTTAAGAACCTTTGCTGGAAATGGATTTGTTCTTGAATATGTCGCCGGAACAGGCTTTTTTGGATTTTTTTCATCATCTATAGTTCGTTGCATTTTCAAAAAACCTCCAACAGTTATATATAATAAGAATACCACATGTACAAGTTATCTGGCGTGCATTTTAGCACGTAATAGGGATTTATTTTAATTATAACCACCTAAAAAGGTAATTCAAATTATTCGCACAATCTTCAAATTTCCCCAGTTCTTCATGTGCTATAATTTTAGCAAATAACCTCTAAATTGGGGTGACTTTTCTTGAAACTCGTTTTGATAAATAAAAATATAGAATCATATTTACAACAAAGTAAAATTATAGACTATAATAATCCAATAATCCAAACGAAAATAATGGAATTCCAGCAGAGAGGAAATACAAAACAGGAATGGGCAAAATTAGCTTTTGAATTTGTTCGCGATGAAATAAAACACTCTTTTGATATTAATAGTACAATTGCTACTGTTCTTGCATCAGAAACATTAGAAAAAAGAGAAGGAATTTGCTTTGCAAAAGCCCATTTGCTCGCTGCTTTTTTAAGAGGAATGGGCATTCCGTCTGGATTTTGTTATCAACGTGTAACACGAAAAGGCACCCCGGAGTCTGGCTATGCTTTACACGGTTTAAATGCAGTGTATTCGAATGAATCGGATCAATGGTTCCACCTTGATCCGCGCGGAAACAAACCTGGGATATCCTCCGAGTTCAGTGTTCATCCTGAAAAACTTGCATACCCCCCATTCGAGCTGAACTAGATGAAATTGATTATCCCTACATATATAGTGAACCCCTAGATAAAGTTATTTCATCCATGACATGTTCCTCGGATTGTAAAGAATTATTTTTTAATAGACCAAGTGTGGTTTAGAAACCAGGTGCGGGACCATGGGGACGGTTACACTGGTGCCCATCGCACTTATAACATCAAAAACTACCCCAATCTGGATGATAGGGTAGTTTTCTTTTATACCTAAAACTTATTTACCTTGCCCTTGCCATACTGGCTTTGCCTTTCATATGGAGAAAGGTCTTTAATGTATCGTGGGATTAAGTGGCGTAATAGTGTAAATTAAAATAAAACTACCCTCTTTAGGATATGAGGGTAGTTTTTATTAGTTATAGGAAAAAGATAGTCCCATAATCAACGGTAAATTGCAGACCGGATCAAATAGCAAATTACATATACTTCACAGCATAATTCAAAGTATATTTCACAGTCAAAAAGTCTTTGAGATGCAATCCCTTAGCCTTTTTTAAAACTTTCTTTTTTTCACAAAACCACCCGTAAGTTTTACAAGTTCATTAGATGCTAAAGCAAGTTTCCTAAGTAAGCGGAGAAATTTCGCTTATTTAGGAAATAGAACTGAAAATAGGTTAAATAGACGGAAAGACTCCGACTATTTACTCTAAAAACGTAAAAATGGGTAATTTTGCTTTGCCTAATCGGAAAATCTCCACTTATATACACCGAATCGAGCTCTATTCTCCAGGCAACCGGAAAAACTCCGTTTATTTTTAACTTCACTGGTTACTCAATTTTAGTCTACGTTTATGTTTCAATTTCAATTGCCTCTACTAATTCTCCTTACTTTCTTCCATCCCACTTTCTAATATAGTATGATAGACGCAAGGTTGTTATGGACAAACATCACGTTTTAGTCCTTTATTACTAACGGAACCAGTCGAACTGCCCGTGGTACAATGCATTTGGAAAGGGTCATCGAATATGGGAGAGCAGTTATTTTATTTATTGGAGCATTATGGCTATTTTGGCTTAATTATAGTATTGGCTGCAGGGATCATTGGGTTACCGCTCCCTGATGAAATTCTTCTTACCTATGTGGGATACACCGTTTATCAAGGTAAAATGTTATATTCCCTCTCTTTATTAAGTGCTTCGATTGGATCAATTATCGGAATCACAATTAGCTATTATTTAGGAATAAAATTAGGAATTCCTTTTCTTCGGAAGTTTGGTCCTAAACTTCATCTAACAGAAAAAAGAATAGACACAACGAGCAAGCTTTTTAATAAATTCGGACCTTATTTATTATTTCTTGGGTACTTTATACCTGGGGTCCGGCATATTACAGCTTACCTTGCCGGAATAAATTACTTGCGGTTTAAAAGATTTGCCGTTTTTGCCTACTCCGGGGCTATCTTTTGGAGCTTTACTTTCATTACATTAGGGCATGAATTGGGTAAGAATTGGATGAAGGTTGGAATGATGATGAACCACTACAGCATTTACTTAATTGGGTTAACACTCATTATTGTGCTGGGTATTGTTTATTTAAATAGAAGAAAATTAGTAAGACAATAAAGGACAGAAACTTCACCGGAAGAACTGTCCTTTTAGTATCTTTATTTTAATGCCTTCTTATAATGCTGTTCGGCCTTGAAGCTAAAAAGGAAGTAAAGAATTACTACGATTGGGAAAATAAAGGCTCCTACTCCCCTGAAGAATGCAAATGGTGTTTCAAAGAGAAAGGCAAACCAAAAGTCTCCTCCTGTTTTTTCCCACAAACCTGGCGTAAAATAAAACTCTTTCGGATGAAATAGGGCTGAAGCACTGAACGTATCCGTTGCAATCAATGCAGCAAAGATAGGTAAATAGGATATGGCAAGGATTATATACATCTCTGACAATCTTTTATATCGGAAAGCCTTCGAATCTGTATCGGAGAAAATATCCTCGTCTGCACTTTCACTTACCTTTTTAAAATATTGTGTGCCCGAACTCTTTGTTCCCGCGATATGCTTCCATCCGCAATCCTCAAAAAGAGTTACATAGTCGATAAAATCAGCCTTTTTTTTAAAGGTACGATAATCAATTTTGATGTTCACATTTTCTGGTTCTGCTTGGCGAAATTGATAAGTGAATGATTTTCCGACAAATTTATAACCATTTACTTCCATTTCTTTCAGCCATTTTTCTTCTTTTTCAAAGTTCAAGAAAAACTTCAATTTTCTCATCTCTTCACCCCATTTTCACTGTTGAAAGCTTTTTCGGTTATATGAATCATATGCTTCATTCTTTCTAGATCAAAGTGCAATATTTCTTTTCCTGTTTCTGTAATGACATAAACCTTTCGTCTACTGTCCTCGCTTGGGACCGGCTTGATAAACTTTAGCTTTAGTAAGTTATCGATGGCCCCATAAAGGGTTCCCGCTGCCATTCGTACATGGCCATAGCTAAGCTCCTCCACTTTTTGAAGGATCAAGTATCCATGCGCTGGCTCCAATAAAGCCAATAGAATGTAATATACTGTTTCTGTTAGTGGAATATTTTTATCACGCTTCATATGCGTCGCCTCAATTCAGGTTAACTATATAGTTTAACTGTATAGTTTTAGTTTATACAGTCAAACTGTATATGTCAATATAGCTTCGAAAAAATGTGTGATTGTCCCCAAAAGACAAAAGGGCGATACCCTTTGTAGAGGATCGCCCTGTAATACCTAACATTATTTTTTAGTTCTATTCGTGTAAACCCTAACCTAAAAAGCCTTTTACAATTTCATTAAACTTTTCATGATGCTCCCAGAACATCATGTGCCCTCCAAGAACCTCTACTTGCGATTCTGGTGTTAATTGGTTTGTATACTTTTCGGCAATATCAGCCCAATGCTCCGCAACAATCGTTAATGTAGGAACCACTTTACTGGCCTTTTTTGCTTCCTCTCGGTAATCAGAAAACATCCCAGAGGCAAATAAATTACCAGCGATGTAATATGGCGTTTTTAATGATTGTTCAATTAGCCACGTTAGCTCCCCTTTCTCAAGCTCTCTTTGCACCATGACTTGTGTGATATAGCTTGTTATGAACGCCCTGTGCCCTGCTGAATTTCGTAAATAACTATTGTAAATTCCAGCAATATCATCGAGTGACCCTTCCACCCAATCATCATTGACAGATAAGGATTTTGGCGGCATATCCACAAATACTAAAGATTTAATTTGTTCAAAGCCGTTTTGCTTGACATACTCCCAGACCGTTAAACACCCAAACGACCAGCCTACTAGAGTTGCATTTTTCACATCTAATGCTTGAAGAACGGAAGCTAAATCAGATCCGTGTGTGACATAATCGTTTCCATGGAGAGCTATAGTTGACCTTCCGTGACTCCTAGGATCGATTACGATCACGCGATTCGTTTTTGAAAAGTATTCAATTTGCTTTGAAAAAACCTCAGAAGTGAATGTAAAACCTGGGATGAAAACAAGAGGTTCCCCTTCTCCTACATCTTGAACAAATAATTCGACCCCTGAATCGACTTCAATATATTTTCCATCAATAAAACTCATCAAATTTCCCCCTTTACTAGCTTTTACACACTATATTCACTTTCTAATCTCAAAATTCCTTCTATCATCCTTATTAAAAGAAACAATTAGAAAAGCCCCCGTTGATTTCGGAGGCTTAATTGATAAGTTCGTGATTTTTTCTTATCGCGTTATTTTACTGTTAGTGCTGCCTTTTTTGAGTATTGCTTTCCAGGATGATGGGCAGGCAACTGGCTTCCTTGACCAAATAGGCTATCCCTTAATGTTTCACCTTCATATTCTTTTCGTACAAGACCTCTTTCTTGTAAAATCGGCACAACAAGCTCTATGAAATCCTTAAAAGTACCAGGAGTAATCGCGTAGGCAATATTAAATCCGTCTACTCCAGTCTCTTCCACCCAACTCTCCAAATCATCTGCAACCTGTTCTGGGCTTCCAACGGTTACAGGACCCAATCCGCCAATTCCCGTATATTTTTTAATTTCATCTATTGTCCATTGTTTATCGGAATCAATTCGTGTAAAGTTTTCGACTGTTGATTGAATCGCATCATTTTTTACAAACGTAAGATTTTCATGCGGACCATATTCTGAAAAATCAATCCCAGTCCAGCCACCAAGAAGGGCTAATGCACCTTCATAGCTTACATGTTTTTGATATTCATTGAATTTTTCATATGCTTCTTCTTCTGTTCGGCCAACGATTGGTGTAATACAAGTAAGTATTTTTAATTCCTCTGGTGCCCTGCAAGATTTTATCGCCTCTTCACGCAATTTCTTAACTGAATGCTTAGCTGCGTTCTTTGTTGGCGCCCCAATAAAGATTAATTCTGCATTTTTACCAGCAAAGGTCCGACCCTTTGCGGATGTTCCCGCTTGATAAAGTACCGGAGTTCTTTGTAGGGAAGGTTCACAAAGTTGGGCACCAGGGACTTTATAATACTTTCCTTCATGGTTGATGTCATGGACCTTACTCGGGTCTGCGAAAATCCCATTCTCTTTGTCTAATAAAACAGCATCATCCTCCCAGCTCCCTTCCCACAATTTATAGCAAACTTGTAAATATTCTTCAGCAATATCGTACCGCTCATCATGCTTAATTTGGTCCTCTAATCCCATATTGACAGCGGCGCTTTTCAGATAAGAGGTAACAATATTCCAGCCTACACGCCCCTTTGTAATATGATCCAAAGTAGACATCCTGCGGGCAAATGTATAAGGATGCTCATGTGTAACAGACGCAGTGACCCCAAAGCCTAGATGCTTTGTCACCGCTGACATCAATGGCACCACAAGTGATGGGTCATTAACAGGTGTTTGAGCACCTTGACGAATCGCGGCATCTCTAGACCCTTGATACACATCATACGGTCCCAGTACATCTGCTAGAAAAATAGCATCGAATCTACCCTTTTCTAAAAGCTTCGCAAGTTCAATCCAATACTCGCTATCTTTATAGCGATGGGATTCATCCTCAGGATGTGTCCATAAGCCCGGGGATTGATGCCCAACACAATTCATATCAAACGCATTTAAATATATTCTTTTCTTTGTCATTATAATTAGCTCCTTTTTCATTCATTTTATAAAGCAAAATGTTTTCTCTGATTTACTGCCTCAATAAAGTAATAAAGCTCCTTTTTCAGTCTTTCTAAAACATTCACATCGATAATAGGATTGACTACTTGTGTTTTATCAATTTGGCAATCTTGAAAATAAACTCCCTGTAGGCTTTGCCCCTTTAATGCAGCCAGTAAAGGTTTAAGACTGAATTCAATAGCTAGTAAATGAGCCGGGCTTCCACCTGTCATGATTGGTAATACGGTTTTTCGTGCCAACACATCTTGGGGAAGCAAATCTAGTACGGCCTTCAGAACTCCTGTGTAGGCTGCCTTATAAACCGGGGATCCGATAATAACCACTTGTGCCCCTTGGATTAGTAACGTTAGATTCTTAAGGGCTGGACTATCAAACTTCAGATTGAATATGTCATCAGAAGGAATCTGCCGAACGGATACTTGGGTGACTGAAAACCCCTCATGTTTAAGCTTCTTTCCGACATATTGTAGAACTAAATCTGTTCTAGAACTTTCCGCAGAGCTTCCCGATAAAATGATGATTTCACTCATTTTGATCATCCCTTCTGCTGTTTTTGTAATCTTCAAATCTATTCATTTTTATGACCACAGGCTCATACTCACCAAGGCCATTGAAAAAACATCCAAACTTCTCCTTCCATCTAGACAAAAACGAATAAAAAAAGGCATATTTACCCAAAACGTCACAAATGGACGTTTTAAAATAAAGATGCCTTTAGTCGTCTAATCGGCAAATTATTTAGTGTTTTTTGTTAGACTTTGAGTGATGTGGATTTTTGCAATGAAAAACGCTTCTTTTCCGTTGAATCGATTTGGGTGATTTCCCCATTGTGGACGGAAATCACAATTGATCCAAATTCCAACTTCTCCAAGGTAGATAAAATATGTTTCACCTTTGATTCATCGAGCTTCGCCATGTAACCCCTCCTTGTTAAAGATGTGTATCATTTCTTTACCGTTGGTTGAGCAGTTTGGCAATTCATTCATTTTTGACCAAAATAAAAACCCCCTTCTAACAAGAAGAGGGCATACGTACATCGTTCAATACTCTCTTCTTATCTCTCAAGCTTAACGCTTGCTGGAATTGGCACAGTACAATATGTCTGTTGCCGAGGCTTCGAAGGGCCAGTCCCTCCACCTCTCTGGATAAGAATAAAATGGTATTTAGTTTATTGTTATTAAATTACACCCAAATTATCTTTATGTCAATCACTTTATTTAATAATTTCCAAAAGATTGAACTTTTAGTTATTTATTCATAGGAAAATGTGACAAAGACCACGAATCTGAATTCGTGGCCCAAATTTTTAATTTTTTATAAATCCCGGAGCATTCGCCCGAGCTCATTCATTTCTTCCGTTGACAATATTTTCTCCGCCAACGGAAACAGCATATTTTCTTCCTTAGCGAAATGTTGTGTTAATGTCGCATAAGCTTGGACTGCGTTTACTGTAATGGTTTGTGCATCATATTCATCAAGGGTATCACCCATTTGAGCGGCTTCTTCAAGAAAATCCTTTAGATGTTGTTCTGCTTTCTTATGCTCGTATTCCATTGTTTCAATTGTCCGATCCTTCTCTCCAAGACGTCTTGCCATCATCGGGAACACCCCATCATCCTCACGTTTCGAATGTGCCGCGAGCTTATCATTAAAAGCCAAAACCCGCTCAAATAAATGCCAAAACAATTCAAGCACCTCAGGGCCTGATTCGAACTCTATTTCTTCCGCAATTTCATAGAAACGGTCCATGTCTGCCCTTAACGAAATATGCTCATCCTTTAATTGTTGCAGTGGAGCACTTAATTCAATTATATTAGGATCCTCTATTCTCATTTTAACCCCATCCTCCTCCACCATTTATCCGTACCGCATGATTTTCTCTACCTATAGCATACGCTAAATGCACGAAAAATTTAGTGATAGGAATCACGGGTTGGGGGGGCAGGTTCATCGTCCCAGGTTTTAATGTTATCGGGACCAAAAAAGGGGACGCGGTTTATGGTGCACCCCGTGTCCCACAATTTATATTTTAAGTTCCATTTGTTCGTCTGCGATGTAGAAGCCTTTTGCTTCGATTTCTTTTCGTAGTGTTCCGTCTTTTTTTAATACTGGATTTGAATGGTTTAGATGTGTAAAGTAAATCTTCGTTTCTTCTACTAGATCCCCTAGCAGCTCCATCGTCTCTGTTATGAGTGGATGTGGAACTTCCCGAAAGTCACGCCCGATATTTGCAAGTTCCTGCGAGGAATAAAACGTCCCGTCGAGTATACAAATGTTGGCCTCCTTCGCCGCTTCCTTTATATCGACATCCCATTCATCCCAACGATCAATATCTGGAATAAACAATACTTTCTTGTTCGGTCCTTCAATCCAATAAGCAAAAGTCTCAGAAAACTCATTTCTATGCGGAACGAGTACTGGTGTAACTGTTACTTCTGAAGTAACAGTTACAGATTGTCCTTCTTTGATTTCTTGGACATCTATATTTTCAAGGGCAGTTAACTGACTCCATGGTGCATCATTTTCTAGCATTTTTTTCATTTTCGCCCCAGCCATCACAGGTAATTGATGAGAATTAATTGCTTCTTTTCCTAAAAACATCAAGCCTGGATAATGTCCAATATGGGCATGGGTTAGAAAAATACTGCTCATCAGCTTTGATTCCATTGCATATCTCATTTGCACACGTGCCATTTGTTCTCTCAAATCAGGAGTAGCGTCAATTAAATGCCATTTGTTCTCTTCTGGCAAAATAATCGCTAAGGATGCAGCAGTTCTTTTAAACCGTGGGTCTTCCATGGCCCTTTTACAATTTTCACAAAAACAATTAGCCTGTGGTAGACCCCCATCTTGTGCAGTTCCAATCACACTTAAAATCACTTCACTCACTATACAACTTCCCTTTCTACATGTGCCTGTTCTTTTTCTTGGCTGTAATCCTTTCTAGAAATCGTCCATCCTGTGAAACCAAACAGTAGATTTACTAACGGAACAAGATAAATAAAGAACGCATATGGGATAAACTCCCATGCACTAACTCCCAAAATACTCGTTGCGAATACTGCAGGAACACTCCAAGGAACTAAATTAATTCCGACCGTACCCATTGACTCAACTGTTCTTGATAGATTCTTCGTATCGATATTCATTTCTTTATATTTTTGAACGAAGGTTCTCGCAGGTAGAATAATGGCCAGAAACTGTGCACCACTTGCTAATCCAACTACAAATGTTGATAAAAGGGTTGAACCGATAAGTGCTCCAGTTGTTTTCACTTTCTTCATCATTTTACCAGTCAATACATCAAATATTCCCGTCTCTTCTAAAATACCGCCGAGTGCAGTAGCGATCATCAACATTCCAACAGTACCAAGCATCGAAGCAAGCCCACCGTGATTTAACAAGGAATCGAGCTCCCCTATGCCAGTTTCAATACGGAAACCACTTGTCATAAATTGAACAATGGAGCTTACTGAAGTTCCTTGAACGACAACAGCTAACACCGCACCTAATAAGCCAACACCCATTAATGCTGGTAACGCAGGTGTACGCTTTATCATTAACAATATTGTAAAAATTGGAAGTAATAATAACAATGGGTGAATAACAAAAGCATCATCTAAGCCTGACATGATTGTATCAATCGTTCCAGAACTCATACTTGTACTAGCTACTTCAAAACTACCAAATATCCAAAATAATAGAAGAGATAGCAAAAATGCAGGAATCGTGTCCCAAAGCATGTGTTTAATATGACTAAATAAATCCGTATCTACAAGAGCTGCAGCCACATTGGTTGTATCTGATAATGGAGAAAGTTTGTCCCCTAAATACGCACCTGAAATGACAGCTCCAGCAACTAGAGCAGGCGAAAATCCTAACCCACCACCAATTGCCATAAAAGCAAGTCCAACTGTTGCGATAGATGTAAAGGAAGTTCCTAAAGTAATTGAAACAATTCCCGTTACTAGGGCAACTACCGGAACAAACCAAGTTGGGTCGATAATCGAAATCCCATAATAGATCATGGTTGGAATAACACCACTCGCAATCCAAGAGCCAATTATTGTCCCGATTACCAATAAAATAAATACAGCTGGTAATGCTCTTGCTACTCCATTTACCATCATTTGTTGAATATCATTCCAACGCCATCCGCAACTATTTGCAACTACAGCGGCTAAAATTACCCCAATTATTAGTGGAAAATTCATCCCTGCTTTCCATATAAAAATGGAACATGCTGCAGCAATGATTAAACCTAATAATGGAATGATTGCTTTCAAAATTGTAAGATTTGCCTTCACTGTTTCCCCCACCATATACCCGTCAAATAAAATCGACTTTATTTTTCTAACAGTTTTATAGATTATCACTTTTGCTTTAATGCTTTAAAGCTTTTGTGCTTTCAAGCGAACCATCCTGCAATAATAATAAAATATATTGCTCCATTAGTCAAATCGGACTGAGGGGGGGTGAGTTGGGTCGGGGTTGGGTCAGAGGGACAGGTCCCTTGACCCACTTTTCACGAAAAAATGGGACACGGAACCTTTCCCCGTGTCCCACAATTTAACAAGAAAACAACTTAGTTTGCTACCGAATGTTTTGTAGCTTTCTCCTTTTCTTTAAATCTTCCAATTATTGCACCGCCAACGAATCCAATTATTGCTGGAATTAACCATGCGAACCCATTACTGCTCAATGGAATCATCCCGATTAACCGAGATAAAAACGGTATATTTACGGCTGATGTCATAGCTTCAGCTACGCTAATAATCACCGATAATAACACGGCACCTTGAAAGGAGACAGTGTTTGGTAAGCGCCTATGGAAGATCCCAACCAATATGACTACGATGCAAATCGGGTAGATTGCCAGATAAAGCGGGGTTGCTATAAATATGATTCGATCTACACCCAATAATGCTATGGCAATGCCAAGGACGCAAACGATGACCGCGGTGGTTTTATAACTTAGCTTCCCATTTGTTAAACTATCAAAAAATTGAGCAACAGCTGTAGTCAAGCCAATCGCAGTAGTCAAACATGCTAATGCCACCACGATCCCTAATCCGTAAAGCCCGCCTTTACCTAATATCGTTTCTACAATCACTAATAATAGTTCGGCCCTATCTATGTTTTGTGGATACACCCCACTACCTGAAGCCCCTAAATATAAAAGTCCCGAATAGATGAGAACTAAAAAAGTAAAGGCGACGAGCCCGGCAAATGCGGTCATTTTATTTCTTTCTTTTTCAGACCGATATCCTTTGCCAACAATATGTGAAATAAACACACTTGCAACCATAAAACTTACTAATAAGTCTCCTGTTTGATATCCGCCAAGAAAAGCATTAACAAAACTACTTGAAATATCTGTGTCCACTGGTTGTCCAACCGGCGTTATGACTCCATTTATGATGATAGCAATTAAAATGACAACTAATGCTGGTGTTAAAAAAGCTCCCATTTTATCGATAACATTGTTCCTGTCATTTACAAAATAATAAGTTAACGCGAAGAAAATGATGACAATAGGCGCTGCCGGAATCGTTGGGAAAACTGCCTGAATACCTAATTCATAGGTAACAGCCCCTGTTCTTGGAATAGCGATAAAGCTTGAAAATAACATAATGCCTAGCAGGATCCATTGTGAAAATTTAGGATGTACTTTTTTAGTCAATTGATCTACGGTACCACCTGCATAAGCGATAATATAAATCGCAATTATAGGGAAAATGACCCCTGAAATAATGAATCCGATGCTGCCGCTAAACCAATCTGCACCCGACTGTAATCCTAAAAATGGTGGAAAAATTAAATTCCCTGCCCCAAAAAATGTTGCAAAAAGCGCGAGTCCAATAATAATGCTATCTCTTAGAGGTTTTTTCATATGTAAATCAGCCCTTTTCTTTTATGTAACTATTTGTTTGAATTACTTGTTAAGAATTTTTTATTAGATAGCGGTAGAAAATTTCGAATTCTAAATCAAATGCGCCTTGGCGTATTTGCGCCCGATTTTTTTCGAGCTTGCTCGAAAAGTTTCCTTTAAAAAATCGTGGCATCCGCCGGAGGCTTTAGCTTTATTCAGTCGAGGTTTGAAACCCCACTAAATTGGATACTCTTTTTTTGCATTCATCCCCCTCTTATAGAAGTGGGAGACTTCTACTGAATAAAGTTAAGCAATTCGATTATTCCTCCCTTTCTGAAATATTCGGATAAACTTTGCTGCATCGGCTACCTCGTGCTGGTAACAGTACAGTTATTTGAAAATATTTTTTAAATATAACACATAATTCACAAAAATGAAAATTTATTCTGTCCCTCTGACCCATGGAATGAAGTCCGTATGATTTATGGAGAAGAAGGGAAATTCATAAGTGAGAGGGTCTAAAAGGGACATATTCACTGTCCCAGCTTCTCAAAATGATGGGGTGCGGAATCGGGGTTTCTAAATTCACTCCTAATACTCAAGGCTGTATCGAGATAATCTGTGATGATTGCATCAACTTGAAGACTTAGTATATCAATAACCCATTTGTAAAAAAATGGTGGGACACGGTACCTGTCCCCGCGTCCCTATCTCTGCATCCTTCACTCTTATTTCGCATTTTCCAATTCTAATTTAGCTTTTTTAATCTTTTTTAACCGAACGGCCTCAGAGACTCTTTCGTGAAAATCTTCAGCAATCTCAACTGTGAATTCTCCGTTTAATATGATTTGTTTTAATTCCTTAATATTGGAGCATGATTTTTCGAGTTCTGTATAAACAGCACCAAATTGCTTGTAATGATGCGTATCACTTCCACCCACAACTGGTTTATAAAGTTCCTCGGCAAATGAAAAAACATCGCTTATGTTTTCATCAATTCCACGTGAGTGTAAATCCTTGCCATTTAAATCGAAAGCATCTAACTGCTGCAGTAATATTGGTTCTATTCTTAATAATGGGGTACTTGATCTAAAAGGATGTGCACCTATGACGAGCATGTCATACATAGATACTAAGTTTAATAATTTTTCAAATGGAACAAATCTATCTATTTCGGTATAGCTATCTAAGTTAACACGTAAGGCCCTCACATCTGCACGATCGCCGATACATAAAATATGACCAACCTCTTGGATATCTACTTCCATTCCCGGAAAGACCTTTAACCCCAAAACGTTATAATAGCCTTCTTCATATGGAAAGTTTTTATCTAAGGTATCATAAACCTCTTGAAAATTTTTCGTATTAAAATGTTCCGTTAGCGCAACCGCGTCTAGACCACTTTCTAAGGCATGCTTCGCCATATTAATATAGTAATCAATTGAAAAATCAAATCCCTTTGATAGTTTTCCATGTGTATGAAAGTCAAATCTCACTTTTAAAGCACTCCTTTATAAAACAAAATGTAAGCAATGTACGATGATTAAATAAAAAAAGGTAATGATTATAGGACTCGGTACCCCATCCCTTTGAACACTTTATACTAACTTCATCTGTTCATTCCTTATACGTATCGCTCTATCGGGAAAATCAGTAATAATCGCTTCAACTTTTAGACTTAGTAATCTTTCAATTTCATTTGGCTCATTAACAGTCCAAACCCTTACCTTATCGTAATGTCCTTGCAAACTCGCATCGTAATCCTCATTTGCCCTCTTGTTGAGATAATTTATTATTTCTATAGGAAGGTATGTCGGGAATTGATTGTTAAATTGTAATAGTTGCTGGAATATTTCACCCTTAGGTAAAAGAATCGCTTTGTTTAAATGGAATGCCTCCAAATCTAACATTTTTAGATAATCGTGTGGAAGAGAAATTCCATCATTTAGTAACCAAGCTATTTTCGCACTTGGTTCAAGTTCCTTCATTCTTAGAATTGTAGGCAAGTGAAACGAAGAATAAATAACCTTCCGATCGTTTCCATACTGTTCAACGATTTTTAGAACCTTCTCCTCAATTCCATCGTAAGGTTCCAAATAGGTTTTTAGTTCGATATTAAGTTCAACATCATACGGAGCCAATAATTGTAGAACCTCTTTTAGGGTTGGTACCTGTTCGTTATCCCAGGCTTCTTCATACTCCTGAAAGTGAGTAAACGGTTTACCAGCACTAAATTCTTTGATTTCAGCTAATGTCAAATCTTTAATCCAACCCGATCCACTAGTTGTCCGTTCAAGTGTTTCATCATGAATCACAACAACTTCCCCATCCTTTGTCAAATGGACGTCTAACTCCAACCCATCAACACCTTGATCAATTGCTTGTTTAAAACTAAGTAAAGTATTTTCCGGATAAATCCCCTTTGCTCCGCGGTGTCCATAAATTTTCGTCATCGATAACCTTCCCTTCCTTACAATTTATTAAATAAAAAATGAAGAAAAAAGCGTGGAATCCACACTTTTCTCTCGTCGCTTATTTCGCTCTTGCTTTGTTTGCTTGTTCAATTGCTTTATTAAATTGATCTACTGCTGTACTATAAGCTTCATCTACAGATCCGCCATTATATACAGATTCAAGGGCTGTTTCCATTACTTTTCTTCCTTGTGGAAGCATATCCATTAATGCACCTTGAGTAGCAAATGATGATTTTGCTGCTTGCAATTGTTCAACTGTTACACGTAATTGTGGCTTTTCCTCATGAGCGTCGATTACTAATTGTTCCTCATAGGCATTTGGGTTAATCGCAAAATAGCCGGTACCAACATGCCATTTAGCTTGAACTTCAGGAGTTTGTAAATATTTCATAAATTCCCATGCTGCTTTTGTTTCTGCTTCTGGTTTTTCATCGATCATCCAAAGGCTTGCTCCCCCAATTACAACCCCTTCACGTTCCTTATTTTCAGGGTGTGGAAGGAAGGCAATCCCTACTTCAAAAGGAGCATTATCGATAACATCCCTTGCACTTGCTGAGGATTGTAAGAACATAGCGACATCTCCTGCTAAGAATCCAGCAACCATGTTATCTCCATTTGTTCCATAATTCGCAAATGTACCGGCATCTACCATTCGTTTAACCCATTCAAAAATGGACTTTCCTTCTTCTTCTGTCCACCCAATTTCAGTTGGTGTTTCTGAACGACCATTGTCATTGTTCAGTAATAAAGCACCTTGATTCGCTAATAATTGCTCCCATAACCAACCATATGCTTGTAAAGCGAAGCCTTTCATTTCTGGATTCGAATTAGCAATTGCTTTACCTGCAGCTTCTACTTCTTCATAGGTTGCTGGTGGTGTTTCTGGATCTAGACCAGCAGCAGTAAATGCATCCTTGTTATAGTACATAACTGGTGTTGAAGAGTTAAAAGGCATTGAATAAAATTTTCCATCTAACGAGTAATAATTAATAATGTTTTCTTCTAATCCACTCATATCATAACCATCAGCATCGACTAATTCCTGAATTGGTTTGATATTTCCACTATTAATCATAGACATCGTTCCAATTTCGAACGTTTGAATCATTGTCGGAGCACTATCTGTTCCTGCAACAGCATTAAATTTAGTTAATGATTCATCATAGGTACCTTGGTACTCCGCATTTACTTGAATCTCTTCCTGTGATTTATTGAAATCTTCAACAATACTATTTAATGCTTCTTGACCCGCTCCACCCATGGAGTGCCAGAATGTCACAACCTGTTGCTCACTATTTTCTTTAGAATCCGAGCTTTTACCTGATCCTGTGCTATTGGAGCTATCTCCAGATGAAGATTCTCCTCCACAAGCCGCTAATAGTAAAACCAAACCTACTGCAAGAAACATCAGTATTTTTCTCATTTTTTCTCGCTCCCTTTTATGATATTGTCGAGGAATTTGTTATTTTACAGCACCCTCTGTTAAACCTGTTTGTAGCTTCTTTTGTCCTAGGAAAAGTAAAATTAATGTTGGGATGATTACGATAACTGCACCTGCCATAATGACACCCCAATCATTTAATTGTTCCTGAGTTTGTAATTGCTTTAAGCCTATCTGCACGGTTCGAACCGTATCGTTAGTGGTAGCCAAAAGTGGCCATAGATACATATTCCAAGATGTCAAAAACCCGTAAATCCCTAATGTAACTAAGCTCGTCTTTGACACAGGCAATACGACTGTTAAATAAAATCTAAAATCACCAATTCCGGCAATTTGACTTGCTTCCCTTAATTCTTTAGGAATTTGTTTGAAATTTTGTCGCAACAAAAATGTTCCAAAGGTTGTTGCAAAGAATGGAATCGTTAAACCAGCATAGCTATTAATCCAGCCTAAATCACGGATAATGTGAAAGTTTGGAATAATGGACGCCTCAAAGGGAACCATCATTGTCGCAATAAAAAGATAGAACAGAAGATCTCTCCCTTTAAACTCTAAAAATACAAAAGCATAAGCTGCTAGACTCGATAAAGCCAATTGTCCAAGCATAATCGCAATTGACACTACAAAACTATTAAACAAATATTTAAATAAAGGAAATCGTTCAAAGGCAGCAATATAATTATCTGTTGATAGTGTAGTCGGCATGCTGGCAGTTAAAATATCTTGGTTCGTCATGAAACTCATGACAATCGCCATGACAGCCGGTCCGGCAATTAAAATTGCTGAAACGATCAATAATAGATAGAAGATTACCTTTCTTCCCAATGGCATCATCATTGATAGTGGACCCTCCTCTCACCCAGCTTAAATTGCAGTGCAGTCATCAATAAAATAAGAATGAATAATACAATTGCCTGGGCACTAGCAGAGCCGAATTGATAATTCACAAATGCCTCACGGTAAATGGAATATACAATCAAATTCGTCTCATTCGCTGGTCCACCTTGGGTTAAAATATCGATTTGGCCAAATGTTTGGAACGAATTAATAATCGATACGGTAATCACAAAGAATAAGGTCGGTGAGAGCATTGGAACTGTGATTCTTCTAAACTTATAAAAATAACCTGACCCCTCAATATCAGCACTTTCATATAAAGAGGTATCGATGGATTGTAATCCACCTAACAAAATTAAGAATGTAAACCCAATATTCATCCAAATCGTAGTAATCGCAATCGCAATCATTGCCCATTTTGGATCCGTAAGCCAGCCTATTGATTCTGCTCCAAAAACCTTAAGAATTTGGTTTAATAACCCCATAGTAGGGTTAAATAAGTACAGCCAAAATACAGATGCTGCCGCAACCGATACTCCCATCGTTGAGGTGAAAATGGTTCTAAAAAAGCCAACACCCTTTAGTTTTTCATTGGAAATGACGGCTAGAAACAAACTGATAATAACTGTTGCAGGTACCGTATAAATCACAAACAAAAAAGTATTTTTGAAGCTTTTTAGAAAAATAGGGTCTGAAAACATGTACAGATAGTTTTCCAATCCAACAAATACAGTTGTTGCTCCCTTTGCATCTGTCAAAAAGAAACTTAAATACATTGTCTTAAACAAAGGGTAAAACACAAAAACACTAAACAAAACAATAGATGGTAATAAAAATAAGATCCCTTTGAGCATACTAGACATACGTTTTTGCTTTTTTGCTCGTTCAATTTGAACAGCAAAGGTTTCTTTTTCTTCCATGATTGGACTTAACATACTCATATCGCCATAACCTCTTGTTTCTTTCCTAGTTCAGCAGATTTAAGTAACTCACCTGTATCTCCATCAAAGAATAAGAGGTATTGGGGCATAATTTGTACAGGTACCTTTTGTCCGAAACGGATTTCCCATTGTCCTGGCCATTTTGCCGTCCATAATTCTGAACCTACATCAAAAGAAATGGATGTTTCATTTCCTAATTGCTCTATATTCACTGCTTCCAAATATGTAAGATGATCTTCTTTTTCAAAACCTGAAAATATATGCTCTGCTCTTATCCCAACAACTAAGTTCCGATCTCTTGGCACATCCTTTACAATTATTGGATCAACTGATAGATGTAATTGATTTTCTATTATGAGTTGTGCACCATCACCTGAGAATACTGCCTTACCTAGATTCATTTTGGGAGAACCAATGAAAGACGCCACAAATAAATTTTCCGGTTCATTATATAAGGTAATCGGTTTACCCACTTGTTGAATCTTACCCTCATTTAAGACCATAATTCGATCCCCCATCGTCATCGCTTCGACTTGGTCATGAGTGACATAGATCATGGTTAACCCTAGGCGTTTTTGCAATCTACGAATTTGAACCCGCATATTTGCCCGAAGCTTTGCATCCAAATTTGACAGTGGCTCATCCATTAAACATAAAGGGGCATGGCTCACAACCGAACGTCCAAGAGCGACCCGTTGTCTTTGACCTCCGGAAAGCTCCCTTGGTTTCCGCTTTAACAATTCGCTTAAGCCCAACATTTCTGCCGCTTCCTTAAGCCTTCTTTGCTGTTCGTGTTTATCCACTTTTCTCGCTTTTAAACCAAACAGAATATTTTGCTCAACCGTTAAATGCGGATATAATGCGTAATTTTGAAAGACCATAGATAAATCTCGATTTTTTGGTGGGAGATGATTTACTACTTCATTATTTATCTTTAGGATCCCCCCTGATATTTCTTCAAGTCCAGCTATCATCCGAAGCAACGTACTCTTTCCAGATCCTGAAGGACCGACAAGTACGAAAAATTCTCCTTCCTCTATTGAAACATTGATCCCATTTAACACATCTTTTTGTTTATCATACGATTTAAAGATTTCAGTCAACTCAACCTGACTCATGCCAATCCTCCTTTCGAATTACAAAACCATTTAACCACAATTAGTGCTCATAAAAAGCGGATTTACAGATTCTTAGCAATCTTTTACATGAGGTTGAATACGTGAGATTTATCTTTATAAACTATACTAATTTTTTACAATAAATAAGACCGATGCACTATTTACTTTGGGACAGAGGGGCAGGTTTATCGTCCCATGTATTTTTCAGTCACAATATTATTATTTGTAAAAAAATAGTAGGACACGGTACTTGTCCCCGCGTCCCACCAAATTTTTTTACAAAAACTCTTTACTTCGAAAAATAGAGCGTTTACAATATTACTGTAAGGAACAAATATTTTCCATAAGGGGGTATGTGTTATGAAAAGAACTCTAATTGTTTATAAATTAAATTTCATAGTGCAGCCCATGAAGAATTTATAAGTCTGTCTTTTAAATTTAGTAAAATTGTAGCATGATCCATTTAATTATTTTGTTCATTCACAACCATGGGCTACCGTTTATCAGTCGATGGTTTTTTATTTTTTTTGAATGAATTTGTTCATTTGAAATAAACCGTATTCGCTGCGGTTTATTTTTTTATCTTAAAATTGGAGGGCTACAATTGAATTTACAAATATTAGGTTGGAATTCATTTTTTGAAGAGAGTTTTGAAGAATACAAACAACAAGGATTTGAGGTTGCAAGAGTTTCATTAGAGCATAAAAGGCTATATAGGGTTTTATCTGAACGTGGAGAATTATTGGCAGAAGTATCTGGGAAGTTGCGGTTTCAGGCATTAGAACGTCAGGATTTTCCGGCGGTAGGAGACTGGGTTGTGATTAGTGCAAGACCCCATGAACAAAAGGCAACGATTCATGGAATTTTACCGCGAAAAAGTAAGTTTTCTAGAAAAACTGCCGGAGGAACAAGTGAGGAACAAATCGTGGCCGCAAATGTCGATACAATTTTCCTCGTTAATGCATTAAATGCCGATTTCAATCTTCGTCGGATTGAAAGATATGTGGTCACTTCCTGGGAAAGTGGAGCAAATCCGGTGATTATTTTAAGCAAAGCTGATTTATGTGATGATGTACAGGAAAAGATCGGGCAGGTTGAGACAGTCGCATTTGGTGTGCCGATCCACGCCATTAGCGCTGAACAAAATATAGGGCTGGAGCAACTTACCCCTTATCTATGCGAAGGGAAGACGATTGCATTACTCGGGTCCTCGGGTGTTGGAAAATCCACTATCACCAATTCTCTATTAGGTCAGGTTAAACAAGAAGTACAAACGATTCGAGAGGGCGATGATCGCGGACGGCACACAACGACACATCGTGAATTAATCGTCTTGGACAGTGGCGGAATTTTAATTGACACACCCGGGATGCGTGAGCTACAGCTCTGGGATGCGAATGAAGGCCTACATCAAAGCTTTGCAGATATTGAAGAACTATTCGAAAACTGCCGCTTCAGGGACTGCTCACATACGAAGGAACCTGGATGTGCTGTCCAGGGGGCAATTTCTGAAGGAAAGTTGGATAAAGGCAGATACGCAAGCTATGTAAAGCTGCAAAAGGAGCTTGCCTTTTTAGAAAGGAAGGGTAATCGACGAGCTGCATTATCAGAAAAGGCAAAGTGGAAGCAAATCTCAAGCTTTCAAAAAAAGAATAACAAAAATTGATCGTTTAGCAATTATGTCAGGTCCTCAGTGCAGGAAGGAATTGGAGGACCTGAGTGTAGTTTAGGTTGAATAAGGATTACTTAACATTTTTCTAAACATGGAGGGATTTTATTGAAAACATTTTTTCATTATAACTGGATGGTAAGAGAAGATTGGTATCGATGGTGTGAAGAGTTAAGTGAAGAAGAACTTCTGCGAACCAGAACTGGCGGAGTAGGCAGCATACTCCAAACACTCTTCCATATAATTGATGTCGAATGGAGCTGGATTCGCCTTTTACAAGGTGAAACAGATTTTGAAGAGAGTTTTGATAATTATAAAAGCCTGAATCTGGTTCGGAAATTGGACTCCGAATTCCGTACAGAAGTGGAGAATTTCGTAAATAACTGGGATGATAAAATGGAAAATCAACTTTTTTACGATACCCTACCTAACGGAAAAATTGTAACAGACACCTGGGGTGAGGTAATACGACATATTATTACACACGAAATTCACCATACAGGGCAACTATCAATCTGGGCAAGAGAAGTTGGAAAAAAACCTGTATCTGCAAACTTCATTGGTCGTGGGCTTATCTCTCACTCGAATAAATAATACGTAAAAAGAATTATATTGTTTACCAATAACTAGTCCGCTAACATTTCCAAACGTTTGACCATGACTCAAAAGGGCCGTATGTTTAAAGTTAACATACAGCCTTTTAAAATCTTGTAGCATTTTTTTTAGCAACTGATGGCTAGTCCTCAATTTCCCACGCTGGGTTCCAGACTACTTCCCATAAATGGCCATCCGGATCCTGAAAGTGACCTGAATATCCTCCCCAAAAGGTATTATGTGCTGGGTCTGTAATTGTTGCACCCGCTTTTTCAGCTTCTTCAAATACCCTATCTACTTCTTCTTTACTACTCACATTGTGACCAATTGTAAATTCAGTTGGACTTGCTTGAGTTTGTGTAACCTTTGCCTCATATGCCAGATCTTCTCGTTTCCAAATAGCAAGCTTTAAACCCGCTTGTAGCTCAAAAAAAGCAACTGCTCCATGCTCGAATTCTTTACCCACAATACCATCTGTTGGAAGTCCCAGTCCATCGCGATAAAACTTCAATGCTTTCTCCAAATCATCAACGCCTAATGTAATTACAGTGATTCTAGGTTTCATTAATGAGTAATACCTCCTCATCGCATCCTTAAAAGTTATACTACTTTACTATGTATAGAACAGGGGCAAAGTTGCCCTCGGTCTTGACTTCAAGATTCTTCCATTAAAGTTTTTCCAGCCTCTAATAATACTTTGTTTCCCCTAGGAAATCAGCTAATATGATTATAAATATTCCCGTTCCTACTAGCAGCCATTCAATTTTGATGAGATCTGCAATTGTACCGAATATAAGCGTTCCAATCAGCATCATCGAGGTTGAGATTATCCCCATTACGCCAAAAACTCTATACAAAATGAAAGAAATGTGGTTAACCAACCGGGACTATTTAATGACGAGGTCACTGGTCTTATTTTTTAAAAAAATATAAGAAAAAGACTGAACTGTGTTGGATTCAGTCTAGAAATGCGTTATTCGTTAATTCCTAATTAAGCCAAGTTAAGTATAGGGAGAACTTTTACTTGTCCTCTTGGTTTACAGACTCATCGGCACCTTCGCCCACCTTATTTCCTAAAGCGCCACCGGCAATAGCTCCTGCAACTGTACCAAATGGACCCAACACAGATCCTACTACAGCACCCGCAGTGGCACCAGCACCCGTTCCTAGTGCTTCACCAGCATCGATATCATCGCGATTTCGTTTGTTGTCAGCCAATTATCCCACCTCCTTCGCTTGGGGAATGCTTTTGATCTTTACATTTCCCTAAACGATAGTTTGCTCAAAGTAGTTACTTTTTTATCAGGTGTTTATTTCCTCATTTCACCAATTCACCTAGGCACATATACCGTAGCCTATTTTATTAAACCATGTGTTTCCAAATAATCATAAGCAACTTCAAAAGGACTTTTACCTTCTACATTTACTTGATAATTCATTTCTCTCATTTCATCATCCGTTAATTTCCCGGATAATTTATTTAAAGCATCTGCGATTTCCGGATACTCTTGGACTGTTTCTTCATTTAATAATGGAGCACCTTGGTAGGGTGGGAATAAATGTTGGTCATCTTCCAACACTTTAAGATTATATTGACGCAGCTCACTATCAGTTGAATAGGCATCAACTAAATTGATATCACCTGATTCGACTGCTACATAGCGTAATTTCGGCTCCATCGTTACGAGGTTGGGAAACTGAATACCGTAAAGTGATTGGATGCCCAAATATCCATCTTCGCGGTCGGAAAATTCCAATGTAAAACCAGCATTAATTTTATCTTCCATACCATTCAAATCGGAAATGGTTGCTAGCCCATATTGATCCGCAATATCATTTGGTACTGCCAATGCATATGTATTGTTATATTGCATTGGTTTCAGCATGATCATATTAAATCGCTCCAACAATCCATCTTTTGCTTGTTGATAGACCTCTTCACGATCGGTACTGTTCGCCGTTTCTTTTAAAAACTCAGAAATGGCTGTTCCAGTAAACTCTGGATAAATATCGATGTCACCTGATCTAAGTGCGTTGAAGACAAAAGAGGTTTTTCCCAGACCTGGTTTCAATTCTACTTCCAGATTTGTTTCATCTTCGATTAAGATTTTATACATGTTAATTAAAATTTCTGGTTCTGAACCGAGTTTTCCGGCGATCACAATTTTTTGATCTTGATGTCCAAAAAACGGAGCTAAGATAATAACCAAAGCCAACAACCCAATCGTACCAAGGGTAAATAAGACTTTCTTATATGACAGATTTTCAAATTTTTTTAGAAAATAATCAAAAAGGATGGCAAGGAGTGCAGCTGGTATCGCTCCAAGTAAAATCAGATTTGTATTATTTCTATCAATACCTAGAAGAATAATATCCCCAAGCCCTCCAGCACCAATTAATGCCGCAAGTGTGGCTGTACCTACGATTAGCACCATTGCTGTCCGGATTCCCGCCATGATAACGGGCATTGCAAGTGGGAATTCCACCCTGATTAATCTTTTTCTTGAGTTCATTCCCATCGCTTGTGCTGCTTCGATTAATGAAGAATCAACTTCTTTAATCCCTGTATATGTATTTCTCAATATAGGTAGTAATGCATAGGTAACTAAAGCAATGATTGCCGGGACTTTTCCAATACCAACTAATGGAATAAGGATACCCAACAGAGCTAAAGAAGGAATGGTTTGAATGACCGATGTTACGCCGATTATCCCTTCGGCTACCTTTTTATGCCTTGTTAAATAAATTCCAAGTGGGATAGCGATGATGACTGCAAAGAAAAGGGCGATAAAAGAAATCTGGATATGTTCCAATAAAGAATTTAATAGTTCATCTTTTCTTACCAGAAATTCTTGTAAAAAATCATTCATTTGTCAGCCCCCTTTTCCCCAAATATTGTAGATAAATGTTTCATAACTGAACCGCGATCAATATATCCGATTAGGTTACCATCTTTTTCTATAGTTAGTTGTTCATGTTGGGATAGGATTTCCATAATCTCCTTCATCGGAGTTGAGACAGATACTATAACAGAAGAGGTTTTCTCCACTTCATTTCCTTTTACTGGTTGAAGTAAATCTTCCAATTTAATATCAATGGCCCAATTTTCATTTTTTCCCCCTACAAATTCTTTTACAAAATCATTGGAAGGATTTGTGATCAACTGATGCGGTGTCCCGATTTGAACAATTTTCCCTTCCTTCATGATGCAGATTCGATCTGCTAGTTTTAATGCCTCTTGCATATCATGAGTAACAAAAACAGTGGTCTTTTTGAGATTTTTCTTTAACTTTAAGAGTTCATCTTGAAGTTTTTCACGACTTATTGGATCCAAGGCACTAAATGGCTCATCCATTAAAATAATCGAAGGATCTGCAGCAAGCGCCCGGATAACACCAACTCTTTGTTGTTGTCCACCAGACAGTTCGTGTGGTTTTCTGTTAGCGAATGTTTCATAGTCTAATCCAACCATGTCCATAAGTTCAGAAATTCGTTGTTTAATTTTGTCCCTTCTCCATTTCTTTAGTTCAGGAACAATCGCAATATTTTCCTCTATTGTCATATGTGGAAAAAGAGCAATCTGTTGAAGCACATATCCGATATTCCATCTCAATTCATGGATCTCATATTCGCTTATTTTCTTTCCATCTATAAAAATAGTGCCAACTGTTAAAGGAATTAACCGATTGATCGTTTTAAGGGTCGTTGTTTTTCCACAACCACTTGGACCGATAATGACTACAAACTCACCTTGCTGAATTTCAAAAGTTAATGAATCAACAGCAACTGTTCCATCTGGGTATCTTTTCGATACATTTTCAAATTTAATCATAGAACGATTTCTCCTTGTGATAGGATTATTTATTAACAACTCTCACCATTTGGCTTCCCATTAAACGTACCACAACTTCTAGTCTTTACTAATACTACATAACACTACATAACATTAGCATGTATATAACGTTTTCCATAAGAACATGCTTCTTTAAGGGAATACAATTCAACTTGCACTTGACTTCTGAAACAAACATAGGATATAAAGGAAATGGAAGTAAAATTCCTTAACTAAAGGAGTATGAGTTTATGTTATCGGTGGTTCTTAACTAATCCATAATTGGATAGCTGGAAGAAGCAAAAACGTAGCAAATGCTATGTTTATTTCACTATGGCTTCTTTTAGAAAGTTAAGAACACGCATCATAGCTATGAAAAATAGATCTTGCTATGGCATGTTTGTCATGGTTTTTTTGTGTTTAAAAACCATCTTAGACATTCCATGCCCTTGGTCTATCTTCTGCCGTCATGAGCGCTTTGTTCATGACGGTTTTTTTAGTTAATCCAACCCATGAACAAGTCCTCATGAAATATTTTGTCACACATAAAAAGGAGGATTTACCATTGAATACTCAAACAATGGAAGCATTAGGTTATTATCAAATTTTGAATGATATTTCACAATTCGCAAGAACAAACAGAGGAAAAGAAACACTTCTCTCGTTAAGGCCCACTCAAAACAAAAAGAAAATCGAGCACTCTTTACATGAAATTTCAGAAGCGATGAACATCATTAAAATCAGTGGAAGTGTACCTATTCACTCTTTGGATCAAATCGGTCATTACATCACGCAAGCAAAAAAAGGGATGGCCCTAAAAGTCGACCAATTTACACAGATTATCTCATTCCTAGACCACTGCCAAAAGTTAAAGCAATTTATGAAGGATAAAGAATATGCCGGTCCAATGGTAAGTATGTATGCAACCTCAATTGGTGATGTATCTGAACTAGAGGCAGAAATTAGCCGTTGTTTACGAAATGGTCATGTAGATGATTATGCATCAAGTGACCTGAGCTATCTGCGAAGACATCTTGCTACCCAACAAGAAAAATTAAAGGAGAAAGCACAGTCATTAATGAAAAGCGGAAGGATTTCTCCGTACCTGCAAGAAACAAACGTCACTGAACGTTCTGGTCGTTATGTCCTAGCAGTGAAAAAAGAATATCGGAAAAAGATTCAAGGCTCAGTATTAGATACTTCAGCTTCTGGCTCCACCCTTTTTATCGAGCCTGTGGAATTAGGTTCACTTCAGGAGGATATCGAGCTTATTAAAATAGCTGAAGAAACAGAGGTAGAGCGAATTTTATATGAACTAACACAGCTGTTTCTTTCATATGAACAAGTCATCCAGGTTGCCGTTGAAACCATGCATCATTACGATGTTCTCTTTGCTAAAGCTAAATACAGTCAAATGATACAGGCAGATATACCGATGATCAACGAAGAGTTCCGGATTGATCTAAAGGAAGCACGTCATCCAATGCTTGGAAAAAATGCCATTCCACTATCGATTCCGATCGGAGAAAAAGAACGAGCTCTAATCATTACTGGTCCGAATACTGGTGGAAAAACAGTAACACTAAAAACGGTCGGGCTCTTAACTTTAATGGCGCAATCTGGTCTTCCTATTCCAGCCAAAAAAGGAAGTGAAATTGCCATCTTCCAACATATTTTTGTCGATATTGGAGATGGTCAAAGCATTGAGCAAAACTTAAGTACGTTTAGCTCCCGCATGGTAAATATTATCGAAATTTTACAAGCGACAAATGACGCGTCACTCGTATTAATTGATGAACTTGGTTCAGGTACTGACCCAAGAGAAGGAATGGCCCTTGCCATCGTTATTTTAGAGCAACTATATGATAAAGGTGCTACCTTATTTGCGACTACCCATTACAGTGAAATGAAAAAATTTGCCGATGGTACGGAAGGTTTTTTAAATGGTTCCATGGAGTTTGATATCTATACATTACAACCAACGTATAGACTAATACTCGGAAAGAGCGGACAAAGTCAAGCTTTCGATATCGTGGCAAAACTAGGGATGCATCCAACACTTATCGAACGTGCCCATCAAAAGGCATATCAAGAGCATAAGGATTTTCATCAAAACATTGCACCAGAAGCATTACAATCGCATTCCTATCAAAAGCAGGTCATTGTAAATAAGTATGCTCGAAGCAATGTAGGAAAAAAGAAACAGGAGCAGCCTATATCAAAGATAACGATTTACAACCAGGGAGATAATGTCCATCTCCTTGCAACTGGTGAAACTGGAATTGTGTACAAAGGACCAAACGATCAGGGTGACTACATTGTGCAAATCAAAGGAGAAAAAAGAACAATTAATCATAAGCGAATTGAATTGAAAATTGCAGCTGAGGAGCTCTACCCACCCGATTACGATTTTGACATCATATTCAAAAGCAAAGAATACCGAAAAGTAAAAAAAGACATGAACCGCAAATATGTCGAAGGCAAATGGTTGGAGGAGTAGGGACAGAGGGACAGGTTCATTGTCCCAGGTTTTAGTAACAAACTTTGAAAAAAAGGGTGGGACGCGGGACCTGATCCTGCTTCCCCATTTTACCCACCAAGAATATGATTTCGGATATTTGCGTCGGATCACGGATTTATGCGTCAGGTTTCAGATATTTGTATCGGATCCCCGATTTATGGGTTTGGGTTCCGATATTCGCCTCATATCCCGGATTTATGTATCGGAATTCAGATATTTGCATCATATCCCCGATTTATGCGTCGGAATTCAGATATTTGCGTCGGATCCCCAATTTATGCGTCGGAATTCAGATATTTGCGTCGGTTCCCCGATTTATGCGTCTGATTTCAGATTTATGCGTCATGTGTCCCTAAAAAATCATTTGAACCAAGATCATGTATACAATCGTTCCTCCTGCAATTGAGAGTAGCATATTTCTTTTCCAAAAGTGAAGGATGGCAACGACTGCAACTGAAATGAATTCGGGGAAACCATGGCTTCCTGCTAATAGATTGATATCCTTGAAACAATAAATGACCAAAAGCCCTATGACTGCTGATGGCAGCACTTTCCCGAGATACTGCACATACATCGGTGTAGGTTTCCCAGATGGAAAAACAATGAACGGAAGAAACCGTGTAGCCATCGTCCCTAAAACAACCATCGCAATTATGATGATCTGCTCTGTTATATTCATCGTCATACCGCTTTAGCCTCCACTTCCTCCAATGACTTTCTTGTTAGGGTAAGTAGCCCCAAAATAGCAATCATTGCAGGGATAATGAAATTGTTTCCTCCAAAAATAAGTAAACAAACGATCGAAGCCCCTAGCCCTATTAGTGAACTAAGATGTTTTTCTTCATTCATCCACATCTCTAAAAAGATGACAACAAAAAGAGCCGTCATGACAAATTCAAGACCCTTCGTATTGAAAGTAACCAAAGAGCCGAAAACACCGCCAATCGTTGCTCCCAATACCCAATAAATCTGGTTGAGAAGCGTAACAAAAAACATTACCCAACCCTTATCAACATTCTCTGGCACTTTAATGGAATTGTTAATTGCAAAAGATTCATCACACATTCCAAAAATTAAATAATTACTTTTCTTTCCCTTACCCCTATATTTATCAAGCATAGAAATTCCGTAAAACAAATGCCTGGCATTCACCATTAAAGTTAGAAAAAGGGCACTAATCGGATTGAAGGCTCCTAGTAATAAGCTTGCTGCGACAAATTCCATTGATCCTGCAAATATGAGGAGACTCATTAAAATCGGGTATATGGCACTAAAGCCTAATGAATTCATAAAAATTCCATAAGCAATTCCCAAAAAAGTAAATCCCGCAAAAATGGGAACAGTATTTGGGAAAGCTGTACGAAATGCAAGTATTAATTGACTTCTTTTTTCCATCGAGTTCACTTCCTGAGTTGTATACTTTGTATTATTTTATATCATAAAATCCATATAATAAATAAGGGATTTTTGTGGAATACAACTTCCCTTATTCAGCAAATCTCCCGTATTTGTTAAAATAGTAATAATCCTACAACCATTATGATATCAGATCATCGAAAACAGGAGTTAGCAAAGGGCATCAGGAAGGAGATTTAAATGAGGAATCCTCCAAAGGCTTATCGTTTTTATTTTTTATCGGTACTCATATGTATATTTGTGCTGTTAACTATCCAACAAAAAAGTAAAGCAGCAGACCTCGAATCAATTTCAGGCCATGAACTTACAGTCATTCAAAAGCTTGATACTAATCAACCTGTAACCATTGTGGCCTATGGTGATTCAATTACATGGGGATATGATCGGGATACTAGAACTGGAAAAGTTAATCAAGTTAAAAACCCTTCTCCAAAAGTCCTGGAAAAAGAACTCAGAAAAAAATACTACTATAATGAGATAAAAGTTATCAATAAAGGTCATCCTGGCTGGACCTCGATTCAGGCGCTTGAAAATGTTGAAGAAGAAGTTCTTAGCTATCATCCAGACTTAGTGATTTTTATGTTTGGCATCAATGATGCAAGAGGCCATAAAAAATATAGCCCTAATGCACTCCCCATCCCTGTTGATCAATATAAAGAAAACAATCGACAATTAATACATAAGCTAAAAGAAAAAGGAATTGAAGTTGTCATCATCTCTCCAACAACCATTACTAATAAAAAAAATCATGCAAACAAAACCCTGAAACACTATACATACGTGATTAAATCCTTGGCACAAGAAGAAAAAGTCACATATATAGATGGAGGGAAAATTCCCATAAAAGGAAATCTAAGCGACGGGATTCATTTTAAAGCAGAACAATATCGATTAATTGCAGAAAAAATAATGCTTGATATATTTTAAGGGACGAAAGGGACAGGTTCACTGTCCCACGACATATTCGTCATGTAATAGTAAAATACGTCATAAATCATCATTTATTTCAATCCCGTCAATAGGCAAATCGATGTACTTTTTACCTGTATTTCCAAAAAGGGACAACAAATTCAGTTCAACAAATCTATCTTTTTTCAACTTTCAATAGACGTAAAAATAGTAAAAAAGTTATAGAAGGAAAAGTCTTCCTCAATTATTACAAAAATCGCATGCTAAGATGTTGTTGTATCATTCGCATATACTACAAGGAGGACTGGATATGAAGAAAACTGTATTATCTTTAGTAGTAGCAGGTGCACTATTAGTTACTGGCCCATTGGCAAGTTCTGCGGAGCAGTTAAGTAGTCCTAATAATGGATATGAAGGCCGTTATGTCGTATCTGTTCAAAACTCTACGAATTGGAATGACCTCATTCAAAACACACTTAAAAAATACTATTCTCAATACTATCAAACTCAGCCAAAGGTGGATGTACCTACTCAACCAGCTGAAAAGACAACAGAACCTAAGGCTGAAAAACCTGTTCAGAAAAGCCCTGTTGTTCAGCAGCCTGTGCAGCAGCAACCTTTAGAACAAACTAATAAAACAACAAATCAGGCTTCTTATTCAGTAAGTCAGTTTGAGCAAGAAGTTGTCGCATTAACGAATAATGAACGTGCCAAATACGGCTTACAGCCACTAAAAATTGATTTGAAATTAAGCGAGGTTGCGCGAACAAAATCTTCTGATATGAAGAAGAATGGGTATTTTTCTCATACAAGCCCAACCTACGGATCACCATTTGATATGATGAAGCAATTTGGGATTCAATATCGTGCAGCAGGTGAAAATATTGCGATGGGCCAACGTTCACCTCAAGAGGTTGTAAATGCCTGGATGAATAGTGAAGGTCATCGTAAGAATATATTAAGCTCAAACTTTACTCATATTGGCGTAGGTCATGTTGAGGGGAATTATTGGACACAGATGTTTATTGGGAAATAAAACTGTTTGATATTTTCCTACTTTAATAATTAGGCACTCAACGAAGGAACGTTGAGTGCCATTTTTGATATAGTTGGTCATGTAATATAGTTGTTTCTATTTACAACACCCTTATACTCTTCTCTTTCAATTGAACTCTTTTGCCCTCGCTTGCAGATTGATAGGCGGCATAAATAACACGGATTGTTTCATCGGCTATATCGATACCTGACAGAGGTTGTCTGTTCGTTACAATGCACTCCATAAAGTCTTGCAGTTCATTGGTGTAGCCTCTTAGGATTTCCTCTGCGATAAACACATTATTCCATCCCATTTTCAGATCAAGCATCTCCGAAAAGTTGACATTGTCTAAGCCTTCCTGATCTGGAAAATAGGTTTGCATATTATTAGTTGGGGTTATATTGCACAGTAACACTCCGTCATTAGCGTATATCTCAATATAATTCTTTGTCCCGCCTAATACATGATCACTTGACATTACTACGGCTTTTGTCCCGTCTGAAAAAGTAATGGTTATATTGGCGAAATCCTCTACATCGATCGGCTTACTTGTAAGATGTCGTTTATCATAATCCGATAAAGATGTAATAATATTACCTGTATCCGCAGATACGCTTACTACTGAAATTTCTTCGTTTCTGGCTTCCGCCTCTACTTGCTTTAGCCAGAGCACTCCTGAAACAGGGTGACAACCTAGCCGCATTAATGCTCCGCCACCAGACTTATCCCACATCCCTGCTAATGCTGAACTAGATCCCCTGATACTTTCTTCACCTTTCATAAACAATAATTTACTCTTTTTACTTCTGATGATTTCAGCGGCCTTCAAAACATTAGGTGAATATATGTAGTTTTCTGCGTACATAAACAATTTGTTGCTTGAAGCAATAATCTCTCTCGCTTCTTCGATTTCATTGATAATGGTTTCATACATTTTCGCCTTGGAAACTTTATGCCCAATCGGCTTTTCGTCTCCCTCCTCTCCGAAATAACCCGTTAACGGTTTTTCACAAATGACGTGTTTTCCAGCTTTTAATGCCTCTAATGCAAACTTTAAATGTAAATGAGGTGGGGTTACAATATCAATGACATCAATTTCTTCATCATGTATGACTTCCATAAAGTCTGTAGACGTTTTCTCAAACCCATAGGTTTTTGCGACCTCTTCAGCCCTTTTTGTATCTAAATCAACAATTGTTTTAAGTCTCACATTTATACCGCTGACTTTTGAGTATCCTCTTCCATGCAGATGAGCCGCATAACCTGCACCGACTAACGCTACAGTAACAGTTTTCACTTTTTTTCCTCCTACCTATGACTGTCCAGTACTTAACAAAATTAAGTTTATTAAAATTTCAACAAAATCTTCCCAAAATCACCGGATAACGCATTATCATAGGCTTCTTGATAGTCAGTCAAAGGAACAACCTTTGATACGATCGGAGCAACATTTAAATCAGGGTTCCTTAAATAATCAATTGTTTTCAAATAATCATCTGGAAAGTTGTAAGTAATCGTTCCGTGGATTGATTGATCGTTTCGGACGAACTGTGTAAAAGGAATCGTTACTTCTGGTGCAAGACCAATCGCCAACATAGAACCACCCGGTTTTATTAATTGGAAAGCTTGTTCCACAGAAGATTTTACTCCCGCTGCTTCAATGACAATATCAAATTTATCCTCATCCGTTATCTCCTGAGGATGGACAGTTCGAATATCACCAACTCTTTTGACCATCTCTAGCTTTTTTGAATTTATATCAATAGCTGTCACATTTGCGCCTAAATGGGCAGCCAATGCAGCAGCTAACATACCTATACTCCCACTGCCAACAACCGCGACAGTTTGCCCTTTTTTAATTGAAATTTTATTAAAACCGCTGACAACTACTGCAAACGGCTCAATTAAAACTGCTTTTTCGTCAGGCAGATCATCAGGGATCGGTAGAATAAGCTTAGTTGAAATGACAAATTCCTCAGAAAATCCGCCATCCATATTAATTCCTAATGATTTTTTATTTCGACAAATATTGGTCCTTCCATTCCGGCACATCTCACATTCACCGCAGTATGTGTTCGGTAAAATAACGACTCGGGTTCCAACTTCATAATTGGATTGCTCACCACATTCAATAATGGTTCCAACTAGTTCATGCCCCGGTCTCACTGGATACTTTCCGTGTGCAAATTTCCCTTTAAATAAGCTAAGATCAGACCCGCAAATACCACCATAGCTTACTCGAATTTTTACTTCATTCTTTTTTGGGGTTTCTATTGATTCTATTTCCCTTAATTCAATTTCAAATGGTTTTTTTACGTTTAATTCCAACATTGGTCTTGCCTCCACTACCATTCTTTGTGTTATTACCTTTTTATACAGTCATTAATCGATTGAATGACCTTTAGATTTGCTATGGACTCTTCCGGACTATATGAAGGAGGTTTTCCCGTGAGAATACAGTTCGCAATATGTTCAACTTGTGAAATATAGCTATTTTCTGGATTTTTATAAACCTCTGTCTCCTGTTTTCCGTTCTTCTGAATTGTTATTTGAGGATGACGAAAGGGAAAGTTCATTTTAATGATGCCTTCCGTTCCAGTAATCTCCAATGACTGGTTATAGTCACTTTGAAATGTGCAAGCAAATTGAGCGAGCCTCCCCCTCGAAAACCTTATGGAAGAAACTACTGATACATCAACTTTATTAACATCAAAATCGGCAAATGCCTGCACATCTAGTGGTTCATCACCCATAATGTATCTAATTCCATTGACACAATAGGAACCAATATCATAAAGGACACCGCCGCCAAGTGACGGGTTTAACCGAATATCATCCTTATTGTTAACAGAGATTGAAAAACGGATTTGAACGTTTCGAACTTCTCCAATTTGACCTGAATCGATTACTTCCCTTAATCGACGCCACTCTGGATGATGGCGGAATGCGAAAGCTTCCATAAATACAACCTTATTTTTACGGCAGGCAGATACCATCTCTTCAATTTCTTGTACAGTAAGTGCAGCAGGTTTTTCACATAGGACATGCTTTCCTGCTTCTGCAGCTCGTATCGTCCATTCCTTATGTAAATGATTAGGTAAGGGAATATAGACCGCATCTATATCAGGATCTTTCAGAAGTTCTTCGTAGCTTTTATATGTACGTGGAATAGAATAGGTATTCGCAAATTCTCTAGCTTTCTCCTCACTTCTACTTGCAATCGCAAGTAACTGGGAATTCAATGCAGCCTTTATTGCTGGTATCATTCGTTCCTTTGCTATCCAGGCAGCTCCTAAGATTCCCCATCTAACTCTACCGTTATCCAAGTTTCCCTCCCCTTCCTTACACTTTTTTATCAAAAACGGGCCCAAGTAAAATCTGGACCCGTAAAATAATGTTACTTTTTAGCTGCATCAAGCAGTTTATCAACTAATTCTTCACCAATTTCTTTTTTGTGTTTATCATACACGGATGTTACTTTTTCTGCCCAAACCTGTCTTTCTTCTNGGAGTTAACTCAGTA
>NZ_LMBW01000010.1:513-802 GCF_001439915.1 Fredinandcohnia humi | reverse complement strand
ATGACCATACCTCTATTTTTGAGTTCATCCTTGTATTTTGCATCTTCTTTTGCTTTTTCATCACGTTGGAAATCTCGTGCCTCGTCGGCTGCTTTTTTAATTGCAGCCTGTTCTTCATCTGTTAAGCCTTCAAACCATTTTTTGTTGACCATGAATGGATTTACGCCAATTAAATGTTGGNTCGGTAATATATTTTTGTACCTCATTGAAGTTAGCCTCTGCGATAACACTAAATGGGTTTTCCTGTCCATCAACAACGCCTTGTTGTAAGGACGTAAATAGTTCAGGG
>NZ_LMBW01000010.1:326-506 GCF_001439915.1 Fredinandcohnia humi | reverse complement strand
TCTGTCCAAACATCTAACTGTATTTGGTTTTCCAATGTTCTGATTTTTAAACCATCAAGCTCAGATGGCTTCTTTATCTCTTTTGAGTTATTTGTTAGATTTCGAATTCCACTTTCCCAGAAATTGAAACCAATAATCCCAATATCTTCAAGATCAGCTAATACTTCTTGCCCGATAGGG
>NZ_LMBW01000010.1:0-302 GCF_001439915.1 Fredinandcohnia humi | reverse complement strand
TCATGGGATTTTTCTCTATCCGGGAACACAAATGGTAATGACCAAAGATTGAAACGAGGTGAGAAGTTAGCAGTTACAGCTGCACCCACAGGTCCACCTTGAATTGTACCTAGTTGAATACCTTCAATGATGTCACGCTCTCCACCCAGTTGACTATCTGGAAAAACTTCTACCGAGATGGAGCCATTCGTTTCAGCCTCTAGGATTTCCTTAAATTTGAACATTGCTTTACCCATCGCAACGTCTGGTTTATCCGTAGAGCCGATTTTCATAACTGTAACTTTTCCTGGTGCTTCCTCTTT
>NZ_LMBW01000001.1:733381-965536 GCF_001439915.1 Fredinandcohnia humi | reverse complement strand
CTAACAGTTCCTACTGCCAAGCCTGTAGTGGACTTTCACCACCAAGTTATAGCCCATGCCGGGCGCACTATAAAAAACCCACGGAAAATCCCGTGGGTTCAACTTGTTTTCTATTCAATTTCCTCCGAGCCATATTCATCTGGCATATCAATGATGATCATATCTGTTCCGATTTTACGTATATGCTGCCACGAGACCCGTACTTCGTTTCCTTGCTTTTTTAAACCAAACCATTTTAAAGAAGGAATAATAAGAGCCTTAATTTGACCTGTTTTTTCATCAATTTCTAAATCGGTTTGACCTAAAACTCCAAGTCTTTCTGCACGTTTGACATCGACAATTTCTTTTCCACTTAATTCACTTAGCCTCAAAAAAGACCACCCCTTCATTGTCCTTAATACACTTTATGGAGTAGTCCACTTTTTTAGAATCAAAATCATTTAGAAAGCTTTAGTGGTAAATCATCAGTAGGGCTAATTAAAGCTAGTGAAAAATCATCAGTGAATACTTGTTTCCCCATATCATTCACGCTATTTTCATTAACAGCATTTATTTCATCTAAAATTTGATCAAGACTTTTGTGTTCTTTTAATAATAATTCATTTTTTCCGTTACGGCTCATCCTGCTATTTGTGCTTTCTAAGCTGAGCATTAGGCTGCCCTTCATTTGCTCTTTGCTATTCTTTAATTCTTTTTCAGTAATACCTTCTGCTTTAAGGTTTGCCAAGGTCTCCTGGATTGTTTCAAATAACAGATTTAATTGATTGCTTCCTGTTCCCCCGTAGATTGTAACCATACCCGCATCTTTATATGAGGAATGATAGGAGAAAACAGAATAAGCAAGACCTCTTTGCTCACGAACTTCCTGGAATAATCGACTACTCATGCTGCCGCCAAGAATATTGTTTAACACGATTAAGTCATACACATCTTTATCTCCGATTTGTAAGCCATTAAAGCCTAAGCAAAGATGAGCTTGTTCGGTTTCTTTTTTACGCGTGATTTTATTTGTATGGAATGATGGCTTTTGTAATTCTTGCTTTGTGTGATTGCCAGAATAACTGCCAAAATAAGCTTCAACTTCAGAAATAAAATTTTCGTCAATATTCCCTGCAATTGATACGACTACTTTATCAGGTGTATACATGTCATTCATATATTGACGAAGCTTATTTCCATTAAAGGTTGCCAATGTTTCTTCTGTACCAAGTATCGGATAACCTAATGGATGATTCTCATAGCTAGCTTTACTTAATAAGTCATGGACGATATCATCGGGCGTATCTTCATACATTTTGATTTCTTCCAAGACTACATTTTTCTCTTTTTTCAATTCATCTTCATCAAAGGTTGAATTAAAAAACATATCGGATAGTACTTCTAAAGCAAATTTTGCATGTTCATCTAATACCTTTGCATAGTAACAAGTATATTCTTTAGATGTGAACGCGTTTACCTGTCCACCTATACTATCAAAAGACTCTGCAATTTCTTTTGCAGATCTTGTTTTTGTTCCTTTGAAAAACATATGCTCTAGAAAATGTGAAATGCCATTGTTTTCTGGGTTTTCATTCCGTGATCCTGTCCCAATCCAGACACCAATTGCAACTGATCGAACAGTTGGTATGTTTTCTAATACAATTCTTACACCATTTTGACAAGTATATTTTTTGATCAAGGCTGTATTCCTCCTGTTATCAAATCAAATGCGCCTTGGCGTATTTGCGCCCGATTTTTAGGCCCACACGAGGTGGGTTACAAAGACGTTGCCACAGGAAGTGGCGTTTTTAGTCTTTGATCTTATGCTCGAAAATTTTCCTTTAAAAAAATCGTGGCATCCGCCGGACGCATTGACTTAATCAGTCGGAATTTAAACACCGACTTATTAAGTCAAACACCAAGTTACTTTTTCTTTAGTATTATACGTTCTTCGTTTAATAATGTAGAAACATTATCGATTGCAAGATTTTTTTGTTTAATTGATAGAATTAATCTTTCAAGACTTTGAGCAGTTGGTGAAGTCGGATGCATTAAAACAAATGCCCCAGGATGAACTTTACCCATTACTCTTTTTACCAATACATGTGGCTGTGGACGCTGCCAATCAATTGTATCTACACTCCACAAAATTGTTTTCATTCCGAGTTCATCAGCTATCTTAACAACCTCATCCCGATAGCCTCCACTAGGAGGAGCAAAGAGTGTTGGTTTTTTACCTGTTGCTGCCTCAATTACCTGATTTGTTTTTATTAACTCCTCTTTAACTAAATCTGAGGACAACGTTTCCATTTTGGGATGTGTATAGGAATGGTTGCCAACCTCATGCCCAGCGTCAACAATCATTTTTGCTAAATCCGGGTTTTCCTTAACCCATCTACCCTCTAAGAAAAAAGTTGCTTTTACATTATGCTTTTTTAGGGTTTCAAGCATATCTGGAATATATTCATTTCCCCATGCTACATTAATTAAAAATGAAACAATGGGTTTGCTCAGGTGGCCACGATAAATCGGTGACGGTGGTAAATCTTCTAGATGAACATTAGGTGGAACCTGCCTAAACACAAGTTTATTCTCATTAAAGACATCGTCTTTTTTCATCTTTTTATAGGAGGCTTGAATATCCACCTCAAGACCATTTATTCCAGGCGTTGCTTTCCAAACAGGATCTATCTTTGCATCTTCTGCAGGAATGCTATACTCAATCGCCCTTTTTTCGATTTCATTTAATAGCTGATCACCTTTACTAGTTACATGGATTGCGTCGGGGCTTTCTTTTAATCCCTTAACGTAATCATTTGTAAACGGATTATGTAGTGAACCAATAGAAATTAATAAAATACATATAAAAACAAAAAATTGTATGTAATGTTTTTTCATAATTATCCCCCTCTTTACTAGAAAATATGTAAGGGAGGGACAAGGTAGAACTGAAATTACGAAAAGTGAAAGGCGCCCGCTCATCGGCTTATGACCTCGGGCCGATGGCGCCTGGAACAAGACAATAAAAACTATGTTGAAAAATTAAATAAAACCAAAAAGCCCGGTTTACCAGGCTTTAGAATAAATTATTTTTGTTGTTGTTTTTCTTGTTCCTTTTGTTCACGTAAAACGGCTTTCCTAGATAGGTTTACACGACCTTGCTTATCAATTTCAGTTACTTTAACAAGGATTTCATCGCCGATAGAGACTACATCCTCTACTTTACCAACTCGCTCTTCAGCAAGCTCGGAAATATGAACAAGCCCATCTTTGCCACTGAAAATTTCAACGAATGCGCCGAATTTTTCAATACGTTTTACTTTACCAAGGTACATTTGTCCAACTTCTACCTCACGGACAATATCCTCGATGATTTTCTTAGCTTTTTGATTCATTGCTTCATCAATTGAAGAGATAAAGACTGTACCATCTTGTTCAATATCAATTTTTACGCCAGTTTCATCAATAATTTTATTGATTTGTTTACCACTTGGTCCAATAACATCACGGATTTTGTCTGGATTAATTGTCATTGTTAAGATCTTAGGTGCATATTTAGAAAGCTCAGACCTTGGGTTTGTTAACGTTGCTAACATGGAATCAAGGATCTGCATGCGACCTTTTTTCGCTTGTTGTAGGGCTTCCTCAAGAATTTCACGGGAAAGGCCTTCGATTTTAATATCCATTTGAAGCGCTGTAACACCTTTTGATGTTCCCGCAACCTTAAAGTCCATATCTCCAAGATGGTCTTCCATCCCTTGAATATCAGTTAATACAGAATAATGCTCGCCTGATTTAATAAGTCCCATTGCAATACCCGCTACAGGAGCTTTAATCGGAACACCTGCATCCATCATTGCAAGTGTACTTGCACAAATACTCGCTTGTGAAGTAGAGCCATTTGATTCTAAAACTTCAGAAACAAGACGGATGGTATATGGAAAATCTTTTTCAGAAGGAATAACAGGTTCTAATGCACGTTCTCCTAATGCGCCATGTCCAATTTCACGACGACCTGGACCTCTCATTGGACCCGTTTCACCAACACTGAATTGTGGAAAATTATAGTGGTGCATAAATCGTTTTGTCTCTTCAATTCCTAGTCCATCAAGAATTTGCACGTCCCCTAATGCACCAAGTGTACAAATACTTAGGGCTTGGGTTTGTCCACGTGTAAATAATCCTGAACCATGGGTACGAGATAATAATCCCACTTCTGATGATAGTGGACGAATTTCATCAATTTGTCTTCCGTCCGGACGAACCTTTTCAACCGTGATTAAGCGTCGAACCTCTTCTTTTACAAGTTTATTTAAAATTTCCTTAACTTGCTTAATAGTAGCTTCTTCAGCTTCCTGTTCTTCGTATTCTGCAACAATTGCTGCTTTTATTTCATTAATTGCATCTTCTCTTGCATGCTTTTCGGTAACTTGTACAGCTTTGTTGATGTCTTCTTCTGCTCTTGCTCGAATTTGTGCTTCTAGCTCTGGATCAAGCTCATAAAGGACAATTTCCGTTTTTTCTTTACCCATTTCTGCAACAATTTTCTCTTGAAATGCAATTAAACGTTTGATTTCCTCATGTCCGAACATAATTGCTTCGAGCATCACTTCTTCAGGGACCTCATCGGCACCAGCTTCAACCATATTGATTGCATCCCTAGTTCCGGCAACAACTAAATGGATGTCGCTTTTTTCTTGATCTTTTACCGAAGGATTAATGACAAATTGGTCGTCTACTCGGCCAACAGTTACACCTGCAATTGGACCCTCAAATGGGATATCTGAAACAGATAGCGCCAATGATGAACCGAACATTGCAGCCATTTCAGATGAACAGTCCTGATCCACACTCATTACTATGCTGATTACTTGTACTTCATTTCTGAATCCATCAGCAAATAAAGGTCGAATTGGACGGTCTATTAACCGACTTGCTAGAATTGCTTTTTCACTTGGTCTTCCTTCACGTTTAATAAATCCTCCAGGGATTTTTCCAACTGCATATAATCGCTCTTCATAGTTTACAGTAAGTGGAAAGAAATCTAATGGTTTTGGGTGTTTTGATGCGGTTGCTGTACTTAAGACAGCTGTTTCTCCATAGCGAACTAATGCAGCTCCGTTAGCTTGTTTCGCTAATTGACCAATTTCAACGGTCAACTGGCGACCAGCCCAGTCCATGGAAAAAACTTGCTTTCCTTGTTCCATATAATAGTGCCCCTCTCTAAATCACATTCAAATGTATAATATGTATTGATAGTATGAACTATTTTATTCGAACATATCAATACTCTTTCAATATGTAAAGTGAATTTTTTTCAACTTTGGTAGAAAAAGAGGAAAAAAAACCCTCCATTTTTAACCTAATAAAAAAGCGGGAATGCTCCCGCTTTTTCGTAGATTATCGACGTAGTCCAAGCTTGTTGATTAATTCACGGTAACGAGTTACGTCTTTATTACGAAGATATGTTAATAAATTACGACGTTTACCAACCATCTTTAATAGACCACGACGTGAATGATGATCTTTCTTGTGTGTACGTAAATGATCATTTAACTTATTGATTTGTTCAGTTAGGACAGCGATTTGAACCTCTGGTGAACCAGTGTCATTGTCGTGAGTTTTAAACTCGCCGATAATTTCGTTCTTACGCTCTTGTGTGATAGCCATCCTATTCACCTCCTATTATAGTATCCCCGATTACCTAGCAGTCGTTGGTGATTCGAACTGCCACGCAATGGTTCTGTTTCATACTTAACTAGAATACAACTTTTTACGATAAAAAGCAAGTATGTTCGTCTATTTTCTCAAAGTATTGCTTCGTATGTTCCTTATCTTGTCCAATTTGTTTTATTAATTCATCAATGGACGGAAACTTTCTTTCAGAGCGAATTCTTTTATGCCATTCGACAATAACTTCTTCATTATAAATATCTTCATTAAAATCAAACAGATGAACCTCAATCGATGGTACAGTCTCATTTTCTTTAAAGGTAGGCTTAACACCAAGGTTACAAACACCATTATACCATTTTGAACCTACTTTTAAACGAACTGCATAGACTCCCATCTTTGGAATAATATAATCCCCACTCGTTTTTACATTAGCTGTCGGAAAGCCGATGGTTCTTCCCCGTTTATCCCCATCAACCACAATCCCTTTTACCGCATAGAATCTACCTAAAACATGTGGAAGTTGATCTACTTCGCCTTTTTGAATCAGGTCCCGTATTATCGTTGAACTCACCTTCTCATTATTGAAGGTTAATTTCTCAACAGTCGTTTGAGTGAATCGTCCACTTGTAAGTTCAGGAAGAGTTTCCATCGTTCCTTTTCCAAAGCGTCCAAATGTAAAATCAAAACCTGCAACAACATGCTTTACATTCAGACCAAAAATGTATTCATCCACAAATTGTTGTGGTGATAAACTTGCAAACTCAGATGAGAAATTAACGATGTATAAATAGTCGATATCCATTTCTTCAAATAGCTTTTCTTTATGATGTAAAGGTGTAATATATTCAACATGTGTAACATCTTTTTTAAGGACAAATGATGGATGGGGATCGAATGTCATGACAGAGCATGCTATTCCTTGTTTCTCGGCTTCTTTCTTTGCCGTTTCAACAACCTTTTGATGACCTAAGTGAACACCATCAAAATATCCCAAAGCCAAGACAGTTGGCGGTAAATCAGTTTGATTAAATGAATGTGGGTGTGTGATATGAATTGTTTTCACTTTAATTTCACCTTTTCTAATTCTCGAATAACCTATTTTAATTCTTGGTTATTAACTAATACTTTAACAGGTTTTATCAATTGTGGTTTTTCTGGATGTCGTTGATATATTGCCAGGATTTCTCCATTTTGAAGGACAGCAATAGGTTCCCCATCCGAAAGCTCGTTTAACTCTTCCGGAACAGGGAAAACAGACCCGTTTTTTACTTTCTCTGCTACTTTATCATTAATTAAAATTTTCCGCAAATGGGAAACAGCATCTTCAATTGTCAGAAGATGTTCCTGAATTGTTCCCGTTTGGACATGGTCCTCTAATTCTTCCAAAGTCATGCATTGATCAAGGGTAAAGTCACCCGAAGATGTCCTTTTTAAATCAGACATATGTGATGGATACCCTAGTTTTTCACCAATCTGTACTGCTAAGGTTCGTACATAAGTACCCTTACTGCAGGTTACACGGAAACGAAAGCGCGAAGCTCCATCCCGTTGAACAATATCACTGAGCAGCTCCAGTTTGTGAATGGTTATTTTACGCGATGGTCTTTCAATTACCACTCCCTGTCTGGCGTACTCATAGAGGCGCCTTCCATTTACTTTAACAGCTGAATACATAGGTGGGGTTTGTGTTATTTCACCCGTTAATGAATGAAATACGTCTAAGACTTCAGCTTTCGTAATTTCCCGCTCTACACTTTTTTCTTCTACTTTTTCACCGGATGCATCTTCTGTTGTCGTCGAAAAACCTATTGTCGCTTCTCCTTCATAGGTTTTATTTGCCGCCGTTACATATTCAACGATCTTTGTTGCTCGTCCTAGACAAATGGGCAAAACTCCCGAAACATCGGGATCTAATGTTCCAGTATGGCCGACTTTTTTCATCTTTACTAACTTTCGAACCTTAAAAACACAATCATGGGAAGTCATCCCTTTTGGTTTATTAAGCAGTAAAATTCCATCCACTAAGAACCACTCCCCTTACCTTTTTTCTACTATAGTTTCGGTTCATAACTACCATAAAACAATTGAAAAAAAGGGATAGACTTTATAAAAAAGTCTATCCACTCCCTTATTCCTGGTTTGATTCTTGATTTGATTGCTTATTTATTTCATGAAGGATCGTTTCAATTCGATTCCCATAATCAATTGATTCGTCAAATTCAAATAGAATCTCCGGTGTTTTCCGTAAACGAATACGCTGACCGATTTCTGAGCGGATAAAGCCTTTTGCTTTCGCAAGACCCTTTAACGTATTCTGTCTTTGCTCTTCATCACCTAAAACCGAAATAAAAACTTTAGCTTGCTGAAGGTCTCCAGTTACTTGAACGTCGGTTACAGTAACAAAACCAATCCGGGGATCCTTGATCTTCCGTCCAATGATGTCACTTAATTCTTTTTTCATTTGTTCTCCAACACGATTAGGTCGTAAACTCATCTAGATATCACCTCTTATAACCACTCAAAGTCGGTTATTGTTCGTTCTATTTCTGGAAACGAATCAATAAACTTTAGGGCATTGTTTAATTCGAGTTCAGAATGCTTTCGACTTGATGATACAGTAACGATTGCAAGTTTAGTTCGCTGCCATGTATCTTGAAAGTCTACTTCCGCAACTGAAACATTAAACTTTTGTTTGAGTCGAGTTATGACACTTTGTAATACGGCACGTTTTGCTTTTAAAGAATTTGCATCATAAATGACACATTCGCATTCCACATAGCCGATCAATGACGATCAACTTCCTCCATCACGAATGCTTCAATGATGTCTCCTTCTTTAATATCGTTATATTTCGCAATTGTTATACCACATTCGTAATTTTGTGCGACTTCCTTGACATCATCCTTGAAGCGTTTCAATGTATCAATTTCACCTTCAAAAATAACAATTCCATTACGAATAAGGCGTACACCACTGTCACGAGTGATTTTACCGTCCGTTACGTATGAACCGGCAATTGTACCAATCTTGGATACTTTAAAGGTTGTACGTACTTCTGCTTGCCCGATTACTTTCTCTTCAAATTCTGGGTCGAGCATACCCTTCATTGCAGATTCGATTTCTTCTATTGCTTTATAGATAATACGGTGAAGACGGATATCGACTTCCTCTGCTTCTGCAGTGCGCTTCGCATTCACATCAGGTCTAACATTAAAACCAATTACTATCGCATTTGATGCTGATGCAAGGGTAATATCTGATTCATTAATTGCACCAACACCAGTATGAATAATCTTTACTTTAACACCCTCTACATCAATCTTTTGAAGAGAAGCTGCCAAAGCCTCTACAGACCCTTGAACGTCAGCTTTTACGATTAAATTGATTTCTTTCATTTGACCTTGTTTAATATGCTCAAATAAATCTTCAAGACTTACTTTTACTTTATCACCACGTTGCTCAACTAGTTGCTTTTGTGCTCTAGCTTCCCCAACCTGACGCGCTTTCTTTTCATCTTCAAAGACAACAAACTGGTCACCAGCTTGTGGTACATCATTTAACCCAGTAATTTCAACTGGAGTTGAAGGTCCTGCTTCCTTAACGCGACGACCTAAATCATTAACCATTGCACGGACACGCCCAAATGTGTTTCCAACCACAATTGGATCACCGATGCGTAAGGTTCCGTTTTGGATCAATAGTGTCGCAACTGAACCTTTTCCTTTGTCAAGCTTCGCCTCAATAACTGTTCCTGTTGCTCTTCGTTTCGGATTTGCTTTGTACTCTTCAACTTCACCAACAAGAAGAATCATTTCAAGCAGGTTTTCGATACCTTCTCCTGTTAATGCTGAAATGGGAACGAAAATGGTGTCGCCACCCCAAGCTTCGGGAACTAGTGCGTGCTCAGTTAATTCCTGCATCACACGATCTGGATTTGCTGTTGGTTTATCCATTTTATTCACAGCGACGATGATTGGAACCTCAGCGGCCTTTGCGTGGTTAATTGCTTCCACTGTTTGTGGCATTACCCCGTCGTCTGCTGCAACTACCAATACAGTAATATCAGTGACTTTGGCACCTCTTGCACGCATAGTTGTAAACGCAGCATGCCCAGGAGTGTCCAAGAAGGTAATTTTCTTATCATTCACAGCAACTTGATATGCACCAATATGCTGTGTAATACCACCAGCTTCTCCAGCTGTAACTTTTGTATTTCGGATTGAATCAAGGGTAGTTGTTTTACCATGGTCAACATGTCCCATGATTGTTACGATCGAAGGTCTTTCGATAAGATCTTCATCTTTATCCTCTTCGACATACTGTTCAAATTCTGTAACTTCAAAGACAATTTCTTCTTCTACCGCTACACCATAATCTGACGCAATCAGTTCAATTGAATCCTTATCAAGTTCTTGGTTAATTGTAGCCATTACACCTAACATGAAAAGCTTCTTAATAATTTCCGAAGGCTCTTTGCCAAGTTTTTTAGCTAATTCTCCAACCGTTAATGAACCGATAAATGTAATTTTTTCAGGCAATTTCTTTTCAGGCTTTGGTTGAACCGGTTGCTGATGGTTGTTAGGGCGATGATTGCCTTTTTGTTTGTTCTTATTCCTGTTATTGTTATTGTTTTTAGGTTGAAATGCCTTTTTCTGACCCTGATTGTCTGGTTTTTTTACGTCACGATTTTTAGAAGGTACAGGATTTTTCTTTGTTTCTTGTTTCGCAACCACTTCATTACCGTCTTTAACAGGTGGTTTTGGTTTACTATTTTTGTTTTGTTCGTTTGCAGGCTTAACCTGTTCTGACTTCTTACTAAATGTTTGATCTAGTTTTTTCAAAATATCTCCCTCAACTGTTGCCATATGATTTTTAACCTCAATGTCCATCTCTTTAAGCTTTGTAATAACATCCTTGCTTGAGATATTTTGTTTTTTTGCATATTCGTATACACGCATTCTACTCATATGTTCACCCCCAAATATGTTAATCGAGCAAGTGACAAATCTTTTTTGCAAACCCACTTTCTGTTATCGCGACAACCACTCTAGCGTCCTTTCCAATTGAATGACCCAATGTGTATCGATCGCTCACAGTACGAAGTTTAACCTGATAATACGTGCTTTTATCCGTAATTTTCTTTGCAGTGTTTGCTGACGCATCTTCAGCTAAGAGAACTAGCTTTGCGTTTCCATTGCGAATTTCCTTCACAACAAGTTCTTCACCTGAAATGACTTTCCTCGCTCGATTGGCAAGACCCAATAACGACGTCCATTCCTTCTTTTCCATCTATAAAGCCTACTCCTTTTCTACCAACTGAAGTAATTCTTCATAGATTGAATCATCAATCGTGCTTTTTAGTTGACTTGAAAGAATGTTCTTTTTCTTTGCAAGTAAAATACATTCTTTGTCCTTACTGATGTAAGCACCACGACCGGATTTTTTTCCAGTAAGGTCAATTGAAACTTCGCCTTCTTTGGATCGTACAATTCTTACAAGTTCCTTTTTTTGCTTCATTTCACCACTAGCTATGCATTTACGTAATGGTATTTTTTTATTTCCTACCAATTTCCTTCACCTCACTCGATTTCTTCAGATTGCAAATCGAATGTTTCATCCTCTGGTTCATCTTCCTCGTTGTCGTCAAATAAACCAAAGCTGTCTCTAGGATAAATTCCTATTTGCTCTGCTTCCGATTGACTTTTAATGTCAATTTTCCACCCGGTTAACTTTGCTGCTAGACGTGCATTTTGCCCGCGTTTTCCAATTGCTAATGATAATTGATAGTCAGGAACGACAACTGTCGTTGCTTTTTCTTCTTCTTTAACAATTACATCAACTACTTTAGATGGACTTAAGGCGTTTGCTACAAAAACAACCGGATCTTCAGACCATTTGACAATATCAATTTTTTCACCTTTCAGTTCGTTCACAATTGCTTGAACCCGCTGTCCCTTTGGACCCACACAAGATCCTACCGGGTCAACTTCAGAATTATCAGAGTGAACGGAAATCTTTGAACGGTCACCTGCTTCTCTGGCAACCGACTTAATTTCGACTGTTCCATCATAGATTTCTGGAACCTCGATTTCAAAAAGACGCTTTAATAATCCTGGATGTGTTCTAGAAACAAAGATTTGTGGTCCTTTTGTTGTTCTTTCAACCTTTGTTATGTAAACTTTAATTCTGTCATGTGGTTTATATTGTTCATTTGGCATTTGTTCGTTTACTGGAAGCAATGCTTCAATTTTCCCTAAGCTGACATAGATAAATTTAGAATCTAGACGCTGAACGATTCCCGTCATGATATCTTCTTCACGGTCAATAAACTCCGAATAGATAACGCCTCTTTCGGCTTCACGTACACGTTGAGTTACAACCTGTTTTGCTGTTTGAGCAGCAATTCTACCAAAGTCCTTTGGTGTTACTTCGATTTCAACAACGTCTTCAACTTGGTAATTTGGATTCATGGTTCTAGCTTCTTCTATGGAGATCTCTAATCGCGGGTCAAACACTTCATCTACTACATCTTTTCTAGCAAACACACGCATTGAACCATTTGCTAAGTTTAAATCGACTCTTACATTCTGAGCCTGATTAAAATTCCGCTTATATGCAGAAATAAGTGCTGCCTCAATTGCTTCAATAATTATATCTTTGCTAATGCCTTTTTCTTTCTCGAGCAATGTTAAGGCATCTAATAATTCACTACTCATTCGTTTTCTAATCCCCCTTTTGTACTATTACACTTAATTGAAGGTAACAGCAAGTCTTGCATTCGCAACCTTTTCATACGGAATTTCCACAGATTTTTTGCGTGTTTTGACCATTATGTTGATTGTAATTATGCTTTCATCAAATGATGTAAGCTCTCCTTCAAAAATCTTTTCACCATCGATTGGTTCATATGTTTTCACATACACCTGTTTTCCAATTGCCTTTTCGAAGTCGCTATTCTTTTTCAACGGGCGTTCAGCACCTGGACTTGATACTTCAAGAAAATAGTTGTAAGGAATAGGATCGGTTTCATCAAGCTTTTCACTTAATTTTTCACTAACTGTCCCGCAATCTTCGATATCAACCCCTTTTTCAGAGTCGATGAATACACGCAGAAACCAGTCTTTCCCTTCCTTCACATACTCAACCTCAACAAGTTCCATCTGTAATTCAGTTAATATAGGTATCACTAATTCTTCCACTATTTGTGTTACCTTTTTACTCATGTTTTTCCTCCTAAGCTGATAAGGAATATGATTTTGTACTTTAGTATTTCCTAAGTAGTGTAAAAACACCCTGCTATAGTAGCAGGGAGGCAGTTGGAAAATATAAAGAAGTTCCATCTAAAAAGAAAGTTGTTACACATTTTTAGCCTCAGCCAAAGAATAAAGAGTGGGAATCCCCACTCTTTTACCGGTAATTATACATAGCATTTCCATAAAAACTATAACATAATCGCTATTTATATGCAAATAAAAGTGCGAAGAAAAGCGCAAGGCGCCCGCTAATCGGCGACAAGCATAAGACGAGCGCTGATAGAAGGTGCATTTTACCTTCCGAAGCGATTGGCTTATGACCTCAAGCCGATGGCGCCTGGAGCTAGACACTCAAAAATCTAGAACAATGATAATTGATTTTGTTCGGGCATATCCGCTAAGCAACCAAGGTTGTCAAGGTATTCCATGATTGTTTTCGATACTTTGCCGCGCTTTTGTAAATCTTCTTTTGATAAAAATTCCCCTTGTTCTCTTGCCTTCACAATATTAATCGCTGCGTTAGTTCCTAATCCAGGAATTGAATTGAACGGAGGGATGAGAGTATCTCCATCAATGATAAATTCCGTTGCACTTGAGCGATATAAATCAATCTTATTAAAAGCAAACCCACGCTCACACATTTCTAGTGCAAGCTCAAGAACCGTTAGAAGGTTCTTTTCCTTTGGTGAAGCATCCAACCCTTTTGAATTGATTTCTTCCAGTCTCGCGCGAATTGTGATAGAACCACGAACCATTGCTTCAACATCGAAATCATCTGCACGGACCGTGAAGTATGCCGCATAATAGAGTAATGGCAAATGAACCTTAAAGTAAGCAATCCTTACGGCCATTAATACATATGCGGCAGCATGGGCTTTCGGGAACATGTATTTAATTTTCAAACATGAATCAACGTACCAATTCGGAACATCATTATTCTTCATTTCTTCAATAAATTCATCTGTTAGTCCTTTTCCTTTACGGACTGATTCCATTATCTTAAATGCTAATGAAGGATCTAGCCCTTTATAGATAAGATAAACCATGATATCGTCACGACAGCCAATTACTTCACTGAGCGTACAAGTTTTATTATGGATGAGTTCCTGTGCATTCCCCAACCAAACATCTGTACCATGTGAAAGACCTGAAATCTGAACTAGTTCTGAGAAAGTAGTCGGCTTCGTATCCTCAAGCATTTGACGTACAAATCGTGTACCGAATTCCGGAATCCCAAGGGTACCTGTTTTACACATTATTTGCTCTTCAGTTACACCAAGAGATTCAGTCCCACTAAAAATTTTCATTACCTCAGGGTCATCCGTTGGAATGGTTTTTGGATCAATTCCACTTAAATCCTGAAGCATCCTGATTACAGTCGGATCATCGTGTCCGAGGATATCCAACTTTAACACATTGTCATGTATAGAGTGGAAGTCGAAATGGGTTGTTTTCCATTCAGAATTAGTATCATCGGCAGGAAATTGTATAGGTGAAAAATCAAAGATATCCATGTAGTCTGGTACAACGATAATACCACCGGGGTGTTGTCCTGTTGTTCGTTTTACACCTGTACAACCTGAAACTAAACGATCGGTTTCAGCCCCGCGCATTGTTAGATTATGATCATTGGCATACCCTTTTACATAGCCATAAGCTGTTTTTTCAGCAACGGTACCAATTGTTCCAGCACGATATACATATTCCTCACCAAACAGAAGCTTTGTATAATTATGAGCACGCGGCTGATATTCACCAGAGAAGTTTAAGTCGATATCCGGTACCTTATCTCCCTTAAATCCTAAGAATGTTTCGAAGGGTATATCATGACCATCCTTCTTATAATCCGCCCCGCAATTTGGGCAATCCTTATCTGGCAGGTCAAACCCTGAACCGACTGAACCGTCATTAAAGAACTCAGAGTGCTTACAGTCTGGACATACATAATGTGGTGGTAATGGATTTACCTCTGTAATTTCTGTCATTGTAGCAACTAACGACGAACCAACCGATCCACGGGAACCTACTAAATATCCATCATCAAGTGATTTTTTAACAAGTTTATGGGAAATCAAGTAAATAACCGCGAATCCATGCCCAATGATACTTTTAAGTTCTTTTTCCAAACGCTTTTCTACGATTTCAGGTAATTCCTCGCCATAGATGCTTCGCGCCATACTATAGCTCATATCCCTAATTTCATCTTCAGCACCTTCGATTTTAGGTGTATATAGTTCATCTTTAATTGGCTTTACTTCGCCAATCATATCTGCAATTTTTTGTGTGTTTGAAACGACAATTTCCTTTGCTTTCTCTTTTTCAAGAAAAGAGAAACAGTCTAACATTTCATTCGTTGTTCGGAAATGAACCTCAGGAAGTGAGTGTCGATTTAAAGGATTTGCCCCACCCTGTGATCTTACCAAAATCTTACGATAAATATGATCATCCGGGTTTAAATAGTGCACATTTCCGGTAGCAACTACTGGTAGATTCAGCTTTTCCCCAAGTCCGACAATATTTTTTAGGATATCCTTGAGTTCACGCTCATTTTGAATCAAATCCAATTCCAATAGATGCCTATAGTTTGAAGGTGGCTGAACTTCCAGGTAGTCATAAAATTGAGCTATTGACTCTACTTCCTCAGGTGACTTTTGCATCATTCCTTGAAATACTTCCCCTTTATCACATGCAGAACCAACTAAAATACCTTCACGATATTTTTGTAATAGCGACCTTGGTATACGTGGTACACGGTAATAATAATTAATATGTGAAAATGAAATTAATTTAAATAAGTTTTTAAGTCCCGCATCATTTTGAGCGAGCAATGTCGCATGATAGGGTCTTGAACGCTGGTATGCTTTGCCTTGTCCCATATAATCATTTAACTGATCATGGTATACAATCTCTTTTTCAGCTGCGTCTTTTAACAGTTTAAGAGCTAAATATCCTGTTGCTTCGGCATCATAAATCGCACGGTGATGCTGGGTTAGTTCAATATCGAACTTTTTACACAATGTATTTAAACGATGGTTTTTTAATTCTGGATATAAAAGTCTCGCGAGTTCAAGTGTATCAATTACTGGATTAGTAGCTTGATTAAGTCCGGTTTTTTTATACCCAACATTTAAGAAACCCATGTCAAAGCTAGCGTTGTGGGCAACTAATATCGCATCCTCAGCCCAGTTCTTAAATTTTACTAAGACCTCACTAACCTCAGGTGCTGAATTTACCATATCATCTGTGATTCCAGTAAGATCGATTGTTGTTGCACTTAAGCGGTGATGCGGATTAGCAAATGATTCAAATCGATCAATGACTTCACCATTTCTTATTTTAACGGCAGCCAACTCAATGATCGTGTTGTAGACTGCTGATAAGCCCGTTGTTTCAACGTCAAAAACGACATACGTGTCCTCTTCTAAGTTGCGGTGTTGTGAATTATAAGCAATTGGGACTCCGTCATCGACCAAATTGGCTTCAACACCATAGATCATTTTTATCCCATTTTTCTTTGCGGCAGAATAAGCCTCTGGGAATGATTGAGCAACAGCGTGGTCTGTTAAAGCAATGGCTGTATGACCCCATTTTTTAGCTTGTCCAACTAATTGGCTAACTGAAGTTACTGCATCCATCTGACTCATCGGTGTGTGTAAATGAAGCTCGACACGTTTTTCTCCCTCTGGGGCAGTGTCCCTTCTTTCATTCATAGGCTGAATTTCATTTATATCGTTTGCTAGCATAACTAAGTCTCTAACAAAGGTGTCATTCTGAATGCTTCCTCGACAACGAACCCACATACCTTTTTTAATAGATTGCAGTAGATGAACATCTTCTTTATCTCTTGAGAATACCTTAACTAGAATCGAATCCGTATAGTCGGTCATTTTAAAGGTTAAAAGGGTTCTACCACTGCGTAATTCCCTTGTCTCAGCAAAGAAAATATACCCTTGTATCGCAATTCTACGCTCTTCATCAAGGATTGAACTAATTTCTTTAAAATCCTCATCATTCTTAATTGTATAACCAATTGTAATCGGACCTGAAACAGTGTTTTCCTGGTCTTTCCCTTTCTTCTGCATGTCAGCTACAGCTAACATTGCTTTTTCCTGATCTTCTTGTTGTTTTTTTTCTAAAAACTGCTCGTACTCCTTACTTGAAACCTCTACCTCAGTTTCAAGCGTGAACAACGGAAAGCCATAGGATTGATACACATTTCCTATTAATTGACTGTATTTTTTCTTAATAGTAATGGATTCTGTATCATTTCTAGTTTTGATATGAAGTTTAAGACCTTGTTGTGTTGGAATTTGATTATGCAATAAAGACAGAATGGGTGGTGCTATTCCATCTAATTCTTGTAAACATAGCGGCCAATAGTCTTGAATCATTCCTTCGGTCACATGCCGAGAATGAACATGCAATGAGAAGGATACAGATGCAATATGGGCAAATTTTGTTCGTAATTGTGTCGAAAAAATCCGCATGACATCTGCAGGAATCACATTCTCAAAAGAAAATATGAAATGCCATGCTTTCTTTTCTTTGTCAATCATGAGTTTTTCAATTCCTGCATTTACAAAGTGTGTAACCAGTGCATCGTCAGTTAACTCCAGCTGCTGCAGCAATACCATAAAACGTTCTTTTTGCTGTGGCGATAATTCCATCCTCGTTCCCCCTCTTCAGACAGAATAATTAAGAGTACCTCAAAAAAGAGGTACCCTTTTCTTTTCTATTATTTATTTTACTACATATTTCTTAATTGTTTCGATAAGATTTTCAATATTTATTTCCAATGTTTCCCCAGTCTTACGAACCTTCACCTCAACAATACCTTCGCCGGCACGTTTTCCAACTGTGATACGTAGTGGCAGACCGATTAAATCAGAATCTGCAAATTTCACACCCGGGCGCTCGGTACGATCGTCGAATAAAACGTCATAGCCACTTTCTTGTAGTGTCAAATATAAGGATTCGGATAGTGCTTTTTGTTCTTCATTCTTCATGTTTACAGGAATTAGGTGCAGATCATATGGTGCTAGATTTTCAGGCCAAATTAAACCATTTTCATCATTCGATTGCTCTGCTACCGCTGACAGGGTTCTAGATACTCCGATGCCATAGCACCCCATAATCATTGGCTGTGATCTCCCGTTTTCATCAAGGAAGGTTGCACCCATAGCTTCACTGTATCGTGTGCCAAGCTTAAAGATATGACCGACTTCAATGCCTTCAGCAAATACAATCTTACCTTGTCCATCTGGTGAAGGGTCCCCTTCTTGGATAAAGCGAAGGTCTTCATATTGTATTCCTGCAAAATCTCGATCTGGGTTAACATTTACAAAATGAAAATTCTCCTCATTTGCACCACAAACCCCATTGACAACAGAGACAACAGCATGGTCAGCAATTACAGTGATATCCTTAGTAACATTAATTGGACCTAAAGAACCAACTGTACAGCCCATGATACGTTCAGTATCCTCAGTGCTTGCTAATTCCACATTTGTAGCTTCTAGCAAATTCTTCACTTTAATATCGTTTATTTCATGGTCACCACGAGCTAATACTAGAACAAATTTTTCATCTACTTCAAAAAGAAGCGATTTAATGCATTTTTCTTTTGAAACATCAAGGAAAGCAGCCACTTCATCGATTGTCTTTTTCTCGATCGTCTCTACTTTTTCTAGCTCCTTGGCTGATTCATCACTTTTTGGATATTCGATGACAACAGGTGCCATTTCAATATTTGCCGCAAAAGAGGAAGTGTCAGAATACGCAATTGTATCCTCCCCAACTTTTGATAAGACCATAAATTCATGAGTATCCTTACCACCCATTGCACCGGAATCTGCAATAACGGCACGGAAATTAAGTCCACAACGCGCAAATATATTTGAATATGCAGTATACATTTTTTCATATACATCGTGAAGGCTTTCCTGATCAGCATGGAATGAATATGCATCCTTCATAATAAATTCCCTGCCCCGTAACAATCCGAAGCGTGGTCTCTTTTCATCGCGGAACTTTGTCTGAATTTGATAAAGAGTAATCGGTAGTCTTTTATATGATTTGATTTCATCACGAACAAGACTCGTAATTACCTCTTCGTGAGTAGGACCCAATACGAAGTCACGCTCATGACGATCGTGAAGGCGCATTAATTCTGGGCCGTACGAATACCAGCGACCGGATTCCTGCCATAGTTCAGCAGGTGTCAAAGCTGGCATAAGAAGTTCAGCAGCACCTGCGCGCTCCATTTCTTCACGGACAATTGTTTCAATTTTTTGTAAAACACGTCTTGCTAATGGAAGATAGCTATAAACCCCGCTTGCGGTTTGTCTAATAAAACCCGCTCGAATTAATAGCTTGTGACTTTTGATTTCAGCATCAGCTGGTACTTCACGCAGTGTAGGGATAAGCGTCATACTTTGTTTCATAACTTGCACCTCATCATGTTTTTTCGCTTATTTATAGAAAAATCCTTTGAATATCATTCCAAGTAACAACCAACATTAGAAGCATAAGTAAGGCAAAACCAATAAAATGAACCATACCTTCTTTTTGCTTGTCTATCGGTTTTCCACGAACAGCTTCCAACGCAAAGAATACTAATCGTCCACCATCAAGGGCTGGCAATGGTAAAAGGTTCACAATCCCCAGGTTAATACTGAGAATTGCAGCCCATTTCATTACATAAAAGATCCCTGATTTTACAACCGTATCGGTTGCATCATATATTCCAACTGGTCCAGAAAGCATGTCAATCGAGAATTGACCTGTAATAAGCTTTCCAAGGCCTAGTAAAATTTCCTTTGTCCACATAAAGGTTTCCATAACCCCGTATTTCAAGGATGGTAAAACCGATTTTTCAACTGGTCCATAAACACCGATGACCCCAATTGTTTTATCCTCGACCTGCTGAGCTTTCGGAGTTACAGAAATTTCATGAAAGTTTCCATTTCGTTCAACCACAAAACCGATTTCTTCTTCCGGGTTTGCGCGAATAATATTTACAATATCATTCCAAGTAGAAACCTGTTCATTTTCAATCTCACGAACAATATCTCCTTCATGGAGTCCGGCTTGAAGAGCTGCTCCATCTTCAGTTAGTTTTCCTAGGATTGGTTTATCAATTGGTGTACCCTGTAATAAGCCAATTGCAATTAAAATAATAAAAGCTAGTACAAAATTCATTGCCGGACCAGCAGCAATTGCCAATGTCCGTTGCATTAAACTTTTAGAAGAAAATTGGCGATTATATGGCGCGATTTGCGTTTCTTGTCCTTCAACAACAAAAAAGGCAGTCTCACTAATCTCATATCTTTTTAGAACCTCATCTTCTCCATCTTCATAGCCAGAAATAAAAAGATTATGCTCTAAATCGGCTTCCTCAACCTCAATTACCTTTAAATCCGGGTACTTATCCTTATTATTTAAAACTATTTTATCGACCTTCCCATTTCTATCAAATAATAACCCAATATTATGACCTGGTTTAATTTCAACCATTTCCGGGTCTTCGCCAGCCATTCTAACATATCCGCCAATCGGGAGGAGACGAATCGTATAAAGTGTTTCATTTTTTCTGAAGGTAAATACCTTTGGTCCCATCCCAATTGCAAACTCACGACAGAGAATTCCTGCTCGCTTTGCTAAAACGAGATGTCCCAACTCATGAAAAAATACGAGTGCACCAAATATAATGATAAAGGCTATCACAGTCTCCACATATTTAACCACCTTTTGCTGACTATTTTTTATCTACTCTTTCACGAACAAAAATTCGTGTTTCTTTATCTACCTGCTGGATGATATCCAAACTTGGATTTTGGATGGTATCATGTTTTTCCAATGTTCCTTCTATGATATCCTCAATTTCTAGAAATGAGATTTTCCCGTTTAAAAAGCCTGCAACTGCTTCTTCATTTGCAGCATTTAATACCGTTGGAAGTGTCCCGCCTGTTTTACCAGCATGGAATGCAAATCCCAGGCATCGAAATCTATCAAAGTCCGGCTTTGAAAAATGTAATTTTCCGATTTCCCAAAGTCGTAATCTATCTTTTGATGCTGGCATTGAAAAACGATCTGGATATGAAAAGGCATATTGAATGGGTACCCTCATATCCGGTGTTCCAAGCTGTGCTATTACACTGCTATCATGGAACTCAACCATTGAATGAATAATGCTTTCTTTATGCAGAAGAACATCAATTTGCTCATATGGAAGATTAAACAACCAATGGGCTTCAATTACTTCTAATCCTTTGTTCATCATGGTTGCTGAATCAATTGTAATTTTAGCACCCATCGACCAGTTCGGATGCTTAAGGGCATCTTCAACTGTAACATCCTTAAGTTCATCCCGAGTTCGGTCACGGAAACTTCCGCCCGAAGCGGTCAGGATGATTTTCTCGACATTTTTTTCTATTTCACCCTGAAGGCATTGAAAAATCGCAGAATGCTCGCTATCAACTGGTAAAATAGCAACACCATGATGCTTCGCAGCATCCATTACAAGATGACCTGCAGTCACTAGTGTTTCTTTATTAGCAAGCGCAATCGTTTTTTTTGCTTCAATTGCTTTTAAAGTTGGTAATAATCCTACACTCCCAACGACTGCGTTAAGAACAATTGTCGCTTCATCGTATGTGGCAACTTCTATTAAACCTTCATCTCCATATACAAACTGAATATCGCCTGAAAATTCACTTTTTAATAATTCGCATATTTCTTTTGATTTTACAGAAACAAGCTTTGGTGAAAACTTATGTATAATTTCACGCCCTAAGGTCACATTTTCCCCTAGTGAAATTGCAACAAGACTTAACATTGTCGGATGCTGTTCAATCACATCCAATGTTTGTTGCCCAATTGAGCCCGTAGCCCCTAATAAACTAATTTTCTTCACAAACTCACTCCTAATACACTACCACTACTGAATAATTAATCTTAAAAAATAAAGAATCGGCAAAATGAAAATCATGCTATCAAAACGGTCTAATATTCCGCCATGTCCTGGCAGCAAGGACCCTGAATCCTTCACATTATAATGTCTCTTTAAGGCAGATTCTACTAAATCCCCAATTTGTCCAAAAACAGACACAAACAATGTCACGATAATGAGCGACAAGAAGGAATCAAATAAATCCGTGATCATGTTAAAAATAAACGCAAATACAATTGCCGTAACAATTCCGCCGACAAAGCCCTCAATTGTTTTATTTGGACTAATTTCCGGCCAAAGCTTGCTCTTACCAAGCTTTCTCCCAACAAAATATGCCCCGGAATCAGTTGTCCAAATAACAACGAATGCATAGAATATATATGCTAATCCCAACGTTCTTATTTCAATCATATAATAAAAACCAAATCCAATATATAGTGCTGCAAGGATTACCAGCCCAGCATCATCAAAGTTGAAGCTATTTTTAGATATAACCGTATACGTTAAAATAAATAAAACGATTAAAAGGACTATTTCAATTTTCGTAAATTTTAAGATGGTAAATAAATCATTGTATTTATTGGGTATTAAAATAATCCATAACAATATAATAGAAATTATGCCAGGGATTGACGCAATATTAATATGCTTCATCCGTAAAAGCTCAAATATTGCTATAGCACCCATCAAATAGACCAAAATGGTAAACGGGATGCCACCAATAATCACAATCGGTAGAAATACCGCTGCTGCAATTATTGCTGTTATAATTCTTTGTTTCATCGTATCATTCCTTTTTAAAATGCGATTTGATAAATCAAATACGCCAAGGCGTATTTGCCGCCCGATTTTTTTAGGCCCACACGAGGTGGGTCACAAAGACGTTGCTTTACAGGAAGTGGCGTTCTTAGTCTTTGATCTTTTGTTCGAAAAATTTCCTTTGAAAAATCGTGGCATCCGCCGGAGGCTTAACTTTATTCAAGTAGGGTTGAGTCTCCAGAAAAATTATTAACTCTTATCGCATTTACCACAGTATTCTTAATTTAAATCTGAATAAAGTTATACTCCCCCAAATCGTCGGCCTCTCTTTTGAAATGCGCAGATAGCCTCTAATAAATGTCGCTCCGTAAAGTCAGGCCATAACACATCTGTGAACCAAAATTCAGTATATGCAAGCTGCCAGAGCATGAAATTACTTAATCGTATCTCCCCACTCGTACGAATTAATAAATCAGGATCTTGTAACCCAGCACTCATTAAATATTGGTCAAACAATTCCTCATCTATTTTTTTATGTAGGTTACCCTCTTGATAGTCCGAAAGTATACTGTTTACCGCCTCTATGATGTCGGCCCGTCCACCATAATTAAGAGCTAAATTTAATACCATTCCAGTATTGTGCCTTGTATCATGTACCGCTTTTTCCGCTGCTTTTTGAGTATGTGCAGGTGTCGCATCTTTATTCCCCATAATTCGAACCTGAACATTTTCCTCAATTAACTCTGGCAGGAACGTTCCCATAAATTCTTCAGGAAGTCTTAATAAATAATTAACCTCATCCTCTGGACGCTTCCAGTTTTCTGTTGAAAATGCGTAGACTGTTAACGTTTTAACCCCAAGCCTGCTTGCGAGTTTTGTCACTCTTTTTACTACCTTCATTCCTTCATGATGTCCCGCAGTTCGTGGCAGTGCCCGCTTTCTAGCCCATCTCCCATTACCATCCATGATAATTGCAATATGATTAGGAATTGGTCCTTTTAATATTTCTTCTTCCGAAATAGAAACTGACTTATTTTTCGCTTTTTTAAATTTTTCAAACATTCACAAGTCCTCCAACACCCGAATCAAATGAGCCTTGGCGTTTTTGCACCCAGACCAGTTTCATTTTACCATTTTTATACGTTTTCGGTAACTAATTAGTAGTCAGTATTAACAAAAAAACCCCCTGTAAACGTAAGAGGGTCTTTTTACAATATATTGTACATTGAAATGGATTAGACTTCCATTATTTCTTTTTCTTTTTCTTTTGCAACTGAATCAACCTTATTAATAGATTCGTCCGTGATTTTTTGAACGTCATCCGTCAGGCTACGTAATTCGTCTTCAGTGATTTCACCGTTTTTCTCAAGCTTTTTCAATTCATCATTGCCATCACGACGAACATTTCGAACTGCAACTTTAGACTCTTCCGCATATTTCTTAACAAGTTTCACTAACTCACGGCGCCTTTCCTCTGTTAGTGGAGGGATTGAAATACGAATAATAGACCCGTCATTTGTTGGATTTAAGCCTAAATCCGCCTTCTGAATCGCTTTTTCCATATCCCCTAAAATAGACTTGTCATATGGTTGAATAACAAGCATTCTTGCCTCAGGTACATTGATAGATCCAAGCTGATTTAAAGGCGTTGGTGCACCATAGTAATCGACTGAAACCTTATCAAGGATTGCTGGGTTTGCTCTGCCAGCTCTTACGGTTGCTAGTTCACGAGACAAAGCTTGGACTGCTTTAGACATTTTATCTTTCACTTGGTTTAATGTGTTATTTGCCATAAAGTTTATTTCCCCCTAACAATTGTTCCGATATTTTCTCCTTGTACGACACGTTTAATATTACCTTCTTCCATAATTGAAAAAACAATTAACGGAATATCATTGTCCATGCAAAGTGAAGATGCAGTGGAATCCATTACAGCTAATCCTTCTTTAATAACATCGAGATATGATAATGTCTCATATTTCACAGCTGTTTTATCAATTGATGGATCGGCACTATAGACACCATCTACATTATTTTTAGCCATTAAAATTACCTCTGCCTCAATTTCAGCAGCACGTAAAGCAGCAGTCGTATCTGTTGAGAAATAAGGATTTCCTGTACCTGCTGCAAAAATCACAACACGTTTCTTTTCCAGATGACGAATCGCTTTTCTTCTTATGTAAGGTTCTGCGACTTGACGCATTTCAATGGATGTTTGGACTCGGGTTTGGATCCCTGAATTTTCTAAGCTATCTTGTAAAGCTAAAGAATTCATTACCGTTGCAAGCATACCCATATAGTCAGCAGTTGCACGGTCCATTCCCATTTCACTGCCAATCTTGCCTCTCCAAATGTTTCCGCCACCGACAACAACGGCAACTTCAACTCCAAGTTCAGCAACTTCTTTCACTTGTTTCGCTACTGATTGGATTACGGATGGGTTTATGCCAAATCCCTGCTCACCCGCTAATGCTTCTCCACTTAATTTTAACACTATACGTTTATATTTGGCACCGCTCATCGATTAAAAAACCTCCATCTTTTAAGAAAAGTACAAGGCGCTTAGCCCTAGGCGACAAGCATAAGACGAGCGCTGACAGAAGGTGCATTTTACCTTCAGAAGCGATTGGCTTATGACCTCGAGCCGATGGCGCCTTGTGCTAGACAACAAAAAATACAAGCACCTTTTTATAGTGCAATACTTATCATTTCAAAAATAGGGAACACATAACGTGTTCCCTGTTTTCTTTTTACTTCTTCACTTGGTTCATTACTTCTTCAGCAAAGTTATCTTGACGTTTCTCAATACCTTCACCAACTTCGTAACGAACGAATCTTTTCACTGTAGCACCTTTTGATTCAACAAACTTGCGAACCTTTTGATCCGGGTCTTTAACGAAGCTTTGGTCAAGAAGACAGATGTCTTCGAAGTACTTACCAAGACGTCCTTCAACCATTTTCGCTACGATATTTTCAGGTTTGCCTTCATTCAATGCTTGTTGTGTTAATATTTCACGTTCATGTTCAACTTCCTCAGAAGAAACTTGATCACGTGATACATATTTAGGATTTACAGCTGCTATGTGCATTGCTACATCCTTTGCAACATCATTGTCTGTTGTACCACCTAGAACAGTTAGAACACCAATACGTCCACCCGCGTGAAGGTAAGCACCAAATACGTCACCATCTTCTTTTGAAGCAATTTCGAAACGACGAAGTGAAAGTTTTTCTCCGATTTTTGCGATTGCAGCATTAATATACTCAGAAACGGCTGAACCGTTGTCCATCTTTTGGTCTAATGCTTCTTCAACGTTAGCAGGTTTTTTCGCTAAAAGGTGAGCAGCTAATTCTTTTACTAGCGTTTGGAAACCTTCATTTTTTGCAACGAAGTCTGTTTCAGAGTTTACTTCTAAAATAACTGCTTCATTTCCTGAAACTTCAATCGTAGTTAAACCTTCAGCAGCGATACGGTCACCTTTTTTCGCAGCTTTTGCAATCCCTTTTTCACGAAGGAAGTCAATTGCTTTGTCCATATCACCATCAGTTTCTGTAAGAGCCTTCTTACAGTCCATCATACCTGCTCCAGTTTTTTCACGGAGCTCTTTTACCATTTGTGCAGTTACTGCCATTATGTTTTCCTCCTTATTTGCCACTATGTACTAGTTCGAATTGTACGAAATTTAATTCATTAGACATTCTGTTTCTATTATGACATAATATGCGATTTTATATAATTCTAAAGAAAAGCGCAAGGCGCGCAATTAAGGGTCATCGACTAACTACCGCCACGTCCTGTGGCGAACGTCAATGTCAGCACATCCTGTGCAAGTCAAGCATAAGACGAGCGCTGACAGAAGGCGCATTTTGCCTTCAGAAGCGATTGACTAGACCAGAGAGCCGATGGCGCCTGGAGCTAGACATCATCTTTAAAAAAGGTGATAAAAGGCATAGCCCTCTTATCACCTTTCGCTCATTAAGCAGATGTTTCTTCACCTTGTTTAGCTTCTAGGATAGCGTCTGCCATTTTTCCTGTTAAAAGCTTAACTGCGCGAATTGCATCATCGTTTGCAGGGATTACATAATCAATTTCATCTGGATCACAGTTTGTATCAACGATACCAACGATCGGAATGTTTAATTTATGAGCTTCTGCAACCGCAATACGCTCTTTGCGAGGGTCAATGATGAATAAAGCATCTGGTAATTGCTTCATATCTTTAATTCCGCCTAAGAATTTCTCAAGACGTTCTAACTCTTTCTTAAGCTGAACAACTTCTTTCTTAGGTAAAACATCAAAAGTACCGTCTTCTTGCATTTTTTCAATGTCTTTAAGACGCTTGATACGCTTTTGAATTGTTTCAAAGTTTGTTAAAGTACCACCTAACCAGCGTTGGTTAACAAAGTACATTCCAGAACGCTCAGCTTCTTCTTTAACAGAATCTTGAGCTTGCTTTTTTGTACCAACAAAAAGCATTGTTCCACCGTTGCCTGCTAATTCCTTAACGAAATTATAAGCCTCTTCAACCTTCTTAACTGTTTTTTGAAGGTCAATGATATAAATACCGTTACGCTCTGTAAAGATGTAACGTTTCATTTTTGGGTTCCAACGGCGTGTTTGGTGACCGAAGTGAACACCAGCTTCAAGCAATTGCTTCATAGAAATTACTGACATGATAAATCCTCCTAATGGTTTTTTCTCCTCCGTTCATATCATCTTTAAGCAAAACTGTTAGAACAGCACCAATGCCTAAATCTATGAACGTGTGTAATAACACCAAAAATTAATATAACACAATCAAAACCCCCAATCAAGAAAAATTAGTTGTTTTGACGAAATTTGTGTAAAAGTTCGATTTCAGTTTTCCCTTTATTAAATTTTTTTGCGATTTCATCGTAAGAAAGACCTAGCTTAGTGAGATGATCAATATCTTTAAAAAGAACTTCTATAAGACTATCATCATTCTCGGTTGTTTCTTGTTTTGGTTTCTGTTCTGATAAGATATTTTGTTCAATTTCTTCCTGATCTGTATATGAAGGCAAAAGTTCCTGAATATCATTAGATGTTAATTTTTGTTCTTTTATATGAATCGATTTCTTATGAGTATCCGCAGTTTCAGAGAACTCTTCTTTTACTAATTCCTGTTTTAGTTTCGGTGCTTGTTTTACATCTTGGATTCTATTTAAAAACACTTCATTTTCTTCTTTAATTTCCATCACATATGAAGTGATTACACTTTCGAATTCCTTTAATAAACGTTCTTGTTTAGCCTCAACATCTTTCAGTTGTGTGATCTTAAGATATAAAAGAATAATTAAAAAAAAGGCGACTGCGAGTAACGCAAAGCAAATTATAAATAATATGGTCGTCATACAATTCCCTCTATCCCACGATATCGATTAAATTACCCTTGTAGGGATGTTGCTCTTTCTCTTCTTGTTCAGGCTGTTGTGATGTATGTGAAGGCTGTTGTGAAAAAGGGTTTGATGATGCATCCTTATGTATTTGGGCATTTTCGGATTTATTGTTCTCGTTCACTTTTGTTCGGTTTCTTTTTTCTAACTTCTCATTTTCTGAGAGAATATGTTCTTGCATATGCTGTCCACGCATCATTAGTTGGTCTTGAATCTTTCCTGCATCTTGGGTTCTTGGAATCGCAACTTGTAATTCAACTAATTTTAGACTCAATTTTTTTCACTTCTTCCGATTTTTATTTTTCAGAATAGATGTCTATTGAAATCTCTTTATTAACTAGTTGCGCTTTTACATGGTGAAAGAGTTGATTTATGATTCTTTTATATTTACCAAATTGGATATAAACATTGGGATAAAGGTTGCCGGTAGCGATTACACTATTTGCAGCTACTTCCTTTTGCTTTGATGAAAGTTCCATTAATTCAGAATCAAGCAATTCTAGCTTTTTTGTTAATTCCGTTTGTGTTAGTTTGTCTCTTTTTAGAAGTAAAATTTCATCTTCTGAAAGAGTTGAAGTCCTTTTGTATTTTTCAGATAAAGTTCGGAGTATGAGCATAACCTTTTGAAGTTGGGCTTTTATTGCATCCATTTCCTCACGAATCCGTTTTTCATCTTCAGTATATCTATCAATCATTCCAATTTGTATCTCTGTTTTTGTATGTGATGCATTACCGACGTCCTTAGCTGTTACATGATGCCCAGCCGAAATAAGCCCGCCAATAATGCTCCCGGTCAAGGAATGAACATTTCCAGTTGCAAAACAAACGCTATGTAAGATTGAACCTGTCACTTCGATGTTTTTTCCTGCATGTACCTGGCATTGATTCATATAGGATGCAATTATATCCCCTTTGGCACGAATCGATGCTTTTGCAAACCCAACAATTCCGCCTGATATATAAATGGATCCTCCAGCCTCTATTTGTGCGCCTTCGACAATACCATAGATTGAAATGTCTCCACCTGCTTTAATGACGTAATCACTCGGTACATTCCCTCTAATCGTGACATTTCCGATGAAGTCAATATTTCCAGTCTTAAGATTGACATCCCCATTTACCTCAAAAACGGGGAGAACGCTTATTTTTTTTCCAGACAGGCTGATTTGTCCGTCCATTGTGGCATACAGCTGCCCATTTGTTTCGACAATGTTTTTACCTACCACCATCGGATACGGTTTCCCATTCATGGCTGCAATTGGATGCCCCAAGACATTTCTTCCGGGATTTCCAGGCCGACTTGGATATATGGTGGCAACAAGTTGTCCAGCTTTTACGGAAGGTATTTGCCTTACATTCCGAAAATTTAGCACCTCGTTTGATTGAAAATCCTGTTTGTTTTCAACGGTTTCTAGTTTTATAAAACCATCTTCACCTTTTTTAGGTGATTCACCCTCTGCAATTAATAAAGGAAAAAACATGTCATCCCTATTCGCTATCATTTGCAAGATGACATCTCGCTTTATACCAAATGTAATTCCATGTTTAGACAACAAAGAATAGACCTCAGACTGTTCAATTTGAAGAGGTGTAGAATCTTTAATGAGGTTGACATGAACAGTCATTTTGTCATTGGATACTAGAAGTTCGATCTCTGCCACAGTCCTCCCGCCCTTTAATGAATATGTTTTTGTAAAATACCCTTCAGCTTAAATAGGGCCTTTGAGTGGATTTGGGATATTCTAGATGTCGATAACCCCATTACCTGTCCTATTTCAGTTAATGTAAGTTCTTCTTTATAAAATAAACTAATGATTAATTGCTCTTTTTCATTTAATTCTTGGATGACATTGATTAATTGGTTAAGTGTTTCTTTTTTAACAATATGTTCCTCTGGCGTTAAGGTCTTATTGTCCTTTATTGAAAGGTGCGATTTTTCACTACCTTCGTCATCATGCTGATGGTCATCCATAGACAGAACATTCGCAAAGAAGCCTTCATTCATTGTTTGATAAACATCCTCTTCACTCATCTGGACTTCAGCAGCGATTTCCGGTATCGTGACGTTGCGCATCAGCTTTTGTTCGAGCTTTTCGATGGCAGCTTCTACTTTCTTTGATTTTTCTCTTGAGCTTCTGGGTAACCAGTCTTCCTTTCTCAAGCCATCTAGTATCGCTCCACGAATTCGAAAAGAAGCATATGTATCAAATTTTAAGTCACGCGAAGGATCGAATTTTTCCAGAGCATCATATAACCCGATCAGCCCAAGACTTTTTATATCATCTTTGTTCACACTTTTCGGCAACGTGACTGAGATTCGCTGTACATGGTATGAAACGAGCGGCATGTATTTTCTAACAAGGGCGTCCCCTGCATCTGTATCTCGTGAGTCGGTCCATTTCTGCCAATAATCCCCGTGATCTGTCGATGATAATCTGGACATTCTATTCCTCCTTTTCGTTTTATTTTTTTCTATATTTTAACCTGCTTAAATTTCTTTAATTCCTTTACTGACTGTGCGGATTTTAAGAATTGTGGTCTCGGGGTCAAATTCAATTGTTCGACCATTGCTCCCACCAACGTCGGATGCAACAAGTGTGATGTTAAAGCGCTTTAGCTCTACCTCAACTGCCTCGACGTTACGCGGACCAATTCTCATAATATCACTGCCCGATTGAAATTGAAACATCTGGGCTCCGCCTGCAATTTTGGCTTTTAAACTCTTTGCTCGACCGCCAATTTCAATTGTTTTATTAATGAGCTCTTCTATTGCAGTATCGGCATATTTGGCATTATTCATGTTTCCTGCTTTTGTCGAAACCGAACTCGGCAGCATGATATGGGCTAGACCTGCTACCTTTTTTGCTTGATCATAAATGATAACTCCTACACAGGAACCTAGTCCAGATGTTCGGATTAAGTCAGGTGCAGTAATGACATTCATGTCAGCGATCCCAACCTTAATGACTTGAGATGTGTTAATCATGTAATTGAACTCCCAAAGCAGTAAAGATTTTGTCGAATGAATCAGGATCCGGCAACAGCAAAAAATGCCCATTTATATTGTTGTTATCGGGATTTTCATTTTCATTAATTTCTGTTTCAATGGCAATTACAAAATCACTTACCTGTGAAAGTTCCAGTAGGCCATAGCCGATAATTGCACCAACCATATCGATTGAAAACCCCGGAACGGATGGATACAAATTCAACCCGGTAAAATCTGATAATGATGTAAGATACGAGCCTGACAAAATATTTCCAACCTCTTGAAAAGCCGATATCCCTAATTCATTTTGGACATTACTCTCAAACGAGAAACTTTTATCACCAACCAAATCTTGAATTAATTTTGTTGCTTGTGGAAGCTGCAAAATAAAAAACATATTTCCAGTTAGATCCCCTTCAATTCGTAGGAAAATACCTGCAACAATATTTTCAGCCCCACCTGCAAACTCCATCATTTCATCAAAGGAAACGATTCTCACATTTGGTACCTGCATATCAATTTTACGATTTAAAAGCTTCGACAAAGCAGTAGCAGAATGTCCAGCCCCAATATTACCAATCTCTTTTAAAATATCTAAATGTGTGGAATTAATACGCCCGAAAAATGACATAGTAATTACCCTTCTATCTTTTCTTTTACGATATCTGTTTTAAGTACCTTTTCTAGGTTTAATAAGATGAGTAGTCTTTTCTCAAGCTTTGCTACCCCTTCTAAGTATTCCACTTCAATACTGCCTACAATCTCAGGTGGGGGCTCAATTGCATCAACTGGAATATCCATTACGTCATTTGCAGTATCCACAATTAATCCAACCTCAACATCTTCCGTCGCCACAATAATAATCCTTGTACTATCCGTATACCCCGATTCAGCCATTCCAAAGCGTGTTCGTAAATCAATTATTGGAGTAACAAGTCCTCTTAAATTAATAACACCCTTAACAAATGGCGCTGTTCTGGGAACACGGGTTATATGCTGCACCTTTTCAATAGAGCGCACTTGAGAAACCGGGATTCCGTACTCCTCATCATGAAGTGAAAATACAATTACTTTTAACATAGCTGCTTGTTCAGACATTTTTTCTCCCCCTTTAACCTACAATCATTATTTGATTAATGCATTACAATCAACAATTAAAGCCACTTGACCATCACCAAGTATAGTTGCTCCAGAAATCGCAAACACATTTGCTAAGTAGTTTCCTAGCGATTTCAACACAATCTCTTGTTGTCCTATGAAAGAATCAACAATGAGCCCTGCGCACTTTTCACCTTTTTTCACAATGACAACAGAAAGGTAGTCATCCTCATCAGTAGATGTTGGAACTTCAAAAATATCCTTTAAGTTTACTAACGGCACAACCTTACCTCTAAAATCGATTACCTTTTGATTATGTGCGTGAAGAATCTCACTCTTCTTGACGATAGCCGTTTCGATAATCGAAGAAAGTGGTATTGCATATTTTTCATTTTGTACTTCAACTAACATGACAGAGATGATTGATAATGTTAGCGGTAGTTGGATTGAAAAAACAGACCCTTTTCCAAACGCAGAACGAATTGTAATCGAGCCGCCTAGTGATTCAATTGTATTCTTTACAACATCCAGCCCAACACCGCGTCCGGAAACATCCGAAATTTTTTCGGCGGTTGAAAAACCTGAAGATAAAATGAAATCAAATACTTGGCTATCCGTTAAGGACTCAGCTGAATTTGCTGTAATAAGCCCTTTGTTTATAGCCTTTTCAATGATTTTATCACGACTAATACCAGCACCATCATCTTCAATTTCGATAAAGACATGATTTCCACTGTGATATGCACGTAAAACAACCGTACCTTCTTCTTGTTTTCCTTTTTGGACCCTGAGTTCAGGTGTTTCAACTCCATGATCTAGAGCATTACGTAAAAGATGTACAAGTGGATCACCGATTTCATCGATGACTGTACGATCTAATTCCGTTTCCGCACCAATAATTTGAAGGTTTATTTTTTTATGCAAATCCTTCGCCAGTTGGCGCACCATGCGTGGGAACCGATTAAATACTGTTTCAACAGGAACCATCCTCATTGTAAGGATAATATTTTGTAAATCGCCTGAAATCCTTGTCATTCTTTCTACCGTTTCATTCAGCTCAGAATGATTCAGGTCACGGGATATTTGCTCCAAACGTCCTCTATCAATGACTAATTCCTCAAATAAATTCATAAGAATATCAAGTCGTTCAATATTTACCCTAATTGTCTTATGATGATTACCACCGTGCTTACTGCTTGATTTTTCAGGGGGATTATCTTCTTTTTCAGATTCTGGCTGTTCATCCAGAGTAGCAAGGGCAGGGGCAACTTCCATCTTCGCCCGTATTTGCTCTTGTGCTTCAGCCATTAATAAGTCAGGTTGGAAATCGAATACTGTTACCCTTTCTATCTCAGATACTTTCATTATTCGTTTTTCGATATTCTGGGATAATTCGGTTGATACGATCGTCACAGAGAACTCATTCTGAAATTGCTCTTCCTCTAACTGATCCACTGAAGGAATGGATTTAATGATTTCACCAACCTGTTCAAGGACCTCAAATACCATAAATACACGTGCGGCCTTTAATAAACAATCCTCTCTAAGAAGAATTGTGATTTCATAACAATTAAAACCTTGTTCTTTTGATTGTTGAATCACTGTTAATTCAAAATCATCATATTTAGCTCTAAAAGCTTGGTTTTCCGTTTTTAGCTCTACTGCAACAGTTGTGTCCTCATATTTAATGTCCTTGCCACTTTCGATTTTCTTCAATAAAAACACAACATCCGAAACATCCTTTTTTCCGTTGCCTCCGTCCGCAATCGAAAAAATCATTTCTTCTAGATAATCAACTGCTTTGAAAACAATATCTAAAAGTGATGGAGTTACGTTAATTTTCATATTTCGAATGCCATCAAGTACATTTTCCATTTGATGTGTAAGGCTCGCTAAATCATCATACCCCATTGTGGCGGACATTCCCTTTAATGTATGGGCCGAGCGGAAAATTTCATTGACGATTGCAATATTTTCAGGATCTTTTTCCAATTCTAATAAATGTTCATTACAAGCCTGGAGATGCTCTTTACTTTCCTCGATAAACACTTCCAAATATTGATCCATTTCCATCAAATAACACCCCTTTACTTATGTAAGGCTAAGTATGGTACTTGCTATATCTTCTAAATTTTCAACCCTATCAACTAAATGTGTTTCAATTGCCGACTTTGGCATTCCGAAAACAATTGAGGTTTCTAAGGATTCTGCAATAGCAAAGGCTTTTCCAGTCTCTTTTATTTTCTTCAGTCCATAGGACCCATCTGTTCCCATACCGGTCATAATAACAGATATTTTTTGAATTCCTTTGATTTCACTAATGGATTCAAATAAGACATCAACAGATGGTCTATGCCCATTTCTAATTTCACTTTTATCAATATTCACAGCTAGTGAAGTGCCAATCTTTTTTATTTTCATGTGATGGCCGCCTGGGGCTATATAAGCTGTTCCAGCCTTCAAAAAATCCCCATTCTCAGCTTCTTTTACAGTAATCCCACACAAACTATTGAGCCTGTTAGCTAGCGATTTCGTAAAGCCTGCTGGCATATGCTGCACAATAACAATTGGTGCAGGATAATTTCTTGGAAATTCAGGGAGAACTTGTTGTAACGCTCTTGGACCCCCAGTTGAGGTACCGATACAAACAATTTTTTTAATGCTTTTATTTTCCTCTAGTTCTATTTTACTACAATCTACTATTCTACTTGAAATAGTTTCTTGTATTTTCAATGGCTTTTTAAGCAAATCGACATTTACTCTTCCGGCATGTAGGACTTTTGTCACAATCTCATTTTTAATAAGATGAAGATCAATGGATATTGGACCTGATGGCTTTTGAATGAAATCAACTGCCCCGTACTGAATTGCAAGTAATGCATTCTCTGCTCCTTCTTTCGTCGTACTTGAAAGCATCACAACAGGACGCGGGACTTCACTCATAATCCGCTTTAATGCTTCAATTCCATTCATTTCAGGCATCTCAATATCTAAAGTTACAACATCCGGATTGAGTTTATTAATTTTATTCAGTGCATCGATTCCATTTCTTGCAGTACCAACAACATGAATTCTTGAATCTTCCTGAAGAAAATTTGAAATGAGTTTCCTCATAAATGCAGAATCGTCTACAATAAGAACATTAATTTTTGTCATTTTAAAACTCCTATCTACCACGTACGAAAAAACGCTGTAACTTTGATATAAAGGATGTATGTTGATTCTTATCGTGATTTGGTTCATTATTTTTATCTAGATAATTTTTGCAAAGATCAAGTAAGTTTTTGCTAATGACAGCTTTTGGCGCATATATCAAAAATGGTTCTTGATGGCTAACAGCCTTTTGAACGGTTTTATCATCAAGTAAAACCCCTAATACCTCGACTTCCTTTACTAAAAACTGCAACACAACCTGCTTTAATCTTTTAAGTGTTTGCATGCCTTCTGACTCATTTTCGGCACGATTAACAACTAAGTATAATGGAATAGCTTGGTCAAACATACAGATATATTTCATTGCTGAATATGCATCTGTAATTGCGGTAGGTTCTGGTGTTGTAACTACAAAAATTTCATCCATGGCCATGAGGAATTTTACATTTTCCTCATTCATCCCTGCACCCATATCAAAAATAACGAAGTCATAATCATGGAGTACGATTTGCAATTGGTCTATTAAATACTCTGATTTCTTTTCATCGAGCTTAAAAAGATTCGATAACCCATTTCCACCTGCAATATAATCAATGCCTTCTGGTCCCTTGATTAGCAAATCTTTAATGGTAAGACTATCTTCGAATAAATCAACAATTGTATGATGGGCGGTAATTCCCATCAAAATATCAATATTTCCCATTCCGATATCCATATCAAAAAGCAACACTTTCTTTCCAGCTCTGGAAAGGGCAATGGAAAAGTTCAGGGAGAGATTTGATTTTCCCACTCCACCTTTACCACTGATTACAGCTATTGTCTTCGGTTGGTCTTGTTCATTATTCAGCGATGCTAGTTTTTTACGAAGAGCTGCAGCTTGGTCCATCATGATTCATCGACTCCAAGGGTTGTATTAGCGATTAAGGAAGGTGAAGCAATCACAATATCATCCGGCACATTTTGTCCATTTGTTAAATATGCAACACCTATGCCAGTATCGACAATTAAATTCACCATTTCTCCATAGTTTGCCGTTTCGTCCGCTTTTGTAAAGATAAATTTAGATATCGTAATTTTGGAAAATTGTTCATAAATCACTTTCATATCTTTCATTTTTGATGTTAAGGAGAGGACCAGAAACGTCTCCATATCATTTGAAAAATGAATCAGATTATTTAAATCATCTATATATTTTTCATTCCGAAAGTTTCTCCCTGCTGTATCAATGAAAACAACATCATAGTCTTTGAATGTTTGCTTTGCTTTTTTAAAATCTTCAAAGGAATAACAAACCTCAACAGGTGCACCTAGAATTTTCGCATAAGTTTTTAATTGTTCAATGGCCGCTATCCGAAACGTATCAGTTGTAATGAAGGCAATGCTTTTTTTGTCCTTTAACATACAGTCAGCCGCAATTTTTGCAATGGTCGTTGTTTTTCCAACACCAGTGGGACCGACTACATTAATATATTTTTTTCGGTAGGTTAAACCACCGTAATCCACATTAGAGATTTTTGAAATGACACATTCTTTTGCCCAATTTTGGATATCTTCAAATGAAGCTTTTTCGGATGCTAGATACCATCTTTCTAATAAACGAGACATGATTTCTTTGCGAATCGATGAATCAATTTCTTGATTCATCAACAATTGATTCATTTCCTGAAGGAGTCCCGTATACGGGCTAATATCAGAGGATAGTTCCTTCATCGCCGCTTTTAGTTCCTGAATTTCTTTTAGAAGTTCTGGGGCAGGCTCGCGTGATTCCTTTGCTTCATATTTATTAAATGGTTCACGAACAACAGATTTTTGTGGTTCCATTTGTTTATCGATTACCGGTACTTTTCGTTCTGTTTCTTTAGGCTTTAGTATTTGCTTTCTTGGGGCCTCAGGGTCGACAGCTGCAATTACTTCAAAATTCTTTTTCCGAAAAAGACCGAAAAAGCCTTGTGTTTGAACAACCTTTGAATTTAAAATAATAGCGTCACTACCTAACTCTGCACGGATCAATTTCATCGCTTCCGGCATAGAAGGAGCAATGTATTTTTTTACCTTCAATCTATATTCACCACCCCAACACTTTGAACTTCTACATTTGCCTCAAGTTCATTATAGGAAAGAACAGGAACCTGTGGGAAATATCGTTCAATCAATTGTCTTACATACATTCTAACAGCTGGCGAGCATAATAAAATCGGAGACTGTTCTTGGATACTAACCGTATCAATTTGCTTTGCAATGGATTCAATGATAGATTGTGACACACTCGGGTCGATTGATAAATAGTTCCCATGTTCTGTTTGCTGAACACCATCTGCGACGTGTTTTTCAACTCGACCTGAAAGGGTCACAACTTTCATTGTTTCTCCTTGGACAATGTATTGATTTGTAATCTGTCTAGCAAGGGATTGTCTTACATATTCCGTTAATAAATCCGTATCGGTTGTCATCCGCCCAAAATCAGCCAAGGTTTCAAAAATAATCGGTAAGTTTCGGATCGAAACATTTTCCTTTAATAATTTTGCTAATACCTTCTGAATATCTCCAACAGTTAGTGGATTTGGTGTTACTTCATCCACTAAAATTGGGTATGATTCCTTTAAATGATCAATTAATTGCTTGGTTTCTTGTCTTCCGAGTAAATCATGCGCATTTCTTCTAATGACCTCGGTAATATGTGTTGATACAACAGAGGGTGGGTCGACCACTGTAAAACCGAGCATTTCCGCTTGGTCCTTCATTTCCTCAGAAATCCATTTTGCTGGCAGACCAAATGATGGCTCTACTGTATCAATACCCTCAATCGAATCATCATCATAGCCCGGGCTCATCGCCAAGAAATGGTCCAGCAACAGCTCACCTCTGGCCATTTCACTTCCCTTTATTTTCAATCGATATTCATTGGGCTGTAATTGAATATTGTCCCTTATTCTTACGACTGGTATGACTAAACCTAACTCAATTGCCAATTGTCTGCGGATCATGACGATTCGGTCCAAAATATCCCCACCTTGGTTTGTGTCAGCTAATGGTATCAACCCATAACCAAACTCAAACTCAATTGGATCAACATTTAATAAATTCACAACACTTTCGGGACTTTTTAGGTCCTCAACTTGTACTTCTTCTTCCGTATCTGACTCTAACTGAATCTCCTGATCCTTATTTTTGGAAATCATATAGCCACCGATAGCTAAAAAGCTTGAGATGGATATCGTTAAAAAATCATGAATCGGGGTAAACAATCCTAACAGGAAGATTGTGCCTGCTGTTACATAAAGCATTTTTGGATATGCAAATAATTGCTTTGTAATATCTGCTCCTAAATTTCCTTCTGAAGCAGCACGTGTTACAACAATCCCTGTTGCTGTTGAAATTAATAAGGCAGGAATCTGACTTACGAGTCCGTCTCCTATTGTTAAAAGGGTAAATTTAGAAAGGGCCTCTTGAAATCCTAACCCATGCTGTGTCATTCCAATGATAAAACCAAATATTAAGTTGATAAGAACAATGATGATACCAGCAATGGCATCTCCTTTTACGAATTTGCTCGCTCCGTCCATAGACCCGTAAAAATCAGCTTCTCTACTTACCTTTTCACGGCGTTCGCGGGCATCAGTATCAGAGATCATCCCTGCATTTAAATCGGCATCAATACTCATTTGTTTGCCGGGCATAGCATCTAATGTAAATCGTGCAGCGACTTCAGATACCCGTTCAGAACCTTTCGTAATAACAATAAATTGAATGATAACGAGGATTAGAAAGACAACGAATCCTACGAGGATATTCCCCCCAACAACGAAGGTACCAAATGTGTGTACAACTCCGCCTGCATCCCCTGTAGAAAGAATTGATCTTGTCGTTGAAACGTTTAACCCTAATCGAAAGAGGGTTAAAAGAAGGAGTAATGATGGAAAGATTGAAAATTGTAGTGGTTCCTGCATATTCATTGAAATTAAAAGGACCAGCAATGCAAGAGAAATATTAATCAAAATTAAAATACTTAGCATCCAGGCTGGAAATGGGATAATAAGCATGGCAACTATTAAGATTACACTTAATATAACGGATAAATCTCTTGCTCGCATTGTATTCTCTCCTTTAAGTCAAAGCACAAGTGATGATAAGATGGTTTGTAATGTTTTTAAACATTCTCTTTTAAGCGGTATACATAGGCAAGAATTTCAGCTACCGCTTTAAAATATTCCTCCGGTATGGAATCGCCAATTTCTGTTCCCGCATAAAGCGCTCTTGCAAGTGGCCGGTTTTCAATCGTTGTAATTTCATTTTCTTTGGCAATTTCCTTAATTCTTCCTGCTATAAAATCTACACCTTTTGCGACAACGAATGGCGCATCCATTTTTGTCTCATCGTATTTCAGTGCGATCGCATAGTGAGTTGGGTTTGTAATAATAACATCCGCCTTTGGCACTTCTTGCATCATTCGACTCATTGCCATTTCGCGTTGTTTTTGCTTTATTTTCGATTTGATAAGCGGGTCTCCTTCTGTCTTCTTATATTCATCTTTAATATCTTGCTTTGACATTCTGATGTTTTTTTCATAATCAAAGCGTTGATAAAGATAATCTAAAAAAGATAAGAATAAAAGGGCTCCAGCAGCAAATAATCCCATCTGGACGGTAAGTTTAGCTAAGACAATAAGTGCCGCCCCTGCCGTTTTCTGTGAGAGGGACAAGATATCTTCCAAGCGAAACCATAGAATTGAAAATGTCACGCCACCTACAATGACAATTTTTAAGATAGATTTAATCATCTCAACAAGCGCACGAATCGAATAAATTCGTTTGAAACCTTGAATTGGATCAAGCTTATTTAATTTCATTTGAATCGCTTCTGTTGAAAATAAAAAACCAACCTGCATAAGGTTTGCTGCAACCGCAGCGATAAGAGCTACTACCATGATTGGTGCTAAAATAATCGCAGCTTCTAAAGATAACTCAATAAAAATTTCCTGAACAGTTTGTTCAGTCGGTGCAATTGATAAATAATGACTAAATGAATGCTTTAAAAACGTCATAATACGTTCAAAAATAAAACCTCCGAAAACAAGGAGAGTGAAAAAGATGGATAGCAGCAGGATAGCGGTATTTACATCTGCACTCTTTGCAACCTGTCCTTTTTTCCTTGTTTCTTGACGTTTTTTAGGAGTGGCTTTTTCTGTTTTTTCACCCGCAAAAAATTGAAGGTCAAGACGAACAAAATACATCTAGCTTCCTCCTAAAAGTTCCATTAATCCTCTCATCGTATATAACATATTGTCTACCAGTTTCCCGACAAGCATGAAGATCATCGACATCGCAATTATCATGATTACAAAACTTACCCCAATTTTTAGTGGCAGTCCTACGACAAAAACATTTAACTGCGGAACTGTTCTTGCGACAATACCTAAGGCGATATCCACCAAAAACAAGGCGCCTACGACTGGCATGGACATTTGGAATGCAATAAGAAACATTGTGCTAAAAGCCCTTAAAACAAATTCCAAAACATTTTCATTGCCAAACGGAAGAGTTGCTTGTTCCATTGGAATGAAATCATAGCTATAAAAAATCCCGTCCAATAATAGATGATGGCCATTGATTGCCAGTAAAAAAAGCAGTGCAAATGTATATAAGTATTGACCCATTAATGGACTTTGTGCCCCGGTTTGGGGATCGATTACATTCGCAATGGCAAACCCCATTTGAAAATCGATAAAACCTCCAGCAATTTGGATCGCCGCAAAAATCATAAAGGCAATCAAACCAATCAAAAGACCTACCATCGCCTCTTTAAATATCAGCATAATAAAAGAGCCATCCATTGGGAGAATCGGCTTTTTCATTGATAGGAACATAATCCATGAAATAAAAAATGCAATGCCAATCCGATGTGAAGCAGGAAGAGTTCGATATGAAAACAATGGCATCGTTACAAAAAAGCTTGTGACTCTAACTAATACAAGTAAAAATGCTGGAAAATAGGTATAAACCTCTGTCATTTTTTCAACCTACAAATCTCGTCAAATTACTAAAAATATCATGAGTATATGTGAGCATCTTTGAAAGCATCCAAGGTCCAAAGAAAACCAAGCCAACAAGGACAGCGATGATTTTTGGAATAAAAGCCAAGGTTTGCTCCTGGATTTGTGTTGTTGCCTGGAATACACTCACAATAAGCCCAACGACGAGTGCAACCAACAAGAGTGGACCACAAATTAATAAAGTCGTATATACACCTTTTTCTGCCAATGAAATAACTACCTCAGGATTCAACACTTTCACCTACTTTATCAAATGCGCCTTGGCGTACTTAGTCTTTGATCTTACTATTCGAAAGTTTCCATTAAAAAATCGTGGCATCCGCCGGAGGCTTTAACTTTATTCAGCAGAAGTGAGAACTTCTGCTGAATAAAGTTAAAAGGTTTGTAATAATGATTTGACGATTAAATACCATCCGTCCACAAGAACAAATAAGAGTATTTTAAATGGCAAGGAAATCATAACAGGCGGAAGCATCATCATCCCCATTGACATTAGGATACTTGCTACAACCATATCAATCACAAGAAATGGAATGAAAATCATAAAGCCAATTTGAAATGCTGTTTTAAGTTCACTAATCGCAAAGGCCGGAACAAGTGCAGTTAAAGGGATATCTTGAATGTTTGCAGGTCTGTCTGCTCCAGAATAATTTAAAAACAACTCCAAGTCCTTTTGCCGAGTATGTACACTCATAAACTCCTTAAACGGTAAGGCAGCAATTGTATAGGCTTCCTCTAAATTTATTTCCTCATTAAAAAGCGGAGTTAACGCTTGGTCATTTACTTCACTAAATGTCGGTGCCATCACAAAAAAAGTTAAAAACAATGCAAGTCCAACTATAACTTGATTTGGCGGCATTTGCTGTGTTCCCAATGAAGTCCTTACAAAAGAAAGTACAACAATAATTCTTGTAAAGCTCGTCATTAAAATTAAAATACTCGGTCCCACTGAAAGAACTGTTAGAAGGAGAAGCAGCTTAACTGATGTCGAAACATTTTCTGGAGCACTAGTATTAAAAAATTCCATAAATTCATTCATTCTTTACTAGACTCCTTACTTTCAAGTTGCTCGACAATTTTCTTTCTCCCTTGTTTCAGTTCTGTTAATTGTTTCTGTAGTATTGAGGAAAAAAGAGACTTATCCGTGTTCTTTGCTTCTTTTCTTTTTTCAAGAAAACGGTTAATGACATCCCTTGGTTGAATCATCGATTCTAATGACGAATTATGTTGCTCAAGGATTTCATTTATTTCTTCAGTGTCTTCAATTTCCTTTAGAAGCTGAATGGAATCTCCTACACCTACAACTAAGATCCGCTCCCCAACCTTTACAATTTGAATGGAGCGGTTCGTTCCTAGACTGGTTCCGCCAAGATTTTCAATGAACCTATGCTGGCTAAACATGCGATTCCTTTTATTTACGAATTTTAATAAAAAATAAATGAGTGCAAGTACAAATAAAGTTGCAAAAATCATTTTTAAAAAATCGCCTGCTGTTAGTTCATTCTTAGTTAGCGGAGTTTCAGTTGGAATTGTTTCCTCTTGATCAATGTTTTGTTCATTTTGATTACCAATTATGTCATTAACGCTTTTATCGACATGACCTTCTTCAGCTTGTACAGGGAAAGTGACAAGCAAGGCATGAAAGAAAATCAGTGCCAAAACAACCTTTTTTATGTGTTTCACTTTTGTTGCCACTCTCCTAAATTTGGGTCCTTAGCTTAACGTTTTACTAATTGCTTCAATAACTCGGTCTGCTTGGAATGGCTTCACAATAAAATCCTTTGCACCCGCTTGAATTGCATCAATTACCATCGCCTGTTGGCCCATTGCTGAACACATAATTACCTTTGCATTTGGATTGATTTTTTTTATTTCTTTTAATGCTGTAATGCCATCCATCTCAGGCATTGTAATATCCATTGTTACAAGGTCTGGTTGGTGTTCTCTATATTTATCAACCGCCTGTGCACCATCTGCTGCCTCGGCAACAACCTCATAACCATTTTTCGTTAGGATGTCCTTAATCATCATTCTCATAAATGCTGCATCATCTACAATAAGAATTTTTTGTGCCATTTGAATTTCCCCCTACATTAATTCAATTTTTTAATTCGATCACTTTGGCTAATAATATCGGTAATTCTGACACCAAAGTTTTCTTCAATTACTACTACCTCACCTTGTGCTATGAGTTTTCCGTTTACTAAAACATCAACAGGTTCACCCGCAAGCTTGTCTAACTCAATAATTGAGCCCGCTGATAATTCAAGTATGTCTTTAATAGAACGCTTTGTCCTACCTAATTCAACTGTAACCTGAAGCGGAATATCTAATAACATATTTAGGTTTCTAGATTCAGTTTCCTGTAAATGGACAGCTTCAAATTCTGAAAATACTGCCGGTTGAATTTCAGGCTGTTTTACTTGAATACCACCAAGATGCTGTGGACCATTAGTAATCACTGGTTGTTTATATTCAGGCTGATGATATTGCTGTGCCGGTGGATATGGTGTTTCCATTTGTTGTTCAACATTAGGCAAAGTATAGTTCGATCGCTGGACTGGTTCAATATCAACTTGTTGGGTTGGTATCCCTGTTGCTGTAGCGTTATTTTCCGCATGAGGGGAAAGAAGCTCACCAACAAGCCCTTTCGCAAACTCAACTGGAACTAATTGCATGATCGTTGAATCAATTAATTCTCCAATTGTTAAACGAAAAGATATTTTCACCAATATATCATCAGTTGGAAGGTTTTCGGCTCCTTCGCCATGTTGAATGTCAAGAATGTCAATACTTGGCGGAGAAATATCAATTTTCTTACTAAAAACGGTTGACATTGAGGTTGCGGCAGAACCCATCATTTGGTTCATCGCTTCCTGAACAGCACTTAAGTGTAATTCACTTAAGCTTTCCGGTGCAGAAAGCCCGGTTCCGCCAAGCATCAAATCTGCAATGATCGCTGCGTCACTTTGTTTTATTACTAATAGATTTGTTCCTGTAAAACCAGCAGTATAGTCAACATAGATTGCTACATAAGGGTGTGGAAACTCATCCGCTAATCCAGAGCTTAGGACAAGCGAAACATTTGGTGTCGTAATTTCGACCTTTTGATTGAGCAATGTGGAAAGCGCAGTAGCTGAACTTCCAAAAGAGATGTTCCCAATCTCCCCAAGCGCATCCTGTTCCATTAAAGATAAAAAATCTTCTACAAGGGGTTTATTAACATTTGCTACCGGTTCTTCGTTGTCTAAGTCTGCTGTACCTTTTAATAGTGCATCAATTTCATCTTGTGATAGCATATTTCCATTATTCATCTTCACGGTCCCCCCTTTTAATCTCCTCTAAGATTTGTACAGCTTGTTTCTTATTAACTTTACCAACCTGCGCATTAAATTTCGGTATACCCTCGACCTTTAGCTCTATTGGATGTTGGATCATTTTATCGAGTTGAATAGTATCCCCAACATCTAATAATAGGAATTCCTGTATGGCGATATTAGCTGAACCTAATTCTGCTACGATTGGCAATTTTGTATTCTTAAGATTGTTTTGAATATGCGAAAGCTCCTTACTATTTCGTTCTTTTTTAGGAGTTGATTGCATCCAGTAGTGTGCAGATAATTTTGGAATAATCGGCTCAAGAAATACATGAGGGATACAAATATTCATCATTCCACTTGTTTCTCCAATTTGAGTATGGAGTGAAATGACAACCACGGTTTCATTCGGCGAGACCATTTGAAGGAACTGTGGATTCACCTCAAATTCATTTAAACTGGGATCAACCTCAACCAAATTAGCCCATGCTTCCCTTGCTTGTTCAAACGCTTTTTCAAACATATTGCTCATGATTTTTGTTTCAATTTCAGTTAAATTTTCAATTTTATTAAAGCCTGTTCCTCTTCCCCCTAGCATTCGATCAAGCATGGCATAGGCAATATTAGGGTTTACCTCCAAGATAATACGCCCCTCAAGAGGGGGCATCTCAAATACATTTAAAATCGTCATATTTGGTATGGAACGTATAAATTCCTCATATGGTACTTGGTCGGCTGTCCCTACTGTAATTTGCACATATGTTCGAAGCTGGGCTGAAAAGTAGGTTGTGAGTAATCGTGCAAAGTTTTCATGGATCCGAGTAATACTACGAATTTGATCCTTCGAGAAACGAAGCGCCCTTTTAAAATCGTATACTTTTACACGACGTTCGCCTTCTTCTCTTTTTAGTTCTTCGGGATTCATTTCACCAGTCGAAAGAGCAGAAAGTAATGCATCTATTTCACTTTGGGATAATATTTCACTAGGCAAGGTTCCACCTCCGCTCATTAAGTACTTACCATTCTATTAGCGTTACTGCGGAAGAAAAGATGTCGCATAAACTTTAATTATCGTTCCATCTTGCATTAATTCATTTATTCGATCTTTTAATCTATTTTCAAGATTGACGATTCCTTCTTCACCTTTAAATTGTTCAGATGTCATATTGGAAAGCTCTTTAATGATAATATTGCTCACTTGGAATTGACGTTTTTCTAATTCCTCTTTTCCCTTTTTACCATCTGTCTGAATGTTAAAGGAAATACGAATATAATCATCACTAAGTAGTTTTGTTGTGATCTCTGGAATTTCGACAGTCGCTTTTAGAACTTGGTCAATTGACGGTTCTTTTTGACTATCACTTGCAGTTACCTTTGTTAAAATTACAAAAGCGGTGGTACCGACTAAAGTAATCGTACTTAAAATAATGACCATTATCACTAGAAGCTTATTTTTCATAGCACCATATCCCCCCAAGCATTAACGAAGGCCAAGGACATTTATTTTTTGATAAAATTCAAGAACCTTCACGTGTACATCCTCTTCTTTTTCCTTCACAACAAATTTTTTTCCATTTGTTAATGTGATCGTTGTATCAGGAAAGGATTCAACCTGCTCAATATACATTGCATTTAAAGTAAATTTCTTATCATTTAATTTCGTTAAAGTAATCAAGATTTATCGAAGATTTAGCAGAATACTAAACCCTCCACCCCCTTAACGTTTTAGGTTTACAAGCTCTTGTAGGATTTCATCAGAAGTTGTGATGATACGCGTATTTGCTTGGAATCCACGTTGTGCTACGATCATTTCTGTAAATTCTTCTGAAAGGTCAACGTTTGACATTTCAAGTGCACCAGATTCAATTGACCCTAACCCAGATTGACCAGCAAAATTGATTAGTGGATCTCCTGAATTCGATGTTCGTTGGAAGAGGTTGCCTCCCACTTTCTCTAAACCACCAGTATTCGGGAATTTTGCTAATACCAGCTGTCCAGCCCATTTTAATGTTCCATTTACATCCACATACGTAACCGAACCATCCTTCCCGATGCTCATGCTTTTAGCATCGGTTGGGATTTGAATAGGTTGATATGAAGGCGCTGGGTCTGCAGTACCTGTGTACGTAGGTGGAGTTGTTGTGAAATCAAAACCACTAGGATCAATATCTGTTGGTTCAGGACTCATTAACCCATCTGGGGTATTCGGATCATTATCATGATCACCTATTTTATTAGCAGCAAAACCAACGACATACATACCAGCACTTGTTACTAAATACCCATCCCGATCCATGTAAAAGTTACCTGCTCTTGTGTACATTGGCTCATCCCCGGATGGTGCTACTTGGAAAAATCCGTCGCCAGCAATCGCTAGGTCTAGAATTCTAGCAGTCGTTTGTGTACTTCCGCTGTTGTGGATTGTATCAATGGCTGCTAAAGATGAACCTAGACCAACCTGTTTCGGGTTAACACCTCCGAGTGATTGTCCAGGAGCTGTTGCACCGTTGATTGTTTGACTCATGATGTCATTAAAGATTGTTCTCCCCTTCTTAAAGCCATACGTATTTACGTTTGCAATATTATTCCCAATCACATCTAGCTTAGTTTGAAAGTTTTTCATTCCACTGATTCCTGAGTACATTGATCGTAACATTTCATTTTCCCCTTTCAAATGTAGGTGGCTTCTGTCGGTCCGCACACCATGGCTTCCTGTTAAGGTCCAGCCTGTCTTATTTATTAATCTAAAATAATGGTTCCATTAATATTCGTAAAAATCTGTGAGCTCGCTTCATCTCGATTCATTGCTGTAATGACCGTGTTATTCGGAACATTTACAATTAATGCGGCATTATTCGTAACAACCAATGAATCCCGTATTCCCTTCGTTTTAGCCTCTGAAATTTTCACTTGGATTTCTTTCCATTTTGAGTCTTGAATGCTAATATTCCTTTCATCCAACCTCTTTTGGGCATGCTTACTTATAACCAAGTTGGTTTCTTTTTCTAGGGTGTCTTTAAACGAAACTTTAGGCGACTCTGTAGGCTGAACTTTTTTCCCGGTTTGCAAGATATACGGATGATTTTGTATTTGTAACATTCGATGGTCCATGTTTCCACCTCCTATTCTTCTACGTTAGAAGGTTGCTTCACTTTCATAATTTCATCACTATAAATCTTCGTTCCATCATTTAACTCTAGCTCAATATATCCTGACTTTTGTGATACGGATGTGACAATACCTTGTCCATTTTTAATGATTTCATTTCCATCCTTATCTTCAGTTTTAAAGCTATATTCAACTTCTTTTCCTATCATGTTGCTATACTTTAATAACTGCTCGCCATGTTGTCCACTCACAAATTTCTCTAACGTACTATTCATATTTGTCATTTGCTCTAACGAAGTAAAGGTCGCCATTTGAGCGATAAAATCTTTATCTTCCATTGGATTCATGGGATCCTGATTTTGAAGCTGGGTCATTAAAATTTTTAAAAAATCATCTTTTCCTAAAATATCATTACCTGTTTTTCTTTCAGGTTTTACATTTGATAGGTAAAGATTTGAATCAATTCTAGTTGCCACTGTAAGTCACCACCTATACTTTAAAATTGACGAGTTCATCCAATAGAGTGGAAGAAAAAGATTGTTCATCCTTGGTTTCTTGTTGATTATTCTCCCTCTGTTGTCTTCCTGATTGTTGCCCTTGTTGTTGCCCGCTTTCCCTTTGTAAGCTTCTTTCAGTTTGATACTGAAGCTGAGTAGAGACTTCAATTTTTTCCACCGAAATGTTTTGTGCTAAGAAAGTATGTTTTAGGTTTGTTAGTTGTGATTCAACTAATTCTTTTGCTTGAGTTGTTGAAGCCATAATTCTAGCAATCATTCCTGCTTCACTTTGAAGAAGTTCAATTCGTAATGAACCAAGATGTTTAGGGTATAAATTGATTAAGAGTTTCTGCTGCCCCCCACTATTCAAAAAGCTGCTTCTCGCTAGGATATTTTGAAACTGCTTAATGAAATGTTGCTGGTTTGGCAGCTGCTTTCCATTTTGTTCAACGAATAATGAAAATTGCTGTACCTTAGATAATTGATTTGAACTCACTTCACCTAATGGAACAGTCTCAGATGAAGTTGTTGTAACCTGGGTAGTATTGCTTGTCTTTTGCAATGGTTTATCCGTATTAACAGTTTGAGGTGTTTCCATCCCTTTTGGAGTCGAAAAATATCTTGCATGGACCGTCTGCAAATATTGATGCCTAGTACTTGTTTCTGTTAAAGGCTTATCTAAGAGCTTGTTTTCCAGGTTCAGCATCAGATCGTGAACAACCTTATGAAACCTTAATTCTGATGGTTCTTTAACACTCTGTTGGGTAGTTTGAATATTCTCGTTAAAAGCCATTTTCAATTGCTTTACCAAATTCGATAATTCTTCCTTATTTGTAAAAGAGGGTTCCTCTGTATAGCGTGCTGTTACTAAAAGCAGACCTATGAACTCCGCTTTTCCATATACCTGTTCAAGTTCCAGCTTTTTAGCCCCATTTTGAATATCAGTAATAAATGTTTTTATTTGTTCTACCAAATCAGGTGGCAGTGTTAAAAATACATCTTCGAAATCTGATAAGTCGAGGGTCTCTTTCATAAAAGTTTCGATTTCATCAAGAAACGGCTTGATTGATTCCAACAACTTGTCTTTTTCTACTTTTTCTTCTGCCTCTCTTGGTGAATCCGTTGCCTGAGTATTAACGAGTGGTTGCTGATCCCTACCTGCTATTTCCTCTAGTCTTTCACGAAAAGAAAATTGCGTTGATCTATTTCCTTGTAAAAATCCAGTATTCACTACCCCAGTTGCGACATCCTTTCTTATTGAACCCATTGAGGGATCGAAGTTTGCTACCATGGACACGTTTGTGTCACCTCCTTTCAAGAGGTCAAAATATATTATTGGGTGATTAATTGGGTATACCTTGCTGCATCCTCAGGCGGCATTTTTTCAAAGATAGCAGCTAGTTTTTCAATATTAATACTAGAAAGAATCTCCCTTGCTTCATCCTCTTTTAAATTCGGGATAATTTTCGCCGCATTTTTCGGAGACATTTGTTCATACATTTTGGTTAAATCACTTAGGGATTTACTTTTAGCCATTCGTTCTTCCTGAAGTTTCACGAGCTCACTTGAAAGATTCTCGATTTCAAGCTTTAATGACTGAATCTCAGCGCTTTTTGTTTCCACTTCACTTTCTAGTTGCGTAATTTTTGATTCCTTTGCCTGTATTTCAGCCTCCAAATCTGCAACGGATACCTTATCCTCTTTTTCGGCCTGCGAATCTTTTTCTTCATTATCAAAGAGGGAAGAAATAACGGGAACCTTGGATGCAAAGTTTTTCACGGCTCCAAGCGGCTTAAATCCGGTAACAGACAATAGGACAAAAACGACTATCAAAGTAAAGAAAGATGGAATAAGCACAACATAGAAAAACCATTGGAATTTGCTGTATTCTTCTTTTTCCTTAGTCTCCATTTGATCACCTATCTTCCCTTTGACATGTATTGTTGGATTGAAATTTCATCCATCATCTGACTTTCCTGCATTTTTATTTGGCCCTCATAGATCGCAAAATCCTTTGCATGAATGACCTCATATTTTTTAACCTCAATATTTTTTTCAGTTAACGATGCTTGCAGCTGCTGCATCTTATTTCTCGCTTTAATCACCAGATTTTGGTAATACATTATCGTTTTTTCTAAGCCTGTAATGAAAGACTGCTGATGCCGAATACTTTGGATGGATAAGCCGTTTTGTAGCTGTTGTCTTTGATTTTCTTCTAAGGTTTCCTTCTTCTTTAACGATTCATATAAAGCTTCTGCCGCGTCTTCAAATTCTTTTAAGGATGTTTTATAATCTGCCAGAACTTGGTTCTTCTCATTTTCTTTTATCGACATAACCTTTTGAAATTTGAACTTGTAGCCCATTTGTTTCATTCACCTTTTTCAGCCAATTGTGCCAATAATTGCAAACTCTCTTCGAATGTAAATTTCTCTTCCGTTTGCTGTTTTAAAAACGATATAATCTTTGGATAATATCTAATGGCTTCATCCACTTCGATCGAGGATCCCCTTTTATAGGCTCCAATATTGATTAAATCTTCAGTATTAAGGTAGGTGGCCATGATCCCTCTGAGTTTTTCAGCATTAGCCTTATGTTCACTTGATGTAATTTGGTTCATGACACGACTGATTGATTTTAAAACATTAATAGCAGGATATTGTCCTTTGTTGGCTAGACTTCGATCAAGCACGAAATGCCCATCAAGTATCCCTCGAACAGTATCTGCAATCGGCTCATTCATGTCGTCCCCGTCTACCAAAACTGTGTAAAAGGCAGTTATTGAACCTAAATGATTCGTTCCAGTTCTCTCTAAGAGTCTCGGAAGTGTTGTAAAAACACTTGGTGTGTATCCTTTTGTCGTAGGAGGCTCACCAATCGCTAAGCCAATTTCACGGCTCGCCATTGCAACACGAGTGACCGAATCCATCATTAACATGACATTTAGACCCTTGTCCCTGAAATACTCAGCTATTGCTGTCGCGGTCATTGCTGCTTTGATGCGCAGCAGTGCTGGTTGATCAGAGGTTGCCACAACTAAAATGGATCTTTTAAGTCCTTCTTCACCTAAATCTTTTTCAATAAATTCTCGCACCTCGCGTCCACGTTCTCCGACAAGGGCAATTACATTTATATCCGCTGTGGTATTGCGGGCAATCATTCCCAAAAGTGTACTTTTACCAACACCGCTTCCTGCGAAGATACCGACACGTTGTCCTTTTCCAACGGTTAATAGGGTATCTATCATTTTCACTCCAACCTCAATTGGTTCACGAATAGGAGGGCGAGATAATGGATTTGGAGGATCTTGTTCAGTAGGTGCGGAAGATAATCCCCTAGGCAGCCCGCTGCCATCAAGTGGAAGTCCTAGTGGGTCCAATACCTTTCCTACCAATCCTGCCCCAACCTTAATATCAAGTGGTTTGCCAGTTGCTTCAACAATGCTTCCTGGTGAAATATCCTTCACATTTGAAAATGGCATCAAGATGACATGCTCCTCACGGAAACCGACAACTTCAGCTTGAATACATCGTTTATGACTAAATCCCACATAAATATGACATAAATCTCCAATCGAACATTCTGGTCCGCGCGATTCAATCATTAAGCCAACGACTCTTGTTACCTTACCGTACCGTTTATAAGAATCGATAGAATGTATTTCATTAAGAAGCTCGATAGCCTTCAAAGCCTATTCCTCCAATAGCAAAGAACGTAATTTCTCTTTAATCTCAGCAAGCTGAGTATCCACACTTGCATCAATCTTTCCAAAGGAGGATTCGATTACACAATCGTCTTCTCCAAGATCTTCATTCGGATAGACAAAAAGATCGGTTTCCCTGCCGAAAATAGCAGTTAACTCTTCTTTTTGTCCAATCACAAATTGGTAAAAACGCGGATTTACTGTAATGGTGATACCAGAATGCTCCTTTACTTCTTTAATCGCCTTTTTTACGAGGTAAGTAAAGTTCTCAGGATGCTCAGTAAAATGAATCCCAATAACTTTTTCTGCTACCGTCATTGCGAGTCTTAATATCACTTCTTCTGAAGAATCAAGATAATGGTCGTAATCAAGTTTTGATGTATCAATAATTTGTCGTGCATCAGAAAGTAAATCAGTATATTCTTGATAGCCCTGTTCTCTACCTTCAGTCATCCCAGCTTGAAAGCCTTCTTCCGATGTTTTTCGGTAAAGTTCTTGTTTCTCTTCTTCCCATTCACGTTTTTCAACTAACGCCTGTTGCCTAATTGAATTGGAATAAGAAATGGCATCTTTGACAATTTTGTCAGCCTGTTCTTTCGCTTCATCAAGCACTTTTTGAGAAACAAACTGTCTGTTATGCTGATCTGGCTCCACTTGATTAAATTCTTGCGTTTGGAAAACTTTGAGCCCGATGACTCTTTTTGGAAGATCCTTGGACTGAGCAGAATTCGACTTAAAAACGTTAGACAATAATATCATCTCCCCCACCACGAGCGATGACTATTTCTCCAGCTTCCTCAAGTCTCCTAATTACTGCTACAATCCGTGATTGAGCTTCCTCAACATCACGTAAACGAACTGGTCCCATATATTCCATTTCCTCTTTAAAGGTTTCAACCATCCGTTTGGACATATTTTTAAAGACAATTTCCTTCACTTCTTCACTAGCAACACGAAGTGAAAGCATGAGGTCCTCATTTTCAACATCACGAATGACGCGTTGAATAGCACGATTATCAAGAGTAACAATGTCTTCAAAGACAAACATTCTCTTTTTAATTTCTTCTGCTAGCTCTGGATCTTGAATCTCAAGAGCATCTAAAATAGTTCTTTCTGTTGAGCGGTCAACTCCATTTAATACTTCCACAACTGCCTCAATTCCACCGGTTTGGGTATAATCATGTGTCACGGTAGCTGAAAGCTTACGTTCAAGAATTTGCTCAACCTCATTAATAATTTCAGGTGACGTTCTATCCATAATTGCGATTCTTCTTGCAATATCAGCTTGAACCTCTTGTGGCAGCTCCGATAAAATTTGTGCGGCTTGTCTTGAATCTAAATAAGATAAAATTAAGGCAATTGTCTGTGGATGCTCATTTTGAATAAAATTCAAAATTTGTCCAGGGTCTGCTTTTCTAGCAAAATCAAACGGTTTAACCTGAAGGGAGGAGGTTAATCGATTAATGATAACTCCTGCTTGTTCTTCCCCAAGTGCTTTTTCAAGTACTGTCTTTGCATATCCAATACCACCCTGGGTGATATAATCCTGGGCAATTGCAATTTGGTGGAACTCTTCCATTATTTGTTCCTTTGTATTTGCTTCTACCCTCCGAACGCCTGAAATTTCTAATGTTAATTTTTCAATTTCTTCCTCTGACAGATGCTTATATACTGAAGCCGACACATCCGGACCTAGTGAAATGAGGAGAATGGCTGCTTTTTGTTTTCCCGTAAGACCATTATGCAAATCTCGTTTTGCCATTTCTCCACCCCCTATTCATCTGCCAACCATGAACGTAATAATTTCGCAAAATCCTCTGGTTTATCCTTGGCGAGTTTTTCCAATTGTTTTTTTCGGACTGTTGCTCCTGATTCTTTTTCTTCATTAACATCCGGAATATGGTCAAAGAATACAGGTTCTGCTTGAGGCAGTTCCTCCTCGATTTCTGTATCTTTCTTTTTGCGTAAAAATAAGAATAATAGAATGATAAGTCCAAGAACTAAAAGTCCACCCACTGCATAAACCCATAAAGGTATCGATTTGATTGCTGGTGTTTCTGTCAGAGATGTTGTTTTTCCACTAAACTCTTGAACGGAAACGACAATTTTATCTTGAATCTCTTCTTGTGTTAATTGATTCTTCTCATTCTGATTAATACTTGTACTTACAATCGTGCTTAAAATTTTCTCGATGTCATTGACTCGTTCCTGAGGCATTGAAGCTGGATTTTTAGGGTCTGGCGCTTCGACCATAACCTGAATTCCTAAATCTCTTATTTTATAAGGAGCTTCCACAATATCCTTTGTGATACGATTCACATCTTTATTGACACGTTCTTCAATACGTTCATAATCCCCATTACCAGCTTGTCCATTTGCATTATATGTTGGGACATCCGTTTCACCGGTACCGGCGACTCCTCCTGCTGCGGCTCCTTCACCAGTAAAGGTCTCCGTAATTCGTTCAACACTGATTTCAATACCTTCCATGTTCTCGGGATCAACAGGTGTTACAAGGTTTTCCTGGCGGTTTTCTTGTGTGAAATCTATATCAGTTGTAACAGAGACAACGATTTTATCTGGTCCCATCATCGTTCCAAGCATTTGTTGAACTTGTCTTTGAAGATCTCGTTCAATTTCACGCTTTAATTCAAGCTGTGACGCAACATTTCCGCCAACAGATAATTTTTCTTCATTTTCCAAGTCAAAATACTCAAGATTTTGATTCCGTATGACGATATTATCAGTAGGTAGATTAGGAATACTTTTTGAAACCAAGTGATATAAGGATTTTATCTGCTGTTGTTCGAACTTATAACCTGGTTTCGTATTTAGAATGATTGCAGCGGACGCCACTGCCTGGCTGTCCTTAACAAAAATTCCTTCATTCGGCATGGTAATCATAACCTTCGCATCGTTTATCCCAGTGATGCCTTTGATTAGGTTGGCTAATTCCGTTTGAGTGGATTCGAGTTTAAGCATATTAAATTCATTATCGGTCATCCCAAAACCCGCATTTTGACCAAAAAATGAATAATCGATATTCCCGCTGTCTGGTATTCCTTCTGCCGCAAGTTCAACCATTAAGGTTTCTACCACTTCTTCTGGTACCTTAATGGTCGATCCATTATCCGCTATTTCTGATTGAATTCCCCTAGAATCTAAAGTAGCTTTTATTTGCCCTGTTTCCTGTGGAGTAAGATTGCTATACATAGGAACAAGTGTTGTTTTTGTTGTAAAAAACACAGTAAGCGAAATAACGAAAATTAATAGCAATGGCAATCCAATTATTGTGACCTTTTGAAGGCCGGATTGTTTCTTCCAATATTCACTTATCTTCGTTTTATATAAAAGAAGATTCTCTTTCATTTACATACCCCTATCAAGCTGTTTTATTTCGGATCAAACCTGCATCCTCATGATTTCTTGGTATGCTTCTATTACTTTATTTCGAATTTGAAGTGTCGTTTGCAATGAAACACTCGCTTTCTCAGAAGCAATCATTACTTGGTGCAAATCTACGTTTTCGCCTTTAATCAGCTTTTCGGTCATAATATCTGAAGTCTTTTGTGATTCATTCACATTGTTGATGGCATCTTTTAAAAGATGACTAAACTCTTTTTGGACAGAGCTTGCTGACTTTGGCTGTATTCCGGGCTTCGAAAAAACCTGCTGCGTAGCAATATTAATTTTATCAATCACGACTAATCACCTATTTTCCAATTTCTAAAGCTTTCATTAGCATTCCTTTGGATGCATTAAGGACTGTTACATTTGCTTCATATGATCTTGTGGCACTAATAAGATCAACCATTTCCTTTATTGGGTCTACATTCGGAAGGGCCACATACCCGTCTTCATTCGCATCAGGATGATCCGGATTATAAACAAGTTGAAATGGAGTGTTATCCTCTATGATTCCTGTTACCTTAACTCCATTCCCGGCTTTTGAATGATTCATTGCATTTGATAGATGGGAGGAAAAACTATTTCCTTGCGGCTGCTGAACAACCATTTTTCTTTGATATGGCTGCCATTGTCCATCGACAAGTTTCCCTCTCGTTGTATCTACATTCGCCATATTCGAAGAAATAACGTCCATTCTAAGTCGTCCAGCCGTTAATGCTGAAGCACTTGTATTGAGGCTATGAAAAATTGACACTCCTAGTTCCCTCCTTTAACAACAGATTGTAATGTGTTAAATTTCCCGCTTATTCTTTGTGTTATGGCATTATAATAAATTTGGTTTTCAGCCAGGGATGCCATTTCTTTATCGATATCCACGTTATTACCGTTGTGGTTATATGCTGTATCATGCTTAGTTGTAATAAGTAAGCCGTTTTTGCTGTTAGTAAATTCGAAATGTTTTTCATTCGTACGATTTGCTGTCAATTGACTATTCATTTCATTTGAAAGAAGGTTCTTAAAGCTAACGTCCTGTGCTTTGTAATTCGGGGTATCCACATTTGCAATATTATTTGAAATAACCTTCTGTCGTAGAGCTGAATAATCTAAAGCTTTTTCTAGCGAATGAATGGTATTAGAAAAAAGTTTCATCTTATCCCCCCACAAAAAATATATATCCTTCGAATAAATATAATGTATTGTATTAACTATTTATTATTGTAATGAAATTAAGTCTATCTGTCTATGAAGCTTGCGATAAAAAGTGATGTTTTTCGACAATATAGGTCTTTTTCCCCACGTATTCTACACTTAATTATAGGTTTTTAGTAGTGATTTTTCACGTGTTTTTTACAAAAATAGACAAGCACTTATTTCCACTACAAAAAACCGACAATTTATGATAATAATTTTCAAAAAAAAAAAAACGAAGATGGAAAAAACCATCTTCGTTTTTTTCTTAATGTGATTTTAGTTTTTCTAATTCAACTAAGAATTTATCGTTTAGTACCTTAATGTAAGTTCCCTTCATTCCTAGTGAACGAGATTCGATTACACCAGCACTTTCTAGCTTTCTTAATGCGTTAACGATAACTGATCTTGTGATTCCAACGCGGTCGGCAATTTTACTTGCTACTAATAACCCTTCATTGCCATTTAATTCTTCAAAAATATGTTCAATTGCTTCAAATTCACTGTATGATAATGAACTGATCGCCATTTGAACAACGGCTTTACTTCTTGCTTCTTCTTCAATTTCTTCTGCTTTTTCACGTAGGATTTCCATACCAACAACCGTTGCACCATACTCAGCTAAAATTAGATCATCGTCCTCAAACATTTGATCAAGCCTTGAAAAAATAAGTGTACCTAATCGTTCACCACCACCGATAATTGGTACAATCGTTGTTAGCCCACTTTTAAACAAGTCTTTGTTTTCAATTGGGAAAGCAGTATAAGCACTTTCAATATCGAGGTTAGATGAAGTTTCATGAATGTTGAATAGGCTTTGTGTGTACTCTTCAGGGAAATGGCGATCCTCAATCATTTTCTTCATTCTTTCATTTTCAATCTGTTGATTGATGGCAAATCCAAGAAGTTTTCCACGGCGACTTAATAAGAAAATATTTGCTCCAATTACATCCCGTAGTGTTTCTGACATTTCCTTGAAGTTAACTGGTTTACCTGCTGCATTTTGCAGCATAGCATTAATTTTTCGTGTTCTTTGTAATAATGGCATTTTACTTGTTCCTCCTGATAATCTTACAAAATAAACTGACTTAAATCTTTGTTTTTCACGATTGTACTCAACTTGTCATCCACATATTGTGGCGTAATCGTGATTTTTTCCATTGTAATATCCGGTGCCTCAAATGATAAATCCTCTAAAAGTCTCTCCAAAATTGTATGTAGGCGTCTGGCACCGATATTATCCGTGTCCTGATTTACTTGGAAGGCAACTTCAGCTATCTTACGAATAGCATCGTCAGAAAATTCGAGTTGTATACCTTCTGTTTCTAATAATGCTGAATATTGTTTTAATAGGGCATTATCTGGCTCAACTAAGATTCGATAAAAATCATCGACAGTTAGTTTAGTTAGCTCCACACGAATCGGAAATCGGCCTTGCAATTCAGGGATTAAATCTGAAGGCTTTGACATATGGAAAGCACCTGCAGCAATAAATAACATATGGTCTGTTTTAACAGAGCCATGTTTCGTTACAACAGTTGAACCTTCAACAATCGGTAAAATATCACGTTGAACTCCTTCTCTTGAGACATCCGCCGAAGAAGAATTATGACTTTTACCTGCTACTTTGTCAATCTCATCTATAAAAATAATACCCGATTGTTCAGCACGGTTTACTGCTTCTTGAGTAACCTCATCCATGTCAATTAGTTTCGCTGCTTCTTCATTGGTCAGGACTTTGCGAGCTTCTTTAACCGTTAATTTACGTTTTTTGCGTTTTTTCGGCATTAAGCTGCCAAGCGCATCCTGCATATTCATTCCCATATTCTCCATACCGGAACCTTGCAGAAGATCGAACATTGATGGCTGCTGTTCTTCTACTTCGACTGTAACGTAATAATCTTCAAGTTCTCCAAGTGCAAGCTTATGAGCCATTCGCTTTCTTCGATCATTTAAGCTTTCTTCTTCAGAAGGTTTTTCTTCTTCTGGCTCATTATTATTCCCACCAAAGAGCATTTCAAGTGGGTTTTTATAGGATGTTTGCTTTTTTGAACCTGGGACAAGCAATTCAACAATCCGCTTATTGGCATTTTCCGCGGCCCGTTCAGATACTTCCACCACTTTCTCCTCTTTCACGAGGCGAACAGCTGTCTCGATTAGATCCCGAACCATTGATTCTACATCTCGGCCAACATACCCTACTTCGGTAAATTTAGTAGCCTCCACTTTAATAAATGGAGCACCTACAAGCTTTGCAAGTCGTCTAGCAATTTCGGTCTTTCCGACACCAGTTGGACCAATCATCAAGATATTCTTAGGTACGATTTCATCTTTAAGCTTTTCGTTAAGCAGACTACGGCGGTATCGATTTCTTAATGCAACTGATACGGCTCTTTTCGCTTCATTCTGACCAATAATGTATTGATCTAATTTTTCTACAATCTGTCTTGGGGTTAAATTCGTTTTCAAAGTAATCCCCTCCTATAGCTCTTCAACTATAATATTTTCGTTTGTATACACACAAATCTCGCTAGCAATTTCTAATGACGCTTTTGCAATCTCTTTTGCTGTTAAATGTTCACCAGAATATTTTTTCAATGCACGTCCAGCAGAAAGAGCGTAATTTCCGCCAGAGCCAATTGCAAGAATTCCATCATCTGGTTCAATCACTTCACCTGTTCCCGAAATTAGAAGCAAATCCTTCTCATCCATCACAATCAGCATTGCCTCTAATTTACGAAGAACTTTGTCACTTCTCCATTCCTTTGCAAGCTCAACCGCTGCCCTTTGTAAATTCCCATTAAATTCCTCCAGGCGCCCTTCAAACATTTCAAAAAGGGTAAATGCATCTGCAACAGAACCGGCAAACCCTGCAATTACTCTTCCCTGAAACAACTTGCGTACCTTTCGTGCTGTGTGTTTCATAACTACTGCATTACCAAAGGTTACCTGGCCATCTCCTGCCATCGCTGACTTTCCTTTATGCTTTACAGCAAATATTGTCGTTGCATGAAAATTTGACATTTTTTTAGAACGACCTCCTTATGCACGTGGGTGTGAGGATAGATAAATATTACGCAAATGATCCTTTGTAACATGCGTATAAACTTGTGTTGACGACAGATTTTCGTGTCCGAGCAGTTCTTGTACAGACCTCATATCAGCGCCCTCGTTTAAAAGGTGTGTAGCAAATGTATGTCTTAATACGTGTGGACTTATATGTATTGTAGATGAAGTCTTTTTAATCATATTATTTAAAATTAACCGGACTCCCCTAGTTGTTAATGGTCCACCCCGAAAATTAAGGAATAGGTTGTTTGTATGTACCGAAGCTTTTTCGAGCAATTCCTTGCGACTTTTTTGTATATAGTTTGTAAGGGCTTGTTCGGCATAGCTTCCAAAAGGAACATAGCGTTGTTTATTTCCTTTTCCATGAACAAACACCGTTCCCATTGAAAAGTCCAAATCCTCAAGTGTAAGCTTACAGCATTCACTTACACGGATTCCAGTCGCATAAAGCAATTCAAGTAGAGCCTGATCCCGTAACCCCAAACTTGTAGAAACATCTGATACTTCGAATAGCTTTTCCAATTCTTCTTGATATAAAAAATGCGGGAGCTTTTGATCCCTTTTCGGCAATGACACCAATGTAAATGGATTTTGAGAAATCAGCTTTTCCCGAAGAAGAAAATTAAAAAAACTGCGCAATGTTGAAATCTTTTTTGCAACAGTACGTCTTGCATATTGTTTCTTATAAAGCTCCGTAAGATACAATCGCACATCCGAATATGTTACTTCAGATAGTTCTGAGATGGATTCTCGTTTCAGAAATAAGAAAAAATGTTCAATCGATTGTTCATAATGGACAATTGTATATTCTGAATAATTTTTCTCGATTTGTAAATAATCTTTGAATAACTGTAACGAATTGTTCACATTTTCCATTATTTTCACCTCACAAGGGCTACTAAATGTTATCACAATTTAGTAGCCCTTGCAAATAAAAACTCTTATTTTTTTCCAAAATTCTGAATTGTGGAAGAAATTGAGCCCAAACTCTTTTCCATAAGCATAGAAAATGGTGAGCTTATGTAAGCTCACCACACAAGTTATTTTTGAGGTTCCTCTTTGTAGTCACACTGGGCGCATTGTACCTGAATTCCTTTTTTGAGTTTTTTCTCAACTAACAGGTTTTCACACTTTGGACATTTCCTTGGAAGTGGTTTATCCCAAGAAAGAAAATCACATTCAGGGTATTGATCACAGCCGTAAAAAATCCTTTTCTTTTTGCTTTTTCTTTCAACAATGTTTCCTTTTTCACATTTCGGACAAGGAACCCCAATTTCCTTAACAATTGGTTTTGTATTGCGGCAATCAGGAAAATTGGAACAAGCCATGAATTTCCCATAACGTCCCATTTTATAAACCATCGGATGTCCGCAATTTTCACAATCAATGCCTGCAGGTTCATCCTTAATTTCAACTTCCTTCATTTCCGCTTCGGCAATTTCTAATCTTTTTTCGAAATCTTTGTAGAATTCATCAATAATATAAATCCACTCTGTTTTTCCTTCTTCGATTTCATCAAGATCATGCTCCATTTTTGCTGTAAACTCTACATCCAAAATTTTCGGGAAGAAGTCGAGCATTAATTCATCCACGATTTCCCCAAGTTCCGTAGGTATGAATCGTTTGTTATCTAATGCCACATACCCTCTCTTTTGAATGGTATCTAGTGTTGGCGCGTAGGTAGATGGCCTGCCTATTCCGCGTTCTTCTAGGGTCTTAACTAGTCTCGCTTCTGTATACCGAGGAGGTGGTTGAGTAAAATGCTGTTTCGGATCAAGATCTTTAGAAAATACTTGGTCTCCCTCTTTTAAATCAGGAAGCATCTTTTCTTTTTCGTCAGTATCATCATCATTTCCCTCAACATAGACCTTCATAAAACCAGGGGATTTAACTTTAGATCCCGTCGCTCGAAATACAACATCACCATTGTTAAGGTCAACGCTCATTGTATCCATAATCGCAGAAGCCATTTGACTTGCGACAAAACGCTCCCAAATCAGCTTATACAATCTAAATTGGTCTCTGCCCAAAAATTGCTTCACGCTATTTGGTTCCCTAAAAATTGAAGTCGGACGAATCCCTTCATGAGCATCCTGAGCATTCACACCTTTTTTATCTTTTCTTTTTGTGCCATTTAAAAATTGACTACCAAAAGATTTTTCGATATATTGGGAACTTTCCTCAATTGCTGTCTCAGAAATTCGAGTTGAGTCCGTACGCATATATGTGATTAGACCAACTGTACCTTCCTTGCCTAAGTCGATTCCTTCATATAATTGTTGTGCCAGCATCATTGTTTTCTTAGCACGGAAATTTAACTTACGAGCCGCTTCCTGTTGTAAAGAAGACGTGATAAACGGCGGCGCCGGATTTCTTTTTCGTTCTTTTTTAGTTACGGATTTTATTGTAAATGAGTTCCCCTCAATTGCCGAAAGAACATCTTTTACTCCAGCTTCATTTGTTAATTCGACTTTTTTTCCATTTACACCATAAAACTGACCTTCAAATTGTTCATTTCCCTTTAAAAAGTCTGCTTTTATTGTCCAATACTCTTCCGGCTTAAAATTTTGAATTTCTTTTTCACGTTCAATGATTATTCTAACAGCAACTGATTGGACTCTACCTGCACTTAGTCCTTTTTTTACTTTTTTCCATAGGAGCGGGCTAATATTATAGCCTACTAATCTGTCAAGAACACGTCTTGCTTGTTGTGCATCCACCAAATCCTGATTAATCGGGCGCGGATGCTTAAAAGACTCTTTGATGGCATCCTTTGTGATCTCGTTAAAAACCACTCGACAGTCTGAATTAATATCGACATTCAATGAGTGAGCAAGATGCCAAGCAATTGCTTCCCCTTCTCTGTCGGGGTCAGCTGCGAGATAGACTTTTTTTGCTTTTTTCGCAGCTGTTTTTAAATCCTTCAATACTGGCCCTTTACCTCGAATGGTTATATATTTCACTTCAAAATGATTTTTTGCATCGACACCCATTTGACTTCTTGGAAGGTCTCTGACATGCCCCATTGAAGCCTTTACCTTATATTTTTTCCCCAAATATCTTTCAATTGTTTTTGCTTTAGCTGGTGATTCAACTATGACTAAATATTCCGACATGTAACGCTTCCTCCTTAGAGGTTTAAATAATATAATAAATCCTCCATATTATTAAATATTCATGGACACTTTGTCAAACTGTTATGATTATTTTTATAAATTATTAATCCTCCATTTAAAAATTAGTGTAGATTTCTGACAGAATATCCTCGCTGTTAAGCACCAATTTTGCTCCTGATTGAATTAATTTATTTGTTCCAACACATGAAAGTTCTAAAATAGACCCAGGAATCGCAAAAACCTCTCTCCCTTGGTTGACTGCTTGATCTGCTGTGATTAACGAACCACTTCTTTCCTTGGCTTCTACAATTAAAGTGCCCTGTGTCAAACCACTAATGATTCGATTTCGCATCGGGAACTGCCATTTTTCAGGCCTAGTAAAAGGGGGATATTCTGAAATAAGTATATGATTTTTGGTGATGGTAGTTGCCAACTCTTTGTTTTCAAGGGGATAAATATGTTGAAGGCCGCCAGCGATGACTGCAATGGTTTTCCCATTATGATCGATTGCTAACTTGTGAGCCATTGTATCTATTCCACACGCCAAACCACTAACCAATACCCAATTTTTCTTGATTAAAGGGACTAACACCTTTGTCATACTTTGCCTGCTTGTTGCAGTTGGTGTACGAGAGCCTACAACACTTAATAATTTCTCACTGTTTAATAAAGCCTTGTCTCCAGCAGTATATAAAACCCATGGAGGGTCATAAATTTGTTTCAGAAGACGAGGATATTCTTGATCAAATAAGGTAATTATCCCCACGCTAGTATCGTTATATTGTTTTAGCATACTTTGGATTGATAAAGAATGCAAATCTTTTAAAAAAATATTCACTTGATTCTTTGTTAATGGAAGGATTTTTTCATAAAAAGCTGAGGGGTAATCATAAATAGAAGAAAGTGTAGGATCATGTTGCAGGATTTGAAAAATAGATTTCCAGCCAATTCCCCGACAATGGTGAAGATGTATTAAATTTTCACGAATTTTTTCCATATGGTCTCCTTTTTCCATCAGAAAGAGACAGTTCCACCGATAAGAAACTGCCTCATTTCATATATTTTATTAATGAGTTTTACATTTTTCGTATAAACCTTGTTCTTTAAGAACAGAAATTAAAGTTTCACCCATTACTGACGGTGTTTCAGCAACCTTAATTCCACATTCATTCATTGTTTTGATTTTTTCTGCAGCTGTACCTTTACCGCCAGAAATAATCGCACCAGCATGGCCCATACGCTTTCCTGGAGGTGCAGTTTGCCCGCCGATAAATCCTACAACTGGTTTAGTCATGTTTGCCTTAACCCACTCAGCAGCTTCTTCTTCAGCTGTTCCACCGATTTCACCAATCATGATAACCGCATATGTTTCTTCATCATCATTAAATGCTTTTAATACGTCGATGAAGTTCGTTCCGTTAACAGGGTCACCACCAATACCTACAGCTGTTGTTTGACCAATCCCAGCTTGTGTTAATTGATGTACAGCCTCATATGTTAGCGTACCAGAACGTGAAACAACACCTACATGGCCTTTTTTATGAATATATCCTGGCATAATACCAATTTTACATTCGTCAGCTGTGATAACACCAGGGCAGTTAGGACCGACTAAGCGAGTCTTTTTACCTTCCATATAGCGTTTCACTTTAACCATGTCTAATACTGGAATATGCTCAGTAATACAAATTGCTAGATCGAGTCCTGCATCAACTGCTTCCATAATTGCATCTGCTGCAAATGGAGCAGGTACATAAATGACTGAAGCTGTTGCACCTGTTTGATCTACTGCTTCTTTTACAGTATTAAATACAGGAACACCTTCTACTTCAGATCCACCCTTACCAGGTGAAGTTCCACCTACGATTTTAGTACCATATTCAAGCATTTGTTTTGTATGAAAAAGGGCCGTAGCACCTGTAATCCCTTGAACAATTACTTTTGTATCTTTATTAACAAAAACACTCATGTTTGTCCCCTGCCTTTCTTACCCTACTAGTGATACGATTTTTTGTGCGCCGTCGGCCATGGATTCAGCAGCAGTAATATTCAGGCCAGATTCTTGTAAAATCTTTTTACCTAAATCTACGTTTGTTCCTTCAAGTCGTACTACTAGAGGAATTTCCAAGCCTACTTCTTTCGTTGCAGCTACAACACCTTCTGCAATAACATCACACTTCATAATTCCACCAAAGATATTTACGAAAATACCTTTTACATTTTCATCAGATAGAATGATTTTGAATGCTTCAGTCACTTTCTCAGCTGTAGCACCGCCCCCAACATCAAGGAAGTTCGCGGGATCTCCGCCGTAGTGTTTAATGATGTCCATTGTTGACATCGCAAGACCTGCACCATTAACCATACAGCCGATGTTTCCATCTAGTGAAATATAGCTTAAATCATATTTAGATGCTTCAATTTCCTTTGCATCCTCTTCGTCTAGGTCACGGTATTCTAAGATGTCCTTTTGACGATATAATGCGTTAGCATCGAAGTTTAATTTCGCATCAAGTGCCATTACTTTACCATCGCCAGTTACTACTAGTGGGTTAATTTCAGCAATTGAGCAATCCTTTTCAACGAATGCAGTGTATAAAGCTGTCATGAATTTAACGGCTTGATTCACTAATTCTTTCGGAATATTAATATTAAATGCAATTCGACGAGCTTGGAACGGTAATAACCCAACAATAGGGTCGATTACTTCTTTGAAAATCTTTTCAGGTGTTTGTTCAGCAACCTCTTCGATTTCTGTTCCACCTTCTTCAGATGCCATTAAAACGACGCTAGAAGTTGCACGATCCAGTACAAGACCAATATAGTACTCTTTTTTAATATCGCAGCCTTCTTCGATTAGAAGACGTTTAACTTCTTTTCCTTCCGGACCTGTTTGGTGTGTAACAAGTGTTTTACCTAAGATTTCGTTTGCATATGCGCGAACTTCATCTAGGTTTTTCGCTACTTTTACTCCGCCAGCTTTACCGCGGCCCCCTGCGTGAATTTGTGCTTTAACAACACAAACTTGGGTTCCAAGTTGTTTTGCAGCTTCAACAGCCTCATCAACTGTGAATGCAACTTTACCATTTGGAACAGCTACCCCATATTTTCTGAGGATCTCTTTTCCTTGATACTCATGGATATTCATTTCCCATCCTCCATTCTTATGTAAAAAAAGCAAAGAATTTTTTGTCAGTCCAAATGTTATTATACATTTTCTTTTTTAAACTTTCTATGACAATTATAATTTTTCTGAAAAATCATATCTGCATAGAAAAGTGCTCATTTAATGACAGGGTTTATCCCCGTCATAATGACGCAAACTAGACAAAAATTAGACTGCGCTTTCATTTTATATCTGAAAATACGGCTTGTCTACCATTTAGCATGAATTTGTTCTTTTTTTCTGCTAATTTCTAAAAATACTATATCAAGAAAACTATTTATCCCGATTTTCAAAGCTTTTGTCCATTTTATAAATAAACGCAAAGACTTCCGCAATAACCTTGTACAATTCCTCGGGAATCCCCTCATTTAATTTAAGCTCCCCTAATAGCTCAACTAATGCAATATCCTCCTGAATTGGAATCTCATGCGACTCAGCCGTATCAATTATTTTTTGAGCAATGATTCCCTTACCTTTTGCAACAACCTTTGGCTCAGAATCGACCTTTTCATCGTATGACAAAGCAACAGCCTTCATCACATGATCTTCTGATGATTTTTTCATATTTTAAAATCCACTCTTTCATGATGTCCTTCAAATCTTGTTTTCTCATGTTGTTTATCCCGTGCAATCGGGCTAATAATCTTAATTGATGAAAGAAGATACCCTTGTTGCTCCAAATTGGTTTGGAGCGTTGGTTTCAGTTCTTCAACTAGCGACTCAATTCCTTCTATGTCATTAAAGATAGCAATTGATAGAATACGGTTTTGAACCTTAACATCAATCACTACTTCTTTTAAATAATTTAGCTCTAACGAAAAGAGGAGATGACAAAAATCAGGATCGATTTCACCATTTTTCTTCCTTCCATCCATTCGAATGGAAAAATTTTTATAAGTTAGGTTTTGAAATGTTATTTGTTGCTGGAACAATTGGTTTGAGTCATTCGATGATAGTTCAACCGTATCCGCTTGAAGCAATCGGCTTTGTTGGACTACATTTTTAGATATTTCACGGTTTATCTCAGGTAATACGCTAGATAGATCGGTGGTAGATTTTTGGTTTTTTTGTTCACTTTGATCTGCACTTGAAAGAGAGTGAAGCTTTTGAAAGGCTTCACTCTTCATTAATGCTTGAAGTAGGTGGATTTGTATCATCGTTCTCCCTCTATTAACTCTCGTACTGGAGCAAATGAACGACGATGTTCACTTGTCACACCATTTTTCTTAAGTGCTTCAAGATGGTGCGCTGTCCCATATCCCATGTGTTTTTCAAATCCGTATTGTGGATAATCATGGCTTAGGCGTACCATTAACCGGTCTCTGGTTACTTTTGCAATGATGGAGCTTGCAGCAATAGACACACTGTTCGCATCTCCTTTTATAATCGATGTTTGTGGGATATCAATTGGTATCTCCATCGCGTCGACTAAAAGATGGTCCGGCTTTACAGATAAACCAAATATAGCTTTTTTCATGGCCTGCTTTGTGGCTTGATAAATATTAACATCATCAATAACATTAGCCGGTATAATCCCAATCCCGATGGAGATGGCACATGCATTTATTTGTTGAAATAGCTCTTCTCTTTTTTGTTCAGAGAGTTTTTTTGAATCATTTAAGCCTGGTAAATAAGCATCTTGAGGCAATATCACTGCTGCAGCCACAACTGGTCCGGCCAACGGTCCACGCCCGACTTCATCGACACCTGCAATATATGTAAGTCCTTTTTTATAAAGGACTTGTTCATATTGAGTCATTTCTTTATATTGTTGCTCTAATGCTTTTTCTGCCGTCATTTTCTTTTTCCAGCGTTGCAATAAAGTCTGTACCCCTTTTCGGGTATCTTGTTCACATTCTTTTAGAAACATATCTTCTACTTCACGTATTGTAGACAGCCTTTGTTCAATTTCTTTGATTGTCAAATGTGACATTCTTTCACCTTCAATTTCGATTGCTCTATGTATGTTATATCGACATTTACAAAAAAAAATGAAGGCTCGCATTGTACAAACCTTTACGGTTTTTCAAATGTGAGCCTGCCTAATTTTCCAGTTCGGATTTCTCGAATAATTAATTCAGCTGTTTTATCATAGTCTGTTTCTCTACCAGATATCCGACTGCCACGACGCTTTGCAATTTCGTCAAAAAGCAAAACAATATCGTCCGGAATTTCTTCAAGGCCAAAACGGTCCTTTATATTTTCTGGATAGTTTTCCTCTAAAAATCTAAGCGCATATACTGCAATATCTTGCAGGTTTAAGATTGTGTCTTTAATCGCACCAGTTGTTGCTAGTTTCAAACCAACTTCTTGATCCTCGAACTTTGGCCATAAAATTCCAGGTGTGTCAAGGAGTTCTAGTTCTTTACCAACCTTAATCCACTGCTGCGCCTTGGTTATACCAGGTCGGTCACCCGTTTGCGCAATATTCCTCTTAGCTAAACGATTGATTAGAGTCGATTTTCCTACATTAGGGATACCAACAATTAACGCACGAATAGCACGTGGTCGAATTCCCTTTGCTGCCATTTTGTCGAACTTCTCTTTTAAAATTTCCCTTGCTTCACTTACTATTTGTTTCATGCCATTGCCTTCTTGTGAATTAATAGCAAGAGCATGTACACCGTGTTCTTTATAGTAAGCAATCCATTCCTTTGTAACTTTTGGATCGGCCATATCGGCTTTGTTTAATAGTAACAGTCGTGGCTTATTTTTAATGATTTCATCAATCATTGGGTTTCGTGATGATGCAGGGATTCTGGCATCAACAAGTTCGAATACGATATCAATGAGTGAAAGTTTTTCTGTAACCTGTCTCCTTGCTTTTGCCATATGGCCTGGAAACCATTGAATTGTCAAAGTTCTTCACCAACTTATCTGGTTAAATTTATGAATATTTTTGCTTATTTTACAATACCGAAATCAGATAGCGGCCAGTAAATTAAGCTTGTTTCTCCTAGGACTTCGCTAATTGGGACTGGACCTATATGACGTGAGTCTTTACTATAGCGACGATTGTCTCCCATAACAAATAGATGCCCTTCTGGAACTTCTTCTAAGACAAACGGGTCGGTGAGCGGCCCATCGATTAGATTTTTCTTATAATCATCCAGATACGGTTCGTCATACGGTTCACCATTGATAATTAGGATATCGTTTTTGTATTCAATTCGATCACCTGGTAATCCAATTATGCGCTTGATGTAATCTTTTTCAACTGTTGCATGGAAGACAACAATGTCAAAGCGGTCTGGTTTACCGACCTTATAGCCAATTTTGTTGACGATCATACGGTCTTGGTGATGAAGCGTCGGCATCATTGATAGCCCATCTACTACAATCGGCGCAAAGAAAAAATAACGTATAACAGCCGCCAAAATAACAGCAATTGCTAACGCTTTAATCCATTCCCAAAGTTCATTTTTTTGTTTGGCCATCTTTGCTCCTCCACCTGTTCTTTTCTCGTTCTACCAAATAGGTTCTATATTGATAAACATATTATGTATTGTTCTTCTATTATAAATATTACCCGTGCAAAAGTAAAAGGAGCTTGTTATATTTATACAAGCTCCTTTCTTTTTTATTATCGGATTTCTTTAATACGTGCTTTTTTACCACGAAGTTCGCGTAAGTAGTATAATTTCGCACGGCGTACTTTACCACGGCGAACTACTTCAAGCTTCGCAATTTTTGGTGTATGCACAGGGAATGTACGTTCAACTCCAACTCCGTAAGATACCTTACGAACAGTGAATGTTTCGCTGACTCCTCCACCACGACGCTTAATCACAACACCTTCATATACCTGAATACGCTCACGAGTACCCTCGATAACTTTCACGTGTACACGTACAGTATCTCCAGGACGGAATACAGGAAGGTCAGTTCTTAATTGTTCTTTTGTGATTTCTTCAATAATGTTTTGCATCGTCTTTTCAACTCCTTCCAACAGATGCTCTTACCAATATCTATTCATTGCAGCGGAACATCTTAATAAGACAACGGACAAAAAGTCCTAAGTCACAAAGAGTATATTACCATAATCCTGTAATTGTTGCAATAGCTACTCTTCATCTAATTTAAATTCTTCTACCCATTTTTCTTGCTTAGGTGATAGCTGGTAGTTTTCGAGTAAATCTGGTCTTCTTTTATAGGTCCGGCGAAGTGATTCTTTTTCCCGCCATTCTTCAATATGCATATGATTTCCCGATAACAACACGTCCGGTACGGTCATCCCCCTAAATTCTGCTGGTCTTGTATAATGGGGATGCTCCAATATTCCTGTACTATGGGAGTCAAGTACAGGTGAGTCCTCATTTCCCAAAACACCTGGCAAAAGTCGTACGACACTATCTGTGATAACCATTGCAGCAAGCTCGCCACCAGTTAAGACAAAATCACCAATTGAAATTTCTTCTGTGCTCAAGTGTTCACGTATTCTTTCATCATAGCCCTCATAATGGCCGCAGATAAAAATGAGGTGTTCTTCCTTTGCCAAGCTTTGCGCTTTTTGTTGGGTGAATCTTTCACCTTGAGGGCATAGAAGAATTACCTTCGGCTTTGATTCTGTTTGTTTCGTTAAATCCTCAACTGCATCAAAGATCGGCTGTGGCATTAATACCATTCCAGCCCCGCCGCCATATGGATAATCATCAACTTTTTGATGCTTGTTATCCGCGTATTCACGGAAATTCACAACGCTAAACGAAACCTTTTCCTTTTCCTGAGCCTTTTTTAAAATGGATTCACCTAATACACCCTCAAACATGTTAGGGAACAGGGTCAAGATATCAATTTTCATGTTAAATTAATCCTTCCATGAGGTGAATGACAATCCTTTTTTCCTTAACATCAATTTCCTTTACAATATCATCAATAAACGGAATTAATATTTCCTTACCTCTTGCTCCCTTAACAACCCAAACATCGTTAGCACCGGGTGTTAAAATCTCGTTAATTGCCCCTATCTCTTCGCCTTCCTCTGTTACAACCGTACAACCGATAATTTCATGGAAGTAAAATTCTCCGGCTTCTAATTCCTCAAGCTGACTTTCATGAACTTTAACAAGAGCTCCTTTAAACCGCTCAACATCGTTTACGTTGTCAAATCCCGCAAAAGTAACTAAATCAAAATTTTTGTGAGTTCGGTGTGATTGAACTTTAACTTCAATTGGCTCTTTTTCTTCCATAAAAATATGTAATGTATTTCCTGCCCTGTATCGTTCCTCAGGAAAATCCGTTCTTGAGATAATGCGAACCTCACCTTTGATTCCGTGTGTATTCACAATTTTTCCGACATTATACCATTTGTCCATTTCTTTCACCTCTAACGAATTTCTTCAACTATACCTTCTTTGATTACGATTGTTCGTGCAGTTGTTGTTTCATCCCAGTTCTCGCCTACATTTATGTCAAAAATGGATTGAACCTCTTTTTCTTTTATTTCACTGCCTAGTGGTAGCATATGTATTTGTTCGATTTGAAACTCGAGTTGTTTGACTTTTTCCTGTCTAAGGTCCATTTCGTTTGTAAAATATTGTTTAATTTTTATAGGATCGAATTTCTTCAGTTTTTCCATTTTTTTAAGTTCAAATTTAAGCTGTTCGCACTCTTTGAGAAGTTGGTCCTTGTTCGTTTGCAAAGAACCGATAAGCTTTGCTTTACTATTTTCCGTTAAAATTTGTTTCACTTCAACTGTTTGAATGATTTTCACACCGCACACAACCCTTACATTTTGATAGAAAAAAAGGGGGAGGTTTCCCTCTCCCTTTTTCTCTGTTGTGTCTAGTTCCGGCGGCTAGAAACTCGAAAATCTTCAACTCCTCCAGCAGGAGCAAAAAACGCTTCTTCGTCGGAGTCTCCGACGCACAGGATGTGCTAGTGCCGACATTGCCACAGGACGTGGCGATTTTAGTCGGCCAGATTTCTAGTTTCTGACCAAGCCGCCTTCACTTTTCTTTTCATTCGTTAATTTCTAGATGAATTCGTTTATTATGGCCTGTTCCTGCTGCATAGACAACAGTTCTAATCGCCTTAATGACACGGCCTTGTTTCCCGATAACTTTACCCATATCTTCTTTATTTACACTTAGTAAATACGTGATATTGCGGTTGTCGGAAGTCTCATTTACTTCAACTTCCTCAGGATGATCAACAAGTGGCTGTACAATTGTTTTAATTAACTCTTTCATCTGTAGGTCACCCATTACTTACCGTTTTTTACGTTATGGAATTTCTCCATAATACCTTGTTTTGAGAACAAGTTACGAACAGTATCAGATGGTTTCGCTCCATTTTGTAACCATTTTAATGCTAACTCTTCATCAATTTTAACCTCTGCAGGTTGAACAATTGGATTATAAGTTCCAAGTGTTTCAATTTGACGTCCATCACGTGGTGAACGAGAATCAGCTACTACGATACGATAGAAAGGAGATTTTTTTGCTCCTATGCGTTTTAAACGAATTTTTACTGCCATTTAATATAGCACCTCCGAAATTATTTCAACAAGATATAATATTAACTGTTCCACATCTGTTTGTAAAGTATTTTTTCTTTACATCTATGAAATGGTTATTATTACTACACTTTTTCAAGAAAAAGCTATACCTTTTCTTGAATTTTCCACTTACATAAAAGGAAACTTAAGTCCTTTTTTCTTGCCTTTTGTCATGTTTGTCATTTGCTTCATCATTTTCTTCATGTCTTCAAATTGCTTTAATAGACGGTTCACTTCTTGAACAGTGCGACCGCTACCTTTTGCAATTCGCTTTTTACGACTTGAATTAATGATTTCAGGTTGTTCTCTTTCAACTTTTGTCATCGAGCGAATGATCGCTTCAACATGGCCGATTTGTTTATCATCGACCTGAACATTCTTCAGACCCTTCATTTTGTTAGCACCTGGCAACATACCAAGAATCTCATCAAGTGGACCCATTTTACGCACCTGTGCTAACTGGTCAAGGAAATCATCGAATGTAAAAGACATTGACTTAAATTTCTTTTCTAGCTCTTTTGCTTTATCCTCATCAACAGAAGCTTGGGCTTTTTCGATAAGGGAAAGTACATCTCCCATGCCTAAAATACGAGAAGCCATACGTTCCGGATGGAATGCTTCTATCGCATCCAGCTTTTCACCAAGACCCACAAATTTAATTGGTGTATTTGTTACAGCCTTAACAGATAATGCTGCACCACCACGGGTATCTCCGTCAAGTTTTGTTAAAACCACACCAGTTAAACCCAATAAATCATTAAAGCTTTGTGCCACGTTGACTGCATCCTGGCCTGTCATTGCATCGACAACAAGGAAAATCTCATCAGGCTGTGCAATTTCTTTGACTTGCTTAAGCTCATCCATCAGTTCTTCATCAATGTGCAAACGGCCGGCGGTATCGATTATTACATAGTCGTTATGCTCTTCTTTCGCCTTTTCGATTGCTTGCTTTGCAATTTCAACAGGACTAATTTTGTCACCAAGTGAAAAAACCGGCATATTAAGTTGTTTTCCTAAAGTTTGCAATTGGTCAATTGCGGCTGGACGATAGATGTCAGCAGCTACTAGAAGTGGGTTGCGATTATGTTTTTTTCGTAATAGATTTGCGAGTTTCCCGGTAGTGGTTGTTTTACCAGCACCTTGTAAACCAACCATCATAATAACAGTTGGAGGTCTTTTGGCAACTGCAATCTTACTTTGCTCGCCACCCATTAATGCGGTAAGCTCCTCCTGAACGACTTTAATAACCTGCTGTCCTGGAGTTAAGCTTTTCATTACTTCTTGTCCAATTGCTCTTTCACTAACACGTTTTACAAAATCCTTAACAACCTTGAAGTTAACGTCTGCTTCAAGAAGGGCAAGACGAACCTCACGCATCATTTCCTTTACATCGGATTCTGATACTTTACCCTTACCGCGAATTTTCTGTAGTGTTCCTTGCAGTCGGTCGGCTAATCCTTCAAATGCCATTCTTGCCGCCTCCTATTCTAATTTCTCAAGCAACTGTATCACATTTTGAAGCTCTAGGCTATCATCAGATTTATGTGATAGTTGTTTTAGCTCAGCAAACAGTTTTCTGCGCTCTTGAAATTTCTGAAATAGTAACAGTTTTTCCTCATACTCTTCAAGCATTGTCTCTGTACGCTTGATATTATCATAGACAGCTTGACGACTAATTTCATATTCCTCTGCTATTTCACCAAGGGAAAAGTCATCTAAGTAATATAAAGACATATAGTTTCTTTGCTTTGGTGTTAACAACGATTGATAGAAATCGTAGAGATAATTCATTCTCGTCGTTTTTTCAAGCATAGTATCTCCCCCTTGTTAAGTGAAATACCTTTACAGTCACTAGTTTACCTATTTTCTAACAGGTTGTCAAGCTGTTTTACTTTACTAAGAAATGCGCAAGTAACAGAACTACATTTGAAAAAGAGCCTGGGAATCAGGCTCTTGGGGATTGGATTATTCTTCTGTTGTTTCGACTAGATCTGCGAACAAGCCGTAGACATAGTTTTGCGCATCGAATTCCTGGAGGTCGTCAATCTTTTCTCCTAATCCAATAAGTTTAACAGGGATGTTTAGTTCATTTCGAATCGCAAGGACAATTCCACCCTTTGCTGTACCGTCTAATTTTGTTAACACAATCCCAGTTACATTTGTAGCCGCAGAAAATGTTTTCGCTTGTGTTAAAGCATTTTGTCCAGTTGTTGCATCGAGGACAAGTAATACTTCATGTGGAGCCCCAGGTAATTCACGTTCGATGACCCGTTTTACCTTTTCAAGCTCTTTCATGAGGTTCACTTTGTTTTGAAGTCGTCCCGCTGTATCACATATTAACACATCAACATTACGTGATTTTGCCGCTTGAACCGCATCAAACATAACCGCTGCAGGATCTGATCCTTCAGATTGTTTGATTGTCTCTACACCAACACGGTCACCCCAAACTTCCAACTGCTGAATTGCACCTGCACGGAATGTATCTCCCGCTGCTAATAGGACAGATTTACCTTCATTTTTTAGGCGATTTGCAATTTTCCCGATCGATGTTGTTTTACCAACACCATTAACACCGACTACTAAAATGACAGTGAGTCCTTCATCCTGAATATTCAGCTTTGGAGATTTCTCCTCAGTGCCCTGGTATATTTCAACAAGTTTTTCGGAAATAACACTTTGAACCTCTCTTGTGTCCTGAATGTTTCTTTTCTTTACTTCCATCTTTAACTCATCTATTAGTTCCATAACGGTGGAAACGCCGACGTCAGCAGCAATTAAAATTTCTTCAAGCTCTTCAAAAAAGTCCTCATCAACCTTTCGATAGCGAGCAACTAAATCATTAACCCGTTCGGAAAAGGAATTACGAGTTTTAGATAAACCATCCTTAAATTTTTCAGTTACTGCATCAGCTTGATTTGTAATCTTTTCTTTTAATTTCTTAAAAAAGCTCATGACAATCCCCTTTCATTCTAGTTTTTGGTAACCAAATCCTTGCTTTCTTCAAGACGAACTGAAACAAGTTTGGAAACACCCGATTCCTGCATGGTCACACCATATAATACATCTGCACCTTCCATTGTACCTTTACGGTGGGTGATCACGATAAATTGGGTTTCTTTACTAAATTTTTTTAAATATTGCGCAAAACGGAATACATTTGCTTCATCAAGCGCGGCCTCAACTTCATCCAATACACAAAATGGAACAGGACGAACTTTAAGGATTGAAAATAATAACGCAATCGCGGTCAATGCCCTTTCTCCACCGGATAATAGGCCTAAGTTTTGCAGTTTTTTGCCAGGTGGTTGAGCTACAATTTCAACACCTGTATTTAGAAGATCATTGGGATCAGTAAGTCGGAGATCGGCTCGTCCACCACCAAACAAAGCTTGAAAAACTGTTTCAAAATGGGAGCGAATATTTGTAAAAGTAGATTCAAATCTCTTTTTCATTTCATCATCCATTTCGTCTATTACCTGAAACAATGTATCCTTTGCTTCTTGCAGGTCATTTTGCTGTTCAGACAAGAACGTATATCGCCCAGAAACCCTGTCATACTCATCGATTGCGCCAAGGTTCACCGTACCCAGCTCTTCAATTGCAAGCTTTATTAGTTTTACCTTCGTTCTCGCTTCGGAAACTTCAATTTCAAGCGGAAATTGTTCTTTTGCAGCTTCGTAGGTTAATAAATATTCCTCACGAAGATGAGTTAAACAATTTTCCAATTCTACATCCAAGCGATTTACCTTAACTTCTTCATCCAGTAAGATATCAACAAGCTGCTTATATTGACGTCTTGATTCCTTTAATTCACGTTCAAGATCCTCAAGTGTCGTTTGCAGTTTCAGGCGATACTCTCTTTTATTACTGATCATTTGAACTGTTTCATTTTTATCATTAGATTTTTGCTTTGCTGCTTCTTCAAGCTCCGTTTCTCCGGAGTTACTCGAAGTCATTTCATTATTAAGCAGTGCTAAATCTTCTTTCAAATCAGTAAGGCTGGCATATCTATCATTCACTTCTTCTTCCAAGCGATTCATTTTCTCCTGTTGATATTCTAGCGCTTGTTTTCTTCTCGCAAGAAAAACCTTTTGATCGGTAATTTCCGTTTGCACAGTTTCCCGTGAGGTCTGTTGGTCAGATTTTTGCGAATTAAGCTTACTAATGGTCTTATCTAATAAGGAAAGCTCCTCTTCAAGAGTAGCTAATTCAGATTTCAGCTCTTCTAAACGACCAGTCATTTTTTCCTTATCTACCTGATACTGTTGCTTCTCATCATCATACAATTCCAAATGCTCATTCACATTTTGCTCTTTTAAAGCAACTTCGCGGTATTCTCCTTTAATGGTTTGCTCTTTTAAACGCAATGATTCACCAGCTTGACGAAAGCTTTCAAGCATGTTTTCTTGTTCAGCGATTAGATTTTTCTTTTCCTTGACCGTTTTTTCAAGTTCAGCAGTTTTAGTATCCATATCAACGAGCTTTTCTGAAATTGACTCAAGTTCACGACCACGGCTAAGTAAAGAATTTGATTTCTGTTTAACAGCTCCCCCGGTCATCGAACCACCCGGATTGACAACATCACCTTCAAGGGTAACAACCCGATACCTATGTCCTACAAGGGTAGCAAGTTCATTCGCGCCTTTTAATTCAGCGCTAATCAAAGTAGTTCCCAACAGATTAGAGATAACGGATTGATATCTTCCTTCAAAGGTAACTAATTCAGAAGCTACACCAATAAACGCTGGATGCCCTTTGATCGCTACAAGCTGTGTTGCCGATATCGAACGGTCCTTAATAACATTCAAAGGTAGAAATGTTGCCCGGCCATAGGAATTTTTCTTTAAATATTGGATTGCAGTTCTTGCATTTTTTTCGTTGTCCACAACAATATGCTGTGTTGCAGCACCCAATGCAATTTCAATGGCAGTTTCATATTCTTTAGGAACCTGAATTAACTCGGCAATTGCACCTTCAATTCCTTGCAGCTGGTCATTTCTTGCTTTTAAAACTTCCTTTACACCCTGGAAGAAACCGGAATAATCATCCTGCATTTCTTCAAGCATTTCTTTTCTTGATTTCGTTTGTTGAAGGTATTGGTATGCTTGATAGAGCATACTTTCCTGCTTCTGATAATTTTTCTTACTATTTTCCAGCTTAGCTTGTAAGTCTCTAAAAGAAACAATTTGATGATTGATTTCTTGCTCGATAACAGAAAGCTTTGTTTGGAGTCGGACTTTTTCATCAAGTATTTCCTCGCGCTCTGTTAAGTATTTTCGATTTGTTTCATCCAACCGATCTACTTTTGCATCCTGTTGTGCAAGCTGTTCCTTAATATATCCCACTTCGTTCCGATAAGAAGCTTGCTTATTGAGTAATTCAAAATAATCGCTTTTTAAATTCTCAATTTTTTCTTCAATGTTTTGATCAAAAGAAGAAAGTAAAATTTGTTTTTCTTTTAGCTGTTTTTCTAGTTCCTTTACTTCTTCACTGAGCTTTAATAACTCATGTTGCTCATGATGTTTTCCTTCGGTTAAGCTCTCAAGCTTTTGCGACAATTCAAGAATCGATTTTTCAAGCTGACCTTTATTTTGCGTCGCATTTTTTTTACGTTCCTTTAAGACTTCTTTTCGACCTTCTAATTTTTCTAGTTCCTCACTCGTACGTAAAAGAAGTTGTTGGAGTTCATGTATGGATGAATCAGTAGCCTCGATTCCAGTTCTTAGTTCCTCAACTTTTGCTTCCTTGCTTTGAAGATTTGTGTTTAAAGCCAGTTCCTGCTCCTTATGCTCTTCAACAAGCTTTGAAAGCTTCTCCCATTTTTCGTGAAGATCCTCGATTTCAAACACGGTTAAACCGACTTCAATTGTTTCCAGTTCTTCTTTTTTCTCAAGATAGTCTTTCGCAATCGAAGACTGGATTTGCAGTGGTTCGATTTGTGATTCAAGTTCATGAATAATGTCGTTTACTCGATTTAAATTTTCCTGTGTCTCAGCAAGCTTATATTCCGCTTTCTTTTTACGGGTTTTGTACTTTAAAACCCCTGCGGCTTCTTCAAATATGCTTCTTCGTTCTTCCGCTTTACTGCTTAAAATTTCTTCTACTTTTCCTTGACTAATGATTGAAAAAGCTTCACGGCCAAGTCCTGAATCCATAAACAAATCAACAATATCCTTTAGACGACATGCTTGTTTATTTATTAAAAATTCACTTTCACCAGATCGATAGACACGGCGTGTTACGCTCACTTCATGATAATCGATTGGTAAAAAGTGGTCTTCATTATCCAAAGTTAATGTCACTTCAGCCACATTTAATGCTTTACGACTGTCACTTCCTGCGAAAATGATATCTTCCATTTTCGTTCCACGCAGTGATTTTGCCGACTGTTCTCCAAGAACCCAACGGATCCCGTCTGTAATATTACTTTTCCCACTACCATTGGGTCCAACGACAGCCGTTACTCCAGGTACAAAATCTACCGCAATTCTTTCAGCAAACGATTTAAATCCTACTATATCTAAACGTTTGAGGAACATAAGCTTCCCCCCGGGTTCCAAATTCAAGTCCTACATATTTTAACACAATCTAGTATTTTATTGGATTACTTTTTGAAGCATGGTAATAGTGCGTNAAAAAGGAGGATGAAAAGGACCACGTCGACAAAAACGCCACGTCCTGTGGCATTGTCGACACTAGCACATCCTGTGCATCGAAAGTTCGAGGCGGCGCAGCTTTGAGTAGCGGAACGTATGCAGTTAATACGTGAGCACACGATCTTGCACGCCGGAAAAGTGGTTTTCTTTTCCAAGGAACGGAAAAGCAAGCCAACGAGCTTCCACAGGATGTGTGACTTCGACGTTCGACACAGGACGTGTCGGCATTTAGTCGAAGCTCCTCTACCGATGTGTCATTTTCACCGGACTTTATGAACATCTTCTAATAGGCAAAAATATAACCCCACGAAATCGTGGGGTGCAGCTTGTTTATTGTTGTTTGTTCTTCAGCTTTTGCAGAGCAATTTCAGCTGCGTGCTGCTCAGCTTCTTTTTTCGATCTGCCTGTACCTATCCCCAGTTCCTCATCATTTAGAGATACCCTTGAAACAAATTCACGACTATGAGCTGGCCCTTTTTCTTGGAGTACCTTATATTCGATCATTCCAGTCCCATCTCGTTGTACAAGCTCTTGTAGCTGACTCTTATAATCCATCACATGAGAAAAAGCACCCGCATTAATTTTAGGAATCACCGTTTGATCTAAAAACTGGTTGACGACGTCTAGACCTTTATCAAGGTATAACGCCCCAATAAATGCTTCAAACACATCTGCTAGCAGGGCTGGCCGCTCTCTTCCACCAGTCATTTCCTCACCTTTTCCGAGTAAAACAAGTTCCCCAAATTTTAGGTCGTTTGCAAATGTAACTAAAGACGGTTCACAAACAATTGCCGCACGCATCTTTGTTAATTCACCCTCGCTCATAATAGGAAACTTATTAAATAAAAACTTGGAAATGGTAAGCTCCAATACAGCATCTCCTAAAAATTCAAGCCGTTCATTGTCCTCATGCGGCTTTTTTCGATGCTCATTCACATAAGATGAATGTGTAAATGCTTGAATAAGTAGACTCTCATTATGAAAATGAATCCCTAGTCGCTCCTGAAAAGCTTTAAATTTCGGAGTGAACTTATTGCCTTTATCTTTATTTATCTGCTTCACCTTATTGACCTCCAATTAGAAAAGTGCAAGCGCCTTGGGAGTGGGACGTCTACTAAGTACCGCCACGTCCTGTGGCAAACGTAGACGTCAGCACATCCTGTGCAAGTCCGACAAGCTAATGTTCTGTGGCAAAAAAAGTCGCTCTTTGACTTCTTGCCACGCGTTTTAGACCTCGAGGGGCTAGGCGCTTACACTAGACATTGAGAAAGCCCCGTTTTAATAACGGGACTTTTTACAATTAAGAAATATTATAGCTGGCTTTTTATGTAATTCACAGCGTCACCAACTGTAGAAATTTTTTCAGCCTCATCGTCTGAAATTTCCATGTCGAACTCGTCCTCAAGTTCCATAACTAGTTCAACTACGTCTAGTGAATCCGCTCCAAGATCATCTTTAAATGATGCCTCTAAATTTACTGCTGATTCTTCAACACCTAAGCGGTCAATAACGATTTTTGTTACTCTCTCTAAAACATCTGCCATTTCCATTCACCTCCCCTCAAAGTATTATATTTGGTTTTACTAGTAAAGCGCAAGCGCCGATTAATAGTTTTTACCTAATGTCTAGTTCCTGGGCGCCTTTCACTTTTCTAATTACATCACCATTCCGCCGTCAATATGGAGGGTTTGGCCAGTTATATATTTGCTATGATCTGATGCTAGGAATAGAACAACTCCGGAAATATCTGTTGTTTCACCAAATCTTGCAAGAGGGATTAATTTTAGCATTTCGTTCTTCACATCTTCAGGAAGTTTATCAGTCATTTCTGTTGTAATAAAACCTGGTGCAACTGCGTTAACGTTAATATTGCGGCTCGCTAATTCTTTTGCAGTTGTTTTTGTTAGGCCGATTACCCCAGCTTTTGCTGCAACATAGTTAGCTTGCCCAGGATTTCCACTAACACCTACGATAGAGGCGATATTAATAATCTTACCAGAACGCTGCTTCATCATTTGTCTTGTTACAGCTTTCGTGCAGAGAAACACACCTTTAAGGTTGATATTAATAACATCATCCCATTCTTCTTCTTTCATTCTCATTAATAAATTATCTCTTGTAATGCCTGCATTATTAACAAGAATATCAAGACTGCCGAAAGTCGAAATAACCTCTTTGACCATATTCGTAACGGAATCTGCATCTGATACATTTGCCTGAATCGCAAAAGCTTCTTGTCCTAATGCTTTGATTTCATCGACAACCTCATTCGCTTTTTGCTCACTGCCGGAATAGTTTACTGCAACCTTTGCACCCGCTTTTGCAAGTTCAATCGCAATCGTACGGCCGATTCCACGTGAAGCACCGGTTACTAATACTACTTTGCCATTTAACACCTTACTTTCCCTCCTTTAATGCACGAATTGTTGCTTCAAGTGTTTCTATATCGCCTATTGCATATGTTGCAACTCTGCGATTTACTTTCTTAATTAAGCCTGAGAGTACTTTCCCAGGACCTATTTCAATAAAGGTATCTACACCTTGGTCGAGCATGTATTGAATTGAATTTTCCCAAAGTACAGGAGAAAACAATTGCTTAACTAGATTTTCTTTAACTGCTTCCGCAGATATCATTTCCTGTGCATTCACATTTGCTACGACAGGAACATTTGCATCATTAATTTCGATTTGATCTAGTACTGACCGTAATTTTGCAGCAGCAGGTTCCATTAGTGATGAATGGAAAGGTCCACTTACTTCAAGTGGAATGGCACGTTTCGCGCCTCTTTCCTTTGCTAATTCACAAGCCTGCTTAACACCTTTAGCAGATCCCGAGATGACAATTTGACCCGGACAGTTAATATTTGCAAGTTGAACTGGATGACCTTCAGCAGAAATTTCATCTGTTACAGCTTGTAAGTCCTCATTACTCATTCCAAGGATTGCTGCCATCGTTCCTTTGCCCGCTGGAACGGCTTCCTCCATAAATTCGCCGCGTTTACGAACTGTACGAACAGCATCTTCAAAGCTTAGTGCACCAGAAGCCACTAATGCCGTATACTCGCCAAGACTATGTCCAGCCACATAATCGGGTGCTATATTTGCTTCCTTGAATTTTTCAAGAATCGCAATACTAGTTGTTAATAGTGAGGGCTGTGCATTCACTGTTAATGTGAGTGTTTCCTGTGGTCCATTAAAGATCAGAGATGAAAGCCCCTCTTCTAAAGCTTTGTCGGCTTTTGTGAAAATACCTTGAACCACCTCTGAAGAATCTGCTAATTCCTTTCCCATACCTACAATTTGTGAACCTTGCCCTGGAAAAACGAATGCAATTTTACTCATTCTACATTCCCCCTATTCATCTACTTTTGGATTGATACCTTCTAATGTTTTACGTATTGTTCCTGCAACATCTTTTTCAACCATCTCGTATGTTTGTTTTACCGCACTAAACAAACCATTTGCGTCTGAAGAACCATGTGCTTTAATCACTGGTGCCTTTAGGCCAAATAATCCCGCTCCACCATATTCTGAGTAATCCATCGTCTTTTTTAATCCCTTTAACTCTGGCATTAAAAGTCCTGCCGCTATTTTACTCTTTAGATTGCTTGTAAAAGCTGTTTTGAGCATTTTAAACATTGAAAGGGCGGTACCTTCGATTGTTTTTAAAGCTACATTTCCTGTAAATCCGTCTGTAACAACAACATCTGCCACTCCGTCTAGTAAATCTCTCGCCTCAACGTTTCCAACGAAATTGAGATTTGTAGCTTTCATTAATTCAAAAGCATGTCTGGTAAGCTCATTCCCTTTTTTATCTTCCGTTCCGACATTCAATAAACCTACTTTAGGATTTGGAACTCCTCGAACATTTTCCGAGTAGATGGATCCCATGATCGCATATTGAAGCAAGTGCTCAGGCTTAGCATCAACATTTGCACCCACATCTAACATAAGAAAACCCTTTTTATCTAAAGTAGGGAGAGTAGGTGCTAATGCTGGACGGTCAATTCCTTCGATTCTACCAACGATAAAAAGTCCTGCCGTCATAAGAGCCCCCGTATTTCCAGCTGAAATGCAGGCATCAGCACGTCCCTCACTAACCTCATTTGCCATTAAGACCATGGATGCGTTCTTTTTTCGCCTAACAGCCCTAACAGGCTCATCTGTAGCTTCAATGATTTCTGTTGTATGTATGATCGTTAGTCTTTCTTCTTCAGTTATGTATTGACGAATTTTTGCTTCATCACCAATTAGAGTTACTTCAAGGTCTTTATAATGCTTTAGAGCAATCATTGTTCCTTTTACAATTTCCTCTGGTGCATGATCTCCACCCATTGCATCTATTGCAAGTTTCATCTTGTATCATTCCTTTTGTTTGCATTTAGGTAGTTGAGTAACCGTATTTTTCACCTATTATGAATCAGTTTTTACTTGTTTATTAGAACGATACATTGTAAATTCACCTGAAAATACGGGTTCATTCCCTACATAGCTATTTACGTCTACGATTGTTCTGCCTTTTTCCTGTGAGCCCTTCACTTTTGCTTTCGCGACGACTCTTTCTCCTACTTTTACCTGTCTTGTAAACCGAATATTCGCTTTGGCAGTAAGGGCAAGTTCATCATTAATAACAGCAACCGCTAGTGAGTTTGCTTGGGCAAAGAGATGGTGTCCACGAGCAATTTGATTTCTTTTAAATACATGTTCATTTGTTACATCAAAGATTGAAATTGCACTTTGGTCTAGCTCAATATCGATAATTTCACCAATGACTTCATCTATTGGTAAAGCTTTCACTTCATCATCCAGTTTTTTTTCGGCAACATTCTTGATTCGCTCACGAAGCTCAGGAATGGATAATTCCAATCGGTCCAAACGAATCGTTTGAACACTCACCATAAATTTTTCGGCTAAATCTTCGTCGGTAATAAATGGATTTACTTTTATCGTTTCCTGAAGTAATTGCTGCCGTTCTTTTTTATTCCTTCTCATTAAAAATACACCGTCCGCGCTCTTAAGACTAGGTACTAATAGTAAGTATATAATTAAAAAAAGCAGATTGCAAGAAGAAATAATCCCTTACAATCCGCCTTACATGTATACGGTTTAATCCAATTTTTCTCCATCTAAAATACCGGTTTGTAATAAATTATCCCGTAAGTGTTTGTAAGAATGATCCTCCCAAAACGCTTTAGAATTGATTAGTTTTGCAGCATCATTTCGCGCTACCTCTAAAGTACGATAATCATGGACCATATCTGCTACCTTAAATTCAGGAACGCCACTTTGTTTACGACCGAAGAAATCCCCAGGTCCACGAAGTTCCAGGTCTTTTTCCGAAAGAACAAAGCCGTCATTTGTTTCTGTCATGATCTGCATTCTTTCTTTTCCAACCTCAGACTTTGGATCTGCAAGAAGAATACAATAGGACTGCTCACTACCTCTTCCGACACGTCCCCGCAATTGGTGTAGCTGAGAAAGCCCGAATCGTTCTGCATCATAAATCACCATCAATGTCGCATTGGGTACGTTCACACCTACCTCAACAACAGTTGTTGATACGAGAATTTGAACTTCATTTTCACTAAATTGTCTCATCACATCTTCTTTTTCATCCGCATTCAATCTGCCATGCATTAAGCCGACTTTCGCTTTGTTTTGAAAATGAAAGGAGAGCATTGTATGAACATCAATCGCATTTTGAACATCCAGCTTTTCAGATTCCTCAATCAGAGGACAAATTACATAGGCTTGTCTACCTTTAGCAAGTTCTTTTTCAATAAATACCAAAATCCGCTCAAGCATCTCATGCTTAACCCAATAGGTTTCAATTTTCTTCCGTCCTGCCGGCATTTCGTCAATAATCGAAACGTCCATTTCACCAAAAACCGTAATTGCAAGTGTCCTAGGGATTGGAGTTGCAGTCATGAATAGGACATCGGGACTTTCACCTTTTTCACGTAAAATCCTGCGTTGCCCAACACCAAATCGATGCTGTTCATCCGTTATAACAAGTCCAAGCTTATGGAAATTGACTTCATCCTGGATAAGCGCATGAGTACCAACCAGAATATGAATTTCTCCCACTTCAAGCTGTTCGAGAATTTCCCTTCTTCGTTTCCCTTTCACAGAGCTTGTTAATAACTTAATGTTTAATCCGTAATCTGAGAATAGCTCCACAAGTGACTGGGCATGCTGTTCAGCCAAAATTTCTGTGGGCACCATTAATGCCCCCTGATATCCCGAGAGGATTGCAGCATATAAAGAGATCGCTGCAACAACCGTTTTACCTGAACCAACATCACCTTGAAGTAATCGATTCATGCGAAGTGGTGAACGCAGGTCATTCACGATTTCAGTAACAACCCGATTTTGGGCATTTGTTAATGGAAATGGTAATTTATTCATGAAATCTTCTAGTTTTTCCATCTGGAACTTCATTGCAGAACCAGCTGATTGTTCCCGTTCAAATTTCCTTAATGCCTGCATTTTTAATTGAAAAAGCAGAAACTCTTCGTACACAAAACGTCTTCTCGCTTGTTTTAAGTCCTGATGACCGGGTGGGTGATGCATGATTTTAATCGCATCCTTTTTAGGTAGAAGGCGATATGTCGCTACTAATTGCTCGGGGAGGTTGTCCTCAATTTGGTCGCTAAACTGTCCGAGGGCAAGTGCGATAAAACGCTTCATTCCTTTTACCGTGATGTTCCCTTTTATAGAATACACAGGTTCTATTCGGTTATCTTTTATCAAAGGACTGAAAACAATCTCACCAACAGTAATGGTTTGCCGATGCTGATCCCATTTTCCTGTAATTGTAATTGTATCGTTTAACGAAATCTTATTTTTATAATACGGCCGATTGAAACAGGTCGCTGTTATTAAATAGCGACCTACTAGGACCCTAAAGGTTAAGCGTGAGCGTTTGCGATAGTAATAGGTTAACAGCGGCTCACTGTGAACCTTACCCTCAATCGTTATTTTCTCCTCATGCTTCACCTCGGCCAGGTCTCGTAAACTATAATCTTCAAATCGATATGGAAAGTATAAAAGTAGGTCAAGAATGGTAAAAATGTGCATCTCGTTAAGCTGTATTCCTGTCTCTTCACCGATTCCTTTAATTTCCGTGACAGGCTGCTGCAGAAGACTATTCACCTTTGTTTAGCGAAATCCCAAAGATCTTTGCCTCAAGTGCACGACCTGTCGGGGTTGCCGCTAGACCTCCTTGCGCTGTTTCTTTTAAAGCTGTTGGCATTGTTTGACCTATTTTATACATTGCATCGATTACTTCATCACAAGGAATTCTGCTTGTAACACCAGCTAATGCCATATCTGCAGCCACCATTGCATTGGCTGCTCCCATCGCATTACGCTTGACACACGGCACCTCAACAAGCCCTGCAACTGGGTCACAGACGAGTCCAAGCATGTTTTTTAACGTAATCGCGCATGCCTCAGCAGATTGCCCGGGAGTTCCTCCTGCCATTTCGACAATAGCCGCTGCAGCCATTCCAGCAGCCGAGCCAACTTCCGCTTGACAGCCGCCTGCTGCACCTGAAATGGAAGCGTTGTTTGCAACAACAAATCCAAATGCCCCAGCTGTAAATAAAAACTGAACCATTTCATCCTTTGTTGGATTCAATTTCTCCTTCACAGCAAATAAAGTTCCTGGCACAACACCAGCAGAACCGGCAGTTGGTGTTGCACAAATTGTTCCCATTGCAGCATTGACTTCGTTTGTCGCAACAGCCTTACTGACTGCATCTAGAACTGTTTTACCAGTTAAGAAGTTTCCTTTTTTTATATAGTTTTGTAACAGAACGGCATCTCCACCTGTTAAACCAGAATGAGATGAAACGCCGGCTAGCCCTCTTTCGAAAGCCTTTTCCATTACTTCTAGATTCCGTTCCATTTGAGCGATGACGTCTTCGCGGCTTTTTCCTGTTACGCTGACCTCTTGTTCAATCATCACGTCTGCTATTTTCATATTATTAGTTGTAGCAAGTTCTACTAACTCAGCAACATTACGAAACATAAAAAACCCTCCTGTCAGAAAAGTGCATGGCGCTAAGGTTTCGGCGAAAGCATAAGATGACCCCAACCTTCCGAAGCGATTGGCTTATGTCCTCGAGCCGATGGCGCCAGGAACTAGACATGAATAATCGTTGAAAACGTTTTAAAAAGATTCTTAATCGACAATTTTGGCTACTTTTAGGATATTGGGTAAGGTAGATAATTCATCTAAAACCTGCCCGTCGATGTTTTGATCCACTTCAATTGTCATAAGAGCTTGCATTCCCATTTCTTTCCGTGCTACTTCCATATGTCCGATATTGATGGCGTATTTTGCAAGCACATTCGCAACACCTGCAATCGCACCATAGCGGTCATTGTGGACAACAAGAATGGCCGGATGATTTCCAGATAAACGAAGCTGAAACCCATTTAACTCGGTGATTTCAATTTTTCCGCCACCTATAGAAATACCAACAAGCTCCAATTCCCCTTCATCATCACCAATCGAAACTCGAGCTGTATTAGGGTGTTCAGGTATGGCTTCCTCTTCAACGAACTTTATCTGCATACCCGCTTCTTTGGCTATTTCCAATGATGTTTTAATTCTTTCATCAAATGTGTCAAAATCAAGCAAACCACCGATGATTGCTACATCGGTCCCGTGACCTCTATAAGTCTCGGCAAATGATCCATAGAAGGAGATGTTTGCCCATTTTGGTTCTCGACCAAACAAACTTCTAGCTACCCTTCCGATACGAGCTGCCCCTGCTGTATGTGAGCTTGATGGACCAATCATAACCGGCCCAATTATATCAAAAACACTTCTAAACTTCATCACTTTTCCCCCTTACCTACTGTTTATGGTGAAAGGTCAAACTGTGTTCCTACATAATACTTTATTTGTCTCTGACTTTTTTATCTACAGGAAATTGTCCCCAAACATTGAAATAGAAGGGATAAATCCCTTCTATTTTGTAGCCTTATTCAACTGAGAAAATAAATGAATATAGCGGTTGTTCACCATTATGTGCTTCAACTTCTATGTCCCCATACTCTTTTTCAAGATATTGGACAATTTTATTTACCTCATCCTCTGAAGCATCCTGTCCATAGATAATAGTTACAATTTCATCGTCATCAGCCGAAATGATCTTTGCTAAAAGGTTTTTTACAGCTTTTAACTTATCCCTATCCGTTACGACAATTTTCCCATCTGCAATTCCCATGAAATCATCTTTTGCAATATCAATTCCATCAATATTGGTATCACGAACTGCAAATGTGATTTGACCAGTTTTTACATTGCTTAATGCACCTGTCATCGTAGTCTGATTTACTTCCAATTCACCAGTTGGGTTAAAAGCAAGCAATGCTGACATCCCTTGAGGGACGGTTCTTGAAGGAACAACAATCACATTTCCATCAATAACAGAGGCTGCCTGTTCGGCTGCCATAATAATATTTTTGTTATTAGGAAGAATGATAAAGTTTTCTGCATGTATTGATTCAATTGCCTTTACAAAATCCTCAGTACTCGGATTCATTGTTTGCCCACCCTCAATAACAACATGAGCTCCGATACTTTTAAATAATTCTGTGATTCCCGAACCCATCGCAACAGTGATAATCGCGTATTTCTCTTTTTCTTTGTTTTGTTTCTCTTGTACTGGAGCATGTGCTTCATCTTCATTTAGAATGGCAGTATGCTGTTCACGCATATTCTCAATCTTCATCTTGATCAAGCTTCCATAACGTTGGCCATATGATAAAACCTCACCAGGCTGCTCGGAATGGATATGTACTTTCACAATATCATCGTCAGAAATAACTAATAATGAATCACCGAAACGGCTTAAATCATTCCGGAACAGTTCTTCAGAAAATGGATGCTTGTTTGTCTTTTCTTCTTCAAACTTCACCATAAATTCTGTACAGTAACCAAATACGATATCCTCTGTATTCATATGACTTTGAACACTTTTGTGATGCTCCGCATTTACAAGTTCATTCAATGATGGTGCTGAAATTGACATATTCTCAATTGTTTCACCTTTCAGTTCCGCAAGGAATCCTTCGTAAACAAAAACTAATCCTTGACCGCCACTATCGACAACTCCAACTTCTTTCAACACTGGCAATAGATCAGGTGTTCGATTCAATGATGCTTTAGCCTCTTTTACAAGCTCATCCATCACAACGATGATGTCGGTCTCATTTTTTGCTACGGCAACAGCACGCTTTGCAGCATCTTTTGCAACCGTTAAGATTGTTCCTTCAACAGGTTTCATCACAGCCTTGTATGCTGTTTCAACACCCATTTCAAAAGCATGAGCAAATTCAGAAGCACTCAATGTTTCCTTTTGTTCAAACGCCTTAGAAAAGCCTCTGAAAAGCTGAGATAGGATAACACCAGAGTTACCTCGTGCACCCATTAATAATCCTCGTGCTAAGGATGCCCCGATTTTTCCAATATGTGGGGTAATATTATTTTTTACTTCCTTTGCACCAGATGTCATGGAAAGATTCATATTCGTTCCGGTATCACCATCTGGAACAGGGAAAACGTTAAGGGCATCTACCATTTTTGCATTATTAGATAAATGTGCAGCACCTAATAACACCATTTTTGCAAAACGTTTTCCATCTAATGTAGTAATTGACACGCCATTTTCCTCCTCTTTAAGGGTTCGTAACACGAACTCCTTGCACGTAAATATTAACCGAGCTAGCAGCAAGTCCTACTGTTTGGTCTAATGTATATTTCACCTTTGATTGAACATTGTGGGCAATCTCAGAAATTTTCGTGCCATAACTTACAATTATGTACATGTCGATATGCACTTCATCATTTTCTTGACGAACAACAACACCGCGGGCAAAATTTTCTTTACGTAAAAGCTCAGAGATACCATCTTTAATTTGCTTTCTTGAAGCCATTCCAACGATCCCGTAACAATCGATAGCAGCTCCTCCAGCAACCGTTGCAATTACATCGTTCGATATATCAATTTGTCCGTACTTCGTTTTTAATTCGATGGACATGAAAGTCTCCCCCTTTTAATTGTTCACCTTGGCTACAGTCATTTTACTATAACATCGCATTTTTTAAAAGTAATTCATTGGGCTTGCTGTATGGCTTCATTATCTTTTATTATATAGCTTTTTACTATTTCTATGTTCTGACAAGTATTTTTCCTTTAAAGCATAGTGCCAGAGTATTGCAATATCCCATTAGTTATGATAAATTATATAAGTATTTCTATAAGAAAGCGATTATGTTTGATTGTTGCTATGCAAGTAAGGAGGGAAATAGAATGGCACGTAAATGTGTAATCACAGGTAGAAAAACTACTACTGGTAATGCTCGTTCCCATGCAATGAACGCTTCAAAACGCAAATGGGGAGCTAACCTACAAAAAGTTCGTATTTTAGTTGACGGTAAACCAAAACGCGTATACGTTTCTGCAAGAGCATTAAAATCTGGTAAAGTAGAACGCGTGTAATAAACGAAATGCGTAAAGGTCCGCTTAACGGCGACAAGCACAAGAAAAGCGCTGACAGAAGGCGCTTATTGCCTTCCGAAGCGATTGGCTTGGGACCTCGAGCCGTTGGCACCTGAAGCTAGACAATAAGAAAAGCGATTAGCTCTTACTATATGTAAGAGCTAAAAATTTGCACAAAAAAAAGCACCAATGGACGGTGCTTTTTTTATCCTTTTTTAAATGACCCTAACATCGCACGGACGATACCGCCCAAGAACCTTGGTAACTTAATTGTATAAAATTTCATACTTTCCCTCCTCAATGCAATATCCACGTACTTTCATTGAAAGCATACAGTCTACCTTATTAATAATATTCAAATGTAAAAAAATAGTACCATTGTACATATAAATAAAAGCAATTACTTTTATACCTGCTTAAAACATTCATATGCCAAATAATTTAAAAAAAGTACAATTCAAATAAAGTTCCTTTACTAAAAGCATGAGCCTATCCAGTAATAATAGGCACAAAAAAAGAGCAGAAATTTCTGCTCTTTTTTATAGACTGCGGATTTGTTCGATTGCTATTTTCCGATCTTCTTGATTATAAATGGCTGATCCAGCAACAAGGACATTTGCACCAGCACGGGCACAAAGCCTTGCTGTTTCTTGATTGACCCCACCGTCCACTTCGATTTCTACTTTCAAATTCTTTTCTTTCACCATTTTTGCAACTTCCTCAATTTTAGGAAGGACAGAATGGATAAATTTTTGTCCGCCAAATCCGGGGTTCACAGTCATTAACAATACTAAATCAATATCCTCAATCACATGCTTAATGGAATCAACAGGGGTGGCTGGGTTTAAAACCACTCCAGCCTTAACACCATGTGATTTAATTAATTGAATGGTACGATGAAGATGCGGACATGCCTCAACATGTACCGTTAAAATGTCTGCCCCTGCTTTTGCAAAGGCAGGAATGTATTGGTCTGGATTTTCGATCATTAAATGAACATCTAACGGCAATTTTGTAATCGGTCGAATCGCTTCCACGATAAGTGGACCGATTGTAATATTCGGAACAAAGTGACCATCCATGACATCAACATGAATATAGTCTGCTCCCCCATTTTCAACATCCTTGATTTCTTCTCCAAGCTTTGCAAAATCTGCTGAAAGAATGGATGGTGCAATTTTAATCATGATTAATACCTCGGCTTTCTTTCCTTTATTTCTTCATAAAAACTCACATAGTGATCATAACGAAATTGTGCAATCGTTCCATCCTCTACGCCTTGTCTGACAGCGCACTTCGGTTCAGAAATATGTGTGCAGCCCCGAAATTTACAATTCGAACCCGCTTTATAAATTTCTGGGAAGCAATACGAAAGTTCCTCTGCTTCAATTGTAAGAAATTCCAACGAACTAAATCCTGGGGTATCTGCAACAAGCCCATTCCCAACCTCAATTAATTCAACATGTCTTGTCGTATGTTTTCCTCTGCCTAATGACATTGAAATTTCATTTGTTTCGAGTTCCAGATCTGGTCGAAGTGTATTTAATAACGAAGATTTCCCAACTCCGGATTGACCAGCAAATACCGAGATTTGATTACCCAATAACGGTATCAGCTGGTCTAGACCCCCTCTTTCCTTCGTAGAAGTTAACAGGACATGATAGCCGATTTCCCGATAATTTCTTGCATATTCCTCTATTTCCTGAACTGCATCATTCGAAATTAAATCCGTTTTACTAATACAAATAATAGGTTCTATATCGTTTGATTCAACTAAAACAAGAAAGCGATCCAACAACAATGGACTAAAATCGGGCTTAATCGCTGAAAAAACTAAAATAGCTTGATCAACATTTGCAATTGGCGGACGAACCAATTCATTTTTGCGTTCCAAAACTTCCATAATATATCCATCCGTATCATTTTCTGCCTGAAATACAACATGGTCGCCTACCAATGGGGTGACTTTATTTTTCCTAAAGACCCCTCTGCCACGACATTGAATTAGTTTTCCATTTTCGATTTGAACATAATAAAAACCGCTTAAAGCCTTTATGATTTTGCCTTCTGGCATAGTTTCACTCCTTGTTTTATTTCATTCGCTACGACATGCATCTGGTAGCTAAAAAATACTTCACTACCCTTGTGCAACCTATTCTTCATACGGAATTTCTTCACTCTGGTCTGGTTTTTCATCAATGTACACCCTGTATTCGGCAGATTCACCAGGGTTAATAACAAAGTTTATATCGATTGAGTAATCTTCCTTTATTTCGATTTGTTTATAAATTTTCGAAATATTATTATTGGCATCCCTAATATAAATTTGTACCAACTGCGGATTTTCCTCTTCATCCGGAATATAGTCAATTGTTATGGTTCGCTTCACGTTTTTCGGTTCTTTTGGTTCAGAACCTTTTGACATGATTACCTTAACCTTATCACCCTTCGTTAATTCAGTCCCTTTTTCAGGTGATTGCAACATCGCTTGTCCAGCCGGGATTTCATCTGAAAATTGTTCCTCTGAGTAATCAATATTCAACCCAGTTGATTTTGCATATTCATCTAACGCATTTGCTGGATATTTTGTTAAATCAGCAAGTTTAATAGTTTCAAGTCCCTTGCTTATTGTAAAGGTGACTTCTGTTTCTTCTGGAACAACCTCTTTTCCTTCTTCGATTGATTGCTTAAGGATGGTTCCAGGAGCACTATCATTAAATTCTTCTTCCTTATCCACATATAAATAATTTTCTTTATCTAATTTAGCTTTAATTTCCTCGAAATCTTTTCCGACATAATCCTTAAATGGCACTTTCTTTTTACCGGTACTTACATATAAATCAATCGGAGCACGTTCCTTCACTGAAGCCCCTGCCTCAGGGTTAGTTCGAACAATTTTCCCTTCAGGTATTTCCTGGTCACTGATTTCGATCTTATCACGAATTGTAAAACCAGCTTCCTTCAATTTACTAACCGCTCTATCATAGTCCAGTGTTGTAACATCCGGAACATCGACATCTTTTGGTAAAAACAATGCCGGGAAAACCGTAACTGCAGCTACACCAGCTGCTATGATAAAGAAAAAGATGATTGCGAGCGTAACTAATAGCTTATTTTTCTTTTTCTTTTTCTTTGGTTTTTGCACTTGCTCGGTCTGATTCGTGTTCTTCTGGGAGTCCCTAATCACTGTTTCTTTTGAAACCAGACTATTATCCTTGATAATCGGAATCGCCTTTGTCACTTCATCATCCATATCTGGTATTACAAATTTCTCTTCGTTTAACCGATTTGGAAAGAGTGCTGTCTGCAAATCCTCTTCCATTTCTTCAACTGAATCGTAGCGATGGAATGGATCTTTCGCTGTTGCTTTTAAAATAATGTTTTCTACACTCTGTGGTATTGTAGCATTCCATCTTTTTGGGGATGGGGTATCGGTTTGTAAATGTTTTAAAGCAATGGATACTGCAGATTCACCTTCAAAAGGAACGCGACCTGTCAAAAGCTCAAACATGACAATACCAAGAGAATAGATATCGGACTTTCGTGTTGACATACCACCTCTTGCTTGTTCTGGTGATAAATAATGAACCGAACCTAGCACGGAGTTTGTTTGTGTAATAGTTGTTGAGCTCAGTGCAACTGCAATCCCAAAATCAGTTACCTTTACTGTTCCATCATGATCAATTAAGATGTTCTGAGGTTTGATGTCACGGTGAACAATCTGATTTTGGTGCGCATGTGACATTGCAGATGTTAGCTGCAACATAATATTAATCGCTTCTTTTGGGTGAAGCGGTGCATTTCGCTGTATGTATTGTTTCAAGGTTTGACCAGGAACATATTCCATGACGATATAGTAAATATCCTCTTCTTCCCCAACATCATAAATGCTAACAATATTCGGGTGTGCCAAGCTTGTAGCAGCATGGGCTTCACGTCTAAAGCGCTTGATAAATTCTTCATCATTTGAAAAATCTAAACGGAGAACTTTAATAGCTACATCCCGCTCAAGGATTACGTCACGTGCAAGGTACACATTGGCCATCCCGCCTCCACCAATGACTTCGAGAATTTTATAACGACCACTTAATCGTCTTCCAATAAGCATAGGATTATTCGCCCTCGCTTTCAGAAGTGTAATCGACGATTACTAGTGAAATATTATCTTCTCCACCATTGTCATTGGCCAATTGAACGAGTTTTTCGCACCTTATTTCGATAGGATCATCACTTTCTAGAATGCCTTTTAATTCTGCTTCCGAGACCTTATTGGACAAGCCGTCAGAGCAAATTAAAAGCATATCACCTTCATCTAAAATTAACGTTTTTAAGTCCATTTGGACATTTGTTTCCGTACCTAATGCGCGTAAAACGACATTTTTACGTGGATGATGCTCTGCATCTTCCTTGGAAATATGCCCTGAACGAACAAGTTCATTAACGAGTGAATGATCTTCAGTAATCTGTTGGAACCCATGACTATTGAGACAATAGCAACGACTATCTCCGATATGGACCACGGTTGTAAAAAGTTCAGTACAAATTGCGGCAACAACGGTCGTTCCCATACCTTTGCATTCATCATTAGCTTGTGAATGTGTATAAAGATTTGTATTTATTTTTGAAACATACTCCTTGAGCCAGCTTTCCGCTGATTCCGATGTTGAGATTTTTTCACTTGCTTCCCAGAAGGACTGAAGCTGTGATGTTGTCATACTACTCGCAACATCCCCAGCTAAATGCCCTCCCATTCCGTCAGCTACAACAGCCAATACTTGTCCATCCTTGTTATGATAAACACCACAGCTATCTTCATTGATTTGCCTTACTTTTCCCCGGTTTGTCAAAAAGAACGACTTCATATGTTTCACCTCGTCTCCTCTTTACGCTCCTTTGCTCGTAATTGACCACAGGCAGCGTCGATATCATGACCTTGTTCACGTCGAATTGTTACATTAACACCATGCTTCTTTAATGTCTTTTCAAATTCAAAGATCTGCTCTCGTGGTGTTCTCACATAATCGCGCTCAGGAACATAATTGACTGGAATTAAGTTAACATGACATTTAATTCCCTTTAATAGCTCTGCAAGTTCTTCAGCATGTTCAACTTGATCGTTAACGCCGCCAAATAACCCATACTCAAAGCTAATTCTTCTCCCTGTTTTTTCAATATAATAGCGTACAGCTTCCATTAAATCAGGCAGTTTGTACGCGCGATTAATCGGCATCAACCTGCTTCTTATTTCTGTATTAGGTGCATGTAAAGAGATTGCAAAATTTATTTGTAATTGTTCATCTGCAAACTTATAGATTTTTGGAATGATTCCACTTGTTGAAACAGTAATATGTCGGGCCCCAATGTTTAAACCCTTTTCATGATTAATAATTTTTAGGAATGAAAGCATGTGATCATAATTATCAAATGGCTCACCAATTCCCATGATCACAAGATGACTTACTCGCTCATCCAGTTCATCTAAGGCCTTTTGAACCTTTACAACTTGGGCAACAATTTCACCAGCCTCTAGATTTCGCTTTAGTCCTCCTAATGTTGACGCACAGAAGGTACAGCCGATGCGGCAACCAACCTGTGTTGTTACACAAATGGAGTTTCCATAGCCATGTCTCATAAGAACTGTTTCAATTGAATATCCATCTTGAAGTTCAAATAAAAACTTCATTGTGCCGTCAGCAGATGTTTGCTGAATGATGGTTTTAAGAGTCGTAATCGTAAAATGCTCATCAAGCCTTTGTCTTAGTGTGTTTGAAAGGTTTGTCATCTCATCAAATGTTGTAACCCGCTTCGTGTAGAGCCATTCAAAAATCTGGTTTCCGCGAAATTTCTTCTCTCCATTTTCAACGAGCCAGGTTTCCAGCTCTTCTACCCGTAAAGAATAAATGGATGGTTTTGAATCTGGTAAGTTTTGTTTTTTTCTTCTAGTTGTTTGTACTTCTTCCAATACATTACACCTGCTTCCTTAATCTTGCAATATAAAATCCATCTGTACCAAAATAATGTGGATAAAGTTGAAGTTGTCCATTTTTAATATATGGTTTCACTATTTCAGGCAGGTAATTTTCGATTGTTTCATCTAGCATAAAATCTTTATTTTGTTGAAGGAAGGCTATAATAACACCTTCATTTTCTTCGTAATCTATTGTACATGTGCTATACACGAGTATACCACCTTTTTTTAATAAAGATGAAACCTCATTTAAAATGTCTAGTTGTATTTTTGCAAGATTTTCATTGTCTGATTCAGATTTTGAATATTTAATGTCTGGTTTTCTTCTAATAACACCAAGGCCTGAACACGGTGCATCAACGAGAATTTTATCAAACATTTCTGGTTCAAAGATTTGCCCAGCTTTTCTACTATCAAGGGCTTTTGTTTCAACATTTTCTAACCCTAATCGGTTGACTGCCTCATTGATTAATTTTATTTTATGTTCATGAAGGTCGAGTGAACAAACCTTACCCGTATTTTGCAGTATTTCAGCAATATGTGTTGTTTTTCCTCCTGGTGCCCCGCAGCTATCAAGAATTTGATCTCCTTTTTCCACACCAAGCGCACGGGCTACTAGCATGGAGCTTTCATCCTGGATGGTAAAATAACCTTCCTTAAAAGCCTTTGCATGGGCTAGATTTCCACGAACCGCCTTAATTGCATCAACAGAAACGCTTCCCTCTTCTGCTTCAATTCCATCTTCTTTTAGCATTTGAATAAGCTCTTCTTTCGTTATCTCCGCACTATTGACACGTGCTGTTTGTTCTGGAGGAGTACAGTTTACCTCACACATTTTTCGAGTTTCTTCCATTCCTATTTGCTGAACCCAACGCTTAACAAGCCAAATCGGATGACTTGTTTCTATTGCAAGTCTCTTCGCTTCATCCTTAAGTTGATCCAATGATGGCAATCCATCGCGCTGGATGGAGCGAAGCACTCCATTAACAAGTGATGCCGTACCTTTATGCCCTCTTTTTTTCGCAATTTCGACCGCTTCAAAAAAGATTGCCCGTTCTGGTACCCGGTCTAAAAAGACCATTTGATAAAGGGAAAGCCTTAATAAAATTCTCACCCATTGATCTAGTTTTTTGCTCTTTTTTAAAAAGGGGGCCAAATAAAAGTCCAATGTATCACGGCGTTGGATTGTTCCATAGACAATCTCTGTAAGCAGACCTGCATCCTTTCCTTTTACCTCATGCTTTTTAATCATTTGGTTCAGAAGAAGATTGCTATAAGCCTGATTTTTTTCAATTTGCAATAAGATTTCGAGTGCTATATTTCGAATATTAGTTTTCGTCATTGTTGTCCCCTAACTGAGTCCCTACCTGTATATCTGCCCCTAACAAGAATTGCTCTGCACTCATCTTTTTCTTTCCAGCAGGCTGAAGTTGGGTGATTTTTATTAAAGTAGTATTCCCAGTTGAAACAATAAACCCATCCTTTTCAATTGAAACAACAGTTCCGCAGGCTTTAGAGGTGGATGATGGTACCTTTTCTCCCCACCATATTTTTATTACATCACCATTTAATGTGGTATATGCAACAGGCCATGGGTGTAGCCCGCGGATATGGTTGTAAATATCCTCCCCATCTTTTGCCCAATCTATCTTTTCTTGTTCGCGTTTAATGTTTGAAGCAAAGGTTGCTTTGGAATCATCCTGTTTTATCGGTGTTATTTTATCATCCAAAAGTAAAGGAATCGTTTCTGATAAAAGCTTTGAGCCTGCCACACTTAATTTGTCATGCAACGAACCAACATGGTCTGTTTCTAAAATTGGAATTTCAACTTGTGTTAATATATCTCCTGCATCCAGCTTTTCAACCATATACATAATGGTAATACCTGTTTTTTTCTTCCCTTGAAGGATTGAATAATGAATCGGTGCCCCGCCTCTAAGTTCAGGGAGTAATGAGGCGTGTACATTTATACATCCATGCTTCGGAGCTTCTAATAATTCACTTGGAAGAATTTGTCCAAATGCTGCTGTAATGATTAAATCAGGATTATAGCTCAACACTTGTTCAATTTCCTGTTTTTCTCTTATTTTATTTGGTTGCAGGACTGGGATATTGTGCTTCATTGCCTCTACTTTAACAGGTGGAGGAGTTAAAACTCTTTTTCTTCCGACAGGTCTGTCTGGTTGTGTCACGACAGCTACAACCTCGTAGCCATCCTCTATAATTTGACGTAAAACAGGTACTGAAAAGTCTGGAGTACCCATAAATACAATACGTTCCATGTTATTTACCTACCCTTCAATTTCTCCATCTTCATAAAAACGGTTCACCTTTGAGGTAAATAAAATACCGTGAAGATGATCAATTTCATGCTGAATCGCACGCGCCAAGAAATCTCTTGCCTCGACTACGTATATTTTTCCCCTTCGGTTTTGCGCCCTTACCTTTACATAATCACTACGTGTTACTTCACCAAAAAGGTCCGGAAAACTGAGACAGCCTTCTGGACCTACCTGTTCACCTCTTCGCTCAAGGATCACGGGATTAATTAGTTCAATAAGTCCGCTCTCGTCTCCTATATCAACGATGGCGATTTGTTTTGCAATTCCAACTTGAGGGGAGGCTAATCCAACACCATCCGCCTCGAGCATTGTGTCATACATATCTTTTATTAGTTTTGATAGTTTTCGGTCAAAGATTGTCACCTTTTCACATTCAACCTCAAGTATTTCATTTGGATATTTAACGATTGGTAATAAAGACAAGCGAGTTCCTCCATGACAAGTTTTATATAACTAACTCCAGGCGCCTTGCGCTTTTCTATCAGTCTCTCTCTTTTTTCGTAACTTTAAACTACATCATTATATATGGGTTTAAGTCGATTGATAATGTGAGTGAGTTTTGTGCAATTTCTCTTTGGTATCGATCCAAAATTCCTTTTAAAAGCTGATTAAGATTTGGTTCATTTTTGTATTTTATCATGCATTGATATCGATATCTATCATTAATCCGGGCAATCGGTGATGTAACCGGTCCTAAGATGATCGATTGATTAGATAAGGATTTCCGTAAATAGATTGCAATTTTCTCAGCAACATCAACCGTTTTCGTTAGCTCCGGATGTGTTACAGTAACTAATGCAAGATAATAAAAAGGCGGATAAGCATGAGCCTTTCTAATGCGCATTTCATTTTGATAGAATCCATCAAAATTATGATGACTTGCAAGCTCAATGCTATAATGCTCTGGTGTATAGCTTTGAATTACAACCTCACCTGGCAGTTCATGCCGTCCCGCTCTTCCGCTCACCTGTGTAAGAAGCTGAAATGTTTTTTCTGACGAACGAAAATCTGGCAGGTTGAGCATTGTATCTGCAGTTAGTACCCCGACCAATGTAACATTAGGAAAATCTAATCCTTTTGCAATCATTTGTGTTCCTAATAAAATATCTGCTCTTTGGTCACCGAATTCCTTCAATAATTTCTCATGGGCACCTTTTCTACTGGTTGTATCAACGTCCATACGAATCACCCTTGCTTCTGGTAAAACCTTCGCAAGTTCTTCTTCAACCTTCTGTGTGCCAGTCCCAAAAAATCGGATATGCTCACTTCCACACTCATTACATGTGTTAGGCATGAAGGTTTCATATCCACAATAATGGCATTTTAAGCTGTGATGTGGTTTATGATAGGTTAGTGAAATGTCACAATGCGGGCAATTTGCGACATACCCGCAATCCCTGCACATAACAAACGAGGAATGACCCCGTTTATTTAAAAATAAAACCGACTGTTCGTTTCGTTCAAGTCTTGCCGTTAATTTTTCAAAAAGGGGAGTTGAAAACATCGAACGATTCCCGTTGCGTAATTCCTCGCGCATATCTACAATTTCAACAGTCGGTAACGGTCGGTTATTGACTCTTTCCTTTAATGTAATAAGTTCATAGACATTCTTTGAAGCACGTGCAAAGGATTCAAGAGTTGGAGTTGCACTTCCCAAAATGACAGGGGCATTATGCAACTGACCACGGAAAATCGCGACATCCCTTGCATGGTATCTCGGATTATCTTCCTGCTTATAGCTTGATTCATGTTCTTCATCAATAATAATAATCCCTATATTCTCGAATGGTGCAAATACCGCAGATCTTGCTCCAACTACAACACTTACTTCCTTACGGTAAATTTTTCGCCACTCATCATATTTCTCACCGATTCCAAGTCCACTATGCATCACAGCAACCCGAGAACCAAAGCGCCCCTTAAATCGACTGACCATCTGTGGAGTTAGTGAGATTTCGGGCACAAGGACAATCGCTTCCTTACCCTTTTTTAACACAGTATCAATCGCCTGCATATACACCTCGGTTTTTCCACTTCCGGTAACACCATACATTAAAAACACCTTATGAAGGACATCTTCGATTGAGGCAAGAATTGGAGAAATCGCATTTTGCTGTTCAACTGTCAATGGCATTGCTGTCGTTTGCTCAAAATGCTTGTCCGCAAATGGATCTCGGTAAACCTCAACATTTTGTTCAGTGATAAGACCTTTCTTTACCAATGTTCGAATCGTACTGTCAGTAACACCAACCTCCTGCAAAAGCTCCTTTAAAAGAAATGGTTTCTGATTTTTTAATAAAAATTCAAGAACTTGTTTCTGTTTTTTCGCAGTCTTGGGTAGCTCTTGAACTATTTTTTCAGTTTCCTCTATCGAAAGTGATGACTGGACCTGTTTCATCGTTTTCTTGTTGCTGCGATTTTTCACATTGTAGACGACCTCAAGAAGACCTTTTTTAATATCCTTTTGGTAAATATGCAATAAATCGTTTTTTTCGGCATCTTCCCAGTGAACCTCATTTTGTTGTTCAAAAGAAGCTTGAATCTTAGTTTCCAATTCATTTCTTTTTGCTGGGTTAAGAAGTCTTATTTCCTTCTCATATTTCGCCCTCATTGCGGATGGAAGCATTGCTTGCAGAGCAGATATTGTAAAGCAAAGTGTTTTTTCCGTTAACCATTTACCAATATGTAGAAGCTCCTCATTCAAAGCAGGTGTGAGATCAAGCAAGGAATGGATTTCCTTTAACTTATTCACTTCAGTCTTCTTTGTTAGACTCATAACGAAACCCTGGACCTTACGAGGACCAAATGGCACGACGACCCTCATTCCAGGTACAATCAAGTCACTCCATTTATCAGGAACGATATAATCATATGGTTTATCTGTTTGCATTGCAGGAACATCGACAATAATGCTAGCAATTTTCATTTCTTTTCGCCATCCAACATCTGCTTTACTTCCCGTAGTACGGATTTTGCAACATCAAGCTTTGTCATCATCGGCAATTCTTTATGTGTTCCATCTTTTTTAAAAATGGTTACAAGATTTGTGTCTGTACCAAATCCCGCTCCTGTAGTCGTCACATTATTCGCAACAATCATATCAAGATTTTTCGAGGATAGTTTCCGTTTTGCATATTCATCAAGATTGTCCGTCTCTGCTGCAAAGCCCACTAAAAATTGGTGCTCTTTTTGTTCACCTATCGTTTTTAAAATATCAGTCGTTCTTTCAAGTTCTAAGATAAGATCCCCAGAATTCTTTTTCATTTTTCCTTCAAAGACTTGTTTTGGACGATAATCGGCAACAGCTGCTGATTTGATCACGATATCGCTTTGTTTATAAAAGTTCATGACTTGTATAAACATTTCTTCAGCGGATTCGACAGGAATCATTCTCACATTAGGAGGTACTGGAAGAGTAGTTGGTCCAGAAATTAACGTTACTTCTGCACCCATTTTATTTGCTGCTTCGGCAATCGCATAACCCATTTTTCCAGTAGAACGATTCGTAAAGAATCGAACCGGGTCAATCTTTTCACGTGTCGGCCCGGCCGTAATTAAGATCTTTTTACCTTTTAATATCGGTTGCTCCAAAAAATGGGCAGTTAGGAGTTCAACGATTTTTTCCGGCTCCTCTAGACGCCCTTTTCCAACATAGCCACATGCCAAATACCCTTCAGATGGTTCAATAAATAGATACCCATCCCTTGCTAAAATATCAATATTGCGTTTTACTGCGGGATGGTCGTACATATGGACATTCATTGCCGGAGCAATCCAGACAGGAGCCGTGGTTGCTAGTAATGTTGTGGTAATCATATTATCTGCGATTCCATTTGCAAGCTTGCCTATTGTATTCGCTGTTGCAGGTGCGACGATAACTAGATCAGCCCAATCAGCAAGATCGATGTGGGCGATAACAGCAGGATTTTTTTCATCGAAGGTATCAAAGTACACATCATTTCTTGAAAGTGCTTGGAATGTTAACGGAGTAACAAATTTAATTGCAGATTCGCTCATGATCACTTTTACTTTTGCACCAGCTTGGGTTAGTTTGCTTGTTAAAGCTGCAGCCTTATATACCGCAATTCCGCCACTTACGCAAAGTAGTATTTTTTTACTCTGCATTTGAATCCCCCCTTTATAGAAAGGCTAAAGCGCCTTACTTTGGCTAGACATTACTAAAAAAATAACAACCTGCTTAAGAGGTTGTTATTTTCGGTTATTCATTAGTTGTTGATACTGAATCGACATCCGTTTTTTTATCAATTGAATAATAAAGAAGACCGCCATCGATTTCTTCTAGTGCTTTACCAACTGATTTAAAGGAAACAGGCTTCTGTACCATTCCATCATTTTTTTCTTGCATCACTCTTGCCCTTTTAGAAGCAACAGTCACAAGTGTATATTTGGAATTTAATTTATTTAATAGTGAGTCAATAGATGGGTTTAACATTAAAAATCAACCTCCAGCATTTGTTTATAGCGTCTCGCCACACGGTCACGGCGACAATGTTCAGCCGTAACAATCGCATTAATCCGATTGCAGGCAAGCTCAACTTGATCATTTTCTACAACATAATCATAGGCGTCCATCATTTCAATTTCTTCTTTTGCAACCTTCATTCTGTTAAGAATTAAATCATCAGTTTCAGTACCCCTCGTAACGATTCTATTCCTTAATTCTTTTAGACTTGGCGGCGCTAAGAAAATGAATAACCCTTCTGGGAATGCTTTTCTTACTTGAAGTGCACCTTGTACTTCAATTTCTAGAAATACATCTTTCCCTTCTTGTAAGGTTGATTCAACATAGTCAATTGGGGTTCCATAATAGTTCCCAACATACTCTGCCCATTCAAGAAGCCTGTTGTTTTCAATTAATCGTTCAAACTCATTCTTCGTTTTAAAGAAGTAATCGACACCATCCACTTCGCCGAGGCGAGGTTTTCTCGTCGTCGTTGAAATGGAGTATTGAAATTTTGTATCTGGCTGTGAAAATATCGCTTTTCGGACAGTTCCTTTTCCCACACCAGATGGACCAGATAAAACAATTAATAAACCTCTTTCTTTCATTCGTCTTTAACCCTACCCTTCGTCTGTTAGCTCATCTTCTTTAGATAGTCTTTGTGCAACTGTCTCTGGCTGGACTGCAGATAGGATAATATGATCACTATCCATAATCATGACTGCGCGCGTCCTTCTTCCGTATGTAGCATCAATGAGCATTCCTCGATCCCTGGCATCTTGAATAATTCGTTTAATTGGAGCAGATTCGGGACTAACAATCGAAATTATTCTGTTGGCCGAGACAATATTCCCAAATCCGATATTTATTAATTTGATTTGCACTAAATCTCCCCCCCTATGTACCCCTTTATTTTTGCCGCGAAAAGGGCTTTATAATCAAGCTTATTCGATATTTTGAACTTGCTCTTTTATTTTCTCTAGTAAGCTTTTCATTTCCACTACATGTTTTGCTATTAAAGGATCATTTGCTTTTGAACCGATTGTATTGGTTTCCCTGTTCATTTCCTGGACGATAAAATCAAGTTTTCTGCCAATTGGTTCAGTTGTTTGGACGGTTTCCCTAAATTGACTAATATGGCTTTCAAGTCGTGTTAGCTCTTCACTAATATCAGCTTTTTCTGCAAATAGGGCAACCTCTGTGAGCACACGATTTTCATCAAATTCATTTCCCACATACTCTTTGATTCTTTTTTCAATACGATCTCGATAATGAGCAACCACTTTTGGTGCATATTCTTTAATCATATTTACATCCGCTTCAATTTTTGCGAGAAACGAAAGGATATCTTCATTTAGTTTCCGTCCTTCCACTTCCCTCATTTCTATTAATTGAAGTACTGCACGATCAATGACCTCAAGCACCGTTGATTCTAGTTCCTGATTTTCCATTTCTTTTTCTTCGATGGAAAGAATATTTTCATTGGAGAGCAGCTGTCCAGTTGTAATTTGATCAGGAAGCTGGTATTTTTCCTGGATTTGCTTTGTTGACGAAACAAGGGCGTCTAATAAGTCCCAGTCAATGGAAATTGTTTTCGAAACAAGTCCTTCCCCTTCAATTGTTAGAAATACTTCGACACGTCCTCTTTTTACATGCTCTAATATTGCTTTTTTTATTTTATCCTCAAGAAACAGTAGTTGTCTAGGTAATCTTATGTTGATTTCACAGAATCGATGGTTTACAGATTTCAGCTCTACATGAACAGAGAATGCATTTGATTCTTTTTTGGCACGCCCAAAACCTGTCATACTTACAATCATCATATCACTTCCAATCTGACATAACAGGTATTTCGCTTATGTATACATTCGTGGTATCCTTTTTTATTTTACCATTGTTTTCTAAAATCGAATAGTTCTTAACAAAAAACAAAAGCGCGAGCGCCTTGAAGTGGAACATCGACTAACTACTGCCACGTCCTGTGGAAACGTCGATGTCAGCACTTCCTGTGCAAGTCCGACAAGCACAAGACGAGCTGGCTAGAAGGTTGTTCTTTGACCTTCTTGACAGATTGGCTTGTGACCTCGAGGGGCTAGGCGCTGGAGCTAGACAAATGAAAAAAGGTAATGGAGTTCACACTCTATTACCTCATGAATTATAACATAGTTCTGTATCTAAATTCCAAGTCTCACATTTTTTTTAGGCACTGGCAGTTGAACGCTTGCTTGTTAATAAAGATCCTGCTAGCAGGAATGTAGGAAGTGCAGACATTCCAATCACTAGTAGCCAATCTCTTGGTACAATAGCATATGTCTTAAAGACTGGTTGTAGTGGCGGATAATAAATCACAATCAGCATTAATAAAACAGATGAAATAACCGCCCAAACTAAGTACATATTTTGGAACGGGTTTCGGTGGAAAATGGAACGTTCACTTCGGCAATCAAACACATGGATTAACTGAGCCATGACAAGTGTTGCGAATGCGATTGTTTGCGCATAGCCTAGATTATTCGGATCTCGATGATACACCACCAAAAAGGCAGCTAGTGTCGCAATCCCGATTAAGAATCCGCGGCTAATAATTTTCCAGCCCAGCCCCCTGGCAAAGACCCCTTCTTTTGGATGTCGCGGCCCATGTTTCATTAAATTACCTTCCGGCTGGTCTAGTCCAAGAGCCATTGCTGGTAATCCATCTGTTACAAGGTTCACCCAAAGAATTTGAATCGGAACGAGTGGCAATGGAAGGCCCATTAGCATCGCAAACAACATCACAAGAATTTCACCTACATTGGAAGCTAATAAATAGCGGATAAATTTTCTAATATTTTCATAGATATTTCTACCTTCTTTAATGGCTGCTTTTATCGTTGCGAAATTATCATCCAGCAATACCAATGAAGATGCTTCCTTCGCAACATCTGTTCCGGTAATTCCCATTGCTATTCCGATATCGGATGCTTTGATTGCAGGAGCGTCATTTACCCCATCCCCCGTCATTGCAACGATATGTCCCCTGCTTTGAAGAGCTTTTACGATTTTCAGCTTATGTTCAGGTGATACCCTTGCATATACATAGACATCATCTACAATGGCCTCTAGCTCATCTATATCCATTTTTGAAAGAGCATATCCGTCTAGTACTTTGCCGCCAGCTGGCAAAATTCCGAGCTGAGTTGCGATAGCTTTAGCTGTAATGAGATGGTCACCTGTTATCATAATTGTTTTTATTCCTGCATCCTTACACTCTTTAACGGCTGCTTTGACTTCAGGACGCGGCGGATCGATCATCCCTTGGATTCCAATAAAGGTTAAGTCGCTTTCTGCCTCACCTTCAGATTCTACTTGTTGATTAGGTCTTAACGGTTTAAAGCCAACAGCAATTGTTCTTAGGGCATCTGAAGCCAATCCTTCAATTGCATTTTTAATCTTATTCTCGTAATCTGCTGATAATGGTTGTTGCTTGTGATCCCAAAGGACGGATTTACTTACACCAAGTAGGACGTCTGGTGCACCTTTTGTAACCACAAATTGATTTCCGGCTCTGTCCTTGACGATGACACTCATCATTTTTCTTGAGGAATCAAATGGGAACTCATCAACAATTTCAAATTGCTTTGCTAAAAATTCATTCGTAAGGCCTGCTTTAATACCTGCTACAAGAAGAGCACCTTCTGTTGGGTCACCGTCAACGACGATTGTCTCATCCTTACGCTTTAATGATGCGTTATTACATAAAACACCAAAGGTCAATAATTGTTGAAGGGTTTTGTGATCAGATGGTTTGATTTCTCTTTCTCCTGCAAAAAATTTCCCATTTACATCATAGCCTGTACCTGAAACTGACCACGTTTTCCCACCGGACCATAGATGTGTAACCGTCATTTTATTTTGAGTCATTGTACCTGTTTTATCGGAGCATATGACCGATGCACAGCCCAATGTTTCAACAGCTGGCAAGCGACGGACAATTGCATTTTTCTTAATCATCCGTTGAACACCTAGGGAAAGTGCAACCGTAACAATTGCAGGGAGCCCTTCTGGAATTGCAGCAACAGCCAATGAAACGCCCGCTAAGAACATTTCATACATTTCATGTCCATTTATGACACCAACAACGACGACTAATAGGGTTAAGAGTAATGCAACTGTTATTAAAATTTTTCCTAATTGCTCTAGTCTTCTTTGCAGTGGTGTGATCATCGTTTGTGCCGATTGAAGAAGCTCGGCAATTTGACCCATTGCTGTATTCATACCTATTCCAACTACGATACCAACCCCACTACCACGCGTCACCATCGTTCCCATAAAGGCCATATTTTCTTGGTCACCTAGTGAAACGTCACCATCACGAATAGGTTCAACATGCTTTGTTACTGGAACAGATTCCCCAGTTAGTGCAGATTCTTCAATTTCTAAGCTTTTCACATCGGCTAATCGTATATCTGCTCCAATCCGGTCACCACTAGTGAATTTAATAATATCCCCTACAACAATTTCTTTAGAAAGAATTCGAACCCATTCATTATTTCGGAATACATTCACCTGAGGCGCAGAAAGCTCCTTTAAGGCCTGTAGAGATTTCTCTGCTTTTCGTTCCTGGAAAAAACCCAAAAAGCCGTTGATTAAAACAATTGCCATAATTGCGATGGCATCAATGTATTCTCCTAACAACCCGGAAACAAGTGTTGCAGCAAGTAATACAAGTACCATGAAATCTTTAAACTGAGCTAAAAAAAGCAAAATTGCTGAAGGGCGTTCCGCTTCCTTCAATTCATTATATCCAAATTGCTTTTGTCGCTGTTTTACTTCCTGGTCGGTAAGACCTTGAGAAAGGCTTGTATTCACTTTTTTTTCAACCTCTTCTGACATAAGCTCATACCACTTCATCCGTCTTTTACACATCCCTCACAATAAATCGTTTAACTGTATCTCTAAGAAAGCTTATTCAGTCTCGTCCCAAAAAATGCTATACTTTTTCTTAGATACCGATTTGTTGGTACAATTAGAAAAGCGCAAGGTGCCTGATTATCGGCGACAAGCACAAGACGAGCGCTAACAGAAGGCATAGTTTGCCTTCAGAAGCGATTGGATTGTGACCTCGAGCCGATTGAACCTGGAACTAGACACCAAAACTAAATACAGAGCTTATTTAGTTTCTTATTGAAAAAGAAAAGAGGATGCATATATGACATTCGATGGGATATTTACTAAGCAAATCGTGAATGAATTACAGCATACACTTGAAAATGGAAGAATTTCAAAAATCTATCAACCATATAAAAATGAATTAATTTTTCAGGTTCGTTCAAATGGAAGGAATCATAAGCTTTTGCTTTCTGCTCACCCAAGCTACGCCCGGATTCATGTGACAAATGAATTATATGATAATCCACAAGAGCCACCGATGTTTTGTATGTTACTCCGCAAACATCTTGAGGGCAGCTTTATCGAAAATATCCGTCAGGTTGATATGGACAGAATTATCATCTTTGATATTAGAGGCAGAAATGAACTTGGTGACGTCTCATTAAAACAACTAATCATTGAAATTATGGGTAGACATAGTAATATCATTCTTGTTGATACGGACAAACAAATCATTCTGGATAGCATTAAACATGTTTCACCGGTGGTCAATCGTCACCGTACAGTGTTACCTGGATATGCATATGTTGCCCCACCTGCCCAAGAAAAGGCAGACCCTTTTACAGTCGATGAAGAAGCATTTTTGAAAAAAATCGACTTTAATGCTGGTAAATTAGATCAACAAATTGTGAATAATTTTTCTGGCATTTCCCCGCTTTTTGCAAAGGAAGTTGTTTTTCAAGCTGGGATAGCCAACCGGAAAACATTGCCAGGACCATTTTTTTCGATGATTGAGAACTTAAAACAATTTCAAATTACTCCACAAATCATCACAAAAGGTCAAAAGGACTATTTCTATATTCTTCCTTTACATCATATTGGCGGTGAGGCTAGAGTATTCTCTTCGGTTAGTGAAATGCTTGATCGTTTTTATTTTGGGAAAGCTGAACGTGACAGGGTTAAACAGCAAGGAAATGATTTAGAGCGGTTTATTGTTAATGAAAAAACGAAAAATGAGAAGAAAATTAAAAAGCTTGAAGCAACCTTAGTGGAATCGGAAAAAGCTGAAAAATATAAACTATTTGGTGAACTATTGACAGCAAATATGTACGCAATAAGTCGTGGCGATAAGGAGACAGAGGTATTAAATTACTATTCAGAAGACAATGAGATGGTAAAAATCCCATTAAATCCTCAGAAAACACCATCTGAAAATGCGCAAAGCTATTTTTCAAAATACCAGAAGGCTAAGAATGCTGTGACTTATGTCGAACATGAAATCGAGAAGGCCAGAGAAGAAATTGCCTATTTTGACTCACTTTTACAGCAAATTGAATCAGCCGCACCAAAGGATTTACAGGAAATTCGGGAAGAGCTTATGGAGGAAGGATATCTTAAGAGCAAGCAAAAAAAAGGTCATAAAAAAATGAAACCTACGAAACCGTCCATTGAACATTATGAAGCGAGTGATGGAACAGAAATCCTTGTTGGTAAAAACAATAAACAAAATGATTATTTAACAAATAAATTGGCAGCAAGGGATGATATTTGGCTTCATACGAAAGACATTCCTGGTTCACATGTCATTATTAGGAGTAAACAACCATCACATGAGACAATACTTGAGGCTGCGACGATTGCTGCTTATTTTAGCAAAGCGAAAAACTCATCCTCGGTACCGGTCGATCACACTTTAGTACGCTATGTTAAAAAACCAAATGGTTCAAAGCCAGGCTTTGTTATCTATGACAATCAACAAACCTTATATGTTACTCCAGAAGAGGATTTAATTTTAAGACTAAGAAAATAACTAATGAAAACCCCTAGGAACAAATATGATTCCTAGGGATTTTAACTTTATTAGGATTTAGCAGTTAACCATTCAACCGGATTTTCTCTCCAGCTTTGAAGACTTTCAATATCATTTTCTGATACAATATTTTTTTCCAATGCTACTTGAATTAATGTTGGATAATCTGTTAATGTATGTGCGCATAAGTTTGCTTCTTTTAACCGTTCTGCTGCCGTTGGAAGCTGGTATGAAAAGATTGCGACGATGCCTACTACCTCACATCCTGCTTCACGAAGGGCTTCAGCGGCTGTAATCGCACTGCCTCCTGTTGAAATAAGATCCTCGATTACTACTACTTTTTGTCCTTTACTTACTTTACCTTCGATTTGATTTCCTTTGCCATGTGCTTTTGCTTTACTGCGAACATAGCACATTGGTAAATTTAAAACTTCACTGACCCATGCTGCGTGAGGAATACCTGCAGTTGCAGTTCCCGCAATCGTTTGCGTTTCAGGATAGTGAGTTTGAATTAACTCAGATAATCCCTTAGCGATTTTGCTGCGAACACTTGGGAATGAAAGGGTCATACGATTATCACAATAAATTGGAGATTTTATTCCTGAAGACCAAGTAAACGGTTCATTTGGCTGTAAAAATACCGCACCAATCTCCAATAAATGTCCTGCTACTTCTTTATTCATACCTGTACCCCTTCCCATGCTGCTTTCATTTGTTTATATGTTTGTAACGGATCATTTGCGCGTGTGATTGAACGACCAACCACAATCGCTGTCGATCCTAATTCTCTCGCTTTTTCAGGTGTAACAACGCGAGCTTGATCGCCAACTGCATCACTCGCCTGACGGATTCCAGGTGTAACTGTCATAAATTCGGTTCCAAGTCGATTGTTAATGACAGGAACTTCAAGAGAGGAGCAGACAACTCCATCCAATCCGCTTTTTTTCGTTAATGCTGCATATTCAACAACCACATCTAATAGATTACGTTCAATTAGCAATTCGCTTCTCATCACATTTTCTGTTGTGCTCGTAAGTTGAGTGACAGCAATACACTTAGGTATTGATTGTCCTAGGGCTGTTCCAGCCTCTAGCCCTTCTCGAGCAGCCTCCATCATCTTGCGCCCTCCTGCAGCATGCACATTGACTAGGTCAACGCCAAGTTCTGCAAGACGTTTCATGCTGGAATATACGGTATTTGGAATATCATGAAGCTTTAAATCTAAAAAAATCAAATGACCTTGCTCCTTTAAAAATTGAATGACGGATGGTCCTTCTTGATAATATAATTCCATTCCAACTTTTACAAAAAGCTGTTCTTTCCCGAAATCTGTTAGAAAACCTTTGGCATCTGATAGACTTGGAAAATCTAGCGCGATTATTAATGGTCGATGCATTACTTCCAGCTCACCCCTTGACATTCAGAAATATGCTTAAATCCATATTTATCAAGTAAACCTGGAAGTTCCTCAATGATTGTTGGGCAGACAAATGGATCGACAAAGTTTGCAGTACCTACTGCAACGGCACTTGCCCCAGCATAAAAATATTCAAGCACATCTTCAGCTGTTTGAACCCCTCCCATGCCGATTATTGGAATGGACACTGCCTGACTCACTTCATGAATCATCCGAATCGCAACTGGTTTGATTGCTGGACCTGATAATCCCCCAGTTTTATTTGCTAAAATTGGTTTCCCGGTTTTAAGGTCAATGCGCATTCCAATTAATGTATTGATCATTGTTAAACCATCTGCACCCGCTTCTTCAATTGCCTTTGCCATTTCTGTGATGTTTGAAACATTCGGTGATAATTTTACATAAACCGGTACACTTGATACTTCTTTGACAAATCGCGTAAGCTCTGCTGCAACCTCTGGAATCGTACCGAAAGCAATTCCTCCTGTTTTAACATTCGGACAGGATATATTTAATTCGAGTGCATGAACATTAGGTGCTTTTGAAATTTCTCTTGCTACCTCAACATAGTCTTCTATTTGTGAACCAGCGACATTCGCGATTATCGGGACATCATATTTCTCAAGCCATGGCAGTTCTTCAGAAAGAACCTTATCAAGCCCTGGATTTTGTAAGCCGATGGCATTTAACATGCCTGCACTTGTTTCTGCCACCCGGGGAGTTGGATTTCCGAATCGTGGCTGTGCAGTTGTTGCCTTAATCATAATCGCGCCCAACTTGCCTAAATCATAAAATTGCGAGTATTCTTTTCCGAACCCAAAGCAGCCTGATGCTGGCATGATTGGATTTTTTAGTGATAAACCTGGTAGTTCAACATGGAGTCTGTTCATAGTACCACCTCTCCAACCTTAAATACTGGACCATCACTGCAGACCTTTTTATAGGAAGAGCCGTCTGGATCATTTTGGAGATGACAAACACATGCAAAGCATGCACCTATGCCACAGCCCATTCTTTCTTCTAAAGAGAGATATGCATTTCGGTCAGGATATGCATTTTCTAGTGCCTTAAGCATCGGTGTTGGACCACATGAATAAAGGGTATCAAATGTAATTCCATTTAATGTGATAACATCTGTCACAAACCCTTTTGTTCCAACAGAACCATCTACAGTAGCAATATATGTTTCACCTAACTCAGTAAATTTTTCTTCATAAAAGACAGCAGATTCTGATTGGAATCCAAGAACATGAATAACCTTTACACCATTCGCAACTAGTTGCTTTGATAATTCATAAAGAGGCGGAACGCCAATTCCTCCACCGACAAGCAATGCGGTTTGGCCTTTTTCCACTTCGTCTACAGGAAAGCCATTTCCAAGGGGACCAAGGACATCCACTGATTGATCGATATTTTTTTCAGAAAGGACCCGTGTTCCGAGTCCTTCCTTTCGGTAAATTAGCGTGCATTCCCCAGCTTCATGATTAATATTTGCAATACTAATGGGTCTTCTTAACAGCGGGTCGATTCCATCACTAACCTTTACATGGACAAATTGTCCTGGCTCACCCATTTCCTGCACCAAGGCTCCCGCTAATGTAAGTTCAAAAATATCCTCTGCAATTTGAATATGGCTGATAACCTTCATTTGTTGCTTTTTAATCATGAATGTACCACCTCACGCTTTTGCACGTGAGAACCCATTGATTCACTGGAGAATGTCATTGATTCTAGTACTTTCACGATTGCTTTAGCTGTATCTAATGAAGTTAAGCATGCAACCCCGTTTTCAACTGTTTCACGGCGAATTCTAAAGCCATCCCTTGCAGGCTGCTTTCCTTTTGTTAATGTATTAATGACAAATTGAGCTTTTCCTTGACGGATGACATCAATTAGATTTGGTGCTTCTGACCCAATTTTATTGACTACTGTAACCGGGATGTTTGCCTTTTGTAAATAGCTGGCAGTACCACTTGTTGCTAGAAGCTGATAACCAATTGTAGCAAAGCGTTTTGCGATTTCAAGGGCTTCTTCCTTGTCTTTATCTGCCACCGTTAGTAACACCGAACCGTAATTTGGAATCGTGATTCCTGAAGCGACTAGACCCTTGTATAGAGCTTTTTCTAGCGTATAATCTTTACCCATTACTTCCCCGGTTGATTTCATTTCAGGACCAAGAGAAATGTCCACATTACGAAGCTTTGCAAATGAGAATACAGGAACCTTTACGTATACTCCTTCACTTTCGGGATGTAATCCTGTTGTGTATCCTAGTGATGGTAAAGTTTGTCCAAGAATAACCTTTGTCGCGATATTCGCCATCGGGACACCAGTAATTTTACTTAAAAATGGGACTGTACGGCTTGATCTTGGGTTTACCTCGATTACGAATACTTCTTCGTTATAGACGACAAATTGAATGTTTAAAAGACCGATAATATTTAAACCTTTTGCAAGTGCGATTGTATGGTCAATAATTTGTTGTTTTACATGATCGGTTAATGTTTGTTGCGGGTATACGGCAATTGAGTCACCTGAGTGAACCCCAGCACGTTCGATATGTTCCATAATTCCTGGAATGTACACTGTTTCCCCATCCGAAATCGCATCTACTTCAATTTCCTTACCAGTTAAATAGCGGTCAATAAGTACCGGATGCTGTGGATTGATCTTCACCGCATTTTCCATATAATGAAGGAGCTCTTCAGTTTGATAGACAATCTCCATTGCTCTTCCACCCAAGACATATGAAGGTCTGACAAGCACTGGGTAACCAATTGCCTCCGCAATTACGACTGCTTCTTCAACAGAAGTTGCTGTTTTTCCTTTGGGCTGTGGAATACCAAGTGAAACAACAGTTTGCTCAAATTTATCTCTGTTTTCGGCGCGGTCCAAGTCTTCTAACGATGTACCAAGAATTTTTACTCCACGCTCATCTAAAGCACTCGCAAGATTGATAGCTGTTTGCCCGCCGAACTGGACAACCACACCTTCAGGCTGCTCAAGGTCGACGATATGCATAACGTCTTCGATTGTAAGCGGCTCAAAATAAAGCTTATCTGAAATACTGAAGTCTGTTGAGACTGTTTCAGGGTTGTTGTTAATGATGATTGCTTCATAGCCTGCTTGTTTAATTGCCCAAACGGAATGAACAGTAGCGTAATCAAACTCCACTCCCTGCCCAATGCGGATTGGTCCTGAACCAAGAACGATTACACTTTTACGTGTTGTTACAATTGATTCATTTTCATCTGCATATGTTCCGTAGAAATAAGGTGTTGCTGATTCGAATTCGGCTGCACATGTATCAACCATTTTATATACTGGTATAATTCCCGCTTGTTTACGAGTTTCATAAATTTCAAGTTCTGTCGTATTCCAAAGCTTCGCAATGATTGAATCGGCAAAGCCCCGCTTTTTCGCAAGTTGTAATGTTTCAAGATCACCAATATTTTTACGTAAAGTATTCTCAAGCTTAATGATATTTTCAAACTTTTGCAGGAAGAATAAATCAATTTCACACCAATCATGAATTTGCTGGATCGTGATGCCTCGTCTAATTGCCTCTGCAAGATAGAATAGACGTTCATCGCCTGCTTTGCGAATTCTTTTTTCAATTGTAGTAAGAGTAGCCTTTGTCGCATCTTCGAGTTCGATATGTGCTACATTTGCCTCAAGGGAACGAACTGATTTTAAAATGGATTCCTCAAAATTACGGCCAATTGCCATGACTTCACCAGTTGCTTTCATTTGTGTTCCTAATCGGCGGTTAGCAGATTCGAATTTATCAAATGGAAAGCGGGGTATTTTTGTAACAACATAGTCAATTGTAGGTTCAAAAGCTGCGTATGTCGTACCTGTTACAGGGTTTTTCATTTCATCTAAAGTTAACCCGACTGCAATCTTCGCTGCCAGCTTTGCGATTGGGTAACCTGTTGCTTTTGATGCTAAAGCAGATGAACGGCTGACACGTGGGTTAACCTCGATAATATAGTAAGTAAAGCTATTTGGATCAAGCGCTAGCTGAACATTACAGCCGCCCTCAATTCCGAGTGCACGAATAATTTTTAAGGATGTTTGTCTTAGTAATTGATATTCACGGTCTGTTAACGTTTGGCATGGTGCCACTACAATTGAGTCACCTGTATGGATTCCAACTGGATCTACATTTTCCATGCTACATACAACAATTGCATTATCTGCTGAGTCGCGCATGACTTCAAATTCGATTTCCTTGAATCCCGCAATGCTTTTTTCTAATAAACATTGTGTTACTGGGCTGTTTTTTAAACCACTTGTTACGATTTCAATTAATTCTTCTTCATTGTTACAAATTCCGCCACCAGTTCCACCAAGTGTAAAGGCTGGTCTTACTATTACAGGGTAACCTATTTTTTCAACAAAACTGTAAGCTTCTTCTAAATTATGGATAATATCACTGTCAGGCACAGGTTCATTAAGTTCATTCATTAAATTTCGGAATAAATCACGGTCTTCTGCTTTTTGAATCGCAGAAAGGGTAGTTCCAAGGATTTCAACCCCACACTCTTCAAGAATACCTGAATTTGAAAGCTCAACCGCCATGTTTAACCCAGTTTGCCCTCCTAGTGTTGGGAGGATAGCATCTGGTCTTTCCTTACGAATGATTTTACTTACAAATTCTAATGTTAATGGCTCAATGTATACTTTATCCGCAATTTCAACATCTGTCATAATGGTCGCAGGGTTTGAGTTCACAAGAATCACTCGGTAGCCTTCTTCCTTTAATGAGAGGCAGGCTTGAGTTCCTGCATAATCAAATTCAGCCGCCTGACCAATTACAATTGGACCAGATCCGATTACTAATATACTGTTAATGTCTAAACGTTTTGGCATAGCTCTTCGCCTTCTTTCTTGAAGTTTTCAATCATCTGTAAAAAGTCGTTAAATAAGCTATTTGCATCGTCAGGGGCAGATGAAGCATCTGGATGAAATTGAACAGTAAATGCTGGATATTCTAAATGGCGTAATCCCTCTACTGTGTCATCATTGAGTGCAATATGTGTAACTTCAAGCTTTGCATTTACTAATGATTCTTTCTTCACTGTATAGCCGTGATTTTGTGAAGTAATCGCAATTTTACCCGTTTTAAGGTCCTTCACTGGGTGATTTGCACCTCTATGTCCAAATTTCATTTTTTCAGTTTCTGCGCCATTTGCTAAGGCAAATAATTGATGCCCTAAGCACACCCCGAATAACGGTACCTTACCTAGCACTTCTTTTATCATCCCAATTGCTTCTGGAACGTCCTTTGGATCTCCAGGTCCATTGCTTAATACAATGCCATCTGGGCTCATTTGTAAAATTTCTTCTGCTTGTGTATTGTAAGGAACAACAATGACATCACAGTCACGTTTATTTAATTCATGTAAAATACTATGCTTCATTCCGAAATCAACCAGAACAATGCGAAGTCCTCTTCCCGGGCTTGGGTATGCACTTAATGTGGAAACCTGTTTCACCTGGTCCGTCGGTAAAGTCATCTTGTTAAGTCGCTTTACAACCTCATCTACATTAACATCCGTCCCACAAATCGCACCTTTTAATGTGCCATATTGACGGATCATTTTTGTGAGTTTTCTCGTGTCAATTCCAGATAGGCCAGGGATGTTCTTTGCTTTGAAATATTCATCAAGACTAAATTGACTTCTAAAATTCGATGGGTAGTCACATACCTCATTTACGATAAGTCCGCTAATTTTAGGGTTAATCGATTCAAAATCATCTCTGTTAATTCCGTAGTTCCCAATAAGCGGGTATGTTAATGTGACAATATGTCCACAGTTTGATGGGTCTGAGATGATTTCTTGATATCCCGTCATTCCTGTATTAAAAATAACCTCACCTGTGTTTTCAGTATTGCTACCAAAACCTTCTCCGAGAAATACTGTTCCATCTTCTAAAATAAGCTGTCGCTTCATGCTAGAACACTTCCTTTCTGCCAAACAATGCTGCCACTTACGAATGTCATAACTGGCCAGCCTTTACATTCCCAGCCGTCAAATGGTGTATTTTTTCCTTTTGATACGAAGTTTTCAGTATCGATTGTTTCCTTTGCATCCAAATCAATGACAGTTAAATCAGCCTTTTTCCCAATTTCTAAGCTTCCTGTTGGCAGCTTAAATGTGTTTGCTGGTTTGCTTGTTAAAAAGTCGACTAATTGCTTTAATGTGATTTTATTCGTCTTTACAAAATGTGTATAAAGAAGTGGAAAAGCTGTCTCTAAGCCTACGATACCGAATGGTGCCAGTACCATTCCTTGTGCCTTTTCCTCAGCTGTATGTGGTGCATGATCGGTTGCGATAAAATCGATTGTTCCATCAAGAAGTCCTTCAATAAGTGCTTCTAAATCCTCTTTTCCGCGCAATGGAGGATTCATTTTATAATTTGTGTCGAGTCCAGGAATGTCATCGTCACACAGTAGTAAATGATGTGGAGTGACCTCAGCTGTTACATGAATACCCGCACGCTTTGCATCTCTGATTACGCGTACTGATTCCTTTGTACTTACATGGCATACATGATAGTGACAGCCGGCAGCCTCAGCTAATAAAACATCCCTTGCAATATGTACGGATTCGCATACAGAAGGAATTCCATTGATTCTATGGTTTTTCGAAAACTCACCCTCATGAACCGCACCTTTATTAATGAGAGTATTTTCTTCACAATGGGCAACGATAGGCATATCAATTGCTGCAGCTTGCTTCATCGCTTCAAGCATCATACCAGCTGATTGAATTCCTACACCGTCATCTGTAAATGCGAATGCTCCAGCTTCTTTTAATCCTTTCATATATGTTAGCTCCTCGCCAAGCTCACGAATGGAGATAGACGCATATGGGAGAACATTTACATGAGCCGTATCCTGGATTCTTTGTTGCAGCCAGTTCATTTGCGTAACTGTATCTGGAACTGGTCTTGTATTTGGCATTGCTGCAATTGTTGTAAATCCACCCTTTGCAGCTGCAAGGCTACCCGTCCCGATTGTTTCTTTATGTTCGCCTCCAGGCTCGCGAAGGTGGACATGGACATCAACGAATCCAGCTGATACAAACATTCCTTCTACATCAATAACCTCAGATTTGGTATGATCCAGATTAGTACCAACTGCTTCAATTAAGCCTTCCGTGATTTTGATATCTGCAGATACTAGTTCACCATGTTCATTAAGAATTTTTGCGTTTTTTAATAAAGTGCTCATATTAAAATTCCCCCTTCTACCTGCTGTAGTACTCTTTTTAGTACGGCCATTCTTACAAACACACCATTTTCCATCTGCCTAAAAATTCTTGACTCATGCGCTTCGACTAATTCACTTGCTATTTCAACTCCACGATTAATTGGGGCTGGATGCATGATAATGCTTCCTTTTTTCAAATTTTTTCCCCTTTTAATCGTTAAGCCATATTTTTCATGGTATTCTTCTTTCGATAAGCCCATGGTTGACTCATGTCGCTCATGTTGAATCCGAATAAGCATTACGACATCGGCTTCTTTAAGTCCCTCGTCAAGGTCCACATATGCTCCATATGGATTTGTGCTATCCTGCCACTCTAATGGAGCTGAAAAATGTACCTTTGCTCCAAGTCTTGTTAAACTTTGCGCATTCGATCTTGCGACCCGGCTATGCCGGATATCGCCAACAATTAACACATTTAAATCTTGGAATCTAGTAAACTCTTGTTTAATGGTTAATAAATCAAGGAGAGATTGTGTTGGGTGATGACCACATCCATCGCCAGCATTAATGATTGGAACATGGATGCCATCCTTTAGTTCGTTGAAAAATTCATCCTTTGGATGACGAATCACAACTGCATTTGCGCCGATTGATTGAAGGGTCTTTACAGTGTCATATAGACTTTCGCCTTTTTGAACACTGGAGTTCATTGCTTCTAAATGCAATACATCGGCACCTAATCGTTTTTCGGCAACTTCAAAGCTAAAGCGTGTGCGAGTACTTGGTTCAAAGAAAAGATTGGCTACAAATGTTTGTTTTTCAAGCTTCCATTTGCTTCCCCCGGCAAACAACTCTGCCTCAAAAAGAATGCGGTCAATGTCTTCAATACTTAACCCGGTCATCGTAAGTAAATGATTCATTTTCTCTCCTCCTAATCATTTCTATAGCCATAAAAAAACACCCTTACCTGCTTTGGTAAGGGTGTAAAAACATGGTTCGGGGCGAAAATGGGTACAGGAAATCTATACCCTTCTTCGCTAAACCTTACACCCTTAATAACCTCTCTGGGTTACTTTAAAAGGCGATACATTATGCAACAGAGTCATCATCCTCAAGATGAGTCTCATATATATCTTCTTCTTCACTCACTTCCCCGCCAGGAAGAATGATGTTTAGTAAAACACCAATGATTGCGGCTAATGCCATGCCGTGAATTTCAAAACCTAACACTTTGATGAAGGCTCCACCAATTCCGACTACAAGGATGACAGATGAAATGACTAAGTTTCTGTTTTCGCCAAGATCAACCTTGCTATCCACTAACATCCGCAGACCAGATGAAGCAATAATTCCGAAGAGAAGGATGGAAATCCCACCCATAACCGGAGTTGGAATCGAGCTAATTAAAGCATTGATTGTTCCGCTAAAGCCGAAGAAAATTGCGACAACAGCTGCACCACCGATTACGTATACACTGAATACACGAGTGATAGCAAGCACGCCAATGTTTTCTCCATAGGTTGTATTTGGCGGACCGCCAAGTAGTGATGCAATCATCGTTGCAACCCCATCTCCCATAATTGAGCGATGTAAACCCGGCTGTTTAATTAAATCTTTTTGAACAACTTTACTTAATACCATTTGGTGACCGATATGCTCTGATAAGGTTACAACCGCTACTGGGACGATTAAAGCAATCATATCCATTGAAAAATGCGGTGTGTATGAAACAAAAGGGATAATAAAATCTGGCATTTCGAAAAAGTTCGCTTGTTTTACAGCTGTAAAGTCGACTAATCCGATGGCCAATGCATATGAATATCCGCCGATAATTCCGATTAACACCGGGATTAGATTTAAGAAACCTTTAAAGAAGATGGTAGCGATAATCACGATGGCTAATGTTACTAATGCCACTGAAAAATGCTGTAGGCTGTATGCCCCGTTTGCATCATTCATTGCCATTCCTATCGCTGTACCCGCTAGGCTTAGACCAATTACGATAATGACTGGACCAACAACGACAGGTGGAAGAATTCGTACAAGCCATTTATGTCCTGTTGCTTTAATTAACAAAGCTACAATCCCATATACTAAACCTGCAAGTAAGCTTGCCATCATTGCAGCGCCAGGACCGTCAGCTGCAATTGCAGTTTGAAGTGGGATTATGAAAGCAAAGGATGATCCTAAGTATGCTGGGACCTGACCCTTTGTAATAAGTAAAAATGCAAGTGTACCTAACCCGCTGGAAATGAGTGCCACCCCTGGGCTAATTCCCACTAGATACGGTACAAGAATTGTTGCACCGAACATTGCAAATAAATGCTGCAGACTTAGTATTGCGAAGAGACCCGCTGATGGTATTTCTTTTATGCCTAATACAACCTTTTGTCTATCATTCATTACCTTTTTCCTCCTCATTGTTAACATACCCAAAATAAAAAAATCTTTGTGTTTTTACACAAAGAGGTACACAAATCCTTACGAGTTGAGAAGGAATGTTACCCCTTTGTTAGCCTCTCTGGACTACATTTAAAGGGTACTTATTTGTCTAGCTTCAGCGCCTAGAAACTCGAGAAACTTCAACTCCTCCTTCAGAAGCAAACATCGCTTCTTTTGTCGGAGCCTCCGACGTACAGGACGTGCTAGTGCCGACGTTGCCACAGGACGTGGCGACTTTAGTCGGCCAGTTTCCTTGTTTCTGGTCAAGACGCTTACGCATTTCTGTTTTATTTTTTATGAATGGTTACTTGATCTGTTTGATCAATATCTTCTAGTTCCACCACTATTTTTTCTGAGTTGGCAGTTGGAATGTTTTTCCCTACATAGTCTGCTCGAATTGGGAATTCACGATGACCCCTGTCAATTAAAACTGCTAATTGAATCTGTGCTGGTCGTCCGATATCAATTAGGGCGTCCAATGCAGCTCGTACTGTTCTTCCAGTGTATAATACATCATCAACTAAAATGACTGTTTTATTTGTGATATCAACTGGTATATCAGATCCTTTTACGATTGGTTCTCGATCTGCTGTTTTTGTTGTTAAATCGTCTCGATATAGGGTAATATCTAGTTCACCGACGGCAATCTTTTTGCCCTCAATTTGTTCGATTCGACTAGCAATCCGATTTGCCAAGTAAATTCCTCTTGTCTTAATTCCTACAATTACACAATCATCAATCCCTTTGTTCTTTTCAATGATTTCGTGAGCTACTCTGGTTAATGCTCTTCTAATTGCTTGATTGTCTAGTACGACAGCTTTTTCAGTTTCAGCCATTTGCTACACCTCACTTCACATTGATAACTCCCTAAAAACGAAAAATGTCCTCTCACCGTTCGTGAGAGGACATAGACATTTAACACATAAGGATAAAAATATCCCAATGTATCTTCCGTTTCCTTCTCAGCCTCACGGGACTGTTTTTAAAGGGGCTCATTTAATTAAGTTTATTTTACGTTTCATATCGAATTTTGTCAATCCCTTAATGTGAAAAAAATTCTAATGACGCAGTTTTTCAAGAAGCTCTTCAAAATAGGCAGGAAGTGGTGCTTCAAATTCGAGATACTCATTCGTTCTAGGATGAACAAAACCTAACAGCCCTGCATGTAAGGCTTGTCCGCCTAAATCCAATGTTTTCTTAGGGCCATACTTAGGGTCACCGGCTAGCAGATATCCGATATATTTCATATGAACACGAATTTGATGGGTCCGTCCTGTTTCAAGCTGACATTCAATAAAAGTAAAATCCTTAAATCGTTCCAACACATTAAAATGAGTAACTGCAGCTTTACTGTTCTCATCCGTAACAGTCATGCTTTGGCGGTCCTTTTTATCTCTTCCAATTGGTGCATCAATCGTACCTTGATCATGAGGTATGACCCCATGAACGATTGCTTTATATTTACGGGTAACCGTCTTATCAACTAATTGATTCACTAAAGATTCATGGGCAACATCATTTTTTGCAACCATTAATAGACCAGAAGTATCTTTATCAATTCGATGGACAATCCCCGGACGAAGAACTCCATTGATTCCAGATAAATCCTTACAATGAGCCATAAGACCATTTACAAGTGTCCCATTGACATGACCTGGTGCTGGATGTACGACCATTCCCTTCGGCTTATTGACAACAAGAACGTCTGCATCCTCATAATAAATATCTAAATTCATTTCTTCAGGAATAACATCAAGTGGTTCTGGATCTGGGATGTCAATTTGAATTTTGTCACCAAGATTTCCTTTATAATTGGGTTTGATTTTATTTCCATTAACCGTAATATTTCCGTCTTTAATCCAGGATTGGACTTGAGTTCTTGACCATTCCGAATTAAAGGCAGAAATAATTTTATCAATTCGGTCATTTTGCTGGTGTTCCTCAATCGTTAGTTCGAATTGATTCATCTGTTTTCTCCTTTTCTAATTTCCCTTCAAAAAGTGTTAATATCAAGATTAACCCAACACCAATGACCAGTGCGGAATCGGCAATATTAAAAATTGGGAAATTATATGTAAAAATGTATGTATCTATAAAGTCGACAACTTCTTTACGAAAGATACGGTCGATAAAATTACCAATTGCACCACCCAGCATAAATGAAAGCGCAATGCCAAACAAGCGCTGGTTGGGTTTGAGGCGTCGAATGTATAGAACAAGCATAACAACAACAACAACGGTGATAATATAGAAGAACCACATTTGCCCCTGTAAAATACCCCATGCTGCGCCACGGTTACGATGCGAGGTTATGTACAAAAAATTAGGAATGATTTCAATTGAATCTCCTAGCTCCATGTAACGTTCGATCACCCATTTTGTCACCTGGTCTAATAAAATTACAAACAAAGCTATTAAATAATACACGTAAACGCCCCCATATTAGCAAACTTTCCCTTTTAGCATTTTAGCATATGATTGGACGGGTGTACAATTTATTTAAGAGATGAGCTAAGCAGGAGTAAAAGGTTCTTTACTCCTGCCCTACTAAATATAGATGGTTTTTATGTTGAAGGGGTAGACAATTACTTCTGTCATATAAATCGGTGAAGGTAAATTCAAACATCGTACGAGCTGTCGGAAGGATCCTTAGTTTTTCCATTGGAATTTCAGAACCTGTTTCTTCACAGATTCCAAACAATCCGGAATTCATTTTATTTAATGCTCTTTCGACATCATTTAAGTCTTCTTTTATATGTTTGATTACAATTTTTTCTTTTTCAGATTGTTGATTCTGAAAGAGGAATTCTTGACTTGCCTCATAGTGTGTTGACTGCATCAACCTTGATAATAGTTCCTTCTTCGTTAATTGTAACTCAGCTTTAATCTCTGCATACTGATCGTTCATTGGAACGCCTCCTTATCATGCTTTTGATTAAATGCATAAGAACATTTCTAAAGGTGAGTAAGAATAGTGTTGCCTATTAAGGTTTGCGTTAAAGCCAACAACTTTTTCCTGTCGGATGAAAATGGCACTTCATGACTGTTTCTACTTACATAATACGTTTTACTTGTAGGGAATTGACGGTTGGCGAGCTTATTGTTTGTTTACAGTTGTATTAAGGTACTATTTCAAGAAAATATTTCCATACAAAAAAAGCCATGAACCCTTTGATTCATGGCTTTTTTCCTAATTAGTAATTTTCTTTTACTACAGCTGCACAACGTGTGCAAAGGGTTGGATGATCTTGGTCATCACCGACAGTTGGCGTAACGACCCAACAACGCTCACATGTTTCACCTTCTGCTACACCAACAACAATTTTTACTTGTTCAAAAGTTTGTGCATTTTCTGGTGCATCCTCATAAGACCCGCCAATTTCAAAGCCTGATACAATGAACAATTGCTTCAGGTTTTCTTCAACAGAATCTAAAAGAACCTTCGTTTCATTGTTGGGATATAAAGTAATGCTAGCAGCCAACGATTTTCCGATGACTTTCTCGTTTCTTGCTGTTTCTAGTGCTTTAAGAACATCGTCACGAAGCCCCATGAATGAATCCCATTTTACTTCCAATTGATCCGCATTTGGAATTTCAACCGAATTAGGCATATCAACCAATTGAACACTTTCTTCCTTAACAAAATCGATATGGGACCATACCTCGTCTGCTGTATGTGGAAGAATTGGTGTTACTAGTTTAGTTAAGCTTAATAACGCCTCATATAAAACAGTTTGAATCGAACGGCGATCTTGCTGATTCGCTGGTTCGATATATAAAATATCCTTCGCAAAATCCAGATAGAAAGAGCTTAACTCGATGGTACAGAAATTATGAACAGAGTGGTAAACCCCAGCAAATTCATAATTTTCATAGGATGTTTTAACCTTATCAATTAATTTGTTTAGTTTAACAAGGATATAACGGTCTACTTCACGTAATTCATTAACCGGAACTGCATCTGTCTCCGGATTGAAATCACTTAAGTTACCAAGTAAGAAACGGAAAGTATTTCTAATTTTACGGTAAACCTCCGCAACCTGTTTTAAAATTGCATCAGATACACGAACATCTGATTGATAGTCAACAGAAGCTACCCAAAGACGTAAAATATCGGCTCCAAGCTGTTTCATAACCTTCTCAGGAACCACAACATTTCCAAGTGACTTACTCATCTTACGTCCATCACCATCTAAGGCAAAACCATGGCTTAAGACTCCTTTATATGGAGCTTTTCCCGTTACCGCTACAGCAGTTGATAATGATGAGTTAAACCAGCCACGATATTGGTCTGATCCTTCTAGGTAAAGGTCTGCCGGACGCTGTAAATCATCTCTTTCTAAAAGAACCGCTTGATGAGATGATCCAGAGTCAAACCAAACGTCCATAATATCTGTTTCTTTTGTAAAGATACCGTTCGGACTTGATTCGTGAGTGAAGCCTTCTGGTAATAATTCTTTTGCTTCACGTTCAAACCAAACATTAGAACCATATTCTCTAAAAACTTGCGAAACATGATTTATTGTTTCATCCGTGATGATTGGTTCTCCAGTTTCACCGTAAAATACTGGAATTGGAACACCCCATGCACGCTGACGTGAAATACACCAATCCCCTCTATCACGGACCATGTTATATAATCGTGTTTCACCCCATGCCGGAACCCATTTTGTTTCTTTAACAGCTTCCATCAACTCAATTCTAAAATCCTTGATTGATGCAAACCATTGAGCAGTTGCTCTAAAGATAGTTGGTTTCTTTGTACGCCAGTCATGTGGATATGAGTGAGTGATGAAGGAAAGCTTAAGAAGCGCCCCAACTTCATTAAGTTTTTCTGCAATTGGCTTGTTTGCTTCATCATAGAATAAGCCTTCGAACCCGTCCGCTTCAGCAGTCATATATCCTTTTTCATCAACAGGACAAAGAACGCCGATTCCGTATTTTTGACCAACGATAAAGTCGTCTTCCCCGTGTCCTGGAGCTGTATGAACACATCCAGTACCAGCATCTGTTGTCACGTGTTCACCAAGCATTACAAGTGAATCACGTCCATAGATTGGGTGAGCTGCTACAATATTTTCTAATTCACGGCCTTTGAACGTTTTCACTACAGAAACATCTTCCCAGCCAATTTCTTTAGTTACCGCCTCTAAAAGGGCAGAAGCTACTACATATTTATTATTATCAACAATTACCACACTGTACTCAAGATCTGGGTGAACGCTAATTCCAAGGTTAGCTGGAATTGTCCATGGTGTTGTAGTCCAAATAATAATTTTCTCGTCACCTGCTAATACACCTTTGCCATCTTTTACAGGGAATGCCACATAGATAGAAGGTGAACGCTTATCTTGGTATTCAATTTCAGCCTCAGCAAGGGCTGACTCACTTGAAGGAGACCAATAAACAGGCTTAAGTCCTTTGTAGATGTATCCTTTTTTAGCCATATCTCCAAATACTTTGATTTGCTGTGCTTCATATTCTGGTTTTAATGTGATATATGGGTTCTCCCAGTCTCCACGAACACCTAAGCGTTTGAATTGTTCTCTTTGGTTATTGATTTGCTCGTATGCATATTCCTCACAAAGCTTACGGAAATCTGCGACACTCATCGCCTTGCGATTGACCTTCTTATTCTTTGTAAGAGCTGTTTCAATTGGCAATCCGTGCGTATCCCAACCTGGTACATATGGGGCACAATAACCATTCATTGATTTAAAACGAACAATCATGTCCTTAATAATTTTATTTAAGGCATGCCCCATATGAATGTCACCATTCGCATATGGAGGTCCATCATGAAGGACAAATAATGGACGCCCTTTTGTTCGATCTTGAACCTTTTGATAAAGATTCATTTTTTCCCAATGTTCTTGCATCTGTGGTTCACGGTTTGGGAGATTTCCACGCATTGGAAAATCTGTTTTTGGCATTAATAACGTGTCTTTGTATTCCATTACCATTTCCTCCTAATAATATAAAGCGCAAGCGCCTAAAAGCGGATCATCGACTAATTACTGCCACGTCCTGTGGCAAACGTCGATGTCCGCACTTCCTGTGCAAGTCCGACAAGCATAAGAAAAGCTGGCGAGAAGGATGTATTTTATCCTTCTTGACAGATTGGCTTATGACCTCGAGTGGCTAGGCGCTGGAGCTAGATTTGGATACACCCATTAAAAAAATATTTGCAGCTTGTTACAGTATGGAATTTTTCGGATACCTTTACTCAATAAACAGAAAAAAGACCTTCTCATCCCAAAAAAGGGACGAGAAGGTCTCTCGCGGTACCACCCTTATAGACGAATATTTCATATTCATCCACTCGACATTCGTAACGTGAATGATTCGCGAAATGCTTACTTAGAAATGATCAAAAGGAACCCCTTAACCATTTTTATGTGTTCAGCACCGAACTCCAGGGTGATCTTCATTCTTATCACTTATATCAGGCTTCCACCACCCCTGATTCGCTACTGACATCTTATAAGTTTGACAAGAATTACTGTCCCTTTCATAGCTGCTTTTATATTATTTTATTTTAAATAGTTGTTTTAAAATTATATGCGTATTAAACAAAAGAGTCAAGTATAGAAACTAATTTTCTTCCGACTCAGCAAAAACTGGCTCTACATTATATTCCATGAGATGATCCCAATCATCATTGCTAATCAGATCAAGCTGGGCTTCAATTAGCATTTTAAATCGGTTTCTGAATACTTTAGACTGTTTCTTCAATTCTTCAATTTCAATTGATATCTTTCTAGATTTAGCTAAAGATTCATTTATAATACGATCCGCATTTTTTTCCGCTTCTTTGACGATGAGCTTTGCTTCCTTTGAAGCGTTGCGTTTCACATCTTCTGCTGTTTCTTGAGCGATTAGTATCGATTTATTTAATGTTTCTTCAATATTTGTAAAATGTCCTAGTTTTTCATTAAGCTCTGAAAGCTTTGATTCAAGTTCTTTTTTCTCGCGAATGACCAATTCATAATCCTTAATGACTTGATCGAGAAACTCATTTACCTCATCCTCATCATAGCCGCGAAAACCTTTACTAAATTCCTTATTATGAATATCCAATGGCGTTAAGGGCACGTATGCCACCTCCAAAAATTAATAAATAAAAAAATGAAAATTATTGCCTATATTATGATACTTTATATTTCGACAAAAAAGGAAAAAGTCCTGCATTTTTTTCAATTATTTTTGCCTTCCTACAATAATTCTCCATTTTTCTTTTTTTGTTTTTCCTTCAATTGAATGAAGTTTACTTCTTCCGTACCCACGAACAGAGAGGACATCGGTTTCCTTACATTCAAATGAAGATTGCTCGATTTTTTTCCAATTTACCTTTACAAGCCCACTCTCAATTAAACTTTGCGCTTTTTGTCTGGATACATTCAAAATGGATGACAGTACAACATCTAATCTTAGCGAAGATACCGTGACTGTTTGCTCTGTCCAATCTTCATTTACATCATGCAAATCAGTAGGGGATATTTCTGATAGTGAAATAGTGGCTCTTCCAACAGCAGTTAAATTCATTCGAACGTAGTCTGCAATCTCTTTTGCAACTACAATTTGAATTACCTCATCCTGCGTTAAAATATCACCAAATTTGGAACGTTTGAGACCAAGTGACATCATTGAACCAAGAACTTTGCGATGGTCTACTGTAACAAATTTAACTGGATATTTCACTTCAAAAAAGGAAAGATTATAGTCTGCTTCATTTGATTCAAAATAGGTTGGATACAATAATGCACGCTTTCGTTCAAGCCCATCTTTCCCGCCAAAAAAATCAACAAGGATTTCCCCATTTGTACCAATCACTTGTTTGACTATTTCTTGTTCACGTGGATCTAGAAAATCAGTTAACTTTGGACTATACTGATTCTCTACAATCTGCTTCCACTCCAAAACTTGATCAATGAACGCATGCTCTTCTTTTCGAAAATGTTGATATAGATTCATATGTATATACCTCGTTTAAAATAGAAAAGCGTTTGACCCTAACGCTAGACAAAAATGAAGAAGGGACCTTAAGGAAGGTCCTTTTGAAACGTTTAAAACATAAATCGCAGTGCATCAATTCCACGACCTGCGAAATTTAAAACTAGGATTGCGACGATTGGAGAAATATCAATCATTCCCAGCGGTGGAATAAATTTGCGGAAAGGCTCTAAATAAGGCTCACAAATTCTTGTTAAGAATTGACCAATCCCTGATTCACGTGCATTTGGAAACCACGACATTAAAATATAAATGATTAGTGCATACGAATAAAGGACGATCACTTGACCTAAGATCCCGAAAATAATACCCATATTCGACTACCACCCCTTTTCTGCGAAATCTTCGTTAGAAACTATCTCAGAGATATTTCCGGAAACATCAATATTGTCAGGAGTACATAAGAAAATATTTGAACCAATCCGTTGAATATCTCCACCAATTGCATATACAGTTCCACTTAAAAAATCAACAATCCGCTTCGCTTGATCATGTTGAACTCGTTGCAGATTAACAACCACTGCTCGTCTATTTTTCAAATGATCGGCAATTTCCTGTGCCTCTGCATACACGCGAGGTTCAAATAAAATAACCTTTGAAGATTTTTGGACACTTTGCAAGCTTACCACATTTTGCTTTGCACCACTTCTTGCTGGCTTGGTAGGCTCAACTTCCTCTTCAAGATATTCTTCCTCATCATAATCATATTCATCTTCTAGTGCAAAAAAACTTTTAAATTTTGACTTAATGCCCATTGTTTTTCACCTCTTTAAAATTCTTTTCCAACCAATGAAGTACCAATTCGAATGAAAGTAGCACCTTCTTCTATTGCGATTTCGTAATCATTAGACATTCCCATAGATAGCTCTGAACATGGTGCGTATAGGAGATCAAGAGCTTGTACATCGTCCCTTAGCCTTCGAAGCAGTTGAAAGCTTTCACGAATAATGTTTTTGTCTTCAGTAAATGGAGCCATTGTCATTAATCCAACAACCTCGATCGAAGGGAATTGTTCTAATTCCTTTATAAAAGGCTCAAGTTGTTCGGGTATCATTCCATGTTTGGACTCTTCTCCAGATACATTGACTTGTATAAAACATTTTATTTTTCCGCTTGCCCGCTTATGTATTTCCTCTGCTAAAGAAATTCGATCAAGTGAATGAATGTAGTCAACCTTATCGATTATGTTTTTTACCTTTCTTGTTTGAAGCGACCCGATAAAATGCCATGTCGGCTCGTCCCCTATTTCCTCTCGTTTCTTTAGCAGACCGTCGTCACGGTTTTCTCCAATATGGTGAACCCCTGCAGCAATCGCTTCTTTCGCTGTTTCAACACTTACATATTTCGTAACAGCAATGATTGAAACGGCATCAGCAGAACGGTTAGACCGTTTGCATGCTTGTTCAATGTTTTCTTGTATGTGTAATAGATTATCTTTTATGTTCATATGGAAATTAATCCTCCTTAAAACCAATAAAACTCATCATTCTTCCCGTTTTCCCGGAATCCCTTCGATGCGAAAAGAATAGCTGATTCTCACAAGATGTACAATACGAGGAAACTTGAATATTTTCAGGAGGAATTCCTGCTCTTACCATCAGCTGATAGTTCAACTCTTTTAATTCAAGACGATACTGGGTATCACCTATTTTCTCGTATGGCTTTGAATCTATATGGTCCAAACCTTTCACCAAATTCATAACGTAATCATCAACGATGTAGCAGCATTTGCCAATTGATGGTCCAATTAAAGCATGAATTTCATCCGGCTTGACACCTTCAATTCCCCAAGCACGTACCATCTCACCTGCTATATCCTGAACAGTTCCCTTCCACCCTGCATGAGCAATTCCAATAATGTGTTTCGAAGGTGTATAAAAATATAGTGGAACACAGTCCGCAAAGCAAAGGGTTAACAGAATATTTTTCTCTGCCGTATATAATCCATCGGTATCCTTGATGCCATCTTCGTATGTAAAAACCCCTGCACCAAGGTCGCTTTTAGTAACCTTAGCAATTTTATTTTTATGTGTTTGTTCAGAACATACCCAGGTTTCAGGTGGGAAATGTAGAATGTCTGCAAGTTTTTTACGATTGGAAATAACTAAAGTTTTCTCATCTTGGACATGCAGCCCAAGATTTAGGGATTCATATTCCGCTTTACTTTCTCCCCCACTTTTAGTCGTAAACCCGACAACTAGTTTTTCTGTAAAAAACTTGCTCCAGGTTGTGACCTTTAAAACCTGTTCAATATCCTGATTAAATGGTTCAAGCTTCATAACATCATCCTTTATTCATATAACCAACCCACAATACCGGGACGGGTCGACAATGTTTTTATTTTTTCGAAAAATGAACCCTTCTTCTGCCTATTTTATCACATCTTAGCAAAAGAAAGGAGAATATGTTAGGAAAAATGTCAAATTTAGCCGGTCCTATTCTATATTACTTTGTGTTCTAACTAAAATGACATCCTTGCCGACTTTTATTATATTTTTCCATGGAATCACAACCTCTTCTTCTCGACCAAATATACCTAATACTTTGCCATAGCCGCCAATAACAATGGATTCAATTTTACCTGTTGTTAAGTTAATATCGATGTCACCAATATTTCCAAGCCTTTTTCCGTCGACAACACTTACAACGTCCTTTGCCTGAAAATCAGAAATTTTCACCATATTCCCCGCCTCCTTATAGTACACTATATGATTGGCTCATTGCCTTTTATGAGACAAATATAGACGGGTTGGAAGTCGTTTAGATAGTTGACGAAAAAAAGACATTCGAATGATACGAATGTCTGGATCTTTTACTTTTTAAAGCTATAACTTGTCCACAAATGGGGCAGGCCCCATTATTAATTTTGGATATTCTTGTTCATTTGTTTAATTGCTGCTTTCTCAAGACGTGAGACCTGAGCTTGAGAGATACCGATTTCCTCAGCAACCTCCATTTGTGTTTTCCCTTGAAAAAATCGTTTGCGAAGGATTAATTTCTCACGATCATTTAATCGTCTCATCCCTTCTTTTAAAGCAATTTCTTCAATCCAATTGGAATCACGATTTCGCTCATCACTTAATTGGTCTACAACAAAAATAGGATCTCCGCCATCATTATAAATCGGTTCAAATAATGAGACTGGATCTTGAATCGCATCAAGTGCAAAGACGATTTCTTCATGTGGCACTTCAAGTACTTTTGCGATCTCTTCTGCAGTAGGTTCCCTAGATGTTTCACTCATTAAACGCTCTCTTACTTGCAATGCCTTATAGGCAATGTCCCGCAATGAGCGCGACACCCTGATAGGATTGTTGTCTCGTAAATAGCGCCGAATTTCACCGATGATCATCGGAACTGCATAGGTGGAGAATTTCACGTTTTGACCCAAGTCAAAATTGTCGATTGATTTCATTAGACCGATACATCCGACCTGAAACAAATCATCCACAAATTCTCCTCTGTTGTTGAAACGTTGAATTACACTGAGAACAAGTCGTAAATTCCCATTTACGAGCTTATCGCGGGCTGACAAATCTTCACCACTTTGCATTTGTCTAAACAATAGCCGCATCTCTTCATTTTTTAATACTGGAAGCTTTGAAGTATCAACACCACAAATTTCTACTTTATTTCGAGTCAATTCTTTCCCTCCTAACAGGAGTTGATGTACAAAGTTAAGTATCTCCGTTAGAGGGAAAAATATGCATTTTGAATTCACAACTATTTCCAAATCAGGTGTAAAAAACAGGCAAATCAACACGTGTAAGCATATTAATTTTTTATTACACCATTTTATTAAATTCTTTACGCAGACGTTTAATGATTCGTTTTTCCAATCTTGATATATAGGACTGTGAAATTCCAAGCATGTCTGCAACGTCTTTTTGTGTCTTTTCTTCACCGCCAATTAAGCCGAAGCGAAGTTCCATAATTTGTTTTTCACGGTCATTTAGCTGATGGAGTGCTTTAACTAATAATTTGCGATCAACGTTTGCTTCTAAATCCTTTGTAATGATGTCTTCCTCTGTCCCTAGAACATCAGATAATAATAACTCATTGCCATCCCAATCGATATTTAATGGCTCATCGAAGGACACCTCAGACCTAATTTTATTATTGCGACGTAAATACATTAAAATCTCGTTTTCAATACATCTTGATGCATAGGTTGCGAGTTTGATTTTCTTTTCAGGATTAAAAGTATTCACTGCTTTTATTAAGCCGATCGTTCCAATGCTTATTAGATCTTCGATATTTATTCCAGTATTTTCAAATTTTCGAGCGATGTACACTACAAGTCTTAAATTTCTTTCAATCAGGATTGACCTTGCAGCCTTGTCCCCGCTGGGAAGTTTGTTTAAAAGGACTTCTTCCTCATCTTTTGACAACGGTGGCGGTAAAGCCTCGCTTCCACCAATATAATAAATTTCATCCGTTTTTAAGCCTAATTTTATTAATAGCTTATACCACCAATATGTAAGTTTTAATTTTAATTTAGCCACAAGTAAGTTCTCCCTTCTAATTCGTAAAAAGCATGAGTATGATATTTATAGGAATCTAACCTTTCCATTTCTCCATTAAGAAGCTGTCTTAATGGAGGATGAAATAAGCATTTTCGGATGGATGATGCAATCATATTCACCATCTGTAGACAATGTTGTATGGTTGAATGCAACGAGACCCTTTTTTACGATATTTTCTTCATTTCCTTGAAAGATCGTAATTTGATCTGGCTTAACTGCGAGTAAAAATTGATGCTCTTGTCCAACACCCCGATATGGAATAAGTCTTACTCGACTTTCCCATTTATGGGATTCTGATGGATCATTCGTTAATAGTTCGATATTTTTAGATTGTTCGATTAATGTTTTAGGAAATAATGCCTCATATTTCGTCGTATCTAAAATCATAACGGGACTTTTTGTAATCGGATCAAATAATTGATTTCCACTATCAACCAAACCTTTTAATTGTAAGGTAACATCATCTATTTCCAGCTTCACGTCGACAATCTGGTCATAAAAAACTTGTTTCGTTTCGATGTCCGCTATTCTATTTTTAGAAAAATACCATAAAAGAGGAAACCCGATTAATACAAATCCCCAACTAATTGGATTACCATAACCAATAGATTGCGTAAGGACTGTTCCATCAAAAACTTGAACATCAAATTCTAAGAAATAATGAACCCCTATCATTCCACCTCCAATCATGAAAGTAGTAAAATAAAAGGTTAATAGCCCCTGCATAAAATACCGAAATCGTTTATAACCATAAGCAACTCCTACAATCACGATTGAAAAGAGTAGTTTTACAAGTGGATGCGACCCAAATGCCGCAAAAGGAGAAACCACAATCAGGACTACTAAAGATCCTATAAAAGCACCTACTAAGATTCGCCATTTAACAATCTTACGCTTTAGAATCAGCGCAGTTAAAAGCAATAATAAGGCGTCAAAGAAAAAGTTTAATAACCAGATTACATCTAAATAAATGGACAACCTATTTCTCCTTTCACCAATAAGTCACTGCTCTTTTTTCGAACGCAATTAACGTAAACTAGTTAGCTTAAAAAATAGTATATAGTACATCTTATATGGAAGTCTGTCACTTCATGCAATAATAAAAGAGAAATTTTGAAGGATTAGTTCTTATTTTGTCAATTTGCCTCAGAAAAAAATAGGAATGGAATATAACAGGGGAAAAATGAAAAAAAGGCATTCGACAATTCCTTTGTCAAATGCCTTTGCTGAATATTGGAGGTTTTTTTATGTCTAGCTCCAGGCGCCATCGGCTCTATGGTCTAGCCCATCGCTCCAGAAGGCAAAGAGCGCCTTCTGTCAGCGCTGTTCTTATGCTTGTCGCCGATATGCGGGCGCATTACGCTTTTCTAATTACCCTCTTCTTTTACGGTTACGTAAAAATGTTGGTACATCGATTTCATCTTCAACGTGAGCCGCACCACGTGTATTTACTTCTTGCACTGGCTCCTCGCGCTTCACTTCTCTTCTTGTTGGCGCAGCCTGCACCTGTTGTGGTTGAGGTTTGGCACCAAATGAAGGACGGGATGGACGTGAGTTGTCAATCTCTGCCTCTTTAAAGCCTGTAGCAATTACAGTAACAACAATTTCTTCTTTTAGGTTTTCATTGATAACCGATCCAAAAATCATGTTAACTTCTTGGTCAGAAGCGGATGCCACAATATCGGCAGCCTCTTGAACTTCATAAAGACTTAAGTTAGTTCCACCTGTGATGTTCATAAGAACACCTTGTGCGCCATCAATTGATGTTTCAAGTAGTGGACTTGAAATAGCCTTTTTAGCTGCTTCTGCAGCACGGTTTTCACCAGTTGCAACACCGATCCCCATTAGTGCAGAACCTTTATTAGACATAATTGTTTTTACGTCAGCAAAGTCAAGGTTGATTAATCCTGGAACAGCGATTAAGTCTGAAATACCTTGTACACCTTGGCGTAATACATTGTCAGCTTCACGGAATGCTTCAAGCATTGGTGTATTTTTGTCCACAATTTCAAGAAGTCGATCATTTGGAATGACGATCAAAGTGTCTACAGATTCTTTCATTGCTTGAATTCCACCTGCAGCTTGTGTCTGACGTTTTCTACCTTCAAAGGTGAACGGTCTTGTCACTACACCTACAGTCAAAGCGCCTAAATCTTTAGAAATTTGTGCAATTACAGGTGCAGCACCTGTACCTGTTCCTCCACCCATTCCAGCTGTAACAAATACCATATCTGCTCCTTTTAGAGCTTCTTCAATTTGTTCTCTGCTTTCTTCGGCAGCTTTTTTACCAACGTCTGGATTAGCTCCAGCACCTAAACCACGGGTTAATTTCCCGCCAATTTGCATTTTTATTTCAGCTTTTGAAAGATTTAAAGCTTGAGCGTCCGTATTAACCGCGATAAACTCAACACCTTGAACACCATGTTCAATCATTCGATTAACCGCGTTATTTCCACCGCCGCCTACACCTATTACCTTTATAGTAGCTAACTGATCAACATTTGTATCAAACTCTAACATTATAAGATCCTCCTAATTTGCAAATATACTTCTCTTGTAAAGTGTTTATTCAAAGAAGAGACCAAAAAACCTCTTAACCTTTTTCCCAATATTTTGATCCTCTTTTGGGTTTTTGGGGTGACTTTTCGCTTGAGGCTGTCTTGCTGGTCTTTTTTCAGGACTTTCCACCTGAACCGTCGTGCTAATTTTTCTTCCTTGAACTCTTGCTTGTTCATATGCGAACTGCAATAAGCCTACACCTGTTGCATATTGAGGTTCTCTAACGCCAATATAGTCGGGCTTTGCAATTCTAACATTACTTTGTAATACAAGTTGAGATAGCTCTAAGACTCCAGGCATATTTGCTACTCCACCTGTAAGAACAAAGCCACCCGGAAGATCTCCTACACCCATTTTCTTAATTTCCTTTTGGATCAATTGTAAAATTTCTTCTATTCTTGCTTCGATGATTTCAGAAATTTGTAATTGGGTAAATTGTTCGTGTTGATCACTGCCGATTATCGGAACATTGAATACTTCTTCATCAGAAGCATCATCATAGAAGGCATGTCCATGTTTAATTTTAATTTTCTCTGCATCTTCAGTAGATGTTCGCAAACCTATTGCTAAATCTTTTGTGATATGGTCTCCACCAATAGGCAGGACACTTGTTGCTTTTAAGTACCCATGATTGAAAAGAGCTATCGTAGTAGAACCTCCACCAATATCAACAAGAGCAACCCCTAGGTTTTTCTCATCATCAGATAATGAGATTGAACCAGATGCAAGCGGCTGTAAAGAAATTGCTGCGATATCAAGCCCTGCTTTTTCCACACAACGAAGCAGGTTATGTAAGATTGTACGTGAAGTTGTAATAATGGTACCTTCCACTTCAAGTCGAACACCTAACATACCGCGCGGATCACTAATTTCGTCATATCCATCCACAATAAATTGCTTTGGAATCATATCGATAATTTCTCTTTCCGGTGGCATAGAAATAAATTGTGAGGCATCGATTACACGCAAGACATCTTCATTGCTTATTTCACGATTTTGACGAGACTCGGTAGAAACAGCCACAACACCATGGGCTTCCTGTAACTGTACATTAATCGCCGGAACAGATACAACTACTTGATTAATAGAAATGCCTACCATTCTTTCTGCTTGCTCAACTGCCTTTTTAATAGAATGAACGGTTTCATCGATATCTACAATTGAACCTTTTTTCAAACCTTCTGATTTAACATTACCCACACCTATTATGTTAAGGGAATCATCAACCATTTCACCGATAATAACCTTAACATTGGATGTACCGATGTCAAGACTAACACATATTTCATTGCTGTTCATTCTGTGGCACCTCCTTTTTTACATAACACATTAAAATATCATTTCGAACAACATCAGTTATTTTTCATATATTTTTTTGTATATGAAAAATATTCAACAGCCATAGGGGTTTTCCCTTTATAAAAAATTAATTTTTTTCTATTTTATCACGAGAAAGGCTCCATTTGGATAAAATTATTCGTCTGATAACCGCAATGTTTTGGAAAAGCCTAACTCCGAATGCAAAAACGGCTACCAAGTACAAGTCTACACCAAGATGTACACCTAGAAAAGCTAAACTTGCTGCCAATAAAATATTAAAAAAGAAACCAGAAACAAAGACGGACTGATCATAAATATTTTGCAGGTGTGCACGAATACCACCGAATAATGTATCTAGTGCTGCTAAAACCGCAATTGATAGATAATTTGAATACTCTGCCGGAATTTTAAATTCCGACAACAGTCCGAGGATGATTCCGACGATTAGACCGAAAATTGGGAGCCACATGACTATGTTCCACCTTTATCACTTTTTATCTGTTTCCATATTAGGTTGCATTTCTGTAATCCTAATAGGGTCATCATAAGCAGGTATCGTTATTACTTTAGTAGGCTTTGATATTTTCAAACGCAAATTGTCAATGAAAAACTGACGCTCTGCCTCCGATGCTTTTAGCTTATTGTAAAGTCGTTCTGCATCATCAGCATTGACTTTTATTTCGATTGGCAATGGACTTATGGAATACGAATCTATTTTCGGTCTTCCTTGAATTTCCCGAATCACCGTGGTGGCAATTACACGGTGGCCATCAATTGAAATCGCCTTTGCTTGATAGGAATTTAACTCATTTACTAACCATCTCAACAAATTTGGAGTAATAGTTGCGGCTTGTCTGCCCGCTTCATTGAAGGATTGCTCGACCGTAATCGTGATTCCTGGTCCAGATACTTGTGAAAGTCCAGCTTCTTTCTTTAATTCATCAAGGGTATCCTTAAGAATCATGATTTTACTATCATCACGCTTGCTTTCATATTGTTCTAACTTTGCTTCATATGTATATATCTTAGTTAAAAGCTCCGTATACACTTCTTGGGATTGCTTTAAATCCTCGCGTAATTCCCATAAATCACGGGTATCACGTACTTCAGGTTCTTTAATGGTTCGAAATTGGACAGCAACCATTAACCCTATTATACACGCAATGACCGTGAAGCTGATGCCTGTTTTTTTGTCCAAAAAAACCACCTTCATTTCTATAGCAAAACATCAAGCGTTTCTTATTTTTTCGCATTTATTAATGGATCCATTTGAATTTGTACCTTATTCTCGATTTTCACAACGATATTATCCTGTATCAATTGGTCTGTGATTCCTCCATTCATATTTAAGGCAGGCACTAGCACATTTGGATCACCGATTGCTGTGATTACAAATGGAGCCGGATATGGGTTACCATCGACGACAACAACAGGGCCATTGCAGTAAATATAAGAATCATGACTAAGCCTTTTACCATTAACAGAAACGGCTTGGGCACCGGAAACATAAAGTTCATTAATAACTTTAAATAAATGACTTTCATGAACTAAATAATTATTCACATCCTGACCCGACGGCACGTAAGAGGAATCTTCAAGTGTAACGACAACTCCCGGACCTTTTACACCTATCTCACCGACAACCATACGATATTTTTCTACTTCCTCGACAAGATTGAAATAAATCTGTTCCTGTTCTTCTTTTGCGAGTTCTTCCTCAATTGCTTTAATTTGATTTTGCTTTTCCAACAACTTTAATTGAAGTTCATTGTTTTTTTCGGTTTGATCATTCAACTCTGTTCGAATTTTAGTTTCTTCGTTCCATTGTTGTTCAGTTACCCGATTTGATTCCAGCTGTTCCTTAGTAAATTGGTACGAGAATGAAATCATAAAGCCCAGGACTAAGCAAACAAATGAGAGAATGACGTGCTTACCCTTCACCTTCATCTGTTACCATCTCCTCATTTTCATCGGTGTTCTCGTATTCGTAAGGAATAAATGTCGGTACAACATCTAGTTCAATATAACCATTACGAGACGAATCCAATTCACTTATGATCGTTGGATAAGCCATTATATTATTCGCAAAGTTTCTTACCGTTGCTTTCACTTCATATCCATCAATCATATACAGCGTCATCTGAAGAGGATCATACTCTGTCGGTGTATGATGAATTTCGGAAATGAGCTTTGAAATTGACGGTTGAACTTTTTTCAGTTCCTTTGCAAGCAATGTTAAGGCTTCATCTTCCCAGTCAACTAGGATAGGTGCATCCACTGGAATTGCTTTGGAACCGAACTCATGCGGTTTTTCAATAATTTTCCCATTTTCAAGGATTGGATAAAATGTATTTGGCCCACTAATATATCCTACCCTGTTCAATTCGCTAACATTTACCACAATATGATTGGGAAGTCTTTTTTCAATCGTTACTTCTTTCATTTCGGGGTGTTTTTTTATATTTTGGATTACAGAATCCTTATTGACTTTCCAAAAGCTTGTCCCAATTTCTAATTTACTTAAACGTACGATTTGGTCGGGTGAGATATTTTGGTTCCCTGTAATGGTGATTTCGCCAATTTTACTTAAGGGAGATTGGAAATAAAGAATTCCGGAAAGCAAGAAAAAGAAAAACGTAATATACATAATCAGACGTCGATTAGCCTTTTGTTTTCTCCGTTGCTTTAGCTTTGGAATTCGATCTTCTATTGTAACAACCTTATGCTTTGCCAAATACATTCACCCCGCTCCAGGTAAGTCCTAGAATCACAAATTTATCTTTGTTTTATCCGTTTTTTTAGTTAAGAATGATTCATTTCAAAAATTGCTATAAACGAAAGAATAAACGGCATGTATACATGCCGTTTATTCACCAGTACAGTAACATATACATGTTATTGTATTATATCATATTTTTCCTAGAAATGGGTGTAGAAACTGTCTACATTCGACCAATTATTTCAACTTCCGTTTCCATGTGCACACCATGTAAAGTATAAATTTTCTTTTTTACAAATTCAATTAGGTCAAGAACATCCTGAGCCTTTGCATTTCCGGCATTGACAATAAAATTCCCATGCATTTCAGAAATTTTTGCTCCACCAATCGAATAACCCCTCAAGCCTGATTTTTCAACTAATTGTCCCGCATAATTAGGAAGTGGATTACGGAAAATGCTTCCGGCACACGGAAGATCCCAGGGTTGGGTATCTCTTCGATAGTCTTTATTCTTCTTCATAACTGCCGAAATATCCGCTTTATCCCCTTCTGTCAATTGAAATGTTGCTTCCACCACAATCCCAGGTCGCTTTTTTTGAAGGATTGAGGTGCGGTAGGAATATTCCATTTCCTCATTTGATAACCATTCAAAGCTGCCATCTTCAAATAAGATATGGGCTTTCGTTAATACTTTGGATACATCAGAACCGTGTGCCCCTGCATTCATATAGACAGCGCCACCAACGGAACCAGGTATCCCACTTGAAAATTCAAGTCCTGAAAATCCTTTTCTTGCAATTTGTACGGCTAGACTTACAATTGAAATTCCGGCACCAACAGTAAGTATCGTACCTTCTAGTTCCATATGGTTAAGACCATTACCTAATTTAATGACGGCTCCTTCAATCCCTTTATCAGATACAAGGAGATTTGATCCTCTGCCGATCGCTCGCCATTTGATGCCATGCATTTTTATAATCTCAAGTGTCTTTTTTAATGATTCAATATTATTAGGTTCGATGAATAATTGAGCTGGACCACCAATCTTAATCGTTGTATGCTTTGATAAAGGCTCATTCACTAAAACCTTGCCAACACTTGCCTCTTGAAGTTCTTTTACAATATTGTCCATATTAACCTCCTTTATCAGCATTTTCACTTGGAACAAACATAATGCAGTATATGCTCCATTTGCGCTTTACGGTACATTTGCCTAATTAAGAAAAGCGCAAGGTACCTGCTAATCGGCCACAAGCATAAGACGAGCGCTGGCAGAAGGCGTTTTTTTGCCTTCAGAAGCGATTGGCTTAGACCAGAGAGCCGATGGCACCTGAAGCTAGACATTAAATTAGATCAGTCATTACATTGTATAGCCGTCTTGCAGCGTCGGGTATACCTATTTGTGCGGATATTTTTTTCATTTCCTCAAGTTTTATTTGATTTAAAAGAATGGAATCAATATCCTTAATTAGTTGAGGGCCAGTTAAATCCTTTTCAAGGCGTAAAATCGCGGCCCCTTTATCACTTAAGGACCTTGCATTTTTCTCTTGATGATTATTTGTCACATATGGGCTTGGCACCAAGATGCTTGGCAGGCCTAAAGCAGTTAATTCAGCTAATGTCGTTGCCCCTGCACGAGCAACAACAAGATCTACACCAGACAGTACCTCTGGCATATTGTGAAGAAACGGTTTGATAATAACATTATCAGGGTTTCCAACCGCCTTAACCTGGTTAAGTACATTTTCATAATGAACCTCCCCTGTAACGTATAGGAATTGATAATCCTTTTCCTTCACTTCAGATAAGGCATTTAAAAAAGCATCATTTAGCGGTTTCGCACCCCTGCTTCCTCCCACTAGTAAAACAGATTTTTGGGAGCTGTTAAGACCAACAGATTTTCTGCCCGCTTGGCCATCTTTGCCAATGACTTCTGAAGCCCGTGGGTTTCCTGTAAGAATGATTTTTTCCTTAGGAAAGAAACCCATCGCTTCTTCAAAGCAAATTGCGACTTTATCGACATAGCGACTTAAAAACTTATTGGTAAGTCCTGGAATGCTATTTTGTTCATGAATGATTGTAGGGATATGTAATTTAGATGCTGCATAGACGACTGGTCCACAAACGTAACCACCTGTACCAATAACCACATCTGGTTTGAAATCTTTGATCAACTTTTTGCTGTCACTGACCCCTTTTAGGAAACGAGTGATTGTTTTAATGTTTTCAAAGGAAAGCTTTCGTTTAAACCCCGTGATATGAATCGTTTTAAACGGAATCCCTTCTCTGGTCACAATACCACTTTCTAACCCTTTTTCAGTGCCGATATAAAGAAACTCTGCCGAAGGGTTTAGCTTTTTTATTTCTTTTATTAAGGCAAGTGCAGGATAAATATGGCCTCCTGTACCCCCACCGCTAACAACTATTTTCAAGGAAACGCCTCCCATTTGGAAGATTATCATTAAAAGAAGTTTAACCCTGTTCATGAAAACAGGGTTAAACTTTTTCTAAGTATAACATATATTCATGTGATTTTGGGTTAATACCTTGAATACCTGCTAATATTTAAAAGGACTCCGACTGCCATCAGCATTAGGGTTAAGGACGATCCCCCGTAACTTAGGAATGGTAGAGTAATTCCCGTTACCGGCATTAGTCCTGTTACAACTCCGATATTAATAATAACCTGGATTGCAATCATTCCAATAATTCCGATCCCCAGAAAACTTCCATATAAATCAGGTGCACCTAATGCAATCCGTACACCTCTCCATAGCAAAATACTAAATAAAATGATAACGAATGAACCACCGATAAAGCCCAATTCTTCTGCTAGGATTGCAAAGATGAAGTCTGTCTGCGGTTCAGGCAGGTAGAAAAACTTCTGTCTGCTTTGCCCAAGACCTAAACCGAATAAACCGCCAGGACCAATTGCGTATAAGGATTGAATAATTTGAAATCCTGAATTTAATGGGTCCTCCCACGGATCTAAAAAGGAAGTAATCCGTTTAATTCGATATGGGGCCGATAAAATTAAGGCAACAAACCCTGCCACACCGATTAATCCCAAACCGACAAAATGGGAGATTCTTGCCCCTGCAACATAAATCATCACTATACAGGTACCTATCATTACCGTTCCTGTCCCTAAATCCGGCTGTAGCATGATCATACCAAATGCTAGAAAAACAAGTGACAGAGATGGCATTAACCCTTTTTTAAAGGATGTAATTTTCTTCTGATTTTCAGATAGATATTTGGCTAGAAACGCAATCATTGCTAATTTCATAAATTCCGAGGGTTGGATAGAAAATGCACCTATTCCAATCCAACTTTGCGAACCATTACGTGCCATCCCAATTCCAGGGATTAATACAGCAACCAATAATACAAAACAAATAATAATAAGGACTTTTGCCCAAGTTCTCCATGTCCAATAGTCTATATTCATAATGAAAAACATCGCAATGACTCCAACACTCGCAAATAGAAGCTGTCGTTTTGCAAAGAAAAACGAATCGTCGAATTTATAGGTAGCCCATATCGCACTAGCACTGTACACCATTATCAAGCCAACTGCTAACAGTGTAAGTGTTGTTATAATTAATATGATATCCGGAGTCGTTCTTTGGTTCACAATCAAAACACCTCTACATTCTAGATTCAGGACTGGAAAAGCGCAAAGCACGCGCCTAATTCTAGATTGTCCAAGCCCTTACTTAAGCTTATGCACGGCGTTGATAAAAATGTCTCCTCTTTCTTCAAATGTTTTATGTTGATCCCAGCTAGCACATGCAGGTGATAATAATATTACATCACCCTCATTTGAAAGGTCGTAAGCTTCTTTAACCGCTGCTTCAACATTATCGACAGTTTTTAAAATTTCTATTCCCGCAAGTTTTCCTGCTCGTTCAAGCTTTTTCGCTGTTTGACCAAACAGAACCATTGCTTTAACTCGGGTTAGTTCCTGGATAAGATCATCAAATTCATTACCACGATCCAGCCCGCCCGCAAGTAAAATAACCGGTTGTTCAAAAGCAGAAATTGCCTTTTTCGTTGCAAGGATATTTGTTGCTTTTGAATCATTATAAAATTTACGATTCTGAAACGAAGTGACATATTGGAGGCGATGTTTTACTCCTGTAAATGATGTTAACACCTTAATGATGGCACTATTTGGCGTAGCAACGAGTTTAGCAACCGCAACAGCAGCCAAAATGTTTTCAAGATTATGAACCCCAGGTAAAACAATATCCTTAATCTCGATGATTTTTTCTTCATCAAAATAAATAGCTTTGTCCTTAATATAGGCACCCATTTCTAATACTTTCGAGGTTGAGAATGGAATTTTCTTACCTCGACCGCCCTCAGCTGCGCTAACAACATCCTTGTCATCCACATTAATGATGTTGTAATCACCATCGGTTTGATTTTCAAAGATTCTTGCCTTTGCTTTCACATATTCTTCCTTCGTTCCATGATAATCAAGATGTGCATCAAAAATATTTAATAAAACGGCGATTTTTGGCGCGAAACTTTCTATTCCCATTAATTGAAAGGAGGAAAGTTCCGTGACAATGAGATTTTCCTTCTTTGCTGCTTGTGCAACCTCACAAGCCACTGTTCCAATGTTTCCGGCAATTAAAGGGGATTTCTCTCCATACTTTAGCATTTCAAAAATCAATGTCGTCGTGGTTGTCTTTCCGTTAGAGCCCGTAATACCAATAAATTCCGCATGGGTAATATGATACGCCAGCTCCACTTCCGTAATAATTGGAATTCCTTTTTCTTTCGCCTTTACTAGGAGTGGGTTGCTGTACGGGATCCCTGGGTTTTTGACAATAAAGTCAAAATGATCATCCAAAATTTCAATTGGATGACCTCCACATACCACCTTTATTCCCATTTTTTCAAGCTCCTGAGCAGCCTCATTTTCTTCAAATCGCTTCTGGTCATTAACTGTAGGATAGGCGCCAATTTCATGAAGAACCTTCGCTGCAGCAAAGCCACTTTTCGCTAGTCCAAGTATTAAAATATGTTTGTTTTTAAATTTGTTTGTATTTTTCAATTAAATCCACACCTCGATATAGATTCCAAGAATCGCACATAATAATCCTACTGTCCAAAATGTAACAACAACCCGCCATTCGGACCATCCCACCAATTCGTAATGGTGATGTAAAGGACTCATTCTAAACACACGTCTACCAGTTGTTTTAAACGAGATAACTTGAATAATAACAGACAATGTCTCAATTACAAAAACGCCGCCAATTAATAAAAGTATGATTTCAAGCTTTAGCGTAATGGCAACCGTTGCAATCGCACCACCAAGTGCAAGCGAACCTGTATCACCCATGAATACCTTTGCCGGGTTAGCATTAAATACAAGGAATCCCAGAACAGCTCCGACAACAGCCACACAGAAGATGGCAACATCATATTGGGCTTGATTCCAGGCTAATACTGCAAATGCTCCAAATGCAAGTGCTGCCGTTCCCGATACTAATCCATCTAAACCATCCGTTAAATTAACAGCGTTGGAGAAACCAACTAACCAAACAATTAATAGAAGGACATACAGAATTTTTAAATCAAACTCATAATCCGTCCCAGGAATTGAAATCGACGTTGAGAAATTATTCTGTTTAAAAATAAAATAAAAAATAATAGCAATAACGATTTGACCTAACAATTTTTGTTTCGAGGTCAAACCGAGATTTCTTTTCAGTACTACTTTAATAAAGTCATCTAAGAAGCCTAATACCCCGTACCCCAATGTCACAAATAAAAGTAAATATGTCGTAACCGACAGTTCTCCTAATCGGGTCGACACGATAATCGTCGTAAGTATAATCGAAACCAAAATAATGATTCCACCCATCGTAGGTGTTCCCGATTTTTTTTGATGGGATTTAGGACCTTCCTCACGGATACTTTGTCCAAATTTTAATCTACGTAAGAAAGGGATAAAAATGGGGGAGAGAATGACGCTTATGATAAATCCTATTGCAATCGAATAAATGACTACTTCTTCGATCATCTTTATCCTCTCCCTTTTTCAATCATGGTTAATTTTTTTGCCTGCATCTTAATTTCGTCTATTGTTTGTTTGTCTTGCTTCATACTTATGGTTTCATTTGTAAATAGATTAAATTTTGTCATTGTATCATACCCATTTTCTTCAATTTTTTTAAGATAGAATTCTATGATTTGATTGAGTGCTGGTAGTGGATCTGTTACTAAGAACACCGGGAAATGATTGGGAAGAAACAACGGTAATTTTTCATCCTTTGGCCAAACTGCTGCGACTGCACCATTATATAGTGCCTGCTTTAAAAATTCATCCCTTTTTTCTCGTTCAATTGAAATATAAAGCCCTCTCTTTATCAATGCGCTTGGGTCAGTAATCACTTCCTCAAAATCAAAATTCTGATTTTTAATTCCATACGCCTCTTCAAAAAGAGACCACATATCTTGATTGGATAACACTTAATTCAACTCCTTAATTGCACGAACTGCAACAAGGCGGTCATCAAATGAATGAGTTTTATCCCCAACGATTTGATAGGTTTCATGTCCTTTTCCAGCAATAATTATTATATCATTCTCACCCGCATTTGAAATAGCATAAAAAATTGCTTTTTCGCGATCTGGGATGGTGATATAAGAATCACCTACTACCCCCGCTTCCATCTCCTTTAAAATGTCGATAGGGTCTTCTGAGCGAGGATTATCTGATGTAAAAATAGGGACATCCGCAAATTTTGTTGCGATTTTAGCCATGATTGGACGCTTTGAGCGATCTCGGTCTCCACCGCATCCAATTATTACGTTGATTTTCCCTTTTGCAAGCTGTTTTACCGTTTTTAAGACATTCTCTAAGCTATCAGGGGTGTGTGCATAATCGACAATCACAGTAAAATTTTGTCCTTGGTTCACTATTTCAAAACGTCCAGGTACACCCTTGACCTTTTCGATTGCCTTAATAATCGTTGAAATCGGGATCCGGGAAACGATACAGGTAGTGATTGCTGCCAATACATTATAAACACTAAAAAGTCCGATTAAATTCATCCTCATTTCGAAAGAGCCAAACGGCGTTTGTAAATCAAACTCTGTCCCGGAGGAGGTCATCCGAATGTTTAAAGCCATAATATCTGACGGATGTTGTATTCCATATGTAGCAATCGTTGCTGAAGTTGATCTTGCGTATTGCTCTGAAGCAAGGTCATCATTATTTAAAACCGCGTATTTCGGATTATCTTTCTCATAGCGGTTTCCTAAACTAGCAAACAATAAACCCTTCACTCTTCGATACTCTTCAATTGTCCGATGGTAATCCAAATGATCCTGTGTCAAATTCGAAAACACCGCAATATTAAAATCACAGCCATGGACCCGGCCGATATCAAGGGCGTGGGAAGAAACCTCCATCACAACCCTGGTTACATTTTTAGACACCATTTGCTGAAAATACTTTTGGAGCATTACTGATTCCGGAGTCGTATTTTTCATTTCAATGTATTGGTCACCGATTTTTGTATACATTGTTCCGATGAGTCCCGTTTTTTCACCGGCTTCATTAAAAATTTCTTCAATGATATGACTAATTGATGTTTTCCCATTTGTCCCAGTTACCCCAATTAATTGAAACTGGTGTGTCGGGTGATTATAAAATGCATCGGCCATTACCGCCATCGCTCTTCTTGAATCCTTCACCTTGATGACTGGAATGGACACCTTCACATCCTTTTCCGCAATGATCGCAGCCGCACCTTTTGCCTCGACTTCTGTTGCGAACAAATGACCATCAAATGTACTGCCTGTTACACAAAAGAATAAACTTCCCTTTCCTACCTCCCTCGAGTCCATTTCAAGAGATGTGATATAAGGATTGGCATTACCCTTTTCCGTAAAATCATGCAGGTTCGCTAATAAGTCCTGTAATCTCATCATGAATTTTACCATTCCCTCTCGAAAAATTTACTCAGGAAATGCATCAGCTTTACATCATACGCTAGTCTCCATCTGTTGTCTAGTACCCTATTTTCCTATTAAACGTCTACAAAAAGATTACCTTACAAAAAATTTTATTCCTCTATATTAAAGGTATTCCTTTTTATAGAAAAAAGAAGCCCAAAAGGGGGATTCCTCCTGAGCTACTTAGTTCTTATCTGTTGATTCTTTTTTATCTGAGGCTTCCCCGAGATGGATCCGAAATGTCGTTCCTTCTTGAACCCGTTCTCCTGCATTTGGTGCCTGGTCAACAACAACATTTCCTTCTCCGCTAATATCCAATTTTATATTCATTAATTGCTGCTGTAATTCCTTTTTCGTTAATCCAATTAGATTTGGAACCTCAAGATATTTTTTATCCGTCCATAATCTGATTTCTTTTTCAATTTGATTGTCGCGCTTTTCAATTCCAAGTATTGGCAGGCTTTCACGCATGATGTTTCCAACAATAGGCGCTGCTACAACTCCTCCAAATTGAACGGTTCCTTTCGGGTTATCGACAGCAATATAGACTACAATTTGCGGGTCATCTGCAGGTGCAAAACCAATAAATGAAACGATATGGTTATTTTGAAGGTAGCCGCCACCCTTTTTTGATTTTTGGGCAGTACCAGTCTTTCCGCCTACACGGTATCCATCCACATAAGCGCCACCACCTGAACCTTTCGCTACAACACTTTCAAGTGCATATCTTACTTGTTTTGACGTTTCTTCCGAGATGACATTGCGTTTCGCTTCAGGTGTATTACTCTTAACTACTTTACCTGTAACAGGGTCGATCCATTCCTTTGCGACATACGGCTTATATAAGGTTCCCCCATTTACCGCTGCAGCAACAGCAGTAACCTGTTGAATCGGTGTTACCGCTACCCCTTGACCAAAGGATGTTGTTGCTAATTCAACCGGACCTACATTCTCTGGTTTAAAGAGGATGCCGGTACCTTCTCCCTGAAGGTCAATTCCTGTTTTTTGACCGAATCCAAAATCGCGAATATAGTTAAATAATGTATCTTTACCTAATCTTTGACCTAACTCAACAAAACCCGGGTTACAAGAGTTTTGAACAACCTCTAGAAAAGTCTGATGGCCATGTCCACCCCGTTTCCAACATTTAAGGGTCGCTCCTCCCACTTTGGCAAATCCTGGGTCATTAAAATGATCATTATCTAAATTCACCTTACCTTCTTCTAATGAAGCAGCAAGAGTTATAATCTTGAAGGTAGAACCAGGCTCATAGGTGCTCCATACAGGCAAGTTTCGGTTATAGATTTCCTGTGGAACATTACGGAAATTGGCAGGATCGAAATCTGGTCTTGATGACATCGCTAAGATTTCACCATTTTTCGGGTTCATTGCGATTGCAATAATGCCATCTGGGTTATATTGCGCTTCCGCGATATCCAACTTACTTTCAATAATTGTTTGGATTCTAGAATCGATTGTTAATCGCAAATCCAAGCCGTCTTCTGGAGGCGTGTAATCATCGGCAATATCTGGCATCCTTCTTCCTTTTGCATCAGAATAGAATTGCACACTTCCTTTTTCGCCCTTTAATTCTTCATCATAGTTTTTCTCAAGTCCTGTTAAGCCTTGGTTATCAATCCCGGCAAAACCTAATACATGGGAAAGATAGCTTCCAAATGGATAATGACGTTTCGAATCCTCCGCTATGTAAACACCCTTTATCCCAAGCGCGCGGACTTCATTGGCTTTTTCATGAGAAATTTTTCTGCCCTCAGGGTTGATATAGACTTTTGATTCATTTACAGTTATTTTTTTATACGCTTTTTCTTTAGACATATTTAAAACGGCAGCGAGTTTTTCTGCTGCTTCAGCAGGATTCTCAATTTGCCGGGGAACGACTAGAACAGTCGGAGCACTTTGATTCGTTGCAAGAACGACGTCATTCCGGTCAAGAATTTTTCCTCGTTCCGGCTCAAACGGAATATCCCGGCTCCATGAATCCTTTGCTAGTGCTGTTAACTTATTCCCAACAAAAAATTGAACATATCCTAAGCGAACATCAATAATTAAAAATAATAAACACCCTATAAATAGTACTAATAATAATCTTTTTCGTACTGTCACATTCGAAACACGCATATAGATGTACCTCCTAAAAACTCAAAATCCTAGGCTCGTCTAAATATATGCTTGTACAGGTATGAATAGAACAATTACAAATGCGCAAGCGGCTTGAAGTTGAACGTCTACTAAATACTGCCACGTCCTGTGGCAAACGTAGACGTCAGCACATCCTGTGCAAGTCCGACAAGCACAAGACGAGCTGGCTAGAAGGTTGTTCTTTGACCTTCTCGACAGATTGGCTTGTGACCTCGAGGGGCTAGGCTGCTTGCGCTAGACGAAGAACAAAAGGAACTGAAAAATCAGTTCCTTTATTGTTCTTCCTCACTATTCTCTTCTTCAACTGTTTCTTCTTTTGGTCTATATGGCGGTTCCAAATTGACAGTTAATTTGGAACCATCTTTGATGATTGCCCCTGCTGCAAGGCTTTGTTGTACGACATAACCATTTCCACTATATGAAACTTGAATATTTGTTAAATCAGCTACTTTCATGACATCCCTTACTGACCAACCTGTTAAATCCGGAACGGTTGCTTCCTCATCCGTAAGTAGGATTACCTGTTCATTAGGCAGAATTTTTTCACCTTGACTTGGACTTTGAGCGATAATATTCTTTCCATTTCCAATTACTGTCGCTTTAAGCTTTACTTTTTCAATCGATGCTTTAGCCTCTTCAATTGATCTTCCAACATAGGAATCCACTTCAACTTCTTTATCAGCATTTATATTGTTTTCAGGACTTTGTTCGATCGGTTGAATATTTAAATATTGCAAACTATTTTTCATTACATGATTGAATATAAGGGCAACTGGCTCGCTTCCACTGTCTGTGTCCTTAAGTTTCGGTTTTTGTACCCCAACATAGATGACTAGTTTTGGATCATCGAATGGTGCCATTCCAAGAAAGGAGTATACGTACTCTCCTCGCCCTGTTAAATACCCACCTTTCGGACTCGGTATTTGAGCAGTACCTGTTTTCCCAGCCACTTGGTAGCCTTCAAGGTCATAGGCTTTTCCTGTTCCATCTGTTACAACTTGGCGTAATAAATTCAAAACTTGTTGAGCAGTATCAGCTGAAACAGGTTCTCCAGCAACTTGAGGCTTGTGATCTACAACTGTTTTATCCGTATCAGGGTCGACGACTTTATCAACAACATACGGTTTCATCATCTTACCACCATTAGCGATCGCAGTTGCTGCTTGGATCTGCTGAATTGGCGTAACAGAGGATGCTTGACCAAATGCAGTTGAAACTCGATCAATCTCCCATTTAAAATTGATGGTATTTTCAACTTCACCTTCCAAATCGATGCCGGTTGGTCGATCGAGGCCAAAACGCCCTAAATACTCCAAAAATGTATCCGTCCCTAATTGCTCATTTGCCATCTTTGCAAATGCAACGTTCGAAGATTTCAACACACCTTCATCATAAGTGATGGTACCCCACCCAACCTTGTTATGGTCTCTAATCGTTTCTCCCCCAGCAGTGTAGCTTCCGGAAGCAAATGGCGCATTCCCATTGTAGACACCCTCTTCAATCGCTGCTGCCAATGTAAAAATCTTCATCGTTGAACCTGGTTCAAACGGATAGGCAATTACATCATTCAAGTAATTTTCGATGTCCCTGACATTCGGGTCAAAACTCGGTCTAGTTGCCATCGCTAAGATTTCGCCTGTTTTCGGATTTGCAACAACACCCATGATTTTTTCAGGCTCATATTCCTTAACAGCTGTATTCATTGCATCCTCTAAAAACGTTTGAATCGTTTGGTCAATCGTTAAATAGACATTGCTTCCATTATCAGGAGCAACAATCTGTTCCTTTGCATCTGGTAATTTATAGCCCTTCCGATCACTTTGGAACTTCATGTAACCCGCTTTTTCTTGAAGGTACTTATCAAGACTTTGTTCAATTCCCAGCTTTCCAACTGTTTCCGTCACTTTTGTTTCCTTATCAGTCACCTTCTGAGCATACCCAACAACATGCGATGCAAAGGTCCCATTCGGATAGTAGCGTTTTAATTCTCTTCTAAACGCAATGCCAGGCAATTCTAAGCTTTCAATTTCCTGTTTGAGCGTTGTACTAATATCACGGCCATAAGTCCCAAACTCAACCTGTTTTCTTTCAGGTTTTGTTAAAGTTTCATACACCTCGTCCTCATCCATTTTTAAAAGGGGTGCAAGCTTGCGAGCCGTGTCTTCGGGATCAACGACATGTTGCGGGGCACCTTCATCTACAGTCAAATCTTTATCAAGGATTGCGACAACTGTGTAAGTAGAAGTGTCCTCGGCAATTGGATTTCCATTGCGGTCGAAAATCGTTCCTCGATGTGCTTCAATTGTTCTTTGTTTCGTATATTTTTCTTCTGCTAAAGCCGCTAATACGACACCATCAACCCTACCTGTACCTTGGATAAACACAAATCTCGCTATCAATGTAAAAAAGAGCAAAGCAAATATTATACTAATAAATGCTGCTCCTCTGTTTATATTGTTATTTTTAACCTTCATTTTCATGATTAGTTCCCTTGAACAACTTTCACATTGTTTTCATTTAAAACAAGACCAAGTTCTCTTGCTTTTTCCCAAAGTCGTTCGTATTCACTTAATTCTTGGACTTGTACATAAAGGTCAGTATTAGTTTTTGTTTGTTGACTGATTGACGCTTCGATTTGTTGGATTTCGATATTTGTATGATAGATCGATACTTGGTTAGATATGATATGAATTGCGCAGAATATTACAGCTGCGGAGAATATAATCCCTAATACCTTTTCCCCTAATGAAAATCGAAATTTCTTTCTAATGGTTGGTTGTGTCTTTGGTGTCTGATTTGGCTGATAGCTTTCTGTTTGCCTTACTTTGTATGCTAAATTACCCATCATATCCCTCCTTAAGTACCTATCGTATTTTTTTATTTAAAGTTTTTCCGCGATTCTTAACTTTGCTGAACGGGCTCTTTTGTTTACCTCTATTTCCTCTTCTGTAGGTAATATCGGTTTTCTTGTAATAAGTTTTAATATTGGTTTGTATTCATCAGGAATGATCGGAATTCCCGGTGGTAGGGGTGGACCTTCGCTTGCCTTTTTGAAGGCAACTTTACAAATTCTGTCCTCAAGTGAGTGAAAGGTTATGACACTTACTCTTCCTCCTGCGGCAAGAAGTTCAATTGACTGATGGACCGCGTCTTCAAAGACTTTTAACTCATCGTTAACGGCTATTCGAATGGCTTGAAATACCCGCTTTGCTGGATGTCCGCCGGTTCTTCTTGCTGGAGCCGGAATTCCCTCTTTAATTAATTCCACCAATTCTCCAGTTGTCTCAATTGGCTTTTTTTCTCGTGCTGCTTCTATTTTTCTAGCAATTTGTTTTGAAAACTTTTCTTCACCGTATTGAAAAAAGATTCTTACCATTTGCTCATATGACCAATGATTTACAATGTCATAGGCAGATATTGATGCATCCAGGTCCATTCGCATATCGAGTGGAGCATCGTGGTGATAACTAAAGCCTCTTTCCGGGGTGTCCAATTGTGGGGATGAAACACCTAAATCAAACAAAATGCCATCGACGGCTTTTACACCTTGTTCATGTAACTTTTCAGTTATGTTTGCAAAATTACTTTTGATGATCGTAACAATATCACCATATTTCGCGAGCTTGTCCTTTGCATTTTCGATTGCAATATCATCTTGGTCAAATGCATAAAGCTTGCCATTTTTTGAAAGCTTTGAAGCTATGTATGAACTATGCCCTGCTCCACCAAGTGTGCAGTCTACATAAATGCCCTCTGGGTTGATCTTTAATCCATTTACAGCCTCTTCCAATAGAACGGTTTTGTGTTCGAACATGTTAGCACCTCTAATAATCATCTTTTGTAATATCCTTATTATCTTTTACACAAAGAATAATTATATATCAAAACCGATCATATTTTCAGCTATATCAGAAAAAGATTCCTCTGAAGCAGCGAAGTATTCTTCCCACTTATCCTTACTCCAAATTTCAATGCGGTTTGATACTCCAAGTACCACACATTCCTTTTCAAGTGCTGCATATGAAAGAAGCGGAGTTGCAATATTTACTCTTCCTTGTTTATCAAGTTCACATTCAATGGCACCGGAAAAGAAAAAACGTGTGAAAGCGCGAGCGTCTTTTTTAGTTAATGGGAGTGTTTTTAATTTCTCTTCAAGTATTTTCCATTCCGATTGTGGGTAACCGAACAAGCACTGATCAAGACCTCTCGTTAAAACAAAGGATTCACCAAGACTGTCTCGAAACTTAGCAGGTATAATCATTCGGCCTTTCATATCAACAGTATGATGGTATTCTCCCATGAACATAGCCATCGTCCCCACTTTCTGTATTTATCTTACCACATCCCCCCACTTTCCACCACAAGTTATTATAATTTTTTACCAAATAAGTTTCAAATGCGCCTTGGCGTATTTGCTGCCCNAGGCCCACAGGAAGTGGGTCATAAAGACGTTGCCACAGGATGTGGCGTTTTTAGTCTTTGATCTTACTGCTCGAAAAATTTCCTTTGAAAAATCGTGGCATCCGCCGGAGGCTTTTTTTATTCAGAAGTGACCACTTCTGTTGAATAAAAAAAATCCCCGGGATTCCGAGGATTTTCGATAAGTTATCGCATTTTATAGTTTGATTACCTTATGTTTTCCGTTAAATTCAAACGGAAGAGCTACTAGATCTTTGATAAAATCGTCTCCATATTTATTTAAATAGTAAAAAACATTCCATAATCGCTCTTGTGGGGAGCCAAGTGGTAGAAGTGATTTTTCAATCCGGTTGAAACGATTCAATTCAATTTCATTGCGACTCAAGATACTGCGGTTGAATGTAGCTTTTAGAAAATCAAATTGTGCTTGAATATTTTGGGCGTTCTTTAATAACAGATCTGCCAGCCCTGGATCTACATCAATCCCCACATTTCGGACCTTTTTATGAATTTGCTCCACTTCTTTCTTTGCCTCTGAGATCATCCCGTCCACATCAGCTGTTTGTTTTTCCAGCCATGTTTCCTTCGCCTTTGCAAGGTCCCCTGATAACACCTCTTGAATCGTTAACCCGATTTCTTCGATATTTGATTCAATCGATCTTTCCACAATTGTCATCATTAACCGCGGCACGACAGGAGGCATCTTAATTTCCAATACTTCAAATACCTTTTTAAGCTCCGCCCAGTATGAAACCTCACCAGGTCCGGAAATAAAAGCCAGAGTTGGAAATAACAATTCCTGCATAACTGGCCGTGTGACTACATTATTACTTAGCAGGTCCGGTTGTGTTTCCGCAACTTCAAGCAATTCGTCACCACAAAGGATGCATTCATTATTTTTTCCGCTAAAAACATCATGTTCCACATCGTACTCAAGCAAAATACGTTCATCATTTTGCGTATAGAATAGGTTAGCGCTAGATTCATTCATATCGATTGTTTTAGAATATTGATAGGTAGACAGTACTTCCTGCTGCAATAATAAAGCATCATGAATCTTTCTATTTCTTCCAATCATTTTTTTAAAATAAGTTGACTGAAGAGCTCTAATTTCTTTTGTACCAGAATCTACAAGAACAAGTCCAGCTTCTCCAAAAAGCTCATTGATAATTTGTATGAAGAAATCAACATATGTTTTTGATTTTTCAACAAATCCACTCAGAAGTTCCAAAAGACCATTCGTATGATTAGTTTCACCATATGTCTCAAACACTTCTTCAATCCACTCCATTAAGCCATTCTGTTCAATTTCTATTGATGATACCATCGTTTTGCGGCCGTGATATTGTGGAACAGCCCTTTTGCGGATGCCATTATGGAGATTAACATAGAGATGATTGATTTCGGCAAAATCATGGTCCTCCCCAGCAACCCAAAATACCGGTATAACGGGTACATTTAATTTTTCTTCTTGCTCTTTTGCAAGCTTAATAATAGAAACGATTTTATGAATGGTGTATAACGGGCCAGTCAAGACTCCTGCTTGCTGCCCGCCAATCACCACAACACTTCTCGGATCTATTAGCTTGTAAATATTCTTTAGTGTGTGCGGGTGAAAATTGAATCGTTTATTAAAAGAAAGCAAATGATCCACAAGTTTTTCACGTTCAAAATACCTTTTTCCTATATCTTTTTTTCTCACCTCATAAACAAGGGGAGATTGTATATCATAATCGAAAAATTTCTCGATATCCATTTTGTTTGAAAGATAATCGTTCATTAATCGATTCGAAAATGGCAGTGAGAGATCCAAAACCTCCATAAATTCGTGTTCTTCCTTTCATATCCAGTTTATCTTAGTTGAGTATAGCACGCTTTTTTGAGAAACCAAAAATTACTGCTCAATGTGTAAAAAGTTTAAGCTGTGATAATAATTCGTTGAACAAGTCCAATGAGAAGTAATAAAAAATAAGCAACTGTAGAAAGAAGGAAAGCAAAACGCCAAGACTTCCTTAATACCTTAACCGTTTCAATTTCATGGCTTTTCTTCCATGTTAGATAGCCAATAAACAAAATAGTCAATATGAGGATCAGGATGAGTAGCCAAAGCATGCTTTTTCCAATAATCACAAGTAATAAGTAATGCACTGCGATGAGAAAAAATGCGGTCGTTACATCAACCGAAAGAAAAAAAGATTTTCGATTATTTTTTATGATGAATCTACTAATCAAGTAAACTAGTATGAATCCTAGTAGTGGAATTGTTACAAATGTTGCAGCAACTCCAGCAAAAAAGTCGAGCATTGCTTATCCCCCTTTCTGTTCTTTCCCTTTAATTGAATCATATAGAAATTGTGTTATGACTACTTTCTCATTCTTTTTTATTGCTTCACCTAATACATATCCTAAAATGGCCTCAATCTCTGTTTTACTTCCTTTCTCTATGTCGCGCAGCATGGATGATTTATTTTGAGCTGTATTTTCACAAATTGTCATCACTAGTTCCCACATTTTTTCCTTATTAGAGGGTATGACTGAGGTGATTTCATGAAATAAGGCTTTCATTTGATTGTGAAAATAACCATTTTCTAGCAGTTCCCCATTTTTAACCCCATAAAGGGCAGTTAAAGGATTAATGACGGCATTAACGATAAGCTTCGATGTTACAATTTCATACCATTTTTCATGGGATTCGATTGGAAAATCTGGGATTGTACTATCAAACGCTTTATTTTTTCCTTTAAATACGCCAATTTTCGTCCCACCTACACCGGTATGGGTGACGGTGGTTTCATTTTTTTTTAGTGCGCCATGTTCAACAATCCCCACAAGAATAGTAGGGTTTATTAGTTTTTCAATGATTTTGATATGGCTCATTCCATTTTGTAGAAAACAGACCGTTCTGACTTTCTCTAGGTCTGGAATTTGTAATAAAACATCTTCTACTATGTATTGTTTAACTGCAAAGAAGACGATGTCTTCTTCTATTACAGATACGGAAGTTTTTTTTGCTTGTACTCTATATGTTTTTGACGTATTTTGTTTATTGATTGTTACACCTTTTTTGTTTATTTCATTTGCTTGGTGTTCGGTACGTGTATAGATGGTTACATTATGTTGTTCAGCTAGATACCCCGCAAAAAGCAACCCGATGGAACCCCCGCCAATTATTCCAATTTTCATAACACCAACTCCATAGTATGTCCTTCCTTTATTTTACCAAAGTGTCCGCCAATATGCCTAGCAAATCTACTATGAAAAGGGGTTGAAAAACAAAATTTGCATAACAAAACCCCAAAGCAAATCCCTTGAGGTCTTGTTACAATGATTTATACCGGGTAGACAGGGTGTTTCTTTTGTGTGACTTCTAGTTCTTTTGTTTCATAAATGGCCAAGCGTTCGACTAGGACATCTCTTAAATCGGCAGCCGGGACAATATCATCAATAATTAACTCAGACGCGAGCTTGTAAATATCAATGGCCTCTTTATACTCCTGTTGCTTCTGCTGGACAAAAGCAATTCGTTCTTTCGGATCTTCAATATCATTTATTTTTTTTGAATAAACGGCATTCACTGCAGCCTCAGGACCCATTACCGCAATTTGAGCGGTTGGAAGTGCGACGGAATAATCCGGTTCAAATGCTGGACCTGCCATTGCATAAAGTCCTGCACCGTATGCCTTTCGAACAATAACTGAAATCTTTGGTACAGTTGCGGAACTCATGGCTGCAATTAATTTGGCTCCATGTCTAATGATTCCTGCTCTTTCAACCTTCGTACCAATCATAAATCCTGGGACGTCTGCCAAAAACACTAATGGGATATGGAATGCATCACATAAAGCAATAAATTTTGCGGCTTTGTCCGCAGAATCTACAAACAAGACGCCCCCCTTCACCTTAGGCTGATTCGCTATGATTCCGACTGGCCTTCCGTCAATGCGGGCAAGACCTGTAATCAGTTCAGGTGCAAATAGTTTTTTAATTTCATAGAAACTTCCCTCATCGATGAGGGCATCAATCCCTTCATACATATTAAAAGGAGCATTCTGGTTAACAGGAATAATTTCTTGTAGACTTTTCCCTGCCTTTGGCAATCCCGGCTCAGTATTAGCCGGTTTATTCAGATAATTAGCAGGGAAAAATTTCAGATAATCCCGTGCGCTTTGAATTGCCTGCTCTTCATTTGCAGCAAGTACATCACCACAGCCGCTAATGGTACAGTGCATTCTTGCACCCCCCATTTCCTCTAATGTCACCTTTTCGCCGATGACCTTCTCAGCCATCCGCGGTGACCCTAAATACATCGATGCATTCTTATCGACCATGATAACAATATCGCAAAAAGCAGGTATGTATGCTCCACCCGCTGCTGATGGACCAAATAAAATACAGACCTGAGGAATCATCCCTGATAATCGTACCTGATTATGAAAAATCCGCCCTGCCCCACGGCGATTTGGAAACATCTCAAGCTGGTCGGTTATTCGTGCCCCAGCAGAATCTACTAAATATAAAAGCGGTACTCGTAGCTTTTCAGCTGTTTCTTGTATACGAATGATTTTTTCAACTGTGCGCGCCCCCCAAGATCCCGCCTTTACAGTAGAATCATTCGCCATCACACATACTTTTTGTCCGTTTATTTCACCAATAGCAGTAACGACACCATCTGCCGGAAGGTCCCCCGCTGTATGATTAGCAAATTTGCCATCTTCCTGGTAAATCCCATCATCAAATAAAAGTGCAAGACGATCACGAACAAATAATTTATGTTGCTGTTTTAGCTTTTGATGATATTTTTCATGTCCTCCTGCTTCGATTTCTTTGCTTTTTTCTATTAGCTTTTGGTCTAAATCCTTAGTAGTACGAAGCATTATTACCCTCCATTCCTTTTTCTAGAACAAGTAATACATCATCCTCATTTACAAAATCACCAATCTCTACTTTTATGTTAGCAATTTTGCCATCTAGCACAGCTTCAATCGGGATTTCCATTTTCATTGATTCAAGCATGACAACCACTTGACCTTCCTTAATCGCTTCACCTTCTGTAACCAATACTTGTAAAACGGTCCCTGCCATACTTGCTGTGATTTCCTTCACCATAATTCCCCCTAATGTTTTTTTAGCAACGAAATGTAGTTCGTGTTGTATTCTCCTTTATAATAGGAAGTTTCAGATAAAATTTCTTGGAATAAAGGGATATTCGTTTTGATTCCTTTTATCACCATTTGATTAAAATAGTCCTTTGCGATTTGAATGGCTTCCGGACGATTGTTTGCTTTCACTATTATTTTGGCGATCATCGGATCGTAAAATGGTGTAACGGTCGTCCCCGCTTCATATCCGCTGTCAACTCGGACACCCTTATCGTTTTCCGGCAACGTAAATTCCTTAATCTTCCCTGGAGATGGGAAAAACTTCACTGGGTCTTCTGCATACACGCGAAATTCAATTGAATGGCCCTCATGGCGTATTTCATTTTGGAACAGTGGGAGTTTTTCTCCCCTTGCAACAAGCAGCTGCCATTTTACAAGATCAAGATTCGTAATCATCTCTGTAATGGCATGCTCAACTTGAAGCCTTGTATTCATCTCTAAAAAATAGAAATTTTCCTGTTCATCAACAATGAATTCAATGGTTCCGGCATTTGTATAGTCCACAAATTCTGCAGCCTTTTTTGCCGCATGACAGATTTTTTCACGTGTCCCCTCCGACAGAAATGGAGAGGGTGTTTCCTCAATCACCTTTTGATTGCGACGTTGAATAGAACAATCTCTTTCAAAAAGATGGACAATATTTCCGTGATGGTCACCAAAAATTTGCACCTCGATATGTCTAGCGTTTGGAATGTATTTTTCAATAAACATTTCATCATTTCCAAAATACGATTTGGCTCTAGTCTTTGTTGTTTGAAATGCATTTTGTAATTCCTTTTCAGAATGGCAGCATACCATCCCAATCCCGCCGCCACCGCCACTTGCCTTTAACATGACAGGATAACCATATCCTTCCGCAAGTTTTAAAGCTTCTTCTATTGTTTGGATCTCCTTATCACTCCCTGGTACAACAGGTACACCCGCATCATTCATTGTTTGTCTCGCCTTTACCTTATCCCCCATAAGTGAGATAACCTGTGGTGTTGGTCCTATAAAAACAATCCCTTTTTTAGCTACCGCCTTTGCAAAGGCTGCATTTTCCGATAAAAAACCATACCCGGGATGGATTGCATCCACCTGTTCCTGCTCGGCAATTTCAATGATTTTGTCCATTTGCAGATAGGATTTCATGACCGGTGGCTCACCGATTCGATGGGCTACAGTTGCATGTTTCACAAACGGTAATTCTTGATCTGCATCAGAATAGACAGCGACTGTTTCAATCCCCATCTCGTGACATGTTTTGATGATTCTTGATGCAATTTCTCCCCTGTTTGCAATCAACACTTTTTTCAAGCTCTTTTCCCCTTTCTCCAAAAGTTAAAAGGTGCATTGTATAATTTCTACATCAGTCTACATATTCCTGCACAAGATTGAAAACGCTTTCTATATTTTTCTACAGAATTTTTTGTTAGTTTGTTATATAATGAATGTATTATTAAATTAAAACAGTTTTTCATAGTAGAATCGCAAGGGGGATATCAAATGTATACGGCAAAGGTTGATAAATTATTAGTAAACTATAAAACACTAGAAGAATTTAAAGCGTTTAAGGAATATGGGCTCCAGGAGCTATCCATGTTTGAAGACCTTGAATCAAATATTATCGAAAATGATAGCGTTTCACCTTTTTATGGGATTTTCTTTGGTGATAAATTAGTGGCGCGAATGAGCCTTTATCGTGTTGATAAAAAATTCAATAAATATTTTGAACCCGCCCAGGACTACTTAGAGCTGTGGAAGCTCGAAGTTCTTCCAAATTATCAGGAAAAAGGCTTTGGAAAAGCATTAGTGGATTATGCCAAAACCTATAATCTACCGATCAAAACAAATCCGCGTGTAAAATCTTCCGAGTTTTGGGAGAAAATGGGCTTCACACCAGCAGCTTATAATATGGAACGCGATCTTGGGGAAAACCCTCTACTTTGGTTCCCAGAAGGTGTACATGAAATCGACTAAATAAATACGAAATTAATGAAGAAAACAGCTGAACATAGTGTCAGCTGTTTTTCTTTTTATTTTTCAATTCGTTCAAGATTTCCATTTCGGTCCATTTGAAATTTTACCTTTTTACTGCGTTCATCTTCTTGAAGAACCACCATTTTGCGGGCGCGTTCCATAATTTCGATCAAAGCCTTGTAATCTTCTTCAATTAATTGAATATTATTTTCCAGCGTATTATTTTGTGCCTTTAAGGCTTTTACTTGATCTTGCAGCTTGCTTATTTGATTGTTCAAGCTCTGATTTTCATTAACAACATTTTGGAGCTCATTTTCCGTTTGTTCATATTCTTCAAGGAATCGGATGATATCCCTTACTTGTAGCTCAGGTGACTGGCTATTCGTTATTTCAGTAGTTTCAGGTTCTGTTTGTTTTTGTTGAAGCTGTTCTCCATTATTTTGCTTTTTTAATTCTTTGCGCTGTTTTTTCGCAAGTTCAATTCCGGATTTATATTGTTTTCGAACATATGAATTCCATCTAAAACCACAGGCAGCTGCGGTACGAGATAGCGCTCGCCCTACCTCTTCAAATGCGCCTAACTGTGTTCCTCCCTCGCGGATGTGGCGCAATACCACTTCAGCAAGGAATAAATCCTCATCTTGGTTCCATGCATCTTGACGTGTTGAAGTCATATCTTTCCCTCCCAATCTTTTTTACTTATACATATGCATGTAGTAGAAAAGATAGACTATAACACTCTATCAAGAAAATAATTATTCTTTTCGCATGATTTTTTGAACAGCATTAAGATGTTCATCCGTTACCCACAAAGTTGCACATTCCTCAATTTCTTCAAGCATTCTATCCTTTAACCCTGTAGCTAACCATTTTCTATTCAATACCTTTTTATAAGCTTTTACAACTTTAGTAGTATGTATGAATTTGTTGGCAATAAATTCTTCACATTCCCTCTTCGCATCATCATCTGACAAGACATGTTGAATAAAGCCAAGCTCTTTCCCATCTTCAGCAGAAGTAACTTCTCCAGTCATAAGAAGATGATATGCATGATCAATAGCTACTCTTTCAAGTAGGATAGTCGCACCACCCCAACCTGTTGTGATCCCTTGTTTTCCTTGAACAAAGCCAAATCTACTTCCATGAGATGCTAGTCTATAGTCACAGGCAGTCGCAAGCTCACATCCACCCCCGATTGCTAGTCCGTTCAATAGAGCAATAGTGGGTTTCGATAAAATCGCAAGTTTGTATAAAATCAAGCCCATCTTGCTTAGCATTTGATGTGCATCTTCTACCGTTTGAAGGTTTTGAAAAACCGATAGATCACCGCCAGAGCAAAATGCTTTTCGTCCAGCTCCTGTTATCACTAAAACCCGATCATCCTCGTTCTTTTCCACCTCTATGATAGTCTGTAAAAGCCCATCCATTACATCATAATCGATCGCATTCCATTTCTCAGGTCGATTGATTGTAAACCAAACGACCCCCTGCATATCTCGTTTCACTATGTATTTTGACATCATTTGCCCCTATACTGTTTTTTTCTATTGTACTATAGACAAATTAAAAAGCGTATCGATAACATTGTTATCAATACGCTTTAACTTTTTCAAAGTTAAGCCTCCGGCGGATGCCTCAGATTTTTTAAAGGAAACTATCGGGACAAGCCCGATAAAAATCTGGGCACAAATCCGCCAAGCCGGATTTGATTAAGTTGTTGGCAAGATTATTTGCTAACAACTTCTTTTCCTTTGTAACTACCGCATTCTTTACATACGCGGTGTGCTAATTTCATTTCACCACAGTTTGGGCATGCCACCATACCTGGCACTTGTAATTTGAAATGTGTACGACGTAATCTTTTTCTTGTTTTAGAAGTTCTTCTAAAAGGTACAGCCATTATTCCCACCTCCTTAAAAAGATAAATAGAAGAGGAAGTTCAAAAATGTCGGCCGAAAATGACGCATCGAATTTCTNCGTTGGCTTGCTTCTCCGGTCCTCACGTATTAACTGCATACGCTCCGGTCCTCAAAGCTGCACCGCCTTGAAATTCTCGGTCCTTTTCAACCTCCTTTTTGAACAACTCTTAAGTTAGATGGATTTTATTCGTCCTCAAAGAATTTTGCCAGTCCTGCCAATCGGGGATCAATCTTGTTCTTTCTGTCATCTTCGGTGATAACTTCCCAATCTTGTCCTGATTGTGGTGCAGCATCTTCAGAGTTCGAATCATCACAAAAAATCTGAATTGGTATTTCAAGTAAAATATTTTCCTTGATTAGCGGAAGTAAATCAATTACTTCTCCTCGAACTTGATGAACATCCTCGTCCGATTCTAGATCATATTCAGATGTCTCTCTTAGTAAAAACGTTTCAGTTGTTCGGATCTCGAATGGAAATTTCACATCAACCAAGGTTCGAGAACAAGGCAGTATCATTGAACCTGAAATTGTTATATGAAAACTCGCTTTTGTAGAGCTAAGATCAGCACGGCCAGTAACTTGCACCGGTGAAATCTCTCTTATCGATTTATCGAGCTCCATTAAGTCTTTTACATCAACAGTTTCTTCAACCATTAGCCCATTTCGAGCCAACTGATTTAATTGATTAATTGTCCATTTCAATTGAAATCACCTCAAGGCAACAAAGGTAATTATAGCTTTGCAGATTACATTTGTCAATATTTTTTCTTTACACTATACTTAGGTATAAATACTTTTCTACTATATCAGCTTTTCCAATAAAATGATATTTAAATTTAATTTCAAAAAAAAGGGTGAAATGATGAAGGCTGTTGGTGTAATTGTTGAATATAACCCATTTCATAATGGACATTGGTACCATCTTGATGAGACAAAAAGGAAGACAAATGCGGACTGTACGATTGCAGTGATGAGCGGAAATTTCCTTCAACGCGGGGAACCTGCCTTAGTATCAAAATGGGCAAGAACGAGAATGGCATTAGAAGCAGGCGTTGACATCGTCATTGAATTACCATATGCATTTGCAACTCAAAAAGCGCAAAACTTTGCAAATGGAGCGATCTCTCTTCTAAGTGCTCTTCATTGTGAAAAAGTTTGCTTCGGCAGTGAAAATGGGACAATCGACAACTTTGAATCTACCGTCGAATTTTTGAAAAACAATCAGCAAACCTATGACCAAACTACCCGGCAATATTTGAAAGAAGGATATAGCTACCCAAAAGCAACATCTCTTGCTTATTCTTCACTTTCAAATCATGATACATACGTGGATTTGTCAAAACCAAATAATATTTTGGGCTATCATTATGTAAAAGCCATCCATGACCAAAATAGTTCAATGAAGGCAGAAACCATCACCAGGACATCGGCTGGCTACCATGATGAAACATTTTCACACGAATCCATTGCTAGTGCAACAAGCATACGAAAAACATTATTTTCTGCCGAAAAGAATATCGAGGAAATCCGAAACTACCTACCCTCTTCCACTGTTAACTGGCTTTTATCCTATTATGAGGAAAATCAGCTTTTTCATCGGTGGGAAGACTATTTTACATTATTAAAATACAAACTGCTTACTTCTACACCTTTTGAATTAGCAAATATATATGAAGCAGAAGAAGGAATCGAAAATAGGTTACTAACCTATATTTCGGAAGCAACTTCTTTCCAAGATTTTATGGAAAAAATTAAAACAAAACGTTACACATGGACAAGATTGCAAAGATTTTGCGTACATATCTTAACAAACACAACAAAGGAACAGCTAAAACCAATAAATGAAAACCCTATTGCAACCTATATTCGCTTACTTGGGATGTCCCAAAAAGGACAGAGCTATATAAATCATGTAAAAAAGGATATTGATCTTCCCATTCTATCAAAGGCGACGGGATTTTCTGATGAACTCTTTATGCTTGATTGGAAGGCTGCCCGAACGTATTTAGCTATTTTCCCTGAGCCGCTTCGCACAAAACTTCTACGACAGGAATATGCCACTCCACCGATTAGATTTAATGAAGAACAACGAGTATACCTATAAAAAAATCAACCGCACCAATAGGTAGCGGCTGATTTTTTATTATTCAAGATTCTCTAAATAATGGAGAGCATCTTCAAATGTATCGACAGGTACGATCTTCATATCACTTTTGATATCCTTTGCTGTTGCCAACGCATGCTGATAATCAGAATCCGCTGCACCATTCTGATTTGGAGCGAAGAAAATATCAACATCTGAGTTGTTGGCAGCGACGATTTTTTGACCAATCCCACCGATTGGTCCAACCTGTCCATCGATATTAATCGTTCCTGTACCAGCAATACGTAATCCTTGTGTTAAGTCTTTTGCTGTTAACTGATTATAGATTTCAAGTGTAAACATAAGTCCTGCAGAAGGACCTCCGATTTTTTTTGAATCAATTTCAATTTTCGGATCGGTCACCACTTCAATATCTGTAATTAATTCAATTCCAATTCCAACTTTATCTGGATTTTTCGGAAAAGGAGCCAGTGGAACGGAAACTGTTTTCTCTTCACCATTTCGTTCAACTGAGATATTGATGACATCATTTTCTTTTTTATCGGCTACATACTTCATAAATTCTGTATGTTCTTGGATTTGTTTTCCATCAACTTCAAAAATTCGATCTCCTGCTTTTAGCACTTTTTCAGCAGGCATTCCCTCAACGATACCCATTATGTAAATTCCATGATTTTTGACTGTTACAGGCTTGTTCGCATACTGATAAGCAACTGTAATCGCGGATTCCTGTGAATCCTCCATATAAAACAGCTGTCGATTCGTATATTCCTCTTCACTTTCATTGTCACGTCTTACACGGTTAATCGGCAAAATTTCATGATACTTTTGGAATTTCGCAAAAGAATAGCTAAAGATATTGGCTTGCCCCATGCGAATGGTCGTTAACATGAATTCTCCTTCTTCTTTATAACCGTTCTCCACCTCGATAATTGGGGCAAGCTCTGTCGCCATTCCCGGTTTTGTCACGTAATAAGGGAGCTGGATAAAGGTGCCTAGAATGGAAAGCACCACACCAACTGCAAGGGCTTTTAAATAGGCCTTATTTCTCTTGTTCTTCATTCACTAAAGACTCCTTCCACTTTGCGATTGCCTCTTGGATTGCGGGAAGTTGTTTTCTTGTTTCTTCTTCCCCAATTCGGATCATGTCCTCAATATTCGTGAAAGCACGTGAACTATAATGTCCTACATGTGGTCGGATCATAATATCAGATGAAAATTCGCCATACTTCACAAGTTCTTTTTGCATAATATCAATACTCTGTAAAATCACATCAAATATCGAAGTAACCTCTTCATTTATTTTAACATGTGAAACGTCCACCGCAATAACTATATCTGCCCCCATTTCTTTTGCAACTGAAATAGGTACCCGATCAATTACACCACCGTCCACAAGAATACGTCCATCTATTTTTTCAGGAACAAAAATTCCCGGGATGGCAATACTTGCTCGGACCGCGTCGGCGACTGGGCCGTTTCGAAACACAACCTTTTCACCTTTTAACAAATCTGTTGCTACAATGCCAATGGGAATATCGAGTTGCTCGATATTTTTACCATGTGTAAAGACACGGATTAATTCCTTCACTCTTTTCCCAGCAATAAAGCCCATTTTCGGAACGGTAAAATCCAAATAATACTTCCGCTTAAAAGCAAGTGCTAGCTTATACATGCGATCGATATCCAGACCCGCCCCATAAAAGCTTGCGACCAATGAACCCATGCTTGTTCCTGCGATCAGATGGATCGGGATTTGTTTTTCTAATAGTACCTTAATTACTCCCAAATGGGCAAATCCTCTTGCTCCACCAGATCCAAGTGCCAATCCAATTATAGGTTCGCGCATAAAGAATCATCCCCTTACTTTACACCTTCTGAGGTTAATTTTACCTCATTTTTATATCATTATATGAAAAAAGAATCGAAAACTTGTACATTCTTTTGGTCTAAACTTGCCACCCATCTACGTATATTTAATTAGATGGACAAACCGTCAATTTGATTGTTAAAACTTATTTTACCTAAAGACTGTTCAACCCAATGAGAGAAGATTGCGAAAATTATGGACTCTCTTATTCTATCACTCATATGATCACGCTGTATAGAAAAAGACTTCTGTAGGAGGAGTACCATTGATACGTTCTAGATTTAAAACAGTAACAATTGCAGCAGGAATTTCATTACTAACGATTGCTCTTATTTATTTTCCAAAGGAATCACTGGATGCTTCAAGGGTTGGTTTGGAAATGTGGTGGAAGATTGTATTTCCCTCCTTGCTCCCCTTCTTAATCATATCAGAGTTATTAATTGGCTTTGGTATTGTTAAATTTATCGGTGTCTTATTTGAACCATTAATGAGGCCTTTGTTTCGAGTACCCGGTGTGGGTGGTTTTGCGTGGGCTATGGGTATGGCTTCAGGGTTCCCAGCAGGTGCAAAATTGGCTGCACGGCTTAGACAGGAAAAACAGATTACGAGGGTAGAAGCGGAAAGACTTGTTTCCTTCGCGAATGCTTCAAATCCCCTTTTTATATTTGCCGCCATTTCTGTCGGCTTTTTTGAAAATCCCGGGTTAGGGGTCTTACTTGCAGTTAGCCATTATGTCGGGAATTTTTGTGTAGGTTTAATTATGAGATTCTATGGTAAAAAGGACGATGAACATACACCTAAAGATGAAGAAAAGAAAATTATAATTGTCAATGCGTTACAAGAGCTTCACCGCACAAGACTGAAGGAAAAAAGGCCATTTGGTCAATTATTGGGAGACGCCGTCACAACCTCTATTCATACCTTGCTAATGATTGGCGGATTTATCATTCTGTTTTCTGTTTTTAATAAGCTTCTTTCATTAATTAATGTGATCGCATTAGTCGGGGCAGGACTTTCTCTATTATTAAAACTGTTTCAGCTTCCTGCAGAACTCAGCATCCCACTTATTTCTGGGATATTTGAAATTACAACGGGGTCAATGATGACAAGTAAATTAGAACATATTGAACTACTTCCAAAGGTGATTACCGTCAGTTTTATCCTTGGATTTTGTGGACTTTCTGTTCAAGCTCAGGTTGCAAGCATCTTGGCAGAAACGGATATTAGCTTTAAACCATTTTTTTTCGCGCGAATTATTCACGGTTTTTTAGCAGGGTTCATCGCATTTCTTTTATGGGAGCCACTTTACGTAAAAAATGCCGGGTCAGAGGAAACATTCAGGTTCTTCTCTCCAATGATTCCTGAGATGACCACAATTTGGGTTGAAACCTTATGGAACGGGTTATTAACCTATGGACCGCTTTTTACAATTTTTTCGTTATTATGTTACATTATCGTTTACACAGGCAAAATGAAAAGCCCTCGCATTTAATTTGCGGGGCTTTTGAATTTTTCCTTAAGAGCTAATTCAACCGGCTTTGGCACAAGCTCGGAAATCTCTCCATGATATTTGGCAGCTTCTTTCACAATACTTGAACTTAAAAAGGAATATTGGTTATTCGTCATCATAAAAAAGGTTTCAATATCTTCATTTAATATACGATTCATTGAAGTAATTTGCATTTCGTACTCAAAATCTGAAACAGCACGAAGCCCGCGTAAAATCGCTTTCGCATTTTTCTCGCTTGCATAATCCATCAATAGACCTTGAAAGGATTCAATTTCAATATTATGTAAATTTTTTGTACTTTCCTGTAAAAGTTCAATTCGTTCTTCGACTGTGAACAAAGGCTGTTTTGAAGAATTATTTAATACACATATATAAATCTTATCAAAAACCTTTGCTCCTCGTTTGATAATATCCAGGTGCCCATTTGTTACTGGATCAAAGCTTCCTGGGCAGACGGCAATTCTTGTCATTTCACTTCCCCTTTCCATCCCTCTTCATATCTATATAGTGAAACCCCAATCATTCCGTAATCTTCATGACGAACTAAATGAAGGTTCCCGATGGATTTTTCTAACACTACTTCCGATCCATGTTCGGCAACAATATAACCGTTTTTCGTTAACAACTGATGGTCGCTTATTTCTTCGATTAACTCTATTAATTTTTGTTGTTTATATGGAGGATCTAAAAGGATTAAATCGAATTGAATATCCCGTTTTACGATGGCCTTTAACGCCCGGAAGGCTTCGTTTCGATATACTTCCGCATGTTCGACAAGTCGACATGTTTCTAAATTTCCTTTAATCGTTTGAATGGCTTTTTGATCACGGTCAACAAAGATGACCTTATCTATTCCTCGGCTTAACGCCTCAATTCCAAGTCCGCCGCTTCCACCAAATAAATCAAGTCCATTCCCGCCATCAAAATAGGGACCAATCATATTAAAGATGGATTCCTTCACCTTGTCGGTTGTTGGTCTAGTGGACACTCCTGGTACCGCTTTCAAGTGAAGACCTTTCCTCGACCCTGATACAACTCTCACTACAATCACCGCTGTCTATGTAAATTGAATAACATTATCCTACCATAAACATAAACGTTTGTTAATGAATATTAAAAATTCTAGCAATCCATTCCTGCAAATGTGTTCCTTACAGAATAAAAAAATAGGACATGATGTATACACAATTTTCAATTGGTCATAATTAGTAATAACAACATCATTCGAGGATGTTGTTGCCAACCGCGGAGAAGACTTACGTTTCCCCATAAGTTCTTCCTCCGGTTTCTCCTCTCCCTTTGCCTTCTTCCATGTGAACGATAACGAAAAACATGGATTGGAAGGACCCTGCAGTTAGACTGCAGGGTTTTTTTGTGTAATTTGTTCATTCATATTCCGCAAATGAAATGAATATAAAAAGCTTACCAAAATACTTTGGTAAGCTTTTTATAAGCCAATCTTATAATCGTATTCCTTTGCACGATCTGGTTTTTTGTTCTCAAATTCAATTTTTAAAAAGGGTTTATAAGATGGTTCAACCCTTTTCACATATGGTAGAGTATTAAGTTTTTCTACGATTGAATCGGTATTTTCCATATCGTTATAAAGGACCACGTATTTTAGACGTTTAGACACAAAATGAATATTGCCAAATTTACGCAGCATTTTTGAATGCTTTAGCGAATGAAGCCAAACGATAATTCCTTGGCGTTGTCCAATCATAGCGTTTTCTCCTTATTTCAATTAGGTTATTAAGTTATTAATTAGTGTAGCACAACAAGTTAAATTTTTACAATATGAAATAAAGTAGAAAACTTATTTTTTTCAGAAAAATAGAATGAATCGATTACTTACAACCACAGGATCCGCCACTGCCGCAGCCACCGCCGCAGCTTGACATGGAATCAAAATAAGGATTCCCTGTTGGTACCTTAATATTATTTGACACAGCCCCGCCTAGTAGCACGCTAATTTCATCAAGGACTTTTTGTAAATGATCCTCGGACTTTTTAAAATCAGCAATCGTTGCGTTAAGATCAAGATTTCTTTTTAGTTCCCTTGTTTCTTTTGAAACAGTTCGAAAATCAGGATGGTATTTCCCAAATCGTTGAACTTCTTCATATTTTTCCTTCATAATTTGAAAATCATTGATTAGCTTCTGCGCTTCTCTATCGTTTTGTAAAGTATATAAACAGCTTCGGTATTCCTCTGCTAGTTCTGAATGTAGAATCATCGATGATAGGCTAAGCGCCTCGTCAAGGATTTCGACTTTTTCGATTGTGGCTATCAAAATTAACACCTCCACATTCACTATACCACGAATGTTTGCGAATCGCATCTCCTACGCAAATTCAGCTAATAAAAGTTAATGTACTCGGACTTGAATGGTATGTTCTAGCGGATAGTTTGTTAAGTCATTATGAGTAACTTGTATCTTTAAAGTATGCTCTCCTCTAGAGAGCCCTTTAATAATAAAGGCGGCTGTCGATATGTTTTCCGTTCTCTTCCCATCAATCAAGACATTAAGATGGCCCTCTCCATCCTTTTTCTGGCCACCGCTTTGTTTGAATGTAAAATTAGGGATTATGCACTCTAGATACACATCATTACCTCTAACTTGATGCTCAACTTGAATGGAACGCTTTATTTCTAGCTCACTAGTTTCGCTAAAATAGGTGTAGTGAATGCTCTTTGCTGCAACGGGCTTTTCATCTATTTGGATGTTTAGGAAGCCTAGAAAAAAAAGAGGCAAAATATACTTGTACATCTTCTTCCAACTCCTTTTTTCCTAGTTTTTCCTTTAACCATTCAAATATCCGTAAAACGAAAAAGAAGGAGCTTCTGTACATCAAATACGCCTTGGCGTATTTGCGCCCAGATTTTTTCGAGTTTGCTCGAAAATTTTCCTTTGAAAATCTGTGGCATCCGCCGGAGGCTTCAACTTTATTCAGTCGGGGTTCTAACACCGACTGAATAAAGTTGCTCCACTTAATCACTTTGTCGCATGCCCTGATACATTTGCAGCAAAAATGAGGCCATTTCCAAAGACTGGTTCATTTTTTGAACTTTATGTGGGAAGGTTTGTTTAAAATAAGCCTTTGCCTCGTATTCCATACCTTGAAAATCTCTTGGATTCCGTGTTAATTTTCGGTACCAAATCGGATTTTGACGGACAAAAGCACGTAGTTGTTTTTTGGATTTGAGGTATTCATATGTTTCTTGTCGCATCCAATAACTCCCTTCTCACCTAATCTTTACGAAAGGCAAAAGGATGATTAGATTTTCGGGCAGTTTGCGGCTGCTGTTGCTTTTCATCCCCACGAAACTGATGAATAACGGTCTGAATGTTTGAAAGGGCTTCCCCTACGTTAGTGATGTGCTGCTGTAGATTATTCATATCTGCTTTTTTGAAGGATGAAAAAATTTTTCCAATAAAATCGACTTTGCTGCTTTCTTCTGTTTTGCTATCTTTGTCTTTAAACTTTTGCCACTTCTTATCTTCCTCTCCAAGTATATACCAGTCTTCATATACTTCCTGCCAGTTAAGTGTTCCTTTTCGCACTTCCTGAACAAGCAAAGGATGTTTTTTGACGAAGACCTTAAATTCCTGAACAGATGGATGAAGCTGACTTACCATCCTTATCACCTCTTTTATCAAATACGCCTTGGTCCCCACTTAATAAAGTTATACAGTTGCCTACTATAGTTTATCTTTATTAAATTGAATGGTTCGCCCAAATTGCCAAAACCATATTTATATTGTTAAAATGAGAATAGTAAAAATATTATGGATTTGAGGTTAGGTTAATGGAGGATCGGATTCTACAAAAATTACAAACATTTTTCCTAGAGGCAAATGAAGAAGAAGGACAAGCAATGGAACTGGTAATCGATGCTATGGTTCGTAAACAAACAAATCAAAATGGCTCCTATATTGGTGCTTTTTTGCAAACAAACCGACGGGTTATTGATGACGAAACCTATGAAATTACGATTCCAAATACGGAATTAATTCAAAATCCATTACAAATTGTCCACGGGGGCATTACAGCAACTTTACTTGATTCCGCAATGGGGTCAGTTGTTCATCATGTCCTTCCACGGGAAAAAGCAGCTGTAACAACCGAAATGAAAATAAATTATGTGGCACCAGGAATCGGAAAAGAATTACGCTGTGTTGCACAAATGATCCATAAAGGCACAAAAATTTGTGTAACCGAGGGTAGAGTATACCGCGATGACGGAAAATTAATCGCACATGCAACTGGAAGTTTCTTTATCATTGACCGACCAGCAAAAAAATAACGAGAATATAAACGAACAGTAAGCAAACCGCAAGTCGCGAATGCTTACTGTTCGTCCCATACTTGAATAAAATTTTGTGTATAGTATTTTTCAAACACCCCTACTCCCAGGTAATTGTATTCTTCATTTAAAAGGGTTTCACGATGACCTTCACTATTAAGCCAGCCTTCAACAGCCGCGATTCCGTCCACATATTTTGCTGCAATATTTTCACCGGCCAATTGATAACTTATATCTCCTTCAGCGAGCCTGTCCGCAAGACCGCCTTTTGTCGGGGATGTATGGTCAAAATAATGATTCACTTGCATATCTTTACTATGTAAAAAAGCAACTTCAGCTAATTGTTCATCCCCTTTTAATGGGTGTCTTCCATGTCTTACCCGAATAACATTCGTTAAATCAAGGATTTGGGACTTGTTACCCTGTTCAATTTCCTTCCATTCTTCTTCCGTTACTTTTTTTGCTGAAAGTAATTCTCCACGGTAGGCTAATTCATAGGGGCGAAGTTTGATTAAGGTTCTCCCATCTAAAAAACGAATACTTGATATTTTGTTTGTAAATGTATCTACATACAGTTGAATATAGATATTCCCCATTGCAAGTAAAGGTCTGGTTTTCAAATCCACCTCTGTTAATTCAAATCGATACGGATTTTTATCTACTTTTAATGAAATTTTAGGCTTTATTAACCCTTGAGAGCGCAGTTCTGCAATTGGTTGTCCAATTTCAAATGGTTCAACAAGAACATCATCACCCGTTCCAAATACAGTAACAACTCTACCATTCTCGATCCCAATTTGAATATAATTTTGCGAATTTGAGTTGTAGACCCACCAGTCATAATCATAGGAGGAGCGATCAATTCGATGGGGTTCCCCCAATTGTTTTTTTATTTGCGTGCTTTCCATACCAATAAATGAAATTAAACCCTGATATTGTTGGATTTCTTTTTGAAAAGGGATATTTTGTTTCATTGCGCTCGGAGGGTTTAATATGACTTGTGCATGTTCATCACCATTCACGAATGCTGTTCTTCCGTGTTTAATAGAAATATAATAAATGCTGGAAGCCAGTAGTAAGATGGTAACTGCAATTTTAGCAAATTTCAGAAAAACCACTTCCCAACATTGAAGGTATTTCTACCATGTATATTAAAATTTTGATAGAGTTATGCGTTATATGGGTAAAAATAAACAGGCACCCATTTGGTGCCTGTTCTTAATGAAGTTGGTCTTGTTCGGAGATATCACTTAATGCTTCTCCTGCATAATTATCAGATGTTTCATTTGTCGATAAATCACCAAGTGATAAAATTCCAACTAATTGGTCATTTTCTACAACTGGCAAACGTCTAATTTGATGTTTTGCCATCAATTGGGATGCTTCCTCAAGGGAGGTATCAGGTGTACATGTTATTAAGACTTCACTCATTACATTTGTCACTTGATTGGAGCCAGATCTTTTTGCTGCATATCCTCGAATCACTAAATCACGATCAGTGATCATTCCAATTAATTTCTTATCCTCCAATATCGGAATTGCACCAATATTTAAATCCTTCATTTTAACGGCTACTTCATACACATTATCAAGGGGCGTACAATATTCTACATCAGTACTCATTACATCGCGAACAGAATCCATTGTATCCTCCTACCATTCTTCTATTTATTTCCCAATAAACATTTGAGTCCAGTAATGTCTCTTTGAACCACCTTCTGCATATCCAACACCAATATGCGTGACATCTCGCTTTAGTATATTAGCACGATGTCCAGAGCTATTCATCCATGCATTTACGACTTCTTGTGGTGTTCTTTGTCCAGCTGCTATATTTTCTGCAGCAGTACGATATGAAACACCAAAGCTTTTCATCATCGTAAATGGTGATCCGTATGTCGGTGAAGTATGCTCAAAGTAGTTGCGATCCCTCATATCTATTGATTTATAGCGTGCTACTCGTGACAGCTCCCAATCAATCTTTAATGCCGGCAAACCATATTTTGCACGTTGTTGATTGGTTAATGAAATAACTTGATTTTCAATACTTTTGACATTTTCCAAGATTGGAATCGTGACTTTTTGACCTGGATAAATGAGATTTGGGTTTCTAAACTGCTGGTTTGCCGAAATAATTTCTGATAAACCAACCTGGTACCGTACAGCAATTTTCCATAGGGAATCCCCACGCTGTACTGTATATGTAGTTGTACCTTGTCCATTCGCAATGATTGGACTACTTAAGACAAAAAATAAACTTGTAATAATTAAAAGTATCTTCTTCAACCTTGTCCCTCCTTTCCATGTTAGTTTGACCAAAATAAAAAAAATTCCACATAATATTTTTGTTTTTTCGTGACATATTAATGTCAAACGTTGCAACTTGTTTCTTTTCGTACTATTATTATACTGAGAAGATATAAATCGTTGGTTAACGGTTTTTGGAGGGATTTTTAATGAGATTTGAAAATACGGGGATTGAAAATGTAACGATTGAATTACCAAGATTAACTGACATAATGAGATCAGAAGGATTTATCCTTGCAGGTCAGTGGGATTATGAAAGAATTACATACGACCGTAAATTTGAGATTAAAGGTGATATTTACTACCTTCGTGTTCAAGGTTATGCGGTTGAAGGAATTATTGAAGAAAATGCAAAAGATGCAGTTATTAAGCTGCTCACTCCATTTGTTGGTAAGTACTACTACCCACATGGCGTTGAATATGGCGAAGATGAAAACTTCCCAAAATCACTAGTTGATCAATGCAACCGCATCCTTGCAAAAGTAAAAGAGGAAATCGACGCAGTCGTAAACTTCTAGTAACGAAAAGTGGAAGTGCCTTGTAGTGGTACATCGACTAACTACTGCCACGTCCTGTGGCAAACGTCGATGTCAGCACTTCCTGTGCAAGTCCGACAAGCATAAGACAAGACAGCGAGAAGGTTGCTCTTTAACCTTCTTGATGGATTGGCTTATGACCACGAGGGGCTAGGCGCTGGAACTATACAATATAACAAAAAGGAACAGTCAATACTGTTCCTTTTTGTTATATTGTCGCAAGAGCTTGCGAATTTGTCAGGCCTTCTACCCTAATGGTTAGGTTAGAAAGACTGATGCCAGTCATGCTTTTTATCTCATGTAAAATGGATTCTTGTAAAAGCTCACAGGTCCTTTTAATTTCTAGACCGTATTCAATGGCAACCTTGACCTCAAGGGCTATCCCTTCTTCTTCTTCAAAAACCGTTATCCCGTTTTTATGGAAATTACGATTCAGAATTCCGGTAACGCCATCCTTAAAGCCGGAAACAATCGTTACCCCTTCCGTATCCTCCGCACAAATGGAAGCAATCATCGCCAACACATCGTTCTTAATATATAAGGAACCATTTTCCAATAATTTTCGAACCACCCCAACCACACTCCTTCACAAATTCAAAACCACTAGGTTACTCCTACCATATGCAGGAAGGAATGAATTGGGCACTAGTCTAAATAATTCTTTTATTAGATGACCTTTCGAAGCTCCCAAGTTAAAAATCTGCCATCCTTCTTCGTACATCTCATCCCTAGTTTTTCAAATAACTGGATTGATTGATAATTGCTATCACTGCATTCCATTACTACTTTTTTCGCATCGGCTTGGGTAATCAGCCAATCAATTAAAGCATCCACTGCTTCATAGGTCAATTTTGACTTTTGATAATCGAGATTCATCGTATACGTCAATTGGACATTGCCTTTCTTATCCGGTTTCCCATGAAGATAAATATCGCCGATGATCTTTTTATCAGCGTAATTAATGATTAGCCATAAACCCCATCCATAATGACTCTCATCCTTCTCAAGCTTTTCTATATAAAACGGAATAATACCTGTTATTAATGGAGATGGCCAGTTTTGTGGAATCGTTATAGGTGATCGTTTTTCAAGTTCCTCGCGATGAAAAACTAATGATTTGGCAATATCCAATGAACATGGAACCAATAATAAGTTTTCTGTAAAGATCTCAATCATCCCTAACACTCCCCTCTACGAAAATGAAAAATGGCTAAGGTTTGAATTATGTGAAACGTTATACAAAATAAAAAGGTGCTCTAGAATATTGTATTCTAGAACACCTTATACATATTACAACCATTAGAATTTGTTAATCAAAAGCCTAGTATGGCTTTTAACATGGATGTTGTTTCTCCACCCTTATAAAAGACATACAATAAGAAGTAAACTGCTACACCAGTTATTGCTGAGAAAAACCAAATGATGCTTGTAATGGGTCCAAGCTTACGATGCTTTGCAATTTTATTTTTATAGCCAAGATATAATGTAATGACTCCAAATATGGCACCAGTTGTTGCCAGGAAGATATGAAAGATTAAGAAAATCGTGTAGTACACCTTCACATCGTCAGGACCGCCAAATGATGTATTTCCGATAAAAACTGTTCTTGACATATAAATAATGAAGAAGATCAAAGCAAAAATAGCGGCAGTCGTCATCACTTTTTTATGAGCTTCAATTTTTTTCTGTTTAATTAAATACCAACCGATGGCAACAGTGACTGCACTTAATATGATAAATGTCGTACTCAATGTAGGCAGAATCGGTAAATTCATGTTTAACCTCTCTTATCGTGTTTCTCTTTAATTTGTACGTGGTTCAAGTAATTGCTTTGCAAGTAATTGCTCATCCAGTACTTTTTCTTGTTCACGCTCTTTACGAACCCATTCAAAGAATACTTTTGCTAGTAGGATCGCGTACACAAACTCTTGAATAATTTTCATAATTACACCGCCAGTACGTTGGTCTTCAAGCGGCGGCATGAAGTTAAACATTTCTGGACCAGTAAGATTTATACTGGATAGCGTAGAAGCTGGTACACAAAGTGCGAGAGCAGTCATCCATGAACTAAGATCTGTATATGTTGAATACATGGCAGTATCCGAAAAAATGATGAGCGCACAAGCAGGTGTTAATAACATACCGTCAGCAAAAATATACCCAACTTTTTTTAGACCACTTAATGTGTTCCACTCTTCTAATTTATTGATTAATGGCCACCACATAAAGAAGGCGGCAATAAAAATAAAAATCGTCGTTGCAGCATGAATAAATACATTTGTTTTTACAAAGTCAAAAATTAGCGGGATATGATACATAGAGAATGAACCATTAAACATAACTAAAGCAATTAAAGGCTTTGTAAGAAATGTAAAAAGTGGCTTGATTACGTTGAGATTGATAAATTTTCTCCATAACCAAGTTGGCACACCCAAAATAAAAAATGCCGGTACAATTAAATAAAGAACAGCCATTTGCGTCATATGCGCAGTCATCGTCATATGACCTAATAAATCAATTGGACTTCCTTTACAAGCATAGAGTAGGATCATCCCTATCACAAATAAACTCTGTGTTTTAACTGATGTAGGTTCAGAATGAGCAAATCGATGTCTCCATGGACCAACAATCATAAAATATAATAACGTAACGACTACAAGTGAAACTAAAAAATAGGGACTCCATAATGCCCGAAAACCAAAGATATCGATAGACATCTCCAACTCACCCCTTTTAGTAATGTAAACAATATGTACATACTATTAATTATACCCTTAGGGAAATAGCCATGCAAATAGACCATTTATGAACATTTCTTGTCTAAACATGAAATGTCTTAAAGATTAAAAAAAGCCGGCTTTTACACCGACTTTTTCCGACTTTTACCACCAAATGATTGTCATAAAGCATAGAACCGTTACAGCAGCAATCAAAATTCCAGAGAATAGGAACATTTTTGGTGCTTCATGTCCTTTATGATTCATATGCATGAAGTAAAACAATTGTAAGATAACCTGAATTACAGCAAGAAGTAGAATGAATGGTACGACAACATAAGCTGAAAATTCACCAGATCCAACTGCAATAAAGGCAATGATAGTAAGAAAAATCATCAGAGCAAAAGAAATAACATGTTGCTTCATTTCTTCCGCACTTTTTCTTCTACGATAAGCTAAATCAACATTTGTGTTATTTAAATTATTCGCCATGTGTTTATCCCACCATTCCCATTAGATATACAACAGTAAAGATGAACACCCATACTACGTCAATAAAGTGCCAGTAAAGGCTAAAGACATAAAACTTAGGTGCATTATATAAATCTAATCCACGGTTGGCATTTCGAATCATAATTGATAGAGCCCAACATAATCCAAATAGTACGTGAGCACCGTGAGTACCAACAAGTAAATAGAATGCAGAACCAAAGGCACTGCCTGTGATTGTATGACCTAAATGTACATAGTGGTTAAATTCATAGATTTCTAATCCTAGGAAAGCTGCACCAAGCAGTACTGTTAGACCTAACCAAATCTGCATTTTCTTAAAGTTAAAGTTTTTCATATGGTACATCGCATATACACTTGTTAATGAACTTGTTAAAAGGATCATTGTCATCGCAAAAGCAAGTGGTATTCCGAACAAATCTTGTGAAGATGGTCCTGTACCGTTACTTTTGTGTAATGCTAAATATGTTGCAAACAGGGAAGCGAAAAGAACTGTTTCGCCTCCAAGGAAGAGCCAAAAACCGATAAATTTATTTTTTCCTTCCAGGGTCGCTTTTTCAGGCTCTGCAGGAAAAGTTTCAGCTGTTAATTTTTCTTCCACATGCATTATGCCTCAACCCCTTTCTTATCATCATCATCCATTAAATCAGCTTTATGAATATGGTAACCATGGTCATCGATGATTGAACGTAATAACATGGAACCAAAAGTAATGATTCCTCCAATGATCATAACCGGAACTGACCAACTTACACCATCTGGATGGTGTAAGAAACCAAATGCAGCAACGAACAATCCGAATGAAATCGTGAAAGGTAAGAACGAGCTGTTTGGCATATGAATGTCTCCAAGCGGTTCTGCTGGAGTCATTTCTTTTTTACCTTGCATTTTTTCTACCCAAAAAGCATCAAGACCGCGAACTAATGGCAGTTGCGCAAAGTTATATTCTGGAGGTGGTGATGCGATTGCCCACTCTAGTGTGCGTCCATCTCCCCACGCATCAGCTGATACATTTTCTCCTTTTATGGATGTGATCACAACGTTATAAAGAAGAACAAGTACTCCAGCTGCCATGAATGCAGCTCCAATAGAGCTGATTAAGTTTCCAATTTCCCAACCATGGTTAGGTAAGAATGTAAATACACGACGTGGCATACCCATTAGTCCAAGGAAATGTTGGATAAAGAATGTTAAATGGAAACCTATCAGGAACAACCAGAAAGTAACTTTACCTAAAGTTTCATTTAGCATTTTACCAAACATTTTTGGCCACCAGTAGTGAGTCGCCGCGAATACTGCCAAAACAACCCCACCTACAATAACATAGTGGAAGTGAGCTACTACGAAATAAGAATCATGATACTGATAGTCTGCAGGAGCAGAACCTAACATGACACCAGTTACCCCACCCATGATAAATGATGGAATAAATGCAACTGCATATAACATAGGTGTTGTAAATTTCATCGAACCGCCCCACATAGTGAAGAGCCAGTTAAAGATTTTAATACCAGTCGGTACGGCAATTGCCATTGTAGCGACCGCGAAAATTGAGTTCGCAATTGGTCCTAAACCAGTTGTAAACATGTGGTGAGCCCACACCATGAATCCTAAGAAACCAATCAATACGGTTGCAAATACCATTGAAGAGTATCCGAATAGTCTCTTTCTTGAGAATGTAGCAAAGATCTCAGAGAAAATACCGAATGCTGGGAGAATTAAGATATACACTTCCGGGTGACCGAAGATCCAGAATAAATGCTCCCAAATGATTGTATTTCCGCCCATTGATGGTACGAAGAATGCTGTACCAAAAATACGGTCAAACATCATTAATAATAGCCCTACAGTTAATGGAGGGAATGCGAATAAAATTAATGCTGATGCTACAAACGTAGTCCATGTGAATAATGGCATACGCATATAAGTCATACCAGGTGCCCTCATTGTGATGATTGTTGCTAAGAAGTTAATACCACCAATTAAAGTACCGATACCTGATATTTGAAGCCCTAGTACATAGAAATCAATACCATGGCCTTCTGAGTGTAAGGCAAGTGATGCATAAGAAGTCCAACCTGCATCAGGAGCACCACCCATGAACCAACTTAAGTTAAGGAATACTCCTCCGAAGAAGAATAACCAGAAACCTAAAGCATTTATAAACGGGAACGCAACGTCACGGGCACCAATTTGCAGTGGCATGACGGCATTCATAAAGCCCAGTAAGAGCGGCATGGCTGCCAGGAAAATCATGGTTGTACCATGCATGGTTATGATTTCATTAAAAAAGCCAGCAGTAACAAAGTTACTATCGGGTACAGCAAGCTGAATCCTGATAATAAGGGCTTCTATCCCACCTAAAAGGAAGAAGAAACCACCTGCAGCTATATAAAGTTTTGCAATTTTTTTATGGTCAACCGTAGTTAAAAAATCCCATAAAGCAGCACCAAACCCTTTTTTCTGAGTTAATGTACTCACAATGTGACCTCCTTATTCAATATTCTCAATCTTCAATTTTAAGTCCCATTAGATATTCAGCTAAAGCATCTAAATCTTGGTCAGATAAACCTTTATTATCATATGTTCCAGTCATTTTGTTACCTGGCTTAATTGATTCAGGATCTTTAATCCAATCTTTTAGATTTTCTTTACTAAATTCTAATTTACCAGCGATACTTGAGCGATCACCGAAATTGGCCAAACTTGGTGCAGTTGGACGCTTTTCACCGGGATTAATCGCGTGACAGCTGATACAACTGTTTGAAGTAAATAATTCTTCCCCGGCTGTTGCAACATCATTTGCAGGTACATGTTCTGCGTCTTTGGCAGCAGCCATTTTGTCAATCCACTGATCAAAATCAGCACGTGGTACTGGTTTTACTTTGAAATCCATTAAGGCATGGGAAGGTCCACAAAGTTCTGCACACTTTCCATATAATAAGCCGCCAGCCTCTTCTGTTTTTTCAGAGTTAAACTCTAACCAGAATTTGTTAACATTTTCTGTGTTAGTATCTAATTTCCCACCAGCAGCCGGAATCCAGAATGAGTGCTTTACATCTGCTGCGATAAGGTTAAAGTAAACTTTTTCATCTGTAGGAACAACTAATTCCTGAGCAGTTACAATGCTGTGATCAGGATATTCAAATTCCCACCAATATAAATTTGCAGTTACATTGACAACAACTGCATCTTTATCTCTTGTGTCACCTTCCATAGCTTTTACATCAGCTAATTTAAAAGTAGCCGATACCGTTGGAACTGCAAGAACCAGAAGTAAAAGAATTGGAATTGTAGTCCAAATTATTTCTAAAGTGTGATTTCCTTCGACTTGCTTAGGAATCTTGTCTTCACCAACTTTTTTACGTCTAAACTTGACTAAAGAAATAACAAAGATAACTGCAACAATTGCCATTACGATTACCATGATTAATGTTGCTAGGATCATTAAATCGTATTGCATTTTTGCAACTTCCCCAGCCGGGCGAAGTGCTGAAACGAATGGTTCCCCACACCCTGCTAGCAGCAGCGCCATGAAACTAAACAATGTAAACAAACGCACTTTTGGTAGCCATTTTTTCATAGCCTCATCAAACCCCTCTTTCAATAATATTTTGATGCTATCTTTATGAAAAAGATATTAAATCCCCCTACCTGAAATAGAAGAATTATTTATATTTTGAAACTCACTTATACTAATGTAACGATGATCATAGTTACAAATATTATCGTTAAGTAGTTTAGTGAGTAAACAAACATTTGTTTTGCCCATTTGATATCATCCTTCATTTTAAATCCCCGAATTCCAAGGACTATCCATCCTACATTTAGGAGGGTTGCGATTAATACAAATAGACCGCCTAAAGAATACATATAAAAAGGAAGTGGAAGCAAGCAAAGAACCCAAATCATGATTTGTCTCTTTGTCATTGCAAACCCGTGAACAACTGGCAGCATTGGAACTCCTGCCGCACGGTATTCTTCAACCCGTCTCATTGCCAGTGCTAAAAAGTGAGGCGGTTGCCAGATAAACATGATCAAAAACAAGAACCACGCTATTACGTGTAATTCTGGGTCAATCGCTGCCCAACCAATGAGTGGGGGTACAGCCCCTGATATACTTCCGATTACGGTGTTTATTGTATACCTGCGTTTTGACCATATTGTATATAAGAATATATAAGAGAAAACACCAATTAAACCAATTACTGCTGCAGTAACAGTGGTAAGAAGTAGAAATCCAGTTCCTATTAGTATGAGTATTAATCCCAATCCTAAAACATGTTTCGGATTAATTCTGCCAGTTACAGTTGGTCGCACTTTAGTGCGTTCCATCACATGATCAATATCTCTATCATAGAAGTTATTCACTGCACAAGAACCAGCTATTACTAGTGCAGAACCTATTAGTGTATATAAGACAATATCTAACTCCGCTAAAAAGCTTTTGCCTGTAAAAAACAAGGCTAGCCAAACACCAGTAAAGGCAGTAATAAGATTGGAGTTTACAATCCCAATTTTAATGAGTGCAAGGAAATCCTTATAGGCAGTAGTTCGATATTCCTGATCACGAATTTCTTCATTTTGTATTTTTTCATCTGTACCGAGTACAGACCTAGTTGTCGTCATCGAGAAGCCTCCTTATAATCTTCAACCATTCTGTCATCGCATTGTATTACTCACAACTATCAACAACCTCATTGTTTATGTATTTTACAAAGAAATCTCAATTTAGAAAATATACAACCTTTTTTACCAATATCAGTTTTAAAAAACGCAATTATAAAAATAAAGCGTTTTCGGGTTTCTAAGTATGTAAAATAGTACATTTTTTATCTTATCAAGGTTATTATGCTGTAGATATTATAAATTATATTAAAAACTACCCTTTCTGTATATTAAATCACATTTCTTATGTTTTTTGTGAACATTTCGTTAAGAATTTATGACTTTTTTGTGACCTTTGGGTGACGATAAAACCGCGATATAATTACTATTTGCACTATAATAATAGTGTTAAACCTAAGATTTTGGGAACTTGTCGAAAAATAATATGTCTCCCTATCTATTTCTAGCAAACTCCTCCAAAATATTCAACCTTTTTTACTACAATAATAATTTTTTTTCGAAATTCAGGTGGGTTGTAAAGAAATCGTAAATTGTGTAATATCGAGAAGAGCATTTCTTTCTTTGAATTCATCTATTATTTAGATAAGATGAATATCGGAGTAAATTAGTTGAATACTAGAAAACACATATTTATTTTATTCAGCTGGGGTTTGAACCCCAGCTGAATAAAATAAAAGCCTCCGGCGGATGCCGCGATTTTTAAAAGGAAGATTTTCGAGCAAGCTCGAAAAAATCGGGCGCAAATACGCCAGGTCGTATTTGATAAAGGATAAAGGTAAGAAGGTGATTTTTTGAGCCGTTCATTAAAATGGTTATCGGTTCTAACCACGATTGGTATGCTTTTTGTGTTAATCGGTGGTGCACTTGTAACAAAAACGGAATCAGGTGCAGGTTGTGGAGATTCATGGCCGCTTTGTCATGGGCAGTTGATCCCTGATGAAATAACATTTGAACTGGTCATTGAACTAAGTCATAGAGTCGTTTCTGGGGTTGTTGGGATCTTAGTTCTCGCTTTATCGATATGGGCTTGGAAAGCAATCGGTCATATTAGAGAAACAAAATTTTTAGCATTTATATCATTCTTTTTCTTGCTTTTACAAGGACTGATTGGTGCAGCAGCTGTTATGTGGGGACAATCCGATATCGTACTAGCTCTTCATTTCGGAATTTCGCTCATCTCCTTTGCATCAGTGCTGCTGTTGACATTGCTTATTTTTGAAGTGGATAAAAAGTTTGATGCCGATTCACTTGTCATTGACAAACAACTAAGAATGCAGTTTTACGCAATCACGATTTACAGTTTAGTTGTTGTTTATACGGGTGCATTGGTACGGCACGTCGGTGCTTCTCTTGCGTGTCCTGACTGGCCAGTTTGTACATATAACAATATTGGTCTCCCTACTCAAATGCATGAATGGGTACAGATGGGACATCGAACGCTAGCAGGTATATTGTTTATCTGGGTATTGATGCTTGCGATTCGTATTGGTAAGCATTATAAGCACGAAAAAGTTCTCTATCATGGTTGGATGATTGCACTCGTTTTAATTTCGTTACAAGTTATTTCAGGTGCTGTTATCGTATTCTCCGAGTTAAATCTTTTTATCTCGCTAGTACATGCTTTATTTATTTCTTGTTTATTTGGTGTTTTTAGCTACTTTATTTTATTATCTTCAAGAAGCAAGAAAAATGAACTAGCATTAATAGCAGAAACCCAAAAAACAAATGAGGAATCAATCGGTTCGAGTAGAAGCATCACAGTTCAATGAGACATATACCCAAGGGTAACTCCCCTCGGGTTATTTTTTTGCAAAAAAGGGCCCCAAGACATACGTCTATGGGGCCCCAAGTGTTTATTTTGTAAGTTCTAGTAAAAGGTCACCTGTTTGGATAGCATCACCGTTTGCCATGTGTATATCCTTTACTACACCAGCAAATGGAGCTTGAACAGTTGTTTCCATCTTCATTGCTTCTGTAATCATAAGATGGTCCCCTTTACTTACTTTATCACCTTTTCCTACTAATACTTTAATCACTGTACCTGGCATTGTAGCGCCAATATGTGTTTCGTTATCACGATCTGCCTTTAGCTTTGCAACTACCGTTGATTTGATATTCGTATCCTTAACAATCACTTCACGAGGCTGACCATTTAATTCAAAATAGATAACCCTTGTGCCATCTGGCTGAGCTTCACCAACTGAAACAAGTTTAACAATTAATGTTTTCCCTTGTTCAATCTCAACTTCAATTTCTTCACCAAGTCTCATTCCGTAAAGGAAAGTTGGTGTATCTAGAACTGAAATGTTGCCAAATTGCTCAAATGTTTTCTGGTAGTCCATGAATACCTTTGGATATAAGGCATAGGAAATCAAATCTTTATTCGTTACATCACGATTGAGGCTGTGAGTTAATGTGTCTTTAACATCCCCGAAATTAACTGACTCCAGTAATTCGCCAGGACGTACGGTAATAGGTTCGCGTCCCTTCAAAATAATTCGTTGAAGTTCTCTAGGGAATCCACCATGTGGTTGACCTAAATATCCTTCAAATAACTCAACGACAGAATCAGGGAAATCTAGTGTTTCTCCTCTTTCATAAATATCATCTTCAGTTAAATTGTTTTGTACCATGTAAAGGGCCATATCCCCCACTACTTTCGAAGATGGGGTAACCTTCACAATATCACCAAACATATCGTTTACACAACGATACATTTCTTTAACCTCTTCCCATCTTGTGCCAAGGCCAACTCCCTTAGCTTGCTGCTGAAGATTACTATATTGTCCACCAGGCATTTCATGCTGATAGATTTCAGTATGTGGTGCAGTCATCCCGCTTTCAAAGTCCTGATAATATTTACGAACACCTTCCCAATAACGTGCTACTTCTTCATATGCTCCCACAGAAAGTTCAGGCTTTCTTTCAGTACCTTCCAAAGCATATAATAATGAGTTAGCACTTGGTTGTGATGTTAGACCTGCCATAGAGCTTACCGCAACGTCAACAATATCTACACCTGCTTCAATTGCTTTTGCGTAAGTGAATAATCCATTTCCGCTTGTATCATGGGTGTGCAGGTGAATTGGAATCGATACTGTCTCTTTCAATTCAGAAATTAACGCATAGGCCGCTTGAGGCTTAAGCAATCCTGCCATATCCTTGATGCCAAGTAAATGTGCACCAGATTGTTCTAGTTCTTTTGCTAGGTCTTTGTAATATTGCAAATCATATTTTGTACGCGTTGAGTCACTTATGTCACCAGTGTAACAAATTGCAGCCTCAGCTATTTTACCATTGTTACGAACAGAATCAATTGCTAATGTCATACCTTTCACCCAGTTTAGACTGTCAAAGATACGGAATACATCAATTCCAGATTCAGCTGATTCCTTAACAAACTCACGAATTAGATTATCCGGGTAGTTTTTATATCCAACTGCATTTGATGCACGAAGCAGCATTTGGAATAAAATATTTGGAGCTTGCTTACGTAATGTTGCAAGCCGTTCCCAAGGATCCTCATTTAAGAAGCGGTATGCGACATCAAATGTTGCTCCACCCCACATCTCAAGTGAGAATAACTCCGGCAATAATCTAGCAGTAGGGTCTGCAATATGTGTGATATCATTTGTTCTAATTCTTGTTGCGAGTAATGATTGGTGTCCATCACGGAAAGTTGTATCAGTAAAGAGAACTTGTTTTTGTTCTTTTACCCAATTCACTACTCCTTCAGGGCCAAGTTGATCTAAAATTTGTTTTGTTCCTACTGGTACTGGCTCTTCATGCCTTACTTTAGGTAAAAATGGCTTATCAAATACGGGTTTTCTTTTCTTTTCGACCCCAGGAAAACCGTTTACTGTAACGTTTCCTATATAGGAAAGCATTTTGGTACCGCGGTCCTTTGGTTTAGGGAAAATAAAAAGCTCTGGCGATGAATCGATAAAGGATGTATCGTATTTACCTGATAAGAAATTTTCATGTCTTACTACATTTTCTAAGAATGGTATATTTGTTTTAATTCCACGGATTCTGAATTCCTTCAAGTTTCTGACCATTTTGGATGCAGCTTGTTCAAATGTTAAAGCTTGTGTTGATAGCTTAACTAAAAGTGAATCATAATAGGGTGTGATAACTGCTCCTTGAAAACCATTACCAGCATCAAGTCGAACTCCAAATCCGCCGCCACTTCGATATGCACTAATTTTACCTGTATCAGGCATAAAGTTATTTAATGGATCTTCTGTAGTAACACGAGATTGAATGGCATACCCAAGAGTTTTAATATCTTCCTGTCCAGGAATTCCAATATCATTACTGTGTAAGGAATGACCTTCAGCAACTTGGATTTGTGTTTGAACAATATCTATACCTGTAATCATTTCAGTAATGGTATGTTCAACTTGTACTCGTGGGTTTACTTCAATAAAGTAGAACTCATCATTCGCTACGAGAAATTCAACAGTTCCTGCATTCACATACTGAACATTTTTCATTAATTTAACTGCAGCATCACAAATGTCTTGGCGTAATTGTTCAGATAAAGAAACACTTGGCGCTACTTCAACCACTTTTTGATGACGTCTTTGAACGGAGCAATCACGCTCATAGAGATGAACGATATTTCCTTGACTATCACCAATAATTTGAACTTCAATATGTTTGGGATTTTCAATTAGCTTTTCAATATAGACTTCATCATTGCCAAACGCTGCCTTAGCCTCTGATTTAGCACGTTCATACGATTCTTTAATTCCGGCTTTATTACGGACAATTCGCATTCCGCGTCCGCCTCCACCTAGAGATGCCTTGATGATTACGGGATAGCCGTTCTCATCCCCAAATCTTACAGCTTCTTCTAAGCTTTTTAATGGTCCGTCACTGCCAGGAATTACTGGGATGCCAGCTTTTTCGGCTTGGTGTCTTGCCTTTACCTTGTCACCAAACATATCCAAATGTGAAGTGTTAGGGCCGATGAAAATAAGATTCTCCTCTTCACATCTTCTAGCAAAATCAATATTCTCAGATAAAAACCCATAACCAGGATGGATTGCATCTACATCATTTTCTTTTGCAATATTGATAATTCCTTCAATATCCAAATATGCATCAATTGGTTTCTTCCCTTCACCAACTAAATAAGCCTCATCCGCTTTATAGCGGTGATAAGAGCCTGCATCTTCCTTGGAATAGATAGCAACTGTACGAATATGTAATTCTGTACATGCTCTAAAAACACGGATTGCGATTTCTCCTCGATTGGCAACTAGTACCTTCTTGATGCGCTTGTCCATATAAATCCTCCTTCTAAATCAATATATAGTTAAAAAGTATAATACATTTTATCATCAACATATAGATGTTTTTATCTATATGAGACATAATTTTTTTGTAATGTGCGGGCCGGTTGATTTTGCGGTTGTTTTTCTTTTGTGCCATACATAGAATGATAGTTTGTAAACATGGAAACATTAATGAGGATTCCCATAGAGAGCATTAGTAACAAGAGGGAAGAACCTCCATAGCTTATAAATGGCAATGTAACTCCTGTGATCGGAATCAGCCCTGTTAAACCTCCTAGATTTATAAAGGTTTGAATTGCGATCATGGAGGAAATACCGATTGCAAGTAAACTTCCAAATGGGTCTGTACATTTTCTAGCAATTTGGAATCCACGAAAAACAATATATGCTAACAATAATAATACAAATAAGACTCCAAATAAACCTAATTCTTCTGCAATGATAGCCATAATGAAATCTGTATGGGCTTCTGGCAGGTAATTAAACTTTTGAATACTCTGTCCTAACCCAAGACCTTTCCATCCACCGGCACCTAAAGCTATGTATGAGTTCACCAATTGGTAGCCATTCTTTTCATCTTCAAATGGATTCATAAAACCTAAAAAGCGTCCCATTCTTCCTTCAGATAATATGCCACCATCCGATAAAAAATATAAAAATGGAGATAACAGGACTGCCGTAATGATGCCAAGCAAGATGAGTTTACCTAAGCTTTTCATTCCCAAACCTGAGCACACAATGATTGATAAAGCAATTAAACCTATGATAAAGGCTGTCCCGTAGTCGGGCTGGATTGCTACTGTCATACAAATAAAGAGGATAAAAACAATTGGAGGCATGACTGCTATCCCAAATTGGTTGATATATGCCTGTTTTTTAGAATAGACGGCTGCTAGATAGACAATCACACTCAACTTGGTAAATTCCGCCGGTTGTATTCCCCTTGCTCCTACCATAATCCAACTTTGTGCATTATTTGCCGTATGACCTATGATAAATACCATTAGTAGCATTCCCACAGAACCTAGAACAATGAAAAGTAGAAGTCGTTTTGCTGCATACATTTTATAAGGTACGATCATGGTAACCAAAAATGCAATTGTACCAGCGAGTAAGGCTATTTTTTGTCTATCAAAAAAGAATGAAGGGTTTTCTCCAAACTTTGGGGCTGTGGCAATGACCATGCTTGCACTATAGACCATGACAAGTCCAAAAGAACATAATAGGAATACAGCAACAACAAGGGTATAATCATATGATTTTAATATTTTTTTAAGCATCGGCATCTTCCTCTAAAAAACAGGATATAATTATTTATTGTACTATATTTTTTCGATGTATATCGTAAAATCCTGCATTTTCTTCTAATCTTACAATCTGCTAAAAGTTATATGTAGTAAGAACCTTTTTTATAAAAGTACTGTAAAAAGGAAAAGCTGTAAACCCCATCTTATAAAAAAACTCAAATTATCCAATGCAATGGCCCGGATAATTTGAGTTGATTTATCTATTGGTTACCTATTTTCGGGTTGAAGCTTCATGAAGAACGGATAATTCGCGCTCAAGTTTTGAGATTAGCTCTTTTCCTTCAAGCCCCTCTATTAATCCCAATCTTACAGCAAAATCTATTTCCCGGGATAATCCGAACATTTGCGTATCAAGTACTTCCTCATACAGTGGACATTGAGGCATTGTTAAATTATCCATTTGAACTTTAATAAGTTTTAAAATCTTTTCAGCATCTGCTTGTAGTAAAGACAATGCTTTTTCACGATGATTCACCGAAATCTCTGAAGTCAATTTATAACCCCTCCGCTTCCGAAGCTATACCTAATCCTATCTATAAATATTAACCTGTATACAGTAAAAATGCAAGAATAAATAGATAAGACTATTACTCTTTCTAATGGATTTCATTAACAATTCGTGCTTTTAGTTAGACGATAGAGAGCTGATACTTTCTATTACGTTTCAAAACCTCTATAATATGAGTGAAAGGAATGATTCAGTGATGAACTCAATTATTATGATTGAAGGAAAGACAAAGTATAAAATTACACTTGACCCTAGTGTGTGGATTTTTGATGATCGCAGAGTGGATTTACTTACATATTTTGAGTCAGATCAAATCGCAGAGGAAGATTTAAGCGAATATACAAAATCAGTTTCTAAGCACTGGGATCGTGAAATCCGAGAAGGTGCGATTTATCCCCCCACTTTAAAGACAGAGAAAAAGTTTTTAAAGGAAAAAATATTAACTGGTACATTCGGAATCCCTTTTGGGGATTTTATTAAAAATGCTGAACCATTTGAGGATGCAACTAAATTAACAATTGTGCAAAAGGATCAAGAAACAACTATTCCACTTAGTGAAGCATATAGTGGTGTTATTGGATTTTCGAAAGAAGGAAAGCCTTTACGTGAAGATGGTCCTGTCCATTTTTATTTCGGAGATGGATCAAATCGTGAAGACCCTATTAAACACATTACTGCTTTTATTATTGAATAGCATAGAAAAGCGCAGGCGCCTTGAAAGANGACTAACTACTGCCACGTCCTGTGGCAAACGTCGATGTCAGCACTTCCTGTGCAAGTCCGACAAGCACAAGACGAGCCGGCTAAAAGGTTGCTCTTTGACCTTTTCAACGGATTGGCTTGTGACCTCGAGGGCTAGGCTGCTTGCGCTAGACAATATAGAAGATAGCCTGCCACGAACTTTTTACGTGACAGGCTTCTTTTTTTAAAGAAGTTCTGCTGCTAATTGTGCAAGACCTGACCTTTCTCCTTTTACTAATCGAATATGGCCGGCAACCTTTTGGTCCTTAAACTTTTCTACCACATATGTTAACCCATTATTGTATTCATCCAAATATGGATGGTCGATTTGTTCAGTATCCCCCATAAACACGATTTTACTCTTTTCCCCTACTCTGGTGAGTATTGTCTTAACCTCATGCTTGGTTAAATTTTGCGCCTCATCAATGATGATGAATTGCTCCGGTATGCTTCTTCCTCTAATATAGGTCAAAGCCTCAACCTCAATTGAGCCCATTCCTGCTAAAATGGCATCCAATTCCCCAGGCTTTTTCGTATTAAATAAATATTCTAGATTATCAAAGATTGGTTGCATCCATGGCCTAAGCTTTTCCTGTTTTTCACCAGGTAAGAACCCAATATCTTTACCTACAGGAACAATGGGTCGGGCGACTAAAAGCTTTTTATAGTGCCCTAAATCCTCTGTCTGCATAAGTCCAGCTGCGAGTGTTAACAATGTTTTACCTGTCCCAGCCTTTCCTATTAACGTTACCAATGGAATATCATTTCGAAATAACAACTCAAACGCCATTGTTTGCTGTACATTTCTTGGTTTAATCCCCCAAATATGATCCTGTTTAAAATGAAGCTTCTTTACTACTTTTCCGGTCTTGTCGATAATCCCAATGGCGGATGATGAGCCCCCTAATGCATCTTTTAATAAGATAAATTGATTTGGATAAAAGGGGTGATGAACTAACTCCGTTACGTGAAGCTCCCCTTTTTCATAAAAGAGGTCAAGAAGGTTACGGTTTATATAAAGCTCAAGAAACCCCGAATAGATGTGATCAACTTCAACAACACGATCACTTAAGAAATCTTCGGACTGTAATCCTAATGCATCAGCCTTAACACGTACCAATGCATCCTTACTAATTAAAATGACCTGTTTTCCATTTTCCTTTGATTGTTCTTCTAATGAGAGATTTTTGGCGACTGCTAAGATGCGGTTATCGTTTGTTTTTTCAACAAAGATCTCTTGAAGTTCATGAAAGGATCTATGGTTTAATTCAATCCTTAGGCTTCCGCCTGTTTCAAGTTGGATTTTTTCGTGCAGTTTCCCTGTTTGCCGCATATTATCGATAAGCTTTGAAACCTGTCTCGCGTTTCTACCTATTTCATCCATATAACGTTTTTTTGAGTCTACCTCTTCTAACACTACTGCTGGTATAACAACCTCATTATCTCCAAATGAAAATATTGCTCTAGGATCTTGCAGTAATACATTCGTATCTAATACATAAATTTTCCCCAAAATCACGCCTCCTACTCAGGTCGGTTTCATTTTTTGTTTTAGGAGTGAAACAGGTTAATCATTCGTACGAGAATTTTTTTATTATATTATATTAGTCAACCTCATTTTTGTTCGTGTACGGACGACCATTGATAAAAATATATGTATGGATGAATAAAGATAGAAGAATAATTAAACAATAAAAAAGGAAAACACATAGAACGATGGGAGGCAATACGGTGAGATATTTTTATATCCTTCTGTTCTCAAGTCTAATATTGATTGTTTCTGGTTGCGGCGCAAATAATAATGCTGGAGAAAATGTAAACGATACTCGTGTAAAGGTTCAAAATACGGTCGATAACCATATCGACAGAAAATCGGGGCAAGAAATTGCCAGCCATCTTGTTGAACTTGCCAGTAGTGTACCTAAGGTGAATGATGCAACAGCCGTTGTACTAGGAAAGTTTGCAGTTGTTGGGATTGATGTAGATTCAAAATTGGAACGTTCAAGAGTACAAACCATTAAATATTCGGTTGCTGAGAGTTTACAGCATGATCCTTATGGTGCAAATGCAATTGTAATTGCTGACGCAGATACAATGGAGCGCTTGAAGCAAATGAAGAAACAAATTGAAGAAGGAAGGCCTGTTACAGGTATTTTAGATGAATTAGCACAAATTGTTGGCAGATTGGTCCCTGATATTCCGAATGATTTAATTGATAATCAAAATACAGAGCCAACGAAAACGAATGATAAACAGCTTAATCCCAACGAACAACAAAAATTAGATAAAGAACAGCAAGATCAATCAAACGATAAAATGGGAAATAAATAAATCGAAATGGAGCATTGGAGTATTGCATATCATTGCAATACTCCTTTTTCGATTGATTTTTGTCAGAAAAGTAAATAATGTTGTATAATAAGAAAAACGCAAGGCGCTCAGCCTTAGGTGACAAGCACAAGACAAGCGCTGACAGAAGGTGCACTTTACCTTCCGAAGCGATTGGCTTATGACCTCGAACCGATGGCGCCTGGAGTTAGACATGGAAAAAATAGATACAAGATGATACTAGAGGGGTCCATAAAAATGAAAGTAAAATGTGTAATTTGTGACAAAATCGAGGAGATCGAGATTGAATCCGGCCTCGCTAAACGACTTAGAAACCGCCCAATCCATACATACATGTGCCAAGAGTGCCATGATCGCATTGAAACAAGAACAAACGAAAGAATCGCAACAAATAAATTCAAACTGTACCGCAAGAAAAAGACTGATGATGACTGGTGGTAAGTAGAAAAGTGCAAGCGCCTTGATCAGCCCCGACAAGCACAAGACGAGCCAGCGAGAAGGTTGCTCTTTGACCTTCTTGATGGATTGGATTGTTACCTCGAGGGGCTAGGCGCTGGAACTAGACATAAGTAAAAAGCCGAGCATACCTGCTCGGCTTTTTGTTTATTCGTAATTCTGATATCTTTCGGGATGTTGCCTGATTTGGTCGTGCATGATCTCGATTAACTCAGTCGGAAACCGTGCACTTTTTACTTCCCCATCAATCGTATACTTCACCAGATACATAACCTCATCTTTTTGAATTTCGATATCCTTTAGCTTAAACTCATTCACTAAAATATCCTCAAACAAATCGAAGGTGTCCTTTGCTGCTGTATCATCTGGTCTTGCCTCTGCCACCACTTTAATCGTTAACCAATTATAAATTGCATCCTGCAGGGATTTCATCCGATTGCCTCCTCATTTTACGCTTCACTTTTCTTTGTTTGGTGAAGACGAAGTTTATAAATAAATAAAAGAAGAGCGACAATCGCCAACCCTTCGGCAATTGGTAAAAATACACCTAAAAACGATAGAATTGGACAACCTAGAGCAAGACATAAATAAATGACAATATTTTTTAACAATGGCAGTTTCTTGGCAAAACCCAAACGATATACAATAATCGTAAGGATTAAGATTACAAAGTACAAACTATATGCACCTACAGTTGGAGTTGTCGAACTATAGATTGTTTTTGCAATCGGCCACATGTGTTCGTAGACATCCATATCCATTCATACCCCACTTTCTTACACTAACTATCACTAAAGTATCAGAAAGGGACAAGGTTCACAACCTTATTAATTTACTTCAGCAAGTTTTTTTCGTTTTGCTGCTTTTTCACGTTCATTTTTATCAAGAACCTTCTTACGCAGGCGGATGGATTCTGGTGTTACCTCACAATACTCATCATCGTTTAAATATTCAAGTGATTCTTCAAGTGACATAATACGCGGCTTTTTCATGGTCGTTGTTTGGTCCTTATTAGCCGAGCGCATGTTTGTCATTTGTTTGGCTTTAACGATATTAATCGTTAGGTCATTTTCACGAGTATGTTCACCAACAATCATACCTTCATAAACCTCAGTACCTGGCTCAACAAAGATCGTACCACGGTCCTCAACACCCGTAATCCCGTATTGGGTTGCTTTGCCTGTTTCCATAGAAACAAGAACCCCTTGTCTGCGTCCACCAACCTGGCCATGCGCCATTGGCTTATAACTATCAAAGGTATGGTTTAGAATACCTAAACCTCTTGTTAGGGTTAAAAACTCAGTTGTGTAGCCGATTAGGCCACGTGCTGGCACCATAAAAATTAGTCGGACTTGACCATTACCATTGTTAATCATGTCTAACATTTCGCCTTTACGAGCACCAATGGATTCTATGATGGAACCGGTGTTTTCTTCAGGCACATCAATCTGAACACGTTCAACTGGTTCTGAACGAACACCATCAATTACTCTAACGATAACTTCTGGCTTGGAAACTTGAAGTTCAAAACCCTCACGACGCATATTTTCAATTAATATGGATAAGTGAAGCTCTCCACGTCCTGAAACAACCCACGCATCCGGAGAATCTGTGTTATCTACGCGTAAGCTTACATCTGTATGAAGCTGTTCACGAAGACGTTCTTCTATTTTACGGGCAGTGACATATTTACCTTCGCGTCCAGCAAATGGACTATTATTCACTAAAAACGTCATTTGTAATGTCGGTTCGTCAATATGAAGAATCGGTAAGGCATCCTGGTGGTCAATTGGACAAACTGTTTCACCCACATTGATATCCTCCATACCCGATACTGCAATTAGATCTCCCGCTTTTGCTTCCTGAATTTCAATTCGTTTTAATCCCGAGAATCCAAAGATTTTTGTTACTCGGAATTGTTTCACACTGCCATCTAATTTCATTAAGGCAACCTGCTGTCCAACATGCATTGTTCCTCTGAATACACGTCCAATTCCAATTCTTCCAACATAATCATTATAATCAAGTAATGCTACTTGGAATTGTAAAGGTTCTTCGCTATTATCAATTGGAGCAGGAATGTTTTCAATAATACAATTGAATAAGGCTTCCATATTTTCATCTTGTTGATGCGGGTCTGTACTTGCTGTTCCATTAATGGCTGATGCAAATACGACTGGAAACTCTAATTGCTCCTCTGAAGCATCCAATTCAATAAATAGATCGATTACTTCATCGACAACTTCCTCTGGTCGAGCAAAGTCACGGTCAATTTTATTTACAACTACGATTGGTCTAAGATTTTGCTCCAATGCTTTCTTTAACACAAAACGAGTTTGTGGCATACAGCCTTCATAGGCATCAACGACTAATAGTACGCCATCAACCATTTTCATAATACGTTCAACTTCCCCGCCGAAGTCGGCATGTCCGGGAGTATCCATAATATTAATACGGGTATCTTTATAATTAATTGCCGTATTTTTGGCAAGAATGGTGATACCACGTTCACGTTCAATATCATTTGAGTCCATTACACGTTCATCTACATGCTCATTGGAACGGAATGTTCCTGATTGATGAAGCATTGTATCTACAAGTGTTGTTTTACCATGGTCAACGTGTGCGATAATTGCTATATTTCGTAAGTCATTACGTGTTGTCACGATTTCACATCTCCTATTATCAATTTAAAGATTGATTTATTTTTACATTTTTTTACTTTTTAAAAAAACTGGAACTAAATTATTATATACCATAGAGTAGAAATAATATATATTTACCTGTAAAATAATTAGGGAAAGGGGCTCATACACATGAAAAACATAAATTTCCCAATGCTTCTGTTTGCGATTGCTACTGCTGTTTGCATTATGTTAATCGGTGTTGCGGTTGCAGAAAAAAGTCTGTTAGGTATTATTCTGTCTATTATTGCTGTAATTATTGTGACAGGTTTAGGATTTACGACAAAGAAAAAAATGCGTGAGAATGGCAGGATTTAATTCTGCCCTCCCACGCTTTACGTCCAGCTCCAGCGCCTAGCCCTCGAGGTCACAATCCGTTCCGTCAAGAAGGTCAAAGAACAACCTTCTGGCCGGCTCGTCTTGTGTTTGTCGGACTTGCACAGGATGTGCTGACGTCTACGTTTGCCACAGGACGTGGCAGGTTTTAGTAGACGTTCAACTCAAGGCGTTTGCGCATTTGGTAATTATTTTCTTTTTAAAAATTTTGTAAAAATCTCTTTATGTAGATTTGGTCTTGCAACAAAAACACTATTTTCCTTTAGGAAGTTTAACGGTTCCCCGTCAAGTGTTGTTATAACTCCGCCTACCTCATTCAAAAGAACAACACCCGCCGCAAAATCCCACGGCGATAGACGCATCGTGATGTATACATCGATTCTGCCAGTTACGAGATATGCCATTTCCAGTGCTGCTGAACCATAAGAACGAGTTCCGCGAACTGCATTGACAATTGGAATCAAAATTTTAGGATCAATTCGTTTATTCTCAGTCACCCATGTAGCATTTATTGCAACAATCGCTTTTTCAAGAGGAACTTCTCCTAAAGGTTCAATTTTTGTTGAGTTAAAATAGGCACCCTGTCCTTTACGTGCGTGATATAGTTCATCATGTACGACATCGTATATAAGTCCAATATGCCCCACCCCATCTTCATATACCGCAACCGAAATCGCAAAATGGCGCTGTTGATGAACAAAATTCATGGTCCCATCAATTGGATCAATAATCCAAGTGATACCCTTTAATGAGTTTATTTTATCTCCAAGACCTTCCTCCCCAAGTATTTGATGGGATGGAAAGGTTCCGTGGATTTTTTCGATAAAAAATTGTTCAGTTTCTTTATCCATATTTGTGACGAGATCATCAGGGTTTGATTTTGTCTCCACAACCAGCTTTGCTTGGAACGAATCTCTGATCCGCTTCCCCGCTTCCCTTATCCACTGTTTTGCAAAAGTTTCTATTTCATTCCATTTCATTGTACGTACCTCACTTTTAATCAAATGCGCCTTGGCGTATTTGCCGCCCAGATTTTTAGGCCCACTCGAGGTGGGTCACAATGACGTTGCCACAGGAAGTGGCGCTCTTAGTCTTTGATCCTAGGCTCGGAAAATTTCCTTTGAAAATCTGTGGCATCCGCAGAAGGCTTTAACTTTATTCAGCTCAGATGAATAAAGTTATTCAAAAGTAGTATATGCTAAGTGTCTTTCTTTAAAAGCTTACTTTACCTATTTACCTAAAAGCAAGCAATAAGGAAGGCGAACCACTTTTGGTTCGCCGCACATTTTTTTATGATTCAAGTTTAATTATTTCTTTGCTTAATTTTTGCAGTATCTTCTTACATTCTGCCTTTGTCACTTCATCATCTTCATTCATCGCATCGTAAAGGGTTGCCAATTCATAATCTACTTCCAAACGTAACACTGCCAAGCGTTTCTCACCGTCTTTACGCTTTAAATCATTGATCACTTGTTTCAATTTCCGCACCCCTTTCCTCTATTTCATTCATTCACCATCTCTTTTTAACTATTTCACTTGTTACTACTATCTTATGAAAAAACTGGAGCATTGTAACAAATATGTGCGTATACCTAGAAAAGCTCCAAGCAAACTAGTTCAGATTTTCAATTTCCTTTGGTAAAATACGATTAGGAATGTCAATAGGAGGATACTAAAATGGCTTTTACAGGGTTTACAAAAGAAGACTTTGATGTGTTTACGATAGATGGACTTGAAAATCGAATGGATGCTTTAATTACACATGTTCGACCTAAATTAGAGGATTTAGGGAACCATTTTGCACCTACACTCTCAAGTCTTACAGGAGATGAAATGTTTGCTCACGTGGCTAGACATGCGAGAAGGACGATTAATCCACCTAAAGATACTTGGGTTGCTTTTGCAAATAATAAGCGCGGGTATAAAATGCTGCCTCATTTTCAAATCGGATTGTGGAATACTCATCTTTTTGTTTGGTTTGCTGTGATTTATGAGGCACCGATTAAGCTTGAGTTTGGGAGCATATTAATGGAGCATTCGAAAAAAATTAGGGAAAGTGTCCCCAACCATTTTCTTTGGTCAGTTGATCATACAAAACCAGAAACACTTATTCATCATGAGTTAAACGAGCAAGAACTTGAATCGGTGTTCACACGACTTCAAACTGTCAAAAAAGCCGAAATACTTTGTGGAATTAACATACCTCGAGACGAAGTGATAGATATGGAGCCTGAAGAGTTGGTACGTGTAATTAATGGAACTTTCAGAAAGTTACTCCCATTATACCAGTTAGCGCAAAAAAGTTCAAAGTAGAGTTTTAATAATTGATCATTTTTCGACAAGCTTAGATTGAAAAGCGCAAGGCGCCCGCCCATCGGCGACAAGCATAAGACGAGCGCTGATAGAAGGCACTCTTTGCCTTCAGAAGCGATTGACTTATGACCTCGAGCTAATGGCGCCTGGAGCTAGACATTGAAAAAGGATGTTCTATTCACAAATAGGACACCCTTTCCTTTCTTCTACATTTTGATGATTTCTGTATTTTCTTTTGCTTTTTGGATAACACGGTATGCAGAATAACCACTTGTTTCCTCGAATTCACCACAAACCTTTTTTTCCTCTGATTTGCCTGGGACAATTTCTTTAAAACGCTTATACGCATTCATCATTTGTTCCCTTGCAATTCCCTTCTCATATGCCTTTTCAACACATTCAAAAAAAGCGAGTACATCAACCACTTCGTTTGTGCTCCAGTCTAAAGAAACCGGATATTGATAATCCAATTACCTCACCTCTATTTACTCCACTTATTCCTAATTCGTTCTGCCTCGTAGATCATTCGCTCGATTAGCTCAGCAACTGTTGGTTCGTCTTTAATAAGACCCATGACTTGACCAGCCCAGGCAAATCCACCATCTAATTTTCCATCATAAATATAGCTCATATTAGCTTGACCACTTATGTATTCCCTTAATCCTTCATAACCGCAGTTTGATTCTTCTAACTGAAGAATTTTTGAGGTCCATTCATTTGAAATTGCTCGACCCGGGGCTCCAAGTGTTCGTTTAATCACAACAGTATCATTTTCTGTTCCCTTAATCAATGCGTCTTTATAGCCCTGATGGGCATGAACACATTCTTTCGTAGCAATAAAGCGTGTTCCCATTTCAATTCCTTCAGCCCCTAGGCTTAATGCAGCCATTAGGCCACGAGCATCACCAATCCCCCCGGACGCGATAACTGGAATGGATACAGCATCGACAACTTGTGGTATCAGAACCATTGTTCCGATATCCTGTCTGCCAAGGTGACCTCCACCCTCTTGGCCAACAACCATTACAGCATCTGCCCCCAATTCTTCCGCTTTTTGCGCTTGTCTTCTAGCTGCTACAAGAACGAGTTTCTTTGTATGAACCCCTTTTAATTGTTCAAAAATCGGAGCTGGATTTCCGCCGGTCATTGTGATGACAGGCACTTCTTCCTCGATTGCTACTTCAAGCATGTCTGAAAATGGTCTTCCATGTTGTCCAATCGCATAGTTAACCCCGAACGGTTTTTTTGTTAGTTCTTTTACCTTTTTAATTTCCTTGCGAAGTTCTTCAGGTGAACCGAGTGACATTGCTGTAATTTGACCGAGTCCTCCTGCATTTGAAACAGCTGCTGCAAGCTCTGAATAAGCTAAATAAGCAAGCCCCCCCTGTATGATTGGGTATTTAATACCTAATAAAATTGAGACCTTTGTTTCCCAATTCATTTAACTCCCACCTTTCCATAAACTATTTCGAGATTACAACCAGAAATTCCTCTTTTTTGTGTTTTTTGCCCATTCATCGAAATAATATACAGCAAAGTTTAACAGCTGTGAATGACCCCTCCTTAACACACATTCGGGTTGTTTGAAGAAGGGGCTTCCTACTTCATAGACCGTAGCATAGTGGGGTTCCCCAATATGTCTTACACAATCTCCACAGGCGTAGATTATACTGTTCGGGCACAACCTTGCCCTACAGTTAGTGACATTTTAGTTTGCGACTAGCCATTCTTCTAATGCTTTTTTTAAGATGTTTAGGCTTGCGTTATGGTCGCGATCAAGAACTGTTCCACATTTCATGCAAACATGCGAACGAATAGAAAGGGATTTCTTTACTCGATTACCACAAGAAAAGCAATCTTGAGAAGTGAATTTTGGTTCCACCTTGATAAGTACGCCGCCATTTTTTTCACATTTATAAGCAAGCATATTTCGAAACATTCCCCATCCTGCATCGGAAATAGACTTAGATAGTTTTCTGTTTCTAACCATATTTCGGATATTTAGATTTTCTGCAGCGATTATAGAGTAATCTTTCGATAGGTTGTGGCTTAGTTTGTGAAGGAAATCCCGACGTTGGTTCGCTACTTTTTCATGTAATTGTCGAACTCGTTGTACTTGCTTAATATAGTTAGCAGACCTTTTTTTTCTTTTTGGAAAGTTTTCGTTGCACTTTCTTTAATTGTTTTTCTTTCTTACGAAGAAATCTAGGGTTTTCAAGCTCCATTCCATTGGAGAGAACTGCATACTTATTTAGTCCAACATCAATACCGATTGCCTTATCAGTATCAATAGTCGACGGTAGTGATTGTCTTTCGACACAGAAAATAGCATACCATCTTTTACCTTGGCGTTTGATAATAAGTTGCTTGATTGTTCCTTCAATCGGTCTATGTATCAAAATATCTATTTCACCTAATTTTGTATTATATAGCTTGTCATTTTCAGAAAAAGACATAGCCATTCTATTCCCTTTTTCATTGAAGCCAAATTGAGGAAATGTCATGCTTGTATAATCTTTATATTTTTTCTGTTTTGGGTATTTTGCGTCTTTGCGGAAGAAGTTATCAAACGCTTTTGTCAAGCGTGCAAAAACTTCTTGCAATGGCTGTGAAGGAATTTCTTTTAGAAACGGGTACTTCTTTTTATCCAATGTAAGTTGTCTTTGCATATCATAACGATTGTAATTTTCCTTGTTTCGCTTATATTTACGTTCTTTATCAAGAAGAGCAGAATTGTAGGTTTGACGACAGTATTGTAACCAACAATCAAGTATTACCCTCTGTTCTTTATTTGGAAAAATCGCGTATTTTTGATTCAACAACATGGTCATCACCTCCTAATATTCTACCTCTATTATAGAACATTAGTTCCTATTTCGCGATATTTCAGTCTATCGACTGACCAAAATTCATCCCCACCCTACCCTTGGGCTGCACCCTTCATAGGCTTGAGGAAGGGGAATTCTTTCGGAAAACTGTTAAAAATGTTTAATTATCCACTACCTGTGACAATTTAAAAGGGAGATATATTTTTATATGCAAACGGTAAAAGTAGTGCTATAATTCATTTGTTTTATGTAGAAATGATGTTTATTCAATTTATATAAAGAGGTGTGGTTATCAATTGTCTCAAAATGAAACACCATTATTTACTGGCCTTGTTGAACACGCAAAAAAAAATCCAACCCAATTCCATATTCCTGGACATAAAAAAGGAGCTGGGATTGATCCTGAATTTCGAAGTTTTATCGGTGATAATGCCCTGTCGATCGACTTAATCAATATTGGACCTTTAGATGATCTCCATCAGCCTAAAGGGATCATTAAGCAAGCACAAGACCTTGCTGCAGAGGCCTTTGGCGCAGATCATACATTTTTCTCAGTTCAAGGTACTAGTGGAGCGATAATGACAATGGTTATGGCAGTCTGCGGCCCTGGAGATAAAATCATTGTACCCAGAAACGTGCATAAATCAGTTATGTCAGCCATTGTCTTTTCCGGTGCGGTTCCAATATTCATCCACCCTGAAATCGATAATCATTTGGGAATTTCTCATGGAATCACAACAGACTCTGTTGAAAAGGCACTGGAACAGCATCCAGATGCAAAAGGTTTACTGGTGATTAATCCAACGTATTTCGGGATAGCCGGAAACCTAAAGAAAATTGTCGATATTGCGCATTCTTATGATGTTCCGGTTCTTGTCGACGAAGCACATGGTGTCCATATCCACTTCCATGAAGGGCTTCCACTATCAGCCATGCAGGCTGGTGCTGACATGGCCGCCACAAGCGTCCATAAGCTTGGAGGGTCAATGACACAAAGCTCTATTTTAAATGTAAAAGAAGGTTTGGTATCCGCCAACAGGGTACAATCAATTTTAAGCATGCTCACTACAACGTCTACCTCTTATTTATTATTAGCGTCTTTAGATGTTGCCAGGAAGCGTTTAGTAACAGAAGGTCATGATCTTAATGTAAAAACGATTTCCTTGGCCAATTACATGCGGGACAAAATCAATGAAATTGATAAACTTTATTGCGTTGGGCGAGAAATTTTAGGCACAAAAGCTGCATTTGATTTTGATCCAACAAAATTGGTTATTTCGGTAAAAGACCTTGGAATAACTGGCTCAGACGCAGAAGTTTGGCTACGTGAAAAATACAATATTGAAGTAGAGATGTCCGACCTCTATAACATCCTTTGCATCGTGACACCGGGAGATACAAAAAAAGAGGCTGAGCTACTTATCGCGGCTCTAGCTGATCTTTCCGATGAGGTATCCCATTATTCAGAGTCTAGAATCGTTCCGCAAGTTTTGCTTCCTGATATACCTCTTCTTGCAATATCACCACGGGATGCATTTTATTCAGAGACCGAAGTGGTGCCATTTGAAGAATCCGCAGGTCGTATAATTGCAGAATTCATAATGGTATACCCACCAGGAATTCCAATCTTTATCCCCGGAGAAATCATAACCGAAGAGAATTTAACATATATTCAAACAAATATTGAAGCGGGTCTCCCCGTTCAAGGACCCGAGGATTATGAGTTAAAATTTCTGCGTGTCATCAAAGAACACAGAGCTATTCGCTAAACCCAAAAAGAAAGCATGCAAAATCTGCATGCTTTTTTCATGTTTTCTATAAAGTTAGTTCTCTTCGTGATGGCATTCGCAGTGGTCGCATGTTGAATAAAGTGTTGTAACCTTCTCGTATTCAAAGTGCTCAATTGTCTCACTGCAAGTTTGGCAGATGATTGTACCCATTATTCAAAGCCCCTTTCGAAAAGTAGATTTCCATTAACTCATTTTGAAAACGTTTTATGTTTTGTTACTTTTATAATAGTATGTCACATTCACTTAGTCAATGGTTAATTGTATAACATTTTTAATTAATTTTTGTTTATTAATATCATGAATTTAAACAAACCATGCATATTTACATCCCAAACAATCTGAAGTTGTAAGTATTACCAATTAAATGCTAGAATAAGAGTGAATTGACACAGAATATAAGACTTATAGAATACTTTTTGGAGTAGGAGTGAAAAGTTTGGAAAACGCATACATAAAGCTTGTGCCTGCATCAAACGTACAACATATTTCACTTGATGATGTAAAAGACCACTTTAACTATTACAAAAAAATTACAGGTAAAACCGGCAAACAGCTTGATTGGGATTACGATAATGCTGCATTTCCTTACCAAATAAAAGAAATAAATCAAGAAAAAAACTGGTTTTACTTAAAATCAGATCACCAAAAGTACCATGCAATCGTCGTTGCAGTGGGGCAAGAGGAAATGGGAGACGAAATGGGCGAGAACGCTGAACAAAGCTATATCCAAGTTGCTCTTCCTGAAAGTTCAACTGTAGGGGACAAAGGAAAAGCAAATGAATTTTGCAAGTTTTTGGCTAAAAAACTTGCAGGCGAATTACATCTATTTAATGGACGAATCATGTACTTTTACAAACGAAAATAATCGATTTGATTCTCCGTATTTTAAGCAAAAATAAAAATGGACCATATCCTGCGGATGCGGTCTATTTTTATGTGAATGCCCAAAACATTTTTTCAAACGAGAAAAAACAAAAAAATGAGAGGGCTGTTATAAGAAAGGATCCTTTTCGTGTCAAACCGATTTTGTTGGCGATTAAGAAGGCGATATAACAAAAGATAATCAATAATATTCCTTTTGCCAAAAGACTGTCTGAGCCTGACAGCCATGACACCAATGAATAAATACTCCAAATTAAAACCTGAATCAAGCCAATTACATATACCTTCATTAGAAAACTCTCCTTTTATCTACAATAAAAGAGCAAAGACTCAAGTTGCAATGCTTTGTGGGCACATCGTGTGTGCCCTAGCCTGTCTTCTATAAATTTCTATTTACTATATTAATTAATATGCACAAAAAGATGGTAGTATTTTTCATTTATGTAACAAATTGATTACATCGGAAGGAATTTTTCGAATACATGATAAAATGAACTGGAATGAAAAAATAGGTGTTTTGTATTATTCAAATTAGCAGTAAAGACCTATGCATTTGACTATTTTATGGAAGAGTGATTATTAAAATGAAAGCATATATTCCAATCATCCTTTCTTTTATTATTCTTTCCTCGTGTTCTTCTTACAAGGCACAGCCACTACTACCGGAAACCGATGAAAAACAAATTATCTTTTTTTCGGATGAAGATAATCTGCGCAATGAAAGCAGCTATTATGATGCCTTACTGGAGCTTAAAAATAAATTTCCATCTGAAATCGCAAATATGAAAGTTGTTTCTTCTGAGGATAATAGACTTTATACGAAATATCAAATAGAGGAATATCCATCTTTATTAATTGTCCAACAGGATAAAGTCCTTAAAAAAATCGAAGGAAATGTTGACAAGGAGGAAATTATCACCCCTTTGGAAAATGTATTATCTTCCTCAACAAGTTCCAAGTAGGAAAAGTCCAAGATAACAAAAAAATCGCCCCAAAAGCAGGAGCGATTTTTTTGTATTTCTTATTTTACAATGTGAATTGGTGATCCAAGTGCAACTTCTGCTGCTTCCATTGTAATTTCACCAAGCGTTGGGTGAGCGTGAATTGTCATTGCAATATCTTCCGCTGTCATTCCAGCTTCAACTGCTAGACCTAATTCAGAAATAATATCTGATGCACTTTCACCAGCTACTTGAGCACCAATTAGAAGTCCATCTTCTTTACGAGTAATGAGCTTCACAAAACCATCTGTTGCTTCAAGGGCAAGTGCACGACCATTTGCTGCATATGGGAATTTTGCTGCAATAATTTCAATTCCCTCTTCTTTTGCTTGTTGTTCAGTATAACCAACAGTAGCAAGTTCAGGATCGGAGAACACAACAGCAGGAATACCTACGTAGTCAATTTCAGATGGGTCTCCAGCAATTGCTTCTGCTGCAATTTTTCCTTCATATGAAGCTTTATGAGCTAATTGAGGACCTGGTACAATATCACCGATTGCAAAAATGTTGCTTACGCTTGTACGGCATTGCTTGTCAATTTCGATTACGCCTCTTTCGCTCATTTTAACACCAGCAAGCTCTAAGCCAAGCTCATCCGTGTTAGGGCGACGGCCAACCATTACAAATACATAATCTGCATCGATTGATTGTTCTTCACCTTTCACTTCATATTTCACTGTAACCCCAGTTTCAGTTTCTTCAACACCTTTAGCTAATGCCTTAGTGATGATTTCTGCACCTTTTTTCTTAAGGTTCTTTTTAACAATTGACGTCATTTGCTTTTCAAAACCAAGAAGAATGTCATCTGCGCCTTCTAGGATGGTTACTTGTGTTCCAAAGTTAGCATACGCGCCACCAAGTTCAATACCGATAACACCGCCGCCGATTACAACGATTTTTTCCGGTACTTCTTGAAGACCTAATGCACCTGTTGAATCAAGTACACGTTTTGAAAATTTAAAGGATGGTATCTCGATTGGACGAGATCCAGTAGCAATAATGGCGTTTTTGAATTCGTACGTTTGTGCAGAGTTTTCACTCATTACACGTAGTGAGTTTGCATCAACGAAGTATGCTTCCCCTTGTACATAATCCACTTTATTACCTTTTAATAATCCAGATACTCCACCAGTTAATTTCTTAACAACACCATCTTTAAATGCTTGAACTTTTGAGAAATCAAGAGAAACATTTTCAGCTTTGATTCCCATTGATTCAGAATTCTTAGCTGTTTCATAACGATGTCCCGCGGAGATTAATGCCTTTGATGGAATACATCCAACGTTAAGACAAACACCACCTACAGTTTCCTTTTCTACGATTGTTACCTTTTGTCCAAGCTGCGCTGCTCGAATGGCTGCTACATATCCACCTGGGCCGGAACCAATTATTATAGTATCTGTTTCAATTGGGAAATCTCCTACTACCATTTTGAATTACGCCTCCATTAATAATAGTTGTGGGTCATTTAACAAACGTTTGATTTGGTTGAGAGCGTTTTGAGCAGTAGCCCCATCAATCATACGGTGGTCAAAGCTTAGTGACACAGCAAGTACTGGAGCTACAACAATTTCACCATTTTTAACAACCGGTTTTTCTGCAATACGACCAATTCCTAAGATTGCAACCTCAGGGTGGTTAATAACAGGAGTGAACCATTGTCCGCCTGCTGACCCAATATTGCTTATTGTACATGATGCACCTTTCATTTCATCCGGTGCAAGCTTACCATCACGGGCCTTACCTGCTAATTCATTAATCTCATTTGAAATTGTGAATATTGATTTACGATCTGCATCTTTAACAACTGGAACGAGAAGACCTCTGTCAGTATCAGCAGCAATACCGATATTGAAGTAGTGCTTATGAATGATTTCATCAGTTGCATCGTCAAGTGATGTATTTAATGCAGGGAATTCACGTAATGCTGAAGTTAAGGCCTTCACTACATAAGGAAGATATGTTAATTTAATACCTTTTTCAGCTGCGACCGCTTTGAATTTCTTACGGTGTGCAACTAATTCTGTCACATCCACCTCGTCCATTAATGTAACGTGTGGAGCAGTATGTTTTGAGTTCACCATTGCCTTAGCAATTGCTTTACGAATTCCACTCATCTTTTCACGTGTTTCTGGATATTGACCAGCAGGAATTGGTTGTTTTGCAGGAGCTTTTGCTGTCGCTTGTGGAGCTTCAGCTGCCTGTGCTGATGGAGCAGCAGTTGCACCACCAGAAAGGAATGCATCAATATCTGACTTCATAATTCTACCATTATCTCCGCTTCCTGCAACCTTTTTAATATCGATTCCTTTTTCACGTGCATATTTACGAACAGAAGGCATAGCGATAATCCGACGGCTTTCGTCGACATCAGCTGCAGGTGCAGTTGCTTCTGGAGCAGTCTCAGTTGTTGCTTGCGCTTCTACTTCTTGTTTAGGAGCTTCTTCTGATTCCTCACCTTTAAATTGAATATCCTCATATCCAGGAGCATCAAATTTAATAAGCGTATCACCTACAATAGCAACGGTTCCTTCTTCTACAAGTATGTCTACTACTTTTCCTTTAACAGGAGAAGGGATTTCTACTACTGCTTTATCATTTTGAACCTCACAAAGAACATCGTCCTCATTTACTTCATCGCCTGGTTTAACAAACCATTTTACGATTTCACCCTCATGGATACCTTCACCGATATCTGGCAGCTTAAATTCAAATGCCAAGGTTTTCGCCTCCTAAAAAATTAGTTTCATGTCCAATATGCCATGGCGTACGATTAATTTTCTTTCCTACGCCATAAGCTTTTAAATACCGATTTGGGATTAACTCCCTCTATAAAAAATTTATTAGAAGTTCAATACTTTCTTAGCTGTTTCTAATACATCTTTAAAGTTTGGTAACCAAACTGATTCTGCCTGCGAGAATGCAAATACAGTATCAGGTGCAGTTACACGTAACACAGGAGCTTCTAGACTTAGGATTGCACGGTCATTGATTTCAGCCACAACATTAGCTGCAATCCCAGCTTGTTTTTGTGCCTCTTGAACAACAATTGCGCGTCCTGTTTTTTCTACAGAAGCAATGATTGTTGGGATGTCTAATGGGCTTACAGTACGAAGGTCAATAACTTCAGCAGAAACGCCCTCTTTTTCTAATTCTGTAGCTGCTTTTAAGCATTCATGCACCATTGCACCATAAGAAATCATAGTAAGATCTGTACCTTCACGCTTCACTTCTGCTTTACCTAGCTCGATTGTGTATTCACCCTCTGGAACCTCTTGGCGGAATGAACGATATAGTTTCATGTGCTCCAGGAAGATAACTGGGTCATTGTCACGAATTGCAGCGATCAATAAGCCTTTTGCATCATATGGAGTTGATGGAATAACAACCTTTAATCCTGGTTGTTGTGCCATTAAGCCCTCTAAGCTATCAGCATGAAGTTCTGGTGTATGTACACCACCGCCAAATGGCGAACGAATGGTAACAGGAGCATTGTAACGGCCGCCTGAACGATAACGCATACGTGCTAATTGTCCACTAATGGAATCGATAACCTCATAGACAAATCCAAAGAACTGAATTTCCGGAACTGGACGGTAGCCCTCTAAACTAAGACCAACAGCAAGCCCGCCAATACCTGATTCAGCAAGCGGCGTATCAAATACACGATCTTCACCGAATTCAGCCTGCAGACCTTCAGTAGCACGGAACACACCACCGTTAACTCCAACGTCTTCTCCGAAAACTAAGACATTTGGGTCATTTTTTAATTCTGTGCGTAACGCATCAGTGATTGCTTGAATCATTGTCATTTGCGCCATGGCTTACTTCGACTCCTTCGCTTTATAGATTTCCATTTGCTCCTCTAGATTTTGAGGAAGCTGTTCATACATATGTGAAATAAGGTCGGTAACCTTTTGTTTTGGAGTTTCATCCGCTTTTTTTATTGCATTCTTGATATCTTCTTTTGCTTCTTCAATAACTTGGTTTTCTACTTCTTCATTCCAAATACCTTTTCCTTCAAGGTACTTACGGAAACGAACAAGTGGATCTTTCTTTTCCCATTCATTGTCAAGCTCAGATGTACGATATCTTGTTGGGTCATCCCCAGCCATTGTATGTGGACCGTAACGGTAAGTCATAGTCTCAATTAATGTTGGACCTTCACCATTAACAGCACGCTCACGGGCTTCTTTAACAGCTACATAAACGGCAAGCGGGTCCATTCCATCAACTTGAATTCCTGGTATACCAGCTGCTACAGCTTTTTGAGCCAATGTGTGAGCTGCTGATTGTTTTTCAACTGGAGTTGAGATTGCAAAACGGTTGTTTTGAACGATGAATATTGCCGGTGCTTTGAATGCTCCTGCAAAGTTAATACCCTCATAGAAATCACCTTGTGAAGTTCCACCGTCACCTGTATAAGTAATAGCAACTGATTTCTTGCCTCGTTTTTTCATACCTAATGCGACACCAGCACATTGTATGTATTGTGCCCCAATGATAATTTGTGGAGAGATTACATTAACTCCTTCAGGCATTTGGTTCCCATGGAAATGTCCGCGTGAGAATAAGAATGCTTGATATAATGGTAATCCGTGCCAAACAATTTGAGGTACATCACGATAACCTGGTAAAATAAAATCTTCTTTCTCTAAAGCAAATTGGGATGCAAGCTGGGATGCTTCTTGACCTGCAGTCGGTGCATAGAAACCTAAACGCCCTTGACGGTTTAATGAAATCGAACGTTGGTCAAGGATTCGTGTATAAACCATTCTTCTCATTAATTCTTTTAATTGATCATCACTTAAATCAGGAACAGCAGCTTTATTTACCACTTCTCCTTCTTCATTTAAGATCTGAAACATAGGAAAGTTATCCGCAACCTTATTCAGTTGCCCTTGTAAATCAAAGACATTTGCTTTAACAGCCATCTTTTTCTCGCTTCCTTTCTTACCCTATTTTCTTTAATACAAAACATACAGCATTAGGTTACCCAAATATATCTTTTCAAAGACATTTTTTAACCTATCGGACATGGTCTTTAGATGCAATGACTTATAGCAATGCATGAAAAGGATATTCGACTCCTAAATGAATCTGTATTAATTATTTTAGTAAAGCAATTAATACAACTGCTCTCTATCCATTTCCAAGTTTACAACAATGAAAGAGAGTCGTCAAATTGTTTGTTTACTGTTTATATAACTTGTCCATCCCATTTTTATCTTTTGGATAATTTCATGCTTTTTCAATCTGTACCAATACACATTTGTCATCTGTATCAGTAAAAATGAAACATCCTTAAAAAATTTCTTCTCGGGCAACCCTTAGAAAGTCATAAGAAAAGGGCTACCAGTATTGGCAGCCCTTTCATCGTGTATATTATTATTCTTCTTTAAAGACAACTTCTAGTCCGGCATTTTTATAAAATGAAACCTTTGCTTTGTTGTATTGGTCAGTCAGTTTATTAAATTCCTCATTTGCAGCAACCACTTTTTCATAGGTGCTATTGATGAGATTAATTTGTTGTTCCAATTCTTCTAATGTTAATTCTTCATTCTGGAACATTTCATATAATTTTTTATCATGTCCAATGGCTTCTGTATAGGAAGAATACAATTCCTCATAGCTGCCATATCGCTCATTCATCAACGATACTAATCCATCGGCCTCTTCCTTAAGGCTATCTTCTTTGATTTCGGAAATAAAGGTATCAATTTTTTGAAACTCCTTTTTGGAGGCTTTGATACTTTCATGTTCATTGTTAATTTTTGATTCGCGGTCAGCAACAATGGTTAGCGCTTCATTAGATAATGTTAGGATTTGATCAAATTCCTTCATGCCTAATGTTAAAATTTCGTCGTATAGCTCTTTTTCCTTCTTCTCCAATTCCACTAATGGATCTTGTTGTTCTTCAAAGTCTTTTTCAACTGCGACAACTTCTTCTAATGTCTCGTAAATTTTTTCTTCAGGTGATGGTCCACCCTTACATCCCATTAAGAGAAAAACCATACAAATTAAAACAAATAAAAGGTTAAACGTTTTATTTTTCACGATCTGCTCCCCCTTAGCTACTTACAATATACTATAAAATACTTTGTTTTCATAACATAAATTTTTGTATCGGTTTATTGATCAAATACGCCTTGGCGTATTTGCGCCCGATTTTTTTCGAGTTTGCTCGAAAAATTTCCTTTGAAAAATCGTGGCATCCGCCGGAGGCTTCAACTACATTCAAAAGAAGTATGTACTTTTTTGAATATAGTTAAATATATTAATTAGTCCAAGCTTTAGAACAAGGTTGAGGCTCTACTTTTATATTTCAAAATGAAGAGACCTTTGTTAAACTTAAACTATAATAAGCATCAAGATCAGGAAGTGATATCTGTGATTACAATGGAAAATATAATCCGGGAAGGACACCCAACCTTAAGGCAGGTTGCAAAAGAGGTTCCTTTACCAGCATCGGATGAAGACCGAAAAATTTTAGAAGAACTTATTGAATATGTAAAAAACAGTCAGGACCCAGAATTCGCAGAAAAATATGGGATAAGACCAGGAATAGGGTTAGCTGCACCACAAATCAATGTGTCAAAACGAATGATTGCAGTGCATCTAAAGGATGAAGATGATGTGCTTTATAGCTATGCTTTGTTCAATCCAAAGATTATCAGTCACTCCGTTAAAAAAAGTTATTTAACAGGTGGTGAGGGTTGCTTATCTGTTGACAGGATAGTACCAGGCTATGTTCCCCGTTATGCGAAAATTAAGGTGAAAGGCACCAATCTAGACGGCGAGGAAGTCGTTGTAAAGCTTAAAGGGCTTGCGGCTATTTGTTTTCAGCATGAGATTGATCATTTAAATGGTGTTATGTTTTATGATCATATTAATGGGGAAGATCCATTTGCCGAACCCGAAAATGCAATTTCAATTGAACGGTGATTTGTGAGTATCGATGTGCGATGCATGTCGATGCTTTTTTCATGCTAACCTCCATTAATTTCCCATGATAAACATTCCCTTTTTTCCGCATACTAAAGAAAAGTGCAAGGTCCCCGTCTTGGCGCCTGGAGCTAGAGATAAAAAGCTATGTACGGAATTTGTTTAAAGTCTGGGAATAAAGGAGATGATAGTCATGCTAAAAAAGTTACGGAAAAAATTAATAAAGCAATGGCAGGATTTACTAAAAAGGAAGTCGATTGCTTAAGTTTAACATTATTCAGCTCTGAATAATGTTAAAGCCTCCGGCGGATGCCACAGATTTTAAAAGGAAACTTTTCGAGCTTAAGATCAAAGACTAAGAGCGCCACATCCTGTGGCAACGTCTTTGTGACCCACATCACGTGGGCCTAAAAAATCTGGGCGCAAATACGCCAAGGCGTATTTGATTAAGAAAAACCAAAGCCCTTCGTGTTTCGGAGGGCTTGTTATGTACTATCATTTATATTAATGATATAATCTATTTTTAGGCGAGCGTGTATTAAACTTCATTTCTCAAAGGTTTTATCCGAATAGTCATAGTCTTTTCCTCTATTTAACCCCCTCTTTTTACCTATTGGGTATGCATTTAATAAGAATTATTTAGGAAAAATAAGAAAAAACATGAAAATCATGTTATATTTTTATATAATAGAAAAAGTTACTCTAACTTTCGGAAATTAAGGAGAGATTTGGCAATGATTTTTAAAGTTTACTACCAAGAAAATGCTTATGAGGTTCCTGTAAGAGAAAATACAAAAACAGTGTATATTGAAGCAGAATCTAACGTAAAGGTACGCCAAAAATTAAAGGAACAGGAAATTAACATTGAATATATTCAACAGGTGGAAGGGGCCTATCTTGAATATGAAAAACTAAATGAAGATTATAAAGTATTGGAGATTTGATGAATTATGAAATTTGTTAAGAACGATCAAACAGCTGTTTTCGCCTTAGGTGGACTTGGGGAAATCGGTAAAAACACTTATGGCGTGCAGTTTCAGGATGAAATCATCCTAATCGATGCTGGAATTAAGTTTCCAGAGGACGAGCTGTTGGGAATTGACTATGTTATTCCTGATTACAGCTATCTTGTTAAGAACGAAGAAAAGATTAAGGGTTTAATTATCACACATGGACATGAAGACCATATTGGTGGTATTCCTTATTTACTTCGTGAAATTAATGTACCGATATACGGAGGAAAGCTTGCCCTAGGTTTAATTCGAAACAAGCTAGAAGAGCATGGACTACTCCGTCAAGCTAAGCTAATCGAAATTAAGGAAGATGACATCATTAAGTTCCGTAAAACGTCGGTTACTTTTTTCAGAACAACACATAGTATTCCTGATTCATATGGGATTGTGGTAAAGACACCTCCTGGACAAATCGTACATACAGGAGATTTCAAGTTTGATTTCACACCTGTCGGGGAGCCTGCAAACCTTCAAAAAATGGCCCAAATCGGCAAAGAAGGCGTTCTATGTTTGCTATCTGATAGTACGAATGCAGAAATACCCCATTTTACAATGTCTGAAAGACGCGTAGGAGAAAGTATTCAGGATATTTTCCGTAAGGTAGATGGTCGAATCATTTTCGCTACTTTCGCATCCAATATTCATCGGCTTCAACAAGTGGTTGAAGCCGCTGTTCAAAACGATCGAAAAATTGCGGTTTTCGGAAGAAGTATGGAATCGGCGATCACAATTGGATATGATCTCGGTTATATTCAATGTCCAAAAGACACTTTTGTGGATACAAACCAAATCAACCGCCTTCCCGCTAATAAAGTGGTTATTCTATGTACAGGAAGTCAAGGTGAATCAATGGCAGCCCTTTCAAGAATCGCCAATGGTACACACCGACAAGTTCAAATCATTCCTGGGGATACAGTCGTATTTTCATCGTCTCCTATTCCAGGGAATACACTGAGTGTTAGTCGAATCATAAATATGCTTTCTCGTGCAGGAGCTGATGTAATCCACGGACCATTAAGTAATATTCATACATCTGGTCATGGTGGTCAGGAGGAGCAAAAGTTAATGCTTCGTCTTATGCAACCAAAATATTTTATGCCAATTCACGGTGAATATCGGATGCAAAAGATGCACGCTAAATCTGCAGTAGATTGTGGTGTATTTGAAGAAAATTGTTTTATTATGGATAATGGTGAGGTTCTTGCTCTTAGTGAGAATGAAGCGTCTGTTGCTGGTAAGATTCCGTCGGGCAATGTGTATATCGATGGCAGCGGTATTGGGGATATTGGAAATATCGTATTACGCGACCGCCGCATTCTTTCCGAAGAAGGTCTTGTAATTGTTGTGGTCAGTATTAATATGAAGGACTTTAAAATTGCAGCAGGACCTGATTTAATTTCTCGTGGATTTGTGTATATGCGTGAGTCTGGAGATTTAATCAATGATGCGCAAAGTCTGATTTCGAAGCATTTAAATAAAGTAATGGAGCGTCGTACGACACAATGGTCTGAGATTAAAAATGAAATCACAGATACACTTGCTCCATTCCTATATGAGAAGACAAAACGCCGTCCAATGATTTTACCAATCATTATGGAGGTATAATTTACCCTTATATTCAATGTTGATTACCCACTGAGACCTTCCTCAGTGGGTTTTTGGTGAGAAAAGCACAAGGCGACCGCCTANNNAGGAACATCGACTAACTACCNNNGCCACGTCCTGTGGCGAACGTCGATGTCAGCACATCCTGTGCAAGTCAAGCATAAGACGAGCGCTGACAGAAGGTGCCTTTTACCTTCCGAAGCGATTGGCTTAGACCAGAGAGCCGATGGCGCCTGGAGCTAGACATAGAAAACACAAAAAAACGCCTCAAATGAGACGTTTATTCTTCGATTAGATTTTTTTCAAAACGGCTGATGTCTGTATCTGCACCGATGATGATAAGAATATCACCTTTCCTTATTTGCTCGGTTGCTTGTGGAGAGACGATGATATTTTTTCCTCTTTTCATAGCAACAATGGTTACCCCGTACTTGGCACGGACATCTAATTCGATTAATGATCTTCCATCAATTTTCCTCCCTGCCACAATTTCAATAATACTATGCTCATCTGAAAGCTCCAAATAATCCAATACATTATTTGATATGATATTGTGGGCAATCCGTTTTCCCATATCACGTTCTGGGTGGACAATCCGGTCTGCTCCAATTTTACTTAAGATTTTCTCATGGTAATCATTTTGTGCTTTTACCCAAATTTGTTTAACCCCTAATTCCTTCAGGATTATGGTTGTTAAAATACTCGCCTTTAAGTTATCCCCAATTGCCACAATGACAAGGTCAAAATTACGAATCCCAATACTTTTGAGGACAGATTCATCCGTAGAATCACCCACGACCGCATGTGAGGCAATCGCCTGATATTCATTTACTCTATCTTCATCAATGTCCATGGCCATGACTTCCATGCCTTCATCACTCAATGCCCGGCAAATACTTCCTCCGAAACGACCAAGGCCAATGACCGCAAATTCCTTTTTATTCACTGCTATTCCCCCATCAATTTGATGATACCACCCATTTTAACACAACTAATCATTAATGTGGAAGCACCTCTAAACCCGGAAATGACAATAAAAAATGAAAGGACTAATACAGTAGTCCTTTCATTCTAATCCTTATATAGCTTCAAGCATTTTAAATTGCGCCTTTACTAATCCAAAATACTCTCCTTGTTGTTTCATAAGTTCATCATGATTACCTTGTTCAATAATTTCACCATGATCTAATACAAAAATCGTATCGGCTTCACGAATGGTTGAAAGTCTATGGGCGATGATAATCGCTGTCCGATCCTTTAATAGCTTTTTTAAGGCCTGTTGGATTTTCACTTCCGATTCGGTATCAATACTTGCTGTTGCTTCATCTAGAATTAAAATTTTTGGGTCTGCCAGAAGTGCACGGGCAAAGGATAATAATTGTCGTTCACCCACTGATAAGATGTTTCCCCTCTCCTCAACTTCTGTATCATATCCGTTAATAAGCTTCTCTATAAACTGATGAGCACCGACTGCTTTTGCAGCTGCCATCACTTCTTCATCCGTAGCATCAGGTCGACCGAAACGAATATTGTCTTTAATTGTACCAGAGAATATGAAGGTATCCTGAAGTACTACACTTATTTGGGTGCGAACACTTTGAAGTGATAATTCCTTTATATCGATTCCATCAATTCGAACTTCCCCACTCGTTGCATCGTAAAAACGACTTATCAGGTTTGCTATCGTTGTTTTACCTGAGCCGGTATGCCCGACAAGCGCGACTGTTTTCCCCGCTTCCATCGTTAAGGAAATACCCTTTAATGCTTTACGACTTTCTTCATATGAAAATTCAACCTTATTAAATTCAACCTTCCCCTTCATATCGGTTAAGTGAATCGCATTTTCTTTTTCATCAACAATTGGCTTTTCATCGATAAATTCAAAAATACGCTCAGAAGAAGCCATTCCAACCAATAGTTGATTATACACTTGACCAAGGCGTGAAATCGGCTCCCAGAACATCCCTAAGTAAAAGGCAAAGGAAACGAAAACCCCAACTGTTAATCCATTGTCCTGAATAAGCATTGCCCCAAACCAGATTAGAATCGCTGTTCCAACCGCATTTGTCATTTCAACGAACGGACGGAACATTGCATTTTTCTGGGTCGCATCTCTCCAGCTTTCAAAGTTTTGATTGTTAACGCCATCGAAGAACTCGATGTTTTCTTTTTCCTGGGTAAAGGCTTGCGTCACTCGTATCCCCTGGATACTTTCATTCAAATGCGAGTTAAGCATGGCTTGTTTAATTCTTACGGTTTGCCACGATCTTCTGATATTCCTTCTTAATTTCGTCGTGATTAAGACCATCAACGGCAGAATAATCAAGATTGCCAATGTAAGCTTGGGACTTAATCCAAAAAGAATAAAAATAACCCCAAATAAAAGAACAAAGTCCATTAATAGATTAATAACTCCATTTGTGAATAATTCTTGAAGGGAGTTTACATCATTAAGGATTCGAACTAAGATCGAACCCGCTGAACGTTTGTCAAAGAAGCGGTGTGAAAGCCCTTGGACATGTGTAAACAGATGTTTTCGTAAATCGTAAATAATATTTTGACCTAGGATATTCGTCCATTTAATTCTAAATATATTTGCCACATAATTGACTGCATATAACCCTGCAATCGTCACAACTAAAATAGTTAGTAAATTTGTATCTTTGTTCGCAATCGCGTGGTCAATCGTATACTTACCGATTAAGATAGGTGCGATTAATCGAACCGCAGTTGTCAATAAAACCATGATGATTGCGAGTGGTAATAGATTCTTAGAATATGGTTTCATATAAGCTAGTAATCTGAGCATTTGCTTCCAGTTAAACGGTTTTTCAATTGCTTGATCGGTTGAATAATGAAAGCGATGTTTAATATCTTGTTTTTCTTCCTGTGACACTTAAACTCACCTGCCTATCCTACTTGGTTCTCGAGGACCATTTTTTGATCCTTATACTGAATTTCATAAATACGTTGGTATGGTCCATTATTTTTCAATAATACCCCGTGCGTACCACGTTCCACTACTGCCCCATTTTCCAATACTAGAATTTCATCGGCATGTTTCAAAGAAGAGATTCGGTGGGCAATGATAAATGTAGTGCGCCCCTTCAAGACTTCCTTTAAATCCTGCTGAATCTTAAATTCTGTTTCCATATCAACCGCACTAGTAGCATCATCCAGGATTAAAATACTCGGGTCAATGCAAATGGACCTGGCAATGGCTATCCGTTGCTTTTGACCGCCTGATAATCCCATTCCGCGTTCGCCTAGCATCGTATCATAGCCCTTTGGAAGCTCCATGATGAATTCATGCGCTTGGGCCCGCTTTGCTGCATCAATAATTTCTTCCATAGACGCATTAGGTCGGCCATAGGCAATATTTGCGCGAATCGTTGATGAGAATAAGAACGACTCTTGCATAACAAAACCTATATTACTTCTTAATGTATGAATCGAATAATCCGATACATCTCTGCCATCAATTAATACGTTTCCTTTTACCGGCTCATAAAATCTCGTCATAAGTTGGGTAATACTTGTTTTCCCAGAACCGGTAGCCCCAATTAAACCAATCACCTTGCCTGGTTCAGCTGTAAATGAAATCGATTCAAGCGCAGCCTCATCATCCTCCGTATACTTCAAGGTAACATCTTTAAATTCAACATGTCCTTGTAATCTATCTTTGGTGATGACATCATGATTGTCAGTAATTTTTTCGTCTGCCTCAAGAATTTCTAAAAGTCGTTCACCAGAAGCTTTTGCTTGTGAAAACATGTTAATAATAAACCCAAGATTCATGATTGGATTAAGCAGGTACCAAACTAAACTAAAAAAGGCGACAAGTTCACCGTGTGAAACTGCACCATCGATAACTAAATACCCTCCATATGACAGAAGCGCAACGACACAGACATTTCCGATAAACTCCATTAACGGGAAAAATTTTGCCCAAATCCCAGAAGTCGCAAGAGAAACATCGCGATAGCCTTCGTTGGAACGATTAAACTTAGTGATTTGATATTCCTCACGTGATAATGATTTAACTGTATTTATTCCACTAATATTTTCTTGGACATTTGTATTCAGGCGACCAAAGGTTTTTCGAACCTTACGAAAGGCCGGGTGGACTCGTTTGTCAAAACGATAAACAACAATTGCTAAAAATGGCAATGCCATTATTGTTACAAGAGTTAGTGGAACTGAGTAAGAAAACATAACCATTAAACTGAAGATAATTAAAAGTGAAAAACGAAGTAATTCAGCAAACCCAAATGAAAGGAAAAATCTAAATCCCTCTACATCGGCGGTTAAGCGTGACATGAGATCCCCCGTTTTCGCATTATCATAGTAGCCAAACGATAATCGTTGAAGCTTTTCATATAATGCATTTCTCACTTTATATACGGTCGTTATTCCAAATAAATCCCCTAGATATTGGTTAAAATAAGTAGCAATTCCCTTTATAATCATGATAGCAACGAAACCTATGGCAAGATATGGTACAAGCTGATAATTACCCGCCCGGAAAACTTCATCAATTGTTAGCTGAAGTACAATTGGGTATACAACTGTAATTCCTGTCACAAAAATCATTGCAAATAATGACCAGAAAAAATACTTTCGATACGGCCAGTAAAACCGCTTTAATTTCTTAAAGGTCTCCATAAAACTCCCCCCTTGGTGTTTCCAAAAAACGTTAAAAAATTTAACATGTATCATATAATATATCGGTTTTCGAAATAAATTACTAGTGCATTTTCTGAAAATGTTTAATATTTTTTATAAAAGGATAAATTCAAGACAAGAAAAAGACTAGGTGGTTTACCTAGTCCCGTGTTTACATCGATCGTTATTTACGCTTGTCCTAGACGGCTCTCTAGTTCTTGACAAACCTCGTCAGCAGATAGTCCATTTGCTTCAATAACAGGCCCTTTCATGACAGTATCAGCCATTCCCATCACATTCGTATCTAGACCTGTAACAACGCAAGCGTCACAGTTTTGTGCATCACTTTCTTGTTTTAGCGGAACAACTTCATAGCCTTTTTCTTGAAGAACCTGCTGAACATTTGTTAAAGAGCCTTCAACTCCAATTTTCGCCATTAATCATCCACCTCCTCATATATGTAATTTGTCACAATCAGACTGTGATTATTCTACACATATAAAGAAAAGCTTAATGCACCCGCCTATCGGCGACAAGCACAAGACAAGCGCTGTCAGAAGGCGCTTTTTGCCTTCAGAAGCGATTGGCTTGTGACCTCGAGCCGATGGTGCCTGGTGCTGGACATCGTAAACTAAGTACAGAATTTTTCTTCAAAAATTTTATAAAGTATCCAAGTTTTCCTTGATCATTTCGACAAACGCTTGCACTTGCTTAAGCTCAAATGCATAATCATAGCCAACTAACCATGTATCGCGTTTCATCGGTTCATTGTTTTCATTCATCAAGGGAATTTTATAGATATTCTTCATTTCTTCATTATTTAATGTGACGGATGGTAAAATCGCATATCCTATTCCATTTAAGGTCATCTGTTTACATGTTTCAATTTGGTCAACCACGATCGTTCGGCGCGGTGTTGACTGAAAGGTACGATGCCACCATTCTTGGATTTCTTGATAATAGGTTGAGTCACTCTTAAATTGAATAAACGGTCGATCGGTTTCCCATACCTGTTCAATTTTTTGGATTTCTTTGTCGACCATATACATCGTATCCGTTAATAAATGGTGTTTTGTCCCTTTCCAATCGGGCTTACCGCGAATGATTCCAATATGTACAGTGTCATCATAAAGATTTTTTAAAATTTCACTACTCCAGCCTGTAATTAATGAAATTTTTGCATGTGGGTATTTATTCACATATTTCTTTAGAACCTTCGGAAGCCAATTTTGGCCGATAATCGATGCACATGCAATTTTGAGAGTACCATGCACTTCTTGATTGAGTCCTTGCAGCTGCTCCCTGATTTTCTCTTCTTTTTCTACAACTTCTTTTGCAAAATCAATAATTTTTTCTCCTGCAGGTGTTGGTGTTAGCCCTTTTTGCGAACGGATAAAAATTTTTGTATTCCACGCCTTTTCAATTGTTTGAAGACGTTGAGATAACGCTGGCTGCGTCACAAATAAGCGTTCCGAAGCTTTTCGCATATTTAATTCAGATGCAAGCACAACTAATAATTGAAATTCAGAAAATTGCACACTCGTTCCCCCCTGACCTTATGTATAAGTTTTACTTATAGTATAATTTATATGATACGTTATTTCATTATTAGCAGAAAAAAACCTCCACTTTGTCTATGGAGGAATTTGAAACCTTATTTAATTTTAAGTTGTTTATTCAATTGTTTTAAGATTGCGCGGCGGGTAAAAATACCCTCAAATACTAATTCATCATTTTCCACACAAACAAATGGATGATCAATGACTAACTGAAGACCTTTAAAAACATTGTCATTAAAGTTCAACCTTGGAATTTCCCTGTTCATTACTTCTTCAACCTTCATTTTCTCCAGACGTTCAAATTCAACTCTTTCTAATCCGAGGATTGAGTCTAGGATATGAGTTGAGCTGATTAATCCGTGCAGCTTATACTTTGGGTCTAATACCGGAACGGCGGTATACCCGGTTTTCGTAAGGACTAAAAGTGCGTGTTCTAGGCTATTTCCAATTTGAACATGGGCAACTTTATCTGCAGGTATAAGCATGTCTTTAATTGTTGTTTCAAATAAATTTTCACTTTGAAGACCAAACATGAAAGCCTCACAACCTCACATCGTAATTATTTTCATATATTACAAGTTTGCTATTTTAATACTCCTCTTTTATCTTACCATAATTTTATGTGGTTAACTTGTATTATTTAGCAGAGTTTCCCTAGAAGGACGCTTTAAGGAGGAAAAAGGTCCGGCACTGTGCCGAACCTTAACAAAAATGATTTAGTTAATCAAATCAAAAATTTCAATTGCAATCATGTCAATATTATCGAATTGATATGTTTTAGGCTTTTCGCCTTGCTGGAACACTTCAAGTTCAAAAGTATTTGTTTTGTTAAAAAATTTTACACTGCACTTTCTTTCACCATTTACTTCAAAAAAACGTTGAGGGGGCTCCCCACCATTTGCATTTTCCTGAAGGCTTATAAGGCGGGTTATGATTCCTTGCAACTGTGACATACGTGCCTCTCCTTTCATATGCATAAAGCCTATTTCATTTTAGGATTGAGCAATATCCATTCTTCTATCCACATTTTTCGAACGGAGTAGTATTATCAGAATACTGTATTCAATACCTTTTACATAACTACTATGTAACAATACATTAAAATTAGCTGCGAAACAATAAAAAATTAGGATGATGCCTACTTAAATAAAAATAGAAATCCCATTGGGATTTCTATTTTGTATGTATTAAAAAAGTTCATTGAAGCACCCTGCTTGTAAAGGGGTGCGATTGTCCATTTCTAGCAAGGAATAAATGGTCGTTTTAAACGGGTTCCACGTTAAAAATGCAGTGTCCTTTTTAATCGTTTCCTTTTGCAGAGTATCTTCTTTGATAGAAGGTGCCTTATCTTCCATGGCTAAATCAGTGATGAGCCAATTTGAGTTTATTTTTTCAAGCGTGATGACCTCATAATGATCTTTATAAGAAACTGGTCCAGATTCGGGAGTCTTAAATAATTCATAAACAAAAATTTTATTTTCTTCCTGATCAAATAAAATCTTCGTTTCGTCTGTATAGGAATAAAACGGAACAAAGTATAGGGCAAAATCAGATCCATATACAATATAGCCCTCTTCCTCTTTCATTAAATTCTGATCCAAAAACATTGATGAGTAGTCCACATGAAAATACGGGGCAAGGATTTGCTGAACCTCATCATAGGGACGGAATTCAGTCGTTAGTGATGATTGTGCCTGAAATGCTTCTTTTAGGATTGTATACACTTGCTCCTTTGTTAGTGGTTGATTAGATAATGCGGTAACCGTTGGAACAGAAACGAGTCCGATTAAACAAATGGCAATGAGTAGTAGCACGATTCGCTTTCTCAAAATATCACCCTTCCCTTGCTAGACTGTACAAGTACCATCATTTTAACAAGTTCTACGTTTTATATGGGGATGAATCGTTCGTTAAATAGTTGCAGATTTTGACACAATAAACGACATACAAACAATTAATTCAAATATCCAATGAAAAAAAGAGAGAATTTTGGAAAGGAATATCCCATAACAAAAGAAAGACCACAATAAGTGATCTTTCGTTGAGCAGTAATTTATTAAAACGGATGCTGATTTAGCCACTGACCGCCATCCATCGTCATGCATTCACCATTCACGTATGCGGCATGATCGGATAGTAGAAAATAGGCGAGTTCCGCTATTTCTTCGGGTGTTCCTAAACGTCCTAGTGGTACACTTCCAAGGGTCCTGCTTGCCGCTTCTTCGGATTCCCAAAGCCTTTCCGCACCACCTGTACGTTCAATTGGACCAGGCGCAATCGCATTGACGCGAATTCCATATTTACTTCCCCATTCAACCGCAAGTGTACGCGTCATAGATAACACACCTGCTTTTGCTGCAGCTGAATGAATGACTCCAGCGCCAGCACCCCAAGCGTATGTAGCGACCATATTTATCATGCTGCCCTTGATTTTCTTCTCGATCCAATACTTCCCTACGGCGGAGCTACAATAAAATGTTCCATTTAAAACAATATTGATGACTGCATTCCAACCATTTACAGATAATTTTTCGGCTGGACAAATAAAATTCCCTGCAGCATTATTAACGAGATAGTCAATTCGACCAAATCTTTCATCAGTCACATTAACCATATGAAGTGCATGCTCGGGTTCTCTTACATCCATTTGAACAATAAGTACTTGATCTGGAAAGGTTTCAATTTCCTTTTTCGTCTCTTCCAATTTTTCAAGAGTCCGACCAGTAATGACAACAAACGCCCCAGCACTCGCAAACTTCTTGGCCATATACTTCCCCATACCACTTGAAGAACCAGTAACAATTACAACTTTCCCCTTCATCTTATCTTCCTCCCCAAAAAATGAATGGTTGTTCACTTTTATTATATCATGATCAAATACGCCAAGGNTTGCGCCCAGATTTTTTAGGCCCACACGATGTGGGTCACAAAGACGTTGCCACAGGACGTGGCGTTCTTAGTCTTTGATCCCAAGCTCGAAAAACTACCTCTGAAAAATCTGTGGCATCCGCCGGAGGCTTTAACTTTATTCAGCCTTCCACCGAATTGCAAACATTTTTGTTATTTATTTCCAATTTATAGGAGTATGGACTAGTATTGAATAAAGTTAATCTGTAATACATATTTAAACTCAATTTGAATATGAATATGCTACACTAGTTTCATGACTTCATATGATTAATAGATAGGTTGGCGGTTAGGATGTCCAAAAAAATTACAAGACGACAATTTATGAAACGAGCCTTTGCTACTACTTCGACAGCTATTATTGCGTCTTCTTTCGGGTATTGGTATGCCCGTTATGTTGAACCGAAACAACTAGAAGTTTCTAGCCACATTATCGAGCATCCTGCCATTCCGAAACAATTCCACAATATGAGGATTGTCCAATTTAGTGATACACATGTTGGGTATCATTTTACGTTGGAGCAACTGAAGAAAATTGTCGATACAATAAATGGTCTTAAGCCCGACCTACTGTTTTTTACAGGTGATTTAATGGATGAGCCTAATAAATATGCTGCTACCAACCACCTTATTCCGTTACTTGAACAATTAGAAGCACCACTTGGAAAATTTTCGATTTACGGGAACCATGACCATGGGGGCTATGGGTCGGAAATATATAAAAAGTTGATGAACCAAACCGGTTTTACCCTTTTAATGAATAGCTCGGAGGAAATTTACTTAGAAGATTCTAAAATTACAATTGTCGGACTAGATGATGTCATGCTTGGTCGCCCTAATTTTGAACAGGCGTTTAAAGACGTCGATACCTCGAGTTTTACCATTCTGCTTGCGCATGAGCCCGATATTGCCGAACGTGCAGAAGAAGTGGGAGCCCATATGCAATTATCGGGTCATAGTCATGGCGGTCAAATTCAGCTTCCATTCATCGGTCCACTGATTACCCCTCCGCTGGGCAGCATTTACTATGAGGGGGATCATCTCATCGGGCCTAATAAAATGTTTCTACATGTAAATCGCGGACTTGGAACAACAAGACTGCCACTACGATTTTTAGCAAAACCTGAAATCTCTATTTTTACGCTAGTTTCAACCTAGCAAAAAGAGGATGTCGCACTGACATCCTCTTTTACGATCACTTATTTTTTAAATAATGTTCAACCATTTCATGTTCTGGTATTGGTTTACTAAAGAAATAGCCTTGTACCTTGTGACAACCCATAATCTTGAAAAATTCTACTTGTTGCTCCTCTTCTACACCCTCTGCAATAACAGAAAGACCAAGGCTTTGTGCTAAATGAATAATCGTTGTTGTAATTGCAGCATCCTTCTCATCACGTAGTACATCCTTAACAAATGACTGGTCAATTTTCAGTGTATCAATCGGAAGTTTTTTAATATAGCTTAAGGAGGAATAACCTGTCCCAAAGTCATCTACCGAAATACGTACGCCGATCTCCTTTAATCTAGCCAGGGTTTGCAACGTTCTCTTCGGGTCCTGCATCGCCCCTTCTGTAAGCTCAAATTCAAGACTACCTGGATATATTTGATTTTCTTCGATATTTTGTTGAATATTTTTCACTAATTCGGATTGCTGGAATTGCTTCGGTGACAAATTGATTGAAATTGAAACAGTTCCATACCCCTTCTCTTTCCATTGCTTTAGTTTTCGGCATACTGACTGAATAATCCATTCACCTATTGATAAAATAAACCCGGTATCCTCTGCAATTGGAATAAATTCAGCTGGTGACACGAATCCGAGCACAGGATGCTTCCATCTTAGGAGTGCCTCAAAGCTTGTAACTTTATTTGTACTTAGATCCAGCTGTGGCTGGTAATAGATTTCAAGTTCATTTTTTTCGATTGCTTTTCTAAGACCTGTCTCTAGAATCATTAAGTGAGAAGTCTGTTTTTGTAAATCTGTACTATAAAACTGATAAAGCGATCTACCTAATTCCTTTGCACGATATAGTGCAGTATCTGCATTTTTTATTAATGTATCCCCATCTCTTCCGTCTGTTGGATAGATACTAATCCCAATGCTGGCTGAAATAAAAAATTCCTTATTTTCCAATAGGAAAGGTTTTTCAAAAGCTTGATTCACATTTTGAGCGAATGCTTGCGAAAGTTCTCTTGACGTGTTTGGCAGGATAACAATGAATTCGTCCCCACCTTGGCGGAATACTTTATAGCTCTTTTGACTAATGGATGCTAACCTTTTTCCAACTTCTATTAAAAGATGATCTCCAGCAACATGCCCCATAGAATCATTGAAAAATTTAAAACGGTCCAGATCAATAAACATTAATGCTAGATTTTGATTATTCTTTTCCGCTTCTTCTACTGCGTTGTCTAAGTCTTTTTTTAACGAACTGCGATTTGGCAATCCTGTAAGTTGATCATGATAAGCCATGTGGGTAATCATTTCTTTATCGGCAACCATCGCCGAGATATCACGGGTAACACTTACTATAAATGTAATATCACCCTTATCATCAAATATCGGCGTTAAAATAGATTCTCCGTGAACGACTCTCTTATCAGCTAAAATAACAACATCCTGAAAATGGACTGGTTCTTTTTTCTTCAGAACCGCTTTATATTGTTCGTGTAGATGGGTTGCCGTTTCATTAGGCAATACTTCATGAAGTGTTTTCCCAAGACTGTCACTAGTTAATTTCGCATGCCCCTTGGCTTCTTCGTTTAAGAAAACATAGGAAAAGCTACCGTTCTCTTCTACTTTCATAACATATATTAAATCCTTGATGTGCTTAAGGATTATTTCAAAGATGATCGCTTCTATTCTATCATCATAACGGCTAAATTGATCATCCTTGAGGATGACATTGTTCATTCTGTTCATGATACCATTCCCTATTTACAAGTAATATCTATATCTTCTGCATATATTGACAAAAAACCTTTATTTTTTCAAGAGTTATTTCGATATATCAATTAGCGTAATTCTATGAATCGGATACACGCAAGTTGAATTTGTCAAAACTCACTACTACCAGTATAATAAAAGATAGAAAGGAGAGAAAGTATGAAAAAACCGGTAAATCAAGCCCCGCTCGAACCAAATGTGGACAACCTTGCCCGTGCCATCTTTGTTGTAAACCGACATGCTAAAACAGCAACAAACCCGAAATTTTTATATTTACTTAAACGAAAAGCATTAGAAAAGCTCATATCAGAAGGAAAGGCCAAAAAAGAAGGACTTCATTTTTCCAGAAACCCGAAAAATAGTCAACAGCAATCCGATGTCTTAATTTCAGCCGGAGATTATTATTTTCACATGCCTCCTACAAAAGAAGACTTCTCTCGCCTACCACACCTTGGAAATTTGAATCAGACATATCGCAATCCAAAAACCTATCTATCACTTTCTTTAGCTAAAAGCCTTCTACAGCAATACGTTGGAATTGAAGAAAAAACGGAGAATACACAAGTACCAAACAATCGAACCTACCAAAAACCCGTATTCAAAAAACTAGGAGAAAGTTATCGATGATTAGAAAAGCGGAAGGCGCCCCAATTCCAGCTAAGGGCATGCACGTCCTGCGCATGCCCTTAGCTGGAATCCTTGCCGTCCTGGCAGAGGCGACAAGCACAAGACAAGCGCTGAAAGAAGGCGCTTTTTGTCTTCAGAAGGGATTGGCTTGTGACCTCGAGCCGATGGCGCCTGAAGCTAGACATTAGAAACTAAAAAAACCAGGTATGTACCTGGTTTTTTTAATAGAGGTAATTTAAGGTGCGTTGATCGGCTAAATTTGTATTAATTGAACAGTCTTTCGAATCTCTTCCGTATTGCCAGACCCACACATTTGCCTTACATTTTGGTGTCTGCGGTCGAAAGTTTGGTGCCTTTCGCTCCTTGGTCACTCCAGTTTCTGGTTCAGCACTCCAAATTATCGTTTGTACCGCAACCTGATTATTTTTTCGAACGGCCTCGCAATAGGCATTCGAAAAATTACCTTCTATTGGGTTATGATAAAGACCCGGACGATATCCAGTTGGGTAAATGGACTCCACCCACCCGCGAATCCATGCTTCATCTACAGCAAAAAGGCGCTCGATATTTGCAAATAAGGCTACATTATTTGAGATACCAAGTCGTCTTGCATTAAACACGGCATTTCTTGCAGCAAGCTGCCCTTTTTCAAAGCCAGTTGCATCGGAAAAAACAGTATATATGGGCAAAACCTTAATTCCTCGATTTCTTAAAAACGAAATCTCCGCTCTTGTTAAGCCATGTGAAACATTCGGCACATCACTTAAATATCTGCCCCAAAATTTCGGATTCCCAAATTTTTTTTTTACACATGTATATAATTCTTCATCGACTGTTGCCGCCGAATCGACTCCCCACACATATCTAGGCATTTACACAACTCCTTAGTGCATGTCAAATTAGGTGCATGTCAAATTATGCTTTAAATTTATGGATTAATTGATTGTTTTCTCCTCTAGCAAAGACATCAATTCGGTTACGGCTCCATGAGGCTGAGGATGGTTCTGAAGTTAACGTTCCGCCAAGATCCTCCCACTCATTCCATTGTATGCCATCCCAATTTTTCAAATACAGATGATCATTCGTGCCTTTTACGAATACATCCAGATTATTAGGTTCTCTTGAAGATGCCACCGGACTTGAGGTTAATTGACCGCCAAGGTCCTCCCAATTGCTCCAGTTCGAGCCATTCCAATACATATGGTATAGGGCCCGATTTTCTCCTCTCGCAAAGACATCAATTCGATTGGGTCCCCATGAAACGGCGCCAGGTGCAGACGTAAGAACTCCGCCTAAGTCCTCCCATTCGCTCCATTCCAGCCCATCCCAATATTTATGATAAAGATGGCGATCCGTACCTCTTCCAAATACATCTAGACGATTTTCCGACCATGATGCAACAGCAGGTGACGACGAGAGGATTCCGCCTAAATCCTCCCAATCACTCCATGAGGAGCCGTTCCAATATTTATGAATCAATTGATTGTTGTCTCCGCGCGAAAATACGTCTACTCTTCCTGGTCCCCATGATACGGCAGCAGGTGAAGACGTTAGGGCTCCACCGAGATTCTCCCAATCTGTCCAACTTGAACCATCCCACATCCGGTGGTAGAGGTCCCGATTTCTTCCACGCACGTAGACATCTAATTGGTTTCTTCCTGGCACCACAGCAGATGGTCCCGATGTTAAATAACCCCCAAGGTCCTCCCATTCGCTCCAATTCTTTTTAGGTGAATAGCCAATATATTCATAGGTGAGTCGAATAATTGCTTTAAATATTCTTCCAAGTACCCGGTCTGGAATTCGATAAGGGGACAGCACGACAAATATCCAATTCGCTTGATTTCGAAAAGCCTGGTAGGTCTGCTTAACCTTTTGGTCCAGTGAACCTGAAAATTGATTTTGCGTCATAACAGTGTACATGACAAGCTGCATCGCCATATACTGGGACAATCTCCGGTCGACATTATGTTCCGCTAATTCATCATAATGGGGTTTTAGATTTTTACGTACCTCTTTCCACACATTTTGAAATTCCTCTGTTTGCCTTGTTTGATTTTCCGTTGGGTAAGGATTTATATAATAAGCCTGTTGGTAGCCATTGATAGGATAATGCGGGTAATAATACTGTGGAACTGCTCGATTATATGGATTCATTTGATATCCACTATATGGTTGATTCATAGCATGTACCTCCCTTTTGTAAAAAGTCCTCATATAATACTATGATGTTAGTTAGGAAAGTAACCCATTTTTTCATAATCTCTCGAGCTCAACGTTTTCCAATCCAACTGAGTTCTGACATGTCTAAATTTTCTAAAAACACTTTACTTTTTACTGTTTTTCCTTCATAATAGAAAGACAACTAGACGATGCAATCTTTTTATTAAATATTCCTTGGTGTATTTGCACCAGCTGAATAAGGTAAAATAGCATGATTCTAGTTACGCTTATAAGGTAAAAGCGTTTTTTTACAAATAAGCGAAAAATTAAAAGGAGTGATTACGTAATGGACCATTTGAACAAAGAGCAAAAAAATGAAGTAGTTGTTATTCCTCAAACGCCTAATGATGAAATGTATGAGAAGGTAGCAGAAATGGTTCTCATCCAATCACAGGCCTCCTTTAAGAAAGAACAACTATTAAAACAAATTGATCAGTCACTCATTGGCCGAGATGAAACATTATTTATGGAGCTTTCCAAACAATATACGATGTTACTGTCCCAACATAATTTTTTACAATAAACCAATTGGCTAGTGCGACATGCACTAGCCTTTTCAATTGAAATGCGTAAGGCGCCCCAATTCCAGCTAAGGGCAGGCACGTCCTGTGCCTAACGCC
>NZ_LMBW01000001.1:727888-733376 GCF_001439915.1 Fredinandcohnia humi | reverse complement strand
TTGCCGTCCTGGCAGAGGCNNNNGCATAAGACGAGCGCTGACAGAAGGTGCATTTTACCTTCCGAAGCGATTGGCTTATGACCTCGAGCCGATGGCGCCTGAAGCTGGACATAAAACTAGGTTGGAAAATAAAAAACGGTGCAGCCTTTGAGTGCTACACCGTTTCATTTATCCGCGGAAGTTTTATTTCGAAGGTTGTGCCTTCATTTTCCTTGCTATCCACCTTAATTTCTCCGTTATGGTTTTCGATAATGTTATAGCTTACCATTAGCCCAAGTCCTGTTCCCTTTTCCTTTGTTGTATAAAAAGGCTCCCCGATTCGCTCAAGGATGGATTTTGGAATTCCACAACCCTCGTCAATAAAAAAAATATAGATGGATTCGTTGGTAACCATTGTGCGTATGATGATCGTACCGCTATTTTCCATCGCATCTATGGAATTCTTAATAAGGTTGATGAAGACTTGTTTAATCTGATTTTCATCACAGGTAATAACTGAAACTTCATTCACAAAATCAATATTGATTTGAATATTTTGGAGGTTTGCCTGTGTTTCAAGCAGGGTCACAACATCACGCAAAATAGTCCGGATATCCTTATTTTTAAATTTAATTTCTGATGGCTTTGCTAGTAACAAAAGCTCACTTAAAATTAATTCAATTCGATTTAATTCAGAAAAAATAATGTCAAAATAATTCTGTTTCCCTTTGAATTCATCATTAAACAATTGTAAAAACCCTTTAATCGCCGTTAATGGATTTCTAATTTCATGGGCAATTCCTGCCGCAAGCTGTCCAGCGATGGACAATTTTTCTGACTTAATCATTAATTCCTCTGCCTTAATTCGATCAGAAATATCACGAATAATGACTTGAACCGCTGCTTCCCCGAAATAAGTTGTCGGTATTCCGATTAATTCCGTATGCACCTGCATTCCCTGGAATGTGTACCACGATTGTTTACTGAAATTTACTTCCTTTTTTTGAGAATTTACAATCTCGATAAAGTCCCTTACTTGATCATGATTGTCTTGATGAAGAAAAGTATAAATATTTTTCCCTAACATCTCTGTATAGCTGTTAGCCCCAAACATTTTTACACCTGAATCATTGATAAACACCCAATTATTTTGATAAATCACAGCGATGGTATCAATTGAATTTTGGATAATTCGTTGATAGCGTTCTCGGCTTCTATGGATAATATCGTGGAATGACTTACGTGATGAGATATCATGCATAACAATATATTCATAAATCTCGTCATTCATATAGATTGGGACTTCCTTCACTTCAACATAGATTTTTTCGTTGTTTTGTTTCTTCCATTTTTGCTCGATAATGCCCAAACGAAACCCGCTTTGGAGTTGCTCAATCCGTTTAGCCGCCACCTCGTGGAATTCTTCATCTATAAACTGATATATCGTGCCACCGATTACCTCATGAGGATATTGAATTTCTAATAAGGAAGCCGCTTCCCTGTTCAAATAAACGATTTGCCCTAACTTTGATATTACAATTGGAAATGGAGCTTCATCTATTAAAATCGGTGCATCAACTAACCTAGTATGCGGGAGAGTATCATCTTTAATAAATGACGATAAAAAAGTATTAGGGCTGTTCTCCTTAGAAATGCGATTATTTGTTGGCTCCACTAACATGTTCATTTTTAATAGTATTTCTTCATATTCGCAAGTACCGGAGGAATAGATAGGCTCAACAATTGTCTCGAACCAGATGATATCGTTATTTGTTTTCAACACTCTTAGTGCACATGCTGATTGTAATTGTTTATTGAAAAAATAACTTTCAAGCATGAAACGGTCATCCTTATGGATGATAGTTTTAATCGAAGTTCCAATCAGCGTATCTTTTGTGTAGCCTAAGAGATCTTCACAGTTGCTAGAAATATAAAGTATTTGCCCATTTATAGTTACTGTTAATACGAGATTAACAGATGATGGTGTTCCTACTACTTGTTCCGGAGCACTTTGCTGATTTCCTGGTTTCATATATTGACCCCCTCTCACCCCATCACTTGTTTTGATTGTTATGGTCGATTTGTATGTAAATTTTGATGTGTTTTTTAAAAAATGGGTGGTGTAACCATTTTTTTACTATACTATTACATTAATTTAGGGGCTAATTCATATCCATAGGCAGAAAGACCTGTTTTATAGTAATTATAAAGAAAATTCGGCAAAATTCCCATTGTTTTTTGATAATTGCCATAATAAAAGCCTGGTTGAGTGCGAAAAATCGACAAGCACATAGCTTGTCGATTTTGTAAGGTATCGTTTATTAAAGTCCACCTTCGTATTTTCCATCGTTTTTAGAGGCTTTTTCTTTTTTTGCTTTTTTCTTATGTGCTTTGTTAGCGGCAGCACTGCCTAACTCTTTGCCAAATTCAGTATCAGACACAGCCGAATCAAAACCTTTTTTGTTTTTCTGTTCAGGATCATTCTTTTTTGTACGTTTTGCCATTTCCTGCGTGCACCTCCTTAGAGATTATCATCATTATTTTCTTCTCCAAGGAGATTTCTATACAGAAATAGGCTGGTGGATGTAACTACTTGTGTCAACTTTACTTATTCCCAAAGCTTGTAGATGGCTTGGGTGCCACTGTTTTCTTCGCCTTTTTCAGCAAGTTCATCGTACATTTTTTTCGCAAGATCAAGACCTGGTGTATCCATTCCCATTGCTTTTGCTTCTTCCAGTGCAATTCCCATATCTTTGATGAAGTGCTTAATGAAGAAACCAGGTTCGAAATTGCCCGCAATCATTCTTGGCGCAAGATTGCTTAATGACCAGCTTCCTGCAGCACCTGTTGAAATGCTTTTTAATACTGTTTCGGGATTAAGTCCAGATTTTTCTGCGTAAACCATTGCTTCAGCCACACCAATCATATTTGAAGCAATTGCAATTTGATTACACATTTTTGTATGTTGGCCGGAACCTGCTGAACCTTGGTACACGATATTTTGTCCGATAATCTCGAGGAGCGGCTTACATGCTTCAAATACCTGTTGATCGCCGCCAACCATGATGGCCAATCTTGCTTCTTTTGCACCAACATCTCCACCAGATACGGGTGCATCCAAGGAATACATGCCATTTTGTTTTGCTTCTTGATGAATTTTAATCGCTAAAGAAGGTGTTGAAGTCGTCATATCAATAAAATACGTTCCTTCTTTTGCATGTGCCAATAGCCCATTATCACTGAGGTAAATATCCTCAACATCATGTGGATACCCAACCATTGTAATGATGACATTCGCTTCATCAGCCACTTCTCCTGCAGACTGTTTCCAAATCGCACCCTGTGCGACAAGGTCAGCTGCTTTTTCTTTTGTACGCGTATAGGCAAGAACCTTGTAACCCTTTGACAGGATATGGCTTGCCATACTTTTTCCCATGACACCTATTCCAATAAAGCCCACTACTGTATTTTCATTTAAGACATTTGTATGTACCATTGCTTATTCTCCCTCGTTTTTTATTTTCATCATACCATATTTTAAAATGTCGAAAGACTTTTTAAAAAATCTAGGAAAATTGGGGATTTGTACCTTACGAAACTTGTGCATTAGCCATAGGATATAACAAATAGATATGGAGGTGTTCTAGTTGAGTGTAGTAAGAGGCGGAGGATATGGAGCAGGCATTGCGTTGATTGTCGTATTATTCATTCTATTGATCATTGTTGGAGCTGCATATGTAGGTTGCTAATTCATTGTTTTAAATTATAAAAAAGAAAGGGAGATGTAAAATGGGTTGCTGTGGATACGGTGGAGGATATGGTTATGGAGGCTATGGTTACGGTGGTGGCTTTGGCTATCGCGGAGGCTTTGCGTTGATTGTTGTATTGTTCATTCTTCTAATCATCGTTGGCGCTGCTTGGTGCTAAAAACAAATGCATAAGCGCCTTGAATTGAACGTCTACGTTTGCCACGTCCTGTGGCAAACGTAGACGTCAGCACATCCTGTGCTAGTCCGACCAGCACAAGACGAGCCGGCTAGAAGGTGGTTGCTCTTTAACCTTCTTGACGGAACGACTTGTGACCTCGAGGGGCTAGGCGCTTTTGCTAGACGTAAAAACAAAATTAATTTGAAGAAAGCCAGCAACTTATAGCGGTTGCTGGCTTTTTCATGTTATTCTCCATCAAACATATCCTGAAATCTCTTCATTTCCTTATCTACTTTAGGTTTCATGTTATAAGGATTTTTTGGCTGGACTGGATTTTCCGGATTAACATCAGATCTAATCCCTATTTTATCCCCAGCCGCGATATCATCATTAATAATTCCTTCGTATCTTCCATCAAAATGTGGGTCCGGGTCATGGTAATCGCGATCATTATCTGGCATTGTTAATACCTCCTTACCATTAAATTGGCGTTATTTACGAAAAAATATGTACATTTTACTTAGGAAAAAGGAACAATAAGAACAAGATTAAAGATGGGAGGAGAGATTGTAATGGGTGCGATTGACCGCGAAGGTTATCGGTTTGAACCAGAGTATAGTGTGATTAATCAAAATGGAGCAATCCATGTCTATCGTAATGCTGAATTTATTAAGGAGCTGACATTCTCATTTACCGGGGAACAACCTAGTCCCAAGTTAATTGAAGAAGTTGTGGATTCATTTTTCGAAAACAACCATAAATGAGAATAGCTTTACTTTTCATCCCTGAACTTGTAGCGTAAAATGTGGATGTGAGGTGAGCGACTTGTTTCGAAAAGAAATATATGTGTATGATGATCAAAAACCTAAAAAGTGCGTGATACGAAATTACCGTGAAACAGATTTTGATGCCTTAATTCATGTACAAAGAAAAAGCTTTCCCCCACCATTTCCTTCTGAATTATGGTGGAATCAAGAACAACTACATAATCATGTAACATTATTTCCTGAAGGTGCTCTTTGTGTTGAAATCGATGGAAAAATATGCGGGTCCATGACTGGGTTAATTGTTCAGTTTGATCCTTGTCATCCGAAGCATACATGGGAGGAAATAACGGATAGCGGCTATATCCGAAATCATGCTGCAGACGGAAACACATTATATATTGTTGATATTTGCATTAGCCCAGCATACCGAAAATATGGCCTGGGGAAATGGTTGATGCAGTCGATGTATGAGGTAGTCATACATTTAAATCTAAAGCGATTACTTGGAGGAGGACGAATGGCCGGGTACTCAAAGCACGCAGCTGATATGAGTGCTCAACACTATCTTGAAAAAGTCCTTGTTGGTGAACTAAAGGACCCGGTTATAACCTTTCTCCTTCGATGTGGACGTACACCTGTCCAACTGATTGAAAACTATCTTGAAGATGAAGAATCCTGTAATTATGGATTATTAATGGAATGGAAAAATCCATTTAACTTAATTCAGTAGTGACAACTACTGAATTAAGTTAATGCCTCCGGCAGATGCCACAGATTTTCAGAGGAAACTTTTCGGGCTNNNNTAAGATCAAAGA
>NZ_LMBW01000001.1:668627-727879 GCF_001439915.1 Fredinandcohnia humi | reverse complement strand
CTAAGAACGCCACTTCCTGTGGCAACGTCTTTGTGACCCACCTCGTGTGGGCCTAAAAAATCTGGGCGCAAATACGCTTTTGCGTATTTGATAGAATAAAAAAACGAGTCTAATTAGACTCGTTTTTTCCTTAGTTCATGTAGTTTGATTTTATAAACTCAACAACTTCCGCTGTTGTGCTCATAGATAGAATCTTTTCTTTATTGCTTGCGATTTCAGCTTTAGAAAGCTTTTTAAGTTGAGTACGTGCTGGTAAAATGGATGTCGCACTCATACTAAATTCGTCAAGTCCAAGTCCTAGAAGGATTGGTATCGCAATGGTATCACCAGCCATTTCTCCACACATCCCAGCCCACTTGCCTTCCTTATGCGCTGCTTCAATAACCATTGAAACAAGTCTTAGAATGGAAGGTGAATATGGTTGATAAAGGTATGATACGCGTTCATTCATACGGTCAGCAGCCATTGTATATTGAATTAAATCATTTGTTCCGATACTAAAGAAGTCGACTTCTTTTGCAAACTGGTCAGCCAATACGGCAGTTGATGGAATTTCCACCATGATTCCAATCTCAATCGAATCAGAAACAGCAGTTCCATTCGCCACAAGCTTGTCTTTTTCTTCGAGCAATATTGCTTTGGCTTGTCTAAACTCATCAAGTGTTGCAATCATCGGAAACATAATCTTTAAATTTCCAAATGTGCTTGCACGAAGTAAAGCACGCAGCTGTGTACGGAAAATATCCTGTTCCTCTAAGCAAAGACGAATCGCTCTAAAACCAAGGAACGGATTTAGTTCTTTTGGCAGATTTAAATACGGAAGTTCCTTGTCCCCACCAATGTCAAGTGTTCGAACGACAACAGGTTTTCCTTCCATTTTTTCAAGAACTGTTTTGTAAGCTTCAAATTGTTCTTCTTCTGAAGGAAGCTGGTCACGTCCCATATATAAGAATTCTGTACGGTATAGTCCAATTGCTTCTCCACCATTTTCAAGAACACCCTTAACATCTTCGGGGGTACCGATATTGGCTGCAAGTTCAACATGCACACCATCACTTGTAACGGTTTTTTCATTTTTTAATTTAGCCCATTCGGATTTTTGAGCTTCATATTGGTCTTTCTTTTGACGGTACTGTGCTAAAACCTCTTCGGAAGGATCAATAATCACATCGCCATCAAGTCCGTCAACAATCACCATGACCCCATTTTGAATAGTTGAGGTAACAGCCTTTGTTCCGACAACAGCTGGAATTTCCATCGATCTTGCCATGATTGCCGAGTGAGATGTACGACCACCAATATCAGTGGTGAAGCCTTTTACAAAGTTACGATTTAACTGAGCAGTGTCTGATGGAGTTAAATCTTCCGCGATAATGATCACTTCTTCTGAAATCATACTAGGATTTGAGATTGTAACCCCTAGCAAATGAGCAAGTACACGCTTTGTAACGTCACGGATATCGGCAGCGCGTTCTGCCATATATTCATTTTCCATGCCTTCAAACATTGTAATGAACATGTTTGCCACTTCTTGCAAGGCAAATTCGGCATTTACACCTTCAGAACTGATTTTATCTTTAATCGGGTTAAGAAGTTCTGGATCACTTAATACGAGTAGATGAGCCGAAAAGATAGCTGCCTTGTCTTCCCCTAATTCTTCATTTGCGCGCTTCTTAATCACTTCTAATTCATCTTTTGATTGATTTACCGCGACCTCAAAGCGCTTTATTTCTGCATCTTTATCACTGATTGTTTGTTTTTCAACCGTTAAATCAGGATGCTCTAAACGAAAGCTTTTTGCAATGGCAATTCCTGCGGAAGCAGCAATACCTTTAATCATATTAGACATTATTCACCAAGTCCTTCATTTGCCATAATTTCCGTCAGGTTTGTTATTGCTTCTGCTTCATCAGATCCTTCGGCAACGATTTTCACTTCAGCACCTTGTCCAATTCCAAGAGACATAACACCCATTATTGATTTAAGATTAACGGACTTCCCATTATATTCTAATTGAATATCGGAATTATATTTACTCGCAGCCTGTACTAATACTGTCGCTGGACGTGCATGAATTCCTGACTCACTTGTAATTTTAAACGTTTTTTCTGCCATGTTTATTTCTCCCTTTCAATCAATTATTTAAAATTAGGAATGATTACCTGTAGTATTTGTTCCTTTTTTAGTAGATATGTAAAGAAAGAGTAGTAATTTCCATTTTCTAAATCGAATAATTGAATAATTAAAGGCATGAGAAAGACAATAAAACACTATGGATCCTTTCCCATAGTTTTTACCTATGCTTTACTCATGCCTGATCGAATCAGTAACACGTAAATGTAACATGTATGTATTCATAAAGTTTAGAAATCGGTTACTAGGCACTAGACTTCACAACCTACCCTCTTACACGAAAAAGTATAGCATAGAAATCAAATATCTTTCAACATATACACCTATAATTCGACAAGAATGAAAATTGAGAATGTTTTTCACTTACCAATTATTATTTGAATGTACTATTTTTACAAAACAAATCCCTTCTAGACACCCAATCTTAAAGATTATCATGTATAATAAACAAATATTGTATTTTATCTACATAATAAAGTTGGAGGTGTTTTCATTGATCAAGCTAATCGTAAGTGATTTAGATGGAACACTATTGCAGGAAGACAATACAGTTAAACCTCAGGACGTGAAAGCCTTAAATCAGGCTTTACAGGGAGGACTTCAAATCAGCATTGCAACGGGTAGAATGGATACCGAAATAATAGAAGTATTAAAATTGATTGGGCAAAAATTTCATCGAATTAGCCAAAATGGAGCCTTTGCATCCACGATTGATGAGAAGTCTATTTTTTCACGCACCTTTAATCACGAAATAGCTGAAAGTATTTATCATAAGGTATTAGACCCTAAATTTGTAACGATTGTTTGCAGCTATGATACCAATTTCACCCATGAAAACAATGAGTACGTAGAGGATGTTCAAAAAAGAATGTTCAACCCAATCATCATTGACCCAGAAATCAGTTCAAAATTTAGCGAAGTCAAGCCATCAAAGATAACCTTGATAGGCTTTGAAAATGATATTTTCGATATTTATGAAAAGCTTTCTAATGAATTTAAGGATGAGATTGATTTATTCATTTCTGAAAAACATGTTTTAGACATTATGCCAAAGCAAATTAGCAAGGGAAATGCCATTATTAAGCTTCTTGATGAACTTTCTTTAAAACCAGAGGAAATTGCGTGCATTGGGGACTCTTTTAATGATATCCCCATGTTCCGGTTAACGCCTTATAGTTTTGTGATGTCGACAGCACATGACGATGTTAAAAAAGAAGCAAAATACGTCGTTGAATCTGTTGCCGGTGCGGTTGAAATGATTTTAAAAGAAAATAGTAAACATTTCGTTTGAATGAGAAAAGCGCAAGCGCCTTGCAGTTGAACGTCTACTAAAAACTGCCACGTCCTGTGGCAAACGTAGACGTCAGCACATCCTGTGCAAGTCCGACAAGCACAAGACGAGCGCTGGCAGAAGGCGTTTTTTGCCTTCAGAAGCGATTGACTTGTGCTTGTCGGGGCTAGGCGCTGGAGCTAGACAACGAAAACTCCTTAAGCCAGGTTCTTCTTCTATTTTCGCTTCTTTAAGCTTTTTATTTTTGCTTTTATTTGCTTCACTGTTTCCTCACAAGCCAAGTTTTCCTCAATACTTAATTCTTCATCCCCATATCTTACTCTCTCATAGAGTTCAACAAGACGGTATTCAAGAAAATGATTTCGACTTAGCCATTCTGTCACACTTTCATAATGGTAGCGACCTAGACCGTGCTGCGCAGAAAGCACCTCCAAATCAAGTATTAGCTTTCTAACCTTTGCCTGTGGTGTTTGTCTTTTCGGTCTTCTCCATTTTGCAGCAGGTGCTTGGATCTCTTCAGTGACTGTTGCATATTGATAGACTTCCCCCACCACCGCAGCCTCTTTTACAAATCTTTTTCTTGCTAATAAGTAGAGAATCACTGCTAGTATGATGAGACCCAAAATGGAAATGTAGAAAAAGTTATAATTTTCTGTCATCCCTAAGAACGGATTTTTGTTTTCAGTATTCTCCCAGTTCAAGCTCCCCACACTTTCTCCACTTGGGCTTCTAAACGATTCAATATCTTCAACAGCATTAAAAAGCGGCTTTGAAACCCAATAAAGGCCAGTCCCGATAATCGATGTTACAAACGACAATCCCTTCACAAAAAGAATCGGGAAAATAACCGCAACAGCAATTGCACCTACGAACAGACCACTAAATAAACCGAATACAGACCATGAGTTTTTTTTCGTGGCCATATTTTTCATGACAAGCGAACTCGTATTTACATTTTTTAAGATCTTACCCATCATGAAGAAAATCAACCCGGTCACAAGTAAATATAACACGATATCACTATGGATATACCCTTGGACTTTTGCCGCAAAATAAGTGAGCCCGCCAAGAAGTAAGCTGCCATTCAAAACAAAAGCTTCTGTTAGCTTGGGATTTTTATGAAAATGAACAATCATCCGGTAACAAACGAAAGCTGCAATAACTATACTCTGACTGAATGGTAATCCCATGACACTGCCTGCAAGGGCAAGCAGAGGTACGACTAACATAATAAATAGATATGGAGTATTTGATTTCATCAGTGATAACAAATAACCAATTACGACGGCCCCAACACCTGTAATAAACAGGAAAGGCAGAATTGGCGGCAGCTGTTCAGTGTGAATATAAAGCAATATTAATAAAATATAGAGAAGGATAACTTCCATTACATATTGGTACGACTTAAGTAATGAATGACTAAATCGCATGGGTATCCCCCCTCTTTACCGAAAAAGAAGCTTTGTGTAAATAAATCGCGTCTTCATTCTCGATTAACTTAAAGCAATCGACACCCTTTCTTGCAAAACTTCTTAAAATCAATTGCTCATTTTCTTCCATTTCCCCCAACACAATCATATAAGGTGAAAGCTGCTGTTGTCTCTCAATTTTATTGATCATATAGTGAAACGGAATCGTAACACTGTGCTTACTAAGTCTAGCAATCAATTCAAGTGCTTTCGCTAAATGCTCCTTCCCTTTACCAAGAGGCAGATGGATATATGGCGTTTTACCTACTCTTCTAACATTGACAAAAACCTCGAACGGTATATTTTTTACGGTTGCTGATTCTAGCAAATATGTTAACCCACTTAAATAATGTTCCAGTTTTCGTTCACGGACATTTATGATAATCGTCCATGAAAACTGAGCCGTTTTATCAAAAAGTTTTGTTTGTAATTGATTGGTACGAGCACTCGCCTTCCAATGAACTCGGTTAAATGGATCTGTTGAAACATAGCCCCTAGTTCCAACAATGGCCGTCATGTCTTCAAAAAATGAACTCCGGATTGGGTAATCTCCTTGATTTTTCGGAACAATTTTTTCAATTCCTCCTACGGTTTCAGGTGATGAAAAAATAATCGTCTCAAAGCTTACTGGTTTCGTATAATGAAGATAAGCCTCACCAAAGCCAAATAAATGAGGGATCCTTATTTCAAGAGTACGGATTTTCGCAACCCCCCTTTGTTTCCCTTCAAATGGCAGCTTTGTCGTAAAGGCTTGCCTCCCGAAAAGAGTAAGCGGAAGAGATAGTTCAATCTGTTCCGTTTCTAGTACCTTTCTTTCATTCTTAAAACCTACTACATGATCAATCGTCAGCCGAATATGTCCATTAAAGATTGGTAATAAACCCTCCTGTTGTAAGGTAAGTGAAAAATCGCTTTCTTCACCTTTAAAGAGCTTAACCGTTTCTTTATCAATAGAAACGACGATTTTATTTCCAACATGCTTTAAATAATATTTGTTTAGAAAGACAAATAAGAGGAACAGCACCCCTACAAACACAAGGAAAAACACCTGTGATAGCATCCCTATTAAAATAAATGCAGAAGAAAGAATTGACATATAAGACATTTCATTTCCCGTCGATATTTGACGCTGCCAATTCATTTAATTCACTGCTCCTGCTTCAACCGGGACAGATACCGCCCGAAGCAGTTCCTGAACAATTTGGCGATTCGTCTTCTTCAATGATCCTTCCATCGTTAGCACAAGGCGGTGTGAAATGACATATGGAGCAATAAACTTAATATCCTCTGGGGTTACAAACATACGTCCTTCCAAATAAGCCTTACCTTGGGAAGCCTTCATCAGTGCTAGGGTTCCCCTTGGGCTCACTCCAACTTCAACATCCGCATGTTCCCTGGTAGCGTGAACAATTCGTAATAAATAATCCTCAACTTCATCAGAAAGCCTTACTTGGGTGACTTCAGCTTGCATGGATTGAATCTCTTCTTTTGAAAGAACCTCCAAAATTTCCTCGATTGGGTTTTTTTGTCGATACGTTCTCATGATTTGCTTTTCCTCTTCAAAGCTTGGATAGCCAAGATCAATTTGCATAAAGAACCGGTCCATTTGTGCCTCTGGAAGCGGGAAAGTTCCCTGCTGTGATTCGATTGGGTTTTGTGTTGCAATGACGACAAATGGTGAAGGAAGTTTTAACGTTTCCCCATCTATCGTTACCTGGCGTTCCTCCATTACCTCTAGTAAGCTTGATTGTGTTCTTGGTGTCGCACGGTTAATTTCATCGGCTAATAGGATATTGGTCATAACTGGACCCGGACGAAGCTGGAATTCCTGTTCCTTTGGGTTGAAAAATTGAATCCCGGTAATATCACTTGGCAGCACATCGGGGGTAAATTGAATGCGCTTGAAATTTCCGCTAATCGATTTCGCAAAACTCTTCGCAAGCATTGTTTTTCCAGTACCAGGAACACTTTCTAGTAAAATATGACCTCTATTAATAAGAGAATTCAGTACTAACTCAATAACATCATCCTTCCCAATGATCACTTTCCCAATATTCTCTTTGATTTTTAAAACATTCTCTTTTGCAGACATAAGCGCCTCCCGTTTATACTAAAAATATAATTCCATGACTATTTAAACTTATCAAAAATATGGGTATTTTCCAACATAATCTTTTACTGTATGAGCAAACAAAAAAAAGGAGAGTTTTTAGGCTCTCCTTCTAGTGATGTCTGACCGGAAAGGTGATGATTACTTTCGTTCCTAGCCCGACTTTACTCATAATGTTGAATGTACCTTGATGGTCTTGAATAATCTTATTACTCATCGTCAGACCGAGCCCCATTCCTTTTTCTTTTAATGTAAAGAAGGGCTCCCCTATTTTTTCAAGTCTTTCTTTTGGAATTCCGACTCCTGTGTCAATTACTTCTATTATCACTCTGTCGTCCGCGACATCCGTACGAATTCTCGTTTGCCCTCCATTTGGCATTGCATCAATTGAATTTTTGATGACATTGACAAATACCTGAATGAGTTCATTCTTATCCCCATAAAGAATCGCTTCAGCAGCATGATTTTCTACCATTACTTCCACATTATAGAGGATTGCCTCGTGTGAAGTGAGCTTGATGACATAATCAATGAGTTCCCCGACTTTAAATTCCTTTAAAATTTTACTTTGCGGCTTCGAGAAGACGAGCATCTCACTGACAATTTGATTAATTCGGTCAAGCTCCGATAGGATAATATCTGATATTTGTGAGGTTGACTCACTTTTTTCCTTTTGAAATTGGACGAAGCCTTTAACGGTTGTAAGCGGATTACGTATTTCATGAGCAATTCCAGCCGCCAATTCACCAACGACTGAGAGTTTCTCCCTTCTGAGGGCAAGCTCTTCAGCAGCCTTCACATTCGATACATCCCTTCCAATTGTGACAAGACCCGTTCTTTCTCCCTCTTCAAATAAAGGGACTCGTATGACATCAAAGGTTTTTTGTTCCCCACTAGGAATCATGATGTTTTGTTCATTCCGAGTCTTCGTGCCGATTTCCCAGGTTTCTTCATCTAATTGGACATTCCTAATCAAATATTCCTCAAACTCTGGATACACCTTTGCAATTTCAAGATCGGTTTTATTTTTATAAATATCAGTATGGAGATTGTAAAGCTCTTTTGCATACCGATTTACCCGAATCCACCTTCCAGCTCCATCTTTAAAACAAACAATATCAGGCATCGCATTAATGAGGGTCGATAGTTCATTTTGCTCTTCCATTGCTTTTATATAGGCATCATGCTTCTTGATGATAAGATGGATAAGAACAGTTGTAAAAATGACAAAAACAAGTCCTTTACCAATTTGAAAATACTTATTATTCACGGATGGAAATATATCTATTACATATTCGGAAAACGTAATCCAAAATAGGCTTGCCAAAAAATAAATGAGCCATAATCTTTTTTTGAAAATTTCTTTAAACAAGACAAGCACCTCGTGTTGATTTGACAATAGGTTCAATTTGCTGTAAAATAATCTTTTGTTCCCTTAAACTTTAAACATAATTTTTTTAAATAGATAATAGAAGTTCGTTTTATCTTTTACATTTGAGAAAGACTTATTCACACTGGATCGGCTTCGGAGCCGAAAGGACGAAAGAGAGGTAGGGCTTTCGTTGTTTAAGATTTTCAAAACTACCGCGGCAATAAAATTATGAAAAGTAAATCACGCTCAAGACAAGAACCAACCGTTAATGCGGTTGGTTCTTTTTCATTATACTTTATAGTTTGCGCCATGTAATGTGATTATTTTACCCTTTCCCGGTTCAATGCCGACCATGTTTGGTCGCTCCCCTCTTGGATGAGACTCTTTACAAAAATAAACATCGATTGAGTCAAAATTCACCCTTAACGCTTTTTGTTCAGTACCAGGCAATTTAGTATCTGAGATGGTTCCATTGAATAAATCAGCCCAATGCTTAGCTGTTGTTCCGGGTTTGTTCACTGAATATCCAACATACTTAATGCCTTTTGTGTCAGGAACATAAATCCCTTTTGAAATAAGGTCTTTTTCCCTAGCTCCATCCTCTTCACCCCATTCAATAAAAAATGGCATCGGGTGGGTGTGATGGATAAAGAGCATCGACCACTCAAGCAAAGTGCCATCCGGTCGCTTTCTTGACCCTGGTAATGGTCCATATGTTTTAATTCCTTTTTCAGTTAACTGCTTTTGAACCTCTATAATCGATGAAGTTCGAAACGCAATTTGAGATAGTCCTTCTCCTAGCTGATAGTCTTTGTATAGATGGCGACTAAACGGGTGACTTCCTTCCTTTGTAACGATTAAGTTGTTGATCCCAATCCATTCGATATAAGCTAGATTTTTAAAATAACACAATGTATTGTAAGTGCCCCAAACATCATGGTTTCCACCGTTTGCGGTATGAAACCCAAGCAACTGAAAGGCTGCCATTGTATCATGTGCGTCTGTTACATAATGAACAACATGATCAAAACGTATATCCAAAGCATCAACCCCAAACCTAGTTTTTATAAAATTTTACCATAAAAATAAGACCCATCGAACTGGGTCTTATTTTCATCATGCATTATGCACCTAGTGATTGAGTTGAGCTTGAGTAAGTTTCAGTATCAAGTTCTTTTGTGATTTTACTTGTAAGAACTCCTGCTGTCATACTGCCACTTACGTTAAGGGCAGTACGACCCATATCAATTAAAGGCTCTACAGAAATTAGTAATCCCGCTAATGCAACAGGTAAATCAAGTGCTGATAATACAAGAATTGCAGCAAATGTTGCTCCTCCACCAACACCCGCAACACCAAATGAGCTAATTGCGACAATCACTACTACCGTTAAAATAAATGAAGGATCCAATGGATTTATGCCAACAGTAGGAGCAATCATTACTGCTAGCATCGCTGGATATACACCTGCACACCCGTTCTGTCCAATGGATAGCCCAAATGAACCCGCAAAGTTTGCAACTCCTTCAGAAACTCCTAAATCATTTGTTTGCGCCTTGATGTTAAGTGGCAAGGTACCGGCACTAGAGCGTGATGTGAACGCAAATGTTAAGACAGGGAATGCCTTTTTCAGATAGGTGATTGGATTTAAGCCAGCGAATGTTAGCAGTAACAAGTGAATACCAAACACAATCAATAACGCAACATAGGATGCGACAACAAATTTTCCAAGCTTATAAATCGCACCATAATCACTGGTAGCAGTAACACGTGTCATAATCGCAAGAACACCATAAGGGGTTAAGCGTAAAATGATTGTTACAACGCGCATGATCACTGAGTAAAGTGCATCAATTAATTTTGCAAACATTTCTGCATTCTCTGGGTCTTTGCGTCGAACTCCAAGAAATGCCATCCCGATAAATGCTGCAAAAATTACAACAGCGATAGTTGAAGTTGAACGAGCACCAGTAAAGTCAAGAAATGGGTTGGCCGGTAATAAATCAACAATTTGCTCAGGGAACGTTTTGTCTTGAATACCCGCATATCGTTCCTCTATTGCCGCTCCTCTTGCTGTTTCGGCATCTCCAGCTTCTATTTGAATCGCTTCTAAATCAAATGCAACAGTTGTACCAATCCCAACGAGTGCAGAAACGGCCGTTGTCCCCACTAAAATCCCAAGAATGAGGAAACTAATTTTTCCGATATTATTAGCCATTTTCATTTTCGTAAATGCTGATACGATTGAAATGAAAACTAATGGCATAACAATCATTTGTAAAAATTTCACATATCCATTACCAACGATGTTATACCAACTAATTGACTCGGAAATAACTTCTGATTCAGCTCCATAGATGAGCTGCAGGACAAGACCGAATACAATCCCTAATCCAAGTGAAGCAAACACTCGTTTTGAAAACGAAACATGCTTTTTTTGCATATAAACTAATAATAATAATAATAAGACCATTAATACGATATTTACAATACCAAGTAAACTCATATGCTTTATCCCCCTTTTATATATCAATGTATTAAAATATAATTCAGTTTATACCAATCCGTCAAGTATGAAATAACCCATCCCTAAATAAAAGCGTTTTCAAATAAAAAAACGTCTAGAATCGCTTTCATTCTAGACGTTTCACACCACCCATTATGCAACTTTTATCGCTTTTCCAAATGGTACTTTTGGTACATAATCATCTGGAACGAGCCAAAACACTTCCGCTTGAACATCCAACTCATCGTAAAAATAGCCGGTGACATCTGTTATATAAAACAAGGTATCAATCTTCTCTTCATCTGCCCATTCAAGCACTTCCGTATAGGAGGACTTTCCATGCGTATAATATTTAATAGTAGGGTTCTGCATTGGTGTGATGCTTCTTATTTTAAAATCAGCTTGGATAAGCTGTGATTCAGGAACCATTTCACCAAAGAATTTTATGATATTGTTAATCAAAATAGATCGGACCTGATTGGTCGAAGTATCAATGGCCAGTGCGATTCTTTTGTCTTTTCGATCCTTAAGTAAACCCATTAGTGACCTTTGCCATCTCACGTAGCACTCAACTCCTCATGCATACTCACCAAAGGATGATTACTGTCTAGTTACAGCGACTAGAAACTCAAGAAATTTCAACTCCTCTGAAGAGGCAAAAAGCGCCTCTTTGTCGGAGTCTCCAATTTTTTCGTTTCTGTGCAAGTCGCTTCCGCTTTTCCATCTCCTTGGCTACTCTATTTTGTCACGTTTTCCGACCAAATATGAACCATTCAAATAACAATACTTGGATAGCGTATTCGCATGCCTACAGGCAAAACTATCAAATATTGGGGGAATGAAAAATGATGATTTCGAAGCAAGAATTACTAAATAAAGTTGCAGCAAATAACGGAATTGGTTTTGTTGAACTTAATGGTGTCCTACATGAAATTAGACTAGTGAACGGAAATCAAATTGCTTTCTCAGGTGCATGTTGGAAGTGGAAGCAAACAGAAATGCCGTCGGCCCACGGTGACTATAATGTGTTAACCGATGTTCTTGTTGAAGAAGACCCGATTATACCAAGATTTCCAACACAGGATTCATATGAATTTTACGAAACGGTTCAAGATTATTCATAAGCATCTAAGTGGTATGATTTTCCTTTATCATTTATAGTAAATGCAGGAACTAATTTTGAGGAGGAATACATAATGGCAGAATTAAAATCATGGTTTTTAAAAGGTATGAACCAACATGAATACATCAACACTATGCAAGTTCACAAAGAAAACCTCTTAAAAGTATATAATCAGTTTCAATTAGAAGAAGCTGATAAAGAATTGCTTCAGGCATTTCAGGAAAAAGAGTTAAAAGCAATCATTTTGGCAGCTGATTGGTGTGGAGATGCAATGGTCAATCTCCCTATCCTCATGAGAATGGCGGATGAGGCATTGCTAGAAACACGTTATTTAATTCGCGATGAAAATTTAGAGCTGATGGATCAATACTTAACAAATGGAAAAGCCCGTTCGATTCCAATTATTATTTTCTTAAATCGGGAGTTTGAAGAGGTTGGCAAATGGGGACCAAGGGCATCTGAAGCGCAAGCAATTGCCGATGAATTAAAGGCAAATGTTCCTGATAAAGAGTCTCCTGAATATGATGCTGCATTTAAAGCATTTATTAAATCGTTTACTGAACGTATCACAACAGACAAGGCACTTTGGAATGACATTAAAAATAGCATTATTTCAGCTTTGAAAAACGCATAATATTCTAACCTAAAAACATATACTATTGCTAAGACCGTCCACCACTTCCAACTTCGCTTGTTGCGGGACTAACCAGAACGGAATTGTGGGCGGTCTTTTTGTATGTTTAAAGGGGAAGGAATAAATGGACTAGAAATACAAAGGTAAATATAAAAGCCGTCGTATAATGAAATTTTCGCCGAAACCCTGAGGCCTTTTTATAGCGTCGATAGCCAGCAAATAGGGTCACCGCCAGACAAAGTATAGCTAAAATCCCACTTATAATCTTTGGATTTGTATATCCTACGATACCTCCAAGTTTAACTAGCATGATCCCCCCATGAAATACGATCAAAATCGTTCCAATGATGGCTAGCTTGATATGAGATTTCATCATATGGCGTGACATCTTTGCGAGTGCTATTTTCAGTTTTCGAACCTTCGTCCTGCGGATGACAAGAAAGATAAAATACATATTTACATTCACGATAAAGAGAATAATTGCGAATTGGGCAAAAACCTGCCCTAATGTAACAATCTGTGAGTCATGGCTTCTAAAAACCCATATATAAATAAACGTGCTAATCACAAGTAGTGCATTTATGAAAACCCAAATATAATAGGCCATCTCATCCCTCTCCTTTTCTTTTCCCTATTTTACCAATTGGCTATGAAATTTATAGTATTTGATGTCACTTGGAGTGTTTTAGATGTTGTTTAGATTTAATATCAGCGGTTGTTGGGGTACGACCTCTCCTAATTTTATCCAAGTACGTGCACGATAACTTAGCTTGCTAGTTACATTCTCCTAAAGTCCTCCTCTATCATATTCAACCTCCTCCAAACATGCTAGAATTGAAGGAAAGATCTTAAATGGAGGTAAATCAAATGTCCACATGTAATATCGATCACTCAAAAGAGGATGTGATCAAAAAGCTCCAAAGCCAAGAAAGCTTTTTGCCGAAAGAACTATACAAAAAGGCGGTCCAATTTCTAGAATTAGAACGCACCCAGCTAACATTAAACGAATTATTTCACCTCTTAAAAAAGTATGATTTAGCACCAGAAGAAGAACAACAAAAACGTAATCTTGCAATGGAGGAGCTCTTTCAAGCATGAGTAAAGGCACCACAAATGTGGTGCCTTACTCTTTTTATTCCACAACTGCACTTTTTTCCTTCACATAGTCACGAATGGCAGCTAAGAAATCTTCTCCATACCGCTCTAGCTTCATTTGGGCTACCCCTTTGATTTCGAGCAATTCCTTTTCATCGCTCGGAGCTACTTCACTCATTTCCCGTAATGTACTATCAGAGAAGACAATATATGGCGGCACCCCATCACGGGCAGAAATTGTTTTACGTACCTCGCGAAGGATTTCAAATAATGTATTATCGGAAACAACTTGCTTTTTCATTACCTGTTCCTTCTTATAGATTTTGACTTCACCTTTTAGAACAGGTAATGCTTTTGCATCAAGAACAAGCACTGGATATTGGGAGTTAGTTAATTTAACATACCCTTCTGCAGCCAAAAAGTCGATTAAGCCGACGATTTGTTTTTCCGAATACTGCTTTAATAAGCCGTATGTGGACAAGGACGTAAATCCAAAATCTTTGATCTTTTTATTTCTTGACCCCTTTAAGACTTGCGCAACCAAGGTCTTCCCATAACGTTCCTTCATCCTCTTGATACAGGAAAACACCATGAGCGCCTCTGTTGTCACATCGATTTTTTCACGGTCATCTTTACAGTTGTAACAACGGCCACATTCCATGCTATCCTTTTCACCGAAATACTCCAAGATGTAGCTTTGCAAGCAATTTTCGGTGTGACAGTAGTCAATCATTTGCTGAAGCTTGTGATATTCCTGCTCTTTTTTCCCATCATCCGTCGAGGATTGCTCAATTAGAAATTTTTGCAGCTGGATATCCTGGGATGCAAATAATAGATAACAATCACTTTTCTCGCCGTCCCTTCCAGCACGACCTGCTTCTTGGTAGTAAGCTTCAATATTTTTCGGGAGATTATAATGAATGACGTATCTTACATTACTTTTATCAATCCCCATACCGAAAGCATTTGTCGCAATCATCACATTCACAGTGTCGAACAGGAAATCCTCCTGTGCCTTTTTTCTTTCCTCATCTGAAAGACCGGCATGATATTTTCCTACCAAAAAGCCTTCCCTTTGTAAAAACGATTGAAGTTCATTTACCTCCCGACGAGTTGCCGCATACACAATTCCTGATTGGTTCTTATTCTCCAGTAAAAAGCTTTTAACAAAATCTCGCTTGTTTTCACCTTTTAAAACCTTAAAGGTTAAATTTTCTCTAGCAAACCCTGTGATAAATACAGCATTAGGGTCAATCTGCAGCTGGCTGCAAATATCCTCTTTTACCTCAACCGTTGCGGTTGCTGTTAATGCTGCTACAACAGGCTTTGATGGCAGTTCTGTAATCATATAATGAATATTTCGGTAGCTTGGCCTGAAATCATGCCCCCATTGTGAAATACAATGTGCTTCATCTACGGCAATCATTGAAATGGGAATGGAAGATAAAAGAGATCGAAACTGAGCGGATTCAAGTCGTTCAGGAGCAATATAAATAATTTTATAGCGGCCAAGCCTTGCATCCTGCAGTCTTTCCTGAATTTCCTGCATTGAAATACTACTATTAATATACGTTGCCGAAACACCTACACCGAGTAATGTGTCTACCTGGTCCTTCATTAATGAGATTAAGGGAGAAATGACGATGGTTGTTCCCTCAAAAATCAGGGCTGGGATTTGATAGCATAACGACTTTCCGCCCCCAGTAGGCATAATTGCTAATGTATCGTTTCCTTGTAAAATGTTTTCGATTATGGATTCCTGTCCCGGTCTAAAGGACGGATAACCGAAATACGACTGTAAAACTTGTTTTGCTTGTTCAATCATAAAAAACACCTTTTTGAATTATTTTACTTATTTTGATAAAAAATGTGCGTTTGACGCAGTGTACTACCCCACATGTCCGCATTACTTTTTGCATACTATACAGTGTGGTGTTAGCTCCTTATTCTTTATCTGTTCGTGTTAGGAAGTGAGAAATCACTTCCTCTTTTTTTGGTCCATACGATGTGGGTCACAAAAGACATGCCATTCGGTTTGCGAGCGTTCTTAGTCTTTGATCGATAGATAAGTTAATTATAAAGGAAGAAGATAAAGGTGGGAAGGGTATCCCCCCTGTGGTACTATAAAATTAAAAAATTATGTTGAGGATGAAGCACGTGGGGAATGCAAATCTGCAAGTATCACAATCTTATCAAAAAAAATCTTTCTTATTCGATCATTCACTTTCCTTTCGAAATAAACTGCCTGGTGTGGCTCTTGTTTTTATTATCGGTGTTTTGGCTAACTCTTTAGGGAGGGATTTCCCATTAATCGGCGGGGCTGTAATTGCCATTATCATCGGCATTCTAGTCCGAAACTTTTTACATATACCCGCTAGTTTTACAGAAGGGATCACCTATACATTAAAGACTTTACTGAAAACGGCAATTATTCTTCTTGGTTTCGGCCTTAGTTATGTCAGTATTTTTCAGCTTGGATATGAGGCGATCCTTTTAGTAATCGTCGCGGTTTTAGCCGGAATTCTGTTTACATTTGTTCTGGCCAAGCTGTTTAAGCTGGAGGGAAATATTCCCCTGCTCGTTTCACTTGGGACCGCGATTTGCGGGGCAACCGCGATTGTGACATCAAGCCCAATTGTTCGTGCAAAAGAGGAAGAAACAGCTTATGCGATTAATACAATCTTTGCTTTTAATGTGTTGGCAGTATTATTCTACCCTCTTATAGGACAACTTTTTTCGATGCCGGACCATATTTTTGGATTGTGGTCAGGTGTTGCGATACATGATACTTCATCAGTTGTTGCTGCGGGGTATAGCTATAGCAGTGCCGCCGGAGATACATCTGTTGTGATCAAATTAATTCGAACACTTATGCTTGTTCCTGTGACTCTGATTCTGTCAATCTTTATTTCATTGAAATCAAAAGGGAACGCAACAAACAAGGTGAAACTTAGCAAGGTATTTCCAACCTTTATTTTGTTTTTCGCTGGTGCCGTTGCAGTGAATACGATTTTCTCACTTCCACCCTCACTTACGAGTGTAACGGACGGAGTGGCGAAATTCTTAATCCTCATGGTCATGGCAAGCGTTGGACTTGGTACAGATTTTAAAAAGATAAAATCTGTTGGTCTACGCCCTTTATTTGTGGGATTAATTTCATCTGTCATGATGGGACTGTTAACCTTAACCATCATCCTTCTACTGTATTAAGAAGAAGTTGGGAACTCATTTCCGGGCTTCTTTTCGTTCCTCCAAAATGTCGCAAATCATTTGAATATGGAATGATGCCCACGCTTTTTCCCGGAAGTGTAAGATGACTGTGAAAAAAAGCAGGAAAAAATAAATAATGGTGAAGAGTACCAAATAAAGGCCGCCATTTCCAAACAGGAATTTTTGTAATTGGTTTGTAAAAAGGAACAAAAACCACGGAATGGCTGTGATTAAGATGGGTATGATGCCAGAACCACTTTTTTCCTTTAACATCCGGTAATAAATGATTTTTAAGGTTTGCGAGTCAATCCCTTGGTAAAAGTGCTGGATTTTACGCACTTCTTCCATATCCTTCAAATGTTTGAAGGTTCGGTCCTTTCGCGCATTATTTTTTAATTTTAGATATATTTTATGAGCATCTCCACGAAATGAAAGCAATTGTAAACACCTCTATGAATCAGATAGTCTTATCAGTTCCCATTTTTGCCCATAAAAATGCCCCAAAATTAAGTTTGGGGGCATTTAATTGATGTCTAGCTTCAGGCGCCATCGGCTCGAGGTCACAAGCCAATCGCTTCAGAAAGCAAAGGGCGCCTTCTGTCAGCGCTTTTCTCGTGCTTGTCGCCGATATGCGGGCGCCTTCCGCTTTTCTCCTCATGCTGGAGGATTAATGTCTAAATCATCCTCAATCTCTTTTTCTTGGTATTCCGTGTCTTTACGAGCATTGAAACGTTCTGCTTTCTCAACGTATACCGCGATGTTGTAATCAGGGATTCCTGCATATTTTTCATAGCGACCTTTAGGTAATAGGAAGTTACCCTCCGGGAAAAATACACCGAGATTTTTACTAGCGATGTCCGCAAATTTTGCTTTTCCTTGGAAAACTCCAAATCCATTGTGAACAACAATAGCATCACCCTCTGCCACACTTAGATCCTTGGCATCCTGAGGATTAATTAATACGTCATAGCGGTCTGCTCCATTAAATGGATCGACCTCTTTATAAATCATCGAGTTGAATTGCTTCCCGCGGCGAGTTGTTAACACGAATTGCTCTTCTTTTTTACCGAAGTCAGGAATTTCAACTGGAATTAAGCTTCCTCTTCCGTCTGGAGTCGGACACACTCCACCTTCACATAGCCATGCTCCACCCCATTGGAACACATCCCCTTTATTCTTAAGATGTTGAATTCCATTGTAGTTTGGATTGGCAATCGCAATCTCATCGCGGATTTCTTGCCCGTTCTTAAAATCAATTAAATGCGCTGTTTCAGGCTTTACCCGTTTTGCTAAGTCAATATAAATTTTCCATTCAGCACGTGCTTCAGCAATTTCGTTTTTATTTCCATCAATTACAGGTGAAAAATAAACCATACGCTCCGTAGATGTCGAAGTACCTCCACCCTCTTGCTCATAACGCGTTTTCGCAGGTAACACAATCACGGCTTCCTTTGCATCGACAAGTGTTGATGTGTTTAAAATAATGTCTTGATGGACACGAATATCGAGTTCTGACAATGCTTTTTCGATGAAATCTGGGTCTGGCATTGTTTCTAGGAAATTCCCGCCGGACATATAATAAAGCTTTACCTTTCGCTCATTGTCGTCTGGAAGTACGATATTTTCAAGGGTAACCCCGACAATATCCCCCTGCCATTTTTCAATTTCAAAGCCCCAAACCTCTTCAAGGCGCTTGATATTCTTTTCATCAAACTCCCCGCCAGGCAGAACAAATGGGTCTGCTCCCATTTCACCTGAACCCTGCACAGACGAGTGACCACGGAATGGCATTAAACCGTTTTGTTTGCGCCCTAGATGTCCCCGCAGTAAGGCAAGGTTTGCTACCTGTGAGATATTATCGGTTGCAAATGAATGCATTGTTAGGCCCATAGCCCATGCGTACACCGCATTTTTACTCTTTGCTAAAGCTTGCGCTAACTCGATGATTCTTTCTTTTGACACACCAGATGATTTCTCAATCTCATCCCAGTTTTGCGCCTTCGCATGTGCTTTTAATTCTTCGTACCCATTTACATGTTCTTTCACGAATGTATGGTTGATTGCGGAACCTTGCTGTTTTTCCTCCATATCAAACCAATGCTTCATGATTCCGAACATGAAGGCAATGTCTCCGCCGATGTTCACTTGATAAAAATCGTCCGCAATCTTAGTTCCAAATAGTGCGGATTCCATATTTGAAGGAATCCAATATTTATCCATTGCCGGTTCCCGATGCGGGTTAATCACAATAATCTTTGTACCGCGCTTTTTTGCTTCAAGCATGTATTTTGTTGAAACGGGTGAACTGTTTGAGGCCACACTTCCCCAAAATACTAAAACATCTGCTCCAAACCAATCCTGATAATTGGCAGTTGAAGCTCCTACACCAATCGAACGCTTCATTGCTGTTTTACTTGGCGAGTGGCAAATACGTGAAGCGTTATCAATATGGTTCGTTCCTAAGAAACGCGAAACCTTGGCAGCCACATAATACGATTCATTCGTAATTCCACGTGATGTTAGATAAAAGGCATATTGCTTCGGGTCTAGCTTCTTCATTTTATTTGCAATCAGATCCATTGCTTCGTCCCAAGATATCTTAGAGAACTTTCTTTCGCCTTTTCGGCGAATCATTGGATACGGAATTCTACCAAGCTTTCGCAGTTCAGTGCTATCATATTTTCTTAGTTCATCAATATCTGAGTGGAGAATCTCCGAATTAATAGCTGGCATTGTACTTAGACGAAGCACATTGAGACGGGTTGTACACATATGAGGTCCCTTCAATGTTTGATCATAAAGACCAGAAACTCCTAGGGCACAGCCGTCACAAACACCCTGTGTTAAAATTCGAGTTGCATATCCGATATTGTCCTTATTTTCCCAAGCGATTTTCATCGTGTCGCGAATATGCTTTGGCTTCACCTTTCCTAAACCAAAGGGAATCGGACTGACCCAGTGCTTTGGTTGTGGCATTTTCGTTGATTTAATTGGTCCCTGATGTTTTGTTTCTCCCATGATTTAATCCCCCTCTTCTTTTTTACGTTACTATTATGTTTATGGTTAAAGTCAACATATATTAACTTTGCTTTCGGTAATCAAACTGCTTTTTCCTTCTAAATTCTATGATTATAGAAAAAACCACCGTACATAATTCTAGGATGTTAGAAAAATGAAACGGTGGTTAGTCTTTAGCAGGGTCGCTACCAAGTGCCAAACCAGTGTATGGTTATTATGAATTAAACTTTTTTTCTAGGTCTTGATCAAATACAAAGACTGACATTCCAAAGTCTCGATCAATATCAATATCAACAAATAAATCTACCAGGTTTGAACCTAAAAATTCTTCCATTTCAACTGGCTTGTTTTTTCGATACATTTCTTTTACCATTTCTGTTCTTGCCGCACGAAGCATTTGTTTTCCCTCATCCGCACCGGCAATAAATTTTTCCACTGGAGATAGATTTCCTTTCATCTCGCAAATGGCCCAATTTTTACAAAAGGTTGTTGTGATTTTACTAGGTCCTTTACCCATATGTTTCTTCCGAAAAGACCTTACTAGATTGCTAAACTCGGCTTCGTACTTATTCATTCTTGTCTACCCTCTTACTAGTAACTTCATTAACATCAAGATCAAATGCGCCTTGGCGTATTTGCGCCCAGATTTTTTAGGCCCGCGTGATGTGGGTCACAAAGACGTTGCCACAGGATGTGGCGCTCTTAGTCTTTGATCTTATGCTCGAAAAGTTTCCTTTGAAAATCTGTGGCATCCGCCGGAGGCTTTAACTTAATTCAGTGGGGTTTCAACCCTACTGAATTAAGTTAATCAAGATTACCAATGAATGTCAACTGGCAAGCTCAGCACCTTCAGATTGTTGCTTTCGAAGTTTCTTAATATCCAAACGGATCAGCAGTGAAACCGCCAATGCGACTGCAAAGAGTGCAGTAAATACTGTCAGGCTTTGTGTATAACTTCCTGTTGTGTCTCGAATCCAGGATGCGAACATAGGACCTGCAAGACCTGCAGCTGCCCATGCTGTTAAAATATAACCGTGGATTGCACCAAGCTGTTTTGTTCCAAACAAGTCCCCAATGTAAGCTGGAATTGCAGCGAACCCACCACCATAACATGTGTAAATTAGTGCAAGTAATACCTGGAACAACAATGGATTCGATACATGCGGTAGTAATGGGAACGCGATTACTTGAATGATAAAAAATACTGTATATGTATTTGGTCTCCCTAAGTAATCAGACACTGACGCCCATCCAATACGTCCAAGGCCGTTAAATGCACCTAAAACTCCCACTAATGCTGCAGCTGCAACTGGACTTAAGCCGACGCTTTCTTGTGCAAGTGGAGAAGCAGCAGAGATGATTGCAATTCCACACGTAACATTTATAAAAAGCATGAGCCATAAATAATAAAAACGTTTTGTCTTTACTGCTTGATTCGCTGTTAATTGGGCTAAATCCTGTTTTACTTTTGCAGCCCCGGAAGAAACCTTATCTTTAAAACCTGCTGGTAACCAGCCTGCTTTTGGTGGCTCAAGATATAAAGACGCTAATATCATAATAATAAAATAAGAAATTCCTAGAATATAAAAGGTATTTGCAATCCCAACGGAAACAATCAGTTTTTGCATAATTGGACTACTGATTAAGGCAGCAAACCCAAATCCCATGATGGCAAGTCCCGTCGCCATCCCACGTCTATCCGGAAACCATTTTACAAGTGTAGAAACTGGAGCAATGTATCCAACGCCTAGACCAATTCCACCTAATGCGCCATAGAATAAATATAATAATGGCAGTGATTCTAAGTTGATTGCAAGCCCTGAACCTGTAATCCCTACTCCAAAGAAAATGGCCGCAAGAATACCAGATGCACGAGGACCGTATTTTTCAACAAAATGCCCTAGGAAGGCTGCAGATAATCCTAAGAAAAGAATCGCGATACTAAAGGTCATGCTGATGTCGGTTAAATCCCATCCAAATTGTGTTTGAAGTGGCTTTGTAAATACACTCCAAGCATATACAGAACCGATTGATAAGTGAATTCCAACGGCCGAGGCTGCAATCAGCCAACGATTTTTCGTCTTTTCCATTTCATCTCTCCTTAATTTTGAAGTAGTGATGTTCATTTTGCAGCATCCCTTAATAAAAATAAAAAACCGTCAGCAGCCCTATGCTTGAATAAGCATAAACAGGATGATGACGGTTAATTTCCACAGCAGGTTCGCTACTACAAAATTAACAGTAATCGTTTCCAATATCCCACCTTTTGCAGCAGAGACAGGTTCGCTATCCTGTGACAAAACTGTGTCGATATTGTGAACTATTTGTTACGATAGTATCAAAACTAGCAAAATAATACAATAGATATTTGTGAAATTATTTCGAGTTGTGAAAAATTTCATGGTTGTACTTCCAAAAAAAGTATGATTATATATTAGTAATCAATTAGGGATTTGCATGAATGCTAAGTTTGAATGGAAAGCGAGGTGGATAGATAGTGGATTCTATTACTGTAAGAAAAGGTATTATCAAATTTGAAGATGGTCAATTAATTGATGACGAAGATCAAATCGTCACTGAATTTCCTTTGACCATTATCTTAAATCAGCAAGAATTCGCGACAATGGTTTGTACCCCTTCAGAGCTCGATGAACTTGTGATTGGCTTTTTAGCTTCAGAAGGTGTAATCCGTTTTCGAGACGAAATAAAAAGTATTCATATTGATGAAGGTCAGGGCTATGCATATGTTGACACGACTACTCAAGTGACAACAAGTCAGGAATATTATTCTAGGCGTTTTATTGGCTCCTGCTGTGGAAAGAGCAGACAATTCTACTTTGTGAATGATGCAAAAACGGCCAAAACATCAACAGCAACTATTACCCTTACGCCGGAAGAATGCATCAGCTTGATGAATGAAATGCAGCAAAATAGCGTTGTCTTTAAAGATACGGGCGGTGTGCACAATGCTGCACTTTGTACGCCAAACGAAATGATTGTGAACCGAACCGATATTGGAAGACATAATGCCCTTGATAAAATATACGGATATTGCATAAATAATAAAATTCCAGTTCGGGATAAGGTTATTGTGTTTAGCGGAAGAATTTCTTCAGAGGTCTTGTTAAAAGCCGCAAAAATTGGTGTTGGCATTGTGTTATCAAAATCAGCGCCTACTGATTTAGCGATCAAAATGGCGGAGGAACTCAATATTACTGCAGTTGGTTTCATTCGCGGTGGCAAGCTTAATGTCTATTCTCATCCGGAGCGAATTGTGCAGGAGTCGTTCGAAAGTATGTTGTAATAAGAATGAGATTAGTAGATTTTTGTCCACTAATCTCTTTTTTGTTTAATGTGATTTTGCTATTGGCAATAGTTTGGGATGATTGGCTATAATCCGCATTTTCACGTATGCTGGAACAATTCTTTTATGTTTTTCATGAACTCTTCTGATTGTTTATTGCTCGACCCCTTCATCAAAAGCTCTCCAACCTTGGCTAATTTGCCGGTCATTTCAAAATCCATTTCATATTCGACTAGCGTTTTATCTGCTTCAATCGTCTTTAGGTTTGCCGTAAGGGTATTTGTAAAGGAGCCCGCAAGCGAAACAGGTTTCCCCTTCATTTCAACAACAATTTTTTCATTTTCAATGAACTCTTTTAGCTCCCCTACTCCCTGAATTTTAATGGGGACAAATTGAACCTTAACCTCAACCACAGTTTCATATTTAGTTGGGCTCAATTGTTTAACCTCTTTACAGCCTGGGAAACATGGGCCCAATTTCATTGGATCCATAAAAACAGAATATACACTTGCCTTATCCGCATGTATAATAAATTGATCAGTTTTTTTCAAAATCCCACTCCTAACGAATTTTTCTAAGTAGATGTTACAATTTTATTAGCAAAATTTCGTTGTAGAACCAAAAAGACAAAGTGTAAGGGTTTTGTCACAGACTATTAATCATGTTGCTTTTTGTTATAATGGGGAGAACAGATTTTACAGAGGTGGGATGTTTCATGGCTTTTGGCATTGAACGTATGGAACTTCTTGAATGGAAAAAGAAGGTTTCCAAAGGAGAGATTGCGTTTCTTACACATTATTGGATAGACGACCGTTTTCCCGGCATGACTACAGTGACAAAGGTTGGCTGTGCTGACCTAGAGAAACTAATTGCGTGGGGAAAGCAATACGGAATTCCTTCAAAATACATACATAACCGAGCAGGCTTCCCTCATTTTGATTTATTAGGTGAACGACAGATTGAAATTTTAAGAAATGAAAATATGCTACATCAACTGGAAAGGTTTAAATGATAAGTCATTCGTACTATTTTCTTTCAAACAAATTTCTGTAAAATAATAAAAGGATTTGAAAGGAGAACAACGATATGCTGAATGAATTCAAAAAATTTGCCCTAAAAGGCAATGTCATTGACCTCGCAGTTGGGGTTATTATAGGTGGAGCATTCGGGAAGATTGTGACATCACTTGTGAATGATATCATTATGCCGTTAGTTGGCTTTTTGCTTGGCGGGGTAAACATAGCTAAGGCTTCCATCCCCTTTAACGGAGAGAAAATAATGTACGGCGCTTTTCTACAAACAGTTGTGGACTTTTTAATTATTTCTTTCTCTATCTTTCTTTTTGTCCGCTTTTTCCAACGCTTTAAGAAAAAAGAAGAAGAAAAACCTACTGCTGATCCAAGTCCAACAAAAGAAGAACAACTGCTTACTGAAATACGTGATTTATTAAAGGAACAACGCGGTTAAATGAAAAAAGGTTGTCCAAAGTCAGATATCGACTGGACAACCTTCTTTATACTTCCCACGGCAACGTGATACTGAATTTTGATGCCATTTTTTCGTTTTCTTTTTTGCGTCTTTTTCGATTTTCCGCACGCTCTTTTGCGGATTCATGGAGCATCTTTTCTTCCTCAGACTTTGGAATAACTTTCGGAACCGGCTTCGATTTCCCGTTCTCATCTAATGCGACAAACGTTAAAAATGATAATGCGCAAATATTCCGTTCTCCCGTATATAAATCCTCCGCAATCACCTTCACAAAGACCTCCATCGATGATCGCCCCGTGTAGGTCACAAATGCCTCTAAACAAACAGAACTACCTTCATGAATCGGGTGAAGGAAATCAACTGAATCTGTTGATGCTGTTACAACTGGAGAGCGTGAATGCCTTACAGCAGCAATGGAGGCAACATCATCAATTTGGGCCATCAGCTTGCCACCAAACATCGTTCCATGATAATTGGTATCAGGCGGAAATACATTGCTTGTCTTCACAACAAAAGATTCCCTGCAATACTTTGCTTCTTCCATATGTGTACCCCTTTTTATTTCTTATAGAACTCTTCTCACCATTATACCTTAATTCAGCAGCGCTTATTAGGCAGTAGATTTTTGCTCAAGCCGTTCAAATGTATACAAACGATCGATAAATAGAGCGTAAATCGAAGCCAATATTTGTTGAAATAGCATCCCAACAACAACTGGAACGGCAACTTCTGCTGGGAAGAATGCAATTGCAATGACGGCACCCGCGCTAATATTACGCATACCTCCCGTAAAAATAAGAGCGATTATGACATCTGGGTTTAATTTCATTAAGCGGCCAATTCCCCATGCAAACAAATAGCCACAAAATGATATAAAGAAAACAACAGCACCAGTCATAATAAGTTTTAAGTTAACATTTTGTAAATATGGTGCTATTTCAGCACTATTGATCATGACTACTACCCCAAGACCGATTTTTGAAAAAGGAGCCAACGTGGGGCTAAGTGTTTTTGTACATTTACCTTTTGTAAAATGATTCACTAGCATACCAAGGATTGAAGGAAGCACTACCATGAAAAAGAGCCCCTGCATAATCTTAAGTACATCCATTTCCACATTACTGCCGACAAATAATGTTAAGCTATACGGCACAACAAATGGTGAAATCAATGTATCGATTAAAATGATGGACAGTGTCAGTGCAATATTTCCGTGTTTCATTGCAACCCATATAAAGCTTGATATACCAGTTGGAATAACCACCGCCAAAATCAAGCCAGTAATGGTAAAGCTGTCACCTGGAAAGGTTAAGTGTCCAACAATCAAAGCCCAGGCAGGCATAATTAAATGTAATGTAAAAAGAGCAATTAAGATTGGAAATGGATGTGTAATTGCCCGTTTTAATGAACTAAAACTTGAACTTAACGCTCCTGAAAAAGTGATGAATGCAAAAATCCACGGTACTAGGTATGAAAAAGGAGCTAAGTATGCAGTTAGTAATACGCCTAACACTACACTTGTAGGTGTAATGAGTGGCATGAGTTTCTCTAATTTTTTGTTGAGTTTTTGTAACATCATCATTCTCCTAGTTTATGAATCTACCTCTAATGAAACCATTATTTAAGTATACTACAAGTTTAGCATTTTAGAGGTTGTCTTAAAAAGGAAATCAGTATAATTTGGGTTTTTTTGCCAAAAACAAGAAAAGCATCATCACCATTGTGATAATGCTTTTCTTAGTTAACTTGGATCATTCTCGTCATATGAAAGGGTTGTAACCTGTGTATAATCGCCCTTTTCAACTTCATCCATTGATGCATCTTCCCTTAATTCATCCTCTGTGTCAATTCCAACCGCAATTGTTGGTTCTTCCTTTTGTTGACGTTTTTTCATAGTTCACACTCCTTCCTTTTTAGTATCTCCCATAGTTGGGAATGCTACAAAAATAACCGTCTTTTCAGAATAGTATTTTTATACATTTGGGAGTATTTTTATTTAAAAATCCCTCGCAATTTCATTCATATTGTAATAAACTATTCTTTGTGACTTTTTTACCATACTCAGCAGAAGTCTCCTACTTCTGCTGAGTATGGTAAAAAGCCTCCGGCGGATGCCACAGATTTTCAATGGAAAGTTTTCGGGCAAACCCGAAAAAATCTGGGCGCAAATACGCCAAGGCGCATTTGATTTAATTGAGGTGAAACAAAAATGGCAGTTCAAAAACAACAAGAGAAACCAGCAATTATTGATTATTTAAAATTTATTATTCCTTCTTTAATCGGAATTATTTTATTTATTGTACCGTTTCAATATAAAGATGTATTCACGATCCCCGTTGCTATCTTAGCTGGCATTGTGCAAGATTTGTTAGGAGAATCGATACCTTATATAATGACGGGATTGATCGCGATTACTGGGGTTATTTCCATGTTTACCGTAATCGTTAAACCAGCGTTTATTACGAAATCTCCGTTTTTATCCGGTCTATTTTATGTATCTCCCGTATGGGTTGCAGCAAGAATTTTGGGAATGATTTTTTCGATTATGACCTTATTTAGGCTTGGTCCATCGGCAATTTGGTCGGACTCAACAGGTGGCACCCTGCTGTTTGATTTAATCCCTGTTTTATTTTCTGTGTTTTTATTTGCGGGGCTGTTTTTACCCTTATTACTTGATTTTGGTCTGCTTGAGCTATTTGGAGCATTGCTGACAAAGGTGATGCGCCCGCTTTTCAGATTACCTGGACGTTCATCCGTTGATGCCATCGCTTCTTGGTTAGGAGATGGAACAGTAGGGGTCCTTCTTACAAATAAGCAATATGAAGAAGGCAATTATACAAAAAGAGAATCAGCAATTGTTGCAACAGCCTTTTCCGTTGTTTCGATTACATTTACAGTGGTTATTTTAGCACAAATGGGATTGCAAAATATGTTTGGCCAGTTCTATTTAACAATCCTCCTTGCAGGTTTGGCTGCGGCAATTATCACGCCAAGAATCCCGCCATTATCACGAAAAACAGATACGTATTATGAAGGCACTACGCAAAAGGCAGACGAAACCATACCTGCGAATTTTAGTCGTTTCCAATGGGGGATGGAACAAGCAGTCGGCCAAGCGAAAAAAAGTGGAGATTTTTCTAAAGTGTTAAAAGGCGGCATGCAAAACGTGTTGGATATGTGGATGGGTGTCGTTCCAGTGGTCATGGCAATCGGAACAATTGCACTGATTATTGCGGAATTCACACCAATCTTTAAGTATTTAGGGGCGCCATTTGTACCAATCCTCACCCTGCTCCAGGTGCCAGAAGCAGTTGCTGCGTCTGAAACAATGGTAATCGGATTTGCGGATATGTTCTTACCATCCATTATTGGGGCAGGTATTGAGAATGATCTTACACGCTTTGTAATTGCAGGTGTATCAATCACTCAGTTAATCTACATGTCCGAGGTCGGTGGATTGCTGCTCGGTTCTAAAATACCAGTTTCGTTCCTAGATTTAGTGCTTATTTTTTTACAACGTACGTTTATCACCTTACCCATTATTGTGGGAATGGCATATTTATTTTTTTAAAATTTAAGTTCGTGCCCCGAATTGTATTTCGGGGCATTTTTATGCTTACGACCCTTGCAGTATGTTTATCGACCATAGAAATGAAATAATGACCATAGACCACCGTCTAATGACCATAGCACAAAAAAACCTGCTAAATAGTCATTTGCAGGGCTTTTCCACATCAAAATATCAAACTTTCACCGGAATTTCTTCCTTTATAAATCCCTCTTGATAAATCCGGCTGATAATTGATTCAATTTCCGGCTCTTCTACTGTCAAATCGGTAATATTATGGGTTTGCGTAATTTGTGAAATCACATCTGACGCGGAATAATCATCACGATTGAAACGGATCCACTTACGGTTCCCTTCCACTTTGCAGAGCTCCCCATTTGAAACCTGTAGGTCTACGCCATTTTCCTCGACATCGACAATCAAAGTCCGCATTTTCCCATAGCGAGACTTAACAGCTGCAATATCGCCATCATACACCTTTTGGCCATGATCAATCAGGACCATTCGTTTACATAGCTTCTCAATGTCCTCCATATCATGGGTTGTTAAAATCACTGTCACATTTCGAAGCTTATTGATTTCTTGAATAAATTCGCGCATTTTTTTTTTCGCAACGACATCAAGCCCTATTGTTGGTTCATCCAAAAACAAAATATCCGGATCATGTAAAAGTGATGCCGCAATATCGGCTCTCATTCGCTGACCTAGTGAAAGTTGACGAACAGGTGTGTTCAAAAATTCACCCAAACCCAATATATCTGAAAAAGTATCCATATTTTCTTTATAACGAAATTCAGGTACACGGTAAATTTCCTTGAGTAATTCAAATGATTCAATCGTCGGCAGGTCCCACCAAAGCTGGGTCCGTTGACCAAACACAACACCAATATTTTTAGCGTTTACCTTACGATTTTCATACGGTACAATCCCGTTCACATTAACAGAACCACTAGATGGAACTAGAATCCCAGTAAGCATTTTAATCGTTGTTGATTTTCCGGCACCATTTGGGCCAATATAGCCGACCATTTCCCCTTTTTCAATGGAAAAAGAAATACCCTTAACTGCTTCTTTCGTTTCAAATTGCCGATTGACAACACTTTTTAGTGCCCCAACGAAACCGGTCTCCCTTTTTGCAATTTTAAACTCTTTCCTTAGATTTTCAACCTCAATAATAGCCAAGACACGAACCCCCTATTATCTTTTATCACGAACCGGCACTTTTATATCGACTTAGTCCAAGCATCCACACATTATACGCAATTATAAAAAAAACGATTCCCACAAGCGGTGTAAAATACCCAATATACGAAGGAAAATTGGGTGTTTCCTTCTCTAAAAGCACGGTTGCCGGGAAGTAGTTCACAAACCCAAATGGAACGACAAATGCTGTTACCCATTGGACCAGTTTTGGATAAATGGAAAGCGGATAGTTCGTTAAATTTCGGGCTGGATACATCACGACCCAATAAAAGCGCTCTGATTTTGTCGTCCAAAAGGCAATTGCAGAAATGAAAACGAGCAGACCACCCTGAACCAAAATCCCACCTAATACAGCCCCTAGCAAAAATAGGATTTTTCCAAATTGCCAATGAATATCTAGAGCATTGCTCACCCAAATAAAAACTAGAATACTAAAAATAAATTGACCTGCCGCCCCTATATCAAATTTCATCGCCATAAAATGAAAGAATGGATTAATGGGTCGAACGAGAAACCGGTCAAAGGTCCCGTTCACAATATAGGTATCCAAGCTTCTAAAATGGAAAAAGAGAATGATACAAAACCCCCAAGACAACACGGCAAGTGCAAATAAAAAGAGCAGTTCATAGAAATTCCAATTCCCAAGTTCCTTAAATTGATAGAGCATGATCCACATTGTCACGGCTGTTCCGGTGTAGGCCGCGACCATTCCGACAATACGCATGATAAACGCAAAGCGATACTGCATTTGGGCACGGACACCTGCTCCGACAAGTCGAAAATACAAACGAACATAGTCTATTAGTGTTTTCATCATTTACCCTCCCTGCACAATCACTTTGTTTGACGCTTTACTCCAAACAAAACGGAGGATTCCGTAAGACACTGCCACCCAAAATAGCTGAACACCAATTGATAGGAACACAGCGCTACCCGAAATTTCTTCTATGAAAATAGCATTCGGAATGAAATAGATTCCTTGAAATGGCAAATATGTCGCAAACGTTTGCAACCACCCCGGAAAAAACCACAACGGAATCACAGATCCCGATAAAAGTGAAACGGAAAAATAAAAGATATCCTCAATTCCTCCTGTTTCAATGAGCCAAAACGTAAATAATCCAAATGTCAGCTCAATACAATACCGAATCAGAAAACCTAAAAATCCTGAAATCGCAAATAAAATCCACGTCTGCCATGAGGTTGGCAGGCTTAGGTCAACAAAGAAAAACAAGAGAATATATAACGGAACTAATGCGGTTAGCATATAAAACGCGACACTACCAAAATCGGCAAACAAATAACGTAAAGGCACATCAAAAGGTCTCATTAATTCGAGCGCAATGTCGCCTGTTCGAACTTTTTCCTGCAGCTCCCATAATGGCGTTCCAGCACCATTCACTGCCGTTAAAAACTGGCTGACAACGACATAAGTCAGCATAGCGGTTAAAGATATCCCACTTGCTTCTTCTTTACCAGCATATAATGCATACCAAATCGACATCCACATTAACAGAAAGATGATATTCGAAACCAGCCTTGTCCACACGTCAAATCGATAGGCGGCTGATCTCATAAAGGCCTTTTTCGCAAAAGCCGTATACATTTTTACGGTATCCATCAAGTCACCTCTACTTAACTATCAACAAGTTAAAGCAAAGTCTGGTTGGATACTTCGCTTTAACAGATTTTTCTTTATAGTAGCATAATTATCGACGTTTCGACTAGGCTCTTTCTCTCTTTTTGGAGCCAAGTCTCGTCACAGTCTGTTCGATTAAGATGGCGACAACTGTTCCAAGAACGAGTCCATTATTTAGAATCGACGTTAAAATAGGTGGCACATCCTGAAAAGCGCTAGAAGGCACAAACATTGATCCTACTCCAACAAATAATGAAAAGACAATAATCATTCGAGAACGACTTTTATTAACTAGTTTTTCAAATGCAGCTAAAGCTGGCAGCATGAGATTTGCGAATATAATAAAAACCGTTGCATACCCAATGGGTGCCGGCAATCCTGAAACAAAGTTCATGATTTTAGGAAAGAAACTAATCCCGACTAAAATAAAACTACCGACAATAAAAGGTAGTCTAGTGTTAATTTTCGTCGTCGCAATGAATCCCGCAGCACCTGAGATCGGTACAGGCGCAACCGCTGAAAAAAGTCCCGCAAGTATTTGATTAATCCCCGCCATAAAACCTGCAGGACGATATCTTGTTTTTTCTACTTTAATATGTTGGGATTGCAGCACCTGCTCGACAACCCTTACACTTGCGATTAAATTTGTTAAAAGTAATAGAGTCACAAGGATTGATGTAGCGATCATTCCACTATCAAAAACTGGATTCCCAAAAACAAAGATTCGAGGAACATCAATTAGTTGATTCGATGTGACTTTAATTGGATCAGTTAGTCCAAAGACAGCAAAAATGATCCAACCAAGGGCTAAGCTGATAAGAACGGAGTATTGCCTGAATCCCCGGGGCCCTTTTTCTGCAAAAACAAAGGTAAAAAGAATAATAAATAGACAAATACCCGCGATTTTTAGATTTACCGTTTCTTCACCACGGTAGCCAACTCCAAAGATTCCATTTAAAAACGAACCACTCAACTGCAGTGAAAGTAAAATTAAATAAGTGCCTGTTACAACTGGTGTAAATAACTTTGACAGTCGATCAATAATCCCGAATACACTTAGAAGCATAAATAAAATTCCACTTACTAAAATTCCTGCTTCTATGGCTCGAAGTGTTTCATCACCAGATCCATATAGAGTTGGACCCAAACCAGCATAAATAATAAACACGCCCCACCATAAACCAGCAGGTCCTTCATTAATCGGCAATCGGTGCCCAAAATACACTTGAACCAAGCCGGATAATCCGAGTACAAGGAAGGTCCGCGCTACAAAGCTTGCGGTTTCAGCTGGATCCATTCCATAAAGAGATGCAATCGCGATTGGCGCCACAATCGAACTCGCAATGATAAAGGCAAGCCATTGTAATGAACTAAAAAAAACCTTCAATTTACCCCATCCCTATTCTAAAATGTATACTTTCCCATTTTATCATTTTTTTCAATTAGTGAATGTTTGTTATAATATATATGTTCTAATTTTTACATATGGAGGAAATTTTATGATTCGATTTGGAGTGATCGGAACCAACTGGATTACCGATGCCTTTTTAGAAGCAGCAAAGGGCATCAAGGATTTTTCATTATCTGCTGTTTATTCACGAACCGAGGAACGCGCAACGGAATTTGCCGAAAAACATCAAGCGACTTATACCTTTACATCGATTGAAGACATGGCACAATCTGATGTTATTGATGCAGTATATATCGCAAGCCCTACATCCTTCCATGCCTCTCAAGCCATTATTCTATTGAAACATGGCAAGCATGTACTTTGTGAGAAGCCGATTGCCTCAAATACGAGAGAGCTAAAGGATATGATTCAAGCTGCAAAGGATAATCAAGTGCTTTTAATGGAGGCCATGAAATCGGGATTTCTCCCTTCTTATTCAAGCATTCGCGAGAATCTACATAAAATCGGTCCGGTACGCCGCTATTTTGCGAGCTATTGTCAATATTCGTCCCGCTACGATGCCTATAAGGAAGGGACGATATTAAATGCCTTCAAACCTGAATTTTCAAATGGTTCATTAATGGATATTGGTGTGTACTGTGTGTATCCGATGGTACAATTATTTGGAAAGCCGGATTCGATCAAAGCTAGTGGGCAGATGCTTGATTCTGGAGTAGATGGCGAAGGTAGTATTCTTGCCCATTATAAGGAGATGGAGGGAATGATGATGTTTTCGAAAATCACGAATTCTTATATTCCTTCTGAAATTCAAGGTGAAAATGGCAGCATTCTTATTGATAAAATTTCATCACCTGAAAAAGTTAACATTCACTATCGGGATGGCAGGGTTGAGGATATCTCCATCCTTCCTGAACAGCACACGATGTATTACGAAGCAAAGGAATTTATTGAACTTATTAAAAATAGTTCCTTGGAATCGAGTGTAAATACGTATGATAATTCGATCACTGTCATGGAAATTCTTGATGAAGCCCGGAACCAAATGGGAATAGTGTTTCCTGCGGACAAATGAAAAAATGGGATTCGGTGTGTGGGCTGCATAAAAATAGAGGGTAATTTCTACCGCACAAACCTTGTTTCAGACTTAATACATTGAAATAACCCAACTTATGTTAGAATCATCAATTCATTTGGACTCGAGGGTGAGGTTTCAAATCACATGTGTCCGAATCATCGCTTCATTCGGACTCAGAGGGGCGGTTTTTCCTGATCTGTGTCCGAATCATTGGTTCATTTGGACTCGCGGATGAGGTTTCAAATCACTTGTGTCCGAATCATCGCTTCATTCGGACTCGAGGGTGCGGTTTTTCCTGTTCTGTGTCCGAATCATTGGTTCATTTGGACTCGCGGGTGAGGTTCAAATCACTTGTGTCCGAATCATCGCTTCATTCGGACTTGGGGAGGCGGCTTTTCCCGATCCGTGTCGGAATCACCGGTTCATTTGGACTTGCGGGTGAGGTTTCAAAACACTTGTGTCCAAATCATCGCTTCATTCGGACTCCGGGGTGCAGTTCCACCTGAATTTGAGTCTGAAATTTTATAGTTTCTTATTTCGTGAAAAAAACGCTTGCGACTTTTTTAGCCGCAAGCGTAATGTTCCCCTATAACTTTTTCAAAGCGTCTGCAACTGGCACATCGCCACTTACAAGGTCAAGGGATTGACGATATGTACGTTCCTCTGTTAAGGAAGCAACAATCACTTTTGCGACATCCGCACGAGGGATTGTATTTCTCGTTAAATTCTCCCCAATCGCAATCTTTCCTGTACCTTCTTCATTCAATAAACCACCAGGTCGAACGATGGTATAGGTTAAATCACTTTGTTCGAGAATTCGATCGGCATAGTGCTTTGCGACATAATATGGACGGATTGCCTCATTCCATTTTTCACGCTGATCTGCACCTAACGCACTAACCATTACGAAGCGCTTTACTCCTGATTGTTCTGCTGCCTCAATCGTTTTAACAGCACCATCAAGATCAATTAAAAGGGTTTGATCTGGACCTGTGTGACCACCAGACCCTGCTGTAAACACGACCGCATCACAGCCCGAAATCGCGTCTCGAATTTTATCCACACTATCCGCAACACTTGCCAAAACTGTTTCAACTCCCAAATTCTCAAAATGGGCTACTTGCTCCTGTTTACGTACCATCGCAATCGGTGTATGCTCACTACTTTCTTTTAAAAGCCCTACCACTTGTTTTCCAATTTGTCCATTTGCTCCAACAACACAAACTTTCATCCGTCTAGCCCCTTTCAACTGTAATACTTCTATTATTACAAGGTAAGAATGAGATATCAAACGAAAGGGCTTATAAAAAGGACCACCGTGACTTAACACGTGTGGTCCAATCTTTTATGCATATAGTGATTGTGCTTGCATCCGGTACATTTGGGCATAGATGCCACCATAAGCTAATAATTCATCATGGGTACCTTGTTCTTTAATAACCCCTCGTTCTAATACGAGAATGCGGTCGGCATTTTTGATTGTTGAAAGGCGGTGAGCAATAATAAAGGTTGTACGCCCTTTCTTAAGAACCTCCATCGCGTGTTGAATAATCTCTTCTGTCTCCGTATCAATATTTGAAGTGGCTTCATCCAGTATTAGAATCGCTGGGTCAAACGCAAGTGCACGTGCGAATGAGATAAGCTGACGTTGGCCAGATGAGAGCGTACTTCCTTTTTCAATAACAGGTTCATCAATCCCTTTTTCTAGATTCTTAAGGACTCGTTCTGCGCCAACTGCTTGTAATGCCTCCTCAACTTTCTCCCGTGTGATCTTCGAGTCATTCAAGCTTACGTTCGAAGCAATCGTCCCTGTGAACAGATAAGGGTCCTGAAGAACGATTCCCATATGCTGGCGGATTGTCTGTCTTGGCAATGAAGTGATGTCGATTCCATCGATATAAATCTTTCCTTTGGACGGATCATAGAATCGGAAAAGCAGGTTCATGATTGAGCTTTTACCGGAACCGGTATGACCAACTAAGGCTACTGTTTCACCACGTTTTGCTTCAAACGATAAATGCTTTAATACATATTCATCATCATTATAGGCAAATGTGACATCATCGAATACTACATGCCCGTCATATCTGGGCATTGTTTCCTCCGATACCGTTTCCCCTTCCAAATCTAACACATCAAATACGCGCTTCCCTGCAACAAGTGAACGTTCTAGTTGGGAAAACTGATTCACAACATTCGTAATTGGATTAAATAGCCGCGTTAAATAATCAACAAAGGCATATAACGTACCTGCTGATGCAACTTCACCAATCGATAAGGATTGCGTTCCAAAATAGATAATGAAAATCGTAAACATGGTGAGACGTAATGTATTGACTAAGTTAAATGAAGTGGCAGAATCCAGCAGCAATAATTTTCGCCCATAGGCATAATGCTGATCATTCATTTCATCAAATTCTTTCGTCATTTGTTTTTCACGACGAAAGGCTTGAATAATGGTCATTCCTTGTATGGATTCATTAATCATCGCGTTGATATCTGCGATTTTTTTACGAATCACTTTATTATACTGTGATGCGTATTTCCGGTATAAAATCATCCATATATACAAAATCGGAATCATAAGCAATGCAAGCATCGCCATTTTCCAATTAAGAATAAAAAGTGCAATATATACACCCGCAATTGAAATAAAGCTTGTTGCAAAATTTGAAAGAACCTGCACGTATAAATTTCGAACGGCTTCAGTGTCATTCGTAACACGCGCAACAATTTTTCCGGCGGGAAGCTGATCAAAATATTGGATTGGCAATGTATGAATATGACCAAATACATCCTGACGCAACTTTTGGATAACCCGATTGGCCCCTACTTGTAAATAGATATACATAAAATACCGCAAAATTGCCGTTGCGATGGCTAAAATCAAATATAAGCAAAGCAGCCAGGCAATTGGCTGAATTTCAATAGTTCCAATGACCATATATTCATCGATAATATGCTTTGCAATAAATGGACCTGCAAGATCTGTAAACACCGCAATCGTTAAGAAAAATAACCCTAGAAAAATCGGTCCCTTGTAATACATCGCATATTTTGTTAATCGTTTACCTGTACTCATGCTCCGTCCCCCTCTAGCTGTTGACGGTCAAATTGTTCCTTATACCAACCATTTTGTTTTAAAAGCTCCTCGTGAGTCCCCTGTTCTGTAATTTGTCCTTCATCCAGAACGATAATCTGATCAGCATGTTGAACACCGGATAAACGATGTGTCGTAATAATGGTTGTTTTATCGCTTCGCTCATTCTGAATGTTTTCGATGATTCGTGCCTCTGTTTTCGCATCAACCGCTGATAGTGAATCATCTAGGATCAATATTTCGGGATCTTTAATAAGCGCACGTGCAATTGACACGCGTTGCTTTTGTCCGCCAGATAAGGATACTCCTTTTTCTCCTACAAGGGTTTCAAGCCCCCTCGGTAAGTTTTCCAAGTCTTTTTTAAAGTATGCTAAGTGTATTGACTTCTCGATTTCAGCATCTGTAGCATCTTCTTTACCAAACATAATGTTTTCTCGAATCGTACGTGAAAATAACACGTGATCCTGGGGAACATATCCAATCCAATCTAGTATTTGTTCCTTCGTTTGTGACGCTATGTCAATTCCGGCAATACTGATTTGACCCTTTTGCAAGGGATATTCACGCAGTAATTGTCGTAAAAATGTTGTCTTCCCAGCACCTGTTTTCCCTACGATACCCAGTGTTTCTCCCTTTTTTAGTGCCAGGGTTATCTTCTGTAAGTTTTTCACCTGACTCGTTGGATACTGGAACATTAAATCATGAAATCCAATCTTATTCGGTGTCGAAACGGCAACAGGGTTATTGGTGTTTTTTACATCAGCGTTATAATTAAGCGTTTCTTGCACACGATCAAGTGAAGCATTTCCTTGCTGCATGACGTTTATAAGCTCACCAATTGCAAAAATGGGCCATACTGCAAGACCTAAATAAACATTAAATGTAACAAGCTGACCGACTGACATTTCACCATTTGCGACGAGAAATGCACCATAACCAAGTGCAACAACATAACTTATACCCGTTCCGACCTTTGTGATCGGGCCGAATAAAGCATTTATCTTCGCTGTGTGGATATTTTTCTGATAAACTTCTTCACTCTTATCAGCAAAATCTTTTTCATCTTTCTTTTCCTGCACATAGGCGCGAATGACTCTCACCCCTGCGACAGACTCTAGGACATTATCATTTAATTCTCCGAATACATCCTGAGCTTTCATATATCGTTCATGAACAATTCTTCCTAAATATTGAATGAGCACGGCCATAACCGGAACTGGAAGCATCGAAAAGAATGTTAATTTCCACGAAATCATGAAGCCCATAGCAAAAATAATCGTGCCCAAAAACAGGGTAGAATCGATTAATGTCATAATTCCAAAACCCGCTGTTAGTGATACGGCATTCAAATCATTCGTCGCACGTGCCATTAAGTCACCTGTACGGTTCTTCTCATAAAAGGTTGGTGTCATTTTTAAAAACTGAAGCATCAGCTTTCGACGCATTAATTTTTCAAGATTCAAAGAACCTTCAAATAATCGGTACTGCCAAAAGAAATTCAAGAAATAGCCGGAAACAATAATGGCTACAAATATTAAAACGTATTGAAACAACACCGTCCTTGTCATATCACCTGCTGTTAATAGATCAATGATGGAGCCAAGTAAATATGGTGGAATGACTTCTAACACAGTGGCAATCATTAACAAGACAATTGCAATTGAGTATTGCAACCAATATTTTTTAAAAAACCAACCAAGCTTACCTAATACTTCAAACATATTTCATACCCTCTTTCTCTTTCACGGCTGAAAGCCCCGAGCTACCCACTATCCAGCAACTCCTTTTTGAAAATCAATACTCGTCGTTTGTTCCACATTGTCATTTCTCCTTTGACGCGCGAATTCACTAAAAAATTCCACACACAAAAAAGATGCATACCCTAAAAAGAGCATGCATCTTTTGTAAAGGTATAGTAGGCGTACCTATACCTTTAATTGCATGAGGAATCTATAATCCTACAAATTAGAGGTATGGACAATGTATAAAGTTGTGTTTAGGTTGCGTGTATTTAGATCTCTCATTGTCCTTTCCTCCTTTGTAAATTTTTTATTAGTGTTCTTGAAGATTACCATTTTTTTCATACAATTGTCAACTATCAAATTTATTTTTTCACAAAACCTTGTTTAATCCCACAAGGAATAAAATCTTCGAAAAAATCGACTTGATCTTGACACATTAAATGCGATGTTAAGACAAGTAAATGTCTTCCTGGGATTGTCCCCATTTTGTAGGGTAACAAAATTGGACATGATTCATGAGGGTGTGACAAGCAGATTCTGATAAAAATGAGTCAAAAGCGACTTTTTTTGAGTTGTTTTTCATACAATTCTTGTAGGGGTGATGATAAATGCCAAGAGTAAAATATACTGACAGTGACATCGCTTTGGTGGCAAGGATGATGAGGGCAGAAGCCGAAGGTGAAGGTAGATTAGGGATGCTTATGGTCGGGAATGTCATTGTAAATCGGGCAGTAGCTGATTGTTTGGATTTTAAAGATGTAAGGACAATAAGGCAAGTGATTTTTCAAGTACAGGGAGGAAATTATTCTTTTGAAGCCGTCCAAAAAGGGAATATGTTTTATAATCCAGCTAGAGATGTTGAAAAAAAATTGGCCAAACAAACATTAGACCGTTGGAGAGAACATCCTTCCAAGTTTGCCCTTTGGTATTTTAACCCGTATGCTCCTTGTCCTCCTACCTGGTATGGTCAACCATTTACAGGACAATTTAAACAACATTGTTATTATGAACCAGAGGCAAACACATGTGGAAGTGTTTATTCAGGGTAACCCCACAGGTCGTGGGGTTTTTTAATTTATTGATTCATGCACAGGGCTCTTGTCGATTACGAAAACTTCGCATCAATATTCCGTAAATGTTCAAGATCTTTTTCCTTCACTAGTAAGCTTGCGACGATGTAAGTAATGAGCGAGAAAAGGACAGGCAGAACAACAGAATGCATGCCTAAAATTTCTGGAAAGGTCGTGTGAATGAGAATATAGCTTCCAACACCAACGAGGATAGAGGAGATGGCTCCATATTTATTCCCCCTTCGCCAATACAATCCGAGCACAACCGGCCAAATAAACGCTGCCTCAAGCCCACCGAATGCAAACAAGTTTAACCAAATGAGCAAATCGGGGGGATTGATCGCCATAAAGAAAACAAGTACTCCAATCAAAGCAGTTACACCCATACTCATTCGTTTCACCACTGTCACTGATGCATCAGGTTTTATGTAATTTAGATACACATCCTTTACAATCGATGAACCAACGATTAATAATAACGAGTTAACGGTAGACATGATTGCCGCCATCGGTGCAGAAAGAACAACCCCAGCTAACCAGGGCGGTAATACCTCCATCGCTAATAACGGCATAACCGTATCTGGAACTTCAATCCCAGGAAGGATTGCTCTTGCAAATACTCCTGATAAATGCATGCCAAGCATGATAAAACCAACTACGATGGTTCCGATAATCATCGCTTGGTGCATTGCTTTAGCATGCCGATATGACATCGCACGTACAGCAATCTGAGGCAATCCAACAACTCCGACCCCAACAAGTATCCAAAAGGAAGATAAATAGATTGGAGTAAGGGATCCATCATGCCCAAACGGTGAGACAAGGTTTGGATTTTGAATGGTAAGCTCTTCTATAATAGCAGGGACACCCCCACCTGCAATAATCGTTCCAATTAAAATGATTAAGGTCCCGACAAACATGATAATTCCCTGGATGGTTTCCGTTAAAGCAACAGCACGAAATCCGCCTATCGTTACATAAACTAAAATAGAAACTGCAAAAATAAATAAGGAGCTTGTATAAGACAACCCTGTCAAGGATTCGATTAATCTTCCGCCACCTACCCATTGGGCAGACATCGATGCGAATAAAAAGATAATAATACTTGCTGCTGACAGTAAAACAACCCACTTCGAATTATAGCGCTCCTTTAAAAAGTCAATCAGGGTTACAGCATTTATTTTACGCGCCACAATCGCAAATTTTTTCCCTAAGACGGCAAGAACAAAATAACCTGTGACCACTTGAATCATCGCAAGCAGTACCCAGCCAAGCCCTATATTGTAGGCAGCACCAGGGCCGCCAATGAAGCTGCTAGCACTTCCATACGTAGCCACCATTGTCATGGCAAGTACAAAACCGCCTAGCTCACGGCTCCCTAGAAAATAATCTTGGAGAAACCCGGAATTATCCTTTAGACGGCTTGCTGCATAAATGCCAATAACAAAAATAATCACTAATAAACCCAGGAAAGGAATCATGACTTCCCAATTCATAAGGAATCCCCTCCCTCGTCTTCTTCAAACGGTACTTCTTCAAAGACCGTTTTTACAAGAATGATGACTAAAAAGACAACAACTAGAAATCCAACCACACAACTATAAAAAAACCAGCTGGGTAAACCAGCAATATATGTATATTCAGAAACAGGTTTTGACCCTAATCCATATGCAAATCCAAACCACCATAGAAAGTTAAAGACAGCTAAGCCTATTCCAATTAATGCTTCTTTTTTGGCTACCTTGTATCTCGGGTCACCTGTTTGTTTTCTCTTATCCATTATTACTACTCCTTACTCAATTGATTAAATATGATTGTATACTCCCTATACTACCCAAAAACCCCATCACTCCATCAAAAAAGCTACCTAAGAACCATCCTTAGGTAGCTTTTACTCTTTATTCAGCTGATTTTTCACCATCAATTAAATAATTGTATTCTGAACGTATGACTGGTTTAAATTCTGTTGGTGTGTAGAATCGTAACAGGTCACCATTTACAACCTTATCAGAGGTACCTAATTTTTCTTCAACAATGTCCTGAAGCTTTTTCGCAGTATCTAGCTGGTCTTCGTCTTCAGTTATTTCAATACCTGTTGTTGAATCATAAAACTTACCATCAACTGCAGAAATCGTTGAACTTACGAAATCACCATTACGGAATGGAACAACTTGATCATGTTGTTCAGACAGTAAATCTGTTCCGAATTGTACATAATCTTTTGAATCAATTCCTAGCAAGTGTAAGAGTGTTGGAAGAAGATCGATTTGACCACCATATTGGTGCTGAACTCCACCTTCCATTCCTGGTACACGGATAAACATTGGTACCCGTTGAAGGGACGCATTATCAAATGGTGTAATTTCTTCTTTCTCTAAAACTTGCTTCATGGCTTTATTATGGTTTTCCGAAATACCATAATGGTCACCATACATAATGATAATTGAATTATCGTATAAACCTTTTTCTTTTAAATCATTGAAAAATTGCTCTAATGCCTCATCCGCATAACGTGCGGTTTGGAAATATCGATCAACTGAACGATCACCTGTTGTATGTGGAGCAATCGTTGTATCCTCATCATTAATTTTGTACGGATAGTGATGCGTTACTGTAATAAATTTTGTATAAAACGGCTGTGGTAATGTTTCTAATAAATCTGCTGACTGCTCATAAAATGGTTTATCCATTAATCCATATTCAGCAAGATCTTCTGGATTCATTTGATAAAAACTTGAATCAAAGAAATGATTGAATCCAAATGATTTGTAGATTTCATTACGGTTCCAGAAACTTCCTGAGTTACCGTGGAATACAGCAGACGTGTAACCCTCTTGTCCAAGGATTGCTGGTGCCGCTTGATATGTGTTCAAACCTTTCGTTGTAAAAGCAGATCCCTGTGGAAGACCATATAATGAGTTTTCAAGAATAAACTCTGCATCAGCAGTCTTACCTTGTGCTGTCTGATGGAAGAAATTATCAAAATAAAGTGTATTTTCATCCCTCGTTAATGAGTTAAGGAATGGCGTTACCTCTTCCCCATGCAGTTCGTAATTGATTAAGAAGTTTTGCATGGACTCAAGATGAAGATAAATCACGTTCATGCCTTTACCTACACCAAAATATTCTGGATTTGGCCCAGCATAGTTTGCTTTTGTATAGTTAATTACTTCAATGCTGTCATTACTATCTGCTAATGCTCGTTGCGTAGAAGCCTTTGTACTTTGAACAGCATCATAAATTGTATAGTTGTACATACCTAAATATTTCACAATATAATGGCGATCAAATCCACGTGTTAAAAGCTGTGGACGATCAGCCTCTGCTAGCGTTAGGTTAACAGCCGAAATTAAAATCGAAAACGCAAATAATGCAGCTACTTTTATACCTTTCATGCTAGTTGTTGTTTCAATCTTCACGAATTTAAATACAACAAGTGCTACTAATACGATAAAGTCAACGAAGAATAAGAAATCATAGGGTTTCAAGAGTGAAACAACACTTCCACTCACATCGCCAAAGTTTTGTGTTTGGAACAATGTTGGGAATGTAATAAAGTCACTAAAGAAACGGTAATATAAAATATTCGCGTATAAAAGGAACGACATTAGAAAATAGATAATAAGAAGTCGTCTATATCTCTTTTTCCCTTTACCTAAAAATGCAAGACCTAAAAAGAATAATGCTGATCCAAGTGGATTCAAAAATAATATAAAGGTCTGCAATGTATTATCTATACTTATGGTAAACTCAGTTGATTGCGAAATATATGTTTTCATCCATAGGAATAACACCGCTAATAAGTAAAAGCCAAAAAAACTAGTGAAGATATTTTGACCACGTTTTAGAATGTTCTTTTTCATGATTGCACCTACCTTCAATCTAAACAAGAATTAATTCACTAACCAAAATCCTAAAAATTATTTTATCAATCAAATATGAACAAATTATTAACAAGCGTAATAAAATTTACATACGGAATACATTCACTTACTTTACTACGTTTCGAACAAAAGTCAAGAGTTCTAGAAAACCCCGAAATTTTCTTACAATTACTGTAAACCCTTACACACCTGCCTGTACACCGTTTTTACAAACATTTATAAATACGTTGCAACCTTCTATTTTATAACCACTTTCCTTTTATAAAATGAAGCAAAAGAAAAGACGAAACGAGTAGTTTCAATTATACTATTTTAATAAGAACAGACTTAATTGGAAAGGGCTTTTCGGACTATGTTTATTCTTGCGATTCTTTTATTTATTTTACTCTATGTTGGTATGAGCTTCTTTTTTGGGTATATGGGATGGGTTTGGCTCAAACATTCATTTTCATTTCGACATAAAAAGACATATCTCTTAGTCATTCTAGTTTTATCATTAACCATATTTCTTGGTTATTCGACATCATCAGCCATTCTACAGACCATCGGATATTATTGGCTTATCCTAGCTGGATATGGCCTGATCCTTCTGCCTCTCGCAACCCTATTTTTCTTTCTATTTAAAAAGAAAGGAATTCGTGCGTTTGGATTTGGGGTGATTACGGTGTATATCCTGATCTTTAGCTTCGGGACTTTCTATGCATGGAGCCCCGTTGTACAAACGTATGATATAACGATCGCCAAAAATGTCGAACGGGATGATTTGAAAATTTTAATGGCGTCTGATTTTCACCTTGGTAGTATTGTTGGAAAAAACCATCTCGAAAAATTGGTCCATTTAATAGAAGAAACTCGTCCAGATATCGTGTTGCTCCCCGGTGATCTCATCGATGATCACATCGAGCCATTTTTACAAGAAAACATGGGTGACATTATGAAAAAAATTGAAGCACCACTTGGCGTCTATGCCACACTTGGGAATCATGATTACTACGGAGACGACGATGAAAAAATTGTCGAAGAAATGGAGAAACTTGGGATTGAAGTGTTAACCGATGAATCCACCATGATTGAAAACGGGATCTATCTAATAGGAAGAAATGATGATACAGATAAAAATCGTGTCGATATTGGAAGGCTTGTTTCATCACTAGATTCATCAAAACCCTTAATTATGCTAGACCATCAACCTAATGAACTAGATGCTGCCAAGGCTAACGGAATCGACTTGATTCTGTCAGGACATACCCATCGGGGACAAATGTTTCCCGGAAATCTGTTGACCAATAGGCTTTATGAAAATGATTACGGCATGTTGAAAAAAGGAGATATGCATTCGATCGTATCGTCCGGTTTTGGAACATGGGGACCACCGCTCAGACTTGGATCAAGGTCTGAGGTTGTTGTGATAAATGTGAAATTCAAAAAAGCATTACCTGATTAAGGTAATGCTTTTTCAGCTAATTTACGGAAGTTGTCGTATTTTCTTTCCCTTTTAAAATAAATTGGTCAAGAGCAAATACCTTTGAACCAGATATAGCAAGCATCACAGCCATCGCAAGAAATGCCAAGTCTAATTCATATCCAGCCATCTGACCATCACCTAAAAAACCGATTGAAAGTTTCACTTTTACAATTGCCCCAGCCATTACAATCGCAAAAAAAATAGAAACGATTCTACTAAATAAGCCAAGTACTAACATAATTCCCCCAACAAGCTCAACAATCGCTACACCATATGCAGCAAATCCTGGAATTCCAATACTCTCAAACCAGCCAACCGTGTTTTCAATTCCACCTTGAAACTTCACAAATCCATGAATAAAAAACGTTATACCTAAAACAACTCTAATAATTAAATTTCCTAATTCAAATTTATTTTCCACTTCTGTTTCCTCCATTTTTTAGATCGTTCGTGATCCATGCTATAAAATCATGATAATTTTGTAATGAGACGGTATGTCCTTCCGGATAAGAATAAAAGCTCACATTTGCACCATGCTTTTCAAAAAACTCGTTGCTTTCTACTCCCCATTGATAAGGCAACACAGGGTCATGTTCCCCATGAGAAATGAAGATTGAAAGATTTTGGACTGACTTGATGTCATATTCTTCTTTTACGAAACCAGGAATATAGCCGCTCAAAGCAACAATTCCCTTAATTCTTTCGCCTAATGCAAGCCCTAAAGTCATCGAAACAATGGCCCCTTGACTGAATCCTAGTAAATAGATGTTTTCTTGATCAATCGGATAGTTTTTTGATGCATAATCAAGAAAATTCGTGAGTTGAACAATGCTTTGGTCGAATACTTCTCTGTGCGGTTTTCCATAACCTTCAATTGTAAAAAAGGCATACCCTGGTGGTTGTGCCAATGGTCCGCGAATACTAAATATATAAAATGTAGCCTCCAAACCATTTACTAATGAGAGGAGATCTTGTTCATTGCTCCCCATACCATGCATTAAAAACAAAGCAGGATATTTTTTATCAGAATCAATTTTTGATGGATTGCGTAGTTCATAAACAAAAGGTGAATTCAATTCGCTCATCCCTCCTTTCTGTTATTTACTTAAAGTATCCCCATAGCATTGTATTTATATAGAGATAAAACATTCATATAAAGAAACATAAGGGTAAAAAAGAAAACTTTTAAGATTTGTTTCTAAATATGAATATTTGTTGTCTATAAGATAACAATAGACTTAGTAGATTGTCAACTGTTTTTTTGCTACTATAGAATTAAGTTTCCTACTAGAAAACATGTGAGGTACAAATTATGGATATTGGTTCAAAAATTCGTGCGATACGAAATCGAAAAAAAATAACCATCGCCCAGATGTGCGATGGTACAGGATTATCGAAGGGATTTATTAGTAATGTTGAAAATAATAATACATCTCCATCGATTAATACATTAAAAGCAATATCAGATTTTCTCGAGGTTCCGCTTCCCTACTTATTATTAGAGAAGAAAGAGCATATGCGAGTCGTTCGTAAGGATACACGCACAACAACATCATTTAACAATTTAAAAGTAGAACATCTCACCTCAAAAGGCGGGCTGCGTATGATGATTGTCGAATGTCCACCGGGTGCTTCAATGGGGGAACCAAACGCCCATGAAGGTGAAGAATGCCATTTAGTCTTACAAGGAAAAATCCTTGCTGAACAAGGAGAGGATTCCATTATCGTAGAAGAAGGAGATTCCTTCAGCTGGAATGCGAGTGTCCCCCATTTCGTAAAAAATATCGGGGATACAAAAGCAGTGATTTTGATCTCCGTATATTCAGATTCAGAATTGAATGATATTTTTTAGTTTTTCGGCTTGCGATAATCTCAGGCTTTTTTATTGATTATATCCGGTTCGGTTACAAATAATAATAAATAAAAAAGCTTTGACAACGTTTTAAAAATCATGTACATTATCTAATGTACGAACATTATTAAACTACAAAGAAAATAATATTCGGTTTTAGGAGTGTTTTTAAATGGATAATGTTTTTGATTACGAAGATATTCAGTTAATCCCTGCAAAATGTATTGTAAACAGTCGTTCTGAATGTGACACAACAGTTGAATTTGGTGGCCACACTTTCAAACTTCCGGTGGTCCCTGCCAACATGCAGACTATTATAGATGAGAAAATTGCATTATTTTTAGCTGAAAATGGCTATTTCTATATCATGCACCGTTTCAACCCAGAAAAACGTGTTGATTTTATTAAAGATATGCACTCTCGTGGTTTGATCGCTTCTATCAGCGTTGGTGTAAAGGATGAGGAGTACACTTTCGTTGAACAACTTGCGGAAGAAAACCTCGTACCTGAATTCATTACAATTGATATTGCACATGGTCATTCGAACTCAGTTATTGAAATGATTAAGCACCTTAAGAAGCATTTACCAAAGAGCTTTGTCATCGCAGGTAACGTTGGTACTCCAGAAGCGGTAAGGGAATTAGAAAATGCAGGTGCTGACGCAACGAAGGTTGGAATTGGACCTGGTAAAGTTTGTATCACAAAAATTAAAACTGGTTTCGGAACTGGCGGCTGGCAGTTAGCTGCACTTCGTTGGTGTGCAAAGGCTGCAACAAAGCCTGTTATTGCAGACGGTGGTATCCGTACTCATGGTGATATCGCAAAATCAGTCCGCTTCGGCGCAAAAATGGTGATGATTGGTTCACTCTTTGCAGGACATGAAGAGTCACCTGGTGATACAAAAGAAGTTGAAGGTAAACTAGTTAAAGAATATTTTGGTTCAGCTTCCGAATTCCAAAAAGGTGAAAAGAAGAATGTTGAAGGTAAGAAAATCTACGTTGAGCACAAAGGCTCATTAAAGGATACACTTAAAGAAATGGAACAAGACCTTCAGTCTGCTATCTCGTATTCAGGAGGAAACAAATTAGATTCCATCCGCCACGTTGATTATGTAGTGGTAAAGAACTCAATCTTTAATGGGGATCGTATCTATTAATAAAAGAAGGATGAGCTTAAAGCGGCTCATCCTTTTTTAATTCTGCGGCTAATGCATCAATGAAATCATACTCAAGGGGAAGATCTGTTGGCGTATAGAAAAATCCATTGTATCTTAACGTGTCACTTGAATTAATGATGAGTGACTTAATTTCTTTTCCTTCAATATTATAAATAGTTGTATCAAATCGATATCCCAAATAACCTGCCGAGGGCTTCCCCTTTTTAAAAGTAACCTTGTTCAAATTCATGATAATTCGGTTGATTTCCTCTTCTGACGTAATATCAAACCTAAATCCAGAGTTCCCATCAACAATATGTATTTTTGAAACATTCTCCGGCTTAATATCAAATAGCTTGTGAGGTACATATGTAAAACTGTATAGTAATACGAGGAGCAGCAGAATTAAGATCAAAATGGTTTTCAATTTCATTGCTATATCCACCTTTCAAAAGTAAGGAGTGTTTTCAATTGTTTTTAAAGCTTACCAAAGAACAACAGCAAGTCATGATTTCCGATATACAGGAATTCTTTTCACTAGAAAGAGATGAGGAAATCAGTGAATTTGCGGCCGAACAAGTACTGTATTTTGTAAAAGAAAAACTAGCACCACATATCTATAATGCCGCAGTCCACGATGTGAAAACGGTGGTGGACCAGCAATTCGCCTCTCTTGATGACGAAATATTAACACTCGAAAGACCGATTAAGAGATAGAGTAGATTTTGGTCGAGTTGCTAACACTACCGTAAAGGAGTGAATGCAAATGACAAAAGATAGATACAATCCTTTTGATCCAAAAGATACATATGGTGTTTTTAAATCCGAGATGGAAGTCGATTCAGACGTCAACGAAGACTTAAATCGCGAAGGTTTACTGGATGAGTCGGTTGAAGCTTTTATTCGGTCGAAAAAAAATCTACCTAAATAATTCGCCAGAAAATGTAGAAATCCTCCAATTCCAAGAAAAATGGATAATCTCCTTTCAGTCGTAAAAGCTACAAATAGACTAAAGAATTGGGGGATTGAAATGTTTAGTAGAGCAACGAAAATCACAACACTGTTTTGGATTGCAATACTTGGAGTAATTTTAACGACAATCTATACACTTGTGATTATGATTCAGGGCAGTAAAACGATGAAGATGATCCGCTATATTTATAATCAAACTAAGAAACAAGGAGAACAAGAAAATCGCGGGGAATGATCCTCGCGATTTTCGTTTATTCCTCAATTTTAAAAGCGAGTCCCTTCTCCTTGAGAGCATTACCGAGCTCCCTTATTGCAGTTGGGCCGACTCCGTGTAGGTCCAGCACTTCTTTTTCAGTAAGCTTGGTGAAGTGATTTAGCGTAACATAACCTGCTCCATGTAAAGCTCGTAATGCAGGCTTGCTTAATTTTAACTCATCGATTTGGGACAATACAATCTCTCCTTAATCATCTTCGTTTTTCATGCATATACTTCATCCATTTTTTCTGTTTATGAGAAAAAATAAAATAACCTACTCCAGATATAACCGTTAGTCCGACTGAAAGATATGTAATACTAAAATGCGAAGTGAATATACCAACCCCAACCCCAAGTATTCCCAGAATGAATAACTGGAATAGGTATTTTTTATTATTTTCATAAATCTTAAATTGAAATTCCCTTCTTTGTTCAACTTCCTTCAGATCCTCTAATTTTCGAGGCAGCTGTAAAAACTCCTGAACGGAGTGAAAAATCTTAAATACTGGCTGTGCCTGAATCCATTGCCAGACAAATGACCATTTTTGATTTCCTGCTTTGTTTAACCAATTCATGAACACAGGCTTAATAAGATCCAATATCTCTTCCTCGGGGATTAAATTGAGAATAATTCCTTCAATTGCAACGAAGGATCGTCCTAAAAAGACAAATCGTGTTGGGACCTGAATCGGGAGTGCTTGGACGATATCATTCATTTCTCGTTTTATTGCAAAAGGGTTTATTTCCTTTAATTGGGACAGTTCAAACGACATTAATTCCTCTAACAGATTTTGCATCATTCGATGGTCAGTTTCTGGTAATAAAAATCCTAGTTCCAATAAACAATCAACGGTTTTTGAATAATTTTTTGTAAGAATGCTCTCAATTAAACCTTGAAAGTTTTTAGCATCCTTTTTTGAGATTTCCCCAACCATACCGAAGTCAAGTAGAATGATTTTACCCTCCTTTGAAACCAACACATTACCTGGATGTGGATCAGCATGAAACATACCAGGTTCAAGCCATTGGGGAAGGAAGATCTCAATCAAATTCTGGGCGAGACGTTTTCGGTCAATGGATTGCAGACTGTCTATGTCAGAAATCTTGACTCCATCTACCCATTCCATAACAAGCACCTTTGCTGTACTGTATTCTGGGTAAACTTTTGGGACTTCAATACCATCCATATTCTTAAAACGTTCTTTAAAAACTTCAAGAGTTTGTAATTCCTTAGTATAATCTAGCTCACGTTCAATCACTTGTTTTATTTCTTTAAACAACACCTTAAAATTGATAAATCCCTTTGGAGACGGTACAAAATGGTCCACAAAGCAAAGGATGATCGCTAAGGTCCGAAAATCTGTTTTAAGAATAGATTGGATATGTGGACGTTGGACTTTAATCGCAACCTTCACACCATTTTTTAAAATTCCTTTATAGACTTCTCCAATCGACGCTGAAGCAATCGCATCTTTTTCGATTGATTGAAAAATTCCATGAATGGTGCTCCCCCACTCTACTTGAAGAATTCCCTCAATTTCTTTCCAATCTGATGATGGAACCTTATCCGTTAGATCTTGTATTTGCTTAATAAAAGGTGTAGGCAGCAAATCAGCCCTGGTGCTTAAAATTTGGCCGACCTTGATTAGTAATCCTTCTAATTCAAAAAGTGTCTTACAAAACCTAGCACCTATTTCCTCCCAAAGTGTATCCCATTCATCCTGAGGCCTTCTTAACAATCTATACCAATAGACTTTCATGAAGATGACAATGGCCAGTGAAAGCACTTTTGACATTCGAAGCAATTTATTTTTCCTCTTCATTTTGAGACCCTCCCATTTCTAATAGGATTCTATGTAAAATATTCAATAAAAAAAGCATTTCTCCTTTAAAAAAAGAAATGCTTTTGAAATGTTTATTGTCATTTAAACTATGTTAGATTTTCTTTAGATAAACATACTCATATTCATTGTCGTGATAACTGCTTGATCAGGATAAATGGTCCGTGCGGCAATTTTCAATTCATGATTCACATTGCGAATAATATCATTTCTTTCTCCAAATAATTCTTCAATATCATGTGTCGAGCCTCTGCTTCTTTTGAATAAGAAATAGCTTCTTACCTTGAATTCATCTGGATTTGCTGTAGGTACAATCATGATATTAGAGATAAAATGACGCTGGCGGGTGGTCGGGTTTTCTACCCATGCTGATTTTGTATATAAGCGATTAACCCTGGTTTCCAGGGACTTTTTTGTTTCTTCAAAAAATGACGAATCGCCCGCGATATTATTGACGTCAAGTCCTCCCTCAACAGTTTCGCGTATGGGCATACGGTAGACAAGATCATCTGTTAACAAATTCAACCATTCTTTTAGTTTACGGTTATCAATTAAGTAGGCTTCTAAATGAAGCAAATTGGTAATTTCCATTTGTAATTCGGGAGTGATTTTACTTTTCAATTCGGAGTTCATTTGATCTCCTCCTTGACAAATAGATCTTTCGAAATATATTTCAACCACTCTTCGTGCATCTTTTTCGCGATGGCATCTATGTAAGTTGTTGGGTATGCCACACCTGGACCTGTGAAAGTCTTATCTGGTTCTACAATACCTCGACCCATTAAGTAGTTATTGACATTATTATAATTTAATTCTTTATCCCTCATCATGAGACCATTGCTTACTTCGACAATACGGGCCCAGTTCTCTGTATCATCTTGCTCCAATGTCCCTGTTGGACCGAATGATCCTAAATATCCCCGATAAGCATACTCCTTATACTCTTCAGGAGCCGCTTTATCAATCATAAACCAGCACCATACTTCGACTTTATCTGGTCCTAGTGGCCTCCACATGCGGAAGTTTAGGTAATTATGCAAATGTCCCTCGGTTCCATGGATAGGACTAACGAAGGAAAGGTTGGGATAAACCCCTCCGACAAACACAGTAACTTTTGACTGAATATCATATTGCTCAGGTGTTAAATGCTCTTTAAATAATGGCCACATCGATTCAGGTGTACCTTGGAATGGAACTCTTGCTTTACCCGTCTTTGAGGTAATGACATTGATTCCATGTCCATTTTCCAAAACGACCTGATGTCCATATCCTGCATAAAGCGGATCCGAAGGACTAATTCCCATTTCAACAGTAGAGCGATGAGTCGTTTGTACATGATACGGATCTGCAGCAAAATTTTCAGCTGTTGCTTTCCAGTTTGCTTTTGCAACCCAGCGCTGTGGCAGGCCTCTTACCTCCATCCCTCCGCTTCTGCCTAGTAACATATCGAGATACCATTTCATATCACCCAAATAATCCTCTAAGATTTCAGCATTCACATTCAGATTGCCAAAAATCATCCCTTGATAGCTTTCCACCCTTGGAACCTGGCGTAGATTCCACTCTGCTTTACACATCTCTTCCCCATATACTTTATTTCCGGCAACCACCCCAATTAATTCACCATCGGTATTATAGCTCCAGCCATGATAGGGACATGTAAAAGTTTTCTTGTTACCACGGTCAGCTGTACAAAGCATGGTACCCCTGTGGGAACATGAATTAAGAAACGCGTTGATTTCACCATTTTTATTCTTTATGACAAGAATCGGATCATGTGCCATCCATCTTGTCACATAACTTCCGGATTCCTTTAATTCAGATTCATGGGCTAAAAATTGCCATGTATTCCCGTAGATTTTTTCAATCTCCAACTGATAAATTTCAGGGTCTGTAAGAACCCACTGAGGAAATAAGCCTTGCTCCATTTTTTCTTTTAACAGATGAAAGGCCTTTTCATCCAATGTTTTTCTAATCAACTTCTACTCCTCCTTCGTTAAACTCCACGCATTTTTAAAGTAAAAATAAAAATACTACACCGATAATAGAAAGCTTATTTCTTCTAAAAGGGAGTAGTATTTTTTCTATTTTCACTATAATTACCATTCCATCGGAAGGCCAACATAGTTTTCTGCTAGACTTGTCATCGCAGCCCTAGATGATGTAACATAATCTAGTTCCGCCAGTTGAACACCGTGTTCAAATGTATTATGTTCAAAATTCCGGTGCAGCATTGTCGTCATCCAATAGGAGAATCGTTGCGCTTTCCAAACCCTTCGCAGACATGTTTCTGAATAATGATCAAGAGTTTCTTCTTTGCCATCTTTATAGAATTCGTTAATTCCGCGGGCCAATACTTGTATATCAGCAACTGCTAGATTAAGTCCTTTTGCACCAGTTGGCGGAACAATATGGGCTGAGTCCCCGGCTAAAAATAATCTTCCATATCTCATGGTTTCACACACAAAGCTTCTCATTGAAACAATACTTTTTTGAATAATCGGCCCATCTGTTAGACTCCAGCCATCCATATCTACTCTTGCATGGAGTTCTGTCCAAATCCGGTCATCTGACCAATTTTTAATATCGTCTTTTGGATCGACTTGGAGATAATAGCGTTGAATCTCAGGCGACCTCGTACTAATTAAGGCAAAGCCACGTTCATGATTTGAATAGATTAATTCCGGGTTAGCCGGTGGTGTATTCGCTAAAATTCCTAGCCATCCAAATGGATAAACTTTTTGTTTTTCAACTTTAACGGTGTCAGGTATGGCTTTTCGACTAGGACCGTGAAAGCCGTCACACCCCGCAATAAAATCACATTCAATTTCCTCAATTTCTTCTCCAGCTATACTGCGGAACTTAATTTTCGGTTTAGAGGTTTCTAGCTGATGCAAGCTTACATCGCTAACATTGAAATAAATTTGCCCCCCTGCTTCCAATCGTGCAGCCACCAAGTCTTTAATTACTTCGTGCTGAGCATATACCGTTATCTCCTTTCCACCGGTAAGCTCTTTGAAATCAATACGATGCCTCTTTCCTTTAAACTGCAATTCGATTCCCTCGTGGACGTGTCCCTCTTTCATCATCCGCTCACCTACACCGGTCGCATTTAGTAGTTCAACCGTACCTTGCTCCAACACCCCGGCTCGAATGGTTCCTTCAATATCCTCACGGGAACGCGACTCTAGAATAATCGATTCGATTCCTTGTAAATGCAATAAATGAGACAGCATTAATCCCGATGGACCTGCCCCGATGATCCCTACTTTCGTCTTCATTTGCTCAACCCTATCTGTTTGAATTCTTGTTTACTTTACAAATTCGCTTTCTTCTAAATGAGTAACGTCCGGAATTTTTCTTAGGCCAAAGGTAATAACGGCATTCCAGCTGCCAGATGATTGGCCATCTGCTAGATAAGCAGGTTCAGCATTTTCATCAAGCATACTTAAGAGCATGGCAAGATGACGCCCTCCTGATTCTACCCTTGCAAACCGTGCATACTCAGGAAGCATGTCATAAGCCGCCTTGTAGTCTTTATTCATCACAAATTCAATAAATTGCTTATCCATCGCATGCTCTGTAACGGTTGGTATATTATGCCTTCCCCTTACTAAATTATGGGAAAGGGCCCCACTTGAAATAAAAACAATCTTTTTCTCACTTTCTCGTAAAACTTTACCAATCACTTGCCCCCATTTATGTGTTTCTTCAAGGGTAGCCGCCAATGTGACAGATAAATTGATGACCGGAATATCTTCATCTGGAACTAAGTAGCGTAATGGCACCACACTGCCGTAATCCCAAACAAAATACGGGTCGTTTACCCCTTGAACCTGAAGTCCCTCTTCTTCAGCAGCACTTACCAATTTCTTCGCCAAATCTTCATCACCGGGATACTCGTATGGTACGTCCTTAATCAAATCGGGAGCTTCAAACGCGGTTAGAATCCCTTTATGAACAGGCGTACAATCTACATAATGAAAGAATGTCGATGGCCAATGACAAGAAACCATAACGATGACATCTGGTTTAATCTCCTTTAATTTCTTCCCTATTTCATTCATGGCAGCGGCCATATCTTTTTGGAATTCAGGCACTAGATCCTGATGGCACATACTTGGAACATGTGGTGCTAACATGCTAAATTCAATTGTCATCTTAATTTTCCTCCTTATAAGTTCTTAAAACAATCAAACCTTACAGCAAGCGCTTTCAATATATGTGAAAACAGGGAGCAAGGACTCTACCCATGCATCCCTTTTCTAAAAGAAATCTATTTTCCAACCGGTTCTCCAGCTTTTCCCCAATGGGTTTTTGGAACTTCGGTGACGAGCACTCGAATCGTTTCCTTATCTGAACCCAAAGTTTCTGAAACCGTGTTCGTTACATTGCGAATTAATTCAGCGACTTTCTCCTTCGGTCTACCTTCCATCATTTGCACGTTTATAATTGGCATAAGCTTTCCCCCTTAATCGGTAACAGTGAAACTTACTTCACCGAAACCATCGAATTTACCACTTACGATATCACCATGGTGCAACTTAACAGCACTTGTAATCCCGCCTGATAAAATGATGTCACCCTTCTTAATCTTACCGCCTTTTGCTGCGAGCATATTGGCAAGCATAGCGATTGAATGTGCCGGGTGACCAAGGACAGCAGCACCTGCACCAAGTTCTTTAATTTCACCATTAATGGACAAAGTTGCGCCCACAAGATCAAGCTCGAATTGTTCTGGTTTCTTCAACGCTGTTCCAAACACAACCCGTGACGTTGAAGCGTTATCGGCAATGACATCCGGTAAGGTAAACTGAAAATTTTCATAACGGCTATCGATAATTTCAAGTGCCGGCAGCACATATTCTGTTTTTGCCAGGACCTGTGCCCCTGTTATGCCGGGACCTTCAATATCCTCGCCTATAACAAACGCAATTTCAGCCTCAACCTTTGGATGAATTTGGTCACTTAAGCGAGCCTTTCCTCCGTTTTCAATCAGCATATAATCAAACACATATCCGTAAATCGGATCCTTAATCCCCATCTGCTTCATTTTTGCTGGACTTGTTAAACCCATTTTAGGACCAATGATTCGTTTTCCCTCATTAAGTTTGATGTTGACAATTTCTTCTTGAACAAGATAAGCTTCTTCTACCGTTAAATCCGGCTTTAAGTTCACAGTAACCTTTGGAACTGCACGTCTTTCAACTTCTGCAGAAACAAGGTATTGGGCAATTTCTTTATATTGGCTCATTATTCTTCCTCCTTAATCAAATGCGCCTTGGCGTATTTGCGCCCAGATTTTTTAGGCCCACACGAGGTGGGTCAACAAGACGTTGCCACAGGATGTGGCGCTCTTAGTCTTTGATCTTAAGCTCGAAAAGTTTCCTTTAAAAATCTGTGGCATCCGCCGAAGGCTTTAACTTTATTCAGCCTTTGTTTGAACACCCGCGCAAATTTCAAACCACTTTTGCTTTCATTACCACTAAAATAGTGGGGCACATTACTGAATAAAGTTAACGGCACCTTGCTTTTTCGCCGCCAATTCTGCTGCCACATCCATAATCATATCTTCTTGACCACCGACCACATGTCTTTTTCCTAGTTCTATCAATATATCGCGCGAATCAATGTTGAATTTTTTAGCAGCACGTTGAGCAAAAAGTAAGAAACTTGAATAGACGCCTGCGTAGCCAAGGACAAGACCATCTCTTGTAATTTCCTGGGGCTTCTCTAATATTGGGGCAACCAATTCTTCCGCAATATCCATCATTTTAAAAATATCGACTCCCGTTTTTATCCCCATTTTATCGAGGACGGAAACTAGTACTTCTGTTTGTGTATTACCTGCTCCTGCACCTAGACAGCGAATGCTTCCATCAATTCTAGTAGCCCCTTCCTTAATCGCCGCAAGTGTATTGGCCATTGCTAGGGAAAGATTATTATGGGCATGGAAACCGACATTCACAGTTAACGTATCTTTAAGAGCGCGAATTCTTTCTGAGACCTGATGTGGCAAGAGTGCGCCAGCCGAATCAACTACATAGACTGTATCGGCACCATAGCTTTCCATTAATTTAGCTTGCTCGACTAATTTTGCGGTCGGTGCCATATGGGACATCATAAGAAACCCGACTGTTTCAAGTCCGAGGTCCTTTGCCAAAGCAATATGCTGTGGTGAAACATCAGCCTCGGTTACATGGGTTGCAATCCGTGCCATTTTGGCTCCTAGCTGTGCCGCTTGCTTTAACTCAGGCATCGTTCCAATCCCCGGTAAGAGAAGAACAGCAATTTTCGCATTATTTACAACAGATGCAGCCGCCTCAATTAACTCCAATTCATTTGTTAAGGACTGCCCGTATTGTAAGGATGAACCACCCAACCCGTCACCATGAGAAACTTCTATATAAGGAACATTTGCTTCATCTAATGCTTTTGCCACATTTGTTACTTGATCAACTGTAAATTGATGTCTGATAGCATGACTGCCATCTCGCAATGCTACTTCGGTAATTAACACATCTCGATCATGGACCATTTCTTATTTCGCTCCTTTCCTTAAACAGTTACTTTCGAAATTTTATGCTGTGCAAATTCTTCTGCAACTTTCACCGCAGCTGCAGTCATAATATCTAAGTTTCCGGAATACTTCGGCAGATAATCGCCAGCCCCTTCTACTTCAATAAAGACCGTAATGCGATTGTCATCAAAAATAGGCTCTTGTCTTACTCGATATCCTGGTACATATGCTTGAACCTGCTTTTCCATTTCCCTGATGGAAGCTGTAATTTCTTCCTGTCTGACCGTCTCATCCTCAACAATGACATGAATCGTATCCCGCATAATAATCGGAGGTTCAGCTGGATTTAAGATGATAATCGCCTTTCCTCTTCTCGCACCGCCTATTTTTTCAATTCCACGGGCAGTTGTTTGCGTAAATTCGTCAATATTGGCCCTCGTTCCCGGCCCTGCACTTTTACTTGAGATCGTTGCGACAATTTCCGCGTATTCAACCTGCTGTACGCGATTAATTGCATGAACCATTGGAATGGTTGCTTGGCCACCACACGTAATCAGGTTGATATTGCCTGCTTCCACATGCTCTCCAAGGTTAACAGGTGGTACGACGAATGGTCCTACTGCTGCTGGTGTTAAATCTAGTACCTGCTTTCCAGCCTCTTTTAATAGTTTCGCATGACGGATATGAGCCTTTGCACTTGTTGCATCAAACACAATATCCGCCAGTTCCGGTCTTTCTAAAAATCCATTTATTCCTGTATCAATCGTTTCATACCCTAACTCCCGCGCTTTTCTTAATCCATCTGACTCTGGTTCAATTCCAATGACAGTCGTTAATTCTAGTTTGTCAGATCTACGAAGCTTCAGCATAAGGTCTGTGCCAATGTTTCCTGAACCAAGTATGGCAACTTTTACTTTTGACATAAGTACTCCCCTTCCCTTTTTAGAAACGAACGCTAACTTGACCGATATGGGCAAATCTTGCAGTGAACGTATCACCTTCATGTGCTTCTATTGCTGCCGATAATGCACCAGATAAAATGACCTCTCCTGCTCGTAGCGGTATATCGAATTCAGAAAGCTTATTCGCTAACCATGCAACACAATTTGCCGGATTTCCTAAGACGGCCGCACCTACTCCAGTGTTGGCCAACTCGCCATTTTTTGAAAGGGTCATACCGATCAACTCAAGATCAATATCTTCTGCCTTGGTTGGCTTTCCACCCAGCACATAAAATCCAGATGATGCATTATCTGCAACCGTGTCAGCAAGCTTAATCTTCCAATCTTTTACTCTACTATCTACGATTTCCAAGGCAGGAACGATATACTCCGTTGCTTGAAGAACATCAAGCGCAGTCACATTCGGTCCACGTAAATCCTTATTTAAAATAAACGCAATTTCTGCCTCCACCTTAGGCTGCAGTACTTTTTCGATCGAAATCCTGCCGCCATTTTCAACCACCATGCTATCCAATAAGTGGCCGTAATCAGGTTCGTCTACACCCAAAAGATTTTGCATCGCTAAAGAGGTTAAACCAATTTTTTTCCCGACAATTTTCTGTCCTTGAGATATCCTTTTTTTAATATTTTCAAGCTGAATATAATAAGCTTCTTTAATCGTAAGCTCTGAATCTACTGAGGTTGGCGGGTTAATGCCCACGCCAGTAGATTCCGCTTCCGCCAATTGTAAGGCAAATTGTTCGATTTTATTTGTCAAAGGTCCTACTCCCTTTCTTATAGAGG
>NZ_LMBW01000001.1:545959-668612 GCF_001439915.1 Fredinandcohnia humi | reverse complement strand
GACACATCGAAAGAGGAACTCCGACTAAAACCCGACACGTCCTGTGTCGAACGTCGAAGTCACCACATCCTGTGGAAGCNCGTTGGCTTGCTTCTCCGGTCCTCACGTATTAACTGCATACGCTCCGGTCCTCAAAGCTGCACCGCCTTGAAATTCTTGGTCCTCTTCATCCTCCTTTTTGAACACGCACTTATAGTTTAATAGTGATATTTGAGAGCTCTGAGTAAAAATCAAGACTATGCATACCGCCAGTTCTGCCGATGCCACTATGTTTCGTGCCGCCAAATGGTGTACGAAGGTCACGCAAGAACCATGTATTCACCCAAATAATTCCAGCTTCGATTTGGTGGGCAACACGGTGTGCTCGTTTTAGATCGTTCGTCCAAATGGTTGCACTTAATCCGTAATGGGTATCATTTGCCTGCATGATGACCTCTTCTTCCATATCGAATGGTGTAACCGTAACAACAGGTCCAAAAATTTCTTCTCGAACACAACGGGAGTTTCGGTCCAACCCAGTTATAATCGTAGGCTCTAAATAATAGCCTTTGTCAAAGCCTTCAGGACGTTTTCCACCTGTCACAAAAGTGCCTCCATCATTGCGAGCAATTTCAAGATAGCTATTCACACGGTCATAATGTTCCTTACTGATTAAAGCTCCAACATTGGAATCTTCATTTTCAGGTAGGCCCACTTTTAATGCCTTCGCTTTCTCGGAAAACTTGTTTATGAACTCTTCGTAGACTGGACGTTCTACATAAATTCTTGAACCGCAAAGACACACTTCACCTTGGTTAATAAAGCTTGATTTAATAGTCGTGTCAATCACTTCATCAAGATCGGAATCCGCAAAAATAATATTCGGATTTTTACCGCCAAGCTCGAAGGATAATTTCTTCAATGAGGTAGATGCTGCTCTCATAATTGCAGAGCCTGTTCCCGGTTCACCAATAAAGGAAATTGCATCAACATCTGGATGCTCAGAGATGGCACTTCCTGCAGAATCGTTTCCGAACCCATGAACAAGATTGACAACCCCATCCGGAACTCCAGCTTCCTTACAAATCTCCATCAAGACCGTTGCAGTCATCGGTGTCCATTCAGCTGGTTTGATAACCGCTGTATTCCCCATTGCTAGACAAGGCGCTAATTTCCAAGTAAGAAGCAATAATGGCAGGTTCCAAGGCTTAATAATTCCTACCACTCCCACCGGACGACGATGGGTATAATGCAAGGCTTTATCGTCCTGCATATTCGCATCGGTATTAACGGAAATCATGTAATCAGCGAAGAAGTGGAAGTTATATGCCGCACGTGGAATATCTACGCTGTTTGCTAACCAGAATGGCTTTCCAGTATCTAAAGATTCAAGACGTGCAAGCTCTTCTTGTCTTTCAAGTATTAAATCCCCTATGCGACGAAGAATTTTCGAACGTTCTTCAACAGTCGTGTTTTTCCACTTTCCGTTTAAAGCTCTTCTAGCAGCAGCTACTGCAAAATTGACCTCTTCCTTTCCGCCCTCTGCAACAGTTCCTAAAACCTCTTCAGTGGCGGGATTAATATTAGTAAATGTTTTTTGATTTTGTGATCCAACAAATTGTCCGTTAATAAAATGCAAACAATTTATTGCTTTAACTCTTGTTTCTACTTGCATGATAAAATTCCTCCTTAAACTTAACATAATTTTTTGATAATTTATACCTGTATCGTAACCCCTTTCATTTTCACAAACAACACTACAGTTTCGCTATGTGCAACAACTAGAAAATAAATTTCATTTTTTTTGCAACAACATTTATCAAATAAGTCGAAATATTTTAACTCCACCTTTTCAAGCACTCACTTCTTTGCTATATTACGTACTATGGAGCAACAGCCCGCCAATAAAATTTGAAATAGGGTTTAACAAGGAGGAATAGACAATGTACGATTTCCATACACATTTTATCCCGCCCGATGTCATCAACTGGCTCAAGGATAATCAAAAAACTGTAAATGCGAAGTGGATTCAAAAGGAAGAAAACAAACATGAATTTTTAGTGGTGAACGAAAAGTGGGGCTTTGAACTAAAACAAGCTTTCATCGACAGCCAGCTCTATTTATCAGAACAAGAGGATGCCGGTATCTCTCATTCTATTGTTTCACCGATTCCACAGCTTTTCTTATATGATTTTCCCGATGATATTTCATCAGAGATTTCTAACGTATATAATCGTTCCTTAGCCGAATGGACTAAAACAGCACCTCGGAAAATCTCAGCACTTGGAACTGTCCCACTTACGAATCCAGACAAAGCAGCACAAATATTACAAGACGGAATGAATCTTGGACTTAAAGGAGTGATCATCGGTCCTGGCTTACCAGGTCAAATGTTATCGGATGAATTTTTCACTCCATTTTTTGAAGAAGCAAATCGTCAACACGCAATCGTGTTTATCCACCCGCTTTTAGCGGAAGATCCGCGTCTAAAAAGAAGAATGATGCCGAACTTGATTGGTGTTCCGTGGGAAACAACGGTTTGTGCGACAGATTTCTTGTTAAGCGGCCTGATTGACCGATATCCTAATGTAAAAGTTTTATTCGCCCATGGGGGCGGCTTCCTTCCTTATCAAATTGGAAGGCTCGATAAAGGATATGAACAGTGGAAGCTTGTATCATCCAATCTTCAAGCCCCGCCATCTGAATACATAAAACGCTTTTGGTATGACACTGTCTTGTGGAATCAGGAAAGCATCGAATTTCTTTGCAAAGTTGTTGGACACGATAGAGTGGTTCCAGGTTCAGATTATCCATTTGACCTGTCTGTATGGCCACCTGAAGAAAAGTATCAAAAGGGTGCAGCCTCATTACTAGGATAAAATCAAGGGTAAAACTCCTTATAAAAATAAGGAGTTTTATTTTTCATCAGAAAAATACACCACTCCATTGTAAGTGATGTACCAAATTTATTTCTAATTATCTTAAAAACCTATTTTCTAGTAATTATGAAGTTTTCTCTTTTTTCTGCAATAACACAGCCCCAATTACTATAACACCCTTAAATGCTTCCCTTAAAAACGGCGGTACACCGAAAAGGTTAAGAAGATTATTCATAACCGCAATAATTAGCATCCCGTAAACAGTTCCTAGTATGAATCCTCTTCCCCCCATCATATTTGTTCCTCCAACAACCGCTGCAGCGATTGCATCCATTTCCATTCCTCTTCCAGCGTTTGAAAAGTCCATTGATCCAATTCGCGAAACCTGGATAATTGCTGCAATCGACACTAGCAACCCCATTAGAGCGTATACACGGAGCTTTACTTTCTCTACATTAATACCAGATAGCTTTGCAGCCCTTTCATTTGATCCGACCGCAATGATATGTCTTCCAAAGGTTGTTCTTTTCGATACATAGAAAAGTATATACGCAATGACCGCCCAGTAAACAATTGGCATAATCATGTAATTTCCAATTTTAAAGCTTGCAATCTGTAAAAATTCTGCTGGAACAGTAGGATTATACCCTTGCATAAAATGCTGTGTAACACTTCTAAAAATCATCATTGCTCCTAATGTAGCAATAAACGGGGGAACGTTTCCCTTTGTAATGCTAACTCCAATTAGGGAACCTAAAAGATATCCTGCTAATAATACGAATAGAATCGTGATGATAAATGCTGGTACACCTGTTATTCCCATTATTCCGAGGAACCCTTTTGTACCCGTATCTAGGAGCATCATCGAAAAAGCACCTGTAACAACCAAGGTAGAACCTACAGCTAAATCAATACCGCCTGTCATAATAACAAACGTCATCCCTAAAGCAACAATCGCTGTACCTGCATTATTTCGTAAAATATTCATCCAGTTGTTAATCCATGATTGAAACCATTCCCCAAATGAGTCGTAATCAAAACCTAAAACCAAGGTTTGTAAGATAATCATAATGATTAATGCAATTGCGATACTGAATAAGGGATCGTTTGACCATTTATATTTAAACCATTCAAAGAAATTTTTTTTGTTTTTTATCGTTGTATGATCGATACTTGGCTTCATTTTAGCTTACACCTCCCTCAGGTTAAGTCCCCACCCGTAGCAAGACTCATGATGGAATGCTCATTCATATCTTCTCCGTCGACTTCTCCCTGAATGGTTCCATGGTACATGACGATTGCTCGGTCACAAAGGCGAATAATTTCCTGCGCTTCACTGGAAAGAACTACAACCGCAATGTTTTCTTCAGCAAGTTTCAAGATAATATCATATATGTCTTCTTTTGCACCTACGTCAACGCCTTGGGTAGGATTGTCCAAGATAAGAAGCTTTGGGTTAGCTGCCAACCATTTTGCTAGGACAACCTTTTGTTGGTTGCCTCCTGAGAGACTCGTGATACCGTCTGTAAGCTCCCCCATTTTTAATTGCAATACTTTCCTCTGCTCTTCAAAAATCGCTTGATGCTTTTTCGTATTGATTGTGCCCCGTTTTGAAAATGTCGGCCATGTAACAATGGAGGCATTTTCTAAAATATTCATATCCTTAATAATCGCATTTTCTTTGCGATTTCGTGGTAGGTACGCAATTCCTTCCTTTATTGCTTTGGTGGTCCTGGTTATTTTAACTTCTTTTCCATTAAGGATTATTTTTCCAGATGAAAACTGATTGGCTCCAAAAATAGATTGGAAAAGTTCACTTCGACCATCTCCGAGAAGCCCTGTAAAACCTACTATTTCACCGGATCTTATCGAAAAGCAAATATCCCTAAAAATATGACCTAAAGTTAACTTTTCTACCCGTAGAATCTCATTTCCAAGCCTCTTCTCCCTGGCTAAAGGCTCTGTTCTCACATCATGACCCACCATATATCGCGCAAGATCATTAGTTGTCACATCACTTACATTTCCTTCAGATACCAGGTTTCCATCGCGAAGCACGAGGTAACGATTACAAACTTCCAGCACTTCATTTAATTTATGAGAGATAAAAATAATACCGACATTATGCTCTTTTAGTGTTCTCATCATCGCAAACACTCTCTCAATTTCCTGTTCAGTTAAGGAAGTGGTTGGTTCGTCCATAATAATGAAAGATGCATTTGCTATTATAGCCCGGCATATTTCAATAATTTGTTTATAGGAAGCATCAAGGTCTCGCACCAATTTATTCGGATCTAGATTAACGTTCATTTTATTAAACATTTCTTTTGTTTCTTGATACATTTTTTCTAAATCCAGGCTGCCTCTTTTTGTTTTTAGCTCTCGACCAAGGAACATATTTTCATAGATTGGTAAATCATTTATTAAGTTCAATTCCTGATGAATAAAGGCAATTCCTGCAGCCTGAGATTGTGCTGGTGTAGCAAATTCCACTTGATTCCCATCAATATTGATTGAGCCAGAATCCATTTGCAATACTCCACCCAATATATTCATTAGTGTGGACTTCCCAGCCCCATTTTCTCCAAGTAATGCGCAAATTTCACCGCCTTTTAAGGTGAAAGATACATCCTTGAGTACATCATTGCTTCCAAAGGATTTTCGAATATGCGTCATCTCAATGATCATGAAATCACTTCCAAACCTGTAAAGTCACTTACAATAATCGCAAATAAGGTAAAAAGATAGGCTATAGCAGTATTGCCATAGCCCTCATGATTTACGAGCTCTATTTCTTAATAGGGTGAACCCTCGTCGAGGAATTCTTTATAATTCTCTCTGTCAACGATTGTTGTAGGAATAATAGTTTCCATTTCAACCTCTTCACCCTTTAAAACCTTAAGTGCCACATCAACAGCATCCTTAACCATAGCTGGACTGTACAGTGCAGATTGAATCCAGATATCTTCATTCTCTGGCATCATTTTGAAATATTCCTGCATTCCACCTCCACCAGTTACTATTTTTATATCAGTTCTTCCTGATTCTTTAATAGCTTGTAATACACCAATCGAAGTTTCATCATCTAAGGAGTATACAGCATCAATTTTATCAAGGCTTGTTAAAATATCCGCAAAATCTTTCAAACCATCTTCTCTTGTAAACTGAGTCGCATAAGTGTGAAGCTTAATATCTGGAGCGATTCCTTCAATTGTCTCAACAAACCCCTTCTTACGAAGCTCAGAAACTGAACCTGAGGTTGGAACCTCTAGAATCACGACATTACCTTCTTTACCAATTTTTTCAACAATGTAATTTGCACCCTGAACACCCATATCCTCATTGTCTCCAGCTACACGATAAACACCTTCAGCATCAATGACAATGTCAAAGTTTATAATCTTGATTCCATCATCTAATGCACGTTGAATAGGTACTTCCATACCCTCCCATTGTGGGAACGCTACAATAGCTTCTGCACCCCAAGTCATTAAATCATCTAATTGTGATGTCATCTCTGCTGCGTTACTACTTGTTTGAATTTGGTACTCAATCTCACCGGAAAGTTCCTTCGCACGTGCTTCTGCATTGTACGCAACCGCAGCAACCCAACCATGTGTTACAGCTGGGGCTAAAATACCAACCTTGTATTTTTTACTTGAATCTTTTCCGGAATCCCCAGTTGAAGTGTCACCAGTTTGTTCCGAATCACTACATGCACTCAGAATTGGAATTAATAATAAAACTAGCAATGATAATAAACGTAAAGCTTTCTTCATAAAAGTAACCCCCTCGTTTTTTAACTAGTAATCTATTACAAAATAGAATTGAAACCAGAGTAACTGTAAATTACGCACTAGTAAATATAAGCGCTTCCATCTGGGAGTTAAAATCATGTTGTCGTTTTTATGAGGACCTTGTTGTATGAATTGGAAAACGCTAAATTTGAACTTGTTTTCCTGTTTCTAATGAAGCTTCTATAGCAAGTAGTAGCTTTAATGTGTAAAGTACATCTTGTAAAGGAACAATACTATTTTCTTCTTCCTTATCTATGCAATTCACAAAATAAGCTAGTTCATTTTGAAAGGCATCTCCCTTTTCAAAAGGAAGGGCTGAATTTTCCTTGTGATTGTAATACATCAATTGATTAGTGCCTACCTCGATATTTTCAATATTTTCACCAGCAATCAAATTAAAATCCAGAGTCCCTTGTATAGCTTGTGCTCGTAATGACATTGTAAAAGGGTATCCTGCTGGCATTCGCTGTGATGCTTCAACAAATGCTTTGCTTTTATTCTTAAAGGTCATCATGGTCATGACATGGTCCCAAGCACCATATTTATTCTTATTTCCAACAGCATATACTGACTCAACCTCACCCAATAAATAATAGGCGAAATCAATATCATGAATATGAAGATCAAATAGGGCTCCGCCACTTTTTTCAGGATATAAAAACCAATCATTCCATTTAGGTACCTGACCTAATCTCTTTGCATGAACAATCTCAATATCTTTTAATTTGTCAGTTTCAGACAAAGATTTGATTAGCTTATAAGCTGGCCAAAATCGAAGGACATGACCGACAAATAGTTTGACACCATTTTTATTAACTTCATTCATAATACGATTTGCAGATTGAATTGTTAAGGTTAATGGTTTTTCACAAATGATATGTTTTCCTGCTCTAGCAGCCTTGATAATATAATCTTCATGTAAAAATGTCGGGACACAAATATCAATAATATCGATTTCCTTATTACTTAATAATTCATCATAATCTGTAACAAAAGACCCGTTATAGTTTTTAATAAGATCTTTGTCCTTTACTTCATTTCGTGAATAAATTACGGTTACCCTACAATTATTAAGATGACGATATGCCTCTAAATGCGCTTTTCCAATAAACCCCAAACCAACAAGCCCAATATTTCTCATCTCTACCCCTCTTATCCTATTAATCTTGAAAGATATTCGAAGGATTTTCTCACAGAATCGTCTACTTCATTAAGATTTGCTGGACCTGAAGGTGTAAATTCGATTTCTACGCTTATAGGACCTTTAAAGTTTGCATTCGTTAGGGTTTGGAATATTCTCGTAAAATCTACATCACCATCTCCGATTGCCGGAAAGTTCCATTCATTATTAGGTCCTAATTTATCTTTCAAATGAATGAATTCCACGTAATCTACGGAAGTTTCAAGGTCTTCATAAGGTAAGACGTTTCCGTAAAACATGACATTGGCAGTATCATAATTGATTTTGACACGATTTCCCAAGGATTTCACTAGTTTTTTCAGTGATTGCCCAGTAGGATAGTTATTTCCATGCGTTTCGAGTAAAAGCACTTTGTTTAATTTTTCACATTTCAAATGAACTCGTTCTAAATTCCTAACTAAAATTTCTTCATCTTCGATTACATCTGTATCATTATGAGCCTCTCCTGTAGCCGTAATTAGATACTTACAATCAAATTCAACAGCTAGGTCTACACATTTTAATAGATGAGCGATTCCTTCATCGTTCATAACATTACTGTGAGCACCAATACCCACACATTTCATTCCATACTTTTGAAGCAATGTTTTGATCTCATCAATTTGTTCTCTTGACATAGTAGGTAATACATGGGGAGTATGTTCGACTGCTGCTAATTCGATTTGTGTAAAACCTGCTTCACTTGCCCCTTTTACTGCGTCCGCAAGCGTAAAGCCACGATACGTATTCGAGTTAATTGCAAGCTGCTTTAACATATCAACCCTCCTGTCAAATATGTAATTGATTATAATTACCTGTACAAGCCTTACTTGTCATTATTTTATAAGCGAATAATCACGAATGTAATCCGTTACATATATATTATAAGATAAACAATATTCAGTCAATTATTTTTAGGTAGTAATTATCATTTTTTCCAAAACTGGTATAATCTTTAATACTCACACATTTTAAGTTTATGAAACTTATGAACCAAGTATTTTCTCAACTATTCTAAGAGAAGCAATTGCCTGCTCACCTGTAACAAGAGGCTTAACGTCATGAATGATTGAATCAATAAATGCATTAATCACTCCGGTATTTGTTTGGTTATTATTCGTCTGAATTGACTCGAATTCATACTTTTTAATCGAGCCATCCTTTTTTTCAACCACTAGCGGTACATCCGGATCATTATAGATTTTCAAGATGCCCTTTTGACAATAAATGACCGTGGAATTATCTTCAGAACCATAATATGTCCACGAAAACGAAGCCGTTCCTAAACGACCCTTCCTCGTCTTTAATGCACACACAACATTATCGCAAACCTCAATTGGCAATCCATTTTCATCAACTTTATCCAAAGCACCATGGAAGGAATGAACGTCTTCAATTTCGTCATCCAATAGGTAATGGATTAAATCGATTTTATGAATACCTAAATCACCTGCAACACCCGAGTGTGAACGTTCTTTTTTAAAAAACCAGGTAGAGTTTGATTTGTTCACCCCCCAGCTTTCTGGCCCTTGATGACCAAAACTGGTTTTAAAGGTTAGAACCTCACCTAATTCTTTTTTATCTAAAATTTCCTTCGCTTTTTGGTGGGCCTTGGTAAAACGTTGATTATGATCTACCATTAATTTCTTTCCAGATATCCTTTCTGCTTCAAGGATTACCTCTGCATGCATCACACTATTCGCTAAAGGTTTTTCACATAAAACATGCTTCCCACTTAGTAATGCTTTAGTAGTGTTAATGTGATGGGCATCGTTAGAAGAACAATCGCTAATTGCGACAATGGATGGATCATTGAGTAGTTCCTCATCTGTTTTAACAGCTCGCCCACCAAATTCATTAGCCAGGCATTCAGCTCTCTCAGGTCTACGGTCAAAAAAGATGATTTCCTCAACATGTGGATTTGCTTTATACTCGGGTGCGTGCCTGAATCTTGCGATTGAACCACATCCAATAATGCCTACTTTAATACCCACGAATGAAAACCTCCTCTATCCCTTTTTTCATTTCACTTAATTAGAAAAACTACCCCATCGTAGATTCACGGATGATTAATTCATGATCTAATACAACACTTTCAACCTTCTCTCCCTGAATACTATTAATCAGCATATCTACAGCAATGCAGCCCATTTTATTCATTGGCTGTGAAATCGTAGTTAATGTTGGATTAGTCATGTTTGAAAAACTAATATTATCAAAACCAACGATTGCAATATCATTTGGCACATGAAAGCCATATCCATTAATTCCTTTCAGTGCTCCAATCGCCAATGTGTCAGAGACGGCAAAAACCGCAGTCGGCTTTTCCTCTAGTTGAAACATAATCCTCATAGCTTGAACACCATTTTGAAATTCAAGTTCTTTTGTATGGTAAATCCATTCATCACGAATAGATAGATCGAATTCTTTTAATGCTCGCTCATATCCGTTTCGACGCTGTCTAGCATATAAATACTTTTCATCAGAATTAATGAGTGCGATTTTATGATGACCTAATTTAATCAAATGTTTAACGGCCTGATACGCTGCCAATTCATTATCTATGGTGACATAAGGGATACTGCCTCCCATTTCGTACTCACTACAAAGAATGACAGAGTAATTCTCAGCTAATTCATTCAGCTTTTGCATATTTACTGTTGGATCCATCGAAATGACTCCATCAGCCAATTTGTTCTTAACCATATTAAAATAAATGTTTTCTCGTAGTGGATTTGAGTCCGTTTCACAAAGGAGGATATTGTAGTTATTGGCAATTGCCGTATTTTGAATCCCGTTTACGATTTCTGTGTAAAATGGATTTGAAATACTCGGAAGTAACACTAATAACAGCCGACTTTCAGAGTTTCGAAGATTTCTTCCTAGCATACTTGGTTCATAATTGAGAGCTTTAATAGCATTTTCAACTTTATGCCTAGTTTTTGGACTTACAGACGTGGCATTATTAAGGACCCTTGAAACCGTTGCAACGGATACACCCGCTTTTTGAGCTACATGTTGAATATTTGCCATTATTGGTCCCCACTTTCGATTCTATGATAAAGATTTGTAATCGATTACAATTATGATTGTAAGTATTCTGAATATTTTTGTCAAGATTTAACCAGATGTGTATAAATTTATAATTTTGAATATTTATTTTATATTCACTTTGCTATAATAGGATGTAACGGATTACAAAATAGCATTTTGGGGAGGAAACATTATGAAGTTAGGGGTTTTTACGGTTTTATTCTCAGAAAAGAGTCTTGACAATATGCTGGAACATGTGGCTGCAAAAGGAATCGAAGCAGTAGAATTAGGCACAGGTGGCTATCCTGGTGACGCCCACTGTAAGGTCAATGAATTATTAGATCATGAACAGAAACAAAAAGAGTTTATGGAGAAAATTTTAAGTAGAGGACTATCAATTAGCGCCTTAAGTTGTCACGGCAACCCACTTCATCCTCAAAAACACATCGCTGAGGAAGCGGATTCTGTATTTTCGAAAACAGTTAAATTAGCAAGTCAGCTTGGCGTCCCTGTGGTAAACACGTTTTCTGGCTGCCCCGGAGACCATGAAAATGCAAAATACCCGAACTGGCCTGTTTCTCCATGGCCCAATGATTACCAGGAGATTTTAAAATGGCAATGGGAAGAAAAAATCATTCCTTATTGGAAAGAAAAAGCAGCCTTTGCAAAAGAACATAATGTGAAGATTGGTCTTGAACTTCATGGTGGATTTTCTGTACATACACCTGCAACCCTGTTGCGATTAAGGGAAGCATGTGGTACAGAAATCGGGGCAAATCTCGACCCAAGCCATATGTGGTGGCAAGGAATGGACCCGGTTGAATCGATTAAAATATTGGGACGTGAAAATGCCATACACCATTTCCATGCAAAGGATACAATCACTGATCAACCGAACACGAATCGAAACGGATTAACCGATATGACCCCCTATCATGATATGCAAAATCGCTCTTGGTATTTCCGTACGGTTGGATTTGGTCATGATTCCAAGGTTTGGGCTGATATCATAAGCACCCTTCGTCTTTATGGCTATGATTATGTCGTAAGCATTGAACATGAGGATGGATTAATGTCAGTTGAAGAAGGATTCACAAAAGCCATTCAAACTCTATATCCTATCATGGTAAAGGAATCTATTGGGGAGATGTGGTGGACGTAAGTATTTTAAAGGGAGAAGTTGATGAACACTTCTCCCTTGTTGCATTATTCCTGCATCGCCACCGGTGCTCCTGCTTTCACTAGCGCTTTACTGCCCATGAGGAAGAAGGACAACGCGACCATGAAGATTCCAGTGCCAATGAGGAGCCATTCGATTTTTACCATATCGGCAATGGGTCCGAAAATGAGCATTCCAAGTGGCATCATAGAGGTTGAAATCATACTGAACACTCCAAAGACTCTTCCCAAATAGTTTTCTTCAATTTTTTCCTGTAAAAGCACCGTTGCAGGAGTATTAAAGAGTGGCATCGCCACCCCACAAATCAGCATGACGACTAAATACAACCAGAATAGTGGTACAATTCCCAACGCAATTGTTGTAATACCGAACCATACACTTGCCAAAGTCATCGTATGAATTTTGTTTTTAAATCCACCCCAAGCGGCAATGACTCCTCCACCAACCATCATCCCGATAGAAAAAGCGATTTCGATTGCCGTTAACCGCCAGACATCATCCCCGAAACTTCGGGTAACCTGTAGTGGCGTGAGAAATGCGGCAGGTGCCATAGCCACAAAAAAGATGGCAAAGAAAATAAAAAATGGCTTTAGGAAGTCATTTTCTTTAATATATTTTATCCCTAGCTTAAAATCTTCAAGATATCCAATGTGTTGCTGCTCATTTGCCTTCGTATGGGAAGGAATTTTGAGATATACGAGCAATGTAAATATAGCTATGGCTGCCGTAATCACATCAATAAAGAAGATAATTTCTAATGAAGCTACTGTCAGCAATGTAGCACTTACCATAGGTGCAATCAGCATAATCACAGCCTGAATGCTTCCATTTGCCCCATTTGTTTTCGTTAGCTTATCCTTTGGAACAATTTGCGGCAAAATCGCACCAACTGCAGGTGTTTGGATTCCAGTTCCAAGCCCCCGAATTGCTGAAATGACAAATAGGAGCCAAATGGAGTCATAGCCCATTAAGAACAAAATGGCTAAAATCAAGGTTGAAAAAGCAATCATTCCGTCTGCCAGAATAATTAATACTTTCCGATTAAATCGGTCCGCCCAAACGCCAGCAAACGGCGAAAGGAAAAATGTTGGCAAAAATCCACAGATAATCGCGAGGGTCATCATGATACCAGACTGTGTGTTAAGTGTGATATGCCACATAATAGCATATTGCACTAATGCCGAACCAAACAGAGAAATCGTTTGGCTTCCTAGAAAAAGAATGATATTCTTTTTCCAATTATCAAAAACTCGTTCATTTGTTGTACTCATACATTCTCTCCAATCACAAATTAAGGAGCTCTCCACAAGAGCTCCATATCATCAAGAATAATATATCCTATGTTCGAGGTATTTTCCATTAGAATTTTACTTTATGTATTTCAAAGGAATTGGAAACATATTTAGCAGAAAAATAATCCAGATAATCGATAATCCCCACGCGATAAGTGGTTGTTTCTGATGAATTCGTAGCATCGGAAACATGACGAGATTAAAAACAAGCGACCAACCTACCGTCCAGCCATGATGGTGTTCAATAAGATGCAAATACTTCAAATTGATGAATTCCACAAATGTGAATAGAAACACCCACACCCCAATCCAAAGCAACTTTTTATATCTTTCTTCTGGAAAACGACCGAGATAGATCAGAACTGTGGCTGGATAGCAAACAAACATAATTAATAAAGTAGTAAATGTATGATTCATCAAGATATTTTTTGCAAACAAGGTTTCTTGGTAGGTCCAAAGCGAGTAATCATGGAATAAAAAGTTTTTTAAAAGGTCCCCCACTACAAAAAACAAGATTGTTGGATAATATACTCGCCACCTCCTCCAATCGCCCCATTTCACTGCGGCCAAAAGGAATAGGGCGTTAAAGACTAGGTGCATCAAATACACTCCTAAACATGTTATGTATTTATAATACCCAATTTTTTACATTTAAATAAGACGAATCTTAAGTTAAGATTCGCCTTTTTTAGACATGTTCGAAAAAGCTATATAATCTACTTTAATAGAGGAATTCCTTTTAACCGTTGAACTGCCTTTCCTAAAATCTCTTCGCTTTGAACAAGACCAATTCTGACATAGCCTTCACCGCTTGGACCAAAGGCATTGCCTGGAGTTACAATAATCCCCGCTTCATCAATTAGGCGAATAGTAAAATCGGTTGAGGTAAATCCAATTGGTACCTTTGCCCAGACAAACATCGAGGCTTTTGGAGATTCCACTTTCCAGCCTACTTCGGCAAGCCCATTCACTAAAATATCGCGACGCTTTTTATAGATTTCACGTAGATTCTCACTAAAACTTGAGGTATCATGCAATGCAGCAATCGCTGCTTTTTGAATCGGCAAGAACAACCCATAATCGAGGTTTGATTTCAATCGGTTCACTGCGGCAATGATTTCCGGGTTCCCGATAATATATCCAATCCGGCAGCCAGCCATATTAAAACTTTTTGAAAGTGAATTAAATTCAACACCGACTTCCTTCGCCCCATCTACTGATATAAAGCTAATTGGTTTTTCTTCAAAATATAGTTCAGAGTAGGCAAAATCATGGAGGATAATAATCGAATATTTTTTCGCGAACTCGATGACCTGTTTGAAAAAGCACTCTGTTGCAAGCGCCGGCACAGGGTTACCTGGAAAATTTAAAATCATTAATTTTGCCTTTTGGCAAACATCCTCAGGAATTGCATCCAAATCCGGCAAAAATTGATTCTCCTCTTTTAAAGGCATACCATAAGGTGTTGCTCCTGCGAGGGCAATGCCTGCTGCATAAGCCGTATAGCCAGGGTCTGGGACCAGGATAAGGTCTCCCGTGTTTGCAAAAACCATTGGAAAGTGGACAAGTCCGTCCTGAGAACCCATAACCATTAAGACTTCATTATCCTTTTTAACGGAAACATCAAATCTTCTTAAATAATATTCAGAAATGGCGCTATGTAACTCGTCAATTCCAGTTAAAGAATAACCATATAATGAAGGGTCCTGAACATGGGTAGCCAATGTTTCGATGACAAAAGATGGTGGCGGGAAATCTGGGCTGCCCACGCTTAAGTCAATGATATCATGCCCCTCACGAATTTTTTGCTTCTTATAATTTGCTAGTTTGTTAAAAATCGATTCCCCAAACTCGATCATTTTATGTGATAGTGTGATTTCCACTACTGACACCTCATTTGTTAGAATTACTATTATTATAACAAGATTTCGAAAGTTTGGGATAGACTATTAATCCTACTTATGTTCCCTGCAATTCTACTACTTCCCTGGCTTTGCCCAAATTAGATGAACAGCATTAAACATGAAATGATCTGATTTAACGATAGAAAGCGGAGATTCTTGTACTTTCTTCAAAATATCACGATTCATATGACATCCAATTTTTTTCATATAAAAAGAGTTTGTTTTATTTTGAAGCCAAGCAAAGAATGAGTTTGTGCTGATTCCATGCTCATAGAGTAGAATCTTCCCATCCTCCTTACACCAGGAAGCCATTCGCTTGAGTACCTTTTCAGGGTGTGGGTATGAGCAAAGGGACAATGTGGAGATAACCGTATCATAGTTTTTTTCAGGCAGAACGATCTCTTCAACATTTCCAAGCCGAAAATCAACTTCCCGACCTTGTTCCGTTGCCAAGATTTTTGCTCGGTCAATCATCAAAGGACTAAAATCAATCGCAGTAATATTCGATGATTTCGGATAAAATTGAAAATTCATTCCCGCTCCAACAGATAATTCCAAAATATCTCCTGTAACAGACTGTAGGAGCTTACTCCTCAGTCGATAATCTATATTTTTTTGTTTAGCTCTTTTATAATACTTACCCGCTTGCTTATTGAAGATCTCAACCTGACGTTCAATGTTCATTTTTATCACCGCCATTTTTAGATACTTATGAATCAAACTTATTTCTAATACAATAATTGTAAATTAAGTTGAATCTTTAATTCAATACTTAAAAGAAAAAAGAGCCCTTTTTCATGAGCTCTTCAAATCTATTCTTCTACAACACCAAGATATTCTTCTAATGTAAGTCCGTGTTCGGTTATATATTTTGCATGTTTGACACCGACATAGCGAAGATGCCATGGCTCATACATATAGCCTGTGATATCTTCTTTCCCTTGCCCGAAGCGAATGATAAATCCGAATTCCGCAGCGTGTTCTCTAACCCATATACCTTCCACAGTTTCTCCAAATTCTTGAACAAGCAGGTTGTCAACACTATCGCTAGTCACATCCATCGCAAGACCTGTTTGGTGTTCACTTTCCCCCGGCTTTGCACTAAATGTATTTGCTGCTTCTTCCCCATTTACACGAACATAAGTATTATAAAGGGATTGCTGTGTGCCATAAGAACGGTAACCAGATTGTGCATGTAACGTAATTCCGTCGTTCTTTGCATGAACAAATAATTGTTCAAGGGCATCTGCGGCTTCCTTAACCATATGTTTACGTTCATCTACGGGCGTGGAAAATGCGACATCAGGAACGACAAGGTTTTCTGGTACGTACGTTTCATCCAATACCCCTACTTCCTTATTGACTAAAAATATAAATGGATCATTTAGATCAATAATTGGCTTCACTTCTGCCTCTTCTCCTGCTGTTAGGGTTTCATCAGTCTCCACCTTTTCCGGCAATGCTTCCCCATCGTCTTCTTTCCCAAAGGGGATTTTTTCAATTACGAATTCCTTAATCGAAGTAAAACTTTTTTGTAAACTATCTGAGACATACTCCCTCGTAAAAAATAGAGAGGACGCCACTACTATAACGATAAGAATCAATCCGATGATTACTTTCTTCAATGTTATTCCTCTTCCCTAATTTGAAATCTTTTTTTCTATTTACCATTCTACTATATTTCGCATAATTCGACATAGGGAATTAGTTGGAAGTGACCAAGGGGACGGTTCTTGTGGTTCCTCCCACAAAAAAAGGGCCAAGTTAACCTCTTTAAAAGATTAACTGCCCCTGACACATTTTTATTCAAATAGACTTAATTGCTCTGTCTCCCCTAATCGATCAATCGTTTTTGGATCATGGTCCTGGAAATAGGCGTGGTGCAACCACTTTTCCTTTGTCATGATTTTTTTGGTTACATCTGTAGATGCGCGAAGGCGGCAGCTGTAGATCACTGGAAAATAATCCTGTAAGAACTTTCCTTCTGCATGTGCAGTTAGTGCAATAATCTGGAAACCAAGTTGGTCAGCAACAAAAAACACAGGACTGAGAACATGTTCACTTGAAGCTTTTCCAAACGGATTATCGAGAATGACGGCGCGGTGCCTTTTCATATTTGGTTGGATATGTTGTTTTTTCTCTGAAACATAGGTAAGAATCCCAAGGAAAAGCGTCATATTTTTACTCCACTTTTCTCCTCCTAACCAAACATTACTTTGTTCCCAAGAATAGGACCGTGTCGTCACCTTATTATCATTTGTTACCTTGCGACAAGTGACCTTCATGACTTCATTATTCATAACCTGCTGAAGAAGCTGCTTCGATTGCAGCCACATTTCAATTTCTTTACGAACTTTCCCCTCGTCCTATGAACCTGAATCATTTAGAAAACGCTCAGATTCCAATTGCTCTAAAATCCATTCAACATAATCACGAATCCTTGTTTTCCCAACTTCTTCTTCCCACTCGGGGATCGAGAATGTGAAAATTTGTTTCCAATCATCCCCGACCTTCACCCTGGTTTTCTTTGGAATTTGTTTTAGTTCTTCAACAAGGGTTAGTAAATGGGAATGAATTTGATTAATAAATAACTGTAAATCCTCGTCACTCTTACGAATATGCTCATTCGCATATTTTGAAATATTTTCAATTCGAACCATCATGTTTTTCTTAAAATCAACGATGTCTTGATAGTGCTGCTTTGTCTCCACACCATTCACTGCCATCTTCTGTAATTTGAAGTGATGGGGTTCTTGTCGTACGGCCCTTTGACTTTACCATTTCAAGGATTCCCTCTTCTTCAAATCGTAAAATAGCTGTCGTAAAATCGTCGTATGTTTCAATATACGGCTTCAACATTTGTTCAAGTTCATTCAATTGGATCGTTTTCCTTTGGTAGACTGCTAATTTTCTTTTAACTGATTCCACTTGAAATTCTCCTTCCGGGTCAAGTTCCTTCGTAATCTATTAGTACTATTTTATCGGATGGGTCACTCAGGACAGGTTCCTCGTCCCAATCAGGATTGGAGGGATAAGATTCTACATTCCTTAGTAGTCTTTTACTACTATTGTATCGGAAATAGGCAGGTTGGGGAAATGGTAAATTGGCATTGGATGAATTTTCATTGACAAGGATATGATGACGTATGGATTCGGACTCATTGACGCACTTTGGTATCCTTTCTGTCCAAATGGTGTCGCTATTCTGACTCAACTCTACACCTACGTCTTCTCCCTGTCCAAATACAACACTGTTTTTGACTCTATTATCCTTATTTTCTCTTTTTTTGTCCGAATGACACCTTGATTCGGACTCAACTCTACACCTACGCCTTCTCTCTGTCCAATTACAACACTGTTTTTGACTCTATTATCCTTATTTTCTCTTTTTTTGTCCGAATGACCCTGTTATTCGGACTCATCACCGCACTTTTGCCTTACTACCGTCAAAATACCGCCTGAAAGTCCAGACGCAGCCAATGTGTCTCGGCAAGATATCAAATAATTCACAAAACAATCAACATAACGAAAAAAAGGACAGCACCTGTCCCTTTGTCTTCACTCTGATTTGTTTTTCCGATATTGGCTCGGGGTCATGCCATTTTGTTTTTTGAAGCAATTGCTGAAGTATGCCAAATCAGAGTATCCCAGACGTTCAGCAATTTCTGATATTCGAAGGGATGTTTGTTCAAGTAAGCGCGCGGCCTCCTGCAGGCGAACATTCACAATATAATCGCTAAAATTCGTTCCGGTTTCCTTCTTAAACAGCTTGCAAAAATAACTAGTACTTAAGTGTGCTTTTTCCGCTGCTACTGCTAAGGAAACATCCTTTGCGGATGAATGATCGATATACAAAAGCACCCGCTCAATTGGGGACAGTTCATTCATGTCTTTTGAAGCCAGGTGTTCATGATCCAATTTGGCATGTTTCGTTTCGTTTTCCTGCAACCATTTTGTTAATGTCTCTTTCATTCCTTCTTGTTCAACGGGCTTTAATAAATAATCGAAGGCGCCAAGTCGAATGGCTTGCTGGGTATAGGCGAAATCATCATGCCCGCTAACAATAATCACATTTAAATCCATCTCTCGCCGGCGGACTTCTTTGATAAGCGCAATTCCATCCATTGCAGGCATCCGAATGTCCGTCAACACAAGGTCAACCTTGTGTTGAGTCAGCCAATCATAAGCCTCTAGACCGTTCGTAGATTCATGTACAACTTGAAAAGGTAGTCCTGTTTTTTCAACGGTCTTGCGTATCCCCGTGCGAATCCATCTTTCATCTTCAACCAACAAGATTTGATGCATAACGTTCCCCCTTTTACAAACTAAAGCGGTAATTTAATGCCAACTGTGGTTCCTGATGTCAGATTACTGATAATAAAAATGCCAAATTCATTGCCGAATAAATGCTTAATCCGTTTATGGACATTCATGATGCCAATATGATTGACGGTATCATTTGTGAGATTACTATTTAAAAGATTTCTTATTTTTTCTAATTGCTCCTCTTCGATTCCGGGTCCTGTATCTGAAATCGTAATCACAAAGGCGTCCGAATTAAGTATTTCTGCACGTATCGTAATCATGGTCTGTCCGTTCTGTGGCTCTAATCCATGTACAATGCAATTCTCCAAGAGAGGTTGAAGGGTAAACTTAGGTATCTTTTTTTCTAGCAACTCAACTGGAATATCAAAATGATAGGTAAGTTTCTCCTCGAAACGGTATTTTTGAATCTTTAAATACTTTTCACCTATTAGCAACTCCTGTTTGATTGTGACGGTTGCAGCCTCTTCTTTAATATTGTATCGCAACAACTGGGCGAGGGATTCCACCATAATCGAGATATCATCCATATCTCGTTCTAGCGCCATTCCTCTAATGGTATCTAGTGAATTGTATAAAAAATGCGGGTTAATTTGGGCCTGAAGCATTTTTAATTCTGTTTCTTTCTGTCTCAGATTCATTTCTACTTCCTTTAGCTTAGACCTGTATACCTCATCCATTAACGTATCCAGTCTCGCTACCATGTGATTAAAACCATGTGTCAGCATTCCAATCTCATCTTTTGATACAACAGGTACTTTTCCAGTGAAATCGCCTACTTCCACCTTTCTAATAAAACGCTGCAGTCTCTTTAGAGGGTTAATTAGACTAGTTGCAAGTCCCAGACTCATCAAATATGCAATGATGATAAAGACGATTGATGTGAAGAAAAGGGTGTTTCTGATGGAATTTGCGCCTTGCATTAAATCCGAATAGTGTATATATGTAATGAATTGCCAATCCAGAACCTCACTTTTACTCCATGTTAAAAAAAGGTTTTCCTTTTTATTTAGAAAATAGTTTTTAGCAGCATGTATATTTTGCTCACTAGGACTGGCCATCTCCCCAATTTTTTCGTAATTTGGGTGGTACACATAGCGACCACTATCATCCAAAATATAAAGATATCCAGAGTGACCGGGTCTTACCCGATTCACAATATCATGCATTCTTCGATAATTTACATCCAAAATCAACATGCCAAATGGTTGTAAGGTTTGAGGGTTTACTAAACGTTTTGCGATGGTAATGACTGGTTCTTCTGTCTTTGTTACGTTCCCCCGAATGCTTGTGGCACCAGGTATACGGCGAACCACGATTCGAGTTTGTCCTTTATTCGGAACGTGATTATACCAATATTCTTTCTGCAATTCCAGTAATGACTGCTTTTGATCTGTAGCTGCTAAATCGATGATTTTTACTTGATCGAGGATGATTGTGTAGTTCACGATGTCTGCCCTTGAATAGGCAGCATTCTCCAGAACCTTTTGTACTGCAGGAACTGTATCACCATTCAGGTGTTGGAATGTTTCTGCTTTTAAAAGACGAACGGTATCAGGGTGATTAATAATCTTTAATGCTTCTATCTCAAAATCACGTAAATAGTCCTCCACATAGAATTGAATCTGCTCATTGATTTGGCGATTATATTCCCGCGCCTCGTCTTGAAGCACTTCCGAAAATCTTGTATAAGAGATGAGTGTAAAGATAATCATAGGGAATACAATTAAGATTCCAGAATATACTGATAATTTTACCGATAGTGATTTATCCCTTAGAAAGACTGTTCGATTAAGTCGATCTTTCGTTCTCCTCCATACTGATTTCAAGTAACCAGCCCCACTTTACTAAAAAATGAAGGAAAAGAAGAGGCCCCTATGAGTCTCTTCTCATTCTTTGCTTAATCGTACCATAATTCTTACTTTCTAGCATTATCAATTGCGTCAAGTACTTCTTTATATTCATCACGGTAGTTATCAATAACTGGTTTCACTTTTTCCTGCCATGGAGATAAATCGGCAACCTCAACCACAGTAGCTCCATCCTTTTTCACGGCTTCTAATGCTTCTTTTTCATATTTATCCCATTCCGCTCTTTGGAATTCGACAGAATCAAGTGCAGCCTGTTTAATGAGTTCTTGATCCTCTTTAGATAATCCATCCCATGCCTTTTTGGAAATTAACAACACCTCAGGAACGCGTTGATGTCCATCTAGAATATAGTTAGGTGCTACTTCATAATGTTTTGCTGAGAAGTAACTTGGGTGGTTATTTTCGGCCGCATCAATAACGCCTGTTTGTAAACCACTATACACTTCTCCATATGGCATTGGCGTTGCATTTGCCCCCAGCGCATCGATTATTTCCATGTTAATTTTATTTTGTTGAACACGGATCTTTAATCCGTCTATGTCTTCTATACTGTTAAGCGGCTTTGAAGAATAGAAATTCCTGGAGCCTGAGCTATAATAGGCTAGACCCATAAATTTTGAATCCGCTAGGCTCTCAAGCATAGCTGTGCCCATATCACAGTTTAAGAAATTCCATGTGTGTTCATCATTATCAAAAATATAAGGAAGACTGAACACTCCGAAATCCTTATTAAATTCGGCTAGAGGACCAGTACTAACCCTCGTGAATTCGATTGCCCCCAATTGTACCTGCTCAATAACCGACTTCTCTTCTCCAAGTTGTGAGGAAGGAAAGACATCAACTTTAATACGGCCATTACTCCGTTCTTCCACTAATTCTGCAAATCGAATATCACCCTTTGTGGTTGGATAATCAATTGGGTGCGTTTCTGCTAGTCTAAATGTATATGTTTTTGCTTCTGCTTCTGGCTTATCTCCTTCCTCTTCCTTTGGATTGGAATCAGTCTTGTTTGAACCACCTCCTGAACATGCTGCAAGAACCAACATCGACGCGAATAAAAGTGTTAAAAATCCGATAACCCCTTTTTTCTTCATGAATCGTAAATCCCCCTTTTTTAAATGGTTTTGTAGAATATGATTTCCCAGCATACATCTATGGAACGCATAAAACATAAAATGCGATTCTACCAATAAAGGATTTTTTAATTCTTAACCAACTCACTAATTGATTCGACTTCCACACTAGCCATCATGAAGGTACCAAGCCCTTTGAAATCATTTGTAGCAATGGGTTCGCTGGTATAATACTCAAAAGACCCATCACGATTATTCGTTATTCCGAGTCCCGCAGTTTTACAGGTTTGGTGAAGATTCATTTTTCCCTCGTCATCCACCTCAATGAAGTGATCAAGGATCCCTTGAAACCCGTGTTTTAACGCAGGTAGAAAATGTTCGGGTAAATACCCTTTTCGAATCCCTTTGGCCAATGCATATATGTACATATTCGAAGAAGAAGATTCTAAGTAGTTACCAGCTCGGTTTCCTTGGTCGACAACTTGATACCAAACACCAGTTTTTTGATCTTGATACTTTACAATTGAGGAAAGTAGTCCATTAAGGATTTCAATTAATTGATCTCTTTCTGGATAATCTTCGGGCAGGTAATCTAAAACATCGACAATCCCGACACAATACCAGCCTTGTGCACGTCCCCAAAAACTTGGTGAGTGTCCATTTTGCGGATCAGCCCATATTTGTTCTTTCTTCTCATCCCATCCATGATAGAAGAGTCCCGTCTGCGCATCACGGGTATGTTTTGTAAGCAGTGTAATTTGGTTGACTATATCTTTGAAAATCTCTGGTTCATTGAAGGTTTTTGCATACTGTGCGTAGAATGGAGATGCCATATAGATCCCATCTAAAAAGCTTTGATACGGAAATATTTTTTTATGCCATAATAGCCCTTCACCCGTTCTGGGGTGTGTCTTAAATTGATTCCGTAAAATCGTTGCCGCTTTTCGATACCGTTCATCGTGGGTCCTGTCATATAATGTATATAAAAGCCTTCCTGTATTTATATGATCCACACTATAATCTTCAAGCTCATATCCATCAATATCTCCGTTTTCGGTAATTCGTGGCTTAATGTTAGATTCTAGATAATCGAAATACTTTTGATCCTTTGTTTTATACCAAATATCTTCAATCCCCTTAAAAACTACACCGTATTCATGATCCCACTTATCCGACAAATCCGGATATGATTGTAGAACCGTATCAGCCATTATCAAAGACCATGTTTTTTTATCAGACATTACATATGCTCCTCCTCCAATGGTAATAAAAGCCCGTATCTCAATGATACATATAATTCTGATTATTTAAAATATGAGTAATTTGACATAAGTTTGTAATTTATTGTCCTCCGGCTTTCACATCCTTTGTCTGAATGGAATACGATAAGTCAAAAAGGACTGTGATGTATGCCTATTTCATTTCCAGTTAGTATTAGAACACACGCTTTCCGATTCGGACCGCAAAAAAGGGTCTATTATCCTCAAGTTGAACAAATGCAAAATCAACAACTTCAACATTTGATCAACCAATCCATTGTCCACCAAACACAAAGTTTGATTTCACTACAGGTCGGAAATATGCCAACTACAGTAAAAGAAATGCTCGGGTATTATGAAATCAAAAACAATCAAAGACAGGTACTAAGTCTGACCCAATCGAACTACATCTATCATGACAAAGCTGCACATGGCATGACTTTTATCCGCTCATTAACATTTGATCTTAAGCGAGGAAGACGTTGTGTGCTCAAAGATCTCTTCAAACCGGGTAGCGACTATGAAAAAAGACTATCCGCACTCATTCACGAGCAAATCAAAGAACGGAACATTGAGTTAATCTCTGAATTTACAACAATAAGCCCAAATCAGGATTTTTATATTGCTGACAAAACTCTTGTCATCTATTTTCAACTCTATGACATGACTCCATATGTATTTGGCTTCCCGATGTTTCCAATCTCCGTCTATGACATTCAAGATATCATTGATGAAGATGGTCCGCTTGGAAGAATGGCGACGAATGATTAAGTAGGGCACTGGTTCATGCCCTACTTCTTCCCTCTTCACTGCTTGACACAACACCAATTAATATCCTATTATAAGTCGGACAATAATCTGAGAATTTACATAAAACTTAATGGAAGAGGGCTGTTCCTAAAATGACAGATACTAAAAGGAATCGAAAAGTTGATGGATTCATAAAAAAGGCCAAACAATGGAAGGAAGAATATGAGAAGTTAAGAGAAATCATTCTTAGCTTTGAACTAACAGAGGATATAAAGTGGATGCACCCTTGTTACATGCATGAGGGTAAAAATATCGTACTCATGCACGGTTTTAAAGAATACTGTGCACTCCTGTTCCAAAAAGGTGTCTTGTTAAAAGATACCCATAAAATTCTAATTCAACAAACGGAGAATGTACAAGCAGCAAGACAGATCCGGTTCGCTAATCTTCAAGAAATAATCGAATTGGAACCAATTATTAAAGACTATATTCGCGAAGCCATTGAGGTTGAAAAAGCAGGCTTGAAAGTGGAGCTTAAGGATACAAAAGAATACGAAATTCCTGAAGAACTAGGAGCGAAATTCGAAGAGCTCCCCGCTTTGAAAACGGCTTTTGAAGAATTAACACCAGGTCGACAAAGAGCATACCTTCTTTATTTCTCTGGTGCCAAACAATCCAAAACTCGTGTATCAAGGATAGAAAAATACACGCCCCAAATTCTTGATGGAAAAGGTATGAATGATTAGGAAAAAATAAGCTGCTCAAACTTGGGTAGCTTAAGATATTATGCAAAAAAGCCACTCAAAATCCCGAGTGGCTCACTAATTTTTACTTCATTTATTTTTCAATTTAATAATTTCTTCCCTAGGTAAACCGGTAATCTCCTCAACTAAAGAAAGATCAAGACCTCTTTTAATCATCTTTATGGCATTTTGATATTTTTCTTCTTTTTTTCCTATTTCTTTTCCTTCCCCAATAGTAAAGGATCCGTTCTGGTTATAATATGTTCTTCATCTACATCTAATCCAGAGCAAGGTATTGTATTATCTTTATATTGAAATACTAATAAATAAAATCCATTTTATCTGGGGTGAAACCTTTGAAGAGAGATAAAAGAAGTACTAGTATACATATCTTCCTTCTATTAATTGTAATTTCTGTTTTACTTTGGTCTGGAATAAAACCTGACACATATAGAGATTGGGCTTTAGAAGTATTTCCGGCAGTTATTGGTCTAATTATTCTAATATCGACATACAAAAAATTCCGTTTTACAACCTTGTCATATGTGATTATTGCAATTCTTTGCATTCTTACGTTTGTTGGCGGTCATTATACATATGCTAAAGTTCCTCTTTTTAATTGGATCAAAGAGGAATTCCATCTTAACCGGAATCACTATGATCGGTTTGGACATTTTCTAAAAGGGCTACTTGCAATTGTAATTAGAGAAATCATAATAAGGAAAACCGAGTTAAAAAAAGGGTTCTGGGTAAATACTTTTGTTTTAAGTGCTGCCTTAGCGATTGCAGCCCTATATGAAATTATTGAGTGGCTGGTTTCTAAATTGGCACATGGTGGAAAGGCTGCGAAAGACTTCTTAGGTACTCAAGGTGATATCTGGGATACTCAATGGGATATGTCTTTGAACCTTTTAGGAACAATTCTTGCATTACTTATTTTCAGCAAATATCATAACCGCCTAATAAATAAATTGTAAAAATCATGATAGCTACATATAGAGACCATACTAACAAAAGAAAGGAGGAATAACCTTGACAGATAAGAAAAACATTCAAGATAAATCGAAAAACAATTCTACTCAAAATCAGTATAAAGAAGAAGTAAGTATGGAAATGCTTGCTGAACGCGCTCTAGCTGAAACTCTTCGTGAAGGCGGTGCGTTTGCGCGAAAGAACGATGAGCGTTTTAAAAAATAAGGTAGAATAACACCTGAAACTCACCCTTATTGGCGTCTTTCATTACAGTACTCTGTACTTGGATACCTATTAAAATTTGCATCAACAAAAAAGAATCTATAAAAAAGGAAGTCACCATTCATAAATAGAAGGTGACTTCCTTTTTGGAATAGCAGAAACAAATAATCCTGCTGGTTAAAGATTTGATTAGTCGCCTAGAATGGCAACTGGATTAAATACTTCAAAATGAATATGATCTTTTGAAACATTCCATTGAGTTAATAATCCAACCATCGCTTTTAAAAATGGAATAGGTCCGCAAAGGTAAAAATCAGCATCGTTCGATGGGGAGGATGGATTTCAGCCAATCTAAATCTACATACCCTTCTTTATCAAATTGATTTAAGTTTTTATCTTCCTCGGTTGGAGATTCGTAGCATACATAAGATTGTACATTATTATGATTTTTAGCTAAATCAGCTACAAGTTCTTTAAATGCATGTACTTTACTGTTTTCAGTAGCATGTATAAACGTAATTTTACGGTTAGGTTCTTTCTCTACTCTCGTATTTAAAATACTAATCATTGGAGTAATTCCAATCCCTCCACTTAACAAGACGAGTGGCTTTTCTGAAGGAGTTACGACAAAGTCGCCTGCAGGAGCAGAAAACTTCAGGACATCTCCGGATTGAATTTGGTTATGCAAATAATTTGATACAATTCCGGCAGGTATACCATCATGTGCATCTTCCCGTTTTACACTAATTCGGTAATAGTCTTTGCCAGGAACATCAGATAAACTGTAATGCCGGATATGGAACCCGCAATCTCTTTTTGAAGTCTCCATGCTAAAGGAAAATTCGGATCCACTAACCAATCCTGAAGGAACCATTCACGGAAATGATAAATTTCCCCAAATGCTCCCTCATCAATCAGTTTTTTTGCAAGTCTCACGGCTGGTGTAAAACGATATTTAAAGCCAATCATATGCTTTACACCAGCCGCTTCCGCTGCTTCCAACATATCACGGGAATCCTGTAAGGAAAGGGCTAACGGCTTTTCACGAAAAATATGTTTCCCCGCTTTTGCAGCTGCATTTACGATTTCCTTATGTACATCACTTTGCGCATTGATATCAGCCAAATCAATATTATCCCGCTCTATAAGCTCCCGCCATTCACTTTCATTTTAGGGCATATCTTGTCTGAAAAAAAACAAAGCAAGATCGCGATATGCATGAGAATGCGCTTTCCCCATAAACTTGTAACCTATCTATCATACCGATATTAATTTGCTTCACTCATCGGTACCTCCTCTTTTCGTATATAGTTTTAATGTATATATATACTACCTCGAATTAAACATACGTTGCCGATAACCTTAACTGTCATTTTGTTAGGTTTTACTGTAATTTATTGAAAAAAGGAAAATTGACTCGATTTTGTTGGTGATAATCTTTTTTTAAATTTTCATTTGGTCACTTGCTTAAAGTTCACAGCAAACCTACATTTAGGAAAATTACTACCGGCGATAAAGGTGCCTTATTAGAAAAATTACTCAATGAATTTTAATAATCCTTTAAGGAAAATATAAAAGGAAACGCTTAGTGAACCAAATTAGTTTTAGTAGTTGAAGGCGAAACAGAACTAATGGTTAGGTGTATGAATAACAAGGGGGTGTTAGGGGATTTGATTGAGTTCAAAGGAGTTTCAAAAACTTATCAGGATGGTTTTACAGCATTGAATGAAATAACCTTTAAGGTAGAAGAAGGAGAATTACTGGTTCTTATTGGTCCCAGTGGTTCAGGAAAATCGACGACAATGAAAATGATTAACCGGCTTATTGAACCTACAGCTGGAGTCGTTGAAATTGAAGGGAAGAATATTGCAAAAGAGGATCCGGTAAAGTTGCGGCGTTCTATCGGCTATGTCATTCAGCATATTGGTTTATTGCCACACATGACGATTAAGGAGAATGTGTCGCTTGTTCCACGTCTGAAAAAATGGAAGCCAGAACAGTACATGGATAAGGTGGATGAATTAATGGAGATGGTCGGCTTGGATCCAGATACATTTGGTGATCGTTTTCCTACAGAATTAAGTGGTGGGCAGCAGCAGCGTATTGGGGTGATTCGGGCATTGGCTGCGGAGCCAAAAATTATCCTGTTTGACGAGCCTTTTAGTGCCCTAGACCCGATTAGCAGGGAACAATTGCAGGATGAATTAATCCGCTTACAGCAGGAAATTCATAAGACCATTGTATTTGTAACCCATGATATGGATGAAGCACTTAAAATAGCCGATCGAATCTGCATCATGAAAGATGGAGAAATTGTTCAACTGGACCGGCCCGAAAATATATTGCGCCACCCAGCAAATGAATTTGTGCGGAACTTTATCGGCGAAGATCGCTTAAATGAAAATGATAATAACGAGTTTTCTCTTCCCAAACTGAGAAAACTGATGGTGCCTCCTGTAACAGCACAACACTCTAGAGGATTGGCTGAATCTTTAAAACTAATGAGGAGAAAACGCGTGGACAGTTTGGTAGTCGTTGACAATAAAGACAACTACCTTGGTATAGCAACAGTTTGGGAGGTATCAAGACGCTATAAAGAAGAAGAACTAACGTTAAAGGATATTATGGATTCTAATGTCGAGACACTCCAAGTGAACGATACCTCTGAAAATGCTTTTCAACTTGTGAGTGAATCAAAATATGGCTACGTTCCGGTCATTGAACATGGACGTATTATGGGTATCGTTACGCGTGCGAGCCTGGTTGAACACATTGCTGAAAAAATTAGCGAAGGGGAATAAACGTAAAGGGGGTGTGAACAATTCCAACTATCATTTCAAATACAGTGGATGTTTTTGTTAATCGTTGGTCGTTGATTTGGAATTTGATTTTAGAACATATGTATCTATCACTCATTTCAATTGCTATTGCAATTTTGATATCTGTCCCCCTGGGGATTTATTTAACCCGTCACAGAAAAATTGCAGATACCATCATTGGAATTGCTGGTGTATTCCAAACAATTCCGAGCCTTGCTTTGCTTGTTTTTTTAGTACCTTTTATCGGTACTGGAGAAGTTCCTGCGATTGTGGCGTTGACGGTCTATGGACTATTGCCGATTTTACGTAATACATACCTAGGAATAACCGGTGTGGAGCGGTCTTCAATCGAAGCTGGGATTGGTATGGGAATGACGAGCCGCCAAGTATTATGGATGGTGGAGTTGCCTTTATCTTTAGGTGTTATTATGGGTGGTATTCGCACGGCGACAGTATTAATTATTGGTGTTGCAACCCTTGCTGGACTTATTGGAGCTGGCGGTCTAGGCGATTTAATTTTTCGCGGATTACAAACTTATAATACCGGGTTAATCTTGGCTGGATCCATCCCGTCTGCATTGTTAGCGATTATTTTTGACTATTTATTGAAATTGTTAGAAACAGATGCTACTCCAAAAGGATACCAAAAAGGAAATAAAACAAGTGCTAAGGTTAGCCGTATTCGTAAATGGGTTGTTGTTGCATTGATTTTAATTCTTCTTGTCTCTGCTTTTATTAGCCAATTGGGTGATAATAGCAAGGGGAAAGACACCATTACGATAACGGGTAAAAACTTTACCGAACAGGAAATCATGGTTTATGTCATGGGACATTTAATTGAAGAGCATACGGATTTAAACGTGAAGTACGAGTCGTTTTTGGGTGGAACTGCCCCAACATTTGAAGGGGTCAATAAAGGAGATTACGATTTGTATATCGAGTATACGGGAACCGCATTGTTAAGCATTTTGAAAGAAGAAATGGTTAACGATCCAAATAAGGTTTTCGACATTGTGAAAAAAAGGTTCAAAGAAGACTATAATTTGGTTTGGTTAGAACCGCTTGATTTTAACAATACGTACACTTTAACGATTCGAGAAGAAGATGCTGAGAATTGGGGAATTAAAACGATTTCAGACTTGAAAGCAAAATCATCAGAGTTGACGCTTGGGGCAGAGCCCGAATTTCTTGAGAGACCTGATGGGTTACCCGGGCTAATTGAAGCTTACCGACTGGATTTTGGTGACACACAAGCAATGGATTCAGGGATAATGTATAGCGCAATTAAAAATGGCGAAGTGGATGTTATTGATGCCTTTGCTACTGATGGACGGATTCCCGCCTTTAACTTAAAGGTACTTGAGGACGATAAAAATTATTTTCCGCCGTATTTCGCAACACCTGTCATAAGGGGAGATACCTTGGAAAAATATCCAGAATTAGAAAAAGTATTAGGAATGCTTGTAGGCAGAATTGATAATGAAAAAATGCAAGAATTAAACGCACGTGTAGACCTTGATAAAGAGGGATATGAAGATGTGGCGGTTGATTTTCTTAAAGAAGAAGGGTTGATAAATTAAAAATCCGATGAAGTAGATAAAATGTGATGACCACGGGAAAGCCAATCTCCTGAATAAAAGGCAACAGCTGCTTCAGCAATTGCTGAGTGATTGGATAGGACCTAAATGAAGAGTAAGCCACTCGATAAAGGGAGTGGCTTACAATAAACAAATCATTTACTTTTCAGTTTCAGAATTTCTTCTCTGGATAGACCAATAATTTCTTCGATTAACGAAGGATCGAGACCTTTATTAATCATTTTTGAAGCATTTGCATATTCTCCTCCATCCTCCCTAATCTCTGCTCTCCTTCAAGTTTGCTTAATAAATCACGGAGCTCTTTTGCTCGTGCTTCATAAATAACCTTGATTTTCTTTGTTTGCACTTATTGTCTCCCACTCAATGAGTGCTTCTCTTACTTGCTCGATGTTCATTGCCCATTCCTCCAATTCGGACATTAATTCATCAACTAGTTTATTCTCAGGATAATCAACTGCCGATAACATCAACTTTTAAATCGAGGTATTCTGGTTTCATAATTGTCTACCTTTTTATTTCTATAAAGGAACATTAAATTCCTTTTTATCTGACTCTTTTATGCTATTCTACTATAAGTGATCAAATCTCTATAATGAAAAACACCTGACGAAATCGCCAGGTATCTTCGTAATTACGATATACTTTTCTTCGTCTCATACGGTGAGTCAGCCTTCATGCTTTGTGGCAGCATTTGAATCGCGTCAATGACACCATCTAGCTTCGTTTCAATTCGATGCAAAAGATAGAGTGTCACGACAATAGGAAAGCCAACCTCTTGAATAAAAGGCAGTAGTTGCTCCACCAAACTTCCTCCTTTCCTAAAAATAAAGCCAACTCCCCAAACGAAGAGCTGGCTCCAATCTAATTAAAGTTCTACTGGTTCAACATTACGCTCGACAACACGTGCGTCTTTTTTCCCCATAATCGGTCCACCCGGTGTGATGAACACATTGGATGACACGATGAGATCCATCGCTACGGAAACCGCTTCTGTATCTACAGGTTCCTTTGGATTCTCAATGGTAACAGTTGCTGTTTTTCCATCTTGATTAATAAATTGCATTTCTAGTGTTTTAGCCACTTATTATTCCCCCTTTCTATAATATTGGTTCAACCTTACTTCCCGTCACCTGCTAACGAGTAGCTGTTATTGCGCTCCAATGAAACAAGCTGTAAACTTTGAAGCTTTTCGATTGCAATGNGCTACTGAATACAAATCATCAGCTGATACGACCGGGTTGATATTGTTGTAGTTTTTGTTTTTGAAGATCATTCTTCCTCTGTCATCAATCCCGTTCTCAAACACAAAGCGTAACTGTGCACGTTGAANTATCCTGAATTGCTGCCATGTCCCTCACCTCCTTTACACCTATGTTATAGAGAGGTAAGGGGCAAAAAGGGGCATCCAAATAATAAAATTTTATAAGAAATTAACCTAAACGATTACTCTGGAGGATTCTCCCCTTTTGGATCATTCTCAAGATAAAGATAAAGATCTTGTTGTTTTTTTTTTCTTTTTCTTTTTCTTTTTGTCCACGTGTCGTGGTACGTGTCGTGGTACGTATCGTGGACGTATCGTGAATTATAGTTTTTTGTCACAAAACTTTCGAAGAATTGTCATAAGTAGGAACTAATAGTTTGTATTTTGTAAAAGCCATTAATAGTTGGTTGACTTTTTGTTATTTCTAGTATTTACTAAATTTTAGAGGTAATTTTATGATTAAATTAGTAGAATGTATGATTCTCTTTATAACTATTTTTTTACAAAATTTAAATCCCCGCGCAATTGCAAGCGCATCCATTCCTCAACAATCACCTACCACCGCAAAAATACCCAAAAAGGACGGCAACTACAAATGAATGGAAATCTCATACTAGACGACAAACCTTTACTTATTATCCCCACACTGGCAGCTATGATAGGATTAAATGAAAGTATTATTCTACAACAACTTCACTACTGGCTACAGCGAACAAATAACATTCGTGAAGATAGAAAATGGGTGTACTTCACTTATGATGAACTAGGGGAGCAATTTCCTTTTTTTTCAAATAGTACGATCAGAAGAGCCATTTCTAAATTAGAGAATAGCGGTTTACTTAGTTCCAACAATTTCAACAGGATGAAAATAGATCGCACAAAATGGTACTCAATCAATTATGAAAGAGTTAATGAATTATACTGCGATGAAGAAACTCAAACGGAGAATGATGTGTCACTGATTGACAATGAAGATGAATCTAATTGTCCCAATAGGGCAGATAATGTGCTCAAATCAGACAGACATAGTGTCCAAAATGAGCAGTCGATGTGTTCAAACTGGACAGACTAGATGCCCAAAATGGACAGCCCATCTATTCAAAATGAGCAAACGAGCTGTTCAAATTGGACCGATGGATGTGTTCAATTTGAGCAGAGCAATACCATAGATTACACAGAGATTACTACAGAGAATACATCAGAGACTTCTTCTTCTTCAAAACTAGCAAACGAAGAAGATTCAATTCAATTTTTCGAAAAAAATGGATTTGGAAAAATTGGGGACCATTATGCAAAAGCGATAAAACCATGGTGTACCAAACCTCCAAGCGAGCTAGAAATAGAGGCAATGAAACTAGCATCGGAAAATGGATCAAAGCGATGGGATTATATGGGGACTATTCTAAAAAATTGGTATACGAAAAGATACCGAAATATTAAGGACATACAAGTCTTGCCTCTTGCATTGCAAAAGAATAAGCTGCAGCAAACGTATAAAAAGCCAGTCCGAAACATAATCAATTTCGAATTGGCTCCAAATGACAAACTTCCAGGTATTGGGATTTTGCGGATTCCCATCTTAAAAATTATTAAAGGCATGACTAGACGCAATAAGTTCGGACCTCAAACTACATGTGTGCCTGTTTATTTTTCACAACAAACCTGCACGCCGGAAAACTGCTGCAGCCCATAAAAGTGCCATATTTCCCTTTGCGTTCAACGAGGTCCGAACCACATTTTGGACATATGTTTGCGTTAATCTTATACTGATTAAAGCGTTGAGAATCCTTAATGGTTTTAACATGCTGCTTTTTCTTTCCTTGGTCAGCATTTAATGTCTTCTCAAGCTTTACTGCAATTTGTCGAACTTGTCCAGCAGACAATAAAACCTCTTTATAAGCATTAATCGTACCCACAAGGCGTGAAGAATAAATAACACTTGTATTTGACCCGCTTGTTTCTATCTTTTTTAGGTTAGCACGGTTACTGAAGGAAACAATAGAATGATAGAGCCCTTCATTCTCAATCCCTAAGTATTCCTGCAATGCTTTTTTGTGACCATAGTTTTGCCAAATTGGATTATAAAGCTTTTCTTTACGTTTATAGATTACTTGTGTCCAATATTTACTCTTGGAATCACCGTAAATCCACCCCTTATAATTCTTCGTTTCAATTACAAAGATTCCATATTGAGATAATACAACATGATCAATTTGCGATGCCTTTCTATTTTTGAGTGGTATTAGAACATCATTAAACACCTGATATTTTTCTTTATCAAGCTTGTTTAAATAAAGGCGTACGGACGCTTCGCCTAGGAAACCTTTAACTTTAGGTAATCCAAGAATGGCTAGAATGGCAAATATTATTAAACTTATTAGCAGTTCCATCTCTTTTCCCCCTAGTATCATTGTACTGAAAAAATACAAATTTCTATATTTTTCTAGATTATAACACAAAAAATTACATTTTTTGAGAATAGAGTAGGAATATATCACTAAAAAAGAAGAGCCAATTTGACCCTTCTTACCTTTGCACTTTCCTTTCAAAATGATAATGCAATCGATATTCACAAATTTCCATTGTCCATTTATAAAGGATTTCTTGATCTTCTTCTAAAATATCAAATGAAATTTCAAATTGATTATTACTAAAGGTAACTAATCCTTTTGAACTACCACTCCACTTGGTCATAGGCATCTTGGCAATAAGTTTCGCAACCTTTGCTTCATCATACTCCCATAACCTTTTTGTTTCACCGTCCGAGAAATCAATATTTTTACGATATTCCTTATCTGTTAAATATCCATGAAAAAACGGAGCAACCTCTTCTGGAGTGATAGAATTGAACCAGTTATTTACGCCTTTTGATAACATAGCAAGTAATACAACCATCTTGTAGCTTTTTGCCATACCTGTTCTTTCAACTTCCATCAACCATTGTTCGTACCTTCTGTATACTTCTATTTCTCTTTCTGTTAATTCTTCTGCCCAATATAAAAAACCTACATATGATTTAAATTCAGACTTATATTGTGAAGCATCTGCCCCACCTTTTAAATGTAAGTCTAAATAAGTTGGCCTGCTCCCTATAGTTAACTTTAAATCTAAATAACTTTGAAGTAGTTTTTCCTTGCGAGGTTTTCTTTTTTTCGCCAACTCGCTTAACAGGTCTATTACTTCAACATCAAGATTTAATGAACAGGTATCAGGGAGTGTAGGGTGGATATTCTTATTTGAGTTCTTTTCATTTCCACTTTTTGTATCAAACAAACCTAGTTTTATATCAGCATTACGATAGTTTCCAATTAAATCTATAATTACACAATAATCTTTATCCGCATGCAGACGTAGTCCTCTTCCGATTTGTTGAGTAAATACAGTTAATGATTCAGTCGGACGTACAAACAATAGTGTATCTACAGAAGGGATATCAACACCCTCGTTAAATAGGTCAACAGTAAAAATAGCATCCAATTCTGTTTCTTCAAGCATAGTAATCGCTTGCTTACGCCCAATTGATTGCTGTTGTGAATGTAATGCAACAGTTTGATAGCCATGATTATTAAAATATGAAGCAAGGAATTCTGCCTGTTTAATGGATGAGCAAAAAACTTTCGTTCTAGTTTTTTTATATTTTTCCCATGATCGTAGTATGTTATCTGCCATTTCCTCGCGAAGCTGCAACTGTAACAGTTCATCTTCCGCATATTTATTACCCAACCAAGTTATTTGTGAATAATCGGTCTCATCGTAAACTCCATAATAATTGAATGGTGCTAACCACTGTCTTTGTATAGCTTCCAAAAAGTCAATTCGATAAGCAACATTTCCTTGGCAAATAGCATAAACATCCTTATTGTCATTTCGATCTGGTGTGGCTGTTATACCTAATAAAAACCTTGGATTAAAGTAATCTATTACCCTTTGATAGGAGTCGGCTGCTGCATGGTGAAACTCATCTACAATTATTAAATCAAATTCGTCCGGAGAAAAATCCTCCAAATGATGTTTCATACATAGCGTGTAAATAGAGGCAAAAACTAAATCCGCCGCTCCCTCTTTATTTTTACCATTAAAAATACCAGATGTTCGATTTGGTAAGGTATTACCAAAAGAATTCTGTGCCTGATAAAGGATCTCCTCTCGATGGGCTACAAATAAAACACGTTTAAAATGTCGAGCAAAAAAACCCGCTAAATATGTTTTTCCTAGTCCAGTTGCCATGACTACCAAAGCACTAGAATAATCCTCTTCCAGCGTTTTTTCTAACTCCTCAAGTGCTTCTACCTGGGCATACCTTGGCTTTATTTCCCCATAGATCACAGTTTCTTCTTTAATTTTATCGGCCTTAATTTTATAATTTTGGCTTGGCAACATTAAATCCAATTCTTCAAGCTGCGACCATGTATTAACTAAAGAAGGGTTTTTCTTATGATACTTGTCGTACTCTATTTGATATAATTTTACAACTTCAGGATTGACGCTTGTTGTGTTTTCATGCAAAAAATGATGCGAAAATTGATCAATTGCCTTAAGGAAAGTTTCATTTTTATTAGAGGCATCCACGGCTAAATTCCATTCAACGCCAGAAGTTAATGCCGAACGTGACAAATTAGATGAACCAACAACCAAGACACCTTTATTCTTATTTTGAAAAATGTAGGATTTAGGATGAAACGAAATTCCGTTACTTCTCCAAAGCCGAACCTCAATATTTCTATGTATATTTATTAGATTCTTTAAAGCATCTGGTTGGGTTACAAACAGGTAATCCCCAGTACAGATTTTTATATCTGCCCCGCGTTCGGCGGCATGTCTTAAAGACTCCTTTAAAACTTCTACACCTGATTTCATTACAAAAGAAGTCAGAATAAATATGCTTGAAGACTTCTCAATCTGAACAAGCAAATGTTCAATTAGATTTCTAGTAATTAAATCAATTTTAGTCATCTTCAACCTCAATCAAAAAGATTTTTTCTTGAAAACCGCCACGTTTTTGTGCTTTTCTTTCACGTATTGCTTCTACTTCGATAATTGATGAATCTTGTGCAGCAGCTAATGCATGAATTATTTCGAGTAAGTCTGCAAGCTCCTCTAAAGCATTTTCTTTATCAGGGGCATTCATATATTCTTCTAATTCTTCGAAGCTCTTTTTACGTAATTCCATAAGATATTCGTTATTTGATAGAATCCGTGTTGAAAATTTTTTGCCTGTATTTTCGATAATTTCTGGGATTCTGTCTCGAACTAGTTTGTTGTGTATTGGCATGAAAATTCTCCTTTGCACTTAATTACCATATAAAGTATTTTATCATATAATTCTTTATCGAATCTTCGTTTCTTCTTTTTGATTTTCTTGAATAACCACTACATATTCTTCACAACACATTCTTATTAGCCCTACTCACCAAATTCGAAGGCATTTCTTCTCTCAGCCTCCACACAAAGCTCATTGGTTTATTTCCTTCATGCTTTACATAGTCGGCTGTTCCAAGAAAGACAAATGGCGCCGTGTGGCCGTTTTCTTGTTTGTATTCCCTGACAAAAAGTGCGATTTGATGATTAATTTCTTTGTGATGGATATATCGCTGAGCTGTAGGACTGTTTTCAGTTACTCTGCTTTGTGTTTCCCAGTGGAAAAGCTTTTCGTTAATCGCATAGTCTTCATATAGGGTTGAAGGCGAGAAATCTTTTTCCGATTTATTCAAGGTAATGAAGAAGATATCTAGATTTTTATCTTGGAAGTACTTAACCCCTTCCCTGAATGCAGGTGTTTTTTCTTCATTATAATATTCAAGTGCAGCCATTACTTGAGCTGTTGAATAGCTGCAATGTACGCGTAATGGCGTAATGAATGCGAAGTCGTTCTCGATCTCCAATGTTTCTATTGAGTTGTATTGATAAAGTAAAATCTCATGTATTTCTTTTCGGAAGTTCTGATTGGATAAAACCCTTGCAACTCCATCTTCAATTGTTGTAAAACCTTCTTTTTCTGGATATGCTTTGTAAAAAGAGTAATAGAACATGTTAAGCATGACACGTTCTTCTTCATTCCGTACCGAGCCTTCATCAATATATCGAAGCAGGAATTTTAATAAAGTACTCGAATTTAAGAAAAATAAATTTTGCAATCGGCTTGTTACGAAGTCCTCATATTCCCAATCGAAATTATCCGTAAGCCCTGCTTCCACCATCATTCTTGAAAAACTGCGGTTTCGATTTCTTCCATAAAAATCATAGATATACAAATGATGATGCTTTAGAAAATTACTAAGGGTTAGACTTTCATTTGTGTCTTGCTCAAAATACCTCATCTTGGCAACTAAATTTCCACGTATATGACCGCTTGATTTTATATTTCTTAGAATGTATTCTTTTGCTTGTTTTTCTAGCTGAATGAAGCTTCCTTTTGGAACATTCAAAAAGCCATTTTCAACATAATAGGATACGGAATGCTTTGTTTTTCCGATTAATGATCGGAACTTTTCTTCAAAGTTATAGTTTTGATGTGCTTGTCCTACGAAATCAAGAACAGTTAAGCATTCTTTCCCATCAGAAAGTCTCAACCCACGACCCAATTGCTGAAGGAAAACCGTTAGGGACTCTGTCGGACGTAAAAATAAAATGGTATTTACCTCAGGTATATCGATTCCTTCATTATATAAGTCAACAACAAAGATAAATTTTATCTCTCCGTTTACTAGCTGTTCCTGGGCATCTCTTCTTATCTTCGGCTCCACATTCCCATATAGTGCAACTGATGAAATTCCAGCCTTGTTAAAAAACTCAGCCATATATTTTGCGTGTTCAATCGAGACACAGAAACCAAGCCCTTTTACCTCATTAATATCGGTAACATATTTATAAAGGCTTTTTACAATTTGGTTGCTCCGGATTGTGTTAGATGTGTAAACATTCTCTAACTCTTTAACCTCGTATCCTTTACGTCCCCATTTTAACTTCGAAAGATCCACGGTGTCTGTTACACAAAAATATTGAAACGGACTTAGCAGCTTTCGATTAATCGCTTCGGTCAATCTCATTTCTGCTGAAATTGTATCCTCAAAATACGTTAGTATATCTTTTCCGTCCATTCTTTCCGGGGTTGCCGTGAGTCCCAGCAAGATATTGGGTTGGTAATGATTTAAAAGCTTTTGATACGATTCTGCGGCTGCATGGTGAAATTCGTCAACAATGATAAAATCGTAATAATCACTAGTTGAATGCTTATATAGCTCCCTGCTGTTAAAGCTCTGAATACTAACAAACAAATGATCCAATGAGCTTGGTTGATGATTGCCAACTAGTAGATCACCAAAATTAGGATCTTTTAATATTACACGAAATGTATCTAAGCTTTGTTTTAAAATTTCCTCACGATGTGCAACAAATAATAGTTTCGCGGAATGTTTATTTTTTGCTCTGAAACGCTTATAGTCAAATGCTGAAATAACCGTTTTTCCAACACCGGTTGCAGCGATAAGCAAATTCCTGAACCTACCAAACACCTCTCGCTCAACCTGTAATTTTTCGAGGATTTCCTTTTGATATAAATAAGGTTGAATATCGAAAAGAATCGGAAATTCATTTTGGCCTCGAATTTTGGATTTCGATAGTGCTGCTTTAAGACGGTCTTGATCTTCCTTTTCACCTGGATGGAATGGAACAAATTCGTGATCATTCCAATAGCTTTCATAGGTAGCCTCAAATTTTTTCACAATATCAAATGAATCCTTTTCTGTTACTTTAATATTCCATTCCAAGCCTGATGTTAGAGCAGGATTTGAGATATTGGATGAACCAATATATGCTGTGCTAAAACCAGTTTCCCTTTTAAACAAATACGCCTTTGCGTGTAGCCTTGTTCGATCAACATCATAAGATATTTTGACTTCGGTATTAGGCAGTTGACTTAGTTCATAGATTGCCTTGTAATCACTAGCTTCCATGTATGAAGTCGTTATGACTCGAAGCTTCTTACCTGGCTGCCCTGTGAATTCCTTTAACTCATTGATTAGGATTCTAAGCCCACTCCATTTTATAAAAGAAACCAGCATATCAATTGAATCTGCGGTTAAGATTTCCTTTTTCAATTCACCAAGCATATTTGGTTCATAGTTCGAGCCTGTAAATAGAGAACTTTGTGAAATCGGAGTAACTGGTCGAACAACCTCACCTTTGCGAATACTGCGAATCGAATTCATTTTTGTATAGATGGAGGTCAGGACTTCTCCCTCTTCCTCAATTTTTAGGCTTCGAAATTCTTCTTCATCTAGACTCTCACTTAAAACAGTGATGATTTCATTACAAGTCCGAATTTGGTCGAGCAATGCCTGTCTATCATCATTTTGTTTATCCCTTACGAATTTAAGTGCTCGTCTTGTAACGGTAGATATGTAGGATGAAAGAAGCTTTCTGGCTTCTTCTGTATCTATCCGTTCTTTGCCAATGTCGTACTGTTCCACATCAAGATCAGCTAGATCATTTTTTAATTTTTGCGAAATAATTTCTTCGTATATCCCCTGCTTTAGCATGGTGTCACCTCGACATTTTTTATCTATTGCTAAATACTTTCCATTCTTTTGTCGAAAAATCCTTCTTTTTACCTAAGAAAGTACTGTTAAGGTAGTGCAAAAATAAAAAACTAGTTCAGAAATTACGAACTAGTTTTTTCGAATTACCTTATTGATTCATTTTTCCCTTTACTCATATCATAATCAAAACAAAGTTGGTATAATTCAATTATTTCTTCTTCAGTAGGAATTCTTGGATTGTTTGAAGGGCTGCCACTTGCAAGAGCATCTTTCGCCATTTTTCCTACTACTTTTTCTAATTTTTGTTTTTCTATCCCCCACTCCTTCATGTTAGGGATATTCAGATTCAAACAAAGTTTCTTTATTTCTTGTACAACCATATTTGCTATTTCCTCATTAGAATAACCACTTAACTCTGGTTTAATAAACAGTCCAATACTTGCTAAACGATCCATGCAAGCAGGTTTACTAAATTCTAAAATTGCCGGCAGTAACATGGCATTTGAAACTCCATGTGGGACATGAAAGATAGCTCCTATTGGTCTTGACATTCCATGGACTAAACAAACAGATGAATTTGAAAATGCGATACCAGCCTGTAAGGCTCCTAATGACATTTTTCCTCTTGCCTCTATATTATGACCATTCTTATAAACCTCTTCTATATTGTCGTAAATCAATTTTATTGCGGACAAAGCAAGTGTGTCTGTGAATGGGTGAGAACGTCTTGAAAGATATGCTTCGATGGCGTGAGTTAGGGCATCAATCCCAGTTGCTGAAGTGATATGTTTTGGAGAAGAAAGTGTTAGTTTAGGGTCCACGATTGCTACTTCTGGTAGGAACGTCGGTTGTTTAATCATCATTTTTACATCATTTCTAGTATTTGTAATGACTGTAACATCTGTTGCTTCAGAGCCAGTACCTGCAGTGGTAGGAAAGGCAATTAGAGGGATCGCCTTTTTGTCAGCCATTTTTTTATTCCCCATATACTCACTAATATCTCCCCCATTTGTCGCAATGACGGCAACAGCTTTGCCAGTGTCAATACAGCTGCCCCCACCTAGTGCAATAATGACGTCACAATTATTTTGTTTCAATAGTTCGAGCGCTTCATTTACGAATCTATCAGTGGGTTCGGAATCAATCCCTAAGTAGGTTGAACAATGTATCTCTTCTTCATGTAACAGCATTTTGCATTTATCAACATACCCAAGATCCTCCATCACCTTATCACTGATAATAAGAGCACTGGTTCCTAGTTTCCTTGTTTCACCCCCTAATTTTTTAAAAGAATCATTACCATAAAAAATTGCTTTAGGCATATAGACACTTGATATTGAATTCATACCTTCCCCTCCCTAGTTATGCAACGTCCATTTTCCTTTCCAGTTTCACCTATTAAAAATAATATTCAACAATTTATATTAAAGACTACTAGTTTGGGTTTTGACATTTCTTAGATTCATGGCCAATCCCACCTTATTTAACTGCACCAAACGGACATGTTTTCACAAGGAGCTTGTCATATTCCTACTGAACCAAAAATAATATATACCATACGAATAAAATGATGAATGTTTTAAAGTTAGGGGGAGTACAATGGCAGACAATAGTTATGCCGCACCTTGGCATCAAGAAGGAACTAGTATTTCGAGAGCGGATGGAGATTCACTGGATCGATTACTAAAATTTAACGAAAAGCATAATAGTAAAAAAACCATGCATCGGTTTTTCTTGTATACGTTAATTGGATACGCCTGCTATTCAATTATTAAGTATTTCCTATACACCCCAGTTGCATTTGGTAATTCTGCCATTTTCGATATGCTGTTTACCAATAAAAATATAGCGAGGGACTTATTTTTCGGGGCAGTGCTATACTTCACTTCAAAATTCACCTTTGATCTAAAAGAAAAGGCGAAAGATGAATACCACTCTCTTCGAAAAGAAATTGTTGATTTATCGAATAAGGAATGGGTGAAAAAATATGATGATCAAACAAACCAAGAAATCTATGAATATGTGAAAAAACATGATATAAAAATAAATCATAAAACAAAATAGATATTAGAAAGGCTGCCTGCCCCATGTTTTAGTCCATTCCGGTAGGCAGCCTTGACATATTTTCTTGAACTCAATCTGAAATCAAAATGTAACAATTTTTTTCATTATCCGTCTAATAGGTAAAGACCTAAGGGGGAAAATGAATGAGAAGAGGCAATCTTTTCTTAAAATTGCTCGTATTGCTCCTATTATTACTAACTGGATGCAGTAGCCAAAGCTCAGAGAGCAAAGCGGATCGCGCACCTATGGAAGCTCCGCGTCCAGAAATGTATCCGCAAAGTGGAAGCGAAGAAGAAATGATGGATACTCAAACAGCTGCTGATTCTGAAAATAACGTAAGTAATAATGGAAGCGGTATCATTAAAAAAGACCGCATGTTCATTTATAATGCAAATCTGTCCATACAGGTAAAAGAATTTCGTTCAGTGGAAGCGGAAATTCAACAAAATGCAATTAAGCTTGGTGGCTATGTGGTGGAATCTTCGACATATGATAATGGAACGGAATCGATTAATGGCACCATTATTATTAAAATACCGCAGTCACATTTCCAATCCTATATAAAAGATATAGAAAAAAACAGTATAAAAGTAATTGAGAAAAATATATCGGGCAACGATGTAACAGAGGAATTTGTGGACCTTGAGTCACGATTAAAGGCAAAAGAAGCAGTTGAAAAAAGGCTGCTAACCTTAATGGATCAAGCCGAGAAAACAGAGGACCTTTTAAAAATATCAAATGATCTTGCAAAGGTCCAAGAAGAGAAAGAACAAATTTTAGGAAGAATGAACTTTTTACAAAATAATGTTGACTATTCAACTGTTACGATTCATCTAGAAGAGCAATTGGTTAAAATTGATTCCTTCAAGGACAACAGCTCCTTAAATACATGGCAAAAAGCAAAAAGTCTATTCGTCGATACAATTAACGGAATTATATCCGTTTTATCGGGGGTAGTCGTCATTATTGTTGGATTATCACCGGTCATTATTCCAATCGTCGTTATTTTAATTGTGTGGTTCGTCCTCAGAAAAAAGAAAAGGCAAGAATAGGTTTTGTTACATCCATCATTAAAAGTTTTCACCGTGTTCCGTATAGAGAAACAACAGTCTTTTTCTTTTTTGTGTAGTTGCTATACTTGCTTTAATGAAGTGTGTAAACGCTGACATTCCTATAAGAAAGGGGTTTTTTACATGCAGCAATTTAAAGAAATCACGAATAGTCTAATCAACGCGGAATCAAGTAAAAGCTTTATTAACGGTGAGTGGGTAGAAGGCAAAAGCGACCAGACATATGATATCTTAAATCCTTTTGATCGTTCCGTTATTACAACAGTCAAATTGGCGACGAAAAGCCAGGTGGAAGAGACATTTGAAATCGCCAGAAACGCTCAAAGAGAATGGGCTACATCCACTGTTGAACAACGTAGAGAGGTTCTTCAAAAGGCCGCAGATTTCCTAAAGAATAATCGCGATGAAATCGTAGAAATCCTGAATCTAGAAACAGGTGGAAGTATTCTAAAAAGCAATATAGAGTTACACCTTGCATTGGAATTAATAGAGGAATCGATTAAATATGCGGATGAAATCTACAAGGTAAAAGAAATTCCAGGTTCAGCGGAAAAGCTTAACCATATCTACAGGTTACCATTAGGGGTGATTTCCTCTATTTCACCGTTTAACTTCCCTCTGAATCTATCAATGAGGGCGATTGTACCTGCGATTGCACTCGGTAACAGTGTTGTTCACAAACCAGATATTCAGGTTGGGCTTTCAGGCGGTTCCATTATTGCCAAAGCGTTTGAACATGCTGGACTTCCTAAAGGTGTATTAAATGTTGTGTTGACTGATATTAATGAAATTGGCGATGCCATGCTAACAAATAAGCATGCTAAACTAATTAGCTTTACGGGTTCATCTGCAGTAGGTCGACATATTGGTGGAATTGCGGGACAGCAGTTAAAGCGGGTTGCCCTTGAATTAGGCGGAAACAGTCCTTTTGTTGTGCTTTCTGATGCTGATGTTGATCAAGCGGTCAATGCTGCCATATTCGGAAAGTTTATTCACCAGGGACAAATTTGTATGATCATCAACCGCATGATTGTCCATCAGGATGTTTATGATGAATTTGTTGAAAAATTTGTTGCAAGAGCTAAAGCTGTTCCTTATGGGGATCAACGTGATCCGAAAACCATTATTGGACCACTCATTAACGAACGACAGCTTGAAAAAGCTATTTCCTATATTGAAGATGCTAAAAAAGATGGAGCTACCTTAGTACTAGAAGGTCAGCGTATCGGCAACGTATTAACGCCTTATGTATTTACTGATGTCAATCGCTCTAGCAAACTTGCGCAAACTGAATTATTTGCCCCAATCGCCACAATCATTAAGGCTGAAACAGATGAAGAGGCAATCGAAATAGCAAATGAAACCGAATACGGACTAAGCTCAGCGATATTCACAAGTGATCTTGCTCGCGGAGAGGAATTAGCCTTACAAATTGACAGTGGCATGACACATCTGAATGACCAAACAGTAAATGATTCACCTAACATCCCATTCGGTGGTAATAAAGCAAGTGGTTTAGGTAGATTCGGTAATCCTTGGGTCGTTGAGGAATTCACCATCACAAAATGGGTTTCTGTTCAAACGAAGGATCGGCAATACCCTTTTTAACTTTTAAAAAAACAGGCGCGTCCCCTATTAAAGGATGCGCCTCGATTTGTTCACCCACTTTTCCCTATACTTAGCCTTCGTAAGTTTTAGTCCCTTCTTTCATATTAAGCGAAAATAGATTATACTGAACTAACTATCGTATTCAATAAGGAGGAATTTCTATGACCGAGAACAATCAATCCGAAGCACCAAAAAAGAAAATCAGCCTGCAAGAAGCAATGAAACAGCAGCTTGAAAACAAAAAGAAACAGTCTGATTCAGGTAAAGGAAAAATGAATGCTGACCTTTCAACTAAAAAAATGAAAAGCCAACAAACGAAAAAGCCAAGCAATACCCGCAGAAAAATGGGTGTCTAAAGAACGGAAAAAGAACCAATTATATGGTTCTTTTTTTTATCTGAATCGGTTTACCAAACCGAAACTACAACTCTTGAAGTTCATTAACGGTCACAAACGAGTAGCCCTCATCTACCAGCACTTTTATGATTCCTTCGATTTCTACTAATACGTGATCTATCTCATCGTACATTGGATGCATCAAAATGATGGATCCAGGTGCAATGTTTTCTTTCACATAATTAATTTTATCCACAGGTGTTGTATAATAGCTATCCGGCTCGATATTCCAGGTGATGGTGTCTTTGTTTTGCTTGTTTAGGTAATAAGGTAACCCCACCAGCTTTTTCCCATTTGGTGGACGGAAGTCGATTTCACCAACGTACGCTGCGTCGCGAATGATCTGATCCGTTTTTTCGATTTCTTCCTTAATATAAGAAACTGACTTGAAGACCATTCGGTTATGGGAATATGTGTGATTTCCAACCTGATGCCCCGCTTCCACGATTTTTTTTGCTTCTTCTGGATATTTCTCGATATCTTGTCCAATTAAGAAGAACGTTGCTTTTACATAATATTTATCCAATAGCGGTAGGATTTCATTCACATTCTCGGTAGGACCATCATCAAAAGTCAGTGCAACCACCTTTTGATCTGTTTCAACCTGCTGTGTGAGCCCACCAAATAATTGGAATGACCGTGAATTCATTAAGTTATACGTTCCTAATAACATAAGAATAATAATTACAATCACAATACCACTAACTACTAATTTTCTTTTCATCATTTACTTTCCTTTTCATTTATTTCAAATTCTATTATATTAAAAGTAAATACATAATAGAAACCAGTATTTGGAATGGGAGATTTTTTATGTTTAAAACGTTTGCAAAATCATTTGTTGAGCGTGGCAATGTGATTCGATTTGAGTTAGACGATTGGTTCGAATGGTACAAAGAACCAGAAAAGTTCCACGATGCAGTTGTTGACTATCTCAAACAGGAAGGTAAAAAGGTAGAGACTCTCTCCATTGTTAAACATGTAACAAGCACCAAAGTCGCCGAACTCCTGATTGATGGGGTTAAATATGAACTGACTATTATGGCAGGAGCAAGAATGGCCCCTACACAGTCGGTCATTTTAAGGAAAATGGAATAGCAGGGATTCATGAGTGTCCCTGCTTCCTTACTTGTAAAACTGGAAAAACGGCTAGATTTTCAACATAAAAAAAAAGGTATACCGAAATCGGTACACCCTTTTATTAGCGATGGTTCTTATTAAGCTTTACGAACGTTAGATGCTTGAGGACCACGTTGTCCTTGTTCTACATCAAATGTTACACTTTGACCTTCGTCTAAAGATTTGAAGCCGTCGCCTTGGATTGCTGAGAAATGTACGAATACATCGTCTCCACCTTCGCGCTCGATGAATCCAAAACCTTTTTCTGCGTTAAACCACTTAACTTTACCTTGTTCCATGTTAAATTGCCTCCTAGTGTGACGATCCACACAAATGTTACTATCCTTGTTCAAATACCTTAGACGAAAAACAAAAGTATTTCTTAATCTGAAGCGAACAAAAATAATTCTTCCTTAGAATAACAGATATAAAAGAAAATAGCAATGTTATTTGGGCAGGAAAATTTTTTTATTTTTTACAATGACCTATAACGTGGAAAGAAGCCTTTAAATTCAAGGCTTCTCCATTGGTTTCAATTTTAAATTTAATATCCGGAATCCTCTGATGTGAGGTTATCCAGCATCGTATAGTCGTATTGTTGCAATGGCTTTTCCGCCGGACCTTCTAAAACTTCGCCTGTATAAGAAAAGCGTGATCCATGACAAGGGCAGTCCCATGATTTTTCCCCATTGTTCCAATGAACTTCACAGCCAACATGGGTACATGTTGTGTCTACAACGTAGAGCTTACCATTCTCATCTTTATAGGCGCCTTTTCGATGTCCGTCAATCGAAATCACCGCACCTTCCCCATTCGGAATGTCGGCCACATTTTTTTGTGGGATTTCCATTTTGCCTTGGATTAAATGCTTAACGACTTTCGCATTGTTAACAAAGAAATTTTTCAAAGACGGATGTGCATAGAATCGAGCAGGTGAATACAGGTCGCGATATGGGTTATTTCGTTTTAGGATAATATCCCTAAATAACAAGCCAGCTGCTGTACCGTTTGTCATCCCCCATTTACGAAATCCTGTTGCAACCAAGATATTCGGTTCTCCTGTTGTGAGTTCCCCGATATATGGGATTTTGTCCAATGTTTGGAGATCTTGCGCCGACCAACGGTAATTAATATCTTCTAATTCAAATACTTGTTCTCCAAACGTGCCTAATGCATCGTATTCTTCCATAGTGTCTTTTCGTACACCCGTTTGGTGGCTGCCACCAACAACCAACACGTATTCATCACCATTGTGTTTGGTTGATCGCAGTGAACGCGTCGGCTTATCTGCACTTATGTACATCCCACCTGGGTAACTTTCCTTCACTTTAGTAGCGATGATGTATGAACGTGTCGCTTTCATTCTTGCAGAATATAGACCCGTGCCTTCATAAAATGGGAAATGAGAACAAGCTAGGACGAAACCGGCTTTAACTCGGTTGTCTTCTCGTGTTAATACGGTCGGCCTTTCCCCTGTTTCAACATTCACAGCCACTGTATGTTCAAAAATGAGTCCACCTTTTTCTTTAATGAGTTTCACAAGATGGGCCAAATATTTTACCGGATGAAACTGGGCCTGATTTTTCATGACAAGTGCGTTTTTCGTGTCAATTTTAAAAGGTATACTGTCTACAAGTCCGCCATCTATTCCTATTTTTTCATAGGCTTGTGCTTCGTTTTCTAGCTTCTGTTTGTACTCATCTGTTGTAGAATAAATGATCGCATCCTGTTTGCTAAAATCACAATCAATCTGGTGCTCTTCCACTGTTTTTTGGACAAATTGAATGGCGTCAGTGTTCGCTTCATAATAAAGTCTTGCTGTCGTTTTCCCGAAATTTTGGATAAATTCATCATAAATAAGCCCGTGCTGTGCAGTCACCTTAGCAGTAGTATGCCCTGATGTCCCATTAAGCAATTTATCCGCTTCTAATACGGCTACCTTGAGTCCCTCGTTTACTAAGACATACGCAGAGGTTAGACCGGCAATCCCCCCACCTACAACCACCACATCTACTTCAAGATCTTCCTCAAGCGAAGGAAATTCTGGAATATCCACATCGACCCTCCATAACGGCTCAGGTGCCTCTGGAAGCTTTTTCTCATTTGCCACAATAAACCCTCATTTCCTAAATAAGTAATTTTGCCATTAGGTTTTCCAGTAATTTAGGTATCATACATGGAAGGGAAATTAATGGTGTAAGATAAAATTCAATTAGGCTCATGAAGAAGTGATCATGAAGAAGTTTTTGAGGGTAACAACAATTTCGTTCAGGACTTCATCGGAGGTATGAAGGCCTTTTTGAGGGTAACTATGTTTCGTTCAGGACTTCATCGGGCTTATGAAGGACATTCCGACTACTCCTCGCCGCCGTTCGGGACTTCATCGGGCTTATGAAGAGGGTTTCCATTACTTTACGACACAGTTTTCCTTCTCATCATGACTATGAAGGGGGTTTCCATCTATTTTTTCCGTTGCTTTCCGCATCATCAAGAAATCTGTGATATTTCTTAAATTTGATCTTGAATAAAAAACCACCCGCTCAAAAGACAGGTGGATCATAATGTGACATTACGTTTTTTTAGTTCGAAAATTTCCTCTGTTGATAAATCTGTCAATTCTGAAATCCTCTTATCGTCGATACCTTGTTTAATCATTTTATTTGCAACCTTATGAATTCCTTTTTCCATTCCAAGTTTAATCCCCTCATCAATACCTTCTTTTCTTGCACCCTTAAGCCCATTTAATTGGTCCCGCATTTCCTTCAAACGCCATTCATATTCCGCTCGATTTTCTCTGTTGACGCTTAATTTTTCCCATTCCCTTAGGGCTGTTTTTACTTCCTCGTAATTCATCGCCCACTCCTCCAATTCGTGTAGTATTTCAGAATCAACTTATCCTTTTGATTGTCTGCCGCTGATAACAGTAATAGCCAAGGTAGAGCTTTTGTATCCGCTTTCCATCATCTTCGGTATTTCTTCCATTGTATTATGAATTGTTTTAAATCTAATACGTGAAATTCAAGTCTATCACTGGACCTTTTCTGAATGCATTTCGAAGCAGGTGGAAAAACTAACTTTAATCTTAAAGGGGGTTTTCGTATGTCCACTAGCTTTTATCCGAAAGAAAATGTAAAACATTTCGCGAAAATTAAGGATCTTGCGCCAGAACAGTTAAAAGCGATGAATGCGTTTGATATGGCAGTTATGAAAGAAGGAGCCTTGTCTAAGAAGGAAAAGGAAATAATTGCAGTTGCGATTGCACATGTTACAGAATGTCCTTATTGTATTGATGCACACACAAAAGGGGCGAAAAAAGCTGGTGCATCATTAGAAGAATTAACTGAAGCAGTGTTTGTTACAGCTGCAGTTGAAGCTGGCGGAGCTATAACCCATAGTACACATGTTCATAATGCCAATACTAAAGATGCACCAGATACACTTTATGCCCGCTCTAATTTAAAACATCTAGGACAATTAGGTAAGTTTGCCCCAGATGGTTTCAAAGCATATGGTGCATTTAGTGCTACAGCAACTAAAGAAGGAAAACTAAGTAGTAAGTTTAAAGAAATCATCGCTGTAGCAGTTGCAAACGCAACACAATGCCCATATTGCATTGACGTTCATTCAAAAAATGCAACAAAGCTTGGGGCGACGAGTGAAGAGCTTGCGGAAGCAATTCTGGTAACTGCCGCACTTCGGGCAGGCGGTGCTTATGCCCATTTAGCAAATCTAATACAAAGCTATGAAGAATAACTGGGTTTTAAGTTCCCCCAACAACCGTTGGGGGTCATATTTTTGTATACTGAAAATCACCTGCCCCAAAGGACAGGTGATCATTTACTCCATATTATATTTTTTTCGCTTGAATTAAAGTAAATAAGTAGTACATCGTATATCCCTCAATTGGATATTCTTAATTTACTGATTACCAACCAAATGTCTAAATTTCACTTTTTAGCTTTTCCACTTCACTTAATGAGAGTTTGGTATATTTCGATATCGTTTCTACATTTACTCCATCTAGTAACATTTCCTTAGCTACCTTAGACACTGCTTCTTTTTTAGCTCCCTTTAACCTACTCAATTGGTCTCGCAATTCCTTTAATCTCCATTCATATTCCGCCCGATTTTCGTTGTTGACGCTTAGTTTTTCCCATTCTATAAGGGCTGTTTTTACCTCTTCGTAATTCATCGCCCATTCCTCCAATTCATCAAGAATTTCAGTATCGACTGTTTCCTTTTGATTATCTGCTGCCGTTAACAATAATAGCCAAGGAACAGCTTTTGTATCCGTATTCCATCGCCTGCGATATTTCTTCCATTGTACCATGAATTGCTTTAAATCTAATGAATGAAACTCCAATCTATCGCTAAAAGGAAAATATTTTGTTGTCTCAAGAACTTGGAATTTGGAGTGGAATGAATCGGTTTCTTGTTTAAAAAGAGAGTAATTCAAAATGGAGATAACAATCGTCACAGGAAGTTCTTCGTAAGATTCTTTTTCTTGGAGTGATGCGGTAAATATTTTACCCCAATAAAACAACATGCGTTGGGGCATATTATATGGATTTGCAAGTTGAATCTCAACGTTTATTTTTTCACCTTTCGAAGTTGTTACGAGGAGATCAAGTCTTGAGGATTTTCCCTCGGCGGTATCTTTTACTAAATCCGTATTATCATATGAAAGATCAATAATGCGATCCTGTCCATATCTGCCTAATAAGTCATTTAAAAAAGCAATTGTAATTTTTTTTCGACTTGGTTGTCCAAATAATTGTTTGAACATATAGTCTACTTTTAAATCAAGAAGTTGTATTTTATCCATAAAATGATCCTTTCTTTTGTGGAAATATAAATCGAGGGATAAGCGATGTCAATACTTATTTCAACACTTTCTGATAATATCCTCTTTTTTTCTTCAAAAAAATCCACCCACCACATTTAAAAGGTAAAACTCTTCTGAAATTTTTGCGTCCTTTCCCCTTCATAAAGAAAGGTTGCAATGGGATTATTGGATTCACGCAAAAAACACCCGTCCAATTGGACGGGTGCTAGGGTACATCTTGTATCTACTTAAAATACACCATCACAAAATACACAACCAGACAAAGAAGGGATCCCGTTAGAAATGGACTGATTTTTAATATTGCTTTTTCATGTCTAGGTTTGTAGCTTCCAAGAAATGTATTAAAAACGGCAACCTCTGAATTTTTTGTAAAAACATCGCCCGAGGAGCCCATAAGGAATGCGACTAAGATAAAGAAACAAGAGCCGAAAAACATGGTAGTTAACATATTTGCATCTAAGTATAGAGATATCCCAAACAGGGTTGCTACCTCTATGGCAGTAATCAGAAGCGCAAATGTCATGTGTCGTACCATTGTTCATCCCCCCTTCCCCAAACTGCTTACCATTGCTTACGAATGAGAATGAGAAAAGTTTCGGAATGTTTTGTATATCATATTCAGCTATTCATTATTTAGTCCGGACAAGAACAAGGACTGACTTAGGTCTACATTTTATCACCTCTATTGCAATATTTACATTTGCCACGACGACGATAATAGTAGGAAATAGTGGCAAGCCCTAGAGCTACTCCCCAAGGCACCCATGTCAGCATCGGTCCAATTGTTCCTCCAATTTCACTCAATACAATCCCCTCAGCTGGAACGAACTGTAACTTTAGGGCGAAAAAGCCCAGGGTAAAAATAAAACCAGCTGTTGTCAAAGCGATCGCGATTATAGATGCAGGAATAACTGCCATCAGAATCGGTACTCTTTTGCCCCCAATGAATGGAACCCAACTTGGTAAAACTTCTCCCCACTTCTGAATTAATCCAAGTGTTAAAAGTCCTCCTCCTATACATAACCCACCAAAGACCCATTCAGTCAAAGTTGCCATAGGATTTACTTTTACACTTTCTTCTAAGAAATGCGGTCCCACACCAAGAGGAATTCCTAATGCCCAGGCAATTCTTGTAACAGCATATGGCAATGGAGCAAGTGCAGCTATGAATGTAATCCACTTTGCCCACCGTATTAAAACAAACGACTGATCTCTTTCTTTTCTTCCACAGTGCCTGCATGCATTTCGTACCTTTCGTTGATAAGAAACAGCTGCAAAAATCCACAATACTGCACCAATTATGCAAATAATTTGATTCAATACCTCCCAGTTAAATGGAAACATAAACAAAAATACATAAGCAATGGACGCAATCAATCTGAAATCAGGTATAAAAAGGAGTAACAACACAGCGAACGCCCAAGAGTAGGTGATGATCAACCAGCGAGGTACTATTCTTCCCCACGGCTGATTCATCGCTAAACTAATAAATAATCCGAGAACACATAGAACACAAAAAACCATACTACCAGTTTGAACCGAGAGGTAAGTATATAAGGCTGAAAAGACTCCAATTTCTGGTTCCTGATGAAAGGGATAACCTTTCCCTCCTTGCAACCAGTAAAAATGCATTATTCCATAAAGTAATGACCAAAATGATGCTGCATAACCAATCCAGGAATACCATTTTATCAAGTGTTTCCCGCGTTTATTATCTACCTTTTGAGTACTAATCTCCACATGAACACAATCCTTTCTATTTGTTACTCATAAAAAGGATAAACTGCAAGGCTGTTCATTAAGGTGACCTCAAGTTTAAGAATTGTTTAAGTTTGATTACCAACATAAATGCTGGTTCCCTCAGAAGAAGTAGAAATCTCCCACTCTAAATTCATTTCCTTAACCATGAGTGAAACGATAGATAGTCCAATTCCAGCACCTTTATCTTCAGATTCTTGGTCGAAGCCGGCACCCTTATCCTTAATAACAATGAAGGTAGACCCATGCTGTTCCACGATTTGAATTCCAATATAACGCCCTGAGCGAGCATGTCGAGTGACATTTTGAATGAAGTTATCCAATATACTTTTAAACCAAATAGGGTCTACCTTCCATATCAGCGATTTTTCCGGTAAATCTAAATCTATTTCAAAACTAAACTGTTCGAATATAGGATACCATTCAGCTATAACTTTCCTAACTTCATCCAATATATCCGTATCACGCATATCGATTGGATGTTTACCAGCTGAAAGCAGATTATAGGAAAGCAGATTGTTGATCATTTTGTCCATATCATCTAGTTTGTTTTCAACAATTTGAAGTGATTCTATTTCTGCAAAGGATGCTCGGTGCTTCTTTACGGAATATACGTGCTGCCTGATGACGGTTAAAGGTGTTCGTAAATCATGCGAAATATTGGCAATCAACTGTTTTCTAAGATTTTCTTCCTCTTTCTCCCTCTCTCTGCTATACTTCAACTGGTTTATCATCTCGTTAAAAGCACCTTCCAGCCTTCCTATCTCGTCCACTCTTCTAATCACGACTTCATCAGGAATACCTTCATCCCCTGTTTCAGACATCGCCATTTGAAGATTAACAAGCCGTTTGCGGATTTTAAAAAAGAAAAACCAAGAGATTAATAGAAATGCTCCACTAATGGAGATAAAAAAGATCATGAATGGAAAGTCTTCGTATAGAGAAATACTGTCAAGATTTGTGTCTGTGATCGGAACTTGAAAAACCATAACCCCTTGCGTAGGATCATTTCCAATTAACGCAGTAATGGTATATATTTTCCCGGGGTCCTTATTCTGTAAAAAAGTATCCACATGAAATTTGCTATCCTCTAAAAATACAAGGGAATCGATAAACGTCCAATTTTCTGGAATATCAGCAGACCGATTTCCGACGAATCTAGATTCGCCCCTTCCATTTATCCAGAAAACATCGGCCTTTGGATACTTATTTTTAATAGACTCAAGACGCTGACGAATTACCTCCTTTTCCTGTCCATTTAAATCCGCTGCTTCTCGTTTCCATATCTCTTCAATTTCATCTGGATTGTACAATTCTTGATTGAACAGAAGAGGAGAATAATAAATGGCTGGAATTAAAGGAAATAGAACTAAAGCTATTAAAATAAGAAACAAATATCTAGTCATTAAAGATTGAATGATATTCATGATCTCATCCTATATCCAATCCCCCGGATTGTTTCAATAATTTGCGGATTGCTTGTGTCCAACTCTATTTTTTCACGCAAGTGGCGTATGTGGACCATTACTGTTTTATCCCCTTCGATATATGGGTCTCCCCACACCGCTTCGTAGATTTGTCTTTTCGTCAATATTTGATTCAAGTGGTCTACTAAATACATAAATATATGAAATTGTTTCCCAGTCAATACGATATCTTCTTTCGTATTTATATTCAAAATACGGTTTGCCTTCTGATCAATTCTCAAGTGCATAACATGAATAATGTCTGGTGAAACAATTCCAAATCGCCTTACTAATACTTGAATACGTGCAGCTAACTCATCAGGATGGTACGGCTTTGTCATATAATCATCCGCGAAAGTAAGTCCCTGTAATTTATCTTCCATTGAAGTTCTTGCCGATAACATCATGACGGGGGTATTCGGGTACTTTTGCTTAAGACGCTGACCTATTGTATATCCATCTAAACCAGGCAGCATAATATCCAAAATGACGAGATCAACCCGCTCCATATGCTTCATTGCCTCATGACCAGATGTAATCCAAATGACTTCATATCCACATTCTGTTAAAAAATTGCTTACCCATGAGCCAATTTCTTGATCATCCTCTATATGCAAAATCGTTAACTCCAAACTGGGTCCCTCCCATCCATGTAATAACAGGAAAATTCCACCTAATATTACCATGCTATCGCATCGTTTATCTAATTATTTTATATTTATTGACATTTAAAGGCTAATTTTATCAGTAAAGTCAAAAGGATGGACGATGCGAAAAGTGCTGTTAAAAGAAAAACCATGATTAAATAAAGGATAAACCCCCTTCTAAAAGAGGATTGTCGAACCCCTGAAACATGTGCATAATGAGCGGCAGTTAAGCCCGCCAACATACCCAAAAAGCAAAAAAATGGTTCGTAGAATAATAAGTCCCATAAAGCAAGATCACGAACATCTCCTTCAACAAACCCAGGGAAATTCATCGTAATGAAACCTGCCAACAGAAGCGCTTTTGTCATTATCCTACTTACTCCATGCGCAATTAAAAAGGCAGTACCTAAAAGAGTTGGAGTCAATAAAATAGCACTTTCGTCTTTATTCATCCGGACAAGCACATAGCTGACTTACTGCCAACTATTAGAATCTCAATATTACGAAAGCGTTTTATTTGGTAAAACAAATGTTATAATGGGGTGGGTGATATTTATCCACCTAAAAAGAAAGATAGATTACTAGAATGCATATGTATAAAGGAGAGAACATCATGGCTCAATTTCGTATCGAAAAAGATTTTCTTGGTGAAAAAGAGGTTCCCGTTGATGCCTATTATGGCGTCCAGACGATACGGGCCGTTGAAAATTTTCCGATCACTGGTTACCGAATCCATGAGGAATTAATTATCGCATTAGCAATCGTTAAGAAGGCTGCTGCTTTAGCAAACATGGATGTGAAGCATTTATATGAAGGGCTTGGAAATCCAATTGTGCAAGCTGCAGATGAAATTATAAACGGAAAAATGCATGACCAATTTATTGTAGACCCCATCCAAGGTGGAGCAGGTACATCTATTAATATGAATGCAAACGAAGTTATTGCCAATCGTGCCCTTGAGATCCTTGGATTTGAAAAAGGTAAATATCAAGAATTAAGTCCAAACAGCCAAGTGAATATGTCCCAATCTACAAATGATGCATTTCCAACAGCACTTCATATCGCCACACTTAAATTAATTGAGAAATTAGTTCACACAATGGAGCATATGAAAGATGTTTTTCAGGAAAAAGCAAAACAATTTGACCATATTATCAAGATGGGCAGAACCCATCTGCAGGATGCGGTACCTATTCGACTTGGACAAGAGTTCGCTGCATATGGTCGGGTTTTGGATCGTGATATAAAGCGCATACAACAATCCCGCCAGCATTTATATGAGGTTAATATGGGGGCAACTGCTGTTGGTACTGGGCTAAATGCTGAACCACGGTATATCAAGAATGTCGTCAACAATTTAGCTGAAATTAGTGGACTACCTTTAGTTGGTGCTGAACATCTAGTCGATGCCACCCAAAATATTGATGCATATGCTGAAGTTTCGGGTGCATTAAAAATATGTATGATGAATATGTCAAAAATCGCAAATGATTTACGGTTAATGGCCTCAGGGCCTCGTGCTGGACTTGGGGAAATCATCTTACCAGCCAGACAACCGGGCTCATCGATTATGCCAGGTAAAGTAAACCCTGTTATGCCTGAAATGATTAATCAGGTAGCATTCCAAGTAATCGGAAATGATCATACAATCAGCTTAGCAACTGAAGCTGGTCAATTAGAGTTGAATGTGATGGAACCGGTGTTAGCGTTCAATTTGTTGCAATCACTTAGCATTATGAATAACGCATTCAAAGCATTTACTGACTACTGTCTGTTGGGAATCAAAGCAAATGAAGACCGCATGAAGGAATATGTAGAAAAAAGCGTTGGCATTATCACGGCTGTCAATCCACATATCGGATATGAGGTTGCAGCACGAATTGCAAGAGAAGCCATTTTGAATGGTAAACAAGTACGTGAGCTTTGCTTGCAATACGATGTGTTAACCGAAGAGGAATTGGATCTTATTTTAAACCCGTATGAAATGACTGAACCAGGGATTTCTGGAGCAGCATTATTGGAAAAAAATTAAAAAAGATTTTATCAACAAAGCCTGTCTCCTATTTTATCAGGAAACAGGCTTCATTTTTTAGATTCCCTTCACCATTCCGCCGTCAACCAAGTAGGCTTGACCAGTCATATAGGTGTTGGCGTCTGATACTAAAAATGTTACGAAATTGGCGAATTCTTCAGGTGTACCATAGCGTTTTAACGGGATTGTTTCTTTGTACATTTGTTCAATTTCTTCAATCGGCTTGCCCAGTTTCTCTGCATTCACTTGATCCAAGTGAACGACCCGGTCAGTTGCAATTCGTCCTGGTGCGACAGTATTGATGAGGATATTATGTGGTGCTAATTCATCGGCCATTGTTTTCGATAATCCGACGATCCCTAGGCGAAAAGTATTAGATAAAATTAAGCCAGGAATGGGCTCTTTAATGGAGGCCGATGCAATATTGATGATTTTTCCACCATTTTTCTTCAAATATGGTAGAGATTCACGAATCATTCGAATATAACTTAATAGATTTAATTCAAACGCCCCCAGCCAAGCTTCATCCTCTAATTGATCAAATGTCCCGGCTGGCGGACCTCCTGCATTATTGACAAGAATATCGATTGTTCCAAAAGTATCTACTGTATGGTTTATAAGAGCCTTGATGTCTTCTTTATTGGTGATGTCAGTTTGAAGGTAAGCGACTTTGCCCTTGTTAAATGCAGATAGCTCTGATTGAACAGCTTTTAATTTGTCCTCACTGCGGCTTGCGAGCATGACATTTGCGCCTTCTTTTACAAGCTGTGTTGCGATTGCTTTTCCGAGTCCTTGACTTGATGCCACCACAATGGCTATTTTTCCATCCAAATTAAAATCCATATGTATTCACTCCTTTCTTCCATTTTAACTCAATCATTTTGCCATATGCAAAGGTCAGCCCCGGCAAAATAGGGCTGACCCTGTTTATCTATTTCGACACGGAAACCCCGACTTGCTTATCAACCCGCGGTTTTCGTTCAAAAATTTGCGTTCCCAATAAAACACCAATGACAATTAAAATAAAACCAACTAACTGAATCATTTTGAAGGCTTCATTTAAAAACAACACCGATCCCATTAATGAAAAAAATGGTGCTAAGTTTAGGAAAATGGCCGTTTCACCTGCTCCGAGCTGCGATATGGCAAAGTTATAGCACAGGTTTCCGATTCCAGTTGAAATAATCGCTGAAGCAATGAAAATCACCCACACATATGATGGAGCAGCCCCCATTTTATGAATGGATTGACCCTCTATCGCAAAGCTTAACACTACCATAAACCCTGCCCCCATTAATAACGCGTAACCAGTGATTGTCTTGGGGTTCAATGTGTAGGAGGCTTTTCGGATAAAAATAAAACTTAGACCTTGGGCAATGACTGATAAAAACACATATAAATCACCGCCTGAAAGCTCTGTATATGAGCCCCCACCAAGGACTAAAATAAAGTAAATGCCAATTATTCCAAAGAACACACCGCCTATTTTTAAAAGGGTCATTTTAGCTTTAAGGAATAGGACAGCTAAAATATTGGTAACAAGCGGTATTAAGGCTAGAATGGATGCGCCGTTTGTGGCACTTGTGTTAACCAAGCCGATAGAAAGCAATGCCTGGTGGGCAAAAATTCCGGTTAATGCACTTAGTGCGACATAGCCGAACTCATAAAGGTTCATTTTTTGGAGATCTTTCTTCATATACAAAAAGGCAAAAATCACGAGGCCAGCAGCCAGAATTCGTAGGGCAGTAATGGTAAACGGAGGAAAATTTTCAACCAATATTTTTATAGCGACAATATTTAACCCCCAGGCAGCCATCACAAATAATAAAATGCCGTATAAATAAGTTTTTTTCACACTCACTCATCCATTCTGATTTTTTATCCAATCAAATGCGCCTTGGCGTATTTGCGCACAGATTTTTTCGAGTTAGCTCGAAAAACTTCCTTTGAAAATCTGTGGCATCCGCCGGAGGCTTTAACTTTATTCAGCAGAAGTGGCAAACTTCGGCTGAATAAAGTTAATGGATTCAATTATACTTCATTCCTGTTAAAAAAAGGCTCGAAAAAAAATATCCGGCAGATCACAAATTGTGTTCTACCGGACAAGTCCTCTTTTCAACAAATTCATTTCCATCATAAAGTTTTTCATGGCCGTGTCAGGAGGTAAATCTTGGGCAAATTTATTGATTAAATTCCGCAACATGACCGATGTAATGATTTGTAAAGCATGAAATAGCTCTACCTCATCAGTGACATTCATTTTGCTTATGTTAATCCGTGAACAAAGCATGTTAAACTTTTCATCGATTTCATGTTCACTCGTCATTCTGTCAAATGTACGTTCAATTTTATGGGTCATATTAAGCAATGCATTTTTAAAAAATGTGAAATTTCCCTCTTCATGCAGGAACAGCTCGAAAAAGTCGATAAAAGTACGAAATAAATCACCCTCATACTTTTCAAGCATCGAAAGGAACGCTGCTTTCTTTTCTTTCGCAAACTCGCCTAATAAATAGAAAAAGGCATCCTCTTTATCTTCAAAATATTGATAAAAGCTGCCGCGAGAGATGCCAGCGGATTTGATGATATTTGAAATCGAAGCGTCAAATAAAGGGGCACTGGAAAATTCCTTTTTGGCCGCTTCAAGTAATGTTTGTTTTTTATCCTCAGGCAAATTAAAAAATGTGAGTTTTGGCATTTACACTAGACCCCCTTTTACCTATTGATTGACAAACGATAATAAGTCGGCTGGAAGACGGAATTGTCCTTCATTTATATTGAAATTTTCCGTTTTCGCCGATTCTTTTAGTTGGTTCATTTCTTTCTGGAGCTTTTCCATTTTTTTATCTAATTGTGATGCTGTAACAGCTGCTTCTTTTAATTCATCCTTCATATGTTGAGGGATTTCTTTATTGTATTTGTAATAAATTTTATGCTCCAAGCTTGCCCAGAAATCCATTGCAATTGTTCGAATTTGAATTTCAACGAAGACATGATCCTCACGGTCGGACATAAAAATTGGGATTTGTACGATCAGATGCAAGCTTTGATACCCATTTGGCTTTGGATTTTTAATATAATCCTTACATTCAATTAACGTTACATCCTTTTGTTGTTGTAACATTTCACTGATTTTATAAATATCGGGAATGTATGAACAAACGATTCGAATCCCAGCAATATCACGGATATCTTTTTTGATTGACCCGATTGAAAAGTCATATCCTTTGCGGTTCACTTTATTTAATATACTTTCCGGAGACTTTAATCGCGATGATACATGTTCAATTGGGTTATAATCGTGTATATATTGAAACTCCTGCTTTAGAATATTGATTTTTGTCATCATTTCTTCAAGCGCAAACTTATAAGACATCATAAATCGTATAAGCTCCACTTTCATATCTTTTATCTGATCCATTCTATTTCCTACAGCCATCATTTGGTCTCCTCATTGTAAAGGTATTGGTTTCTTGATGATTGAAGCCTTGACACCAAGCTGTTGAAGCTTTTTCACAAGCTCACGCAGTTTCAGTTTGTTTAGTTCATTTTTAGATTCAGCATTTAACATGACATCGTGTCACCTCACTATTTACAGTCTATATGACACGGTGTCATAAGTCAACTCTAAATGACACATTGTCATATTATGTTCATAATAAAAGCCTTCCCCTATTCAGAGAAGGCCCAACTCCGTTATATAGCACTGCTAGCTTTTTCCATGACAGTTTGCTTTTCATTTAATTCTGGATGTGCTTTTCGAACAACACTTGGTCTTGCAAGGACTAATACGACTCCAATTAAGACTACAGCTGAAGTGATGAGGATGTATTGACCTGGTAACACGTCATACAAATAGCCAAAAATGATCATTCCAAGTGGCATTAAGGCAACAGCCATTGATTCCAAAATTGAGAACACGCGCCCTTTGTAGTCATCGTCAATCATTTTTTGCATCATCACTTGGAGTGGTGTATTGACAACAATGATCATGGAACCGAATGCAAACATTGCTACAAAATAGTATGCAAAGATTGACCAATAGGACCATGAAATCATTAATGGTACTGCCATCGCCCCCATAATGACCCCCAAACCAAGGATTCCACGTTTTGATACAAGGAATGGATACTTAACTTCTTTTCGAACCGAGAAATAAATTGAAAATAGTAGCATTCCTACTGCAAATGCTCCTTCTGTAAATCCAAAATGCTGGGAAGCAAACTTTAATTTTTCAATTAAGATGAACGAGTAACCAACCTCGAATGCGCCGAATAAGAAGTTAATGATTAATGATATCCAAATCATCGTCATAAGAACCTGTTTCGTTTTTAAATAGGTAATACCTGCTTTCATGCTTTGCCACATTGTTTCTTGTTGATCCTGATCTTCTTTAGCTTTTCGTTTTGAGAACAGGTTGAAGTTCATTGTTGATTCAAGGATAATAGCAAGCACAGAAGCTACGATATACATTCCTAAAAATACTTCCATTGACACGGTACCGTATAGGAGTCCGCCAACTGCAGGGCTACCAATTGCTGCAAATGACATCGAAATTTGATTAAGTGACATCGCTCTTTGAATTCGATCCTCGTCAACCAAGCCGGTAACCGATGATGTAAAGGTTACACCTGTAAATGAAGTTGCGATCGATAATACGACTGTTGTCGTGTAAATTGCAATCAGTGATAGGCCATAGGTTATGCTTACCACAAAAAGTCCGATAATCGCTAATGTTGTCACAAGCTGTGAGATTATCACGATTTTTTTTCGAGAAAATTTGTCTGCCGCATAACCTGCAAGCGGTGCGACAAGTGCTCTTGGTAAAAGGTTACAAATTAGATTTGTTGCGAAGCTTGTTGCAGATCCTGTTAATTGAAGTATATAAAAACTAATTGCAAATGCGTATACCTGTGCACCAAATGAGGAAATGATTTTACTGATTGTGAATGTAAATAAATGATACGTTGCCCTTTTAAGCTTCTGTTCTTCATTCATGTTAATTCCTCCATTAACGGAAAAGTTTAATATAATTAAACAAATCATAACATCCTTTTACTATCTTTTCAACAAAAAGTTTAATATAATTAAACTTAAGACTAAAAATAAGGAGAGTGCCTATTCCCCATGCTTGGTGAACGCATTCGTAAATTACGCAAACAAAAAAAATTAACCCTAGAAGAGCTCGCAGGAACAAAATTGACAAAAGGCATGCTGAGCCTTATTGAAAATAATAAAGCAAATCCTTCAATGGAGAGTTTAACCTATATCGCGGAAAGACTTGAGATTGAGTTATCGCAGCTATTAAATGAAGTGAATTTTGATGAATTGCAAGATATATTGGATCAAGCGGAAAAAATATATGTTATTGATAGAGAAGACAATCCTGATAAATATAAAAATCTTATTACACTAATTGAACCGTTTGTTCTTCAATTAAAACAAGGTTATGTGGCTGCACGATTACTGGAGTTATATGGTTATAGTCTTTATTGGGAAAAACAAGGGGATTGGAAACAACCACTTGAACAGGCTGCCCTACTTTACGACCAAATGAATGTCACGCCCAAAAGGACAAGTATCGCCGTCTTTCGGGGACTCGTTCATTTCATGGACTATCAATACGAGGATTCACTAGCTACAATCCTCCACGAACGTAAGGTAATTGAGAAAAAACATGTGTTTATCGATCCTGTTTCAAGATTAGACCTTGATTATCAAGAAGCTGTCCTATACTTTGCAGTAGGTGATATTGAGTCGGCGAAGCGTGTCATGGATGAAGCGATTTCGTTTTCACAAAAAAATAAAATCTTTTATTTAATTGATGATTTATACAGGCTTGCTGCTGCCTATTCGATGATGGCTAATGACCTGGAATTACATGAACATTATTTGAATAAGTTGAAGCTGTATGCTGAGTTTTCTGATGATAAAATGTCTAAGATTACGTCACAACTCTTTTACATTGAATCCCTTACTTCTGTAAAGCATGATTACAGTACAGCCCTTGAAATCGTTGATCAGTTTTTAACGAAACCGGAATTTCATCAACAACAATTTAAGGAATGGTTTTATCTAGAAAAAGGAAAGGCATTACGAGGGCTTGGTCGATATAAAGAAGCAATTGATTATTTAAATCAAGTTGAGATCCCTGATTATCACCGGCATCCGTTCGACTTATCACAATTTTATTTAAAAGACACCTTTATTGCCCTTTGCCTTGTTGAACTTGGCAAGGACGAAGACGCTCTTTCTGCAGCAAAAAAAGCAGTTGATTTATTTGATCATCTGCCTGACTCGCCCTATAAAGAATTTAGTTTGGAAAACTATCATAAAATTATGTCTTCAAAAGATGAAAATAACGATTGATTATGAAAAGAACATCAGTTGGTGTAAAAGAAACCTGCTCAGCGGAATCTAAGCAGGTTTTTCGTGTTTTTATCTGTTCTAATCTTTTTTGTCGAAAAATGATGGTTTTTGCAGAATACAAATATAGGAAATAAGTGCCATTCCAAATTTACGGATTTTTTCCAAAAAATTCACTAATTTCAAGCAAAGTAATTTAATCTGTATTATAATAGGATTATATATTGTCAAACTATTTGATATATTGTAAAACCTTACTACTAAATGTCGAAGGTGGATTATGGAAATTACAAAGCATTTATTATTTAACTTGGCCTTAATTATGATCTTATTATTTATCGGCTTAATCTGGTTTGAACGAAAAAGAAACCTGACGATTTCAAAATGGGAGGCTTTATTAGGCTGTATTGTGCTTTTATTTGTATGTATCACATTTTCATTTAAGCCTTCACCATCTTTTCATTTTGACCTCCGCCTAATCCCTGTAATAATTGGCGGGCTCTACCTCGGGATCGGTCCTTTCGTATCAATTGCAGTGATCATAAGCAGGGCCATCTACGGGATAGATTTGGGGTTGTTTGCGACTACTCTATTATATTTACCTCTTGCCTTTATATTATGGAGGCTCTATCCGTGGTTTTGGAAACAAAATTCTAATAAGCGCGTTTACATTGCTGTTTTACTTACCTTTTTACTTTCAGTCATTACTGTAGCAGCGATGCAAGTTTTCACACCACCTGTTAGCCTTTTTGATGCTTGGTTTGCTTATTCACTTGTTCCAGCACTGGGAATCGCTATCTTATCTTATTTATTTGAATTTGTCCGAAAAAATCTTCTTCTGCGTCAAACAGCTTTAAAATCTGAAAAATTACAGGCTGTTGAACAAATGGGGGCGGCGATTTCGCATGAAATTAGAAATCCTTTGACAGCCGCAATGGGGTTTGTGCAATTATTGATGTCAAATACCCTCCCCCGCCATAAACAAAAGGAATACCTATTAATTATAAAAGAAGAATTAGCTTCTGCTGAAAGGGTAATTCAAGATTATTTGACTTTTTCAAAGCCGGCACTAGAAACTGTTGAAACGCTTCAGATTAAGCGAGAATTGCAACAGGTCATTTCAATTTTAAGGCCAACCGCAAATCAGCATTCCGTGGAAGTGATTACGTATTTTTCCTTGATTGGTTCGATTGAAGGAGACCGTCAGAAGTTCCACCAATGCTTTATCAATGTTATGAAAAATGCAATTGAGGCCATGCCAGGTGGGGGGCGATTATTTGTCGAGACCACCTATGACCGCTCCGATGTAACAATTGTGATTAGAGATACAGGTGTTGGAATGACGAAAGAACAGATTGAACGGCTTGGTGAGCCGTATTATTCTACAAAAGGGGCAAAAGGAACCGGTCTTGGCATGATGGTCGTCTATAGTATAGTAAAAGCAATGAATGGCACGATTCGTGTTAAAAGTACAGTTGGAGAAGGAACCGAATTCACCTTTCAATTTCCTTCCGTTCTTTCCATCAATGAGCCCCACGCCTAAACGTGGGGCCATTTTCTTTTCGGGTACACAACATACTTTTAGCACCATCAATAACAGCGAATATCGTAACAATTTTTGAAAGCTGATAAACATTGATTTATCAGCTTTCTGATAGTTTAACGTCACAAACTGCATTGCAAATTACATGTCAAATAGCAGATTGAGAATAAAGTTTCTCAATCTGCTATTTTTTGTACTAAACTGTTCGTCATTTGGCAATTTAAAATAAAAGGCTGAGTTTATTTTTTTACTAACTTAAGCGTTATTTGAGTTAAATTGCCTATCGGACTGCGAGACTAGGAAATTGTTAAAGCTGTCCGAATGAAGCCTTGATTAGGACAACACAAGCAGGAAATCTGGCATAGCTGTCCGAATGAAACCTTGATTCGGACAACACAAGAAGGAAATCTGGCATAGCTGTCCGAATGACGCCTTGATTCGGACAACACAAGCTGGAAATCTGGCGTTGCTGTCCGAATGAAACCTTAATTCGGACAACACAAGCTGGGAATCTGGCATAGCTATCCGAATGACGCCTTGATTCGGACAACACAAGCTGGAAATCTGGCGTTGCTGTCCGAATGAAGCCTTGATTCGGACAACACAAGCTGGAAATCTGGCATAGCTGTCCGAATGACGCCTTGATTCGGACAACACAAGAAGGAAATCTGGCATAGCTGTCCGAATGACGCCTTGATTCGGACAACACAAGCAGGAAATCTGGCGTTGCTGTCCGAATGACGCCTTGATTCGGACAACACAAGTAGGAAATCTAGCGTAGCTGTCCAAATGACACTTTAATTCGGACAACACAAGCAGGAAATCTGGCGTTGCTGTCCAAATGACACTTTAATTCGGACAACACAAGCGGGAAATCTGGCGTTGCTGTCCGAATGAAACCTTGATTCGGACAACACAAGAAGGAAATCTGGCGTTGCTGTCCGAATGTCCGATTGCCAGAACTTTTTCATGTTCAAAATTGCTCTGCTATTTTTGTTGCGAATATTTGAGTGATTTACAGTGTGTTTTTCTTGTTTGCACCTCAAAATAGAACCCGTTACTAAAACGTGGGCGTTTATATTATAAATTCTAAGTAGCCCTTTCCCTTTTATTAGCACCCATGGTTTAGGTGTCATAACCTTTTCTTATCTCATTTTATAACCTTTTTATAATTTCCTTATGTAAAATTTTCCTATAAGATAAAGGTATCATGTGTATTGGGGGATAAAGGGATGGACATTAAAAAAGACGTTCAAAAGCAATTTGGTCGAAGCGCTGCATCTTACGTAACAAGTGAAGGTCATCGTAAAGGTGGAGATTTACAAACATTGGTTTCATTGGCTGACGCCAAAGGCACGGAAATCGCTCTTGACATAGCTACTGGAGGTGGACATACTGCGAATGCACTCGCTCCTCTTGTAGGAAAAGTTACAGCGTTCGATTTAACACCAGAAATGTTAGCTGTTGCTGAAAAATTTATTAAAGGAAATGGCCATCTTAATGTAGATTTTGTGGAGGGTGATGCTGAAAAACTACCATTCGCAGATGAAACATTCGATATCGTAACTTGCCGAATTGCACCTCATCATTTTCCTAACATTAACAGCTTCGTAGGTGAAGTATCACGTGTTTTAAAAAAAGAAGGTAAGTTTCTATTAGATGATAATGTGGCTCCTGAAAAAGATGAATTTGATGAGTTTTATAATACAGTAGAAAAAAAGCGAGACTATAGTCATTTCCGTGCTTGGAAAAAGACCGAGTGGCTCCAAATGCTAGAAAATGTGGGCTTTGAAATCCAAGAACTCTATCGTTTTGAAAAGACTTTTACATTTGAAAGCTGGTGTGACCGCATGCATTTGTTAGATCAAGAGAAATCTGAACTGACCGAATACATGCTGAACGCTTCCGATCAAATCAAACAAAAGTTTCGGATCCAATTCGAGAATCATAAAATCATTTCCTTCCAAGGGGAAGCAGTCGTGTTAAAAGCTACAAAATTATAAAAAGTGGGGGCTCCCCCACTTTTTTATAGTGCATAACAATGATTCAATGGTCCGCTTCCCTTTCCTAGGTCAAGACCCGCTGCCAACGCCCCCGTAATATAACGTTTTGCCTCATGAATACTTGATTTTATATCCAATCCTTCTGCTAAATTACATGCAATCGCTGAGGATAGCGTGCAACCTGTGCCATGAGAATTCGGGTTATCAATTCGTGAACCTGGGAACCAGGTGAATTCCCCATCGCTGTATAAGAGATCATCTGCCGTATCCTCAAGATGCCCCCCTTTAATTAAAATGGCACCCTTATACGTTTCGGATAATTTTTGGGCAGCCACTTGCATGTCCTCCTTTGTGTGGATCTCCATACCACAAAGTGCTTGGGCCTCATGTAAATTTGGTGTAATAACAGTGGCAAGTGGAATTAATCTAGTAATCAAGGCATCCATCGCTGATTCACTCAATAATCTACTTCCACTTGTAGAAATCATGACTGGGTCCACGACAATGTTTTGAGGTTGATATTCTTCAAGCTTCTCAACGATTTTTTGAATAATCTCAGGTGAGGACACCATCCCTATTTTTACACTATCAGGAAAAATATCAGTCATAATACAATCAAGCTGCTGACCGACAAATTCGGGAGTCGAATCAAGCACCCCATACACGCCCGTTGTGTTTTGAGCAGTGAGAGCTGTGATTGCACTCATTGCATACATTTTATGAGCGGTGATTGTTTTAATATCCGCTTGTATCCCGGCTCCCCCACTGCAGTCAGAGCCTGCAATCGTCAGTACCTTTTTCATATCCCATCTCTCCCTACCATCTCAGTCGAAAGCTTTCGTAATTCTTTAGTTGCTCCCGTGATATCGGACTGAGCAAAGATCGCTGATACAACAGCAACTCCGTCAACCCCACTTCCACTTAACTCCAATATATTCGTTTTATTAATTCCACCGATTGCAACAATCGGAATCGATACACTTCTGCAAATTTCTCGAACGGTTTCAACTGTCATCGGTATAGCATCTCCCTTCGTGCTTGTTGGAAATACAGAACCGATACCGAGATAATCAGCACCCGCTTCTTCAGCAGCAATTGCCTGTTCCACATTTTGTGCCGACACTCCAAGAATTTTATCCGGACCAATTGACTCACGGACTTTTTCAACCGGCATATCCTCTTGCCCAACATGTATGCCATCTGCATCACATGCTAACGCAATCTCGACATTGTCGTTAATAACAAATGGTACACGATATAAACCAGATAACCTTTTAAGTTCAATCGCTTCCTGTAAAAATTCATCATAGTCTAAACTTTTTTCCCGAAGCTGTAAGAAGGTAATTCCACCCTTAAGTGCTGCTTCGACTTGCTCAACTAAGGTCTGATTGCCTGTCCAGGTACGGTCGGTTACAGCGTATAAAAGCATCGCATTTTTATCGATTTTCAATGTTCATCCCACCTTGAAGTAGTGTATAGTCTAGCCTGCTCATCGCATCAATCAAATACGTTCGAAATGATGAAGTTCCCTCATTCAATTCTTCTACCTTTTGATGAGCCAGTTCTCCGCAATATCCCATCGCACTCACCGCAGCCGCCGTGCTTTTTAAAATTTCCTGAGGATTGGCACCACAATATGCAGCTACAACCGCTGAAAGCATGCAACCTGTCCCAGTTATTTTTGACATCATTGGGTGACCATTTCTGATCGCAAAAGCTTCGTCTTTATTTGCAACGATATCAATCGCACCCGTGATTGCAATAACGGCACCTGTCTGCGTGCTTACCATTTTCGCAAATTGAACCATTTCATCGAGATTTCCTTCATTGATGACATCTTCCGCGGCTGCATCCACACCTTTTGTCTTCCCGCCGCCAGCATGAACGGTTTTTATTTCTGAGAGGTTTCCCCGAATGACATCGAACCGAACCTCTTCTAAAAGGCGGTAGACGGTATTGGTGCGTAAACTGGATGCACCCGCCCCAACTGGGTCCAAAACTACAGGATGCCCACATTTATTTGCAGCTTTTCCTGCTAAAATCATCGATTCGATTGTTCGTTCATTTAAAGTCCCAATATTAATCACAAGCGCACTACAGATGCTTGTAATCTCCTCCACTTCCTTCGGATCGTCCGCCATAATCGGTGATCCCCCACAAGCAAGGACCATATTTGCAACATCATTAACCGTCACATAGTTTGTAATATTATGTACAAGCGGTATGTTTTTCCTTACATTTTCAATAATTTGCTCGAACATCTTTTTTCCTCCTATCAAACTAATCAAATGCGCCTTAGCGTATTTGCGCCCAGATTTTTTAGGCCCACACGAGGTGGGTCACAAAGACGTTGCCACAGGAAGTGGCGTCCTTAGTCTTTGGTCGTTTGCTCGAAAATTTTCCATTGAAAATCTGTGGTATCCGCCGGAGGCATTTTTTTATTCAACGGGGTTTAAGCCATGTTGAATAAAAAATGCGGTATACCTGTAATAGATATACCGCATGAATACTCATACTTACATATTCCCTACGTTGGCATTATCCAAATCAGGTAAAGGGTCAAAGCTACATTTCGCTTACTCTCAGCCCACATGTGTGAGCCCCCCTGTTATTATTCAATTCACTTTATTATAGCATATCCAATTTTTCTGTCATTCTTTTTGAAAAGTTTAATTGCTTTCGTCACAATAATAGTGTACGATACATAGTATAAATTAAATACTGTATGACATATAGTAATAAAAATGAGGTGGGTGAATGAGTAACTTATTAAACTCATTAATGACAGAGCTGAGAAGAGGAACGTTGACACTAGCTGTTTTAAGTCAATTACGAACCCCGCAATATGGATATTCACTTGTTCAATCCTTGGAAGGGTCTGGAATTGCGATTGACCAAAGTACCTTATATCCTTTGCTTCGCCGCCTGGAAAAACAGGAATTGGTGACGAGCAGCTGGGATACAACTGAAAGCAGACCCCGTAAATATTATCTGTTAAGTGAATACGGTCTCGAGATCTTTTTACAGCTTAAAAAGGAATGGATTCAGAATTCAAAAGAGCTTTACAGCCTATTAGAGGGAGAGGAAGATTATGAATCTGATTGATATCTACATTCAGGAGGTTACAAGAAGGCTGCCTGAAAAAATGCGTGAAGAGATCGCACTTGAATTACGTTCGACCACCCGGGATATGTTGCCTGATGATTACAATGAAGAAGATGTAAAAACAGTGCTTGAAAAATTAGGGAGCCCAGTAAAATTGGCTAATAATTATCGAGATCGACCGATGTACCTAATTGGTCCACGTTATTTTGACGTGTATGTAAGCTTATTAAAAATGATTTTACCAATTGCCGCTGTTGTTTCACTCATTGCAATGTTCGCTGAGTATTTTATCGGGTATCAAGGTGAGGAAACCATCATAAATGTGGTTCTGGACTTGTTAGGCTTCGGAATTTGGAGAGTCGTTGAAGTTTCGATCCAAACCTTCTTTTGGTTTACAATTGTGTTTGCGATTATAGAAAGAACAGATACAGGAAAAGATGAACAACCACTAACAAGTAGCCTTCAAAAATGGAATCCAGCTGATTTAAAGAAAATCACTTATATCCCTAAGAAAAAGAAGATTTCAAAATTTGAAGTATTTGGCGCTTTCTTATGGACAGCAATCTGGGCAACTCTTTATTTTTATGCCAATCAACTTCTAGGTGTTTATGAAGGTGGTAAAGGTGGTCTTGAGTTTGTAACCCCAGCTTTAAATCATGAGGTTTTGCTTTCTTTTTGGCCAATCGTTCTAGTTGTGATTGGTTTGGAAATCGCATTAGCCTTATATAAACTAATCAAAGGGCAATGGACGAAAAGAATGGCAATCTACAATACTGCCCTTCAGGTATTTTCAACCATTGTATTCATCGTAATCTTCTTAAATCCTAACATCTTAAACCCGGATTTCATCTCGTATATGACAGATTTATTCGAAATCAATGACTTTAAAACATGGTTCAAAGGACTTGTACTTGTTTCATTCATCGTATCTTCAGCTCTCAACATATTTGACGGGATCCGTAAGGCCAACATTCGATAATTTGAAATGACCAAACTCGCCCTAAGGGATTAGTTGTCCTAAACTTTTTTCGGGATGCATATAGATGAGTAGTAGATACGGGAAAAAGGAGTTTGGTAACATTGAATAAATTAATGGCTGCGATTGGGATTCTTTCTATCATATTTGTGACCGGTGTAATTGAAGCAGATGATGTTTTCGAGTACAAAAAGGCCATTTCTGTATCCGGTCTTTCTTCCGATGAGGAAGTATCTGTCAATCCAGAAGAGAAAAACCTGCTCGAGGGACTAATTCCTGAATTGGAAATGCAGTATGTTGACACGGAGATGGTGAAAGGACATAAGGTTGAAGTCTACCAGGAGTATGAAGTTTACCGCAATGAAGCAAACGAAGTGATTAAAAAAATCCCGACCGACAATTATGAGTTTTTGGAGTACTGGAAATAGGAGTTTAGCCGAGCTAAACTCCGTAACTTTATTCGGCAATAGTCACATACTTCTATAAGTGGTGGATGAGTACAAAAACAATAAAGAATTCAATCGGGGTTCAAACTCCCACCGAATAAAGTTAAAGCCTCCGGCGGATGCCACGATTTTTCAAAGGAAATTTTTCAAGCAAGCTCGATTAAAGACTAAAAACGCCACTTCCTGTGGGCCTAATAATCATGCGCAAATACGCCAAGGCGCATTTTGATCTTAACAACTCTCTACAAATCTGGCAAAAATTCGTTTGGCAATCTCATCACCATTGACCGCCAAGCCTTCCGGATGCCATTGAACACCTAGTACAAAAGAATGCCCCGTACTTTCGATTGCCTCGATTATTCCATCCGATGCCACCCCCGACACATCAAGTGGGTATGGCACATGGCGGACAGCCTGATGATGATCCGTATTCACCTTAAACTCTGCAGCCCCGGCAATAGATGCAAGTAAACTACCTTCCTTCACTTTTACAAAATGCGCAAGATGAGACCTATTTGCTTTTTGTGAATGCTGAAGCAGTTGGGTCTCATGCTGCGAATAAATATCCTGGTACATATCCCCACCAAGCGTGATATTCAAGATTTGAATACCTCGACAAATCGCAAGGATTGGTTTATCAGCAATAAGCATTTCTTTAATAAAGGCCGGTTCCAACTGATCCCTTCCAGGCGAAATTGTCCCAAGCTTCGGATGTGGTTCCTCCCCGAAAAGGGTCGGATCAATATCCCCACCGCCAGTTAGAAGCAGTCCATCTATTTTACTAGCAAGCTGTGAAACATCCCCGTCAATCCCGATTGGTATAATAACCGGTATTCCCCCTGCTTGAATAACGGCTTGAACATAATCATTCGAAAGAGAATGCCTATAATCCAACTCAACATGCGAAGTAACACCAATAATCGGTTTATTCATGTGGAGTCCTCCTCATTTTGTTTCTATTTCATCCAAAAATTCAGCCAAAGAATAAAGAGTATTGCCATTACGACCTGTCGTTGTTTTTGCTGTAACTAATGACTGTAAAATGGCTTCCTCTGTTGCATCAGCCGTTGCTAAAAAGGCTTGATCTAGGTCATCTTCATGGACTGTTCTAAATATCTGTAAATTGTCATTGTTTTCATGACTGACTTTATTTGCGGTTGAAAAGCCAATAAAAATATCTCCACTCCCATTTCCAATAAAGGAGCCTGTTCTACCTAGACCGACTGAAGCACGCTTAATGATTCGCTTTAATTGACGTGATGTCACCGGTAAATCGGTTGCGATAATAATCATGATGGAGCCTTTGTCACCATCATGATTGGCTATGGGAAGCTTGGATTTGATCCCTGGACCCACATGGATTCCATTTAATCGAAACTGATCGATTTCTCCAAAGTTCGAAAGCACCAAAACTCCTAGGGAATAAGTACCATGTGGGTATGTAAGAATCCGTGATGATGAACCAATCCCCCCTTTTAATCCAAAACATTTCATACCCATGCCGGCGCCAATACTGCCCTCCTCAAAATGAGTATTCGCGTTTTTTAGGGCTGTTCGGACATGATCTTCTGTGATGGACTGTTTACGGATGTTATTTAAAAACATATCATTGCATTCCCCGATAACAGGATTTACAGTTCCAGTCGTGTCTCCGATTTCTTTATTTTGAGCTAAGCTATAACTAATGAGATGATTTGCAGCCACCCCCACACTCAGTGTATTTGTCAGCAAAATTGGCGTTTCGATCGTACCAAGCTCATTAATTTGGAGAGTCCCCACCGTCTTGCCGAACCCATTTATAGCATATGAGGCAGCAACCACTTTATTGTTAAAAATGTTTTCTTCATGAGGGATGATTGCAGTCACTCCCGTCTGAATGTCTCCGTTTGATATGGTGAAGTGCCCGACTTTCACTCCTTTAACATCTGTAATTTTATTAAGTGGTCCTGTTGGTAAGGTCCCGATTTGTATCCCGTACTCTTTTAGTCTTTTTTGCATGTATGAAAAACCCTTTCCGATTTGGTGTTTGTTACTAGTATAAGGCTAGATGTGTATAGATGCGTAGAACTTTTTGGTTTGATATGTCGTTTTTCGGAGGAGGTATGGTTGAGGAGAGTTAGTCGATTGGAGTTTCCTGTTTTTTTCAAATAGGTGGGCTAATTTACTAGGTTTACGAGTTCACCTTCGCCCCTTGCGTTCCCCTTTCCATCCCCTAACCCATTAAATGGGCACGAATCCTCAGCTTGCATTTCTCTTTTCATCTCCTAACCTGTTAAACGGACACGAATCCTCAGCTTGCGTTACTCTTTTCATCTCCTATCCTGTTAAACGGGCACGAATCCTCAGCTTGTGTTACTCTTTTCATCTCCCTAGTACGAATCCCCAGCTTGCGTTCCCCCTTTCATCCCCTAACCCATTAAACGGGCACGAATCCTCACCATACGTTACTCTTTTCATCAACTAACCTGTAAACGGGCACGAATCCTTTTCATCCATTAACCTTTTTTCCATTTCAACCTAGCAATCGGCAGTGAAACGTAATTCAACTACCTGCCCGCCACAATCCAATAAGTTGAAATCTTCTGTAGACTTCTATTACAATGAAACTATCATTTTGACAAATTAGGAGGGAAGGCATGAAAGCGTTTTTACATTACAAAGTTCCCGGAATAGACGGGACATCCTATTCAGATATCGATGAAGTAGAACCAAAACGAGGTGAAGTGAAGGTTAAGCTAAAATCTGCAGGCCTTAATCACCGTGATTTATTTGTTTTACATAGACATCAAGAAACAGATCCGCCCCTAGTGATTGGATCAGACGGCGCTGGGATTGTTGAGGCAGTAGGCCCTGGTGTTGAAGGGGTTAAGGTTGGAGATGAAGTGGTCATCAATCCATCATTAGGCTGGAACGAAAAAAGTGATGCACCACCTGAAGGTCACGAGATCCTTGGCTTGCCAGACCACGGAACCTTCGCTGAAAAAATCACGATATCAGCGGATAATGTCGGTCCAAAGCCTACGCATTTATCTTGGGATGAGGCAGGGGTATTGTCACTTGCTGCCATGACTGCCTATCGCGCCTTATTCACTCGAGCACAAGTAAAACCAACCGATACAGTCCTTTTACCAGGAATCGGAAGTGGCGCGGTTACTTTCCTTTTACTTTTTGCAAAGGCAGTTGGTGCTCGAGTCATTGTAACTTCTCGCTCTGAAGCGAAGCTAAAGCAAGCCCTCGAATTGGGTGCAGATGTTGCGATTGACAGCAACGGTGACTGGAATGAGCTACTTAACGGTGAAAAAGTGGATATTGTCGTTGAAACAGTAGGAGCAGCGACCTTCCATAAATCCCTTGGACAGCTGAGAAAAGGCGGAAAAATGGTTACATTCGGGGCTTCTGCAGGTGATACTGTAGATTTTAATCTTCGAGAATTTTTCTATGGTCAATATTCTTTACTTGGCACAACTATGGCTAGTACTGAAGAGTTCAATGAAATGCTCCAATTTGTCAATGAGCATAAAATTAAACCAGTACTTGATACAGTGTTCCCTCTTGAAAATGCAGCAAAAGCCATGCAACGCATCGATGAAGCGGAACAGTTTGGAAAAATTGCTATTAAAATTGAAGATTGACCAGGGCTGCACCCAAGTGAGGGTGCAGTTTTTTTATCCAAAATAACTGGATAGCTTTTTCTTCATCTGTTCCTTGTTTTCGGCAAATTGTCTGTGACGGTGTCCGTTTCCGCCGGATGTATGCGGGAACCCATATAGCACAGAATTAGGCGATACATAGCCACTTTCTGTAAGATAATCAAACACTGCAGTCACATTAACCCCTAAAGGAATAATGAGAGGATTTTGCATATTTACTATTTCTTTTGTAAAGCTCTCCATTATATGTTTCTTTAACAGCTCCGTTTTTAACATCTTGGGTGTGGACCCACTGTAGTTTTTCCCCTTATAAAAGACTGGATACCTTATAACTGATGCTGTTTGAACAAGATGACTGGCCGTTGAAAATAACTCACTTGTAGATGCAAGTTCTAAGTATGAGTGCAAACCAAGCTCGTCCAGCATTTGAATCAAGTATATCCTCATCGGTCCTTCAAAGCTTGAGTTTTTCTTGACCTCATGAAGGAGCTGTTCATCTGAAAGACCTTCATTTTTCGGATCAAGAATGGTGGAAAATGATCTTTTCATCTGATGCAGGCCCGGAGTAATTCCGACAATCATTACCTTTGCAGCTTCATTCACGTATTCAAATGGTGCATAATAGATTTCAAGGTGTTTTTTTTCATCCTTGTCTACTAAAAATGACTCACTTTTTAAGTCATCCTCTTTATAGTCCATTGGTAGGGATAAAATTTTCTTTTTATATGTATCAAACAATGAATAGGGTACGATTGCCAATTAAATTCCTCCTTCAAAAAGGTATACCATTATCGGTATACCTTAAGCTACGACGTCTCGTTCATTTTCAAATTTTTCATATTGCTTTTCTTCCATTATTGTTTTTAACATTTGCACGACTTTCCAAACGTCCTCAAATGAATTATAAAGTGGAACAGGTGCAAGTCGAATCATATTGGGAGCACGAAAGTCTGGGATTACTCCAATCTCCTTCAACGCCTTACAAATCCTTGCTGCCTCATTATGTTCAAGACCGACGTGTCCTCCCCTAATAGAATCCTCACGCGGTGAACCGATTGTAAACCCCATCCCCACAAGTTCGGTATCGATTAGCTCTATTAAAAAATTCGTCAATAATAGAGATTTAGTTCGGATCTTTTCAATCCCTGCCTCGGCAAACATTTCAAGTGAGCCCAGTAGTGGCGCCAAGCTCAGCACATGTGGTGTACCGATTTGAAAAGCACCGGCATTGTCCGCTGGTGTTAATGAATGCTCCATATCAAATTGCTTTTCTTTATTTGAACCAAACCATCCTGCAAGACCTGGCAGCACGCCAAAATGCTTCCGATTCACATACAACCCTGCGACTGCACCGGGTCCTCCATTAAGATGCTTATAATTGCACCAAAAAGCAAAGTCCACATCCCATTCAGAGAAAGAATGAGGAATTGCGCCGACCGAATGGCAGCCATCAAATCCAATTAAAATTCCACGTTTATGTGCTTCAGCTGTTAAGTGCTTCATATCCAAGATTTGACCGCTGCGATATAAAATCGATGGCAAAACCACCAAGGCTACTTCGTCCGTCATTGCTTCAATGATGTCGTCTTCGTTCAAATAGCGGCCATCACGACTTTTAACCCGAACAAGATGATCATCTGAATTCAGTCCATGAATCCGAAGCTGGCTTTGAAGGGCATAAATATCAGATGGGAAATTCAATTCATCCGCAACAATCTTGGTACGTTTCCCTTTCGGCTGATAAAAAGTTGCAACTAACTGATGCAAATTGACTGTCGTTGATCCCGTTACAATAATCTCCTCAGAAGAAGCACCAACTAGCGGAGCGAGTTGTTCGCTTGCTTTTTCTGCCATATAAAACCACGGCTGCCTTCCTCGGATCCAGCCATCAATCCCATATTCCTTCCAGTCCTCCAATGAATCAAGCAGTGATTGTTCCGCGCGCTTCGATAACAAACCAAGCGAGTTCCCGTCCATATAGATGATATTTGCTTGCAAATAAAATTCACTGCGAAACTTAGCGAGTGTGTCTTCCCTATCTAGTTTCCTAGCATGCTCTAAAAACATGGATTTCCTCCCTTTAAAAGAAATCGTATATATAGGCTTGGCGATTGGGGATCATTTTTTCAAAAACTTCAACATCGCTGTCAGCCCCGTTAATCATACCAGCCGCAAATAATTCTACAGGACGCATATGACCAAAGAGTGCCGTCGATAATGCGTTGATGGACAGCTTTAGTGCCCCTTCTGTTTCCTTCGTAACACGAACATCACCATCTTTTACAAGGTATGTTTTTTCATTCCAAGCTGCAAATGGATCGCTAATCTGAAGCTTCAAGGTTTCGTTTCCAGCAAATTTGTATTCTTTTAAAAAAGCCTCAACATCGACAATTCGAACCATAAAATAGGGAGAAACCTCTCGTTTCATTGTTTTTTGTTTCTTTAAGGCGAAAAATAATGGCTCTTTTTCAAAGGTAATCATTTCGAGTTCTGAAATCATCGAATCATGTTGACATATAAAGTTCCACAAGCCACACCGTGCCTCAAAATTCACTGGAACAAATTCTTCAACTGTCATCTTGTTGTCCTTTGATTCATAAAGAATATATCCGGTTGGCTGTTTTGACGTATCATAGTAAACAGCAATATGCTGGTCGTCAACCACGCTCTTCCACCAATCATCCTCACGAACAAGCATCCCCGAAAACTGTGTCGCATACTGCGAATAAATCTGTTTAAGTTCATCCAAATTGACATTATCAAATAAATAACGCTTTACAGTACCCCCTACATGCTTTAGCATGACTAAATCAGCACGCTGATGAACCGTTTTTAAGCGATTACAAAATAGCTCCCACCCATACTTCCGATAAAAAGAGACATCAAACGGATGTAGCATCGAAATAGTAAATCCCTGTGTCTTCATCGTTTCCAGTACATTTGTTAATAATTCCTTCACATAGCCCCTTCTACGGTATTCGGGATATGTCGCAACACCTGCAATTCCACCCATTTTAAAAGGTTGGTCCCCTACATAAGCTGTAAGGGGAATTAGGTGTAGCTTCGCAGCTAGCATTTCACTTTCATAGATTCCAAAGATCTGGTGCTTTTTAATATCTTCTAATTTCATGTCAAGTCGTTCTTCCGGTACTTTATATGTAAATGCATATTCTGATAAACGTACAGAATCCATAAATCGTTCTTCTGTAATTCTCTCGATTGCCATACTTCAACAACTCCAATATATGTTATATAAACATCCATCATCATTTGGATGAATACTTATAATTACTCGCAGCTAACATCAGATAGACTAAAGAGATGTTTTTCTTCAAAAACGACTGTTCCACCTTTATCCATACAGCTTTCCGCAAGTTGAAGATTTATTTTGTGATGATCCCTTAACTCTTGTATTCTTAAAACCCCAAAAGTTACAATCAGAAGACTACCAATGATTGCAATAAGGAGATTTCTCTTACTTTTGCTCATATCTTCCCCTCCCTTTTTTTAGAATACCATATTTGCCATTACTCAGGAATCGATATGTGATTTTTCACAATATTTGTAAAAAAGTTTTTGTAGATTTTTGATTTCATCCGTTGTATGATAGTAACACTAAACAATGGGGAGATGGTAGAAAATGAGGAAACGAATAGCCCTTACCATCATTATGTTTGTTGCGATCATGTCTTTATCAGCCACAGTCGCACACTCCCATGCGTTTAAATCACCAGATATTCATGAAAACACCGTATTAATTAATGGTGTCTCGATTGACAATCCTTCAATAACGGATGAGGGTAAACTAAAGATTTCTTGGGTGCTTTTTTTTAGCATATCGATTTTCATCGTCCTCCAAGGGATTTTTAAGATTATCGATGTGAAACAATCCACCCGAAGGTTTATGTGGATTACGCCCATTCTTTTTCAGTCGAATTATCTTGATCAAACTCTTTGATTTTTTAAATTTCAAAAATCAAGGAGGAGAAAATATATGTGGTTTAGATTTATAATGATTGGATTATGTTCCTTAACATTTACGAGCCTGATTATCTTTCAAGGAATTGAGATTACACAAGCATTTAAAGACTTTTTTACAAATAGATAAAATAAGAAAAGTGCAAGTCCGACAAGCACAAGACGAGATGGCTAGAAGGTTGTTCTTTAACCTTCTTGACAGATTGACTTGTGACCTCGAGGGGCTAGGCGCTTGCGCTAGTCAAATGAAAAAAACGAATGTAGAATTGCGGTTCTACATTCGTTTTTTATTTTTACTCCTGTGCCATTTTTACAGTAGTGCGATACAGTAGTTCAGTTCCAAGTGAGATATCTTCAAAGGTTGAAAATTCCTTTGGATTATGGCTGATTCCATCCTTACAACGAACAAAAATCATTCCATATTCACATTCATAGGACATGGCTAATGAATCGTGAAATGGACCACTCATTAATTCCATTGGTTCCAAGCCAATATTTTGAATCTCCTGTCGCATAATTTCCTTGATTCTCTCCGCACAGTAACGGGGCTCGCTATTCGTATCCTCGGTTATTTTACACTGCAGCTGGTGTTCCTCGGTAATTTCTGTTATCTTTGCACGTAATTGTGCTTCAAGCTTATGACGTCTATTTAGGTCAATATCTCGTAAGTCTACCGTGAAGCTTACTTTTTCAGGAATGATGTTGCGTGAATCTGGAAAAACCCGTAAGCTTCCTACGGTCCCAACGGTGGGAGCACCTGGCTCCCCGCTCGCGATCTCGTTGAGAGCAACGATGACTTTTGCTGCACCAACGAGTGCATCCTTCCTCATTGGCATTGGAACGGAACCCGCATGCCCCGCAAAGCCCTCTAGCTCTACCGTTAACCAAAGTGGTCCTGAAATTCCAGTCACAATTCCAACAGGTTTATTTAAATTATCTAGAACCGGCCCCTGTTCAATATGCATTTCAAGGAATGAAGCAATGCTGCCTTTTTGATATTCCGATTCTTTAAATTTCGCAGGATCACAGCCGAATTCGATAAGGGCCTCTTTTCTTGTAACACCATCTTTATCTTTGCGATCTAACTCACTCTCTTCTAGCTTCCCAAGGATTCCCCTTACGCCAAATAACCCTTTGTTAAATCGACATCCTTCTTCATCGGAAAAGGCAATCACCTCAATTGGTCGATTTGGAACAATCTGATGTTCTTTCATCGTTTGAACAACCTCTAGTGCACCTAAAACACCAATCGTACCGTCAAATCTTCCACCATAGGGCTGGGAATCAATATGAGAGCCAAGCATTAAAATCGGTTCGTCCGGATTTTTTCCTTCCATTCTGCCAATTAAGTTTCCAAAATGATCGATTCTCGCGGTTAATCCCACTTCTTCCATCCAGCCTTTAACCGTTTCTACAGCATGACGGTCCTCCTTAGATAGAGTGAGGCGGCGCACTCCCGTTTCACCGATTTTCCCAATTTTCGATAACGCAGTGATTCTTTCTTCAAGCCGTTCCTTATTAATGGTTAGCGTTTGGACATTCATCGAATCAGCCTCCATAAAATGACGTCACAATGGTAGGTTATGTGCCTTGGCAACACCTTCATAAACAATCTTTCCACCTATCACATTTAGCCCTTTTTGTAAGGACTTATTTTCTGTAAGCGCACGTTCAAAGCCAATGTTTGCAATCTGCAGAATATAAGGGACCGTTACATTTGTGAGTGCGATGGTCGATGTTCTCGGAACAGCACCAGGCATATTTCCTACTGCATAATGAACGACTCCATGCTTTGTATATGTAGGATTTGCATGTGTTGTAACATGGGTAGCCGTTTCGAATATACCTCCCTGATCGATTGCAACATCTACAATGACGGACCCTTCCTCCATTAGGCGAACCATTTCAGCGGTTACAAGCTTTGGCGCTTTCGCACCTGGAATCAATACAGCACCAATAACGAGGTCTGATTCAGCCACTGCTTGCCCAATTGTAAATGGATTTGACATTAATGTCGTGATGGAATTTCCAAAAATATCATCTAACTCCCGTAATCTTGCAGGACTAACATCCAAAATCGAAACGTGTGCTCCAAGACCCACTGCAATTTTCGCAGCATTCATTCCGACTACGCCGCCGCCAATGATGGTCACTTTCCCTCGACTTACACCAGGAACGCCGCCTAGAAGAACGCCTTTTCCGCCTTTTGTTTTTTCAAGAAACGAAGCGCCAATTTGGGTAGCCATGCGACCAGCTACTTCACTCATCGGAGTAAGTAAAGGCAGACTGCGATCCTCTGCTTGCACGGTTTCATAGGCAATGGCAACAACATTCTTTTTCATCAAGGCTTGTGTGAGCTCCCGATCAGCCGCCAGATGCAAATAGGTAAAAAGAATAAGTCCGTCATAAAAATACTGATATTCCTCTTGAATTGGCTCCTTTACCTTTATCACCAGATCGCAAGCCCATGCGTCGGTCGGCGATTGTACAATGGTTGCTCCAGCTTCCAGATAAAGCTGATCAAAGAATCCTGAGTTCATGCCCGCACCAGTTTCAATAAAGACCGTATGGTGATGTTGAACCAGTTGCGAGACACCAGCAGGAGTAAGGGCCACACGATTTTCATTATTCTTTATTTCCTTAGGAACTCCTATCCTCATCCCCATCCACCTTTCTTTTTTAAACTTATTGGGAAAAACACCCGTAATCTATTTCTATTATGAAAATAGATTACGAATGTTCATATAAAAACTTTTTTTACAAGGATGTTATTTCTTCAACGAGTGTTCTTTGGATAAATTCCAAGTCCTCCTTGGAAATCGTTAGAGGAGGAGCGAGGGTTAACACATTATTGTATCCTGCCACCGTAGCCCCATTTTTCCCGATAATAAGGCCCTTCTGCAGACATCCAGCGATGACTTTATTTACCTGGCTAACTTCAAGCGGCTCCTTTGTTTGTTTATCCTTGACCAGTTCAAGCCCAATTAATAAACCTTTTCCTCTAATGTCACCAATATTAGGATGGTCTGCTAAAGCGGCTGTAAGGCTATTTATAAATGTAATGCCAAGGTTTTGTGAACGTTCAAAAAGCTTTTCATTTTCCATAATTTCCAGGTTTTTAAGTGCTAAAGCACATGCTGCTGGATTACCGCCAAACGTATTAACATGGCGGAAATAATCATATTCCTCAGACCCTTTGAATGCCTCATAAATTTCTTTTCTGACGGCTGTTGCGGATAATGGGAGATACGCACTTGTAATGCCCTTCGCCATTGTAATAATATCCGGCTTCACCCCATAGTTCATAAAACCAAATGCTTTCCCGGTTCGTCCGAACCCGCAAATAACTTCATCAACAATTAGAAGTGCACCATGTTTTTCACATACTTCCTTTACCCCTGCCATGTACTGATCTGGTGGAACGATGACACCCCCACCAGTAATAATTGGTTCCATGATCACCCCTGCGATCGTTTCACTAAGCTCCCATGTCATCACACGGTCGATATCTTTGACAGACTGTAAGTCCGTTGCTTTTGTATCTTCTTTTTCATCTGAACGATATAAATCTGGTGGTGCGACATGGAGAAAGCCTGGTGCAAGTGGTTCATATTTATACTTTCGCTGTGCTTGACCAGTTGCTGCAAGTGATCCCATTGAATTACCATGGTAGGCACGATAGCGTGAAATAAATTTGTAACGGGAGTGTTCCCCTTTTTGTTGATGGTATTGCCTCACTAGTTTAAAAGCTGTTTCATTCGCTTCCGAACCGCTGTTTGAGAAAAAAATGACATATTCGTCTCCTAGCATTTCGTTTAGCTTTTCAGCCAGTTTTATCGCAGGTTCATGGCTATGTGTTAATGGATAATAGGCCATTTCTTTAAGCTGTTCATGAGCAGCATCAGCTAGCTCCTTTCTTCCATACCCCACATTCACACACCAAAGCCCTGACATTGCATCAAGATACCGTTTCCCATTATGATCTGTTAACCATGACCCTTCTGCTTTCTTAATCACAAGCGTCGAATTTGGATTATATGGCTTCATCGCATGCCATACATAATCCTTATCCTTTGTTAAAAGATCTTCCCCATGTGTCACCTTGGTCATACCCTACAGTCCCCCTAATAATCAAATCGAGATGTAATCATTTTTTTACGAGTATAGAAATTGACTCCATCTTTTCCATTCACATGAAGGTCGCCGTAGAAAGAGTCCTTCCAACCAGAGAATGGGAAAAAGGCCATCGTTGCAGGCACCCCAACATTGATACCAAGCATTCCAGCTTCTGCTTCCTCTCTAAATTGTCTTACCGCCCTTGCATCCTTTGTATAAATGGTAGCGCCATTCCCAAACCGTGACTTTCGAATAAAGTCAAGGCCTTCGTCTAAATTCTTAGCACGTAAGAGACTTAAAACAGGTGCAAAGATTTCCTCTTTTGCAATGGTCATATCTGAAGTGACATGGTCAAAAATGGTTGGGCCCATGAAGTTTCCATCGGGCATTTCGTCCATTTCCTTTCTTCCATCGCGAATCAGTGTTGCACCCTCTTCAAGCCCCTTTGTCACGTAGCCTAGAACCTTATTAAGATGGGACTCGCGGATAACCGGTGTTAAAAGCACCTCATCATCCATTCCATTCCCAATCGTTAGCTTATCCGCTGCATCCTTAAGCACAGTTACAAACTTTTCACCGTCCCCTACAACAACAACGGCACTACAAGCCATACAACGTTGACCTGCACTTCCAAATGTAGAGCTGATAATATTAGCTACCGCTTTTTCCATATCCGCATCTGGCATAACAATATGATGGTTTTTAGCACCCGATAAGGCCTGAACCCGTTTTCCTTGTGCTGCCGCACGCTCATACACATATTTGGCAACTGGCTGTGATCCAACAAACGAAATGGCACTTACATCTGGATGATCCAACAACCCATTTACAACATCATGTGCTCCGTGAACTACGTTTAATACTCCTTTTGGTGCACCCGCTTCTGTAAATAAACGTGCAAGTTCACAGGCTAATATTGGTGTTCGTTCAGACGGCTTTAATACAAAGGTATTTCCACAAGCAATGGCTAATGGGAACATCCACATTGGAACCATCATCGGGAAATTAAATGGGGTAATTCCGCCTACTACTCCCATTGGATAGCGGAACATTTCTGAGTCTATATCCTCAGCAATATTTGATAATGTCTCGCCCATCATTAAGGTTGGCGCACCTGCCGCAAATTCCACACATTCAATTCCACGGAGAACTTCACCATGGGCTTCTTTATAGGCTTTACCGTTTTCTTGGACAACAAGTCTTGCTAGCCTTTCATGATTCTCTGTTAGTAGATAGTGATATTTGTATAAGATCCTTGCTCGTTTTGGAACAGGCGTATTTTTCCAGGTTTTAAATGCTTCTCTAGCGGCTTTTACAGCCAGGTCTACATCTTCTTTTGAGGAAAGCGGCACACGTATTAATGTTTCTTTTGTTGCGGGATTCGGCACCTCGAGTGATTCCGTCCCAAGCGCATCCACCCATTCTCCATTTATATAATTTTTTAGTACATCTGTTTCATTTTTAACTACTGTCATAGTTTGTACTGCCTCCTTTTTGTAATCGTACGATTCGAAACTCTTAACCTATAGGTTAATTATCGCGCAAATTGAAAGTGCTTTCATTAGACATTGTGTAAAATATCTGCTTGTCATTTTTCCACATTTTGATTGAATAGAAAAGTGCAAGGCGTCTGCCTATCGGCGACAAGCATAAGACAAGCGCTGACAGAAGGTGCATTTTACCTTCCGAAGCGATTGTCTTATGACCTCGAGCCGATGACGCCTGGAGCTAGACACCAAATTTTTGACCTAAAAACCCACAATAGTGGGTTAAAAAACTTCTTTTTTCTCTTTTAATTGTTTTGATGAAAGTAAAAATTCGTATGATAAAATCATAAACTCAATCGCAAGTCGTTTTTCGTGACTCATAAAGTCTGAGCCTAGTAGTTTTTCTAGCTTTTGGATTCGGTGATAGAGTGTTTGCCTCACAATAAACAAGCGTCTTGCTGTTTCTTGTTTAGACCCGTTACATGATAAATATGTTTTGAGTGTTTCCATCAACTTTCCATTATATTTTTTATCATGGGCAATGACTGGTTCCAAATATTCTAGAACCACCTCCTGTAAATCAATATGTCTGTGGAGTAATGAAATAAGCCGGAAAATATGTAAATCATCATAAAAATAGCTCTGTGCTGGAATCGACATCCGATTTTGAATTCGAATGGTTTCTAAAGCAGTTTGATAGCTTTTATGTACATCTGTTAACTCTTCTACAAATTTTCCAATGCCAAATACTGGTTGAGTTTTGTTATTTCTACGCTGCAATTCTGAGTTCAATAATCTTCGAATTACCTCCTGAACTCTTGTTTTCCATGTCGTAGTAATACGCTCATTAAGAATGATTAACACGATTGTATTTCTTTTTTCAGCGACAAAAAGTGTAAATCCCTGCTGTTCAAAAATGGCCCGAAGAAACATTTTAAAATACGTTAAATCACTTGCTGAATACTCATCGATTGCATCTATTTTACAAATACACACGACGGCTCCTTTTGGTTGGTTTCTTGAAGTAAGTGCTACATATTCATTGATGGACTCCTCGCTTTGTTCGCCTTCTAACCAATCATTGATCCATTCCGTTGCCTCTACCCTCTGCTTTTCCTCTACGTATAGATTACGAAGGAAAAGCTGTGCAAGGGCAGTTGCTGTTCGATCTAAAATAAGGTGGTCAAATTCGGTCAATTCTCGTTCCTCAGAGATGATCGCCAATTCTGCATATTGATCCCCTAATAAATGGATGGTAATTTTCGCCACACTGGTAGAATCATTTGACTGAGACCTCATTAATTCTAGTAGTTTCATTCTTTTTTGTTCGGTAGCTTCTGGAATAAATTGATTTTCATTGTTATTAAAGAGGATGATTACTTGAACATGGAGGTAGCTTCTAATAAATTTTAGAATATCAATATAATGATCGATTGTTAATAATCGTTTATTTAATGCTTGTGAGTAACTTTCAAGATTGGAAATCATTTGGTATTGGCGGTTAATAAGGAGTCCATGGATGTCTTGCGTGATTTCAACAAACGGTACTTCTTTAAAAAAAAGGATAATTGGAAATTGGGATTTGTTCGCTATGTCAATAATTTCTGGTGGGATCGATGAGGTGTATATTCCTAATTCAATACAGATTCCTGCTGCCTGTGAATCAATTAATTGCTCAATGACTGAGATGAGTTTTTCCTTATTATCCCTCCAAGCAACACCTGTTGAAAGAATTAATTCATTTCCATTTAAGAGATTCCTAATATTTATAACTTCAACAACGTGGACCCATTTTACTTGTCGCCCAAGTCCCTCTCTACCGGCAATCACTTTACTGCTTTCAAAGTGCTTTCGACTTAAAATATCTTCAATAGTAATATATGATTTCAATCCACAACTCCCCTATTTAGAATTTTCAGATTAGATTTATTATACGCTATAATCTGTTATTAAAGGAGTGTTTTTCCAAATAATTATAGAGGCTTCCTACTAATCGAATAAAAAACCGGTACCTCGCATTGAAGACACCGGCTAGACACTGTTTATTTATGAGCCTTCCTTTTGTTGCTTGATGAGCATCACCGCAAAATATTTACGACCTTCTGGTGTAACAATGTGTAAAGTCTCTTTTTCACCGTTTTTCTCAAAATCTACGAAATCTCCACTAAGGTTTTCAATGATAGTCGTCATTTTATAGCCTTTTTGAAGGAAAAAGTCGATTTTGTCTCTCTCTTGTAAAAAGACTTGGTAGTCAGACATGGATTGTCACTCCTTTGTATCACACATATTATTGCTTATTGTGCAGTGGTTTTATGTTCTGGTTCTAGTTCAACCTCATACATATTGATGTCTTCTTCGACTGCGCCTCCAGGTATGAGCCAATTTAAAAGAACTCCCAAAATAGCTGCCAGAGCCATTCCATGAATTTCAAAGTTTGCTGAAAACTTCATGATGGCCCCACCAATCCCAACAACGAGAATGACGGAAGAAATAATCAGGTTACGCTTATCATCTAAATCTACTTTACTATCAACGAGCATCCGTAATCCAGAAGCAGCGATGATCCCGAATAATAAAAGGGAAATTCCACCCATTACTGCTGTTGGTATCGAGCTAATGAGTGCAGTAATTTTACCGATAAACCCAAACAGGATCGCAAACACGGCTGCCCCTCCGATGACAAAAACGCTAAATACTCTCGTGATGGCTAATACGCCAATATTTTCGCCGTACGTCGTATTCGGAGGACCACCCATTAACGCTGCTAGCATGGTGGCAAGACCGTCTCCCATAATCGAACGATGTAAACCTGGTCTTTGGATTAAATCCTTGTGAACTACCTTACTTAAAACCATTTGATGTCCAATATGTTCAGATAATGTAACGATTGAAACAGGTACCATTAAAGCAACAATACTTAATGTCACAGCAGGAGAATAATGAACAAATGGAAAAATAAAATCAGGCATTTCGAAAACTTTTGCAGACTTGACACCGGATAGATCAACTAATCCAACAATCGCGGAAAAAGTATATCCTCCGACAATTCCAATTAATACGGGAATTAAATTTAAAAATCCTCTAAGGAAGATTGAGCTTAAAATCACAATCATCAATGTCACCAATGCTACGGAAAAATGAAGAAGGCTATATTCACCGTTCGCGTTATTCATTGCCATACCAACTGCTGTTGGTGCAAGGCTAAGGCCGATAACAATGATAACTGGTCCAACAACAACTGGCGGGAGTAATTTAATCAGCCATTTATGACCAGTTGCTTTAATAGCTATAGCAACAATCCCATATACAAGACCCGCTAAAAAACTTCCAATCATCGCTGCACCTGGACCATCTGCTGCAGTAGCGGCAATGATTGGTGCGATAAATGCAAATGAAGAACCAACATATGCAGGAACTTGCCCCTTCGTAATTATAAGAAATGTGATCGTACCGACTCCACTTGAAATAAGGGCGACACCTGGGGATAAACCAACAAGATAAGGAACTAAAATGGTTGCCCCAAACATGGCAAACAAATGCTGGATGCTTAATACTAAAAACTTACCTGGTGGCGGAGTCTCATGTATATCCAAAACAACCTTTTTCGAATCTTCACCGCTCATTCCTAATCCCCCTTTACTTTTGTAATTGCTAGATAGCTTATTTTTCAATTCTAGTGGTTTGAACTAAATTCTTTTTTACACATCCTCTCATTTTAATTTTTTAATATTCAGAAGTATTCAGATGTAAAAAACCACCTCATTTCCTTTTCTTAAAGAAAGGAAGGAGTTTTTACTCCCTCCTAGCTTTCCCTTACATTACATGGTGGCTGTTTTATCCTTCGAAATCTCAAATCTTTCACCATATTTTGCACGTTTAATAAATTGACCTGCACCCAGCTTTCCAACGAATTGTTTATCACGGACAACAAAGTCTCCTCTTGAAAGGACAGATACCGGTTCACCGGTAAATTTCATTCCTTCAAATGCATTGTAATCGACTGCCATATGGTGTGTTTCAGCTGAGATTGTTCGCTCGATATTTGGGTCAAAAATCACAATATCTGCATCTGTTCCAACCGCGATCGTACCCTTCTTAGGATACAATCCAAATAGCTTTGCAACCCTAGTAGATGTTAAATCCACAAACTGATTTAAAGTAATTCTTCCTTTTTTGACACCTTCAGAGAATAAAACGGTTAAGCGATCTTCAATCATTGGTCCTCCGTTAGGTATTTTCGAGAAATCACCTAAGCCAAGCTCCTTTTGCCCTTTAAAATCAAACGAGCATTGATCTGAACCAAATGTTTGAAGCCGTCCTGTTCGGAGTGCATTCCATAATACATCTTGATTCCATTTTTCACGTAATGGTGGTGACCAGACGTATTTAGCCCCTTCGAAATTTGGCTTTTCCAAATAGGTTTGATCAAGGACTAAATATTGCGGGCATGTTTCCCCCCACACATCAAAGCCCTTCTCTCTCGCATCTGTAATTGCTTTTACAGCGTCTGCACATGTAACATGAACCACATAAAGCTGGGAATTTGCTAGGCCTGCGAACGTTGCAGCTCTCTCTGTGGCTTCCCCTTCAATTTCCTGTGGCCGTGTTAATGCATGATAGATTGGATCTGTCTTTCCTTCACTTAAAGCCTTTTTCACAAGATAGTCGATGACGTCGCCATTTTCAGCGTGAACCATGACGAGGGCACCTAATTCTTTAGCCGCAATTAGTGTTTTAAATAAGGTTTCATCATCTGCCTGAAGGACATTTTTATAGGCCATAAATACTTTGAAGGATGTGATGCCTTCATTTTCAATAACCGATGGAAGTTCATTTAACACGGAATCCGTTACTTCTCCAATTGAAAGGTGAAAACCGTAATCAATAACTGCTTTCCCCTTCGACTTCCCATGCCATGTATGAATCGCATCTTTTAAAGGCTCACCCTTATTCGATAAACAAAAATCTATAACCGTCGTTGTTCCTCCAAAGGCAGCGGCGATTGTTCCCGTTTCAAAATCATCCTTTGATACAGTACCTCCGAAAGGCATTTCGAGATGGGTATGAGGATCAATTCCGCCTGGAAAAACATAGCATCCATTTGCATCAACTACTTCCGCACCTTCAGTAGAAAAATTCATCCCGATTTGACTGATCACACCATTTTCCACGAGAATTTCTGCTTGGTACGTATCTGTTGCTGTGACAATGGTTCCATTTTTTATGATTTTCTTCATCTTAGACCTCCCCGAGAATTACGATCACTTTACTGTGTCTACTTTACAACTAGCTGCACCGAGAGCAGCCTGACGTTCATTCCATGTCATTGGCGGTAACCCGCTTGGGATTTCAACCATATCGATCGCCCCGTCAACTGGACATACAATTGAACATAGATTACAGCCAACACAGTCTTCCTCTCTTACTTTTAATATGTTGTAGCCATTTCCATCCTTAAGCATATCGATGCATTGATGCGAGGTATCTTCACATGCAATATGACACTTATTACAATTTATACAAACATCATTATTGATGCGGGCAACAATTTTATAGTTAAGGTCAAGATTACCCCAGTCAGAATACTTCGGAACTGTTTTTCCAACGATATCCATAACGGAGGCAATACTCTTTTGATCCAGATAGTTATCTAACCCATCAATCATATCTTCAACAATCCTAAAGCCATGATGCATGGCAGCCGTACATACTTGAACCCCGGAAGCACCCATGAGCATATATTCAACCGCATCCTGCCAGGTTGATATTCCACCGATACCAGAAATCGGAATATTAATATGCTGACTTCTTGCACATTCGGCGACCATATTAAGCGCAATCGGCTTTACGGCAGGACCACAATACCCGCCATGTGCGCCTTTACCTCCGACATGTGGGATGGTGTTCCACGTATCCAAATCAACCCCTACTAAACTATTAATTGTATTGATCATGCTGATTGCATCAGCACCACCTCTAGTGGCAGCCTCTGCAGTAGCCGTGATATCGGTAATATTTGGCGTTAGCTTAACAATCACTGGGGTTTGCGCCACTTCTTTTACCCAATAGGTTTGTTGTTCGACTAGTGAAGGCACCTGCCCAGATGCGGAACCCATTCCTCTTTCAGCCATTCCATGCGGGCATCCAAAGTTAAGCTCTAATCCATCTACGCCCGCTTCTTCAACTCTTTTGACGATTTCATGCCATTTTTCTTGTTTGGGCTCAACCATTAAGGATGCAATAATTGTATGGTTTGGAAAAAGCCTCTTTGTTTCTTTGATTTCTTTTAAGTTAACCTCAATTGGACGATCAGAGATAAGTTCTATATTGTTAAAACCTGCAACGCGTTGCCCATTGAAGCTAACTGCCCCGAATCGTGAAGTTACATTTAAAATGGGGTCACCTAATGTCTTCCATACTGCTCCACCCCATCCGGCATCAAATGCACGCTGGACCTGATAACCGGAATTCGTTGGAGGAGCAGATGCTAACCAAAACGGATTAGGGGATTCTATTCCTGCTAGATTAATTCGTAAATCTGCCATTGATAAACCTCCTTTTTTTACGCGATTTCGGATACTGCACTAAACATTGCCTTATGGATGGCATATGCCGCATCCTTGCCCTGCTGTGCTGCTGAAACAACCATTGCTTCTCCTTGACCCTTTCCAAAAATCACATCACCACACGCAAATACTTTTTCATTTGATGTTTGGAGGGTCTCTTGATTGATTTTCACAACCCCGCCGTCATGTCGAAGATCGAATTGTTCAATAAGCTCTGTATATCTCGATTGCCCAATTGCCTTAATAACTGCATCAACCTCTAGAGTGAACTCAGAGCCCTCAACTGGCACAGGACGTCTTCTGCCATCTTCTCCAGGTTCGCCAAGTTTCATTTTGATGCATTCAATCGCTTTAACATGTCCTTGTTCGTCGCCAATGATTTTCTTAGGGGCCGTTAGCCATCTGAACTCAACACCGTCCTGTTTGGCAAATTCATATTCAAAATCATAGGCAGTCATTTCATCATTCGTTCTTCTGTAAAGGATTTTTACGTTTTCTGCCCCTAACCTGACTGAACATGTTGCTCCATCAATGGCTGTATTTCCTGCACCTATTACAACAACCTTACTACCTAAGAAACGGTCAGAAATTGGCTTTGTTTTTGTTTCTTTTACAAATTCGATTGCATCGTATACTCCATCTAATTCTTCTCCTTCAATTCCAAGGGAAGGGACCTTTGACATCCCAATTGCTAGAACGACAGCATCGAAGTTTTCAAGAATTTCATCTGCTGAAATATCCTTTCCGACTCTAGTATTCGTTCGTATTTTTACGTCTAAGCTTTCTACCTGCTTAACCTCCCAGAATGATATTTCCTGTGGCAGTCTAAATGAGACAATCCCGTAAGTATTCAGGCCGCCAGCCTTTTGGGCAGCTTCAAAAATTGTTACATCATAGCCCAGTAAACCAAGTTCTCTAGCAGCTGAAAGTCCAGCAGGACCGCCCCCAACAATAGCAACTGTTTTTCCGTTTTTCTTACCTGGTTCAAAAAGCACCTGTTCATTTCGGATGGCCCAGTCTGTTGCATATCTTTGTAAATCACCAATCAAAATTGGTTTTGTAGATTGGTTTAGAACGCAAGCCCCCTCACAAAGTTCCTCTGTTGGGCATACACGTGCACAGCTTGCTCCGATAGGGTTGGCTGTCATAATGGTTTTTGCTGATCCTTTTAGGTTTCCTGATGCAATTTTTTTAATAAAGGTTGGAATGTCAATACCAGTAGGGCAAGCAGTTATACACGGGGCATCATGGCAATACAGGCAGCGATTGGATTCTTCAATAGCTTCACGGTTGGTTAGTCCAGGGCTCACTTCATTGAAATTCATTTGTAAATCCTCAAATGAAATTCTTATGTTTGAATGACTCATAGAGTTCCCTCCTTCTATAGTGGAAAGTTGCAAAATGTAATAGTCAATTGCAACTATATAAACCTACAAATAGGAAAGCGTTTTCATTAATGTTGATGGAAATCTTCTCTTTTTTATGACTAAGTAAAGGGTTGTTGTCCGAAAATAAGAACTTTGTATCTATTGTACTTTTTTACTGATATGATTACATTATACAGAGTGTTAAAAGATATAAGCTGTTTTCCACTCATAATGTAAAAGGCAAAAAAAAGAGCGATAGATTTAGCCACATTCATTTGTGACTTTAAAACCTACGCTCTTTTTAAAAATTCATTTTATTTCTACTTAAAATCTGATCTTTTATAGATCAATTCATTTACTGTCAAACTATATTTATCAAAAAATTCGCTCTTAAAGGATTCCCACTCACCTAGGGAATCATAATATTTAGCCATCGTATTTTTCTTGCCTACCTTTTTTCCTTTAACCGTAAATTCCTTTGAAGGGTAGTGATGAACATCTCCATTTTTTTTCAGTTTTAAAGGAATGATAACGGAAAAATCAATACCCATTTTTTTATCACGTACAACCATCTTCTTCGTCACATTGCTTTCCGTTCTCTCGATCACCTGTGTCAAACATAGAGCCCGCTCATTTTCGAATGAAAACCTGTTCATTCCTTTACTTCTTACGATAGTCATTTATCCGTCCTCCTTGGTAAGTACTACTTCAATCATAACACAATAAAAATATTAAGCTAATTTATGGAAAAACAGCCTCTTTACCAAATGAAATCAATTTGATTTGACAACCTTAAAAACCTAGTGCGCTTGGCACTAGGTTTTTTACATCATCATCAATTTGTTGGGGCATTTGTTATTTTTTCAGCAATAAATTCTTCGATTAATTGTGTCGCTTCTTCGACGTTTCTGACTTGTAAGACAGTGCTTCGTTCTTCTGGTGTCTGTTCCGCAGTATGGTGGTATCTCGGGTCATAATAATATTCCAATAGTAATTTCACAGCCGAATTGTAATTACCGGTTTCAAGATCGTTTTCAATCTGTGCTGCAATTGGTGTATGGATTCGTTTTTTAATTCGTTGAAAGGCTGACATACATTCATTCGGAAATTCCCACGGGCGGTAATCCTCTAAAATGTTTAAAACACGTTCCTCCATCGGCAGGTTAACAAAAATATGGAATCCCTGTTCTTTTATGTTCAGTAAAAAGTCCGGTAATGTCGCTCTTCCAACCCGCTTGCTTTCCGCCTCCAGCAAAACATACGGAGATTCCTTAAGCAAAAGTGCCCGCTCCACAAACATTAAATCGAATTTCTTTTGGTTATGGGCCTTTTTTCCGATCATCCCAAAAACCGATCCTCGATGGTTCGCCATGCCTTCTAAATCAAGGACGGGATACCCCTTTTTTTGTAACTCCGTTAAGATTATCGTTTTCCCTGAGCCTGTATAACCATTTATCACTAATGCCTTAGGCTTAAAATCTGTCGCGAGCTCTTCTAATTGTTCGACCACCCATGACCGATATCCATGAATACCACCAATTAGTCGATTTACTCTGATACCCATTAAATCAACCAAGGTTGCCGATGTTTTACTGCGCATCCCCCCGCGCCAGCAATAAATCACCTTATTCTTCTCTGGAATTTTTGAAAACTCCTTGATAAATTTTGGAAGCTTGGCCGATACAATTTCGAGACCTTTTTCGTTCGCAGCATCAGGGCTTACTTGCCTATAGACCGTCCCAATTTCAGCCCTTTCCTCATCTGTAAATATTGGAATATTAACACTGCCAGGTATATTGGATTCGGCAAATTCAGAAGGTGAGCGCACATCTATGAGGGCAAGTGGATTTTCCTTCTGCATTTCCCTCAATTCATTAACTGAAATATCTTGAAACATCAATTTTCTTCCCTTCCATTATGTCTATCTACACTATGTCCACATTATCTACTCCCTATTATAAAGCAGAAAATCTTTTTCAGCTTAAAATTTGCAATTACAATAAAATTTCAAAATGGTAGAATTGATATGATTGGAGGTTTTGTATTGCTTATACCATCACTTGCTAAGAAAATTATTAAAGAGGTACGCAGATTAATAGATGAGGATATTATAATTGGCGACGTTTCAGGGACTATTATTGCAAGTACTGATACGAGTCGAATTGGAAGCTTTCACGAAGGTGCACTCCTTTCAAGTCGAGACCAAAAGAAAATGATCATTACAAAAGATATGGAAAATCACTTAAAAGGGGTAAAGGCAGGCATCAATTTACCTATTTTGTTTAAAGAAAAGGTTGTTGGTGTTATTGGGATTACCGGAAATCCGGAAAAGTTTGGCGCATATGGGGAGCTCTTGAAAAAAATGACTGAGCTTTTAATTCAAGAGAGCTACTTTGCTGAGCAAATCGAATTGGAATCCCGTACACTTGAAACCTTTGTTTTTGATTGGCTTCAACTTAAAGAAGAATCATCAGAATTTCTTAACCGGGCAGAACATCTAAATATCGATATTGAAATAAAACGTCAGGTTGTAATGGGGTCCATTAGTAGTGACACAGAAATCCCACTTCGTGAAATTGCTAATCGTATTAAGCAAAACCCAATTTTAAATGAGAATGAAATTTTTGTCAGATGGGGAAATGATCGGTTCCTCCTCCTTTTAATGGACCGTTCAAAAGAACAAATTCAAAAAGTTCTTCAACGTATAAAAAGTAAATTAGAAAGCACCCTTTCAATAAAGGTATCGTTTGGAATTGGCAGTGATGATTATCCGCTAAGGAAATCTTTTGATGAAGCTGATCGCGCTCTTCAGGTTGCAAAACGAAGTGGCTCGATTCAATTTGATGAAGACTTAACATTAGAGATGCTTATTCATGAAACAAGCGGCAAAGTACAATTAGAATATGTTAGACGTACAATTGTTAATCTTTTGGATGATACTGCTTTACTTAAGACCTTAATTGAATTTATTAAACAAAATCAATCCATCAAAGAAACGGCGAAGTCTCTTCATATTCATGTCAATACCCTTACCTACCGTTTAAATAAAATCGAAGAGTATACCGGCTTGCACCCAAGAAACTTTGTAGATTTAACTACACTTTATCTCGGTATTTTATTGTTGGATAAATCCATAAAAGTAATCGAATAAAAACTAAAATATCTGTAGATTTCTACATAGCGGATTTTTCCGCTTTTTTTTATGCTTATAGTAAGAAAAGCGCAAGGCACGCAGCCTTAGGCGACAAGCATAAGACAAGCGCTGGCAGAAGGTGCTTTTTACCTTCCGAAGCGATTGGCTTATGACCATAGAGCCGATGGTGCCTGGAGCTGGACATGATAGAAGATTCTTTGGAGGCGTTCACATGATTGATGCAAAAGCAAGACAGCAATTTTTAAAAATAGTGGGTCCGGAAAACTATGATGATTCAAATACAGGGCGACTCGTATACTCCTATGACGCGACCCCACAATTCCAGTCAATGCCCGATGCAGTGATTTCTCCTCGAAACAAAGAGGAAATATCAGAAATCGTCAAGATTTGTAATGAATATAAAATTCCGATTGTTCCCCGCGGTTCTGGGACAAATCTCTGTGCTGGCACATGCCCTACCGAGGGCGGTTTAGTCCTTCTTTTTAAACATTTAAATCAGATTTTGGAGATTGATGAAGAAAATTTAACAATCACTGTTCAGCCCGGAGTAATTACCCAGGAAGTAACAACTGCGGTGGAAGCAAAGGGTTTATTTTATCCGCCAGACCCGGGCTCTATGAAAATATCAACGATTGGTGGCAATATTAATGAAAATTCAGGTGGATTACGTGGCCTTAAATATGGTGTAACACGTGACTATGTGATGGGACTTGAGGTTGTTCTAGCAAATGGCGAAATCATAAAAACCGGTGGTAAGCTTGCGAAGGATGTTGCGGGATATGACCTGACTCGCCTATTTGTTGGCTCAGAAGGCACGCTTGGAATTATTACAGAAGCCACACTCAAGCTTATTCCAATGCCTGAAACAAAGGAGACGATCTTAGCCCTTTATCAGGATTTGGAAGCCGCTGCCAAAACCGTTTCTAAGATCATCGCAAGTAAAATCATCCCAATTACACTTGAATTCCTAGATCAGCCAACTCTAGAAGCAGTCGAGGCTTTTGCACAAATTGGCCTTCCGACCGACGCAAAAGCAATACTTCTGATTGAGCAGGATGGTCCGGCAGAAATTGTAAAACGGGATATTGAAAAAATCATAGAGATTTGCAAGAAGGAAAATGCTGTTTCCGTAAAATCTGCTGGATCTGAAGAAGAAGCGGAAGGCTTACGAACTGCAAGACGTGCTGCACTTTCTGCTCTTGCTCGGTTAAAACCAACCACCATTTTAGAGGATGCAACCGTTCCACGCTCAGAAATTGCCAAAATGGTAAAAGCGATTGAAGAGATTGCGAAAAAATATGATTTAAACATCTGTACCTTTGGACACGCAGGTGATGGAAACCTTCACCCGACCTGCCTAACAGATGTTCGAAATCGTGATGAAATTGAAAGAGTAGAAAAAGCATTTGAAGAAATTTTTGAAAAGGCGATTGAGCTTGGTGGAACAATCACCGGTGAACATGGAGTTGGCGTGATGAAGGCTCCGTATCTTGAAATGAAGCTTGGAGCTGCTGGAATTGCTGCGATGCAGGCCATTAAATCAGGGCTTGATCCAAATAATATTATGAATCCAGGTAAAATGTTTGCCAAGGATTCTAGAAAACGTGTGGTGGTTTCAAAATGACAACAATGCACGAACAGCAAAAAATCAAAGAGGAATTCCAATCGCGGATGGATCAGAATGAATTATTAAATTGCATGCGCTGCGGCTTCTGTCTACCAACCTGCCCGACTTATATTGAATCGGGTTATCAAGAATCCCACTCCCCAAGAGGACGAATCGCATTAATGAAAGCTGTTGTCGACGGTCTAATTGAGCCTGATGAGGATTTTGAAAAATCACTCAATATGTGTTTAGGCTGTCGCGCCTGTGAACCGGTTTGTCCATCTGGAGTGAATTACGGACATCTCTTAGAGGAAGCAAGGGATATTGTCAATCAAAATAAAAAGCACTCATTACCAGTGAGAACTGTGAGAAAAACAGTTTTTGAAGGTCTGTTTCCACATCAAAATCGCATGCGCACTTTAACTGGATTACTTGGTGTCTACCAGCGTTCCGGCATGCAAAAAGTGGTTCAAAAAAGTGGTCTGATGAAATTTTTACCTGATAGCTTAGCAACTATGGAACGCGTGCTTCCCGAGGCGCCAACATTAAAGGAACTAAAAACGAGACCGTACCATCTTAAACCGATTGGTGTTCAAAAGAAAAAGGTTTCCTTTTTCACAGGCTGTTTAATGGATACGATGTTCATGAAAACAAATGATGCCACAATGAAGCTCCTTCAATTGGCTGGTTGCGAAATTGTTATTCCAAAATCGCAAATCTGCTGTGGGGCCTTGCATGGTCATAGTGGTGAAAAAAAGAAAGCGAAAGAACTCGCGAAACAAAATATTGCCGCCTTTGAAGAAATTGAGGCTGATTATATTATTACAAATGCTGGCGGCTGCGGTGCTTTTCTGATAGATTACGGTCACCTTCTCAATGATGAACCTGAATGGGTAGACCGCGCGAAAGCATTTTCGGGAAAACTTAAGGATATTACCTCAGTTCTAGTAGAATTAGAGTTTCATAAAAAAGAGCTTTCCCTCTCTAAACAGGTCATTACGTATCAGGATTCCTGCCATTTGCGAAATGTCATGAAGACCTCGTCTGAACCTAGAAAGCTGCTTCAGGCCATTGGCGGTGCAACTTATATGGAAATGCAAAATGCCGATAGCTGCTGCGGCTCGGCTGGGATCTACAACATCGTGGAGTCTGAAATGTCGATGAAAATCCTAGATTCCAAAATGAAGAACGTGAAAAGTACCCAGGCAAAAACGATTGTTACAGCAAACCCTGGATGCCTTCTACAAATGAAATTAGGCATTGAACGTGAAGGTTTATCGGATAAAATGCGTGCTGTTCATATTGTTGATTTATTGCTAGAGGCGGTCGAAAATAAATAAAATAAAAAACAAGAATCGAGCTTGGACTAGACGATTCTTGTTTTTTTGAATTTGGACCCTAATTATTCTGCTTCGTTTGCGTCCTAAATAGCATTTCTGAAACAGTTACACATTCATATCCTTGTTTTTCTAATTCCGTCAGTATTTTTTCTAATGCTTCGATGGTTTGGCTTCGATTCCCCCCTGAATCATGAAAGAGGATAATGTTTCCTGGTTTCACACCCGAGATTACCCGCTTTATTATGTTGTTCACTCCTGGGTTCTTCCAATCTTTGGTGTCTTGATGCCAAGACCATAAAACAACATGATGGCCATTTTCAGCAGCAGTGTTAATAATGATATCGTTGTAATAACCACCTACTGGCCGGAATAGAGTTGGGCTAAATCCCGTAATTTCCTCAATCGTTTCGGAGGCTTTATTGATTTCATTTTCGAGTTTTGGGGAATCATGTATGATATTTGAGTGAGTGAAGGTGTGATTTGCGATTTCATGCCCCTCTAGTACTTCCCGACGAATGATTTCAGGGTAATTTTTCGCATGTGTTCCAACAACAAAAAAAGTTGCTTTTGCTTTATGCTTTGCTAAAACATCTAAAATATCTGGTGTATAGACTGGATTAGGGCCATCATCAAATGTTATAGCGACCATTTTCTCATCTGTCTTTACTTCCCAGGTAATTTTCCCAGTTTTTTCGTAGTCAAAGCGGTCTTTTGCCAATGCAGGAATATGATTGAAGAGTAGTAAAAGTACAATTAATAATGTACATCTTCCCACAAAATCCCCTCCTTTTTTCAACAAGCTTTATTGGCTAGTTTATGGATTTTTGTTGATTATTATTAGCGAGGTCAGTGGTACTTTTTAATGCATAAAAAAATGACGAGACTCGTTTCACGCCATTGATCTTTATTGTTATCTTATTTAAGTAAGTACTTTTCTACATAATATTTTGTTACTGACAAATACTCACGACTATATGCTTTTAGTAGTGTAATTTGCGGTGTTTTTGCAGGTAGACCCTCCACTTTTAAACCGGCGTCTTTGGCAATTTGGATCGACCGATAAAGATGGTAATCATTCGTTACAATAACACCAAGTTTGGCATCCTCAGGAATAAATTGTTTTGAGAATTTAATATTTTCATTTGTATTTGTTGACTGATCTTCGAGGAGAATTCTTGATTCTGGAATCCCTTTGTCCACTAGTTCTCGCCTTATCGCCTCAGCTTCTGTGATATCCTCCGCTGGACCCTGACCTCCTGAAGCAATTAAAATAGTATCCGCATTTTCCTTGGCATATTCTGCAGCCGCATCAATTCTATATTGTAATGCAAGTGATGGGATTTCACCGTTAACCTTAGCACCAAGAATAATTAAATAATCGGCATTCTTAGGTGGTTCCGCATCCGCAAACTGTGAAATTTTATAATGAATTCTTCCGAAATAAATAACACCAAAAATAAGTAAAATCCCAATTAAAAGTAGCATCATTTTCCTCTTTTTCAAATAGTAACAACCCCTTTAAGGTTATTCTACATGATATCAAATGGACAAAAAAGGAAAACCTTCAGGATAAAATAAAAAGAATGAGAACTCAACTTCGTTTCGGACTATCAAGCCCTATGAAGCAAGATTTTTAGTTAAGCCAATTTTGATTTTCCAAGTCTTCGTAGTATGGGATAAAGCTATCCATTTCAGTTTCAGCCTGCTCCAGAACTTCCGCGGAGTTCATCTTTGAAACAAATCCAAGCTCACGCGTTGCATTATCCGTTGACCATGGTTTGTCTTTATTATTTGAAACTCCATAATACGTACCGAACTTGATGGTTGATTGGATGGCTAAATCAAATAACTGGATTACATCCTTATGGCTTAATAAGGTTTTGTTGGTGCGGGGGATCGTTTCCAAATCCTTCACTTCATCCCGTCTGACACTGCCAATTCGCAAATTAATGACAGATAGATTGTTCTCCTTTTCATAGGCTAAGATATGACCGATATTTTCTGATGCCAATTTAAGTGTGCCGTACAATGTCCTTGAGTATGGATAATCATTAACTGTGATCTCACGACCGAACGCTGAAATCCCATCCTTTTCATAAAAATCGGTCACATGGTTGCTACTTGCATAGACCACCTTTGGAATGCCAAGCTCTATTGCTGCTCGGAAAATATAAAAGGATGCAAGAAAGTGTATTTCGGTCTTTTTATAAAACTGTGCAAGATCTTTAAAATCATTTTTGGTGTTTACATTAAGCAGGTTAATAAGTGCGTCACAGTTAGCTGGAATTTTACTCAAAAGATCTTCAAAATTTGTTGCGTCGACTTCGATATGGTTCTGATGATTGTCCACTTTTTTATCAAGTATGATGATTTCGTATTTGTTGTTTAGTCCTTCTTCAAGGATGGAACCAATTAGCCCAGTCCCGCCAATGATGGAAATCTTCTTTTTCATTGTATGGCTCCCCTTTTTAACTTTCTCATTGTTTAAAGTTCGTAGTTTTTAGGAAAACATACATTGTTGAATTGCGCTTTGTAAGCATGAAGAACGTTTTGAATAAGATTTCAAGTCGTTCGGGCTTTCATCGGGCTTATGAAGACACTTTCGGCTGGAATTTCGATGCGTTCGGGTCTTCATTGGGCTTATGAAGGCACTTTCGACTACAATTTCGATCCGTTTGGGTCTTCATCGACCTTATGAAGACCCTTCCCGTCAACATTTCCTTAAGTTCAGGCCTTCATTTGGAATTAAAAGCTAATTCACCTCCTAAACGCCAACAATTTTATTTAGTGTGACAAAATATAGCTGTTTGTCCGCAACTTTTTCGCCCGTGATTCGTTCCCAAATTTGTTGATAAAGATTTATTTGATTATGATAGGATTTCACAAGGTCTGGGAGCCTAGCGTGGTCCTTAGGTCGGTCCGTTTTATAATCAACAATTTTCCATGCACCATTCATCTTATACGCAAGATCAATGATTCCACTAACAAAAATCGCCCCGAAGTTGTCCACTTTTTCCACAAACTCATACAAAGGGTCAGCAACATCAATTTTTAGCATAAACGGAACTTCTTTCAAAACTTCCTCCGCAATTTGTAGCTCTGCCCATATCACCGAATCTTTTAAACGTTTGACAGCTTGGGCAGCTTCATCAATTCTGCCTAATGAAATGTCATACTTTGTTAATATAGAGATAATTACTCCTTCAGCTTCTTCCCCTTTGACAATCTTTTCAAACACCTCGTGGATAGCAGTTCCCCATGTCTGTCCCCCACCTTCCTCACGTTCTATCCCAAGTGTGAAGATATTCTGTTTATCTTCGGTTGGACTATAGGTTGAAAAAGATGGTTGTTTCCGATCATCAATCCAATCAAGCAATCCCTGTGTTTCTTCTGTGAATTCCTCGCACGTAATTTGCGAAACCATAACTTCTTCATTCTCATAAAACAGCTCAGGTACCTCAATATCCTCAAGCGTTGGTAAGCCATCGAGAAGTAGATTCCATGGGTTTTTACTGTTTTTTGATTCGAATGTACTGATGATCATCGCTTTCTCCGCTCTTGTTGCAGCAACATACATAACCCGAATTTCCTCTGCAAGCAAGTACGCTTCCTCCTCGTCAAGATAATCCTCCCAATTTAGAGGCAGTGCTACAGGTTTCCTTGAAAAACCATGCTTTCTTTCGAACATGAAATATCCCGTTGATGAGTGCTCCTCACGGCTAATATGCGACCATATTTTATTGCGAACCTCAGGCTTTTTCCCAGGGTGTGCCAGGAAAACAATGGATGCCTCCAAGCCTTTTGCTTTATGGACATTCATAATTCGTACCGCATTTTCGTCTTCCTCCAGATTGATGACCTTTGTTTTTTCATCAATTTGCTTTTTAATAAATTCGACAGCTTGACTGAACGTTGTTACTTCTGCCTCCTCCCTAACACTTAATGCTTCAATAATTTGCAGGAGATTCGTCGTCTCTCTTTTTCCATAGCCTTTCGCTAAGAACAACGGATACAGCCCGATATCCTCGATTATTTTTTTAATTGCCACTACTGGAGAAAAAGATGTTTTCCACTTTGCATATTTTTTCAGTGTAGAAAGTGCTGCTTCAAAATGCTGCTTCGAATCTGAAATTAAAGAGTCAGGGGTTTGGGCGTACAGAGAAAAGGCTCCCCCTGCCTGCCCCCATTGGAAAAGCTCTTCATCACTCATGCCAAACCAAACACTTCGTAAAGCCGCTACCAAAGCAATTTGATCAGTGGGATCATCAAGTGCTTCAAGAAGACGAATAAGATCTTGGAATTCTAGATTGGTGCCAATTTCCATTTCGCCACTGACACTAGCAGGAATTCCTGCTTCCTCCAAAACATGCGCATACACATTGATTCCGTCTTTTTGCCTTGTTAAAATCATAAATTCACGTGGCTCATGCCCTTCTTTAACTAATTTTTGAATGTACGCTGTAATGCTTTTTGCATCCTCTTCAACCGTGATTGTTTTATTTTTCGCAAACTCGTCTGCTAAAACCAATCTTTTAATCCCTGAAAAATCAGAATCACATGCTTCCTTATAGGAATAGAGCGGACGATAAGCGGCTTGATGAACTGTCTCTTTTTCTGGTAAATGCACCTGAAATACTTCATTAAGTAAGCTTGTCACATGATCAACCGTTCTGAAATTCATAATGAGCTGAAGCACTTCCCCGCCATGGGATTCAATCAGTTCCTTCACTAGATTGTAAATATCGATATCTGCCCGTCGGAACCGATAGATTGCTTGCTTCGGATCTCCGACCACAAAAAGCGAGCCCGGACGCGGTTTACACTTCGTCCAATTCTGTTCTCTCACATCCTCACTCGTTAAATAAAACATGATTTCTGCTTGAATTGGATCGGTATCTTGAAATTCGTCCACAAGCAGCCTCTTGTATTTTCCTTGAAAATAAGCTCGTACTTCTGCATTGTCTTTTAATAGTGCTGCCGTTCTCATTAACAAATCTTGAAAATTCATCAACGAGCGTTCTTGTTTTATTTTTTCATACAATACCAATGCTTCTTGAAACAATTCAATTATAAATGGGTGGCAATATTCACTCCATCGTACAAGTATTGGCTGGATATGTACCTCGAAAAAATCAGAAATTCTCCCATGATATTCCTTCGCATCCTCTTTGGAAGACCATTTGTACTGTGTAACCGTAAATCTTTTATCAAACATTTGAAAAATCTTAATCTTTAATGCGTCTGTTTTGTCATCGTATCTCACATGACGAATTGCATCATCAATCGCTTCCTGGAGATTGTCAGGGCCATTTGGAATGTCGTTTGGAATGCAGCGACTGGCTTCTTTTAATAGCGTAATGAAACGACGAAACACCTCATCAAGATTTGGTTTCTCAATCACTTCACTCGCCCATTCAACATCAGGGTAGTTCTTCATTTTACAAAAGCGCTCCGTTAAATCTTTTTCCTGAAGCCCTAATTCCTTTGTTATTCTTGATTTCTGGGGATGATCCTGTTCAAGCTTCTGGGTATAAACAAGCCAAGCAGCCTCGGCTATTTTGTCATCCTCAGTGTCCTCAAGTTCTGAAAAATTGACATCTAGTCCTGCCTCAACAGGCCGCACCCGTAGTAAACGTGCACAAAAAGAATGAACCGTTCCGATAAATGATTGTTCAATATTTTGTAAGGCCTCCTCGAGCCTAAATCTCACATCAGGGTCTGTTGCCTCTTTACATTGTTTCTCAAGAACGGTTAAGAACCGTGTTTTAAGTTCATCCGCCGCCTTTTTTGTGAAGGTAATCGCGACTATCTCGTCAATTTTTGCGGTCCCTGTATAAATAAGGTTCACCATACGGTCTACTAGGCTCGTCGTTTTCCCTGAGCCAGCTCCTGCTTCAACAAGGAAATTTTGATCCAAGACAGTTGAAATTTTGTCTCTTGCCTCTTGATCAACAATCACCTTAGTCATAGGCGCGCACCCCCTTAAAGCTCTTTAGTCCCTCAGCTGTCTCATCTTTTTGCTTATTTATTAATGCATCTTTCTCATAGCTGGAACGTCTGCAAATATTTTTAAACTCACAGAATTTACATTCATTCTCATCATCTGTCATTGTAAAATGACCATGCTCTACAATCGAAAGAAGCTTGTCTAAAATGTCCTTCCCATTTGTTCGAGTCGATTCCTCCTGCTCTCTCACAAAGTTTTTACCCGCTCCTTTTCGCGTTGGAAATAGATATGAGCTCTTCTTCACAGCACCGGCTTCCATTCCTAAATGAGCCTCGATTGCAAGGGTGTAGAGGAGATGCTGCAGCTGTCGCCCACCTTTAAAAAATTCCTTCGTATGGTAACCCCAACTGCTTCCCGTTTTATAATCAATGATATGGTAGGAGCCATCCGGTAGCCGGTCGACCCGGTCAATAATACCTCTTACGTGAACCGTTCCGGAAGGAAGCTCAATTACAGCTGGGGCGTCTTCTCCAAACGAATATTCAAAATACAATGGATCACCAAGTTCACTATTTTCCTCTTCAATTTTTAAAAAGGTCTCACATGATTCGATGATTTCCTCTGATTCTAGTCTTTTCGTTCGTGCATTTGGTGGCGGAACAACTGTTTTTACATACTCCATCCGTTCCTTCGCTATCTTGGTTAGAAGGTCAATATGCTTTGCGTAGGAAGGCTTTTCGCAACGCACTTTGATTTCTTGATAAAATTTCTCGAAAATTCCGTGCAACAGTGTCCCCCTTGTTTTGGCGTCTAACCATTTCCTCGGGTCATAGGACACATCCTCAATTACCCTTAAACGCAACACATTTTCCAAAAAATAGGCATAAGGGCATTTCGCGATTTTCTCAAGTTTCCCCGCGGAAATCGTGATATCTTGATTTTTGCGAGGGTCTAACCTGGTCGTATCGCTTTCAATCTTCCCTTCGTATACAGTAAATGCTGGATCCTGTCTCATTTTTTCAGCATGAAGTCCTCTTGCAATATTCGAAAATTCCGCTAAAAATTGTTCATCAAGCTGAACGTTTTGAGAGTTTGTGATTTTCTCATACCACCAGTCTTCGTTTTCAACTGTATGGTGTCGGTTTGCAATTGGCACTTGCATTTGTAAAGTCTTAAAATCTGCTAAAAAGTCACCGGTTTGAATTCGATAGCATTGTAAAAATAAATACGCAGCTGAAATAGCTCGATTTTCATTGATGTCGAATCTACAGTAACTAACGGTAATCCCATTCGCCGCGGAGGCAAATAGCTGTAACATCGAATAAAGCTCACGTTTTGATTTTTCATTTTCTAAAGGCAAAAATCGACCTAGCTTTTCTCTTTCGGTATCAAGTAAAAGTGGATCCTCCCCTGTCTTTCCCGGAAACCGCCTGTTATCCATCCCCACAATAAACAAATGCTCACGATTCATGTAGAGCCCATTTTTATATGAAGTGAAATGTAAATAGCCAGGCTTTGGACGCGAATGACCAATGCGAATGGAAAGAAAATCTTCCTCGAATTTTTGTTGGGCATTGGGCACGGCTTCAATGGCATATGGGAGCAAATCCTCGATTCGCTCAAGCAATGCTTCCTTCGCCGCTTGGTCAAAACCTGAAGAAACCTTGCAATAATTCTGCAGAAAATACTTAATTGTTTTTAACAGGTCCCCATAAATGATGTTCCCGTCGTCTTCGACAGTTGGCATATGTTTAAACGTAGTCGAAAACCATTTTAGCAGCCATTGATAATCACGAATTCGGTTCTCCGATTCGGGAAGTTCATTCATTTTTGCTTGTATTTGAGAAAGGTAGCGCTCTTTTCCCCAACCGATGTTCGCTCCACGAAGTAGCGTTGCCCATTTTCTTTTTGAGGGAGCGTCATCTCCCAAGTCCAGCAAATTTTCCTGAAGTAGCTTTAGAAAAGCTTGCACACTATAATAATCCTTCATCCACCTTAATACTCCAGCTACCATTTTTCCAGGTCTTGTGAATCCAATCGAGATCCCTTCCCCAAAGGTCACCGGAATTTGTAAACGTTCAGCTATGTGATACATAGCGGTTATATATTGAGCGCTTGATGTGTAGAAAATCGCAGCCTCATCGAACCGAACACCTTTTTCTTTGATCCGAAATATGACTTCCTTTAGCTCCATCTCTTCTGTTTTTGCTGAAAAAAGGGATAGGGTCGGTACAGTTGTTGTTGAATTCTCCACATCAAACAAATAACTTAATGGCGTTTCGACTCCGAAAACGACCTTGGAAAAAGGTGAAGACTCTGGTGTTGGAATTCCATGTACTGCTTCCATTGGTAACTGAAAAAAGGTTGAAAGAAGGACAGTTTTTAAAAATTTTACCTGTACATACGCGAGCCTTAGGTTGCTTTGGAGAATAAAGATCTGATTTCTAGAATGATATTTTCCTAGTGCATTCTGAAAAAGGTCCGACTCATCGATTCGTTTATTTTTGTGAAGAAGCTGTTCGTATGCCTCTAAAATGAGTATCATATCTTCGCCTTTTCTGAGTGAAACAAATTGTTCCCTTGAAAGTGTGCTGCTTTTGTATCCTGCAAGACGAAGTTGTTTTACTGTTTGATACATGCTTTGGCTTAAGGTTGGTGTGATTTCGACCTCGTGAAAATATCGGAGGTCTGGCTTAAGCTCTAATAATAAAGAATACATAAAATGTGTCCCCAGAGCGTCACTTAGGAGTAGGTTTTCTTCGGTTGAGGATGCATCGAGGGCAAGTTCCTTGATTGTTTTAATTTTGATATTGATGGCATAATTGTTTTTTTGAGTAAACCGTCTTAAAATTTGCTCGCCGATCATATATGAATCCACAAGTAATATTTTTTCGGTTAAAAAATGCTGTTTGCATATCGTTTCGAGGTGTCTAATGAGAACTTCCATTGGTTTCACTCTCCCTTTTTGGTGAATTCCAAAATAAAAGGACGTCCAAATCTAGATTCAGACATCCTTGTTGTGTTATTCAAGTATTTTTTTTATCTTTTTAATAGTATTCCCATTTATTGGTTCGCTAAACTTCCCATTTACACGAACAGCCGATCCGAAATGATAGTCGGTTGCGTGAACTTTTTCATGGAGCTCAGCTATATTGTCTGGTGATAGGCCAGAGCCTGGCATAATCGCCGGAGATGGCTTTTCGCTAGATAGTGCTAGCATCGCTTTAAGATTTTCTACACCTTCTAGTGCCTTAGGTGCTCCCCCGGAGGTTAACACTGTTTGAATCGAGTCACTGTATTTTTGAAGGGTTTTATAAGCTTCAATAATATCCTTCGCTTCATCAATCGCACGATGGAAAGTAATCTTCATTCCGGCCGCGGTCTCAATGACTTTTTCAAGAAAAGCTTCATCTATTTCTCCATTTTTAGTTAAGGAACCAAACACGATACCTGCTGCCCCAAGCTCCTTACATACTTTTATATCCTCTAAAATTACCCGCTTGTCGTCCTCGGAGTACGTAAAGGAATATCCGTGAGGCCGCACCATGACATGTACAGGAATGGAAACCGCCCCCACAACATCTTTAATGATGCCATAAGAAGGTGTAAGACCGCCTTCCGTCATGGCGGTGACTAGTTCCAAGCGATTCGCGCCATGTTTTTCCGCTAGTATTGCATCTTCTGCATGTTGCACAATAATTTCGATTAACATTGTTGACTTCCTACTTTCGTACGTAACCACGGGGACGGTTCTCCTGGTCCCTCCGGTCACTCATTTTATCCGTAATTGAACCATCTTGTAGATATAATAACCCATTGTTCCAAAAATAGACACGAGCAGTCCAATCATGTACCACATGCCTAGCCCTTCTTTGCCCTGTGCGACATTGATCATTTCCCAGGCACCAATCGCAAAAAAGAAAGTAAGAAAAAAGTTCATTGTAATGAGCATTTTTCGTGCGTTTCTATACATACCTTCCGCATTATCTGGAGTCACCTCGACAGGATAATTATAAATATGGGGAAGCTTGCTTAAAATAAACATCATTTTAAATAAAAAGGTTGCGATAATAGGTAGAATGAGGACACTTGCTTTTCCACCCCAACCATCAGCCTCCCCGGCAAAGTTAAAATGCGTTGGTATTCGGTCCGGAATCTCGCTCCAATTCACGATGATAAATCCGTATATTCCAAGTAATAATAAAATAGAGAGTGTATCTAGTATTTTTTCAGATAACGTTTTCGGCAACTTTAATACCGGTTTTTCAGACATAAAAACCACTCCTTTTCTTGTAATACGAAATTGGAGTGGAAAGGTTTCAGGAACCACGGGGACGGTTCCTGTGGTTCCATATTAATTTTCTTAGGAACCAAGAGAACCGTCCCTTTGGTCCCTTTATTTTCTTCCGAATTGCATTCTCATTCCTGCTAGCTTTGTCAGGATGAGATAAGCAATTATACTGAATCCCAGTCCTCCAAGATGGTAGGCCAGTAGACTTGGAGGCGCCCCGTACCTATTCAACGAACCAAATACCATTCCACCAAAAAGGTAGAAACAGATGAACACTCCAACTTTTAGGTATGGAAGCAGCTTTTCATATGCCAAAATTTTACCGTTGTTTTCACTTTTGATACGAGATGATAGTCTTTTTATCAAGTATAACGAGATAATAGTTACGATAATCGGAATGATGATTACCGATAACATGCTTAAAAATGTGGCCTGCTTCCAAATAAAAATTTCATTAATATCTCGTTCAAAATCCAATAACAGCAATGGTAATGATAGTTTCTCAGCAAATACATCATACTTTTGGATTCCGAAGTTTTCTTTTATAAAGTAGTGACCTGTGATCGCCCTATAATGAGGAGAAATACCCTGAATGACTAAGTTATATAATCCATATGGCAAAAATAGAAAGATCACACTAAACGTAAATTGTGATACAAAACTGGCTCCAATTAAGCCCATAAACAGACTAAATGTAAAAACACCAATTAGAGTTGCAAGAGCAATTAAAAAGTAATATCCAAGTGAAGCTATTGAAAGATATTCATGCATCATTGAATTCCCGAGTATAATCATTGAAATGACCACACTTACTACCAATGCCGCTGTTAAATGGAAAATGCCGAAAATCCACTTTGAGAAAATGATATCACTTCTTTTGTATGGGAGTGCTAAGGTGAAATCCAAGCTCTGATTTGTTCGTTCTAACCCAATTAAGGCTGTGGCCAAAAGAATGGATGCCAGGACTTGAAATAATCCCACTTCTAAAAAGTTTCCAAACATATGCAATGTGTAAGGCTCTGAATTTCCCCATTCCTCCCAGTGTAAAAGCGAATTCTCCTCGATGCTTAAAAAGTTATTCAGTTTATACGGTAAGTAAAGACAAACCAGCCAAAGTCCCCACACGACAAACATCGATTGTTTTGTATTCCTTAGCCATAGTGCTTTACTAAACAATGTCATCCCCTCCTAATGCGGACACAAACATGTCTTCTAGTGACATTGGTAATTCCTCAAAAAGCAATGGTTGATTTTCTTTTAATCGTGATACCATTTCTTCTGTATTTCCTTTTAATAAAAGTGTATTTACACGTCCAATTTGACTAAGTACTTCAATGTTTAAGTGCTGCTTAAACTCTTCAGGTATGCCATTTTCCTTAAAGACTACCTGTACTTTTTTATAATGTAGTCTTGCATCCTCCATTGTGACAATTGATTCGACCTCGCCATCCTTTAACATTATAATTGTGTCCGCGATTTTCTCGAGTTCATCTAAATGATGGCTTGATATAAGAAGTGATATCCTCGATTCTGATACTTCCTCTATTAGAAACTGAAGGATTTTCCTTTTTACAATCGCATCTAGACCATTCGTTGGTTCATCTAAAATAATCAGTTTTGCCTTCGTTGAAATGGCCAAAATGATAAATAGTAATGCCTTCATCCCACGTGAGAAGGTCCGTATTTTTCGTTTTTCTGGAAGGTTAAACCGCTGTAAAAGCTGATAAAAATACTGTTTATCGAAATTTACATAAATCGCATTATATAAAGTCACGAGCTCTTTGATACTGTAGCCATTAAATGCTGAATTTGAATCGGGAACAAATACCATTTCCCCTTTAACCTCAGGGTTTGTCTCGATATTTTTCCCTTGAAATACAACCTCCCCCTGATCCGCATCTAAAATGCCGACAAGGCTTCTTAACAGTGTTGTTTTTCCGACTCCGTTTCGCCCAACCAAGCCAACAATTGATCCTTCGCCAACTGAAAAAGAAATATTTTTTAAGACCGTTTCTCCTTTAATGCTCTTTGAAAGATTATGAACGTTAAGCATTACTGTCCTTCCCCCCTAACTCTTCAACATACTTTTCGATCCACTCAACAAATGTTTCTTTATTTATCCCAAGATAAGAAGCTTCTACAAGTAAAAGCTTTAATGATTGTTTGATTTCCTCCACTTTTTCATCATCCACCTTTGTTGGAAGCTTTTCGGAAACAAATGTCCCCTTTCCTCTTCTCGTTTCAATAATTCCCTGTCGTTCAAGCTCTTGATATGCTTTACTGACGGTGTTTGGGTTTACTAGTAAGGTCGTGGAAAGCTCGCGTACACTTAATAATTTTTCATTCGGCTGAATGGCCCCTTTTAAAATAAGCTCCTTGACTTGGTTTACAATTTGTTCCCAAATTGGTGTATTACTGCGTTCATCCAAGTGAAAATACAAGCAAAACACCCCTTTCAGTTAATCTATGTCATTGTGTTTCATGTGTATTATACCATATAGTACACTTAATACATTAAATGACATTCACTTTCATGTCAATATACATCTGCCCATTTTTAGAAAAAAGTTTTTCTTCCTCTTCACCGTTTCTGTTACACTAGAATGGAAGTACTTACATTGTTTAAAAGGAGAATACATATGTCTAAATTCGAACACATGCTTGAAAAATATGCCGATTTAGCTGTTCGTGTTGGTGTGAATGTTCAAAAAGGACAAAACCTTCAAATTAATGCACCTATTTCAGCCGTAGAATATGTAAGAAAAGTTGTCAAAAAAGCCTATGAGGCTGGCGCTAGAAATGTATATGTAGAGTGGAATGATGACGAAATTACACGTACTCGCTTTGACCTTGCACCAGATGAAGCGTTTCTTGATTATCCAATGTGGAAGGCAAAAGGAATGGAAGAGCTTGCGGAAAATGGAGCAGCCTTTTTATCCATCATTTCATCCAATCCAGATTTATTAAAAGGCGTTAATCCTGATCGCATTGCCAACGCAAATAAAACGGCAGGTCAAGCACTAGAAAAATACCGAAATTATTCTCAATCCGATAAAATCAGTTGGTCTGTAATCGCAGTTCCTTCAGATAGCTGGGCTGAAAAAATATTCCCAGACCTATCCTCAGAAGAGCAGGTCAAAAAATTATGGGATGCCATTTTCCAAGCGACCCGTGTTGATGTGGAAGACCCTGTTCAAGCATGGAAGGAACACAATGCAACCTTACATGCCAAGGTTGAATACTTAAACAAGAAGAAATATAAAAAATTACAATATAAAGCACCTGGAACGGACTTAGCGGTCGAACTACCTGAAGAACATGTATGGATAGGCGGCGGTGGTGAGAACGAAAAAAACATTGAGTTTGTTGCCAATATGCCGACTGAAGAGGTGTTTACAGTTCCTAAAAAAGATGGTGTTAATGGATTTGTGAGCAGCACAAAGCCGCTTAATTATGGTGGCAGTCTGATTGATCAATTTACATTAACCTTTGAAAATGGTCGCATCGTTGATGTAAAAGCTGAAACAGGTGAAGATACGTTAAAACGTCTTGTGGAAACAGATGAAGGCAGTCATTATTTAGGTGAGGTAGCACTTGTCCCACATAGTTCACCTATTTCACAATCTAAAATTCTCTTCTACAACACGCTTTTTGATGAAAATGCGTCCAATCACTTTGCCATTGGAAATGCATATGCCTTCTGTATTGAAGGCGGTAAGACGATGTCTCGTGATGAACTTGTGGAAAAAGGCGCAAACTCAAGTATCACACATGTCGACTTCATGGTTGGCTCAAGTGAAATGGACATCGACGGCATCACTGCTGATGGCACCGTCGAACCTGTCTTCCGCAATGGGAATTGGGCATTTTAATAACAAGTAAGGCACCTTCGGAAATTAACTCCCGCTGGTGCCTTTTTCATTCCAATAACGTCTGCCGCCAAAATTCGTTATAATAGGAGTAATGATAATTAAAGAATGAGGAGTTTTTATGGAAAAAGTTGAGGTTTTTATTTTATCTGGATTTTTAGGAAGTGGCAAAACCACCTTATTACAAAATATTCTTACGCAGGAAAAATCGGTAGGGCGAAAAGTGGCCGTTGTGATGAATGAGTTGGGTCAGGTTTCGATTGATTCAAATGCAGTTTCGGAAAATACGCCTCTTAAAGAGTTATTAAATGGTTGTGTTTGCTGTACCATTCAAGGACAGCTTGAGGTTCATCTCCAAGGGCTCTTACAGGATCATGACCTTGATGCCATCTATATTGAAACAACGGGGGTAGCCCATCCAATTGAAGTGTTGGATGCGTGTATGTCCCCGCTATTTGCAGATCAATTATTGGTCCAATCGATTGTGACTATCCTCGATGTAAATCGTTGGAAGGAAAGGGACTTATTAAGTGCTCAACTGCAAATCCTCTTACGCGAACAAGTTCGCCATGCCGACGTCTTATTACTAAATAAAGTCGACCAGTTGTCAGAGATGGAACAAGGACAAATACTGTTTGAAATCCAATCAATTAATCGTGATGCAAGTTGCTTGTTGACGAAGTATGCTGCCGTGAAGCTTGAAGATCTTCGTACGATGAAAAAGATCGAGCGCAAGCCACACGAACGTACCCATGTCCATCTAGATTTGAAGCTAAAAACGTATGTACATACATTTTCAAAGCCACTTGACCTTGATTTATTCGAGGGTTGGCTTAGAAAGATGCCTGATACAATTTACCGGATTAAGGGCTATTTAAAGTTTACCCATTCGAATCATACTTATTTGTTTCAATACTCCTATGGTACTCCAATTTACTTAAAAGAGTTAATGAACTACAAGCCGACAATCGTATTTATCGGTGAAAAATTGGATCCACAATGGATGAAAGCCGAAATGGAGAAGCTAGAGGAAGGAAGTTTGAAGGCAGAATAGTTGATATCGACCCGAATTTGATATATATCAACCCTATTTCGAATTATATCGGTCCAATTTCGAAATATATCAACCCAAACTTTTTAGCCGAAATATATCTGCCCAAACTCCCAAAAAAGCGGTTTGGTCCAATTTCCCAAGCATCATTTTCACAATACGTGACAACTTAAAAATGAGTAATCATTTGGTTACTCAAAAAACTTTGTCGGGAGTGATGTATCATGGCAAGAAACAAACTATTGGTTCCAGGTGCTGAAAATGCTCTAGATCAAATGAAAGAAGAAATCGCCAATGAGTTTGGAGTTCAGCTTGGTGCAGATACGACCGCACGCGCTAACGGCTCCGTTGGGGGCGAAATGACGAAACGTCTCGTTGCCATGGCACAGCAACAGCTTAAAAATGGTTCACAACAATAACCATTTCCCTAGGGGGCCCTTATACATGGGCCTCCTTTTCCATTTCAAACCCTATACGAAGGTATAAAAAAACCGTTACTTTCTCTAAAAGTGAACGGTTTTTTCAACATATATTTTCTCAGTCTTCATCATCACAGATGGATTTTCTTTTGCCTCAATTGTCCTTACCCCAAATAAAATCATTCCCACCACTACTAATGCAAACAATAATACAATAATACAATTTTTTACTAATGCCATCTTTCCCACCCTATCTTTTTTCAAGCTCCGTTTTATTTGCTTTTTTCCAACAGAACTATTCTATTCACGCTTATCGTTTTTATTCCTAAAAATGATTAAAATTTTTAGATTTCCTCACTTTTTTTAGCAGTGGGACATATAGTGTAGTAAAGGAGGGAAATCACTTGGATAAATATATTTTCTTGTTTGTGGCGTGTATTTTAGCAGGTTTTGCCCTTATAAAAGTTACTGCATTCGATACAGTTTTAGTAAGTTTACATTCTGTATTTGTTTTAGTAGGTGTCATTACAATCATTGTCTTTTCTTGCGTCCTTATCTTTAAGGGCATTTTAGCCTTATTAGGTAAATGATAAGCCTCTTTACGGCTTATCTTTTTGATTTTTAGGGGTTTGTACCTTTCAAAATATTCTAAGGAGCCATATGCTAGTACTACCAAGATTCGAAGGGTGGTACAAAGCATATGGGCTCAATCTTTTTAGGACCAATTGAATTAAATAGTAACAGTGGCACCATTGTTACCGGAAATTCCTTTTATGTCTCACCTAAATCGGCTTCTAAGGATTTTACAGGCTCCGGATCATTCAATACTGGTATAATTGTATTGAACAATAATCTTATAAGTATTTCAAATACAAATGATTCGGATACAGCTGATCAGAATACTAGTGCTTTATAAAAAAAGGGGGAGCAAAAGGTCGATATTTCGAACCTTTCACTCCCTCTATTTATTACGCGTACATTGCTTCAACTTGTTTTTGAAGCTCTGCATTTTCAAGATATTCATCATATGACATTTGCTTGTCAACAAGACCATTTGGTGTGATTTCAATAATTCGATTTGCAATTGTTTGCACGAACTGATGGTCATGTGATGTGAATAAAATGGATCCTTTGAACGCAATTAAACCATTGTTTAATGCAGTGATGGACTCAAGATCTAAGTGGTTTGTTGGGTCATCTAGCAGGAGCACGTTTGAACCACTTAGCATCATTTTTGAAAGCATGCAGCGTACTTTTTCTCCTCCGGAAAGAACGCTTGGCTTTTTCAAGACCTCTTCTCCAGAGAAAAGCATTCTTCCTAAGAATCCACGCAGGAAGCTTTCACTTTGATCATTTGGCGAGAACTGACGAAGCCAGTCCACTAATGATGGCTCATTACCAGCAAAATACTTAGTGTTATCCGCAGGGAAATAGGCTTGTGACGTTGTAACACCCCATTTGAATGTACCGCTGTCCGCCTCCATTTCACCCATTAAAATTTTATATAGAGTTGTGATCGCAATTTCACTTTTTCCAACAAACGCAACCTTGTCGCCTTTATTCATAATAAAGCTCACATTATCAAGCACCTTGACGCCATCAATTGTCTTTGAAAGACCCTCAACGCGTAACAGGTCATTTCCGATTTCACGCTCAGGTGTGAATCCAACAAACGGGTAACGACGAGAAGATGGTCTTATATCATCAAGTGAAATTTTATCCAATAGCTTTTTACGGGATGTCGCTTGTTTTGATTTTGATGCATTTGCACTAAAGCGCGCAATAAAGTTTTGCAGCTCTTTAATTTTTTCTTCTTTCTTGCGGTTTGCATCCGAAGCCAATCTTGAGGCGAGCTGGCTTGATTCATACCAGAAATCATAGTTTCCAACATAGATTTGGATTTTCCCATAATCAAGGTCTGCCATATGTGTACATACTTTATTTAAGAAATGACGGTCATGGGATACGACAATTACGGTATTTTCAAAGTTAATTAGAAATTCCTCAAGCCACTGAATCGCTTTTAAATCCAAGTGGTTAGTAGGCTCGTCAAGTAATAGTACATCTGGTTTTCCAAACAATGCCTGGGCAAGTAATACTTTTACTTTTTCAGAACCGGTAATGTCTGCCATTTTTTTCGTGTGAAGATCCTCTGAAATTCCCAATCCTTTTAAAAGGATGGCCGCTTCAGATTCTGCTTCCCACCCGTTTAATTCAGCAAATTCCCCTTCAAGTTCGGCAGCTCTCATTCCGTCTTCATCGGAGAAATCTGGTTTCATATAAATGGCGTCCTTTTCCTGCATGACTTCGAAAAGACGGGCATGTCCCATAATGACAACCTTAAGGACTTCATGCTCTTCATATTCGAAGTGGTTTTGCTTTAGGATAGCAAGACGTTCACCCGGCGTCATGTGGATATCACCAGTTTGTGCCTCGACCTCACCGGAAAGAATTTTCAAAAACGTGGATTTTCCGGCACCATTCGCACCAATCAGTCCATAGCAATTTCCCGGTGTAAACTTTATATTAACATCTTCAAAAAGCTTGCGGTCACCGTAACGCAAACTTACATTAGTTACTGTAATCATTCAGTGTAAAGCCTCCATTTCATATCATTGCTACTGATTATACCATTTTACTAGAAACTTCTCTACTTTTGGTTCTACTTAAAGCGTCACAATACGTTTATGTTTTTCTTATTGGTAAATATAAAAATGACCCTTTCCACAGGTTCCCTGCAAAAAGAGTCAATTAGAATACATCGTGTTTTTCTTTTTTTACTTGTTTTAAATCAAATTGGATCATTCGTCTTATTATTCTCCTGTTCTTGAATTGTTTCCGCTGGCAACTCGTTTCGTCGTTCTGCTTGTCTAACTAATTCAACTCTTTGCACGATCCTTTCTCCCCCGTAACCTGCCAAAATCGAGAGGAACACTACTCGAAAAATTGATTCTGTGTCACTCGAAGCTACGACTAATACTGCCGCAACGGTTCCGATAATCATTTCTTCTAAGAAGCCGAGGTAGATGAAGCGTTTTGTCATTCGAGGTTTTTCGATTTTCCCCTGTTTTTTAGCATGTCCCAACAACCCCATAGAGCCACCAATAAAAATTGCTAGCACGAGATGTAACAACATGTCATCACCCCCTAAAGTCCAGATTTAGTAATGCTTGACCTTAGGCAAATAAAGAAGCTTCCTTATTCACATTATATGCCAAATGTGGAAAAGAAAGCTTGGGTATATTTTCCGAAAATTATAAATACTTTCTGTTACAAAAGAACTATTTCCTTAGAAAAACTGTTTCGAACTCCAAAAGTACTACATATTCCTACCTATTTACATCCCCCATGGTCATAACCTGGATAAACTCCGTAATAAATTTTTCATAATCAAAGCGCAATGCAATCCGATCCAAAGTTTCCAGTGGCTCCTTTTCTGGTTTCGCCCGAAAATCAGCGACGCTGACTCCCTTTAAAATTCCAAGCATTTCTACATTTACCCTGCGATGGGCATATTGAACAATCGATGGATTCACGATTGCACTTAGCGCAACAACATCATGTAATGGTGTCCCTTTAATACCCGGTACGCTCTTCTTATAGAATTCATAATAGTAATCAAAAATATGTCGAATTAATTGGCGAAATGGATTATGGGTTCCATGAACGTCAATTTGGTCAACCACGTCGGATGTTAGAAGGGCTTGCATGGTAATATTTAGCGGAAGAATGGCAAGGTTTTGTGCATGCTCACAAACTAGATTGGTAGCAATTGGATCTCCATAAAAATTCGCCTCAGCTTCAGCAGTGACATTTCCAGGAACAAAAAAGGCCCCTCCCATCACATAAATTCCTTTCACTTTATTCATGAGCTTACCGCCTAGAAGAAAGGCTATCGCAAGTGATGTTGATCGCCCTACATCGACGATATAGAGTTCATTTTCATATCTTTTTATTATTTTAAATATCTCATCAAAATTCAATAACTCTGCCGTCGGTAGTGTATCAGGCGGGCGAATTGGGCCAAGCCCTTCTGCCCCATGAATTTCAGGATAAAAAGGGGTGAATTCCCCAGTGAGCGGCCCCTTCGCCCCCGCTATAATTGGGATATCTCTCTTTCCAGCAAGGGATAATATATACGCCACATTTTGAACTGCCTGTTCCTGCTTCACATTACCATAACTTGGAACGATTCCGACAATCTCAATATTTGGATGAAGCAATCCATACATAATTGCAAGTGAATCATCGATTCCCGGGTCTCCGAAAAACAGAACCTTAGCTGCCATAAATTTGCTCCCTTCAATATTTTCGTATAATACTCACTATATGAAGGAGAATTTTAAAAAACACCCACCTCGTTAAAACGAAATGAGTGTTTTGAAAAAGGATTATTTAGCAAATCTGTGATTACCGATTACAGTTGTTACTTCTCTTGCCATCATGAATGGGTTTGATGATTTAGCTGGATTGAAGAAAAATAATGATCCTTTCCCTTGTCCGCGGAACGTAATGGCTTCTTCTACAGCACGTTTTGATGCTTCGTCTGCAGCCTCGTTAATTGCACCGTCTGCCACTGGACTAAATGCGTATGAACCACCTGCTGTTTTTTCATAAATGACCTCTTTTATGGAATTTGGGAATTCCGATGAATCAACACGGTTTAACACAACAGTTGCCACGGCAACCTTACCTTCATATGGTTCACCCTTGCTTTCGGCATGTACTAGTCGTGCGAGTAATTCTTTCTCTTCTTTTGTCACTGTTTCTGGAATTTCAAGCTCTTCTCCCGGTTGGATCATATCACTTGTTCGGTTGTTAATTTCCTTTAGCTCCAAAACAGACACACCATACTTCATGCCAATATTCCAAAATGTATCACCAGATTTTACAGTATGAGTTGCTGCCGATGCACTCACACTGGATGCTAATAATGAAAAAGTTAATGCAGCTGCAAATCCAATTTTTTTAAGGTTTCTCATATTTTATTCCTCCTAGTAGTCGTCGTTTTGTCTCTACTAGAAGGTTAACAGCTGTAATATTTCGATTCATCGTCCAATAAATGGAAGAATCCGAAAGCCTTTGGGACACTTTGTCTGAAAATACACTTGGAAAAAATATCCTCACCGATCTTTTTACCTAAAATTTGGACATGCGGGTAAAATACGGGTTGAATTTTACAAACATCTCAGGGATGTAATATTTTTTAACAAAAACATAAAGGTAAGCCCCATAGTTTAAGGCTTACCTTTGTAATCGAACTATTTGATTGTTGTCATTTCTTCTTTTACTGGGATATGACCGGATTTTTCGACTTTAGTGGCTAAATACTTTTCATTGTATTCAGAGATATCGCCCCAAAGTGGGATATGTGTGTCAGATAAAAGTCCGTATTCTTGTAATGCCGCTAATTTTTTCGGATTGTTTGTAATTAACGTAACTGGCTTTACGCGCAGCTTAGTGAGCACACGAATTGCATCTTCATAATTACGGCTATCGTCTTTAAATCCCAAAGCATAGTTAGCCTCGACAGTATCAAGCCCTTCTTGCTGAAGGATGTAGGCAAGTGATTTTGAAAATAACCCAATCCCTCGTCCTTCATGATTGGCTAAATAAAACAGTGCACCACAGCCATTGGAAACGATCATCCTCATCGATTCATGCAATTGGAAACCACAATCACAGCGTTTGCTGCCGAAAATATCACCAGTATGACAGATACTATGCATTCGAATAAGTGCATCATTTTCAGTGTCAAAATCTCCGTACACAAGTACGGATGATTGCTGCATGGCTGCTAAATCAGTTTGGGAAAGGGAATCTAATACATTCTCAGTGCTCATCTTATCCTCAACTTTTAACCATGTATACCATTTAAATGTCACTATCTTTTCATCTAACTGAACAGGTAATGTAACAGGTCCGACCAAACAGATATCCTGTTCTCCATGCTTTTGAATCATTTTCATTTTATTTAAAAGAAGGTTCTTCACCTTTTCTGAAACCATATTCAATCTCCCTTTCATACTCTGCTACTAATTAAGTATTTCTCTCTTCTTTGTCTTGAAAGTATAGTATTTTTATAAAAGGGAGGTCAAGTAATATACATTTCAATCCTTTTTTTCTGTCATTACTGATCTATCGTTGTTCGGCATGAAAACCTAACTTTTTCAAGAGAACCATCATTTCTTCTTTTTCAGAATCAGAAAGAACCCCGACAATTTCCTCAATTGCCTCCTGATGTTTCGGAAAAATCTCGTCCATGAATTGTTTGCCTTCCTCCGTAATCGACGCCCATGTGACACGTCGATCCTTTGGACATGGATTTCTCTTTAGATAATTCTTTTTCTCTAATTTGTCCACAACATAGGTGATGCTTCCACTTGATAATAATACCTTTTTACCAATATGCTGAATTGGCTGATCCCCTTTGTTATAAAGGAGCTCCAACACGGCAAATTCAGTTAAGTTTAATCCGTATCCTTTTACATCCTCTTCAACCCGCTCATTCACTGATCGGAATGCTCGAGATAATATGACAAAAAATTTTAAGGAGAGGTTAGGAATATTGATTGCTTCATTTGCTTCCATATTTTCCACCCTTTTCATTATCTTGAACTCAAGACAATTTTACTAAATTTTCATGGTCTTTGTCAACCTCGGACTATGACTTATGTCCCATTAGCTCCTTGCGACTTCCATATATCGGTACAGCACATCTCCACCGTGAAGGGCTATTCCGCGAAATTGCTTGAAATCTTCCCTTTTGATCAATGTAGTTCGAAACTCTAGGAACTGTTCATTCTTCACTAAATATTCACTTAGTTCTCCACACATTAGTTTATTTAAAATTTCATTAACAAATTGTTCATTCATGCTAAACACCTCTTGTTAAATTATAGTAGTTCGAAAAATAAGATACAAGGCTAATACCCATTTATTCTGTCAATCAACACACAATACTTCTTTAGGCATATGATGTGGGAGAAATGTCTAGTAGGCATTAATTATGAAGTAGACAAAGTCGTAAAGAAAATAATTTCTGGGCTTTTCACTCAAAATCTTACCAAATTTGCTGACTATTTATCCGAATTAATACAAAAGAGAGGTGGATTCGATGAAAAATTATCAAAATCCTTTTGGTTTGAATCCGAATATGGGTAATCAACAAGGCATGGCACCGGGTACTGGCTTCGGACCTCAAGAAATGAATATTCCTCAAATGGGTTATCCTGGGGCTGGGTTCCCACAAGATGTCGAAGGGGGCTATCCATACCCTGTTCAACAACAAATGGCGGAAGATGATTATGGCTTTGGTCACGATGAGGAGGAGGCTGTTATGCCGGCAGGATTTGATCAATATAGAACTGGAATGGCACCAAATATGATAGTTCCACATGGACCTCATGGACCTGGCTGTACTTGCGACCGTCAACAAGGTTCCTTGACTGGGGCTGGAATGATGGGTGGGTTTGGCCCACAAGGACCTAGTGCTGGACCTATGATGGGTGGGTTTGGCCCACAAGGTCCTAGTGCTGGACCTATGATGGGTGGGTTTGGCCCACAAGGTCCTGGTGCTGGACCTATGATGGGTGGTTTCGGTCCTCAAAACCCTGGTGGTGGACCTATGATGGGTGGTTTCGGTCCTCAATTACCTGGTGGTGGACCTATGATGGGTGGCTTCGGTCCACAAGGT
>NZ_LMBW01000001.1:532062-545903 GCF_001439915.1 Fredinandcohnia humi | reverse complement strand
GATGGGTGGTTTCGGTCCTCAGGGACCTGGTGGTGGACCTATGATGGGTGGTTTCGGTCCTCAGGGACCTGGTGGTGCTCCTGGTGCGATGAGTGGGTTTGGTCCTCAAGGATTTGGTAACCCTGGCATGATGGCTCCTCAAGGTTACGGAATGGCGCCCAATAGGATAGTTCCTCATGGTCCTCATGGGCCTGGTTGTACGTGTGGTCAATAGGTCCCAATGAGCGGACCTGGAATGATGGGTGGTATTGGCCCCCAAGGTAGATAAAGTAATGAAGGTGTCTCTCTAGAGGCACCTATTTTAATTGACCTTTAACTTCAATTTTAAATATAAATTTTTTTAAGGTTTGTCACATTATTTACAAAAATTTAAAATAGAATATCAATGAAAACGCTTTACATCCTAACAAAAGTAAGGCAAAATATAAAAAAATAGTTTTTTTGTAAATAAAAGCACGTTATGGTCTATATGGAAGATTCATAGAATGCAATGGAGGGTGACAAGATGAAAATTGCTGAAATTGGGGATATCATTGAGTTCAAAGAGGGCCTTAAAGGCATCGTGGAAAAGGTAAATGAAAACTCGGTAATCGTAGACTTAACATATATGGACAATTATAGAGATCTAGAGTTAGAGAGTCGTACAGTAATCAATCATAAGAACTATAAGATTGTTACGGCGATCTAATGGAACGGGAGCAGATTCGAAAATCGGCTCCCTATTTGTATTTATGCACCTAATGATTTATTTTTCATGAATTTAGGTTGAAGCGAAGATAAAAATTTAGATTTTGAGAACGAGTAGATTAATAGTGACGTCCAAATACAAAGGAAAGTGACGAAATGCACCATTGTGAAATGTTCATGATATAAAAATACTCCCAATAGAAGGCTTATCGTCGGCGAAATATATTGCAGAATTCCAATAACAGAAAGTGGAATTCTGTTTGCTCCAGCAGCAAACCAAAGTAATGGAATGGCTGTAATGACCCCGGCCCCCATTAGCAATAATTGCACATCAACTGTTGCCCCTGAAAAGGAATCGACTTTCCCCTGAAACAGAACCGCCAAATAAATAAGAGCAATTGGGGCAACCACCATCGTTTCCATCGCCAAACCAATCAGCGAATCGAGCTTTACAAGCTTCTTAGTTAACCCATAAAAACCAAAGCTCAATGCAAGTGTAATAGCCACCCAAGGAAAACTTCCATATTGAATGGTTAAAATAAGAACTCCGATACCAGCTAACACAAATGAAATCCCCTGCCAAAACAAGAGTCTTTCCTTAAGAACAATGATACCTAGTAGTACGCTGACTAATGGGTTGATGTAATACCCAAGGCTCGCATCAATAATATGATCCGTATTTACCGCCCAAATATAAGTAGCCCAGTTGGCTGTTATGAAGATGGATGAAGCGACGATCCCAAGTAGTTTAAATTTGTTTTTAACAATCTCTTTGAGGCTTGTTATGAATTGCTTTCCTTTTTTTGAAACAAGAATGACCATAAGCACAAAAACCAGTGACCAGATAATCCGATGTGCGAGAATCTCGATTGCCGGGATATGGTCGATTAACTTCCAATAAAGAGGCAATACTCCCCACGCGATATAGGCTATCGTGGTATACATGATTCCTATTTTATATTCCCTCATATCATCTTGACCCATATTGATCCTTCTTTCCAATAAGCTATCATTGGTCAATTATATTTCGGTTCTCGATATTTCTCAATGAAAATGAATTGGAAATTTGAGATTTATGGATCGGTTGGATACTCCGGGAGGGACACCATTTTCCTTTTTTTAAGAGATTGGTGGTCCTCGAAACCGTATGGAGGGACACTATTTTCTTCTTTTTAGGAGATTGGTGTCCCTCAAAACTGTCTGGAGGGACACCGTTTTCCTCTTTTTAGGAGATTAGTGGTACTCGAAACCGTATAATTAGATAAAAACGCACACACCCCAAAACAGAGTGTGTGCGACGTCTTCTTACTATTCTTTTGTATCCTTGCCTGCTTCTTCAGCTAGCTGTTCAAAGGATTTCACTTTCCCATGGGGATTTTGTGATTGTTTTCGAACGGTCCATTGACGCTCTTGCTGGCGTTTTGATTGTGTCATATCAATCATCTCCTTTTTCGGAACATCATCATTAGGATGAGTCGCCACCAAATATTTATTCTAAAAAAATCTCCCTCATGATAAAATGAACAGCGACAAATCTTAACAAAAGAGGCAGACTAATGCAAAAAAAATTTTTTCTACTATTTATACTTGTACATATTTTATTGGCGATAAGTTTTTTATACGAAATCCCATTTTGGCTTATGTTTACAATATCCTTTTTACTTTTATCCGTTGCATCAATTCGATTTGGAAATTTTGAGGCCAAAAACTTTTCGATTTTAAACATGGTGATCTCTATACTTTCCGGACTATTTATGTACGGTCTCTTTTATATTGGAAAAATAGGCTCGGCAATCTTATTTCCGAATGAACTAGCTGAAGTTGCTACTTTATATACGATGGTTCAACCCCAGCTCAATTGGCATTACTTTGCGCTTTTCCTCATCATCATTCCGGGTGAAGAGCTATTTTGGAGAGGCTTTATTCAAAGGAATGTCGAGACAAAATTTGAGAATAAACTAGTAGTAATTTTCATATCCTCCCTTTTATATATGTCCGCAAATATTTATACCTTTAACCCATTATTCTTGCTTGCGACATTTGCTGGTGGAGTGGTTTGGGGAACCTTATATATGTGGAAACGAAATATCGTTCTTACAATCATTTCCCACACTGTGTTAAACTTATTTTTGCTCGTGCTTTTCCCTATCTTTTAAACCAAGGAGGCACACCATGAAAAAGCGTAGAAAAAGGAAATCGAACGATAGTAAGTATACCTTCTCCGATTTCCTTACCGATGTATTTTTTGCTGTACCAGAAATTATCATTTTTCCATTTCGACTCATTTTTTACCTTTTTAGAGGTCTATTTCGAAGCATATTTAATTTCTTAAATTAGTTGTAGTTTACCATTTTCAGGTATACCCGCAACATATGGCTTATCTTTTGTGGATAAGTAAAACTCTTCTTTTATTCGTTCGAGTACGTGATCCTTATTAAGTAATAAATCATATGCTGATAACGCCATTGTTTGTGCTGCTAAGTGCATTCCTTTGAAGCCAATTGACGTACCAAAGGAAGCCGTTGCCTGCCAAGAATGTAATTGAACTCCGACGGGGGCGCATGTTGTCATGATTGTCCCAACTGGTGTGATCCAGCTAACATCCCCAACATCAGTCGAACCAGCTAAAGTTTTCCCGATTGTTTGTTTATCATTTTGATAAGTGACCGGGAGAAGTTCATTGTTTGACTGTTGGGCAATTTTTACGATGTTCGAATCTATAGTCTTTACTAAATCCTGAGCAAAATCTTTTTCTTCTACAGTAAATACTAAAGGGGCTGCTAATTTCATATTTTCATACATGAGGTCGTTAAGGGCTTCATTTGGTAGAGTGTCGTAAGGAAATGCCTCAATTTCTGAACGAAGCTCTGTTTCCGTCATTAAGGCTGCCCCTTTCGCAACTTTTTTTACCCTTCTAAGTATATCCTCGACTTGTTCCTTTGTGGCCGCCCTTAAATAGTACCAAACAGTAGCATGCTCAGGGACAATATTTGGAGCAAGCCCCCCATTTGTAATGACATAATGAATTCTTGTTCCCTCTATAACGTGCTCTCGTAAATAGTTAGTGCCGACATTCATCAATTCAACAGCATCTAGTGCACTTCTCCCAGCATGTGGCGATGAAGCGGCATGTGCTGGAATACCTTTAAAATGAAACTTTATTGACACCATAGCTTGCATGCTCATATTTACTACCATGTTAGATGTCCATGGATGCCAAGTTAATGCGCAATCCAAATCGTCAAAGACGCCTTCCTTTGCCATATACGTTTTACCAGACAAAACTTCTTCAGCAGGACAACCATAATAACGAATCGTGCCTGCTAGTTTATATTTTTCCATTGCTTTTTTTAACACTACAACAGCTTCTACTCCTGCGGTTCCAAGTAAATTATGGCCACAGCCGTGACCTGGACCGTCTTTTTCAACTTGTTCCTGAACTGTTTTGACGGCTTGGGACAGTCCGGGTAATGCATCGTATTCACCTATTATCCCGATTATTGGTTTTCCTGAGCCGTATTCAGCTACAAAAGCTGTAGAAAATCCGCCAATAGAGGCTTGAATACGAAATCCTTCTTCTTTTAACTTTGATGCTTGCAAATTACTAGCATAGCTTTCTTCGTAAGCGATTTGCGGATTCTCCCAGATTTTCTTTGCCATTTCAGTAAAGTCAGTCTCATTGCTTTTTATCCATTGTAATATATTTTGTTTACTCATCGTTTACATCCATCTACTAATGGATTTTCACCCCTTCTCCCAAAACTTCTGCTCTGCTAGATAGTAACACCTATTTATTTTTTTCTTGTTTCTTGATTTTCTCTAAAAGTAAACAAACAACAACTGTTCCGAGTATACAGACAAATGTTTGGAAGGCACGGGGAACCGGGCCTAAATTAACAAATAAACCAAATGCGATTCCAATTACACCAAATAATGGTTTTTTTATAGCAAATTGTGCAATAACTCCACCAAAAATAGCTGGGAGGACAAAATTGAGGCTATTTAAAATTGATTCCGGCAATATCGATAGGAGGAATGAACCACTTAGAATGGTTAAAATAAGTATAACCGCATTCATGATGGATGCCGTCGAAATTGCCAATGATGCAGTGAGTTCTCCCTTCTTTGTTCCGGGTTCCGCATTTACGACACGTTGAGCAACCGATGCACATGGAAGGCACATATTACCAATATTACCTGTAAGAAAGGCTATATATGTACCAGAAACACCTAAAACAGGATAATAGCTAATCGGTTCTAATACCCAAACAAACATAATGATTGCTGCATAAGCAGTAAAACCCGAAATAATTGTAGACCAGCCAGGATGGTATCCAAGGACAAATGAGAGATATGATGGCACAATTAACGTTAATGCAATGACAGACCAGATTGTTAGACGACCCCAAAAATGAGACTTAACGTGGAAGGTGTCAAAGTCCATTGCTGGAGTTTGTGCACCTGGTATAGCTTGGTTAATAGATAGATTTTCCTCTCTATTCACTCGCATTCATTTCTCCTACCTTTCTAATTAAGAAACTAAGTAACCAGCAATCATACCGACAATAATAACCAGTCCTAATGACCATTCTTTTAACCACCTTAATTGGGATTTATCTCCTATCCAAATAATGAGAGGCATAAAAATGAAGGCAACAATAAATACGATAAATTCACTAAGACCTTTTACCATTTCTCCCCCACCAAGATAACTAAAAGCCCCAATCATTGCAGCAACTGAAACAGTGCTTAACATCGTCACATTTTTGGGATTAGCCTCAGCTTTTTTCTGTATCTTTCCTAGTGATTTTGTAAATAGGGCAACAAATAATAACCAGCCCATCCCCCCTAGACACATTACCCATACAGCATTCGTAAAGGCTTGTAATGTGTAATCAGGAGATCCTAAATCAACACCGGCAGCTTTTGACCCAATACTTGCACCTACTGTTTCTATTGCAGCATTTCCAATAATGGAAATCCGCATTAATGTAGTAGGGCTTCCTATAAATGAAATCATAGAAATTGCCACAACAATGATGGCTAGTGACGGACCAAGTGAACTAATCGCACCAGCCCTTATTGCTGACTTTACCTCTGTAGGTGTCATACCGACGGAATGGCTTGCTTTCGATGCAAGTCGAATAAAAATAATCCCTTGAAAGATTACAATACCAACTACCAATGAAGCAAAAATCCAAAGTGGTATGCTGTTCGCTGTTTGCAATACCGTCTCCAAATTCAAAATAATCTTCCTCCTTTTTAATAATTTTTTGTATTATTAACCACTCGTAAATTTTTCCTATCTCCTCCTTTCCTGATAGTAAGCGCATTCAAAAATAATAGTTGAAAATTCTATATTTTCTAATTTATATAGTAATTTATTGTTTCACCTATTACAATGTATTATATTACATATATCATTCAGAATAGATGGAAGTTTCTATATTTTTTCAAGATGCGGAGGTTACGATGATAATAAATCAACTGATTCTTTCCTATTTAGATAAAGGGTATAAGAAATCTTCATATGAAATTTGGGTTCAGAAACCACATGATAGTTCCTTTCAACTCATGCATAAAAAAGGAAACCTAAGCATAGAAAATGTGACACTGTTAAATTTGAATCGTGATAACAAATATAATATCTGTACAGATGAGGCGTATTTTTATATCTCATTTACTTATATGAACGGGTATCAAGTCCTCCTTCGCTCCAACTGTACAACCTCACCTTTTGATGAAAGAGATTTGGATTATTTGTATATTTGCTTCGAGCTTTTGGACGCTAAAAACCAGATTCAATCAAAAGATACGGAACTTGATGTTTTGATTGAGGGAATTCGCTCTGTCTCTTCATCCCTTGTTCTTGATGACCTATTGGAAAAAATCGTTAAAAATGCATTGTCGGTAATCCCTGTGGCAAATGCGGGGTATCTCCAGCTTTATGATCCTCATGAGGAGATCATTATTACGAAAACAAGTGTTGGATTTGAACCAATCATTGGAGAACTTAAAATGAGCGTTGGAGAATCTATAACTGGGATGGTTTTTAAGGGCGGAAAACCATTAATCTACCATTCTACTGAACAAATTTATAAAAAAATGAACGAAAATTCTATTTCTCCTGAAAACCTCCAGATTATTAAATCTTCTTCGCAAGGGAAAGTTATTCAAGCCATAGTAAGTGTGCCCATTTCCATTGGAGACCAGCGTATCGGTGTGATGACCATTCACCAATTTGATAAAAATGGGAAATTTACGGAAGATGATGTAAGACTTTTACAAGGTTTTGCTTCACAGGTAGCAATTGCAATCCAAAATGCACGTCTTTATACGGAAGTTAAAGAACAATTACAAGAGCTTTCAAAAAGAAATGAGGTCCATAATACTCTTATTAAATTTTCTTTGCAAAATAAAGGGTTAAAAACAATCGTAAAAGAAATAGGCAAAATGATAAGTGGTAATGTTTCCTTTTATGATTATTTAGAAAATGATTGGTACCATCATCAAGTTAAACATAATTATTTTAGCGTTGATGAAATTTCTCAAATATTTAAAAACAGAAGACATGCCGTTTTCGTAGAATTGCGAAAGCCTGAGGAAGAAAAGTACTATTTATACCCCATTATCAACGGTACCATTTTTCTTGGTTGTTTTATTTTACCCTATTCTAATACTTTATCGATTATTGATCGGATTGTAGTTGAGCAAGGAGGAGCAATACTTGCCCTTGAACTTGTGAAAAAACATACCTTAGAAGAAATCTATTATAAGAAAACACATGAATTTTTTAATGAGGTCATTAAAAGTAGAGACCCAGAAGCATTAATTGCAAAAAGAAAAGAATTTAACCTTATCCCTTCCCATACCTTTTTTGTTGCAGTCATCGAACTTGTGAATTATCAGGATCTATATAAGCTTGGTGCAGACATTCATAGCATTATCTCATTGATTAAAAAGAAGATTCTAGAGGTGAGACTCATCTATGGATTTCATAATAAAATTATTCTTCTCGTTTCATTAGATGACAGTTCTTTTTTTAATGATTCAATAAAAAGACTGAAAACAATTATTCTTGACTGGACTAATAATAATGACACATTAATATGCGCAGGTATCGGATCAAATAAAAAAGGAGCCTATCACATAGGGAAGAGTTATGAAGAAGCAAAGAAATCAGTTTCGTATCTAGTCAATAAAAAGGAAACAGGTATCATTACCTATGAAAGTATCGGGGTTAATCGTTTATTTATTAATCAGGACACGAATGAAATAAATGAATTTATTAATGGTTTTTTTCAACCATTAAATACTTCAAGGTCAAGGAAAAATGACTTAGAACTTACATTGTTAACATATATAAGGTTAAATAAGTCCATTAATGAAACAGCGAAAAGCCTCCACGTTCATATTAATACATTATACCAACGTCTAAAAAAAATAGAGGACATTCTAAATTTAAGTTTTAATGATCCGAAAGACTTTCTGAAAATACAGTTGGCCTGTCACTTAAAAGAATCATTTGCTTACTCTGATGAGCTTCATTAATTCATTTATGTTAAAAAATAAAATGAAGAAATAAAGAGGTTTGCACCGACCTCTTTATTTCTTCGGAAGTTGATTCATCGGTTTGGCCAACAAAACTAATAATATCAAACTCATATACCCAAACAATGGATATAAAAAGGAAATCAATGAACCATAACCAAGTTGACTAATGACATAAGCGATAGACAAGATGCCGAAGACGATCAAGATTGACGGGAGTTTTATGACATTTTTTAATTGGCGCTCCAGCCCAAATAGATTCCCAATCACTGACGTGAAAATTTCACCATAAATCACAACGATGTACAACCAATAAAAAGCAGCCATGAAGTTTTTCATCACTTCGGCCATCGGGATTTCAAAGCTTTCCACATTCGGTAGAGCTGACAAGGAAATATGGCTTGTAAATAAAATAAGGCATAGTGCGCCCCCGCCAATCAACCCGCCCCATCTTAATGTTTTTTCATTATCCATTTCTTTCGCAAGTGGAACCAAAACCGGCATCGCCATAGCTAAATTGAAAGCTGCATATAAAAACGGCGAAATCATCCATTTAAAGCTTAGTGACTCGAAACCAGGTGTACTTAAAAGACTTGATGCATCTGTAATAAGGACCTCTACTGCTAAAACAACACTAAAGAAAATCATAATTGGCACAACAAACATGTTCACACTAAACAAGCCTTTAATGCCATATGTCATTACAAAAATCGAAAATGCACTCGTCACAAGGATCCCGATTTGATAAGAGATTCCCAATTGTTCATGGAAAACTGCACCAGCACCAGAAAGCATGACAGAAGTTACCCCAATTAACACAAGGAGCATCAGTGCATTCACAAGAAATGCGATTTTTCTTCCAAATAAATATTCATTAAATTCCTTATATGAAATTGCTTGTATCCGGTTAGCAATAATCATGATTCTTGTTCCTAACCAAATAAATAGAAAACCGCTAATCCCGATGCCGACCAAGCCCGACACTCCGTACTGAGTAAAAAATTCAACGATTTCCCGACCTGTTGCAAAGCCTGCTCCTACGATTGTACCTACATATACAGCACCAATTTGGAATGCTGCTCCCCAATTTCCTCGCACAAATGGCCACCTCATTATTCGTCTGGTTACTTGATGTATATGTGCAAGTTCTACAATTAAGACGAGCTATTCTTTTAAGTAACCGTGGAAAAAGTTGCTAGGACTTTTCACTTGAAAGTCAAAGATGGTCAAAGTATAATAATGACATAAGGTCAAAGATGGTCAAACATCATACAAGACCTATTTTATTTAACCTATTGGTCAAAGATAGTCAAAATACAAGGAGGTAGTTGTTTATGATTTGTCAATCATGTAATAAAAATGAAGCTACTATTCAGTTATACGTACAACTTAACAACAATCAGCGGCAAATTCAACTTTGCAGTGAGTGTTATGCAAAGGAGAAGAACAACATGAAAATACCTTCAGGAATGTACGGTTTCCCTAATTTCTCATTTGAGGATTTATTTAAAGGCAATGCCTTTGGTCAGCAAATGGGAATCAATCAACAACAAACACAACCAAAACAAGGTGGAAATGGCGGAGGTCTTCTCGATCACTTCGGTCGAAACCTTACTCAAATGGCAAAGGCTGGACTAATTGACCCAGTGATTGGCCGTGATGAGGAAATCCAACGTGTCATTGAAATTTTAAACCGCCGTAACAAAAACAACCCTGTTCTAATTGGGGAGCCAGGTGTAGGTAAAACTGCAATTGCAGAAGGATTAGCCCTACAAATTGCTGAAGGAAAAGCACCAAATAAGCTTTCAAATAAACAGGTTTATTTACTAGATGTCGCCTCACTTGTAGCGAACACTGGTATTCGTGGTCAATTTGAAGAGAGAATGAAGCAATTAATTGCTGAGCTTCAAAAACGTAAAAATATTATCCTATTTATCGATGAAATTCACCTAATTGTTGGCGCTGGTTCTGCAGAAGGCTCAATGGATGCAGGTAATATCTTAAAACCAGCTCTTGCGCGTGGTGAACTTCAACTCGTCGGTGCCACAACCTTAAAGGAATATCGACAAATTGAAAAAGACGCTGCATTAGAACGTCGTTTCCAACCTGTGACTGTTGAAGAACCAACAGTTGACGAAGCGATTCAGATTCTTGATGGTATAAAAGGAAAATATGAAGATTTCCATGGTGTAAAATATACAGATGAAGCAATTCATGCCTGTGTAACATTATCACATCGTTACATTCAAGACCGCTTTTTACCAGATAAAGCAATTGACTTGCTTGATGAAGCCGGTTCAAAAATGAATCTTTTATCTGGTGGTACAAATCCAAAGGATATTGAAGATGAGCTTGCAAAAATTGCAGCCGAAAAAGAAAAAGCCGCTGGGGAAGAAAACTATGAATTAGCAGCAAAATTAAGACATCAAGAAATTTTGCTTGAAAAACAATTAAATAATCCAGAAAACAAAGAAGAGCATATGATTGATGTTGTGAATATCCAACAAATTATCGAAAAGAAAACAGGGATCCCTGTTGGTCAGCTTCAAGAAAATGAGCAACAAAAAATGAAATATCTTGCTGAAAACCTTGCGAAAAAAGTCATTGGTCAAGAAGAAGCCGTTACGAAGGTTGCGAAAGCTGTTCGTCGTAGCCGTGCTGGTTTGAAAGCAAAAAATCGTCCAATCGGATCCTTCCTCTTTGTTGGACCAACTGGTGTTGGTAAAACAGAATTAACAAAGAGACTTGCTGAAGAACTATTCGGTTCGAAGGATGCGATGATTAGACTGGACATGAGTGAGTACATGGAAAAACACTCTGTCTCTAAAATCATCGGTTCACCTCCTGGATATGTAGGTCATGAGGAAGCTGGTCAGCTTACTGAAAAAGTACGTCGCAATCCTTATAGCATCATCCTTTTAGATGAAATTGAAAAGGCGCATCCGGACGTTCAGCATATGTTCCTGCAAATTTTAGAGGATGGTCGATTAACAGACAGCCAAGGCCGTACTGTTAGCTTTAAGGATACAGTGATTATCATGACAAGTAACGCAGGAAGTGGTGGCCCTAAGAAAATTACGGTGGGTTTTGAAAAAGCTGAAACAGATGTTTACAAGGAAACATCCATTCTTGATTCACTTGGTTCCTTCTTCAAGCCAGAATTCTTGAACAGATTTGATGCCATCATTGAATTCAAACAGCTTGAAAAAGACCACTTACTCCAAATTGTCGACCTTATGTTACACGAGCTTGAGGAAACACTTCATGAACAAGATGTAACCATCACGGTTAACGATGAAGCGAGACAAAAATTAGCTGAGCTTGGTTACCACCCTGCCTTTGGTGCACGTCCATTACGCCGTGTCATCCAAGAACAGCTTGAAGACCAAATCACAGATGTTCTTTTAGAAAATGAAGCTCAAACAAGCTTGAATGTAACAATTGAAGATCATAAGATTGTCGTAAAATAATTCTTCATAAAAAATGCAGAGCCACTTTTAGCTCTGCATTTTTTTATATCGATTTTGTATTCAATTCATTCACTTTAATCGGTGTCTTTCGATTCGAAAACATACTGTGCAGCACCATTCCTACAGCAATCATCAACAGTCCAATAAAAGAATACATAGTAGGAAGAGGTGCACTTAATAATAGTGCCTCCCCAAAAATCACAAAAATGATTTCTGTTGCTTGGGTTGCCTCGACTGCAGCCAGTTTACTTTGGTCATGCTTTACAAGCTCAGTTGCAAAAAAGAATAGCACGGTCGCAATAATCCCAGAGGAAATCCCAACGATAAAGGATTGAAACACTTGATCTTTACTTGGCAGCCCTGCAGTCGCAGCACCAAAACTAGCGATGATTAACCAAAACGGAGTCGATGCGAGAGTCATCCCAAGAACACGTTGAAAGGTATCAAAATTATTTTTACAATGCTCCATCATTTTTCGATTACCCAATGGATATGCAAATGCGGCTACTACTACAGGAAGAATTCCGACTAGAAGCATTTTCAAGCCAATGCCTCAATCAGCTTCCTGAAGCTGATTGAAGATAATCCCAATAAAAATGATACTAGAAAAAATAAGGCCTTTACTCGGGATTTGTTCACGGATTTTTTGCGCACCATTTTCCGTTTCAACTGTTTTATAGAAAAAGGGTACAACAAGAAGACCAGCTATAATGACAAATTGCCATGTTCCTGCAACTAACCAACCTGGACCTGAAGCAGCCGCAAAGGTAAGTGGAGCATAAAATAATCCAAACCCAATTGTACTCCAAAGAATCCATTTAATCGGATTTATTTTTAACTCACGAAGCAGTTCCTTCATATTCCCTCTTATGAGAACAATCCCAATTAAAAAGGGCAACATAAAAAAATACCGCAATGAAGAACTCCAAAGCCAGCTTCCACCTGAAAGCTCCATTGAGCGATTTAGAATAAACGTGACCGCAAAAAAAAGAGATGAGACAATTCCAATAAGTATTGCTTTCATTTATGAACTCCCTTCTAAACTATCAAATACGCCTTGGCGTATTTGCGCCCAGATTTTTTCGACCTTGCTCGAAAAATTACCTTTGAAAATCTGTGGCATCCGCCGGAGGCTTTAACACTTTAATCAGCCAACTTTGGCTGATTAAAGTTAAAACAATAGACATCTTCATCGATAAAGCCTTTGATGATTTCACCTGTTTTTATAAATCCTGCTTTCGTATAGATATGGATTGCTGCTTTGTTAGTCGGAATAACCGATAAATAAATTTCATCACAATAGGGCAAAGTTCTCATCATTTCAGAAATAATTACCCTTATCGCAGCGGCTCCATAACCCTTTCCCTGATATTTATAATCAATCATAATCCTGCTTAGTTCAAAGCGATTGCGTTCATTTTCGAGTCCAAACATGGTAAATCCAATTAACTGAATTCCATCATATATTGCCTTCGTTACCCAATCTGGTTGGACTTTTGCTTGGGCAACTGACACTCTGCACACATAAATGTGGCGGGTTCCATTATCCAAACTTCTTCTTATTTCTCCCTAGCGCCATTCAAAAAGAATGCCTAAGTACACAATAAGANTCGCTTAGTTCATAGAACCTTTCTTGAACAAACAACCTAGTGGTTGTTTAGCGTTCGATAGGTAGGTCACACCTTTTTAAAATATTAAGAAGTTTTAATGCCTATACTGGAAATGGAAGGCTTCAAGATTTTTAATTGCTGAATTTCTAAATCGTGTTTACCTATAAAACTTTCAAATGTTTGATCGCAAAGTTCTTTGTCAATTTTTTCTAAGGAATCATCAATATTTTTAATTAAAAAAGCTGAATATAAATCCCTTTGAACAGTATAATCACCAACCTGAGTACATCGTTGATGAAGTTTTTTCTTTTGATACTCATCCGTCACATGGTTATACTGGCTAGGTTTGGCCGTCCAAGTGTTTATTTTGTTGAATTTCGCGCCTAGGTACTTGCATTTATATTCCAAAATGGAGACGAAAAGAGCAGGTGCCTTATTCGCGATTGATTTTCCATATCGCTTTTTACGTCGGAACTTACCAGTCTTTTCACTGATCTTTGTCTCTTTTGCACGTTTTTGAAGA
>NZ_LMBW01000001.1:130153-532030 GCF_001439915.1 Fredinandcohnia humi | reverse complement strand
GGCTAACCTGCAATGGGACTGCCTGCGTTTCACTGCTTGTTTACGCCCTATATCTTGTAATTGATTTCGGAGCTTGAAGTAATTGTTTGAAAACACCCATCTTTCCTTATTTTTAATTTTAAATGTTCCATCAGAATTTAATTTATGAGGGTTTGTTTTGCGTTTGGAACGGTCCATTTTACGCAATAGTAAGCGTTTCCTTCTTTCTAGTTTATCCGCGCCTGGTGCTAATTCACGCAGCAAGGCTACTACATCAGAAACAATAGCCATCGTTTGCGTTCCAGGGTCAATGCCCGTTCTACCCTTACCCAAACGAACTTTAAACAGACCAGTATTCTTATCCCGCTTAGCTGGCGGTATTCCATTCATGACAAGTTGTAAAAAGTATCTCATTTTTCCGCGTATCATTTTTCTCACGATGCGACAGTACTTTATTTGTTTAAAGTTTAATAAAGCCTCTTTTGCATATATATCTGTTTCTTTAACTTTAACAATTACTTTCGTTCCCATTACATTTACAGTGTATACACCTTTTACTTCACGAAAAGTAATTCCGGATTTATTTGTTTTTCCTTCAACAGAAGTCATCGTTCCGTATTTCTTAAAATGTACTTTTCCCCCATTTCCATATCGTATCTTTTCAAAAGATTTCCAAGCTCGACTTGCTAGTTTTTGAGCTGTATTAATATCTATTAAGCCATTAAAATGTTGTTTCATTGGTGTAACGAAACTATGAATAGCATATTCCGTTAATCCAAACTGAACTTCAATTTCTTTTTGTTTGTTATACAAAGAACGAAGCTCTTTTTCTAAATGTTTTACTTCCTTTTCATCCTTGGACTTTTGTATTTTACGACCAACCGCTTTTACGCACCTACTATTTTTCCTATATTGTTTATTATCTTGAACTAACCGGTCTCTTTTTAAAATTTCACCTAAACATNNNNGAAACTTCAAAAACTTTATCGAAATGCATCATATCAAATTGAGTTGTGTTCATTGGCAAAGTTAAAACAAAACAAGGCTTTTCTTTTCTTGACATCTCTCGAAACCTCCAAACATTTGTTCTAATTATATAGAATACCAAACCTTTCATAACATTTCTACTAAAATCTTTTTGAAAATAAACAAACCGAATTCCTCCCCATACTTAAAAGTAGGGGCTTCCTTCGGTTTGTTTTGGTGACATCACGTAAAATGACTTTTTTCATTTACCCTCCCCCATTTTACAATGGTTTGGTACACGATTAGAAAAAATATTCTAAAAATTTATTTTACCATAAAGACTTGCTCTGCTTTTACTTTAAATCCTTCTTTTTCTAATAAATCACGCAAAATTTTATTCGACACTGAAATATTAGCTGCCGTTCTTGCGACATTTAAAGTCGTTGAATGATATACCATACGTAAGAGGTCCCTTGCAATGTCTTCTTTCTTATCATGCGAAGGTTCAGCCTCACATTGCAAGAGAATAATAGATTGAAGCTTACCCTCCTCATTAAAGAGCCTTTTATAAATGGCATATCCAACAATTGCTTTGTTCTCATCCAAGGCAAGAAATGATTCACCGTCACGGGCATTATTCCATTGCGTTTGCCACGGAACCATTGCTTTATAAAATGGAACCTGTGATGCATCAATTGGAATACCTTTGATAAAGGTAAACTGTTTGTTTTTAGATAAAAATGCATCCTTCGATAACCCATCAGTAAGCTGTAAATGAACCAATTCATCTACAATTTGATAACCGACCTTTTCGTATAAAGAAATTGCTTTTACATTTTCTTTAATAGCTTCAAGCGTTGCAACTTCTACACCTTCATCTTCATAGATTGCTAGAACGGCTTCAATTAACTTCTTGCCGACACCCTTCCCACGATATTCAGGATCAACCCCCGTTCCACCATTCCAAGAGACTTTTTTCCCGTTAATAAGGCGAATCCCATTTAAAATCAATCCTACAGGTCGGTCCCCATCATAAGCAATAACTGAAAGTGTTGGCGAAAGCCCTTCCAAAATTAGTCTTCTTGTAAAAAGCTCGACCGTTGTTGTCATATCAAAGTAGTACCCCTCAAATCCTTTATTCCATGCTGCTACAGCATCCTCTAGCGTACATTCAGACAAGCGTTTTATTGTTATCATGTTTTTATCCTCTCTTTCTAAAAAAGTAATTTAGTTGATTAATTTAATCATATTTTCATAATTCAGACAAGTAATTTTTGGAAGTCCTGTCATCTACTATGCTTCCATTTCATATACATTAATGAGGTGGAAAACATGTCCATGATTCCAAGAATCTTCTTATTATTGTCCTTTTTCTTATTGTTTTTAAATGGTTCGTCATTGGGGTTTATTTTGTTCAATCTAAGGTTTGACTCTTTATTTGGGTATGGCTTTTTCATATTTACGAGCTTAGTCGGGGCTGTTTTTGCGTCGATTGCTGAGGAGCCTGGTACGACGAAGAGTTTTTATTGCAGATACTGCTTATATGGAAACTTGCTTGTCATTCTATTCCCACTTTATTTTCATTGGGTGGCGGCCTCTATTTTCCCAAAATTAATTGAAACATTTCTTTAACTGATAAATGCGCAAGCGCTTTGAAGTTGAACGTCTACTAAAAACTGCCACGTCCTGTGGCAAACGTAGACGTCAGCACATCCTGTGCAAGTCTGACAAGTACAAGAAAAAATGGCTAGAGGGTTGTTCTTTAACCTTCTTGACAGATTGGCTTGTGACCTCGAAGGGCTAGGCGCTGGAGCTAGACGTAAAAAAGTGCCACATTAGATGTGACACTTTTTATTTTATGCTTCTTGATCTGTTAAAATATATGGACCGTCCTGTGTGATTGCTAATGTATGCTCATATTGTGCAGATAAGCTGCCATCGATTGTACGTGCGGTCCAGCCGTTTTTGTCCATGGTTGTTTGCCATTTACCGACATTTACCATTGGTTCAATTGTGAATACCATTCCTTCTTTTAAACGTAGTCCTTTGTTTGGAAGGCCATAGTGTAAAACCTGTGGTTCCTCATGCATCGTTGGTCCAATTCCATGTCCGATAAAATCACGAACAACTGAGAATCCTTCACCTTCTGTATAGGATTGGATGGCGTGACCAATATCTCCAAGTCGGTTTCCGATGACAGCTTGTTCAATCCCTTTATACATCGCTGTTTTTGTAACATCAAGTAGCTTTTCTGCTTTTGGAGAAACCTCACCGACCCCATATGACCATGCAGAGTCCGCAAGTGCGCCACCAAGGTTTACCACCATATCGATTGTCACGATATCTCCACTTTTTAATGGAGTCTTTCGAGGGAAGCCGTGACAAATTTCATCGTTTATTGATGCGCATGTTGCATATTTATAGCCCTTATAGCCTTTTTGTTCAGGCGTAGCTCCATTCTTTTTAATAAAATCCTCAGCAAAGCTGTCAATCTCTAGACTCGTAATTCCAGGTTGAATTAGTTTGCGAATTTCCTTATGGCATGCTGCCAAAATTTGGCCCGCTTCGCGCATTAATTCAATTTCTCGTTTTGTCTTTAAATGAATCATGAAAAACACCCTCAATTTCAGTTTGATGTTTTTATTATATCCTTTATAAAACATTTTTGCATAAACCAGACTTTATTTGCAAAATTCGCACAAAAGGACTGTGGAAACCCACAGCCTTTCCATTTTTACAGTTGTTTATCGTCGACACTATTAAGCCATGCTTCAATTTCGCCAACGACAGATTGGACAGTTCCTTCTTCAAATGGGGAGAGTAGATTAGCAACCTTCACGAGCTCGGTGAAAGGCTTGCTACCGCCTTGTTTGCAAAGATGTACATAATCTGCCCATGCTTCATCATGGTTTTCTCTTGATTTTTTCCAGAATTGGAACGCACAAATTTGGGCCAGTGTATAGTCAATATAATAGAATGCAGTTGTGTAAATATGGCCCTGGCGCTGCCAGAATCCGCCTGCTTCTAAGTATTCATTGCCATCATAATCGCGTAGTGGCAAGTATTTTTTCTCGATTTCTCTCCATGCTTTGTTGCGTTCAGCTGGTGTTACATCTGGATTTTCATAAACGAAATGTTGGAATTCATCAACTGCGACACCATATGGCAAGAATAATAAGGCTTCACTTAAATGAGCAAACTTGTATTTGTCGGTATCTTCTTTAAAGAATAATTCCATCCATGGCCATGTGAAAAATTCCATACTCATAGAATGGATCTCACAGGCCTCATAGGTTGGCCAGTTATACTCAGGTACTTCAAAATGTCTGCTTGAATAAACCTGGAACGCATGGCCAGCCTCATGTGTTAACACATCAATATCCCCTGAAGTTCCATTGAAGTTTGAGAAAATAAATGGTGCCTGGTAATCACTAATATAGGTGCAATAGCCTCCACCTGCTTTCCCCTTCTTCGCAACAAGATCGATTAAGTTCGTGTCAATCATGTAATCGAAGAATTCTTTGGTTTCTGCAGAAAGTTCTTCGTACATTTTCTTCCCATTTTCAATAATCCATTCCGGGTCACCTTTTGGTACAGCATTACCTGTTTTATAACGGAATGACTCATCATAATATTTCAAGCTGTCCAAACCAATACGCTCTGCTTGGCGTTCACGAAGTTTAACTGAAAGTGGGACGATATATTCTTTCACCTGGTCTCGGAAGTTTGCCACCATTTCTGCATTGTAATCTGTCCTAGACATTCTTACATATGCCAGCTCAACAAAGTTTTTATATCCTAGTTTGTGGGCTATTTGTGTCCGAACCTTTACAAGCTGATCATAGATATCATCAAATTTTGCTTGATGCTCTTTGAAAAATGCAAAGCGTACTTCATTTGCTTTTTTACGCATTTCACGATCAGTTGATTCCATAAAAGGCTGTAACTGCGCTAATGTACGTTCTTCTCCCTCAAACATAATTTTTGCTGATGCAACAAGTTTCGTATACTCAGATGAAAGCTTGTTTTCCATTTGGAGATCCTCAACAACATCAGGCGAGAAGGTTTTAAGCTGAAATTCTGCAAAATCAAAAAGCTGCTTGCCCCATTTGTTTTCTAAATCTGTACGGAATTTTGAATGAACAAGTGCATCATAGTACGTAGTTGTTAAACCTTGTACCAATGGTTGAATTTCATCAAGATAATCCTGTTCTTCTTTGTAAAATTCATCGTTCGTATCAACTGTATGTCTGATAAAGCCAATATTAAAAGCCGTATCAACAGTTCGTTGTATCGCAATGATTTCTTTCATTGCAGCATCTTGCTCGGCAGGTGTTGCTGCATTTTTAAATTTTTCCAGTGCAACATTAAATGTTTGTTCCACTTCGTCCATGTTAGGACGGACATACTTAAAATCATTAAAATTCATGGTCGGGTCCCCTCTCCAATAAGAGATTAGAATTTATGTATACTCTTTCATTGTAAACCACTCCTACATAATTTTACCACCACGAAATCTTCGATAGAAATTGATACGTTTCGCTAAAATTTTTACATTGATTGTCGATATAAAGAATAGTAGAATTTTAGATTCGATATATATTTCACAGATTTGCGTTTATTACCCACTGTTTGCATCAAAAACACATATTTTTATTTTGAAACACTACTCTCGTAACAACAACGTATGAAAGCTTAGGTGATACAAATTGGATAAATCGTCATTAATAGGTGTAATACTCGGTTTTATTGCAGTCTTTGTAGGTATGGTTTTAAAAGGGGTTCCACTTTCAGCATTATTAAATCCTGCTGCCCTTTTAATTATTATTATAGGAACGATTGCTGCAGTTACCATTGCATTCCCTACCAGTGAATTAAAAAGGATACCACAACTAGTTGGGGTCCTATTTAAAGAAAAAAGGATGTTAAGTGTTGAAGAACTGATTCCCATGTTTTCAAACTGGGCCACAATTGCCCGTAAGGAAGGACTATTAGCACTTGAGGTAAAAGTTGCAGAAGTCGAAGATCCTTTTTTAAAAAACGGATTAAGTATGGCAGTTGATGGTCAAAGTGCTGAATTTATCCGCGATGTGATGACGGAAGAAATTGAAGCAATCGAAGAACGTCATGCGTCTGGCGCTTCGATTTTCTCACAAGCTGGAACATATGCACCAACACTTGGAGTATTGGGAGCTGTTGTGGGTCTTATTGCAGCATTGGGCCAAATGGACGATACAAATGCACTTGGTGAAGCTATAGCAGCCGCGTTCGTTGCTACAATGCTGGGGATTTTCACTGGATATGTGTTATGGCATCCATTCGCAAATAAGTTAAAACAAAAATCAAAGCAAGAAATAAAAATCAAGGAAGTCATGATCGAAGGCGTATTGTCTGTTCTTGAGGGTCAATCACCACGTGCAATTGAACAAAAACTTTCCATGTATCTATCAAAAAAAGACCGTGGGAAGGTTTTGACTGAAGGTGAAATGATAGATGGCTAGAAGAAAACGTAAAAAAAAGCACGACGAACATATGGATGAATCATGGTTGGTGCCGTATGCTGATATTTTAACGTTATTGCTCGCTTTGTTCATAGTTCTCTTTGCTGCAAGTAGTGTGGATGCTCAGAAATTCCAAAAACTCGCAAGTTCCTTTAATAATGTATTTAAAGGCGGTACTTCTTTTTTAGATTATGAAAGTCCGGTGCCCGTTGAAATTGATTCTGTTGCCACCAACAAAGATAAGGATAAGGATAAGGATAAGGATAAACACAAAGAAAAACAAGAGCAAGAAGAGCTTAAGGAATTACAAGAAAAAATCAATGGCTATATTACCGATAATGGCTTAGATTTAAGTCTTACAACCCGTCTGGCAGATGAAGGGCTGCTTGTTACGATTCAGGATGGTGCATTCTTTGATTCGGGAAGCGCAGAGGTGAGATCAGAGGATATTATGCTAGCACGCGAAATTTCAGAGCTGTTAGTTATGAATCCTCCCCGCAATATCATTGTAAGTGGACATACCGATAATGTTCCAATGAAAAGTCATAAATTTAAAAGCAATTGGCATTTAAGTGTCATGCGTTCGATTAATTTTATGAGTATTCTATTAGAAAATAAAAAGCTCGACCCTAGAGTATTTAGTGCACGTGGTCTCGGTGAATATGAGCCTGTAGCGACAAATGAAACACGTGAAGGACGAAAACTTAATCGCCGTGTTGAGGTCTTAATCCTGCCGAATCTCGAACAGTCAAAATAATGAAAGCCCACGGAATTTTATCATCCGTGGGCTTTACGTTACCAAACGACCTTCCAATTTTCATCAACAGTGGCTTCAATGGTTCCTCTTTCAAGGATGTAATTTGCGATTAACTCCGACATATCAAGTGGGATATCCTTAATAATTGGCTTATCCTTGAACATGTTATATTCCCCGCCACCGCCTGCACGGTAGTTGTTCATGACAACATCATACTGACCATCTAGTTGAACAGGTTCACCTTTATAGGTAAACATAACAACACGCTCACCTATCGGCCTTGAAATATCGAAAATATAGTCAATTCCTTCCCACATATCATAATTATAATGCTGTGGTTTTGGTGTTGTGAAGGAAGGATTAACCGTTACATCGCCATTTTCAACCATAAAATAGCTTGCACTTCTTTCAAGTGCCTCCTTCAAGTCCATTCCACTGATACGAATTACCTTTAATGTGTTTGGGTAAATATAATTGGAGACCACATCTCTCATTGTAATATTCGAAGGAAAGCCTTTTGTGACATTATTAAAAAGAGCTGTATTTGAGATCGAAACTTTCGCAACATCCATTTGCACCTTATTAATAAATTCTACGAGTGCATTATCCTTTAGGCGGGCTTTCAGTGGATCATCAATTGTCATATTTCCGAGAACATGGCCGATAGGTTGATCCAACCATTCCTGTGTCCGGGATTCATATTCTTTTACTAACTGAAGGGAGCTGTCATCCGCTTCGATTTCTGTTACAAAAATGAGTTCGGGAATTGCATCTGAAACCGTCCATTTGTCTTCATTTTTCGTAAGAGCCAGGGTAACTTTACCAATTGCTTGACCATTAAAACTGGGCTGCACAATCGGTACACCGTTAACTTTTCCGGCAAGTGACCTGTGTTGATGACCAGTTAATAAAAGATCAATTCCCTCAATTTCCCGACAAATCCGGTACCCCTGGTTTTCCCCAGTCAGCTTTTCAGTAGGTTCCCCCGTTTCAAGATCTGCCTCAAATCCACCATGGTAGGACACGATCATTAAATCTGGTTCTTTCTCTTTACGAATTTTTTCCATCCATTTTTTCGTTGACTCAAATGCATCATCAAACGTTAACCCTTTAATGTGTTCAGGATTCTCCCAATTTGGGATATAGTGAGTGGTTACACCTAGAATTGCAGCCTTTATGCCATCCTCAAGCTCAACAATCAGATAGGGCTTGCCAATAAAGGGTTCACCTTTTTCATTTAAAATATTGGCAGACAGCCACGGAAATTTCGATTCGTTTATGGCTTGATGTAAAACATCCATTCCATAATTGAATTCATGATTCCCGATAACCGCTGCATCATAGTTTAAATCATTTAATAGTGCAATCATCGGATTTTGCTTAAGATGATGTGAACGTACATGATAATAGGTTAACGGCGTTCCTTGGATTAAGTCCCCATTATCAATAACGATTGTATTCTGATTACGGCTTCTCTCTTCTTTAATGACAGACGCAATTTTGGCAAGTCCAAGACTAGCTTCCTGATTATTTCCATAATTAATCGGAAAAATATTGCCGTGAACATCACTTGTTTCAAGAATTGTTATTGAAATAGATTTCATCTTGGTTACCTCTTTGATATATGGTCAATTTTTAGTATACACAAATTTACCAATTTGAAGTGAAAAAAATAGTAATCTTTTACAAAAAATAACCAAACCCATTTACTTGGGTTTGGTTATTTTAATGGTCTACACCGTCAAGATTGCTTCTATTCTCTTAATCTCATCAAATCCAAGGACAAGCTCCGAGGCTTTTGCATTCGCCTCGATTTGTTCAGGATTTGTGGCACCAACAAGGGTGCTTGCAATATTATGCTGTCTTAAAATCCATGATAGGGCTAATTCAGGCAAGGTAACCCCTAATTCATTTGAAAATTCCTCAAGACGGTCCAGCTTTGTTGTTACAATTCCATCAATTATGTTTTTTACCCATGAATTCAGCTCGGAGTTTGCCCCCCTGCTCCCAGTTGGAATCCTACCGCCTTTATATTTTCCGGTCAATACACCTTGTGCGAGCGGAGAATAAACGACCTGTGAAATACCACTCTTTTCACAAACTGGAATAATTTCATCCTCGATATCACGATGAAGCATATTGTATCCGGGCTGGTTGACAATGATTCGATCTAATAAATATTTATCTGCAATCGCAACTGCTTCTTGAATTTGAGCGGCAGTCCACTCACTTACACCAACATATAGAATTTTTCCCTGACGAATCAAATCGTCAATTGCGCGTAATGTCTCATCCAAAGGTGTATCCTCATCATAGCGATGACAGTAAAACACATCGACATACTCCAAATCCATCCGTCTTAAACTGGCATGCACCTGCTCAATGACATGCTTTCTCGACAAACCCCTGTCATTAGGTCCATCCCCCATCGCTCCATATGCCTTTGTTGTTATACAATACGATTCCCGCGGGTATTCTTTTAGCGCGCTTGCTAATATTCGCTCCGCTTCCCCGCGCTCATACACATTTGCCGAATCAAAAAAATTTATACCAAGTTCATATGCTTTATGAACGGTTTTCGCTGCCATTTTTTCATCTACTGTTTTACCAAAAGTTAACCAACTTCCTAAGCTGATTTCACTAACCTTTAGTCCCGAACGACCTAACCTTCTATATTTCATGTCATAACTCCTCCTTACGTCGCGAATACTGTCTTACCATTAAATTTATCAGAAATTTCAAACAAGGTAAAGCCATACTCGAAAATAAAAGGCTTCATTTCTCTGTATATATTTAAAATTTTCACTTTACAAATTTAATAAAAAGGTTTTTCATAGAGGAAAGGATTATAATTATTCAAAGGTAAGACAACAAAGGAGAAATAAATGAAATGCTTGCAGTAAAAACACAGGCTACTCGTCCAGAAGCTGATGCAAATAAAACGCTTTATGGAATTTTAGCTATCATTGGATTTTGTCACATGCTTAATGACTCCATCCAAGCAATCATCCCAGCGATGTTTCCTATTTTAGAACGTTCCATGGGATTGTCATTTACACAACTTGGATTAATTTCCTTCTCATTACAGATTGTCTCATCAGTTGCTCAACCTGTTGTTGGGTGGTATACAGATAAAAAAGCAATGCCATATGCTTTACCAATCGGATTGACCTTCACCTTTTTTGGGGTAATTGCATTGGCATTTGCACCTAACTTTACAACCATTATTCTGTCTGTCCTTTTCATTGGGGTCGGATCTGCCGTTTTTCATCCCGAGGGCTCCCGCGTTGCCTATATGGCTGCTGGTGATCGACGCGGATTGGCACAATCCATTTATCAGGTTGGCGGAAACTCAGGGCAGGCTCTGGCGCCAATTATTACTGCACTGATTCTTGTTCCACTTGGACAATTTGGGGCAATTTGGTTTTCGTTAGTTGCAGCACTTGCGGTTGGCTTGCTTGTGTATATCGCAGGCTGGTATGCTCGAACTCTTAAAACAGTTCAGATTCAAAATAAAGTGAAGGAAGCTGTTTCGGCAGTACCGCGAAACATGAAAGCTATTAAACTAGCATTAGTTGTAATCGTGCTATTCATTTTTGCACGTACATGGTATATGTCGAGCATCACAAACTTTTACTCATTTTATGTCATTGAAAAATATGGATATACAATTTCACAAGCACAGATTTATATTTTCCTATTTTTAGCAGCTGGCGCACTGGGAACCTTTTTTGGAGGACCTCTGGCTGATAGATTTGGAAAACGAAACGTTATTCTTGCTTCACTATTGGGAACAGCACCTTTAGCCCTTATCTTGCCGTTTGTCGGACCACATATTGCGATTGTGCTAGTGACAGTGATTGGATTTATCCTATTATCAAGCTTCTCTGTTACCGTCGTGTACGCCCAAGAGCTAATGCCGGGAAAAATCGGGATGATGTCAGGGTTAACCGTAGGTCTTGCCTTTGGAATGGGGGGGATCGGCGGGGTTGCGATTGGTTCAATCATTGATGCATTTGGGTTGACACCAACCATCATTATGATGGGCTTTCTTCCATTGCTCGGTTGTATAGCCTTCTTTTTGCCAGCTGATCAGAAGGTGAATGAATGGAATAATGCATAAATCAAATGCGCCTTGGCGTATTTGCGCCCGATTTTTTTTCGAGCTTGCTCGAAAAGCTTCCTCAAAAAAATCGTGGCATCCGCCGGAGGCTTTAACTTTATTCAGTCGGGGTTAGAACTCCGACTGAATAAAGTTAGATTACTAAGGACGCCCTGGAGCGTCCTTTTTGTTTTTGTTCCTTTACCTTAATAACACCAAAAAAAATAAACAATCCACCTAGATGAATTGTTTGAGATTGACCATTTATGATTTGTAGCTGATTTTTTGAAGTGCGAAAAATAACGTGACTCTCTTTAAAAACTGACGAAAAAGTGAATGGTTTCGTTCTGCTGCTTCTGCTCGTTGATAGATATTTATAAGTTCATCAAGTTCTTGACTGCATTCAATCGTTTCATTACTTGTAAACCCCGTCCTATTAGCGATTGTGATCATATCTTCTCTTTTTCTATTAATTTCATCTAATAGTATCTGTTTGTAATCTACACGTCTGGTTTCCAAAACTTTCACTCCTTTATTCACACGTTAGAAGATTCTAACGTCGCATACAACTATCGTATGCTACCCACTACTACCTTTGGTGCATTCCTAAGTTGCTACTCTATGAATTATTACAAAATCTACTATTTATGTAAATAGATTCGCAAAAATAGACATTTTTTTCTTTAAACTTTTTACAAAATTATGTACGAAACCGCTTTCACGACGTAATTCAATTCTTTTCGACAGTTGAAATACTACATAAATCGACAAAAACTTTACTATAAAAAAACCTATAGGCACTACACCTATAGGTCTAACATTCACTTATTGAATTCGGTCGATATGGGTAACACGGAATTCCTTCGCTTCTAGTTTCTGTTTGATCTCCTTTATTTTTTCCTCACCAAGTGAACTTGGTAGATTTAATATAATCCGGCGGAGATATTTTTCACCATTATCAAGTGTGAGCATGCCGTCAATATTTATATCTCGAATGAGGGATACAAGCTCTTTGATTGCCCCTTTATGCTCGATTGTTGCAATTGTTAACGTATATCCTCCTGTTTTCATACCAAAAGAATCCTCAAGTACATCCATTACATTCGCATGTGTGATGATCCCCTGAAATTCTCTATCGGCATCTAACACTGCAATAAAAGGTAAACGGCGAATCGTTAAAAATGTCTTGAAAAAGGAATCTTCCTCAAAAACGAATGCATCCTTACTTTCAACAAGTGCAGATATATTCGCAATTGCCTCCCCGTTTTTTTCATATAAGTACTCTAAAATATCGACCTTATAAATTAACCCTTTAAATACAGTACCATTTTCCGATAATACCGGTACTGAGCGAAAGCCTGTTTCATTTAAAAATTGAAGGGCTTGTTCAACGGTAAATTTAGCATCACAATATTTTACATCCGGTTTTTGAACAAAATTATAGCGTATTTTCATTTTCTCCACTCCTCAATTGTATAGAAGAATCCTTTATTACCTTTATTATATGCGACGAAAAGTATGTATTCCAATGAACAAAAAAGGAACAACAGTTAAACTGAAGGAATTTCCACTTGAAGGACAGGGATTTGAATATAAATAGTAGTCCCTTTACCTAGCTTGCTTTCAGCCCAAATTTTCCCCTTATGGAAAAGGATTATTTCTCTACTAATTGCTAAGCCTAGCCCATTTCCTTTTTGTGAAGCGTTTCTTGCTTTCGTAAAATTACGATCAAATATATATGGGAGTTCATCCTTTGATATTCCTGCCCCGCTATCTTCAATTGTAATAAGACAATTGCCTAGTTGTTTATCAAATTGGAGTGAAACATAGATACCACCGGACTTTGTATATTTGATAGCGTTGGAGAAAATATTTGAAAAAACTTGGCTAAATCGCTTCACATCCACCTCAACCATTGGATAGAATTCGTCCTCGATCTCTTCTATTATCACTCTGTAGGACAGACCAACTCTTTCTACATCATATTCAAACTGTTCACTTAAACGCCTTATCAATTTATCAATTGGTACGATATCAAAGTCAAAAGAAATTTGACCAGATTCAATCTGAGAGAGTTCAAATATATCGCGAATGAGCATACCCAATTCTTTTATTCGATCGATGCTTTTTCTTAAATATGCCTCTTTTTGCTCTTCCGTCTCCACTACACCATCCAATATAGCTTCAATATTTCCTTGTACAGACGCAATAGGAGAACGTAAATCATGGGAAATGTTTGATAGAAATTGACGACGTGCTTGTTCAGACCTAGCAAGGTCTTTGTTTGCTTCTTCTAAATGCTGATTAACTCTTTCAAGCTCTATCGTACGTTCTTTTACTTTAACTTCTAGTTCTCCATACAACTCAGCATTTTCAATCGATATGGCAACCTGGGTGGATATAAAGGATAAAAACTTGACCCTATCTTGTGTAAAGGCATGTGTTGTTTGGTTATTTTCCAAATATAAAATACTATTTACTTTTCCTTTATGAATCGCTGGAATACACAAAATGGATTTCGGCTGATTTTTAATAATATAGGGATCTTCCTCAAATATTCCCTCTACTGACGCATTATTCAATAAAACTGCTTCCCTGGTTTTTTCTACATATTTTACAATCATTTCAGAAATTGCATCGACATCTTCAATCGGTTGATGGGTGACGTTCCCTTCTTTAGAATCACCTAAAATTTCCTTTGCGACAACTAATAATTTACCTTCCCGATTAAGAAGAAGAAAACCTCTCTCTGCCCCTGCATTTTCCATCGTAATATGCATTAATTTCTTTACTAATTTGTCTTGAATGATTTCGCTTGAGATAGCTTGAGCAGCCTTCAAGGAAGCTTGTGTGTCAAATTGATATGTGCTAATAGGATGATTTTCAACCATGGCGATCTGAATGTGTGCAGGATATTTTATCAACAACTGCTTTGCTTTTAGATTCGCTCCCCATTTTATATAATTACGATATGCTTCTGTCATGTAGCTACTACCTAAAGTTTCAAGGCCCCTAGACAGGTAATATTGACCTGCCGTTTCATTACATATGGCGACGTCCTGAATGAAATTATTCTCCGCTGCCGAACGAATGGCACTATCAAAATAAGTGGATGCATCTACGTGATTTCCATCCATTCTAGCCATTTCCGCTTTAATGAGCATATACTTATGAAGGTAATTTTCCGGACAAAGTTTTGCCCATAATCCAAGTTTTTGCACACTTTTCTTTAATTTTTTATATAGAAATTTACGCTCTGATGGAGGGGCGTTCTGATAAAACCGTGCCAACCAAAGAGAGTAATAATAATAATATTCAACGACAATGACCAACGTAAGACGCTTATTTACTAGTTTCTCTAATTCAGTTAGTATTTGCTTTGCAAATTGTGTTTTTTCAAATAAATATGCCATCTGCAAACGCAATGTATAATGGATAATCTTTGCAGAATCATCGTCTAAAACCTGTTGAAACTCCCACTCAGCTTCCTCTGTTTGATCCATAAGAACAGATATCCAGTGAATCAACTCCATTAAAAATCCTTTTGATATTTTATATCTGATTTGATCAATAAAGATAAGCTGATTTTTGATCCCTTCTAATGTATCTTGTAAACCGTCCCCTTTTATAAAAAGGGTAATTGCAATAAAAGAGCTATTTGCCCCAGCAAGATGAATATTTCCTGCATCAATGCAATACTGCTGTGAACGTTTTAAATAGTCAAGATTATACCTTAGTGGACGCCTCCAATGATTAACAAAACTTCCATAAACAAAGTAAGTTCTTCCCTTTAACCCTATGTTTCCACTTCTTTCAGCTAGTTCTAATGCAAGACTTCCAAATTCAAAGCTTCCATTATAATCACTAAAGCCAGCACTTAAAATAAGGGCATAATTATTAAAAACAAGTGGAGTTATATCTGTGATTCCATGTTTGATCGTATAACGTAATGCTCTAAGCATTAAAATGGTGGCAAGGTTTTGATCAACATGGAAGGACGGTGCATTCATTGTAATCATCGTTTCTAAAAGTAGCCGTTTTTCTTGATCCGCAAGCTTTGGAAGCTGGAGTAAATCGTTTGCTTTTTTCCCTTGAAGGGCCATTTTAACTTGTAATAGCTCCTTTGCAATCGAGGCACGACTTGGATTTCTATTAATCTTCCATCCAAAAAGTCGTAAAGCCGTTATTCCAGATTCTACTGCCTCCTCTACACGATGAACATGTGTGTATAATACGACCTTCTTATTGTATACCTCCAATTTTTCCAGATTTTTCTGAGCTTGCTTCAAAACTTTATTAAAAATGACTTCAGCCTCTTCAAAATGACTGTTTAAATAGAGACATTCACCAAGGCCTGTCATCAATCGCTTTGTTAAGATATAGTTTGCTTCCCAGGCTTCTTCTATCATTCCATATGCTGTCCGAAAATAAGTAAGTGACTCTTTGTAAGCAGCAGATGCTTTTGCCTGTTCCCCTGCTCTTACATTCCACTCCACTAACGAGATTATTTCTTTTTCATGTAAGAACCTGCTGCAGATGTTCAAGTGGTTTACAATTTCAAATAATTGATCATCGATTGCTCCATATTTGACAAGAAGGCGTCCAATTTTCAAATGAGCCTTTTCTTGCTCTACCGTTGACATTGTAGAATATACAGCCTGTTGAACCCTATCGTGTAGAAATCGATAGGTTGGAGGCTGATTGTCAAGATATTGTTGATTTTCTTTTGGATAAACCCATTTATATCCTGAATCCTCAGGTAAAATTAACCCTACCTGAAGTGCATCCCATAAATAGCTTCCTATTATTTCATATTCTTGTTCACAAATGATTGATAATGTTTTTAACTCAAACTCATTCCCAATACACGCAGCAAACTTTAATACACTTTGTGTTTCGAGGGGAAGTTTCTGTACCTTTTTCACCATAAACTCGAAAATATTTTCCTGCAATAAAGCCTTATTCACCTTATTGAAATTGATTTCCCACTTCCCCACCTCTTCGTGAAAGAAAACAGTGCCATCTTCAAAGAAGGATTGAAACAGTTGTTTTATGTAAAAGGGGTTCCCTTGTGTAATCCGAAACATAAAATTTGCAAGCATCTCTGATTCTTTACTTTTGTCTAGTAGTGCTTCTTCCACCCACCGGGCAATCACCATTTCTGTAAGGGGGGACAAAGGAATTTTTGAAATTGGCACATTTGCATCCTGCAGATTTTTCACCATTTCCATAATCGGATGTTCAATTCCTACCTCATTATCCCGATAAGCACCTATTACTAGAAAATACCGGCAATCAACATGTGTCAATATATATTGAATTAGTTCTAAGGATGCCGCATCTGCCCACTGAAGATCATCAAGAAATAGAACCAATGGATGCTCCTTCGTTGCAAAAACATTTACGAATTTTTGAAACATAAGTTGAAATAGTGACTGAGATTGAATAGAAGAAACCACCTCTTCGTCTGTTTCATTCCCTAAGAGCCATTTTATTTCTGGAATAATTGATGAAATGACAGAAATATTAAAGGGTAGTTCCTTTTCTAGTGATCTTTTCCATTGGTGGACTCGTTCCTCTCCCTCAGCCAATATTTGTCTTAATAATGATTTAAACGCTTGAATGATAGTTGAATATGGCTTTTGTCTTTGAAGTAAATCAAACTTTCCAGATATATAATAGCCTTTTTTACGTACGAGTGGTGTTTGAATTTCATTAACAAGTGCTGTTTTTCCAATACCGGAATGACCTTGAATTAACACTAACTCTGAATTGCCTCCACTAACATTTTCAAAGGCTACAAATAATTTTTCTAATTCGTCTTGTCTGCCATACAATTTCCTTCCTGTTTCTAAAAATGCACTAGTATCTTTTTTTCCAAGTGTAAAATCTTCAATTTCTCCAAAGACACGGAGTTGATCTAAACATTTCACTAGATCTTCCCTTAGACCGTATACACTGTTATACCTATTTTCTGGAATTTTGGATAGTAACTTCATAATAATGTTTGAAATCATTTCTGGAATTTCGTGATTAAATTGTTTTGGATGTGGTGGTGTTTTTGCGAGATGCGCATGGACAATTTCAATTGGCTCAGTATTCGTAAACGGCAGCCTATTCGTTATAATTTCAAATAATGTGACTCCAAGTGAATACAAATCTGTTCTAAAATCGACAGAACGGTTCATTCTACCGGTTTGTTCAGGAGATATGTACGCTAGCTGACCTTCTAGCTCATATGGAGTTACTCCAACCCGCTGGTTCTCTCTTTTTAATTTTGTCGCATAATTAAACCCCGTAAACTTCAACTGGTTCAAATTATGATTAATGATTATATTTTCTGGATTGATATTTTTATGAATAACTTGCTGTTGATGTAGATTCATGAGTGCGGTCGATAATTGAATAGCAATATGAAGAAATTCTAAAATATCTAGCTTTTTATTTGTAAATAATTCCTGTAATGTAATACCTGTAAAATACTCATACACTATAAGTGGTTCGTTTAAATATTTTTCGATACCTATGGGCCGTAACATTTCATCCATTTGAAGACTATTTGTCAAGTGAAATTCATGTATCGTGGAAGCAATCTCTTTGGGTGTAGGATTTGGAACTTTCATCCTTTTAATTAAGACGAGTTTCTTTGCTTCAACAAAATAGCCTTTATACATAGTCCATGTACGATTTTCGACTACTACTTCCAGTATTCTATACCCCGGTACAATTGGGAATCTTACCATTGACCTCATCCTTTTTGAACATCTTCTTTTTAAAATTTTCTGAATCTTTAACAAAACTTTAAGTAACCTTATACAGGTTTTATAGATTTTCAATTACTATTGTTAGTAATATGTGATTGATGGAGGATGGATAATGATTAACAGTTCAGGTATACATTGTGTAGATTCTCGGGAGGAATTAGATCAAGAATGGGTACAATTATTCATAGAAGCAAAAAAAATGGGTGTCACACTGGAAGAAATTCAGGAATTTTTATTAAAAAATGAATCCTTTATTCCCGAAAGCCAGTAAATTTATATCCCATACCCCGAACAGTTATAATGTACATAGGCGCAATTGGATTTGGTTCAATTTTTTTTCGTAAATTACTAATATGAACCATGACTGTGCGGTGATCACCTAGACTTTCCTCACCCCAGATCAATTCAAACATATGTTCAACACTAAATACTTGATTTGGGTGTTCAGCTAATAAACAAAGTAGTTGGAATTCTTTGGCGGATAACTTTGCAGTTGTTCCATTCGCTTTCACAACACAACTTGTTTTATCAATATATAATCCTGGATATACGATGGGTGATTGTTCTACTTTATTGTGAAGTTGATTTGTTTGAAAAACCATATTCCGTTTACGTCGCAAATGTGCCTGAACTTTCGCTGTAACAATTGCAGGACTGAATGGCTTTGTTATGTAATCATCCCCTCCGATTTTGTGACCTAGTATTTTATCAAACTCATCTTCCTTTGAGCTTAAAAACAAGATCGGGGCATTTGTTTTTTGACGTAATAACTGACAGACTTCATATCCGTCCATGCCAGGTAGCACTACATCAAGAATGATAATATCAGGATTTTGTTCTTCTACAAGACGAAGTGCAGTATAACCTTCTTCAGCGTGAATTAGAGTATAACCTTCCTTTTCCAAGTACAATTGCAAAATGTCTTTAATATCACGATCATCGTCCACTAGCATTATTTTTTCTCTATCCACGAATTTACACCTTCTATCATTCTATGATTTTGTACCTACTAAAAACTACTATTAGTATACCATTTAGGCCCTTAGTTTTCCATTCTTAACCAATCCTTATCTATTTAAAAAGGACTTTATAGTTACCTATAAAGTCCTTTTAGTTCTTCATCAAAGTTATTTTAAAATAAACCCAATTTTTTGATTCGGTTTGCCGCTTCAACCAGTCTATCTTCATCCGTCAAAAAACCAACTCGGACATACCCGTCCCCATACTCACCGAAGCCAATTCCCGGCGCGACCGCAACATGGGCTTTTTCAAGCAAAAGATCTGCGAAGCTAACAGATGTATACCCTTCTGGTACTGGTAGCCATGCGAAAAAGGAGCCTGCAGGTGCTATCACATCCCAACCGATGTCATGAAGCGCACCGATGAAGGCGTTACGTCTTGATTCGTACTTGTCTACTAGTTCTTTTACACAGGCCTGTGACTCAGTTAGGGCTGCCGCAGCTGCTGCTTGGATTGGACTGAACAAACTTACATACATATGGTCTTGAATAAGATTTAAGGCTTCGATTACACTTGAGTTTCCAACTGCAAAACCAACTCTCCAGCCTGCCATATTATATGTCTTGGATAGTGTGTAGATTTCAATTCCGATATCCTTGGCACCATCCATTTCTAAGAAACTGATTGGTTTTTTTCCGTCAAATCCAATTGCACCATATGCAAAATCATGCACGACACAAATCTCATGCTTTTTTGCAAAAGAGATTGTTTCTTCAAAAAATTCCTTTGTCGCTATAGCCCCGGTTGGGTTATTTGGATAATTTAAAAACATAACTTTGGCTTTTTCAAGTGTATCTGAATCAATTTCTGAGTAATTAGGTAAAAAGGCATTTTCCTTTTTCAGTGGCATATATGCCATTTCTGCTCGGGCAAGTTCAACACCTGACCAATAATCGGGGTAACCGGGATCTGGGACCAAGGCAATATCGCCAGGATTTAAAAGGCATTGTGGAATCTCAACTAATCCAGCCTTCCCGCCAAAAAGAACTGCAACCTCCGTTTCTGGGTCAAGTTCTACTCCGTATTCACTTTGATAAAATTCGGCTGCTGCTTTCTTCAAAAAAGAATGCCCTCGAAACGGTGAATATTTATGAAATTTCGGTTGATCAGCAGCTTGTTTTAAAGCATCAACAATATGCTGTGGCGTTGGCTGATCTGGATTTCCCTGACCCAAATTTATGACATCGTTTCCCTTGGCAACGACATCATTGACCTTTGAAACAAGTGAAGCAAAAAACTGCTTCGGTAAATTTCGCAGGATTTCAGATTGTTCAAAATTTTTCATGTCTGCACCTTCTTCAAAATACTTGAAATACTAGTCCAATATCATATATTGTTAGAGTTAACTTGTAAAGAGGATGTTTAAAAAGTATTTTTCACAGGGAGGCCCCAAATGAATCTAAAAATTGCATGTATTCAGTATGATATTCAATTCGGAAAACCGCAAGAAAATTTTGACCTTATGTCTAAAGAAATTGAAAAAACAATGACACTGGATAAACCAGATATTATTATTCTGCCAGAGCTTTGGACAACCGGATATGACTTAACAAGATTAGATGAAATCGCCGATGTTAACGGTAATGAAACAAAAGGATTTATAAAAAACTTGGCAAAACAATATTCCGTTAATATCGTGGCGGGCTCGATTGCCAAAAAGACAGAACAGGGTGTGACAAACACGATGCTTGTCTTTAATCGAGAAGGAAAAATCATCGGTGAATACAGTAAGCTTCATTTATTCCAGCTCATGGATGAGCATCTGTATTTACAAGCCGGTGAAGGAAAAGGGGATTTCACGATTGAAAATGTACCTTCTGCCGGTGTCATTTGCTATGACATTCGCTTCCCTGAATGGATTCGCGCACATACAACAAGTGGGGCAGAAATTTTATTCGTGGTAGCGGAATGGCCACTTCCTCGCCTCGAGCATTGGCGTACTCTACTCCTAAGTCGAGCGATTGAAAATCAATGCTATGTCGTTGCTTGTAACTGTGTTGGAAGTAACCCTGATAATGTGTTTGCAGGACATTCGATGATTATCGATCCATGGGGAACAATTATTGCGGAAGCAGGTACTGATAGCACGACATTAGTTGGCGACATCGACCTTGGCAAGGTCCAGGAAGTTAGAAAACAAATTCCGATTTTCCAGGATCGTCGTCCAAATTTTTATCAATAGCTGTCTTTTCAAGCCTCTTTCAAATGATGAAGGAGGCTTATTATGTTTCAAGAAAATTAGTTCGATTTTATCATCGATCATCCATTTCTATCAACGCTAGCTAAAAATATCGTTATAACACACCTTCTAATTCCAACAGCTTTTCTTTTAGGTCTGTTCTTGTACCGGTATAACCAGTTAAGGATTTATCCTTTCCAATTACGCGGTGACATGGAACAACAATTGGGATTGGATTTTTACGATTAGCTTGTCCGACTGCACGCACGGCTTTCGGGTTATTAATCGCATATGCGATATCTGCATAACAGCGTGTTTGCCCGTAAGGTATGTTCAAAAGCTCATTCCAGACATTCTCCTGAAAAGCAGTTCCATTAAACTTAATTGGGAAACTGAATGTTTTACGGTCGCCTTTAAAATATTCCTCTAGTTGGTTTTTGATTTCTAGGATTAAAGCATCATCCGGTGCATAAGCTGGATTGTATTTTTTACTAGTCTCTTCCCAGTCTTCATTAGATAATGAAATATCAAGTAATTCTGTTTCACCCGCGAGGATATAGATCGTTCCGAAAATATCCGTTTGCATTTCACAATAATTATACATCGAGCAACACTCCCTTCACTATCATTTATTTTACTAAACCTCTTCACATTTTGGTATCCCTATAATTGCAAAAAGAAAACCAGCACCCGCAAGTACTGGCTTGGTTCTTTTACAATTTGAATTTACTAATCATTGTGTTTAGTCTGCCTGCTAAATCCGAGAGTAGTTCCGAGTGATCAGAGATTGTTTCCATTGAACTATTTGTTTGCTGAACAGAGGCAGAAGTTTGCTCAATTCCTGCTGCAGATTGTTCGGAAACGGCTGCAATATTATCAATTGACGAATTCATCTCGACTGTATTGCTTGCGATTATATCAAGGTTTTCCGAAATGCTCTGGATGCGTTTAACCATGACGGTTACCGCATCGTAAATATCCTTAAACGTTTGGCCTGTCACTTGAATTTGCCTAGCCCCTTCATCCACCTGGCTATACCCATCTAATAAGCCTTGGGCAACAGAATTCGATTCATTTTGAATACTATTTACAATGTCGGTTATGTCTTTAACTGAATGTGAAACTTGCTCGGCAAGCTTACGGACTTCATCTGCAACAACTGCGAAACCTCTCCCATGTTCCCCAGCACGTGCAGCCTCAATTGCAGCATTAAGTGCTAAAAGATTGGTTTGGTCCGCAATATCACGGATGACCTTGACTAAAGTAGAAATTTGCTTCGTTTGTTCATCAAGTCCTTTAACCTTTTTCACGGAAAATTCCATGATGCTATTAATTTTATTCATTTGCTCAGTTGAAGCATTCATGAATTCATGACCTTTTTCCGTCATTTCTAACACATTTTGTGATGACACATTAATTTGGCTCCCATTTTGGTTAGCTGACTGAATTTTTTCAGCATATTCCTCCATCATTTTTGCTAACTGGGTTGATGAATTCGCTTGTTCTTCAGCACCTGTCGACAGTTCTTGGACGGTAGAAGCTATTTGCTGACTTGCAGCCTTCACTTCACTTGATGAGATCATTAATTCAGAACTCTTTGATGTCACCTGATCAGAGACAATTGTTATTTCCTGAATCATCGAACGAAGACTGTTATTCATGACATTTAATGATTTGCTTAACAATCCGATTTCATCTTTTCCTTTTACCGGAATCTCATCGAATTTTAAATTTCCTTCAGCAATTCGATTTGAAAATCCAATTAAATTTCTTAGCTGTTTCCCGATATTACGGCCAATGATGACAAGGCTTAAAATGGCTATGATCGTAGAAATCACTATAGAAACGAGTAAAACAACAATTGTTCCTGTAACATTTGAATTGGCTACAGATACAGATTGTTCACTTTTCATTTTAATAATAATTCTAAGCTGATCTAATTGTTTTTCCGCATCGGAAATAATCAGGTTAGCCTCTTTACTTGCTTGAATGGCTGCTAGCTTATCCATTTGAAGGATTGCTTGAAAAACCTTCTCATCAAACAAATTGGTCAACTCCACTTTATTTTCGCCAACCTTGTTATAAAGCTGTTCGAGCTCAAATGTTGTAATAGCAGGACTTAGTTCCTTGGATAATTCATCATATTGCTTACTTAAATCTTGAATAGCCGCTACATGCGCCCCATTGCCATTCTGTGCATATAGACTAATCTCACTGCCCAATTGGCTAAAAACCCTTGACACCTCTGTAATCAGAATGGAGTGTTCGCCACTTTTTTCAACTTCCTTCACCGCGTTGTTAATGTTAAATAATTGAATAAATATAATTGCTGCTGTCACACAAAACAATACAATTGTAAAAGTAAACGCCACTCCATATTTATAGCCAATCTTTAAGTTATGCCACCATGATGTTAATTTTGATGGTGACTTTTTGTGCACCATTTCTTCCCTTTTTTTTCTTTTTAATCGCCTCAAATGTCTGCCCCCTTCACTGATCTGTCTCACTATTTCTAAACGCTTATTATAAAAGCCTTTTCACTAATCCCTATTATAGTGGAAATTGTCGGATTTTGAAATAAATTCTGCAAATTCATCGAGGATTTGGTGCAACTATCCTCCTGTGGTAAAATAGATAGGTTAATCGAAAGAATAAGGAGCAAGAGAATGAACATTGTTATTAGTACATTAAATGCAAAGTATATCCATACAAGTCTGTCAATTCGGTATTTAAAGGCATATGCCGCGCCTGAATTTGATGTAACACTTGCTGAATACACAATTAACGATCCAGCAATGAACATCGTTACTGATTTGTATAGAAAAAAACCAGATGTCATTGGCTTCAGCTGTTACATTTGGAATATTGAAGAAACCATTAAAGTTATTAAAATGCTCAAAAAAATAAATCCGGAACTAGTCATCATCCTTGGTGGTCCTGAAGTGACCTATGATGTACACGAATGGCTTGAACGAATCCCAGAGGTCGATTATATTGTCATGGGTGAGGGTGAGGAAACCTTTAAGGATTTACTTACGGCGATTCGTGACGGGGAGAGTACAGATGAAATAAGTGGTGTCGCTTTCCGTAAAGAGGGTCGACTAAAGTTCAATCCACAGCGAAATAAACTAAACTTAAAGGATTTGCCATCACCGTTTCGATTTGAGGAGGATCTCCCCTCTTTGTCAAAACGTGTGACGTACATTGAAACAAGCCGCGGTTGTCCTTTTAATTGTCAATTTTGCCTTTCTTCCATTGAGGTAGGGGTCCGCTATTTTGATCGTGAAAAAATCAAGGAGGACATTCGCTTCTTAATGGAGCATGGTGCCAAAACCATTAAATTCGTTGACCGCACTTTCAATATTAGCCGCAGCTATGCAATGGAGATGTTTCAATTTTTAATTGATGAGCACCGCCCAGGCACAGTCTTCCAGTTTGAAATAACGGCAGATATCATGAGACCTGAAGTCATCGATTTTTTAAATAAAAACGCACCGGCTGGATTGTTCCGGTTTGAAATTGGTGTCCAATCTACAAATGACCTGACAAACGAGTTAGTGATGCGAAAGCAAAATTTCTCAAAGCTACAGCGTACGGTCATGATGGTAAAAGAAGGCGGAAAAATTGATCAGCATCTAGATTTGATTGCCGGCCTTCCTGAGGAGGATTACAACTCCTTCCGAAAAACCTTTAATGAAGTCTTTGACATGCGACCGGAGGAGCTGCAGCTTGGCTTTTTAAAAATGCTTCGCGGAACTGGGGTACGAATTCGTGCGGCAGAGCATGATTACACATATATGGATCATTCGCCATATGAGATCCTTGGAAACAATGTCTTGAGCTTTGATGATATTACGCGCATTAAACAGGTCGAGGATGTGCTTGAAAAGTATTGGAATGACCATCGAATGAATGAGACGGTGGAGTTTTTAGTAACCCATAGTTTTGAAACACCCTTTGATTTCTTTCAAGACTTCGGGACGTATTGGGATGAACGTGGTTGGTCACGAATTGGTCACCAGCTGGAGGATTTATTCAAACGTCTTTACGAATTTCTTCAAGAATCAAACCGGGAACAGCTTCCGGTTATTGAAGCAATCATGAAATTTGATTACTTAAGAAATCAAAAATACAAACCACGTAAACCTTGGTGGGATGACCTTGTGAGCAAGGAAGACAGGGCTGCCTTTTATCAGGAGATTGTGGAGCATCCAGATGCTTTAGGTGACGGATTTAGTCAATTACAGCTTCAGGAAAAAGATTTGTATAAGCATACCGTTGTTGAAAAAATTCCACTCGACCTTGAGACTTATAAACAGACAGGTGAAATTACCTTACAGGATACGTATTTACTTGTTTATTTTGACCCTATTGAGCGAAAAACGAAGGTCTTTTCCCGAAAGGTATCATAAGAAAGAGTCAGCCCATGCTGACTCTTTACTTTGTCTAGCTCCAGGCGCCATCGGTTCGAGGTCATAAGCGACTCGCTTCTGAAGGTAAAATACACCTTCTGCCAGCGCTTGTCTCATGCTTGTCACCGATGCCAGGACGGCAAGTAATCTAGCGTTAGGCACAGGAAGTGCCTGCCCTTAGCTGGAATTGAGGCACCTTGCACTTTTCTTATTCCCCGGTACTGTTTCCTTTTTTGGAATTACGATTTGCACCCTTCATCGGATTTTCAGAATCCGCTTCTGCAGAAAATTCCGTGTCAGGCATGCTTTCTTTAGGTGTAAAATTATTCTTTTTTGCAGCATCAAATTCTACCTTACGTTTCATGTTTTAACCCCCTTTTAATCAGTAGTTTTCACCATGATTGCATCCTCCATCAATGGTAAAATTCACCTTACCCGCGGATATGCGTCGGATTTGCGATATATGCGTCAGTTTCAGGATATTTGAGTCGGGTCCACGATTTTTGCGTCAATTTCAGGATATTTGCGTCGGATCCACAATAATTGCGTCAATTTCACAATATTTGCGTCGCTCAACGGATATTTGCGTCGTTTTCACAATATTTGCGTAAGATCCGCAATATATGCGTTAGTTTCACGATATTTGCGTCGGCACAACACTTTATAAATTATCCTATCATTGTAAACACTAATGTAAAATAAAAATGCGAGGTGTATATGAATGACGAAAAAGAAAAAACATGATGAGGAAATCGAATCACCGATTTTAGATGAAACACTGCCCCATCAAATCTCGGCTCCATCCTTTAAAGGGACCGGAATAAAAATGCAGGATCCATTTGTCAATGAACATGGAGTCGTGATTGGGGATAGCCTCTATAATTCACCGGACTCACCACTTAATAATTGGAGCGATGAAACGGACCCAGATATTATGGCCGGTGACCAGTGGGTCCATCCGACAAATGACATTGGCTGGAACACAACTGAAAACCGTGAGCTATTGGAAAGTAAAAAGCAGCCTAAAGGGGTTCCTTTCATGCACCCATCCAAGGACACAAGCTACGGCAACGACTGAAAAAAGAGCACAATGAGAAGTGCTCTTTTCATTATCCAATAATCAGTCTTTCTTTAGGGTAGTGGTAATTTACGTCCTTCCCTTTCTTTCCGATAATAAAGATAAAGTTCAGGATTCCAACCCTTCCGATAAACATGAGTAACATAATAAGTATTTTTCCGAAGTTACTTAAATCAGGAGTAATTCCCGTCGATAATCCACATGTTCCAAATGCAGACGCAACCTCAAAGAGTATTTCCATAACCGTAAAATTCTCAGAAATTGATAAAATAAAAACAGATGCAAAACACGTAAAAAACGCAAAGATCGTCACAATCAAAGACTTGCGAATATCCACTTCATGGATTTCACGTTTGAAAATTTTAATCGATTTGTTTCCCCTTGCGAAATTGAATAAAAACAAAATATTAATCGCAAAGGTTGTCGTACGAATCCCCCCACCTACAGAGCTTGGGGAAGCCCCAATAAACATCATTGAACTTAAGAATAACAAAGTGGGCTCAGTGAATTCATTCACGTCCACCGTAGCCAACCCCGCACTTCTTGTTGTCACCGACTGGAACAACGAATAGAAAAAGGACTCATGCCAGCTTTTCCCTTCAAAAAAATGATTGAACTCTAGTAGAAGGATCATAAAAGTGCCAAATACAACTAAAGACAAAAAAGTGGCAGTTGTTAACTTCGAAAACAATGAAAAACGATATCTCCCTTTCTTATTAAGAAGGAAATCCTTAATCTCCACTAAAACCGGAAAGCCAATTGCTCCTAAAATGATTAAAATAATCGTGATAAATTGGACAAAGTAATCATTAGCAAACGGTATTAACGAGCTCCCTGTTATATCAAAGCCGGCATTTGTTGTTGCACTTACTGCAGCAAAAATCCCATGAATAAACGCCTCCTGCCAGGTATCATAAAATGGAATAAAATACAGACCTAAAACCACACTTCCAAAAAACTCAATCGCAATAAAAATAATTAAGATTTGTTTAAGAAGATTTACTAAACCAGAGAGCTGTGTTTGATTTTGGTCTACCATAATTAAACGTCGTTCACGTAACCCTATTTTCCTGCGAAATATTAGATAGATGAAGGTTCCCATCGTCATAATCCCAATTCCGCCGACTTGTAAAACAAAAATTAAAATAAAAATACCTGCTTCTGAATATGTATCTTTAATGGATATAACACTTAGACCGGTAACACTAATCGCACTCGCTGCTGTAAATAATGTATCAATAAAGGAGACCTCTACTCCTTCTTTCATTGCGAAAGGTAAACTCAGTAACGCAACAGATACCGATACTGCCAGTAGATAAAATGTAAAAATCAATTGGGCAGGTGAAAGGTCACTGAAGTATCTATTTATTTTTTTCCACATTCATTTTCTCATCCTTACCTGGCTATAATTTATCCTTCTATATTATAGAATTTTTTACCACTTTGAAAGTCTTTTTTTATTCATTAATCAAAGATTTCGATGTCTAGCTCCAGGTGCCATCGGCTCGGGGTCATAAGCCCCTGCCAGGACGGCAAGGATTCAAGCGTTATGCACAGGACGTGCATGCCCTTAGCTGGAATTGGGGCACCTTGCGTTTTTCTTTTAGTATGCATTTCCAGTATTGAAATTAATTATCTTCTTATACTAATGATACAACGAATTATACGTTGTTCTATAAACGAAAAGGAGTGAGGAATATGTCCAGAAGTAGTAATAAATTGCTAGTTCCTGGGATTGAACAGGCTTTAGATCAAATAAAATTTGAAATTGCCCAAGAATTTGGTGTTAAGCTTGGTTCAGATACAGCGTCTCGTTCAAATGGTTCGGTGGGTGGCGAAATTACAAAACGCCTTGTTGCACAAGCACAGTCCCAATTTAAAGGCGAATAAAAACTTCATAAAATGGAAGAAAAGCCGAGGTTGGCCCTCGGCTTTAATGATTGTTTCCTTTATGGTTGTTGCCTTGATTGTGCTTGCCGTTGTTGCCTTGATTCTGTTTTCCATTATAGCCATTGTTTCCACGATTTTGATTTTCTTTATTTTGATTTTTCTCTTCTTTTTTCCACTCTTTTTCTTCATGTTTATTCTGTTTTCTTTCCCATATTTCTTCTTGATGACGTTGTTTCTTTTCCCACTTTTCATCCATTTTTTCGAACTTTTTCTCTTTGATATGGTCAGGCATATTGGAGTTTTCTATATTGTTTTTGACTTTATCTCTTATCTGTTCTTTTTTCTCTTTAAGCTCCTCTTGAACTTCTTCTGACCTTTGTTTGTGAGTATTTTTAAACTCGTTCATATCTATCTGTTTGTCGGAATTGTCCTGCTGGTTATTTTTATTTTTATCCTGCCCAGCAGGCTCAGGTTTTTTTTCTTCAACTGGCTTTGGAACCTTGTTTTCTTTAATCAGAAGTTTACCAGTAGAGATCCCCTTATCTTGAGCAGCCTTTCTCGTTTCAACCGTACTTGTTATAGAGGTGACTGCAATTTGTTCTTTTTCATATTCTTCTTTAATGTTTTCAATTCCTTGCTGAAGCTCCTGGTCCACCTCTTTTTTATGTGTATCTGCCACAACGGTGGTAATGAGGACCTGCTTCCCATCTTCAAGATAGCCATTATCTTTACTATGGTGAATGATCTTTTCTGCGATTGAGTCCAGCGTGCTATTTTTCCAATCTGGAATGGATTCCAATAATTTTTTTGCCTCGTCATTTAAAGCTTCTAGACTGACGACGTGAAGGTTTTCATCTAATCCCACTTCAAAGCTTGGATTGATGTCAATGGACATGTAGGCATATACTTCATTACGCGATGAAAAAGGTATAAATAAAGATAAAAATAAAATTGCAACTAAAGAACTTGCAAGTGCGTAACGCCATTTCTTCATCTGAAAGAAACGTTGCTTAAAAGTATTGCTTACACGTTCATTGATTGGAAAAAAAGGCATTTCCTCACCAATTTCATAGTTTTCCTTCGTATGTTTGGCTTTTACGAATTCACCTTCAGGGGTTAACATCGTAATATATTCATCGTTCACATCCATAACGATCCCCTTTTTCAACTCCCCGACACCCCTTTTAGATAATCTTTTAAATAAAGATAGTCACCAGATAAAATGATGGCCATTGCAATAATGTACTTTCGATTTCTCTCAATCGTTTTACGACTTACTGTTACTTTCGATTCAAGATGTTTAATCGGAAGCTGTTTCTTTTCAAACAACGCACGCTTAAGCTCATCATTTTCAACGACGACCTTTGATACCATGATCGCATTAAGCCTTGCATCTGCGTGTTTTGGTGAAATTTCAAGTAACTCTTGAAATGACAAACCAAATTCCTGCAAAACCTTATGAAAATGGAGAATTTCTTCTTTCCTATGTTCCTGCTCCACTTTCCTTTGGTAATCATCGACAGAAAGATGAGCCTCGATTTTCGATTGAGCCCCTTCCTCGTCTATTTCACCATTCGAGATAAAATTAATATTTCTTACCCGTGCTTCTTTGCGGATGTAGTCAATCACCCGTCGTTTAATCAGAAGTTCACCAAAGGATAAAAAGGAAGCTCCCTTTTCCTTCGAGTATTTTTCCAAGGCTTCATTAAATGCGATAAGCCCAATACTAAATTCATCATCTGATTCACTTATATATCGTTTACAAACAGCAGACACATTTTTTGCAATAAAGGGTTTATAGTCTTCAATTAGTTTATTTTGTTTGGTTTTATTTCCATTTTGAATCTCCATAACGGTTTCTTCCAGAGTGCTTTTTCGTTTTCCCATTTTAAATAATAGACTCAGCACCGGTTTCACCTCATTTCTTTTACTATCTGTTAATAGTAGCAAGAGGTGAAAGCAAGATTCAATAGCAATTTTTCACATTGAACGGCTTAACCAAAAAATATTACAATAGCACTAATACAAAAGACTACTCTCTAATTGAAATCGTGACCGGTTTTGTAACATACATTTCTTTTCCGTTACATTCACAATTATGTTTGTAATGTTTGACTCAATTACAGTTTACGTCACCGGTTTTCTTTTTTGGGGGGTAACTATTATTTATTTTTTATAAATGTCCTCAGGTTTATATTACCATCATTCCAGCGCCAGTTTCGGGAAACAATAATAGTAAAAAAGGAGAGTAGAAAACTTATGCACACAATGTGGAAAGGGTCAATCAGCTTTGGACTTGTAAATATTCCAATAAAGCTTTTCTCTGCAACCGAAGACAAAGACGTTAAGCTTCGAAATCTTCATAAAGAATGCAATACACCCATACAATATGAAAAAATCTGTCCCAATTGCGAAAAAGATATAGGAAATGAGGATATCGTTAAGGGTTATGAATATGTAAAAGGGAAATTTGTAATTTTGAATGATGAGGAATTAAAAGAGCTTAAGGATGAGCATGAAGATAAAAGTGTCGAAATAATTGATTTTGTAAAGCTTGAGGAAATCGACCCGATCTATTTTAGCCGTTCTTATTTCATGGGACCTGGTGAAAATGGCAGTAAGGCCTACGCATTACTTCGTGAGGCCTTACAAAAATCAGGAAAAATCGGGATTGCTGAAATTACCATCCGCTCAAAGCAGCAAATGGCGATTATCCGCGTCTATAGAAACAGCCTTGTAATGGAAACAATCCATTACCCCGATGAAGTTCGCAATGTCGCAGAGGTTCCTGGCGTACCGGAAAATGTGAATATAAATGAAAAAGAGCTTGATACCGCAATTATGCTGATTGACCAGTTAACGACTGAATTCACCCCTGAAAAATATAAAGATGAATACCGCACCGCCCTTATGGAGCTGATCGAATCGAAAATTAATAATAATGAAGGAACAACCTCTGCTGAGGCTCCGCGTACAAATGTTGTAGATCTTATGAGTGCCCTACAGGCAAGTATTGAACGGACGAAATCCAAGGAAACAGCCGCGCCAAAGAAAACGGCTGCTCCAAAAGGAAATACAAAACCAATAGCAAAACCTAAGGCTTCAACAGGCACTGATAGTACGACATCTGCAAAACCAAAAACGAGAACAACCCGTAAAAAAGTTGGTACTTGATTAAGAGCTCCTTTCTCAAAAGGGGGCTTTCTTAAAGGAGTGATACGATGCTTAAACCAATGCTTCCGACCCTAATTTCCGAAGCACCCACCGGACCAAACTGGGTATACGAAATTAAATATGATGGTTTCCGGGCAATTCTACATTGGGAAAAAAACCGTATCCAGTTGATTAGCAGAAACGGGAATCTTCTTAATGATCAGTTTCCAGAAATTATTAAGCAATGTGAGGAACTTTCAGATGTAATGGAACCGTACCTGCCACTTGTTTTCGATGGGGAGCTTTGCCTATTAGAATCTACTTACAAAGCAAGCTTTGAGCGTATTCAGCAGCGTGGACGCTTGAAGAGTGAAGCTAAGATTGTACAAGCATCTACAGCAAAACCCGCTCATTATTTGGTTTTTGATTTACTGATGTTTGGTGCCAAGAATCTTATGGAAAGAAAATTTCAAGACCGTAAAGCTGATTTATTTAACTTTTTTGATAAGGTAAACCTTCCAAGTCTTGTTGACCCAAACAATCGTGCGCTCATCCAATTAATTACATATGAACAAGATTTTAATTCAATTTGGGCTAAAGCAACTGGGTCCAACGCTGAAGGGATTATTGCGAAAAAATTAGATAGTACATGGGATGAGGGCAAGCGCACAACAAATTGGTACAAAATGAAGAATTGGCAGGCTGGCGCCTTTTTTATACTGGGCTATGACAAAAGAAATGCATTTTTTCATGTTGGTGTGATGAGAAATAGCCAAATTTATGAGATTGGCTTGTTTTCACATGGTCTTTCTTCTGATGAGCGACAGGCCCTCCTAGGGGTTATTCAAGCAAATGCTAATGAAGAAACTACCGGATTCATTAAAGTCGAGCCTGGTATTTGTGTAGAGCTTTTTTATTTGGAATTGTATAAAGAGCAATTGCGGCAGCCTAGCTTTTCAAAATTCCGGTTTGATGTATTCTGGCAGGATTGCACATGGGAAAAACTTGTCCGGAATGCGCCGCGTCTACCCGAAGATATCGAGATTACTCATCCGGACAAACCCCTTTGGAAAGACAAATCGATAACAAAGCTTGACTACATCCACTATTTGGTTGAGGTTTCTCCTTATATGGTTCCATTTTTAAAGGACCGTTTATTAACGGTCATACGTTATCCACACGGAATGTATGGTGAAAAATTTTATCAAAAAAATTGCCCGGAGTATGCACCTGACTTTATCCAAACCTCGGTCTCGGAGGGGATTGAATATATTGTTTGTAATGGTTTAAAAACCCTTACATGGTTGGGAAACCAATTAAGTTTCGAGTTTCATATCCCATTTCAAACGATTTATTCAAAAGGACCATCTGAGATTGTTTTTGATTTGGATCCCCCGTCCCGAGATGCTTTTCCTTTGGCGAAAAAGGCAGCCACGATTTTAAAAGGTGTTTTTGATGGTCTAAAATTGATTTCATTTGTAAAGACATCAGGAAATAAGGGCTTACAGATTTATATCCCCCTTCCAGAAAACCGATTTACATATGATGATACTCGCCAATTCACGGAGTTTGTCGCAAACTATTTAACAACGATGGAACCCGATCTTTTTACAACGGAGAGACTAAAAAAGAATCGTGGCAACCGACTGTATGTGGATTATGTGCAGCATGCTGAGGGAAAAACAATTGTTGCTCCCTATTCAGTTCGCGGCAATGATGGGGCATATGTTGCCACTCCACTTTATTGGGATGAGTTAACGGATGATTTGTCGATTGAGGATTTTCCATTGGAGACGGTCATCGAAAGAATCAATGAAAAAGGCTGCCCCTTCGCACATTATTTTAAAGCGAAAGATGAACAGGCATTTGAGCCAGTGTTGGATTTTTTGAGGAAGAGCTAATTGGGACAGCCACGTTTGAGTGCAGATCTAGATGAATACCTTTTCTTGGGTGTGATACCTTTGTTTTGGTCTTCATCCAGCTTATGAAGACCTTTTTGTGAGTATTTTTGGTTTGAATGGTCTTCATTCGGGTTATGAAGACCCTTTTGAGCATATTTTCGATTCGGAAAGGTCTTCATCGGACCTATGAAGACCTTTTTGAGCAAGTATTCTGTTCGAAATGTCCTTCATCGATCACTTATGCCAATGCTTTTCCCAACAATATCTAAAAGTCCGCTTATATCTTGCCTTTATGTTATAGAATTTCCAATAATATCCATAAGTCTGCTCATATCCTTCACTTATGCTATAGCCTTTTCCAACTATACCAAAAACCAAAAAAAACTGTACACTCATCAAAAGAGTGTACAGTCTGAATTTAGCAACTTGCATATACTATTCTTTCAAGTCTTCGATTGAATCAATGTCCATATAAGTCGGTACAACTAAGCCAATTTTTGTACCTTCAAGGTTTGCACCGAGGTCTTCGAATTTCCCATCATATTTTTCTACGTAATCAGCATGGGTAATTGGTAACCAGCCAGCAATGTGTGCATCAACTGATCCATCGGCTACACCAGTCCACATTGGTCCTGCTTCTACCTGACTCATTTTTACTTTATAACCTAAATCCGTTAAAACCTTAGCAACAACATTTGTACTTGCTATTTCACTATCCCATGCGACATAAGCTAATTTTACTTCTTCCCCATCGCCTTCTTGAACTCCCTCAGTCCATTCTGCCACTTTATCGGGATTCTCTTCTATCCATTTTGCAACTGCTTCTTCGGTCTTTGTTCCTTTATTAATATCAACCATTACGCTCCCCATATCATCAGCAGTCCAATGAAACTGGTCCAGTAATGTATGAACCCCAGGAAGATCTTCTTTTAATCCAAGTCGTGCAATACTATGAATATTTTCCTCTCCACCATATACTCCTTTTGGATCTTCAAGATATTTCAGATCAAAAGCAGAGAATTTCCAGTGTGGCGTCCAACCTGTAATGATAATCGGTTTTTCCTTGTCATATGCCTTTTTAAGTGCTGCTGTCATCGCTGCACCAGAACCCTCTATTAATGTCCAATCCTTTAACCCGTACTCTTCAATTGCAGAAGCTGTAGCCTTCATGATGCCTGCACCCGGGTCAATTCCAACAATCTTATAATCCACACTTTTCCCAACTGAAGCTGGTGTAGAATCAGTTGAAGTTCCCGTTTTTTCAGAATCGCCACCACATGCAGCAAGTCCTATTGTTAATCCAATTGCTAATGATGCTGTTAATGCTTTTTTAAACATTATACTATTCCCCCTTGTTTATTTTTTCCTATATTTTGAGTAATCCGGTCTAAAATGATTGCCACAATAACAATCGCCAGACCGGCTTCAAAACCAGTTCCTGTTTGTAGCTGTGTAACAGCTCGGTACACATCTGCTCCTAATCCCGGTGCACCTACCATTGAGGCAATAACCACCATGGATAGTGCGAGCATAATGCTTTGGTTAATTCCAGCCATGATTGTAGGCATAGCTAACGGAATTTGAACTTTTACTAGCCTTTGTTTTGTTGTCGATCCGAAAGCTTCAGATGCTTCAATTAAATCCTTAGGAACCTGAGTGATTCCTAGAATTGTGAGTCGAATCGTTGGTGGCATCGCGAAAATAACAGATGCGACAACCCCTGGAACGACACCGATATTGAAGAAAAAGATTGCCGGTAATAAATAAACAAATGCCGGCATTGTTTGCATGAAATCTAGAATTGGAGTTACAATACTGCCCACTTTCTTACTTTGTGATGCCCATATTCCTAAAGGTATCCCAAGGATGATAGATATCCCGACAGAAGTTAATACAAGGGCAATGGTTTGAAGCATATTGTCCCAGTAGCCCAAATTATCGATTAACAGTAATCCGATTAAAGTAAATAGAGCAATTTTCCAATTACAAATCTTCCATGCTACTGCACCTAAAATAAGTGCTAATAATATTGAAGGAATAAATCCTAATCCCAAAACAATTCCTTCAACAAATCCTTCTAGTCCTGTTGCAATCCCTTCAAATAAAAATTCGAAGTTAGAAACTAACCAGTCTGTTAAATGATCAATCCAGTTAGCGATTGGCAGCTTTGGTAATAAACCTTCCATTATAACGCCTCCCTTTCATCACTTAGAGGGAGTTCTTCAGCCCCAAAGTCATTTATATATGTGTCATTACCTGCAAGTGCGCCAATCACTGCTCCCCGAATTACAATTCCTTTGAGACGATTTTGTTCATCCACAACTGCAACTGGTATCGTTGCTTGTGAAACATCATCAAATAAATCAACAAGTAATGTGCTCGTTTCAACGGTTTTAAGATTTGTTATCATAACATCTGCTAAGGTTAGACCTTGCTCAACCGCCTTTGAAGCTTCCACTGCGCTAACAGCACCAACAAGCCTGTTCTGCTTGTCAACCACATAAACCGTTGATAAACCATGATCCTTCATTATTTTAAGTGCAAGTCTTGCACCTTTATCGACTTGTACAGTCTCGGCACGTTTGACAATATGCCCGGCTGTTAATACCTTGGATAAATCAACATCCTCCACAAATCTTTCTACATATTCATTAGAAGGATTCATAAGTATTTCTTCAGGGGTGCCGATTTGTACAATGTTTCCATCCTTCATTAAGGCGATACGGTCACCGATTCGTAATGCTTCATCAAGGTCATGTGTGATAAAGACAATCGTTTTTTCCATAGTGCCTTGTAATTCAACGAGTTCATTCTGCATGTCTTTACGAATCAATGGATCCAATGCACTGAAGGCTTCATCCATTAATAAAATATCCGGGTCATTTGCGAGAGCTCTTGCTAATCCTACACGTTGCTGCATACCGCCGCTAAGCTGGTCGGGATATTGATTTTCATAGCCTTCAAGTCCAACTAGTTTAAGAGCCTCAAATGCTTTTTGCGAACGTTCTTGCTTGGCTGCACCTTGGATCTCCAGGCCATATTCAGTGTTTTGAAGAACGGTTTTATGTGGGAATAAAGCGAAGCGTTGAAACACCATGCTCATTTTTTTCCGACGTACTTTACGAATTTCTTCTTTATTCATGGTAATAACGTCTTTTCCATCGATAAAAATTTGACCAGAAGTCGGTTCTATTAATCTATTTAATAGACGTACTAATGTAGATTTTCCACTTCCCGATAAGCCCATGATGACAAATATTTCACCTGGATAAACCTCAAAGCTTGCTTGATTCACACCCACCGTTGATCCTGTGCTTTTTAAAATTTCTTGCTTGGTTTTTCCTTCTTTTAATAGTTGAATTGCTTTTTTGGATGAGCGTCCAAATATTTTCGTTACATTGGAAACCTTTATTTTGACTTGTTTTTCATTTTCCATTCTGTCACCTCAATTTTTCTTGATGATATACCCCGAACTATTATTTGATATGCTACAAAAGTAGTAAAATGCAGATGCAGTAAGCAATTAGTAACTATGACCTATTAATTGTATTAATGATTTTCAAATTACACAAAGCGGATATAATGGGATATACCTCCATAAACTTTGTAAAGTTAAAACTGTACGGACTATACATACTTGATACTTAGAATTCCTCCAATATCCTCCAATATCCTTTTAACAACTCCACTTTACATTCATTGTCCAAATGAGTAGGCTATATATATCAAACATTTTTGTTGTAGGATGTGAATCATTTTGCAAGGCGTAGACAAACTAGAAAAAGCCCGAGAACGTGTAATTGATGCGATCGCCCAAAATATGAATCTATATGGAGTAACTCCTTCGGTTGGAAGACTTTGGGGTCTCATGTATTTTCATGATGAGCCGATGACGTTGGATGATATGAAACAAGAGCTAGGTATGAGCAAAACAAGTATGAGTACTTCCGTTCGTAACTTAGTGGAGTTAAAAATGGTCGATAAGGTGTGGAAAAAAGGGATTCGAAAAGACCTATATGAGGTGGAGGATGATTGGCATCAAACCTTTATAGACCTTTTTACGATAAAATGGAGAAACGGTATTTCAATCAATATGAATGCGATTCATAAATCGTTATCTGAATTAAAGGAACTATTAGGGGACGAGCAAATTAGCGATGAAATTAAAGCAGAAGCAAAAAGCGATATTGAGAAGCTAAATAAGGCATTGGATTATTATTTATGGATTGACCGCTTAGTGGATAGCTTCGAATCACATGAAATCTTTACATTTATTCCAAAAAAGTAACGTTTATGAACGTTGCTTTTTTTTATTTAAAAATAGATTACGATTCCCTTGTACACTTCATCGATGTTGTCCCATTCTCATAACCTACATTATGGGGGTGAAAATATGCCATTATGGGGCGGCTATTCGTCTTTTTTGGAGGGTTACTCCTCGTGGGTTTTGTAGCTGACCGTATTTCCAAAAAGAATCATTCTACCGACTCCCGCAAAATTCAAAAACAAGTCGATGAAGTAAAGAATAAACAATCGGATTATCATCATTTTCTATAGACTTAAAAAAGCAGCCCGGATTTAATGAGGGCACTGAAAAAGTCCCTTTCCAAAGTTGGTGTTGATTTCCGCTGCTGGCACTCGCTTTCCGCGGGCGGTCCGGGAGCCTCCTCGTCGCTGCGCTCCTGCGGGGTCTCCCCTGGCCACGCTTTTCCCGCAGGAGTCTCGTGCCTTCCGCTCCAATCAACAAAGTAAAAAAGGTATCATTTTCTCAAAAATGGAGAAATTGATACCTTTTTTCACTATTTTCCTTATAAACAAAGGCATATTCCACTTTTTTAGGGTAATTGGCATTAGAACTGACACACTTTTTTACAATGACAATATTTGTTGTACATTTAAAACATATTATCAATCTTTCTGTCAATTAGCCTATCATTTTATATTCCATTAAACATATAAGCTAATCCCGCATTTGGACCATTATCAGGTAATATCCACTTGTCCTGTCCGAATAAGCCTTGCATTCGGACTCTCTATTGGCATTTCTTGCTTGTTCTGTCCGAATAAGCCTTGCATTCGGACTCTCCATTGGCATTTCTTGCTTGTCCTGTCCGAATAAGCCTTGCATTCGGACTCTCCATTGGCATTTCTTGCTTGTTCCTGTCCGAATAAGCCTTGCATTCGGACTCTTTACCGGCATTTCTTGCTTGTTCTGTCCGAATAAGCCCCGGCATCTCACAGTCGTAAGATAAATCTACAGATGATCATTGAAGAATTTTCTTAAAGTAAATCCCGGAGCTTTATTGATACAAAGAAACCTTATTTTGATTGTCAATTTGCTCATAATAATATTAAAAATGGCGTGTCAAAACTGTTGTCAGTTTACACGCCATTTTTAATATCATTTAATTGATATGCACCTCAAAACGGAACCCTATAGGATTTAATCGGGCTGCTTTCTTCATTAAACCTGTACTTCTTGTGATTCTGGGTAGTCATTGTCTACCCATGCAATATCTTCCGTTAATTGATAACCTGCAATTGTCACTAGTCCAAGCATGAATAAAAGCATTAATTTTTTCATTTTCCCAGCTCCTTTTTTTACTCACATTTTTACTGATATAAATGACTATGTTTTTTCAAAGACGAAATCGCCTTTGAAAAATGATAGCTTGCTAACTTATATTTATGATTTTCTTGATAGATTTTTCCGAGTTTCTCCGCATAATAAGCTACATGGAGATGATGGTCAATGCCTTCAAAATACGGCAATACATCTTTTTCAATAAATTTTGATAGATTTTCAGACTTCTGAAGCAAATAATCATAGTAAATGAAATGAATATTGAATTCGGGAAGGTCTTGATGCTTTTCAACAATTGCAAATCCTTCTTTCAGCCAATTTCTGCACTCATCATAATCCCCGATTTTATAATATTCTTCGATTAAACCATGGATTGAGCGCAGCAGGCTAATGACCATATGTTCTTCCTTATGTTCAAGGCTATTTCTAAATTGTTCGATGGCTTCGGCGGACTTGCCAAGCTTTGAATATAGCACACCTTGATTATGATAGATCAATCCTAATAAAGATGGATCATTTATCCCTTCAGCTATCTTCGTTGCTAGTAAATAATTCTCTTCCGCCATTTCAAATTCGTCAATTTTTTCATAACAAATGCCTAATAAAATTTGACATTCAGCACTTCTTTTTAAATCGTAAAGAGACTGGTAGATTGCCAGTGCCTTTTGTATATACACGATACTTAAGGCTAATTTCCCCATTCGATTATTATTAAGCCCTTTATAGTAATACAGATCAGCCGTCTCCCAGCTTTCAAAGTGGACACTGCTTGTTAAAATTTCTTCCGCCCTCTTAAAATGCTCCATTGCAACAGAAAACTGGCTTTTAAAATAATAAAATTGCCCAACAATTTTTTTGTAAAAATAATTCATGCGAATATCAAATATATCTTTATATAAATCAATTTTCTTAATTTGCTCCTCTGCCTTGTCTAATTGCTTTAAAAAAATAAAGTATTTTAGCTCAAAGAGGACGAAGAAAATAGCAACTCTTGAATCATTTGTATTCTTACATTCATAGGATTCATAAAAAGTAATAGCTGGCTCTCGTTTTCGGGCAACCATTAGGTGGTACCAATCATAAAGTACCTTTAATTGTTCATATTCTTCACTTTCAAGCAGATTGATTCCTAATCGGTCGCATAATAATTCAAGAACCTCAATACTTGCAGAGGTTTGGTTATTTTCAATTTTTGAAAGATAAGAAATTGAGATAATCTCCTGTGCCAGCTCTTCTTGTGTCATGTTTTTTTGAATTCGAAAGAATCGTAATCTGCTTCCTATCTCCATATTTCATACCCTCTCATTGACTGACTGTTATAGAGGATGTTCAAAAAGTCACCAAATGATAAACTTCGAATCTCGTCGTCACTTTTGTCTTTTTGAACTCTTATTTATACTCTTTCTATAAAAAGGGTAAAAACCCTTTTTTTATCATTGGGTAAAAAGACTCATTTTTAAACCCGATGATGTTGACCACAAAGACGTTTACACAAAAAGTGGCATTCTTAGTCTTTAATCAATCCACTAAAATCCTATGCGTTTCCCAACAGACATATGAAAAATTGCCCCTAAATAAACAATAAGTACTATCAAGAAAAGCTCAAGGCACCCCAATTCCAGCTAAGGGCAGGCACGTCCTATGCCTAACGCCGGAATCCTTGCCGTCCTGGCTGAGGCGACAAGCATAAGACGACCCCAACCTTCCGAAGCGATTGGCTAGACCCTAGAGCTGATGGCGCCTGGAGCTAGACATTGAAAAAACGGTCCCACAATCGGGACCGCTACCTTATTTTTTCTTTACTTTTGCAAGCTCAGTTGAACCAGCAGTCGCTTGGCCGGTTCCAATTTTCTCAAAGGCTTCAACTGCATCAAAATTAGTAATGACGATTGGTGTAATGGTACTTGCAGCTTTTTCTTTCACTAAATCTAAATCAAAAGTAACAAGATCAGTTCCAACTTCAACCTTGTCTCCTTCTTTGACATGAGTGGTGAAGCCTTCACCTTTCATGTTCACTGTCTCAAGACCGATATGTATGAGGAGTTCCAATCCAATTTCGGTTTTAATTCCAATAGCATGTTTAGTTGGGAAAACTTGAATAATTTCACCGTTTACTGGTGAAACAATTTTCCCTTCGGATGGCTCAATTGCAAGTCCATCTCCCATCATTTTTTGAGAAAATACTGGGTCCGGCACCTCTTCTAATGCAAGAATTTTACCAGTTGCTGGAGCAATTAACATTTCCTCCGTCTTTTTATCTTTACTTCCAAATAATTTTTTAAACATGATGAACCTCCAATTTAAAAGATATATTTAGTTGTATCATACCCAGAACAAGAAAAAAAGAATTATGGTTCAAGTAAATGCTTTTACATTTTTCCGAAATATTATTCAATATGTGAGTATCGAGGAGAAGGATTATCGGAGATTATGTCGAAGTTAAAAGAAGTAGTATTCGGAAAATTTTGATTGAGGGGTGTCACGCAAATTGTTTGATCATATTGGTCATGTTCTCTATCATGTTCTCATCGTTATTTTTCCTATTCTTCTATATTATTTACTTGTAATGCAGGGCAATGGCACTAATCCAAAGCTCCACTCGAATAAATTCCTTGGAATGATTGTCATTATCCTTCTCTTAACAATCTCATTTCCAGTTTCTTACGCAAATGGATTTTCGTATGATTTCCGGATTATCCCGATATTCGTCGCCTTTCTCTATATTGGATTATTTCAGGGAATGGCTGTTATTATGATAATGCTGATTTATTCACAAATACTTGGGGATTCTAATCTTTTCGTTATCTTAATGAATTATGTGGTTATTACAATCATTTTTTATTTTCTATTTAAAAAATATCATTCTCTTCTATTAAATAGTAAGCTGGTACTTCTTACAATTATTTACTGCCTTATTGTCATTACGAGAACGATCACCCTGGTAAAAAATGATCAAACTGAGCAAATCCTGGTTATGTTCATTTTTTCAATTATCACTTGGATCACACTCCTTTTGGTCGTTCTGCTAATTGAAAACTTAAAACAACAAATCCTACTTCAAAAGGAACTGAGACATTCTGAAAAAATGAATGTGATTAGCCAACTTGCAGCATCAGTTGCCCATGAAGTTCGAAATCCGTTAACAACAGTAAATGGGTTTTTACAGTTAATAATGCGCGATGAAAATATTACTGAAAAACAGCGAAATTATATTGAGATTACCCTTTCTGAATTAAAACGCGCACAATCTATTATTAATGATTATTTATCTCTTGCAAAGCCAAATAATAGTAATACACAATTAATAAACATCAGCGAAGAACTCGCAAAAACCGTGGAACTAATGACATCCTATACTAATATCCAAAATATTGAGGTCGAAACTTCTATTAAAAACGATTTATTTATCAATGGAAGTAAGGATGAAATTAAACAGGTTCTTATTAATATTATCAAAAACGCCATTGAGGCAATTGATAATGATGGATTACTATCAATAGACGCCTTTTCAGAAGATCAAGACATTATCGTAAAAATAACCGACAATGGTCCAGGTATGACGAAGCAACAGCTTTCAAAAATAGGCACTCCCTTCTATTCTACAAAAGACAAAGGAACTGGTGTCGGACTCACGATTTGTTTTCAAATCATTGAACAATTAAAAGGCTCAATTGAAGTTGAAAGTGCCGTTGGCAAAGGAACATCCTTTATTATAAAGTTACCAACTTATCGACCACCTTCTACGGCAGAATAAAAAAGTGAGGTGTTACAGGAAATGTGTGGACGATTTACTCTATTTGCAGAGTTCGACGACATTCTTGAGCGGTTTGATATTGAAGCCGCAATTGAACAAGATTTATATATCCCGAGCTTTAATATCGCCCCTTCTCAATCAGTCCTTTCGGTAATCAATGATGGCAGACGTAATCGCCTTGGCTATTTGCGCTGGGGCTTCGTGCCCTCATGGGCGAAGGATGAGAAGATTGGCTATAAAATGATCAATGCACGCTCAGAAACTTTGGCCGAAAAACCAAGCTTTCGCCAAGCCTTTAAACATAGACGCTGCCTCGTGATTGCGGACAGCTTTTATGAATGGAAAAAAGGTGCAAACAAAACGAAAACACCGATGCGGATCAAATTAAAAACAGATCAACTTTTTGCAATGGCAGGAGTCTGGGAGCGCTGGAAATCTCCCGATGGAAATACCTTATTTTCTTGCTCAATCATTACGACATCTCCAAACGAAGTAATGAAGGATATTCACGACCGAATGCCGGTTATTTTGCAAAAGGAAGATGAAAAAAAATGGCTTGATCCGTCATTGGATGATGTTTCAAAAGTGTCGCAATTGCTCAAACCTTTTGCTGCTGATGATATGGAAGCATTTGAAGTTTCGGCATTAGTGAATTCGCCTCGGAATAACTCACCTAATTTAATTCAAAGGATATGTTAAGGAAAAACGACTGTGTTCCAACGTGGACTCAGGCGTTTTTTCTTTACTACTTCTCATAAATCACAGTTTTTTGGAGATAAATATAATGATTTACCAAAAGTAGATGGGAGTAAATTAATGAAGTTTATCCATTTATCAATTGAACTGATTACCGGCTTTTTTCTTCTCTTTTTCATCGTCAAGTTTGTTGGCAGAAAAATTATCAACCGGCTTACACCATTTACGTTTGTTGCAGGTATTGTTTTCGGAGAAATATTAGGAAATGCACTTTACGAAGATAAGATAAATACCGTTTATATCGTATATTCCATGTGCCTTTGGGGATTGTTATTATTCATTGTTGAATTTCTCGGACAAAAAATATTATCTTTCCGTGGATTCTTTGAAGGAAAACCAATTGCCCTAATTAAAAATGGAGTTGTTGATAAAGATGCATTAAAAAAGGCCAGGTTAAATATTAACCAATTACAAAGCCTTCTTCGCCAGCGTGAGACCTTTTCTGTTCGTGAGGTAGCCTTTTGTTTTCTTGAGGCAAATGGCTCGATTAGTATTTTAAAGAAGCAAAAATATCAAAAAACGACAGTAGAAGATTTCAATCTCGCAGAAAAACCTGTGTATGTACCTGTAACCTTAATTCGGGATGGAAAAGTGTTATGGGATGAGATTAAGGATTTAGGATTTAATGAAGCATGGTTAAAGAACCAGCTTGACGCACAAAATGTATCGGATTATAAAGATATCTTCATAGCAGAATGGCAGGAAGATGATGGGATTTTTGTACAAACCTATTTTTAAAATCATCTGGAGGGATATTATTGAAAAAAAGAATCATGTCTTTATTAACTATTTTCATCATCGGTACATTAGTTGGCTGTGCACCTCCAAAAGACAAGCCCACACACGAGAACTCGAAGCGTTCAGAAGAAAATAAGGACAAAAAAATTAAAATCAAGGTAGCGGATGAAGAAGATGATAAAAAGGAAAAAAAGAAAAAATAACTTTCGAGGTGATTTACATGGATTTCCCAATAATACATACAAATTTTTGGGATGCTGTTATTGCAGTACCTCTCGTTTTGATCATTACACAAATTGCTAAGAAAGTTTTTAAAATACCCAAAAAATATGTTCCGACTTTCGCAGTTATTATTGGATTGCTAATCTCCGTTTTTTATAGTCATCGAAATAATCTAGCCGCGGGCGTATTTATGGGCTGGTTCTATGGATCTTCGGCGATTGGCTCCTATGCTTCCTTAAAAACAACTATAGTAGCATATCGAAAATCAAGGGAGTAAATGGTAATTACTTGTGCCGAAAAAAAACCGAATGGCTATGTTAATATAAAGTCTATACCCATAGTATAGGCTTTTTATATGAGTTTTTTCATCATTCGGTAGATTCGAATTAACGAAAACGTTTTCCTAATAAAATAATTTCCATCTTTTAAAATTAATTCACAATTGACAATTTTCGTGTTAACAACGAGGTTGCCATGCAAGTCGTTAGTGTTGGTTTCATTATCGGTGTCCTTCAAGACTATTGTGAAACTGCCCTTAACTCATCATCTGATGTTCTTTTTACAGCAACCGCTGAATACGCAAAGAAACCTAAAGAAAAGAAGGACGTTGTGATTAATCGGCTTAATTACTAGCCCAAAAAAGACAAAGGAAAATTCCCTTTGTCTTTTTTGATTCCATTCACCTATTTTTGTATTAGCTTTTCTCTGTCATCGGCTTGTGGAGGCTCCTCCAACCACCCATGTTTAATCATAATATTGGCTCCCTCTTCGGCATACAATGAGATTTCAGGAATTTATGACGCATATTTAAATCCTAAATCCCTCCTGGGGCTTGCCGCCATCGCCATTCCAAAATTCCCAATTCCAGCTGCAATCATTGCGATAACATGAAACATAATGAGCTTATCAGAAAATACATTTGTAGTCATATCTGTAACAGCTGAATCCCAGCTCATTGGAGCAGGTAGATCCTCTTTTATTAAAAAATTGCTAAAGAGATACCAATGGTAATTTCTCCAAAAATCGAAAATATTATGAATCTAACCTATAAAAACTAAAAAAAGCATTACAAAATAGCACTTGAGAAATCTCAAGTGCTTGTTTTGAAAATGCTGATTGGGTTCGAACCAACGACCCCTACCCTAAGTTCTTTGTTTCCATTCCTGAGCTTTTGCTCTACGTTCCTCAAATTCATTGGTAATTTCATTTACGTTAGCTGCAATGCAAGTGTTTTATTTTATAATTTCATCGGAAAGTGAACTACTCAAACTAGTTTATATCGCTCTTTAAAAAATTCCCTCTCCTATAATTTTTAAAGCCCTATTTGTTCAACTGCATATGTCGAATCCTCTTGACTGTGCCCTTCAAACATTAATTGGTCAATTAAACCTTGCTTTGACATTGGCATAGTGTCATTGTAATTTTTTGCATGTCTCACCGCTTGTTCCCTCCAATCTACTTTAATATTATCAACTGCAAAAGTAGCATCCTCTGTGGAATATCCTTCAAATTCTAATTGTTTAATAAGACCAGTCTTTGAGAAGGGCATAGTTGAAATATAGTTTTCAGCATGACGAATAGCATTTTGTTGTGAAACTGTTAATTGAGGTTCTTCTTTCACTTTTTCTTTAGGTTGTTCAGGTTCAACTTTTACTGGTTCTTCTTTCTTTTCAACTTCAGGTACTACTTCCTTTTCCTTTGGTTCTTCTTGCTCAACTTCGTCTTTTACTTCTGTTTCTGTTTTTGGGGATTCTGCTTGTTCAGTTTCAGTTGGCTCACCGCTAAATGATATGGCAGCGATTAACAATACAAAACATACACCTGTTAAAATAAAGTTCTTCTTGGTTTTCCCAGACTTCCTTACTGCCCCAACAATACCTAAGATAAGAAATACAATCATTCCAACAAAACTAATTAAGCCGATAAACATAGCCAATACAATCATCTCCATTTGTTTAGTTTATTTATATATAAAACAGGTGAAACACCTATTAATTCCTGTAACTAAATACAGTTTTCCTTACAGTAAACACTCCTCACATTTTTTATAGTTTCATTCACATCATCACTGGCCTCCTCAGCTTGTTGTTTTAATATATCGATTTCTTCTTCAAAACCAGCTTGTTTTAAGTTAGATTCTAGTTCTTCTTCTACAGCTATCAATTGATCTGCAGCCTTATTCAGTTCCTCTATATCATCTGAAACTTTCTTCTTTTTTATTATTGTTTTCTACACCTAATCCCAACAGTTATTCCTACTACGTCTTCAGAAAATAATAAAATGGATTCAGATATTTCATCTGTAAAATGTGAGTATTTTTCCGGTGCTTCGGGTAGTTTCTCTGACGAACACCTTTTGTCGTGTCTTTCATAACGGGAAATTCTATAAACTACCAGTAGTTTTCTAGGTTTTGTTGCAAAGTGGACATCGTCCGACCTTTCGACTTCTTTATCGTTAGGAACGTTTTCGATAGATCTTCTAAGCTCTTGACAGTTTTACGCATATCGCTTTTTCGTTATTTTTACACACAAAAAAACACGCCTCCTTATCAAAGACATGTGAGCAAACAGGGTTAAGACTAACGCTACCTTAAGGACTAGTCTTCGCTATGTCACCGCAAAAAAAGCGTTAGAACGCTGTTATTACAACGTTCTAACGCTTAGTGATGATTCCGATTGGGTTCGAACCAACGACCTCTACCCTGTCAAGGTAGCGCTCTCCCAGCTGAGCTACGGAATCATATAAAACGTTGATTTAACAACTTCTCCATTCTTTCTGCTAACCCCATTATACAGAATTGATTGCATCTCATCAATGATTTTCTGCTACATATTTAAAACGGTATCCAGATGAATGAGTTTTACCTGTTTTCAAATAATGATGAATAGTAGGTCGTTTAATATTTAATTGTTGGCTTGCATATCGAATGGATTCAAAAAAGACCTTTTCGTTATTTTTGATGGCAATTATTTTTCTGCTGAAAGTTGTTCCTCGCACTTTTGCTTTCCATTCATCATCCCGTCTTTCGCCATTGCACCAGCACCAATTATGTTTATCTTGATATTGGCTCATCAAATTCATTTCATGCCGATAAGCTTCTAAAGAATTATCAAAACGAGCGAGAATTTCAACATCAAATTTCCCATCATGTTTTGCTATTTCTTCAATCCATTTCTTTGGTCGTTTCATCTTTTCAAAAGCTCTGTCTGGATTTGCACCTTGCCAATTAGAGCCAACATAAAAAATAATATTCGTTTTTGGTATTTTATGAACGTACACATAATATTTCTTTTCCATAATACAACCTCCGCATAATGTTAATACAGAAATTGTATTGAAAAGAAATGATCTGTCAGGTTAAAACAAAAATAAAAAACCACCCTTATAAAGGAATGGCTTTACCAAGGTCTCTCCGCTTTGGGTGTCGGAGGAAAATTGCCTACTGCACTCATCGAAATAGGTTTGCTAATACCCAGAGTATTTCGATGGCAACAATGGAAAGCTTAACACGAATGTTGATTTCAAATTCCATTGGGGCGTTCACCTCTTTGAAAAGGCAGGATTGAGTGTACTAATGCCCCTTGGTGAGACACGTTCGGCTCGTCCTCTTCGCCACTCATTATGTAGGCACCTAAATTATACCATATGATGCTATTAATCTACTAATTGAATATTAATATTCAATATCAATCATAAACAGTAAGAGTTTTCTCCTATGGCAATTTATAAAATTCTTAAATCCTAAGTCATTTTACCCAATGAACAATGGTAATATTAAGTTAGGGGGTTGATACAAATGTCACGATATTATGGAAAAAGGCGTTATAAAAAGAAATCAAACAATAAAAATGTTCCAGCCAATAGAAGATTACAAATGTATTGCCAAAAGCATGGGGAACTAATCGGATATACTCAATCTTTTGAAAAAGTCATATATGAAAGCTTAAATTATGAAAAAAAGAAAGTAGAATTAAAATGTTATAGATGCCTAGAGGAACAAATATCCGAAAAGCAAAATGAAGTTTTTAGTTTGGTTAATGAAAAGTTCGGCAACGAAAGCACTCTAGATTTATCAAGCAAAGCTTATAAATATAATTGGGCATCTGCGATAAGTCTCATGATAACTATATTTGGCTCAATGTTTATTTGGGCGAATTATAATATGGAGATGGCTTTGATAAATGCAGGTTTGTTCGGTGTATTGGCATTTATTTTCTGGAGACGTTGCAACTATTTAGAAAAGAGATCAAACGAAATGTCTAGCTTTACAAGACAGCAATCAATACATATTCCTAATGCTCGTTCTATTGTTGAAGCTGAAGCGAATACTGTATTAAAATGGAGATTTGAACAAGCAAGAATTAAAAAGGAAAAAATGAATTATTCAATGGAGGAAGTTGATAAAATGACAGGTGAACAATTTGAGCATTTTGTCAAAAATCTTCTACAAAAATGCGGATATGAAAACTCACAAGTTACTAAAGCGTCTGGTGATGAAGGCGTAGACATAATTACATATAAAAACGGTAAAAAAATAGCTGTCCAATGTAAAAGATATAGCAACAAAATCACTAACAGTGCCATTCAAGAAGTTTTCTCTGGAATGCACTTCTACAATTGTCATGAAGCTTATGTAATAACAAATTCCTACTTTACCGAAAATGCTGTTATTTTAGCTAATAAACACAAAGTAAAATTGATAAATCGAGAAGGCTTATTTGATTTAATGGAGAAAAGTAATAGCATAAAACGTGTCGTTACTAAAACACACGCCGAATATCAAGCTGAGTTTATGTTTGATAAATAATATATAGGAGTTATATACAATTGATACACTTTTAAATTACGGAGATATAATTTCTAAGTGGAATGTATGCAACAAGGATATTAGATGTATATAACAAAAAACAGCCAATCGAGTTAACGGAAGGCAGTTTTTCTTTGTAACAAACAAAATTATTTAATTGGTGTTTATGAATACAATACTATTATATTGATCTAGTCAAAATTGTAAGGTAGCACAATCAAAAAAAGTTAGGGAACCTTATCGGCTCCCTAGTATGTGAAAAATGGTGCCATGCGTACCAAGGATTTTCACAATCTTTTCCTCTAGTAAAATCCCAATTTTACTACTTTTCAAGTTCAAACCTGTTCTGCATAATCTCATTTTCAAGATTGTATTTAAAAATAAGGTCCACCAGTTTATGTCCGTCTATTAAAGTTACATTGATATTTATATCTGGATCTTTTAACTTATCTACATAGCGAATTACATCCCCAGTATATCTAGTTGTCGTAAAATAATAGCCTTGTTTTGCTTTTCTTACAACAAGTGCTCCTACAAAATCACGTAAAGATCCTATTGGTACAGGTCTATCCTTTTTACATTTTGATTCAAAATAGACTTTTGCTTCGTCACTCTTCCCTGAATGAATGATACCGTCTATGCCACCATCATTATTTTGCGCTGTAAATTCTACTATCGTTAAATTAACATTTAGTATCTTGGACAAAATTAACCCTGAAAGATATTCAAAATAGTTATAATCATTTTCATTTAATTCTATTATTTTCTGTAAGTATTCATTATTTTTATTTGTGTTTAAAAGTGGTTGGGGAACAGATTCTTCTTCTCTTTTAATTTCTATAATTCTTCCGTTTTTTATCAACTCATTTATGTCTCGATTTGTGATTTTTCTTGGTTGTTTCGCTAGTAATTGTCTAGCAGAGTCCGTTGTTCTATACGGTATTGTGTCTTTGAAAATTAGTCCTGCATCAATCAATCGCTTTTTGGAAAAGTTTACTTGAGAGTAAAACTTTTTAGCGCCACAAGGAACTCGCTCAATTAGTGCTTCATCAGATAAACAAAACTCTTGTCCTAATACTTCCACAGCGTCCTTCAACCGACTAACCGAATTATAGTGAATCAGTTTTAATAATGGTAAATGGATTTCATCATATCTAGGCAACGCCATTTACAACATCCTTTCGACTTATTTTTATTTGTAATCGAAATAATATTGTGTAGTTATATCCATTATAACCAATTCATTTCCAGTTTTGACAGTGATATATGCTTACAATGCAAAAAATCCGTTCCTAGTAGTCTTGAACACAGACTAGGAAACGGACTCATAATTAATTTAATACTTCTTCTTTTACTGTAAAAGCTTCTTGTAATACTGCTTTCGTTAATTGTTCTATTTCTAATTTTGATTGTTCAATATTTACTTTTAACTCATCACATAAATCCATAAGTTGCTCTACTTTTTGAACAATACGTTTTTGTTCTTGTACTGGGGGAACTGGTACTAATAAACTTTTTAAAGTATTAAGATAAACCCCACCCTGAGCAGTACCTGAAGATGCTTCCTTAAGAACTTTTTGAATATATGGGGAATCCAATATAAATCTAAAGTAGTTACATTCTAAATAGGTAGTAAAAATTGCAATACTTCTTTGTGCCACCATTTTTGTATCTATTTTTACTATTGCGGTTTTCCCAATTGAACCTCCAATAATACCAAGTAATACATCATTTTTAGAAATATTAGTTCTTTTATTTTCTTTTTCAAATTCCAATTCATTAACATATCGATCTACATTAGTTAATGTAAGGTCATTATTTACAATATTTTTAGCACTTATCATAGGAAAACCTTTATCCTTCTTAGGAGGTGGATTATGTGACCCATCAGTAACTTTGGAACATATATCAATTAATCTAACCCACATCCATCCACCAGGTAATTCAAAAGGCTTCTCATCGTCTGTAATTTCAGGTAACGGTTTTTCTTTCTTAATTTTCTTTTCTTTGATTAATCGCTCTTTTTCTTGCTTAATTTTTTCTATTATAATACTCGCAGGTTCATCAGATTCATCTTGTGGTACTATTTTACCATGAATGGCATCTTGTAAAACAGATTGACGAAGTTTCGCAATGTTTGCCTCTTGACTGAATATATATTTGTACAAATTCAACCTTGGATTATTTATTCTATTTACTTTATTAACAATATCAACCTGTTCTTGCAAGCTAGGGACTAAAATAGTTACCGACTTAAGAGATTTTACAGTTAAAGAAACATTCGCAGTTCCTTTCATTAAAGGAACTAAAATTTCATCTTTCATTAATGATAAATAAATATATAGATATTCAGCATCTAATACTGTTTCATCTTTAGGTAACATGGCAGCTAGAATATTACCTAAGGCAAATTTTCCTTGCTGATAGTGAATTCTCTTAATGCTAGCATGTCCATGCCCAGTTGAAGAAACAAGTGGAACACATACTGCTTTACCGTCAAATTGCCATTCATTATGTGTTTTTCTTTCTGCTCCTGTTGTTACAAGAGGGTACTCTCCCTCTACTGCTTTCATGATTGGTATGTTTCCTTTAACTACATCACATAAATCTCCAATGATATATTTTTTCATTACGAGTAAAGCTCCTCTTTAATCGTTGCGATTATCTTGTTAATTTGAATTTGATTTTCCTGAATTTTATTTAAAACTTCTAATGGACTTTCAATAACTTCCTCTTCCTCTTTAATCGGGTTCTTAAAGTCCAAATTATAACCGTGTTCCTTTATCTCTTCCATGGAAACTTTCCATGCATACTGATTTTCTTCCCTGTTGTCCCACCATTTTTTTTCTAGTTCAAATTCTTCAATTTGAATAGGTTTTGTTTTAGAATACATTTTTTGACCATCTGGATACGGATGCTCAAAATACCAAATTTCTTTTGTTGGCTCTCCCTTCTTAAAGAAAAGTAGATTTGTATGGATAGTTGTATATGGTGCAAAAACTCCTCTTGGTAAGCGTACAATGGTATGAAGGTTACACTTTTCCATTAGTTTTTCTTTAATTCTCGTCTTAACCCCTTCACCAAATAAAAATCCATCAGGTAATACTACCCCAGCCTCACCATTTTCTTTTAATCGTTCCATTATCATTACCATAAATAAATCCGCTGTTTCCGCAGCTTGAAATTCCTTTTTGAAGTTATTTTGAACTGTTTTTTCTTCAATTCCACCAAATGGTGGATTCATGCCGATCTTGTCAACTTTTTGTTCATCTGAAATATCCCGAGTATCTATTTCTAATGAATTATCACGTTTGATTTTAGGAGCATCTACACCATGCAAAATTAAATTTGTTACTGCTAATAAATGTGGCATTGGTTTCTTTTCAATGCCAATTAACCCATTAAATACAGCTTCTTCTCCACCTGTAAGTTTATATTCAGGTTGCTTTTTCATATGTTCTAAAGCACATGTTAAAAATCCACCTGTTCCACATGCAAAATCAGCGAATGTTTCCCCCACTTTTGGATCTAACATTGCAACAATAAACTCTGTTACTGCTCGAGGTGTATAATATTCCCCACTATTCCCTGCACTTTGTAGATCTTTTAAAATCGTTTCATAAATATCATTAAAAGCATGACGTTCCTCATAAGATCCAAAATCAATTTTCTCGATTACGTCAACAACTTGCCGAATTAATGTACCGTTTTTCATATAGTTATAAACGTCTTCAAAGACATATTTAATTAAAGCGGCACGTTCATCTGTTGTTTCATCAATTTCTAGTTCTTTTAAAGTAGGAAACAATTTTTCATTTATAAAATCAACAAGCTCATCACCTGTCATAGCTTGTCCATTTTCATCAGGCCTTGCCCAATCACGCCATCTTAATCCTTCTGGAATGATGGATACGTATTTGTCTTCAAATAGCTCCCACTCTTCTTCTTCCTTCGAGTCATATATTTTTAGGAATAACATCCATACTAATTGTGAAATACGTTGAGCATCTCCATCAACACCAGGATCTTGTCTCATAATATCTTGTATAGATTTAACAAAAGTTGTAATTGACATTGAAATTACCTCCCACTTCTTATTATGTAAGTATAACATAATGCCTCTAGCTGAAATGAACACAAAAATCGGAACACTTATGTGCTCCAATTAATTTTTAACTTATATCAAATAACTCTTTTTCTAATTCTTTTACAGCTTTATTCCACCCGTCTTTTCCACCAAAAGCTTTTAGTAAATCTCTTGGTTTTCCGATTTCTTGGAATGGTTCAAGTCTTAAAACCTTAGCATCTCCTAAATTATAGACACCTTCATTCATGTATTTTACTAAAAGATTTTCTAGCACTTTTTGTGCAACTTCTGAATACTTACCAAAATAATTCCGTTTTTTCACATTGTTTGCTCGTTCTTGTCTGGTAAGAGGTTTCATATCGTATGCTATATGACAAATCAGGTCAAAATCATCTACATCATTTAAGCCTGTTTCTTCACGTAAAGCATCTAAAATAACACCATGTTCTTTTAACTCATCAATGATTGCTTCTTTACGTTCTTCAGAGTTCCAACGCCTTAAAAATTCATCTAAATTAGCAAATTCCTCTTTTATATTGCGTTTTGAATAATCCTTTAGCGATTCTGTTACCAACTTGCCATCTTTATCGTAATATTGAACACGTTCATGTATTAGCATTACTTCAACATCATTTACATAAATCTTTCTTCTTGGTTCAGGACTTTCTCCACCATCACCATTACCATCGTCGCCACCATTGCCAGGTTTTCCTTTGCCACCATTACCACCTTTGCCTTCCTCACCATCCCCACCTTCAACTGGGATAGGATCTCCGTCAAAATCAGGGTCAGCAAACTTATTGGAAACATCACGAAAATCCAATAAATTGAAATAATATTTATCATGCTTCTCGTTAATTCTTGTCCCACGACCGATTATTTGCTTAAACTCAATCATTGATTCAATTCGGGAATCAATAGCAACAATTTTACAAGTCTTGGCATCTACACCTGTTGTAAGTAACTTTGATGTTGTTACAATAGTTGGGTACTTGCTATTAGGGTCTATGAAATTGTCTAATTGCGCTTTACCTTCGTTATCATCACCAGTAATTTTCATTACATATCTTGAATCTTCTTTTACTAAGTCACTGTTTTCATTTACTAAAGCCTCTCTCATACGTTCAGCATGTTCAATATCTATACAGAACACTATCGTTTTCATGAATCTGTCATGCTTTTTGAGAAAATCCGATATAACTTTAGCAACTAATTCTGTCCGCTTCTCTAATACTAAATTGGTATCATAATCCATTGTATTATAAATGCGGTCTTCAATGACTTTTCCTTCTTTATCAAGTTGACCTTTTTTAGGTCTGAAGCCCATTAAATCTTTATCAAAGCCATAACGAAAGACTTTATACGGAGCAAGAAATCCATCTTCGATTCCTTCTTTTAATGAATAAGTGTAAACTGGATCTCCAAAGTAGCCAATGTTCGATACTTCATCTGTTTCTTTAGGTGTTGCTGTAAGCCCCACTTGTACTGCATCTGAAAAATACTCAATTATTTCTCTCCATTGTGAATCTTCTTTTGCTGACCCACGATGACACTCGTCAATAACAATTAAATCAAAAAAGGACGGTGGTACTTGTTTATAAATCTTATCCTTTTCTTCAGGTCCTGTTAATGCTTGATACAAACCTAGATACACTTCGTAACTTGTATCAATTTTACGATTTTTAATTTTCGTCATTACTTTTTTGAATGGCTTAAAGTCTTGATTCATTGTTTGGTCAACTAAAATATTCCGATCTGCCAAGAAGAGAATGCGTTTTGCTTTTCTTGCTTTCCATAACCGATAAATAATTTGGAAAGCAGTATAAGTCTTTCCAGTACCAGTTGCCATAACTAATAATATTCTATTTTGACCTTTAGCAACAGCCTTAATAGTTTCGTTAATCGCATTCATTTGATAATAACGAGGTGTTTTATCACCCAACTGAAAATAATACGGTTCTGTAATTAGTTCTTCTTCTTGATTATCAATTTTGTCATGTTGCTTAAAACGATTCCATAATTCTTCAGGACGTGGAAATTCATCTAAACCTATTTGTCGTTCTTTACCTGTTAATCGGTCATGCTCAAGAAAGCCATCACCATTTGAAGAATATACAAACGGAACTTTTAACATTTCACCATAACCAATTGCTTGTTGAATGCCATGACCAATAGAATGTTTATTATCCTTAGCCTCAACCACTGCAATTGGCAAATTTGCTTTATGGAATAATACATAATCGGCTCTTTTTTTAGAGCCCCGTGTTACCAAACTTCCACGTACAATAATTCTTCCGTCTGTTATTTGGTATTCTTCTCTGATTTGTTTATGCAAATCCCAACCAGCATTCAAAATGGCTGGGGTAATATATTTAGTACAAATATCACGTTCTGTCATTTGTTGTTTGTTCATTAGCAATTGTCACCCCCACAAACCTTTTAAACAAACTCTATAGTCAAATTGTACCATATTTATCTACATGTTTTATTAAAATCATGCTACCATTATTTTCAATATTAAATATTTTAAAGAAAATTACTTTTTGAATATTAATATTCAATTTTATTATTTTAACTAGATTCAAGATATTATTCTAAACACTAAGGTCTACTATTCAGACCAGTAATCAAATGAGATAAAATCAACAGCACATTCAGTTAATAACGACCTCACTAATATCTTGAAAAAACATGGTTTTTCGTTCATTATTAATAGTTTTTCCATCATTTTTTGATACTTGTTGATGAATTTTCCACATTTCTTTGTGTATCTCAAAATGATGGCAGTGTCATTTTACATTGGTATATTTGACTTTAAAATTATTATAGGAAGAATTAGGGGAATAGCTGGGGGCAGAAACTCAATGGTGGTGCGTGTTTGCTCGATTCTTCATTAAGTAATATGCCATTTTTAAAATCATTTTTGATTAGAAATTCGAGAAGGACTTTGAAGGTTTGCTCACAAGGTCGAAAATCTGAATAAAGGGGAAAAGTTTTTTCCTTACCGACCACACCTCAGTCTCTTCACACCTCAGCCAGATAAAAAATGGTATACAGGGGCCCTATTGATTTAGTCATAGGTAACCAGCACTATTATAGTACTGGCACCCAATCATCTTCTTCAGGAACTTGCCAATCGAAGTCCAACTGTTCCCTTGTTTGAAATTGTGTATTACACGATTGGCATAGTGTTACTAAGTTACTTGGTTCAAACCTTAAATCTGGGTAACCATTTGTACCATTGTATTTGATACGTGGTTTTATATGATGTACCTGTAAAGGTCTTGTTGTTATTACATTATATTTAATTAAACAACGCTGACAATAAGCTCCATCACGCTCAATTACTTTCTTCCTTGTAACTTTCCACGCTTTTGAATTAAAGAATTTCTTTTCCTCAGGTTTCATTTGAGCACGTCTTTTGTTTCTCATTCTATCGGCTTTCTTTTTACATTCACATCTAACTGTTTTAGGAATTGCCTTTCCACAGGTACATATTTTCATTATAGGCATGATATACTGTCTCCTTTTGAATATCTATAATCAATTTATTTCTCGTTTAATAACATTTGTAACTCTTCATAGGCGGTCATTGGTCGTTCGGTTAATTGTGCTTCCTCAGCTAATCTATTATTTCTTAATATAGTTGCCTGTCTCACCAAATCAGCTCTGATCTCAGCAACGCCCCTCATAACACCAGTCCTTTGTGCTTCCTTTTCATATTCTTCAAATACCCACATTGGCACTCGAAAATGTAGTTGCTTTTCTTGTTTTGTCATTTTATCCTCCGTTTGATTATTAATGATTTAAATTGATTAAAAGTGCTTCTACTTTATATATCCGTTACCAACAAGAAAATCAGCCTATATCCATAAAAAAAAGACGAGCATTTGCTCGCCTATATTTCAAAATTCGCCCACTGTTTCAGTAATGATCTCATACGTTCTGAAGGAATATAGCAATTCATTGGCTCACCGTTTCTAATACAACCCCTAAAGATGAATTGTATTAAATCGCTTACTGCAAGCAAATCTTCATTTACTTCTACATCAAATTCGCCAAAGAAGTTTCTCTCCATTGGATTAATAAAACGATTGTAGACGTATGCCATACTAATTCTATTAGCGTATTCATTCGTTGCTCTGGCATTGATTGATACAAAATTATCCTTAGTTCTATCATCCTTTTTATTGAATTTACATTTAGCATTCTTTAATAACGGGGCAAATTCCTTAATGGTAGTCCAAAATATTTTGTCGTTTTCCGTGGGAACAACTGTTCTGAAATAGTTTCGTAGATTATTATTGATTTTGATTAAATCCTCTTTAGAAGCGTTTTTAAACCAAGATGTTGAAAGCTGAGTTCGCTTTTGTCGGTCATTTATTCTAGTTCTAGTATCAAAATTTGAGTTTAAAGGACTTTTACGAGCATTCTCAGGATCTTCATAAACATTAAGTAAATCATAATACTTTCGGCGTGGCTCTATTTGCGGGTTATAATCAATTAATTTGTAACGACCATTTACCTTTTGAACACTAAACTTTTTAAATTTAATATCGTTCGCTTTGTAATAATTGCATTGGGTTTGTCCATCGAACAGATATGTTAGAATGTAGACTTCATCAAAAGCTTCAAAAGCTCTCGTGTTCATTGTCCAAAACATTGCTACGCCATTTTGTAAAATCAAGTTGTCGCTATCAGCTAGGATCTTCATATCGGAAAATTTTCCTTTGTAATTGTTGTCCAACCATTTAACTTTTCCTTTTTCACCAATAGCAATTGTCTTTTGACCTATCAACATCTCAATATCACTTTTAGTAATTTCATATTGTTGAAGTACATTGGCAACTTCATCCATTATCAATGTATAACCCATTTCCTCTATCGTATCCAAAGTATCTAAATCAAGCTTTTTGAATAGCTCATGAGTTGTGACGATTGATCTACCAGTCATTATTAACGCTTGAAAATGTTTCATTTTGGTGCCATAACCTTTGACTGCTTCAGGCTCTACAAAATCAATATTTGTAGCATTTTGTATTCTTTCTACTTCATTTAAGAACGGTGTAACATATATGAACTTTTCTTGTTTTAAAGTTTCTCTGAAGGCTAGTTTTTTACTTGTTGTAATGCTGTCGTTTATCTTTTGAATTGCCCAACTTGTCTTGCCAGCTCCACAAATTGCATCTATAACTTTAATTGTTTGAGTCATACCAAAACCTCTTACTTCCATCATCTTTTACCTCACTTCTGTTTATATCATTTATTATATTGAAAAGGATCCAAACGTAAGGTAATGACTACAAATTAATAAACTCGCATAACTTTTGTGCCAGTAACGAATATAGAGCTTGCAGTATCAACGTTTGCTAACATTTCCTTTATAGAAAGATATATATAAGTGTGCCAATAAAAAACAAGGCAGAGCCATCTGAAACCGAAGGTTTCTAGGGCAACGTATACTGAGCTTGGCGAAGTATACGTAAAAAAAGTAAAGCTATTATTCATACAACCTCCGGTGGGTCTCGCTCGCGCCCTCGCTCAACATGCGGAAGCATAGCTTCCTTATCCGTTTTGTGTTAGTAGCTTTATTTATAGTTGAGAAATCAGTTAGTGCTGCTATGATAGTAAAGTAATAGATTACCAAATACTGGGAGTTGGTTAAATGTACAATGAACAGAAGAAACCACAGGAACGAATCTTTGATGAATGGTGTATGGAATGTTTTGACCACGTTGATTTTATTGTTACTGGTAAAACAGAGTATTCGATTTTTGCAATATGTCCTCGATGCGGAGCTAAATATGATCTGATTAATAACGGAGGTAATGACTAATGGAAATATACGCTGTTCAAGCTCTAGATTTAAGAAAATTTATAGCCGAAGAGTCATGTACTACACCTGAAGCAATGGAAATATTGGGTGTATCGAGGGCAAGATTAAACCAAATGGTTAAAAAGGGGAAGCTTACACCAATTAAAAAGACTGGATACATATCTAGATATTTCAAACAAGACCTACTGGAACGGAAAGAAGAGTTGATTGCTTTAAGATAAAAGTACAGACCATGGGAGAATGAGTGATGGAAAATAAACCAGTGAATGTTGTATATAAGAAGTCGCTGTTTGTGGAGCTTGTGAAAAGAAATCATAACTTTTTGTATTCTACACGAAACCGAGAAAACGCAAAGTATCAATGTTATATGTTTGAATTGACTGACGAACTAGAACGAGATATCGCTGAATTAAACGGATATAAATATATTGAATAAAATTGCTCTACTAGCTTTGGAATTTGTAAATGAGAGAGTACAATATTAATAGGAGGTGATAATAATGAAAAAATGGAAAGTAACTTATGAAAGAGATAATAACACAACTGGCGAAATCGTAGTCAAAGGCGGGGAACAAAGCGTTGCACAAGAAAATGCTAAAAACTACTTAGCAACTAATGAAAACGCTAATTGTACGATTACATCAATTGAAGAAATTAAGGAATAAATCAAGTTGAGAACAAATACATACAAAAATATTAAAAAGAGCACCAGTTCATCGAGCTGGTGTTTTTTTCGTCAGGATCTAATTCCAGACACTTTAAAATCCAAGGTTGAAAAACCAATTATAATGAAGGAATTATTTTCTCCAATAAATTTTGATTTGTTACCTTACAAATATCATCTCAACAATACAATGACGTTGTAAAAACAAAAAATTGGAGGAAACACAATATGAAAACTTTAACAAATGAAGCACAACAAATTTTAACTTTTTTGAAACAAGAAGCTGAAAGAAAAAAACCTTACGTAAGGGAAATGCTTAAACATGACCGACAAATGTGGCTTGACAAAATGGGATTAATTGAAGAAATTGAGGCGGGATATTTAACAACAGAAAAAGAAATTAATCAAATCTTAGAACTAATCGAATTGGTTGCGTTCTTTAATTCCAAAACAGATGTTTATGGCACTGAACATTCGATTAGATGCGACAAATACTTGAATGTTTTAATTGAAAGCACTTATGAAAATGAGTTAAGGTCAAATACGATATATTTTAAAGAAGATGAAGTTTATTTGAATGATGAAGAATATCCTTTTCCATCGCTTTCTATACTTTTAAATGAAATTGAGCTTCGTATGTTTGGTATTCATGATGAAGAATATTGTGAGGACGAAGCAATTTTAAATCAAAGTATATAAAATAAAAAATTTACTAGAAAAAGAGCCGTAAATAGTCGGCTCTTTATTTTTCCTTTTTAAAATATTCAGGGCTTGCTGATAAACCACATTGGGTGCAAACTCTATCGCCGGTTTGTGTTCCCAAATGATATTCCTTTACAAGTTGTGGATGGTCACAAGGTTTGTCGCCCCATTTTTTTCTCAATTCCAATGCTTCTTTCATTTGCATAAACTGTCACTCCTATTCTTCTTCAACTTCTTTAGAAAAAATAGCAACGTTGTTATGTACTGAACCTTCACTGATCTGAGGCACTAAGCTATGTAATTCCCAGCCATTTTGTGCTTCTTCGTTTAATAAAGCTTCAAACATATTAATTGGGTTTACATCGTGTAAATCTCTTACTTTTACAGCTTTATAAATTTTCAAACCAATCACCACCTTTCAATGTTCAATGAGTATATTCGCCATAATATGACAAATCCCTTTCTATCACACAAAAAACGCTCCCGAAGGAACGCTCCTGATTTATTTTTTATGTTCTAACATCTTATTTAAAGTAAAAAGCAAGCTACCTCCAACAACTACCAGCAGTTCCTTTTTATGTTTGCTCATTTTATCTAGGATAAATCCTTGATTTTCAGTAACTTTCTGACCTTTATCATACCAATCTTTTAACTCCTCATCTGTGTAATTACCAGATTCAAGTTTATGTTTAATAATCGTTTCAATTATATCTTTATCTTGCTTCGCAAACTCTTTGTAATTTTCTTCTGATTTATCAGATGATTTTAATATTTCCTTTGCAAAATCAGGAAACTCCCCAATTTTATCTACAATAGTACCAATAAGCGTATAAGTTTTTTTATCAACCTTCGCCAACTTACCGCCTTCAGTATCAATTATTTCGTAATCATTATTATTCTGTTTTGACATTTTTCCACCTCCTACTATTTACCTATTCGACAAATATGGTCAGTTTCCTGCGAAGTAATAGTAAATGTCATGAAATAAAATAAATAACGCCAGCTCACAAAAGCTGACGTTTAGTGATGTGTTATTCAAAATGTCGATCTATGTATTCGGCTTCCTCTTCTGGTTTTAGCAACCTTTTAGCTCGACCGATTGTTCCACCGAGTTTGCTCCATACAAAATTGTGAGCATACACTGAATTGCTGAAATCTCCTTCAGACCATTTATGTAAAATCTCAAGGTATGTATCGCCATGTTTATATTTATCTTCATTCATTTCCACGACTTCAATTAATCTAGTAATTCTTTCAGGGGTTATTTGCATATGACTCCATTTATCATCAGCATGAACTTTTTGGTGACTCATGGCATGAATTGCATTTTGTATTTCTGTTTCAGACATACTCAGCTCAAATTCCTCTTCAAAGGTCTCGTTGGTATCGATACCTTTTTCTTGCTCAGTTTCTTCTAATACATTTTTACGTTGTTCCGCTTTATCCCGTTCTAAATTAACTTGTCCAGTGTCTGTCTGAAAAAAGACTGTGTAAGCCGTATAACCGATAAACCCAGCCATTAATAGAATAATAACCACAAAAGCAATGTTTGTAAATTTCTTACTCATCGTATAATCCCCATTTTGTCACCAAAACTCACTGAATGTGTCAGCTTTGATTGAATCTAATATTGTAATAGTTTTCGTATAGAACACCCAACTAAATGCAAAGCTGGGCGTTTAGTGGTTGAAAATAGATATTCAATTAATAAGGCAATTCATCATCTTCAGTATCAGCGTTTAACCAATCATAAAAAGGAATTTTGCGCTCGATCTTGTCATTTTTAAAATCATGACTGTATGCCATATTTTTTAATGATTGATAAGCATAAGATTGTATTTTGTCTGCTGGTACAGATATGTATGCTTCATCTTGCATTTTTTCATTTACGAACTTTTCAATCAATGTTAGCCATGTTTTTTTTGACCATCTACTTGGTGCAAAATTTGAATAATACGAATTACACGCATCCAACAAAGAAATTTTAAATTTAATTGGATTTAGAAATTCCTTGTTAATTAACAATGTTTGTTTATCCTTATTTTGTTTTTCTTTATTTGTTTTTACTTCTTTATTTATTAGGTGTCGATTTTCAACTGTTGAAAATGAATTGTTGACCGTCAATTGTTCAAAATCGACAATTGAAGAATCTTCAAAAGTAGCGCTTTCAGTTTTGAGTTGCTGATTTTCAACAATGGAAACTAAATGTGCAAAGCTTTCCGATATAAATGTTATTCTACGTCCACCTTGATTTACCTCTTCAATCATGTTTAAAACTTCACTGTCGTCAAAAGCTACGTCACTGACGTTGTAATAATACAAAGTCTTTTTTCCTTCTCGATATTGGATAGTGACCCAGTATTTTTTCGCTTCAAGTTCCTTGATTGCGTTAGTTATCGGACCTCGACCAAACTTTTTATACAATTGCATCTTGCTAATAATCCATGTGTCTGGAAGTGACATTAAATGAGAAATGAGTCCGATGCTCCGAATATCGTCAAGTTCTTGTAAAGCTCCGTTATGTATTTGTGCGTAGTCGGAAGTTTTTCTGCGTTTAATAATATTGCTCAATTTGAAATCTCCTTTTGGCTTACATAAAGCAAACGTGCTACAATGTAAACAAGTTTTATTTGTTGAAATGCCTTCTCTGGTCGCCAAACTGTGGGAAGGCATTTCTTTTATTTTGTAAACTTTTCTATACTAACATGGCTAAAACGATTTCTAAACTGCCTATTTGCGCTTATTATCACGTTTTCTGCTAGTGATGTGATTGTTTGAGAAAAAGCCATGTTCAGAATGTTTTTCAACCACTGTGTTATCTGCCATATGAGCGTAAATAAGGACAGTTCTGAGGTCGCTATGGCCTAGGATTTTACGCAAACTTTCAATATCTCCGCTTTCTAAATAATGGGTCGCTGCTGAATGTCGTATCAAATGGAGATAAAACCTTTTTTTGATACCAGCTTCAACTGCAAGTTTTCTCAAATCTCTTAGACAATTATTTTTACTTAACATACGACCACTGAGTGAAAGAAAAATAAGGTCGTCCACTTCACCTTCAAAAGCTTCATTCTCTTCCAATAATTGAACCAATAAACGATATGTCTTATTAGATAACGGTACAATGCGAGCTTTTCGTGATTTAGCATTGTTAGGACGAATAATAATAGTTTTATTCACATGGTCTATATCTGATGGAGCTAACAACAAAGCTTCCGTTATCCTCAACATGCAATCAACCAACAAATGAAGAAGAACATAATCCCTAAAATGTTTGAATGATTTTTTGGAATGATCTTTTGCTGTTTTAAGTAAACAATTCAGTTCTTCCCTTGTAAGTATGTCGATTGTTTGCTCATCTTTCTTAAAACCTTCAAATCTGTCAAAAGGATTTTTTATAATCAGCCCTTCTTTAACACACCAACTCATAAATGTTTTTAGGTTTTTCAAGCGTGTTTCAATCGTTGCGTCTGAAAGCCCATGTGTTTTTGCTTTGTCAGGCATATGTGGGTTATCTTCGTACTTTACGCAATCATGCTTTAACCAATAAACATAGTCGCTAATAAACTCGGTAGTAATGTCTGCCAAGTAAAATGGAGCGATACTAAAAGTACCATGATACTTTTCAATGCTTTTATAGGTGACAATGAACTTGTTTAAAGTTCCAGCTCTGAGATTTTGCTTTACCTTAAATTCCAAAAACCTTTCATAAACAGATTTTAGCGTTTCTCTTTTGATAGCTTTCTCTGCTTTTCTTTTGTGTGGCTGTCGTTTTTTAACTTTTTCCTTATCTTCAAAATAATTTAAAGACAACAAAAAACACCCCATTCTTTCTGTATTTTTCACAGAAAAAACGGAGTGTTTCAGTCAAAACTTGATGGAAGTACTTCAGCACTTTTCAAGCTTCGTATATGTAGTTGTTAAATCAAAATATGGATGGGACATACTGGGATTGAACCAGTGACCCCTTGGTTGTCGACCAAGTGCTCTCCCGCTGAGCTAATGTCCCATATTTAAGTTTTAATAATTCCCCTGTCAAGGTAGCGCTCTCCCAGCTGAGCTACGGAATCACTATGTATGAACAATTTATAATATACATCCGTTTTAAAGGTTTGTCAATCGAAATCTTGTAATTTCACGGAACAATGCCCTTCTTCGGGTTTAGTGACAGGGATTTTCTTGTTGGTTTTCCTTTTTTAAACGGTATAATAAAGGTGTAAATTGTTTATTTGGAGGATTTTAAGACGATGGTTAATAAAGGCACAGTTAGGGAAATGACTATACATAGTAGGATTTTAAATGAAGAACTTGAGCTGATTGTTTATTTACCAGCGGCCTTCTCCCCCCTTACTAAATACAATGTTCTCATCGCTCAGGATGGACGTGATTATTTTAATCTTGGAAGGGTTGCGCGGGTTGCTGATAAGCTATTGGAAACGGGTGAAATCAGTAATACGATTATTGTTGGGGTTCCTTATAAAAGCGTTGCAGACCGCCGTAGGAAGTATCACCCCGATGGTGAGCAGCATCCTTTATATAAGCGCTTTTTAGGGGAAGAACTGGTACCATTTCTTGATCAGGAGTTCCCTACTTATCAAATGGGTCAAGGTCGCGCACTAATTGGGGATTCACTAGCTGCAACTATTTCGCTTTTAACAGCACTAGAATACCCTCATACCTTTGGAAAGGTGCTGATGCAATCACCTCTTGTGAATGAACATGTTCTTCAGAAGGTTGAAAATTTTGAAGATACGCATCTCCTTGATTTGTATCATGTCATTGGATTAGGCGAAACCGAAGTGAAAACGACAACCGGTGATATTGAAGATTTTTTAACACCAAACCGTCAGTTGAATGACATCATTGTAAAAAAGGGCTTTCCTTATTTTTATGAAGAATTCGATGGCAACCATACATGGAAGTATTGGCAGCCTGATTTACCAAGGGCCTTGTCAAAAATGTTAAAATAACCAGTAATTGTATTCTATCATTTTCAGATATTTGTTATAATTAAATTATTATTTTCGTAAAACAACATCACTTGCTTCACGTTTTGATTTTATTAAACCATTAGGAGGGCAAAACATATGAAATATGGCATTGTTATCTTCCCGTCCAAAAAACTTCAAGACACGGCTAATTCGTATCGCAAACGCTATGACCCACATTATGCATTAATTACACCACATATCACGGTTAAGAATGCATTTGAAGCATCCGATGAAGAGATTGTGGATATAACAAGGGAATTAGATGCGGTTTCCAAACAGGTCGAACCATTTCAACTAAAGGTCTTAAAGGTTAGCTCCTTTTCACCTGTTAATAATGTAATTTACTTAAAAGTAGATCCTAATGAAGAATTAAAAAGACTACATAATGCACTTCACACTGGTTATTTTGCAGGAGAACCTGAGTATGCGTTTGTTCCCCATATTACAATCGGGCAAAAGCTATCCAGTGATGAGCATTCAGATGTGTATGGTCAATTACGTATGTTAAAAATGGATCACGAGGAGCAAATTGACCGCTTCCATCTCCTGTATCAGCTAGAAAACGGTTCATGGACCGTTTATGAGACATTTCGTTTAGGAAAGGAAAATTAAACACATTATGGAAGTAAGAATTGTAACAAACAACAAAGAACAAGACGATGCCTACACAATCAGAAAAGTGGTTTTCGTCGAAGAACAGAATGTACCCCTTGAAGAAGAAATTGATCAATTTGAAGATGAAGCTACACATGTTGTCCTTTATGATAACAATGAACCAGTTGGAGCTGGACGATTCCGAGTGCTAGATGAATACGGTAAAGTGGAACGTATTTGCGTTCTCGCTTCACACCGTAAAAAAGGAGCAGGGAATGTGATTATGCATAAGATGGAGGACATTGCGAAAGAGCGAGGCATTTCAAAGTTAAAGCTCAATGCTCAAACACAAGCAGAAAACTTCTATAGAAAACTAGGATATGAAACCACATCGGGTCTGTTTATGGATGCTGGGATACCTCATGTCACGATGATCAAGGAATTATAGGTTGTCAAAATGGAAACCGCTGAAAAACTGACGTTCCATTAAAGATAATTATATTAAATTTCTGTATCAAAAAAGACGACTCAAATTCATTTTTGAATTAAAAGTCGTCTTTTTCATCCCCAGAATGTTCTGAAATTTTCTTCTTAAAAATTTCTAAATCTGCAGCATCATCAATATCTAAGTCAAATTCCCTATCCATGATATAGGCTAGTTTATTATCATTTAAACTCGTATTTTTTGAGAAGTTTTCATTCAATTTATTAATGTAGATGGCTCCATTAACCTTATAATAGTCTGGATAATCCTGTCTTCTGATTGTGCTATTAAGATTTAATAAATTCTTAACCTTTCCTTTTTCATCAATCGTCCGTATCAAAATAGGATGTTCTGTTACCTTGGTAACGCTGATCAAACTCTCCTCTGCTTCCTCTACAATCCTCTCTATCGCTTCGTCAATGTGCCAAGATTTTCTTAATGGTTGAGTAGGCTGGAGCAACACTAAATAATCATATTGGCTTCCTCGTAAACTTAATTCATTTATCACATGAATAATCGTATCTATTGTTTTAGCTTCATCACCTGCTAATTCCATAGGTCTCAAAAAAGGAACTTCAGCTCCACAACTCTTAGCTACTTGCGCTATTTCCATATCTTCTGTTGACACAATTATTTTATCTAAATATTTTGAGCCTTTAGCTTCATTTATCGTATAGTGAATAAGCGGTTTGTTATTGATAGTGACAATATTCTTCCTTAATATTCCTTTGCTGCCACCTCTGGCAGGTATTAAAGCTAAAAAAGTTTTTCCATTATACATTTTTTTCACCCTAAAACTCTATATCAATAAAGTTTTTTTGTACATCTATTTTCCAAATTTCGCTATTCTCTAATACTTTGATAAATTTTTCATCACTTTTTCCATCACCAAAATTTTTATGAATAACTTTATGTTGTTCAACTCTTTCAATAGCATGAAGCAGATCAGTCCCGCAATTATTATCGACATGAATGATATTTGTTTGTATTGACGTATCATACCTGCCCTTTTGGCGATTTCCAATATCAATAGAAGGGATTCCGTATACACCTGTTTCTCTAACACCAGCACTTGAGTTACCAATTAAAAAATCGCAATGCTTTAATAAAGTTAAGAAATATTCAAACCTCATGGAAGGGAATACTTTAAAGTTTTTATTTCCGTGGAACCTTTTGTATTCATTAATGATAATGTTACTGCCATGATCATTATTGGGATAGATAACGATATAATTTTTCTTAGTTTGAATCACAGTCTCTACAAAGTTATTAATATGTTCAGGTAACTTTTCCACTTCTGTTGTTACGGAGTGATAAAGTATGATGCCGTAATTTTCATATGCAATATCATACTGTTTTTTTACCTTGTCTATTGTTGGTAAACGATCTGAGACCATTATATCTATATCTGGTGAACCTATAATAAAAATGCTTTCTTCAGGTTCGCCCAGTTGAATGATTCTCTTCTTTGCTTCTTCATTAGATACTAAATGTAAATGTGAAAGTTTAGTTATTGAATGTCTAATTGATTCATCAATTGTCCCAGATATTTCTCCGCCTTCTATATGAACTACCCTAATATTATTAAAGGAGCCAACAATTGCGCCCGCTAATGCTTCCAACCGATCACCATGAATGATGATCATATCCGGTTTCAACTCATCTACAAAGTTACTTAATCCTAAAATAGTATTACTTAAGGTTATATCCATATAGGAATTTTCCTTTTGATTTATAAAAGAATATATGTTGTTGAAACCGTCTTTCACCAGCTCTTTCCATGTTGATCCGTATTTGGAGAGCATATGCATACCAGTTACAAATATATGAAGTTCAAATTTTTGGCTTTTATCAACTTGTTTCATTAAGGATTTTAATTTCCCATAATCTGCCCGAGTTCCAGTTAAGAACAATATTTTTTTCATCCTGATGCACTCCATGTCACATTACTCAAAATCGTCCCACCTCAGATGCTGGTCACTGGATACATTTCTCGTTAGTCGTTTTCCAAGAAGTGATGAATAATGCGCAGCTTTTATTTCTCCTGTCCCTGGTCTTTTAACCCAAGTATTTTTTTTTGTTAAAATATCCCCAGTATTTAAATTCTTTGTTGCAACAACAGTTGCAAATGCAAAATCAATTGTGACTTGTTCCTCCATTGCAGCCTCTTTTTTTCCACCTCTCATTTGTGAAATTTCCGCACTTCCTTGAATCAGTTCTGTTAATTCATCTGGATCCATAGAACAAATGATGTCTGGTCCTTTCCTGCTTTTACAATCCGTAAAATGCCGCTCTAAAATGGAAGCACCTAAAGCGGTTGCCGCAAGACAAGCATTGTTATTAATGGTATGATCAGATAGGCCGATGACCGCTTTCGGGAATACTTTTTGTAACTCTTGCATTCCTCCTAGCCGTACTAAATGTGCTGGGGTTGGATATAAATTTGTACAATGTAATAATGCGTATTGAATGTTATATGCTTCTAAGATTTTAACCGTTTCTTTTATGCTTTCAAGATCGTTCATACCTGTAGAAACAATTATTGGTTTGCCAAATGATGCAATGAGTTCAATTAAAGGGTAGTTATTACATTCTCCAGAACCAACCTTATAGGCAAGTACGCCCATTTTTTCCAATCTGTAAGCGGCCGCTCTAGAAAATGGTGTACTTAAAAAAATCATGCCTTTTGATTCTACATATCTTTTTAATTCCATTTCATCCTCTTCATTTAATGCACATCTTTCCATGATTTCGTAAATAGATACATCGGCATTACCTGGAATAACCTTCTTTGATTCTTTGCTCATCTCATCTTCAACAATGTGTGTTTGATGTTTGATAATTTCTGCACCACCCCTTGATGCCGCATCAACCATTTGTTTTGCTACTTCTAAGCTTCCTTCATGATTAATACCTATTTCAGCTATAACCAATGGTTTGTAGTTTTCACCAACGAATCTATTACCAATTTGAATATATGGTTTATCCATTATTTTCCTCCATTCGTAAAAACATCTTTAATAGTGTCTAACACTCTTGTCTTTAGGACATATTCTCACAGGTTGCTGAAAATAATGGCATGATGAGGTAGAAGATGAGCCGTTATGGAGAATAATCTCGAGGTCTCATTGTTTTGGTTTTATCACAAAAAAGTTCTGGTCGATTTTTTGTATAATCGGGTTATTATCACTTTTTTCTATTTTATCTAAATTTTCAAAAAATGTTCTTATTTCTTTTTCGGTAAACACCGTTCCATTTATAGCTTCATCCTCGCTTGAAAAATCGGAACCATGTAATAGAGATTCCGGTAAAGATGACTTACTGTTAACGCTCAGACTGTCTAATAAACTGATAATATTTTCATAAGCATAGTTTTCATCCATGGCAGCATAATAGTTAGATAGAATTTTTTTTTGTTCGCTTTTTAGTTGTTTTTCCTTCATTCTATCGATTTCTCCAGACAGATGAGAATCAATTAAGGAAGTTAGTTCATGTATATTAACTGCCTGAATACTTACTGCATTTGCTAAATATTCATCAGTGTGTTCATCTGATGTAATTGGCATGTAAGAAATGACGGGCTGATCAAGTAAAAATGTTTCAATTCCAGTGGTACAGCCGTTGTGGATAACTAATTTAGAGGCTAAATTCCACTTCACCACATTTCCTTCTCTGACTACAAAAACATTTTTGTAATTTTTAAATTCTTCTTCATAGCTTGAAAAAGTTTCACGCGGATGAGGTCTGACAACAATGTTTAGATTCGGATATGTTTGACTTAATGTTTTTATCATTTCAATGAAATGCTCATATAGGCTCATAATAAAATCATGTCTTGGATTAAACCCTTTTAAATGGTTATACTTTCCAAATCTTGTGTTAACAAGAATAAAGTCTCCATACTCCTTTTTTATCCCTTCAACTTCAGCATTGTACAATAAACGAAATTTTTTCTTTACTAGATCGAATCGGGGATGACCTGTTAAATGAATTTTTTCAGGATGGCCATAGGCTCTCACAAGAGTGTCCTTTTGTTCATTTCCCCAACAATGTATTTGATCGAGCATATTAAAATATTCCTCATTTATTCTATTATTCAAATAAGCTTCTTCATTGAATATTAATCCTTCTTCATCCAAATCAACAACAGCATGACCAAGCTTTTTTGCCTCAAATAACGGACCTTTTTTATTTCTAGGGTATCCCTTTGACACAAAGATGCCTTTCGGTAAAGTCTCCATGATTTGATACAATTTGTGTTGTTTTGCAAGGACCACATTGAAATTATGTTTAACCGCATAATATGTTAGTAGTAATTTTGCATCTAACTCCCTTAATATCACTTCAATTGGTAAATAGATCCATTTCTTCGACATATGAACTCCTTTCTAAACTCTTAATAAACTTCTATATAGAAACTTTCTTTTATAAAAAGGGGATGTTTTAATCGGGATAAGGGACTAACACAACCCGCTATTCGCTCTTTGTATCTCCACTTTTGCCATTTGGCCACTGTACAATAGATTTAAAGTCATCCGTTTCACAGAGGAAAGTAGATCTTTCCAAAAGCCATTCAGTACTCCTCCTCCAAGTATGATATTCCGATGTTACTTCCCTCAAGGCTACATAATTACACCGGTCTGTAGAATATAGAGTAAATCCCTGTTTTTTACACTGCTTTACAAAAAACGCGTCTTCACCCAGATTTTTTTTTGGAAACCTTACTTTGTCTATGATTTGTTTCTTGAATACTAATGTGGCTCCCTTCAACTTGGTATAATACCTATTTTCACGCCCCGGCCTGTGAATCACGAGCGATTTAGAGGCTTTAAAATACATAAAGTATGTCGCTTTCCCAACTATATCCGCATTCATCTCTTTTAAGGCCTGCATTGACTGTGTCAGGAAATTAGGCGCATAATAATCATCATCATCAAACTTGGCAATAAAATCGTATTTTGCCTTTTCAATTCCATAATTTAAACAATCACCTAAATAAGTCTCCTCCGGTAATTGGTAGACTGATACTCCCTGTGACTGCTTCGCTCTTTCTTCCCATTTCGTAATATCCATATCATCCTTGTTTAGAATTATAATTAGTTCCTTTTCTTTCCAAGTTTGGTTTTCGTAGTTTTGAAACACATTTTCAATTAAATTCGACCGTATTGTACAACATATAATAGAAACCACTACCTTACACGCCCTTCTATGAAAAACATTATTTAAATCTTTTTCATCCCCATTCAAATTTCAGGATTCAATAAGTTATTTGATTTAAATAGACGATACTTCTTTATTATTGTATTAATCATTTTTAAAACGGATTGGACAAAAATCATGGGTTAAGTGCCAATATTTAATAGAATCAAAAAGTATACGAATTAAGCTAGTCATAAATACATTTGCTGGAACAGTATGCATTAAATGCTATTCTATACAATAAGTGTCTCAAACTATATCCTAACTACCTTTTATTAGGAGAAGTACACAATCACATTATTATTAATTACATACTATATGATTAAATAATGTGTTGAGGTGAATCAAAATGCATATTGTATTGGCATCGAATGATAATTACGCTAAACATCTAGGCGTCATGTTGCAATCGTTGCTGGGAAATTCAAAAAACAATGCTAACATCAATATCTATATTATTGAGTCAAATATTTCTAGTAAAAATAAATTAAAACTTCAAAGAGTTGTAGGAAGGTTTGATTCAGAGGTTACATTTATCACAATCGACGATAATTTTTTTAACTCTTTTGAACGTAAAATCAAGCATATTAGTAAAGAAACCTATTATCGAATTATTATTCCACAGTTATTAAGTCGGGATATTACAAAAGCGCTGTACCTTGACAGTGATATGATTGTAATGGAAGATATATCAAAGCTGTGGAATATTAATATTGATGACTATTTTTTAGCAGCGGTAGAGGAGTCAGGTATTAAAAATAATAGAAAAGAATCTCTGTCAATACCAACAGAATGCAGTTATTTTAATGCAGGTCTCTTGTTAATCAATTTACAAAAGTGGCGAGAAAATAATGTTTCGGCCCAAGTAATCCAATTTATAAAAGAAAATCCTACAGTAATTAAACTAATGGACCAAGATGCACTAAATGCTGTGCTATATGATAAATGGCTCAAATTAGACCCTAAATGGAATTACACATCTGATATCCAAAAAAGACATCAAATTGATAACCCTGCAATTATTCATTTCACTGGCAAGTATAAACCATGGAAATTTGAACATCCATTCAAGCAAGAATACGTAAACTACCTTAATTCTTCACAATGGGAACAATAAAATTAATTAACGGAAAACACTCATAAATATGGAGGTGATTCAAAATGTATATTGTAACCGCAACAAGTGACGATTATGCTAAACATTTAGGAGTGATGTTAACTTCACTATTAGAAAATCAGGAAGAAACAACCGATATCAAAATCTTTATTATTCATGGAAATATCTCTAGTAAAAACAAACACAAACTAGAAAGAGTTCTAGGTAGATTTAATTTGCAACATAACTTTATATCAGTTTCCGAAAAAATTTCTGATTTTTTCGGAAACTATAAAACCGACCATCTTAGCCAAGAGACATATTATAAGGTTATCATTCCAGAACTATTGAGTAGAGGCGTTTCCAAAGTGCTTTATATTGACTGTGATATCCTTGTAAGAGGAGATCTAACCAATTTATGGAATAGTAATATTTCTGACTTTTTCCTAGGTGCAGTCAAAGAATTTGGGATTAAAAAAAAGTGGAAAGAGTTAATAATGCCTGTAGGAACAACTAGTTATTTTAATGCAGGCGTCTTGTTAATTAATTTACAAAAGTGGCGAGACCATAATATATCAACACAAGTTATTCAATATACAAAGGATAACTATTCAAATTTTCACTGCGCGGATCAAGATGCGTTAAATGCTGTATTATACGATAAATGGCTTAAACTGGATCCAAAATGGAACTACACAACTGGTATTCGAAAAAGAAAAAACATTGATGACCCCGCTATTATTCATTTTACGGGTCATTTGAATAAACCATGGGATACAGAGAGTCCATTCAACCAAGAATATTTAAAATATCTAAATGCATCTCAATGGGAACAAGACTATTAATCAATTAAAATAATCTCTTAAATTGATGAGGTGAATTAGAATGTATATTGTAACGTCATCCAGTGATGATTATGCAAAGCACTTAGGAGTAATGTTAACTTCACTTTTAGAGAATCAGAAAGAAACAAATGGTATAAAAATTTTTATTATTGATGGAAATATCTCACAAGTAAACAAATCTAAATTAGAAAAAGTTCTAGGAAGATTTAATTTACAAACAAATTTTATCAAAGTTGATAATGCAATTTCTGATTTCTTCGAAAAGTATAAAACCAATTTTAGCAAAGAGACATATTATACGATTATCATTCCAGAACTATTGAGCAGAGACATTTCTAAAGCGCTGTATCTTGACTGTGATTTGATTGTAAAAGAAGACTTATCCAATCTTTGGAATAGTAATATTTATGACTTTTTCTTAGCTGCAGTTGAGGATTTAGGTTTGAAGCAAAAATGGAAAAATCGATTAATACCTGAAGGGTCTAGTTATTTTAATGCTGGCCTTATGTTAATTAATTTACAAAAGTGGAGAGAAAATAATATATCAACACAAGTTATGCAATATATAAAAGATAACTATGCAAATATAAAATTCGCGGACCAAGATGCAGTAAATGTTGTTTTACATGATAAGTGGCTTAAACTGGCTCCTAAATGGAATTACACAACTGGTATGCTGAAAAGGCATCCGATTGATAACCCGGCGATTATTCATTTTACTGGCAGAAAAAAACCATGGAATTCAGAGCATCCATTCAAGCATGAATACTTAAATTATCTTAATTCTTCTTTATGGGAACAGGAAAATTAATTAATCCAAAATATAAATTTAAGGGACCCTTCGCTCTGAAAGCTTAGGGTCCCTTAAATTATCAAATCATATTGTCAAAAGGAAATTTATAATTAAATAATTCAATATCTTTTTTGTAAATGTCTGCAACAATTTCTATCATTTTTTCATCATAATATTCCCAAAATGGTTTATGCTCACTAGAGTTAAATTTTATTAATTCAGCATTAGGTTTGTTTAATTTTTCTTTCAAGATATTAAACCCTTCCTCCAAATTTTCATAATATCCTATATAATCCATTTCAATTTCACCTTTTAAGTTCATTAAATACATATATTGAGGCTTAAAATGCGTTTCTTTAATAATCTCTTCTTTAAACAAATGGTTGCTTTCTAAACACTGAACAAACTCTTCAAAGCTATTAATCGAAAAAAATTTCTTCTGCATTTTTCTATCATATTTATGTTTCATCCCGCCATTTTTCAAATAAAAAAATGAAGAAACCACTCGATCCCAAGGATTTCTTACAAACCCAATTTTAAAAAATTCGTGAAATTTCATTCTATCTTCAAGTTCATAATTGAATAAATGAATATGGCCTTGATCTTGAATGCTTAATGATTTAATCATAGCCCTGCTGGCAACCTTTGGAACATGTATTAAAATTACTTTATTTTTAACTAATTCATTATCTTTGTAAACACTCTTTTTCATGTATAAAACACCACATCTCTTAATCGTATTTATAGTAGTAGTCAAAACATTCTTCTTTTTAATGGACTTTTAGTTTCCTATAAATTAATGAGCCGAAGTTCACTATTCTAGAACTATGGTATTTTAATAATGCCGAGTGGTTCAGTTATTGCTATATTTATAGTAATGTATTGCTTTTTTTCGACTTTTACTTAACCTTATCCTGTTGGCAAATCCATAGGTGAAGGTATTATCAATTGACTTAACCTTCTTAATTGCTTTTTGAATTTCTCTAATATAGGGAATGTAAATATGATTTATACTATCTTCGTTAACCCTACAATAATTGCATAAGTCAAACTCGACCTCGCTTATTGCCACGAAACCAGAAAAATGATAAACGACCAGTAAATCGTCATTGATATAAACCTCACCGTTCCTAACGGTAAAATTAGGGGTGCTTTTAAAATTCCCCTCATTCCATGGTCCTACATTGATTCCAGAGTCGTTTGATATTATAACGCCAGAAAACAGCTCAGGCCATGTATTCAAATACCCTTGGTCTGTCCACAGATCTCCAACATGCCGATGAAAGCACCATTCAATACACTTCTTCCTCCACCATTCAAGACATTGAAAAGCATTTGAATCTCTCTTAAAACCGATTAACCCTGCCTGGTATGTGCCTGAATCTCTAAAATTTTTAACAAGTCTTTGCTCGGCTATAAAAATTGACCCATCTCCCCATTGATTATAGATCGGTTTTGGATCTGAGAAGAAATATAAATCCCCGTCAATATACATTATGGAGTTAACAAAATTATAGTTATTCAGGATATATAATACAAAGGGGGATTTTAAAGTAAAACTGTACTCAGCTTTTGTTCGAGACTCTTTTACGGAAAGAAGCTGCTCATCTTCGATGCTCTCTAATGGAATAAGGGTTACATTCCTTAAATCTATTCTTTGAAGCAATTGTAGAGAAATATCATCCAAGCAGCATATCCAAAGGTGAAATTTCTTTGCGTGCTTTTCTAAGGATTCGTATAACGCGAGACCCTTAAATATATACTCTTTTCCAATAATGGTGCAAAAATGATAACATTCCATATTGTACTCGAATCCTCCTGCCTATCTAATTTAAACCGGAACTCCCATTTATCCATTGTTTCATCCACCGCTTTAGGAACTTTTTCTTACGTTTGACTCCGATTAAGCTTGTCACATTATTTCCATACTCCAGTTGGGTATCCTGATCGAATTCCGTTTCCCAAATGAAAACAGCTGATTTTCCCCACTTTTGTAATACATTTTTCACATCAGAAACAAAACGTACGTCCGGATCGGCATATATCAGATTTCTGATATCATAATTGTTGTTTAAAATGTAATAAAGTAATGGTGCTTTTAAAGTCCAACGGTACTCTGATGCTTCGCGAGCATTCTTTATGTTTAACAGATTCTGATTCTCGATATTCTTAACATCCAGTAGAATTACATTTTCTAATTCCTTTTTATCTAGTATCCTATAGCTTCTATTATCCAGGCAGCATATCCATAGACGGAATCCATTTGCATGCGTTCTTAGAGATTTGTAAAATTCCAAGACTTTAGACAAATCCATCTTATTTACGATTGTACAAAAGTTATACTTGTCACAGGTGCCATTTATATTACTCTCCAGATTGAAGTAGTTCTTAATGTATTTCCCAATTGTAGTCTGTTTATTATAAAAATCCTTATCAATACAAGAAATGAAATCCATTACCTCATTACATGCTTGGATATAAGGAACAAATATCCGTTGTATAACCTGATCAGTGGGGTGATGTCCATGTGCACATAGATCAAACTCATTTCTATTAAAATATTTGAATCCATAGTAATGGAATAATATCAATCTATCTTCATTGATATATATATGATCATCTGCTGCGGTAACAGTTCTATGACTTATAATAAACGGATTGGCGTTAATTCCAATGTTTCCTGCAACACCAACATTTTTAAACCTGGTTATCCAATCAATTACGTACATCTGGTCACTCCATCTGCCTTCTTCTGGTTTATCAAAACACCATTCAATCAGTTTTTCTCTAAACCATTTTAGGCATTGGAGCGCATTTTGATCTCTATTGAATCCCATAAAACCAGTGTTGTAAACTCCATATACCTTACTTAATTTTTCATATCTTCCTTTATATTGCTCCTCTGTTAGAAATATGGAGTATTTGTCCCACTCATCAAATATGGGTTGGGGATCTGATACAAATGCTGTGTCACCGTCCAACCATACAATATGGTCCAACTCAGAAAAGTGATTTAGTAGGTATAACATTATCGAAGCCTTACTCGTCCAAATGTATTCTTTATCAGTACGTGTACCTTTTACATTTGCCAATTCCCAATCTTCATTTTCTATATCTTTCATACTTATCAGAGTGGCGTTGCTTAGCTCCATTTTTTCTAGTAAGTATTTCACTTCATCCTCTAGACAAATAAAAAAGAAATGAAAATCCTGATCATATTTTTGTAATGAATTATATAGGACCAGTCCTTTATAAATATAATCCTTGCTAAAGGTTGAACAGTAGTAATGAGTCAAAATCTTAACACCCCTCATTTGAATATAGTACTAATTAAACACAAGCAATATTTCCACTAAATGTAACTCCTGGATATTATGCATCAAGGAGTTAACCATGGTACCGCCTCGTCCGAGTGCTACTTTAGAATATGTTGCCGGTGAAAAAAATGTTACGAAAAAACATGTAAAATAACAAACTTGAATAGAGGGCCCGTTTTGGAAATTACATTAGCAAAAAACTTTTAAAATCATAGAATTAATTAACAATAGAAAAATAAAGGTCCATAGAAACAAAATAATCAATTTACAGTTTATGAACCGAGGGATTTTTCATTGTTTTGAAACATGATAGAAGTACAATTAACTATTGCATGGATAATGGGCTAATATAGACGTGGTTAATTGTAATGAAGTGGAGGTTATACTGTGAAAGATGCTTTTGCCAATAAAAGCGTGTTAATTACTGGAGCAAATGGATTTATTGGGTCCCACCTAGTTAGAAGGATGGTTGAAGAAAATGCCGATGTAAATATTATAGTAAGAGAAGGATCTGATTTATGGCGGATTGAAAGCCTTTTAAAAGACATTAACATCCTTCGTGCTGATTTAAGGGACACTGAAAAAATTGATCTCTATATCAGAAAAATAAAGCCTGATTATGTTTTTAATATAGCGGCTTATGGTGTTGATTCAAGACAAAATAATAATATAATTGCTGCTAATACCAATATCATAGGCACATTGAATATGCTAAATCCTTTGATTTCTGTAGGTTGTAAAAAGTTTTTAAACATCGGCACGTGTATGGAGTATGGAGATAAAAAAGAAATAATTAAAGAAAATACTTTCTTAGAACCAATAAACATATATGGAAGCACTAAAGCAGCTAGTACAATTTTGGCACACCAAATTGCTGGAGAAAACAATATTGATATTGTTACTTTGAGGGCATATGGGGTTTTTGGAGAAAATGAAGGAAGCCATAAGTTCTTTCCACATATTATCTTATCAATTCTAAATAATAAAGATGTTAATTTATCTGGTTGTGAGCAATACAGAGATTATACCTATATAGAGAATATCATCGATGGTTTTGTTTTGGCTGCTCAAAATGATGCAATAAAAAACGAGTTATTTAATATAGGTACCGGAAGAGTTCATCAGTTAAAATACTATGTTAATAAAGTTTTTGAAAGAATGAAAACTGATAACAAGCCTAATTTCGGAGCGATCCCTTACAGGTCAAAAGATGTCTGGAACCCCCACCCTGATATTAGTAAAATAACAGAAATATTGGGATGGGAGCCAAAAATAAGTTTTGAGGAAGGTCTGGATAGAACCATAAAATGGTATGAAAAAAATAAAGGAAAAAGTAAATAAAATCGTTCTCGAAAAAAGTACATGTTTTTTTAGAAAGAAGTGAGTTATTATGGGGAGATTAGGTGAATTTATTAACATTAATCCGTATCAAGATAAAAGAGGAATGCTAAAAAAAATAATCATGAAAAGTCAGCTGCAGGAAAGTAGTGAAATTGGGGAAGTATATTTGCTTTACTCAAACCAAAATAGTGTCAGAGGAAATCATTATCACAAGAAAACGTATGAGTATTTCACCATTATTAGTGGTAGTGCAAAGGTGGCTTTGAAAGATTTGTTTCAAGGGGAATGTGAGGAGTTTTATATGTCTGCCGAGGACAACGTTGTACTAATGGTACCTCCCTATACGGTGCATGCTTTTAAGAACGAATTCATTAATCCATTGATTATTCTTACTGTGTCAACAAAGGAGTACAGTGAATATGATACTGACATATATATTGAGGAAATTCTTTAGCTATAAAAGGGTGAATAAAATTTCAAAACACCTACTGGCATAAAAAATCCTTCAACAATCGGACGTGATTGTTGAAGGATTTTATTTTTGTTTAGTTCACAATATTTATTTACTAACTGTATATATAGCGATAGTCAAAAACATTCTTCATTTTAATTGACTCTTCGCTATTTATAAATTCATCCCACGCTGTCAATATTACAATATGATCAACTTTCATAAGCAGTGATTGCAGGCTAGAGGAATATTCAATAGGGAGACTATATGCACCTTTAAATTCTTCTATTGACATAGGGTCATATGCGATAATATTATGATATCCTCTTCGCATTAAACCTTCAATGATTACCTTTGCAGGTGTATCCCTTATGTCATTTGAATTTGGCTTGAATGCTAATCCGAGAATTCCTATACTGTCATTCCTGTTTGTTTTTTCTCCTATATCGTTAACAACAAATTCTTTGATGGTTTCATTTACTTTTAAGGTACTCTTTAATAGCTCTGGCGAGTAAGAGTTTTTTATTGCCTGACTTACTAACGCCATTGTATCTTTTGGTAGGCAATATCCACCAAATCCACAACCAGGGTAAACATATGAGGTCATATTTGCCGGGGTTCCGAACCATCGCTTATCGCGATGTAGAACTTGAAAAGCCTTCTTTATCTCAATATCTCCTATGGATCTAGCAATCAATGACTGTTCATTCGCGAAACTAATAAGTGTTGCTAGCAGGGTATTCGATAAATACTTAATAAACTCAGCAGTGTTTAGACTAACCCGATAAATCGGGGCATTAAACGATTGATAAACGTTTTCTACGATCTGTCCACTTGTATTTTCTTCTTGACCGATGACAATGCGATCTGGATTCATAAAATCGTTCCATGCATATCCTTCCCTTAAAAATTCAGGATTGTTAGTTAAGCCTATGTCAACTCCAACTTTAAAACCAAGCTTTTCTATATATGGCTTAATACTTTTACTTGTTGTTGATGGGGGAATTGTGGATTTAAGCACCAAAACTTTAAAATCCGGCTTTTTAATACTAGTAGCTACACTATTTATTGCATCAAAGATAAAACCTAAATCCGCACTCCCATCTGTTTTACTCGGAGTTCCTACACAAAGATAGATAATTTTACTATTGCTTACGGCTTCCTGTATGTCGTCGACAATCTTAAAATTTTTATTTAAATGCTGATTTAATTTCTCCTCAAGATGAGGCTCATAAAATGGGATGATCCCTTTTCTTAATTGCTCTTTCTTCACCAGATCAATATCATAGCCATAAACATTGTACCCTTTATCACTAAAACCTAAAGCCGTTGTCAACCCAACAAAACCAAGACCAATCACAGTAATCAATGAATTTCCCCTCTTTCTTTTAAAAAGGTTAAAAAGCGATGTACACCTTCGACTACAGAAATAGAAGGGGAATAGTTTAAAAGTTTTCTACCTTTTGAAATATCAGGGCATCTTCTTAATGGATTATGTGTTAAATAGTTTTGTTCCTTGGATTCTATAAACTCTATTGAGTGATTATAATTATAAATTTCTAAACCTGCCCTCTTATAAATTTCAGATAATTCTTTTATTGAAATTTCGGGAGTGTCAATTCCTATATTAAAGTAGTCAAAAGGTTCATATAATAGTGCTTTTAAATAGCCAATGATTGCATCTGACACATAACAAAAAGTACGAGTTGGTTTTCCGTCAGAATGTATGATCAGCTTCTTATTTTCAACAATTGCTTTCGCAAAATCAGCCGGAACCCGTTTATCATTAAGTCTCATTCCTGGTCCATAATTATTAAATGGTCTGACAATAGAAATCGGCATATGAAATTTTTCGGCATATAAATAACATAATGTTTCGCCAAATCTTTTTGCCTCATCATAGCATGCTCGAGGTCCTATCATGGCCACATTTCCTCTGTAATCCTCAGTAGTGGGAATAAAGCTCGGAAATGGATCACCATAAACCTCACTGCTGGAGAAAAATAAAAATCCTTTAATGTCCCTATTCTTATAAAAATCTAGTAATGCTCTTAGTCCTTGTACATTTGCATCAACGGTTTCAAGAGGATATTTTCTGTAGAAGGTAGGTGAGGCAATTGAAGCCATGTGAATAATAAAATCAACGTCGTTTATATTCTCACTACTAAATGTTGAGAAATTAGTAATATCCAAAGGGTAAAATTCAATCTTATTATTTAATGTGGTTAAATCGGAAATCCATTTAGGTTTACCTAGCTTAAAATTGTCAATTCCAATAATCTTTCTGATACCAAGTTGATCGGAATATTCAGATAAAAATGACATAAAATAGTAACCCAGGAATCCACCGCACCCGGTTACCAAGATAGAGGAATTCCTCATTTTTTCTTTTTCAAGTTGTTCAAGATTTTTGAATATATGCTCGAGATCTAAATGATAGATAGTATCTTTCTTAATTTGTTCCATTTTTTACCTCCAAAATTTCTTTTACTTCCTTAAATTTTATTTTCTTTTCTCCAAGGTGCTTTCCCCGAAGTCCAAATCTCCTCTAAATACTTCTTATCCCGTAGAGTGTCCATCGGATGCCAGAAACCAGTATGCTTATAGGCCATTAATTGCCCATCCTTGGCCAGCTTCTCTAATGGTCCCATTTCAAATACGGTTTGATCCCCATTTTGCAAGTAGTTAAATACGTCGGGCTGTAAAACAAAAAAGCCTGCATTGATCCATCCGCCATCGCCTTGTATCTTCTCCTGAAATTTCTCTACTTTTTGATCAGAGGACAGGGATAAAACTCCAAATCTGCCGATGGGCTGGGTAGCTGTTACTGTAGCAAGCTTCCCATGTGCCTGATGAAATTCAACCAATTCTTTTATATTAATATCACTAACTCCATCACCATATGTCAGCATAAAAGGTTCACTTCCAACATACTTTTGCACTCTTTTGACCCGGCCACCTGTTAATGTATTTATACCTGTTTCAACTAAGGTTACTTTCCAGGGTTCGGCAAAGTGATTGTGAATGATACATTCATTTTCCTTTTGAAAATCAAAGGTTACATCGGAATTAAATAATAAATAGTTTGAGAAATATTCTTTGATAACTTGGCTCTTATACCCTAAACAGATAATGAAATCATTAAACCCATAGCTGGAATATAGTTTCATAATGTGCCATAGGATTGGCTTTTCACCAATTTCTATCATAGGTTTGGGCTTTAAGTGTGTTTCTTCACTTATTCTTGTTCCAAATCCCCCGGCTAAAATTACAACTTTCATCATTTCCACTCCTTTGATTTTTCTGCCTGTCCTGTTTAATGCTGTACAAATAACAAAACTAAGAATTAAATTTCAATAATATGAAATCATTTTTTTTCCACTTTACGAATGAAATGCTTCATATCTTTTTGGACTGCAGGTTTTAGGTTTTGAATCTTCTCTTCAAATAGCTGCTTTCCGAAATTATACAATTCAATATCAAATTGATTATTTTTCTCAATAATTTGAATTACTTCTTCAGAGAAATCTTCTCTCGAGGGACGTTGAATCGTAACATTTTTCTTTTTGAAACGGTATTTTTCCCAACCTAATTCTTCAACAATGAAATACAAAAATTCATTAAACATCTCCGTAATACCTACAATTGAGTAATAGTTTTTCAGGTTATCTTTTGCCAGTTCGATATCATCCTGAACCCCTCCCGAGACAAAAAAAGTTTGCCTATTGGAAGTACGTCCCGTAAATTGTTCGGAAGTAACAAACTCTTCAAAACTCATGTCTTTCACGATAGGATGAGACAAGTTATTGGGCTTGCGAAGGATAAAAAAGTATTCGGATATCACATGCTCCACTGGATCCCGAAGCATGGTGTAATACGCATATGGTCTGTTGGCTAAATACTCGTGAATGCCAAATAGGACATGGCCATTTATGCATTTAAGTTTATCAGTTTCATTTTCTGATAAACTATTTAGTCTCGAGATCATCTCTTCTCTATTCGCAATACATATTTCATCAGTTTTATAATTTCTTTTTATAATATTACGCAAAGTAGAGCCTGCGGTTTTAGGGATATGCTGAAAAATGGATATTTTATTTTCGTTCATTATTAACCTCCTATTTATTTAAAATTGATTGATATACTTGGAGTGTTTGTCGAGCTGTTTTTTCCCATGAGTATTTTTTTATATGATTTAATCCTTTTTTACTCATCTCATTACAAAGAGAAGATTTTTTTAGCATAAGTTTGATTTTGTCAGCCATATCAGCCGGATCCATTGGATTAAAATAAATTGCTGCATCTTCTAAAACTTCATGCATTGTGTCCATGTTAGAACTTAATACCGGGATTCCGAAGGACATTGCCTCCAGAGGCGGAAAACCAAATCCCTCATATAAAGAAGGGAATACATAAAGTTCGCTGCCGGAATATAAGGCGGCTAATAGTTCCTCAGGTATATACCCCAGGGGTTTAACGTATTCCTTTAGTGATAAATCATTAATAATAGATTGGTATTCCTCCACTCTATTTCCTCCAATTACTAGGCGAAAATTCTTCTTTAATTTTTTAGGCAATAAGCTATAAGCTTTAATTAGTGAATGAACATTTTTGTAAGTCTGATTTCTTCCGATCGTTAGGATATACGGATGTTCTAAATCAAAATGTGTTTTCATGAGTTCCTTTGCTTTTTGTTTGGATATTTTATCGAATTTACGATCGATCCCTTGATAGATGATAGAAAACCTTTCTTTATTGATACCTGTCCATGCCACAAGATCCTCAGTAGTTTTGTTACTAATTGTAATGACATGTTTGGCATTTTCAATATACTGTGGGAAAAGTTGATTCCATCTATTGACTACTGTTTGGGGGAATTCTTTTTGGAATTTCCATGGAATAATATCGTGAACTGTTGTAATATACGGGAAATCCATTGGTTGAAAGTAGGTATTACCAGAACGTGTGTTATGAAAGAGATCAAGCTTGTATTTTTCCATCACCTCTGGAACAAACTTTGTTTCCCAATCACTGTTTCTTATCTTCTCAGAAGGTAAAATTTTAAGATTTGTGTATTCTCCCAATTGCAGATTTTCTCCATTTGTTAATACATAATAATCGATTGATTTATCTATTTGGAGAAGGTTACTTATTAAGTTTTTTGTGTATCTTCCAATGCCAGTTCCTTTATTAGTTATCTCCCGTCCATCAATTGCTATTTTATGTTTGGGCTGATCGTTTGTGTCCATACTTGTATTCAAACTCCTTTCTACACTACAAGGACGTTCATATCATTGATCAGGATTTAAATATATAAACAGTATATGGTGGTTTCCGGAAAATGAAATAATAAATGTTAATTTGGACGAAAAATAGTCGTTGGTCTACCATATCCCGTGATTTTTATATACAAGTAAACTTAATGTATTTTCATCGCATATAATATCCTAACTTTGACGAGATAAAAGGTTTTTGAAAAAGCAGCATGTGGTAAGGAAACTTTTTTGTAAGTTCGATATTAACCACAAGGAGGGAAAAAATATTAATGAAAAAAAGAAAAAATGATATCAACACAAAGCTGGATGATTATATTTCAACTGCAAATATCGAGGAAAATTGGGGGTTAAAGGTAAAAAAAGCAAAGCAAGTCAGGTCTATTGCTAAAATTGAAACAAATAAAGGTACCTTTGCCCTCAAAAAAGTTGATTATCAACCACAAAATCTACATTTTATCTATGAAGCCCAAGAACATTTATGGAAAAATGGATTTCAATATCAGCCGCGTTGGCTTGTTACAAACAGTGGACTGCCCTTTGTTCAATCACCCGATGAAAATTTTTATTTTCTTAATACTTGGATCAATGGAAAGGAAAGTGATGTAAAGAATTATAAACAGTTAAAGGAGATTATGAGATTACAAGCAAACTTACACCAGTACTCACAAGGGTTTACCCCCTCACATAACGCAATGATAAAGACAAAATGGGATCAGTGGGATATGAAATATGAGTCTTACGTAAGAAAATTTAAAAATCAATTTAATGAAGTGAAGCTGCAGCCTGAATCACCCTTGGGTTCTGTTTTTCTTGAAACAGCCGAAGGGTTCATAGAAATGGCAGAGGAGGGAAAGGAACTTTTTCATACTTCCACTTATCCTGAGGTTCTTAACCAAGCAATTGCTCAAAAGGGATTCGTACACGGTGACATTGCCTACCACAATCTTATTTGTTCAAAAGACAGGAAAATAAATGTAATTGACTTTGATTATTGCTCACAAAATTTACGGATACATGATTTGGCCCGTTTTTTGCAAAATGTGATGCGTCGTTCGGATTGGGATTCGGTTCTCAACCTTAGCCTGTTACGAGCCTATCATGAAGTGAATCCTCTTAGCGAAGCAGAACTGAAAATTTTAAAAGCAGTAATGCACCAATCGAAACGCTACTTGAGAACATTTAAACGGGGATATATCACAAAACGCTACACATCGGAAAAAGCCATAGATTTTATGGTCGAAGAAGCTAAAGCACTTGATAAACGAAAAAAATACCTTGAATCTTTCCCAACAAAGCTTTAACCGGGAGTGACAGAGTTAATGGAAAAGAAAACTATTAAACAAAAGCTTGAGAACCATGGATTTACAAATGATGCTTTATTGGAATATGATTTAAAGATAATGGATGTGCTTCCGATGAGAGAAGTTCTTCATCTTAAAACGAAAACAGGAGATTATGTTCTTAAGAAATTCAAATTATCCAAGAATGAACTTTATTATACATTGGCTGCATTGAGGCATATAAAGCAGAAAGGGTTTCCTGTACCTGAAATTATACCCGCTAGTAATGGAGAAATGTTTATTGAAAAAAATGGAATGATATATTTTTTGATGGAATTTCTCAATGGGAGGGAAATTCGATTCAATGATAAAAACAGTTTACGACTTGCTACTCAAAGTCTTGCCGGTTTTCACAAAAAAACTCATGGATTTTCACCCCCAAACTGCCCCGGGAAGTTACAATTTGGCAAATGGGTTGTGCATTTTAAAGAACGGATGAAGGAAATGCTTGAGTGGACGGAGATAGCTCAAAAAGGGGAAACGAAGTTTGAACAAATGTATGCTAAACAAGCGGACCGTTGGATTGAAGAAGCTTTATACGCTGTAGACCTTCTTTCTAATTCAAGTTATCAAGAAATTAGCTTAATAGAGCAAGATTTACAAGGATTCTGTCACCACGACCTTGAATACCACAATATCTTGAAAACAGATGCAAATCAAATTGCCCTAGTTGATTTTGACTATGCCATTAGTGATATTAGGACCCATGATCTTGCCTCACTTATATTACGAAATATGAGAGGTAAGGATTGGGAGTGGGATTTGGAAAAGGCGCTTTTCATTTTAAAAAATTATTACAATGCAGCCCAACCGTATGAAGGAGAAGAAAGACTAATCCATGCAATGCTTCGTTTTCCTCAGTACTTTTACGAATCAGGCTATTTTTATTTCGTTGAAAAATATTCAAATATTGAAAGACTGGAGAATCGGCTGGTTGGTTGGGAAAAACAACAAGAGATTCGTGAACGGTTCTTACAACAATTTGAAAATAGTGCTAGGCACATCTTAAAACACTTGTGAGCTAAGTATTTTACTTTTTAATAAAGGAGGTGCCACTTTGAAAATAGGTTTTGATGCAAGGGGCGCTATTTGGTATCAAGGAACAGGCATTGGCACATATTCGTACCAACTAGCCAAATCTCTATATATGCTTGATAAAAGAAATGAGTATTGTTTTTTTTGCCCTGGAGATGAATTTGAAGACTTTTATCCTTCTATAGATGAGGTTTTTAAAAATAACGCAATAAATAAAGAGGAGTTTTGGGAAGAAGTTCAAATTCCTGCAAGAGTTGCACACGAAAAGTTTGACATATATCATGTACCCCAAAATGGTATCGGACTACCTAAAACTAAAGGCTACCAGAAAGTAGCAACAGTTCATGACCTGATTCCATACAGCTATCCCGAAGCCTCAGGTGTAGAATATCTTAACATTTTTAAAAAAGAAATGCCCCGGATCATGGAACAATGCGACATGATCCTTACCGTTTCGGAGTTCTCCAAGCGTGACATTCAGCTGTATTTCAACGTACCAGATGAAAAAATTACCATCATTTATGAAGCAGCAGAAGACATTTATCGACGGATTGAAAAAAATAAAGCAAAAAAATTTATCAAACAACAATATGGCATTACCTCTCGATATCTATTATACGTCGGAGGTCTTTCACATCGCAAAAATGTAATGGGGCTTATTTTAGCGTTTTCGAATATTCTTAAAGATATCCCTGAAGACTATAAACTTGTCATTGTTGGAAAACAGGACCGAAGCTATAAAGATTTACGAAAGCAAATAGAAACCCTCAAAATGGAGGATAGAGTTATCTTTACTGGTTTTGTTCCAGTGTCTCATCTTCCCTATCTTTATAATGCAGCTGAGCTTTTTGTATACCCTTCACTGTATGAAGGTTTTGGTTTGCCTCCACTCGAAGCGATGGCTTGTGGAACACCTGTTATTGCTTCTAACGTTACCTCCATTCCGGAGGTAACCGGTGAGGCAGCCGTGCTCATTAACCCACATGATCATTATAGCTTGGCCGCATCAATTGAAAAAACATTAAGTAAACCTGATCAATTAATCCAAATGAGTAATGACGGTATAAAACAAGCTAAAAAATTCTCATGGAATAAATGCGCACAAGAAACTCTTGATGTATATGAAAGCCTTTATAAGTTAAAAGATTAGTTTTTTCTCATGTCTTTTATACTGCCACATCAGGGCTGGGTTCAATTCATTGAGTACTAAGTTGTTAATTTTTTTCCCTCTCTTTCAAAAATTCGTATTGTCGAAACTTTTCTTTTCAAGGGGAGGAAGATATGAAGCTGATAAGAATAAGGAAGTCAAAAAGCTCTCAATCAAGCAGAAGAGAGCTTTTCTTTATAAAAGGCTGTTTTCCGAATGAATGTTGCTTTTGTCCAATACGGGGGCAAGTGGGGATGAAGCCAGAGATTAGTCTTTCATAGAGCGACCGATAGTAGCCAAGTATAAGTATTAACCATCGGACCCGACCCATCTATTTTTCCTCCAAATGGTCCTTATAACTTAATAATACGGCACGATGGAATACGGGTTAGATACCGGTAATTTAATAAATCGTCTATTATGACTTTTGCAATCATACAGATGAAAGCCCCCATCTAATGAAACATTAGGAAATCTATTATTCAACCGCTGTAGGTGTCTCATTTCACTTTGGCCAACAACCAAAATATGATTATCGAAATATAATCCTCGTGTGAAACCATTAAAGCGGGTGACGATTTCCTTCTGTTTTGTTGTCAAATCAAATTTAGAAACATTTAGATTTAAAGAATCACAATAATAAAGACTATTATTTTTCATTGTAATACTGTGAGGAGCTTTTAAATGATCAATGATGATTCCTTTTGGATTAAATGTTTGACGGTCAAACTCAACAATTCCGCCGTCCCATTGTTCAATTGGTTTACCTTTCCATCCTCCTTTCACGGAAAACATAGATAATAAGAGACTATTTTCTGTTATGAACAAATCATTGATATGGTGCAAATCTATTCCTGGTTTTGATAAAATGATTTCTCTTTGTTTCTTTAATGTTTTTTCATCAAGTACAATAATTTTATTGTTATGTGTGGAAATAATATAAAGGAACCCATCTCCCGATAGCTTGATATCATGCAAACCTTTAATAGATTTATCTTCAACTTCCAATACTTCTTGAACCTTTAATTTCTTATCAAAAATATACAGATTATTCGGTTGCTTTAACGCCATAAATCCGTCATTATATTTGGTTAATCCGGCATAATAACCATCATACATTTTTTGAATATCGTCTTTTGCGGGATTGACAACATACAATCCGCCATTACCTTTCCACCCACCACTGACTAATAAATCCTTATTATAAGTTAAAATGGTTTCATCCTTATCCTCTAAAAAATCATCTGACCCAACAAGTTCAATGTCTATTGGTTCTAACGATTGCATAACACTTTGGTTAATAATTTTCCTCTCCAAATGACTATACTCCTCTTCTTGAAGTTGTTCTTTTATACAATTTTTATCTCTTCAAAGCTATATTGTGTAAGGATGGGGAGTTCAATGCTGCCTAATTGATTGCTTTAGCTCTTCCCATGACATAAATAAACGTTTAATATCTGATTCCTCTAGTCTACTTCCCATCTGAACTTCAATAATTTCAAGATCTTTAATGGCTTTAATTCCGTGCTTCGCTCCAACCGGTATGTTCAGTACATCACCTGATTTCACATAAGAAATTACATTATTAAGAACAAATTCTCCTTCTCCATCCACAATCACCCATACTTCACTTCTTTTATGGTGGTATTGATAGCTAAGGTTTTTCCCAGCATGTAAGAATAGCTTTTTTGTTAGTACTTCCATTCCATTAGAGCTATTTGTATATTCCAAGACACGATACCATCCCCAACGGCGTTCTTCAAACATTGGCCGTTGTCTGGATTCTGTTACCATCTCTTTTATTTGGTGGCTCTTCTCTTTATCTGAGACTAAAATGCCTTCGGGAGATGCTGTGACTACCAAATTTGAAGTTCCCAAGACAATCACTGGAATATCTAACTCATTTATTAAATGAGTATTAGTGCAATCCTCACTCATTAAGCCGTTACCAACGATTGTTGTTTGCATTTCCTCGGTTAAGGATTTCCAACTCCCCAAATCTTTCCAAAAACCATTATACGGAATTACAGCTATTTGCTTAGCCTCTTCTAAAATTTCATAATCAAAGCTTATTTTTGGTATTCTTTCATAAAGGTCAATTAACTCATCATACTGTGTAGGCAGGTTTCTTTCTTTTAATTGGTCTATCAAATAGCCCAATCTAAATGCAAAAACACCACAGTTCCATAGCGCATCCTGTTCAAGCAATTGCTCGGCCTCTTCTACTGTCGGTTTTTCCCTAAAAAACTTTACATTCAAATAATGATCATGGTTCTTCTCATTTTCGTCAGGAAGGATGTACCCATATTTGGTTGATGGATAAGTAGGTTGTACCCCAATTAAAGCAATATCTGCATCTGATTGCTGAATGATATCCTCTAATTCTTTGACTTTATGAAAAAATGAATCTTCCACAAAAGGATCAACTGGCATTACCGTGATTATTTCATCTAAATTTACTTTAGTTACAGAGCGCAAATAGGCTGCTGCTAACGCGATCGCCGGAAATGTATCCCTTCTCTCCGGTTCGATGATTAGTGGTACTTTGCTTCCCAATTGACTTTGTATGATATCGACATGGTTTTTCTCTATTGAAAGGAACACATCATCCAATAAATCATTGGTCTCTAACTGTCTCCATATTCGCTGCACCATGGATTCCAGCTCATTCTGCTGATATGTTAATACCTTTAAAAACTGTTTTGACCTGGATTCATTCGAAAGTGGCCATAATCTTTTTCCTGAACCTCCAGACAACAATATCAGTTTCACTTCATCACCTCGATTTGAATAATCCCTAAAGTTTCTTTTGAACCGTAGATAATATTCTATGAGAGCATTTAGTAAGCGTACCAGAACTGCAAGCTTTTAAACAAAATCAGCATACGTCCTAAGAGGCCGCTGAAAAACTGTTTTTTTAAAGGGAATTAAATTTCTGTATCAAAAAAGATGACTTAAATTCATTTTTCGAATTTAAAGTCATCTTTTTTAGCCCTATCCTTATCGTTTTAGCCCTAATGGGGAGATTTTAGTTTGTGTGATTGAAATCATAACACAGAAGATTCGAAGGACAAGGCCATTTCTTGAGGGGAATATTGAAGAGTCAAGGTGTAGCGACATATAAGTATTTGCCTTATGCAGAATGGGGTGAGGAAGAAGGCTTGTAATTTAAGAATGCTAGCCTCCCTTTTTATATGAATTCGTTAAAAAGCAAACCTTCACCCGTATATTGGGCACGGATGTATTCAATATATTGACTTTGTTTTTTCTTCATTGCTTTTCGTTCAACTTCTTGTAGATCGTGGAAACGCTGGTTACCGTTCATTGAAATAGGATTCACTTGATGAAGCTTCAATTGGGTTGTTTTAAAAGTCGTGGTCCTGTGTACATATTGATTGTATTGTTCATTGTTGATCGGTAAAATATAGCCCATTTTTTGTCCCTCCATCCCATATTTCATTGTGTATGTATCTTTTTCATAAATTATGTTTTATTATTGAAAGAATTCGAAGCAAGCCTTTTATTTGTAGGGGTCAAACTAGAAAAGGGCCCGACATTTTCGTCAGACCCGCATCCTTACTTTTTGTTAATCATTTTTGAAATGGTGTTAAAGTCCATTTTTTCTTTTCCATTTACGATGCTATTAACGATTTTGTCTTCCATTTGTTTGTTTACTGGCTTACCTGCAATCTTGGAAACCTTTTTAATCACATTGCGAACTGTATTTTCATCCTTAAAATTTGCGTTTTGCAAAGAGTTTGCTAGTTGCAATACCTCCTGCATATTTACGCCTGTTTTCTTTTCGATATTCTTAAAAAAATTATTATCCATTTCGAAGCCTCCTTACATTGTGTTATATCGTATGACCCTCGCCTACAAGTGGTGCGAGGTTGTGAGAAAAATCTATTTCCTGTTTATTAAATGGCGAAAGTACGAGCCGATTGACTCGTACTTCCATTTGGGGAAATGTTGTGATTAGTAAGCGAAAGAAGTACCTACAATAATTAATAGGATGAATAACACGACGATCAAAACAAATGTTGATCCACCGCCGTAGCCCCCACCGTAACCATAGCCGCCATAGCCGCAACCACCGTATCCGAAGCCCATATTTTACACCTCCCTATAAAAAGAGTACATTATAAAATATGTTTTGAAGGAGTATTTTGTGAGGACATGTGCACAGGGCATATGTGGAATTTTAAAAAACAACTAATCCTCCATCAGCTTTTCAAACTCCGATTGTTTCTTTAAAAACCATTGGTCTAACTTTTCCATTTTGGGTTCAAGTTGTTTTTCGAATCCTTGAGCCTGTGTATCCAACTGAGTTATATTCTTTTCGTTTTCTATGGCCTTTTTATCAATTTTTCCCATTTGTGTTTCAAGCTCTTTTTCAAATTTCCCGGCCTGTGTATCCAACTGTTTTAATCCCTTTTCATTTTCTGCAGCCCATTTATCTAGTTTTCCTTTTGCTTCATCATGGTCTTTGTAATAGTCGGTGACAAAGCGTTCGATTTCTTTTTCAAATTTACTACTCACATACCACACCTCCAATTATTCTATTAAATGATAAAAACAGGCTCCTTGAGCCTGTTTTTACGTGAAATTTATTTGATTGCTTTTTGTGCATTAATATATCCAGCACCATGGAAGCAGTTCTTCTAAAGCAACTGCTGTAGCCGTTGCTAAGCTGTATGGAATATTTTTAAACTCATGTCAAAGACTGCAATGGAAATGTCGATGGTGGTTATGGGGTCTGTCTTTATTTTGATTGGTTAACGAAGATCACTTAATTTATATTTCAAAACTTTCGCTCATAAAAAATAACACTAAGAGGTTGGGCCTCTAAGGTTTGGTTTTAATTTTATTTTGTTCTTCGACAAACGATAAAAAAAGGAAATAACACTTCAATGTATGGTGAAGTGAGATTGACTAGAAATCACTACCATACAGAAGAGGTGTACGTTCTCTAGTAGAGGATAGGGCTGTTTCATTAAAGGAACTTTTCCATTTGGCTCAACTCATTCAACAGAAAATCGGAATCTTTCGTTCCATTCACACCGTTTAAAAAAAACGGAGTTACAGTTAATGTGGTAAGTTTTCCCTTTAATAATTTGAGGAAATTATTTTTCCTTTAGATGATATTTTTTATACCAATCTACAAATTGACTTAATCCTATTTCTAATGGTGTAGCAGGATGGAAGCCTACATCCTGCTGCAAACTTGTAATATCTGCATAGGTCTCTTTAACATCTCCTGGCTGCATAGGTACTAATTCTATTATTGCTTTTTTGCCAATTAGCTTCTCCAATATATGGATAAATTCCATTAACTTTACGGGATTATTGTTGCCAATATTATAAATCCTGTAGGGGGCATAGCTTGAGCTCGGGTCAGGTTTTTTATTATCCCAATTATTATTGTATTTGGGTGGATAATCTAGTAATTTAATGATTCCTTCCACAATATCATCAATAAAAGTGAAGTCTCTGCTCATATCGCCATTATTAAATATTTTTAAAGTATTCCCCTCTATAATATCTTTAGTAAAAGAATAATAAGCCATATCGGGTCTTCCCCAAGGGCCATACACTGTAAAGAAACGAAGGCCTGTGGTTGGAATATTAAATAAATGGCTATACGAATGAGCCATTAACTCATTTGCTTTTTTTGTAGCAGCATATATACTTACCGGATGATTAGTAGAGTCTTTTGTAGAGAATGGAATGTTTGAATTTGCTCCATAAACGGAACTCGAAGATGCATAAATTAAGTGCTCTACTTGATAGTGCCTGCAAGCCTCTAAAATATTTATAAACCCAACTATATTTGAATGAACGTAAGAATAAGGATTGTAAAGACTATAACGGACACCAGCTTGAGCTGCCAAATTGATTACAATACTTATTGATCTATTTTCAAATATTTGTATTAGTGATTCTTTATTTGCCAAATCTATTTTATAAAATTCGAAATTAGTGTTTTTTTTCAGTATATTTAACCGGTCCTTCTTTAACCGAACATCGTAATATTCATTTAAATTATCTACACCGATAACATGATAATTTTCATCTAACAAACGTTTAGAAAGATGAAACCCAATAAATCCAGCCGCCCCTGTCACTAAAACATTCATCGTCTTCTATTCGATCCTTTTTTACCTTTTAGTTCTCTCTTCTTAGCTTCTTTATCCTTCTTCTTCTTTTTGTGTTTCCCTTTTTTGTCTTTGTCTTTGTACTTCATTCTCTTCTTCTTTTTCTTCTTCTTTTTCTCCTTTTCATCATTCAATTCATCTGTTAGTAATAGGTTTGTTTGCAAACTAACGGGTACCTCTTCATATTCGCTAATTGGAGGAATAAAATTTTGGTAACTTTCGACTTCTGGGGCAACATATCCATCTGGCAGTGGTGTAGGAAGAGGCATTTTTGGTGTAAGCCCCCAAACTTCCATAATTTCATGTGCTACTCGTGACCAATTATAATTGCTTACAGCAAGTTCTCTTCCTCTTTTCCCCATACTTTGCATTAATGATTTATTTGATAATATTTCAGAAATTTTAACTGCAAAATTTGCTGGATCTTCTGGATCCTCGATTACAAACCCATTTTCCCCTAATTTAATTACCTCTGGGTTTCCCCCTCTTGCCGTTGTCACAATAGGAAGGCCCGCAGCCATTGCTTCGTAATGAACTCGTGCTAGTGGTTCTTGCCAAAGGGAAGTACAAACAAATAAATCGGCAGCCGCAAACCAATTTTGAATTTCAGCTGGTGATACAAAGCCTGTCGTCACAACTGGAATGGCTTGTTGTTTCGCTAAAGATCTAATATAGGCTACATAATCGGTTACTTTGTTCTGACTAAACCAATTACTTCCTACTACAACTAAGGCTAAGTTTTTGAATTTTTTTGTAAGCAGCGGTAATGCCCGAAATATACGATCTACTCCTTTGTTTGCGGAAAGTCTTCCTGCAAATAGGATCACAGTCTTATCGTCTAAGCCATGTTCTTTACGAAGTCGGTTTCGAATAGATTCCATTTTTGAATGATGACCTGGTAAAAATCTTTCGGAATCTACGCCTGAATAAATAGTTCGGAGCTTTGATGATGCCTGAGGATAGAGGTTTCGGATGACATTCCCCACATAGTTACTGATTGTAATGATCATAGAGACTTCATTTATTGCTGAATTTGCTTCATTTGGATCAATTTTTTCAAGATTGAACATATCATTGTGCATGCTAAGGATAATTTTGGATTGAGGTGCAATACTTCGAATCGGCATGACAAGACGAGGACGATTAAAAATATGAATAATGTCAAAGGAATTGTAGGCTAAAAATCGAACAATACCCTGTTGATAGAGTTCTAATAATTTTCCTGGTACTCTGACATATTTAATTCCATCTTTGATTTCTTCATTTGGAAGCGATGGGTCCGTTATTCCTAAAACAGTAATATTATATGACTTTGCTAGGTGTGGCAGGCTTCCTGAAATATACGTTTGAATTGCCCCTCCTAGGATAGGAGGTACAGGGAGCTTTTCAGTAGCTATCATTAAAATATTCATGCTTGCTTATTCCTCCAATCGTTTTGAATTTCTTTTAATGCCGGCCACTTGGATTGATCAGTATCGACAATTGTTCTAATTAGTTGAGAGGTTGTTTCATTTAAGAATATTTCTGGTTCATAAAGTACTTCTTTAACATTTTTATAAAATTCATTAGGAAGTGACATATCAATCATTAAGATGTCATATAGTTCTGGACTGATTGGATTAGCCTCGTGATAAGCTTGAATCATTTCACGCATCCACTTTACATCCCACATAAATAAATCGGACATGGTACCCGTAATCAGTTTCCTTAAATCACGAATTGGAAGATCATAAGCTACCCCATCTAGGTCAATAATCCACATACCATTTGACCCCATTTGACCATTAGACCATCCGTAATCTTGGTGCACCAGCCCCCAATTTTTATTTCCAAGTTTTATTAGTTCAAAGTATTTTGACTGATTAAGTACTTCGACACTTCTCCTTGCTTGATCTTCAAATAGATCGACAACATTTAATAGGTCCTGACTTGCGGGCATAGAACTATAAGCTTTTGCTACATTTCGGAACCAATCCATTTTCGTTAAGATTTTATTGTAGCTTTTTGGCCATTTATACAATCTCGATGCTACTTCAGCACCAGCGGGAGGTACATACCCCTGAGTTAATTGATGAAATTCACCAAGTGCATAACAAAGTTGTTTTGCGCCTTCTAAATCCTTTGTTGCAGGAGTTAGTGGTTCAATCCATTCCGCAACAAACCATAACTTTCCTCCGGCTAGGACATAATCCTCGCCTGATTTGGATGTGATAATCCCTGGTACCCTTGCTTTTTTTACATCCACCAAATATCTTTGGGCACCAAGACTAAACATACTTCTCGTAGGTCTCCGATGGAGAAGTTTAAAACTTTTTGGTCCTGAATTGGTCTCCAACTTCCAAATAGCTCCACCTTTGTCCGGCTTAGTTGTGACAACTTGAATACTATTAACTTTTAGATTGTATTGTTTAAGAACTTCTACTCCAATATCTATGATATAGTCTGGAACATAAAATTCTCCTTGAGTTAGTTCGTCCACTTCCCATGGAACAATAACTTGATTCTCCAATGTATCATTACTCCTTTCCCGAGCACCTTATACCTTTACAGATTATTAATGAAAGGCTATTTGAAAAATATCAAACTCATAAAAACAAGTTCAAGTTCTTAATTATTAATATGCTTAATCTAAAAAAATGTAAGGGGAATAAGCGGATTAAAATTGAAAGGATTCAAAGATAAAGAAATGTATTTTATTAGAATGTACCGCATTTGTTTACGTCCAACTGAAATTCCCTTAATAGGTAAGAGAGTATTCATTTTTATTGAAAAGTAGATAATGTGTCATTTTAGTAGGTTATTAACGTGACGGGAAGATGTCCATACGCATATAAAGGATTAAAAAGCAGTTGAAAGGAGACAGCATATGGAAATCCGCAAGGCTATTATCCCAGCATCTAGCCTTGGGACACGGTTTTTACCAGCCACAGAAGCACAGCCAAAAGGTAACGCAATTGAATCGGAACTTTTCCAAATTCATTCATTTGCGGAAAAGCTGAAAAAAGAAGAGGAACCATCTAGATATGCAATAATGGGCCGATATATTTCGAATCATGAGATTATTGAAATTTTAGAGACTATCCCTGCCAGACAAGGGGATGAATTACAATTAACAGATGCCATCAATGAACTGATTAAACAACATGCCGTTTTGGAATATAATTTCGAGCGACGACGTTATGATATTTGCGATAAGATTGGTTTTATTAAGGCAATAACGACTTTTCCTTAAATAGGGAGAATATACGGCGATCTGGAATAGATTACTTACATGAAGTAAATGAGGAAATACCATTTCAATATACTAAAAGAGAGATGGATTGATATGAGAATAGCGGTTTTAGGCACAGGCTATGTAGGACTATCTACAGTTGTTTGTTTGTCCGAAATTGGGCATCACGTCATGTGCATTGATATAAATAAAGGGGAAGATGGTACTGTAGATTTAACGTATCTTAAGAATGCTGCAATTGATATTTCTATTTACTTGAAGAAAAATACCATCGTGGTTATAAAAAGTACCGTTCCAGTTGGAACGAATGTTTCTATTATAAATATGCTTGAGATTTATTGCGGGTTTAGAGTAAAACTGGTATCGATCCCTGAATTTTTAAGGCAAGGATCGGCGATTCAGGATGCAATGTTTGCCGACCGAATTATCCAAGCGAAGCGCGGTAGTGAACATTTAAAAAATCTCAATTTATTTTGTCCATTTTCTTGACATAGTATCAACCAGCTAAATATATATTCCCCCTACTAAAAAGCTTTTTGACACCTGGATGTGTAAGATCAACAGTGACATACACCATCAGGTGCAAACTTTTTCTGTAACTGGCAAGGTAATAGGAATACTCCATATTAATCCGTTTAATAGCCTCATATTGTTTAAAATATGTTGATAATCGTTTAATCCAACAAACCCCTTTAACGGACTATATGCACCATTTGCAAGTAAATCTAGATCAGATAATGCCATAGAATCGATTTCTACCTCCTGGTGGTGTAAGGTGTAGTCGATATCAGGATTGGTGCGATTGACCAAAGCCCCACCATGAGGTATATTAGTATACAATTTTCATCATTCCTTTGTAAGTATTCTCTGACGTCCCAAAGAAGCGAGTTGCTTTCACACGAAAACAACTCGCTCGCGTCAGTTTTCCTGAGTAACTATTTTTCTTCTTTTTTCTTTTCTTGTCTTTCCACTTTACCCTCTTCTCTTTTCTTCTTTCTTTCAGCTTGCTTTTCCTTATTTTTCTCGTTTACCTTTTGCTTTTTTTCCTTCTTTTTGTTTTCCATTTTCTTTTCTTCTGCCATTCTGTCGTCCCCCCCCTTCCCATCACCACAATATATTCATTGGCGGAAAGAAAGGACTAGACATAGGAATCATTTTTCTATAAATATACTTATTAATCATTAGATGATTGTTCTGGACGTATATCCAAAATCCGCTAATTGATGCTCATCAGAATGAAAATCCGATCCTCCAGTTTTTAGCAAATTGTATTCTTCCGCGATCCTATTAAATTTCATTATACCTTTCTCATTATGATTACGGTGCCAGAAATAACTCATGTACCATTTCCTCAGTTAAATATACAGGATGTGCCAAAACTGTTACTCCTTTTGAGTTACGGATAAGACGAATTCCTTCTTCTGATAGGATTATTTTTTTATCAATTGCGCATGGCTTTATTTCAGCTAAATAGTTGTCAAAGACAGATTGATAGCTTACCCCTCTAAATTTCATTACAAAGTAGTGAAATTTGTCCATTCACTTCAATTGCAGTCCGCATATGATGTTTTACACTTTTAAAATCTTCCAAACAATTAGGGGGATAAAATATTGTTAAATAGTTTGTGTATAAAAAGTGAATAATTTATTGGAGTGGATATATTGAGTATAGAGTTTATTATTATCGGTTTCCTAGTAGGTGGATTAGTCGGATTGACAGGAGTTGGCGGTGCTTCTTTACTAACACCTTTTCTAATCTTTTTTGGTATTCAGCCTGTAATAGCAATTGGAACAGACTTTGCTTATAACACAATTACAAAATTATTTGGTTCAATTCAGCACATTAAACAAAAGACTGTAAACTTCCAATTATTAAAATATTTAGCTATTGGTAGTATACCAGGAGGAGTAATTGCAAATATCATTTTTTACTTCTTTCTATCTGAGTACTACAATGAAAGATTAATTTTGTTTCTGTTAGGATCGATCCTAATCGTTGTTTCCGCAATTTCTTTGACTCAGCTCATATTCTTTAAAGACATTAGTAACCATTGGAAAAATAAATCTTCAAAAGAAAAACGGAATATCACCATTCTCTCTGGGTTAATAATAGGAGCAGTTGTCGGGATTACTTCTGTGGGTGCAGGAAGTCTATTTGCTCTTTTTATTTTGTACTTCTATAATCTAAAATCTTCTGAAGTAGTAGGAACTGATGTTGTTCACGCTTTTTTCCTTGTACTATTTACCGGTATCCTTATGGCCATATATGGTCATATCGATTATTACTTAACCATTAATCTATTATGCGGATCGATTCCGGGAGCAATTATCGGAAGTAAACTTACAAAAAGAGTTCCTTCATTTTTTTTACGAATTTTGATTGTTATAATTATTTTTGTCAGTGGGTTTAAACTTTTTATGCATATTTGGTATTAAATTTCCCTTAGGCAGTTCTTCACTATGATATCTCTCTTTGTAAATATCCAATTAATCAAAATTTGCACATTCATTCAGTAGTTACATGGTAATTTCCAATGAAAGCCTGATAGAATGTGCTTTATTTATTATATAAAAGAGTTGAGAGTGACCCATCTAAGAGTAGAGCTCTCTTATTTGTCACCTCAACTTTTTATGGTTTGGTAATTATAATCCTAGACTTTCTTTAAACTTCTTCATTTCCTTTTTCTTCTTATTATCCATTGCTTGGATTTTATCTTCCAATCGTTTTTTTGTATATTCATATAACTCCATGTCCAAATGATTTTTTTCTGCAATTTTGTTCAAAACTTCTTTTGAAACTTTCTTTTGACGCGGTCGGTTTGGAGCTGAATTCCTTGTCTCGTAATTAATATCTCTCCAATCAAATTCTTCTTTCATAAGAAAAAGAGATTCTCCAAATAATTCTGTAATTCCTACAATTGAAAAGTATTCTTCCATGTTTTTCTTCGCTGTTTCCAGACTCATTGGTTCTTTGCCACAAAAAAAGCGTGTTTGAATATTGGGCTCAGCTTGTAAATTAAAATCATCGCTATCTATAAACTCTTCAAGAGTTAAATTTTTGACCTTTTCATGCCACCGATTTGTTGGGACACGTTTAATATGGTAATAAGCTGAAATAAATCGTTCTACAGGATCTCTCATCATTGAAATATAGGTAAATGGTTTCGGAAAATATTCATGTGCACCAAATAAGAAATGTCCATATATAAATTTTAAACTATTCCTATATCCCTCTGTAAGTTCCAATACTTTTTCTTCCATAAATGGGCATCTAAATGTTTCGGATAATTCATATTGTTTCTTAATAACACCTCTTAGTGACTGACCTCCTGTTTTAGGTATATGCATAAATAATAAAAACTTGTTTTTTTCATTTTTTTTTATCATATATCCACCTTCTTATCAAATTTTATAAAGGATATAGCTTCAATGCATGAGGAGCATGACGAGTAATTTCTTCATGTATCGAATCTTCCATCCGATAATCATAAATTTTGCTTCGATTCCTATTGTCTAAATTAAGTTCTCTTTCATATGTCTGACCTGTTAACTCTTCCAATATGGAAGGACTTTTCACAATATCTTCGTATTTAAGAAGCTGAATCTGCTTCTCTAGCTCCATATATCTTTGGCAAAATAAGTCATAAATACGGACCTGTTTAGTTAATAGCTGATCATTTGAATCAGTAATTTCCCTAAGTTCAGCCCACACCCCCTCTCCCGCCGGCAGCTTTCCCTTACTAATTGGCAAATTTAAAGATAACCAAGACAAAATAGTGGGAACTGGATGTCTCATAACAGCAATAATAGAGAATTGATCTGTTTGAATTAGTTCCGGAAGAATACTTGTATAATGTGCATTATGTTTCATACCTAATGTGAAATTCTCATCTTTTACCGGAAAAGTAATACTCCGCTTTAACTTTGGCTTGTTTTTTTGCTTTGGCCCTTTTCTTTGCGAACCAAAGTAATTTGTAACTGGTGTTCCATCGCTATTTCGCTTATCAATAATAGGTTCCTGTTTCAGAATTTTTTCCCTAATTACATTAAAATCTTCAGTTACTAACTTTACTAGCTTTCTTGCCTTTTTCTCTTCAAAAAACCATTTACCTTGCCAGTTTGGTTCGCTTAAACAAATGGTGTCATTTAAACTGTCAATCAAAGCGGCTGTTAGAGTTGTTCCGCCTCGGGGAATGCCTGTTACAATTAGGTCTTTTTTTATTTGGCTCATCTGTTTTCCCCCTTTCTTCCTTTAATAATCTTATTCACCTTTTTTCCTTTAATAAGTTTATTCACCTTTTTTATATAAGAATCTGGGACTTTATATTTAAATCTTGTTTTCATTAATAAACCGTTATCCTCTACAAATCTGTGATAATGAATGATATAAGGATGCATTTTATTAGGAGATAATTTTGGCTTCATTTTAGTTGGTGTGGAAAAGTTCATTTCTACTGGAAATGTTTTAAATGGAATGTTTTCTGCTACTAAAGCAAGGGCTAAGGAATGCTGATCTGCAAAATATTTACGCTTAGCGATATCTCCCATATTATGATAATTATCCATCAAAAGGAGAGCATATTTTTCCCATGATTCACGCAATCTACTAATATATTGCTTCGGTATAGCAAGGACTCCACTATTAAAATAAGGAACAGTTACTAGTTGATTTATTCCCGTTGTTTCGACCCGTTCTTTAGGACATTTCAAGTCAAAATATGAAAATAGGTAGTCCCATTGCTCGATGGTGAGCGGATCGTTATTAACTGGTTTGGCTTGGAAATAGTCTAAAGAGAGTTTCTTATAGAAATCACGAACCACTGCGATATCACAATCTAGAGCAATCAAGATATCAAAATCATCTTCGATCTCTAACATCCGTAACTTATTGCAATGGGGAGATCTCGGATCGAAGGGCTGTACAATTCGCACCTCTACACCTATATTCTCGAGCTGTGATTGAATATCTTTATCTATTGATCCAACAAAATTTGCCACTAATTTTGCCTTTGCTATTTCCCCCCCAAACACGTTAATCGTTTGAAATAGGGTAAATATTTTTTTATGATATTTAGGTGTATTCTCACCTACACATGTGATTAAAAGCTTTAATGACTTTTTGCCCATCAATTCAACTCCTTTCATAAATAGAGAGCATTTCCCTATTTTTATGTATTATTTATATTCTATAAATCTCATAATTGTTTGGACTTATAATATTAAAAATGTTGATTAACTATAAAATATGAAAGATCAAGCTGAATTTCCCATAATTAATAACCCTCCTCTACACTTTAGATACTATTACTATATTAAAAGACTCAATCGATTGATTAGATACTTAACTATTAAATTAGAAAATCAGGCTCATTTTTTACAGACATTCAGTAATTTAACAATTTAACCACCAATTCTATACCCCGAATGATTAGATAGTCTACTCCCTTTAAAGGGAACTGCCTTCGTACAACATCAGCCTCTTTATAGTTGGACAAGTTTCCTACACTGTTTTAGCGAATAAGCTATGTATAAAAATTCTACAGAGGTGAATTGAACATTGATAAAAAAAGCAGTGATACCAGCAGCAGGATACGGCACTCGTAATCTGCCTATCACAAAGGTTATACCTAAAGAAATGTTTCCAATAAACGGAAAACCAGCTATTCATTATATTGTAGAAGAAGCAGCAGCCTCAGGAATAGAAGAATTATTAATTATTGTCTCACGTTCAAAAAATTCCATTATAGACTACTTTGATGATTCTCCTGAACTTGAAGCGATTTTGGAATCAAAAAATAAACAGCATTTGCTCCAGAATGCACAGATACCAAAAGTTCACATCCAATTTGTTAGACAGCCCAGAGCAAACGGACTTGGTGACGCTATTAGCCTTGCAAAACGATTTGTAGGAAACGATTCATTTGCCGTATTACTACCCGACGACATCATTTTGGGGAAAGAAAAAGCAGGGATATTGGAACTAATAGACCTTTATAAACAATATAAAGGAAATGTAATTGCTCTAAAGGAAGTAAATGAGGATGAATTAAAAAATTATGGGGTCATTAATGGTGAAGAAATGGAAGAATCTTTGTATTTACTAAAAGATATTATAGAAAAACCGGAAAGTTCCCCTCCCTCGAATCTAGCGGTTATTGGACGATATATATTAAGCCCTTCAATCTTTAAATATTTGGAACAAGTAATCCCTGGTGCCGGGGGCGAATATCAACTTACAGATGCAATAAAATTAATGCTTCAACAAGATAATTGTTTTGGAAAGGTGATCAATGGCCAGCGTTACGATATTGGGAAGATGGATGAATATCTCCAGCTGATCAATCGATTTGGTTCTGTTTAGAAAAATAGGCAGAATGGACAATAATATTTTTTTATAATCTCTACTAATTCGTTTGCCTGTTTTTTCAAACTAGGTTTTTAAATGATACAACTTTAATAAATATGAATATATTGAGGTACGACAATGGAAGGTGGTGAATGTAAATTGGTAGATAAAAAGAAGAACAAACAGAAGAATAACGAGAAAAAAGAAAGGGATAAAAAGAAGAAGGTAAGACAAAAGGAAAGACCTAAAAATCAAGCAGGACGAGCAAACAATAAAAAGAAAAAAGAAACAACAGTTGAAGATTTCCACGACTAGTTAAGGATTTTAGTTTAAATGTTACCATCCATTTACCAACCCCAAAATTGAGTATTTCCACAAACCTTCCTAGTATGGGGCATGTCTTTTTACCATGTCCCTTTCTTCAAATTTGCCAGTTTAAAAGTTCAGAAACCCTATTTAAATACCGTTTAATAGGTAATTAAAAAATATGTTAATCATACAAGCAATCAACTAATAACTTTCATAAACTATTAAAATTACAATAGAAGGAGGAAATTAGAAATTGGATAATTTTAAATCCATCTCTGTTTCTAGGAATGGAAATAAAAGTCTTAAAATTCATAATCCAACAATTTACAAGTTGATTGGACAAGGTAAACAGGGAGCTGTTTTTCAACTTACACCCCAAAGATGTGTAAAAATTTTTGCCATTTCCAAACAAGCTAAAAAAGAATGCGCAATCATAAAACAGTTGGAAGGCTTGCCCTTTATGCCAATGGTGTTTGAAACAGGAGATAATTACATTGTGATGGAATATATAAAGGGGGTTCCTTTAGATCAATATCTGAAAGAAAAAGAAATCTTAGATCAATCATTAACGAAACAAATCCTATTTCTAGTAAAGGAAATGAAACGATTTAATAAAACGGATATAGAATACCGACATATTCTTGTAACAAATGATGGAGAACTAAAAAAAATTGATCATGGAAGTAAAAATCCATCTAAACCCCAAACCGTTAAACCATTAAAATTATTAAAAATGCTTAAAAAGCTTAATTTATATGAGAAATTCTTACAACAGGTAAAGAATCTTGATCCACAAACATATAGTAAGTGGAAATAAAAGGGGGTGTTATGCATTAGGTACGAACGAAACTTTTGAACATGAGGAACTTATTTAATACTGGCAGAGAATTCTTTATTAATTTTATGCCATAAAACAGACTGTTGGAAAATACCAACAGTCTACATTATTCGTTAAAGTGCCCTCTTCTAATCAAATAATCGCTTAATGAATCCCTCCAATGTTTCATTTGGTAAAAATTCTTAAGTTTAGTATTATCTAATGCACTATATAGCGGCCTTTGAGCTTTTGTTTGATTAGATGTATACGGTACTGGAATGAGTACAACATTCATATATAATAGCTCGAATATTTCTTCGGCAAATTCATACCAACTGCATTCACCTTCTCCTGAACAATGATAAATACCATATTCATCTATATTTTGGTCGATGAATTTTATAACTGCGATTGCGATTTCTAAAGTATAGGTAGGCGACATCACTTGATCATTAATTAAATTTAATTTCTTACCTTGCTTTCCAAGCTGAATCACTGTTTCAATAAAATTATTTCCTTTTTCAATTGGACCAGCCAACCCAAATAATGAGGAAACCCGAAAAATGAAAAATTTATCATGGAGGCTCTTAATAAAATGTTCTCCAGTAAGCTTACTAACCCCATACATATTTAGTGGGTTTGTACTATCGTTTTCCACGTAGGGTTGATTTTTCTTACCGTCAAATACATAATCCGTTGAAAAATGAATCAATAATTTGTTGTGAAGATTACATAACATCGCCATTTTCCTGACAGCTATTCCATTCACAATTAATGATCTTAAAGGAAAATCTTCACATTCATCTGTTTTATGGTAGGAAGTGCAATTAATAAGGACATCAAAATCTATTTGTTTAAGAAACTGGTATATATCGTCTTTTTCAATATCTAGGTCTTTACGATAAACAATTATGAGTTCGTATTGGGGATAAAAGGAGAAAATATATTGAATATCAGTTCCAAGCTGACTATTCGCACCTAAAAGAAGTATTTTTTTCATGATTAAAATTCACCCTTATTTCTGACCAAAAATTCCTCCGTACAATTTCAGATTATGGTTGGAAATGGCTTATGGGAAATAGCCCGACATTTAATGGTCTAGTTTAACACTGAACAAGAATTATTGAAAAGGAAGAACAATTGGCAGTCGACATAACACACGTAGTAGCTGAGGCTACTCTTAATGCACATAAATGCGGCCATTCTGTGCCATGCGACTTTCCTAAAATCCCGGCTGATGAAAATGTTGGATTTATGAGAAAAAGTTATACTGTGACATATATGTCCACAAAGTTGCACTCGTTTGTGGTGTAAAATCGAAACTCCACATTTTTCAAATTACTTCATCGAAAAATTTAATTTTGTCCTGTGATTCTAAAGAAAAACCTCACATCAGATCCAATCATTGATGAGAGGCTTACGTACATTATCTAACTTTCTTACACCCACAGCCACCAGACTTTTTCTTAACAGGTTTATTTTTATTAGTGGAAGAAAAAACCTTAGCTTCTGATTGATTGATCTTTTTATTCACATTCATATTTATTCCTCCATAGTTGGTATAATGGTAGTATATGTCCCTTTAGGGCTTTTTGTTTTCCACGTTCTACCTATTTTTTATTCCTTTCATGGATGAGGTTACTAAAGAACCACCCATTTTCCATACCTTCTGATTCATTGTTCAGCGGACGTGATTTCTGCGCTTTTTTGATTGGTTCAACTGACCTTTTTTGTGTCGCTTCGTGAATATGTGTCGAAACAACCTGCTGTTTTAGCAGCTCATTTTCAGAACGTAATTGGTTAATCTGTTCCCTTAAATTTTCGTTTTCAAATAGTAATTTGTCCTTTTGAACGGATTTATATTTTGATAGTTCTGCCTGCAAGTGGATAATTTTTTGTTGTAAAATCACTTGATTACTAGAATTTCGATTCACTTTTTACCCTCCTCATAAAGTCTGTATAAAGTCTTGATTCTCCATATCATATGACCAAAATTCCGCTAATGTCACAGCACACTTGACTATCTAAAACATACTATACAGTAGCCCCAATACCCAAGGGTTATTAAAACAAAAAGGAGGAACACACAAGTGAGTTCAAAGCATCATAACGATCATAAAGACACAGAAAAAGTTTGTATACTGACAAGAAAAATTTATGACTGGATCACTCGTCAGATTGACGTAAATCAAACATTCACAAACAATCTTCCTGTAAAATTCAAATGCGATGGTCACACAGAGCGGACTCTTGATGAACTTTGTAATTTTCTACACCAATTTCACAACGTATCGGTTAATTGCTTCTTAAGTGATTCAATGGGTCATCCAGTTGAAACTGGTTTCCAACATAATAATCAAGTTTCTGTTCAAGAAATCGGGCAACGCCATCCAGTTACTGTAACTTTACCTAATGGTGATAAAGTAACTCTGCAAAGGGTAAAAGTTCTAGTTAGAGGCTTTATAACAGTAGAAATCGTTGACGAAATGGATCATATTGTATGCAAGACAAAAACTCCAATCCCATTCGTAACATCGCAAACATTCCTATTATGTGCCCCTGAGGGAACTGACCTAAATGTACATGTATCATTAGCTGACTGCGATGCAACATTAATTTGTGAGGCAGATCTCCACCAATTGGATATCCAGCTTACACTTTGCCTAGAGGTTCAAACTGAAGCAGATGTGAAGCTACAAATTGAAGCTAAACACTGTCATCCACGTGAAGAAATCCTAGAAGAAGTTGCAATTTGTCCAACAGAAAAATTCCCACCACAATGTCCAGAAGTTTTTCCTGCTCACTAAGCGGCACAGGTTAAACTAGACTGTTGAATCACCAGCAGTCTAGTTTATTTTTTGTTCGTTCAAAAACACAAAATGAACGTTTCTTACATAACTTGTAAAGGAGAGGAGGGAACCATTTGAAACCAAAACAGCAGCAAGGGCGTCAGGAAGATCATATTCAACTGAAGCAACGTATTATTCATTATCAAGCCGAAATCGTATCCTACGAGCAGAAACTGAAATCCCTTCAAGCAAGCATTGAAAAGGAAAAAATCCGGAATCAATATTTACAGGAAAAATTATATAAAATAGAGGATCAACAACTCGAGACATATCAGAAGGAAATCTATGAATTAAAGGAAGAGCTTACGCTGCTTGAAGTCGAGCTTGAGGAGGAAAAAAAACGCTCAAATTTACTCCAGCAAAAAGTCGTTTCGTCTAAACCTCTAGCCGAGGCACCAAAGGAAAAACCTGTTGAAGCCTTTGCGGCCATTCAAGCCTATTTTGCTTATTCGACCCTCTTACCGGCCACTACAGATGATGATATCACCATCATCGGGGATTTCATCATAAAAAATACAGGAACAAAAGACATACAAGATCTTATCGTTTGTATCAAGCTAACTCCTCAAAATGCAGGTACTTTAAGTGGAAAAATCGCCAATAAAAAATCCCAAAACTTTATTGAATCCGAAATTGATTGGGTCTTTTTACATGAAAATTGGAAAGAAAAAATTAAGGGAAATGGAGAATACTGGATCAAATATGTAGGTCCAAACCCGCTCCCACCAAACGAGACCATCATCTTCCCTCAGTTTGATCTTAGTCTATTGAAGATTGAAGACAGTCAATCAGTTGTAGTAGATGGGTTTGTATACAGCAAAGAACTGCCAAAGGGAACTTTTTCCCTAAATAAAATTATTGTAAACTATTAAAGGTTTTTTTGATGAATAAATTTTTTACTAGTTTCATCGCAGCGAAAAGTCCTTCACACTCATGATGAAGGACTTTTTACTAGTTTTTACGTGTTTGAATGAAGTGGGCGGTAGCGTGTCTTTATAAAATTCTGAATCAATTTGTGGAGGACCAAATCTCGGCGACACACTAAATAATCGACAACTTGCTTTTTATCCTCTTCTGTAATTCCCCAGTCCTCTGGCGTGAACTCCACAATTTCGTTTAATAAGTGGATTGGAATCGATTGGATGATGGCCAGTTGGTCGTAGAAATCTTTTTCATCTTGAATGAAGCTCGCGATCAGTTCATGTGTCGCGCTTTTCATGAGCTTCCTACAGTAGGTTGAGAGATTGCTACTCTCCCAAGCAAATGAACCAAATAGGTCAGCATGATCGATTATATAAAGCTTGTGATTTCCTTCAGTGACTTCCTTAAAAAGTACGTTTTTTTTCGTCCGATCGAGATTATAAAGCCAATAATCCATTATGATAATTCCCGCAAGTTGCTTGCGATTGATGACATTCGGCGATGTTAATTTGTGAGCGTTTTGACAGTTGGGGATATACTCAGTTGCAAACTGCGTATTTGTTACTTTCACAAGCTCCCCATCGGTTAATTCACTAAAATAGTTTTGCGGGATTTGTACTAAGCGGCTTGGTGGAATTGGGAGTTGAAGATAGCGTGCAATGGAATAGCCAACCCATTCATTAAACAATACCTTCTCTTGGCCTTCCTTTAAGAATTTCACAATATACTGTTTTCCATTATCAAATGAAAAGAGATGTGCATTATTCGATTTCCCTTCAAACAATTGATGATACTTAGTTGGTTGGATGTCCCTCACCCCCCGTCAGCTCTTGAAGTAATCTGATATAGCTTTCTGCACATTTTTCGAGCGAGAAGTTTGATTCTACGCGTTCTCTTGCATTATTTGCTAAAGTTTGATAATACTCTGGTGAGTCGATGGCTTGATAGATTTTTTTCGCTGCATCTCGTGCATTTTCCTCAATATACAACAAGCCTGTTTTTCCATCTTCGACAATCTCTGGAATGGATGAGATGCCTGGAGCGACTACTGGTACCCCACAAGCCATAGATTCAATAAAGGTATTTCCGAACGACTCACCCTTTGTTGTGGCAATCGTGCATCCACCTGACTGGCGAACCTTCGAGTACATATGTGGCATTTCTTGATAGGCAACCACCGGATACCATTTGACAATATCTGTTAGACCATGCTGTGTCCAATAGATTTCAAATTCACTTTTTTGCACACTATTTTCCCCGCCAATGATCCAAATTTCAATGTCATCCCGCTCACTTTTGATTTGATGAGCAATTTCCATTAAAAGCTTCCAGTTTTTCCTCCCGTCCAATCTACCAATATAGGCAACTACCTTTTTTCCGTTTGGAATAATCGGTTCCTTGTTTAAGTGGGTTTCTTCTGGAAGTAGTGGTTTAAAGAAATCTGTGTCAATCCCGTTGTAGATCACCTCGTATGGTGCGTTTGAATCGATTAGAATGGATGCGAGACGCTTTTGGTGATGTGAGGGTACAATTAGACGGTCAGGCGTGATCTCGTCAAAATCAGGAAGATGGCGAGTAAGCTTTAGAATTTCCGGGGTACGAGCCTCTAGAATAAGAGGCCCCTTGTATTTTGCCTTTCGAATCCAATTAAAGCCCTTTTTCGTATCGCAAATAATGATTACATCATATTTGTTCTTTTTAATGATATTTACAATTTCTTCTTTATCGTCTGTTAAGTAGACATTTGCAACATCTTCCATAATATGCATGCCACCAAGATCTTTCACATACATAAAGTCTGTTTCTATTCCGTATTTATTAAAATAGATGGCTCTGTTACGCCAGCCTGCATTCACACCACCTACTGTTAATAAGCGCCAAATCACTAAGATTTTCAAATTTAGCCTCCTTTCTCGTCGTTTTTCAACATCTACATCACAACTCTATTTCTTTTCCCGTCCTTTTTTGAAGATGAAGTGAAAACCCTTGGTTTTTGATTATCTCCTGAATTTACTAAGGAGGCTTCTTTTTTATTGCGTCCTGAATTTACCAAAGAAGTTTCTTTTTTATCCTTCTCTTTCTTTTTGTCACCGTAAATATATTCTTTTTCAAGCTCTTTCGCACTTGCCTTTACATATTCAATATCCATCCCTCGTGCAGTTAAGGCTTTAATCCATTGCTCCTTGTGAACCTTTCTGACAAGATCTTCAATTTTAGAATTCCATTCGTTTTCTCCTGTTTGGAGTACTTTTTCTTCTTTTTTGAGTTTTTTATACTTCATATCTTCTTGTGCAAAGTATTTTTCATGCAATGCAGTCGCATACTTTTCCATCTCGATATACTTTTGCCATTCCTCATGAAGCAGTGGTGCCATTTCTCCAACATGCTCTAGAAACATTTCTCGATATTCGATTCCAAGGCTATTTAATAGTTTTCTAGGGTACGGATATACCCGATTTCTCCAGACTGTTGTGCCTACATCTAGAACCTTCAGGTTTCCATCATCCTGCACAAAAATATGGCGTTTATGATGGTCGATTCTTTCAAGACCAATTTCCTTATATGTGGTTAATAAATAAATTAACTTTTCAGATAAGGCTTTTGTTAATGGTTGTGATTGTAAATACTCCCGTAAATCGATTCCATAAATCATTTCCATGGCGATATATTTTGGTCCCGTACAAAACACCTTTGGGAAAAGACTTGTTTCTTGACCCAGATTTAATGCGTAATACTCCCGCGCACAAACATCTTCTTCCCCATATACTTTCACACAGATATCATCATTTACTTTGAATACAGCTCCATGTACACCTTTTCCAATCATTTCAAGTGATGAATTATTTTGGACTGTAACCTCTGCGTTCTCATGTGCTTGAACAGTAATGTTTTTTACATAATCTTCAATTTCCTTACAGTCAACTATATGATTCAATTCGATTTCACCTCGTAACGTTTTACGTTTGATTTTATAGGAATCTTGATTACAAATATTAGTTGCAAAAGACTAGCCATATATCCTATTTTCGAAGTGTTTCCCACCACCTCTGTACTGTTCCTAATTCTTAATATATGATAAATGTCTATAATCTGTATGGACATTAGTTTAATTTTGGGGAAATGTGTATTTACCTAGTAGACCAATTTAATAGACCCGTTACACAGGTTTCGATAATTGCAGCAAGACCTGCGATGGCGAAAATAACAATAAGTGGTTCTGAAATGGGCAAATAAAATTCATAAAGCAGATAGAGAAAGCCAGTTGACCAGATACCTGTACACCAATAACAACTTAACAGCTCACCAATCCATCTTCTAAGTCCAGTCCCTTTAAGCTGAATATATTCTTCAACTGTCCCATCTGGAAGCTCTTCTTCAATTACCTCATGAAATGGTCTACGAATAAACTCCGTGATTTTATCAAACACCAATAACCTTGTAAGACGAAAACTTGCTAAACCGAGCAACACAAATTCAAAACCAGACATATAACCTCCTCCTCAGGAAAAACACCCACATTATATATTTAGGCTTGTCGATTGTTTATATAAATAAAATATGGTCATCATTGAGAATGCATGATGACCATTCTTAGGCAGGTGGCACAAATATATTTCTTATGGTTTTCCTATACCATAGTAGTGGATACCCACTTTCGTAAGTTCATCCTTGTTCAGAATGTTTCTTCCATCAAATACGAATGGTTGCTTTACTACCTCTTTTACCTTACTCCAGTCTAATTGCTTATACTCCTCCCAATCTGTACAAATTAATACAGCATCTACATCCCTAACTGTGTCAATAACATTCGTGAATTGTTCAACCTCTTTCATTGAAGTAGTAACAACTGGATCGTGAACTCTTACAATACTTTGGGCATTCAAAAGATACTCAATGATTCGTAAGCTTGGCGACTCTCTCGTATCATCTGTACCTGATTTGAACGCTAATCCTAATACAGCAATTCTTTTATTTTTTAATTCACCTAATGTTCTTGAAACCTTTTCTATAAAATAAAGTGGTTTTGATTCATTTATAGAGACTACCTGTTCCAAGATGGATAAATTGACACCATATTCCTTTGATGTTGTTAATAAGGCATCTACATCTTTTGGGAAACATGAGCCCCCATAACCAAGCCCAGCTTTCAAAAAATAAGGCCCAATCCGGTGATCTAATCCCATACCCATCGAAATTTCATCTATATCTATATTCATCCGATCACAAAGAGTTGAAAGCTCATTAATAAAGGATATTTTAAGGGCAAGAAAGGAATTTGATGCATACTTTACTAATTCAGCGGTTTTTGAAGTTGTCATAACGATTGGGGCTGTCATTTTTGTAAAAAGTTCACTCACCATTTTTGCTGCTTCCATATTTGAGCTTCCTATTACGATTCGATCGGGATTTGTCGCATCGGATAATGCATTTCCTTCCCTTAAAAATTCTGGATTAGAAACTACATCAAATGGAATATGATCTCTATTGTTTTCCATAATTATATTTGTTACCGTTTCAGCTGTTCCAACTGGGACAGTACTTTTAATCACAATAAGTTTATAATTATTGATGTATCTTCCGATCAACATTGCTACTTCTCTAACATATTGTAAATCCGCTTTGCCATCCTCATTTTTCGGAGTTCCTACGCATATAAAGATGATATCGCTACTCTGGATGGCATCCATTGATTCTGTTGTAAACGTTATATTCTCCCTATTTAAATGAGAAATTAACAACTCATCCAAGCCTTTTTCATAAAAATAAAGCTTTCCATCATTCAAAGAGTTTATCTTATTTTTATCAATGTCTAAACCAATAACTTTGTGACCTTGTTCACATAATACTAACCCGGTTGTGGTCCCAACATATCCCATTCCGATAACTAGTACATTCATAGTACATTCACCCTTATCCCCCTCGGTGGTTTGTTAAATAACACTTCAGCTCATTTATTTATTACTAACTTATTCACTCTTAAGTCCAAAGTGTGTTGTCCACACAAAAATAGGCGAGGGTATAATAAGTTGTCAAAGCCTTATACCTATGCAACGATGCTACGGGATTCCGTCGACCGGGTCGTCTCACATTACTACTATTTTTTGGTAAAGGACATTTAAAAAAAGAAACAAGTTTTGAAGCGTTTATAACCACCCCTAAATTTTTATCTTCCAACACTTTTCTCTTTTTTAGAGGATTTTCCGCTGCTTTCCCTCCATTTTTGTAACCATTTCTACACTTTCATTTCAAGTTACACTTTGTTAGAGAAGAGTACTGAATTGTCATAGACTAGTATAACAACTTATTAATTTTTGGTTTATAGCTGATATAAAAATAGATATTTGTTTAACACCATTAAGATTCTATTAGCATTTACTAATAGAGAATAATTTGAAAGGAAGTGATTTCTAAGTGACTCAACTCATTCCACCACATGGACACCACCTAGTAAACCTAGAATTATCTAGCCAAGAAGGGGCGAAATACGAGAGTCGTATCTCTCAAAATCGTCGCATAATTATAGACAGTAGAGTACAGTCTGATTTATTACTTCTTGCAACAGGTGTTTATAGCCCCTTGAAAGGTTTTATGAAGCATGAGGATTATCTTTCCGTATTAAACAATATGTGTTTAAGTAACGGCACCATTTGGACTATCCCTATCACTTTACCTGTTAATCAGGAAACGGCTGATAAACTCAAGGTAGGTGAAGAAATAGGGTTGATGGATGAGAGCAACAGGTTGCTGGCTGTTTTATTTTTAGAGGAAAAATATTCATACGATAAGATGATGGAAGCCAAACTAGTCTATCAAACCACAGATGAGAAGCATCCTGGTGTGGCTAAACTTCTAAGTCAAGGAGAGGTGTTACTCGGAGGTGAAATCCGATTGATTGAACGTCCTATGATCCCGTTTACAAAATATTATTATGACCCATCTACTATGCGAAAGATCATTTCAGAAAAGGGATGGAAAACCGTTGTCGCCTTCCAAACCCGTAACCCTATTCACCGAGCTCACGAATATATCCAAAAATGTGCACTTGAGCTGGTTGACGGTTTAATTATTCAGCCGTTAGTTGGACAAACAAAGGCAGATGATGTCCCAGCAGAAGTACGTATTCGGAGTTATGAGACACTCCTTCGAAAATACTATCCCGAGAGTCGAACAATGCTTGCCGTCTTTCCCGCTGCCATGCGTTATGCCGGACCGCGCGAGGCTGTATTTCACGCTATATGTCGTAAAAATTATGGGTGTACCCATATGATTATAGGAAGAGATCATGCGGGTGTAGGTGATTATTACGGGACATACGACGCCCAAAAACTCATCACATCTCTATCAACTAATGGACTTGGCATCACACCACTCTGCTTCGAGCATTCTTTTTATTGCAAAGCCTGCGGAAGCATGGCATCGAATAAAACCTGTCCACATAGTGACGACAATAGGCTCATTCTAAGTGGTACAAAGGTACGTCAGATGCTACGAAATGGTCTGGACTTGCCAGCTGAGTTCACACGCAAGGAAGTTGCTGAAATCCTCAGGCAAGCGTATAGTGACACGGTTGATCACATAGAAGGCGATGATGTCAAATGAGACAGTACATGTTATCAAACGTTTTAGAAGAAGGATACTTTGATCTACATCTTCATTCAACAGCTTCAGATGGTATTTATTCACCAAGAGAACTTGTGCAAAAGGCGCATGTTGCTGGACTAAAAACGATTGCTATTACAGACCACGATACCCTTGAGGGAGTCGAGGAAGCACGTCAGGCAGGTCTTGATTATGGAGTTAATGTCATTGCAGGTGTTGAAATAAGCACAAAATTTAAGGGTCGAAGTATTGACATTCTTGGTTACAATATCGAAGCAAATTCCGAATTAACTGGCATTTTATCCCGCTTACGTGAAGGTAGAGAAGAGAGAGCATTAAGGATTATCAAAAAATTCAATGAATTAGAAATGCCGATAACCATTAATGATGTGAAAGAATTTAGTGAAGGAAACATAATTGCTAGACCCCATATTGCTAGGGCCATCGTTAAAAAAGGGTATGTATCAGATTACCAAACTGTGTTCGATAATTTTTTAGCAGATGGAAAACCTTGTGCTCTTGACAAGGTAATTCTTTCACCTGAGGAAGGAATTGCTCTGATTCACCGGTCTGGGGGGAAAGCTGTCTTGGCACACCCATTGTTGATTGGGGACGACAAGGTCGTTCGTGAATTGATGGAGTTTTCCTTCGACGGAATCGAGGTATGGCATCGAAAACAAAACAAAGATGATAATGCCCGTTATCAACAGCTTGCTAATGAATTTCAGGTAATGATGACAGGCGGCTCTGACTTTCACAATGACAAGCATTCAATAGGACAATTTGGCTTAATGTGGGAAGTACAAAACAAGTCAGAAGCAAAAGATGTCCACATTGTATGGCAAAACACTAAAGTCGCAATGGAGGACCGAAATCAACTTAATGGTCATAAAAGTTTCATACTTTGGTTTACCGGGTTATCTGGGGCAGGAAAATCGACACTTGCTGTAGAGGTTGAGAAAGAATTATTTCGCCGTGGTATCCGGTGCTTCTTACTTGATGCGGATAATATCCGGTATGGATTAAATAAGAATTTACGTTTCAGTCCAGAGGACCGGACAGAGAATATTAGGCGCATAGGAGAAGTTTCCAAGTTGTTTGTTGAAGCCGGCATCATTCCAATTGTAGCCAGTATTTCCCCTTACAATGCCGACCGAGCTATGGTCAGATCTCTTGTACCGAAAGGAAATTTTATTGAGATCTACGTTAAGTGTACAATAGAAGAGTGTGAGCGAAGAGATCCGAAAGGCCTATATAAAAAAACGAGGGCCGGTGAAATTCAAAGCTTTACAGGCATATCCGCCCCCTATGAGATCCCTGTTAATCCGGAAATTACGGTTGAAACTGATAAACTATCCATTAGTGAGGCATTAAATACTATTTTACAATTTTTGCAGAAGAAAGGATATCTATTCGATACTGGGTTGGTGGATTAGCATGGATATTTGGATCACAATTAGTGGCCTATTAGTTTGAATGATCATCGAACAATGGGCATGGGTGGTGGCATTATTATGACTCCACTCCTCCTCTTTGGATTCAATGTGTCCCCTGCTGTAGTGGAAGGTACTGATCTAATTTTTGCGGGCGTATGTCAAATCTCCAGATATTCACATTCGAATCTTATTAATCACCATGATGCTCGTTTCATCATTCTTCCTATTATTCCGCTGAATAATATTTTCAAAAATTAAATTAAGGATTATGAAAGTTAGAAAAATGCTAAAGGGCTTCAATCCTTTAGCTTTTTCCATTATTTATATACTTGCCTCTACTTTACTCCTCCTCTTCCCCTTGTTGTAATGTGTAAATTTTTTGCACAAGCTTTATATATTCAGCTTCCTTTGCAATATCATAACGCTCACTGGTAACCTCAAGTCCATATGTGGGCTCTGATTGTAACATAAGCTTTATAGCATCCGTTAACTGAACTTCCGAACCAACACCAGGTTGGGTTTGTTCTAAGCATGCAAATATTTCAGGCTTCAAAATATATCTTCCTGTTACAGCAAGGTTTGAAGGTGGATTATTTTTAGGTTTTTCAACAATATCAGAAATTTTATATAAACGTTCTTTCTCCTTTTTTTCGACCTCAATTACTCCATAGCTTTTCAAATGTGCCTCAGCAACCTGTTGCAAAGCAATCACATTTTTTCCGTAATTCTTATAAAAATCCATTAACTCCTCCAATGGATTTTCTTTATAAGGAAGGTAGATTTCATCTGGAAGTAAAATAGCAAACGGATCATTGCCAACGAATTCCTTTGCTAATGAAACGGCATCTCCTAATCCCTTCGGATAAAGCTGCCTCATATAATAAATTTTCACCTTCGGAAGTTTTAATGTATTGAGAAGATGATCTTTATTTTGCTGTACTAAAAATGCCTCCAATTCTAAAGATCGATCATAATAATCAACAATTATATTTTTGTTACGTGAGACAATCATTAGTATTTCTTCAATACCCGCGTTAACAGCTTCCTCAATAATGTAATCAATAGCAGGGCGCCCGCCAATAGGGAGCATTTCTTTAGGTAGCACTTTAGTAATGGGTAACCCTCTAGTTCCAAACCCAGCTGCAGGAATTATCGCTTTTTTAATCATTTCGTTGTCTCCCCCTTTTGTTATTACTCAATTTATTCACGAGTTGTCTATAGGTAAGTTGTCCAGTTTAGAATGGGCTAGGAAATGAGAAAAATGCATTTGGATTTTTGCACACAAAAACCCACAAGAAAGTCCGTGGGTTCAAAGGTTCAAGATCATATATGAAGGTAAAACTTATTTGTTGCTTCAAATGCATGCTGTGTTTCCTCTAATTTCCCTACCTCTTTACTTTTTGGAATAAGGAATCAGTTCGAACCCGCTTTGGCGGCTTGATGAAAAATAAAACCAGTATGGTTGCTATTACTGAAATCCCTGCTACCGAATAAAACAATACATCATGTGAAAGCTTCATTAATATTGCAAATACAGGAGGACCCACAGCAACACCTATAAATCGAAAACTACTATAAATAGACGTAATAGTGCCCCTTTCGTCTTTTTCAGTGCCATTCGTAATTAGCGCATCCAAACTAGGTAGAGCAATTCCTACTCCTATCCCACATAAAACAAGGGCCGCTAAAAAAATATAAAGGTTTTCGATATAACAAATCACAAATACTGCTAAGGTAGACCCAAAAAGACCCGAGAAAATAATCCATTTGATTGCATTTTTATCATCGCCAAGTTTCTTTCCAGTGATGAATGAAGCAAGGCAAAGGGCGCCAAGTGGAATTGCGAGGATGAGTCCTTTTATAATTCCATCAATTTCGTATTTGTCCTCCAAAATGGAGGATAAAAAGAAGAGCATACCAAAAAGAATGTAAAAACAAATAGCTCCGACGATAAAAATGGATATCAGCCATCGTCCTTCTTCCTTTAGTGTGCGTTTAATTTTTTTCAGAAAAAAAGAAAAGCTTGAAGTGTCTACTTCATTGTCCTTTGGCGTATGAACCATAAATTGAATCAGTAAGATAGAAATCAAACAAAAAAGCGGGAAAGCAAAAAAAGGCATATACCAAATCATTGCAGCGAGTATTGCACCTAAGATTGGGCTTAGTACCTTTCCTAAAGTATTGGATGTTTCAATTAATCCAAGTCCAGTATTCACATCTTTTTCACTTTTACACATATCGCCTATTAATGGTATAACAATTGGAAAAGCCCCTGCTGCTCCAACACCTTGGAAAAGTCTTGCCACTAGGATAAGAATATAAGGATTTTCGAGGAGCCAAGAAGCTATTCCAGCTATTAGTCCTCCAATTGCTGCAATGATTAGACTTGGGATAATCACTTTTTTCCTTCCAATTCGGTCGGAAAGAAATCCAGCAATCGGAATTAATATAATCGCTACAATTGAATATATTGAAATAATTAAGCTTGATTGAAATGGTGAAATTTCGAGTTCTTTTTCCATCATTGGTAAAACAGGAATTAGCATAGAATTGCCCAAGGTCATGACTAATGGGATGGATGCGAGTGAAAGCACACCCCATTTTTCTTTTTTCTTCATATCTCCTTCTCCTTCGGAATTCTAAATAGGTTATATCAAAATTAACCTATCCTTAAACGTCCCTAACTATGCAATAAAGGCAGTTGATAAAAATAGTTGAAATCCCAATAAAAAACCAACTTTTTCCACTTTTAATCATGGATTAATATTCACGCTTTGAGAATAATAAAAGTATGTGCACAGATGAAAGGTGGCACTAATATGAATTTTATTAGGAGGATTGCAATGGGCATATTAAGTGGAAATCCAACAGACGAACCAATGCATTATGGGGAAGTTTTTGGTACATGGTCGTTCTTATTAACAGCAAAAGGGACAATTGCAGGTTATCAAACATACCTAAATCATGCAGGTGATGAAGACCTGCAGAAATTATTAAAGGAAGCAATTGATGGTGGACAACAAGAAATTAAACAAATTGAAACGTTATTAAAGGCAAATGGAGTAGGTTTACCACCATCCCCACCGGAACCGCCAAATGCATGTTTAGATGACATTCCAGTTGGTGCACGTTTCGCAGACCCTGAAATAGCTGCTATGCTAACAGCAAACATTGCTGCAGGATTAGTAGCTTGCAGTGGAATCATGGGACAATCAATTCGAGAAGATATTGCCATGATGTTCGGGCAATTTCATCTTCAAAAAGCTGCACTTGGTGCAAAAGTTCTACGGCTAAATAAAGAAAAGGGATGGTTAATACCACCTCCACTGCATCATTATAAGGCTGAAGATTGTTAGTTACATGTATTGGTAAAAGAGAGCAGAACTTTTCTTCTGCTCCTTTTTAAATAACCCCCATTAAATACTTTCCTTTCCTATTTTTTCGGTTATATGACTGACTCAAATGGTTTCGCTTTCCCTAAGAATTCCTTACTAAAAGGTAAATCCCTCCTACTTTGGGTAGCTGGAAATCCGACTACTCTTTATGGCAATAACCATGGAGTTTTCACTTATCAAGGTGATGAAATTGCTTTCAGCCAAACAATTAAAATCCCACCAGGGAACTAGGATTTTCGAACACATTTGGTAAAATAAGCCACTTAACACGAAAAAGTTGCTTATTAGAAAAAGGTTTTAACCATGTCTTCTTGTTTATGACATTCTGTACAAATACACTCTATTTCAAAAGCATCCTCCCTTAAATTGTGTTTAGTCTCCTTATTACAATTTGTACAAAATCTTTCTTCCGATATTTCTCTCAATTAAAATCACTCCTCAACTAAAATTTATCAGATCCCTTATTTTAATAGGATGACTATAATTTGCATATTTATTTATAAATCAACATCTTTAAAATACTTGTCCCAAACAGAAACAAAAAACTCCTATCTTTGTTGGCCAAAGACAGGAGTTGATAAATTTCATCTAATCGTTATTTTCTTTCAAATCCACTTCTTGAAATTCTTCTTTCACATGTTCTTCACTCGATTGTTGTTGTCTCCCCCAAAAGAAATCCCAAGGGCCTCTTCTATGAACATTTTCTTCTTTTCTCTCATTAATAACTTCAACGTTTTTAGCATGGATGATTAGGTTATCAACATGAATGACTCTTTCCTTTTTATTACCTGACATGCTTGTGCCTCCCTCTTTATGCTTAAATCGTTAATATCATATTCATGAGGAAAAACAATGTATAGGTATCTGTCTAATTCTTACATTATTTCTACAATCACACCTGCATCAAATTGCGAAGGGACAGGGGTAGATCGTTACAGGTTTTTAAGATAAAGATTAATACGCACTTATAAGCGATAGGAACTCATAAAGACTACTTCAATCACTAGCTAACTAAACTTAAAATTTTTTTAAACTATATCTCAACCACTTGGGAAAAATAATAAAAAATGATATAGTTAGTATCAGATACTAAAACCAGGTATAATTAGAAAACAAAAAACATTTTTTAGCTATTATGGAGGTAACAATGGAAGATTTAATTCAATTAGAAGGTAAAAATATCGTCGTTATGGGCGTAGCAAATGAAAGAAGTATTGCTTGGGGTGTGGCTGAATCCCTTTATAAGGCCGGTGCAAAAGTAATTTATACATACCGCCTAGATCGTTCACGCGAAAAATTAGAAAAATTATTAGAGAAATACAACTATCCAGCGGAAATGATTGTAAGATGTGATGTGAACAATGATGAGAGCATCTCACAAGCATTTACTGAAATCGGTGAAAAAGTTGGAACGATTCATGGGTTGGTGCACTCTGTTGCGTTCGCCAATGCGGATGACTTAAAAGGTGATTTTATCGATACATCAAGGGATGGATATGCATTTGCACAAGATACAAGTGCCTATTCATTGGTAGCTGCAACTAAAGCGGCACGACCATATTTAGCAGAAGATGCTTCTATTCTTACTATGTCGTACCTTGGTGCCGTTCGCGCTCTTCCTGGTTATAATGTAATGGGAATTGCTAAAGCTTCACTTGAAGCCTGTGTAAGATACCTTACATTTGACCTTGGGAAAGATGGAGTTCGAATCAATGCGATTTCAGCTGGTCCGATCAGAACGTTAGCTGCCAAAGGAGTGCCGGGCTTCAATGATATTATGAGAATGATTGAAGAAAAAGCGCCTCTTAAGCGAAATGTGACAAAAGAAGATGTCGGTAACATGTCAATCGCCATGCTAAGCAACCTTTCTCGAGGAGTTACAGGCGAAGTAATCTATGTGGATTCAGGCTATAATATTGTTGGGTAATAAAGAAGAGGGCGACCATTTAATTGGTTCGCCCTCTCTTACTTTTAGAATTCTAAATCCACCTTCAACTCGTCAACATACTCCCTTGAGCCCGTCACAATTAATCGGTCCCCAAGCAGTAGTTCTGTATCACCATGTGGAACAATCGAGTCTTTTCCCCTAAAGATTCGTACAAAGATGACATCTCCTGTAAATGGGAAATTCCGAAGCATTGTTCCATCATATAAACTATTATTCATTTCAATTTGATGCAAGGACTGCTCCTGATTTGTCAAGATAGTCATGATACTTGGCGCTTCAATTAATGCACGAAGTAATGTATTTGTAGACATTAATAATGAGAAAAACTCGATCCCCTGTTCCTTGAGTTCCTCACCAAGATCACTCGATTCGATTCTCGCAATTACGCGATCGACTCCACTTTTCTTCGCAAATTTCGCAATTTCAGCATTCTGTTCATCAGAACCTGTTGTAATAACTAAAATATCCACATCGAACACATTCGAACTTTTAAGGTTTTCAATTGAATAATCTGGAAGACCTACAATATCAAACACCGAATCAGAATGCTTTTTATCGATCTTATCCTGCAACGTATGATAGATTGTTGTATCATACAGTTTTGAATTCAAATCCCTTATTACAGGTAATGACATTTGGTTTGCACCAATAAAGGCAACGCGAATAACTGGTTCTTCGTCCATGGGCTTCGGAAAAAGCTTTTTAAACACAATTGGTGAAATTATACTTGCAATAACTGCAACTAAGATTAAGGCACCCGACATTCGATCATCAATAATATTCATTTTCTCTCCAACTGTTGCAGCCGCAATAACAAGTGATAATGTAGAGGTTAACAATGCACCTGCCCCAAGGGTTGTTTTCCAATCATACCAACGCTTAATATAAAGAACAGGAAAAATCTTTGAAATAAACAATGAAACTAACAATAACGGAATTAACAGCAAAATTTTAGGATCCTGAAATAGTGCCCATAAATCCAGTTCAACCCCAATCATCACAAAAAAGATTGGAATTAAAAATCCATATCCAAATGAATCAAGCTTTTGTACCATTTCGTGATTAGGGGACAGTAATGATACCAATACCCCCGCTAAAAAGGCCCCCAGAATATTTTCTGCACCGATTGTTTCAGAAAGAGCAACTAGAATCATGATAAGTGCAAAAATAGCTCTAGTTCCAATTTGAATGGTTCCCCTGGACATCGTTTCAAGAAAGGATCTACTTTGGAACCTTTTTCCCACAAAATAAAGCACTACACCTACACCAAAGAGAATCAATAGTAACCACATATTGCTATCTCCGTTGCCGTAGATTGAAGCAAAGACAGCAAGTAAGATCATAGTCACAAGGTCAGCCACTACTGCAATAAGTAAGATAATCTGACCAATATTTGTTTTCATCAGTTGTTCATCCTTAAGAGTTGGTACGACTACCCCTAAAGAAATAGTGGAAATGACTAATGTCATAAAAAAAGCGTTATCGACAACTCCTATCCATACAAAAACAAATGATAAAATGAGTGATAAAATAAAGATAGCTGCAAATACAACAGTAGAAACCAGGATCGTACTTGGAGCCTTTTTTCCACTTGCCAGCGTTTGTTTCTTTTTTCCTCCAGCAAAAGCGGAAAAATCAATTTCAACTCCACTTAAAAACATTAAAAAGATAAATCCTAATGTTGATAAGGTTTCAAGCCACATATCGGGTTCAACCACGTCAAACCCGCTTTTTCCGATTATTATCCCCATGATAATCTCAGCTACAACGACCGGGACTACCCGAAGCTTAAACCTATGTAATAATAGTGGTGTCAAAAAGGCAACCACCATCACAACTACTAACGACGTTAATGAAGCACCATGTTCCATGTTTTACCCCCTTTAAGTTAAACAATTTATGAAACAAGATAACTCATAAATAAAGTGGCTAATCCAAAATAAATTAAAATACTAATAATATCATTAATTGTAGTAATGAAAGGTCCCGATGCAACCGCAGGGTCGACTTTTAAACGATGCATAATTAGTGGTACAAGTGCACCTGCAAGAGTTGCAACAATCAATGTAATTAAAATTGAAAATCCAACTAGTAATCCAAGAAAGAAATCACCTTTCCAAAAATAAACAACGAACATGATTACCGCTCCACATACTGCCCCGGTTATTACACCGGTCCCGGCTTCCCTTAGAATCAACAGCCATTTATTTTCTTCCTCATCCTCACCAATCGCAATACGACGAACAGCTACAGCCAGGGCTTGTGTTCCGGTATTACCAGCCATTCCCGCAATTAACGGAATAAATACGGCTAATATCGAAACCTGATCTAAAGTCGCTTCAAATCGCCCAATTAAGCTTGCTGTCAGCATTCCAAGAAAAGATAAAATTATAAGCCATGGCAATCTCTTTTTAGCGGATGTAAAAATATTTTTATCAGCCGAATCCACATCTGAAATCCCCGCAAGCTTTGAGTAATCATCAGATGCCTCTTCATCCATAACATCAATAATGTCATCGACGGTAATAATCCCCAGTAAATGATTTTGAAAATCGATAACCGGAACCGCTAAAAAATTATAGTCCTTCATCCTCCTTGCGACTTCCTCTTGGTCTTCACTTACAGACACGGATACAACGCGGTCATTCATAATTTCTTGTATCATTGTATCGTCATCACTAATGAGTAAATCACGAATTGAGATGACACCAACAAGCCGTTTTTCTTCATCTATCACATACACATAATAAATCGTTTCAGCACGTGGAGCTTCTTTTTTCAAGATGTACATGGCTGATTTCACGGTTTGATTGGCATGTATCGCGATAAATTCGGTGGTCATGATACTACCTGCAGTATATTCCTCATAATGAAGAAGCTGTTTAATTTCCCCTGCGGCTTCATCATCCATAATTGTCAAATAGCTTGCGACCTGTTCTTTATTTAATTCATTCAATACGTCAACAGCATCGTCGGCATACATCTTTGAAAGCATATCCGCAACAAAGGTGTGGTCCATCTCGGATAAAAGCTCTTCATATTCATTCTCATCAATCTCAAGGTTTTCAAAAACCTCCGCCATTTCAGCTGGAGACAAAAATTGATAGACATGCATTCTAGAATCTTTTGGCAACTTCGCGTAGAACTTTGACCTTTCATACGGATGAATCTCTAAAAACACGCCCCTGAAAAGGTCAATATTACCATTATCAAGAGATGTCAGCAATTGTTCAGTTTCTAATTGTTGCTGTTCTTTCTCATTTACATCCTGTTGCAACATATTCCCTCTCCCCCCTCACAACAACTGAAAATTAGAATCTTAACTTACATTTCATAAAATGTAACATACGACCATTTACTTTATATGGCTATATGTATATCATTAATTTTTTAGTCACCTACTATGTAATGATTTGCAAACAATCAAAAATGAGCTAAGATAGAATTGGCGCTTTATGAAAAATGGATATTGAATTATACCCTGTTTTCTATGATATAAAACTCGCGCCTGATTAGAAAGGATTTTTTATCCATGAATAAAGAAAATATTCCTCAAAAAATTGATTATACATTGTTATTTATTTTATTTCTTATGGCCATCGTTAGTGCCATTGCAATCCAGAGTGCACAGCCCTTTTTACCTGATAAGCTTAAAATTATAAATTTCGCAGCCAAACAACTTCAATGGTATGTAATTGGAATTGTTGCTGTAATTGGGACAATGGTCATAGATTTCGACCGATTTAAAATGATTTCGTGGTATTTATACGGATTTGGTATGTTTTTATTATCTGGTTTATTTTTGGCAAAGTATGTTAACATTCCCTACGCTGAAACAATTAAAGGTGCAACAGCCTGGTATTCTTTTCCTGGCATTGGGAATTTCCAGCCATCGGAATTAATGAAAATTATTATGATCATTGTGTTAAGTAAAATTATCGCTGACCACCGTGAAAAATATGCAGTTAATGAAGTAAAGGATGATTTACTATTAATTGGGAAAATCATACTGGCATCCTTGCCACCCATGTTTCTACTCTATAAACAACCAGATATGGGAATGATTATGGTTTTTATGTCGATTATTGCAACAATGATTCTTGTTGCCGGAATTAAATGGCGAATCATTTTGTCTGTTCTATTTACAGCTATTTTTACAGTATCTTTAGGTGTCTTCCTCTATTTTAACTTTCCAGAATTTTTCTTTAAGTATATTATAGAAGACTACCAGATGAATCGTTTTTATGGTTGGCTTACCCCTTGGGCGACCCAAAGTAATGAAGGGCACCAACTCGTCCGCTCTATGCTTGCGATTGGATCCGGCCAACTGCATGGCAAAGGCTTCCAGCAATCAGAGGTTACGATTCCTGAAGGTCATACCGATTTTATCTTTGCAGTGATAGCAGAACAATTTGGTTTCGTGGGAGCAAGTGTTATTGTATCCTTATTCTTCTTATTAATCTATCGAATGATTCATATTGCACTAGAAAGCCACGATCCATACGGCAGTTACTTATGTGCAGGTGTGATTGGAATGATTACCTTCCAAGTCTTCCAAAACGTTGGTATGACAATTCAAATCTTACCTATCACGGGTCTTCCATTACCGTTTATTAGTTATGGAGGTAGTTCCCTGGCCACCTATATGATTGCAATCGGAATTGTCCTGAATGTTCGTTCAAGAACGAAGAAGTTTATGTTTGATTAATTAGAAATAAATCCACACCATTTTCCCTATAATAGTAGGAGCGGTGTGGATTTTTTTTTAGAAAGGTGTTTATTGATGAAATTTGATGTAATCGGTGACATACATGGGTGTTATCAGGAGTTTCTGGAATTAACAACGCAATTAGGTTATTCGTGGAAAAGTGGAATTCCATTACATAATGAACGGGTGCTTGCTTTTGTGGGGGACTTAACAGATCGAGGACCAGAGTCTTTACGGGTGATTGAAACCGTATATCGGCTTGTTATTCTGGAGAAAAAGGCATATTACGTACCAGGCAATCACTGTAATAAGCTATATCGTTTTTTAATGGGAAATAAGGTTCAAACGACACATGGCTTGGAAACAACCGTCGCAGAATATGAAGCTTTGGATAAAAAGAAACAAAAATCGATTCGTCATCAATTTATTGAGTTATATGAGGCTGCCCCGCTATACGAACGACTAGATGGGGGAAGGTTAGTCATGGCCCATGCAGGGATTCGTGAGGATTATATCGGACGTGACGATAAAAAGGTGAAAACATTTGTGTTGTATGGAGACATTACAGGCAAAAACAACCCGGATGGAACACCTGAAAGACGGGATTGGGCAAAGTATTATAAGGGCCCTTCCTGGGTTGTCTACGGGCATACGCCGGTGAAAGAGCCAAGATGGCTAAATCATACGGTGAATATCGACACCGGTTGCGTATTTGGCGGAAGTTTGACAGCCTTAAGATACCCGGAAATGGAGACAGTATCAGTACCTTCATCGATGCCACTTGTGGCAGAGAAGTTTAGGGAGTTTGATTAGGCTTACGAGCCCCCATTTTGATCTGAAGGATTCGCCTCCCAATTCTTAGAATCCGGTGGACCTCCAGATTGGTTCGAGGGACACCATTCTCCTAATTACTGGAATATAGCAGACCTCCAAATTGTTTTGAGGGACACCATTCTCCTAATTACTGGAATATAGTGGTCCTCCAAATTGTTTCGAGGGGCACCGTTCTCCTAATTACTGGAATATGGTGGTCCTCCAAATTGTTTCGAGGGGCACCATTCTCCTAATTGTTGGAATATGGTGGACCTCCAAATTGGTTCGAGGGGCACCTTTCTCCTAATTACCNNNNGGAATATGGTGGACCTCCAAATTGGTTCGAGGGGCACCATTCCCCTAATTGTTGGAATATGGTGGACCTCCAAATTGTTCGAGGGGCACCGTTCTCCTAATTATTNGGAATATGGTGGACCTCCAAATTGGTTCGAGGGGCACCATTCCCCTAATTGTTGGAATATGGTGGACCTCCAAATTGGTTCAAGGGACACCGCCCTCCTAATTACTGGAATACAGTGGACCCCAAAGTTGATTCAAGGGACACCATTCTCCCTGTTATTGGAATACCATACACCTCCACCACAACTACAACACAAAAGCGACCCCATCACAAGGTCGCTTTTTCCAATAGCTCTTTCATATCTTCCGGTGGTTCTGCATTAAAGGCTATCTCTTTTTTATACATGGGATGACTAAAACGAAGCTCTCGGCAATGAAGTGCTTGCCTGTCAATCTTCACACGCATTCCCCCATATAAATCATCCCCTACAATCGGATGTCCAATATGGGAAAGATGGACTCGAATCTGATGGGTTCTTCCAGTCTCTAGCTGAAGCTGCACATGAGTCCAATCAGCAAGCTTCTGAATAACCTGAAAATGGGTAATCGCCCTTTGGCCATCCTCCCGCACCTGGCGTTCAATAATACTATCGTCTTTCCGTCCAATTGGGACATCAATCGTACCCGTATCCACATCTAATACTCCATGTACAATGGCTTCATACGTCCTTTTCAATCTTCCGGCCTTTTGTTCTTCGGATAATAAATGATGGATATGACGATGTTTCGCAACTAGCAGTAATCCTGATGTGTCTTGATCAAGTCGATTGACTAAATGGACCGTCGCATTGACGGCAGTCGATTGATAGTAATACAAAAGTCCATTCGCTAGGCTTCCAGTTGAGATCTCCCGGGACGGGATTGACAGTTGGTAGGGCGGTTTGTTGACAACCAATACATATGGATCCTCATACACAATATGTATGGGTAGATTTTGAGGCTTAAGATCCAAACTCGGTTTCTCAGGCGGGAAGACCACCTTGAGAACCTCGCCTTCCATTAAACAATGCCGAACTGTAACAGGAGCACCATTCATAGTAATAGAACCACCCGCGAATTTAATATCAGTAAGAGCCGTTTTTGAAATGTCCTGCTCTCTTAAAAACTCTCTAACTAATTTTCCATTATCAAGTGTTGAAATTGTCCATTCAAGTATAAAAGCCGCCACAATCCTCTATCTCCTTTATTAGTCCGAAATAAATGAATCACGTACCCTCTTCCAAAATGGGAAGGGACGAAAACGTGCGAAACGCACTTTTTCAGGAGCCACGCGGCATTGAATGGATTTCACATCCTTGTGCAAAAGGGTTAAATGGTCAATCGTAATGTGAAAATCAACATCATTTACTGGTTTCATTAAAATGGTATGATGATTCGGTAAAATTAATGGTGAGCCGACCGTTCGGAACACACGATTATTAATCGAAGCCATTTCTGCTACTTGAATTGCTTCAATGGATGGATGTAAAATGGCACCACCAAGTGCTTTGTTATATGCAGTACTCCCTGAAGGAGTTGAAATACATAATCCATCCCCGCGGAATGTTTCAAAAAGCTGCCCCTTGATTTCAAGGTCCATTACAAGTGAGCCTTCTACACTTTTTACCGTACATTCATTTAAGGCAAGGTATCTAGACTCACGCCCGCCATTGATATAGCGGATATAAATCTCAAGTAATGGATATTCAACCACCTGATATGGGGTTTTCGCAATCGCAATCACAAGTTTTTCGATTTCTTCTGGAACCCAGTCTGCATAAAACCCAAGATGACCTGTGTGAATACCAACAAAAGCTGTTTTATCCAATCGGCTGCGGTAGCGGTGAAAAGCATATAATAGTGTTCCATCCCCTCCGACAGTAACAACAATATCTGGTTGGTCCTCATCATATGTGAGCCCGAAATCCATTAAATACGTTCTTATTTTTTGCATTAATGTATTCGAGTTCGAGTCACCCCGCGAAGTTACAGCAAATCTCATATTTTACACCCTATCTATTAAGTTTAATCAGAATCCTTGCTCTCCGTTTTTCTTGAAAAAATAGCCTGTGCTTCTTGGATCTCGCCACGTATTTTTGACATTTCCTCATCCAGAAGAAAAGCAGCCTCTGCCGCACGTTGTAGGCGATGTTCAATTTCTTCAGGAAAACTGCCTTTATATTTGTAGTTTAGGGAATGTTCGATCGTTGCCCAAAAGTTCATTGCAAGAGTGCGAACCTGAATTTCGACTAAAATTTTCTTCTCCCCATCAATCGTTTGAACAGGATATTTGGCCACGAGGTGAAAGGAGCGATATCCGCTCTCTTTCTTTTGTGTAATATAGTTTCGTTCTTCAATGATCTCTAAATCATTTCGCATCCTTAATAATTCGACAACCCGCTTGATATCATCTACAAATTGACACATCATTCTAAGTCCTGCAATATCTTGCATCTCTTCTTCGATTTTGTCGAGCGGAATGTTCTTCTTTGTAGCTTTATCCAAAATACTTGGGATTGGCTTTACTCTCCCTGTTACAAATTCGATTGGGGAATGGGTACCTTGCATTTCGAATTGAGTTCTCATTCCTTTAAGCTTTATTTTCAGCTCATCAACAGCTTGCTTGTATGGAGCCAAAAAAAGATCCCAGTCTCTACTCATAATAGCCCCCCATTTTCTTAACTAGGATAAGAAAGTTTTTTCAACGAGTTCAACCATTTCATCTCCATAATTCGCATTACCTTCAATGTTTTGTAAAAGGTATTCCAACTCAGAAATGATATCGATTAGTTCGAGTTCGTTGTCTTCTAGGTGTAAAATAACTTGTTGTTTTTCTGAAATAACATTTTTAAGTGCTGGCCAGACAGCCGATGGCAAACTTACATATATAAATTCCTGCTCATTTTCAAGCTTATAAATGAATGCTAGGGAATCAGAATCAACCAGCATTTGTCCACTGGCACGCAATCCGTCCTTGTCAAAATCTGTATGATCCGCCTTAAGCTCCAATCGGGTGTTAGAATAATTAAAATGACTAATTTCAATACGCTTCTGCATCATTAATCTCCTTTTTACGTTTGAACATTTCCAAATCCACACCTATTTTATCATATGTACATCCATTCTTTAAAGAAACTGCTAACCAATTCCTAAAAAAGATACAGCTCGTGATATAATAAAACAAACTTTTATAAAAGGACGTTGAAAATGATGCACCAAGAGCTTGAGATTGAATTTAAAAATATTCTAAAAGAAGATGAATATCATCAATTGCTTACCGCATTCTCGATTGGCGATGACAAAAAAATAATCCAAGAAAATTTTTATTTTGATACAGCCGGGTTTTCTTTAAAAAATCTAGGCGCTGCCCTACGCATCCGTGAAAAGAACGGCACATATACACTTACACTAAAACAACCCGTCCATCGTGGATTACTTGAGACCCACCAAATTTTAACGATGGTAGAAGCGAAGCAAATGCTTGAGGGCGGACCTATCATCGACGGAGATGTTTCGGCTATTTTAAAAACATTATCTATCAATCCAAAGGACCTTACTTTCTTTGGGTCCCTTAAAACGAAACGTGCTGAGGTCGAATATAAAAATGGCTTACTCGTATTGGATAAGAGTTACTATTTAAATTGGAGCGATTTCGAGGTAGAATATGAAGTAACGGATGAAGTGATCGGAAAGGAAATTTTCAAAGAATTGCTCAACCAATACAATATACCGCTTCGAAAAACAGACAATAAAATACGTAGATTTTATTATCGAAAAAAACAAATTCTACTAGGAGAGGAACGCAGTTGAAGATAGATTTTAAAGTATTAATGGAGCTTCAGGCGTTACGGAATGTTTCAACAACAAATTCACCGACAACGTCTAATGATGAATCCATATTTAAGGACATGCTGTTACAGCTGATGTCTAACTCGTCTAGTTCACCAACCGAAAGTATCCGTTCAAAGGTAAATCTTTCATCTTTATATAGCAATAAGCATTATATGCCGCTTGCGATTTCAGATCCTCAAACAATAAATGTCTCCAGCAGCTTTGATGAGATGATTCAACAAGCGGCACAAAAGTACGATGTTGATCCACGTTTGATAAGTTCTGTGATTAAGCATGAATCCAATTTTAACCCGAATGCGAAAAGTCATGCCGGCGCGACTGGCCTTATGCAGTTAATGCCGGCTACAGCTCGAGGTTTGGGCGTAACTGATAGTACGGATCCGGCTCAAAATATTGAAGCTGGTACAAAATACCTGCGGAATATGCTAGACCGTTATAACGGGAATGTTTCACTTGCTTTAGCTGCTTATAATGCTGGACCCGGAAATGTGGACAAATATCAAGGGATACCACCCTTCAAAGAAACACAAAACTATGTTAGAAAAGTAAAAGAAACTTTCCTAGGATAATATGAGCTTTCTCTGGCCAAACAGGGAGAGCCTTTTTTGATTCCAAATATTTCATTCCCGTAAAAGTGCGCTTTATTTGAGTTAAATCTCATCCATTGATAAAATGTTAATACACTCAACATTTGTTACACACTTCTGACGAGTTGAAAGGGGGTAAGGTCTTGAAACAAACTAAGGGATTCAATCCTACATCTTGTAACCGTCCATTGGAAATCTATATGTTTATTGATCCACTATGTCCTGATTGTTGGGCATTGGAACCCATTTTAAAAAAGCTATCAATTGAATATGGAAAGTATTTTACGATTCGCCAAATTTTAAGTGGCCGCCTTGCTTCCTTGAATATTCAAAAGAAGAAAAAGCCTGCTGACATGGCCCAAGTGTGGGAACGCACTGCTAGTCGATCGGGAATGTCATGTGATGGAAACCTATGGCTTGAAAATCCAATTTCTGCTCCTCATTCTGTATCAATTGCGATTAAGGCGGCAGAACTACAAGGAAAGAAAGCAGGAATCCGTTTTTTACGAAAGCTCCAGGAAAATCTCTTTCTTGAAAAACGTGATATTTCAGATGCAGATGTTTTGCTTGCGTGTGCAGAAGAGGTTGGTCTTGATGTAAATGAATTTTTAAATGATCTTCATTCATCAAGTGCTGCAAAAGCATTCCAATGCGATTTAAAAATCACATCTGAAATGGAAGTGGATGAAATTCCGACACTTGTTTTCTTTAATGAAAACATTGAGGAGGAAGGATTAAAAATCACGGGCTGTTATCCATATGAAATGTATGTTCAAATTATTTACGAAATGCTCGGCGAAAAAATTGAACCTACAACGCCGCCACCGTTAGAGGATTTCTTAAAATACTTTAAATTCGTTGCTTCAAAAGAAATTTCAGTTCTGTACGATTTGCCTATACCAGAAGTCGAACGTGAAATGAAAAAGCTTATCTTAAAGCAAAAAGTGGAACAAGTTCCTGTAAAATACGGAACTTTCTGGAGATATCTGAACTAAAAGTGCAAGCTTGGAGTTGAACGTCTACTAACAGCTGCCACGTCCTGTGGCAAACGTAGACGTCAGCACATCCTGTGCAAGTCCGACAAGCATAAGAAAAGCCGGCGGGAAGGATGCAGTTTATCCTTCTTGACGGATTGGCTTATGACCTCGAGGGGCTAGGCGCTGGAACTAGATAAAGAATAACAAAAACGACTTGAACCCGATTGGTCCAAGTCGTTTTTCTATTTCAATAAAGGGGATGGGAGAAATTCACTTCAAACAAAGGGGTGTTGTTTGTGTGATTACTTCTTGATTAAATAATAACAAGATTGATAACCATTTTCAACTATCTGTACATTGTTTCACAAAGTTGTCAAATTCTTATTCTTAAAACCCATGCTTGGACATAGATATAAAAAAGGGACTTACATTCATTTGTAAGGAGGACGGCAAAATGAGGAGAATCGGATTAATAATCGGGACCATTATGATCATCATCACATTTGGACTAAATATATTGGGTTTAATGAAATTAATTCCCCTTTATATTACAACCCCTCTTTTATTTCTTTCATTACTAGTGACACTAGTTATTTATAATCACCGAAATCGATTTAGGGGTTTTCGTTAATTGGAAAAGCGTAAGGTGCCCGTCTATCGGCGACAAGCACAAGACAAGCGCTGACAGAAGGCGTTTTTTGCCTTCAGAAGCGATTGGCTTGTGACCTCGAGCCGATGGCACCTGAAGCTAGACATCTTAGAACAAGGGCATCCGCGATGGATGCCCCTTTTTTATTTATCCAATAATTTTTCCATTTCAGTAAGTGTAGCTTCGAATACTTTACATGCTTCTTTGATTGGATCTGCCGATGTCATATCCACACCCGCATTCTTAAGTACCTCAATCGGATAATTTGAGTTTCCCGCTTTTAGGAAATTGTTAATATAGCGATCCACAGCAGGCTTACCTTCATCTAGTATTTGCTTGCTTAATGCTGTTGCAGCACTATAACCTGTTGCATATTGGAACACATAATAATTGTAATAGAAATGCGGGATACGAGACCATTCTAACCCGATTTCATCATCCACGACGATATTTGTTCCGAAGTATTTTTTATTAAGTTCATAATACATTTCTGTGAACAAATCAGGTGTTAATGCTACCCCCTCTTGGGCTTTCATATGAATCATATGTTCAAATTCTGCAAACATGGTTTGACGGAATACAGTTCCTCTAAATCCTTCTAGCTGATGATTTAACAAATATAATCTCTTTTGGTCATCATCAATTGTTTTTAATAAATAATCCCCTAAAAGTGCTTCATTACAAGTAGACGCTACTTCCGCAACAAAGATTGAATAATCTCCATACGTATATGGTTGATTGTTTCTAGTGTAGTAGCTATGAACAGAGTGGCCAAATTCATGAGCTAATGTAAATAGATTATTCACATTGTCCTGCCAGTTCATAAGGATATAAGGGTTTGTACCATAAGTCCCTGAGGAATACGCGCCGCTTCGTTTTCCTTTATTCTCGTGAACATCTACCCAGCGATTATCAAAGCCTTCTTTTAAAACATTTAAGTAATCCTCTCCTAATGGAGCAAGCCCCTTAAGGATATAATCTTTTGCTTCCTCATAGGAAACATCCATTTTTACATCCTTTACAAGTGGTGTATAGAGGTCATACATATGAAGCTCATCCACGCCTAGCGCCTTTTTGCGAAGGTCGACATAGCGATGCAACAGTGGAAGATTATCATTGATGGTATTCACAAGATTATCATAAACAGTCTCAGGAATATTATTGCTGCTCAAGGCTGCTTCACGCGCAGATTTATAATTGCGAACACGGGCATTAAAATTATCCTTTTTAACAGTTCCACTCAAAGTGCTTCCAAACGTATTTTTAAAATTTCCATACGTATCATAGACAGACTTGAACGCTTCTTCTCTTACACGCCGATCTGAGCTTTCAAGAAAGCGAATATAACGGCCATGCGTAATTTCAACCTCTTCCCCATTCTCATCTTTGATGGTCGGGAATGTTAAATCGGCGTTGTTAAGCATACCAAATGTATTGCTTGACGAATCCATTACCTCATATGCTTGTGCAAGTAAAGCTTCTTCTTTTGCAGATAGAACATGTGGACGCTCACGGTTAATGTCATTTAAAGAATGCTCATAAACTTTTAATTCCTCTTTTTCCGCTAAAAACGATTTGATCTTTTCCTCATCGATCGATAGAATTTCAGGTACGATAAAAGCAAGTGCACTACCTACCTGTGTGTATAGATTTGTTGCCCGATCATGTAAACCTTGATATAGCGAATTTGAAGTATCTTGGTCATTGCGCATATGTGCATATGTATAGATTTTTCCCATTCGTAAAGAAATAGCGTCTTGATAAGCTAACGCCTCATAAAGCTTATCCGCAGATTCACCAATTTTCCCTTGGAATGCTTCAATTCCAGGAATCATCTCTTTCACTTCAGTAAATTCCTTTTCCCACTCCGCATCTGAAGCAAAAATATCTTCTAATCTCCATGTATCCTGCTCGGCAATTTCAGTCCGATTGGGGAGTTTTTTAACAGTTGATTGTTCAGCCATTTTATTAACCTCCTATTTCCTATTCACTAAAAAGTATTCGATATGATCCTAATTATCTCCTTTTTTATAGAAAAAGTTTAAGTTTTTTGAATAAAGTCACTACTCAGGTCTCTACCAATATTATGTTGTACCAATCCATCTTCTTCATGCTTTCCAACACTTGCCAACAGTATATTGTCCATTTTATAAGCTTCGTCTAAATTAGTTGGTATCTCAAATGCCCCTATTTTTTCGTATTTTGTTTTCGTCAATTTTTTAAGTTTTCCTGTTGCTACAAGTACCTGTAAGTATTCCTCAACAGCCAGCGAATAGCGGGTATGAAATACTAATGGCAGCTGTCTAACCATTATGTCCTTGGTAGCAATTCGCTTTGAAATGACCTCCATTACTTTCGAAAAAAAGAACGTATCTCCTTTCCGCAGCAGCAGCAAAAGATCTAGTAAAATCCACATTTGCCATATCATTGAAGGTGTGTGAAACCAGTACCCTGATGGCACAGGCAATCCCGCTTCAGCAGGTAAATGGGCCGGTGGTATTCGGTTTTGATAAAGGGCTGTCAAAAATGTGGCCAAATGGTTGGAAGGATACATGGAATAACTTAATCTCCACTTCTGTTTTTTTCTCCCCCATAAATGTTGGAAGGCATATTCCAGATTGGTCGGTGCTAGAAGACTTGAAAAGGACATCACTTTTTCCTTATAAAAATGGATGGAACAAAAAGCTTCACCTGTTGTAAATGGTTGAAGATTAGATAGTTTGACAAATGTGGAGGTATCCGGGCAGTAATAGAGAATGCTAGGTTGGATTGGTTGATTGAAAGAGGTGGCAAACAGCCATTGAAAGGGTGATAGTCGAACCGCATAGGCTGACATTCGTTTAAACCATTTTGCACCTAAAATCCAAATGGGCATAATACCTTCATTCCTGTATGAATCTGATCTCTTTTTAAACAAGGGATAATCGATTTGGGAGCATTGGTACTCAATTGCGAAGCGTTTGGTTTGTGTGGTCACTAAGAGGTCCGGACGTTGTGATATTTCGGGTAAAAAAGGCTCAAGCTTGACATCATAGCCTTGGGCTTGGAGCCAATGATAAAGCTGGCGTTTGCCCTCAAGGTGATACTCTGACTCGGGTTCTGTTTTAATGGTGCATTCAGCGCCTTTTACATGTGCGAAATGATGAGTCTTTTTTAAGCCCGCCTTAAGCTGGACTTTACTTTGGCATGCCGGACAATGAAATGTCTCATGATTGCGAAGCTCAAGCAAATCGGAGCGCTCCCATTTTTCCACGAGTGAGATATATTCACCATTTTCACGTATTGCAACAAACACTCACGTCATCTCCATATTCAATTTAGTAGTTGCCCTTTAAAATTAGCATAGATGACGGAGTTGTACAATCAAAAAATTATGAACATTTCCTAGTCAAATCAAATACGCCTTGGCGTATTTGCGCCTAGATTTTTTAGGCCCACACGATGTGGGTCACAAAGACGTTGCCACAGGATGTGGCGTCCTTAGTCTTTGATCTTAAGCTCGAAAAATTTCCCTTGAAAATCTGTGGCATCCGCCGGAGGCTTTAACTTTATTCAGTAGAAGCGGAAACTTCTACTGAATAAAGTTAAAAGTCGATTCCACAAAATGAAATCGACTTTTACTTAAAGTGAGAAGTGCTTAACCATAACCGCTAATGCATCCTCATTTATTATCTTTTTACCATACTCTTCAATTCTATGAATCGACATTGCTGATTCTTGCCCATACTCCAGCACAATGCTAAGCATATCTTCAAGTTCATCCTCCGTGTAGATTTCTTCATTGAATTCGATAAATAAGTAATACTTATTTTCGTAGGAGAACAAGGAATTACTTAATCCCTCAAGCTGAATTCGATGTGCAAGTGAAATGATATCCTCAAAATCTTGAAAACGAATTAAAAATTGGAAGTTTTCTTCCTCAAATTCTTCAATAAAATCTTTGTCCTCATATTTCGAATGAAATTGTTGATCTAGTAAAGATTCAATCTTTTCATCACCTGGCATTTTATCATCACCAACAGGAAGTTCGTATTTATTCCCATCTTTTGAAAGCTGTGCTCGTGTTACAAGAACTTCTAACCCTTTTTCTAACGCCTGGACTTGGATCCATAGTGGACCATCAATCGTGAATTCTTCTTCCTGATGAATTTCATCCATCATTTCCCAGAAAAGCTCTTCACTTCGCTCACGGTTATACCAAATTTCTTCACGTTCAAACCCGCGCTGTTCTATGTCATTATATGAAATATAGAATTTTACTGTATGTTCATTGATTCGTTCGATTTCCATTACAGAACCTCTCCCTTCTCTGCTCAGATTTTGAAGGGACGTTATACCCCCGAGCCAGATGCTCTTTAATTCACTTTTCCCATAAATGTTGTAGAATAACCACCGTTTAGAAAAAAGCCTATATCTTGTACTTTTATTTTATGTTAAAAGATATGAGAATGGAAATAAAAAGGGTTAATTTATTAAAAAACGGTTGTTTTGCCCGGTTTTCGCCCATTTTTTCAATGAATACGTTACGTGTATTTCAAGAGATCTACATTTTTATGTACCAATTATAATACGAAACGTGCTAGAAAACGAGTAAAATGTCCTTATACATAAAAAAACTTCTACGTTTTTACGGTAGAAGTTTCTTGATGTTAGTTTACTAAGCGTTGTGCTTCTTTTAGTTGGAAGCTACGAACTTTTCTTGGCAGAAATCTGCGGATTTCGTCCTCGTTATATCCTACCTGAAGTCTCTTCTCATCGATGATAATTGGTCGGCGAAGAAGTCCAGGATTTCCTTGAATTAATTTGTATAAATCCTTAAGAGGCATTGTCTCCAGATTTACATTCAATTTTTGGAATACCTTAGAACGAGTTGAAATGATTTCATCTGTTCCATCTTCCGTCATTCGTAAAATTTCCTTGATCTCTTCGATTGAAAGAGAATCTGAAATAATGTTTCTTTCCTGATACGGAATGTGATTCTCTTCTAACCATGACTTCGCTTTACGGCATGAAGTACAGCTAGGAGAAGTATAAAGAGTAACCATAAACCTTATCACTCCCTTAAAAAGTAGATTATTACTTAACAATCAACATGATTGGTCATGGATGAAAATTACGCTAAATTAAAATTAGTTTAATTAAGTAATTCCTTTAATTATTATACCTTAAATTTTCTGAGAAAGATAGACAATTTTAAAGAAAACTTTTGAATCGGTTAAACCTTCACATCTATAGTTCTAAAATAGAAAAGCAATAGGAATATGGGCCCCTTTCGCCTCCAAAATTACACATTTTTTAAGATATCCCGATTATCATTCTTGTCGTTAAATGATAATACCTGGTCAACCTCTTGGTAGGAATCTCCATAAAATTCTTTATCTTTATATTTATGGATCTCTTCATATGTTTTTCTCATTGCTTTATAAATAAGTTCTTCCGATTCGTTTGTCGGAGACCAATAAAGGATTTCCATTTGATTTAGTTCATTTGTTGCTAAAGATTTTCGTTCGTAGCCTATTGAGGCTGCATGTTCAAACCCTTCACGTTTATAGAATTTGAGTCTTTTTTTAGTGTCTGAGTCTTCGTAATTGACGGGTTCGACCTCAAGAATGATGGGTTTTCTTTTTTTCTTTAATTTTTCAAGTAGTTTATGACCAAGCCCTTGCCCCCGGGATTCTTTAGATACGAAGAGGTAATCGATAAAGATAAAGCGGTCAAGTTCAGCGTACATAAGGACATGATACGGTCCCTCGTCCTTATAATATATATCCCCTTTTTCCTTCAATAGGGTTTCCATATGTTCCTTTGATTTCATTTCTTCGATTGGAAAATACTGATTTAATTTCACATACCAGTTCATATATCTGCTCCTTGTATTTTTATAGGACATCCCAAGTCGTATGCATGCTCAGTGAATTCGTTCTAAATTTAGATATTCCCTCTTTCCATAAAAGTAAACTTGGAATAGAATAGATTTAAGGAATACGTTTTCACCTGAGGGGGATATTCATGGCAAGCTACATAATGGATTTAGGTCTTATTGCTGTTTTGGTCATTGGTATTACTGCTTTGATGGGTGTAATGGCAAATGGCGTTGGAGAACGAGTTTTTGGAGGTAAATCTGGTTCGGATATTGTTAACCGTGATTTAAACGTAAAAGCTGGTTGGAAAAACGTTGGCGGACGAAAAAAATAAAAACGAGGCTGGTCCGAGGTTTCTTCGGTCCAGCCTTTTTATTGTCCCACTCCAAGCTCTTTTCTCATTACGGCGTGTAATCGACACCTTTTGTGTAGGTATTTGCAGCATTCCAAAGTAAAAATTCATTAATACCTTGATCTTGCAACCCTTTTATTTGCGCTTCTATTTCATTCTTCCCATATACTGTATAATTCCCTTTTCCAAGCCAGCTTGCTGTAAAGTCCTGTAGCCATGGTCTCGAAATAGGCCTATTTTCAATTTGGCTGAGCTTATGGTTTTCAACCTTCGCATATTCAGAAACTAAGCGATATGGTTCTAGATCAGGATGCGGTATACCAAAATAAGCTGTCCAGTGGCTAGGGTAAATCATTGACGAAATGACATCGACGTGCTCAGAAATCTTTGAGAAATTTTGTCCAATCCCAGGAGCTTCGGGTAATGTTGCGCTATATCCAAAGATATCAACCGAAACCTTTACATTATAAGGCTCTAATTTTGCCTTTGCATAAGCCACAAAATCCGTAACAGCAGCGACACGTTTTTGGACGTTATCCAGATTTTCTTTTTCATATTCCCCCATACCAAATATTAATGTCCGATCAAGTTTCTCAAACCCTTCTGGAAAGCGGACATAATCGAATTGAATCTCTTTGAATCCAAGTTTCGCTGCTTCAATTGCGATACCTACATTGTAATCCCAAACTTCTCGCATAAATGGATTAACGAACGCATCCCCTCGCCTGTTCGTCCAAACTTTTTCTCCTTCTTTAAAGGATAAATCTGGGCGTTTCTTTCCCAACACCGAATCCTTAAAGACGACTACCCTTGCGATTGGGTAAATTTGCTTTACCTCAAGCTTCTTAAGCATGCCTCTGGGATCCTTAATATAATCCTTACTAATCCCTTGATAATTCGAGTCCTGTGGTGGGACGTAAGTTAAATATCCAAAGTCGTCCTTAACATCAATAACCATTGCATTAAGGTCTGTCTCATCAATTAATTGAACAAGCCGTGGAAATCGATCCCCGCCTGCTGAATGGGCTGATACATAAATACCTCTAATAGCGTCGGGGTATTCAAACTGATAGCCAGAAGCAAATTCAAACCGGTTCACCATTTCTGGGATTCCTTTTTTAGTCATCTCCAATTTACTGGTCGCATGCGGTGCCAACGAGAATTCTGCGGAGCTTTTTTGATTTGCATATAGTACACCAATTCCAATTACGACGATTACCATAATAAAAGAGATGGTTTTTTTCATGTTATCCTCCTTCCTAAACTCAGTATTTAATGGGATGGTTTGTCTTTATAATCATAGTTTCCATTATATTTCTTTTGATATAAGTGGGAATTTCCTGAAAAATTAAGAGGTCGAAGGAGAAATAAGGGATCCTTTACATTTAATACATTTCTCAAATAAAAAGGGGAAACCATAATATAAGATATGAAAGTATATTTAGATAAAGTATTATAGTATATATACGATTTTGAGCTTCAAGGGGGAAAAATGAACCTATGGCAGAATTTTTAAACAGTTTCTTTTACAAAAAAAGTGTTAAACGTATAATTATTTTCTCTTTAATTGCTATCATCTTGTATTTGATGAGAAGTATGATGAATCTAATCTTAATGACATTTATTTTTACCTTTTTAATGGATAGATTAACGGAATTTGTTTCAAAGCGGGTACCCATCTATAGAAAAGTAACAGTGTTTACTTTATATATTTTAACCGTTGGCCTGTTGACACTTGGAATTATCAATTATTTACCAGCTCTCATTAACGAAATCACACAATTGATTAATCGTTTGTATAGCTTCTATACTAAACCACAAGATAATTTAGTCATTGATTATATTGTTCAACAATTTAAAGAAAAAAGTGAAATAACTCAATTTCTAAAGCAGGGGTTTACCTTTATTCTTGGTTATTTTTCCAATGTTAGTAAGTTAAGCATTAATGTTTTATTATCTCTATTGTTGAGCTTATTTTATCTTTTAGAAAAAGAAAGACTTATTATATTTACAAAGAAGTTCAAAGAAAGCAAATTGGCACCCTTTTACGATGAAATTGAGTTTTTTAGTAAGAAATTTGTTGCAACATTTGGTAAGGTGATTGAAGCGCAGTTTATTATTGCACTTGTGAATATGATTTTAACAACAATCGCTCTTTCAATTATGGGCTTTCCACAGTTATTCGGCCTTGCAATCATGATTTTTATCCTTGGGTTGATACCTGTTGCAGGAGTTATCATTTCCTTAATTCCACTTTCCTTCATTGCTTATAGCATCGGAGGATATATTCAAGTTCTTTATGTTTTAATTCTTATTGTTGTAGTACATGCAGTTGAAGCTTATATTTTAAACCCGAAATTAATGTCCTCAAAGACGAATCTACCAGTATTCTATACATTTATTGTACTGATTTTTTCGGAGCATTTCTTCGGGGTTTGGGGACTAATCCTAGGAATCCCAGTATTTGTGTTTCTATTAGATGTTTTGGATGTGAAAAATGAAAAAAAGAATCATGAAGTCTTAAAATAAATGCAAGCTACTATTGAAGTAATGGGGTTAACCCCATTACTTCTTATGTTTGCAAGTGGGCAAAAGGAATAGGTCCTATAAACCTGAAAGGACCTATCCCTTTGACTTCTAAAAAATGGCATTCACTAGGGGCCATTTAGCTGTATTGTGATTTATATTCTTTGTATTCCTTTTCTGAGCAGGCGACAAAATGTCCTGGTCTAATTTCTCGAAGTTTGACTTCCTCATTTTCTGAATATCCGTGTTCCTTTGGATCATAAATGAGTCTTTTTCGGTTTCGTTCATAATCAGGGTCTGGCAGCGGAATTGCTGATAGCAATGATTTTGTATACGGATGAATGGGATTTGAATATAAGTCATTCGCCTCTGCTAGCTCCACGATTTTACCGAAATACATAACGCCAATTCGATCACTTATGTATTTTACCATCGACAAATCATGTGCAATAAATAGATATGTCAATCCTTTTTCTGTTTGGAGCCTTTTCATTAGATTGACCACTTGCGCTTGGATCGAAACATCTAAGGCCGAGATTGGTTCATCTGCAATAATAAAGTCTGGTTTCACCGCTAGTGCACGTGCGATTCCAATCCGTTGGCGTTGTCCCCCAGAAAATTCATGTGGATACCGGTTAGCATGCTCACGGTTTAAACCAACTGTTTCTAAGAGTGAGTAAACTTGTTCCATGCGGTCACTATTGTTTTTGGCTAGCCCATGAATATCAATACCCTCGGCCACAATATCAGCAACGGTCATTCTCGGATTTAACGAAGCATATGGATCTTGGAATATCATTTGCATCTTCCGGTTAAACTTTTTCAACTCTTTTTTAGATTTTTTTCCATGAACATTTTCTCCATTAAAAATAACCTCGCCGCCTGTAGCATTATACAAGCGTATGATTGTCCTACCAGTGGTTGATTTTCCACATCCAGACTCCCCCACTAGACCTAATGTTTCTCCTTGGTATATATCAAAAGTAATTCCATCCACTGCTTTGACCATATTTGGTTTTCCAACATTAAAATATTGCTTTAAATTTTTAATTTCAACTAATTTTTGTTTTTCAGCCATTTCATTCATCATCCTTTCTGTTGACTACCGGATGAGAAATTTTTCATTCGACGTTTTACGGCTTCAGGCGGCTCCACCTTTGGCGCATCAGGGTGAAGGAGCCATGTAGCCGCATAATGTGTATCCGTTACCTTAAACATGGGTGGTTCCATTTCATAATCAATTTTCATAGCAAAACGATTTCTTGGTGCAAACGCATCTCCTTTTGGAGGATTCGTAAGGTCAGGTGGTGACCCTGGTATTGCCATAAGTTCTGTTTGTGCATCACTGTCCAAACTAGGCATTGAAGACAATAATCCCCATGTATAGGGATGCTTTGGATTATAAAATATTTCATCAACAGTACCGTATTCAACTATTTTTCCTGCATACATGACAGCAACCCTGTCGGCGACATTGGCAACAACGCCTAAATCATGAGTGATAAAAATAATCGATGTTTCCAGTTTTCTTTGAAGATCCTTCATTAATTCCAATATTTGTGCTTGTATGGTTACGTCCAATGCCGTGGTTGGTTCGTCTGCAATCAATAATTTCGGACTTGAAGCTAATGCAATGGCAATCATCGCTCGCTGCCTCATTCCACCACTAAATTCATGGGGATATTGGTTTACTCGTTTCTCTGGGCTGGGAATTCCAACGAGCCTTAGCAGCTCAATTGCACGGTCTTTCGCGTTTCCCTTAGACATATTTTGATGTTTAATTAAAACCTCCATGATCTGCATACCGACCTTCATTGTTGGGTTAAGAGAGGTCATTGGGTCCTGAAAGATCATTCCAATATCCTTACCGCGAATCTTCTCCATTTCCTTATTGGTTTTTGAAACAAGGTCGTCACCATCAAAAAGGATTTGCCCCTTCGTAATTTTTCCAGGCGGCATCGGAATTAGCTTCATGATTGTTTGAGAGGTTACACTTTTACCAGAACCTGATTCCCCAACAATGGCAAGTGTTTCACCCTTATATAAATCAAAATTCACACCGCGGACTGCTTTAACTTCGCCCGCATAGGTTTGAAAAGCGACTTCAAGGTCTTTTACTTCCAATAACTTTTCCATTTACTCACTCCCTTACTTGCGCAGCCTTGGGTCTAATGCGTCTCGCATTCCATCGCCTATTACGTTAAAAGCAAAGATGGTGATACAGATTAAAGTAGCGGGAAAGAACAAACGCCACGGATAATATTCAAAAGCCGGCAAACCTTCCGAAGCCATTGTTCCCCAGCTGGCGAGTGGAACCTGTACACCTAATCCAAGATAACTTAGAAAGGATTCGGTAAAGATCGCATTGGGAATCGTTAACGTCATTGTTACTAAAATCGGACCCATGGAATTTGGAATCAAATGCTTAAACATAATCCGCTTAACATCTGCTCCTAGTGTTTGAGCAGCCAGAACATATTCTTGATACTTTAATTGTAGAACTTGTCCTCTAACAATCCGCGCCATATTGATCCATCCTGTAATCGTCATGGCGATAATCATTGTACCTAACCCTTGTTCAAGAATAACCATAAGTAAAATAACTAATAGCAAATAGGGAACACCATAAAAAATGTCTGCTACTCTCATCATAAATTCATCGACTTTTCCGCCCATATAGCCAGATATACCGCCCCATAAAACCCCGATAACAAGGTCGATAACTGCAGCTGCTAGTCCAATAAATAACGAGATTCTTGCTCCTTCCCACGTCCTTGTAAAAACATCCCTTCCCAATTCATCTGTTCCAAACCAATGCACACTAGATGGCACTTCATTGGCATGTTTTAGGTCAGTTGTTCGATAATCAAATTCATTCATCATCGGACCAAAAATTGCCATGATTAGTAATAATATTAATAGAACGACACCTACTAATGAAAGTTTATTTTTCTTAAATCTAGACGTGACATCCTTCCAAAATGACAAGCTTGGTTTTGAAATTTTTTCAGCTTCATTTTCATTTATGGTGGCAGGTGTAAACAATTCCTTTGGAATATTCTCCATATGTTACTCTCCTTTCTTCGCCCCAGATAGCTTGATGCGAGGATCAATAAAGCCGTACAAAATATCGACAAGGAGAACAGAAACCAAGAGTAAGATACTATAAAAGACGGTGACTCCCATGATTACCGTGTAATCACGGTTTGTGATACTTGTAACAAATTCGTCCCCTAATCCAGGTATTCCAAAGATTTTTTCAATAACAAAGCTGCCCGTTAAAATTCCTGCTGTTAATGGACCCATATACGAGACAACAGGAAGCATCGCATTACGTATCGTATGCTTAATAGTGATTGTCCATTGAGCTAGTCCTTTAGCACGCGCTGTTTTTATGTAATCATTGCTTAATACCTCAAGCATACTGGAACGTGTTAATCGTGCGATAAAGGCCATCGGCGAGGCCGCTAGTGCAATGGCTGGTAAAATGGTATGCATAAATGATTCCCATCTCGCAACAGGAAAAAGGTCTAGCTTTATCGCGAATACATATTGTAATACCGTTGCTAAAATAAAGCTTGGAACCGAAATCCCTAATACCGCAACTATCATGGCTGAATAATCTTGCCATCTATTATGATATAGTGCAGCAATCACACCTAAAATAACACCAATTGCAATAGCCATTAAAATGGCCTCAATCCCTAAGAAAAAGGAAATCGGAAATCCATTATTGATGATTTCATTAACGGTCATTGCTTTATATTTGAAGGAAGGACCAAAATCCCATCTTGCCACATCAGATAAATAGTTAAAATACTGTTTATATAGTGGTTGGTCTAATCCATAATGGGCATTTAGAGCCGCTTCAATTTCTGGAGGAACCTCCTTCTCCTTTGTAAATGGACCTCCTGGAGCCGCTTGCATTAAAAAAAATGTGGCGGTTACAATCAAGATGAGCGATATCACCATATAGATTAATCTCTTAATTATATATTTTGCCACTTTATACACCTCCCCTTACTAATCACATAGGTATTTCAAAAAGTAAGGTATATAGGTCGACTATATACCTTACAATGTTGCTTATTTCCTTTACTCAAAATAAGCCCACTTAAACTGCGCATCTCCCAATGGTGAAATAACAACGCCTTTTAGATTCTCATTTTGAACCCAGTTATTTGTATAGAAATAGATTGGTGAGATTGGCATTTCACCAATTATTACTTGCTCCGCTTCCTTTAGAAGATCAAGACGCTTGTCCTTGTCTGTTTCAACAGCCGCTTGTGCAAGAAGGTTATTATAGGTTTCACTTGTCCAACCTGTATCATTATTTCCAGCTGGCTCTGTAAAAATTTCGAGGAAGTTTACAGGGTCATTGAAATCAGCTAACCAACCCGCACGCCCGATTTGGAAATTTCCCTGATCAATATTATCAAGGTACACGTTCCATTCCGCATTATTGAGGGTGACTTCAACACCTAATTCCTTTCTCCACATATCCTGGACCGCTTGGGCAATTTTTTGGTGCCCTTCAGATGTATTATAGGAAAGAGCAATTGGGGGAAGCTCTGAAGCATTCGTTAATCCAAGCTCATCTAAGGCTTTTTGTAAATGCTCCTTTGCAGCCGCTATATCATTATCCTTGAAATAACCTTTCTCATTTTCCTTAAGGATTGTCGTAGGAACTAAAGCCATTGCTGGAATTTGCCCACCTAGGGCAACATTTTCTACGATTGCTTTTCGATTGATCGCATAAGCAAATGCTTTACGAAGATTTTCATTTTGGAACGGCTCTTTATTAATATTGAACTTATACCAATACGTTCCGGCAATTGTGCTTTTTTGGAGTGTTCCTTCTTTTTCCAAAGTAGGAATTACATCTGTCGGCAATGCTGACATTGGCGCACCAGCCCAATCTAACTCTCCTTTTTTGAAACTTTGGTATTCAGTACTTGGATCATTAATCATGTCCATGATGATTTTATTTAACTTAACGGAATCGGCATCCCAATAGTCTTTATTCTTATTAAGAGTAATAGTTGCTGACTTATCGGCAATGACAAACGGACCATTTGACACATAAGATTCGTCAACCCGATTTGCCCAATCAGGATTATCCTTTGCAATCTTACTATTTACGGGGAAATACGTATAAAACGCTGTTAATTCTAAGAAATAAGCGGTTGGATTGACTAATTTAACCTCCAGTGTTTTATCGTCAATCGCCTTAATACCTACGTTTTCCATTTTATCGATTGAAATATCTGGAGTGTTGTACGCGTTTTTTGCCCCTTCAATATAGTTGTATATTTGTGAGGCATAGTCCGACTGATTTGCAGGAACCAATACCCATTTCCAAGCAAATTCAAAGTCGTGAGCGGTCACAGGGTCGCCATTTGACCATTTTGCATCGCGAATTGTAAATGTATAGGTTTTTCCATCGTCAGATACGTCAATTTTTTCGGCCATTGCTTCTTCAGGTTCTCCATTTTTGGTGATTCGAGTTAACCCTTCAAAAGCATGGTTGAGTACTACCCCTGAGGTTGCGTCAGTTGCTAAGCCTGGGTGTAATGTTGGGGGTTCAGAGCTTATATTGATTCTTAGATCTTGCTTTGCTCCTTCCCCCTCTGCCCCTCCTCCTTTTTCATTTTTATTATTGAATGTCCCACAGGCTGAAAGTACGAGAGCACAACTAAAAAGAATGCTTAATAGCCACGATATTTTTTTCAAATAAATTACCTCCTAAATATGTAAAGATATACGCTACTTATGTTGTTTCAAAACGTAATTTCTTATGCGCGGTGCTTCCTATGTTTCCCATTTATTTTTAGCATCAATACTTGCAATTTGGTTTGAAAAGAATATAATAAAAATAATATGAATAATGCGCGATGAAGAAGAGTAGTACATATGATTACCATTGGAGGATTTCCTCTTGCAGAGAGCCTGTGGTTGGTGTGAACAGGCAATGGAACATATGGAATGGACTTTCGAGCATCTTTGCTGAAAAATGAAGTAGGCTATAGACGATTCCTTACGTTACAAGGATACGAGAGATTTTACTCACATTTCGGGTAAAATAACTAGGGTGGCAACGCGGTAACCATTCGTCCCTAACATTAATTTGTTAGGTGCGGATGGTTTTTTATTTTGTCTTAAACTAAAGGAGAGAAAACAAGATGCAAACTATTTTTTCAGGGATTCAACCAAGTGGTTCCGTCACATTAGGAAACTATATCGGGGCAATGAAACAATTTGTGGAGTTACAAAATGAATATAATTGTTTCTATTGTATCGTGGACCAACACGCAATTACTGTACCGCAAGACGCTAAAAAATTACGCGAAAATATCAAGAGCTTAGCTGCATTATATTTGGCAATTGGGCTTGATCCGGAAAAAGCAACGCTGTTCATCCAATCCGAAGTACCTGCACATGCTCAAGCAGGTTGGATGTTACAATGTGTCTCTTATATTGGTGAACTCGAAAGAATGACTCAATTTAAGGATAAATCAAAGGGGAACGAAGCGGTTGTGGCTGGATTATTAACATATCCGCCTCTTATGGCCGGAGATATTCTATTATATAATGCAGACCTTGTTCCTGTCGGTGAGGACCAAAAGCAACATATTGAATTAACACGCGATCTTGCAGAAAGATTTAACAAAAAGTATCGTGAAATCTTCACAATTCCAGATGCAAGGATTCCTAAGGAAGGCGCAAGAATTATGTCTTTACAGGAGCCAACAAAGAAAATGAGTAAATCCGATCCAAACCCCAAAAGCTATATTGCGTTACTTGACGATCCAAAACAAATTGAGAAAAAGATTAAAAGTGCTGTTACCGATTCTGAAGGTATTGTGAAATTTGACAAGGAAAACAAACCGGGTATTTCAAACCTTTTAACCATTTACTCAAATTTTAGTCACAAATCGATTGAGGAAATTGAGGCATTATATGAAGGGAAAGGATATGGTGTGTTTAAAGCCGAACTTGCTGAGGTTGTACTAAACGAAATTCGCCCAATTCAAGAAAGATACTATGACTTCCTTCATTCATCGAAATTAGATGAAATCCTAGATGCTGGCGCAGAAAAAGCCCATAAGGTAGCAAGTAAAACCGTTAAAAAAATGGAAAACGCCATGGGCCTAGGGCGTAAAAGAAAATAGGCACTAAAGCTGGACATTGAAATAGAAAAAAGGATTTGTTCGAAAACAAATCCTTTTTTTAGACCTTAGATTCATGTTCAATTTCCCATAGTTTTTCAAAAAACGGCTGGCCCTTAATTAGGTTTTCACATAGTTGAACATGTTTGCCTGTCCAACCGTTTCTAGTTTCTTCATAGAGGTTTTGCCATACTTCTTCAAAGTGCATGTCTTGAATTTCTTGGTACCTTGAAGGATTCCACTCCGTATACCAATACCTGATTTCTGCCACATTTTGCGTTGATCCTAACTGATCTAACGCCATAAACAAGAGCTGCTTTAGCTGCCTTTCCTTACGGGTTAAGCCTGCCATTTCAATAGGTGATGGAGATAAAATATGATATTCCTTATCCTTTGTGCTATTCTTCCTATCAAAGGTGTAAGGAATCGCTTCATGGCCATTTACCATTTCATAAACGAGTTGTTCCTGGCGAGGAATTAGTCGACTTTTTCTAATCGGGATGTTATAGCCTATTGTGTCTATCGCAATAATTCCTTGTCCGTCTGTCACAACAAAACAATAATCTTGCTGAATTCGTTCATGATTTTTACGAACATACGCTTTTTGGTAAATATCCATTAGAAGTTGCTGTGGCAGTTCCATTAAATCATTCTCAATGTAGTTAAACAATGGAGACTCAATTTTTAGTAAAGGTACCTGGTCTAACAGTTCAACACTATCTTCCTTGCGCCATTCATGGAAGTGGCAAACGTTGTAACCATTTTCTTCACCTTCAAACCAATTTACCCAAATATCATGAAGAAACAACATTTATTACCCCTCACTTCAAAGTGCGTTTGTCAACAGTATAGGCAGAAGGAGGAAACTTTATTCCAAAATATTCTTGTATTGTTAGAAAATACTTATATGCATTATTCCTTTTAGCCCAATGCCTTAGCTTTAAAAAAATGACCAAAACTAAAAATGGTCAAAAAAAAGCCAAGAAGGCACCTTGGCTTTTTACTCATTTATTTTTGGATCAAGGGCATCACGAAGACCGTCACCCACAAAGTTGAAGCTTAGTACTGTAATTAAAATCATTAATCCTGGAGCTGTTGGTACCCACCACTGGTTAAGCATGATTGTTATACTTTGCGCCCCTGTTAGCATATTCCCCCAACTTGGCGTTGGCGGCATTACACCCAAACCAAGGTAACTGAGTGCTGATTCTGCTAAGATAACTCCCCCAACATTAAGGGTTGCAGCAACAATAATTGGACCCATCGCATTCGGAAGAATCTCTCTAAAGATAATCGTAAAACTCCTTGTCCCAACTGTTTTTGAAGCTAATACAAATTCACGACCACGTAAGGATAAGAATTCACCACGAACAAGTCTTGCTGTTGTCGTCCATCCAGTAAGCGCGAAAATAAGAATCAACTTATCTACACCCGGTTCAAAAATTGTTACAAGTGTTATCAACAAGAAGATTTGTGGAATAGAAAGCATGATATCGACAAATCTCATGATCATTGCATCAACGATACCACCAAAATATCCCGCTATTGCACCAAGTGCTGTTCCAATCGTAATTGCCCCAGCAACTGAAGCAAACCCTACCAATAATGATATTCTTGCTCCATACAATAATCGGGTTAATAGATCACGTCCAAATGTATCTGTACCTAGTAGATGTTCCTTACTAGGATCTGCTAATCGTTTAAACAAATCCTGCTTATCGGGATGATAAGGTGTTAAATATGGTGCTAATAATGCTGCTGATATGATGAGGATTAAGAGTACAGCGCCAATGACTGCAAGTTTATTCTTAAAGAATTTACGAATGATTATTTTCGTCATTGTGTCTGCTTTTTTGCTTAACCCTTGAAGTTCTATTTCGTTTCCTGGTGCTAAATTAGGCTGTGCCATCCTTATTCCCCCCTTCTAGTATTCAATTCTCGGATCAAAGATAGCGTACAGAATATCGGCTATAAGATTTCCTATTACTACTAATACAGAGGAAATAACTGTTATTGCCATAACAATCGGATAGTCACGTTGGAAGGCAGAATCAACGAATAATTTTCCAAGTCCTGGCCAACCAAATACGGATTCAACAATAACAGAACCTCCAATAAAGCTAGGTATCATCAATCCAAATATTGTAATAACCGGGATTAATCCGTTACGTAAACCGTGTTTCATGATGACCTTTCCTTCTCTAAAGCCTTTTGCCCTTGCCGTTCTCATATAGTCTTGGTTAACAACCTCGATCATACTTGATCGTGTATATCTGGTTAAACTCGCCATATCTGCTGTTGCTAAAACGAACGCTGGTAAGATTAGATGATGAATACGATCCCAAATGCTAAACGGAGCATTTAGAGTTTGAGTACCCGCAGCGGGGAACCAATGTAAATGAACAGAGAAAATCATAATTAATATTAAACCAAACCAAAAATTTGGAGTAGCCACTCCTAAAAATGATGTGACTGTTACTGTATAGTCAATTTTAGAATATGGACGTACTGCCGAAATAACTCCAAATGGTACCGCTATGACGATTGCTAATAATGTGGATACTCCCATTAACAACAGGGTGTTTGGAAGTCGATTCCAAATTAATTCAGATACATCCCGACCTTTATTAATAATGGAATTTCCAAAATCACCTTGAGCCATATTTCCTACCCATTTTAAATATTGAATATGGATGGGGTCATTAAGTCCATATTTCTCCATAATGATTTCGCGATCTGCTTTACTAATATTAGGATCCATCATTAGTGCAGTTGGGTCACCTGGAGCCATATGCATAATAGCAAATGAAATGATGGTAATTCCTAATAATAGGGGAATAGCCATTAATGTTCGACGGATGATATAAGATACCATAGCTATTTCTCCTTCACAATTTAATAAATTCGTATATGTTTGATCTAGATACGTATATCCAGGAATTTTCGGTATCCAAAAAAAAGAGGGAAGGGAAACTTTACCCTTCCCTCTGCAACTATCATGATTGTTTGTAATTATTAGTTTGCAGGTTGTAACCACCATTTGTGAGCATTATAGAATGCTGATTTTGAATGGAATTCATAACCTTGTAATTCTTCCGGCATTGCACGGAATTCAATTGGGTAATACAAGAATGTGTAAGCTTGATCATCAACAAGAATTTGATATAGATCTTTGTGAATTGCTTTGTACTTCTCAATGTCAGTTGTTTGTCTTGCTTCTTCCATTAACTTATCCGCTTCTGGATTGCTGTACCAGTTCATGTTTAAGCCTTCTTCAGCTTGACTTGAATGGAAAATGTCAAATTGGTCAGGGAAAGTTGATAATGACCAACCTAAGATCATTGCTTCATAGTCCCAGTTAGGCGCAGTAACTTGCTTAATGAAAGCAGACCATTCAATGATTTCTGGTTTTGCTTCAACACCAATTTCTTTAAATTGTTGTTCCAAAACTACAGCAATATCTTCACGAACTTTGTTACCTTGGTTCGTTTTGATTTTGAAAGATAATTCTTTTCCATCTTTATCTAAGATACCGTTACCGTTTGTATCTTCCCATCCAGCTTCTTTAAGTAATGCTTTTGCTTTTTCTAAATCATATTCAAATTTTGGAACATCATCATTGTATGTCCACATTAATGGGCTGTCAGGAGCATCAGCAGGTTGACCAGCACCATTCATAATGCTTGATACGATTGCTTCTTTGTTAACAGCGTGAGTGAATGCTTGACGAACACGCTTGTCTGTGAATCTTTCATCCTGTTGGTTAAATGCAAGGAATGTATAGGATAATGCTAAATCTTCCTCAACTTTAACTCCATCAATTGCTTTTACAGTATCAATTTCAGTTCCAGGAACTGCGTTGTACATGTCGATTTCACCAGCTTGTAATGCAGCTACTAGTGCGTTGGCATCTGCCACATAGCGTGTAGTGATTGAATTTAAGTGTGGACGACCTTCAAAATAGTCCTCGTTAGCTTCCACCTTTACATACTCGCCGTCTTTCCATTCAACAAATTTGAATGGACCAGTACCAATTGGATTTTTAGTATTAAATTCATGTTCATGAATTGTAGCAGGGTCTACATCACCTAAAATGTGCTTAGGTAGTGGACCATATGATCCTAAGGTAGTTGGCAAGAAAGTTACATCAATTTTATTTAAAGTGAATTTTACTGTATAGTCATCGATTTTTTCGATTTTTTCCAAGCTATCAAAGTTTGATTTACGCTCAGAAACTACATCAGGGTTTTTCATTAGTTCATAAGCAAATACTAAATCATCAGCAGTCATTTGCTCGCCATCATGCCACTTAACATCTTCTCTTAACTTGACAGTATATTCTAAACTATCATCTGATACTTGAACATCTTCTGCTAGGTCATTCTCAGTTTCAAGATCTTTGTTTGTTTTTACAATTGCATTGTAAATGAAACCTTCAATATCACTTGAAGCAGTATCAGTTGAGAAATATGGGTTAAATAATGTTGGTTCACCAGCAGATCCAACAATTAAATCCCCACCATCAACTGGGTCAGTGTTTTTTGGTTCTTCTTTTGGTGTTTCTTCTTTCGGCTTTTCTTCTTTTGGTGTCTCAGTACCAGCTTTTTCTCCACCGGAACAAGCTGCTAAGAACATTGACATTGCAAGTGTTAGGACTAAAAATAGCCATAAGCTTTTTCTTAATTTCACGTTTGTTTCCCCCTATCATTTTGTTAGAATTTTTAGTTTTTACTGCATGGATTGATTCCTCTTAGGTTGCATCTCCTCCCTTCAAAGAATCTATATATTTTCTGTGCAGCCACCCTTACTCGTAAAGGTGACATGCAACAAAATGCCCTGTTTTGACTTCTTTAAATTCTGGCACCAATTGGCGGCAAATATCAGTTGCTGCCGGACATCTTGTGTGGAACACACATCCACTTGGAGGATTTGAAGCGCTTGGAAGCTCTCCTTTAAGTACAATTCGTTCTCTTTTAATCGCTCCTGATTTTTTCGGAACAGGTACTGCAGATAATAATGCTTGTGTGTATGGATGAAGTGGTTCAGCATATAAATCTTCTTTATTTGCTAATTCCATCATTCTGCCTAAATACATAACTCCCACTCTATCACTTATATGTCTTACAACACTTAAGTCATGTGAGATAAAGATGTACGTCAGTCCAAATTCTTCTTGAAGATCTTCCATTAAGTTGATAACCTGCGCTTGAATCGACACATCAAGTGCCGATACAGGTTCGTCAGCGATAATCAGCTCAGGATTTAATGCGAGTGCTCTTGCAATCCCGATTCTTTGACGCTGCCCACCCGAGAATTCATGCGGGTACCTGTTGATAAATGATGAATTCAATCCAACAGTCTCCATTAACTCTTTTACCTTTTCTTCTCGTTCTTTTGCGGTATATAAATTATGAGTGATTAATGGTTCTTTAATAATCGAACGTAACGTCTTTCTTGGATTTAAGGTTGCGAATGGATCCTGGAATACCATTTGAATGTCTCTTCGAACAGTTTTCCTTAATTCACTTTCCGACATATGAGTGATGTCTTTACCCTTAAAAATGATTTTTCCGTCAGTAGGTTCGTACAATCGGATAATGGTTCTTCCGGTTGTTGATTTTCCGCAACCAGACTCTCCAACTAGTCCAATTGTTTCACCTTTTTTAATTTGTAGGCTAATGCCGTCAACTGCCTTAACGTTTCCAACATTTCGTTGCAGTAGACCGGCCTTGATTGGAAAGTATTTCTTTACGTCTTGAAGCTCAAGAATGATATCGCTATCTTTTTGTGATGCATCGACATTATTTTCTACATTCGTTGAAATCATGCTTTCGCCCCCCCGTCGTCATATAAGAAACAGCGAACTGCCCGTTCTTTACCCATTTGTTTTAGCTGTGGAGCTTCCGCAAAACAGCGATCAAATGCTTTTGAACAGCGTGGAGCAAATCTGCATCCTTTTGGCATATTTTCTGGTGATGGTACGTTTCCTTCGATTGACTGAAGACGTTCAATTTCACCTTCTATCGCAGGTATTGAGTTCATTAGACCAACAGTGTATGGATGTAATGGTTCATCGAACAAATCATCTACCGGTGATTGTTCAACAACTTGACCGCCATACATAACTACTATCTTATCCGCTACTTCAGATACAACTCCCAAATCATGTGTGATTAAAAGAATCGAAGTATCAAATTTGCGGCTAAGGTCCTTCATTAAGTCAAGAATTTGCGCTTGGATTGTAACGTCGAGAGCGGTTGTAGGCTCATCTGCAATAAGAAGTTTCGGATTACAGCTCATTGCGATCGCGATCATGACCCTTTGGCGCATACCGCCTGAGAGACGATGCGGGTAATCATTGATTAATTCAGCAGCCCTTGAGAAACCAACCATTTCCAACATTTCAATTGCTTTTTTGGTTGCTTCTACTTTGGACATTTTTTGGTGATACATCAGTACCTCAATTATTTGTTCACCAACAGTCAGAACTGGGTTTAGAGATGTCATTGGTTCTTGGAAAATCATTGACACATCATTTCCACGAACCTTACACATTTCAGCTTCAGTTAAATCAATAAGGTTTTTACCGTCAAGAATGATTTCACCTTCGACAATTTTTCCAGCTGGACTTGGTACAAGCTTCATAATTGAAAGTGAGGTAATACTTTTGCCAGATCCAGACTCACCTACTATAGCTAAGGTTTCACCTTTATTTATTTTCAAATCAACGCCATCTACGGCAGGTATTACAGTTCTTTTTTTGTAGAAATATGTTTTTAGATTTTTTACTTCTAGCAATGCAGCCATAAATTAGGTTCACCTTCCTTATCGGAACTAAAACAAGTTCACTCATAATTCAAAATATAATATATTCCGAGAAATATCAACCAAAAATTTCTAGTAATTTCTTATTTTACCAGAGTAAAGCTTTAATGTACCAAATGTACAAATTATCTGACAAAAGAATCCACCTAAATTTTATTACAGAAAGATTACAAATACAAGTCAATTTTTAAAATTGAATTAATTTACTCTAAAGAGTGAAAATTTTCTTTTCTCTTAATCTATTTAAAATTCTATTAAAACTATGTCGAAATTGCAAGATAATTTTTATTATTTTCATTATTATTTATTAAATCATTTGATATAAAAGGTTTTTCAAAAGAAATACTCACAATATACATTTATAACAAACTGGCTATTTTGTTTTTTTGATATAATACTTTACCACGAAAAAGCGTTGATTCGATAAAACATTCGACAAAAAAAAGATCCATCACGTCTTGTGATAGATCTGTTAACGGTTTGATTTTGGATTTAGTGCATCCTTTAACCCTTCACCTATGAAATTTATGGAAAGAATTGTTAAAGTAATCATAGTTGCAGGTGGTACCCACATCCACGTAATATTACGTAGGACATCTGCATCCCTTGCTTCAGCTAGCATATTTCCCCAGCTCGGTGTATTCGAAGGTACCCCAAAGCCTAGGAAGCTTAAACCAGATTCAGCAACAATCATAACTGCCAATATTAATGTCGATTGTACAATAATTGTTGAAGATACGTTTGGTAATAGATGTTTAATAATGATTTTTGATGGTCTCGTTCCAATTGATTTCGCAGCAAGAATATACTCATTTTCTTTTTCTGCTAACACCTTACTACGAACAATACGAGCAACGCCACCCCAGCTTAATAAACTCATTACAATAATAAGAGTCCATGCTCCAGCTACCTTACCGGTAAGAATACTGTTTAATACAATTACAAAGATCATAAAAGGGAACACCAAAACGAAATCCGTGAAACGCATTAACATTTGGTCAATCTTCCCACCATTATAACCTGCAATGGAACCAACAATTGTTCCTATTAAAGTAATAAATATCATACACGAAAATCCTATTAGTAAGGACGTTCGAGCACCATGAAGCATTCTTGCAAACATGTCTCGTCCATTTGTATCTGTACCTAACCAGTTCTGGGCGGACGGCTCTTTACTCATGTTCATAAAATTAATACGAACAATATCCTGCTTATTAAGAATTGGTCCAAAAATAGCTGTTAAAACAACTAGAATTAGAAAAACCAAACTTATCATCGCTAGTTTGTTTTTCATAAACTTCCTTCTGGCTATTGCCCAAGGAGAAAGGCTTTTTGTTTCTTTTTTTGGTGCACCAACATTTGTATTTGAAACTACTTCCATTTATTCTCCTCCTTAATCCAATCGAATCCGCGGATCTACGATACCATAAAGCAAATCTGCAATAAGATTTCCGAAAAGTGTTAGAAATGAAAGTAACATTGTGATCGTCATCATTACAGCATAATCCCTTGTGTTAACGGAGTCTAAGAAAAGTTGTCCGATTCCCGGGTATGTGAAAATAGTTTCGGTTATAACCGCTCCACCTATTAAAGTTGCAATATCAAATCCTAAAAATGTTACTAACGGAATAATAGAATTTCGTAAAATATGCTTATTATAAATCGTTGATTCCTTTGTACCTTTCGCTCTTGCTGTTCTTACAAAGTCTTTGCGACTATTTTCGATAATGTCATTTCGTAAAAATTGAGTGTATGATGCAGTACCCATTAATCCTAATACGAGCGCTGGTAACAAAACATGATGAAATTTACTTACATAATATCCAAACGTTCCTTCATCAAGCCCAACTTCAATTGATCCGCTGAATGGGAACCAACCAAGCTGAAACGAAAAGAAATAGATTGCCACAATCCCCGCAACAAACGAAGGAACAGCTAATCCTATATAGTTATAACCTGCAATAAGATTATCTCCAAGTTTATACGGTTTTCGTCCAGAATACATTCCCATAAAGAATGAAAAAATGTAAGTGAAAAACAATGAAACAATTGCTAGAAATAATGTATTTGGAACCTTCTGGGCAATTAGCTTAGAAACATCCATTTTATGTGTTGTAGATTTACCAAAATCCCCTTGGACAAAATCAGTTACCCATCTCCAATACTGTACAGGTATTGGGTCATTGTAGCCCAATTTTTCCCGCATTTCTTCAATGTATTTCGGGTCTGTATTGGATGGATCAATTTCTCCCCCAAATGGGTCACCCGGCATTACTTTCGCCAAGGAAAATACCACAATGGAGGCAAGGAGTAATAATGGAATCATGCCAAGTATTCTCCGAATTGAGTATTGGAGCATGTTAATTTCTCCTTATCCTAAAAATTTCTTTCTAAAATAGGTTCAAAAAGCCGACCAAATGTCGACTTTTTGACTCCTGCTAAAATCAGTCTGTTACATACCACTTATGAACATCATCTTGGAAACCAACTGCGTTTACATGTACACCTTGAAGGCGTTTGTTAATTCCATAAAGGTTCATGTTTTCCCATAATGGTAGAGCTGGTAATTCTTCGTTGAACAATTTTTGCCACTCAGTATATACTTGTCCACGATATTCCTTATCAAATGCTTTTTCACTTAAACCTTCATCAAGAAGTCTTTGGTTATCTTCATTTACCCAACGACCATAGTTCCACTCAGCATCGTTAGCCCATAGACCAGATGGGTCTGGGTCAGAACCTGTTCCCCAAGAACCGAAGAATGCTTCTAATTCTACATCATCGTTATCTTTCATTTCGTTGTAAAGGTTGAACTCAATTAGACTTCCAGTTGCTAATTCAGTTTTCACGCCGATGTCATTCCAGCTTTGAATTATAGCCTGTGAACGACCTTCAAATGTTGCATTACCTGCATAGTGACCAAATTTGATAGAGAATGGCTTACCTTCTGGATCTTCTACAAATCCGTCACCATCGACATCTTTAAACCCTGCTGAAGCTAATAATTCTTCTGCCTTTTTTGTGCTAAATTCGTATTGGTTAAGATCAGCATCAGCAGCCGCCATCCAGAATGCAGAAGGGATAACAGTGTTAAATACTTTACCTTTTCCAGCTAAGAAACCATCAATCATTGCTTGACGATCAATTGCAGTTAATAAAGCCTGACGTAATTCTTTAGACTCAAACTTACCATAATCAGCTATGTTAGTACGTGTAGCTTGATCACGGTGACCAAAACGTAAACCGATATATGAGTATACAGTTCCTGTAGCTTCTTCTAGACGAACATGGTCCATCTTTTCAATTTCTTTAACTGTTGCTGGAGCAATCTCCATAATGTCTACTTCACTATTTTGGAGTGCACCGTTTGCTAATGAAGGATCAATAACTTTGATAACTACTCCATCAAGAAGTGGCTTACCTTGCCAATAATCATCAAAACGCTCTAATTCTACATATTCACCAGGTACAACTTTTTTCACTTTGAATGCACCAAGACCTACTGGATTTACACGAACTTGATCAGATTCTCCAAGTTCTGCAACAGGAACACCTTCGTAGTGTTTTTTAGGCATTGGATCTGACCAAAGGTTTTCTAAGTTGTTAATTTTTACTTCTTTAAAAGTAACTGCAACTGTATATTTATCAATTACTTCTACACCTTCGATATGGTCCGCTTTACCTTCTTTTTTCTCGGTAGCACCTTTGATTTCTTGAACATAATTGAAACGAGAACCATCATAATCAGGATCTGCGATTGTTTCTAAAGCAAACGCATAGTCCTCAGCTGTTAGTTCTTCACCGTTATGCCATTTAACGCCTTCTTTAAATTTGAAAGTATACGTTAATTTGTCATCACTGATTTCCCATGATGCAAGGTTTGGTTCATATTCTAAATCGTCATTTACAGTGTAAATGCTATCCACAGTAAAACTTAAGATTTGAGCATCTACTACACTTCTATAATAAGCAGTTTCAAAAACACCTTCTGGAGCTTGAGTAACAGCTAGTGTAATTTTACCGCCTTCTTTTGGTTCTGTTGTTTCTGAACCTGTGTTTTCTTTTTCTTTTTCAGCTGATTTTTCATTACCACCGCAAGCCGCTAGAAATAATGACATCACTAGCAAAAGTACGATGGACCATAATGCTGACTTCTTCATGTAGGTTTTCCCCCTTAAATTTTTGATGTATGTTTTGAAATTTTGCTGCCAATTATTTGTGTAAATGACAAGCTACCTTATGTCCTGTCTTCACCTCCTTTAATTGTGGTTTAACTCTCGAACATTCCTCCATTGCCATTGGACATCTTGGATGGAATGGGCAACCACTTGGCGGATTCGCTGGACTTGGCACATCACCTTGAAGAACAATTCTTTCTTTTTTCTTTCTTGGATCTGGCTCAGGAATAGCAGAAATCAAGGCCTGTGTATAAGGATGAAGTGGTTCAGCATATAAATCATCCTTATCCGAAATTTCAACAATGCCACCAAGATACATAACTCCAATCCTGTCACTCATGTGTTTTACAACACTCAGATCATGGGCAATGAAGAGAAAAGTTAATCCGAACTCATCTTGTAATTCTTTTAATAAGTTTAATACTTGGGATTGAACCGAAACATCGAGCGCTGAAACAGGTTCATCTGCGATAATCAGTTTTGGCTTAAGTGCTAACGCACGCGCAATTCCAATTCTTTGACGTTGCCCCCCGGAGAACTCATGAGCGTATTTATAAAATGCATCCTCAGGAAGTCCAACTTTTTTTAACAAGTCTATTACTTCATCTTTTAATGATTTTAATGATTTTCCCGTGTAGTTCATGATTGGCTCTGCTACGATATCACCAACCATTTGCTTGGGATTTAATGAAGCATAAGGGTCCTGAAAAACCATTTGGAAATCTTTTCTGATTTCTCGCAAATGTTTCCCTTTTAGTTTCGTGATGTCCTTGCCATCTAAAAGGATCTGACCATCTGTTGGTTCAAGCAAGCGAAGAATGGTTCTTCCTGTGGTAGATTTTCCACATCCTGATTCACCAACAAGACCTAATGTTTCCCCTTCTTTAATTTCAAATGAAACACCATCAACTGCTTTTACATTTCCAATTGTTTTCCTCATAAACCCGCCCTTAATAGGATAGTAGGTTTTAAGGTTTTTAACTTCTAATATAAGATTATCTGTTTTCTCTAATGTTTGATTAGCCATTATTATTTCACCTCTTCTACAGGTCGACTACTCTTATACAACAGACAGGAAACATCATGTCCATCCTCTACCTCCGCTAATACCGGTGTAATCGTCTTACATTCTGGCATTGCAGCTGGGCAACGATCCGCAAATCGGCAACCAACTTTAGGCATATTTTTTAAGGAAGGTACAATTCCATCAATCGATCCCAAAGTTTCAACTTCCTCATGAAGCTTTGGAATAGATTCCATTAAGAGTTTTGTATATGGATGCTTTGGATTGTAGAAAAGTGTATCAACATCCGTTTTTTCAACAACTTTACCCGCGTACATTACGATTACTTCATCACACATCTCTGCAACTACACCAAGATCATGCGTAATTAAAATGACTGACATATCATTCTTTTCTTGAATGGTTTTCAGAAGTTCCAGTATTTGGGCTTGAACTGTAACATCAAGAGCCGTTGTAGGTTCGTCCGCAATTAATAGTTTTGGCTGACATGCAATTGCCATTGCAATCATTACACGTTGTCTCATCCCGCCAGAAAGTTGGTGAGGATATTCATCTACTATACTGTCAGGTCGAGAAATCCCCACTTGAGTTAGAAGTTCAACACTAATCTCTCTTGCCCTTTGCTTTGAAATATTTTGATGGTTTAATAGAACCTCATCTAACTGGAACCCAATTGTGAAAACCGGATTAAGGGCCGTCATCGGTTCCTGGAAGATCATTGAAATATCTTTTCCACGGATTTTATTCATTTCAGTTTCTGATAGATTTTCAATATTATTTCCTTGAAAAATAACTTCTCCGTCCGTAATTTCTCCGATTCCTACCGGTAATAGTTTCATTACAGACATTGACATTACACTTTTTCCGCAGCCGGATTCACCAACAATTCCGACAATTTGACGCGGTTTAACTTCAAAAGAAACACCATCCACTGCATGATAGATTTCTCCATCTATATTAAAGCCTGTTTTTAATCCCTTTACTTCTAGCAAAGGTGTCCCATTATTTAGCTGTTGCATAAAAACACCTCAAATTCTTCTAAATTAGCCACAATTATTATGTAAATAAATTTTATTACTATAATATTATAATTGCAAGACAATTTTTTAAATTTAAAGTAACAATTGGTTATAACGTTGTAGAATAAGGGTTTGTGATTACTTTTCTATTAACTCAAATTATTCTAATATATTATAAAAATATATTATATTTGAATTTTCCAATAGATTGTATTTACAACTTATGGAAAATATCGATTGTAAATATGAGAGGAAAGATTTAAAATGTTCTTGAATCTACGAAAGGAAGTGTTGTTTTGATTATTAAATCTCGTACGGTTCCGGATGAATTGATACTTTTAAAATCTGTCCGAGCCCGAACCAAAGTTTCCGAGAAAACGGAGAATCAAATCATTTCACTTGAAAAGGGTTTTATTGGAGAAAAAATGTTCGATAAACGCATGATCAAACTCGCCCTCGATTACCTCTTTATCAATGACCTGCTACTAGAAACAAACAATACCCATTATCAAATTGATTCCCTCCTGATTACTCAACCCAAAATTCATATTTTTGAAGTAAAAAATTATGAAGGGGATTATTTGCTAGATGGAGATTGTTTAAGGCTCCTTTCTGGGAGGGAGATAAAAAACCCGCTTAACCAACTATCCCGGAGTGTCTCTCTCTTTCGGCAATTCCTCCAATACCACCGAATGAACTTTGCAGTAGAGGGCCACCTCGTATTCATCAATCCAGAATTTTACCTCTATAATGCTTCTCCCGAACTACCGATTATTTTTCCATCACAACTTGAGCGCTTTATTAAACAATTAAATACTCAACCTTCGAGATTGATCGGGAAACACCATGGACTGGCAAATAAGCTTTTGGCGTCACATATTAAGGACTCGCCATATTCAATAGTGCCGGAATATAGCTACGATAAGATGGTGAAGGGGATTTTGTGTGTGCGGTGTGGCAACGGGTTTATGGTGAGTAGCGATCATCAACACTTGACAAGTGTAAACTGCAATTTCGTTGAGAATAAGGAATCTGCTATTTTAAGGAGTGTAAAAGAGTTTTCACTATTATTTCCAGACAAAAAGATTACAACAAGTGCCATTTATGAATGGTGTAAGGTTATAAATAGACAGAAAACAATCAGGAAGGTGCTTCAAGAAAATTATAAGCATCTCCATTTAGGTAATTCATCATACTTTGAGTGATTTTTATGTTCAAAATTTCAGAGGGGATTTCCAGTCTCCTGATTATAGGAGATTGGGGGCTCATATTTTTGTTTTGGAGGGCGCCATTTTCTCTTTTTAGGAGAATAGTGACCATTGCTTTCGTTTTGACGGTCACCATTTTTCTCTTTTTAGGAGATTGGTGACCATTGCTTTCGTTTGACGGTCACCATTTCCCTCTTTTTAGGAGGTTGGCGACCGTCGCTTTCATTTTGAGGGGCACTATTTTCCTCTTTTTAGGTGATTGGTGACCATTGCTTTCGTTTTGACGGTCACCATTTCCCTCTTTTTAGGAGATTGGCGACCGTCGCTTTCGTTTTGAGGGGCACTATTTTCCTCTTTTTAGGAGAATAGTGACCATTGCTTTCGTTTTGACGGTCACCATTTTCCTCTTTTTAGGCGATTGGTGACCATCGCTTTCATTTTGACGGGCACTATTTTCCTCTTTTCAGGAGGTTGGTGACCATTGCTTTCGTTTTGACGGTCACCATTTTCCTCTTTTTAGGTGATTGGTGACCATTGCTTTCGTTTTGACGGTCACCATTTTCCTCTTTTTAGGAGGTTGGTGACCATTGCTTTCGTTTTGACGGTCACCACTTTCCTCTTTTTAGGCGATTGGTGACCATTGCTTTCGTTTTGACGGTCACCATTTTCCTCTTTTTAGGAGATTGGTGACCGTCGCTTTCATTTTGAGGGTCACTATTTTCCTCTTTTTAGGAGAATAGTGACCATTGCTTTCGTTTTGGCGGTCACCATTTTCCTCTTTTTAGGTGATTGGTGACCGTCAAATCCATTAAGAAAACAACATCCAATATCAAAAACAAAAAACCACAGGCACCTCCCCTTCCTGCGGTTAAAAGTCAAAGTTACTCTTTCACAAACTCCCTTGAATCCATTCCTAGGATGGTTTTCGTTTGTTGGTTGTTGGATTCCAAATAGTTTCGAACAAGATAATAGCCCGCACAGTAGCCTGCCATCGTCGGGTAGAATCTTTTTCCGTATAATAGGTCGCTATGCTTTCTTTCGTTTCTTTTTAGATTTCGATTTGGGATGATGAGTTGTTGGACTATTTTTTGGAGCTCCTCATCGGAGTAATATTTCGTCCAGCCCGCCAAATTGGTGCTCCCACATTGTTCACGGACTGCATTTTCTGCAAGTCCTTCTAATATCACTGTATCTAAAAGCGTAAACTCGGCTTCATTTTTTTTGTATTTTTTTAATCGACAGACATGATTGTATTCATGGGTTAAAACGGCTTTAATTTCTGAATCTGTATTATGTGATGAGAAAAAAAGAAATAATTTGTCCTTAAAGGCAAGCCCGGATTTTCCATTAAATTCTCGTTTGATTTTGGGGTTTGTTTCATCAGCTGGGAAAATGAAAATGGGAATCTGTGGGCCACTCCATTCTTTTTGCAAGACAGCATATTCTTTTTGTACTTTTGACCATACGTTTTTAGGTAGTTTTTCAAGTATGGATTCAGAGGTAGTTCTATACATTCCGTGCATTTTTAAATAGTCATAAATTTCGGGGGCTGTAGCGCCCATTGGAAAGTAACTTATTAGTTTTTTACAAAGCTTAACTGGATTTGCTTGTGATTTTAACCATTGGTCTGTACGTATTACCCCAATTCCTTCACTTCCTTTCGCACATGATATATCGTATTCAAGCTTAATGAAAAAAGAGCCAGACCATTTGGCCCGACTCTTTGCTTAGCTATCATTGATATTTTTTAAATAGAATGGTTGCGTTGTGTCCGCCGAAACCAAGGGAGTTACTTAGGGCTACATTGACTTCCTGTTCTCTTGCTTTATTTGGAACGTAGTCTAAGTCGCATTCTGGATCTGGTGTTTCGTAATTAATCGTCGGCGGGATGATTCCTTCTTGAATAGCAAGGATTGAGAAGATTGCTTCTACACCACCTGCAGCTCCAAGTAAATGTCCTGTCATTGATTTTGTTGAACTAATGGCTACATTATAAGCTTGATCACCGAAAACTTCTTTGATTGCTGCCGTTTCAAACTTGTCGTTGTAATCTGTGCTTGTTCCGTGTGCATTGATATAATCGACATCACTTGGAGAAAGCCCTGCATCTGCAATAGCTTGTCGCATTGCGCGAGCTCCACCTTCTCCGCCCGGTGCTGGAGCAGTAATATGGTAGGCATCTCCAGTTGCTCCATAGCCAATGATTTCTGCGTAAATATGTGCGCCGCGAGCTAATGCATGTTCAAGTTCTTCTAGAACAAGAATTCCAGCACCCTCACCCATTACAAATCCATCACGATTTTTATCAAACGGACGGCTTGCAGTGTTTGGATGCGGGTTTAATGACAATGCTCTTGCTGAAACGAAACCGGCAAATGACATATTTGTCAATGGTGCTTCTGTTCCTCCAGTAACCATCACATCAGCATCGCCACGCTGGATTACTTTAAAAGCATCTCCAATGGAGTTCGTACCTGTCGCACATGCTGTAACCGTACATGTGTTGATTCCTTTTGCCCCAATTGCGATGGAGACTTGGCCTGCAGCCATATCAGGAATCATCATCGGTACATAAAATGGACTTACACGTCGATAGCCTTTTTCCAAGAAAATTTTGTGCTGTTCCTCATGTGTTTCCATACCGCCAATACCTGAACCAATCCAGACCCCAACTCGTGGCGCCATTTCATCCGTAATGGTTAGATTCGCATCTTCAACAGCCATAAAAGAAGCAGCCATTGCATATTGCGTGAAGCGGTCCATACGACGTACTTCTTTTTTATCCATATAATTTTCAGGATTAAAATCCTTTAATTCCGCAGCTACCTTTGCTGGTAAGCCTTCAATTTGAACTCTTGTTAATGGACCGATACCTGAGACTCCGTTTTTTGCGTTTTCCCATGTTGTTTTCACATCATTGCCTAGTGGCGAAACTGTGCCTAATCCAGTAACAACTACACGTTTCTTTTGCATAATTTTTCTCCTTCCAACCTCATTGAAAATTTCTATCCTTTATTGCATACATATTGTTTTCAAAGGAAAGATTCTTCCTTAGCGACCCCATTTGATACAGATGGCACCCCAAGTTAATCCTCCACCAAATCCTACCATTACTATTACGTCATCGTCTTTAATTTTTCCTGCTTCAATATCCTCAACAATTGAAATTGGGATTGAGGCTGCAGATGTGTTTCCGTACTTATTGACTGTTTTCGACATCTTTTCAACTGGTAGTTCAAGTCTTTCCCTTGAAGCCTCCATAATTCGAATGTTTGCCTGGTGTGGAATTAAGTAATCGACATCTTCTCGTTTTAATCCTGCTTTCTCGATAACATGTATACTTGATTCACCCATTTGTCTTACTGCAAATTTGAAAACCTCGCGACCATTCATAATGATGTGTTCATCTTGGTAAAGATGTTTCGCACCCGTACCGTCTGCACCTAATTCAAAAGAAAGGATTCCTCTTCCTTCAGAAACTTCACCAAGGACTACTGCACCAGCCCCGTCCCCGAATAATACGGCTGTATTTCGGTCATTCCAGTCAACGACTTTTGAAAGTTTTTCAACACCTACTACTAATATGTGCTTATAGGTACCCGTTTCGACGAATTGTTTACCTGTGATGATTCCGTACATAAATCCTGCACATGCTGCACCAATATCCATTGCAGCTGCTTTTTTTGCACCTAGTCGTTCTTGAATCATGCATGCTACAGATGGGAATGGATGGTCAGGCGTAACTGTTGCTACGATGATCAGGTCTATTTGTTCAGCTGTGATCCCTGCATCTTCAATTGCTTTACGTGCAGCCTCATATGCCATATCTGATGTATTTGTATCATCATCGGCAATTCTACGTTCTTCTATTCCTGTTCTTGTCCGAATCCATTCATCTGATGTGTCTATAATTTTTTCAAGATCTTGGTTTGTTACGACTCTTTCTGGTACGAATCGATTGATTCCAATTATTCCTACACCCATACAAACATCTCCCTTTTATTAAGAAAAGCACAAGGCGCCCCAATTCCTGCTAAAGGCAGGCACGTCCTGTGCCTAACGCCGGAATCCTTGCCGTCCTGGCAGAGGCGACAAGCATAAGACAAGCGCTGACAGAAGGCGCTCTTTGCCTTCAGAAGCGATTGGCTAGACCCGCGAGCCGATGGCGCCTGAAGCTAGACATTGACAACCTAAATTTTAAAAAAGCTTTTGTTTACCAACTTCTATTATTATCAATTCTTATGACTTGGTACTAATTTTAATTCATTTTTTCATGGTTATCAACTCTTTGGTTTTATTTTTTCCAAGATTCCACGTTTGCCTAGTGTTTTGCGTGATACAGGCCTATTACATTTTGTGCAATGTTACATAAGATTATAGTAAATAGGTTCTGCATGAAATATTTAAAATTAAAGTTGGTGAAAAAGATGAGTGATAACCCAGAGAATTTTACTGATAAGCAAGAAGATGAAAAAAGGGGATCTTCAAAAACGGATCGGTTTGATCAATTTATGTTTGGTCAGCGGGCTAGGAAAGTTGAAAATGGAGCTCCGGAAGTAAAGAAAGGAGAAGGGGTTGATTTCAATCAACTGATGGGTCAAATCGATGAGATAATGACTTCAATCGATAAAATTAAGCCAGCATTTAAAGATATTTCTCCACTCCTTGATTATTTTCGAAAAAAATAAGAAGCTATCACCATGTGATAGCTTCTTCTATTTTGATGGAAGGTCTCCTGTTTCTTTATATTCGTTAATATACCCTTTTAATTCATTGATAAAATTTTCATCTACCTTCGGGCTAAAGGTACCCATTGAAATAACCTCGTCCTGGAAATCAAAATAAAGAGTGCCAGACTTAAGTTCGCCCTTATCAAATTGATTTGTAACCAATAAGTAGAGTAGGTCTATATGCTGTACTGTGCTTGTGTAAACCGTTTCTTTCCCTAAGTCAGATTGGTCTGAAACATAACCAATCGCATATAGGCCTTCTTCTTTTAGTCTTTCTATTACAGGGACATTGAACCCATCCCCGGCAGGATAAATAATATCGACACCATCTGCTATCATTTTCTCCGCTATTGATATTGCCTTTTCACTGTCATCCCAGTTCCCGACATAGCCAATATCTACATCAACTTCATCATTTTGAAATAACACACCTTCATAAAATCCATTGATCTCCGGTTGCCATTCAAATGCAGCAATGATCCCGACTTTGTTTGCTTCCGTCATTTTTCCGGCGACCATACCACCGAAGAAGCCCATGGCATGCCCATCAAAGTTTAGGCTTGTAACATTCTTTTTTTTCGTATTTCCATTAAAAAAAATGAAATGGACATCAGGGTATTCATCTGCAATCTCATTAAAAATATCAGCATATTCACTTCCATGACCAAATATTAAATTGACGCCATTATCTACAAATTCATCCACTGCTGTTCGTGTTGCAGCTTCCGAGATAATTCCTTCTTTGTAAAAGACATCGGCCTGAAATTTTGATTTTATTTGCAATAACCCCTTATATCCTTCTGTACCCCATACTTGATCATCAATTGTATCCGGTACAAGTAAGCCTACTTTTCCCAACCCGGTCTTGGCATCCGTTTGTCCACAGGATACAAGGATGGATAATAGAAATAAGAGTGTCACCCACCTAAACAACTTTTGCATGACTACAACCCCTTCAAAAACGAAAACATCCAATTATACTTTATATTTTATTGTACTTTTAGCTAATTGGAAAGCAAAAGAAGTATCTAGACATAAAAGTTTTGGGAAATCCACTCTTCGTGTTCATTCTTTTTATGGATTCCTTCCTCCAACTCTTTATTCGTAAAATCGATAAACGTAAACAAACACTCAATATTTGTTGTTCGAATTTTTCGGTGCTCGAATAGACTATTATCAATATTTATTTTGGAATACCAGCTATCATTTAATTCGTCGTCTAAATCATCTTTTGTATTCCGGTCTAACGATTGTGCAGAAACCAGAACTAGCTTTGTTTTTGTATGATTACAGTATTCAAGTACTAGTTGAAGCATTTCCCCTTTTTCTTTAATCCGGTCTGAGGAGTTTGGACCATACCATGGATAAATCACCGCATCTGTTTGGGCAAACATGCTTTGGCCCGACATTGCTTTCGGCAACTCTATAAATTCAAAAAAGGCATTACGCCCGATACGCAGCATTTTATCCTCTTCGGAGCTATTTTCCATCGGGTTCGTATCTACACCGACTACATGGATTTCTTTGTCCATCATCCTGCAGCAGAGTCCATATCCTACAAACGAGAAAGCGTCGAATAGTATGACCTTCTTCACTTGTAACATCTCCTATACAATTTAATCAAATGCGCCTTGGCGTATTTGCGCCCGATTTTTTTCGAGCAAGCTCGAAAATTTTCCTTTAAAAAATCGTGGCATCCGCCGGAGGCTTAACTCTATTCAGTAGGGTTTAATTCCCTACTGAATAGAGTTACAGTATCGTATGCTTGTCGGCAAATAAAAAGTCCCTATTCTAACAAAAGAATTGGGACTTTTCATAAATCCTTTTCATTTTCTTTGTAAAAGCTACCAATTGAGCGACTAAATGCATATATATTTTCACTATGGTGATAGCTTAACGTCAACATCTCATTTCCGTTGCTTTGGTATTTCTTAGTGTGAATTTCCGAAGTGTAGGTCTTTTCATTTGTGCTATGCCAAATTTTGATTGGGACATTTGGAAAAAGTAACTGGTCTCTTGGTGCCAATTTTTCAATATTTGTTTCAACTTCAGGTTCCTCAAGCTGATATGCTCGTGCAATTTCCTTTATCAGCTTTTTATAAAAAAATTTATTTTTTCTTTCATTATCGATATGTGCCACGAGATCAATGCATGGATTTAAGAAAGCCATCGAACGAATTTCTCCTTTTAGCTTGTTGCTTAACTGCATTGCTGTTAATGCGCCCATACCTTCCGCCAAAATATGAATACGTTTGTTGAGGATTTCTTGTTTCATAATGATGTGATAGAGTTGTGTTGCAAATTTGACGGAAGCTGGATTTCCCCAATTTGCTCCGTATAAGTTGGAATAAAATACTGTATATCCATCATCCTTTAGGTATTCGAGAATTTGAGACCTAGCGTAGTTTTGAATCCAATAGCTTGAGTTCTCTTCTACAAAATTTGTTTTATCCCCGATGATTAAAACTGCGAAGCCATTTGGACGTTTTGGCAAATGAAGAGCAGACCACTCCGTATCAAGTTTGAAAAAAAGTTTATTTTGTACCATGCTCTCTTCTCCTACTTCTGATTTTCGTCCTTCGTTATTAGTGTATGTTGTGGAATTAAAAGATGATTGGGTGAAATGCCTACAAATATCTTTTCTATCAAGTGACAATTGTGGTAAACTAATTACATAACTGCGTTTAATGGGGTGAATTCATTGCGTTATTTTTGGACATTTTTTTGGACATTCCTCCTCATCCAAATGGCTTCATATGTTATTGGATCGATGATGGCGGCTACATATTCATTTAAGACAGCTTCAATCGTAGCTGTTGTTGTTACAGCCCTAATCATTATTTTAGGTTCTGTTATTCCAAATGAGCCTGTAGAGGAACCTAATCATTAAATGCAAAAAAAGACCCGATTGGGTCTTTTTTTGTTTTCCTAGCTTACAGCTTTACGGTTTTCTGTTATATGTCCATTTGCGGTTGTCGTTAGAGTTTTCCGGAAATGGGTCACCGGCACTTAATTTTACACTTTTTGGGTTCTTAACCATATCCCCCGTTTCGCCGATTTCTACATAAATCCCATTATTCGGTGCTTTTTGCCCTGCACGAAATTCATGACTTTGCCCCATCATCATCCTCCTTTTGATAAGTAATACATAATTACTATTCCCACTCCCATTTAAAATCATGAAAAAAACCACAGCACCATTGAGGGCTGAGGTTTTAAGTTATTTATTCCATAATTGCTTTAAGAACGGCTTTTTGAGCGTGCAAGCGATTCCCTGCTTGTTCAAACACAAGAGAATGTGGTCCATCGATTACCTCAGCAGTTACCTCTTCACCTCGATGTGCAGGTAGACAGTGTAAAAAACTATAATCCTCATTAGCTGCACTTACAAGCTCTGGATTAACCTGATAAGGCATGAACGCTTGCATTCTTTCTTGTTGTTCCTTTTCTTGCCCCATGCTTGCCCACACATCAGTATAAATAAAATCGGCGCCTTTCAATCCACCGACTGGATCATGATTAATCTCAATGACCGCATTTGTCTCTTTCGCAATTTCTTTTGCTTTCTCTACAATAAAAGATTTCGGGGCATACCCGGGTGGGCAAACAACCGTACAGTCTAATCCAACCTTGGCTGCCGCAATCATTAATGAATGGGCAACATTATTGCCATCTCCGACATAGACGAGTTTGCTGCCTTTGAAGGTTTTCTTTTGTTCATAAATAGTTAGTAAATCTGCTAACGCTTGGCATGGGTGAAAATCTTCGGTTAAGCCATTGATGACTGGTATACTCGCGAAATTCGCAAGCTCCTCAATTTTTTCGTGCTCAAATGTACGAATCATGATTGCATCAACATACTCAGATAAAACCATCGCAGTATCTGCAATTGATTCCCCTCTACCTAATTGCATATCATTGCTATTCAGGTATATTGCATTTCCGCCCAACTGCAGCATTCCTGCTTCAAATGATACCCTGGTACGGGTTGAATGCTTTTCAAAAATCATTGCTAACGTTTTTCCTTTTAAATAAGGTGTTTCTTCCCCATTTTTATGCTTTTGCTTGATTTCCATAGCTGAGTCTAATAAGTCGAGTATATCTTCCTGCGTTAAATCAAGAAGGGTGAGTAAATCCTTTCCTTTTAACGCCTTATCTACATTATGTTTTAAAGTAGTTGTCATTTGCTAATCACTTCTTTCGCATTATTGATTGTACCCCGGAGTTCTTGGATTGACTTGACTGAAAAATGAGAATCTCTAAATGCTTTTAAAAATGCGTGTAATGTCTCAATTTCTGTAAAAACATGAATTCGCTTCTGACTTGCCTCTATTTTATTCTTTTTTGATTTTTCGTCATTGGTTAGACTTACAAATGCTAAAGCCTTATCGCTCTTCGTCCATTCTGAAATGTTAGTAGCCGCTTCTATTTTTAATCCCATTTGCTTGGCAAATTGCTTTATTTCTGAAGGAATCAGATCCTTATCGAAAACAATTTCGTCTGCACCTTTTTTTGAAAGAATATAGCTATGGAAAACCTTTGTTAAAGCCTCTTCAATCGTTGCTGCTATACTTATTCCTTCACCAGTTGATTTCATCTCCGGTCCGACCGTTGGATCGCCAAGCAATTTATAGGTTGAGAAAACTGGATATTTCACCGTAAAGTAAGGTAAATCAGGTAATAAGCCTGTTTGCGATGATACCTCTTGCAGTGACTTTCCAAGTATAAGCTTTGAAGCTAGCTGCGCCATCGGAATCCCTGTAATTTTACTGATAATTGGAACTGTACGGCTAGCACGCGGGTTCACTTCAAGGACGTAAATTTGATTGTCATTGACAACAAATTGGATATTCATAATCCCTTTAAACTGTAGTTCACGAACAATTTTTTCGGCATAATCTGTGACTGTTTTTTTGTTTACTTCAGATAATGAAACAGCTGGAATAATCGCGTGACTGTCACCAGAGTGAACGCCTGCTTTTTCAATATGTTCAACAATGGCAGGAATGAGGATCTCGTTCCCATCGGAAAGTAAGTCAACTTCAATTTCCAAACCAGGTACATATGCATCAATTAGGAGCGGAAATGAATCTTTTGATATCCCTTTTACAAAGGATGCAAGCTTACCCTCATCATTGATGACAACCATCCCTTTCCCACCGATTACATAGGATGGACGGATTAACACCGGATAGCCGATTTCAGATGCCTTTACCACCAGTTCTTGCGTATTATCAGCCATCTCACCGGGAATATGCGGGATATTCGACTTTTCTAACAGCTTATAAAAACGGTCACGGTCTTCAAGCTGGTCAATAATGTCGTGGGTAATTCCCACAATCGATATACCGGCTGCTTCTAATCCTTGAGCAAGATTGATGGCTGTTTGACCGCCAAATTGCACAATCACCTGATCTACTTTTTCGGCTTCGATTACATTTAACACATGTTCAAATGTTAATGGTTCGAAAAACAATTTATCCGCAATTTCATAATCAGTACTTACTGTTTCCGGGTTGTTATTTAGTAAGAGCGTCTCATAGCCTTCCTCTTGTAATGCAAAAATTCCATGAACAGAGCTGTAATCAAATTCGATCCCTTGACCGATTCGAATGGGTCCGGAGCCTAGAATTAATACCTTTTGTTTCGTAGATCCTTGCGTCTCATTTTCTCCAAAATAGCTTGAGTAATAATAAGAGGACTGGGATGCAAATGCACCAGCACATGTATCCACACTTTTATAACTAGGGATAATCCCAAGTTCCTTACGTTTCGCACGAATCGTCATTTCATCCTCGCCAATGAGGAATGCGATATATTGGTCAGTAAACCCTTTTTCTTTTAACTCATGCATGAATTCCTTTGAGAACTCATTGACTTTGGTTTGGCTAATTTTAACCTCAAATTCCACGATTGATTTGAAAATGTTCAGGAAGAACGAATCCATTTTTGAGAGAGCATGAATTTCCTCAACAGTAGTTCCTCTTCTTAACAGTTCGAGTACCGCGAAAAATCGATTTTCACTACTCTTTTCAACAAGTTGATAAAGCTCGGCAGCTGAATAACTTGCTAATTTAGGTAATCGTAAGCTTTCGTTTTCCCCATCTAAGGAATGAACCGCTTTTTGGATAGCGCCTTCAAGGTTAACATCAAGTGACATGACCTCTCCCGTCGCTTTCATTTGTGTTCCAAGTACATTCGGAACATCTGTGAATTTATCAAATGGGAAGCGCGGGAATTTTACAACCACATAATCTAATGCAGGTTCTGAACTAAATGGGTTACCTGTTATGGGGTTGATTAATTCTTCCAATGTATAGCCAACTGCAAGTCTAGCTGTTATTTTTGCGATCGGATAACCAGTCGCTTTTGATGCAAGTGCTGAAGAACGACTTACACGTGGATTTACCTCGATAAGATAATAGTTTTTACTATAAGGGTCCAATGCAAATTGAATATTACATCCACCAACAATACCCAATGCTGAGATAATTTTTGCCGATGAAGCTTGAAGCATTTTGTATTCATCATCTGTTAAGGTTTGTGAAGGAGCGACAACGATTGAATCGCCCGTATGAATGCCTACTGGGTCGATGTTTTCCATATTACAGATCGTAATGAAGGTTCCATTTTTGTCACGCATAACCTCATATTCAATTTCTTTATATCCAGCAATGCTTTTTTCAATCAAACATTGAGTAATTGGGCTTTCGGACAAGCCATTTTTTGTAAGATCAATCAATTGCTGCTGTTCGTGCGCAATGCCTCCTCCTGTTCCCCCCAATGTGTATGCTGGACGAATAATGACTGGAAATCCTATCCTTTGGACAAAAGCAATCGCTTCCTCAACCGTTGTAACAATATCACTGTCAGGCACTGGCTCATTTAATTCATTCATTAAGCTTCGAAAAGCCTCTCGATCCTCTCCTTTTTTAATGGAGTCAATCGATGTCCCAAGCACTTTGACATTATATTTATCTAATATTCCATGTTCACTTAGGCTAAAAGCTAAATTTAAGCCTGTTTGACCACCCAGGGTTGCAAGTAATCCATCTGGACGTTCTTTTGCAATGATTTTCTCGATGCTTTCAACTGTAAGTGGCTCAAAATACACAACATCGGCATTGACTTCATCGGTCATGATGGTTGCTGGATTGTTATTCACCAATATGACTTTGAAGCCTTCTTCCCGCAATGCCCTACAGCCCTGTGTACCAGAATAATCAAATTCTGCAGCCTGCCCGATGACGATAGGACCTGAGCCAATTACTAATATAGATTGAATGGAATGATCTTTAGGCATAAACTTTTCTCTCCTAACCTTTACGTTTGTACGAAAATCTGTAGCTTTCACTGGTACAACTTAATTCAATACTCCCGCTAGAGCAGGTTGCTGACTAATGATTGCTTTTTCTGTCTTTCTGTCTCGTATTCTTTTCACAACCGCACGTGTATCCACATGTGAGAGCAATGGAATATTCCACTTCTTTACATACTGATTTAGTGAGTATTTGCCATCATAGTGAGAATGGGTATCCTTCGTTTCATACAGGATGATCCCTGCAACCTGAGGTTTCGTATTAAACTCAAGCTCATTAATTCCGCAATTACCGATGAGGGGGTAAGTGAAAACAATAATTTGATTTTTATTGGAAGGATCGGTTATTACATCCTGATAGCCAGTCATTCCAGTATAGAATACGATTTCACCCTCACCCGCCCGGCTTGAGCTATTCTCGAAAAAATTACCTTCAAAGCTTTCACCATTCTCTAAGTGCAGATATCCCTTCATGGTTTCACCTCGTATTTTTATTTGGGTAGCCGTATTTTTATACAAAGATATTCAAAAAAAATGAATTGTATTACTCGTTGGTAGAAACATTCCTAACTCCCCACAGAATCGTTAAGATATATACTCAGCAACAAGGCAATTCTTGATTAGCTTAACTGCTTCATCCATTTCTTCGTAAGTTACAGTTAACGGTGGTAAAAGTCGAATGACATTTGGTCCAGCCTGAAGAACTAACAGTCCATTTTCACGCAGTTTTGTAATATTTGCTGCTACTTCAGCTTTACAAGCAATTCCGAGCATTAATCCACATCCGCGAATCTCTGTCACGAAGTCTTGATCCGCTAGTGCTTTTGTAAGCTCTGCCTTTAAATAAACACCTTTTTTCTTAACCTCTGTTAAAAATTCTTCTTGAAAAATAATCGATAATGTTGCTTTAGCTGCCGCTAATGAAATTGGGTTGCCGCCAAATGTGGAACCATGTGAACCTGGTCCAAATGCCTCCTTCAGCTTTTCCTTTCCAACCATTGCACCAACAGGAAGACCGCTTCCTAAACCTTTTGCAAGTGTAATAATATCAGGTGATAGATTGTAGTGTTGGTGAGCAAACGCTTTTCCTGTTCGGCCAATCCCCGTTTGAACCTCATCAATAATAAAAAGCGAGCCATTTTTCTTACAAAGCTCTTCAATCTTTTTTAGAAACTTTTCTGTTCCAGGAACGACTCCACCTTCTCCTTGAATAACCTCAACCATAACCGCTGCGACTGTATCATTCATAGCTTCCTCTAATGCTTTACTATCATTATAAGGATGATATACAAATTCCTGTAGGAGTGGTCCAAATCCTGAATGGATTTTATCCTGCCCTGTTGCAGCCATCGTACCGAATGTTCTGCCATGGAAGGATTGTTGAAATGTAATAACCTTTGATTTTTGTGTATATTTTCGGGCAAGCTTTAATGCTGCTTCATTTGCCTCAGCACCACTATTACAGAAGAAAACTGCATCTAGTTCCGAGTTCGCTACAAGCTTCCCGGCTACTTCTTGTTGAATATCAGATTTAAATAAATTCGAAACATGCCAATATTTTTTCATCTGTTCTTCCATGGCTTCGATGACAGCCGGGTGGCGATGTCCAAGATTACAAACCGCGATTCCAGAAACAAAATCTAAATATTTTTTCCCTGTTTGATCTACAATGATTGAACCCTCTGCCGATTCAACCGTCAAATCCCATCTCGCATAGGTTGGAAATAGTGCATCCATTAGACCACCTCAAGTTCTTTTACGATTTTTGTACCTTTTAATGTTCCGTCCATGGAAAGTAAAGAACCCTTTCCGTTGATTATCGTTATTTCGGTTAATCCCCCATTATTTAATGCAGAGAGAGCTGCTTTTACCTTTGGTATCATCCCACCATAGATGGTTCCCTCTTCGATGAGTGTAAGGACAGAATCCGCGGAAAGAAATGGGAGGACTTCACCATCTTTTTTAATTCCATCTACGTCTGTGACGAATAATAAATGCCCTGCGTTTAATGCGATAGCAACGCTTGCTGCTGCTGTGTCCGCATTGATATTGTATTTTGTAAAGTCCTCGTCAATCCCGATTGGTGACAGAACTGGAACGAAATTTTGAGATAAAAGAAATTCCAGGAACGAAACATTGACTTGTTCAATCTCTCCAACATAGCCTAATTGATCAATGTTTACAGGCTTCGCAGTAATTAGTTTTGCATCACAGCCAGATAACCCGATTGACGGGATTCCAGCTTTCTCTAATTCGACGACGACTTTTTTATTAATCGTTCCGGATAACACCATTTCAACAACGTCTAGGACTTCCTTTGTTGTCTTTCTTAGTCCATTCACAAATTCACTTTTTATTTTCAAAGAGGCGAGAGTCTGACCAATCTCAGGGCCACCGCCATGAACAACAACGACTTTATACCCGCTTTTTTTTAATTCTTTTATACTATTAAAAAATGAGTCTGATAGCTCAGCCAGGATGCTGCCTCCACATTTGATAACAATTGTCTGCATTTCAAGTCTCCTCACGTGCGATAGCTTGCATTGATTTTGACATAATCATAGGTTAAATCACAGCCCCAGGCCGTTCCTGTACCATTTCCTAAATGAAGGTCAACGTGAATGACAATATCGGTTCCTTCAAGATACCTTTTTGCAAGTTCTTCTGAGAATACCACTGGTTGGCTTCCTTTCAACATCTGAATGGAGCCAATTGAGATATCTACAATATCCGGATTCACAGTGGCTGTACTATGACCGATTGCTCCAATAATTCTTCCCCAGTTTGCATCTGCACCGTAGATTGCTGTTTTAACAAGGTTTGAACCTACAATCTTTTTCGCAATAATGCGCGCATCCATATCAGACAAAGCACCTGTTACATTCACCTCAACTAGTTTCGTAGCTCCTTCTCCATCCTTTGCAATTTGCTTTGCAAGATCTTCGAAAGTGGACCTGAGAGCTGATACAAATGTGTCCCATTCAGGATGCTCTGGTGAAACCTGATTATTTTCCGCCAAGCCACTCGCCATTACCAATACCATATCATTTGTCGAGGTTTCACCATCTACCGTGATTTGGTTAAATGTCTCATCTGTCACGGTTTTCATCGCTGCTTGAAGGGATTCTGAGTCAATCTTTGCATCGGTTGTTACAAACCCAAGCATCGTTGCCATGTTTGGATGAATCATCCCCGAGCCCTTTGCTGCTCCGCCAATTGTAATTGTCTTTCCATCAATTGTTGTTTGATAACATGCTTTTTTCATCACTAAATCAGTTGTTAAAATTGCTGTTTGAAAGTCCTCGGCTGCCTCTGCTGTATTAGTTGGCTCAAGTTGTTTTATACCAGCCTTAATTTTATCCATCTGTAAAAGCTCACCGATTACACCCGTTGAAGCAACCGCAACTAAGTGGTCCTCTATTCCAAAATGAGCAGCTGATGCGGCTCTCATATCGAATGCATCTAGTAATCCTTGTTCGCCCGTACATGCATTCGCACAGGCACTATTAATCACAACCGCTTGCAGTTTATTTTGGACGGCAATGCTTTCTTTTGTAACTTTTAATGGTGGGGCTTGAAAATGACTTTGCGTATAAACAGCTGCACAGTTCGCCGGAACATCGCAAACAATTGCCCCTAGATCCTTCTTTGAATAACGTAATCCGGCATGAACTCCTGCTGATTTAAATCCTTTGGGAGTTACTACAGACCCCTCTTCCAATTTTATAACTTGAATTTCCTTTATCTCTATCATGCAAAGTCACTCCTTTTCCGTAGGTCGGCTGAAAATGACGCATCGAATTTCTGCGTTGGCTTGCTTCTCCGATCCTCACGTATTAACTGCATACGCTCCGGTCCTCAAAGCTGCGCCGCCTTGAAATTCTCGGTCCTTTTCACCCTCCTTTTTTGACACTCTTATGGGAATAATGGTACGTAGTTTAATCCTGTTTGTTCCTCTAAACCAAAAATAATATTAGCGTTTTGGATTGCCTGGCCAGCAGCGCCTTTCACTAAGTTGTCGATAACTGAAACCACCGTTATCCGGTTTGTTCTTTCATCAAACGCAAGGCCGATATCACAGTAATTTGTGCCGTATACCTCTTTTGTGGCAGGGAAGGTGCCCTTTTCTCTAATTCTCACAAATGGAGAATCCTGATAACTTTCCTTATATAGTTCATAAAGCTGATCCAATGAAAGTGAATCTACTACGCTATTAATATACATCGTTGACATGATTCCTCTTGTCATCGGCACCAAATGGGTACTAAATGTCACGTATGGAATTGAAGCATCCCAGCCTTGTATCACTTGTTCAATTTCCGGAATATGCTGATGCTGATTCACCTTATAGATCGAAAAATTGTCATTACTTTCTGCAAAATGGGCTGTTCTTGATGGACTTTTTCCAGCCCCAGAAATACCCGATTTCGCATCTATAACAATTGATTTTTCATCAATTAGTTTATTTTTTATGATTGGTGCTAACCCAAGAACAGTTGCAGTTGGATAGCATCCTGGATTTGAAATAAAACTACTATTCTGAATTTCTTGCTTATACCATTCCGGTAAACCATATGTAGCTTTGTTTAAGTCTTCTTGTATAGCAGCTGGCTTTTTATACCACTGTTCATAAGAAGAAGGATTTTTTAACCGATAATCCCCTGAAAGATCAATGATCTTCACATTTTCATTCAACAACTCAGGGACAATAGTTGTTGAAACCCCCGATGGTGTTGAAAGAAAAACAACGTCCACTTGGTTTGCAAGCTTTGGAATATCGATTTCTTCTAAAGAATGATTTACAATATTAGTTACATGCGGGTAGACCTCTGAAAGCCTGATCCCTGTCTGTGACGAAGTGTGAACAGAATGCACATCAAAACTCGAGTGATTTGCCAATAATCTCAATAATTCAATACCGCCATAGCCAGTAACCCCGATAATTGCCGCTTTCAATATATCCACCTCACTTTTTTAAGATGATGTTTAAAAAGTCCGGTGAAAATGACACGTCGATAGAGGAACTTCGACTAAGTGCCGACACGTCCTGTGTCGAACGTCGAAGTCACCACATCCTGTGGAAGCTCGTTGGCTTGTTTTTCCGTTGCTCACGTATTAACTGCATACGTTCCGCTACTCAAAACTGCACCGCCTCGAACTTCTTGGTCCTTTTCATCCTCCTTTTTGAAACTCGCTTTTAATAAATGTAGAATAAGTATCATTATAAGTCTGTATAAAAATAAAATCAATTGTATTTTTATAAAAAGTCAGATTTTTTTATAAGAATAAAAGCACAAGCGCCTTGAAGTTGAACGTCTACTAACAGCTGCCACGTCCTGTGGCAAACGTAGACGTCAGCACATCCTGTGCAAGTCAACAAGCATAAGACAAGATGGCTTGAAGGATGCTCTTTATCCTTCTTGACAGATTGGCTAGACCAGAGAGGGGCTAGATAAAAAAAACCACCAGAGAGGGGGTGATTAAAAATCAACCCCCGCTTACTGGTGGTATCAAAGCAACGGTATCTCCTGCTTTTACAATATCATCATCCACTGCATACTCTTCATTAATAGCAAACATGATTTGATCAAGATTTTTTACAACATTATCGTTAGCAAGCTTTTGTTTCAGGGATGAAATGGTTATCTGATCCTCATTTAACGTGATCCTATCAGTTCCTGCCATGTCCTGTAAATGGGCAAAAAATAAAACTGTAATCATTTCAAATCCTCCTCTTCAGGTCGGCCAGTTGCATATTGTTTCGTTTCTAACTGATCTCCAATCCACATTTCCCCGTCTTCCCACTTTTCTTTTTTCCAGATTGGGACGATTTGTTTTATGCGTTCGATTGCATATTCATTTGCTGCATAGGCATCCTTACGATGTGGTGTGGAGACCGCAATGACAACAGCTGCTTCAGAAATATCCAGGTGGCCTATTCGATGGGTAATAGCCGTTTTTGCCTCAGGCCATCTCACCGAAATTTCTTCACCAATTTGAGCAAGCTTTTTTTCTGCCATTGGAATATATGCATCGTATTCTAAATAGAGGGTTCTCTTCCCCTTCGTAAATTCACGAACCGTTCCAATAAAAGTCGTAACAGCGCCTGCCTCACGTCTTATGACCTTGTTCGTAATCTCTTCAACATTGATAGGTTCATTTGTAATTCTAAATAAATCATTGGTTTTCATTATGTACCTCCTAAAATCAAATGCGCCAAAGCGTATTTGCGCCCAGATTTTTTAGGCCCACACGAGGTGGGTCACAAAGACGTTGCTACAGGACGTGGCGTCCTTAGTCTTTGATCTTATGCTCGAAAACTTCCTTTGAAAAATCTGTGGCATCCGCCGGAGGTATTTAACTTTATTCAATCAAAGTTTGTTCCTCTCGACTTTAAATCTAAGTTATTTTACATTCATCCACTTTTAATAAAGTTAAATATCCATTTTAAATAACTTTCTTTATCGTTTATATGAAAAAGGGTAAACTTGGTTTGAATCGGAATCCAGGCTATAACTGCAACGATGTTTGTTAATGAAGTTAGCAGCTCCGTATCCTCTTCCTTTTTGATTAAGACGATTTTAGGATAATCCGCAGATTTATACCCTTCAATTAATATCATGTCATTTTCAAAAAAAGCGTAAAGCTGGATTAGCTTCTCGAGCGTCCATTCTGAAGTCTTTGCTTCAAGCTGTAAACTCCCTCCACCTTCTACAATCGTCGCGGATGCTCCTGCTTTAAAGTGGCGGGAAGAGTCTTTTGCTTGATGAGGTGTTTTTTCTAAGCTGCTTTGATGTCCATGATGTTTAATGGTAGCAATTTGAAGCCCGAAATCCTTACCCTTTTTTACAATTTTTTCAACAAGTGTTGTTTTCCCACTATTTTGATACCCGACGATTTGCAAAAGTGGAAACCTTATTTCCAAGGCCATTTACTTCCTTCCTGGTCTTCGAGGTACAACACATCTACTTGATCACCTTCACCGAATCCGCGCGTTCCTCCGGGTAAAACCATGAATGCATTTGCTCCTGCTAGAGAAGACACGACATTGGATTTATCAAGACCACTTGGTGTCACCACAAGTTTTCCATCAGAAAAACTGATTTTACTTCGTACAAATCTTGTAAATGGGTTTGGTTTCGGGAAGTCAGCTTTGAGCTCTGCTTTCATTTTTAATAGATGTGGATGTTTAGAGAATAATCTTGTTCGCACCACCGGTCTTACTAATAGTTCAAAGCCAACATAACAAGCTGAAGGATTTCCAGATAATCCAAACAATAACGTACCATTTAGCTGGGCAACGGTTGTGACACTTCCTGGTCTCATCGCAATTTTATTAAATAGGACTTCTGCGCCTAATTTATCATAAATTGCAGGAAGGTAATCATAATCCCCAACAGATACTCCACCAGTCGTGATTAAGATGTCAACTTCATCAATTGCATTTTTAATGGCATCATAACAAAGATCAAATTCATCTGGGAGTTTGCCAAAATACTTTGGCTCTGCACCCGCCCTTTCAATTTGTGCACTTATCATATATGCATTGCTATTTCGAATTTTCCCTGATACGAGTTCCTGATTGACATCAAGCAATTCGGTTCCGGTAGCATAAACACCAATGACAGGCTTCTTTGCCACTTCAAGCTGATGGTAACCAAAGGTGGCTAAAAGTGCTTTTACACCCGGATTAATAAAAACGCCTTTTTCCACTAAGACGGATCCTTTTTTTGTATCTTCACCCTGAAACGATACATTATCTCCGGATTTAAATGATCGCTTTATTGACATGTACTTCCTGCCATCACGTTCGTATTCAGCTGTCAATTCAAGCATCACAACTGCATCACATTCTGCCGGCATTTGCGCACCTGTCATGATTCGCACTGCTTGAAATGCTCCCACCTTTTTCGATGCAACAGACCCAGCTCCAATTTCTTCAATTATTTCAAATTCAACTGGATGCTCCAGTCCCGCTTTTGTCGTGTCGTTTGCACGAACAGCAAAGCCATCATACGGGGACCGATCAAAATGGGGAACATCGTGATCAGCAATTACATCCTCAGCTAAAAAACGCCCATAACTAGCTTCAATTGGGACTATTTCCTTTGTCCCCAAACCTGAAAATTCCATTACTCGTGATACCGCTTCTGGAACGGGTATTGGTGTTCGTCTTTCAACCATATATTTTCACTCACTTTTTATCTACTTTTTTCCATTGTAGTATATTTTAGATAAAACCACTACTTTCCTGCTGTGATTTCATTAAGCTGAACGATTCCTTCTTCAAGTTTATCATCGACGACTTTGGCATCCGTAATATGTTGAACAATTAATTGAGTTGCATTATCAAATAAGTCTTTTGTATTTGAGATTTCATTCATAACATCCTGTGAATATACCTTTTGCTCCTGAATTGTATCTAAGACAAAATGCACTTCTTTTTGGACAGACTGAATGACAGTCATGATATAATTGAATTTTTCAGTAGTATTTGTACTTGCCTCAACCCCTGAATGGACAAGGTTTGTACTGTTTGTTGTGGATTGTAAGGATTCATCGATTTCTGTTTGGATTGCTTTTGTGAGTGAACTAATATGCTCGGTGCTAGAAGCCGTACTTTCAGCAAGCTTCCTTACCTCTGCTGCAACTACTGAAAATCCTTTTCCTTGTTCACCCGCTCTTGCCGCTTCTATCGACGCATTCAATGCTAATAAATTGGTTTGGTCAGCAATCTCCTTTATAACTTGGACGATATTTTCAATTTCTTTTGAACGATTATTTAGATGATTCATTTTTTCAGAGGTATCATTTAGTTGGGAACCTAGTTCTTTCATAATTGATTCAACTTCTAATACCCGGTTCTTTCCCTCAGTTGATTTTGCCACCATATCTTCAGCAGCTAAAAGTAGGGTTTGACCATTTTCATATAATTTAGCTGAGTTATCATAGGATAATAGACTAAGCTCTTCTACTCGGTCAAATTTGGATTTAATTTTGGCAACCAACTCACCTAGAACATGGTGTTGGCCATTTACATGCTCGTGCTGTTCGATTGCGGCCACAAGTTCCTCGTAAAAATTTTTATAAAAAACTTTTGTACTTTCTTTCTGTTGTTCTCTTTCTACGATTACCTCTTTCAAATCCTTTTTAAGTTGTTCATTTTCATTTTCAAGTTCCTTTATATATTGTTTACGAATGAACATCGTTATGACATCTCCCTGTAGCAATCAATTTATCTTAATCCTATCAAACATACTCTATTTTAACCTGTGATGCACATCACTTTTAACAGAATTTCTGACGTTTTTCTACAGGTGTGTGATACGTATCACCCCATTCTTTCTTGTTAATAGCTATGCTATATGTAGCTTACTAATTAGGAGGTAGGATCATGGAACAAACTTTTACAGAACAACATATCATTGGAGAAATTGTAACTGAGTTTCCGAAGGCTGGAGACCTATTCAAAAAACTTCGTATTGATTTTTGCTGTGGCGGTAACCGACCACTTATAGATGCTATTGAGGAAAGAAATCTTTCCAAGGATGAAGTTTTATCAAATTTAAATACACTATATCAAGATATGAAGGAATTAAATGAAAAAACAGTGGATTGGAAGGCCGCTAGCTATTCCGAATTAATTGACCATATCGTGAATAAACATCATCGTTACTTAAATGAAGAGCTTCCACAGCTTAGCCCATATGTAACAAAGGTACTTAGAGTACATGGTGGTAATCATCCACATCTTGCTAGGGTACACTCACTGTTTAATCAATTAAAGGTAGAGCTTGAACAACATACAATTAAAGAGGAAGCAAACTCATTCCCTCTCATTATAAAATTTGAAAATGAACGAACTCCAGAAAATCATGAATTAGTGAAAAAACATGTAATCGAATTAGAAGACGATCATGATGAGGCTGGAAATATTATTAAAGAAATCCGGGACATTACAAACGACTTCCAGCCACCAATCGGTGCATGTGGAACGTATCGTCTTGTCTATCAACGTCTTGAAGCACTGGAAGCAGACCTATTCCAGCACATTCATTTAGAAAATAACATCCTCTTTCCAAGAGCAGCAGCTGGAAACTAATATAGAATGTAAAAATGAGCTGATACCATGTCAGCTCTTTTTTTATATTTTGTGGGCGTAAAACCACCGATACCTTTAGGTTCGTGGATGTAAGCCCACGGTTTTCATCCTTGTTCTTGAATGTACTTTTGAATAACCTCTTTGCTGACATTTCCAATGGAACAAGCAAAATATCCGTCACTCCAAATGGTTCTTTCTTTCCAAAAATGTTTAGAAAGATAAGTTTTATTTTGTTTCCAAATGTGAAACGTAGTCATTTGCTTGAGTAGTCTTACGATTTCGAGAATACTCATCTTAGGTTCATACTGAATAAGCAAATGGATATGATCCTTATCTACTTCCATTTCGACTATTCTAAATGGTATCTATTGGCTAATATCGTGCATGAGTTGTTTCACATCATTTCCAAGTGGGATCAACAACTTATTTCGATATTTACAAACAAATATCAGGTGACATATGAGTAAAAACTTGGAATGGTTTTTGGTATCATAATCCATGATTTTCTCGCACTCACTCTCTGCATCTTAGAGAATTTTGGAATCGGCTTTAAATCCACCTTATTTCCTTCAATATCCATTAAAATAGCATAACCGCTACTCATGCGCCCTTTAATGAAATAGTCATTCCCTATGTATTGAACCTTGTCAAACTTACGAAATCCAAAAAGTTTTCCTGTGGGTATCACTTGTTCACTACGAACGCCTTTGGTTTGCTGATAATCACCGTCAGAAACACATTTTTTAAACAAGACGTTTGACATTTTAAAGGTCGGTTCTTTTCCCTGGGTTGCAATCGCAACGGCATCAAAGTAATGTTCTTTCGACAATCCCATAAGTTGACGATGTTCTTTCGTTACGAATCCAAAGGTTTCTTCTGCATGGATTCGCTTTAACAGTTGAATGCGAATACTATTCATTTGTGTAGCATGATTGAGTTGTCCTTTTTTCTTGCCTTTCTTTTTGAGTGCCACTTTTCCTTGATGGAGAGCATCATGGCATGTTTTACAAAGAGTAATTAAGTTATCTTCTTCATCGGAGCCATTTTCACTTCGGAAAATGATGTGATGAACTTCTAATCGTTTGTCTTTTGTTTTTCCTTTACAGTGTCGGCAACAATACCCATCTCTCGTTAATACATACGCCTTTGTATTGGCGTACCTGTAATTAATTCCCGTTTGATATAACCATTTGTTTGTTAAAACCGCTGGATTTTTTAAGGCATGAGGGTCAAACGTAGCGGTTTCGATAATCGTTTTCGAGATGGGAAGAACCTTTTGAACAAACCTTGTTTCTCTCATATGAGCATGAATCTTACTCGTCATGGTAGGCGAGAAACGATCCTTTTTCATCGAGTTCTTGCGGTTTAGCCATCTCGCTTTACGATAACGGGTCTTGCGATTTCGTCTATTCCTTCTATATTTTGAGCGCTGTTGCATCTTTTTCGAAACATCATTACGAATTTCCACTTGGGACATATAGACGATATTTCCTTTTTCATCAGAGACAGCAGAACCCACTTTTGAACTTCCACTATCCAAACCATGCGTTAAAGGTTGAATGTATTCGGTATCTGTCTTGTAAAATAATTGAATCGTAAACGGGGTTCTTCTTTTCACTTTGGCTTTTCCTTGTTTAAGAAGCAGTCTGGCAATGACAGACGAACAAGGCATCAGTGGCTTTCCATCTATATTTAAAACATAAACCATTGTATTACATCCTTTCAGATAAAATCTCTACTCGAAAGTAGGTCATGCGTATCCCTGTACTGTTACCATACAAGGAATCCGTCCTCACCTCGACAAAGATAAACAGGCTTTTTGCACTTGCATCACCGAGACTTTCCTCATCTCTACTTAAATGCAAGCGACAGGGCAACGGTCTGGTGCGTCAACCGAAGGTGTCATGACCAATCTATCGTAGCTAGGATTTCTCCTACCTAAGTCTGGTGAACCCACCCTTGGAGGGACGAAGCTAAAACCATGTAGCTTCTTTTTCAGAAGCCACGATGCCTTTAGGCTCGTGGTAGTTCACGTTAACCTTTCATCAAAGTCTCCTGATTTTATATTCATTTTTATAGATGGCCCTTTTTCATCTTTCTTAATTACGGAAAACGTTGGCTTCCCAATAAAAACCTGTCCGATAAAGAAAATACAAATAACTAATCCTAGTATAAACATAGCTTTTCCTAGCTCTTGCTGTTCCGAAACGAGGTAGTTATTACAGAGTCGAGCCGGTGATGCTAAATAAAGCCAACTCATGACAAAGATCATCGAAATGACATTCGCCCAAATAAAGGATTTACTGATTGGACCAAGCAGTCCCCAGCTATAGTACAAAAATACTCCTGCAAGAAATGGCAGACTTATATATTTTGCAATTTCCATAAAAGGCTCATTTAATGCAGCATCAATTGCGCGCGGTAAACTCCAGTACGTCAAAATAAATAATGTTATTAAGATTCCTGCAATCCCATTTTCATTGAAAAATAGGAAAAAGGTTCGCCATCTCTTTGGAAACCCTTTTGCCAGGAAATAACCACTACAAACTAATAAAGGAATTTGAACAAGCATGGTAGCAACCATACTTGCTTCTAACATTAACCTAACATACGGGACCGAAACAAATAGAAGTAAAAGTAGCCCAATAAACAGATAACGATAACGGTACATATTTTCACCCCTTAAAAAAGAAACGAATCTAGGTATTCCACTACTGTTTGTGGTTGTTGGTAGTCAAAGATATTTGTTAATTTTCCTTCTGGGTTGACCACATAAAATGCAGAATTATGCTCATATCCGCCATATTCATTCGGTATGACAATTACTTCAAGGGTATCCAACACGTCCTGTAATTCCTGTTTGTCCTGAATCGTTGCCATTTTCCACTGGTCCCCATCTGCCCCGAAATGGTCGGAATATGATTTTAGAACTGCCGGTGAATCATACTCTGGGTCAAAGCTTATACTTACAAGCACGACATCCTTTCCAAGGACGGTTTTAGGGATATTTTCATAAATTTTTGCAAAGTTTCTTTCTAACACAGGACATACATCCCCGCAGGATGTATACATGAATGTAAAAAGCGTATATTTCCCCTCCAAATCCCGCATATGAAAGTCTTTCGAATTAGAGTCGATTAATGTAGCAGAAGGGAGCTTTGGCTGCTCCCTTTCTAATTCTAAAATTCTAGCCGTCTCTGCTGTAAAAGCTCGAAATCCATCTGTACCTATCCAAAGTAAAGCGATACCCGCTATGAGTGCAAATAGAATTCCAATACTTTTACGCATGCTGGTTTGGTCCTATTTCTCTCTGAAACTTATTATCAATTGTTCTTGAAAAATTCCAGAAACGGATGATAAATGTCAAAACTGCAAGGACGATAAACATACCAAAGATTGCTCCCATACGGTCATAAGCGATCCACTCCGGGAAGTGTTCAGCCCATCTTCTTGGCGCTCCTACTTTGCCTGAGAAAAGGAATGATCCACATAATCCAATGAAGAACATCGTGTACATCCACATACTAATCGAATCACGAGCAGTTTCTTTTTCTTTTCTATTCACTTTTGCTAAGTAATACATAAATCCAAATAGCATAGTTGTTGCACCTATGCCCATATACAGATGGAAATGCCCTGGTACCCATTTCGTATTATGCATGACATGATTAACAACGATTGTTGCGTCAATAATCGCCGGCACTACTCCAATTACCCACCCAAACATCGATATAAACATAAAAGATGAGGCCAGATCCCACTTAATACCTGAACGATATACAATCATAAGAGCACCGTAAGCTGTGATAACTAATACTGGTAATCCGTTTGCATATGAAAGCACTTGACCTAAAATAATCATCCATTTTGGTAATGCAAAGTCCATTAATAAATGGTGAGGATAGATAATAATTGTAAAAAATGTTGAGCAATTCCATGCGATCAAGAATGGTCGATTCGCCTTCCATGGACGATTTGTATAGGTTGATAATATTTCATAAACCGCAATAACACCCATGTAAATAATTGAATTTGCAAATATGTGACCAAACGCGTAGGTTAAGTTTTTTGCTAGTAATGGGTCGATCGTAATGGTCGGAATATATATATTGATAAGGCTCATTGTAAGTACTGTCGCACCCGAAACCAATGCTGTAATATTTACGATTGCAACCATTGTACTCGCAACAACAGCCGCCGGAGGACCATATCCTTTTTCCTTCCCAAATACGATCCGCCAGCCTAACCCCCCGCCTAAGCTTCCATATTGTTTAATTATCGCTCTAGCAACATCTAAATATAGCAATAGAAACCCTATACCGAGTATGAGCATACCACCTAAGTAAAGCGTTGCTCCCGATACTGCCCATCCACCGGCAGAGATAGCCGGCAGCGGATAAAGAAAAGTCCAAGCTCCCGCAAAGTCAAATACAAAGATACCTACCAACACCATGGCGACTCCGATGATGAAGGTGATGAAATTGGTGATGAGAATTGCTTTGCTTAATTGAACATATTTACTTAGGAAATACCACATAACTGCAACTGCAGCTAATGCAGCAGCCCCAACCATCCCTGTGCCATGAACGGTCATAATCTTATAAAAGAATCCAGGGTCTATCTCAATCATTTTTCCCTGTGCCATAAGCATCAGGACCCCAAATACCATCATTAATAAAATGATAAGGCTACCTGTTAGTAGATACGTCGCAATTGTTTTATTTTGGGAGTTAGTTGTCCCTCCCATTACTATATTAGTAGACATAGTTAACCCCCTCCTTAATTTGTTACGACAATTTCACCAATCATAAGATGGTGAGCAAGTCCACAGTATTCCATACAAAAAATTTGATATGTGCCAGGTTCTGAGAATGTGTAGAAAACAGTGTTTGTATAACCCGGCATTGCCTGGGTTTGTGCTAATAAATTCATTTCTTTGTCATAAATACCAAAACCATGGTTAACGTCTGTGCTTGTGATATCGAATTCGATTGGTTCTCCCACTTTGAACTCGGTCTGGCTCATGTTCCATCCAAACTGTACGGCTTCTACATCGACAATGACCGGATTTTCGCCTTGACCATACACTGGTCTTTCAAACGGAAGATCTTGAAGTGTAAAATACGTTGCAGTTCCAAAGACAACGAGAAGAACAATGAAATAAAAAGTTCTGAAACGGTACCATTTTTTCTGGATTGCTTCATACTCTGCTCGTTTATTAGTCTTTAATACGACGGTAATAAAAATAACTGTAATTAGGGCCATTAAAATAATAGAAAGATACCAAGCGGCTGTTTGGTACAAAAGAACCCCCTCCTAATTTCTCTTTTCAGCATGATTCTCACATATTGTGCAACCATAAATCTGTTAAGTTTGTCACAAAATGGGCCGAAAACAAAAAAGACACATTCTTGTCAAGAATGCATCTTTTTTCGTTCATTATTTAATTAAATAGGTTGACGCAAGCATTAGAATTGTTGAAAATTGTTCAAAATTAGCATAATCCTTAGTTTACATTGTATCATCCAGCATTTTTACAATAAGTGTGATTTATTATACACCACTTGTATAACTAACATTATATTATTTTATTAGAACTAGTATAGCATTCCTGCTTAGGAAGGTGGTACCTATGAGTCAATTAATATTACAAAAATCAACTATTTCAAATGAATTAACAGAGCTCTTGAAATCAGCAAATCAACTTATCAAAATGGAAAAAGGGACCTATTTATTTCGGGAAGGAATGAAGGCATCTGAGCTTTATCTCATTCTTTCTGGGCGTGTTAGGGTTAGCAAAGGAACGTCTGATGGCAGTGAATTATCCCTTCGCATTTGTAGTCAAAATGAAATCGTTGGAGAGCTGACATTATTCACCGATCAGCCGAAGTATTTATTCGATTGTCTGATTTTAGAAGAAAGCGAAATTGCTGTGATTCAAAAGGATGATTTGGAACGAAAACTTTTTGAAAATACGAATCTTGCATTTGAATTTATGAAATGGATGAGTGACCATTTTCGAAAAACACAAACAAAGTTTAGAGATCTTGTTTTATTAGGTAAAAAAGGAGCTTTGTATTCAACTTTGGTTCGAATGACCAATAGTTATGGTGTTCAAACGGAAAGTGGCATCCTAATAGACCTACATTTAACAAATCAAGAGCTTGCCAATTTTTGTGCAACTACAAGAGAAAGCGTTAACCGGATGCTGCATGAATTACGTGCCATAGGAATAATTTCCGTTTCCAGAGGCTATATTACGATTCACGACTTAGCCTATATTAAAAACGAAATTCAGTGTGAGGAATGTCCGGCAAAGTATTGTAGTATTGAGTAAAGAAGCCAGATAACAAAGACCCATGGGTGGGATCCCATGGGTCTTTCTGTTGTCTAGCTCAAGAAGCATTAAGCTTTTCTTATCATTGAAGTGTTTTTTCTTTTTTACGAAGGGCTTCTGGGATATATACACAGAATGGTTCACTCTCCATGTAATCTCCTGTCATCGCATATGCACGAGAACGTGATCCGCCGCATACATGTCGGAATTCACATACTCCACATTTTCCTTTATATTTATCAGGATTACGCAAATCTTTAAATATAGGTGATTCACGATAAATTTCAGCTAGTGGAGTCTCACGTACATTTCCGGCTATTACAGGTAATAATCCGCTTGGATACACATCGCCAACATGAGAAATAAAGACGAATCCATTACCATCGTTTACACCTTGTGGAGCCCTTCCCAGTCCATCAATTTGACCGGTTTTACCCTTCATAAGGGCATCCTCATAGCGAATTTGTTTTTCTGCATCCTTTGTTTCGCGCAGTTTTGATTGGATGACAACGCGACGATAATGCTGTGCAGCGGTTGTTTTAATATCAAATTTCACACGTTTGCTTAAATCATATAACCAACGGAACACTTTTTCGTGCTCGACTGGGGAAATCATGTCTGTTTCTTTACCGCGACCAGTAGGTACAAGGAAAAAGACACTCCATAATACACAATCAAGGTCCTCTACTAATTTTGCCATTTCATCTAAGGCATGAACATTATATCTAGAAATTACTGTGTTGATTTGTATAGGTATTTCAAGTTCATGTAAATATTTGATGGCCCTCATCGTTAAATCAAATGAACCTTTCGTTCCCCGAAAATGATCATGAATCTCTGCGGTTGGACCATCTAGGCTAAATGCCCAGCGTGCTAGGCCAACTTCTTTTGCTTTTTGAATCGCTTCTTTTGTGACATTTGGTGTTGCACTTGGTGTCATTGAAACACGTACCCCTTTTTTAATTGCATAATCAGCAATATCATAAACGTCGGGACGCATTAATGGGTCCCCGCCTGTGAACACAAGCATCGGATTATTCATCTCATATATTTGGTCGATTAGCTTTTTCCCCTCATCGAAGGAAAGTTCTCGAGGGTCTCTCGTATATTGTGCTTCTGCACGGCAATGTAAACATTTTAATTGGCAAGCCCTTGTAAGCTCCCAAATGACAATAAATGGGTCTTGGTTATAGTCTCTTTCAAACATGAGGCAAACCTCCTTTGTTAATGTCCACATTTTAACACTATAAAAAAGTGAATTATGTGAGGTGCATCACAGGTAAAGGAGGTGTTCGAAATTGTTCACAAATAAGAAAAGCACAAGGCGCGCAGCCTTAGGTGACAAGCATAAGACAAGCGCTGACAGAAGGTGCATTTTACCTTCCGAAGCGATTGGCTTATGACCCCGAGCCGATGGCACCTGGAGCTAGACATCAAAACTATATGAATGTAAATTGAAGAAATTTTATTGAAGAATTCAAGTGTAATTGAGGGTTAACACTACTGCCACAAGTAAGTTTGGTGCCCCCACGAGGAAAAACAAATAGGAATATCGGATTCTTTTTTTTCGATCTTCGTTTCTTTCGGTATAGTAGTTCGCTCTTGCCCGATCCCCACTTATAGAGGAATCGGACATGATTCCTGCAAGCAGGAAACAAATAATTCCAAGTGTCCCAGAAATAACTGAATAGGTTTCAAATTGATGAGTAGACAAACCAATGATTAATAAAAGTCCTGAGGTTAATAAACCTAAAATTAAGCCTACCCTCAAGGCAATATCCCTCCTTCCAAAGTATCTGGTATTATTATTTTATCACACTTTTCAGAAAATTATGAGTGTACAGGATTAGATTTTACCACTAAAGCCAATGTCGGTCACAAAGACGTGACCGCTCGGACGTGGCGTTCTTAGTCTTTGTTCCTGAAATCCGTCATTGGCTTTTCTTGTATTTTTTCAAATTCTGTTTGGTTGTTGATGTTTTCGAATTCTAAGCCTTGTAGCTGAAGGTCCTGATTTGTTACGAATCTAACGTGGCAAGAGTCTAACAAATGACTCATTTTAAAATGTCGTTCTTTTAGCATTTGTTCTATTTTCTTTGCAACCCTTGAATGGTATACAGCGATTATGGGCTGCTGTCTACCATTGATTACCGGTACAACAGCATCGATACTTTGATCTTTTGTAAAAGTGATTAGCTGCTGAACAAGTTCATCAGTCACAAAAGGAGTGTCACAAGGTAAGACTACATACCAATCAGAAGCTTCTTTTTGCATAACTGTGAACATGCCTGCAAGTGGCCCATTCCCTTTTAATCCGGGTAAATCCTGAATAACTTCAACAGTAGTTTGGCTCCGAAATTGCTCGACTAATGTGGGATGACTCACAATAAAAACCTTGCCCACATTCCCTTCCAATGCCTCGATTGCATATTCATAAAAATATTTTTGATTTAGTTTAGCAAATGCTTTATGACTCCCAAATCTCCTTGATTCCCCACCAGCCAAAAGTATACCTGTGATTTTTGATTTACTCATTATGAAACTTCCTTTTACTTTTTCTTCATAGTAGCACGATAGGAACAGTCTTCCAAACGAAACTTTCCCAACCATAAAAAAAGATGCAGGCAAAGCCCTAAATCGACTTTGCCCACACCTTAAGAGATATATTGAAATCACTAATTGATTTTTATTTTTTACCGATTGCAACGCGCCAAACTTCCGGTCCTTGTTCAAGGTATTCCCAAGTAAATTCTTCTCCGCGTTCCATCATGAACTGGTATTGGAGTGGTCGTGGATCATGGTCATTTGATAGCTCCATGATTTCACCGGGCTGTAAACTGTCAAATGTTCTAAATATAGTTGGGTGCTTATCCCTTGGTTCGTAATCAGGTGCATTTACTTTCGCTGCAAATACCATATTAACATTCCTCCTTTTGTTTTATGGGTCCATTGTATCCGGTCTTATCCGTAATTGTAGTGAAACTTATCACTATGTACGTATGTTTTTTATCATATGTCAAGGAAAATATGAGATAATTAGAGTACATGTTGAAATCCCACGTAAGCATCTAGTCATACTTCATGTATTGTAAGTCTAAATGAATGAACGGGGTGAATTGATGAAAGAATTAGTTGGTACATGTAAGGAATGTGAGAAAGTTATATATTGTTTAGATGGATTTATTAATGGTGTTGTGTTAGATGATAAAAAAGGATTACTTTGCTTCGATTGTGCAGAAGAAAATGAAAATGACTAAGCTAGGAGATGTTCTCCTAGCATTTTTTGTGTCTATTTTTTGAACATTGATTTTGTTTCTCACTACCTATGATGTAAATCACAGTTTTAAAAAGTATGATTGCTAAACTTAATGTAAAGATGCCTTAATTTGTAATTTGAACAAGGAGTGAGATAGATGGGACTACCATCCATTCGTGAACAATTGAAGGGAGTACCCCTTTTTCGGGAATTAACTCCAGAGGAACTTGATCCATTTGTAGAAATTTCGCAGTCACGATTATATAAGCAAAAAATGTTTATCTTTATGCAAGACGATCCACTTGATCGTGTTTTTTTCATTCAATCTGGAAAGGTAAAAATTTATAAGTCTGATATGCACGGGAAGGAACAGATTGTGTCCGTTCTCGAAGCAGGGGAAATGTTTCCGCACGCTGGATTTTTTCGAAAAGGTGGATATCCTGCACATGCCGAAGTAATCGAGGATTCGAATATTATTTTTACTCCCATCGATCGATTTGAAGAAATATTACTAAAAAATCCTGAGCTTTGCATGAAAATTTTTAAAGTTTTAGGTGATAAAATCATCGACCTTCAAAAACGACTGGAGGAACAAATTCTTTTAAATATTCAAGAACAAATTATTATGCTTTTACTTCGTTTATGCAGAAGCAACGGAGAAAAAATTGGCAATCGCTTCAAGCTAACTACTCAATTCACGAATCGTGAACTTGCGAACATGATTGGTACAACACGTGAATCTGTAAGTAGGACGATTTCGGTATTGAAAAGGAAACAGATTGTGGACATAACTCCCGATGGATATTACCTTTTAGATCATATGAAGCTCCATGATGAGATTTTTTAGAGGCCCACAGAAAGTGGCGTTCTTAGTCTTTGATATTACTTAATTATTTAAGTATCTGTGATTCACGTCACACCGTTACCCATTGAAAATGATTATCATTAGGTTATAAATGTCATATAAGGGGGAAATCAATAATGAGTCAATTGGAATCACATATTGTAGAAGTAGATGTTAGAGAAGACCTTAAAAATAAAATCGAGCCTTTTCAAAAGATCATGGAGGCGGTTAAACCTTTACAGAATGGAGATATCTTCATTTTACACGCACCTTTTAAACCGACTCCTTTATTTCCAATTTTAAAAGCAAAAGGTTTTTCAAATGAAGTAGAGCAAATTGATAAAAAACATTGGAAGGTAACCTTTACAAAAAGAGGTGACAACTATTGAAATTAGATAATCGAGGTCTTGAGCCTCCCACTCCAATGATGAGGACATTGAAAGCTCTCGAGAATTTAAATAAAGGCGACACTTTAACCATTATCAATGATCGGCGACCAATGTTTTTGTATGAACAGTTAGATGAACTAGGCTACAAACATATGACGGAACCACATCCTGATGGCGGCTTTCAGATTGAAATTACGAAATAAGGAGCTGCTTGCAAATGATGCCTCAATTATCAAATGAAACAGATATAAGGCTGCCGCTCTCCTTTATTGTCTTTAGTGTAGTCGCCTTAGTCGTATCACAAATCATCCTGTTATTTAATGGACATATGGTGATTGAAGGGATTTTTCGAACCCCCGCCCTTCTATCATCCGCTCATTTACTTATCCTTGGATGGGCCTTGATGGTTGCGATGGGAGCCATGTACCAGCTTGTTCCGGTAGCTTTTTTAACCCCGATTTGGAGTGAAAAATTTGGGTTTGTTCAATTTTGGGTAACAGCTTTAGGGTTTGGTGGATTTGGAATCACTCTTTCCTTCTCACCTACTTTGTCTATTTTTACAGGTTCACTTGCTGTTATTGGAATTTTACTGTTCATCACACAAATGTTTATGACGATGAAAATGCAAGCAAAGAAGAATATTCTTACCATATTTGTTGGTAGTGCGCTCATTTGCTTACTGCTTACAATCGCACTTGGAATACTCTTGATTGTCAATCTAGGTGCTGGAATTGCAAATTTAGATCATCTTACCGTATTAAAAAGCCATATTTTACTAGGCGTGGCCGGATGGTTTACATTCTTAATTTTCGGTTTTTCCTATAAAATGGTCCCTATGTTTTCATTAGCTCATGGCTTTTCAGTGAAACTCGCAAGAATGGTCTATTGTGTGTACGGAATTGGTCTTATTGTTACAATTAGCAGCTTTATAACCGAGATAAACCTGTTATTACAAGCAGGCATGAGCATGCTGTTCGCTGGCTTCGCTCTTTTTTCTTACCACATTTCAACTATCATCAAGGTGAGATTAAAGAAAAAGCTTGATAAACCCTTTATCTTTTCATTAATTGCGATTGCTATGGGCTTAGTGATTCATTTTTTCGCAATGATTCTTTCATTCCTGCCAGGGTATTACGAATTTTATGGAGTCCTTATTTTTCTTTACATCTTATTGTGGATTGCCGGCAGCATTCTTGGCTATTTATATAAAATTATTCCTTTCCTATGGTGGACACATAGGTATAGTAAGCTTATTGGAAAAAGGGATGTACCGACATTAAAGCAAATGATTGATGAGAAAATAGCAATTCCGATTTTTACAGGCTTTGTTGCGGGATGCTTGATCATCGTTTTATCCATTGCGACAGGACAGTTGCTGATCTTTTCGATTGGCCAAAGCTTAGTTGTTGCTTCAACCTTGTTTTTCGGCTACAGCATTATGAAGGTTTTTTTAAAATAAAGGGGAGAATGATAATGGAATTAAAAGAAAAAATAATGGATCAGTTAAAACAAGTAATTGACCCAGAATTAAATATTAATGTTGTCGATTTAGGACTTATATATGAAATTGATATAAAAGAAAATAATGATGTGTATATTGAAATGACACTTACTACTCCTGGCTGCCCACTTCATGATAGTATTACAAGCGGCGTGAAACATGCCGTCGCATATCTTGATGAAGTGAATGATGTCGAGGTATTAATGGTTTGGCATCCTGCCTGGTCACCAGAGCGCATGTCAGAAGCAGCAATGAAGCAATTGCGTGGTTAATATTAATAATGCTTGTGATTTCACTTTCTTAGTATGTTTCGCTATACTTAAGAAAAGTGCAAGGCGCCCCAATTCCAGCAAAGGGCATGCACGTCCTGTGCATAAAGCTGGAATTCTTGCCGTCCTGGCAGAGGCGACAAGCATAAGACGAGCGCTGGCAGAAGGTGTTTTTTACCTCCAGAAGCGATTGCTTATGACCTTGAGCCGATGGCGCCTGGAACTAGACACCTTTTAAATATGTTATTTCACGAAAGGAGAGTTTACACATGGAGGAAGCTTTAAAGGAAAATATGATGGGTGCACTTGAACAAGTTGTTGACCCTGAGCTAGGGATTGATATTGTAAACTTAGGTCTTGTTTATGATGTGGATATGAATGATGCAGACGTAGCGCAAGTTACAATGACTTTAACATCAATGGGATGCCCGCTAGCTGGTACAATTGCAATGGACGTAAAACGCGTACTTACTGAATTACCTGAGGTAAAAGACGTAGATGTTAACATCGTTTGGAATCCGCCTTGGAACAAAGATATGATGAGCCGTTATGCAAAAATTGCTCTTGGGATAAGATAAAAAAAGAAAAGCGCAAGCGCCTTGAAAAAGGAACATCGACGTTCGCCACGTCCTGTGGCGAACGTCGATGTCAGCACTTCCTGTGCAAGTCCGTCTTGTGACCTCGAGGGGCTAGGCGCTAGAGCTAGACAATTATGATAGAAAGGAACGTGTCGATTACGACACGTTCTTTATTATTATAGATGCTTTTTAAACCATTCGACCGATGCAAGCAGACCTTCTCTTGTTACTTTGTGATCAGCACGTGTATCTGCAATAAAAGACAGATTCTCCTCTACCCCTTTATACAGCGGCTTAATTTCCTGATAAAATTCATGCGTGTATTCGAATGGTACCATTTTGTCTTTTTCACCATGCCAGAAAAACAGTGGTCTTCCGTTTAATTTTTCTGGTTGTATGCTTAAATCATATTTTCTTAATTCTGCATATTTTTCTTCCAATTCAGCATCAGAGAAAGGTAGTTCGATGTCATGTCGCTTCAACTCTTCAATTTGTCCACGGCAGAATTCCTCATAATATGGGCTTCCCATTAAACTTACCGCAGACCTAATCCATGGATATTGGGTCAATGCACCAAGCGTAACGATTCCTCCCATTGAAGTTCCCGCGACACCAATTCTATTTTCATCAACTAAGCCTTTTCCGACTAGTTCATCCTTGAAACATTGAAGTTCCTTGATTTCATTGACGACAATGTCCCAGAACTTAAAATCCATTTCAAGCCCTTCAAGATCCATTTCCCTCTCACCATGATAGTCTGCTTCAGGTAATACAACACGAAATCCTTCCTCTGCATAAAGATAGGCGTAGTGTAAATTGTGTTCTTTCGCACTGCCAAACCCATGAACAAACAAGATTAACGGAGCTTTTTCATCTTTTAACTCCTTTTTAACAATATGTAATGCCGGAATATCTGCAATCTTCAACTTTTCAACAATAACCATTCTTTTTGTGCTCCTTTAATACAAACTTTAAGACATCCTCTAGTGTAACATTAATTGTCAGTTTACTTAAAATCTTTGGCTTTTCAATTGACGATTTTTTTATTATCTGTTTAAGTAAAAGAAAGAGAGCAGAGGAGATTGTTATGACAAAACAACATTTAATAGCACTTGATTTAGATGGTACTTTACTTAAAGATGATAAAACCATATCAAAAAGAACAAAAGAGGCTATCAATAAAGCAAAAATTGCTGGTCATATGGTTATGATTGCGACAGGAAGACCTTTCCGTTCTAGCTCCATGTACTATCAAGAACTAGGTCTTACAACACCAATTGTTAATTTCAATGGTGCTTTTGTCCATCATCCTCTTGATCAAGGTTGGGGTGTCTATCATGACACACTTGAATTAAAAACAGCAAAAGAAATTGTTGAGGTAGCTGATAACTTCCGAGTAAAAAATATATTAGCGGAAGTGATTGATGACGTATATTTTCATTATCACGATGAAACGATGTTAGATATTTTTGGTATGGGGAAGCCAAATATTGAAACAGGTGATTTACGAAAAATTTTAAAGCATAACCCCACCTCACTGCTCATTCATCCTGACGAAGAAATTGCAGATCCAATTCGAAAGTATCTTTCTGAAATGCATGCTGAAGTAGTGGATCACCGCAAATGGGCTGCACCTTGGCATGTAATCGAAATCGTTAAATCGGGATTAAATAAAGCGGTTGGAATACAAAAGGTGGCCGATTATTATCAAATCCCAAAAGAACGAATTATTGCCTTTGGTGATGAAGATAATGATTTAGAAATGATTGAATTTGCTGGACATGGAATTGCGATGGGAAATGGGATTGATGAGTTAAAAAATATAGCAAGCCATGTGACAATGACAAATGAAGAGGACGGAATTGCCCTTTATTTAGAGGATGTACTAAAATTAGAAAAAAAATTAATCTAGTACTGGCGGTAAAGCTAGTTCTTTTTTCAGAAATAATTACCTTATATATTCCTCTTCGAAACTTCAAACAATAGAACTAGTGCTATAAAAAAGCACTTATAAATTTTATTCCGAAGCAATACTTCAGAATAAAATTTAAGCCTCCGGCGGATGCCACAGATTTTCAAAAGAAATTTTTCGGGTTATAAGATCAAAGACTAAAAACGCCACATCCTGTGGCAACGTCTTTATAACCCACTTCCTGTGGGCCTAAAATCTGGGCGCAAATTCACCGAGGCGAATTTGATTAAGTAGCTGTTAAAGGGGGAATTTACGGATGGGTAGTAATAAATCAAAACGATTTGTTCATCAAGGTGCAGATGCGGTTCAACAACATGCTCAGCGCTTTCCTTACCGTTCAACTCTAGCTGAAGCAGAAGCAAAGAAAAATACCAATGTCGAAAATTCATCACTTGGAGGAATATAAAATGGGAAACCCTTTATTCCAAAAGGCTCGTGAGACTGTAGAAATTGCGAAATTAGCAAGAGCGGGTCAAAGTGATGCTTCCTTGCAGGATTCGATTTCGGTTGCAAAAAATGCACTTTCTTCTGCATATGCTAACTCTACAACAGCCGAAAAAGAACAACTCCGCGAATTACAGAACGAATTAGACCAACTTCAATGATTGGCTATTTCAAAAAAATGGGGTCAGACATAACGTCTGACCCTTCCCCTATTACTGGAACTGCTGAAGTTTTGCGTGATATAGATTTGTGATAGAACCATCCTTTGCACTTCTTTCATATAAGTGAAGAATTAACGCTCCATTAGCAGGGATTTTATCCTTTGGAATTGACATTTTGATTTCAAATGGTGCCCATGCTGGTGCACCCTCTGATGCCGTTTGAACGGTTTCAGGAACCACATAGTCATGTCCATCCTCTACAGCATAGAAAAATGTTGCCTCAAACACTCGCACTTCCCCGGTTACTGTATATTCTCCATTTTCTCCAAGGACTTGAACATTACGGAATGCTGTATTCCCTTCCTCAGGGATTGTAAAACTTTCTTCTGCCTGCAATGCATTGTTTTTGATTTTTTGTCCATTTATTTCTGAAGCAGTAAGGAAAATAGATGCTTTATATTCTCCAGGAGCAAGTCTTGTTCCATCGTTTGATGTATAATCCCATGGTTCCTCCCAGACCTTCTCTTGACCCGCTTTTAGCGCCATCTCTTCAATGGATTGAATAAACATTTTATCGATTGAATAGCGGTAAACTTCTTTTCCATTTGCATCTGTCACAACTATTTCATATTTTTGACCGCCTGGGATCGTCACTTTTACAGAATCGTCGCTCGTGTTTTTTAATGAAATAGTAAAAGTTGCTTCGTTTTCCCCTGTTTTAATTGATAGGTTTGTTTGAAGTTTTTCAATCACGTTTTGATCCCCTCCTGGTGCTTCACTCTCTTGTTCTGGTGGTGTTTCTGTCTCTACTTTTTCACCACCCCCTGAATTCACTGGAAGAGCATCTTCAGTTGTAGTTGTACCACATCCTGATAGGATAAATAAACCCATTACAAATACTAAGGCTACTAGAAGCCATTTTCTCATGTTTGTCACCCCTTTATATGATTTGTCGAAGAATATCAAGAAAAGTTACTACTCTTTGCGAAATAATCCATAGACGCCGACTGTTTGTACAATATTTGTAAAGGCATGTGGATCAACTTCCTTAATAATTCGTTCCAAATCATATAATTCATATCTTGTTATTACAATCATCAGCATATTCTTTGTTTCACTTGAAAAGGCACCTTTAGCAGGGAGCATCGTAATTCCTCTCACCATCTTGGAGTGTATGGCCTCTTTTAATTCGTCTGCTTGCTTCGTCACTATCATCGCAGTTACTTTTACATGACTCGTATGAACCGTATCAATCACCCTTGTCAAAACATATAAAGCAACGAGTGTATATAGGGCTTTTTCCCAACCAAATATGAAACCTGCTGTAATAATGATTAGCCCATTTAATGTGAAAATATAGGTTCCGATTGGCTTATCCTTTGACCTGGATAAAACGAGAGCGATAATATCCAAGCCTCCTGTTGACGCACCCCACTTCAAAGTTAAGCCGATTCCAAGTGCTTGAATAACGGCGCCGAAAACGGCATTAAGTAAAATATCATCTGAAATTCGTTGAAGTGGTATGATCGTTAAGAATAAAGTGGTCAGAGCAACCGAAAAAAAGCTATACAGAGTAAAAGCCTTTCCAACCTTTTTCCATCCCAAAATCGCAACCGGAATGTTTAATAGGAGTAAAATTACACCTGTTGAAACGTGTAATGGCGTGTAATCACCTAGAATTCTAAACAATAGCTGTGATACACCCGTAAAGCCTGAAGAATATACGTCTGCTGGAATTAAAAATAGATTTAAGGCTGCCGCATTCAGCAATGCACCAACCATCACAATAATTACTTTTTTCACTTCTCTATTAACCATTCAATAGTCCTCCTGGAACAACATTCTTCAATCACAATGGCAATTTAGTTGTCATACAAAATTTTCCCACATTTGTTGTAATTTTATCCAATACTCGATACACTTATAATAGGCAAGTCTAAACTTGACGACGAAAAGAGAAGGTGAGATTTTTGACCGTTAGAATTCTTACTGATAGCGGTAGCGACCTACCACTTCAATTTATTAAAGAAAACAATGTAACCTTATTCTCCCTAGGAGTTCATCTAGATGGGCAAGATTATGAAGATATTGCTACAATTGAGCCTGTAAAAGTATTTGAAGCAATGAAAAATGGGAGTGCCCCAAAAACGTCCCAGGTCCCTCCTCACCGTTTTAAAGAGGTTTTTACTGAAATTGCAAAAGAAAAACAAACTGCCGTTTACATTGCATTTTCATCACAATTATCGGGAACCTACCAAACAGCCGTAATGATGAGCGAGGAAGTAAAAGAAGAATATCCAGAACTTGATTTAACGATAATCGACACGAAATGTGCATCACTTGGACAGGGGCTTGTTGTAAAAGCTGCTGCCGAATTAGCTGCCAAAGAGGCTTCAAAGGAAGAAGTTGTAAAACTTGCACACTTTTATAGTACTCATATGGAGCATCTTTTTACCGTTGATGATCTTGATTATTTAGCTCGCGGGGGACGAATCAGTAAGGCTTCTGCCTTTGTCGGAGGACTCTTAAACATCAAGCCTCTTTTAAATGTAGAAGATGGAAAGCTAATCCCGCTTGAAAAAATTCGGGGAAAAAAGAAAGTGTATAAACGAATTATTGAGCTTATGGAAGAACGCGGCATGGATTTATCAAATCAGACAATTGGTATCAGCCACGGCGATGTGGAAATTGAAGCACTTGAATTAACAAAGTTATTTGAAGAAAAATTCGGGTGTAATTCTTTTTATTTAAATGTAATTGGTGCTGGGATCGGTTCACATGCAGGACCAGGAACCATTGCGATTTTCTTTTTAAACAAAATGCCGAACAGCTAAGTTTACATAGTTTGAAAAACGACTGGATATCCTAACCTTGAAAGAGTTGCAAGGATTGAAGGGAGTGTTCATTTATGCCAAAAACAAGTGATAATGATAAAAAAGCACAGGATAATAATGCATTACGCCATGAAAAAAATATGATGAAAGAAAAAAATCGTCAAGCTGGCAAACATCAATATTCAAAGAAAACAGATCATCTATAAAATGAAACGCATCGGTACATAAGACCGATGCGTTTTCCTTTACTCTTCTTTTTTGAAATAGGTCCAGCCATCCTCTTGGTATACCTTTCCTTCTTTCATCAACTTTCCAAGTGCACGTTTAAAGGAAGCTTTACTCATCTCAAATTTGACTGAAATATCGTCGGGATTGCTTTTATCCCAGTATGGCATTGCTCCTCCGCGACTTTCCATATACTGATAAACTTTATCGGCATCATCGCCCATGATTTCATGGCTTCTACCCAGCAGGGAGATATTTACGGTACCGTCTTCCTTCACGTCAATAATTCGCCCTTGCACCTTTTCCCCAACACGAGGCTCCCTTGTCCGCTCACTTTCATGAATAAAGCCGAGAAATCCTTCCTCTGATATCATGAATGAGCCGACCATTAATAATCGATATACGGTGCCTGTAATGTTTTTATTAAAATCTTTTTTTGATGCTGGCTTTGATATCGAACGAATAACATCTTCAGTTGCCAGCTTTCCAAAGAGTCTACCGTTTTTGTCTGTTCGTAGGGTGACATACAGTTTGTCACCAGGCTTTGGCCAAAGGTCCCAAACTTCATGCAAATCGTCCTTTGAGACAAGGATATCTTTGTTAATCCCAATATTCACAAAAGCTCCTAGCTCATGTTTGATTTCAACTACTTCTACCCAATCGTAAGAGCCTATTTGAACAGTCGGTATCTTCATGGAAGCAGCGAGTCTTCCTTGATGGTCTTGAAAAAGAAATACGGTTATATCGTCATCTGGATCAAATCCGTCCATAATTTCATTTTTATGAAGCAAAACATCTTCTTCACCGTTTGTTAAAAAGTAGCCAAACGGAGTATCCCTATCTACACGTAATGTGACAACCGTACCTGGTTCTAATGCATTCATTTATTAAAGCCCTCTTTCTTATGTACTTATTACTTTATTAACTTTGTCATTATTATAGTATAGACGTTTTTGACCATCTTTTACTAGTATGTTTGGAAAAAGTTGTTCAAATGGCTAACTTTGTCTATAATCAAGGCAAATACACTTTTTTTGGAGGTTAGCAATGGCAAAGGATAGCTCATTCGATATTGTGTCAAAAGTAGATTTACCTGAAGTAACAAATGCAATTAGTATTGCAAAAAAAGAGATTCAAACTCGCTATGATTTTAAAGGCAGTAAAAGTGACATCACCCTTGATAAGGAAGAACTTGTCCTTGTATCTGACAATGAGTACAAGTTGGAGCAATTGAAGGATGTCCTTATCAGTAAAATGATTAAGCGCGGGGTTGCAACACGTAATATTGATTATGGAAAAATTGAAAATGCATCTGGCGGAACTGTTCGTCAACGTGCGAAACTCATTCAAGGGATTGACAAGGATAACGCGAAGAAAATTAATACGATTATTAAGAATAGTGGCCTTAAAGTAAAAAGCCAGGTTCAAGACGATCAAGTTCGTGTGACTGCTAAAAGCAGAGATGACCTTCAACAAATTATCAATGCCATACGCGAGGCAGATCTACCAATTGATGTGCAGTTTATTAACTACAGATAAAAAGAATGCAGCGGACAATGACCCCGCTGCATTTTTCTATTCAAAAATATAGTTTAGCACTTCTAAAGCCTGATCAACTGTTTCGACAGTTACATTTGCTTTATTTGATAATTCCTTCAATGGATGAATGAGTGAGGTTGGTCTTACAATAATAGTAGGCTTATTCATCGTAATCGCTGCACTCGCGTCCATTGCCGTATTCCATTGTTTGTATTTTTCTCCGAACAATGCAATAACAACATCCGATTTTTGCATTAACACTTGTGTTCTGAAATTATTGATGTCTGATGCTGCATCATCCTTATAGAAGTTTCCTGGTTGTTCACCTAAGATTTGTTCTCCAATATTATCTGACTTATCATGGTTTGTTTGTGGACCAACAAAGGTTAAAGGAAGATTTTTTGATTCTGCCTTTTCCTTTATTTCCTCACGCCAATTGTCATGAATTTGCCCCGCTAAATATACTGTTAACTCCATGTTTTCTCCTCCTAATGCCTTTTCAACTATCGTAACATACCGACAGTACTATTTCACAAATTTATACATGATGATTTCGTCTATAATAGGTATCGCTAATTTTCACGAACTTACATGTGGGAATCTTAGTATGACTAAAGAAAATAGGGGAATAAAAATCGGATGACTGCAATATATGTTTCTATAGTACCTCTCTATAAATCAATATCATACACCTATTTTTAGGAGGAATTATCTTGAAAGATAATTTTGGATCTTCACAGCCATATTCAGAGGTGGCTAAACCATGTTCAAATCCAGATTGTTATAATCCACATTGTTTGTGTGGAGATCAATGCAAATGTACACCAGACCGACAATGCGGGAATCAAACAATGGGTTCATTCCAATCGATTTGTAAACAGTTTGCACAAATCCTTGGTGGGGAAGCAGTAATAAAACAAGGAGTTTGTTCTGTATCCTTGATACGAAAATTCAATGCTAAAGTACAAGGCAAACCAAGTAAGACCGTTACACCAGTCAGCATTGAATTTGAATCATTGGACCAGAATGGAAATGCACTGAACATCATGGAGATAGCAATTTTACAAGAAGAGATACCATCATTCATGTGGGCGGTCACACAGCAGGGTCTGATTGTCGGTGCTTTACATAATCACTGGATTTTTATAGAGCCTATGATACTATACATGCACGTTCAATCTGTTGAACCGCCATTACAATTTGCGATAAAGGTTGAAAGAGCGTTCTCCTACTTAAGCAGCCGACCAATTCCATAAAAATAACAATTAAAAAATATCCACCATTACAAGACTTCTGGAAAATACAGAAAAGGGGGCCGATTACTCAACCCCTTTTCCTAAGATTGTATGGCGGGTGTACTTAAGAAAACCGTAAGTCCCCCCGCAATCGCTAAGACTACTCCCACAGGGCTATAGGATGACAAATATATACCTAGTGGAAAAACAACTGCCCCCAAAACAAACAAAACTTTTGCTATTTTCATCACTTCACCTCTTCTATCTCAATACTGACTCCTTGACCCTGTCAACCATCCAACGATTTCGAATCCTTTTCCCCCAGCCTTCTTTGTTCTCTTTTAAAGTTTGGACTCTCCAATACATTGGAGGATGTGGCATAAATTGAAACTCGATAAACCTCCATAAAAGAGAATCTCGCTCAATTGATGACCTTTCCTTCTTATCCATTTGAACGGTACTATATGATAGTGATTTATTAATTGCTTCGTCCTGTTTCAGCGCCAAAGTGCTTAAACTATTCGACATTTGCTTACTACCCCCAGCTAAAAGGGATGCTCCTAGATGATCGGCGCGAACTTCCATCCATTGCGAATAAAAAGACTGGAAAACGTTGAAAAAAATCATTAAGAAAAAAACCGCTAAAAAAATAGATAGCTTATGCTCCTCAATATTAGAAATATTTTCTTGAATGAACAGTACAAGCAAAACAAGAATCATAAGGTATCCAAATTTCCATATTTGCCCCCAAAGCACATCACGCTTTTTCACATGAATAGCTTCATGAGCGAGGATTCCTTCAATCGCCTCATCCGGTAGCTTTAATGTTGCAGTAGTGAGTGTAACCATTGATTTTCCAATATTCATTCCTGTCGCAAGACCGTTGTATTCCGTACTTTCTGTTTCATACACACGGACATTTGGAATACCGGCCTTTTCAAAAACTCGCTGTGAAAGTTGAATTAATTCTAGGTTTTGGGTTTCCTTTGCATCCATGGCCACTTTTAAAACTTGGTCAGAAATATAAAGATTGAAACCCCAATAAGCTAATCCAACAGCGACCATGATCCATGGTGACACTTCAAAATAAAAGAGTATTAACAGTATACCTGTATAGGCAGATACCCCTTTTACCGTTGATGCGAAATAAAGCTTTCCGATTAATCTCTTTATATTTTTTCGATGCCAAAACGGGAGTACTTTGTGCGGTTCAACCCCCATTTCCTCAACTTTGATCATTTCCACGAAAATTCTTTTCCACTTTTCAGGTTCATGTATCGTTATATAAATTGTCTCTCCTGGTACAGAAAGACGTAATACCCTCTGAAAGCTTGTTGTAAAATCTGCATTTGAAGAAAACATCGTTAATAACGGATGAAGTTTTAGCAGGTCCACATTTGTTTCTAGTCTAAGTTCCTCCAAATCTTCAATCGGTATTTTCCGTGATTCAAAGATTGATGTGAGATATAATTGATTTTCTTCTTTGGCATAATAAACCTTTACAGTTGCATAACCACCAATTCTCTTTATTATTTCTGTTAATGTGCTAACAAGACCGAAGATAATGATATATTTTAATGGACTAAGCTCTGGGCCAAAAATATAGAACAGGATTGCACCTATTACAACAAATAAGGTTATTAACAAATCAGAGATTATTCGTTTCATATTGCGATTTACAGGAATAGCTTCCACATTAATCTGACGTAATTCCTTTTCAATTTCTATGCGTTTTTCATTTCCTGCAGTTAATGAAATCGCAAGAAAATATCCACTAGCAATAAACGCAATATAGATGAACCCATCCATAAACGAGAATTGATAAAACGCAAATCCACTTGCTAGAAGGGCCAGGATGATTTCAATCGTAGTTCCCATTTTTTTATTTAACTTCTCGAAAATCAAACCAATTATTTGGATCCCAGCCCCTACTAAAATATACAAAATGATGACATCCCAACTTGGTAGCATCAATTCCACCTACATTTCATTATTCAGCACCATATTCTCCGCCATTTCAAGTACTTCATCTACTTTTATGTCCGGGTTTTGAATAAGGATTGTATAGCGCAAGCCGTTCTCATCCCAGCTTATAGCCTTAATAAAATCTTCATATTCTGCATCTTGGCCACGCACCTGGTATTTTCCAGGTTTAAGTTCTGCACCAGCCTCTACTGGAGTTGGGAAAATTGAAACCAATACAGAAGGAATACCTTCATTTAAATAATAAACTGTAACCTCTGGACGAGCGAGTTCACCTTGTAATTTCATAGTTTCGACATTCTCGACTGTAATGTTTTCTCCAGCGAAAATAAGGAATGGCTGGTCTAATACTGTTTGAGCATCTTCAAGAGAGCCATAATTAGCTTCAAACTCAGATTCAATCGGAGTAATCTCAACAGTGTCAGGAATATCTAGAGTAAAGGTATCCTCCTTAAAATCTGGTGAAAAATCGAGAGTTTTATATTCTATCTCAGATTTCACTTCCCCAACAACGGAAATAAATTTCACCATAAACCATGTCTTTTGATCAATCCAGAGTTCAACTTCACCAAAAATACTTGAATCTGTATTTGGTGTAGCTTTTAAATGATAGACATTTAAATCTAACATTTTTTCTTCGCCGACAATTTCATAATCATGTGTTTCTTTAATGGTGTCCAACATCATCATAAGCTGTTCTTTAGGGGAGTCTGCATAAGCAGGTAAGGCCTCCTCTGATAGGTCTATGCTAAATGCAGTTTCGCTTCCCGTTTGATAAGAAATTAACTGGTTTCCATCATTTAATGAGTAAGATTCAAGATTATTGATAAGATCTGTTGTAATGATCTTTCGTTTACCATCTTCAGCTGCATATTCTTTAAAACTAGCATCATCAGTGACCTCTCCATTTGTCGTAAGCTTCATGACACCCTCTCCGTAATAGGAAAGCTTACTTTCCTTTTCTGACAATACCTTGGTTACAATTTCCTCAGACGACACAGCCATATCCCCTTTACAGCCCGATAAAAGGCCAGTTAGCAGAATAGCAATTAAAATGACTAGATTTTTTTTCATTTATATTCCCTGCTTTCTTCCAGCCAGCAGGCAAGCAATGTCCCTGCTTCTTCCGCTGACCAGATTCCAATTTTTCCATTTTGTTGTTCCATTAACATTTTAGAAATACTTAATCCAAGACCAGAACTGCCTCCTTTAGTTCTAGCATCTTCCGCCTGAAAGAATGGTTGGAAGACATAATTCAATTGTTCTTTTGGAATTCCTTTTCCTTCATTTTGAATCAGAATTACCGTACCTTCTTTTCTCCATGCCTCAACGTCATCATAAAAGTCTTTAAACACCCAGTCTGGTAATTTGGTTTCACTTGAAATGGCAGCAAGCCAAATGTGATTTTCTTTTTCAGTATGACGAATGGCATTGCCCATGATGTTATCCACAACCCTCACCATTTGCTTTGGATCGACCCTATAGGTTTCTTTTACAGATTGATTTACAAGTAACGAAACCCCTTGGCGATTACATGGTTCGTCATAACCTGATAACAGCATGTCAAAATACTCTTCCCCATCAACCTCAACAAGCTCAGTCCGTTGTTTAGAGGATTGTAATGCGGTGTGTATTGTCAAGTCATCAAGCATTCGTTTCATGTACTCGAGCTTCTCAAATAGAATTTCTTTATATTCTGCCCTCTCTTGCTCTGATAGTGTTTTATCATTCTGCAAGCTTTCCGTATAGGCACGAATAACCGTTAATGGTGTTTTTAAATCATGTGATAATGACGCAACAATAAATTCTTTTTCTTTTTGTTGAACAGCAAGGGCCTCTTGCGTTTGTTCAATCTGCGATTTCATTTTTTGGAAATGTTTGATTAAATCCCCGATTTCATCATTTGATTCGCGAATATGGGTTGAGAGCTTCTCTCCATTTGCAAAAGCTGTCATTTCTGCCTGTAAATGACTTAAGGGTCGGTTCAATTTTCGATTTAATAGGATCACTACAACGAGATAGAGTAGGATAATGAAAATACTAAAGAACACACCCAAATAAATGTAGCGATTCGTTACCCCTTCGATCCATTCTTCTCTAGCAATCGAAATTTCAAAAATCCCCACGATATCTCCATCACTTACAACAGGCTTTTTCAATGAATAGGTGCGAGAATTCTTTTGAAGTTCATTAAGATTTCTATATACCTGATCAATATTTACCGTTGAAAACCCATATGAACCTGGACCAGGAAAACTAGAAAATACAATAACGCCATCAGATCGGTATAATGTAATTTTGATAGATTCATTCAATAAAGCCTGGACGTTCGCAAACTGTTCTTTCGGTTGGAGTTTATATAATTTCGGATCTACAAGCAGTGGCTCAATCTCCTCCATCTTTTTGTTCATCTCAACGTATTCAACAAGTGCTTGCTTGTCGTCGAGATTGCTTAAACTTACATAGAGAAAATAAAGCGCGACCACTGGTAGCAGCATGACAATAAAAAAGCTGACCATCAACCATTGTTTAATCTTCATACACTTTGTTCTCCTATAAAACGATAACCGACACCCCAAACAGTTTGGATGAATTTCGCAGATCTCGTTTCATCCCCTAATTTTGACCGCAAACTTTTAATATGAACTGTGACCGTATTATTTCCATCAACATCCTTCTGTTGCCAAATATGCTCATAGATTTCTGTTTTTGAAAAGGTTTGTAACGGATTCTTTGCTAACAAAAACAATAATTCGCTTTCCTTGGAACTCATTTGGACAACGCTTCCGTTTAGAAAAGTGAGTTCATTTGTAAAATCAATGGTTAACCCATTTATATAATTGATCCGATATTCATTCGGATTCTTATTGCTATATCTTCTGAACCTTCTTAAATGGGAGCTAATTCTAGCGCTCAGTTCCTCAAGACTAAATGGTTTTGTGACATAATCATCGGCTCCGAGATTCAATCCTTTTATTTTACTTTCATCCTCATTTCGTGCACTTAAAATGAGGAGAGGAATTTCACTTTCCAATCGAATGGTTTTACATAATGTATACCCATCCATTTCAGGGAGCATTAAATCAATTAAAGCTAGGTCAAACTGATCCTCTTTAAAATCCTCCCAGCCTTCCATTCCCGTAGATGCCCATGTCATGGTATAACCCTCTTTCCGCAAATGATCACAAACAATACGGGCTATTTCTTTATCATCTTCCACTAGTAGAATTTTTTCAGGACTTTCCATGGATAACCCCTCTTTCTATCTATTTTAATTATAAAGGAAGTTTTGTATGGCTTTTGGATTTTTTATAATTACTTTATAATTGGGTGATATGTATATTCAGACCTCTTTTATTAAAAAGTAAGTAGGATACATTACATAAAGAGGTGTTTAATTTGTCAAAAAATCAAGAGAAGAAAATTTTGCCGCCACAGCATCAAAATCACCAACCTGGAACTGAGACTGAAATGGTACCGAGGCCGGTCTCAGAGGATGACGCCTATCAAGGCAGCAATAAACTTAAAAATAAGGTTGCCATTATCACTGGCGGGGATAGTGGAATTGGAAAAGCCGTCGCAATTCATTATGCAAAAGAAGGCGCTAATGTTGTCATCGTTTATTTGGAGGAGCATGAAGATGCTAAGGAAACAAAGCGTCAAATTGAAGAAGAAGAACAAGAATGCTTGCTTCTATCCGGAGATATCGGAAATGAAGAGTTCTGTAAAGAGATTGTGAAGAAAACCATCGATACGTTTGGACAACTAGATATTTTAGTCAATAACGCAGCTGAACAGCATCCTCAAAAAAATATCTTAAACATCACAGCTGAGCAGCTTGAAAAAACATTCAGAACCAATATTTTTTCTTATTTTTATTTAACAAAGGCTGCCCTTCCCCACTTAAAACAGGGAAGTTCCATCATTAATACAGCATCTATTACAGCATATAAAGGAAATGAGCAGCTAATCGATTATTCATCAACCAAAGGAGCCGTTGTTTCGTTTACAAGGTCACTCTCTTTGCAATTAATTGGAAAAGGAATTCGTGTCAACGGAGTGGCTCCAGGTCCGATTTGGACACCGCTGATTCCATCAACCTTTACCAGTGACCAAGTTGCGAAATTTGGCTCTACAACACCAATGAAGCGCCCAGGACAACCTGAGGAACTCGCACCTAGCTATATTTTCCTTGCAAGTGATGACGCCTCATATATGTCCGGCCAGATTCTTCACGTTAACGGTGGGGAGATCGTTAATGGGTAAGAAAGAAAAGTGCAAGACGCACCAATTCAAGCTAAGCACAGGCACGTCCTGTGCCTAACGCTTGAATCCTTGCCATCCTGGCAGAGGCGACAAGCATAAGACAAGCGCTGACAGAAGGTGCATTTTACCTTCAGATACGATTGGCTAGACCATAGAGCTGATGGCGCCTGGAACTAGACAATAAAAGAAAGCATCATCCTTTACACCGGATGATGCTTTTCCTCTTATTCTGTTTTTTTATTGCCATGTCTTCTTTTATTTAGAAAAATAAATCCAACCATTAATACCGGTACGATAAATACAGCAACGAATAATGGATAATTAATGTTTGTCGTATCACGCACCACAAACACTTCCGAGATATCACGCTTCACAACAAGATGAAATTCATCATCGGTTGAACGAACAAGGTCCTCAGTAATTAATCCGGTTAACTCTTTATTTTCCCCAACCTGGTCAGACGTTAAAGTAAAACTCTGTGTCTTCATTGTATTATTAATCGCAACAAATGCTGTTAGCCCCTCATATTCTCTTTTAAAAACGAGCAAGCCTGCATCATTTTTGACTAATTCAATTGTTCCTTTTGTTAAAGCAGGTACACCTGATCTTATCTTAGCAAGCAATGTTATGTAATCAACTAGCTCTTTGTCTGTTCGAAAGTCCATTAAACCGAGGTTGTCCGGTTGTTCACTTCCATTTAACGCAATTTCCGTTCCATATAAAACAACAGGAATTCCGGGGGTTGTATACAAATACGTCAATGCTGCCTTAAGGCGTGGCGCTGGATGCTCGTTAGCTTCTGTAGCCAAATAAGTGAATCGAACCGTATTTTTGTTATCAAGAAAATTGATTAATGAATTTGGGTTTTCAAATCCTCGCGCTTGTTCCCATGTTTTTTCGACGTCCTTAAAGGTTTGGTCTGGAACACTAAAGCTTGTGATTCCTTCGTAAGGTATCATGTTAAAAACGGTATCAAGTCCAGCCGCTTCAAGTTCATGAAGATTATCCACAACTTCAGATTGTCCAATTAAAAGAAAATCTGCTTTTTCCTTTTTCAGTTCTGTTGATAATGTAGAGATAAAATTTGCTGAAATTCCATCAACAAGATCAAGCTTATATCCATCAATATCAGCTACTTGAATCCACCTTTTTACAACGTCAACAAATTCATCATTTAAAGTACCAGCATTTGAACCGATTCCAAGATCAAGAATAATTTTTATTCCCTTCTCATGTGCTTCTTTAACAAGCTGTTTTAAATCATCTGAAGTACCGTAGTGTTCATTGATTTTACTTCTGTCGTTAACTACATACGGATAAAAAGTATTCGTTTCATTTTCAAATATAGGTGATAATAAAATCGATGTAAATCCCATATCCTTCAAGTAATCAAGCCGAGTTATGATTCCTTGGATATCTCCCCCATGATAGGATGCAGGATTCGAGAGGTCCACTGCTGAATCATTTGCACTGTCGGCATTGTTAAAACGATCAACAACTATGTAATAAATGCTTTCTTCAGCCATTGTTAGAGTATCAGCAGCCAAAGCAGGAACGGCTGGCAATAGTAACATTGGAATCAGTAAAGCTATAATATATATCTTTTTCTTCATCACGTAACTCCTATCCTCATTCTAACATTATACCTTAAAGTAACCTTTTCCCCTCTTAAAAGTCAAATATAACAACTGTTTGTTCATATTTTATACATATTTACAGGTCGAACAAAATGATAAAGAAATGAGGGTTTTACTTTTAAAAATGAGTATTCTTTCTTACCGTATTCTGTGATAAACTAATATAGTTTTTCATTTAGGAAATAGAGGGAGTTGACAGCTTGGATACTTCTATCAATACAAAAAAGTTAACGTTGTTTGCATTGACATGGCCAATCTTCATTGAATTGCTTCTACATATGTTAATGGGAAATGCAGACACCTTAATGCTAAGTCTGTATTCCGATAATTCAGTTGCTGCAGTCGGGGTCTCTAACCAAATCTTGTCATTAATTATTGTCATGTTTGGGTTCATTGCAACCGGTACCGCGGTTTTAGTAGCACAGCATTTTGGCGCTAATAATGAAAAAAGTGCTGCTGAGGTTGTAGTCGTTTCTATTTTTGCAAACCTTGCGTTTGGTCTTATTTTAAGTCTTGTTATTTTTGTTTGGAGCAAAAAGCTCCTGCTTTTAATGGATTTACCAGTTGAATTATTAGACGAAGCGGATAGCTACCTGAGAATCGTAGGTATATTCTCCTTCCTCCAAGCACTGATCATGACAATTGGAGCAGTCATTCGAAGCTATGGGTTCACTCGGGACACAATGTACGTCACAATTGGAATGAATATCCTGAATGTCATCGGGAATTACATTTTTATCTTTGGTCCTTTCGGTTTGCCAGTTCTCGGTGTTGAGGGGGTTGCGATGTCAACCTCCTTTAGTAGATTTATAGGTCTACTAATTATTACCTATCTTTTAATAAAACGAGTGAGTCATGGTCTCCCATTTAAACAGATTTTCCGTTTACCGAAAGTGCATCTTCAAAATCTGCTTAAAATTGGGATTCCTTCTGCAGGGGAACAGCTTTCCTATAACTCCTCCCAAATGATTATCACATATTTTATTACGATTATGGGAACGCAGGCTCTTACGACGAAGGTTTATTCGCAAAATTTAATGATGTTCATATTCCTCTTTAGTATCGCAATTAGTCAAGGGACACAGATTTTAGTTGGGCAAATGATTGGTGCTCGTCAAATTAATGATGCTTATAAAAGGGCTTTAAAAAGCCTTAAGTTGGCAATTTTAATTTCAGCAGCCATGGCGGTTGCTTTTTCATTATTTAAAGAACCACTTCTATCCATTTTTACAAATAATCAAGACATTATAAAAACCGGTGGCGTCCTTATCCTTTTAACTATCATTCTTGAACCAGGGCGTGCTTTTAATCTTGTTCTAATAAATGCTTTACGAGCGGCTGGGGATGTTAAATTGCCAGTCTACATGGGAATCCTATCAATGTGGGGAATTTGTGTACCTATTTCGTATGTGCTTGGCATTCACTTTGAATTCGGATTAATTGGAGTTTGGATTTCTTTTATTGTGGATGAATGGATCCGTGGCATCGTCATGCTGTGGCGATGGCGCTCTCGGGCATGGGAGAAAAAATCATTTGTTGTAGCAGCAAATCATGCAAACATAACAACCTGAAAAACTTGAAAAATTAAGCCGTCCTTGTGTAGCCAAAAATCCTAGTTATAAATTTCCCTTCTTTTGTCTAAAAAGAAGATAACAATACTTTCAACGACTACACCATGGATGGAGGATTTTCTTTGGATCTGCAACAACGTCTTGGCAGCATAAATGAACAAAAACGCTCTTTTATCACAGGTACGACAGAATGTATAAATGACCAGTGGATTTTCTTTGATGCCGAAACAGATGAAGCATCGATGCTTGAAGAAATGATTGGAAAGGAAGTAGATATCTTTACTTTAAATAAATGGGAAAAAGGCATTTTTGTGGAAGATGGCCTAATCCAAATGAGTGGTTATTTTTATAAACTCGATAATGGGGATTGCCTCCGTTTTCGAAAAAAAATAACAATGGCCTATAAGGAATGGCTGGAAGGTTTTACAGAGGATCAATTTCTGCGTTTCACGTCTACTTTAAATAAACTTTCGTTTTCATTATATGATTGTTTACATTGTCATAATCAATTAATGTACAAAGAAGAGAATGGAGAAATGGAAGGCGTTAATTTTATCATGTTTGATAATACGGAAATGCTTTTATCTGTTCACCATCACTTTTCGCGCGGAAAACTAAAGAGGGATCGATTTGAATTTACACTAGCAAATGGAAAAAGAGCGATTCTATCAACGATTTGCAAATAAGAAAAGTGCAAGGCGCCCGAATTCCAGCTAAGGGCAGGCACGTCCTGTACCTAACGCTNTTGCCGTCCTGGCAGAGGCGACAAGCATAAGACGAGCGCTGACAGAAGGTGCATTTTACCTTCCGAAGCGATTGGCTAGACCCTAGAGCCGATGGCGCCTGGAGCTAGACATTAAAAACAGGGGGATGTTCGCACATGAACATCCCCTCTACTTACAGCGCTTTAAGCTTTGCTAATCCTTTTTCAAACGCTTCACTTTTCATTGGACGATCAATATAGAAGCCTTGAGCATAGTGGCATTGAAGTTCCTTTAGTAATGCAATTTGCTCATCGGTTTCAACACCCTCAGCAACCACCTTCACAGAAAGTCCATGCCCCATCGTAATGATTGCCTTCACAATCGCGATATCAGTGGAATTTACTTTAAGATTATTGATAAAAGTTCGATCGATTTTTAAGGTATTGATTGGCAAATCCTTTAGATAACTTAATGATGAATATCCTGTCCCGAAATCATCAATGGATACCTTTACCCCGAGCTTTTGAAGCTCCTTCATGACAATAACACTATGGGTAATGTTTCGTAGCATCACACCTTCAGTAAGCTCGAGTGTTAAATATTGCGGAGGTAGTCCTGTTTCTTCCAAAGCTTCCTTCACCACTTCAATAAAGCTCATTTGCTGAAATTGGTTAGCCGATACATTCACAGAAATTGCTAAATAATCATATCCCAAATCATGCCATTTCTTATTCTCCTGACAAGCCTTTTTCAAGACCCATTTACCAATCTCATGGATGAGTCCAGTTTCCTCTGCAAGAGGTATGAATTCTCCAGGTGATACGAGTCCAAGCTTTGGGTGCTCCCATCTTATTAAAGCTTCGCTGCCATAGACTTCTCCGGAGGCTAAATCAATAAGCGGTTGATAGCATAAATGAAATTCGTTCTTTTCAAGTGCCCTTCGCAAATAGCCTTCAAGCTCTAACTTATACAATACCTGTTGATTCATTTCTGTTGAGTAGAATTTCATTTTATTACCACCCTGCTGTTTTGCAAGGTTCATAGCGGTATCGGCATGTTTAAATAATAACTCTGTGGTAATCCCGTCATTTGGATAAAAACTAACTCCAATACTTCCGGTTAAAAAGAATTCACGTGCTTCATACATAATAGGTTTGGCTATTATATGCAAAAGTGTCTGTCCAATGTCAGCAATCTTTTCGACGTCAACATCCTCGGTTATCAGAATCGTAAATTTGTCGCCGCTAAATCTTGCAAGAAAACTTTTTTTGGGAAGCAGTCCTTGAATTCGTTTTGCAAGCTGCTTGAGAATAATATCCCCCGCATAATGCCCAACCGTATCATTAATCATTTTAAATCGGTCAAGATCGATAAATAACACAGCTAATTTACGGTGCTTCCTTATCTTTGAAAACCGCTGAACATAATCCTCTACTTGATTTGTAAAATGCAGTCGATTCGGCAAGCCAGTTTCTGCGTCAAAATACGCTAAGCATGCCACTTTTTCCTCAGCCTTTTTTTCATAGAAAGCTTCAATAGTTTTATATTTTTCGGCAGTAAGTTTGTGTTGCTCTATTAATTCAATGATATCTTTCAACTGTTTATATACAAAGCTATAGGTTCTCAATACGAGATTCACCACTCTTTTTTTCACTCATGAAGTATGTATCTATCCTTAAAGATAGCATAATTTCATGTCGAAAAATACAGAAAAAAATTTTTTCAAAATCTATTTTTCTTTTAATCTAGCCCTTCATCTCTTGTAAAAATCATAGAATAAAACTTATTATCATCCTAGTTTCTTAAAACTAGATGCATATAAATTATTAATTTTTCACAGAAGGAGAGATGTAAAAAGCCATGAGTCCAAACGAGAGTTGTCTCATGGCTTTTTCTTTTGTAACAGGGACCTAATCCTCTGCTCCCTATTCTATAGGAATATCAGTTCCTTCCTCATCGGTGTCCGTTTGAGTCCTCTCGTTTTGTTTTTCAATTGTGTCCGTCTGTTCCTCTTTTTTTATATCGTTGTTTTGTTCTTTTTTGAATTCATTCATTGTCGATAAGAAATCCTCTGCTAAGTCTGACGGAATAATTCCCGTTCCATATGTAGCCCCAACGTTTAAGCTTCCGCTTAAATCCCTTACTCCAAGTTGGGCAATATTATTATTTAGTTCATATTTGTCAATTAATATTCGTTCTACCTTTATATCATGATAAATAATTGGCTGCTCGTTTCCTCTTTTTAGAGTGTCTACCACTTTCTTTAGTTCGCTAATTTCTTCAATAAAACATTTGTTTTCAGACTCCCACTGAAGAAAATGCTTTTTTATGCTATTTATGTTATTGGTTAGTAGATGTATCTGTTTCTTAAGTTTGTCCAATTCGTCAAACCACTGTGTTCTCAATCTTTTTTCAACAGTGGCAATGATTCTAGCTTCGAAATCATCAGTTTTGTTAAGTTTCGATTCCTGTGGTTTCCTCTTCCCCTTAGATGTCGATGCTTCTAGTGCATTCATGGTGGAAATGGACAGAAAGTGATTTTCCATTTTCAAGAATCGCTTCATTGTCACTTCAAGAGTATTGACTCTCTTAAACTCGATTTCAAGCTTTGCAATCCTCTTTTCTAAAGCCTCCTGATCGTCATGCTTATGAAATTTTCTTTTTATGGACATCTTTTGAATCACCACACTCCACCATTTTTCCATCTATTGGTTTAATCTTATTTTTGATAAGAGAGCTATTCGATAATGACAATCTCCTCTGGCTCGATTTTTCGATGATAGGTAATAACAAGGAGGCCATAGTTATATCTGGCTCTTATCGGATTTCCGTCGGTCGGTTCCGGAAGCTCAATTGCACGCTCGAATTCTCCATACACACGCTCATTTTTTAAAGTGGTATCCGGTTTGAATGGCAATCGAGAAATCCCTTTAATTGTCAAATTTACTCCACTGACTTTTAGTTGGATATCACGTTTGTCGATACCGGGGATTTCGATTAAAATGACAATTTGAGTGTCTAGCACGAAGATATCTACTGGAGGAAATTCAACTGATTCAGTGGTTCGTCTTGCTTGTTCTACATTTTCTTCTGACTTCATGTCCTGCATAAATTTCTTTGCGGTTTCTTTATCAAACACGTGATTCCAGAAATCACCCGCTTGATATTTCTGGGCAACTTCCATCCACTGCTTAAGCTTTTCAAAATCCACGATGCTTCCCTCCCGTTTTCCACATGACAAGCAAAAACAGCTACTGTCTTCTACTATTAATCATATTGTACGATTGACGTTTCATTCCTCTGATTTTGTACCAGCATCGTCATGTCTTGTGTTCATCTAAAAAAAGACGCCCTTTCACTCCATTGGCGGGACGTCTATTTCTGTATACTGCATATCAGTTGCCTTGGGCAGTTTGATTTGAAGAAATTCATCTTTATAGCTCGTAGAAGATCCTTTTTTCTTAACAAGCTCCGGCAAGGCGAACATATGATAACTATCCTTATTCGGATACCCCTCAATAATGATTTGGTTTGATGTATGAAAAATTTTTATGTTTGTTAATTTTGAAGGATCCTTCATTCGAAACTTCACATACACGTGATCATGAGAATCAAAAATCGTTGGAGTTAGCTCACTCGGTTTCGTTTGATCGCCTACAAAAACCTCTCCCTCTTGACTCACCTGATACCCATGAATGGCCTGATTTAACACAGAAGCATTATTTTGCATATAATCTAAGGAAGTTGACATTGATTTCGAGATGGACTCTTGAACAAATTTTTCAATGCTCGAAGATTCTCCTGAATGTTTCATCCACTGTTGCATGATTTCCTTAACTGGAAAGAGCGATTGAAAAGGGAACATCTGATAACCTCCTTTCTAAAAGCTAAAATTGGGTTGAAGTCGGTAAAGAAGGATTTAAGATTTGATCTTGATCCGAAACATCTGTATCGAAATAACCTTCAGCAATCACAGATGAATTCGGCGACAAATCACCCAAAGAAAAGCTTAAGCCTACATTTTTTGAATTGGCTGTGTGGCTATTATGAACCGTTCCGCCAATATCAAAATTCGCATTTTGACTCATATTATTCGTCTTTATATTCAAGATATTAATTAAAAATGGCATCTTATTTATTCCTTCCTCTTCGATTTAATCTGCCTAAAATACGCCTATGTGAATATTGGATTCTGCTTATGCTTAATAGCAGTAATCAATCCTGAGTAGCATTTACAACTGCTGGGTTTCCAATATCTCCTTGATCATTTAAATCTGGATCAATGAAGACATTCTCCATTCCCGCAGAAGTTGGTGAAAGATCTCCGTAGGATGAATTTTCTCCTTGCGACTTCGAATTTGCTGTGTGCGCGTTATGAAAGGATTCACCAATATTCACTGAACCGTTATTGGATATGCTATTTATTTTCATGCTATAAATATTGATATGAGTTGGCATATTGATTTCCTCCCCTTTCATGTTCTTTATCCTATGCAAAATGTATTCAGGCTGTTATCCCTATTTTAAAGATGATCCATTAAATCTGTTCAATAGTAACTCATACCTTTTAAAAAAGCTCCTCAAATACGGAGCAACCACAATAAATTCAAGCTTAATCTATTCATTTGTTCCAATTGGCCTTTGCTTCTTCCTCAAGTATCTTTAATCTCTTGTAGTAATCTGGAAATTCGTTAAGATGAGCCAGCGCAATTTTCCCAGTAATTAAAGGATTATCACCTGTAACATTTGTTTGGCTAGATACTTTTCCATGTTCAAGCTCTGTATTTACTCCCATCCAAAATTCATCTAAATTAAACTTACTTTTATTAAAATCAATGCCCAAAAGTAAAGCGATGGCTGCTGCTTCCTCTTTGGTAAAAGATTTAACCCTAGATTCAAATCGATTATTTTTATCCCAGTTTGAACTTCCTGTAGTTGGATATTGATATTGTGAATAATAATAACCGTTTTTGAAGTGGTTTAAGTACGGATTATTATAGTAATACAAAACACATCTCTCCTAAAAGGTCTTTATCACAATATACGATGGTAACCTAAACATGAGCATGTCTTTAAAAGATTCAACAAAATACTGAACCGTGAGAACTCTTGATAAAAAAAAGAAAAAGCTACCAAATGATAGCTTTTTCACAATTTTTTTAGAATCTCCAAATGCCTAGTGGAAGTTTCATTCCTAAGCCAATGGTTAAGACTAACACAACAATAAACAATCCCCAGAATAATCTAGTTGGTTTTTGTTTACTCGAACGTGCTAAGATCATTTCCATGAATCCGATTGTTAATACGCCTAATATTGCTTTACCTATGTATTCACCGTCAATTACTACTCCACCAAATAAAAGTAGGAAACCTGTAGCTAAAATGAATAAATAAAATAAACGTAAAATCATTTTAACGATTTTTTGGGACTTTTCTTTGCCGGCCTTATTCAGGATTGTTGCTGCTATAACAAATAGGATAATTGCAACTACCCAAGAAGTAATATGTGCATGAGTATTTACTGTCATGTACGACTCCTCCTTTTTCTTTTTCATTCATGGATTATCATAGCATGTTTAATATAAAAATAAAAAGGTCCATTCAGCCCTTTTTCACTGTCTACATAGTAAATATGTCGTTTTTGTGACACCTCTTTTTTTTACCTCGTCAATTTGTAGAACTTTGTATTATTTTGTAATATTTTAAGAGGTTTTAGCGAACTTGTTTTAATCTCTTTAAAGGTAGGTATAATAATAGTACAAGTCCTGTATATACTACTTTAGTCTTATGATTCACGGAGAATATTTGACTTTAAAAAAATGGAGAAATGAAAATGTTCATGTTGAAAATTGCAATTGAATTAAAGCGCCGTAAAATGACAACATTAGCGGATCAGTACGGCTTTACTGCTTGGGAGACAGTAAAGTGTAGTCAAGAATTAGATCAATTATTGAATATTTATCAAAAAACCAAACAGAAAAAATTAAAAATGGTGAACTAAAAAGACTATTCGCATTAGCGAATAGCCTTTTTTCTTATATCCACCTTTTGGGCATAGGTTAATGTTCTCCAAATCCATTCGAATGGACCGAATCTGAATTTTTTAAACCATAGATAGCTTAATCCGATTTGAACAATGAAAATAGCAATCGTAAGAAGGAGTCCTGTAAATAGGTCTACTTTTCCATACAATCCAAAACCATAACCATAAAACAACAACGTACAAACGATTGATTGAAACAAATAATTACTTAATGAAAGGCGTCCGACAAGCGCTAGCGGTGATAAAAGTTTTTTCCAAACGGGCAGTCTTATCAACAGGACTACTGATGTTGCATATAAAACTGCTGTGCCTGGACCACCTATTGTATCTTGTAAATAATCGGTCGCAACATTTTTAGATGTGTAGTATGGGAGCAATTTCATTGGCACCCCAATCACTAGCGAAAGCAACCAAAGGATCTTTACTTTCTTTATATCCTCATCACGGCCCTCAAACCATTTTTTCTTTGCGATAAAGGCACCTAGAAGAAACATTGGTAGCAATGTAATGACTAATGCAAAGATGTTGGCAGCATTATTAACATAGTACCAATCTTGGAATCTTTGAATCGTAATTTCCCAGAATCCCCCTGTAGCATAAATTTCTACCGATTTCCCGGCAAGCTGTTCATTAAACATGACAGCACTTAACCCTGGATCAAACATGACAGCTAGAAACATCATACCCCCAAGAAATAAGTTGGGTACAAAGATAAGCACTAACGACCAAATTAACAATGTAGTTGGCTTTGCCTTAAGAAATAACAATAATAATGCACCAACTATGGCATATGTAATTAAAATATCTCCATGCCAAACAAAAAACGCATGTAAACATCCGAATAGCAAAAGGACGAACAACCTTCGAGTAATCAGTGGATAAAAGGAATAGCCCTTCGCTACTGCTCTTTCCTTAAATAGGATCATGCCAAATCCGAAAAGAAATGAAAATAGTGTATAAAAGCTTGCTTGTGCAAAAATGTCAACTACACTATGTGTCCATTGATTGAGTTCCCCGGTCCACCAGTCCTTAGGGTTTAAATACAGAACTGGTGAAAAAAACGAAGGCATATTTACGAAAAAAATACCGAATATCGCAAGTCCCCTTATAACATCGACGGAATGAATCCGCTCCGCTCCCATGACAGGACTTAATTGATGATTACTCATTTATACAACTCCTTAACCTTTTTCCTAAATTCGATTATAAGAGAAGCCCTTCAAAATCTCTAGAAAAACATTACAAAACCTTTATTCCCTCATCATCTAAATCACACCTTCTGGGTGTTTATCATAGAATATCGTAATCACACTTTCTGGGTGTTTATCTTAGAATTTCGTAATCACATCTACATGTAGTAACTTACTATTTCGTATATTTTTTATTTTGATATTTAAAAGGGTGTTTTAATATGCCAGCAATTGTTGGAGCAATAAAAATAAATAGCATTGGGAATAGCAGTGTAATGAATGTAGGGGATGTATTTCAAATTGCACCTGTTACTACCGCCAAAACATTCGCTGGAGCTGGCTCATTTAATACCGGGAACGGAAATCGAATCTTTAATAATCAGAGTGTAACCAACACATATGATACGGATACAATTGATAGTGTCGTTGTCGGAAACGCATAAGGGGGTATACGCATATGAATTTTTATATTAATCAAAGTATTTGTATTCAAACATTAAGAGTTGGGAGTGTTGCAAACTCATCTGTCCTACAAATTGGAAGTGCTGGAGTTATTCGACCTTCTGCTAATCTTTATAATACAGGTGGATTTACCAAACCAGCTCCGGAAATTACAACAAAAGCAACAAATATGTTAGAAGCACCAGCAGTTCCTTTAGGCGGAACAGCTGGTGCAGCAGCAGTTGCCCCTGTAATTGGGGCAACAGGAGTAAGATAATGGGCATTCACCCATTCCACCTTAGCTGAATAGTGTAAACCATAACAGAGTTTTTTGAAAGGGTGAATGCTATGTATCCTTATTATGATTGTACGACTTCCTCATATGTACAGAATCTTTATCAGTATATTCAGCAACAAAACCTACGGATAAACCAATTAGAGCAATCCCTTAAAGAAATTCAAACACAATTACACGAATTTAAGAAGCAGCCTTCCACAACGATAGAGAGGATTGAGTATAAGTTTGACCAACTTAAGGTTGAGACATTGGAAGGTACATTAAACATTGGTTTAAATCCAATGAATGGCGAACCAATAGAGGATTTTTCAGTAGGTCAAGGAAAAATGAATGTACCAGATGTTCGACATGTTCATAAAGGACTACTTGACGAGATTCAAGACAATATCGATGAGTATTTGTCAAACGAAGGCCCGGTACTTATTGAAGGAATTGCTAAACAGGAACGAACGGCTCTAGAAGAAGGGCACTCAGGCTTTATCATTGAGGATATCCAGAAACAAATTCCTGACCGTACTGTCCATTATCTAGGCCAATATCATGCAGAATTACAAAATCCCTCAAATGAAATACAAGTGTACCAAAATATAATTAGCCATATTAAAAGCGACATAAAAAATTCAATTACTACCTATATTAAACATCTGCCTAAAAACATGAAAAAGGGGAATGAATCGTGAACTTTACAGTAGTTAACAAAGAAATTCAAGTTGGTAATATTGATATTGTCGCTGTTTCGACATCAGCTGTTTTTATTATTGGAGATGCAATGACCATTTCTATGGCCTCTGCATTTGACACTCCACCCGAATCTTTAATCATTGGACCATTTGTTCCGCTAGCTACACGGGGTTGATCAAAAATGAAAAGGCTATCTGTTGTTGATTACATTCGAATAAATGCTGTTCTATTTAGTAGCATTGTTGAGGTTGGCGACACAAGAAGAATTGCTCCCGTTTCGCAAGCACTTGCCGTTCAAAAAGAAGTCCCATTATTTTTTTCGAATGAAGGAAGTTTTTCTGCATTTCCTTTTTTTGAAAGGGAACTGCCAAAAGTAACAATTGATGAAAAAATAAATATGAACACCTTTCATCAAAATCCTGTTATCAAAGTAAATACTGTCAGAATACTTGCTATTTCCTCTTCCTCTGTACTCCAGATTGGTTCTACCAGGGAGATCGAGACCCAAGCAAGAGTTAAACATATTCGAAAATTATTAGGTAACCAGACTACTGAAAGATAGTTCACGAATTTCTTATTTTCACATAAAGTAATAGCATGAAAATGCTTATTAAAGGATGACGCATATGCCAGCAATTGTAGGACCTATAAAAATTGTGAATGTCGGTGGCGGAGTTGTTAATTTCGGGGACTCCTTCTATGTTTCACCAAAGGATACGGCGAAGACTTACTCGGGATCAGGCTCGTTTAATACGGGAGATTTTATTTGTACGAATAATGGATTAAACTCTACAAACACGAATGATGAAGATTTTGCAGACCAGCTTATGACCAAAAATGCATAGAAAAAGGCCCTTGCTGGCCTCTTTCTATGTTCCTATAATGTTTCTAATCTAACAAGGGTTCCCCTGCCTGAAGGTTCAGCTGGTTCAACAATCAGGCGTTTTGGCAATCTAGCCCTTAATTCCTGGACGTGACTTATGACGCCTACTGCTAATTCCTTTGAATGCAGTTTTTCAAGAGCTGACACAACCGTATCTAATAAGTCTGCATCCAATGTACCAAATCCTTCGTCTAAGAAGAAAAATTGCAACGGATATTCTCCCCTTAGCTGGATTTGTGCTGAAAGTGATAGGGCCAATGCCAATGATGTTAAAAATGTCTCTCCACCAGAAAGGGTTGTAACTGGGCGTCTAACCCCGCCATTGGCATCATCTCTCATAATAAACCCACCCTGTGAATCCACTTCAACAGCATAGCGCTGTCTTGTTAGAATTCCAAGTCGCTCAGTAGCATCAAGACTAACTTGAACAAGCTGCTCTTCTGCAATAAACTCTACGAAACTATTTCCTTTAAAAACAGATTGAAGCTTGTTGTATTGCTCCACTATTTTTTCAAGTCCATTTCGTCGGTCTCCAAGTTCATTGAAACGCTCATGCTTTTCTAAAAGTACTTGGAGGGCATTTACCGCCGCTCCTTTCGCCTCTACTGCTTGATTAAGCATCCCTTTCATTTCCGTACGGATTTTTTGAATTTCGTCCCATTTTTCCTGAGTTAATTCTTCCCCTTTTAGTAGATCATTCATTTTTTGCAAATCAGTTTGAATTTGCTTAAAGTGATCCCAATAATGTTCAATTTTTGTTTTTAGATTCACTTGTTCCTGTTTTGATAAAATTGAGTCCTTCACATCAGAAGCTTTGGAAAAACTAGTTGTTTCAAGCACCTCAGTCCATTTTGCTGTTGCTTTTTCATTTCGAGCTTTACCATCCTGTAATGCTTGCAGAGCAGCATGGGTTTCATTTTCGAGTTTTTGACAATCAACTTGGACCTTCTGCCATGCTTCATACGCAAAATTTTCCGTTTCTTCAAGCTGTTTTATCATTTGCTCAGTTTCAACCATGAGCTGGTCGATGTTGCTATTTCCCACTTCTTTTGCAAGTTTATTACGTGCTTCAGCCAAGGCTTCAAGTTTACCTTTTAATGTAGAATTGATTTCAACAATTTGGCGGTCAAGCCCATTGCTTTCATTTTGATATTTTTGCTTTTCTTGTTCTTTTTGTTCAAGCACTATGGTTCCATTATCAATTTCAGCAGAAAGGTTTTGGGCCTGTTTATCGTTTTTCGAAATGTCCCCAAGCTTCGCTTCAATTGTTTCAAATTCAAGCTGCGGAAAGGCTTGCTTCCAGTTCATATACTGTTCCTTTATTTTTTCCTGCAAGGTTAAGATCCGCGCCTGAAGCTCATTAACGGACTTTGTATTGATTTCCTTTGTCTGTTCAAGCTGACTCACTTGTTTTAACGATGAACGAATATCTTGAATTGCTTTTCTTCCCATTTCTTTAAGCTGTAAATAATCCTGTTGCAATGATTTTTGCTCAACAGTCAGTGCCTGAAGCTTTCCATTTACATCTTCAAATTCCTTATCATGAACAAGTCTATTTTCTTGGACAGGGGCATTCATTTCCTCCGGATACTCCCCGATAAGGCCAGCAGAAATTTGTTCAAGCTTAAGTTTGAGTGTTGAAAATTCTTGTTTCATATTTCTTGCTGTTGTTATATCATTGTTACATTTTTCAATTTGTGCTTCTATTTCATCCCCATGATCTTCATGGATGGATACAGGGTTTGGATGATGGGTCGAACCACAAACTGGACAAGGTTCATCTGAATGAAGCCGGCCTGCTAGCTGAATGGCGAGATTCCTTTTTCGATTATCCTCTAATTCTTGCTTTAGCCTAGTAAGTTGAATTTCAGCTAACCTAAGTAGCTTCTCGGTATCTCTTTCACATTCACATGCTACCTCATACTTGGATGCATTATTTAAAAATAGAGTTTCCATTCTTTTCTTAGCTTGGGCAAGTACCTCATTTTGCGAATCAAGCTTTTTCTCTACTTCGTCGAGCTGGCCACGGCTATTTTCTAGCTCTGTTTTTTGCTCGGTTAGACTTGTATTAGAAAAAAGAATCGTTTGCTTCTGTTGAGTGGCTTTCTGTAGCTCATCCCGTACATCTGCTGGAACCGTTAAATAGGAAAGCTTTTCTTTTCGTTCTTTTTGTTTTTCTGTATCTAACGTAATTGATGCCGTAATTGCCTCAATTTGTTTTTGTTTTTCACGGCCAATGGCTTGTAGGCTGTTCGACTTTTCTTGCAGCTCATTTGCTTCACCTTCAAGATCAATTGCTTTTTCATGAACTAATTTAGCATCAACAAGCTGTTGTTTTTTTGTTAGGTAAAATGGTAGCTTTTCCGTCTTTTGCTGACGGGCATGATCGTACACCTTCGCCTTAGCTTCGTTTTCTTGTTTTTTTATTGTTAATTGGCTTTGTAAGGTTTGATGACGGAGCGTTGCTTTTTCTAAAGATTCTTTTGCGGATTCATATTCCTCTAAATATGGCAGGATGAGAGCTGCTGTTTCCGCATTCTTCACTTTTTCTTCAAGCTGAACGCTGTGTAATTTTTCTCGTTCGATTTCAACCTTTTTTTGTGTTAATTCGCGTTTTTCCAACTGCCATTGCCAAATATTTTTGCTCTTTTCAAAATCCACCTCAATCTTATTGACTTCGTTTTGGCGTTTTTCGAGAAGTATTTCTGTGTCTTTAAGCTCCTGCTCAGCCATTTTAATAGCTTCTGTTGATGCATCTCCAAGACCCGCTTGTTCAGCCACTACTTCGTTTAACTCATTTTTTGCCACCGTTAGCTTATTTTTCAGTTTTTTATTTAGCTTGTCCCCATATTGTTCAAGGTTAAATAGACGCTGAAGCATTTGTCTGCGGTCAACACCTTTTAATGATAAAAATTCAGAGAATTTCCCTTGTGGAAGTACAACCGCTCTTGTAAAGTCGTCGATTGTTAAGCCCAATAAATCCTGTACACATTGATTGACTTCACCTATTTTATCAGCCAGTACAACTGATTCCTCACCGACCTCGATGATCCGGCTTACTGAGGATTTTACCTTTAAATCATCCTGCCGTTTGAAGCTGCGCTCTATCATATAACGCTTTGTTCCTTTTGCGTTTTCTAACTCAAACATAAACGAAACAAGAAGCTGGTTTTCGGCATGATTAAGAATCCCGTGCGTATTATTGGAGGCGCGTTCGACTTTCCCGTAAAGGGCAAGTGTCATCGCATCGAGTATGGAAGACTTACCACTTCCTGTCGGTCCAAAAATCCCAAAAACTCCACCTTCGCAAAGGGAGTCAAAATCAACAGTTTGTTTTTCACGGAAGCTATGAAGCCCCGCTACTGTTAATGTGATAGGTTTCATGCTTCGTCACCATCCTCGTCTGCTTCATCCGTAATAAGCTCTAAAAATAATTTCGTTAACTCGGCCTCAGGTTTTGCCCCGCCTGTTTGTTTTTCATAAAAGCGGACAAATAGCTCATCAATTGGGGTATTTGAATTCACTGTTCGTTCTGCTTTTTCTTTTTCAAGTTCTTCAAAAACGGGTCGAATATGAATAAAACCACTATGATGCTTTCGTAATCTATGAATCTCTTCGATTGACAGGGCATTTGTCACATGGATTTCAAGATCAATCCATGCATTCGCATCCTTACCTTCATCAAGCCATGTATAGACCTGGGCAAGCCCTTCTTTCGCTTTCCATCTTACAAGAGGTTTGCCACTTGATAAAAATACCTCCGACATTTCAATAGGTTGGTTAGGTTTCGCGTTTAAAATGGTTACAGACTTCGCGTAGCCTGCCTCTGAGAAACTGTAAGCTAATGGTGAACCTGAATAGCGAGCCTGTGTTTTCGCTCTTGACACCATTTGTGGACGGTGTAGATGCCCAAGTGCAACATATTGTGCTGCTTCTGGAAGACTAGTGGCAGCAACTGTATACGCCCCACCAACCTCAATTGGTCGCTCAGAATCTGTGCTGCTTCCACCCGTTACATAAATATGGCTCATTGCGATATTTATTGTTTCAGGTGAAAAAGCTTTGCTCATTTCTTCAAAAATTCCTTGAATGCGTTGATCATATTTATCGCGAAGCATTAATTCTTCATAAGAATCCGATAATACTTCAGCTAAACGTGACTCAGATGGATATGGTAAAGCTGCTAGTTTAAGAGTTTCATTTGTTGTAGGAACATAGATGGTTTGGACATCCATTGTTGGCAAGCCAAGTAGTTGAATCCCATGCCTTTGGGCAAGGGGTGAGGCTGCTGACAGGCGGTCTGGGTTATCATGGTTTCCCGCAATTATGGAAACTGGTCTCTTACCACCGTTTGATAAACGGGCGATACTTTCATAAAATAAGCTTTCAGCTGCTGCTGGTGGATTCACCGTATCAAATGCGTCTCCAGCCATTAACACAACATCTATTCTTTCTTCTTCAACAATTTTTACAAGCTCGTCCAAGAATTGTGCTTGTTCTTCTAATCTACTTCTTCCCTCAAGTGATCGGCCTAAATGCCAATCCGCGGTGTGAAGAATTCTCATTCGAAAGTCCCCTTCCTTAACCGTAAGCTAGTACTATTATTTTAACATAGGAGTAGTCATGAAAATGATAGTGTTAACTGGAAATTAACGAAAAAGTACTGTCCTAAAAATAGGAGCAGTACTTCTTTACCTCTACATTTCTAACAAATGTCCACCGTCGAAAAAGTATAAATATCTTTCATTTAGTGGTTTTTTCCAAATATGTTCGATGGCTTGACTATATAGTTCAAGCTGAACACGATAGCGGTCCTCTAGTTCAGGCTTTGCATCTTCAAAGCTTCTAAATTTACCGGTAATTGTGTCCGTTTTATAGTCGATCAGAACAATTCCTTTTTCATCCTCAAAGATACAATCGATAACCCCTTGGATAAGGACATTTTCCTGTTGTTCATCAGACCAGTCCGCATAACTTTGCGATGCTGGAATGGCGACACTAAATGGAACTTCTCGTCTTACGTTTTCAGCAGCTAACATCCGCTGTGCAATCCCTGATTCAAAAAATCCAAGAATACTTGCAACATCAATTACATCGGCCTGCTCCTGTGTTAAAAGCTCATGATGAACCATTCGCTGGATTTGTTCCCGCACAGATTCCTCATTAATTGGTTCGCTTAAATCAACATGCTGCATCACCATATGCATCGCGGTACCTCGTTCTGCAGGTGTTAGTGATTTTTGCTGCATAAACCGCGGTCGATCTGCACTTGCACTCCGGAACTGTGGAAGAAAAGCAGTATCACTATGTTCATCCATACTCTCTCGCTGTCTTTTTATCTCTGAAACGGACTGTTTTGAACGCTTATTTGCTGCAGATTTATAAGGGTATTTCCAAGTTAATTGATGTTCAATTCGTTCTGTTGCATCACTACTAACCGGAATTGATTTACCTTCTTTTAATGCAGCCTCAATTTGTTCATGCTTACTTTCTTCCCCAACTTCAATTTGTTGAAGTTCTATAGCTGGGATTGTTCGAATCTCCCATTTTGCGGGATGATTTACAATCTCAGTTGGAAGCCCATCGACAGTTTCATCCCCACGAAGCAACTTGGCATCCTTATGTCTAATTATTCCAGGTCCTATCCAATCTAAATAGTTTTTAGCGCCAGCTCTTGTATGGTCTGCTATTAACCACTCTTTGTTTTGAAGTGTGGCCTGCCATTTACCAAGCTGCTTTTCTAAATCCTTCACTGTACCTACAAGATATAGTTTTTCCTTTGCCCTTGTAAGAGCAACATAAAGGACTCGCATTTCTTCTGAAATTAGTTCAAGATGCATTTTTTTCTTAATCGCAAGCATCGGTAAGGTTGGGTACGTAATTCGAAGCGTTGGATTCACATATTTCGTACCAAAACCTAGCTCTTTATCTAATAAATATTTTTTATTTAAGTCCATCATATTAAATTGCTTCGAAAGTCCACCTACAAATACAACCGGGAATTCAAGCCCCTTACTTTTATGAATGGTCATGAGTCGGACAACATCCTCTTGTTCACCAAGCGCTCTTGCCGTACCTAAATCATCACCACGATCCTGCATCCGTTCAATAAAACGCAAAAATCGGAATAATCCTCTAAAGGAAGTCGCTTCATATTGGCGAGCACGGTCGTACAGTGCGCGAAGGTTTGCTTGACGTTGCTTCCCTCCAGGCATCCCACCAACAAAATCATAAAAATACGTTTCTCTGTACAATTGCCAAATTAACTCAGAAAGAGAACCTGTTCTAGCTCTAGTACGCCAGGTTTCTAATTTATGATAAAAATCGGCTACCTTCCCATGTGTTGCATCATCAGAAGAAGCTTCCTTCAAGAAAACTTTTAATGCCTCATAATAAGGGTTATTTTTTTCATAGGTTCTGATTTTTGCGAGCTCATCCGCTTCTAGTCCAACAATAGGTGAACGTAGAACAGATGCCAGCGGAATATCTTGATATGGATTATCAATCACCTTTAATAAAGACATCATAATTGCGACTTCTGTTGCATCAAAATAGCCCGTAGAAAGGTCCGCATAGATTGGGATTACTTGCTGTTTGAACTCCTCCATAATTTGTGGGGCCCATGGCATTGACCGCATCAGTATGACAATATCGCGATACGTAATGCTTCTCATCCGATTTTCTTTGCGGTCAAATACTTGGAACCCGGAAGAAATCATTTCTTTGATTTGCTTCGCCATAGCACGAGCTTCAAGCTGTGCTGTTTCCAGCTCTGCCTCGTCAAAATGGACCATTTGCTCCTCTTGCTCTTCATCATCTTCTGGCTCATAGCTTTGGGCCCCTTGGCCATTTTTATCAATTAGTACTAATTCAGCCGCCATTTGATTACTTTCAGGATAATCAGCACCCAGCTTTAATTCCGCATCATCGTCATAGTCAATTTCACCAACAGCCTCACCCATGATTTGTTTGAACAAATAATTCGTTCCATCCAAGACTTCAGCACGACTACGGAAGTTTTTCGATAAATCAATTCTTAACCCGGTATTTTCCCCTGTTTGGGTAAATCGTTTATATTTACTCAAGAATAACATTGGTTCGGCAAGACGGAAACGGTATATGGATTGTTTTACATCCCCAACCATGAACATATTCCCAGTCGATTCTCCGTCTTTTGTTACAAGCTTTAAAATGGATTCTTGCACCATATTTGTATCTTGGTACTCATCTACAAAAGCTTCTTCAAACTGAAGCCGGTATTCTAGAGCTGCCTCAGATGGCACAAGCTCTTCTGACCTTGTACCGCCCTTTCGAAGAATTTCAAGACAATAATGCTCTAAATCTGAAAAGTCGACTAACCCTTTTTCTTCTTTTACCTTCTGAAATCTCTCGCCAAATTCAATCACAAGCTGAACCAGCATTTCAATGGAAGGCTGCATTTCTTTTATATTGTCTAAATAGCTTTCTGGTGTTCGACTAAACAAATCTTCTTTTAATTTTTCAACAAGCTTTTTTGCGTCATCTCTAAGCTTGGTTACCTGCTCCTTCAGAATTTCATCATACTCATCACCCTTAACAGGCTTTGCTCTGTCAAACACAATCGTTTGCATTTCATGGTAGAGTGCAGTCCATGAATGGTTCTTTGCATGTAAGAGTCGATGGATTTGTTCAAGCTCTGCTTCAATATTTGCTGCTCGAGGTGCTGGCCCTCCAGGCATTCGAATGATATCCATTGCATGCTCTAAATTGGCTTTTGCACCTTCAAACTGTAGCGAAATATCCGCTAACAAATACGGAATATATGGTGTTTGATCCAAAGTCTGGTCATTCACTTGGTAATCATCCGCAATCTGCTTAAGCCATTCATCAGGTGTTGGATGCGCTCGTGAAAATTCATATAGTTTCCGAATCATATTTTGCAATTCAACATCTGTTCGGTCATTTGTAAAACGGTCAACTAAATCAAAGAATTTTGTATTTTCTAAATTGCTGTAATGCTCTTCAAACAGTTCTTCCATTACCTCATCACGTAAAAGTTCCGCCTCCGTTGAATCTGCTATTCGAAAACCTGGGTCAATATCGATTAAATAATAAAACTTTCGAATCACTTCCAGACAGAAAGAGTGAATCGTTGAGATGGAGGCACGATTAAGCAAGCTCAGCTGCCGTCTAATGTGTAAGGAGGCTGGGTCTTCTTTTAATGCTTTTTCCAACGCTTCTCCAATTCGATTGCGCATTTCAGCTGCAGATGCATTTGTAAATGTCACAACAAGTAAACGATCGACATCAACCGGATGCTCTTTTGTTAAAATTTTTCGGATAATCCGCTCAACAAGTACTGCTGTTTTACCGGACCCTGCCGCTGCGGCAACTAAAATATCTTGACCACTTGAGACGATAGCTTTCCATTGGTCATCTGTCCATTGGCTTCCTTCAGGTTTTGGTATGGTATTATTCATAAATTTTCACACCTCCATTCCGAATTTTCTCGAGGATTACATCCTTACCTTCATTTGGTAGAACCCGGTAATTATTTTCCTCTAAGCTTTGGTCAAACTGACAAACGGATTTAAACGGACAGAACGTACAAGGTGTTTTATCCTTAAGTTTATATGGTGCAATCTCAATTTCACCATTTGTAATCCGATTACCAGTATTTTTAAAGACGCCACGTACGTGGTTGCGAAGATAACCAAGCTCTTCTTCACTTGCCACCTGTGAATTAGAATAAAAGCTTCCGTCCTTTTTAATCGCTGCAGAGACAATTTGAGAGTAGCCTGTTCCTAGTGACTCATCCATCAATCGAACAGATTCCTCATCCCCTAGTAAAAGACCCTTCATTTTAAATTTCTTAAAGATTTCTTCTTCAATTTTATCCTCAGGCAATACTTTATTTGAATGGATTAATGGGTCATGAATATGGAAATAAAGGACACCTGCTGGTTTTGCTGTCGTTCCAATCCAATCCTTAGAATGTGTAATAATGACATCCAAATAAGTTAACATTTGCAAAGCAAGCCCATAGTATACCTCTGAAAGATTGAGTGCCTTTTGACTTGATTTATAATCGATCACACGTAAAAGTACACCCTTTGAGCTTTCTGCTTTATCAACGCGGTCGATTCGACCAACAAGCTCCATCGTACTGCCATTATCTAAATTAAAACGAATGGGCGGAAGTGGTCCCTTCTTACCAAAGCCTAACTCAATTCCTATTGGAGCAAAGCCGCTTGCTTTTGCATGGTCACTTAAAACCTTTGATGCACGGCTAATAATTTTTTGCAATTTATGCATGATATAGTGATGGCGATTTGAGCTTAATAAAATTTCCTTCTGTAACCTGGGTGCTAATTCCTCTACTGCTTTTGCAGCAAGCTTGTCACATTGCTCCTTTGTCAGGTCACGCCAGTCGATTCCATTGATTCTTAAGGATTCGGCAATCTTCTTAAGGGCCGCATGGAATAAATCACCAATATCTGGCGATTCCAAGCGAAATACTTTACGCTCTTTTAGCTGAAGCCCGTAGCTTGCAAAGTGAGAGAACGCACAGCCCTGGAATACTTCCATTCGTGAGACACTACCTTGAATATGGTCGCCATATAAGCTTTGCGCTATTTCATTTGAAAGCTTTTTCGGTTTATTTTTATAAAATAAACTACTTAATACAAGCTGGCTTTTGTATTTCATTTCATCGTGGTTTGCGAAATAGTTATAGACATCCCACCATATATCTTGAATGGGATACTGTTTTTTCCATGCCTGCAATTGTGTAGCTAAAGAAGATAAAGCGACATCAGGATTCACAAGATATTCTAGCTGTTCTGACTTAGTGAGCTCTGAAGGCTCATTCATAAAAAACGTTTCTACAACATGTGGGAAAATGTCCTTCAGACGCTTAATAATTGGTGATGGGAGCAATGATTTTCCTTCTTCATTCGCCAACGGATAGCTAATATATAAAGCATCCTGTGGGCTTGTTAGCGCACAATAAATAAGGAAATTTTCATCTAATAATGTTTCTCTGCTTCCAGGTGCTAATTGTAGTCCTGCATCACCTAATTTTTCCCGGTCTGATTCCGAAAACACACCTTCCTCATTTGGGCGGGCAGGCAGGACACCATCGTTTGCACCGATAATAAAGGTACATTTAATGTTTGAAAATCGAGAACGCTCCAAGCTTGCCACGAGCACCTGGTCAATTGCTGGTGGGACTAGTGCAAATCGCATGCTCTCAAGTCCTGTTTCAATCATAGTGCTAAACATAGTGAGTGAAACTTTTTCGTCACCGATAATTTCTACATATTGATCAAGCAACTCTAGAACCGCATTCCACACCTGGTCATTTTCTCTAGCTTCTGAAAGTCTACCGGCTAATTCTGCATTAAGCTTCAATTCCTCCATTTTTGCTGGGATTTCAAGTTCCTCTAAATAAAGGAAGAGTGCCTCACACATACTTCTGCCACCCTTCGCCTTTTGAAGTCGTTTCCCGAGGGTAAGTAATGGTTCCACAATCATGGTACGAAGTTCGTTAAGCTTGTCCTCATATTCACGTTCGCTATCTGTTTGTGGCAGATCTGAATCTTCTAATCCTCTTATACGCTTATACTTCCAACGCTTACCATTTGTCCATTTATAGCCTTGAATACCATATTCAAGCACATAATTCTCAAGCTTGTCCATATCCTCTCGAAGTGCAGAAATCTCCTCTCCAAACGGATATAAAAGATCTGTCTTAACACAGCGAAAAACAGACTCATAGCGCCAGTTACTGTTAACGACCTCTAGACTTGATCGAATGAGTTCAATTAACGGATGATTTAACATCGAACGCTTTTGGTCAATGAAGAATGGAATGTGGTAATCCGCAAAAATGGTTTCAATAATTTCATGATAATCGCTAGCATTGCGAATCATAATCGCGATATCTCGATAGCGATAGTTTTGATCTCTTGCTAATTTTTGAATTTCACGCGCGATTCCTTCAATTTCAGCACGTCGATTCACCGCTTGGCTTAATGTGATTGACGTTGCCCCCTGGTATGGAACAGTCGGTCTTTCATCAAAGTATCTTTCCAAATGTTCCAAAGAAGGCTCAGAAGAGTATCGATACGGGTTTGTTAACAGTACTGGCTCCTCCACCATAATATTATTTTCAGCAGCATATTGAATAATAGATTGATAGGTTTTACCTGTCATCCGGAATAGGCTTAAATCATGTGGTGGAACCTCATAAGCCTTATCAACAGTAAGGGCAATCGTAACCTTTTCTGAAGTCTTCATTAACTGTCCTAATACTTCGAGTTCCTGTGGAGTAAAACTATGGAAGCCATCAATTAAAATTTCCGCGTCTTTGATATAGGTAGATTGAGGAATTTTTTCTGCTAAAAGTCGTAAATAATCCTCAGAATCTACGTATTTCTCAAAAAGATGTCTTTCTAATTCATCATATAACAGCTGCAAGTCATGTAATTTATCGGAAAGCACCTTATTTTCAGGTGTGATTGTTTCGCTTTGTTTTTCCAAGATTTCTGGAGTAACACAATATCTTTTAAACTCCGCGACCATTTCTTCCATTTGGGTAATGAACCCATTTTTATCAGCTGCGCGAGAGAAAACCTTTAGTTCCGCACTTTTAGAATCAATGATTTTGCGAAGCAGCATATTCACTCCGACATTATTGACATGATAGCGACTCATTCCTCCAGTTTCCTGGAGAACTCTCCATGCTAAACGTGTAAAACTGAATACTTGGGCTCGCATCATTCCGCCAATGCCAGGGGAATTGATTAAATCATATTCAGATTGGAAAGTCATTTGGTCCGGAACTAAGTACACAATTGGGGAACCAATCGGGTCGTCAAGAAGCTTCGTACGAATAGATTCAATACATTTGTATGTTTTTCCAGTACCTGCACGTCCCAAAATAAATTGTAGTGACATATTTTAACCTCCTAAACAGAGTGTAAATCGTTTCATTCTTATCCTCTAATTGTACCAAAAAGATTGTCGAACAGGTAAATCTTAACCAATCCAAATTCTAGAATTGCAATTCAAAAAGGGTATCACATTTAAACTGTGATACCCTTTTTACTATTTACTCGCTCCATTACAACTTGGGCAAAGCGTTCAAATCGATGTTCATCTATACGTTGTGGCAATAATTCAATTTTTAAAGTTGCCGCTAATGTTGAATGCACATAAAGCATATCGCGAAATTCATCAACCGCCCCACAAAAATTCGGATAGCATTCGTCCCCTGTACCAAATACGCCAGTAACAATGTCCTTTGTTTTGTAGTTCTCAAAAGCATGATAAAGCCTCATCATTTCATGCGGAATATCCCCACTTCCCCATGTGTAGGTTCCGATGATTATCGCATCAAATGATTCCAATTGATAAAAAGGAAAATATTCGACCTGATAAACATAGCATTGTTGTGTGTATCTTTTCATGTAATCGTTGACGATTTCCATCGCTCCCTCTGTATTCCCTGTAATTGATGTATACACAATTGCAACCTTCATACTATAGCTCATCAAACCCATTGGATTGGGATACCTTCGTGTAGGTTCGTGATTTTTGTTCAAAGAAATCAGATTTGGTATCATTCATCATTTCATCACTAAACACGTGAATCCACGGCATTGGGTTATCTCTCTCTTTATATAAATTTTGGAACCCAAGCTGGCGAAGCCTTTTATTAGCAAGATATTCTACATATTCTTCAAATTCTTTCAAATCAATTCCATCAATATCTTTCAAAATATAGTGTGCCCATTCCTTTTCAAGCTCCACGGCCTGTCCAATTGCATGATAAACGTACTCCTTGTTTTCGTCGGTGTTTAATTCTGGGTTCTCTGACAAAAGAATTCGGACAAATTGAGCGATGAAATATGCATGCTGCATTTCATCCCTTTGAATATAGCTAATCATTGTGCTTGTTTTTAGCATTTTTTGTTGTCTAGCAAGATTATAGAAAAAGGCAAAACCTGCATAAAAATAGATTCCTTCTAGATTAATCGAATTGATCGCAAGCTTAAACAAATTTTCCGGGGTCGGTTGTTCCCTGAATCCCTCGTAAGCGTTTAGAATCAATTGGTTTCTTTTTCGAACAATCGGGTCATCTTTTGCCTGATTAAATCGTTCTTTTTGTTCATGCAAAGGTACAAGTGAGCTTAAAATATAGGAATATGACTCATTATGAACGGCTTCCTGCTGAGAAATGACCGCGAAAATAGCCTTAAAGCTGGAATCTGTTACATAGTCCATTACCTGATTCATTGTCGGTGTTTGTAAGCTATCTAATGATGCCAACTGAGTGTTTATTCGTAAAAATACATCCTTTTCAGTAGGACTTAGTTGGTCCCATTGTTTAATATCATCCTGCATATTGATTTCTTGAGCCTTCCAAAAATTTGAAAGCAAGGTTTGATACAATGTATACATTTGCGGATATGCAATATCATTCCAATTTAATAGCCCCGAGGTTTCCCCATTAATGATCCCTGTTGATTTATTCGGAAATTCTGGATTAAATAATTTCATTTTTGTTAATGAGTGATTACTTGTCATCGGATATCCCCCTTAATCAAATGCTCCTTGGCGTATTTGCGCCCAGATTTTTTAGGCCCACAGGATGTGGGTCACAAAGACGTTGCCACAGGAAGTGGCGTTCTTAGTCTTTGATCTTATGTTCGAAAAACTTCCTTCGAAAATCTGTGGCATCCGCCGGAGGCGTAGTTAACTTTATTCAGGCAGGGTTTACTCCTGCTGAATAAAGTTAACTATGGCAAAGTTCACATTCTTCAATTTCTGCTTGGGAAGTGCTTCTTACATAATAAGTCGTCTTTAGCCCGTGTTTCCAGGCCTCCAAGTGAAGTTGCAAAAGGTCCTTCGCTTTAATGTTATGTCTGACATATAGATTAAAGCTAATGCCCTGATCAATATGACGCTGACGTGCTGCATTTTGTCTTATACTCCAGATTTGATCGATTTCATGGCGCGCTTTTCGATAAAATTCATACGTCTTATGATTGATATCAGGTGCAGTTACTTTAAACTTGAAATTCTTTTTCTCCTCGGCATACTCAGCCGCGTAAATTGGATCTATTCCATCTGTTGATCCACCAATTTTAGCTGTCGATGAATTTGGTGCTACCGCCATTAACCAACCATTCCGCATTCCGTTCCGAGTCACATTATCTTGAAGCTTGTTCCATCGTTCAGTAGTATACTTTCTGCGGGTAAAATACAATCCCGTTTCCCACTCAGAACCTTCAAATTTCGGGTAAGCTCCTTTTTCCTTAGCTAGCTCCATCGAGGATTGAATCGCGTTATAGGCAATGTCCTCATACAGTTCATTCGCAAATTGAACTGCTTTATCTGATTCCCAGTAAATCCCCTTAAGAGCTAAAAGATGATGCCAGCCAAATGTCCCTAATCCAACTGCGCGAAACTTCTTATTTGTGACATCTGCTTGTTTGACCGCAATGGTATTTAAATCCACGACATTATCAAGCATTCTTACCTGGATGCGAATCAATCGTTCAAGTACATCTTCCTGAATAGCCCTTGGTAGATTAATAGATGAAAGATTACAAACGACAAAATCACCTGGTTTTCGAACAATTATAATATTACCTTCATCATCTATGTATTCCTTCGTAATCTCAGTTGCTGACATATTTTGAGCAATTTCAGTACATAAATTACTGCAGAAAATCGCAGTTCGTCCTTTTCCCAGAAGATGTTTGTTCGGATTTTGGCGATTTACTTCATCACGGTAAAACATATAGGGTGTCCCTGTTTCTAACTGAGCAACCATGATTCGTGCCATCACATCCATCGCTCGATATGATTTACGTGGTAAAAGTGGATGATTGACGGCCTCGAAGTATTTTTCAGTGAAATATTTTTCATCTTCTTCGTCATAAAAATCTTCAAGACCTAATAAATTTCCGTTCTCATCCTTCCAACCCATGATCCGCTTGACTTCATGTGGACAAAAGGTGTGCCAGTCCCCAATGCTTCTTCCGTTTTCATCTACCTCTTCTAGCTTTTTCATAAACAGATCTGGAACTGAGACCCCTGTAAAAATATCATGGGCCTTCCGGCGTTCGTCCCCATTATTCGTCTTCAAATCAAGGAAGCCATTCATTACATCTTTATGGAATAAATCCAGATAGATCGCAATCGCTCCTTGACGTTGTCCCAATTGATCAACACTTACTGCTGTATCGTTGATTAGGCGAATCCATGGAACTACCCCTGAGGAATTCCCTTTGAATTTTTTAATATCAGAGCCTAATGCACGAACTTTCCCATAATAAACACCAATTCCGCCCCCGTCCTTTGATAATCTCGCAATATCCCAGTTATTTAAATAGATTCCATCAAGTGAATCTTCCACTGTATCAATAAAACAAGAGGACAATTGACCAAAGCTTTTACCCGCATTTGATAGGGTCGGAGTTGCGACTGTCATGTATAAATTACTTAATGCCCAGTATGCTTCTTTCACAAAGTTCAATCGAGACTCTTTTTTCTCGTGCTGCATTAATGTCATGGCGATTATCATGAAGCGCTCCTGCGGAAGTTCGTAAATATTACGCTCATAATCTCTGGCAAGATATCGATCCGCCAGTAAAAATAAACCAATGTATGTAAATAGATGGTCTTTAGAAGGGTCTATAAGCTTTCCTAGTTCCGTAATCTCATCCTTGGTATAGGAGTCTAGTAGTGCTTTAGAATAAATTCCTTTTATTGTCAGTTCTAGTAGTAAATCATACAAACTCCCATATTTTAGAACAGTGTTGTAATTTCTATTTGTTGCTGCTTTCTCATAAAGCTCATTTAAATAAAGATGTGCTGCTAAGTAGGTCCAGTTTGGCTGATCCATGGCAATTTTGTTTAAGGAATAAAAAAGAGCATGTTGGTTTGCTTCAAGTTTTGCGAGATTCATGCCTTGTAATTTGTTTCTTATTTCCGTTATATCAAGCTGATAAGTGCGTTCTGCATGTTCAAGTGAATTTAGAACGGAATCCAATTCCCCTTGTGCTGTACGATTCATGTATTTCTCTCCCTTTATTTTTTTTCGATGAACATAAAAAATCCGCCCAATGAATTGAGCGGATGAAACGATAACATCAAGAGAGCAAAAATAGAGCCCACCTGTCGCCACCGTTTCATCTTCCCAATCCCCGAAGAAGGTGAAACTACTAAAGAAAAGACAGGTCTCCTGACTTATGCTTCAATCTACTTTGAACCCTTCCCATATAAGTACCTACTAGATGATTTTAAAAAGTCCGGTGAAAATGACACTTCGAATTTCTTCGTTGGCTTGCTTTTCCGTTCCTCACGTATAAATTACATACGCTCCGGTACTCAAAGCTTCGCCGCCTCGAACTTCTTGGTCCTTTTCATCCTCCTTTTTAAATTTCCTCTTAAAGTTAGCTTATACAGTGGTCTGTTCATTTCGTCAGCATTTACAGTTGCGGGGGCAGTTCTGGATTTACACCAGATTCCCTATTAAGCCCTAACGGCATCTTTTTCCCAAGGCAAAACACAATATGTAGTTATTTAATTTCAAAATATATCAATATATGCTATTACATTTAATAATAAATGAGTACTTCATTTTTAGCAAGACAAATTTTGACAAATTATTTCTTGAGAAATAATACCATATGTTCTTCGTCTCGATATTGTCCTTGTATTTAATTGCTTTTTTATCAAAAGCAAATTTTTGAAATCCTATTTTTTTATAAAATTCCTTTGCTGGTATATCTTCAGAATCCACCGAAAATAAAGTTGTTCAATTTCGCGGATATGTTCGGCCACTTTGATTTTATTATCCCATATCACGAGATACTTTATATCAAATGCTCCATGACTATTTTTTTGTATCCATCCACACTTCTCGCCTTAATCCTTAGTAATGGATACGCAAGGATAAGGATTGAAGCTGATACCTTCTAATGACGGTAGAGTTAGACCACGCATTTGTAAATTAATTAATTATTCTTTTCATTCAGATGAGTTTGATATATGCTAAAAATAGCCCAGTCATATAGTAGCGCTTGTATCTAAATTAGGAGGCTGATTGTGTTGAGTAAAATAGTAGATTTAGTACAGTCGCAGGTTATTGCCTCAGTGAAGGAAGAGGCAGATGTTGAAAAGGCAATTAAAAGTAAAGCAAACATTGTCTTTCTCTTAACAGGGAATCTAATTAATATGAATGATTATCTTGAACGCTTACAAAAGGCAGATAAACAGGTTTTTATTCATATCGATTTTATTGATGGATTATCGAATACAAAAAGTGCGATCAAATATATCGCACACACCTGGAAGCCAACAGGAATCATTACGACAAAAAGCACGTTAGTCAAATATGCAAAAGAGGAAAAACTAATGGCTATTCAACGGATATTTCTTATTGATGGAGCAGCAATATCAAAGGGAATTGAAATGAGCCTCTCATGTAAACCGGACGCAATTGAAGTTTTACCAGGACTAATGCCGACAATTATTGATCAATTAACTAAAAAGGTAAGATTACCAATAATCGCTGGGGGTTTAATAGCTTCGAAGGAAGATATAATGCAAGGATTAGAAGCTGGAGCACTTGCGATTTCCTCTGGAAACCCAGCACTATGGAATTTTGACCTTTAGAGAAATGAGGCTAACTCAAATTCAAGAGTTAGTCTCATCTAATGTCTATTTAGCCATCTATTTCTGTACTATAAATGTTATCAATTCTTGAGACACCGTAATAAATATCTGGAGTAGATTTTTTATAACTCGTTCTAACCTTTAAATCGACCAAATAGGATCCATCACGCAATTCCTTAATTCTAACATTTTCGATCTTAATATTTTCTTCCTGTATTTGTTTAATTACCTCTCCTATGAACTCCCTATTTTTTAAGATTAACCTTAATGAAAGTTCTTTTGATCGCAGCTTCCAAAAACCAAGTAAGCTAATTAAAAATGGGATTACCTCTACACTAATTATGATGAGGACGACTCCCATAATTGCTGCAATATAAAAGCCGGCACCGGTTGCAATACCTATTCCTGCTGCTCCCCAAACCATTGCAGCAGTGGTTAAACCGGTAATCGTATCATCTTCTCTTCGCAAAATAACACCGGCACCCAAGAAACCAATTCCTGAAACGATTTGGGCTGCCAAACGCAAAGGATCCATCTGTATATTGATATACTCAGATCCTGGAAATAAATAGGCAGATTGGATAGACACAATCGTTAATAAGCAACTTACAATTGAAATGACCAAACTTGTTTTTAATCCAAAAGGTTTTCGTTTTAACTCACGTTCAAGTCCAATCGTTAATCCTAATATTGCTGAAATGAGTAACTTCATCAGCATATCCATATCCATTGAATTTATCAATGTATTCAACATCTTCATCATCCCTTTTTCTTTCCACCAACGAACTATGGATAAACCTTCTTATAAACTAAGCTATCTCTTATAAATTTACTATATCCTTAATACTATTTAGTACATATGTTGGCTTATAGACAGTCTCCTCTACCATATCTGCTGTTGAAACCCCAGTGAGCACGAGTACGGTATTCATGCCATTCTCGAACCCCATTCTTATATCTGTTTCCAAACGGTCCCCTACCATATAACATTGCTCAGGCTTTAAATTCAAAATTTCTTTTACTACAAATTCAGCTGTTAGACGAGAGGGTTTTCCAATTACAGAATCAATAGGTTGCCCTGTTGCACCTTCTAAAGCACCGATAATTGCACCACAATCTGGTAACTGACCGCCCCCAAGGACCGGACAAGTTCTATCAGGATTTGTAGCTAATATAGTTGCTTTATTCAACCATGATTGGTATGCAAGATTGAGCTTTTCATAATTGAACTTTCGATCCCACCCCAACACGACATAGGTAGCCTTTTTAGGGTCATTGGTAATCGTAATATTTTCTTCTCTAAGCTCCTCAAACAAAGGTTCCTCACCAATGACTAATACAGAATCCTGTTCTTTCATATGTTCTTTCAAATATTTTACGGCGATATAATTCGAATTAATAACCTCACTTAAATTTGCATGTATTCCAAGTTTATTAAGTTTCGTTACATAATCATTTCGAGTAGCAATTGATTTATTCGTTAAAAAGACTACTTTATTGCCTGCTTCTCTTAATCTATTTATTGTTTCTACTGCTCCATCAATTATTTGGTCATCCAAATAAACCGTACCATCTAAGTCAAAAATATAGCCTTTTACCATAGTGACATCCTCCATGACGCATTGTTATAACTACTTATCTATCTTGACTTTCTATTACTTTCAAAATTTATAGTTGCCTATTTCCAATTGTATTCCGTTTCAAAAATATGTTGGAAGATGGCTTTAGCGATAATCCCCGTATTTTGAACACCGCGACCGGTAGCAAACGACACAACAACACCTTTATACTTCGCCTTCTCTATCCAATACTTAGTAGCATTAGAGATTGTTTTATTATCCAACAATGTCGTTCCATCTAAATCCAGAGCCAGCAATCGATACTCCTTTCAAAATACTAAAAAACCCCAGCTATAAAAAACCTTAGATAGGTTTTAAATAGCCGGGATTTCTCTTCATCTCTTTCCCACGCACAATATTATTTTATTTTCATTCTTATACTTATGATGGATTTGAGAAATTATTCATATAAAAAATGTATGGCACTAGTACATCTATTCCTGCAGAAGAAGTCCTATAGTCTTTAAAGAATTATTTGCGTATTCAACCGACTTCATTTCAAAATTAACAAAATAATCTTCTATTCCCTCTTTTAATAATTGAATAATTATGTCAAAAGGAATTTCTCCATCCCCAATTGCCAAGTGCTCATCTGAAAGACCATGATTATCATTTAGGTGGAACACCTTTACAAATGGCTCTAGTTTCTTAAGTTCCTCATTGAATTCACCTCGACTAGACAAAAAGGCATGACCGGTATCAAAGCATACTCCGACATTACGATTCTTAATTGGTTCTATCATCGAAATTAATTCTGATGCTTTCGTACCAATTTCATTCTCATATGGCGGAACATTTTCTAGAATTAACAAAGACTCATTTGGCATTTCCAAGATTTTCTCACGGAAATAGCTTTGAATATTTTCAAGTCCTATTTCATGATTCGTAGATCTTCCAGGGTGAAAGAGGACGTACTCACTCTTAAAGAATTCTACCAGCTCCATACATCTATTCCAAACCTCATTTGTACTCAACCGAATAGCTATTTCATCGATGGCTGGATTAAAATTAGTTATCGGGGCATGGAAGTTAATGGTTGCCCCACAATCATTTAATAAATAACGAAGATTATTTCGTCTTGTTTGGTCCCAAGAAAGCATTTCGTATCCATGACCTTCACACATAATTTCAATAGCCTTCCACCCATTTTTTAAAAGGGTGTGAATGGTCTGTTCAATTGGCATATGGATCATTGTATAAGAAGAAATGACATTTTTCATACTTGTCCCTCATTTGATCGGTTTCATTTATTTGATTCCAGAATGCATAAAACTGCTAATAAATTGTCTTTGGAAAATGAAAAAGGCTAATAACATTGGAAATATAACAAGAAGTGTGGCCGCTGTTACGACTCCCCACTGAGCCCCTGTCTCAAATGATTTTGCAAAAATTGATAAACCTACAGTTAATGGACGATTTTCAACAGAATTCGTTACAATTAACGGCCAAAGGAAATTACTCCATTGGTGGCTTACCGATATTAATCCAAATGCCACAAAGGTAGGTCGAGCTAAGGGAACATATACATGCCATATAATTTGAATCAGATTACAGCCATCCATTCTTGACGCTTCTTCTAACTCATATGGAATTCCCTTAAATGTTTGCCTTAGAAGAAAAATTCCAAAGGCAGAAGCAAAATAAGGCAGCATAATTCCAAGTTTTGAATCAACGAATCCAAGGCTTGCAATAATACTATAGTTCGGGAAAATCAATACATCTACAGGTATCATAATTTGAATCAAAACCAATATAAATACGATATTTTTACCTTTGAACTCTAATCTGGCAAACGCGTATGCCGCTAAGGTTGCCGTAAATAATTGTACCGCTAATACTACAATAACAATGATGGTTGTATTTAAATAGTATTGTCCGAATGGTGCCGATTCCCAGGCACTCTTGAAATTTTCTAAGGAAAATGAAAACGAAAATAAGTTCGTTGCTTCAGTTCCGGGCTTAAATGCAGTTAGGACTAACCAAAAAAGGGGAATCGCCCATAAAATTGCAAGGATATATGTGGAAATAGTAACTAAGCGCTGCAAGGTAGCTCCCCCTTAATTGTAATGAATTTTCTTATCTACTGAGAAGAATTGAAGAGATGAAATGATTACTAGTAACAATAACATTACAAACGTTAATGTAGCTGCCATTCCATGGTCCATAAACTTAAAGGCATTTTCATAAATATAATAGAGTAATAGATTACTTGCATTATCAGGTCCGCCTTGTGTCATTACAACTAAATGGTCCACTAGTTTAAATGCATTAGTAATCGCAATAATCATAACGAATAAAGTAGTTGGCATAATTAATGGAAATGTGATTTTTCTAAAACGGTACCAACCTGAAGCCCCATCTATCATTGATGCTTCATACAATTCTTTCGGAACATTTTGCAATCCTGCTAAGTAAAAAATCATGAAAAATCCTGCTTCTTTCCAAACAAGCATAACAATCATGCCGATTAACACCGTTTCGCTTTGCCCCAATACATTAATGCTGTCAATTCCGAATACTGATAATAATTGACTGAGCATTCCATACTCAGGCGTATAAATAAACTGCCAAATATTTGCAACAGCAATGATCGGAATTACAACGGGATAGAAGAAGAAAGTCTTTACTAGGCTATTCCATCTCATCGCACGATTAATTAATATTGCCATTAATAAACCCAAGCCTACTCCTAACGGAACGGTACCAACTGCAAACAATATATTATTTTTTAAAACCTTCCAAAATATCTCATCCTTCATCATGCGTGAAAAATTATCAAATCCTACAAAAAAGGGTTCAGAAATTCCCATATCACTATTATAAAAACTTAAATAAACAGTCTTAATAATTGGGTAAAAGGTAAATAGCATGAGAAATATGAGAGATGGAAGGAGAAGAATCCATGGTGTTAATTTTTTTGATAAGCCGCTGTTTCTTCTCATTCACATAACTCCTCTGTTTCTATTTGTTATAAGGTTTCAGTACCTCATCGGCTTCCTCTTGCGCCTTCTTCAATGCCTCGCTTGCGCTCAATTTACCTGTAATTGCAGCCTGAATATTATCATTAATAATTTTGTAAACCTTTCCATTACTATGTGTTGAAAGTTCTGCTGAAGCATGCTCAAGCTGATCTCTTGCAACAACTGCTTGTGGGAAGGATTCTACATATTTCTTCATTGCATCTGTTTCATATGCAGCCTTACTTGTTGCTACATATCCTGTGTCCATACTCCACTGTGCAGCTCGGTCAGGTTGTGTAGCCCAATCAATAAATTTCCATGCAGCCTCTTTTTTCTCTTTTGAAATATCTTTAAACATATAGAAGTTACCACCGCCTGTTGGACTTCCATAATTTTTTCCTCCTGGCAGGAAGGCAACACCAAAGTCAAATTCAGCACTATTTTTAATATTTGTGAGATTCCCAGTTGTATGGTAAAGCATTCCTGTATTTCCTTCTAGGAAATCAGATGGTGCTGTAGCCCAATCGATTACACCTTCTGGACTAATATTATGTTTTTGTGCAAGATCCATCATAAATTGCAGAGCCTCAACATTTTCAGGCTTATCAAAGTAAACCTCTTTTCCATCATCACTCATAAGATTATCTCCATTTTGTAGAGCCAGCGCTTGGAACATCCAATATTGGAAGCCAGTTGAAGGAATTTCAATTCCATATTTCATTCCGGAATCAACTAATTTCTTACCATATTCCACAAGCTCATCCCAGTCTTTAGGTGGTTGTTCTTTATCCAATCCAGCCTTCTCAAAGGCATCCTTATTATAGTAAAGAACAATTGTACTTCTTTGGAATGGTAGTGAATATGTTTTTCCACCTGTTTGTGAGTTTTCCATAAATGCAGGGTAGAAGCTCTCGACCTTTTCTTCTTTTATAAAATCATCAAGTGGAGTAATTGCATCCATATCTAGTAAAGTATAAAGCTCAGTTGATAGAAGTACTGCAATATCTGGAACAGTTTTTCCTTGAATGGCAGTTTGAACCTTTGTCATTGTTTCATCATATGTACCTGTGTAGACGGGCTTGATCACAATGTCAGGATTCTCTTTAGTAAAATCCGCAGCTATTTTTTCAACTATAGTGGTTAATGGCCCTCCTACAGCAATTGGGAAGTACCATGTTAATTCAACCTTGTCACTTTTCTTTCCGGAACCGGAATTTTGACTGCAACCAAGCGCAACAAACACGACAAGCATTAAAGTCATTCCAACTAGCAATATTTTTCTCATTTTGTTCCCCCTTAGTTTTTTGTACCTTTATAAATTGCGATATTACCAAATGAAGATTCCTAATATTCCAATGGAATACTTTAAATTCCTCCTTTATTTTTTGTATTATTTAAAAAATAGAAAGAACCCCTAAAATAATGAGCAGAGAAAACAAAGTTGCCTTCCCGTCCATTGAATTTTAGGGGTTCTCCTATTCTCTACCCTATTCGCAGACGAAACATTCTATAAATTTCGTATATTATTAAGGAAAATTTTATACAGAAATTAATAGAATGTCAATACTGGATTTTTTAGTTTTCCAATTTCTATATGAAATCTACTCTTCTTTTCTCTCTTCTTTAATTATTTCCTTATCATATAGGTACCATATTACATAGATCATCCACTTATGAAACTTTTTCTCCATCTTCATTTCCTCCTTTTAATTTCTTTTATATATCTAATATTGGTTCTTATGTTTACATGGAAAAACCCCACGACAATAAAAAATATTACAAAATGTAATACAGATTAATGTTCACAGGGTTCTCCCATTCTCTACCCGAAGATCAAAAACTACCTCACCGAATTATTAGATTATTCCCAATAACGCAACGAATTATTTTAATTTACAATACATCTTATTTACTATAACTAGATTGTCTTAATTTCCTTAAAAGATAACTTAGTACAATCACAATTATTATCACTATCAAAAAACATCTTGCCCCGTCTATTTTATTTTTTGAAAAGCTTTTGGACGTTGGCATTACTGCAATGAATGAATCTGGAACTGTGATATTCAGGTCTTTTAAGCTTCTCCCGAATATAAACATTTCAGGGGCTATTCAGGGACACACTTTTTGGGAGACAGTAATTTGGAGACGATAATGCAGCTTAACTGCCCAAAATGGAATAGAGATAAAACCTAAGACAGCGGAGGAATTCAATGGGGATTATGGCTTGTAAACTCCGTTTTTAAGGGTGTGAAACTTAAGTTTTGCATTCTCTGGGACTAGCTTTCTAATGTAATATTCCTACCCCCTCAAGAACATCCGTTCTTTCCTTTTGTAGTTTACATAATTATAATGGGATTTGAGGAAAAAATACAAAAATGTATGATTTCCTTTTGAAATAGAAATCATAGTGTAAGGTGTTTGATCACTTTTAAAAAGGAGTGTTTGGTTAATGAAAGGACAAGCAACACCGTATTTAATGTTTAATGGGAATGCAAAGGAAGCCTTGGAATATTATAAGGAAATATTTGAAGGTGAAATCTTGGATGTTCAAACATACGCTAAGGCAGGTTATGAGACTCAAGACTGGGCTAATGACAGACTTATTCACGGTAAATTCAAAAAAAATGACTTCTTATTAATGGTATCAGATGACTCTCCAGACCAAACTGTAACGACAGGAAACAATATCTCCTTAGTTCTTGAATTTGAAAGTGAAGAAGAAATCACTAAAACTTTTAAAGATTTAAAGGAAAAAGGAACTGTATTCATGGAATTGCAGGATACATTCTGGGGTGCTAAATATGCAAAGGTAAAGGATCAATTCGGTATAATTTGGGATCTAAACTTTGAAAAAAAATGATATAAAATATCCCCCCATTTGAAATCTGGGGGGATTGATTGATATTAACTTATCCATTCATGCCTTAAAAGGCCATAGAAATACATATCAAACCGCTTTCCGTCACGCTCCAGAAACTCCCTAGAAGTTCCTTCCCTGACAAAGCCTAGCTTTTCATATAAGGCGATCGCTCTATCATTATATTGAAAAACCGTTAATTGAATCCTGTGCAGATTTAACTCCTGAAACGCAAAATCTAACACAAGCTGCATCGCTTCATATCCAAGGCCCCGATTTCGGTTGCCATCACCACCGATTGCGATTGCAAGCCATGCATTTCTATGTGGCCAAATAATACTATCAATGTCTACAAAGCCAACTAATTTTCCAGTGGCACTTTCTTTAATTCCAAACACAAACGCTTTTTCATTTTTCTGTTCGACCCATTCTTTGAAATCAGACGGATGTTTTGGAAAGGATGGCAAAGTATCTAAATTTCTAAGGAACTCTTGCTCTTCATACCACCCTACAATTGTAGGGACATCCTCATCTTTAATTCTTACAAGTTGAACTTTATTTCCTTTTAGCAAATTGTACGAAATCATTTGAATTACTCCTTTATTATTATAAGAAAGTAATTCAACATTTCATATTAATATCCTTTTTGAAACATGCTTTAAATTTAAATTACATATTACCAACTACTTTAGTAAAGTCCTTTCAAGGTACTCCGCTTTTGCTTTAAATGCTCGGAATCATATAATCTAAATTTTTTCAATACCAAATACATCTTCGAAAGTATTATCTTTCCACCGAGCACGCGGACCCCTTGGCCGACCGGCTCACCTCAATCCCGTCGGACACCTTCAGCTCGGCTCCATCGATGCCGTCAACGACATTTTCGACCAATCTGAGATCCTTCCCGGCATCAATCCTAATGCCGTTGGCGGTCAGTCGAATGACGTTGCAATCGATCCTGATGCCTGAGGGGATTCCTTTGCCCCGTCCGTCAGCACCTCGATCCTCATCGAGCCGGATGGCCCAGAATTCGTCAGTCCCCCCTGTGATATAGTTACCACGCAACTTCGTGCCCGGCGCATTACGGACCTCGATGCCGGCCTTCGAATCCTCCCCAGCGGTAATCTTGTTGTTTTCGATGAGGGTGTTAGGAGTTCCCAGGATGACAAGGACTCCTTGACGATTTTCAATCAGGTCGTTGGAGTGCACCCAGTTTCCAGGTCCTGAGGCGTCGTGTTTGTTCTTCGACCCGCCGGAATTGCCCAGCGCAATGCCTGCCATTTGCCCGCCGATGACCGTGTTGTCCCGGATCTCATTCAGGTATTCTCCCTCGCCGTGCAGGTCGATTGCGTCGAGGTGGCTGCCGACGATGGTGTTCCCTGCCACGAGATTGTTGTGCGTTGGGAACTGCAGTAGTATGGCGTGCCGCAGATGCCTGCCATCGAAGTAATTACCAATAACGACGTTGTGCCGGGAATCGTTGGAGGCATCCGGGTCGTGCTGGTCCGCTGAGCCCTCGATAGCGATACCGTAGCCCTGTCCGCCAGGACCGACGGCATTTGCCTCACTGATATAGTTTCCAGAAATGGTCACTTCACGGCTGGCTTTGACGGAGATGCCGTGGCGCTCGAACCTGCGAATGCCTAGATTCTCCACCAGAACCTGGGAGCTGGCCTGCCCTTTGTGGGTTCCGAGGTAGATTCCGTACATCGGACCCCCACCTACGTCGCCTTTATTGGGGTCGTCGCCGAGTGGCCCCTCATGACGGGAGGTTATTGTGAAGTCGGCGACGATGACATCGTGGACGCCGGAGCCACGAATTACCCGGCTGTCATCCTCGCTGTCGAAGGAGGTAAGCAGCACGGTGCGCTCCTGACCCTCGCCTCGGAGGTCCACACCACTGTGCAACACGATATTCGCCGACTCATCGGTAGGGTCAGTCGAGCGCAGGTCATATGTGCCTGCCGGCAGCACGACCTCGTCACCCGGTTTAGCGACGTCCAAGGCCTTCCTGATGGCTGCTGCGTCGTCGTGTGAGTTCGGTTCCGGATCTGCCCCGAACTGCGTTACGTCCAGGCTCCTGCCTGTAGCCGGAACCGGCATCGGCACCTCAATTGGCGCGCCGGACCGATCCACCAAGCCTGGTGCCTGCCAGTCACCCTGCCCGGATGAGGACGGGGCGGGTTCCTCGGCGCCATCGCTCCCGTCCGGCTCTTTAGATTCCTCAATGGTACATGCGGTCAATAGGACCATCAGGCCAAGAGCCACACCCCACAAATGCGCCGGACCTCGCCTGCTGTTCCGTGCAGATTCCTTCATAATACTTCTCACCGTCCTTCTTTTCATCCTATTTGCCTCCTATGAAAGTGTCGAAAAGAGCAAAGAGCCCACGTGCCTCGGCTTAATCACCGAGCAAGCGGACTCAACATCTTCGGGATGACTGACGATCCCTACCGTTCGCCGACGTTCATAGCCCAGGGCCTACCGATGTGATTTCCCTTTGCCTTTGCCTTTTCCTTTACCTTTGCCCTTGTCCTTGCTTAGTTTGAAGTTCAACGGGACGTCCTTTTCTAAAGGGGTGTCTGCCGAGGAACCACCAACATGCACGCGGTACTTTCCGTCTGCAGTAGCCCACTCGCCGTCTGCCCAGTTCGCTAGGTTGTCCGGCTCCTTCGGAATAAAATAGGAGAACGGGTGGTTGGAGTCTGCATGGTTAACCCTTAGTGTCACTCGCTTGCTTTCACCAGGCTTAAGGTCAACCTTTTCGAAATTGACGAGTCGTTTGCTCGGCTGTCCCGCCGCGTCCGGCAGGGTTAGATAGACCTGTGCTGCTTCTTTTCCGGCAACTTTACCGGTATTTGTGACAGTGAAGGATACGTCAATACCAGACAACGAGCCTTTGTTGCCACGGACCCTGTTCACCTTGAGGTCGCCATACTTAAAGGTCGTGTACGACAGGCCGTACCCAAATGGGAAGACAGGCTTCACTTTGTTGGCCTCGTACCATCGGTAGCCCATCTCAAGGCCCTCTGTGTACTGGGCAATTAGCTGCTCGGAACCATTACCGTACGGGCCAGGACCTCCTGGCTTGCCAGTGTTTTGACGGGTTCCAGGGAACTGCTTCTTGGTCGCGAAGGCGGCCTCACGCTCAGTGGCACCGAACGTCATAGGCAACTTGCCGGACGGATTGACCTTACCGTAGAGCAGATTGGCAACAGCATTGCCATCCTCCATGCCCGGGTACCATGCTTCGAGGACCGCAGGGACCTTATCCAGCCACGGCATGAGCACCGTTCCGGAAGTTTTCAAGACCACAACCGTGTTCTTTGCATTGGCTTTCAGAACCGCGTCGATCATCGGCTCCTGCTCCACCCGTTCCGCGTTCTTGTCGAGGGGAATGGCCGGGAAGCCAAGTGTTTCGCGGTCTATGGTCTCACCTGGGGTGTCGCCGACCATGAGCAGCACGACGTCAGACTCGGCGGCTAGCTTGGCAGCTGCTTTCGGGTCACGGCCATCATTGTACGTCACTTTGGTGTCGTAGCCCAGCTCCTTGATGACGTTCTCCAGGCCCTGCTTTGGTGTGACCGTGTAAGGGGTCACGACGTTCTCGTTGTTTATCCCAATGGAGCGCGGGGACATCTTGGCTATACCAGCGAACCACTTGACGCCGATCAGCGCGATTGACTTTGGCTTGCCGCCCAGCGGCAGGAAGCCTTTATCGTTCTTCAACAGTACGGCCCCTTCCTCGGCCATCTTCCGAGCGCTGGCTCCGTTGGCCATCGGATCGACGATCTCAGGTAGGAACTTGTCGAAAGGCTTATCCATGTGGCCGTACTCAATCATCTTGATATACCGCGGACGCAGTAGGTTGTCAATGTCGTCCTTGGTCACCTGACCCGAGTCGAGGGCCTTCTTGATCTTCTCCTCGGTGTAGTACTGCGGTGCCCAGTCGAGCTCGACATTCGTGCCCGCCTTGATGGAAGAAACCGTGTTGTGAATCGCGCGACGGTCACTCATGACGTAACCGTCGAAGCCCCAGTTGCGCCGAAGGGCATCCTGGAGTAGTTCAGAGCTGTCACAGGCATAGGTGCCGTTGACATCTGGGAACGAACACATCACGGAGGCCGGGTCAGCATTCTTGACGGTCATCTCAAATGGCAGCATGTATAGCTCATTCATGGCCTTTGAGGGAACCTGGACACCCATCGTCCACCGCTCTGTTTCCTGCTCGTTTCCAGCTAGATGCTTGAGTTGGGCCTGGACCCCCTGGGCCTGAATGCCCTTGACCTGCTCGGTCGCCAGGGTACCCGTCAGGTACGGGTCCTCACTGAAGTACTCATAGTTCCGGCCACCGTACGGGTGGCGCACGAGGTTCATTCCCGGTCCGAGCATCACATGATGCGCGAAAGCACGTGTCTCTTCGCCGAGGATTCGACCGGCCTCATAGTTCAGCCCGCGGTTGAAGGTCGCGGCCATAGCCACGGTGGACGGCAGGCCCGTCGCCACCGGATCATTGTGACACGATCCGCCCTTCACACCCGTACCACCGTTGGTCATGCGGACTGTGGGGATACCCAGTTCCTCGATTCCACGAATCTGCCGACCGGTGTCCTGAAACTCACAGCCGGGCAGGGTACCCTGAGGCGGGAATACGCCGCTCTGGTACTTGTTAGTACCGCCCTTTTTGATGACGACCGTCTCACCTTTGTCGTTCTCATTGAAGCGCGAGATAGCGATTTGCTGGATCTTCTGTTCCATCGTCATCGCATCGAGAAGCAGCTTGGTGCGCTCCTCAGCAGAGAACTTGGTATTCATCCAAGGCTTGGTCCCTTCCCCTCTAACGTTCATTGCATTAGTAGGCATTACTAACGTAGACATGAAGATTATTGCTGTCAATAAAATGGTAATCAGTCTTTTCATCTTTAAATCTCCCTTACATCTAGTTGTCTATTCGAATTGACATAATTCACATCTTAATATCTCCCTTACATCTAGTTGTTTATTCTTATAAAAATAATTTGTTTTTATCATCTTAATTTCTTTCTTACTAACTATTAGTTCTATTACTATAAAGAAACTATTAGCTAGCATGAGTGGTTAATTACAAAACAATAATAAAAACCAAAAGATTAGTAATGTTCCTAAAGTCCTTAGGTCGTAGTACGAATCCTATTTGGGACGCTAAAGAAGCCCTTACATTGTAAGGGCTTTTCTGTATGAGCTGTTATAGTTGTAATTACAAAAGCCATAGAAACAAGTTCTATGGCCAAGATAAATAAATTATTGCTTTTTTAAGCTGTTTTCTCCTATTTACATAGAGGAGACTTCCAGCAAAAAGGATATGCTTGATTCCGACTATTAGCATGTTAGCTTTAATTGGAATCTTTTTCCACCCTAGACATCTCGCATCAGAATTCTTCGAATCAGAATCCTGCTCACTAATGATTTGCTTTACCTTTAACCTACCAGATTTTCATATGTTTTTTGCAAATGGTTTTTATCGATCTTTCCAACATGTGTTTTTGGTATTTCTTCTACATAGATAACCTCTTTTGGAACTTTGTATTTACCGATCTTTGTTTGACAGTATTCTTTTAGCTCCTGCTTAGAGACATGTTGGCCTGGCATTAAGGACACTATAGCAATTACCATTTCGCCCCATTTTTGATGAGGTACACCAATAACGGCAACTTCATTAATTGCTGGATGCTTACTAATGCATTGTTCTACCTCCAATGGATAGACATTTTCCCCACCAGTAATGATCATTTCTTTTTTTCGGCCAACAATATAGTGATAGCCTTCCTCATCACATCTTGCTAAGTCACCGGTAAGGAGCCATCCATCCCGGTACGCTTGATTTGTCGCATCAGGATTATTCCAGTAATGATGGAAAACATGTTTTCCACGAATTAAAAGTTCTCCGACCTCCCCAACCTTAGCTTCTTTTCCATCAGAAGCAATAATTTTTACATCATTATAAAACATTGCCTTTCCAACAGAACCTCTTCTAAATTTTGAAATCTTGGGATCGATAAAGAAATTGTTTGGACCAGCCTCTGTTAGACCATATCCTTCCTTAAAAGATAATCCCTTTTCTTCAAAGGACTGGTAAATTTCTAGCGGACATGGTGCTCCACCTGATAAGAATGTATGCATGGTTGGAAAATTTACATTCTTGAAGGATGGAGTGTTAACCATCATGTGATACATCGTTGGAACTAATAACACGACTGTACAACCCTCTTGATTGATAATCTGGATCGCTCGATTGGGCTCAAAGTTTTTAGCTATAACAACTTTGCCCCCCATCATTAAAATGGGAATTGATAAGGCATTGAGCCCACCAGTATGGAACATCGGCATATATGTCAAAGTCACATCTTTCGCTGTCAAATTCCAGCTCACGATTGTATTTAACCCATTCCACATCATGGATTGATGGGAAAGGACCACTCCCTTTGGTTTACCTGTTGTTCCACCTGTATAAATTATTGCTAATGGGTCATTTTCTTGGATATATTCCACTTGATCATAGGAGCTACTTGATTCATTCGCAATTCGCTGATACTCCTCTGAATCAATTTTCACGATTTTCCTCGATGTTTTGTCCTGCAATAAACCCTCCACATTACTTGATAGTGCAATTATCCTTGGTGATGAATTTGAAAGGATATAATCTATTTCTTCACTTGATAAACGCCAATTTAGCGGTACAAAGATTGCCCCAATTTTTCCACAGGCAAAAAGCAAATCGAAATAACAAATATCATTCGGAGATAGTAGTGCTATCCGATCTCCCTTATTGATTCCAATTGTATTAAAAAAGGAGGCGATATTTTCTGCTCGTTTATTTAATTCTTGAAAGGTAAAGCGGCTGCCCGTTTCACCGTCTACAACAGCAATCGAATCAGGTGATAGTCTAGCCCGATTTGCGATCCAATCCAGTTCCCACCTCACAACTATCTCTCCTTACGTCATCTTAATTCTATTCTTACTATAGAAGACAGGAGTTACATGGAAGTTACATGAACGGATTTGTATGTAAGGACTGGTTATTAACATTGATCTAGATTTAGGCAAAAAAATCAGGAGCTGCAAAATCAGCTCCTAATCGAATTACATCATTATTCCACCATCAACATGTAAGGTAGTTCCGTTCACATAATCAGATTCATCGGATGATAAAAATAAATACGCATTAGCAATATCTGAAGGTTTTCCAAGTCTCTGGAGAGGAATCATTTGTTTCATTTGGTTGATGACTTTTTCAGGTACTGCTGCAACCATCCCAGTTTCAATAAATCCTGGTACAACTGCATTGACATTAATCCCTTTTCTTCCGAGTTCTTTAGCCCACGTTTTCGTCATTCCGACTACCGCTGCCTTTGATGCCGCATAATTGGTTTGACCAACATTCCCATATACACCCGTTACAGATGATGTACTGACGATTTTTCCTTTTCCGTTTGCAATCATATGTGGGACGACTGCTTGGGTGCAATTAAAGACACCTGTTAAGTTTACGTCAATAACCCTTTGAAAATCCTCTATTGAAAGCTTTGTCAGCATCGCATCGCGAGTAATCCCCGCATTATTTATTAAAATATCAATCTTTCCAAATCGCTCCATGACGGAGGATACCATTTGATCTACGCTTTCCCTGTTAGCAACATCCACTTGAAAAAACTCAACATCTGCGCCTTGTTCTTTTAATTCGTTTGCTCTCTTGATACCGCTAGTATCATAGTCTGTTAGAGCGACTTTGGCACCTTCACGGACAAATGTAATCGCAGCCTCCAGCCCCAGCCCTTTTGCTGCTCCGGTAATAATTGTGACCTTATCTTTTAATCTCATTTTGTTGGCTCCCTTTGTTCAATAAATTCATGCATATGTTTTAATAATAATGGTAAGTTATCAATTAATGGGGAATGGCCACAGTCTGCTAATTCGATAAATGTTCCTACTTCACCTAGGTCTTCAACTATTTCCTGTGTCATTTTATCTGTAATCACCAAGTCTTTATCACCACGTAAAATTAAGACTGGGATTTTAATCTTTTTCACAAGTCCGTTTCCGTCAACTAAGCCGTTATGATATTCACTGATATTAAATTTATTTAATGAATAATAGACTTCAGCTAGATTTCTTTGTGTTAACATATCGTCTAAATATTCGTCATAATGCTTCTCATCAGGCAAGTTATGAGTATAAATTAAAGCATTCCAAATCGCTTTTAATACTTCTTTATTTCTAGTGTCATACGCATTTTGAATCGGAATAATTCTAAGTGGATCCTTTAAGAACTCCTCATAAGTTTTAAGTCTCTTTGAATAATCCTCTTTCCCCTCCGAATTAACCTCATAAAGCGCAATTCCTCTTGTTGAGACAGACTCTACTAATATCAACTTATTACAATAACCTGGATAATCCGCCACAAATTGCATGCTTACAACCCCACCAGTTGACCATCCTGCAATTGCAAAATCGTTAAGACCAAGCTGATCGACAAACAGCTTAATATCATCCGAAAAATCTTTAATTGATGTTATCTTTGAATGATATGTCGATATCCCAAATCCTCTCATATCAACAGCGATAATTTTGTAATCGTTATCAATTTTATCAATTAATATATCCCAGTGCTTGGATGAAGTCATATTACCATGTATAAGTAAAAGAACCTTTTCTCCACCCTCACGTTCCCGATAGCCCAATGATTCTCCATTTGCTAGATTGACAGTTTTTAGTTCAATTGCTGACATTAACAATCCCCCCATTTTATTACAGTGGCACCCCACGCATATCCTATACCTGCGCTTACTAGAACAACTAGATCCCCTTCTTTTATTTTACCTTCTTTTTCCGCTAATTCCATAGAAAGTATTTGATCGATTTGACCAATATGTCCGTATTCATTAAGGTAAATGGATTGGTCCTGAGAAAGTCCTAATTCATTAAGTACATAATCATGAGCTGATTTTTTCATGTGGAGAATACCTAAGTAGTCAATGTCCGCATCGGTATACCCGCTATTGTTTACCGCTGCTCGAATCACCTTAAGAAAGTTTTGCATCGACTTTTCTTCTAGCCGCTGTTTCATCCCTTCAGGGTCAAGAACATCGAGCATATTTAATTTTTGATCGAGCGCTTCCTTTGTCATCGGGTTCTTTGTTCCTCCTGCAACCACAACGACATCCTCAGAAAATGCACCATCTGTTATCATTTGACTTTCAAGGATATGATTTTTGGTTATCCCTTTTTGTATCAGAATCGCACCGCCACCGGCACCTAAATTAAACATAAAGCGAGTTCTAGGATTCTCGTAATCAATAAAATCCACATTTCGATAGCCACCCGCTAGTAATACCGTTTTTATGGAGTCATCTGACCTCATCATATCTTTTGCAACCTTTAAAGCCATTATTGTCGTACCACAGCGCATTGCAACATCAAATCCCCATGCACCCGTTGCCCCAAGCTCCTGTTGCATTTTAATTGCTGCTGTCCATAAAGGATATTCCTTATGTTCTTCACCAATATAAATGATTAAATCAATGTCCTGCGGATCAATTTTTGCCTTTTTGATTGCTTCTCTTGCTGCTTTAATTCCCATTTCACAAGTATGGTCATCGGGGCCAGGAATCGGCTTTTTTAAGATTCCTAGCTTAGTTTCAATGATTTCCTTTGGAATCCCGCTTCTCCTTGAAATGTCTTTAGCAGTAAGAAAATCTTTAGGAATGTATATCCCCGTACTTAAAATTCCAACTGATTGCAAAGTAGTTCACTCCTCTATCACACGTTTCATAAACTGAACGGCATCATCTAAATCTGTCACAACAATTTCATCTTCCCCCTGAACATGGCTTACCTTAATACGCCATTGCTTTTTCATCGTCGTGTGCTCAACATCAACCAGGGCACAACGGACAACGAATGAAGTAATGGTTTGATTATCATTCATGGCCCTCTCTCCTTAGCCAGCTATTTTTTCTTGTTTCGCAGTTTCCGTTTTATTCGTCCCTTTTCTTTTATAAAACCATGACTTAATAGTTCCAACGATTCCCATCGGGAAGAACATAACGGCTACTATATATAAAATGCCAAAGAAGATCATCCATCGTTCAAAAATCCAGTGAACCTTTGCAAGTCCAGTTAGCCAGTGGTGGGCAAATTCGATAAGACCTGCTCCAATGATAGCCCCGACAAGCGTTCCGACCCCTCCAATAATCGTCATAAGAAGAGCATCAAGGGTCACATCAAGGGCAAATACCGATGTATTTACAAACCTAAGTGTTAAAACATACATCGAGCCAGAAACACTTGCGATTACCCCAGCCACAATGCTCGCAATGATTTTATAATGGATAACATTATAGCCAAGTGACTCAGTTCTGGATTCATTTTCGCGAATGGCCTGGAGAACCCTTCCCAAAGGGGATTCCGTGAATCTTTTTAATACTAAAAATACGATAATCATCAGGATCAATGTAACAAAGTAAAGAGTCATTCGATCTTTTAATATATCAGGAGTACGGAAGGTAAATCCGTCATTTCCCCTTGTTAATGACCTCCATTTCTCCGCGGCAACTAAGAACAAGCCCGAAAATGCCAATGTCAGCATGGCATAGAAGTGACTCTTTAACCGTAGTGAAAGCAGACCTACAAGATAACTTAATATGGCTGCAAGAATCATTCCTACAATAATGGAAAGGATAAACACCGTTAGTGTTGGTTCAAATCGTTTCAAAAGAATACCTGTCGAATAGGCACCAATTCCAAAAAACATCGCATGCCCGAAAGAAACAATCCCTGTAAAACCTAGTAAAATATCATAGCTCATGGCAAAGACAGCAAAGATAAAAATTTGTGTAAATATAATTAATATACTTCTAGTGTCATTAATAAATGGATAGCATAGAAGAAATACCGCTGCTGCAATGTATATGATGTTCGCTTTTGAAGAATTAGTAAGAAGCTTCATTTCCTCACCCCTTTGCCCCGAATAATCCTTGTGGTCTAAAAATTAATACAACGGCCATTAATAGCATATTCACGGCTAGTGATAATTCAGGGACATAGTATGCCATGTACGCACCTGATAGCCCTACTAAAATCGCTGCAAATAGTGACCCTGTAATACTTCCCATACCACCAATGACAACAACAATAAATGCGAGAATCGCAAATTCCATTCCCATCTCCGCATAAATTTGCCCGGAATAAGGTCCAAGTAATACCCCACCAAGTGCTGCCATTGCAGAACCCACCATAAAAACAAGCATAAAAATCTTTTTTATATTGATGCCAAGTGATTGGACCATTTCCTTGTTTATTACACCAGCACGAACAATTAAGCCAATCTTTGTATTTTTTAGAATGTAGTAAATAAGGAAGAAAACGAAGAACCCAACTAAAATGATAAACAAGCGATATTTGATTAGAATAACGCCACCAAACTCCCAGCTCCCACTTAAATAGGCAGGGGTTTTTGCACTTAACTGGTTTGGTCCCCAAACGACCTTAAGCATTTCGGAAAGGACGATCATAACTCCGAGTGTAATTAGGATTTGTTGGATATGATTTCCGTAAACCGGGGTAACGATGAATTTTTCCATCAGTAAGCCCAAAATTAAACCTATAATAAGTGCGGTAATGATTCCAACTACAAAACTGCCGGTTTGCCCATAAGACCAAACACCAGCATATGCTCCCCAGGCAAATAAACCACCATGAGCGAAATTCAAGACATCCATAAGTCCAAAAATTAAGGTTAACCCCGCTGCAAGCAGGAAAATCAACATACCTGTAGCAAGTCCATTGATTGTTAAATTTATGATTGCATCCACAAAATCTCCTCCTCACATGAAAAGTGCAAGCGCCTTGATAGCGGAACATCGACTAACTACCGCCTCGTCCTGTGGCAAACGTCGATGTCAGCACATCCTGCGCAAGTCCGACAAGCACAAGACGAGCTGGCAAAAGGCGCGCTCTTTGACATTCTTGACGGATTGGTTTGTGACCTCGAGGGGCTAGGCGCTGGAACTAGACACAAAACTAATTACAATAGCCTAGTGATTTCCATTAGGCAATTCCTAAATATTGTTTACGGAGTTGTTCATTTTCCTTCAACTCCTTCATTTCGCCACGATGAACGGTTCTTCCATCGTCAATGATGAAAAAACGGTCTCCAATTGTACTTGCCATAAAAAAGTTTTGTTCAACAAGCACAATCGATGTCTTTGATTTCATCTCTTGAATAGACTCCATTACTTTTTCAACCACAATTGGGGCTAGCCCCTTACTTGGTTCATCAATTAGAAGTAAATCATTATTATTCACATAAGCCCTCGCGATAGAAAGCATTTGCTTTTGCCCACCGCTGAGGTTACCGCCTTTTCTTTTCCAAAACTTCTTTAGATCAGGGAATAAGTTTAAAATATAATCTAGTCGCTCCTTTGTTTCATCGTTTTCCTTTTTAATCGCAACCTTCATATTTTCTTCAACTGTCAATTCTCCAAATATTCCTTGATCCTCTGGTACATAGCCAATCCCTTTAGAGGCAATATGATAAGTTGCAAGACCTGCAATGTTTTCCCCATTAAATTCGATTACTCCTTTAGATGGCGGATTAAGTCCCATAATCGACCTTAGGGTAGTTGTTTTCCCTGCACCATTTCTTCCTAAAAGTACGGTAACCTCTCCTTTGTTTGCTTCAAATGAAACACCCTGTAAAATATGAAATTGGTCTATATACGTTTCAATTCCCTCTACATTAAGATGCACTGTCATCATACAATCCTCCTAAATACGCTGATTGGACTGTTTCATTATCCATTATTTCTTCCGGTGTTCCATCAGCTAGCAATCTCCCATTAAATAAAACCATTACACTATCAGAAAGGCCCAATATCATATCCATTTTGTGTTCAATTAAAATGATGGTGCGGTTCCCTTCACCTTTTATCTTTTTGATGACCTCAAGGATCGCAGGAACTTCCTCAAGTGACATTCCTGCAGTTGGTTCATCAAGTAACAGAACCTCCGTCTCCAATGCCAAAAGCATGGCAATTTCTAATTTTCGTTTTTCGCCATGTGCCAAGTTTTTTGCAATTGCATCTGCTTTATTGTCAAGAAGAACAAGCGATAGAATGTGGATTGCCTTTTCTTCGAATTTTCGATATTTACGGAAATGGGTAAACATTTGGTAGCGTACTCCTGCCACGGATTGTACGGCCAATCGAACATTTTCTAATACTGTAAGATTTGGGAAAACATTTGTGATTTGAAAGGAACGACCGATTCCTTTTCGTGTACGTGCGGTTGGAGAAAGCTTTGTAATATCTTCACCTCTTAAGAAAACTTGGCCATTTGTCGGTGAAAGCTGGCCGCTTAACAGATTGAAAAAAGTTGTTTTACCTGCACCATTTGGTCCGATGATTGATTTGAAGTGATTAGGAGGAACTGTAAAATTAACCTGATCAACAGCAACATGTCCTCCAAATGCAATTGTTAGATCCTTCGTCTCGATAATATTCTTCAATATCTTCACCTCTTTTTTCTAAAAGGAAACTTCGGCAGAAATATACTACCGAAGCCTACAATTCAAATGCGCCTTGGCGTATTTGCGCCCAGATTTACTTCGAGCTTGCTTCGAAAAACTTCCTTTGAAAATCTGTGGCATCCGCCGGGGGCTTAACTTTATTCAGCCGAAGTATGACCTCCGACTGATATGTTTACTTTTTTACATTCATCCCCACTTTTAGAAGCTGGAGATTTTTGCTGAATAAAGTTGACTTTAATTGCGAACTGGTGGGGCTGTTTGCTCAGGGCTTAACTCTTTCATTAAGACTGGAACTGGATAATCCACACCATCAACCTTTTCTAAGCGAATCGCATATAAAGTTTGAAGTGCTTGGTGATCCTCTTCACGGAACGTCATTTTACCTTTGGGAGTGTCAAAGCTCATGCCTTCCATTGCTTTGATTAGCTTATCTGCTTTCATATCTCCATCTGTCTTTTTAATCGCTTCAACAATCGCCAATGCAGCAGTCATACCACCTGGAGTAAATAGGTCAGGAACCTCACCATTGAATTTCTCTTTATGTTTTTCAACTAACCAATCGTTAATATCGTTTTTAGGAAGTTGATGATAGTAAACGGTGAATCCTTCCATTCCAATTAAAGCATCCATTGTAGCAAGTGCTGGGATATCTGGGGCACCTGTTGAGATTTTAATCCCGTTTTCTTGGACCTTCATATCTGCAATTTGGTTCCAAGGTGAGTTTGCACCTGCCCAAACAACGAACAAATAGTCAGGCTTGGCTTCAATAATCTTTTGGATGTTCGATGTAAAGTCAGTTGCCGCTGGATCTGCATATTCCTCATGGATAATGTCAGCACCTAATTTTTCTGCTGCTTCCTTAAACGCTGCGACTCCATCACGACCGAACGCATAATCAGGAGCAAGTGTGGCAATTTTCACGCCTTCTTTTGCAATGGCCGCTGCACCTGCAACTGCATCCTGTGAAGAGTTACGAGCCGTTCTAAAAATGTATTCGTTCCAATCAGCGCCTGTAATACTATCTGCTGCAGCTGGTTCAACAATCATGATTTTTTCATATTCCTCTGCTAGTGGAAGAACGGCTAATGTATCCGCTGAACTTGAAGATCCGACAAGGAAATCAACCCCGTCTTCTTCTATTAATTTGGTAGCTTTTTGAATCGCTACCTCTGGTTTTGTTTCAGTGTCTTCCACAAAAAACTGAATTTCATGTCCATTTACTTCCATGGTTCCGTCTGTAGCGTATTCAAGGCCTAGTTCAAATCCTTGTGTCGTTTGTTTTCCGTATGATTCAAGTCCACCACTTAATGAAGCGAGCACACCGATTTTGATCGGATCCTTTGCCTTTGTTTCCTCTGCTGGTTTGTCTCCATCATTTGAGCTTGGTTTCTCTTTTTCTGTTGTTGAAGATCCCGAACTACAAGCTGCTGCAACTACCATTAGCATGGCAAGCAGGCTTAAAAAAAGCATTTTACGAAATGAGAATTTCTTCAATTTTCCTTCCCCCTTTTGATCTTGAAACTAAAAAAGCTCCGTGCATTTATCCTACTTGAGGGTAGTTACAACTCAGTTACAATATAAGAAAAGCGCAAGCGCCTTGACGGAGGAACATCGACTAAATACTGCCACGTCCTGTGGCAAACGTCGATGTCAGCACTTCCTGTGCAAGTCCGACAAGCACAAGATGAGCGCTGACAGAAGGCGCTCTTTGCCTTCAGAAGCGATTGGCTTGTGACCTCGAGGGGCTAGGCGCTGGAGTTAGACAAAAGAATAGGCCGAAACCACATTATTTTCTGTAGTTTCAGCCTAGATTGTTTTACTTTATTTTAGATGTTTGAAGGATCATATCATACATTTGTTTTGTTGGTTGCATTGGGTCGACTCCTAGTTCGTCTTCCAATGCCGTAACACATTTTTTGTACCATTTGATTGCTTGAGGTCGGTTGTTTTTATGATAGTAGCAGAACATTAGCAAGCGATATGCTTCCTCCCATGTTCGGTCTTTGGCTAAAATTTGTTCACACCAATAAATAGCTTCATCAAACCCTTCCGTTTGCACAAAGCTTTGGGCAATCCGTTCAGCCCCACGTAAAAACAATACTTGAAGTCGTTCCCTCTCACTTAAACACCAATCTTCATATCTGCGATTTGGTAAATAATCCCCTTCATAATACCCCAATGCCCGTCTTAAGCATTTTATAATCTGCTCGGTATCCTTCTCATGCAAACCTGCATGTATCCATTCCTCAAACTCAATACTATCAAGCTGGTAGCCTGCTTGTTGATTAAGTCCATAGGATGAACCAATCCGCCCTATAAAAAATGGAGTAGATCTTGCCACTCGGTTTGGCTCCAATGCATTATTTAATGCATTTAATGCTACCTTAAAATCTCTTGCTGCTGCCGCCTCGTCATGGTCTGGCCATAGAGCAGCAAATATTTCTTCCCTAGCAAGCATTGTATTTCGCATTGTAACAAAAAGCTCAAGTAATTCTTTAGCCTTTCCACGCTGCCAATCAGATTCCTCCACCTCTTGGCTGCCGAGCCACACTCGAAATCTACCTAATGTTTGGATTCTTAATGTGTAGCCTGGATGGGATGTAATATTTGAATAGCCCAAATTATTCAGCAGCTGATTTACATATGGCGTATGAATTCCTTTCTTCTGTGCATCAAGTAACAATGGAACAACATTATATAAATCTAGTGGGCCGAAAGTTGTGCGTTTCGTCAGGATAAAATCATAGCCCCCAACCTGCATTTTTTTAAGAAAACTAGTAATAGCTTCATTAAATGTGGCTATGTCTTTCCGGTGATAATGAAGAAATGCTAACCAAAACTGTGTTAAGACAATCCCATATTGATCACCGCAATTTTCAAACAAGGCTTCACATCTTTTTAAATATGTTTTCGCTTCCTCCCATTTTTCATTATGTACAGAAGAAATACCCATACAAAGTAAAATAAATGCGGATAGCCAGGCATCTTTTACCTTTTCCGTTTCATCCAAGGCTTTATTACCAAATTCAATGGCACGATCATATATTCCTCTATTTCCATATAGAATACATAAACCCATTAATGGCTCTGCCTTCCCCCTTTCAACGTTTATTTCATCCATGATTTCGAGTGCTGTTTCATAGCATTGTGTTGCAAGCGAAGCGTCATATTTATCGAGTAGCTGTACCGCATGGCCCATGCGCATCCAGCCGCATGCTTCAACAAACGGTGCCTGAAATTGAACCCCCTGTTTAATTCCCGATTCTGCTAGTTCTTTGGCTGTTTGACCATTCCCCATAAAGGACTCAATTAACGATAACAACAAATCTGTTTCACGGTGGGATTGCTGTAAATGGACCGTTTTATGATCCTTTTCAACTGTTTTCTTCAGAGACAGAATTTTTTTCGCCTCTACTAGTTTTCCAGTCCGCAAATATAGTCTTGATTCTAAGTTTCCATCAATAAGTGGAATATTGAGCTCGCGTCCTTTTTCATACCACTTCTTTGCTTTATTGGCGTGGCCTGCATTGGCTAGGTTTTCAGCCATTAATTGGTATACCCTACTCTTATCTTCACTTGAGGAAGCTTCATTTTCTTCAAGTGCTTCAATCGCCTGTAATAAATATCGCTCTGCTTTTCCTGGCTGGATTGTATCTAGATAAATCTTCGCTTGCCCTTCATAAGCCTTGCTTAATCCCCCTAGGTCTCGTGCAGATTTAGCAAAATGAATGGTTTTTATGTAACAATCCTCAGCCTTCTTATAAGAACAACGGTATCTCAATGCTTCTCCCTTATATAGCCACAGTAGGTAATAATGGTTCATAAGTGATTCCGGGATATGTTTAATCCGATCAAGCAGACCTTCGAGTTGTCCATTTTGAATCATTTTCTCACCATAATGATGGAGGATTTCTGCTATTCTTTCAAAATCCTGGGTTGCCTCAAGATGATAGATTGCTTGGTTAAAATCTCCTAATCTTTGATAATATCGAGCGGTTTGAATATGTAGATTATAGAAATACCGTTCATTTGTCGAGAATAGACGTTGCTCCAGAAACTCCTTAAACAATGCATGGTAGCGATATTGGCCTTCTCCAATTGAAAGTAAAAAGAGATTATGGTCGGAAAGCTCTTTTAACATTTCAGCTGAGCTTCTAATTCCTAAAACTTCATCACATACTTTTCCGTTCAATTCATCGAAAATACAGGTATTCTCAAGAAATTGTTGAATCATTGGCGGCTGCTTCATATACACTTCCATTGCCAGGAAGCGAAATAATTCATCCAGTGATTTCGATTTATTATTAAGAATTGCCTCCAACCCTCCATCGGCAGATAGCTGCTCTCGAATCATTCCAATCGCAATGATCCATCCTTCTGTTAATGAAAAAATTTTCTCGATATCTTGATTAGCCATATCCCCCTCATATAAATCACTTAAGAGAACTTCCACTTCATCAAATGAAAACATGAGGTCGCTCTGTTTAAGCTCAAGGAATTCTCCCTTCACCATCATCGAGGTTAGAAAATCCCAGTTTGGTTTTAACCGACTTGAGATAACAAGATTTAAATTCATTGGAAGATGTTGTATAAGCCATATCATCCAGTGATCAATTGAGGAAGAGTGCTGAATCAAATGATAGTCATCAATGACAAGCATAACATTCTGATTAAGTACAGTTATCTCATTGATAAACAGCGAGCAAAGTGTTCTTATTTCTTCATCCCGTACATACCGTTCAATATTTTCAACATAAAGAAGTAGTTCCGTTCCGAAACCTTGGTGATTTTTTCGAATCGCATAGACTACATATGTTAAAAAAGGAATAATATCGTCATCATTTATTCCTACGCTATACCAACATGACGTATTTTTCTGATCATGAATAAAGGATGCAAGTGCAGTTGTTTTTCCGTAACCTGCGCCAGAATGCAGGATGGTTAGCTGGAACTTTGGAATCGTTTTCATTTTCTTCATCAAAGAAGGTCTTCGTAAAATGATGTCCTTTACATTCGGTGGAGTTATTTTTGTTTGTAGAACTTGTATCTTTGTCCCCATTCCATAACCTCCCTTCCTATCAAGTGTGCCTTGGCGTATTTGAGCCAAAATTAATTCATAATTTTGGTACTATTTTATCATATCCAAGCCAAAAAAGAACTCGAATTTCGGTGGAGTTCTTTGACATTGTTATTTATGAACTAATCTCCCATTAGTTTAATAATTCCATTTTGTTGAATGGCCAGTATTTAATGTCAACCTTTCCAACAACCTGTTCTATTCTAACAAAGCCGAAATGTCGGCTATCCCAGCTGTCTAAGCGATTATCTCCAATAACGAAAATATGATTTTTTGGAACGCTCGATTCCCCTGCCACTTCTTCAAGGGTGAAGTCGCCTGTTAATTGTCCAAAGAATATTTCTTCTTTAAATTTGTCTAGGAATGGTTCAGGAACACTTTTCCCATTTACATAAAGCACGTCTTCCCGATACTCAATATAATCCCCAGGCAATCCGATGACTCGCTTTACAAAATCCTCTTCCTTATTTTTATGAAAGACAACGATATCAAAGCGGTCAAGCTCCCCTATTTTCATCCCAATCTTGTTGACCATCAAAAGGTTACCGTCCTCAAGGGTTGGCATCATTGATTCGCCATCGACTATGTAGTTCGTAAAAAAAAAGGTTCGCAAAAATACAACGATGATGAGACTGATTCCTAAAGATTTAATAAAAGAAAAGGTTTTTTTATTCTTCGCTGGGTTTTCCTCCATTCCAACTCCACCCTTCGTTTATCCTAATCAAATGCTCCTTGGCGTATTTGCGCCCAGATTTTTTCGAGCTTGCTCGAAAAGTTTCCTTTGAAAATCTGTGGCATCCGCCGGAGGCTTAACTTTATTCAGTCAAATCTGAATAAAGTTAAGCCTCGTCCTCCTTGAGAAGAGTAGGCTTTACCTTTAACCATGCTTCCACTCTTTTTCCGATAATCCAAAGCACAAATATAATGATGACCACAAAAATGGTTCGGACTGGCTGTTGAAAAAGAGCCCGTATATCATAGCCTATGAAGCTTATAGTGAATATCATTACTAATTTTCCACTTAAAACAGCTAAAACAAATTGAGGAGTGCTTACCCTTGATAGCCCAGCCACTAAATTTATCGCTGCAGACGGGGTGAAAGGAAAACATAACAGGAGAAACAAAGGACCAAATCCGTGCCTTTCAACCCAGTGAACAAGACTTTTTACTTTTTTATGGCGACTGACAAATGAAAAAAAACGTTTTTGACCGTACTTACGAACCAAAAAGAAGACAAGCAGAGAACCACCAATGGCTCCTATCCATGAATATAAAAATCCAAGCCAAAGTCCAAACGCATTTGCATTGGCAACAACAAATACAACCAGAGGCAGAAACGGGAGAAACGCTTCTAGCATTGGAAGAAAAATTCCAGGCAATGGACCAAATGAACGGTATTCATTTAACAATTCTTCAATATTCTTCAATGTAATAAGTTCTTTGATCGTTTCAATGTCCATATGTATCTCCTCGAAAATCAATCCACCGTAGCGGATGCGGTAAATTTATCTTACTTCATATTGTACACCCATTTGGGCATTCCTACCAAAAAAATTTACTAAAGAAAAAGACACTAGCGAAACTAGTGCCTTTTCATTCTTATAATCAAATGCGCCTTGGCGTATTTGCGCCCGATTTTTTTCGAGCAGGCTCGAAAAATTTCCTCTAAAAAATCGTGGCACCAGCCGGAGGCATTAACTTAATTCAGCCAGGGTAAGAACCCCTCACGCAATTTGATTATCTTTTTGCATACTTCCCCCACTTACAGAAGAAGTTTACTGCTGAATTAAATTAAATATTCTCCAAACCAGTCTTTAATATGGTTGAGGCGTGACAATCTTAATTTTGGATTTCCGCTTCTTGATAATTCATGGTTGGCACCAGGGAAACGAACAAATTTTGTTGGTTTTTTCTGATGCTTCAACGCTACGTAGAACTGTTCGGCCTGTTCGATTGGACAACGGAAATCCCGCTCCCCATGGATAATTAATAATGGCGTCTCTACATTTCCCACATATTTCAGTGGTGAATGATCCCATAGTTTTTCAGCATTTTCCAGTAGATTCCCTTTTAGCTCCCATTCAGTAAAGAAGTATCCAATATCACTTACCCCATAAAAACTAATCCAGTTCGAGATTGAACGCTGAGTAACCGCCGCTTTAAATCGATTTGTATGACCAACGATCCAATTTGTCATGAAACCCCCGTAGCTGCCACCTGTTACACCCAGTTTTGTTTCATCGACAAATTCAAAATGTTCGACTGCATAATCTGTTGCTGCCATAACATCTAAATAATCCTTTCCGCCATAGTCACCCCGAACAGCATCAACAAATTGCTGACCATAGCCGTGGCTGCCACGCGGATTAGTAAAGACTACAACAAAACCCTTTCCTGTTAACACCTGAAACTCATGGAAATAGGTATTTGCATACATCGCATGAGGTCCACCATGCACTTCAACAATAGTCGGATATTTTTTACCCTCTTCATACCCAAATGGCTTCATGATCCAACCATTTATTTCCCAGCCATCTGGGGCGGTGAATGTAAAGCTCTCCGCCTCTGACATTTCAACTTCTTCTAAAAAGGCTTCATTCACATTTGTAAGTTGATTCAATTCACCAGTACTTAAATCCAAGTGGTAAAGATCGCCCGGCTCTGTTGGTTTACTGATTCCCACCACTGCCTTATGATTGTGGACAGTTAATGCAAATACATGTTGGTTTTCAAATAAAGATGGATATACTTCGCCTTCAATGGAACCATAATAAACTCCCGTACTGCCATGATTAGATAATAGGAAATAGAAACTTCTACTATCATCATTCCATATAACTTCGGGATTTGAACCGCCCAATTGGAAGTCTGCAGCAACACAATCTCCTACATATGCATCAAGTTCACTTGTTAAACAAATTAATTCTGAGCTTTCAACTGTGTAAAGCCAGATTTTCGGCAATGTTGCACCTGAAAATTCTTCTTCATGTCCAATGAGCGCAATATATTTGCCATCTGGAGACCATGATGGCAAGCCAAAGTTACCAGTACTGCCCGTAATCTTATGATAGCTTTTATCTTTTACTGACATGACGTATACATCAGAGATTAAATTATAATCTGAATCCTCGCTAATATCGCCAACGAATGTAATTTTCGTTCCATCTGGTGACCATCCGCCAGCTGCATAATCATATTCGCCTGATGTTAGCTGCTCTACTTCACCCGAAAGAATGTCAACTACTGCAAGATGTTGATTTTTATTATCCAAAAAGCCTGCTGCATCGGATTTATAACGAAGTCGCTCGATAACTATTGGTTCAATTTTTTTCTCATCTTCATCCTTTTTCTTCTTTTCTTTGTCTGTGATGCTTTCATCAGGAGCTAAAGAAGTAGTAAATAAAATTTTTGAACCATCTGGTGACCAGATCGGATTTCTGGCACCATTCACACAATATGTAATTTTCTTCGGCTCACCGCCGTTTGCATTCATCATATAAATTTGCTGTTTTCCTGAACGATTTGATACAAACGCGACTGATTCTCCATTAGGAGACCAACGTGGTGACCCATCTCGAACATCTCCAAAGGTCCACTGCGTGACTTTTCCTTCTACTGTTCCAACAAATAAGTGAGAGTTATATTCATGTTTTTCCTTATTAATTTCTGTTTCCACAAACACAAAGCTGTGACCATCTGGAGAATATTGTGGGTCATTGACTGTTTTTAATTCATATAAATCTTCTGTAACGATTCCTCTGCGCTTTTTCTCTGCCATTCTTCTCCCGCCTTTATAAAAATTGTCATAATTAAGTAGTACTTCTACTTCCATTATGCACCACACTTGAAAATATTTCGACACTAGAAATACTTTTTCCTTCATCTTTCTTGATTCTTCTAAAAAAATAGCATATTATATATACAAACATACGTTCCGCGAAAGAGGGATAATCATGACAAGAATACCTGAGGATGACCGTGATATTTTTGAAAAAGCCATCTTTTTGCCAATGGTTCTTACCATCCTAAATCGTGACCTTTCAGCATTAGAGACTGCTGGTTTTAAGTTAAAAAAACCGTATCTCCATTTGCTTGAACATACAATGAAGAAAGTTCAAAGAGACCTCTATACGATCAAACTACAAATGAAAAAGAAAAATATGAAGGTATGGGAAAAACAAAGAGATGAGGCATTTACTCTATTTTCATTCATGTATCGAGGCTATGAAGAGGAGCATAACTACTTTAACCCACGGATTCGAAATGAAGTTCAACTGCTTCTTGAATCCTATTTTATCGAAAAAACTGCTAGTGAGTAGCTTATGACAAATGTAGGGCTGGGAAAACAAACATTTTTCAATCGTCCTTTTTAATTTTTTGAATCAGATATCAGATTTACGATAAGCTTTCGTTGTTTTGAGGGTTTATCACAAAATTAATGTGTTTATTAGGTTTGTCCATTCGATTGGTAACAATCGTCCGAAGTTGTGCAGTTCTATGGAGTTGATTTTGGAAGGAGCCCTTCGAGATTTGCAGTTGAATCGCTTGCTTGTTTGTAAAAATAATGGTTGTTTTTTCGTGTAGACCGTACTCGCAATCTGAGACATAATTATGCGAAAGCCATGCACAGTCCTGTTTTGTTGGAGAAGCGGTCGGAAATAGAAAAATCTTATTAGAGGCTTCTACAATAATTGGAGCCTTATGAGTCACTCCCATGATTTCACGCGTTCCTTCTTGCCTTCCACGAAGTGAGCTTCCAAAATAACGGCAGCTTCTGTCGACGATTTCAGTAGGTTTCATGGCTACTACATATTCACCTTCTACCTCGAGTACCCGTGAACAGGTATTATTTCCTACTTCAATTGGGAGTACTGCCATTGTGTCAGGGTTAATCTCATATTCCACTAAATAATTTGTATTCTTCACTTTCATTTATACATCCCCTTTCGAATTGTTTTAATTTTTAAACTAGTGTAAGCATTTTCATATTAGCATTAATAGGTATTTATAACCATACAGTTCACAAAATGTTCACAAAAAAGTGGAATTCTTTTTAAAATGCTCTTTTGAAAGAGGATTTTTAAAGGGATTCCACTTAGCTTTTATTTGTCTAGTTCCAGGCGTCATCGACTCTATGGTCTAGCCAATCGCTTCGGAAGGTTGGGGTCGTCTTATGCTTGACTTGCACAGGAAGTGCTGACATCGACGTTTGCCACAGGACGTGGCAGTAGTTAGTCGATGTTCCTTAGGCGGACGCCTTGCACTTTTCTCATGAATTTTCATTAATTTGACCGAGTTCCTTTTCAGCAAGAAATGCATTTGCTTGTTCTAATGTCGTATGTTCGTCAATCGAATCACCTGCATAGACAGATTCCTTAAGAAAAGGATTGTTTGTATCAAGCGCGTTTGACATCCCAAAAACCGGATTTAATGACGTATTCATCGGGATATCATGATTGGAACTCTCATTTGGATTTTTCATTTTTTTCCACCTCCATTTACTATCATGCATGTTAATTCCAAATATCATACAAAAATTTTGAGTATTCCAATTAAATTTTTAAATAATCTAATAATTCGGTTGATTTTGTGTATCTACCTAAATATACTAATAAAAAGGATTTAGGGGTGAGCTTTCATGAAAAATAAAAAAACCTACTCTGAGATCATGAAGTCACGGGATACTAAAAAAAATATTTCATCTAGGGAATCTGTATTAGACATATATATTCAAATGATTATTGATGAGAGCCTATTTAAACGAAAAAAAGAGCTTTTGGAAACAAAGGTGAATGAAGCGATTGATTCCAGAAATGAAGGTTTATTTATGGAAGCATCGGCGGAATACCGGAGATTGTTTCGTAAAACGATGTAGTTTTGTGATTTCATAAAATCACAAAAAAACTGACTAACAAAATGTTAGCCAGTTTTTTCACGAGCCTTTTTATTTTACAAATTGCGCTTCTTCTGTTGAACCTTTTAAAGCTGTTGTTGAAGATGTTCCACCCGTAATTACCTGAGCGACTTCATCAAAGTAGCCTGTTCCTACTTCACGTTGATGGCGCGTCGCTGTGTAACCATACTTTTCACTTGCAAACTCAGCTTCTTGAAGCTCTGAATATGCCCCCATTCCTCTTTCCTTATAACCTCTTGAAAGTTCAAACATGCTGTGGTTTAATGCATGGAATCCAGCTAATGTAACAAATTGGAATTTATAGCCCATCTCGCTGAGTTCCTTTTGGAAATTTTCGATTGTGTCATCATCAAGCTTTTTCTTCCAGTTAAATGATGGAGAGCAGTTGTAGGCTAAAAGTTTTCCAGGGAATTTCGCATGTATTTCATTTGCGAAACGCCTTGCCTGTTCTAGGTCCGGCTCGGATGTTTCACACCAAATTAAATCTGCATATGGTGCATACGCTAAACCGCGTGCTATTGCTTGGTCAAGTCCCGCTTTTGTCCGGTAGAATCCTTCTGGTGTTCGTTCACCTGTAATAAATTCCTGATCAACAGGGTCGATATCGCTTGTAATAAGGTCCGCTGCATCAGCATCTGTTCGGGCAACTAAAATCGTTGGAACCCCCATTACGTCAGCTGCAAGGCGTGCGGAAATTAAATTTCTTACAGCCGTTTGTGTCGGCAATAAAACTTTTCCACCTAAATGCCCGCACTTCTTTTCAGACGAAAGCTGGTCTTCAAAATGTACACCTGCCGCTCCTGCTTCGATCATGCCTTTCATTAGCTCAAAGACATTCAACTGACCGCCGAAGCCTGCCTCGGCATCTGCCACAATTGGTGCAAACCAATCCGTATCACCTTCACCCTCCAGGTGATGAATCTGGTCTGCACGCTGTAATGCTTGGTTAATTCGCTTTACAACACTTGGTACGCTGTTTGCTGGGTATAAGCTTTGGTCCGGATACATATGACCAGACAGATTCGCATCTGCAGCAACCTGCCAGCCACTTAAATAAATTGCCTTAAGACCTGCCTTTACCTGCTGGACTGCTTGATTACCTGTCAATGCTCCCAATGCATGAACATAATCCTCTGTATGAAGAAGGTTCCAAAGCTTTTCAGATCCCCTCCGTGCTAGTGTATGTTCAATATCGATTGAACCACGCAAGCGAATGACATCCTCGGTACTATACGGTCTATCAATCCCATTCCATCTTGATTCCATTTCCCAGTTTTCTTGTAATTTTTGAGCTCTTTCATTAATCATTTTTAGTTTCCTCCTTATAATCATCAAATGCGCCTTGGCGTATTTGCGCCCAGATTTTTTAGGCCCACACAAGGTGGGTCACAAAGACGTTGCCACAGGAGGTGGCGTTCTTAGTCTTTGATCCTATGCCTCGAAAACTTTCCTTTGAAAATCTGTGGCATCCGCCGGAGGCTTTTTTGGTTTGTTCAGCTTAATGCTGAATAAACTAAAAATTTATAAAATTTCATATCCAGGCAAAGTCAAAAATTCCACGAACTCATCATTTGTCACTAATTCCTCAAATAGATTTGTTGCTTCTGTGAAACGCCCTGTTTCGAAGGCTTCCATCCCAATTTCTTGTTTAATTTTTTCAAGTTCTTCTTCTTTTAATTGTTGGACGAGCTCAAGTGTGACCTTTCTTCCATCCTCTAAGACCCCTTTTGGATGACGTATCCACTGCCATAGTTGAGCTCTAGAGATCTCTGCTGTCGCTGCATCCTCCATGAGGTTATGAATCGGCGCCGCACCATGTCCGCGAAGCCATGATTCAATATATTGAATACCCACATTGATATTCGTACGTACCCCCTGCTCCGTAATATTCCCTTCTGGAACTGCAATAAGATCCTCAGCTGTTACCTGAACATCCTCTCGTTTTTTATCAATTTGGTTAGGTCCTAGCATGGCTGTATTAAAAATCTGCCTTGCTACTGGTACAAGCCCTGGGTGTGCAACCCATGTACCGTCATGACCATTATTTGCTTCACGTTCTTTATCCGTACGCACCTTCTTAAAGGCTTCTTCATTTGCCTGAGGATTGTTTTTTACAGGTATTTGCGCAGCCATCCCACCAATTGCATGGACGTTGCGCTTATGGCATGTTTTAATGACGTGCTGTGAATACGCACTCATAAATGGAGCAGTCATCGTAACCACCGAACGGTCTGGTAATATCACATTCTCTACATTTCGAAATCTCTTTAAATAGCTAAAAATATAATCCCATCTGCCACAATTTAGCCCTGCTGAATGCTCTTTTAATTCATATAAAATTTCATCCACTTCAAAGGTTGCAAGAATCGTTTCAATTAAGACAGTTGCTTTAATCGTCCCTTGAGGGATTTCTAATTCATTTTGTGAAAAAATAAACACATCATTCCAAAGTCTTGCTTCAAGATGACTCTCCATCTTTGGCAGATAAAAATATGGACTGCTTCCGTTATCAATTAAACGTTTCGCATTATGATAAAAATAAAGTCCAAAATCTAGTAAACTTGCTGATATTCTTTTTCCATCAAGTTCAATATGCTTTTCTTCTAAATGCCAACCTCGTGGACGAACAACAAGGGTAGCAATTTCATCTTTTAACTGATATTTCTTTCCGGTTGAATTTTCAAAAGTAATCGTCTTCCTTACAGCATCCCGTAAATTAATTTGACCTTCGATTACGTTTTTCCAAGTTGGTGCATTGGCATCCTCAAAGTCTGCCATAAATACTTTTGCTCCCGAGTTCAGTGCATTAATGATCATTTTTCGATCGACAGGCCCGGTAATTTCAACACGCCGATCCTGCAGGTCCTTCGGAATCGGATTTACTGTCCAATCCCCGTTTCTGATATGTTCAGTTTCGGATAAAAAAGCTGGCATGATTCCTTTGTCGATTTCCCGCTGTTTTTGCTGTCTTTTTTCCAACAATTGTTTTCTTTTTTTTCCAAAGTTTCGCTCTAGTTTTTCAATGAAGTTCAATGCCTTAGGTGTTAAAATTTCTTCATACTGCACATTCATTTGTCCTGTGATTTGAATTCCTGAGGTCTGTGTCGTCATTTTATCCCCAACACCTTCCTTGTATTGTTATATTACAGATTATTAATACTAAAAGTATTATATAACAGTCTTTTCAGAAATGGAACATTTTTCTGTAAATTTTATATAACAATTTTTAAAATAGTAATTCTGTACTATAACAAAACACAAAAATAGAAGCCTTGCTCACAGACTTTTGTTCTGCAAACAAGGCTTTTCTGGTTATTTCTCGCCTTTTTTAAATTCGTTTATATACGTTATTCTTTCAAGCATTGTTGGATGACCGTATCTGAATATCTTGACTAAGAATGGCGGGTTTACTTGACTTAAGCCCGCTCTTGATAATTCCTGGAATGACGAAACCGCTGCTTTGTTATCCTCCGTCATTTCAAGTGCGTACAAATCAGCAGCCTTTTCCTGGTGTCTTGATACAGCATTTGAAACTGGATCGGATACAAAACTTAATAGTGAGATTAGCAATAAAAATACTGGCAAGACAGCAATATCTTTGACACTTGAGATTTTGAATAGATTGCCCCATTTTCGAATCATAAATGTCATGAGTTTGCTGATAATAAATAGTCCCACTAAGGTTAAAACCAAATACCCAGCAATTCCAATATAAATATGCTTCATCACGTAATGCCCCATCTCATGAGCCATAATGAATAAAATTTCATCTTCATTTAGGCGCTTGAGTGTCGTATCCCACAAAACAATCCGAGAGTTGGAACCGATTCCGGTTACATAGGCATTTAGAGAATTAGTCTTTTCAGACATATTCACTTCAAACACGTGATCTGCTGGAATATCCGCTTTATCTGCTAACTCAAGAATTTTCGTTTCTAAATCTTTATCTGTTAATGGGAAAAAGTCGTTATACAGTGGGTCGATAATGACCGGTTGCACAAACATGAGAAACATTGAGAATGGAATCGATAAAAGCCAAGCATGAAACCACCATCTTTTCTCATTTCTTCGAATTAACCAGAACAGGACACCGACGATAACAATCATTAACGCATAATTCACCCAAAAATCAATTAATAGATCTTTCATCCAGCTTTGGGTGGATTGGACGGTTATATTATACGTTTTTGAAACATTATAGCTGATCCAAGAAAGCGGAAAGGATAATACTTCAACCAACAAGGATAGCCAAAATAAATAAATGGCCGTTTGGAGAATTGAAAATTTAGCTGACATTCTTGACCAATCACGAAACTTTGCTGAAATACCGATCACAAGGACTAGAATGTATATCAGCCATTCAAAAGGTACTGACAAGAAAAACAGTAGATTTTTAATTTGTGAATACTCTTCACTCAATAAAAGCTGACGTTCATTCATAAATGTCTGTGGATCTGCCGGGCTTCCTTTTAACTGGGTAGGGATGTCCGTATTTGCTCCAAAAAATAAATACCATGCTATGAATAAACCAAAAACAAGATAAATTCCAAGTGACCAACCGATTACCTTTTTCACTAAGCTGTCCCCCTTTATGTACAACCCCTCTTAGTAGTATTTTAGTTTAAAGAGGGACGAGATAGAACAATGACTTTTCTCTTGTCTTATTTTTGACAAGATAACCTTAGATAAACCCATTGATTTCTTTTAGGGAATTCAGTATTGCTCCTAGGCTTTTACTCTGGATGATACTGATATTTTTTAAGATCAATTGAATGGTTAACAACCTCTATCCCTTCATCCTCAAGAAAGATGATTTGGGCAGCATTTGTTTCTTCATCACGGATTGCGATTTCACCCTTGGAGTTAATCACTCGAAACCACGGAAGATTGTATTTTTTACTCATCGAATGTAGAACTCGCACAACTTGTCTTGCACCGCGAGGGCTACCAGCAAGTTTTGCGATCTGTCCATAGGTCATGACCTTTCCAGGTGGTATTTTCTTTATAATCTGAATAACATTTTCGGTAAATGGCTTCATATTGATTGTCCCTTACATAGAATTGATTTTACTAATTATTGTCTTAAATTCTGGACATTTTTACAATGATTTTGACTGAAAACTTTCTGTATTTAAGTCTATCGGTTTTATTTCGATTCTATCCGTTATATTTTAATTCTATCGATTTTATTCCGTTTCTATCGATTTTAGCAATACCGCTCCATACAAAAGGCGCCTTTAAAAGACGCCCCCCTTTTTATTTCCCTTTAAAATTCGGTTTCCGTTTTTCATTAAAAGCTGCTAGAGCCTCCACTCTGTCCTCAGTCGGAATTATCACTTCGTACGCCTTACGTTCAATTTTAAAGCCTGTATGTAGGTCTGTATTCAACCCCTGCTTAATCGCGAATTTAGCTTGTTGTAACGCAAGTGGTCCATTTTTCAGCATATCATTTGCTAGCTTCATAGAAGCATCCATTAAGTATTCACGAGCTACAACACTTGAAATAATACCATATTCCTTCGCTTCGGCTGCGCTTATTCGTTTTGCAGTTAAAATAAGCTCCATTGCCTTTGTTTCACCAATTAGACGGGGAAGTCGTTGGGTTCCCCCAGCTCCCGGAATAATGGCAAGACTCGTTTCCGTTAGTCCCACCTGTGTATCCTCGACTGAGATTCGGAAATCACAGGCTAATGCAAGCTCCATTCCGCCACCAAATGCATAGCCATTAATCGCGGCAATTGTCGGCTGTGGCAAATCTCCAATACTAGCAAAAACCTGACCAATTTTATACACATTTCTTCTAACTTGAGATTCCGTTAGGGTCTTTCGCTCCTTTAAATCTGCACCAACACTAAATGCTTTTTCACCTGAACCAGTAATGATCACAACCCGAACATCCGCGTTTGTACGAATATCCTCGACAACTTCATCAAGCGTTTTAAGCATCTCATAATTAAAGCAGTTTAAAGCAACTGGGCGATTCAACGTGACGGTCGCTACATGATTTTCAACTTGGTATAAAACGGTAGTCATGGTTCCACCTCTTCTACAAAATTTGATATCGTTTACATCCTATTTCGCTTTCAACTGAAAAATTCCTTCAACAAATTCTAGGGTCACTAAAAAAGAACAGACCCATGAGCCTGTTCATCCTTAGATATTGTTTGATGTTTTTTCAGTTTTGTAATCTGCATTTACCTTTTTTATAGTAGGAATTTCATATTAGTAAATTAAATTTATAAAATCTTCTTTAGTAATTTTACCGAAATAATGCTGAATGTCGATATCTTCTAACGCCTTCTCTAACTCAGCTTTTTCATACTTTGTTCCGATTAATCGATTTTCGATTTCCTCTACATCACCGACACCGAAGAAATCACCATAAATCTTACAGTTTTCAATCATCCCCTTTTGAGACTCAATACGTACATCGATGGATCCGACTGGGAAACGATGTGTATGCTGGTAATTGAATTTTGGTGATTTTCCATAGTTCCAATCCCAATTTTTATAGCGTTCCTTTGAAATTTCTTTGATTTTTTCCCAATCCTTCTCCGTTAATTTATATTCAGGAATGTCACCATCTGTGTTAAAAATATAGCGAAGCAGCATTTCTCTGAATTCTTCGATTGTAATTTTTTCAGAAAGGAATTCACTGATATTTGCAACCCTGCTTCTTACAGATTTAATCCCTTTTGATTCAATTTTGTCCTTTTTCACTTTTAGTGCCGAAACGACGTGGTTAATTTCCGAATCAAACATAAGGGTTCCGTGACTGAACATTCTACCTCTTGTTGAAAATTGAGCATTTCCCGAAATTTTTCTGCCTTCAACCTCAATATCGTTACGTCCGCTAAGCTGTGCATTTACGCCAAGCTTGTGAAGTGCTTCAATTACAGGCTCAGTGAACTTTTTATAGTTGTGGAAGCTTTCCCCGTCGTCCTTTGTAATAAAACTAAAATTTAAGTTTCCTAAATCATGATAGACTGCTCCGCCACCAGATAAGCGTCGGACTACCTTAATCCCATTGTCTTCTACATATTGTGTATTAATTTCTTCAATTGTGTTTTGATTTTTCCCAATAATAATCGATGGGGCATTAATATAGAATAATAAATACGTTTCATTGATGTCTAAATTTTTGAGTGCGTATTCCTCAATAGCTAAGTTAATTTGCGGATCATTAATTCCTTTATTATCGATAAATAGCATCGTAATTTCACTCCCAAGTTAATCCTGATTTTGCCAATTTAATAAGACCATTAAATTGTTCTGAAGCTTGTTTAACAAGGTCTTCATGCTTACCGTAATGAGGCAAATGTGTGGTCCACAGTTCCTTTACATGTGATGCAGCAGCAATTTTTCCAACCTCTGTGCTATTCATATGCCCCATATTAGAGCCATCCTGGTCTGCATAGAGATTGCATTCACAAATAAACAGGTCTGCATCCTTCGTAAACGGAATAAACTCCTCTATGAAGCTAGAATCAGCTGAAAATACAACAGTTTGTCCATCAGCTGTAATTCTCATCGCATAACATACAACTGGATGTTTTGTTTTCATAAATGAGATTGAAAATGGACCAATTTTGATGGTTTCATCGGGATTATAAGCAATCGCCTTTGTATGTCCTTTATGCTCCAATCTTGAAAAGCCTTCTTGGTCAGCCGTATGTCCATAGATAGGCAGTTCCTTTTGTTGATTATGTATCGCGTTTGTCACTAATCTTGCATACTGCATTGGACCAATATCGGCTACATGGTCATGATGGTAATGAGATAAAATAATCGCATCAAGTTCATCAATTGTTATATAGTTTTGAAGCTGTGCTAGTACACCGCTTCCGCAATCAACAAGGAGCCGAAAACCTTCGTGTTCAAATAAATACCCTGTTGTGGCTTCATTTGCCGCAGGAAAGCCACCCCAGAATCCAACTACCGTAACCTTCATAGGACCACCTTTCTCGTTCCTTAAAATAATAACTCTTAAATGGTTTACCCTTTTCCATTTAACTATAATCGATACAAAATATAATTTCACTTTTTTGTGCTTTTGTTACAAAACAGTTATTGACATACTTTTATCTGTTATAGTACACTATAAACAATAAAGAAACGGAGGGGTTAAAATGTTAGTTAAAAGTACAGAATTTTTCAAAAACCTACCAGCTAAAAAATGTGTTGAGTGTGGCCATGATATTGAGGAGCAGCATGAATGCTATGGTAATAAATGTGACCACTGCAATGAAATGAAATAAAAAAGGAAGGCCACGGCCTTCCTTTTTCTATTTACACCAATACCGGTGTATTAACTTTTAAATATTCAAGAACCTTTTTAACGGCTTCTTCGCCTTGGTCAATACAATCCGGTAATCCAATGCCCTCATATGAGCTTCCCGCTAAAAAGACCCCCGGTAAGTGTTCTGCAACATTTTTCTTCACATATTCTACCCGGTCTTTATGGCCAACCGTGTATTGTGGCATGGCATCTTTCCATCTTGTTACAATTGAAAATTCAGGTTGGTCTGTGATGTTCATGGTTTTGTTCAAATCATCAAGCACCACTTTGATAATTTCGTCGTCCGATTGATCAACGATGGCTTCGTCTCCTGCTTTTCCAACATAACAACGGAGCAGCACTTTTCCTTCAGGGGTTGTGTGCGGCCACTTTTTATGGGTCCAAGTAACAGCAGTAATAATATAATCATTATTTCGTGATACAACAAAGCCAGTTCCATCAATATCCTTGTTAATCGCTTCTTCAGGGAAAGCCATGGCCACAGTCGCAACCGATGTTGATGGCATATCCTTAAAGGAATTGAAAAATGAATATTCGTTAAAAATGGATTGCGTTACATGATGCGGTGTCGCAACGACTACACTGTCAGCTGTCATTTCTTCTCCATTATTTAGCTTTAAAAGATAATGATGGTTATGTTTTTCAATACCCTCGACCTTAATTCCTTTAAATACTGTACCAAGTTCGAGCTTTGCTTCGATTGCATCAATAAATGACTGCAATCCAGTTGAAACAGTTAAGAATTGTCCTTTTGGTGCCGATTTCGTTTGTCCATTTAACTTTGGTTTTGGTGGTGTGGTTTGTTTCATCCCTAAGATTAGACTCCGGTATTTTTGTTCAACCTGATGGAATTGAGGGAAAGTCGACATTAAGCTTAATTGATCAATGTCCCCTGCATAAATCCCTGAAAGTAATGGCTCTATAAGGTTTTCAACGACCTCATCACCAAGTCTCCTTCTAAAAAATTGACCGAGTGACTGATCACTCTCGCCAGGTGTACGTGGTAATACAAAATCCATGGCAGCCCTTAGTTTACCAATCGGAGTAAACAGACCTGTAGTTATGAAGGGTCCGATTTGAGTAGGTATCCCCATAATAGAGCCACCAGGCATTGGATGGAGCTTTCCATTTACAAGAACATATGATTTACCAGCTGTATTGTTGACCAATTTATCCCCTAGACCGACCTCGTTGACAAGTCGTGAGGCACTTTGTTTCCTTGCTAAAAAGGAATCTGGACCTCTTTCAATAACAAACCCGTCGCGTTCGACTGTTTGTACTTTTCCGCCTAATCGATGGCTCGCTTCCAAAAGCGTGCATTTTATATCTAAGCCCTTCTCCCTTGCCTCTTTTTGGAGATAATAAGCTACTGTTAAACCAGTAATCCCACCACCTATTACGACTACCTTTTGATTACTCACTTAACATCGCCTTCTTTGCATTTAATTCAAATTCAAATTATTGTTGTAGTTTTTTAAAACAACAGTTGCCAAACAATCGATAAATTCGGATTTAGAATTTGGCATTTCTGGACGGTAATAGCTAACACCAAGTTCTTCTGTTACAACCTTGCACTCATAGTCGTTGTCATACAGAACCTCTAAGTGATCTGCAACGAATCCAACGGGAATGTAAACAAATGCCTTGTAGCCTTTTTCATTATAAAGGTCCCTTGTTAAATCCTGAACATCAGGCCCTAACCATGGTTCAGGAGTATTTCCGGCACTTTGCCAGCCAATTTCAACATTTTTTACACCTGCAGCGTCTGCAATCAATTCTGCCGTTTCTTGTAGTTGGCTTGGATATGGGTCACCCGCTGCAATGATTTTTTCGGGAAGGCTATGAGCTGAAACAATTAATACTGCATGTTCACGTTCTTCTTCAGTCATGGAAGCATACACTTGTTTCACCTGATTTGCCCAGTAATCGATAAATTTAGGCTCTTTATACCAGCTTTCTACAGATGTAATTGTTGGTCCGCCTAGATTTTCCGCTTCTTCTTTGGCGCGGCCATTGTAGGCTTTTACACTAAATGTTGAAAAATGAGGCGCAAGTACAAGACTCACTGCTTCCTCTATTCCATCTGCATTCATTTGTGCAACCGCATCCTCTATGAAAGGCTCGATATGCTTTAATCCTTGGTACATTTTAAACTCAATGTCATCTTGAATATGATTTAAATGCTTCTCAAGTTTTTTAGCTTGGTCGCTAGTAATTTTCGCAAGCGGTGAAATTCCACCAATCGCTTCATAACGACTGCGCAGGTCTTCAAGCATTTCTGGTGATGGCTTACGGCCATGGCGAATATGCGTATAATACCGTTCAATATCCTCTTCTTTATATGGAGTACCGTATGCCATTACGAGCAATCCCATTTTCTTTTTTGTCATCAAATACACCTCAAAAAACTAGATTAATTATTTTTCGAATATTCATGAATGAAAGTAGTAAGACGCTTTAATGTCTCTGGTTTCACTTCAGGGAACACGCCGTGTCCAAGATTGAAGATGTAGCCTGGTTGTTGCATTCCCTGGTCTAAAATTTCTTTTGCTTTTTCTTCAATGACTTCCCAAGGAGCTAATAGAAAGGCTGGATCAAGATTTCCTTGAACTGATTTTGTGACTCCAAGCTCTCTTGCTTTCATTATCGGCAAGCGCCAATCCAGTCCGACAACATCAACAGGGAGGTCATTCCATTCCAATGCTAAATGGCTAGCCCCTACTCCGAACATGATTAGTGGTACGTTTTCCTCACGAAGTGCTGTGAATATACGATGCATGACTGGCTTAATGAAATGACGGTAGTCTACAACATTTAATGCCCCTACCCAAGAGTCAAAAATTTGGACAGCTTTTACACCTGCAGCTATTTGCGACTTTACATATGTAATTGTCATTTCAGCTAATTTGGCCATGAGGGCAAACCATGCATCTGGCTGTGCGTACATGAAAGCCTTCGTTTTATTATAGTTTTTTGAAGGACCGCCTTCAATCATATAGCTTGCAAGAGTAAATGGTGCTCCCGCAAATCCGATCAACGGTACAGAAAGCTGTTCTCTTGTTAAAAGCTTAATGGTTTCAAGTACATACGGAACATCCTCTTCCGGATGAATTTCGCCGAGATTCTCAACGTCCTTTACGGAACGGATGGGGTTGCCGATAACTGGACCAACTCCTGCTTTGATTTCAACGTCCACTCCAAGTGCTGGAAGTGGAGACATGATGTCCTTATAAAGAATTGCAGCGTCCACATCATATTGTTCAACTGGAAGTCTAGTGACATATGCACATAATTCTGGTTGATGGGTAATTTCAAATAAGCCGTATTTTTCTTTTATTTTTCGGTATTCAGGTTGGGAACGTCCAGCTTGGCGCATATACCAAACTGGTACATGTTCGGTCTTCTCACCTCTAGCCGCCCTTAATAATGTATCATTAAAACCCTTTTGCATATGTATTTACCTTCCTTTCAACATCTTCACAATAGTTATCATAATAGCATAAGTACGTTTCATTTATTAAATGAGGTCGTATAAGGAACTTCGACTAAATACCGACACGTCCTGTGTCGAACGTCGAAGTCACCACATCCTGTGGAAGCTCACTCTATCACTATAATTGTTTCTACTATCCTTGTATACAAAACCACGGCAAATGTCAAAAATTTGACGAAATCAAATACGACTTGGCGTATTTGCGCCCGATTTTTTTCGAGCTTGCTCGAAAAATTACCTTTAAAAAATCGTGGCATCTGCCGAAGGCTTTTAACTTTATTCAGTCGGGTTTGTATTCCGACTGAATAAAGTTAATGGGTGGTGTAACCAAACACCACCCTTAAATGTTGTTATTTATTTGAGAAAAAGGTAGGCTTAACAGATTGTGAGTGTGTGCCTTCTTCCTTTGTTTGCGAATTATATGGAACGATATAATAGGTAGGCATCGAAAAAATATTTACATTTTCTATTTCATAGCCTCCTATTCCTCTTACAGACCCCACATATTCAACAGACTTCGAATTCTCCTCATAAATCCGATATTCAATCCGTTCATCTTTTGATGGAGTCCAATTTAGAGAAACTGTAAATAGCCCTAGCGGCTTAAACGTTAGATTGGCTTTCACATCCCCGATTTCGGATAGTCTTATTGGCGGCTCAAGCTCGTTCACATCCTTTGGAGCCGAAAAAGCTGTGGCTTTTTTCAACTCGGATTGATCGAGGATTTTCTTGAACAGTTTCGTTGGAGATGCACTGCCACCTTTTAAATAATGGGTTTCATCTGCCCGGTCGTAGCCCATCCATAAAGCTCCCACTACAGATGGTGTAAAGCCGACAAACCAAGCATCCTTACTACCTTTTTTCACGCCTGGCAAATTCGTTGTCCCCGTTTTACCAGCAAGTGCACCTGAATAACTTCCTACCTTTGCCGTTCCATTATCGACAACACCTTCAAGCATTCTTGTCATGTACCATGCCGTTTGTTTTGAGAATGCCTCGCTCTCATGAGTGGATGCTTCTCCAATAATTTTGCCGTCCCGATTTTCTATTTTGGTAATAACATGTGGTTCAATGACTTTTCCTTCACGGGCAAAGGCTCGATATGCTTTTGCCATTGCAATTGGAGAAATTCCCTCTTTAAGTCCACCTAACGCAATCGATAGGCCTTGATCTGGTATAGTAATCCCTGTTTTTGTTAAATATTCTTTAGCTGTATCAATTCCGAGTCTGTCAAGCATCCACACAGCAGGTGCATTTGCGGATTCGATCAAGGCATCGTACATTGATATTTTCCCTTTATAAATTCCAGATATATTACTTGGTTCATATTCACCATAAGATTGCTTTTTATCAACTAACATCGAATATGGGTCAAATTCATTTTCTTCCAATGCCGGTCCATATACTGCAAGTGGTTTAATTGTCGATCCGGGCTGACGGTTAATCAAAACCCGATTAATCCCCCGGCTTACATAGTGCCTGCCCCCGATACTAGCTAAGACACCCCCTGTATCATTATCAAGCAATACGAAAGCACCTTCGACATAATCATCAATACCTGGAAAATTCTTTTGATCTTTAAAAAGTTCGTATGCTGTTTTTTGAATTTCTAAATGAAGAGGGACTGTGAGTGTATAACCACCTCTAAGTAATTCTTCATTTGATAGATTAAAGCGCGTCTTCGCCTCCTCAAACACCATATCGATATAGGTTAATAAAGATGGGTCTCTTTCTACCTCATGAATATCCAATGAAAGCGTCCTTCCCTGGACCCTTACTGCCTCCTCGGGTTGTAAGAAACCTTTTTTCTCCATTAAGTTAATAACCAAATCCCGTCTTTGTTTACTTTTGTCGGGATTTAAAATGGGAGAATATGTAGATGGTGCTTTCGGGAGTGCTGCAAGCAGCGCCCCTTCTTCAACTGTTAAATCACTTATATTTTTATTAAAATAAAACCTTGATGCAGACTGAATGCCATAGGCACCATGGCCAAAATAAATTTGATTTAAATACATTTCGAGAAGTTCCTGCTTGCTATATTCCTCTTCTAAATTAATGGCTATGATTAATTCCTTTGTTTTTCGAAGAAACGTTTTTTCATTAGTAAGGAACACGTTCTTAGCAAGCTGTTGCGTTATTGTACTACCGCCTTCCACCTTTCCTCCGGCTACAATATCTTTATAGATTGCTCTGCCAATGGCCTGAACGTCGATACCATGGTGCTTATAAAAACGAGAATCTTCAACTGCAATAAATGCCTGCTGTACATATTCCGGAATATCCTTAATCGAGACAATATCCCGATTCTCATAATACAATTTCGTAATAAACTTTCCATCCTCATCAACAAGCTTTGTTGCAGAATTCATGACCAGCTTTTTGTCATCAATGACATAGTCACCTGCATATATGATAAGCAAATACCCGCACAATCCAAGGACAAATGAACCAACAATAACAATAAATGATAGAAATAACTTCTTTTTCAAAAAAATCACCCCTTGGAAATTTAAAAGCGCAAGCGACTCGACGTTGAGCGTCTACTAAGTACTGCCACGTCCTGTGGCAAACGTAGACGTCAGCACATCCTGTGCAAGTCCGACAAGAATAAGAAAAGCCGGCAAGAAGGATGCATTTTATCCTTCTTGACGGATTGGCTTATGACCTCGAGGGGCTAGGCGCTGAAGCTAGATATAATGATTGTAGATGTTTTCAAAATTTGGTTATGTTATCTTTTAGTATAACTGTAAAAGTTTCTCACTATGTATGGAAAAGCGCAAGGCGCCCACCTATCGGCGACAAGCGCAAGATAAGCGCTGACAGAAGGCGCTTTTTGCCTTCCGAAGTGATTAGCTTGTGACCTCGAGCCGATGGCGCCTGGAGCTAGACATTGCAAATAAAGGAGGAATATCGTGAATTTTTACATTGCGTATGGAACACTAGATTTTTTAGCAAAACTAAATGAAAAGCATAAAAAAGAAAACATGGCTGCGTTTTACAATAGCGAAACAGCCATCCTGATTCATGAAACGACCAAGAAATCTATTTTTGCGGCACCGCGAAAATATGAGGTCCTCACTGGATCCGGGAACATAAACGATGCAGGTTTTGCCGCATTCACATATGTGCCTGTGACCGATGAAGGCAAGCCGCTCTTTGAATACAACATCACACAAAAGAAAGCACTATTTCAAAACAAACCTGGCTTTATCGCCTTGCGCGCACTTCGCCCAATCAAAAGTGATACCTTTGTCATTGCAAGCTTTTGGTTGAAAGAATCTTATTATCTGGATTGGACCCGCTCTCCGGCTTTCGAAGAATTTGAACAAATAGTAGAAAAAACAAAAGGCGGCTTAAATAAAACTTTCTTTTCCGGACCTGCCTACACAAAAACATATCATGCCTTAAGGGATGAATAACAAGGTTAAAAAATTTTTCTACACTCTTCACACGTTATCCCTATTCACATATTCTGTAATACAAACATAGGTAAACGCATAGTTTTCCTTTGCTTGAATTTGCGAATTGGTGAATGGGGGTTTTGCAATGTTAGTGGAATTGACCGCCCTGCATTGGATATATGTTTCATTTATCCTCTTAATCATCGGCTTTATGGTGATGAGGAGAGACACCTCACTTATTTGTATCATCGGGATCTTTTTACTAGCCATTACAGCAACCGGGTCGATAAGTACCTCTATAAGTGGTGTCTTTAATAGCTTTATTTATGCAATTTCTGAATTGCTCTCAACAATTCTCGTGATATCGATTATTGTTTCGATGAGTAAGGCGTTAACTATTACGGGCATCAATGATATCATGATTGCTCCTTTTGCAAAACTAATACGTTCCCCTGCACTTGCTTACTGGACAATTGGTATTGTCATGATGGTGATTTCATGGTTTTTCTGGCCTTCCCCTGCTGTTGCCCTTATCGGTGCAGTTCTTCTCCCAGTGGCAATGAGGGTTGGTTTGCCAGCATTAGGTGTCGCAATGGCAATGAATTTGTTCGGTCACGGTATTGCATTGTCGAGTGATTTTATCATTCAAGCAGCCCCGAAACTAACTGCAGATGCTGCAGGTCTCGAAGTATTAGAAGTTGTAAAAGCAAGTATTCCATTGGTGTTTGTAATGGGGCTTGTAACAACAGTCGCAGCCTATATTTTACTTCGTCGGGATATGCGAAAGGGAACTCTTTCAGTTGGTGGAGAATCAAATTATATAAATCCATTAACCAATGACCTTACGAAAAAGGAAGAACAACAATTAAGAAAATTATTATCTCCATCAGCAAAACGCTTCTTTGCAATCTTAATCCCAATCCTATTTGCCTTAGATGTAGCTGCCATGTCGGCATTAAATCTTTCCGGCGGAGATGCAACGGCTCTTATCGGAGGTACATCTATTTTTATTCTTCTTCTCATATCCCTTGCAGCCCATAAAAATGCTGGGTTAGAAAAGACAACAGCCTATTTAATTGAAGGCTTCCAATTTGGCTTTAAAGTCTTTGGTCCAGTTATCCCAATCGCAGCCTTCTTCTATCTAGGTGACTCCGGTTTCGTGAAAATTATTGGTGATTTCTTACCTGAACATTCACAAGGAATCGTGAATGATCTTGGGGTTAGTCTTGCTTCTGTCGTACCATTAAATGCTCCAGTTGGGGCTGTTACTTTAACTGTTGTTGGGGCAATTACTGGCTTGGATGGATCAGGCTTTTCCGGAATCTCATTAGCTGGATCACTTGCTGCATTGTTCTCAACAGCAATTGGCGCAGGTGCTGCTACGTTAACGGCACTTGGGCAAATTGCCGGCATATGGGTTGGAGGCGGAACCTTAGTACCCTGGGCGCTAATTCCTGCAGCTGCCATCTGTGGAGTTGACCCATTTGAACTTGCCAGGAAGAACTTACTGCCAGTTACAATCGGGTTGGTAGTTACAACGATTGTGGCGATGTTTTTAATATAATCCATCTTAAAGAAGCACTACTTGAAGAGGGCTTCTTTTTTTATGTGGTCAGGAAAGGAGTTTCATTTGTTTATTTATTTCAAAACATGAAATGTTATGAATCTGCGACATTTTTCGATATAATAATAGTAGATTCTACAATTCTTCTTAAATTTATATCATCGGAGAGAGATACATGTTAAAGCTCTTTAACATAACCTTGCAAACTAAAATTATCACATTAATCCTGACTTTAATCCTTTTTGTGATATCGGTTCTAACAGGAATGTTTATTTACTATGAAGCAAAAGACACAAATGGAGAAATGCAAAAGCTTGCTTTACAGGCGTCACGCACACTTTCATTAATTCCGATTATGAAAGATGTTTCACATGAAGACATACAATCAGGGTCCATGCAAGCTATTACACAACAAATTGGCAACCAGGCTGGTGCTAATTACGTCCTCATTGAATATAAGGATGGGGTGAATATTTCGTATCCAGCTTTTGAATCTAGCCATTCCGCATTTGATCCAGAAAACAATAAGGCAATCGTTTTTGGTGGATATTACACAATAGAAACAGATAATGAGCTAGGCAATATTTTATGGGGAAAGGCACCCATTATTGCTGAAAACAGCGGACAACAAATCATTGGTGTTGCAAGTGTTGGCTTTTTAAAAAGCGAGATTCAACAAAATATCAACCAGAAGTTATTTAAAACCCTTATTATAGCGATTATTGTTTTGATAGTTGGGTTATTTGGTGGAATTTTATTAGCAAAAAGCATTCGAAAAGACATCATGGGTCTTGAGCCACATGAAATCGCTTCTTTATATAGAGAAAGGAATGCAATCTTAAAATCAGTAAAAGAAGGAATTGTTGCGATTGATAATAAGGGACTCATTACATTACTTAATAAATCTGCAAAACAAATGCTCGGAATTTCTAAAGACAGTATCAATAAACCAGTTGCAGAACTAATTCCAAATACAAGAATGCTTCGGGTATTGGATACAAATATGGTAGAAACTGATGATGAAATGATACTCAACAATCGAGTATTAATCGTGAACCGTATGCCAATTATCGAAAATGGCAAGACAGTAGGAGTCGTTTCCAGTTTCAGAGATAAAACAGAAATAAAGAAAATGGTTGATACTTTAACAGAGATTAAAAATTACTCTGAGGATTTAAGAGCACAAACCCATGAATTCACTAATAAATTATATGTCTTATCTGGTTTGTTGCAGCTTGAACAATACGAACAGGCCATTGCAATGATTCAAGAAGAAACAAATCAACTAAATTTCCAAAACGATTTTTTGTTTAATCACATAAAAGACACCAAGCTCCAGGCTATCTTACTCGGAAAAATTGGAAAAGCATCGGAAAAAAAGGTCAGTTTGGGCATCGATGAAAATAGCTATTTATCAGAATTGCCAGACCATATTTCGATTACAGATTGTATCATCATTATTGGAAATCTAATTGATAATGCAATTGACGAAGTCATGGAAGATGAAGGACAAGTCACATTTTTTGTAACCGATATCGGAAACGACATTGTTTTCGAAGTAAGTGATAATGGTAATGGAATCCAGAATGAAAAAATCCCTCTCCTGTTTGAAAAAGGAATATCCTCAAAGGGTGAAAAAGACAGGGGCTTTGGACTTTGGAATGTTATGACCATTGTCGAAAAATTAAATGGTTCAATTGAAGTAACCAATGGAAAAAATAGTGGAGCGATTTTTACGGTTTTCCTGCCGAAGAAAAATCAAAATGATAAGGAGGTAGACTTATGATAAATGTACTAATTGCCGAAGATGACTTTAGGGTAGCTTCGATCCACGAACAATTCTTTCAAAAAATTGAAGGTGTTAAATTAATAGGAAAATCGTCGAACGCGAAGGAAACGCTTGAAATGCTTAAACAATACGAAAATATTGACCTACTTTTATTAGATGTTTATATGCCAGATGAAATGGGGACTAAGATTTTGCCAATCATTCGAAATCTATACCCTAAAGTAGACATCATTATGATTACGGCTGCGACGGATAAGAAACATTTAGAGGAATCGCTCCGGAGTGGCGTCTTTCACTATCTTATAAAACCGGTAACAGTCGAAAAGTTCACGGATACAATCAAAAAATATATCGAAAAGAAACAATTACTTAGTAGCAGGAACGAAGTGGACCAAACTTTGGCGGACCATTATTTCGGGGATAAACAAGCGAAGACTATTGAAAAGAAAGAAATTTATCCAAAAGGAATTGACCCCCTTTCCTTAGAAAAAGTAAGAGACATTATTCGCCAGTCGGATTCAGGTATTACGGCTGAAGAAATGGGCGAACGAATGGGGGCATCCCGAACAACCGCCAGACGTTACTTGGAATACTTAGCTTCAACTAATGAGGTAACTGCAGAGCTTGAATATGGAATAGTAGGACGGCCAGAAAGAAAATATTCAAAACTGAAATAATCAACATGGCATCTTGAAGTGGATTCAAGATGCTTTTTCGTGAACAAAATGAACATAAAAGATTTATAGGTTTTTATATTACTTATTTTGAAAACGGTTACAGGTTTGTGTCTGAACTTTTAAAATAGTTATAGGGACATCCAAAAAACTTCATAGTATTTGAGGGGTGTATAAAAGGAAAAAAATAATAGGTCCTAATGAAACTAATTATAGAAAGGGTGGTTATAAAAATGGGGGCAAGCAGATTAATCCTACCGATTATTTCAATTCTAATCAGCATTATCTACTTTATAACAACTATTAATCTACCAAAAGCCAAATTAGGAGACCCAAATGGTCCTCTCTATTTTCCATTAATAGTTAGTATTTTTCTTTTTATAGTGAGTGTTATTTATTTCATTAAAGAATTAAGACACCACTATCAGAAGAATGAAGAGATTAAACTCTTATTTAAGGGAAGGGTTCCTTTTCTCATCATTTCTACATTGATATTGTCACTGATTTACACTCTTATTTTTGAAAGAGTAGGATTCCTACTTTCAACAATGCTCTTCATGGCCGCTATTTTATTTGTCGTGAATGGAAAAGTAAAATGGAAGGTTAACATTAGTGTAGCTGTTTTATTTAGTTTGGGAGCATGGTACGCATTCTCCCAACTTCTAGACGTCAGCTTACCATAGATCAAGGGGGGATAACATGGATTTTCAAGCTATTCTTGAAGGATTTGCAACGGTACTTCAACCACAAAACATATTATTCGTTGTATTTGGTGGATTTTTAGGAACCATTGTTGGTATGCTTCCAGGCCTAGGGCCAGCAACGGCGATTGCGGTTTTAATTCCGGTTACATTTGGAATGGATCCGACAAGTGCATTAATTTTAATGGCCACTATTTATTATGGGGCCATGTATGGTGGATCTCTAAGCTCCATCTTAATCAACACGCCTGGTGATGGCTCAGCTGTTGCCGCAACATTTGATGGTTATGCGATGGCAAAAGCAGGTCGTGCGGGTCCAGCAATCGCAATTACAGCAATTGGATCACTAATTGGTGGTTTTGTCGCTGTTATTGGTTTTATGTTTTTAGCTAAGCCGCTATCAAACTTTGCTTTACAATTCGGACCAGCGGAGTACTTTTTACTTATGCTGTTCACTTTATCTGCAGTCGTTTCGTTATCCATTGGAAATATGACAAAAGGATTTATTTCAATGGGGATTGGACTCGTTCTAAGTACAGTTGGAATTGACCTTCAAACAGGAGTGCACCGTTTTACATTTGGTAATGTTCATTTAAGTGATGGTATCAACTTCTTAGTCATTATTATTGGTATCTATGCTATTGGGGAAATTCTTTATAACTACTTAACAATTGATAATCCACTTGGAAAGAAAAATAAATTAAACCGTATTTGGATTACAAAAGATGACTGGAAACGTTCAAAGTGGCCAATGATCCGTAGTTCTCCACTTGGATTCTTAGTTGGTATTCTACCTGGTGCTGGTGGTGCGATTGCTTCCTTAATGGCATACAGTACAGAAAAACAACTTTCTAAGCGTCCTGAAGAATTTGGTAAAGGGGCTATTGAAGGCTTGGCCGCTCCCGAAACTGCAAACAACGCAGCAGCGGTTGGTGCTTTCGTTCCACTTTTAACTATGGGTATCCCAGGTTCTGGAACAACGGCAGTTATGCTAGGGGCTCTTGTTATGCTAGGTGTTAAACCAGGTCCACTTCTATTCGAAAGTGATCCAAATATGGTATGGAGCCTAATAGATAGTATGTTTTTAGGTAATATTTTCTTATTCCTTATCAACATATTTATGGTTGGTGTGTTTGTAAAAGTCCTAGATGTACCTGCAAAAGTTCTTTATCCAATTATTTTAGTTCTTGCATTTATCGGTGCATACACAATGAACTATACAATTATAGACTTCTATATCTTAATTATTTTCGGTATCATCGGTCTGTTCTTGAAACTATACGACTTCCCAATCGCGCCAATGATTCTAGCTTTAATTGTTGGAACAGATATGGAACAAAACTTCAGAAAAAGTTTAGTAGCAGGTCATGGTAATCTGGATATTTTTGTTGGCTCACCTATTGCGATTACACTAGTATGCTTAACCATTTTATCACTTACTTATCCGCTATTTGTGAACAGAAAAAGGAAAAAAGCAGCATAATAGAAACCCTTAGCTTTTTAGCTAAGGGTTTCTTATTGTATCACAAGAGATTTTCTAAAACGGTTTGTAAAATGCCACCGTTTTGATAATATTCTACCTCAACAACACTATCTAACCGTACAATAGCTGTAAACTCTTTCAAACTGTCGTTCTTCGTTGCAATCACTTGTATTTTTTGACCCGCTATAATTTCACCGTTCTGAACTTTCAACTCAAAGATTTCCGTTCCATCTAATTGTAAGAATTCCGCATTTTCACCTTCACTAAACTGAAGCGGCAAGACACCCATTCCAACCAAATTGCTACGATGGATTCGTTCAAAACTTTCAGCAAGAACAGCCTTTACACCTAAAAGTGCCGTTCCTTTTGCTGCCCAATCTCGTGAGCTTCCTGTACCGTACTCTTTCCCTGCTAAAATAATGAGGCTCTGATTTTGCTCTTTATATTTCATCGCAGCATCATAGACTGGCATGATTTCACCTGAAGGAAGATATTTCGTGTAGCCGCCTTCTATTCCATCTGCTAATTTATTACGAATACGGATATTTGCGAATGTACCACGAACCATAACATGATGATTTCCACGTCTAGATCCATACGCATTAAATTCACTAACTGGAATTCCTTGATCTGTTAAAAATAAACCTGCGGGACTACTCACTGGAATTTGTCCTACTGGAGAAATATGATCAGTTGTAATTGAATCCCCCAGTGCTAATAAAGCCTTCATATTTTTAAAATCAGAGACTTTATTGATTTCAATATTATCTTTAATAAAATATGGTGCTTCTTGAATATAAGTTGATTTTTGATCCCATTCATAAAGCAACCCTTCAGAAGATTCTATAGATGACCAAAATTCGTTTTCAAATATATGATCGTATTCTTCTTTAAAAAGCTCTTTATTAATTGTTGTTGAGATCACTTCATTTATTTCATCTGTTGTCGGCCAAATATCATTTAAATAAACTGGGTTACCATCTCTTCCGCTACCAATCGGTTCAGAATATAAATCAATTTTTACGGACCCAGCTAACGCATAGGCAACAACCAATGGAGGAGAACTTAAGTAATTTGCCTTGATTAATGGGTGAACTCGCCCTTCAAAATTTCGATTACCACTTAAGATAGAAGCCACAAGCAGATTCTTTTCCTTAATTCCTTCTTCGACAGATTCAAGAAGGGCTCCACTGTTTCCACAGCAGGTTGCACACCCATAACCATCAATATAAAATCCAAGCTCTTCTAACGCCTGTAGGAGTCCTGAGGTTTCAAGGTATTTGGTAACTACCCGAGAGCCTGGTGTTAAGCTTGTTTTTACATAAGCTGGCTTCTGTAAGCCTAATTCTGCTGCCTTTTTCGCAACTAGCCCTGCAGCAACCATGACACTTGGATTCGATGTATTTGTACAACTCGTGATTGCAGCTAAAACGAGGGAACCTGTGCTAATGTTGCCTGCATCTTTTAGATCAACCTGCTTACTCAATTCTGATTCAGCTAATCCATATCCACCATTCGCAATCGGCTCTGATACTATTCTAGTAAACTCATCCTTCATAAAACGCAATTCAATGCTGTCCTGAGGCCTTTTTGGCCCTGCAATCGTTGGTTTAATAGAAGCTAAATCAAGCTCAATTATTTCTGTAAAGTTTGGATTTTTCGTATCATCAGTTCTAAATAACCCTTGAGCTTCAAAATAAGCCTTAACCAATGAGCTATTATCCCCTCTTCCGGTAAGCTGAAGGTAATCCAATGTCACTTCATCAACAGGGAAGTAGCCCATCGTCGCTCCATACTCAGGAGCCATATTGGCTATGGTTGCTCGGTCTGTTAAAGAAATACTCGATAATCCTTTACCAAAGAATTCAACGAACTTTCCTACTACACCTTTTTTGCGAAGTAAGTTTGTTATTGTTAATGCAAGATCTGTTGCTGTAACTCCTTCTTGCAGTTTTCCAAGGAGCTTTATTCCAACAACCTGTGGAATGACAAAGTAAAGTGGTTGTCCGAGCATTGCTGCCTCTGCTTCAATTCCACCTACTCCCCATCCAATTGTCCCTAAACCATTAATCATTGGAGTATGTGAATCTGTTCCCACAAGGGAATCCGGATAGACAATGGTTTCTCCATTTTCAGTTTTTGTTACGATCGAACTAGCCAAATACTCTAAATTCACCTGATGAACTATTCCATTTGAAGGGGGTACGGCTCTAAAATTAGAGAAGCTGTTTTGCGCCCATCTTACAAAACGATATCTCTCTAAGTTCCGCTCATATTCAAGCTTTAGGTTTTCAGACAAGGATTCTCGATTTCCAAAGTTTTCTACAATCATGGAATGGTCGATGACTAAGTCTACAGGAATTTGTGGGTTAATGCGGGAAACATCTCCTCCTTTGCGTTTCACTGCATCTCTCATAGCCGCTAAATCAACAATAGCAGGGATACCAGTGAAGTCTTGGAACACAATTCTTGCAGGCTTAAATGGAATCTCTTTTTTCAACCATTGCGTTTGTCCCCAGTTTGCCAATTGTTCAACATGCTGTAAGGTAATATGCTTACCATCCAGATGACGGATTGCAGCCTCTAACAACATTTTGATGGAATATGGAAGGGATGAAATATTGTAACCATCCGTTTCTAAGTCGTTTATACTAAAATATCGATATTCTTTTCCTTCGACAGTTAATGTTCTATTTAATGTTGGTAATACTTTAGATATACTCATCTATTTACCTCCTTAACTATTTATAATTGAAAAAATAGTCTAGTTGATATAATCACCTAGACTACTATCATTCGTAACTTTTTATCTTTCGGGAATATATAAATCACCTTTTAGTATTCTACGCGCGGTTCTGTCTAGACCTACAGTGGCAACATCTGCTTGGTCCTCTGTTAAAGCAACACGAACCTCTGCGATGCCCTCTGGATGACCGATTCGAATTAGTTGTTCAACGCTTCCATCCATATTTGTAGCGAACTGATTTGGTACTGTTCCCTCAAGTAAAGCGGTAGCTGCAAGATTATAGAGTCCACTTCCTGCAAATGTTCGATGAAACTTTTTCATCGAAACCATTTTCGCAACAATATCAATTTCGTCTGCTTTTATTTGCTTTCCTGCTGAAGTTTCATAATCATGTGGACTTGCTACTATGGCTATTTTAGGAATCGAAGGAATATTTCGTGCTTCCTCCTCATTTTTAGCCATACCGGCTCCAACAGCCATTTTTAGACGAATGTCTTCAAGCTCAGACAATAATTCTTTATCAGTTGCCAATACACTATTAAGCTCTGAACCTAACAAACCAAAATCGCTGGCAGCCACATACACAAAGGGATTCACAATATCAACAAACGAAGTTTCATAGTTTCTTTTTTGTGTTGTAACTGTTGTTCCGGGTCCAATCGGTATTGTCTTACCAGTCTTTCCACCACCAGGTGAAAGGATATTTACAATGATTTTTCCTCCTGGGGTTACTATTCCTGGCATCAAGTAATTACCTGTAACTCTTGCTTTGCAGTTTGATAAGGGAATACACATGTTAATGATTTTATTAATATTTTTATTAAAAGCTGAGACAGTAACAAAATCATCTTCTTGGTTCGTTTGAACAAGCCCTTCATCTACTGCAAATGCTCCAATTGCAGCCATGAGATTCCCACAGGTTCCTTCATCGTCGACGACTGCCTCTCCGATTCCAATCTGATAAAACGTATAATCAATGTCTGCGTCCTTGACAGATGGTTCTGAAATAACCATGACTTTACTTGTATGCGATGTACCGCTTCCTAAGCCATTTATTTGTGAGGGATTATATGCGTCGATTCCTTCTAAAAAAATTCTGTGCTGTAATTCCTTATTTGTTGGAAGATCTCTTTCATGAAAAAAGAGGCCCCTACTTGTGCCACCTCTATAAACAACACAGCGTACTGAGAATTGTGACATTTTTTAGCCCCCTTACTTCATTTCAGGAACGATAGTCTTTGCAATTTCTTGATCTAAATCCTCATAATCATGAAGTTTAATGGTTTCATAAAGTTCCTTCCTTGTTTGCATCTTGTCTAATACATCGCGCTGAGTTCCTTTTTCAAAAACTTCCTTAAATACAATTTCATATGCTTTCGCTGCAGCTCGTAATGATGTCACTGGATAAATGACCATTGAATAGCCAAATGACTCAAATTCTTCTGCTGTAAAATATGGTGTTTTACCGAATTCTGTCATGTTTGCTAATAATGGAACATCAAATTCTTTGCTGAAAGCTTTGAAGTCTTCCTCACTGATTAATGCTTCCGGGAATAAAGCATCTGCACCGGCTTCCACATATTTTTTCAATCGTTCAACCGCAGCTTCTCTTCCTTCTACAGCAAGTGCATCTGTTCTAGCAACAACAACTAATGAGGGGGCAACTTCTTTAATGATCTTGATTTTTTGCGCCATTTCATCTGCTGAAACTAATTTCTTTCCATTTAGATGGCCACATTTTTTCGGTAAATCCTGATCTTCAATTTGTACGGCAGCAACACCTGCTTCAACCATTTCCTTTGCTGTTCTGGCAACATTTAAAATTCCACCGAAGCCTGTGTCAATATCCGCTAATAGTGGCAAATTGGATGCACGAATAATATCGCGTGCCCTTTCAGCAACTTCTTGGGAGTGTAAAACACCTAAATCTGGCAAACCTCTACTAGCAGTGTACGCCCCACCAGACAAATATAATGCCTTAAAACCAACCTTTTTGGCCATTAAGGCAGCCATTCCGTCATGGGTACCCATAATTTTTAAGATTGATCCAGCTGTTATATAATTTTTAAATTCCTCTGCTAATTCTTTTTGACTCTTTTGTTGTTCAATAAGCCATGTCATGATATTCCCTCTTTTCTTTGATGTATTAGCCTTCAAGGTATTAATGAACTAAGGACCCTATCGAAATAGGGCCCCATTTTAATTATCGGTAAATCAATTAGTCAACTAATCCAGATTCACTAATTAATTCCTCGTACATTTTTGTTTGTTCTTCTAAGAATTTTGCTGATTCACTGCTATTTTTATAGAAAGAAGACCATTCATTATTTTCCACAAGGTCTTTCCAAGCATCCGTTTCAACCATTTCACCGATTACTTTATCCCAATATTCAATTTCCTCTTCAGTCATATCAGGTGGCCCCAAGATACCTCTCCAGTGAGGGAATACCATGTCTACACCTTGTTCCTGCCATGTAGGAACTTCGTCTAAACCTTCTATTCTTTCATCTGAAGAAACGCTTATCACTCTGAAATTACCTGCAATATGCTGATCTTTAGATTCGGAAACTGCCATTGTTGCTACATCTACGTGTCCACCTAAGAGTGCTGTTACTACATCCCCGCCACTCTCATAAATCATGAAGTTTAATTTTGATACGTCAACACCGTATGTTTTAGCTGCTTTTACAAATGATAGGTGATCGTTGTTACCTAATCCTGGTGCAACTGCGATTGTTAAAGATGCTGGATCTTTCTTCAATTGCTCCATAACTTCTTTTGCAGTTTGGAATTTAGAGTCATTCCCTACTGCGATTGAAATCCACTCAGTTGTTAAAATTGCTAGTGGTGTAAAATCTTGATATTTTAATTCACTTTGACCTAAAAGGTTGTTTGTAATCACAAGACTTGAGTTAATAGCAAGGTGATGCGCATCCTTTGTAGATAGATACTGCCAACCTACTTCTCCACTTCCACCTGGTTTGTTTACAACATTGATATTTTGGTCTACGATGCCTTCATCCTTTAAAATCTTTTGGATTGCTCTAGCAGTTGCATCCCAACCGCCCCCTGGAGTTGCTGGTGCTACAAGTTCAATATTCCCCGTTGGAAATGAATCTTTCTCTCCTGATGCACCTGATGAACATGCTGCAACAAATAGTAAAGATAATATTGCTATTAATGAAAATAGTTTTTTCATTGTTCCACCCCTTCTTTATCTTTCTTAATTTTCTCAACCTTATATTACTTTTAATCCAGATAAATGTAATCGTTTTCAATTTAAAAGAAATTAACAACAAAAACACTATTTTGTTCATAAAGTTCACATTCGTTCTATATATCATGTAAATCCAATGATGAAATAAATGTGACAAACGCATTAATGACATTTACTTCTAATGATTCATTATGATAGAGCATCCATGTTTTTCGGGTGTGAGGGTTATTTTCTTTATCAGTGATAAAGGTTTTATGAATATCTTCATTGCCCTTTAGAATCATTCCAGGCAATATTGCATAACCAAGACCGTTCACGACCATTTCCTTACACGTATCAACTTGGTCTACCTCCATTGTAATCATGGGTGGTCTTGTAAAATTCTCGATCCACCAATTATCTACGACAGATTTTAATAGATTATCAGTTTTATAATTGATTCGCGGGAGATCAGGTAGGTTTTGTAAATCAATTTCCGACCTTGATGCAACACAAAGCTGGTCTTCAAATAATAAATGTTTTTGTTCCATCCATGTGTATTCACCTCGCACAAAAGCAATATGAATATCTTTTTTATATAAAGAATGGAAAAGTTCCTTGCTCCAGTCTGTTGTTACCTTAAATTCAACGCTAGGGTATTTGTCCTTAAAAGACCTTAATAGTTGGGGAAGCTTATATTTTGTAAAAAAGCTGGAAACTCCCAAATTAATAGTTCCAACAACCCTGCTTTCCATATTCGTTAAATTTTCCTTTATTTGTCTTATTTTTAATATCATTTCCTCAGCGCTTTTGGCTAAATATTCACCTTGAGGAGTAAATTGTACTCCTCTTCTGTCACGATTGATTATTTTTATGCCAAATTCTTTTTCTATTTGTTTAATCCGATTTGTTAAGGCTGGTTGAGAAATAAACAATTGCTTTCCTGTTTTCGTTATATTTTTATTTTCATAAAGTACCTTAAGAACTTCCCAATCCTGACTTCGCATTTAGATACCCCCCTTTTTAGATATTCACAAATCTTATGACACCTAATACAAATTCAATATTTTACTTATATCTATCAATATACTATATTTACATTACATATAGATAAAGATGTTTATAGGGTGAGTGAAAAACATGATTCTTTGGATAGTCATCATCATCTGTACTGGTTTTCAAACAATATTAAATACAACTAGACCCATCATCACGTTGTACGCTTCCGACATGGGGGCAAATACATTTGACATTGGGATTTTAACTGCTGCATATGCCTTTTTCCCATTAATATTTGCCATCCACGCAGGAAGAATTGCCGATAAAGTTGGGGATCGATTACCTGTCTTTCTTGGTTTAATCGGAATATCAATCGGAATGGTCGTTCCCTATTATTTTCCTTCCATGCTATCATTATATATTTCACAATTAATTGTAGGAACCGCGGCGGTTTTTATCACTGTTTCTTTACAAAATATCCTTGGAAATATTGCGACAAAGGAAAATCGTGATCAATATTATAGCTTGTTTGGAATTGCAACAGCTATGGGGGCAATGATTGGTCCAATCATCGGAGGATATTTAGGGGAGCATATTTCTTATTCATCCGTATTTCTTGCTTCAATCTTTATTAACATCATTCCCATTTTGATATCATTTTTGATTCCTATTCTACGTAAGCAAAAAGATACTAAAAAAATGAGCATCGGTGGTTCTGTAGGTTTATTAAAAATGCCGTTATTAAGAAAGGCATTAATTTCTAGTGCGCTTGTTCTCTATTCAAAGGATATATTTATCGCCTATTTTCCGCTGTTCGCTAAACAGTATGGGATTTCTACATCGACGATTGGTTGGATTATTTCGATTCAGGGGTTAGCAATTATACTTGTTCGATTTTTGCTACCTGCTTTAACCGAAAAACATGGACGGGATAAAGTTTTAATCGCATCGGTTTTTATGGCTGGAATTTCTTTTTTGTTAGTCCCCTTTACCGGAAGTGTGATTTTGTTGGGTGCATTAAGTGCATTCATGGGACTTGGTTTGGGATGTGGTCAGCCACTGTCAATGACCACTACCTATAATGCCTCACCAAAATCCAGAACTGGCGAGGTTCTTGGATTACGGCTTGCTTCTAATCGGTTGTCCCAATTAATTGCCCCAGTCTTTTTTGGGTTGGTAGGGTCATGGGCCGGAATTTTTTCAGTATTTTTCATTAGTGGTACGTTTTTACTTGGTGGCTTATTTGCCATTAAGCCTGAAAAGAAAAGTAAACTAGCTTCATAGTAGAAGCCTACAGTGTTTAGTTAGCTGTAGGCTTTATTTTTTATAGTTTGAATGAAACAAATTTCAACTCCGTCATTTCCTCCGTAGAGTATTTAATTCCTTCTTTTCCAACCCCACTATTTTTAACACCACCATATGGCATGTTATCCACTCTAAAGGTCGGAATATCGTTAACGATGACCCCACCCACCTCCAACCGGTCAGCAGCTTCAAATGCTTTTTGAATATTTGTGGTGTAAACTCCTGCTTGTAAGCCATATACTGAGTCATTTACAAGCTTAATAGCTTCATCCCAAGTTTTATAGGAATTCACTGACACGACCGGTCCAAAAGCTTCATTACAGGAAACAGCTAAATTTTCCTCTGCATTCACTACGATAGTCGGCTGAAAAACAGATCCTTGTCGCTTTCCGCCAAAAACAACCTTTGCTCCTGCTTCCTTAGCTTCTTTTACCCAGCTTTCAATTCGAACAGTTTCGTTTGGATGGATAAGAGCTGACACGTCTGTAGCTTCTGAATTTGGATCACCAAGAACTAATTTACTTGTGTAGTGCTTCATTTTTTCGATAAACTCTTCACATAAATGTTCATTCACGTAAATACGTTGAACAGAAATACAAACCTGCCCCGCAAAATTAAATGCACCTTCTACACAACGGGCAGCTACTGCATCCTGGTCATCCACGCTATCAATAATAACAGCTGCATTTGATCCTAATTCTAATTTCACACGTTTTAGTCCCACTTTTTCTTTAATCCGAGTCCCGACTGGTACACTCCCTGTGAAAGTAATCATTTTCACACGAGGGATCTTGAACAAGAAGATCCCCTATAATACTACCTTTCCCTGTTACAACATTAAGTGCTCCTTTTGGTAAGCCGGCCTCTTTAAATAATTTGGCAGTAATAATCGCGCTTAATGGTGTTTGTGAAGCAGGCTTTAATACAACTGCATTACCTGCAGCAAACGCTGGACCAAGCTTATGTGCTACCAAGTTAAAAGGAAAGTTAAAGGGTGTAATAGCCGCGATAACACCTAGTGGTTCTCTTTTCGTGTATCCAAATCGACCTTTGCCACTTTTCGCGGCATCAAGTGGTACAGTTTCCCCGTGAAGTCGTTTTGCTTCCTCTGCTGCAAATTTATAAGTTTCAGCAGTTCTAGTGATTTCAGCTCTTGCAGCTTTTAATGGATTGGCATTTTCAGATGCTAATATATGGGCACATTCTTCTAGTCTCTCGGAAAAAAAGTCGGACACTTTTTCAAGGATTTCAGCGCGTTCGAATGATGTTAAATTTCGCATTATTTTTGTTGCCTGCTGTGCACTCTTAATTGCGTTCTCTACTTGTTCTTTAGTTGCTAATGGGATCAGCCCAATTACCTCTCGATTATAGGGAGAGCGTAAATCCTCGTGCTCGATGCCTTCCTCCCATTTTCCGTTAATAAACAATTTTTGTTTTTCCATCTATTTACCCCTGCCGTCAACTCTATAATTTAATCATACTAATTAAAAAGCTTTAAACTATACATAAATTATATTATATTACTCATATTCAAATAACTGTTATACAATATAAGTTCAGTATTCTAATGATTGGAGAAACAATTATGAGAGGTTTATTTGAAAAAATAATGCCGTATATAGGACGAGTCTGGGTTTCTATAAAACGATTTTGGCGCGAGAAGCATCTTACGAAAATTTTATTATTGATTATGTTAGTTTTTATTTTAGGGTCCATGCTTTTCTTTGCATTTATGGCAAGTCAAGCAAATGTCCAGTCATTGAAGGATGGTTTGCGGCAAGCAACTGTTATTTATGATAAAGACGGTGCCGTTGCTACAAATATTACGACAAACCGAACGGAAGGTGTATCAGTTAAAGAACTGCCTGACCATGTAAAAAATGCGGTTGTTGCGATTGAAGATGAACGCTTTTATAGCCATAATGGCTTTGATGTTAAAGGAATTATGCGTGCCTTTTTTAATAATCTATTTGCAGGAAGAATAACAGGTGGAGGAAGCACGATTACCCAACAGCTTACAAAGAATGCACTCCTCTCTCCTGAACAAACCTATAAACGAAAAATTGAAGAGCTTTTTTTAGCGTTGGAAATTGAAAAGCATTATTCCAAAGATGAGATTTTGCAAATGTATTTGAATCAGGTATTCTTTGGAAATGGCTCATGGGGAATTAGCCAAGCTTCTAAAAAGTATTTTAATAAGGATATTGAAAATGTCACAATTAGTGAAGCAGCATTACTAGCTGGGGTCCTGCAAGCTCCTTCCGCATCAAACCCTTATAAAAATTATGAAAGAGCAATTAATAGAAGAAATACAGTTTTATTAAAAATGCATGAATTAAAAATGATTTCCGATGACGAATATGCTCAAGCTAAAAATGAAGAAATCACTCTTGAGGATGGCGGTGGAAGTTATATTGAACGTAGCTATCCTTATTATGTAGATGCCGTGCTAGATGAAGCCATTGGCAAATATGGCCTAACACAAGAGGAAATCCTAACTCGCGGGTATCGAATCTATACAGAAATGGATCAACATATCCAAACCTCCCTTGAAGCTGTCTATAAAAAAGATTACCTCTTTCCAAAAGGAAGAGATGTGCTCGTGCAAAGCGGTGCTGTTATGTTACATCCCGAAACCGGAAGTGTACTTGGTTTAGTTGGCGGCCGTGGTGACTATGTGTTCCGTGGCTTTAATCGTGCAACCCATTTGCAGGCACAGCCAGGGTCAACGATAAAGCCATTAGCAGTATACACACCTGCGCTTGAAGAAGGCTATGAGGTAACCTCGGTACTAGTAGATGAGTTGAAAACATATGGCGATTACACACCAGAGAATTTCTCAAAAACATACCAAGGTGAGGTAAAGATGTATGAAGCACTAGAGCACTCCCTTAATGCTCCGACTGTTTGGCTGCTAGACCAAATTGGACTTGATAAAGGACTTGATGCCCTACGTAGATTTGGCATTCCGTATGCAGAAGAAGATAAATACCTCGGAATTGGACTTGGTGGAATGTATAAAGGGATTTCTCCGCTGCAATTGGCCGAAAGCTATTCAGTTTTTGCAAATGATGGAAAACGAGCAGATGGACATCTTATCTCAAAAATTGTCGGTCCCACCGGGAATGTGATTGCAGCGCATAAGGAAAAAACAACTCGAGTTACATCTAAAAAAGTGGCCGGTGATATGACATCCATGCTTCTAAATGTTGTTGAAACAGGTTCAGGCAAGGGAACAAAAATCGCTGGGATTGAGTTAGCCGGTAAAACTGGTTCAACACAGCTTCCTTATAAAGATATTAATGGTACAAAGGATCAATGGTTTGTCGGTTATACTCCAAATTTCGTAGGTGCTGTTTGGTTAGGTTATGACAAAACAGACAAAACGCATTATCTTGGTGGCAGCAGTTCAGACAATATCGTTCCTTTATTTAAGGCAATGATGGAGGAAATGCTCCCCTCAATGGAAGTGGATACATTTGATGTCGTCTCCGTTAATGCGAAGCTTTCTGGACAGGCGGATCGAAAATTGATCACAAAGGAAGAAATTAAAGACAAGGCTGAAAAGATTGAAGAAACTTTAAAAGAAGAAAGTGCAAAATGGAAAATTGTTTTAGAAGAGGCGAAAAAGGATATGAAGGATGTAAGCCAAAAAGTTAAAGAAAAGGTAAAGGGATTAATTGGAAAATAGGTTTAAAAAGAGTATTGCCCAAAAGCGAGCAATACTCTTTTTAATACGAAATTAAAGCCCTTTACTTAGGACTTTTTTCAATCACTTCTAAGAAATGTTTAAGTATTCCAGCGGTTAAGCCCCAAATGACACGGTCTTCATAATAGTAGAAGCATTCGTCCATTCCTTTTATCTGCCAATTGTAGTTCTCTCCACCTATGATATCGCTAAATGGAAAATTTTCTTCGGGCTCCACATGAAAATTTACTTTAAAAGTTTTCGGAGGATTTGACTGAAAAAACGACAATGGTACTGTAAACACTTCTCCTACTTCTGCTAGATTTGGTCGGATGTGTTCAAGATTATTTATTACACCGACAAATGGATAAATAATCGTTCCGAATGGTGATACAAAATAATCTAATGGACTTACATCCCTAATTTCATTTTCTTTCAGCCCTAATTCTTCCATCGTTTCCCTTATTGCTGTATGTCGTTCATCTTTATCAGTTGGATCCATTTTCCCACCAGGGAAGCAAATTTCCCCAGGCTGTCTTCTTAATTGATTGGAACGAACCTCAAAAAGGATATGAACTTCATTATCTTTTTTTATCAAAGGAAGAAGAATGGAAAAACGTTTAAATTCCCCAAGGCCTAATATGGATGGAGTTCTATTATTTATGACATTGACAATTTTATCGATTTCCATAGTTCACCTCGAATTTCTGTTGTTTTAAAAATTTAAAAGCTTGAATAAATTCAAGTGGATCTTCTTTTATATAATAGGAAAATACTCCTTGATTTGTGTGAAGGTATAAAAAATTTGTTCGGTAGGATACATCATACACATGGTCTAGATGAAATTCATTTGCAGAAGAAAGGATTCGGTCTTCGAACAATCGTAGCTGGTGATGTGTGTCAATAAACTTTTGTTCATTCCACTCAATTTTTCTTTGTATCACAATATACGGATGGGATGCAATAACTTTCACAGATTCTCCCCTTTCTTTTACTATATTGTACCAGAAAATGACAAGAACATGGTTTGAAAAACATTATATGAAAAAACCACAGTGAAATGTAATCACTGTGGTTGTCGAACTTATTGTTTTACTAAATCTTTTTCCAAAGCTTGTAAACGTTCTGCTACTTCCTCTGCAGACAAACCATTTTCTTCAACATAACGATTACGCGGATGAACACGACATTCATGTGTACAGCCTCTTAAATATTTATGCTCATTTTCTTCAGAACATAGAATTTGTTCATTACATTCAGGGTTCGAACAGTTGACATAGCGTTCACATGGTTCACCAGTAAAATGATCTTTTCCAACAATCACGTGTTCTTTATGGTTTACTGGAACAGCAATTCTCTCATCGAATACATATAATTGACCATCCCAAAGGTCACCTTGTACCTCTGGATCTTTACCATAGGTTGCAATACCACCATGAAGCTGACCAACATCTTCAAAGCCTTCTCTAACTAACCAACCAGAGAACTTTTCACATCGAATACCGCCAGTACAGTAAGTTAAAATCTTTTTGCCTTCAAGCATGTCTTTGTTTTGTCGGACCCAATCCGGAAGATCACGGAATGTTTCAACATCTGGTCTAATTGCACCTCTGAAATGTCCTAAATCAAATTCATAGGTATTTCGAGCATCCAGAATTACTGTATTCTGATCCTGCATTTTTTCATAGAATTCTTTTGGACTTAAGTATTTACCCGTTAATTCAAGTGGGTTAATATCATCCTCAAGACTTAAATTCACAAGCTCCGGACGAGGTCTAACATGCATTTTCTTAAATGCATGACCATCTGCTTCATCAATCTTAAATACTGTTTGTTCGAAGCGTGGATCTTTTCTCATTTCTTCCATATACTTGTCGGTTTGTTCAAATGTTCCGGATACTGTTCCATTAATTCCTTCAGTCGCTACTAAAATGCGACCTTTCAAACCGATTTCTTTACAGAAAGCTAGATGCTCTGCTGCAAATTCTTCTGGATTTTCAATCGTTACATACTGGTAATAAAGTAATACTCTATAGGGTTTTTTTTCTGTCATTTTTTTTCGACCGCCTATCATTAATATTTGCAAGATATGAATGTGTTTAGGATCGAATTACACTTTTCTCTTACAACAGTGTATTGTATCAAATTCTATATTACTAAATCAAACATTTACACCTTCCTTATATTGTTAATTCGATTTTTTTCCACAATAATCTATCTATTTTTGACAATTGATATATAATAATACTTGTCAAACTTTTTTTAAGATGGGGGTTTCAAACATGAGTTTACCAAAAGCGTTAACGATTGCAGGTTCTGATAGTAGTGGCGGAGCTGGTCTCCAAGCGGACTTGAAGACTTTCCAAGAATATGGAGTTTATGGCATGTCTGCCCTAACTGTAATTGTTGCGATGGACCCGAATAATAAATGGAATCACCAGGTTTATCCGGTTGACCCTGATATTATCAAGGCTCAATTGGCAACAATCCTTGATGGCATTGGTGTAGATGCGGCAAAAACTGGTATGCTTCCTACAGTTGATATTATAGAAATTGCTGCAGATGCGGCAAAAAAACATAATCTTCAAAAATTTGTAGTTGATCCTGTAATGGTTTGTAAAGGGGAAGATGAAGTTATGTTCCCAGACCATGCTGTTGCAATTAGAGAACTACTTGCACCTGTTGCTACAGTAATTACTCCAAATTTATTTGAAGCAGGTCAATTAAGTGGAATCGGTTCAATTACGACTGTCGACCAAATGAAAGAAGCTGCTGTGAAGATTCATGACCTTGGTGCAAATTATGTACTAGTTAAAGGTGGCGGTAAGCTAAAACATGATAAAGCAGTAGATGTTTTATATGATGGGAAAGAACTAGAAATCCTTGAAGGCGACCGTTTTGAAACAACATTTACACATGGCGCCGGTTGTACTTCTTCTGCTGCAATCGCAGCCGGACTTGCCAAAGGATTAGAGGTTAAGGAAGCGATATATGAAGCGAAGAAATTCATTACCGCCGCGATTCGTCATTCTTTCCAACTAAATGAATTTGTAGGACCAGCAAATCATGCTGCACTTCGATTCTACGGAGAAAAATAGAAAAACGCAGGTTGATAAGCTGTAGACAAGTTCTACAGCTTTTCTAATCCATAGGGCTATGGGAAAAGCGCAAGCCATCCAAAAAACCTGCCTAGACGAATTTTATATATGATGGTAATATTGTGAATATCATAGAATTATAGATTGTCAGCTTCATGTATTCACTTGTAAAATGCCATAGGTAAGGAGTGTGTAACAATGCCTAGGATTGACAAAGATATCGTTAAATTTTTACGAAAAAGAAATAACATGACTCAACGTGATTTTGCAAAAGCGGTAAATTGCAGTTTTGCGCTAATTGCTCTTGTCGAAGTTGGCAAACGCAGAATTACGAGCAACCTTGAAACGAAAATAAAAGAGTCCTTTAGTTTAGACGACCAACAAATATCATCCCTTGCATCCATCGTTCAAGAAGTCGCAAAGGGCGTACATCCTTATATCTGATCTAGGAAAAGAAAAAGCAATTGGGTATTCTTGCCCCAATTGCTTTTTTCAATTAAAGATTCAATAATTCAACGTGTTTGCCGATATGGCTAACAAGTCCTTGACGGAATTCATCTTCCCTTTCATTTAATGTATGGAAAAATTCATCCTTGAAAATAAAGTTTCCGGCATCATCTTTTGCTGTTAATAGTAATCCATATGTTACGTGAATAACTTGTCTTGCTGCATCATTATTCATATATTCAGGAAGGTCTGCATCTAGGGCAGTATCGAGTGGAACAATTGTACTCATATCTGGTGTAATATGATAATACTTAAGCGCTTCATCTAGATGCTCTAGTGCATATGCATGCATTCTTCTATAAAGACCTGGATTTACCTTCGCAATCACACGAACCGCTTCAAGCCAGTTTGTTCCGGCTGTTTTTACATGCAGAACGCCGTTTGTATATTTCGCGATAATTGGAAACGCTGTAAATTTATCACTGCCAGAGTGGATACTTAGTTTATAGCCAAAGTATTCTGCAATTAGCGCGTGTTCGCGTAATTCTTTTTCGAATTGTTCGATATCCCCAATATAGTCGATTCCTTTTTGGAATTCACCACAGAATCTTGGAGCAAGGCTTGTTACAGTTACTCCACGTTTTTGAAGTTCATTCGCAACAAAGAAATGTGCTGCTGGTGATGTTACTGTTTCCGTTTCATCAATTGAAATTTCAAAATCAATTTCACGACCAGCATTAACAATATACGTGTCATGAATATGAACCATATAATCCAAAGCCTTGCCATATAACAATGCAAATTTCTTTACTAATTTTTCTTCAAATACGATGTTAAGACCCTTTACATCAAATTCTTTATTTACATAAAGTTCATTGTAATGATTCTTCGTTTCTTCCGGAAGGCTATCAAATTCAGCGCTGATTTCATCTTCTGTCAAGCCTTCTACACGGTTTTGTATATGATCTGAGCAGTCTAATGTCAGCATTGACATACCAAGGGACAAGGCCATTTTAATATCTTCTTCTTCTTTTAAGTGGTCCCCATCTGCACCAAAACCTCCTGTATAACCTTCTTGGAATACAGCAAAGCTGGCAGCATCTATAACATCATTCATTGTACGGTTAGTTAATGTTAATTCACGAATACTTTGTTGAGCAAGAACTGGCTTCACATTATGGTCTCGAACAGTTTCAATATGTCCTGGAGAAGCAAGACCTAGACGGTCACCCAGACCCATAGTTGCAATTTTTGTACCGAAAGCTCTTGGAACTGTATATTCAAAATGACGATTTAAGACGAGACGGTTTTCATGTGTTAATGGACATACTTTTCCATTTTCAGCAATCACAGTCCCCTCTAGCTCATCAAATAAAGCACCTTCACCTGCTGCGAGAATCCATTTTTGTTGTTGGTCTCTCACCATGATGAGGCTTACATTATCATACTGTGTTAAAGATTTTTCATATACCTTAACTTCACCTGAGTATTCGGAAACGCTTTCGTTTTTTAATGCTTCAACTAGTTGTTTTAAATGTTCCATGGATATAGCCTCCTAAAATTATGCCTATCTATTAAAATAATATCGCAATATATTAAACTTGTTAATACAAAAATAATTAATTCGTAAATAAAACAGTAAAAAGTTTTTTTGTTTTTTCTATTTTTTGAGAATTGACAAGAATTCCCATTACCATTTCAGGATCATCAATTGCCTCTTTAAAGAGTGGTACTGCTGAAACATCAATGCCTGTAAGTTGATGCTTAGAATCAAAAAATAAAAATTCTTCATCAATTGGAAGACTGCCATCTACCAATTCATTTTGATTATAAAAATAGTGATCGTGATTCATCATCTCAAACTGTTTTTTATCAATAAGCAAAACATCTAGATTTCCTGTTGAGATTTCCCCAGTAACCTTTTGTAAAGCAGCCATCACCATACTAAAATCCGCAGCATCTGGTGCATAGGGGATGACCTGAATCGATACTTCATGTGTTTTTCTTTCCTCATCTGAAAGAATTTCTTCATTTAGCTTTTGAGCGATTTTATTTACCTCATTCGAATCTACTAAATCTCCCAAAACGAACATCGAAAGTGCGGGCTCCTTCTTTTCTATTTGTTCATTTACTAGAAAGACCGTGACAAGGACCACAAGTAAAAATGCAAATAGATAATATTTATAATACTCCCAAAGATACTTGGCCTTTTCTGCGGTACTCATGGCTGAAAATAAATCTTTGACCTTTCCTTTTTCCCTCAAATCCTTTACGTCCCTTCAAACAAGATGTGTATGTTAGGGAAAATTCCCCTTATTAAGCATTTTCATATTTTTCTTGTAAAAATGCAATACTATCATCTATAAAAGGTTCTGTTGTGCTTTCCAAAAGAAATTGGATGTGCGGTTTTTTTGGCTTAATTAAATTCATGACTAAATCATAGTTTAATAGGCCTTTACCTGGAGAAGCAAATTCCAACTTGCCTTCTTCAATCACAAAATCTTTACAATGAACAATGATGATTCGATCTCCAAAAAGTTCAATCGCTTCCTTAATAATTTCATCTTGATTATTGTAATTTTCGGCGGTTAATAAATTGACCGGGTCAAAGATGATTTGAAGATTATTTGAATTCACTTCATCCAATAATCGTTTTAAGAGAGCTGGACTATATACAGGGTGATTGACTCCTGCTTCTATCCCAACGATGACACCGAATTTTTCAGCTTCATTAACAAGCTCTTTTACACTTTCGACTACATCTAAAAAAGGTTTCTCCCTGAAATTATCTATTGTAAATCCCATTTTCGCATTGACATTGCCTGTTTCCGTTCCAATAACACTACAACCAAAATCTCTTGCAAAACGTATATGCTCCTTAAAACGATCTAAAACTTTTTGCCGTTCACTGGGATTTGGATGAATCATATTAATATAGCATCCAAGTACGGCTATATCGATGTTTTTTTGCCGAAAAGCCTTGCCTATATATTTACCTAAACCAGGGGAAAGGCTTCCCAAACCCGTGTTCAGTTCCGGAAACGATTTCGCCAATGCTAATTGCACAGATGATAATCCTTTATGTGCAATCGTTTGAACAAGTTCATCCAAGGAGCTTGCCTTTACATCATGAGCTCGAATACCTAGATTAATCATTTAAGCACCCCACTTCCTTTAAATACATAGCTAGGCCAGGAATGTTTTCTTTTATTTCTTTGGCAATAATGCCAGCGAACTTATATGCTCCAGCTTCCCGAAAATGCGTATCATCACTTATTCCATCAGGATAATTGGGATGTTCACCAGGTTCAAACCAAATGAAAAGCTCTTTACACTTTTCAGGTCCTAATGATTCAAATAGCTGTTTGGATTCATTCCATAAATCAATGAGACTTACATGCTGTTCTTTTGCAAGAGCCATCATCGCCTCTGGATAATCTCCTAAACTATTGACTAGCATTCCATTTTCACCAAAGGTTCTTCGATGCATGGAGGTTATTAAAACAGGGATTGCGTTTTTCACCCTTGCTCCATCGATATATTGATTTAAATATGAATGATAGGATGAAAATGGTTCTGTTCTTCGGTGATCCTGTTTTTGGTCGTTATGCCCGAATTGAATAAAAAGATAATCATTCGGTTGAATTTCCTTAAGGATTTTTTCGAGTCGTTTTTCATCAATGAAGCTTTTTGAGCTTCTACCACCAATTGCGAGATTGTGGATGATGACATTATCATGAAAATAGTGATGAAGCACCTGCCCCCATCCAGCTCTTGGTTCTTCATTCGGAGGGCAATCGGATACTGTCGAATCTCCGGCAATATATATATGAATATTTTTCATCTTGTCACCTTCATTTTATCGAAAACTTGGTTACTTTTGTTAGATTCTACTTCGGTTGTTCCGTTTACTTTTTCTTCAATTCTTGCAAATACCTTTAAAGACAGCCACATGATAAGATAGGCAAGTATACTTGCACTTAAGAAAGGAATAAGTGATGGCACATACGTAAACCCAACATAAAGTATGATAATTCCTAATACCATTGCAAACGTAACAAGAGGGTAGGATAAGCCATACATGACAGCGTTTTTTAAATAGGTTTTTATATTCCCATTAAAGTGTACATAAATTGGAAAAATATAAAGCAGAACGACGATAAAAACTGAACAAATCGCAATTAGTGCGTACCGGACCACAATGTATATTGTGCTTGTAGTCGGAAGAAACACAAGATCTACATATAAAATATAACCAGCTATGAACAGGGTGAGCCCTAGGAGGTTGGATTTTAAAAATTCCTTTTTGTATACACTCCAAAATGTTGCGAAAACAGGGATATCCTCGTCTCCCATAATCCACTTTCTTGTTACGGCAAATAGGGCCACTGTTGCAGGTACAATTCCCGCAACGACTAGTCCAACAGCTGTAAATAGCAGCCATAGCAAATTCAAATAAACTAAACGTGATATAACCCCACACCAACGATAGAATGGGCTTTCCAATCCTCCTAGCATTTGCCCTGTCCCCTTTCTAATTTTTCTTATGTTTGATCTTGATAGCTTTTTAATAATTTTTCGATGGAAATTGGTTTATGTTCCTGGACGGACTTCCAAACCGCTTCTCCAAGTGCAATTGAATATGCTCCTGCCTCTGCACCTGCTAATATTTCATATTGTCGTCGCGGATCAATTCCCTGGTACAGATCGTGAATTAATACAGGATCCCCGCCACCATGACCACCAGCTGTTTTAACAACATGAATGATTTCCTTTGAGCCAAACAACGGATAAAAATCAATTGTTTGTTCAGGCACTTCAAACGGTACCCTGCTTGGTGCATGGAACTCTTGTGTTTCAATTCTACCCTTTGTTCCATTGATGGCTAATCGATAGCCTTCAAATGGAGTGGAGAAATTAATTGAATAGCTTAATAGAGCACCTTTATTATATTTGACTGACGCTGTATACGTATCCTCAACGTTAATCTCTGAATCAAAAATACAAGCATCTGGTCGGTAATTGGTATAGTTATTTTCCTTATCTTCACCCATATTTAGGTGATCATCTTCAACAGCCTCTGAAAATTCACGAGGATTCCACCTTAGATAATAGTCACAGTTGTCTCTCACATGACAGGTGCCACAGTATCTATTATCGGTTGTTGAATCAGGGTTAAGTTCTCCATAGGGTCCATAATAATGTAAGGCTCCATGGGCAAAAACCTCTTCTGGATATTCGTCAATCCACCAATTCACCAAATCAAAATGATGTGTTGATTTATGAATGGAAAGCCCACCTGAAAATTCCCGTTTCCGATTCCAACGCTTGAAGTAACTTGCGCCATGATAGGTGTCGATATACCAATTCAAATCAACTGATGTGACTCTTCCGATTTTACCTTCTAAAACTAGCTCTTTAATTTTTCGGTGGTATGGACTGTAGCGATAATTAAACGCTACAGTTACCTTCCCTTTACTTGCCTTTTCTGCCTCAATCACTTTTGCTGCATCGTTAGCGGTTGTAACCATCGGCTTTTCAGTGATTACATCCACATCATATTCAAGCGCTTTTAAAATATAATCAATATGTGTGTTGTCACGGCTTACAATGATGATACAATCCGGCTTCGTCTCTTTAATCATTTGATCGATTTGATCTGGCTGGTATGAAGGTGTTTGCTCCAAGACTGGAAACTTTTCCTTACATAATTCAACACGATACTCATCACTATCTAATAATCCAACAATCTCACTTTGCTTTGCGAATTTTTCTACTAATGGTGGAATGAACATTTTTAATGCCCTGTTACTTAATCCACAAACAGCATATCTTTTCATTTATTCCTTAACCCCCGGATGTTTAGCAAGTAATTTCTCCATTTCCATGCTAGCCATGATAAAAGCACCTGCACCGTGTAAGTCATTATGGCTTCGCTCACGATTGATATAATAATCATATACTCCGATTGAAGTACCGATCACAATATCATCAATAATAAGGTTGCCTTCATCAGTTTCTTGAATTTTATACGTAAGTAATCCTTCATACGCCTTTGTGGCAGATGCAGCAAATTCTTCACTTACGTATTTTTTTGAAACGGCTTTTGCTATTATATAAACAAATAGACTGGAAGCAGAAGTCTCAAGCCAATTGTCTTCAAGGTCGCCTTTATCAATGACTTGGTACCATAGCCCTGTCTTATCATCCTGATATTTCACGATGTCGCGAACAAAATCTTGAATAAATACGATCCAATCTTCCTTATGTGGATGACCCTCTGGTAAAATATCAATCATGTCAATAACAGCTAATCCATACCAACCTAGGGCACGACCCCAAATTTCTGGTGCTTTTCCATCTGGACGAGCCCATGGCTGAACACACTTTTCATCCCAGCCGTGATGATATAGGCCGGTTGCTTCACTCTTTGTATACTTACGCATTAATTCTTCCTGATGAATAACCATATCGATTAATTCAGGCTCATTGAAGTCCTGTGCATAGTGTAGGGCGAATGGTCCACCCATATATAAACCATCTAGCCACATTTGATATGGATACTTGTCCTTATGCCAAAATCCGCCTTCACTCGTAAGGTTTAATGTCGTAAAAATATTACGTAAACGATTAGCTGCCAATTCATATTTTTTAAGACCAGTAGCTTTATATAATGGGAACAATAATAGTCCCGCTTGAATAGAGTCTAATTCATCCCTTGCAAATAATAAATTCCCATTTTCATCGATATTATGGTCAACATATGCTTTTAAATAATCAAAATATTTCTTTTCACCTGTTTTGTTAAATACTAAATCCATACCACATAAAAATACACCCTGGTGATAATGCCAGCGTCCACCCGGGGGAAGTTCCTCGGGAGTAAATTTCTCCATAAGCGTATCGCATGTTTTTTTTGCAAAATATAAAGGTGATTTTTCAACTTTTGTGTTATTCAAGAACCAACACCCTTTCTCACAGTCATTATTTGTAAATATGAAAACGGTAACAACTCTCCTGAGTTCATGATAGGATATTTATATAATAATAACTATAATCATTTAATTTACTTTTGGATGGGACCTTAATCCCCTGAGTTTATAAGGAATATTCTAATATTATGAACACAATCTGACATAATGATTATTCAGTTTATATAAAACTACAATTATAATAGAAAGACATTCAAATATTACATGTATGTTACAATCATAATAATCATACCCTCACATTTGAATAGATTTGGAGTGATTACATGAAATTCAGACTACCAGGAACTTTCTTCCACAGAATGATTTTATTTGTGAGTATTTTAGCAATTATACCGGTCATCATTGTTGGAATATTTTCATTCATTCGTTCTACATCAGTTGTAGAAAATTATGTTGCCAAAGAAAAAGAGCATAGCGTATACCAAATCCAAACGAATGTCGAACAGGTTATTAAGTCCGTTGATCAGTCCTTAACTCAATTAGCATCCTCATCTAAAATAATTGAATCATTAAGGGAACCACTTACAACAAGGCAGTTCCAGCTCTATAACCAATTAAGAGACGACCTTAGTCATCAGCAAACATTCGATACTCGTTTAACAGATGTTGCACTTATAAGTCTTCAAAACGACTGGCTTGTTAATAACTATGGATTACAAAGACTTTCTGAACCTCAGCTTCAGGAAATTTCAGATCGGTACCTTTCCCTTAAGACAAGCTCTATTTGGCTATTAGAAGAAAATTCGAAAGATCCATTGTACAAAAAGGTTGCTTCCCGTGCCTGTGGCTATGATTTAAATTTGATTAAAAAAATCCCTGTCATTTCATCCAATACAACAGGGATGATAATCGCAAATATTCCAACATGTAGTTTTCGCGATATTTTACAGAAGGACAATTCTTTAGAAAGGTTTTACATTCTAGATGAAAATGAAAACGTTGTCCTTCATAATGATACTGGGAAAATTGGACAAGCCTTCGAATATGGTGATGTCTTAAGTGAAAATACATCTCTTGAAAATGATACTGGTCAATTTACCATTACATCAGACAATACGGATTATCTATTTACCTATCGAAAATCGTTTTACAATAGTTGGATCTATGTCTCCATTGTTGAGCTTAGTGAGTTAACAGCTCAGTCAATGTCAATTGGATGGTTGACTCTTGCCATCACATTATTGATCGCTGGAATTTCTTTATTATTAGCATTATTTGGAAGTAAAGTTATCTATCAACCTATTAAACAGCTACAAAATGTTATTTTACATTCAATCACCAATAAAGAAGAACACAAAGATAGGAATGAATTCGTCTTTATGGAATACCATGTCAAAGACATGCTAAAGCAAAACGATATTTTGGAAAAATCATTGCAAAACCAAATTATACAGCTTAAACAATTTTTCACGCATCGTCTCTTGTCTGGTAAGGTTACCGAAGAGGAACTCGAAGGCAGAATGAAGTATTATGGCTATAATTTAAATTTTAATTGGCTTAGTGTTCTAACGGTTCAAATCGATAGTCTGGAGGGGACTTCCTTCAAATCGAAAGAAGAAGATGTATTATTATTTGTGATCAATGGTCTCGTTGAAGAACTAATCCCAAGTGATGAGCGAATGTTGCCAATCGTTAACAAACAAACCCAAGTTACCTTGTTATTAAGTAATATTGAATCAAAAACTGAGTTTAATCAGTATGTAAATGATATTGCTGAAAAAGTCCAGAAAAAGGTAAAAGAAGAATACAACGTTCCGGTCAGTATCGGAGTCAGTGAACCTTTTAAAGATGTTTTGGGGACAAGAACTGGCTATAAAGAAAGCCTTGAGGCACTTAAATACACACTTAAATATGGAACTGAATCGATTATCTTTTTTGAAAATCTTGAAATCGGAAAAGCTTTACACACTTATTTCCCTAAACGAATCGAAAATGAACTATTCGATTCAATCAAGGTTAACGATAAAGAGAAAGTTTATGGCTTACTCAATGAGTTACTAGATGAAATCTTTTCCGAGGATTTAAATCATGTTCAATACCAAATTTCATTAGTTAGATTTTTAAGTGATTTAATTGAGCTAATGCATACATTAGCCATAAACGTGCTGGACTTAGAAGACAATCGCTCCATTTTTGAAACGATTTATGAACAGAAATCTAGAGAAGATGTAAAGGAATGGTTTATAACAGTGGTGATTGATCCTCTACTTCAAAAAATTGAGGATCGTGCTGAATCACAATATAAGTCCATTTCGGAAAACATTGTTCATATCATTCATGAAGAATTTGAATCCAACATTACACTTGATATGATTGCGAGTAGACTTCATTATAACCCGAATTATTTGAGTAGTATTTTTAGAAAAGAAATGAACATATCGTTTAGTGAATATCTATCCATGTATCGTATCAATACGGCGAAAAAATGGCTTGCCGAAACAGATATTTCTGTTAAAGATATCTCGGATAAACTGAACTTTAACAACTCCCAGAACTTTATTCGTTCCTTTAAGAAAATCGAAGGTACGACACCTGGTAAATACCGTGAATCTGTAAGGGCGAAGTAGAAAAGCGCAAGGCGCCCCAATTCCAGCTAAAGGCAAGCACGTCCAATGCCTAACGCTGGAATTGGGGCCGTCCTGGTAGAGGCGACAAGCACAAGCCGATGGCGCCTGAAGCTAGACAGTAAGAAAGGTGATACTTATGCAAAAAATGGTAGTCTCTCAAAATGGAGATGAGGATTTTACGACGATCCAGGCCGCAATTGACGCGGTTCGGGTCTTTCCATTGGAACCAGTCATAATCCTTGTAAACGAAGGCGTTTACGAGGAAATCATTACTATACCCGAAAACAAACCCAATATCACCATCAGAGGGTCAGGTGAAAACAAAACGATTATTACGGGAAGTAAATATGCCCGTATGAAAAATGAGAACGGCACTGAAATTGGGACGTTTGAAACGGCTGTTTTCCATGCATTAGCAGATCTCCTTCGATTGGAACATCTAACGATTCAAAATGTCGCGGGTTTCGGTGATGAGATTGGTCAAGCGCTTGCTTTGTATGCAGCCGGTGACAAATGTATGTTTAACCATGTAAAACTGTTAGCTAACCAGGACACCCTATACACTTCGAAGGGCAGACATTATTTTTCAAAGTGTTATATAGAAGGCCATGTTGATTTCATCTTTGGCTCAGGTGTTGCTGTATTTGAAGAGTGTACGATTCATAGCTTGCGCAAAGGCTATATTACTGCAGCTTCTACTCCGGAGGAAAATGAATTTGGGTTTGTGTTCAAAAACTGCAGGCTAACTGGTGAACCAGAAGCCTCCGGGGTATATTTAGGTCGTCCATGGCGACCATATGCTCATACAGTATTTATCAATACTTGGATGGGTGAACACATACATCCACATGGCTGGGATAATTGGCGTAATGAAGAAAATGAAAAAACAGCCCGATATTTTGAATGTGCTAGTAGTGGACCTGGAAGTGATTCCTTAGGCAGGGTTAGCTGGGCAAAACGATTATCTGAAGAGCAAGCATCCAAATACACATTAGAAAATCTATTCCATTTAAAAGATAAATGGTTACCAAAATAAGCTCCCGATTCTCTTGCGGTACATGCTTTCTGCTTTTTGGACTGAGCATGTACCGCTAAACTCTTCTTGCGGTACATGCTTTCTGANGTACTGTTAAACACTTCTTGCGGTACATGCTTTCTGCTTTTTGGACTGAGCATGTACCGTTAAACACTTCTTGCGGTACATGCTTTCTGCTTTTTGGACTGAGCATGTACCGTTAAATACTTCTTGCGGTACATGCTTTCTGCNGTACTGTTAAACACTTCTTGCGGTACATGCTTTCTGCTTTTTGGACTGAGCATGTACCGTTAAACACTTCTTGCGGTTCACGCTTTCTGCCTTTTGGACTGAGCATGTACCGCTAACACTCCTTGCGGCACATCTGCTTTAATCTAAACCGATGTATTCGAAATAATCAAAATCAGCATGATTTGTTGACTCGATGCCATTGGAACTCGCATACATTCCGATATAGGCTCCGGTAAATCCACCTGAAACATCCGAGCATAAAATTCGGCCATCGACATTTTCCTTAAGGACTTCCCATTTTTCCGAGTCCCGAGCAAAGTAAAACTGATAGGACTGTTCATAAGCCTCTACTTTAAAAAAGACTTTTTTATACTGATACGGGTGTACTGCGAGGATTTCTTCATATCCCGCTTCTCTCTTTACCAATCGGATCTCCGATTGTCTGTATTCAACTCGGTAGTGGAAATCAGTATTTTGCAGTAAGACCAATCCCGCAACCTCATGTCGATTGTTTGGAAAAAATTCCATTTTTGTTCGAGCAGCAAAGTTGATATGGCACTGTCTCCGGCCAATAAAAGCAGGATTAACCGTTTCCGTAAGTGTTTCGGGCTTTAACCATAAGCGTAAATGACCTGGGCGCTCCTTTAATGACCAAAAGTCCCCCCGTGGTGTGCGGATAAAATTCCATTGCATCTGTAATTCCGGATGATCAAAATGATCACAAGCAGGCACTACGGGCCATCTCTTTGTCTCTAAATTTGGTTTTACCCCCTCAACTTCAACAATGCCTTTACCAGGATTGACAACCGGCCAACCGTCTTCCCATTTGACTGGAACAAGAAACGATTCCCTGCCTAAGTTCCGATACCTGCCACCGTATGGACGTGATCCCAAACAAACCATCCACCATTCCCCATTGCTCGTTTCAACTAGATCGCCATGCCCCACATTCGCGATCGGGTATTTCCTTCCTAAATGGCGATGTGTTAATATTGGATTTGTCTTGGCACCTTCATAGGGACCCGTAACCGATTCACTGCGGGCAACGGTAATTGAATGGGTAAAGCCCGTGCCACCTTCAGCAATAAGTAAATAATACATTCCATCTACTTTATAAATATGCGGTGCTTCCTGGGCATGAATATACTTTAATGCTCCGTCCCAAAGACTATATTTTTCACCAGTCAATTGTTTTGTCTCTAAGTCAAGTTCCTGCAGCCAAATTTCCATATGTTTTGGGTAAAGCTGACCACTTGGAGGGCGGCGATTTGCTGTCACATATACTTTCCCGTCATCATCGAAAAATAAGGATGTATCAATACCCGGACAATCATCTAACCAATATGGCTCAGACCATGGACCTTGTGGGTTCTCTGCTGTAACAAAAAAGTTTCTTCTGGCTCCCGTTTGACTTTCCACAAAGGTTGTAATGACATAAAAGGTTCCTTTATGATACCGAATGGTCGCCGCGTAGATTCCTTTTGAATTCGGTGTCCCATCAAGGTTCAATTGGCTTGGTCGAGTTAGCACATGTCCGATTTGTCTCCAATTCACCAAGTCTTTACTATGAAAGATGGGGATACCTGGAAAGTATTCAAAGGTGGACGTAACCAAGTAATAATCATCATCAACTCGACAAATTGAAGGATCTGGATAAAATCCTGGAATAATTGGATTTTTAAAAGTATTCAATAGATTCCCCCCTCTTAATTGTGAACTAAAAAACAGTCGAAATCTGCGTATCCTTTGTTATATTCATGCTCACTGTTATAACAGTAGATTCCGATTTGAGCGCCAACCCATTTACCTGGAGCAGCTTCAAATACGTTCTCTACCTTTGTAAAAGTGACTCCATCTTCACTATAGCTAAAGCTGCAAATCGCACCTTTATCCACCTTTACACGTAAGGATAGTTGATTTCCATTGATTTTTCCCACATATACTTCATTTTGAGGCTTCTCCTCATTACCAGTGATATAAAAAACACCCAACTGATCCCCAATCTGTTTTATTGCAATGGAGGCATATTGTCTTCCTAAAATGAGTAAGCCAGTTCGGTCATGTTCCGACTCAGGAGCAAACCTCAGTTTTGTTGTCACGTTAAAGGTTTCAGCAGGGAATTTTTGTGTCATGACATTTGGAATATGGTAAAGATTTGTTTCACCAGGATGTCCAATTGCGTGTAACCGAAGCTTTTTCCCCTTTAATTCATACCAATGGGATTTACGGTTTGCCTGCCATTGCCATTGAAGCCCCAATTGATCTGAACAAAAATCATCACTCATACGAGGTACAACAATTTCTGAAGCAACTATCGATTTTGGTTTATCCCATTGGGGAACGGGCTCACCAATTCCTTCATCATTTTGATTATGACCCATTACCGGCCAATCATTTTCCCAATGCATTGGCTGAAGATGGACAATCCGACCATACGCTCCCTTGTCCTGAAAATGAATAAACCATGATTCTCCCTTTTCTGTCTCAACCCAACCGCCTTGATGAGGACCATTTATATTCGTATTCCCTTGATGTAAAACGATTTTATCTTCATAAGGACCGAATATATTTTCAGACCGAAGAATGGTCTGCCAGCCCGTAGCAACTCCGCCAGCAGGCGCAAAAATATAGTAAAAACCATTGCGTTTGTACAATTTGGGTCCTTCAATTGTCGGATGATTATCATTGCCGTCAAACACATGGATTCCTTCATCTAAAGTTTTAGTTCCATCAAGCTGCATACGACTGATATTAAGGATGCTTTTAAATCCAATTCTGCTTTTCGCAAAAGCACTTACAAGGTAAGCCTGGCCATCATCATCCCAAAATGGACAAGTATCAATCCAGCCTTTTGCTTTCTTAACCAAATGCAGGGGTGTCCATTCACCGGCAGGATCCTTAGCTGTACTCATAAAAATCCCTTCATCTGGTGCACCAAAAAACACCCAGAACTTCCCATCGTGATAACGAATACTTGGGGCCCAAACACCATCCCCATGACGCGGTTTGTCAAAACTAGCATATGGTAATGAATCTGCAACATGATTAATAATTTTCCAGTTCACAAGATCAGTAGAATGTAAAACTGGCAAACAAGGTGACATATGAAAGCTTGATGACACCATGTAATAATTCTTCCCTACTCGAATTACGTCTGGGTCTGAGTAATCTGCATGCAGAATCGGGTTTTGAAATTTCCCATTTTCTAAATCCGCTTGCCAAACTTTTCGAACGGTACCATCCTTATTGGCTTCAGTCATGTAAATAGTCAACTCCATACAATTTGATATTACTCATTTCTAGCATCTAAAGTTGAACGTAACCATTCAAAAGATTGGTCTCCACATATTTCATGACCACCTTCAAATAGATGCGATTTTACAAGATGTTCAACATTATGTTCAGAGTAGATGCTTTTAATTTCCTCAATGGCTTTCTCTGTCTCTTTTACTGGAAAGAGGTGATCCATTTTTCCTGATTCAATAAATAACGGGCGTGGAACCATTAAGGCGATTAATTCAGGCATCTCTGAGTACTGCAGTATTCCCGGTATATAATTGTCTAAACAATGCCTTCTGCTCATAATGCTTCCTTTGAATGTGTTCGTATAGCCGGAAATTACGGTTGCTTTTATACGCTGATCTAGGATAGATGTGAAGGCGGCAATAAGCCCGCCTCCTGAAATCCCCATACAGCCGATGCGGCTTGCATCAATTTCTGCGAATTCTTCCATAAAATCTAATACTCTTTGACATTCAAAAACACGAAGCCCTGCGAGCGTTTTACCATGAAGGAGCAATTGGCTTGCCAATGAATAACAAGAATTATCAGCAAGAGATTGACGCTTTTCATTTGAATAGGTACGCTCCCCAAAGCCAATTAATTCTGGTGCCATCACAACAAATCCGCGTTTTACAAGTTCGATTGCAAAATCTTTATGGTAACCAGGGGCGCCCTTTCGTTCATTTCCGGAAGTGTCTAGACCCACAATATCCTTATTTCCGTATCCATGCCCATGCAAAGCAAGAACTGCTGGTGCCTTTTCGCCCTCAAGATGAGTTGGAACCAAGACATACATCTGTAACCTAACATTTGGTAGTGTTGTAATCTCGATACTGTACCTTGTATATTGTTCATGGACCTTTTGCTCTCTAATTTGTGGTTGCAGTGGGACATCACTCTTAAAAGTGCCAATTAACCCATGAAATTTTGAAGTTAATGTTGATTGCCATTCTTCATCATAAGTTTTGAGATTGCTTTTTACCGTATCTTGATATAGTTCATCCAAAAATGGATGGATTACCCACATGTAAATCCCCCCATAAATATAAATCCCGCGTAAACTAGTTTACCGTTTTTGATTCAAAAGATTATTAGGTTCATCAATTTGCAAATAATTTGGGCTTGCCATTTGTGTCGCATTGCCATCAATATTATTGTCTTCTACGTGTTTTAAAACGATAACAGGTGTGGAGTCATGCTGATTTCTCATTGAAAAATGATCAATATTGACATGCTCACTATTCTCAATTTGCAAGCCTGCCCCTTGGCGAGTTTCTACGCGTACATGATGGATATCCAAATTTGAAATATATTTTCCAAAAATTCCCGCTCCAGCCATTACCAATTCTTCCTGAACCATGTCGGGCTCTCCACCCTCTTCATTTGGGTCAAGAGTCATTTCAATTGTACAATGATGGATTGAAATATCATGAATCGGTCTTTCCGGAAGCCCATAAATAAACCCTGCAGCAGCCCGGCAGTTTTTCGCTGTAACATTACTAATCTGTATATGTTCGATTTCTGGAATTTTTTCAGTAATTGGCTGTGCTTCAAGACTATTCACTGTTGGATCTTTCTCATTCACACCATGGCGATAAAAGGAATTGATCGCAATTGGACATAGTACATCTTCCATATAAATATTGTTCACCAGAATATTTTTCACATAGCCGCCACGTTCACGGTTCGTTTTGATACGTACCCCACGGTCTGTTCCAATGAATGTACAATTCGAAATTGTAACGTTTTTAATTCCACCGGACATCTCACTTCCAAGAACGATTCCACCATGCCCATGGTGCATTGTGCAGTTTGTAACAACCACATTTTCAGTAGGCTTTCCGACTCTTCTTCCGTCTTCATTAATTCCCGATTTTAGGACGAGGCAGTCATCTCCAACAGCAAAGTGGCAATCAGAAACACGTACATTTGTACATGAATCGATGTCAAATCCATCACCATTCGGCGTGTCTGCTGGATTTTCAAAGGTTACATTATGAACAGTGACATGGTCGCAATACACGAGGTGGGTATTCCAAAATGGTGAATTTTTTAAAGTAACTCCTTCAATTGTGACCTGCTTACAGTTCATCAATTGTAATAATGGCGGACGTAAGAATTGTGAATCCCATTCCACTAAATTGGTTTCAATCGGCTCCATAACATCTTGATTTAGCCTGGCAATTCGTTCGGTCGTTTTAGATGAGTATGCTCTACTATTCTCACGAAGCTGTCTATTAATCAACCACCATGCTTTCCCTTGCCCATCAAAGGAACCTTCTCCTTTAATAGATACATTGTGGAGATTATCCCCAAATAACAATGGAGAATATCCGTAGCACTCATAGCCAGACCAACGTGTCTTTACGGGTTGGTAGCGATCAAATTCGTCATAAAACCTTATTGTTGCACCAGCTTCTAAGTAAAGGGTAATATTGCTTTTAAGTACAATCGGTCCTGTTAAATACGTTCCAGATGGTACGAAAACAGTTCCCCCTCCATTTTCGGACGTGCTGTTAATTGCCTTTGCAATAATCTCCGTATTATCGGTATGATTATCTCCAATTGCTCCTAATTGTGTGATGTCTAAAAAAGCCATTTTATTCCCTCCAACAATTATTTGCTATTTCTCTTGTAATCTCGTTTCTAATAATGCATAAAAATTTTCGGAAGCCTTAATTGGGCTTACCGTTTTTCCAGCTAATTTGTGTAATTGTAATCGGATCAGGGTTGCCTGTGTACCGGCATTCATATCCCCTTCGAATAAACCTTTGCCTAAATGAACGGCAACAGGCATGTCTGGATAAAATTCGTCAGATTTAACCTGTGCGACATTTGGTGCAGTAGGTGAATTGACAATTTCTCTTGAAAAACCGCCATCAGGGCGTTTTAGTTTTTCAATATTATCAACCGTAATTCGGATGATCTCTTCAAGCTCAGTTTTTTGAATTTCGAGATTGATATAGGATAATAAATCAATCGGATTCCGGATGTAGCACATATCCTTAACTGTTTCAGTACGTAAACAGTGAAGAATGCTTTGATACATCTTTTCTACTCCTGGCATCGGCAGGTTGAACTTATGATAGAACGTATGAAGCTTAAAGGTCCCTGAGATTCGGACATACATGCTGCCTTCTCCCCAAAGACCTGTTTGCGGATCTTGAATGCTTTCCAGATACTCCTGTGCCCTTTGAATCATTTTTTCCTGTTTCTCTTTATCCATCTGCCCAATATACATGCATGATGAGGCTAATAAATCGCAGCCACGCCAACTATTCACTAAACTAATACTTTGCCATTTTTCTACGTATTCTTCTTCAGAATTCACATAATTAGGGGCTTTATTAAGTTCAACTGGTGATTGGTAGAGTGGTGAACCACCTAAACGATTTAATGAGTTTACTGAATAATTGAAGGCTCTGCTCACCATTACTTCATCATTTTTCATATGTGGGTTCTTATCAAGGAAAAACCCTGTTTCGGGATCTTGCTTGTGTTGGAAAAAAGAAACAAATTTTGCCCGTAATTCTACGGGCATTTTGGAAAGTAATTCATTTCGCAATAAAATATTTAAAGCTTGGGCAGTTGATTCGATATCAGGTGTAAAGGAGCTATCAGATACCGAGCTTTTTGCATAATAGAAACCGCCTGTAAGCGGATCATATTGACCTGCCAGCCATTCAAAAAATCCAGCAAATAGAGAATCTAATTTCTTAAAGGAATTTGTATTATCCATCTGAAGCACTCCTTCTTATTTAGTTTTAAAATTTCCTACTACTCCTTCATTGAGCCAAGCATAGCTCCTTTTGTGAAGTATTTTTGCAGGAATGGATATACCGCTAATACAGGGAGTGTCGCAACAACGATTACTGCCATTTTGATGGTAATATCCGGCGGTGGAATATTAGTAAATTCGGAGCTATCATAGCTAAGTCCACTCGCAAGAACAACAATTTGCCTTAGTAAAACCTGAATTGGCCATTTTGCTGCATCGTTGATATATAAAATTGCATGCATATATGTGTTCCAATATGCCACTGCATAGAATAGGGATACTGTTGCAAGCGCTGGTTTTGAAATTGGCATAACAATTCTAAACAGGACTCCAAAGTCATTACACCCATCTATTTTCGCGGACTCGATTAATCCTTCCGGTAAGCCCATAATGAAGCTTCGTAAAATAATCATGTTAAATACGTTAATTGTGACTGGTACGATTAATGCAGCATAGCTATCTAGTAAACCTGTGTTTTTAACAATTAAGAATGTAGGAATCATTCCACCGCTAAATAACATTGTGAACACGAATAAAAACAAGATTTGCCTTCTGCCGATCAGTTCCTTACGTGACAATCCATAAGCTGTTAATAATGAAATGAACATACTCCATAAAGTACCAATGAGTGTAACTCCAATTGAAACGATTAATGCTCTAAAGATTGTATTCGTTGAGAAAATATATTTATACGCATCTAAACTAAATACAGTTGGAAATAAGACGAACCGTTTATCCGCTAATTCTGCACTTGTTGTAAATGATGCCGCGATTACATGTACAAATGGGAGGACCATTGTAAGTGCTATCAAAATAAGCAAAAGATTATTTCCCCATCGAAAGAAACGGCTTCCGAACTCTTTTTCTCCTACCATGCTCTCACTCCTTCTCCTGACTTATGTCTTAATAGATACCTTCTTCTCCGAATTTCTTTGCCATTTTGTTTGCAAAGACAACTAGGATTAAACCAACAAGTCCTTTAAATAGCCCGACTGCGGTACTGTAGCTGTATTGACCTTGTAACAACCCGGTTACATATACATACGTATCAAAAATTTCAGCAACGCTGCGGTTTGAAGCATTTAATAATAGATAGACGTGCTCGAATCCAAGCTCTAGAACATCCCCGATTTTCAGGATAAGGAGCACAATGATAACTGGTCGGATTGCTGGTAATGTAATATGCCAAATTTGACGTAATTTACTTGCACCATCCATTTTCGCAGCTTCGTATAAACCTGGATCCACCCCAGAAATTGCAGCCAGGTAAATGATTGTTCCCCAACCAGCACTTTGCCACACAACCTGGATAATATAAATGGGTCTAAACCAATCATTATTCATTAAGAAGTTAACCTTACTTAATCCAAGACTTACTAATAATTCATTAATTAATCCACCATCCATTGTTAATAGAACAAAGCTAATCGAAACAATGATCACCCAGCTCATAAAATGTGGAATATAGATAAGTGACTGAATTGTTCTTTTAAAGAAAAGATTTTTTGCTTCATTTAGCATTAATGCCAATATGATTGGAATTGGAAACGCTATAAAAATATGCAATCCAAAAAGAACAAGTGTATTCTTAAAAATCATCCAAAAATCTGAATCTGAAAATAACCGGATAAAATGGTCAAATCCTACCCAAGTACTCCCCATAATCCCTTGGTATGGTTTGTAATTTTGAAAGGAAATCACTAGACCTAACATTGGAACGTATTTATAAATAAGTAAATACAACAAACCCGGAAGGATCATCAAATATAAAAATTTGTTTTTGAATATGCGTCTTTTTATTTCGGCTTTAAAGCTTCGTTGCAGATCATTGCTAGTAACTGTATGTTGCGTCGTTAGTTCTGTTCCGCCGTTTTGTTCAATAACTGTTTCCGACTTCACCCTCATCATCCCTTCATCTTTTATTCGTAATCGTGAATGTTTTTGCTTTAAGGTTTGTCTACTTAGTATTTTGGGAGTTGTTTTTGTTACCGATATGGAACAAACCTTATACCTGTATTTTGTTAATTTTTTTTAATTTCGTAAATAATCAAAGTTTCATATACCCAGTGGATTGTGATCTTTTACTAGTCTTTGATGGCTTATCTTAGATTATGATTATACCGACTACTTCTATTTTTCGTGATAACTGCTTGTTTATTAGTAACCATATACGGGATAAACCATTGCACGACCGCTAATGCAAAAAGCACGTACGGAATACTGTCTGCTTCAATGCCATTAACGAAAGCTAAGAAAATGATTATCCCAAAAGCTCTTCCTAAATTAATAATCGTTTCCCGTAAAACAACTGCTTCTGTCCTGAAATTCGATCTTAATGGAAGCTGTCCGATCATGTTATAGTAAAATGCTTCATATGCATTCCCCTGCAAAGGCTTAAAAATGGAATAAACGGACATAAACAAAATGACTGTTAACGCTGATAAATCCGTTAGTAAAAATACAGTTGATAATGTGAAGCCTGCTGCCGATAGTAGTAAATATTTTACGGTTCCTTTAGACTGGGCAAACCGTGAAATTAGATAGCTTGATATAATCGATAACGATAGGAAAACAATATTTAAATAGGCCACCGTTTGTTCTTTTAGAAAAATCTCGTATAACAGAATAGCCGGAATAAAGGATAAAATTCCGTGTGGAAATCCTAAAATAAACCATCCGAATAAAGATTTCTTAAAGCCTGGGTCTCTTTTTATAAGTAAAGGAAGATACTTCATATAGTAGGTTGTATGATGATTTTCCTCTTTTTTCAACTTCATGCTTCCAACTGCTGCGATTGCAAACATCACAAACGCTGCTCCGAAAACAATCATATAACCTTGGAATCCTGAGTATAATCCGATGATAAATCCAGCAATTGCCGGTCCAGAAAGATTTGTCCCATTCATTACAATCGTATTTAACCCTAAAACCCGAAGTCGATTTTGATCTGTCGAAACTTCATGGACAATTGTGAAATATCCCAACCAATATAAGGCTTGTGAAAAACCTTTCATAATGGCAAATCCAAGATAGAACGTCACTATTTTTTCTTCGGCAATTAAAATAAAAAGATAAAAGAAGGCCGTAATAAAGATCCCTAACCGATATGCGAGCAACTTTCCTTTCCGCTTTGCAAATTTACCAATCGAGAATGTTGTGACAGCCTGGGCAAGGAGTGCTACTAAATTGAAAACAGCATTTATAAATAGGCTGTTGGTTAATCTCCATAAATAAATATTGAGAAAAATTAGCGACATTGCATTTCCAAATTGATAAATACCATGATTTACAAGGGAAATGACGGCTTGCTGATTTAATCTCCTTGCTTTTTCAATACGGAACATATAGTTGTTCACATCCCTGAATTACATTTTGTAAATTTCTGCAGATCGTAATAAAATAAAAGGCTGTATTTCACAGCCTTTTATTTTACAGATTAAAAGTTTGATGGATTATTTAGACTTCTTAAAAGACTCGTTAAATTCCTTAATTACATCGTCTCCACCAGACTTCTTCCATTCATTAATCACTTTTTCAAAGCCTGCCTTATCAAGATCTCCTAAGATATATTGATAAGTTGCATCTGTGATTTTTTGGCTAAGTAGTTCTCCTTTTTCTGCGAAAGTTGCAGAATCAAGTGCAACTGTCGGGTCATGAATTAGGTAGTTTTCATTATCAAGAATTAATTCTTCTGCCTTTTCCTTAGCCGGTAATGTAAATACTCCATCATATCTGCCATTTGTTTTGATTTCACCAATTTCAAGCGCTTGATATGGCTTCACATCGCGGTTTGTTAAATCTTGGTCCTCTGATGCTAGAGCTCTTCCATCTTGTACTTCATAGTGCTCTCCTTCTATACCCCAGAAAATAAGGTTAGAAAGCTCAGGAGTCATTAATTTATCAAAGAAACCAAGGATTCCTTTTAACTGTGCCTCATCTTTTACAGCTGATTTCGGGAATAATACAACGTTTCCGTAACCAGGTATTGCCCATACGCCGAATTCGCTATCTGGACCATGAATATTATTGTGCACATCATATTGAATGTCAGGGTTTAATGCAACTGCATCCTTATGAAGACTAACAACGTCAGCCATTGAACCGATATACATTCCAGCAGTACCATTTTTAAAGAATGCTTGTTGATCTTCTTTACTAGTTACTGGGAAGTCTTGGTTAATATATCCATTGTCACGTAGCTCTTTAAAGTAATCCATTGTGTCGTAAAATTCATCAAACATAAATCTTGGTTGTAATTCTCCGCCTTTCTCACCCCATTGATTTGGAGCTCCAAACCATGATGCAACTGTATCAAATGCACCATAAGCTAAATCGGCGCGGTCAGTAAGACCAAATGTGTCATTTTTTCCGTTTCCATCTGGATCTTGTTCTGTAAATGCTTTTGCCATTGCGTAAATATCTTCAGTCGTTTCAGGTGTGCCTAAGCCTAATTTTTCAGCCCAGTCCACTCGATAGATTAAACCTTGACGAGATAATGGTCTTCCTTGGTATAAGGAATAAATTTTACCATCAACTGCTGTGTTTGCTAAGATTTGCTCATTCAATTTGCTTAAGTTTGGAAACTCGTCCAAATAAGGCCCGATTTCCCAGAACTGTCCATCGCGAATTGCTTCTTTAAATTGGATAAATGTTGTTTGGTTTTTCAAGAATACTGCTTCTGGTAAAGTTTCTGTTGCAAATGCTGTATTCAGTTTTTCCTCGTAGCTCGTATCTGGAGTCCACTGAATCTTTAGATCAACACCTGTTTTTTCCTCTAACAGCTTTTCAATTTTGTCAGATGGAACTTCAGGTGTATGAAGGTTAGCCATAATTGTGAAGCTAACTTTCTCCTCTTTTTGTTCTTTTGGCTTATCAGAACCCTTAACTCCTGAAGCGCTTTCATTTGAACAAGCAGCCAATCCGCCAACCCCTAACATTAAAGCAAGAGATAGGCCTAAAAACTTCTTCCTTTTTTTCAAAGTAATTCCCCCTATTTATTTTTTGTGGTGCACTTTAAATTTATCTCCATGCTATGATGTTGTGAATAATCAAATTCTCACATATCCCTGCAAAACAAGGGTTTGAAAGCACTCTCAACAGTGATTATAAGAAAATGATTATCATCTTTACAATGGGTTGCTAATTTTAGTAAGGTGGACAATCAACAAATGAGTGAAGGCTTTTTTTATGCCTTCACTCATTTAAATAGGGTGGTACTTATTTCATGTTCTGATATGCTTCATTAAATTCTTTAATTACATTGTCACCACCAGATTTTTTCCAATCTGCTATTGCTTTTTCAAAGCCAGCCTTATCAAGGTCGCCGAGAATATACTGATAGGTTGCATCATTTATCTTTTGATTTAAGAGTTCGCCTCTTTCCGCGAATGTCGCAGAATCAAGTGGAATCGTTGGGTCATTAATTAAATAATTTTCATTGTCTTCAATTAATTTTTCTGCTTTTTCTTTAGCAGGTAATGTAAATACCCCTTCATATCTTCCGTTTGTCTTAGGTTCACCGATTTCCAATGACTGATACGGTTTTACCTCTCTAGTTGTTAGATCAGTGTCATCTGAAGCTAGTGCTCTATCCTCTTGGACTGTATAATGTTCGCCTTCAATTCCCCAGAAAATTAAGTTCGCTATTTCTGGAGATGCTAGTTTATCAAAGAAACCAAGAATCTCTTTTAATTGTTCTTCAGATTTAACCGCATATTTAGGGAATAATACGAGATTACCGTAACCTGGGATTGCCCAAATTCCATATTCACCGTTCGGACCGACAATTTTATTTTGAACATCAAACTCGATATCCGGATTAAGTGCTTCAGCATCCTTATGAATACTGACTACATCGGCCATTGAGCCAATATACATACCGGCAGTGCCATTTTTAAAGAATGCTTGTTGATCTTCTTTACTTGTTACCGGGAAGTCCTGGTTGATATAGCCCTTATCGCGCAGCTTTTTCATATAATCCATTGTGTCTATATATTCTTTAAACATAAACTCGGGAAGGAGTTGTCCATCTTTTTCCCCCCATCCATTTGGCGTTTCAAACCATGATGCTACCGTTTTGAATGCACCATAGGCGAGGTCTGCACGGTCTGTGATTCCAAATGTGTCATTCTTGCCGTTTCCATCTGGATCATCTTCTGTGAATGCTCTAGCCATTTCGTACACATCATCGATTGATTTTGGAGCCTCAAGGCCTAAATGATCTGCCCAATCCTTACGGTAAATGATCCCTTGGCGAGATAATGGTCTACCTTGGTATAAGGAATAAATTTTACCGTCAACTGCTGTGTTTTCTAGAATTTGTTCATTTAGCTTACTTAGGTTAGGAAATTCACTTAAATAGGGGCCAATTTCCCAGAACTGACCATCACGGATGGCCTCTTTAAATTGTACAAAAGTTGTTTGGTTTTTTAGGAAAACTGCTTCTGGTAAGGTTTCTGTAGCAAATGCCGTGTTTAATTTTTCCTCATAGCTCGTATCCGGTGTCCATTGAATCTCTAAATTAACTCCAGTCTTTTCTTCAAGGAGCTTTTCGACTTTATCGGATGGAACCTCCGGCGTATAAAGATTTGCCATAATCGTAAAGCTAGTTTTTCCATTTGATTCATTTTTTCCTGATGCATCTGAGCTTGCACAACCAGCTAAAGCGCCAGCTCCAAGCATGAAGGCAAGGGACATACCTAAAAGTTTCTTTTTATTATTCTTCAAAACTAAATACCTCCAATAATTATTCTTTATTACCTCCTAATCTAGTTCTCTTTTAAAGTTCCGTAAATAATCAAAATCTTAGTTACTCTTATTATACTAGGGTTTATCAACGTTTACGAGATTGGATTGTAAGAAATTGATTACCTATTTATAGGTTAAAAATATTATTATAGGATAAATTATTTACTAAGAAAGTTACAATAATGTAGGAAAACCTTCCACAAGGCTACTATAGGAATAGTAGAGATGAGTCTATTATTTTATTAGAAGTCAGCTCCTTCTGTTCCTCTCCTTCGCACGGCGGGGAAAGTTTCTCATAATACCGCTCGTCTTTAGTTCAATCATTTCTAATTATTTTTCCAGGTATACGATTAGTTTTTTTACATTTGATTTTCCTAAGACACACGTTATAATCCTTCTATCAAGCAATAGTGCGACTTTCCCCTCGCACAAAAAAGAGGTTGCAAAATGCAACCTCTTCAAGAATTTCATAATCAAACAAATATTTTGGCTTCTGGGACAATGGACTCTCCCTTTGTCCCATCTAGTCAGTTACGTTGGACCTGTCCCTCTGTTCCAGCGGTTCTGTCTTGGAGTTGATGGACGGAGACGTTGCCCCAGCTTAGGTCTTTTACGCGGTAGGTTTCGAGTAGGTTATCGTCAAGTTCGATTCCTAGTCCAGGTACGCTTCTGTCTGGAACATGGAGGTAGCCTTCTTCATACTGGATTCGATTTTTCACGATGTCTCCGATATATAGCTCCGGTCCTGTTGGATCGGAAGTATAATCTAGGTTGACGAGATTTGCTCCCAAATGTGCCATTGATGCAGTACCTATTGATAGTTCTTGTGTGGTTCCTAAAATGACGCTTTTACGTGCCACTTCGGCAACAGCCGCTGCTCTTTTTGCTGCCGTTATGCCTCCAATAAAGATAGGGGAAATATTAAAAATATCTACTGAATCGTGCTTGATCATTTCGTACTGATGTCTCGTTGACCAAACGTGTTCACTAATTGGGTAATCTGTTCTCATGCGAATATGATGTAAGCCTTCATAATCATTGGCAAAAGCAGGGCTTTCAATCATTTCAAGTCCCAAATCATATTTTGTTAATCTTTTTAACACTTGAAATGTTGATTTCCAATCTAGCAAGTGACTAAAATCAAGTGACTTGATTTTTACTTTGTTGCCAAACTCACTTTTAACGGCCGCTAAAAAGGCTTCATCGGCATCAGTATTTTTACCGACATATAGACGGAACACATCAAATCCTTGATGCAATCTTTTACGAACTACCTCGATGTTTTCTTCAACTTCGTCCATAAACCTCATACGGAAAATTGGATAGCACACTTTAATTTTTTCACGTATTCTACCACCTAGCATATCGGCAACGGAAATACCTAGGTACTTCGCACAAAGGTCATAAAGGGCAACATCGACACCGTTTCGGATGAAGCTCCCCTTTTCGTAATAGTACATTGCTTCGGGGAAATTTCCAGAAAGCTCTTGGTTAAGCTTAATAATATCAAATGGATTTTCACCAATCAGGATGGACTTTAAGACATTCGTTAAATCCTCAACATCGGGTGCATAGCGTGGGAGATGCGAAAAATCAGACATCTCTCCAATTCCTGTAATCCCTTCATCTGAAAATATCTTCACAATAATGTGCTTATTTACAAAACCGGTATGACGCGGAACACCAACAACTGTTAAAGTGACATCTGTTATTTTCATTTACTTTCATCCCTACTCTTTTATTTTTATAGTTACCGGATATGTTTATGCTGGTGTAATTGTTACTGTTTTGATTGAGGTGAAAAATTCCTTTGCAGCCTCACCTTGCTCTCTAGAATGGGAACTAGATTGCTTCATTCCACCAAACGGCGCCTGTAATTCAACTCCAGCACTCTCACCGTTTACTTTGATTAAGCCAGCATCAATTTCGTTTATATACGTGAATGCGTTACCAATATCTCTTGTAAATAATGAGGCAGATAAGCCAAACTTACTATCATTTGCTTTTTCAAGCGCCTCCTGCAAACTATCAACCTTAAATAAACATAAAACAGGACCGAAAATCTCGTCTTGTGCGATTGCACTTTTGTGGTCGACATTTTCAAACACGGTAGGTTCCACATAATACCCATTTTTATATTCATTACCTTCTGGGACCTTCCCCCCCGCAAGAAGTGTTGCTCCTGATTTTTTTCCTACTTCTAAATAATGTAGGACAGTTTCTAGTTGAGAGTTTGATGCTAAAGGACCCATATATGTAGAATCCTCTAAACCAGAACCAATTTTTATGGCAGCTACTTTTTCAAGGACCCTAGATTTAAATTCCTCATAGACAGCTTCATGAACAAAAGCTCGGCTAGTCGCTGTACATTTTTGTCCGGTATGTTTCATGGCACCGCTTACTGTCAATTCAGCAGCAAGTTCTAAGTCTGCATCATCTAGAATAATAGCTGGGTTTTTCCCGCCCATTTCCAACTGGTACTTTGCCCCGCGCTCTACACAACTCAATGCGACGACTTTACCAACCTCATTTGAGCCTGTAAAACTTATGGCATTCACATGAGGGTGATTGATTAAATGATCTCCGACAACTGAACCTTTTCCTGTTACAATATTAATGACACCTTTTGGAAACTCTGCTTCAGCAAATGCTTCGATCAGTTTAATTGCTGTAATCGATGTTTCAGAGGCTGGCTTTAAGACGATCGTATTTCCATACACCAAAGCAGGAGCCATTTTCCACATCGGGATTGCAATTGGGAAATTCCAAGGTGAAATGATTCCAACGACCCCAACAGGTACACGTGTTGTAAATAATAAATTTTTATTTCCGCCGGATGGAATATTGTCACCAACTTTACGATAGCCTTCCTGTGCGTAGTACCGTAATATTTGAACAGCCCTTGTAACTTCTCCCTTTGTTTCTGCTAAGGTTTTTCCCATCTCAAGTGTTGCTGTTTTCGCTATATCACCCAATTTCTTTTCCAAAATATCAGCTGTCTTATGAAGATAGCTTCCTCTCTCTAAAGCCGATAGATTCCTCCAATTTGATAAAGCTCCCTTTGCTGCATCAACAGCTTGGTCGACATCTCCTGTGGTTGAACTAGGAAATTTCCCTACAACTTCAGTAAAATTGGCAGGATTTTTACTTTCTAATAACTCACCATTACTTGATTGACTCCAATGACCATTAATGAAATTTTCAAAGACTTGACTCATTTTATTCCCCTTTCTTATTTTACGAGGTTCGGTGCAAATCCCCATGACTCAAGAAGCTCTGTTAATTCCTTTCGATCCGCTTCGTTAAGACCTGCAACTGGTTGTCTCGTAATCCCAGCATTTAGCCCGATTTGCTCCATTGCTTCTTTAATCACAACAACATTGTTTCCATTATTGTATTTAGCACGTAAATCTTCAAAAGGTACTACCTCTTCCCATACCTTCCAAACAATCTCATCATTCTTTGATTTTAGTGCATTTAATAACTCAAATGATTTTTCAGGAAAAAGGTTTACAAGTCCTGAAGTAAAACCAACTGCCCCAGCATTGAAGTAAAACGGTGCCCATTTCTCAGCCGTACCGCAAATCCAGGCAATATGATGTTCAGGTGATACAGTTTGAACTGTGTGAGTAAATCTAGGGAGGTCGTTTACAGCATATTTAACAGCGACAAGTTTTTCTAATGGGGCAAGTTTGACAAGAACATCATCACTTAAATTGGGATCCTTAAAATATATACAAGATGGTAAATCGATACATTCAATAATCGCTTTAAAGTACTCATAGGCTCCTTCGTTTGTAATATAAGGATGGATTGGCATATGAATCATAACACTATCTGCACCAACTGCTTTTGCGTAATTTCCCATCTCAATCGCCGTTTCGACAGAATATCCAATACCAGCTAACACAATAGCTCTTCCATTTACGTATTCTACAACCCTTTTAATCTCTTCTTTCGCTTCCTCAATTGTAAGGGAATAGAATTCACTCGTATTCCCACATGGAACAATGACCTTCACACCTCTTTGAATGAGAAATTCAACGTTCTCTTTTACCCCTTCCCAATCGATTTCCCTCGTATCTTTTTTAAATGGAGTAATCGTAATTCCGGAAATTGTTTCAAATTTTTCTTTCCAGTTAGCGTAATTCATCTTATCCTCCTTTAATACCTTATTATTTTTCGGTAGTTCCTTTTAAAACATCATTCAATGTTCGTAATATATGTTCTTTCATAAGATGTTCAGCTAATTCTGGGTTCTTTGAAATAATCGCGTGACTAATTTTGCGATGTTCTGAATAGCCAGATACTAATTCTCCGTTTTCCTTTAAGGCTCTTTTACGAAATGCTTTATCAAAGCTTGAGATACTATCTAGTATTTGTGAAACCATCGGATTATCAGCAATGCTTCGGATCATTCCGTGGAATTTCGTGTTTTCCTCAACCAATCGCTCCACTTCATTTTGTTGCAAGAGGTACTCCACTTTCTCCATTTGTTGCTCTAATTCTGATTTTTGAATCTCATTGAGCTTCATTGCAGCAAGTTTTGCACAAACCCCCTCTACACCGGCTCTTAAGATTTGTACTTCTTGAATGTTAACCTCAGCTAAACTCGATACATATGTTCCTTTTCTAGGGATGGTTTCAACTAGTCCCTCTTGACTAAGCATTCGGAACGCTTCTTTTATTGGAGTTGTACTAACCCCCATTTTTTCAGAGAGTTCCCTTTCTTTTAGATGATCCCCAGGTTTAAATTGGCCTGAAATAATTGCTTCACGAATGGACTCAAGAACAATATCTCGCAATGACTTTACCTGCTCTGTTTTCAAAGAAAACAATTCTCCGTTCATTTTTTACACCTCCAGTTTGTTTATTATCTAAGTAAAACATTTTTTATGATATCTGATATATCATATATTAACATCAGATGTATTTTTTGTAAATAATGAGTAATATAAAATTTCAGATTATTTTATCTGAAGTACCTCGTTATAAGCCATTAATACTGGTGCTACACCATGTCCGTTGTTTTCTACCACCTTCTCACCACGTACATAATACTCATAGCTTCCATCACGAATTTCACCTGTTTCCGGTTTTTTGCCTAAACCAGCACTTCTACAAATACCACCTAAGAACACTTCACCATTTTCCTCGCGCATATAGGTTTCAACTGTCCCATCAAATGCAGCTACACCGTATTTTTCATAATTTTTCGGTAAGTATCCAAGACGCATCGCTTTTAAAATTGCATAGGCCATCATGGTTGTTCCGCTTGTTTCTAGGTAGTTTCCTTCATCTCCTGGACGTTCTACCACTTGATACCACATACCATTCGGCTGCTGATAATGTAACATTCCATCGATTGTTTCTTTTAAAATGGTTTGAAGTTCGTATTGGTTAACATCTTCTCCCTCTATGAGCTCAATTACATCCACTAGAGCCATTGCATACCAGCCAACTGCCCTACTCCAAACATGCGGTGAGTGTCCTGTTTCTTTGTTACACCAAAACATACTGCGGCTCTCATCATAGGCATGAAAGTATAATTTCGTTTGATTATTAAATAAAAATTTGCGTACGTTTTTGAATTGCTCGATTGTATCCGAGAAATCTTTTGTCTTTTGAAACTCCTTGATATATCTAGCATAGAATGGCTGTCCCATATAAAGACCATCAAGCCAAATTTGATTTTCATAATTCGTCTTATGCCAGAAGTTTCCGCTCTGTGTGCGGGGATATGTTTGAAGCTGGTTATACAATAAATCTAGAATGTTCTTATACTTCAAATCTCCCTCATTATTAAAAAGTGTAAATAAAATGTTTGCCATCCGAAATTGATCGATATTGTAGTATTTAACATTTATCTCTTCAATCTCACCAGCATCATTATATAGTCTGTCAATAAAATCTTTAACAAACAAATATTCTTCCTCTATACCTGTTAGTTCATAGCTATCAAGATATGATTTTAATATGCAAGATTCTATGTAATGCCAACGATTCGTAAACCATCTTCCTTCTTGCTTCATATAGTTCTTTTTAAGTTTTTCTACTAGTTTATACTTCATTACAATTCCCCTCCAGTCAATTATGCATATGAAAAATGAAGAGATATATCATATTTCTTTTTATTTAAATGGATAATGCAACCGTTGTCAACTGAACTACAATTTGTTAATAAGGTGTTAAAGCTAGTAAAGACCTTCATACTAAAGGGTTTTAGACAGAACCATTATACGGATAATTTTAAAGAGTAAAAAAATTCGTAAAAAGGTGTTTACTATTTGTGCATCATCCATTATGATAAAAATCATGATATATCAAATATCACTAGAACGTAGGAGGTTGATGTAATGAAAAGGCCCGGAAAAGTTTTTTCTCTTTTTTGTGCAGCTGCACTAGGTATTAGTTCACTTGCTGCTTGTAGCGATGAAAGCGCTTCAAAAGGTTCTGAAGAAGAATTTACACTATCAGCTATGGTTAAACTCCACTCAGCAGAAGTCCCTAACAAAAAGATTTTAGAAGTCCTCGAAGAAAAGACTGACATGAAACTAGATATCCAATTCGTACCCTCTACTACTTATGTGGAAAAAGTAAATGCATTATTTGGTTCGGGTTCATTCCCAGACTCCGTTGTTTTAGACTTAGACATGCTTACTCAATACCATGAAGCGATCCAAGATGGTCAGTTTTGGGAAATCGGCCCATATTTAGATGAGTTTGAAAACTTGAGCAAAATGAAGAAAGATGTTGTTGAAAATACTAAAGTCGATGGAAAGATCTATATGATTTATGAAGGGAAGCCTCTCTCTCGACAAGGAGTCATTTATAGGAAGGATTGGGCTGAGAAGCTAGGATTATCTGCTCCAACAAATATCGATGAATTTTATGAAATGCTACGAGCATTTACGGAAGATGACCCTGATGGAAATGGGAAAGATGACACATTTGGATTAACGGATCGAAATGAACTAATTTTCGGCGCATTCAAAACGGTTGCTTCTTGGTTCCATACTCCAACCAACTTTGGAGTTAAAAATGGAGAAATCAAACCAGAATTTATGTTCCCAGAATATATGCAGACGCTTGATTTTTTTAAGGACCTACATCAAAAGGGCTACATAAACAAAGATTTCCCTGTTACAAGTAAAACCGACCAGCAGGGATTACTCAAGAATGGTAAAGCAGGCGTATATGTTGGATCAATGGGTGATGTTCAATCACTTTATCTGGACACAGTTGCCAATAATCCAGATGCAGAGCTCGATGTACACAACCAGGTTGCTGGCCCTGATGGGAAATTTACTATATGGTCGTTACCCGGTTATGGTAATGCAATTCTCTTCCCTAAATCCTCCATTAAAACCGAGGAGGAACTGAAAAAGGCCCTAAGCTTCTATGATTATCTGATGACACCTGAAGGAGCAAATCTAGTATTCTGGGGAATCGAAGGTGAGCATTACACAGTTGAAAATAACGAGGTCATTATAAAGGATCAAAATTTATTTGATAAAGAAGTCTTACCAATTCAAACATTAGAAATTGCCGAGGAGGAAACAAATGGTAGATTAAAGGCAAAGTATGACTATGAACCAATGGCAAAAGCTGAAGAACTATTTATTGATAATGAGCAATATTTAATTCCAGACCCAACAGTTGGTCTACACTCCACTTCCTTTAATGAAAAAAGTTTAACTCTGCAAAAGATCATTGATGATGCTACGTATCAATATATTATTGGGCAACTAGATAAAGCCGGATTTGAAGCTGCGGTTGAAGAGTGGAAAAAACAAGGTGGAGACAAAATTATTGAAGAATTTACAACTGCTTATCAAAAGAAATAATATAATGTGTGCCTGCAGGTAATCTGTAGGCTTTTTCCTATTTTAAAAAAGTGGCTGAAAAAATGCAACCTCTCAGCCTTTAACAGTAAATCCATGCTTTTATCAAGCAAAGGTGAACCGTTCGTCGCACAAAAAAGTAGCCACAACGAAACCATTGTGACTACTTTCCACTCCTTATTCCATTTCCTTAAAAGCTAAATCTGCTAGCTTAGCAATAGTCATATCATCCATTGGTGGGTTATGAAGCCCAGCTCTCACATCACGATAATAGCGTTGTAGTGGATTGGATTTCTGCAAACTTTTTGCACCGACGATCCGCATAGCTTTATCGACTACAGAAATGGCACTATTTGTTGCAATATATTTGGCAAGACCTAATTCTGGTCCAAGCTGACTACGATCAATAGTCCGATCCCATTTGTCAGCAATTGAGTAAAGGACGTGACGGGCCTGTAGTAACTCTGCTTCCATTTCCCCTACGACACGCCCGACATTAGGTATTGTTCTTATCGGTCCTTTTATACTATTCGGTGAGTATTCATTTGCAAATTTCACTGCATAATTTCTAGCTGCAATTGCTATTCCTAGGTAACATGCTGGGATATGTAGCATCCAACCACTTGGCATTGCTTTTATTTCAGGAGATAATATTTCAACTAAATCATTATCTTCAAGTTCGACATTGGTAAGAACGAGATCATGACTTCCAGTCCCTCTCATAGAAATGGTATTCCAGGTTTCATCTATTGTAACTCCTGCTTTTGGTCGTTCGACCAAAAACTCACCAACCTGATCAGTTCCTTCTATAGAAGCAATCACACCAATATAATCAAGGACAGGTACCATAGTTGTAAAGGATTTTCTACCTGAAAGTATCCATTTGTTTCCTTCCTTTTTGGCAGTTGTTTGAGGTTTTCCGCCTCTAGTGGGGCTCCCCGTTTGAGGTTCAGTTGCAGCACGATTGTATAATGCTCCTCGTAGAACCTGGTTTGCATAAAATGAAAGCTTTTCTTCGTTCCAACGATGCTTCTCGAATAAATCCATGGTTGCACCCAGATGCCATCCAATTGATAAGGCTGTTGAGCCATCCCCTACAGCAAGTGTTTCTTGCAGTAACACAAAGTCATACAAGGAAAGATCTTCTTTCCCACCATATTCCTTTGGTACAGAAAGGCTCGTATAGCCTGACTTTTTTAAATCCGCAATATTTAATGAAGGGAATTCACCTGTTTCATCATACATGGCTGCTCTCTCATGAAATTTGTCCGCTAATTCGCTTGCCATCTTATATAATTGTTCTTGCTTCTCTGTTTTTATAAATGAAATGGGCATTTTCACCTCTCCTTTTCGAATCATTCTATATTTATATTATACTATTCCTATTTGAATAAATAAAAAAGGAAGCCCAAAATAAAAAAAGCTAGGTAAAACAGAAACTGTTTTACCTAGCTCGTCAACTTAGTCATCTTGGTCTTTATCTCTATCATCTTTGTGCTTTTTATGATGATGCATTGGAATGTATCCATGCTCTTTAATTTTTTGGTAATGTTCGTCTAACCATTTAAGCTTTTTATCCGCTTTCTCTTTTGGAAGAACACCAAATTCAACATATTTGTTAACAATCTCTTTTTTTGTTTCAAGGAGTTCGAGATAAAGCTTATCAAGCTCTTGTTTCTGCTTATCCGTTAGTTCTACCTTTGGCTTCTCAGCAACCTTCTCCATTTCCGCATTTGCTTGGACTCCCCCTAAAAGAAAGAAACCCAGCAGTAAAACAAAACCAGTCATTCTTTTCATATACATACTTCCTTTCCTCGTTATGTACCAAATTCGTTTATAGTATCCATTATTATCCAAGGTTTATGCATTTTTTTTCACCCCGAGAATAAGTTTCCCTAAATCACATTTATCTTTTATTAAAATACTGGTATCCTAATTGGAAATATATATTATAATCGATACAACGAATCATCATTACAACATATAGTACTAGTAGAAAATGATTTTTATTTTTCCATGAGGAAATGAGGAATATTTAATGAAGAAGCTGATTCCATTTGGTTACTTTGCCTCAATCGTTTTAATTTTATCTGGTGTCCTTTATTTTTTTGCTGCGAATTGGCAAGAGTTTACTCGATTTGAAAAACTTTCTCTTGTAGTAGCCGCGATGCTTCTATTTTATTTGTTATCGGCCCTTTCCACAAAACTGCTTTCACATCAAGTATTTCTAGGGAAATGGCTATTGGTTGCAGGTGCAATATCCTTCGGTTTATGTGTTGCATTAATTGGTCAAATTTACAACTCCCACGCAGACAGTTATGTACTTTTCCTAGTTTGGCTACTACCTGTGTTGCTTCTTGCGATCAGTACACGTTATTCGCCTTTGGCGATTTTAAGCTTTGTTCTTTTTCATCTTGCCTATTGGTTTTATATGAATCCCTCATCATATTTCATCGTTCGTACAGATTTTCAGGAGTGGCTCATATATCTTGTCATCGCTGTCATTAATTTAATTTTATTTTTTCTTACTTTTTCACCTTTATTAGGTAATAAAGCTATTCGGTATATGTCCTATACAATGGCACATATCATGTTAATCGGAATGAGTATTTTTGAATTGTATGAACCATATAGCGGCTGGACGAATGTGCTGTATATTGCGTTTGCTGCCATTTCTTATTTTTATCTAGTAACGAAAAAAATGGATAAGTATATTTCAATCATTCTTTTTACAATGGTCAGTATCTACGTGTGTACGAAAATCGTTGAAATCCCGTTTTTATTCGGGGATGCAATTGGATATCTTGGATTACAAATAATCGGCTCCATTGCCTCAATTGCCCTTATTATTGGTGGGGTTCTGCTGGCAAAGCATTTATCATCTAAGCATACGGAAACCCCAATCGGTCAGGCAATGAAAGGCATCTTAATTGTGATTGTCACACTTATTGGCTCATTCATGTTTTCGATTAGCTTTGGAGGGGTTCTCTACCTGCTATTTTCTAGTTTTTATGCAACTGTCGTTTTGAGTGTATTGTTTATAAGTGCAGGGTTATTTCTGAAAAAGCTTGGACCTTATGTCCAAAATACGTTGCTGTTTATTGGTTTCTTCTCTGGTCTGCTTGAAGCATTTTTCCTATCGACGCCAATCACGATATTCTTTTTAATCGTATCGGGTGTCGTCACAATCGTCATGAAGGATGGAATAATCCGATTTTTGAGCTATACAACAATGATTGGATGTTCCTTAAATCTGGTCTTAGATGAATTGGGGCTATGGGTGCATTTAGAGCTTATTTTTATAGGTTTTGCCCTGCTAAACGCAATCATCTATTATTATGTTCGATCGGAAGCTACTATAAAAAGAATTAGTGCCTTCTATGCACTAAGCTTTTTCTACGCACTGACCTTTTTAGAAAATTTGTTATGGCAGGAAATTATCTATAGTCTGGTATTTTTCCTCATTACGACTGCTTTAGTCCTTTTCTTCTCAAGGAATGACGATTTATTTATGTTACGATTGACGCTTCTATTCTGGATTGCGTTATTTATTTCAACATATTACGATCTGGTTTGGTCACTTGTACACAAATCTCTTTCACTACTGATTATCGGATTTGTCTTCTTTGCAATCACCCAATTCTTTGATCGAAGGTCGGGCCTTACTGTCATTAAAAATGAAAAATTCTTTACAAAGAAGCAGTGGAGTCTAATTGGACTTATACTCCTTCTTCAATTAGGGTTTGTTGGTTACCAAATTGGAAGCAATGAATCACTTTTAACAAATGGGAAAGAAATTACACTTGAATTGGCACCTGTGGATCCGCGTTCTATGCTTCAAGGGGATTATGTCATACTAAGGTATGACATTGCAGAAGTGAATGAGCTCAAGAATGTCATTTCCGGGAACCGAGTTTACATCCTTGCAAAAAAAGATAAGGATGGGGTTTACCAACGTGAGAAGATACTCACCTCCGTTAATCCTACACAATATCAACTTGCGGAAGATGAGGTTCTGATTGCCGGTAAATACAATGGCTATAACGGGGTCATCCTCGGGATTGAGAGCTATTTCGTGAAAGAAGGAACTGGTTTAGACCTTCAGCGTGATGCGAAACACGCGAAAGTAAGGGTGGCAAAAAACGGAAATGCATTGTTAGAAACAATTTATTAAGGGGGCTGATTTGCTTCCTTTTTTTCATGAAAAGTAATAAATATCTAAATAGTCATGATATAATTTATTCGTATTACAAAGAGGGGAGATTCGGTAAATGTTACATAACCTATATGATGCTTTAGATAATAAGTACGCTGAAATGGTAGATATCCGCCGTTATTTACATCAACACCCAGAAGTTTCTTATAAAGAATATAAAACAGCTGAATACATCGCAAATTACTATAAAAATATGGGTGTAGAGGTTCGCACACATGTTGGGGGTAATGGAATTGTTGCAAAAATTCACGGCAATAAGCAAGGTCCTACTGTTGCGCTAAGGGCTGATTTTGATGCACTTCCGATTCAGGATGAAAAGGATGTTCCCTATAAATCAACCGTTCCTGGTGTAATGCATGCTTGTGGGCATGATGGGCATACCGCTACATTACTTGTACTGGCAAAAACGCTTCATGAAATGAAGGATCAACTCGCAGGAACTTTTGTCCTTATTCATCAACATGCAGAAGAATTCGCTCCAGGCGGTGCCATTTCCATGATTGAGGATGGCTGTCTTGAAGGTGTAGACGTCATTTTCGGAACACATCTATGGGCAACCACACCTACAGGAACGATTGAATACCGTGTTGGACCTATCATGGCCGCAGCGGATCGGTTTGAAATTAAGGTTCAGGGATCTGGCGGTCATGGTGCACATCCACACACAACAAAGGATGCAATTGTGATCGGATCACAGCTTGTGATGAATTTACAACAAATTGTCAGCAGAAGAGTAGATCCAATTGAATCTGCAGTCGTAACACTAGGATCTTTCGTTGCAGAAAATCCATTTAATGTTATTGCAGACGCAGCTAAACTTGGGGGAACTGTAAGGACTTTCAGTGAAGATGTTCGAAGTCAAATCGAGGTAGAAATTGAGCGAATTGTAAAAGGAACATGTATCGCATCTGATTCCACATACACATATGCCTTCCACCGCGGCTACCCTGCTGTTGTCAATCATAAGGAACAAACTGATTTTCTTGTAGAGGCTGCCGAGAATGTACCAGGTGTTAAGACGGTACAAGAAACTGCACCTCAAATGGGCGGTGAGGATTTTGCCTATTATTTACAGCATGTCCCAGGAACCTTTTTCTTTACAGGCGCAATGCCAGTTGATGTATCAACTGCCTATCCACATCACCATCCTAAATTTGATATTGACGAAAAAGCGATGCTTATTGCTGCAAAAACACTAGGCACTGCAGCCTTAAACTTTATTACAAAAGAAAAATCAGAGAAAGCTAAGGTATAAAAAATAAACGCAAGAATGTTGTTTTAACGAACATCCTTGCGTTTTAATTATTTTAATATTCGTAATCGATAACAATTTTTCGCGGTTTCACCTAAGTGATCAAGAAGATTATAGTTTGCATATGCACCAACAACAGCACCAATACCCGGAAGTAATTGAAGCATTTTCACGAAATCAATATAATCTCGATACTCCTGCTGGAATACTCGCCAATCCAATTCAGCGAGTCTATGCCTTTCTTCCTCCCAATTTTCAATCAACTCTAAGGTTTTCTTTTTATGCTTATCGCTTGAGAAAGCCAACTGGAACACTTGCAACAAGAAAAGGCGTTCGTCATAGTTTTTTGTATCAAAGCCATGAATAGCAGCCACTTCAAACAAGAACTTCATCTTTATGGAAAGCAGCAATGGAAAATCTGCCAAAGATAAAAGAAATCCACCTGCTCCAGTTCCGGCTCCCTCTGCCGCAGCAGTTCGTCTATAAACGGTTAGCTTATCTTCAATCAGATTCTCTTTAACCTGCAATGTCATCTCCTCGGGATAGTTTCCTTTAGTTGTGTATTCCGAACCAACTAAAGTAGCCTGAACCATTTTTTTAATACTTTCCGTAATGACTGTATGAGCTTTTTCGGGTATTAGTTCATTCACTTTTGTTTGTGCTTTTTTCGATACACGTTGAAGAATGGTTGACTTTTTAATTAGCTTTTTACGCCATTGAAATAATTCCTCTTCTACCGTTAACATATACGAATCATTCATGTACCTCTACCCTTCTTTTCGTTTAAAGGATGTTCAAAAAGTCACCAAATGATAAGCTTCGAATCTCTTCGTCACTCCGCATTTCCGGTCCTCACGTATAAATACCATACGCTCCGGTCCTCAAGTCTGTCGTTCCTTGATCTCCTCGCTTCTGATTCGTCGCCTTTTTGAACACTCATTTTAATACTTCTACGTAAAATTAAAGCAAAGGTTTCATTTATCCTTACATTCGGTCAAGCTTACGTACCTTCCCTTTTGTATAGATAAATACAAAGAAATAGACAAACATAATTCCTGCTACCAATAAAATGATTGTTGTCATGATTTTTGCAGATAGCATTAAAATGACAGTAAATAAGACAGACTGGACAACAAGCAGCTGGAATAAAAACTGTAAATAGGATGCTAATTTTGAAGTTTCACTTACCGGGTATAAGCGCACCCAAATTTTTAAGCTGTGATGTCTCCATAATGTGATTAGCTGGTAGCCAGTTAAGTATAAAAATAAAATCATGACAAAGGCTTTTCCATATTCAAATGGGACGAAATAAATAATTAATCCACCAATAATCGTTAGCCTCACATACATCCCTAAATAGTCACTTGTCCGCAAGAAGGTACGTGTGAAAAGATAACGAAATGTATTTTTCTTTGAGTACGAAATAAACCCTGTAACCCAGTTAAGCCATGCTCTCTTTTTCACTCGTTCCTTTAGCTTCGGAACATCAGTAAATAAATTCGCGATTCGGTAAAAGGTTAGCATCCGTTTTGATTCCAATTCGATTAATGTATCCCATTTTAGCCCTTTATTTTCAACTGCCCTATGAAAATAAAGGAGCAAGCCGATCATAATGACAACTACACAACCGATATAAAGAATTGAGGCTCCCGAAAATAACAAATACAACAAAACGATATTTAATACAAGGCGGATCGATATGTCTGTGTAATAAGTTGAGTTTTCCGTGTAATGCTGTGTAAACCATGTCATGAGAAGATTCCATGCTTTACACAATAAAACAATTACAAAAATCGCTGCTAAAGACGAAAAGGTTTTATCTGAGACCGCAAGATATAATGGAGCAGCCACTGCAAAAACAATCAACAATAAATAAATTTGAGAGAACAGGCTGTACCAAAATGCCTTTTGAAAATAAGGGGCTAATTTTTTTTCAATGGGCAATAAGAAAACGAGGTCGGGTTCTTTCACCAACGTTTGGATGCGGCTACTTGTTAAAATGAGCCCCAAAACAAGCGCAATGATAATGGCATATGGAAAGTTCTTTGGAATATCCTGCAGCCAATAATTATAATAATACGCCCCTCCCCCTCCTAAAAATAGGAGAGCAATCAATAAATGGTCATTTAACATATAGCGTAAATAACGGCTTATTTCCTTAAAATGTTGGGCTTGACGCTTCCTCCATAATTCCTTAATATCAATCATTTTCTTCTTCCTTTGTCAGGCTAATATAGATATCATCAAGTGTAGCGTTCTCCATTTTAAATTGCTGTCTAAGATCCGCTAAAGATCCTGAAGCCTTAACTTTCCCGTTATGTAAAATAATAAAGGAATCACAGTATCTTTCGGCTGTCGCTAAAATATGAGTCGACATTAAAATACCTGCTCCTTGATTTTTCATTTTGTTCATTAATTCTAATAAGGATTGAATTCCTAGGGGATCTAATCCAACAAATGGTTCATCAATAATATAAAGGTTAGGCTGGGCAAGAAAGGCACACATAATCATCACCTTTTGCTTCATTCCCTTTGAAAAATGGGATGGGAAGAATTTTACCTTTTTTTCCATGCGAAATTCTTTTAATAAAGGTTGTACTCTTTCTTCGAATAGTTTTTTATCTAATCCATAGGCCATTGCGGTTAATTCCAGGTGTTCGTAGAGAGTCAATTCATCATAAAGAATCGGTGTTTCAGGAATAAAGCTAAACATCGAGCGATAGTTCTCCATATCCTGTTGAATCGTTTTCCCATTGATTTGGATTGATCCTTTTTTCGGCTCCATTAGACCAATGACATGTTTAATTGTCGTACTTTTCCCCGCACCGTTTAATCCGATTAATCCTACAATTTCATTTTGTTTAACTTGGAAGGAAACATCTTTTAGAACGGAATTTTGCGTATACCCACCGGTTAGATTTTGTATCTCTAGTAGTGCCATAAAAAGGCTCCCTTCTTACCCTATAAAGTTTTTATGTAGTTTTCGATGTCTAGCTCCAGGCGCCATCGGCTCGAGGTCTTAAGCCAATCGCTTCGGAAGGTTGGGGTCGTCTTAAGCTTGTCACCTCTGCCAGGACGGCAAGGATTCCAGCGTTAGGCACAGGACGTGCCTGCCCTTAGCTGGAATTGGGGCGCCTTGCGCTTTTCTTTTTATCATATCAAAAATTGCCAATTTTACATAGTTAAAAAGTGTATATATCTATTTAAAAAGGTCATACTAATTTTTGAAGAGGGCGAGAAAAAAGCCTTGATGTTAATCATCTACCTGGGATGAGGTGTTTGTTAAAGACAATATCCTTATTTTAGACGACAGCTTTTTAAACCTGTTATAAGGGGATGGTTGCTTTGGGAAAAGTGAGGGAAATACCAGTTTGTAACAAATTACCATTGACAAAATAACACTATTTTGTAAATGAGGTGTTTGTTAAAGGCTACCTAGTCGCTTTATAAGTTGTATTAACTTATAAACTAAAGACAAGGGGATGGTTCGTTTGGACCACGGAATTGACCCACTCCATTAGATAAAGACTTTCATCCTAAAAAAATGAGGTGTTTATCGCAGATACCGAAAACCTTTTAACTTAAGCCTTCTTCAAGAACAGGATGCATCCATTGCGATCGCATCCTGTTTCTTATTTTATTATTTGCCCGCATGAAAATTTTTACATCTTTGGAACCTATGATAAAATACTAGTTATGAATTGAATTTTGAAAGGAATGGATATAAATGAGTGATTGTATTTTTTGTAAGATTATCAATGGGGATATTCCATGCGCCAAAGTATACGAAAATGAACATGTATTCGCTTTCTTAGACATCAGTCAAGTTTCAAAGGGACATACGCTTGTCATCCCAAAAGTACATAAAGAAAACGTATTTGAACTCACACCTGAAAATGCCAAACACATCTTTGAAGCTGTTCCATCCATAGCAAATGCGATCAAAAAAGAATTCAATCCAATCGGAATGAACCTTTTACAAAACAATGGGGAACAAGCTGGGCAATCTGTCTTCCACTTCCACCTCCACCTTATTCCACGTTACGGAAAAGGCGATGGATTTGGCATCGTATGGAAATCACATGAAAATCAATACAACGGCGAGGATTTACAAAATATCGCATCAAGTATATCAAAAGCAATCGAAAATTAATCTTTTAAGGCAGGACTTAGGTCTTGTCTCTCTTTTTATTAATTGTAAACGTTGTCTTAAATTTTTTGAAAAATTTCACTCTTTTTTTTCTAGAAAACGTGATAAGATAACTTTATTCTACTAAAGCAATTAAGAAAGGCTTAATGCACCTGCTCATCGGCGACAAGCATATGACAAGCCCAACCTTCCGAAGCGATTGGCTTATGAACTCGAGCCGATGGCGTCTTGAGCTAGACAACGAAAAAATAGGAGGAATCAATCATGCAACGAGCTTACAATTTTAATGCCGGACCTTCTGCACTGCCACTTGAGGTATTACAACGTGCACAAGCCGAGCTGGTCAATTTTAAAGGAACCGGCATGTCTGTAATGGAATTAAGCCATCGCAGCAAGGAATATGACGCTGTTCATCAACAAGCTATTTCTGATTTACGTACCCTATTACATATTCCGGATGACTACCAGGTGTTGTTTTTACAAGGGGGCGCTAGCCTTCAATTCTCAATGATTCCAATGAATTTTTTAACACCAGGTAAAACAGCTGACTATATTTTAACTGGCTCTTGGTCTCAAAAAGCACTTGATGAAGCAAAGAAGCTTGGAGTGACTGATGTAATTGCATCAAGCAAAGATGAAAAATATAGCTATATTCCTGAAGTAAATGTGGACAACCATTCGGCTAACTCCGCATATGTTCACATTACCTCTAACAATACAATATATGGAACTCAATGGGAGAAATACCCTACATACACAAATGTTCCATTAATCGCGGATATGTCCAGTGACATTTTATGCAGAGAAGTGAACGTGGAACAGTTCGGTATGATCTATGCAGGTGCACAAAAAAACCTTGGACCTTCCGGAGTAACTGTTGCAATCATTAATGATTCCCTATTAACACAAGGTAATAGCAATCTGCCAACCATGATGGATTATCATACACATGTGAAATCAAATTCTCTTTATAACACTCCACCCACTTTTTCAATTTACATGCTTTCACTTGTCCTAGAATGGGTGAAGGAACAAGGTGGAGTTCCTGCAATTGAGGCAAAGAACAATGAAAAAGCAGGACTTTTATACAATACAATTGATGAATCTGATGGTTTCTATAATGCCCATGCAAAGGTTGGAAGTCGTTCCATTATGAATGTGTCATACACACTTCCAAGTGAAGAACTTACAAAAAAATTCTTAGCTCAGGCAAAGGAAAAAGGTTTTATTGGATTAAATGGTCATCGCTCAATCGGCGGCTGCCGTGCATCCATCTACAATGCAGTTCCATATGAATCCGTTGAGGCACTTGCTTCATTTATGAAAGCCTTTAAATCAGAAAATTAGAACTTTAAAATAGGTTAATAGTCTGATATACTTAAAGATAAGATTTTCGCAGTCGGCAATGAGTGCACGATTGGGGAATCCAAAAAAATATAGCTTAGAAAAGCTGAGGAGAGATGAGAAATGAATACAAAAGTATTAGTACTATTATCATTATTAATTGGAATGGGTGCTGTTCTGCATGCGGTAATGCCACCGATTTACCTTGGAATGAAGCCTGACCTATTGTTGGTCATGATGTTTTTGGGGATTATCCTATTTCCTGAAAAGAAATATGTATTGCTTGTTTCACTTGTCGCTGGTGTAATTTCAGCATTGACAACCAGTTTCCCAGGTGGTCAAATTGCTAGCCCGTTCGATAAGGTAATTTCAGCATTCGTATTCTATGGCATTTTAATTGTTGCATTAAAGTATACCAAGTCAATAGTAATGATATGTACGGTCACTGCTGTAGGAATTCTAGTTTCTGGTATTGTTTTCTTAAGTGTTGCACTTATGGTTGCTGGTCTTCCTGGAACATTTATCGGATTGTTCCTAACTGTAGTCCTTCCAACAACGGTAATGGGTATAATAGCAATGGCTATTATTTATCCAATTGCGCAACAAATCATAAAACGTACGAACTTTTCAGTAAGTGCATAATCTTGAACTGCGGGGTGTTCGACTAAATGTCGGGCACCCTTTTTCTAATTCTAGTGATATCTATTCAATTTTCATCATATAGTAGAAGTAAAAAGTGGGACAAGGAGTGGATTGCTTTGTTATCAGTTCCGTGGTTTGTATATGTAGCATTATTTGGAGTCCTTTTTAGCGCCTACATGGTGATTCGAACATCAAGAGAGGAAAAGCAGGTTGAAGACTCCTATATTGAACAGGAAGGCAGTGTTTACATCGAACGAATGAACGAGGAAAAAGAAAAACGATCAAAACGAATCAATAAACCAGAAGCAATGTAATATGGAAAAGTGGAAGGCGCCCCAATTCCAGCTAAAGGCAGGCACGTCCTGTGCCTAACGCTGGAATCCTTGCCGTCCTGGCAGAAGCGACAATCACAAGAAAAGCGCTGACAGAAGGTGCATTTTACCTTCCGAAGCGATTGGCTTGTGACCTCGGGCCGATGGCGCCTGCAACTAGACAACTAAAAAAAGGACCGTTTCGTCATAAAACGGTCCTTTTCCTATTTTATACATACTACTTATTCAGCAGCAGCTTCAGTTTTAAATAAATCTTTAAATTCTTTGTCCTTCACTTTAACATCAGCATCCTTAATTGCTTTGTCTAAAGCCTTTTGAAGGGTAACTCCAGTTTGGTCCGCTGAAAGTATTGCTTTGCGGATTTCATCTTTCCTCTCTTGATCCATCTTATCGAAATCTTCAGCAGTTCCCGTTACCTTAATGATATGATACCCGTATTGTGATTCGATAATATCGCTTGTTTCGCCTTCTTTAAGACCAAATGCAGCTTCTTCAAATTCAGGAACCATACGTCCTTTTCCAAACCATCCCAGGTCCCCGCCATTTTGAGCAGTAGCGTCATCAGAGTATTCCTTCGCTACATCCTCGAATTTTTCCCCGCTATCAAGCTTGGCCTTTGCTTCATCGATTTTCTTTTTAGCTGCTGCTTTTTGTTCTTCAGTTACTTCAGCAGTTGGATTATCAGAAAACTTCGCTAAGATATGGCTTGCCTTAACCACTTCTCCTGCTTTTACCTCCACTGCATCTATAGCTGCTTTTTCTTTTAGCATGTCAGATTTTAGAAGGTTACGAACGAAATCTTCACCTTTTTGCTCAACAACTGCATCGAATTGTGCCCCCATAGCTGCTTGCATTTCTTTATATTTTGCATCTACTTCTTTATCAGTTACTTCATATTTCTCAGCTAACACTTTTGTATAAACTAAATCTTTAAGAAAAACGTCACCAGCTTGACCTTTCATTGCATCATATAATTCTTCTTTGGTCACATTTCCTGCTTTTGTTTCTACAAGCACTGCTGAATCGTCGGCATTGTTACATGCACTTAAACCAAAAATACCTACTGCCGCCGTTATAGCAATTATTGATTTCTTCATTACACACACTCCTACTATGTACATTTTTTATATACGATTTGTCCAAGGCTACAAAAATTACTATAACATACTTTTAAAAGAGAAAGAAAACATTTTCTTTAAAGTTATACAAATATATGGGACATTCGCACAGTCACATAGGCTTTCTCTGAATAGGATATTGTGAACTGAATAAGAGCCCCAGCTTTCAACGGTTCAAAAATTTAGGTAATTGTGAAAAAGAATTACCTATAGCGAGACAAACGCCTAATCGTTCACGATTGATTAGGCATATAATACCGTACTTTGATAAACGGAGGTGTTACTGTGAGTGGATATGCTGGTGGATTCGGTGGTGGATTCGCGCTAATCATCGTGTTATTCATCCTATTAGTTATCATTGGTGCTTCTTGGCTCTAAGAAATTCTTTCTCGATTAGCAGAAAGTGTAAACATGAAATTAATGTTTACCCAAAAGAAAAAGGATGACCCACCCTGGTCATCCTTTTTCCATTCTTACGTTAACAAAACCTCTACATATGAGGAAATAAGTAAAATGGTAATTAAAATATTGATTGTTCGATATACTTTTGGCTGGCGGTCATCAGGAATTTCTTTTTGCTCACACAGCCGAAAAGTCATTTGATTAATATAAAACAATATAAAAGCAGCAAATGGAATATAAAATAAGATCACTCCTAATCCCCCCATCTTCAAATGCGTCTTGGCATATAAAAATCTTAATACACCCAAAGTCCTTAGCTTTATTTTAGCACCCCTTGCAAAAGAAAGCTTATTTGTGAATTAAGATATCATAGCCATCTTCTATTTCTTCAACCGTACAAGATTTTGGCGCCTTAATAAACTGACCCAAATAAATTAAGTCAGGAACACATAATCCAAAATTGATAGCTGCAATAATGGAAAAATAATGAATGTAGCCTGGAAATACAAAACATGCCCCAAGCATAAGTGCTGTAATGAATAAAAACGGTGTACCCATTACATAAATAATAAACAGTTTAGAAAGTGAATGTTTTGAACGTGTTGAAACAATTGGAATGATTCCGTACATCCATTTAAATGTTACCGTCAGTTTCTTACCAGTTATCCAGAATGGTAAAACATGCAAGGTCGCATGTAACGGATAAATCAAAAATAAAGCGAATAAAAAGTAAATTGATCCATCTTCTTTAAGTTTAATAGAAGAATACATGAGATTCATTGGCAAATAAAAGAGAATAAATGCTATGAACATTGATATCAGGGATATCAAAATAAGTCGATGGAATCCATAATCCCTTGAAAGATTAATGGTTTTCCAGCAAGTCATACTAAATCACCATCCACAATCATAAGAAGTAAAATAAGTAGTAACCATATCCAAAATTTGATGTTTAGATTTTGCACTCTAAACTTACTAAATTACTTTACTTTGTTTCTAACAAAAATGCAATAGGTATCCAAAAGAACGATAAAATACATGTTTTTTCGACTTTTTTCGCGTTTTTCATAATCCAATGTGAAGAATTGAGCATATACTCAAAAAAAATAAAAAGCGGAGGGATTCGTTAGTTTCACGCCGCTTTTACATAAAAGTTTACATCTCTAATGTTTCCTCAACTCGTTTGTATAGCTTGCCATCAACCTCGATGAAGTCATCTTCAAAATTTTTGAAAGACTTTTCGAAAATTTCCATATAATCATCTCCGTAAATATTACGGACAATGCTCATTACTTCAACGATCTCCGGGAACTTTCCATAAAGTTTTTTTAGCGGAATTGCCCCTTCCAAAACTCCATTTTTACTTGGATTATATGCTTCAACAATTTTCAAAAAGATTTCTTCTCCTTCTGGAGTCAACTCGATATAAGTGTTACGTTTATCATTTTCCTTTTTTGAAAATTGTAATAGTCCACGTTCCTCTAACTTTTTAGAAAAGTTAAATGCAGTTGAAACATGCATAACTCCAAACTTAGCAATCTCTGAAATAGAAGCACCTTTCAAATGATACGCTATCCAAATAATATGATGTTCATTAATATTTAAGTCATAAGGCTTGATCCATTGTTGCCAGTCCTTTTCAATAGACTTCCATAATGCCTTACTGAGTTGTGCGATTCTCTGACTAAAAAGGAGCGCTTCTTTGATGGAGGCCATTTTTTCTTCATGTTTCATAGATTCACCCACTTTTCTATTTTCTCTTATTACTATTATGCCAATAAAATAAAAATTAATAAAGATGTAAATTTACGAAATCTTTCAATTAGGTGAAAAAATTTTGAATTTACGTAGTTTTTACTGCTTTTTCAAGTTTTTCAAAAGCGTTTTCTATTTCTGAAAGCTCTTTTTGAATGTTTTTTTGATTACCTTCAATTTCTTTTTTCCAATGATTAATCGAATTTTTAATGTCAACAGAAACTTCGGTTATCATGTTTGCCGCTTGTTTAGTTGACCTAGAAACTTGTTCAGTCAGAGATTTCCCTTCAGAAACGACCTGGCACAAGTTTTTAGTAATATGTTTTTGATTATTTTTCAAAGTCCCTCTAAATTCTTTTCCAGAATATGGAGCACTTAAAAGGACTGAAACACCACCGATTACACTTCCAATTAACAATCCATAAAATAAGGATTTAGTTGATGTCATATTTATCACTCCTTAATAAAACTATCATTTACAGAATTCAACAAAAAATGTAAAAACCCTTTTTTATTATCATATTTTTCACAAAATTAGAGATGTTGTTGTAATTCATATTGCTGGATATACCAACGATCAACAATACTGTTACGAACCAAGATGAAAACAATTTGTTTTCGTTCCTTCCCTTGATTTTCCCGGTATATTTCAACCTCCGCGGCAATTTCCATACTTAAAAGTCCCTTTAGATCATTTAAAGGCAAATAGGACATATTGGTGATTGAAAATATTGTAATTTGATTTAAGGTTTTGTAAAGATTCTTATTATTCATATTCGGCAGTAAAGTCTTCTTTATAATTTTCCGGTCTGTTTGATTAATTCCTGCAGCAAAAATGTCAATAAGATGATATGGATCAGCGTTGCTAATATATTCATCAAGCTTTCCACCCGCCTTTAATAACATAAGCTTATGAGCAATATCAGGCTCTTTTGAACTGTGGGTAGTACTCCCTAAGAAATGAACACAAAAATGACCAGGAAAACCATTTTTCAATGCACCAGCCCCATGAGGCATTCCATGCATCGAAGCCGCAATCATTTGGTCACCATATTTCACAATAATTGCTCTTCGCTTCCAGCTCCATTTCCCACTGTAGATTTTTTTCATTATTTTAGTATCATCAATTGTAAGTGGTTGAACATCTGCATGTCTGCTGCCTGCCCTTCTTTGCACACGAAAGTAAAGGCCAGTTTCAACATCAATGATTGTAAAAAAAGATTTCCTAGGAAGTATCTCGTTCACCGTATCCCATGGAACCATTTCTATTTTAAAGCTTAAGGGACTGTCTTTTTCATCGAATTTAGTTGTTGCACAGGCAGCAAATTGATGGGTTGAAAAGAAAAAAAGAAAAAATAGAAGGATTACCTTTGTCATGTTTTTTCGTACCTCTTTTTTTCTTAGCTTTCCATTAAAAGTAAAATTCTATTATAAAAAAACTCGACTCCTTAAAATTCGAGTCGAGTTTTTCGTTGATTTATTTTTGAAAGGTTGGTTTATAAAAGCTTCTATTATCCAAGGCAAAGACACGTTCCGAGAATTCACCTGGTTTCACACGTTCTAAAGCACGATCTAACATATTCATTTTTGCATCAAGATTATCAATATAATGAAGAATTTCAGCTTCCTTGATCATTGGAGGCTTAGGACTTCCCCATTCTGCCTTTCCATGATGGCTTAGAATGATATGCTGCAATACAGTAACTTCTTCTCCCTCGATACCAAGTTCTTTTGCTGCCTGTCCTATTTCATTAACCATAATCGAAATATGGCCTAATAAATTTCCCTCAATTGTATATGTTGTGGAAATAGGGCCTGATAGCTCAGTCACCTTCCCTAAATCATGCAGAATGATTCCTGAGTATAATAAGTCCGTATCGAGTGATGGATAAAGGTGAGCAATTGATTTTGCTAAGTCAAGCATTGAGACAACATGGTAGGCAAGGCCAGACACGAATTCATGGTGGTTCTTGGTTGCTGCTGGGTATTCAAAAAAGGCAGCTTGATGCTTTTTCAATAAATGTCTTGTTATTCTCTGGATATTTGAATTCTTCATTTCAAATATATATTGTGTAATTTTTGATGACATTTCATCTTGAGGTATTGGCGCAACCTCAAGAAAATCTGATATTGTAACCCCGTCCAAATCTGTTGCAGGGCGAATGTTTCGAATCTTCAACTGGTTGCGACCACGATAACTGCTGATTTCCCCTGCTAGTCTTACTATTTTTTGAGCTGCATAGCTACCTTCATCTTCAGGTGTTGCGTCCCAAAGCTTCGCTTCAATTTCCCCGCTTTTATCTTGAAAGATTAGTGTTAGGAACGGTTTCCCGTTACTCGCAATTCCTTTAATTGATGATTTAATAAATAAAAACACATCAACCTGTTGTCCAACATCATAATGAACAATGCCCTGTACCATATATTCTCCCCCTATATGTCAAATGCGTCTTGGCGTATTTGCGCCTGATTTTTTTAGGCCCACACGAGGTGGGTCATAAAGACGTTGCCACAGGATGTGGCGTTCGTAGTCTTTGATCCTATGCTCGAAAAGTTTCCTTTGAAAAATCATGGCATCCGCCGGAGGCTTAACTTTATTCAGCCTGGGATTGAACTCCCACTCAAATTGTTCCTCTTATCGCATTCAACCCACTTTTAAAAAGTTCTACTGAATAAAGTTACGTTATTTATCTATATTTTTCCAATGAAATTTCTCTATTTCTATTAAAATTATAGCACACTTTTCTCGTTTTCCTTGATTTCTTCTGCACCTAATTTGATAGGTTCAACTCCATCAAATCCTTCCATAACATGTTGATGACATGTAAATAGAAGAACCTGATTGTCCCGTGAGAGCTCTTTAATTAAAGAAAGCGCACTTGATAATCGGTATGAGTCAAAATTAACAAAGCTATCGTCAATAATAAATGGATAGGATTGATTTGGATGCATCGTGTTTGCAAGTGAAAATCGAAGAGCAATATATAATTGCTCCGAGGTTGCCTGGCTAAGTTCATTTGGTTTATAACGAAGCCCATTTTCATCCTCAACAATAAAACTATCTATTTCATTATCTAAATAGATTTTTTTGTATCTTTTATCTGTTAAAATCGAAAAATAATGCTCAGCCTTTTCAATCACTTTTGGAAGACGAAGTTTTCGATACTGATCAACTGTCTTAGAAAGAATATCATTAGCAATGGCAAGTGTTGCCCATTGCTTTGCATGATCTTTAACTAAGGATTTACTTGCCTCATAGGAATGAAGAAAATCTGCATAGCTTCCACCTTCTTCAAGTTCTTGGACACGATGATTGATAGCAGACAGGTTACGTTGCTCCTCTTTTTCTTGTACTTGAAGTTGAGTTAATTCGGCTGACATTTCTTCGATCCAATTTTGATAATTTATATCAACATTACAGTTGTTCACCAACTTTCCAAACCGTTCGAGCTGAGCGTTAAGCAGATTCATGCGTTGCTTAATTTCTTTAGCTTCACCATTTGCTTGTCCCTTTGCCCGAAACCTTTCTTCGTTTGAAACCTCAGCCATGTCCCACAAAACGTGACATTCCTTTTGAAGGTGGTCGATTTCCAATTCGAGCTTTGCTATCTGGTCAGTTACATCCTTTACTTTCGTTTCAATCTGTAAAAGCAGCTCATATTTCTTTTTTTCTTCCTGTAAATGGATGGCGATTTTTTCAATTTTAATAGGCTCTTGATCTCGTATATTTAACTGCTTTGCAACACTATTGATTTTATTCTGGAAGTCATCAATCTCTTTTTGGAGTTCATTTTTATGCTCTAAAAGATTTTGTTTTCTTATGGACTTATCTCGAATTGCGTCAAGGATTTGAAAGGCATCCATAAATCGTTCAGTTGTTACTTGCTGCGGAAGTCCGTATGTTTTCTTTATGTTTGCAGCGTTTTCTTCAATAGAAAATCCGGCTTTTTCCCATTCTTCAAAGGCTGTAAGCACCTTATCATATGCACGTTCATTTTGATGTAGAGCAGCATTTTCAATTTGGATTTGCTGCCTAACCTGTTGTTCACGCATTAGTCTAGCTGCTATATCTTCAACATCTAACGGATTGTGGTTTTTTAGCCTTTCTTGAATGGTATCCAGCTTTTTCAATAGACTTTCTCTGTCCCGCTTAAGCTCATGAATGATTGAAGAAGACATCTGTGTGATGACATTGTTTCCGATTGGTAGCATAAGGATGGCTAAAACGGTTAAAATCCCACCCGTTACCCATTCATGTGAGATATAAAAATAGACAGATGAAAGAAACAACGCTACCCCCATTCCATAGAATAAAAGGGTTAACTTAGTCTTATTTTCCGTTTCTTTAGCTGTTATTTTTTGGATTTGTTGATCGTTTCGATTTATTTCCTCTTTAATTAAGGCTTTTTCTTTTTCTATATTTTCTTTCGCTGTATGTTGGTTTTTCTTTTTTTCAAGAACTTCTCTTTCCTCATCAGATAGTATTTGCTGCTTAAGTCCTTTAAGTTTATGTTCACTATTTTCTAATGCATCCTTTGCTCTCGTGAAGGTATCGTCTAGGAATTGCTTCTGCTGTTTATAGCGTGCTGTCTCGGAAACAATTTCCGAAAACATGTCTTTTGCTACCATACTGAGGTCGAGTTCCTGAACTTCCTCCTCTGTGATTGCTAGATTGAGTCTACTTTTAAGTTGATGCGTTTCTCCATCAAGCTGTTGAAGTTCCTTCGATACCAGCTGTAACCTGTTCTGTTTTTCAGCAAACATGCTTTTATTTTCGACCAATTCCAGAATTTGCTGTTCATTCTCAAGATATTGTTTGGATATTTGGATTGAGCTTTTTTCTTTGCTTAATTCAAATGATTTTGTTTGTAACGTTTTTAGTTGTGCTTCATATGGTTTAATCAGCGCCTGTAATTGTTCGAAACGCTTTAAGCCATCCTCTGGGTATGGCTCAAACATGGGTAAACCTTTTAATTGATAGTCTAAGGTTTGATAGTCTTCTAATAGTGGCTGAATCGATTGAATTTTTTCCGACTCTTGAATTTTTTCCACTAGGAATTGTTGTTTAGAGTCGAGATTTGCCAAATTCTTTTCAATTCGATCTTGTTCATCTATTAATCCTTCATATTCGTTATTGTTTTCCTGCCACTTCGAAACTCTTGTGTGTTCCTCCTTTAGCCGATTCAATTCCGTATTAAGGGGGGGATTCTTCCCCTTAGGTTTATATAAATTATCCATTTCCCTCGTTAATTTATTTTGCAATTCAAGCAAGGCGTCTGTTCCTACTGTTCCAGCAGAAAATAAGTACCTTCCAATATCCTCACTTTTTAAGTTATGTACAGCTTGAAGCCCATGAATATTGAAAGAATATACATTTTGGTAAAGATTTTTATCCATTCCCTGGAGAAGCTCAGAAATAAAGTCCTCTCCTTTAATTGTTCCGTCAGGTAAATAGACGGATACATCCCCTGCCGCTTTTCCCGGTAGTCTTTCAATCATAACCGTTCCATATTCATCGGATTGGATCACTAGCTTTCCGCCATATTTTGTTCCTGTTTTTGGAATATAGCGTTGTTCATTCTGTTGTTTCGTTGGAAATCCAAATAAAATGCTATGAATAAAGGACATTAGTGTAGACTTTCCAGCTTCATTTTGACCATAAAAAACTTGAAGATTAGGTGATAGATTCCCAAGTTCTATATTTTCCAGTTTTCCATAACCATAAATTTGAATGCCAATGATTCTCATATCATCTCCTCCTGTTTGATTGGTACAGTTCCCGAAGGATCAGCTTTTCAGCATCCTGAAGAATTTCTTGTAGTTCTTCGCTCGTAAAAGTTTCTATATATCTGCGGAAGCTTTGGTGGTTCCGTAAAGGAAGTAGTGCCTGGTTAAAATCCTGATATGTCTCCATCTTTTCTAATAAATCTCCAATAAAATGGGAGTCTTGCCTTACTTTTTCACGATCGAAATCCAATTGCGTGTGTTGCTTCATTTCTGCTACATAAACAACGTTCTTTCCTGTTATGTCATCGTTTAAAAGTGATTGAAGTTCTTCTTGCATTCCTTTTTCTTGAAGTCCGTCATGGAGTGGTCCTGATCCTGTAAATTCAATCGTCAAAAATATGCTCTGATTTTCTTTACGAAACCGATCTATATGGGAAAGTGTCTTATCCACAAGCTGGTCAAAACTAATAATCTCAGAAATATCAATGGATGTATTCTCCCAAATAAGGTCCGATGTTGGGAAGAATGTATAGTTTGCTCCGGTATTCGAAAGCTTTACGAGATAACCGCCTTTTTCACCTATTTCTTTTTTATGTCTTCCTTGGATATTGCCAGGATATATGATAGGTGGATCCTTAGAAAGAATTTCTCTTGTGTGAATATGGCCAAGTGCCCAATAATCAAAACCTTTTTGCTGAAGATCTGATAGTAGGAACGGCGCATAGCGACTATGATTGCTTTCCCCTTCTCTGCTTCCATGTAACATACCTATATGAAATGGTGCGTCATCCCTTTTCTCATAAGATGAAGTTTTGTTTTCAAGCACAGCTCTCTTTTCATAACTAAAACCGTAGATGTTTGCAATTGTTTCCCCATTTTTAATAAAGGGGATTACTTCGACATTTTCATTTTGGAACACATGGACGTTGCAAGGCCATTCAAAATGCGGCCAGTTTCCCCCAAGATGGTCGTGATTCCCGTGGATTACAAAAGCTTCAATGTCGTGCTCTTTTAGTCGTTCCATTTCTTTTCGAAACCGGGACTGGGCACGAAGGCTGCGGTCTTCTCCGTCAAATACATCACCCGCAATTACTACGAAATCTACCTTTTTCTCAATTGCAATATTGATTAATCTAGTCAAGGATGTAAACGTGCTTTCTTGTACGCGCTTAAATAGTTCTGGCGGCAGGTTTGCTAACCCTGAAAATGGGCTGTCCAAATGCAAATCCGCGATATGTAAAAAAGTGATTGAATTCATCTCAGGCGCCCCCTTTGTTCTATTAATTTTATTCTACCATCATTAGAATACGAATGCACGTTCTTACTTTATGAATTTTTTATATTAAAAAACCGAGGGTTAGCTTCCCTCGGTTAAATTGGAACCAGTAGAACCGTCCCTCTGGTCCCTTATTTTTCACTCTTTGTTAATTGCAGGGCTTTCTTAATGTCTTTGAAGGAGGATGATTTGCCATACATTAGGACTCCTCCTCGGTAGACTCGTGCACCGAAAATGGCTAATAGTGTGATGGTTAGCACTAGTATTCCGATTGATAATGCGATTTCCCAGGTTGGTAGTGTTAGCATCCCAACGCGAAGGAACATAATCATTGGTGAAAAAAACGGAATAAATGAAGTAATTGTAATCACGGATGATTCCGGTTTTGTTAGACCAAACATTGCTATCATAAATGCGGCAACAATTAACAGGGTCATCGGGGTAATCATTTGTTGAACATCTTCAATACGACTTACTAATGAACCTAAAAAGGCAGCAAGTGTTGCAAATAGCAAATAACCTAAAATAAAGAATACTCCAGCATACACAAACGTTGAAACCGGCAGATCGCCAAAACCAAACACTTCAAAAAATCCGCCTTCCATACCGCTCATGCTTTGCTTTAAGGAACCATATCCAACAGCTAAAATGACAGCAAATTGGGTTAGGCTTAGTAGAGCAATACCAAGAATCTTCCCGAACATTTGCTTAATCGGGGAAACACTTGAAATGAGAATTTCCATAACACGGGATGACTTTTCAGTCGCAACTTCCATCGCAATCATATTTGCGTACATGATGACTGCAAAATAGATAACAAATAGAAGGACATATACTAAGCCACGTGCTTGATTAAGTTCTTCTTCAGATTTTGCATTTTCCTCAAGAGCTTGTTTTTCGAATTGAACAGGTGCATAAAGTTCATTAATCTGCTCAGGTGATAATCCCGCTTTTGTTGTCGCGATCGTTACCTTCAATTGCTGAAGAGCCTGTTCAAGCTGCCCGGTAATTGCTGAATCAGTAATTGATGGGGCTTTATATATTCCTTCTGGAAGTCCTTCAGCCGTCTCTGCCAAAATGAGATATCCTGTAATCTCTTCGGATGCTACCAGTTCTTTTGCTTGATCTTCAGTTTTGTCCATCTTTTCAATTACAATATCACTAGACATTGCTATTAAAGTTTGTTCATATGCCTGATAAAGTCCTTCCGAGTCAGTTAGAACAGCAACATGACTGGTTTCGTCTTTATCAAATTTTTCAATGATGGTTTGAATGTTTGCAAGACCAAAAATAATGAGTGCTGTTATAAGCGTAGTTATTATAAAAGATTTGGTCCTTAATTTACTCACATAGGTGTGAAATAGGATAATCCAAAATTTATTCATAGGAAGCACCTACCTTTTCGATAAAAATATCATTTAAGGATGGTTCTTCTAAGACAAACTTTCGAACAAAACCTTTTCCTGCAATTGAATCAAGGATTTTTTGTGAAATTTCTTCACTTTCAACCTGTAAATGAAGTCCCTCCGCTGTTTCCTTTGACCTTGTAACACCTGCTAATGTTGTTAAATGGCTAATATCAAAATCAGCATGTACAATCACGTTTTTCTTTCCAAATGAGCGCTTTATTTCCTTTAATGACCCATGTACAACTGGTTTTCCATGGTGCATAATGCATAAATGCTCGCATAATTCCTCAACATGCTCCATCCGGTGACTGGAGAACACAATTGAGGTTCCTGCATTTTTCAAATCCACAACTGCGTCTTTTAAAATCTCGACATTCACAGGGTCTAGTCCACTGAATGGCTCATCCAGAATAAGAAGCTTTGGCTTATGTATCACAGAAGCGATAAACTGGATTTTTTGTTGGTTCCCTTTTGACAATTCCTCAACCTTTTTTGTTGCATATTCAGGTACCTTAAATCGCTCGAGCCAGTAATCAATTTGTTTTAAAATATCTTGTTTCTGCATCCCCCGAAGTCTTGCTAAATATACAAGTTGGTCGCGCACCTTCATTTTCGGATATAGCCCTCTTTCCTCTGGCAGATATCCGATTAAATGGCTTGTATTATAATTAATCTTCTTTCCATCCCAACTAATTCGGCCATCACTGACATCCAATAATCCCAGGATCATTCGGAATGTTGTGGTCTTTCCAGCTCCATTCGCACCGAGAAATCCAAACATTTCGCTCTCTGGAATTTCGATTGACAGATTATCAACGGCAGTAAAGCTACCAAATCGTTTCGTCACATGTTCTAGTTGTAATGCCATCAATTCTCCTCCTTTTCTAGTAGTTTCTACGATTAAGTTAGAAAAAAGTTTCACTTTTTATCATAACACATTTGAAAATGATTTTATGTTGCGTGAAATCTACCTATCAACTACACTTTAAATAACAGAATAACATGGGGGAATGACAATGAATTATGTGTTAACTGTGTTTGATAAAACGGGAGAAAAACTACTCGAGGAATCATTTGAAGCTGCTTCTGAAAAAGAAGCGAAGGTAACGGGAGAAAAGATCCTTAAAGAAAAAAACTATTTGGAAACCACCCATCGATGTACAAGCACTAAAGGAAAATTAGTGTTGTTTCATCGTTAATCAGGTAGCCAATTGGGGTACCTAATTATCCTAAAAAAATCCCGCTGAAGTTCAGCGGGATTTCTTCATTATTCACCGATAAAAATCGGTTTTCTTTTTTCCAAAAAGGCTTGAATGCCTTCGCGGTGGTCCTTTGTACCTCTCATTGCCTGCTGACCTTGTTTTTCTAATTCCAGTATTTTTTCAAGCTCTGGCAGGTGCATTTGATTATAGATGGATTTCGTTTGAATCATGGCTAGTATTGGTCTTTTTTTCCACTTTTTCACCTTATGAATAACAGCTGTTTGCAGTTCTTCCTCCGCAACTTCATCAATTAATCCGATGTGCAAAGCTTCCCCAGGCGACAATTGTTTTCCTTCCCAAATCACATGCTTTGCTTTTGCTTCGCCAAGTCTTTTTTCAAGGAAGAAGTGTGCACCTCCATCAGGAATTAGACCAATACGGATGAAATTCATAGCTACACTTGATAGTCGATCGACAATAATATAGTCAGCACCTAGCGCTAAGCTTAATCCAAGTCCAGCTGCTGATCCATGAATCGCACTAATGACCAATTTCGGCAATAGGTAAAGAGTTTTCGTTATTTCAGATATAAGTTCCATTACAGGTTCAAATTCTGTATCATCTGCCCGGCTCAGCATTGTTTTTATGTCCCCACCGGCTGAAAACCCAGTTCCGCTTCCTGCCAACACAAGAATATCCACTTTATCATTGGCAGCTACCTCTTTTAAACTATGTAAAATTTGATTTAACATGTCAACATCCATTGCATTTAGTGACTTAGGGCGATTTAGAGTAAGATACGCTACTCGATCATCCATATGTAGTAACACTTTTTCTACTTGTTCAGTTGCCATTATTAAGCCCCCTTATGTGGTGTTACCCACATTATACAATTATATCAATTTAATTGAAACCGTTTTCCAAACTTAAGGCCACCCAAAGTTTTTTGGATGACCTTGTGGCTTATTAAACCTTGGATAAATGGTCCTTTAATTGCTCACGCAGTGCTCTCTTTAGGAATTTTCCTACCGATGTTTTCGGAATTTCATCCATGAAGATGATATCATCCGGTAACCACCATTTTGCAAATTGTGGCTTTAGGAACTCGTATAGTTCATCCTTTGTTGTTTGCTCCTTTGCAGCATCCTTTAACACAACACATGCCACAGGTCGCTCCTGCCATCTTTCATGCGGGACTGCGATAACGGTTGCTTCAAATACGGCATCATGGGCCATAAGCGCATTTTCGATATCGACAGAGGATATCCATTCCCCACCGCTTTTGATCAAATCCTTCGTTCTGTCGACAATCTTCACAACTCCTTCTTCGTCGACTGTTACAACATCCCCTGTATGGAGCCACCCATCACGGAACCCTTCGTTCGTTCTCTCATCCTTGTAATACTCGTCAGCAATCCAGTTCCCTCTTAACAAGAGCTCTCCCATTTCCTTCCCGTCATTGGCAACCTCCCCATTTGCCCCTACGACCTTCATTTCAACTAAAGGCACAAGCGATCCTTGTTTCGATTGGATTTCTAATTTTTCATCTTCGGAAAGATCATTTTGATAGCTTTTTAGACGAGATAAAACAACAAGAGGTGTGGTCTCTGTCATCCCATACGCATGGATAAACGGAATTTTATATTTTGATTCAAAAGCTTTAATCAGCCCTTTTGGAGCTGCCGACCCACCACATAGGATGCGGGTTAAACTACTCGTATCGTAATTGCCTTGCTCTAATTCATTAAGAAGCCCTAGCCAGATGGTTGGTACTCCCGCAGTGACTGTTACCTTCTCGGTATCTATTAATTCAGCTAAAACCTTTGGAGTAAAATAGGGTCCTGGCATAACAAGTGTTGTTCCAAACCAAACAGCAGCAAACGGCAAGCCCCAGGCATTTACATGGAACATGGGAACAACAGGCATAGCAATATCGCTTTCCGATAATCCAGTGTTATCAGCAAGCCCAAGTGCCATACTATGCAACACAATACCGCGATTAGAATAGATAACCCCTTTTGGATTTCCAGTAGTTGCAGATGTATAACACATTCCTACTGGATCATTTTCATCTACATCTTTCTTAAATTCAAATGCAGGATTTCCTTCGCTTACTATTTTTTCATAATGATAAAGGGGTTCTAAGTTTGATTCAGGCAATTCATCTTTATCTGTCAGGATGACATAGGCTTCAACTGTTTTTAATTGGTCCTTTACTTTTTCTAATAATGGAAGCAGGTCTTCGTCAAAAAGCAAAACCTTATCCTCCGCATGATTGATGATATAGACAATATGCGCAGGTGTAAGGCGAATATTAATTGTGTGCAAAACGGCTCCAATTCCAGGTATGGCAAAATAAGCTTCAAGATGACGATGATGATTCCATGCTAGTGTCCCTACACGGTATCCTTTCGTCACACCTATTTTTTCAAGGGCACTTGATAATCTTCTTGTTCGCTCGCCAATTTCCTTATAAGTATGGGTTACAATTCCAGTTGAAGTTCTCGAAACAACCGTTTTCTTAGGAAAATACCTTTCCGCGCGCTCGAGCATTGAAGAAACTAGCAATGGTACATTCATCATAATCCATTCCCCCAATTTAAAAATTATAATAGTGAAACACTTATATCCCCATATTTTTCACTATGATTGTTTTCATAATTTCATTTGTACCTGCATAAATTGCCGATACAGGTGTGTCGCGATACCTTCTCGCAATCTCGTATTCCTCCATATACCCATATCCACCATGAAGATGCATACATTCTGCCGCTACTTTTTTTGCCATGTCTGTTAACCACCATTTTGCCATTGAAACCTTTGTCACCACATCCTTTTCAGCAATATGCTGTTCAATTAAATCATCTAAAAATGTTCTGCCAATCTCTATTTCAGTCGCCATTTCGGCAAGTCTAAATTGAATATGTTGGAATTTGCTAATCGATTTTCCGAATGCCTCGCGATCTTTTACATATTTTAAGGTTAGCTTTAACATTGTCTCTGCTGCGATTTGGGCCGAGATTGCAACAATCAGTCGTTCCTGCTGGAGCTGCTGCATTAAATAATAAAAACCCTTTCCTTCCACTCCAATTAGGTTTTCAGCAGGAACCTTTGCATCCTCAAAAATAAGTTCTGCCGTATCTTGAGCATGAAGCCCGACCTTATCTAGCTTCCGCCCTCTTGAAAATCCGGGAGTATCCTTTTCGAATACTAACAAACTAATCCCTTTATGCTTTGCCTTCGGATCTGTTTTACAAACAACAACGACTAAATCAGCATGGATGCCATTTGTGATAAAGGTTTTCTGACCATTGACAATATAATAGTCACTCTCCTTTATTGCTGTTGTTTTAATCCCAGCTAAATCTGAACCAGCACCTGGCTCTGTCATCGCAATCGCTGTGATAATTTCACCTGAAATACATTTTGGCAGCCATTTCTGTTTTTGTTCCTCGGATCCATACTCTTTCAAATATGGAACAACGATATCACTATGGAGGCCGATCCCGATCATGCTTGCACCAACTCGTTCAAGCTCTTCATTGATGACGACCGAATAGGCGAAATCAGCGTTAAAACCTCCATACTTTTCATCAACCCACGGGCAAAGGAAACCATTCTCTCCCATTTTTGACCAAAAGGACCGTGGAATCATCCTGTCTTTTTCCCAATCGGTATAAAAGGGGTATGCTTCTTTTTCAAGGAACTTGCGAAAAGCATCCCGAAAAATTCGATGCTCATCTTGTAAATAACGTGCTGTCATCGTTTTCCCTCCTATGATAAGGGTTTCACTTTTATAAATATATGAGTAAGGTTAGGTAATTATAATGTCCCAAAAAAAGAAAGAGGCATAGTTTCCTATACCTCTTTTGCCACTCCAAATAGCTCATTCAAAATATTGATTTTTTTATTTGTATATTCCATGAAATTGTCATTGTAGGATTTTGGATCCTTCGGGTTTGCAAACTGAGTAATTTTACCCGTTACTGGATCAACAAATTTACTAGCTGCGCCACAGCCTAGTCCAATAATTGTTTGCATTTCTTCCATAATCATAATATTGTAAATGCTCTCTTGACCTGGAAGTGAATAACCGACATTTTCCAAGTTCCCAAGAATGTTTTCCATCCGATATAAATAGTAAGGTACATAGCCATGTTCCTTCGTCCATGTTGAAGCATTGTTCATCATATCCGTAATTTCCTCACGGCCTGCAACCTTATATTTTTTCTTATTCCGTGTCATTTCAGATGCACGTTTAAAAGATAAGGTATGGACGGTTAATGACTCAGGCATAAGCTTTTCGGTTTCAGAAAGTGTATAGTTGAATTCCTCCACACCCTCGCCTGGTAAGCCAATGATTAGGTCCATATTGATGTTGTTCATTCCCATATTTCGTGCGAGATGGAATTTTTCAATCGTTTCATCTACTGTATGATGACGACCGATCGCTTTTAATGTTTCCTGTATATAGGACTGTGGATTAATACTGATTCTGTCAATATTCCACTTTTTTAGGACATCTAGTTTTTCCGGTGTAATCGTGTCTGGTCTTCCTGCTTCAACAGTGATTTCACGAATGTTTTTCACAATAGGGAAAGACTGATACATTTCATCATAAAGCATATCCATCTCTTCAGCTGTGATACTTGTAGGGGTTCCACCACCATAATAGACGGTTGTTATTTTAATATTATTTTCCTTTAACCAACGTCCCGTTTCACGCATCTCATAATGAAGCCCACCTAAGAAGGAATTAACTGAACCCTGTTTTCCATTGATGGCATATGCAGGGAATGTACAATACGCACATTTCGTTGGGCAGAATGGAATCCCAATATAAATGCTCACTTCATTTTGAAGTTGATATAAATCAGGAACCATTGTGAGCTGACGGTCTACTATTTGCTGCATCAATTCGATTTTTTCATCGGTAATTAAGTAATCTTCTTTTAATTGTTTGTGAGCTACTTCAGGCGAAATGCCCGCTTGATTTTTTTTGTGTAAGAGCTTTGTTGGGCGGATGCCAGTAAGCATTCCCCATGGCTGAGTAATATCTGTGAAATCTTGTAATACCATTACATAAACACGAGATACTGCATTTTTAATCTTTTTGAATAGCTCTTTTTCATTCTCAAATGGCGGAAACTCCTTGCTATAACTTCCCTCGAATTGATTGCCCGACTTCATATCAGTCAGCTTGGCATATGTGGTAATCGTCGGATTGTTATATTCATATTGAAAGTCTACTATAAGTTCTGGATTTTCTAAATTTGTAATTGAAAGTTCACTTTCTTCGTAAAATAGATTCGTGATAAGCTGTAGGGGTCGTATAAACCGGTCATCCTCGAGTCCTTTGAACAAAATACGCATCGTTTGCCTCACCTTTTCATTTAATCAAATGCGCCTTGGCGTATTTGCGCCCAGATTTTTTCGAGCAAGCTCGAAAAATTTCCTTTGAAAATCTGTGGCATCCGCCGGAGGCTTTAACATAATTCAGCAGAGGCCTTTGACTTCTGCTGAATTGTGTTAAATTAACTCTTCCTAGTGTACAGAATGTACGTTTTTTAATCAATATGAGAGATTTCCCAATCAAATACGCCTTGGCGTATTTGTGCCCAATTTTTTTCGAGCTTGCCTCGAAAAATTACCTTTGAAAAATTGTGGCATCCGCCGAAGGCTTTAATTTTATTCAGTCGGGGTCTGAATCCCGACTGAATAAAATTAAAAAACCCCCACAAACTGTGGAGGCATCCATCTTTATTTTTCAATCTTGATTTGTTTTAAAAACTCAATTCTTTGCTGTTTTCGGAAATACTCTTTAATCATATAGGAGACGCCATTCATATTGTTGGAACGTGTTACCCAGTCTGCGGCAAATTTGACTTCCTTCGGTGCATTCCACATCGCAACCCCTAACCCGGCAGATTGAATCATTTCAATATCATCAGGTGAATCACCGATGACCACTGTTTCATGTAATGGGATATCCAAATGATTGGCTAAAGCTTGTAAGCCATTAAGCTTAGAAACTCCTAATGGTGTGATTTCTAGTTTATGCGTTTCTGTTAAATCAACTTGGATGTCCCGGAAGTGCTCATTGATCGTTTCTTTGATCGTCACCAGTTCATCCTTACTTTGTGCATATACCTCAATTTTAGGGGGTGCAACAGGATTGTCGGTTAAATGGTCACCTAGGGAATCGACGAACTGCATTGGATAAAAGAGCGGATCGCCTGAGCCAAACATTGCTTTTGCAATCAGGTTACCGGGAAACCTCATCCGATTACCAATCGAAAACTTTTCATGCTGAAGGCGAATGCTGCACTTAAAGTTTTCTAATACCTGGACAATGTTAAATGTTTTCTCTTCAGAAATTCGTTTTACAAAAATAGGATTATCTAGATCATTGCCAATGAATCCTCCATTATGCGTAATTAGCAATGAGTCTAGCTTCAATGCCTTTGCGATTTTTTTCGTCGATGGAAAGTGACGCCTTGTTACGAGTGTCACATACACTTCCTTTGCTCGGACGTAATCAATGGCTTCCTTTGTTCCACTTTGAAGCCGACCATTCGTACGCAGTAATGTTCCATCAACATTTATTGCTAGCAGCCTATACATATGCGCGGTCCCCCTTCTCGTTGTGCAGTGTCCCTTTACATATGGTTATGAAAAAATAAAACTGATTAGAACAAAAGAAAAGCGCAAGGCCCCCTGTCTGAGGAACATCGACTAACTACCGCCACGTCCTGAGGCGAACGTCGATGTCAGCACTTCCTGTGCAAGTCAAGCATAAGACTAGCGCTGACAGAAGGTGCATTTTACCTTCCGAAGCGATTGGCTAGACCCTAGAGCCGGGTGGTGCCTGGAGCTAGACATCAAGACTAGGAAAAAAAAAGAACCCCCGCCAATTCGCGAGGGTTCATGCAATCCTTATTGTTGATCCATGCTACCATAGAGTTCTTCAAGTGGCTTTAGCATAATTTGGTTTAATTCACCGACGACAACGCTCATGCGTTGCTCAGCCTCCATTAGCTTTGCAATAGTAGCATGTTGTTGGACAAGTGCTACTTGCCTTTGTGCTTGCTCTACTTCTTCTTGTGAAATGTCTTCACCCATCATTTGTTTTTGTTGAAGGGATAATTGTATGTTTCGGAAACTTTCAAATAATTTCTTTGCACCTGCGTCATTGTTAACTTGATCGTATAATTGTTTTAGTTGTTTAAACTCCTGGCTCTCACGAATCGCCTTTTCAACTCCATACGCAACATCATATAAATTTACACCCATTTTACCAACCTCCTTTTCCAGATTTATTGCGAGCAAAATGGTTCTTTTCCACTATACCAAACATTTCCACTCAATTCATGTTTATTGAAGAAATTGTGCAATAATACCTTGAAAAATTCCGATGATTCCACCAAGCAATGCTCCCAAATAGGTAATCATCTTGAATTCGCGTTTTGAAATGCCCAACACCATTTCCTCCAAGCGCTCCACTGAAAATGTGCCAACCTGGTCTTTTACAATTTCCTCTAGCTTGAGGCTTTTCATCATTTTTTCCACATGGTTTGCTACTAATTCTCCAACCATTTCAATTCCTTTAGGGACGTAGTCTTCCAGAATTCGAGCTTTATACGGGAGTAATACCATATTTGCAGGGGTTGCAAGGTATTTCTTAACCGGGAAGATGTGTAATGTCTGTTCCTTTAAGAAGGAAAGAATTTTTTCTGACCCTACTTGATCGACAACTCTATGAACCTCCCACGATTTTACCTTATTCCACTCTTTTTCAATTAATGAATGTAAAAGTTCCTTCGTTCCAGGGTTTTTCAAGAATTTTATAATTTCGGGCTGAATTTTATCCATTAAGCTTGTGTTTCCTAAAAACATTTGCACCATATTTCCAAGCATGCCTCGAGTCGCCAAGAAGTCGTCAACCATTCGTTTTAAACGAAGTTTCCCTTCCTTGCTTTCGAAATACTCGATGCCTTTTTCCGTAATAAATTCCGCAACCTCAGGAAACTTCATTTCTATTTTTGAGAGAAGCTCCTCAGGAATGAGATGCCCGATTTCCTTCGCACCCAGTTCATCTAAAAGACTTACATATTTCTTTTCAATTAAGCTAATTAGTTTTTCCTCTGCCACTTCATCAAGATTATGTATACCTAGATGTTCCGCAATCTCATTAAAACTTTTTTCGGTATCAAGTAGTTTAGCAACCTCTTCCCTTGCCCAGCCTTCGATTGTTCTGACAAAGCTTTCGTCTCGCAGTTTTTGCTTCAGACTTTCAGGTGTTAAAAGATGTTCTACTACGGTTCTTCCCATCTGAAATGCCAGCTCTTCCCTTCTTTTCGGGATTAATCCCGGGGTAAATGGCAGTCGTTTTCCACCGATATAGATGGCTTTATATGGCCTAAATAGCATTTTTATTGCCAGATGGTTCGTTACTCCCCCAATGATGGCTCCAATCACCATCATGAATACAATCATTAAAAAAACGTTCAAAATAATCACCCTTATAATTCACAGTTTTTATTGCCTTTTCATACGATACGATATCAGACATTCGCCTATTATTAAGAAAAGCGGAAGGCGCCTGCCCTCTCGGCGACAAGCACAAGAAAAGCGCTGACAGAAGGCGCTCTTTGCCTTTTAGAAGCGATTGGCTTGTGACCTCGAGCCGATGGCGCCTGGAGCTAGACATCGAAAACTGAATAGATTTGCCGATTGAAGTATCACCTTATCAATTATAGTGTTTGAACGTCAAGTTACGCAAATGGGGTTATCAAGATGACGGAAAAAATTCTAATCGAGGTGATTCCTGTTACGAACGAGCAGGTTTCCTCTTTGCAAATCCAGATGAGTGACATCATCTTCAAAAAGTTTGGCTTACAAAACCAACAGACAATTGAATTATCCTGCAGCAGGAATAGTGTCCTCGTCGAAATCGTATCTATTAATGAGAGCGAACCCGTGATTCAATGTAATCACTTCATATTAAAGGAATTGCAGCTGCCTACTGACCATTTTTCAATTACCCTTTTCAAGCAGTCCAATCAGATTCTTGAAATCGGGCCAGTCGTCGGAATTTTGACAGACATAAACGAAAAAGACAATCAAGTCTCACTAGGTTCAATCGAAGAGTTTTGTGAAGAAATATCACTGTATGCAAACGAAATCGGGGTATTTTTTTATGTATTCTCTTTAAATACAATTTATCACCATATTGGGTATATTTTTTTAGATGGAACGTGGAAAAAGTCCATTGTTCCATACCCTCAGTCGGTCCACAATCGGATCCATTCGCGAAAACGGGAGCAATCCCAAACGTTTATCGATTTTACAAATGAATTACAAATAAACAATGTTCCCTATTTTAATGATCATTTTTTAAATAAATGGGAAGTACATGAAATCTTAAAGGAGCAGGAGCATCTTCATTCATATATCCCTGATACGCAACTGTTAACGAGTAAGGATGTTCTCTTTGAAATGCTTGAGAAATATGAATGTGTGTTTGTAAAACCAGTACATGGCAGTCAAGGAAGAAATATCTTTCGAATTCATAAAACAGATGAAAATAACTATATATTAGATTATACAACCTTCTCAGGTGACATTGAGACAGTCCATCAAAGCTTTGCTTCGCTGTTTCAATCCCTATACACAAGACTAAAGCAGCATACATTTATCGTTCAGCAATGTATTTCACTGCTATTCTATAAAGAAAAACCATTAGATTTTCGTGTGCTCTGTCAAAAGCAATCCAGTGAAAAATGGCAGATAACTTCAATTATTGCACGAGTGTCGACAAACGACCAATTTGTTTCGAACCTTGCAAGAGGTGGAGAAATTCAAAAGGTCCATAAAGTCCTAATTGAAAACTTTGATGTAAAGCAAATTCCTCACATTAAAAAGTTAATGAACGAGTTAGCCCTAGAGGTTGCCGCGATTATTGATGGGACCGACGATGGAATATTTGCAGAGTTAGGAATCGATTTAGCGCTTGATGTAAATGGCAAACCGACGATTATTGAGGTCAACACAAAACCATCGAAAAACCAGGAACAGGATCAATTAGCAACGAAAATTCGCCCTAGTGCAAAAGCAATTTTACAGCATTGTGTCTTTTTGTCCAACTTAGATTAAAAAACGATAGGTAAGAAAGGAGAGGGTCCTATGATTTCACTGGGTTTTGTTACGCTTTACCCGACCCAGGAACTAAAGCTTGCAACGGAACTTGCCAAACGTGCTCCTGAACTTGGGATTCGGCTTTACCGATTTACGCCAACATCGATTAAACCCGCTTCCGAAATGGTTCGCGGAGAAAAATATAATCACACAACAAATACGTGGGAACAAAGCATGTTTGAAATTCCAATGTACTTATATGACCGTTGTTTTTATTCGAATGATGAAGTCTCTAAAAAAAGTCAGCCGATCATGAACTGGTTAAAGCTACGTCCAGCAAATGTTTTTCTGGGGTATGGTCTTCCAAATAAATGGGAGATTTACAACACTCTGCGTCAAGATAAAGAATTATCGCCCTATATCCCGTTTACTGAACAAGCTCTCTCCTCTTCTGCCATCCTAAGGACCTTAACGAAAAATCAGCAAATCATCCTAAAACCGGAGAAAGGATCAATGGGTAAAGGAATTATTGGTCTATTTCTTCAGCATAACAAAGTAGAGGTCGTCTATAAAGATGACAACCTTCTGAAAAGGAATCAATTTACGACAAGAGGTGATTTAAAAAAGTGGATTGATTCCGTTATTACCAGTCAACCGTATCTATCACAAACCTATTTACCGCTACATGATGAAGAGAATCGTCCATTTGATATTCGCATTTTACTTCAAAAAGACGGCAAAGGAAACTGGATTGAACAAGGTCGTGGGATTCGCCTTGGATTGCCGGATCATCTCATTTCAAATTTGGGTGGCGGGGGTGAAACTCATTCCTTTGAAAGCTGGACAGAAAATATGTCTTTTCATCAAAAGCAATTACTTTCAGATAATATTCATACAATTATTAATAGGCTGCCAGATGTGCTAGAGGAACAATTTGACCCTCTATTCGAAATAGGAGTTGATTTAGGTCTTACAAACGATGGTGCCATTTGGATTTTAGATACAAATTCAAAGCCGGGAAGAAAGGTTATTATCGAAACCAGTCCAGAAAAAGAAGATGCACTGCACTCAACAATATTACAATATTGCCTCCATCTTCACTCGAATTAATAAGGAGTTGAAATCATGCGAACACCGCTTTCACTAAAAATAACAGAAGAAGAAAACGGAAAAGTATATATTCCGAAAACCATCCAACTAAAAACACCCATCAAGCGTATTCTTTTTGGAACGTCCTCCTGCGAATGTGAGGTCATCCAAGTTGATAAGCAGGAAATCAAAATGTCCGAGGATCTATTTTTATCATTAAATATCCCATATACAAGTACAACACAGGTTTTTATTCATGAGGATAATCTATATGTTGGCCCTTTGGTTGGGATTTTCACCGCTGGATTTAGCGAGTCGATGATTCGACCAATTGGAGAACGAACCTTATTCTTTGCAAAACTTTTGGCCCAGGAAAAAGCAGTCGGGGCATATGTTTTCATTTTTGGTGCAAAACATATTGATTGGGATAAAGGGACCATTCATGGACTTTTTCATAGTCATAGTGGCTGGGAAACAATTGAAGTCCCTTTCCCTAATGTGGTCTATGACCGTCTTCCAAACCGCCGAACCGAAAAACATAAAGCATTACGCGAAATCAAACAACGTTTGCATCATGAGTACTTAATTCCGTGGTTTAATCCTGGTTTTTTTGATAAATGGGAAATTCACCAGCTGTTAGAGGGAGACCATCGTGTTGCAACGTATTTACCGGAAACCCATAAAAGTCCGAACTTCACCTTAATTGAGCGTATGCTATCGAAATATCAGCATGTTTACATTAAACCTGCAAATGGCAGTCTTGGTTTGGGTATTTATCAGGTTCTATATGATCGCGAAACCGAAGATTACTACTGTCGCTTTCGTGATCAGGATGGGAAAAATCGTCTTCAGCGTTTTTCTTCCATCGAAACATTTATCAACTCGCATTTCCGCAACAAACGATTGGAGGATTATATCGTCCAACAAGGCATTCATTTGATTCGAAACGATCATAAAACGATTGATTTTAGGATCCATACAAATAAGGATGAAAAAGGCAAATGGCAGGTTAGTGTGATGGCGGGGAAAATTTCTGGACGCGGCAGTGTAACAACGCACCTTAACAATGGGGGTGTCGTTCGTACACTCACTGAAATTTTTCCAGATATCGAAGAATGCAAGAATGTGACCGACTCCCTTAAACAAGCAGCCCTTTCGATGAGTGAAGTCATTGATTCAAGACAAAAAGGTCATATTGGTGAGCTAGGATTTGATTTAGGTATCGATAAAAATGGAAGTGTGTGGCTTTTCGAGGCAAACTCAAAACCTGGCCGATCGATTTTTTCACATCCAAAGCTAAGAAAATACGATAAGCTCTCAAGCAGGCTACCATTAAAATATGCCGTTTATTTAACTGAAACAACCATTAAGACCCCCGAGGAAGTTTTCAAATGAGTACCATTTATTATCACATTGAAAAACAGATGTGGTATCAATGTGAGGAAGCAAGGGGGCTTTTCTTCGGTAAGTCCAAAACAATCATTTCGTATGTAGGGAGCAGCCCAGAGCAATCGCTCCCTTTTCCTGTTAAAAAAGACAGAAAGTTAGTTGGGCCAATTATTGGTATTCTAACGGGTTCATCAAAAGACACTACCTTTATTGGAAATCTCAAGGTACTGAAAAGAATTCTGTTATCCTTACAGGAAAATGGCGCATTAGGCATCGTCATTACCCCATATTCAATCTGGGAACATTCAGTAGAAGGTTTTACCTTTTATCAACCATTACAAAAATGGATCAAATTACGAACACCCCTTCCAAACGCTGTGTATAATCGTATTCCATATCGACATATGGAGGAAGATCAGACTTTTACCGATGTCGTTTCGTTTTTTAAAATGGAAAGTATCCCTTTTTTTAACCCGTACTTTTTTTCAAAATGGGAGGTTTACCAAATTTTAAAGGGGAATGATTTTGTTCTTCCATTTCTTCCAAAAACCACCCTTTTCACAGAAAAAAGTAACCTCGAAGAAATGTTAGTAAAACATCAAATCCTCTATTTGAAAAGCTCAACCGGACATAAAGGAATTGATCTTTACAGACTTAAACTAAATCAAAATGAAATAATTGTGGAATCTCCGCTTGTAAAACAAAGCTACCCAACCCTTACCTCGTTTTGGAAGGTGTATAGGGATACCTTTGCAAAAAATGACTATCTCTTACAGGAAGCCATCCAAGCAGACACCTTTGAGGGAAAGCGTTATGATTTACGGCTTTTATGTCATTATCATGAAAATGGACATTCAATTAGCGGCATCGGGGTAAGAGTAGCAGGTGAAAATGGGGTGACCACACATGTTCCAAATGGCGGGTCGATTATCCCCTATCAAACGGTTCGCGCTCGATTTAACGAAGCTGTTTTGCAAAAGCTTGTATTTGAAATAGGAAAAAAGCTTGTGGACGAAACAGGAGAATTTATCGGTGAATTCTCGATTGACCTTGGGCGTTCCGAAAATGGGAAGATTTTCATTTATGAAATTAATTCAAAACCAATGGTGTTTGATGAGGTGGAAATTCGTAAGAAAGGACTTGAAAATTTAACCAAACTCCTTATAATGAAAGCAACAAAAGCTTAAGCGCCTTGTAAGCGGAACATCGACTAATTACTGCCACGTCCTGTGGCAAACGTCGATTTCAGCACTTCCTCGAAAATGCTATGCATTTTCTTCGTGCGATGATTATGCTGTCGAAGCTTTCCTTGCCCTGTGCAAGTCCGACAAGCAGTAGAAAAGCCGGCCAGAAGGATGCCTTTTATCCTTCTTGACGGATTAGCTTATGACCTCGAGGGGCTAGGCGATTAAGCTGGACGTCAAATACAAGCTAAGGGGAGCTAACGATGATCTCACATTTTCAATGGAAGCCTTTATATAATAGCAGTAAAATTCCCGGGTGGAGCTTTTCTTTTTACTTTCAAGGATTAAAATATAATGGAATTTATAATAAGGATGGAAGCATTGATTGGCACGGCAACCATCCAGATTTGAAAGTCATTAATGACATCACAAAACAAATTCATGAATTAATGCTTTTCCATGTGTACGAATAACAATAAGGATTATTCTTTCACCTCCTTCACATACTAAGCTGAAAAGGAGGTTTTTTTTATGGCTGAAAAAGGAAAAGAGCGTAAAGACCTTCAATATGAAGGGAAAGATGAAGTATTTATGGATGTGGATCGCTTCATAAATGAAGGAATGGCTGGTGGTAGCGTTCACCGTTTTCATGATAAAACGAATATAGAAGAAGCACGTGATTTTGAGAAAGAGGAACCACCGAATGTAATTGAATAACAGGTTTAGCGACTCAGTCTCCTTCTGTTATAATAGAAGGAGACTTTTCATTGCCAATCATTTGATTGCATTTGATACGAATGAAGGAGTATTTTAAATGATTGAAAATTTAATGATTCATTATAAGGATGCTTTTATAACAGCAGAATCACCATATAAAACTGATTTGTATTCCTGGTTTTTAACGGATACAGGAACTTTTTTCGGAATTAAAAAGGACCGTCTTTCTACAAAAGAGACCTCCCTGTTATCTTCCCTTTTCACACCATATGGCACCCATGTCAATGATATGAACGATACACAGGCATTTTGGTATAACCTTTTGTTTTTACAACAAGGCAGCCTATCACCTGATCAATATTCTTTTTCACAGTGCCGGTTTATTCAATTTTATGCTGACCAACCAATTACCGACCAGCTTGAATTCCAGGAGGCCATTCAGGCGCTTTTACCACGAGATACCATCTTTCTATGGGAAAATGATTCAAGTGGTGTTCTCATTGAAACAAGAAATGAGGAAATGATTGAGGACGTCTACTACGATGAAATCACCGTTACGTTAACAAGTGACTTTTATACCGATATGCGTTTATTCATTGGACAAACTCATCCCCTTTCCGACAATCTTGGTAACCTTTTTCGTTCAGAAAGAGAGTGGTTCCAAAAGGGTTTACAATTTTTACATAAACAGCAAGTTTATCAACTTCATGACATTTTACCATTTTTACTACTTGAAGGAATGGATGATGATTTTCGTAAACAACTGAAAAATGTAATTCCAGAAGAACTACAAACTGACCATGAATTACTTGAAACGATTAAGGTTTTCTTTGAAAGTGATTTAAATGTTTCGAATGCAGCGAAGCGGCTATATATGCACCGTAATAGTCTGCAATATCGAATTGAGAAATTTATTGAGAAGACAGGAATTGATATTAAGCATTTCCACGGTGCAGTTACCACCTATTTAGCCATTCTAGACTTGGAGCATTTTTAACTTTATTCAGCAGAAGTCTCTACTTTAATGAATAGGTTGAATATAAAACAGAATATCCAATTCAGTGAACTGATTGAATAAAGTTAAAAGCCTCCGGCGGATGCCACGATTTTTCAATGGAAACTTTTCGAGGCGGTAAGATCAAAGACTAAGTACGCCTTCCTGTGGCAACGTCTTTGTGACCCACATCGTGTGGGCCTAAAAATCGGGCGCAAATACGCCAAGGCGTATTTTAATTATTGATTCGTAGACATGCACGAAAACCCTTTCATTATTTTGTGCAATTTACACATTTACGCATTTTTCTCACTAAAGTAAACTTTAAGTATCGAAAACGTTTACACTAGGAGGAAGAAAAATGGCTGAATTAGTATTAGATAAAATTTATAAAGTATATGACAATAAAGTTACTGCTGTAGAAGATTTTAACCTTCATATTCAAGATAAAGAATTTATCGTATTCGTAGGTCCATCTGGTTGTGGTAAGTCAACTACATTACGTATGATCGCAGGATTAGAAGAAATTTCTCAAGGGGATTTCTACATTGATGAAAAACGTGTAAATGATGTTGCACCAAAAGATCGTGACATCGCGATGGTATTCCAAAACTATGCGCTTTACCCGCATATGAGTGTATATGATAACATGGCATTCGGATTAAAGCTTCGTAAATTCCCGAAAGATGAAATTGATCGTCGTGTGAGAGATGCTGCAAAAATTCTTGGACTAGAAGAATACTTAACTCGTAAGCCTAAAGCATTATCGGGTGGTCAACGTCAGCGTGTTGCGTTAGGACGTGCAATCGTTCGTGATGCTAAGGTATTCTTAATGGACGAACCTTTATCAAATCTAGATGCAAAGCTTCGTGTACAAATGCGTGCTGAGATTTCTAAGCTTCACCAACGTCTACAAACCACGACTATTTACGTAACACATGACCAAACGGAAGCGATGACAATGGCTACTCGTCTTGTTGTTATGAAAGATGGCCTTATCCAACAGGTTGGGGCACCAAAAGACGTGTATGACAATCCGGAAAACGTATTCGTTGCTGGATTCATCGGATCACCTGCGATGAACTTCTTCCCGGGTACATTACAGGATGGCACATTCACAATAGGTAATGTAAAAGTTGCTGTTCCAGAAGGAAAAATGAAGGTTCTTCGTGAACAAGGCTATATCAACAAAGAGATCATCCTTGGTATTCGTCCAGAGGATATTCATGACGAGCCTGTGTTCATTGAATCAGCTCAAGGTTCTAAAATAAATGCACTTATTGAAGTATCTGAGTTAACAGGTGCAGAAACAATGCTTTATTCACAAGTTGCTGGCACTGACTTTGTGGCACGTGTGGATTCACGTACTCAAGCAAAACCAGGTGAAACAATCGGACTTGCATTTGACATGAACAAATGCCATTTCTTCGACGCTGACAACGAAAGTAGAATTCGCTAGTTTCAAAAAAGCAATTTAAAGGTAGGGGAAGCCTAACGATGGCCGGTTCCCCTACCTTTTATTTATTTTCGCTGCACCAATTGTGGGTTTTTTAAGAAATAAAGAAGCGTGCGCTACAATTCCCATATGCATCGGATGCCCATTTTTTATAATTAATGTACAAATAAAAAACAGGCGAATAACATGGATAATATCTTGCGAGAGGAGAATGAATATGACCAATAATAATAGTAAATTCCCAACCTTGTTTGGTCAAAACCAACTAAAAAATGGCTTTGGCCCAGTCTATGCTTATCCATCTATTCCGTGGGAACACCAAGGGCAACAGAAAAAATCGAGGGCTTACCCAACTTCGTCAGATCAAATTCAACAATATAACAGTATGGTCCCAAACCACGCCATTCCAACTACACCATGGCAATATCAAGTCAACCAGGGTATGGAAAATGGTCAATGGCTACGGTGGCACGGTTACCCACAGGCGATAAATTCTAGTAACTATAGTCCGGTTGGATATCAAATTTACTAGTGAAGTCACCAAAATTACTTTCATTCTAGTATAAATAATAGGAACCCATTTCCTCCCTTTACGAAATGGGTTCCTCAACTAGCACTTTTAGTATTTGATTATCCTGCTCATAGGGTTACAAACGATTACTTTTTGCGTCAGTCTTTGTCAAACGTGAAACCGGTAATCATGTTATTCTCTCTTCTTCCAAGTTTCTCCACAGATGATGGGCTTCCCTGGCTATGTGTTCTAACAAATCCGGCGGCGATGTTGTAACAGCTGCACACTTTTTAATTAATTCGTCTAATTCCAATTTAAAACTTTCCAAGCTTTTGGCTTCCTTAATAATCATTTTTTTAAATTGTGTCAGAACCGGAAGTGTTTCGTTCCGTGGAGTACGTATCATTGTCTGCAGTGCAGTTGCTTGCATAAGTAGCCGTTCAAATTTTTGCATCATCCCTGTGACTTGAAAATTTAAATCATAATTCGATATATCCAAATAATGGCGTATGTAGCCAAGGTGATCCGCCATTTGCCTTAACCAAAAGACGCTTTCATGTAAAATTGCATCTGAAGGGCTAACTTTGGCACCACTTTCTATTAATTTAAATACTCTTTGGGATTCCTCCGCCTCCCGTACCATATGATCAATTAGGGATACTGGTGTGGAGATAATAACCTCACAATGCAGAGATTTATCCATGGTAAAGGCTAGCAGGCTATGGAATTCACGGGTAGCATGTTGGGCTTCATTAATCAAAGTGCCAATATCTCCTTGCTTTTTCGCTGCTTTTTCCCATACCTTTCCCAAACGCACAATATTGTTTTGGTTTGCACGTGCCAATTCCGTTTCATAATGGCTTATTTCCCTGTCGAAAAACCGACCATGGTCATAGTCGTTTCTTAACCAAAATGCTATAATTCCGTAGGTATCCCTTTCATAGTTATCCGTATACGCCATAACCCCAACCCCTTCTTATGGAATTTTCCCAATATAAACACCTGCTTGACCCCTTACACGCCTCCAGCATATCAATCATTGGGCAGGATAACATAACCCCCATTAAGAATTATATTCATCCGGGTATTTGTCCTATGACCGGTATGGATACATGTTCTTAATGGTATTTCATTCTAGGACCAAAAGGATGGCTCTACTGGTTTTACGGATAATGGAAAAGTCAGGTAACGTCCCTGTGGTCCCCGGGCTATTCGTTGATTAACTTTATTTCTTGGATATGGCAATTTGTACAATAAAATAGATGGGCACATTCATTGTTTTGTAAGGTTGTTTGGATGCCATCTATTTTTTTCATGTCGTCAATTTGCATATAGGCACTGTAATCATCAAAATAATCAATAATACGTCCAGAATCCTCTAAAGAATCCCCACATTGTGCACATGGGAAGCTAGCTTTGTTAAAGCCATTACATAATGGACAAATAGGCATGATAACACTCCTACTCATATTCATTTTTACTTAGTTTTTGATGAAACAAAGCAGTTATGCTCCCTTTTCTGTAGGAATTAATTGGCAAAGCTATTATCGAATATAATCTTCGCTTCGTCACATAATACTTAGTACAAACACAGCAACACACGACTCACCCAGGCAACACTAGAAAACACTTTTATAATTTACGGGTTAGCCTAGAGGCTAAGGAAACCCTTATATCTGGTGCAATTCCGGAGTAACCCACCAAAAACAATCAGTTTAAGGAGATGAAGGAAAATGGCAAACAACAATAGTAACCAATTATTAGTAGCAGGTGCACAACAAGCTATCGATCAAATGAAGGTTGAAATTGCTCAAGAATTTGGTGTTAATCTAGGTGCTGACACTACATCTCGCGCAAACGGATCAGTTGGTGGAGAAATTACAAAACGCCTAGTATCTTTCGCTCAACAATCAATGGGTGGACATCAAGGTTAATAACAATTTAATATTTTGGCTTAAGAGGCACCCTTAAGGGTGTCTCTTGTTTTATCTAGAAATTAATGTTCCAACTTTTGACTTGATTTATTACATACTATTTTTGGGATACTAAGCTAGAAATACTATTTACAGGAGGAGTTTGCTTTGAAGGATAAATTGAAAAATAGCACTGAGGAATTGGCTGCAAGACATTACCAGCCTGGGGATTACGAAAAGGACGATGAATTATCCTCAGGACTTGCGACTACCCATGAACAAGTAAGTGATTCCTATATGGAAGGTGAAATTGTAGCCCCTTTCAATCAAAAAAGTAGAAAAAATGAGGAATCATCGAATGAGGGATACCAGGATTATTATTCTTAACTAGAAATTCCATTTAGGAGAGATCCGAATTGAGTGAAGTAAATCAATTTATTCGGGATATAACAGCGAAGGCTAAAGATACATTATCCACTACAACCCAAATCGTAAAAGAAAAAATAAATACCGTTTTGCAAAGGCCTATGGCTACGATAGACGACCTAGCACAATATATTTCAACCCACCCAGATACAAGTTTCGATACAAAAGAATTTCTTGGGTTTCAGTATCATTTTCACCACCTTAAAGTTTCAGATACAACCTTTTATCTTGAAACAAAGGGCAATGATGGTGAATATATTCTCGAACTGTCAGTGTCATCACCTGAAGGTTCACTGTTTGAGTACCACTCTTTCGAAAAAAGACATGGTGTAGACGATAAAGTCGCTATTCCAGCAGCATTGGCCAGTATCATTCATTAAAAAGGAAGAAAACCAAGGGGACGGTTCTATGGGTTCTCCATTAATTGGAAAACCAAGAGAACCGTCCCCCAGGTTCCTTATATTAGTTGGTTTACTTCCACATTCACTTTTCTGATGCGGCGGTTCTCCACTGCTGTGACTGTTAGTGTGAGGTGCAAGTAATCAAAGGTGTCACCGGTAACTGGAATTTTCTCAAACGATTCAAAAATCCAACCCCCAACAGAATGATGCGAGCTTTCCGGTTCTTCAATTCCGATGATTTCGGCAAAATCATCTAGAGACATATCCGCATTAATTTCATACGTATTTTCATCTATTTGTGTAATATATTTTATCTTTTCATCATGCTCATCCCAAATCTCACCGACGATTTCTTCGATAATATCCTCTAATGTAATCAAACCTGAGGTCCCGCCAAATTCATCAACTACAATAGCCAAATGTGTTTTGCTTTTTTGAAGTTCAGGCAGTAAGGTAGATATTTTCATCGACTCAACCACGAAAAATGGTTTACGGAGTATTGAACGAACATTTATTTTCTTTTGTTGAACGAGAAGACTTAAAAATTCACGTTCTGATAAAACCCCAATAATGTTGTCGATATTGTCTTCGTAAACTGGCACGCGTGAATAACGTTCCTCTAAGAACATATCCTTTATTTTTTCAATGGAATCATTAACTTCAACTGCAACCATATCGATACGTGGTGTTAAAATCTCCCCTGCTAAAATATCGTTAAAATCAAGGGAGCGGTGTACTAATTCTTTTTCTTTATTATCAATAACCCCTTCTTCTTCACTTAGATCAACCATTACTTTGATTTCTTCTTCTGTAAAGGACGGAGTATCATTATTACTATTAATAAGTTGGGCTGCTAATGCTTTAAGTAACCCAAATAGATAGGTAATCGGTGTCATTATCTTCATTAATAAAAATAAAATTCCAGAGACCCGTAATGAGACACTTTCTGCATGTTCTTTGGCGAATGATTTGGGTAAGACCTCTCCAAACACTAAAATGAGCAATGTCATCACAAATGTACTAACAACAAGTCCAGTATTTCCGCCAAGAAGATCAGAAGCTAGCTTTGCAGCAATTGATGCAGCAGTAATATTGACGATATTATTTCCAACTAAAATCGTTGAAAGGGCGTTATCAAAGTGTTCTGTAATATAAAATGCCTTTTTACTTCCACGTCGTTTTTCATCCACATAATTTTTCAGTCTGATTCGATTAACGCTCGAATAGGCGGTTTCACTTGCAGAGAAGAACGCTGATAACATGATAAGAACGAGTAACAAAATAATGGTACTCAGTGGCAAGTCGTCCACGTAAATTTCACACTCCTAAAATTGAAATTGACTTTGTTTTTGTTTAAGATGGTAATAATAAGGGTAATGTCAAATATAAAAAAATTATTGATTATTTTTATAATATCAAACATTCTTTTATATGGGAATGATTATCTAATCAAATGCGCCTTGGCGTATTTGCGCCCGATTTTTTTCGAGTTTACTCGAAAAATTACCTTTGAAAAATCGTGGCATCCGCCGGAGGCTCTAACTTTATTCAGTCGGGATTTGAACTTCCAACTGAATTGTTAAGTTTTTTGCATTCATTCCCACCTATAGAAGTAGGAGCTTCAACTGAATAAAGTTAGGTGTGATTCAAATCACACCTTGGTGTTTTTAGTATTGATATAGTACTAATAAGAATATTAAGTGGCGGTGAAATAAATGGACTTTAAACTCAATACCTTATATGAAGAAATCGGTGGCGCGGAGACAATACAAGATTTGGTGAATACATTTTATCCAAAAGTATATGCCGATCCTGATTTAGCTCCTTTGTTTGAGGGAGATATAGAGGAAATTAAAAGAAAGCAATATATGTTTTTAACCCAATTTACTGGAGGCCCGACATTATATAGCAACGAATTCGGGGCTCCGGCAATGAGGCATCGTCATATGCCTTTTGAGGTTACACCAACACGTGCCAGGGCCTGGCTGCGTTGTATGAAAGAAGCATTCGAGGAAACCGATCTTACAAGTGAAGCAGCTGAAGCCTTCTATGCTCGCCTTCAACAAGTGGCTGGAATCATGGTTAATTCACCGGATTAATAAGAAAAGCGTAAGCGCCTTGCTNCATCGACTAACTACTGCCACGTCCTGTGGCAAACGTCGATGTCAGCACTTCCTGTGCAAGTCCGACAAGCACAAGACAGCGCTGAAAGAAGGCGTTTTTTGCCTTCAGAAGCGATTGGCTTGTGACCTCGAGGGGCAGGCGCTGGAGCTAGACAAAGAGGCCATCAGCTAGACAAAAAAATCCACGAGATAATCGTGGATTTTTCTTATGATTCGATGATAATCGCACCGATAAAGAACACCAATACTAAAGTTGCCGCAATATTTAAGGTAATTGATAATTCGTCCACATTGTCTCCCCCATTATCTTTTCTATGGTATAAGAGTATCATCAAATGTGGAAAAATTAGGTTCATTTTTAAGGCAGTTTTTTGTCAAAGGTATGAACATTTTATGAATCTGCACATTTTAAGAACCCATTTGAAATCATCCTAAATACCGATGATACAGACTCTTTGCTTCTGATAGATCCTTTGTTCCGTGGATAAGCACACGGCCATCTTTGAAGACAACTATTCTATTTGAGTCCTTTGTAAAAGAAAGTAAGTAGGGGTTTTTATCAACTTTTCCGCCTTGTTGCGTTAATAGCTCCGCAAGTGAATCCAAATCTCTTTCGATTTTTTCACTTGGGCGTATTTGAACAGTATCCCTTCCACATAAAACAGCCGACTTTGTTTGATTTTCATAGGATAAAAATGGAAACGTTGGATTGGCTCCGCATGAAAGACAGCTTTCCTTTTTCACACGATCCACTTTAATCGCAGTATGTTGGTTTTTCCATAAATCAAATGAAACGAGACTTTTTCGTAATGCCCCATTATCTTCAACCAATAATTTGAGTGCCTCCGTTACCTGATAGGCAACCACCATTTGTACAGCTGGGCTGATAATTCCAACCGTATCACAAGTAAGTCCTCCGATTGGAACGGTTTCTAAAAGGCAATGTAGACAAGGTGTCTGGCCCGGCAAAATGCAGTAGCTAATCCCATAGCTACCAACACATGCTCCGTAAATCCATGGAATGTTGTATTTTTGAGAAGCATCATTCAGAAGCATTCGTATGTCAAAATTATCTGTCGCATCGATTATTAAATCAACATTATCAATGATATTTTCAATCTCTTGAATGGACAAATCCATTACATGGGCATGAATATCAACCTCAGAATTAATTTTTTCCAAGCGACTTTTTGCTGCAACCGCCTTTGGTAAACGATTAGCAACATCTTCTTCACTATATAGTTGCTGTCTTTGTAGATTTGTCCATTCTACATAATCACGGTCAACTATTGTCAGCTTTCCAATGCCTGCACGTACAAGCCCCTCAGCACTTCCCGTACCAAGCGCACCTGCTCCTACAATTAGAACATGCTTATTGCGTATCTTCTGTTGTCCCTCTGCCCCAATTGGTGTAAAAAGTTCTTGACGAGAATAGCGTTCAGTCAACTCATACTCATTCCTTCCTTAAAACCCCTTATATAAAAAATATAGTATCACATTTTATTCTGGGAGGTTATTTATTTCATTCATACAGCAACATAAAATAGCAGATAAATCATAGCGACATAATATCCAAGACTTAGCATGAGCGCAAAATAAAGGATAAAAATCAGGTCGTATTTGGAAAGAGTAAACTCATAGTAAAAGGTTCTTGTTTTTTGGTTAGAAAATCGCTTTGCCTCCATTGCTACCGCAATTCGATGAGCACGTCTTATACTTTGCGATAATAAGGGAATTGAATAAGCTTTTAGTTTAAAAAAGATTGATTTAATCCCTTTTTGACGTTCAACCCCACGAACACGCATCGCATTTTGTATTGTTTGAAACTCTTCTATCATAATAGGAATTAATCGTAATCCCGCCATAAAGCTATATGCGTATTTGGGTGGCATTTTTAGTTGCTGCATCAATGAATAAAAAAGGTAAACAGGTCGAGTCGTTAAAGCAAACGTCAGGCCCAGACCCGCAAAAATGATTCCTCGAAAACCCACAACTACCCCTTTATAAATACTTTCCTCTGATATTTTTAGCAGCCCCCATTGATACAATACCGCATCTCCTTTTCCAAATAGAATCATAGAAGAGGAGGTCGAAAGAAAGATGAGGAAAAATGGCAATGTAAATAAAATGATTCTTTTAAAAGAATGCCCCGTGAAACCAAAAAACAAGATAAATACAACTAACGAAGTATGTATGAGTAGAAGAAGATGATCAATAAATAATACAGCTATACATACGCCGACTAATACAAACAGCTTTATACTTGGATTGATTCTATGTAGCCATGTTTCTTTACTTGAAAGTTCCATGAGTATTTTCCTTTCTTACTTTACACCGGTGAAATGCTTCGTTTTAACATTTGCCTTTTTAACCAATTCATCTTTAATCAATTTTCCATTTTCAATCGTCCAAACTCTTGACGCAAAATACTCTTCAATTTTTAAATCATGAGTAACCATAATTATCGTCTTGTTCTTTTGTATGTATTTTTCAAGTAATATAAGGAGTGCAAACGTATTTTTTGAATCAAGTCCAAATGTAGGTTCATCTAACAATAGAATTTGCTGACCTCCAATGATTGAGGCTGCAACACTTAATCTTCTTTTCTGTCCCATCGATAATTGATAAGGATGTTTGTCTTTATGCATAGTAAGGTGGAAAATTTGTAAAAGTTCCTCTACCGAGTCAGCTATTTCTTGTTCATCTCGTTTATCAATTCTTAATGAATAGGCAATTTCCTCATATACTGAGTTTGTGACAAATTGATGCTCAGGGTTTTGAAAAACAAAGGTCATCATTTGGTTCAGCCATTTTCCATTTGAAATCGACTTTCCATAAAGCGAATAGTGCCCTTTCGTTTTTATAAACTGCATCAGTGAGTGTAGTAATGTACTTTTTCCGGCACCATTCTTCCCCTTTACTACAATCCACTCTCCTAAGTGAACCTTGACATCATTAACACAAATCTTTTCCTTTTTTTGCCTAAATCCTTTAAATTGTTTAAGGCAAATAACTGAAGGATTAACTATTTCGGGACATTCTTGTTGCAGCCATTCAAAGTCTTCAACAAAATGATCCCAGACCCCGGGATACCAAATACCTTGCTTACTCATAATCGTTTTATTACGGGATAGGATCTCTATTCTTTTACCATCATCAATTATTTCACCTTCAGCATTAAAAAGAATAATTCGGTCTACAATTTCAAGGACATGATCAAGCTTGTGCTCTACAATTAGTAACGTTTTATCATGCCCAACATCCTTAATAACCTCCCAAATTTCCTTTGTTCCAACAGGATCAAGCATTGCTGTTGGCTCATCTAAAAATAATACATTAGGATCCAATGCCAACACTGCAGCAATGGCTAAACGTTGTTTCATTCCCCCGGACAAGGTTTGTATACTTGTATGGATATTTTCTAACTCCAACCCAACCTGGTTTAAATGACTTTTTATAATCCCCTCCATTTGTCCCCTAGGAATTTGTAAATTCTCCAGTACAAATGCAAGCTCTTCATCAACAAATGGCATACAAAACTGGGAATCAGGATCTTGGAAAACATAACCCCATTCTGATGGTACCTGTAAGCATTCCGTTTTCATCGGTACTTCAACAGAGTTTGGAATAATCCCACTTAATACTTCAAGAAGTGTTGATTTTCCACAACCTGAGGGACCCAGAAATAAAACCTTTTCTCCTTTTTTAATTGAGCAAGACAAGTCCTTAAATAGCAAGGACTCATCTCCTGGAAATTTTAGTCGGAGTTTTTCTACATGGACAATCGTTTCCATTTTCTACACCCTTTTATTTTTGATCAAGTGCATCAAAATCATTTTTCGTTAGTGGGCGAACAAGATTTGTAACCCCCGTCATCTCTAACAGCTTTACAAGGTAATATGCAAATATTCCAGCAAACAAGACTGAGCCTACAAATCTAGCAACTAAAAATAAAGCCAGATTCCATGTAGCTAAGTCCCCGATTTCACCATAAGCAAAGTCCATAATGATAGACCCTAAGCAGGATGCTATTGATGCTAACACCACTAAAGCCATATTATATTTTTTATACCGAACAGTCATAAACAAGAATTCAGCAAAAAGCCCCTGTACAACTCCATAAAGAAGAACCGTTAGCCCAAAAGGAGATCCTAACATAAACTCTCCTGAAGCTGCAGCAATCTCTGCCAATAATGCAACACCTGGCTTACGAATAACTAGGTAGGCAACAGTCGCTGCAATAAACCACATTCCGTATAGAAACTGATCAATATGTATGCCGATTGGCTTTACAATATAATACAAAGATCCCCAAACGATATAAACAATTCCGAAAGCAATTGCAATCACAATCGTAACCAAAATATCCGTTAGTTTAAGTCCTTTATTCATGAATAATTCTCCTTCTTTCGTAGATTATTATACTTCTACTTTGTTTTGAACTGGCCAATTTTCTAAACGGTAGGCCATTTCCCAAAAGGAGTATTCGTATTGACTGCTAATCATAAAATGTTCCTTCATCCGTTCCCGGTCGGCTTGCGTTGCTTTTTCAGCTAATTCATTTATTCTATCAATTTGTTCTTCAACAAGTGTTTTAAACCAATCACCACCATAGGCAGCAATCCATTCCTGATAGATTGGTTCTTCTGGTTTGCAACTTTGAAGCCTTTCTCCAATTTCGTAATACAACCAATAACAAGGTAAAAGGGCAGCGATCACATCCCCTAAATGACCAGAATAAGATGCTCTATATAAATGTGACGTATAGGCATAAGCTGTTGGTGCAGGCTTAAAGTTATGTCGTTCCTCATCCGTGATTCCAAGTGTTTTTGAAAAGCTTTTATGCAAGGATAACTCTGCTTCATATGTCCCTTGTGCATGAATTGCCATCCTGTTGGTCGTATGTAAATCTTCGGCTTTCGCTGCACCTAATGCCTGCACTTTTGCAAAATGAGTTAAATAATAGGCATCCTGCATTACGTAATATCGAAAACATTCGATTGGTAATGAACCATCCCCTATTCCTTTTACAAATGGATGCTCAAAACTTGCCTCCCAAATTTGATTTGCCTCTCTACGAATTTCCTCTGAAAATAACATTTTTACTCCCTCCCGTTAAATTTTTTTACAAAATAAAAAACCACCTTCTATACACAGCGTAAAGAAAGTGGTTTGGATTTAGTCATAAATAACACATATAGTCCGACTACCCACTTCCCTACGCTGGTACAAACCAGATCAGGTTCTAAGGGTCTTGAGGTCATGAACAATCAATCCTCAATCTCAGCCTTTTTAAAGGCACCCCTAGTGGAATTACAATTATTTATGCAATTTTCACATTTCAATCATAACATGCAGGAAAAATTTATCAAGACCCTACATTAACGTTTACCTGTTACTCTACGTAAACGGCTGTTCCATATGCAATAATTTCAGAGGCATTTTGCATCACGGATGAGGTTTGTAGACGCATCGCGATAACTGCATTTGCGCCCTTTGCCTTCGCATCATCTACCATTCGGCCAATTGCTTTTTGACGTGCTTCCTCTAACATTTCTGTGTAATCTGAAATTTCTCCACCAACGATTGTTTTCAAGCCAGCCATAATATCCCTGCCAATATGCTTAGACTGAACCGTACCACCTCTTACAAATCCTTTTAGTTCTTTTACTTCTTTACCTGGCACATAATCAGTAGTCACGATAATCATTTTCGTCATCCTCCTTTTTCTCTCGTTTTCGTTCCCAAACCAATAAGGCAAATAATAGAACAATGGCAACCATGTAAAACGCATAGAACGTCAGCGCCTTTGAAATATCTATGAACAAAAATACGATTCCCACGATTTGTCCAACAGTGGCTAACATCAATACAATATATTTCGCAATATTTCTCATCATTCCCGACCTGCTCTATATTGATAAATTTTCCTTACGAATATAAGATAAAAAACGATTGGCATCGGAGTTTGGATTAATCCCCATATTCCCCAAAACCAGTAATTATGGCCCCGCTTTCTTGCATCTAAAAACAACCAAAAGCTTTGAATAAGCAGGATGATTACAATTACTATCCAGAATTCGATACTATACGCTTTCATGTATGTATCACCCGTTTTCGATATCGATAAAAGCTATAAACGGGAAAGCTTATTGTTGCGATTCCTTGAATGAAGATAAATGCAATCGGCAGTTGGAAAAATGCGGTGACTAAGCCTGTCATCATGAATAAGGCAATTAAGATAAAGGCAGTTAGATCTCGTCTAAATTTTTTCTTTTGTTTTTGTAGTTCTACTGCTGCCATTTGTTCAAATACTTGTAGTTCAGGAGTGAAAACCGAATAATGATGATCTATTTTAGAAAGTGCTTCATTTATCTCTTGAATCATTTCTGAATCTTCTTCATGTTGTTGTTCGTTCTTTAGTAAGACTAGTTTGTTTTTCTTCATTGGGTCTCAACTCCTTTCTTACTGTGTGGATTCCATTATGTATTCTCGATTTTACTGTCCCAATGGCGATATGAAGCATGTCGGCGATTTCTTCATACGAGTACCCATAATAATGTTTAAGAACAATTGGAATGCGAATTTCATCAGAAAGCCTGCCTAAAGCGGTAAGAACATCATTCCAATCCTCTGACCGGTTATCGAATTGCCACTTCATTTTGCGTAATGCTTGTTCGTTTTGCTGATAGTTTTGTTCCCGTTTCTTTTTTCGAAGATCATCAATGTATAAGTTCGTCGCAATAGTTATAAGCCATGAGGAGAATTTTGCTTTTCCGTTATACATTTTGATTTTTTCCATACTTTTCATCATTGCTTCCTGTGCCAGGTCTTCGGCAATATCAGGCTTCATTGTAACCTTTATTAGATATTTAACTAAAAAAGGATAATGCTCCTTAAAAAGCATCGCAAACGCGAGTGAGTCACCACGCTTTGCACTGCGAATTAGTTCCTTTTCATCCATGCAATGAATTCTCCCCCAAGAAAATTTGGTTATCTTTATTTTTCACTAATATTACGAGTGAGGCAGTCAAAAAGTTCACTTTAGTTGAAAAAAATTTTGATATGTTTATGTTGCTCAGTATAACAAAGAAAAGTGTAAGGCGCACAGGGTTTTAGAGGTAAGCATAGGACAGACCGAACCTTTGGAGGTGATGAGACAAAATAAGCGGACTTGTCTGGATCAAACCTTCATTTGGACTCAGATTTGGATTTTTCCAGCTGGCTTGTCGCAATCACACTCTTATTTGGACTCAGACTTGAATTTTTCCAGCTGCCGTGTCGCAATCAGACCCTTATTCGGACTCATCTTAGAATTTTTCCAGCTGTCGTGTCGCAATCACACTCTCATTCGGACTCATCTATGAATTTTCCCGAAATCCTTGTCGCAATCACACT
>NZ_LMBW01000001.1:129882-130086 GCF_001439915.1 Fredinandcohnia humi | reverse complement strand
TTCGGACTCATCTTTGAATTTTTCCGAAATCCTTGTCGCAATCAGACCCTCATTCGGACTCATCTTTGAATTTTTCCATCTGTCTTGTCGCAATCACACTCTCATTCGGACTCATCTTTGAATTTTACCGAAACCCGTGTCGCAATCAGACCCTTATTCGGACTCATCTTTGAATTTTCCCGAAATCCGTGTCGCAATCACACT
>NZ_LMBW01000001.1:129779-129867 GCF_001439915.1 Fredinandcohnia humi | reverse complement strand
TTTGAATTTTTCCGAAATCCTTGTCGCAATCACACTCTTATTTGGACTTATCTTTAAATTTTACCGAAACCCTTGTCGCAATCAGACC
>NZ_LMBW01000001.1:112115-129767 GCF_001439915.1 Fredinandcohnia humi | reverse complement strand
TTTGAATTTTTCCGAAATCCTTGTCGCAATCACACTCTTATTTGGACTTATCTTTAAATTTTACCGAAACCCTTGTCCTAATCACACCCAGCACAAAATTCACAAAAAAATAAAGCAGCCTAGTCATGACTAGGCTGCTTCTTCAAGTACGATTATTCGTTATCTGGTGTTGCAGTTTTTCTTGATTGGACTAATTCTTCTGTTAAATTTTCAATGCTGTTTTTGACATTCCCTTTGCCTGACAGGTTTTCGATAATTTCTTTTACATCGATACCTGAAGATGCTTTTAACGATTCCTGCAGGGTGGACATTAAGTTTGTTGCATAGCCTGTTACCTTATTGGCACCGCTATTTTCCCCACTGCTGCCTGTATCGACAACCGTAATCTTGTCAATATTTGATAATGGCGCAGCCACTTCTTTCGCATATTGAGGAAGCATTTTAATAACCATATCAAGGATTGCAGCTCTTCCATATTGCTCGAATGCTTCGGCAATTTTTTGTTTTGCTTCTGCTTCGGCAAGACCTTTTAGGCGAATAACGTCTGCCTCAGATTCCCCTTGTGCACGCTGGGCTTCCGCTTTTGCAAGACCATCAATGCGGATCTTCTCTGCTTCAGCTTTAGCCATTGCTTCGATTCGATATTTATTTGCATCTGCCTCTGCCAATTGCTTCGCTTTTTCTGCCTCTGCCGCTTGTACAACTGAATAGCGGTCAGCATCTGCTTTCTTTTTAACCTCAGAATCGTATTGCTTTTCACGACGTAGAATCTCTTTTTCTTCTAATTCAATTTGTTTCTGCCTTTCAATGATTTGAACTTGCATTTGTTGTTCAGTAACTTCTTGTTTCGCTCTTGCTTCTTCTAGGTGGTAGGCTTGGTCAGCACGCGCTTTCGCAATATCCTGCTCTCTGCGATACTCAGCCATTTTTAATTGGTTTATTTTTGCTGCCTCAGCTACTTCTGTAGCGCGTTCTAATTCAGACTTTTGGGCCTCTTTATCTGCCTCTGCACGTTTAATTCGTGTTTCCTTATCGGCCTCTGCAGTCGCAATATCTGCATCTCGTTTTACCTGAGCAATTCTAGGTTTCCCTAATGAATCGAGGTAACCGTTTTTATCACGAACATCCTTGATCGTAAATGACACAATAATAAGTCCCATTTTTGCTAAATCCTGTGATGCAACCCGTTGAACCTCTTGAGAGAATTTTTCACGATTTTTATAGATTTCTTCAACAGTCATCGAACCAAGAATGGAACGTAGATGACCTTCTAATACTTCTCTTGCTTCGTTTTCTCTGTCTTCTTTTCGTTTCCCTAAAAATTGTTCGGCTGCTGTTGCAATTTCAGAAATGGAACCACCAATTTTGATTATTGCAGTTCCATCCGCCATTACAGGTACACCTTGCTCTGTATAAACTTCAGGTGTTTGAACATCTAGTTTACTAGATAAGAGACTTAGAGGCTCTGCCTGTTGGAATACAGGTAGTACGAAGGTACCACCACCGCGTACAATTTTGATTCGGTTTCCTGTTTCGTCCACGTGGACATTTTTTCCACCTAAATGGCTACCAGTTACGATTAACGCTTCATCCGGACCTGCTGTTCTGTACTTTGTAACAAAAACCCCAATAAGTGCAAGTAGTAAAAATGCAACTACTCCAATTACAATCCATATTCCTGTTATCATAAATGATTTCCCCCTTTAATCGTCATATTTTGGTAAGGTAAGACGTACACAACGCCTTCTTTAATATCTATAATAAGAACCTTTTCTTCATATGGAATGGGTTCATTATTAAAGCTTTTTGCTGATTTGGCGATTGTTCCACTGATTCCGTCAATGACTACTTCACCGAAACCATCTACAGGGATTGAAGTGATGACTTTGCCAATTCGTCCTTTCAAATCCTCTTCTCTGTATACCATCGATTCCTCCGCAGAAGACAATGGGATTAATACGAAAACATTCAATAAAGTGACTAAAATAAGTGCTAACACGAGTGAAAGAACAAAAATTAAGAAACTATGAAAGGAAAGCAATTTTTCAAAAATATAACCAGTTGCGCTTAAAAACGTGAGGAATGAAAAAATGAGTGTTGGGCTCAGAAAATCTGGGAAGATTCCCTCTAGAAAGTCTCCAAATAGGATAAAAAGCAGGGTACCGATTCCACTGACGACTAAGCCGATCAGATAAATGGTTTGAATATCGTAACCAAATAGTTCCATAGCTTCACCTCCATATATAATCAACTCAGTTTGATTTTCTTTACAATCTATTTACGATACATAGGCAAGAAAGGTTTCACTTTTTTATGAATTTTTTTCGAAAAATATTGTTGATTTGGTTTCCCCTCCAAAAAAAGAGCAAGCCCCCCATTTTAAAAAGGGAACTTGCTCTCTAGTCATCGTTTTTATGTTTCTTTTTTTCTTCCTTTTTCCGTCGTTTCTCTTCTTCCTTCTGCTTCTTTTTTTCCTCTTTCCACTTATCTTTGTTCTGTTCTTGCCCGTTGTTTTCCTTCCACTCATTCTCCTTCTGTTTAATAGGAGGCTGAAAGGCTGGCAGATTGAACGAACTTGGCGGTACATTACTTAATGACTGCTGTACCATTTCTTTAAAAATAGTGGCTGCAGTAGAACTTGAATTGGTTACGTAATGACTTGCATCAGTCTTGTCATATCCAAGCCAAACTGCTCCAACGAGCTCCGGCGTGTATCCGACCATCCAAATATCCTTTGACCCCTTAATTCCTTCAATGGTAACCTGAGTAGAACCGGTCTTCCCTGCCACTTCTCGTCCTTCAATTCTGGCATGGCGACCAGTCCCGTTTTCAACAACACCCTTTAGCATAAATGTCATCCTTTGCGCTACCTCAGGAGTTGTAATTTGCACAGGCTCTTCCTTCCACTCAGCAATTATTTCACCATTTGCGCCGACGATTTTTGAAATGGCATGTGCTTTCGTCTTTTTCCCTTCATTCGGAAAGGTTGTAAAGGCTTCGGCCATATGAATCGGAGCAACCCCTGTATGAAGTCCGCCAAGGGCAAGCGGTAAGTTATGATCATTTTCTGTGATCGGAAGGCCAAACCTTTTTACAGAATCAATACCTGTTTTCAGTCCAATTTCATTTAATAGCCATACCGCTGGCACATTGTCTGAGTCTCTTACCGCATCGTAAATGGTAACACTGCCTTTAAATCTGCCGGAAACATTTGATGGCTCATAGCCATCCCAACTCATCGGTTTATCCGGCAATACATCATAGATGCTGTAGCCTTTCTCAAGTGCAGGCGTATAAACAGCAAGTGGTTTTATCGTTGAACCCGGCTGTCTTCTTAATTGGGTCGCATGGTTGAAACCACGGAATACATGCTCACCTCGACCTCCAACCAATGCGCTGATTCCGCCTGTCTTAGGATCTACTAATATAGCACCACTTTGAAGCAATTGGTCCTCGGTGCTAGCAGGAAATAGGGTGTCATTTTTATAAACATTTTCTACAGATTCCTGCATGTGGGGATCAAGCTCTGTATAAATTTCTAAACCGCCGGACATGACTTCATTTTGTGTGAGACCATATTTTTCAATCGCTTCTTCGATTATATAATCAACATAGTATGGAAACTTTCCTCCATATGGATCAAGCTGACGTCCCTTAAACTCCATCTCTTGGGCCTTTGCTTCCTCTACTTGATTGGAAGTAAGATATCCCTGCTCCTCCATCAATCCTAAGACTAGATCTCTTCTATTAAATGATTTTTCTTGGTCGATTAATGGATTCATTCTCGAAGGTGATTTAATTAACCCTGCAAGAATGGCACTTTCACTTACTGTTAAGTCGTTAACCTCTTTACCAAAATACGTTCTTGCGGCGTTTTTTATCCCCCAAGCCCCTTCACCAAAGTAAATTTGATTTAAATACATTTCCATGATTTTCTCTTTTGAAAAAGTACGTTCAATTTTTTGGGCAAGGAAGAATTCTTCTATTTTGCGTTTCAATGTTTGTTCATGAGTTAGAAATACATTCTTTGTTAATTGCTGGGTAATCGTACTTCCTCCCTCAACGACTTCACCAGCTTTTACATTTCGGAAAAGCGCACGAAAGATCCCAATGTAATCCACACCAGGATGCTTGTAAAATCTTCGGTCTTCAGTGGCGATTACAGCATCGATAACATGTGACGGAATTTTTTCATAGCTGATTCCTTCGATCTTGGGTCCAGGTACCTTACCTGCAATTTCTCCATTTTTGTCATAAATAATGGTTGGTTCCGGTAATGGATTATTTAAAGCACTAACATCCCGAGAATTGATATACATGTTGAGCCCAATAGCAACGAAGAGAATAAAAAGCAATCCTATCAGAAGGATTACTTTACCTCTTCCCACTACAGCGAAAGACTTCTTGAAGTTTTTTCCCATTCGAATTCCCCTTTATTTGTGCAAATATAAAATATCGCAAAAATAGCGCTACATATATTTATACGAACGAGAAAAAAATTTATGAGCATACAAATGAAAATAATTTTAAATTAATTGTTTAAAAATTCCTTAACTCGGTTTGTGAGCTCGGTTCTGTCATAGCCGCGATATAGGTCACCTGCAAGGCGTATCGGGTCACCGAAGAAAAAGCGTTCATATAGGGTTTGTCTGGATCCGAATGCACTCATAGAAAGATCCCAAGCTAGTCTAAATAGTTTTACCCGATCCAATGAATTGGCATTTGCAGCCTGTAAATATTGGTCAAGATCCACCCTTTTCTCACTAGCGAAGTCTCTTTCAGTGGGAATTGAAACTAGACCACTTGCACCTAATAGCTGTAAAATCTCAGTAAAACGTGGGTATAGATGAGGATATAAATTAATTGCACTGTATAGAGGGTAGATTGCCGGGGCCATAGTCCCCCATTTATCCATTTTCGCTTGAGTTTCTGATGCTAACAATAATGCTTTCATGGACTCTAGCCCAACAATAATTTCACTGATTTTTCCTTGTACATGCTGATATTCACCAATCTTAATCGTATCCACCAAGGCTTGGGCAACTCCCAGCAGGCTTTCCGTTTTTACAACCTGTCTTGAAATAACCTGATGCAGGACCAGTGGATAAAAACTTGTTTCCGCATACATCTTATTAGCACAATCAATGCTTTCACTCATAAAGATCCGTTCACGAGGAACATGAACATTATTAAAAACGATGATTGTATCCATTTCTTCAAACCTTGAACTAAGTGGATGATCAAAAGTTGATTTTCGATATGCAAATGATTCCCTGCAAAGAAATGTTAATCCCTTCGTATTACTTGGAATCGAAAAAGCAAAAGCATAGTCCTTATTATAAAAATTTCCGCCCGCTGGGAAGACGATTAATTCATCTGTTATACCACCCTGCGTAGCTAGCAATCTTGCACCATGAATAATAATCCCGTCTTTTTTTCTATCAATAATCTTGGCCGTTATAATATTATCGTCGTCCTCCATATGGAAAACGGAACGGTTTGTTTGCGGATTGATAAAGGTGTGCGTAAATGAATAATCCTTTTCACATGCTTCCTCATAAAACCTGCGAAGATTTTTCACAAATTCCGGATCAATAGAAGAAAATACATCAGCCGCTGCACTAACCGCCATTAAAGACGTATTCATATAATCAGGGGATCTCCCCATCATTCCAAGTGAACTTTTTGCCCAAGTTTGAATCATAAGACGTCTTTTTTCTAAATCTTCCTTGGTTTTTGGTTCTAAATATGAGGTACCAATTTGATTCCCTGTTTTAGAAGAGGTAAAGGTCATGATGTCTTGGATGGATGAATCACATTGAATGTCATAGAGCTTTGCCTGACTTTTCATGACTCCACGGAATGCAGGATGCTCAGAAATATTCCCCTTCACCTTCTCCCCATCAATCCAAATATCAGAATGAAGTTTATTAATTCTATCAATATACTCTTTACCAGATATTATCCCCATTTCCCAACACCTCCATAGTTACTAACCTAAATTATGCTCCGCCCAAACAACATGTGAGAACATTTTAAAAAGGAAGTTTTGAGCGGAGACTTAGAACCATGGAAAGGTCTTTGATTAGCGAACTGTTTCTAAGATGTCAGTGTACATTCTTGAATGGTAGTACATGCCAAATTGTAAACCACGTTCAATGATTTGCTTTTGATCTCCTTCATAGCTTAATGCAACGACTTCATAAATTTCATTCGCATGCTGAACATCCAGTACTTCATGGTCAGTGAAATGAACAAGTGATTTATTTTCGCAGCCATAGTTACTTTTCGCAAATTGACCAACCAAAGGAGACACACGAGCTACAATTTCTTCAATTACACCTAATGCTGCAAGTCCCTCTAAATAGTGGTAATGAAGGCATAAGTCAGTTAATCCACGATTATAGGCAATAACTGGTATGCACGGTTCACTTAATGCGATTTCATCCTCGGAAACACCAATTCCTTTTAAAAACGCCTTATAGGTCTGGCTATGAACATACTTTTCATTCATTTTTCCATGCTCTTCAAATAAATTTTCCACAAGCGGCATTCTCATCCGATAATCTGACATATTTGTTAAAATCGCGGATAAAAACCGTGGAAAATAGAGAACAACATGATAAATTTGAAGGGCAATTTGCTTTTGTTGTTCAACAGAAAATTCACCGTTATTTATAGCCACAAACAATGGATGCTCTTCAATTTTCTTTTCTTGAAACATACGATCGGTCACTTTCTTTAATGCTACAAATTTCTCCATCATAAAATCCCCCTAAATAAGTGTTAATTCATGAAAATCCATTGAAAGGTTTGGCGGAACATCTCCATACGCAAACGTCGTTGATGAAAGTTTGATATAAAATGGATTGCTTCGGAAATACTGGGCCTCCTCGGTCGATACTCCCAAAAACAAATAGCTGTATTTGTGCTTAAACTCCTTTTGAATAAAAGAAATAAATTCCTTTTGATAGTTTTGCGGCTTTTCCTTTGCGGTGAAATATGCCATATAACCGTGCCGAAATTCCTCTCCATGATTTGGAAGTGGCGGACAATCTGCAAACCTACAAAATAAATTCACAATTTTAAACGAAAAAGGAAGTTTCCTAGAAAGCCTGAGCTTCCGTGCATCGGATTGGTCAACAAGCTTACAAATGGCTAATTCATCCTTATTCTTATCCCTTATACGTAAGAACACACCATTTCCACTTAAAAACATTCGTTTTTCGCAAGGAGCAAATGGTTGAAGCCTTGCCAATTTTTTATAAATCGCCCACGCCTCTTCCCCGTTAATTTCGCATATATCAAGCTGACTTTTCCTATACTTCATAAACATCGGGATGCCAATATGAATGGTTCTGCCAATTTCAACTCCACCAGGAAGGAGACTATTTCCTTTTGTCATAGATGTTTTATTTGTATTGCTATCGAGAACGGTGGAAATCATCCATTTTACGTTTCCTTCATTTCGATAAAGTGACAATATGTTTTCCGCCAAGCGGTAAAAGGCAAACGTCCGGTGATAGTCAGGATGAATTCTTAAATCATTTAAGTAATACACGTTTTCACACCTATTGGTAAGTACCCGCTTTTGCTCACTCACTGCGACACAGCCGATTAGTTCACTTTCCTTAAATAAACCGAAATGCCTTGTCATCCCAAATTCCTCCGACAAAGAAAAAAAGTTCGGGGAACGGTCAACATAGAAGAGATCACTTCCCGTATTTGTTGTCTTTGCTAATTGAAGTAATTGTCGATTATGGGTTTCATCCAGCTCCAAAAATTCATAGGTCATACACACTGCCCCACTGTTATTTTTTGATACAACATCGAACGTTCCAACCCTTCACAATGCGTGGACAGCTCCTCATCACGAATAAATTGCTTCATAAAATCGTCAGGCAATTGACTTGTACTAAGCATATTTCGGAACATCACCACAGCTTTATCTGATTTTGCCCGTAAAATCCCGTTGCAAATTGCTTCCTTTCCATTAACATCTGCCCAGTCGAAAACATTGGATAAATAAAAAGCATCAATGGAATGTCCCTTACTCAAAAGTTCTTGAATGCTCTCGGAATGAATGGAAAGTTTACCAAGATTCCGTTTTGCGGCTTCATACCCTTCCTCAGATAAATAAAATGGAACTCCCTCCTCTTGCTCATATCGATATGAAGCAAACAATATTTGAGAAAAAAAATAATTATTTTGAATCGGCTTCGTTTTCACTTCCTTCTCAAACTGACTTAAAAAAAAGGTTGAGAAGTCATTTTCACTTGCATTCGCAAACATAAAGCTCGGAAAGAATTGCAGATGTGTTGATTTACTTAACAATATTTTCACAGCTGTTCTCCATTCAGACGTAGTCAGGTATTTTTCATAAAACACCTGCTGTTCCTCCAAATTATTTGAAGAAAGTAACTCTCCCCAAACTGATTCATTATAGATATTCCGGCAAATATTTTCCCCTATGAATCTATAAAATCGTTCATTTACACCACAGTGATTAATCCCAAATTCAATCTCATGATGATGCTGTTGCCAATATTCCCTAGCATAATCAGGTAAGTCTTTTGCTATTTCCTCATACATTTGAACTCGGTTTTGGCAAGCAACTTCCCCAATAAAAGCAAGGAATTCCTTTAGCGAAAAATGGTGGATTGCCGCTTTTTTTAGCTCAATTAAAGCACATTGAGCTGGATTCACATCTACGCTGAGAACGTCATCAACTGAGTCATTAAGAATGGAAAATGCTGTACATCCTCCAGAGCCAATCACAAGAACCTTTTTCGGTTTTACAATTTTTGAAATCTCTCTTTCTACTAAACTATCCTCTCTAATTTGCGAAAAATAGATACTAGACATTGCTTACAAACCCTCCTTCAAATAAAGCGAGCACTTCTTTTTTCCCTTCCTTCCAATTGGCCATTCGGGCTCTTCCTCGTTCAAGCTGAAGCTTAAAATTTTCGCGTGCAACTGATTCGGTTGGCACACGGGAATACAATACAACATTCATCCCTTGTGAAAGATTTATTTTTCGCGAATGAAGCCACTTCTCTATTGCGGGATGGCTAGGCCTAGATTGATAAAGTGATTCCTTTGAATTTGTGGTCATCCTTTCAACATCAAGGTCATGAATATGGGAAAGCTTCTCGCAAAAAATTCGAACCTTCTCCTTTATTTCTTCCGGTACCTTAATCCCAAGAAATTTCGGATAGGCATAATCCTCAAACAATGCTTTAAAAAGCAATAACACCTCTGGGTTCTCGATTTCAGCAAGAAGATGGATTGTCCGACCTCGATTCTCTTCCATTACGACTTGAAGATATGTCAAAAAAAGGTCAAGAAAACAACTCATTCTCGAAAACAAAGGACCGAAGTATACAAATCTCTCCTCTCTTTGTTCAAAGGTTTGAACCAGTTGAAAGGCAAAAAGCTTTTGATTACGTCTTAAGCAAATGACTTGATCATAAACCTCAAATCTCGAAAGAAGGTATTCTTCTCCGACCTTACTAACCCGCTTTGAGAGCGATATCATTTCTTTTTTCTGTTTTACTAATAATTGCTTTGTATCGATCCTTTCAATATTAATTGCTTGTGTCACACATCTCCACCAACCAATTCCTCTAGTGTAAAATTACACCATTTTCTATTTAGTGTAATTTTACACCATTTCAAATAAATTTCAAAGTATATTTCCTTAATTTTCTATAGATAATAACATAACCATATTTTTTGGTGTACACCTGAAACACAGTTGTGTTTTTCAGAAATACACCGCGTAAATTTTATATTACATTTTTGTAAAGTTTGTTAATTTTTCATTGTAATTTCGACAAATTTAGGTGAAAATCTTCTTTGTGTTTATTATTTATTATTGGAGGACAATATCATGTTCGCAAAAAAGAAAAAAGATATATTTTTTGATGCACTTACATCAATCTCGGCTAATGTAAAAGAAGCCGCAGACTATTTTGTTCAGTTTAAAATTAAAAATGTAAGTGATCTTAAAGAGTTTTCGATTGAAATGAAAAATTACGAAAAAAAAGGCGATGATGTTATTCACGGCTTAATTACTGAACTTAATAAATCTTTCATCACTCCGATTGAGCGTGAGGATATTCTACAATTAGCAATGAAAATGGATGATGTATTAGATGGAATGGAATCATGCGCAGCACGATTCGAGATGTATTCATTGACACATACTGACGAATATATGACTACATACGCTGACCTCATTCAAAAAAGCACGGTTGAGATCTACCATGCCATTGAACTTCTATCTAATAAGAAGCTTTTAGATATGCGTAAACATGCAATCAGAATCAATGATTATGAATCAGAATGTGACGAATTATTGAGAGTTTCAATCAAACAGCTGTTCCAAACGGAAAAAGATCCAATTAAAATCATTCAGTTGAAGGAGATTTATGAGATTCTTGAAGGCATTTCGGACTTCTGTGAGGATGTTGCGGATACGCTAGAAACCATCATTATGAGAAATGCATAAAGGAGAATCTTATTAATATGGATAGCTTATTTATACTTACAATTTTAATTGTTTTCTTTGCGTTGGCATTTGATTTTATTAATGGATTCCATGATACGGCCAATGCAATTGCTACTAGTGTGTCAACGAAGGCACTAAAGCCAAGACATGCCATTATCCTTGCGGCTACGATGAACTTTGTCGGTGCCATTACATTTACAGGTGTTGCCAAAACGATTACGAAGGATATTGTCGATCCATTTGCCATTCAAAATGGATCGGTGGTCATCCTTGCAGCACTTCTTTCAGCAATTGCATGGAACTTAATCACTTGGTATTACGGAATTCCTAGTAGTTCATCACATGCATTAATAGGCTCCATTGCCGGTGCAGCCATTTCTGCTGCAGGGTTTGGAATCTTGAATTATAACGGTTTTTTAAAGATTTTGGAGGCACTTATTCTTTCACCATTTATTGCTTTAGCAGTAGGGTTTCTCATGATGAGCCTTTTTAAGGTCCTTTTTCGGAATTCCGGTCTTTATAAAACAAATAAGGGATTTCGTACTTTTCAAATTTTCACGGCTGCCCTTCAATCCTTTACTCATGGAACGAATGACGCCCAAAAAGCGATGGGTATTATCACGATGGCATTGATTGCTGGGGAATTTACAACCTCAACTGATATTCCATTATGGGTAAGATTTGCAGCTGCAACTGCAATGGGGATAGGTACCTCAATTGGTGGTTGGAAAATCATTAAAACCGTCGGTGGAAAGATTATGAAAATCCGTCCAATCAATGGTGCGGCAGCAGACCTGTCTTCAGCTCTAATCATTTTCGGTGCAACTTTTATTCACTTACCAGTAAGTACAACCCATGTTATTTCATCAGCAATTATGGGCGTTGGTTCGGCACAACGCGTTAAAGGAGTCAAATGGGGAGTTGCTCGAAAAATCGTTTTAACCTGGGTAATCACTCTGCCAATTTCAGCGATATTAGCAGGGGTTTTTTATCAAATTCTTAACCTATTTTTATAAAAGGTGGCTTTTGCCACCTTTTTTATTTGTTATAATAATCTTGTAAGCAAATGTTGTTAGGAGGCAGTCCTATGGAACAGTCTTTAAAAAAGAACAGGTCAATTTATCTTTTTGCTTTCCTTGCCCTACTCATACTTGGCTCGAATTACACCTTGATGATTATTCAACCATTCGGACCTATTACAGAACCCCTAATTTTAGCATCCTTATTTGATTTAACAATTGTTTTGCCCCTTTTCTTCTACCTATTTGTAGTCCGTAACAGACTTTCCTTAATTACTCTTCTTCCGGTCATAATTGGCGGATTTTGGTTTGCTTATTTCATTGTTCCAAGCCATGAATTAGCTATATTTGATTATTTAAAATACGGGATATTTGCACTTGAGGGTCTCTTTATTGTAATTGAACTATTTCTTGCAGCCATGTTATTAGGTAAAATTCCTGTACTTTATCAACATTATAAAACGCAAAAAGAAATCAATTATTTTTTCCCTGCCGCCATTCGGACGGCTTTAAAAACTACGTTTGGACAAAAAAAGGTAATCGATATTCTTGTCTATGATTTTACAATCTTCTATTATGGCTTCTTTGCCTGGAAGAAAAAATGGGTGGACAGTGCCCATGCTTGTTCATTTACAATCCACAGAAATTCCGGTTATTTCGGTCTGTTTATCATGCTCGTCCATGCAATGGTTATTGAGGTAATTGGCGTTCACTTTTTAATTGCGCATTTCTGGAGCCCCACCGCTGCTTGGATTTTCACGGCATTGGATGTATATGCGTTGCTGTTGATCATCGCAGACTATCAAGCTGTACGACTTTCTCCGATTGTCATAAAAGATGGGGCCCTGTTTGCCCAAGTTGGGATTAGACGCGAAATTGTAGTTGATTTGAAAAAAATCAAATCCATCCAACCAACCATTACTGGTAAAAAAGAGCGAGCGCGTGAAAAGGATAGCTTTGCGATTACCTTACCAAACTTATTTGAAGAGGATCCGCAATTTGAAATTGTATTAACAGAGCCCGCATTAGCTTACCTGCCTTTTGGTTTTAAAAGGGAAATGACAAAGCTTTATGTAACAGTTGATGACAAAGAGGCATTTTCACAGGAAATAAGTCACTATCTTGAGGAGAAAAGCACGATCCATGAATAGTAACATCTTAACCCCACTCGGCTATCTTTGCCGGGTTTTATTTTTGTCGGGATGGCTAAACGGGAGGCTAGTCTATTCTATTGATTTCTTAATATACATATAGAAAGGCTGGCTTTAAGGATGTGAGTAGATGTGAATAGGATGAAGTCGTTCATTCACGGAAAAAAGACTCTGTATCGTGCGTTCATCTTTATTGTTGTGTATCTGAATACATTATTAACATTTGCACTTATATATATTTTGTTAGACTTCCTGGATCTTGGTTCGGTACACGACCATTACGCGTCTGATTCCCATCAGGAGCAATCGCTTGATATCGTGACACGCTCCTTGTATTTTAGTGCGATTACACTTTTATCGGTCGGGTACGGGGATGTCACTCCATTTGGATTGTCAAGAGCTGTGGCAATAGCTGAAGCTTTGATCGGTTATCTATTACCTGTGGTGATTGTGATTCAATTCCTTCCCCCATTCCAAAATACGGAAGGAGAAAATTTCCCGTATGATTAAGAGAAAACGTAAGGCGCCCAGCCTAAGGAACATCGACTAATTACCGCCACGTCCTGTGGCGAACGTCGATGTCAACACATCCTGTGCAAGTCAAGAATAAGACGAGCGCTGACTGAAGGTGCATTCTACCTTCCGAAGCGATTGGCTAGACCAGAGAGCCGATGGCGCCTGAAGCTAGACATAAAAAATGAGCTAGCCTATGACAGGTTAGCTCATTTTAGTTAGAAAGGTTGTTCGTCTTGGGCCATTTCGATTAAGTGTCCAGCTTTTTCTACTTTTGTCTGCAAATATTTTCGATTATAATCGGACACATCTCCCCAGATTGGCATCCGCTCAGAAACATTCATTCCGCTATTCTTTAAGGCGTTCATTTTTTTAGGATTGTTCGTTATCAATGAAACAGGTTTGGTCCGTAATGTTTTCAATACACGTATAGCATCATCATAATTTCTGGCATCATCCTTAAATCCAAGCTGGAGATTCGCTTCAACTGTATCTAAGCCATTTTCCTGAAGGATATACGCCATTGCCTTACTGAATAACCCAATTCCGCGCCCTTCATGGTTCGCAAGGTAAAACAAAGCCCCCGCCCCGTGATCGACAATAATTCTCATCGATTGTTTAAGTTGATATCCACAATCACAGCGTTTGCTTCCAAAAATATCACCTGTGTGACAAATACTGTGCATCCGAATTAATGCCTCATCCGCATTTTCGAAATCTCCGTAAACCAAAACACTTGATTGCTGCCTTTCAGCGAGGTTTGTCGACGAAAGCTTTTCGATAATGCGATTTGCGTCAAGTGTCACTTCATCACATAAAAGCCAACAATACCAGTTGAAAAGGACTGTCTCCCCATCTAAATTAACAGGGAGCATGATTGGTCCAACTAAATAGATGGCCATGTCTCCTCTTTCAATAAGTTGGATTTTATCTTCTAAAATGGATAGAATCTCTTTTGATATCACTCGAAAATCCCCCAGTCTAATTGATTACAACTAGTTTTTGATTTATGTAAGTGGATTATCCCATTTCTCTAATTGTTTTATATCCTTCCCAGTTGCTTTTTGAAGTAAATAAGTGATATAGTTACCTAGGTAACTAATTTGCGAAGAAATATGCATTGAGGTGATTTAATGCAAACAAGACACAGCCTCTTTCACGCCGTGCATCAGTTGTCACGTCAGCTTACAAAACATGTAAATGAAACGTTAGAACCTTTCGGACTATTTAGCGCACAATGGTCCGTTTTATTTGTATTAAAAACGAAAGGGACCTTAACACAATCAGAGCTTTGTGACTATTTAACTGTTGAAGCTCCACCTATGACAAGAAATATTCAAAAGCTTGTTAGGCTCGGGCTTGTAAGACAAATTCAAGGGGCTGACAAGCGTACGAAACAAATTGAATTGACGGAAAAGGCGTTAGCTGAGTATCCGAATTGGGAACAAGCCATGATCGCAATGAATCACAGGCTAGTAGAAAATTTTCCAATAGAATTACAGGATCAGCTAAATAAGCTTTTACACCAATGGTTCGAACAGATATAACTTTTTATTCCGGCGGTGTTCAATCCTCGCCTGAGATAAAATAACAACAGGGGGAGACATAATGGGGAAACAAAAGCTGTGGACGAAAGATTTTGTTAATCTTTCCTTAAGTAATTTCTTTGTTTTTTTAACATTTTATTATTTATTGGTTACATTACCGGTTTACACATTAAATGATTTAGGTGGAAATGAATTAGAAGCAGGACTCATGATTACAGTATTTTTATTCTCCGCAATCATCATCCGTCCATTTGCGGGACAGTGGTTAAATACGATTGGAAGAAAGAAAGTCCTTTTCCTTTCCCTACTTATTTTCATGATTTCATCGTTTTTTTATTTTTTCACTCCTTCCATTTATTCCGTTTTACTCTTACGGTTGTTTCATGGAATTGGATTCGGTATGGCAACGACTGCTGCTGGTGGAATCATCGCAGACATTATCCCTGATTCACGTAAAGGTGAAGGTATGGGATACTTTATCATGTCAAACAACCTAGCTATGGTTATTGGCCCTTTTTTAGGCTTAACTTTAATGAATCAATCAGGAATGAATAGCGTGTTTATCTTTGGCGCAATTTGTGCTGTTCTTGCATCACTGGCAGGGTATTTTGTAAAAGTACCTTCAAGAATACAAGAAAAGCCAACACCTCAAGTAGCAGCGAAAACAAAAATGTCTTTTGGGAATCTCTTTGAGGTTCCAGCCATTAAAATTTCAATTGTTGGTGGATTATTAGGGATTGTATATTCCTCCATTCTATCCTTCGTTTCCGTGTACGCTCAGGAAATTGGGTTATTTGAGGTTTCTAGCTTCTTTTTCATGGTATATGCAGTAGTACTTCTCATATCTAGACCATTCACTGGAAGATGGTTTGACCAATATGGGGCTAACAAAATCATCTATCCGTCGATAGTGGTGTTTGCGATAGGAATGCTGTTCCTTGGAATTTCATCAACATCCATTATGTTTTTATTAGCTGCTGCCTTAATCGGTTTAGGTTGGGGAACTTTATTTCCAAGTTTCCAAACAATTGCTGTTCAAGCTGCTGCGCCAAGACGAAGAGGCACAGCAACAGCTACATTCTTATCTATCTATGACACCGGAATCGGGTTAGGATCATCTATCGTCGGTCTTCTTAGTGCAAAAATCGGACTTGGGACATTTTATTTCTTTAGTGGTTTTTATGTGCTATTAGGCATTGTGCTTTATTATTTTCTTCATGACAGAAGCACAAAGATGGTTGTTCAAACTAAGCAAACCTATAACCAGACATCAGAAACAATGTAAATGCAGGATAAAAAGGGTTTCCTTTTTATCCCTTTTTTAAGCAAATAATTAGATTGGCATGGTATAAATGGGTATAATTATCATTGAATACTATTTTACATAAAGGAGTGTTGTACAATGTTTGAGGTGATTATTGTCGGTGCTGGCCCTGCCGGAGCAAGTGCAGCTTTATTTACTGCAAAGGCTGGGAAGAAAACATTACTTTTAGATAGTGATAAAGGGATGACTAAACGCGCATGGGTTGAAAACCATTATGGTGTAATGGAAATTGAAGGTCCAGTGTTAGTGGAAACCGGGCAAAAACAAGCGGCTAAATTTGGTGCTGAAGTTGTTCAACAAGCGGTTATTTCCGTTGAAAAAACTGAAAATGGTTTTAAGGTTGTAACTGAAAATGGTGAGCACGAAGGCAAATACGTAATCTTTGCAACAGGAGCTTTAACTGATGTTGCTGCTGCAGCTGGTGTTGCGATTAAAGATGGCACTGAACCACGTATTAAAACAGTTCTTGATGTTGATGCATCTGGTAAAACGAATGTAGATGGCATTTGGGCTGCAGGTACATGTGCAGGTGTGAGTGTTCACACGATTATTACCGCTGGTGACGGTGCGAAGGTTGCAATTAATGTAATCAGTGAAATCAATGGCGAACGTTATGTTGACCATGACGTGTTAAAAAAATAAAAGTTTTCATACGAAAGCCAGGTGTTACACAACGTTCACCTGGCTTTTTTACGTTATGATTAGGATTCCTATATAGGCAGAAATAGTACATATAATCGTTGATGCTGTTATGTAGAGGTAAGCTTTCTTTAGTTGTTTTGATAAAAATAATTGAATGGCTTCGTAACCAAATGTCGAAAATGTCGTGAATGCCCCGCAAAATCCAACTCCTAGCAGCAACCAACACCATTCAGGAATACCCTGGCTTAGCTTCATTCCTGTTAATATTCCCAATAAAAAGGATCCAGCAATATTGATGAACAAGGTTGAATATGGGAATTTTGTTCCGGTCTTCTTGCCAATCCATATTCCTGCTAGGTATCTGCTCGCTGCTCCTACTGCTCCCCCGATTCCAACTAGTATCATGACGATTCCTCTCCCATTTTTCGCAAATTAGCCAAACGATAACCAATAAAGGAAAGCACAAGTCCTGCAAAGAGGCTTAAGACGACGTATAAAGCGGCGTAGCCAACTTTTTCTTCTTCCAGTAAATGAACCAATTCTACTGAAAAAGTGGAAAATGTCGTGAAAGATCCAATAAACCCTGTTCCGAACAATAGAGAGATTTTCGGATTCATATTTTTTTGATTAGCAATAAAGGATAATAACCATCCTAAACATAAGCAACCGATTAAATTCACGGTTAAGGTGCCAATTGGAAAACCATTTGAGGCAGGTATCAGTTCGCCAAGTATATAACGGCTAATAGTCCCAAAAAATCCACCAATCATTACAAAAAGTACATTCATCCAATCACAGCCCTTATCATGGTTAGAATATTATATCATTTTCTTGGTGGGAATGTGTTGGTGATATGGACAGGCTGCTATGGGGAGCAGTTTCCTGATAGTAGGTGATTGAGGGTACTCTAGATGCTTTCGGAAGTCACCAGTTTCCTGTTTTC
>NZ_LMBW01000001.1:112017-112107 GCF_001439915.1 Fredinandcohnia humi | reverse complement strand
TCGAATTCATTTCGAGGGGCGCCATCTTCCTGTTATTAGGAGATTGGTGACTCTCGAATCCTTTTGGAGGGGCACCATTTTCCTGTTTTT
>NZ_LMBW01000001.1:111882-111978 GCF_001439915.1 Fredinandcohnia humi | reverse complement strand
ATTCATTTCGAGGGGCGCCATCTTCCTGTTATTAGGAGATTGGTGACTCTCGAATCCTTTTGGAGGGGCACCAATTTCCTGTTTTTAGGATAATGG
>NZ_LMBW01000001.1:104005-111877 GCF_001439915.1 Fredinandcohnia humi | reverse complement strand
ATTCATTTCGAGGGGCGCCATCTTCCTGTTATTAGGAGATTGGTGACTCTCGAATCCATTTGGAGGGTCACCAGTTTCCTGTTATTAGGAGGTTAGGGGTACTCGAATCCACTTGGATGGCCAGCAACTTCCTATTATTAGGGGGTTAGGTGCGCCCGCACAGCCCTAGTTAGATATTTTTGAAACTATTTTTACTTACATACGTAATACCCAATAAGGAAAAAAAGAAAGAGGAATGTTCATGGAATCCAGACAAATGCTTGAAAATGAATTAACAAAGATAGAAGCTTGGGAAAAAAACCAAAGTGGATTATGGTTTTGGGAACGAATTGGTCGAATCCCATTTAAAATTCTTGATAAACTAACTCCAAAGTTTATCCACGAAAAAATAGGTCTACTCCTCGATGAAATTGGCAGCTACTTACAAACCGGGGGCAAATATCTTGTCCAGGAAAAAGCGATTTTACGCCTTGTCGAACGCAAAGCAAATACACCGATTGAAAGTATCTCAGATATTAAGCAAATTCCGCTTCACTCAATGATTGAAGCCAGCCACGAGCATGCGGAAAAATGGGCAAAGGTGGCTACAGTTCAAGGAGCAACTACAGGAATCGGCGGAATATTTACACTTGCAGTCGATATTCCCGCTTTGCTTGGAATGTCATTAAAAACCCTTCAGGAAATAGCGATTATTCATGGATTTGACCCAAAAGAAAAAAATGAACGAATATTTATCATTAAATGCTTGCAGTTTTCATCTGCGGATGTCGTTGGAAAAAAAGCTATCCTAAACGAACTTTCCACCTTTTATCAAGGCAGGAATTCTTCGAATGAAATGATGTCGCAACTACAAGGTTGGCGTGAGGTAGTATATACTTATCGTGATCAATTTGGTTGGAAGAAGCTTCTTCAGATGATACCAATTGCAGGTATGATTTTTGGAGCCATCTCAAACCGCTCCATGATTCAAGACCTAACCGAGACTGGAAATATGTTATACCGTAAAAGAAGAATTCTTGAAAGATTGCAAGATGACTCCACAGCATCCTTGTCGCCCCATTCATAAGGGGCTTTTTAAGTTTTAAGTACACTTTTCACGGTTTTTCAAAAACCGAATAGAATACATAGAGACTACTAAAAGGAGTTATCAGCAGATGAAATGGAAAAATTACGGATTATGGGTCTCTCTTGCATCGATTCTCTATATGATGTTTAAAGACTTAGGTATGCAAATTGATTTAACGAGATGGGAAACGTATGTGACGGCAATCATCGGGTTTCTTGCCGCACTAGGGATTATTTCAAATCCTGATAAAGGAAAAGGTTTTTTCGATAAGATTCCAGAGACACCTGCAGAAGCCATTACGCAGGTTGCTGAGCAACTACAAAATCAAAACCAACCCCCTTCTACTGGCCAACAAGGAATGCCACCACAAATTCAAAATCCAGGTAATGCGCAGCAATATCAAAATAACCCGCAGCAACAAACGAATTCCATTCAACCACAACACTATCAAAATGTACAACAAGATTACTCGACCCCAGGACCTTCTGCACAAAATGAATATCAAGACTTCCAGGGACCACAAAATAATCTTCAGCAAAACGATTCAAATCAAAACGTTGCCACACTTTCCAACAAAGTTGAACCAACAGAGGTTCAACCTGAAGTGAATCAGCTGAATGATCAATATACAAATGCATCATTTCAAGACCAAACACAAGACAACAATTCCATTGATAGAACCAGTATCCATGGAATGCCAGCACCCCCAAATGAGCATATGTAACTATTAAGATGAAGCACCTTAATTTTTGGGGTGCTTTTTTAAATAAAATTAGATGAATAATTAACTGAGAAATATAACAAAATATGGATATAGAAATGACAAGTGTGGTGGATAAAACGAATGTGAAGGCTGTAGAACGTATTTTTTGGAGTATTGCATTACCGGGGTTTGGACAATTATTAAATAAACAATATGTGAAGGGTCTCACCTTTATTTTCTTAGAGTTCTTGGTCAATACCTGTGCAAATTTTAATGAGGCTATCATGCTTAGCTTCTTAGGTGAAACCCAACAGGCGCTAGGATCTATTGATTATGGGTGGCTCATGTTTTACCCGTGTCTTTATTTCTTTGCCATGTGGGATGCATATAAAGAAGCTGGCGGTGGGAAAGCACCCTATTCCTTTTTACCATTTGCCTTCTGTGCCTATTTTGTTACGGTCGGTTTAATGGTAGCACCAAAAGCAATCTTTTTTGGAATCACATTTGGGCCTGTTTTTTTCCCAATGATTTGTGTCATTCCAGGGATAGTGCTTGGATTACTCATAAGAAAGGTTTTCCTAACCTTTGGTAAAGAAGACGTTTTGGCGTAAAATACATAAACAAAAGGTTGCTCATTGTAAAAAGCAACCTTTATCAATTAATTTACCTTTTTATACAATTTTTGCTTTGTGCTTACTCCCTCGTAAAAATCTTCCTTGTCGGTATACTGATACTCCCACGGCTAAAGCAGTGGGGTTCTGAATCCATTGCTTTCTTCCGACCGGCAGCCACAGCATACTAAGTATGCTCGGCATTTAGGGTTTAACTAGACACTCGGACAATTTTTTTCAGAACCTTCGCTGGTCCAAGCAACCTTTGTTGCCATTATCGACCGCATCTTTTGGCTCTCACAAGCCCAGTGGCAATTGTTCCGGTGTTGAATATTGTAAGATGCACATTGCCGTACGTTGGTATTGTTTTTGCAAGGCATAGTAAGATTCATTCATGGAAAGGGTTTGGTTATTTTTTGAACTGATTAATGGATTGGATTGATGGACTTGGAACCTTTGGAGGACCAATTGATTTGATTTAGTGGAAGAAAATCCAGTTGCACTCAAAACTAGTTGGAGAAAGAGTGGGAAATGCGAGGATCTTTCCTCGGGGTTAATCGGAATTGGTACCTTTTAAATTGCACCGGTTAAATGGATAACAGCCTTTCGCCTTCCTTCAAAGGAAGCACCACCTTCTAAGCAGGCTGCTTTAATCATTTGTAAAGGTGTTTGTCTAACAAGAATTTGTTTGTCTTCCTCGAGGACTATTGTTAAATATTCAATTTCAGCCACGGACAGTATGGCCTTCGTTTGAGGATTAACTTCGTAGAAACTTTGAATTTGAGACATAAGGTTCTCTCCTTTTTATGTGGTTGTTTTTTTCGGGGATCTTATTTTTGAAGTAGCAGTATGATCAGAAGATGCCTTAATCTAGGGTGAAAGAAGTCGAATTTTTCCTATTTCTTCGAACGGGGATGTTCAAGTATTTTAATAAGTACCTTTTTTGTCAGGGGTGATATTTCATTTAAACTACAGTGATGTATTATGCTAAGGTATTATAATAGGGAATTCATTTTATAGTATGTAGGTGGGGTATTTTCAATCTGCTAGTTGAAGAAGGAAATATGATTAAACAAAAAGGAGTAGCAATGAGCTACTCACTTTCCCTTTAAGCCAATAAAAGTAATAAATGATTTTAGGCAATCACTTATCTAACCGTTTTTCACTCATTAGATCGCTAACCGTTCCAAGTTGGTACCCCTTCGCCTTCATATTTGTTATCATAGCTTCTAGTCCCTCTGCAAAAGGTTTTGTGGGATGCATGAGAACCATTGTGCCGTTCTCAACTTTTGAAACCACTCGATTAACCATTTCCGAAGTTGCAGGTTTCCTCCAATCAACTGTATCAACTGTCCATAAAATGGTATTCATTCCAAGTTGGCTTGCAACATCAACCGTTATCTGATTAAAACTTCCGCTTGGCGGTCCAAACCATTTCGGTGTTATTCCTACGGTTTCCTTAATGACATCATTTGTTTTTTTCAATTCTTCCATGGTTTGGGCCGCGGAGCGCTGTTGAAGATTTGGATGACTGTAAGCATGATTGCCAATTTCATGACCCTCCTTGCTAATCATCTTTGCTAGATCTGGATTCTTTTTAACCCAACTTCCATCAAAGAAAAATGTCCCCTTAACCTTATTATCACGTAAAGTATTTAGGATGGCAGGAATGTATTCATTACCCCAAGCAACATTAATGAGAAAGGTAACCATGGGTTTTTGAGGATTACCTCTATAGATTGGGTGTGACCCCAAATCTTCTAAATGGATATTTGGTGCTATTTCCTTATAAACAACTTTAGCTTCATCAAAGTTACCTTCTGTTTTCATTTTTTTATAACTAGCCTTCACGTCTACACTTAATCCATTGTACCCCGGTATTGCCTTCCAGACCCTATCAACCTTTGCATCAATCGGTTTGATTTCATGTTGTTCACTAAAGGCTTGGATTTTTTGATAGAGACTGTCCTTTTGTAACTTTGGGGATGTTAAGGTGCTATGTTCCGAACCTTGAAACATAGCATTGGATGGAATTGTGTTGGTACCCAATACTAAAAAGAGTGCAATTAAACCCATAATATATTTTGTCCATTCCGAGTACCCCGCTGGTCGTTCCTTCTTATTTCGTGCCATATCGAGTCCCCCATTTATCAATGTGTTACCTGTTTTATTCAATTACCATTTATTAATTGATTTCTGTCTTCTGTTTGCGGCGGTTCTTCATACCATCCGTTTTTAAACATAATTTCAAGTCCTTCTTGCCCGTAGAAATAAACATCTTTTGCGAGTAAGGCTGTTTTCAAAGATATATCATTTCTTAATGTAAAAAAGGTCCCAAAACTCGCACCAACAATACTAAACCCATTCAGAAAGTCAATGCAATACATCATCAGCTTGTCAGAAAATGGGGCAACTGTTGAATCCGTTACTGTGCTTCCTGAAGTTGCGGAAAACTGAATATCATTGTCCAAAAGTAAATCTTGAAATGTTTTAATATGTTTCTTCGCAAGTCTTATTCCTTTTTCAAAATATTGTCTAGCTTCTTTGTTCTTTGCAGATTGGGCAAATCCTGTAATAAGTTGCATCCCAATATTATTTGATTCGATCCCATGATGTATGTAACCTACCTCAATCGCATTCAAAGACCTCTTTTCACTAAATGGGTTAAATCCGCTCATGTAGCTTTTGCTTTTAATAAATTCTGTTGATTTGGGCATTGTAATGTTTGGCGGAAGCGTAAGAATCCCTTTTTTTAGTAAATAAAGAGTTGCCAATTTATAAACCTTATGCGTAACTACAGTCAGCCCTTCATAAATTGTCATCACATCTTTGCGATACGCCATATTCATATTAATTGTGTACATCCCCATACTAATTTCTTTTAAAACACGGAGTAACATAATGTCAAATCCATTGTCAAAAAGATTTGGTGCATCTAAATGAACATCTTCACTTGTAAATCCTACAGGTATCACTGCGCCTTCACTTTTAAAAACCTCTTTTATTAATTCAACATAATAATCTAGTTCTTGCCACAACATTCCCATGATGTTCTTTGCTTCTTGATCATCAGCTTTTTCGATAAAGTATTCAAGAATTCGTAAAATCATTGTTTTTTCCTGGTATGTAATCCAAAGTGTGCCGAGTTCTGATGCACTTAATGGGTTCTTATAATTCATTTTTTTTCGCCTCCTTTACCATATAAAATCTACTAGGTACGAGAATTTATGCAAAAAGGTTTAGGGCTAGGAATGGAAAAAATGGCTTTAACATTTTTTACACAAAAAACACGCTGCGTATGAACAGCGTGTCTTCCAATTTTATTGATTCACTACTTTATCAAGGGCATCTTGCGCCTTGTAAACAGCGAGTTTTTCCACTAATTTATTACTATCTGAATTTAATCCTTTTATGTTTACCTTAACGCCATTTTGATCGTATTTCATAATGACCTTATCAATTGCACCAACTGCTGAGTCATCCCAAAGGTGGGCTTTTGATAGATCTAAGTCAATTTCTTTCACGTCTTCCTTGAAATTAAAGCTATTTACAAAATCAGTAACTGATGCAAAGAACAGCTGTCCTGATACATGGTACACTTTCTTTTGCGAGTTCTTTGCAGAAAGACTTGTGACCTGTACTTTTGAAATCTTAGCAGCAAAGAAAATGGCACTTAAAATAACTCCGGCTAAAACACCTTTGGACAGGTCATGGGTTTGTAAAACGGTGAGCACTGTTACAATCATAACGATTGTATCCGTGATCGGAACCTTATGAAGTGTACGTAACGATGACCAATCAAATGTTCCGATACAAACCATGAACATAACCCCAACAAGGGCTGCCATTGGTATCAAAACTAAGAAGTCTTGTAATAAAAGAATTAACACCATTAAAAAGACACCCGCAACTAATGTAGACAGTCTTTTACGACCACCTGATTTTACGTTGATAACGGATTGACCAATCATCGCACAACCAGCCATAGCTCCAAAGAAACCAGAGACGATATTTGCAATACCTTGTCCTCGTGCTTCTTTATTTTTATCACTTTCCGTATCAGTCATGTCGTCAACAATCGAAGCCGTTAGTAATGATTCAACTAATCCAACAATTGCGATCGATAAAGAATAAGGAAAAATAATTTTTAACGTTTCAAAATTCAGCGGAATATCAGGCAGTAAAAACATGGGTAGCGTTGATGGTAGTTTCCCCATATCTCCAATCGTCCGTACTCCACTATTCGTCATAATTGCAATAATCGTCATGACAATAATTGCAACTAACGGAGACGGAAGAGCCTTTGTAAAACGCGGGAAAATATAAATAATCGCTAATGCTCCTGCTACCATAGCGTACATTGGCCATGATTCACCTGCAAAATGCGGTAACTGTGCTGCAAAAATAAGAATCGCAAGTGAATTCACAAACCCGGTCATAACTGAACGTGGAACGAATTTCATGAGTCTTCCTAACTTTAAAACACCCATGATAATTTGGATAATCCCCGTTAAAATCGTTGCTGCCAATAAATATTGGAGACCATGATCAGCGACCAATGTAACCATTAATAGCGCAGTTGCACCTGTTGCTGCTGAAATCATACCAGGTCTTCCACCTACAAACGCAATTGTCACCGCAATACAGAAGGAAGCGTACAACCCAATCTTTGGGTCAACCCCTGCAATAAGAGAAAAGGCAATCGCCTCTGGAATTAGGGCAAGTGCAACTACGATTCCGGCCAGGATATCTCCTCGTATATTGCCAAACCATTCATTTTTAAATGTTGATAAATTCAAATTAGCACCTCTTTCTATTGAGATTATTATTGTTATTGACTTTCAACTCTCATGAAAGTCGGGTCCGTTCTGACACGCCGCACACATAAATGTGGCGGGTTCTATTATCCAAACTTCTTCTTATTTCTCCCTAGCGCCATTCAAAAAGAATGCCTAAGTACACAATAAGGNTCGCTTAGTTCATAGAACCTTTCTTGAACAAACAACCTAGTGGTTGTTTAGCGTTCGATAGGTAGGTCACACCTTTTAAAATATTAAGAAGTTTTAATGCCTATACTGGAAATTGAAGGCTTCAAGATTTATAATTGCTGAATTTCTAAATCGTGTTTACCTATAAAACTTTCAAATGTTTGATCGCAAAGTTCTTTGTCAATTCTTTCTAAGGAATCATCAATATTTTTAATTTAAAAAGCTGAATATAAATCTCTTTGAACAGTATATACACCAACCTGAGTCCATCGTTGATGAAGTTTTTTCTTTTGATAATCATCTGTATCATGGTTATATTGGCTTGCTTTAGCTGTCCAAGTATTTATTTTGTTGAGTTTTGCACCAAGGTACTTGCATTTGTATTCCAAAATGGAGACGAAAAGAGCAGGTGCCTTATTCGCGATTGATTTACCATATCGCTTTTTACGTTGGAACTTACCAGTCTTTTCACTAATTTTTGTCTCTTTTGTACGTAATTGAAGG
>NZ_LMBW01000001.1:4691-103973 GCF_001439915.1 Fredinandcohnia humi | reverse complement strand
GGCTAACCTGCAATGGGACTGCCTGCGTTTCACTGCTTGTTTACGCCCTATATCTTGTAATTGATTTCGGAGCTTGATGTAATTGTTTGAAAACACCCATCTATCCCTATTTTTACTTTTAAATGTTCCATCAGAATTAAATTTATGAGGGTTTGTTTTGCGTTTGGAACGGTCCATTTTACGCAATAGTAAGCGTTTCTCTCTTTCTAGTTGATCTACGTCTGGTGCTAATTCACGCAGCAAGGCTAGTGCATTAGAAACAACAGCCATCGTTTGTGTTCCAGGGTCAATGCCCGTTCTACCTTTGCCTAAACGGACCTTAAATAGACCAGTGTTCTTATCCCGCTTAGCTGGCGGAATTCCATTGATGACAAGTTGTACAAAGTATCTCATTTTTCCGCGTATCGTTTTTCTCACGATTCGACAGTACTTTATTTGTTTAAAGTTTAATAAAGCTTCTTTTGCATATATATCTGTTTCTTTAACTTTAACAATTACTTTCGTTCCTATTACATTTACAATGTATACACCTTTTACTTCACGAAAAGTAATTCCGGATTTATTTGTTTTCCCTTCAATAGAAGTCAAGGTTCCGTATTTTTTAAAATGAACTTTTCGCCCATCCCCATATCGGATCTTTTCAAAGGATTTCCAAGCTCGACTTGCTAGCTTTTGAGCTGTATTAATATCTAATAAGTCATTAAAATGTTGTTTCATTGGTGTGATGAAATGATGGATAGCATATTCCGATAATCCAAACTGAACTTCAATTTCCTTTTGTTTTTTATACAAAGCACGAAGCTCTTTTTCTAAGTTTTTTGCTTCTTTTTCATCCTTTGAATGTTGGATTTTACGACGATCAGCTATTATACACCTTCTATTTTTCCTATATTGTTTGTTGTCTTGGACTAAGAGGTCCCTTTTTAAAATTTCAGCTAAACAANGAAACTTCAAAAACTTTATCGAAATGCATCATATCAAATTGAGTTGTGTTCATTGGCAAAGTTAAAACAAAACAAGGTTTTCCTTTTCTTGACATCTCTCAAAACCCCCAAACATTTGTTCTAATTAGAATATACCAAACTTTTCATAACATTTCTACTAAAATCTTTTTGAAAATAAAAAAACCGAATTCCTCCCCATACTTAGAAGCAGGGGCTTCCTTCGGTTTGTTTTGTTGAACAAATCATAGTATATCGGATTTTTGACATTCTGTGAATCTATTAAGTAAACGTGTGCAAATGGTTTTTTCTCCTTTAACCAAACCTTTTCTCCTATTTTCACTATAACATCATAAAAAACTAAATCTGTTATGGTACATTTTAGCGAAAGTCCCCTATAACCGCGATGAAGGGCTTTTCGCCGGGGTTCTCTCTTCGGAATGTCCTTCATAACCTTGATGATGGACTGTTTGCCGGCTTTCTCCCTTCGGAATGTCCTTCATAACCCCGATGAAGGACTGTTCGTCGCAGTTCTCTCCTCGGAATGTCCTTCATAACCTCTATGAAGGACTGTTCGTCGAGGTTCTCTCTTCGGAATGTCCTTCATAACCTTGATGAAGGACTGCGGGGTTCTTTCTTCGGAATGTCCTTCATAACCGCGATGATGGACTTTATCTCGCGTGCTGCCTTGAACATAAGCAAAGCAAAAGGCAGTCAGTACTTTTACATGAAAAGTCTGCCTACCTTTATGAATAATTTATTTCATGTGGACAACTGGATGCCCCCAATTAATATTAGTTGAAGTAATGGAAAATTATAAATTGGAAGTGAATTTTAATAACAATCGAAGAGTTTTCTTGAGGATAATTAAACTTCTTAAAAGCCAGCAGTTTCCCTTTTATAAGTTATCATATATCGCATCCTTTTCATTATCCCATATTTCTTTCATTGAATTGTTTACAATTCCATTATATAGAACTTCGTCTTGCTGTTGTAACAATTTCTCTACTTTTTCCTTAATTCCCATTAATTTAATAATAATTTCTTTCTCTTCATCTTTGGAAAGTGATTCAATAAGTTCATCGAACTCCTCCATAACTTCTTGTTTTCTCAGTGCTTTCATATTTTCACCCTACTTTACATTTTTATTTATTATATCACTGTTGGTATGGCAGATAAAAATGTAAAGTAAGGATGATTGAATTATTTCGTAAGTTCCAGGATCTGTTCGTACGCATTATTGGTCAACTGAGGGTCTGGGTCAACATGTTGCTTTTTCGGAACATCAAAATTGGTTAGTACAAAATGATGCTTTGCTTCAAGATCATGCCTAGCTAAAATATGCTTACAGCATGCTAGGGGACAACCATCAATCGCAATCGTATTCGCAGTTTATGCAGCCCTGTATTATTTGAGTAATCCCATCTAGGTTATTTAGTTAATTTGTTCCTATCCTGCATTGAAGGTGGTTCTTCAAGCCAATCATTCTTCGCCATGATTTTACCACCGTCCTGCCCATAAGTTAATATATCTTTAGCTTCACTTAGCAATTTTAATGGGAGGTCACTTCGTAAACTAAATGCTGTGCCTAAAGCACTGCTTCCTAAACCGAAACTGCAAAATAGACTGGTACAATACAACATTAATTTATCTGAAAAGGGGGCCACCTTTGAGTCTGTTGCATTTGCCCCCCACGTTGAAGGTGGTTGGATATCACTCTGAAGAAATAATTGCGTATTGTCAGTTACAATTTTTTTTGCCAATTCTTTTCCTTTTACAAAGTATTTTTTTACTTCAGGTTCATTTGCCACTTGTGCGAACCCCGTTATCAATTGCATTCCAATAATATTGGATTCAATTGAATGGTATAAATGTGCTACTTCGACTGTATTCAATGCTCTCTTTTCGGAAAACAAGTTAAAACCACTCATATAATTGGTTCCATCTGCAAACTCCACAGACTTTGGCATAGTTACGGCGGGGGGGCGTATTAACACATCTCTCTCCTGCAAATAGTCCACACATTCATTGTATACACTTTGGGTAAATGCAGTTAATTCCATATAAAGAAGAACGATGTCTTTGCGATAGGCCATACTTAGATGGAGTGTATGTAATCCCATGCCCATTTCCGAGAGGAGACGAAGAAACATAATATCAAACATATTGTCATAGAGTTTAGGCACACCAGTATTAACATCTTGCTCTGTGTATCCGATAGGAATGACAGCACCTTCATTTTCTAGGATGTTTTTAATATCTTCAATATACTTAATAATTTTCATATGAGTATCTTGCATAATCTCTTTGGCACGATTATCATCTGCTTGTTCTATAAAATATTCAAGCAATCTCTGTGTCATTGTTTTTTGCTGATAGGTCATCCACAATGTCCCTAATTCGCTTGAACTTAAAACCTGTTTTTGAGTCATCATATAAGCCTCCATTTTTTGTATGTACTAAAACAATAACCACTTTCATTGAACCTTCATTCGAATTAACAACCACTTTATAAAATTCCCAACCAATAAACCTGGGATTAAGGACAATATTGGAAGCCACACAGGTCCCAATAATAGTTGTCCTAACTTTAGTGAAGGAGAGTACATAAGCCCGATTGTTACAAAATAAGCTCCAAATGCAAAAGGAAGATACGAATAAGGGGGAGTTTCCCCTTCTGCATCTTTATATGCATCCCACAAAGTAAACATATAGAGACAAGGATAGAACATTAGCCATTGGTAATTTGTTGCTTCGATTGCTTCTGTAATTTTTCCTTGAAAACTATACAAAATCACAATGTTAAAATGACTATTAACATTAATGAGGAACTCCAAAAAAATAAATACTATTCCTTTAACAATTTTTCTGTTTAGTAATTGTGCAAATCCTGGAAGGGCTATACTCCACAGAATAGCTTCTAACTTAGAAGTCATAATCATATTGTCCTTATAATTTGTTATAAATTTAATATTTACTACAAGAGATATAATATGTATTGAATAAATAATTTTTCAGTTCAGGAGCCCGATTAACCCCTTCATATCAAACAAAAATGACCACAAATAAGATACAATTTGTCGGTCATTTTACATTGCATTTTTATGTTTCAGATAAGTAAGGATAGAATTATTTCGTAAGCCCCAAGATCTGTTCGTACGCGTTATTGGTCAATTGAGGGTCTGGGTCAACATGTTGCTTTTTCGGAACATCAAAATTTGTTAGTACAAAATGATGCTTCGCTTCAAGATCATGCCTAGCTAATATATGCTTACAGCATGCTAGGGGACAACCATCAATCGCAATGATATCACGTCCTGATTTTGCAGTTTTAACAAGTGGTTTAACATCCCCTCCAACACCCGCGATACATGACATTTCAGCCACGTTTTCCCGGTCCATTTTAATCGCAATCGCATTGGCAGTTTGTGCAGCCGATGAACACCCTGAGCATGAGTACACGATAGGTAAATTCTTTCTATCCACTTTCATTCCCCCCAAATATATTTAAAATCCATTTTAGTTTATTTCTCCTATAAATTCTGTGAAGAACGTCACCTTTTTCAGAATTGTTTTTCAAAACATAGGTCCCAGGTCTTAGAAAAACTTAATGCTATGGCTCAATGCTTTAAAGGTTTTTTTTTTATAAAATGATGATGGAGTATAACAAATGAGAAAAGGGGGAAAATTATGAATGGAATGTAAAAATGTAAATTTTCCGATAATTTCAGTGAAAAGTAACATAGCTCAAGGGATTTATGATGATGTTTTGTCGGTGTGAATTTTATTATTTTAAAGAGGTGATTTACCAGTGTCGTTCATAACGAAGTGGGCATTTGGCAATAAAGCTGCAGTTGCATTAATGACCATGTTAATTTTAATTATCGGTGTAGTTAGTTATTTTAGGCTACCAATGGAATTTTTACCTGAAGCTGATAATCCACAAGTAACGATTATTGCAATGGGTCAAGGTACAGATTCAAAAACAATGGAAACAGAAGTAACTATTCCCGTGGAAAGGGCTGTAAATGGTGTAAACGGAAAAACATCTGTCTACTCCACGACCGGGGATGGATTTTCAAAAATCGACCTATATTTTGAAGCAGGGTCAGATATGAAGCAAGCAAAACAAGATGTACAAGATGCACTTAACAACGTAGTATTGCCTCCTAACATATTAAAGCCAACCGTTACACAGCTTAATACTTCTATGATTCCCATAGTAAACATTGCTGTAACCTTTGAAGATGGGATGACAGCAGAAAATATGGCTTTTGCAAAAGATAAAATCCAGCCACTGTATCAGGATATTAAAGGGGTATCCAGCGTAGATGTATATGGGATTACAGATTCCATATTATCCGTAAAAATTGACAATGAAAAATTAGCCGAAAAACAAGTTCCACTTCAAGCTGTTATGGGTATTCTTCAAGGTCAAAACACAACCTTATCCATCGGCGAAAAAATTATTGATGGAAAATCAAGCAATATTAAGGTGATTGGTGACATTACGAGTTTAGAAAAACTAAAAGGCTTACTTGTTGCTCCAGATGTTACGCTTGGGGATCTATCAACGATTGAAGAAACAACTAATGCGAATTTCATTAGCCGTTTTAATGGTAAAGATAGTTTAGATATTAGCATCACGAAGGATAGCCAATCAAATGCGGTGACAATCAGCAAAGAAGTAGAAAAGATTACAAAGGAAATCAATGAAAAGTATGATCAGCAGGAGTCTGTTGTGTACGTATCATTTGCTGATATGGTGGAGAATTCGGTGCAAACAATGATGAAGGAAGTCCTTTTAGGAGCATTATTCGCTACGATAGTCATTATGGTGTTTTTGCGAAATATTAGAACGACTTTTATTACCATCGTTTCGATTCCACTTTCCCTTTGTTTCACATTATTCCTGCTATCATGGTCTGGAATAACATTAAATATTTTAACCTTAGGCGGAGTCGCTGTAGCTGTTGGACGTTTAGTTGATGACAGTATTGTTGTCATTGAAAATATTTTCCGTAAAATGCAAACAGAAAAATTTTCAGTCCAAATGGTTATTGATGCCACGAAACAAGTGGGGGTAGCCATTACTTCCTCTACATTAGCCACTGTAGCTGTATTCCTACCGATGAGTTTGTTAAATGGAGGACTGCAAGAATTTCTTTTGCCATTCGCATTAACGGTTACTTATTCCTTGCTCGCTTCCTTACTTGTCGCATTGACTGTTGTACCATTAATGAGTGCAGGATTATTAAAGAATACCAAGCTTCCTGAACATAAACCAGCTGTTCGTTTTCCAAAAATGGTCACTTGGTCATTAAATCATAAGTGGATTGTTTTCACTCTTTCATTCCTGCTTTTTGCTGGTTCTATAGTGACATACTTTGCCATTCCAAAGGGTGCTGTCGACAACTCTTCCGCTGACTATGTTGTCGCTACTCTAAGTTATCCGAATGATACACCACTTGAAGAGGTAAAGGAAAAAACAATTGAACTTGAATCTTCCATTCGTAAAATGGATGGGGTCGAATATTTATTCTCTCAAGTGGGAGCTTCCGCAGAAGCGGCTCAATTCGGCTATGTAGGCTCTCCAACAGAGGCGTCCTTTAGTATTTTGGTAAATGATAAAGAAAGCATAGACAAAATATTAGAAGAGGTGGAAAAGAAAAAGGATAAATATCCTGACGCCCAATTGGAAGTATTCGCTTCTTCATTCATGATGGGGGGAGCTAGTACCACTATAACAATAGATGTGATCGGGGAAAATATTTCGGATCTTGAAACTGTTGCGAACAATATTAAAGAAAAAGTTGAAGACATTGATGGTGTTGAAGAAGTAACGACTAACCAAGATGAAAAGAAAACTGTTTATTCCTTGAAAGTTGATCCTAAAAAAGGAAATACAGAACAAATAGCTGGTCAACTTGGTGTGATGATAAATCAAACACCTATTGGAACAGTTACTTTAAATGGTAAACAAACACCCGTTGTTCTAGAACCTGTTTTTGACACAAAAACACCAGATGACTTGGAAAACATTCCAGTCTTAACGGATAGCGGTCTTGTACCAGTTTCATCAATTGCTTCTTTACAAAGTGAAGAGCGTTCAACAAACCAGTTTCATAAAGACGGAGAGGCCTATCTTCGTGTCACAGCCGCTGTAGACTCTGCTAAGCTATCTGATATATCAAAAAAGGTGAATCTTGAAATATTTGGAGACAATAAGGATAAGAAAGGGATGCAAATCCCAGATAATGTAGAAGTTCTTGTTGGGGGAGCCAGTGCCCAACAAACAGAAGATTTCACAGATTTATTTCTCATCATGCTTGTTTCAATTGGGATCGTATTTTTAATAATGGTTATCACATTTAAGTCGATAAAAGCACCTATTGCCATTCTATTTTCACTTCCGCTAGCAGCAATTGGCGCTATTTTAGGAATCGTCATAAGCGGAATATCTGTTGATATAACAGCTCTTTTAGGGGCATTAATGCTTATAGGAATTGTCGTAACAAATGCGATTGTTCTTCTCGATCGCGTTAAACAAAACGAGCAAAAAATGACAATCCGGGAAGCACTCATAGAAGCAACAGCTACCAGAATGAGACCGATTTTTATGACTGCGATCGCCACAATCTGTGCGATGCTGCCGTTATTATTCAAGCAAGCAGAAACCGGAAGCCTAGTCTCACAAAGCCTAGCCATCGTAGTTATTGGCGGCCTAGCTATGGCTACACTTCTGACCCTAATCGTCATCCCATGTATTTATGAGTTGCTTTATTTTAGAAAATCCAGGAAACAGCGTGTAATTCAAACTACTGAACAAGATATTTCTTTATAAGGAAACAAGAACAGTCCTACTGTATTGAATTTTACTGGGACTGTTCTTGTTTTCTAATTCGATGGAAAAAGATTAAAATAAAGCGTCGATTTCGGGATTTATGCGTCTAATCCAAGTTTTTTGCGTCGATTCCAGGATTTATGCATCGGTTCCAGGATTTATGCGTTGGATCCAAGTTATTTGCGTTGANCCAGGATTTATGCGTCGGATCCAAGTTATTTGCATCGGTTCCAGGATTTATGCGTTGGATCCAAGTTATTTGCATCGATTCCGGGATTTATGCGTCGGAACCAAGTTTTTTGCGTCAATTCCTGCATTTATGCGTCGGAACCAAGTTATTTGCGTCGGNCCAGGATTTATGCGTCGGATCCAAGTTATTTGCATCGGTTCCAGGATTTATGCGTTGGATCCAAGTTATTTGCATCGGTTCCGGGATTTATGCGTCGGATCCAAGTTTTTTGCATCGGTTCCAGGATTTATGCGTTGGATCCAAGTTATTTGCGTCGGTTCCAGGATTTATGCGTCGGATCCAAGTTATTTGCGTCGGATCCAAGTTTTTTGCGTCGATTCCAGGATTTATGCGTTGGATCCAAGCGTCGGTTCCAGGATAGATTAGACATACTTCCTATGCACCGTCTTCCCATCATACGTAAATACAACTGTTTTATTCTCGAGTATCGTTTCCATATGGACTGGTCTGCCCCAAAGCTGGTAAAGGTATGGCAGCACTTTTTCAAGGTATTTTAAATCCAACTCAATGTCCTCGTACCAGTGTTTTAGGAAGAGTTCACCGCTTTTTAGATAGTCACCATCATTTACCGTGATATAAGGGAAGCCTCCATTAACCCGCATGTTAACTAGCTGGTCGCGGACCTGTGTCCACTGTTTATCAATGATTTTATAATCACGGCCTTGCTTTTGGAACAGATACATATCTTCACGTAAAACTAAATCCTTCGTTAAATAATTTCGAATGAACGAAATATCTGACTCCACTTCACGGACTTCAAACATTTTTTCACGACCAGAGCCTGGTTTTACACCGCGTTCCATCATTTCTTTTGTTGGGTTATCGTAGCGTTCTTCAATATCCTCAAAGATTTTCAAACCTAAATAATATGGATTAATGCTTGTTTTTGATGGCTGAACAACACCGGCATTAAGCTTTGCAAACTCGATTGCTTCATCCGACGTCAGATTCATTTCCCGAATAATGCGCTGATGCCAATACGAAGCCCAGCCTTCGTTCATGATTTTCGTTTCAAGCTGCGGCCAGAAATAGAGCATTTCTTCACGCATCATCGTTAATATATCGCGTTGCCAATCATCAAGCTCCCTACTGTATTGTTCAATAAATAACAGAATATCTTTTTCAGGACGTGGCGGAAATTTCTTTTTCTTACGGTTATTTGGTATTGGATTTGTTGTCTTTTTATCTAAATTCCATAAATCATCATAAGGCGACGGTTTACGTTTTACCTCTTCCTCTTCTTCATCCTCAAGACTCCATGCAAGCTTTGGTCTCATTAGAGATGGGTCGATATGCTCTTGGATTGCCAATACAGCATCTAAAAACGTCTCCACTTCAAGTTTACCGTATAAATGTTCATAATGTTTTACACGCTCAGCAGTTGCTGCCATGCTTTCGACCATATCCCGTTTTGTATTGCTAAAACGAAAATTATTTTTGAAAAAATCACAGTGAGCAAGCACGTGGGCGACAATTAATTTGTTTTGAATGAGGGCATTGGAATCAAGCAAAAACGCATAACATGGATCAGAATTGATGACAAGCTCATAAATCTTACTTAATCCTAAATCATACTGCAGCTTCATTCGATAAAATTGCTTTCCGAAGCTCCAATGGGAAAAACGAGTTGGCATCCCGTACGCACCAAATGTATAAATGATATCCGCAGGACAAATCTCGTATCTCATTGGATAATAATCAAGCCCAAAGCCGTCTGCAATTTCTGTAATCTCATCAATTGCATACTGGAGTGCCTGACGATCAGAATCTCTCACAGTTGATCTCCCCCTTTTCGTCCTTATCACAATTTATGTGGAATTGCTCGAAATGATGAATGGGGGATTTGAATGTTACACGTTTTTAACTTTATTCAGTAGGATTTCCTACTGAAATAAAGTTAAAGCCTCCGGCGGATGCCACGATTTTTCAACGGAAGTTTTTCGAGCATGCTCGAAAAAAATCGGGCACAAATACGCCAAGGCGTATTTGATTCAAGTAAAAAGGCCACAAATTGTGGCCGCTTTTCGTTCTTTATTTTACCTCTTCAATACTAAATGATAACAGGGACTCAGTTTGTGGATTGAATAGGATCATTACTTTTGCCTTAAATGTACGATCTTTCGATTGAACCGTCAGTTCAAACGTGTCCTTGGATTGCTTATCCGTGATTTCTTCCCGACCCTTATATTGATAATCGCTAATCCTGCTGTCCGGGTAATTTAACTTTGCCACCTCAATTGCCATCTTGCTCCATTTTTCATAATCCGTTGGTAGCTGTTGGCCCTGCTGTGGCTGTTTTTGTGGTTGTTTCAGTTGTGCGCCTACTACACCGCCTCCTGCCAAAAGGAACATACTGCAAAAAATTGGAATCAATATTCGTTTTACCAAGTTCATGACCTCCTATGTAAAAATCACTTGTATTTTGCGCTTTTACAGGAGAAATTACTCATTTTATTTTTTTAGGTTAATAATGTCTTTCGTTTTTGTATTCAAAAGTGTTTTGGCTTCTTGTCCAAGATTTACACCGAGAAAAATCTTATTTTCTCCGCAAACTATTATCAACTCCTTAGAAGGAGGCAAAAGCAGTGAATACTGTAGATTACGACAAAGCACTTTACTACACACATCGTTCTCAGTGGGACAACCTACTTATTCTAATGGTTCGAACAAAGGATGATTTCCTTTCAAAAAAAATCGAATACTTTCTACACGCATATAATTTTGAAAAAGACTATTCCATTATCGAACGTAAATTATATTCTTTGCTCCGCTATATCGACCATGCATCTACAGAAAGCATGGAAGAATTAGCTGCTCATATGTAAGTGGGGATGTGATTCCCCACTTATTTTTAAAAACAAGACCCGAGGGCCTTGTTTTTAACTTAATGTTGTATGAACTTGTTCCATTACATCAGAAGAAATTTCATTTAAAGTATTTTGGCTATCCTCAGGCGAATTTCCTTTTACACCGAAATAGAATTTCACTTTTGGCTCGGTTCCAGATGGACGTAAGCAGAACCATGAACCATCTTCAAGGAAGTATTTTAACACATTTGATTTTGGAAGTTTAATCTCTTCTTTTTGACCTTCCTCAACGTTTGTACGAACACTTTCCTTATAGTCCTCTAATAGAGTTACCTTACGACCAGCAACAACTGCTAGTGGTTCACTGCGGAAGCTTGCAAGAAGACTGTTGATTTGCTCTGAACCTTCTTTTCCTTTTAATGTTAAGGATTCTAGGCCTTCGCGATAATAACCATATTTTTCAAAAACCTCCATTAAGCCTTCATACATCGTCATGCCTTTGTTTTTATAATAAGCACAAACTTCAACAGACAATAACGCAGCTTGGACAGCATCCTTATCACGAGCAAAATCCCCTATAAGATAGCCATAGCTTTCCTCATAGCCGAATTGGAATTTGTATTCTCCAGTCTTTTCATATTCCTTGATTTTTTCGCCGATAAATTTAAAACCTGTCAGCGTATCAATTGTATCAAGACCAAATGATTTGGAGATTTCCCGTCCAATTTCAGACGTAACGATGGTCTTAAGAACTACTCCATTTTCAGGAAGTTTGCCTTGCTTTTTCTTTTCTGACAAAATGTAGTGAAGTAAAATAGCCCCTGTTTGATTACCTGTTAATACGACATATTCACCTTTGTCATCTTTCACAGCAACCCCTAAACGGTCTGCGTCTGGATCAGTTCCGATTAAAATGTCAGCATCAATTTTTTTACCCTCTTTAATCGCCAGTTCAAATGCCGCGTGCTCTTCAGGGTTCGGTGATGTAACTGTTGAGAAATTAGGATCCGGAAGTTCTTGTTCTTTCACGACTGTAACGTTCTCATAACCAAATGCTTTTAGACCATTACGTACAGGCTTATTGGCCGTTCCATGAAGAGGTGTAAACACAACTTTTACGCCAACCTGAGAAAGCTCAGGATTAATCGAGATGGTTTTTAATTTTTCTATGTACGCATTATCTATTTCTGGACCAATAATTTGAATGAGTCCAGATGCCTTTAATTCTTCCTCGGTTCCTACTTTTAACTCAAGCTCATTTTCGATTGCATTTACTTTTTCAATCACTGTATCTGCAGCCTCAGGTGGTAGTTGCCCACCATCAGAACCATATACCTTATAACCATTATATTCTGGCGGATTATGGCTCGCTGTCACGACAATTCCTGAAAATGCATTTAAATGACGAACGGCATAAGAAAGTTCTGGCGTCGGTCTGAGTTCATCAAACACATAGGTTTGAATCCCTTTTGAAGCAAGGGTTTTCGCAGCCTCCATTGCAAATTCAGGTGATTTATGACGGGAGTCAAAAGCAATTACTACCCCACGACGTTTCGCTTCTTCACCAAAGGATTCGATAAAAGCAGCGAGCCCTGCTGATGCCTTACGAACTGTATATAAATTCATTCGGTTTGTTCCTGGTCCAATTTCCCCACGCATTCCGCCAGTTCCAAACTCGAGATTTTTATAAAAGCAATCTTCAAGTTCTTTTTGATTGTCTTTCTTTTCAAGCAACGCATTCTTGATTTCCTCATCTAACCCAGGTGTATGAAGCCATTGGTTATACTTTTCCATCCAGCTCATATATGATGAACCTCCCGTTTTCAGTTGTAAAATTGATGTTTTGTTTTATCTTCTACCTATTCTATATAAAATCCTTTAGATTTCCAATTATTTTACCATAGATTGTACGATTTCGAATGGAAATGAGCAAAAAGTCTTGTTTGGGTGTTTTGAATAATAGGTAATATTTGAATATTGCGTTCCACTTTTGACTCGATCTTCTGGCAAGCGGGCACGATCCAGCAGGNGTGCGTTCCACTTTTGCTTCAATCTCCTGGCAAGCGGGCACGATTCAGCAGGGTGCGTTCCACTTTTGCTTCAATCTACTAGCAATCGGGCATGATTCAGCTGGTTGCGTTCCATTTTTGCTTCGATCTTCTAGCAATCGGGCACGATCCAGCCGGANNTGCGTTCCACTTTTGCTTCAATCTCCTGGCAAGCGGGCACGATTCAGCAGGGTGCGTTCCACTTTTGCTTCAATCTCCTAGCAATTGGGCATGATTCAGCTGGTTGCGTTCCACTTTTGCTTCAATCTCCTAGCAATTGGGCATGATTCAGCTGGTTGCGTTCCACTTTTGCTTCGATCTCCTAGCAATTGGATACGATTCAACCTTTGCATAGTTTTAAAGTGAAACAGACGGATTCCACCGCCTGTCTTGGTTACACCATTTTTACATGTCTTCACCACTCGGCTCGGTTGCGTCTTTGATATAGTACTCGACCTCGTCTTCGTAGTTTTCCTTTTCATCTTCGGTCCAGTTTAACTTCTCAGCCATATAGGCAACAATCTGTTGTTTCCATTGGTTGACCCAATCAATATTAAAAAACATTGCCCCAGTTCGGCGAATAAGGAAATCGATTGGTTTGGTGACCATTTCATACTGGATTCCATATTCCAGTGATGCAAGAACAGGAAGTGGAAGATCTGCTTCACTCACTTTTTCCCTTGATTCTGCCATGATCCCTTTAACAATATCGATGTTTGAACCATATAATCTTGTTAGTTTTTCCGCATCCTCACGAGTAAGATCGAACTCTTTTACCAAATGTTCCACTTTTTCAGCAACAAATCCCGGATATTTTTTTGACCCGCCAACACTTCCCCCAGAAATCGCCATATCCTTTGTTTGACAAGATTTCAAACTAACGGATCCTTCCTCTTGTAAAAGCTTCCCTACCCTATCTACGACGGTTTGGGCCATTGTCCGGTAGCCTGTTAATTTTCCACCTGCGATTGTAATTAAACCCGAATCGGACACCCAGATTTCATCCTTTCGAGAGATTTCAGAAGGATCCTTTCCTTCTTCGTAAATGAGTGGACGTACTCCAGCCCAGCTTGATTCGATATCGGAATCCGTTACTTTTACAGTTGGAAACATGTAGTTAATCGTATTAATCAAATATGCTCGGTCTTCAGCAGTAACGGTCGGGTGAGCAGTATCTTTATTATAAAATGTATCGGTTGTTCCGACGTATGTCTTTCCATCACGCGGGATTGCGAACACCATACGTCCATCTTGAGTGTCATAGTAAACGGCCTGTTTTAATGGGAACCTGGATTGATCTATTACAACGTGAACACCCTTTGTTAGGCGCAATACTTTGCCTTTTTTTGATTTGTCCGCTTCGCGCATTTTATCAACCCATGGACCTGTTGCATTGACGATTTTCTTTGCAAATACTTTATATTCTTTACCTGTCAATTGGTCGACTACGTTTACTCCTTTTACCTTTTCATTTTCATAAATAAAGGATTCTACCTTGGCATAGTTGACTGCTTTTGCCCCTTTTTCGATGGCTTTTTTCATAACTTCAATCGTAAGACGGGCGTCATCTGTTCGGTATTCAACATAGTAGCCGCCGCCCTTAAGACCATCCTTCTTAATGAGTGGTTCCTTTGCTAATGTTTCTTCCGCACTTAACATTGATCTTCTTTCTGATTTCTTCACTCCTGCTAAAAAATCGTAAACACGAAGGCCAATGGATGTTGAAAATTTTCCAAAGGTACCTCCTATGTGAATGGGTAATAGCATCCATTCAGGGGTTGTTACATGTGGACCGTTTTCATACACAATCGCTCTTTCTTTCCCTACTTCGGCAACAAGGCCAACTTCAAATTGTTTCAAATAGCGAAGACCGCCGTGCACTAGCTTTGTAGAGCGACTTGATGTCCCTGCTGCAAAGTCCTGCATTTCAACTAATGCTATTTTTAGTCCACGGGTGGATGCATCAAGTGCGATTCCGGCACCCGTGATTCCTCCACCAATAATGAATAGGTCTTGAACCTCTTCTTCCATTTCAGCTAAAATTGAACCTCTATTTATACTTGAAAACTGTGTCATGTATCCCCACTCCTTGAAGGTAGAAAAAAAGAGACCACAAAAGACATTGCACAATAGTGACAATGCTCCTGCGGCCTCTCCCTAATCTCCTACCGAATTATTAACTTATTTATATCATAGCATAATGATTATTTGAAAACCATAGCTGCCCGTACTGCCTTTTTCCAGCCGTTGTATAATTCTTCACGCTTTTCTTCGCTCATTTTTGGTTCAAAGGTTTGGTCAATTGCCCATTTACTTGAGATTTCAGATTGATCCTTCCAAAAGCCAACTGCAAGACCTGCCAAATAGGCAGCACCCAACGCTGTTGTTTCATTGATTACTGGACGTTCCACTGGCACCCCTAAAATGCCACATTGGAAATCCATGAGGAAATTATTTTTAACAGCCCCGCCATCTACACGCAGTGTCTTCAAGGAAATACCAGAATCGGCTTCCATTGCTGTCAAGACATCCTTTGTCTGGTATGCCAATGATTCTAAAGTTGCACGTACAAAATGTTCCTTCGAGGTCCCGCGTGTGAGACCAAATACTGCTCCGCGAACATCACTATCCCAATATGGTGCCCCAAGACCTACAAATGCAGGAACAACATAGACGCCATCAGTTGTTTCAACTTTCTCAGCATAGCGTTCACTCTCTTTTGCATCATTAAACATACGAAGGCCATCACGTAGCCACTGAATCGCTGAACCTGCGACAAATATACTTCCTTCTAAAGCGTATTCAACTTTTCCGTTAATCCCCCAAGCGATTGTTGTTAACAATCCATGCTCCGAAGGTACAGCTTTTTCACCCGTATTCATCAGCATAAAGCAGCCTGTGCCATATGTGTTTTTCACCATGCCCTTTTCATAGCATGCTTGCCCGAAAAGAGCAGCCTGTTGGTCACCTGCTGCACCTGCAATCGGTACCTCTTGACCAAAGAAATGGTAAGTTGCGGTCGTCGCATAAACTTCTGAGGATGGACGAACTTCAGGTAGCATCGACTTTGGAACGGTTAGGTGCTCCAACAGCTCATCGTCCCATTTTAACTCATAAATGTTATACATCAATGTCCTAGAGGCATTTGAATAGTCCGTAACATGAGCTTTTCCACCTGAGAGTTTCCAAATAATCCAAGTGTCAATTGTTCCAAATAGTAGTTGACCGTTTTCCGCTTTTTCACGGGCACCTTCAACATTGTCTAAAATCCATTTTACTTTTGTCCCGGAGAAATAAGCATCAATCAACAGTCCCGTTTTTTCTCGGAATGTATCGCTTAATCCATCGGCCTTTAACTCCTCACAAATGCCAGCTGTTTGACGGGATTGCCAAACAATTGCATGATGTACGGGCTGACCTGTTTCTTTATCCCACACAACAGTCGTTTCACGTTGGTTCGTAATCCCAATCCCTGCAATTTGCTCAGGCTTAACATTTACTTCTGATAAGACGGATGCCATCACTGATAAAATAGAACCCCAAATCTCATTTGCATTATGCTCAACCCAGCCCGGCTTCGGAAAAATTTGTGTAAACTCCTTTTGTGCAACATGCACGATTTCCCCTTTTTGATTAAATAAAATAGCCCGTGAACTAGTGGTACCTTGGTCTAACGAAAGTATGTATTTTTCCAAACTTTTTGCCTCCCCACTAACATCTTCTTACTTAAAATTAACACGCTTACATGTTTTTGACTACTTGGGCAGCAACTTTTTGAGGTCTAAAAATATTTTCCAAGAATAAATGTAGTAATGTTCGTTTAAATATTAACTCTTGTAAGGAGTGGAATGCTTTGATTGAAAAAGAAGTTACAGTTACAATTAAAGAAGGACTACACGCTAAGCCCGCGGGGGAATTAGTTCAGAACCTAGGTAGATTTACAAGTGATGTTGAATTTAAATTTGAAAATAGATCTTATAATGCCAAAAGCATGTTAGGATTAATGGGAGCAAGTATCCGCGAAGGACAAATCTTAACGGTTCGGGTTGATGGTCCGGATGAAGAGGAAGCTTTTGAGTGGCTTAAGACATTTATTTAATTACAACCTTAATGAAAACCACGATCAGTATCTGTTTAGATATGAATCGTGGTTTTTTGATTACTTTATTATTTTTTCTATAAGTTCATTTAGTTGAACCGCCGCCATCGACTCCAATCGATGATCAACCTCACAGAAATCCAGATCTTTTGTAACCTGATTCGGGATGACGACACAGTACATTCCAGCGCGTTTTGCAGCCAGTGCCCCATTTGCTGAATCTTCAAAGACTAGACATTCCTCTGGTGACACCCCTAAGCATTTGGCTGCTTCTAAATATAGGGTTGGGTCTGGTTTCACTTTTTCAACGTCATCGGAAGTTCGAATGCACTCAAAAAAATCATACAGGCAAAGGTTCTTTAAATGCGTTGAAACCCACTTATAATCCGAGCTTGATGCTAGCCCGATTTTTAAGCCTGCCTTCTTTGCAGCCGATAGATACTCCTCTACACCTGGCAATGCTCCTTCATTCTTCATTCGTTCATCAAACCGGTCTCGTCTTATCTTGGTTAATTCCACATGGTCCACTTTTTTCCCTATTTGCTCTTCTAAATATGTAAGGGCATTGAATCCCGCCTGCGTTCCTATCACCTTGCCCCACACAGACATTGGAAGCTCAGAACCATGCTCTTGAAAGATTTCATTCAATACATTGTATTCATTCGTTTCTGTATCATAAATAAGCCCATCAAAATCGAAAATAACTGCTTTAATCAAATCATCATCTCCTGCCCTTCTAATCCACCTACTATTATAAGGAATTTCAAAGTAAAGTCCATTTTCTCTAAACATCACCGACACACTTTGTTCACAAAGGTATCTTCAATTCAAGATTTTACATTTTACAATCGCGTATTGTGATACTATAATTTTGAGTATACTTATGTGGAATGAGGGATTGAATGAACTCTAAAACTAATGAAAAGATGCTGGAGACATATTTATTTATTGCCTTTGCTGCCGCATTGATATCCACGCTTGGTAGTCTTTATTTTTCAGAAATACAGAAATTTGTTCCCTGTGAATTATGCTGGTACCAACGTATATTTATGTACCCTCTTGTTATCATTTTGGGAATCGCTATTTTTAAAAAGAACTATTCCATCGCACTTTATACCTTTATTCTGTCTTTGATTGGTGGCTCAATTTCAATCTACCACTATCTTGTTCAAAAGGTACCCGCATTGGGTGAGAATTCACTTGCCTGTGGAATTGTGCCTTGTACAGGCCAATATATTAACTGGTTTGGCTTTGTAACGATACCTTTTTTAGCGTTAATTGGTTTTACAATCATTGCAATTACTAGTTTTATCACTCTTAAAAAATTGAAAGTAGGGAAATAGACTTGAAAAAGATTATTATTTTTACAGTTGTGATCGTAGCTCTATTTGGGGCGCTTGCGTATGTGACTACCACACAAAACAAGCAGAAATCAGAGGGGAATCCTTTTGGGAAGGAAACACTTGATCCGGCAACTACTGCTCAACTTGGCGATCCAAACTACGGCAATCAAATTCTTCCAGATGAATTAGAGACAAAATTGAAAAATGGGGAGACAATGACTGTATACTTTTATGCATCTAATTGTGTGCACTGTCAAAATACAACTCCAGTCATCGTTCCAATGGTAGATGAAATGGGACTTGATTTAAAAAAATTAAATCTACTTGAATTTAAAGATCAATGGAACAAATATGGCATAGAGTCTACACCTACACTTATTCACTTTGAAAATGGTGAGGAAGTTTCACGCCTTGTTGGGTATCATCCTGACCATAATGATTATAAAGTTTGGTTCGAAGCTGCATTGGCCAGCTCGAAATAATAGAAAATCCCTGCTCACTGGATTGAGCAGGGATTTTTCGTGCTAGTCTAGCTTCAGGCGCCATCAGCTCTCTGGTCTAAGCCAATCGCTTCGGAAGGTTGGGGTCGTCTTATGCTTGGGCCTCTGCCAGGATGGCAAGGATTCCAGTGTTAGGCACAGAACTACCTGCCCTTAGCCGGAATTGAGGCGCCTTACGCTTTTCTAGTAAAGGCTTAACCACGCCTTTATGTATTAAGCCAAATATTGATTTGCTGGCTTTGAATATTTACTTATCATTTCTGGATTGTTCGCACATTGAAATTCTTCAATCGTGAACGGAAATAAATAACCGTAATCATTTAATATTTGCACATTCTTCGCAAAGATTTCCCCATGGTTATCCTGGTAACCCTCTTCTTGAATCGTTTCCAGAACAGCAATAATTGCTTGAAGGCTCGATATGACTTTAAATGCCTTATCCAATGTTCGGTTAAAGTAGACGTCTTCCTCTTTTGGCGCTAACACATTCCATTCTTCAAATTTTCCAATATACTCATCTTCAAAGTAGGTTGGAAAGATGGAAGAATACATGTAATCGATTAGCTCCGTAATATGATGTTCCTGCACCGGAGTTGATGCTACTACAATTTTCAATGTAAAACCCACCCTTATATCTTCANCCTTGGCGTATTTGCGCCCAGATTTTTTAGGCCCACACGAGGTGGGTCACAAAGACGTTGCCACAGGACGTGGCGTTTTTGTCTTTGGTCTTATGCTCGAAAAAGTTTCCATTAAAAATCTGTGGCATCCGCCGGAGGCTTTAACTTTATTCAGTCGCGGGTATGAACCGCCACTGAATTTTTAACTCGTTTGCCTAGATTCCTCACAAGAAGAGGTGAAGAATGCTGAATAAAGTTAACAATAGAATAACACAGCCTACTTCCGATTTGGTACGGTAAGTCTTTCCTGAATATCCACCTTTCTCTTTCATTCATTTCGTAGATTGGTTATACTTTTTAAAGATAAAGTCGGCGAAAAAATAAAGGATGATTGTATGTTAACAAAAAGATTTGGCGAATGGTTCGAGGTGGAAGTTCCGCGTGATTGGGAAGGCATGACCATTGAAGATGTACTTAAGATTGTATGGTCAATGCCAAAGCAAATGCTTCATCAGTTACGTATGGAAAAAGGCGTAAAACTTAAGGGCGAGCAAAAACCATGGAACACGCCTCTCACTCAAAATGACAAACTGCAGGTCCACCTTTTTATCGAAGAAGATTTTGGAGTCGAGCCAGAATATGTTCCAGACCTTCAAATTTTATTTGAGGATGACCATCTTTTAATCGCCAACAAACCGCCTGGGATGGATACGCATCCAAATGAAGATGGTCAACTAGGCACACTGGCTAATGCTGTTGCCTATTATTTCCAAGTAAACGGTGTTCAAACAAAGGTACGCCATATTCATCGACTTGATCATGATACAACCGGTGCGATTATTTTTGCTAAGCATAAACTTGCTTCAGCCATACTGGACCGTCGACTCGAAAATCGGGAAATCAAACGAACCTACCTTGCCTTGGTGCACGGAATCATCAAACAAAAAAAGGGAACAATTGATGCTGCCATTGGACGAGATCGTCATCATCCAACCCGTAGAAGAGTGTCCCCGACAGGGCAAAAAGCAATTACGAAATTTAAAGTCCTTCAAACATTCGCGAATAAAAAAATGTCCTTGGTGGAGCTGGAGCTTTTAACAGGTCGCACTCATCAAATCCGAGTACATATGAGCCATTTTGGTTACTCGCTTATAGGGGATATTTTATATGGGGGACAACCAATTGTTCCACGACAGGCACTGCATGCGGCTCGAATAAGTCTAGAACATCCCCTTACAAATGAAAAAATCATGTGTGAGGCACCTTTTTTAGATATCCCTCCAATTTTTGAAAATATAGTGGTCTAATTTGACAAAGACTAGGTTTGTACACATGCGCGTGTTGCTTTTTTCCTGTATAATTGATAGAGGCAGAAGTGAAGAAGGAAAGGAGTTTGCCATTTGCAGGACTTACTTATTTACGTCATATTAGGTCTTTGTATTGGAGTAATGTCGGGTTTTTTTGGTATTGGCGGTGGCTTTATACTTACACCAACGCTAATCCTTATGGGATTTTCTCCAGTTATTGCAATCGCTACAAGCTTATTGTATACGGTGGCTACCTCACTTTCCGGAGTGGCAGCACATTTTCGTCTGAAAAATATTAAATGGGGAACTTCCATTATTATCGGAATAAGTGGGGTGATAGCCACTCAGCTTGCTCACCCATTTGTGGTTTTCCTTGGACAATACAACCTGGAAAACACTGTCATTCCATTGATGTATTTAGCACTCACCTTATATTTTTCAATATCAATACTTGTAAGTAATTCTCCTAGTAAGGATCAAACAATCAGTAAAACCAAATATGCTTATGTAAAAATTGTGTTAATCGGATTATTTGCTGGTTTTATTTCAACAGCTTTAGGAGTTGGCGGTGGTTTTATCATTGTTCCATTATTAATGGGCGTGCTTGCTTTTCAACCAAAATATGCAGTCGGTACAAGCCTACTTAGTGTGTTCATGATTGTTGTTGCAGGTTTTACAACCTATGCATCAACCGCCACTCTTGACTATGGAGTAATCGGAAGCCTGATTGCAGGCGCGCTTATTGGTGGTCAGCTTGGCGCAAGGATTACGAATATTTATGAAGATAAACAGGTTCGCTTGTTTTTAGCTGGTCTATATATCGCAACCGGAGTGAGTCTCGGATTAAAACTTTTTCATTTAGACTTTGTCGGTTTACTCATTCTACTTAGCTACTGCTTATATATGCTTTTACATTTCTTGCTTCATACTCTTAAAATTCGTCTTAAGGAAAAAGAGGTTGGATAACGAAACACCATCCCTTACATACTAGTGGATGTTGTTTTTTGTTATAATTAGGAAAAGAAATACCTATATGAGGTGACAAAATGAACTTTTATGATGAAGTATTGAAAAGAAAAGACGACCTGATCCGTGATCTCCAGACTATTTTACGGATTGAAAGTGTTAAAGACCTTGAGAGCCAAACGAAAAACCGTCCGATGGGTGATAAAATTGGTGAGGCATTGGAAACCATGCTTTCGATTACAGAGTTTGCGGGATTCAAGACAACCAATATTGAGGGGATGGTAGGCTATTCAGAATATAGCCCTGCTAAAGCCGAAGATTACATCGGTGTCCTATGCCACTTGGATGTTGTTCCTGCAACTGGCGATTGGACAACACCACCGTTTGAACCTACAATTCGTGATGGAAAATTATATGCAAGAGGTGCTATTGATGATAAAGGCCCGACAATTGCTGCTTATTACGGGCTAAAAATTGTAAAAGAGCTTGGTCTTCCTTTAAAACATAATATTCGCATCATTTTCGGAACCGATGAAGAAAGTGGCATGAGCTGTATGAAAAAATACGTTGAAGTTGAAAAAATACCTATAGCTGGCTTTGCACCTGATGCGGATTTTCCGATTATTCATGCTGAAAAAGGGCAAATCAATGTAAAATTGGGACTGCAAAATGTCTCAAACAGTGAACAAGGGGATCTATCTCTCCTTTCCTTTGACGCTGGTGAAAAAGGGAATATGGTGCCAGATGTAGCCGAGGCGATTATTGGAGGTCAGAACGATACAATTGTTCCTCAGTTTTTAAAATATTGTAAGGAAAAAAGTGTCGTCTATTCCTATTCACAAGATGGAGACCAAACAATGCTCAAGTTAGTTGGGACTTCTGCCCATGGGATGGAGCCCCACAAGGGAGTTAATGCTGCACTTCTATTAGCTTCATTCCTACAACAATATTCATTTGAGGAAAGTGCCAATCATTACATTCAATTTATCTACAAAACACTCTATAACCAATTCAATGGCGAAGGTTTAAGTATTGATTTTTCAGATGATATTACCGGTCCTCTAACCGTAAATGCTGGAATCTTTACATTCCAGAAAGATGGAATAGCTGAGATTCACTTAAATATACGATGCCCGGTAGAGACAAATTATGAAGACACCATCGAAAAATTAACAAAAACAGTAGAATCCTATAGCTTTAAAATCACTTCCCTCGCTATGAAGGAACCACATCATGTTCCAAAGGATTCTCCATTGATTAAGGTCCTCCAGGAGGTTTATGAAGCAGAAACAGGTGACGAGCCTACTCTTTTAACAACTGGTGGTGCTACATATGCACGCTTTATGAAAAATGGGGTCGCCTTTGGGGCGGTATTCCCAGGTAAACCAATGACTGCTCATCAAAAGAACGAATACATCGAAATCGATGACTTATTAAAAGCTACCGCTATTTACGCACATGTAATCTATAAGTTAGGCAATTTACAGATATAAAAGTGGAACATTGACGTTCGCCACTTCCTGTGGCGAACGTCAATGCCAGCACATCCTCAAAAATGCTTGAATTTTCTACATGCTATGAATATGCTCCTGAAGCCTTCCCTGTCCTGCACAAGTCCGACCTAAAACTAGGTTGGAGCCTCTTTTTTGATTTCTCCATGTTTGTCCATTTCAGATTCTATACTCTTTCATAACATAAAGTAACTTTAATATGAAGGAGGTGTTATTTATGAGCTATGAAGGAGGCGGACACAGAATGAACAACTTTGCGCTAATCGTGGTTCTATTTATCCTACTAATCATTGTAGGAACATCATTTATGGGTTACTAGTCAATGGGTTTTGAGCGAATCCACCGCGTCTCCCCATAATATCACCTTTTTAAGGGGTTTCAGAGGTGAAGGCCTTTGAAACCCTTTTATCTATATGTGCATATTTAACCAATTGATAACATCTTTGAAAACTTCCTCTTTGTTAAGTTCATTTAAGATTTCATGCCGGCTATTTTCATATAGTTGGACTGTTACATCCTTGTTTCCTATTTTTTTGTACATATCTGCAGCTTGGAGAACGCCTTTTGAATAGTTCCCGACCGGATCTCTATCCCCAGCCATAAAATACATTGGTAATCCTTTAGGAATATACATATTCGCGTTATGGTTATTGACTTTTGCTACTCCCCCAACAAGGTCATAGAAGAATCCCGCCGTGAAAATTCCACCACAAAGAGGATCATGGACATACTTGTCTACTTCCTTGTCATCCCTTGAAAGCCAATCAAATTCAGTTCGATTTGGACTGAAGGCTTTATTGTAGCTGCCGAACGTAAGCTTGTTCATAAGCGGACTCTTGGTTTTCTTGCCTTTTCGATTCATTTCAAGCTTGGCTATTCCAATTCCAACTTTTCCAATGAAACCAGGATTTCCTCCTGTTCCCGATAGAATGACACCCGTTAATTGATTACTGTGTGTTTGTATGTATCTCCTTGATAAAAAGGAGCCCATGCTATGTCCGAAGAGAAAAATCGGGACGTTAGGATGATCTTGTTTCATCATATCTGTTAACTGAAGCATATCTTCAACTACACGATCAAACCCATTTTCATCGGCAAAAAATCCCATTATTTTTGAGTTCATTCCTGTTTTCCCGTGGCCACGATGGTCATTTCCATAGACAATATAGCCTTCTTTGGAAAGTGCTTTTGCAAATAAATCATAGCGTTCCATATGCTCTGCCATCCCATGGGCAATTTGGACGACTCCTTTTGTTATGGCTTGGCTTTCATCTTCCCATTTTTTACAAAATATCGTAACACCATCATCAGTCAAAAATGTAAAATCCGTACAAGTCATCACCGCAGCCTCCTTTTACATCTATTATATTCGGAAAATGAGATTATAGATATGGATTAGGTATCAACCAAGCTTTTTGTTTTTTCAGATATATCCTTTCGTGTTTCCATTTTTTGTGCATATAATAGAAGTAGTATGTTAGAAAAATAGTTGAGGGGAATGAACAAAATGAGTTCTTTTATTGTGAAAGGTACATGGACCGGGAATCGAAATGGAGAAGGTACGATTACCACTGATGGACTTCAAATAGCCGTCTCTGCTCCAAAACAACTTGACGGACCAGGGATTGGCGCAAATCCCGAGGAATTATTAATTGCTGCCGCTACAAATTGCTATATGCTGACCCTTGCTGCAATCCTGTCAAATCGTGAAATTGAATACACCCATCTTGAGGTTGATACGGAAGGAACAGTTTGCAAGGACGGAAAGCGTTTGGTCTTTGAAAAAATTGTTCATAACCTAGTTATTTTTGTAGAACAAGCCGATGATGAACTCCAAGAAAAATTGATTCAACTTGCTCATCGTGCAGAAAAAGCTTGCTTCATCTCGCAAACGCTGAAAGGTAATGTTGAGGTTACGGTTGAGCCTGTTATAAAAGTGGTTGGATAGTGTGAATTGGGCTAGTGACAGTATTGAAGTGTTAGTGACAGTATTTCGAAGATAGTGACAGTATTTTTGAATTAGTGGCAGTATTTTAGATTCGTAATATATACAAAGGTTAAAAGACAGTGCTTCCAAGCACTGCCTTTCTCTACATTTACCCTCTTTGCGCTTGATAAACCTTTAAGTTTGAATAAATGACCTCTAATAATGGAGTTTCGATGCCTTTTTCCTGGGCAATTTTATATAAATAACCTTGTAATTGATCAGCCTCAATATCCAAACCTTTTTCCATATCACGCTGCATCGAAGATTTCATTTCAGCTGTCATTTGATTCGTTGTTTTGACATGTTTTCCCTCAATATTTTCATCGATTGGTGCACCAATAGCTCGCATCACAGCAGCGATTTCTTTAAACAGGTTAAAAATGAGCTTTTGGCCGCTCTGCTCTTCCCGAATTGGTCCAATTGGTGATCTCATTAGAGTTGTTACACCTGAAAATCCAGTGATGAACATATATTTATGCCACATTTCACGAATGATATTGTCACTTAATTGAATATTTGTTTTTGTACCCGACATAACATCCGCTAATTTTGTAATACGCTCTGTTCTTTCTCCAGAAAATTCCCCAAATAAAGCTCGATGGTTAGGGCTTGTCTGAACGATTTTTCCATCAGGATCCAAAGTGGACTCGATAAAACATAAACCACCTATAACATTTTCTGAATTAAACGTAGACCTTAAAACATCCACATGACTGTAGCCATTTAAGAGTGGAAGAATCATCGTGTCTTCGCCCACATATGGTTCAATACTATGTAAAGCACCTTCAAGCTGATATTGTTTGGTTGAAAGAATAATCACATCGAATGGACCTGCATCTTCTCCTGAGTTGATTGTCTTCGGCCTAAGTGTCACATTTCCATGGATACTCTCAATTTGAAGCCCATGTGCCTGTAATTGTTTTTGTCTATTTTCACGGACTAAGAAGGTTACGTCTTCTCCCTTTTCAAGTAGGCGTCCTCCAAAATAGCCGTAAATTGCACCTGCTCCTACAACTAGTAATCTCAAAGACTTGCAACCCCTTTCATTTCGGATCTATCAATAGTATACCAAAAAAAAGGCCAGCAGCGCTGACCTTAGTTTGATACATAATTTGCCGCGGAACGAACTTCGACTGTTATTGAACTCGCGTTTACAGTTGTTTTCAAAACAACTGGATATGGACGATTATTTGCAAACTTAAAGTCCAAATATGGATAAGCTACTGTTGCATCATGCCCTAGTGGAACATAGCCAACAGGTTTTGAATGGTGATGAAGCTGTACGATTTCAAGACCGGCTTTTGCAACTGCGTTATAAAGAGTAGTTGAAGTTTGGCAGATTCCGCCCCCATACCCTGGGACAAATTCATGATTGATAATAACGGTCGATAGTTGATATCCGTTTTCCTTTGATGCATTTCCAACTACAGTGTTAAAAGAAAAACGATCGCCAGGCCCTAGCACAACATCGTTAACCTCATTTGCCGACTTGCCAATATTGAAGTTTCTTCCAGTTACAGATGGATTGAAATAGGTTGTAAAGCTTCCAAGGACAACTTCATTAATGCCTTGAACTTGATCCTGTGTAATATTTGGATTGGTTTCCTCAATCGGAAGGACAACTTGTTTATTAAAAATGGAGTTATCTAGCATTCTAGTGACAAGCTCATCTTCTTTTAAAATCATTTGGCTTTGCCCTGCCTGCAATTCTCCGCTAGTATTAAGCTTAGCAGGTTTCATAGGGCGGTCGATCGTGGCTGCTAAATCACTTGCCAATTGTACTGCCTTCGCTCTTAATTCTTCTTCATTTTGGAACTCATCTCTGTTCAGAACTTCGATGACACTATTATCACGAGGATCGATGATGGAAATTTCGGGTTTATCAATCCCTTGCTTTATTTCGATTGTTTCAACAGGTGCAACTTGATGCAACTCCACACTTACCGGTTCTTTTTTTTCGATGAGGCTGCACCCGCTCATCAATAAAACACCTAACAATAATGGCAATGTTGTTTTTTTCAAATTACTCTCTCCCATAGTTTAATTTGTGGACAATGTTACAAATATTAAAGATTGTTAACAAAGGAACTTACATAGGAATTTTATTAAAGAAAAACGAATATATTCCTCTTTACTGCAGTTTCTTCATTTGCCTTCTCGTACATGGGATATAGACTAAGATGATTGTTGAATAGAAGCAGAACTTGTAGTGAAAGTAGAAGTTTTACAAAGAAGTGGCAAACCATTTTCACATCATTAGACGTTGGAAAGCTTGTATATGTTACTAATTTTTGTCATATTTGTCATACTTTTATTATACATTCTTTATAAAGAACAAATCAACTAAAAAATCTGCAATCAGGAGCAATTGATTGCAGATTTTCTGTTAAATGGAACCACTAGAACCGTCCCTACGGTTCCTATACGTACAACTTTCCATAGCTGCGATAATGCTCGCTCGGAAGCCTTGTTTTTCAAGGGTTGCGATTGCTTGGATGGTTGAGCCCCCTGGGGTGCAGACATCATCTTTTAGTTCGCCCGGGTGTTTTTCGGTTTCCAAGACCATTTTTGCTGCACCCAAAAGAGCTTGTGCGGCAAGCTTGTATGCTTGTTTTCGAGGAATCCCTTGCATAACAGCACCATCGGCTAAAGCTTCGATAAACAAATAAGCATAAGCTGGGGACGAACCACTCACCGCAGGAATGGCATCCATAAGTTGTTCATCGATGACTTCTGCCTTTCCAAATCCCTCAAACAGCTGGACAATTTTTGATAAATCTTCAGCAGTCACATAAGAGTTAACGCAAAGTGCACTCATCCCTTCGCCAACTAATGAAGGTGTGTTTGGCATTGAGCGTACAGTCTTCATGGATTTCCCAAACTGTTTTTCGATAAAATCAAGCGTTATTCCGGCTGCAATCGTAATGATGATTGTTTCATCTTTCACAGCTTCCTTAACCTCGTTGATTACTTCCGCATACAAATCAGGTTGGATAGCTAAAAATAAATAATCCGCACCTTCTGCAACCTCTTTATTGTTTGGGGTTGTTCTAATGTCATATGTTTTTTCAACAAATTGAAGAGTTTCCTCCGTTTTTGCACTCACAATCATTTGCTGTGGAGTTGCGACCTTAGAAGCGATCATCCCCTGAATCATCGCTTGAGCCATTTTTCCACACCCAATAAAACCAATCTTACTGTCCATATTGAACCTCCTCACTATTTTTTATTATAGAGAAGTTATTGTGATAATGCGAAATTCTAACAGACACATACTTTTTAAAAGAACGGACAAACTAATCCAAAAAAGAGGTGAAAACAATGAATCGATTTGAAAGACTTCTTGACACCGTGTTTGGGTATACGGGCTGGCATGATCTCACAAATACATTGGCTACCAGGGAACAAGAAATGGGGTATTTATATGATGAGGATGATGAAGATAACCCTATCATATAAGCCGTAAGGGGCTTTCCAATCATGGAAACCCCTCCTTTTATTTACGATGATAACAACGGCAGCTCATAATATGGTCGTTTACCATCCCTGTTGCTTGCATAAATGCATAGCAGATCGCCCGGCCAACAAATTTAAACCCGCGCTTTTTTAAATCTTTACTTAACCGGTCACTAATTTCCGTAGTCGCTGGTACTTCGTCTAAGGTTTTAAAATGATTTTTAATCGGTTTTCCATCAACAAATGACCAAATATATGTATGAAAGCTTCCAAATTCCTCTACGATCTGAAAAAATGCTTTTGCGTTTGTAACAACTGCGTTAACTTTTAACCGATTGCGGACGATTCCTTCGTTTGATAAGAGTTCTTCTATTTTCTTCTCATCATATGTAATGATTTTTGTCGGATCAAAATTGTCAAAAGCCTTACGGTAATTTTCTCGTTTTTTCAAAATGGTATACCAGCTTAGACCTGCCTGTGCACCCTCTAAATTCAAATATTCAAAGAGCAAGCGGTCATCGTATACAGGGACACCCCATTCATGATCATGATAGTCAATATAAAGTGGATCCTCATTCACCCAGCCACATCTATCCAAAACTCTCCCACCTTCTAATTATAGAGTCAGCTTTTCGCTGACTCTTTTTTACACTTCTCTATATTTTTCCTTATCAATTCCATCAAAGAAAAAGCTTCTTTTCCCAATCGAAAACAGATCGAGCTCATGCATGGCACGTGTACAGGCTGTATAAAAAAGCTTTCTTTCATATTCTCTTCCGTACACTTCATTTGAGGCGTTATAAATAATAACCGCGTCAAACTCGATTCCTTTTGCTAAATATGTGGGCAAAACAAGGACCCCTTTATCAAAATGATACGTCTCCTGATTCATTAGACGAACAGGCATTTCATTTTTCAACGCTTCAAAAGCTTCCTTGCTTTCTGCCTCTGTTTTGCAAATCACTGCAATTGTTCCATGTCCCTTTTCTTGAAGATCCTTTATTTTGATTAGGACTTCGTTATGAAGTTCTACTCTTGATTCCACTTCTTTAAATACAGGAAGTCCCCCAGAACGATTAAATGGTTCAATTTCCTCCCCTCCAGCCACAATACCTTTTGAAAAATCAACAATCTCCTTTGTAGAACGATAGCTTTTCCTCAATTGAATGACTTCGGTTTTATCTTCCTCATAAAGCTCAGGGGATAACAACGTGGGTGCGCTCATGGAATGTGCATAAATCGCTTGATTGTAATCCCCAAGTATGGTCATGCGACAATTCGGAAACAACTGCTTTAAATATTCAAATTGGAATGGCGAATAATCCTGGGCTTCATCAATGAACAATTGACGAATATTTGTATTTGATTTTTTTCCTTCGATTAAATCCTGTAAATAAAGAAATGGTGTTGCATCCTCATAATTCAAGCGATTTTGTCCCAGGCTTTCAATTGTAAACGAACAGATTTCATCCCATTCTTCAATTACGTTTTGTTCTTTTGTATGTGTGAATAATTGCTTATAAATTCCTTTAATATTAAGATATTCAAGCTTTTTAATGGCAGCTTTTATTGGTTTAAAATGCTTCCGGACAATTTCCTTTGCGATCAGTTTTTCCTCACGTTCAAAATCATCAAAGGTATCATCAGAAAACTCCTGTTTTTTCTGCAAGTGTTTAAAGATTTCAAGATGGTCTTCCTTATCCATCAGTTCAGCTGCTTGAAGAACCCAATCTTTTTTACGTTCTTTTCGCTCGCATTTAATAACCTCTTTCATCAGCCATTCAGTTACTTTCGTAAGTCGATTCGATATCGAAATGGTAGGATCCATTGAGTAGAAATACTCCCGGATAAATTCCTTTGACATTATTTTTTTCTTCTTAAACAGAATGTCTTTAAAAAGAAGTCCTTGTTTTCCGAGTTCTTTTGCATAAGAATTAATAAGTTCCTTGAATCCTAGGCTTGCTTTGTAGTGAATCGCCTGAAGTCTTACGTCATAATTAGGTTGACCCATCTTTGTTAATAAATATTCCATTTGTGAAAATGGATCTTCCACTTCAAAAAGACCACCTAATCGATGCTCGACATATTCCTGAAATGTTGATTGTTGCATATTATCTTCCCCAAGCTCTGGAAGAACAGTTGCAACATAACTATTAAAAAGGGGATTCGGTGAAAATAGCATAATATTATTTGAGCTAAGCTGTTCACGATACCGATATAGTAAATAGGCAACACGCTGTAAAGCAGCTGACGTTTTGCCAGAACCAGCTACACCCTGCACAATTAAATAACGACTTTTTTCATTTCGGATGATTTTATTCTGCTCTAGTTGAATTGTTGCCACAATGCTTTTCATTTGTGTGTTGGCATTATTGCCAAGCACCTCTTGAAGCATTTCGTCCCCGATCGTAACCCCCGTATCAAACATGCTTTTCAACTTACCGTTATTTATAATGAATTGCCGTTTTAATGTCATTTCCCCTTCGATCGTTTCATAGTGGGTTTCATACTTGGCCTTACCCGGATAATAATCATAGTACATGCTTGAGATGGGTGCTCTCCAGTCAAAAATAAAAAAATCATCTTCAGTTTCATCTAATAATGATGCAATTCCAATGTAAATCTTTTCTTCACTTGGCTCTCCATTTTCAGCAAAATCAAATCGACCAAAATAGGGTGATTCCTTCAGTCTTTCAAGTATTCTTATCTGTTTATGAATTTGCTGATGATTTCTTTCACGTTCACCTAATAGTTCGGACTGCTGCTTGATACTTTGAAATGATTCAATGACATCATCAGGTTCATCGAGATTGACAGTGACATCTTCCCAAAACGTTTTTCGAAGGTCGACCAATTCACCTTTTGCGCTTCCCACCTTCGATTCGATGGCTGCCTTCTTACTGTCAATGACCTTCAACACATCTTCAAGTCTGTCTTGTTCCAGATTCCAGTCGGTACTTTGCTTCTCCATGAACACCACTCCTCGTATATGTGAACTTCTGTCTCTTAACCCTAAAATGATAATTGTTGACACGCGTAAAATATTGTTATATACTTATAATAGGGTATATTGAACGCATTTATTAATAAAGATCAAAAAAAAGACAGAACAATGACATCATACCATGTCGTTCTGTCTTTTTCAATGTTTTTCAGTTATTTTTCATCATAAAGTCTAAGGTTCTTTTAATTCCTTCTTCATAAGGTGTTGCTGGTAGTGGCCCGATTTCCCGCTCATACTTTGATCCATCCAACACCACCGGATCTTCTGTTAAATATAGCATTTCCACAACCTCCCTCATTTGTTTATCAAAAATGCCTAAAAATCGAATCATCCCCTTTGTTACTGTTGAAACGGACTTTTGATAATGTAAATGACTCCGTGCTATATCTATGATTTTTTCACCCGAAATCACACCTGCTGCTGGAATATTCCAGCTTTGTCCATATGCCTTATCATGTGAGGCAAGCTCAACAATTGCTTTCGCCCCATCAGGTGTATAAATATATTCCCTGGCATTCTGTTGATTTCCTACGAACATCGCTTTTTTATTCTGGGCTACTTTTTCAAATGTATAGGTCAGCATCGTGTTACCTGCATTTGGTCCATAAAAGTCAGGAAAATGTGCGATAAGAACAGGGATATTTGCTTGAAAAGCTATTTTACCAAGCTCTACTCGAATTTTCCCTTTTTTCGTATGAGGATTCTTTGAATATTCTTCATTTACTTTATTTCCATTTCCTCGACCATAAGCATAAATATTATCAACAATCGCGAGCTTACAGTTTGATGATTCAGCCGCTTGCACCACATTTTTCATTAAAGTTGGTTGTTTTTCGTACCATTCACTATAGGGAATATTGACCGCATGAAAAATTACATCAATACCTTTTGCTGCATTTAATAGATCTGTCTTATTAAAGACATCACCTGTAACAATTTTCACTTTTTCCATGTTGTTAAAAAGCTTTTCTAATTTCTCCTTCGTTCTTGCAAAAGCAATGACATCAAGCCCTCTTTCCACCAACTCAGCAACAATTGCATAGCCCATTCCACCTGACGCACCTAATACTAAAGCCTTTTTCATAAAATCCTCTCCCTTATATTTTTATTAACCAACGGTCAATTAGAAGTAAAAAAAAATTTCAACATTATGGGAAAGTTTTTAAACTTCCCCGTCTATAAGTGGTTTTAAGATATAATTAACATGCGATTGAGCCAAACTTTTAACATCATCGTATGTTTGATTGCTCCTACAATAATGTGTAACAAAACCATGGATCGACAAGAAAAGCGACCAGATCTCCTGAATACTTGCTTTTTGGTTAGTTAAATTCGAAATGGTATCAGCAAACATTTCATAGCTTTCAAGTGGCTCTTGTTGTATACAGCTTTTTACCTCTTCATCATCAATTAGAAACATTAACTCATATTGGCTTTTATGTGTAAGCCCAAATTCAATATACCCTAATAATATTTTTTTCACTTTCTCTTTGGGCAGCAAATCCTGGGTGATAATTTGATTTAAAACACCATTAAGCATTTCAAAATCCTGAACAACCATTGCATAAAATAAATCGGCTTTGTTTTTAAAATGGTAATAGATTGCCCCGTGGCTATACTTTAATTCCTTTGCAATCTGACGCACGGAAACGTGTTGGTAACCCTTCTGAACAAATAGTTCATGGGCAACATCCATTATTTTTTCACGTGATAATTCCTCTTGAACCTGTTTTCTTGGTGACATTTTTAGTGTTTCTCCTTTNTGCGCCCGATTTTTAGGCCCACACGATGTGGGTCATGAAGACGTTGCCACAGGATGTGGCGTCTTTAGTCTTCGATCCTAAGCTCGAAAAGTTTCCTCTAAAAAATCGTGGCATCCGCCGGAGGCGTTAATTTTATTCAGTCGAGGTATGTGCCCCGACTGAATAAAATTAACCACTGTTCAATAATAATATATTCCATATAAAACCAGATGTCAACGTGATTCATGCACATTTTAACAAGACAAGATAAAAGCGGACCCATACACGAGTCCGTCATGTCTTTTATGTACTTGCAGATAGATGAACCAACATCCCACTAGAAAGCATCATAAGAATCAATGATGTTCCTCCATAGCTCATGAACGGTAAGGGGACCCCTGTAATGGGAAGCAAACCGGATACAGCGCCCAAATTAAAAAATACTTGAATGATGATTTGGGAGGTCAAACCAATTGCCAATAATTTCGAATAGGTGTCTTTCAATTTTACAGAAATATGGATCCCACGGAGCATGACTAAAAAGTACAAAGTCAGGATTAGCAGTAAACCCAAAAGACCAAGCTCCTCTACCGTAATCGCCATAATAAAATCAGTATGCGCCTCCGGAAGATATCCAAGTTTTTGAACGCTATTTCCAAGCCCATTTCCTCGGATTCCGCCTGAGGAGATTGCAAGATAAGAGTTAATTAATTGATAGCCATCCCCTTCAGGATCCTGAAATGGGTTAAGATAAGACAGAAGCCTTTTTAAGCGGTAGCTTTCACTAAATGCAAAATAAACAAAACTAAAACCAGCAATTGTCCCCAACAAAAGAAGGTGAAGCCTTCTGGCACCAGAACAAAGTAAAATCATTCCACAGGCCAAGACAACTGATGTCGCTGTCCCTAGATCAGGCTGCTTTAGAATTAAAAAACAGACGATCCCTACAATAAGAAGCGGAGGCAAAATCCCCTTACCAAAATGATTAATATATTCTTGCTTTTTCGCATAGATGGAAGCAAAGTAGATAATCATTCCGAGCTTAATGGCCTCCGAGGGCTGAAACATGAAGGAGCCGAATTGGATCCACCTTTGTGAAAAATTCCTTTCCACACCGATTCCAGGAACTAATACAAGAACTAACAATCCAATTGAAACCATCACAATCAAAGGGCTAAATCTTGCATACATCCGATGGGGAAAAAACGCCGCCATTATAAATAAAACAAGACCTATACAAAACGATTTCAGCTGCCGATCAAAAAAATAACGTGCTTCCCATATTTACTAACTCCTAAGTGATAGCTCGCACTATAAACCATAATTAAACCTAAAAAACATAATAGGATTATCGATAGGATTAAAACATAATCAAATTTCTTTAGATAAGCTAATAGCATGTAATCCCCTCGGGCTTTTTTAACTTCTGCTAAACATATAATTTTTTGAGTGGAAACTAACACTTAACACAATACCAATAACAAGCATATTTGTAAGCAGTGCACTTCCCCCATAACTGATAAACGGCAGGGCTATGCCAGTAATCGGCATTAATCCAATGGTCATCGAAATATTTTGAAAGGCTTGAAAAGCAATTAACCCAATGGCTCCAGCCGTAATATAAACACCGAATAACGTGTTAGCACGTAATGCGATGATGACCATTCGATAGATTAAGAGAAAATATAAACTAATGACAACAGAAGCACCGATAAATCCGAATTCTTCACCTATAACTGTGAAAATAAAATCTGTATGGACTTCCGGAATCCTTCCACTTTGCACTTGTTTTCCTTGATTAAATCCCCAGCCTGTTATCTGACCAGATCCAATTCCAAGTAAAGCCTGTGTTAACTGATAACCATAGCTTGAAGCAAAAACCTCCGGGCTTAACCAACCATAAATTCTTTCTAATTGATGTGGTTTTATTATTTTAGTGAAGGTTTCGAAAAAATGATTGTGCATGAATACAAAAAATCCAATCATAATAGCCACGTTTGAAATTAATAATAGGATCATTTTGTAAGAGACACCGGATACTATTATTAAGGTGAAGAACACAGCCATAATCACCAATGCTGATCCCAAGTCTGGCTGAACAAGAATGAACAAGAATGGAATCACAGTAAAAAATGATAGTTTTAATGTAATAGGTATACTTTCACTAAAAGTTAATTTCTTCCCCCTGAGTTTATTCATAAATACCGATAATAAAAGAACTAGAAATACCTTTACAAATTCCGATGGCTGAATCTCAAATAATCCAAAACTAAACCATCTTTGCGAACCATTTTTAAACGTTCCAAAAAAGTGGACAAGGATTAATAATCCAATTCCAATACAGTAAAATGGCATTGCCCATCTTTCCAATAGCTCATAATCAAAAAACACGGCAACTGCCATCACAGAAAAACCGACAATATACCATATCACTTGTCGCTTTACATAATATAACGGGTCGTCCGGCTGATATTGTCCGGAGGCACTATATACCATAAAGAGACTTACCAAAAAGAACATTAGTAGGATTGCGATGAGTAGATAGTCGATTCTTGATTCATAATGCTTCATCATTTCACCTAAATACTTTAAATTTTAAAACGGTTTCTTAAAAAAATTAACTACTAGCTGCACAGCTATCGCATCGTCAAGATACCCGATCGGAAATATGTAATCAGGAATAAGATCTAAGGTTAAAATAAAATACAGCAACCCGCCTCCTGCCAAAGCAAGTTCTTTCGGCGTACCTTTCTTAATGCGAAAACGTTCATACATCTCTTCCAATTGATTGATATATGGACCAATACTGTCCACTTTTTTTATTTTTTCTTTAAAACTACGAAGAATCGTTTCTCGTCCTTCATTTGTTTGAGAAAAAAGTTCATATTTTGCTAACTCCTGTTTTACCTCTTCAATCGACAATCCTTTTCCGAATGAATTTGCGGATTCAAGTAGGTTATCCATCTCAATGAATGTTTGTTTTTCAGAAGGAGGTTGCTCTACTTTCTTCTCGATTTTATAGCCATTTGCTTGCATTAATTCACTTAATGGAACACCTAAACAATCAGCAAATCTTTGTAAATGATTTAAATTAGCCTTCCTTTTGCCATTCATAATTTTCGATATCGTTGCTTTATCGATTTGACATAATTCACTAAACTTCCCCATAGACATTGACTTTTCCTTTAAAAGCTCTTTTAGCAGATGACCTAATTGATCTGGTTGCCTCAAAGACCATCCTCCCCCTTCTTACCTGCCACTGTTCCTTTATGATGCTACTAATATATCTATCTGTTGACAATTTGTCAACGAATCACTCAATTTATTAAAATATCTGTTTACTTCATTCATGCATTCCCAATAATAATATTCTCCATATTTAATGAATTCAAAACCTTTTTCTACTACCTTTAAATTAAATCTAATTGACAAAACGTCAACCATCATATAATTTGTTGACTATGGCATCAAAAACATCGTTAAGTGAGGGCTCCTACGCTGGAGATACTTTACTTTCCAGAATTGATTGGAGGGGAGCTAATGTCTTTAGATTTAACTGAAAATGAAATTTCACTAATGATTATTCAATCATTGAAAGACCGAAAGAAAGTCGTTTTTCAAGAAATTATTGACGAATTACAACCTTATGATATTGTCCAACAATACCTTCGAACGCCATTGAAACATAAAAATAAATTTCTTCAATATTTATCGATTGAACAATTAACTGAGCTAACACAAGAATTAAACAAAGAAGACCAATTAGATGTTCTACAGAAATTAGGAATTGAGAAATCAACAAAAGTTTTGGATTTAATGGAAAATGATGATTTAGTATCATTACTTTCAAACTTGGCCCCCGATAAAATAGAAGAGCTTGTTTCCGAAATGAAAGAAGAAGAATCAGAAGTCGTCCAGAGCTTGATGAATTATCCGGTTGAAACAGCTGGAAGAATGATGAATAATCGTTATGTCTGGATTCCTAAACACTATACAATCCGTGAAGCTGTTGATAAATTAAAACACTTTGCGGAATTAGCTGAATACCTGAATTACCTTTATGTAATTGATGAACAAAAAAAACTCGTGGGTGTAATATCATATAAGGATCTACTTTTAGGTGACTTACAAGACAATGTGGAAGAATTCATGTATTCAAGAGTAGTTAAAGCGGATGTTTTCACGGATCAGGAGGATGTCGCCAAACTTATTAGTCGATATGATTTTGTATCCTTACCTATCGTTGAACAGGATAATACGTTAGTTGGGGTGGTAACCGTAGATGATGTCATCGACATTGTCATGCAAGAAGCTAATGAAGATATTGAAAAACTAGCTGCATCTGGTAAAGCAATTGATTTTAACACAAAACCTTCAGTAGCCGCTTACCGTCGACTCCCTTGGCTCATATTATTATTATTGATCGGACTCATTTCAGGTGGGATTATAAGTAGATTTGAAAACACATTAGAAACAGTGGTAGCCCTTGCAGTGGTGGTTAGAGGACTGGTATCTGAGGATTTAAATTTTAAACAAGTTTTAAAATTAATTTTACGAGAAATGTGGGTAGGTATTATTATTGGTGTGACTTGTGGAATTTTAATTTCCGTAATCGCCTATGTATGGAAAGGGAATTTTATTTTGGGATTAGTTGTTGGCAGTTCTTTATTAATTACGTTAATCATCGGGACACTAGCAGGAACAATTATTCCTTTAATCTTGTATAAATTTAAGGTAGATCCAGCAGTCGCTTCGGGACCACTGATTACGACAATTAATGACATCTTATCATTACTTATTTATTTTGGAATTGCTACAGCTTTTATCACTAGTCTTATGTAAAATCAAGTCTACTTAAATTGGAAATTCGACATACAGATTGGAGTCTGTATATGAAATTAATTAGGGGATTATTTAGTGGCTTCATCATTAGTTTGGTGGCACTAATTGGTTTTAGTAGTATCGCAATATTAATGAACGCACAGAAACTAAGTCACTTTGATCAAGTATTGATTTCAGCTATACAAGGTTTGGAGTCACCAAGTTTAACCTTAGTCATGAAATTTTTTACTTTTATCGGGTCATTTCCATCGGTGTTTGTTATATCACTATGTGCTGCTTTATTTCTTTATTTTGTTTTAAAGCACCGGATGGAGCTTATATTATTTGGGACTGTTATTATCGGAACGGCCATTATTAATCAGATTTTAAAATATATTTTCCACCGGGCTCGTCCAGATTCACATCGATTGATTGAGACCAGTGGCTACAACTTTCCTAGCGGACACGCTATGAATGCATTTGCCGTATACGGAATCATTACTTTCTTGCTATGGCGTTATATCCCGTCCCGTTTTGGACGTGCGATTTTAATTTTGATTAGCGGTTCCGATTTATTATTATGATTGGGACTAGCCGAATTTATCTAGGGGTTCACTATCCTAGCGATATAATTGGAGGATATTTGGCGAGTGGCTTTTGGCTTTCAATGGCTATTTGGTCCTTCCGAAGATTTAAAGAGGGACGGTCTAAAAGCAAATCTTAATCAGTTTGAACAATACTTATTTAAATCAAATGTCTAATCAATTCCATGCACATTTTCTAATCTTCACAATACAATATAAAAGCGGACCCATATGCGAGTCCGCCTTCATTTCTATTCAGCTTTACTTAATACTTGTTGTTCTTTTTGTGCTTCAGTGGTATTTGCAGCTTTTTTCGATTTCATGTATCCAGCTGCTATAACTGCGGCAACTACGATTATCTCAAAGCCATACTTCACAAATCCATTACTAAATATAGAGCTTAGGAATGGTTCCGCTACAATCATTTTTGATGCAGTCCAAGCTAAAATCGCGGCACCAATTGTAATGATGACTGGGAAACGATCAATTAACTTAATGAACATTGTACTACCCCAAACCATAATTGGTACTGAAATAATAAGTCCTAATACAACTAGTAAGAAGTTACCTTGAGCAGCACCAGCAACCGCTAAAACATTATCTAGACCCATTAGAGCATCTGCAATGATAATTGTTCGAATGGCTGCCCAAAAGCTTCCAACTGCTTTAATTTCATGACCTTTGTCATCTGTTAATAGATTATAAGCAATCCATACAAGTAGGATTCCACCTACTATTCGTAATCCCGGGACAGCAAGTAACCAAACTACAGCTAAAGTTGCTGCTATTCTAATTGCAATTGCCCCTACAGTTCCCCAAATAATTGCCTTTTTCTGTTGTTCTTTTGGTAAATTTCTAGCTGCTAACCCAATAACAATGGCATTATCTCCTGCTAATACCAAATCAATCCCAATAATAACTAAGAGTGCGGTAAAAAACTCAATGCTTAAGATTTCCATCAAAGATCTCCCTTCTAATCTTTTATTCTATGAATTTAGGAAAAAAATTACTTCAACATCGCAAAACGCTTATCATCTAAACGTTTTTCAATCTTTTCTAGCTCTACCTTGTCTTTTAAAATTTCTTCTTTATTCTTTTTAATTAATTCCTCAAATGATGATGTCTCAAACTTTCTTTTAAGCATTCTTCTCACCTCTCGATCTTTACCTAAAACAAAAATGACCTTTACCATAATTGGTAAAGGTCAAAAATAAAGACCTTTACCGTAAGCTCGGTAAAGGTCTTGCTAACAACGGTTAAGTTGCCAACAAAGCCGAGAGTGGTTACACTCTGGAATGACGACTTTGCTGTAAAAGCTACTCCCCTTTAGGAGAAAATTATGTTCGATATATATTATAATAAATGTAACATTTGACCTATATTATTGTCAACCTTTTTTAAATAATGTTTTTCCCATAAAAAATTTCATCCATTTCTGTAATCAACTTTTCGGCAATGATTAGTTCTTCGTCGGGTGAAAGCTTTTCTTTCGTATCGCTGAAAAATAAGTAATGCTCAAGATCAAATTCTTTTAGCTTACATTTCGTGTGGAAAATGTTTTCCTGATACACATTTACATCAATCATATGATACATTTCCTGGATTTCTTCAGGTATGTAATTTTGGATCGAATTAATTTCGTGATCAATAAATAGTTTATGCCCCGTAATATCTCTTGTGAATCCTCGCACGCGATAATCAATGGTCATCACGTCGGTCTCGAATGATTGAATCATATAATTTAATGCTTTTAGAGGAGATATTTCCCCGCATGTTGATACATCAATATCCGCGCGAAATGTACTAATTCCTTCATCTGGGTGTGATTCGGGATAGGTATGTACAGTTATATGACTTTTATCCATTTGCGCAACCACTGAACCAGGAATCGGTCCAGGAGATTCTTCGAAATCTTCGGCATGCGGCTCATCTACTGGCCCTTCTGATACTAAAATCGTAACACTTGCTCCTTGTGGTACATAATCCTGCTTTGCTACATTTAAAATATTTGCACCGATGATATCTGCTACATTGCTAAGTATTTCGGTTAACCGATCAGCATTATATACATCGTCTATATATTCAATATATGCGTCCCGCTCTTCTTGTGAACTGGTGTAGCAAATGTCATACATATTAAAGCTTAATGATTTCGTAAGGTTATTAAAACCATGTAGATTTAAAATTTGATTTGGAGTCAGCTCCATGTGTTTCATCTAATTGTCCCCTTTTTATATTTTTCCATATTTTTATGTTGGTTGAATCGCAGGATTCTATTCATTTTATGTGGATTTTATTAATGGTCAAAAAAATATCCGGCCAAATGGCCGGACATTAAAAATGATTTTATGATCATTTAAAAGGGGGGTATGAAAAAGCTTATCTTTTCCATGTCTTTATATTAGCCCTCAAATATGAACAAACTATGAATAAAGGATTAAGTTTCTATTAATAATGATTTTTTGTCCTTTTTTCCCATAACACATATAATCATTTGTTTAGAATCTATAAAAAAGCAATATTTGCATATTTTTATAGCAATTTATACACATTTATGAGTATCCCTACTATGGTACACTCGCTTTGAAACCGCTTTAATTTTGAATATATCAATTGTTCATTGAAAAGGTAGGTTAAGAAAAATGAGAGTTTATCATGATAAATTGTTTAGCAAAATATTTAAGAGACCGAAATTTTCAATCCAAGCTAAGGTAGACCGTAAAACGGCAGCTAACTTCCATTCCCATTCTGGCTATGAAATCGTGTGGCTCCAAAATGGTGAAGCCACATACATCTTTGAAGAAAAAATATTTCATTTAACAAAAGGACAAATTCTATTTTTTAAAAGCACCGATTTTCATAAGGTCAAATTGAATGAAGGGAATCCTTATGAAAGAATCGTTACCCTATTTTCAGAGGATTTTCTTAGATTCGACCATCCAATCTTCGAAAAATTTATTAGCTTTTTGAACAAGCTTTCTTCCCCTCAATATGTCCTGAATTTACAGTCATGGAAGGAAGATCAACTACAACGCATTGTCGATCACCTTTTATTTGAACAGGATAATGAAGAGCAATGGGAGAAAGAAAGTGCATTAGAAATATACCTCCTCGAATATCTTCTCTTTTTAGGAAGGGAGATTCAGTCATCATTTGCCCAAAACTCTCATCTAATGATGAACCGAGACTCAAGAAAAGTTGAAATGCTTGAGCGTATTTTAAAAGAAATTAACGAAGTCTGGAACACAGATTGGCGCCTTGACACTTTGGCCGAATCCTTACATCTCAATAAATACTATCTATGTCATTTTTTTAAGAAAGAATTTGGCCTTACTGTCCACGAATACATACTCCAAAGAAGAATTTATGAGGCTAAGAATTTATTACAATCTACTATTGTTCCCATTCATCAGGTATCAGAAAAAACAGGTTTTTCCTCTTCTTCCAATTTTATAAGAAACTTTAAGCAACAGGTCCATATGACACCAAAAGAATATCGAAAAAAAACACATATCCTCTGATTTCGGCACAGAGGATATGACATTTTAAGGTGGTGATGAGTCACAAAAAAATTGTTTGTAACTTTTCTTCAATACATACAAAATAGGAGGTAAAATGGTGAGAAAGTATAAACGTTTTATAACCGTGTTCATGTGTTTTCTTTTATTATTGCCAAATATGAGTTTAAACGTGTTAGCTGCTGAATATGAATCCTCTGATATGATTCATATTCCCGAATCCTCAAAATGGAAGGGTGCAGTAGGTGGAGATGTTGGCGGGAATGACAAAATTACTGCTGAAAATTTTTTAATTAAGGAAAATGATGACGGGTCTGTCAATATGAGTGTTACAAACGATCGTGGTAAAGTCAAAAGTACCTCGGAAGGAATTGCCTACTATTATCAACGGGTCGACCCTTCTGATAATTATGAGATTACAGCAAAAGTGAAGGTTGAATCCATTGGTTCTCATAATGAAGTGGGATTCGGTATTATGCTTAGAGGCAACGTATTAACTGATACATCTGTTATAACTGGTGATTATCTTGCAGTTGGCGGGGTCCGCCAAGATATTCGAGGATTCTATAAATCTAATAATTCTTCATATAAGTACCCAGAAGAGTTGGATTTTACTGCAAACAATCCTGCACCTGGCGAGGAATATAGCCTTAAAATAAGAAAAGACGGAAATATTTATCAGTTAACTGTTGGTGAAGAAACCAAGACGATTACGGATTATACTGGTGAAATCAATTATGTTGGACTTTTTGGCGCACGAAATGTAAGTGTTATCTATAGTGATATTGCCTTAAAAATAGATCGTCCAATAGAAACGGGGGATTGGGAATACAGAGCATTTGGAAGTAACACAAGTGAGTCCAGAAACCCTGCTCCTACAGTAAATGACGATGGCTCAATTACGATGTTGGCATCTGGTGGAAAAATTGCAAATGGGGATGAAGGAATTTCCTATTATTTCAAAGAGATTCCGGCAAACGCAAATTTTACATTAACTTCGAAAGCTATAGTCAAAAGCTTCAATAGCAACAGTGGTATTTCTACACCTCACCAAAAGTCGTTTGGTATTATGCTAAGAGACCAGGTGGAGGAAAATGGGAATAGTAGCAAACAAACTTCTAATTATGTTGCTGTTGGTGCATTGGATTTAACTAAAGATGGTGGTATGAAGCCATTTTATAACCAAGATGGTCAACAAACTATAATGAATAACTTTACAGGTGTTAGTATTCCAGCTGCAAATGAAGTATATGATTTAGAAATCCAAAAGTCTGGAAATGTCTATAAGGTAACCATAAATGGTGTTTCCGAAGTCTTTACTGTTGACAATTTATTTAGTGATACTGTATTCGCTGGACTGTACGTTGCTCGTGATGCCGAAATTATTTTCAATAATTTCGATCTAGTAATAGAAACGAAAAAAATTTCTAGACTAGAAGTCAACACCGACAACATGAAAACAGAGTATCTAGTAAATGATGAATTAAATACAACAGATTTAATTGTTAAAGCGATTTACAGTAACGGTGAAGAATCCATTTTATCTGCAACCGATTATATCATAACCGGATTTGATAGTAGTCAAGCTGGTACAAATACAATCACAGTTAACTTTGGTGGAGCTAAAGAGACTATTAACTTAACCATTACGGAATTGACATTACTAGATTTAACGATTAAGTACTTCCCCGCAAAAACAGTTTATTACCCTGGTGATAAATTTGAACCTGCTGGATTAGAGGTACTTGGTACTTATGATAATGGAGAAACTTATTCTCTTATTGAAGATCAGCTAGATTTTAGTGTTGATAATAATTTAATTGATAGCGCTTTTACATTTAATAATCCTGGTTCCAAAACAATCACAATCGTCACAAAAGATTTTCCAGCTGTTACAGCTAGCTTTAATGCAACTGTAAAAGATACAGAGCTTGCTGAGCTTCAAGTAACAAAAAGACCGGTAAAAACACAATATTTTATCGGGGATCAACTCGATCTTGCCGGAATCGTTGTTTATGCCATTTATAAGGATAAATCACAAGTAAGATTGATGGATAACGAATTTACTGTTTCTGGTTTTGAAGCTACAACACCTGGGGACAAGAATGTGGTAATAAGCCATAAGGATGCTAGTGAAACAATCACCTTGAATGTAAAAGAAAAAGAAGCACTTGAGTTAAAAATAACCCAGTTTCCAAAAACAACATTTACAATTGGTGATACGTTTGCATCTAATGGATTAGAAGTTTCAAAGGTTTACGATAATGGTGACCATGAAGTGTTATCCGCTGATGCATATGGTGTAGACTCCAGTTCGTTTAGAAATGATAAAGCCGGACCGTATTCTATAACAGTGACTCCAAAAGTAGATTTGGACCTTGACCCGATTACTTATAATGTCACAGTCAGAGAAAAAACAGAATACAAATTTGACTTTATTCGCTTTGGACAATCTTCATCAGATGAAAGAAATACGATTGAGTACTTAGAGAATGATACCGTTCGCTTAGCGGCTATTGATGGTGCTGGTAAAATAACCGGTGACCATGATGGTCTCTCCTTCTATTACACAGAAATTGATGCTAATGAAGATAATTTTGAGCTTTCGGCTGATATCAAAGTAATTGAATATGCAAAGAAGCCTTATGATGGTCAAGAATCCTTCGGAATTATGGCGAGAGATGCCATATACGAAACTGGAGACCAAAAAGGAATCTTTTCTAGTAATATTGCTGCTATCGGAGGATACTCGGGTGGTACACGAGAAGATAATGGAACTCAACTTTTTGTAAGAACAGGGGTATCATCACCGGATGGTACAGGAAGCCAAGGCATTCAAAATGAAATGTTAAGGAAAGATATACCAACTGCTGCAAATACTTATCCCAATAAAACTTACCGTCTTACACTTAAGAAAACAAATAGTGGTTTTACTGGAATTTTAAATGACGGTGAACAAGTTATTGAAAAAGGGATCTATGCACCCGACATTCTGAACGTTCAAAATGGAAAGGCGTATGTCGGTTTCTACACTGCACGTGTCGCAACCATCGAAGTTAGTAATATAGATTTCAACGTTACAGCAACAAAAACAGATGCTCCTAAGGGAGAGGAACCAATTAAAGAGGTCACCCCACAATTTGATATTTTATCATTGGACAAGACTTCTGATACAAATTATCGGCTTATTATTCAATCAAATGTAAATGGTTCTGTAACAATTAAGGAAGGTAATGAAGTGATTCGTTATGATGAACCAATGATTGCCGGACAAAAACTTGAGATTCAAACAACGATCTTAAAAAATAAGAATACGAACTTTAGCTTTGTGTTTATACCCGACGAAACTCAAAATCTAACTAACTATGAAAGATTGATACAAAATTTCACAGTCGAAATGCAGACATATGCCGAAGATAGTAATATCTACGTTTCTCCTAACGGTTCAAGTGCAGGGGACGGCTCAAAAGATAAACCACTAGACTTGGATACAGCTATTGATTTTGTAAAGCCCGGCCAGCACATTTATGTAATGGAAGGACATTACGTGAGAAATGGAATACTTGAAATTAAGAAATACAATAATGGCACTGAAGATGAAATGAAATACTTATGGGCGGATCCTGCCGCTACATCAAGACCCGTTATCGATTTTGATAAGAAAACAGAAGGTGTTGTTCACAGTGGTAACTACTGGCATGTAAAAGGCTTAGATTTCATACAGTCTGCCGGCAATACGAAAGGTTACACAGTAGGTGGACACTATAATATTATCGAAAATATTAAAACCTATGCGAATGGTGATACCGGCTTACAAATCAGCCGTACAGACGATTCGAATAATAAAGCTGATTGGCCATCTTACAACTTAATCCTAAACAGCGAATCATTTGATAACCGTGACCCATCCGATAACAATGCGGACGGATTCGCTGCAAAATTAACAGTTGGTGAAGGGAATGTCTTTAGAGGTGCAATTGCCCATAATAATATCGATGATGGTTGGGACCTTTATACAAAGGTTGGCACAGGCGCAATTGGAGCCGTCACGATTGAAGATAGTATCGCTTATAATAATGGATTTTTAACAGATGGAACTGTTGGCGCAGGTGATAAAAACGGCTTTAAGCTTGGTGGTGAAGGTGTCCATGTCTCTCATAACATCAAAAATAGCGTTGCCTTCGGAAATGGTGCAGCAGGTTTTACGAGTAATAGTAACCCCGGTGTGATTGCAGAAAACAACTACGCATTCAATAATGCAGGTGGAAATATGGTGTTCACGACGTATAACCACATTACACCTGACTTTACAATTGATGGATTTATATCATTCTTTACGAATGACACAAAGAAAAAAGACAATTACCAACATCCAAAAACAGATAATAACTTTATGTTTGATGGAACTAAGTCATTAAATAAATCTGGTGTTGAACTTCCGAATGATGTCGTTCAAACCATAGCAACCATTCAAAACTTTGAACGCAACCAAGAAGGTGAGATTGTTTGGAATGGTGTTTGGGATACATTCGGGGAATTTATGGCCCAAATCGAAGATAAAAAGCCTGTGGAACCAGCAGAACCCGGTGAGGAAAATCCAGATGATCCTAAACCAGTAACCCCTGGTGATGAGCAAGAACCAGGCGGCAATCAACAACCAGGTAATGATCAATCGACGGGTAATAATCAAACGCCAAGCAACAATCAAACGCCAGGTAATAATCAAACGCCAGGTAATAATCAAACGCCAGGTAATAATCAAACGCCAGGTGACCAAAACTCAGGTAATGACCAAACGCTGGGTGATAATCACAAACAAGATGTCAAATCACCGAATACTGAACAAACAAAAAATGGTAGCAAATTACCAACTACCGCCACTTTAATGTTTAACTGGCTGACGGTCGGGATATTATTCACACTTATTGGGATAAGTGTAGGTGTTCTTCGCTATCGTAGAAAAGCTTTAGATTCATAAATATTAATAGCTTCATAAGAAAAGAGAGGGTCCCCCCTCTCTTTTTTCACGCGTACATCTTATCTTCTTGATCCTTCTTAAAAAAGCTCTTCATTGCATGGAATACATCTGCTTTTTGTTTTAAAATATAATGCTTAAAGCGTTCGTCTTCAATATTTTTATAGGCCGACATAAGGGTTGAATGGCGATTATACTGGTTTACCTCGCCATATCCAAACATATTTGAAACTTTCATTAACTCACTCACTAATTTCACACATCTTGCATTATCTGATGTTAAATTATCGCCATCTGAGAAATGGAATGGATAAATATTATAACGTGTTGTTGGGTACTTATCATCGATAATCTCTAACGCCTTGCGATATACAGATGAACAAATCGTACCTCCACTTTCTCCTTTCGAAAAGAAGTCCTCTTCGGATACAACCTTTGCTTCAGTATGGTGAGCAATAAATTCAATTTCGACTGTTTCATATTTCGTCCTTAGAAATCGAGTCATCCAGAAGAAGAAGCTTCTTGCCATATACTTCTCCCATATTCCCATGGATCCACTCGTATCCATCATTGCAAGCACAACAGCCTTTGAATCTGGTTTTACAATTTCATTCCACGTTTTAAATTTCAAATCTTCTCGATAGATCGGATGAAAACTTGGCTTGCCAGCCATCGCATTTCGTTTGTATGCCGACATCATCGTCCGTTTCTTATCAATATTCCCCATTAATCCAGTACGGCGGATATCATTAAACTCAATGTTCTCTACAATATTTTGATCCTGCTCTTTTCGTTTTAGATTCGGCAGCTCCAGTTCCTTAAATAGTGCCTCCTCAAGCTCCATCATTGAGACCTCAGCCTCATAATAATCTTCACCTGCTTGATCGCCTGCACCCTGCCCTTTTCCAGGACCTGCTTTCCCCCCGCTTTGTCCTGAGCCATCTCTTGCAATGACGTCACCTACCTGGCTGTCTCCATCCCCTTGGCCAACGTGTTTATTTTTGTCATAGTTGTAACGGATTTTATATTCGTCTAAGGAACGAATTGGAATTTTAACGACATCTTTTCCGTTTGACATAATGATACTTTCTTCCGTTATCAAATCAGGTAAATTATTCTTTATGGCGTCCTGTACCTTTTCCTGGTGTCTTGTTTGATCATCCTGGCCTTTGCGATGGAGGGACCAATCTTCTTGGGAAATGACAAAATTCTTTGAATTACCTTTCGACATAATCTTTCCCCTCCTAATTTTTATTTTTTTTGCGAACCATTCACATTTTTACCCTGACCTTCATACATTATCTTGACGGTTTCTACTGAATTTCGTTAAACGAAACAACATCTTGTTTGTAAATAAAAAAAGACCAACTTCTACCCATCTTCATGCAAAATGAAGCAAAAGTAGATTACTTTATACTATGCAAAAATATCGTATTATTGACAAAGGATTTCGTAAATTAGGCGGTAAATCTTAAAATTAGACAAGTTCCGCCCTATAAAGAAAAATAGATTACCCACCTAGATCTTAAAAATTGGTCAAGCTTCACATCAACGTCCTATTTGAAAAATAAGGGATTAGACCAATCATCTGGTCCAATCCCTTTAACTTAATTCAGCATTCATCACCTGATTTAAGGTGGGAAACAAATGCTGTAAAATATACAATTCAGTTGGAGGGTGTAACCCTAATGAATAAAGTTAAAGCCTCCGGCGGGTGCCACAGATTTTCGAAGGAAATTTTTCGAGCAAAGGATCAAAGACTAAGAACGCCACTTCCTGTGGCAACGTCTTTGTGACCCACCTCGTGTGGGCCTAAAAAATCTGGGCGGCAAATACGCCAAGGCGTATTTGATCAAATTATCGATTCAATAAACTTCCTACATAACGTAGCAGTTCATTAGCTGATGTTGAATTATAACCGTGTTCATCAATTAGCCTTGCTACGACCTCGTTTACTTTCTTAAGCTGTTGCTCATCCGGTGTTTTTGAGGAAGTTGTTATTTTCACTACGTCTTTAAGGTCGGCAAATAATTTCTTTTGGATTGCTTCACGCAGACGTTCATGTGAATTATAATCAAATCTTCTTCCTTTTCGTGCATATGCTGAGATACGAATGAGGATTTCCTCTCTAAACGCCTTCTTCGCATTTTCAGAGATTCCAATTTGCTCCTCAATCGAACGCATTAATTTTTCATCAGGATTCATTTCTTCACCAGTCAACGGATCACGAAGTTTATTTTTATTACAGTATGCTTCAACATTATCTAGGTAATTATCCATTAATGTCTTCGCAGACTCTTCGTACGAATAAACAAACGCCTTTTGAACCTCTTTTTTCGCGATATCATCATATTCACGTCTAGCAATCGAGATGAAATTCAAATAGCGCTCACGGTCTTCATTCGAAATTGATGAATGATGCTCAAGACCATCCTTTAAGGAACGTAATACATCTAATGCATTAATAGCTGGATTTTCCTTGCGAATGATGGTTGAAGATATACGGTTAATCACATAACGCGGGTCAATACCACTCATACCCTCATCCTGATATTCCTTTTTAAGCTCCTCGACATCAACAGAGTTAAAGCCTTCCACACTTTCTCCATCATACAATCTCATTTTTTTTATAATATCGACATCACCTTTTTTAGGTGCTTTTAATCTTGTAAGAATCGTAAACATTGCCGCCACTTTAAAGGTGTGTGGTGCAATATGGACATCGCGGACGTCACTTTCCTTGATCATCTTTGCATAAATTCGTTCTTCTTCAGAGACGCGCAGGTTATAAGGAACTGGCATTACGATGATACGTGAATGCAACGCCTCATTTTTTTTATTGGCAATAAATGATCGATACTCTGTTTCGTTCGTATGAGCTATGATTAATTCATCAGCAGAAATTAACGCAAATCTTCCTGCTTTAAAATTACCCTCTTGAGTTAAGGAAAGTAGATGCCAGAGGAATTTTTCATCACACTTTAACATCTCCTGGAACTCCATCATCCCACGGTTTGCTTTGTTTAATTCCCCGTCAAAGCGATAGGCGCGTGGATCTGACTCTGAACCAAACTCAGCTATCGTTGAAAAATCTATACTTCCTGTTAAATCAGCAATATCCTGTGATTTCGGATCAGAGGGGCTAAATGTTCCAATTCCAACACGTTTATCCTCAGAGAAGAATATTCGCTCAACCCTTACATCCTCAATTCGACCGCCATATTCTTCCTGCAACCTCATCATATTTAGCGGAGATAAATTACCTTCAATTCGAACCCCATACTCATCAAAAAAGTCCTCTCTTAAATGATGTGGAATAAGATGCAGTGGATCTTCATGCATTGGACAGCCTTTAATCGCAAAAACTTCGCCCCGTTCCGTATGTGAGTACGTTTCTAATCCTCTTTTTAGCATGGAAACGAGTGTTGATTTACCGCCACTAACAGGACCCATTAATAATAAAATTCGTTTTCGAACATCAAGTCGCTTGGCAGCTGGATGAAAATATTCTTCTACTAAGCGCTCAAGTGCTTCCTCAAGACCAAATAATTGGTGGTCGAAGAATTTATACTTGCGCTTTCCATCTTCCTCTTCAATTCCCGCATCCTTAACCATATTATAAACTCTGGAATGAGCCGACTGTGCAACCCATGGCTTTTCCTTCAAGACTTCTAAATACTCAGCGAAGGTTCCTTCCCACTTTAAACGCTGTTCCTCTTCACGAAACTGTTCTATTTTTTTTAAGATATCCATTAATTTAGGGGCCTCCTCCATCTTTGATGTCTTTTGCACGTTTATTAAAATGTATGCGAGGATGTCCTTTAACATGCTTTAATCTTACAAAATTCAACATGTCCTAAGTTGATTTGTAAGATTAATTCCCTTAGTTTTCATGAGTGGACAAATTAAAAAACATTTTTTAAAAATAAGGGTATGTTTGTTTTGGGGTTATTCTAGTGTATGCGCCTATTTTTGAAAGGTGCGAAAATGTTTACAATTTGTCCTTAGATAGCATTCACACAAAATTGAAATTGGGTTATAATATATGTAGATGTGTTTTTTATGAAGGATACTCGATGGTTCAATTTTGTTGGACCTCATACATAGAAGGAGGAAAAGCACATGAATTTAATCCTTATTTTAGGTGTAATGGTTACCTTCTTGGTGGCTATCTTTACATCCGCATACGAAGATAAGCCAAGCGTAAATAAAAAATAAGAACGAAAAGCGCAAGTGCCTCGAAAAGAGGAACATCGACTAACTACTGCCACGTCCTGTGGTAACCGTCAATGTCAGCACTTCCTGTGCAAGTCCGACAAGCATAAGAAAAGCTGGCGAGAAGGATGCCCTTTATCCTTCTTGACGGATTGGCTTATGACCTCGAGGGGCTAGGCTACTTGCGCTAGACAAGAATGAAAATGACCTTTACCAAAAGTGGTAAAGGTCATTTTTATTTTACGTAAGTCCTGGGTAATTTTGTTGTCTTAATGCCTCATATATGAGAATGGCTGCGGTATTGGATAGGTTTAGGGAGTGAACGTTACCTGTCATCGGAAGACGTAAAGCCCGCTCCATGTTGTGTTGGAAAAGATCCTTAGGCAGCCCTGTTGTTTCTTTACCAAATACAAAGAAATGATCTTTTTGTACGGCACTATAATCAAAGGATGAATGTATTTTTTTTCCGAACTTCGTGATGTAATAAAACTCTCCATCCTTATATGTTGAAAAGAGTTCCTCTAAAGAATCGTAATAATGAATCTGTACAAACTCCCAATAATCCAATCCCGCACGCTTAAGCATTTTGTCATCTGTTGAAAAGCCAAGTGGCCGAATTAAATGTAAGGTTGTATCTGTTGCTGCACATGTCCGTGCGATATTCCCTGTGTTTGCAGGGATTTCAGGTTGGTATAATACGACGTGTACTCCCACTTTCTTTCACCTCAATCGCTATTATACCAAAAATATTTTTTTAGTTATTGGTGATATGAAAAAACTTATATTTGATATTAGGAGTATATGCCGTAGAATCATAATAGGACCAATACCTCATCCGGCTGTTTTGCGTCTGGGCATTGACAAGTGGATAGCCTTCAATGTCCTTAGCTACAATAATCGTGTTGTGATTAAATCGTCCGTCTCCCTCAAAGTCATAGCAAATTATATCTCCCAATAAAAGCTCTCTCGGCGAAGATACCTCTTCTGCTTGAAGTCCTTTTTGTGAATTACCTAAATATAATCTCAATGCATTAGCAACAGACCAACTATAGCTCCAATTATTATTTTGAAACCACCAGCCTTTATTACGATTCGGGTATCCATGCATCGGTGCGCCACCTGCATGGAGGCATTGCGAAATAAAGTTCGTACAATTGTCTGTGAATTTTTTATATTTTGGGTTGTAGTCATTCCACCAACGCTCAGCGTATTGGACCGCAGCAAGCCGGTTATATATAAAATCTCTGGTATCTTCTACTGGAGTTTCCCGATCCATGGTTTCAAAAGGAGTATCTATTTCCTTTGGTACCTCTTCATCACTTATTAATTTATTTAATGTAAAAACGGCCTTTCTTTCCTCACAATGTTCCTCGATGTACAGGTTATTATTTTGACGAATTAAATATTGATAATGAACAAGATAGTTGAGATGCATTTTTCCATCCACTTCATTTTTCCCAATGATTTGTCCGTGTGAATTACATTTGACGATTTCCGCAGCACGTTTTGTCATCAGCTCTTTTTTTCGCCGAATGAACGCAAGGTCTTTATCTGGCAGTTTTACGGAAGAAGCACCTCGTTTATTTCCAACCAGCAATTGTGCTTTTGTCTCAATCACCTTTGCTAAAGTCGCTTTCATCAACTAACACCACCTTCATGCTGTGATATTACACAATATGAAAGAAAATGTATTTTAAGTAGAAAATATTTAATATGGGGAATTGCGTGTATGGGAGGATTTGCGTCTTCGGTTTGATATTTGCGTCGCCTGCCGGTTTTATGCGTCTGATTTTTGATATTTGCGTCGATTGCGAGTTTTATGCGTCAATATTTTGATATTTGCGTCGCTTGCAAATTATATGCATCTATTTTTTGATATTTGCTTCGCCCGCGAGTTTTATGCGTCTATTTTTCGATATTTGCGTCGCCTGCGAATTATATGCGTCAACTTTTCGATTTTTGCGTCACCCGCAAGTTTTATGCGTCAATATTTTGATTTTTTCGTCGCGCGGGGAGGATGTCAAATGTATATAAAAAAGGATGCCTTGCATCCTTTTTTACTCTGTTAACATATTCACTCCCTTATCGATCTCTTCTAGGACTTGTTTGTCTTTTTCTTTCAAACTTGCTTCTTTTAAAATCTCAACTGCACTCTCATCGCCAATTCTTCCAAGAGCCCATGCGGCCGTTCCCCTTAGAACAGGTCTGGGGTCCTCCATTAGCACTTGTGTCAATTCTGGAATCGCACTGCTGTCTTTAAAATGACCAAGGGCGATAATCGCATTTCGCTGGATGGGCTTCTTCCCTCTCCAAGAACCCGATAACGGACCAAATGTTTCTTTAAATTCACGATTGCTAAGCGATAAAATTGGTTTTAACAAAGGTTTCACAACCTCTGGATTTGGCTCCATTTCTTCATGAAAATGAAAGTCGATACCTTTATTTTTCGGACAAGCGGTTTGACAGGAATCACAGCCATACAGCCTATTTCCAATTTTCGTCCGGAATTCGTCCGGTAAAAAATCCTTTGTTTGCGTTAAAAAACTAACACATCGCTGTGCATTAATTTGTCCGCCCTGCACCAATGCTCCCGTTGGACATGCATCAAGACATGCCCGACATGAACCACATTGATCCTCAATCGGTGTATCAGGTGCAAATGGTATATTTGTGATCATTTCTCCTAAATACACATAGGAACCGAACTCAGGGGTAATAATCGCGCAGTTTTTCCCGCTCCAGCCAATTCCCGCTCTTTCCGCAACAGCACGGTCGGATAATTCACCTGTATCGACCATTGATTGAAGCTTTGCATCAGGTAATTTTTCTAAAATAAATGATTCCAGCTTTTGTAGCCGGTCCCGCAAAATATGGTGATAATCGTCTCCCCAAGAGGCGCGAGCAAACATTCCACGCCGCTCATTACGTGTACTTCTTGGAGCATCCTTAAGTTTTGCCGGGTAGGCCAACGCAATCGCAATTATTGATTTTGCTCCTGGAAGAAGCAACTCTGGATTTGTTCTTTTTTCAATATCCTTTGGCTCAAATCCTGACTGGTAGCCTAATTCCTGTTGCCGTAGAAGTCGTGATTTTAACTCCTCAAACGGGGAAGCACTCGCGAAACCAATTTTATCAATTCCAATTGTTTGACAGTAGTCGATTAACTCTTGTTGAAGTTGTAATATATCCAAGTCCCGTGACCTCCTTCCTTCAAATATATAAGCCGTTCTAATATAGAATCACTAGGATTTATGGTACACTATTTACAATAATTTTTGGAGGGATAATTGATGGAAATTCGAATTTCGCCACAATTAAAGGAACTTGTCCCCGATTTCAAGCTAGGGATTATTCAATACGATCATATCGAAGTTGGCGATTCTCCACAAATGATTCGCGGCAGATTACAAACCTTTCAGGAGTCTCTCTTTTTTGATTTAGAGGATAAGCCTGTGACCGATGTTAAAGGCATAGCCGAATGGAGAGACATTTTTAAAAAGGTCGGGACTGATCCAAATCGCTATCGTCCATCCGTGGAAGCTATTTATCGCCGGGTTCAAAAGCAAAACTTTTTGAATTCAATTCATTCGGCTGCTGACCTGAATAATTTCTTTTCAATTCAATATGAGATACCAGTTGGAATCTATGACTTGAATAAAATCAACGGAAATATTGAGGTTCGAGTTGGACTACCGGAAGATGAGTACATGGGGATAAACGGAAGAGACATTTCGATGAAGGATAAAATTGTATCCGGTGATGATACTGGAGCGTTTGGAAGCCCCTACGTGGATTCCCAGCGAACCGCAGTAACCGCTGAAACTAAAAATGCGATTCAGATTGTGTATCTGAAGCCTTCTTTACAAATTGAGGGTTGTGAGAAATTGATTACGTCACTTGGCGCAATGTTTACGCAGGTAAACGGTGGAACAGCACAGTCTTTTTTAGTTGTGTAATATGCTGATAAAAAGGAAAAAACGCAACACTTCGTTTATCTAAGAAACGAAACACTGCGTTATATATGTATGGAGCGGGTGATGAGAATCGAACTCACAACATCAGCTTGGAAGGCTGAGGTTTTACCACTAAACTACACCCGCACATAGATATTTTATTAACTTTGTTAATGAACTATGAAATTATTATAACAAGCTCGTAAATAAAACACAAGATGTTTTGTAGTTTTTTGTCGAAGTTTTTTTACGTTGGGACTGTCATTCATTAGTGACAGTCCTTTTTTGATTTTCACAATCGGAAATTTATTCGTTGACTTTAGAGATGAATGGGAGTAGATTCTATATATGTATATTCAAATAATCAGATATTCTATTATTCAGAAGGAAGGATAAAAATGCTAGATAAGTGGGCTTTTTCAGGGAGATATAAAGGGTATTCGATTCAATCTTTTCAAAAGGATCTTATTTCTGGTGTCGTTGTTGGGATTATAGCGATTCCTCTAGGGATGGCGTTTGCAATTGCTTCAGGCGTCAAGCCTGAATATGGGATCTACACGACCATCATCGCGGGTATTCTGATTTCACTCTTTGGAGGCTCTAAGTACCAAATCGGGGGACCAACTGGTGCGTTTATTCCGATTCTATTTGGTATTGTCGCAACCTATGGATTTGAAAATCTATTAATTGCGGGCTTTATGGCGGGGATCATTCTGTTCTTGATGGGAATTTTCAAACTGGGATCCTTAATCAAATTTATCCCTCGTCCAGTGACAATTGGATTTACATCCGGTATCGCGATCATTATTTTTGTAGGGCAAGTGCCTAATTTTCTTGGGCTTGATAAAGTTGAGAAGCATGAATTATTTTTGGATAACATGAAAGAAATCATTCTCCATATTGGTGATATTAATATTTATAGTCTTTTAACAGCTTCTATTTGTTTAGTTGTACTCTTGTTAACACCAAAGCTCTTCCCAAAAGTACCTGGATCATTAATTGCCTTGCTTATTTCAACAGGTATTGCGACTATTTTTTATCCAACTCATGTGGCGACAATTGGCTCAACATTTGGCGACATTCCTAGTAAACTACCAAGCTTTCAATTTCCTGATATAACATTTGAGCGGATAAAACAACTGATTCAACCGGCATTTGTGATTGCGATTTTAGGAGCAATTGAGTCTCTACTTTCAGCTGTTGTTGCTGACGGAATGACGAACAGCAAGCACAATAGCAACCGTGAATTGGTCGGTCAAGGCCTTGCGAATATGGTTACGCCTTTGTTTGGTGGTATACCTGCAACTGGAGCAATTGCAAGAACAGCTACCAATATTAAGACAGGGGCCGTTTCACCTTTTTCCGGTATCATACACGGTGTCGTTGTTCTGCTTGTCTTACTTTTATTTGCTCCTTATGCTTCAAAAATTCCGTTAGCAAGCATGGCACCAATTATTATGCTTGTTGCCTGGAACATGAGTGAGCGCCGTGTTTTTTATCATGTGTTAAAAACAAAAACAGAAGACTCGCTTGTATTGGTTGTCACCTTTTTATTAACAGTCTTGATCAACTTAACAGTTGCGGTCGAAGTCGGACTCATTTTAGCGGTAGTTCTTTTTACAAAGAAAATGAGTGATATAATAGTGACAGAAAAGGCGTTACCGAACCCGGAAACGAAGCAGAAAAAAATGGATACTCGTATTGTCACGGCTTCTCATGATTGTCCGCAAATCAGTATTTATAATGTCGAAGGACCTTTATTTTTCGGAGCTGCACAGGCTTTTGAACAACAAATTATGAAATCAATCAATTACAAGCCAAAAGTTCTTCTCTTGCGGTTAAGCAGGGTTCCGTTTATGGATACAACAGGAGAAGCCAGTTTAGCTAGTATTATTAAGGATTTTTCAAGGCAAGGGATTGTTTTAATTTCAGGAATTAAACCACAGCCTAAAAGCGTTCTTCATAAAACGGGATTATATGAGCTAATCGGGGAGGAACACTTTTTTGAGCATACTGGTGATGCCATTGATTTTGCACTTACGCAGATTAATCACAATAAATGTTTAGGCTGCAGTCATTTTGTCTTTAATGAATGTCAGGCCCTCTCTGGAGTCGAGGAAAAAGTGGTAAAAAAGAGAAGTGTTTACCTTAGTTAATAAGAAAGAAAGTGAGGTAAGGCAGTGAATCTAGAAATGCAGCAATTTAAGGCGGACTTTTTTAAAGCTCTTGCACATCCATTACGGATTCAGATTTTAGAGCTTTTAGCTGAGGGTGATAAAAACGTGAATGAAATTCAAACCCTCATCGGCAGTGAAGGGTCAGCCGTGTCCCAGCAATTAACTGTACTACGTGCTAAAAATATTGTGTATGGAACAAAGGATGGCAACCGTGTCATCTACTCTCTCAGAGATCCAATGATTGTTGTGCTCCTCTCGGTGGCAAAACAAATATTTAATAATCATCTAGTTAACACGATTACCCTTCTTGATAAAATTGGAGAAGATGTAAAGGATAGTTCCCGCTGAACTATCCTTTTTTAATCAGGTAAAAATTCTTCTCCAAAATTATTGATGATAAATTTTCTTTCTTCAGCTTCGTTCATTAAGCCATATGCTTCACCAATCGTTCCGTTTTGAAGGCTCCAAAAATAATTGTGATCAGCATCTGCTCGACTGAAATCTCCATTTTTCCAACGTTCTGCAATGGCCAAAAGATCTTCTTTTCTAGTAAAATCACTTTTTGAAATGATATCATAAATTTCATTAATGGTTTCGGGAATCATTGGTTTCGCGCCCCATTTTTGGTCGGCTTTCACCTTTTGATGGCTCATATGATGCATCACTGTTATGACGTCTCTTTCTTCCGGTGATTGACTTAAATCCAGATCATATGTGACCCCACCAATTTTCTTCGTCTGCTCCGTGAACTCATCCACCCTATTCGCCTCTTGCTTTGATGAAGGAACAGCCTTATGAGCATCCTTACTGTCGAACATATTAAAAACACTAAACATAAGTCCAATCGAACCACCTATTAAAATCACAAAAACAATAATCCAAATCCAAGCTTTCATTGCTTCCCCCCTAAACAAATCCCCTATATTCTTACTTTTTTAGTGTGATGTATCCATTTTCAATCTTAGCATAAAATACATAGTTAACGGTGACTTTCGTTTTATACGAGTATTGGAATAAGAAAAATAGGTAAAAATACCTATAAACAATGCGGAGGTATAGTTGATTGGATCTTGGAGCGTGGGCTTACCTATCATTATTCGTTATAGGACTTGTCGTTTTAGGGATCTCCTATTGGAAAATTCGATCAGCACGAATTTTTATCCTTTATTTTACAGTCATTGGCATTACCCTTTTATTTGATTTCTTTATCTATCTTTTGGGTAACGCTTATGTGTATAAACTTGGTGTGTTAAATAATGATGAATTAGATTCACATTTAGGTGCGATGGTTAATGGTCTTGTCCTTCCTTCGTTTGCCGTTCTTTTTGTCATTATGAGGTGTAGATGGTACTGGAGCATCCCATTGGCTTTATTCTTCACACTAATTGAACTCACTTTTACAAATTGGGGGATATTTAAAACCTATTGGTGGAACCCCTGGTATACGATTGCTGGTTTAGTCATTTATTTTCCTGTAGCAATATTATGGTGGATTCACGGAAAAAAGAAATGGATTCACTTTGGAACGTTGCTTTTATCTTTTTATGGAATTTTTATACCTTTACATTTTCTACTCCATGCCGTTTTTAAAACGAGATCCTACCATGTAGAATGGATCGAGCAATTACATCGTGGTAGTTCTGCGATAACAACGATTACCGGCCTTATATTTGCAATTGCACTTGCCTATTTAAGTATTATACATGGAAGGAATCGTTGGTTTTATTTTATCATTATCTGTTATATCGCTTATGATATCGTTCTGAAATATGTCGGCGTTGTAAAAGCTGAGCATACAGTGCTTGATTCCGTATTAAGTTTTCTTACCTTCCTTCTCGGATATCTGTTCGTAAGGTACGCAGACCGAAAAATCAAAACCCTTGTAAATCATACATGATCTATTACAATAGAAAGAAAAGGGCTTGGGAGAGATGACGATGGATCCATTCATGAAAAGAGCCGTTGAACTAGCATTAAAAAATGTAAAAGAAGGTGGGCAACCATTTGGTGCCGTCCTCGTAAAAGACAACGAGATTGTTTCTGAAGGTGTAAATGAATTACATAAAAAAAATGATGTCAGCGGACATGCCGAATTACTTGCGATCCGAAGAGCACAGGAAAAATTCCAAACGAATGAATTATCCGGCTACACGATGTATGCAAGCGGCGAGCCTTGCTCAATGTGTTTGACTGCCATGTATTTTGCAGGGATTGAAAATGTGTATTATTGTCAGTCTGTCGAGGATGCTGTAGATGTAGGATTGGGGAAATCAACATTTATTTACGAAGAATTAAAGAAAGAGCGAGAAGACCGCTCCCTCAAAATGACACAAATAAAAGTAGTCGATGGGCAAGAAAATCCAATGCTCCTTTGGAAACAAAAAAATTAACATAAAGCGCCTGTTTCCCCATGGTTCAGGCGCTTTTATTCTAGCTTCTCGAACGCTTGTTGTAGTCCCGTTCAATTTCTTCCTTCCAGGTTCGGTCAATTTTCTTCCCGCTGCGCAGATTTGTGACAGCTTCACTGACCATTTGATAGTTTAATTGTGTTCCGTGTTCGTCAGCGTGGTAATCAACCGCGAAGTCCTCGTCTATTCCAAATTCTGCTGCGGTTGAAACAGCATCAATATTCGCACCTAAAAACATGAATTCCCAGCCATCTTTTACTTTTTGGTGTTGCACCATTTTTTTAATTTTTTTTGATGTAAATTCACGGCTCGCATTTTCCATTCCGTCTGTTGTTATAACGAAAAGAACTTTTTCCGCTTTTTCTTCTTTACTTGTATGTTTTTGGACATTGTTTATTTTTTGAATCGTAAAACCAATCGCATCTAATAATGCAGTCGTTCCACCAACCTCGTACTCATCTTCAGTAATTGGCGAAATCCCCTTTACATGAATTCGGTCATGCAGAAGTTCATAATGGTGATTGAATAAAACGGTGGTGACAAAAGCTTCCCCTTCTGCCTTCTTTTGTTTCTTAAGCATTGAATTGAAGCCACCAATCGTGTCGGCTTCAAGCCCAGACATTGACCCGCTTTTATCTAATATAAATACTAATTCTGTTTTCATCATGATATCCTCCGTTCGATTTATATTTACAAACATAGGATAACAACATTTATTAGAGAATGGGTCGCTTCAAAAGCGACATTTTTATGCTCCTAATAATGGTTGGTCGAATAAGAATAATGCTTCATTGATTTCATGAATATTGTAATTCGACTGATTGATAAAAAATTCAATGATTACATCAAATTTACTGCTATGGGCCAATGTGTACCCAGCAGCAGATAATAAATGAATGGTTTCGTTGATATTTAATCTTAGGGCAATTGCAAAAGCGATTGCAGTCTTCTTTTTAGGGGTGTAGCCCGCTTCATTGCGGATCTTTGAAAATAAACGACGATCTATATTTGCTCTTTTATAAGTCTCTACATCGGTCATTTCTCTTTCATCTATTAACCGGAGGAGTCTCTCAGAAAATGATTCTTCGAGCTGGTTTACTAGATTGACTAAATGGCTATGGACCTGCTGACTTTCTTCGGTTTCGTACACGTCTTCCCGCACGTCCTGTATAGGTTCAGCAGAATATAGTTCCATGTTTCTAAAACGACTGAATGTCGTTTCGAATTCATCTACATAATGTTCATCAATATATTGGTGAATAGAGGTAAATAACTTCTTGCTAACGCCAAAGGAAGCTTCATCAAAAACAACAAGATAAACAAGCATTTCATGTTCCATTAAAAAGGAACTAATTGTTGATACCGCAATTTGTAAGGCCTCTTCTTTTGGAAAACCATAAATTCCAGTTGAAATCAGCGGAAAGGCAATTGACTCGCATTGGTGAAGCTTCGCTAGCTCTAAAGAATGATAGTAGGAGGCTTGTAATAGTTTTGCTTCATTCCTTGATCCACCCTGCCAAATCGGTCCAGGGGTATGTATGATGTATTTTGACGGCAACTTATAAGCATCGGTAATCACTGCATTTCCGACAGGAAGGCTGCCAATTTCATCACATGCAGCCTGAAGTTCTTCAGCCCCTGCTGCCCGAAAAATCGCTCCGCACACCCCGCCACCCATCTGCAGCTGAATGTTCGCAGCATTTACGATCGCATCAACCTTCATTTGAGTAATATCATTCCGAATAATTTCTAATGGCATATTTGCTGACTCCTTTCTTGGGACCACGGAGATTCTCGTGGTCCCCATTGGTTACACTTCGCTACCACTTGTATTGTTCTTTTTGTTGGAGCTATCACTCTTTTCCCTGGACTCCTTGCAGGTGTTTAATAAATTCTTGGAGTGCTTTGGTTTGGAATGGGGAGTTTGTGATGATTGAGAATTGTCTTGTAAATGGTAGCCCTGGAAGTTCCACAATTTTTAGGGTGCCTTGTATTAACTCCTTTTGAACGACAAGCCTTGATAAAAAGCTGATTCCCAGTCCTGCCTCTACGGCTACTTTGATCGCTTGAGTACTTCCGAAGGTCATAATATTTTCTGGCGAAATCTGAAGTTGTTTAAATACATTTTCGCCTGCTTCTCTTGTACCGGAGCCTTCCTCACGTAAAATCCAGGTTTGTTTTTCTAATTCTTCCTTGGTTACATTTTTTTGATTTATTGGGTGTTTGGTTGAGACGATAATCACCATATGATCCTCGGCAAAATCCTGGATTGTCATTTGCTTATCTTTTTTTATCTGTCCTTCAATAATACCAACATCTAATTGATGATTTCGCACTAATTCTGCTATTTTTTCAGTGTTTCCAATCGTTACGGTAGGTCGGACGTCAGGGTACTGTTTTTTCATTTTTGCAATTACATACGGAAGAATATATTCACCATAGGTATAGCTTGCACCAATCGTTAGTGGACCCTTTACTTGGTTCGTTAAATCATCTAGTAAACTTCCCATTCTGGTGTACAATGCTACAATCTCCTTTGCATGATGGTAAACAATTTCGCCAGCCTTTGTTACCCGAACATATTTATTCGTTCGGTCAAGTAGCCGGACCCCCAAATTTTCTTCAATTGTACGGATATACTGGCTTACCGCTGGCTGTGTCATATGTAATACTTCTGCTGCACGGGAGAAGTTCTTGTTTTCCACAACTGTAATAAAAACCTGTAATTGCTGATCCATCCCCAACTCCTCCTTCTTTCATTCCATTATAACAGTTTACTTATCATTATAATTAGATATAATTATTTTCCTTATAGAACTAAACCTTCTATAGTAAAAGGAGGAGGTGTTTTTTAATGGAATTAGAGCGATATAACACAGAACATTCTTTACCCAAAATAGCGTCATGGAGCGCTGGTGTTGCTTTTACATTTCTTATCGCTTTTCTCGGATACCTGTTAGCTTTGGTTCCCGGATTTAACCATGTTGGGCAATTGGCTTGTGCGATTCTCATAGCAGTTGTATATCGGCAAATATTCGGTTATCCTGAAACCCTAAAAACCGGAATTGCTTTTTCTTCGAAACGTTTACTACGGGCAGCGATTATTTTATACGGGTTAAAATTAAATATTGCGGTTGTCCTACAAGATGGAATCTGGCTCTTATTTCGTGATGCCGGTGTCATTATTTTTGCTATTTTAACAACGATTGGACTTGCAAAACTATTCAAAGCTGACAAAAAAATTTCTTTATTATTAGGGGTCGGAACAGGGGTCTGTGGGGCTGCTGCGATCGCTGCGGTTGCGCCAATTATAAAATCAAAAGACGAAGACACTGCCATTAGTGTTGGTATTATCGCATTAATGGGAACCGTTTTTTCAATCATTTATATCATCCTTCGACCATTTTTACCATTAGACGCCCTTCAATATGGGGTGTGGTCAGGAACGAGCCTTCACGAGGTTGCTCATGTAGCACTAGCGACAGCACCCGCAGGAAACGATGCATTAGCAATAGGCATGTTAGCAAAGTTAGGTCGCGTCTTTTTACTAATCCCACTTTGCTTTATTCTAATCGGAATAATGAAGTACAAAAATAGAGAGGCAGCCGGATCCAAAATTGAATTCCCTTGGTTTCTATTGGGATTTATTCTATTTAGCATTCTAGGAAGCTATGTATTTGGTCATTCCATTCCTGTACCCGAATATGTATTGGATAGCCTATTCGCCTTAACAACATGGCTTTTAACTGCGGCAATGGTCGGACTTGGGCTAAATGTTAGTTTAAAAGAATTACGGACAAAGGCATTACGACCGTTTGCCGCAATGTTGGTTACTTCGGTTGCCTTGTCTATTATTGTGTTTTTTATTGTTTAGGATGCGGGAGACAGTACCTTGCTCCATCATGGTAGCAAGGTTCACTGTCTCTCCCTTCTATTAATAGATTTCTTTTTCAAAAGTGTCCCCGTTGCTATAAATGTCTTGTTGAGAACCAGAAATAACCCCCACCTGCTGCTCAAGCTGATTCATTTTCGATAACAATGTAAAATTCAACACCAAACTTCCCACCAAAGCCAACACCATAAAAAATAAAAACAATCTGCATAATAACATCATATTCTCCTTACATTAAATATAACAAAATTGTGGACCAGAGGGACAGGTCCATTGTCCCGCGAAAAACATAAAAATGAAGTGGTACCTCCGTGCCAAAGAGGCTAAAAAATGAAAATTCGATTTGGTTATGTCGCAAATGCACTTGGCTTGTGGGATGCAAGTCCGTCAAAATCATTAACTTTCACACGGTATGCTGCACTTCCCAAGGATGAACGAATGGAAAAGCTCAAATACGTTACAGCGGAGAATCTTCACCATACCAAAAGGATTCTTCACTATAATATTGCACATGAAATTGGGGTCTATCGGCTTTCAAGCTCACTCGTCCCCTTAGCCACTCATCCTGAAGTGAAGTGGGATTTCATTACGCCCTTCAAGAAGGAATGGGAGGAACTTGGACAACTCATACATCAATATAAAATGAGGGTAAGCTTTCACCCTAATCAATTCACCCTTTTCACTAGTGAAAAGGATGAAGTAACAACGAATGCTATAACCGACATGAAATTTCATTACAAAATGCTCAAAGCTCTGTGCGCCCTTGAAAAAGGAATCCTTAATATACATATTGGTGGCGCCTATGGAGATAAAGAAAAAACATTAGCTCGGTTCCATCAAAATCTCAATACACTACCAACCGAAATCAAGAAACAAATGACACTTGAAAATGACGATAAGACGTACAATGTGGAGGAAACACTGCTTGCTTGTGAAAAAGAAAACATCCCGATGATTCTTGATTATCATCACCATATGGCTAACAACGATGGAGTTGATCTCACACTGTATTTAGAGCGGATTTTTCAAACGTGGAACAACAAAACAACAATACCAAAAGTACATCTATCATCGCCAAAATCAGATAAAGCCTACCGGTCACATGCCGATTTTGTGTCCTTAGACTTTATCATGCCTTTTTTAAAAATGGCGAAGGTCCTCAATCAAGACTTCGATATCATGATCGAAGCAAAACAAAAGAACCTTGCCATGCACAGACTTGTGGAAGAGATAGCATCGATTAGAGGGGTAAAACGAATAACAAGCTCAACGGTGGAATGGTAAATGATGAAAAATACGCGAGGTGAACGTAGGTGACAATTGTACGTCTAGGATATGTGGCAATGAGTGCAGAACTGAAAAATGCGTCCCCTTCAAAAACAATGACGTTTGCACAATTTCAAAAAATAGAAGACCGCGAAGCAGCGATTCGGAAATTGGAACGTATTGCTCTAACAAATCTGCACAATACCCTAAGGCTGTTAAAGCATAATGCAGCCTCTGAAATTCATTTTTACCGACTAACCTCACGTCTCATTCCTTTAGCAAATCATGAAGAGCTTCTCGATTGGAATTATCTCAAGCCATTAAAAGCAAGTCTTCGAGAAATTGGGGATTTTTCTAATGAACATGGAATTCGAATTGATTTTCATCCGGATCACTTTGTGCTAATCAATTCTCCTCAAGTGGAAATTTCAAAAAACTCAATACGGACCCTAAAGCTTCATTATCTCCTATTAAAGGCAATGGGGATAAATCCATTTCACCGCTGTGTGATGCATGTTGGGGGTAATTATAAAGAAACAGATATGTCACTCGAGCGCTTCGTTACGAATTGGATGGACGTCCCGGCAAAAATCCAAAACATGATTATGCTCGAAAATGATGATACATCATTCACTCTGGAAGATACACTTTACCTAAGCGAAAAGTTAAATATTCCACTTGTATTTGATTATCACCACCACTTAGCCCACCATCAAAACCCAAATTGGGAATTCCACTGGGATCGAGTGGTACAAACGTGGAAGCATTCCCCACTCCCGATAAAAATGCATATTTCAAGTCCAAAAAGTCCAGAAGCCTTTCGTCATCATTCGGATTATGTAGATATTGAAATGTTTTTTATGTTTTTAAAAGAAATAAGAGGAAGTATTCCACAAATAGACTGTATGATTGAAGCAAAGAAAAAAGACGCTGCTCTATTTAAACTAATGGAAGAAATCAAAATGAGGAATGACGCGGAAATAATCGACGGCTCATCATTTTATTTAAAATAAGTTGAGACAGGTCCATGTCCCAACGAAAAAACGGAACGAAAAATCCTCGTCCCATTTATGATACTAAGTCTACCATGGAGTTGTAAATACGTTCCACTACTTCAACACCGGCTTGTTCCCACCTGCTTTTATCTGAAATTTGCCCATCCTTATCCAGTGGCTCCTGGAATTGATCAAGTCCGGTCGTTGCAGTAACAAATGAGTTTTGATCATAATCTAGCCCGTAGTTCACAATATGTTTAATGACATATGGTGTTCCAAATTGAATTCGCGCACTAGAATGGTCAAGCATTCCCTCGACTACAAAAAAAGGGACTCGTAAATAGATAGTTTCTCCATTTTCTCGATCTAGCACAGCATCAAACTTTCCTTGGTCATATTCAAAATTACTGCAAAAGCTACAACCGTGAGAATCAAAAATATCTCGAACGGCACCAAAATTAGCCTTTTTCCCCTCTATTACCGAATTTAATGCAATCACACCTATTCACCTCAAATAATCATAGTTACTATGGTATTATTTTCAAAATAACGATTTAACATACATGAAACCCAATTTTCCATAATCAAGTAGACATAACTTAAAGGACAAAATGAAAAAATGAGATAAGGTAAGCATTTTATAAAAATTGAAAAGGTGATGTCAAATGTATCAAGCTGGAGATGTTGTTTATGTATTTTATCGAAATCCCCATACTCAGGACGTAGCAAATATACAAGCTGCAGCAGTTGTAAATCACCCTGAAACTCAGAATGAATTGGCTCTATTTTTGTATGAAACGTATTACCCCTTATCGAGCGAAGTCGCAGTTTACCCCACAGAAGAAGAAGCAAACCAAGCCTATAATTATTACTATGGTGACTCTTCAGAAGGGACATTGGAATGAAGCCTTTTAATCCAAAGCTCATTTATTTTGAACCCAAAGCATTAGATTATCCATTAGGGCAACAGCTCCTCGAAAAATTTGAAAAGATGGATGTAGAAATTCGATATACCACATCACACAATCAAATTAGAAACCTACCGGGTGATAATGACTTCCAAAAGTACCGGGTCGCTAAGTCCACTCTTGTAGTGGGAATAAGAAAGACACTAAAGTTTGATACCTCAAAGCCTTCAGCAGAGTACGCAATTCCATTTGCCACGGGCTGCATGGGGCATTGTCATTATTGCTACTTACAAACAACGATGGGAAGTAAGCCCTATATTCGTACATATGTAAATGTGGAGGAAATTTTAGAGGCTGCTGATAAGTATATGGAGGAACGTGCCCCTGAACTTACTAGGTTTGAAGCATCATGTACATCAGATATTGTTGGAATCGATCACATCACCCATACTCTTAAAAGAGCAATAGAACATTTCGGGAAATCAGAGTTAGGGAAGCTACGATTTGTGACAAAATTTCATCACGTCGATCACTTACTAGATGCTAAACATAATGGAAAAACAAGATTTCGCTTCAGTGTTAACGCAGATTATATCGTTAAAAATTTTGAGCCTGGGACTTCTCCGTTAGAAACAAGAATTGAAGCAGCAGGTAAAGTCGCAAGAGCTGGCTATCCTCTTGGATTTATCGTAGCCCCTATCTATCTTCATGAAGGATGGGAGGATGGTTATTATAAGATGTTTGAACGTTTAGAAGCAGAATTGCCACCAGAAGCAAAAAAGGACTTAACCTTTGAATTCATCCAACACCGGTTTACAAAACCAGCAAAAAAAGTGATCGAGAAAAACTACCCAATGACCAAATTAGAATTGGATGAAGAAAAAAGAAGATATAAGTGGGGTAAATACGGTATAGGAAAATACATTTATCAAAAAGACGAAGAAGAAGATATAAAAAAACACCTATACGCGTACATGGAAAAATTCTTCCCAGAAGCGAAACTCGAATACTTCACATAAATCAAGGTAACAATACGGTAGGACATAGATTCATGGCCTGGGACACGCAGGACAGGATTCTTGTCCCAACAAAAATACAGGGGTGAAAAAAATGGCAAAGCAAAATAAGAACAAACAACGAAACAGTGAAGTAGGTTCAGGTTCAAGATACCACGAAGAACATGCGAGCCATGTACCAGATTATGGAGCAAACAGCATGGATCCTAATGCGAAAAATACTAAAAAATGACTCAGAAATGAGGTAACATCATTATGGAATTTGAAGCGAGAAATTCAACAGAGGCTGCACTTCTTGATTATAAGTCCGGTATAGGAGTCTTTACAAAAAAAATGCCAAAGCTAGCTGAACTTTATAATGCTTTTACCGAAGAATGCTTTAAAGAAGGCGTCTTATCTAAAAAGCAAAAACAACTTATCGCTTTAGGTATTAGTTTATATTCACAGGATGAATATTGTATAATCTATCACACAAAAGGCTGTTTAGATCAAGGTTGTTCCGAAGAAGAAGTTCTCGAAGCTATCGGTGTAACCGCGGCATTTGGCGGAGGAGCAGCTATGAGTCAAGCCGTTACACTTGTTCAAGAGAGTATTGAAGAATTGAAACAATTGAAGCAGTGAAACCATTTTATACCAAGACAGCCTCCTATAAGGCTGTCTTTTTTCACTAATAAACACACTATCAGAAGTGTGTTCTTCGTGCGTTTTGCTAGATTTGCTTTAATACATTTCTAATCACTTCTGCATGTCTACGACTTGTATCGATTACTTCTTCAGCTATTTTCCTACTTTCTGAATCAAGGTCACCCTTAACAAGCTCTTCTGAGTATTCCACACCATATTTCTCTAATCCTTGTAATGCATCTTTTAAAATACCTTCTGGATCATTGGATAGCCTGACCTTATGCATGAAACCATGCATTGTTCCAGTAACGCCTTCACTATTCGCAGGGACACCGTTTAAATTTTGAATGCGTTCTGCAAGCTTTTGCGCATTTAGTTTGGCCTCCTGTTGAATCGATTGAAATGTTCGTTTTAATTCAGGCTCATCGAGATTTTGAATATGATGTTCAAAAGCACGAATCCCCATATATGTTCCTCTTAATAAAGTATTTAGTTCTTCAACTACAATCTCTTTGTCTTCCAACAGCTCACATCCTTTTTAATTAAAATAATTGTCATCCCAAATAGATTGCATTGAAGAATTGGTTTTTATTCCATTGGTACAGGTTTCGTGTCACAGGAAAAGAAAATTTGGTACACAGGACCTGTCCCTCCCATGGCGTACATGCACATCTCCCCCCTCTAGGCATAAGCTGATTATGATAAATAGAGGTCTGGAGGGCTCACTATGGAAGAGAATAAAACTCCACATCCTATGCCAAAAGCATCTAGAGCAAGCTGGAATTTGTGGGAAATTATTGGGGTTATTTTAGTATTTGGGTTACTGCTTCTTTTATTGCTTTCTCCAAACTCAATGTCGCAGCTATTCGACACGATTATTAAAGAGGTCAAACCTGTTGTCGTTGATATCTTCCTGACCAGTGAAATAGGGATCGCGATTATTGTAAGCGTTATCGTTGGAAGAATTCTAGAACGACTAGGTTTTACAGATGGTTTAATTCGGCTTTTTGTTCCAATTATGAAGTGGTTCAAAATTAATCCTTCTGTCATCATTCCAAGTGTTTATAACATCCTTGGCGATATTAATGCCGCTGGAAAAATTTCTGGACCGATTTTAGTAAAAGCAAACGCGACAAAGGCTGAACAAAAAATAGCCGTCGCGACAATGATTCAGTCACCGCAATCCTTCGCAACCTTTGTACTCGGACTCATCGCTCTTTCTGTTTTTGGAATTAATGCTTTTCCGTTAGTGATTTTATCAATCTTTGTGCCAATTATTGTTGTTCCTTTTCTGCTTTCTAGAACAATTTACCGTGACACCAAAAAAGTAGAACTCGCGGATTTGCCTCGATTTACACCAAATACAAGATTCTTACACACCATTTTCGCATCAGCTAAGGAAGGTGCTGAATTACTCTTCCTTATCATCATCCCAGCAGTTGCGGCAGTATTCTTTTTCATCGGTGCTTTAAAATTTGCAGGAATCTGGGGTTTTATCGAGTCAGGTCTTTCTTCAAGCCTCACGTTTTTAAGTATTGAGCCCACAACGGGAATCATTTCTGTTCTAGCTGCACCTACGTTAGCTGTTGCCGGGCTTGCAGATCTCGCCACAAATATTGATCCACGATTAATCGTTGGTTCCTTTGTTCTTGCCAACTCTGGGTTGCCATTATCCGTCATCTTCGGCCAGGTGCCTGTCACTTGGGCTGAAACCTCAGACCTTACGGAAAAAGAAACGCTCGGAGCGGCTGTTATCGGACTCATCATCCGTATTGCTACAGCATGTATGCTCGGTTACTGGCTAACGCCATTTTTGGTGTGATTGTGGATGAAATATATAATTCGTGCTAAAAAACTTATTACGGTTACAGATGTAGGAACGATTGAAAACGGGGCGATGTTGGTAGAGGACGGAATAATTAAAGAGGTCGGTCGTTGGGATACTTTAAAAAATCAAATCCCCAAATTCGATCTTATTGATTGCTCAAACCAAGTCATCACACCTTCTCTTGTTGATTGCCACACACATTTACTAGAATTTGCACCTTCATCTCTATATCCAGTTACCACCAAGACCCATTTTTTAGCTGGAAAAGCAATTCTTTTTAAGGCCTTATCTTCTGGAATTACTGCATTGGGGGAGCAAATCTGCGGTCATCCACTTTGCGATTTTTCGGTAAGTGAGTATCGTGATGCAGTAGCTGATTTCCCAATGGATATTTCGTTTGCGACAACTAGCATCTCGATTGGCTTTGAAGATCTTGCACATTTTACATCTATTACTGGATCAAAGGCGGTTTCACAGAGCGATTTAACTTCCTCCAATCTTGTAAAAAAAATCGCTGAAAACAGCGACTATCCTGGCGAAAATATTTTTATCAACGCTACTCCAGCTAATTTTACAGAAGACGTTGTACCTAAGGCTGGAGAAATTATTTATACGACCGAACAACTAAAGGAAATTGTCGCGATTTATCATGATGCAGATAAAAAAATTGGTTGCCATGTTGCGGGTGAAGAAGGAATCGGCATGGCGATTAAAGCTGGATTTGATGTCTTACACCATGCCCATGGGATTACCGATAAACAGATAGATAAAGTTGTGGAGAAAGGAATACAAATCGTAGTTACTCCGATGGGGGGAACACATTTACCACCGAACTCTCCGGAGCAAATTGTGAAGTTGATAGAAAGAAAGATTCCAGTTTCGATTTCGACAGATGCTTATCTGCCACCTTATCCTGGGGTACCATGGCTACCATTTCAAGATCGTTCCTTAAAGGGTCCTGATTCATTGATGCTTATTGCCGGGCCTTCAATGAAATTGTTAAAAAATACTTTCGATGAAAACCAGATACTCGCCCTACTGACCAACAGCCCTGCTAGAATTCTAGGAAAAGAAAATCAGTTTGGTAGGCTAGAACCAGGATTGGCGGCCAATTTTTTGGTAGCCGAAGGAATCCCTGGTTTGGAAATAACGGATGTAGATCAAATTAAAAAGGTGTTTTATAAAGGTGTTAAAGTAATCGAACGCGGCTAAAAAATGCGCCTGCCCCGGTTATTATGATTAGAGGGCAGACGCTTCTTTCATTCTATAATAATTCCTTTGCCAACAATCGATATACATTCAGTCGTTTTTCCTGAGAATGTGGGATGCTACATATCATCGTTTCATCAAAACCATATTCCTTCTGGTCCTGCTGCATTTTTTCGGCAATTGCTTTAGCTGATCCGACTAAATGAAGTTTTTTCCTGTTTTCTTCAATATTCATTCGTTCTACTTCGGTTAGTGGGTAGTTTTGTGCTTCCTCTGGAGTTAACACTTGTCCTAGCTTCCCTTTCATTAACCATAGACGAGCAATGTCATGTGGCAAAGCCTCGAACTCAGCTTCCTCTTCTGTTTCCGCAACGGTAACCATATAGGAAACGCAAATCTCTGGTTTCTCCATAAAGACGGTTGGTTTAAATTCTTCTTTATATAAATCAAGAATATCCTTTGTCATTTCCCCGCTGAAAAACTGTGCGAAGGAATAGCCAACCCCCATTCGACCTGCCATTACAGCACTGTTTCCGGTTGAACCAAGTAACCATGCTTCCGGCAAAACAACTTCGGAGGGTGTTGCGATTGTATTTTTGTAGAGCGGATGGTCAGGGACTTCGTCTTTCAACATTTGTAATGCCATATCGAATTTCTCGTACATATTATTTACCATTGGCTGGCGTCCTTCAGATAAGGCATAGATCGCATATTGATCTCCGCCCGGTGCACGGCCAACTCCAAAATCAATTCTTCCTGGAGAGTATGAACTTAGAGTTTTGAACACCTCGGCAAGCTTCAAAGGTGAGTAATGCATCATCATCACGCCACCTGTTCCGATCCGAATTCGCTTCGTTTTCGCTGCCAAATGTGCCACTGAAATCTCAGGAGCTGAGCTTGCATATGAACCGGTTCCGTGATGTTCAGCCATCCACATCCGGTAATACCCTAATTCATCTGCCAATATTGCTAGTTCCTCTGCTTTTTTTAACGCACCCGCAGGAGAATTTCCTTTCGTAATGGGTGCTTGGTCGAGTACACTTAATCTCATTTTCTGGTATTCTCCTTTCTATATATAAGTTAGGATTTCTCACTTTGTTTCTTGGTTAATCGATGAGTCCTAAAGTTCATCTTAAACCAAATATAGCATAATGCTGAAATGGATTCTTATAAAAGGTCTTGAAAAAAGGTGCCGATTCCCAATTATGGGGTGGCACCTTTTATAATTGCTTCATTATACAGTTTTTACAAAATCAACAAACGCATCAACTTTACTGTCTAAGAAGCCAAGTGTGGTTTCATCAACCAATTGACCCGATTGTTCATCTATTTTTTGACTTGCAAAGTTAATCAATATTTCATTTGCACCTGGAGGGAGAATATTTGCTTGAATACCTGGTGCTACTAAAATATCACGTAAATGTAATTGGGCACGGATGGTTCCCATCATTCCAGGAGTCGCTCCAAGTGTCATGACCGGTTTGCCAATGAATACTTGCTCCACACGAGATGTCCAATCCAAGGCATTTTTTAATACTCCTGGAACCGACCAGTTGTACTCTGGTGTAATTATGATGACACCATCTGCATTGGCAATCGATGCTTTGAATTCCTTTACGACCTGTGGCGGATCCAATTCATCGTCTTGATTAAAATGAGGTAAAGCACCGATATCAGCGATTTGCATGTTTAGTATATCTTTGTATCGTTCCTGCATCGTTTTAGCGACTTGCATATTAAACGAATTTTTTCTTAAACTGCCTACGAGTGTTACAATGTTCATTCTGTTTTACCTCCCAAGAGTAAAAAAATCATTAATACTTAAACATTATAGTAATTTGTTCCATTTTTCAAATAATGTGCCTTAGGACCTCGTGATAACAAAAAACATCGACAAGCTCCTACCACCTGTCGATGGTAAACTTATTGGGATTAGGAACCTGTCCCTCTGTCCCAGACTTTTTCCCCTTGAACCCAAACTTCTTTGATGTTTTCTGGCCGGGCCAGGTAGACGATTTTTTGGAAAATATCATGTAATTTTTCTTCCGGATCATATAGTGGGAGCCTTGCAGTTTCCACCGTTGTGTCAATAATTTGCGCATCCCAAGCATAGTTTTCGGCAAGGCGACCAATTGGTAAGCTTAAGCTTTCTCCTCCACCAGCAGTTGCAAAGTAGAATGCTTCATCAAGTGTAATTCGTGATTTAGGTACTCCACGTTCAATCGCTGGTCGTGACGAATCCACCCCGTCCTCTAACATTCTAGACGAGATTACGGCTTGCTTTACATTATCAAATAAGCTTGGTGAGAATCCACCAGATATATCAGAACCTAAGCCAATTTCAACTCCTTTTGATTGAAAGCGTGCAATCGGGATTACGCTATTGGCAAAATAGGCATTGGAGATCGGACAATGACAAACCGCAGTGCCTTTTTCAGCAAATAAATCCGCATCCTCGTCAGATAAAAAATTACAATGCGCCATGACCGACTTTTCACGTAATAAGCCGAAATCATTTAGGGCAAATGCATCGTTTTTACCGAAGCGCTCCTTGACGTACCCATGTTCCCAATCACTTTCACTGCAATGCGACTGTATATGTGTATCGTATTTCGCAGCTAGTTCCCCTAGACCTTTTAGCGCTTCATCGGTACAACTTGGGATAAAACGAGGGGTAACCACTGGATAGATGCCCTGCTTTGTTGATTTTGCTAATTCCTTTACAGCTAAAATAAATTCTTCCGTTTCAGCTAAAGCTGTTTTTGTATCACCATCACGATAATACTCTTCCGTTTGGTCAGGGTTGTCCATCACAACTTTACCCACTAAACCTCGCTGACCTTTTTCAGCGCATAGTTGAGCCAAAAGGAAACTCGCTTCTTTATGAACCGTCGCAAAATAGAGTGCTGTTGTTGTACCATTTGCAAGTAGGTTTCCAACCACCTCGTTATACACCTTTTTCGCAAATCCGATATCTTTAAATTTAGCCTCAATAGGAAATGTATATGTATTCAACCAATCATAGAGTGGAATATCCAATGCTGTTCCTGCTTGGGCCCATTGTGGTGCATGAACATGCAAATCAATAAATCCAGGCAAGAAATATTGTCCATCTTTTAACCGTTGATATTTACTTGAATGTTGATAGGTATCTAATAGTGGGAGATACTCACCTTGCTCCGGACCAACAACCTTTTCAATCATCCCATCTTCATTCACACAAAAAAGATGGTCCTTTAGAACCTCAACTTCCTTAACGGAACGGCTTGTAAAAGCAGTTCCATGGAACACATATGCAAACTCTGTCATCGTAGTCACCTACACAAACTTTTTTCCGTAATTATAACATAGTAGTGTTCCAAGGGTTGATGCAAAATAAAAACAGGACGGAATGAAATCCCGTCCCAACGCATTTTTATTTATACCAATCTGCCTTTTCCATATTCACGAAAGGAATATCTGTATCAACTTCACCTTCAATTTTTGTAGTCGGGAAGTCTGTCCCATTTAGCCATTTTCCAAAGTTAAAGACAGTAGGTTCCTGGTCCCCACCAAGCGCACACCAGACTTCTCGTTTTTCCGGGAAATAGGCTGAAGTATGAATGGTTCCTGCCCAACTTCCATAAAGCTTAGAAAAAACTCCTTTATCCGTATCATTTAATAGACGAAACGCCTCAAGCCCATTTAGGTGATCTTTTTCTTCAATCGCCTGCAACCGCTTGTTCGAATCTTTAAGGACGCGGCGATTTTCTTCTGTTAAGATTTGAAAATGATTGGTGCAAGTATATCCCTGCCTTACCGCTACCCTTCTCGGTGAGGTTTCTACGATAAATGGCATCTCACAGTTAGAATCATATAAAACATAACTAAATGAACCTCGATGTGGAATTTCCTTTAACAACTGGATGGCTTCATCTATATTTGCGCATAGTTCAAGAATTAGTCTTCCGATCATATAACAAACGAATCCATTCCCCGGCCGTCTTCGATTCATAAAGGTATATCCCATCGATAACCCCTTATCGTTCATCCCATCAGATCTGCCTGTGACTTTTTGAGTAAAGCCGAGGGTCGATTTCCCACCATCTGTCGGTTGAAAAACAACAAAACGTCCATCATAGGTCTTTGGATGATAATCATAATTTCGGATCATATAATTTTCACCGACCAATATTGAACAGCCTGAGGGCTTGATATTAACCCTATACCCTCCGAATTCCATCAATACCTTATCCATCGACCATTCTAAAGCATCCTGCAGCCCCAAAAACTCCTCCCAAATAAATGGTGCCAATCGTTCAAATACCTGTTTAGTCTCATCAAGATTGATTCGAAATAAAGGTCTCCTTACCTTCCATTGCTGCTCGCGATTTATCACCAAAAAAGAATCCTTAAGAAGCTTCCCCTGCAAATGGCCGAAATCATAATGATTTCCTCGAAACTGAATCACATCAGCAAAAATCCTCTTCATAACCAATACCTCCCAGGGTCACTAGGTTCATTGTCCCTTTTAAAAAATTGGTAACTTCCCAATTCTATATTTACCTTGATCTTCACCATGGATATCTTCCCATTTTTTTCCCTAAACGTAAAATAGATCAAACCCTAAGGCTTGATCTACTAATTAGAAAGCTTTTATTGATCTTAGGTTCTGCTAGTACTTGGTACAACTTCTCGGTCAGGTTTAAAGAGAAGCATAAGGCTGTATAAGCCACTTACTCCCACCAAACTATAGATAATTCTAGACAGAACCGAATTCTGCCCTCCAAAGATTGCAGCTACCAAATCGAATTGGAAGAGACCGATTAGCCCCCAATTAATTGCCCCAATAATTACTAAAGCAAGTGCAAAACGTTGTAATCCATTCATAGTTATCGCTCCTTATATTTAGTAATATTAGGCTTTACAATTTAAAATAAAAATATTCATTCAAGGATACAGCTCAGGTTAGTACCGGTCCCTGTGATCCAAGGTCAATCCCATTCTTAATATAAGGAATAGCCGACTTAATCATTTCCTCTGGGCTAATGGTATCCGGATTTCTTCTCCATTCGACGGAAGCCCCGTACAATCCCCAACTTAGCATGATAGCTGTTACTTTTAGAGAATTTTCATCATCTGTAGGATGTTGTTTTTTTAACATTTTATAAAAAATGACTTCAAGCTGGTCTCGAATAATACGGGCAATGGTATCCTCATACCCGCGATGGCATCGATTCGATAATGAAAGTTGAAAATTCGTGATGGCCTTAAAGATGCCTATAAATGTTTCTTCATTTAATTCGCTTTGTTGATAGGACTCGCTATTCAAATTAATCAACAAAACCTCGGATAAAACCTTTTCCAATAGGTCATAAATATCTTCAAAATGATAATAAAATGTAGCCCGATTGATCATCGCTTCAGTCGTGATGTCTTTTATTGTAATGTCTTTAAATTCCTTTTTCCCCGACAGTTCCATGAAAGAATCCATAATTAATTTACGTGTACGCAAAACTCGGGGGTCTGTTTTTTCTTCAAGCATTTCGTTCATCCTCCCACTTTTTCAACATTTTTTCAAATGTGTTGGATATCCAACATATCAAGTAATCTATTGGTATTTATGTATCTTATTATCCACTAAAATGAAAGTACAAAGCAAACAAGTAGCACTAAATAATCTAAAAAGTGAGGGAATTCAATTGACTAATAATAACAATTTAATGTGTGATTTGGAAACAGGTGTATGTGGTGTTGCAGGAGACGACGAGATGGAAATGATTGATTTTAACGAACCCACAAAGACAATTGATTTATATTATGTAACTGACCCAATCTGCTCACATTGCTGGGCACTTGAACCGACTTTCCGCCGTTTCAAAGAGCAGTATGGACATTATTTCAATTTCCACACAGTCTTAGGTGGATTACTTGAAAAGTGGCATGGTGGACCGGTTGATCCGGCAAATGGTATCAATGGACCTGCAGATGTTGCTGGCCACTGGAGAGAAGTTGGGGAATATTCACGTATGCCCATCGATGGATCATTAATGATTGACAACCCTGTTCAATCCTCCTTCCCACCATCCCGTGTGTACAAGGTAATTCAAAAAAATCATGGTGATGAAAAAGCAAATGAATATTTACGCCATGCCAGAGAAGAACTATTTGCATTCAATAAAAACATAGCTGAAAAATCCGTAATGATTGAAAATGTAAATCATATAGGGCTAAACGGAGAAGCAATCGTAACTGAAGCAGAATCTGAAATCGGACAGCAATTATTAAACGAGGACTTTGCTCTTGCAGCAAAACTTGGTGCCAGAGGCTTTCCAACCATTATTATGGTAAATGAAGAAAATAAAGGCGTTAAAATTGTTGGTAGCCGTTCATTGGACTACTACGTTTCTGGACTATCAAAAATGACGGGTGAAGAAGAACCACAAGCTAAACAACAACCCGCTTTATCTGCGTTACTTGATAAGGAAATCCTATTTGCAAAAGAAATCGAAGTTATGTATGATTTGGAACCGTCTGAACTTCAGGCATTTGTTGGGAATCAATTAACACCAGGGTCTTATGATGAAAAAGAGATTCTAGGTGAAAAATATTTTGTGAAAAAATAATGTAAAATAAAAATCTGTAAAGCCTGTGGTAGGGTTTTACAGATTTTTTCGTTTGAATTCAAATTGCGCTTGCCCCACTAATAGTTCCCATCATAGACACTGGCGCATTCATATCGACAAAGAAGAGCAAAACTGTTGTATCCGCTACAGCCAAGATAGAGGGGAGTTCTCCCTCCAAATTAGTAACTGCCTCCATTTTTTTAATCAGAAGGTCCCCGACATCAAGCTCACCATCCAAAACATATAAAAATGGTTGTAAGCCGTGATAAACAGGGATATCCAATTGATCCCCGTGTTTCGGATGTGCATCAAGAATATAGACATTTTGTCTAACTTGAAGTGGGGCTCGACTTTCTTCGGGTCCCACCATGAGATACCAATCCCGATTTCGAATGGGCTTTTCATGAAATTGAATAGTAGGTTCAAGATCTGTTTTTCGTGGTCGAACGAAAATTTGCAGCATCTCAACTTGATCATGTTTCACTTTTTCTTCATGCCAAAAGCTTGTTCCCGCATTCATCATCATTAAGTTACCAGGAGTCACAGGTATCTCCAAACCAGTTGAATCCTTATGATGCATCGTCCCAGACAAAACATAACTCAAAATCTCATCATTGACATGCTCATGCATCTTTATCGTTAATCCCTTTTTCATAACAGCATGGTCGATAATGCTTAATGGACCAAACGCGAAATCTTCATTTCCTTCAATAATACCGCCCGGCTGAATTCGTGTGATTGTAAATGGCCCGCGGAATGGTTGTTTATGCTTATCCACAGAAAGTTTTCGCAACATTGAATGACCCCCTTTTGTACTTTTTTGTTTAGTATAACAAATCCAACAAATCGTTTCTTGTTGAAGACTTCTATCATACATATAATTAAAATAAGTAAAAAATATTTTTTACCCCGTATCTTTTCATAACCTTACATTCGTTTATTAAGTAGAGCCGCGCTGAAGGAGTGATTGTTTTGCAGAGCAAGCTAAGTAATGAATCAGAGGATTTTAAAATACATCAGGAGCGTTTTACTGAGGAAAAACTTCATGAACTTTATCCAATGCTTCGTCGATATTGCCAGTTTATCTCCCAATATAGCTGGGATGGAGAAGATCTGGCGCAGGAATCTTTGATTAAGGCCTGGAAACATTATAAGCACCAACCTACTTTCTCAACAGCTTTGTTGAATAAAATTGCTCGAAACGAATGGATAGACACATTACGAAAACGGAGCAAAGAGTCCCTTGAAGCTATTCCTGAAGATGGATATGATGATTCTCTTCAAATAGAAGAGCGTTTTGAGGTAGTTGAACAGCTAATAAATAAATTAACACCAAAGCAGGCTATAATATTTGTTTTAAAAGAAGGGTTTCAGTTTCAGTTATCTGAAATAGCCGAACTTTTATATACAAATGAGACTGCTGTTAAAGCTGCCATCTTTCGTGCAAAACAAAGAATCGATAAAAAAGAAAGTATCCCGCTTATTGAGCAATATTGGACGGAGGAAGATCGTGAGCTAATTCAAAAAGTACTACATGAATCTTTTAAAACTCAAGATCCATCCATATTTATCAGGTCAATACCTTCTATCCGTTCATTATCAAAACATTCAAATCCGACTTGTTCTATGCAAAAATCACGTCTCTACAAACTTCCTTCAAGCACTGTCTCTATGGCTGCATGATTTTATGTAAGCGAATAAGGAGGAAAGACAAAATGAATTCAATCCCATATGTTATTGAACAATCAAGTCGAGGAGAACGCTCGTATGATATTTACTCGAGATTATTAAAAGATCGAGTTATTATGATCGGCGATGAAATAAATGATGCAGTAGCAAATAGTGTGGTCGCACAGCTTCTATTTTTAGCTGCTGATGATCCTGATAAAGATATTTCTCTATACATCAACAGTCCAGGAGGTTCAACATCTGCTGGGTTTGCCATTTTTGATACGATGCAATATATTAAACCGGATGTTAGGACCATTTGTACAGGAATGGCCGCATCCTTTGGAGCAATGCTTTTACTTGCTGGAACAAAAGGGAAAAGACTTGCGCTACCAAATAGTGAAATCATGATACACCAGCCCTTAGGAGGAGCGCGTGGGCAAGCAACTGAAATCGAAATTTCAGCAAAACGAATCTTAAAGCTTCGAGAACATATCAATCAAATCATTTCAGAGCGTATGGGTCAACCTGTTGAAAAGGTTGCAAAAGATACTGATCGAGACTATTTCATGAGCGCAGAAGAAGCAAAAAAATACGGGATTATTGATGAAATAATTAGATAATCCATTTCTAAGAAAAAGCGAACACCTATCTAAATGGTGTTCGCTTTAATTTCTTTATCCCCAAATCTCTTTTGCAATATCAACGATATACTTCAATTTCGCCCATTGTTCTTCTTCTGTTAAAATATTGCCGTGGTGTGTTGAAGCAAAGCCACATTGTGGGCTAATACATAAATTTTCAAGTGGTACAAATTGTGATGCTTCTTTTACGCGAGCAATTATGTTTTCCTTAGCTTCTAATTCTCCACGCTTTGATGTAAAGACACCAAGAACAACGCGAGGACCATCATTCGGAATAAACTCCAGTGGAGTGAAATCCCCTGAACGATCGTCATCATATTCTAGGAAAAAGCCGCTTACTTTTTCTTTTGCAAAAAGGGTAGGAGCGATTTTAGCATAACTGCCTTCAAATGCCCAATTCGAACGGTAGTTACCACGGCAAAGATGAGTTGTGATTGTTAAATCTTCCGGCTTCCCTTCTAGTACACCGTTTGCCACTTTTAACGCTAATTCGATTAGTTCCTCACGAGTAGCACCACTATCATTAAATGGAATTTCTGGTGCATTTAATCCAGCTATGTACACATCGTCTAGTTGCAAGTAACGACAGCCTGCCTCATAGAAAGCTTTGATGGCATCACGATATGTTTGAATAATATCATTTGCATATTCCTCAAGGTTAGGATAGATTTCCTTGTTGCGAATACCAGCGTTAAAAAGTTGATTTGGGCTTGGGATAGTTTGTTTCGCAACCGCACGATCCCCAACGATTTCATTAAATTCAACGAAATCTTTAATATGTGGGTGGTCTTGGTTGAATGAAACTTTTCCAATAACACGCACATCATAGCGTTCTGTTTCTTCACCCTTGAACTTAAAACCATTGTCCGGAACGTAGCCCTCAACACCATTTAAATGCTCTAAGAAATCTGTATGCCAAAATCTACGGCGAAATTCACCGTCTGTAACAGCTTGTAAGCCAACCTCAATTTGCTTATCAACTACTTTTTTGATTTCATCAGTTTCAATTGAATGAAGCTCTTGCGCAGTAATTTCCCCTGCTTGAAAATCTTTTCTTGCCTGATGAATTCTTTCTGGTCGTAGTAAACTTCCTACATGATCTGCACGAAATGGTGCCTTTATTAAAATTTTTGTTGTCATTTTTTTCTCTCCTGTTATTAATGTAGTATTCTTTTAGTTTCATCAATGCGAGTTCAACAGTGTTTATGGCAAAATAGCAAATGAACGTACCGGAAATCCACTTCCTTTTTCAGGTTTTGGACAAATATTAAAAATAATTGCACCTATTGCCGGAACCTGATCAAGGTTCGTCAATAATTCGACTTGAAATGTATCTTGCTCAAGCACATAGTATTCACCAATTAATGAACCATTTTTTCGATAATCAATCGCCGCATCTGTATCAAATGTTTCGTGGCCAACAGCTTTAATATTTCTTACCTCAAATAAAAACTTCAATGCCTCAATTCCCCAACCAGGCGCGTGGCTATTACCCTCGGAATCTTTATTTTCAAATGCCTCTTTATTTGGCCATCGTTTGCTCCAGTCTGTCCGCAGTGCTACAAAGGTACCTGCTTCAATTTCACCATGTTCCTCTTCAAATTTTAGAATGTCATCAACACCAAGGATATAATCATGATTTTCTTCGGCTTCCTTTGACTTATCAATCACAACAAGTGGAAGCACAAGCTCCTTTAACTCTAGTTCATCCAAATAGCGTTGGTTAGGTACAAAATGAATTGGCGCATCAATATGGGTCCCATATTGTCCAGGAAATCTGAAGCTCTGTGCAAAAAATCCATCATCATGAGTAAAAAGTGTTTTAAATTCAGCATCTTGAAACGCTGCAAAATGCGGTGAATCTGGACCAAAAGTGTGTGTAAGATCAACCCACTCTTTACTTTTCATAATTTCAAAAGCCTTTAATAACTCATTTTCTGTTCTTACCGTTGACATCCAATCACCTCATACATTAATTTTAATGACAAAAACCCTCTTCTTAAAAATAAGAAGAGGGTTAAATGAATAAATGAAGGTCCACTCTTCTTATCTTCTAGCATTTCGCTACTGGAATTGGCACAGTACTTAATAGTCTGTTGCCGAGGTATCATAGGGCCAGTCCCTCCACCTCTCTGGATAAGAAAATTTCGAAATATTAAATTATGAATTAACTTTAAGCCCAAAATTAGCAATTGTCAACATCAAATTTTATTATTTTCAAAAAGCATTATGATGCATTTCTGACTTTTTTCCAATTAACCTCACTGATTAAAGTGGAACCTAAGATTAAGACTCCACCCATAATTTGAACAAAGCCCATACTTTCATTCAAAATGATGGCCGCCATGATCACCGCGGAAATGGGATCGATGTAGCTTAGCACTGCGATCGTTTGCCCCTTTAATTTTTTCAATACGGAAAAATATAAGAGGTACGCAAACCCTGTATGAATAATCCCTACTATTAAAAGTAGAATGGCAGACTGTAAATCCAAACCGGAGTAATTCAAGTTTTGCGTTGTAAGGACATATGGAAACAATACAATCGAAGCAGTCAATAGCTGCATAATTGTAGTTTCAAAATCGGATAGGTCTTTAATAAATTTATTCATCAGAATCACACTTGTGTAAAAGGCGGCAGCCAATAGTCCGTACATAATACCAACAGGATGGTTATAGGCTCCAACAGCCGCTTCACCCCCGGGATTAACAACCAATAGAAACCCTAAGAATGCAAGTGCAATACCGAGACCCTTCATCCATGTCCATTTTTCCTTCAATAAAATTGGGGCCAAAATCATCACAAACACCGGGGCAAAATAATAGCTAAGAGTAGCGTTAGCGATGGTTGTATAGCGGTAAGACTCAAATAAAAAAATCCAGTTAAAGCCCAATGCGCCCCCTGATAGTAAGAGTAACACTAGATTCCACTTAGACGTTTTGAAAGAAATTTTCTGTTTTACTAGAAAACTAGCACCGATTAAAAATAAACTACCGATCGCTCCCCTGAACAAAGCAATTTCACTAGAGGACAGATCAATATTCTTCACAAACAAACCGATGCTTCCAAAAATCAGCATAACAACTATAAAAATAGATTTAGACTTCATATTCCTTCTCCTCTTGGGGCATGGGGACAGGTCCGCTGTCCCAAAAAGTTTTGGGACAATAGACCTGTCCCTGCGTCTCATCTTAATACAAAAAACAGAAGATCTCAATTACGAGACCTTCTGCCTTCAACATGTTAGACTGCTTTATTTATTTTGTCGTCTTTTTTCTCATCTTTTCCTGTATCTAAGAAGCTTAGTAACTCCTCAACTTCAGGTGAAACGGTAACACCTCTGCGTTTGTTGATATAGCCCCCAGCAAAGAACACGATTGTAGTTACGATTAATGGGAAGGCTGTTTCAACATCAGTAGGGATAATATCAGTTAATTGTGTGATCGCAAATCCGACAATACCTGATACGATCGAATAAATAGCAACTGATCCAGTACTGTATTTAAATTTAGAGAATAAACCGAATAGTAATGGCACTGCCATTGGACCAACTAGTGCTGAGAACCATGTAATAACTAGACCAAGCACTCCACCAAAATGTTCTTGGTTAATACCAACAAGCATTGTGATGATGGTAAACATAATAGTTAAACCACGTGCAACCCAAAGAGATTTTTTATCAACATTTTCTTTCATTGCTTTAAATTTCTTATTTAGAACTGGTAAGATATCACGTTGAACAACCGCTGTTAAAGCGTTAATATCCGATACTGTCATACCCATAGTACTTGCAAACATAGCCGCTAAAACTAACCCAACTAAACCAGCTGGCAAGAATGTTGTAGTTAATAATGGATATAATTGTGATGCTGGATCACTTAAATCACTAAAAACTAGTGGTGCTGCTACCATTGGTAAGAAAATTAACAATGGCCATACAAAGTAGAGAACAGCTGAAAGTCTTGCTGCTTTTTTTGAATTTTCACCATCTGGTGTTGAAATGAATCTTGCTGCTAGGTTCCAGTTACCACCATTGTAATCAAAGAATTTAACGAATAAGAACAAGAATACCCATAGTGGAGTATAAGAACCATTAAATGGACTTGCATGACCTTTTGGCAGGTCTCCCCACATTGTAAATACAGAACCTAATCCGCCAAGGTGACCGAAAACACCCACAAAAATAACAATACCGGCGATTAATTGTACAATGAACTGAACAAAGTCAGTGATTAAGTCGGCCCAAAGTCCGCCAATTGTTACATAGATTAAAGATACTGAACCTGATAATAGAATACCTAACCAAATTGGAAGACCAGTGAAACCACTTAATAAAATACCCATTGATGCCCATTTTGCACCGATATCAAGAAGTTTAATTAATACCCCAGTCCAAGCTGTTACTTGTTGTGCTGGTAATCCGAAACGAACTGCCATGTACTCAGTTGGTGATTGAATCCCTAACTTTTGACGAAGTCTAGGCCATCTTGGTGCGATAAATTTTGCCCCAACAAGTAACCCAATACCAATTGTAACTGCCCACCAAAAATAAATCGTAATACCATAAGTATATGCAATAGCTGCATATGCTACGAACACTACCCCACTGTGACCAGATACGTGGTGAGAAACCCCAGAAAGCCACCAAGGAACCTTCCCTCCACCAACGAAGAAGTCACTTGAACTATTATTTGCTTTGTAACTAAAAATCCCGATACCAATCATTACTAGGAAAAACGCACCTAAAACAATCCAATCTAATGTTGCCATAATTTACTTTCATCTCCTATTAGTTATTGTTATTGTCTGGACCAAATAATCTTAATGCCTTTAAAGGTTCATTTCCTTCATTTCGGAGTGTTAAACCGCTTACCTTTGCAGGAATAAAGAATTGATCGCCGATGTTAAAAGTTTGATTATACCCATCTGAAACGAATGAACCGTTTCCAGAAAGAATGTAGAGACCTGAAAATACACCGTTGCTGGTTATTTCCATTTCATTATCTACTTCAACCTGTGTCATTCTAAAATAAGGTGTATTTTTATATCCAATTAATTCAATTTCGCTATTATTCTTAACCTCGTTTAAAACGGAAGGGTTTACAAACCATTTCTCTAGTGTTTCATCTCGTGTATAAGTATCATAATTGAAACATTCAAACATTTTCGTAAAGCCAATTCCTTGGTGACACATAAAATCATCAATTTCAAGTCCAGATGGTGACACCTTTTCAATACGGATTGTTAAATCTGTTGGTTCTTGAATTTCTATCAATAGACATCCTGAACCGATCGCATGAGGTGTACCTCCCTCAATTAAAAATGTATCGCCAGGTTTTACATCGTATTTGTGAAGGCAATCGAGCATACCTTGAATATCTTGGTCCTCAAACAGCTTTTCCCAATGCTCTCTTGTCACACCAGGTTTGAAACCAAGGTATACATATGGTGGTTCACCGTCAATCTCCCTACCCCCAATGATGTGCCAGCACTCTGTTTTTCCGTATGCAGAATCGAATAATTCCCTTGCCTTTTCCCGATTTGGATGCACCTGCACAGTTAAGCGTTCACCCGAATCAATAATTTTTGCTAGGACTCCTGTGCTGTTGCCATATTTCTCAACATGGCTCTGGCCCAAAAACCCGGCAGCGTTTTCATCAATAAGACTTTTTAAGGACACATCTGCATCCTGCATGTCCACTTTACTTAATCCTTCATCTACTATGTGTTCACGACCGACATTTCTGGCAGAAACGATCGACATCAACCACTCTTCCGGAAAATGACTATCTTCTTGATTATCAACCCCATGCAGCTCATCTATCAATTTTCCTCCAATATAAGTCCGCCATGCTCTAGCAGGAGCTAATTTCAAAGGAAAATCTCCATTTAATGTTGGTACAGACTTATTCATAGCAAATCCCTTCTTTACCTGAATTTACTTTGGAAAATTATTTATTTTTACTAGAATGCAATCGTTAACATACTAGTATATTAGAATACTAGCATGTTCATTTTTTTAAATCAAGTCTTTTTTAACCGATTACAAAAAAATATTTCAGCAAAGTATTTATCGTGATTTTCGCTAGGTTGAAGTTGCCGCTTTATGGGGATAATAAGGAAATGACTAGCATAAGGAGGGCTACTATGATATACATCTATAATGATTATGCAGGTACACATAGTACAGCAATAGCGGCAGCCTACCATTTAAATAAACTACCTACTAATCGAAAGCTAACGAAAGAAGAGATATTGCATGTTGATTATTTTAATAAACTAACGAAGAAGGATTTTGGAAAAATAATCTTTCATGGCATAGATGAAGATGGCAATCCTGTCTATTCAATCGGGCGAAAACGAAGCAAGTTAGTAGTGCCCGCTCTTAAACAACTTAGTACAATCCTACAAGAAAGATATAAACAAAAGGAAAAAATCATTTTCTCAAATACATCCCCCACGGTTCCGTTTGCCATGACAATGGGCGGATTTTTCTCAAGAGGCATCCATATTGATTTCATCGGTGTTCCTCTTCTAGTAATAGGTGCAAAGCAGGCCTGCGGTACAATCCAACACTTAGTTGAACATACAAAGCAAACGGCAAAGTCCTCTAGTGAGGATATCGTAGTGTTGGATAATAAAAATTTAAAATAGGAAAAAAACACTCACAATCTGCAATTGTGAGTGTTCTACTTTCATTCATATTCCAATCTTCGAACCGGTCGATCCTCTTTTCCGGCTGCCATCATTGTTTTCAAATCATGTCCAGATGGATCTTGGAATAAGCGAAGTCCAAATTCCTCGGAAACTGCAAAAAGATGGTCAAAAATATCAGCTTGGGTCGTTTCGTACACAGCCCATCTAACATCATCCGTAAATGCATATATTTCAAGCGGCAACCCGTGCTCAGTAGGCGCCAGCTGCCGGACCATCAACGTCATTTCCTGATTGATACCTGGATGCCTTTTAAGGTAATTGCTCACATACGCCCGGAATACACCGATATTCGTCAGAGCCCTCCCATTCACCGGGTTACTGCGATTAATGTCATGCCTCAGATTATATTCTTCAATTTCCTGTTCCCTTTTCGAAATATGCTCGGAAAGAAATTGGATTTGTTTAAATTTCTCAATCATTTCCTCGCTACAAAATGTAATACTGTTTGTGTCAATAAATAAAGAACGCTTGATCCTTCGACCACCCGAGGTCTGCATCCCTCTCCAATTGATAAAGGATTCGGAAACGAGCGCATATGCTGGTACATACGTAATCGTTTTATCCCAATTTTGCACCTTAACAGTAACTAAAGAGATATCAATAATGTCCCCGTCTGCCCCATACTTTGGCACTTCAATCCAGTCACCAACCCGCACCATATCATTGGTCGTCAACTGAACACCTGCAACAAGACCCAATAATGAATCTTTAAATACCAGCATAAATACAGCCGATAAAGCACCAATCCCACTTAACAAAATAAGCGGACTCTTCCCCATCAGGTTCGCAATAACCAGGATGATCCCAAATGTTATCACAATAATTTTAATAACCTGAACATATCCTTTTATTGGCCTAGTCTTAGCTACCTCATACGTTTGATAAATATCATTAATGGCATTTAATAGGCTACTAAGAACCATTAATCCTACAATGATTATATAAATATTCGCACCCGTTCGAATCAAATCCTCATAGGCAAAGCTTGAAGAAAAGGCATGAATGATGATCGCCGGAACAATATGGGATAGTCTTCGAAAAACCTTCCTCTCAACAAGCATATTATCCCATTGATACTTGGTTTTTGTCACGATTCGAGTGATAAGGTTGATGATCACTTTTTTCGTGATAAAATTTGCCACCATACAGATGAGCACTATAAAAAGAATCAGCAAAACTATAGAAAGATAATGCGCTAATGTTGGGTCCATTTCATACTCTAAAAGTTGTTTGTTAATAACCTTCATATTCCCCTCCATTGTATGTATTATTATTTGTATAAAATCATGTATTTTCTATTATAACAGAACCATCTGTATTTTTTCGTTCTGGGGATTTGGGTTGGGTTGCATATGAGGCTGTTGATTCTCACGTATTTCCGTCGGTTCCAATTTATTTGCGTCGACTCACAACATAATTGCGTTGGTTCGCACGGATTTACGTCGGTTTCCAACAGATTTGCGTCGCCATACGATTATTTGCGTCGATTTCCGCATATTTGCGTCGTTTCCTATTTATTTGCATCAATTCCAACATATTTGCGTCGACTCACTATTATTTGCGTCGATTCCAACATATTTGCGTCGCCACACGATTATTTGCGTCGATTCCAACAGATTTGCGTCGACTCACGATTATTTGCGTCGGTTTCAACAGATTTGCGTCGCCATACGATTATTTGCGTCTGCTCATAAATATTTCGTCCCCACCCACGGTTTTGCGTCCCTACTTCAAAAAAGAGGCCTGACCACAGTGGTGGTCAGGCCCTATTTAAAGGGGAGAGGGGGCTCTATCCTTTAAATACTCTCCTGTTTTAAACCTTCTATTATATTTTCTTTTTTAACTTTTTGGATGGAATACAGCATCGCGGCACCTACGATAATGAAGATAATGATGACAACAAATATTATGCTCATCCACGGAAGATTAAATCCATATTCAAACGTATTCCCAAGTGACAAATAGATTAGGTACATGACTGCCAGGCTAATCGGAAGACCGTATAGTAAAGCCTTTACACCGTAAAAAATACTTTCATAATTGATCATTTTGTTGAAGCCTTTTGGTGTCATTCCCACTGATCGCAACATTGCGAATTCACGTTTCCGAAGTGAAATGCTTGTTGAGATTGTGTTAAAGATATTCGCAATCGAAATTAATGAAATCAACGCGATAAATCCATACGTAAAGACGGACATGAGTAAGACCAACTGCTCTTGTTCTTGTCGTCTTTGATAGACATTGTACACATGCGTATTAGAATCTGTAACCTTATCTAACTCTTTCTGTGTCGCCATTGGATCCGAGCTGTTTAAGAATAATTCAGTTTGGATTTCACTTACTATCGCCTCGTTACCCGCAACAATTTTAGTAAATACATCCTCTGAAACAATCATATCTAATCCACCAGGTCTACCCGTGGTAACCCCCATTGGAAGCTGATTGGTTAATGCGGCGATTTCTATTTTATTAACGAATTGTTGCTCTTCATCTTCTTCAAAGCTCATCGTAAATAAATCAATCGTGTTCCCTACTTTTGTCTGGATTGATTTCGTCTCAACAAATTTTCTTGTTTCACCATCCTGATACGTAATGTTATCAATAATGATAGCAGCAGGTGTATCTGCTTTTTCTAATTGCCCAGAATTCGTGCCCGCCTTTGCGGCGTAATTCTTGAAACTTTCCTTATCTAAACCATGTAAGCGTACGTAATAATTATATTTACCATCTTTTAGCAGAGATGGATCATTTTCTACTTGTTTTAGCAGTTCATTTGGAAGTTGGTCCTTCTCTACCCAAGCACTTAAATAAGCAGTTTGAACGATACTCGTCTCTGTTACAAACTTAAGCTTTGTTAGTGGCACCAAATCGTCCTTCCCCATTTGATCACTCAACACTTGAATATCAAAATTAATGTCTTCTTGTGATAATTCCAAGGACTTTTTAAGATTTTCTGTAAAAAAGGAGACTGTCAAAAAGAGGACAATACTGATCACAAGTGAAAAAACTGTAGCTTGATATCTCTTTTTATTCCTCTTTAGGTTCTTTAGGCCAATTTCAGCTTCAATTCCAAAAATGCTTCGAACAAATTTTGAGGTCTTCACTGCTTTGCTCGATAATTTAACATCCTGAGTTTGGCGAATTGCATCAATTGCAGAAACCTTTGATGCCCTTTTCGCTGGTAGATAGGTTGAAATGAAAATTGTCACAATCGAGACCACACATGCCACCAAAAGCGAGGCCGGCGTAACGATTACCTTAAGTTTTTCAGTAACATTAAGGGCACCACTGAGAAAGGAATTAATAAATGAGAAGGTAATCCCAATTCCCACTAAACCTGAAAGAATGCCGATTGGAATACTAATCGCACCAACTACAACACCTTCAAAAAAAACAGAGTTGCGCTTTTGCTTTTTCGTTGCCCCCACACTTGATAGCATTCCCAAGTGTCTAGATCGCTCAGATACACTGATAGCAAAAGCATTATAGATTAATGCAACCGATCCGATAATAATAACCGCCATGATAATTCCTGCTAATGAAAACAAGGTCATACGTAGGCTATCATTATCAGTTACCCCATAATATCGCAATAAATCATCATTATATGAAATGGATTTGATTCCATTTTGTTCAGCAAGTTTTTCCGAATGTTTATATAACGAGCCTTTCACCTTTTTTAACACGACAACCGCGTCTACTGTACTGGCTGTGTTCAATGAGTTTTCATCCACATACTTAATAACCGTATAACCTGGTGACCATGTTGGCTCCCATCTTGGCCGTTTGATTATCCCTACGATTGTAAAGGTTTCTGTGGACCCGACTTTGAGTTCTTCAATTAGCCCTCCCCTGTTAAATGGCACAGTTTGATTGAGTGGTTCCTCTACTCCTTCTAAAAACCTTTTACCAACCTCTACCTTCAGTTGGTCCCCTATGTGGTACTTCACTTTTGCATTGGCGGCAATCTCTTCTGATATGACAACTTCATTATCCGCAAAAGGAAGACGCCCTTCTGCCAACTCGATTGGAAACTGTTGAAACCCAACTGTGTTATATTCTTTTAAAAATAAATAGGGTTTATTATTATTTTCAGAGCCTTCTAGTGCTGCATAACCAAGATCATTTGATAGTATCAGTTTCTCCGTTTGACTATCTTTTTCAATTGCCTGTATTTGCTCGGTAGTAACATCCTTGTATTTGACATGCCACTCTCCATTAGCCGCAATATCATCCCTAATGATCAGGTTTAAAAATGAAACACCCAGTGTTGCAACGGCTGTTATCATCGCAACTGAGATAATAACACCAATCATTGTAACGAGCGTTCTTCGTTTATTTTCCTTCAGATGTCGAATCGTCAGTTTGTTGATGATATTCATGGACGAATCACCTCATCCTTAGCAATCCTTCCATCTTCAATTGAAATGACACGGTCTGCTTGAAGAGCAATTCGCTCATCATGGGTAATGACAAGAAGAGTTTGATTATGGGTTTTATTGAACATTTTTAAAAGCTCAATGATTTCGCCGCTATTCTTACTATCTAAGTTACCGGTCGGCTCATCGGCTAGCATAATCGCTGGATTACTAATCAGTGCACGCCCGATGGATACCCTCTGTTGTTGACCGCCAGATAGTTGGTTTGGCAGATGATTTAAGCGTTTTTCTAAGCCTAGAATCTTCACAACATCTGCAAGCTGTTTGGGATCCACCTTATGTTCATCTAATAACATCGGCAGTGTTATGTTTTCTTCCACCGTTAAAATAGGGATTAGGTTATAAAACTGATAAATTAATCCTATTTGTCTTCTTCTAAAAATCGCTAATTGTGTTTCATTCAGATCATAAATATCCGTGTTATCGATTAGAACCTTGCCACTAGATGGGCGATCTACACCACCAAGCAGGTGTAATAGTGTCGATTTACCCGACCCGGAAGGCCCGATAATCGCTACAAATTCTCCCTTTTTCACTGAAAAAGACACATTATCAAGCGCCTTAACAGCTGTTTCACCTTTTCCATATACCTTAGACAGATTTTCAATTTGTAATATATTCATTGGGTAACCTCCATAATTTCGATATTGAGTTAAGTATATCTGCCTAAGATGACTTTAAAGTGACTGCTAAAGTGACAATTTATTCACTTTCAGTTGGACGACGAGTAACCTATCCCTCCTATATGACCTGTTTATAAAATTTAATAAAGAAACCTGTTCCTTGGCCGATTTTGCTTTTTACTTCAATATCACCTTGTTGGCTTTTAATGATACTATAGGCCATTGCAAGGCCAATTCCGACGCTATCTTCACCCGCATTTTTCCCCTTGTAAAAACGCTGAAATATATAAGGGAGATCTTCCTTGGCTATCCCTTTCCCATTGTCCGAAATGATAATTTCGGTGTATAACTCATTTTCGATGAATGAAATTTTTATTTCTCCGCCATCTTTTGTGTGCTCGATACAATTTTTCAGAATATTAATAAGGGCCTCCGCTGTCCAGTTAAAATCACCAATAAAAGAAACCTCTTTTTCTCCGTTCACTTTAAGATTTTGTTGTTTAATATCCATTGGTACAAGAACTGGCTGTACCACTCGCTCGACCAACTCGGAAACATGAACGATGTCTTTTTTAAACAGAACAGTTCCAGCATCAATTTTCGAGAGCTTCAATAATGACGACACGAGCCACTCAATTCGTTCTAGCTGGACACGAATATTATTAGTAAATTCAGTCCGCTTTAAATCGTTTAATTTCGCATCCCCCAATAAATCGGCCATAACCATCATGGAAGTGAGTGGTGTTTTTAATTGATGGGAAATATCTGAGATTGCATTCGTAAGCTTTACCTTATCCTGTTGTAAAAGCGCACTATGTTCAGACAGCTTTAAGGTTACTTTATAAATATCACTTTTTAAAATACTAAGTTCACCTTCATGGTTATCTCTTACGTCCAGAGCATAATCACCACTTGTTATCTTCCGTAAGTAGCCTGAAAGCTTTTCAATTTCTTGATATCTCCATTTTGTAAAAAACAAACTGCATCCAATTAGTAAAACCGATATGATAAAAATAACGAGTGCAACTTGTCCAGAAAATAAAAAATAGGCGACTCCTGTTGCAATTATCAAAATGGTGATCAGTACAAGTAAAAAAAACTGGATTTCCCGGTTACGCAGCATGTCAGTCACCAACCTTATAGCCCATACCACGAATTGTTTTAATGATTTTGGGCCTTTGGGGTTCATCCTCAAGCTTCTCTCTTAATCTCTTGATATAGACAGTGAGCGTGTTATCATTCACAAAATCACCCGCTACATCCCAGATTCGATCAAGCAGCTGTGTTCTCGTTAGGACTTGACCAATATGATTGGCGAAAATCAAAAATAGACGGTACTCCAATGCCGTCAGGAGAACTTCCTCCCCATTTTTAAAAACCTTACCTTCCAATGTGTTAATTCGGATATTATCTATATCAATTATGTTCTTAAGTTGGACTGAAGTTTGCTTGTTATACCTACGAAGGACAGACTTAATGCGTGACAAAAGCTCACGAACGCGAAATGGCTTTGTAATATAATCATCCGCACCCATATCCAGTCCCATTACCACATTCACTTCGTCATCCAGTGCTGTTAAAAAAATGACAGGTTTATCACTTTGCTTCTTCACTAACTCACATAACTCATAGCCACTTCCGTCCGGCAACGATAAATCAAAAAGGCACAAGTCGATTCCATTTATTTTTTCCTTGATTACTTTCATAGCATCTGCTGCATTATGACAAACTATCGTTTCATACTCATCTTGCTTCAACGAATAATCCAAACCTGATGCAATCGTCTTATCATCTTCAACAAGTAAAATTCTCATAGTAACGGGACAATGGGACAGGTCCCTCGTCCCAAAACCTCCCTCATAGGACTAATTTTGGCATTCCATATTAGTATGTACTAGAATATTTTAACAAAAAACCCCTATAAATGTTGTTGAAAAACATTTACAGGGGTTAACCTTACACATAAATAAAATAAACAATAAATGTGGCAAAGAGAACATACATAATGGGATGTACTTCTTTATGTCTTCCCAATGCGACCATCGTAACAGGGTACATAATAAATCCTAAGGCAATCCCTGTTGCGACACTGAATGTTAATGGCATCATAATAATCGTTGTAAATGCCGGTATGGCAACATCTAGCTTTGTCCAGTCAATATGCCGAACTTCTGCAACCATCATCGCACCCACGATAATAAGCGCTGGGGCTGTGATTTCTGATGTAACGACAGAGAGAAGCGGCGAGAAAAAAAGAGCCAAAAAGAAAAATCCGGATATGATGATGGATGAAAAACCTGTTCGTGCACCGGCGGCAATACCTGCTGTTGATTCAATCAGAGAAGCCGTTGGAGAAGTCCCCAAAATGGAGCCGACAACAGTTGCGGAAGCATCCGATAAGAGTGCAGGTCCTGCATTTGGAATTTTATTATCCTTTAAAATTCCGGCTTGACTCGCTACCGCAATCAATGTTCCCGCTGTATCAAAGAATCCTACAAATAAGAATGTGAAAATAACAATAATTAAATCGGGTGTAAACACATTTGGAAGCTCCGAAAAAACCACACCAAATGTTGGTTCAATACTTGGTATTTTACCGATAATACTGGTCGGCCTGTTAATGATACCAAAAATCATCCCGACAATAGAGGATATGACCATTCCGTAGAATATGCCGCCACGAATTCCTCTTACTAACATAACCGAGGTAATAATGAACCCAAACAAAGCAAGCACAGTAGCACCAGATGTGAAATCTCCAAGCGATACAAAGGTTGCATCGTTCCCAACAATAATTTTTGCATTTTTTAATCCGATAAAAGCTACGAAGAAACCAATTCCACCCGCAATTGCATACTTCAAATCCTGTGGTATGACATTAATAATTTTTTCACGCACTTTTAACACACTTAAAATAACAAATAAAATACCTGCTACGAAAACTCCCGTTAATGCCGTCTGCCAAGGAATTCCCATCCCGATCACAACTGAATATGTAAAAAATGAATTTAGACCCATACTTGGGGCGATCCCAATTGGATAATTAGAAAGTATACCAATCAGCAACGAGCCAAGAATGATGGTAATAGCTGTTGCGGTAAAAACGGCACCCTTGTCCATCCCGGATTCACTTAATACGATTGGATTAACAACAAGGATGTAGGCCATCGATAGAAATGTCGTTAACCCACCTATGAATTCCTGCTTATATGATGTTTGGCGTGTACTAAAATCAAAATAATTTTTCATATTCCTATATTCCCCATTTTGATGTGATTTATTTTTCAAAATAAAAAAGCTTTGATAGTTTTATCTACCAAAGCATGTACAAAGGGAAAAACAAGGATCCTTGAAATATCCCTATAAAACCATTTGTAGTCAAGCTTTTTACGGTAGCTTGGTAGAAACGATCGAGCCATATTCCCGACCATATACAAAATACTATTTTAATATAATTAAGAAATTTTAACAGTGATTTTCTGATGCGTCAAGAAATTATTCGTTATCAAAGTTTTTGTTATAGATAATATAGAACAAATGTGTTATAATACGTATATAACAGATTGGAGGGATCAAAAATGATTATTCAAATTGAGCCTGAATCCGATATTCCCATTTACCAACAAATCACGAATCAAATCATTGTAGGAATTGCTAGAGGATCCATTCAACAAGGTGAATCTCTACCTTCTGTAAGGACTTTTGCTGCAGACCTTGGAATCAACATGCACACTGTCAACAAAAGCTATCACCAGTTAGAGAAAAAAGGCATGATCCGAATCGTTCCAAAGTCCGGAGCGGTTATCTCTTCCCCACAGGATTTTAACGAATCTTCCCTTGAACGGTTAAAGGATGACTATCAATTACTCATTGCGGAATCGCTTGTTGTCGGTATGTCGAATGAACAAATTAAAGAATTAGTTTCTTCTATTATTATGAATTTTAAAAAGCTCAACAATTAAGGAGGCATCATTATGACTTTAGCTATCTTTCTCATTATCGCGGTCATTTTAGCCGGGATTCAAACCGCAGTTCCTTTTCTTGTGAAACGCACGGTGATCTTTGGGATTACGGTTCCAGAAAAAAAGATCAAAGATGAAAGACTTTCTTCTTATAAAAAGAAATATGCCCTACTCGTATCCCTTTTATCAATTGTGGCTTTGGCAGGATACGTTGTGTGGGCACTAACCATTGGCCCGTCTGAAGAACAGACTGTTCTAATCGGAACCATTATTCAGTTTGCCATCATTCTTTTCAGCTTTACCCTCTATTTTTATTTTCACGGAAAAACACTTCAGTTAAAAAAGAAAATGAAATGGGGAGAAAATGAAAAGCAGGTACAAATCGCGGACTTGTCGGCTCGTGCTAAAGATGAAATGCTTCCGTGGTACGTGTTTTTAGTACCAATGGTCATCACAGTCGGTATGATTGGGTATACAATGGCACTATACGATCTTCTTCCAACAAAGATTCCAACTCACTGGGGAGCTAACGGGGAAGCAGATGCCTTTACTCCAAAAACACCAATCTCAGCCATTTCATCGCTACTTATGCTTTTCGTTATGCAAGCAATGTTCTTGGCTATTGTTGTAAGCACAAAAAAGTCAGGGATTAAATTAAGTGCAACAGCAACCAATGCTTCACGATTAAGACAGCTCACTTTACGGAAATATACAAGTTGGCTACTGTTTTTAACGACCATTTTATTAACAGGGATGTTCAGTTTCTTCCAATTAAGAACGATTCATCCTGATATCGTCGATGGAACAATCGTAATGGCGGTCCCAATCATTTTCCTTCTCCTAACTTTAGTTTCTACCATTGCTTTTGCGATAAAAGTTGGACGTTCAGATAAAAGGAACATGGATGAAGCCACTACAGGAATAAGAGATTATGACGATGATGCGCATTGGATCGGTGGACTCTTTTATGTCAACAGAAAGGATCCATCCATCTTTGTTGAAAAACGCTTTGGTGTAGGGATGACGATCAACTTCGGGAACCCGATTGGCTATCTGATTATCATCGTACCACTTGCAATCATTCTCCTGTTTAGTTTTTTATAGAAGAGGATGTTCAAAAAGTCCGGTGNATGACACATCGAATTTCTTCGTTGGCTTGCTTTTCCGTTGCTCACGTATTAACTGCATACGTTCCGCTACTCAAAGCAGCGCCGCCTCGAACTTCTTGGTCCTTTTCATCCTCCTTTTTGAACACGCACTAGAAGGAAAAATCGACAAGCGCCACTTGTCGATTTTTTTCATCCAGAAGACGGATTTAGTTTCATTTTTGTATCATAGCCCCGGAAAGTCCTACCGTAAAAATAAGCAAAACTGCCTTGTAAACAAGCTGCAATATAAAAAGGCAAGGCCAACGCACCTAAGCTAAATAGATAACCCGCTATATATGGACCAATCGAAATCGGCAGTCTCATTGAAAGAAGATTGATGCTTGATGCAAAGCCACTACGATGACCGCGAGTTAGACTCACACTTAGCGCCTGTTGGGCTCCTTGAGACCCTCGATTTAGAGCCGTTCGGAGGATATATATAATGGAAACGAGTGCATAGGAGGACAGCAATGGCATTAATATCAAAAGAAGGCACGCCATATAACGGACCATTACGATCGATTGGACGGTTCCATGCTTGTGCGAAATTCTTGCCTGAAAGATGGAAGTCAGCCCTGTTGCGAAAAATGTTAGGGCTAACGTGCTGCCAATTTGAACACTGGAGGCACCGAATTTCACAGAAAACCAGTAAGCCATCATCGGTCCCGTCAATCCAATTGCGATGCCATTCAACATGTTAATCCCAGCCAGTTTTAAAATTGCAGCATTTTCATCTTTGGTAATTTTCTTATCTTCCACACTGAAGGACTTGTACAGTGTCTGCTTCTGCTTGCCTTGCGTATTTCCTTTTATCGTTAAAATAATCGTGGCCGTAACAAGCGATAAGGCAAATGTAAAATAAAAGGCAAGTTGGTAAGAGGAGATTTCCGAAGCATACTCCCAGATATTCATTGTTCCAACGAGCAATGCACCTGTCGCCATCCCGAAAAAACTAAGCGCGTTATTCAAGCTATACATTTTTCCACGATCAGTCGGCTTGATAAAGGCTGCAAGCCATGCTTGTTCCGCTGGGGCAAATGGACTTGCTGAACCGGAATCAGCTTTACCAAAACCGGAAAATATGATGGCAAAAAATAATAAGACCGGGTTGGTTGTTACGATGCCAATCAGTGCACAGCCCGCTGTTAAAAATTCGGACAAAAGAATGAAGGGTTTCCTGCCAAGTTGGTCACTGAATACACCAATTACCGGAGCAAGGAAGACGCCTAGTAATCCACTTGTTGCAAGCACAGTTCCGATTTTTATAGCGCTCCACCCTATAGCGTCAAGGTATAAAGCTAGCATGACTACCATCATGCCTTGTCCAATGCTACGTATGGTATTGACCAGCATCAGCTTTTTGATCACTGGATGTATTTTATTTGGATTGTCTTCTTTTATTAGCATTTTTCCACCACTTTTGGTTAGACTTTTATACTAAAAGCCTTCCAATGCGAGCTGGGAATTATTCACAGAATGGTGTGTGGGGGTGGAATTTGAATTGATGTTGTGATGAAGGACTTTTGGGTCGGGGGCCGGCGGCGTTCGGTACTTCATAACCTTGATGAAGGCCTTTTACTCTAATCTCTGAACCCGGTTTGGTCTTCATACCCTCGATGAAGACCTTTTACTCTAATCTTTGAACCCGGTTTGGTCTTCATA
>NZ_LMBW01000001.1:4254-4596 GCF_001439915.1 Fredinandcohnia humi | reverse complement strand
CTCTACTCTCTGAACCCGTTCCGGTCTTCATAACATCGATGAAGACCTTTTACTCTAATCTCTGAACCCGGTTTGGTCTTCATAACCTTGATGAAGACCTTTTACTCTAATCTCTGAACCCGTTCCGGTCTTCATAACCTTGATGAAGACCTTTTACTCTAATCTTTGAACCCGGTTTGGTCTTCATAACCTTGATGAAGACCTTTTACTCTAATCTCTGAACCCGTTCCGCTCTTCATAACCTTGATGAAGGCCTTTTACTCTAATCTCTGAACCCGGTTTGGTCTTCATAACCTTGATGAAGACCTTTTACTCTAATCTCTGAACCTGTTCCGGTCTTCT
>NZ_LMBW01000001.1:4156-4248 GCF_001439915.1 Fredinandcohnia humi | reverse complement strand
CTCTACTCTCTGAACCCGTTCCGGTCTTCATAACATCGATGAAGACCTTTTACTCTAATCTCTGAACCCGGTTTGGTTCTTCATAACCTTGG
>NZ_LMBW01000001.1:0-4143 GCF_001439915.1 Fredinandcohnia humi | reverse complement strand
TCTCTGAACCCGTTCCGGTCTTCATAACATCGATGAAGACCTTTTACTCTAATCTCTGAACCTGGTTTGGTCTTCATAACCTTGATGAAGACCTTTACTCTAATCTCTGAACCCGTTCCGGCCTTCATAACATCGATGAAGACCTTTTACTCTAATCTTTGAACCCGGTTTGGTCTTCATAACATCGATGAAGACCTTTTACTCTAATGTCCGAACCTAGTTTGGTCTTCATAACCTTGATGAAGACCTTTTACTCTAATCTTTGAACCCGGTTTGGTCTTCATAACACCCATGAAGAGGATTTCACCGGGTTACCGAGCTCATTTCCCTTTTCATAACCCTCATGAAGAGGATTGCGCCGGGAGTCTAAGCTCGCTTTCCCCTTCATAACTCCGATGAAGTGGATTTCGCTGGGTTTCAGAGTCCATTTTCCTCTTCATAAACTAGCTATTGTACTTCTTCAGCTTAATAGTTTGATATTTTCATAAAAAAAGATACTAAGAGCAATTTTAAAAAATCACCCCTAGTATCTTATTCACAACCTTATTTTTGATGATGTCATTTTTCGATAAATTATTGGGGCCCGTTCCTTAACATGCTTACTATTTGCTTCTTGCACTGCTTTTTCAACAATATGATGATCCGGCGCCAAAGAACAAACTGGATCTGTTGCTTCCGCGTCTCCAGTTAGTGCAAACGCTTGACAGCGACACCCGCCCCCATCTTGATTCACTAAATCGCAAGACCTGCAAGTTTCCGGCAACCATTCATCCCCGCGAAATCGATTAAACGAATCCGATTCATACCAAATTTGATGTAATGACCGATCCCGAACATTTTCATAAGAGATTCCTTCAATCATCCCAGCCGTTGGGCAAGGAAGGACATCTCCATTCGGTGCCACCGTTAGAGCAATAGCTCCCCAGCCACCCATACAGGGCTTAGGAGTTGATTCATAATAATCTGGAATTACCCAAATGATTTCCATTTCTTTACCGATGCGTGCTTTCGCTGTCTCGTAAGTCTTACTTGCCCGCGCAATCTGCTCTCTACTCGGCATGAGCCGCTCCCTGTTTAGTAAAGCCCAATTATAAAACTGTGTATTTGCTAATTCCAAACGTTCTGCTCCCAATTCATGAGCAAACGTAATAATCTCATCCAAGGTATCAATATTTAACCGATGCAACACAACATTCAACGCCAAATGCATTCCCGTACTATTTACCGCTTCAACAGCACTCCGTTTCTTTTCAAACGCCTTAAATCCACCTATCCGATCAGAAAGCTCCTCTTCCCCAGCTTGAAAACTAATTTGAACATTGGCTAATCCAGCATCTTGCAGCCGCTTCGCCTTTTTTCCATATAATCCAATTCCACTTGTAATTAGATTTGTGTACATTTCCAATGAATTTGCATGTTCGACGAGCTCATCTAGGTCTTTCCATAAAAGTGGCTCACCTCCGGAAAAATGAACCTCGACTACCCCAAGGTCTGCCGCTTCTGATAATACCCGTTTCCACTCCTTCGTTGGCAATTCCATTTCTTTTAATGTCATTTCAATCGGGTTTGAACAATATGGACAATGCAATGGACAACGATGTGTTAGCTCAGCAAGTAACGAGAATGGTGGCTGCACTTTACGTTTCTTTGACTCTAGCATCTTGCATCACCACCCATCCTTCGTCCACCATCTTCCAAATAAAACCCGTGATATCTGCCTTCATGATTTCAAATTCCGGTTTGTTCTCTGACTCTAGCGAATTTCTCATTTTTTCGGTGATGGAGTGTATGGATTCATTTCCGTCACAAAGGGCAAGAATCGATGCTGCAGTTTCATTCAAAACCACCACCTTTTCTGGTAACAAAAGGAGATGCTTTTCTCTCACCTTATCAAATTTCAGTCGCCCCTTTTGTGCGAGTTTTGGAAAACCACTAGTCAAAATCCCCACCACCAATCCTTTACTAGTTAGGAAAAGCTTTTTCAATAGCATCAAGCTGTGCCCAAAGCACATCACATTTAAACTGCAACGCCTCAACTGCAAGCTGTTGTTCTTTTAAAGTTGTACAGTAATCCAACACTACATGTAAAGCAAATTTTGTATCACGCGGTGCCTGAGTTAGGCGATTTCTGAAATACCCTAGGCCGGAATGATCAATCCACGGATATAATCGCTCAAGGATTATAATCCGCTCTGAAATCAAAATCGGTGAAAACAGTTCAGTCAATGAAGAGGCGACAGCCTCAAGCCACGGCTTTTCCTTCGCAAAATTCACATAGGCATCAACAGAAAAACGGACAGCCGGTACCACATGTTCCTCACTCAATACTTCTTCACGGGAGAGCCCTACGACTTCTCCAAGCCTTAACCAAGCTTCGATTCCACCCTCCTGCTCATCGTTACCGTCGTGGTCAATAATGCGTTGGATCCATTCACGTCTGAACTCCCTTGTCGGCAGTTTGTATAAAATAACTGCATCCTTTATCGGGACAGACTTCTGGTAATAATAACGGTTGGCTACCCAGCCCCGGATTTGCTCCCGGCTTAATGTTCCTTCATGCATCGACAAATGAAAGGGGTGTTTATCATGATAGGAAGAGCGCCCGACATCTCTTAATCTTTCTTTAAAATCCTCCCGGGACCATGGTTTTCCACCTTCAAGTGATACCTTTTCCTTACTTGCGAACCCTCCTTGTTGTGGCATATTCAAACCTCCAATTCCATACCTTCATAGGCAATCTCAATACCCTGTTGTTTCAAATCTTTCGCTTCCTTTGAACCATTTTTCAAGATAGGGTTGCTATTGTTAATGTGGATTAAAATTTTTCGTTCAGCAGAAAAAGAAGTTAATTTTTCAATCATGCCTGACGCGCCACTAATTGGCAGGTGCCCCATATCTCTCGCATTGCGCTTCGTCGCCCCTAACGAAACCAATTCATCCTCGGACCAAAACGTTCCATCCACCAATAAAATATCTGCCTTATGTAAAGCAGACTCAATTTCCGGAGTCATCGTATCTAATGTCGGAAAATAAGCCACACATTTTCCGGACCTTTCATTTTGTAAAAGTAAACCCACTTCCCAAATAGCTTCGGGATCATTAGTTGATTGAGCATAAAGGGGTGGTTTTTTTGAAACAGGAATAGTTTCAATTAGGATTGAACCCTCACTTGCATCCCCAATTCGTTCCTTAAAATCTGGAGCAAGTGTTTGCCATTCCCAAGAACAATAGTTTTTTAGCATTGGAAATACGGGAAAAGAAGTGTGTAAACATCGTCTCACTGTTTCCGTACCATAAATTGTTAAATGGGAACCTTCCCTTAACGACAATAAACCGATTGAGTGATCAAGCTCTGCATCGGTTAAAATCACACCAGCTAGTGGTGTTTCTCTAATTCCAGGGCCCGCGTGAAGTGCAGCAAAGGTTTCAATCTGTCTGCTTACATCTGGGCCCGCATTGATAAGATACCAGTCCTTATCATTCGCACTGATGGCAAGGGAAGATTGTAACATCGGTTTAAGTGCAACATCCCCGTCGCGAACACCGCGGCAATTGGGACATGCACAATTCCATTGCGGAAAACCCCCTCCCGCCGCTACTCCTAATACCCTGATTCGAATTTTGCTTCCATCCCTTCAATTCGACTTTTTAAGTTGTTCGACTACTCACGGATGTAGGAATACATTGTCACCTCAGCAGCTGTATTTATCACTTCATATTCAGGAATGATCCACATGCTATTCACCCCCTTACAGGACAATTCTTAATCATGGGCTTTTTGAATAAAATTTCACCCTTTCAAACTATTCTTATGTTGTAGGATTGCGCAAAATAACCATGAATTTCGACACAAAGTTGTCCCATTTGGCAAAATAAATAGACGGGTGAGGACGCAAATATTTGGATGTGACGCATTTCCGGGAGCGATGACGCAAATATCTCTATATCGACGCATATCCGCTGGCAACGACGCAATTATCTCTATATTGACGCATATCCGGGGACGACGACGCAAATATCTGACCAAACGACGCATATCCGGAAACAAAGAAGACAATGCCGCTGGAAAATCGAGTAGGAGGCTAATCATTAATTGAGTAGCCGACCTCTCACACCACCGTACGTACGGTTCCGTATACGGCG
>NZ_LMBW01000043.1 GCF_001439915.1 Fredinandcohnia humi | reverse complement strand
TGTGTGCAACAAGCTTGGGACAACCTCTTATTTTGGACACCTGCACCATTGAAGGGCTAATCTATGGCAATCCTTCTTGTGATCTATCGCTGGAAGGAAGAGAATGGTCCTATATCGTCGAGAGACCATCAGCTGTTAACGGATTGTGTTACCCCGGGAATGTAGAAAATCTAGAAGAGCTAAGGTCACTTTTTAGTTCTGCTAGGTCTTACCAAAGAATCCAGATTTTCCCAGACACAATCTGGAATGTGTCTTACGATGGGACAAGCACAGCATGCTCAGGTTCATTCTACAGAAGCATGAGATGGTTGACTCGAAAGAACGGCGATTACCCTATCCAAGACGCTCAATACACAAATAATCAAGGGAAGAACATTCTTTTCATGTGGGGCATAAATCACCCACCCACCGATACTACGCAGAGAGATCTGTACACGAGAACCGACACAACAACGAGTGTGGCAACAGAAGAAATAAATAGGATCTTCAAACCATTGATAGGACCAAGGCCTCTTGTCAACGGTTTGATGGGAAGAATTCATTATTATTGGTCTGTATTGAAACCGGGACAAACACTGCGAATAAAATCTGATGGGAATCTAATAGCTCCATGGTATGGACACATTCTTTCAGGAGAGAGCCATGGAAGAATTCTGAAGACTGATTTAAAAAGAGGTAGCTGCACAGTGCAATGTCAGACAGAGAAAGGTGGCTTAAACACAACACTGCCATTCCAAAATGTAAGTAAGTATGCATTTGGAAACTGTTCAAAATACATTGGCATAAAGAGTCTCAAACTTGCAGTTGGTCTGAGGAATGTGCCTTCTAGATCTAGTAGAGGGCTATTCGGGGCCATAGCAGGGTTTATAGAGGGAGGTTGGTCAGGACTAGTTGCTGGTTGGTATGGGTTCCAGCATTCAAATGACCAAGGGGTTGGTATGGCAGCAGATAGAGACTCAACCCAAAAGGCAATTGATAAAATAACATCCAAAGTGAATAATATAGTCGACAAAATGAACAAGCAGTATGAAATCATTGATCATGAATTCAGTGAGGTAGAAACTAGACTTAACATGATCAATAATAAGATTGATGATCAAATCCAAGATATATGGGCATATAATGCAGAATTACTAGTCCTGCTTGAAAACCAGAAAACACTCGATGAGCATGACGCAAATGTAAACAATCTATATAATAAAGTAAAGAGGGCGTTGGGTTCCAATGCGGTGGAAGATGGGAAAGGATGTTTCGAGCTATATCACAAATGTGATGACCAATGCATGGAGACAATTCGGAACGGGACCTACAACAGAAGGAAATATCAAGAGGAGTCAAAATTAGAAAGACAGAAAATAGAGGGGGTCAAGCTGGAATCTGAAGGAACTTACAAAATCCTCACCATTTATTCGACTGTTGCCTCATCTATTGTGATTGCAATGGGGTTTGCTGCCTTCTTGTTCTGGGCCATGTCCAATGGGTCTTG
>NZ_LMBW01000126.1 GCF_001439915.1 Fredinandcohnia humi | reverse complement strand
TCATGCGCCTAAAGTTTAAAGAACTTTTACTACTTCAATGAATGTTTTGTTACGTTATCTAGTTTTCAAAGAACGAAATGTTGAAAGCACAAAAAGCACTCTCAAAACTGACCACAATACAAAGCGTCCTATAATGAAGTTCGTAGAACTTCAGTTTCCTTAGAAAGGAGGTGATCCAGCCGCACCTTCCGATACGGCTACCTTGT
>NZ_LMBW01000125.1 GCF_001439915.1 Fredinandcohnia humi | reverse complement strand
GCAGCCCTTTGTACCATCCATTGTAGCACGTGTGTAGCCCAGGTCATAAGGGGCATGATGATTTGACGTCATCCCCACCTTCCTCCGGTTTGTCACCGGCAGTCACCTTAGAGTGCCCAACTAAATGCTGGCAACTAAGATCAAGGGTTGCGCTCGTTGCGGGACTTAACCCAACATCTCACGACACGAGCTGACGACAACCATGCACCACCTGTCACTT
>NZ_LMBW01000124.1 GCF_001439915.1 Fredinandcohnia humi | reverse complement strand
GCAACGTCTGGTTTATCCGTAGAGCCGATTTTCATAACTGTAACTTTTCCTGGTGCTTCCTCTTTTTTCCCATCACTCGGTTTTTCAGTATTGGGAGCAGATGAATCTGTGCTACATGCGGCTAAAGCCAGCACAAGCAAAAAACAAATTGCGTACATGAACTTCTTCATACTTTGACACCCCTTTGTTTTATTTTGAAAGATTCGAAGATTATTACCTTC
>NZ_LMBW01000123.1 GCF_001439915.1 Fredinandcohnia humi | reverse complement strand
GTAGGAGTCTGGGCCGTGTCTCAGTCCCAGTGTGGCCGATCACCCTCTCAGGTCGGCTACGCATCGTTGCCTTGGTGGGCCGTTACCTCACCAACTAGCTAATGCGCCGCGGGCCCATCTGTAAGTGATAGCTAAAAGCCATCTTCTAATACAAGACCATGTGGTCTCATATATTATCCGGTATTAGCTCCGGTTTCCCGAAGTTATCCCAGTCTTACAGGCAGGTTGC
>NZ_LMBW01000041.1 GCF_001439915.1 Fredinandcohnia humi | reverse complement strand
GGTGGAGGCCAGTTTTGTTAAACTGATGGGTCACATTGCCCTTTTGTTGAATAAACCTGGTACTCCGTACATATTTGAATTCCTACGAATAAGACAACATTCGAGATTATTGATAGATATAGACTAATACTTTTAAACTCTTGTTTATTATCTGTTTTTCCCCTAAGCTGCTATAGGAATTGGAGCCTGTATTTTATTTGGATTATAAGACTCGTTTCGTCGTGCTATTCCTACAAAGATCCTTGCTAATTTTCCTATCAGTTTCATTATTGACTTCATTTTCTTTATCTTTTTGTCTTTCACATTATGGGAATGTATAGCTTTAAATTCATGATTATTCATCACAAGACTCATTGTTACTAAGTAGAGGAAGCGTCGTAGCCTTGACCTGCCCCGTTTAGAAATCACTATTTGCCCTTTCCATTTACCTGAGCTTGCTTCTGCTAGATGTAATCCTGCATGACGTAATAGTGAATTCCCATGAGAAAATCCACTTAAATCTCCTGCTTCACCTAATATACCAGCTAGTGATATCTCACTAATTCCCTTAATCATAAGTAGTTTCTTTGCGTAAGGTATTTGATTGAGGACTTCTTTAACCTGTTGTTCAACTCTTTCGAGTTGCTTTACAGCGAGATCATATTCTTCTAATAATTGTTCTAAATGAAATTTATAAGCGTCTAGAGCTTGACCTGTACCGATAGATGATTTTGCTAAATCTATCAGTAAATTAGCTTTTTTAGGCCCTGGTTGTCTTTTCATCAATGACTTCCACCCCTCCATGATATCAATTGACCTCGTTGAAGATATCTCATAAGGGGTCGGAAATAAGCGTAGGGTCGCGATTGCTCCTTTACACGAAACATCGTTAAACACTTGTCGAAGCTCTGGAAAGACTATATCCACCCAGCGATTTATTTGATTAATAGACATTACTAGGCGTTTAACAATCACATCTCGATTAGACATTAGAACTCTAAGTTTTTCAAACGACTCTGATGTTGGGCGGATAAATGAATAATAGCCGTTTTTGACCATATCCGCGATAACGAGAGCGTCCTTTTTATCACTCTTAGATTGGGTATTATCACGATTCTCTTTATTCCTTTTTACTAAGTGTGGATTGACTGTTACTACCTCAATGTTCTGGTTATATAACCATTTTGATAGGTTAAGCCAGTAATGGCCTGTAGGCTCCATACCTACTATTGCTGCATCTAAGTTTTTTAACCTTTTTAAATCTTGAATCCAGTTTAATAGTTTAATAAAACCCTCTTCATTATTTTGAAATGTAAGAGGATCTCCAACTACAATTCCACGGAAGTTAACTGCTCTTGCGACGTGTAGTTGTTGAGCGATATCGACACCAACAATAAGATGTGTATCAGAAATTCTTTCTATTAGTTGATTTTGTTTGTCTTGCATTTTAAAATTCATATAGGGCTTCCTCCTTAAGTATTGAGTTAGAGTGGTGTCTATACTCATAATCTTACTGAGGGGTCCTATTTTTTTCAAACCTGATATTTAACGAACTACAGGAATGCTAAACTGCT
>NZ_LMBW01000122.1 GCF_001439915.1 Fredinandcohnia humi | reverse complement strand
ACACAAGCTACGACCGCAGATTCAGTCGGGGTAAAATACCCGCTATAGATACCGCCTAATATGATAAATGGCATCAATAATGCCAAGATTGAATCCTTAAATGCAACGAGCTTTTCCTTCCACGAATAGCCTGCCTCACCAGAATAATTGTTTATTTTTGAAACAACATAGACTAGAATCATAAAGGTTAATCCAATCATGATACCAGGAATAATTCCTGCAAAAAACAA
>NZ_LMBW01000121.1 GCF_001439915.1 Fredinandcohnia humi | reverse complement strand
TGCTCATTCCCAAACAGAAAATAACAGGGTCCCTATGCATTAGAATGGACCAAGCAATAGTGGACAAAAACATCACATTGAAAGCAAATTTCAGTGTGATTTTCAATCGGCTTGAAGCCCTGATACTACTTAGAGCTTTTACGGAAGAAGGAACAATAGTAGGCGAAATCTCACCATTACCTTCTCTTCCAGGACATACTGACAAGGATGTCAAAAATGCAATTGAGATCCTCAT
>NZ_LMBW01000120.1 GCF_001439915.1 Fredinandcohnia humi | reverse complement strand
TGCTCATTCCCAAACAGAAAATAACAGGGTCCCTATGCATTAGAATGGACCAAGCAATAGTGGACAAAAACATCACACTGAAAGCAAATTTCAGTGTGATTTTCAATCGGCTTGAAGCCCTGATACTACTTAGAGCTTTTACGGAAGAAGGAGCAATTGTAGGCGAAATCTCACCATTACCTTCTCTTCCAGGACATACTGACAAGGATGTCAAAAATGCAATTGAGATCCTCAT
>NZ_LMBW01000119.1 GCF_001439915.1 Fredinandcohnia humi | reverse complement strand
TGGCAGACGCGCTAGACTTAGGATCTAGTGTCTTTGACGTGGGGGTTCGAGTCCCTTCACCCGCATTATGCGGAAGTAGTTCAGTGGTAGAACACCACCTTGCCAAGGTGGGGGTCGCGGGTTCGAATCCCGTCTTCCGCTCCAGAGTTAATTTTAAAGTGCCGGGGTGGCGGAACTGGCAGACGCACAGGACTTAAAATCCTGCGGTAGGTGACTACCGTACCGGTTCGATTCCG
>NZ_LMBW01000118.1 GCF_001439915.1 Fredinandcohnia humi | reverse complement strand
GACTCATTTACATTATTAGCAGTTCCCTTCTTTATCCTTGCTGGTGGATTGATGGAAAAAGGGGGTATATCAAAAAGGATAGTAGATTTTTCATACTCGCTCGTTTCATCCATGACAGGCGGATTAGGAATGGTTTCAGTATTGGCCTGTATGTTTTTTGCTTCAATCTCTGGCTCGGGTGTTGCAACCGTTGCTGCCATTGGGTCCATTATGATACCTGCGATGGTAGCCAAAGG
>NZ_LMBW01000117.1 GCF_001439915.1 Fredinandcohnia humi | reverse complement strand
CTTATGAGAGCTCGGAATGGGCTTCTATCATGTATAGTCCCGTTCGCATGTCGCCCTCTGAGTGTTGTGCCTTGACTCAGAGCAAACATCCTACAGCCTTGAGGATCACAGGACAAATAGGGTTCCCTTGTGACTAGTATATGAGCATCTTCCCCTATCCTTATTGCATTGTCTTTCGACAGAATGTGCCATGAGTTCACCTCACATAGAGGCTTAGTCAGATTTAGGAATGTTTT
>NZ_LMBW01000116.1 GCF_001439915.1 Fredinandcohnia humi | reverse complement strand
GTTCCTGTAATTTCAAATCTTTCTTCAATTGTCTCCTCGCCTCTCTCGGACTGACGAAAGGAATCCCATAGACCTCTACTGGCCATTTCTTGCCTTATAGTGAACAGCCTGGTTTTGATTCTTGCTCTGCTCTCCTCATCAAGGGTGTAGTCCGCTTTGGTGGCCATTTCCTCTCCAGTGAATGAGAATATGTGAATGTGTGTCTTCTCCGATTTTATCTTGTTGGCTTTTTCTAGATAGTATATGTGAACT
>NZ_LMBW01000115.1 GCF_001439915.1 Fredinandcohnia humi | reverse complement strand
GCCACCAAAGCGGACTACACCCTTGGACTTCCAAGATCAAGATGAAATGGGGCATGGAGATGAGGCGATGCCTTCTTCAATCCCTCCAACAAATTGAAAGCATGATTGAGGCCGAGTCTTCTGTCAAAGAGAAGGACATGACCAAAGAATTCTTTGAAAACAAATCGGAAACATGGCCAATTGGAGAATCACCTAAGGGGGTAGAGGAAGGCTCCATTGGAAAGGTGTGCAGAACATTGCTAGCAAAGTCTGTA
>NZ_LMBW01000114.1 GCF_001439915.1 Fredinandcohnia humi | reverse complement strand
GGCCAGCCGATCCTTCAATAGTGTCATGTGATTCCCCAAGTAACATCAATGGAGGACCTGGAGTCAAAGGATTTGGCTTCAGAGTGGGTAATGATGTATGGTTGGGAAGAACAGTATCAACTACTGGAAGATCAGGCTTTGAGGTCATCAAGGTCACAGAAGGATGGATCAATTCCCTCAATCATGCTAAATCAGTTACGCAAACACTAGTATCGAACAATGACTGGTCAGGTTACTCAGGGAGTTTCATTATT
>NZ_LMBW01000113.1 GCF_001439915.1 Fredinandcohnia humi | reverse complement strand
CCTGAACTTGCCTCTGCCAAATGAAGTCCTGCATGTCTTAATAAAGAATTACCATGAGAAAATCCACTTAAGTCTCCTGCTTCTCCTAAAATACCAGCCAATGAAATTTCACTTATCCCTTTAATCATAAGGAGTTTCTGTGCGAAAGGGATTTTATAGAGTTCTTCTTTGATTTGTTGTTCAACTCTATCGAGTTGTTTTATGGTAAGGTCGTATTCTTCTAGTAATTGTTCTAAATGAAATTTATATGCATCCAGTGC
>NZ_LMBW01000040.1 GCF_001439915.1 Fredinandcohnia humi | reverse complement strand
AGCTCTTCTCAAAACTACACAGGAAACCCTGTGATATGCATGGGACACCATGCTGTGGCCAATGGGACAATGGTAAAGACCCTCACTGACGACCAGGTGGAAGTGATCACTGCACAAGAACTGGTGGAATCACAGAACCTCCCGGAACTATGCCCAAGCCCTCTAAGACTGGTCGATGGCCAGACCTGTGACATCATCAATGGAGCCTTGGGAAGCCCAGGATGTGACCATTTGAATGGTGCTGAATGGGACATTTTCATAGAGAGACCCAATGCAGTGGACACTTGCTACCCATTTGATGTGCCAGATTATCAGAGTCTGAGGAGCATACTTGCCAACAATGGGAAATTCGAATTCATTGCTGAAGAATTCCAATGGAGCACCGTGAAGCAAAATGGTAAATCCGGGGCCTGCAAGAGGGCAAATGTGAACGATTTCTTTAATAGGCTGAATTGGCTCGTGAAGTCAGACGGGAATGCGTATCCCCTTCAGAATTTAACAAAAGTAAACAGCGGTGATTATGCGAGGCTTTACATCTGGGGAGTTCATCACCCTTCAACAGACACTGAGCAAACCAACCTTTACAAGAACAATCCTGGTAGAGTTACTGTATCTACCAAAACTACTCAAACAAGTGTAGTGCCCAACATCGGTAGCAGACCTTGGGTGAGAGGACAAAGTGGCAGAATCAGCTTCTATTGGACTATTGTAGAGCCTGGAGATTTGATAGTCTTCAACACAATAGGAAATTTAATTGCCCCAAGAGGACATTACAAGTTAAACAATCAGAAGAAAAGCACAATTCTGAACACTGCAACTCCCATAGGCTCATGTGTCAGTAAATGCCACACAGACAAAGGTTCTCTTTCTACCACCAAGCCTTTTCAAAATATTTCAAGGATAGCAATTGGAGATTGTCCCAAATATGTTAAACAAGGCTCCCTAAAACTTGCAACTGGGATGAGGAATATCCCTGAAAAAGCATCAAGAGGGCTTTTTGGGGCAATAGCTGGGTTCATAGAGAACGGATGGCAAGGCCTAATTGATGGTTGGTACGGCTTCAGACACCAAAACGCGGAAGGAACAGGAACAGCTGCTGATCTAAAATCCACTCAGGCAGCCATCGACCAGATCAATGGAAAACTTAATCGTCTTATTGAGAAGACGAATGAGAAATACCATCAAATCGAAAAAGAATTCGGACAAGTTGAAGGAAGAATCCAAGACCTGGAGAAGTATGTTGAGGACACAAAGATTGATCTATGGTCATATAATGCAGAGCTATTAGTCGCTCTGGAGAACCAGCATACTATAGATGTGACTGACTCGGAAATGAACAAGCTCTTTGAAAGAGTAAGGCGACAACTCAGGGAGAATGCTGAAGACAAAGGAAATGGATGCTTTGAAATATTCCACAAATGTGACAACAATTGCATTGAAAGCATTCGGAATGGGACCTATGATCATGATGTCTATAGAGATGAAGCGATCAACAATCGATTCCAAATACAGGGAGTCAAATTGACTCAGGGATACAAGGACATCATCCTTTGGATTTCGTTCTCCATATCATGCTTT
>NZ_LMBW01000112.1 GCF_001439915.1 Fredinandcohnia humi | reverse complement strand
GAATTCTTGCCTCACTTTGACATTAACTGCACAGAAACACATTCTAGGGGCTAGAGAGTGGGGAATTAGGAGTTACAAGCCCATATCTCAATGAAAACTGAAGCAGTGTTTGAGAGTTCAGAGATAGGCTCTAGGCCCTCAAACAGTGGCTTGGCCTGAGGGAATCCACAACATGAAAAGTCAATTTGTGAAAAAAGTACAAGAGATATCTCAACCATTTTGACGGAGCAAGTACAGGATGGGGGCCCACACAATATACTT
>NZ_LMBW01000111.1 GCF_001439915.1 Fredinandcohnia humi | reverse complement strand
CCCAATTGCATTTTTGACATCCTCATCAGTATGTCCTGGAAGAGAAGGTAACGGTGAGATTTCTCCCACAATTGCTCCTTCTTCTGTGAAAGCTCTAAGTAGTATTAGGGTCTCCAGCCGATCGAAAATCACACTGAAGTTTGCCTTCAATATGATGTTTTTATCCATTATTGCCTGGTCCATTCTGATGCACAGGGAACCTGCCACTTTCTGTTTGGGCATGAGCATGAACCAGTCCCTTGACATCTCTTCAAGAGTCATGTCAGTTAG
>NZ_LMBW01000110.1 GCF_001439915.1 Fredinandcohnia humi | reverse complement strand
CCCATAAAACCATTCTCAGTTCGGATTGCAGGCTGCAACTCGCCTGCATGAAGCCGGAATCGCTAGTAATCGCGGATCAGCATGCCGCGGTGAATACGTTCCCGGGCCTTGTACACACCGCCCGTCACACCACGAGAGTTTGTAACACCCGAAGTCGGTGGGGTAACCGCAAGGAGCCAGCCGCCTAAGGTGGGACAGATGATTGGGGTGAAGTCGTAACAAGGTAGCCGTATCGGAAGGTGCGGCTGGATCACCTCCTTTCTAAGGAAA
>NZ_LMBW01000109.1 GCF_001439915.1 Fredinandcohnia humi | reverse complement strand
GCTTCAATCTCTGGCTCGGGTGTTGCAACCGTTGCTGCCATTGGGTCCATTATGATACCTGCGATGGTAGCCAAAGGCTATGATAAAGGATTTGCATCGTCAACTGTGGCTGCCTCGGGAGAGTTGGGAGTCATAATTCCGCCGAGTATACCGCTCATTTTATTTGGCGTTGCTACAGGAGTATCAATAAAGGACTTGTTTTTTGCAGGAATTATTCCTGGTATCATGATTGGATTAACCTTTATGATTCTAGTCTATGTTGTTTCAAAAAT
>NZ_LMBW01000108.1 GCF_001439915.1 Fredinandcohnia humi | reverse complement strand
TTGTTTGATACCCCGCTAAACCAGGTAGCAACCGCCTGTGGTACACCATCACTTGTTAGGATCCAACCAAACAGTCCGGCAGTAGCAATAATCACTAAGATTACTGAACTCGTTAAAGCAGCATCATAAAAGATCTTTGGGAGTTCCTTCCACTTCAGTTCTTTGTATACAAACAAACCAATAATCAATGCATATACACAAGCTACGACCGCAGATTCAGTCGGGGTAAAATACCCGCTATAGATACCGCCTAATATGATAAATGGCATCAA
>NZ_LMBW01000107.1 GCF_001439915.1 Fredinandcohnia humi | reverse complement strand
TATCGAGCCCTGATAAGCTGGCCACTATCATCACCGCCCACAGTGTACAACAGCAGGGTGGAATGCATTGGGTGGTCAAGTACTAGTTGCCATGATGGCAAATCCAGGATGTCAATATGTATATCAGGACCAAACAACAATGCATCTGCAGTAGTATGGTACAACAGAAGGCCTGTTGCAGAAATTAACACATGGGCCCGAAACATACTAAGAACACAGGAATCTGAATGTGTGTGCCACAACGGCGTATGCCCAGTAGTGTTCACCGATGGG
>NZ_LMBW01000106.1 GCF_001439915.1 Fredinandcohnia humi | reverse complement strand
AACTCCCTCAGTTTGATACGAATATCTCTCGAATGCTCACTTATTCGCAGGATTTCATATCCCTTTAAAACGGATTTATTGGTAATCGAAGTGAGTTCAGATCATTATGGCTACGTGAAGGCATAGTTAAATAAAGGAGTTAGCTAATACTCCATATTTTACCATATAATGTACTTCTCCACGCCGCCCCTGGAGGCTTTCCCTCCCATGTCTCAACGGGTCAAACGCCCTCTCATTCCTTCGTCATGCCTATCCAAGGGGTGGAGGCCAGTTTTGTTA
>NZ_LMBW01000105.1 GCF_001439915.1 Fredinandcohnia humi | reverse complement strand
CCCACGCTTTCGCACCTGAGCGTCAGTCTTCGTCCAGGGGGCCGCCTTCGCCACCGGTATTCCTCCAGATCTCTACGCATTTCACCGCTACACCTGGAATTCTACCCCCCTCTACGAGACTCAAGCTTGCCAGTATCAGATGCAGTTCCCAGGTTGAGCCCGGGGATTTCACATCTGACTTAACAAACCGCCTGCGTGCGCTTTACGCCCAGTAATTCCGATTAACGCTTGCACCCTCCGTATTACCGCGGCTGCTGGCACGGAGTTAGCCGGTGCTTCTTCT
>NZ_LMBW01000104.1 GCF_001439915.1 Fredinandcohnia humi | reverse complement strand
TAATTGATGGCCATCCGAATTCTTTTGGTCGCTGTCTGGCTGTCAGTAAGTATGCTAGAGTCCCGTTTCCGTTTCATTACCAACACCACGTCTCCTTGCCCTATCAACACATTAGCCTTCTCCCCTTTCGCAAGATTGCTCAATTCGTTAATGCTCAATGCTGGTCCATATCTTTTGTCTTCTTTGCCCAGAATTAGGAATCCTCTTAATACCGCAGATTCCACCCCTGCTGTTCCCTCATCTGGATCTTCTGTCAATGCACCTGCTTTTGCTGATCACGCGT
>NZ_LMBW01000103.1 GCF_001439915.1 Fredinandcohnia humi | reverse complement strand
ATAGCCCAAACCAAGAGGCTTGCCTCTTGGGGTTGTAGGACACTCTATACGGAGTTACAAAAGAGCGAAGTAGACGAAGCGACCTGGAAAGGTCCGTCAGAGAAGGTAACAACCCTGTAGTTGAAACTTCGTTCTCTCTTGAGTGGATCCTGAGTACGGCGGGACACGAGAAATCCCGTCGGAAGCTGGGAGGACCATCTCCCAAGGCTAAATACTCCCTAGTGACCGATAGTGAACCAGTACCGTGAGGGAAAGGTGAAAAGCACCCCGGAAGGGGAGTGAAA
>NZ_LMBW01000039.1 GCF_001439915.1 Fredinandcohnia humi | reverse complement strand
CTTTACACATATGAAGACAAGGCCCATTACAATGGCTAGAAGTATGAAACATGATGCCCCGAAGCTAAACCAAAGTATCACATCTTTGTAGCCGCTGCTTAGTTTGACTGGGTCAATCTGTATTCTGCTTTGCATTGCCTCTTCCCTGTATTTTCTGTGATCATAGGTGTTATTTCTAATACTGGCCATACAGTCATCATCACACTTGTGAAATATTTCAAAGCAACCAGTGCCATCTTCTTCAGCATTCTCTCTCAGCTGTCTTTTCACTCGTTCGTACAGTTTGTCCATTTCTGAATCAGCCAGATCAATTGTATGCTGGTTCTCCATTGCTACCAAGAGTTCAGCATTGTATGACCACACTTCTGTTATAGAATCTCTGGTCCAATTTATCACATTACCGATTTGCTTCTCTACCTCATTGAATTCATTGTCTATCAACTCAAATTGTTGGTTGGTTTTTGCTATAAGCCGGTTTAATTTCCCTGTTATTTGATCAATTGCCGATTGAGTGCTTTTGTAATCTGCAGCAGTTCCCTCTCCCTGTGCATTCTGGTGTCTGAAACCATACCAACCATCAATTAGGCCTTCCCATCCATTTTCAATGAAACCCGCTATAGCACCAAATAGGCCTCTCCCCTTTGGAATCTCAGGAACATTCTTCATCCCTGTTGCCAGCAGCAGACTCCTTTGCTTAACATATCTCGGACATTTTCCAACTGCCCTGCTATCTATGTTCTGAAATGGCAAGTTACTTATTATTGTCCCACCACTATGATAGCAGTCCCCTTCACAATTGGCATCAACCTGTACTCCACTCTGGATTCCCATAGATTTTCCTCTCAGGAAGCTTGCACGGTCTGGAGCTATGAAAGCCCCATTGAAACTGAAAGTGACTGTATCATTGGGATTTAGCATTAGCCAATGAAAGTCAATTCTTCCAGATATACCATTAACTTGTGGTCTCGCTCCTGGACTCGGTACAAAAGATTGTTGATAATTAGAACTCCCAACTGTCACCAGTTTGTTTCCACTCCCATATAGCTTGGTTTGCTCTGCAGTTGAAACGGAATGATGGATCCCCCATACTATTATAGCTGGGCTTTTTCTTGTATTTTTATATGACTTAGTCATCTGCGGGAATGCAGCATTATCTGTGTTTGACAGGAGCCATTTCATTTCTGCATAGAATGAAGATCCTGATCTCCTACATGCACTGGTTACTCCATTAGTTCTTATTCCATTGTATGTAAATCCCATTGCTTCCTTGTCAATTCCGCCTGATTCTCTGAGAATTTGCCTCAGAGCTTCTTCATTCACGAATTTCCCAGGATAACAGACATCACTTCCTTCTCGCCTCTCAATAATTAAATCGGCCGAAAATTCTAGGAATTGGTCACATTGAGGTGGTCCAGTGATTGTCCCCAGGAGTCCACATTGACCGAGGTCAACTGTCCTTTTCCCCTTTGAGCAGATCCTGGGGATGTTTGTTCGTTCCACTGTTTCAGTTGCATTGACGACTTCCACTTCTCTTTCAGTTAATGTGTTTACTTTGGTTCCGTTTGACACGGCATGATGTCCGAGGCAGATTTTGTCTGCATTTGTTGGAATG
>NZ_LMBW01000102.1 GCF_001439915.1 Fredinandcohnia humi | reverse complement strand
TAACAAGGTTTCCGTAGGTGAACCTGCGGAAGGATCATTACCGGTCGGTCTGTGCGGGTCCTCCGGGGCTGGCCAGGCGGATAAGTCGATACCGAGCCTAGGCCCCCGGCGTCGGCCGTGCCCCACCCCCGCTCGCGGGCAAGGGGGCTATGCCGCGTCGAGGCCGAAGCGCCGCCCGGGGCAGTGGGGGTCCGCTCCCTCTGCCCCTGCCTTTACCCGGTCGCGGGAGACGCGGGTCGGGCCCGGGAGAAGAGCCGCCGTTGCCCCTCGGGGTCGGCGGTGAC
>NZ_LMBW01000101.1 GCF_001439915.1 Fredinandcohnia humi | reverse complement strand
TAGACTCTGGTTCATCACTGTCATATTGTCGTAGATCGCTAACGTCTTTGCAGTCCTCAAAGTCTACTTTCTCTGGTGCCATATTCTCACCAAGTGCCCACTTCAATTGGCTTGTTTTCTTCATGTTCTTTGTTTTTGGAATTTTCTCCTCATTCTCAATATCTTGGAGTTCTGCTAGCACCTGCTTCCAAGCCAGGAGGTAATTGGGATTTATGCCTTTTTCATGCGGTTTTACGATGTTGGGCTCTTTCCAGCCGAAAAATGTCTTCATGCATTTTATTGCAT
>NZ_LMBW01000100.1 GCF_001439915.1 Fredinandcohnia humi | reverse complement strand
AAAAAAAAAAAAAAAAAAAAAAAAAAAAAAAAGAGTGTCAACATTGAGCTAGAGATTTTCATTGCCTTTTTATGTGCAATTTCTACCTGGCATTCTCACTTACGGCCATACCTACTTGGCGCGAGCCCGATCTCGTCTGCTCTCGGAAGCGAAATAAGTGTGGGCCTGGTTAGTACTTGGATTGGGAGACCGCCTGGGAATACCAGGTGCTGTAAGCTTTTCTAGATCGTTATACCTTTACTCACCTGTAACAAAGTGGATTTCTAGATTCGAATGTAGAAAAAGCCAT
>NZ_LMBW01000099.1 GCF_001439915.1 Fredinandcohnia humi | reverse complement strand
TATCATTAAATAAGCTGAAACGAGAAAGTTCTTATCTCTTGCTCCACTTCAAGCAATAGTTGTAAGGCTTGCATAAAAGTTATTTGCTCAAAGCTATTCTCCGTAATTTTTAATCTATGCCGTACTTCTTCAATCAACCATCTTATTTCTTCGAACTTCTGGCTTAACTGTTCTCTCCATTTCCCGTTTCTACTTTGTAGAGAGTGGAGATCTCCCATCCTCATCGCTGCTTCTCCAAGCGAATCTCTGTAGAGTTTCAGAGACTCGAACTGTGTTATCATTCCATTCAA
>NZ_LMBW01000098.1 GCF_001439915.1 Fredinandcohnia humi | reverse complement strand
TGGCTGTTTTGAAGCAAGCGGAAAGGATCTATTCCAACTAGAGAGTATCCTTCTCTCTCAAAGTCGTATCCACTGGCCACAGCAAGTCCGTACACACAAGCAGGCAGGCAGGACTTGTGGGCCACTGATCCTCTCAGGATGAGTGCAGACCGTGCCAGAAAGATGAGATCCTCAATTTCAGCATTTCCAGGATTCCTGCTTTCTCGCACCTGATCCATCATTGCTCTTTGTGCTGCTGTTTGAAATTTCCCTTTGAGGATGTTGCACATTCTCTCATATGCAATCCTTGT
>NZ_LMBW01000097.1 GCF_001439915.1 Fredinandcohnia humi | reverse complement strand
TAGAGTCCCGTTTTCGTTTCATTACCAACACCACGTCTCCTTGCCCTATCAACACATTGGCCTTCTCCCCTTTCGCAAGATTGCTCAATTCGTTGATGCTCAATGCTGGCCCATATCTTTTGTCTTCTTTGCCCAGGATCAGAAATCCTCTCAATACCGCAGATTCCACTCCTGCTGTTCCCTCATCTGGGTCTTCCATCAATGCACCTGCATCCTTTCCAAGTACTGTAAGCCTCTTGGTTGCCTTGTTGTAGTTGAACACAGGAGAATTGCCTCTCACAAGTATTCTCAT
>NZ_LMBW01000096.1 GCF_001439915.1 Fredinandcohnia humi | reverse complement strand
GGCTGAACGCCACTTGTCCCTCTAAGAAGTTGGACGCCGACCGCACGGGGCCGCGTAACTAGTTAGCATGCCGGAGTCTCGTTCGTTATCGGAATTAACCAGACAAATCGCTCCACCAACTAAGAACGGCCATGCACCACCACCCACAGAATCGAGAAAGAGCTATCAATCTGTCAATCCTTTCCGTGTCCGGGCCGGGTGAGGTTTCCCGTGTTGAGTCAAATTAAGCCGCAGGCTCCACTCCTGGTGGTGCCCTTCCGTCAATTCCTTTAAGTTTCAGCTTTGCAACCATAC
>NZ_LMBW01000095.1 GCF_001439915.1 Fredinandcohnia humi | reverse complement strand
TACACACCGGGAGGGAAAGTGAGAAATGATGACGTTGATCAGAGTTTAATTATTGCTGCTAGAAATATTGTTAGAAGAGCAACAGTATCAGCAGACCCGTTGGCATCGCTCTTGGAGATGTGCCATAGTACACAAATTGGCGGGATAAGGATGGTGGACATCCTTAGACAAAACCCAACAGAAGAACAAGCTGTAGATATATGCAAAGCAGCAATGGGTCTAAGGATCAGTTCATCCTTCAGCTTTGGAGGTTTCACTTTCAAAAGGACAAGTGGGTCATCTGTCAAAAGGGAGGAAGAAG
>NZ_LMBW01000094.1 GCF_001439915.1 Fredinandcohnia humi | reverse complement strand
CAGTAAGTATGCTAGAGTCCCGTTTCCGTTTCATTACCAACACCACGTCTCCTTGCCCTATCAGCACATTAGCCTTTTCCCCTTTTGCAAGATTGCTCAATTCATTGATGCTCAATGCTGGTCCGTATCTTTTGTCCTCTTTGCCCAGAATTAGAAATCCCCTTAGTACTGCAGATTCAACCCCAGCTGTTCCCTCGTCTGGATCTTCCGTTAATGCACCAGCGTCCTTTCCGAGAACTGTAAGCCTTTTGGTTGCCTTGTTGTAGTTGAACACGGGGGAATTACCTCTCACGAGTATTCTCAT
>NZ_LMBW01000093.1 GCF_001439915.1 Fredinandcohnia humi | reverse complement strand
GTCTTTTCAGATTTGTTTCTTATTCTTTGTACTTGACGCTGAGACACATTGAAGGTGTCAGCCACCTCAGCAGTGGATCTGGTCTTCAGCCTCTTGATAATTAACGCTTTGGTCTCAGGGTGGATCTTAGGCATGTTGTCAGAGGTCAAGTTGCAGTTGATGTGAAGGTCTGGTGTGCTGGGGTTCTTTTTATACACACCCACTAATTGATTGATCAGGAACTGATCACAGGTGAGGCTGTAATCTAGGATTGGGTGCATCATATGACAAGGCGACAAGACTTTTGTCTTGCCAAAATCTGACCTTT
>NZ_LMBW01000037.1 GCF_001439915.1 Fredinandcohnia humi | reverse complement strand
GAGCTCACAAATTTAAATGCAAATTCTGCACTGTAACGACCCATTGGAGCACATCCATAAAGATAGACCAGCCACCATGATTGCCAGTGCTAGGGAACTCGCCACTGTTGAATAAATTGACAGTATTTGGTAAGTTCCTATTGATTCTAATTTCACTCCGCTTATTTCTTCTCTTTTTAATCTTGCTTCTTCTGAATACTGAGGGTAGTCATACGTCCCATTTCTTACACTTTCCATACATTCATTATCACATTTGTGATAGAACTCGAAACAACCATTACCCAGCTCCTTTGCATTATCCCTAAGCTGTAGTCGGACTTTGTCGTAAAGGTTCTTGACATTTGAGTCATGGAAATCTAGAGTCCTCTCATTTTCCATGAGAACTAGAAGTTCAGCATTATAAGTCCAGACATCTAGGAATCCGTCTTCCATTTTCTTGTTCAAATTCTCTATCCTCCTTTCTAAGTTATTAAATTCCCTTCCAACGGCCTCAAATTGAGTGTTCATTTTGTCAATGATCGAGTTGACCTTATTGGTAACTCCATCTATTGCCTTTTGGGTGGATTCTTTGTCTGCAGCGTACCCACTCCCCTGCTCATTGCTATGGTGGTACCCATACCAACCATCTACCATTCCCTGCCATCCTCCCTCTATAAAACCTGCTATAGCCCCAAACAGCCCTCTTTTTCTTCTCTTTTCTCTTAGAGGACTATTTCTGAGCCCAGTTGCAAGGACCAATTTGTTTGACTTCACGTATTTGGGGCATTCCCCGATGGTGAGAGGATGTATATTGTGGAATGGCATACTAGAGTTTATCGCTCCTACTGGAGTTTGACATTTGGTGTTGCAGTGGCCATATTCCACTTCACTTTTCATAATTGTTGAGTCCCCTTTCTTGACAATTTTGTATGCATATTCTGGAGCAATGAAATTTCCATTGCTCTCGAAGTGGATTGCATCATTCGGTTTTAAAATTGTCCAGAAGAAGTCCATTCTTCCACGTTGCCCGTTTACTTGGGATCTAGTAGCTATTTTTGGTACCAATCTCTGGTTTAATGTTGATGTCCCAACGGAAATATAGGTGGTTGGGTTTTTATAGAGATTTGTCTGCTCTGCTGCATTGTTGGAATGATGAATCCCCCACAGTATCAAAAGATCTTCCCGATTGGTATTATTGTAGCTTATCTTTATTGTTGGGTATGCATCGTTCTTTTTGATAAGCCATACCACATTTCTGAAAAAGGAGGGCGTTCCCTGGTATGGACAAGCTGCGCTCACCCCTAATGATGTTTCATGATTGGGCCAAGAACTCTTGGGGATGATCAGAATCTTCTCAAAATGATTTATTCTGCTCAATAGGTGTTTCAGTTCTTCATAGTCATTGAGGCTCCCTGGGTAACAGAGGTCATTGGCTGGGTTAGCCCTCTCCACTATGTAAGACCATTCCGGCACCCTGATGAATTCGTCGCACATTGGGTTTCCGAGGAGCCATCCAGCTACACTACAATCCTTTAAAACCAGAGGCTTCACTCCATTTAGATCGCAGAGCTTCCCGTTGTGTGTCTTTTCCAGTATGTCTTGGGCATGTGTAACAGTGACGTTCTTTTCCATTATCGTGTCAACCTGCTCTGTCGAGTTGTTTGCATGGTAACCAATGCAAATCTGATCACTTTTAACAAGGCTAACTATTGCAAGAAGAAGCACTATTTTCT
>NZ_LMBW01000092.1 GCF_001439915.1 Fredinandcohnia humi | reverse complement strand
TGTGATGTTTTTGTCCACTATTGCTTGGTCCATTCTAATGCATAGGGACCCTGTTATTTTCTGTTTGGGAATGAGCATTAACCAATCTCTTGACATTTCTTCAAGAGTCATGTCAGTTAGATAGCGTGGAGTTGGCACTGAAGCAATACTCATTTTAAATGCTTCATCTGACTCTTCCTCTAAAATCCGCTCCACTATATGCTTTCCTTCACGCGTGGCAGTTCTGATGTCCAGACTAAGAGTGCTGCTTCTTCCTCTCAGGGACTTCTGATCTCGGCGAAGCCGGTCTAGAAATGGGGCATCACCCATTTCTT
>NZ_LMBW01000091.1 GCF_001439915.1 Fredinandcohnia humi | reverse complement strand
TTAGTTTAATAAGAAAATCAAGTGAAAACTTTATTTCTAAAGAAGGACGATTGTTAAAGAGTGTAGAATATATATAATAATAATAAAAATGGGGGACTAATATGAAAAGTGAAGTTTGTGTAATAAGCATTTACGTGCCAAATATAAACAAAGCAATCGACTTTTATACTAATATTTTAGGTTTTGAACTAAACAAACAGTATGGCCCTAAGATTGTGTCACTTGTACATGGAGAGATACCACTTGTTTTAGAAGAGAACGATAATGCAACCTATAATCAAGATATTTCAGGGGTTGTATTAGGATTGCGAACT
>NZ_LMBW01000090.1 GCF_001439915.1 Fredinandcohnia humi | reverse complement strand
TTCCCCGCACTGGGATGTTCTTCCAGGTATTTGTTCCTCCTTTCATCAAATGCAGAGAGAAGCATTCTCTCTACTGTTATGCTGTTCTGGATCAGCCTTCCTTCATAGTCGCTGAGTTTGAGTTCGGTGCACATCTGTATGTAAAATCTTCCAATTCCACCAACCATCCTTCCAACAGATGCTCTGATCTCAGTAGCATTCTGGCGCTCTCCACCAGTTTCCATCTGTTCATAGGATCGTTTGGTGCCTTGAGACGCCATGATGTTGATGTCACTCGGTGAGTGATTATCTACCCTGCTTTTGCTGATCACGCGTT
>NZ_LMBW01000089.1 GCF_001439915.1 Fredinandcohnia humi | reverse complement strand
GATGATGCGGACATACGCGTCAGGGTACTCCTTCTTGACCTCCTCCACCTCGTTGAGCACCTGTGTGGCGTCGGTGCATCCGAACATAGGCAGCTTCCACATTGTCCAGTACCGGCCATCGTAGTACCCAGGAGATGCGTTGTGCTCACGGAAGATGAACCCAACCTTGCTGAACTCGAGGCAAGGCACCCACTTGGAGCGGATCAGGTAGTCGACCTGCTTAAGGAGGGCCTCCGTGCTGAGTGGTGGCAAGTAAGACAGGGTCTCGAACTTCTTGATGCCCTCGATGGGCCACACCTGCATGCACCTGATCCTTCCACCGTTG
>NZ_LMBW01000088.1 GCF_001439915.1 Fredinandcohnia humi | reverse complement strand
TGTATTGTACCGTTTGAGTGTTTCCCTCTGATTGTTGTTCCTTGGCTGAGAGCATAGAACCTGCATTCATCTGGGTCGCATGAAACATAGGGTTCTCTTGTGACTAAAACATCCGAGCTTTCTCCAATTCTTACTGCATTGTCTTTCCCATATATGTGCCATGAATTTATAGTACAGAGCCCTTTAGTTAAGTTATTGAAATTCCTGCTTGTTCTTTCTTCCATTTGGATGTTGGTGATGTTTGTTTCATTATAATAGTTGTTTATTATTGTTTGGCTTGTGTTGGTTGTTTCAGGTTGTGAGTGTGAGCAATTGCAGCCCGGTTTTAGATG
>NZ_LMBW01000087.1 GCF_001439915.1 Fredinandcohnia humi | reverse complement strand
TGACTCTTGTGTGCTGGATTCTCATTTGGTCTAATGAGACTGAAGACTTGGCTGTTTTGAAGCAAGCGGAAGGGATCTATCCCAACTAGAGAGTATCCTTCTCTCTCAAAGTCATATCCACTGGCCACAGCAAGTCCATATACACAAGCAGGCAGACAGGACTTATGGGCCACTGATCCTCTCAGGATGAGTGCAGAACGTGCCAGAAAGATGAGATCTTCAATTTCAGCATTTCCAGGATTTCTGCTTTCTCGTACCTGGTCCATCATTGCTCTTTGTGCTGCTGTTTGAAATTTCCCTTTGAGGATGTTGCACATTCTCTCATATGCAATCCTTGT
>NZ_LMBW01000086.1 GCF_001439915.1 Fredinandcohnia humi | reverse complement strand
CTGGAAGAAGAATCTGATGAGGCACTTAAAATGACTATTGCTTCAGTGCCGGCTTCACGCTACCTAACTGACATGACCCTTGAAGAGATGTCAAGAGACTGGTTCATGCTCATGCCCAAACAGAAAGTGACAGGTTCCCTTTGCATCAAAATGGACCAGGCAATAATGGATAAAAACATCATATTAAAAGCAAACTTCAGTGTGATTTTTGATCGGCTGGAGACCCTTATACTACTTAGAGCTTTCACAGAAGAAGGAGCAATTGTAGGAGAAATCTCACCGTTACCTTCTCTTCCAGGACATACTGATGAGGATGTCAAAAATGCAATTGGGGTCCTCATCGG
>NZ_LMBW01000084.1 GCF_001439915.1 Fredinandcohnia humi | reverse complement strand
CTCAAAACGAGGTCGGTCTAGGTTACGGCGTTTCCTTTACCTAGCTACCATGAGCCTTGTGATGAACAACGATGAGTTTAAAGCACTTCACGCACATAATGTGAAAGTCAAAAAGATGAAGAAAATGAAGTCTATTATGAAGTTAATCGGTAAATTAGCAAGAATTTTTGTAGGAATAGCTAAGCGTAATGAGGAATACTGTCCAAGTAAATTGAAAGAAACAATCCCTTTAGCAGCTTAAGAATAAAAACTTTTAGACTTACACAAAAGTAGTAATTTTAATTTTGAATGTTGTCTTATTCGTAGGATTACAAATATGTACGGAGTACCAGGTTTATTCAACAAAAGGGCAATGTG
>NZ_LMBW01000083.1 GCF_001439915.1 Fredinandcohnia humi | reverse complement strand
TCGCCTCTCCAGAAATTCCGATCATTAATCCCTCGCTTTATCATCCGAATTAGTTCCATCACCATCGTTCCGACTCCTTTTACTGCTGCTCCAGCAGCTCCAGATCTCCTCGGGAGAGTTGATCCTTGCATCAGAGAACACATCCTGGGGTCCATCCCCGTACGCACGAGGGCTCTTGTTCTCTGGTATGTGGCATCATTTAGATTGGAATGCCAGATCATCAGGTGAGTGAGACCAGCAGTTGCATCTTCTCCATTGTTCGCTTGACGCCAGATCCTTCTGATCTCCTCTTTGTCATACAGAATCAGTTCTCTCATCCATTTCCCATCCCTTCTTCGATAAATTGGACCTCCAGTTTTCTTTGG
>NZ_LMBW01000035.1 GCF_001439915.1 Fredinandcohnia humi | reverse complement strand
ACGCGTGATCAGTAGAAACAAGGCATTTTTTCATGAAGGACAAGCTAAATTCACTATTTTTGCCGTCTGAGCTCTTCAATGGTGGAACAGATCTTCGTGATCTCAGCAAACTCTTCTTTCTTAATCCTTCCAGACTCGAAGTCAATTCGTGCATCAATTCGGGCCCTAGACACCATGGCCTCCACCATACTGGAAATTCCAACTGGCCTTCTGTATGAACTACTAGGAAAGAATTTCTCGAATAGATTGCAGCACTTTTGGTACATCTGTTCATCCTCGAGAATTCCCCTTTGGCTGGTATTGAGAATGGAACGGTTCCTCTTAGGGACCCATGAGTGTGTAGTAGCAACAGCATCATATTCCATGCTCTTGGCTGGGCCATGGGCTGGCATTACTACAGCATTGTTTACGGACTCAATTTCCTTATGGCTGACAAACGGATTTAGAGGATTGCACAGCCTACCCTGGTAATCTTCATCCATTAGTTCCCATTTCAGGCAGACTTCTGGAATGTGGAGATTCCGGATGTTATATAGATTTGGTCCTCCATCTGCAACTAACAGTCCTGCCTTTGAACGGGTCTGCTCCCACAGCTTCTTCAGCTCAAATGATCTCCTTGTTTGGATTTGTGTATCACCCCTGTGGCACCGATATGTGTATCTGTAGTCCTTGATAAATAGCTGAAGAGCCATCTGAGCTGTTGCTGGTCCAAGGTCATTGTTTATCATATTGTTCTTTATCACTGTAACTCCAATGCTCATGTCGGCCGATTCGTTAATCCCAGATACTCCAAAACTGGGCAGCTCCATACTGAAATTGGCCACAAACCCATAGCGATAGAAAAAGCTTGTGAACTCAAATGTTCCTGTCCGATTTATGTAAGACTTCTTTTTGCTCATATTGATCCCAACCAGTTTGCAGGTTCTGTAAAACCTGTCCACTCCTGCTTGTATTCCCTCATGATTTGGTGCATTCACTATGAGAGCGAAATCATCAGAGGATTGGAGTCCATCCCACCAGTATGTGGTTTTGGTGTACCTCTTCTGCCCAAGATTCAGAATTGAGACTCCTAAGACTGTACTCAGCATGTTGAACATGCCCATCATCATTCCAGGGCTCAGTGAGGCTGTGCCATCTATTAGGAGAGGCCTTATTTTCTCGATTTTCTTCCTTGTTGATTCGTTGAAGTATTTCAGGTCAATGTTTGCAAGCATTTCTGCTGGTATTTGCGTCCGCAGCTTCATGCTCTTACTCTCGAACATGTATCCTTTTCCTAATCTCGCCATTTTGTTAGAGAACATTATAGGAGCAATGCTCAAGACATTTCTAAACCATTCAGGTTGGTTTCTTGTGATGTATGTTATCATTGCCAGAAACATACGAGGATTCTGATTCTCATTCCATTTGGTATTGTCCCCAGTAATTGTAAAAGAGAGCTCTGTGTCTTGTGAGTTAGTCATCATCTTTCTTACGACATTTGCCAATTTAGCCTTCTTTTCATTCCCTCCAACAGGGAGTCCAGACTGCTCAAGTTTTTCACAGATGCTCCTCGCTAGTGTCTCGACAAAGTACACGAATCCTCTGATCTGCATCCCGGGAGTTGCAATTGCCCGCCTCTTCAATTTGCCTCTTTCTGCATCTTTTGTCATTGTGTTCAATGTCAGTGCCCTTATTAAGTAGCTCCTCTTGTTCAGCCTCTGCTTCTTCTTTCCTATTGTTCTTTGTGTGACCATTTTCTTGGTCATGTTGTCCCTTACCCTTCTCTTCCTTTGGAAATGTGTTGTTATTTCCATTTCTTCTTTGTCCATTGATTCCATTACATCCTTGAGGAAATCTATTAGTCTCCCCGATTCATTGGCTGTTAGACCGTTCGATCTGAAGACCTCTATAGTGTTGGCCAAAGCAGTTGCAGCCGGCTGGTTTCTATTCAGTGTCCAGTCATAGGTCTGGCGGCCTTGAGTCAGTTTGTCCACTCTTGTTTGCTGAACAACTTCCATCGTTTCAAGACAAGAGTTTTCAAAGATCCCTGGGTGGGACTCTTCAAGGAAAGCCATAGCTTCCAAGACACAATCTGTTTGGGCATATCCGCTCGGCTCGTTATCCTCGGGTAGTGGTCCGTCAATTGGATTGAGTTGAGGTGCTCCAGTCTCTG
>NZ_LMBW01000082.1 GCF_001439915.1 Fredinandcohnia humi | reverse complement strand
CTATTTGAAGTCCACAGTACACTACTCTCCTTGGGTCTCCCCCTGATTAGTTCCACATAAAAACAGGGATTGAAGCACTCTTTGTTTGCCCAATAGTCTATGAACGCCCCTGAGTATCCCGACCAGTTTTGGTTGTTGACAATTACCTGGTGTGATATTGGCCCTGATTGGGTATCAGTTTCTGCATTTGGAACCTTTAACATTTCATAGCCTGATCTGGAGTCTTTGCTAATTGTCCTTCCGAGCCATGAGTTCTCTCCATCTAAGAATGCAAACCCTTTAACCCCAGGGTCTGGGCCTCCTCCTGTTATTGGCGCATCACAATCCCCGCTAGTGGGATCATTGGGGCGACTTGTATCGGTTAGTACCCTTGAGC
>NZ_LMBW01000081.1 GCF_001439915.1 Fredinandcohnia humi | reverse complement strand
AGGGCTCAAATAGACCAGTGATTCAGATAGACCCAGTAGCAATGACACACACTAGTCAATATATATGCAGTCCTGTTCTTACAGACAGTCCCCGACCGAATGACCCAAATATAGGTAAGTGTAATGACCCTTATCCAGGTATTAATAACAATGGAGTCAAGGGATTCTCATACCTGGATGGGGCTAACACTTGGCTAGGGAGGACAATAAGTACAGCCTCGAGGTCTGGATACGAGATGTTAAAAGTGCCAAATGCATTGACAGATGATAGATCAAAGCCCATTCAAGGTCAGACAATTTTATTAAACGCTGACTGGAGTGGTTACAGTGGGTCCTTCATGGACTATTGGGCTGAAGGGGATTGCTATCGAGCGTGTTTT
>NZ_LMBW01000080.1 GCF_001439915.1 Fredinandcohnia humi | reverse complement strand
GGACTGTTTGGTTGGATCCTAACAAGTGATGGTGTACCACAGGCGGTTGCTACCTGGTTTAGCGGGGTATCAAACAACCCAATTATTTTCTTGCTAATTATAAATTTACTGTTATTTATAGTGGGAATGTTCTTCGATTCCGGGGCAGCTATTCTAATACTTGCACCGATCTTAACTCCAGTGGCGATTACATATGGGATCGATCCAGTTCACTTTGGAATTGTGATGATCGTTAACTTAGCAATGGGAATGATTACACCACCATTCGGAGTTAACCTATTTATGGTAGCTCAGGTTGCGAATATAAGATTAGAGCAATTATTAAAATACTCAGCACTTTTTATAGCTGTGATGATTGCTAATATTTTAATTCTAAGTTATATCCCAAG
>NZ_LMBW01000078.1 GCF_001439915.1 Fredinandcohnia humi | reverse complement strand
CTTACACTGGAGATCCTCCATACAGCCATGGAACAGGAACGGGATACACCATGGACACAGTCAACAGAACACATCAATACTCAGAGAAGGGAAAGTGGACAACAAACACAGAGACCGGAGCACCCCAACTCAACCCAGGAATCGTTCCATTCTCAATACCAGCCAAAGGGGAATTCTCGAGGATGAGCAGATGTACCAGAAGTGCTGCAGTCTATTTGAGAAGTTCTTCCCCAGTAGTTCATACAGGAGGCCAGTTGGAATTTCCAGCATGGTGGAGGCCATGGTGTCTAGGGCCCGAATTGATGCACGAATTGATTTCGAATCTGGAAGGATTAAGAAAGAAGAGTTTGCTGAGATCATGAAGATCTGTTCCACCATTGAAGAGCTCAGACGGCAAAAATAG
>NZ_LMBW01000077.1 GCF_001439915.1 Fredinandcohnia humi | reverse complement strand
GTGTTAGTACCGTCCTTCATCGGCTCCTAGTGCCAAGGCATCCACCGTGCGCCCTTCATAACTTAACCTATTCGGCTATGATAAGCATATCTTTCTCGCTTTTCATGTGCCTAAAGTTATAAGAACTTACATATTTCTTCAATGAATGTTTTGTTACGTTATCTAGTTTTCAAAGAACGAAGCTACTGACTTCAATCACATCATGATTTAACATCAGTGAGTATTCTTCATGCAGCTTTGCGCTGAGGAATCAATCATCTTCGATTGTTCTTGCAGACGCAAGCGCAAATGATTTTTGCCTTAAGCAAAAATCAACCTTGAAAGCACAAAAAGCACTCTCAAAACTGACCACAATACAAAGCGTCTTATAATGAAGTTCGTAGAACTTCAGTTTCCTTAGAAAG
>NZ_LMBW01000076.1 GCF_001439915.1 Fredinandcohnia humi | reverse complement strand
TTGCACATTCTCTCATATGCAATCCTTGTCCTTCGTCCATTTTCGCCTCTCCAGAAATTCCGATCATTAATCCCTCGTTTTATCATTCGAATTAGCTCCATCACCATCGTCCCGACTCCTTTCACTGCTGCACCAGCAGCTCCAGATCTTCTTGGGAGAGTTGATCCTTGCATAAGAGAGCACATTCGAGGGTCCATCCCAGTACGCACGAGTGCTCTTGTCCTCTGGTATGTGGCGTCATTCAGGTTGGAATGCCAGATCATCAGGTGGGTGAGACCAGCAGTTGCGTCTTCTCCATTGTTTGCTTGACGCCAGATCCTCCTGATCTCCTCTTTGTCATACAGGATCAGCTCTCTCACCCATTTCCCATCTCTCCTTCGATAAATTGGACCTCCAGTTTTCTTTGG
>NZ_LMBW01000075.1 GCF_001439915.1 Fredinandcohnia humi | reverse complement strand
GTTGCCTTTTCGTCCGAGAGCTCGAAGACTCCCCGCCCCTGGAAAGACACATCTTCTGGTCTGGCACTTTCCATCATCCTTATGATCTCAGTCCTCATGTCTGATGTTCTGCCCTCAGTATTCCCTGTGAATGCCGCCATAATGGTTGCTCTTTCGAAGGGAAGATTTCTCTGTACTGAGAAAGTGGGCTGTACACTGATTTGTCCTGCAGATGCTCTCTGTTGGTTGGTGTTTCCTCCACTTCTGGTTCTTATAGCCCAATATCTGCTTCTCAGTTCAAGAGTGCTGGAGTCCATTGTTTCCATATTCTCATTTGAAGCAATCTGAACCCCTCTGGTGGATAGTTGTCCTCTTGGGACTACTCTTGTTCCTCTGATGAAGCTTGAGACTCTCAGGTCTTCGAATGCGGCAGAATGGCATGCCATCCACACCAACTGACTCTTGTGTGCTGGATTCTCATTTGGTCTAATGAGACTGAA
>NZ_LMBW01000072.1 GCF_001439915.1 Fredinandcohnia humi | reverse complement strand
TTTTTCAGTTTCCAACCTATTCGTTTGCGAAGAGCCATCTTTTGATGTTTTCTGTGGTCTATGCACTGTCCTTACCTCCATATTATTTCAAGATTATTATTGTTCAGTCCTTCATTCTAATAGAGCTACTACGACCTCTGCTGACTTCTTACAATTCAGCTTGCCATCACTGACAAGCTTGTTCCTGTGAGATATTCCATCTCTCTTGCCGGAACCCTTGTAAGACCTCCCCGGGTAAGAGCTATAACCTTCCTCCCATGTAACTGCTGTATTTACTGTATGGAACTCGTGCAGTATCGGACTTTGTTTTGTATAGCAAACTCGTCCATTCCAATTCAGCCTTATATACAATTTCTGTTCGTCAGTTCGGGATTTTGCCTCCGGCTTCCTTCAGATTCCACCTCACGATGGACACCCTTGCCATTGGCTAACAGTTCCTACTGCCAAGCCTGTAGTGGACTTTCACCACCAAGTTATAGCCCATGCCGGGCGCACTA
>NZ_LMBW01000071.1 GCF_001439915.1 Fredinandcohnia humi | reverse complement strand
GTCTTCAGTCTCATTAGACCAAATGAGAATCCAGCACACAAGAGTCAACTGGTGTGGATGGCATGCCATTCTGCAGCATTTGAGGACCTGAGAGTTTCAAGTTTCATCAGAGGAACAAGAGTGATTCCAAGAGGACAACTGTCTACCAGGGGAGTTCAAATCGCTTCAAATGAGAACATGGAAACGATGGATTCCAGCACTCTTGAATTGAGAAGCAGATATTGGGCTATAAGAACCAGGAGTGGAGGAAACACCAACCAGCAGAGAGCATCTGCAGGACAAATCAGTGTGCAGCCTACTTTCTCAGTGCAGAGAAATCTTCCCTTCGAAAGAGCGACCATTATGGCAGCATTCACAGGGAATACTGAAGGCAGAACATCCGACATGAGAACTGAAATCATAAGGATGATGGAAAGTGCCAGACCAGAGGATGTGTCTTTCCAGGGGCGGGGAGTCTTCGAGCTCTCGGACGAAAAGGCAACGAACCCGATCGTGCCTTCCTTTGA
>NZ_LMBW01000069.1 GCF_001439915.1 Fredinandcohnia humi | reverse complement strand
AGGCCCTCTTTTCAAACCGTATTTAAAGCGACGATAAATGCATTTGAAGAAAAGACGATCAAGAATCCACAATATCAAGTGCAATATCCCAACAATGTTAGCTGCAACAACGAGAGGATCACTTGAACCGCTGCAGTTGCACTCCCATCCGGTTTTGGTAAGCCTGCAAATTTTCAATAAGATCATCCTTTAGACCTGTACTGGAGTTAGGATGAGTCCCGACTGTTCTCATAGCCTGCACCATTTGCCTAGCCTGACTTGCGACTTCCATGGCTTCCGCTGCCTGCTCACTTGATCCAGCCATCTGCTCCATAGCCTTGGCCGTAGTGCTGGCTAGTACCATTCTATTCTCATGCCTAATTAGTGGGTTGGTAGTAGTCGCCATCTGCCTGTGGGATCGATGTTGTGCGTCAGCAATCTGCTCACAAGTGGCACATACTAGTCCAAGAGCCCCTTCTGCGGCTACTGTCCCCATCCTGTTGTATATGAGACCCATGCAGCTGGCAAGCGCACCAGTTGAGTAACTGAGTGCAACTTCCT
>NZ_LMBW01000032.1 GCF_001439915.1 Fredinandcohnia humi | reverse complement strand
TTCCCCTTTGTATTCCGCAAAATGACCCGATTTTTGAACACAAGTTAAACAACTCTCTTGAACTAAACTGCCCCGTTTGTTCAATAAGGATCAACAAAAAAGTGCATTAATCCTTCTTGGATCAACGCACCCCGTTAGTTGAATAAGACGCTCTTTTTGACCAACAATAATTTGAGTAACATTTCAGCAATTAATAGTTTTTAATCACCAAATGCAAATATTATTTCTGTTTCGCAAACTAATTCTCCATCAACTGTAGCTATACCTTTACCTTTTCCAATAGGACCCTTTAATCGAGTTATTTCAACCTCAAGACGGAGTTGGTCACCTGGTTTTACTTGTTGTTTAAATCGGCATTTATCTATGCCTGCTAAAAGCCCTAACCGTCCTTGGTTTCCTTCTTTAGTTAACATCACAACTGCACTTACTTGGGCTAATGCCTCAACAATTAATACGCCTGGCATAACTGGATAATTGGGGAAGTGTCCGTTAAAAAAATCCTCATTCACAGTAACATTTTTTATACCAACCGCTCTTTTTCCTTCTTCTAATTCCAAAATTCTATCCACTAATAGAAATGGATAACGATGTCTAATAACTTCCATAATCCCTTGAGAATCTAACATCTCTAAAGCCCCCATAACAATAATATTTTCAAAAAAACTATTTATTGTTTAATTTTATCACCTGTATTAATAGTTGGTACTAAAAGAGAGAGCTTCTTTAACTATACTGCTGCTTTAGTTCAATAAGAAAAAAGGCTTTACTCCTTCTTTAAGTAAAGCACCCGTTTGTTTAAGTGTAATTCTTCACATACCTTTGGGTAATGAAAAAATAGATCCAACTTTTGTTGTAACAAGCCTTCTCCAATTATATTAGGTCCCTTATTTTTTCTATCTCATTTTCTAAGGTTATCCTTCTTTTACTTAATTCTTCTTCTTCCTTTCGAAGCCTATTCAAATGACTAGTCAGTTGTCCAAATACCTGATTAATTAGTTCTTTGTCACCACACTGATACGCATCCTTTAAATTAAATATTATTTGAATTTCTTTTAGTGTTAGACCATATTCCTTTAATTCCTTGACCACTTGAAAATTCATTACTTCTTTTTCACCATATTCTTTATTATTATTTATCCATTTTGGAGTAATAAATTTTAAGTTTTCATAATGACGCACAGTGTCCTTTGTTGTATTAAGTAAATTTACGAACTCTCCAATTTTCAATTCTGACCATCCCTTTCCAAAAAATCTTTGACAGGGGGTTAACCCCATATATTTTAATAATCTTATAACATTTCTTATTGGAGGTAATTCGATGACTTTTTTCTTTTGGATTGGTACTGCTTTAGCTGTTATTTACGGATTTCTAACTTTGTTAAGTGGAGCCTCTCAATTTAAAGCAAGAAAAATACCAATGTGGTCTGCATTAGTTTTAACAATATTAGGTGGAGTTATCTTGGCTTCTACCTTCTTCATTCTAATTAAACCAAAAGTTATCATAATTTTAATTCTTTGTTTTCTGTTTATGCACATTATTGCAATAGTAAATGGATTTCATATGTATGGAAAAATTAATACCAGACATCATATCCTTCGATTTTCTATTTCAATTGTCATTATCATCTTATTTATTGTCTAAACCATTCCATAGATTATTTAAAATCATTTTTAAAGGACTTTATATAAGTCCTTTATTTGATTCTTTTAGATTAACCTGCCCCGTTAGCTTAATAACTTCAACAAAAATAAGCGATAATCCTTCTTGGACTATCGCTACCCGTTAGTTGCGAAGAGAAAGTTACTTAAAAAAACCAGTTCGTTCTTCCTCTAGATTTTTCACCGCTACATTAAAAATCATTATTTTTTTGATTTAAATAATTTACTTTCGGGTATCCATTTTGCACCTAATAAAGAGTTAATTATGGTAGCAAGAATCACGCCAACGATAAATCCATAAAAAGGATGATTTTTTAATATAAACATTGGTACAACAAATATACATATAACAGTTATTACAAAATTTACTATATAACCTAATCTTGGGTGTCTTTTAAACATTAAAATAACCTCTTTTCGTAATTCCTATGTTTATTCTAACATAACTTTCTGATTACTTTTTATAAAAACGACCATAACTCCTGAGTTATGACACCGTAGTCTTTAATGAAATAAAAAAAGCCGACATTTTCAATCGACTTTTATCTATTCCTTATTCAATTAAAGCACCATTTAATTTAATAAGCTACGGCTATTTATTATTCTCAGTGACCTTTTGGCTTCATTTCTTATAATTGGTTGACTATCGTATTGTTCGATGTCCATAAGAGTTTTAATCACATTGATGTCGTTAAAACTTTCAAAGGCTCTAACCAATTTCCATCGGGTAATATCGTCGTTGTAATTGTCCTTTAAACATAGTATAAGTGCATCAATAATTTGAGTATTAGAATGTATTGTGTTGTAAAAACAAATAAACCCTATTGCATCAATAACTTCTCTAATAGCAGGGCTATTGTTTGTCTTGAGTACATCCATTAAAACTGGCAGAATACTTATTTTCATATGAGCTAAAGTTCGAGCGATAATATCCCTCGGCAAAGGATAACTTACCTTATTGAAACTATTAGTAGGTAATACTGTATGTTGATTATTGCCTATCTGTCCTAAATATTCGACCATAATCTTTGCAGACTGAACATCACCATTTGAAAGTGCGTCACATAATTCAATCTTTGTATAAAGTTTTTTCTCTTTTTTAAGAGTATGAAGAAACAAACGAATCAAGTCATCGTTCAAATCGTACTTCTCTGATAATATTTTTACAGCGATAGTTCTTTTATATGCTTCTTTGGATTTAAGCATTTCCAATAGGTCAATTTGTGTATGATTGCTATATTGTTGTATATCTTCGTTTGTTATCTTCCCACGAATTTTTAACTGAGAATCAGAACTTTTCATTCATTCCCCCCCTATATCAATCAGCATAAAGTGTTACTCCAAGACTATCGTATGGTTGTATTAGTAGCAATAGTTCTTCTTTCACTAACCTGCCCCGATAGTTTAATAAGAACAAAATATACCCATGAAATCCCAAAATACTATCAATTAACAAATTTGTGTTCAACTATTAATAATTCCTTAATAATAGTTCAGTATTGTTTTATTTAAAAGAGAGGGGGGAGTGATAAAGTGGTTTTTATCACTATCTTATTGCTTGGTATTATTATAGGTTATCCGATTTGGGATTATTTTTATATGAAGAATGGGGATTTTAGCAATAAACGCAAAATGTATACAACCCTCATAATTCCTCAGTGGACACTTGTTGGTATTTTATATTTCTATTGGTATATGACAAACCGTAATTGGAATCAATTGTTTATAATAGAATCCATTCTTCCTTTACAATCAGAAAATGTAAAAAACTTTGTAATTGGTGTATTGTCAATGATAGGTGTCCTCATTCTACTTCTGTTTTTTTCTAAGAACTTGCAAGGGAAAGTTCTGAAATGGGTGCAAGAACAAACAGAGAGCATTCAATTTATGCTTCCAATTACAGTGAAAGAGCGACTCTTATTTGTATTCGTCGCATTTACAGCAGGATTTTGCGAAGAAGTCATCTTTCGCGGGGGAATGCTTTATGTTTTCGAACATCTTCCATTTCATTTGTCTCCAATTATGATGATATTAATAGCAGGGGTGCTATTCGGGATTGTTCATGCCTATCAGGGCTGGAAAGGAATTTTAGCAACAGGTTATTTGGGTGGGATCTTGTTTTATATTTATATCGCTACAGGAAATCTATGGATTTGTATTTTGATTCATTTCTTGGTGGATATAAAATTTGCATTTACACCAAATAAGAAAGATTTTTTTATTGAAAAGAACACTGAAGCAAAAATGATTAACAAACAATAAAAATTATTTAATATAATGGACGGGTAGCAAACTGAGAAGGTGGATGCGGAATGAGTAAAAAAACGTGGTATGCTCTTACCATTTCGGCTATATTAGTAGCTGGATATGCAATTGTGCAATATTTTATTTTAGGTACAGATAAAGCGGGTCTTGTTCAACTAAAATTAATGTTTATGGATTTAGATAGTTTTTGGTATTTTATGTTGTTTCTTCATATTGTAGGTGGTATTTTAGCGTTGATTTTAGGTCCTTTTAATTTATCAACAAAATTCAGAGAAAAGAATTGGAAACGACATCGAGTAATAGGAATTATATATATGTTTGGTATTTTGTTAGCTGGTATTTCTGGTCTATATTTAGCATTTTTTGCGACAGGTGGAATTATTGCAAAGATAGGCTTTGGTTTGTTATCAGTTTTATGGCTTGTAACAGCGTTTATGGCAATAAAGAAAATTAAAAATAAATCGGTTTTAGACCACCAAAAACATATGATACGCAATTACTCTTTAACCTTTGCAGCTGTTACACTTAGAATTTGGTTAGGTGTGTTTATCCTTTTATTTGGTTATGAAAATTATGTAGTCAGTTATATGATAATTGCGTGGTTGTGTTGGGTACCTAATTTAATTGTTGCTGAATTTATTATTAAACGAAAATTAAAACAAGACATTGTAACTGACGTTCACGAATCTTTTTAAATGTTCAAAACATAAAAGTAGCATCTGTATTAATCAGTTGCTACTTTTATGTTTATTGATAAATAATCCCGAACATACCATTTAGCGGTGCTTAATTTGGTTCCATATTTCATATCATCTTTGTGCATTTCGATATTTTCATTTGCTTTATCTATTCTTTTTCGTGCATTTTCTTTGTTAAGATAATATCCATAAGTCCAATTTCCATCTGTGATTTTATAGAACTTCATATTCATTCCCCCTCTAATTATTAATTTTACTAAATTTATTTTTCACCTTCCATAGCCACAATCTTTGCGAAAACAGCCAAAAATAAAGAGCGTTTCTATTACAAAGAAATGCTCCTACTTTAAATGTTAAATTTTCAACTTGTTCAACTAAACTGCCCCGTTAGCTTAATAACTTCAACATAAAAGTGTATTAACCCTTCTTGGATTAACGCACCCTTTACTTTAAGTACAATCTTTCACAAACTCACAAATCAGTTGAATAACAAAATGGCTTTACCCCGTTG
>NZ_LMBW01000068.1 GCF_001439915.1 Fredinandcohnia humi | reverse complement strand
GGATTCCAACACTATGTTAAGCTTTCAGGTAGACTGCTTTCTTTGGTATGTCCGCAAACGATTTGCAGACCAAGAACTGGGTGATGCCCCGTTCCTTGACCGGCTTCGCCGAGATCAGAAGTCTTTAAGAGGAAGAGGCAGCACTCTTGGTCTGGACATCGAAACAGCTACTCGTGCGGGAAAGCAGATAGTGGAGCGAATTCTGGAGGAAGAATCTGATGAGGCACTTAAAATGACTGTTGCTTCAGTGCCGTCTTCACGCTACCTAACTGACATGACTCTTGAAGAAATGTCAAGGGACTGGTTCATGCTCATGCCCAAACAGAAAGTGGCAGGTTCTCTTTGCATCAAAATGGACCAGGCAATAATGGATAAAAACATCATATTGAAAGCAAACTTCAGTGTAATTTTTAACCGGCTAGAAGCTCTGATACTACTTAGAGCTTTCACAGAAGAAGGGGCAATTGTGGGAGAAATCTCACCGTTACCTTCTTTTCCAGGACATACTGATGAGGATGTCAAAAATGCAATTGGGGTCCTCATCGGAGGACTTGAATGGAATGATAACACA
>NZ_LMBW01000067.1 GCF_001439915.1 Fredinandcohnia humi | reverse complement strand
TACTCAACCGGTGCACTTGCCAGTTGCATGGGTCTCATATACAACAGAATGGGAACAGTGACCACAGAAGTGGCTTTCGGCCTAGTGTGCGCCACTTGTGAGCAGATTGCTGACTCACAGCATCGGTCTCACAGACAGATGGTGACTACTACCAACCCACTAATCAGGCATGAAAACAGGATGGTGCTAGCCAGCACTACAGCTAAAGCTATGGAGCAGATGGCTGGATCAAGTGAGCAAGCAGCGGAAGCCATGGAAGTTGCTAGTCAGGCTAGGCAGATGGTGCAGGCGATGAGGACAATTGGGACTCATCCTAGCTCCAGTGCCGGTCTGAAAGATGATCTTCTTGAAAATTTGCAGGCCTACCAGAAACGGATGGGAGTGCAAATGCAACGATTCAAGTGATCCTCTCGTTATTGCCGCAAGTATCATTGGGATCTTGCACTTGATATTGTGGATTCTTGATCGTCTTTTCTTCAAATGCATTTATCGTCGCCTTAAATACGGTTTGAAAAGAGGGCCTTCTACGGAAGGAATGCCTGAGTCTATGAGGGAAGAATATCGGCAGGAACAG
>NZ_LMBW01000066.1 GCF_001439915.1 Fredinandcohnia humi | reverse complement strand
AGGAAGTTGCACTCAGTTACTCAACTGGTGCGCTTGCCAGCTGCATGGGTCTCATATACAACAGGATGGGGACAGTAACCGCAGAAGGGGCGCTTGGACTAGTATGTGCCACTTGTGAGCAGATTGCTGACGCACAACATCGGTCCCACAGGCAGATGGCGACTACTACCAACCCACTAATTAGGCATGAGAATAGAATGGTACTAGCCAGCACTACGGCTAAGGCTATGGAGCAGATGGCTGGATCAAGTGAGCAAGCAGCGGAAGCCATGGAAGTCGCAAGTCAGGCCAGGCAAATGGTGCAGGCTATGAGAACAGTCGGGACTCACCCTAACTCCAGTACAGGTCTAAAGGATGATCTTCTTGAAAATTTGCAGGCTTACCAAAACCGGATGGGAGTGCAACTGCAGCGGTTCAAGTGATCCTCTCGGTGTTGCAGCTAACATTATTGGGATATTGCACTTGATATTGTGGATTCTTGATCGTCTTTTCTTCAAATGCATTTATCGTCGCTTTAGATACGGTTTGAAAGGAGGGCCTTCTACGGAAGGAATACCTGAGTCTATGAGGGAAGAATATCGGCAGGAACAGCAGAATGCTGTGGATGTTGACGATGGTCATTTTGTCAACATAGAGCTGAAGTAAAAAACTACCTTGTTTCTACTGATCACGCGT
>NZ_LMBW01000065.1 GCF_001439915.1 Fredinandcohnia humi | reverse complement strand
GCACCCGTTAGTTTAAGAAGAAAAGTGAGATTATTCAACAATCGTGCTCGATTGAGGAATCTTTCTCTTACTTTTTTGTTCCACTCTTTTTGTTCCCTTGCGGAAAAAGAAGAGAAACTAGGTACAAGAAAGCTGCTGTTAAAACTGCTGCCCAACTAATGGATATCCAATCAATTCCGTCATGTTTGATTATGCTAACAATTACAATTCCCATAAGAATACCTAAACCAGTTAAAAGGTATGATTTCCAATTTAAATCTGTCGATTCTTTACTATCTTGAATTATTTTTTCTTTCAACTCTCCATCACTCCTTAAGAATTCATCGATTGTGATGCCGAATAAATCGCTTAAATCGATAATCACTTCAATACTGGGATAGTTTTTACCTGTTTCCCACTTTGAAACTGATTGGCGACTAACATTTATTTTTGTAGCGAGGTACTCCTGCGACCAACCTTTCTTTTCTCTTTCCTTTTTTAATTTATCTCCAAAAAACATGTTCTCTATCGTCCTTTCATATTCCATTATTATTAGAGTGAATGCTAAAGTAAAGATAGTTATAGGTGCATATAGAGAGCAACCTTTTGTTGCCCCTTCATATAGGCTGCAACCTTTTGTTTCCCCTTTGTATTCCGCAAAATGACCCGATTTTTGAACACAAGTTAAACAACTCTCTTGAACTAAACTGCCCCGTT
>NZ_LMBW01000064.1 GCF_001439915.1 Fredinandcohnia humi | reverse complement strand
TCACCTCTGACTAAGGGGATTTTAGGGTTTGTGTTCACGCTCACCGTGCCCAGTGAGCGAGGACTGCAGCGTAGACGGTTTGTCCAAAACGCCCTAAACGGGAATGGAGACCCAAACAACATGGACAAGGCAGTTAAATTATACAAGAAACTGAAAAGGGAAATGACATTTCATGGAGCAAAGGAAGTTGCACTCAGTTACTCAACTGGTGCGCTTGCTAGCTGCATGGGTCTCATATACAACAGGATGGGGACAGTAACTGCAGAAGGGGCTCTTGGATTGGTATGTGCCACTTGTGAGCAGATTGCTGACGCACAACATCGGTCCCACAGGCAGATGGCAACTACTACCAACCCACTAATTAGGCATGAGAATAGAATGGTACTAGCCAGTACTACGGCTAAGGCTATGGAGCAGATGGCTGGATCAAGTGAACAGGCAGCGGAAGCCATGGAAGTCGCAAGCCAGGCTAGGCAAATGGTGCAGGCTATGAGAACAGTCGGGACTCACCCTAACTCCAGTACAGGTCTAAAGGATGATCTTATTGAAAATTTGCAGGCCTACCAGAACCGGATGGGAGTGCAACTGCAGCGGTTCAAGTGACCCACTCGTTGTTGCAGCTAACATTATTGGGATATTGCACCTGATATTGTGGATTCTTGATCGTCTTTTCTTCAAATGCATTTATCGTCGCTTTAAATACGGTTTGAAAAGAGGGCCT
>NZ_LMBW01000061.1 GCF_001439915.1 Fredinandcohnia humi | reverse complement strand
GCGATAGTCCAAGAAGGATTATCGCTTATTCTTGTTGAAGTTATTAAGCTAACGAGGCAGAATACTTGAAAAAGGATAGTTGAATTTTGGTGTTGAGGTGAATAGGAGCGAGGAGGAGTTTTGGGGTGCTTAAAGTGGAGATACGAAGGCCAAGAATTGAGGACATAAAAGAGTTAAATTCACTTTTTAGAATTGTGATTACTGATACTTTTATTAAAGAAGGTTTAGGCGAGAAGTTGAATGATATTAATGATGAAGTCGTAGTTAAGGAAAAATACTTAGAAAGTGATTTTGAAAGCAATGGAGAGAAACGATATTTCTTGATTGCTTTAGATGGTGATAAAATTATTGGTTCAATTGAATATGGTCCAGCAAGTGATCTCATTTGTAATTGTACAAACAACACTTTCAAAGAGCTAATTGAGGTAGGTACAGTATTTGTTCATCCGAACTATCAGAGAATGGGGGTAGGGAATTTGCTATTGAATACGATGTATTTTACTTTAAAGAGTAAAGGTATAGAAGAATTTTGTTTAGATAGTGGATATATTAGTGCACAAAAAATCTGGAAAAAGAAATTTGGATACCCTAATTATTTATTAAAGGATTATTGGGACAAAGGATACGATCATATGATTTGGAGGATCAGGCTCAGCGATTTGGTATTAGGTTGAGAAGTAAGAAAATAAAATGTTTTCCTAAAAAGTACATTACTTCAACAACGGGGTAAAGCCATTTTGTTATTCAACTGATTTGTGAGTTTGTGAAAGATTGTACTTAAAGTAAAGGGTGCGTT
>NZ_LMBW01000059.1 GCF_001439915.1 Fredinandcohnia humi | reverse complement strand
GAGGTCGAAACGTACGTTCTCTCTATCATCCCGTCAGGCCCCCTCAAAGCCGAGATCGCGCAGAAACTTGAAGATGTCTTTGCAGGGAAGAACACCGATCTCGAGGCTCTCATGGAGTGGCTAAAGACAAGACCAATCCTGTCACCTCTGACTAAAGGGATTTTGGGATTTGTATTCACGCTCACCGTGCCCAGTGAGCGAGGACTGCAGCGTAGACGCTTTGTCCAGAACGCCCTAAATGGAAACGGAGATCCAAATAATATGGATAGGGCAGTTAAGCTATATAAGAAGCTGAAAAGGGAAATAACATTCCATGGGGCTAAGGAGGTCGCACTTAGTTACTCAACCGGTGCGCTTGCCAGTTGCATGGGTCTCATATACAATAGGATGGGAACGGTGACTACAGAAGTGGCTTTTGGCCTAGTGTGTGCCACTTGTGAGCAGATTGCAGATTCACAGCATCGGTCTCACAGACAGATGGCAACCATCACCAACCCATTAATCAGGCATGAGAACAGAATGGTGCTGGCCAGCACTACAGCTAAGGCCATGGAGCAGATGGCAGGATCAAGTGAGCAGGCAGCGGAAGCCATGGAAGTAGCTAATCAGGCTAGGCAGATGGTACAGGCAATGAGGACAATTGGGACTCATCCTAACTCCAGTGCTGGTCTGAGAGATAATCTTCTTGAAAATTTGCAGGCCTACCAGAACCGAATGGGAGTGCAGATGCAGCGATTCAAGTGATCCTCTTGTTGTTGCCGCAAATATCATTGGGATCTTGCACTTGATATTGTGGATTCTTGATCGTCTTTTCTTCAAATGCATTTACCGTTGCCTTAAACACGGTTTGAAAATAGGGCCTCCTACGGAAGGGGTACCTGAGTCTATGAGGGAAGAATACCGGCAGGAACAGCAGAATGCTGTGGATGTTGACGATGGTCATTTTGTCA
>NZ_LMBW01000058.1 GCF_001439915.1 Fredinandcohnia humi | reverse complement strand
GCGTGTGAATCCGTAGCAAATAACGTTCAAGGAACACTTGCTTTGCCGCACGCCTACGGGAGACTTCAATATGGACCGGATTTGGACCTTTTCTTTAAAACAATGATTGGAATCGGTTCCAATCCAAACGTAGCAGCTGTTGTTGTAATCGGAATTGAGGAAAACTGGGCGAAACGAATTGCTGACGGGATTGCTGAAACTGGAAAACCAGTTTCCTATTTCTCTATTGAGAGAAACGGAGACTTTGAAACAATTAAAAATGCATCTTGGAAGGCGAAGGAATATGTCCATTGGGCATCTGAGCTGCAAAGAGAACCGATTGAACTTAGTGAGTTAACGGTTAGTATCAAGTGTGGGGAATCTGATACGACAACTGGATTAGGTTCGTGCCCGACTGTGTCCCAAGCCGTTGACCGCTTAGTAAACGCGGGAGCTACAGTCTTCTTTGGTGAAACGCCTGAGTTGACTGGCGGGGAGCATCTAATTGCAGCACGTGCAGCCACACCGGCAGTCCGCGAACGTTTCGAATCCATTTACCAAAACTATGTTGATGAAATTGAGGGAACAGGTGCAGACCTGCTCGGTTCACAGCCGACTCAAGGGAACATTGCTGGGGGACTTTCCACAATAGAAGAGAAAGCGCTTGGGAATATTGCCAAAACAGGTACTAAGGAAGTTATCGGTGCTTTGGAAATGGCTGAAACTCCAACTGAAGGTCCAGGGTTGTATTTCATGGATTCATCATCTGCAGCTGCAGAGTGTATTACATTAATGGGAGCGGGCGGAGCAGTGGTACATTTCTTCCCGACTGGGCAAGGAAACGTTATCGGAAACCCAATTGTGCCGGTGATCAAAATTACAGCGAACCAAATTACTGCTGAAACGATGTCCGAGCATATTGATGTTAATGTGACAGGACTTCTGTCCCGAGATATGACTCTGCCAGAAGCAGGAGATGACCTCATGGAGTGCTTATACCGAACAGTAAACGGACGAATGACATGTGCAGAAGTACTCGGCCATAAAGAGTTTGTCCTAACAAGATTATACCGCAGTGCATAA
>NZ_LMBW01000028.1 GCF_001439915.1 Fredinandcohnia humi | reverse complement strand
GAATATATCTATTACTACAATAACCAACGTATTAAGACAAAATTAAAAGGCAAGAGTCCTATACAATTCAGAACTCTTGCCCAATCAGCTGCTTAAAAAATAAAATGTCTAACTTTTTGGGGTCACTTCTGTCCCTAACGTTTTTTAGTTTAACGAAAAGCAAATTGTAGCTCTTCATATAATTTTATATATTCCTTAGAAGAGGCCTTCCAGCTGAAGTCAAGATTTAATGCATTTTCTGATAACTCTTTCCATTTCTTTGGCTGGAAACGATGAAACCAAATAGCGCGCTCTATTGTATACAACATGTCATGTGCATTGTAATTCGTGAAGCTAAAGCCATTACCTTGACAGGTAAAATCATTGTAAGGTTGAACGGTATCTTTAAGTCCGCCTGTCTCCCTTACTAGTGGAAGTGTACCGTAGCGGAATGCAAGTAATTGACCGATTCCACAAGGCTCAAACTGTGATGGCATTAAGAACAAATCAGAACCTGCATATATTTTTCGAGAAAGTGCCTCATTAAAAAAGATATTCGCTGAAACTTTTGTTGGATATCGGTGGGCTAACTCCCGGAAGGCATCCTCATAATCGCTTTCGCCTGTTCCAAGTAAAACAAACTGCACATTTTGATTAAGAATTTCTTCAAATACATGTAAAACAAGATCAATACCTTTTTGTTCGGCGAGTCGGGTAATCATGGAAATGACAGGTATTTCATCATTTACTGGAAGCCCAAGATGCTCTTGCAAAGCCCTTTTATTCTCCATTTTTCCTTCATATGAATCATAAAAGGTAAAAATCGCCTTGTCTGAAGCGGGACTATAATTTTCATCATCAATCCCATTGACAATTCCTTGCAATTCAAAATTTCGTTTTCGTAAAAATCCATCCAACTGTTCCCCATAATATGCTGTTTGAATTTCATTTGCATAGGTTGGGCTAACGGTTGTAAGAGCGTCAGCAAAGGCCAATCCAGCCTTCATATAACTGACATTCCCAAAAAACTCAACACCATCCATATGAAAATAACGTTCACTTACATCAAGTAATTCACCTAAAACAGATTTTGGATAGACTCCTTTATAGCGTAAATTATGAATCGTAAATACTGTTTTAATCCCTTGATAGTCGGGATTGTTTGAATAATGTGCTTTTAATAAAAGTGGAATCGGTCCTGTTTGCCAGTCGTGACAATGAATAACATCTGGCTTTACGTCTAGATATGGGATGGCTTCCAGCACGGCTCTTGAGAAGAAGGCAAAGCGCTCTCCATCATCATAAAAACCATAGCTGCCATACCGTTTAAAATAATATTCATTATCTAAGAAGTAATAGTTAATTCCGTTGTGGACTAATTTTTCGATGCCGCAATATTGTCTTCGCCATCCTAATGGCACCTCAATAATTCGTTCTAATACAAGCTGATTCTTGTATTTATCGGCTAAATCACCATATTTCGGAAGGACCACATTTACCTGTATTCCTTCCTGTTGAAGAGCGTTAGGCAAAGCCCCGATTACATCCCCTAGTCCGCCTGTTTTAATAAATGGAGCACATTCTGATGCTGCGAATAATACGTTCATGATTTTCCCCCAAAAAAAGTTAGATAATCTCCGCTTTTTTAATCACAGTTGGAGAAAGTTCCCCAATGATTACTTTTTCAGATGTGATGTTCACCTGTTTATCTGTTATCACATTTTCAAGGTAGGTTCCTTCGTCAATGACGCCTTTTTGCATGATAATACTGTTTTTAACAGTGGCTCCTTTGCGAATTTTTACCCCTCGGAATATAATGCTATTTTCAACTGTTCCCTCAATATCACTGCCGTTTGCAATTAGTGAATTGCTGACATTTGAAGTTGTGGAATATTTAACCGGTGGCTCATGCTTTGTTTTCGTGTAAATCTCCCAGTTCTCAAAGAAAAATTCCTTTGTAACCTGCGGATTTAAAAATTCCATATTCGTTTTATAATAGCTTGAAATTGAATGAATAAATGGCATATATCCTTTAAAATGATAGCTGTTTACTTTAAGGCGATGCAGATTCGCCTTGACTAAATCTCTTATAAAATCATATTCTCCATTTTCATAGCACTTCGTTATCAGTTCAATTAATAGCTTTTTTGAAAAAACAAAGGTTTCTGTGCAAACAGGGTCTCCCTGTTTTGGAGACGTATAGAGTTCTAGGTTTGTCACTTTATCATCAGCATTTAAAATGCATTTGTGATAGATAGGTTTATCGATAGGCTCCCCATCATATTGCTTGTAAACGACTGTGATGTCTGCCCCGCTTTCCCTATGGCTTTTAATGACTTCATTAAAATTAATTTTATAAACATGATGTCCTGGAGATAATATCACAGTATCTTCATGGGAACGCTTGAAAAATTCAAGATGATCATAAAATTGCTGAATATCGCCGACTATATTTTTGTCCAGATGGACCGGAGGTAAAATAAACAATCCCCCATTTCGGCGGTCGAGGTCCCATTCCTTTCCATTGCCGAGGTGATCCATGATTGAACGATATTTATCCTTTGTAAAGACGCCAACCTTTTTAATTTGGGCGTTAATAAAATTGGACATAGTAAAATCAATTAGACGATATCTACCTCCGAATGGTACTGCTGCCAAACAACGATGCTGTGTTAATTCTTTTAAATATTGCTTATCATTTACTAAATTAATTACACCAATTACTCGTTCCAATCTCAATCGCTCCTCGTGTCATTATTAATTGCTTACGGTTAACGGTCTTGCAGTGTCCTCATCTCCAACTAATGTAATGGCAGCGTTTGGGTCATCTGATCCAATATACGCCCCATCTGGAATACATAAATCACTTGCAATAATTGCTTTGTGAATGGTCACATTTTTGCCAATTTGCACATTCGGCATGATAACAGAGTCTTTAATAACCGAATTTTCACCGACCTGTACATTGTATGAGAGAACTGAGTGATCAATCGTTCCCTGAACAATACAGCCTTCATTGATTAATGACTGAGAAACCTTTGACGCCGATGATATATATTGAGGTGGATGGGTTGCAATTCCCGTAAAGAATGGCCAGCTTGCATCATGTAAATCAAAGCCAGGAGCATCATCCAACAGGTCCATATGTGCTTCCCAAAGGCTTTCGATTGTGCCGACATCCTTCCAATAGCTATCAAACTGGTATGCATATAACTGGTTATTTTCTTCCAGTAATTTAGGGATTATGTCTTTCCCAAAGTCGTTTGAGGATTGAAGATTTCCTTCGTCTTCATTCAAATATTTTTTTAATAACTTCCATTTGAACAAGTAAATCCCCATTGAAGCTAGATTGCTTTTAGGGTTTTCTGGTTTTTCATCGAATTTAACAATTTTCATTTCATCATCTGTATTCATAATGCCAAAGCGACTTGCTTCTGCCCATGGTACTTCAATGACTGCTATTGTTGCAGCAGCATCTTTTTCCAGGTGGAAGCGAAGCATCTTGCTATAATCCATTTTATAAATATGATCGCCAGACAAAATAAGGACATATTCTGGATCATATTGCTCGATATAATGAAAGTTTTGGTAGACTGCATTGGCAGTTCCTTTGTACCAATCCCCGCCATTCTTTCCTAGGTATGGCGGAAGGACTGTTACTCCTCCACTGTTCCGGTCCAGATCCCAAGGACGCCCATTGCTTACATAATTATTAAGCACATGTGGGCGATATTGAGTAATGACACCTACTGTATCAATACCTGAATGAGTACAATTACTTAAAGGAAAATCAATAATCCGATATTTTCCACCAAACGGAACAGCGGGTTTGGCAAGGGTTGTTGTTAATTCCCCCAATCTTGACCCTTGACCACCTGCTAATACAACTGCAATCCACTTCTTCGACCTCATTTTTTGATGACACCTCGTTTTCTCATTTTTGTCTCTTTTCTAAAGATACTTATTGCTAATGGCGGAACTTTAATTGTCATACTGAAAGGTTGATTATGTGCTGGCTCTTTATCAACTGGTACGGCTTTCGGGTTAATCTTTCCTGATCCTCCAAATTCAACAGAATCACTGTTAAACAATTCTATATAACTCCCAGTTGATGGGACGCCAATCCGATAATTTTCATAAACCTCAGCTGAGAAGTTGCATACGATGATTGAATAATCCCCTTTGCGCTTTCCATGCCTCATGAATGCAATGACAGATTGATCACGATTATCTGCATCAATCCATTCGAAGCCTTCTTGATCATGATCCAGTCTCCAAAGACTTGAATTCATGTGGTAAAAATGCTGAAGTTCTTTGAAATAGCCATGAAGCTTTGTGTGAGAATCATAGTTTAGAAGCATCCAATCTAGCTCCTCAAGCTCCTTCCATTCGGAAAATTGGCCAAACTCCCCACCCATAAAGAGAAGTTTTTTTCCGGGATGGGTCATCATGTACCCATATAATAGTCGTAAATTGGCAAACTTCTGCCAGTAGTCACCTGGCATCTTATCTAAAAGGGATTTCTTCCCATGGACAACGTCATCATGTGAAAAAGGTAATACAAAATTTTCAGAAAATGCATAGAAGAAGGAAAAAGTTAATAAATTATGGTGATAGCGTCTATCAGTTGGATGAAGGCGCATGTATGTAAGGACATCATTCACCCAGCCCATATTCCATTTATAATTAAATCCTAATCCACCTTCGGAAGTTGGTGCAGTTACAAGAGGATAATCAGTTGCCTCTTCTGCAATCATCAATACTCCCGGATATCTTTTGAAAATTGCTTCATTTGCCGTTTTAATAAATTCGATTGCTTCTAGATTTTCCTCTCCCCCAAATTGATTAAATAGCTTATCTTGTTGCGGGTTGTCATGGTTGAGGTAAATTAATGAAGATACGGCGTCGATTCGAAAGCCATCAATATGGTACATATCCATCCAAAAAGCAAGATTGGATAATAAGAAACTATGAATCTCCGGTTTTGTAAAATCAAAGCTGTACGTTCCCCATAACGGTCTGTCAGCCCGTTTTGAATCGGTTGACTCATAAAGAGGAGTTCCATCAAATCTTCCTAATCCGTGTTCATCACGGCAGAAATGAACGGGAACCCAATCAAGTATGACGCCTATGCCTTTTTGGTGACATTGGTCTACAAAATACATGAAATCTAAAGGACCACCATGTCTACTTGTCACAGAATAAAAGCCAGTTATTTGGTAGCCCCAAGACAAGTCAAATGGATGTTCCATTATCGGCATTAATTCGATATGCGTAAAACCATGTTCAATTACATAGTCGATGACTTCATCCGCTAGCTCGCGGTATGTATAAAAGCTGCCATCTTCTTTCTTTTTCCAAGAACCAGTATGTAGTTCATAAATTAGCATTGGATTATTATATGAATCGGCTTTCTCTCTTGTTTTTAACCATTTCTTATCATTCCAATTGTACTGGTCAAGTCTTGTTATAACAGAGGCTGTATTTGGTCTTGTTTCAGAAGAGAATGCATATGGATCGGCTTTTAGTTTCTTTTCACCATTTGCATTTGTGATTTCATATTTATAAAGGTCACCCTCTTTTAATCCTGAAATAAATCCAACCCATACACCAGAGTTTGGAATCAATTCCAGGCTTTTTGCACTGCCATCCCAGTTATTAAAATTCCCAACTACAGACACGGATTTTGCATGGGGAGCCCATACAGAAAAACGAACACCATCCTCACCTTTGTAGTTCATGGGGTGTGCACCAAGCATGTTATAGCCTTCTAATAATGTTCCTTCGTGAAATAAATACAGGTCGAACTCACTTGGAAAAAGTTCAGCCTCTTTTTCAAGCGCAGAATTCAATATGATATCCTCCTTTTGATATATGTAAAGAAAAAGTTTCTAATACCACAAAATTATGTCATTTGTATGAAATTAATAAAAAAATAAAACCATGGTATTACTTTTTCACATTATTATATTAATTCGTGGTGAGGAGGATTTATTCCTTTGGCGAATAATGTTTTTTATTGTCAAATAAGGTAGAATAGGCAGAAAATTATTATATAAAATAAAATATTTTTGCGAAGAAATATGAAACCGTTTACAAAAATATGTTGATTCATGTGATATTTTTACTTTCTCTGTAAGAATTTTGATATTGTGAAATAATGTAAATAAGGGTAAGGGATTCGGGGGTTTTATTATACGGGTATAATGATGGGGGTATAAATACCTAAGTGCCATATAAAAAAGCTGCTTTCGCAGCTTTTTAAGATATTTTTTGTTGTGCAAGATCTTCTATTTTCGTGAGGAAAATATAGGACATCGCAACTGACCATGCCAATGGGGTGTTTCCATTTGGCGTATTTGTACCACCTACAAAGAGCTCAGGAACCTCCCAATTATCAGGCACAATCCTTTTTGTTTTTTCTATATATTCACTAGCTTTATGAAATTGACCTAATTCTAAGTAGCATAGCCCTAGCCAAGGGAATCCAAAGCACCACTCTGCTTCTTTTCCTTCATTATAATAATGATCATTTTCATAGCGAATCACACCATATGTGCGCTCCAATTTCGAGGAAACGGTTTCAACAATCTTAATTGCAATATCACGGTCAACGACCCGATATGGGAATACAAGAGAAAGCAATGCTAAATCAGTTTCCTTTGTTTCGCTTTCTCGAGGTAAAAGATTTTGAAGGGCATTTTCCCCTTTTTTGATTAGATCTTCTTTTACATTCACAAGGATTTTTACAGCATTTAGTCCGGCTACACATGCACCTAGACTTGATGCATGAACTTCCATGTTCTCTTCCCACATTCCATTATCTTTTGCCTGCCAATATTGAAGGCATTCGAGATAATCAACAAGCTTTTGAACAATTTCAATGTCTTTTTTATCTCGGATTACTTTTTGTCCTAAGCGGTACCCTTCACCAACGCCCCATAGAAATGCACCGATCGCATCATTTTGGGCATGCCCCCATTCGACTGGCATCTCCTTTAAATCTGTGGAATACCGTGAATGGATGTATTCAAACAAATAAATTGGTTTCTTTTTCCGATGAATATCAATTTTCCACTCATACGACTTAAACATATCAAATAAAGCATGGTAGGCTTTCACATATCTGTCAGACGGTTCATTGATAAATGGAAGCACTGTATATACTATATCCCGAATCCACACATAGCTATAATCATTTGATAAACTTGCTGTATAAGCACCATTTGATAAACGCATACGGTCAAGAACCTGAATTGCTTTATTGGTATACATTTCGTATCACCCCATTAGCTTATTTACTATACATTCATTCTTGACAGAAATCATATTTATAAAACACATCAAAGTTAGTTTCGAAGTTAATAATTAATATTTAATTATATTCTATAATATGTAAGCGCAGCTAAAATGATAACAATTGTCTACTTTTTGGGTGAAATACCTACATGTTGGTGCAAGTCACCGCCCGAATTTCCTTGTTTCACAAAATAGAAAAAGACCAAATCACATTTTAGTGGTTTGTGCTGAACCCTAAAAGTTAGACCAAAATATTTATGCAGCTTGTTGACTGGTATGAAGACGGTATTCCACCGGGCTCATGCCAGTCAATTTTGCTTTTA
>NZ_LMBW01000057.1 GCF_001439915.1 Fredinandcohnia humi | reverse complement strand
TGTGGTCTCCCTCTTATTAACTCCACATAAAAACACCTGTTGATGCATTTTTTGCCTTCAACAGAGAAGATGCCAGAATACCCAGACCAGTCGTCACTGTCAACTATGACTTGCCTATTTATCTGTGACTTTGAATTAGCCATGGTCCAACCATTGACGACCCTAAAGGTCTCATAACCTGAGCGTGAACCATTTTTGATTGTCCGTCCCATCCAAACATCATTCCCGTCGTCAAAGGCCCACCCTTTCACTCCTGGGGCCCCTCTTTCGTTATTAGGGTCTCTGCAGTTGCTGCTGCTGGAGATATCATCATTTCTTGGTGTGTCGCCAACAAGCCCTGAGCACACATAACTGGACTCAATGCTATAGTCAGCCATATTTATATATAGAATGGGCCTATTGGAGCCCTTCCAATTGTCTCTGCAGACACACCTAACTTCAGGATACCGAGGGTAACAAGAGCATTCCTCAACGTGCTGAGCACTTCCTGACAATGGGCTAATATTTATAATTTTCCCCTCTCTTATAAATAATACTCTAGTGTCGGCCTTTCCTGATGCACTTCCATCAGTCATTACCACTGCACAAGTTCCATTGATGCAAACGCATTCTGACTCCTGAGTTCTGAGGATGTTTTTGGACCATGAACCAATACTGTCGACAAGCATCCCATCATAGATGATACTAGCAGTAGCATTTTTATCATCCCCAGTAACACAAACATGTAACCATGCTTTCCCATCATAGCAGCTTGAACTAGACCATGCTATGCACACTTGTTTGGTTCCCAAATGAAATGGGACACCTAACTCATTCATTAAAAGAGTTCTGTGAGGGGTTCTATCATGTGTAGTGCCATTTGAGTGCTTGTTTTTCAGGGTGGTTCCCTGCCCAAGTGCAAATTGATAACATTTGTCGAGACTGCATGAGACATAGGGTTCTCTTGTCACCCAGATATCCCCACTTGCAGAGAGCCTAATTGAGTTGTCCTTTGAAAAAGGGGCGAACCCTGTAATCTGACATTGTGGTTTTGACCAATTCTTGTATTCTGCTACTTTAGGGCAAATTTCCCTCTCTATGGTAGTGCTATTCAAATGCACTGTGTTCCTCTCTATTATGATTGGTTCACATGGCATCACTTGATTATTTGATGGGTTACTGCATTCATTCTGCCTGAAATGTAGTGTCATAGTCATTGTTAAGATGGCAATCTGCATGAGGAGACATATTAT
>NZ_LMBW01000055.1 GCF_001439915.1 Fredinandcohnia humi | reverse complement strand
CATTGGCTCCATTTCATTAGGGTTGGTTGTATTCAATGTTCTACTGCATGCCGTGAGCATCATATTAACGGTGTTAGCCCTGGGGAAAAGTGAAAACAATGGAATCTGCAAGGGAACTGTAGTGAGGGAATATAATGAAACAGTTAGGATAGAGAAAGTGACTCAATGGTACAATACTAGTGTAGTCGAATATGTACCGCATTGGAACGAGGGCACTTATATAAATAACACCGAACCAATATGTGATGTCAAGGGCTTTGCACCGTTTTCCAAGGACAACGGGATAAGAGTTGGCTCCAGGGGACATATTTTTGTCATAAGAGAGCCTTTCGTCTCTTGTTCACCTGTAGAGTGCAGGACTTTCTTCCTCACTCAGGGAGCTCTACTCAATGACAAACACTCAAATGGAACAGTGAAGGATAGAAGCCCATTCAGAACTCTCATGAGTGTCGAAGTGGGTCAATCACCCAATGTATATCAAGCCAGGTTTGAAGCTGTAGCATGGTCAGCAACAGCCTGTCATGATGGCAAGAAATGGATGACGATTGGTGTAACAGGGCCAGATTCTAAAGCAGTAGCAGTAGTCCATTACGGAGGGGTGCCTACTGATGTTGTTAACTCCTGGGCAGGAGATATATTAAGGACTCAGGAGTCATCTTGTACTTGCATTCAAGGTAATTGTTATTGGGTAATGACTGACGGTCCTGCCAATAGACAGGCGCAGTATAGAATATACAAAGCAAATCAAGGCAAAATAATTGGCCAAACAGATGTCAGCTTTAGTGGAGGACATATTGAGGAATGTTCTTGTTATCCAAATGATGGTAAAGTGGAATGCGTGTGTAGAGACAACTGGACGGGAACTAACAGGCCTGTGCTAGTTATTTCGCCTGATCTCTCTTACAGGGTTGGGTATTTATGTGCAGGATTGCCCAGTGACACTCCAAGAGGGGAAGATGCTCAATTTGTCGGTTCATGCACTAGTCCCATGGGAAATCAGGGATATGGCGTAAAAGGTTTCGGGTTTCGACAGGGAACTGATGTGTGGGTGGGGCGGACAATTAGTCGAACCTCCAGGTCAGGATTTGAAATAATAAGGATAAAGAATGGTTGGACGCAGACAAGCAAAGAACAGATTAGAAGGCAGGTGGTTGTTGATAATTTGAATTGGTCGGGATACAGTGGGTCTTTCACTTTACCAGTAGAATTGTCTGGGAGGGAATGTTTAGTTCCCTGTTTTTGGGTCGAAATGATCAGAGGCAGGCCAGAAGAGAGAACAATCTGGACCTCTAGTAGCTCCATTGTAATGTGTGGAGTTGATCAT
>NZ_LMBW01000054.1 GCF_001439915.1 Fredinandcohnia humi | reverse complement strand
CTCCCCGCCCCTGGAATGACACATCTTCTGGTCTGGCACTTTCCATCATTCTTATGATTTCAGTCCTCATGTCAGACGTCCTGCCTTCAGTATTCCCTGTAAATGCTGCCATAATGGTCGCTCTTTCGAAGGGAAGATTTCTCTGTACCGAGAAAGTGGGCTGAATGCTGATCTGCCCTGCAGATGCCCTCTGCTGGTTGGTGTTCCCTCCGCTCCTGGTTCTTATAGCCCAATATCTACTTCTCAGTTCAAGGGTGTTGGAGTCCATTGCTTCCATGTTCTCATTTGAAGCAATTTGAACCCCCCTGGTGGACAGCTGTCCTCTTGGGATCACTCTTGTCCCTCTGATGAAACTTGAGACCCTAAGGTCCTCGAATGCTGCCGAGTGGCATGCCATCCACACTAATTGACTCTTATGTGCAGGATTTTCATTTGGCCTAATGAGACTAAAGACCTGACTATTTTGAAGCAAACGGAAAGGATCTATTCCAACCAGAGAGTATCCTTCTCTCTCGAAGTCATATCCACTGGCCACTGCAAGTCCGTACACACAAGCAGGCAAGCAGGACTTATGAGCCACTGATCCTCTCAGGATGAGTGCAGACCGCGCCAGGAAAATGAGATCTTCAATTTCAGCATTCCCAGGATTTCTGCTCTCTCGCACTTGATCCATCATTGCTCTTTGTGCAGCTGTTTGGAATTTCCCTTTGAGGATATTGCACATTCTCTCATATGCAATCCTTGTTCTTCTTCCATTTTCGCCTCTCCAGAAATTCCGGTCGTTGATCCCTCGTTTTATCATCCGAATCAGCTCCATCACCATTGTTCCTACCCCCTTCACTGCTGCACCGGCAGCTCCAGATCTCCTCGGAAGAGTTGATCCTTGCATCAGAGAGCACATCCTGGGGTCCATTCCTGTACGCACGAGAGCTCTCGTTCTCTGATATGTGGCATCATTCAAATTGGAATGCCATATCATCAAGTGGGTAAGACCAGCAGTTGCGTCCTCTCCATTGTTCGCTTGGCGCCAAATCCTCCTGATCTCCTCTTTGTCGTACAGAATCAGCTCCCTCACCCATTTCCCGTCTCTCCTCCGATAAATTGGACCTCCAGTTTTCTTAGGGTCCTTCCCCGCACTGGGATGCTCTTCCAAGTACCTATTCCTTCTTTCATCAAATGCAGAAAGTACCATTCTCTCTATTGTTATGCTATTCTGGATCAGTCTCCCTTCATAGTCACTGAGTTTGAGTTCTGTGCACATCTGTATGTAGAACCTCCCAATGCCACTAACCATTCTTCCAACAGATGCTCTGATCTCAGTAGCATTCT
>NZ_LMBW01000053.1 GCF_001439915.1 Fredinandcohnia humi | reverse complement strand
GATCGGGTTCGTTGCCTTTTCGTCCGAGAGCTCGAAGACTCCCCGCCCCTGGAAGGACACATCTTCTGGTTTGGCACTTTCCATCATTCTTATGATTTCAGTCCTCATGTCAGATGTCCTGCCTTCAGTGTTCCCTGCAAATGCCGCCATGATGGTCGCTCTTTCGAAGGGAAGATTTCTCTGTACTGAGAAGGTAGGTTGTACGCTGATTTGTCCTGCAGAAGCTCTCTGTTGGTTGGTGGTTCCCCCACTCCTGGTTCTTATAGCCCAGTATCTGCTCCTCAATTCAAGAGTGCTGGAGTCCATTGTTTCCATGTTTTCATTAGATGCAATTTGAACTCCTCTGGTGGATAATTGTCCTCTTGGGACCACTCTTGTTCCTCTGATGAAACTTGATACCCTCAGGTCCTCAAACGCTGCTGAATGGCATGCCATCCATACCAATTGGCTTTTATGTGCAGGGTTTTCATTTGGTCTAATGAGACTGAAGACCTGGCTGTTTTGAAGCAGACGGAAAGGGTCTATTCCGACCAGAGAGTACCCTTCTCTCTCAAAGCCATATCCACTGGCCACAGCAAGTCCGTAAACACAGGCAGGCAAGCAGGACTTATGGGCCACCGATCCTCTCAGGATGAGTGCAGACCGTGCCAGAAAGATGAGATCTTCAATTTCAGCATTCCCAGGATTCCTGCTTTCTCGCACTTGATCCATCATTGCTCTTTGTGCTGCTGTTTGAAATTTTCCTTTGAGGATGTTGCACATTCTCTCATAGGCAATCCTTGTCCTTCGTCCATTTTCGCCTCTCCAGAAATTCCGATCATTAATCCCTCGCTTTATCATCCGAATCAATTCCATTACCATTGTTCCGACCCCTTTTACTGCTGCACCAGCAGCTCCAGACCTCCTTGGGAGAGTTGATCCTTGCATCAGAGAGCACATTCTGGGATCCATTCCAGTGCGCACGAGAGCTCTTGTTCTCTGGTATGTGGCATCATTCAGGTTGGAGTGCCAGATCATCAGATGAGTGAGACCAGCAGTTGCATCTTCTCCATTATTTGCTTGACGCCAGATCCTCCTGATCTCTTCTTTGTCATACAGAATCAGCTCCCTCACCCACTTTCCGTCTCTTCTTCTGTAGATTGGACCTCCAGTTTTCTTTGGGTCCTTCCCCGCACTGGGATGTTCTTCCAGGTACTTGTTCCTCCTTTCATCAAATGCAGAGAGGACCATTCTTTCTATTGTTATGCTGTTCTGGATCAGTCTCCCCTCATAATCGCTGAGTTTGAGTTCAGTGCACATCTGTATGTAAAACCTCCCAATTCCACCAACCATTCTTCCAACAGATGCTCT
>NZ_LMBW01000052.1 GCF_001439915.1 Fredinandcohnia humi | reverse complement strand
CTGACCTATCAACCTCGTCATCTTCGAGGGATCTTACTAGTTTAACACTATGGGAAATCTCATCTTGAGGGGGGCTTCATGCTTAGATGCTTTCAGCACTTATCCCTTCCACACATAGCTACCCAGCTATGCCCTTGGCAGGACAACTGGTACACCAGCGGTGTGTCCATCCCGGTCCTCTCGTACTAAGGACAGCTCCTCTCAAATTTCCTGCGCCCACGACGGATAGGGACCGAACTGTCTCACGACGTTCTGAACCCAGCTCGCGTACCGCTTTAATGGGCGAACAGCCCAACCCTTGGGACCGACTACAGCCCCAGGATGCGATGAGCCGACATCGAGGTGCCAAACCTCCCCGTCGATGTGGACTCTTGGGGGAGATAAGCCTGTTATCCCCGGGGTAGCTTTTATCCGTTGAGCGATGGCCCTTCCATGCGGAACCACCGGATCACTAAGCCCGACTTTCGTCCCTGCTCGACTTGTAGGTCTCGCAGTCAAGCTCCCTTGTGCCTTTACACTCTACGAATGATTTCCAACCATTCTGAGGGAACCTTTGGGCGCCTCCGTTACTCTTTAGGAGGCGACCGCCCCAGTCAAACTGCCCACCTGACACTGTCTCCAAGGCCGATAAGGCCTTCGGGTTAGAATTTCAATACAGCCAGGGTAGTATCCCACCAATGCCTCCACCGAAGCTGGCGCTCCGGCTTCCAAGGCTCCTACCTATCCTGTACAAGCTGTACCAAAATTCAATATCAGGTTGCAGTAAAGCTCCACGGGGTCTTTCCGTCCTGTCGCGGGTAACCTGCATCTTCACAGGTACTATAATTTCACCGAGTCTCTCGTTGAGACAGTGCCCAGATCGTTACACCTTTCGTGCGGGTCAGAACTTACCTGACAAGGAATTTCGCTACCTTAGGACCGTTATAGTTACGGCCGCCGTTTACTGGGGCTTCGATTCAGAGCTTCGCTTGCGCTAACCCCTCCTCTTAACCTTCCAGCACCGGGCAGGTGTCAGCCCCTATACTTCGCCTTGCGGCTTCGCAGAGACCTGTGTTTTTGCTAAACAGTCGCCTGGGCCTATTCACTGCGGCTTTTCAGGGCTATTCACCCTAAAAAGCACCCCTTCTCCCGAAGTTACGGGGTCATTTTGCCGAGTTCCTTAACGAGAGTTCTCTCGATCACCTTAGGATTCTCTCCTCGCCTACCTGTGTCGGTTTGCGGTACGGGCACCATTTACCTCGCTAGAAGCTTTTCTTGGCAGTGTGGAATCAGGAACTTCGGTACTATATTTCCCTCGCCATCACAGCTCAACCTTACGGTAAGCGGATTTGCCTACTTACCAGTCTACCTG
>NZ_LMBW01000050.1 GCF_001439915.1 Fredinandcohnia humi | reverse complement strand
TGAACTGCACCCCAATTGTTGGACACTACCTAACAATTGGAGGTGCAGTTTTTCTATGGCTAAATATTCATTTGAAGAAAAACTCTCAGCAGTTTTACGTTATGTGGAGGGTGGAGAAAGTTATGTTACCCTGGCAAGATCTATGGGGACATCTGAAAGTGTAGTGATGAACTGGGTTAAGCAATACGAACATCATGGGATTGAGGCATTATGTAAGAAATCCTATACAAATTACTCAGCACAGTTTAAACTAGACGTACTTAATTATATGATCGATAATGGGACGTCGCCAAATGAAACTGCTGTAATATTTAACATTGCCTCTCCAGCTACTATAAGAACATGGAGGATCCTTTTTAAAAAAGGAGGTATCGACGCCCTTAAATCTAAGAAAAAGGGGCGTCAATCCGTGAATAACAGTCACAATAAAACTAATAAACCTAAACCTTCAAAAGGATCTGTCGAAGCTCTTCAAGCAGAAATAGAGCAATTACGGATGGAGAATGCCTATTTAAAAAAGTTGAATGCCTTAGTTCAAAACAAGGAAAAATCACCAAAAAAGACAAAGCACAAGTAGTCTATGAACTAAGGCTAGAATTCCCTGTGAGACCACTTTTAGAGTTGGCTAAAATCAAGCGTAGTACCTACTATTACTGGGTAAAACAACTCGATTGTCCCGACAAAGATGCAGAATTAAAAATCCTTATAAAAGAAATTTATGATGAACACAAAGGACGGTATGGCTACCGTCGTATTAGGGCTGAACTTGTAAATCGCGGATACAAAATTAATCATAAAAAGGTTCAACGCATCATGAAAGAATTGGGATTAAAGAGTATGGTTCGTATGAAGAAATATCGTTCCTATAAAGGAAAAGTGGGTAAAACAGCGCCTAACATCTTAAATCGCAATTTCAAGGCAGAGAAACCAAATGAAAAGTGGGTAACAGACATTACCGAATTTAAATTATTTGGGGAGAAACTCTATTTATCTCCTATTCTAGATTTATTTAATGGCGAAATTATTACATATACCATTGGTTCTAGACCTACCTACTCACTTGTCTCAGAAATGTTAGAGAAGTCATTTGAATGCTTAAAAGATGAGGATAAGTTAATTCTCCACTCAGATCAGGGATGGCATTATCAAATGAAACAGTATCGACATGCCTTGAAAGAACATGGAATAACTCAGAGTATGTCACGTAAAGGAAATTGTTATGACAACGCAGTGGTAGAGAACTTCTTTGGGATTTTGAAATCCGAATTTCTATATCTAAACGAATTTCAAAGCATTAATCACTTTAAACAAGAGCTTGAAGAATATATCTATTACTACAATAACCAACGTATTAAGACAAAATTAAAAGGCAAGAGTCCTATACAATTCAGAACTCT
>NZ_LMBW01000049.1 GCF_001439915.1 Fredinandcohnia humi | reverse complement strand
AATCGAGTAGGAGGCTAATCATTAATTGAGTAGCCGACCTCTCACACCACCGTACGTACGGTTCCGTATACGGCGGTTCAATAACTTAAGTATCGGCGCTCATATAAATGGTTAAGGTCTTTAAGCCCCCATTTGTTGAGCGTTTTTATTTTAATTGCTTTTTGTAGTGTTTCACTTCTAGAAATCCTCCAGTATCCCTTTCGGGAATTAGCTACTTTCAAGGCTTCTTCATGCTTGACACCTAATCTTCTTAATTGATAGTATTTTGTTTTGACTTTCTTCCATCTTTTCCAAATAAGCTGTCTCAACCTATGATTCAACCAATGCGCCATATCTTGTATGAACCTTTTCATTAAACCAATCCCATAATAATTTATCCATCCAACTGTTACCTGGTTTATTTCTTTGGCGATATCCTCAAATTTTCCAGGTCGATTTCGCCTAGTTATATTGTTTAGTTTGGATTTAAATCTCTTCTTTGCTGATTGGTGTGGTCTACACCCTACACCTTTAGAGGTACTGTGTATACAAAAACCTAGGAATTTCAGTTTGGCGGGAGAGCCCACTTTACTTTTGGTACGGTTAACTGTCAATTTCAATTCCTTTTCCAGAAATTTCGTAATGCTTTCTAGAACTCGTTGACCAGCCCGTTCACTTTTAACGTAAATACAAAAATCGTCCGCGAAGCGAACGAATTTGTGTCCACGTTTCTCTAGTTCCTTGTCTAATTGATTTAAGTAAACATTACTAAGAATTGGTGAGAGTACACCACCTTGAGGAGCACCAAATTCTGTTGTCTTTGTTAATCCATGTTCAAGTATTCCGCTCTTAAGAAATTTCCAAATTAATTTCAATATTACTTTGTCTTGGATGAATACCTTAAGGTATTCCATTAGTTTCTGATGGTTTATAGTGTCAAAGTAGCTCTTTAAATCACAGTCTACAACTACTCTATGACCTTGTTCATAGTATTTAATGGATTGTTTTATCGCTTGATGTTGATTCCTATTGGGACGGAAACCAAAACTTAATTCAGAGAAATGTGGGTCTATTATTCCGCCAATAACTTGGTAGATAGCTTGTTGGACCATACGGTCCCTTACACACGGAATACCTAACTTGCGTTTTGAACCATCCTGTTTAGGGATTTCAACCCTTTTAACAGGGAGAGGCTCGTAAGTACCATCTTTTATTTTCTTCTTAAGGTGGAACAGGTATTTGCTGACATGTCCGAAGAGCTCATCAACAGTCATTCCATCTATTCCCGGTGCCCCTTTATTAGCTTTAACTTTTCCACAAGCTCTGTAAAGATTGTTACTATCAATCACTTTGTCAATTAAATTGATACCATCTTGTTGTTCTATTTCGTTAAGGTCAGGACTACACGCTTTCGCATATTTTT
>NZ_LMBW01000046.1 GCF_001439915.1 Fredinandcohnia humi | reverse complement strand
GGCACGATCGGGTTCGTTGCCTTTTCGTCCGAGAGCTCGAAGACTCCCCGCCCCTGGAATGACACATCTTCTGGTCTGGCACTTTCCATCATTCTTATGATTTCAGTCCTCATGTCAGATGTTCTACCCTCAGTATTTCCTGTAAATGCTGCCATAATGGTTGCTCTTTCGAAAGGAAGGTTTCTCTGTACTGAGAAAGTGGGTTGAACGCTGACCTGTCCTGCAGATGCCCTCTGTTGGTTGGTGTTCCCTCCGCTTCTGGTTCTTATAGCCCAATATCTACTTCTCAGTTCAAGAGTATTGGAGTCCATTGCTTCCATGTTCTCATTTGAAGCAATTTGAACCCCTCTAGTGGATAGCTGTCCTCTTGGGACCATTCTTGTCCCTCTAATGAAACTTGAGACCCTAAGGTCCTCAAACGCTGCAGAGTGGCATGCCATCCACACTAGTTGGCTCTTATGTGCTGGGTTCTCATTTGGTCTAATGAGACTAAAGACCTGGCTGTTTTGAAGCAGACGGAAAGGATCTATTCCAACTAAGGAGTACCCTTCTCTCTCAAAGTCATATCCACTAGCCACTGCAAGTCCGTACACACAAGCAGGCAAGCAGGATTTATGAGCCACCGATCCTCTCAGGATGAGTGCAGACCTTGCCAGAAAAATAAGATCTTCTATTTCAGCATTCCCAGGATTTCTGCTCTCTCTCACTTGATCCACCATTGCCCTTTGTGCTGCTGTTTGGAATTTCCCTTTGAGGATGTTGCACATTCTCTCATATGCAATTCTTGTCCTTCTTCCATTCTCGCCTCTCCAGAAATTCCGGTCGTTGATCCCTCGTTTTATCATCCGGATTAGTTCCATCACCATTGTCCCTATCCCCTTCACTGCTGCACCTGCAGCTCCAGATCTCCTCGGGAGAGTTGATCCTTGCATCAGAGAGCACATCCGGGGATCCATTCCAGTACGCACGAGAGCTCTCGTTCTCTGATAGGTAGCATCATTCAGATTGGAATGCCATATCATTAGATGGGTAAGACCAGCAGTTGCATCTTCTCCATTGTTCGCTTGTCGCCAAATTCTCCTGATTTCCTCTTTGTCATACAGGATCAGCTCTCTCACCCATTTTCCGTCTCTTCTCCTATAAATTGGACCTCCAGTTTTCTTAGGGTCCTTTCCTGCACTGGGGTGCTCTTCCAGGTATCTGTTCCTTCTTTCATCAAATGCAGAGAGTACCATTCTCTCTATTGTTATACTGTTCTGAATCAGCCTCCCTTCATTGTCACTGAGTTTGAGTTCTGTACACATCTGTATGTAGAATCTCCCAATTCCGCTAACCATTCTTCCAACAGATGCCCTGATCTCAGTAGCATTCTGGCGTTCCCCACCAGTTTCCATCTGTTCATAGGATCGTTTGGT
>NZ_LMBW01000045.1 GCF_001439915.1 Fredinandcohnia humi | reverse complement strand
TTTTTTGTGGTCAAATATCATGAAGAGTTTAAGCAAAAAGTAGTCGACGCTTACTTAGCTGGTGAAGGTGGATATGCTTCCTTGGCTATTAGATTTGGAATTCAAAGTAAAACCAATATAAGAAAATGGGTCAGTGCGTTCCAACAATTTGGCAAACAGGGGTTGGCTCCTAAAAAAGCAGTTACGAATTATCCTGTTCAATTTAAAATAGATGTCTTAAACTATAAGGTAAGAACAGGAGATTCCCTTGAAGAAGTTGCTAGAAAATTTGGCATTACTGAACCACCTATGATTCTTAATTGGTTGAGGAAATGGCAAAATGAAGGTATTGAAGGACTCTCTAAATCAAAGGGGCGTCCATCATTGTCCAACGAATCAAAGAAGAATAAAAATGAGAAGAAATTGACGAAAGAACAACAACTTTTAAAAGAAATAGAGTTACTACGTGCGGAGAATGCCTATTTAAAAAAGCTCCGTGCTTCAGGGGTAAATATTCCGAGCCGACTGCTAAAACAGAATCCAGGGTCATCCAAGAACTCAGAAAAGAATTCAAATTAGCTGTTATCCTTGAAGCCACAGGTTTTCCAAAGGCAACCTATATGTATTGGCAAAAACGATTTAATGAATCCAATCCAGATGAAGAGATTGAAAAAATCATCCAAGATATTGTAGACAAACATAATGGAAATTACGGCTATCGTCGAATTGATATGGAATTGCGCAAGAGAGGTTATATCGTAAATCACAAAAAAATCCTACGGATTACCAATAAACTTGCTATTACTTGTACATCATTCACACGTAAATCTCGTAAATACAGCACTTATAAAGGAACTGTAGGCAAGATCTCGAAAAACCTTGTAAACCGTAGATTCCATACAAGTATTCCACATCAAAAATTAACGACTGATACATCTGAATTCAAATACTATACGACCGATTCCGATGGGAAGATAATCATTAAGAAGGCTTATTTAGATCCATTTTTAGATATGTTTAATGGTGAAATTCTATCCTTTCGGTTCTCAGAACGACCAAACGCTCAAGCAATTATGGATGCTTTAGACGAAGCAATTGAAATAACAAAAGATTGCCCCTACCGAACAACTATACACTCTGATCAAGGCTGGGGTTATCAAATGAAAAGATATGTAAGGAAACTAAAAGATAACGGTATATTTCAAAGTATGTCCCGAAAGGGAAACTGTCTGGATAATTCACCAATGGAAAATTTCTTCGGGATAATGAAACAGGAAATGTATTACGGTAGAGTTTATAAGTCATTTGAAGAGCTTAAACAAGCAGTAACTGATTATATTTTTTACTATAACAATGAACGGATAAAAGCAAAATTGACTGGCATGAGCCCGGTGGAATACCGTCTTCATACCAGTCAACAAGCTGCATAAATATTTTGG
>NZ_LMBW01000044.1 GCF_001439915.1 Fredinandcohnia humi | reverse complement strand
GGCACGATCGGGTTCGTTGCCTTTTCGTCCGAGAGCTCGAAGACTCCCCGCCCCTGGAATGACACATCTTCTGGTCTTGCACTTTCCATCATTCTTATGATTTCAGTCCTCATGTCAGACGTTCTACCCTCAGTATTTCCTGTAAAAGCTGCCATAATGGTCGCTCTTTCGAAGGGGAGATTTCTCTGTACCGAGAAAGTGGGTTGAACGCTAATTTGTCCCGCAGATGCCCTCTGTTGGTTGGTGTTCCCTCCGCTCCTGGTTCTTATAGCCCAATATCTACTTCTCAGTTCAAGAGTGTTGGAATCCATTGCTTCCATGTTCTCATTTGAAGCGATTTGAACCCCTCTGGTGGATAACTGTCCTCTCGGGACCATTCTTGTCCCTTTGATGAAACTTGAGACTCTAAGGTCCTCAAATGCTGCAGAGTGGCATGCCATCCACACCAGTTGACTCTTGTGCGCTGGGTTCTCATTTGGTCTAATTAGACTAAAAACCTGGCTGTTTTGAAGTAGACGGAAAGGGTCTATTCCAACCAGGGAGTATCCTTCTCTCTCAAAGTCATATCCACTGGCCACTGCAAGTCCGTACACACAAGCAGGCAAGCAGGACTTATGGGCCACAGATCCTCTCAGGATGAGTGCAGACCTTGCCAGAAAAATGAGATCTTCTATTTCAGCATTTCCAGGATTTCTGCCCTCTCGCACTTGATCCACCATTGCTCTTTGTGCTGCTGTTTGGAATTTCCCTTTGAGGATGTTGCACATCCTCTCGTATGCAATTCTTGTTCTTCTTCCATTTTCGCCTCTCCAGAAATTCCGGTCATTTATCCCCCGTTTTATCATCCGAATCAGCTCCATCACCATCGTCCCTACCCCCTTTACTGCTGCTCCTGCAGCTCCAGATCTCCTCGGGAGAGTTGATCCTTGCATCAGAGAGCACATCCTGGGGTCCATTCCAGTACGCACAAGAGCTCTCGTTCTCTGATATGTGGCATCATTCAGGTTGGAATGCCATATCATCAGATGGGTAAGACCAGCAGTTGCGTCCTCTCCATTGTTCGCTTGACGCCAAATTCTCCTGATCTCCTCCTTGTCATACAGGATCAGCTCTCTCACCCATTTCCCGTCTCTTCTTCGATAAATTGGACCTCCAGTTTTCTTCGGGTCCTTTCCCGCACTGGGGTGCTCTTCCAGGTATCTGTTTCTTCTTTCATCAAATGCAGAGAGTACCATTCTCTCTATTGTTATACTGTTCTGGATCAGCCTCCCTTCATTGTCACTGAGTTTGAGTTCTGTGCACATCTGTATGTAGAATCTCCCAATGCCGCTAACCATTCTTCCGACAGATGCCCTGATCTCAGTAGCATTCTGGCGTTCTCCACCAGTTTCCATCTGTTCATAGGATCGTTTGGTGCCTTGAGACGCCATGA
>NZ_LMBW01000024.1 GCF_001439915.1 Fredinandcohnia humi | reverse complement strand
TTCTCGTTTTTTTTTTTTTTTTTTTTTTTTAAGAAGAATGTTATCCTAAGCAAATTTTATCATGTTCATTCACCTATTTTAGCAATTCCTCATAGTATGGTGGAGTAGATAAAATTTGGTGATTTTATTAAATGCAAGAAGGCTCTTATTGGAAATTGAAGAAAAAAGATTTCACTAACTCACATTCATTCGAGTTTCATTTTTGGTAAAAGAAGGTGATAAAACGTATGTTAACTGATATGCATGTAGCAGTTATTGGTGGAGATGCACGACAGTTAGAAGTGATTCGTAAACTAATTGAATTAGATGCAAGGCTTTCTTTAATTGGATTTGATCAATTAGATCATGGATTTACAGGAGCTTCAAAGGAACGAATAGACGAAATCGACTTTACAGAAATAGATGCAATCATTTTGCCAGTATCCGGAACAAACAGTGAAGGCGAAGTAGAAACGATTTTTTCAAATGAAACAGTCGTCTTATCAGAAGAAATCTTAACTCAAACACCTAAACATTGTGTTGTTTATTCGGGCATTAGCAATTCGTATTTGGATGGATTAATAAAGGCAACAAATCGTAAATTAGTACGTTTATTCGAAAGAGATGACGTAGCTATCTATAATTCCATTCCAACGGTTGAAGGGACAATTATGATGGTCATCCAACATACGGATATAACGATTCATAGTTCGAATATTGCAGTACTAGGACTAGGCAGGGTAGGCATGAGTGTGGCTAGAAGCTTTGCCGCATTAGGGGCACACGTAAAGGTAGGTGCCAGAAAAATAGAGCATATAGCAAGAATAGCGGAAATGGGATTAACACCTTTCCACCTTTCAAATATTGCCGAAGAGGTTACAGATATTGATGTTTGCATCAATACGATTCCAAAATTAATTGTGACATCAAGCGTGATTTCGAAAATGCCCGCACACACATTGATAGTTGATCTTGCCTCAAAACCAGGGGGAACAGATTTTAGATATGCCGAAAAAAGAGGGATAAAGGCATTATTAGCACCTAGTTTACCTGGTATTGTCGCACCAAAGACAGCCGGGCAAATCGTGGCAAATGTATTATCCCAACTACTTCTTGAGTTATTACAACAAAGAGAGGGGAAAGAATAATATGGCTTCATTAAAGGGAAAAAGAATCGGATTGGGTGTTACGGGATCCCATTGTACGTATGATGCGGTAATGCCTGAAATTATAAAACTAGTCGATGAGGGTGCGGAAGTAATACCTGTCATCTCTTGGACGGTACAGTCAACAAATACACGTTTTGGAGATGGGGCAGACTGGGTCGAAAGAATTGAAAAAGTTACAGGTCATAAAGTGATAGATTCAATTGTAAAAGCAGAACCATTAGGTCCCAAAATCCCGCTTGATTGCATGGTAATTGCCCCGCTAACAGGGAATTCCATGAGTAAATTCGCAAATGCCTTAACGGATTCTCCGGTTTTAATGGCTGCGAAAGCAACGTTACGTAATCAAAATCCAGTGGTTTTAGGAATTTCCACAAATGATGCTTTAGGCTTAAACGGTGTAAATCTAATGAGGCTAATGGCAACTAAAAATATTTATTTTATCCCGTATGGCCAGGATTCACCAACGAATAAACCTAATTCAATGGTTGCTCGTATGCCAATGCTTCGCGACACTGTCGCCGCCGCAATTGAAGGAAGACAATTACAGCCGGTTATTATCGAAAGATTCCGTGACGACGAATAGTAATGAAATCTTCATACTAAAGGAGAAAGAATGAAAATTCTTCTCCTTTAGTTCTGGTATGTGGTAAAATATAAATCATTAAACGTAAATTAGACGTTCTAGTATTACTGGAAGGGGAATATCAAATGACAGTAGAAAACGAATTACATGTTGCAGTTGTAGGTGCTACAGGTGCAGTAGGAATGCAAATGCTCAAAACACTTGAAGAAACGAATTTTCCATTAACAAAATTAACTTTATTATCATCAGAGCGTTCTGCTGGTAAAAAGATTACGTATAAGGGAAAAGAAGTAACAGTTGAAGTTGCAACACCAGAAAAATTCGAAGGTGTTGATATTGCTTTATTTAGTGCAGGTGGTGGCGTTTCGAAAGAGCTAGCTCCAGAAGCTGTAAAACGTGGGGCAATCGTCGTAGACAACACAAGTGCATTTAGAATGACTGAAAATGTACCACTTGTTGTTCCTGAGGTAAATGAAAATGACCTTCTTAATCATAATGGTATAATCGCAAATCCAAACTGTTCAACTATTCAAATGGTAGTAGCCTTAGAGCCAATTCGTAAAGCATATGGTTTATCAAAGGTTGTTGTTTCAACTTATCAAGCAGTATCAGGGTCTGGCGTAGCTGCCATCTCAGAAATGAATGAGCAGACAAAGGATATCGTTGAAGGAAATGAATTTTCTCCAAAAATTTTACCTGTAAAAGGTGACAAAAAGCATTATCAAATTGCATTTAATGCAATTCCACAAATTGATAAATTTGAAGATAATGGTTTCACTTTTGAAGAAATGAAAATGATTAATGAAACGAAAAAAATTATGCATTTACCGGATCTTCATGTTGCTGCAACCTGTGTTCGTTTACCGGTTGAAACTGGACATTCTGAATCAGTTTATTTTGAAACAGCTCAAAATGGCGTTTCCGCACAAGAAGTTAAAGACTTATTAGCATCTGCACCAGGAATTGTATTAGAGGATAATCCAGCTGAGCAAATTTATCCAATGCCAATTCATGCAGTTGGTAAAAAAGATGTATTCGTAGGAAGAATCAGAAAAGACTTAGACCAAGATAATGGATTCCACATGTGGGTAGTTTCTGATAATCTATTAAAAGGTGCTGCATGGAACTCAGTACAAATTGCAGGCAGTCTATTAAAGCTAGGTTTAGTAGCAAAATAATCGTTTTAACCAAACATGGGGTGGTTTCATGAATATCGTTGTACAAAAATTTGGCGGAACATCGGTTCGCGATGAAGAATCTCGTGATAGAGCAAAAAAACATATTGAAAGTGCTATTTCAGATGGATATAAAGTAGTAGTTGTTGTATCTGCTATGGGACGCATGGGTGATCCGTATGCAACAGATACACTGTTAAGCTTAGTAGGGGACCAAACCGAAAATATAAGCAACAGGGAAATGGATATGCTTGTGTCCTGTGGTGAGATTATTTCCAGTGTTGTTTTCACCAATATGTTGAATCAAACTGGAATCTCTGCAGCTGCTTTAAATGGCGGGCAGGCCGGCTTTCGAACAAATAATGATCATACAAATGCTAGAATTACTGAAATGAAGTGTGACAGATTACTTCAAACACTTGAAGACCATGATGTGGTAGTTGTTACAGGTTTTCAAGGCATCTCTAAAATAGGGGATATTACGACTTTAGGCAGAGGTGGAAGTGATACATCCGCAGCGGCTCTTGGTGTTGCCCTGCAAGCTGAATGGATTGATATTTTTACAGATGTAGAAGGTGTCATGACCGCTGACCCTCGCATCGTTGGGGACGCAAAGCCTTTATCTGTGGTCACATATAATGAGATTGTGAACATGGCATACCATGGTGCGAAAGTAATTCACCCGCGTGCCGTTGAAATTGCGATGGAGGCAAAGGTACCAATTAGAGTGCGTTCCACTTACAGTGATGCACCAGGTACACTTGTAACAACAAAAGAAAAGCGCAGAGGTGTCGAGGTCAAGGAAAGATTGATCACGGGTATTGCACATGTGACAAATGTAACGCAATTAAAGGTTCAAGCCAAAAAAGGCCAATATAATCTTCAAACAGAAGTATTTAAGACCATGGCAAATGAGAAAATTAGCGTAGATTTCTTTAATATCACGCCAAATGGAGTTGTTTATACTGTTTCGGGAGAAATGACAGCACGTGCTGTTCATAAACTGAAAGAAATGGGATATGAACCCCAAGTGACAGAAAAATGTGCGAAAGTATCAACTGTAGGAGCAGGGATGAATGGGGTACCTGGAGTAACAGCTCGAATTGTAACAGCACTTTCCGAAAAAGGAATCCAAATCCTACAATCTGCAGATAGCCATTCAACAATCTGGGTTCTTGTAAAAGAATCAGAAATGAAGGAAGCAATTAATGCTCTCCACAAGGCATTCCATTTGTCCGATGGACCTGTAGGAGCAGAAGTGGTAGACTATTAAGACGAAGAAGTAGGGAACCTCCGTTTGGTAGGGTGTCCCTTTCTTATTCAATATCAATAGTTTTTATTTTTTGATCAAGCCTAGGTGTTTTATTAAAAAGTTCTAGGCGTAATTGATGGGAGCAGGTGTAAAAGCATGATTGATTTTGGAAGAATCTCTACGGCGATGGTGACACCATTTGATAATAAAGGAAACATCGATTTCGGCAAAACAACACAGTTGATCAATTATTTATTAAACAATGGCACGGAATCACTGGTTGTAGCGGGGACAACAGGTGAATCTCCCACATTATCATCTGAGGAAAAAGTGGCGCTTTTCCGCCACGTTGTTAAAGTAGTTGACAGTCGAGTTCCGGTCATAGCAGGAACAGGAAGTAATAATACGTACGCATCAATGGAGCTTACTAAAAAAGCCCAAGAAGCTGGTGTTGACGGTATTATGCTTGTTGTACCGTATTATAATAAGCCAAATCAGGAAGGGCTTTTTCAGCATTTTAAAACAATTGCTGAAAGTACAAATCTTCCCGTTATGTTATATAATATTCCTGGAAGATCGGTTATTAATATGTCAGTTGAAACCATTATTAAGTTATCCAAAATTCCGAATATCGTAGCTGTAAAAGAGGCAAGCGGAAGCTTGGAGGCAATGACTGAAATTATTGCGAATACCGAGGATAATTTTGAATTATACAGCGGTGATGATGGGATTACAATTCCTGCACTTTCAATTGGTGCAAAAGGTGTCGTATCAGTTGCTTCCCATGTAATTGGTAATGAAATGCAGCAAATGGTGAATGCGTTTTTAGCTGGTAACATAACTGAAGCTGCAAGCCTTCATCAGAAGCTACTACCAATCATGAAGGGATTGTTTACAGCCCCCAATCCTGTACCTGTAAAAACTGCTCTTCAAATTAAGGGACTAGATGTGGGATCTGTTCGCTTGCCACTTGTCCCATTAAACGAACAAGAACGAATTCAATTATCAAATTTAATTTCAAATTAATAGCATGTATCAAAAAGTCAATCTTATGGTTGGCTTTTTCTTTTGGAATGAAAAGGGGGCTAGTGTTTATACTAATTGGTAAATGGGTTGAAAGGAGATTACGATGAATAATAATCAATACATAAATGAGGAGCCGCCACAAGGGGATCAAGATAAAAATGAAACAAAGGGTTCATCATTGGTAGAAAAAATTCAGCAACTGGGTCAAACAAATGTCCCCCAATTGTCGAATGACAGTAAGATCCATTGCCTTACCATTGTCGGCCAAATTGAAGGTCATATTCAATTACCACCACAAAATAAAACAACGAAATATGAACATGTTATACCTCAAATTGTTGCGATTGAACAAAATCCAAAAATTGAAGGTTTACTAGTCGTTTTAAATACAGTTGGAGGAGATGTGGAAGCAGGTCTTGCCATTTCTGAAATGCTAGCATCACTTTCCAAGCCAACTGTTTCTATTGTTTTAGGAGGCGGTCATTCGATTGGGGTTCCAATAGCTGTGGCCTGCGATTATTCTTTTGTTGCCGAAACAGCGACAATGACGATTCATCCGGTTAGACTAACAGGACTTGTGATTGGAGTCCCACAGACGTTTGAGTATCTTGATAAAATGCAAGAGCGTGTTGTGAATTTTGTGACGAGTCATTCAAATATTTCGGAAGATAAATTTAAGGAATTGATGTTTTCAAAAGGCAATTTAACAAGGGATATCGGGACAAATGTACTCGGTTCGGATGCAGTTGAATATGGACTCATGGATGAGATTGGCGGAATTGGTCAAGCAATAAAAAAATTAAATGAGTTAATTGATGGGAAAAATCTTTCTGATGAAAGTGAGAGGTTGATCCAATGATCTTATATACGATGATGCCGCAGGAACTAATTTATCCACAAACTGAAATGGAAGATCATATAAAATTTGTTGATGTAAATGGTGTTTCATTGGCTGTTAGCAGCTCCCAAAACGGCGAATACACGATTGAAAGAGTCATGAGCACAGATCCTCAACACTTTCTAGACGGGAGATATTCACCGGGGCAGAAAATAAGATTTTGAGACAAATTAGTATAACCTTATTCAGGAGAAGTCTACTACTTCTCCTGAATAAAGTTAAAGCCTCCGGCGGATGCCACAGATTTTCAAAGGAAACTTTTCGAGCATAAGATCAAAGACTAAGAACGCCACTTCCTGTGGCAACGTCTTTGTGACCCACATCGTGTGGGCCTAAAAAATCTGGGCGCGAATGCGCCAAGGCGCATATGTTTGTGTTATAATTTAATTAGATTTTCATTTGATAGGCAGCCATGGTATGGCTGCTTTCGCGTTATTTATAGGTAGAGTAGGTGTAGTATGGCGAAACGAAAACGTAGACAGTCGAAGCGAAAAGATGAGTGGAAAAAAACACTAAAATTTGAATTGCTAGGATTATTATTGCTAGCATTAGCATGTATAGGATTAGCTAGACTTGGAACAGTGGGGACAGGGCTTGTCTATTTATTTCGATTTTTCCTTGGGAATTGGGATATTCTTGGATTAATCGGGCTCTTGCTTGTTTCAATTTATATCATTTGGAACCGGACATGGCCAAAAATCATTACAAGGCAATTGAGTGGAGTCTACTTAATCATTAGCGCAATGCTACTATTAAGTCATATTCCATTATTTAATTTACAAACAAATGATGGCAAATTCACGGATCCTAGTGTGATCAAAAATACATGGAGTATGTTTTGGGCGATTGTTAATGGCAATACGAGTACAACAGATTTGGGCGGTGGAATGATTGGTTCGATCCTATTTGCTGCTTCGTATTTTTTATTTGATGAAACGGGTACAAAAATAATTTCCGTCTTTTTAATCGTAATTGGCGGTGTGCTTGTTACCGGCAAATCGCTTCATGATACAATTGCGAAGCTCTTTAGTCCTGTTGTTGCATTTTTTAAAGATCAATGGATTGCATTTGTTGATGATATCAAAAATTGGTCACAGCAACGCAAAAACCAGCCTAAAAAAGAAAAACGAAAGAAGCCAAAAGCGACACAAAAACAGGATGTACATACTTCACAAACAGACCTAAAAGAAACGCCTGTTGAGCTCCCAATTGAGCCGATTATCTCGAATTTCGCAGACAAGGCTTATACAAGAGAACAAGTGAGACATCACGAAAAACATGAGCAACAGCCTCATGAAACAGATGTAGACCATGATGAAAAAATGCCAATTACCTTTACAGAAGGTGAACTGGAGAATGTAGATTATGAATTACCACCTATTGACCTTCTGCATCCTCCAAAACAAACTAGTCAAAGTGCAGAGCATGAAAATATTTATGAAAATGCTAGAAAGCTAGAAAAAACATTTCATAGCTTCGGTGTAAAGGCGAAGGTGACAAAAGTTCACCTCGGTCCTGCTGTGACAAAGTATGAAGTGTACCCAGATGTTGGGGTAAAAGTAAGTAAAATCGTTAATTTAAGCGATGATTTAGCACTTGCTTTAGCAGCAAAAGATATTCGGATTGAGGCTCCAATCCCTGGTAAATCGGCAGTTGGGATTGAAGTTCCAAATTCTGAAATTGCAGTTGTATCGCTGCGTGAGGTCCTGGAGGATATCGAACCCGGGCGTTCAGATGCTAAGTTATTAATCGGACTTGGCCGTGATATTTCGGGCGAGGCTAAATTTGCAGAGCTTAATAAAATGCCTCACTTATTAGTGGCTGGTGCCACGGGTAGTGGTAAGAGTGTATGTATTAATGGCATTATTACGAGTGTACTAATGAGGGCAAAACCACATGAAGTGAAAATGATGATGATTGACCCGAAAATGGTTGAATTAAATGTGTATAACGGAATTCCACATTTATTGGCGCCGGTTGTGACAGATCCTAAAAAGGCATCACAGGCACTTAAAAAAGTCGTTAATGAAATGGAACGCAGATATGAATTATTCTCACATACCCATACGAGAAACATCGAGGGCTACAATGAATATATCCGTCGTCATAATAGCGAAGAAGAGGCGAAGCAACCTTCTCTTCCTTACATTATTGTGATCGTAGATGAGTTAGCAGACTTAATGATGGTTGCCTCATCAGATGTTGAGGATTCTATCACACGTTTAGCACAAATGGCTCGTGCTGCTGGAATTCACTTAATTATCGCTACTCAACGACCTTCAGTTGATGTTATCACCGGGGTTATTAAAGCAAATATTCCATCACGTATTGCATTTAGTGTTTCTTCACAAACAGACTCTAGGACAATTTTAGATATGGGTGGAGCGGAAAAATTGCTAGGACGAGGTGACATGTTATTTTTACCTGTTGGAGCCTCAAAGCCTGTTCGGGTACAAGGTGCGTTTTTGTCGGATGATGAGGTTGAAGAGGTTGTTAATTTTGTGATATCACAACAAAAAGCACAATATCAAGAGGAAATGATTCCGACAGATACGGTTGAAACAACTGAGGACGTGGATGATGAATTATATAACGATGCTGTACAACTTGTTATTGAAATGCAAACAGCGTCAGTGTCAATGCTGCAACGAAGATTTCGAATTGGATACACAAGAGCTGCTAGACTTATCGATGCTATGGAACTAAGAGGTGTAGTGGGTCAATATGAGGGCAGCAAACCGAGGACAGTCCTTGTTTCTGCAAAAAATGAGGATGTCGGTAGTTAATCATAATTGAACAAAGAAGAAAAAGAAGGGCAGATGCTCTTCTTTTTTTCGACAAATTGCGCAATTGTTATTTATTTCTTCTGGGAAAAATGATATAGTTATTGTCGTATTAATATCGGTCTAACATCAGAGGTCTGATGACTATACATAAACTGGGGGAACTGCAGATGACTATCAAGTTAGATAATCGACCATTGTATTTGCAAGTGATAGATCAAATCAGACTTGATATTGACAACGGAGTCTACAAAGAAAAAGAAAAGCTACCATCAGAATTTCTCCTAGCAAAACAATTAGGCGTTAGCAGGGCAACATTAAGAGAAGCACTGCGAATTCTTGAAGAAGAGAATGTCATTATTAGAAGACATGGTGTTGGAACCTTTGTTAATGCAAAACCTCTTTTTAATTCAGGAATTGAGCAAATTAGCAGTATAACAGATATGATTATTCACGCTGGAATGTCACCTGGTACAATCTTTTTATCGAAAACGGTTAAAGGGCCAACTGACGGTGATATAAAAGGGTTTAGTTGTTTAGAAAATGAAGAAGTAACCTTAATTGAACGGGTCCGCACTGCAAACGGTGAGCCTGTTGTGTATTGTATCGATAAAATACTTAGTGCAAATTTACCTTCTAGCTATTCACATGAAGAATCAATTTTTGATTTATTGGAGAATAAAGCGGGAAGAAAAATAACGTATGCCGTGACCCATATCGAACCAATTGGGTATCATGATACCATTTCCCCTCTTTTAAATTGTGATCCGGAAACTGCTCTATTGCTATTAAAACAAATGCATTATGACGATAATGATAAACCTGTATTATTTTCACAAAATTATTTTAGAGCCGACAAGTTTTCCTTCCATGTTGTTAGAAAACGTGTATTATAAATTTGGAAAAAATGCACACTTTAAGGAGGTGAATAAGCAGTCCGTTACTAACAAATATTTATAGGTAAGGATTTATTTTTAATAAAAATTTTAGGGGGATTAATTATGTTTAAAAAGAAAGCTGGTTTTGGTCTAGCATTTCTTCTTGCAGCTGGAACTTTATTAGGTGCATGTGGAAGCGCAGACAAAGAAGGTACAGGTACAGGTAAAGGAAATGGCGAAGGTGCTAACCTAAAAATAGGTATGGTAACTGATGCTGGGACAATTGATGATAAATCATTTAACCAAGGTACTTGGGAAGGAATCCTGGCTGCAAAAGAAGAGCTTGGTATTCAAGAAAAATATCTTAAGCCGGCTGGTACTACTGAAGCAGAATACTTAAAAGAAATGGCTAACCTTTACGATGCAGGCTATAAAGTCATCGTAGCACCAGGGTTCAAATTTGAAACTGCAATATTTCAAGCACAATCTAAATACGAAGATGCAAAATTTATTATTCTAGACGGGAACCCACATAAGGGTGACTTTGTTCCTGTTGTAGCTGATAACACTGTTGCTGTATTCTTTTCTGAGCACGAATCTGGTTTCTTAGCTGGTGTTGCTGCTGCATTAGAGTTAAAAGAAGGGGAAGCAGGATTTATCGGTGGTATGGAAATTCCGGCTGTTCAAAAATTTAACTGGGGATTCCAGCAAGGTCTAGCATATGCGAATGAAAACTTAGGAACAAACTTAACAATTAAAGCGGACAACGTAGTTTATCAAGGTTCATTTGATAACTCAGCTGCTGGTCAACAAATTGCAGCACAAATGTATGATCGTGGTGTAAACGTCATTTTTGCTGCTGCTGGTGGTGTAGGTGTAGGTGCTTTTACTGAGTCTAAAAACCGCGCTAAAGCAGGAGAAGAAGTTTGGATGGTTGGTGTTGACGTTGACCAATATTCTGAAGGAATTTATGAAGGTGAAAAGTCAATTACTTTAACTTCTGCAATGAAGAAGCTTGCTCACGCAACTCAAGAATTAATTGAACAAGAGCTTAATGGGGAATTCCCTGGTGGAAAAACTTTAACCTATGATGTTACAAATGATGGAGTAGGTATTCCGGATGAAAATCCTAACTTAAGCGAGGAAACTGTAACTAAAGTTAAAGATATTTTTGAAAAGCTTAAATCTGGTGAAATTAAAGTCTCCGGCGAACAAGGTGATTTAATTAAGTAAGTTTAGTTTAAAAAGAGACGGTTTTCATCCGTCTCTTTTGTATATAACCCAAAACGTGAAAGTAACATATCCTTCTACATTTTTTGGATGTGGATAGGGGACTCCTAATAAAAAGGATTTGAGTCTGGAAAAAAGGTGAGTGCTACTATGGAATATGTTGTAGAAATGCTGAATATTAGGAAGGAATTTCCCGGTATTGTAGCTAATGATAATATCACTCTTACTTTAAAAAAGGGAGAGATACACGCTCTGCTTGGTGAAAATGGGGCAGGAAAGTCCACGCTTATGGGCGTTTTATTTGGTATGTATCAGCCTGAGCAAGGAATTATTAAAGTAAATGGGGAACAAGTGCATATCAATAACCCCAATGTGGCAAACCGTCTAGGTATTGGGATGGTGCATCAACATTTTAAACTTGTTGAAAATTTTACAGTTACTGAAAATATCATTTTGGGAAGTGAACCTATTAAGAATGGGGTTGTCCTTGATGTTAATAGTGCGGCAAAACGGATTGAAGAATTGTCCAAGTATTACGGACTGAATGTAGACCCACATGCAAAAATAGAAGACATTTCTGTTGGAATGCAGCAGCGGGTTGAGATTATCAAGATGCTTTTCCGTGAAGCCGAAGTGCTTATTTTTGACGAGCCGACGGCTGTGTTAACCCCAAATGAAATAGATGAATTAATGAAAATCATGCGCAATTTGATTAAAGAAGGAAAATCAATTATCATCATTACACATAAATTGAAGGAAATTAAAGCAGTTGCGGAACGCTGTACAGTTATTCGTCGTGGTAAATACATAGGAACAGTAAATGTGGCTGAATCTAGTGAAGCAAGCTTAGCGGAGATGATGGTTGGTCGACATGTTTCCTTTAATGTAGATAAAGAAGAAAGTAAACCAGGTGAAATGGTATTAGAAATAGATTCTCTTTCTGTAAAAAATAATAGAAAGGTTTTGGGCTTAAAAAACTTTTCTATTACCGTACGGAAAGGAGAAATTGTGGGTATTGCAGGCGTTGAAGGAAATGGTCAATCTGAGTTAGTGGAAGCGATAACAGGTCTTCGCAAGGCTGAATCAGGAAAGATTTTATTAAATGGGGAGGATATCACAACTCTGCCAGTTCGGAAAAGAATTGACAAAGGGATCGCTCACATTCCTGAAGATAGACAAAAACGTGGACTTGTCCTAGATTACACACTCCAATCCAATATGGTACTTGAGGTTTATAATAAACCACCATTTTCGAAGCACGGAATATTAAAGGTTTCTGTAATGAAAGAATATGCAAAGAAAATCTTAGAAAAATTTGATGTGCGTTCAGGAGAAGGAGAAGTTTCTATTGCAAGAACCTTATCCGGCGGTAACCAACAAAAAGCAATCATTGGGCGCGAACTGGAATTAGATCCTGAATTGCTAGTTGCCGTTCAACCAACTCGCGGACTTGATGTTGGGTCAATTGAATATATTCATAAACGATTGATTGAACACCGTGATAAAGGAAAAGCAGTACTATTAATCTCACTAGAACTAGATGAAGTATTGCAGCTATCTGATCGCATTGCCATCGTTAATAATGGTGAACTCATTGGGATTGTGAATGCCTCCGAAACAAATGAAAATGAGGTTGGTCTTATGATGGCGGGTGTAGGTAAGGAGAGAAGTGTATGAGAACTACAATTGTTTCATTAATTGCAGTACTTTTTGGTCTAATTGCTGGTGGATTATTAATGCTCCTGATTGGAAGTAACCCTTTTGTGGGCTATCTATATCTGATTCAAGGTGGTTTAAAAGATATATCCAGATTTGGGGATACACTTGCAACTGCAACTCCCTTAATTTTTACAGGTCTATCAGTTGCTTTTGCATTTCGTACAGGACTATTTAATATTGGGGCTTCTGGTCAAATGTTAATCGGTGGACTTCTTGCAACTGCGGTCGGATTAACATTTGATCTTTCAAGACCGATTCTTCTGCTCGTAATGATTTTAGCAGGATTACTAGGTGGAGCACTTTGGGCATTTATTCCTGGACTCTTAAAAGCAAAATTTAATGTACATGAAGTTGTTTCAACGATTATGATGAACTGGGTTGCATATTGGACCGTTTATTATGTTGTACCTGGTTATTTTAAAGGAGAGTTTCTTGAGACTGAATCAAGAAAATTAGCAGATGAAGCTACATTGCGTGTACCATTTTTAACTGAAATGTTCCATGGCTCTTATATCAACCTTGGTCTTTTCCTGGGTATTTTAGCTGTAATTATCATTAGTTTTATTATTAATAAAACAACGTTAGGGTTTGAATTAAAAGCGGTTGGGTTTAACCGACATGCAGCAGAATATGCTGGTATGCGAGTAAATTCAAATATTGTATTATCCATGCTGATTTCTGGCGGATTAGCAGGCCTTGCTGGGGTTGCTATGTACACAGGAAATGCAACCAGTATGCAAATTGGGATTTTGCCGACACAAGGCTTTGATGGCATTGCTGTAGCTTTATTAGGGGCTAATAGTCCCATTGGCGTATTTTTTGCGGCTGTCTTCTTTGGAATACTATATTCCGGAACTGGATTTATGAACGCAATGACAGAAATCCCGCCGGAAATTGCAAATACAATCATTGCAATTATTATTTATTTCGCCGCTACAAGTATTTTATTTGAACGTTTATTGAATAAATTCATGAAGCGTCGAAATAATTCAAAAGGTAATGCTGTGAAAAAGGAGGAAGCGTAAAATGTGGACTATAATTGAACAGATCTTTCCATATGCAATTGTTTTTACAATCCCTCTTCTTATTACAGCTCTCGGAGGATTATTCAGTGAACGAAGCGGGGTCGTCAATATCGGCTTAGACGGTCTGATGATATTTGGGGCTTTTGCAGGGGCACTGACCATTTTTTATCTTCAAGGGACGGCTTTAAACCATAATTTAGTTCTTTGGATCGGCTTATTAGTAGCGGCGATTGTCGGAATAATCTTTTCCCTATTACACGCATTCGCTAGTATCAACTTAAATGCCAATCAAATTATCAGCGGGGTCGCAATAAATTTGATTGCAGGTGCATTAACGGTATTCTTAGCTAGAAATATAACTGGTAGTGGTAATATCCGTATCACAAGTGGGTTTGCACCGTTTAATGTTCCTGGATTGTCTTCTATTCCGGTTATCGGAGATCTGTTTTTTACAAAAACATATCCAACGACATGGTTTATCTTACTTGTATTATTAATTAGCGCATTTGTTTTATATAAAACAAAAACGGGACTTCGCTTACGTTCTTGTGGTGAATTCCCGCAAGCTGCTGAGGCTGCAGGTGTTAATGTAAGACGCATCCGCTATCTTGGGGTAATCCTTTCTGGAGCATTTTCTGGTCTAGGCGGAGCGCTTATTATTGTTACGTATGCTGGTGAATTTACCGGTACAGTTTCTGGGTTAGGATTCTTGGCACTTGCATCATTAATTTTCGGACAATGGAAACCACTTGGAATATTAGGTGCTACCTTGTTCTTCGGTTTTGCAAGTACTGTCGCCAACGTTTCACAGGTTATCCCAGAGCTTGCCGTTTTCCCGCCAATTCTCTTAAAGATTTTCCCTTATGTGGTCACTTTAATTGCATTGGTTCTATTCTCTAAATCTTCACAAGCACCTAAAGCTGCTGGAGAACCATTTGATTCTGGGAAACGATAAGATTATAATTTTTTAGGGATGGCAGAATGCCATTCCTTTTTTGTAGTGCGCCCGGCATGGGCTATAACTTGGTGGTGAAAGTCCACTACAGGCTTGGCAGTAGGAACTGTTA